>NZ_WARX01000050.1 GCF_009720385.1 Catellatospora vulcania | reverse complement strand
CAGGGCATCACCATCGACGTCGCGTACCGGTACTTCGCGACGCCGCGGCGCAAGTTCATCATCGCCGACACCCCCGGCCACATCCAGTACACGCGCAACATGGTCACCGGCGCCTCCACCGCCGACCTGGCCCTCGTCCTGGTCGACGCGCGCAAGGGGATCGTCGAGCAGTCACGCCGGCACGCGTTCCTGTGCTCGCTGCTGCGCGTGCCGCACCTGGTCCTGTGCGTCAACAAGATGGACCTCGTCGACTTCGACCAGGCCGTCTACGACCGCATCGTCGACGAATTCACCAGCTTCGCCGCCAAACTCGACATCACCGACCTCGCGATCATCCCGATCTCGGCGCTCAACGGCGACAACATCGCCTCCCGCTCGGCGAACATGCCCTGGTACGACGGCCCGAGCCTGCTCCACCACCTGGAACACGTGCACATCGCCTCCGACCGCAACCTCGTCGACGTCCGGTTCCCCGTCCAGTACGTCATCCGGCCCCAGTCCACGACGGTCACCGACTACCGCGGCTACGCCGGACAGGTCGCCTC
>NZ_WARX01000049.1 GCF_009720385.1 Catellatospora vulcania | reverse complement strand
TATCTGGACCAGGCGTATCCGCCGGCCGTCGGCCAGCAGGTCAACGACAGTGTCGCCGAGCTGGTCGCCGGTTCGAAGTCCCCGGAGCAGATCGTCAAGGACATCACCAAGGTCGCGAAGAGCCAGTAGCCATGTGCAAAGACCAAGAACCCGCAGCCGCGTACGACAACCGAGTGGAGCAGGCACGATGACGCCATCGACGATCACCGGCCGGCGCACCGACGACGCGGCGACCGAGCTCTTGGCGGCGGTTCCGGCCGGGTCGCCGCCTCGGCACCATCGCCCTGTTCCTGACCCCGGCGCTGGTGCTGTTCCTGCTGCTGGTCGTCACCCCGATCGTGGTCGCGGGCTACGCCAGCCTGTACAAGTGGAACGGCTTCGGCCTGCCGGAGAACTTCGTCGGGATCGACAACTTCACCCGGGCGTTCGAGGACCCGACGTTCCTCGGCGACCTGTGGCGGGCGTTCGTGCTCATCGGGCTGTCGCTGCTGATCCAGCTGCCCGTGTCGCTCGGCCTGGCGATGCTGCTCAACCAGAAGCTCAAGGGCCGCAGCGTCTACCGCGTCATCTTCTTCGCCCCGTACGTGCTGTCCGAGGTCACCACCGCGGTGCTGTTCACCCTCGTGTTCTCGCCGAACCGGGGCCTGGGCGACACGCTGTCGAAGTGGCTGGGCGCCGACGCGGGCGCGATCTTCGCCGACCCGGACACGGTGCTGTTCGCGCTGTTCCTGGTCATCTCGTGGAAGTACTTCGGCTTCCACATGATCCTGTACCTGGCGGGCCGGCAGGGGATTCCGCAGGAGCTGACCGAGGCCGCGACGACCGACGGGGCGAGCGCGTGGCAGGTGTTCCGGCATGTCACGCTGCCGCTGCTGGGCCCGACGATCCGGATCAGCGTGTTCCTGTCGGTGATCGGCAGCATCCAGCTGTTCGACATGGTCTGGG
>NZ_WARX01000047.1 GCF_009720385.1 Catellatospora vulcania | reverse complement strand
TGTCCCTATAGGAGTCTCCGATGTCCCTATCGCGACGCCCATGCCGGGCGTGAAAATCGGGGTGGTCGCCCGCCGACGTCGTTGATGCCTGGTGCTTCGAGCCCGGATAGGAGTCTGACGCTGGGAATGTGATCAAGGGGCCCTGCCTTGTTGCTTCGAGCACGCGAGTCCGCCTCTATTTGCTACCCCGACCGTTCCCGCGGGCGACCACCCTGACGGCGCGAAGGAAGGGGTGTCTGCGGTGGAAGACAGCAGAGACGAACCGGCGCAGGTAGTAGCGCGGGTGTGTGCGATCGACATCGGCAAGGCGGGTCTGGTCGCGTGCGTACGGGTCCCGCACCCGACGAATCCGGGCCGGCGAGTACAGGAGGTCCGCGAGTACGCATCGGTGACGCCGGCGTTGCTGGCCCTGGCCGACTGGCTACGGTGTGAGCGGGTCGAACTGGTGGCCATGGAAGCCACCTCGGCCTACTGGAAACCGGTGTTCTACCTGCTGGAAGCCGAGGGCTTCCAGTGCTGGCTACTGAACGCCAAGCACGTCAAGAACGTGCCGGGCCGACCGAAGACCGACCGGCTGGACGCGATCTGGCTGGCCAAGGTCATGGAGCGAGGGATGTGCCGGCCGAGTCTGGTGCACCCCAAGCCGGTCCGTCGGTTGCGTGATCTGACCCGCTACCGACGCAGCCTGGTCCGGGACCAGACCCGGGAGAAACAACGCCTGGAAAAGATCCTGGAAGACGCGCAGATCAAGCTCGACTCGGTGATCAGCGACCTGCACGGGGTGTCCGGACGGCAGATGCTGCAGGCGATGATCGACGGACAACGCAACCCGACGATCCTGGCTGAACTGGCCCGCGGCGTCATGCGCCGCAAGATCCCTCAACTACGCGAGGCACTGACCGGCCACTTCGACGACCACCACGCACTCATCTGCGCCACCATGCTGCGCCGCATCGACACCCTCACCGCCGACATCGCCGAACTAGACGCCCGGATCGAGCAGATGATCGCCCCGCACGCCGAAACGCTAAACACCCTCGATGAGATCACCGGAGTCGGCCTGCGCTCCGCTCAAGAGATCATCGCGGAACTCGGTGTCGACATGACGGTCTTCCCCACCGCCGCACACCTGGTGTCCTGGGCCAAATTCTCACCCATCGACGCGACCTCAGCCGGCCGCCACAAGGGCAACTCCACCGGCAAAGGCAACCCATGGCTGGCCGCCACCCTCGGCGAGGTGGTCGCCGGAATCTCGCGCACCAACACCTTCCTTGGCGAACGCTACCGACGCCTGGCCCGCCGACGAGGAAAGAAACGCGCGATAGTCGCCCTCGGCAACTCGGTACTGACCATCGTCTGGCACCTGCTGTCCGACCCGAATACCCACTACCAAGACCTCGGCCCGAACTACTACGAGTCGAAGATCAGCCAACGGCGCCGCCAACGCGACCTCATCCGCCAACTCGAACACCTCACCGGCCAGAAAGTCACCCTCCAGCCACCACCCGAACTACTCGCCGCGGCTTAACGACGCCCCACACCAAACCCGGCTCCGCTTCGCTCCGCCGGGTGCTGCCGCCTGCCCACTCACTCACCGATTTTCGAGTCAGCATCCA
>NZ_WARX01000046.1 GCF_009720385.1 Catellatospora vulcania | reverse complement strand
TATCTGGACCAGGCGTATCCGCCGGCCGTCGGCCAGCAGGTCAACGACAGTGTCGCCGAGCTGGTCGCCGGTTCGAAGTCCCCGGAGCAGATCGTCAAGGACATCACCAAGGTCGCGAAGAGCCAGTGACAAGACGGCCGCGGGATGGTCGGCCGCCTCGAATCAAGGATCGGGAGCAGGCACGATGAAGCTTTCCACGGTGGCCGGGCAGCGTCCGGGCGACCAGGAGGCCCCTTCCGCGGCACAGGTTCCGGCGGCCACGCGCAGGCGTGGCCGCCGGCCCCGGTGGCAGCAGCTGAGCGCGATCGCGCTGTTCCTCACCCCGGCGCTGGTGCTGTTCCTGCTGCTGGTCGTCACCCCGATCGTCGTCGCGGGCTACACCAGCCTGTACAAGTGGAACGGCTTCGGCCTGCCGGAGAACTTCGTCGGCATCGACAACTTCACCCGCGCCTTCCAGGACGACACGTTCCTCGGCGACCTCTGGCACACGCTGATCCTGATCGCGCTGTCCCTGGTGGTCCAGCTGCCGGTCTCGCTGGCCCTGGCGATGCTGCTCAACCAGAAGCTCAAGGGCCGCAGCGTCTACCGCGTCATCTTCTTCGCCCCGTACGTGCTGTCCGAGGTCACCACCGCGGTGCTGTTCACGCTGGTGCTCTCACCCAACCGGGGGCTCGGCCAGCAGATCGCCGGCTGGCTCGGCATCGAGGCGCTCGACGGCGCCGTCTTCGCCGACCCCGACACGGTGCTTTACGCGCTGTTCTTCGTCATCTCGTGGAAGTACTTCGGCTTCCACATGATCCTGTACCTGGCGGGCCGGCAGGGCATCCCGCAGGAGCTGACCGAGGCCGCCACGACCGACGGGGCGAGCGCGTGGCAGGTGTTCCGGCATGTCACGCTGCCGCTGCTGGGCCCGACGATCCGGATCAGCGTGTTCCTGTCGGTGATCGGCAGCATCCAGCTGTTCGACATGGTCTGGGTGCTCACCGGTGGCGGCCCGATCCACGCCTCGGAGACCATGGCCGTCACCATGTTCGACCGCGGCTTCCGCCGCTTCGAAGTCGGCTACGCCAGTGCCATCTCGATCGTGATGTTCCTGATCAGCCTCGTGTTCGCGCTGTTCTACCAGCGTTACGTGCTGCGCCGCGACACCGAGGGCGCACTCACCACCCTGGGAGACCGGCGATGACCCGACCCGCCACCGCCGCAGTCCGCGCCCGGCGCACGCTGCTGCACCTGATCTCGATCGTCATCGGTGCGCTGATCGTGGTGCCGGTCGGGTTCGGCGTGCTCGGCGGGTTCAAGGACAACGGCCAACTGTCCACCAACCCCCTCGGCTGGCCCGACCCCTGGCACCCCGAGAACTACACCGGCATCCTCGCCGACGGCGTCTTCTGGCGACAACTGGCCAACAGCACCCTCATCGCCCTGGCCACCGTCGCCGTCGTCGTCGCCGCCAGCGCCATGGCCGCCTTCGTCTTCGCCCGCTTCGCCTTCCGCGGCCGAGAACTCATCTTCACCCTCTTCGCCATCGGCCTCATGTTCCCCTTCGCCGTGGCCATCCTCCCGCTGTTCATCCTCCTGCGCAGCATGGAACTACTCGACAACCCCCTCGGCGTCATCCTGCCCCAAGCCGCCTTCGGACTACCCACCACGATCATCATCCTGCGCCAGTTCTTCCGCACCATCCCCGCCGAAGTAGAAGAAGCAGCCACCCTCGACGGCTGCACCCCCTTCGGCTTCTTCTGGCGCGTCCTACTGCCCATGGCCAAACCCGCCCTGGCCACCGTCTCCGTCCTGGCCATCGTCGCCAGCTGGAACAACTTCTTCCTACCCCTGGTCGTCTTCACCGACCAGAGCTGGTGGACCCTGCCCGTAGGCGTCCAAGCCTTCCAAGGCCAATACGCCGACGACACCGCCCGAGTCCTCGCCTACGTCGTACTCTCCATGATCCCCGCCCTCGGCTTCTACGCCATCGCCGAACGACAACTCATCGGCGGCCTCGCCGGCAGCGTCAAGGG
>NZ_WARX01000045.1 GCF_009720385.1 Catellatospora vulcania | reverse complement strand
TGTCTAGTCCCAGTTCCTGCTTGACCGATCCGTCCCAGTAGCTACTTGACCGGTGACCTTGGTTAGTTGTTGACCGAGGCCCCAGCCGGGCTCGTGTCAGTGCCCGGCGGGGGTGTCCCCGTCGGGCTGGCCGTCGGGCTGGTGGCCTGCTCCAGCGGCTGCCCACCATGCGACGAGCCGGTCAGCCACCGCGT
The DNA here is from genome assembly GCF_009720385.1 of Catellatospora vulcania. Lineage (GTDB taxonomy): Bacteria > Actinomycetota > Actinomycetes > Mycobacteriales > Micromonosporaceae > Catellatospora > Catellatospora vulcania. Next base: position 2,146 of record NZ_WARX01000045.1, on the reverse strand, counting down.
CGACGTCGCACAACATCGGATCCAGCCCGAAGTGATCTTCCAGCTCATGCCACAGGAACTCGCTGACATCCGCCTTGCCGGCTCCGCCGATCAGGTTGCTCAGCAACGGAGCGATCAGGCAGTCGTACTCGTCGGGCGAGTTCTCCGCGACGCCGATGGGGTCCCACTGCTGGAGCAGGTACCTGAGGTTGGGCTCGAGGTCTTGCAGGTTCATCAGGTGATCTTCCCGTCGGGGTCGCGGAGATGGAACCGAGAATCGTGTGGCTGCGATGCGTCACGCTGCTTCGGCGGTCGGTGCGCCTTGATCCGGGTGACCGCCTGAGTGGTGGTCCGCCGCACGGTGCGCACGCCGTCGTCGCACTCCACTGCCAAGTGCGTCTCGGACACGGCCACGGTCAGCGTCTTGCCGGCGTGGACCCGGCCGAGGGCGACCTTCTGTCCCACCACCATGATCACGCCGTTGTTGCTGGCCCGGCGCTGCACCCGCACCGGCTCATCCACAGGCTGCGGAGAAGGCCCAGCCGGGCGGGCGCCGCGCAGCCGAGCGACCTCGGCAGGGCTCAGCGGGTTCGGGCGGGTGCGCAGCAGCTCACGGGTCTGCGGGTCGAAGAACATAAGCGTGTGCTCCTCGACCCGGATGCTCACTCTGCGCCCACCGAGGATGTCGGCGGCCAGGACGACGCGCTGACCGAGCGACACCGACCCGGTCCGGTTGACGGTCCGGTCCACCTCCACCACCCCACCCGGCACCGGCGGCGGAAGCGGCGACGGCCCCGCACGACGGCCACCATCACGAGCCAGGATCTCCAGGTCGGCCACGGACAGGTGCGACCGCACCGACTTCACCCGCGCCCCGCCGATCAGCAGATGGATCACGTCGGTGTCGGCCCAGAACATCACCGTCACACCCGACCGCGCAGGTCCCAGCCAGAACTGTTTGCCACGCACCTCCATGTTTCCGCTGGGCGGCACGACCCGGTCGAACTCCACCGGCCCGCCGTCCCACGGCCGCGCGACGTCCGGAACGGAGACGTTCGGCACCAGCGCCGGCGGATGCTCGTCGACCGCTTCACGCAGACCCACCGGCAGCCGCAGCGGCATCTCCACCGGCTCCTCGGCCGGACGGAACCGCTGCGCCGGAACCGCCATGTCCAGGCTCTGATGCGGCCGCACACGGTTATATTCGGCCACCCAGCCATCCACCGCCGCCTGCGCCGCGGCCAGATCCGCGAACACGCCCGCGTCGTTGAGCAGTTCCTCACGCAGGCTGCGATGGAACCGCTCCACCTTGCCCGTGGTCGTCGGCGACGCCGGCTGCGTCAACCGATGCACGATCCCGTTCTCCCGGCAGATCCTGTCGAACAGCACCTCACCACCCTTACCGAACCGGTCGGTGAACTGCTTGCCGTTGTCCGTGAGGACCTCCTCCGGCACCCCGAACCTGGCCAACGCCTGCGCGAACGCCAAACACACCGCCCGGCCCGTCGCCCGAGCCACAACCGTCGCGATCACGCAGAACCGGGAATGGTCGTCCACCCCGGTCACGATCTTCGCTTCGGTGCCGTCGGCCAGCAGCACTCCGCCGACGATGTCCAACTGCCACAACAGCATCGGCGCATCCCGCTGCCAGCGCTTGAAATCCTCACGCCGACGCCCACGCTTACGCGGCGACAGCAGCCCATGCCGCAACAGAATCCGGTAGATCGTCATACGCGACGGCACCGGGCCAGGGCACCCGTTACGCCCAAGCTCGTACTCGATCCGCCGCGCACCCCAGCGGGGATGCGCCCGGCGCAGTTCACACACCGCGGCCTCCACCACCGGCGGAGCCTGATGCGGACACGAATCAGGCCGCGTCGACCTGTCCTCCAGGCCCGCCAGACCGCCGTCCCGATAACGGGCAACCCAAGCATGCACGCTCTGGCGCGAGACCCCGGCCCAGGACGCGACCTCACCAACCCGATCACCGGCAAGCACCGCCAGCACCGCCCGATACCGCTGCTCAACTTTCGACAACTCCGTCAGCGCCAATCCCGGCCTCCGGACCACGCGATGCCCGCAAACATCACGCGATCAACAGGCCAAACTCAGCACCTGTCAAGCAGCTACTGGGACGCCGATGTCAAGCATCTACCGGGACAGCACA
>NZ_WARX01000044.1 GCF_009720385.1 Catellatospora vulcania | reverse complement strand
GAGCATCTTTGTTTCTCTGTGTAGGTAAGTTTTTAAGGGCAGACGGTGGATGCCTTGGCACCAGGAGCCGATGAAGGACGTGGGAGGCCGCGATAGGCCTGGGGGAGCTGTCAACCAAGCTGTGATCCCAGGGTGTCCGAATGGGGGAACCCAGCCCGAGTCATGTCGGGTTACCCGCATCTGAATACATAGGGTGTGTGGAGGGAACGCGGGGAAGTGAAACATCTCAGTACCCGTAGGAAGAGAAAACAACATGTGATTCCGTGAGTAGTGGCGAGCGAAAGCGGATGTAGCCTAAACCGTGTGCGTGTGATACCTGTCAGGGGTTGCGTATACGGGGTTGTGGGACCCTGCAGGCACAGCTGACACTGTGCGACACAGTTATAAAGTCTTGGGCTAGTCGAATCCTCTGGAATGAGGGACCGTAGAGGGTGAGAGTCCTGTAGACGAAAGTTCAAGGCCTGTGGTGGGTGTTCCCGAGTAGCGGCGGACTCCTGAAATCTGCCGTGAATCTGCCAGGACCACCTGGTAAGGCTGAATACTACCTGGTGACCGATAGCGGACTAGTACCGTGAGGGAATGGTGAAAAGTACCCCGGGAGGGGAGTGAAATAGTACCTGAAACCGTCTGCCTACAATCCGTCGGAGCTGAGGACTTGTTCCGAGGTGACGGCGTGCCTTTTGAAGAATGAGCCTGCGAGTTAGTGGCATGTGGCGAGGTTAACCCGTGTGGGGAAGCCGTAGCGAAAGCGAGTCTGAACAGGGCGTTCAGTCGCATGCTCTAGACCCGAAGCGGAGTGATCTAGCCATGGGCAGGTTGAAGCGACGGTAAGACGTCGTGGAGGACCGAACCCACCAATGTTGAAAAATTGGGGGATGACCTGTGGTTAGGGGTGAAAGGCCAATCAAACTCCGTGATAGCTGGTTCTCCCCGAAATGCATTTAGGTGCAGCGTCGCGTGTTTCTTGCCGGAGGTAGAGCTACTGGATGGCCTAGGGGGCCCACAAGCTTACCGAAGTCAGCTAAACTCCGAATGCCGGTAAGTGAGAGCGCGGCAGTGAGACTGCGGGGGATAAGCTTCGTAGTCGAGAGGGAAACAGCCCAGATCACCAGCTAAGGCCCCTAAGCGTGTGCTAAGTGGAAAAGGATGTGGGATCGCATAGACAACCAGGAGGTTGGCTTAGAAGCAGCCACCCTTGAAAGAGTGCGTAATAGCTCACTGGTCAAGTGGTTCCGCGCCGACAATGTAGCGGGGCTCAAGCACACCGCCGAAGCTGTGGCATTCACACAATAACCAGGCCCTTGTGGTCCAGGTGTGTGGATGGGTAGGGGAGCGTCGTGTGGCGGGTGAAGCGGCAGGGTGACCTAGCCGTGGACGCCACACGAGTGAGAATGCAGGCATGAGTAGCGAATGAAGGGTGAGAAACCCTTCCGCCGGATGACCAAGGGTTCCAGAGTCAAGCTAATCTGCTCTGGGTGAGTCGGGACCTAAGGCGAGGCCGAGAGGCGTAGTCGATGGACAACGGGTTGATATTCCCGTACCCGCAAAGCAGCGCCCGCGACGAACCCCGCTGTACTAACCTCCGTGAACACCAAAAGCCTTCGGGCCGGCGGTGGGATTGTTGGGATCTTGGTGGGTAGTAGTTGAGCGATGGGGTGACGCAGGAAGGTAGTCGAGCCCAGGCGGTGGTAGTCCTGGGGTAAGCGTGTAGGCCGTGGCGTAGGCAAATCCGCGCCGCATTAAGGCTGAGACGTGATGCCGAGCCGTATCAGGTGAAGTCGATGATCCTATGCTGCCGAGAAAAGCCTCTAGCGAGCTGTGCGCGGCCCGTACCCCAAACCGACACAGGTGGTCAGGTAGAGAATACCGAGGCGATCGGGCGAACTGTGGTTAAGGAACTCGGCAAATTGCCCCCGTAACTTAGGGAGAAGGGGGGCCTCGTCTGGTGATGGCCTTTACGGCTGGAGCTGGGTGGGGTCGCAGAGAGCAGGGGGAAGCGACTGTTTACTAAAAACACAGGTCCATGCGAAGTCGTAAGACGCTGTATATGGACTGACGCCTGCCCGGTGCTGGAACGTTAAGGGGACCTGTTAGCCGCAAGGCGAAGCGGAGAACTTAAGCGCCAGTAAACGGCGGTGGTAACTATAACCATCCTAAGGTAGCGAAATTCCTTGTCGGGTAAGTTCCGACCTGCACGAATGGCGTAACGACTTCCCCACTGTCTCAACCACAGGCCCGGCGAAATTGCACTACGAGTAAAGATGCTCGTTACGCGCGGCAGGACGGAAAGACCCCGGGACCTTCACTATAGCTTGACATTGGTATCCGGTTTAACTTGTGTAGGATAGGTGGGAGTCTGTGAAGCGGTGACGCCAGTCATCGTGGAGACAATCTTGAAATACCACTCTGGTTGATCTGGGTATCTAACTTCGGACCGTGATCCGGTTCAGGGACAGTGTCTGGTGGGTAGTTTAACTGGGGCGGTTGCCTCCTAAAGGGTAACGGAGGCGCCCAAAGGTTCCCTCAGCCTGGTTGGCAATCAGGTGTTGAGTGTAAGTGCACAAGGGAGCTTGACTGTGAGACTGACAGGTCGAGCAGGGACGAAAGTCGGGACTAGTGATCCGGCACTGGCATGTGGAAGCGGTGTCGCTCAACGGATAAAAGGTACCCCGGGGATAACAGGCTGATCTTCCCCAAGAGTCCATATCGACGGGATGGTTTGGCACCTCGATGTCGGCTCGTCGCATCCTGGGGCTGGAGGTGGTCCCAAGGGTTGGGCTGTTCGCCCATTAAAGCGGTACGCGAGCTGGGTTTAGAACGTCGTGAGACAGTTCGGTCCCTATCCGCCGTGCGCGTAGGATACTTGAGAAGGGCTGTCCCTAGTACGAGAGGACCGGGACGGACGAACCTCTGGTGTGCCAGTTGTACCGCCAGGTGCATGGCTGGTTGGCTACGTTCGGAAGGGATAACCGCTGAAAGCATCTAAGCGGGAAGCTCGCTTCAAGATGAGGTATCCCACCACGAGAGTGGGTAAGGCCCCCGGCTAGACCACCGGGTTGATAGGCCAGAGATGTAAGCACAGTAATGTGTTCAGTCGACTGGTACTAATAGGCCGAGGACTTACCTAAACAACACAAAGATCCTGCAGAGATGTCTCGCGTCCACCATGCACATCACGACACGCAACCCCCAGCCGAGGCTGGCGCGGGTTGACATGTTGATAGAGTTACGGCGGCCATGGCGGAGGGGAAACGCCCGGTAACATTCCGAACCCGGAAGCTAAGCCCTCCAGCGCCGATGGTACTGCAACGGGGACGTTGTGGGAGAGTAGGACGCCGCCGGACAAAC
>NZ_WARX01000043.1 GCF_009720385.1 Catellatospora vulcania | reverse complement strand
GTGAATTCGTCGACGATGCGGTCGTAGACGGCCTGGTCGAAGTCGACGAGGTCCATCTTGTTGACGCACAGGACCAGGTGCGGCACGCGCAGCAGCGAGCACAGGAACGCGTGCCGGCGGGACTGCTCCACGATCCCCTTGCGCGCGTCGACCAGGACCAGGGCCAGGTCGGCGGTGGAGGCGCCGGTGACCATGTTGCGCGTGTACTGGATGTGGCCGGGGGTGTCGGCGATGATGAACTTGCGCCGCGGCGTCGCGAAGTACCGGTACGCGACGTCGATGGTGATGCCCTGTTCCCGCTCGGCCCGCAGACCGTCGGTCAGCAGCGCGAGGTTGGTGTACTCGTCACCACGCGCGGCGGACACGGCCTCGACGGCTTCGAGCTGGTCCTCGAACAGCGACTTGGTGTCGTACAGCAGCCGGCCGATCAGCGTGCTCTTGCCGTCGTCGACACTGCCTGCGGTGGCGAACCGGAGCAGGTCCGCCCGGCCGTCGGGCCGGGCGTCGCTCACGAGGGTGTCCTCAACAGCCGTGCTCATCAGAAGTAGCCTTCCCGCTTGCGGTCTTCCATCGCCGCTTCACTGACCTTGTCATCACCGCGCGTCGCACCACGCTCCGTCACCCGGGTCGCGGCGACCTCCGCGATCACCTTCTCCACCGTGTCGGCCTCGGATGCCACCGCAGCGGTCAGCGTCGCGTCGCCCACGGTCCGGTAGCGCACCCGGGCCTTGAACACGTTCTCGCCGGGCTTGGCCGTGATGAACTCGTTGACCGCGAACAGCATCCCGTCCCGGCTGACCACTTCACGCTCGTGCGCGTAGTAGATCGACGGCAGCGGGATCTCCTCCCGCGCGATGTAGTGCCAGATGTCCAGCTCGGTCCAGTTCGACAACGGGAACACCCGAATGCTCTCGCCCGGGTGATGACGACCGTTGTAAAGCGACCACAGCTCCGGACGCTGGTTCTTCGGATCCCACTGCCCGAACTCGTCCCGGAACGAGAACACCCGCTCCTTGGCCCGCGCCTTCTCCTCGTCCCGGCGCGCACCGCCGAACAGCGCGTCGAACCGGTACTTGTCCACCGCGTCCAGCAGCACCGGCGTCTGGATCCGATTACGCGAACCGTTGGCCGGCTCGGTCACCAGGCCCCGCGCGATCGCCTCGGGAACCGACGCGATCACCAGCTGCAGGCCCAGCTCCTGGACCCGCATGTCGCGGTAGTCCATGACCTCGGGAAAGTTGTGGCCCGTGTCGATGTGCATCACCGGAAAGGGAATCCGGCCCGGGGCGAACGCCTTCTGCGCCAGGCGCAGCATCACGATCGAATCCTTGCCACCCGAGAACAGCAGCACCGGACGCTCGAACTCCGCCACCACCTCCCGCATCACAAAGATGCTCTCCGCCTCCAGGGCGTCAAGATGCGAAACCTGGAACGTCGTCACTGGTGTCGTCTCCTCTTTCTTGTCCGGCCGCGGCCGTCAGTAGGCGCCGGAACTGCGCAGGACAGCCGTGCAGGTGCGGAGCAGGATGACCACGTCGAGGGTCAGCGACCAGTTCTCGACGTAGCGGAGGTCCAGGCGCATCGACTCGTCCCACGAGAGGTCGGAGCGTCCGGAAACCTGCCACAGGCCGGTGAGACCCGGCTTGACCACCAGGCGCCGGTGCATGTCCGCCGGGTACTGGTCGACCTCGGAGTCCAGCGGCGGGCGGGGCCCGACGAGGGACATCTCGCCCTTGAGCACGTTGATCAGCTGGGGCAGCTCGTCGATCGAGTACCGGCGCAGCCATCGGCCGATCGGGGTCACGCGCGGGTCGTTCTTCATCTTGAACAGCACGCCGTCGCCCTCGTTGAGGTGGCGCAGCTCCTGCAGCCGGTCCTCGGCATCGGTGTACATCGTGCGGAACTTGTAGATGAGGAACTCACGGCGGTGCTGGCCGACGCGCACCTGGCGGAACAGCGCCGGGCCGCGGCCGTTGCCGAAGCGGATGATCAGCGCACAGGCCAGCAGCAGCGGCGCGAGCAGGGTCAGCGCGATCGCGGCGAGCACCCGGTCGGTGACGTTCTTGACGAGGCGCCGGCCACCGGAGAACCGCGGGTGGTCCAGGTGCAGCATCGGCAGGCCGTCGGCCGGGCGGATGGTGGTGCGGCTGTTGGCGATGTCGAACAGGGCGCTGGCGACCATCAGGTCTACGGTCTGGTCCTCCAGGCTCCAGGCGAGGCGGCGCAGCTCGGCGCCTTCGAGCTCGGGGCAGGAGAGCACGACGACCATGTCGGCGCCGACCTCGCGGACGACCGCTGAGACCTGGTGGATGTTGTCGTACACCAGGATGCCCATGCCTGCCAGCGGGGAGCCGACGCGCAGCGCGGGCACGCAGGCCGCGACGACACCGAGGCCGTGGTAGCGCTCGTGCCGCAGCTGGCGGGTCAGCGCCACCACCGAACTCTCGTGGCCGACCACGACGACCTGGCGCAGGCACTTGCCCTGGGCCCAGGCGCGGTGCAGCCGGCGGCGCAGGGTGTAGCGGCTGATGATGCCGTACACGGTGACGATGGGCACCGCGATGACGACGTAGCCGCGGGCGACCCCGAGGTGGAGGAAGTAGGAGGCGAGACCGATGACCGCGGCGAGCACCAGACCGCTGTGCAGAACACGCTGGTACTCGTCATTGCCGACGAACAGATAACGCCGGTCGTACGCGCGGTTGGCGAACAGCGCGATAATCCATATGGTTGGTAGGGATAGGCTGAAAGCCACGTATTCGACCAGGTCGGTGCGGCCGAAGATCACCTTCAGGGCGACGAGTGCGGCGACGAGTCCGACCGCTCCGTCGGAGAGCACGAGGCTCTTGACGTAGCGGGACTCCCAACGCGTCCGGGAACCCGGAAGGCTCCTGGTCAGCGCTGCTCCGCGGTGGTCCCGAACCCCGTGACCTGCCTTGCTTGACGCACCGATGTGGACGGTAGTCACTCTCAGCTCCCCACTGAAGTGCCTGCTGGCGATCCGCCGGCACAAAGTGCCGCGATGGCTTAACGCCACGTTCTCCGCCAGGACGTCCTGACTCTACTTAACATCTATGTCTGGAACATTAAAACCAGGGCATTGTCAGCTACTGGACTGGGTGTGATCCCAATCCCATCAGCCGTAAGTATGAGAACGGAATAGACGATGCGGGAATGAAGGCGGACAGCCGTCCGATTCCCACATCGTCCAATCTCGGCGGTCGCGGAGGCCGACCCGTCGGGTCACCCCGGGGCGCGACCGGACCACGTCCAGGCGTACCCCGGATCTTCGCAGGAGAGGGCCGGTTCGCACAGGTCCAAGGGGCGGAATGTGTCCACCATGACGGCTAGTTCGTCGAACCGTTCCGCGCCGATGGAACGCTCGGCGGCCCCCGGCTGCGGTCCGTGGGTGAATCCGGACGGATGCAGCGAGATCGAGCCCTGGCCGATGCCGGAGCCGCGACGGGCCTCGTAGTCGCCGCCCGTGTAGAAGAGCATCTCGTCGGAGTCGACGTTGTGGTGGTTGTACGGCACCGGGATGGCGAGCGGGTGGTAATCCACCTTGCGCGGCACAAATGAACAGATTACGAAATTCGGGCCCTGGAAGGTCTGGTGCACCGGCGGCGGCTGGTGCAGCCGCCCGGTGATCGGCTCGAAGTCATGGATCGAGAACGCCCACGGGTACAGGCAGCCGTCCCAGCCCACGACGTCGAACGGGTGCTGGGCGTACACGTGCTTGGTCCAACCGCGACGGTGCTGCACCAGCACCTCGACGTCGGTGCCGTCGACGACCAGGGGCTCGCCGGGCCCGCGCAGGTCGCGCTCGCAGTAGGGGGCGTGCTCCAGGAACTGCCCGCGCACGGACAAATACCGCTTGGGCGGCCCGATGTGCCCGGTGGCCTCGATGACCAGCAGCCGGGTCGGCTCCACCGGGACCAGCCGGTGCACCACCGAGGTGGGGATGACGACGTAGTCGCCCTCGGCCGCCTCCAGCACGCCGAACACCGACTCCACGCGCAGCCGGCCCGCCTCGACGTACAGGCACTCGTCGCCGATGGCGTTGCGATACAGCGGCGACGGGGTGTCGGCGAGCACGTACGAGATGCGGCAGTCGTCGTTGGCGAGCAGGTGCTGCCGGCCGAGCACCGCGTCCGCGCCGGACTGGTCCAGCTTGTGGGTCTGCAGGTGGCGGGGCTTGAGGGGGCGGTTCGGCAGCCGGGTCCAGGCGGGCGGGTCGAACTCCTCGGCCGCCACGATCGCGGTCGGCGCGTGCCGGTGGTAGAGCAGCGAGGAGTCGGAGGAGAAGCCTTCCTGCCCCATCAGCTCTTCGGCGTAGAGGCCGCCGTCGGGCTTGCGGAACTGCGTGTGCCGTTTCCGCGGAACCTCACCGACGCTGCGGTAGTACGGCATGGCCAACCTCCTGTGTCGCTTTTAGGAGCGGTGTCCACTTTACGAAGAGAGACGTCCGATAATCGGACACTCTTGTCCGCTCTATGTAGCGTCCACTAGATTGACTGATCATGTCAACGCCACCGCTGCTGGCGCAGCTGCTCGACGATGCCGCGGTCTTCCCGCCCGGCAGCGCCACGCTGCCCGACGCCGTAGCGGCCCACCGCGAACACCGCCGCGCCTGGTACGCCCCGCTCGTCGGCGCGCTCCTGGTGCCCGCCTCCCAGCTGCCTGAGCTCGGCGCGCTCCTGGACAAGGGCGAGGAGCTGGAGGTGGGCGTCATCGCCGACGGGCCGACCGCCGCCTGCTTCGCACCGCCGCCCGCGGGGGTGCGAGCCGTCCAGGTCGAGGCCGCCATGGCCCGCCGCGGCGAGGACCCCTCACCCGCCCTGCACGACTTCCTGCACCGGGTACGCGACAGCGGGGTGCGCGGGTACGCGGAGATCCCGCTCGCCTGGGGGCTGCTGGCCGCGCTCGACGTGCTCGCGCAGGCCCGCGGGACCGGGCTGCCGGTGTCCGCGAAGTTCCGCACCGGTGGCCTGGCAGCGGAGCTCTTCCCCACGCCGATGGAGCTGGCCGCGGTGATCATCGCGTGCCACGAGCGCGAGCTGCCGTTCAAGCTGACCGCCGGGCTGCACCACGCGATCCGGCACACCGATCCCGAGACCGGGTTCACCCACCACGGCTTCCTCAACGTGCTGGCCGCCGCGTGCGCGGCCGCGGAGGGGGTGGAGGTGACCGAGGTCGCCGGGCTGCTGGCCACCACCCAGCCGCTGACCCTGATCGAGGCGGTGCGCACGCGCCGCACCCGGCAACGGCCGCTGTGGGTCGGCTTCGGCACCTGCAGCATCCCCGAGCCACTAGCTGACCTGCAAAAACTCGGACTACTGGATGGACGCGCATGACCTGGGTGCCCGGAGCCGCCGGCAGCGGCTACGACCTGAACCACCTTCCGTACGGCGTCGTCGTGCCGTCCGACGGGCGGGCCCGGTGTGCCGTACGCATCGGTGATTTCGCTTTTGATTTGGATGCCGCCGAGGCGGCCGGGCTGATTCTCGCGGGCGACAGCCTGCGGGCGCCGAACCTCGACGTGTTCCTCGCGCTCGGGCCGGCGCACTGGTCGGCGGTGCGCGCCCGGATCACCGAGCTGCTCGGCGACCCGGCCGAGCGCGCCGCGGTAGAGCCACTGCTGCTCCCGCTCGCGACCGTGGCCAACGAGCTGGCCTGGACCGTCGCCGACTACGTCGACTTCTACTCGTCCGAGAACCACGCCACGAACGTCGGCCACATCTTCCGGCCAGGTGGGGCCGCACTGCTGCCGAACTGGAAGCACCTGCCCATCGGCTACCACGGTCGCGCGGGCACCGTCGTGGTCAGCGGCACGCCGGTGGTACGCCCCAGCGGCCAGCGCGCCGCCGGTGATTTCGGTCCATGCCGCCGCCTGGACATCGAGGCCGAAGTGGGTTTCGTGGTCGGTGTCGGTTCCGCCATGGGCGAGCCGGTGCCGTGGCAGCGCTTCGCCGACCACGTGTTCGGCGTGGTGCTGGTCAACGACTGGTCGGCCCGTGACATCCAGGCCTGGGAGTACCAGCCGCTCGGCCCGTTCCTGGGCAAGTCCTTCGCGACCTCGGTGTCGGCGTGGATCACGCCGCTGGCCGCGTTCGGCGAGGACGCCTGGACCACGGCGCCCGCCCAGGACCCGCCGGTGCTGCCGTATCTCGACGACGACCGCCGGGCGCTCGACCTCGACATCGCCGTCGAGTGGAACGAGACCACCGTGTCGACGCCCCCGTTCCGCACCATGTACTGGACGCCGGCGCAGCAGCTGGCACACCTGACGGTGAACGGCGCGAGCCTGCGTACCGGGGACCTGTACGCCTCCGGCACGGTGTCGGGTCCGGAGCGTGGCCAGGTGGGTTCGTTCCTGGAGCTGACGTGGGGCGGCAAGGAGCCGGTCATGGTCAAGGGCGAGGAACGCACGTTTCTGGCCGACGGAGACACCGTCGTTTTGCGCGCCAGGGTCGCAGACATCGAACTCGGTGCCGTTGCAGGGACTGTTTTCCCAGCTCAGGTCTAATGTGACCGGGGCCGCAGGACCCCGATTTGCATGGTCACCCAGCCTTTGCGTAATGTTCTCTCTGCCAGCGCGGAACGGACAAAAGAGGCGAGCGAAGAGCTCAAGTCGAAGTTCGGAAAACGCCGGACATCTGGGTGGTGCGGGACTTGCGCTCGCGAAACCGACCGGGTAATGTTCTTCGAGCCGGCAACGAGCCGGGCGGATGAGTCCGCCGAGACAAAGTCTCGGAAGTGACCGCCGGCCGGGTTGCAGGTTCTTCCGAACTGATCTAGCTGCTGATGTAGCTGTGGTGTGTTCGGGCTGGGAAGCCGCTACATGGATGCAAATCGATCCTGAAAAATCAGGAAAGATTCGCTTGACACGGAGCGACAGACCGGGTAAGTTGGATGAGTTGCCCCGAGCGGGATCCCACAATGTGGGACACCAGCAAGGTGTGTGCTTGTTCTTTGAGAACTCAACAGGGTGCTATTTAAGCCAAGTGCCAATTTATTGGCCATCCTCCTTTGTGAGGGTGGTTACTTTGGTAATGGACGAATTCGGACATTAATT
>NZ_WARX01000042.1 GCF_009720385.1 Catellatospora vulcania | reverse complement strand
CGATCTCCACGTTCGGGTTGAGCTGCTGGTACTCCTTGTACAGGTCCTTGTACCCGAACTCACCGAACGTCGCGATGGTGAGCTTGACCTTCTCACCCGGCTTCGCCGGGTCATCGCTGCCACCACAGGCAGCAGTGGTCATGACCAGCGCGGCAGCGAGCAGCGGTGCCGCGACCATGACGGCGCGGCGGCGCAGGCTTCCGCCGTTGAGGGCTGGACGCATGCTTTTCCTCCAAACACAGGAAGGGATGGTGCGTTCTTTTGGGGTAACGTGCTGAGGAGCTTCGTGAGAGCGCTCTATCGGAGAGCGCTCTCCCACGCCAGAGCATCGCGCCGCCGCCCATTCCTGTCAAGGGTCAGTTGCAGTGCTGTTACAGGAACAGACATCCGCGCAGGTTACGGCACACCCGCCGATACGAACAACAGAAGTTGATCATGAAGTTGTGCGCACGACACGCCGCCGAGCCGTGCCATAAGTTCATGATCAACGGGAAACGATGATCCAGAGGGTCAGGCGGAGGCGCGCTGGACCAGATCGGGGTCGAAGATGACGCTCGTGGTGCGGTTGGCGCGCTGGTCGATGCGGGTCAGGAGGAGGCGGGCCATCTCGGCGGCCATGTCCTCGACCGGCTGGCGCACGGTGGTCAGCGGGGGGCGGCTGGACAGGGCCGCGCTGCTGTCGTCGAAGCCGATGACGGCGACGTCGTCGGGCACCGACTTGCCGCGGTCGCGCAGCACCATCATCGCGCCCTGGGCCATCACGTCACTGGCCACGAAGACGCCGTCCACCTCGGGGTGCTCGGCGAGCAGCCGCTCCATGGCGCGCTCGCCGCCCTCCTGGGTGAAGCCGCCGTCGTAGGACGGCACGTACGCCACGCCCTGCTTGGCCATCGCCTCGCGGAAGCCGTTGAGGCGGTCCACGCCGGCCGGCATGTCCACCGAACCGGAGATCGTGGCGACGTGCTGACAGCCGCGCGCGATCAGATGGTCGGCGGCCAGCTTCGCACCCTGGTAGGTGGCGACGTCGACATAGCTGATCGGCATCGGGGCGGCGGGGCGGCCGTACAGCACCGCGGGCACGGCCGCGTCGGCGAGCAGGCGCGGCAGCGGGTCGTGCGGGTGCAGCGACAGCACCACGACGCCGTCGACCTGTCCCTGGCGCACGTCCGAGACGACCTTGGCGCAGGCGTCCTCGTCACCGGCGAGCACCAGGGCGAGGTGCACCCCGGACGGGCGCAGCACGCTGAGCACGCCGCCGACCACCCGGCCGAAGAAGGGGTCGGAGAAGAAGCGGCCGAGGAACGGGTCGTCCGCGGCGCGGTTCTCCGCTTCGGAGACGACCAGGGCGATCGCGCCCGTACGGCCGGTGACCAGCGATCGCGCCGCCCGGTTGGGCACGTATCCGGTGGCGGTGACCGCGTCCCAGACGACCTTGTGCAGCTGCGGGTCGACGTTGCGGATATTGTTGATCACCCGCGAGACGGTGGCCCTGGACACGCCCGCCACCTGCGCGACGTCCTCGAGCGTCGGCAGCCGCTGCGCCGGCGTCTGGTCACTGGTCATGAACGTCTTTATAGCACAAAGGGAGAGCGCTCTCCGCCCTCGACCTGCACGGACTTGGGTCGGTTTCCCGGCCCAACGCACCCACGCGGTGCATGATCGCCCGACCTGCCAGGCAGCTGGGCGAATGGCGCTTCAAGATACGCCCAGGTGCCTGGCAAGTCGAGTGATCGAGCAATGGGGAGCAGATGGTGCGGCGGGCGGGTCGAGGCCTCCACCCGCCGCACCTGGTGAGCGGTCCGACGTCAGTTCTGGTAGACGCCGAACTCCCACAGTGAGAAGCCGTACGCGGTGGCGCGTTCCACGCCGTTCATACGGACATAGCGGCCGGTCGCGGTGACCGGGAGGATGTCGAACCCGCCGTTGCCGGCGGTGGTCGAGTAGACCGTGTTCCAGTTGGTCCCGTCGTTGGAGACCTGGATCTGGTAGGACTTGGCGTACGCCGCCTCCCAGCCGAGCAGGACGTTGTTGAACGTCTTGACCGAGCCCAGGTCCACCTGGAGCCACGCCGTGGTCAGCCACTCGCTGGCCCAGCGGGTGCCGTAGTTGTTGTCCACGGCGTAGGAGGGCAGCTGCGGCCCGTTGGTGCCGGTCGGCTGGTAGGTCGACGCGGTCGCCGGACGGCCCTGGGCGATGTTGGTGCCCGGCACCGTCGGCGCGACGACCCGGATCGACTTCTGCTCGATGCCCACGTTGCCGAAGCCGTCGAACACGTACACGTAGATCTTCCAGACGCCCATCTGCTGCGGGGCCGTCACCGAGAACTCGTTGCTGCCACCCAGCTGGGTGAAGCGCACGTTGTCGAAGCCGCGGTTGCCGTTGATGTGCTTGTTGCTGTACATGATGTTGTAGCGCAGCAGGTCGCCCTGCGGGTCGCTGGCGCCGACGTACAGCGTGAACTGGCCGCCCGCGGGCACCGAAGTGGTGTTCGACAGGGTCAGGCTGGTGATCTCCGGCGGGGTGTTCGCCGACGGCGTGCCGCTGTAGGCCTGCTTCAGCGCGTGCCACCCGTGCCGGCGCCAGCCGCCGGTCAGCGTGTTGAGCCAGACGCCGCCGAAGTCGTTCTCCAGGCCGTAGTGGAACTCGGTGCCGCCGAGCGCGACGCCCGGGTGGCTGAGCAGCGCATTCCAGCTCGCCGTGTACTGCGCCCGCTTCTGCAGGTCGGTCGGCTCCAGCGGCACCCCGTTGGCGTCGTTGGGCACCTCCCACTCGCCGTCCGGGCCGCCCTCGGTGAGCACGTACGGCTTGGTGTAGCCGCCGTCGATCCAGGCCTGCTTGAGGCCGCCGACCGCACCGTAGGAGTTGATGCCGTACACGTCGAGCGCGGGCGAGTTGTTCTTGTAGTACGGCCACGCGCCGACCCATGCGTCGGTCGAGGTGACCGGGTGGTTCGGGTCCGCGGCGTGGATCGCCACGGCTACCTCGTTGACGAACGCGGCGTACGCGTTGCGGCGCGCCTCGACCTCGGCGGCCGGCAGCCCGAAGTCCTGCATGGTGAGCAGCACCTCGTTGCCGACGTCCCACATCAGCACGCCCTGGTTGTTCTTGAGCGTGTTGACCCGGGCCACGATCTCGGCCTTGACGGCGTTCTTGTACGCGGTGTCGTTGACGTAGTCCGCGCCCTGGTTGAGCCAGTGCCCGACGATCACCTTGATGCCCTGGCGGGCGGCGGTGTTGAGCAGCACCGGGGTCTGCGTGTCGTCGACGCCCCAGGTGCGGATCGTGTTGACGCCCATGTTCTTCAGGTCGCGCATGTAACCGTCGGCGGCGCCCTGCGGCGGGCCGTAGGTGAGGCCCTTGACCAGGAACGGCGCGCCGTTGACCTGGAGCTGCCAGTTGCCCTGCGTGCCGGTGACGCGCACGACGCTCGGCCCGGCCGGGATCGCCGGGTCGGTCATCGCCGGGGCGGTGCTGCCGGTCTGCTTCGACACGGTGACCTTGTCGACGGCGAGCACGCCGCCGGAGGTGGTGTCCGAGGTCGGCACGGTCTCGCCCGCGATGGCATTCGGGTAGAGGCCGCCCATGGCCAGGTCGAGCCGCAGGTAGAAGCCGTGGTGCACGGCTGCCTGCCAGGCGGCGACGCCGACCTGGCTCTCCCGCACGACCCAGGTCTGCCGGCCGTCGAGGTAGAAGCGGATCTCCTCGTCGGTCTTGGTGCGGTCGATGACCTGCGCGTACTCGTGGAACGCGGTCTGGCAGCCGAGGCAGGTCGCCAGGCCCGAGGTGCGCCCGTTGTATTCACCGCACGGCCCGTCCGGGGCGGTGCCGCAGTGCAGGGTGTTCGACAGCTGGCTGCGGCCGTTGACCCCGCTCATGATGTCGGTCTCGCCGACGCCCGGCCAGTTGTTGTAGTTGCCGCGGTAGGCCGCGCCGGTGGCCCGGAACGCCGGCCAGTAGCCCAGGCCGTTGGCCACGTTGGGCTGCTGGATGACGGCGGAGAAGCGCAGCAGCTCGCCCGGCTGCGGAGTGAAGTCGGTGCGCTGGGTCTCCAGTCGGCCGGAGGTCCACGCGCCTGCGCCGTCGCGGATCGCCTTGATGTTCAGCTTGCCGTCACCGGTGAGGTAGACGTTGGCGGTGGAGTTGCTGGCGGTCTCGACCTCGCCGGTCCCCCAGTTCGCCGCGCCGCCCGGGTACTGCGTGCCGGTGCGCATCAGCCAGTTGGCCCCGCTCGGCGAGGTGCCTGCCGCGCCGTCGAAGTTCTCCTCCCAGACCGTGGTCCAGTTGCCCGACGGGCTGGGCGAGGTGCTCGGGCTGGTGCTCGGCGAGGTCGACGGGGACGTCACCACGCCGCCGGTGAAGACCTTGAACTCCCACAGGGAGTAGCCGTAGCCGTTGGCGCGGGTGGTGCCGTACATCCGGATGTAGCGCCCGCTGCCGCCGACGTTCAGCGTCTGCGTGCCGCCGGGGCCGGTGGTGGTGCTGTAGATGTTGGTCCAGCCGCCGGTGCCGGTGGCCGAGGTCTGGAGCTGGAAGGCCGTCGCGTACGCGCTCTCCCACTGCAGCACGACCTGGCAGATGCTCTGCGTGCTGCCCAGGTCGACCTGCAGCCACTGCGGGTCACTGGCCAGGCTGGACCAGCGGGTGCCGGCGTTGCCGTCGACGGCCGCCGAGGCCGGGGTGCCCGCGTTCTCCACCGAGGAGGTGGTGGCGGTCTTGCCCTGGGCGACGTTCGTGGTGCCGCAGGCGCCCGGGTTGCCGCTCGGGCTCGGCGCGGGGCCGAACGAGCCGATCACCTTGAACTCGAACAGCGAGTAGCCGTAGCCGGCGTTGCGCACCGTGCCGTACATGCGCACGTAACGGCCGGAGCCGGTGACGTTGAGGGTCTGCGTGCCGCCCGGACCGGTGGTGGTCGTGTAGATCGGGGTCCAGTTCACGTCGTCGGCCGAGGTCTGGATCTGGAACGAGCGCGCGAAAGCGCCCTCCCACTCCAGGATCACCTGGCTGATCGACGCGGTCTGGCCGAGGTCGATCCGGATCCACTGCGGGTCGGCCCACTGGCTGCCCCAGCGGGTGCCGGAGTTGCCGTCCACCGCGTTGGCCGCGGCGAGGTCGGCGCCCTGCACCGAGGACGCGGTGACGGGCTTGCCCTGCGAGATCAGCGAGTCGGCGGCGCTGGCGCTGGTGAAGGGGATGACGAGCGCAAGGGACGAGATAACCGTGGTGACCGCGATGGGTATGGCTATCCGCCAGCGGCGGGCGATGTGCCGCGCACCCGGGCGGTGACTGACGGGGGTCATGGGGCTCCTACCTGTTGCAACGGGGAGAGCTCCGGCCGGAGGGCCGTGAGGTGGAGAGCGCTCTCCGAGTGTTACGCCGATATTTCTCCGCTGTCAAGACAGCGACCCTCGACTATGCCGAACTGTCCGCATGAGAGCGTTTTGTATCCCCTCTCGTCGATTCCCTCATCGCCGCAACGGCATCCGCTCTTGACATTCACGCCCCGTTACCGGGAGCCTGGGACTCATTCGGAGAGCGCTCTCCACCGCGTTTCCCGGCGCGCTCTCCGCACCGGCCCGTTTCCACGAGAGGGAACCCATGCCCACCCAGACCGAGGCACCAGCCGCAGCTACCGCGCAGGAGCTGCGGTTTCCCCCCGACTTCTGGTGGGGTGCGGCCACCGCCGCGTACCAGATCGAAGGCGCCGTGGCGGAGGACGGCCGCACCGCGTCGATCTGGGACACCTTCTGCGCCACCCCGGGCCTGGTGGCCGACGGGCACACCGGCGACGTCGCCGCTGACCACTACCACCGCTACCGCGACGACGTCGCGCTGATGCGCGAGATCGGGCTGTCGGCGTACCGGTTCTCGGTGTCCTGGCCCCGCGTGCAGCCCGGCGGGCGATCCGGGGAGAACCCGGCCGGCATCGCCTTCTACGACCGGCTCGTCGACGAGCTGCTCGCCGCCGGGATCAAGCCAGCCGCCACCCTCTACCACTGGGACCTGCCACAGGAGCTGGAGGACCGCGGCGGCTGGACCGCCCGCGACACCGCCCTGCGCTTCGCCGACTACGCCGCCGTCGTCGCCGCCCGCCTCGGCGACCGAGTCCAGCTGTGGTGCACCCTCAACGAGCCGTGGTGCTCGGCGTTCCTCGGCTACGGCGCGGGCTTCCATGCCCCCGGCCGCAAGAACCCCGCCGACAGCCTGCTCGCCACGCACCACCTGCTGCTCGGCCACGGCCTGGCCGTGCAGGCGCTGCGGGCGGCGGTGCCGTCGGCGCAGGTGTCCATCGCCCTCAACCAGGGCGCGGTGCGCTCACTCACCGAGTCGGCCGCCGACCGCGACGCCGCCCGGCGCATCGACGGCCTGCTCAACCGCATCTACCTCGACCCGATCATGACCGGGACGTACCCGGCCGACGTCGTCGCCGACACCGCGCAGGTCAGCGACTGGTCCTTCGTACGCGACGGCGACCTGTCGGTGATCTCCGCGCCGATCGACGCGCTGGGCGTCAACTACTACGCCCCCGACCTGGTCAGCGCCGCGGCCACCCCGCACGAGGAGCCCTCGGTGTACCCGGCCAGCCAGGACATCACGTTCCACCAGACCCCCGGCCCGCGCACCGAGATGGGCTGGACCGTCGACCCGACCGGCCTGCGCGACGTGCTGACCGCCGTGCACCGCCGGTACCCGGACCTGCCGCTGTACGTCACCGAGAACGGCGCCGCGTACGACGACAAGGTCGACGCCGACGGCCGGGTCCGTGACGACGAGCGCATCGCCTACCTGCGCGCCCACCTCGCCGCGGCGCACGAGGCGATGACCGCCGGAGCCGACCTGCGCGGCTACTTCGTGTGGTCGCTGCTGGACAACTTCGAGTGGGCGTTCGGCTACGGCAAGCGATTCGGCATCGTCCGCGTCGACTACGACACCCAGCAGCGGCTGCTGAAGGACAGCGCGCACTGGTACCGCGATGTCATCAGGGATGGCGGCATCGCAGCCTGACACCGGCCCGGGGCTGGGCCGATGTCAGACCCGGGCGGCGTCGTACAGGATGACGTGCCGGTCGCCGTCGCTGCTGCGCCCGCCCTCGACCTTGGCGTCGGCGGGCACGGGGTAGGGGCCCTTGTCGCTCTCGCCCGCGTACTCGAAGCTGACCTTGACGG
>NZ_WARX01000041.1 GCF_009720385.1 Catellatospora vulcania | reverse complement strand
GGACGGCACGGCGGCCCGGCCGGCGACGGGGCGCAGCGGCGCCGGGCCGGCCGGGGCCGGTCCGGCGCCACGGCTGGGACCGCCCCGGATGCCGCCGGGGCCGGTCGGGTTCGGGTGGGCGCTGGCGCCGGTCTGCGTTCCTGGTCGGTCGGTCGGCGTGGTAGCGCCGGCCGAGCCGGGTGCCGGGGGCGTGGTCATCGGTGCAAACCCTTCCGGTCGGGGATGCGCTGGGCGCGGGGAACAGGGGGAAGGCGGGTTCGCCACCGCCGTTGGGGCGGTGGGGTACGCCGGGTGGCTCGCCGGGGCCCCGCTCAGCCCCGGGAGACGGTTCTCATGGGCGGCGAGGGCGACCTGCGCGCGAAGGCCACTCCACGTCCGACATCATGCCTCACAAATCGGATGAAGTACGGCAAGACACCTGGACTTGACGGTCCATTTCTACGGAGCTACGTTGGACCAAGCGGTCCAATCTTGGAACGCCGGAGACTTTCGAACGAGGGGGCCGCTATGCGCGACTACTACCTGCTCGGCAGGTCAGGCCTGCGGGTGAGCCGGCTGGCACTGGGCACGATGAACTTCGGCACCGGCGGCTTCCACGCCGCGTACGGCAAGACCGAAAGCGAGGCCGAGCCCATCTTCCGCCGCTACCTCGACGGTGGCGGCAACTTCATCGACACGGCGGACTTCTACACCGCGGGGGAGAGCGAGACCATCCTCGGCCGGCTGATCGCCTCCGCCGGGGTGCGCGACCGGGTCGTGCTGACCAGCAAGTTCACCAACACCATCGATCCGGCCGACCCGAACGCCGCAGGCAACGGCCGCAAGCACATGATCCGGGCGCTGGACGCGTCGCTGCGCCGCCTCGGCACCGACCACCTCGACCTCTACCTGCTGCACACCTGGGACCGGATCACCCCGGCCGAGGAGGTCGTGCGCACCTTCGACGACCTGGTGCGCGCCGGCAAGATCCGCTATGCGGGGCTGTCCGATGTGCCCGCCTGGTACGCCGCCCGCGCGCAGAGCCTCGCCGAGGCTCACGCGCTGACCCCGATGATCAGCCTGCAGCTGCCGTACTCGCTGGTCAACCGAGGTATCGAAGCCGAGTATCCGGCCATGGCGCAGTCGCTGGGCATCGGGCTGACCGCGTGGAGCCCGATCGGCGGCGGCCTGCTGTCGGGCAAGTACCGGCGCACCGGCGGCGGCCTGGCCGGTGAGGGCAGGCTCGGCGGGGGGACGCAGCCGGTCTCCGAACGCGACTGGGCGGTCATCGACGCGCTGGGCAAGGTCGCCGACGAACTCGGCCGCAGCATGGCCCAGGTCGCGGTCAACTGGGTGGCGACCCAGCCCGCCGTCGGCTCGGTGATCATCGGGGCGAGCAGTGCCGACCAGCTCGACGCCAACCTCGGCGCGCTCGACTTCACGATTCCCGGCGAGCTGCGCGAGCGGCTGGAGCAGGCCGGAACGCCGGAGCCGGGCGGGCCGTACGCGATGTTCACCGCGAATTACCAGTCCTGGATCGTGAGCCCGGGTCTGGGCATCGGCGACAAGCCTGCCGGGTACGCGCCGCCGGTCTGGAACGGCACGGCTGACGCCTGATTCCGCACGTGTGACGCGATCGGGCACACTCTATTTCGGACAATGGCGGCTGCTGTGAGCTGCTGACACGTGCCCGCTTCGGGCCGGTGCGGTCGGCAATCACGACCTTGTATGGTTGACACTGTCGATGCGTGTTGCCACACTTACCCACGGTGTGACGCGGAGGGGCATTCGCCCTTCTGCATCACGTGATCATTTGTCAGTGGCCGTTTCCGGGCGATAGCGGCTGCGCCCTGCGCCCATCTTCGTACAGACCTCACCCCTGTCGGGTCGCGCCGTCGCGATCAGCGGAAGGGGTGCCTTCAGGCTGCCCTCAGCCGGTTGGCGACCGCGTGCAACGGGGCTCGCGGGCCATCTGTCACGCCGCGCTGCGGCCATGGTCCGAAAGAGATGCACCGTGTCGCAACGATCGATGCCCTCGTTCCGGGAAGTCCGTGCCGAGACCGAGTCGCGCCGCTACTACTCCTCGGCCCTGCTCATCACGGGCTTCGAGGACGACGGCGAGGAGTTCCTCGACAGCGCCATCACCATCCGGACGATGGAGGTGACGCCCGGCGGCCACGCGGTCATCCGGACCGGCTCCAGCATCGTGCGCGACTCGGTGCCGGACCGGGAATGCCTTGAGGTGCGGGCCAAGGCCGAGGGCCTGCTCACCGCCATCACCACGGTGCGCCCGCCCGGACGTTTCCTGGACCGGTTCGTGGACCCGTCGGTCACCGAGCTGCTGCACCGGCGCAACGAGCACCTGTCGGGGTTCTGGACCGGCCGGCAGCACGACGACCGTGCCGTGGCCCCGCAGCTCGTCGGCCGGACCGTGCTGATCATCGACAACGAGGACCAGTTCACCGAGATGCTCAGACACACCATCGAGCACCTCGGCCTGAAGGTCACCATGTCCGGCTACCGCGATCCCGGGATCTGCCTCGACGGCCACGACCTCGTCCTGCTCGGCCCCGGCCCCGGCGACCCCAACGACCTGAGCAGCCCGAAGATGGCCCGGCTGCACGAACTCACCCGTGCGCTGCTGGACAGCGGCACCCCGCTGCTGGCCGTGTGCCTGGGCCACCAGATCCTGTCCCGCTGCCTCGGGCTGACCGTCGCCGCGGTCGACCCGCCCCGGCAGGGCGTCCAGGAGACCGTCGACCTGTTCGGGCGGCGGGAAGCGGTCGGCTTCTACAACACCTTCTTCGCCGGCGTTCCGGACACGCCGCCGCCGGGGGTCGAGATCGCCGCCGAACCCGACGGCCGCGTCGTCGCGCTGCGCTCGGCGCGGTTCTGCAGCTTCCAGTTCCACGTCGAGTCCGTGCTCACCGCGAACAGCGTCGCGATCCTGCGGGAGGCGCTGGTCGGGTTGCTGAGGTGAGCACTCAGCGGTCGGCGTAGAGCGCCTCCAGTTCCCGGCGCAGCAGGGGCGTGGCCTGCTGCTCGACGAGTTTGAGCAGCCGGTCGGCTTCGGCGAGGGTCATCGCGTGCTCCCAGCGCCGGCGGAACAGGTAGGCGTCCAGGGCCTGGTGGCGGCGGCAGAAGTGGTCCAGGTTGCGCATGAGCTGGGTACGCATGATCCGCTGCGCGACCGCCGGATTCGGGTCGGCCAGCGGATGCACCTGGTGGTAGTTGACCGCCGTGGTCGCCACCGAGAACGACACCCCGGCCCGGTGCAGCCGGTAGCTCAGGTCGGTGTCCTCCAGACCCCAGCCGGTGAACGACTCGTCGAAGCCGCCGACCTCCTTGACCGCGGCGCGGCGCACCGACAGGTTCGCGGTCGTCGCCAGCGCCCAGCCGAACCGGAAGTCCGCCAGGTCGACGCCGTACGCCTCGACGACCGCGTGGTAGTTGTCGGGTTCGTCGCCGAGTTCGGTGCGGGCGAACGCCCCTGCCGGGTCGGCGGCCAGCTCGCCCGGCGCCAGCAGGTGGATCGGCTCGGCCAGCCGGGCCGGGTCGCCGACCCGGGCGACCAGCCGCAGCAGGTCCTGCTCGCCGAGCGGGAGCAGGCCGGGCCGCCACCAGGTCAGCGCCCGCCGCTTCCAGCCGATCACGCCGTCGCGGCCGCGCTCCGCCGCCGCGACGTGCTCGGCGACGAACTCCGGCGCGGCCATCCGGTCGTCGTCCAGGAACACGATCAGCTCGCCGTCGACGTGGCCCAGGGCGGTGTTGCGGGCCGCGGCCCGGCCGCGGTTGTCCTGCGTGACCAGCCGGATGTCGAGCCGGTCGCGGAACGGCGCGACCACGTCCTCGACGCCGCCGGCGGTGCCGTCGTCGCAGAGCACGACCTCGAACCGGGGGTAGGTCTGCACGAGCAGCGATTCGAGCGTCAGCGCGAGGTATTCGCGCTTGTCGCAGGTCGCCATCACCAGGCTGACCGGGAGCTGTTCTACCATCCGAGTCTCCACCGCTCGTCGCCGTACAGGTCCACCATCTCGTTGAGGTCGCCGCCGACCGGGTCCACCCGGGACGGCAACGCCGACCGCGGGTACGGCACGACGGGCACCGGCCCCTTGGGCGACATCAGCAGCCCGACCTCGCGGGAGACCGGTGTGCCGGGCACCGGGACGAGCACGTGGCGGCTGAGGATCGCACCGAGCACGATCTTCATCTCCAGGTCGGCGAAGGCCGCGCCGATGCACACGTGCGGCCCGGCGCCGTAGGGCAGGTACTCGTAGCGCGTCGGGGTGGCCGTCGCCCAGCGCTCGGGCCGGAACCGCAGCGGCTCGGGGAACAGGGCCGGATTCCGGTGGGTGGCGTACTTGCTGGTGACGACCTGGCAGCCGGCGGGGATCTCGTGCCCGCCGAGCACGGACGGGGCGACCGCGATCCGGGAGGTGTTCGGACCCGGCGGCAGCAGCCGCAGGGTCTCCTTGAGCACGCGGTCGAGCACCGTGGACCCCGCGCACTCCTCGGGCGTGCGCCCGGCTATGTCGTCGAGCACCTCGGCCAGGTCGCCGCGGTGCTGCGAGAGCAGGATCAGCGCCCAGGACAGCGTGCTGGACGAGGTCTCGTGGCCGGCGACCAGCAGCGTGGTGAGCTGCCCGACGAGCTGGTCGTCGGACAGGCCCCGGCCCTGCTCGTCACGGTCGGCCAGCAGCGACTGCAGCAGGTCGGGCGCGTCGCCGCCGGTGCGCCGGGCGTCCACGATCGACGCGAGCGCGTCGTCGAGCTGCCGGATGACCGTGAGCAGCCGCCGGTACGGGGTGCCGGGCAGGTCGACCGGGAAGTAGCGGATCGACGAGGCGAAGTAGCGCAGGGCCAGCATCTGCTGGACCATCCGGCCGACGGAGTCGGCGTCGCGGGCGATGTCGACGCCGAAGAAGCACTGGCAGGCGATCCGCAGGGTGAGCCGGCGCATGCTCGCGGTCAGGTCGAAAGCCTGCCCCGGGATCCACGAGTCGACCTCGTCGGCGGCGAGCCGGGCGATGACCTCGGCGTGCCTGCCCATCGCCTGCGGGCGGAACGACGGCGTCACGGTGTGCCGGGCCGCGCGGTGGTCGGGGCCGTTCATGTTGAGCAGCCCGATGCCGCGGCGCACCCGCCGGATCCGGGCCGGGATCGCGTACTCCAGCACGGTGTGGAACACGTCGCCGTCGGTGAGCACCGCCCGGTTGTGCTCCGCGCCGAAGACGAACACCTGCCGCTGGTCGCCGTGCACCAGCCCGCTGACCGGGCCGAACTCGTGGTGCAGGCGGGCCGTGTAGGCGACGGGGTCGGCGGCGTAGGCGTGGGCGTTGCCGCGCCGCCCCGTCCAGCGGTGCGGCGCGGGGCCGGGTACCGGGCTCACGCGGCGTGCCAGCCGGGATGGGGCCGTTCGAGGATCGCTTCGGCGCCCTGCCGGAAGGCCGACGCGGCGAACCGCCCGGCCGGAGCACGCAGCGCCTCGACCGTCGCCGCCGGCAGATAGCGGCGGAACAGGCCGGGGAACGCGGTGGCGAAGGCGAGCTCGGCGAGCGGGCCGGGCTCGGGGCGCGCCGTGTCCGGCATGGTCAGCCCGAGCGCGAAATAGGTCGTCCAGTACTCGAACAGGGTGAGCTCGCTGACCGCCTCGGCCACGGCCGGGTCGGCGGCGGCGAGGTCGGCGTAGAACCGCTCGGCCAGGTCCGCCTTGCGCAGTCCGGCGGGCAGCCGGGTGTCGGCGAAATCGCCGAGCCAGGTCAGCTCACCCTCGTCGCCGCAGAAGAACCACTCGGCATGCACCCGCATCCAAGACGCCCACGGCACCCAGGCCAGTCCGTCGCCCGCCACGGCGGTGCCGAAGTCGACGGGCGTGTCGTCGGCGGCGGGGCAGGCGGCGTGGCGCAGACCCTGGAACCCGTTGCCGGTCAGGCTCAGGTGGTCGTCGTGCTCCACCAGGTTCGGCACGGTGACCAGGGTGCGCCGTCCGGTGCCGCGCAGGTGCGCCGACAGCGCGAGGTCGTCGGCGCCGGTCGGGTCCGCGACGCTCGCGGCGAAGTCCAGCGCCGCCTGCCGGGGCAGCACCAGCCCTTGCGACGGGGTGTACACGTCGACCGCCCGTGCCCAGGACCAGCCTTGCCAGGCGGCGGCGCGGACCAGGTTCGCGGTGCGCGAGCCCCACTCGCAGAACAGGCTGACCGCGTCGTCGGGCCGCGCCCGTACCGCCCGGTGCAGCTGGTCGGCGAACCCGTCGCACGGGATGACGTCGTCCTGCAGCACCAGGTGATGGGTCGCGTCAGTGCCGACGGCGGCCCAGGCCCGCACGGCGTTGCCGAGGTTGCCGCGACCCGGCTCGCCGGTGTCGACGACCAGGGCGGGGGACAGCTTGACGAGCTGGTCGGCCAGTGCCTGGGCGCGGTCGGCGCGGGCCGGGTGAGTCATGATCACGGTCGACAGGCGTACGTCGCCGTCACGGTGCGACATGGTTGCTCCTGAGAATCCGGTGCAGGGCGACGGCCTGTGCCACGTGCTCGACCATCGCCTGCGCGCCGTCGGCGGCCCGCAACGTGTCCGCGAAGGCGGTGTGCGCCTGCCGGTCCGGCGGGGCGAGCATGGATCCGATCTTCGCGGCGATGGTCTCGGCCGGGTCGTCCGGCTCGACGGACACGCCGAGGCCGAGGTCGCCGATGCGGCCGGCGTTGCCGCGCTGCTCGGCGGAGTGCGGCACGAACACCAGCGGCGTGGCGCAGAGCAGGCCCTCGATCATGGAGGAGTGGCCGCCGTGCACCACGGCGGCGCTCGCACGGGCCATCAGGTCGACCGCGTCGTGCCGGAACCCGGCGATGTCGACGTCGGCGTCCCCGGCGGCATGGCGCACCTGCGCGGCCAGCGCCTCGCTGCCCTCGCCCTCGACGCCGAGGGTGACGGCGAGGGGCACGCCGAGCCCGCGGGCGGCGGCCACGACGCGCAGCAGATCCTTGTCCCCGGCCCCGCTGCCGCCGAGGGTGATGTTGAGCAGCGGCGCCCGTCCGGTGCGCGCCGGCACCGTCAGCAGCTCGGCGGGCACCAGCGGGCCGATGTGCCGGATCTCGGCGACCAGGCTGGTGACCAGGCCCATCGTTTCGGCGGGGATGTCGGACAGCGGGTCGAGCAGGGCCAGGTCCGGCACGAGCATCGCGTCGCCGAGCACCTTGCGGGCGTGGGCCTCGGCGACGCCGAGCTGGTCGAGGGTGATCAGCACCTCGGGCAGCACGGCGTGCATCGGATGGCGGAACAGGCGCAGGTTGTGGCAGGTGACACTCGGCAGCCCGCGCATCGCGGCGGCCACCGACGCGGTGTTGCGCATGTCGCTGACCACCACGTCGGGACGGAACGCGTCGATGACGCGCAGCTCGTCGGCCAGGCAGGTCTCGACGTATCCGGGGCTGGCCAGCCGGGTGCGGGCGAACGCGCGCAGCTCGGCGACGTCGTCCATGCCGCGCCAGGCCGGGGCCGGCCCGATCTCGTCGATGCCGATCCAGGGCAGGCCGGCCCGCTCGACGATCGGTCGGACCTCCTCGTGCGCGGCGACGGCGACCTGATGTCCGGCGAGCTGGAAGCGCTGCGCGGCCGTGCGCATCCTGGTGACGTGACCGAGGCTGGAGCGGCTGAACGCGACGAACAGCACCCGTAGCGGGGACCGGGTGGTCATGAGACTGCTTCCTCCATGGTGAGCGTGCGCGGGGTGCGCAGCGCGACGACCAGGCTGGCCAGCGCGCATACGGCGAGGGCGGCCAGCGCCTGGCGCGGTCCGGCGACCTCGGTGAGCCAGCCGCACAGCAGGGTGCCCAGCGGCACCGACCCCCACGCGATCATCCGGCCCACCGCGTTGACCCGGCCCTGCAGGCTCAGCGGGGTCACCACCTGCCGCACGGAGATGCCCACGACCATGAAGCAGGTGTGCACGGTGTTCCAGCACAGCAGCGCGGCCAGGGCGAGCGCCCAGTTCGGCGCGGCGGCGTACGCCAGCAGCAGGGCCAGGTCCGCGCCGATCAGCCACCGGGCGGTGTCGACGGGCGGCGCGGTCTTCAGCCTGCGGGCCGCGAGCGCGCCGAGCAGCGCGCCGACCCCGCACGCGGTCATGATCCAGGCCATCCGGTAGTCGTCGGTGCCCAGGCCCAGCGCCCGGGACGCGAAGACGACCAGCATCCCGTACACCGCACCGGCGCTGATCCCGACGCCCACGTTGACGATCGTGTACGCGCGCAGCAGCGGCTGCCCGCCGATGAACCGCAGCCCCGCCCAGACCGCGCCCGGCTCGCGCGCCCGGCCCGGGTCGGGCGCGGCGGCATTCGGCAGGCGCATCAGCGCGATCAGCACCGCCGACAGCAGGTAGAAGCCTGCGAGCAGGGCGAACGTCGGCCCGAGGCGCAGCGCGTCGAGCAGGAAGAAGCCGACCGGCGCGGCGACCGACGTGACGACCGTCGAGGCCATCCACAGGTAGCTGTTGGCACGGAACACCCCGGACCTGCCGACCACCGCCGGTATCGCCGCGGAGCTGGCCACCTCGAACCACACGTACACGGTGGCCGAGGCGAAGCCGACGAGGACCAGGGCCAGCGGCGGCGCGCCGACGGTGCCGGCGAGCAGGGGCACGCACAGCAGCACCGCGGCGTTGCCGGTCTCCATCCACACCATGACCCGGGTCGGCGAGGACCGGTCGACGATCGCGCCCGCCAGCATGCCGAACAGCAGGAACGGCAGCACGTTGACCGCCGAGGCCAGCGCGGCCAGCAGCGCCGACCCGCTGGACTGGTAGACGTACAGCGGCAGCAGCACCCACAGGATCGAGTACGCCACCGTGGAGGCGAACTTGCTGGCGACGAGCAGGCCGAGCCCGCTGCCGGCCGGGGATTCGGCCTTGACGATCGCAGTCACGGGTCAGCCGGTCCTTCCGACGCGCCGCTCGACCTCTTCGGGTCGCGGCAGCCTGGTCCCGGACTCGATCAGCGCGGTGCCGACGTCGATGATCCGGTCGACGGTGCGCCGTAGCGCGTCCATGCCCTCGGTGTCGGACGCGATGCCCTGCTCGCCACCGGACTGGATGGTCACCGGAAAGCCGCTGCCGACCAGGATGAAGCGGTTGAGCAGCAGGTTGTGCAGCAACTGGGCGTGCACGTCCAGGTGGCCGTAGCGGCGGCCGACGACGATGGCCGCGCCGATGGTGTTGGTCAGCGGCCGGGTGAACCTGAGGTGGCCGACCCCGGCGCGCTCGATGAAGGTCTGCATGAGCGAGGACAGCCCGAACCCGTGCACCGGGGCCGCTAGCACGACGGCGTCGGCCTCGATCATCGCGGCGACGACCTCGCCGACGCTGTCGTCGACGGGGCAGGGATCAGGACGGGAGTTGCAGGCTCCGCAGTCGCAGGCCAGCACCCGCTTCTCGGCCAGGTTGACGACCTCGGTCCGGCAGCCGCGCCGCTCGGCGTGGGCGGCCACCTCCTGCGCGGCCAGCCAGGTCGACCCGCGGCTGCGCTCGGATCCGTTGATCACGAGTATCTTCATGGTCACCTGATCATCTGTGCGGAGGCTCGCTGTGTGCGCCTCGTCGCGCGATGTCAGCATCTTCCCCGTGTGCCGACTGCTCGGTCCAATGAGGAGTCTAGGTGGCTCCGGGCGGCGGTGAGCGCACACATGTCCATGTCTCAAGGTGTGGACCGGCAGTGCCGGTCCGGGCGGCGACGCGGCCTGAACCGGTTCGGAAACAGTGTCACCCTGTCGTGGACAGATCACCGACGTAGCTGTCGGTAGCCGGCTCTTCACCGCCACGATGGACTGGTGGCGCCGTCCCGCACCGGGCGATGCCGTGACGCATGACGGGGGACGGGCATGGGTGGCCTGTGGGTGGGTGTCGGCTGGTTCGGCCTGGCACGGCGGCGGATGGCCGACGCGGCCGCGGTGTACGCGGTGCGCCGCGACTGGCCCGACTGGCACACGCACGACTTCGTGGCACCGCGGCTGGCGCAGGCCGAAGCGGAGCGCGCCGCGGCAGCCGAGCTCGCGTACTGGCGGCGCAGTCCCGCCCGGCCCGAGGTCAGCGTGGTGCGGATCAGTGTCAACGACTTCCGCATCCACCGCGACCGGCGCGACTGCCGGGCGCCCGACTGCGCGGTCGCCTCGCCGAACCGCGCGGGGCAGCCCCGGAAATGACGTGGTGCCAGGCGTGTCGTACCCGGCATGCATGATCGCCGCCATGGCATTCACCAACCGCCTCGGCCGCTATCCGGTCGATGACCAGGGCAACCTGGAGCATTATCCGAGCCGGATCCACGTCTGGGGCAAAGTGGAGCACGACGGCGGTCAGCTGTGGTCCGACGCCAACGAGCCGTTCGCGGCGACACTGACCCTCGTGTCGGGCAACCGGGGCCGCTCCGCGGCGTACTTCCTGTGGCGCGACGGGGCTGGGCGGACCTATCCGATGTTCATGTCCGACCTCGTCGACGTGCTGATGGTCAAGCTCGTGGATCGGGGGGTCGTCAACGGGCGGTGGCAGGTGCGCAAGCGCGGCCAGAACTATGGTCTTGCCCTGGCCCCGACGGAGCCGGCCGACGCCGCCTGAGCGCCGGGTGCGTCATGACGTCCGGCAAGAAGGTCTGTCGCGGTCAGCAGGCTGTGCTCCGGCGGCGGAATCCGCCGGAGCACAGCCTGCGACCGGCTCTCAGGCGACCTGGGCGAAAC
Organism: Catellatospora vulcania; assembly: GCF_009720385.1. GTDB lineage: Bacteria > Actinomycetota > Actinomycetes > Mycobacteriales > Micromonosporaceae > Catellatospora > Catellatospora vulcania. The sequence goes on along the minus strand of NZ_WARX01000041.1, from coordinate 7,484 downwards.
ACCCGATGGCCACGGTGGCCGCCAGCATCGCCATCGTCAGGACCATGATCGGTTTGGGCAGGCGCATGACGCTCCTCCATTGCACAATCGGCAGGGCTCACCAGGCGTAGCGGACGAGCCACTCATCAGGGTTGTAGACGTTGTCCGCCGGAGGGGCGGCCGGTCGTTCCTCGACCATCTCCTCGGGGCGGATCTGCTTGGGCAGCGTGCCGAAGCGGGCGCGACGGACGGTCTCGGCGGTGTCGGGGCTGTCGGGTGCGGTACGCATGACGTCGTCTCCTCAGCGGTCGGTGATGCTCTCGTCGCGGGCTGCCGGGATGGTTCAGCCCAGGTAGAAGTCCCTGCGTGCGGCCACGAACTCCGCGATCGTCAGGGCGGGCGTGCCGGTGACGCGGGCGACGTCGCCGGAGGTGCGGTCGTAGCGGTTCTCGTGGTGCAGCCGGGCCATGGTCGCGATGTGCGCCTCGGTGTGCGGCGGCAGGCCTGCCTTCGCCAGCACCTCGGACCGCCACCGGTCCAGCGGCATGTCCACGTAGGTGACGGGCCGGCCCAGCGCCCGGGAGAACTCCTCTGCCATCTCCGTCATGTTCACGGTGCGCGGCCCGGTGAGCTCATAGACGTGCCCGACGTGCGGCGCAGGGTCGCGAAGCACCGTCGCGGCGACCCGGGCGACGTCGTCGACGGCGATCGGCGAGGTGCGCCCGGTGCCGAAGGGCAGCGCGATCGTGCCGTCCCGGCGGATCGACGCCGCTGCGAGCGTGGTGAACAGAGGGTTGTCGAGGAACGAGGTGGGCCGCAGGTGGATCACCGGTAGGCCGGACCAGTCGAACACCTGCTCGGCGAGCCAGTGCAGGCGCTGCTGATGCGACTCGGCGGTGCTGGTGGCCGTCATCTGCGACACCGTCATCTGTGACATGTCGACCAGGCCCGTGAGCTGCCCGTACTCCCGTGCCACGCTGGCTGCCACGGCCGCGGCCAGCAGATGGTCCGGTGACACCGGCATCGCGAAGTACATCCGCCCGACGCCGTCCAGCGCGGCCGCGACGGTCTCCGGCCGGGTCAGGTCGCCCAGGACCACGTCCGCGCCGAGGGCGCGCAGTCGCGCGGCGCGCTCGTCGTCGCGGCGCACCATGGCGCGCACCGCGACGTCCTGGGCCCGGAGTTTCTCCAGGACGGTGCTGCCCACGCCACCGGCGCCGGCGATGAGGACCAGGTCACTGGTTGCCATGGGGTTGATCTCCTTCGGTGCGTGCGAGCCGCGGTCAGGAACGTGCCGGCGGCCTGCGACGTGGCTGGTGGCGGTCCCGGTAGGTCTCCAGCAGGCGCTGCCATACCTCCTCGCCCACCGGCCTGGTGTCGGTGCTGTGCCAGGGCTCCTTCGTGCGACAGGCCCGCCGTACGAAGGAGCCCTGACGTGATGTCAGCGGCCCGGGGCGCGCTGCTTGACCTCCTGAAGCACCCAGCCGTTGCCGTCCGGGTCGCTGAAGGTGGCGTAGGAGCCGTAGTCGGCGCCCTCGGGGTGCGCGCCGGTGACGCGTGCCTGGCCGGGGCCGTCGTGGGTGATGTCGCCTGCCTCGTGGCCGTGGTACAGCAGCGCGTTGGCGTCGTGGAACACCTCGCTCACCGCGACACCGCGGCCGACCAGCTCAGCGCGGGACTGCTCGATGTCGGTGACGATGAGGTACAGGCCCTGCACCGAGCCCGGCGCGGCGGCGGTGAGCCCTTTGCCGAACATGATCGAGGCCGCGGAGCCGGGCGGCGTCAGGTGCACGGCACGCCACTGCTCGTTGGCGGTCTTGTCGAGGTCCAGGCGGAATCCCGCGGCCTCGTAGAAGGACTTGGCCCGATCGACGTCGGATACGGGCAGCACGATGAGCTCGAGCTTCAGGTCCATGAGATGTCCTTCCTTGCACCGGCTAGAAAGTCGACCGGTCTACTATTCCTGGCCGCACCGGTGTAACCGCCGCCGGCAACCAGGTGTTCCCCGGCTGGGGAGGGCGCGCGCACACCGCATGTCTCATCGTCGCCTTCCATCGGGCCAGCGACTACCGCTTGCGCCTGCTGGTCACGGCTTCGTAAGGCCTGCCGTGTGCGCTTGAACGATACGAGCATATGCTCCTATTGGCGGAGCGACAACGCGGACGCCCTGCTGGCAGGCCCTTGCCGACCCGCGCGTCAGGGCGACCGCGTGCGGCGGCCCTCGCAGGTGCGAGCAACTGCTCCTATTCTTGGTGGGAAGGGCGGGCGGAGACGATGACCACAGCAGCGACGGACCCGGGCGAAGCGTGCAACAACCTGGCGCTGCGCAGGGCGGCCCGGTATCTCGGGGCGACCTACGACAGGGCGCTGGCGCCGGCCGGACTCCGGGCGACACAGTTCAGCATCCTGCAGAAGCTCAGCGCGTACGGCGAGATGACGATCGGCAGCCTCGCCGACATGATCTCCATGGACCGCACGACGATGGCCTCCAATCTCAAGCCGCTCGCCCGGGAAGGACTGGTCACGGTCGAGCCGTCGGCGGCCGACCGCCGCGCCCGGATCGTCGCGCTCGCGCCGGACGGCCTGTCTCGTATGAAAACGGCGCTACCGCTGTGGCGGGAGATGCAGGCCCGGTTCGAGGAGAGGTTCGGGCAGGGCGAGGCGGCCCGGCTGCGTGCCTGCCTCGACGGCGTCCTCGACACCGGTTTCGAGCCCTGGGCCGAGTGATTCCTGCCCCGCCGCCCTGCTCGTGGGCCCACTGCCAGGAGTGTGGCCAAGATCATGGTCTTGGCCACACTCCACACGGGACGATGTCCGGGCGATGCGATCATGACCGGATGACAGCCACCACCTTCGTCTTCGTCCACGGCTCCGGCAGCAACTCGTTCACCTGGGCTCCCATGCAGCGGGAACTGGCCTACCGCGGGCACCGTTCGCTCGCCGTCGACCTGCCCGGCCACGGATTCGGCGCGACGTTCCCGGCGGCGTACCAGGCCCCGCAGGACCTTGCCGCCCTGGCGGCCGCACCCAGCGCGATGGCCGGCATCGGGCACGCGGACAACGTGGCGCACGTCCTGGACACCGTGAAACGGGTACGCGAACACGGGCCGGTCGTGCTGGTCGGGCACAGCCGCGGCGGGCTCACCCTGACCGGGGTCGGCAACGCCGCCCCGGACCTGGTGGACCGGCTGGTCTACATCTCGGCCTGGTGCTGCGTCGAGGACACCCCGGCGGGTTACCAGGGCTCGCCGGAGAACGCCTCGTCGGCGCTGTCGGGCGTCGGCGGCCTGATCGCCGCGAATCCGGCGGAGATCGGCGCGCTACGGTTCAACTGGCGCACCGCCGACCCGGCGCTGCTCGGGACGCTTCGTGAGGCCCTGCTGGCAGACGGCACCGACGACGAGTTCCACGGCTTCCTCAACACGCTGGAGCCGGACGAGAGCCTGGACGCCGGCGAGGAGCGGGCTCAGGCCGCGACCTGGGGCCGGATTCCGCGTACCTACGTGCGGCTCACCGCCGACCGGTCGATCCCGATCGCGCTCCAGGACCGGTTCATCGCCGAGGCCGACGCGCTGACTCCCGGCAACCCGTTCGACGTGCGGTCGCTCGATGTCAGCCACGCGGGCGTGCTCGTCCGCCCGGCCGCCACCGCGGCGCTGCTGTCGTCCTTGGTTCAGGCCTGACGCGGGTATCACCGCTTGTCGCATGAATCGCCGAAAGGCTGGCGATTTCGCCGACTCGGCCGGTATCGCCACCGCCATAGCATCGGACCTCCCTATATCCATGCTTGAGAATGGAGGGTCGATCCGATGCGCACCATCCTGCTGGCCGTCACCGCCGCACTGGCGCTGACCACCGCGCCCGCTGCCTCGGCCTGGGCGGCCGAACCGTCCGCCCAGGCCGCCGCGGTGCGGCGGCCCATCGTGTTCCTGCACGGCGCGGCCGGGTCCGCGGCCCAGTTCGAGACCCAGGCCAAACGATTCGCCGGCAACGGCTACCCGGTCGAGATCATCGACGGGATCGACTACGACTACTCGTTCACCGCGGAGAGCAGCAGCGCCGTGCTGAACCGCCTGGAGCAGCGGATCGACCAGCTGCGCCAGCAGACCGGGGCGGACAAGGTCGACCTGGTCGCGCACTCGCTGGGCACCTTCCTGAGCCACACCTTCCTGCGTACCCGGTCCCGGGCGGCCAAGGTCGCCCACTACGTCAACCTCGACGGCGCGACCGCGCTGAGCCGCCCCGGCGGCGTGCCCACCCTCGCCATCTGGGGCGAGGGCTCCACCTCCCGGCGCATCTGGGGCGCCACCAACGTGTACCAGAGCGACCAGTCCCACACCCAGACGGTCACCTCCACGCAGAGCTTCGTCCAGATGCACCGGTTCATCGCCGGCGCGGACCCGGCCACCACCGCGGTCGTCGCCGAACCCGGCCCGATCACGCTGACTGGCAAAGCGGTGCTGTTCCCGTCCAACGCCGCCGCGACCGGGGTGCGCGTCGACGTGTACGAGATCGCCGCCGCCACCGGCCGCCGCCTGACCTCGCAACCCGCCGCCCAGTTCGCCATCGCCGCCGACGGCGGGTTCGGCCCGTTCACCGCCGCGCCGTCAGCTCGCTACGAGTTCGCGATCGTGCACGACGCGGGCCACGTGCAGCACCACTACTTCCAGCCGTTCCAGCGCACCGACCGGCTGCTGCGCCTGCTCACCAACCGGCCGGGCGAAGGCATCAGCAGCCGGGTGCCCGTCGACCCGCGCCACAGCGCGCTGTCGCTCACCCGGTACAAGGAATGGTGGGGCGACCAGGGCGCGAACAGCGACCACCTCACCGTGAACGGCCTCGGCATCCTCAACGCCGTCACCGCGCCGCGGGACAAGCGGGCCATCGGCCTGTTCGCCCACGACCAGCTCGTCGACCAGCGCACCGACCTGAGCCGCGCCATCGCCGACTTCGACGAGGTGTTCATCACCGCGGCCGACGTCTACATCCCGGCCGCCGCCGACGCCTCCGGCACGGTCACCGTGACCATCCAGTCCCGGGCCGGCGGCGGCACGCAGCAGTTCACCGTCCCGAACTGGCCCTCGCACACCGACCGCGTAACCATCAACGCCCTCGACCTCTGAACGACCGCCGCCCGGGGCCGCGCCACCCCGGGCGGCCTCATGGTCGCCCGGGACGCCCGGGGTTCGGCGTACGCTGGGCGGCGTGGATCAAGAGGATCGTATTGCCCTGTTCCTTGACTACGAGAACCTGGCGATCGGTGCCCGGGAAAACCTCGGCGGGATGACCTTCGACCTGCGGCCCATCGCCGACGCGCTCGCCGAGCGCGGCCGGGTGGTGGTGCGCCGGGCGTACGCCGACTGGTCGTACTTCGACGAGGACCGCCGCCTGCTCACCCGGTCGCATGTGGAGCTGATCGACATCCCGCAGCGCATGGGTGCGTCGCGCAAGAACTCGGCCGACATCAAGATGGCCGTCGACGCCCTGCAGCTGGCCTTCGAGCGGGACTACATCTCCACGTTCGTGTTCGGCACGGGCGACAGCGACTTCACTCCGCTGGTTCACAAGCTGCGCGAACTCAACAAGCGGGTCATCGGCGTGGGCGTCGAGCAGTCGACCTCCGCGCTGCTCCCGCCGGCCTGCGACGAGTTCCTCTACTACGACCGGCTCGAAGGCGTCGAGATCAGGCCCGCGCGCACCCGGGGCGGCCGGCCGCCCGCGCAGGCCAGGCCGCAGGAGGCGGCACCCCAGCCGATCGAACCGGAACTCGAACCCGCGGCGGGCGAGGAGGAGTCCGCGGGTGACGTGGACACCCTCGCGGTGCTCGTCGCGCAGACGGTCGCCGGGCTGGAGGGCAGCTCCGGCGGTGCGGTGACCGCGTCGACGCTCAAGCGCACCCTGCTGCGCAAGGACCCGACGTTCAACGAGGGCGACTACGGCTTCCGCACCTTCGGCGAATCGCTGAGGTACCTCGCCGAACATGACATCATCGAGCTCGGCGAGGGGCCGGCCAAGGGGGACCCGGAGGTCTCCCTGCCCGAGCACGGCGGCCCGGAGGCGGAGTTCGATCTGCTGCGTACGGTCGTCGGCGACCTGAGCCGCAGCTCGGGCCCGGTGGCGCTGTCCGGGCTGAAGAACCACCTGCGCCGGGCACAGCCGGACTTCAGCGAGAAGAAGCTCGGCTACCGGAGCTTCCTGCAGTTCTGCAAGGCCGCGGCGACCGCCGGGGCCGTCGACCTGCGGTGGGACACCGAGGCCGACGACTACCTGCTCACCCCGCTGCGCTCCTGAGCGAACGCCGATCTGGGCCTGCGCGTCCTGCTCGACGGCATCGCCGCCACGCCTCGATGAGGTCCACCACGCCGCGACCTGTCAGTGGCGCCGCATAACCTCGGCCGTATGACGACCTACGTGCTCATTCCCGGCGCGGGCGGCGACGCCTGGTACTGGCACCTCGTCGCGGCCGAACTCACCAGGCGCGGCCACGACGTGGTCAACGTCGACCTGCCGGCCGAGGAGGAGAAGGCGGGTCTGGCCGAGTACGCCGACGTGGTGGCGGCGGCCGTGGGGGAGCGTGCGGATCCGGTGCTGGTCGCGCTGTCGCTGGGCGGGTTCACCGCGGCGGCGGTCGCCGCCCGCCGGCCGGTGGCCGGGATCGTCTTCGTCAACGCGATGATCCCGCTGCCCGGCGAGACGGCCGCGGCATGGGGGGACGCCACCGGCGCCGCCGCGGCTCGGCGCGAGCTGGCCGTGCGGGAGGGCAGAGACCCCGATGCCGAGTTCGACCTGCGTGCCGACTTCTTCCAGGACGTGCCCGACGAGCTCACCGACTACGCCCTGAGCCACGACCGCGACGAGTCGGAGCGGATCTTCGGCGACCGGTGCGCCTTCGAGAGCTGGCCACCGGTGCCGATCCGGGTCATCACCGCCCGCGACGACCGGATGTTCCCGGCCGGGTTCCAGCAGCGCGTCGCCCGGGACCGGCTCGGGGTCGAGGCGGAGCTGGTGCCGGGCGGTCATCTGACGCCGCTGAGTCACCCGATGGTGCTCGCCGACCGCCTCGAGCATGGGGCCTGAACGCGCATTACGGTCCGTCCACCTGGGGTTCTGCCATTCGACTCCGAGTGATTCGGATTCACGTATAGGCAGGTCGGGATGATGTGACCGGGGACAACCCACCCCGATTTGCATCCCGCCCGACGGCCCGCGTAATGTTCTCTCTGCCAGCGAGGAACGGACAAAAACACCGGGGCTGAAGGGCTCGGGTGGAGGCCGGATCGCTTGGCCGCCCGGAGTGGGGCGGACCCCGGTTGGGGGCCGCGAAACCGGTCCGGTACTGTGAACGACACAGCCCCGTAGCGCTTCCCGAGGAATCGGGTGGTGTTCGGTGTGTGCTTGTTCTTTGAGAACTCAACAGGGTGCTATTTAAGCCAAGTGCCAATTTATTGGCCATCCTCCTTTGTGAGGGTGGTTACTTTGGTAATGGACGAATTCGGACATTAATT
>NZ_WARX01000040.1 GCF_009720385.1 Catellatospora vulcania | reverse complement strand
CCACGGTCGCGCCCGTGCCGCCGGCCCCGCCGTCGCCACTGGTCGCGCCGTCGACGCCGGAGCCGCCGGCCGCGCCGCCGCCGCCGCCCTTGCCCGCGTTGCCGCTTTCGCCGTCGGCGCCGGTGCACAGGGCCGCCGAGGGCACCGCCATCGTGCCGCCCGCGCCGCCGTCACCAGGGGCGCTGCTGCCGATGCCGCCGGGCCGGGTCGTGCCCGGACGGCTGCCGGTGGCGTCCATGCCGCCGGGGCCGCCGTTGGAGAACTCGGGGCTGCCCTGCCCGCCGTCGCCGCCCGCGGCCTGGGTCAGCAGCAGCGGGGTGTCGTTGAGCAGCACGCTGACCTCGGTGATCGCCCCGCCTGCACCGTCCGCGCCGGCCTTGGAGAGCTGACCCGGGTTGCCGTTGCCGCCGGGTGCGCTCGGCGCGCCGCCGGTCGCCGCCGCCGCGCCGCGCCCCCCGCTGCCGCCGCGGCCGACCACGATGGACAGTCTCGTCGCCGGGAAGTCGGCAGGCAGCACACACTTCACGTACTGTCCCGCGCCGCCCGAACCGCCGCCCGCGCCACCGCCGCCGGAGCTGCCACCGGCTCCGCCGCCACCGCCCCGGCCGAACAGCGACTTGCCGCCGCCACCGCCGCCGCCCCCGGCGCCACCGCCGTTGCCGCCGCCACCGCCGCCGCCCGCGCCCCACAGCTCCAGGGTCACCTCGACACCGGCGGGCACGTCGAACGTGTACGTGCCTGCGGTGTCGTAGACCTGCTCACCGGCGACGGCGGCGCTCCAGGACGGCGCGCCGCCCGCGGCTGCTCCCGCGAGCAGTGCCGCGGACAGCGCGGCCGCTCGATACGACTTTTTCACTACATGTCACCTTTCCTAGGATCGACAAGATCCTACGGAGGCGACCCCTTCCCGACTGCCTTCGCCACGCCCGTGACCTGCGAAAACACTACGCCGAGCACTACAGCGCGACGGCCGAGCCGCTCACCGCGATGCCGCTGCCAGGGTCCGGCCTGATCTGGACGGTGAGCACGCTGGGACGGCCCATGTCGTCGCCCTGGTGGACGGTGACCGTGGCGGGCGGCGTCACCAGACCCAGCTCGCGCAGGTAGCCGCCGAACGCCGCGGCCGCCGCGCCGGTCGCCGGGTCCTCCACCACACCACCCGGCGGGAACGGGTTGCGGGCGTGGAACACGTCCGCCGACTCCCGCCACACCAGGTCCACGGTGGTCCAGCCGCGCCGCGCCATCAGCTCCCCGAGCACGGCCATGTCGTAGTCCAGGTCGGACAGCCGCTGCCGGGTCGCCGCAGCCAGGACCGGGTGCCAGACCCCGGCGTACGCCAGCCGCGGCGGCAGCGCCGGATCGAGGTCCGCGGCCGACCAGCCCAACGCGTCGAGCAGCGCGCCGAGATCGGCCTCGTCGAGCGTTGCGGTACGCGGCGCGACGCTGGTCAGCGTGGCCGTGGCGGTGCCGTCGGCGGCCAGGCTGGTGAGCACCTGCACGGTGCCCGCCTTCGTGTCGAAGGTCAGCGGGCCCGCGCCGTGGCGCTCGGCGTACGCCGCCGCGGCCGCGATGGTCGCGTGCCCGCAGAAGTCCACCTCGGCCAGCGGGCTGAAGTAGCGCACCGTGAACCGGCCGCCGCCGTGCGGGATCAGGAACGCGGTCTCGGAGTAGCCGACGTCCGCGGCGATGCCGAGCATCGTCGTGTCGTCGAGCGCGGTCGCGTCGAGCACGACGCCCGCGGGGTTGCCGCCGGCCGGGTCGGCGGTGAACGCCGCGTATCTCAAGATCTCCACAGTTCGACGGTACGCACCGTGCGGCCGCCGCCCCACGGCCAATTCGCGACCGGTGGCTCAGTCGCGGGGCGGGGAGGCCGCCAGCCGGGCATATTTGATCATCAAGGGACGCAGGCCGCGCTTCTCGTACACCCGCTGCGCGCCGAGGTTGGCCGCCAGTGTGCCGATGTACAGGTCACCTATGCCCAGCTCGGCGAGCCGGTCGTCGACGGCGTCGAGCAGCCGGGTGCCGACGCCCCGGCCGCGGTGGCTCGCCGCCACCGACAGCGACTCCAGCTCGGCGATCCGGTCGCCGGAGACCCAGGTGTCGTCCGGGCCCGCGAACACGTGCGTGAACGCGTAACCGACCAGCTCGTCACCGTCGTGGGCCAGCAGCACGAACGAGCCCGGTTCGGTGATCCACTGCCGGTACAGGTCGCGGCGCAGCTGCCAGGACCGCTCGTCTGGATACATGGCCAGCTCCGGTGCGATCTCCCGATGGTGCCGGTGCATGGACAGCCACAGCGGCTCCAGCGCATCGACCGCCTCCGCCCCGGCCAGGCGGACCGTCACCCCGTCGTCGTTCATGAACGACAACGCTACCGAAGCGTCCGTGCTCACCGGCGGGCGATGACGATGTCCGGGTCGTCGGCGCCGACCACGGTGAACCCTGCGGCGGCCAGTTCGGCGTCGAAGCCGGACTCGGTGGCGAGGTGGCCGTCGAAGACCTCGGTCTCCTCGCGTACCAGCGCGCCTTCGCGGCTGACCCGGTAGCTGAACCGCCACCGGACCCGGTCCGCGCCGACCGGCGTGGTGACCACCTCGCCGCTGTAGAGGTCACCGCCGAGCTGCCACGACGGCAGGTCGCGGCGGCCGTCGGCAGCGTGTGCCGGCGGACGCTGCACCACCAGCCTGCCCCCGGGCACCAGCGCGGTCGCGAGCGCGCGCAGCGCCGCGGCCCGGTCGGACACGTCGAGCCCGGCCATCGTGTTCAGGCACCACGCGAAGTCGGCGACGCCGACCAGCCCCAGATCCTGCACGTTGCGGGCGTGCACGCGGACCCGGGGCAGCACCTCGCTCTGCCCGGCGATGCGGCTGAGCAGCACGGCCCGCATGCTCGCGGCGGGCTCGACGGCATGCACCGGCACGGCACAGCGGCGGGCGAGCAGGCTCACCGCCAGTCCGGTGCCCGCCCCGACGTCCAGCACGCCCACCTCGGGGCTGCCGAGCCACCGGTCGAGCAGCCGCCCGCTGACCGCGAGCTGTTCGGCGGCCTGCAACAGGTCGTAGAACTCCGCGGTGACGGCGTACGCCTGGCCCATCAGTCGATCATGTCAAAGCGCGCGGGGTTGCGTGCCGTTCCTCAGATGCCCGGCCGACGGCGAGCCGCGGCGGCGCGCCAGCCGGCCGCCGCGGCGTGAGTGTGCTCAGCCCTGGGCTCAGCCCTCGATACCGGCTTCCAGGAACTGGCGCAGCGCCATCTTCGGGCGGTTGCCGACCGCGCTGGCGACGACCTCGCCGCCGCGGAAGATGATCAGCGTCGGCATCGACATCACCTTGTACGCGCGGGCCGTCTCCGGGTTGGCGTCAGCATCGATCTTCGTCATGAGCACCCTGTCGCCGAACTCCCCGTGCAGCTCGTTCAGCGACCGGTCCAGCACCTTGCACGGCGCGCACCACTCCGCCCAGAAGTCGACCACCACGGGCCGGTCCGACTTCAGCACGACGTCGACGAACGTGGCGTCGGTGACCTCGATCAGGGGGCCGTTCTTCTCAGACATGTCTTCTCCCGATGGGCGATGGCTTCATTGAGCTGTTGGTGGAGCTGGTCGCGGACGGCGTTGAGCCGGCCGAGGCAGGTGTCGACCTCGTCGAGTTTGCGCCGCAGCACGGCGACCGAGTCGGGACACACGTCGCCGGTCGCGTGCCCGGCGCGCAGGCAGGCCACGAACGGGCGGATGTCGTCCAGGTCGAACCCGACCGCGATCAGGGCCCGGATCTCGTGCACGACCCGCAGTTCGGCCTCGTCGAAGGCACGGTAGCCGTTGGTCGCGCGCCGCGAGCGGATGAGTCCGTGCTGCTCGTAGTACCGCAGCGTGCGGGTGCTGGTGCCGGCGCGCTGCGCCAGCTCGCCGATGAGCATCCGGTTCCTCCTCCCTGTCCTGCAACACGCTAAACGTTGCCGCCGGTGTCAAGGCAAGCGTGGCCCCGGTCACGCCGCGCGCCGTGTCGGCCGGTGACCTTGACAGCCGTCGATGAGGGTACGGACACTGTGGAACATCGCGTCCGGCTTGCCCGGGCCGTTCAGGACGCGAAATGTTAGCGCTCACATGCATGCCTCCCTATGCATCGCCGACTGCGACAAGGAGCAAAGATGCTCGGCAGCACCCCGTCCCTGCGGCTCTCCCCGGCCGCCCGCGCCGTCGCCGCCACCGCGGCCGTACTGCTCGCCCTGCTCGCCGGCCTGTCCGGCGCGCGGCCCGCCGCCGCGGCCACGGTGACCAGGTACGTGCTCACCGCGTTCACCAACAGCAGCGAGAGCAACCTCTACGTCTACACGTCCACCAACGCGCGCGACTTCACCCTGCTGCGCGGCCCCGCGTACACCCCGCCGTCGGGCCTGATCCGCGACCCCAGCGTGCTCAAGCACAGCGACGGCCGCTACTACGTCGTGTACACCACCAACTGGACCGGCACCGAGTTCGGCATCGCGTCCAGCACCGACCTGATCAACTGGTCGTTCGTGCGCAACGTGCCGGTCGGCATCTCCGGCATCGTCAACACCTGGGCGCCGGAATGGTTCGTCGACCCGGCCGACGGCAGCGTGAACGTCATCGTGTCGCTGAGCACCACCTCGTACGCGAACTTCCGGCCGTACCGATTCCGGGCCCTGAACACGGCGTTCTCGTCGTGGGCCGCGCCGGTCGCGCTGTCGGGCATCGCGCCGAACTACATCGACACCTTCGTCGTACGCTCCGGCAGCACGTACCACGCGTTCGCCAAGAACGAGACCACCAAGTACATCGAGCACGCCACGGCTTCCTCGCTCAACGGGCCGTGGACGTTCACGGGGACCGGGAACTGGGCCGGCTGGGGCTCCGGGGTCGAGGGCCCGGCCCTGGTCCGGCAGACCGACGGCAGCTGGCGCATCTACATGGACGGCTACACGTCGGGCCACTACTACACGGCCACCAGCACCGACCTGAACAACTGGTCGGCGCGCTCGGACGTGCCCGGCGGGCTGAGCGGCTTCATCCGGCACGGCACCGTGCTGTCCGAGACGATCACCACCGGGGACGCGTTCACCTCCACCGCCGTCGCCCAGCACAGCGGCAAGTGCCTCGACGTGCCCAACGCCTCCACCGCCACCGGCACCCAGCTGCGGCAGTGGCCCTGCAACGGCCAGACCGCGCAGTCGTTCCGGTTCACCCCCGTCGGCGCCGACACGTACACCATCACCAACACCGCCAACGGCCTGTGCCTGGACGTCAACGGCGTGTCCACCGCCAACGGCGCCGCGATCATCCAGTGGACCTGCACCAACACCGCCAACCAGCAGTTCACCCTGCGCCTGTCCAGCACCGGCGTCTACCAGCTGATCGCCGCACACAGCGGCAAGTGCGTGGACATCAACAACGCCTCCACCGCCGACGGCGCCCTCGCCATCCAGTGGACCTGCGGCACTGGCACCAACCAACGCTGGCGCCTCACCCGCTGACCCCACCCACCCCCCGCACCACCCCGGCTCGCCATAGACGTTGGCCTATCTGGATGACAAAAGTGCGATCAAAGTCATCCAGATAGGCCAACGTCGATTAAAAACGCGGCGCGTCACTCCGTGGCGATAGCCGCCAGGATGTCGGCGCGAGCCGCACGGCGGGCGGGCCACAGCGCGGCCAGCACCCCGACCAGCCCCATCCCCGCCAACGCCACCCCCGCCGTCAACCACGGCACCGACAACCCGAACACCGGATTCGCCAGGATCACGTACTGCATCACCCCGCCCAGCAGCACACCCACCCCGATCCCCAGCACTCCGCCGTACAGCGAGATCACCACGCTCTCCCGCCGCACCGTCCGGCGCACCAGCCCCCGCGACGCCCCCAGCGCCCGGAACACCCCCAGCTCACGCGTCCGCTCCAGCACCGACAGCGCCAACGTGTTGATCACCCCGAACACCGCGATCACCACAGCCGCCCCGAGCAGCACGTACACCAGCCCGAGCACCAGCTGCAGCGGCCCGAGCATGTCCTCGACCAACTGCCCCCGGTCCTGCACCAGCACGTCCGGCCGCGACGCGAACGCCTTCTCCATCGCGGTACGCAGCGCCGCCGGATCACCTCCGACCGCGAACATGCTGTCGCCCTCCCCCGACACCCCCGCCGGCAGCAGCGCCTCGTCGATGAGCTGCCCGCGCAGCAGGTCGCCGCCCTCGTGCACCCCGGCGACGGTCACCGCCACCTCGACCGGCTTGGGCTGCCCCGCCGCGTCGGCGCTCAGGAACCGGAACCGCACCTGCTCCCCGACGCCTACCCCGAGCCGGGTCGCGATCTGCTCCGACAGCAGTACCCCGCGGCGCAGGTCCCCGGACCCCGCGGTCACCTTCGGGCGGATCGCACTGCCGACCGCGGCCGGGTTCAGGCTGGTGAACCCGCTCTCCGCCACCGCACCCCGCAGCGAGACGACGTCGACGGCCCCCCAGCGCGGCACGGCCAGACCGGTCACGCCCGGCACGGCGGAGGCGGTGGCCAGCACCGTGTCGTCGAGCACGCCGAACGCCGCGGCGCGCAGCACCACCGCCGACTCGGGCACCGCCGAGCGCACCTGCTCGGTGGTGTCGTCGCGCAGCGTCTGCCCCACAGTCGCGAACGCGCACACCAGTGACAGGCCGATCATCAGCGCGGACGCGGTGGCGGCGGTGCGCCGCGGGTCGCGTACGGCGTTGCGCATCGCGATGCGGGTGACCGGGCCGGGCGAGCGGAGCAGCCGGGTCAGCGGGGCGAGCACCGTCGACACCAGGATCGGCGCGGTGAGCAGCACGCCGACCCAGGCCAGCACCGCCCCGGCCATGGCCAGCATCCGTTTGGGCTCGGTCAGCTCGTCGGGCGAGGTCACCGCGACCATGGCCGCGCCGGCCGCCACGGCGACCAACCCCAGCACGGTACGCAGCACCAGCGAGCGCCGCGGCACGGCGGCGTCGGTACGCAGCGCCGCCATCGGCGACACCCGGGCCGCCCGGCGCGCCGACCCGTACGCCGACACGATCGTCACGACCACGCCGACCGCGTACCCGAGCAGCACCGCCCACGGCGACACCGCGTACGCGACCTGCCCGTCGACCGGCAGCAGCCGCATCGCCAGCAGGCCCAGCCCGACGCCGAGCGCGACGCCGATCGTCGAGCCGACCAGGCCGAGCACGACGGCCTCGGTGAGCACGGCCCGGCGCACCTGGGACCGCCGCGCGCCGACCGCCCGCAGCAGCGCGAACTGCCGGGTGCGCTGGGTGACCAGCATGGTGAAGGTGTTCGCGATGACGAACACGCCCGCCATCAGCGCCACGGCGGCGAACGCCAGCAGCGCCTTGCGGATCACGTCGGCGTCGCTCTGCGCGGCCCGCGCCTGGTCGGCGCGCAGCGTGCTGCCCGAGTCCACGTCGAAGCCGGTGCCGAGCGCGGTCCGGGCGGCGGCGACCACGGCCGGCTCGTCCGGCCCGAACAGCTCGACCCGGGCGAAGCCGGGTGCCGCGCCGGGTGCCGCGTCCCGGTTGCGCAGCAGCTGGGCGGCGGTGCTCTCGTCGTACGCCACGGCCGGGTCGAACTCCCGGCCCGCCGCACGGTAGGTGAACACACCGACGACGGTCGCGGTGTCGGACCGGTCCCCGCCGAGCAGCACCCGCGCGGAGTCGCCGACCGACAGCCCGGCCTCGGCGGCGGCCTGCGCCTCCAGCGCCACCTCCCCGGCGCGCGACGGGCCGCGGCCCGCGGTGAGCGTGAACCGCTGCGAGCCGTCCCAGTCGGTGCCCGCGGTGTCCGGCCAGGACGTGGTGCCGAGCTTGCCGTCGGCGCGGACCAGCGCCGCGTAGCCCTCCCGGACGCCCTCGGCCCGGCTCACCCCTGGCAGTGCGGCCAGCCGGGCGACGACGTCGGCGGGGATCTCCGCCGCGGCCGAGGTCTCACGGACGGCCTGCACGAGCGCGGCCACGTCGGAGCGCGCCGCCCCGCCACCGACGGTCGCCGCGGCGGAGTCCGACACCACCCAGGTGGCGACCACGAAGGCCACCCCGAGCACGATCGCGGCCAGGGTCATCGCGACCCGGCCCAGGTGCGCGCGCAGGTCGCGCAGCATCGCCCGCAGCATCAGGCACCCGCCCCGACGGCCGTGCGGCCGCGTCCGGCGGATTCCAGGGAGCGGATCCGGTCGAGCACCCGGTCGGCGGAGGGTTCGCGCAGCTCGTCGACGATCTTCCCGTCGGCCAGGAACAGCACCCGGTCGGCGTACGACGCCGCGACCTGGTCGTGGGTGACCATCACCACGGTCTGCGAAAGCTCGTCGACGCTGCGGCGCAGGAAGCCGAGCACCTCAGCCCCGGCCCGGGAGTCCAGGGCGCCGGTCGGCTCGTCGGCGAAGACCACGTCCGGGCGGCTGATCAGCGCGCGGGCGCAGGCCACCCGCTGCTGCTGGCCGCCGGAGAGCTGGGCGGGCCGGTGGTGCAGCCGGTCGCGCAGCCCGACCGCGTCGATCACGGTGTCGGCGAAGGCCTGGTCGGGCCGCCGTCCGGCCAGATCCAGCGGGAGGGTGATGTTCTCCCACGCGGTCAGCGTCGGCAGCAGGTTGAACGCCTGGAACACGAAACCCATCCGGTCGCGGCGCAGCGCCGTCAGCGCGTCGTCGCGCAGGCCGCTCAGCTCGACCCGGTCGGCGCTGCCGTGCCGGGAGCCGTCCAGCCACACCCGGCCCCCGGTCGGGGTGTCCAGGCCGGCCAGGCAGTGCATCAGGGTGGACTTGCCGGACCCGGACGGGCCCATGATCGCGGTAAGCTCGCCGCGGCCGAAGGCCGTCGTCACCGCGTCCAGCGCGGTCACCTGCGCGTCGCCCGAGCCGTACCGCTTGGTCAGGTCTTCCGCGCTCACCGCGGCCTCGAAGTTCGTCATGGGCGACACGCTGCCGCCCGGCGGCGGCGGTGCACTCGGGCAGGAGTCGATCACGGCCCCCTACTTAAGTAGCGGGGCGCGGCGACAGAAGTAGTGGCCGCCACGGCCGCGGACCTGCCAAGCTCGTCACCGGGACGGCGGCGACCAGGGGATGAGGGCATGGAGCACAGCGCGGCACGGGTGCCCGGTCTGCCGTCGTGGCTGCAGCCGTCGAGCCGGCTGCGCCGGCTGGCGCACTGGCTGTACCCGTTCGCGCTCGGCTGCGGGGTGACGCTGTTCTCCTTCGTCTCCCCCTGGCGGCCGCCGATCTTCCTCTTCGACGGCATGTCCCCTGACCCGCACTGGGGACTGATCGCACTGGCCATGCTGGCCGCGGGCGGCAGCGCCATGCTGATCCGCCGGGCGCGCTGGCCGCTGTTCGTGCTGTCGCTCGCCGCATGGCTGGCACTGTGCATGATCGTCGCGGTGTTCGTCGCCTCCTACTACGCAGGCGCGGGCCGCCCCGGACGGCCGCACGACCCCGGCCGCGCCTGGCCGTACTTCCTGGTCGCGAGCACCCTCGTCGGCCTGCCGGTCGGCTGGAGCGCGGTGCACAGCGACCTGCTCTACGAAGGCATGACCGGCGGGCTCATCTTCGGCGGCGTCATGACCGCACTCGCCTGGGTGGCCATGACCGTCGGGCTGCCGTTCGTCTTCGGGCTGTGGGTGCGCGCCCGCCGCCAGGTCCTGGAGCAGTTCCGCGAGCGCGCCGAACGGCTCGAACGCGAGCAGCACGAGCGGGCCGAGCGGGCCCGCTCCGACGAGCGCCGCCGCATCGCCCGGGAGATGCACGACGTGGTCGCGCACCGGGTGGCGCTGATGGTGCTGCACGCCGGGGCGCTGGAGGTCAGCACCGCGGACCCGCGTACGGCTGAGGAGGCCGCGCTGATCCGCACCACCGGCCGGGAGGCGATGCAGGAGCTGCGTGAGGTGCTGGGCATGCTGCGGGCACCCGACGTGACCGGCGGGATGGCCCCGGAACTCGCGCCGCAGCCCACGCTGGCCGACCTGGACCGGCTCCTCGACTCCAGCCGGGCCGCCGGGCTGCCGGTGCGCCGGGTCGACGAGGGGCCGATGCACGATGTGTCGCCGTCCGCGCAGCGCACCGCGTACCGGGTGGTGCAGGAGGCGCTGACCAACGTGGCCAAGCACGCCGGGGCCGTGCCGACCACGGTCACGCTGCGCCGCGAGCCGCAGGGCCTGTTCGTGGCGGTCGAGAACGCACCACCACCCCAGCCGGCCCCGCCGGTGCCCGACAGCGGGCTGGGCCTGGTCGGGCTCGCCGAACGTGTCGCCCTGGCCGGTGGCACGGTGCAGGCGCGGCCGCGGCTGGACGGGGGATTCACGCTGCACGCGCGCATCCCGGCCGACCCGTCGGAGCCGGTCGGCAGCCGCGAGGTGGCCGCGTGATCCGCGTGCTGGTGGTCGACGACGAGGCGCTGGTGCGTTCCGGCCTGCGGATGATCCTGGAGGCGGCCGGTGACATCGCCGTGGTCGCCGAGGCGCGCGACGGCGCGGAGGCGGTGGAGGCGGCCCGCCGGCACCGGCCCGAGGTGGTGCTGATGGATGTCCGGATGCCGGGCACCGACGGGCTGACCGGCGCGGCCGCCGTCGCCCGGCTGCCCGAGCCGCCGCGCGTGATCATGCTGACCACGTTCGACCAGGACGAGTACGTGCACGCCGCGCTGCGCGCCGGAGCGGTCGGTTTCCTGCTCAAGGACACCCCGCCGCGTGACCTGGCCGAGGCGGTGCGCACCGTGGCGGCCGGCAACGCGATGCTCGCCCCGACGGTCACCCGCCGCCTGATCAGTTCGTTCGCCGAGCGCGGCCCGTCGGTGGCCGACCAGGCCCGGGCCCGCCTCGCGGTGCTGACCGACCGCGAGCGCGACGTGGTGCGTGCCGTCGCCCGGGGACTGGCCAACGCCGACATCGCCCGCGACTTGGACATGGCCGAGGCGACCGTGAAGGCGCACGTGAGCCGGGCGCTGGCCAAGCTGGGCCTGACCAACCGGGTGCAGGCGGCGATCCTGGTCCATGACGCCCGCCTCGACGACGGCCCCGGCACGCCGGCGGCCTGACCGGTCGGACACGCGGGCGGGCCGGTCTCCCGAGGAAGACCGGCCCGCTTGCCCGCCGAGATCAGTTCTTGGCGTCGTCGCGCTCGTCGTCGCGGCCGCGCACCGCGTCCCGCACGTCGTCGGCGGCCATGCCGGCCGCCGCCTTGGCCTGATCGGCGATGCCCTCGGCCTGCAGGCTGTGGTTGTCGGTCGCGTCGCCGACGTGCTCCTTGACCTTGCCCTTGACGTCCTGAAGGTGATGCTTGGCAGAGTCGACGGTACCCATGGGTTCATCCCTTCGTAGCTGGTCGTGCCCTATCGATCTGCCCCGCGGAGAGCGCGGGCAAACCGCCGAGCGACCCGGGCCACACCGATCCGCTGGACGGTCGCCCGGCCATCGCCGAATCGTGATGTACACGACTACGGGAAGTAATAACGACTCACTCACGTTTGTCGTTGGTGCGGTGAGGACACAGCGCAGACTGCGTAAAGGAAGGGCGGGACCATGACGGCGACGGAAGTGGTGCTGGGCGGCACGCTCGCCGCGGCCTACGTCCTGCTGCTGGCCCTGCGCCGCCGCGTCGTCGCCCGGGAGCGGCGGGCCGAACGGGCCCTGTCGGCGGCGCGGGCCCTCGCCGCCGCGCGCCGGCCCGCGCGGGCCGTCATCCGCGGCGCCCGCCGTCCGGTCCGGGTGCTGCGCACCGGGCTGCGTCATCACGCCGACCGGGTGCTGCGCCCGCGCCGCCCGCGGCGGCGGCTGCCGGTCCGGCCAGCCAACCGCAGCGCGCCGGCCTGAACGGCCTGTTCCATCGACGTCCGCCGTGCCACTGTGGACCCATGAGACGGTTCGGGTTCGTCCTGCTGCTCGTCCTGGCCGCCTGCACACCCGCAGCGCCGTCCCGGCCGGCCACGGGCGGGGCGTCGCGCCAGTCGGCGGCGCAGGCGGAGGCGACGCTGGCCGGGGTGCGCCGCGTCGACGACCTGCCGCTGTACGAGATGACCTACCTCGGCGACTACGACACCGCGGCGCCGGGTCCGCAGCCGACGGCCGCGGCGCCGTTCGGGTGCTCACTGTTCGCCGCCCTCGGCGACCCGGACCGGCCGGTGTTCGGGCGCAACTTCGACTGGGACCCGAACCCCGCGCTGGTGCTGCGGACCGACCCGCCCGACGGGTACGCCTCGATCTCCCTGGTGGACCTGCGCTACCTGGGGCTGTCCGCCGCCGACGACCCGCGCGGTGACCGCCGCCTGCTCGACGCGCCGCTGCTGCCGTTCGACGGGCTGAACGAGCGCGGGCTGGCCGTGGGCATGGCCGCCGACGAGGGCGCGTCCGCCGTTGCCGACCCGGCCAAACCGACCGTGGGCAGCGTACGCATCCTGCGCCTGGTGCTCGACCAGGCCGCCACGGTCGACGAGGCGCTCGCGGTGTTCGCCCGGCACAACATCGACTTCACCGGCGGCCCGCCGCTGCACTACCTGCTCGCGGACACCTCGGGTGCGTCGGCGCTGGTCGAGTACAGCGACGGGCGGCAGCAGGTCGAGCGCGGCACGGGGCGGTGGCAGGCGCTGACCAACGTCCCGCTGATCGGCGTCGGCGAGCCGGAACGCCGCCACGACACGCGCTACCGGGTGCTCGCGGACACGCTCGGCCGGACCGGTGGCGCGGTGCCGCAAGCCGACGCGATGAGCCTGCTGCGGGCCGTGGCTCAGCCGCACACCCGTTGGTCGGTGACGTACGACCTGCGCACTGGGCAGCTGCGGGTGGTCACCGCACAACGCTGGCAGACGGTGCACAGCTTCCGTCTGACGGCCAGCTGACCGCGGCCCGTGCAGCCGCGGCTCAGTCCTGGGGCAGCCGCGGGCGCGGGATGGGCTGCAGGAACGGCTGGCGCTGGTTGCGCAGCACCTCGGGCACCAGCCAGGTCGCGCCGCTGGCCAGCACGGTCACCATGAGCGGAACGGCCAGGTAGGGGATGCCCGACAGCAGCACCACCAGCCCGCCTCCGACGAGGTAGGCGGCGATCGCGCCGAACCGGCGCTGCCGGACCTCCTGCGGCTCGCCGCGTTCGGCGATCCACCACTTCGGAGGTTCGGCCCGCCGGCGGCGGATCTCCCCCTGCACGGCGCGGTTGGCCGCCTCCCACACGTTGCGGCGGTAGTCGTAGTCCTCGGCGTCGAAGTCGGCCGGGAAGTGCCTACGCAGCACGATCAGCCGCAGGTACAGCGTCTCGTCGGGCACCTGGCGCAGGTCGTGGAGCGGCAAGCCTGACATGTCCGACACCTCCCATTTGAGGATCGGCCCTGACGCTACCTGCCTGCTCACCCGGCCGATATCACCCGCCGGGCGTACCTCAGCGGTAGATGCCCTCCTCGTACCCGGGGCCGTAGTAGGCCTCCAGCTCCGCGATGGACTTCTGCGAGCCTTCGAAGGTCCGCACGAGCTGCGGACGCGACGGGGCCGCCCCGGGCAGCCAGGTCTCGGGCTTCCACAGCGCCGAGCGCAGGAACGCCTTCGAGCAGTGGTGGAACACCTCGTCGATCGACACGATCACGGCCAGTTGCGGCCGGTGACCCTTGACCACCATGTCGTCGAAGAACGGCGCGTCGGAGACCAGCTCCGCGTGCCCGTTGATCCGCAGCGTGTCGGTCCGGCCCGGGATCACGTACAGCAGGCCGAGCTGCGGGTTGGACAGGATGTTGAAGAACCCGTCGGCCCGCCGGTTGCCCGGCCGCTCCGGGATCGCGATCGTGGTGTCGTCGAGCACCATCGTGAAGCCGGCCGGATCGCCCTTGGGCGACACGTCGCAGCTGCCGTCGGCGTTCGAGGTGGCCACCAGGCAGAACGTCGACGCGGCCAGCCAGGCGCGATCGTAGGGGTGCAGGCTGGTGCGGGTCTTGCCGGCAGCGGCCGGGGTGGGCTCGCCCAGCAGCGCGCGCAGCTGCTCCGGCGTCGTGATCCGATGCGGACTGGAGCTCATGGTCAGGTCCTCCCCGTCAGCCGATTCGCTGCTGAGACTACCTCCGCGGCGTGACGGCGCCGCCCATGCCGGCACGGGCCGAACCCACCCCGGACGGGCACGAGGTCGAGTCCTGACACGAAACGGTGGAACTGTCACACAACTGTCACAGTTCCGCCGGATGATCGCCGTACCGGCGGGCAAGGCTCAGAGTCCATCAAGTGGAGGTGACGGTGGACGACGTGGTCCCCGCCGGCGCGACGCAGGTCGTGCCGCTGGTCGAGGTGCAGGTACGCGGCGATCTGGACGCCCGGTCCGCGCCGAGCGTGCACGACGTGCTGGAGGAGGCGCTGGCGCTGCACCCGCGCCAGCTCGTCATCGACCTCGCCGACTGCGAGCTGATCGACGCGGCCGGCATCCTGCTGCTGCTGGACACCCACCGCCGGGCCATGCGCGACGGCGGCACCGTGGCGCTGCGCTCGCCGTCCGCGCGGGCCAGGCGCAACCTGAAACTCGCCCGGGTCGACCGGGTGCTGCAGGTGCTCACCTCGGACAGCGAACCGCCACGGGTGACGCCGTGAGCCGCGGGCGACGGTACGGCCTGGTCGTGGCCGCCGACCGCCTGCCCGCCGCCGATCCCGACGACAGCCGCGACCATGTCGACGCCGCGCTGGCGTCGCTGCGGCCGCTCGTCGCGGCGTCGGCCGGGGCGTGGGCGCCGGCCGGCGGTGTGGGCTCCGGCGACGGCGTGCTCGGGGTGAACCCGCCCGCCCGCGCCGACGCCGCCGCGCTCGGCGCGAGCCTGCTCCGCTCCCTGTGCCACCACCAGCCCGCGGACTTCCCGAACGGCTGGTTCGAGAGCTACCTGGCGGTCAACCGCCGGGTCGCCGCCGCCGTGGCCGCGTCGGCGGCGGCCTCGGCGACGGTGTGGACGCACGGCCACCAGCTGCAGCTGCTACCGCGCATGCTGCGCCGGATGCGCCCGGACCTGGCCGTCGTCGGGCACCTGCACAGCACGTTCGCGCCCGCGGAGTCGTTCGCCCGGCTGCCCGAGCACCGGGCGCTGCTGTCGGGGCTGCTCGGTGCGGACGTGATCGCGCTGCCGCACCAGCGGGCCGTGGACAACCTGCTCGACCTGGCCGAACGGGTGCACGGCCTGCCGGTGCGCGACGGCCGCATCACGGTCGGCCACCGAGGGCTGCGGGTTCTCGCGTACCCGCTGCCCGCCGACACCGCGGGGGCCCGGCGGCTGGCCCTGCTGCCCCCGGTCCGCGCCGCAGGCGGGCGGATCCGCGAGGCGATGCGGGTGAGCGGGACGGTGCTGCTGTCGGTCGCCGGGTGGGACCCCGCCGACGCCGTCGAGCAGCGGCTGCACGCCTTCGAACGGTTCCTCGCCGAGCACCGGCCCGCCCCCGGCGAGGTCGCGCTGCTGCACGTGGCCTGCGGCAACCCGCGCACCCCAGCCGAGGACGCGCAGCGCGAACGGGTGGACCGGCTCATCGCGAAGATCAACGGTACGCACGCCAGCGTCGGGCAGGCCGTCGTCCACTACGTACGCGCCGAGCCCGACCGCCGCGACCTGGCCGCGCTGTACCTGGCCTGCGACGGGATGCTGGTCACGCCGACCCACCACGGCACCGTGGCATCCGCGCACGAGTTCATCGCGGCCCGCGGCGAACTCGGCGCATCCGTCGTGGTCAGCGAACTGACCAGCGGCGTCACCGACCTGCCGGGGGCGATCGCGGTCAACCCGCACGACACGGGCGCGTTCGCCGACGCCATCGCGACGGCCGCGGGCCGCTACGGTCCGGCCCCGCGGGCCCGCCACGCCGACCGCCCGTCGCCGCTGGACAGTTGGGCCGGACACCTGCTGACCCTGGTACGCGGCCCCGGCGCCGCCGCACCGTCGACTCCCGACCGCCGTATCCGGTGGCTGCCCGGCGGCGGCCACACCCGGCACACCCGGCCCGGCGGGTACGAGGTCGGCGGCCCTCCACTGGCCGCGCGGCGGGTTTCTGGGCGATGATGCGGCGATGGTCGCTGTACTGGTCATCGAAGACGACGACCGCATCCGCCTGTCGCTGACGCTGGCGCTGGAGGACGAGGGTTACACCGTCTCCTCCGCCGCGACGGCCGAGGAGGGTCTGGTCCGCCAACGCCGCGAGCCCGCGGACACCGTGCTCGTGGACCTGATGCTGCCCGGCATCGACGGGTTCGAGTGCATCCGGGAGCTGCGCCGCGCCGACGACGTGCCGATCGTGGTGGTCAGCGCCCGCGACGACACGCACGACATCGTCGCCGCGCTGGAGGCCGGAGCCGACGACTACGTCGTCAAGCCGATCGCGGTCAAGGAGCTCACCGCACGGCTGCGGGCGCTGCGACGGCGCGCCCGTGCGGCCACCGCGGCGGGCCCGCGCACCTCCGTGGTCGGCGACCTGGAGATCCGGCCGCAGGCGGGCGAGGTGCTGCTGCGCGGCGACCAGGTCGCGCTGACCCGCACCGAGTTCCGGCTGCTGTGCGAGCTGGCCGAGCACGCCGGTCAGGTGCTGTCGCGCCAGCAGCTGCTGGAACGGGTCTGGGAGTACGACTTCGGCGACGAACGGCTCGTCGACGTGCACATCGGACGCCTGCGCCAGAAGGTGGAGGACGACCCCGGCGCCCCGGCCCGGCTGGTCACCGTCCGCGGCCTCGGCTACAAGCTGCAGCGATGATCCGCAAGCCGGGGCTGCGGGCGCGGGTGACGGCGGGCTTCGCCGTCGGCGCACTGGTCGTGTCCACCGTCATGGGCGCGCTGTCCTACGAGCTCACCGAACGTTTCCTGCTGGCGCAGCGGGAGGACGCGGCGGTCGACGCCGTGTCGCTGGACGCGGCGATCGTCGCGTCCAGCCTCGACGCCGACCGGCCGGACGCCCTCACCGCGCTCAGCGCCCTGAACACCGGCGCGGACCGGCGCGCGTTCCTGCGCCGCGAGGGCCGCTGGTTCTCCGCGCAGGTCGACACCGCCAACACCGCCGACGAGATCCCCGACGGCCTGGTGCTCCTGGCCGAACAGGGCGAGCCCGGCATCCAGCGGGTACGCGTCGACGGCGTGCCCGCCATGGTGATCGCCGTGCCGCTGGGCGACGGGACGGCCCTCTACGAGGTCGACTTCATGCGCGAGCTGGACCGGTCACTGAAGGTGCTCGCGCTGGTGCTGACGCTCGTCGCGGTGGGCACCACCGGGGCCGGGGCGCTGCTCGGCTCGTACGCGGCCCGGCGGGTGCTGCGCCCGCTCGCCTCGGTCGCCCGCGCCGCCAGCGAGATCGCCGCCGGGGACCACAGCGCCCGGCTCGACCCCGCCGCCGAACCCGAGCTGGCCCGGCTTACCACCTCGTTCAACCTGATGGTCGACCAGCTGTCGCGGCGCATGGAACGCGACCGCCGGTTCGCCGCCGACGTCAGCCACGAGCTGCGCTCGCCGCTGCAGACCCTGTCCGCCGCCGCGAGCGTGCTGGCCCGCCGGCGCGCCCACCTCGACTCGCGCACGGCCACCGCCGCGGCCCTGCTCACCGAGGAGGTCGAGCGGTTCCAGGCCCTGGTCACCGACCTGATCGAGCTGTCGCGCAGCGACCAGGCCGCCGACCGCACCTCCGTCGACGTGCCGGCCCTGGTACGCCGCGTGTGCCGGGCCCGCGGCCTGGGCGTGAACCTGGTGTCGGTGGCCCCGGGCAGTGACGCGATCTGGCAGGTCGACCGGCGGCGCTTCGAGCAGATCCTGGTCAACCTCATCGACAACGCGCAGCGCCACGGCGGCGGGGCGGTCGCGGTGCGCCTGGGCGGCCGCCGGATGATCGGGTACTACGTCGAGGTCGACGACGAGGGCCCCGGCGTCAGCCCCGCCGACCGGGAGTCGATCTTCGACCGGTTCGTGCGCGGGCGCACCGCCGGGGCCCGCGGCGACAGCGAGGGCACCGGCCTCGGCCTGTCCCTGGTCGCCCAGCACGTGCAGGCGCACGGCGGCAGGGTGCACGTGGCCGAACGCCCCGGCGGCGGGGCCCGGTTCCGCATCGACCTGCCGAGGGTGGCCTCATGACCCGGCGTCTACTGCCGTCACTGCTGGTGGTGCTGCTCGCCGGATGTGGGGTGCCGGTCGAGGACGCCCCGCGGGTCATCGAGGTCGGCGCGCCGTCGCGCGCGGCGACCGCCGTGCCCTCCGCCGCCGCGTCGGGACCCGCCGCCGAGAGCCTGTATCTGATCCGGGACGGCTCACTGGTCGCGGTGCAGCGCCGGCTCGCCGCCGAACCCGACCCGCAGCATCTGCTCGGCGACCTGCTGGCCGGACCCACCGAGGCGGAGCAGGACCGCGGCCTGGGCACCGCGCTCGGCGGCCGCGACGTCGTCGCCTCGGTGGAACTGCTCGCCGGCACCGCGTACGTGGAACTGCCGGCGGGCATCGAGAACACCGGCCGCAACGACGACGTGCTCGCCTTCGGCCAGATCGTGTGCACCCTGACCAGCCGCGCCGACATCACCGGCGTGGTGTTCACCCGGCAGGGCGCCCGCATCGGGGTGCCGCTGCCCGACGCCTCGCTGAGCCAGGACCCGCTGCGCGCCGCCGACTACGCCACGCTGATCGCCAACGGCTGAGCACCCCGGCGAACTACGCTGCAAAGGTGACCGAGTCCGTCCCGGTGGACCTCGACCGGCATGTGTACGGGCTGCTGGACGCCCCGATCACGCTGGTGGAGTACGGCGACTTCGAGTGCCCGTACTGCGGTGCGGCCGCGCCCGTGCTGCGCCGCCTGGTCGACGATTCGGACGGCATGGTCCGGCTCGTCTACCGGCATTTCCCGCTGTTCACGGTGCACCCGTTCGCGCTGACCGCGGCGCTGGCCGCCGAGGCGTCCGGCGAGCAGTTCTGGGAGATGCACGACATGCTGTTCGCCCACCAGAGCCGGCTCACCGACCCCGACCTGGAGAACTACGCCCAGATGCTCGGCCTCGACTCGGTGACCGGGGAGGCCGTGCAGCCCTACCGGCCTCCGGTGGAGGCCGACTATCGCTCGGGGGTCGCGGAGGGGGTCCGGGGCACACCGACGCTGTTCGCCGACGGGAACCTTTATCAGGGCAAGGTCGAACTCTCCGCCCTCCGCAGCGCCCTCGGCCTCCACCGCTGACCAGAAACGGAGGAAGGGCGGTCAGCGCTCGTTGAGAGTGGGGTCGCGCCAGGGGCCCGTCGGGAGTTCGGGCATGCCGTCGGAGTCGTCGACGGTGCACAGGGGCAGGCGCTCGCCGAGGCAGCGCAGGGCCAACGAGCCGAGTACGGCCGCCAGCAGCGAACCCGCCAGTACGCCGATCTTGGCTTCGGCCTGGAGAACGGGGTCCTTGAAGGCCAGATCGGCGATGAACAGCGAGATGGTGAAGCCGATGCCGGCCAGCACCGCCCCGCCGATGAGGTGCCCGTAACGCACCCGGCCGGGCAGCTCGCCCCAGCCGGTGCGCAGCGCCAGCGCCGCGCCGAGGCTGATGCCGATGGTCTTGCCCGCCAGCAGCGCCACCACGATGCCGATGGTGACCGGCGACGTCAGCGCCCGCCGCAGCGTCTCGGCGTCCAGCCGCACCCCCGCGTTGGCCAGGCCGAACAGCGGGATCACCAGGAACGCGCTGACCGGGTGCAGCGCGTCCTGCAGCCGGTCGTTGGGCGGCACCGTGGCCCGCGCCGCGGCGGCGGCCAGCCGGGCCCGGACGGCGTCGGCGCGCTCGATCACCGCCCGGCCGTAGAAGCGCAGCCGTTCTGCCTGCTCCGGTTCCACCGGCGTGGCCGGCACGAGCAGCCCGACGATCACCCCGGCGAGCGTCGGGTGCAGGCCGGAGGCGAACACGGCCACCCACAGCAGCATGCCGACGACGACGTACGCCTGGAGCTGCCATACCCGCGCCCAGCGCAGGCCCACCAGCACCAGGGTCAGCGCCAGCACCGCCACCAGCGCGGGAGCCGACATCCCGGCGCTGTAGAAGATCGCCATGACTCCGATCGCGCCGATGTCGTCGGCGATGGCCAGGGTGAGCAGGAACAGCCGCAGCTGGTCCGGGCAGCGCGGCCCGAACAGGGCCAGGATGCCGACCAGGAACGCCGTGTCGGTCGAGATGGGAATGCCCCAGCCGTGCAGCGCCGGCGGCGACGGGTTGAACGCGACATAGATCAGCGCGGGCAGGATCAGGCCGCCGAGCGCGCCGAGCACCGGCACCAGCACCGCCCGCGGGCGGCGCAGCTCCCCCACGGTCAGCTCGCGGCTGATCTCCAGGCCGACGGTGAGGAAGAACAGCGCCATCGCCAGGTCGTTGACCCAGTGCCGCAGGTCCAGGTCGATCCCGACCTCGCCGACCCGGACCGAGGCCTCGGTGTGCCAGAACGCCTCGTACCCGCCGCCGGGCAGGTTCGCCCAGATCAGCGCCAGCACCGTCGCGATGAGCAGCAGCAGTCCGCCGCCAGCCTCGGTCGCCAGGAACCGCTGCAACGGGTACGACACATGCGGCACCGGGATCGACAACCGCGGGCGGGGACCGGGCCGCGGCGGCCGCGGCTCGGTGTTCTGCGCGCTCACCGCGCCCCATCCGCGCGTACCACCACGCTTCCCATAATCCCGCGCAGCGTCCCCGGCGCTGCAGTTTCGGGGAAAGTGCAGCTATCGACCGGTGCGATAGTGCAGTTTCCCCGAAAGTGCAGCACCGCGCCCTCGGGCGGGCCCGCCCGAACGGCGGGCTCGCCCGAGGGCGGCGTGGGTTACGGGCCTGACACGGGCCAGACGACTCCGGCGGAGCCGCCGCCGCGGCGGACGGGTTCGGCGGCGGCGAGCAGGCGGCCGTGGCCGAGGAACTCGATGCCGGTCGCGGCTCCGATCTCCGGGCTGGCCGCGAACGTGTGGCCGAGCGCCGTCAGCCCGGGGATCTCCGGGGCGAAATCGGCCTCGGCCAGCACCGCGGCCGTGTTGCGCTGCGTCGCGCGGGCCGCGGCGACCGCCTCCGGCAGGGTCATGCCGAGGTCCAGGCGGTTCACCAGGATCTGCAGCACGGTCGTGATGATCGTCGAGCCACCGGGGGTGCCGACCGCCAGGAACGGGCGGCCGTCGGCCAGCACGATCGTCGGTGCCATGGAGCTGCGCGGCCGCTTGCCGGGGCCGGGCAGGTTCGGGTCCGGGGCGCTGCCCTGGGTCGGGGTGAAGTTGAAGTCGGTCATCTCGTTGTTGAGCAGGAAGCCGCGACCGGGCACGACCATGCCGTTGCCGCCGGTCTGCTCGATGGTCAGCGTGTACTCGACCACGTTGCCCCAGCGGTCCGCGACCGTCAGGTTGGTCGTCGACTGGCCCTCGGTCACGGCGGGGCTCGGCGCGGCCGTCGCGCAGCCGCCGTACGACCCGTCAGGCGTGCCCGGCGCGACCGGCTTGACCAGCGCCTGCGCCGGGTTCACCAGGCAGGCCCGCTCCTTGGCGAAGCCGTCGGACAGCAGCTCGTCCAGCAGCGGGCGCGGGGTGTGGTCGCCGACGAAGCGGTTCCGGTCGGCGAACGCCAGCGCGGACGACTCCAGGTACTGGTGCAGCGCCCCGGTGCGGGTGAGCGCGCTCAGGTCGGTCTGCTCCAGGATGTTGAGCGCCTCGCCGACGGCCTGACCGCCACTGGACGGGGTCGGCATGCCGTACACGTCGTAGCCGCGGTAGGAGATCCGCGTCGGCTGCGGGGTGCGCACCTGGTACGCGGCCAGGTCGGACAGGGCCATGGTGCCGGGGCGGATCGGGTACGCCCAGGTGCCGACCGGCACGTCGGCGACCGGCGGGTGCTGCACGGTGTCGACGATGTCGCGGGCCACCGCGCCCTTGTAGAACACGCCCGTGCCGTGCCGGGCGATCAGGCGGTAGGTGTCGGCCAGATCCGGGTTGCGGAACACCGAGCCGGCCTCCGGCGGCGCGCCGCCCGGCAGGTACAGCGCGCTCGTGGACGAGAACTGCCCGAACGCGGCCGCGTTGTCGCTGATCTGGGTGCGGAACGTGTTGTCGACGGTGAAACCGCGGTCGGCCACCTTCGCCGCCGGGCGCAGCGCGTCGGCCAGGTCGGTGGTCCCCCACTTGCGCAGCGCCTTGTCCCAGGTGGCCAGGGTGCCGGGCACGCCCGCGGCGATGCCGCTGACCCGGGCCTCGGCGAACGCGTACGGCAGCCCCGTCGCCGGGTCGACGAACGCGGTCTCCCCCATCGTCATCGGCGCGGCCTCCCGGCCGTCGATGGTGTACACCTTCCGGTCCCTGGCGTTGTAGTAGACCAGGAAGCCGCCCCCGCCGATGCCCGCCGAGAACGGCTCCGTCACACCCAGCGTCGCCGCCGCCGCGATCGCCGCGTCGACCGCGTTGCCGCCGTTGCGCAGCACCTCCAGGCCGACCCGGGTCGCGTCGAGATCCACCGTGGCGACCGCGCCGCCGTACCCGGTCGCCACCGGCGCCTTCTCCGGGCTGGGCGGCCTCGGGCTCGCCTGGACGGGCCCGGCGGCCGCGGTCGACGCCAGGGTCGTGACGGCGATCAGGACGAGCGCACGGCGGTGGCGCAGTCTCATGGACTTCCTCCCGGATCGGATCAGGTCAATGTCTTCACCGTATGCCGTGCGGCCGCCGCGCGCACGCCGAGTCGGGATCGCAGCGCCGTCAGAACCGCCGGGTGAACGGCTCCGGCTTGCGCATACGCACCAACAACAGTAGTGGCAACAGGACATACGGAAGGTTGAACGACAGGAACTTGACCGGGTTGGGGGTCTGCCACTGCGGCTCACCGAAGAACTCCACACCGAACACGATGACCCCGGTGATCGTGGAGATCATCGTCGCGTAGATCACCGCCGGGAGCTGGATCCAGTTGCGGCCGCGGATGAGGGCGTACACGAGTACCAGGTAGAAGGGCATGTAGACCAGGGCGGACAGGCCGGTCACGATGCGCATCCACACCGGCGGGTGCATGAACAGCGGGTCGGTGTCGTGGGCGTACCAGTAGTTGGAGTTGAGGATGAAGTTGTCCGACGGCCGGCTGAAGTCGAAGCCCAGCGTCGGCATCAGGTCGGCGATCACCGAGGTGACGGTGAAGGCGCTGAACACGATCGCGAAGAAGACGTCGATCCGGCGCTCGCGCAGGGGCAGGTTGGCGCTCATGGGGGCCTCACTCGGTGCGAGGGGTAGGGGTGATCGATTGCCGTGCGTGGCAGGCAATGTACTGCCTCGATCACGCCCGCGGCACCCCTCGGTCAGCTCGCCCCGAACCCGGCCACGAACCGCCGCTGCCAGGGCGTCTCCACGGCCCTGCGGTGGTAGCCGGCGCGCACGAACGCCACGGCCTGCTGCGCGGGGACCCCGTCCAGCACCGCCAGGCAGGCCAGCGCGGCGCCGGTGCGGCCGATCCCGCCGCCGCAGGCAACCTCGACCCGCTCGTCACCAGCCCGGTCCAGCGCCTCGACCAGCCCCTCCCGGAAGGCCGCCGGGTCCGCGGGCAGCCAGAAGTCCCGCCAGCGCACCCACCGGGCCGACCAGGGCGTCTCGGGCGGACGCCTGCCGAGCAGGTAGACCGCGAAATGCGGCAGCGGCCCGTCGGGCAGCGGGCGGCGCAGGCCGCGCCCGCGCACCAGCCGACCGGAAGGCAGCCGCAGCACTCCCGGCTGCGTCTCCTCCCACATCACCACCGGACGACCGTAACAACGAATCCCCAGACGCTTCGCATGAAGATCCGTTCTTGTGGACGATGGATGCTGACTCGAAAATCGGTGAGTGAGTGGGCAGGCGGCAGCACCCGGCGGAGCGAAGCGGAGCCGGGTTTGGTGTGGGGCGTCGTTAAGCCGCGGCGAGTAGTTCGGGTGGTGGCTGGAGGGT
>NZ_WARX01000039.1 GCF_009720385.1 Catellatospora vulcania | reverse complement strand
GGGACACCCCCGCCGGGCACTGACACGAGCCCGGCTGGGGCCTCGGTCAACAACTAACCAAGGTCACCGGTCAAGTAGCTACTGGGACGGATCGGTCAAGCAGGAACTGGGACTAGACACGATGGGCGCGAGGACGGCAGTCGGCGCTGCAGATCATGCGTAAGGCGTGGACAGCGCTCACAGTGGAGATCTCATCGCGGTTATAGACGACGTGACCCGGGCACGTATGCAAGCTTCACAGGAGACCTGCCGACTGTTGCCGCTGCTCCGCCGGGCGAGCCCGGTCCCGTACTTCCTGATCTGGAACGTTGGAGCCGACCAGGGGACTTGAACCCCTAACCTTCCGATTACAAGTCGGGTGCGCTACCAATTGCGCCAGGCCGGCATGCACGGCGCAGGAGCGGCCGTACCCAGCGATGGTACGCGGCAGAAGTATCGGCTTCGCTACCGGATTACCCGGAGTTTCGTACCAATCATCACCGTAGCGTCCGTTTTGCCTGGCAGACGCGTTCCACATGATGATCCACGGGCTTGTTTACAAGCCGTTACGCGGTTACTTTGGCGAACGCCGGGTTCGTGCAAACGTGGCCGGCACTTCACTTTCACTCGGATCGTCCGGCACGTTCCTGCCGGTGGAAGGACACACCCCCGTGGCTACCGTCACCTATTCGAAGGCGTCCCGGATCTACCCGGGCACCGACCGCCCCGCCGTCGACCAGCTCGACCTCCAGATCAACGACGGCGAGTTCCTCGTCCTCGTCGGCCCGTCCGGCTGTGGCAAGTCCACCAGCCTGCGGATGCTGGCCGGTCTTGAGGACGTCGACCAGGGCGCCATCTACATCAACGACAAGGACGTCACGAACCTCCCGCCGAAGTCGCGGGACATCGCGATGGTCTTCCAGAACTACGCCCTCTACCCGCACATGACGGTGTACGAGAACATGGCGTTCGCGCTCAAGCTGCGCAAGACCCCGAAGTCGGAGATCGACGTCCGGGTCAAGAAGGCCGCGCAGATGCTGCAGCTGGAGGAGTACCTCAGCCGCAAGCCGAAGGCGCTCTCCGGCGGTCAGCGCCAGCGTGTCGCCATGGGTCGCGCCATCGTGCGCGAGCCGCAGGTCTTCCTCATGGACGAGCCGCTGTCGAACCTCGACGCCAAGCTCCGCGTGCAGACCCGTTCGCAGATCGCCACGCTGCAGTCGCAGCTGGGCATCACCACCGTGTACGTGACGCACGACCAGGTCGAGGCCATGACCATGGGTCACCGCGTCGCCGTGCTGCTCGACGGTGTGCTGCAGCAGTGCGACACCCCGCGTGCCCTGTACGACCGGCCGTCGAACGTCTTCGTCGCGGGCTTCATCGGCTCCCCGGCCATGAACATCAAGACTGTGCAGCTGACCGACGGCGGTGCCGTGTTCGGCCAGATGATTCTCCCGCTGACCCGCGAGCAGGTTGCCCTGGCGCAGGCCGAGGGCGGCAACGGCCAGGTCACCGTGGGCTTCCGCCCCGAGGACTCGGACCTGGTGGGCGCGAGCGAGGGCGGCATGCCGATCGTCGTCGACCTGGTCGAGGACCTGGGCGCCAACGCCAACGTGTACGGCCACGCCGCGATCAACGGCGGCGAGGAGCGGTTCGTGGTCACCACGACCCGCCAGGCGATGCCGAGCCTCGGCGACACCGTGTTCGTCAAGCCGGTGGTCGGCAGCCACCACGCGTTCCACGCCGCTTCCGGCGTGCGCATCTGACGCAGGCAGTAAGTAGTAAAAGGGCGGGACCGGAAACGGTCCCGCCCTTTTGTGATGCGCGCGCCGATCTTCGCTTAGCCGTGCTCCACCGGGTAAGGATGGAGCCATGACGGAGTATCGAGTCGAGCACGACACGATGGGCGAGGTCCAGGTGCCCGTCGACGCCCTGTGGGGTGCGCAGACCCAGCGGGCCATAGCGAACTTCCCGATTTCGGGCAGCCCCCTGCCGTACCCCCTGATCATCGCTCTTGCCCAGATCAAGGAGGCGGCGGCCGAGGCGAACGCGGCCACCGGCGACCTGGACGCGCAGACCGCGGGCGCGATCGCCTCCGCGGCCCGTGAGATCGCCGAGGGCGACTTCGCGGAGCACTTTCCGCTGGACGTGTTCCAGACCGGCTCGGGCACCTCGACCAACATGAACATGAACGAGGTGCTGGCCCGCCTGGCCGGGCAGCGCCTGGGCCGGGCGGTGCACCCGAACGACCAGGTGAACGCCTCGCAGTCCAGCAACGACGTGTTCCCGTCGGCGATCCACCTGGCCGCGCTGCGGCTGGTGGCGTACGACCTGCGCCCGGCGCTGCTGGAGCTGGAGAACGCGCTGTCGCGCAAGGCCAACGAGTTCGCACACGTGGTGAAGTCCGGCCGCACCCACCTGATGGACGCGACCCCGGTGACCCTGGGCCAGGAGTTCTCCGGCTACGCCCAGCAGGTGCACCGGGCCGCCGAGCGCGTCGCGTCGGCCCTGCCGCATGTCGCCGAGCTGCCGCTGGGCGGCACCGCCGTCGGCACGGGCGTCAACGCGAGCGCCGAGTTCCGCCGCGAGGTGTACCGCCGGCTCGCCGCCAACTCGGGCCTGCCCGTCAAGGAGGCCGAGAACCACTTCGAGGCCCACGGCGCCCGCGACGCCCTGGTCGAGCTGTCCGGCCAGCTCCGCACCGCCGCGGTCAGCCTCTACAAGATCGCCAACGATATCCGCTGGATGGGCTCGGGGCCCCGGGCCGGTCTCAGCGAGCTGCGCATCCCCGACCTGCAGCCCGGATCCTCGATCATGCCCGGCAAGGTGAACCCGGTCATCTGCGAGTCCGTCCGCCAGGTCTGCGCCCAGGTCATCGGCAACGATGCCGCGGTCGCCTTCGCCGGCTCGCAGGGCGACTTCGAGCTCAACGTCATGCTCCCCGTCATGGCCCGCAACCTGCTCGAATCCATCACCCTGCTGGCCAACGTGAGCCGCCTGTTCGCCGCGAAGTGCATCACCGGCCTTCAGGCCAACGAGGAGGTCGCGCGCCTCTACGCCGAGGGCTCCCCGTCGATCGTCACCCCGCTGAACCGGCACATCGGCTACGAGGAGGCGGCTGCCGTCGCCAAGCAGGCCCTCGCCGAGAACAAGACGATCCGCCAGGTCGTGGTCGAACGCGGCCACGTGGAAGCGGGCAAGCTCACCGAGCAACAGCTCGACGCGGCCCTGGACGTACTCGCGATGACCCGCCAGCCCGACTAACAGATAAACGCTGGCCTATCCGATCGAGTTTGATCTACAAAAACTCGCTCGGATAGGCCAGCGTCGATGAGAAAGGGAGCCGTCACGCCGCCCGGCGGCGGGCCACCTCGGCCAGGGCCACGGCCGCGGCGACGGACGCGTTGAGCGACTCCACCTCGGACACCATCGGGATGCTCACCCGCATGTCACAGGTCTGCCCGACGAGCCGCCCCAGACCGCGCCCCTCCGACCCGACCACCACGATCAGCGGACCGACGGCCGCCTCCAGCTGGTACAGGTCGGTCTCCCCGTCGGCGTCCAGCCCGACGACCACGAAGCCCTCCGACTGCGCCTGCTTCAGCGCCCGGGTCATGTTCGTCACCTGGGACACCGGCAGCCGCGCCGCAGCGCCGGCACTGGTCCGCCACGCCGTCGCGGTGATGCCCGCGGCCCGCCGCTCGGGCACGAAGATGCCCTGCGCGCCGAACGCCGCCGCGGACCGGATCACGGCGCCGAGGTTGCGCGGGTCGGTGACCCCGTCCAGCGCCACCAGCAGCGGCTCCGCGTGCTCGACCGAGGCGGCGAGCATGTCGTCGAAGTTCTCGTACGCGTACGGCGGCACCTGGATGCCGATGCCCTGGTGCAGCACGCCGCCGGTGAGCCGGTCGAGCTCGGCGCGGCTGATCTCCAGGATCGGGATGCCGCGGTCGCCCGCGGTGCGCACGATCTCGGTGATGCGCTCGTCGATGTCGATGCCCTGGGCGATGTAGAGGGCGGTCGCGGGCACGTGTGCGCGCAGCGCCTCGTTCACCGGGTTACGGCCGACGAGCAGCTCCGGCGCGTCCTTCGGGGTCATCGACTTGCGGCCGGGCGCGACCCGCGGACCGCTGCGCGTGGGAGCGCCCCGGCCGGTCGGGGTCCGCTTGGTCGGCGTGCCCTTGCCGCCGCTGCCGCGGCCCCAGGTGGTGTCCTTGCTACCGGGCTTGCCGATCTTCGGAGCGCGCCCCTCGGCCGCGGCGGCCTTGCGCTCCTTGTCCTGCTTCCAGGCGGTCTTCGAGGGCAGCTTCTCGGTGCCCGAGTAGCCCTTGTGCCAGGGACGCTCGTCGGCGGGCAGCGTCTTGCCGCGGCCCTTCAGGGTGTCCTTGTTCTTGCCGCCCGTGCCCTTGACGGCAGTCTTCTTGCTGATCTGGCGTATGTTCCGGCGTTGCGAGTTGCCCGGCATTACAGTTCACTTCCGATCGTCCAGCGTGGACCGTGCGGGGTGTCCTCCACCACGACTCCGGCCTGTTTGAGCTGATCCCGCACAGCGTCCGCGGCGGCCCAGTCCTTACGTTCCCGTGCGGCCGTGCGCTGGGCCAGGGCGAGCGCGACCAGCGCGTCGACCGTGCTGCGCAGCCCGCTGCCGCTCTTCGCCCCGGCCCAGGCCGCGTCGAGCGGGTCGAGGCCGAGCACGGCGAGCATGGCCCGCACGCTGCCCAGCGCGCCCGCGGCGGCCTTGGTGTCCCCGGCGGCCAGCGCGGTGTTGCCCTCGCGCACGACCTCGTGCAGGGCCGCGAGCGCGGCCGAGGTGTTGAGGTCGTCGTCCATGGCCGCGGTGAAGTCGGCGCACAGCATCGTCGGCTCGACCAGGCCGGCCAGCTCCACGGCCCGCTGCACGAAGCCCTCGATGCGGCGGTACGCCGTCGCGGCCTCCTCCAGCGCACCCCAGCTGAAGTCGATGCGGGCCCGGTAGTGCGGGGCCAGCATGTAGTAGCGCAGGTCGGCGGGCCGGATGCCGTGCTCGACGACCGACTCCAGGTCGATGACGTTGCCCAGCGACTTGCTCATCTTGGCCTCGCCGAGGTTCAGCAGGCCGTGGTGCACCCAGAACCGGCTGAACGGCAGCCCCGCGGCGCGCGACTGCGCCTGCTCGTTCTCGTGGTGCGGGAAGACCAGGTCGAGGCCGCCGCCGTGGATGTCGAACTCCGCGCCCAGGTAGCGCTTGGCCATCGCGGAGCACTCGATGTGCCAGCCGGGCCGGCCCCGGCCCCACGGTGAGGGCCACTCGGCGTCGTCGGGCTCCTCGGTCTTCGCGCCCTTCCACAGGGCGAAGTCACGCGGGTCGCGCTTGGCCCGCTCCGGGCCGTCCGGCGCGGCCAGCATCTCGTCGGGCCGCTGCCCGGACAGGGCGCCGTACTCGGCGAAGGAGCGCACGGAGAAGTAGACGTCGCCGCTGCCGTCGTTGCTCGGGTACGCGTTGCCGCGCTCGATCAGCTCGGCGATCAGCTCGTGCATCTCCGGCACGTGCCCGGTGGCCCGCGGCTCGTAGGTCGGCGCGAGCACGTTCAGCGCCCGGTAGGCGGCGGCCAGCGTCACCTCGTTGGCGTACGCGATCGACCAGAACGGGCGACCCTGCTCCAGCGACTTGGCGAGGATCTTGTCGTCGATGTCGGTGATGTTGCGCACGAACACGACGTCATAGCCCGAGTGGATCAGCCAGCGCCGCAGCACGTCGTAGTTGACGCCCGAGCGCAGGTGGCCGATGTGCGGGCCGGACTGGACGGTGAGACCACACAGGTACACGGAGGCCTGACCGGGAACCCGCGGCACGAAGTCGCGCACCTGTCTGGTCGCGGTGTCAAAAAGTCTCAACGTCACCGCACAAGGATAGTCAATGCGAGCGCGTCCATTGCGACTGCAGCCACCGCAGTGCGGGCAGATATTCCGGATCTGCGGCGATCCGGTACTCCCGGCCCTCGGGGCACGTGACACCGATCACCGCCGATACGGCACCGGGCCTGGGCACGGCCGTCGCGGCGACCTCGTCCATCGGGGCGCCCCCGGCGACCGGGATCACCCGCCGGCCCAGCGTGCCGCCCTGCGAGATGGTCAGCGACCCGGCTTCGGCGCGCAGGAAGCCACTCAGCCAGCCGCCCTGCGCGTAGGGCGACCCGGTCCCGTGCACCCAGCCTTGGATCTCCAGGACCTCACCCGCGCGCACCTTCGCCTCAACCTCGCGGTGCCCCAGGTGACCGGGCCCACCGCCGGCCCGCGGTCACACGTGCAGTTCGGCCACCGCATCGGGCAGCTGCGCCAGTTCGGTGATCACCGCATCCGGCCGCACCGGCCCGGGAGCGGGGACACCCGTCCGGTTCAGCCAGACGGTACGCAGGCCGGCCCCCGCCGCCCCGACCACGTCATGGTCGTACGAGTCCCCCACGTACACGACCTCGTGCGGCTGCGCCGACGCCGCGGCGAGCACCGCGTCGAAGAAGCCCCGGTGCGGCTTCTTCGGCACCCCGTTCTCCAGCGCGTACAGCTCGAACGCGAACCGCCCGCCGAGCCCGCACCGTTCCGCCATGCTGTTGGCGTTCGTGGCGTACCCGAGGCGGTAGTCCCGGCTCAGCTTGTCCAGCACCGCGGACACGTCGGGGAACGGGTGCGAATGCGCGTACCGCACCTCGAAGAACAGCTCCAGCCAGTGGTCCAGTTCGTGCTCGCGGCCGGCTCGGGCCAGGGTGTGCCGCATCGCGGCGGCCCGGATGTCGCGCGCGGGCCGCTCGGCCAGCAGCGTCCAGTGGTCCTCGGCGTCCGCGGCGAACAGCTCCAGGGTCAACGCCGGGTCGGCCACCGCGGCGGTGACCGCGCTCAGGCCCGCGTTCACGGCGGTGCGGATGTCCACCAGCGTGTCGTCGGCGTCGAAGGCGACAGTTGTGATCATCGGTACACGTTAGCGGAACCGCAGGTCAGCGCCCTGCACCGTCACCCGCAGGGGGTACGCCGTCCCATGTCGCGAGACGGCGTGGCCGGTCGGATCATGCTGCGAGTCGGCCCAGCCCGTCGGGGAGCTGCGCCAGGCGTTCGACCACCAGATCCGGGACGACGGGACCTGGCAGCTCGTCGCCGCCGCGATTCACCCAGACGGTGCGCATCCCGGCTGCGGCCGGGGCCTCGACGTCGTGGTGGTAGTTGTCGCCGACGTAGACGATCTCCTCCGGCTGCACGCCCGTGGCCGCGACCACCGCGGCGAAGAACTCCGGTGCGGGCTTCTTCGGCAGGCCGCCCTGGTGCGCGTACAACTCGAAGGCGAACTCGCCGCCCAGCCCGCACCTGTCCGCCGTCGAGCTGCCGTTGGTCGCATAGCCCAGCAGGTACGACGCCCGCAGCTCGGCCAGCGTGGCCACCGCGTCCGGGAACGGCCGGGTCTGGGCGTACCGGTGGTGGAAGAACAGCTCGTAGTGGTGTTCGAGGTGCTGCTCCAGCCCGCAGCGGGCCAGTGTGCGGCGCATCGACTCCCGCCGGATGAGCGGCACCGGCGCCGCCGGGTCCTCGGCGAACACCTCCCGCCAGGCGTCGCGCATCTGCTCGCGCGACGGCACCAGGTCCGGCTGGAGCGAGCGCAGGCTGTCGAGCACCTGGTCCAGCGCGTAGTCGATCGCCGGGCGCAGATCGAGCAACGTCTCGTCCGCGTCGAACACCACTGCCTTGATCACTCCGCCACTCTAGTCACGCCCGTCGACGCCTAGGCTTAGCCCGTGGACACCGCACAGACGCTCGACCGCGGGCTGCGCCTGCTGACCCTGGTCGCGGACACCCCCGGCGGACTCACCGTCACCGAGGCCGCCAACCGTCTCGGGGTCGGCCGCGCCGTGGTGTACCGGCTGGTCACCACGCTCACCGAACACTCGCTGGTCCGCCGCGACTCCGGCGGTCGGCTGCGGCTCGGCCTCGGCCTGCTGCACCTGGCCCGGCGCGCCCAGCCGCTGCTGGCCGACGCGGCGCTGCCCGCCCTGCGCCGGCTCGCCGACCAGGTCCACGCCACCGCCCACCTCACCGTCGCCGACGGCGACGAGGCGGTCGCGGTCGCGGTCGTCGAACCAAGCTCGACCATGTTCCACGTCGCCTACCGCACCGGCTCCCGGCACCCGCTCGCCTCCGGCGCAGCCGGCCGCGCGATCCTCTCCGACGCGGAAGGCTGGACCGTCTCCTCCGGCGAGCTCCAGCCCGGCGCGTACGGCATCGCCGCCCGCGTCCACGCCGTCGAAGGCCTGCGCGCCTCGGTCGGCGTCGTCGCCCTGGCCCCCCTCGACACCCCCACCGTCGGCCCCCTGGTCGTAGCCGCCGCCACCACCATCACCACCGCCCTGACCTGACCCGCCCCGTCTTTTGCCGCAACTCTTAAAGACTTGCGGCCTCGGTATCCCCAGGTAGCCGCAAGTTATCCACAGTTGCGAACGGGGTTGTCCACACGGTTATCCACAGGGCTTCCACAGGGGATGTGGACGGCGTCAGGCTGTGGGTCATGCCACGCAAGCCGTACCGCCCACCGGAGCTCGTGGGCCGGATCTTCCGCCGCTCGGATGTGCTGCGCCACGGTCTGCTGACCGCCCATCAGGTGCGCTCCAGCGCCTGGACTCGGCTGCGCTACGACGTCTACGCCGACTCCCGGCTTCCCCGCGATCACGACATGGCCTGCCGTGCGGCGCTGATGGGACTGCCGTCGGATGCGGTCGTCGCCGGGCCGTCGGCCGCATACCGACACGGCGTGCAGCACGCCGCCACGTTCCATGACGACGTGCATGTCATCACCCACCCGAAGGCCGCGATGCTGCGCCGGCGAGGCGTCCGCTTCCATGAGACCGTGCTCGACCCCGACGAGACGATCGAGGTGGACGGCCACCTGTGCACGACGCCGCTGCGCACCGCCTGGGACCTGGCCGGCTGGTTCGATGTGGTCCGCGCCGTCACGGTCATCGACTCACTACTGGGCAGCGGTCTGGTGCAGCCCGATCAGCTTTCCGAGCTGGCCCGGGAACGTCAGGGCAGACGCGGAAGCGCCCTGGCCAGGCGCGCCTTCGAACTCGCCGACGGCCGTGCGCAGTCCCCACCCGAGTTTCAGCTGCGGGTCCGCGTCGTCCTGGCGGGATTGCCCCGTCCGCAGGCGCAGCTCGCCGTGCCGGTGCGGGGCCGAGTGCTGCACCCCGACCTGGCCTGGCCCGAATACCGGGTCGCGGTCGAGTACGACGGCGAGTGGCACCACGATCCGGACCAGTTCCACCTGGATCGCCGCCGGTTGAACCTGCTCGTGGCCGAGGGCTGGATCGTCCTGCACGTCACCAGCCGCCGCCTGCGCGCCGACCTGCCCGCCGTCCTCACCGAGATCCGCCAGGCCCTCCACTCCCGCGGCTGGCGCCCCTGACCCCCGCGCCCCGCCCGCCTCCGCTCACAACTCTTAAAGAGTCGCGCCCTCAGAAGCTCCCTGAAGGCGCGACTCTTTAAGAGTTGCGGCAAAAACGTCAGCGGCGGCCGATGGTGAGGGTGGGTTTGGAGGTTTCGGCGAAGAAGTCGTTGCCCTTGTCGTCGACGACGATGAAGGCGGGGAAGTCCTCGACCTCGATCTTCCAGACGGCTTCCATGCCGAGCTCCGCGTACTCCAGGACCTCGACCTTCTTGATGCAGTCCTGGGCGAGCCGGGCGGCGGGGCCGCCGATGGAGCCGAGGTAGAAGCCGCCGTACGCCTGGCAGGCCTTGGTGACCTGGCCGCTGCGGTTGCCCTTGGCGAGCATGACGTAGGAGCCGCCCGCGGCCTGGAACTTCTCCACGTACGCGTCCATCCGCCCGGCCGTGGTCGGGCCGAAGGAGCCGGACGCGTACCCCTCGGGGGTCTTCGCCGGTCCGGCGTAGTAGACGGCGTGGTCGCGCAGGTATTGCGGCATCGGCTCGCCGGCGTCCAGCCGCTCGGCGATCTTCGCGTGGGCGATGTCGCGGGCGACGACGAGCGGGCCGGTCAGCGAGAGCCGGGTCTTCACCGGGTGCTGGGCGAGTTCGGCGCGGATCTCGGCCATCGGCCGGTTGAGGTCGATCTTGACGACCTCGTCGGAGACGTCTTCCTCGGTGATCTCGGGCAGGTAGCGGGCGGGGTCGGTCTCTAGGCGCTCCAGCCATACCCCCGATGGGGTGATCTTGGCGAGGGCCTGGCGGTCGGCGGAGCAGGAGACCGCGATGGCGACCGGGCAGGACGCGCCGTGCCGGGGCAGCCGGATGACGCGCACGTCGTGGCAGAAGTAGCGGCCGCCGAACTGTGCGCCGATGCCGAAGTTGCGGGTCAGCTCCAGGACCTCGGCCTCCAGCTCGACGTCGCGGAACCCGTGGGCCAGCATCGAACCCGCCGACGGCAGGTTGTCCAGG
Organism: Catellatospora vulcania; assembly: GCF_009720385.1. Classification (GTDB taxonomy): domain Bacteria; phylum Actinomycetota; class Actinomycetes; order Mycobacteriales; family Micromonosporaceae; genus Catellatospora; species Catellatospora vulcania. The sequence continues at coordinate 15,306 of NZ_WARX01000039.1, read as the reverse complement.
TACTTCGCCGAGGCCAGCTTCGCGGTCTTGAGCGCGTGCTCGGCGGACGTACCGCCGATGACGATCGCCAGGTGGTACGGCGGGCAGGCGCTGGTGCCGATCAGCCGCAGCTTCTCGTCCAGGAAACGCATGAACGAGGCGGGGTTGAGCAGCGCCTTCGTCTCCTGGTAGAGGTAAGACTTGTTGGCGCTGCCGCCGCCCTTGGCCATGAACAGGAACTTGTACGCGTCCGGATGCCCGTCCGGGTCCTCGGCGTAGAGCTCGATCTGGGCGGGCAGGTTGGTGCCGGTGTTGCGCTCGTCCCAGGTGGTCAGCGGGGCGAGCTGCGAGTAGCGCAGGTTGAGGCTGGTGTACGCCTCGTACACGCCGCGGGCGATGTGGGCCTCGTCGTTGCCGTCGGTCAGCACGTGCCGACCGCGCTTGCCCATCACGATCGCGGTGCCGGTGTCCTGGCACATCGGCAGCACGCCGCCGGCCGCGATGTTCGCGTTGTGCAGCAGGTCCTTGGCGACGAAGCGGTCGTTCGGCGAGGACAGCGGGTCGTCGATGATCGACGTGAGCTGGGCCAGGTGCGCCGGGCGCAGGTAGTGGGCGATGTCGTGCATCGCCTCGGAGGTCAGCTGGGTGAAGATCTCCGGCTCGACGGTGAGGAACTTTCGCCCACCCGGCCCGCTGACGACGTCGACGCCCTCGTCGGTGACGAGGCGGTAGTCGGTGGTGTCCGCGCCCAGGGGCAGCAGCGAGGAGTAGGCGAAATCAGTCACGCGAAAAAGGGTACTCATGTGCCATCGGGTCGCAGAATTCGCGCCCTGGCTAATCGAACGGGAGGTAACCGAGATCACGCCGCTGGCCCAACAGCAGGCCCTTCTCGTCGGCGGCGAGCACCTCGGCGTCGGACTTGACCTCCTTGCGCACCTTGCCGTCCTCCGGGTTCAGCACGATCACCCGGTTCGGGCCGCGGTCGGAGACGACGACCACGGTGCCGCGCAGCGCGGCGGACGCCTCCGGGCTGATCTTCCGATGCCACAGCGCCTTGGGTTTACCAGGGTTCTTACCGTCCGGCACCACCGCGCTCAGCCTGCGGCCGTCCGCGGAGCGCACCAGCGCCAGCCCGCCGGTGACCCCCACGATGTGCTCGCCCGCGGCGCACAGCAGCACCTGCTCGCCGAAGCCGGCCTCGATCAGCTGCTCCCGGCCGTCGATCGTCAATCCGACAAGCACGCTGTCGGTGCCCGCGGGCAGGCGGCGCTGGTCGCACCCGCCGCCGTCGAAGGTGCGCAGGTGCTGCCCGGCCGGCAGGTGCCACACCCGCTGCCGGCTCACCGTGTCGAGCCCGCCGACGGTGATGTCGCAACCGCCGTCGCGCGGCGTCACGCTGCTGCGCACGATGCGACCGCCCGCGACAATGATCTTGTCGCGCCGTCCCGGCTCCAGCGGCGGGTCCAGGCGCGGCTCCGAGCGGCGCGGGTCGACCACGTACACCTTGCCGTCTATCGGGAAGGCCAGCAGCTCGGGCCGGGTCCCCGGTTCACGGCGGTCCGCGATCCGGTCGGAGGCGAGCGGCTGGGTGCCCAGGAGCTCGGGATTGTCGGCGAAGAGCACGAACCCCATCCCGGGCAGGCCGGTGGACCAGATCTTCGAGCCGGTCGCCGGGCTGCGGCCCGAGACCTCGCAATCCTTGGGCGTACGGCACGCCACGTCGACGATCTCGTCCTTGTACGTCCAGACGGCGGAGGCCTCCTCGTCGCGCCACACCACCGCACCGCTCCGCGGGTCGAGCACCTGATATCCCTTGACCAGCAGCTTTCCCGCGACGATGACCGGTTTGTCGGCGGGGCCGGCGACCGCCGCCCAGTCCGCCTCGGTGGAGAAGTTGCGCCGGCCGGTGAAGCGGCTGAGCGCCTCGACCGAGTCCCGGTGCTCGACGACGACGAAGTCGTCGGTCAGCGTCACCGTCTGCGGGGTGCCGCCGAGCCGCTCCTGCCAGCGCGGTATCGGGTCGGCGACCGGGCCGCTCGTGTTGATCCAGGTCCAGAGGTCAGGGAACGGGTTCCAGACGCCGGTGCTCACGAGCACGGTCAGCGCCACGGCCACTGCCACGAGCCAGCCTGCGCCAGCCCTACCCTGAGCCATCGGGCCAGAGTAGCCAGGAAACCGTCAAACGTGAGTGACTGTCCGATTCACCCGTGTCGGGCGGCTTTCCCCACCAGCGGCAGCGTCCGGTAGGGCAGCTGCTCGGCGAGCGCGATCAGCGTGGACGCGCGCAGAATCCCGTCGTACGAAACGATCTCGTCGATGACCCGCTGCAGGTCCGCATTGGACCGGGCCACGATCCGGCAGAGCAGGTCGCCGCCGCCGGTGATGGTGTACGCCTCCAGCACCTCGGGGATCGTGGCCAGGTGCGCGGCGACCGGGTCGTGGCCGCCGCTCTGCCGGATCTCCAGGGTGATGAACGCGGTCACGCCGTAGCCGAGCGCCGCCGGGTCCAGCTCCGGGCCGAAGCCCTTGATGACGCCTCGCGCGACGAGGCGGTCCAGCCGGGCCTGCACGGTGCCCCGCGCCACCTTCAGGCGGCGCGAGGCCTCCAGCACGCCGATCCGCGGCTCGGCCGCCAGCAGCTCGACCAGTCGCACGTCCAGCTCGTCGACGGTGGGAGTCACCGGCCCATCATGTCACCGCCGCGGACGCGGTCACCCGACGCCGTTCATCACCGGGGAGTACACGATCGACCCCGCGGCGACCTGGATGCGCACCGGGCGCTCGTCGTCGTACTCGGCCGTCCACCGGCACGCGAACCAGCCCTGGGAGATCTGCAACGGGATCTTGCGGCCGCTGTTCAACGTGACCGTGCCACCGGTGGCTCCCTCGGGCGCCACTCCCGTCACCCAGCCCGCCGCACTCGACGCGCTGACGAAGTACTTCAGCTCCGGCCACGCGGACACCCGGGCGTACCGCGTCAGGCGCGTGACGACCAGGCTGACCATGCCGTCGACGCGGCTGCAGGCGACCATCGTGTTCGGCGAGCCGTAGAGGTGCAGCGCACGTTCGCCGGAACGCAGGGCGAACCGCCGGGGCGGCATCGTGATGCGTCCGGCCGCCGCGAACGCGCTCGCCAGGTTCTCCCCGCACGCCGCGTCCAACGCCTGCGCGTCGTACCCGCCCGGCAGGCGGGAGCCCTGGGCCACCAGAATTTCGGCACTGCCCACGGTGGCCTCCACCAGGGCTCCGTCAAGGCCGCCCCGCGGTGCCCACACCAGGAAGAAGCCGCCGCCGAACTGCCCGCGGAACCGCTGCCCGTCGGACGCGACGGCGGTGACAGCGGTCGCCCCCGACGGCACCCGTCCGACGAGGTAGTCGCCGGCCAGCTCGTCGGGACTCGGCTGCGGACCGGCCTCCGAGCTGACGGTGCGCCCGCGGTAGTGGCCGATGTAGGTGATGCCGGTGCCGACGTCGGGCAGAAAACCCCGGGTGTTGCCGACGGCGCGACCGGTCCCGATCGTCACCTCGCGGGTGGTCCGCTCACACTCGGCGGTCAGCCAGTCGTTGCCGTACACCCGGATGCCCAGCTCGCCGTCGAACCGCTCGATGCGCAGGGGCGGCAACAGGTCTCGATCCTCCGGGCGCAGACCGCTGCGATCGAGCTCCAGCCACTTCCGGTCGCACTCCGCGGCGAAACCGGCCTGCCATGCGGGCGTCCCGCTCACCGTCGCGCTCGGCGTGGCGAGCGGGTCCACCCCGCCGTCCGGGGTCGGCGGCCGGACCAGGGCTCCGACCACCAACAGCGCCGCCGTCCCGGCGATGACCCAGGCGGTCACACGGCGGCGCGAGCGCCCGGCCCGGTGCTCGACGTCGCCCACGGTCATGGTGAACCGCTCCTGCTCGTACTCGTCGGTCAGCTGTCGGCGCAGGTCGTCGACGGTCATCCGGCCACCTCCGGGATGGGCTTGAGGGCCGTCATTCCGGCCGGGGCGAGCTGCTGCCGCAGTGCCTGCACGGCGCGGTGCAGATGGGTGTTGACGGTGCCCTCGCTGACGCCGAGCAGCTCGGAAGTCTCCGCCACGCTGAGGTCGGCCAGTAACCGCAGGGCGACCACCTCGCGCTGGCGGCGCGGCAGCGCGGCGAGTTCACGGCGCAGCCCGCCGCCGGGCTCAGCCTGGGCGGCGGCCCGGTCCGGGGGATCGCCGAGCACCTCCCGGCGCAGCCGCCGCCAGACCGAACGCCGCACGTTGAACGCGACCCGGAGTACCCAGGCCGTGGGGTTGGGGTGGACGCGCACCGCCTCCCAGCGCGCGCAGGCCCGGGCGTACGCCTCGGCCACGGCGTCCTCCGCGCCCGCGCGGTCGCCGCCCGCCGCGAGCACCGCGCGGAACACCGCGTCCTTGCCGCTGAGGTAGAACTCAGCAAAGTCGTCCATGGCCGTCTCCCCCTGGTCACCGGGGATACGCCCGGGAGCCGCCCGAGCATGACAAGCCGCGATAACGATTCGATAACTGGTCAATGTGTCTAGCAAACGGCCACCACCACCGGTCGTTCTGCGCAATCTGATCAGTGATTGACGAGACAGTTGCCCAGGTCACGGAGCTGGGTAAATCTTTCGACATGACCGCTGTAGCGCACCCGGCCGCCACCCACGCGTCGCCGGCGCAGATGACCGACCCGTTCCCCGTGAAGGGTGTCGACCACATCGCCTTCCTGGTGGGCAACGCCAAGCAGGCGGCCCACTACTACTCCACCGCGTTCGGCATGACGCTGGTCGCGTACCGCGGCCCGGAGCAGGGCTACCGGGACTACGCCGAGTACGTGCTGACCTCGGGCAGCGGCCGGTTCGTGCTGCGCGGCGCGGTGCACGCGGCCGCCCCGGGCGCGGACCACCACGCCCGCCACGGCGACGGCGTCACCGACATCGCCCTCGAGGTCCCCGACGTGGACGCCGCGTACGCGTACGCCGTGGCGCACGGCGCGACCGGTGTGCAGGAGCCGTACGACGAGAAGGACGAGCACGGCACCGTCCGCCTCGCCGCGATCGCCACGTACGGCGAGACCCGGCACACCCTGATCGACCGCTCCGGCTACACCGGCCCGTTCGCGCCGGGCTTCGTGGTGCGCGAGCCGCTCGTGGACCGCTCCGCGGCCGTCGCCGCCGGCTCGCCCAAGCGCTTCTTCCAGGCCGTCGACCACGTCGTCGGCAACGTCGAGCTGGGCCGCATGGACGAGTGGGTGGAGTTCTACCACCGCGTCATGGGCTTTACGAACATGGCGGAGTTCGTCGGCGACGACATCGCCACCGACTACAGCGCGCTGATGAGCAAGGTCGTCGCCAACGGCACCCGCAAGGTGAAGTTCCCGCTCAACGAGCCGGCGATCGCCAAGAAGAAGTCGCAGATCGACGAGTACCTGGAGTTCTACGGCGGTCCGGGCGCGCAGCACATCGCGCTGGCCACCAACGACATCCTGGCCACCGTCGACGCGATGCGGGCCGCGGGCGTGGAGTTCCTGGCCACCCCCGACTCGTACTACGACGACCCGGAGCTGCGGGCCCGTATCGGCAACGTGCGCGCCCCGATCGAGGAGCTGAAGAAGCGCAAGATCCTCGTCGACCGGGACGAGGACGGCTACCTGCTGCAGATCTTCACCAAGCCGGTGCAGGACCGCCCGACGGTCTTCTTCGAGCTCATCGAGCGGCACGGCTCGCTCGGCTTCGGCAAGGGCAACTTCAAGGCCCTGTTCGAGGCGATCGAGCGCGAGCAGGACACCCGCGGCAATCTCTGACCGCACCGCCCTATTCAAGACCCCAGGGGCGCCTGCCGGCGCGTATGCCGAGGCAGGCGCCCCTCTCCCACCCCGGCGCGCACCTTCGACAGCGGCGAGGACATGGAAGGATGTCGCGCATGACCTCCCCCTCAGTGCCGCCGGACAACCCGGTGAACCTCCGCGGCCCGGTGCCGCAGCAAGCCCCGGCGCCGGGTGCCGTGCCGCCGCAGCACCCCGCCGGGCCGTGGGCCGGCCAGCCCACCGGCTGGGTGCCGCCAGGCCCGCCGCGCGGCGCCTTTCCCACCCCGCTCGCGCCGAACGGACAGCCGCTGGCGAGCTTCGGCGACCGGCTGCTCGCCTACCTGCTGGACGGCCTCATCGCCGGAGCGGTGGGTCTGATCTTCACCGTGCCGCTGATGATCCTGTGGGTGTTCGCCATCGTCGACTGGGCCGACGCGACCAGCAACTACAACGGCGATCCCGGGGTGCCCCCGGCGGACGACTTCTATGCCTTCTTCGGCACGATGTTCGTCGTCATCGGCGGCACGTTCGTGGTCAACCTGCTGGTCACCTACCTGTACCTGGTCGAGTACCAGCTGCGTAAGGGCGGCGAGACCGTCGGCAAGCGGGTGCTCAAGATCCGCGTGATCAAGGTGCAGCCGGGACAGGCGCTGAGCCGGGGCGACCTGACCAAGCGGTGGGGCGTGGAGCGGGTCGCGGGCCTGTTCGTGCCGGGCTTCAGCTACCTCGACGGGTTCTGGCAGCTGTGGGACAAACCGCTCCAACAATGCCTGCATGACAAGGCGGCGCAGACCGTCGTGGTGAAGGTCGGTTAAATAGCAGTCATGACGATCAGTCCTGGGTGGTACAAGGACCCCGCCGATCCCAGCACGCAGCGGTACTGGGACGGCGAGGGCTGGCTCGGCGCGCCCCTGCCCGCCGACGCGACCCCACCGGACGGGCCGCCCGCAGCGCCGCCCCCGCCGCCCCCACCCGTGGCGCCGCCGTCTCAGGTCAGCGCGGCCCGCGACGGGGTCACGCCGCCGGTGCTCCCGCCGCCCGGAATGCCGACCGGCGGGCTGACCACGGGCGCCCCGCCGCCGGGCGGTCCCGGCATGCGCCCCCTGCCGCCAGGCTGGCCGCATCCGGTGCCCCAGCCGCCGCTGAGGCCGCACGGCATGCCCCTGGCCACCCCCGGGGCCCGGCTGGTCGCCCGGATCGTCGACACGGTCGCGCTGGTGCTGCTGAACGTCGTCGTCAACGGCTGGTTCATCTACCTGTTCCTGCGCGAGTACATCCCCTACACCCAGGCCATCACCGACAAGTGGATGGAGACCGGCGAGCTGCCGCTCGACATGGAGCGGCCGGCGCAGATGGACGCGCTGCTGCTCGTGATCATCCTGATCGCGCTCGCGCTGTGGTTCGCCTACGAGGTGCCGGCCACCGCGCACACCGGCCAGACACTGGGCAAGAGGATGGCCCGCATCAAGGTCGTCCGGGCGGAGAACCTGGACCCGCTCGGGGTCGGCCGGGCGTGGCGGCGCTGGAGCCCGCTGGCCATGCCGCTGCTGCTGCTCTCCTGCTGCGGCCCGTGCTTCGTCATACTTCAGTTCGTCGACGTCGTGTTCCTGCTGATCGACCGCCAGCAGCGCATGGCCTGGCATGACCGCTCGGCGGGCACCTACGTGGTGCGCCTGCCCGACCCGGTCCGTACCGACAAGAGAGGCGCATCATGAGCGAACGCAGTGAGCGGGGCCTGACCAGGGGCGACCTGAACGCTCTGCCGAACTACGTGCCCGGCCGCTCCGTGCCCGGCGCGATCAAGCTGGCCAGCAACGAGGTGCCGTACGGGCCGCTGCCGGGCGTGGTCGAGGCCGTCGCCGACGCCGTCGCGAACGTGCACCGCTACCCGGACATGGGCGTCGTCGCGCTGCGCGACAAGCTCGCCGAGCGGCTGGGCGTGCCCGCCGAGCGGGTGGTGACCGGCTGCGGCTCGGTCGCGCTCGCCGAGCACCTGGTACGGGCCACCTGCCTGCCGGGCGACGAACTGCTCTACGCCTGGCGCTCCTTCGAGGCGTACCCGATCATCGCGGCGACCACGGCGGCGACCTCGGTGCGCGTGCCGAACACCGCCGAGCACGGCCACGACCTGGCCGCGATGGCCGCCGCGATCACCGAGCGGACCCGGCTGATCCTGGTCTGCAACCCGAACAACCCGACCGGCACCAGCGTGCGCAAGGCCGAGCTGGACGAGTTCCTCGCCGCCGTGCCCGACGACGTGCTGGTCGTGCTGGACGAGGCGTACAAGGAGTTCGTCACCGACCCGGCCGTGCCCGACGGCGTCGAGGTCTACGGCGACCGGCCCAACGTCGCGGTGCTGCGCACCCTGAGCAAGGCATGGGGCCTGGCCGGGCTGCGCATCGGCTACCTCGTGGCGCACCCTGAGGTCGCCGGTGCGGTGCGCAAGGTGGTCACCCCGTTCTCCACCAGCATGGCCGCCCAGGCCGCGGCGCTGGCCGCGCTGGACGCCGAGGCGGAGATGCGCCGCCGCTGCGACCTCGTCATCGCCGAGCGCGAGCGGGTCCAGATCGCCCTGGCGAAGCTGCTGCCGGGCGTTCCCCCCAGCCAGGCCAACTTCGTATGGCTGCCGCTGGGCGAGCGGGCCGTGCCGTTCGCGCAGGCCTGCGAGGCCGAGGGCGTCATCGTGCGGCCGTTCGCGGGCGACGGGGTGCGCGTCACCATCGGCACCGCCGACGAGAACGACGCGCTCCTGCACGCCGCGGAGAAGTACTTCGTCTGATCCGTACCCACGAAAAAGACCGCCGCCGGCCTGAAGGCCGGCGGCGGTCTTTCGTTCATCGGCCCTCCCCGCCGGACCCGAAGGCCCGGCGGGGAGGTTCACCTGTCACGCAGCGGCGACGGTGACCTGCCTGGTCGTGCTGGCCGCCTTGCCCCAGCCGTCGGTGACGGTGAGGGTCAGCGTGTACGTGCCCGCAGCCGGGAACGTGTGGGCGGGCGCCGACGAGGTGCTCGTCGCCGTGCCGTCCCCGAAGTTCCAGCTGTAGGTGAACGTGTCGCCGGTGTTCGGGTCCGCGGACCCGACGCCGGAGATGTTGCACACCAGCAGCGTGCACGACGGGAGGTTGATGACCGGAGTCGGCGCCACGTTGCCCGCGGGCTCCGTGATGGTCACCGGCAGGGTCTTCGTCGCCGTCAGGCCGTACTCGTCCTTCACCGTCAGCACCACGTTGAACGTGGCCGCCGAGGTGTAGGTCTTGGTGGCCACCGCGCCGGAGCCGGAGCCCTGGCCGAAGTTCCACGAGTACGTCAGCGCCGGGGTGTTCTCGTCGGTCGACGTGCGGCCGTCGAAGGTGCAGACGTTGGCCGCGCAGGACACCGTGAAGTTGGCGACCGGAGCGACGTTCGGCGGCACCTGCACGGTCACGGTGACGTCCACCGACGGGTTCGTGGCGAAGTCGTGCTGGTCGATACCGCGAACCTTGACCGTGTACGTCCCGGCCGGGATCGCCGGGGTGGTGTACGAGTAGTTCGAGCCGGGCGAACCGGGCGAGTTCAGGAACGCGTCCCGCCAGCTGGCCGACGTGGAAGTGAACGTGCCGGACGAGCTCATGTAGCGGCCCAGGCTGTCCACGATCGCCACCTGTGCCTTGGCGATCTGCTGGTCGTCCTCGACCCGGCCGCTGACGAAGATGCGCGCGTCGGTGAAGACCGCGCCGTTCGCCGGCTGCATCAGGGTCGTCGACACGACCGGCGGCAGGTCACCCGGGTAGATGGTGTACGTCGCCGTCGCGCCGGTGGTCGAGGTGTCCTGCTGACCCACGGTGTCGTACGCGTACGCCGTCACCGAGTACCGGCCCTGCACGGGCAGGTCCGTCGACAGCGTCCACGTGCTGCTGGTGCCGTTAGGCGTGGCCAGCACCGCGTCGCGGGTCGCGAACGCGGCACTGAGCGTGCCGTTGGCCTGCAGGTAGCGGCTGCTGTCCAGCTCGCGGATGGCCACCTTGACGCTCGCCACGCCGAAGTCGTCGGTCGAGGTGCCGGCGAGGTCGAGGTGGAGCACGTCGGCGGTCTGGTTGCCGGTGACGTTGAGCAGGCCGTTGGGCGGGTTGTCGCCCGGGATCTGCGCGTTGATCGTCAGTTTGCCCTGGTTGGCACTGGAGGTCTCCAGGCCCAGGTCGTCCGCGGCCTTTACCGTGAACGAGTACGCGCCCGGCTTCAGGTTGAACGGCGTGGTGTACGACCAGTTCAGCGACGTGGCGTTGAGGTTGGCCGGGGAGACCCGGTACCAGCCCGCCTGCACGTCGGTGCTCCACGTGCCGTCGGAGGCCAGGTTCTCGCGCGTGGTGCTGTTGCGCAGCTGGATCTCGACGAAGTTGAGGTTCTGGTCGTCGGTGGCCGTGCCCGAGAAGGTCAGCGTGCCACCCGGCGCCACGGTGAGCGGCGCGGTCGCGGTCGGCGGGTTCATCACCGCGGGCGCGGTGATCTTGACCGACGGCGCGACACCGGTCGAACTGATGATCCAGGTCCGGTCGGTGGTGTCGAGCGAGGACTGGCTGATGTCCGACGGGGTGACCTGGATCTTCCACTCACCCTCGTAGGGCACCGTGATCTCGGTCGACCAGGTGGTGGTCAGACCGCCCACGACGTCCGGGTCGATCCGGAACGTGTTGTAGGTGGTGGCCACGGAGCCGTCGTCCTGCAGGTACCGGTTGTTCGCGTCGCGCATCGTGTAGCCGATCGACTGCACGCCCTTGTCATCGGTCGCGGTGCCGGTGACGGTGAACGTGGTCGACGGCACGATGCTGCCCGACGGGCCCGTGATCGAGGCCGTCGGCGGGCGGTCGTCGAGGCTGAACGTCTCGAACTTCTTGACCGCCTTGGTCGCGTCGCTGCTGCCGTTGTTCGCGTAGGACTTCGCCAGCACCTTGATGCGGCGGTTGCCCGTGATCGTCAGCGGCAGGGACCAGGTGCTCGACGCCGTGTTCGGCGACGCCAGGTTGGTGTTGATGATGGCGGCCGCGCCCCACGTGGTCAGGTCGGGCTGCAGGTAGCGGTTGGTGTCCATGTCGACGATCTCGACCTGGACCCGCTTGAGCGAGTTGCCCGTCGCGGTCGCCGCACCGGTGATGGTGAACTCCTGACCGGCCGGCTTGACCTGGCCCTCGATCGGCGTGGCGATCGTCGTGTCGTACGGCGACGCGGCCGGGATCGAGTTGAAGTCGTAGAACGCGACCCGGCCGACGTTGTAGCCGCCCTGGGTGGTCGCGTCACCACCGGCGAACAGGCCACGCGGGGTGACCAGCATCGCCTTGTTGCCCTCGTACGAGTTGGAACCGGGGTTCCACTCGATGGCCTTGCCGTTGCTCGGGTCGAGCGCGCCGATGTGGTCGCGGCGGACCACCGCGTCGCCCAGGCCGTAGCCGCTCAGGCCCTGGCCGGTGCCGTAGCCGACGTCGTCCAGACCCGGCCACGGGTCCGGCGCGGTCTGCGACTCGTTCCAGGAGAAGTGGCCGCCGATGTACACCGCGTTCTCCGCGATGGCCACCGAGTACAGGCTGTCGAACGCCCGCGAGATCCACTGCGGCTGGACCAGGTCGTCGCCCGCGAGCGGGAACGCGATGGCGGTGTCGTTGATCGGGGGCCGGTCGCCGCCCGAACCGCTGGTCACCACGAAGTACTGGTCGTTGGGTGCGATGTCGCCCGCGTAGATGCGCTGGATGCCGCCGACGAACTGGAGGTTGTCCTCCCACAGCCGGGTGCGCCAGGGCAGCAGGGCGTTGGTCGTGGTGTTGATCAGACCAACGCCGTAGCGGTCCTGGTTCGCGATCTTGCGCGCGGTGTGCACGACCAGCAGCTTGCTGTCGTCGTGCGAGAGCACCAGGGCCTGCACGGTCAGCGCGCCGTCGACGCCGATGCCGCCGGACAGGTTGTTGTTGAAGCCGGTCACCAGCGCACCGGTGGTCGCGTTCACGGCAGCCAGGCCGACCCGCGCGGTGTTGTTGATGAGCGTGAACTGCCCGCCCAGGTACACCGTCGTGTTGGTGGCCTCGATCGCGGTGCCCGCGCCGTTGCCGTTGGCGGTGAAGCCCGCGATCGGCGCACCCGTGGTCAGGTTCAGCGACGCGAACTTCTTCTTCGCGACACCGTTGATGGTGTTGAAGCGCCCGGCGACGAACAGCTTGGTGCCGTCCGGCGACGCCTCGACCTCGGTGACCCCGCCACCGGCGAAGGTCGGCCGGAACGTGGTGTCGATCAGGCCGGTGTCGATGTTGAAGGCCAGCAGGTTCGCCTGGTTGACCGTCGTCGTGTTCGTCGTCGTGTTGTTCCGCGCCGAACTGAAGGTGCCGGCGATGAAGACCCGGTTGCCGACGTACGCGATGTCCGTGATCTCACCAGCGGTGATTCGCGGAGTGTTGGTTCGCGGCACGTCCGGGACGATTTTGGTGTGGTTGGGTTTCGGCTGTGCTGCCGAAACGGAGGTTGCGGTCACGAAGACCGCGCCCACAATGGACATAGCTCCGAGTAACGAAGCTGTGACTACGGTTGCCACGCCTTTGCGTGTGCGCACGGTTGATCCCCCACGCATTCAGAATCCCCAAACCCAGGTGGAAGTGCAGCTTCCCCCGGAAGCCTAGGGAGCACCCTCTCAAGGCTGCCGACGGTCGGGAATGGGCTCTTCGCCTCATCCGATGGTCCGAGTGGGCAAAGCCACCGGAACCCCTGTCGGATACGGAAATCAACACCGTGCTGACCAGGGCATATGCATGGCGATCCGGGTTTGTTAAATATGCAGTCGCACTTACGACACCGCCTGTGGTGACTCCCGCCACGCTGCCGATACACCGCCGGCATCCGGACGGTGGCACCACGAGAGCCGTTCGGCCCACCCTGGGTGGGGTGCCCGTCGCCGCGACCGCGTCACGGACCTCCGCCATGCGGTCCCCGCCGGTCTGCCGTCACCTGGCGCAACGCCCTCGGAAATGCGGTCAGGCCCCCGTAATAGGGTGCACCTATGACGTGGCGGACCCTGCCCCGCGGAGCTCGGCTCGCGGTGATCGGCGCTGTCTCGGTGGCGCTGCTGGCGGCCGCCGGGCTGGTGGCGTGGCGTGTGCTCGGCCCCGCCGAGGTCGTGACACCGGCCCGAAAGCCGTACCCCGCGCCGGTCATCCCCGCCCCGGGACCGATCGGCGTGCTGGTCTCCGCCCCGCTCGTGCTCGACGACCGGATCCGGGTCTTCGCCACCAAGCGCCAGGTCTGGGCCGACGCACCGCCGAACTTCAAGTACGAACGCAGCGCGCTGTGGTCGCTACGGCGCTGGCCCGCGCAACTGATCGGCGTGGTCGCGGTCGGCGGCGACACCCCGACCGTGGTGAGCTCCTGGTCCGACGGTGAACTCGTCGGCACGGACGCCCGCACCGGCGCCATCGCCTGGCAGGTAGGCGCCGAAGTGCTCGGCGACACGTACACCGGCCGCCGCACCGGAGCCTCGACCGTCTACCAGCCGCCGGGCCTGTTCACCACCGACGGCGCCGTCATCGTCGCCGGCCCCGCCCACGTCACCGCGTACGACCCGGCCACCGGGGCACAGCGCTGGCAGGCGGCCGCTCCCGTGGGCGCGGACTGCCGCGGCACCGACCTCACCTCGGCCCGTCAGTACCTGGTCCACGACACCTGCACCGGGACGGTGCGGCGCTTCGACACCGGCACCGGCACCGCGCCGGCCGCCGTCGGCAGTGGCACCACGTCGGTCGAGCCGGTGTCCTGCGCCGTCGGTCACTCGCTCTGCCAGGGCGTACGCCTCACCGGCTCCACCGTCGAAGGACTCGTGCTGACCGGCCCGGACGTCGAACCGTCCCCGCCGCTGGCGGCCCCGGGCGCACTGCTGTCCGGCGGAATCGTCGTCACCGCACCGGATCCTGCCGCCGGGACCCGGCTCGACGGCCGCGACCCCCGCACCGGCGACCTGCGCTGGACCTGGCACCCCACCGCCGGAGACCCCACCCCGCCGCCGCGCCTGCTGGCCGCCTCCGGCGACCGGGTGCTCCTGCTGTCACCCGACCACACCCTGATCGCGATCAGCGCCGAGTCGGGCCGGGAACTGTCCCGGTCGTCCCTGCAGCTCCACTACGAGCCCGACATCGCGTACGACGTGGCCCAGGTGCACACCTCCGGCCGCTACCTGGCCCTGGTCCGCACCATCCCCGGCGTCCCCGCGACCGCGCCAGACGACGACTTCTACCTGACCCCCCGCACCGTTCTCCTCGCCGCGTCCTGACCACCCCACCCGGCGCGGTTCAGCGCACCCGCGTGTCGGCGACCAGCCAGTCCTCGGTGACGCGGCAGCGGTCCAGACCCACCGCGACGAACTCGTCCGGATCACGGCGGCGGCGGGTCGCGCCCAGGAATACGAGTACCTGCGAGATGGGACTGCCGATGGCGGGGAAGGGTTCGTTCACGTCGACGAACATCGGGCCGATGGACAACTCCCCATCCGCCCACAAGGCCGCCCGCTGCGTACCCGACCCGCCGGCATAGCCCGCTTCGACGTACCCCAGCGGGCCTGCCTTGGACCATTCGGCCAGTACGTTCTCGAACCCGCCGGGAAGCTTCCAGAACCGCAGGCCGTCGCCGCGGCTGCCATCCGTGGCCGCGGCGAACAGCTCATCGGTCATCGGTATCAGCGCCAACCCCTGCCGCAGCGGCACCACGAAAGCACCGGGTTGCCGTGCCGCGGCCTCGCGCAGCAGGTCCTCCGCACCGATGACAGCCTGCAGGTCGTAGCCCATCCGATTTCGGTCCTCCCCAGCCGGCTCCGCCGCGATGAAGGCGGCGCATCCGGCAGCTGGTTCTCCCGGGCAGCGCACCGGGTGTCGCAGATTCTGCCCCGACTTTCGAGAACGCTCAACCGGAGGGTGCTACGCAGAGGCGAACGCGGCATGAAAAGAGGCTCCGCTGCGGCCCGAATAGTGCCGCGCCGACGTCTACAGGGCCTGTGGTGATTGCTGTTTCGGGTCGGATACTGCGGTTGGACCCGAGGTCGTGACATCAGACAGCGATCATCGCTTGAGCCGGCGGTGGAAAACCACCGGGGCCGGCCGGCAGGCATAAAAAAGGGGCCCCGCTACGGGGCCCGAATAAGAGTGTGGATACGCGTCAAGGCCCACCCCGTGAGGGGTGGGCCTTGAGCTGCGATGTTTGTCCGGCGGCGTCCTACTCTCCCACAACGTCCCCGTTGCAGTACCATCGGCGCTGGAGGGCTTAGCTTCCGGGTTCGGAATGTTACCGGGCGTTTCCCCTCCGCCATGGCCGCCGTAACTCTATCAACATGTCAACCCGCGCCAGCCTCGGCTGGGGGTTGCGTGTCGTGATGTGCATGGTGGACGCGAGCAATCTCTGCAGGACTCTCATATGTTTGTTAGGTAAGTCCTCGGCCTATTAGTACCAGTCGACTGAACACATTACTGTGCTTACATCTCTGGCCTATCAACCCGGTGGTCTAGCCGGGGGCCTTACCCACTCTCGTGGTGGGATACC
>NZ_WARX01000038.1 GCF_009720385.1 Catellatospora vulcania | reverse complement strand
ACTCGTCGGCGAACAGGTCCTTGTAGTTCTGCAGGCCGAGGAACGTGTGGGTGTCCGACAGCAGGCTCCACTCGTGCAGCGACACCCACGCGGTGTACGCCAGAGGGAAGATCCCGAACGCGGCGAACAGAAGGAAGAACGGGACGATGTAAAGGTACGGCGAACCCTTCACGTCCAGGCGGTAGAGCAGGGCTTTCATGTCCGGCCAGCGGTCCCTTCGAGCGGGTGGGGCCGGGTCCGGCCGCGGCGGTCAACGCACCGCGGCCGGACCCGGTGCGGGTCACAGGAGTGCGTTGACGTCCTTGATGGACTGCGTCCAGGCCTCGTCGGACTTCTGCTTGCCCTGCTCCACACGGGTCAGACCGTTCTGAATCGCCGTGTTGATGTCACCAGACTTCGGACCCATGTACTGCGGCACCATCGTCTTCACCGAATTCGAGAAGATCTGACCCACCGGCGCGTTGTTGAAGAACGGGTTCTTGAAGTCCTTGATGACCGCCTCCTCGTAGAGGGAGACGGTCGAGGGGAAGTTGCCGAGTGCGCGGAACACCTTCGCCTGCTGCTCGGGGGCGACCAGCCACTTGGCCAGCTTCGCAGCCTCCTGAACGTTCTTGCCCTGCTTCGGCAGAGTGAGGAAGGAGCCGCCCCAGTTGCCGCCACCACCAGGAACCGCGGCGATGTCCCACTTGCCCGAGGAGTCCTTGGCCTGGCTCTGGATGTAGGCCATCATCCACGACGGGCACGCCAAGGTCACGAACGAACCCTTGGCCATGCCGGCGTTCCAGTCAGCCGACCACGGCGCGATCTTCGCCGACAGACCCTTGTTGATCGCATCGATCGTTAGATCCCAGGCCTTCTTCACACCCGGGTTGCTCTCCGCGACGACCTTGTCACCGTCGTAGATGCCGATGGGCTGCTGGCCGAGAACGGACCGGTACATGATCGTCGGGCCGTCCATCCAGGAAGAACCCTTGATGTTGGCGTTCTTGAACTTCACGCCCGTCTCGATGTACTGCTCCCACGTCGGCCACAACGCGCTGACGGCCTCACGATCGGTGGGCAGACCGGCCTTCTCGAAGATGTCGCGGCGGTAGCACATCGCCATACCGCCGACGTCCGTGCCGAGCCCGACGACCTCGCCTTGGGCCGAGGAACCCTGCTGCCACTTCCAGGCCGGCCACTGCGACTTGATGTCCCCGCCGCCGTAGTCCATCCAGTTGTAGAACTTGCCCGGGTTGGCCGTGAACTGACCCGCCCAGCCCTCCTCGATCGCCTCGATGTCGGCGGCACCCGTGTTCGTCGCCAGGTGAGCGGCGAGGTTCTTGTGGTGGTCCTCGGCCTTGGTGATCCGCTCGACGATCTCCACATTCGGGTTCGCGGCCATGTACTCCTTGTACAGGTCCTTGTACCCGAACTCACCGAACGTCGCGACGGTCAGTTTGACCTTGCCGCCGGGCTTCGCCGGGTCGTCGCTGCCGCCGCAGGCGGCGCTGCCGAGCACGAGCGCGGTCGCGAGCAGCGGGCCCGCGATCGTGAGGAGACGGCGACGGGCGCCGGGGGTTGCTGCACTCATGGACTTCCTCCAGAGCTGGGATATATGGGTGGTGCCTGGTTGCCTGTCATCCCGGCCGTCCGGGCATCGTTCGCGCCGGACGGCCGGGTCGGTTCGCCCTCGGACCTACGGGCCGCTGACGAGGTTGACGACGTTGTTGGCGGAGTTGGCCGTCCCGCCGGTGTTGTTGATGACGCGGTTGATGGTTCCGGTGCCGCCGAGGGAGACGGTCACCATGTTGTGGAAGCGCGTGCCCGATGCGGGCACCTCGAACGCCCGCTCGGCCACCACGGCCGGGTTGACGTTGAAGAAGGCATAGCTGCCCAGGCCCCACGCTTCGTGGCTGGTGACCGTGTTGGCCACCTTGTACGCCGCGTAGCCGCGGGTGGAGCCGTTCATCCAGGCGGCCTGGTTCGGCGGGTCGTAGGGCAGCTCGTTCTGGAAGAAGTAGGTCCGGCCGCCGTTGCCGTTCCAGATCACCTGGTACTTCTGGTAGTGCTCGACGAACAGCCCGTAGAACGTGATGTTGTTGCCGTTGACGACCAGGCCGGTGTCGGCGGTGTTGGTGTTCCACCCGACGCCTGAGCCGTGGTCGGCGCGCCAGATCCAGGTGTGGTCGCCGATCACGTTGTGGCTGTTGATGACCAGGCTCGTCGTGGCCTTGCCGACGCCGGCCCCGCCGATGCGGAAGAACACATCGTGCAGCGAGGTCGGGTTGGCGGCGTGGCTCGCGCTGGAGCCGGCCGGGCCGACCTGCATGAGCGTGGCCGAGTTGGTGCTGCCGGCGTCGATGAGGATGCCGGCGAGCTTGACGCCGTCCACGTCGGCGACCGACATCGCCATGACCCCGTTGTCGGGAATGATGGTGGCCAGGCCCAGGCCCAGCACGACGGTGTCGGGCCGGGTGATCCGGATGGTGTCGTTGACGTGGTACACCCCGGGCGTGAACAGCAGGTTCTGCCCGGCGGCCAGGGCCGCGTTGATGGAGGCCGCGGTCGCGCCGGCCTTCACGATGTGGAACTGGCTGATCGGCAGGGACGTCCCGGCGGGGGTGCCGGTCGCCCAGGTGGTGCCGGTGCTGTTGCTGCGCAGGCCGGGCACGAACACTTGGTATGCGCCCGCGCTGTCGACGTACAGGAACGGCTTCTCGCGGACCACCGGGGTCGCGCCGGTGTTGGTGTAGGGCGGGCTCGGGAACGTGTTGCCCGGGGCGCCCTGGGTGCCGACGAAGACCATGTTCCAGTTGGAGCCCGCCCAGCTGCCGAACTGCGAGTTGCGCGAGATCCACTGCTGCTGGCTGCCCGAGTTGACCTGACCGTCGATCTTCACGTCGGAGAACCAGCCGCCGCTGGCCCAGCCGCCGTCGTCGAGCAGCAGGTTGCCGCGCACGTGCATGCGGCGGTACGGCGCGGCCTGCGACACGGCCCAGCGGTCGGTGCCGCCGTTCGGGGTCACCGACAGGTTCTCGGCACCGCGCCAGAAGTTCTGGGTGGCGTTGTTCGGCGGGAACCAGTCGGCCTCCACGTGCACCGACCCGTTGATGTTCACCGCGTCCGGCGAGAAGCCCAGACCCAGGACCTGGGTGTAGAAGCCGACGTTGACGTTGACGTTGTAGCTGCCCGGCTTGAACATCAGCGCGTACCGCTGGGTGCCGAACTGGTTCGTCTCCTGCCCCGAGAACACGCTGTTGAGCTGGGACTGGATGGTCGAGGCCGACATCGACGGGTCGAAGATGCGGACGTTCGGGCCCAGGTCGGGGTTGCCGGGGTTAGGCGGCACGGTGCTGGGCGAGGGCTGCGGCCCGCCGACGGGGTTGAGGAAGAATGACTGCGCTCCGGTTCCGTTGCAGGCGTACTGCACCAGCTGCACGCTGTCGGCGGTCGAGGCCGCGGGCACGTCCAGGCACTTGCCGCTGTGCCGGCTGACGAAGTGGTACGCCCCGTCGGCCTCCTGCACCGGCTGCCACTGCTGGTTGTTGCCGCCGCCGTAGAGCCACAGGTGGATCGCGGCGTTGTCGGCGGTCGACACGTTGGAGACGTCCCAGACCTGGTTGACGGCCGGGGCCGTGCCGACCCGGAAGTAGCCGCCGCTGGTGGCGTCGAAGCGCCACTGCTGCGCGGTGCTGCCGTTGCAGGCGTACTGCTGCACCGCGGTGCCGTTGGCGCTGGCCGCGGCCCGTGCGTCGACGCACTTGCCGTTGCCCTTGTTGACCACCGTGTACGTGGTCCCGGAGGTCACCGCGGCCTGCGCCGAGGTGCTGCCGAGCACGACCACGGCGGCCGCGCCGAGCCCGGCGAGCAGCGACGCGGTCAGCGTCGTGACGATCAGGCGCCGCTTCATGAGTACGTCCACTTCTGGTTCGCGCCGGTGGTGCAGGACCAGATCTGCAGCCGCGCGCCGTCGGCGGAGCTGTTGTCCTTCACGTCCAGGCAGGTGCCGGAGAACTGGTTCACGAACTGCTGGGTGCTGCTGTTGTAGGTCCACTTCTGGGAGGTGCCGGTGTGGCAGTCCCACAGATGGGTCAGCGTGCCGTTGGCCGCGCTGGGTCCGGCGATGTCCAGGCACTTGCCCAGCGAGCTGAGCCGGCCGTCGGCGTCGCGGGTCCAGGACTGCGCCCCGGTGCCGTTGCAGGTGTAGAGCTGGATCGCGGTGCCGTTGGCGGTCGCCGCCCCGGCCACGTCGATGCACTTGCCGCCCAGTCCGGTGATCGGGCTGGTGCCGGTGCCGCCGCCCCCGCCGCTGCCGGGGGTGCCGGTCCAGGTGAAGGTCGCGGTGGTACGCGCCGGCAGGGTGTACACGAACGACTGGTTGCCCCAGTTCACCCGCACCGACTGCGACGACGTGCCGCCGTTGTGCGCGATCAGGGCCTTGGAGCCGTCCGGGTTCTTCCACGCGACGTTCTGGATGGTGCCGTTGGCCGTCGAGTCGATGCGGTACGCGCCCGGCTTGACGAACTTGGTCAGGTGGCCGGTGGTGTAGTACTCGATGGTGTAGTCGACCTGGCCCGCTCGCGAGCCGCCCTCCTGCACGGTGATCAGGCCGGTGCAGACGTCGCAGCCGCCGTTGTGCGGGCCCATGTTCTGGTTGAGCGCCAGGCTCCACTTGACCAGGCTGCCGCTCCAGTTACGGGTGTAGTTGACGATGTCAGACATGTCCTCGTTGTGCTGGTTGCCGATCCAGGTGCCGCCGGAGTGCTCGGTGCTGAACTGCTTCACCGCCGGGTACTGGTTGTGCACCTGGGTGCCGACCGCCGGGTCGCCGAAGTAGCCGTGCCAGGCGATGCCGCCGAACAGCGGGTCGTTGCGGATGCCCGTGTCGGCCAGCGTGCCCGCGCTCATGCTGGCGTAGTCGCCGTAGTTCCAGTCGTGGATGAGCACCTTGGTGGTGATGCCCGCGGCCCGGAACGCCGGGTACACGTGGTTCTTGGTGAACTCGGTCAGCCCGGAGGTGTTCCAGCTCATGCCCGGGTAGTTCATCGCGGTGGGGTTGCCCGACTGGCAGCAGTTGGGCTCGTTCTGCACCGAGATGTAGTTCACCGGCACGCCGATGGCCTGGTAGCTCTGGATGTACTTGACCAGGTACTGGGCGTACATCGGGTAGTACTCGGCCTTGAGCCAGCCCATCTGGTCCATCCGGCCGTTGTCCTTCATCCAGCCCGGCGCGCTCCACGGCACGCCCTTGACCCGCAGGGCCGGATTGAGGTTCTTGGCCTGCTGGGTCAGCAGCCGCACGTTGGTGTCGTAGCCGTTGCTGCCGAAGTCGTTGAGGTTGCAGCAGGTGTCGTCGAGCGAGATGTGGCCCGGCCGGGACAGGTCGGACGCGCCGATCGGGTTGCGCACGAACGACAGGCCGATGCCCGCGGTCGGCGAGAACAGCTTGCTCATCACCGTGTCGCGGGTGGCTGCGCTGATCGGGCCGCCGCGCAGCAGGTAGGCGGTGGTGTCCGTGATGGACGCGCCGCCGCCCTCGAACTGCTGGTAGGTGGTGCCCTCGTTGACGGTGATCGTGTGGTTCGCGCTGCCGCCGGCGGGGCCGAAGGCGATGTTGCCCTGCTGCTGCAGGCCGCGGGTGACCGTGCGGCCACCGGAGTCGGACGTGGTGGTGAGCCAGACGCTGACGCTCTCGCCGGCCGCGTAGGCCGAGGGGGCGATCACCGAGCCGGTCACCAGGAACGCGGTCGCCGCAGTGGCGGTGACCGCGATGGTGGTGGTCCAGCCTGACCGGGGACGGAACACGCGGGACCCTCCTTTCGACAAAACCATGACGTGGCCATGGCAGGACGGGGACGCGGGATTCGCCGGGGCGCGCCGCGTGAGAGGTGGCGCGTCGCGACGAGTCGCGTACGGGCGGTGGGGCCGGGCGGCGGTGGGGCTGCCGCCGGTCCGGCCCCGGGCCGTTCTCGGTACACAGGACGGTCGATGTAACCGATGTAACAGAATGATTGACGTCCTGTTGACAGCACTGAAACATAAGGCATTCAGGCCTGTCAAGAGCTAGGTATGTCCGAGAAAGACAGCAGGTTCAGGGCCGATTCTGCTGTAACAAAATGAAACTGCCGCTGCCTGCGAAGAAAAGGAAGGACACCTTCCTATAGCCCGCGACGAATGTTCGTCAGCGGGTCGGCGCGGGGGCGGTGGAGTCGCGGATGACGAGTTCGGTGCCGAGCGAGACGTGCACGGCCTCCAGGGTGTGCCGGTCCAGCAGCCGCATCAGCATGGTGACCGCCATCCGGCCCATCTCCTGCAGCGGCTGGCGCACCGTGGTCAGCATCGGCGTCGTCGCCCGGCTCACGTCGATGTCGTCGAACCCCGCGATCGACAGGTCCTGCGGCACCCGCAGCCCGCGCTCGTGCGCAGCGGCCAGCGCGCCCACGGCCATCTTGTCGTTGAACGCCACCAGTGCCGTCGGCCGGTCCCGCAGATCCAGCAGCTCGCCCGCCGCCCGGTAGCCGTTGTCCGTGTTCGGCTCGTTGACGTGCCGCACCAGCTCGGCAGTGGGCAGCACCCCGGCGTCGGCCAGCGGCGCGACATACCCGGCCATGCGAGCGTCGTTGGCCAGCCACTCCGGCGGGCCGCCAATGATGCCGACCCGGCGGTGGCCGAGCTCCACCAGGTGCGACATCAGCCGCCGCGCCCCGGCGAAGTGCGCCGCGGACACGGTCACGATGTCCCTCGGCGCGGGCGTGCGCGGGTCGATGACCACGAACGGGAACTGCTGGTCACGCAGCCGCACCAGGTCGTCGGGCGACTCGGGCGGCAGGATCAGGATCGCCCCGGCCACGTCCGGCCGGTCCCCCAGTGTCGGCAGCACCGCGGCCGTCTGCGCCGCCTCGCCCGCGTTGAGCACCATCTGCCGGCCGTGCAGCTCGATGGTCTCCGCGATCGAGCTGACGATCAGCCCGAAGTAGTCGGTGAGCACGTACGGGCAGCGCACGTAGACGGAGCCGGCGGCCGGGGGCAGCTCGCCGCGGCGCAGCGGAGCCTTGTCACCGCGCCGGCGCACGGCCTGCAACACCAGGTCACGCGTATGCGGCGCGACGTTGGCCGCGCCGTTGAGCACCCGGGACACCGTCGCGATGGACAGGCCCGTCTCCGCCGCGATGTCGCGCACCGTGGCGCGCACGCCGACCGTCCTAGGCATGGGCGCACACGATACCCGACACGCTGCGTGACTCCCCCCACCCAACCCGCCACCCCACCACCCATGATCACGACGATCTTGCGCGAAACGTTGCCCTTTTGTCCGGTACGGGCGTGTCGTACCCACAGTTCACGCAAGATCGCCCCCGCGGGGTAGGCGACACGGCACAGGCTTTTCGCGGCGTGCTCACAGGGATCGCCCAGCCGTCATGGATAGAGTCCCCAGACAGCTGGGCCGCCCCCACCAGCGGTGATCTACGAATCCCCCCACATCATTCCTGTGGAAAGGTGACGCGATGCCCGCGACGACCCGCCCTGCCTCGCGGCGGCCGGACAAGACCGGCGGCAAGGGGCGCAAGAACCTGAAAGCGCCGGCCCGCGCCGGTATGAGCACCAACCTCAAGTTCACCCTCGGCGTGCTGGCGGCGGTCGCGCTGATCATCGGTGGCGCCGTGTTCTTCGCCATGAAGGGCTCGTCCACGCCGGACGCCGCCGGGGCGAACCTGGTGCGCGCCGACTCGCACCAGATCTCGACGGCCGCCGACGGCAAGGTGACCATCGTGGAGTTCCTCGACTTCGAGTGCCCGTCCTGCGGCGCGGCGTATCCGGCCGTCGAGCAGCTGCGCAAGGAGTACGCCGGGAAGATCACGTATGTGGTGCGGGAGTTCCCGCTCGACATGCACCCCAACGCGATGAACGCCGCCGCCGCCGCGGAGGCCGCCGCGAACCAGGGGCAGTTCGAGGCGATGTACAACAAGCTGTTCAGCACCCAGCAGACCTGGGGCGGGCAGCAGACCGACCACGCGAAGACGTTCGACGGTTATGCCCAGGAGCTGGGGCTGGACATGGCGAAGTACCGGGCGGACGTCGCGTCGCAGCCGGTGCTCGACCGGATCGAGACCGATCGGACCGACGGCGCGGCCGCCGGGGCGCGGGGCACGCCGACGTTCTTCGTCAACGGGAAGCTGTTCGAGAAGCAGGCAACGTACGACAACCTGAAGGCCGCGGTCGACGCGGCGCTGGCGGGCTGACCATGACCACGATCAAGCAGCGCGGCGGCTCCCACGTCGAGCAAAGCGCCGTCGACGAGCAGCCGGCGCCGCGGCGGACCACCGTCGACCGGGCGATCGGCTGGATCCTGGCCGTCACCGGCGTGCTGGGCACGGCGGCCGCGTTCACGCTGGCCGTGGAGAAGATCCACCTGCTGACCGATCCGTCGTACACGCCGTCGTGCAGCATCAACCCGGTGCTGTCCTGCGGTTCGGTGATGGTTACCGAGCAGGCGTCGGCGTTCGGCTTCCCGAACCCGCTGCTGGGGCTGGGCACGTTCCCCGTCGTGGTGACGCTGGGCGTGCTGGTGCTGGCCGGGGTGCGGCTGCCGCGTTTCGTCTGGCTCGGGCTGCAGGCGGGGGCGACGTTCGCGCTGGGGTTCGTGTTCTGGCTGATGTTCCAGTCGCTGTACCGGATCGGCGCGCTGTGCCCGTACTGCATGGTGGTGTGGGTCGCGGTGGTGCTGCTGTGCTGGTACACGACGCTGTACAACCTGCACCACGGGCATCTGCCGGTGCCGGCGCGGCTGCGCGGGGCGGTGGACCTCGCGGTCGACGTGCACGCGGTCGGCCCGGCGCTGTGGCTGCTGGTCACGGTGGTGCTGATCGCCCAGGCGTTCTGGAGCCAGTGGCAGATCATGCTGTCCTGACCTTCCCGGCCGCCGCAGCCCTCCTCCCCGGGTCGCGGCGACCGGTTCCGGCTGGAGATCGCCGTTTCTTGTCAGAACATGGGATCGGGCCAAAGGTTCTGACACGAAACGGCGATCTTCGCTTCCAGTCCGAGTCAGCAGATCCGCGGCAGCGGATCACCGACCAGGAGGTCCATGATGCGGGTGCCGCCGAAGCGGGTGCGCAGCAGGACCAGGTGGGCCGGGTCGTCGTCAACGCGGCCGATGACGGCGGCCTGCTCGCCGAGCGGGTGCCTGCGCAGCGCGGTCAGCGCGGCGTCGGCGGACTCGGGCGCGACGACGGCCACGAAGCGGCCCTCGCAGGCGACGTAGAGCGGGTCGATGCCGAGCAGTTCGGCCGCGCCGCGTACGCCGGGACGGACCGGCACCGCCTCCTCGTCGACCACGATGCTCACCTGGGCCGCGCGGGCGATCTCGTTGAGGACCGTGGCGACGCCGCCCCGGGTCGCGTCGCGCATCGCGCGCACGCCCGCCCCGCATGCGTCGAGCAGCGCGGCGGTCGCCCCGTGCAGCGGCGCGGTGTCCGAGCGCAGGTCGACCTCCAGGTCCAGGTCGCCACGGGCGATCAGGACGGTCATGCCGTGGTCGCCGACCGGGCCGGACACCAGCACCACGTCACCCGGCCGGGCCTTGTCGACGCCGAGTTCGTGGTCGCGCTCGCGCAGGCCGACCCCGGCGGTGGTGATGTAGCAGCCGTCGGCCTGGCCGCGCTGCACGACCTTGGTGTCCCCGGCGACGATGCGCACCCCGGCGGCGTGCGCGGCGGCGGCCATCGAGGTGACGATGCGGGTCAGGTCGGCGACCGGGAACCCTTCTTCGAGGATGAACCCGGCCGACAGGAACAGCGGGCGCGCCCCGCACACTGCCAGGTCGTTGACGGTGCCGTTGACAGCCAGCTCGCCGATGTTCCCGCCGGGGAAGAACAGCGGGGAGACCACGTACGAGTCGGTGGTGAACGACAGCCGGGTGCCCGCGACGGTCAGCGCCGCCGCGTCGTCGAGCGCGGCCAGCTGCGGGTTGTGGAACGCCTCCAGGAACACCGCCTCGACCAGGCTCTGCGTGGCCTTGCCGCCCGCGCCGTGGGCCATGGTCAGGCGCTCCTCGCGGACCCGGGCGCGGGCCCGGCGGGCGCGGGCTACGCGGTCCATGACGGCCTGCTCGCTGATGCCCGCGGCAGCCGCCGCCCCGGCCTCGGTGACCGGGCCGTCGAGGGTGACGTCGCCGGTCATCGCGGCGTCACCTGGAGCAGCCGCTGGCGGCGGAACCGGCCGAAGTTGTAGTACGCCGCGCAGGCGCCCTCGGGCGACACCATGCAGGTGCCGATCGGGGTCTCCGGGGTGCAGGCGGTGCCGAACACCTTGCACTCCCACGGCTTGAGCACGCCCTTGAGCACCTCGCCGCACTGGCAGGACTGCGGGTCGGCGACGCGTACGCCGGGCACGTCGAAGCGGCGCTCGGCGTCGAAGTCGGCGTACGCCTCGGTCAGCCGCAGCGCGCTGTGCGAGATGAAGCCCAGGCCGCGCCACTCGAAGAACGGGCGCAGTTCGAGCACGTCGCCGAGCACCTTCAACGCGGTCGGGTTGCCGTCCCAGGTGACCACCCGGCTGTACTGGTTCTCGATCTCGCAGCGGCCCTCGGCGAGCTGGGCCAGCAGCATGTCGATCGAGTGCAGGATGTCCAGCGGCTCGAACCCGGCGACTACCAGCGGTTTGGCGTACTGCTCCGCGATGAACCGGTAGGGCTCGCAGCCGATCACCGTGGACACGTGCCCGGGACCGAGGAAGCCGTCGAGGCGCTGGTCGGGCGAGTCCAGGATGGCCTTGATGGCCGGCAGGATGGTGACGTGGTTGCAGAAGACGGAGAAGTTGGCCAGCCCCTCCGCCTTGGCCCGCAGCACCGTGACGGCGGTGGACGGCGCGGTCGTCTCGAAGCCGATGGCCATGAAGACGACCTGGCGGTCCGGGTGCTGCCGGGCGATCTTCAGCGCGTCCAGCGGGGAGTACACCATGCGGATGTCGGCCCCGGCCGCCTTGGCGTCCAGGAACGAGCCGTCGCCGCCGGGCACCCGCATCATGTCGCCGAACGAGGTCAGGATGACCTCGGGGCGCTTGGCGATGGCGATCGCGTCGTCGACGCGGCCCATCGGGATGACGCAGACCGGGCAGCCCGGCCCGTGCACCAGCTCGACCTGCTCGGGCAGGTAGTCCTCCAGGCCGTGCTGGTAGATGGTGTGCGTGTGGCCGCCGCACACCTCCATGAACTTGTACGTGCGGCCCGGTTCGCACCGGGCGGCGATCCGGGCCGCCAGTGCTCGGGCCTGTTCGGCGTCGCGGAACTCGTCCACAAAACGCATCGTCGTCGCCTCGCTCAGTCGATGGTGGAGCTTCGCAGGGCGGTCAGCTCGTCGGCGTACGCGTCCCCGAGGCTCTTCAGGAAGTCCATCGCGGCCGTCGCCTCGGCCTCGTCGATCTTGGATAGCGCGAAGCCGACGTGGATCAGCACCCAGTCGCCCTCGTTGATCTCACCGGGCTCGAACAGCCCGATGTTGATGGCGCGGCGTACGCCGCTGACATCGACCTGCGCCAGGTCCGGCCGGTCGGTCATGATCTCGACGACCTCGCCGGGAATGCCCAGGCACATACGCTCAGGCCCGCAGGTCGACGAGGTGGAGCTCTTCGAGGATGAGGTCGTCGCCACCGGTGACGACCACGTCCGCGCTGCCGCAGAACGCGCACACGGGCAGCATGTCCATGGACTGCTCGGCCCGCTTGCAGGCCGAGCACGCCACGTGCGCCGGCACGGCGACCATGTCGATCTCGGCGCCGTCGGCGGTGGTGCCCGTGGCGACCAGCGCGAAGCCCTGCTTGAGGGCGGGCTCGGCGACGCCGTGGCGCACGCCGATGCGTACCTTCACGCGGTTGACCTGCCGCCCTTCGGCACGCTGGGTGACCGCGCCGAGGATGCTCTCACAGAGTCCGATTTCGTGCATTTTATCTCCTTTGCTCCGCATACCCAACGCCGCTCGACCCGCCGGGGAAACGAGAGCGAGGACTGCTTCTTCGCGCACTGTGCCAACCTTCAGGAAAGTACTTTCCTCATGGGAAAGCCGAGTGTACTTTCCTTGTAGGAAAATACTTTCCGAAGGAGGGCACCATGACGGAGCAACTCCGTCCCGACGAGGCGGCACAGGCGCTGGCTCGGATACGGGAGCAGCAGGAACAGGTCATCGACGCGCTGTCCATCCCGGACTGGTACTGGTGGCTGCTGGGCGGCCTCATCCTGGCGCTGACCGCGGCCGTGGAGTCCGGGAACCCGACCACGATCGGGGTCGGGGTGACGGTCTTCGTGCTCGGCATGCTCGCCGGGACCGGGTGGGTCGTCCGCGGCTCGCTGCGCGTGAAGGTGCGCAACGCCCTGCTGGGCGCACGCGGGATCGGGCTGATCCTCGGCTTCGTCGCGCTGACCGTCGCGGTCTCGCTCGGCCTGGCGTTCAGCCTGCAGGCCGCGCAGATCGGCTACCCGGCGACCTGGGGCACGCTGGTCAGCGCGGTCATGCTGGTCGTCGGCGGGCCGCTGCTCACCCGGGCGCTGCGGCGCACCATGCTCGACCGGCGCGGAACACGATGACCGCCAGGTTCGACGAACTGATCCACGCCCCGACCCGGCTGGCCATCGTCGCGCTGCTCGCGGCGTCGGAGTGGGCCGAGTTCAAGTTCATCCGCGACAGCGCCGGACTGTCCGACTCGGCACTGTCCAAGCAGCTCACGACGCTGGAAGAGGCAGGCTACGTGGAGATCCGCAAGGGTTTCGTGGGCAAGCGGCCGCGCACCTCGGCCGCACTGACCCCGGCCGGCCGGGCGGCGTTCGCCCAGCACGTGGCCGCCCTGGAGGAGATCGTGGCGCGGGCGGGCGTGACGATTCTGCCCAACGGCTGACCTGCTCGTTCACGGGCGTGCACACCGTCCCCTGGCTGCGGGGGCGGCATGCACGCCCGTAGCAGGTCAAGCCTCAAGCGGCAGCGCACCGGCCAGGCGGCGCCACTGCTCGCGCGGCAGTCCGGGCTCGCCGGTCACCACCTGCACCGCCAGGTGATCCGCGCCTGCGTCCAGGTAGGCGGCGGCGCGGCGCGCGACGGCCGTCTCATCGCCCATCGCGAACACCGCGTCCAGCAGCCGGTCGCTGCCGCCGTCGCGGAAGTCGTCCTCCGTGAAGCCCCACCGCAGCAGGTTGCTGGTGTAGTTGGGCAGCTGGAGGTAGAGGGCGAGGTGCCCGCGGGCCGCCGCGCGGGCGCGGTCCGAGTCGGTGTCGAGCACCGCCTTGAACTCGGGCGCCAGCACGGCCTCCGCACCGAGGATCTCGCGGGCTCGGGCGGTGTGCTCAGGCGTCACCAGATAGGGGTGCGCGCCGGCGGCCCGGACTCGCGCCAGCGCCAGCATGCGCGGGCCGAGCGCCGCCAGCACGCGGTCGTGCGCCGGCACCGGTTCGGCGGCGGAGTCCAGCGCGGTCAGATACTCCGCCATCGCGGTGTACGGGTGCGCGTAGTTCTCGGTGAGTTTGCTGTGGCTCACCCCGAGTCCCAGCACGAAGCGGCCGGGAAACTCGCGCTCCAGGTCGGCGCGCTGCGCGGCGACCTCGGCGGCTCCGTGCTGCCAGATGCTGAGGATTCCGGTGGCGACCGTCATCCGGGAGGTCGTCAGCAGCAGTGGCCGCGCGTACGTGACCGCCGGGCTGCCGCCCAGCCAGAGCGTGCCATAGCCAAGATCGTCCAGTTCGGCTGCCGCGTCGGCGAACTCGCCGGTCAGCACCTCACCACCGGACCGCTGCGCCTCGGTCCAGGCCGAACTCCACACGCCGATCCGGCCCCATCGATCGTGCCGCGACACGGCGCCTCCTCCCCCATTGCCGCCCGGTCACATACTGCGGATCTTGAGGTACCGCTTCATGTCCGGCAGCGTGCGCACCACCACCGCCGTCACGCCGGCCAGCACCAGACCCGCGACGATCTTCTTCAGCGTCATACCCGTACCCCTGTCTCTCGATCCTCTACCACCGGCGCGGCGAGCAGCCCCGCCGGCAACGGCAACGCGCCGGTCAGCACGGCCGGCCCCAGCTCCCACAGCTGGCGTACCAGCGCCACCGCCGGTTCGACGGCGGCCTCGACCGGCGGGCTCAGCCCCATCCGCTCGCTCAGGTCGGCGGGCTCGCAGCCGACCAGCAGCACCCGCCCGGGGGCGCTGCCGCAGCTGTCGAGCAGGTCCAGCACCCGCTGCGGCTGCATGCCGTGCGGGTCCACCAGCACCGGGCCGTCGTCGGCCCGCCCGGCCGCGCGGTCGGCGGCGCTGATCTCCAGCAGCCGCACCGTGCCCGGGGCGTCACCCCGGCTGTCCAGGTCGATCAGGACGGTCGCGTCGTAGCCCGCCATCAGGTCGTACGCCAGGTGGACGCCGCGGATGCCGTAGTCGGCGACCCGCAGCCAGGTCGGGCACGGCCCCGCGAGCAGCCGCGCCGCGACCTCGACGCCGAACCCGTCGTCGCCGAGGAAGATGTTGCCCAGCCCGGCGACCAGCACCCTGCGCCGTGCGCTCATGCCCGCTCCTCGCTGCGCTCGTCGCCGGCACGGGTCGCCATTCCCATGATTTGCTCGCGATGCTCGCTCATGCCCGCTCCTCGCTCGTCACCGATCCGGCCGCCACGCTCGGGTCACCGCGTTCGTCCGGCACCACGGTGAGCTCCTCGGGGGCGAAGTAGCGGAACCGTCCCTGCAGGATCTGCAGGTCGGCGGCCGGGTCGTCGTCGAGCGTCACGGCCAGGTGCGTCGAGCCGTCCACGTCGAGCAGCACCGCCTGCACGGTGGCGATCCGGTCGACCAGGAACATGTCCTGCGCGTCGCTGCGCCGCCCGCCCGGGTGCAGGCGTACCCGGCTCCCCCGGCCGACCGGGGTGCCGTCGATGACCACGGTGTCGGTCGCCGGGTCGACGGAGGAGTCCGCGCCCGGGTCCCACCACGGTGTCCGCGTGCCGAACACGTCGGCCTGCTCGGCCGCGGGCGCGGGGCGCAGCTGCCGGATCGCGCCGTGCAGCCGTTCGAACACCTCGGGCGGCATCGTCTCGGCCCGGCCCAGCAGCGCTTCGCCGCGCGGGTCGGTGGCGCGGACCTGGCGCTTCTCCTCGTCGGTGAGGGTGAGCGTACGCAGCACCAGCAGCTCGTCGATCTCCAGCGCGTCGAACATGTCGCCGGGGCTCTCGGGCGCGACGACCGGGTGGTCGTAAAGGATCACCGGCGCGGACAGCATCACCTCGCGGCTGCCCTCCGGGCCCAGCATGACCGGCCAGGTGCGGATGTTGCGGCACTCCTGCACGGCCGCCTTCGCCCACTCCGGCGGGTCGAGCAGCGAGACGAAGTTGCCCGCCGTCAGCGCGAACACGCTGTGCGCCGCGATCAGCGAGTGCCGCAGCGCCTCCGGCCGCTCCAGCGCACCACCCACCTGCGCCGCCTCGGGCGATGCGTTTGGAAGGTGCCCTTCCTCTACGTATACCGATGTGAAGGCGCCCTTCCTTTCGGTCAGGTTGGTGATCGTGGCGGTGAGGCGGAGGACGCCGTAGGGGCCGGGGAGGAGTTCGGCGTGCAGGCGCAGTTCTGCGCGCAGGGGGTGGCGTTCGCGGTGGAGGCGGACGGACGGGGAGAGCTGCTCGGTGGTGGTGTCGCCGGGGATGTCGACGGTGTGCACGTGGTCGGGGGTGCCGACCAGGTCGGCGGGGGTGAGGACGAGGTCGGCGGACTGTTCGACGGTTTCGTCGAAGGGCAGGTGGATGACGCCGTCGACGTCGGCGGAGGGCACGGGGCGGAAGCCGTCGCCGGAGTCGGATTCGACGGTGCGGCGCTGGGCCGCAAGGAAGCGCAGGCGCCAGTGCAGGCGGGCGCCGGGGCGCGGTTCGGCCAGCAGCTGGGTCTGGCACCAGGTGTACTCGCCGAGCGCGTCGTCGGCGTAGGCGGGCGGCACGAGGACGCCGAACTGCCAGCGGAGCTGGTTCTTCGCGGCGGAGGCGCGGTACGGGTAGAGCAGGTAGCCCTCGTAGAGGACCGCGTCGGCGACCGCGCGGGCCTGCTCGAACGGGTCACTCAGCGTGGTGTCGGGCACAGGCCGTCCTCCTTCGAGGGGTCGTCCGCCGCTGCCGCGAGCAGGGCCGTCAGCACCTCGTCGGCCGTGGGCACGGCGTGGCGGGCCTGATGGCGCAGCAGCGCGTCGACGGTGTCACGGCGCAGCCGCAGCCACGCCGTGTCGGGGAAGTACAGGTCCATCAGCTCGCGCCACACAGCGACCGGCAGCGCGTACGCCGCCTCGCGGTCCCACGGCACCCGCCCGACCTGCACCCCGGAGCCGCCCGCCGGGGCCTCGAACAGCGTGCCGCTGAACAGGAACGTGATCGGGACGGTGCCCTCGGCGAGCGCGTGCAGGTACTTGCCCAGCCCGGGTTCGAGGTCGTAGGTACAGGGCACCATCAGGTCGAACTCGGTGCTGCCGGTGAACCCGGGCACGGTCACGCCGACGGTGGCGAAGTGCAGCGCCTGCATGCTGGTCGCCCAGCGGGCCGGCGCGCCGAACACGTAGTCCAGGCCCTGCCCCTCGTCGGCGGAGTAGGTCCGGGCGCGTGGGTCGATGCGCAGCTGGCAGCTGAGCACGAGCGCGTGCACGCGTACGCCCTCCGGGGCGGTGATGCGCAGCCGGAAGCGCAACGTCGGCCCGGCGGCCCACGGCAGCGCCTGCGCGTCCACGCAGGCGAACGCCAGCTCAGCCATGTGCCGCCCCCACGGGCACGCCGGCGTTCTCGCGTACCTGCGCCAGCCAGCCGTCGATCGCCGCCCACGCCTGCTGGCCGCCGTCGAAGCCGCGCCAGTGCAGCCGGACCAGCCCGACCAGGCGGTAGCAGACGTCGATCGGCACCGCGTACGCTTCGGGCCCGTCCGGGGACCGGTGCAGCAGCAGCGCCTGCACGTCGGCGGGCAGTTGCGCGGTGTACGGGTGCCGGGCCAGCACCTTCGCCCACACCTCGGGCGGCAGCTGCGACTCGGCCGCCCCGGCGGGGCTCGGGTAGAGCGCCACCGGCTGGCCGAGCGAGCTGTTGACGAACACGAACGCCAGCCGCACCGGCACGTCCAGCGCGGACCAGTCCAGGTCGGACAGCGGGAAGTCGGGCAGCGCCACGTGCTCGCGCGGCACCGCCGCGAACCGGCGCGCGCCCACCGCCTCCTCGCGTGGGGCGGGCCCTCGCCCGACAACGGCGGAAACTCGCTCGTCGGCGGGCACGAACAGCAGGTAGCAGGGTCGGCAGGCGCACGGCAGCGACCTGCTCGTCAGGTCCACCAGATGGTCGTGGTCGGCCGGGATGGCTGCCGCGCACAGCTCGCAGCGTTCCTGCGCCGCCTGCGCGGTGGCAGGCGGCGCGGGCGCGGTCAGGTACCGCCGCAGCACGGTCATGCGGGCGCGCCGGTCGGCGCCTTGGGCCGGTGGCCGATCTGCAGCAGCTTCTGCGCCGGTGCGGCCTCCTCCAGCACGACCTCGACGATCTCCGGCGCGGCCTGCTGCACCAGGCGGGACACCGTCTCGCTCACCGGTTCGGCGGTGCTGCCGCAGCCGCTGCCGCAGCCGCCCGCGGTCGAGATCCGGGCGGTGCCCGCGGCGTCGATGTCGACCAGGGTGAACTCGCGGCCGAGCCGCCGGCGGGCCCGGTCCAGCGCGACCAGCACCCGCTCCTCGATCGGCACCGGGTGCAGGCCGTACAGCGCCAGCAGGCCGCCGACCAGCTCGTCCTCGGCCAGCACGCGCAGTTCCTCGGTGACGCCGGGCACGGTGACCAGGCCGTCGAGCAGCCGGGCCAGCCCGGCCTCGTTGAGGTGCAGCAGCTCGCGGACCACCCCGTCGGCGGCGGCGCGGGCGACCGTCCCGCCCGCGCTCTCCACCTCCACGAGCAGCCCTTCCACGCGTACGCCTACCGTGTGCGGGTCGAGCACCATGACCCGGTCCATGTGCTGGTCTCCCATCGGGATCACGCCGCACCGGACGCGAAGGCGTGCGGGGTGTGCAGCTTCTTGAGCACCGAGCCGTTGCCGGTGTACATGTGCACCCCGCAGGGCAGGCACGGGTCGAAGCTGCGTACCGCGCGCATGATGTCGATGCCCTTGAAGTTCTCCTGCGTGTTCTCCTCGAAGATCGGCGTGTTCTGCACCGCGTCCTCGTACGGGCCGGGTGTGCCGAAGCGGTCGCGCACGCTGCCGTTCCACGGCGTCGGCGGGTACGGGTGGTAGTTGGCGATCTTCCCGTCGCGGATGACCATGTGGTGGGACAGCACGCCGCGCACGGCCTCGGTGAAGCCGACGCTGTTGGCGTCCTTGGGCACCTTGAACGGCTCCCAGGTCTGGGTGCGCCCGGCGCGCACCTCGCCGAGCGCCTTCTCGCAGGCGTGCAGCGCGACGGCGGCCGCGTACGCCTGGAAGTAGGTGCGGGCGCGGTTGCGCTCCAGCGCGTTGCTCCACTTCGGGATCTTCCACTCGAAGGTGGCCGGGGGCTTGGTCAGCGTCTTCGGCAGGTTGATCACCACGCTGTGGCCGGTCGCCTTGACGTAGCCGATGTCGACCAGGCCGCTCAGCGCGGTGGACCACAGCCGGGCGATCGGGCCGCCGCCGGTGTCCAGGGCCAGGTGGTCGGTGCCGTCGAACCAGCGCGGCGACATGACCCAGGAGTACGCCCCGTCGAAGTCGCGCTTCTGCGGGCGGGGCAGGGTGTGCTGGTTCCACGGGTGGCGCACGTCGACCGGGTTGCCCAGCGGGTCCCGCTTGACGAAGACCTCCTGGCCCTGCCAGTCGTCGTAGTAGGAGCTGCCGAGCAGGATGCGGATGCCGAGGTTGATGTCGACCAGGTCGTTCGTGACGAGCTTGCCGTCGACGATGACGCCGGGCGTCACGAACATCTTCTTACCCCACTCGCTCATCCGCTCGTAGGTGAAGTCGCAGTGGTCCGGGTCGTTGAACGCGCCCCAGCAGCCCAGCAGCACCCGCCGCCGGCCGACCTCCTCGTAGCCGGGCAGCGCGTCGTAGAAGAAGTCGAACAGGTCGTCGTGCATCGGCACGACCCGCTTCATGAACTCGACGTAGCGCATCAGCCGGGACAGGTAGTCGGTGAACAGCTGCACCGTGGCGACCGTGCCGACGCCACCGGGATACAGCGTGGACGGGTGCACGTGCCTGCCCTCCATCAGGCAGAACATCTCCCGGGTGGACCGGCTGACCTGCAGGGCCTCACGGTAGAACTCCCCTTCCAGGGGGTTCAGCGAGGTCATGATCTCGGCGATGGTCTTGTAGCCGTGCTGCTCGGCGTGCGGGGCCGCGGTCGTCTTGGCCTTCTCCCAGACGCTCGGGTTCGTCTCGCGGACCATGCGCTCGCAGTAGTCGACCCCGACCAGGTTCTCCTGGAAGATGTTGTGGTCGAACATGAACTCGGCGGCCTCGCCGAGGTTGACGATCCACTCGCCGAGGTGCGGCGGCTGCACGCCGTACGCCATGTTCTGGTTGTAGATCGAGCAGGTGGCGTGGTTGTCCCCGCAGATGCCGCAGATCCGGCTGGTGATGAAGTGGGCGTCGCGCGGGTCCTTGCCCTTCATGAAGATGCTGTACCCGCGGAACACCGACGAGGTGCTGTAGCACTCGACGACCCGCTTGGCCTTCCAGTCGATCTTGGTGTAGATGCCGAGGCTGCCGACGATCCGGGTGATCGGATCCCACGACATCTCGACCAGGCCCTCTGCGGCCGCCTGCGTCGCCATGCTCGTCCTCAACGCCTTTCTGAATCGATACGGCCGCTGCTCAGCGGTGGTAGCCGGTGGTGAGTTCGGTGCCGCGGTGGCGCCACTTGGGCTCCTTGTCCACGGTCTTTCCGGTGACGTGGCGCAGCATCCGGATCATCGCGCCGTACGCGCCGCTGGCCGCCGAGGAGACGGTCGCGCCGGGCGGCTCGTCCATGAACGGCATGAACTTGTCCGGGAAACCGGGCATGGTGCAGCCGATGCAGATGCCCCCCACGTTCGGGCAGCCGCCGATGCCGTTCATCCAGCCGCGTTTGGGCACGTTGCACTTGACGACCGGGCCCCAGCAGCCGAGCTTCACGATGCACTCGGGCGTGCCGTACGCCGAGGCGAACTGGCCCTGCTCGTAGTAGCCGCCCCGGTCGCAGCCCTCGTGCACGGTCATCCCGAACAGCCACTGCGGGCGCAGCTTGTCGTCCAGCGGGATCATCGGCGCCTGCCCGGCGGCCTGGTAGAGCAGGTAGGTGATGGTCTCGGCGAGGTTGTCCGGCTGGATCGGGCAGCCCGGCACGCACACGATCGGGATGCCCGCCGCCGAGCGCCAGTCCCAGCCCAGGTAGTCGGGCACGCCCATGGCCCCGGTCGGGTTGCCCGACATGGCGTGGATGCCGCCGTACGTGGCGCAGGTGCCCACCGCGAGCACGGCCAGGGCCTTGGGCGCGAGGCGGTCCAGCCACTCGCTGGTCGTGATCGGCTGCCCGGTCGCCGGGTCGGTGCCGAAGGCGGCCCAGTAGCCCTCCTCCTTGATCGACTCGTTCGGGATCGACCCTTCGACGACCAGCACGAACGGCTCCAGCTCGCCCCGGTCGGCCTTGTGGAACCAGGCCAGGAAGTCGTCCGCGCCGCCGTCCGGGCCGCACTCGAAGTCGATCAGCGGCCAGTGCACCGCGATCTTCGGCAGGCCCGGCAGCGCGCCGAGCGCGATCTCCTCGATGCTGGGCTGGGTCGCGGCGGTCAGCGCGACGGAGTCGCCGTCGCAGCTGAGCCCTGCGTTGATCCAGAGGATGTGGATCGGCTGTTCATCGGTCTGCGCAGGCTGTGCCTGTGTAACGGTCATCTGCGTACACCCCCTGTGCCGCCGACGGGCGGCTGTCCGCGCCGCACAGCTCCGCCACGGTCAGCTCCCACAGCACGTGGCAGGCGGTGGTCTGCGCTTCCTGGATGCGGTGCACCGACGGCGACCGCACGACGAAAAGGTGGTCGACGGCGCCCGGCTCGGCCAGCCGTCCCCCACCGCCCCCGCTGAACCCGACGGTGACCATCCCGCAGCGGCGCGCCCGGTCGAACCCGGCGACCAGGTTCGGCGAGTTCCCGCTGGTGGAGAAGCCCATGGCGACGTCACCGGGGCGGGCGTGCGCGGCCACCTGGCGGGCGAACACCGACTCCACACCGACGTCGTTGGCCAGCGCGCTGAGCACGGCCACGTCTGCGCTGAGCGCGTACGCCGAAAGCGGCGGCGCGCCGTACCCGGCCGGCGGGGCCGCGAACAGGTCCGC
Organism: Catellatospora vulcania; assembly: GCF_009720385.1. Lineage (GTDB taxonomy): Bacteria > Actinomycetota > Actinomycetes > Mycobacteriales > Micromonosporaceae > Catellatospora > Catellatospora vulcania. The sequence continues at coordinate 35,810 of NZ_WARX01000038.1, read as the reverse complement.
GCAGGCCTGGGCGTCGGTGGCGCTGCCGCCGTTGCCGAACGCGAACAGCCGCCCGCCGGTGTCCAGCGCCACCGCCAGCGCCCGTGCGCAGGCCGCCAGCGCCTCGCCCTGCTCGGTGAGCACCTGGGCGCGCAGGGCCGCCGTCTCGCGCAGCTTGCCCGCGGTGGACACGACCAGCTCCGCGGTGAACGCGTCCACGACCGGGGCCGGTTGCGCGTACAGGAAGGGATACAGGGCGCCCAGGTGCGCCGGGGCGGCGTTGCTCACCCGGCCACCTCCGGCAGCACCTTGATGGCCTCGCCGGCGTGCACCAGCACGGTGTCACCGACCCGTGCGGCCACCAGCGCCACGCTGATCTCCTCCGGTCCCCCGCCCGCGTCGGCCAGGGCCAGGCCGTCGGCCAGCAGCAGCACCACGGTCGCCGGGACCGCCGTGTCCGAACAGGTCACGCAGGACGCACCGGCCCGGTCGCCCAGGGCCCGCAACTCCGCCGGAATGGCCTGCCTCATGGTGTGGGCCCGTCCGGGCCGTGTTCGAGCACCGCGTGGGTGAGTTCCCAGAGCAGGTGGTATGCCGAGACCTGCAGCTCGCGCAGCACGAGCGGGTCGTCGGCGGGCAGGGTCAGCAGGTGGTCCACGTTCGGTCCGGTCCAGAACCGCCCGGCCAGCGCGACGGTGAGCAGCCCGTGCCCGCCCGCCGCCGCCAGCGCCGCGGTCACCGGACCGTTTCCGGCCACCCAGGCCTCGTCCTCGGGCACCGCCCCGGACTCCGCCACCGCGCCGGTGCGCACCCGCGGCGGGGCCTGCGCGCCGCACACGGCCAGCGCGACATCACCAGGCGACGCGTGACGCAGCCGGTGGGCTGCCCGGGTCGCGCCGTGGGCCACGGCGGGCAGGGCGCGCTTGCCGACGATGACCGGGTGCACGAACTCGACCGCGATGTGATGGGCGTCGGCGTCGTCGGAACCGAAGGCGTGCAGGACACCGCCCGACCGGAACCGCCGGGCCATCGCCACGGCCGCCGCGACCAGGTCCGGTGCGGACCCGGCCAGATCCGCTCCCGGCCGCTCGCGCCGCTGCGCGAGCGCCGTGGTCAGCACCGCGGCCGCGGTCATCCCTGCCCCCCGTGGCTAGGTTCCGTCCGACTCACCATAGCGGCCTTATCACGACAACCACCGCGAATCGCCCTACCCCGCGCCGGACGGGGTGGCGGGGCGTGGCGGCGTACGCGATGATGCCGCGTATGACGTCCGACCAGGAGCAGCCCGAGTCCGCGCCGGTCGGCGAGCCGGCGTCCGGCCCGTTCGGGTCCCCGGCGCCCGTGCGCCGCCGACGCCGGTGGTGGCGGGTCACCCGCCGGGTCGTGCTGCTGAGCCTGCTCGCCGGACTGCTCGCGCTGGCGGGCAGCATCGGCTGGGTGCGCTGGCAGGCCGACGGGCACGTGTACGCGATCGAGAACGTGCCCGAGGCCCCGGTCGCCCTGGTGCTGGGCGCGCAGGTGCACGACAACGGCTCGCCCTCGGGCTTCCTGGAGGCCCGGCTCGACATCGCCCGCCGCCTCTACGAGACCGGCAAGGTGCGCGCGGTGCTGGTCTCCGGCGACCACGGCCAGTGGTCCTACGACGAGCCCGACGCCATGCGCCGGTGGCTCATCGACCGCGGCGTGCCGGACCGCAAGGTGGTCGCCGACCACGCCGGGTTCGACACGTACGACTCCTGCCAGCGGGCCGTCCGGGTGTTCGGCGTGCGGCAGCTCATCGTGATCACGCAGAGCTACCACATCGACCGGGCGGTCGCGCTGTGCCGCGACGCGGGCATCGACGCCACCGGGGTCGGCGACGACACCGCCCGCCGCTTCGGCTCCTTCTGGACCAAGGCGGTCGTCCGCGAGCAGGGCGCGTGCGTCAAGGCCATGCTTGACGTGGTCACCGGCCGCGACCCGGTCTTCCTGGGCCGCCACGAAACCAGCGTCGAGGATGCACTTCGCGACTGACCGCCCCACCCCCCATCCCGCCGCGACTCTTGCCGACTCGGGCCTTCACAGCAGCCAGGAAGGCGCGACTCGGCAGGAGTTGCGGCGGCGTGTGGCGAGGCTCAGGCCGCCGCTGACACGTGCAGGCGGGCGGCGGTGACGTCCTCGAACTCCTTGGTGCGGGCGGACAGGGCCATGGTGAGGAACTGGGCGGCGTCCTCGCCGACCGGCAGGCGCAGCGGCGGCTCGGCGAGCCCGGCGAGGCGGTGCACCGCCTCGGCGAACAGCTCCGGCGGGTTGAGCGCCGGGTTGCCCTGCATGCCGCGCAGTCCCGCGATCATCGGGCCCGCGACCGGCTCGTAGGCCTCCACCCGCTGGCGCGGCAGGGCGGCCGAGGTGCCGTACGGGGTGCTGAAGCCGCCGGGCTGCACGATGGTGACCTTCACCCCGAGGTGCGCGGACTCCTGTGCCAGCGACTCGGCCAGGCCCTCCAGCGCGAACTTGCTGGCCGTGTACGCCGCGAGCCCCGGGAACGGCACCGCGCCGGCGATCGAGGAGACGAACACCGCATGCCCGCCGCCCTGGGCCCGCCACAGCGGCAGCACCAGCCGGGCCAGCCGCCAGGGTCCGTACACGTTGGTCGCGAACTGCGCCTCCAGCTCGCCGTCGGAGACCTCCTCCACCGCGCCGCACTGCCCGTATCCGGCGTTGTTGACGAGCACGTCGATGCCGCCGAAGCGCTCGGCCGCGGCGGCCACCGCGGCGGCGCAGGAGACCGGATCGCAGACGTCCAGCGGCAGCGCCAGCACCGTGTCCGGGTGCCGCTCGGCGAGGTCGGCCAGCGTCTCGGGCCGCCGGGCCGTGGCCACCACCCGCTCGCCCGCCTGCGCCAATCGCTCCACCAGCGCCCGGCCCAGCCCGGTCGAGCATCCCGTCACCAGCCAGCGTCGTGCCATCGGTGCCACCCCTCGCGTACGCCGGCCCCCTGCGGGCCGGTCGGGTGACCAGACTGGCAGCGGACATACAGGAACGGCAATGTAAACTTACGGACGGGAGTGATCTCGCCACGCTGCGTGAGTCACGATCGTGAGCGCCACCCCGAGCAGCGCCACCAGCCACCCGCCGAGCACATCGGAGGGCCAGTGCACCACCAGCGCCACCCGGCTCGCCCCCACCAGCACCGCCCAGCCGACCACCACCGCCGCCAGCGCGACCCGCTGCCGGCGCGTGCCCAGCCGCGGCCACACCAGCACGAGCAGCAGCAACGCCGCGGTCGCGAAGTGACTGGTGTGTCCGGACGGATAGGACCAGCCGGCCGCCCAGGACAGCATGTCGTCGGGCCGGTGCCGGGCCACCAGCGCGTGCACGGTGAGCCGCAGCGCCGCGCTGGCCGCCACGGCGGCGCACACGAAGGCGAGCTGCGCCAGCAGCCGGCGGCGCAGCAGGAAGCCGAGCGTGAATGCGAGCACCGACAACAGCACCACGGTGTCACCGGTGCGGGTGACCGCGGTCATCGCCGCCCGCCACATCGGATACTCCAGGGCCAGCCGGTGCGCGGCCGCGCTGACGACGGCGTCCTGCTCCACCAGCGGGGTCCAGGTGACCTCGACCGCGAAGGTCAGCAGCGCGTAGGCCGCCACGGCGGCAGCCGCCGCCCACAGCCAACGACGCCTGGCGTCGGTGTGTACCAGCATGGATATTTCTTACCCCCGCACGGTGACGCCCGTCACTCGGGGGGCGGATTCTTCAGCCCGCGCGACGCCGGGCCCGGCGGGCGGCCAGCTCGTCGGTGACGCCCAGGGGCAGCACGGCCGGCGCGAACGGGGTGACCGTCGCCTCCTCGACCTCGGTGCCCCGCTCCGCGGGCAGGTGCGACAGCGAGCCCTGGATCTCCTTGAACGCGCCGCCGATGGCGATGCCGAACACGCCCTGGCCACCCTGCAGCAGGTCCACGACCTCCTCCGGCGAGCGGCAGTCGTACACCGAGGTGCCGTCGGAGATGAGGGTGATGGTCGCCAGGTCGTCGGCGTCGTACGCCCGCAGCGTCTCGATGGCGCGGCGGATGTTCTGCAGCGACACCCCGGCGTCCAGCAGCCGTTTGACCACCTTCAGCACGACCAGGTCGCGGAACGAGTAGAGCCGCTGGGTGCCCGAGCCGGACGCGTCCCGGATGCTCGGCACCACCAGCGCGGTCCGCGCCCAGTAGTCGAGTTGCCGGTAGCTGATGCCCACCGCGTGGCAAGCCGTCACGCCCCGATAGCCGAGCGAACCGCCCTGCACATCCGAGTCCGCATCCTCCGCCGCGCCGCCGTGCAACGCGGCCGCACCACCGGGACGACCTGGTTCACTACCAGGCGACTGCGGATCATGGAGCTGGTTCATGCGACTACCTCCCGCCGAGTGTCGACTTGAAGCAGCCTATAGCGGATGCGACCGGCGGGCGGGGAGGTAACGCCGCGACACGCCACATTCGAGTCCCGGAGCGTCACTTTTCGGTGACCCGCTCGTTAACGGCATCCGCGGAAGCGGATGCCGTGGCCGGGCTACGAGGCGAAGTCCTCCGGGCGGACCTGCTCCAGGAACTCGCGGAACTTCTCGACCTCGTCCTCCTGCTCGTCCGGGATGATGATCCCGGCCTCGTCGAGGACCCGCTCCGCGCAGCGCACCGGGGCGCCCACCCGCAGCGCCAGGGCGATCGCGTCGCTGGGCCGGGCGGACACCCGCACCGAGTCGCCGATGAGCAGATCGGCGTAGAAGATGCTGTCCTTCAACTCGACGATCTCCACGGCCTTCAGCGGCGCCGACAGCGCCTGCAGCAGGTCCCTGAGAAGATCATGAGTGAGCGGCCGGGCAGGTTTGACGCCCTGCTGCTCGTAGGCGATCGCCGTCGCCTCGACCGCGCCGATCCAGATCGGCAGGTAGCGGTCCCCCTCCACCTCACGAAGCAGGACGATCGGCTGGTTGGTGGGCAGTTCGACCCTTACCCCGATCACGCTCAGCTCGCGCACCGTCTCGCCTCCGTCGCGTCTGCCTGGGGCCGGTGTCCGGCGGGCCCGCCTCTCGGCGGACCTTATGACACTGCCTCTCAGCCTCTTCTACTGCACGCTACACGCCCACGCGCACCGTCGGCTCGTACGACCGCCGGTCAGCCGCCGAGCGCGTCGTTGAGCCCGGAACGCAGCAGCGCCACGTGCAGGCGCTGCGACAACACGGTCAGCTCGCGCATCGCCTCGGCCGCCCGCGCGCGGGCCGTGGGGTCCTGCTGGCGCATCAGCGGGGCGACCAGCTGGGCGTAGAGCCCGGCCTCGCGGTCCGCGGCCACCCGGTACGCCCGCAGGTGCCGGGGCTCGACGCCGTACTCGGCGAGCTGGCCGGCGACCTCGGCGACCGCCAGCGCGTCGCCGTCGAACCACTCCCCCGCCCGCGCCGTGACCAGCCCGTGCCGCTCCAGGTCGGCCAGCAGCGCCTCGGTGATCCCGGCGCGGTGGCACAGCTCCTGGCGGCGCAGCCGCTCGTCGACGGGCTCCGCCACGGCCTCGGGCCGGTGGTCGTCGCCGACCGCGACCAGGGTCGGGCGCGCCTGCGTCAGGTGCGCGCCTTCGGACAACTGCTCGCGGATGACGCGCAGGGGCAGATACTGGTCACGCTGCGCGGCGAGGATGAACCGCAGCCGCGCCACGTCCTCACGGCTGTACTTGCGGTAGCCGGACGACGTCCGCTGCGGCTCCACCAGACCCTCCGTCTCGAGGAAACGCAGCTTCGAGATGGTGACATCCGGAAAGTCGGGACGCAGCAGCCCGAGCACCTCGCCGATGCTCATCAGCGTCTGTGCCCGCGCCGCCCCGCCCCCGCCGCCGGCCGACGCCGGCACAGCTCCGGTCATGCCTCCTCGGCGCGCGGGCCGGCCACGTACAGCAGGCGGAACTTGCCGACCTGCACCTCGTCGCCGTTGTTGAGCGTGGCCGACTCGACCCGCTCCCGGTTGACGTAGGTCCCGTTGAGGCTGCCCACGTCGCGCACGGTGAACGTGGACCCGTCCCGGTGGAACTCGGCGTGCCGGCGCGAGACCGTCACGTCGTCGAGGAAGATGTCGCTGTCGGGGTGACGGCCACTCGTCGTCACATCGTGGTCGAGCAGGAATCGGGCGCCCGCGTTGGGGCCACGACGCACCACCAGCAGGGCCATGCCCGGCGGCAGCTGTCCCGAGACCCGCCCCGGGACTACGTCAGACTCCGGCCCTTCCAGCGCCTCCTCCAGGGAGCCGAGGTGCAGGGTCGACGTGACGTCGAGCTGGGGGAACTCGTCGTCTGGTCGCGTCATCGGACCACCTCACGGTCATATCGGCCACGTAAACGTGGAACTGCTATGGGCACCGGATAGGGCGTTACTCGACGTCAGCGGCGAGCTTAGGGAGCGAGCCTAGCGACCCTGGAAATGAAGGGTCAACCGGACTCGCGGTTCGGCGATTCACGCCCCTGAATGAAGGTTCAGCTCTGGGTCAGCTCACGGTACGCTGCCGCGTCGAGAAGCGCATCCAGCGCGGACGGATCGGCGATCTCGATTTCGACGAGCCAGCCCTCGCCGTACGGGTCGGTGTTGATCAGGTCGGGTGAGTCGACGAGGGTCTCGTTGCGGGCGGTCACCGTGCCGCTCAGCGGAGCGTAGATCTCCGACACGCTCTTGGTGGACTCGACCTCGCCGAAGGACTCGCCCGCCGCCACGACCTGGCCGGTCTCCGGCAGCTGCACGTACACGATGTCGCCCAGCGCGTCCTGCGCGAAATGGGTGATACCGACCCGGACCGAAGCGCCCTTCGTGGTGACCCACTCGTGCTCGGCGGTGTACTTCAGGTCCTCAGGAATCACGGTCGTGCCCTTTCGCTCCAGGCCGTCGTGTGGCCTTGCCCGTCAGGAGACGGGTTTCGCGTACTCCAGGTTCGGCGTGCCCCGCACCGCGGTGATGTCGACCGGATGCGGATCACTGACGATCACCGTACCGCCGTCGTTGCTCACATCGTCAACCACCCCGCCGCGGAACTCCATGGCCTTGTCCAGGTCTTCCGGGCCGATCGCGGTCACCGTGTACGGCCCGGTCAGCCGCACCCCGTCGACCTCGATCCCGCCGCCGCCGGCGTTGACGAAGTGCGTCGAGGCGATCACCCGCACGGAGCCGCCCGTCCCGTCGATCTGGATCGCCTCGGCCCCCGCCCCGCGCAGCTCCTGCACGGCGTTGAGCAGGTGGTCCGCGGTGATCGGCCCGGCGCCGTCGGAGAAGCGCAGCGTGATGCCGGTGCCCTGGGCCTTGAGCGTGCCCGCCAGGATGCCGATGTCGTCGGCCCGCTCCTGGGCCTCCTTGAGGATCTGCTCCCGGCTGGACGCGCCCGAGTCGAGCTCGCGGCGGGTCGCGTCGAGCTCGGCGATGTCCTGGCGCAGCCGCTCCGCGCGCGAGTCGAGGTCGGCGAGGATGACGTACAGATCCTCCTCGCGCAGCGAGTTGTAGCCCTCGTCGGCGGAATTGCTCTTGAGCTGGACCGCCAGCGTGAAGCCGAGCAGGACCAGCAGCACCCCGATCAGGGCGCCCGCGCCGCTGATCTGCTTGCGTCTGTTGTCGCTCGGGCCGTCCGCGTCCGGCTCGGGCCGTGCTTGCGGGGCCGCGTCGCCGGGCACCGGGGAACCGGCGCCGTCCGGCGTCGCCGCGTCGGACGTCTCGGCCGTCGGCTCCGCCGCGGGCTCGGCGGTCGAGGCCTCGGCGGTCGAGGTTCCGGCCGTCGGCTCGTCGCCGCCCGCGCCCGCCAGGGGCACGGTCGGCTCGTCGCCCTGACCGGGGCCGATCGGCTGCGTCTTCTCGTCGCTCACTGCTGCACCTACGCCTTGAACAGCCGTCGCCGGATAGCCGCCACGTTGCCGAAGATCCGCACGCCGAGCACGACGACGACACCGGTGGACAGCTGGACACCCACCCCCAGCTTGTCACCGAGGTACACGATGAAGGCCGCGACCAGGACGTTGGAGATGAACGAGATCACGAACTGCTTGTCGTCGAAGATCCCGTCCAGCTTGGCGCGCACGCCGCCGAAGACCGCGTCCAGCGCGGCCACGACGGCGATCGGCAGGTAGGGCTGCAGCGCGTCCGGGACGGTGGGGTTGAGCACGACGCCCAGCACCACTCCGGCGATCAACGCCAGTACTGCGATCACTTGCCACCTCCCGAGGGCGAGGTTGAGGGTGCGGGCGTGCCCGAGGGCGACGGCGACGGCTGCGGCACGCGGGCGAACTGCAGCCGCGGCATCACCGCCGCCGGCAGCTCCAGGTCGTCCTTTTCGTCGACGTCGAAGCCGACCTCGAAACGCTTGTCGTCGCGCAGCTTGCGGTAATCTTCCGCGGTCGCCGTGTCGTTGAACTTGTCCGCCATGTCGGACGGCCCGATCGCGGCCACCTCGTAGGGGCTGATGACGTGCGCGTTGCCGATCAGGATCGCCGAGCCGGCGGTGCGGATCGGCGTCACCGAGGTCAGCCGCCGCCCGTTGACCGAGATCGCCTCCGCGCCGGCCGCCCACAGCGCGTTCGTCACCAGCTGCAGGTCCAGGTCGAGCACCCGGGCCAGCCGCTCGGTGCTCGCGTTGGGACCGTCGGCGAGGGTGACCACCACGCCGTCGCCGGTCACCTTGCGCACCCCGGTCGCGGCCTCCAGCTCACGCAGGCGGGCGATGGAGGTGTCGTCCAGCTCCTGCTCACGCCGCCGGTTCACCTCGTCCTGGCGGTTCTCCGCGTCCTGGTCGAGCTTGTCGGTGTCCGCGGTGCGCCGGTTGATGTCCTTGATCAGCTCGGTGCGGGTGGTGGCCCGGGCCGGCGCCCGTGCCACGACCTGCAGGTAGGCCACGGCGAGCAACACCCCGATGACCACGCAGGCCAGCACGGTGATCCCGCGGCGAGTCCAGTGGGTTGCCGTCGGCAGCGGGCCGTGCTCGCGGCGGGCGCGGGCCGCGTCGGTGTATCCGCCGTCGAGCGGGTCCTGGAACAGGTCGGTCAGCATGTCCGTCTGCCACACCCGCTGCCCGGAGGGCGGCGTGGACACCGGCTGCACCGGCTCCCGCTCGGGGCCCGTGCTCACGCCGTCGCCTCACGGGAGCGCCTCACCACGGCGGCGAACTGCACCAGGTAGAAGATGCCCGCGATCCAGTACAGGACGATGCCCCACCAGCACAGCGCCCAGCCGCTGGCGTACGCGACGGTGTGCATCGCGCCGGTCGGCACGGCCCAGGCCAGCAGCAGGATCGGGAAGCCCATCAGCAGGATGAAGGTGGCCGTCTTGCCGATGTAGTGCACCGGCAGCGGGCCGTAGCCGAGCCTGCGCAGCACCGGGAAGGTCAGCATCAGCAGCACGTCGCGGGCCAGCAGCGCGACCGTGAACTGCCAGGGCACGATGTCGCGCACGGTGAACGCGAGCAGCGTGGCAAGGATGTAGAGGCGGTCGGCCGCCGGGTCCAGCAGCTCGCCCACGCGGCTCACCTGGCCGAGCCGGCGGGCCAGGTAGCCGTCGATCCAGTCCGTGGTGCCGCCCAGGCCGAGCACGACCACGGCCCAGCCGACCTCGTCGGCGACGAGGAAGAGATAGAGGAAGACCGGCACGCCTAGCAGGCGGGCGAAGCTGATCAGGTTGGGGATGGTGAGGATGCGGTCGCGCGACTGCACGCCAGCATCGCCCAGCGGCTGCTGAGCCACCGAGGCCTCCCCTCCGCCGCCGGCTGTAAAAGCGACAGCCGGCGCAGGCCGGCCGTATTCACCCGAATCTTCGGACATGATCCGCCGATTCACGACCCCCAGTTGTACCACGTTGCCGTGGGTGGCTGCCGACACGGCCGCAGGCGTCGGCGACGGTGCGGGAAAAGGGCGTACCCGCACTGCAGGTACGCCCTTTTTGTCCTTTTTATCAGAGCGCCGTGCAGACCGGCACCGGGGTGCCGTTGGCGCCCTGGTAACTGGCGAGGAACCCGGTCGCCGTGCCCGCGCCGGGCGCCAGCTGGCCGTTCCAGCTGACGTTGAGCGTGGTCACGGTCGAGCCGGTCTGGGTGTACTGGCCGTTCCAGCTCTGCGAGATCACCTGGCCGTTCGGGAAGGTGAACCGCACCGACCAGCCGCTGATCGGCACCGTGCCGTTGTTGACCACCCGCAGCTCGCCCTGGAACCCGCCGGGCCACTGCCCGATGATCACGTACGTCACCGCGCACGACTTGCCCGGATTGCCCGACGGCGACGGCGACGGCGGGCGCGACGGGCTCGGCGAGGCCGAGGCGGACGGGGAAGCGGACGGGCTCGGGGACGCCGACGGGCTGGGCGACACCGACGGGCTCGGCGACACCGACGGCGACGGCGTGACCCCGCCGAGCGCCGCGATCAACGCCGGGTACCAGCGGTCGGACATCTTCTGGTCGCCGGCCGCGTTGGGGTGCACCCCGTCGTAGGTGTCGGTAGCCGTGTTGAAGCCGGTCCACTGGTCGACCACGGTGATCGGCGACTGGGCGGTGGTCTTGCCCGCCGCCCAGGCCGGAATGGCGTTGTTGAACGACACCGCGCGAGCGGCGCACTCGGTGCAGCTCGACGGGTTCATCGGAATGATCTTCGCCACCAGGATCTTCATCGTCGGCTTGCTGGCCCGCATCTGGTCGACCATCGTGCTGAAGGCGGCGAGGATCTGCGTGTTGGGCAGGTTCGACCACACGTCGTTGGTGCCGAGGTGCATCAGCACGACGTCGGGCAGCGTCGCCGACAGCCAGCCGACCAGCTGGTTCTGGCCGGCGATGTTGGTCGCCAGGAAACCGCCGTGGCCCTCGTTGTCGCCGTCGTGGGCGACCCCGCAGCCCTGCGTCGGCAGCGTGCCGACCATGTCGATGTTGGTGTAGCCGGTGGACTGCAGCCGGTTCCACAGCGTCGCCCGCCAGCAGCCGGGCGAGCCGGTGATCGAGTCACCGAGCGCCATGATGCGGGTCGGGGCGGCAGCCGCGCTGCCGGTGGGAGCGGCGACGACGACGGCCGTCGCGGCCACGAGTGTGCCCAGCAGCGCCGTCAGCGCTGCCCTCACGGTGGGCCTGGACATGGGCGAATCCCCTCACTGGGACGCGCGAAGACACCCGCCGCCCACGCGGAGACCCCACGCTGGTACCGAGACAGGACGTCGACGCGGCACGGCGCGGTCGACGCGATCAGGGTGCGGCCCGGCTCCCGGGGGCCGACAGAGCCTGGCGTCGATATTAGAGGGTGCTGGGCCTACGGCGAAACCGAGCTGACCAACAGCACGAACAGCAGCGCCACCGCGACGATGCCGATACATCCCGCCACCAGCACCAACGTCTGCTGCGGCAGCCGTCGCCCCGCGGGCCGGGCCGCGTGGCGACCGGCCCTGTGCTCCGGTTCGGCGGACTCCGCCGCCGGCTCGGTCAGGTACGGCGGCAGGTACACGGTCGTGCTGAACGCGGGGGCGGCGAGCACCGACGGCGGCTCGTACCCGGCCGGGGTCAGGTGGTCCCACAATGCCGCGACCTGTTCTTCCTGCTCCGGCGGCACCCACGAGGCGGTCGCCCGGGACTCGCCGGGCAACGTCGGCGACGTTCCGCCCGGACGGTCGTGGACGTCGCCCGCCCAGGCCGCCGGATCCGGCTCCGCGTCGCGCAACCGCTGTGCCCAGGAGTCCTCCGGGGCCGGTTCGGGCCGCTGCCCCGGCACGGGGTCGGGGTCCGCGGACCCTGTGGACGACTGCTGCCCGGCACGTCCGGCAAGCTCGACCGGGGAGATCGGGGCGTCCGGGATCAGGCCGACACCGCACTGGTGGCGCGGGTCGGCCACCGCCCGGCCCGCTGTGGTGATCATGGTGTGCACCGGGTCGGCGGGGTCCAGCCCGGCCGCGTCCTCGCGCGCCTCGGCCAGCAGCTCGTGCGCGTCGTTGAAGCCGCCGCAGTCGCGCCACATGGCGGCCAGCCGCAACTGCATGCGGATGCCGACAGGATGCGCCGCGCCGTGCGCCCGCCGGTGCTCGTCGATGACCGTCGCCAGGCGCAGCCGCGCCGACACGCAGTGGCCCTGGGCGTGCTCGACGGTGGCCAGATCACCGCGCGCGGCCAGCACCCGGTCGGAGTCCGCGCCGTCCAGCTCGGTGTACGCGGCGATCAGGTCGAGGTAGCGCTGCACCGCGCGGGCGTGCACGCCCACCCTGGCCAGCACCGCGGCCAGCAGCCCGAGCGCGTGCAGGGTGCGCCGGTCGCGCTCGCCGTACAGCGCCCGCGACGCCGCGAAGCCGTAGGCCGCCCAACCCCGGGCCGCGTACGGCTCCCCCAGCCCGAGCAGCACCCCGGTCTGCAGCACCACCGCCTCGGCGACGACCGGCGTGGCCTGGGCCGGGTCGGCGGGCACCGTGCCCAGCGCCGCGGACAGCAGGTCGTGTGCGGCCGACAGCGTCCCGGCCGCGATGTGCTCGCGCGCCCGTGCCACCACGTGCTCTCCGACCGGCATCGCCGCCCGCACCCCCAAGTCACCCGTCCGCGGACCGCCACCATGCCGCGTGGAGGCCCTCGGGCGCCAGCCCCGGGAGGGTTACGTCACCAACCTGACCCGCCACCGCCGACCGGCGAACGGTCGGCGGGGGCGGCGGAGTGCGGTGCTCAGACCACCGGCAGCGGCGAGCTGACATCCAGGATGATCTTCCACTGGCCGCGCTCGCGGACGAAGGTGAGCGCGTTGTAGAAGTGCTGCTTGAACCCCAGCGACGCGATGGACAGCGTGAAGTCGACCACCAGCGTCGCGCCGCGGCACCCGTCGACGACCTTCTTCACCTCGGGGAACGTCGCCGTGAAGTCATAGGTGAACAGCCCGGTGAAGTTGGCCTGGATGGCGGCCTTGTCCTTGCGGTACGCCCCGTTGGCGCCGATCTGCACCGCCTCGTCGTGGTAGTACGACATGACCGCGGGCAGGTCCTTGGCGAGGAAGACCGCGTCGAAGTCCGCCACCGCGGCGTCGAAGTGCCGCTCACAGCCGCGCGCCGTGTCACCTGTGCCCGCGCCCGCGGAGCCGGGCACCGCCAGCAGCACCGCCAGGCCCAGCGCCGCCATTGCCGCCGCATACCACTTGCGCACGTTTCCTCCAGCAGTCCAGGTGAGACAGTCGCCCCACATCGACCACGATCATAAGAAGCCGATCGATACGAGCGCCTTGGATGATCAGCCCGACAACGCGGCACGGTCGGCGGCCACGTCGGCGCGAAATCGGGACCCGGCACGGCACACGACCGGTGTAGGCCTGCCCCGCAGGCGCGCGCCCGCGCGGGTCGGCACCCGCGCCTGAGCCGACCTAGGATCGGCCCATGACCCGCCCGGAGACGCCGAATCCCTGGCCGAGAACGACCGACCGCCACCAGGCCGACCCCGACCGGCTGGCGATCATCCTGCCGGGCGGCGGCTACACGCCCGCCCGGCCGCTGCTGCACCTGACCCGCAACGTGCTCGCCCACCACGGCTGGAGCCTGCAGGAGCTGTGGTGGACCCCGCCCGCCACCATCGATATGGACGAGCGCGCCGACTGGGTCGTCGCGCAGGCCGTCGCCGCCGTCGAGGCCGAGTCCGCAAAACGGATCATGCTGGTCGGCAAGTCACTGGGCAGCCTCGCCGCGCCCGTGGCCGCCGAACGCGCGCTGCCCGCGATCTGGTTCACGCCGCTGATGTTCCATCCGTCGGTGGTCGACGCGCTCGGCGCCACCGAAGCCCCCACCCAGCTGATCGGCAGCACCGGCGACTTCTCCTGGGACCCGCGGCTCGCCGACGACCTCGGCCTGCCGTGCCTGGAGCTGACCGGCGCGGACCATGCGCTGGAGCACCCGGACGACCCGGTCCGCAGCGCGGAGAACCTGGTGCGCGTCACCCGCTGCGTGCACGGGTTCGTGGCCGGGTTGTGAGCGAGACCCCGGATCGGCCGCCGCCGGCCCGAGTCGGGCACGGCGAGCCGGGTCAGCCTCGATGAAGGCGTCGCGGCTGGTGTCGCTGCTGCTCACGTTGCAGCAGCGGCGTTCGGCGCGGGCCGCCGAGCTGGCGCAGCTGTTCGAGGTCTCGGTGCGCACCGTGTACCGAGACGTCGCCGCGCTGCAGGCCGCCGGCGTGCCGCTGTGGACCGAGCCCGGCCGCGCCGGCGGCATCCGGCTCATGGAGGGCTGGCGCACCAGGCTGGACGGTCTCACCGGCGCGGAGGCGGCCGCGCTGTTCGCCGGGGCGGCCCCGGAGGCACTCGCCGAGCTGGGCCTCGGCTCGGTGCTGCTGGCGGCGCAGGCCAAGGTGCTCGCCACCCTGCCCGAACCGCTGCGCGACCGGGCCCGCACCATCGCCCAGCGCTTCCACCTCGACGCGCCGGGCTGGTTCCACCGCGGCGAGGAGCTGCCGCACCTGATGAGCGTCGCCGAGGCGGTGTGGGAGCAGCGCCTGATCACCGTGCGCTACCGGCGCGCCGACGGCTCCGTACGCCGCGAGCTGGAGCCCTACGGGCTGGTCCTCAAGGCCGGGGTCTGGTACCTGGTGGCCCGGGTGCCGGACGCGGACGCGGTGCGCACCTACCGGCTGGGCCGGGTGACCGCCGTCGAGCCGAGCGACGAGACGTTCGAGCGGCCCAAGGACTTCCAGCTCGCGCGGTGGTGGGCGGCCTCGGCGGCCTCGTTCGACCGCACGCTGATGCGCGACCGCGTCCGGCTCCGGGTGAGCCCGCGCGGCCTGCGCCTGCTGCCGTCGGTCACCGACCCCGCCACCCGCGACGAGGCGATCCTGCACACCGGCCCACCCGACGAGCACGGCTGGTGCGAGGTGGAGCTGGCCGTCGAATCGCCCCGGGTCGCGCTGAGCCAGCTGCTGCCGCTGGGCGCCGACCTTGAGATCCTCGCTCCGGTCGAGCTGCGGACCGAGCTGGCGGCGATCGGCGCCGCGATCGCCGCCCGCAACGGCTGAGCTGCCTCAGCGGTAACCGGTGGGGTCGATCGGGCCGGTCCTGGTCGAGCCGTGCTCGGCGAAGTAGCGCCAGATGTCGGGCACCGACCCGTCCACATCGGTGAGGCCGTACTCCTGCGCCAGCGACGTGCTGGACAGCGAGCTGCCCGTCCACCGGGCCCGGTCGGGGTCGGCGGCCAGCGCGGCCACGCCCCGGCCGAGATACGCCGGGCTCTCCGACAGGACGAAGTGGGGATCGGCGGCCGCGCCGTCGCGCCAGTTCTGCTCGGTGACGCCGAAGTGGTCGAGCATCGCCTCCGAGCGCAGGAAACCGGGCGTGACCACGAGCGCGGTCCCGCCGAAGGGCTGGAGCTCGGCGGACTGGGCCAGCGCGATCCGCGACACCGACGTCTTGGTCAGGTCGTAGAAGAACGAGCCCCGGTACTTCCGGTTGAACTCGTCGGTGCCGTCGGTGACCTCGACGACCAGCCCGCCCGGGTGCCGGACCAGCAGCGGCAGCGCGGCATGGCTGGTGATGACGTGGGTGTGCAGGCCGAGCCCGAGCATGCGCAGCCCGCCGTCGAGGGACTGCTCCCACAGCGGCTTGCCCCACTCGGCGTAGTCGTCGCCGCCCCACACGTCGTTGACCAGGATGTCCAGCCGCCCGTGCGCGGCGTCGATCGTCGCGACCAGCGCCCTGACCTCCTCGGGCACGAGGTGGTCGACGCGTACCGCGATGCCCTCGCCGCCCGCCGCGGTGACCAGGTCGGCGGTGTCCTCGATGGTCTCCGGCCGGTCCATCTCGGAGCGCTGGGCGCGGGTGCTGCGGCCGGTGACGTAGACGGTGGCGCCGGCCCGGCCGAGCTCGACCGCGATGGCCCGGCCGCATCCGCGCGTCGCCCCCGCCACCAGGGCGATCCTGCCGTGAAGCTGCTTGTTCATGGGTCCATCGTCGCGGCAATCCCTGACACGTTCCGTCAGGTTTTCCCGGCGATTCCGGCCTGGGCGACACTGGTCCGGTGCTGATCGTCTTCTCCGGGCTGCCCGGTGCCGGCAAGACCACGCTGAGCCGCCCGGTCGCCGCCGCGCTGGGCGCGACCTGGCTGCGGGTGGACGCCATCGAGTCGGCCCTGTGGCGGGCCGGCGTCGACCGGTCGCAGCCCACCGGCCTGGCCGCCTACGTGGTGGCGGACGCGCTCGCCGACGCCCACCTGGCGCTGGGGGCGACGGTGGTGGTCGACGCGGTCAACGCGGTCGAGCAGGCCCGCGCCGGGTGGCGGGACCTCGCCGCGCGGCACGGCAGGGTGATGTACGCCATCGAGGTGGTCTGCACCGATGCCGCCGAGCACCGCCGCCGGGTCCGGCAGCGCACCCCCGAACCCGATCAGGCGTTCCAGCCCAGCTGGGACGACGTGCGCACGCGCGAGTTCACGCCGTGGCGCGAGCCCCGGCTGCTGGTCGACACGGCCGCTCACGACACGACTGAGCTCGCGACTCTCATATTGCGGGGCATTGCCGGGCACGGCACGCCCGCGTGAGCTAGCGTCGGGCCCATGCCTATTCGTACCGCAACAGCCCGCTGGCAGGGAACGCTCACCGAGGGGTCCGGCACCATCGCGACCGGCAAGGGTGGCCTGCAGGGCAACTATTCGTTCAAGTCCCGTTTCGAGGAGGGTGAGGGCACCAACCCCGAAGAGCTGATCGCCGCCGCGCACTCCGGCTGCTTCTCGATGGCCTTCTCCAAGCAGCTGTCGGACGCGGGCTTCCCGCCCAACGCCGTGGTGACCAACGCGAACGTCCACCTGGACAAGACCGACGCCGGCATGACGGTGACCCGCATCGACCTGGTGACCACCGGCGACGTGCCCGGCATCGACGAGGCGCAGTTCCAGAAGCTGGCCGAGGCCGCCAAGGCCGGCTGCCCGATCTCCCGCCTGCTGTCGCCCGGCGCCGAGATCACCCTCGACGCCACGCTCCAGGCGTGATCCGTTCCCGGCGCGGCCGCTGACCAGCACTCGCGCCGGGTACACGCGAAGACCTGTGTCCGGGTCGGGATCCGCGGCCAGTCCGCCGGTCCCGGCCCGGACCCTTTCCTGCCCACTCCTGACGGGCGGCCCGCATCAGGCCGCGCGGCGGGCGACCGTGAGCAGGTGGGAGCTGACGCCCCAGAGGTGCGGCTCCGACTCCACCGCGCGCATCAGTGCCAGCGCCTGCGCGGTTCGTGCGTCGTCGGCCAGGATCCCCGGCAGGTCCGGCAGCATCCACAGCGGACCCTCCACCGCGGCGATCCGCTCCAGTGCCAGCCCCGCGGCGGCGACCTCGTCGGGCAGTTCGTCGGGGTGGTGGAAGTACGCCGTGGTGAACCAGCGCGCGTCGTGGTCGATGTTGCGGTGCACGCCCGTGGCCAGAGTCGTGTCGAGAATCTGCGCGAACACGGGGCTGGCGACGTAGCCCTTGACGTAACCGTCGAGCAGCGACGCGTACCGGCTGATCGTCGCGGCGACCACCAGGCCACCGGGGCGCACCACCCGCGCCGCCTCCCGCCAGGCCGCGAGCCGGTCCTCCCGTTGCACCAGGTGGTACAGCGGGCCGAGCAGCAGCACCACGTCGCGGCTGCGGTCGGCCTCGCCGACGTCGCGGGCGTAGCCGACGCTCGCGGTGACCCCGGGCAGTCCGGCCGCCACGGCCACGTGATCGGGCATCGGGTCGACCAGGTGCACGGTGTGTCCCGCCGCGGCCAGCGGACCCGCGTAGACCCCGGCCGCGCCGCCGACATCGAGGATCTCCAGCGGGCCGGGCGGCAGCACCCGGCTGAGCAGATCCCAGGTGCGCAGGTACTCCCAGCGCCCCGCCCCCGTCTCCAGCCGGTGTCGCTCCTGCCCGCCCTGGTAGTACTGCGCGATCTCCAGTTGCATGCCGCCGATCGTGCGCCCGACGTCAGGCTCCGGCAACCCCGTTTCCGACCTGCGGGGTGTTCCGCAGCGCGCCGGCCAACAGGGCGATGTCGGCCAGGTCCTTGTCGCGGCGGGGCAGGCCGGGCACCCATACCGGCATCATCTTCTTGATCTCGAGCTGCGCCTGCGGGCTGATGACGGGGCAGCTCAGGCCGTTGAGGTGACCGGGTGGGCCGTCGAGCATGCCGTCCGGCCAGCGCGCGCCCGCATAGGGACCCGCCGGCACCACGACGTGCCCCTCGCCGTCCCGGCCGAGCAGGGCCACGCCGAGGTCGACGCCGTCGCGCAGGAAGTCGCGCTGCACCCGCGGATCGTGCTCGCCGTAGCCGGTGAAGCCGAGCCCTGCCAGCACCGACGTCAGCCGGTCGGCGTCGGCGGCCCAGCAGAACCAGTCCACATCGGCGTGCGGGCGGGTGATCCGCCCGAGGTGGAAGTCCATAGCCCAGCCGCCGCGCAGCCACAGGGCGATACCGTCCCGGGCGGCGCAGGCGGTGATCTCGGCGACCGCCGCCAACTGCAACTGTGCCCGAAAGTCCACCTCGCGATGGTAGACAGCGGCGGTAGTCTCGCCGCGTGACGGAGCCAGAGGTGACCGAGGTGCTGGTGCCGCCCACCCTGAGCGTCGTCGAGTCGATCGGCGACCTGGCCGAGGGCCGGGCCTGGCTGGACTCGCTGCCCGGTCTCATCGCCGAGCTGCGCGACGGCTGGTCGCTGCGGCTCGGAGCGCCGTGGACCGGCGGCTCCTGCTCGTGGGTCGCGCCCGCGGAGCTGCCCGACGGCCGCCCGGCCGTGCTGAAGATCAGCTGGCCGCACCCGGAGATGATGGGCGAGGCCGCGGCGCTGCGGGTGTGGCAGGGGCACGGCACGGTCGCCCTGTACGCGCACGACGGCGTACGGCACGCGCTGCTGCTGGAGCGGGCCGACCCCGGCACGACGCTCGGCGACAGCGACTCCCTGCCCGCCGAGGAACGGCTGCTGGTCGCAGCGCGGCTGCTGCACCGGCTCTGGTCCGCGCCCGTCGCCGACGCGGGCGGGTTCGACCTGCTCAGCCATGTGACCGCACGCTGGGCCGGGCTGGTCGAGCAGCGGATGGCCCGGCTGCGCCCCGGATTCGACCCGGGGCTGGTGGCGCACGGCATCCGGCTGCTGCGCGAGCTGCCCACCACGGCGTCACGGCGGGTGCTGGTGCACGGTGACATCAATCCCGGCAACATCCTGGCCGCGCGGCGTGAGCCGTGGCTGGTCATCGACCCGAAGCCGATGTACGGCGATCCCGGCTACGACCCGTGGAAGCTGGTCGAGCAGATCGACGACCCGTTCCGGCACCCGGATCCGGCCGCCGTGCTGCGGCGGCGGTTCGCCCTGTTCGGCGAGGTCACGGGCGAGGACCCGGCGCGGCTCGCGGCGTGGGCGACGGCCCGGCGGGTGGAGGACTCGCTGTGGTGGGTCTCCCGCGGCAACCCGCCCAGCCACCGGGCCATGGCCGAGGCCGCCGTCCTCGCCTCCGTCGCCGGGCTCTGACGGGCTAGGCGGTGTCCGACGGCGCGGAGATCCGCTGCTGCTTCAGTTGCGGCACCAGCCGAGCAGCCGTCTCGTAGTCGGCGTCCTCGTGCAGGACGGTCAGCTTGAGGCGGATCGCGGTGGCCGCGACGAGGTAGTCCGCGACGGACAGTCCCTGGCGCGCGCTGTGCTTGGCCAGCTCGCGGCGCAGTGTCGCGACGATGTCCCAGGCGTCGTCCGGCACCGGCACCCACGGATACGCCGACCGGAGACTCTCCTCGATCCGGGTGTACGCCTTCGCGTCGGCGATCGCCAGGCCCTCCGTGATGACCGGATCGCAGATCCCCACCCGCCCGCGGGTCACCTGGTCATGCCATTGCCCGTCGACCTGTCGGCGCAGCATGCGCACCAGCGCGCTGGTGTCGATCAGAAATCTCACCGATCGGGCTCTTCCAGCCGGTCGAAGTCGAAACCACCTTCGTCCGCGATCGTCTGCAGCTCAGCCAGCGCCCGCTCACGACGGGCGCGGCTCTCCTCGACCGCGAAGCGGAGCGCGGTGTTGACCGTTTCCTTCTTCGTCGAGGTGCCGAGTGCAACAGTCGCCTCTTCCAAGAGATCGTCGTCGACGTCGAGCAGAGTCTTCGCCATCGCGCCTCCCAGGGACGATCGGATATCCCAGATTAAGTCTTATACGTGCGCACGGGCAGGCTAGGCCGCTTCGAGGAAGGCTCCGGCGGCGCGGGCGGCGCGGTCGGGGTCGGCGGCGCGGATGGCTTCGACGAGGTCGTCGTGGGCGACGTACTTGTCGGGGGTGAGAGAGTCGCCGATCTGCTGGCTGAGGCTGGCCCGCAGCGCGCCGCCGAACGAGGCGTAGAGCTCGGCGAGCATGGCGTTGTGCGCGGCCGCGACGATCGCGACGTGCAGGTCGGCATCGGTGGCGACGAACGCCGCCGCGTCGCCGTCGCGCCACAGCTGCTCGCGCCGGGCCAGCAGGGCATCCATCTTCTCCAGGTCGGCGGGGGTACGCCGGACGGCCGCCAGCCGGGCCGCCTCCACCTCGAAGGCGCGGCGCACCTCGACGGCCTCGGCGACCTCGGCGGCGGCCAGCCGCCGCGCGACCACCCCGGTGAGCTCGTGGGTGGCGGTGACGTAGGTGCCGGAGCCCTGCCGGCACTCCAGGACACCGGCGTGCACGAGGGCCCGGACAGCCTCGCGGACCGTGTTGCGGCCCACGCTCAGCGCCGCGACCAGGTCGGGTTCGGTGGGGATGCGGCTGCCGACCGGCCATTCGCCGCTGGCGATCTGGGTGCGCAGCTGCTCGATGACCTGGGGCACCAGGGTCTGGCGTGACGGTGTGCGCAGTGTCATTGCTTACAACTCCGGTCCTAAATTCGTCCCATGATTCTACGATCGGAGGTATGCCACCGCCAGTAGCCGCCGCCGCGCCGCCCATCGTGTCGCCGATGATCGCACCCCGTGTGACGCCGCCGACACCGGCCGTACCGGCACCGCGCCCGGCGGTCCTGATACTGGCGGGCATCCTGCTCGTCGCGCTCAACCTGCGCGCCGCCATCACCAGCCTCGGCGCGCTGCTCGACGAGGTGACCACCGGCCTGCACCTGTCCGGCACCGTCGCGGGGATCATCACCACGCTGCCCGCGCTCGCCTTCGCCGTCTTCGGCGCGTTCACGCCGTGGCTGGCCCGCCGGTTCTCCCCGGCCCGCATCCTGGTCGGCGCGATGGGCCTGCTGGCCGTGGGACAGCTGCTGCGGGCGGTCAGCGGCTCGCCGTGGACCTTCGTGCTCACCAGCGCCATCGCGCTGGCCGGCATCGCCATCGCGAACGTGCTGCTGCCGGTGCTGGTCAAACAGCACTTCCCGCACCGGGCCGGGCTGATGACCGGCGTCTACTCGATGACCCTGATCCTCGGCACCACGACCGCGTCGGCGGCCTCGGTGCCGATAGCCCACGCCGTCGGCGACTGGCGTGCCGGGCTGGGTGTCTGGGCGCTGCTGGCCGCCGTGGCGGTCCTGCCCTGGCTCGGCCCGGCGCTGCGGCGTACGCCGCGATCGGCAGGCGGAACGAGGACGGCGGCCGCGCGCGTGCGCCCTGCACGCACCCGGCTGGGCTGGGCGATGGCGCTCTACTTCGGCATGCAGTCGCTGAGCGGGTACGCCACCATGGGCTGGCTGGCGAAGATGTTCCGCGATGCGGCGTTCACGCCGACCGACGCCGGGCTGCTGCTGGCCGGGGTGACCGCGGTCGGGGTGCCGTTCGCGCTGCTCATGCCGACGCTGGCCGGCAAGCTGCGGAACCTTCGCCCGCTGGTGCTGCTGATGTCCGCCGCGATGATCGCCTCGTACCTGGGTCTGGCACTGGCCCCGCACGCCGGCGCGATCGCCTGGGTGGCCCTGCTGGCGCTCGGGCAGGCCGCCTTCCCGCTGGCCCTGGCGATGATCGGCATGCGGGCACGCACCGGCGAGGGCGTGGTGGCCCTGTCTGCGTTCGCGCAGAGCACCGGTTACCTGATCGCCGCGCTCGGCCCGCTGCTGGTCGGCGTACTGCACGAGCTGACCGGCGGCTGGCAGCTGCCGCTCGGCTTCCTGATCGCCGCGGCGGTGGTGCAGGCGTTCGCCGGGCTGGCCGCGGCGCGGCCCCGTTACCTGGAGGACGAGGCCGGGCTGGTGAACGCCGCTGCTGTGCCCGCCGGCGCCCGGACGGGCCGGGCCGCGCCGGCCGT
This sequence comes from Catellatospora vulcania, assembly GCF_009720385.1. Classification (GTDB taxonomy): domain Bacteria; phylum Actinomycetota; class Actinomycetes; order Mycobacteriales; family Micromonosporaceae; genus Catellatospora; species Catellatospora vulcania. The sequence goes on along the minus strand of NZ_WARX01000038.1, from coordinate 13,696 downwards.
CTCATGACCGCGGTCACAAAGCTCCCGGTACTGCGGCGCGGGATGGTTGGGTAAGGACCGTGACTCCCCCGCCGGCCCAGCGACGCACCCTGATCCTGGTCCTCGGCAGCATGTCCGCCTTCGGCGCGCTGTCGTTCGACATGTACCTGCCCGCCTTCCCCACCATCGCCGCCGACCTGCGCGTCTCCCCCGCCGCCGTGCAGCTCACCCTCACCGTCGCGCTGATCGGCATCGCGCTGGGCCAGTTCGTGATGGGACCGCTGTCGGACCGCTGGGGGCGGCGGCGGCCGATCATCGCGGGCACCGTGCTGTTCTTCGCCTCCTCCGCGCTGATCACCGTCGCCCCGAACATCGAGGTCATGACCGCGCTGCGGCTGGCACAGGGCTTCGCCGGCGGCATCGGCATCGCGATCTCCCGCGCCGTGGTGCGCGATCTCTACTCCGGGGCCGAGGCCTCGCGCTTCTTCTCCCGGCTCACCCTGGTCTTCGGCGTCGCGCCGGTCGTCGCGCCCACCATCGGCGCGGCCGTGCTGGAGTTCACCAGCTGGCGTGGCGTGTTCGCGCTGCTCGCCCTGTACGGGCTGGTCATGGTGGTGGTCGGGTGGCGCTTCCTGCCCGAGACGCTGCCCGTCGAGCGCCGCCGCACCGGCGGGCTGGCCGAGGTCGGCCGCGGCTTCAAGGTGCTGGCCGCCGACCGCCGGTTCTGGGGGTACACCGCCGCGCAGGGGCTGACCTTCGCCGGGCTGTTCGCCTACCTGTCCAGCGGCTCGTTCGTGCTGCAGGAGGTGTACGGCGTCTCCGCCCAGGCATACGGGCTGATCTTCGGCTTGAACTCGCTCGGCCTGGTCGCGGTCGGGCAGCTCAACGCCCGCCTCGTGGGCCGGCGCACGCCGCGCGCCCTGCTGTTCGCGGCGCTGGCGGGCGCGGTCGCCGCCGGGATTCTCATGGTCGGCGGAGCGGGGCTGCACAGCCTGACCATCGTGGTCGCCATGCTGTTCGTCTACATCGCCAGCCTGGGCATGGTCGCCCCGAACAGCACCGCACTGGCGCTGGACGGCCACGCCCAGATGGCGGGCACCGCCGCCGCGCTGATGGGCGCGGTGCAGTCGGTGATCGGCGCGATCGCCGGACCGATCGTGGCCGCGCTCGGCGCGTCCAGCGGCGTGCCGATGGCCGCGGCCATGTTCGGCTTCGCCGCGCTGTCCGTCCTCACCGCCACCGTGCTGACCCGCCCCGGACAGCCGAAACTCGCCTGATCCGGACCACCCGCCGGAGCCGACGGTCCGGTTCGCACCCTTGACGGTCCCCGCGTCGATGGGGCATCATGGGAGCGCTTCCATCTTCCGATGTCTATGCGATGGACATCGCCCCTCCGGTGTGGACCGGGGCCCGGCGCCGCACATACGCCGGGCCCCGAGGGCTTCTCCGTCCCGCCCGCGCGGCGTGATCCACCGGCGGTAGCCTGCGAACATGGCCGATGCGACGCGCAGGATGCTGTACCGACCGATGACCTCGCGCTCGCCCGACGAGCCGCACCGGGCGGCCACGCCACTGGAGCTCTTCTTCGACCTGTGTTTCGTGGTGGCCGTGGCCCAGGCCGCCGCCGAGCTGCACCACGCGGTCAGCGAGAACCACATCGGGCACGGCGTGCTCGGCTTCCTGATGGTGTTCTTCGCGATCTGGTGGGCCTGGATGAACTTCAGCTGGTTCGCCTCGGCATACGACACCGACGACGTGCCCTACCGGCTGACCACCATGGTGCAGATCGCGGGCGCGCTGATCCTGGCCGCCGGCGTGCCCCGCGCCTTCGAGCACGGGGACTTCCTGATCATCACCATCGGCTACGTGGTGATGCGCCTGGCCATGGTGACCCAGTGGCTGCGGGTCGCCCGCCAGGACCCGCCCCGCCGCCGCACCGCGCTGCGCTACGCCGCCGGCATCACCGTGGTACAGCTCGGCTGGGTGCTGCGCCTGCTCCTGCCGCCGAGCTGGGGACTGGCCTCATTCGTGGTGATGGCGCTGCTCGACATCCTGGTGCCCCTGTGGGCCGAGCGGCCCGCGCCGACCCGCTGGCACCCGCACCACATCGCCGAGCGGTACAGCCTGTTCACGCTGATCGTGCTCGGCGAGTCCGTGCTGGCCGCCACGGTGGCCATCGAGGGCGCGAGCGGCACCGGGCACAACGCGGCGCTGATCTGGCTCGCCGCGGCCGGGCTCGTGATCGTGTTCAGCATGTGGTGGCTGTACTTCGACCGCCCCGCCCACGACCTGCTCACCTCGCTCAAAGCCGGCTTCAGCTGGGGCTACGGCCACTTCTTCATCCTGGTCGCCGCGGCGGCGGTCGGCGCCGGGCTCGCGGTCGCGGCCGACTACGACAGCCACGTCGCCCACGTGTCCGGGGTGGCCGCGGCGTACGCCGTCGCGGTCCCGGTCGCGGTCTACCTGCTCAGCCTGTGGGTGCTGCAGGTCTGCCCGCACCATCGCGGGCTCGTCGTGTACGCCTTCCCGGTCACCGTGGCCCTGGTGCTGCTGGCCCCGTTCACGCCCGCGCCGATCCAGGTGATCGCCCTGCTGATGGCCGCACTGGTGTCCGTTGTGGTGCTCGCCAGCCGATCGCCCTCACCGGCCGACCTCGATCACTGACGCGGGCGCGGCGAGATCCGTCGACTTGCCAGGCAATCGGGCGTAGCTGGCCTCAAGATACGCACAGCTGCCAGGCAAGCCGGATGATCGAGGGCGGGGTCAGTGCGGGGACCAGCCGAAGGCGGGGCGGCGGCGGTCGACGAAGGCGGCGATGCCCTCGGCGGCCTCGCCCGACTCGGCCATCTGGCGGTGCCAGTAGGACACCCGGGTGTCGTCGTGGTGGCCGTCCCCGGCCATCGTCACGATCTCCTTCGCGGCGACCTGGGTCAGCAGCGAGCGGGCGGCCAGCGTCGCGGCGAACGCGGCGACCCGGTCGGCCAGCCGGTCCGCCGGGTGCAGCTCGTCGACCAGGCCCACCCGCAGCGCGCGGTCGGCGTCGATCAGCTCGGCGGAGAAGAGCAGGTGCTTGGCCGCGGACGGGCCGATCAGCGCGACCAGCCGCCGGGTCGTCGGGGCGGGGTAGACGATGCCGAGCCGGGCCGGGGTGACCCCGAACCGGCTGCCCTCGGCGGCGAAGCGCAGGTCGCAGGCGACCGCGAGCTGGCAGCCGCCACCCACGCAGTCGCCCTCGATCCACGCCAGGGTCGGTTTCGGAAACCGGGCCAGCCGCTCCTCGGCGAGCACCGCGATGCTCCGGTCGCCGTCGGCGATCAGCCGGTCCACCTCGGTGATGTCGGCCCCGGCACAGAACGTGCCGCCCGCGCCGGTCAGCACCAGCACCCGCACGTCCGGGTCGCCGGCGAGCTCGTCGAGCAGCTCCGGCAGCCGGGCCCACATGTCGTTGGTCATGGCGTTGCGCCGGGCCGGGTTGACGAAACGGATCGTCGCCACATGCCCCGACAGTTCCAGGTCCAGACGGGGCGGTGCGGCGGCGGGCGGCTCGGTCACCTGGCGGCCTTTCTGCGGGTACGGGCGGGCGGGTGCATCGTGCCACAATGCCGGACGTGGATGAGCGGAGATCGCCGAAGGTGCTGTCGCTGGTGTGGGGCGAGATCGAGATCGAGGGCGCGGGCCGGGTCAAGGACGCCGTGCTGTTCCCCGGCGGCGGCGGCCCGTGGGACTGGAACGTCACCGGCACCCGGCACTCCCCCGGCATCCAGCCCGCCGACGTCGAGCCGCTGCTAGCCGCGGGCGCGACGTCGGTGGTGCTGTCGCGCGGCCAGCACCTGGTGCTGGAGGTGATGCCGGAGACCGAGTCCTACCTGGCCGAACGCGGTGCCGATGTGCACATCGCCGAGACCCGGGAGGCGGTGCGCGTCTACAACCTGCTCGCCGACGCGGGCGTACGGGTCGGCGCGCTGCTGCACTCGACCTGCTGACGGGCTCAGCCCATCGACACCCGCTCCAGCCAGTCTTCGAGCAGCTCGCGGTCGCCGTGCACGTGGACCTGCGCGAAGTCGAGCGGCAGCCGGCGGTAGAGGATCAGCAGCAGCTCGGCTAGCGGGGCCTGCAGCGCGACGGTGGCCTTCTCATGGCCGTGCCGCCAGGTGACGCCGTCCGGACCTAGTTCAATGAGCCATTCGGCGTCGAGGCCTTCGACGGTGTCGGTGGCGTGCAGGTGGATCGAGCGGGCCGGGCCGAACAGCTCGGGCAGCTTCTTGAACACGCGGGTGCCCAGCTGCGGGTCGACGGCCAGCTCCAGCAGCTCGTCGAGGGCGTCGGCGGCCAGGTCGGGCGCGATGGTGAAACCCGCGCCGGTGGTCAGCGCCGCGTCCGCGCGGTGCACCAGGATGTCGCACGCGGCCCGGCGGGCCCAGAAGGTCAGCGTCTGCGGCATGCCGAAGATCTCGGCCAGGTCCTGCGGGGCGCGCTCGCGCAGAGTCCGGGTGTACGCGTCCGCGCCGTCCTGCATCCAGGTGGTCAGCGTGTCCGGGTCGTCGGTGTCGGGCACCCCGGCGCGGGTGTGGTCGCCGAGCGCCGGGCGCGGGCCGGGCTCGCCGCGCACGGCGGCGTCGGTCATGTGGACGTTGCCGCCGACGTGCCGGACCAGGTCGGCCAGCGTCCAGTCCGGGCAGGTCGGCACCTTCGCGCTCAGGTCGTCGCCAGGCAGCACCTCGCGCAGCAGCGCGGTCTGGGCGGACACCTCGTCGCAGTACCGGTCATAGGTCAGCCGTGCCATGCGGCCCAGCCTATCCCGGTTTGCCCGTCATTCGACCGGCTGCACCTCGCGGGCGGACGACTCGTCGTACGCGTTGCGGGCCACGACGATCTCGTCGAGGTGTTCCTCGGCCCAGCCCCGGATCGCCCACACGAGCCCGGCGGCGCTGCGCCCGAGATCGGTGAGGCGGTACTCGACGCGGGGCGGGATGGTGGGATAGACCGAGCGGTGCAGCAGGCCGTCGCGCTCCAGCTCGCGCAGCGCCTTGGTGAGGCTCTTCTGCGAGATGCCGTCGAGCCGGCGCTTCAGCTCCCCGAACCGCATCCGTCCGGGCACCAGGGCGCCGAGGATCAGGCACGTCCACTTGTTGGCGAGCACGTCGAGCACGGTGCGGGAGGCACACCCGCGCAGGTAGGCGTCGGCGCCGCCGCAGGACCGCAGGTCGGGGATGGTTTCCATAAGGTACCTGAATACCATCGAGGTGCCTTCTTCACAATGGATACCGGCGGCGACCACGATGGACCGCATGTCAGAACACATGCGAGCAATGCGCCAGCAGGTCCTCGGCGGCCCGGAGGTCCTCCTCCCGGTGGAGGTGGAGCGCCCGGTCCCCGGGCCCACCGAGGTGCTCGTCGAGGTGCACGCGGCCGGGGTCAACCCGGTCGACTGGACCGTCCGCCGGCACGGCCTCTTCCTGACCCCGCCGTACACGGTCGGCTGGGACGTCTCCGGGGTGGTCGCGGCGGTCGGCGCGGGCGTGACCCGCTTCCAGGCCGGCGACGAGGTGTACGGCATGCCGCACTTCCCCCGCGCCGCGGGCGGCTACGCCGAGTACGTCACCGCGCCGTCCCGGCACCTCGCCCGCAAGCCCGCCGCCCTGAGCCACGTCGAGGCGGCCGCGCTGCCGCTGGCGGGGCTCACCGCATGGCAGGCGCTGGTGGACACCGCCGGGGTGCGCACGGGCGACCGGGTGCTCGTGCACGCGGCGGCCGGTGGCGTGGGTCATCTGGCGGTGCAGATCGCCAAGGCCCGGGGCGCGTACGTGGTCGCGACGGCGAGCGTCCCCCGGCACGAACTGCTGCGCGGCTGGGGCGCCGACGTCTGCGTGGACTACCGGACCGAGGACTTCACCGCCGTCGCGCGCGACATGGACGTCGTGCTGGACACGGTGGGCGGCGACTACGAGGAGCGCTCGCTGGGGGTGCTGCGCCCGGACGGGCTGCTGGTCAGCATCGTGGCCGTGTTCGCGGCGCAGCGGCTGGCGGCCAAGGCGCAGGCGGCGGGACGGCGTGCGGTGACGCTGCTGGTCGAACCGGACCAGGCCGGTCTGGCCGGGATCGCGGCCCTGGCCGACGGCGGGCAGTTGAAACCGCTGGTGGCGGCGGTCTTCCCGCTGGAGGAGGCCGGGCGGGCGCACGAGCTGGGCGAGGGCGGCCACACCGCGGGAAAGATCGTGCTGACGGTCGCGCGGTGAACGCCCGAGGGACGGGCAGACTGCCCGTCCCTCGGATGATGCGCGCTCAGACCGGGCGGATGTTCGCGGCCTGCGGGCCCTTCTGGCCCTGGGTGATCTCGAACTCGACCCGCTGGTTCTCGTCGAGGCTCCGGTAGCCGTTGGACTGGATCGCGGAGAAGTGCGCGAACACGTCCGCTCCACCGCCGTCCGGGGTGATGAAGCCGAAGCCCTTTTCCGCGTTGAACCACTTCACGGTGCCGACAGCCATGTCAGATACTCCTTGGTGAGGCTGCGAGTCCACTCCGTGTGAACTCTTCGCCTCCCGTACCGCACCAATGCGGACAGCGCCCGGGTCGTTTCTCGGGCGCTGCGGGTATACGGGAGGACGAGGTTATAACCCCGGGAATGTAACACGCATGCGCACGCGAACTGCACCGATAATGCTCGTGTCGCACCGCCGTGTCACGGATCGACGGCGGAAGATCGGTAAATCTTTACGACACAGAATCGTCCTGCGAAACTTTCCGACACAGCCCGGCCGGGCTCTCGGACAGATCGACAGGAGACGACGTGCGAGCCAGACGGACCATGGTGACGCTGCTTACCGCCGCCGCGCTGACCGTCGCGGGCTGCGGGCAGGCCGCTGCCCCGCCCGACGACCCCGCGCCCGCCGCGGCCCCGACCGCCGCCGACGGCTGCCCGCTGGGCGAGGCCCCCAAACGCGCGCTGCGCGGACTCTGGATCGCCTCCGTGGTGAACGTCAACTGGCCGTCGACCACCGGGCTGTCCGCTGCCCAGCAGCAGGCCGAGCTGCGCTCGCTGTTCGACCGGGCCGTGGGGCTGCGCTTCAACGCGGTATTCCTGCAGGTGCGGCCCACCGCCGACGCGTTCTGGCCGTCGCCGTTCGAGCCGTGGTCGCAGTACCTCACCGGCACCCAGGGCGTGTCGCCCGGCTACGACCCGCTCGGCTTCGCGGTCGCCGAGGCGCATGCCCGCAACCTGGAACTGCACGCCTGGTTCAACCCGTTCCGGGTGTCCATGCAGCCCAACGTCAACCAGCTCGTGGCGGGCCACCCAGCCCGGACGCACCCGAACTGGGTCGAGGCCTACGACGGCCGCCTCTACTACAACCCCGGCGTGCCCGCCGCCCGCCAGCACAGCGCGGACGCCATCATGGACGCGGTCACCCGCTACGACCTCGACGGCGTGCACTTCGACGACTACTTCTACCCCTACCCGGCGGCCGGGCAGACCTTCGACGACGCCGCCGAGTTCGCCGCGTACGGGGCCGGCAAGACCCTCGACGACTGGCGGCGCGGCAACGTCGACACGTTCGTGCAGAACCTGGCCACCCGGATCAAGCAGGCCAAGCCGCACGTGCGCTTCGGGATCTCCCCGTTCGGCATCTGGCGCAACCAGACCACCGACCCGCTCGGCTCGGCCACCAACGGGCTGCAGTCCTACGACGCCATCTACGCCGACACCCGCAAGTGGGTCAAGCAGGAGTGGATCGACTACGTCGCACCGCAGCTCTACTGGACGATCGGCTTCCCGGCCGCGCCGTACGACGCGCTGGTGCCCTGGTGGTCGCAGGTCGTCGCGGGCACCCGGGTGCAGCTCTACATCGGCCAGGCCGCCTACCGGATCGGCGGCACCACCGACCCCGGCTGGAGCAACCCCGCCGAGATGCCCGACCACCTGCTGCTCAACCGGCAACACCCCGAGGTCGCCGGGGACATCTACTACTCGATCGAAGAGTTGCTGGCCAACCCGCTCGGTTTCGCCGACCGGCTGCGCACCGACTTCCACGCCCACCCCGCACTGGTCCCGGTCTCGCCGCTGGTGCCGGGCACGGCGCCCGCGACGCCGGGCCAGGTCACGGCGACCAGGGTCGGCGGCGGCATCCGGCTCAACTGGCAGGCGGGCGGTGGCGCGCCCGCCTACTACGCGGTGTACCGGGCCGACGGAGCCGGCTGCGGCATCGAGGCCGGACGCAACCTGCTCGGCACCGCCCGCGGGGCGACCACGTTCACCGACCTGGCCGCGCCACCGGTCGGCCAGGTCACCTACTACGTGACCGCCCTGGACCGGACGCACCGCGAGAGCGCACCCCGCGGCGTGACACTCCAGTGAAGGACTAGGTCTTTCACATAGACGTTGGCCTATCTAGATGAGTCCGATCGCCGGATTTTCATCCAGATAGGCCAACGTCTATCGAGTCGCGGGGGCGGTCAGGCGGGGCGGAGGGCGCGTTTTTCGCGGTAGAGCTCCTCGTCGGCGTCCCGCACCACGGCGTCGAGGTCGCCGCCCGCGGGCAGCACCGACCAGCCCATGCTCATGCCGACCGGGGTCCCGGGGACGAGCGCGTCCCAGTCCTCGCCCACCACCGACGCGATGATGCGGCCGCCGACCTCGCGGGCCTCGGCCAGCCCGGTCTCCGGCAGGATCACCATGAACTCGTCGCCGCCGAACCGGGCGGGCAGGTCCTGGCCGCGTACGCTCTGCGCCAGCAGCCCAGCGATCCGCTGGAGCACCAGGTCGCCCGAGCTGTGCCCGTGGGTGTCGTTGACGGCCTTGAACCCGTCCAGGTCGATCAGGCCCACCGCCGCGTCGGCGCCCCGGCCCGCCAGCTCGGCGGCGAACGCCTTGATCCGCCGCCGGTTGGGCAGGCCGGTCAGCGGGTCGCTCATCGCCGCGTCGGCGTGCTCCTGGGCGATCTGGCGCAACCGGTCCTGGTCGAGGCGGGCGTTGACGCTGTCGATGTACCGGTCCCGCAGCGTGCCGTCGTCGCGGGTGATGACCCGCAGCATGGCCCGTTCGGCCTCCACGGCCCCCGCGTGGTCGCCGATGCGCGACAGCGCGATCGAGCGCAGCCGGTGCGGTTCGGCCTCGCCGAGCCAGGTCCCGCTCGCCGCGGGCTCCCCGAGCAGGCGCAGCGCCTCGTCGGGGCGGTCGGCCGCGATCGCCTCGCACACCGTGGTCAGGTAGACGACCTGCGAGAAGGACTGGTCAGGGCTGTCCGGCGTGGTCCCGCCGCGCACCGGGTCGCCGCCCACGGGGCGGTGGCCCAACGCGGCCAGCCGGGCCACCGAGTACCGCAGGTAGGTGCGGTCGGACACGGTCAGGTCCGGCTCGGCGGTGCTGCCGAAGGTCACCACCTCCCACAGCTCGCGTACGCAGTCGTCGGTCATGCCCTGGTGGTCGCGGGCCACGGCCGAGCGCACCAGCGTCTCCAGGCAAGCGCAGTTGGCCTCGGCGATGCCCGCGGCCACGCACGTGCGACGGCCGGCCCGCATCGCCTCGACGGCCTTGGCATGGAAACCCATCGCCGAGTACGTCACCGACATGTCGTGCCAGGTGCTCACCGCGGCCTGGTTGGCCTCGGTCATGCCGCGCAGCACCCGCTCGGCCTGCACCAGGTTGCTGACCGCGGTGCTCATCGACCCGTCGGCGAACGCGGCATAAGCCGCCAGCACGTGGTATTCGCCGCTGAGCCGGGGACTGTGGCCCGCGTGCCGCAACAGGTCGGCGATCCGGTCCAGCAGCGGCGCCGGGCGCGCGGCGCCACCCTGGTTGAGCAGGCCCGCGACCTTCTCGATAAGGGCCTGGGCGACCCGCAGTGCATCACCGGACTCGGCGACGATGCGGTCGGCGAGCGCGATGGCGTCAGCCGACCGGCCCGCCACGAGCAGGTCGCGGAACGTCACCCACTCCGCGGCCAGCTGCTCGCCGTGCGCACGGTTGGGCGGATCGTCTCGCCTAGCCACACCCCATTCCACCTTCTTCAGCCCACCGCCCGACGGTGATTCCCCGTTCGGCGTCCCGGTCCGGTCCGGTTCGCGCGGCAGCTCGACGGCTGCCGCGCGGACCGGTGGTCAGTCCAGCACCGCCACCGGGGCGTCGGCGGTCGCGACCCCGGCGGGGAGATCCACAGTACGTCGGGGTCCGGTGAACCACTTCCGTGCGGACACGATCCACCACACCCCGATCAGCAGCATCACCGTACCGACTGCGATCGGCGCGTAGTTCACCGCGGACCAGTCGAACTCGTCGCTGAACGGCACCCCGGCCGGCACGGTCGGCAGGATGAAGTACACCGAGATGACGATGATCTCGATGGACGCGATCCAGCCCAGCACCTTGTAGCGCCTGCCCAGCGTCCACGGGCCCGGTTCGAAGCTGTCGCCGGCCTTCAGCCGCAGCATGATCGGGATGAGGAAGGCCAGGTAGAGGCCTATCACGGCGACCGAGACGACCGCGTAGAAGGCGATCGGGGCGCCGTTCTTCTGGTACAGCGCGGGCAGGGTCAGCAGGCCGCCCGCGACGCAGCCCGCGACGACGGCCCAGACCGGGGTGCCGTTGCGGTCCAGTCGGGTCCACAGCCGCCAGCCGGGCACCGCCCCGTCGCGGCTGAACGCGTACATCATCCGCGACATCGAGGTCACGCAGCTCATGCCGCAGAAGAACTGGCCGACCACGGAGATGATGATCACGACTTTGAAGAAGCCGGACGACAGCGCGCCCTGCAGCAGCACCCCGACGAAGCCGTAGCCCTCGGTGACCGCGCCCGCGTCCTTCACCGCGAACAGCAGGGCCAGCAGCAGGATCCAGCCGCCGATCGCGGAGTAGAAGATGGACCGCCACAGCGCCTTGGCCGCGTTCAGCGCCGCCCCGCGGGTCTCCTCCGCCACATGCGCGCAGGCGTCGAACCCGGTGATCGTGTACTGCGTGAGCAGGCCGCCCAGCGGCAGCACGTACAGCCAGAAGCCGAGGCCGGAGGTGCTGCCGCCGTTGAAGCCGTTGCCGTTGATCGTCTCGGTGAAGACGAAGGACGGGCTCTGGTGGCTGGTCGGCACGACGATCAGGATGGCGACGATGACGGCCGCGCCGAACACGTGCCACCAGACCGAGATGTCCTGCAGCCGGTTGATGATCCGCGCGCCGAAGATGTTGACCAGCGCGTGCAGCACCAGGATGCCCAGGAAAAGGTAGAACGCCTGGGTGAAGGTGCCCGCCCAGCCCGGCACGGTGTTGGCCAGCGCCAGGTTGAGGAAGGTCGCGCAGCCGTAGTCGACCGACGCGGTCACCGCGACCAGCCCGATCAGGTTGAACCAGCCGGTGAACCAGCCGTGCACCGGCCGCCCGAGCTTCGCCGCCCACCAGTAGATGCCGCCCGCGGTCGGATACGCCGAGACCAGCTCCGACAGGCACAGCCCGATGATCAGGATGAACGCGGAGATGATCGGCCAGCCCCACGAGATGGCGATCGGGCCGCCGTTCATCCAGGCCTGGCCGAATGTGGTGAAGCAGCCCGCCAGGATCGAGATGATGGAGAACGAGATGGCGAAGTTGGAGAAGCCGCTCCACCCACGGTGCAGTTCCTGCTTGTAACCGAGCTCGGCGAGCCGTGCGGAGTCGGTGTCCGTTGTCTGCGCGGGATCACTCATGATTGCCCCTTCTGGCGCTGGACGATGCACGAGTGTCCAGCGTTACAGAGACATATGGCAATACTCCGTTGAGCCGATCGCCGCGACGGGCTACACCGCGCCGATCAGACTGCGCCGATCAGGATGAGGTTGTAGTACTCGATGAGCTTGTAGCCGAGGAAGAACGCGATCGCGACGGCCAGCAGCCACGCCACGACGGCGTACGTCCGCGGGAAGCGCCGGGACACCCGCGGCCGGTCGCGCACCGCCCGCCACAGACCGCCGAACCACCACTGCCTGCCGAGCCACTGGGTGACACGCCAGTAGAAGGTGGTGCGGGCGGGCTCGGCGTCCTTGCGCATCCACTCCGGCAGCGATGAGCCTTCTCTGGTCATGGCGGAGCATTCTCCCTGCGCGGGCCGCCGCCCGCTGCCCCCTCGCCCACCACCTGCGCTTTCCCGCCGGGGCGGACAGGGTGCCCGCGTGACTTCGCACTATTCGCTGAGAATATGGTTGTTTATCCGGCACGTCGGGGCACACCGGTGCGGTTCGCCTGGTTACCTGGAGTACCGGCTCAACAGGCTCGCAGGAGGTGCCGCATGTCGCGCGTGATCCGTGCCGCGCTGGTCCAGACGACCTGGACCGGTGACAAGGAATCGATGATCAAGGCGCATGAGGAGTATGCGCGTCAGGCCGCCGCGCAGGGTGCGAAGGTGATCTGTTTCCAGGAGCTTTTCTACGGCCCGTATTTCTGCCAGGTCCAGGATGCGCAGTACTACTCCTACGCGGAGTCGATCCCGGGTCCGACGACGGAGCGGTTCCAGGCTCTGGCGCGGGAACTCGGGATGGTGATGGTCCTGCCGATGTACGAGCAGGAGCAGCCCGGCGTGCTCTACAACACCGCGGCGGTGGTCGACGCCGACGGCAGTTACCTGGGTAAGTACCGCAAGACTCATATTCCGCAGGTGAAGGGGTTCTGGGAGAAGTTCTACTTCCGTCCGGGCAATCTGGGTTATCCGGTGTTCGACACGGCGGTGGGCCGGGTCGGGGTGTACATCTGTTATGACCGGCATTTCCCGGAGGGTTGGCGGGCGCTGGGGCTCAACGGCGCGCAGATGGTGTTCAACCCGTCGGCGACCAGCCGGGGGCTGTCGTCCTACCTGTGGCAGCTGGAGCAGCCCGCGTCGGCGGTGGCGAACGAGTACTTCATCGGGGCGATCAACCGGGTGGGCATCGAGGACCTGGGCGACGACGACTTCTACGGCACCTCGTACTTCGTCGACCCGGAGGGCGCGTTCGTCGGCGACACGGCCGACGCGCACCAGCCGGAGCTGCTCGTCCGCGACCTGGACCTGGGGCTGCTGGACACGGTGCGCGACCGCTGGCAGTTCTACCGCGACCGCCGCCCCGACGCCTACGGCCCGCTGACCCAGGCCTGAGGAGGCACGGCGTGTATCTGCTGATCAAAGGCGGCACCGTGGTCACCGCGACCGGCAGCCACCCCGCGGACGTGCTGGTCGAGGGCGAGAAGATCGCCGGGCTGTTCTCCCCGGAGAGCACCCCGGCGGTCGAGGGTGCGCAGGTGGTGGACGCGAGCGGCAAGTACGTCATCCCCGGCGCGGTCGACGTGCACACCCACATGCAGCTGCCCTTCGGCGGCACGTCCGCCTCGGACACCTTCGAGACCGGCACCCGGGCCGCGGCGTTCGGCGGCACCACCACGATCGTCGACTTCGCCGTGCAGCGCACCGGCGAACGCATCCCGGACGGCCTCGCCGCCTGGCATGCCAAGGCCGATGGGAACTGCCATATCGACTACGGGTTCCACATGATCATTGGTGGGGTCGACGACGAGTCGCTGAAAGCCATGGACTCCCTGGTCGACACCGAGGGCATCAGCAGCTTCAAACTGTTCATGGCCTACCCCGGCGTCTTCTACAGCGACGACGGCCAGATCCTGCGCGCCATGCAGAAAGCCCGCGACAACGGCTCCATGATCATGATGCACGCCGAGAACGGCATCGCCATCGACGTCCTCATCGGCCAAGCCCTCACCCGCGGCGAAACCGACCC
>NZ_WARX01000037.1 GCF_009720385.1 Catellatospora vulcania | reverse complement strand
GCCGCCGCCCGCGACACCGGCCGCAACGTCTTCGCCGAAACCTGCCCCCAATACCTCTACCTCACCCTCGAAGACCAACTCGGCGCACCAGGCTTCGAAGGCGCCAAATGGGTCTGCTCCACTCCCCTGCGCTCCAAGCACGAACCCCACATGCGCGACCTCTGGCGCGGCCTGCGCACCAACGACCTGGCCGTGGTATCCACCGACCACTGCCCCTTCTGCTTCAAGGAGCAGAAGGAACTCGGCCTCGGCGACTTCTCGAAGATCCCCAACGGCATCGGCGGTGTCGAACACCGCGTCGACCTGCTCTACCAGGGCGTCGTCGACGGCAAGCTCTCCCTGTCCCGCTGGGTCGAGACCCTCGCCACCACCCCCGCCCGCATGTTCGGCCTCTACCCCCGCAAGGGCGTGCTGGCACCGGGCTCCGACGCCGACATCGTCGTCTACGACCCCAACGGCCGTACCCGGATCAGCGTCGACACCCACCACATGAACATGGACCACTCGGCCTACGAGGGCTACGAGATCGCGGGCAAGGTCGACACCGTCATCTCCCGGGGCACCGTTCTCGTCGCGAACAACGACTTCCACGGCCACAAAGGCCACGGCCGCTACCTCCCCCGGGGCCTGTCCACCTACCTGCTGTGAGGAAGGGCGCCTTCTCAACACCCCACCCCGTTCACCAGCCAGTACGTCAGCTCGAAAGGAAATCCCACAGTGGACATCGGGGTCGTGTTCCAGCTGGACCCGCCGGCGAAGCGGGTCATCGAGCTGTCGCAGCGGGCCGAGGCGGCGGGCTTCAGCCACGTGTGGTCGTTCGACTCGCACCTGCTGTGGCAGGAGCCGTACGTCATCTACAGCGCGATCCTGGCCGCGACCGAGAAGGTCATCGTCGGGCCGATGGTGACCAACCCGGGCACCCGGGACGTCACCGTCACCGCCAGCACCTTCGCCACCCTCAACGAGCTGTACGGCAACCGCACCGTCTGCGGCATCGGCCGCGGCGACTCCGCCCGGCGCACCCTCGGCCTGCCACCGGTCGACATCGCGCACCTGCGCGAGGCCGTCGGCGTGATCCGCGCCCTGGCCAACGGGCACGAGGCGACCCACCGCGGCATCGAGATGCAGCTCCCGTGGGTCAAGGACTCGGCGCTGGAGGTGTGGGTCGCCGCGTACGGCCCCAAGGCCATCAAGGTGACCGGCGAGGTCGGCGACGGCTTCATCCTGCAGCTCGCCGACCTGGACATCACCGAGTGGATGATCAAGCATGTGCGAAAGGCCGCCGAGCAGGCCGGGCGCGACCCGTCCGCGGTCAAGATCTGCGTGGCCGCGCCCGCGTACGTCGGCGACGACCTCGCCCACCAGCGCGACCAGGTGCGCTGGTTCGGCGGCATGGTCGGCAACCACATCGCCGACATCGTGGCCCGCTACGGCGACCACGGGGCTGTGCCGCACGCGCTGGCGGAGTACATCAAGGGCCGGCAGGGCTACGACTACGCCGAACACGGCCGTGCCGACAACGCGCACACCGCGTTCGTCACCGACGACATCGTGGACCGGTTCTGCGTGCTCGGCCCGGCCCAGGCCCACATCGAGAAGCTGACCCGGCTGAAGGAGCTGGGCGTGGACCAGTTCGCGGTCTACCTCCAGCACGACGACATGGACCACACCCTGGCCGCGTACGGCGAGACGATCATCCCGGCGATCAGGGCGCTGGACTGAGCCGTCCCAGGGACACATGTCGCTGGAAGCCCACAACTTCTGGGTTGTGGATACAACGCAGAAGTTGTGGCCGGCGGTGGACACGTACTGCCCTGGCAGGGTTGTCCACAGCCCCTACCGCCGCGCGTGAACGTGGGTGACGACCGCCGCTGTGGACGAGGGCGAAACGATGCCGGCGCGGCGGCTGGGAACACTGCTTCGCACGGAACACCTGAAGGTGCGCCAGGTCGTGGTTCCTACGAGTCCCGGACGAGCAGCGCCAGCCGGCGCCATGCCGCGTAGTAGTCACCGGCCGGACTGCCCGACAGCCGCGGCACGACCTGTTCGAGGTGTTCGAGACGCCGGCTCAGGACGTCCCGGCGCCAGGCGTCGAGGGCGCCGCCGTTGCTCAGCCAGGTATGCACGCAACCGGCGGTGTCCGCGTCCAGCATGACCAGGTCGACGCCCGCGCAGTCAGCGCCGCGCACACCGTCGGGGAAAGGCGCCTCGCACTGCTCCGCGTAGAGCCGCGCCACCTCGGCGTATCCGGCCGGCCGTGCTGTCATCGCACCATTCTCACCCAGCCCCACCGGCTCGCGCAGACCCTCTCACCGCACCCCGGCGGCGTTGCGGTTGCGTGGCCGCCGGGCTGCCCTGCCCGGCCGCGCCCGGCGGCGGAACGGACCTCTGCGGCCGCCGCGCTCCGGCACGCAGGCGGTGGGAGCGGTCCGGTTCGGTGGCGGCGCGGGCCGCGACCGGCACCGACACCTGGCCAGGATCGCCGACGACAGCACCGCGAGCAGCGCGGCCGTCAGCGCTCCGATCGGCATGACCGCCCCCGTCCTCCGCCCGTCAGCGCTCCGATCGGCATGACCGCCCCCGTCCTCCGCCTGTCGGTGCGTCCGGCTTCATGGCACTACCACCACCGGCCGGCGCCCCAGCCGGACCAGTGGGGTGGCGACCGGTCCGACGAACCAGCGCCCGCTCTGCCGGGACGCCGCCGGGCCGTCGTGCTCGGCGGCGTCCGCACCGTTGCCGGTGTCCATGCCGGTCGGTCAGACCTCGGCCAGCGCGGGCTCGGGCGCGGTGGCGGGCAGGTCGACGCTGGACCGCAGAGTGATCTTCGGCAGGGCCAGCGCGGCGAGGACACCGACCACGCCGATGGCGGCCGACACCAGGAAAATGTGGCCGGTGGCGTCGCCGTACGCCTCCCGGACGATCGCCTGGGCGGCGGGTGGCAGGGCCTTGAGGTTGAGCGAGCCGCCGCCCGCCCCGGCGGGCAGCCCCGCGGCGGCGAGGTGGGACAGGATGCTCGTCTTGACCCGCTCGGCCAGGATCGCGCCGAGCACGGACACGCCGATGGTGCCGCCGAGCGAGCGGAAGAAGGTGACCGCCCCGGTGGCCGCGCCGAGGTCTTTCAGCGCGGCGGTGTTCTGCACCGCGAGCACCAGGTTCTGCATCGTCATGCCGACGCCCGCGCCGGCCAGCAGCATGCCCGCGCCGATGAAGGTCAGCGGCGTGTCGTGGTCGATGAACGACAGCCCGCCGAAGCCGGCGACCAGAACGATCGCGCCGGTGACGATGTACGGCTTGACCTTGCCGGAGGTGGTGACCATGCGGCCGGTGACGGTCGAGGAGATCAGCACGCCGAGCATCATGGGCATGGTCAGCAGGCCCGCCTCGGTGGGCGTGTAGCCGCGCCCGACCTGGAAGTACTGGCCGAGGAACACCGCGCCGCCGAACATGGCCATGCCGACCGCGAGGCTGGCGAGGATGGCGAGGGCGGGCACCCGCTGGCGGATCACGTCCAGCGGCACGACCGGTTGCGCGGCACGGCGTTCGACCAGGACGGCGAGGCCGAGGATGACCAGCGACGACAGCACCATGGCGGCGGTCTGCCAGGACAGCCAGGCAAACGAGTTGCCGACGAAGGACACCCAGATCAGCAGGGTGCTCACGCCGACGGCGATGAGTGCCGCGCCAAGGTAGTCGACCTTGCCCTTGGACCGGACGCCGGCCGGCAGGTGCAGGGTGAACTGCAGCAGCACGAAGGCGATGACCGCGATGGGCACGCCGATGAAGAAGCACCAGCGCCAGCCCAGCCACGAGGTGTCCACGATCAGGCCGCCGAGCAGCGGCCCGGCCAGCGTCGCCACGGCCATCACGCCGCCGAGGTAGCCGTTGTAGCGGCCGCGCTCGCGGGGCGGGATCATCGCCGCGATCACGATCTGCACCAGGGCCTGCAGGCCGCCGACGCCGATGCCCTGGAACGCGCGCGCGGCGATGATCTGGGGAGTGTCCTGGGCGAAGCCGCTGATCAGCGAGCCCAGCACGAAGATGCCGATGGCGATCTGGACGAGCAGCTTCTTGCTGAACATGTCCGCCAGCCGGCCCCAGACCGGGGTGGTGGCGGTGGCGGCGAGCAGGGTTGAGGTGACGACCCAGGTGTACTGCGTCTGGGTGCCGTTCAGCTCGCCGACGATACGCGGCAGCGCGGTCGACACGATGGTCGAGCTGATCATGGCGACGAACAGCACGAGCAGCAGCCCGCTCAGGGACTCCAGGATCTCGCGGTGGCTCATGCGTGCGGGCGGGGACGTGGTGCTCATGCGAGGGAGCCTCGCACAATCTTGCGCAGTGCGCAAAATTACACGGCACGCAACTATGCCGTGACGGCACGAATTCGCCCGCGACTGCCGCGCGGTGTCCATCACAGACAGGTTGAGCGATCGCTCAAATGACGCTACGCTGCCCGGAGCTGAGTTTGAGCGAACGCTTAAAGGAGTGGTCTGACATGGTGCTTCCCGGCGAGGACGACGACCGGCCGCAGCCGCGCGGGCAGTGGCGGGCGCGCTGGATGCTCGCGGCGGTGATCGGACTGATCGGAGCCGCCGTATACACCGCCATGGTGGTCACCGGCAGGGGCGACAGCGCGCTGCTGTTCGTCGGCGTGCCCACCCTGCTGGCGATAGCGGTGGCCAACACGCCGACGAATTCCGCGTACGGCCGGGTCACCCAGGCGATCACGCTGGGCCTGCTGGCCACCGCGGTGATGTGGCACGAGGGCTTCATCTGCGTGGTGCTGGCCGCCCCGCTGCTCTATGTGACCGGCTGGCTCGTCACCTGGGTCGTGCTCGCCATCCGCAGACGATTCCGGGCGTACGCGTTCGTGCTGCCCCTGCTGCTGCTCAGCAGTGGCGAGGGCCTGACCGGCGACCTGCGGGTCAATCCGGACCAGGCGGTGGAGGTGGTCCGGGTGCTGCCGATGACCGTCGACGAGGTCGCCGCGACGCTGGCCGCCGGGCCGCACGCCGCGACACTGCGCTCGCCGGTGCTCAAGGCACTGGGCATGCCGGTGCCGCAGCAGGTCGAGGGCGACGGCCTGGAGCTCGGCGACCGGTGGATGTTCGGCTACCACGGCTCAGCGCACGGACCCGGCGGGCACATCGTCACCGAGGTCACCGGCCGCTCGGCGCGGCAGGTGCGGTTCGGGTTCGTCACCGACACCACCATCAACGCGCGCTGGTTCACCTGGAACGACGCGACCATCAGCTGGCAGCAGGTCGACGACCGGCACACCGAGGTGCGGCTGCACCTGGGCTACGAACGGCGGCTGGACCCGTTCTGGTACTTCGGCCCGATCCAGGAAGGGCTGATGCACGAGGGCGGCGCACACCTGCTCGACATGCTGGCCCTGCGGTGACCCCCGGCGGGATCTCGCTGACGGACGCCGCGGCGCTCACCCTCGCCCGGCACGCCTGCCTGCTGCTGCCGGTGGTCGCCGTGCTGGCGGCCGGGTTCGCCGGACGCGGTTCGGCCAACGTGAGGCGCGAGCGCGGGGCGGCACTGCTGGCGTTCATCGCGGCCGCCGTCGGTGTGGCCGCGCTCAACGAGGTCGCCGCCGTCGCGGGCTGGTGGACGTACGCCGAGGTGGCGGGGGCGTTCCGGGGCGTGCCGGTGGACCTGTGGCTGGGCTGGGCGGTGCTGTGGGGTCCGGTGCCCGTGCTGCTGCACCGGTTCGTGCCGGCGCCGGTCGCGGTCGGGGTGCTGCTCTGGCTGGACCTGGCCACGATGCCGATGCTGTCGCCGCTGGTCGAGCTGGGTCCGCACTGGATCGCCGGGGAAGTGCTCGGCGTCGTGACCGTGGCGCTGCCGACGATCCTGCTGGGCCGGTGGACGGCCCGGGAGCAGCGGCTCGGCGCGCGGGCGGTGCTGCAGCTGGTCACTTTCACCGGGCTGGTGCTGTGGCTGCTGCCCACCGCGGCGTTCAGCTACGGCGACGGTTCGTGGGCCCGGCTGCAGGCCCTGCCCGGGTGGGCGCTCTCGCTGCTGGTGCAGGCGTTCGCGCTGGCGGCGGTGCCGGCCCTGGCGGCGATGCGGGAGTTCGCGATACGCGGCGGGGGCACGCCGTATCCGTGGGACCCGCCGCGGCGGCTGGTCACCACGGGGCCGTACGCGTACCTGGCGAACCCGATGCAGTGCGGGGCCGTGCTGCTCCTGCTGCTGCTCGCGGCGGGCACGGCCAGCCTGACACTGGCCGCGGCGGCCGTGTCCGGGGTGGCGTTCAGCGTCGCGCTGGCCGGTCCGCACGAGCACGACGACCTGGCCCGGCGCTTCGGCGCGGACTGGCGGGCGTACCGGCGCGAGGTGCGCGACTGGTGGCCGCGGCTGCGGGCGTACCCCCATCGCGAAGCGACGGTCTGGCTCGACGCGGACTGCGGGCCGTGCTCGGCGGTGTGGCGCGCGCTGGCGCGGCGGCGGCCCGCGGCACTGCACCTCGCGGCCGCGGCCGAGCACCCGCGGGTGCTGTGGCGGGCCCGCTACACCGCCGCCGACGGGCACACCGAACGCGGTGTCGCCGCGGTGGCGCGGGCCTTCGAGCACACCCACCTGGGCTGGGCGTACGCCTCCTGGGCGGTGCGCCTGCCGGTGCTCG
Organism: Catellatospora vulcania; assembly: GCF_009720385.1. GTDB lineage: Bacteria > Actinomycetota > Actinomycetes > Mycobacteriales > Micromonosporaceae > Catellatospora > Catellatospora vulcania. The sequence goes on along the minus strand of NZ_WARX01000037.1, from coordinate 83,532 downwards.
CGCAGCTCGCCCAGCTGGTCACCGACGCGCTGATCACGCCGCCGCACCCGGCGCGGGCAGCGGATACCGCGCGCGCAGCCGGGCCAGCGCGGGCGGGTGCACGTTCGCCGCGCTGAGGTCCTGGTCGTAGTGGGCGAGCACGCGCCGGTCCATGACGTGCCGCCACAGCGGCGGGAACAGCGCCACCACGATCATCGTGGCGTATCCGGCGGGCAGCTGCGGCGAGCTGTCGAAGCTGCGCAGCACCTGGTAGCGGCGCAGCGGGTGGGCGTGGTGGTCGCTGTGGCGCTGCAACTGGAACAGGAAGACGTTGGTGACGATCCGGTCGCTGTTCCAGCTGTGCCGCGCGTCGACCTTGTCGTAGCGGCCGGTGCCGAGCTGCTGCCGGGCCAGCCCGTAGTGCTCCAGGTAGTTCACCACCTCCAGCAGCGCGAAGCCGACCACGGCCTGCACGGCCAGCAGCGGCAGCACCACCGGGCCGAACCAGGCGGTCAGCGCGGCGAACAGCACGACCGTCATGACCCACGCGTTGAGCACGTCGTTGCGCCAGGTCCACGGGGTACGCCCGCGCAACCGGAACCGCGCGGTCTCCAGCCGCCAGGCCGAACGCAGGCTGCCCAGCACCGTACGCGGCAGGAAGGCCCAGAAGCTCTCCCCCAGCCGGGCGCTGGCCGGGTCCGCCGGCGTGGCCACCCGGACGTGGTGCCCCCGGTTGTGCTCGACGTGGAAGTGGCCGTACCCGGTCGGCGCGAGCGCGATCTTCGACAGCCACCGTTCCAGGCGCTCGCGTTTGTGCCCCAGCTCGTGGGCGGTGTTGATGGCGATGCCGTTGACGATGCCGACGCTGAGCACGAGGCCGATCGCGCCGAACGGGCTCAGCCCGCCGCGGGCCCACACGGCGCAGCAGGCGGCCAGCGCCGCGTACTGCAGGGGCAGGTACAGGTAGGTGAGCACGCGGTAGTACCGCGCGCCCTGCAGCGCGGCGAACGCCTGCTCGGGCGGGTTCTGCCGGTCGTCGCCGACGAGCAGGTCGACGAGCGGGATCAGTCCGAACACGACGACGGGGGCGAGCCACCAGCCCCACTCGTGCCCGCCCGCGGCGATGGCCAGGCCCTCGAAGGGCAGCGTGGGCACGAGCAGGGCCGCGGGCCACAGCCGGCGGCGCGGGTCGCGCCAGGTCGCGTCGCTCATGGTCGCCTCCGCGATGAGGGGTGTACGGCGAGAATCCCACTCCCATCGAATGTTGACAATCGCGAGTATTTTGTAAAGTCATGGGATGCCGACCCGCTCCCCGATCTCCGGACTCGCCCCGCCGGTCCGGCCGGACCGCGACACCACCCGGGCCACGATCGTGGCCGCCGCCCGCGAGCTGACCATCACCCGAGGCTGGGCCGAGGTGCGCATGGCGGCGGTCGCCGAGCGGGCCGGGGTGAGCCGGCAGACCGTCTACAACGAATTCGGCGGCCGCGCCGGGCTGGCCGACGCACTGGCCGACGCGGAGATCGCGCTGTTCACGGCGGGGGTGCGCGCGGTCATGTTCGCGCACGGGCCGCACGTACGGGCCGCGGTCACCGCGGCGGTGCGGTTCGCCCTGGACGAGGCCGCCGCAAACCCGCTGGTCCACGTCATCCTGACCGCCTCCCGTGGCGGCGCGGACCCGCTGCTGCCATACCTGACCACCCGGTCCGACGTGGTCCTGGCGGCCGCGGCGGTGCCGCTGCTGGAGTGGGCGGCCGCGTTCGCGCCCGCGGTCGAGCCCGACGAGCTGGCGTTCGCCGCCGAGACCGTCATCCGCCTGGTGGTGAGCCACATCGTGCTGCCGCTGCGCCCGGCCGCGCCCACCGCCGACGCGCTGGCCGGGCTCGTCGTGCTGCTGCTCGACGCGGCGCGGGGACGTGCGCCGCGCTGACCGGCCCGAGCGACGCCGAGTCGGGTACACGCTCTGGCGTTTTGTCCATGTTAGGGATACGTCGCCGGTAAACTGAGCCCGACAGCTGTGCCCCGGACGGGCTGCGCCCCGAACAGGACGGGGGAACGGGTGTGAAGACCTGGCACATGGTGGCGGCGCTGGCCGCTGCGGCCGTGCTGACCCTGACCATCGGGTTGTTCCCGGCCCGCGCGGCGGGCCCGGACGGCTGCCCCCAGGCGGCATTCGGGTTCACCTCCGACGAACGCGACCGGATGCGCGCCGCCGTCGACAAGACCCGCGCCGACGCGAAGGCCCCCGGCATCACCACCGGCGTGTTCGTCCCCGGCCGCGGCACCTGGATCTGCGTGATCGGCGTGTCCGATCAGGAGACGGGCCGGGCGATGAACGCCGCCGACCGGTTCCGTATCGGCAGCATCACCAAGACCTTCACCGGGACCGTCGTGCTGCAGCTGGTCGACCGCGGGCTGATCGGCCTCGACGAGCCGCTGAGCCGGTACGTCGACTGGCCCGACGGCAACGCGATCACGATCCGCCAGCTGCTGAACATGACCGCGGGCGTCTACGACTACACCGAGGATCCCGAGTTCCGCAAGCGCTACCAGGCGGACCCGGCGGGCTCCTTCGGCCCGCGCGACGCCCTCGACATCGCCCGCGACCACGAGCCGTACTTCCCGCCGGGCAAGGGCTTCCACTACTCCAACACCAACTACATCCTGCTGGAGACGATCGTCGAGCGGGTCACCGGCCGCGAGATCGGCGACCTGATCGAGGACGAGATCGTCGCCAAGCTCGGGCTGGACTCGACCGGCTACCCGACCACACCCGCCCTGGAGCCGCCGTACGCGCGCGGCTACGACGAGACCCCCGACCCGGGTGACGCCGAAGCCCTGCGCGACGTCACGTACTCCAACCCCGGCTACGCAGGGGCCGCCGGGGCGATGGTCTCCAACCTGAGCGACCTGCGCGTCTGGGCCGCCGAACTGGCTCACGGAGCCCTGATCAGCGAGCACCTCCAGCACGAGCGCCTGCAGACGGTCCCGCTGGCCGAGGGCGCCGACGTCTCGTACGGGCTCGGCATCGCCGACTGGGGCGGCTGGCTCGGCCACAACGGCACCATCCTCGGCTACAACACGGCCATGTTCTACCTCCCGGAAACCGGCGCCGTCATCGTCGTCGAGGTCAACCGCTCCTCCCTGGACACCGACCACGCCACCCCCCTGTTCGGCGAACTCGCCAAAATCCTCTACCCGGACCGCTGACCGCGAGTCCGCCCTCGGGGCGACGATCTTGCGTGGACTGTGGGCATGACACGCTCGAAAGCCACAAAAGGGCAACAGTTCGCGCAAGATCGTCGCGATCATGGGCGGGGTGATCTCAGAGCGTGGTCATGGGGGATGGTGGGGGGTGGGGGCGGCGCATACTGGCGGCCGTGTCTGAGAACTTGCTGCCGTCCGTGATCGCGCTGTCGCCGGTGGGGCAGCCGCCGGACACGACGGTGTTGCTGCCCGGGTCCAAGAGCATCACCAACCGGGCGCTGCTGTGCGCGGCGCTCGCCGACGGGACGAGCACGCTGACCGGGGTGCTGTTCGCCGACGACACCCGGGCCATGCTGGGCGCGATCGCCGCGCTGGGCGCGCAGGTCAGCGCGGACGAGGCCGCCGCCACGGTGACGGTGCGCGGCACCGACCCGCGTGCCGCGACCGCGCCGGTGTCGGTGCACGCCAACCAGTCCGGGACCACGTCCCGGTTCCTGCTGCCCGCGCTGGCGCTGCGCCCGGCCCGGGGCGTGCTCGACGGCGACGCCCAGCTGCGCGCCCGCCCGTTCGGGCCGCTGGTCGAGGCGCTGCGCGGGCTCGGCGCGCGGGTCGAGGAGCCCGCCGAGGCGGGCCGCCTGCCGCTGGCCGTCACCGGCCCGGTGCACGGCGGCCGGATCCCGCTGCCGGGGCACCTGTCCAGCCAGTTCCTGTCCGGACTGCTGATGGCAGGTCCGCTGATGCGTGACGGGCTGGCCGTGGAGCTGACCTCGCCGCTGGTGTCGGTGCCGTACGTGACCATGACCGCCGCGGTGATGACCGCGTTCGGGGTGTCCGCCGACGGGCTGGGTGTCGCCCCGGGCCGCTACCGGGCGACGGAGTACGCGATCGAGCCCGACGCGAGCGCCGCCTCGTACTTCCTGGCCGCGGCCGCGATCACCGGCGGGCGGATCACCGTGGCCGGGCTGGGCGCGGGCAGCCTGCAGGGCGACGTGCGCTTCGCCGACGTGCTGGAGCGCATGGGCGCCCGGGTGTCGCGGAACGCCGACGGCATCACCGTGTCCGGCGGGGGCACGCTGCGCGGCGTCGACGTCGACATGGCCGACATCTCCGACACCGCGCAGACCCTGGCCGCGGTGGCGGTGCACGCCGACGGCCCGACCCGGGTGCGCGGCATCGGCTTCATCCGCGAGAAGGAGACCGACCGGCTGGCCGCGGTCGTCACCGAGCTGCGCCGGGCCGGCATCGACGCGACCGAGCACGACGACGGCTTCACCATCCGGCCGGGCCGACCGGCCCCGACGCGCTTCGACACGTACGGCGACCACCGCATGGCGATGAGCCTGTCGCTGCTCAGCCTGCGCTCGCCCGGCATCGAGATCGACAACCCGCGGTGCGTGGCGAAGACCTACCCGGGTTTCTTCGCGGACCTGTCGCGGGTCACCGCCCGAGCGTGAAGGATCAAACGGTATGGAATACGTGAAGCTGGGCCGCACCGGCCTGGACGTGTCGCGCCTCAGCCTGGGCTGCATGAGCTACGGCGAACCGGGCCTGGGCAGCCACACCTGGACGCTGCCCGAGGACGAGTCCCGCCCGTTCATCAAGCGGGCGCTGGAACTCGGGGTCAACTTCTTCGACACCGCCAACGTGTACTCGCTGGGCAGCAGCGAAGAGATCCTGGGCCGGGCGCTGCGCGACTTCGCCGACCGCGACGAGGTCGTCATCGCCACCAAGGTGTGGGGTCCGATGCGCGAGGGCCCGAACGGCCGCGGCCTGTCCCGCAAAGCGATCATGACCGAGATCGACCACAGCCTGCGCCGCCTGGGCACCGACTACGTCGACCTGTACCAGATCCACCGGTACGACCCGGCGACGCCGCTGGAGGAGACCCTGGAGGCGCTGCACGACGTGGTCAAGGCGGGCAAGGCGCGCTACCTCGGCGCGTCCTCGATGTACGCCTGGCAGTTCGCCAAGGCCCTGCACACCGCCGACGCGCACGGCTGGACCAGGTTCGCCACCATGCAGAACCACTACAACCTGATCTACCGCGAGGAGGAGCGGGAGATGCTGCCGCTGTGCCTCGACGAGGGCATCGGGGTGATCCCGTGGAGCCCGCTGGCCCGCGGCCGGCTGACCCGCGACCCCGACACGGTCACCGCCCGCACCAAGGACGACGCCTTCGGCGAGGGCCTGTACGCCTCGACCGAGGCGGCCGACCAGGCGGTCATCGCCGAGGTCGCCCGGATCGCCCGCGAGCGCGGGGTGCCCCGGGCACAGGTCGCGCTGGCCTGGGTGGCGAGCCGGCCGGGCGTGGTCGCCCCGATCGTCGGCGCGACGAAACCGCAGCACCTGGAGGACGCGGTGGCGGCATTGGAGCTCACGCTGAGCGCGGACGAGGTCGCCGCGCTGGAGAAACCGTACGAGCCACACCGGATCGCCGGGCAGTGACCCGCGCGGACCGGCGCGTGAACCGGTAGCGTGTGCGCAGCCGTGGCAGGTGCCACAAAATGTCATGACGGTCGGCGGAGATTCGAGGACTCGTGAGCGGACAGGTGAAGGACCGGGCGGACAGTTCCCGGCGGGCGACCAAGGCGGAGCGGCGTGATGCCCGGGTCGCCGCGGCGAAGGCGGCCAAGCGCAGGAAGATCCTGTACGGCACGCTCGGCACGTTCGTCGGCACGGCCCTGATGATCGCGTTCGCCTTCGTGGTGTTCAAGAAGGGCCCCGAGGACAGCTCCGCGGCGGCGCCCGGCGCGTCGGCGACCCCGGGCGCGAGCCCGGCGGCCGACCCGAACGCCGCCGACCCGAACGCGCCCGCGCCGGACGCGAAGTTCCCGCCGCTGCCCGCGGGCGCCGACCCGGCGCTGGGCACCAAGCCGGTGGTCACCAAGGGCACGGGCACCCCCAAGGAACTGAAGGTGACCACGCTCATCGAGGGCAAGGGCCCCGTGGTCAAGTCCGGCGACACCATCACGGTGAACTACGTGGGCGTCAAGTACGCCACCGGCGAGCAGTTCGACGCCTCCTGGGACAACAAGCAGGCCTACCCGGTGCCCATCGGCGCCGGCCAGGTCATCAAGGGCTGGGACCAGGGCCTGGTCGGGGTGAAGGTGGGCAGCCGCGTGCAGCTGGACATCCCCTCCGACCTGGCGTACGGCGACGGCCCGGACTCCCGGCTGCCCGGCCCGCTGCGCTTCGTCGTGGACGTGCTCGGGATCAACCCCGCCTGATCCGCGTCCCTCGCGGCACTCCGCCCCCGCCTGCCTGGCAGCCGGGGGCGGAGTCGTCTGCGTCCGCGATGCCGCAGCCGAATAGGCAAATCGCCTCATATCAGCTTCCATCGGGCTATGGTCGAGCAGCGGAACATGGCTCGTCAGCTGCGCCGCCACGCGCGGTTCGGCGGCCCGTCCACGTTCCGCGGGCGGCACGAAGGAGAGGGCGATGGCAACGAGCAAGATCAGCTGGATCACCGCCGGGGTGGTGTCCGCGGCGGCCGCGGGTGTGGGCGCCGTGATGGCGATCCGGCGTCGCCGCACCCAGGCGACCGAGGACGGCTACACGGCCCTGGCCGGGCTGAGCACGCACCAGAACGGCAAGCACAAGAAGGAACGCATCCCGCGCAAGCTCAAGAAGAGCCGCGCGCACGAGCAGGCGCTGGCCGCAGGGCACGGCGGCCAGCACTGGTGACTCAGCGGGGGGTACGCTCCCCCGCCTCCACCGCGACCGCCAGCAGGTTCTCCGGCGGCGGCAGCGGGCACGTGCCGTAGTCGGTGAACGCGCACGGCATGTTGACCGCGCGGTTGAAGTCGACGACCGCGGACCCGTCCTGGCCGGGCTCGTCCACCGTCAGCGAGCGTGCCCCGCCGTGCGTGGAGACCCCGCTGGTGGCGTCGCGGAACAGCACCGACAGGCTGCCGTCACCGCCGTCCATGGCCGTCAGCGCCTGCGCGACCCCGTCGACCTCGAACCGCAGCACGCCGCGGGCGATCTGGTCGTGGGTCAGCCCGGGGATGACCGCGCCGACGGTGACCGGGCGGGGCGTGTCGTAGGCCTCGAACACCGCGTCGCATACCCAGCGCGCGTCGAGCGCGAAGGTGGGCACACCGGTGAAGCCGGTCCGGGTGGGCGCCTGGGGGTCGCGCACGCGCAGGGCGTACGCCCCACCGCGCTGGATGATCTCGATGAGCCGGTCGCCGTGGTCGAGCGTGATGCCGGCGCCGCCCTCGACCGGGCTGAGCACCAGCTCGCCCTCGACGGATTCACCCGCATGGCTTAGCCCGTCCGTGGAGTCGGCCAGCAGCAGCACGCCGTCGGCGTGCGGCCCCCAGCGCCCCGGCACGCCCGGCAGGGTGACCTGCTGCGCGGGCAGCCAGTGCAGCGCGGTGAGGCTCAGCCAGCCGTGCGGGGCACGCAGTTCCTGCTCACGGGCGGCACGCCAGGCGTCCCACTCCTCGACCAGCGTCCGGGGGTCGACGGCCATGTCGTGCCTCCTCCTCGTTGACGGGGCTCCCGGCAGCCTGCCATGGCCGCAGTGCTCCCGCAAGATCAGCAGAGGTGTCGACGGGGTGGCTGTCGGTGACCGGACCGGCCCGGTCAGGCCGTGACCGGCAGCCCCGCGGCCTGCCAGGCGGCGAAGCCGCCCGCGAGGTCGGTGGCCCGGTGCAGGCCGAGGTCCTGCAGAGCGGCCGCGGCCAGCGAGGACGTGTAGCCCTCCTGGCAGAACACCACCACCGGCAGGTCGTACCGGTCGGCCACCGGCAGCCGGGCGTCGCTGCGCGGGTCGAAGCGCCACTCCAGGACGTTCCGCTCGATGATCAGCGCGTCGGGGATGCCGCCGTGCGCGGCCCGCTGAGCGGCCGGCCGGATGTCCACCAGCAGCGTCCCGTCCCGCTGGGCGGCGGCGGCCTCGGCCGCGTCGACGCGGGTCAGCCGGGAGCGCGCTGCGGCGAGGATCTCGTCGATGCCGCGCGAGCCCGCGGGCGCGGTGAGGTCGGTGTGCACGCTCACCACTGTGCTCCCGCCCGGTCGACCGCGGCCACCAGCAACCGTCCGGCCTGGAGCCGGTAGCGCGTCATGCTGGTCAGCTCCGGCCCGTACACGTGCACGCTGACGGCGGGCACGGGACCGGCGTTGACGATCTGGTGCACGTGGTGCTCGCCGAACTGGCGGGCCGCGCCGGCGGTCAGCAGCCGGCTGGTGAGCGCGGTAGTGCCGTCGCGCGCCTCGGTCAGGGTCCGTTCGGTCAGCGCGCCGGAGACGACCACGAACGCGCCGGCGCTGCCGCCGTGGTCGTGCAGGTCGGTCTCCTGGCCGGGCAGCCAGGTCAGCAGCCAGGCCTCGACCCCGGGCCCGTCGAGCAGGCGGTGATACCAGCGCTGATCCGGGTCGAACCGGGGCGTGACCGGCCAGTCGGCCGGGTTGTCGGCCAGACGGCGGGCGGTATTCAGATGGTCGGCCCGGACCCCGGTGGTGACGATCATTCAGATCACCTGCTTTTCCTAGCGGCTTTGTAGGAATTACATCACCAGGTCGCGCCGGACACAACAGGAAACGCCGATCCGGATCGTGGCGCGTGCCACGGATCCGGACCGGCGTACGACGGAAAAGGGGTTCAGTCCTTGGCGAGCGACCGGGCGATGACCATGCGCTGGATCTGATTGGTGCCCTCGACGATCTGCAGCACCTTGGCCTCGCGGAAGTACCGCTCGACCGGGTGGTCGGCCACGTAGCCCGCCCCGCCCAGCACCTGCACGGCGTCCGTGGCGACCTGCATGGCCATGTCGGTGGCGAACAGCTTGGTCTTGGCCGCCTCGATCGAGTACGGCAGGCCCGCGTCGCGCAGCCGGGCCGCGTGCAGCATCAGCGCCCGCGCCGCGGAGATCTGCGTCGCCGCGTCGGCCAGCATGAAGCCCAGCCCCTGCAGGTCGATGATCGGCTTGCCGAACTGCACCCGCTCCCGGGCGTAGCCGATCGCGTAGTCCAGCGCGCCCTGGGCCAGGCCGATGGCGCAGGCGGCGATGCCGAGGCGGCCCGAGTCCAGCGCGCCCATCGCGATCCGGAAGCCCTCGCCCTCCCCGCCGATGAGCCGCTCGGCGGGCACCACCGCGTCGTCGAACGCGATCTGGGCGACCGGCGAGGAGCGCAGGCCCATGGTCTTCTCCCGGGCCTGCGGGTGCAGACCCGGCGTGTCCGCCGGGGCCAGCAGGCAGGAGATGCCCTTCGGGCCGGGCCCGCCGGTGCGGCAGAAGACGTTGTAGAAGTCGGCCACACCCGCGTGCGTGATCCACGCCTTGGTGCCGCTCACCCGGTACGCGTCGCCGTCGCGAGTCGCCTTCGTGGTCAGGTTCGCCGCGTCGGAACCGCCGGCGGGCTCGGACAGGCAGTACGCGCCGAGCAGCTCGCCGCCGATCATGTCGGGCAGCCAGCGCTCGCGCTGCTCCGCGGTGCCGTGGTGGGCCAACGGGTAGGCGGCCAAGGTGTGCACGCTGACGGTCTCGGCGATGGCGACCCAGCGGCTGGCCAGGATCTCCAGCACCTGCAGGTAGACCTCGTACGGCTGCTCCGCGCCGCCGTACTCGGCGGAGTAGGGCAGGCCGAGCAGGCCGGAGCGGCCCAGGGTGCGGATCAGTTCGCGGGGGAACTCCCCGCGCGCTTCGAAGTCGTCGGCGTGCGGCGCGAGCTCCTTGTCCGCGATCTCGCGGGTGAGTTCGAGCAGGTCGTGTGCTTCAGGGGTGGGAAGCAGGCGGGTAACGGCGGGCATGAAGCCAGCTTAACGAACGTTAGGTGTCCGCGTCGGGCCGGATCTACTTCAAGATCGGCGTTTACGGCCCGAAAGTGTGGTCAGACCTGAGGTTCTGACACAAAACACCGATCTTGCCCACCGCGCCGCCGGACAGCGCCGTTTCCCACCAGACCGGTCCGGGAACCGGACATAGTGGAGGTGAGCGGAGCTGCGCAGGGAGGCGGGTCATGAGCGTCGGTCTGACCGGGCCGGTGGTGGTGGGCGTGGACGGCTCCCCGGCCGCGACCACAGCGCTGCGCTGGGCGGCCGACGAGGCCGCGCTGCGGGAGCTGCCCCTGAAGATCGTCTACGTGAGTGAGGACCCCGGGCCCCGGCTCGGCGACGGCGTCGCGGAGGCGGCGCTGTCCTCGGCCGGCCACGGGATCACCGAGCACGCGATGGCCGAGGCACGCGCCATGCGGCCAGGCCTCACGCTGACCAGCGAGGTGCTGCGTGACGACCCGGCGCACGGCCTGATCCGGGAGTCGGAGTCCGCGGCCGTGGTGGTCGTCGGCAGCCGGGGCCACGGCGGGTTCCACGACCTGATGCTCGGCTCGACGAGCCTGCAGGTGTCGATGCACGCCCGGTGCGCGGTCGCGGTGGTGCGCCCGCCGGCCGCGCCGAACCGGGCGGGTATGGGCGCGGTGGGCCGGATCGTGGTCGGCGTGGACGGCTCGCCGCAGTCGGGGGCCGCGCTGGCGTTCGCCTTCGACGAGGCCGACCTGCGCGGCTGCGGCGTCACCGCGGTGCACGCCTGGCTCGGGCCGGTCACCACCGGAGCGGCGGGCATGCCGTTCGTGTACGACGTCGACACGCTGCGCGCCCAGGAGGAGTCGGTGCTGGAGACGGCCGTCGCGGGCTGGCACGACCGGTACCCCCGCATCGACCTGCAGCGGATCACGATGGAGTCCTCGGCGGCGGCCGCGCTGACCGAGCAGTCCATGGGCGCGCAGCTCGTGGTCGTCGGCTGCCGGGGCCTGGGCGGGTTCACGGGGTTGCTGCTGGGCTCGGTCAGCCAGGCGCTGATCCACCACGCCGGGTGCCCGGTGGTGGTGGCGCACCTGCGCGACGAGGCCAGGAAATAATCGGAGCAGGTGTTGACATGCCGGATATGCCGGTCTAACGTGACAAGTGAAGCCCGACCGATCTGACAAGTTCAGATAAGCCGGGCTTCCCGTATGTCCGGGGTCAGTCGCCGGGCTCCGACGGTTTGGTGGCCAGCGGCAGCACGTACCAGAGCAGGATGTAGACCAGGGCGATGCCGCCGCCGAGGAAGCCCGCCCAGCGCGCCCCCGACACCACGTCCACGACCAGGTAGATCGCGAGCACGATGGCGGTCATCTCGAAGAACAGGCCGAACTGCGCGAGCACGTGCGCGGTGCGCACGATCTGCGGCTTGCGCCCCTCCCGGAACGACAACCGGTGGTAGCTGACCGGGGCGATGAGCAGGGCCGCCGCCAGCCCGCTGCAGATGAACGTGACCACGTACAGCACCCGCTCGGTGCCGTTGATCTTCTCGAAGCCCACCGAGAACGGCAGCGTCAGCAGGAACGCGAACAGGATCTGCACGCCTGTCTGCGCCACCCGCAGCTCCTGGAGCAGCTCCGAGTAGTTGCGGTTCCACCGCTCGTCCGGATCCTCCGCCGACTCCGGCCGCCGGTCACCGTCGATGTCAGTCACTGTCATCCTCCGCATCCCCAGCGTATGCCCGGCGCGGCGAAGGTCATGCCGACTCGGCGGCCCGTGTTTACCCGGCGTTCTCCGCGAGGGCGTCGACCAGCCGGCGGCACGGGCTCGCCAGGTTCCACTGCTCGGCCAGCGCCAGCAGCCGGTCCGGGTCGCGTGGGGCGGCGGGCAGGGTCAGGTCGTGCTCGGGCAGCTTCAGGTCGGTGGCCACCCGCACCACCTTCGGCGCGACGGCCAGGTAGTCGGCGGCCGCCTCCAGCTTCGTGCGCAGGCCCGCGGCGAAGTCGGCGGCCGGGTCGGCCACCGCCGCGACGATCGCGTCCAGGCTGCCGTAGCGCTCGATCAGCCGGGCCGCGGTCTTCTCCCCCACGCCCGCCACGCCGGGCAGGCCGTCGCTCGGGTCGCCGCGCAGCGCCGCGAAGTCGGCGTAACCGCCCGCCGGGACGCCGTACTTGGCCAGCACCGCGGCCTCGTCGCAGTCCTCCAGCTTGGCCACGCCGCGGCCGACGTAGAGCAGGCGCACCCCGCGCTCGTCGTCGACCAGCTGGAACAGGTCGCGGTCGCCGGAGACCACCTCGACCGGCGCGGCCTGGGTGGCGGCGAGCGTGCCGAGCACGTCGTCGGCCTCGTTGCCGTCCACCCCGTACGCCACGATGCCGAACGCGTCGAGCACCTCCAGCAGCAGGTCGACCTGCGGCACCAGCTCGTCGGGCACCTCCTCGCCGCCCGCGGGGGCCACCCGGTGCGTCTTGTAGGTGCTGATCAGCGCCACCCGCCAGGCAGGCCGCCAGTCGTAGTCGAGCGCGCACACCAGCCGGCCCGGTCGGCGGCCCCTGACCAGCGTGGTGACCATGTCCAGGAAGCCGCGCACCGCGTTGACCGGGGTGCCGTTCGGGGCCATCGCCGCTTTGGCGGGCACACCGTGGAAGGCGCGGAAGTACAGGCTCGGCGCGTCGATGGCGAGCAGGGGTGCGGTCATGCCAGACAGCCTGCCACAGGCCTGGGACACCCACCCGCAGACGCGTCCGCCCGTGCCGCCGGAGCGGCACGGGCGGAGTGCGTGTCAGCGAACGGAGCGGCGGGTCACTTGCCGCGCGGGGTGAACGCGGTGGGACGGCGCACGGTGCCACGCTGCTGCGCGACCACGGCCTCCTCGCGGGCGGCCTGCACGCGCTCCAGGTACTCGCGGGCGGCCATGTCCTCCTTGGTGGGGGCAGCCCCGATCGCGAAGACCAGGCCGCCGATCACCAGCAGCACCAGCACGCCGATCGGCACCAGCAGGTTCGCCGCCGACGTGCCGCCGATCCCGCCGCCCAGCGTCGGCGTGGTCAGCCGCACCGACATCGCGGCCATGCCGGTGTAGTGCATGCCGCACACCGCGACGCCCATCAGCAGGGCCGCCCCGGCGATGGCCAGCGGCCGGCTCAGCACGACGGTGAACCACAGCGCGACGGTCGCGGCCACCACGGCGATGATCAACGAGGCGGCGACGAGGCTCGTGTCGTAGGACACCTCGCCGTTCAGGCGCATCGCGAACATGCCCAGGTAGTGCATGCCCGCCACGCCGACGCCGGTGAAGATGCCGCCGACGACGATGCGGGCGATGTTCGGCTTGCCGAACCCGACGATCCACAGGCCCAGGCCGACCACGACGATCGCGACCAGCGCGCTCAGCGCGGTGCGCGGGGTGTCATAGCGGATCTGCGCCCCGTCGACACTGAAGCCCATCATGGCCATGAAGTGCATCGCCCAGATCGCGGTGCCGCCCAGCGCCCAGGCGGCCAGCACGATCCACCAGAACCGCTGCTTGCCGGTGGTCGCGGTGCGCATGCGGGCCGTGCAGATCAGGCCCAGTGAGGAGCCGAGGATGGACAGCGCGTACGCCACGCCGGGCGTGACGAGGCCGTGGGTGAAGTGATGAACGTCGGCCATGTGGCGGTCGACCCTTTCGGCTCGTCATACAGTGAGCGGCATTCGCCTTTTTGCATGATTCCGGAAGAGTGTTTGCCCTGGCAACTCGGTCAGACGCCCGCAGTATACGCAAGTACCCCTCTATTGACCGCGTCCATCGCGCTCCGCGCGGTCTCACGCAGCGACGATGGCGCGCCGGTGGCGTCGGCAATCTGTCCGAGAAGATCTATGACCTGTCTCGCCCAGCGGACGAAGTCGCCGGCGGGCATGTCGCCGTCCAGGCTGTGCCCGCTCGCCAGCACCTTGGCCAGCGGCTCGCCCTTGGCCCAGCGGTACATCGGCCAGACGAAGCCCAGGTCCGGCTCCTTCGTCTGGGCCAGGCCGAGCCGCCGCTCGTCCGCGCCCAGCTGGTAGAAGGTGCGGGCCGTCGCCTCGACGGCCGTGGCGACCGGGCCGCGCGGCACCGACGCCTGCTCGTCGACGTCCCGGCGGGCCTCGTAGAGCACCACCGAGACGGCCGCGGCCAGCTCGTGCGGCTGCAGGCCCTCCCACACGCCGGTGCGCAGGCACTCGGCCACCAGCAGGTCCGCCTCGGTCCAGATCCGGGCCAGCATCCGGCCGGGCGCGGTCACCTCGCCGTCGGCGCCCAGGTAACCGCGCTCGGTGAGCAGCTCGCAGATGCGGTCGAAGGTGCGCGCCAGCGACCCGGTGCGGTTGCTCACCTTGTCGCGCAGGGCCTCGGTGTCCTTGAACAGCCGCTGCCGCCGCTCGGCCCAGCGGGCGTGGTCCTCACGCTCCGGGCAGGCGTGGCACGGGTGCGCCCGCATCGCCTTGCGCAGCGCCAGCAGCTCCCGGTCCTCGTGGCTGCCGTTGCCGCCGCGGCGGCGGCGCCCGCCCCCGCGGGCCACGTCCAGGCTGCGCAGCGACGAGGCCAGGTCGCGCCGCTCGGCCGGGGCCCGGTGGTTGAAGTGCCGCGGCACCCGCACCCGGCCGACCACCTCGACCGTCCCGGCGAACTCGCCGGCCGAGATGCGCCCGGCCCAGCGGTCCTCGGTCAGCACTACCGGACGCGGCTCGCCGAAGCCGCCCATGCCCGGGTCGAGCACGATGGCCAGCCCCGAGTGCTTGCCGGACGGGATCTTGATCACGTCGCCGACCTTGAGCTGCTCCAGCGACTCGACCGCGGCGGCGCGGCGCTCCTGCTGGCTGTTGCGGGTGAGCTGCTTCTCCCGGTCGGCGATGGCCACCCGGAGCGCGAAGTACTCGGCGAAGTCGCCGTGCTCGCAGGCCAGCTCGGTGTCGTACACCGCCAGCACCTCGTTGTTGCGCTGCACCTGGCGGGCCAGGCCGACCACCGAGCGGTCCGCCTGGAACTGCGCGAACGACGACTCCAGCAGGTCGCGGGAGCGTGCCGCGCCGACCGAGCCGACCAGGTTCACCGCCATGTTGTACGACGGCCGGAAGCTCGACCGCAGCGGATACGTCCGGGTGGAGGCGAGACCGGCCACGTGGCGCGGGTCCACCTCCGGCCCCCAGACGACGACCGCGTGGCCCTCGACGTCGATGCCGCGACGCCCCGCCCGGCCGGTGAGCTGCGTGTACTCCCCCGGCGTCAGGTCGACGTGCGCCTCGCCGTTGTACTTGACCAGCCGCTCCAGCACCACGCACCGGGCCGGCATGTTGATGCCCAGGGCCAGGGTCTCGGTGGCGAACACCGCCTTGACCAGCCCGCGGACGAACAGCTCCTCGACGACCTCCTTGAACGCGGGCAGCATGCCCGCGTGGTGGGCCGCCAGGCCCCGCTCCAGCCCGTCCAGCCAGTCCCAGTAGCCCAGGGCGGCCAGGTCCTCGTTGGGGATGTTGGCGATCTTCCGCTCCACCACCGCGCGGATCTCGGTGCGCTCCTCGGGCGAGGTCAGCCGCATGCCCGACTGCAGGCACTGCTGCACGGCCGCGTCGCAGCCCGCCCGGCTGAACACGAACAGGATCGCCGGGAGCAGCCGCTCACCGTCGAGCTTGTCGACGATCTCGGGCCGGTTCGGGCCCGGCCCGCGCCGCCCCCGGCCGCCGCGCCCGCGGCGCAGGTCGACCGCGTCCATCCGCCGGGCCAGCTCGCGGGTGTGCCGCAGCAGCTCCGGGTGCACCTCGTGGGCGCGGGCCGCCTCGGAGTCGTGGAACAGGTCGAACATGCGCCTGCCGACGAGCATGTGCTGCCACAGCGGCACCGGCCGGTGCTCGCTCACCACGACCTCGGTCTTTCCGCGTACGGTGACCAGCCAGTCGGCGAACTCCTCGGCATTGGACACGGTCGCCGACAGCGACACCAGGGTCACCGAGGCGGGCAGGTGGATGATGACCTCCTCCCACACCGCGCCCCGGAACCGGTCGGCCAGGTAGTGCACCTCGTCCATGACCACGTAGGACAGCCCGGTCAGCGCGGACGAGCCGACGTAGAGCATGTTGCGCAGCACCTCGGTGGTCATCACGACCACCGGCGCGTCGCCGTTGATGGAGTTGTCCCCGGTCAGCAGGCCGACCTTGTCCGCGCCGTAACGCTGTACCAGGTCGTGGAACTTCTGGTTGGACAGTGCCTTGATCGGCGTCGTGTAGAAACACTTGCGGCCCTGCTGCAGCGCCAGGTGCACGGCGAACTCGCCGACGACGGTCTTGCCCGCGCCGGTGGGCGCGCACACCAGCACGCCGCTGCCGCGCTCCAGCGCCGCACACGCGGTCCGCTGGAACGGGTCCAGGGCGAAGCTGAGCCCGGCGGCGAACTCGTCGACCAGTGGGGAGGCGGCGGGGGTCTTACGGCCTTCGGAGGTGGTCGCTGGTCCGGCGGTTCCGGCGTCCGACCCGGTGCCGGGTCGCCGCTCGGCGGGGCTCGTCATACCGCAAAGGCTAGGCGAAAGAGGCCAGTCGGCGCAGGTCGGTATCCTGCTGACGTGCCCGAGTCCCTGCCGCAGCCGCCCGCCCACCCGGCACGGATCGACGGTCACCGTGCCCTGGACGCGGTGCTCTTCGATTTCCACGGCACCCTGGCCACCACCGTGGACGCGGTGGCCTGGGTCAGCGCCGCCGCCGCCGACTGCGGCGTCACCCTGGACCGCGGCCGGGCCACGGTGCTGGCCGACCGGCTCGCGACAGCGGGCGCGCTGCCGGGCGTGGCGCCGCCGGTGCGGGTGCCGCCGCAGCTGGCCGAGGCGTGGGCCGACCGCGACCTCTACGAGCACGCCCACCGCCAGGTGTACACCGGGCTGGCCGCGACCGTGCCCAACGACGTCCCGGGGCTGGCCGACGCCCTCTACGCCCGGGTGCTGACGCCGGCCGGCTGGACGCCGTACCCCGATGTGATGAACACGCTGACCACGCTGCGGGCCGCCGGGGTGCGCACCGGGCTGGTCAGCAACATCGGCTTCGACCTGCGCCCGCTGCTGGACGCCTGGGGGCTGACCCAGCTGTTCGACGCGCTCGTGCTGTCGTACGAGGTGGGCTGCATCAAACCCGACCCCAAGATCTTCCTGCGGGCCTGCGGCATGCTGTCGGTCGACCCCGAGCGCGTCCTCATGATCGGCGACACCCCCGCCGACGCGGGGGCTGTCAACGCCGGCTGCGCCGCACTCGTCGTCCCCGCCGCCTCCCCCGGCCGCCCCAACGGCCTCCACCGCGCCGTCTCCCTCGCCCTCCCCCACGCCTGACCCCGCCCCGCCCACGCGGCCCGCGCGGCCGCGCCGTCGGTCCGCAACTCTTAAAGAGTCGCGGCCTCCCGGGTGCTCCGAGGCGGCAAGTCTTTAAGAGTTGCGGCGGGGGTGATCTTCGCGGGGGCGAATTGCGCGGATTGGGGCTGGTTGTGGGGGGCGGGCGCGAAGAATGAGGCCATGCGTGTGGTGGTGGATCTGACGAAGTGTCAGGGGTACGCGCAGTGTGCGTTCCTGGCTCCCGAGGCGTTCCGGATGGTCGGCGACGAGGCGCTCATGTTCGACCCGGCGCCGTCCGACGACCAGCGGGTGAAGGTGCTGCGGGCCGCGGCGGCCTGCCCGGTGCAGGCACTCCAGGTCGACATGGCCGATCTGCCGCAGCCGCCGCCCGCCGACCCGGTCGTGGCGGCCAAGGGCGACCGGCTGCGCCGCGACGGGCGCATCGTCATCGTCGGGGCGTCCCTGGCCGGGCTGAAGGCCGCCGAGCAGTTGCGGGCTGAGGGGTTCACCGGCTCGCTCACCGTGATCGGCGACGAGCCGGAGGAGCCCTACGACCGGCCGCCGCTGTCCAAGCAGGTGCAGACCGGCTTCGTCGCCTCTGCCGACACCACGCTGCCGCGGCGGCGCGACATCGACGCGGACTGGAAGCTCGGGGTCGCCGCGACCGGCCTGGACCTGGAGCGCAAGCGCGTCATGCTGGCCGACGGGCAGGAGGTCGAGTTCGACCGGCTGCTGGTGGCCACCGGGGTGCGCGCCCGGCCGTGGCCGGTGCCGGAGGAGGCCGCGCTGGACGGCGTGTTCACCATCCGCACCCGCGGCGACGCCGCCGGCCTGCGCGAGCGGCTGATGGCCCACCCGCGGCGGGTGCTGGTCATCGGTTCCGGGTTCACCGGTTCCGAGATGGCCTCGGTCTGCGTCGAGCTGGGCATCCCGGTCACCGTCGCCGAGGCCGGGCCCGCGCCGCTGTCGGGGGCGCTGGGCGGCGTCATCGGGCGCATCTCGGCGGGCATCATGCGCGAGCACGGCGTGGACCTGCGTACCCATACGAAGGTGAACTCGCTGCAGGGCGAGGACGGCAAGGTGCGCCGGGCGGCGCTGTCCGACGGCACCATCATCGAGGTGGACGTGGTCGTGGTCGCCCTGGGCGGCATCCGCAACGTGGAGTGGCTGGAGAGCGCCGGCCTGGCCGTGGGCGTGTGGGGGCTGGCCTGCGACGCGGGCTGCCGCGCGTTCACCGCGGCGGGGCTGGTCACCGATGACGTCTTCGTCGCCGGGGACGTGGCCCGCCAGCCGCAGCCGATGTTCGGCTTCCAGTTCCTGGCGATGGAGCACTGGGGCAACGCGGTCAGCCAGGCCGAGGTCGCCGCGCACAACATGATCAGCGGGGAGACCGACCGCTGGCCGCACCTGGAGATGCCCGCGTTCTGGTCGCTGCAGTTCGGCCACAACATCAAGTCGGTGGGTGTGCCGCCGATCGCCGACCAGATCGCGATCACGCAGGGATCCGTGGAGAGCCGCCAGTTCGTCGCCGCGTACGGCTACAAGGGCCGGGTCGTCGGCGCGGTCAGCTGGAACCAGGGCAAGTGGCTGGACCACTACCAGCAGCTCATCGAGCAGGCCGCGCCGTTCCCGCTGCCGTACGACACGACGAACCCGCCGGCCGACCCGACGCCGGTCCCGGCGGAGTTCCCGGACCGGCTCTACCCCGGGCGGGACGCGACCGTGGTGGTCACCGGGCACGACCCGAGCGAGCGCCGGGCCACCCTGGTCCGCCCGTCCCGGCGGCGCTGACGGCCGTCATGAGGCAGCAATTCCCCGTACCGCATGGCGGTCACGATCGAAGCGAGGAACCGTCATGACCGAACCGAGCCTGTTCGACGAGATCGTCGACTTCCACAACCGGGCCAACCCGTGGCCGCTCTACGACAAGCTGCGCACCCAGCCGGTATGGCAGGAGGCCGACGGCACCTTCGTGGTGAGCACCTTCCGGGAGATCTACGCGCTGTTCCACGACCCGCGGATCAGCTCGGACGCGGCCAACCTGCTGCCGGAGTTCGCCAGTAAGGCCGGGCCGCTGGCCGACGGCGGGGGGGCTCTGCCGCCCAGCTTCATCCGCACCGACCCGCCGCGCCACGACATCCTGCGCCGGATCGCGATGCGCCAGTTCGGCCCGCCGCACCGGCCCGACCGCATCGACAAGCTGACGCCGAAGCTGGAGGCGATCGTGACGCGGCTCGTCGACGGCCTGGCCGGCCGGGACCAGTGCGACCTCGTCGACGACGTGGCGTACCCGTTCCCGGTCGCGGTGATCTGCGAGCTGCTCGGCGTGCCGGAGGAGGACGAGCCGCGCTTCAGCGCCTGGGTGGACCCGATCGTCAACTCGGCGGGCCAGCAGACGCCCGAGAGCAAGGAGCAGGCCAAGGAGGCGTTCCAGCAGCTCGGCATGTACATGTTCCAGCTGGCGCAGCGCCGCAAGGCCGATCCCGGCGACGACATGCTGTCGGGCTACGTCACCGACGACGGGCCGGACGGGCAGCTGGAGGGCGGCGACCTGTTCGCCACGCTGATCCTGCTGCTGATCGCCGGGCACGAGACCACGGTCAACCTGATCACCAACGGCTGGCTGACCCTGCTGCGCCACCCGGACGTGCTGGAGCGCCTGCGGACCGAGCCGGACTTCAGCATCCGCATGGTCGAGGAGCTGCTGCGGTACGAGCCGTCGGTGCACTTCGTGCCGAACCGCATCGCGGTCGCCGACATCGAGATCGGCGGGACGACGATCAGGAAGGGGCACCCGGTGGTGCTGGTGCTCGCGTCGGGCAACCGCGACAGCGAGTGCATCCCGCACGCGGACCGGTTCGACCCGGACCGCGCCGACAACGTGCACCTGGCCTTCGGCAACGGCGTGCACTACTGCTTCGGCGCGCCGCTGGCCCGGCTGGAGGCGCAACTCGCCCTGACCCAGCTGGCCAAGCGCCTGCAGAACCCGCGCCTGGTGGCCGACCCGCCGCCGTACCGCCCCAGCCCCGTGCTCCGCGGCCCGATCCACCTCCCGGTGGCCTACGACGGCGTCCTCCCCGCCTGACCACCGCGCGAAGGAAGGGCACCTTCCCATCGGTATGCGATGCAGAAGGTGCCCTTCCTATCGTGCCGCCGCAGCCTTGGCTGGTCAGCCGAGTAGGTGGACCGCCTGCGGGACGGCCGTGACGGTCACCGGGAGTGGGCCGATGCGCTCGCCGTCGGCGTAGCAGACGATGCCCTCCGCGGCGAGGGTGATCTCCCGGGCGCGTAGCGAGCGCACCTTCGGGTGGGTGATGTGGGTGCCCTGGTAGACGCGCGGTTTGATGCGGATGAGGGTGGTCCGGGAAACCGGCTCGGCCCAGACCATGTCGAGCAGGCCGTCGGTCGCGTCGGCGTCGGGGCAGATGCGCATGCCGCCGCCGTACGCCGCGGTGTTGCCCACGGCCAGCAGCACCGCGTCCAGCACGCTGGTCTGCCCGTCGACGGTGACCGTGTAGCGGCGGGGCCGCAGCCGGGCCAGTTCCAGCAGCACGGCGAGGTCGTAGCGGAGCGGGCCGCGGGGCCATCGCATCCGGTTGCCCCGCTCGTTGACGATCGAGTCGAAGCCGGCCGCGAGCACCGCGCCGTACCAGCGCACGGTCCCGTCGAGGCAGGTGATGCGGGCCAGGTCCAGGGCCCGGGTGCGGCCCTCGCGCAGGGCGGCGGCGATGGCGTCGGCGGCCGCGTACAGGTCCGCGGGCAGCCCGGTGCTGGTGGCGAAGTCGTTGCCGGTGCCGGCGGGGATGACGCCCAGCGGCACGGCCGTGCCGGCGACGGCCTGCTGCGCCACGTGCACGGTGCCGTCGCCGCCCATCGCGACCAGCGCTCCCGCGCCCGCGGCGACGGCGTCGCGGCAGGCCTGCTCGGCCTCCGCGGCGCTCGGCGCGTCCAGCACCCGCACCGGGCGGCCCGCCGCGCCGAGCCGTTCCAGCACACCAGGCAGAGAACCCCGGTGCCGGCCTCTGCCGGCGCCGGGGTTCCGCAGCACCACGATCTCGCTCAGCCCGCTCATGCCCGCTCCTCGCTGCGCTCGTCGCAGGCAGGCACCGAGCCGATGGTTCGCTCGCTCCGCTCGCTCATTCCCGCCACTCCTTGCCGCGCGGGACGAGCCGCCGCGATCAGGTCATGTCGTCGTAGCGCCGCTCGATCGGCTCCGCGGAGGCGACCGGCGCGACCGCTTCGATGCGCTCGCCGGGCGTGATGCTATCGGTGTCGTAGTCGTCGAGTGAAGACGTCTCGTCGTCGTCCAGGCCGGCGTACTGCGACTTGCCGCGGTTGCGGCGTTTGTCGTTGAGCATGGCCACGCCGACGACGATGAAGTACAGCACCGCCATGGCCAGCGCGAGCGCGGTCATGCCGAACGGGTCCGGCGTCGGCGTCACGATGGCGGCGAACAGGAACATCAGGAAGATGGCCACGCGCCACCAGCCCAGCATCCGCCTGCCGGTCACCATGCCCGCGACGTTGAGCATGAGCAGCACCAGCGGGAACTCGAAGCCGAAGCCGAACAGCAGCATGACGCCGGTGACGAAATCGAAGTAACCCGTGAGATCAATGTTGATCTCGTAGTTGTCCGACAGCCCGATGAAGAAGACCAGGCTCTTGGTGACCACGAAGAACGCCAGGAAGGCGCCGGCGGCGAACAGCGGCACGGCGATCGCCGTGAACAGGTAGCTGTAGCGCTTCTCGTGCTTGTGCAGGCCCGGCGCGATGAAGGCCCACAGCTGGTAGAGCCAGATCGGCGACGAGATGATCAGGCCGGCGTACAGGCCGATCTTGAGCTGAAGCAGGAACGGGTCTACCGGCGACACCGAGTTGAAGGCACACCTGGTGACGGCGTCCGCGGCCCGCTTGTAGTCGCAGTACGGCGCGTTGATGAAGGTCTGGATGGGCTCGGCGAAGTAGATGCCGACCGCCATGCCGACGACCATGCCCAGGCAGGCCTTGAACAGCCTGTTGCGCAGTTCCCGGATGTGCTCGATGAGCGTCATCGAGCCGTCCGCAGCGCGCTCGCGCTGGGACGGCTCGCGACGTGCCAGGGGGTTCTTCACGTCTTCAGCCCGGGGAGGGGGTTCAGGACTGCTGGCGCTGGACCGGGTCCACGACCGGCTTGGCCGAGGCCTGGCCGTCGAGCGGCTGCTGCGCGGTCACCTGGGCGTCGGCCTTGTCGGTCGTCGCGTCCTTGCCGTCCTTGCCGTCCTCGGACAGGGCCTTGGTCTCGGCCTTGAAGATGCGCATCGAGCGACCGAGCGAACGGGCCGCGTCCGGCAGCTTCTTCGAGCCGAAGAGGATCACCAGCACCACCACCACGAGGATGAGGTGCCACGGCTTAAGGGCGCCCATGATTGCTCCAGTCAGACAGATGAGGGGGTTGAACCAACGTGTTCCGGACTAATGGTACGCGGCCCGGCGGGACCTGCCCGCAGGTGAAGTGTCGACCATCACCGGAACCAGCGTCAACGCGATGCGGGAGGTGCTGCAGATTCCTGCAGCAACCGATGTGACCAGCAGTCGGCCGCCCGGTGAACCGCGATCAACCTTTTTTGATCTTGAGGGAGTCCTTGCTCGCCTTGATCAGGTTGATCCGCTCCTGGGCCAGCTCGGCCCGGATCTTCAGCGAGTCACCGTGGGCCTGCAGCCCCTCGGCCACCTTCGCCAGCTCCTGCGCCCGTGCCGCCACGACCTGCAACTCGGCCACAGCCTCCTTGAGGCCCGCCAGGCGCCACAGCACCACGCGCAGCACCAGCCCCAGGAACACCAGGCTCAGCACCACCACCGCGAGCACGATCCACAACACCACGCCAGCAGCCTAACGCCTGCGCCGTGCGACGCGGACCGCCGTGCCCTACGCGTACGCCGCGAGCGCCTCCACGGCGCTGTCGCGCACCGACTCGGCCAGCTCCGCCGGGGCCACCACGACCACCTGCGGCCCCAGCCCGAGCACCAGGCGGCGCGCCCAGTCCATGTCGTTGACCCGCAGCGAGACCAGCCACTCCTCCGGCGTCACCTCGACCACCGACTCGCACGGGTAGTACTCGGTGATCCAGCGCCCGCCCCGGCCCACCCGCAGGGTGACCGTCGGCGAGTCCGGGTCCGGCTGGAACACGCCCTCGGCGACGTCGCCGGACTGCGCCTCGGCCGGCGGCGCGGCCCGTTCGTCCAGCTCGGTCAGCGCGTCGATGCGGTCCACCCGGAACATGCGCACCGCGCCCGCCGAGCGGCACCAGGCCTCCAGGTAGGAGCGCCCGGACACCGACAGCAGCCGCATCGGGTCCACGACCCGCTCGCTGGACACGTCCCGGGCCGCCGAGTAGTAGCTCAGCCGCAGCGCGTTGCCGCGCTCCAGCGCCGAGCGCAGGTCGGCCAGGCGGTCGTCGTTGCCGGGCAGCCGCACCGCCACCGGCGCGTCGATCTCGCCCGCGGCCTGCTCGATCTTCGTCAGGGCGCGGTGGATCGCGTCGCGGTCGGCCACGCCCGGCGTCTCGGCCAGCATGCGCAGCGCCACCACGAGCGCGGTGGCCTCGTCGGGGGTGAGCCGCAGCGGCCGGTCGATGCCCGCGTCATAGGTGATGGTGACCCGGTCCCCGTCGAACGACATGTCGATCAGGTCGCCGGGCCCGTAGCCCGGCAGGCCGCACACCCACAGCAGTTCCAGGTCCTCGCGCAGCTGCCGCTCGGACACACCGAGATCGGCGGCGGCCTCGACCAGCTCGATACCCGGCCGGGCCAGCAGGTACGGCACCAGGTTCAACAGCCGGGCCAGCCGGTCGGCGGACGTCTTCGCGCTGCTCATGCCTTCTCCTCGCCGCGCACGCCGGCGGCATCGACGGGCCTGCTGATCCGCTCGCGGCGCTCGCTCATCAGGCCACCTCCGCCAGCTCCGCGGCGGCGCTCACGCCGGCGATCTCGCGCAGCCGGGCGATGGTCGCCTCGCGCACCTCGGCGGGCTCCAGCACCGTCACGTCCGCGCCGTATCCCACCAGCCAGGCGGCGAAGCCGTCCGCGTCGGCGTAGCGCAGCTCCAGCACGTCGCCCTCGGGGGTCGGGGTGCAGTTGGCCGCCCAGCGGCGTACCCCCGCGGCACGACCGGGGCGCACCAGCACCCGGGTGGTGCGGTTACGCTCCACCGGCCCGGACCAGCGAGCCACGTAGCTGATGAGGTCGAGGTCGGCCGGCGGCTCGAACGCGCGCTCCTCGCCGACCTGGCGCACCGGGCCCACGATGCGCGACAGCCGGAAGCAGCGCGGCGCGTCGCGGACCGTGTCGTGGCCGACGACGTACCAGCGGCCGCGCCAGCAGACCACGCCCCACGGCTGCAGGTGCCGGGTGGTCGGCGCGTCGTCCTCCGGAACCCGGTACGGGAAGGTCACCTCGCGGCGGGCCCGCGCGGCCGCGGTGAGCGGCTCGAACGCGGCGTCGACGGCGAGCACCGGCTCCACGCCCAGGGTCGCGTGCGGGTCCACGTCCACCCCGCCGGCACGCAGCTTCGCCAGGCCGGAGGTCGCGGCGGCGGCCAGCCCCGCGTGACGCCACAGCCGGGCCGCGACACCGACCGCGGCGGCCTCGTCCGGCCCGAGCGGGATCGCCGGCAGCGCATAGTCGCGCCGGGCGATGCGGTAACCGGGCTCGGTGTCGAAGACACTGGCGGTGCCGGTCTCCAGCGGCACGCCGAGCGCGCGCAGCTCGGCCTTGTCCCGCTCGAACTTGCGCTGGAACGCCTCGTGATCACGGGCGTCGTCGGCGTTGTGCTCGTATCCGGGCACGGTGGCGGCGATCTGCGCGGCGGTCAGGAAGCGCCGCGTGGACAGCAGACAGATCACAAGGTTGACCAGGCGTTCGGTTCGACTGCGCGACACGACCGCCACGCTAGCAGCGCGAGCGCTCGAAAGGGTAACCGGCAAGCGCCTGTTCCCCCGCCCGCGCACCCGCAGTCCGACACCTGCTCACGCCCTGTCCGCCGACCACCACCCTGCGTGCCGTGAGCGCCCCACGATCGGCGGGGCGTCAAGGCCGCGCGGAGCGGGCGGGCCGATAGGGTCGGGGCGTGATTCGGTGGCGGACAGGCACGGTGGAGCGGCTCGGCCGCAGTTGGCACGGCGCGCAGGAACTCACCGTCGCCCTGGTCGCCCGCACCCCCGACGACCCCGCGACGGTACGCGCGCTGGCCTACCCCGACCTCGTCGGGCAGCCCGAGGTCGGCGACGAGGTGCTGCTGAACACCAACGCGCTCGCCCTGGGCCTGGGCACCGGCGGCTATGCCATGGTCGTCGCGCTGCCGGGACGCCTGCCCGAGGACACCCCCGTGCCCGGCCACATCGTGAAGGCCCGCTACAGCCCGCTGCAGACGATCCGGCTGGCCGCCGACGAGGAGGCCTCCCCGCACCGGGACGTGCTGGCCGCGGCGACCGACCTCGGCGGCATGCCGGTGGTCGTGGCCGACCTGCACTCGGCGCTGCCCGCGATCCTGGCCGGCATCCACGCCGACGCGCCCGACGCGCGGGTGGCGTACCTGCTCACCGACGGCGGCGCGCTGGCCGCCGGCTTCTCCCGCACCCTCGACGCGCTGCGCGACCGGCTGGCCGGCACCGTCTCGGTCGGCCAGGCCTGGGGCGGCGACCTGGAAGCCGTCAACACGCACACCGGGCTGCTCGCCGCCCGGCATGTGCTGCGGGCCGACGTCACCATCATCAGCCAGGGCCCCGGCAACCTCGGCACGGGTACGACGTGGGGCTTCTCCGGCGTCGCCGCCGGGGAGGCGGTCAACGCCGCGGCCGCGCTCGGCGGGCGGCCCGTCGGCGCGCTGCGTATCTCCGACGCCGACCCGCGCCCGCGCCACCGCGGCGTGTCGCACCACAGCCTGACCGCGTTCGGCCGAGTCGCGCTCGCCCCCGCCGACCTGGTGGTCCCCGCCGGACTCCCTGAGCCGCTGGCCGCCGACGTCGCCCGCGCGCTGGAGCCCCTCGCGAGCCGCCACCGCATCGTCACCGTCGCCACCACCGGCCTCGACGAGGCCCTCCGCGCAGCCCCGGTGAAGCTCTCCACCATGGGCCGCGACCTCGACGGCGACCACGCCTACTTCCTCGCCTGCGCAGCCGCCGGCCGCCACGCCGCGTCCCTGGCCGCCCTCACCTGACCGGCCCCGCGGCCGACCCCGGACGCCCCGTCGAAAGCCGGCCCGGCCGCCAGCCGCCGGCCGCTGGCCGCCCGTCGCCTGTCACCGGCCACCGGCCACCGGCCATCGGCCACCGGCCACCGGCGAACGCAGCCCGGTCCGCGCCGGACGCGGGGCCGGCCATGGGTTACAGCCGCAGCCGCAGCCCGCTTCCAAGATCGCTGTTTTGGGTCGGAAAGTGGGGTCGGGCCGCACATTCTGACCTGAAACGCCGATCATGGGCGGGCCACTCGGCATCAGCGGCCGAGGAGAACGGTTATTTGAGGACGATCAGGGCTATCCAGGCCGCGACGAACAGGCCGAGGATCGCGCCCAGCACCCAGGTCGGCACGGTGTACTCGCCGCGCCGGTTGGCCGAGATCTCGTTGTAGATCTTGTCCCGGCGGCGCTGGACCCAATTGCTCCGTACTTCCTCGCCGGTGCGCTCGACCGGTTCGGCCTGCGGCTCGTGGTGCTCACTCATAGTCCAGCGAGCTTAGCCACCCCGCCCCCACGGCGACCACCGCCCGCCACTCTCCCCCGCCAAAGCGAAAGGAAGGGCACCTTCTACATCGAAAAACGATAAGAAGGTGCCCTTCCTTGCACTCACATGCTGGCGATGAGGCGCTCGACGCGCTCGTCGTGCGCCCGGAACGGGTCCTTGCACAGCACCGTGCGCTGCGCCTGGTCGTTCAGCTTCAGATGCACCCAGTCCACGGTGAAGTCGCGCCGCTTCTCCTGCGCATGCCGGATGAACTCCCCGCGCAACCGCGCCCGGGTCGTCTGCGGCGGCGTCTCCTTCGCCTCGAACGTGCGCAGGTCCGTCACCACCCGGTCGACCTTGCCGCGCTTCTCCAGGAGCGGGTACAGCCCCCGGCCGCGGCGCAGGTCGTGGTACGCCAGATCCATCTGCGCCACCCGCGGGCTCGACAGCGGCAGATCATGCTTGCGCTGGTACGCCTCGATGACGCGCAGCTTGGTCACCCAGTCGATCTCCCGGCCCACGTCGCCCAGGTTGCCCGACTCCACCGCGGTCAACACCCGGCCCCACAGGTCGATGATCCGCTGGGCTGCCGGGTCGCCGTTGCGGCGCGCCACGAACTCGGTCGCCTTCTCGTGGTAGATCCGCTGGATCTCCAGCGCGCTGGCCTCCTTGCCACTGGCCAGCCGCACCTTGCGCCGCCCGGTGATGTCGTGCGACACCTCCCGGATGGCCCGGATCGGGTTCTCCAGCGCCAGGTCGGGCATGGCCACCCCGGTCTCGATCATCCGGAGCACCAGGTCCGCGCTGCCGACCTTCAGCAGCGTGGTGACCTCGTTCATGTTCGAGTCGCCGACGATCACGTGCAGGCGCCGGTAGCGCTCGGCGTCGGCGTGCGGCTCGTCCCGGGTGTTGATGATCGGCCGGGACCGGGTCGTCGCCGAGGAGACGCCCTCCCAGATGTGCTCGGCCCGCTGCGACAGGCAGTAGACCGCCCCCCGCGGCGTCTGCAGCACCTTGCCGGCGCCGCAGATCAGCTGCCTGGTCACCAGGAACGGGATCAGGACGTCGGCCAGCCGGCCGAACTCCCCGTGCCGGGACACCAGGTAGTTCTCGTGGCAGCCGTAGGAGTTGCCCGCCGAGTCGGTGTTGTTCTTGAAGAGGTAGATCTCCCCCGCGATGCCCTCGTCGTGCAGCCGCTTCTCGGCGTCGACGAGCAGACCCTCCAGGATCCGCTCACCCGCCCGGTCGTGCGCCACCAGATCGACCACCGAATCACACTCGGGGGTCGCATACTCCGGGTGGGAACCGACGTCCAGATAGAGGCGTGCGCCGTTGCGCAGGAAGACATTGCTGGACCGTCCCCATGAGACGACCCGACGGAAGAGGTAGCGCGCCACCTCGTCGGGCGACAGCCGTCGCTGTCCCCGATAGGTGCAGGTGACGCCGTACTCGGTCTCGAGTCCGAAGATTCGTCGGTCCATACACAGACACTAGCCGCCCGAACGCCCAAGGTCACTCTCGTACGACCTGACGCCGCCGATGCAATCGCGACGGATTCGCGCCGAGCGCCGCAACCGCAGGTCGCGCACGGGTCGACACGGAACGTGACATAAACTTCCGTTGTCATGAAACTTCTGGTCACCGGCGGAGCGGGCTTCATCGGCTCCCACTACGTACGCACCCTGCTCGCCGCACCGGACGACCACGCCCCCCGGATCACCGTGCTCGACCGGCTCACCTACGCCGGCAACCGCGACAACCTCGCCCCCGTCGCCGCCGACCCACGGCTCACCTTCGTCGAAGGCGACATCGGCGACCCGCACCTGGTCGACGACCTCGTCGCCGGGCACGACGCGGTCGTCCACTTCGCCGCCGAGTCCCACGTCGACCGGTCCATCACCGCCGCGGCCGACTTCGCGCGCACCAACCTGCTCGGCACCCAGCTCCTGCTCGACGCCGCCGTACGCCACCGCACCGGCCGCTTCGTGCACGTCTCCACCGACGAGGTCTACGGCTCCGCCGACACCGGCCGCTGGACCGAGCGCCAGCCGCTCGCCCCGCGCTCGCCCTACGCCGCCTCGAAGGCCGGCTCCGACCTGCTCGCGCTGGCCGCGTACACCACCCACGGGCTCGATGTCGTGGTCACCCGTTCGAGCAACACCTACGGGCCGTACCAGTACCCCGAGAAGATCATCCCGCTGTTCACCACGAACCTGCTCGACGGGCTGCCCGTGCCGCTCTACGGCGACGGCTCACACCGCCGCGAATGGCTGCACGTCGCCGACCACTGCGCGGGCGTCGACCTGGCGCTGCGCCACGGGCGCGCCGGAGAGGTCTACCACCTCGGCGGACGCGACGAACTCGCCAACCGCGACCTCACCGCCCTGCTGCTGAAGCTCACCGGCCGCGGCCCCGAACTGGTCCACCACGTAGCCGACCGCCCCGGCCACGACCACCGCTACGCCCTCGACAGCACGAAGGCCGCCACCGAACTCGGCTACCGCCCCACCGTCCCACTCACCGACGGCCTGACCGCCACCGTCACCTGGTACCGCGACAACCGCCCCTGGTGGGAACCACTGATCACCCGCCACCGCCGACCACCCACCCCCTGACTCCCGCGCCTGCCGAGCCGGGCTGTAAACGCGAAGATCGCTGTTTCGTGTCAGAACCTGCGGTCGAACCGCAGATCACGACACGAAACAGCGATCTTGACGCGTGGTGGCTTACTCCGCCGAAGGCGTCTCCGGCTTCGGCACATCCGGCTTGGTCGTGGCGGCGGGCTTGGAGACGCCAGGCTTGGGCGGGTCGGCCTTGGGCGTCTCCGCGGCCGGCGGGTCGGCCTTCGCCGGGGTGACCAGCGCGGCCAGCGCCGCCCCGGTCACGCGCCGGAACTTGCGGCCCGGCCGGGCCCGCTCCAGCACTGCGACCTCGAGCTGCTCGGGGGCCAGCGTGCGCGCCGCGCCGCCCTCGCCGCCGACGTTGCTCAGCGCCTTGGTCGCCAGCTTCAGCGCCTCGCCCAGGGTGTGCGACTCGCTGTGCTCGGCGCGCAGGATGTTGCCGATCGCCTCGGCCTGCCCGCCCATCGCCATGAAGCCCGGCTCGTCCTGCACCGAACCGTCATAGGTCAGCCGGTACAGCTCGTCGTGCTCCGGCGCGGCGCCCACCTCGGCGACGCAGATCTCCACCTCGTACGGCTTGCCCTGCTCGCTGAAGATCGAACCCAGGGTCTGCGCGTACGCGCTGGCCAGCGCCCGCCCGGTGACATCCCGGCGGTCGTAGGAGTAGCCCCGCAGGTCGGCCATGCGCACGCCGGCGTTGCGGAGGTTCTCGAACTCGTTGTAGCGGCCCACGGCCGCGAACCCGATCTTGTCGTAGATCTCGCTCACCTTGTGCAGCGTGGTGGAGAGGTTCTCCGCCACGAACAGCACACCACCGGCGTACGTCAGCACGACCACGCTGCGTCCGCGGGCGATGCCCTTGCGGGCGTACTCCGAGCGGTCCCGCATGATCTGCTCAGGCGAGGCGTAGAACTGCATGGCCACGGCGTGTCTTCTCCTTATGGAGTTTCGGGAGAGCGGATGAGGGGTCAGGCGCCCGGCTGCAGAGCCCGGGCCGCGATGACGGTCTGGGCCATGGCCGCCGTCTCGTCGTCGGTCAGGCGCTGCGTGCCCTCTGCCGTCGCGGTCATGACCACGGGGAAGATCTTGCGGATGACGTCGGGGCCGCCGGTGGCGGTGTCGTCGTCGGCCGCGTCGAACAGCGCCTCGACCGCGAGCTGTGCCGCCTCGGCGATGCCCAGCCCCTGCTTGTAGCGCTTCTTCAGCGACGACTTCGCGAACAGCGAACCGGAGCCGATCGCGTCGTAGCCGCCGTGCTCCTCGTACAGGCCGCCGGCGATGTCGAAGCTGAAGATGCGCCCCACCTTGCCGGGCGTCTTCGCGTCGAGATCGAACCCGGCGAACAGCGGGATCACGGCCAGCCCCTGCATGGCCGCGCCGAGGTTCTGCCGGATCATCGTGGCCAGCCGGTTGGCCTTGCCGTCGAGCGAGAGCATCGCGCCCTCGATCTTCTCGTAGTGCTGCAGCTCCACCTGGAACAGTCGCATCAGCTCGATGCCGACGCCGGCCGTGCCCGCGATGCCGATCAGCGAGTACGGGTCGGCGGGGTGCACCTTCTCGATGTCTCGGCTCGCGATGAGATTGCCCATGGTGGCGCGGCGGTCACCGGCCATCACCACACCCTCGTTCGTGCTGATCGCGACGATCGTGGTGGCGTGCGGGGCCAGGTCGGCGTTCATGCCCGCGGGCAGAGTCCGTCGGCCGGGCAGCAGCTCCGGCGCGACCTGGGTCAGGAAGTCCGTGAAAGACGACGTTCCCGGCGTGGTGAAACTAGCTGGTAGACGCCCGGGTGAACCAAGACCAGCTGACACGCTGTCTCCTTCAGATACTCGATCGCCCTGGCAAGGGACTGCTCGTTGTCCTTGAACTGTCCAAGACCGCCGTTGCAGTTGAAACACAGGATGCCACGTACGTTACCGAATTCATGGTCATGGTCAACGTGCTCGGGGTCCGGTGCGCCGCAGATGGCGCACACGCCGCCCTGCCACGCGAGCCGCGCCTCGAAGTCCTCCTGACGCATGCCGTAACGACGTCGCAGGTGATACTCGCGAGTTCCGCCGTAGAGGCGCGTCTTGCTCTCGCGTCCACGGGCGTTGTGGCACGGCTTGCAGTAGGTCGCGTATCCGGTCGTGTCCGAGCGATTGCGAGGGAACTCCGCCAGCGGCTTTGTCTCTCCACAATCGGCGCAGTTCTTGTGCCCCTCGGGCACAAGAACTGTCTGCCGAACCGCTCGGCCTTCCTTCGCCGCGATTCGGCGTGCGTAGCTGGCCTTCGCGCGCTCGTTGAAGCAGGGCTTGCAATAGCTTCCGCGACCGCCGGGCCGTCGGGGATTGGCGTGGAATTCCGCTAGCGCCTTCCACTCGCCGCAGTCACGGCACTGGCGCTGCCCGTCGCGATCTCGCGACCCGATTGCCATGTCCGATTTCCCCCGATATGCCCTATTGGCCCCCTTTTTGCACGTAACCCCGGATAAATTCCTCGGCGTTCTCCTCGAGGACGGCGTCGATCTCGTCGAGGATGTCGTCGACGTCCTCGCCGATCTTCTCGACGCGCTCGGCAACCTCGGGGTTCACCTCGGGCGCGACCGACTCGGCTTCTTCCTCGTTCCGAGAGCGGCCCGACTGTGACTGTCCACCGTCCTGCGTGGCCATCTGCGCCTCCCTGACGTCGCCTGTGGGCCTTAAACGTAGCGCGCGGGACCGACTAAAGCGATCACCCGGCGGTGATCACTTCAAGAAGATCCTTTGCGCTGGGGCAACGGTCGAAGAGCGCGCCGACGTGTTTCTTCGTGCCGCGCTCGGGCTCCATCATGGGCACCCTGACCAGGGCTTCGCGGCCCACGTCGAAGATGACCGAGTCCCAGCTCGCGGCGACCACTTCGGACGCGTACTTGCCCAGGCACCGGCCGCGGAAGTACGCCCGCGTGTCGTCCGGCGGCTCGGTCATCGCGGCGCGGGTCGACTCGGGGTCCAGCAGCGTCTTCATCGCGCCGCGGGCGACCAGGCGGTGGTAGAGGCCCTTCTCCGGGCGCACGTCGCTGTACTGCAGGTCGACCAGCTGGAGCTTGGACGACGCCCAGCCCAGGTTCTCCCGCTCGCGGTAGCCCTCCAGCAGGCGCAGCTTGGCCACCCAGTCCAGCTCGTCGGCGAGCTGCATCGGGTCGTCGCCGAGCCGGCTCAGCACGCTCTCCCAGCGGTCGAGCACGTCGCGGGTCTGCGCGTCGGTGTCGGCGCCGGTGCGCGACTCGACGAAGGCATGCGCACGTTCGAAGAACGCCCACTGCAGGTCGAGCGCGGTGAGCCGGCGGCCGTCGCGCAGCCGCATGGTGTGCTTGAGGGTCGGGTCGTGGCTGACGGCCCGCAGCTCGGCGACGGGGTCGGCGATGCCGAGGTCGGCGGTGAGCGCCTTCTCCTCGATCATGGTGAGGATGAGCGCGCTGGTGCCGACCTTGAGGTAGGTCGAGATCTCGGACAGGTTCGCGTCACCGATGATCACGTGCAGGCGGCGGTACTTGTCCGCGTCGGCGTGCGGCTCGTCACGGGTGTTGATGATCGGCCGCTTGAGCGTGGTCTCCAGGCCGACCTCGACCTCGAAGAAGTCGGCGCGCTGGGTGATCTGGAAGCCGGCCTGGCTGCCGTCCTGGCCGATGCCGACCCGTCCGGCGCCGCAGAAGATCTGCCGCGTCACGAAGAACGGGGTCAGATAGGTGACGATGTCCGCGAACGGGGTCTGTCGGCGCATCAGGTAGTTCTCGTGCGCGCCGTACGAAGCGCCCTTGTTGTCGGTGTTGTTCTTGTAGAGGTGGATCTGGTGGCTGCCCGGGATGGTCGCCGCGCGGCGCGCGCCCTCGGCCATCACCTGCTCGCCGGCCTTGTCCCAGCGGACCACGTCCAGCGGGTTGGTCACCTCGGGGGTGGAGTACTCCGGGTGGGCGTGGTCGACGTAGAGCCGGGCGCCGTTGGTCAGGATGACGTTGGCCAGCCCCAGGTCCTCGTCGGCGAGCGCCTCCGCCGGGTCGTAGGCCGCGCCGGTGTAGCTGAAGCCCCGCGCGTCGCGCAGCGGCGACTCCTCCTCGTAGTCCCAGCGGGCGCGACCGCCGCGGGCCAGCTCGGGGCGGGCGCCGTAGGCGTTCACGACCTGGGACGAGGTAACCATCGGGTTGGCCCCGGGCTGTCCCGGCACGGAGATCCCGTACTCGACTTCGGTACCCATGATCCGCCGCACGCTCATGCAACGAAGCCTCTCACACACGGAGCGTAGAGACGAGGAGAGCATCCGTGTTCGGGCCAGTCTGGGAGGTTCAACGCAGTTGGTACACGTGCCTGCGCGGATGCTCCACCCCGCGC
Organism: Catellatospora vulcania; assembly: GCF_009720385.1. Lineage (GTDB taxonomy): Bacteria > Actinomycetota > Actinomycetes > Mycobacteriales > Micromonosporaceae > Catellatospora > Catellatospora vulcania. Next base: position 49,614 of record NZ_WARX01000037.1, on the reverse strand, counting down.
GGGACGCCGGCCGGGATACCATCCCCGTTCTGGACCTGCGCTCCTCCGATGAAGGATCCTGCGAGATGACTGCTCCGGCGCTGTCTGTCGTCATCCCCATGTACAACGAGCAGGAGGTGCTGCCGCTGCTGATCGCGCGGCTGCGGCCGCTGCTGGACGGTGCCGGGCTGGATTACGAGGTGGTCGCGGTCGACGACGGCAGCGTGGACGCGACCGCGCCGATGCTGCTGCTGGCCTGCCGCCAGTGGGCGCGGTTGCGGGTGGTCCGGCTGCGGCGCAACAGCGGCCACCAGGCGGCGCTGACCGCGGGCCTGCACCGGGCCCGGGGCGAGTTCGTGGCGAGCATCGACGCGGACCTGCAGGACCCGCCGGAGAAGATCCTGGAGATGCTGGCGCTGGCGCGGGCAGAGTCGCTGGACATCGTGTACGGCGTGCGCGACGACCGGACCGCGGACACGTTCTTCAAGCGGCATACCGCGCAGGCGTACTACCGGGTGATGCGGCGGCTGGTCGGCAAGAAGGTGCCGCACAACGCGGGCGACTTCCGGCTGCTGAGCCGGGACGCGGTGGAGGCGCTGCGGGCGATGCCGGAGCGCCGGCCGGTGTACCGGCTACTGGTGCCGTGGCTGGGCTTCCCGAGCGGCGAGGTGCGCTACCGCCGGGAGGTGCGCGCGGCGGGCAGCACGAAGTACCCGCTGAGCAGGATGGTCAAGCTGGCGGTCGACAGCGTCACGGACTTCTCGGCCGCGCCGCTGCGCCTGGCGACCTGGTCGGGGCTGCTGAGCTTCGTGGTGTGCTTCGTGCTGGGCTGCTACAGCGTGGTGCGGTTCGTGATGGGCGAGACGGTCAGCGGCTGGACGTCGCTGTTCACCGCGATCCTGTTCCTGGGCGGGGTGCAGCTGCTGTGCCTGGGCCTGCTGGGCGAGTACCTGGGCCGGTTGTACGCGGAGGTCAAGGGCCGCCCGACGTACATCGTCGGGTACGACTCGGCCGAGGCCGGCGAGCAGGCGTTCGCCTCGGTGCGCTGAGACGAGGGACGGCGCCCGCCCCCTGGAAGCAGGGGACGGGCGCCGTTTTCGTGCCTGCGGTCAGAGGTACTGGCCGGTGTTGCTGGCCGTCTCGATCGACCGGCCCGACTCGGTGCCCTTGCCGCCGGAGACCAGGGTGCGGATGTACACGATCCGCTCGCCCTTCTTGCCGGAGATGCGGGCCCAGTCGTCGGGGTTGGTGGTGTTGGGCAGGTCCTCGTTCTCGCGGAACTCGTCGAGGCAGGCGTCGAGCAGGTGCTGCAGGCGCAGCCCCTTCTTGCCCGAGGACAGGAACTCCTTGATCGCCATCTTCTTGCCGCGGTCCACGATGTTCTGGATCATGGCGCCGGAGTTGAAGTCCTTGAAGTACAGGACCTCCTTGTCACCGTTGGCGTAGGTGACCTCCAGGAAGCGGTTCTCCTCGGTCTCCGAGTACATCCGCAGCACCACCGAATTGATCATCGCGTGCACGCACGCCTCGGCGGAGCCACCGTGCTCGGCCAGGTCGTCCGGGGACAACGGCAGACCGGTCAGGATGTACTTGCTGAAGATGTCCTTGGCCGCTTCGGCGTCCGGACGCTCGATCTTGATTTTGACGTCGAGCCGGCCCGGACGCAGGATCGCCGGGTCGATCATGTCCTCGCGGTTCGAGGCGCCGATGATGATGACGTTCTCCAGGCCCTCGACACCGTCGATCTCGCTGAGCAGCTGGGGAACGATGGTGTTCTCCACGTCGGAAGACACACCGGAGCCGCGGGTACGGAAGATCGAGTCCATCTCGTCGAAGAACACGATCACCGGCGTGCCTTCCGAGGCCTTCTCACGGGCCCGCTGGAAGATCAGCCGGATGTGCCGCTCCGTCTCACCGACGTACTTGTTGAGCAGCTCCGGACCCTTGATGTTGAGGAAGTAGCTGGTCTTCTTCTCCTCGCCGCGCCGCTCGGCGATCTTCTTGGCCAGGGAGTTCGCGACCGCCTTGGCGATCAGCGTCTTGCCGCAGCCGGGAGGACCGTAGAGCAGCACGCCCTTCGGCGGGCGCAGCTGGTGCTCGCGGAACAGGTCCGCGTGCAGGAAGGGCAGCTCCACGGCGTCGCGGATCTGCTCGATCTGGGACACCAGGCCACCGATGTCGTGGTAGTCGACGTCGGGCACCTCCTCCAGAACCAGGTCCTCGACCTCGCTCTTGGGGATGCGCTCGTAGGCGTACGCGGACCGGGGTTCGATCATGAGGGAGTCGCCGGACCTGAGCAGCCCGCCGATCAGCCCCTCCGCGAGGAACACGATCCGCTCCTCGTCGGCGTGCGAGACCACCAGTGCGCGGTCGCCGCCGTCGAGGATCTCCTTGAGGGTCACCACCTCGCCGGCCCGCTCGAAACCGAGCGCGTCGACGATGTTGAGGGCGTCGTTGAGAAGCACCTCCTGTCCCCGTTGCAGCGCGTCGACGTCCAACGACGGCGACACTGCCACTCTCAGCTTGCGACCGCCCGTGAAGACGTCCACCGTGCCGTCCTCGTGCCGCGTGAGGAAGACGCCGTACCCGCTGGGCGGTTGCGCCAGCCGGTCGATCTCCTCCTTGAGCGTCACGATCTGGGCGCGCGCCTCCTTGAGCGTGGCCACCAATCGCTCGTTGTTCTCCGTGAGCCGCGACAGCTGGGCCTGGGTCGCGGCGAGCCGCTCCTCCAGTTGCCTCACGTGCCGCGGGCTCTCACTCAACTTGCGCCGCAACAGGGCGAGCTCCTCTTGCAGGAACGCGACCTGAGTGGAGAGATCGTTGGCTTCCTTCTCCCACCGCGCGGCGCGCGCATCCGCGTCGTCGCTCTTTGCCACGTCCCACCTCCCCGGGGGTGTCCTCCCGCCGGTCCTACCTCGTTCGGCCGACGTTTAGGGTGCTCCTAACACTAGCGGCTGATCGCCTCAGTTGAACCCTCCCGACACCCCCGTACCCAGAACTGGATCGAGAATCTGCCCTGTCGGCCGACCTCCCCCGGGCCCGCGCGGAGCGGGACGCTAGGGTCGGAGGCGTGAGTGAGCTACGGGTGCGAGTGGATCAGGACCTCTGCACGGGCGACGGCCTGTGCGTGCAGTACGCCCCCGAGGTGTTCGAGTTCGACGTCGACGGCCTCGCGTACGTCAAGGGTGACGACGGGGAACTGCTGCTCAACCCGGGTGCGACCGTCGAGATCCCGGCGCATCTGCGCCTGGAGGTCATCGATGCCGCCCAGGAGTGCCCCGGCGAGTGCATCCACATCCAGCGCACCCATGACGGGGAACCCCTGTCCGAGGAAGAACGCGCCACCCTCCGCTGACCTTCCCGGGTCCCACCATCCGGACACCCGGCCCCCCGCCGTCGCCGCCGCCCGGCCATGATCGGCCGTCGCCGGCCGTGATCGGCGTTTCGTGTCACAAAGTGCGGTCTGACCACACCTTCTGACACGAAACAGCGATCTTCACCCGCAGCGCGGGAGCGGCGAGGCGGCGTCAGAGCATCGGGCGGCCGGCAAGAGACGCCACGAGCTGGGCGAACTCCTCCAGGCGGGCGATCTGGCCGGAGCCGCCGTCCTCCAGGGTCTTGCCGAAGCGGAGCGCGTCCTGGCGGACCACGTGGTGCGGGTCGTCGAGCGGGTGGCCGTTGCTGGACTCGTCCAACGAGCTGAGCAGCAGGTACACGTCGACGCTGTCGACCCGCAGGTGGTTGCCGGCGGTGCGGCTCAGCCGGCGGCGGCAGCCCACCTCGGTGATGACCGACAGCGGCACCACCCGCAGCGACGAGACCATCGAGCCCGCCGGGCCGTCCCCCGGGGCGGTGTCCTCGCCGTGCCACAGCAGCAGCCGGGAGCCGTCGCAGACGACGACCTCCTGCCACACGCCGTTGAACTCGTTGACGAAACGCTCCAGCGTGAATCCGAGCACCTGGGTGCCGCGCAGGACGCCCTCCAGGGCGTCCAGCGCGACCTCCGGATCACGCAGGTAGGCGCGGGCGGCGCTGTCCAGGTCCGGGTAGGGCGACCAGTCGGGGAACACGGCCGGGGGCACGTTCACGGGTGTACTCCTACTCCCAGACCTCGTCGGCGACGGCTCCGGCGTCGGGGGCCTCGGTGGGGGCGGCGGCCTTCTTGCGCAGCTCGTACGCCTCACGGCCCTTGCTCGGCTTGCGGCGGCGCGGCGGCGCGGTGACCCCGGGGGCCAGCTTGCGGGCGCGCACCAGGAACGCGGTGTGCGCGATCATGCGGTGGTCCGGCCGGACGGCCAGGCCGTCGGCGTGCCAGTCGCGCACCAGCGACTCCCAGGCCAGCGGCTCGGTGAAGCCGCGCTCGCGCAGGGCCTCGACCAGCTCGGACAGCTGCGGGGTGGTGGCCACGTAGCCGATGAACACGCCACCGGGCAGCAGGCACCGCTCGACCATGTCGAGGGCCGCCCATGGGGTCAGCATGTCCAGGATGATCCGGTCGAACCCGGTCTCGGTGTTGTCGGCGACGTCGCCGACGTTCAGGTGCCACGACGGCTGCAGCGGGTCGGCGGGCTTGCCGTCGTCGGCCCAGGTGCTGCCGAACCAGTTCTGCACGTTCTTGCGGGCCACCGCCGCGAAGTCGTCGCGCAGCTCGTACGACCACAGCTGCCCCTGCGACCCCACGGCGCGCAGCAGCGAGCAGGACAGCGCGCCCGAGCCGACGCCCGCCTCCAGCACCTTCGCGCCGGGGAAGACGTCGCCCATGGCCACGATCTGCGCCGCGTCCTTGGGGTAGATCACCTGGGCGCCGCGCGGCATGGACAGCACGTAGTCGGCCAGCAGCGGGCGCAGCGCCAGGTAGGCGGTGTTGCCCGAGGAGGTCACCACGCTGCCGTCGGGCAGGCCGATGAGGTCGTCGTGGGCGAGGATGCCGCGGTGGGTGTGGAAGGCCTTCCCGGGCTCCAGCACGATGGTGTGCATCCGGTTCTTCGGGTCGGTCAGCTGCACCCGGTCGCCGGCGACGAAGTTGCCACGTCGCGCGGGCGGCGTCGGTTCGGTCATGATCCGTCAGGTTCCTGTCTCACGTCAGTTTGCGGCTTTGAGCGCCGCGGGGTCGAGCACCTGCACCACGTCCATGACGGTGAGCACGCCCACCACATTGTCCCCGTCGACCACGAGGTAAGGAGTGGCCGGGTCCCCCCGGAGGAGCTTGATCACGTCGGCGCCGCGGGTCCCGGACGGGATGACGGCCACCGCGTCGATGGCGCGGGCCAGCGTCTCCACGGTCACCCAGGGCCGGCGCTGCTCCGGCACGGCCGCCGCCGCCTCCGGCACGACCAGCGCGATCAGCCGGCCGTCCGGGTCGGCCACGCCCAGCACCGCGGCGGTGTGCCCGGCCTGCGCGGCGCGCCGGGTCGCCTCGGCCAGCGAGGTGCCGGACGGCACCGTGAACAGCGGCCGGGCCAGGCGCACCGGGTCGACCAGCGGGTAGCGCGAGCGCACCCGGGCGGTCATCACCGCGCCCGCCGCACCCTGCCAGATGCTGAACGCGACGAACATGCCGAACACGACCCCGACCAGCTCGTACAGGCCGGTGAAGTAGAGCCACACCGAGACCAGCGCGGTGGCCACCGCGACGACCCGGCCGGACCAGCCCGCGAACAGCAGGCCCGCGTCCTTGTCGTCCTTGATGCCCCAGACCACGGCGCGCAGCGCGCGCCCGCCGTCCAGTGGCCAGCCGGGCAGCGCGTTGTAGATCGCGACGATGATGTTGCACAGCGCGAGCTGGAAGGCGATCTGGTCGACGAGGGTGCCGTCGGGCAGCAGCACCGTGGCGATCACCGAGCCGATGCCGAGCAGTGCGGACACCGCGGGTCCGGCCAGTGCGGTGGCCAGCTCGACGCCGGGGCGCGGCGAGTCGTGCTCGAACTCGGTGTAGCCGCCGAGCAGGTCCAGCGTGATGCCCTTGACGCCGATGCCGTAATGGCGGGCCGTGACGGCGTGGCCGAGTTCGTGTAGCAACACCGACAGCAGCAGGCAGGCGACGAAGCCGAGCCCGGCCAGGTAGCGCGCCGCGCCGTCGAGGTGCAGGGTGTTGCCGAGGCGGTCGGCGTAAAGGACGGTGATCAGCAGCGACATGATCACCCAGGAGACGCTCAGACGCAGCGGAAACCCGAGAATGCGGCCGACTTGGAAGCCGGATCTCCGCTCGCCACGCGGAGCGGACTTTGGTGTCGATTCGGTCACAGCGTCGTCTCCATCGTGACCATGCTATGTCGTGGCGGCGTGCGGGACCCCGTCGTACCGCTCGCCTAACCTGTGGGTCATGACCGAGCAGGCGTCCGTCCCCCTCCCCTCGCTGTCGCCGTCCCGGGCGGCCGACTTCAAGACCTGTCCCCTGCTCTACCGGTTCCGCAGCATCGACCGCATCCCCGAGCAGCCCACCCCCGAGCAGGTGCGCGGCACGCTCGTGCACGCGGTGCTGGAGAAGCTGTTCGACTCCCCCGCCGCCGAGCGCACCCGCCCGGTCGCGGACGAGATGGTGACGCCGCAGTGGGAGCGCCTGGTCGAGGAGCAGCCCGAGCTGGCGACCCTGTTCGACGCCGAGGAGTCGATGAGCCGCGAGGAGTTCCTGTCCTCGGCCACCGAGCTGCTCGGCGGCTACTTCGCGGTGGAGGATCCGCGGCGGCTGGAACCGGCCGAGCGCGAGCAGCTCATCGAGGCCGTCCTGGGGGCGCAGGGCGAGCAGCAGCTGCTGATCCGCGGCTACATCGACCGGCTCGACGTGTCCCCCGACGGCGCGATCCGGGTGGTCGACTACAAGACCGGCGGCGCGCCCCGGGAGGCGTTCGAGTCGCGGGCGCTGTTCCAGCTCAAGTTCTACGCGCTGGTGCTGTGGCGCACCCGGGGCGTGGTGCCGCGGGTGCTGCGGCTGCTCTACCTCAAGGACGCCGAGGTGTGCGACTACACCCCGGACGCCGAGGAGCTGACCCGGTTCGAGAAGACCCTGTTCGCGCTGTGGAAGGCGATCGAGTCCGCGACCGCGGCCCAGGACTTCCGGCCCAAGCCGAGCAAGCTGTGCGCGTGGTGCAGCCACCAGCAGCGCTGCCCGGAGTTCGGGGGCACCCTGCCGCCGTTCCCGCAGCAGGTGACGGCGCGCACGGTGGACAGCAGGCAGGCCCGGCTGACTGCGGCCCAGCCCGAGGGGTGACCCGACCAGGTAGCCTGCCCGCGTGCCCCTGACCCCGCTGACGCAGCGCCTGACCTGGTGGAAGCCTGCCTGGTGGACGCCGCTGCGCGCGGACGCGGCGCTGGCCGCCGGGCTGTTCGTGGTGCAGATCAGCCTGGCGTACGCCGAGCCGGGCTGGGGCCTGCGGACCAGCGCGGCCACCGTGCTGTGGTGCGCGGTGACGCTGCTGCCCGTGATGCTCCGCCGCACCCACCTGTGGCTGGGCGTCGCGGCGACGGCGGCGTTCACCGCGATCGGCCTGCTGTGGCCGGAGTCGCTGATGGGCGGGCAGGGCGTCGCGCTGTGGGTGCTGGCGTACACGGCGGCCGCGTACGAGCGGTGGTGGCGGGCCGTGCTGGCCACCCTGGCGCTGTGGCTGGTCAACGACCTGATGTGGGTCTGGGCTTACCACAACGACGTGATGGCCGCCGCCGCCGGCACGGAGCTGATCACCATGTCGGCGGGGATGGTCGTCAACCTCGTGGTGATGGTGATCACCTTCTTGATCGGACGCACCGTGCGGGCCCGGCGCGAGGCGTCCGTGGCGCTGGCCGAGCGGGCCCAGGCGGCCGAGGCCAATCAGCAGGCGCTGACCGAGCAGGCGGTCGCCGAGGAGCGCCGCCGCATCGCCCGGGAGCTGCACGACGTGGTCGCCCACCACGTCAGCGTGATCGGCGTGATGTCCACCGGCGCGCGGCGCATGCTGCACCGCGACCCGGCCGCCGCCGACGAGGCCCTGGCGACCATCGAGCAGACCAGCCGCACCACCCTGCGCGAGCTGCGCCGGCTGCTGTTCGTGCTGCGTTCGGAGAGCGCCCGCGACGACGACGCGGACCGCAGCCCGCAGCCGGGCCTGTCCGCGCTGCGGTCGCTGGTGGAGCAGGTGTGCGAGGCGGGACTGTCCACGTCGCTGCGGGTGGACGGCGAGCTGGGCGAGGTCGACCCGGGGGTGGCCCTGACGGCGTACCGGATCGTGCAGGAGGCGCTGACCAACGCGCTCAAACACGCCGGGCCGGCGCGGGCCGAGGTGCGGCTGGCCGTCGACGGGCGGCTGCTGACGATCGAGGTGTTCGACACCGGCCGGGGACCGTACGCGCGTACCCTCTCCGCAGACGGGATCTCGATCGGCTCGGTCACCGGCCACGGCCTGCTCGGCATGCGCGAGCGCGTCGCGGTGTACGGCGGCGCCCTGCGCACCGGTCCCCGTCCGGGCGGCGGGTTCCGGGTGCACGCGCGGATACCCATCGAACAGGCAGGGGCGGCTGCGGCGGCCCCCGAGGCGGAAGCGGAGGTCGCAGGGTGACGGTGGTTTCGCGGTGAAACCGATCCGGGTGCTGCTCGCCGACGACCAGCCGCTGCTGCGCAGCGGCTTCCGCATGGTGCTGGGCGCGGAGCCCGATCTGGACATCGTCGGCGAGGCCGCCGACGGCGTGGAGGCCGTGGACCTGGCCCGGCGGCTGCTGCCGGACGTGGTGCTGATGGACGTGCGCATGCCGCGCCGCGACGGGGTGGCCGCGACCCGCGACATCACCGCGGCGAAGCTGCCGGTGCGGGTGCTCATCCTGACCACGTTCGACCTCGACGACTACGTGGTCGGCGCGCTGCGCGCCGGGGCCAGCGGCTTCCTGGCCAAGGACGTGCCGGCCGACGAGCTGGTGGCCGCGATCCGCACCGTCGCCGCGGGCGAGGCGGTGGTCGCGCCGCGCATCCTGCGCCGGCTGCTGGACCGCTTCGCGAGCCTGCTGCCCGACCCGGACGTGACCGTGCCGCACTCGCTGAGCACGCTGACCGAGCGGGAACGCGAGGTGCTGGTCCAGGTGGCCCGGGGACTGTCCAATGCGGAGATCGCGCGGGCGCTGACGGTGAGCGAGACCACAGTGAAGACGCACGTCGGGCACATGCTGACCAAGCTGGGGCTGCGCGACCGGGTGCAGGCCGTGGTGCTGGCCTACGAGACGGGCCTGGTACGACCCGGCTCTACTACTTAAGGAGGAGCCGGCCGCCCGCAAGACCGTCCCGAGGTCTGAGGGAGGGGTGGACAGGCGCTGACAGCCTGTGGGCATGACTTCTCCGGTAATCGACACACCCGCCGCCGGCGCCGGCGCCGCGGCCCGCGCGGCTGATCTTTGGAAGGTGTACGGCTCGGGCGAGGCGCAGGTGATCGCCCTGCGCGGGGTGAGCGTCGAGCTCGAACGCGGCCGGTTCACGGCCATCATGGGCCCGTCCGGCAGCGGCAAGTCCACCCTGATGCACTGCATGGCGGGCCTGGACTCGGCCACCCGCGGTCAGCTCGCCATCGGCGACACGGCCCTGAACGGCCTGGGCGACGCGGGTCTGACCCGGCTGCGCCGCGAGAAGGTCGGCTTCATCTTCCAGCAGTTCAACCTGCTGCCGACGCTGACCGCGGAGGAGAACATCCTGCTCCCGCTGGCCATCGCCGGGCGCAAGCCCGACCCGCAGTGGTTCAAGACGGTCATCGAGACGGTGGGCCTGGGCGACCGGCTGCACCACCGCCCGAACCAGCTCTCCGGCGGCCAGCAGCAGCGCGTCGCGTGCGCGCGGGCGCTGGTGTCGCAGCCCGAGGTCATCTTCGCCGACGAGCCGACCGGCAACCTGGACAGCCGCTCCGGCGCGGAGATCCTGAGCTTCCTGCGCCGCAGCGTCACCGAGCACGGCCAGACCATCGTCATGGTCACCCACGACGCGAACGCGGCCAGCTACGCCGACCGGGTCATCTTCCTCGCCGACGGGCAGATCGTCGACGAGCTGCGCGAGCCGACCGCGGACGCGGTGCTCGACCGGATCAAGCGTCTGGACGTCGTGTCCTCGCCGACGGGCGGCCCCGACGGCCCGCCCGGACAGCGCACCGCCGAGGACTCCCCGGCGGCGACCGCCACGGGAGCCTCCGAATGATCAAGGCCAGCCTCCGCGGCCTGCTGCAGCGCAAACTGCGCCTGTCGCTGGCCGTCTTCGCCATCGTGCTGTCGGTGGCGTTCCTGGCCGGCAGCCTGGTGCTGTCGGACACCCTGAACGCGCGGTTCACCGCCCTGTTCAGCACCATCAACCAGAACGTGTCGGTGGTGGTGGCTGCCAAGGACCCGCAGGCGGTCGAGCCCGCCCGGCTGACCGACGCGCAGCTGCGCGCCCTGTCCGAGGTCGACGGCGTCAAGGCCGTCTCGCCGGACGTCAGCGCCCAGGGCGTGATCCCGTTCCGGGCCACCGACGGCGAGCCGGTCAGCGCCGACGCGGCGCTCGGCTTCGGCGTGGACGGCAACGACGACCCGCTGGGCCTGGTCGAGCTGCGCGAGGGTCGCTGGCCCACCGCCGAGGGCGAGGTGACGATCACCGCGCACACCGCCGAGCTGGCCAAGGTCAAGCGCGGCGAGCAGCTGAAGGTGTACCTGCCGGTGCTCAACGAGCCGCGCTCGTTCACCGTCGTCGGCGTGGCCGGCTACTCCGGCGGCCGGGACAGCCTCGCCGGCGAGGTCGTGGTCATGTTCCAGCAGGCGTTCGCGCAGCAGACCTTCTACGGCGGCACCGGCCTGTACGGTGGCGCGTCGTTCGCCGCCGAGGACGGTGTCAGCGACGACACGCTCAAGCAGCGGATCGTCGAGAAGCTGCCGGCCGGGTTCAAGGCGCTGACCGGGCAGGAGAGCAGCGAGGAGCAGTCGGCGCAGGTCGGCGTGCTGTTCGACGTGTTCAAGTACATCCTGATCGGGTTCGCGGTGGTCGCGGGCGTGGTCGGCATCTTCCTGATCTTCAACACCTTCAACATCATCGTCGCGCAGCGCACCCGTGAGCTGGCGCTGCTGCGGGCGCTGGGCGCCGGGTGGGGTCAGGTCGCTGGATCGGTGCTGCTGGAGGCGCTGATCGTCAGCCTGGTCGGCGCGACCGTCGGACTCGCGGCCGGCATCGGCGTCGCCGCGGCGGGCGAGGCGGCGATCACCAGCCAGGTGGAGCTGCCCGCGGCCGGGCTGGTGATCGCGCCGCTCACGGTGATCCTGGCCTACCTGCTGGGTGTCGTGGTGACGCTGATCGCCGCGTTCGTGCCCGCGGTGCGGGCTTCGTCGGTGCCGCCGGTGGCCGCGATGCGCGACGTGGTGCGCCCGGACAAGTCGCTGACCGCGCTGTCGATCGTCGGGGCGGTGTTCGCGCTGCCCGGCATCGGCCTGGTGCTGCTCGGCGCGTTCGCCGACCTGGGCGGCACCGCGTTCCTGGTGCTGCTCGGCGGCGCGGTGCTGGTGTTCATCGGGGCGCTGCTGCTGTCGCCGCTGCTGGCCCGCCCCATCGTGCGCGGGCTGGGGGCGCTGATCGGCCGGGGCTCGGCCGGCAACCTCGGGGTGCGCAACGCGGCGCGCAACCCGCGCCGCACCGCCGTCACCGCCGCCGCGATCATCATCGGCGTCACCGTGATCGGCATGACCGCGACCGTGGTCCAGTCCTTCAAGACCAGTCTTGAGGACATCATGGGCGACAACATCGGCGTCGAGGTGATGATCCAGGCGAACGTCACCGCCGCCCCCGACGGCCGGCAGGGCTTCAACCCGAAGGCGCTGGACCAGGTACGCGCCATACCGGGCGTGAAGGAGGCCGCGGCCTGGCACTTCGACGCGCTCGGGGTGAGCGTCGCCGGGCAGCCGCAGGCGTTCGGCATCTTCGCCACCGACGTCGGCCAGGCCTCGCGCATGTTCCCGTTCGACGCGACCGACGGCCAGATCCGCACCCTGGCCGCGCAGGAGCTGGTGCTCGACGACAACATCGCCGAGACGCTCAAGCTCAAGGCGGGCGACCGGACCCCGGTGGTGATCGGCGGGGTGACCCGCGACTACACCGTGGTCGGCGTGTACCAGGCGACGCCGATCATCCAGGGCATCCTGGTCGGCGAGGCCGCGGTCGCGGACTTCCCCGGGCCGCTGGCGTTCCAGGGCTTCGTCTCGCTGAACGACGGCGTCGACGCGGCCCCCGTGGTCGAGAAGATCGAGACGATCATGAAGGACTACCCGGGCGTGCAGGTCGGCGATCGGCAGTCCTACGTCGACCAGGCCACCGCCAGCTACGACTTCCTGCTGATCGCGGTGCAGATCCTGCTGCTGGTGGCCCTGGTCATCGCGCTGCTGGGCATCCTGAACACGCTGGTGCTCAGCATCGTCGAGCGCACCCGCGAGCTGGGCCTGGTCCGCGCGGTCGGGCTGAGCCGGTCGGGCCTGGTCTGGATGGTCACCGTCGAGTCGGTGCTGATCACGGTGTTCGGGGTCTTCCTCGGGTTGGCTCTCGGGGTCGGTCTCGGGGCCGCGTTCACCAAGGCGCTGATGACGCTGGAGTTCGCGACGGTCATCGCGATCCCGTGGCTGGAGCTGGGGCAGTACCTCCTGGCCGCGGTCGTGGCCGGCGTGCTCGCGGCGGTCATCCCGGCGCGCATGGCGGCCCGGCTCAACGTGCTGGACGCCATCTCCTACGAGTAGCCGCCCGCCCGGGTCAGGGTCGCCCCTGACCCGGGCGTGGGGCCTTCCCCGCGTGCGGAAGCCCGGGGACGCTCACCCCGCGGGCCGAGGTCCGCGGCGCTTTCCCCGCCGACGATGAGTACACCGGCCGGTCGCGTGCCCCCGCCTTGGCTACGCGGCCGGCCGGTCCATGTCGCCGACCCGCCGAGGGAAGAACTCATGACAACAGCAGCCCCGCCCCTGACCCGCCAGCGCGCGGAGACCTCCGCCGCCCGCGCGTCCCAGGTGTGGAAGGTGTACGGCACCGGCGAGGCACAGGTGGTCGCCCTGCGCGGGGTCGACGTCGAGCTCGAGCGCGGCCGCTTCACCGCCATCATGGGCCCGTCCGGCTCCGGCAAGTCCACCCTCATGCACTGCCTCGCGGGCCTGGACTCGGTCAGCCGCGGCCAGGTCTTCGTCGGCGACACCGAGGTCACCGGCCTGTCCGACGCCGGGCTGACCCGGCTGCGCCGCGAGAAGATCGGTTTCATCTTCCAGCAGTTCAACCTGCTGCCGACGCTGACCGCCGAGGAGAACATCCTGCTCCCGCTCGCGATCGCCGGGCGCAAGGCGGACCCGCAGTGGTTCAAGACGGTCATCGAGACGGTGGGCCTGGGCGACCGGCTCGGCCACCGCCCGAGCCAGCTCTCCGGCGGCCAGCAGCAGCGCGTCGCCTGCGCCCGCGCGCTCGTGTCCCGGCCGGAGGTCGTCTTCGCCGACGAGCCGACGGGCAACCTGGACAGCCGCTCCGGCGCCGAGGTGCTGGGCTTCCTGCGCCGCAGCGTCACCGAGTACGGCCAGACGATCGTCATGGTCACCCACGACGCCGTCGCCGCCTCGTACGCCGACCGGGTCATCTTCCTCGCCGACGGCCAGATCGTCGCCGAGCTGACCGCGCCCACCCCGGAGCGGGTGCTGGACACCCTGAAGAGCCTGGACCGCCCCGCGCCGCTGGGGACCGACCTCTGATGCTGCGCGCCACCCTGAAGAGCCTGCTCGCCCGCAAGCTGCGCCTGGTCCTGTCGGGCCTGGCCGTGCTGCTGGGCGTGATGTTCGTGTCCGGCTCGTTCGTGCTGACCGACGCGCTGGGCCGCTCGTTCGACAACATGTTCTCCTCGGCCATGGCCGAGACCGATGTGCTGGTCACCGCCCGCCCGGCCATCGACGTGTCCGAGCTGGAGGGCGAGTCGGTGCCCGGCATGCTCGCCGCCGCCGACCGCGACGCGGTGGCCGCCGTGCCCGGCGTCGCCGAGGCCGTCGGCGTGGTGCAGGCCGACGGCGCCCGCGTGATCGGCACGGACGGCAAGGTCGTCGCCTCGTTCGGCCCGCCGCGCTTCGGCGCGAACTGGACCGGCGAGACCGGCGGCCTGGAACTGCGTGAGGGCCGCGGGCCGACCGCGGCCGACGAGATCGCGGTCAACGTGACCCTGGCCGAGCTGAGCAAGCTCAAGGTCGGCGACCGAGTCGGCGTGCTGACCACCAAACCCAAGCAGATGTTCACGCTCGTCGGCGTCTTCGGCTACGAGGGCGGGCTGCCCGGCCAGGGACCGGTGCACGAGGTCCGGTTCACCGAGCCGGTGGCCCAGGAGCTGATGCTGGGCGCGCCCGGCGCGTACACCAGCCTGAGCGTGACCGCCGCGCCCGGCACCGATCCCGCCGCCCTGCGCGACGCGATCAAGTCGCGGCTCGGCGACAAGTACGTCGTGCAGACCGGGCAGGAGGCAGCCGCGGCCATCGCCGGCGGCTTCAAGTCGTTCCTGTCGCTGTTCAACAACATCCTGCTCGGCTTCGCCGGGGTGGCGCTGTTCGTCGGCACCTTCCTCATCCTCAACACGTTCTCGATCATCGTGGCGCAGCGGACCAGGGAACTCGCGCTCAGCCGGGCGCTGGGCGCGAGCCGCCGCCAGGTCATCGGCTCGGTCATGGTCGAGGCGCTGGCCATCGGCCTGCTCGCCTCGGTGCTCGGCCTGGCCGCGGGCGTCGGCGTCGGCGCGCTGCTGGCGAAACTCGCCGCCGACTTCACCAGCATCGTGCTGGCCTCCATCGGCGTACCGCTCGCCGCCGTGATCAGCGCGTTCGCCGTCGGCATCGGCGTCACCGTGATCGCGGCGCTGCTGCCCGCGGTGCGCGCCTCCCGGGTGCCCCCGGTCGCCGCGCTGCAGGAGGTCGCCACCCCGGACCGCCCGCTCACCAGGCTGACGATCAGCGGCGCCGTGATCGGCGCGCTGGGCGCCGGCGCTATCGCGTTCGGGCTCGCCAGCAGCGGCGACGCGGTGATGTGGCTGCTGCTGGGCGGGGTGCTCGCCACCTTCATCGGGGTGTCGCTGCTGAGCCCGGTGCTGGCCCGCCCGGTGGTGTCCGTGCTCGGCCGGCTGTTCTCCTGGTCGGTGCCGGGACGGCTGGGGCGGCTCAACTCCGGCCGCAACCCGCGCCGTACCGCGATCACCGCGGCCGCGCTGATGGTCGGGGTCGCCCTGATCACCGGCGTGAACACCACGATCTCCTCGGCCGACAAGAGCCTGCGCGGCGACGCCGAGACCGGCTTCCAGGCCGACCTGATCATCTCGGGCCAGGAGTCGCCGGGCGTGCTGCCGACGTTCGACGAGGCGCTGCTGCCGCGGATGCGGGCGGTGCCCGGTATCGGCACGGTCACCGCCGAGTACAACGACCAGGCCCTCATCAACGAGGAGCCGAGCTGGGCGGCCGCGGTCACCGACCTGCCGGCCGTCGTCCGGGACCTGTCGCTGGTGAAGGTCGCGGGTTCGCTGGCCCAGCCGGGGCCGGGCGAGGTCGTCGTCGACAACGAGAACGCCACCGAGGCCGGGCTGGCCGTCGGCAGCACGGTCACCGTGAAGCTGCCCAAGGGCGAGCCGACGACGTACCGGATCAGCGGCGTCTACGAGCGGGCGCCGTTCTACGGCGGCTTCATCTTCGGCACGGACGTGGTGCCGGGGATGCGCTTCCCGCAGCCGTCGTTCGCGTACGTCCGGCTCGCCGACGGCGCGGACGCCGCGGCGGCCCGTACGGGCCTGGAGGCGCTGCTGGTCGACAGCCCGGAGATGCTGGTCGAGGACAAGCAGCAGTACCTGGACCGGGAACTGGGCGAGGGCGCCCAGCTGCTCCTCATGATCCAGATCCTGCTGGGCCTGGCCATCGTCATCGCGGTGCTGGGCGTCATCAACACCCTGGCGCTGTCGGTGCTGGAGCGCACCCGCGAGCTGGGCCTGCTGCGCGCCATCGGGCTCAGCCGGGCGGCGACCATGCGCATGATCACCGTCGAGGCTGTGGTGATCACGGTGTTCGGCGTGCTGCTGGGCGTGGCCGTCGGCATCGGACTCGGCGCGGCCGTGGTCCAGGGCCTGGCCGACGAGGGCCTGAACACCCTCGCCGTCCCCTGGCCCGCCATCGGCCTCTACCTGGCCGCCGGTGCCGCCCTCGGCGTCCTGGCCGCCGTCCTGCCCGCCATCCGCGCCGCCCGCATCAACGTCCTCACCGCCATCGCCCACGAGTAGCCAACCCCCGGGGGGATGAAAGGAAGGGCACCTTCACATCGCTATGCGATGTAGAAGGTGCCCTTCTTAACGTCCCCAGCGATCCTCGCTGGGCCGAGCCGGGCGGTGGCTCCGCGCTGGAGGTGGGGATCGCTGTTGCGGTCAGGAGTGTGCCCAGAGCTCGGATTCTGAACACAAACAGCGATCTCCGCCCGCCGGTTCGCGGTGAGAGGCAAGCCTGGCGGGCGTCGCCGGCGAGGGAGGGGCCGATTGCCAAGATGTCTTTGCAAAGATATCTTGGCGGTTATGAGCGCCGCCGACCGGATCACCCTCGACCCGCGGACCCTGCGGGGCCTCGCCCACCCCCTGCGCGTACGCCTGCTCGGCCTGCTGCGCGAGCGGGGCCCCTCCACCGCCACCCTGCTCGCCGCCCAGCTGGGCCAGTCCAGCGCCGCCACCAGCTACCACCTGCGCCAGCTCGCCCTGTACGGCTTCGTGACCGACGAACCGGCCCGCGGCAACAACCGCGAACGCTGGTGGCGCGCCGCCCACCGCGGCACCACCGTCGAGAATGTCGATCCCGAGTCCTTCGGCGACTTCGAGGCCTACCTGCGCGCCGTGGCCGCCCAGTACGCCGCCCGCGTCGACCGAGCCCTCGACGAGTACGCCACCCGTCCCCCGCAGTGGCAGGGCGTCGGCACGATCAGCGACTGGACCGGGCAGCTCACACCCGAGGAGACACACGAACTGCAGGCCGAGCTGTTCGCCGTGTTCGAGCGCTACCGGCGCTTCGACCTCGACGCCGCCGCGCCCGAGGGCACCGCCCGGGTCCACGTGCAGTTCCAGGTGCTGCCGTTTCCCGAGGAGCCGGCATGAAAGGCCTGGTGGGCCTGCTGATCGCGGGCACCGTGTCGAAGGTCGGCAGCGTGCTGACGTTCCTGGCCGTCCCGTGGCTGGTGCTGGTCACCACGGGCAGCCCGTCCCTGATGGGCCTGGCCGCGGCGGCCGAGCTGCTGCCGTACGTCCTGATCGGACCGCTCGGCGCGCCCCTGGTCGACCGGATCGGGCCGCGTCGCGTGTCCATCGTCGCCGACCTGGGCAGTGCCGTCGTGATGGCGGCGGTGGCGTTGGGGCAGCGCGGCGGGTTCGGCCTGCTGCTGGTGCTGCTCGTGCTCGCCGGGGCGCTGCGCGGGCTCGGCGACTGCGCCAAGCGGGTGCTGCTGCCCTCGACCATCGCCGCGTCCGGGGTGGACATGACCCGTGCCACCACCGTGTACGACGGCGTTAACCGGCTGGCCGGGCTGCTCGGCGCAGCGGCGGGCGGGGTGTTGATCGCGTGGCTCGAAGCACCGGGCGCGCTGCTGCTCGACGGCGTCTCATTCGTGGCCTGCGCGATGCTGGTGGCCGCACTGGTCCCGGCCGGCACTCGGGACACCGACGACGACGCGCCGCCGCCGGAGCCCTACCTGACGGCGCTGCGCGGCGGCGTGGACTTCCTGCGCGGCAGCCGGCTGATGACGGGCATCCTGGCCATGCTGTTCGTCACCAACCTGGCCGACCAGGCCAACGCCGCCGTGTTCGTGCCGGTCTGGGTCGACCGGGTGCTCGGCTCGCCGGAGGCGCTGGGCTGGGTGAGCGCAGCCTTCGGGCTGGGCGCGGTGCTGGGCAACGTGGTCTTCACCGCGCTCGCGCCACGTGCGCCGCGCTACGCCGTGTTCACCATCGGCTTCCTGATCGGCGGCTCGCCCCGGCTGGCCGTGATGGCGCTGGCCGACGACCTGACGCTGGTGCTGGTCGCGGGCTTCGCCTCCGGGCTGGCGATGGCCGCGGTCAACCCGATCCTGGCGGCGACCATGTTCGAGCGGGTGCCCGCGCACCTGCAGGCCCGGGTGCTCAGCCTGTCCAACGCGATCGGGTTCGCGGGCATCCCGCTGGGCAGCCTGCTCGGCGGCTGGGCGGTGCAGCACCTCGGCCTCACCCCGGCGCTGCTGATCTTCGGCGCGTGCTACCTCGGCGCGACACTGCTGCCTGTGCTCTCGCCCGGCATCTGGCGGGAGATGGACCGCCGTCCGACGCCTACCGGCGCGCCGGGCACGCCTGACGCGACGCCGACCCATGACGGCGGCCCCGACGCGAATACAGCGGCTGCGGCCTCCGCACGGCACACGCTCAGCAGCAGCGGCCGGGCATGAGGGCAGACCGGGGTGGGCGCGCGCCGCGCCTCGATGCACCCCCACCCCGGCTTCCCCCAGGTCAGCTCAGGGCTCGTCCGCCGCGCGCGGGGATGAGCCGCGCGAGCAACCCGGCCCCGCACAGGATGGCCGGCGGCGCGAGCAGGAACCCGGCCGCCGCGCCCGAGCCCTCGGTGACCGTACCGGCCACGGCCGCACCCGCGGCGCTGCCCACCGCGAACGCCGTCGCGACCCAGGCGAACGCCTCCACCGCGGTCCCCTCCGGCGCGATCCGGTCGACTACGAGGAAGACGCCGGTGAGCACGGGTGGCAGCCACAGCCCGGTGACGACCAGGGCCAGCCCGGTCAGCGGCAGCGACAGGGTGAGCGCCAACGGCAGGTAGCTCGCGCCCAGCAGGACCGCGACACCTGCCAGCCGCCGTGCGGGGTTCGCGGAGACCAGCCGCGCGAAGGCCAGGCCGCCCGCCAGCGCCCCGGCCGCCTGGGCGGCCAGCAGCCAGCCGCCCCAGGACGGGCGACCCGCCGCGGCCGCATGATCGGTGACGGCGACGGTCGTCGCGCCGATGCCGAACCCGATGAGCACGGTGGCGGCCAGGATCCGGAGCAGGCGACCGGAGCGCAGCGGCCCGCTCCAGTGCCGGGCCACCGGCACCGACCGCAGGCGGCGCACCGCGGGCGCGGTGGTGTACAGCGCGGTACCCGCCAACTGCACGGCCGCGATGGCCAGCAGTCCGGCCGACGGCCCGCCGAGGGCCACGGCAGCCGTCGCCAGCAGCGGCCCGACCACGAAGATGAGTTCCTGCGCGGTGACGTCGAGGGTGTACGCCGTCGGCACCAGCCGCTCGTCGACGACGTCACGCCACAGCGCGCGCAGGCACGCCTCGAACGGCGGCGTGCCGAGCCCGGCGAGGGCGGCCGCCACGACCGCGACGGGCGGATCGGGACGCAGGGCGAGCACGGCGAACGCGACGGTGGACACGGCTACCGCACCCCACAGCGGCGGCCCCTGCCGGCCGCGGTCGGCGAGGCGGCCGACGACGGGCTGGCCCACGGCGCTGCCGGCGGTGTACGCGCCGACGAGCACCCCGGCCCAGCCCAGGGACATCGATTCGCGGGCGGCCAGCAGCAGGGCCAGCGGCGCGGCCCCGAGCGGCAGCCGCCCGACGAGGCTCGCGACGAGGATGCGGGGCACCTGGGCGGAGCGCAGGACGGACAGGAACGCGGATGAGGCCGTGCCGGGCTCGCGGACGGCGGACGGGTTTTCGGGCACGGTGACGGTGGTCGGTTCGACGGACATGGTGAGGGCTCCCCTGAGACGAGGCGGACGGGTTCGCAGAAGGGCACGAACCGTCAGGGAGCGAGGTCACCACGTTCGTGGTCGTCGCCGTAGAGCGGAAGATCAGGCATGACCCACTGGGTGTACGCGGCCGCGAGCGCGTCCAGTGTGGTCACCCGTCGCACGGTAGCAGAAGGCATCGGCGCACGGCGATGGGCCGACTCCGCCTGTCAACCCAGGTTGACGCTCGCCCCTGGTGTCAACTACGGTTGACAACAACGTTCGAGGGGAGGCAGCGATGGACGCCGACGTGGTGATCTCCGGAGGCGGCCCGACCGGGCTGCTGCTCGCCGCCGAGCTGCGCCTGGCCGGGGTACGCGCGGTGGTGCTGGAACGCCGGACCGAGCCCGACCCGGTGCCACGCGCCAACGGGCTGGTCGGCCAGGTGGTCACCGTGCTGTACCGGCGCGGTCTGTACCGCACCCTGGCCCGGCACAGCCGCGGGCCCAAGGCCCTGGTCCAGCGCTGGTTCACCGGGGCGTACGGGGACCGCCCCCGCCCCGTACGGGCCTTCTCGCACGCCGGGTTCCGCCTCGACCTGCGCCGCCTGCGCGACGCCAACCCGCTGCACGTGCTCGCGGTGCCGCAGCTCCGGATGGAGCGGACGTTCGAGCGGCATGCCCTCGCGCTGGGCGCGGAGATCCGGCGTGGACACGTGTTCACCGGCCTGGCCCAGGACGCCGACGGCGTCACCGTCGAGGTCGACGGCCCGGACGGCCCGTACCGGCTGCGGGCGGCGTACCTGGTGGGCTGCGACGGGTCGCACAGCGCCGTACGCAAAGCCGCCGGGATCGGGTTCCCCGGCGAGACCAGCCGGGAGGTCGTCATCCGCATGGCGCACGTGGTGCTGCCCCGGGCCGCCCTGACCGCCGCCGGAGCGCTTCGCGCCGCCGACGGCGGCGCGTACCGGCCCTACCAGCTGCACCGCACCGCGCACGGGGCGTTCTCGTTCGCCTCGTTCATCCCCGGCGTGCACGTGCTCAGCACCCACGAATGGGACACCGAGGCACCGGGCGAGCACGTGCCGATGTCCGTCGCCGAGGCGCTGGCCAGCCTGTCCCGGGTGGTCGGGGCGGACGTGCCGGTCGCGCAGCCGCCCGCCGACGGCCGGCGGTGGATCCTGCGGCGGCTCACCGACCGCAACAACCGGCTGGCCGACCCGTACCGCGCGGGCCGGGTGTTCGTGGCGGGCGACGCGGCCCACGTCTTCGCGGGCTTCGGCGGGTCCAATCTCAACCTCGGCCTGCAGGACGTGGTCAACCTGGCCTGGAAGCTGGCGCTGGTGGCGCGCGGCCAGGCGCCGGACGCGCTGCTGGACACCTACCAGTCGGAGCGGATGCCGCAGGCCCGTCGCGCCCTGGACCGCACCCGCGAGCAGGCCGAGCTGATGGCACCCGGCGACGAGGTCACCGCCCGGCGCGAGCGCTACGCGGCCCGCCTGCGCGAACCCGGCTTCCTGCACGAGGTCGCCGGTGCCGTGGCGGGTCTCGATCTGCCGTACCCGATGGCTGATGGCGGTCCCCTGCTCGGCCGGATGTCACCCGACCTGCGGCTGACCCACGACGGCCGGCGTATCCGGCTCGCCTCGCTGCAATGCGGCGCACGGCCGCTCCTGCTCGACCTCACCGGCGGCCCGGACCTGGCCGCGGTGGCCGCCCCCTGGCGCGACCGCGTCGATCTGGTCCGGGCGACGCCCCGCGACCCTGGCACTCCCCCGGCCCTGCTGATCCGCCCCGACGGCTACGTCGCCTGGGTCTCGCTCGCCCCCGACGACCCCACCGGCCTCCCGGCCGCCCTCACCACCTGGTTCGGCCCGCCGGCCACACCATGACCGCTCGGCTTGCCCGGCACCTGTGCGTATCTTGAGCCCGCTTTCCCACAGGTGCCAGGCAAGTCCGACGACCTTGACGGCGGACGGCCGGCCGCGCACGGGCTCGGCCGCGTCAGGCAGCCCCGCTCTCGACGGGGACGGCTGACGGCGTCGGGCCGCGCTCGCCGCAGCACGGACCGCGGGTGAGGTGCGGTCAGCGGCGCAGGACGGCGTAGACGTCCGCGGGGGTCAGGATGCCGAGGACATCGTCGCCGTCGCGGACGACGACCCAGCCGGTGTCGCCCTCCAGCAGCGCGGCGAGCGCGTCGCGCAGCGAGCCGTCCGCCGGCACCGACGGTGCCTCATGCTTGCCGTCCGGCATCGGGCGCAGGCCCTCGCGCGGGATCGGCGTCACCGCCAGCAGCTTGATGCCGCGGTCCGCGCCGACGAACTCGGCGACGAACGTGTTCGCGGGTTTGGCCAGCAGTTCCGCCGGGGGCGCGAACTGCTCCAGCTTGCCGCCCTCGGACAGCACCGCGATCCGGTCGCCCAGTCGCACCGCCTCGTCCACGTCGTGTGTGACGAAGACGATGGTCTTGCGGACCGTCTGCTGCAGGCGCAGGAACTCGTCCTGCAGCCGCCCTCGCACGATCGGGTCGACGGCCGAGAACGGCTCGTCCATCAGCAGCACCACCGGGTCGGCGGCCAGCGCCCGGGC
The DNA here is from genome assembly GCF_009720385.1 of Catellatospora vulcania. Lineage (GTDB taxonomy): Bacteria > Actinomycetota > Actinomycetes > Mycobacteriales > Micromonosporaceae > Catellatospora > Catellatospora vulcania. The sequence goes on along the minus strand of NZ_WARX01000037.1, from coordinate 27,383 downwards.
CACCCCGACGCGCTGTCGCTGCCCGCCGGACAGCTCGTTCGGGTAGCGGTCGGCGTAGCGGGCCGGGTCGAGGCCGACCAGGTCGAGCAGCTCGGCGGTACGGTCGGCGACCTGCGCCCGGGGCCAGCCGAGCAGCTTGGGCACCGTGCCGACGTTGTCGCGTACGGTCTGGTGCGGGAACAGGCCCACGTTCTGGATGACGTAGCCGATGCGCCGCCGCAGCGCGATCGGGTCCACCGCGGTGATCTCCTGGTCGCCGAGCCACATCCGCCCGCCCGTCGGCTCGATCAGCCGGTTGACCATCCGCAGGATGGTGGACTTGCCGCAGCCCGACGGCCCGACCAGCACGGTCAGCTCGCCGGCGGGCAGTTCGAGGCTCAGTTCGCGGACCGCGACCGTGCCGTCGTCGTACTGCTTCCGTACGCCGTCCAACCTGATCGACACCGCAGCGGTACGGTTCACCTATGCCCTCCAAGGTCCACGACGCCGTGCTCGCCTGGGGCGCACCGGGCGACGATCCGCGCAACCCCTGGTTCTCCTGGAGCTACGTCAGCCAGAACACCGACACCCTGCTCGCCGCGCTGCGCGAACATCTCTTCCTGACCTTAGTCGCTGTGGCGCTGGCGACGGCGATCGCGATCCCGCTGGCGATCCTGGCGTACCGCGTCGGCTCGCTGTCCGGGCCGATCCTCGGCTTCACCGGTGTGCTCTACACCATCCCGTCGCTGGCGCTGTTCGCGTTCCTCGCGCCGTTCACCGGCATCGTCGCGCCGACCACCGTGCTGATCGGACTGACGATGTACGCGCTGCTCACCATCGTGCGCAACACGCTGACCGCACTGCGGCAGGTGCCCGCCGACGTGCTCGACAGCGCCCGCGGCATGGGCTACGGCAAGCGCGCCATGCTGTGGCGCATCGAGCTGCCGCTGGCCCTGCCCGGCATCATGACCGGCCTGCGCATCGCCACGGTCTCCACGGTGGCGCTGGTCACAGTGGGCGAGATCGCCGGCTGGGGCGGCCTGGGCGAGCTGATCATCGGCGGCTTCAACAGCAACTTCTACCGCCCGCAGATCATGACCGCGACGCTGCTCTGCGTGGCGCTCGCGCTGGCGCTCGACCTGGTGCTGCTCGCCGTCGGCCGGGTCATCATGCCGTGGACCCGCCGGAGGGCCGCATGAGCGAGCGTCAGCGAGCGAATCAGGGGGCTGCCGCCCTTGCCGCCGACGAGCGCAGCGAGGAGAAGGCAAGCGAGCGTCAGCGAGCGAATCAGGGGCCTGCCGCCCATGCCGCCGACGAGCGCAGCGAGGAGAAGGCATGAGCGTGATCGAGGATGCGATCCTCTGGCTGAACGACCCGCTGAACTGGACCAACCCTGACGGCATCATCGCGCGTACCACCGAGCACCTGTGGATCTCCGCGGCGGCGGTGGCGCTGGGCTGCGCGGTGGCGTGGCCGCTGGGCATCTGGATGGGCCACGTCGGGCGGGGCGGGCCCGCGGTGGTGACGGTGACCAACCTCAGCCGCGCCGTGCCCACGGTGGCCCTGCTCACCATCTTCCCGCTCACCGTGGTCGGCTTCGGCCCGCCGGCGATCATCCTGGCGCTGTCCCTGTTCGCGATCCCGCCCCTGCTGGCCAACGCCTACCTGGGCCTGCGCGAGGTCGATCCGGAGGTGCGCGACGCGGGCCGGGGCATGGGGCTGTCCGGCTGGCAGCTGCTGCGCAAGGTCGAACTGCCGCTGGCGGTGCCGTACCTGGCCAACGGGTTCCGGGTCGCCGCGGTGCAGGTGGTGGCGACCGCGACGCTGGCCGCGTACGTCAACGGCGGCGGCCTCGGCATGATCATCAGCCGGGGCTTCGGGCTGGGGCTGACCGCCGGCGGCGGGCAGGTGCTGGCCGGCGGCGCGCTGGTGGCGCTGCTCTGCCTGGCCGTGGAGGGCATCCTCGCCCTCGTCGAGAAGGCGCTGCTGCCCAAGTCACTACGCCGCGTCAAGCACCGGCCGCCCGCCTCCGCCGCCGACGCACTGCCCGCCGGGTCCTGAGCGCGGGCGTCAGCGCAGGCCGCGCTCCCGCAGCAGGTCGAACAGCTGGGCGTTGTCGCGGAACAGCACGCTGTCGATCCCGGCGGCCGTGCCGCCCGCGACGTAGCCGGGCTTGTCGTCGACGAACAGGCACTCACCGGGCGTACGCCCGATCTGTGCCAGGGCCCGCGCGAAGAACTCCGGCTGCGGCTTCAGGAAACCCAGCTCGTACGACACCAGCACCCCGCTGATCCCCGGCCGGTCGCCGAGCAGCTCGCGGATCACGGCCGCGCGCTGCGGGTTCTGGTTGGTGACCAGGTACACCCCGTCGACCGCGAGCCGCGGCAGCGCGGCCAGCAGCTCCTCGTTGGGCCGCAGGCTGCCCGCGGGCACGAGCAGCACGCCGTCCACGTCGAGCAGCAGCGTCGTCAGCACCGCACCAGCCTAGGCCCGCACCCACCCCGCTCCGCATGACGTCGGTCACTCTGCGTTCCCGGCACAGGGCGCTGAGCTGCGAAGGTGAACAGTTTGCGAATTGTCTGACCCGGGTAGATCGAGCGCGGTTCACGAATTCATCGCAAGGATGTCTCAGGTACGCGGTAAGAAAGACCTTTGCACATCATTCGGTAGTGGGACGACGGAAGGCTTTTACATGGCAACGCACACCCGGAGGGCGTCCGTCCTCCTGCTGGCCGGTGTCACCGCGGCGGCGTTCGCGCTGACCGGCTGCGGGCAGGCGGGATCCTCGGGCACCGACGCCCCGGCGACCGCCTCGGGCGCCGGCTGCGCGCCGGTCGCCGGCGACCAGCTCGTGGTCCTCGACGACGACAAGCACCTGCAGAACGCCGACAACGTGATCGCGGTCGCCAACGCCAAGCGGGCCACCCCCGCGCTGCTGGCCGCCGTGGACAAGGTCGGGGCCGCGCTGGACACCACGAAGCTGGTCGCGCTGAACAAGGCGGTCGAGGTCGACCGCAAGACGTCCGAGGTCGCGGCGAGCGAATTCGCGGCGCAGGCGGGTCTGACCACCGGCCTGTCCGGCGGTTCCGGCCCGGTCGTGGTCGGCGCGGCGAACTTCCCGGAGAGCAAGACCCTCGCCGAGCTCTACAAGCTCGCGCTCAACGCGGCGGGCTTCCAGGCCACCGTGCAGGTCGCGGGCAACCGGGAGCTCTACGAGGCGGCCCTGGAGAAGGGCGAGCTGACGGTCTTCCCGGAGTACGCCGCGACGCTCACCGAGTTCCTGAACCAGAAGCAGAACGGCAAGGACGCCGCGGCCAAGGCCAGCGGTGACGTCACCGCCACCGTGGCAGCGCTGAAGGAGCTGGCCACCAAGGCCGGGCTGACCGTGGGCGCGCCGTCGGCCGCCGCGGACCAGAACGCGTTCGCGGTTACCAAGGCGTTCGCCGACCAGCACCAGCTGAAGACCCTGTCGGACTTCGCGGCCAAGTGCTCCGGCCAGGCGTCCGTGCTGGCCGGTCCGCCGGAGTGCCCGCAGCGCGCGTTCTGCCAGCCGGGCCTGGAGAAGACCTACGCCATCACGTTCGGCTCGTTCCAGCAGGCCGACGCCGGCGGACCGCAGACCAAGACCGCGCTGAGCACCGGCAAGGCCACCCTCGGCATGGTCTTCTCGTCCGACGGCAGCCTCGCCACCAACTGACCCACCCCACCACACCACGCAACGGCGGCCCGGTCCACCAGACCGGGCCGCCGCCCTCTTTCCCCGTTGATCATGAACTTATGGCACGGCTCGACGGCGTGTCCTGGCCACAACTTCATGATCAACACGTGCCCGGTGGGCGGGCGGGCGGGCGGTGGGTGGGCGGGTGGGCGGATCGGGTCAGGTGAACCGGAACAGGCGGCCGCGCGGGCCGAGCGGATGCGGTGCGGCGGTGAGGCGGTGCACGCCGACCGAGAACAGCACGTCGGCCGGGGCGTGGAAGGCGGTCTCGGTGAAGCCGGCCGCGGCGAACCAGGTCCGGATCGACGGGGTCAGGTCGGGAGCGCGCCGGGTCCGGGTCCAGATCACCGTCGCGGCAGGGGCGCACAGCCGCGGCAGCGCGGCGACGGTCCCCCGGACTTCGTCGTCGCCGATGTTGCCGAAGACCCCGGCGAACAGCACCAGGTCGGCCGGGACCGCGTCGGCATAGGACTCGACGAGTCCGGCGTCCGCGCAGCGCACCGTGACGGTCGAGCCGAGGCAGTCGGCTTCCGCCCGCGCCGCCTCGACATTGCGGGGGTCGTACTCGATCAGCGTCGCGCGCACCCGGGCCGCGTCGGGCCGCCGCGCCAGCACCCCGAGCAGGTCGCGTCCCTGTCCCGCGCAGGCGCTGACCACCCTCAGCACCGGCTCCGGGCGCTCGTCCAGCCACCCGTCCACATGCTCCTGGACCAGCCGCAACCGGCGCGACAGCGGCGAATCAGGGTCGGCGTACGGCCCGTGCCAGTCATACCAGTCCTTCGCGTCGCGCACGGGACCAATCTGCCATGACCGGCAGCCGTACGGGACCCCGCGGCGGCCGCCACCGGCCCCCCGGGGTCAGACCGTCGCGGCGGCCAGCGCGGCGAGCGTGACGCCGACCAGGGTGGTGAACAGGGTCAGTCCGGTCATCGGCTTCAGGGCGACCGCGTTGGGCACGCCGACCACCCGGGTCCCGGCGGCCAGGGCGCTGGCCACGCCGGTGGGCGAGTCCTCGATCACCAGGCAGTCGGCGGGCTCGACGTTGAGCAGCTTCGCCGCGCGCAGGTACGGGTCCGGGTGCGGCTTGGTGAACGCGACCTCGTCCCCGCAGACCACGGCGTCGAAGTTGTGCCTGCCGAGCGTGTCGAGGGCCACCTCCACGCACCGCCGGTTGGTGGAGGTCACCAGGGCCGTGGGCAGGCCCGCGGCACGTACCTCGTGCAGCAGTTCCTGCGCGCCCGGCCGCCACACCAGGTCGGTGGCGAACAGCCCGGCGACCCGGTCGTAGATCCAGGCCGCGCTGACGGCGGCGTCGCGCCAGGGCTGGCCGATGCCGTCGTGGAACAGCAGCATCGACTCGTCGACGGACCGGCCGACCATGTTCAGCCGGACCTCGGCCGAGATCTGCGCGCCGTACTCGGCCGCCAGCTCCTCGATGGCGATGTCCCACAGCGGCTCGCTGTCGAACAGGGTCCCGTCCATGTCGAAGAGCACTGCCGCCGGAGTCATGCCACGATCATCCCCGGCCACGGCCGGGACCGCCGCCGACCGTGGCTGACATCACGCCCGCAGGTGCGCTCACCAGCTCGGCAGGCCCTTGCCCTTGCTGCCCTTGACGGACTTCTTCAGCGTCTTGGCGCCGCTCCAGTACGCGCAGCGCACCCGGTGGTCTCCGGCGTCCCAGGACTTCTTCGAGGCCGGCCACGCGATGACACCCAGGTCGGCGGCCGCCGCCCGGCTCATGCCGAGGTACGGGGCGATCGCGTCCCGGCACTGCCGGAACAGCGTGCTCCACTGCCGGTCCGACTCCGGGTAGGGCACCCCGGCCGCGGCCCGCAGGAATCCGGCGTACTCGGCGTTGTGCGCGGCGGCGCAGGGCACCTCGGTCATGGACTTGATGCGCCAGTCGTCGGCCACCGCCGTGGCGCAGCCCACCGTGAGCGCGTCCGTGAAGCCGCTGCCCTTGAAGCTGCCGGCGCGGGTGACGAAGGACGAGTCGGTGTCCGCGCGGGAGACCGCGACGAGGTCGCAGCGGAACCAGCGGGCGCCGCCGTCCCAGGCCCGGTCCCTGGGCAGGGTCAGGTGCAGTTGGAGGCGGCCCTGCCACCACGGGCGGCCCAGGTACGCGGCCGCCTTGGCGTCGCATTCGGCGTACGCGATCGACAGCTGCACGGGTCCGGGCGGCGCGTCGCCCGGGAACGCGCCGACGTGCACCACCTCGGTGTAGTGGATGTCGGTGCACGCGATGACGGGGGCCGTGTGGCCGTCGGTCCTGTTCGGGAGGCCACTGAGGCACGTGCCCACCGTCGGCACGTATCCCGCCACCTGCGCGACCGGCCCCCAATCGTCGGTGAGCCGCCCGTCGGCTCCGGCCGGCAGCCCGGGGCCGCAGCCCGTGAGCCCGACGTTCGTCAGCAGCGCGGCCAGCACCAGGCCGGCCCTCAGGCGTGCCCGCATCGCCCGTTCCTTCCCCCGTGGATCGACAAGGTCGCAGCGTAGACAAGCGAGCCCGGCGGCGGATCGGCCTAACAGCCGATCTTGGTTTGCCGCGTGTCGCGGTGTCGGGGGCGGTGGATACGGTGTCGCCGAAGCGTTCCCCTCCCGCGAGAGAAGGCCCCTTCCCCATGGCCGCTGAGACCACCTACCTCGAACTGTCCGAAGCCGACGGCGGCTCGCACAAGTTCTACGAGGTCGTCGTCGACGACACCGAGCTGACCATCCGCTATGGCCGGATCGGCGACGCCGGAGCCGCGACGAAGAGCACGTTCGCCGACAACGCCAAGGCGCGCGCCGCCGCGGCGAAGAAGATCGGCGAGAAGGTACGCAAGGGGTACGCCCCGGCGGTGCCGGGCGCGCGGGGCAAGCGCGCGGTGTCGCGGCGCACCATCGTCAGCACCCGCTCGACCGCGAAGACCGCGCCGGTGCTGTGGCGCTACCGCTCGGGCACGTCCGCGTTCGGCGTCTTCGTCGACAGCAAGGTCTGCATGGTCGGCAACGAGGACGGCGTGATCACCACGCTGACCCACGAGGCCGAGGTGGTGCAGCAGTTCAAGCTGCCCGACGGGGTCAAGTGCATCGTCGCCGACGACGCGTGGCTCTACGCGGGCTGCGACGACGGCAACGTGTACGACCTGTCCGGCAAGGTGCCCCGGCTGGCGTACCGGATCGCGCCTGACATCGACATCTACTGGCTCGACATCCACGACGGCGTGCTGGGCGTGTCCGACGCGGGCGGCGGCGTGGCCGCGATCGACCACGAGGACGAGTTTCTGTGGCGGCGCAAGAGCCAGGGCTCCTCGGGCTGGATGGTTCGCTGCGACGCCGACGCCGTGCACCACGGCCACTCGGGCGGCGTGACCAGCTACGACTGGCGCACCGGCGAGCAGCTGTGGACCCGGAGCACCGGGGCGGTGCTGTTCGGCTGGCAGGAGCAGCACGCGCTGTACGCGGGCACCTCCACCCGCAAGGTCGTCGAGCTGGGCAAGGACGGCTCACCGCGGCGGGAGTACCAGTGCGACGCGCCCGTGTTCTCCTGCGCGACCAGCCCCGACGGCGGCTTCGTCTTCGCCGGCGACAACAGCTCGTCGGTGTACTGCTTCGACAGCGCCGGCACCCGGCTGTGGAAGCTCGGCACCGGCTGCGGCTCGGCGTACTCGATGCAGTACCACGACGAGCGGCTCTACATCGTGACCACGGACGGCTCGCTGGCCTGCATCGACGCCACCGAGTCGGCGATCCGCGCGGCCGAGAACGGCACCGTGCCCGTGGTCGTCGACGTCAAGGCCTCGCACATCGAGGCGGTCGCCGCGTCCAGCACGGTCGAGGTCGTCTCCGCCGAGGCGGGCGGCGATGGCATCGTGCTGGAGTGCTACGAGGAGGGCGGCCGGCTGCGGGTGCGCGTGGTCTCCGAGGGCTTCCAGCAGTCGTGGCAGGTGCAGTTCCCGAAGGGCATCCGCGAGGCCGGTGCGCGTTATGTCGTATCCGAGGTGCGCCAGGCCAGCCGGGGCGGCTTCTACCGCGCCTTCGGCGAGATCCGCCGCCTGGCGTGAGCCGATTCTCCCGCCGCCGCGTCCGGGTGCCACCGGTCCGCGGCGGCGGGCCCGTCTCCGGCGTCGTTCCAGGGACAGGCGGGCCCCGGCGGTTGGGCCCCGGATCTTCACAGGTTCACCACCGGCCGGGCCGGGCCGGCTCCGTACCATCGGCGGATGCTCCGCACCGACTGGTCCCGCCGCCTGGCCGCGCTCGCCGCGGCCGTCGCCGTCCTGGCGATCGCCCTGCTCATCCGGGCCGTCGCGGACGGGCCGCTGGAGCAGCACTCGGGCACGGCCCTGTACGCCTCACTGATCTACGCCGGGGTGTTCGTGCTGCGGCCGCGCACGGCTCCCCTGGTCGCGGGGGCGGCGGCGATCGCGTTCTGCTGGCTGGTCGAGCTGTCGCAGCTGACCGGGGTGCCCGCATACCTGTCGGAGCGGAGCCTGCTGGCCCGACTGGCGCTCGGCGTCGCGTACGACCCGCTGGACATGCTCTGGTATCCGGTCGGCGTGCTGCCCCTGGTGGCACTCCACCTGGCGCTGCGGCGCGGCCGGGCTTGATCACTGTTTCAGGTCGGAACCTGTGCGGTCCAACCGCAGATCTCGACCTGAAACAGTGATCAAGCACCGGCGGTCAGACTCGCGTCACCCGGATCGCGTCGGCGATGACGTAGCCGGTGCCGCTGGTCCAGCGGCTGACACCGACCTTGTTGGCGTCGCCCGCGGTGAGGTTGAAGGTGCCCAGGACGCGCCACTGGCCACCGGTCACCCGCTGGTCGACGTTGACGGTCTGGTTGCCGCCGCTGGTGACGACGATGTACGGCGCGGCGTTGTTGTAGCCCGGGTCGGCCGGCCACCACGCCTCGACGCGGTAGTTGCCCGTCTCCGGGATGGCGAACTTGTACCAGGCGGCGTCGCTGGCGGCGACCGGGTTGGCGAACCGGTAGTTCTCCCCGAACCGCTGCCCGGAGAACGCCGAGGTGCCCCAGTTGGTGCTGGCGGTGAAGCGGCCCGCGGTGGTGTTGTCCACGGTGGACGTCCAGCCGCCGGTCGGCGGGTTCATCGCCCGCGCCACGTCGGCACGCATCACGTTGAGGTCGATGGCATACGGGTCGATCTTGCCGGTGGTGCTGGTCTCCCGGTGCCCGCGGGCGTAGCTGGAGTCGCGGCCCAGCCGCTTGAGCACCGCCGCGGTCGCCGCGATCGAGGCGTTGTACTGCGCGGTGGTCATCTGCTGGTTGACGCCGTTGTAGTCGATCTCCCAGCCGATCATCAGGGTGTTGCCGTCACCGGCCGGGATGGGGCCGCTGCCCCGCGAAGCCCCCGCGTGGTTGCAGCGCCCTGCCGAGATGATGTGGAAAACGCCGTTGTAGTCCACCAGCGCCTGGCACAGCGGCCCGGCCAGGTCGGGGCGGCCGTTGATGCAGATGTTCAGCGCCGGGTGCGGGTTGCTCGGGCTCGACGTGGAGGCGGTGTGGTGCCACAGCACGCCGATCGGGTCGAAGGAACCCGGGCGCATCCGGTTGCGCCAGTCGCCCTCCTCGACGACCTGCACACCCGCCGCGCGCAGCACGTCGGCCAGCCAGGGAACGGTAGCCATCACGCCCCCGCAACGAGGTCGGCGGCGCACTCGGGCTCCGGGGCGGGCGCCTGCGCGGCGTGGGCGGGACGGGACACCAGCGCGACGGCGGCGGCGACGAGCGCGGGCACGCCGAGCAGCCGTCGGCGTCGGGCACGCAGGGATCGGATTGTGGTCACGGCACTCCTCGGGGGTATGGAGGGACACGAGCCCAAGCTCGCGCGCGCCTGATCAGACCTGCGTCATGCCTGCCCAGGCGGCGTGACGGCACCATATATCGGCACCACTGTCTATGTCGATACCTTGCGACGTGCCAATTGCTTGCGAAATTTTCCTTCACAGTCAAGCCGTGCGGCAGCCACCGGCCCACAAAGGACTGACGGAAGCCGCACCGAATCAGAAGAAGTCGTGCAGGACGGGGGTCGGGCCGGCGGTCGCGGCGGCCAGCAGCGCATCGCTGACCGCGTCACCTGCCAGCAGGCCCGCCCGGCGCAGCACCGCGGGGGTGGCCGCGCCCGCGTACCAGGCGGCCAGCCCGCGCGGCGTGAACCGCACGCCGCCGGAGCCGCCGCGCTCCAGCCGCCCGATGCCGCCGTCGAGCACCAGCCGCCAGGCCCCCGCGTTCCACGGGCACTCGGGGTCGGTCAGCGCCAGGTCCACCGCGCCGGTCAGGTGTCCCGGCCAGCCCCGGGCCGCGACCGCGGCGGGCGCGTCGACCAGGCGCAGCATCCACGGCTGGCGGCTGTCCACGGTGACCAGCGTGGTCGGGATCTCCAGCAGGGCCGGGTCGCCCGCGCCGAGCCGCAGCACGGTCGTCGGCGCGACGCTCGCCCAGCCGCCGAACATGGCCAGCAGCGCGGTCAGCGCCTCCGGCGTCGTGGCGACCAGGTCGTGCGCGGTCACCCGGGCGACCGGATCGGTGTGCGGACCGCGTACCCAGCTCGCGTAGCCCTCGATGACGCCGTCCGCCCCGACCGCGACGGTGACGCCGTCGAAAGCGGCCAGCAGCTTCTCGGGCGTGGTGTCGTACAGCAGGCCGGAGCGCTCCATCATGCCGTTGCCGGCCCGGGCCCAGTCCCGGTACAGCCCCTGCACGGCGCGCACGTCGTCGACGGTCGCCGGGCGCAGTGCGACCCCGGACCCGGGCCGGATCGCCGCCAGCGCCGACGTCGGGATGGCGAGGTAGGTCAGCGCGCCGACCTCCTCCCAGCCCAGCCTGCGGTACGGGTGCGGCGTCGACGGGAACAGCGTGCTGATCGCCGCTCCGCGCTCGCGGGCCCCGGCCAGCAGCCGGGTGAGCACCTCGCGGCCCAGCCCGCCGCGGCGCACCTCGGGGGCGACCGCGACGCCCGCGATCCCGGCCGTGGGCACGATCCGGCCGCCGAACCACTGCCCCTGCTCCCGGTCCACCGCCTTGGCGATCAGCCGGTCGCCGTCGAGCACGCCCCAGGCCACCCGCCCCGGCACGAGGCTGAAGTCCTCCGGCGCCGGGGACGCGTGGAATCCGAACGCGATGCTGCCCAGCCGCCAGGCGGCGGGCCCGTCCTGCTCCGTGAGCTGCCGTACCTCATGACCCATCCGGCCATCCTAGGTACGCGTCCACGGCCGTTCCGGGCCGCCGTCGGTGTGCGAGGCTGTGCCCCATGGCGGTACTCACCCTGACGCGGCTGGAACAGGCGATCCGTGCCGGCTGGGGCGTCGACACGTGCGCACCCGAGGACGTGCCCGACTGGCATCCCGGCAATCCCGCACGCGGTCAGTGCGGCGTCACCGCCCTGGTGGTGCACGACCTGCTCGGCGGCGACCTGATGTGCGGCGAGGTGCACGTCGGCGGCGTGCGCACCGACCACCACTGGTGGAACCGCCTGTCCGGCGGCCTGGAGCTCGACCTCACCCGCGAGCAGTTCAGCCCCGAGGAGATCGTCACCCCCGGCACGGTCGTCGTGCGACCACCGTCGATCACCCGCCTCCACGACGAGTACGAACTCCTCCGTACCCGCGTCCTCAACGCCCTGCGCCACCCCTGACGCGGGGCCGTAACGAAGATCGCCGTTTCGGGTCAGAAACCGCGGTCACACCACAGTTCTCGACCAGAAACGGCGATCCTCGCCCGCGGCGCGGCGCGGCGCGCCGCGGCGTCGGGACCGGGCGGGCCGGTGTAGGGCCGGCCCGCCCGGACGGGTGTCAGACCGTGATCCGGCCCGCGCCCGCGCCCGCGCTCACGCTGGCCTTGACGCCGCTGGCGCTGTCCAGGGTGTACGAGTACGGGATGCTCGACACGCTGCCTCCACCGCTCTCCGGGGTCCCGGAGCCGGTGAAGTAGTTGTTGCGCTGCACGATCGCGCCGTCGGCGGAGTCGGCGTAACCGACCAGGGTCGGCTCGTCGACGCTCTCGAAGTAGTTGCCCTCGACGAGCACGCCCGCGCCCATGGTGGACGCGACGCCGTAGTCGTTGGCCCGGTAGTAGTTGTTGTACACGTGCACCGGGTTGCCGAAGCGGACCCGCGGGTGGCGGGTGCCGGAGCCGTCGAACCAGTTGTGGTGGTAGGTCACCCGCAGGTGGCCGCGGTCCTCACTGGCGTTGTCGTCGCTGTGGCCGAGCAGCATGGTCTTGTCGTGGCCGTAGGTGCGGTTCCACGAGATCGTCACGTAGTCCGAGGCCCGCTTGACGTCGACCGCGCCGTCGTACCCGTTGGTGAAGCTGTTGTGGTCGACCCAGACCCGGGTGGAGTACTGCACGTTGATCGCGTCGTCGTCCCAGTCGCGGAACGAGATGTTGCGGATGATGACGTTGCTGGCGTTGGAGACGTTCAGGCCGCAGCCTGCGATCGCCGCGCCGGAGTTGCCGAGGATGGACTTGTTCGACCCGACGGTGATCATGCCGGAGCACGAGATGGTGCCGGAGATCCGGACGACCCGCGCGGTGCTGCCGGACACGGCGCTGGCCAGGGCCGAGGAGCTGGTCACCGTGGTGGCCGAGGCGCTGCCGCCGCCGGTGGTGCCGCCGCCCTGGGTCGCCCAGCCGACGAGCCCGGTCTGCGAACCGCCGCCGCCCCCGCCGCCGCCGGAGCCGACCGCGACGAGCTGCCACTGCTGGTTCCAGCCGCCGAGGTCGGCGAACTGGCTGATGATGCCGCCGTCGACCGTGGACCACTCCCACAGGTCGAGGGCCTTGCCGCTGTGCCGGTTGAGGAACTTCACGTAGCCGCTGTCGGTGTCGCGCACCGCGAAGTGCTGGCGGGTGGTGCCGTTGTCCGGGTTCTGCACCAGGCCGGTGCCGTCGTTGGCGTTCGGCAGCTCCAGGAACTTGCCGCTCTGCCGCGAACGCAGCTTGTAGTAGCCGCTGCCGGCGTCGACGAACTGCCACTGCTGCTGGTAGCCGTCGTTGCGGGCCCACTGGACGATCGGGGCGCCGTCGGCGGTGCTGAAGTTGTACAGGTCGACGGCCTTGCCGCTGTGCCGGGACACGATGACGTACCAGGCGCCGGTGTCGATGGTGACGGCCTGGGCGGGCGCCGCGACGACCGCGCCGACCGCGCCGAGTGCGAGGGTCAGCGCCGCGACGACGGCGGTGCGCAGGCGCCATAAGCGGCGGGGCGACGTCCGTGGAGTGGGTTGAGACATCGGATGAACCTCCGAGTGTTGGACCGCGGTCAGCGTGGGCGCGCCGGTCCGCGGCTTCGGTGAGCGGATGTGGAAAGCGCTTTCCACTCTCGAACATTAGTCGTGACGTCAAACTATGTCAATCGATATGGCATGCCAGGCTGGTGGATCACATCGGACTTCTCCGATGCCTACGCATCGACGCCGTTCACTATTGACCGGTGGCGTAGGCGGCGTAGGCTGCGCCGCATGAATGACACGGGGATCGACCGCGGCCTGACCCGGGACGCGCCATGACCACGCCGCCCGCACGGGACCGGACGCGGGTCGGCAACGACGGCGACGGCCTGCTCGAACTGGTCCTGGAGGGGGACGAGCAGGACTACTGGCTGCGCCCCGGCGAGCAGGCCGTCGTGGTGACGGCGTCAGCCGCCGAGGCGTTCGACGTGTACTGCGCGCCGGGGCGGATCGTCGTGCACTTCGACGGCGTCGGCGCCTGGGTCGAGGACGTGCACGGCGCGCCGCTCGCAGGCGGGCACCAGCGGCCGAGCGGGTGGGACGCCCTCGTTCAGCGCAAACCCACGCAGTCCCTGGCCCAGCGGGGCTCCGAGTAGGCGAAGGTGCCGGTCATCCACGGCTCGTAGGCCGCCAGCGGATACACCTGGAACGCCGGGTCGGGGATGCGCAGCGACGGCGAGCGCGGGCCCAGGCCACCCGCCCGGCCGAAACCGTGCCACACGTCGGCCAGAGCCGGGACCCGCTCGGCGTCGCCGACGGCCAGGCTGTGCACGGCCCACCACGGCGTGGTCGGCGACGGTCCCGGCCCGGATCGCACAGTCCATGATCGCGAATCTGGGACCGGGCGCACCGGACCGCAACGGGTTTCCGAACGCCCAGGCCGGGCACGATGTGCCTGGCGTGCGGGTGGCGCACGGGTAACATCCTTGCGTCCGTCCAACGTGCGCAAGGAGGCCACGGTGGTGCACGAGGTCCGCGGAGTCGTCGCCCGCTCCAAGAACGCCCCGGTGAGCATCGAAACGGTGCTGGTGCCCGACCCTGGGCCCGGTGAAGCGCTGGTGAAAGTGCAGGCCTGCGGGGTCTGCCACACCGACCTGCACTACCGGGAGGGCGGCATCAACGACGACTTCCCGTTCCTGCTCGGCCACGAGGCCGCCGGAGTGGTGGAAGCGGTCGGCGCGGGCGTCACCGACGTCGCCCCGGGCGACTACGTGGTGCTGAACTGGCGGGCCGTGTGCGGCCAGTGCCGCGCCTGTGCCAAGGGCAAGCCGTGGTACTGCTTCGCCACGCACAACGCCAAGCAGAAGATGACGCTGGCCGACGGCACCCCGCTGTCGCCCGCGCTGGGCATCGGCGCGTTCATCGAGAAGACGCTGGTCGCCGCCGGGCAGTGCACCAAGGTGGACCCGGCCGCGCCGCCGGAGGTCGCGGGCCTGCTCGGCTGCGGTGTGATGGCCGGGCTGGGCGCGGTGCTGAACACCGGCGCGGTGACCCGCGGCGACACCGTCGCGGTGATCGGCTGCGGCGGCGTGGGCAACGCGGCCATCGCCGGGGCCAGGCTGGCCGGCGCGACCACGATCATCGGCGTCGACCTCGACGAGCGAAAGCTCGCCTGGGCCAAGCAGCTCGGCGCGACGCACACCGTCAACGGCGGCCAGGCCGACGTGGTCGAGGCCATCCGGGAACTGACCGGGGGCTTCGGCGCGGATGTGGTGGTCGACGCGGTCGGCCGCCCGGAGACCTACCGGCAGGCCTTCTACGCCCGGGACCTGGCGGGCACGGTGGTGCTGGTGGGCGTGCCCACCCCGGAGATGAAGCTCGAACTGCCACTGCTGGACGTGTTCGGCCGCGGCGGCGCGCTCAAGTCCTCCTGGTACGGCGACTGCCTGCCCTCCCGCGACTTCCCCACCCTGCTCGCGCTGTACCTGCAGGGACGGCTCGACCTGGACGCGTTCGTGTCCGAGCGGATCGGGCTCGACGACGTCGAGGAGGCGTTCGCCAGGATGGGCCGCGGCGAGGTGCTGCGCTCGGTGGTGATGCTGTGACGGGCTCGGCGCGCATCGAGCGGGTGGTCACCTCCGGCACGTTCAGCCTGGACGGCGGCACCTGGGAGGTCGACAACAACGTCTGGCTCGTCGGCAACGACAGCGACGTGCTCGTCGTCGACGCGGCACACGACGCGGCCGCGATCATGGTGGCGGCCGGGCAGCGGCGCGTCGTGGCGATCGTCTGCACACACGCGCACAACGACCACGTCGACGCCGCGCCGGAGCTGGCACGGCTGACCGGCGCCCCGATCATGCTGCACCCCGACGACCGGATGCTGTGGGACATGACCCACCCGGACGTGGCGCCCGACCGGGACCTGACCGACGGCGACTGCCTGTCCGTGGCCGGGGTCGAGCTGTGGGTGCACCACACGCCGGGGCACTCGCCGGGCGCGGTGTGCCTGTACGCGCCGTCGCTGGCGGCCCTGTTCTCCGGGGACACGCTGTTCCAGGGCGGGCCGGGCGCGACCGGCCGGTCCTACAGCGACTTCGACACGATCATCGGCTCGATCCGCGACCGGCTGCTCACCCTGCCGCCGGACACCGTGGTCTACACCGGGCACGGCGACACCACCACCATCGGCGCGGAGGCCCCGCACCTGGACGAATGGCTGGCCCGCGGCCACTGAGCACGGCCCGCTCTGCAGTGAAGTTGTGGGATGGGGCGGCGGTCTACAGAACGCCGCCCCATCAACGACGGCCGGCAAGACGAGCGGGAGATGGCTTCTTACCGGCCGGCTCTCACCTGTGGTCGTGCCCTTCGTCAATGCTGCGCTCGCAGCACGGACACCCTTTCGGCGGTCGATCGACGCCCTACGTGAGGAGGGCGTGTACGTACTGCTCGGAAAACGCGACGCCTGGGAGCCGCACGAACCCGGGACGGGACACGCGCGCCAGGGCGCCTTCCCGTGGTCCGCTGCGCTGGAAGTCGCCGGCAGTCTCGCGCAAGGAGGTTCGCAGGGCCCGGCAGCACACCTGCCGGGCCCCGTGTCCGATCAGTAACCCCAGCGGTTCTTCAAGTGTCGCCAGAAGTCGCGCAGCATCCACCGGTCGAACTCGGTGATGCTGGTGGCGCTGCCCGCCTTCATGATGAAGCAGCACTGGCCGGTGGGCGTCCAGTCGTAGAAGTCGTCGAGGCCGAAGGTGTGCCCGACCTCGTGCAGGTAGATGTGGATGTTCTCGGAGTTGAGCGCCCCGGTGAAGTACTCGCTGCTCACCCGCTGGCCCCAGTCGCCACCGGCCCCGCCGCTGAAGCCCGAGGTCAGCCACAGCGACTGATCGTAGTGATGCGACGCGCCGCCGGGGCAGCCGCTGTAGTTGCCGTCGATGTGGAAGAACCTGCCGCACGGCTCCGCGCACTGCGGCGCGTTCTCCCGGATGTTGTTCACGTAGATGTCGACCGAGTTGTCGGTCCACTCCAGGGTCGCGCGATCGCGCACGGCCCAGCCGACGACCTTCACCGGCACCTCGGCGTACGGCCAGCCGTTGTGCCCGGCCATCACGTCCATCCACTTCTTGAACTGGCGTTGCAGCGCCGCGTGGATCTGGTCGCGCAGCGTCGCGCTCACCCGGGCGCTGGAGTCCCAGCGCACGCAGTAGTTGATCCGCCCGCCGCCGGCCATGACCTGGTCCCAGCCGTAGTTGCGGAAGGTGAGTAGTTGCGGATACGTGGACTGGTAGTGCGACCACACCTCGTTGAGCGGCGTGACCAGATTGCTCGGCGGATTCCAGCCGCTGGTGGGCGGGCTCGACGGGGACGCCGAGGGCCGCGGCGACGCCGAAGGTGACACCGAGGGCGACGCGGATGGCCGTGGGGACGCCGAGGGTGAGGACGGCGGCGTGGGCGACGCGCTGGACGGCGTGCCTGTGCAGGCGACGTTGTTCAGGGTGAACGCGGTCGGGATCGGATTGGCGGTGGTCCAGGCTCCGTTGAAGCCGATCGTGGTGCTCGCGTTCGTGCCGAGGCTGCCGTTGTAGCCCATGTTGACGGCGGTGACCTGGCTGCCGCTCTGTGTGTAGGTGGCGCTCCAGCCCTGGGTGACGGCCTGGCCGGCGGCCGGGAACGTCCACCGCAGGGTCCAGGCGGTGAGCGGGTCGCCGAGGTTCTTGATCACGATGTCGCCGGTGAAACCACCGGACCATTGCGACGGGACGGTGTAAGTGACCTGGCAGCCGGTGACGGCGGCCTGCGCCGCGGTGGCCACGAAGCACCAAGCGGTCACGGCGGACGCCACGGTCACGGCGACCGCCGAGGTCAGGGCACGACGATGTCTGGTGTTGAGCATGGAGGACTCCGGGGATGTGGGCGCGCGTGACGCGCCATGCGAGTGCGAGGCACGTGGCACGACCGCCCGGTGTCGAGGCCACGCATGGACGCGGATCGAGTCCGCGTCCGGCTCCAGGAGACCACGATGCAGGCCGAAAACCTTTTCGGCAACCCGCTGCGCCGACCGATCAGGACGGCATGGCCGCCGTGTCCGGCCCCGGTCAGCTCGCGGTGACCCGTCCGGCCTCGACGGACAGCATCCGGTTGGTCTGCACGGCCTGCAGCATCTGCCGGTCGTGGGTGACCAGCAGCAGCGTGCCCGTGTACGACTCCAGGGCCTGTTCCAGCTGCTCGATGGCGGCCAGGTCGAGGTGGTTGGTGGGCTCGTCGAGCACCAGCAGGTTCACACCCGAGGCCTGCAGCAGCGCCAGCGCGGCCCGCGTGCGCTCGCCCGGCGACAGGGTGGCCGCCGGGCGCAGCACGTGCGCCGCGCGCAGCCCGAACTTGGCCAGCAGGGTGCGCACGTCACCCGGGGCCAGCGCTGGCGCCGCGGACTGGAACGCGTCGACCAGCGGCTGGTGGCCGAGGAAGCGGCCGCGGGCCTGGTCGATCTCGCCGACGACGACGCCGGGGCCGAGCGAGGCGGTGCCCGCGGCGAGCACGGCCCGGCCGAGCATGGCCCGCAGCAGGGTCGACTTGCCGGAGCCGTTGGGGCCGGTCACCGCGACCCGATCGGCCCAGTCGATGCGCAGGTCCACCGGCCCGAGCGTGAAGTCGCCCTGGCGTACGACGGCGTTGTTGAGGGTGGCCACGACCGCCCCGGCGCGCGGGGCGGCGGCGATCTGCATGCGCAGCTCCCACTCCTTGCGCGGCTCCTCGACCTCGTCCATGCGCTCGATCAGGCGCTCGGTCTGGCGGGCCTTGGCGGCCTGCTTCTCGGTGGCCTCGGTGCGGAACGCCCGGCCCATCTTGTCGTTGTCGGGCGACTTGCGGCGGGCGTTCTTGACGCCCTTCTCCATCCAGGAGCGCTGCATGCGGGCCCGTGCCAGCAGGTCGTCCTTCTTGTCGGCGTACTCGTCGTAGGCCTCGCGGGCGTGCTGGCGGGCGACCTCGCGCTCGGCCAGGTAGGCCTGGTAGCCGCCGCCGTACTGGCGCACCTGCTGCTGGACCAGGTCGAGTTCGACGACCCTGGTCACGGTGCGGGTCAGGAACTCGCGGTCGTGGCTGACCAGCACGGTGCCCGCGCGCAGCTCGCCGAGGAAGCGTTCCAGCCGGTCCAGCCCGGCCAGGTCGAGGTCGTTGGTCGGCTCGTCCAGCAGGAAGATGTCGTACCGGCTGAGCAGCAGTGACGCCATGCCCGCGCGGGCGGCCTGGCCGCCGGACAGGGCGGTCATCGGATGGTCGAGGTCGACGTCGAGGCCCAGCTCCGCGGCGACCGCGGCGGCCCGCTCGGGCAGGTCGGCCCCGCCGAGTTCGAGCCAGCGCTCCAGGGCCTCGCCGTAGCGGTCGTCGGCGCCGTCCGCGCCTTCGGCCAGCGCCATGGCCGCGTCGTCCATCTCCTGCTGGGCCCGCGCCACGCCGGTGCGCCGGGCCAGGAAGTCGCGCACGTTCTCGGCGGGCCGCCGCTCGGGCTCCTGCGGCAGCAGCCCGACGTTGGCCGTGGGCGGGTTGAGGGTTACGGTGCCCTGCTCGGGTGTGGCCAGACCGGCGAGCAGGCGCAGCAGCGTGGACTTGCCGGCCCCGTTCACGCCGACCAGGCCGACGACCTCGCCGGGCGCGACGACCAGGTCGAGGTCGCTGAACAGCGTCCGCTCGCCGTGCCCGGCGGCGAGGCCACGGGCCACCATCGTCGCGCTCATGCCCGCTCCTCGCTGCCGCTCACCCGCGAAGCCTATCCGCCGCCCCGTTCAGCGGCCCCGACCGGGCGCGGACCTCAGCCCACGACCTCGTGCAGGTAGCACCAGCGCCAGTCCTCGCCCGGTTCGAACGACTGGATGACCGGGTGCCCGATCTCGTGGAAGTGGGCGGTGGCGTGTTTGTGCGCGGAGGAGTCGCAGCAGCCGATGTGGCCGCAGGTCAGGCAGCGGCGCAGGTGCACCCAGGTGGTGCCGTCGCGCAGGCACTCCTCGCAGCCGTCGGCGCGGGCCGACGGGTCGTCGGCGTTCTTCAGGTCCTCACAGCTCATACGTCAGTCCATCCGTTCCAGCATCGACTCTTCCAGGTCCATGTCGCGTTGCGCCCGGACGAGCACGTCCTCCGGGATCCGGCCCGCGTCGCGAGCCGAGCGGAACACCGCCCGCTCGGCCTCCAGCATCTCTCGGCGCAACCGTACGTAGACGGCGGTTGGCGTTTCCCGGTCGGCCCCCAGCCGCTCCCACACCGCGTTGGAGCGCCGTTCGGTGAGCCCGCGCAGCTTCTCCACGACGTCGGGCGGGGCGGTGTGGGCGAGGCTCTCCAACCGCTCGCGGGCGGCCTTGCTGGCCTGCTGCTGCGCCTGCGCCTCGGCGAGGATGTCCCCGGTCCGGTCGTCGGCCTGGACCTTCAGCATCCGGACCACCATCGGCAGGGTCATGCCCTGCAGCACGAGGGTGCCGACGATGACGGCGAAGGCGAACCACACGAACAGCGCCCGGGGGTAGGGCATGCCGCCGGCGAGCGCGGTCGGCAGCGCCAGCGCGGTGGCCAGGGTGACCACGCCGCGCATGCCGGCCCAGGAGATCACGGTGGCCCCGGTGAAGTCGATGCCGGTGCCGTGGCGGCGCACCACCGGCACCAGCCGGACCAGGTAGGTGACCGGGTACATCCAGACGAACCGAGCGATGATCACGGTGGCGAGCACGGCGAGGGTCAGCCCGGCCACCTCGGCCACGGGAGTGTTCAGGTCGGTCAGCACCTCGCGCAGTTGCAGGCCGACCAGCAGGAACACCAGGCCTTCCAGCATGAAGGTGACCATGCGCCAGAACGCGCCCATCTGCAGGCGCGAGGCGGCCGACATCAGGGTCGGCATCCGGTGGCCCAGGTACAGACCGGCCACCACCACCGCGACCACGGCCGACGCGTGGATGACTTCGGCGATCACGGTCACTGCGAACGGGGTGAGCAGCGAGATCGAGTTGTCGATCAGCGGGTCGCGGGTGCGCCGGTGCAGGAACGCCGCGGTGAGCGCGCCCAGCGCGCCGACCAGGATGCCGCCGCCGGCCGCGAGCACCACCTGCTGGGCCACGCCCATCGGCCCGACCGCCGTGCCGACCGCGACCACGACCGCGACCCGGAAGGTCACCAGCGCGGTGGCGTCGTTGAGCAGGCTCTCGCCTTCGAGGATGGTCACCAGCCGACGGGGCAGCCCGATGCGTTTGGCGATGGCGGTGGCCGCGACGGCGTCGGGCGGCGCGACCACCGCGCCGAGCGCGAGGCAGGCGGCGAGCGGCACCTGTGGCAGCAGCGCGTGCACGAGCAGGCCGACCGCGACCGCGGTGAACAGGGTCAGCCCGACGGCGAGCAGCAGGATCGAGCGGATGTTGTGCCGGAACGCCGGCACGGAGGTCTCCAGCGCGGCGACGTACAGCAGCGGCGGCAGGACGCCGATGAGCACGATCTCCGGCTCCAGCACGATGACCGGGAATCCGGGCACCAGGGCCAGCGCCAGCCCGACCACGACCAGCACGATCGGGTTGAGCAGGTTGTACCGGCGCGACAGCGCGGACACCGCGACGACGATCACGGTCAGCACGACCGCCACCACGAGGGCATTCACGTGTCAGAGCCTATGGTGTGGCGCGGCCCTCGGTGTACATGTCTACGGTCACCGCGCCCATCCGGTGCAGCCGGGCACGAATCTCCGCTGCTGACGGGCGTACGGCTGCCACTGACCGGCCGGTAGGTAAGATATCCCTCCCAAGTGATGGGAAACATGCGTTGAAGCGCATGGGTTCACCTGATGTTCACCCTTCCCTGCCGACCGGTCAGGCAACCCCGCCCACCGCCCGGTTACCGCCCCCGATGGGCGTTCTACCTGCCGGTCGGTAGGCAGGCTAAATGAACTCCCCGTGAAAGCACCCCTGACCTGCCGCCCGGCAAGGCATTTGCCCAGTACACGACGTTGACCAGGTCCCGGGCCGGATGTTTGATCGATTGGTTCCGCTTGATCAGCCATCTTTTGGGAGGAGGGTGTTCGATGCAGGAGACCGCTCGTGCCATCGGCCACCGGCTGCGGATCACCACCACGATGTTCAGCCTGATGCTGTTCCTCGTCGCCGGGCTCACCGTCATGGCGCAACCGCAGCGGGCGTCGGCCGCGCAGCTCACCGAACCGGTTTCGGTGTCCGTGCAGGAATCGACCACGTCCGCAGTCGACGGCGGGAAGCGCTGCTGGAAGCAGACCTACCGCTGGCACCACCGCACGTACAAGAAGTGGGTGTGCAAGTACGACCACCACTACAAGCGGCACTACAAGAAGAACCACCACCACAAGAAGTACGACAACCACGGCAACAACCACCATGGGTACAGCAACCACCGTTGAGGTACGCCCGTCCCGGGCCGGCGGCCCCGACCGCCGGCCCACCCGGGCCCCACGGAGCCCGTCCCGATGGCACGATGGCCGGATGCCTGAGATGGACCTGTTGCCGGCCACCCGCCGCGCCCTGCTGCACCGCATCGCCACCGCCCAGGCCGAGGGCCGCGCGCCGTCCCTGGTCGGCGCCGTCGTCCGCGACGGCTTGCCGGTGTGGACCCACGGCCGCGGCCTCGTCGGAGGGCAACCCCCGACCACCGACACCCAGTACCGCATCGGCTCGCTGACCAAGACCTTCGTCGCCGTACTGGTGCTGCGCCTGCGCGACGAGGGCCGGCTCGACCTGGCCGACCCGCTCGGCACGCACCTGCCCGCGGCTCCCCCGGACACCGCCGCGCTGACCGTCGCCCAGCTGCTCGCGCACACCGCGGGCCTGGCCTCGGAGACCCCCGCCCCGTGGTGGGAGCGTACCGACGGCGGCTGCCGCCCCGAGCTTGCCGACGTCCTCGACGCGGACGGGGTCAAGCACCCCGCCGGGCGCGTGTTCCACTACTCGAACCCGGGCTTCGCGCTGCTCGGCGCGCTCGTGGAGCAGTTGCGCGGCAAGCCGCTGGAGCAGGTGCTCGCCGAGGAGATCACCGGGCCGCTGGGCATGACCCGCACCTCGCTGCTGCCGCAGGCGCCGCACGCCGACGGCTGGGCCGTACACCCGTGGGCCGACGTGCTGCTGCCCGAACCCGCCACCGACACCGGCCGGATGGCCCCGGCCGGGCAGCTCTGGTCCACCGTCGACGACCTGTGCCGCTTCGCCGCGTTCCTGGCCAAGGGCGACCCGGCGGTCCTACCGGAGGCGACTCTCGCGCAGATGCGCACGCCCGCCGCCCCGATGGACGGACCCGTCTGGGACCTGACCTACGGCCTGGGCATGCAGCTCAAGAACGACCACGGTCGGCTGCTGGCCGGGCACACCGGTTCCATGCCCGGATTCCTGTGCACGCTGTGGGTCTGCCCCGCCGAGGGCCTCGGCGGCGTCGTGCTGGCCAACACCACCTCGGGGATCCCCATCGGCGCGCTCGGCGCCGACCTGGTACGCATCACCGCCGAACACGAGCCGCGCATCCCGGACGCGTGGGCCCCGCTGGAGACCTACGACCCGGCGCTGCTGGAACTCACCGGGCCCTGGTACTGGGGGCCGGGTGGGATAGCGATCCGGCTGGGCGCCGAGGGCGAGCTGAACCTCGGGCCGCTGACCGGCAGCGGCCGCAGCTCCCGACTGAAGGCGCAGGCCGACGGCACCTGGCTCGGCCTGGAGGGCTACTACACGGGCGAGACGCTGCGCGTGGTGCGCGACGCCGCCGGCGCGGTGACCCATCTGGACCTGGGCAGTTTCGTGCTCACCCGGCAGCCGTACGGTTCGGACACGGTCCCGGGCGGCGTCGACCCGCTGGGTTGGCGCGGCGGGCCCGCGTAGGGTCGGGGGCATGGATCAACTGGAGCCGATGCCGTCGGACTGGACCCGGGCCCTGGCCATCGCCGCCCACCCGGACGACCTCGAATACGGCGTGTCCGGGGCGGTGGCCGCGTGGACCGCGGCGGGCAAGGACGTGCGCTACACCCTGGTCACGCGCGGCGAGGCCGGCATCGACACCCTCCCGCCGGACGAGTGCGGTCCACTGCGCGAGGCCGAGCAGCGCGCGGCGTGCGCCGAGGTCGGCGTGTCCGAGCTGGAGTTCCTCGGCCACGCCGACGGCGTCGTGGAGTACGGCCTGGCCCTGCGCCGGGATCTGGCCGCGGCGATCCGCCGCCACACGCCCGACCTGGTGGTCACCGCGAACTTCCACGACAGCTGGCCCGGCGGCGGCTGGAACTCCCCCGACCACCGCAACGTGGGCCGGGCGGTCATGGACGCCGTCGGCGACGCGGGCAACCGCTGGATCTTCCCGGAACTGGTGGCGCAGGGCCTGGCTCCGTGGGGCGGCGTGCGTTACGTCGCCGTCGGCGGCTCCCCGCAGGCCACCCACGCCGTCGACATCACCGACACGCTGGACCGGGCCGTCGCCTCCCTCGACGCGCACCACGCCTACCTGGCCGCGCTCGGCGACCACCCGATGGCCGCCACCCGCGACTTCCTGGAATGGATGGCCGACCTGACCGCCCCGCGCTTCGGCGGCCGCCGCGCCGCGGCCTTCGAGCTCTACCGCATGTGACCGCCCACCCGCGGTGACCACGCGGCCCACCTTTTATAGACGTTGGCCTATCTGGATGAGAATTCGACGATCGAACTCATTCAGATAGGCCAACGTCTATCAGGAGGCAGGTGCCGGCAGGCGCGGGCCGACGGGCCGACGGGTCAGCGGGCGGCGGTGTCGCTGTGCCGGCCGACGTTCGCGGGCATCGGCTTACGCCGGGAGCGCGCGGCGGCGAGCTGCACCGGCGCACCGGGCGCGGCCCCGAGCAGGTCCTGCTGCTGGCGCTCGTACAGGTAGGACGACATCGCGTAGAAGAAGGTGATCACGCCGAGCATCTCGCACAGTTCCTCGACGGATGCCGCGAGCAGGTATTCCATGTACCCGGCCCCGGGCGCGACGTTGCCGCTGACGTCCCGGCCGACGAACGCCCCGACGATCTCCATGCCGACCGCGCCGAGCACGAACAGCACTCCGCCGCCCGACACCAGCAGCCGGGTGCGCACCGGCAGGTGGAACAGGAACTTCAGATACGACACGCAGAAGACCAGCACGAACGGAGCGGCGACCACGATCCAGGACAGGTATGACGCCTTGCCCAGGTTCACCAGGCCCATCTTGCGGCTCATCTCGTGCATCTGCGTGATCTCGTCCATCGACAGCGCCGCGAACACGACCGACAGGATGCGCCAGTGCTTGGCGTACTTCTCCCCGCGGGCGCTGACGTTGTTCGCGATCTCCCACAGCACGTACGCGGCGAGCAGCAGCAGGGCCCCGGAGAACCAGGTGGGGAGGTTCTTCTCCTTGTCCACGTTGAAGAACGTGGTCCACCAGGCGAACGCGGGGATCACGTTGTGGTGGCCCAGCCCGTGGTAGAGGTAGTTGCCGCCGAGGCTGAGCACGTGCAGGCCGGCGACGAAGCACAGCAGGAAGCGCACCAGCGTGCGGGGAGTCGGCAGGTTGATTCTCATCACGGGCCCTATTCGACGGCGGACCACCCGGTGCGACCGGGAGGCGTGGTTGCCGAATATAACGGTCGAAATCACCCAAACGACTCTTGACTTTGCAGAATTCATGCCGCGGGTCCCCCACGACGGCGGGGCGCGGCCCGGCTTCCGCCGTGACCGCGCCCCGGATGGCCCGTGATCAGGCCGTCAGCTCAGGCCGTTGCGTCCGATGACCTCGGCGTACCAGAGAGCGCTGTCCTTGGGCAGGCGGCGCTGGGTGTCGTAGTCGACGTGCACCAGCCCGAAGCGCTTGCCGTAGCCGTACCCCCACTCGTAGTTGTCCAGCAGCGACCAGGCCAGGTATCCGCGCAGGTCGGCCCCGCCCTCGATGGCGGCATGCGCGGCCCGCAGGTGCCCGTCCAGGTACGCGATGCGCTCGTCGTCGGCCACCCGGCCGCCTTCCACCACGTCGTCGTAGGCCGCGCCGTTCTCGGTGATCATCAGCGGCACGCCCGGATAGTCCGCCGCCAGGCGCAGCAGCAGCTGGGACAGGCCGGTCGGGTCCACGGGCCAGTCCATCGCGGTCACCGGCGCGCTCTGCGTCACGAACTCGACGCCCTCGCTGCCGGGATGCGCCTCGCCGCTGTGCACACCGACCTGGGCCCGCACCAGCGCGGGCTGGTAGTAGTTCACGCCCAGCAGGTCGATCGGGGCGCCGATGAGCGCCTCGTCCCCGGCTTGGATCACCCCCGCCGCGCCGAACCGCTCGAACAGCGCGAGCATGTCCTGCGGGTACTGCCCGCGCAGCGCCGGGTCCAGGAACAGCCGGTTCTGCAGCCCGTCGATGAGCCGGGCCGCGGCCTGGTCGTGCGGGTCGGCCGGGGTGAACGGCCGCACGTCGGTGAGGTTCAGCGTCAGCGACACCTCGCGCGCCCCGCCCGCCCGCAGCGCCCGTGCCGCGAGCCCGTGCCCGAGCATCAGGTGGTGCACCGCCTCGAACGTGGCGCGGGGGTCCTGCCGGCCGGGCGCGTGCACGCCGCTGCCGTAGCCCAGGAACGCCGAGCACCACGGCTCGTTGAGGGTGGTCCAGGTGCGCACCCGGTCCCCGAGCCGCGCGATGGTGGCGGTGGCGAGGTCGGCGAGGTAGTAGGCGGTGTCGCGGTTGGTCCAGCCGCCGCGGTCTTCGAGGACCTGGGGCAGGTCCCAGTGGTAGAGGGTGACCATGGGGTCGATGCCCTGGTCGAGCAGTTCGTCGACGAGGCGGTCGTAGAAGTCCAGGCCGCGGGTGTTGGCGGGGCCGGAGCCGTCGGGCTTGATGCGCGGCCACGCCACCGAGAACCGGTAGGTCCCGAGGCCCAGCCGCTTCATCAGCGCGACGTCGTCGCGGTAGCGGTGGTAGTGCTCGCAGGCGACGTCACCGGAGTGGCCCTCGAAGACCTTGCCCGGCGTACGCGCGAAGGTGTCCCAGATCGACGGGGTACGCCCGTCCTCGGCCGCGGCCCCCTCGATCTGGTAGGAGGCGGTGGCCGCACCCCAGCGGAACCCGGCCGGGAAGCTCACCGGCGCGTTGCCGGTCAGCTGCTCCTCTGTGGTGGCCAGCGTCATGACTTCACCGCTCCCTGCATGATGCCGCCGATGATGTACTTGCCGAGCAGCGCGAACACGATCAGCAGCGGGATGGTCGCGATCGCCGTGCCGGTCAGCGACAGTGAGTAGTCCTGGATGTAGCCGCTGGCCAGTGTCGACAGCGCGGTCTGCACCGTCGGGTCCTCGGGGGTCAGCACGACCAGTGGCCAGAAGAAGTCGTTCCAGGCCGTCATGAACGTCAGCATGCCCAGCACGGCGGCGGCCGGCTTAGAAGCGGGCAGGACCACGTGCCAGAAGATGCGGAAGGTGTGGCAGCCGTCGACCCGGGCCGCCTCGATCAGCTCGCTGGGCACGGCTTCGCGCAGGAACTGGGTCATGAAGAACACGCCGAACGCGGTGACCAGGCCGGGTGCGACGACGGCGTACATGGTGCCGGTCCACTCGATCTTGGCCATGAGCATGTACAGCGGGATGATGCCCAGCTGCGTCGGGACCATCATGGTCGCGATGAGCATGACCAGCATCGCGTTGCGGCCCTTGAAGTTCAGCTTCGCGAACGAGAACCCGGCCAGGGTCGAGAACAGCACCACGCTGATCGTGATCGCGATCGACACGACGAACGAGTTGGTCAGCGCCTTGGCGAAGTCGACGGTCCCGAAGGCGCGTTCGAGGTTGGCGAACAGGTTCGGGCCGATGCCCAGCGGCGGCGGGACCTGCCCGAGGATGCCGTTGTCGTGCGAGGCGACGACCAGCGACCAGTACAGCGGGAACCCGGAGAACAGCGCGAGCCCGGCCAACGCGAGGTAGGTGAGCTTGCCGGGACGGCGGTCAGCCATGAACGACCGCCTACGACGCCGGTGCACCTGCGGCTCGGCCGCCACGGCGGCGGCTGTGCGAGCAGGCGCAGA
>NZ_WARX01000036.1 GCF_009720385.1 Catellatospora vulcania | reverse complement strand
CTCACCAACCCGATCACCGGCAAGCACCGCCAGCACCGCCCGATACCGCTGCTCAACTTTCGACAACTCCGTCAGCGCCAATCCCGGCCTCCGGACCACGCGATGCCCGCAAACATCACGCGATCAACAGGCCAAACTCAGCACCTGTCAAGCAGCTACTGGGACGCCGATGTCAAGCATCTACCGGGACAGCACATCCTCGCGCCCATCGGCTCTGTCGAAACTTTCCACACGAGGTCAAGGCGGCTCCGAAGCGCCGCGCCGGGCCCGGAACTGGGCCTCGGCGCTCTGCCTCCGGACGCGCCAGGCCGAGTTCGGCGTAACCATGCATTGGTCGCATCTAGCCGAGATCTTCTGTCGACCGTGTCAGTTTCTTCCGAATGCAGCCACAGCGAAGATGGCTGCGATCAGGTGCAGGGCAGTGGCGACGGCGAGGGCGGCGGTCATCGCTGCACCCCCAGTTCCAGCGGCTGGCTGGTGCAGCCCGCCGCGATGTCGGCCCCGGCGGCCAGCAGCATCGACAGATCGCGTGCGGCTTGTGCGGCCAACTCGTACGCGTCGCCCGTCTTGTCGCGGGAGTTGGCCATTTCAAGGTGGATCTGCGGGCCTTGACCTAGCCCGATGTCGACAATCTCGACAGTCAGGACGAGGGTCGGGCCGCATTTGATCTCGCCGATGAACGCGGTGTGGGCGAGGAGGCGGTCGAAGTGGTTGCGATCGCACCAGGTGGGGTGTCGGGGTGGAATGGCCGATTCGAAGGTGCCGAGCACGTTGACGACGTGCGGTTGGCTGGGATGTGACACTGCTTCTTACCTCCGGTCAATTCGGGGGAGTGGCGGCGCACCCGAGGTCCAAGTCGGGGTGTGCCGCTGCGTTACTTGCCCAACCTCTGTCACTGAGTGATAGTTAGTCGCGTCGCGAGCGGCCAATTTGGTCGCACCCGTCCAGTGAGCCGGCGTTGGCCACCCAACCGCGTACCTAAGTGCGCGGGGCACCCCGCCACGTCGTCACTCTGCTGTCGTGGCGGGGTGCCCCGTTGGGTGGCCGTGGGAGATCCGGCCACTGCTAAGCCCTCAAGCGCCAACCCGAGGACTAGTGAGCAACCTATCTCACTCAACTTATCTATATCAAGAGGCGCAGCATGCTCTGGCGGTAAGTGAGGTGAGTGCGGTACTACTGGGGGTGCCAACCCGAGGACGTGCCCCAATGCCTATGCCGATGAGTTCGACCGAGATCGCCGAGGACATCGCAGCCCGGATCAAGACGGGCGAGTATCCGCCCGGATCTCGGCTGCCCTCGTACGCGCAGCTGAAGGAGATCTATGCCCCCGTCTCGGTGGCGACGATCGCCCGGGTGATTCGCGACCTGCGTATTCGAGGAACGGTCGTGGGGTCGCCTGGTCGTGGGGTCTACGTGCCGGAGTAGCCGCTGGGCTAGCAAGGCCAGGCGAGACCCGGCCGACCTGCCAATACGGCGAAGGGGCGGATGCATGTCGCATCCGCCCCTTCTCATGTACGCCTGTCAGGCGAGCGCTTCGCTCACCCCAGGGGCAGCAGGCCCGCGGCGGTGCCGACCAGCGGCAGCCCGCGCAGCACCTCCATGGAGGTGGCCATGTTGCCCAGGATCGGCAGGTCGTTGATCAGCGGCAGGTTGCCCAGCAGGCCGCTGACGGGCAGGCCGCTCGCGCCGCCGGCACCGCCGGACAGGCCGCCGGTGAGGCTGCCGAGCAGCGGCAGCTCGCCCAGGCCGGGCAGCCCCGCCTCGGTGGTAGCCGACTCTGCGTACTCGGCGTCCTCGCCGGCGACCGGCCGCTCGGTGGCCCGGTGCCGTCCGACGTGCTGCGACGCGGGTGCGGGCAGCGTGGTCGGGCCGGTGAGCTGCTGGCCGGCCGGGAGCTGGGTGTCGACGACCGGAGCCGGGTTGAGCAGGTTGGCGCCGCGGCCCGGGCTCATGCCGTTCAGGCTGCCGGTGACCTTGCCGATGGCGTCGCCGACGATCGGCAGCGAGCCGACCACGGGCAGCGCGGTGCCGGGCTTGCCGCCCTGCACGATGCCGCCGGTGATCATGCCGCCGACGACGGGGAGCTTGGTGATGGTGTCCAGGCTCAGCTGGCCGTTGGCCAGGTCGCGTACGCCGGGCAGTTGCTTGGCGATGTCGCCGACGACCAGCAGGCCGTCCAGCGGGCCGCCGTTGCCCAGCACGTCGCCGAGGATCGGCAGCTTGTCGACGAACGGCAGGCCCTCGGGGTTGGTCATCCCCTCGGTGGCGAGCAGGTCGTCGGCGCTCTTGCGGCCCATCGCGTCGGCGATGAGCGCCGGCACGATCTGCGAGGTCGCGTCGGCGACCTGCCGGGACAGCGCCGGGTCGAGCGTGACGCCCTGGCTGTCGGACGGGTCGAGCGCGTCGACGTCGCCCAGCAGCGGGTCGGGCGTGCTCTGGCGCATCAGCATGTCGGACGGCATGCCGGTGGGCGCGCCGCCGACCCATTCGCCGAAGGTGTCCTGGGTGGCGTCGCCGGCCGGTGCGGGCGCGGGTGCGGGCTGGAGCCCGGCCACGTCGTTGGCCTCGCCGGTGAGGCCGCCGGTCAGGCCGCCCAGGGCGTCGCCGCCGGTGAGGCCGGTGAGGCTCGCCAGCGGGTCGGCGGCACGTCCGCCGCCGTTGAGGCCGCCGCTGAGCCCGCCGGTCAGGTCGCCGAGGCCGCCGGTGAGGCCGCCGAGCGGGCTGTCGCCGCCGGTCAGTCCACCGGTCAGCCCGCCGAGCGGGCTGCTGTCCCCGCCGCCGAGCAGGCCGCCGAGGGTGCCGCCGCCGTCGGTGCCGCCGAGCAGGCCGCCGGTGAGGCCGCCGAGCGGTCCGCTGGAGAGGCCGTCGAGCGGGCTGCCGCCGGGCTGGCCGCCGATCAGGCTGCCGAGCGGTCCGCCGGAGAGCATGCCGGTGACGCCGTCCAGGCCCGGCAGGTTCTCCTCCTTGGAGGTGCCGTTGAGCAGGCCGCTCGTGCTGTTGAGCAGGTCGGTGCTCGGCAGCGCGCGGGTCAGGTCCGGTGCCTTGCCGGTGAGTGAGATGTTCTGCACTCCGGGTGCGTACGCGGTGACGCCGAAGTCGCCGGAGCCCCGTGTGATCGAAAGGGGCCCGTTGTCGAGCAGCCCTGCGTTCAGCCTCGTGTCGGGCATGTCGATCGACAGGCCGAGGTTGTGCAGGCCGCCCGTCGGGGAGAAGAGATCGGCGACCAGCCCTCGCATGGCCTGAAGATCGGCGGTCGGCTGGGCCTCGGTGACCGTTTCAGCGTGCGCGACGCCATTGCCGAGAAGCATGACGCCGCCCGCCACGCCCACGACGCCGACGGCACGGTAGAACCACTTGTTCATGTCCATCCATTCGATTGCTGACCGGTGCACCCCGAAACGCAGGGTGCTGCTTGGTGCACTCGTCTGAAGGAGCAACGACCAAAAGGGGCATATCGTCGCGGGAAAGGCATCTCTGGCGATCCCTCAGGGGTGGTACGGGTGGTGCGCGGTCGATAGCATCCGGGCGTGCTGACCCCCTCCTCGGTCGTGGCCAACCTCCGCCGTGCCCGCAACAACCACTTCGTCATCAACGGCTCCGACGGCCTGGCGTACCGCCTCGCGGAGCAGTTGACCACGCGCTACGGCGTGGACGTGGTGGTGTTGATGAGCGGCGAACAGCGGCGCGACGCGCGCGATTTCAGCGAGCTGCCCCGGGTGCGCGTCGTCGTGGTCGACCGCGTCGACGAACGTGCCCTGGTCAAGGCCGACGTCGCCACGGCGATCGGGCTGGCGCTCACCGTCCAGGACGACGTCGGCAACATCCACGTCGCGCTGCAGGCCCGTGATCTGGTGCCGGGGCTGCGGCTGGTGGTCCGGATGTACAACTCCCATCTCGGCCGCGGCATCGAGGAGCTGCTAGGCAACGCCCGGGTGCTGTCCGACGCCGAGATCGCGTCGCCCGCTCTGGTCGCGATCGCGCTCGACGAGGTCAACGCGGTGCCGCTGCCGGTCGGCGGCCGTACCCTCGTGGTCGCCCGGCGGGCCGACGTGACGCCCGACGACGTGGTCTGCGGGCTGGTGGACACCACGACCGGGGGCACCGCGCCGGACCTGCTGCCCGCCGACCCCGGCCGGGCCGACCTGGTGCTGGCCGAGGCGCGGGTGAGCAGCGGGGTGGCCGACAGCGTCGCCGACACGGTGACCACCGTCGCGCGTACCGTGCGGCGCAACGCGCGACGCTGGCGGCTGCCCGCGGTCGTCGACACCGCGAAGACGCTGATCTCACGCCAGTTCCGCATCGCGGTCGCGGTGGTGCTGCTGATCCTGGTCGGCGCGGGCTTCGCGTTCGCGCGCACCCGGCCGGAGGTCGCCTCGTTCTGGGACGGCGTATACGTCACGCTGGTCAACGCGCTCGGCGGCCCGCAGCTCGACGCGGACATCCCCGGCTGGCAGCAGGTGCTGCAACTGCTCGTCGCGCTGGCCGGGCTGGCCCTGGTGCCGTTGATCACGGCCATGGTCGTCGAGGGCGCGGTCAACGCCCGGCTCGCCGTGGCGCAGGGGCGGCTGCGGCTGCCCGAGGAGGGCCACATCGTGCTGGTCGGCCTGGGCAACGTCGGCACCCGCGTGCTGCGGCTGCTCTACGACCGGGACATCCCGCTGGTCGCGATCGACGTCAAGGAAGAGGCGCGGGGTGTGCCGCTGGCCCGCGAGCTCGGCGTACCGCTGATCATCGGCGACGCGAGCCGGGAGAGCACGCTGCGCTCGGCCCACGTGCAGAACTGCCGCGCGCTGATGACGCTGGCCAGCAACGACGTCATCAACCTGGAGGCGGCGCTGCACGGCCGCAACCTGCAGCCGAAGCTGCGGGTGCTGGTCCGGCTGTTCGACGGCGACCTCGCCGCCCGGGTGCGCAAGACGTTCAGCATCCGGTTCACTCGGAGCGTGTCCTACCTGGCCGCCCCGGCCTTCGCCGAGGCGCTGATGGAACGCGAGGTCATCGGGACCATCTCGGTCGAGCGGCGGGTGCTGCTGGTCGCGGAGGTCGTGGTCGGCACGGGCTCACCGCTCGTCGGGCAGCGGGTGGCCGTGGCGGACATCGCCGGGGCGGTACGCGTGATCGCGCTGGCCGAGTTCGGAGAGCCCCGACCGCTGTGGCGGCCCGCCCCCAACCGGGTGCTCCAGGCGCGCGACCGGATCACCGTGGTGGCCAGCCGCGACGGGCTCAGCCGGCTGATGCGCCAGGCCGCCGGAAACGGGGCAGACGACGACGCGGACCCGGTCGAGCAGGGAGCAGGCGCGACCGCGCCGTGACCAGGCAGCCGCCACCGGCCAGGGCCAGCAGCACCAGGCCCGCGGTGCGCGGCAGGCCGGACGTGTCGACCGGCGGCCCGGAGACCTGACGCCAGGAGTTGAAGCCCACCCCGGCGGCGAACAGGGCGACGGTCGCGTCGCAGCTGCCCGGGGTGGAGTCGGCGACGCACTGCACGCGCAGGTCATGGTCGAGCAGCACGTCGATCTCGGCGCGGGCCGTGGAGTCCAGGGGCGCGCCCCGGCGCTGCGCGTACCGCAGCAGGTCGTAGCCGAAGTCGTGCGCCTTGCATGCGACGGCGAAGTCGAACGGGCGACCCTCGCCGGGCACCGAGCACGAGCCGTCCGGGTTGATCACCCGCAGGGAGCCGTCGGCCAGCCGTGCGGTGGCCGGGGTGTAGTTCATGACCTGCGCGAAGTCCTCCGGCACGGCGGAGAGGTCGCCGGCCGGGAGCGCGTGGATCATGCGGGTCGCGGCGGCGTCCGCGCCGACCTGCGCGTTGCCGGGCGTCGCGACGGTCAGCGCCGCGGCGATGCCGACACCGAGCACCAGCAGCGAACGCAGCCAGCCCGGCAGCGGCCGGCGGTCGGCGGTCGGCACGCGGCGGTCGGCGGCCGGCACGCGGCGGCCGGTGGACGGCGTCCGGCGTGACCCGGCGTGGGCCTGGCCGTCGGATCCGGCCCGGTCGGCGGTGAGCCTGGCGAGGGCGGCCAGGCGCGTCCGTGATCGCATCGTCGCGACCCTTTCGCTGTGCACGGCCCGGCGGGGTGGCACGCCGCTCGGCAGAGCGGCGCGTCCGGACCGAGCGGCCACGCTACCTGCGGTTTTGCTGATCGCCCAGCCTCGTCACCCACGCGAGTTTTATAGACGTTGGCCTATTAGATCGAGAATTTGTAGATCGAACTCGATGTAATAGGCCAACGTCAATGCAAAACGGGGGCGCCGTCAGCGGGCGGCGGGGTCCGGGTCCTCGTCCTCGGTGATGTCGTCGTCGGGGATGAGGTCGGGGTCGGGTTCCTCGTCGGGGTCGTACCCGAGCACGGCCTGCTCGTCAGGGCGGTGCACCAGCACGTTGTTGAGGAACGACTGCACCGCGGGCGCGAGGCCCATGTCCCGGCCGGCGTTCTCGCTCAGCGTCCACCGGTGCTCGATGATCTGCACGAACAGCTCCGGCGGCTCCAGCTTGCCGCGCAGGTGCGGCGGGACCGCGCGGATCACCGGCTCGAACACCTCGGTCAGCCAGCGGTGCGCGGCCTGCGACTCGTCGGGCAGGTCCTCGGACTCGGCCCGGTACGCGTCGAGGTCGTTGAGCAGCGCGCGGGCCTGGTTCTCCTCGGCGTCGAGGCCGGTCAGGCGCAGCAGGCGGCGGGTGTGGTGGCCGGCGTCGACGACCTTCGGGCGCAGCATGATGCTGCGGTGCCCGCCCTCCTCGACGACGGACATCGACACCTCCTCGACGTCGAAGCCGAGTTCGTTGAGGCGGCGGATGCGCTTGTCCATCTGGCGGCGGGTGTCGGTCTCGACGGCCTGCTCGTGGGTCAGCTCGTGCCACAGCGTCTCGTAGCGGCGGACCACCTCGTCGGAGACGTGCTCGGGGTCGATGCCGTCGTGCAGGAAGCCCGCGGCCTGCAGGTCCAGCGCCTCGCCGAAGATGTTGGTGCGGGCGATCTCCAGGTCCTCGCCGCGCTGGCCGGGGGACAGCCGCAGGTGCAGCTGACCGGTCTCGGCATCGACGAGGTACGCGGCGAACGCGCCGGCGTCGCGGCGGAACAGGGTGTTGGACAGCGAGCAGTCGCCCCAGAAGAAGCCGAGCAGGTGCATCCGCACCAGCAGCGCGGCGAGCGCGTCCAGCAGCCGGTTCATGGTGTCGGGGCGCAGCGTGTGCGAGAACAGCGCCCGGTACGGCAGGGAGAACTTGAGATGCCGGGTGACCAGCACCGGTTCCAGGTGCTCGCCGTCGGCGGCGATCCGGTCGGCGACGATCGCGACCGCCTCGACGGACGGGGCGCTGATCCGTTCCAGTGCGCGGAGCAGGTCGTACTCCCGCTCGGCGATCTTCTCGCGGGTCTCCTTCACGGCGTACACGGTGCCCTGGAGTTTGACGAAGCGGACCACGTGCCGCGAGATGCCCTGGGGCAGGGCGACCAGGTGGTCGGCCGGCCACTCCTCCAGTGGAGTGGACCAGGGTAAATCGATCAGGGCAGGGTCGACGAGCGCCGAAGTGATCCGCACGCGAACAGCCTACGGATTCGCCTACAGCTGCCGCGAATCCTCTTTTCGGCCGAGGCACCGGCCGCAGCGCTGCGTCGTTGCACGTAGGGAGCTTGTCCGGAGTCGTTCAGGAGGCTGGTCGCATGCGCCGTACGGTCGCGCTGGTGATGGGAATCTCTGCCGTGTTGGCGCTCACCTCGGCAGCGGGCGCCGCGGTGCTCGGTGAAGGATCCCCGCCCGCCGCAGGGCCGGATGACGCCCGATCGATGATCACGGCGGTGCAGTCCGCCGAGCCGGTGGCCGTACCGCCGGCGGCTGCCGGGGCCGGCGCTCCGGTCACCAGGAGGGGCGGCCAGGACGCGGTGCCGCAGCAGACCGGCCGGGCCGAGGCGGGACGGGTCGAGTCCACGCACGCGGTGCTCGGCTACCTCGACGCGGACCGCAGCGCCACGCTGCGTTACCCCGGTGCCGAGTACGTGAAGGTGCACTTCTCGCAGTTGCTGCTGCTGCCCGGCGACTACCTGACGGTCAGCGACCCGAAGCGCGCCGAGGTGCACCGCATCGACGGCGACGCGGTCGGCTCGGTGCTCGGCAGCGCGGGCCGCTGGGCCATGTCGGTCACCGGGGACACCGCGCTGGTCGAGCTGCACAGCTCGAACCTGGACCTGCTCGGGCTGGGCGGCACGGTGGCCCGGCTCGGCGTCGTGATCGACAAGGTGAGCCGTGGGCACACCGAGCCGGAGCGGGCCGCAGCCTCGGAGTCGTACCAGCGGGCCAAGCGGGAAGCCGCACGCACCGGCCGGGAGGAGACCATCTGCGGCTCCGACCAGAAGGCCGACGCGGTCTGCTACCGCACCACGGAGCCGGTGGTCTACCGGCGCGCCAAGGCCGTGGCCCGGATGCTCATCGGCGGCGTCGAGCTGTGCACCGCCTGGCGGGTCGGGCCGCGCAACCTGCTGCTGACCAACAACCACTGCGTCGCCGACAAGAGCGAGACCAGCGACGTCGAGGTGTGGTTCAACTACCAGTGCGCCGAGTGCGGCGGGTACGACGTGTTCCGGCCGACCAAGGTGTGGCTGAGCGAGCTGATCGCCACGGACCGCACGCTGGACTTCAGCCTGTTCTCGGTGACCGACTTCCCGCTGGTGGAGAAGTTCGGCTACCTGGAGTTGGACCTGCGTCGCCCGGAGAAGGGCGAGGAGCTGTACATCCCGCAGCACCCGGCCGGCGCGCCGGCGATGGTGGCGATCGCCAGTGACCGGGACCGGGCCGGCAACTGCGCGGTGGAGGACAGCGACTACGACGGGTACGCCAAGGACACCGACGTCTCCTACTACTGCGACACCGAGGGCGGCTCGTCCGGCTCACCGGTGCTGTCCCGGCGTACGGACAAGGTCATCGCGCTGCACCACTTCGGCGGGTGCCCGAACTCGGGCGTACGCATGGAACTGATCGGCAAGAAGCTCGCCGAACTGCTCTGAGCTGAGCTCCGCTCCGGCAAGACCCGAAGGAAGGGCACCTTCTTATCGCTATGCGTATAAGAAGGTGCCCTTCTTAACCCTCGCGCCGTGACGTGGCGGAGATGTGCGGGGTCGTGCGGGGCCGGTGCAGGTGTGCCAGGTCGCGGGGCCGGTCAGGCATAGTGGGCCGGTGCGGATTCCGACGCGGCGGTTGAGCCGGTTCGACAGCTGGTGGTGGGACGTCGCCCTGGTGGCGGTGCTGGTGCTGATCACGGCACTGGCGGCGCGCGGTGCGACCGAAGGGCTGGACCTGGGCGTACGCGACTGGGTGCAGAGCCACCAGCCGGGCTGGGCGCATGTCGTCGCGCGGGTGCTGAACTTCCTCGGGCAGGGCTGGCTGGTGATGTGGATCATCACGGGCGGGCTGACGGTGACGCTGCTCGTGCGAACCAGGGACCTGCGGGTGCTGCTGCCCGGGTTGACCGGGTTCGTGCTGACGTACCTCACGATCGGGCCGCTGAAGCTGTGGACGCACCGGGACGCGCCGAGCAGCGCCCTGCCGAACGCGGTGGAGCTGTTCAACCCGCTGGCGGTGGCGTACTCGAACTCGTATCCGTCCGGGCACGTGGTCAACGCGATCGTGTGGTGGGGCGTGATCGTCATCCTGGCCTCGCGGCTGTGGCGGCTGCCGCCGACGCTGGTGCGCTGGATGCGGGTCGCGCCGCCGGTGATCGTGCTGTGCACGACGACGTACCTGTCGCACCACTGGGTCACCGACGGCCTCGCCGCGCTGGCCCTGGGCCTGCTCCTGGACCGGATCATCCACCGGATCGACTGGGACGCGATCCTGCCGCCCACCCGCTGACCCGGGTCCGCGCGGGCCGTGCGCCGCCGCGCTGCCGTGCGCCGCGCTGCCGTGCGCCGCGCTGCCGTGCGCTGGCTGCCGTCAAGATCGCTGTTTCGTGTCGAAAACTGCGGTCGAGCGCTGGATTTCGACACGAAACAGCGATCTTGACAGGGGACGGCTGACCGGCCGGCGCCCGCCGCAGCGGAGGACGCGCTGACCTCGCGGTTCGCGGGGTGAGGGTTGAGAAGGCGCCCCTCCTATACACATAGCGTTAAGAAGGTGCCCTTCCTTTCTTCAATGGGGGCGGGCTAGCCTGCGGGCGTGAACTCGATGTTGGTGCGGCGGCTGGGGTTCGGCGACGCCGTCGTCATCGGGCTGGGGGCGATGCTCGGCGCGGGCGTGTTCGTGGTGTGGGGGCCGGCTGCGGCCGCCGCGGGCACGAGCGGGGCGCTGCTGACGGCGCTGCTGATCGCAGCGGTGGTGGCGGGGTGCAACGCGACCGGTTCGGCGCGGCTGGCCGCCCGGTATCCCGAGTCCGGCGGCACCTACGTGTACGGGCGCGAGCAGCTCGGCGCGTTCACCGGGTTCCTGGCGGGCTGGGCGTTCGTCATCGGCAAGACGGCGAGCTGCGCGGCGATGGCGCTGACCATCGGGTACTACCTGTGGCCGGCGTACGCGCGGCCGGTCGCGGTCGCCGCGGTCGTGGTGCTGACTCTGATCAACATTCGGGGCGTCACGAAGACGGCCGCCGCGACCCGGATCCTTGTCGCGATCACGCTGCTGGTGCTGGTCACGGCTGTGGCGGTCGGGCTGTGGGGCGGCGGTGCGCCGGAGGCCGGGGCGGCCGGGCCGGCGGGGCCGTTCAGTGCGGCGGGGCTGCTGTTCTTCGCGTTCGCCGGGTACGCCCGGATCGCCACGCTGGGCGAGGAGGTCCGCGACCCGGCCCGGACCATTCCACGGGCCGTGCCGGTGGCCCTGGGCGTGGTGCTGGCCGTGTATCTCGTGGTCGCGCTGGTCTGCCTGTCGGTGCTCGGCATGCCGGCGCTGGCCAGGTCCACCGCGCCGCTGGCCGACGTGGTCGCCGCGGCCGGCGTGTCCGGCCTGGTGCCGGTCGTGCGGGTCGGTGCGGGCGTCGCGGTGTGCGGGGTGCTGCTCAGCCTGCTGGCCGGGGTAGGCCGGACGATCCTGGCCATGGCGCGGCGCAGTGACCTGCCGCGGCGACTGTCCGCGGTGCACGGCCGCTACGCGACCCCGTGGCTCGCCGAGCTGGCCGTCGCCGCGGTGATCATCGTGGTGGTGCTGGCCGCGGACGTGCGCGGCGCGATCGGGTTCTCCAGCGTCGCGGTGCTGACCTACTACGCGATCACCAACGCGGCCGCGTGGACGCTCGGCGGGCCGAAGCACCTGCGGGCGACGGCGGCGCTGGGGCTGATCGGCTGCGTCGTGCTCGCGATGACCCTGCCCGAGCCGACGGTGCTGGCCGGTGCGGGGATGCTCGCCGCCGGCGTGCTTGCCTACGCCGTCGGCCGCCGCAAGGGCTGACGCTCAGAGCGCCGGCGCCACTCCGGTGATGACCGCGGCGAGGCGGGTGCCCGGCGCGAACTCGCCTCGTGCGGCCAGGTCGAAGAGGGCGGCGAGCATCTTGCCGGTGTAGACCGGATCCAGGGCCAGGCTGTGGCGGCGGTGGAAGTCGGCGACGAAAGCGTCGAGTTCCGCGGTGCGTTTCGCATACCCGCCGAAGTGGTGGTCCAGGTCGATCCGCCAGTTGGCGGTCGGTGCGCCGAACGCCTGGCGCTGCAGCTCGGTCACCTCGTCGGTGAGGAAACCCGCGCCCTTGAGCACGGCGACCCCGAGCGCACGACGGTCGCCGGTCAGGCCGCCCGCGAGGCCGGCCAGGGTGCCGCCGGTGCCGACCGGGCAGCAGAGCACGTCGAACTCGGCGTCGATCTCGGCGGGCAGTTCCGCGCAGCCGCGCACCGCGAGCGCGTTGCTGCCGCCTTCCGGGATCACGTAGCAATCGCCCCAGACCTGCTTCAGTTCGGCGAGCACGGGGTCGGTGTGCTTGCGGCGGTAGGTCTCCCGGTCGAGGTAGGACAGGGTCATGCCCTGGGCGGCGGCGTACGCCAGGGACGGGTTGAGCGGCAGGTGCTGCTCGCCGCGCACGATGCCCACGGTCCGCAACCCGTGGCGGCGTCCCGCGGCCGCGACGGCCCGCAGATGGTTGGAGTACGCCCCACCGAAGGTCAGCAGCGTGCCGTACCCCTGCTCCCGCGCCGCCACCAGGTTGTACTTGAGCTTGCGCCACTTGTTGCCGGGCAGCTCCGGGTCCATCAGGTCGTCGCGCACCAGCAGCATGGTCACCCCGGCCCGGTCGAGCCGCTCGTCACGCACGCGCTGCGCGACCAGCCCCGCGCGACGATCTTGCGCGAACTGTTGCCGATCGGTCCGGTCTGAGTGTGTCATCCCCACCGTCCGCGCAAGATCGTCTTGGTGGTGGGTCAGAGCAGGGTGAGGAAGTGCTGGACCGTCGCGGACATGGCATCGCGGGCCGGGCGCAGGTATTTGCGCGGGTCCACGAGTTTCGGGTCGGCGGACAGCACCTCGCGGACCGCGGTGGTGGCGGCGATGTTCAGCGCCGTGCCGATGTTGATTTTGACGAGGCCGCCGCGGACGGCGCGGCGCAGCTCGGCGTCGCCGACACCGGACGAGCCGTGCAGCACCAGGGGGACCGTGACGGCCTGCTTCAGGGCGGCGATCAGGTCGTGGTCGAGGGCGGCGTCGCGGCTGGTCATCGCGTGCGACGAGCCGACCGCGACGGCGAGCGCGTCGACGCCGGTCTCGGCGACGTAGGCGGCCGCCTCGGCCGGGTCGGTGCGCGCGCCGGGAGCGTGCGCGCCCAGCGGCGGTGCGCCGTCCTTGCCGCCGACGGTGCCCAGCTCGCTCTCCAGCCACAGCCCGTGCCCGTGGCAGAACTGCGCCGCGGCCCTGGTCGCGGCCACGTTCTGGCCGTACGGCAGGGTCGAGGCGTCGAACATGACCGACGAGAAGCCGTGTTCGGGGGCCTGGTGCAGCAGCGCCGCCGACTCCACGTGGTCCAGGTGCAGCGCCACGTCCACCGCGGCCAGCTCGGCGACGGCGCGGGCGGCGGCGGTGACCGGGCCGAGCCGTCCGCCGTGGAACTTCACCGCGTTCTCGCTGATCTGCAGGATGACCGGCCGGCCCGCGGCGGCCGCCCCGGCGGTGATCGCCTCGGCGTGCTCCAGGGTGATGACGTTGAACGCGGCGACGCCGGTCCCGGCCGCGGCCGCCTCGGCGACCAGCTTGCCGGTGGACACCAGGGCCATCAGATCCACTCTCCCGACTTCATGACGCGTACGACGTGCATGTCGGCGTCCAGTTCGACCAGGTCGGCGCGCAGGCCGGGGCGCAGCGCGCCCAGCTCGGCGGACAGGCCGATCGCGCGGGCGGGGGTGGTCGCCGCCATCGCCGCCACGTCCGTGATGGACAGGCCCGCGCCGAGCGCCTGGCGCGCCGCGGCGTCCATGGTCAACGTGCTGCCGGCGATGCTGCCGTCGCGGGCCAGCCGGGCCACCCGGTCGGCGACGGTGACGGCCAGGCCGCCCAGGTCGTACTCGCCGTCGGGCATACCGGCAGCGGCCATCGCGTCGGTGATCAGCGCGGCCCGCGCGCTGCCCGCGCTGTGCGCCGCGAAGGCCAGCGTGCCGTCGTGCAGGTGCACGCCGTCGGCGACCAGCTCGCAGACGACGGCGGGGGAGTCCAGCAGCGCCACGATCGGGCCCGGCTCGCGGTGGTGCACCGGGCGCATGCCGTTGAACAGGTGCGTGCCGACCGTCGCACCGGCCTCGACCGCGGCCATGACCTCGGCGTACGTCCCGTCGGTGTGCCCGACCGCGGCGACCACGCCGTGCTCGGCCAGCAGCCGGATCGCGTCCAGCGCACCGGCCCGCTCCGGCGCGATGGTGACCATGCGCAGCGTGCCGTCGGCGATCTTGATGATCTCGGTCAGCTCGTCGAGCGACGGGTCGCGCAGGAACTCCGGGTTCTGCGCGCCGCAGCGCGCGTGCGACAGGTACGGCCCCTCGAAGTGCACCCCGGCCAGCACGCCCTCGGCGACCAGCGGCGCGTACGCCAGCACCGCGTCGCGCATCAGCTCGAACGGCGACGAGACCAGGCTCGCCAGCAGCGTGGTCGAACCGTGGCGCAGGTGGAACGCGGCCGCCTCACGGGCCGCCGCGGCGTCGCCGGTGGTGAAGGTGAAACCACCGCCGCCGTGGGTGTGGATGTCCACGAACCCGGGCAGGATCCACCGGTCCGCAGCCGCCGTGCCGGGCTCGATTGCCGCGATACGGTCGCCGTCCACCTGGAGGGAACCCAGGACGACGCCGTCGGGGGTGACGATCCGTCCGCTGACTCGCTCGCTCATGCCTGCTCCTCGCTGCGCTCGATCAGGTCCAGGGCGATCAGGGCAGCCCCGAGGCTGCCGGACTCGTCGCCCAGTTCGGCGCGCACGATCTCCGGTACGCGGTGGAAGGTGACCTTCTTGCCCAGCGCGTCGCGCAGCGGGGCGAGCAGGGCCTCGCCGGACTCGGCCAGGCCGCCGCCGATGACGACGAGTTCCGGGTCGTACAGCGCCTGGCCGGTGAGCAGACCGTCGGCGAGCGCGTCGACGGTCTCCGCCCACACCTGGTCGGCGTGCCTGTCGGCGCCCAGCCGCCCGGCGACCTGCGCCGCGGTGGCGGGGCTGCCCGCGAGTTCGGCGTAGCGGCGCTCGACGGCGCTGGCCGAGGCCACCGCCTCCAGGCAGCCGCGCTGGCCGCAGCCGCAGAGCGGGCCGCCGGGGCGTACCACGATGTGGCCGATCTCCCCGGCCGCGCCGTGCGCGCCCGTCATGACCGTGCCGTCGACGACGTGGGCGGCGGCGATGCCGGTGCCGATGGGCATCACCAGCACGTGCCTGCGCCCGCGGCCCGCGCCGAGCCGGGCCTCGGCCAGGCCGCTGGCCCGCACGTCGTGGCCGACCGCGGTGGGCAGGCCGGTGCGCTCGCCGACCGCGTGGCGCAGCGGCACGTCCCGGAAGCCGATGTTCGACGAGTACGTCGCGATGCCGTTGGCCTCGTCGACGATGCCCGGCACGACCACGCCCGCCCCGACCGGCCGCCAGCCGCGCTGGGCGGCGGTCGCGGCCAGTCCCGCGGCGACGTCGAGGATGGTGCCGAGCACCGCCTGCGGCCCGCGCTCGCGGCCGGTGGCGTGGCGCTCGGTGTGGCGTACCCGGTGGGCGACGTCGACCAGGGCGCACTTCATACCGGTGCCGCCGACGTCGATGGAGACGACGACATCATCGGGCTGGTGGGCAGTCATGCTGTTTCCTCCGGGCCGGTGCCGATCGGGTTCGGCTGACTCATGACAGCACTACCGAGCGGGTCAGGTGGCGCGGGGTGTCGGGGTTCAGGCCCTTGTGCCCGGCCAGCGCCACGGCGAAACGCTGCGCGACTACCAGGTGGGCCAGCGGGTCGAGCGACGGGTCGTGCACGAAGGTCGCGCCGGTCGCCTCGACGTCCTCGCGCAGGCCCGGCGGGACCTCGCCGAAGGCCCACACGGCGCGGCCGGTGGTGCTGATCGAGATGGGGCCGTGCCGGAAGTCCATCGCCGGGTACGCCTCGGTCCAGAACGTCGCCGCCTCGCGGCACTTCAGCGCGGCCTCCTGGGCCAGGCCGTTGGTCCAGCCCCGGCCCACGAAGGTGACCTGCTCGATCGTCGCCGGGTCGAGCGGCAGCGGCAGGTCGAGCGCGCGCTGCGCGTCGTCGGCGGCCTGGGCCAGGTCCTCGCCGAGCGAGGCGCGCAGCAGGATGAGCGCGCTGGTGGCGAAGCGGGTCTGTACCACGGACCGCTCGTCGGCCCAGGGCAGCGCGATCACGTCGCGGGCCAGCGTCACCGCCGGGGTGTCCACGTCGCCGACCAGCACCGTGCTCCGGTCACCGGCCTTGCGCAGGATGTCGAGGACCTCGGTGGTGGTGCCGGACCGGGTGATCGCGATGATCCGGTCATAGGGCCGCTCGACGGGACTGCCATTCCGGTTCCCGGCCAAACGAGTTGCCGGGAACTCGCTGCCCGCGAAGGCGTCGGTCTCGCCCTGGCCGG
Organism: Catellatospora vulcania; assembly: GCF_009720385.1. Classification (GTDB taxonomy): domain Bacteria; phylum Actinomycetota; class Actinomycetes; order Mycobacteriales; family Micromonosporaceae; genus Catellatospora; species Catellatospora vulcania. Next base: position 90,406 of record NZ_WARX01000036.1, on the reverse strand, counting down.
CGGCCTCGCGCAGCGCGGCGTACGCCATGGCCATGAACCAGGAGGTGCCGCAGCCGACGACGGCGACGCGCTCGCCGGGGCGGGGCAGCGCTCCGGTCACCTCGGCGGCCTGGGCCGCCGCCCGTCGCCAGAGGTCAGGCTGGCTGTTGATCTCTTCGGCGACGTACGTCATGAGGTGGGCTCCTCCAAGCAGGCGTGCGCGTAACGGCTCGAAAGTACGGGTTTTCGCGCGCTATTCTGCGTGACGCCTGGGGCGATGGCAACTCAAGAGTCACATACGCGCAGCACATCGCGTTGCATGGGCGGGTTTCGCGCACTAGTGTGCACGCATCCGCTCAGAAATCGCGCAAACGGAGGTTCGGTGGACCGGTACGCCCGCTGGAACGCGCTGCTGGAACTGCTGACCGAATCCGGCCGGGTGAGCGTCGAGGAGGCCGCCGAGCGGCTGGACGTCTCCCAGGCCACCATCCGCCGCGACTTCGACCAGCTCGCCCAGCAGCAGATGATCACGCGTACCCGGGGCGGCGCGGTCGCCAGCGGCGTCTCCTACGACCTGCCGCTGCGCTACAAGACCGCCAAGCACTCGGCCGAGAAGCAGCGCATCGGCACCGCGGCGGCCGCGCTGGTGCAGCCCGGCATGGTGGTCGGCCTCAACGGCGGCACCACCACCACCGAGGTGGCCCGCGCCCTGGCCGTACGCCCCGAGCTCAACTCGGTCTCCGAGGGCGCTCAGCTCACCGTGGTCACCAACGCGCTCAACATCGCCAACGAGCTGCTGGTCCGCTCCCGGATGAAGATCGTGGTGACCGGCGGCGTGGTGCGCCCGCAGTCGTTCGAGCTGGTCGGGCCGCTCGGCGGCGGCATCCTGCGCGAGGTCACCCTCGACCTGGTGCTGCTCGGCGTCAACGCGATCGACGTGACGCTCGGCGCGGCCGCCCACCACGAAGGCGAGGCGGCGATGAACTCGCTGATGGTGGCCCGCGCCAAGCGTGTGGCGATCATCGCGGACTCGTCCAAGCTGGGCAGTCACGCGTTCGCCCGGATCTGCCCCGTCGAGCGCATAGAAACCCTGGTCACCGACTCCAACGCCGACCCCGCCGCGGTCGCCGCGTTCCGCGAGGCCGGCCTCAACGTCATCGTCGCCTGACCCCATTCCGTAGGGGCTTCCCTACGGGGTGCGGTTGTGAAGAAACCGGGAAGATCAGGGCTGCGTCTCAGGGTGCATACCCCGTAGGGTGCGGGGGTCACTGATACCTAGGAGGTCGCCCGTGACCGCTGTCTTGGAGATCCAAGGCCTGCGTAAGACGTACCGAGCCCGGGGTGGCCCCCGTCGGGCACTGGACGGCTTCGAGATGTATGTGGAGGCCGGACAGGTCCACGGCTTCCTGGGGCCCAACGGCTCCGGCAAGACCACCACCCTGCGTACGCTGCTCGGCCTGATCAAGCCGGACAGTGGCGAGATGCGCATCCTCGGTCACGAGCTGCCGCGGCACCTGCCGCAGGTCGTCGCCCAGGTCGGCGCGATCGTGGAGAGCCCGCAGTTCTTCGCCCACTTCACCGCGCGCGACACCCTCTCCCTGCTGGCCGACGCGGGCAGCCTGCCCAAGGAGCGCGTCGACTGGGCGCTGGAGCTGGTCGGGCTGCGCGAGCGCGCCAAGGAGCGCGTCAAGACGTACTCGCTCGGCATGAAGCAGCGGCTGGCCGTCGCGTCGGCGCTGCTGAAGCAGCCGAAGCTGCTCATCCTCGACGAGCCCGCCAACGGCCTGGACCCGGGCGGCATCCGCGAGATGCGCGACATGATGGCCACGCTGTCGGCCGGTGGCATGACCGTGGTGCTGTCCAGCCACATCCTCGGCGAGATCCAGCTCATCTGCGACAGCGTCACCATCATCTCGCTGGGCCGCCGGGTCGCGGCGGGCCCGGTCGCCGAGGTGCTGCAGGCGCACTCGTCGGGCCAGGTGCGGGTCGCCCTGGAGACGCCGGCGGACCTGTCCGCGGCGGCCCAGGTGCTGATCGCGGCAGGGTTCCAGCTGCAGGCGAACACCGACCACCTCACCCTGTCCGGGGTGGACAAGCCGGCGCTGGTGGCGCGGCTGCTGGCCGAGCGCCAGCTCTACGTCAGCGAGCTCACCCCGGTGACCGCGGACCTCGAAAGCGTGTTCCTGGAGCTGACCGGCACCGCCCCGGTGCCCGGCCAGGTCCGCTCGGTCGATCAGAGCGTGCGGCCGGAGCTCACGCCGCAGAACGGGGTGGGGGCATGAGCGAGCTTTGCGAGCGAATCAGCGGGCTCGGCGATGCCGCCGACGAGCGCAGCGAGGAGAAGGCATGAGTCTGGCGCGTGCTGAGCGGCGGCGCTTCTTCAAGCGCCGGCTGACCCGCTGGGTGTTCCCGATCGGTCTCCTGCTGCTGGTGACGATCGCGTCGATCCTGTTCGCATTCCACTCCAAGCCGACCGCCGAGGCGCGTGCCAGGGGCGAGGTGGCGGCCGAGGCGATGTACCAGGAGCAGGTTCGCTACTACGAGCAGTACAAGCGCGAGTGCGGCGAGAAGTGTCCCGAGGACGGCTGGACCGGACCGCAGCGGTCCGACTTCCGGGCCGAGGACTTCATGCCGCCGTCGTTCGACTTCAAGTCGATGTACGGCGAGCTGTTCCTGGTCTGGGCCGCGATCATGGCGATGGTGGCGTTCCTGCTGGGGGCGTCGTTCGTCGGGGCGGAGTGGGCCTCCGGGTCGATGATGAACCTGCTGACCTGGCAGCCGAAACGGATGAAGGTGCTCGGCACCAAGCTGGGCGTGATGCTGCTGTCGGTGGCCGCGCTGTCCATCCTGGCGCTGGGTGTCTGGACCGGCATCCTGTGGGCGGCAGGTGAGCTGCGCGGCACCACGGAGGGCCTGACGCCGGGGGTGTGGCAGTCGTTCGGGCTGACCGCGTTGCGCGGGCTGGGCATGATCCTGGCGTTCGGGGCGCTCGGCTTCGGGCTGGCCTCGATCGGGCGGCACACCGGTCTCGCGCTGGGCGCGGCCCTGGCCGTGGTGATCGTCGGGCAGGTGGGCCTGACCATCCTGTTCCAGATGGTCCGGGTGCCGTTCTGGGAGCAGTACCTGGTGCCGATCCACATCTTCGCCTGGATGAACAAAGAGATGAAGCTGGTGGACTGGAGTTCGCCGGAGACCGTCTGCGACAACGCGGGCAACTGCAACCCGCCGGAGCTGCTGATCACCTGGCAGGACAGCGGCTCGATGGCGCTGGGTCTGGTCGCGGTGGTGCTGGTGCTCGCCTTCTGGCAGATGCGTCGTCGCGACATCAGCTGAGGCACGCATAGGGCCGGGCGGCCCGGGTATCCGGTCTACGGACACCCGGGCCGCCCGGCCTCTTTTGTGGCACGGCAACCCTGATCACAGGTCTTTCGTTGATCACGACAGCGCACCTAGACTCGTGGGACGTGGCCCATGGGGAGGGGACAAAATGGAGCAGGTCAGACATCGTCCGCGTGCCGACGGCAGCGACCTGGAGGAACTGCCCCTGCTCCCGGCTCCCCGGCGCGAGCCGTCCCCGCTCGACCTGGTCCCGTCCGCCGAGCGCGACGACGAGGTCGACTCCGACCTGCCCGCGGCGGCCGTGGTCACCGAGGACGAGGCGCTGTCCGAGCGGGACCGGCACATCCTCGCCTTCGAGCAGCAGTGGTGGCGGCACGCCGGGGCCAAGGAGCAGGCGATCCGCGATCAGTTCGAGGTCTCCGCGACGCGTTACTACCAGCTGCTGAACGCGCTGCTCGACAACCCGGCGGCGCTGGCGCACGACCCGGTGCTCGTCGGCCGGCTGCGGCGGCTGCGCGGCAGCCGGGCCCGCACCCGCAGCACCCGTTGAGCACTGTCCGCGGCACTCGTTGAACCCTGCCCGCAGCACCGCTGACCCCTGGCGGCGGCGCCGAGTGCCGCAGTTCGGGGGCGGCTGTCATCTTCGCGATCTCTTGATCGTTCCGTGATCCACCGCTGAGACCCTGCCAGCCATGCGATCGAACCTCCGCCGTTGTCTCCCGCTCCTGGCCTTGGCTGTGCTGGGCCTCACCGCCGCCTGCGACGACGGCGGCACCCCCGCCGCCGCGCCCACGGCCATCACCTCGCTTTCCCCGTCGGCCGTGCCGAGCAGTGCGGCGGCTCCCGCGCCGAGCGCCAGCCCGAAGGTGGACAAGGGCTTCATCACCGCAGGCGGGTACGGGCCGTACAAGATCGGGCTGGCCCTGGCCAAGGCCGACGCCGACAAGCTGGTCACCAAGAAGCAGAGCGCGGCGGGCTGCCCCGGCTGGGTCGCCGGGTTCGGCAGCGGCGCGTACGCGGACGTGGCGGTGGTCTTCTACAACGGCGAACTGCTGTGGTTCAGCACGGACGGCAAGTCGCACCAGACCGCGGCCGGGGCGAAGGTCGGCGCGAAGCTCGCCGACGTCAAGGCGATGTACGCCGGGGCCAAGGAGCTGCCCGGCCCGAACGGCGAGAAGGCGCTGTCGGTCAACAGCGGCAAGAACACGCTGTTCTTCCGGTTCACCAAGGCGGGCGTGCTCCAGGGCATCGAGGCGGGCAGCGCCGAGACGCTGGAGTTCCGCTACACCGAGGGCGAGGGCTGCTGAAAGCTGGAGGCCACCCGCACGCCGGCTGAAAGAACTCTCAGCTTGCGTGGGGGTTGTCCCCGATGGGTCCACCGGTGCTGCGCCGTACTGTGGCGGTCATGCGCGCGCTCGCGGCCCGAGTACGGGCGAAGATCAATAGACGGTGGATCGCCGGAGGCGTCGGCGTGGTGCTGCTCGCCGGTCTGGCGGCCTGGGCGGTGTGGCCCGCGGACCCCGGCTACCGCACGGTGGACGAGCGGGTGGCGGTACGCACCGGCCCGCTCGGCGACTCCGATGTCACCCTCGACACCCGGCTCTACCTGCCCGACGGCGCGTCCGCCGGGAAGAAGGCGCCGGCGCTGCTGCTGGCGCACGGGTTCGGCGGCACGAAGGAGAGCGTCGCGACGGACGCCCAGGACCTGGCCGGGCTCGGCTACGCGGTGCTCACCTGGACCGCGCAGGGCTTCGGGGCGAGCACCGGGCAGATCCACCTGAACTCCCCGGACTACGAGGTCCGCGACGCCCAGCGGCTGCTGGACCACCTCGCCAAGCGCGACGACATCCAGCTCGACGCCTCGGGCGACCCGCGGGTCGGCGTGCTCGGCGGCTCGTACGGCGGCGCGCTGTCCCTGCTGCTCGCGGCGCAGGACAAGCGGGTCGACGCGATCGTCCCGATGATCACGTGGAACGACCTCGGCAACTCGCTGTTCGCGCAGTCCGCGGACACCACCGACGACGGCGTGTTCAAGCAGGCGTGGGCCGGGGTCTTCTTCAGCTCTGGCATGTCCGGCGGACGCGGCGGCGGTGGCGGCCTGGACCTGGAGTCACTCGGTGCGGGCGGCGCGAACGGTGCGGGCGGCACGGGCGGCGCGGTGCCGGGTGACGGCGCGGCCGGGCCCGCGAACCTCAACCCGCAGTGCGGGCGCTGGGCCGCCGACATCTGCCAGACCTACCTGCGCGTGGCGGCCGCCGGACGGCTCGACGCGGCCTCGCGAGAGCAGCTCGCGCAGCGCAGCCCGGCCTCGGTGCTCAACCAGATCAAGGCGCCCACGCTGCTGATCCAGGGCCTGGCCGACTCGCTGTTCCCGCTGAGCGAGGCCGACGCCAACGCGCGCGGCATCGCCGCGAACGGCACGCCGGTGCGGGTCGCCTGGTTCAGCGGCGGCCACGACGGCGGCGACGGCCCGCAGTCCGACTCCGACCGGCTCAAGTACCTGACCGCGCAGTGGTTCGACCACTACCTCAAGGGCAACGGCGCGGCCCCGGCGGGCAGTTTCACGTACTCGCGGATCACCGGGCTGGACGCGGTGGACCGGGGCACCATGGCGACCGGATACCAGGTCACCGACTATCCGGGACTGGCCGGGCAGGGCACCGTGCAGGTGCCGGTGAGCGGCGGTCCGCGTACCGTGGCCAACCCGCCCAACGGCACCCCGGCCGCCCTGTCCTCGCTGCCCGGCACGGGTTCGGGCGCGCTGTCGAGCTTCGTCAACGGGGCCGTCAGCGACCTGCCCGGCCAGCACGCGCGCTTCGAGTCGGCGCCGCTGGAGCAGGCGGTGAGCGTGGTCGGCACGCCGAGCGTGCTGATCCGGGCGGCGTCGCCGACGGGCGAGGCGGTGCTGTTCGTCAAGCTGTACGACGTCGACCCGAACGGCTCGGCCGCGCTGAGCATGGGCCTGATCGCGCCGGTGCGGCTGACCGGCCTGCCGACCAGCATCGACCAGGCGCACCCGGTGCGGGTGACGCTGCCCGGCATCGTGCGCGAGTTCGAGGCCGGCCACCGCCTGCGGGTCACCGTCGCCACCGCCGACCAGTCCTACCTGGGCCCGGTAGCCCCGGTCGACTACACGGTGGCGGTCGGCCCGGCCGACGGCGGCGCGGCGGTCACCCTGCCCACGGTCCCCGGGACCCCGATCGCCACCGCCGACGCGATCTGGCTGTACGTGCTGCTCGGACTGCTCGCGCTGCTGGCCGTCGGGCTGGCGATCGTGATCTTCGTGGCCCGGCGGCGGCACCGGCGGGTGGACCACTCGGTCTCCGCCGCGCACGCCGACACCCCGCTGTGGGTGCGCGGCCTGCGCAAGACGTACGGCGACTTCGTGGCCGTGGACAGCATCGACTTCACGGTCGAGCGCGGCCAGGTGGTCGGCCTGCTCGGCCCGAACGGCGCGGGCAAGACCACCAGCCTGCGCGTGCTGATGGGGCTGACCCAGGCCACCGCCGGTGAGGTGCTCATCTTCGGGCACCGGCTGGCCCCGGGCGCGCCGGTGCTGTCCCGGATCGGCGCGCTGGTCGAGGGCCCCGGCTTCCTTCCGCACCTGTCCGGTGAGCAGAACCTCGCCGCGTACTGGCGGGCCACCGGGCGGCCGTGGGAGGAGGCCCGGTTCGACGACGCGCTGGCCATCGCGGGCCTCGGCGACGCCGTCAAGCGCAAGGTCAAGAACTACAGCCACGGTATGAAGCAGCGCCTGGCCGTGGCCCAGGCCATGCTCGGTATGCCGGAGTTGCTGGTGCTCGACGAGCCGACGGACGGGCTCGACCCGCCGCAGATCGCCGAGATGCGCCGGGTGCTGCAGCGATACGCCTCCGACGGGCGGGCCGTGCTGGTCTCCAGCCACCTGCTGGCCGAGGTCGAGCAGACCTGCACCCACGCGGTCGTGGTGCACAAGGGACGGGTGGTGGCGTCCGGCCGGGTCGACGAGATCGTCGGAGACAGCCCGACGACGCTGCTCGACGTGACCGACATCGACCTGGCCAGCAAGACCCTCGACCGCCTCGACGGCGTCGCCGGGTACGCGGTCGACGGCGAGCGCACGCTCGTGGTGGACCTCGGCGACGTCAGCCGCACCGAGGCGGTCTCCGCGCTGGTGCGGGCGGGCGTCGGCATCGACCGGGTGACGCCGCGGCGCCGCCTGGAGGACGCGTTCCTGGCCCTGGTGGGCGACTCGACGGCGGGAAGTGGTGACCGATGAGCGTAGAGCTGAAAGCAGAACGCGCAGCGCAGGGCGACGGGGCGGCGGCGGGGTACCGCGCGGGCCGCACGCTGACCTACGCCGCCGAGTTCGCCCGGCAGTGGCGGCGCAAGCGGACCCAGCTTGCGCTGGGCTTCATGGTGGTGCTGCCGATCATCCTGCTGGTCGCGTTCGAGCTGGGCGGCAGTGACGACGACGGCCGCTCCGGCCGGGGCCAGTTCTCCCAGCTGTCCGACGCGGCGATCTCCGGCGGGCTGAACTTCGCCATGTTCGCGCTGTTCGTCTCGGCCAGTTTCCTGCTGGTCGTGGTGGTGGCGCTGTTCCACGGGGACACGGTCGCCGCCGAGGCGAGCTGGGGCAGCCTGCGCTACCTGCTGGCGGTGCCGGTGCCGCGGGCGCGCCTGCTCGGGATCAAGCTGGCGGTCGCGCTCAGCTACTCGGCGCTGGCGATCCTGACCCTGCTCGGCACGGCCCTGCTGCTGGGCACGCTGCGCTACGGCTGGCATCCGCTGCAGTCGGGTATCGCCGCGGAGATCCCCGCCGGGGAAGGCATGCTGCGCCTGCTGGCCACCGCCGGCTTCCTGGGCATCAACATGCTGGTCGTGGCCGGGCTGGCCTTCCTGCTCTCGGTGCTCACGGACGCACCGCTCGGCGCGGTCGGCGGCGCGGTGCTGCTCTACATCGTGTCCTCGATCCTGGACCAGATCACCGCCCTGGGCGAGCTGCGCAACTTCCTGCCGACGCATTTCGCGCAGGCCTATCTGGGGTTGCTCACGACGCCGATGCAGTTCGACGACATCATCAAGGGCACCATCTCGGCGGTCTGTTACTTCACCGCCTTCTGCGCCCTGGCCTTCTACCGTTTCTCCCGCAAGGACGTCGTCTCCTGACAGACCGCGCGAGCGGCGTGGGCCGCGGCTCGGGGCGCTTCGCAAAGACGTTGGCCTATCTGATCGAGTTCGATCTTCGAAAACTCGATCAGATAGGCCAACGTCTATTACGGGCGGGGTGTCGGGAGCTGCGTCCGGCCCGGTGCCCGGGGTGATCCTGACGTGGCGCTTACATGGCGGGCGCTCCGGTCTGACATGGCGTGGGCAGAGTGCGGTTCATGAGACGTGCCATCGCCATGACGGCCCTAGCGGTCGCCCTCGGGGTCGCGCTGAGCGGGTGCCGTGGGGGCGGCAACCGGGACGCGCTGCCGCCGGCCGGGCCGGACACCGGGAGCGGCGTCGTCGCCACCACCCCCGCGTCCGCGCCGAAGACGACCGCGCCCGTGGACGCGGCCGCCGCGGTCAGCCAGGCCGACAAGGACCTCGTGGAACTCGACAAGCTGCTGGCGGAACTCGACGGACAGCTGAAGAAGGCAGAGGAGAGCCCGAACGATGAAGACTGACCTGCTGATCCGCCGTGGGCTGCTGTTCGCCGCCATGACACTGACCGCGACCGCGCTCGCCGCCGCCACCGGGATGCCGGCGCAGGCGGTCACCCCTGTCGCCGGAGTCGCCGTGCAGGCGGCAGACCAGGCCGCGAACCTGGCCAACGCCAAGAAGCTGACCACCGTACGCATCGACGGCCGGCTCGCCCTGCTGCGCGCCGAGGGGGTGGCGATCCGCAACGCGGCGCGCCTGACCGACGCCCACCAGACGGCGCTGCAGAAGATCATCGATGCGGACATCGCGGGCCTGACCGAGCTGCGCGCCAAGGTCGCCGCCGAGACCACGCCGGAGGCGGTCCGCGCCGACGCCCGCAGCATGGTCGAGGACTACCGCGTGTACCTGCTGGTCCGTCCCCAGGTCCATCTGACGCTGGCGGCAGATGTGGAGTCCGCGGCCCTGACCCGGCTGCGCACCCTGCACGACAAGCTCGCCCAGGCCGTCGCGGCGGCCAGATCCGCCGGCAAGGACGTCGGCGACGCCGAGGCCAAGCTGGCGCACATGAAGTCCGAGCTCGACGCGATGGGATCGGCCCTGTCCGGCCTCGCCGACGAGCTGCTCGCCGTCCAGCCCGGCCCCGACGCCGCCGCCATCAAGGCCAGGACCACCGCCGCCCGCGCCGACGCCCGCACCGCGCGCACCCACCTGCGCGCCGCCACCACCGACGCGAAAGCAATCCGCGACCTCCTCAAGCCTTGAGGAAAGGATGATCGGCCCACGGCAGTGAGACGGGCAGCGGCTCTGCTCATCGGTATACGTGGAGCAAGGGCGCCTTCCTGACGCCCACGGGTCGCGACGGTCTCCCCACCGTCGCGACCCGCCGGTTTTCGCCGCTGTGGCGGGTGAGGCGTGCATCTCATCCGCTGGGAACGCTGGAAACGGCGATCTCGGTTCTGCTTAACTGCAAAGCACAACTGAATACCCTCATCCAGAGGAGCTGAGGGACACGGCCCGACGACGCTCCGGCAACCACCATCGATGGCAGGTGCCAACTCCGTCCGGCGGGCCAGATCGGTGACGCCGGGAAGATGAGAGGAAACATCTCATGACGTCTGCCGTCATCGCGCCCCTCGGTGTCGATTCCCCCGCGCGCGGCCTGGAGTGCCGCGGCTGTGGCGCCCGCTTCCCGCTCGCGGCCCAGCACGCCTGTTACGAGTGTTTCGGCCCGCTCGAGGTCTGGTACGACGCGGAGTCGCTGGCCAAGGTGACCCGCGCCCAGATCGAGGCGGGGCCGCAGAACATCTGGCGGTACGCGGGCCTGCTGCCGGTCGGCCAGCACGCCGCCGACCGGGTGACGCTCAACCCGGGTCTGACCCCGCTGGTACGCGCCGACGCGCTGGCCGCCGAGATCGGCCTGCGCGCACCGCTGTGGGTGAAGGACGACTCGGCCAACCCGACGCACTCGTTCAAGGACCGCGTGGTGTCGGTCGCGCTGACCGCCGCGAAGGCACTCGGGTTCACCCGCTACGCCTGCGCCTCCACCGGCAACCTGGCGAACTCGGTCGCCGCGCACGCCGCCCGCGCGGGTGTGCCCTCGATCGTGTTCATCCCGCACGACCTGGAGCCCGGCAAGATCATCACCACCGCGGTGTACGGCGGTGACCTGGTCGCCATCGAGGGCTCGTACGACGACGTCAACCGGCTGTGCTCCGAACTGGTGGAGACCGACGAGTTCGAGGACACCGCGTTCGTCAACGTGAACGTGCGCCCGTTCTACGCCGAGGGTTCCAAGACGCTGGGGTACGAGGTGGCCGAGCAGCTCGGCTGGCGCATCCCTGCGCAGGTGGTCGTCCCGATGGCCTCCGGCGAGCTGCTCACCAAGATTGACAAGGCGTTCGAGGAGCTGGTGTCCTCCGGCCTGGCCGTCGCGCCCGAGGGCGGCTGGAAGGTGTTCGGCGCGCAGTCGCTGGGCTGCAACCCGATCGCCACCGCGCTGCACGCGGGCACCGACGTGATCACCCCCGTGAAGCCGACCGGCATCGCGAAGTCGCTGAACATCGGCGACCCGGCCGCCGGCCTGTACGCGCTGGAGGCGGTGCGCCGCACCGGCGGCTGGATGGACTACGCCTCCGACGACGAGATCCGGGACGCGATCCGGCTGCTGGCGCGTACCACCGGCGTCTTCGCGGAGACCGCGGGCGGGGTGACCACCGCGGTGACCGCGAAGCTGGTCGCCTCCGGCCGGCTCGACCCGGACCTGGAGACGGTCGTCTACAACACCGGCGAGGGCCTGAAGACCCTGGACGCGGTGGCCGAACTGGTCGGTCCGACGTACCGGGTGAAGCCGTCGCTGAAGGCCGCCCGCGAGGCGGGCCTGCTCGGCTGAGCTCTATGGCTGCTGAAGGCGCCCTTCCCGCTCAGGTGGGAGGGCGCCTTCTCGCATGCCGAGGTCGTGGCCGCGGTGTGCCCGGGCCGCGGACGGCCGCGTCCACGCAGGCCACGCCAGGTGTGAAGTTTGGAAGGTGCCCTTCCTCCACGTATAGCGATGTGAAGGTGCCCTTCCTTCGCAAAAACGGGGTGCGGTGGGGATGGGGGTGGGAGGACGCTGGCGGGCATGAGTCTGCGAATCGCCCCCGTCAGCGTTGACGATCCTGCCTCCATCGACGCGTGGGTGGAGGTGATGGGGCGGATACAGGAGCACGAATTTCCGTATCTTCCGCCGCGGACCAGGCGGTCGGCGGAGTTGATGCTCGTTCACATCTTTCCGGCGCGGGCTGTCGAACACCGGTTGGCCTGGCTGGACGGCGAGCCTGCGGGGCGGCTCGAGGTGTCCCGGATGACGGAGGAGAACCTGAAGGTCCTCTTCTTCACGATCGAGGTGGCGCCGCGTTTCCGGCGGCGGGGCGTGGGCCGGGCGCTGTTCGGCGAGGTGCTGGCGTACGCCCGCGAGCACGACCGCACCGTGCTGATGACGGGCAGCTCGCTGTCCATGCCGGACCTGCCCGCGCCCGACGAGTCCCCGGCCGCGTTCGCGACGGCGTTCGGGTTCACGAACACGCTGCCGGAGCTGCAGCGGCGGCTGACGCTCGCGGAGGTCGACGAGGACGTGCTGGCCGGCATGCTGGCCGCGGCGCAGGCCAAGGCCGCCGGCTACCGCGTGGTGCGCTGGCACGACGCGGCTCCCGAGGAGCTGGCCGAGGGCGTGGCCTATCTGGAATCCCGGCTGATGACCGACGCGCCGACCGGTGACCTGCAGGTCGAGCCGGAGAAGCCGGACGTGGGCCGGCTGCGCCGGTTCGAAGAGGTGGTCGCTGCGCGCGGGCGGCGCACGTTCCACACCGGGGCGGTGCACGAGCAGACCGGCGCCCTGGTCGCCTGGACGACGATCTCCTCCGACGAGGAGACGCCCCGGCACGCCTGGCAGCAGATCACCATCGTGGACCCGGACCACCGCGGCCGTCGGCTCGGCGCGCTGGTGAAGGTGGAGAATCTGCGCTTCTTCCGGGCCGAGATGCCGCAGGTCGAGGTGGTGGACACCTTCAACGCGGCGGAGAACAGCTTCATGATCTCCATCAACGAGCAGATGGGCTTCCGCAGGCTCGCCGCATTCCAGAACTGGCAGCGTGACCTGGCCAAGGACGGTTCCGCCGGGTCGGCGGAATAAAACGGGCCATTTGCCTAAAACGGACTAGCCATAAGACCGGCACCCCGGGGGTGTCGTGATCGTTGATCAGGGACATGAGGCCCCGATTGCTCGTGTCCCTGATCGCCGCCCTCACCGTCGTGCCCACGGCGCTCGCCGTGCTGACCACTCCCGCCACGGCGCTCGCGCCGCCCGCGGGCGGCACGCTCACCGCCAAGGTCTTCGCGACCCGGGAGGGCCTGGTCGGCTGGAAGACCGCCAACGGACACAAGATCACCAAGCGCGACTGGTTCGCCGCGCTGCCGTCGTGGCGCGGGCTGTCGGACCGCGGCGAGGGGGACAAGAGCGTCCGGGTCTGCCACTCCGGCACCGACCGGTGCGTGTTCCTGCCGGTGTGGGACGTCGGCCCGTGGAACACCAAGGACGACTACTGGGCCGACGACCGGCACATGTGGGAGAAGCTGCCGCGCGGCAAGCCCCAGGCGCAGGCGGCGTACCAGGACGACTACCACGACGGCGAGGACGAGTTCGGCCGTGAGGTGCTCAACCCGGCCGGCATCGACATCGCCGACGGCGCGTTCTGGGACGGCCTCGACCTCGACGACAACGACTGGGTCCACGTGACCTTCCTGTGGACCGGCGAGGGCGACCGGGGTGTCGTGGACACCGATGGCGGCGAGTGGCTGCGCGTGCGCTCGGCCCCGAAGGTCAAGGCGGACCTGCGCGGTGGCGCGGGCGAGTACGCCCAGCTGCCGATCCGGTGCCAGGTCAAGGGCGACAAGGTCAAGGGGACGGTGCGCACCACCGACCTGTGGAACCGCGTCGGCGACGGCATCTACGTGTCCCACGCGTACGTCCGGCTGATCGACGGGGCCAAGCCCCGCAAGTGCTGACCGGCCCTCACCCGGCCGCGTGCGGCCAGACAGTCTCCAGCAGGGTCAGCCCGCGGGTGGTCAGCGGCCTGAAGATCTTCATCCGGGACGCGCCGACCAGGTACTCCAGGTAGGGCACGGCCAGCTCCACGACCGCCTTCGTGCGCCGCTGGCCGGGCGTCGTGTCGTGCACCCAGTACACGACCAGCCCGAGCTGGGCCAGCCACAGCAGTTGCGGCAGCCGGGCCCGCAGCTGCGGGTCCATCTTCGTCTCGGTGCTGTCGACCAGCCGCTGGAAGATGCTGGTGGCCAGCTCGCGGGCCTGCGTCGACTCCGCGCTGAACGGGCTCACCGGCGAGCCGGGCACCGCCGCGATGCCGATGAACCGGCCCGCGAACGCGTGGTGCGGCGCCCACACGTCGATGCCCTCGCGCAGGATCGCGCTCAGCCGGTCGCCGAGGGACGTGCCGCCGGCCAGGATCGGCTCCACCCGGGCCAGGTGCTCGCGCTGCAGCTCCAGGTAGAACTCGGAGACCAGCGCCTCCTTGGCAGGAAAGTAGTAGTAGGCGTTGCCGACCGAGACCCCGGCGTCGGCGGCGATCGCCCGCATCGTCGTCTTCTCGTACCCGGCCTCGCCGAACAGCCGGATCGCGCTGGCCACGATCGCCTGGCGGGTCTGCTCGCCCCGGGACGTGTCAGCGGCCCGTCCCCGGGCCGCCTGCTCAGCGGCGGGGGACGAGCCGTTGTCGGTGTGCGTCACGCTGCCCACGCTAGCGGCGGCGTGGTCACGCGGCGGGGGTCAGGCGGCGCGGGTTCGCGTCGGCCTGCCGGTCTGCCGGTCGCTGGTCGGCCGCCTGCTGGGTGAGCGCGGCGGCGGGCACCGGGTACGCCCTGGTCAGTGGTCCCTGCATCTGCCGGCGGAGCCGGCCGAGCAGCAGCACGGTGCCCAGGTGCACCACCACCAGCGCGAGCGTGATGATGCCGATCTTGGTGGCGAGCGTCTCGACCGCGTCGACGGGGCCGGTCACCTCGTCGTAGGTCTTCATGGCGATCGCCATGTAGCCGAGGTTCAGCAGGTAGAAGCCGACCACGAGGAACTTCGTGACGGCGGCGGCGAGCTCCCCGGTCGGGAGCACGTCACGCAGGAAGGCCTGCCCGTGACGCTGCAGGGTGTGGCCGACCCACAGGGTCAGCGCGAGGGTGACGACCGCGTAGGCCAGGTATACGGCCAGCTTCGGGTCCATGTCCCATCTCCGATTTGAACGTGTTCAACTTTCGGACGTTCTCATGCTGACACACGACTTGAACATGTTCAACTGTGGCTCCGCTCACCCCGTCGGGCATGATGAGGGGCATGACTGTCACCACCACGGACCTCTTCACCACCCATGAGGAGCTGCTGAACAGCGCGCTGCGGGCGATCACCGAGCGCGGCTACTGGTCGGCGTACCCGGAGTCGCCGAGCCCCAAGGTGTACGGCGAGACCGCCGCCGCCGACGGCAAGGCCGCCTTCACCGCTCTGCTGGGCAAGGACTTCCCCCTGGACCAGCCCGCCGACGAGTGGGTGGCCCCGGAGCAGTCGCCGTTCGGCATCCCGCTCGGGGTGCGATACCCCCGGACCAGCCCTGATGCTCTGATCGCCGCCGCCAAGGCGGCGCTGCCCTCGTGGCGCGACGCCGGGCCGCAGCAGCGCGCCGGGGTGTGCCTGGAGATCCTCGCCCGCCTGCACAAGCGAGTGTTCGAGCTGGCCAACGCGGTGCACGCGACCACCGGCCAGGCGTTCGTGATGGCTTTCCAGGCCGGCGGACCGCACGCACTCGACCGCGCGCTGGAGGCCGTCGCCTACGGCTACGCCGAGCAGACCCGGCAGGTCGGCTCCGTGGTGTGGACCAAGAAGGCCGACACGCTGGCCAAGACGTACCACCTGGTGCCGCGCGGCATCGGCCTGGTCATCGGCTGCAACACCTTCCCGACCTGGAACTCCTGGCCGGGCCTGTTCGCCTCGCTGATCACCGGCAACCCGGTGCTGGTCAAGCCGCACCCGGGCGCGGTGCTGCCGCTGGCCATCACGGTGCAGGTCGCCCGCGAGGTGCTCGCCGAGGCCGGGCTCGACCCGAACACGGTGCAGCTCGCCGTCGACACCCGTGAGGCGCCGGTCGCCAAGGACCTGGCGCTGCGGCCCGAGATCCGCCTCATCGACTTCACCGGCTCCACCGCCTTCGGCGACTGGCTGGAGGCCACCGCCCGGCAGGCGCAGGTCTACACGGAGAAGGCCGGGGTCAACACCGTCATCGTCGACTCCACCGGCGACTTCGCCGGCATGTGCCGCAACCTGGGCTTCTCGCTCACCCTCTACAGCGGTCAGATGTGCACCACCCCGCAGAACCTGCTCATCCCGGCCGGCGGCATCGAGACCGAGGCCGGGCACAAGAGCTTCGACGAGGTCGTCGACGGCATCGCCGGCGCGGTCCGCGCGATCACCGCCGACCCGGCCAAGGCCGTGGAGTTCACCGGCGCGATCGTGAACGGCGACGTGGTGGACCGGATCGAGGCCGCCCGCAAGCTGGGCGACGTGGTGCTCGACTCGGCCGAGCTGGCCCACCCGGCGTACGCCGACGCGGTGGTCCGCACCCCGATGATCGTGAAGGTGACCGACGGCTACGGCAGCGAGTGCTTCGGCCCGGTGACCTTCGCGGTGCCGACGGCGTCGACCGCGCAGAGCATCGACATCTTCCGGGAGACGGTCGGCGAGAAGGGCGCCATCACCGCGGCGGTCTACAGCACCGACGAGTCGGTGCTCGACGCGGTCGAGCAGGCGGCGATGGAGGTGGGCGTACACCTGTCGGCGAACCTGACCGGCGGGATCTTCGTCAACCAGTCGGCGGCCTTCTCCGACTTCCACGCCTCCGGCGCGAACCCGGCCGCCAACGCGGCGCTGACCGACGGCGCGTTCGTGGCGAGCCGCTTCCGCATCGTCCAGTCCCGCCGCCCGGCCTGACCGCCGCGGCTCTCCGCATCCGCACAGCTCAGCAACCCTAGATAGTTAAGAAGGGCACCTTCTACAACGCATAGCGTTGTGAAGGTGCCCTTCCTTCGTCCCGGGTCAGGGGAGGGCGGGTTTGAGTTGTTCGGCCACGGATTCGCAGAGGTCACGGCCGTGGTCGAAGCCGTAGCGGGCCGGGTAGCGCAGCAGCACGCTCATGCTCCACCGGTCGGTGACCGCCAGGCAGGCCATGTGCCACAACTTGTCCTCGGCACGCAGCAGCCAGCCGTTCTTGATGGCGATGGTCGCCGCCACCTCCGGCGGGAACGCCGCCCGGGGCCCGAAGTCGCCGACCCCGCGCACCAGGCGCATCTGGGTCAGCAGCCAGTCCGTCCAGTGCGGCCCCGCGGCGCGGCCGTCGGCCAGGCAGACCCCCAGCCGCGCCACGTCGCGTGCCGACACCTCCGTGTTCGACCAGTAGCCGTCCAGCCGGTACGGCTTCGACTCGGTCAGGCCGCAGATCTCCACCATCCGCTCGATGCCGGCCCGGCCGCCGTTGCGCTCGTAGAACTCGTACGCGGCCTTGTTGTCCGAGTCGCGGATCATGATGATCAGCCGGTTCAGGCTGCGCTCGTCCGGGTAGTCGGTGCGGCGCAGGAAGTCGGCGGCCAGCCATACCTTCACCAGGGACATGGTGTCGCTGACGGCGTCCAGGTTGGAGGAGCCGGCGAGCTGGCCGGTCCGCCGGTCCAGCATCGCCCAGCTGGCGAACCCGTCGACGTCCAGCTTCACGGGGGGAAGTTCCAGCCTGGCGGGTGACGCGGATTCACCCCCTGCCCGGTCCCGGGAGGCGCCGGGCCGCGGCGCCGCACTGGAGCCGTAGTGCAGCGCCCATTGCATGGCCGCACCGGTGGCGAGTAAGGCGACGGCACAGACGGTCGAAGCGATGAGGGGCAGGAAAGCGGCCGGCAGACGGCGCGAACGGGTGCGGCGGCGGTAGTCCACGTTCCACCCAACCCCCTGGTGGCCCGGCCGGTCACGCGATAGAGCGCGTTCATGGTCAGATTGCCGACTGTCGAACTGTAACGGGGGGACTACAGGTCCGTTTTGGGGCTGTGCGAGGGCACCGGTGCTCGTGTAGCGTGCGAGGACGGCTGACAACACCAGCCGGGGGTGGCCCGCTGAGGACCGCCCAGCTTTACAGAAGTGAGGAAGTGCACCGTGGCACAGGGCACCGTCAAGTGGTTCAACAGCGAGAAGGGCTACGGCTTCATCGCGGTCGACGGAGGGCAGGACGTATTCGTCCACTTCTCCGCGATCGAGATGGACGGCTACAAGGCGCTCGACGACGGTCAGCGCGTTGAGTTCGAAATCGCCCAGGGCCAGAAGGGCCCCCAGGCTGAGAAGGTCCGGGTCATCGCCTGACCGCTTGGCCATCAAAGCTTGCGTAATACGGAAAGGGCTCTGATCCCACAGGATCGGGGCCCTTCCAGTATTTCGGGGCGGCAGCGGAACGCGGGGACAGCGGCGTGCGCGGGACCGTGCCACACTGGGCGGCCCTTTCCCCCCGAGCTGGAGCAGTGCATGTCCGAGCTGACCCCGAACCCGTACGCCGCGGGCGAGCCGTTGCCGCCCGACCGGGGTCACCGGCCGCCCGACGGGGCCACGCCGGGCTATGGTCCCGAGCACGCCGAGCGCCGCACCGTCTCCACGCGACACCTTGTCGAGGAACTGGGCGCACGGTGACCGAGCCGAACCCGACCCGACTGTCCTTCCCCCGCGAGACCCTGGCCCTGCTGCGGGTGTGCTGGGGACGGCTGCTCGCGATCGCCGTCGCCGCCGAGCTGTTCTCCCTCCTCCTCGGCGGCGGGTTGCTGCTGGCCGTCTACAGCGGAGCCGACGGAGGGTTCGACGGCGTGGACGAGCCGGTCCGGCTGGCTGCCGTGTACGCGGTGCCCGGCGTGCTGACCGCGGTGTCCCATGCCTGGGCCTGGGCTGCCGCGAGCGAGGTGTTCCGGGGCGTCGGCGAGGGCCGCCGGGTGGGGTTCGGCGAGGCGCTGCGCCGGGGGCTGCGGCACTGCGGGCGGCTGGCGCTGTGGCTGGCCGCGGTCGCCCTGCTCTCCGCCGCGGGCAGCGCGTACTCGGTCCATGTGCTGCTGGACGGGTATGCGACCGCGGAGTTCGAGGCGATCACCACGGTGGTGACCGTCGGTGGCTGGTACCTCTCCTTCGCCACCGCGCTGCTGCCGCTGGTCGTGCTGCTCGAACGGCGTGGACCGGGCCGGGCGTGGTGGCTGGCGCACAGCCGGGCGGCCACGATCGGGCAGATCGTCGCGGTGCTGGCGTTCGGGTGGGCCACCAGCCGGCTGGCCGACGTCGGGTTGACCCGGATGTATGTGGCCGGCCCGGGCTACGCGTGGTGGGCCGCGGTGGCGGTCGAAACCGTGGTCGGCATCGTGACGTCGATCGTGACGATGGCCGCGCTCACCGTCGTGTACCTGCGCCGGATGTCGCCGGCTGTTCCGTCCGCTCCTGATCCCGCGACGGGCGGCTCCGAGCCTGTCGTGATCGAACTCGGACGCACCTGGTGATCCCGCGCCGCCCACCTGCCGGACGGCGGCGCGGCGTGGTCACGCGTGGCGTCGCGGGCCGGTCTTCGGGGGTCACTGCCAGGTGATACATACGCCGGCGAAGGTGAACGCGGCTCGGTGGCGCGGGTCCGGGAAAGGTTGTGATCATCCCGTGTTCGCTTGCACTCGGGGGGCGAGAGTGCTAAACAGGTGATTGGCACTCTCCTCGTGTGAGTGCCAAATACGAGACCAGAAGTCGGAGTTGCGGGGCTGCCGAATGGTGGCAGCCGGTCGTCGCGGGCCAGCTCTCCGACCTCGGATTGTCCAGGAGGACAACGCCGTTATGGCCAAGATTATCGCGTTCGACGAGGAGGCTCGCCGCGGCCTCGAGCGGGGAATGAACATCCTCGCTGACGCCGTAAAGGTGACGCTCGGCCCCAAGGGCCGCAACGTTGTGCTCGAGAAGAAGTGGGGCGCCCCCACCATCACCAACGATGGTGTGAGCATCGCCAAGGAGATCGAGCTCGAGGACCCGTACGAGAAGATCGGCGCTGAGCTGGTCAAGGAGGTCGCCAAGAAGACCGACGACGTCGCCGGTGACGGCACGACGACGGCGACCGTCCTGGCCCAGGCGCTGGTCCGCGAGGGCCTGCGCAACGTTGCCGCCGGTGCGAACCCGATGGCCCTGAAGCGGGGCATCGAGGCCGCCGTGGCTTCGGTGGCGGAGGAGCTCTCGAAGCTCGCCAAGGACGTCGAGACGAAGGAGCAGATCGCCTCCACCGCCTCGATCTCCGCGGCTGACACCACCGTCGGCGAGATCATCGCCGAGGCGATGGACAAGGTCGGCAAGGAAGGCGTCATCACCGTCGAGGAGAGCAACACCTTCGGGCTGGAGCTGGAGCTCACCGAGGGTATGCGCTTCGACAAGGGCTTCAACTCGGCGTACTTCATCACCGACCCCGAGCGCATGGAGGCGGTCCTCGAGGACCCCTACCTGCTGATCGTCAACGGCAAGATCGCCAACGTCAAGGACATGCTGCCGATCCTTGAGAAGGTCATGCAGAGTGGCAAGCCGCTGCTGATCATCGCCGAGGACGTCGAGGGCGAGGCCCTGGCCACCCTGATCGTCAACAAGATCCGTGGCACCTTCAAGTCCGTCGCCGTCAAGGCGCCGGGCTTCGGCGACCGCCGCAAGGCCATGCTGCAGGACATCGCGATCCTGACCGGTGGCCAGGTCGTGTCCGAGGAAGTCGGCCTCAAGCTCGACAGCACCGGCCTCGACATGCTGGGCCGCGCCCGCAAGGTCGTGGTCACCAAGGACGAGACCACGATCGTCGACGGCTCCGGTGACGCCGACCAGATCAACGGCCGGGTGAACCAGATCCGCGCCGAGATCGAGAAGTCGGACTCCGACTACGACCGCGAGAAGCTGCAGGAGCGCCTGGCCAAGCTGGCCGGCGGTGTTGCCGTGATCAAGGTCGGCGCGGCCACCGAGGTCGAGCTCAAGGAGCGCAAGCACCGCATCGAGGACGCCGTTCGCAACGCGAAGGCGGCCGTCGAAGAGGGCATCGTCGCCGGTGGCGGCGTGGCGCTCGTGCAGGCCGGCAAGACCGCCTTCGACAAGCTGGACCTGTCCGGCGACGAGGCGACCGGCGCCAACATCGTCCGGGTGGCGCTCGACGCCCCGCTGCGGCAGATCGCCGTCAACGCGGGCCTCGAGGGTGGCGTCGTGTCGGAGAAGGTGCGCAACCTGGAGATCGGCCACGGCCTCAACGCCGCGACCGGCGAGTACGTCGACATGCTGAAGGCCGGCATCATCGACCCCGCCAAGGTGACCCGTTCGGCGCTGCAGAACGCGGCCTCGATCGCGGCCCTGTTCCTCACCACCGAGGCTGTGGTGGCGGACAAGCCGGAGAAGGCGGCCGCTGCGCCCGCCGGCCCCGGCGGCGGCGAGATGGACTTCTGATCCTGACGGATCGGAAGCACCGCAAGCCCTGAACACGGCGAAGGCCCCCGAGCTCCGCTCGGGGGCCTTCGCCGTTCCCCGCCCGCCCCGCCGCCGGCCCAGCTACCCGGCGCAACTCTTAACGACTTGCGGCTACCGGGCTGGGATGAGGCCGCGACTCTTTAAGAGTTGCGGCAGGAGGAGGGACGCGGTGCGGGGGCACCGGTCACATGGCTTCGAGTTCGCGGCCCTTGGTTTCGCGGACGGCCTTCCAGACGAAGAGGAAGGCGAGCGCGGCGAACATCGCGTACAGGCCGTAGGCGAAGGTCAGGCCGATGTTCGACAGCGCCGGGAAGGTGGTGCTGATCAGCCAGTTCGCGATCCACTGGGCCGCGGCGGCGACGGCCAGCGCGGTGGCCCGGATCTTGTTGTTGAACATCTCGCCGAGCAGCACCCAGACCACCGGGCCCCAGCTCATGCCGAAGGCGACCACGTACAGGTTCGCGGCGACCAGGGCGACCTTGCCGATCGCCGGGCTCAGCGTGGTCAGCGCCTCGCCGTTGGCTCCGATGGTCTGCGTGGCGGTGGAGAAGCACCAGGCCATCGCGCCGAGCGTGAGCACCATGCCGGCCGCGCCGACGAGCAGCAGCGGCTTGCGGCCGACCTTGTCGACCAGCGCGATCGCGATGAGCGTGGTGACGATGTTGGTGATGCTGGTGATGACGGTGATCAGCAGTGAGTCGGACTCGCTGAAGCCCACCGAGGCCCACAGCGCCGACGAGTAGTAGAAGATCACGTTGATGCCGACGAACTGCTGGAACACCGAGAGCAGGATGCCGACCCAGACGATGGGCTGGAGTCCGAGCCGGGGGCCCTTGAGGACGCTCAGGTGGACCTTCTCGGTGGTGCCCGCCACCGTGCGCTTGATGTCGATGATCCGCTTCTCGACGTCGCCGCCGATCAGCCGCTTGATCACGACGCGGGCCTCGACGACGCGGCCGCGGCGCACCAGGTAGCGCGGGGACTCCGGGATCTGGAGTGCCAGCACCGCGTAGATGACGGCCGGGATGGCGGCTGAGGCGAACATCCAGCGCCAGGCGGCCCCGCCCCACGGCACCGGCTCCATCGCGCCGCCGGCCGCGTCGGCCAGCAGGTAGTCGACGAGCAGGGCGACGAAGATGCCGCTGACGATGGCGAGCTGCTGGAGCGAACCGAGCCGGCCGCGGATGTGGGCCGGCGAGACCTCGGCGATGTACGCGGGCGCGATGACGCTCGCCGCGCCGACGCCGAAGCCGCCGATGATCCGCCAGAACGTCAGGTCGACGGGGCTGAAGGCGAGGCCGGAGCCGATCGCGCTGGCGAGGAACAGGCCCGCGGCGATCAGCATGACCCGCACCCGGCCCATCCGGTCGGCCAGCGGGCCGGCGAACCAGGCGCCTACCGCGCAGCCCAGCAGGGCCGCCGACACGACGAACCCGAGGGCCACCGCGCCGAGCTGGAAGGTGTTGCGCAGGGCGTCCACGGTGCCGTTGATGACCGCGGTGTCGTACCCGAAGAGGAAACCGCCCACCGCGGCCGCGGCGGCGACCAGGATCGCCGCCCCCTTGGTCTCGTGGGGTTCCGCAATAGGGCTGGTCGGGGCTGCCACATGCTCATCGTCCCCGGAAAAACACGGTTCTAATCTGAATTACGAAAAAAGCCCGTTTTACAGTTGTTTGTGGAAGAGGAAGAAGACGCGCTCGATGACCGCCCCGGCCGCTCCGGAGTAGAACGAGACCGGTCCCACCCAGCCGATCTGGGCCTGGGTGAGGCCCCGGTCGGCCTGGTCGCGCAGGCACCGTCGCAGCAGGACGCCGCCGATGCCCAGGCCCGCCGCGGCGGGCAGGGTGCCCATCGGTCCGAACCAGCTCGGGCGGCAGCCGCCCCACGCGGCGAACGCGATCGGCTGCCCGTCGCGGATGGCGAGGTGGCAGCCCCCGGCCCCGCCGACGGCCCGCTCGACCTCGGCCACCCAGGCCGGGCCCCACTCGGCGGCAATCAGCGGCCGCAGCTCCGCCAGGTCGTCGGGGGTGGCCGCGCGAACGACCACGTGCGCGGCGGCCAGCCGCTCCTGGGCGGTCCGGGTCTCGTGCAATGCGGGTGATCCCTCGGCCAGGTCCGCGGTCATGTTCCAGGCCGTACGGTCGTGGGCGTAGCCGAGTGCGGTCAGCGCGCACACGGCCGGGGTGTACCGCACGTCCACGCCGGGCCACACGTGCGTGGGCGGGTTGCCGGCGACGCGCACCGCGGTCAGCCCGCGCGCCCGCAACTGCCCCTCGACCGCCCCGACCAGCTCGCGGGCCAGGCCCTGCCGCCGGAAGGCGGGATCGACCACCAGCAGGTCGAGGTGGCCGACCGTCGGGTCCTTGCGTCCCGTGGAGGCCAGCGCGACCCCGACCACGTCGCCGTCGGGCACGTCGCCGTCGACCGCGACGAAGCCCGCCGAACCGCCCAGCAGGGCCGTGATGTCGGCCGCCTCGGCGGCGTCCTCGGCCAGCAGGGACCGGCCGAGGAGATCGACCACGGCGGCCCGGTGCTGGGGCTCGTAAGGGGTGATCATGGGAGCGAAGCCTACCTGGCGGAGGCCACGACCGCCTCGGCCGCGTTGACGATGCCCGCTCCGGCCTGAGCCGCCTCGGTGTCGCAGGGCGCCGCCGCGGTGGCCAGCAGCGCGGGCTGGGCTGTGTCGCGCAGCAGTTGCTGAGTGCGGGCCAGGTCGCCGACCAGCTCCGGCCGGGCCGACCACAGCAGCGCGATCACCCCGGCCACGTGCGGCGTCGCCATCGAGGTGCCGCTGAGCTCGGCGTACGTGCCGCCGGGCATCGCCGACAGCACCGCCTCACCCGGCCCGGCCAGGTCGGGTTTCGGGCCGGCCGGCCCCCGGCTGGAGAACGAGGTGATCTTGCGGGCCTGGTCCACCGCCGCGATGGTGATCGCCGCCGGGTCGGTGGCCGGCGGGGTGTCCAGCGAGCCGCACTGCGGCCCGGTGTTACCGGCCGCCGCGACGAAGGCGATCCCGGCCGCGGCCAGCGCGGACGTCGCCGGTTGCAGCACGGTGGAGTCGCAGCCCTCCAGCGGCGGGCAGCCCCACGAGTTGTTGAGCACGTGCGGGGCGCGCGCCGGGCGGCCGTCGGTGAACGGGTTCCCGCCGTGCGGGTACGGCGCGAGCATGAACTGCATGCAGTCCAGGTAGAGCGACGGGCTGCTCATGTTGCGTTCCAGGTTGACGCAGCCGATCCACTGGGCGTCCGGCGCGACGCCGACCCGCTCCCGGCCCACCGCGGTGGCCGTGGTGTGCGTGCCGTGGCCGTTGTGGTCGATCGGGGTGCGGCTGTCCGACCACGGGTCCAGCCAGGAGTCGTCGCCGCCGCGGAAGTTGGCCGCCAGCGCGGGATGCGAGCCGTCCACGCCGGAGTCCGAGGACCCGACCACGATGCCCTTGCCGGTCACGCCGCGTTGCCACAGGTCCGGCGCGCCGACCATCTTCAGGTTCCACTGCGGGGTGGTCGGCGGCTGCTGCACCGGCCCCCGCCCGATCGGGACCTCCGCGGGCAGCGGGCGCAGGCGCTGGTCGGTCAGCACCCGGTCCACGTCGGACCGGGACTCCAGCCACATCCTCGTCTCCGGGCCGCCGTCCACCAGGATCGCGTTCACCAGGTAGTACGGCTGGTAGTCGAGATTCCAGCGGTCCAGCTCGGTGCGCAGCGCGGCCTGGGTGCGGTCGGCGTGCTCGACGAGCCGCCGGTAGACGGCGTCGACCCGCTGGTCGCGGCCCGTGCCGAGGCCGGTCGTGGTGGGCAGTCCGGCCAGCGGGGCCTGCTCCTTGAGCACCACGAACAGCTGGTCGCCGAAGAAGCCCGGCTGGCCCGAGGACAGGTAGTAGATCCCCGCGCCGAGGGCGACCGCGGTGGCCAGCCCGGCCGCGAGCGCCCGCCCGCCGGTACGCGGCACGACGTGCCGCCGCTCGGGCCCGACCGGTTCGGGCGCACCCGGCCCACGTGCCTGCGCGCCGACCCACGGGGGCTGCGCGCCCGGATGCGCGCCGGGCCAGGGCGTCGCGGGTTGCTGAGCCGCGGGCCAGGACGCTGCGGGGCCGGGCTGCGCCGGGACGGCCGGTTCGTGCACGGTGCGCAGCAGGCCGATGCCGTACCCGACGCCGAGCGCCAGCGCCACCAGCCAGGCGATCAGGGCCGCGAGCAGGGCGTAGTACGGCACGTCGCGGCCGATCAGGCCGAGGTTGATCTCGTCCGGGTCGACGAAGCCCAGCGGCCCGAACGCGGCCAGGGCGACCAGGGTCAGCGTGGTCCAGCCACGGGGTGAACCGGGGGCGAGGGCGGCGACCGCGAAGCCGAGCGGCGGCAGCACCAGCAGGGTCAGCACCTGTGTCCCGGCCGCGCCGGCACCGCCCGCGAGCAGGGTCAGCACCACCCCCGCGACCAGCCCTCCGGCCAGCACCAGCGTCGGCCGGCCGCGGTGGAGGTAGTGCCGCCACAGGCCGGGTCCCAGGATCACCATGGCCAGCGCGCCCACGGCGAGCGCGGCCAGGGCGGCGGCGAGGGACTCGGTGAGCCCGCCCAGCGCGCCCGCCCACAGGTAGGGCAGCAGCACCAGCACCCCGGCGAGCACCGCCCAGCCCAGCGATCCCGGCGTACCCGCCGCAGGCCCCGGGCCGCCGGGCGCAGTGCCGTCGGCGGACCTGCTCGCGACCTGCCCGGCCCCGGGCCTGTCGGCCCCGGCGGTCGCGCCGGTCGCGGTGGCGGCAGCCGCATGCTCGTCGGCGACAGCCGCGGTGGCCGGGTGCGCCTGTTCGTCGGCAGCAGCCGCGGCGGCGGCGGACGGGAGCTGGGCGGCGGTGCGGCGGTAGAGGAGGAACGCGGCGGCGCCGGCGAGCACCGCGTACATCAGCAGGTAGAGCTCGTTGGCGGTGGCCGGGATCAGGCGCAGCGCGCTGCCCGCGCCGAGCGCCAGCGCGCCGAGGAGGAAGGCGCGGCCGGCGGCCCGTACCGGCTCGTGTTTGGGCAGCAGGGCCAGCAGCAGCGCCGGTCCGCCGACCAACAGCGCGAGGAGGAATCCGGCCAGCGGCCAGAGGAACCCGGGCAGTTGCATGCCGAGCTGGCCCAGCACCTGCGCGGTGAGCACGATGCCGTACTGGGAGAGCACGGCGACGACGACCGCCCACACTCCGACGAGGACGGC
Source organism: Catellatospora vulcania (assembly GCF_009720385.1). GTDB lineage: Bacteria > Actinomycetota > Actinomycetes > Mycobacteriales > Micromonosporaceae > Catellatospora > Catellatospora vulcania. The sequence goes on along the minus strand of NZ_WARX01000036.1, from coordinate 64,209 downwards.
GGCGACGATCGCGCCGACCGGGGACCGTGGCGGGGCATCCGCGTACGCGGATGGGGGCACGGTCGGAACATGAGGCGGAACACCCTGCCGGTCACCGTGTGGGAGCACAGCCGCACGGTACCTTGGTGGGATGCGTGACCGCAGCGTGTCCCGCTTCGCCGCAGGTGCTCTGTCCCCGGAGCGCCGCGCAGCCGACCTGCGCAGGCTACGCGACGAAGAGTTCGATGTCCTGGTCGTCGGCGGCGGGGTGACCGGCGTCGGCGCGGCGCTGGACGCCGCGTCCCGCGGCCTGCGCGTGGCCCTGATCGAGGCGAGCGACCTCGCCGCGGGCACGTCCTCGCGCTCGTCCAAGCTGATCCACGGCGGCCTGCGCTACCTGGAACAGCTGGAGTTCCCGCTGGTGCACGAGGCGCTGCGGGAGCGCGGCCTGCTCGCCACGCGGCTCGCCCCGCACCTGGTGCGGCCGGTGCCGTTCCTGGTCCCGCTGCCTGCTGAAACGCCCGGCGTGGCCGGGGTGGCCAAGCGGGCCTGGCACCGCCTCTACTACGGGGCCGGGGTGGCGCTCTACGACGCCTTCGCGGGCCTGGTCGGCGGCGGGCGCGGCATGCCGCTGCACAAGCACCTGACCCAGCACGGCGCCCGCCGCCTGTTCCCGTCGCTGCGCGAACAGGGCCTGGCCGGCGCGATCCGCTACTACGACGGGCAGGTCGACGACGCCCGGTTCGTGGTGACGGTGGCCCGCACCGCGGCCAGCCTCGGCGCGGCCGTGCTGACCGGCGTCAAGGCCGTCGGCCTGCTCCGGCAGGCCCGCCAGGTGACCGGCGTACGGGTCAGCGACGGCGTCGAGGAGTTCGACGTGCGCGCGAAGACCGTCGTCGCGGCGACCGGCGTGTGGAGCGACGACGTCTCGTCCTGGCTGCCCGACGCGCGGGTCGGCTTCCGGGTGCGCGCCTCCAAGGGCGTGCACCTGGTGGTGCCCCGTTCGGCGATCACCGGCGAGGTCGGCCTGATCCTGCGTACCGCGTCCAGCGTGCTGTTCGTCATCCCGTGGGGCGGGCACTGGATCATCGGCACCACCGACACCGACTGGCAGCTCGACCGCGCGCACCCGGCCGCGTCCGCAAAGGACATCGACTACCTGCTGTCGCACGTCAACGAGGTGCTCGACCGGCCGCTGCGCCGCGAGGACATCGAAGGGGTGTACGCGGGCCTGCGTCCGCTGCTGCGGGGGGAGTCGGACTCGACGTCGGCGCTGTCCCGCGAGCACGCCGTCGTCGAGCCTCTGCTCGGGTTGCTGCTGGTGGCGGGCGGCAAGTTCACCACGTACCGGGTGATGGCCCAGGACGTGATCGACAAGGCGGTCCGGCGGCTCGGCGACGTGCGGCACAGCGGCACGGCCGACCTGCCGCTGCTCGGGGCCGACGGCTACGAGGCGATGTGGCGTGACCGCGCCGACCTGGCCCGCCGCCACGAGCTGAGCGTCGGGGCGGTGGAGCACCTGCTGGAGCGCTACGGCACGCTCACCACCGAGCTGCTCGCGCTGATCGACGAGGACCGCTCGCTGGCCGATCCGCTGCCCGGCGCACCGGAGCACCTGTCCGCCGAGGTCGTCTACGCGGCCCGCCACGAGGGCGCGCTGCACGTCGTCGACGTGCTCGCCCGGCGTACCCGGATCTCCATCGAGACCGCCCACCGCGGCGTCCAGACGGCCCGCCGCACCGCCGAGCTCATGGCCCCCGTCCTCGGCTGGTCTCCCGCCACCACCGCATCCGAGATCAGCGCCTACCTGGCCCGCGTCGACGCCGAACGCGAATCCCAGCGCATGCCCGACGACGCCGCCGCCGACGCCGCCCGCCTCACCGCCGTCTGACCCTAGGGTCGGCGCCGGCAGTCATGATCGGCGTTCCGTGTCATGATCTGCGGCCGGACCGCAGATCATGACACGAGACAGCGATCATCACCCGGCCCGACCGGCGGGGTCAGCGCAGGACCTTGCCGGGGTTCAGGAGGTTGGTCGGGTCCAGGGCGGACTTGATGGCGCGCTGGACGTCGACGCCTACCTCGCCCAGCTCGGTGGCCAGCCAGTCGCGCTTGAGCAGGCCGACGCCGTGTTCGCCGGTGCAGGTGCCGCCCAGCGCCAGGCCGCGCTCCATGATCTCGTCGAAGACGCGCTGGCCTGCCGCGACGCTGGCCGGGTCGGCGCGGTCCACCACGATGTTCGGGTGCAGGTTGCCGTCGCCCGCGTGGCCGACCACGCCGACCGGCACGTCGTGCTTGGCGGCGATCTCCACGATGTCGTCGAGCAGCTCCGCCAGCCGGGTGCGCGGCACCGCGATGTCGTCGATGATCAGCCCGCCGTGCTCGTACAGCGAGAGGGCCAGATGCTCCATCGCCGGGTGCGCCAGGCGGCGGGCCTGCAGCAGCTCGGCGGCCTCGGTCGCGTCGGTGGCCTGCCAGACGTCGCTCGCCCCGGCCTGCCTGGCCAGCTCGGCGATGGCCTCCAGGTCCGCGGCGGCCCGCGACCCGGTGTCCACCGCGGCCAGCAGCAGCGCGGCGGCCGAGGTGTCCAGCCCCATCGGCCGGTATGCCTCCAGCGCCTCCAGATGCACCCGGTCCAGCAGCTCCAGCAGGCTGGGGGACAGCCCCGCCGCGAAGATCCGGTTCACCGCGTCGCCCGCAGCGGCCGTGGTCGGGAAGACCGCGACCATGGTCAGCGACTCCTCGGCGGCCGGCCGCAGCGCCACGGTGATCTCGGTGATGACGCCGAGGGTGCCCTCGGACCCCACGAACAGCCTGGTCAGGTCGTATCCGGCGACGCCCTTCGGGGTGCGGCGGCCGGTGCGCAGCACGCGCCCGTCGGCGAGCACGACCTCCAGGCCGAGCACGTACTCGGTGGTGACGCCGTACTTCACGCAGCACATGCCGCCCGCGTTGGTGGCGACGTTGCCGCCGATCGTGCTCGACTCCCACGAGCCCGGGTCCGGCGGGTAGCGCAGCCCTTCGGCGAGCGCGGCACGGGCCAGCACCGCGTTGACCACTCCCGGTTGGACGGTGGCGACCCGGTTGGCGATGTCGAGGTCGACGATGCGGTTCATGGCGAGCATCGACATGACCAGGCAGCCGTCGACGGCGTTCGCGCCGCCCGCCAGCCCGGTCCGCGCGCCCTGCGGCACCACGGGCACGCCGTGCCGCGCAGCGATCGCCATCGCGGCGGCGACCTGGGCGGTCTCCTCCGGGCGTACGACTGCCAGCGGCATACCCGCGTCGCAGAGATCCGCCTCGTCACGCCGGTACGAGATCAGCAGGTCGTGATCGGTGATCACGCGGTCGGGGCACAGAGCAGCCGTCAGCTCGTCGAGGAAGGTCACCTTCGCACGCTAGCGTGGACGCGTGATCCATGTCGACAGCCCGGTCTGGCCCGCGCACGGCCGGCTGTGGGCGCATCTGGTCAGCGACGTGTCGCTGGCGGAACTGCACGTGTTCGCCGAGTTGCTGGGTGCTCCCCGCCGCGGCTTCGACCGCGACCACTACGACATCCCCGCCGAGCGCGTCCCGGTCGCCCTGTGGCTCGGCGCCCGCTACGCCACCTCCCGCGACATCGCCCGCATGCTCCGCGCCGCCAACCTCCGCATCCCCAAGCACCTCACCCGCGCAGCACCCGCCCCTCCGCGTTGATCATGAACTTATGGCACGGCTCGGCGGCGTGTCGTGGCCACAACCTCATGATCGATGGAGCTGCCTGCCTCTGTTGCCCGCCGGCCGACCGGATGGTGGCACGCGAAGGTGATCATGAAGTTGTGTCGGCGGCACGCCGCTGACCCGTGCCATAAGTTCATGATCAACCCGGGGGTGGGGTCGGGGTGAGGGAGGACAGTTCGCGGCGGAGGTTGGCGCGGGCGGGGGACTCCAGGTGGGGGGTGTGGTGGTAGAGGGTGGGTAAGGCCAGCAGGGACTGCAGGACGGTGCTGCGGCCGATGCGCCACAGCTCGTCGGGGACGTGGGCGTACTCGGCGCGGACGGCGGCCACGTAGTGCACGTAGTCGGGCCACGGGGCGGCGAGGACGGCCAGGTCGGCGTCGGCCAGCAGGGCACCGTTGCGGTCGCCGGGGGCCACCGAGTGGCCGGCGGTGAGGCGTACCAGGCGGGTGACCTCCTCGATCACCGCGATCGGCAGCCGGCACTCGGTCAGCAGCTCGGCGGTGAGCACGGCGCTGCGTTCCTCGTTGTCCGCCGCCGTCGGGTCGTAGACCGCGTCGTGGCCCCACACCGCCAGCGCGACCGCCGGCTCGTCGCCGACCAGTTCCAGGCACGCGGCCAGGTGTTCCACGGTGTGGTAGTGCCGCTGCGGCTCCGACCACCGGTTGATCAGCTCGGTGCCGACCTCGGCCAGCACGCTGTCGGGACCGGTGGCCCCGGCGGCGCGGGCCGTGGCGGCGAACCGGTCGGCGGTGAGCGGGGTCGTCTCGGTGGCCATGGCCAAATCTTGGCGCATCCGTCCGGCTCGCGGTGCGGGGTAGGCCACAGTTAGGTGATGGACGCCGCCGAGCTGGGCCGCCGCACGCGGGTCACGCTGCGCGACCGGGTGCGGCGGGTGCGCGGCAGCGTCATCCTGTCCGTGCAGGCCGCGGTCGCGGCGGGGCTGGCCTGGTACGTGGCGCACGACCTGCTCGGCCACTTCCAGCCGTTCTTCGCGCCGATCGCGGCCGTGGTCACGCTGGCCATCTCGGTGGGGCAGCGGATGCGGCGCGCGGCCGAGATCGTGGCCGGCAACGCGGTCGGCATCCTGCTCGGCGAGCTGCTGATCCTGGTGATCGGCCGGGGCGCCTGGCAGGTGTCGCTGGTGGTGCTGCTCGCGATCAACCTGGCCATCTTCATCGGCGGCTCGGCGTCGCTGGTGAGCCAGGCGGCCTCGTCCGGCATCCTGGTCGCCACGCTGCTGCCGATCACCAGCGACTACTACCTCAGCCGCTTCGTCGACGCGGTCGTCGGCGGCGGCATCGCGCTGCTGGTGATGGCGCTACTGCTGCCGCTGAACCCGCTGACCGAGGTGAAGCGGGCGGTCGGGCCGCTGATGGACGCGCTCGCCGACGGGCTCGACGAGGCGGCCGAGGCGCTGGCGCACGGCGACGCGGCGGTGGCGCAGGAGGCGCTGGACCGCATGCGGGAGGCGGAGTCGCACCTGCGGTCGTTCGGCGAGTCGCTGAAGACGAGCAAGGAGCTGGCGACCATCGCCCCGCTGCACTGGGGCAAGCACGGCCTGCTGTCGGCATACATCGAGGCCGCGGACCATCTGGCGCGCTCGCTGCGCAACAGCCGGGTGCTGGTACGCCGCATCGTGTCGATGATCCGCGACGGCGAACCGGTGCCGGCCTCCCTGGTCGCCGCCGTGCACGCGCTGGCGCGGTCGGTGTCGTCGCTGCGCCGCGAGCTGGCCGACGCGATCGAGCCGGAGCAGGCGGCGCAGGCCGCGGTGCACGCCGTTCGGGAGGCCCGGGAGGCCCATCAGGCGGGTCTGGGGTTCTCCGGCGAGGTGGTGTTCGCGCAGGTGCGCTCGACGGCGACGGACCTGCTGCAGGCCGCCCAGCTGTCGCGTGAGGACGCGGAGCGGCAGATCAGGAGAGCCGTCGGTCGGATCGACCCGTATCGGTTGAGCCGTGCGGAGACCGGTGCCGTGCCGAAGGGCGAAGAGGGCGGCGCCGCGCCGCCGAATGGCGAAGAGGGCGCCGCCGCGCCGAAGAGCGATTAAGGCCGGTGACCCGGAACGGGCCACCGGCCGTTGCCTTGGCGCGGGTTCAGGCGACGTGGCGCTAGGTCAGACGATGGCGCGCAGCGCGGCGACGAACGTGTCCACGTCGGCGTCGGTGGTGCCGATGCCGATGCTGGCGCGCAGCGCGGTGGCTGGCACGCCGTCCCAGCCGGCCCGCACCGACGCCTCGCCGAGCAGGCGGCGGGCCAGCGGGTGGGCGCAGAACAGGCCGTCGCGCACGCCGATGTTGTGCTCGCGGGCCAGCCGCTGGGCGATCTCGGCGGAGTCGCGGCCGCGCACGGCGAAGGAGACCACGCCGATCCGGGCCGCGTCGGCGTCGAAGGTGCGCAGCTCCGCCACGTCGGGCAGCTCGGCCAGCCCGGCCCGGAGCCTGCCCAGCAGGCGCTGCTCCTCGGCGTGCAGCGCGTACCGGTCGGCGGCCTCCAAGGTGGCGCACACGGCGGCCAGCGCCACCGCGCCGAGCAGGTTGGGCGTGCCCGCCTCGTGCCGGGCCGGGCCGGTGGTCCACCGCACGTCGTGGGTGGCGTCGCCGACGCCGCTGGTCGCGCCGCCGCCGGCCAGGTAGGGCTGGGCGGTGTCGAGCCAGTCGCCGCGGCCGACGAGCACGCCCGCGCCGAACGGCGCGTAGAGCTTGTGCCCGGACAGCGCCACATAATCGACGTCGAGCGCGGTCAGGTCGACCGGCACGTGCGGGGCGAGCTGCGCCGCGTCGAGCACGATCCGCGCGCCGAACCGGTGCGCGATCAGGGCCAGCTGCGCGACCGGCCACAGCTCGCCGGTGACGTTGCTGGCACCGGTGACGGCGACCAGGATCTCGCCGTCGGCGTTGCCGCGGCGCACCTCGGCCAGCGCGGCGGCCAGGTAGCGCACCGCGGCGTCGGGCGAGCCCGGCACCGGCAGGCGCACCGCGTTGGACCAGGGCAGCAGGTTGGCGTGGTGCTCACCGGCGTACGTGATGACCGTGGTGCCCGCGGGCAGCACGTGCGCCAGCAGGTTCAGCGCGTCGGTCGTGTTGCGGGTGAACACGACGTGGTCGGTCTCGCGCGCGCCGACGAAGTCGCCGACCGTCTGCCGGGCGCGTTCGTACTCCAGCGTGCAGCGCTGCGACAGGGCCCCCGCGCCCCGGTGCACCGAGCCGTACCAGGGCAGCAGTGCGCTGACCGCGTCGGCGGCGGCCCGCAGGCAGGGAGCGGTGGCGGCGTAGTCGAGGTTGATCTGGCCGGGCACGCCGAGCACGGTCAGCTCGGCTGCGGCCACGCGCAAGGGCGTGACCTCGGCTGCCTCGACGGCGCTGCAGGGTCGTTGGGCGATAGCGGTCATGGGGCACCTCCGGGGTCTGGGACCCCTGGGCCGCCGGTGGAAGTCCTCGGCGTTCCGCCGTGCAGGCGGTCGTCAGGACGGGCCACTGGCGGAGGCATGGGTCCGCGCTTGCCCAGCACGACAACGGGCTGGGCCCGGTCATCACCCGGGGCACCCCACCGCGAACTACAGAGGGTTGCCGGTCAGCAAGCCGGGGCTTTGCTCCATCTTTCGACACTTTCGACTGCTTGCGCAGGCGAATGTGAGAGCGGCTGACACTCGTGACCTTTCGCCGAGCATAGCGGAGGTAGGCTGCGCCCATGTCCGACCTCCCGACTCCTGGGACCGCACCCGGCACGGCCGGGCTGGGCCTGCCGCCGCTGCTGCCGGAGCCGACACTGCCGCTCAAGCGCCCGCGGCGCTGGCTGCCGCTGCTGCTCGCGATCGTCGTGGTCGGCGGCTCGGCCCTGGGCATGCTCGGCTACCTGGGCTGGAAGATCGGGCCGCTCGCGTTCGCGGTCGGCCTGTCCGCGGCGCTGCTGCCGGTGCCGGTGCTGATCGCAGCCTTCCTCTGGCTAGACCGGTACGAACCCGAGCCGCCGCGACTGCTGGTGATCAGCTTCCTGTGGGGCGCGTTCCCGGCGACGCTGCTGGCGCTCGGCGTCAACTCCTTCTTCACCGGTTGGCTGAACGTGGTCACGCTGCCCGACGCGGTGGTCGCCACGGTCGTCGCGCCGTTCATCGAGGAGCTGGGCAAGGCGGCGTTCCCGCTGTGGATCCTCTGGCGCCGCCGCCGCGAGCTGTCCGGCATCACCGACGGCATCGTCTACTGCGGCCTGTCCGGGGTCGGCTTCGCGATGGTGGAGAACATCCTCTACCTGGGCGGGCACGGCTTCTACGCGGGCAACGAGCAGTGGGGCCCGTACTCCGGGGCGCAGCTTGTCTTCGGCATGTTCCTGGGCCGCATCCTGATCTCCGGGTTCGCGCACCCGCTGTTCACCTCGATGACCGGCATCGGCATCGGCATCGCGGCGCGCTCGGCCAGCAGCTGGGTGCGCTGGTGCGCGCCGGTGGGCGGGCTGCTGCTGGCGATGATGCTGCACGGCTCGTGGAACCTGATGGCGACCCTGTCCGCCGAGATCAGCCCCTACTTCTTCCTGTACGGCTACATCGCGGTCATGGTGCCGGTGTTCCTGACGGCGATCGGCGTCGCGCTGTGGGTACGAGCCCGGGAGGGCCGCCTGGCGTTGCAGGTGCTGCCCGCGTACGCCACGGCGGGCTGGCTCACCCCGCCCGAGGTGGCGGCGATGGGCACGCTGGCCCGGCGGCACGCCGCCCGGGTCTGGGCCAAGCGCGTCGCCGGGGAGCCGGGCCGCAAGGCGATGAAGGAGTTCCAGTTCGCCGCGACGCGGCTGGCGCTGGTGCGCGACGGCATGAACCGCGGCCTTGACGAGAACCCCGCCGACCAGGCCCGCAGCGTCGCGGAGGAGCGCGATCTGCTGATGGTGGTCAGTGGCACGCGGGCAATGTTCGTGGGCCGCGACCCGCAGGTGCCGCCGTCCTTCTTCGACGGGACGGCGTACCGGATGACGTTCCCGGACGGGGTGACCCGCACGGTGCCCATGCCCGCCGAGCCCGTGGTGCCGGTGCCGGTGCTGCTGCCCCCGCCCGCACCCGCGTACCCGGCGTACCCGCAGCCGGGGTACCCGTACCCGCCGCAGCCGTATTACCCGCCGCAGGCGTCCTGACGCCGCTGCCGCGACGAAGAAGGGCTCCGCCGGTCGATACCGGCGGAGCCCTTCTCGTTTCGTGCCTCAGGCGGTGGGCACGGGCGGCGCCTTGACGATCACCGAATCCGGTTCCGGCTGCGGGCGTCCGGCCAGCTGCCGAATCGCCGTGTTGAGGACCGCGATCAGCGGTACGGCGATCAGCGCGCCCACGATCCCGGCCAGCACCACCCCCGCGGCGATGCCGAGGATCACGGCGAGCGGGTGGATGGCCACCGCCCGGCCCATGATCAGCGGCTGGAGCAGGTGGCCCTCGATCTGCTGGATGGCAATGACCGCGGCCAGCACCAGCAGCGCCGTCAGCGGGCCGTTGGTGACCAGGGCGACCAGCACCGCGACCGCACCGGACAGGGTGGCGCCGACGATCGGGATGAACGCGCCGAGGAACACCAGCGCGGCCAGCGGCAGCGCGAACGGCACCCGCAGGATGGCCAGCGCGATGCCGATGCCGACCGCGTCGATGAACGCGACCAGCACGGTGGCCCGCACGTAAGCGCCCAGCGAAGCCCACGCGGCGACCCCGGCCCGGTCCAGCGGCTCGCGGGCCTGGTTGGGCACCAGGCGCAGCAGGAAGCGCCAGATGACGCGGCCGTCACGCAGGAAGAAGAAGAGCGTGAAGATCACCAGGAACAGGCCGCTGAGGACCTCGAACACGGTCGTCGCGGTGGTGATCGCGCCGGTGGTCAGGGCTTCCTTGTTCGTCGTGATGCTCTTGGTGACCGAGTCGATCGCACTGCCCAGCTGCGCGTCGGTCAGGTGCAGCGGGCCGTTCTTGAGCCAGGTCTGGATCTGCTGCACGCCCTCCGCCGCGTTCTTGGTCAGGTCGGGCAGCCCGTTGACGAACTGGTTGATCACCATGGTCAGCGTGCCGGCGACCGCGGCCAGCCCGACCAGCACCACGATCGCGGTGGCCAGCGACCGGTGCACCCGGATGTGGTTCAGCCAGCGCACGGCGGGCGCCAGCAGCGCGGCCAGCAGCATGGCGATCAGCACCGGCACGATGACGATGCTGATCTTGCCGAGGAACTGCAGCAGGTAGACCAGCAGGAAGCCGAGCACGATGATGCGCCAGGCCCAGGCCCCGCCGATGCGCAGCGCGTACGGCACGTCGACGTCGTCGCGGCTGGCCGTGGAGGCATGCATCAGCTCGGGCTCGGCCGGCTCGGGCAGCGGCTGCTCGGCGTCGACGCGCTCGCGCTCCTCCTGCTCGCGCTTGGCGCGGGCGCTGGCACGGCTCGCCTCGTAGGCGCGCCGCACGTTCGCCTTGAAGTTGTCCAAACGACCCACTGGTGTCCTCCCGGGCACAGGCAACATCACCACGTTAGTCGCCTGCGACCACCGCACCATCGGGGAAGTACCCTGACCGGCGTGACACTCAATCCAGCCACCGCCGAGACCGGCCTGCCGATCCGCCTGCTGCACGACCGGGTCCTGGTCAAGCAGGAGGCGGCCGAGGGGGAGCGGCGCTCGTCCGCGGGCCTGGTGATCCCGGCCACCGCCTCGGTCGGCACGCGGCTGTCCTGGGCCACCGCCGTCGGCGTCGGCCCGCACGTGCGCGCGATCCAGGTCGGCGACCGGGTGCTGTTCGACCCGGACGAGCGCTCCGAGGTGGAACTGCACGGGGAGGCGTACGTGCTGCTGCGCGAACGCGACGTGCACGCGGTGGCCGCCTCGCGGGTGGAGCCCGACGCCACCGGTCTGTACCTGTGACCGCGGCCGCGTTCCGGGCCACCGGTCTGCACCTGTAGCTGCGGCCGCATTCGGGGCGACCGGTCTGCACCTGTAGCTGCGGCCGCATTCCGGCGCGGCGCTGTGATCAGGACCGATGTCCGGAGGGTCGGCGGCCCCTGGGGCGGGGTGACAGCGTGGCCTAGGCTGCGCCCGTGTTCGGCATCATTCGCCCCTGCGCGCACAGCCTCCCCGACCGCCTGCACAGCGAGTGGCTCGGCCACCTGTGCGGGCTGTGCCTGGCGCTGCGTGACGAGCACGGCCAGGCGGCCCGCATCGTCACCAACTACGACGGCCTGATCATCTCCGCGCTGACCCAGGCGCAGCTGACGACCCTGCAACGGCGTACCGCCGGGCCGTGCCCGCTGCGCGGCATGCGCACCGCGGCCGTGGCCGACGGCACGGGCGCACGCCTGGCCGCGACGGTCTCCCTGGTGCTGGCCTCGGCCAAGCTATCCGACCACGCCGCGGACGGCGACGGCGCGTACGCCCGCCGCCCGGTCGCCGCGGGCGCGCGCCTGGTCGCGCGACGCTGGGCGGCCCGAGCCCACCGGTCCGGTCTGGACCTTGGCCTGGACACCGGGGTGCTGCTGGCCGCGGTGCACGGCCAGCGGGAGGTCGAGCGGGCCGTCACGCTGGGCGGGTCGCTGCTCACCGTCACCGAGCCCACCGAACTCGCCACCGCCGCCGCGTTCGCGCACACCGCGGTGCTCGCCGGGCGCCCCGGCAACGCCGAACCGCTGGCCGAGGCGGGACGTTTCTTCGGCCGGATAGCCCACCTGCTCGACGCGGTCGAGGACCTCGCCGCCGACCGGGCCGCCGGGGCGTGGAACCCGCTGCTCGCGACCGGGTCGTCGTTCGCGCAGGCCGGGGTGCTGGCGCGGGACGCGGCGGCGGGCATCCGGCTGGCCCTGGACGAGGTGGCCTTCACCGACGCGAAGCTGGTGCACCGGCTGCTCGTGCACGAGGTCGAGCACGCCATCGAGCGCACCTTCGCGGGCGCGGACCCGCAGTACTACCCACCGGTCATCCAGCCCGGCAAGAAGGGCCGCCAACCGAAGGCGCCCAAGCCGCCGGGCAGCGGCTCATGCTGGTGGCCGCAGGTGGAGCTGCCGCCGAGCACCCGCGGGCCGATCTTCGGCTGCGCAGTCGCGAGCTGGATGTGCTGCACCTGCCAGGTCTGCTGCCGCGACCCCTACCCCGGCCCGTGGCGCGGCCTGCCCCGCGAGGGCTGGTGCGCCAGCTGCGGCGACTGCGGCAACTGCTGCGACGCCTGCGACTGCTGCAGACTCTGCAAACACTGCGACTGCTGCGACTGCGACTGCTGACCCCCCACCCCCGCCCCCGCGCCGGCGCCCGCGCCGGCTCCGCAGTTTCGGGGAAACTGCGGGAATCCGGCGGTCGATAGCAGCAGTTTCCCCGAAACTGCCGGACGTCGTCGGCGGCGCGGGTCGAGGCCGCCGGGTCAGCTCTCGCTGAGGCGTTTCAGGGATTTGAGGACGATTTCCTGTTTCGTCGTGTACCAGAAGGGCGGGAGGCTGGCGCGCAGGAACGAGCCGTAGCCGCGGGCCGTTTCCAGGCGGGAGTCGAGCACGGCGACGACGCCCTTGTCCGAGGTGGAGCGGATCAGGCGACCGACGCCCTGGGCCAGCCGGATCGCCGCGATCGGGACGCTCACCGCGGCGAAGCCCGAGCCGCCGCCCGCGTCGACCGCGGCCGACCGGGCCGAGGCCAGCGGCTCGTCCGGGCGCGGGAACGGCAGCCGGTCGATGACGACCAGTTGGCAGGCGTCACCGGGCACATCCACGCCCTGCCACAGCGACATGACGCCGAGCAGGCAGCTGTTGCGGTCCTCCCGGAACTTGCGGACCAGCAGCGGCAGCGCTTCGTCACCCTGGAGCAGCACGGCCAGGTTCGTCTTCGCCCGGAGCAGCTCCGCGGCCTGCTGCGCGGCCTTGCGGGAGGAGAAGAGCCCGAGGGTACGCCCGCCGAGCGCCTCGACCAGCGCCAGCAGCTCCGCCCCGGCCGCGTCCGGCAGGCCCGACGCGGCGGGCCGGGGCAGGTGCGCGGCGACGTAGAGGATGCCCTGCTTCGGGTAGTCGAACGGGGAACCGACGTCGAGCGACTTCCAGCCCGGCCCGGAGGCGTACACGGGCTCCGCGCCCGGTTTGGCGGCGGGGGGCTTGCTGCTCACCGGCAGGCCCAGGGAGCGGGCGAGGGTGTCGAAGTTGCCGCCCAGGGTCAGCGTGGCCGAGGTGGCGATGACGGTGCGGTCCTCGTACAGCTTCTCGCCGAGCAGCCCGGCGACCGACAGCGGCGCGACCACCAGGGCCCGGCGCGGCTCGTGCTCCACCCAGACGACGTCGTGCTCGTTGTCCTCCAGCAGCCGCTGCGCGGTCTTGGAGACCTCGTCGAGCAGCGCCTTGGCCTGCTGCTTGCGCACCGGGTCCGGGTCGTCGGCCTTGATCTCGCCGATCCGGGACAGCCCGCGCCGGGTCGCCCCGTCGAGCAGGGTGCACGCCTCGACGATGCCTGCGGGCAGCTTGCCGGTCACCCGCCCGGCCGGGGTCTCGGCCAGCCCGACGGTCAGCGCGTCGGCCGCCTCGAGCAGGGACTGGTACTCCTCGCCCTCGACGAACGGGCGCGCCGCGCGGGCGGTGCGGTCCACCGTGTCCGGGGTCAGCTCGGCCTGGGCCGCGCTGGAGACCCGGTCGGCCAGCTCGTGCGCCTCGTCGATGATCAGAAGGTTGTGCTCGGGCACGATGTGCCGGCCGGCCATCATGTCCACCGACAGCAGCGAGTGGTTGGTGACCACCACGTCGGCCTCGCGGGCGCGGGCCCGGGACAGCTCCGCGAAGCACTCCGGCCCGTACGAGCAGCGGGAGGCTCCGACGCACTCGCGCGCCGGGGTCGACACCATCCGCCAGGCCGTGTCGTCGACACCCGGGTCGAGCTCGTCACGGTCGCCGGTGTCGCTCTCCATCGCCCAGTCGCGGATGCGCTCGATCTGCTTGCCCAGCCGGCCGGACTCGCCGAGCCACTTCACGCCGCTGCCGCTGGAGCCGGCGTCGAACAGCGAGTCCTGCGGGTCCTGCTCGTCGGAGTGCTCCAGCTTCGCCAGACACACGTAGTGGTGACGCCCCTTGAGCAGGGCGAACGTCGGTTCGCGGCCGAGCAGTGGGGCGATCGCCTTGCCGATGCGGGGCAGGTCCTTCTCGACCAGCTGCGACTGCAGCGCCAGCGTCGCCGTCGAGATGACGACAGGGCCGTCCACGGTCAGCGCCGGGGCGAGGTAGGCCAATGACTTGCCGGTGCCGGTGCCGGCCTGCACCAGCAGGTGGTCGCCGGACTCGATGGCGGTGGTGATGGCTGCGGTCATGGCCTGCTGGCCGGGCCGGGCCGAGCCGCCGGGCACCGCGCCGACAGCGGCCTCGAGCAGGTCGAGGGCGCTGTGGTCACGTGTTCGCTTCTTCTTCGGCGGCACCGAATGACCGTACCGGCTGGCACCGACGGTCTTCCACCGCGCCGCCGGATTTGGGACCATGGCGGCTTGTGGGCGCGACTTGCGTCACCCCCGCATCGTTGCGCGGTGGTGCGAGGGTGTACGCCACCGCCGTGAAACGAGGTAGTCGGATGGGCGTCGTACGGGTCGAGATCCGAAAGTTCGACGGGAGTGCGCACCGGGCCTTCCCGGCCACCCTGCTCGGCCGCGACGAGCACGGCACCTGGCTGGGCATCCCGAGCGGCACGGTCAGCGACACCGGCAAGGTCTACGAGATCCCCGGCGTGGTCCTCGTCCCGCACACCGGCTGGTGGACGGCCATGTTCAACGCCGCCCCCCGCAACACCTCGCTCTACTGCGACATCACCACCCCCGCCACCTGGAACGACGACACCGTCACCGTCACCGACCTCGACCTCGACGTACGCAAGATCCGCCTCACCGGCGAGGTGCAGCTGGTCGACGAGGACGAGTTCGCCGCCCACCAGGCCAAGTTCAACTACCCCGACGAGGTCGTCCAGCAGGCCCGCGCCGCCGCCCAGTGGCTCCTCCACGCCGTCCGCACCGACCAGGAACCCTTCACCACCCACTTCCACCGCTGGCTCGCCCACGTCTCCCCCTGACCGCCCCCTCCCCGGGTTGATCATGAACTTATGGCACGGCTCACCGGCGTGCCGCGCGCCTAACTTCATGATCGCCAACGCCGCGCGCCGGCCGACCCGGGTCGGGTGCCGCCGGCTCGCCGCGGTCGCGGTGGCTGGGTACCTCGGTCGCTAGGTGATCGCGGTCGCGGTAGCTGGATGACCCCGGTCGCCAGGGGATCGCGGTCGCGGTAGACGGGTGACCCCGGTCGCCAGGGGATCGCGGTCGCGGTAGCTGGGTGATCCCGGTCGCGGTGGTCGGGCGATCGCGGTCGCTAGGTGATCATGAGGTTGTGGGCATGACACGCCGTCGAGCCGTGCCATAAGTTCATGATCAACGGGGTAGGGCGGGGTGGAAGTTGGGGGATGGGCGGCGTGGGGGGCGGGTTGTGCGCAATGATCGGAATGTGGCGGACGTGTCCGAATTGCTCCAGGTCGGGTCGGGGGTGGACCTCGGCGCGATAGATCCGGCGGGGACGCCTGGGCTGCCCGATCGCAAGGGTGTGCGGCGCGATCCGAAGGGGTGGGCGCGGGCGGAGCTGGTGACGCTGGGGCAGGAGTTGGCGCGGCAGCAGGAGATGCTGTTCGCGAACGCCAAGTGCAATCCGGCCGATCAGCGCCGGGTGCTGCTCGTGCTGCAGGCGATGGACTGCGGGGGCAAGGACGGCACGGTCAAGAAGGTGGCCGGCGCGATGAACCCGGAGGGTCTGCGGATCACCGCGTTCGGGCCGCCGACGGCGGAGGAGCGCCAGCACGACTTCCTGTGGCGGATCCGCCGGGCGCTGCCGCTGCCGGGATACGTCGGCGTCTTCAACCGCTCGCACTACGAGGACGTGCTGGTGGTGCGGGTAAGGGAGCTGGCCCCCGCGCGGGTGTGGAAGCCTCGCTACTACAAGATCAACAACTTCGAACGTGAGCTTGTCGACAGCGGGTTCTCGCTGGTCAAGGTGATGCTGCACATCTCGTACGAGGAGCAGCGCCGCCGCCTGCTGGAGCGCCTGCGCGATCCGACGAAGTACTGGAAGTACAACCCGGACGACGTCGACAACCGTGCCTACTGGCCGGCCTACCAGCAGGCCTACCAGGACGCGATCCGGCGGTGTGGGACTGATCACGCCCCCTGGCATGTGGTCCCGGCGGACCGGAAGTGGTACCGCGACTGGGCCGTGGCGCACCTCATGCTCGATGCCTTGAAACGCCTGGATCTGAGTTATCCGCCGGCCGGCTTCGACCCCCAAGCCGAGACGAAAAGGCTGGAACGTGAGGAAACGGGCAGCGCGCCGAAGGTGAACGGCAGGTGAACAGGCCATGAAGGGCAGAAGGCGCAAGGTGACCGGGTCTTGAAGGCCGGGTAACAGTGCTTAGCATTCCCCCGACTAGACCGTCCGGATGACACCACCAAACCAAAGGTGCTTGCGGTGAAGTTTTCACTCCGCCCCCAAGAGGGCGCCTTCTACGAGATGTTCTCCCGTGCCGCCCAGAACCTGGTGCGGGGCACGGAGCTGCTCTCCGAGCTGGCGCTGCCCGGCGCTGACGTGCAGTCGGTCAGCGAGCGGCTGGCCGATGTCGAGCACGACAGCGACCAGATCACGCACGAGCTGTACAACAAGATCAACTCCACGTTCATCACGCCGTTCGACCGCGAGGACATCTACCGCCTCGGCTCCGGTCTCGACGACGTCATGGACCACCTGGAGGCCGTGGGCAACCTGGTCTACCTGTACGGCCTGACCAAGCTCCCGGCGCTGCCGCGCGAGATGATCGAGATGATCGACGTGCTGGACCAGCAGGCCAAGGTCACCGCGCTGGCCATGCCGCGGCTCAAGCAGATGAAGGGCCTCAAGGACTACTGGGTCGAGTGCAACCGCCTGGAGAACGACGGCGACCGCACCTACCGCATGCTGCTGGTCCGGCTGTTCAGCGGCGAGTACGACGCGCTGACCGTGCTGAAGATGAAGGAGGTCGCCGACGAGCTGGAGGCCGCCTGCGACGCCTTCGAGCACGTGGCGAACACCGTCGAGACCATCGCCGTCAAGGAGTCCTGATGCGCGGCCTCATCGCCGGCCTCCCCGGCGGGGGTGCGTGACGTGAACGAGCTCCTCATCCCGGTGCTCGCGGTCATCATCGCGGCCATGGTGTTCGACTACACCAACGGCTTCCACGACGCCGCGAACGCCATCGCCACCAGTGTCTCGACCCGGGCGCTGACCCCGCGGATCGCGCTGGGCATCGCCGCGCTCGGCAACTTCGTCGGCGCGCACTTCGGCGCCCAGGTCGCCAAGACCGTCGGCAGCGGCATCATCACGCCGCCGGAGGGCGAGGCCGGTCTGGGCATCGTGTTCGCCGGCGTCGTCGGGGCCATCGCCTGGAACCTGCTGACCTGGTACTACGGCATTCCCTCCTCGTCGTCGCACGCGCTGATCGGCGGCCTGGTCGGGGCGATGCTCGCCGCGATCGCGTTCGGCGTGCAGGGCGAGGTGCTGTGGGGCGGCATCCTGGAGAAGGTCGTCCTGCCGATGATCGTGTCTCCGGCCACCGGCTTCATCCTGGGCGCGGTGTTCATGCTGGCCCTGCTGTGGGCGGTGTACCTGCTGGCCAAGTGGCTGTCCAAGAAGAAGTCGGGACGGCTGCTGCAGCCCACGCCGCTCAACCGGTTCTTCCGGTTCATGCAGTCGCTGTCGGCGATCGCGATGTCGGTCGGCCACGGCATGCAGGACGCCGCCAAGACCATGGGCATCATCGTGCTGGCGCTCTACACCGGCGGGTTCCAGAGCTCGAACGACACCATCCCGGAGTGGGTGTTCTGGACCTCGGCGACGGTGCTGGCGCTGGGCACCTACGCGGGCGGCTGGCGCATCATCCGCACCCTGGGCCGCCGGGTCATCCACCTGGACCCGATGGCCGGCTTCGCCGCCGAGACCGTGGCCAGCAGCGTGCTGTTCACCGCGGCGGCGTACGGCCTGCCGATCTCGACGACGCACACCATCACCTCGGCGATCATGGGTGTCGGCGCGACCAAGAAGTTCTCGGCCGTCCGCTGGGGCGTCGCCGGCAACATCATGACCGCCTGGGTCCTCACCTTCCCCGGCGCGGCCGTGGCCGCCCTCATCGCCTACGTCCTGGTCCGCCCCATCTTCTGACGGCCCCGCCCTACAAGATCGCGACGATCTTGCGCGAACGGTTGCCGATTCGCCCGGAAAGGGCGTGTCGCACCCACCGTACGCGCAAGATCGTCGCTTTTGCTGTCAGTAGGTGACGCCGATCTGGGCGCGGACGGCGTCCAGGGTGCGCATGACGGACAGCGTTGAGGACAGGGGGACCAGGTCGGATTCGAGCTGGCCTGCGCGCAGGCAGCGGGTGGCCTCGGCGGCCTCGAAGTGCAGTCCCGAGGGGGCCGTTGTGAGCTCCTCGGGGTCTGCGCCGTGGCGGTGCAGGACGAAGCGGTCGGCGGCGTGGAAGCCCCAGGGGAGTTCGATCCGGCCCTGGGTGCCCACGATCGTGGCGTTGCGTACGTCGCCGTTGATGCCGCAGTACAGCGACGCCACCGCGCCGGACGGGAAGCCCAGCGAGATGCTGGTGCGGGCGTCGGTGCCCTCGGGGAACAGGTGCGCCCACGCGCGGATCTGGTTCGGCTCGCCGAGCAGCAGCTGCGCGAAGCCGATCGGGTACACGCCCAGGTCCAGCAGGGCGCCGCCGCCCAGCTCCGGGTTGCGCAGCCGGTGCTCCGGAGCCGGATCGAGCCCGATGCCGAACGCGGCCTGCACCGAGACGACCTCGCCGATCGCGCCGTCCGCGATCAGCTCCACGATCTTCAGCGTCGAGGGCAGGGTCCGCGTCCAGAACGCCTCCATCAGGAACAGCTCGCGTTCCCGGGCGATGGTCACGAGGTCCTGAGCCTGCGCGAGGTCCAGCGTGAAGGCCTTCTCCACCAGCAACGGCTTGCCGGCCCGCAGGCACAGCGAAGCCGCCGCGTGGTGGTGCGAGTGCGGGGTCGCGATGTAGATGATGTCCACGTCCGGGTCGGCGGCCAGCGCCTCCCACGAGCCGTGGCTACGCGCCGCCCCGTGCTCGGCGGCGAAGGCCTGCGCGGACGACGCTGTCCGCGAGCCCACTGCCGCCAGTTCGGTGCCGGGCACCTGGGCCAGCTCGCGCGCGAAGCGTGCGGCGATACCGCCCGTGGCGAGAACGCCCCAACGAATCTGATCAGTCACGACCCGAAGCTACACCGGTTCAGTAAGGAGCCCGTCGCAGCGGCCGCCCGGTGTCTGTCCGGAGCGCAGCGCAGGATGGACGACCGACCAAGGCCGCGGAGCGGGCTCCGCATATGACAGCTCAGCCGCCGACGCGGATCAGGCGCGCGCTGAGGTGCGGCGTCAGGCCTTCGCCGACCGCGGCCATGTCCTGGGCGTACAGCAGCGCGCCCTCGACGATGCCGTAGAGCCGGTGCCCCGCGGTGACCTCCTTGGCCGTCGACGTGCGCGCCACGAAGTCGGTGACCATCTCGATCCGGGGCGGGTTCACCTCGACCTTGCCGAGGTAGAGCTCCATGATCCCGGTCGGGTTGGTCATGATGGCCTCCAGCTCGTCGCCGTCCTTGCCCGACGGCCGCCACCAGCCGACCTCACGGCCACCGGGACGCACCGGCTTGGACTCAGCGTCGAGGATCCACGCCTTCGACTCGTAGAACAGGAACGGCCGGCCGTCGTGGCTGATCCGGATCTCCTGCGCGTAGTCGAAGTCCTCGATCGACGGGTAGCCGCCGCGGCCGCGGCCCCGCCACACGCCGACGAAGGGCAGCAGGTCCAGCAGGTCGCCGTGCAGGTCCGGTCCCGTACGCAGGTCGTGGGTCTCCTCGTAGGGGTACGGGTCGACCGGCGGCGCGTTCAGCCACGGTGGCGGCTGCAGCGGATTCTCTTCAGTACTCACCGTTTCAACCCTCTTCGTTCGCGACTGCGGAACTCGTCGGCCCTGGCCCGCCGCACCGGTGTCGCACCGGGGCAGCTCCGCCCACCCGCGTGCGGGCAGGCACTCTCACCAGCGGCCGCGCGAGATTTTGACGGCCACATAGGCCAGGCCGCCGGCAAGCGCGCCGAACCCGGCGACCAGCAGGCTGACGAACCCGATCTCGGTGACCACGGGTAGATCCTATGAGGCGCGCCCGGGCTCGTGCATAAGCTGTCGGACGTGGCACGCAAACTCATCGTGAAGACGACCGCCGGAGCCGACGCGCCGGAGCGGTGCGCGCAGGCGTTCACCGTGGCCGCGACCGCCGTGGCGGCCGGCGCTCAGGTGTCGCTGTGGCTGACCGGCGAGGCGAGCTGGTTCGCCCTGCCCGGCCGCGCCGCCGAGTTCGAGCTGCCGCACTCCGCCCCGCTGCCGGATCTGCTCGACGCGATCCTGGCCGCCGGCACCGTCACCCTGTGCACCCAGTGCGCCGCGCGCCGGGAGATCACGCCCGACGACGTCATCCCCGGCATCCGGATAGCCGGCGCCGCGGTCTTCGTCGAGGAAGCCCTCTCCGACGACGCCCAAGCCCTCGTCTACTGACGAAGGAAGGGCATCGTCGGCTCGCGTCAGCGAGACGAGCAGCAGCTCTGCACATCGCTATCCGTGGAGGAAGGGCGCCTTCTCAACGGGTCGGCGCGGGTGAGCCGGGCGGAAGCCGCGATGCTTCGGCGTGGCGCGCCCAGGCTCGGGCGCCGGGTCAGGGGACGCGGCAGCCGGAGCTGAGGTCCACGGCCACGGTGCCCTCGCCGGTGACCTTGCCGTGTACCGCCACGTAGTTGCCCGCGTCGTAGTAGAAGCCCTCCTTGGGGCCGTCAGCGGGCCGGGTGAGGGCGTCGGGGAGCGCCGCGGCGAGCGCCTCGACCGTGGCGGACTCGTTGCCCACCGGGCCGGAGACGGTCAGCGTGCGGACCACCGAGACGCCGTCGCGGGCGGCGGACAGGCGGCACGTCTTCTCGGCGTACCCCTTGTCCTGGATCGTGGAGCCGGCCGGGACGACGGCGGTGACCTGGCCGACGATCTCTTCGATGGTGGCCTTGGCCGAGGCCACGGTGGTCTGGTCGCGCAGCGACGGCGGGTCGTTGCGGGCGGACCAGACGGCAAGCCCGACCAGCAGGAGGGCCCAGGCGGCGACGAGGGCGCGCCACAGGTTGCGGCGGGCGGGCGGCGTCGACTGAGGCTGCTCAGCCGCCTCAGGAGCGGGCGCGTCGATGGTCACGCCGTTCATGCTGCCACGCGCGTGCCGCCGGGCGTGTCGCGGTGGCCCCGGCCGTGGGCCGCTGGCGGCCGAAGATCGCTGTTTCGGGTCAGAAAGTCAGGTCAGACCGCAGTTTCTGACCCAAAACAGCGATCTTCGCCCCGGCCCGCCGGCGAGCGACTCTGCGCCGGCGGCACGGCAGGGCCTCCACCTGCCAATCCTGGCGGCAGGCGTTAAGAAGGGCACCTTCCACAACGCATAGCGTTAAGAAGGTGCCCTTCCTTTGGTCAAGGCTTAGGCGACGGCGAGGGAGACCTCGTTGACGCCGCGGTCGGCGGTGACGGTGGCGTCGCCGTTGCCGAAGCGGGACAGGGCGCGCAGCTGCCAGGTGCCAGGCGCGGCGAAGAAGCGGAACTGGCCCGCCGGCGAGGTGACGACCTCGGCGGTGAACTCGCCGCTGCGGTCGAGCAGGCGCACGTACGCCCCCGCGACCGGGTCGCCGCCGGCGGCCTGGACGGTGCCGGTGATGACGGTCTCCTTGTCCAGGTCGACGCTGAGCGGCAGCGGGGCGGCCTGGTCGGGCGCGGCGCAGCCGGCCGCGACAGTCGAAGCAGTCTGTGCGGTCATGGTGATCACGCCTTCCCGGGCTCGTCGCCCAGTGCCACCGGCACGCCGACCAGCGAGCCGTACTCGGTCCAGGATCCGTCGTAGTTCTTCACGTTCGCCTTGCCGAGGATCTCCTGCAGCACGAACCAGGTGTGCGAGGAGCGCTCGCCGATGCGGCAGTACGCGATGGTGTCCTTGCTGTCGTCGATGCCGGCGGCCGCGTACAGCTCGGCCAGCTCGCTGTCGGACTTGAAGGTGCCGTCCTCGTTCGCGGCCTTGGACCACGGCACGCTGAGCGCGGTGGGGATGTGGCCGGCCCGCTGCGCCTGCTCCTGCGGCAGGTGAGCGGGGGCGAGCAGGCGGCCCGCGTACTCGTCGGGCGAGCGCACGTCGATCAGGTTCTGCACGCCGATGGCCTTGACCACGTCGTCGCGGAAGGCGCGGATCGACAGGTCCTGCTCCTGCGCGACGTACTGGGTCGCGGGGCGCTTGACCTCGTCCTTGGACAGCGGGCGGGCGTCCAGCTCCCACTTCTTGCGGCCGCCGTCGAGCAGCTTCACGTCGCCGTGGCCGTAGAGCTTGAAGTACCAGTAGGCGTACGCGGCGAACCAGTTGTTGTTGCCGCCGTACAGCACGACGGTGTCGTCGTTGCCGATGCCGCGCGAGGACAGCAGGGCCTCGAACTGCTCCTTGTTCACGAAGTCACGGCGCACCGGGTCCTGCAGGTCCTGGCGCCAGTCCAGCTTGATCGCGCCGGCGATGTGGCCACCGTCGTAGGCGGTGGTGTCCTCGTCGACCTCGACGAACACCACGCCGGGTGCGGCGATGTTCTTCTCGGCCCAGTCGGCCGAGACGAGGGCGGATTCGCGACTCATGAAGTTCTCCCTTGAGATGTGGCTGGTGGATGAACGTCTGTGCGGGTGACGCCACCGGGAGCGCGAGCGGGAGAAAGAAAAACGTCGCCGCGTACGGGTCCACAGGGGATTCACCGAATACAGGGCGACGGCGGCTGGCTGACTTGCGGGGGCGGCCGGCTCAGCGATGAGCGGGCGATGCGAGTCAGTTGACAGAGCTGCTGACGATCACGGAATCGTGATCGAGGTGCGCAAACTGTGCCGCCGTCAGATGACGGGGCGACACAGGCACGTGGCCACGCGGCACAGGTCGACCGCGCGCCGCTTGGTAAGCAGCGGACTCATAGTTGGTGACCCTACCAGCAGCGCTGTCATTTCGGGAATGTGTCGTCCACCATCCGGGAACGGTGGATCACCATCCGGGAGTGCAGATGGTGATCCACGCGGCCGTCAGGCCAGCTCGACGTCCTTGGCGGTGAAGGAGACGATGAGGCCGGTCGACTCCGTCTGGACATCGGTCAGTTCGAGGTTGAACGGCAGCTTCGGCAGGGTCAGGGTCACCGCGAGCCGGTCCTTGTAGGCATTGATGATCGTTTGGCTGACCGAGCCGGCGGCGCCCTTGAGCGAGGTCACGCGCAGCCGCACGTGGCTGCCGTCCACGACGGTGACCTCGGCGGTGCCGGTGACCTCGCCGATGATCGGCACCTTGCCGGTGACCCGCACGTCGTTGGAGCCGGCCGAGGTCAGCGAGATCCCGGTCAGGCCGCTGGCCTCGACCAGGCTGGCGTAGGACACCGTGGCGTCGCCGTTCACCCGCGCCGCCACCGGCCGGGCGGTGCCGTCCATGAGCTGCGACAGCGGCGCCTCGACGTTGTGCGCCGCCACGTTCAGCAGCGGCAGGGGCAGCTGGCCGCCCTTCAGGTCGCGCATGGTGATGTCGATCTCGGTGTACTTGCCGGCCGCGACCTGGGTCAGGAACGGGAAGCCCTGGATCTCCACCTCGGGCGGGGTCGAGGTGACTCCCTGGTCCTGCATCCGCGCGGAGACCCGGGCGGCGATCTCACGTTCCGCGTAGTGCGCGCCGACCCGGTCGCCGACCACGACCAGCACCCCGAGCACGACGAGCACGACCGCGGTGATCGTGAGGAACTTCCTCATGCGGGCACCAGGAAGAACACGCTGATCACGTATGCGACCGGGGCTGCCAGCGCGAAGCCGGCCAGCGGGCCCTGCATGTGCCGGGCCAGCCACATGGTCGGCGCCTCGCCGGCCAGTTCCCGCCCCGCCTCGGCGAAGCCGATGGTGAGGTCGGCCAGCACGGCCGCCCCGGCCGCCGCCATGCCGATCAACGCGGCATCGCTGGGCGTGAACGGCACCAGGTAGCGGCCGATGAGGGCGGCCACGCCGGTGCCGAGCATCGCGCCGATCACGATGCCCGCCGAGCCGCGCGGGACCTGGTCGGCCAGGCGCGGGTACGGCGCGAAGACGTCGGTGAGCCGGGCGACGCTCAAGGCGATGCCGCTGGCGATGAGGCAGACCACAATGGCCTGTGTGCCCGCCGGGAGGCGAGTCAAAACAATCAATGTGGCGAACGAGACCACACCGAGCACGATGACCACCGTCGAGCCGAGCGACTCGGAGACGCGAACGCGTCCCTCGTAGCGCACCATCTGCCCGACCGCGCCCGCGACCAGGCCGCCCGCCGCGATGAGGCCGAGCGGGGCCACCGAGGCGACGTCGCTCAGGATCGCCGCGAGGTCGGCGCTGATCGCCGCCAGCACGCCGACCGTGGCGACGACCTTCGCCCCGGGCGGGCGGATCGCCATGGTGGTGGCGAAGACGTAGAGCAGCTGCGCGCCGAGGATCACCACGGCGTACGGGATGCGGCCGGTGCCCACGCCGGCGGTCTGCGCGCCCATCACCAGGCCCACGCCGAGCAGCAGCGCGAAGCCGGCCACGGCCGCCGACAGCAGCCGGCGCACGGGGACGATCTCGACCGCGGGGCCGTCCTCGCTCTCGGGCTCGGGTTCGTCGCCGCCGCGGGCGCGCCGCCGGTCCTTGCTCTTCACCGCCTCGTCGCGCCGGGAACGCGGGCCCGGTTCGGCACCCCGTTCGGCCGCGCCGCGGCTCGCGGGCACGGGAACGGGCGCAGGGCCACGGCCGGCCGGGCCAGGGCCGGGCCGGTGCGGCCCGTCGAACTGGGGGCCGGATGACCTGCGATTACGGACGCTGTCGTCGGGAGGGGAACCGAGCACGCAACGATCGTGCCACCTCTACCCCCCAGAGCGCACCTCACCGGGGTGGGAACCTTCCCGAGCTGGGCGCGGCGTCCGAAACACGCGCGAAAGATGACCGAAACAATTGCCTTCGATCACGCGCGGTGAGTGACAAAGACATGGCCTCCTGGTATTTCTTATGTACTCGACTATGCTCATGCTTTACCCGCCCGTCAGCGACGCCGGGACCGACGTGAGGCCAGCCACGCCCCCCATGTGCTGCTCGCGCGGCCCTTTGCCGCGAGGACGGAGGCGATCCGTGGAAATTCTGCTCCTGGTGACCGCACGCGCCGGTGAACCATCCGCCGTGCTTCCCGCGCTCGACCTGCTCCCGCACACCGTGCGCACCGCGCCCCGCGACGTGCGCACCCTGGTGTCGACCCCCAGCCCGGACGCCGTGCTGGTCGATGCGCGCTCTGAACTGTCCGAGGCCCGTGCCACCTGCCGGATGCTGCACGCGACCGGCATCGGCGTGCCGCTGATCGCCGTGGTCACCGAGGCGGGCCTGGTCGCGATCAACGCCGACTGGGGCGTCGACGACGTCATCCTGGCCTCCGCCGGCCCTGCCGAGGTCGAGGCCCGGCTGCGCATGGCCGTGGGCCGCCTCAACTCCGCGACCGCCGCCGCCGGCGGCCTCATCCGCGGCGGCGAGCTGACCATCGACCCCGACACCTATGCGGCGAAGCTCAAGGGACGCCCGCTCGACCTCACCTACAAGGAGTTCGAGCTGCTGAAGTTCCTGGCGCAGCACCCGGGCCGGGTCTTCACCCGCGACCAGCTGCTGCGCGAGGTGTGGGGCTACGACTACTTCGGCGGCACCCGCACCGTCGACGTGCACGTGCGGCGGCTGCGCGCCAAACTCGGCTCCGAGTACGAAGCCATGATCGGCACCGTGCGCCAGGTCGGCTACAAGTTCGTGGTGCCGTCCTCGCGCCAGCAGCTGGCCGACCGCGACCCGCTGGACGCCGCCACCGAGCAACTGCTCGCGGACCTGCCCACGATCTGACCCGAAAGCTCTTCGACGCGACATGCCCGTGGCTCCCGCCGCGGGCATGTTCCGTCTCACGGCGCGACCGCGGCGGCGATTTCACGACTCCCGGCTACGCTGACGCCATGATCGGGTATGCCGAGCGGCGCGACCGGCTCACACCGGACGAGGTCTCCGCCGTTGTCGAGCTGGCACGCGCGGCGGGGGACACCGACGGCGCATACCCGCTGTCCGAGCACACGGTGCTGCACCTGCGGCACGGTGGCGAAGCCCCGGCGGTGCACGTCATCGCCCGCACGCCCGACGGCGAACTGGCCGGCTACGCCCACGTGGACACCACGGACGCGGTCGACGGGCCCTCCGCGGAGCTGGTCGTGCATCCGCTGCGCCGCCGCCACGGCCTGGGCCGGGCCCTGGTCAAGGCCGCCATCGACGCGGCGGCCGAAGCCGACCCGGCCGGCCGGCTGCGGCTGTGGGCCCACGGCGACCACCCGTCGGCCGGCGCGCTGGCGCTGTCACTGGGCTTCCGCCGGGCCCGGGTGCTGTGGCAGATGAGGCGCTCGCTGTTCGCCGAGGTGCCCCAGCCCGACCTGCCCGCGGGCGTGGTGCTGCGCCCGTTCCGGCCGGGTGCGGACGACGAGGCCTGGCTGGCGCTCAACGCGCGCGCCTTCGCCGACCACCCGGAGCAGGGCCGGTGGACCCTGCGCGACCTGCACGTGCGGATGGCCGAGCCGTGGTTCGACCCGGCGGGCTTCCTGCTCGCCGAGCGCGACGGCGCGCTGGCCGGTTTCCACTGGACCAAGGTGCACGGTGAGCTGCGCCGTGACGCCGAGGACGCACACCACCACGACCCGATCGGCGAGGTGTACGTGCTCGGGGTCGACCCGTCCGCGCACGGCTCCGGCCTGGGCCGCGCGCTGACCGCCGCCGGGCTGCGCCACCTGCGGGCTCAGGGCCTGGACCAGGTGATGCTGTACGTCGATGAGTCCAACACCGCGGCGACCGCGCTCTACCAGCGGCTGGGCTTCGCGCGCTGGTCCACCGACGTGCTCTTCCAGCGCGCCTGAACGACCTCTTCCGCAATCCTGTGAGATCCATCACCATCTAAGGGTGCGGGTCTCCGGCCCGTGGGTCCTTCGGCCTCGTGCCCCCGCGCGAGGCTGCGGCCACGACACGGCGAGCGACGCGGTGATGCGGGCGGTCAGGAGGCGGCGTGTTCGAGCAGGAGCCGCCCGACGTGCTGTCGCAGCGGGACGAGGCGAGCAGGCAGGCCGCCGCCCCCGCCGACTTCACCGACTGGGTGGCCCGCCGGCTGCCGCCGCTGGAGCACGCCGCCAGGCAGCTCACCGGAGACGGGCCGCAGGCCGCCGCGCTGGCCCGGGACCTGCTCGGCCTGGTCGCCATGCGCTGGTCGCGGCTGCGCGGCAACGACGCGGAGCACCACGCCCCGCCCGGCGCGGCCGCGGATCGGCTGCTGCAACGGCTCTTCGCCCGGGAGGTCGCCGACGCCGCGCCCCCGCACCGGGTGCGGCTGGAACTGGACCGCACGCCGCCGTCGCGCCGTGCCGGGCACGCCCCGCCGGTGAGCGTCGAGCAGGAGGCGGCCGCGCTGTGGCGGCGCGGCCGGGCCACCACCCGCCGCCGGTTGCTGATCGCGGGCGCGGTCGGCGCGGTCGCCCTCGGCGCGGCAGGGATCCGGGCGCTGACCACCGGTCGCGAGGAGGGCCTGCAACCGCTGCCCGCCCTGCCCACCGGTCCGGCCGTGCTGGACGGAGTGGACGAGGTGCCTCCGGTGGCGCGACAACTCACGCTCCGGACGGCCCTGGTCGCGAAGCTGCCGCGGGACCTCGCACCCGGTGACCCGGGCAGGCTGCCGGTACTGAGCCGGCAGCCGACGCCGCGGGTGCTCGCCGTGCTCGACGCCGCCGTCACGGGCGGCGGCGAGGGCCCGCTGGTGGTGCTGGGCGCGGACGGCGAGTGGCGCAGGGTCGACAGGCTCCCGGCGGAGGCCGCCGCGCTGCTGTCCGCGGGGGCGCTGGCCCCGGACGGTTCGCGGGCGGCGGTGGTGACGTCCGACGAGCTGTGGGTGATCGAGATGGCCACGGGCCGGGCCCGCCGCCACGACGTCGGGCCGGAGTCGCCCGTGACCATCTGGCTCGGGCCGCGACACCTGCTGCTCGGCGTCGACAAGCTTCTTGAGGTCGACACCGGGCGGCTGCTGCCGGTGCCGGTGGGGGCACGCGACGCGATCGCGCCGCGCCGCCAGAACGGTCAGGATGCTCCGTCCTCGGTGCTGGAGCTGCTCTCGGCCGGGGACCCGATCACGGCGCCGCCGCGGGTGCGCACCTGGGAGTTCGACGGCCGCGACCACAGCGAGGGCACCGTCGCGGTCAGCGGACCCGGTGCCGGGCGGTTGGGGCAGTTCATGGGCCCGGGTTTCGCGGTCGTGGGCGTGGGCGGGCTGGTCGCGCGCCTGTGCGAGCCGATGGGGCTGCCGGTGCGGGCCGACTGGCGGGCCGGGGTCGCCGTGGCCGTGCTCGAACCCGGCTCGGCCAGGGTGCTGCGGATGCTGGCGGCCGACGCCGAGATGACCGGCGGGGTGACGCTGCTGGGCTGGCTGGACCGGCGGCGCGTGCTGCTGTGCTGCGCCGGCGGGTCGGGCGCGACGCCCGGGGTGAACCAGCGGGTGCTGGTGTGGGACGTACGGGACGGCAGCCTCGCCCTGGTCGGGACGGTGGCCACCGATGGCGGGCTGTCGCTGGCAGACCTGGACGGGGCGGTGTGACCGCGTTCACTTCCCGGCCACGCCTTGCTGATGGAGCCGTCACCGGTCCTGTTTTGCCTGTTCACCCTGCGTTCACCTGAGACGGGATATCCGTCTACCTCGGCCGTGCAATGTCGGGGTCAGGCCGGCGACGGCCGTTATCCCTGACTAGGAAGGCACCCCTGAAGTGAACCGAACCGTGCTCTCTCGGCGCGTGCTTGCGGGCGTCGCGATCGCTGCGCTTGCTCTTGCCGGTTGTTCCTCGAAGGGCGACACCACCACGGACCCCTCCGCCAGCGCTGACGCCAGCGGCCTGGCTTCCCTTTCCGGTGAACTGAAGGCGTCGGGCGCGAGCTTCCCGAACACCTACTACCAGGAGGTCATCCTCTCCCTGAAGGATGCCGCTCCGAACTTCAAGGTGACCTACAACTCGATCGGCTCGGGTGCGGGCAAGAAGGAGTACGGCTCCGGCCTGGTCGACTTCGCCGGCACCGACAGCACGGTCAAGGACACCGACGGCGTGGCCGCCGGCTCCTACCTCTACATCCCGACCGTCGCCGCGCCGATCACCGTGTCGTACAACCTCAAGGGTGTCGACAAGCTGCAGCTGAGCCCGGTCACCCTGGCCAAGATCTTCCAGCGTGAGATCAAGACCTGGAACGCGCCGGAGATCGTCGCGGACAACCCGGGCGTGACCCTGCCGGCCACCGCCATCTCCGTGGCGCACCGCTCGGACGGCTCGGGCACCACCAACAACTTCACCAAGTACCTGGCCGCCGCCGCGGCCGACGCGTGGAAGCTGGGCAGCGGCGACACCGTCGCGTGGCCGGCCGACACCCAGGCCGGCGCCAAGAACACCGGTGTGGCGCAGCTGATCAAGGCCGCTGACGGCGGTATCGGCTACGTCGACCTGAGCGACGCCAAGGACTCCGGCCTGGCGTTCGCCGCGATCAAGAACAAGGACGGGCAGTACGTGCTCCCGACGCTGGAGGGTGCCACCGCGGCGCTCGCCGGCGCCGAGGTCAAGGACGACCTGACCTTCAACCCGCTGAACGCGGCCGGTGCGGCCACGTACCCGATCACCGCGCCGACCTACCTGCTGGTCAAGCCGAAGTACGGCGACCCGAAGAAGGCCGAGCTGGTCAAGGCTTTCGTCAAGTACGTGCTGACCGACGGCAAGGCCATCGCCGCCGAGGTGAACTACGCGGTGCTGCCGACCGAGCTGCAGGCCAAGGCGCTCGCCCAGCTGGACAAGGTCAGCTGAAGCTGATCTGACCTGAGCTCCACCCCGGTGCGGCGGCTCCCTCCCGGATCCGCCGCACCGGCCTCGCCAGGCCACCCCTCGGAGTAGAGATGACAATCCTAGACAAATCCGCTCAGCTGACCCGGAAAGACCGCGGCAGGCACGCCGACCGTCTCTTCTGGGCCTTGTGCGTTTCCGCGGGCTTCGCGGTGCTGGTGATCCTGGCGTTGATCCTGATCACCATGGTGAAGCAGGCGTATCCGGCCTTCTCCGCCGACTTCTTCACCAGCTCGACCTGGATCCCCAACGACCCCGACGGCGACGGCCCGGGCAAGCCGGTCTACGGCACGCTGGCCTTCCTCTACGGCACGCTGGTCGTCTCCGCCATCGCCGTGATCGTCGCGGTCCCCGTCTCGGTCGGCATCGCGCTCTTCCTGACCGAGCTGGCGCCGCGCCGCATCCGCACCGCCATCGTCACGCTCATCGACCTGCTGGCCGCCGTGCCGTCGGTGGTTTTCGGCCTCTGGGGAATCCTGGTCGTGGCGCCGGCCCTCGGTCCGGTGTACACCTGGCTGCACGACGTGCTGGGCGGCATTCCGGTGCTCGGGTCGCTGTTCGGCGAGCCGCGCAGCAGCGGGCGCACCTTCATGACCGCGGGCCTGATCCTCGCCATCATGATCGTCCCGATCATCACGTCGATCGCCCGCGAGGTCTTCGCGACCGTGCCCGACTCCGACAAGCAGGCAGCCTGGGCGCTCGGCGCCACCCGCTGGGAGATGATCAAGGGCGCGGTGCTGCCGCACAGCTTCGGGGGCGTGGTCGGCGCGGTCATCCTCGGCCTCGGCCGCGCGATGGGCGAGACCATCGCGGTCGCCCTGGTCATCGGCAGCTCGGTGCAGATCACCGCGAACCTCTTCGAGAGCGGCTACGCGCTGCCGGCCATCATCGTCGACCAGTGGGGCGAGTCCACCGGGGTGTTCACCTCGGCCCTGATCGGCATGGGTGTGGTGCTGTTCGTCATCACGGTGCTGGTCAACCTGGTCGCCCGCTTCGTCGTACGCCGGGCGGAGATCCGGATGAGGGGAGCTGCGGCATGAGCGGGCTCAGCGAGCGAATCATGACGCCCGGCAGCGGCGCCGACGAGCGAAGCGAGGAGAAGCCATGACCACCACTGCTACTCGTCCGGCGGCGGCCGCCGCCCCGGTGCCGGCGGACCTGCGCCGCTCCGCGCTGCCGCTGCGCCGCCGGCTGACCGACGGCTTCAGCAAGTCGCTCATGGGGCTGGCGCTGCTGGTCGCGCTCATCCCGCTGGGCCTGGTGATCTTCCACGTGACCAGCCGGGGCATCGCGCTGATCAGCTGGGACTTCCTCATCGAGGACATCCCCAACTCGGCCCGCCGGGCCGGTGGCGGCATGGGCCCCGCCGTGGCCGGCACGCTGGTCATCACCGGTGCCGCGGCCGCCATGGCCATCCCGCTCGGGGTGCTCGGCTCGATCTACCTCAACGAGTACGGCAAGCAGAACGCGCTGGCCCGGCTCATCCGGACCATGGCCGACGTCATGACGGGCGTGCCCTCGGTCGTCATGGGCCTGTTCATCTACGTCTCGTACGTGCTGGTGGTGAAGGAGCAGTCCGGCTTCGCGGCCGCGCTCGCCCTGGGCTGCCTCATGCTCCCGGTCATCATCCGCAGCTCCGAGGAGATGCTTCGCCTGGTGCCGGACGAGCTGCGCCAGGCCAGCGCCGCGCTCGGCGCCCGGCGCTGGAAGACCACCGTCTCCGTGGTGCTGCCCGCGGCGATCTCCGGCATCGTCAGCGGCGTGATGCTGGCCATCGCGCGGGCCGCGGGCGAGACCGCGCCGGTCGTGCTGGTGGCCGGCACGATCTTCTCCTCGAACTGGAGCCTGGACGGGGCCAACACCACCCTGGCCGCCCAGATCTTCAAGAACGCCGGCGAGCCGTTCCCGGCGGCACAGGACCGTGCCTGGGGCGCGGCACTCACGCTGATGGTGATCGTGCTCCTGTTCACCGTCGCGGCCCGCATGATCTCCAGCCGCTTCGCGATCAAGGAACGTTGAGGATGACCACCATGAGCAGCGACTTCACCCTGTCCACCCTTCTTCCGGGAGCCGTGCCCGCCATGCCCGTCGCGTCCGCAACGCCGGTGATGCAGCTGGAGAATGTCAGCGTCTTCTACGGCAACTACGAAGCCGTACGGGGCACCACCATGGCGGTCCGCGAGCACCAGATCACCGCGCTCATCGGCCCGTCAGGCTGCGGCAAGAGCACCGTGCTGCGCTCGCTCAACCGGATGAACGACCTGGTGGCGGGTGCCCGGGTGGCCGGCAAAATCACGTTCCACGGCCAGGACCTGTACGCCGCGGACGTCGACCCGATCCAGGTGCGCCGCCGCATCGGCATGGTCTTCCAGAAGCCGAACCCGTTCCCGAAGTCCATCTACGAGAACGTGGCCTACGGCCTGAAGATCAACGGCATCAAGGACAACATGGACGACCGCGTCGAGCAGGCGCTGCGCGGCGCGGCCCTGTGGGACGAGGTCAAGGGCAAGCTGAAGACCAGCGGCCTGGCCCTGTCCGGCGGCCAGCAGCAGCGGCTCTGCATCGCGCGCGCCATCGCGGTCAAGCCCGAGGTGATCCTCATGGACGAGCCGTGCTCCGCACTCGACCCGATCGCCACCGGCAAGATCGAGGACCTGATGCACGACCTGGCGGGCACGTACACCATCGTGATCGTGACCCACAACATGCAGCAGGCCGCCCGCGTCAGCCACCACACGGCGTTCTTCACCGCGGAGCTGGACGAGGCCGGCGTGCGCCACGGCCGCCTGGTCGAGTTCAACGACACCGGCCGCATCTTCACCAACCCGGCCGACAAGCGCACCGAGGACTACATCACCGGCCGCTTCGGCTGACCAGCCCGGCCCGCCGCCCTGCGACAACTCTTAAAGACTTGCGGCCTCAGGACAGTCCTGAGGCCGCAAGTCTTTAAGAGTTGCGCCAGGTGGGAGCGTGGGTGGGGCGGGTCAGAGGGTGGGCATGTAGGGGGTGGTGACGTCGCGGTGGGTGGTGAGCATGTCCGCGACTGAGGGGTACGCTGCAAGCTCTTGCAAGGTGACCAGGGTGGGCGGGAGCATCGGCAGTTCGCCGGACTCGTGCTCGGTGATCGCTTCCTCGGGGGTCAGCCAGCGGGCCTTGTCGGCCTCGAACTCGGGCAGGGCGGCGTCCTGGCCGTCGGGCATGGCGGCCAGGAAGAACCAGGTGTCGAAGCGGCGCGGCTCGAAGACCGGGGTCAGCCAGCGGTGCCACGGCGTCAGCGCGGCCGGCAGCAGGGTCACCCCGGTCTCCTCCTCGATCTCGCGGACCGCGGCGTCGGCCGGGGTCTCGCCGGCCTCCAGGGAGCCGCCGGGGAACGCCCACATGCCGCCGAACGCCATCGCGCGCATCCGCCGGATCAGGAAGATCGTGCGGTCCGGGCGGATCAGCACCACGGTGGACGCCTCGCGGGGCGTCGCGGGCTCCCGGCCTGACTCGGCGAACTCGCGGGCCAGCGCTTCGAACCGGGCCCGCTGCTCGGGCGGCAGCAGGTCGAACGGGTTAGTCGACATGGACCAGCACCGCCTGTCCCTGGCCGACGCCGATGCAGGCCGCCGCGATGCCGTAGCCGCCGCCCTGGCGGCGCAGCGTGTGGCACAGGTCCATGACGACCCGGGGCGCGGACGCGCCCAGCGGGTGGCCGTACGCGATCGCGCCGCCGTCGACGTTGACCAGCTCGGGGTCGATCTCCGGCAGCTCGTGCAGGCAGCTGAGCACCATCGCGGCGAAGGCCTCGTTCAGCTCCCAGGCGGCGATGTCGCCGAAGCCGAGTTTCGCCTTGGCCAGCAGGGCCCGGATCGCGGGGACCGGGCCGGTCGAGAAGCGCTCCGGCGACACGCCCGCGACGGTGCTCGCCACGATCCGGCCCAGCGGCTGTACGCCGAGGCGCTCGACGGCGGCGGCCGAGCCGATCAGGGTCGCGGCTGCCCCGTCGTTGACGGGGGAGGAGTTGCCCGCGGTGACCGTGCCGTCGGGGGTGAACGCGGGGCGCAGCTTGGCCAGCGCGGCGGCGCTCGTGTCGGGGCGGACCGACTCGTCGCGGGTCACCCCGGCGACCTCGACCACCCGGTCGTCGAAGCGGCCCTGCGCCCAGGCCGCGGCGGCGCGCTGCTGCGAGCGCAGCGCCCAGGCGTCCTGCGCCTCGCGGCCGATGCCGAACTCCTGCGCCACCTGCTGGGCGGCCACACCCAGCGGCACGGTCCAGTCGTCGGGCATCAGCGGGTTGACCATGCGCCAGCCGAGCTGCGTGTTCCACAGCTTCGCCTCGCCGGGGAACGCGCTGTCGGGCTTGGCCATCACGAACGGGGCCCGGCTCATGCTCTCCACGCCACCGGCGACGACCAGGTCGCTGTCCCCGGCCCGGACCGCCCGGGACGCCTGCACGATGGCCTCGGCTCCGGCGGCGCACAGCCGGTTGACGGTCACGCCCGGCACCGTCACGGGCAGGCCCGCGAGCAGCGCCGCCATCCGGGCCACGTTGCGGTTGTCCTCGCCGGCGCCGTTGGCGTCACCGAGGATGATGTCCTCGATCAGCGCCGGGTCCAGCTCGGGGTGCCGCTTGAGCAGCGCGACCAGGGGCGCGGCCGCGAGGTCGTCGGTGCGTACGCCGGACAGCCCGCCCTTGTGGCGGCCGAACGGGGTGCGGACCGCGTCGATGAGATACGCCTGCGAGGTCATGCTCCGCAGGCTACGTCACCTGAGGGATCGTTCAGTAACCCAGGTTCGTGAAGCCCAGGTACGCGCGCAGCTTCTCGGTGTGCGCCGACGGAGCCGTGGCGGCGCCGTCGATCGCCCGCAGCTCGGCGACGCCGCGCACGCTGGACAGCAGCCACACGCCGTCGACGGCGGCCAGCTCGGCGGGTGTCACCATGCGCTCCGCGGCGGTCCAGCCGAGGTCGCCGGCGGTGTCGAGCAGGTGCCGGGCGGTCGTGCCGGGCAGGATGCCGGTGGTCTCCACGGGCACCGTGCACAGCGTGCCGCCGGTCAGCCAGACCAGCGTCGAGGTCGGACCCTCCAGCGCGTAGCCGTCCTCGGAGACCCACAGCGCGTCGTCCACCCCCTGCGCGAGTGCCCAGCGCTGCGAGGCCATGTTGATGGCGTACGACAGCGACTTCACGCCGCCCAGCAGCCACGGCGCCGAGGTGCGGGCATCGGCCGGGTAGCCCAGCGAGATCGTGGTAACGGTGATGCCGTCGCGGCGGGCGGCCAGGGTCGCCGCACCGATCGGGTTCACGGTGGCGAAGCAGGTGACCGGGCCGCCGGTGGCGGCCGTCGCCTCCGTGCCGCGGGTGCAGACCAGGCGCAGCGCGCCCTCGACGTCGGCCGGCCACTGCGCGCAGGCCAGCGCGGCCAGCTCGCGCAGCACGGACTCGGCGGGCAGGGCCAGCTCCATCCGGGCGGCCGAGCGGGCCATCCGGGCCAGGTGCTCGCCGATCAGCCACGGCTGCACGCCGCCGCGCCCGTCGGGCCGCACGTGCATGGTCTCGAAGACCCCGTCACCGCGCAGCACGCCGAGATCGTCGGCCCGGAGCACGGGAGTTTC
This sequence comes from Catellatospora vulcania, assembly GCF_009720385.1. Lineage (GTDB taxonomy): Bacteria > Actinomycetota > Actinomycetes > Mycobacteriales > Micromonosporaceae > Catellatospora > Catellatospora vulcania. Next base: position 28,899 of record NZ_WARX01000036.1, on the reverse strand, counting down.
GGCCGGCACCACACCAAGGCCCTGGACCACAAGAACAGGCTGCACCACGGCCGGAATGCTACGCGGCCCCCGGACCGTCCTCGCGGCCCTCCCACCGGTGCGTTCGGGGTCACCGTGCGCGGGCGGAGGCGCTCCGGTGTGCCGAACTATGATCGGACGATGCCCGAACAAGGCTCCGCCGAGCTGGCCGAACTCCTCCGGGATCGCGGTCTGCGGCTCACCCCCCAGCGGCAGCTGGTGCTCGACGCCGTGCGCCAGCTCGTCCACGCGACCCCGGAACAGGTGCACGCCGCCGTGTGCGAGGTGGCCTCCGGGGTGAACATCACCACCGTGTACCGCACCCTGGAGCTGCTGGAGGAACTCGGGCTGGTCACCCACGTGCACCTGTCGCACGGCGCGCCGACGTACCACGACGCGGCGGTCGTGCAGCACGTGCACCTGGTGTGCCGCAACTGCGACACGGTCACCGAGCTGGAGCAGAGCGAGCTGGCCCCGCTCGCGGAGCGGCTGCTGTCGCAGCGCGGCTTCCGGATGGACATCGGGCACGTGGCCTTGTTCGGACTATGCGGGAGCTGTGCGTGATGGGTACGACCGTGCTGGTAAGTCATTTCGACCCGGACTCCGCCGACGCCGCCGTCGCGGCGCACCACGGCGACCCGAACCGCGAGCAGCGGACGCTGCTTACCGGGGCGGGGCTGGTGGACCGCTCGCACCGCGGGGTGCTGGCGCTGACCGGCCCCGAGCGGCTGAGCTTCCTGCACAACCTCACCTCGCAGCACCTGACCGCGCTCGCCGACGGCCAGGGGACCAGGACGCTGGTGCTGTCCCCGAACGGGCACATCGAGCACGAGCTGTGGGTCTCCGAGCTCGATGGCACGCTCTGGGTGGACGTCGAGCCGGGCAGCGTCGACGCCCTGGTCGCCTTCCTGACCAAGATGCGCTTCTTCACCCAGGTCGAGATCAAGCCCGCCGACCTGGTCGTACACAGCCTGGTCGGCCCCGGCGCGCTCGCCGCCGCCGCGAAACTGGGTGTGGCCGTGCCCGCCGAGCCGGACGTGCTGGAGGTGCCGGGGCCCAAGTTCGCCACCGGCGCGCTGCCGCCGCGGCCGACCACGGTGTACGCGCTGACCCCGCTGCCCGGCGGCGGTTTCGTCCGCCGGCACGCCCTCGGCGACGTGCCCGTGCTGGATCTGCTGCTGCCCGCCGAGAGCGCATCGGCCACGCTCGCCACGCTGGACCTGCCGCCCGCGGGGCTGTGGGCGTACGAAGCGGTGCGGGCCGCCGCGAAGCAGGCCCGGGTGGGCGTGGACACCGATCACCGGACGCTGCCGTCGGAGGTGGACCTGACCGCCGCCGCGGTGCACCTGGAGAAGGGCTGCTACCGCGGCCAGGAGACGGTGGCCCGGGTGCACCACCTCGGCAAGCCGCCCCGCGCGCTGCGCCTGCTGCACCTCGACGGCATCCTCACCGACGAACTCCCGGCGCGTGGCACCGAGATCACGGCGAATGGCCGTACCGTCGGATTCGTCGGCACCGCGGCCCGCCACGCGGAACTCGGGCCGATCGCGCTTGCGGTCATCAAGCGCAATATTTCCGGCGACACCCCCCTCACCGCGGGAGAATCTACGGCTGCTATCGACCCTGACTAGAAATATGACAGGATGCGCCCATGACGAACGGGACTCTGATCACCGTCGCGCCCACCGGCGCGGAATCCGCCAAGGCTGACGTCCCCGCCCTGCCGGTGACGCTGGACGAGCTGGTCGCCACCGCCAAGGAGTGCGAGGCCGTCGGCGCGAGCGTGATCCACGTGCACATCCGCGACGACGAGGCCAAGCCGAGCCTGGATCCCGTCCGGCTGCGCGAGACCGTCGCCGCGCTGCGGTCGAGCACCGACCTGATCGTGCAGCTGTCCAGCGGCGGCTCGGTGCACGACCCGGAGTCCGCCCGCCTGGCCGTGCTCGACGCCGGCCCGGACATGGCCAGCTGCACCATGGGCACCGTCAACTTCGGCGACGACGTCTTCATGAACCGCTGGGAGTTCATCGTCGGCCTGCACACCCGGATGCAGGAACGCGGCGTCGTGCCCGAGTACGAGATCTTCGACCTGGGGCAGCTGTGGGCGCTGCAGCGGCTGCTCGACAAGTACGGCCTGCCCGCCGGCGGCCACGTGCACGTCGACTTCGTGATGGGCGTGCCCGGTGGCATGCCCGGCACCGCCGCCGCCCTGGTCGCCTGCCAGCAGGCCCTGCGCGAGCTGCCCGAGGGCACCACGTTCTCCGCCACCGGCATCGGCCGGTTCACCCTGCCGGTGCTGCTCACCGCGCTCGGCGCGGGCGGCCACCTGCGGGTCGGCATGGAGGACACGGTCACCTACGCCAAGGGCCAGCCGGTCGAGTCCAACGCCCAGCTGGTCGCCCGTGCGTCCGCATTCGCCCGGTTGGCGCAGCGCCCGCCGCTGACGCCGGGTGAGGCACGCAACCTCCTGGGGATCCCGCCGCGCTGAAATGTGAAACCCCGGTAGCGTTCCTTACCATGGGCAAGGTTTACGAGGGCGGCGTACCGCTCGTCGAGGTGGAACGCAGCGGTTTCGTCGAGGGCTGGCACCGCGGGTCGGTGATCGTCCTGGACGCCGCCGGCCACCCGGTCGCGTCCGCCGGTGACGTCACCGGGCCGATCTTCGCGCGCTCCTCCAACAAGCCCATGCAGGCCATCGGCATGCTGCGGGCCGGGCTGCGCCTGGCCGACCCGGCCGACCTGGCCCTGGTCGCCGCCAGCCACTACGGCGAGGACTTCCACGTCGCCCGGGTACGCGCGCTGCTGCGCAGTGGCGGGCTCACCGAGGCCGCCCTGCGCTGCCCGCCCGACCTGCCCCTGGACGACGCTGCGAAGATCGCCAGCGGGGGCACCCCGCAGCGGGTCTACATGAACTGCTCCGGCAAGCACTCGGGGATGCTGCTCACCTGCCGTGCCGCCGGCTGGGGCCTGGAGGACTACTTCCAGCCCGACCATCCGCTGCAGCAGGGCCTCAACGAGACCATCGAGGAGTTCGCGGGCGAGTCCGCGGCCGCGATGGGCGTCGACGGCTGCGGCGCGCCCGTGCTCGCGCTGTCGCTGACCGGCCTGGCCACCGCGTTCCGGCGGCTCGCCGAGGGTGTGCCCGGGTCACTGGAGCGCTCGGTCGCCGATGCCATGCGGGCATACCCGGAGCTGGTCAGCGGCACCAACCGCGAGGACGCCCAGCTCATGCGAGCCGTGCCCGGCCTGGTCAGCAAGGTCGGTGCCGAGGGCGTCTGGGCCGCTGCCGTCCCCGGCAAGGGCGCGGTGGCCGTGAAGATCGACGACGGCGCCGCCCGCGCCCGCGGCCCCATCATGATCACCGCCCTGCGCCGCCTCGGCGTCCCCGTCGACGCCCCCGTCCTCGCCGAACCCGCCCTCCTCGGCGGCGGCCGCCGCGTAGGCGCCCTCCACCCCCTCTGGTAACCCAGCCTCCGCCACGCCAGGCCACACCAGGGCCGCGCCGTGCCCTGCCACGCCGCGCCACGCTGCGCCGCCGCGTTGCGCCGCGTTGATCATGAACTTATGGCACGGCTCGACGGCGTGTCGTCACCCTAACTTCATGATCGACTGCTGGGCCGGCCCGTGGCATCGGAAAGATCGCCGTTTGTGGTCAGAAGCTGCGGTCCGACCGCAGTTTCTGACCACAAACAGCGATCACCGCCAGCGGCTCGCGGGCGAGCAGAGGTGATCATGAAGTTGTGGCGGGGACACGCCGGTGACCCGTGCCATAAGTTCATGATCAACCAGCTGGGGGCGGGAGCCCGGGAGCTGGGGTGGGTCGGGGATGGGGTGGTTTGCGGCGTGGCGTAGGTCGCTAGCGCGCAGTTAGCAATATGCTTGCTGTTGCTAGCAGTCGTGGGTAGCTTGGTGGACGTGCAGAGTCCCGACATCGGCGCCTTCATCAAGGACTTGCGGGAGAACGCCCGCATCTCCCTGCGGCAGCTGGCCGAGCAGGCCAACATCAGCAATCCGTACCTCAGCCAGATCGAACGCGGGCTGCGCAAGCCGTCCGCTGAGGTCCTGGCGCAGCTGGCTGCGGCGCTGCGGGTCTCCACCCCGGCCATGTACCTCAAGGCCGGGCTGCTCGGCTCTGACGACCACCAGGGCGTGCCGACCGCCGTCGCGGCCGACCCGCTGCTGACGGTCGCGCAGAAACAGTCACTCACGCAGATCTACGAGACGTTCGTACGCGAGAACGCGCGCGCCGAAGAGGCCGCCACCCCGCAGGCCGCCCCCGCGGCGGACCCGGCGGAGCCGACCGTTGCCACGGCGAAGAAGCCGGCGGTCAAGAAGGCGGTCAAGAAGGCCGTGCGTAAGCAGGCACAGGAGGAACAGTGACCATGACCCAGACGTCGAGCAAGTCGAACAAGACCGACGACCGCACCTACCCGAGCGCGTTCTACGCCGCGGCGGGCGTCGGCGACATGGCGTACGAGCAGCTGCGCAAGCTGCCCGAGCTGGCCGACAAGCTGCGCGACAAGGCCGCGGAGTTCGCCGACCAGGCCGCCAAGACCGACGTGCCGCAGTGGAAGGCCAAGGCCAACGAGTACGGCGCCTTCGCCACCAGCAAGGCCGCCGAGTTCACCTCGAAGGTCGACGCCGCGCAGATCCGCGACAGCATCGTCGCCGGCACGCAGACCGCGGCGGAGAAGGCCACGAAGCTCTACGACGCCCTGGTCGCCCGCGGCGAGCAGGCGTTCACGGAGCCCGCGACGCCGGGCTTCGAGCCGAAGACCGAGACCGCCTCCGCCCACACGGCGGAGACCAAGGCTGAGACCAAGGCTGAGGCCAAGTCCGGGGACAAGCCGTCCGAGGACGTGCCCCCGGCCGCCAAGCCCGCCGCGAAGAAGCCGCCGCGCGCCTCGAAGTGACAACCGATCTCGTCGCGGTGAGCCGATCGACCGGTCGGCACGCCGCGACGAGACGTATCCGGCGTCGTCACCGCTGGGATGCCGGGCTCGATGGTTCTAAGCTGTGAGCCATGCCTGCTGCGTTCGTCATCCAGAGCTGGATCAACATCATCCTGTGGATTTTGATCCTCGGGGTCCTGCTCTGGGCCTTCGGGGACTGCGTGATCCGGCGCAAGGAGGCGTTCCCCGCGATCGGCACCATGCCCAAGGTCGGCTGGATGCTCGTGATGGGCCTGCTGGTCCTGCTGACCGCCTTCGCGGGCTTCGGCATCTTCGCGTACATCGGCGCCGGCCTCGCCGCGTACTACCTGCTGGACGTGCGCCGCGGCCTGCGCGAGGCCGCCGAGGGACCCTGGTGACCTGGTGATCAACGATCTGCGCTGGCCGCCCCCGCCGGACGGATTCCCCCGACGCCTCGGCAAGCCGCGCAACTCCGCCCCGAACACGGGCCGCCCGGCCCCGCCCGCGCTGCCCACCGAGATCGTCGACACCCCGCACGGCGTACAGCTGGAGCGGCTCAGCACCGGCGTCGGCGAGCCGGTCACCGTCTTCGCGCACGGGCTCGGCCACGGCATCGCCGAGACCCGGCCGCTCGGCAGCGCCGTCACCGGCAAGCGGGTGTTCTTCCAGTTCCGCGGCCACGGCGAGTCCAGCTCGCCGCGCGGCTCCTGGGACTACGGCGACCTGGCCCGCGACCTGCGCGCGATCGCCGACATGACGGGCGCCACCCGGGCCCTCGGGGTGAGCCTGGGCGCGGGCGCGCTGTGCCGGCTGCTGGCCGAGACCCCGGACCGGTTCGAGAAGGTGGTGCTGTTCCTGCCCGCGGTGCTCGACCGGCCGCGGCCCGAGGCGGCCCGCCGCCGGCTGGTCAACCTGCTGGAGGCGATCAACAGCGGTGACCTGCCGGCCGTCGCCAACGCGGTGGTCGAGGAGATCCCGCCGTCGGCGCGCAACGGCGCGTCCGGCTGGGCGTACGTGCGCCAGCGCCTCAACACGCTGATGAACACCGGTCTGAGCAGCGGCCTGCTCACCCTGCCCGACCAGGTGCCGGTGCCGGACGTGAACCTGCTCCGGGACGTCAGCGCCCAGGTGCTGGTCATCGGCTGCATCGGCGACGACCTGCACCCGGCCTCGGTCGCCGAGGAGTTGGCAGCCGTGCTGCCGGACGCGACCCTGCACATCTACAACCGCCCGTCGGTGCTCTGGCACGAACGCGTTGACCTGCGGGAACGGGTTTCCGGCTTCTTGAACGGTTGACCGGGGAGCTAGGCTCCCCGTTCGTGGCAGGTCGAGCGGTCTCAGAGTTCTTCATCGGCGTACGTCTGCTCCTGCGGGGCATCGGGCGCTACGTGCGCAGCCCGAAGCTGATCCTGCTGGGGCTGATCCCGGCGGTGCTCAGCCTGCTGCTGTTCGCAGGGCTGTTCACGCTGCTGTTCTACAACCTTGACGGGCTGTCGGGCACCGTCACCTGGTTCGCCGACGACTGGTCCGAAGACCTGCGCTCTTCGGTGCGGCTGCTGGCCGGGATCGCCCTGGTGGGTGTCAGCGGGCTCTTCGCGGTGGTGTCGTTCACCGCGGTGACGCTGCTGATCGGCGACCCGTTCTACGAGGCGATCGGGGCTGCGGTCGAGGAGGACTTCGGCGGCGTACCCGATGCGGTCGATCTGCCGTGGCACCAGGAGCTGCGCCGCAGCATCTTCGATGCGCTGCGGCTGCTGGCGGTGTCTCTGATGATCGCGATCCCGCTGTTCGCCGGTGGTTTCATCCCCGTGGTCGGGCAGACGGTGATCCCGGTGATCGGCGCGTTCGTGGGCGGCTGGTTCCTGGCGCTGGAACTCGTCGCGGTCGCCTTCAACCGCCGCGGCCTGCGGCTGCCGGACCGCCGGGTGGCGCTGCGCAGGCACCGGGCGAGCGCGCTGGGCTTCGGCGTCGCGGTGTTCTGCTGCTTCCTGATCCCGTTCGGCGCGGTGCTGATCATGCCCGCCGCGGTCGCCGGCGGCACCCTGCTCGCCCGCCGCTCCCTCGGCCTCCCGATCGACAGGTAGAGCCCATGCCCAGCCACCCCGCCCCCGGCGCAGCACCGTCCGGCAGCCTCACACCCGAGCGCCTCCCGTCCGGCGGTGTCGCCTCCGCTGACGCCGAGTCGGCCGAGGCCGGTCTCCGCCAAGGCGCGAGCGGGACCGTCGACGCCGAACGGGCTCGCCGGCCTGCCGGAGCCGGACTCCGCCAAGGCGCCGGCGGGACCGTCTCCGCTGGCGCAGCGCGTGCCGCCTCCTGGCGGCGGGTGGCGGTCGTCGCGCTGCTGTTCGCCGTCACCGCAGAGTCGCTGCGTGCCTGTGGGCCGCTGCTGGACCAGCTGGCCGGGCCGATCGGCATCGTCAACGCCGCCCTCGTCGCACTGGCCGTATTCGCCCTGCCCGGCCTGCTGCTGGCGTTAAGAAGGGGCCCTTCCTCCACCCATGGCGTCAGGAAGGCGCCCTTCCTCGCGGTGACCGTGGGGGTGCTGGCGGTGGTGCGGATCGGCGGGGGTGCGCCTTATCTGGAGCCGACGCTGGTCGTGGTGGCGCTCGGGGCGGTGCTGGGGCTGGTCGCGCTGGCCGGGGCGGTGCGCCGGTTCGGTGATCCGGTGACGGTGACGGTCGGGCTGCTGGCCGGTGGGGTGCTCGACCTGGCCGCGCGGTCGTTCTCGGTGACCTGGGACGGGCTGTGGCACCGCGGCGACCTCACCGGGCTGCTGGTGCCGGCCATGGTGCTGGCGGCGCTGGCGCTGCTGGTCCTGCCGCGTGCGCCCGAGGTGGCACCCGCGGCCAACGGGCGCACCTGGGCGCTGGGCGGGTACCTCGCGCTGTGGACGACGACGCTGGGCAACGCCGCGTTCGCCGCGTCGCAGTCAGGGGTCGCGCTGCAGCTGTGCCTGGCCGTCCTGATCGGGGTGCTGCTGGTCGCGATCGAGCTGGTGCGCCGGCTGACGCTGCACGGCGGCACGAACGCGATCCCGGAGCCCGACCACTGGATCGCGGGCTCGGCGGCGCTCGCCGGGATGGTCGGCGGCCTCGCCCTGGCCTGGTGGGGCGCGGGCCCGTGGGTGCTGCTCGGCATCGCGCTGACGCAGCTGTCCGCGGCGGTCGCCGTCGCACGGGCGGCCGCGGCCCCCGGCAATCGCGGCGACTGGGCGTACGGGCTGGTCTGGGTGCTGCCCGTGCTGCTGTTCCAGGTGCACTACGACATGCCGCTGCCGTTCGACAACCGGTGGCTGCTGATCGCGCTCGCGGTCGCCGTCGGGCTCGCCGGGATGGGGCGGCGGCCCTTCCACCCGGGCGGCTGGCGGGTGGAACTGCGCCCGCTCGTGGCACGGCCCGCCCTGGTCACCGGGGTAGTCGCGCTCGCCCTGGTGGTCCCGGCGCTGATGCACGCGACCCGGCCTACCGCCGAGCCCGTCCTCGCGAGCACCACCGAGCTGCGGGTGCTGAGCTGGAACGTCAAGTACGGCCGGGACGACGCGTCCGGCCAGGCGAACCCGCAGCAGCTCGCCGCGGCGATCCGGGCCGCCGACCCGGATGTGGTGGTGCTGCAGGAGGTCAGCCGGGGCTGGGCCATCGGCGGCGGGGTGGACGTGGCCGAGTACCTGTCCCGTGAGCTGGGTATGCCGTTCACCTGGTCGCCGGCCGCGGACGGGCAGTTCGGCAACCTGCTGCTGACCCGGCTGCCGGTCGGCTCGGTGCGCACCGGGCTGCTGCCGTACGGGCAGGGGCCGATGTGGCGGTCGTATCTGAAGGCGACACTGACCCTGCACGATGGCCGCAGCCTCGACGTGGTCACCGCGCACCTGACCCACCGCAAGCCGAACACGCCGACCCGGCTGGCGCAGATCGACAGCCTGCTGGCGCAGGTCGACCCGGCCGCGCCGACGCTGATCGCCGGGGACTTCAACTTCTGGCCGAGCTGGCCCGAGCAGCGCTCGTTCACGGGCGCGGGCTGGGTGTCGGCGCAGGACGCCACCGGTCACGGCGCGGCCTGGACCTCGCCGACCGACCGGCCCACCAACCGGGTGGACTGGGTCTTCGGATCCCCACAGGTCGCCTTCACCGACTTCGCCGTCCTCGACCAGGTCACCGCCAGCGACCACTTCCCGGTCCTGGCCACCGTGACCCTCCGCTGACCGGAGCGCAGCGGGCTGCCTCGTCCCGCCGGCCAGACCCGACCCGGCGAGCCCGCCGTGTTCGGCCTGGTCACGACACATGCAGCGTTAACAAGGGCACCTTCTACAACGCATAGCGTTAAGAAGGTGCCCTTCCTTCGCTCGGTCAGGTGGTGCCGCGGATGACGAGTTCCGTGGGGAGGATGACGCTGTCGGCGATGGATTCGCCGGCGGCCAGGCGCAGGAGCTGGCGGGCCATTTCGCGGCCCTGGCCGACGATGGGCTGGCGGACCGTGCTCAGCGGGGGTTCGGTGTAGCGGGCCAGGGCGATGTCGTCGAAGCCGATCACGGCGACGTCGTCGGGCACGCGGCGGCCCGCGGCCTGCAGGGCCTGGAGCGCGCCGTGGGCCATCAGGTCCGAGGCGACGAAGACGGCGTCCAGGTCGGGGTCGTCCTCCAGGAGCTGGCGCATGGCCACCGCGCCGGAGTCGCGGGTGAAGTCGCCGACGGCCACGATCGAGCGGCGGTCGCTGCCGCGCAGCTCCTCGCGGTATCCGGTGAGCCGGTCGATGCCGGCCACCATGTCCTGCGGGCCGGCGATGGTGGCGATCCGGGTGCGCCCGGTCTCCAGCAGGTGGCGCACCGCCATCCGGCCGCCGTTGACGTTGTCGACCTCGACGTAGGGCACCCCGGTCTGGCCGAGCGGGCGGCCGCCGCACAGCACCGGGATGCCCATCCGGGCCAGCGTGCCGGGCAGCGGGTCGGCGCCGTGCATCGAGGCGATCAGCACGCCGTCGATGTGCCGGGCCAGCGCGTACCGCTCGATGCGGTCGTGGCTGGCCTGCGAGCCCGCCACCATCAGCACCAGCTGCTTGTCCGCGGAGTCGAGCTCCTGGCTGACGCCGCGGATGATGCCGGGGAAGAACTGGTCGTCGGAGAACACCCGGGACGGGCTCTCCGGCAGGATCAGCGCGTACGAGTCGGTGCGCTGGGTGACCAGGCTGCGTGCGGCCTGGTTGGGCACGTACCCCAGCTCGTCGATGGCCCGGCGCACCGCGGTGCGGATGGACTCGGCGACGGTGGGGGAGTCGTTGACGACGCGCGACACGGTAGCCCGGGACACCCCGGCCCGCTGCGCGACCTGTTCGAGGGTCGGCCGGGGCATCGACGCCGCCGCTCAGCCGGTACGCAGGCAGGTCAGCAGCGACTCGTCGCCGCTCACCTCGAGCGTGTCGAAACCGATCCGGCCCCACAGGGCGAGCATCAGGTCACTGGCCGGGCCGGCCGCGTGCACCCGGGTGTCCGGGCCGTCGGCGTCGAGCAGGGTGTCGGTGTCGAGCAGGGCGATGCCCTCCCCGCGCAGCCGGACGAACCACTCCTGGCCCTCCTCGGGCGCGGTGAGCTGCACGACGCCGTACCGGTCGGTGGGGCCCTTGCGGCGGCCCGCGGGCAGCCAGCTGTCCAGCACCTCGGTGATGCCGTCGACGGCCAGCCGGTCGTCGAGCGGCTCCGCCATGCCCTGCGACATCTGCATGTCCCAGCGGTGCACAGCGGTCTCGTGCGCCATCCGGCGGTGCCAGAAGTCGGCGGTCTTCGCCTGCGGGGCCCAGTTCCAGGCCGGCATGTGCGGGTCGAGCGCGTCGAGCAGCTCCAGCAGGCTCTTGCACTCCTCGTCGAACCAGGTCAGCGTCTCGTCCGCGCCCGGGTAGTCGTGCCGCCGGGACGCCGGGTCGGGCGCGCTGGTGATGCCGCGGCTGGCGAAGCTGCGCACCCACCGGTACACCCCGCCCAGGTGGTGCACGAGGTTCAGCACGGTCCAGTCCGGACACGTGGGCACGATCGCGGTCAGTTCGGCCTCGCCGGCGACGGCCCGGAACGCGGCCGCGTCGGCGCGCAGCGAGTCCAGCCACAGTTCCTTGCTGCCGTGAGCTCTCATGGCCTCGTCCTCATCGCGTCTTCCCCACCTGGTCATTCGGGATCAGTGGCGGCACTAGTGTGGTGACGTGTCTGACAATAGTCCCGCCCGCCACGCGCTCGCCGACCTGACCACCCTAGGGCTGGGAGGCCCGGCCGGACGGCTGGTCACGGCCGAGTCCGCGGACGACATCGTGTCGGCCGCGCACTCCGCCTCCCGTACCGGCGAGCCGCTGCTGGTCCTCGGCGGGGGCAGCAACGTCGTCATCGGCGACGTCGGATTCCCCGGCGCCGTGCTGCTGATCCGGTCCTCCGGGGTCGAGGTGGTCGGCGAGCACGGTGACGAGGTGTCGGTACGCGTCGCCGCGGGTCACCCGTGGGACGACTTCGTCGCCCGGACCGTCGACGACGGGCTGGCCGGCGTCGAGTGCCTGTCCGGCATCCCGGGCGCCACCGGCGGCTCCCCGATCCAGAACATCGGCGCGTACGGGCAGGACGTGTCGCAGACCATCGAGTCGGTGACGGTGTACGACCGCACCGAGGGCGAGGTCGCCGTGTTCAGCCCGGCCGACTGCCGCTTCGAGTACCGCAACAGCGTGTTCAAGTACACCGACCGCTGGATCGTGCTCGACGTGACGTTCCGGCTGCGCCGCGACCCGCTGTCCGGCCCGGTGGGGCACGCCGAGCTGGCCCGCGCGCTCGGCACCGGGCCGCATGACCGGGCGCCGCTGGCGCAGGTCCGCGAGCAGGTGCTGGAGCTGCGCCGGAGCAAGGGCATGGTGCTCGACCCGGGCGACCCCGACACCAGCTCGGTGGGCTCGTTCTTCACCAACCCGGTGCTGAGCGCCGCGGCGTACGCGGAGCTGTGCCGGCGGCTCGACGGCGCGGAGCCGCCGGCGTGGCCGGGCGCGGACGGGGTGATGAAGGTGAGCGCGGCGTGGCTGATCGAGCAGGCCGGCTTCACTCCCGGCTACGCCCACGGCGCAGCCGCGATCTCGTCCAAGCACCTGCTCGCGCTGACGCACCGCGGCGGCGGCACCACCGGCGAGCTGCTGGAACTGGCCGCGGAGATCCGTGATGCGGTCCACGACCGGCTGGGGGTCACGCTGCGCCCGGAGCCGGTCCTGGTCGGCTGCGAGTTCTGACCCGGAGGCCCCGACAGGTGTCCGGACCGACGCGCGTGCCGCTTCAAGCGGTGCGCGGGCCGGGTTCAGCGGTGCGGGCGGCGCAGGCCGCCCGCGAGCCAGCCGAGACCTCCGCACACGACGAGCAGCACGGCGAGGCGGATCAGGTCGCCCCGGTTCACTCGGCGGACCGTCGCGCCAGCACGAACGCGGCCACCAGCAGGACAACCCCCAGCACCAGCAGCCCGACCCCCCAGAACAGCGGCGGACTGGCCCGCACGGTCAGCTGCTGCCCGTGCGCCACCAACGCCGAAAACTCCCCGATAAGGTTCATATCGGACGTAACGACCAGCCCGCCCCTAAGGGATCATCCGCTTCGCGCTGCCCGTTCCGCAGTTTCGGGGAAAGTGGCCCTACCCGCGGTGGGATTCCTGCACTTTCCCCGAAACTGCGGGAGCGGGCCAGGCGAGGGTCACCTCGCCGAGGCGCCAGCGGGCGGGACGGTCGAGCACCGGCCAGCCGGCTGCTTTGAGGCGGGAGATCGCGTCCTGCCAGCGTTGACGGGGGCCGAAGACGGCCAGCGGCGCAGCGTGCCGCCAGGCCTCGTCGAGCGTGCGCAGCAGGTCGTACACCGGCTCGCCCGGCACGTTGCGGTGGATCAGCGCCTTGGGCAGCCGCTCGGCGAAGGTGGCCGGGGACTCCAGGGTGGAGAGTTTCGCCGCCAGGGTCAGTGTGGCCGGGGTGGACGCGCCGGCGGGCAGGGCCGCCCAGCTGCCGAGGCGGCCCAGCTCGTCGCAGGTGCCCTCGATGAGCCAGCCGCCCGGGGCCAGGTTGCCGGTCATCGTGGTCCAGGCGGCGGGGACGGCGCTCTCGTCGTACTGCCGCAGCACGTTGAAGGCCCGGACCACGACGGGCCGCAGGCCGGCCAGCTCGAAGCCGCCCCGCGCGAAGGTCAGGCCCGGCGGGTCCGCGGCGGCCTGCGCCGCCGCGACCCGCACCGGATCGATCTCCAGCCCGGTGACCCGCACGTCCGGGCGCACCCGCCCCAGCCGCGCCCGCAACTCGACCGCCGTGATCGGTGTGGCCCCGTAACCCAGGTCCACCACCAGCGGATCGGCGGCGCCGGCCAGCGCGCGAGCACACCACCAGGCGATCCACCGATCCACCCGGCGCAGCCGATTCGGATTGGTGGTCCCTCTGGTGATCTCCCCCTGCGGCTTCACCTGCCTCCCCTCCCCGTGTTGATCATGAAGTTATGGCGGCGACACGCCGTCGAACCGTGCCATAAGTTCATGATCAACCCGAGAGGCCGGGCCTAGGCCCCTACGCGGTGGACCTTGTGTTGGGCGGCCTGGGCGAGGGGGCGGACCACGAGGCGGTCGATGTTGATGTGGTGGGGGAGGGTGGCGCACCAGGTGACGCAGGCGGCGATGTCGTCGGCGGTGAGGGGCTTGTCGACGCCCGCGTAGACGGAGGCGGCGCGGGCGGCGTCGCCGGCGAAGCGGTTGAGGGCGAACTCGTCGGTCTTGACCATGCCGGGGTCGATCTCGACGACGCGGACGGGGTCGCCGCAGAGTTCGAGGCGGAGGGTCTCGACCAGGGCGGTCTGGGCGTGTTTGGCTGCGGCGTAGCCGCCGCCGCCCTCGTACACGATCAGGCCTGCGGTGGAGCTGATGGTGACCACGGTGCCCGCGCCGGAGGCGATCAGGGCGGGGAGCAGGGCCTTGGTCAGGCGGAGGGTGCCCAGCACGTTCACGTCGTACATCGCCTGCCAGTCGGCGACGCTGGAGTTGGCGACGGTGTCCGCGCCGACCGCGCCGCCCGCGTTGTTGACCAGCAGGTCCACCCGGTCCAGCGTGGCCGCGTAGGAGGCGACCGCGTAGTCGTCGGTGACGTCGCAGGTCACGGCGGTGCCGTTGATCTCCTTGGCGAGGGCCTCGACCCGGTCGGTGCGGCGGGCGAGGGCGTGCACGTGGTAGCCCGCGGCGGCCAGGTGCCGGGCGGTGGCGGCCCCGATGCCGCTGGACGCCCCGGAGACGACGGCGATGTTCTGGTACGACATGAGCAGATCCTAAGCGCCGTGACGTCCCATCATCCGGGCTGCGATGCGCATCACGCCCCGGATCGGGAAGACACCCGGCCCCTCGGCTGTTGATCGACACGTGAACTCTCGTTCCCTCCCCCAGGGGCTGCCCAGGCGGATCGCCACGCTCTCCGTGCACACCTCTCCGCTGCACCAACCGGGCACCGGGGATGCGGGCGGCATGAACGTGTACATCGTCGAGGTGTCCAAACGCCTGGCCAACGCGGGTGTCGAGGTCGAGATCTTCACCCGGACCACCGGCGGCGACCTGCCCCCGCGGGCGGAACTCGCCCCCGGCGTGACCGTGCGCCACATCAGCGCCGGCCCGTACGAGGGCCTGGCCAAGGAGGACCTGCCCGCGCAGCTGTGCGCGTTCACGCACGGCGTGTTCGGCATCGAGGCGGCCCGTCCGCCCGGCCACTACGACCTGCTGGCCTCCCACTACTGGCTCTCCGGCCAGGTCGGCTGGCTGGCCAAGGACCGCTGGGGCGTGCCGCTGGTGCACACCGCGCACACCCTCGCCAAGGTCAAGAACCGGCAGCTGGCCGAGGGCGACCGGGCCGAGCCGATGGGCCGCGTCGTCGGCGAGGAGCAGGTCGTCGAGCAGTCCGACCGGCTGGTCGCGAACACCCCGACCGAGGCCCGCGAGCTGATCGACCTCTACAACGCGCCGCTGGAGCGGGTCGCCGTGGTCGCCCCCGGCGTCGACCTGGACCGTTTCCGCCCCGGCGACCGCCTCGCCGCCCGCGCCCGCCTGGGTCTGCCGTCGGCTGCCAAGATCATCGCGTTCGTCGGACGTATCCAGCCCTTGAAGGCCCCCGACGTGCTCATCCGTGCGCTGGCCGAGCTGCGCGACCCCGACGCCATCGCGCTGATCGTCGGCGGCCCGAGCGGCTCCGGCCTGGACCGCCCGACCTCGCTGATCGAACTGGCCGAGTCGCTGGGCGTGCGCGACCGGATGCGCTTCCTGCCGCCGCAGGCCGGGGACCGGCTGGCCGACGTGTACCGGGCCGCCGACCTGGTCGCGGTGCCCTCGCACAACGAGTCGTTCGGGCTGGTCGCGCTGGAGGCGCAGGCCTGCGGCACGCCCGTGGTGGCCGCCGCCGTCGGCGGGCTGGTCACCGCGGTACGCGACGAGGTCAGCGGCGTGCTCGTCGACGGGCACGGCGCGGCCGACTGGGCGCGGGTGCTGGACCGGCTGCTCGCCGAGCCCGGCCGCCGCGACGAGCTGGCCGTGGGCGCGGTCGAGCACGCGTACGACTTCTCCTGGGACCACACGACCGCCCGGCTGCTCGACGTCTATCGTGAGGCGATGACCGAGCACCGGTCCCGCCGTCAGCTCGAACTCGCCGGCTGCGCCCGGTGGTGACCCGCTAGGAGCCTCATGACCACGGTCGCCGAGGCCTGCGAACTGATCGAGCAGGCCTGTGCCGAGCTGCCCCTGGACCGCACCGGCCCCCACGCGTACGTGGTGACGCTGCCCGGCACCCACAAGCTCAAGACGAACGTGAACCTCATCGTCGGCGAGCACGCGCTGCGCATCGAGGCGTTCGTGGTACGCCAGCCCGACGAGAACCGCGAAGCCGTCTGGGCGTGGCTGCTGCGCCGCAACGCGAAGCTGTACGGGGTCGCGTTCACCGTCGACGCCGTCGGCGACGTGTACCTGACCGGCCGCCTGCCGCTGGGTGCGATCACCCCGGAGGAACTCGACCGGCTGCTCGGCGCGGTGCTGACCGCCGCCGACGAGTCCTTCGACACCCTCCTCGAACTGGGCTTCAGCACCGCGATCAAGCGCGAGTGGCGCTGGCGCATCAGCCGCGGCGAGCCCACCGACAACCTGCGCGCCTTCCGCCACCTGATGGACGCGCCGCCGGAACCCGAGGCGGAGTCCGTCCTCGACACCGGCACCGACGTGCTCCCGGAACCCGGCCGGTGACCTCCCGGCGTCGCCCGGCCAGGACGGGGACGGCCCGGCGGGCCGACGCGCTGGGCCTGCTGGCGGGAGTGGCGCTCGACGCCGCGCTCGGCGACCCGCGCCGGCTGCACCCCGTCGCCGGGTTCGGGAACTTCGCGAAGGTCGTCGAGCGGTACACGTACGCCGACTCGCGCCGGGCCGGGGCCGTGTTCACCACGCTGGCCGTCGGGGTGCCGGTGGCGGCGGCGGTCCTGGCGCAGCGGGCCACGCGGGGGCGGCCGGTGCTGCGTACCCTGCTGGTGGCGGCCGGGACCTGGGCCGTGCTCGGCGGGCGCAGCCTGCGCCGCGAGGGCGGCCTGATGGCCGGAGCGCTGGAACGGGGCGACCTGCCCGCGGCCCGCGCCCGCCTGTCGCACCTGTGCGGCCGCGACCCGTCCACGCTGGACGAGAAGGAACTGGCCCGCGCCACCGTCGAGTCGATCGCCGAGAACTCCTCCGACGCCGAGGTCGCCCCGCTGGTCTGGGGCGCGCTGGCCGGGCTGCCCGGCCTGATCGGCTACCGCGCCGTCAACACCCTGGACGCCATGGTCGGCCACCGCTCGCCCCGCTACGCCCGCTTCGGCACGGCCTCGGCCCGCCTCGACGACGCCGCGAACCTGCTCCCGTCCCGCCTCACCGCCGCCCTGACCACCGCGTCCGCCCCGCTGGTGGCCGGCTCCCCGGCCCGCACCGCCCGCATCTGGCGCCGCGACGGCCGAGCCCACCCCAGCCCCAACTCCGGCCAGTGCGAATCCGCCTTCGCGGGCGCCCTCGAAGTACGCCTGGGCGGCACCAACGTCTACTTCGGCCGCTCCGAAACGCGCCCCACCCTCGGCGACGGCCCCGGCCCGCTCACCCGCGACATCCGCCGCGCCGCAACGCTCTCCGCGGCCGTCGGCCTGGCCGCCGCCTCCCTCGCCGCCCTCACCCGCCTAGGACGAAGGAAGGGCACCTTCTTATCGGATTCCGTAGAGGAAGGTGCCCTTCTTAACGCGCGACGACGGGTGGGCAGGGCGGGAGGAGACGGTGAGCGTTGACGATGCGCCGCCGCGGGCCGCGGAGCAGGGCTACGACCTCGGGCATCACGGCGACGTCGAGGTCGCACCCGGTCTGGTCGACCTCGCGGTGAACGTTCGGCAGGCCCCGCTGCCGGACTGGCTCGCCGAACCGATCCGGGAGTCGCTAACCCGCCTGGACGCCTACCCCGACGGCACCGCCGCACGGGCCGCGATCGCCGCCCGGCACGGCCGCGACCCGGACGAGGTACTGCTCACCGCCGGCGCCGCCCAGGCGTTCACGCTGCTCGCCCAAGGCCTGCGCGACGCACGACGCCCGGTCGTGGTGCACCCGCAGTTCACCGAGCCGGAAGCGGCGCTGCTCGCCGCCGGGCACCGGGTCGGCCGGGTGCTGCTGCCCGACCCGTTCATCCTCGACCCGGCCGCCGTGCCGGACGACGCCGACCTGGTGCTGCTCGGCAACCCGACAAACCCGACCTCCGTCGCACACCCCGCACAGACGGTCGCGAGCCTGGCCCGGCCCGGCCGCGTGCTGGTCGTCGACGAGGCGTTCGCCGACACCATCCCCGGCGAGCCGCACTCCCTCGCCGCCCGGCGGGACCTGCCCGGCCTGGTCGTCGTCCGCAGCCTCACCAAGACCTGGGCGCTGGCGGGCCTGCGCGTCGGCTACCTGCTCGCCGCCCCGGACCTGGTCCGCCGCCTGGCCGCGGTGCAGCCCCTGTGGCCGGTCTCGACGCCCGCGCTCGCCGCTGCCGCCGCCTGCGCCACCCCGTACGCCGTCGCCGCCGAGGAGCGCATCGCCCACGAGCTGACCGTACGCCGCGAACACCTGCTCGCCGCGCTGCGGCAACTGCCCGAGGTGGTCGTCGCGGGCACGCCGGCCAGCTCGTTCGTGCTCCTCAAGGTCGCCGACGGCCTGGGCGTACGCACCCGCCTGCGCGACGCGGGCTACGCCGTCCGCCGCGCCGACACCTTCCCCGGCCTGGGCCCGGACTGGCTGCGCGTCGCGATCCGCGACGCACCCACCACCGACGCGTTCACCGCCGCCCTCACCCGCGCGGTGCGCGGCGACGGGGAGCCGTAGCAGGGCATGATCGCTGTCTTCGGTCACAACCTGCGGTCCAGCCCGACGTTCGGCCCGCAATCAGCGATCATGTGCGCCGTCCATCCAAAGCGTCCCTTGACTCGCGGCGGTCGATCCGCGACCCTAGGACGCACATATCCATTCATAGAAATACGGGGAGCCACATGCGACGCGTCACGCGGATCGCCATGGCAGCAGGCCTGATGGCAGGAAGTGTCCTCACGGGGACTCCGGCTTCCGCCGCTCCATCCAACTGCAGCTCGGGATACGCCAATTCCTATACCGCGATGGCCTACTGTGCCACCGGCTACGGACGGTTCCGGGCTGTCGCCATCTGCGAGTACACGGCGTACGTCCATCCCGGGGGCTCGTGGACGGAGCGCCACGCAGGAAGCTGGCGTGACCGGCCGACCCAGCTGTCGGCGTACGCCACCTGCCAGAATTCGGACCTCCCCGCGGTCTGGTCCCTGATCGGCACCAGCTACGAAGTCGCCAACTGACGGATCAACCGCGACGGCCGCCTCAACCGAGCTGCGGTGGCCGTCGCGGGCCACGGCGGCCGGCGCGTTGTGCTCCTCAAGGTCACCGACACGTTCACCCCCGATCTGCTCGCCGAACTG
The DNA here is from genome assembly GCF_009720385.1 of Catellatospora vulcania. Classification (GTDB taxonomy): domain Bacteria; phylum Actinomycetota; class Actinomycetes; order Mycobacteriales; family Micromonosporaceae; genus Catellatospora; species Catellatospora vulcania. The sequence continues at coordinate 9,996 of NZ_WARX01000036.1, read as the reverse complement.
GGGCTGACGAACGCCGCCGGGCTTCCCGTGCGAGGTCTTACCTGCTCGCTGCAGGAGCACGGTGCTGTGCCGTGTCGGCCTGGCGCGGTGCCTTCAGCATCGGCGGCGAGCTGATCGTCCGACGGGACCGGCTCTGCTGAGGATCGTCGGCGCCGACCAGACCCTCGCGGCATGTCACGCCGCGCACGCGTGAAGCCTTGATCGCGGTTTCCGGTCACTTTGTGGAGTCGGACTGAATCTGCTGAACGCAGACAGCGATCGCTGTCTGCGTTCAGAAAGTGGGGTCGGACCGCGTCTTCTGACGCAGATAGCGATCACGCCCCGGTCTGCCGTACGGATTGGGCGATTTGGTACGTGGGGTCGTCGAAGAGGACCAGGGTTGCCGCCTCGATCGGGGTTTCGGCGGTGTCCAGCACGTCCAGGGCTTGGCGTACGGCGTCGTCGACCGGCCAGCGGTAGACGCCCGAGGAGATGAGAGGGAAGGCGACGGTACGCGCGCCCAGCTCGCCCGCCACCCGAAGTGCGTTGCGGTAACAGTCGCGGAGCAGCTCAGACCGGTCCTCGTTGGCGCTGTAAACGGGTCCGACGGTGTGCACGACCCAGCGCGCGGGCAGCTTGCCGGCGGTGGTGGCGACGGCCTGGCCGGTCGCGAGTCCCCGGCCGTAGTGGGACGCGCGCAGCGCTCGGCACTCGGCGAGGATCTCCGGCCCGCCCTTGCGGTGGATCGCCCCGTCCACCCCGCCGCCGCCCAGCAGCGACGAGTTGGCCGCGTTGACGATCACGTCCATGTCCTGGCTCGTAATATCGCCCTGCACAAGGGATACCTGCATCGTCCGCTCCAATGGTCAGCGGTCGAATTCGCCGTCTTTGATCCCGGATAGGAAAGCGGTCCAGTCGTCGGAGGTGAAGGTGAGGACTGCACCGCTCGGGTCCTTGCTGTCACGGACACTGACGGCGATCTCCGCCATGGCCACCTCGACGCACTGCCCGCCGTTGTTGTCACTGCGGGAACTCTTGCGCCATGTCGCGTGGTCGAAAGCCGAACTCGTCATTGCTCATCTCCAACGGTGCTACTTGCGGAGTGCGTCGGCGATCTGCTCGATCAGCCGCACAGACTCCCGCGGACCGAGAGCAGCGGCGCTCAGCCGGCTCCACAGCCTAGAGTAGACGCGCGCAGTCTCCTGATCGTCAAGGTAATACGCATTCGTGTAATCCTCCAGGTAAACCACATCGGAACCGGCATCGTGCTCGAAGCGGAGCAGGGTGAAGCCGAAACTCGATGTCGTGTACGTCGATGCGTTGAACGGCAGTACCTGAAGCGTGATCAACTGGTCTGCTGCAGCTCGGGCGAGGTGATGCAACTGGGCATGCATCACATCAATGCCGCCGACCTGCCTGTGTAGCGCTGACTCGCTGATGATTACGGCGAAGTCGGGCGCATCATCTCGCGTCAGTAGCTCCTGGCGCTCCTTCCGGAGAGCTACATGATCGTCGGTTTTGCCCGGATCGGCGGGACTCATGGCTCGGATGTAGTCCTCGGTTTGCATAATGCCTGGCACGATCTCCGACTGATACCAGCGGACTTCTGACGCGGCAGCTTCCAGGTCTACATATTGGCGAAACCAGTCGGGAACGTTCCGGCCACTCCAGCGGCCGCGCTGACGGCCCGCACGCGCCAGCTCGCGAAGGGCATCGGCGGGCTCATCACCGAGCCCGTAAAAGTCCAGCAGCGTGTTGAGGTCGTGAAGTTTGATGCCGGACTGACCGAGTTCCATCCGGCTGATCTTCGTAGCGGCCGCATCGATGGTCCGGCCAGCCTCCTCTTGCGTGCGGCCAGCGGCTTCGCGGGCACGGCGAAGTGCGTGGCCCAGGCGCCGACGCTGGATCGTCGGGTTGTCCATGTGGTTGTTCTCCTTGGGGCCACGCGAGACGGATCGCCAAACTTAGGTTCCTAATATAGGAATCGATCAGTAGTGTAGTCCACAACAGACACAGGCTCATCGCGACATTGCCGTCCGAGGATCGGCGACGAAGAGTGCTGTTCAAAGCCGGAGGCGGGGCTGACTGGTTGGCCCCGGCGCCCCGCCTCCTCCACAACTCCATCGGAGGTGGTACATGGCAGTCTACGTGGCTGTCGTCGTGCTCGGCGCGGTCGTCGTGCTGGCGATGCTGGCGGGCTGGGCGCTGCGCGGATACGCGGCGAACTGGTGCATGTCGTGCGGCGGCAAGGTCGGTGCGGTATGCGGTGCATGCACCCACCGCATGCAGCGTGAGCAGGTGATACGCACCCATTCGCCGCGGCTCGTTCGGCACCGGGCCGACGCCGAGGCGGTGTCCGTGTGACCAGCCCTCCGCCCGGCCACGCGCCGATCCCGGAAGAACTGGCGAGGCGGTACTGGGAGGCCGTCGCCGTCCACGGGGACGATCCGGCGACCGACATGTGCGTGCACTGTCGGCGCAGCCGCTGCCCCGACTGGGCGTACGCCGTGGAGCAGCTCATCCTCGCCGACCTGCTTGACCCGGACGCCTAGCGCCTCGGGGACGACCGAGCCCACCCGCTGAACGGCGGGTGGGCTCAGTGTCCGGGCGTCACTTGCAGGAGTACGTGAACTTCGACGAGCCCTGGGTCACGCTGGGCTTCAGGATGCGCAGCGTGGCTTCGGCCTCCCGGGTGCCCTTGCCCTGGAACCGCCAGAACAGGTGCACCTGGACGCTGCGCTCGCCCTTCTTGACGGCCTGCTCCAGCGCGCCGGAGGTCTCGCCGTCGTTGCGCAGCCACTCGTACGTGATGATCCCGGCCTGGCCGTCGGTCTCGATGAGGCCGACGATGTCCACGTTGACGTTGCATTCAGCGGTGACCGGCGGGACGACGGGCGTGACGGTGACCTTGGTGACCTGGACCGCGTTGTTCTGCGCCTGCCACCAGTTCCAGCCGACGTACCCGGCGATGACCAGCAGTGCGACCGTGGTCAGGGCGCTGAAGAACGCGGCGATGCGCTTGCCGACCGACTTCTTGCGGCGGGGCGGCGGGGCGGTGTGCGCGGACGCCATCTGCCAGGCGGGCGGGGCGGGCGGCACACCCTGGCCGAAGCGGAGGTTCACGTCCTGCTGCGGCTGGTGCGCGGGCGGCGGGGCGGCCCGGCCCACCTGGTACGCCCCGGATTGGCGCTGCTCCTCGGCGGCGCGGTTGCCGAGGCGGGTCGCCCCGTCCGGCGGCACGACCGGCATCACCGCGGTCGGCGGCGCGGTGCGCGGCGTCTGCGGCGGCACCGGCGGCGGCGCGGAGTGCGAGCCGCCGGCCAGCTGGATGGTCTCCTCCGCGGCCGGCACGCCACGCGGCGGCGAGGCCGCAGGCGGCCCGGACACCGGCGGTGCCGAGACCGGCGGTGCGGCGTAGGTCGGTGCGGCGTAGGTCGGTACAGAGGACGGCGGTGCGGACACCGGGGGCGCGGACACCGGCGGTGCGGAGACGGGCGCGCTGGACAGCGGGTGCATCTGCGCGGCGAGTGCCTTCAGGGCGGCACGGTCGCCGAAGCCGGGGATCTGCTGCGCGGCGGCGCTGAGCGTGCTCAACGCGGCGGTCAGGCCCGCGCTGCCGCCGACCGCCTCGGCCTGCTGCCCGGCCTGGCGCAGCAGCTGCTGGGTGGCGGCGTCGTGGCAGGCGTCGGCGAGCTGGGCCAGCAGCCGGGACCAGCCGGCCGCGTCATGGCCGGGGCCGGGGGTCGTGCCTAGCACGGCGTGCCCGTAACCGGCCTCGGAGAGCAGGGCCGCGCCCCCGGCGCTGACCACCACGCCGTGCGCGTTCAGCTCCCCGTGCGCCAGTTGTGCCTGGTGCAGCCGGAGCAGGGTCTGCGCGGTGTCGGTGGCGATCAGCGCGGCGACGGACGGCGGCAGGGTCACCCCGGCCGCGAGGGCCTGTGCCACCGTCGGCGACGGTGCGGCGTTGGTGATCAGCCAACTGTGCCGGCCCTCCGTCACCTGGTCGATGACGTTGAGCAGGCCGGGCACGCGCAGTGCGGCCTGTCCGCCGATCGCGTCGGCGAGCCGCCGCGCCGCGGCCGGGTCGGTCAGGCCCCGGTCCTCCAGGCGCAGCGCGCCGCGCTGTTTGCCCTCCGCAGTGGACACCGTGTGCCACGTGCCGAGCCGTCCGGCCCGCCCTGCGTCCAGCAGGGTGTACTTGCCACCGATGGTGTCGGTCACCGCAGCGCGTCCTTCTCAGCCGATGATGCAGTCAGCGTTCTCAATGATGGGTGCAGAGTAGACCTTCGTGGGAATGGCCGGGCCGCCCCGTGTGGTCTCGATCGTCACCCGGATCTGGGTGTTGCAGTAGAGCAGGCCGGTCATGTCGACGGTGGTGGAGACCGTCTTGCTGGTCCCGTCCGTGATGCCGGTGACCAGGAAGGTCTTCTGCGGGATGGTGCCGATCGGCTGCATGTTGTAGTCGATCGCCGTGAACCGCAGCGTGTAGCGGTACCGGCCGGCGTTTTCGGTGTTGACGATGACCGTGGTGCGGGAGTCCTTGCTTGCGTTCTCCGACGCGGTGCCGTTGCAGATCCCCTTGACCACCCAGCACGTGCTCGGGCGTAGGAAGGCGACGACCGGGGCGACGGGTGTCGCCGGCGAGGTCGACGGGGACGGCTTCGGGCTCGGGCTCGGCTCCGGCTCCTCCGACGGGGAGGGCGACGGCGACGGGCTCTCCGACGGCGACGGGCTCGGCGACGGGGAGGGCGACGGCGACTCGCTCGGCAGCGGCGACTCGCCCGCGCTCGCGCTGGGCAGCGGCGTCGGGGTGTCGCTGGTCGGCCACAGGGCCGCGGCACCGGCGCCGCCCAGGAGCAGCACCACCGCGGTGACACTGGCGGCCAGGGTGAACGCCTTGCGGGACATGCCGAGGATGGTGGTGCCGATGGCCGTCGCGTTGGCCTGCACCGCGGCCAGCGGGAAAAGCAGCGCCAGGAGCAGCGCGCGGCGGGCCAGCTTGCTGCGGCCCTCCTCCTCCCACTCCGGCCCGTAACCGGCTCCGGCGACGGCCTCCAGCTCGCGCAGGAACGTCGCGGCGTCCTTGGGGCGCTGCTTGGCGTCCTTGGCCAGGCCGCGGCGCACCAGGCCGCGTACGGCCTCGGGGACCATCTCCACCGGGACATTCGCCTGCTCGTGCTGGCGGCGCAGGCCCTGGAGGTCGCCGGGGGCGCGGAACGGCGGCTGCCCGGCCAGGCACTCGAAGAAGGTGGCGGTCGCCGCGTAGATGTCGGTCGACGGGCTGGCGGGGGCGCCGGCCCACTGCTCGGGGGCCATGTACGAGGGCGTACCCGCGAGCGGGCCCTGCCGGCCGCTGCGCGCCGAGATGCCGAAGTCGGCCAGCTTGCTCTGGCCCTCGCCGTTGACGAGCACGTTCTCGGGCTTGTAGTCGCGGTGCACGACGCCACGATCGTGCGCGGCGGCCAGGCCGAGCAGCGAGCCCTTCAGCACCACCAGGGCGGCTTCGGGCTCGGTGGGACCCTGCTCGCGCAGGATCGCGCGCAGCGCGACGCCGTCGACCAGCTCCATCACGATCGCCGCGCCGCCGGGCGCCTCGATGTACTCGTACAGCCGCGCGACCTGCGGTGACTCGACCTCGGACATGACCCGGGCCTCGGCCCGGAAGGCGCGGATGAAGCTCTCGTCGTCGCGCAGGTGCTCGGCCAGGTACTTGATGGCGACCTTGACCTGCGTCGCCTCGTGCTCGGCGAGCACCACCAGCCCGGACGCGCCGCGCCCCAGCTCGCGGATCTCAACGTATCCGGGAACGGTCCACATGATCTGGCTCATGCCGCCACCTCCGCCGTTGCGGCCTTACGGGACTTGATGAAGCCGGTCAGCTTCCGGAACAGCCGGTACCAGATCGGGAACATGATCAGGCCGATGCCCAGCACGATGACCAGGACGTCGATACCGGGCGGCAGGTACTCCTCGACGAGCCCGCCGAGCCGGTCGCGCCAGGCGAGGAAGCCCAGCAGCACGAACAGGCCGGTGCCGACGACGGCGGTGAAGCCGTACGCCGCCATGCCTATCTGCTTGATGCCGGGCTTGCGGCCCGCCTTGATGTCGGACCAGATGCCCTTGGTGAAGTACGCCGACGCCTCCTCGCGCAGGCGCGGCAGCCGCAGCCCGTCCGCGAGCGCCTGGTAACCGTCCAGCGGCATCAGCGGGTTCAGGTTGTACAGCGTGTTCAGGTAGAGGCCGAAGGCCAGCTGGTAGGCGATGCCGGACACCTGCGGCGCGGGCACCCAGGCGGCGACCGCGGCGAGCATCCCGGCGATGGCCGCGGTGGACAGCGGCCCGGACAGCGTCACCACGATGCGCGACCAGCGGCTGCCGAACCACATGTCCGAGGTGTCCACGAACGCGAACGGCATGCCCATCATCAGCATGAACCCGCCGCGCGTGACGGTGCGGCCATAGGACTTCACGGCCAGCGCGTGCGCCGACTCGTGCACGATCAGCGCGAACAGGTAGCCCGCGGCGATGGCGATCGCGCCCCAGATGCCGGCGCCGTTGATGTCGAACAGGTTCTGGCTTCCGCTGGCCACGGTCATCGCGTAGATGCCGCCGACGATGCAGAACCAGAGCCCGAACACGCCGGTACGGGTGAAGAAGCGCCAGCCGAACGCCCGGTACATCTTCGTGAAGACCCCGTCCAGGCCCTTGACCGACAGCTCCATGCGCAGCAGCGTCTTCAGCACGGCCTGGCCGAACCGCTTGAGCAGCGGCGGCTTGTCGGCCTCGCGCTGGCCGTGCACTCCGCGCACCAGCTCCAGCGCCGCGAAGGTGCGCAGCGTGCGCTCGATGCGCGGCAGCGCCAGCTCGCCGAAGCGCTGGGCGTACGCGAAGAGCAGGTCGCGGACCGTGTTCTCGCCGTCGAGCTGGTGCCACAGGTACACGTCGCGCTCGTCGAGTTGCAGATACTGCCCGGTGCGGGTGTTGCGCAGCACCCACTGCTGGTCGCCGCGCATGTCGGGCACCTGCTTGAGGGCCCAGCCGCTGCGCCGTCGGGGCCGGGCCGTGAGCGGGCCGGTGGCCGTCGGCGCGGTCTCGGGCTGTCCGGCGGGCAGCAGGATGCTGTGCTCGACGCCGCGCACCATCGTCTTGGAGCCGATCGCCGCCGAGCGCGGTTGGGCGAATCGCAGCGGTATGTCACCGATGTGCAATTCGGACTCATCGGGCAGCGGGGCCCAGTCGCCGTGGAACGTGCGCCGGCCGATCGTGGTGCCGTTGAACGAGTTGAGGTCCTCCAGGTGGAAGCCTTCGGCGTTGCGGACGACCCGGGCGTGATGGCGCGAGACGCTGGCGTCGTCGAGCATGATGTCGTTGTCGGGGGCCCGGCCGATGGTGGTGGCGGGCTTGACCAGCGGGAACACCCGCTCTCCCGCGGCATCGGCCCACCGCAGCTCCGGCGCCGCGTACGAGTCCACGACGGCGCCCTTGCGCAGCGTGCCGCAGTGCAGGCAGTACGGGTAGTCCCGCCGCAGGTGCACATGGCAGGCGTGGCACAACATCGTTCGGCCTTTCAAGGGGTATGGAGCCGTGCGGCGAGCCGAATCATAGGCGGCCGAACGGCTGCACGCTCTCGGCTGACTGCTTTACGACGGTGATCCGTTCAGGCGGTTCGTCGATGAGTGGGAAGCCCGCGGGAGCGGCTGCCGGGCGGCAGAGGTGCGACGGGGGCGCACACCCCTGCTGCCCGGCATGTCTGGTGCGGACGGTCAGGCCGTCGCGGTGCCTTCGGTCCCGTCCTGGTCGGACTTGAAGACCTTGCCCGCCACCGCGCCGGCGACACCGCCCGCGACCGCACCCGCGGCCAGGCCGGCTCCGCCGATGAGCAGCTCCTCGGTGCCGATGCCGTCCGAGCTCTCGCTCGCGGCGGCCTGGTCGCCGGCCAGGGGGGCACCCGCCTGCGGGGCACCGGCCTGGGCCGGGTCGCCGGCCGGCGGGGTCGCCGCGGGGTCGCCCGACTGCACGACGACCACGACCGGGCCGGACTCCTCGACGGGTGCGGCCACCGGGTCCGCGGCCGGCGCGGGGGCCGGAGCGGGCGGTGCAGGAGCGGGGTCGGGAGCCGGCTCAGGCGCGGGCGCGGGCTCGGGGGCGGGCTCGGGCTCGGGTGCCGGCGGGGGCGGCGCGGGCTCCGCCGGCTCGGCGGGCTCGGCGGGCTCGAGCTCCGGGAAGTCGGGGGACAGGTCGAGGTCCGGCGGGAGGTGGATCGGCGGGATCCATGGGCCGGGCGGGTCCGGGATGGGCTCGAGCTCCGGGAAGTCGGGGGACAGGTCGAGGTCCGGCGGGAGGTGGATCGGCGGGATCCACGGGCCGGGCGGGTCCGGGATGGGCTCCAGCTCCGGGAAGTCCGGGGACAGGTCGAGGTCCGGCGGCAGGTGAAGCGGCGGGATGATCGGGTCGGGCTCGGGGTCCGGGTCAAGCGGGGTGAGTTCCAGGTCCGGCGGCAGGTGGATGGCGTCCGGCAGCGGGAGCGGCGGCGGAGGCGGGGGCTCCTCCTCGGCGTCCGGCACGAGGTCCTCGGGGCTGAGCGGGATCAGGTCGACCGGCGCGAGGGGCGGCGGCGGGGGCGGGGGCGTCGGGTCGTCCGGCGCGTCCGGCAGCTCCGGCAGCTCCGGGATGGTCGGGGTCAGATCGGCGGGCTGGATCAGGCTGCCGAGGCCGCCGGTGCCGATGCCGGACTTGGACAGGCGTACGCCGAGGGCGGTGGGCCCGGCGCCGGCCGAGGCGTCGGCGAGGCCGCGCAGCTGGTCCGTCTCGTCGGCGGTGAGGCCGTACTGGGTGGCGACGGCGTCCGGATTGGCCCGTGCGTGCCGGGCGAACTCCGGGTCCACCGCCATCCTGGCGATGAGATCGCGGAACTGGGACATCGGAGGCTCCCTTTCGATGGGAGGACGTTCGGGCGGGGGCGTTGGTGCGGGGGCGTTGCGAGGTGAGTTCACGCTAGGTCCGCTAGGGGACTGCGCACATCGCGGCGAGTACGTAACTTCTGCACCGGGGGTGTCTGCGTACCGACCCGGAGAGGGGAGGCGTCGTGGATCGACGAGAGGCCGCTGAGCTGCTGCGGGAGCGCACCGGCCGATCCGTCGCGCCCCGTCTCGTGGAACAGCTGCTGCGGCGTACCGACGGGGACCCGACAGTGCTGGCCGCGATCGCGGACCAGATCGACGCCGACGGGGACGGGCTGTACCGGCTGCCGCTGCGCTGGCCCGAGGAACTGGCCGAGCCGGTGCGCGCCGCGCTGGGCTCGCTGGCCCCGCATGCGCGCGAGACGGTGACCGCGGCCGCCGTGATCGGGCGCGAGTTCGACCTGGCCATCCTGGAGGGCGCCTGCCCCGGCCTGGACGTGCTGAGCGGGCTCGACGACGCGGCCGAGGCCGGGCTGGTCCGCGAGCAGGGCCCGCAGGTGTACGGCTTCGTGCGCGCGCTGGACCGTGAGGTCTGCTACGACACGCTCGGCGCACGTTCCCGGGCTGCACTGCACGAGCGCGTCGCGGCGGTGCTGACCCGGCTGGGCGCGCTCGGCGGGACGCGCTCGGCGACCCTGCCGGAGCTGGCGCACCACACCGCCGAGGCGGCGGCGCTGGGCGGGGCTGCCCGGCTGGACGCTGCGGTCGCCGCGTCGGCCACCGCGGCGGCGGCCGCCGACGAGGACGGCGCGTACGACCTGGCCGCGGGCTATTACGCGCAGGCCGCGCTGTTCGCCGGGCGGGCCGGGTGGACGCCGTCCCAGGCGGGCCGCCTGCTCGCCGCTTCCGGCACGGCCCGGCTGCGCGGCGCGGGCAGCCCGGCTGCCCGGGAGGCGGGCCGGGCGTCGCTGACCGGCGCACTGCGCCTGGGCCTGCGCGCCGGCGACATCGGCCTGATCGCTGTGGCGGCGCTGGGGCTGGGGCCGCGCCCGAGCGCAGGCGCGCTGGCCGGGGCGGCGGCGGGCGCGGCCTTGCCCGTGCCGGCGGACCCGGTGCG
>NZ_WARX01000035.1 GCF_009720385.1 Catellatospora vulcania | reverse complement strand
CGGGCGGGTCGTGCCAGAGCGCCGCCGCGCCGGGGTCCGCGCCGCCGCGTCCGGCCAGCCAGAGGCCGCCGGTGGCCAGCGCGGCCACGCCCGCGCCGCCGGCCAGCAGGGCACGTCGACGGGTGTGCTCGGTCATGAGGGGTTTCTCCGGGGGTGCGGAGCGGTGGCCGGCGGCGGGGGTGCGCGTCGGCGGTTCAGGTCGGGGGTGTGGTTATGCCGTTGATGATGCCCCACGCCGGGGCGCCGTGTGGTCCGCGGACCGGGTCAGTCCAGGCTGATCGTTCCGGTGATGGTGGTCGGGCCGGTCGCGGTGAGCGCGTCGGCGATGCCGCCGGCCCAGCCGCGGATCGCGTCCCAGTCCCGGAAGTCGCCCTCGGGCGCGCGCAGCGCCACGACCAGGGCCTGCTCGGCGATGCTGAGGCGGCTGTGCTCCAGCCGCCCGGCGAACACCTTGTGCTCGCGGGCTCCGGTGGCCTCGGCGATGGCGGTGACGTCGACCGGGTCCTCGTCGGGCATCGGCGGGTCGCCGACCGGGCCGCTGGAGAACAGCCACACCGGCCGCGCCGCCAGCACCGCGGCGTGGCTCTGCACGAACCAGCGGGCCGGTTGCAGCCAGTGCCCGGAGTACACCGCGCTGCCGATGACGAACGCGTCGAAGCCGTCGACCTGCACCGACGGGTCGATCTCCACCGCTTCGGCCTCGAACCCGCGCTCCTGGAGCACCTTGGCGACGGCGTCGGCGATCTCGGCGGTCGCCTCGTACTTCGACGCCGCGGCCACCAGTACGCGGCGCGGCGGGCCGGTGTGGCCGGTCAGCGCCTCGGGCAGCTCCTCCAGCTGGGCCATGACCAGGCGCTGCAAGGGCGGCTCCAGCAGCGGCGGCGCGGTGGTCGGGGCGGTGGCGGGAGCGGGAGCGGTGGTCATGCGGGAGTCCGCTCCAGGTCGGCGTCGGCCTGCGCGAGCAGCCGCTGTCCCAGCTCCACCAGGGCACGGCCGGCGGCCAGTTCGTCGCCGATCTCCGGCACGTCCTCGTCGAACCGGTTGCGGGCCGCGCTGCCGTCGCCGCGCAGCGTGGGCGTCGCGTCGGTGGTGAGGAGGGCGTGCGCCCGCGTACGGCCGGAGCCGTCGTCGTCGATGGCGATGTCGACGGTCCAGTGCTTCGTGCTCATCGGTCCGGCCTCCCGGCAGTGACGTGCCGACACGCCGTCAGGTCGCGTGCCGCCCCTGCCATTGTCGCCCTCGCGGCGCTCGGCTTGGGCCGGTTGGCCTGCACAAAGGCGTTTCGGGCGGATCGGTGCCGCCGCGCCCGGCCGCGTGGTGGCGGCGGAACGGGCCCGTGCTCACTATGGTGGGCGTGTGTCCAGCGAACAGGTGTACGCCGGCGTGTTCGGCACCGTCCTCGGCATCGCGCTGCTTGTGGCCGCCATCCGCTGGATGTTCGGCAGACGGTGACGCGGCCCTGGTGAGGTAAAGAATGGCTGACATCGGCTACGCTCGGTCGTGCCCGGTGGTGTCAAGAATTCTTTACATCACGGGCCGACCGGGAGGGACCCCGCCATGACCTCGTGCAAACCCGCGCCCACGGCCGACGACGACCGCGTCCCGACCACCTTCGAGGAACGCAACACCTGGTGGATGGCGGTCCTGGTGCCCGTCACGACCCTGGCCTACTTCGCCGTGGTGGTCCCGCGGCTGTGGCGGCAGCCCGCGGCGGAGATCGCCTGGGTGACGCCGATGCTGTGGGCCATCGGCGCGACCATCGTCGGCTCGATCCTCGGCTCGATCGTGTCGGCCATGCTCGCCCGGGACAACCACACCGAGACCGATGTCCGCGACCGGCAGATCGTCCGCCACGGCGACCGCATCGCCCAGGCCGTGCTCGGGGTCGGGGCCGGCGCGGTGCTGGTGCTGGCCATGGTGCGGGCAGACCAGTTCTGGATCGGCAACGTCCTGTTCCTGCTCGGGGCCGTCGGCACGACCTGGGGCGCCGTCGCGAAGATCCGTGCGTACCGCGGGGCGTTCCATGGTTAAGCCCACCCGCGTCACCAACCGCATCCGGGTGCTGCGCCTCGAACACGGCGAGATGACCCAGGCCGAGCTGGCCGAACGGGTCGGCGTCACCCGGCAGACCGTGATCGCCATCGAGCAGGGGCGCTACTCGCCGTCGCTGGAGATGGCGTTCCAGATCGCCCGGGTGTTCAAACTGCCGCTCGACGACGTGTTCCAGTACCCCGGGGACGCCGACTGACGGTGGCCGTGGCCTGCGGCGTGCCGGGTGGTGGCATCATGGCCCGATGGCTGCTGAGGATCCCGCGGAACGACGCTGGCGTTTCATGCGCGGCTGCGACCGGATCCTGTCCGGGCACCGCACACCGTCCCTGCGGGAAAGGCTCGCGGACCTCGCCGCCGTCGACTACGACGGCCTCGACGGCCGCCCCGACTTCTACGGCGGCGGCCCGGTCACGGCGCTGGAGCGGCGGGTCGCCGGGCTGCTCGGCAAACCCGACGCGGTGTTCTTCCCGACCGGCACCATGGCCCAGCAGGTGGCGCTGCGCTGCTGGGCCGAGCGCACCGGCAACCGGGCGGTGGCCCTGCACCCGCTCGGGCACCTGGAGGTGCACGAGCGCAAGGCGTACCAGACGCTGACCGGGCTGCGCGGCGTGTGGCCGACCACCGAACCGCGCCAGCCCACCGCGCAGGAGGTACGCGACCTCGACGAGCCCTTCGGCACGCTGCTCGTCGAGCTGCCGCTGCGCGACGCCGGTTTCGTGCTGCCCACCTGGGACGAGCTGAACGCCCTGGTCGCGGCGGCCCGCTCGCGCGGGGCGAAGGTGCACTTCGACGGGGCCCGGCTCTGGGAGTCGGTGTTCCACCTGGGCCGCGACCTGCCGACCGTGGCGGGGCTGGCCGACAGCGTCTACGTCTCGCTGTACAAGACGCTCGGCGGGCTGTCCGGCGCGCTGCTGGCCGGGACCGAGGACTTCACCGCGCAGGCGCGCGCCTGGCGGCACCGCTACGGCGGGCAGCTCTTCCAGCAGTGGCCCATGGTGCTGGCCGCGCTCGCCGGGCTCGACCGCGAGCTGCCCCGCCTGAGCGAGTACGTCGCCCACGCCAAGACCGTCGCCGCGGCGCTGGCGGAGCTGCCCGGCGCGCGGGTGTTCCCGCACGAGCCGCACACCCACCAGTTCCAGCTGTGGCTGCCCGGCCCGGCCGCGGCGCTCAACCAGGCCGTGCTGACCCTGGCCGAGCAGCAGAAGACCTGGTTCGCCAACTCGTTCACCGACCGGTCCCCGGGCCTGGCGATGACCGAGGTCACCGTGGCCGCCCCGGCGCTGGAGTGGACCGCCGCCGACGTCACCGCGGCCGGGCTCGCCCTGCTCGAACTCGCCGCCGCGGCAGAGGGCTGAGAGACTGGCCGTGATGCTCACGACGCTGCTCGACGAAGTGGCCCGGCTGCGCGCGGCCCGGCCGGGCCGGCTGCTGGTCGGCATCGCCGGCGCGCCCGGCGCGGGCAAGTCCACCCTCGCCCTGGAACTCGCCGCCGAACTCGACCACACCGTGGTCGTGCCGATGGACGGGTTCCACCTGGCCAACACGGAGCTGCGGCGGCTCGGCCGGGCCGACCGCAAGGGCGCGCCGGACACCTTCGACGCGGCCGGCTACGCCGCGCTGCTGCGCCGCCTGCGGGAGACGACCGGCGAGACGGTTTACGCGCCGACGTTCGACCACGTGCTCAACGAGCCCGTCGCCGGGGCGATCCCCGTCCCGCCGGACACCGAGGTGATCGTCACCGAGGGCAACTACCTGCTGCTGGACACCCCGCCCTGGGAACGCGTCCGGCAGCTGCTCGACCTCGCGGTCTACCTGTCGGCTGACGACGGGCCGCGGGTCGACGGCCTGCTCGCCCGCCAGCACGCCAAAGGCCTGGACCCCGCCGCCGCCCACGACTGGGTGCACCGCAGCGACGAGGCCAACGCCCGCCTCGTAGAGGCCACCGCGCACCGCGCCGACCTGCGCCTGCACCGCACCTGACCGGCACCGCGCCTGACCGGCACCGCGCGCGCCAGTCCGGCCACGGCCCGATGATCGTCCGACTTGCCCGGCAGGTGTGCGTATCTCGACTCCGCATACGACCGTCTGCCTGGGAAGTCGGACGATCGCGGAACCCGGAGCCGATGCTCAGGCGACATTCAGGGTGGGTCGACGGTTCGCCGAGGTAGCGCTGCCAACGTGGTCCCATGACCACCATGGAGCAGGACTTTTCGCAGGCAGGACCCGGCGTGGGGGTGGAGCCCGGAGCCGCTGCGCGAGCTGCCGAGCCGTACGACGCGGAGCCCGCGACAGCGGAGCCTGAGGCCGCGTCGCACGACGGCGCCGGGCGTACGGCGCCCTGGCGGCAGTGGGGGCCGCCCGCCCTGCTGCTGGTGGCGACGGCCGCGCTGTACCTGATCGGGCTGTCGCGGTCGGGGTGGGCCAACCCGTACTACTCGGCCGCCGCGCAGGCCGCGTCCGCCGACTGGAAGGCGTTCTTCTTCGGCTCGCTGGACGCGTCGAACTTCATCACCGTCGACAAGACCCCGGCCGCGCTGTGGCTGATGGGCCTGTCGGCCCGGGTGTTCGGGGTGAACTCGTTCGCGCTGCTGCTGCCCCAGGCGCTGTGCGGCGTCGCCGCGGTCGGGCTGCTGTACGACACCGTGCGCCGCTGGGCCGGGCAGGCGGCGGGGCTGATCGCGGGCGCGGTCATGGCGACGACGCCGGTCGCGGTGATGATGTTCCGCTTCAACAACCCCGACGCGCTGCTGGTCGTGATGCTGGTGCTCGGCGCGTGGGCGCTGTCGCGCGCGATGGAGCGCGGGCAGACCCGCTGGCTGCTGCTCGCCGGGGGCGCGGTCGGCTTCGCGTACCTGGCCAAGATGCTCCAGGCGGTGCTGGTGCTCCCCGCGTTCGGCCTCGTCTACCTGCTGTTCGGGCCGCCGAAGCTGGGCCGGCGGCTGTGGCAGCTCGCCGCCGCGGCCGGGGCGATGGTCGCCGCCGCCGGCTGGTGGGTGCTGATCGTCGAGCTGTGGCCCGCGGACTCGCGTCCCTACATCGGCGGCACGCAGGACAACAGCATCCTGGAGCTGACCCTGGGCTACAACGGCGTCGGCCGGCTCACCGGCGAGGAGGTCGGCAGCGTCGGCGGCGCAGGCGGCTGGGGCGAGACCGGCTGGCTGCGGCTGTTCGGGACGGATTTGGGCGGCCAGTCGACGTGGCTGTTCCCGGCCGCGCTGCTGCTGCTCGCGGCCGGGGTCTACGCGACGTGGCGGCGCCCGCGCACCGACCGGGTGCGGGCCGGGTTCCTGCTGTGGGGCGGCTGGCTGCTGGTCACCGCGGCGGTGTTCAGCTTCATGGCCGGCATCTTCCACGCCTACTACACCGTCGCGCTGGCCCCGGCGATCGGCGCGCTGACCGGCGCGGGCGCGGTGCTGCTGTGGCGGCTGCGCGAGGCGGCCTGGGCGCGGGCGGTCGCGGCGCTGGTCGTGGCGGGCACCGGCTGGTGGTCGTACACCCTGCTGGGGTTCAGTCCCGACTTCGTGCCGTGGCTGCGCTGGGCGGTGCTCATCGGCGGGCTGGCCCTGGGCTGCCTGATGCCGGCGGCGACACTGCTGCCCGCGACGCTGCGGTCGGTCTGGGCACGCCGGGCCGTGGTCAGCCTCGCGCTGGCGGTGGGTCTGGCCGGACCCGGGGCGTACGCGCTGCAGACGGCGGCCTCGGCGCACACCGGCGCGATCCCCACCGCGGGACCGGCGGTGACCGGCGGCACGGGCGGATTCCCCGGCCGGGGCGGCAATCCGGGTGGCTTCGGCGGCGGTCCCGGCGGCATGCGTGGTCAGAACGGCGGCGTGGCACCCGGTCAGACCGGCACCGCACCGGGCGGGTCCGCTCCCGACGGCGCCGCGCCGAACGGCACCGGCCAGCACAGTGCGGGCCAGAACAGTGCCGGCCAGAACGGCACGGGCCAGGCCGGCGGTGTCACCGGGCAGGCCGGGCGCGGGCAGCGGCCCGGTGGCACGGGCGGTCGCGGCGGCATGGGCGGGCTGCTCGGGGCGAGCACGCCGAACGCCGAGCTGAAGCAGGCCCTGGTGGCCGATGCCGACCGCTACGACTGGGTCGCCGCGACCGTCGGCGCGAACAACGCCGCCGGGCTGCAGCTCGGCACCGGCCTGCCGGTGATGGCGATCGGCGGGTTCAACGGCTCCGACGACGCCCCGTCGCTGGCGCAGTTCCAGCAATGGGTGGGCCAGGGCCGCATTCACTGGTTCGTCGGCGGCTCCGGGTTCGGCGCGGGCTCCGGCAGTGCGGTCTCGGCGCAGATCGCGACCTGGGTGACCGGGCACTACCAGGCCTCCACCGTCGGCGGGCAGACCGTGTACGACCTCACGAAGCAGGCGTCATGACCGCCCCGACACTGGCCCGCCGCGCCCCGGTCACGCCCGGCCCGGCCGCCCCGCTGCTCGACCTGGTGGTGCCCGTCTACAACGAGCAGACCGATCTCGAACCGTGCGTACGGCGGCTGCACGACTACCTCGCCGCGCACCTGCCCTACCGGTTCCGCATCACGGTGACCGACAACGCCAGCGTGGACGCCACCCCGCAGGTCGCCGCGCGGCTCGCGGCCGAACTGCCCGAGGTCAGGGTGGTCCGCCTGGAGCAGAAGGGCCGCGGCTGGGCGCTGCACCACGTCTGGTCCACCTCGGACGCGGCGGTGCTGGCCTACCTCGACGTGGACCTGTCCACCGACCTGGCGGCACTGCCGCCGCTGCTCGCCCCGCTCGTGTCCGGCCACTCCGACCTGGCCATCGGCACCCGCCTGGCCGCCCAGTCCCGGGTGGTACGCGGCGCGAAACGCGAGGTCATCTCCCGCTGCTACAACCTGCTGCTGCGCGGGACGCTGGCCGCGTCGTTCTCCGACGCGCAGTGCGGGTTCAAGGCGATCCGCGCCGACGTGGCCCGTGAGCTGCTGCCGCTGGTCGAGGACACCGGCTGGTTCTTCGACACCGAGCTGCTGGTGCTGGCCCAGAACGCGGGGGCTCGCATCC
Organism: Catellatospora vulcania; assembly: GCF_009720385.1. Taxonomy (GTDB): domain Bacteria; phylum Actinomycetota; class Actinomycetes; order Mycobacteriales; family Micromonosporaceae; genus Catellatospora; species Catellatospora vulcania. The sequence goes on along the minus strand of NZ_WARX01000035.1, from coordinate 106,648 downwards.
ACGAGGTGCCGGTGGACTGGGTCGACGATCCGGACAGCCGCGTCGACATCGTCGCCACCGTGCTGGCCGACCTGCGCGGGGTGGCCCGGCTGGGTCGGGCGCTGCTGACCGGCTCGCTGCCGCTGGCCCGGCTGCGCGAGCAACTCGGCCGCACACCGTCGACCCCGCCCGCCGACCCGCACGGCCGCCTGCTGCGGCAGGTGGTGCGGTTCGGGTTGGTGGGCCTGGCCAGCACGCTCGCGTACCTGCTGCTGTTCGCGCTGGCCCGGCCGGGGCTCGGGGCGCAGGCCGCGAACCTGGTGGCGCTGCTGGTGACCGTGGTCGCGAACACCTCGGCGAACCGGCGGCTGACGTTCGGCATCCGCGGGTCCGCCGACCGGTTGCGCCACCAGGCGCAGGGCCTGCTGGTGTTCGGGCTCGGCCTGGTGCTGACCAGCGGCTCGCTGGCCCTGCTGCACCTGGCCCCGGGCCCGGCCGGATCCGGGGTCGAGGCCGCCGTGCTGGTCGGCGCGAACCTGGCCGCCACGCTGGCCCGGTTCACCCTGCTGCGGGCATGGGTGTTCCGGGCCCGGTGACTACTGGCCGAGGCGGGCGCGTTCCAGGGCGTACTGCTGGTCGGTCAGCTCGTCGCGGTGGTGCCGCCGGCTGAGCATGGCGGCCTGGTCGGCGGCCCGCCCGGTGGACAGCATGGCGCGGCGCGCGGGCCAGCCGCGCGGGTTGAGGGTGGCGGTCGAGGCCGGGCGGACGTCCACATGGTGCGGCAGTGCGCGCACGCGGCGGCGGTGGAGCTGGGCGATGGCTACGACGAGCAGCGCGGCGGTGGCGATGATCAGGGCGGGCATCGGTCCTCCTGTCGACGTGTCTCTCACGGTAACAACGAAAGGAATACGCCGCGGCCCGCCGATGCGGTGGTGCCGTACGCGCGGTCCGCGCCGAGGCCGAGGGTGATATGCGGCTTATGCCTGGCTGATCCGCTAGCCTGCCAGGGTGCATTCGAAGCTCAGCGAGCGGCAGCGGCGCATCCTCGAAGTGATCTCCGACGGCGTGGCCGGCAACGGCTATCCGCCGACCCTGCGCGAGATCGGCCGGGCGGTGGGCCTGTCGGCGTCCTCATCGGTCGCCTACCACCTGCGCGAGCTGGAGGAGAAGGGGCTGCTGCAACGCGACCGGGGACGGCCGCGGGCGCTGCGCCTGCGGCTGCCGCTCGACGACGACGGCATCCCCCGCCAGCGGGGGGCTGCGGTGCAGGTGCCGCTGCTCGGCACGATCGCCGCCGGCGGGCCGATCCTGGCCGAGGAGTCCCTGGAGGAGACGCTGACGCTGTCGCGGGACCTGGTCGGCCACGGCACGCTGTTCTCGCTGCGGGTGCGCGGCGACTCGATGGTCGACGCGGCGATCTGCGACGGCGACGTGGTGGTGATCCGCCAGCAGCCGACCGCGTACAGCGGGGAGATCGTGGCGGCGATGATCGACGGCGAGGCGACGGTGAAGGTGTACCGGGTCAGCCGCGGGCATGTCGAGCTGGTGCCGTGCAACCCGGCGTACGACCCGATCCCCGGCGACGACGCGGTCGTGCTGGGCAAGGTGGTGGCGGTCGTACGCCGGGTGCGGTAGTCAGCCGTTCAGGCGGGCGCGCTCGGCGGCGTACTGCTCGTCGGTCAGCTCGCCCCGCTGACGGCGGCGTTCGAGGGTGCTCAGCGCCTCCGCGACCTGCTCGGGGGTGAGCGCAGCCGGTGCGGCCGGGTACTGGCCGCCCGGGTGGGCGGGGTATCCGACCGGGGCGCCGTAGGGGCCGGTCTTGAGGCGGGGCACGCGGCGGAACCAGGCGTTGGCTGCGGGCATGGCCAGCAGCACCGCGACGGCGATCATGGCCAGCATGCCGAAGGTGAACAGCGCCAGGCTGGTGTGCCGGTACCAGTCCGGGTACGCCTCGGGCAGGCGCTGTGCGAACACGTGGACCCCGGTGCGGTCGCGGCTGTTGGCGTTGACGTAGGCGACGCTGCTGAACGACGGCGTGCCCGCCGAGCCGAGCCCGCACACGTTGCACAGCAGCGCGAAACCGACGGCGACCCAGGTCAGGATCCGGCCGACGAAACTGCCGCGGGCGACCGCGGCGGCCATCGCCAGCACCACCACGGCCGAGACGATGGTCAGACCCGCGGCGACGACCGGCATCACGCTGACGATCCCGCTCAGGAACGACCAGGCCGCGGGGGAGACACCGGACTCCTCCATCGCCGCTCGCACCCGATCCGGGTACTCGCCGGACCCGGCAATGATCATGATCGCGTCGATCAGGTAGGCGGCGGCCACGGCGGCCAGCAGCCAGGTCGCCGCGGTCACCGCCGCCGGTCGGAGCCTGGTGGCGGGCGCGGGGTGGGGCGCGGCGGCGTCGGTCAAGGTTTCCTCCCGTGGACAGGGCCGCGACAGTAACAGCCAACCACCAGCCGGGATGCCCTGCCGCCGGGACGCATCCATTGTGTTAACTGTCGAGATGCGAGCCTGGGAGGACGAGTACGCCGAGTTCGCCACCGCGCTGGCCCCCGCGCTGCGGCGGCAGGCGCGCCAGCGGTGCGGCGACTGGGCGGTGGCCGAGGAACTCGTCCGGCGTACCCTGCTGCGGCTGTACCGGCGCTGGCCCTCGCTGGGGTTCGAGCCGCCCGAGGCGTACGCCCAGCGGACCCTGCTGCGGGCGCTGCGCCGGCACCGGCCCGGCGAACCGGCCGAAGGTCTGGAACCGCCGCTGGGCTTGGCCACGGCGGAGCTGGTCACCGCCGGACGGCGGCTGCGCCGCCGCGACCTCGCGGTCAGCGCGCTGCTGACGGTCGCGCTCGCGGCCGGGGTCGGGTTCGCGGTGCTCGTGCTGCGGCCCGATCCGGGCGGCACGCCGCCACCCGAGGAGGTCGACTGCATGGCCGGGGTGCCCGGTCCGACCCCGCTGCCGTCGCTGACCCGCTCGCCGGTGCCGCCCGCGCCGCCGCAGGCCGGGGGTCGGGCCGGGGTCGACCGGTTCGCGGTGCTGTCCGGCGCGATGCCGCTGGCCCAGGCCGAGCCGGTCACCACGGACAAGGAGCTGACCGAGCGTTTCGCCTGCCTGGCCGCCGAACTGATGCTCACCCGGGTCAACCCGCTCGGCCTGCGCCGCAGTGACCTGGGCCTGGCCGACGGCGGGGACACCCGCGAACTAGCCCCGCTACCCGACCCGGCGCTGGCCCCCGGCGCGCTGACGGTGAGCCTGCAACTGGTCAACGGCAACGGCTATGGCACCCTGACCATCTCGGTGGCGCCGACCACGTACGTCCCCGACCTCAGCCACTGCGAACGCCTGACCTGGTGCGGCTTCAGCACCGAACTGGACAACGGCGCGATCCTGGAGCAGTACGGCGTCCGCGAGCAACCCGAGGACCGCCGCGCCGGCTTCGCCCTCGGCCCCGACGCCCAACTCTGGACCGTGACCGTCTACACCGGCCACTCCCTGGTCATCGTCACCATCACCAACACCCCCGACCCCTTCGCCGCCCAACCCGCCAGCCAGCGCAACCCCGCCCTGGGCATGTCCATCACCCAATTCGCCGCCGACCCCCGCCTAGCCCTCTTCGACACCCCCATCACCCGCTGACCCGCCGCATCGCGGCGCGTTGATCATGAACTTATGGCACGGCTCGACGGCGTGTCATGGCCACAACTTCATGATCAACTAGTCAGCGGGTGGGCCAGTAGGGGTCGGGGGAGTGGATGAGGGCGGCTGCGCCGACGAGGCCGGCGTCGCCGCCGAGGTGAGCGGGGCGTACGGCGATGTCCTGGAGGAAGCCGAGGCGGCCGTAGCGGGCCAGGGCGTCCTTGAGCGGAGGGAAGAGCAGGTCCGCGGCGTTGGCGACGCCGCCGCCGATGACCACCTGGTTCAGGTCGCACATCGCGGCGGCCGAGACGATGCCGGCCGCGAGCGCGTCCGCGGACCGGGTGTACGCCCGCAGCGCCACCACGTCCCCGGAGCGCGCCGCGCCGGCCAGGTCGCGGGCGGTGCCGTCGCCGGTCGGCCGCCAGCCTTCCCGCAGCGCGTGCCGCACCATGCTCGGCCCGCTCGCGATGGCCTCCACACAGCCGCGGCTGCCGCACGGGCAGTCGTCGCCGTCCAGGTCGACGACCATGTGACCGACATGCCCGGCGTTGCCGGACCTCCCGGTGAAGGGCCGCCCGCCGTGCACGAGCCCGCCGCCGACGCCGGTCGACACCACGAGTACCAGCAGGTCGTCGTGGCCCCGGCCCGCGCCGCGCCAGTGCTCGCCGATCGCCGCGCACACGCCGTCGCCGGCCAGCCGCACCGGCACCCCGGGCACCTGCGCGGCGAGTCGGTCCACCAGCGGGAAGCCGCGCCAGGCCGTGATGTTGACCGGGCTCACCGTCGCCCCGGCCAGGTCGAACGGCCCGGCGGTGCTGGTGCCGACCCCGATCACGGGACGGTCGGCGGCCGCCTTGAGCAGTCCGTCGAGCATCGCCGACAGGCCGGCCCACACCTGCTCGCCCGCGTCCGGGCCCGGGGCCGGGCGCGGGGTGGGGATGCGGTCGGCGGCCAGCACGGTCCCGTCGGCGTCGACGAGCCCGGCGGCCATCTTGGTGCCGCCGATGTCGACGGCGAGAGCGAGCGGTCCGGCAGCGCGGTGCGGCATGGGGGCTCCTGGAGGAGGCGGGCGTTGAGGAGAGTATGACAACGTTGTCCAAGGTTCGCCGCCCCGCCCTCGACAACCAGGTACCGTTCCTGCCGTGACGAGCGAGCGCAACGAACCCCCGGCGCGGGCCGGCCGGCGCCCCACCATGGTCGACGTGGCCCGGCTCGCCGGAGTCAGCCTCAAGACCGTCTCCCGGGTGGTCAACGGCGAGCCGCACGTGCAGCGCGCCATGGCCGATCGGGTCCTCGCCGCCGTCGCCGAACTCGGCTTCCAGCGCAACCACATGGCCAGCGCGCTGCGGGCCGGCCGGGCCAGCGCCACCATCGGCCTGGTCATCGAAGAGCTGACGAACCCGTTCTACTCCACCATCGCCCACGTCACCGCCGAGATGGCCCGCGACCGCGACACCCTGCTGCTGTCGGCCTCCTCCGAGGAGGACCCCGTCCGCGAGGAGCAGCTGCTGCGCGACCTGTGCTCACGGCGCGTCGACGGGCTGCTCGTCGTGCCCGCCGGCTGCGACCACTCGTTCCTGAACTCGCAGGTCGAGATGGGCATCCCGGTGGTGTTCCTGGACCGGCCCGGCACCAACATCGAGGCCGACGCGGTGCTGCTGGACAACCGCGGCGGCGCGCGCAGCGGCGTACGCAGACTCGTCGCCGACGGCCACCGCCGCATCGGCGTGCTGCTGGACTCCGTCGACGTGCACACCATGCGCGAACGCCTGGCCGGGGCGCAGGACGCCCTCGCCGACGCCGGCATCGGCTACGACGGCGCGCTGGTCCGCGGCGGCGTACGCGACCCGGCCACGGCCGCGACAGCCGTCGCCGACATGCTCACCCAGCCGGACCCGCCGACCGCGTTCCTCGCCCTGAACAACCGCATCACCGTCGGGGCCGTCCAGGAGCTGTGGCGGCGGGGCAGCGACGCGGGCCTGGTCGGGTTCGACGACTTCGAGCTGTCTCACCTCATGCCGCGGCCGCTGACGGTCATCGGGTACGACACCCGTGAGCTGGCCCGCCGGGCCACCCAGCTGCTGTTCGCCCGTATCGACGGGGACCGCTCACGGCCGCGTACCGTCGTGCTGCCCACGGAACTGCTCGAACGTGGTCTGACCCCGGCGCGTACGCCCCGCTGAAGGCGCGGCGCCTGCTTCGGCCGGGATCATGTCCCGTTCCCGCTGCTCGCGCCGCCCTGTGCGTTAGGAAGGGCACCTTCTACAACGCGGAGCGTCAAGACGGTGCCCTTCCTCCGATCGGTCAGGCGGCGGCGGTGCGGAAGACGGGGTAGTAGCCGCCGGAGTGGCCGGTGGCCATCGGGTGGTACGAGATGCTGAGGCTCGCGAAGTTGAGGGCGTGCAGCCACTTGTCGCCGCTGCACAGCTGGTGGCCGACGAAGATGGAGCGCACGTCGGCGAAGACGAACCCGTGCCGCCCGGCGGCGGTGCGGGTGAGGTCGTCGACCAGGTTGATGCCTTCGTTGATCTTCGCGTGGGAGGTGGCGCTGAGCCCGACGCACGTGGTGCCGAGCTGGTAGAAGACCGGGTAGCCGAGGACCACGACGCGGGCGTTGGGCGCGCGGGCGCGGATCGCGTTGTACACGGTGTCGAGCAGGCCGGGCAGCGACGAGCGCGCCTTGTCCTCGGCGGCCTGCACGGCGGCGACGCACTGCGTGGTGCCCTGGAGGGCGCAGGTCTTCATGATGTTGGCGAAGCCGACGTCGTTGCCGCCGACGGAGATGCTGACCAGCGTGGTGGAGCTGCTGAGGGCGGACAGCTGCGAGCTGGTGACGCTGGTGGTGGTCGCGCCGGAGCAGGCGACGAAGGCGTACGAGGCGGGGGCGTTGGCGGCGGCCCAGAGCGCGGGGTAGGCCTTCGTGCTGCGCTGGCACGCGCCGCTCTCGGACGTGTAGCTGCCGGCGCCGACGCCGGAGGCGTAGGAGTCGCCGAGGGCGACGTAGCGGACGGTGGAAGCTGCCTGGGCGGGGGTTGCCGCCAGGGCGACCATCACGGTGAAGGCGGTGGCGAGGCTCGCCGTGAAGGTCAGTAGGCGCGATCGGGTCAAGTCGTCCTCCGGGTCAGGGGCGATCGATCGCATATGGATATCAGCTGAAACGGCTGTTGTGAAGATCTCAATTCGCAAGTGTTGCAAGATGTTTCGAGGGTCTGGCGCGAGTGCCCATCGATGGCTACATTGGATCCGTTTGCCCAGCCAGTGAGCGTGTTCGAGGGCTTGGCCACCGGCGTGCCACGGAGCGTCACGGTGCTCCACTCATGAGCCTGTGGCGTGCTGGGGCGGCCGCCGTCGGTCAACTTCTTGCAGAATGCGGCGAGCGGGTGAGGCCGATGCGTGTGTACGGCGGATGGTTAGGCTGGCCGCCATGCAGATCATCGAAGGGGCCGGACGGTGGACGCCGCCGCCGGCCGGCACGGCCAACGACTGGGTCGAGCACCTGAAGGTGCCGGACCTGTCCGTGGGCACCTATTGCATTCCGGCGGGCGGGGTCGACGACCAGAGCCCGCACACCGAGGACGAGGTCTACGTGGTCACCGCGGGCCGGGCCCGGATCGTGACACCGGGCGGCGAGGCCGCGGTCGGCCCCGGTTCGGTCGTTTTCGTACCGGGGCTGGAGGAGCACCGGTTCGTGGACGTCACCGAGGACCTGACCCTGCTGGTGTTCTTCGGCCCCGCCTACGGCTCGCGCGGGGACGGCACGCGGGTATGACCGCTGCGGGGCCGCGCGGTCCTGCCCGCCCGTGGTGTACTGCCACGCATGTCTCGGGGGCGTCTGGCGGTCTGTGCGGCGGTGCTCGTGGTGGCTCTGGCGGCTGGGTTCGCCGTCTACCGCCGGGGACACGAGCAGCCCCCGTACGGTCCTGAGGGGCTGGGATTCGCCGTCACCGCGGAGCTGCTGCCGTCCGGCGAGCAGCCCGACGGCGAGTACCACGGCGTGCAGTTCTCCACCGGTGAGGGATGGATGGCTGTCGGTGGGCGGCTCACGTGGCGGCCCGCGCCGGAAAGCAGCACCGACTGGCACGACAACGGCTGGTTCATGATCTTCGTGGTGGACAAGCGCGTCCAGCTCAAGCCGAACCACGTCTGGGGTGTCTCCTCGACCGGGATCCGGGTCGTCGCGGGTGGCGACGCTGTGCAGAACCGGGTGGCGGAGGAGTATCCGTGGCTGCGCGCTGCCGGCGACATCAAGGTCGACGACAACACCTGGCTGGGAACCGGGACCTGCCTGTCGACCTCGCCCGCCACGGGGGAGGTCACGTTCGTCGCGGCCTTCCCGCCGGTCCCGGACGGCGAGCCGGAGCGGCGGCCCGTGGCCGCCGCCCCGATCGCGTTGTCCGACATCATGATTGCGGTGGCTTACATCGGCACCGGCCGGCAGGTTTACTGGGCCGAGCGGGTGTACGGCTGACTACAGCCCCACCTCGGACTCGGTAAGCGGCGGGCCGGGCTGCACGGGCACCTGCGGTCCGGCGGCCAGCGCCGCAGCCAGCTCGTCGACCTTGCGCCACACCGCCGGGTCGTCCCAGTAGCCGGTGTGCCGCCGGGCCAGCGGCAGCGGCTGGCCGTAGATGTACCAGCAGGTCTCCGGGTCGGGCAGCAGCACGTCCACGGCGGACTCGGGCTTGGCGGCCAGCGCCGCGCCGCCGATGAAGTCGGTGTCGTAGTAGAAGTTGCGCCAGGCCCGCAGCCGCGGCTCCAGCGAGCGCAGCACGGAGTCGGTGAAGTACGCCGGGAACGCCCATCCGTACAGGGTGCGCAGCGGCGAGCCGAACGTGACCAGCGCGTACTGCCCCTCGGCGGGCAGGTTGTCGCGTTGCAGCAGGGCCGCCGCGGCGATGATGCTGCCCTGGCTGTGCGCCGCCACGACGACCTTGCCGCCGTTGCTGTGCAGCCGCCACAGCCGCCGCTGCACCTCGGGCACGGCGCGCTCGGCGTACGACGGCGGGGCCAGCGGGTGGAACGCGCGCGGCCAGAACGTGCACACGTCCCAGATCACGCCGATGCGGCGGCGGCTGGCCAGGTTGGTCCAGCCGCGCCGCAGCAGCAGCACGACCAGGATCGGCAGCGCGGCGGTCAGGTAGCTGCCCGCGGTGACCGTCCACTGCGTGCCCCAGGGCAGCCGGTGGAACACCCAGTAGCGGACCTGGATCGCGATCAGCAGGATCAGGCCGACGATCGCCATGGCGGTGAGCAGCCGGTCGATGTGGCGGGGCATCTGCGCGACCACCCGGGCCCGCACCACGCTCGCGATCCAGCGCCGCTGCCCGGCCGCGTTGTCGTACCAGTCGGGCTCGGCGCCGGGCTGCGGATAGCGGTCGACGGCGTAGAACTTCTCGGCCTGCGCGCGGGCCTTGCGGCTCGCGCCCGCGCGCCAGTACGCGATCAGCTCGAAGACGCCGAACAGCACGATGATGGCCAGCGGCACCAGGGTCAGGTACTGGTGCAGCGTGGTGATGATCGGGTACACGTACAGCTCGCCGGGCTGCGGCGCGACCACCGGGATCAGCGTCAGCGAGTTCACCTCGCCGAACAGGTCGGTGATGCGCAGCATCGCGCCCAGCATCACCGCGTTGAGCAGCGCGATGCTGACGGCGAGCACCACGAACGGGCCGAAGATGAAGAAGATGCCCCGCTTCCAGCCGCCCAGCAGCGTGGACACCAGGGTCAGCCCGAGCGCGCCGAAGATGCCGCCGAAGGCGAAGTTGATGGTGTACCGCATGTTGGGCAGGTAACCCCAGGGCCGCCCCATCTCGGGCTGCGCCAGCAGGAACACGGCCGCGGTGACCAGCGCGCCGACGGCCAGGGCGATCAGCAGCCCGGCCGCCCACCGGCGGCACTCGTCCAGCGCGGTCACCACCAGCGCGCCGAGCACGGCCGCGCCGCCGAGGACGAGCGTGGCGTACATCGCCCACCGGGCCTCCATCCTCGGAATGTCACCGTCGTAGAACATGCCGTGCCCGGTGTAGCCCAGCGCCAGCGCGATGAACGCCAGCGCCGCCGCGACGTGCGCGCAGCCCAGGTCGAACGCGCTGCGGCGGCCGTCCCAGAAGGCGCGGTCGGCCAGGGTCAGCTTCGGCTGGGCGGCGCTGGTCGCGGCGCGCGGCGGCTTGTTCCCCACCTGGTACGGCGGGTCCACCTCCTCGTACCGGTTGATGCTGCGCAGGGTCAGCACCGCCAGGAAGGCCACGAACAGCACCGGCACCAGCGCGCCGATCAGCACCCGCCGCCCGGCGTGCTCGGCCAGCAGCGGGCTGCGCAGCCAGCTCAGCAGCCAGTTGTCACCGGCGCAGTCGTCGCGCCCGCCGCACTGGTAGGCCAGCAGCTCCATGGTGCCCATCGCCATGACCAGCACGACGTTCACGGTGATGCCGAGCGCGGTCCAGCGCACGAACGTGCGGTGCAGCCGGAACCGCCAGCCCGAGCCGTGGGTCTTCGGCGTGCACATCCACCCCGCCAGGTTCGCCATCGCGAACGGCAGCAGCAGCAGCCACAGCACCCGCGACCCGCTGCGCGAGGTGAGCCCGCCCCACGAGTACGCCTCGACGTGGCGGGCGGGCAGGTCGGCGGTGCGGTAGAAGCCGGCGATGCGGTCGCCGGAGACCTGCTGCGGGGCGAGGTCGCCGAGCAGGTCCTCCGCGGTGGTGCCGCCGACGCCGTGCAGGCGCAGCTCGGTCACCCCGGACAGGTCGACAGGAGGAGGGATCAGGCCGGACGGGCGGTCCACCGGCGCGGCGTCGTAGCGGGGTACGGGCATGGGGACACCTTGTTGCGGGGCAACGGGTCTGGCAACCGTCCGAATCGGCATACCGCGGGTCGCGAGCGCGACAGGTCGGCGGCCGATCACCCGATGGGGGAGGATGGCGGCATGGCACGCGCTGTGGCGATCGACTGCGATCCCGGTATCGACGACATGATGGCGCTGCTCACCGTCTGCGCCAGCCCCGAACTCGACCTGCGCGGCGTCACCACCGTCGGCGGCAACGTCGGCATCGAGCTGACCACCCGCAACGCCCGGTCCGTGCTGAGCCTGGCCGGGCGCGGCGACGTCCCGGTCGCCGCGGGCGCGGCCCGTTCGCTGGTACGCGTACCCGTCAGCGAGAAGCGGGGCGCCCACGGCGACGGCGGGCTCGGCGGCATCACGCTGCCCGAACCGCCCGGCACGGCCGATCTCCGCCCCGCCGCCGAGTTCCTCGCCGCCACGGTGGCCGCCGCACCGGGACCGCTGACCCTGTTCGCGGTCGGTCCGCTGACGAACGTGGCCCTGTTCTACGCGCTGTACCCGCAGGTCGCGGCGCGGCTCGACCGGCTCGTGGTGATGGGCGGGTCGATCGGCGCGGGCAACATGACCCCCGCCGCGGAGTTCAACGTGTGGTTCGACCCGGAGGCCGCGCACCGGGTGCTGACCGATCCCGGCGTGCCCGTGCCGACCACCCTGGTGCCGCTGGACGTCACCCGCCGCACCGGGCTCGTCGACGCGGACATCGCCGTGCTCGCCCGGTCCGGCCCGATCGGCGCGCTCACCGCGCGGGCGCTGGGCGGCTACCGGCACGGCCTCGGCGCGGTGACCCCGGTGCACGACGCGGTCGCCGTGCTGGCTGTCCTGCATCCCGAGCTGATCACGACGCGGCCCGCGCGGGTTCACGTCGACGCGGGATACGGCCCCAGCCGGGGCGGCACCGTGGTGGATCTGGAACCCGCCGACGGGCCGACGGTCGACGTGGTCGTCGACGCGGACGTGCACGCGGTGGTCGAGGCGCTGCTCGATCGGGTGACCAGCCTCGACCAGCAGGTTTAGGGACGGCCGTGGCGCGGTAGCCGTGGTGCATGGACGAGGACCGCACCACTTCACGCGCCGAGAAGCTGCTGCCCGAGGAACTGGCCGTCGGCAGCGCCGATCCCCAGGCCCAGGCGGAGGCGATCCTGGCCGAGTCGGACATCCGCACCCTGCGCGCCCAGCACGGACCCGACCTCTACACCGAACGCCGCACCTCCGAAGAGGCCGCCGAGTAACCCCGGGCCGTTCCGAACGGCCTCGGGCGCTCCGCCGCTTGCGTTACTCATAGACGTTGACCTATCCAGATGACTCCGACCGCCGATTTGTCATCCAGATCGGCCGACGTCTATTGGTGCGGGTGTATGGGGGCTGGGGTCAGCGCGGTGGGGTGAACTCGGCTCGGACGCCGAGGAGGCGGACCGGGCGATCGGCGGAGAATTCGGCGAGGGCGGCCAGGGCGGCGTGCTCGATCGCGGCCGGGTCGGTGGTCGGCGCGTCGAGGGTGTGGCCGTGGGTGCGGGTGGTGAAGGGGGCGTAGCGCACCTTCACCACCACCCGTCCCACCAGCCGCTCCTGCGCCACCGCCGCGTCGGCGACCTGCACGGCCAGTGCCAGCACCTCCTGGCGTACCTCGGTCCAGTCGTCCAGGTCGGTCTGGAACGTGGTCTCCTTGCCCAGCGAGCGCGCCACGTACGGCGCACCGGTCACCGGGGTGTCGTCCTCGCCGTGGGCGAGCCGGACCAGCCACGGGCCGGTGGCCGGGCCGAACGTGGCGGCCAGTTCCTGCGGGTCGGCCGCAGCCAGCTCGGCGACGGTGTGCAGGCCGTGTGCGGCCAGCCGTTTCGCCGTCTTCGTGCCGACGCCCCAGAGCGCGTCGGTGGGCCGGTCGCCCATCACGTCGTCCCAGTTCGCGCGGGTCAGCCGGTACACGCCCGAGGGTTTGCCGAACCCGGTGGCGAGTTTGGCCCGCAGCCGGTTGTCGCCGATGCCGACGGTGCAGTCGAGACCGGTCGCGTCCCGCACCCGCCGTTGCAGGTCGCGGGCGGCGGCCTCCGGGTCGCCGGTGTCCGGGGCGAGGAACGCCTCGTCCCAGCCGAGCACCTCGACCACCGCGCCGCTGTCCCGCAGGGCTGCCATGACCAGCGCCGACGCCTGCTCGTACGCGGCGGAGTCGACGGGCAGGAACACCGCGTCCGGGCACTTGCGGGCGGCGACGCGCAGCGGTTGGCCCGAGTGCACGCCGAACTCGCGGGCCTCGTACGAGGCGGTGCTGACCACGCCGCGCTTGGTCGGGTCGCCGTCCCCGCCGACCACCACCGGCCGCCCGCGCAGCTCCGGACGGCGCAGCACCTCGACCGCGGCCACGAACTGGTCCAGGTCCACGTGCAGCACCCAGCCGGTCACCGTCCCATCGTCGCCCGGTCGGGCTGCCGACCGGCGCGAACCGGCAGATAATGGGTAAGGGAGTGATCATGGGGGGTGGTCGGGTGTCCCGGTCCGATCGCCGGCCTTTGCCGGCCCTGGCGCTGGGCGTCGTCGCGCTGCTCGCGGCAGGGTTCGTGAGCGCGCAGACAGCGGCCGCCCCGCCCGACACGCGGCCGTGGCCGCCACCCCGGCCCGCGGTGTCCGACACCCTGCGGGCACTGCCGCAGCCGTCGCACCCGCTGTGGGCTCTGCCGCAGTCGTCGCACCCGCTGCGGGCACTGCTGCCGGAACGGCCGTGGCCGCCGCACCCACCCGCAGCACCCTGACTGCCCGCTGCCCGCCGCCCGCCGCCCGCTCCGACAGGCAAAGGAAGGGCACCTTCTTAACGGACGTCCGTTAAGAAGGTGCCCTTCCTCGCAGGTGTACGGATGCGGTCCACTTTGTTGCCTGGTGTTACCGGTGATCCATCCTGGATACTGCCAAGACTCAGATGATCTCCGATGGCAAGGCGGCACATGCCCCGACCAAAGGTTGTCGCACCCGACCGAGCATCCCTCCGACTCGCCGTCGACCTGGGTGACGCGCCCACGTCGCAGGAACTGATCGAGACCGTCCGCGCCCTGACCCACGTGTACGAGATCGGCATGCTCGCCGAAGCCGCGCGCTCCGACTCGCGGTTCCGGGACGACGCGCTGACCCTGCTGCGCATCAGCGAGCGGACCTGGCCCGCCGCCGCCCCACGCGGCGACGACGACCACGAGACGTTGCGCGACCTGGCGTGGCAGCGCTACGAGGACTCGGCCAACCGGATCGTCTGGGCCAACCCGCTGTGCGTGGCCGAGATGGCGATGGACGGCCTGCTCCACCTCACCCTCACCCACGCCGCCGACACGCTGCCGTGGGCCCGCTACGGCGACGCCGCGCTCGCGGGCGTCGAGGCGGCGGTGCGGGAGATCCAGGATTTCGCGTCGTTCGTCGAGCGGCACCGGACCGCACCGGGTCATCCGCGACGGCAGGCCGAGCGGGACCGCGCCGGGTTCGCCCGCCCGCCCCGGCAGTCCGGGCCCGACCCGGGGCTGCAGCGCGAGCAGGACGGGTTCCTGCAAAGGCTGGCCGCCGACGGGTTCTTCCACCCGTACGGCAATGAGACCGCGCGGCTGATCGTGGCGGAGGACCGGGACAAGCTGGAGCGCTCGCTGGGATTTCTCAGCCGCCGGGGGGTTCGGATCAGCGACGAGGACTGACCGTCGCCGGGTCCGGCAGCTCCGCCGCACCGGGAGTGGGTGCGGTGGGGCAGGGTGTGGCGGTTCGGCGGTGCCGGCGGGTGAGCAGCGGCGTGGCGGCCAGCAGCGTGCCGGCCGCGGCGACGCCGAGGACGAGCCGGTGGTCGAGCAGTTCGACCGCGCCCGCACCGAGCGCGATGGTCAGCGCCGTCGGCGCGAACACCACCGTGTTCGCCGTCGCGGCGACGCGCCCGATCAGCTCCGCGGGCGTGTGCCGCTGCACGGCCGTCATCGCGGCGATGACCGTCCACGGCAGACCGACCCCGATCAGCACCCTGGCCAGGGCGACCACCGGCGTCGACGGTACCGACTGCAGGGCCAGGCCCAGCGCGGACAGGGCGGCGCCCCACCACGCCGCGGCGGGCTCACCGCGGCGGTCCAGCACCCGCCCGCACAGCAGCCCGCCCGCGACCGACCCGGCGCCCTGCGCGGCGGCGAGCACCCCGGCGAACTCGGGCGCCCGCCCCAGATCCCCGACGATGACCAGGTACGCCGCCGCGTTGGACAGCCCCGACATCGCCACCGCCGCCGACCCCGTCCCCACCAGCGCGCGCAGCGGCGCGTGCCGCCGGAGAAAGCCCATGCCCACGCGGGTACGCCGCAGCAGCGAGCCGTCCCCAGGGGCGGCGACGGGCAGCGGGCCGGGCCGGAGCGCCGCGTAGCAGCCGGCGGCCACGCCCAGCGCCAGCGCGGACAGCACAGCCACCGACGAGCCGCCGTGCAGCGTGAACAGTGCCGCCCCGGCCGGCGGCGCGACCAGTTTCATGCCCTCCTGCACGCTCATCCGCAGGCTGTTCACGCCGCCGAGCCGGTCGGCGGGCACCGCCGCCTGGAGCACGGCGGCCTCGCCCGCGTCGAGCAGCACGAAGGCGACGCCGTAGCCGAGCATCACCGCGAAGATCAGCCAGGTCTGCGCGGGTCCGCGTACGGCGAGCAGGGTGAGCAGGAGTGCGGCCATCGCGGCGCTGGTCGTGACCAGCAGTCGCTGCCGGGGCAGCCGGTCGACCAGGGCGCCCAGCACCGGGCCGGCCAGTGACGGCAGGTAGACGCACAGGCCGCACAGCGCGGCGAGGCTCGCCGAGCCGGTCAGCGTGAGCACCCACACCGAGGCGGCCAGCGACATCGCCGTGCTGCCGAACCCCGAGGTGAGGGTCACGCCGAGGAACAGCCGTGCGTTCCGGTCACCGAGCACCGCCGTCGTGCCGCCCATACGTTTCCTCCCTGAAGTTGAGCCGGAGTGGCTCATCATGGGTGGGGTGTACGGGCCTGTCAATGTGGACGTCAGCGGGCCTTACCCCGGTCTGCGGCACCCGGAGTGGCGGCACGGTAGGCCTGGCGCAGCCGGCCCACGGCGACCCGCAGCAGCACCGGACGGCCGTCCAGATCGACTGCGGAGAGGTCGTCGACAGCGTGCTCTACCAGCGAATACAGCGCTCCTGCCGGGGCGTCGACCGCCGCGGTGAGGCCCGTCCGAACCAGTGCGGCGCAGGGCTCGACGCCGTCCCAGGAGGGGTCCGCTGCCATCTGCCCGGCCGCGGCGCGGGCGGCCGAGCGCAGTTCGGCGACGAGCGTGGTGTCAACGCAATGTTGACAATCGCCAGATTGCGCGGCCACCTGCGCGGCCAGCCGCGTCGCGCGCTGCTCGGCGGCCTGGCGGGTGCGCAGGCCGAGCGCCGCCGCGACCCGCGCCCAGCTCACCCCGCGGCGGCGGGCCGCGGCCAGCAGGTCCCGCTCCGCGTGGTCGATCGCGGCGCGCAGGTCGCGCAGATCCGCCAGCGCGCCCACGATCTCGTGCGGGCCGGCGCCCGCGGCCGCCAGGACGCGCCGGTGCAGGTCCAGCCCGATGGCCCCGGCGTGGTGACGGTGCAGGTCACTGACCGGAGCCGACGTGCCCGCCCGACGGCGGTGCAGATCACCGGTAGAGGAGGGCGTGCCGGCCTGATGGCGGTGCGGATCACCGTCGGAGGAGGGCGTGCCGGCCTGACGGCGGTGCGGATCACCGTCGGAGGAGGGCGTGCCGGCCCGATAGTGGGCGTCGGCGGCGGGGGAGGGGGTCACGCGGTCATGGTCGGCGGCCGTTCGGCGCGCTGTCAACACAGCGTTGACAGCTCAGCGGGCGAGCCGCCGGACCTCCTCGGCCAGCAGCCGGGCCAGGCCGGTCCGCCGCCACTCGTCGGTGATGCCGCGGCTGGGCACCTCCACCGTCATCAGCAGGTAGAGGTAGAGGCGGTACAGGGCGAGCCGGCGCCGGGCCGGGGCGTCGAACGCCACCGGCGCGCCGGTCGCGGCGGCGTAACCGCGTGCGAACGGGTGCTCCGGCTCGTCCTCGACGCGGCGCAGCAGCAGGGGCGACACGAAGTCGACGAGTGGGTCGCCGTACAGGTAGCGCTCGCCGTCGACCAGGCCGGTGAGGCGGCCGCCCGCGGCGAGCACGTTGCCGTCCCACAGGTCGAAGTGGACCAGTGCGGGCCGGTCGACCTCGTCCAGCTCGGGACTGTCCGCGACCGCCGCGCGGATCAGGTCCGCGTCCACGGGCAGGGCCACCTGCCAGGTCGCCGCGTCGGCGAGCAGTGCCTCGACCATCGAAGACAACGCCGCGCGCCAGGTCGCCGCCTGCGGCCGGGGGCCGGGGTAGCCGAAGTGGCCGCCGGTCACGGTGTGCACCCGGGCGACGGCGGATCCGAGCTGCTCGCGTACCGCGTCGTGGTCGCCGCCGCGGTCGGCCGACAGCGGCGTGCCGGGCAGGAACGTGGTGAACAGCCAGCCGTCGCCGTGGTGCAGCACGCGCGGGGTGGGCACGTCCGGCACCCGCTCGGCCACCAGCCGGAAGTACGCCGTCTCGCAGGCGATCATGCCGTGCTCGTACGTGAGCAGCGGCACCTGCGGGGACGGTCCGACCTTGAGCACGACGTCGCGACCGTCGGACAGGCGTGCCCGCCACACCGCCGCGAACCCGCCGCCGGACAGCTCCGTGGCATCGGCGACGGTGACGCCGGACCCGAAGGCCGCTCGCACCTTCGCCGCGACGTCGCCGGGAGTCAGCTCAGGCTGCGTGGGGCTGCGCATCCGCGAGATTGTGCCACGGTCGTGGAACGTCGAGCCGACCAGCGCGTTGCGCAACGCGCGTGCCGGGCCGGGGCCGCCGTCCGGTGTGACTGCCGACGGCGGATCGGGCGACCGGCGCAGTCGGCTCGCCGTCCACAAAGCCCAGTGAACCACTGTATGCAGTACTGCGCATACATCCGTATGGCCAGTCTATGAACTTTGTGTTATCGAGGTGCTGCGGAGCGTAGCCCGGTCAGCGGTGCCGGACCCAGACGTTGGGTTCGGCGTACACGCCGGTGTCGGCCTCGCGGTCGACGCGCAGGGTGCTCAGCCCGTCGGGGATGACATAGTCGCCCGAGTCGGGCAGCCGCAGGCCGGTCCAGCTCTCCCAATCGGCCACCGAACCCGTGATGACCTGCGAGCGGGGCGCGGCGGCCAGCACCCGCGCGCCCATCCGGACATGGGTGCGCAGCCACGGGTCCTGCGGCAGCCCGTCGGGGCGGGTCCACGCCTGGTAGCGCTCGATCGGGGTGAGCGGGTAGCGGGCCTTGTGCGTCGGCCGGACCGGGCAGATCACCTGGGCGCGACCCCGCCGTGCGGCGTCCTCGCACAGCGCGGTGAGCAGCTTCGCGGCCAGGCCCGCGCCCTGCCGGTCGGGGTGCACCTGCGCGGCGAGCACGGCATGCGTGTCCGGGACACGTCCCGCGTCGTACGCGGCCAGGGCGCGGGCGAGGCTGTCGTTGTACCCGGCGGGCAGGTCGGACACCTCGCCGTTCCAGCACAGCGGCACCGCCCAGCCGGCGGCCACCGGCTCGTCGCCGTCCAGCACCACCAGTTCCAGATCGGCGAACAACTCGCGGACGCGTCCGATGTGCCGCCCGGTCTCCTGGTCGTGGAAGATGAACTCCGGCCAGCCTCCCGCGAACAGCCGCGCCAGCTGCTCGGGCGAGCGCGGGCGGGCGTGCAGGGGCTCCGTGGTGAGGCTCACCGGCCGAGGCTAAACCCGGGCGGGCGCCGTGTTGATCACAGGGTGGCGCAGTCCGGGGTGGCCCTCGGGCAGCGAGCGGCGCATCACGTACCAGCTGACGGCCAGGCAGGCCGCGACCACCGGCCAGGTCAGCGCGACGGTGGAGAACGCCAGCGCGGCGGCCTGGCCCGCCCAGTAGAGCGGCAGCCACACCGCGAGCCGCACGATGTACTGCAGCACCCACACCCAGCTGGCCCGGCTGTACGCGCGCAGCAGCGCCGGGTCGCGCCGCCAGGAGCCGCGCTGGCCGAGCACGCCGCCGACGACCACGCCGAGCAGCGGCCACCGCAGCACGATGCTGACCGCCCAGGCCAGCGCGCTGGCGGCGTTGGTGGCGATGCGGATCAGGAAGAACGCCTCGGGGCGGTCGGTGTACAGCGCGATCAGCGCGGCGACGACCACGCCGAGCAGGCCGAGCAGCACCGCCCCGAGCTTGTCGCCGCGCAGCACCCGCCACAGCCCGATCACCGCGGTGACCGCGACCGCCGCGCCGACGCCCCACTCGATGGACCGGTCACCGGCCACGAAGGCGATGCCGAAGGCAAGCGGGCCCAGCGTGGCGTCGAGGGCGGCGCGACGTCCGCCGAGCAGGTCGGCGAAGCTCTCACCGGCGGGGTCGGGCCGGGTGGCGGTCACAAGATCTCCAGCGGTCGTCGGGTTAGGTGAGCCTAGCCTGTTCGGTATCGGGCGGGAAGCTGCCGCGTACTGCGCTGGGACATTCCGCCCCGACCTGGTAGGAAGATCCTTATGCGTACGCCCGCCACTGACGAGGTTATCGACCTCTGCCGCGACCTGATCCGCATCGACACCACCAACACGGGTGATCTGGCCACCAGCGCGGGGGAGCGGGGCGCCGCCGAGTACGTCGCGACCAAGCTCAGCGAGGTCGGCCTCGACCCGCAGCTGCTGGAGAGCCGGCCAGGCCGGGCCAGCGTGGTCACCCGCATCCCCGGCGCGGACTCCTCGCGCGGGGCGCTGCTGGTGCACGGGCACCTGGACGTGGTGCCGGCCGAAGCGAGCGAGTGGTCGGTGCACCCCTTCTCGGGGGAGATCAAGGACAACTTCATCTGGGGTCGCGGCGCGGTCGACATGAAGGACTTCGACGCGATGACGCTGGCCGTGGTGCGCGACTGGCAGCGGACCGGGTACGTCCCGCCCCGCGACATCGTGCTCGCGTACACCGCAGACGAGGAGGCCGGCAGCGACTGGGGCGCGGCGTTCCTGGTCAACGAGCATGCCGACCTGTTCGAGGGCTGCACCGAGGCGATCGGCGAGGTCGGCGGCTTCTCCTACACGGTCAGCAACGACCTGCGCCTCTACATGATCCAGACGGCTGAGAAGGGCATCGACTGGCTGCGCGTGCACGCCACCGGACGCCCCGGCCACGGCTCGTTCGTGCACGACGACAACGCCGTGACGGCGCTGTGCGAGGCCGTCGCCCGGGTCGGCCGGCACCGCTTCCCGGTCGTGGTGACCCCGACCGTGCGGGCTTTCCTGGAGGAGGTCGGCGAGGCGCTGCACATCGAGATCGACCCGGACGACCCCGAGGCCGCCATCGCCAAGCTCGGCCCGATCGCCACCATGATCGGCGCCACGATCCGCAACACCGCGAATCCGACCCGCCTTTCCGCCGGGTACAAGGACAACGTCATCCCGGGCCGGGCGAGCGCGACGATCGACTGCCGGACCCTGCCGGGGCAGTTCGAGCTGTTCCGCGAGCAGCTGGCGGAGGTGCTCGGGCCGGATCTGGAGATAGAGTCGATTCACCGCCAGCCCGCGCTGGAGACCGGGTTCGACGGGGCGCTGGTGGATGCGATGGCACTGGCGCTCAAGGCCGAGGACCCGGGCGCGCACGCAGTCCCGTACATGCTTTCGGGTGGCACCGACGCCAAGTCGTTCGCCCGGCTCGGTATCCGCTGCTTCGGATTCGCCCCGCTGCGCCTGCCGCCGGACCTGAACTTCTCCGCGTTGTTCCATGGCATCGACGAGCGCGTGCCGGTGGAGGGACTACAGTTCGGCGTGCGGGTACTGGACAGGTTCCTGCGGCAGAGTTAGGCCCGGTCGTGCGCGGCCGGGAACCGGCCTGTCTCGTCGTATGAAGGAGTAACCGAGTAATGAGCGACAACCACGCCGCCGTCGAGGCCGCGCTGGAAGACATGATCACCGCCGCCCGGGCGCACCTGGCCGCTGTACGCGACGCCAAGGGTGAGGTCGACAGCGATGACGTCTGGCGTGCCTACGTGGCGTTCAACAACGCCGCCGTCACCTACGACGACGCCCTCTCGGAGACGTACGGCGAGCCGCTGCCCTGGGAGGTCGAGCCGATCGACCTGGAGAAGGCCGACCGGTTCATGGCCGACCTCGTCGCCGCCGAGCAGGCCCCGACCGACCCGCACCCGAAGGTGATCTCGGTCCGCCAGCGTCGTGACTACCTGATCCCGAGCGTGTCCGCGCTGATCAACGCGGCCGAGCTGGCCCGCCGTGAGGCCGGTCTCAGCGACGCCGACTCCGAGCCGGTGGCCTCGGTCGCCGACGCCGTGCTGGAGCTGCTGCAGAGCTCCGACGGCTCGCTCGCCGCGCTGGACATCCCGGAGCTGGAGCCGCTGGACGGCATCGTCACCGTCGCCGAGGTGGACAAGTCCCTGGAGCCCGACGACTTCGAGGAGTCCGACGCCAACGGCCCGTTCACGCTGGGCGCCTCCGACAAGCTGGTGGCCCGCCTGGACGAGCACCTGAACGGCGACATCCTGGAGGACCAGGACTGACGTCCTGATCCCGTCGACTGCGGCGCGTACCCGGAACGGGTGCGCGCCGCCTGCGTTTCCGGCCGCCGGGTCGACGCGGTGTGCGGACACGCGTCGCTGTCCCGCCGGGGTCGGCAGGCGGGAGGGCGGCCAGGTCCGGCGGTCAGGCGGAGAGGCCGGGCAGGGGGAAGGCCCGCAGCGGCCGGCGGAGCAGCACCTTGCGGGTGCCGTCCTTCATCAGCTGCACGCGGGCCAGTTCCCAGCCGCCGTACTCAGCCTGGATCGCGAGCCGCACCGCGGCGGTCAACCGATCTACATCCGGAGGTAACCGCAGCGGTGCGTATTCGTAGTCCATAGAGCGATGGTGCACCTGTGTCCCAGGTCAGGCAAGCATTGCGGGGATCCCATCTGGCCGCATTGCGCCCGTTCGAGCGCTGATTACAGCAGAACATCCCGTTCCGAGTCGCCGTCCGCCGTCTTGATCCACCGAGTTGCCAGGCAGTCGGGCGAAAGGCGGGTCAAGATACGCACACCTGCCGGGCAGGTCGGTGGATCAAGGGCGGGCGGAACGGTGGGGCTAGTCGAGTTCGGGGTAGCCGAGGGGGATGGCGGAGACGTCGTCGAGGGCGCGGGAGATCTCCGGCGGGAGCTGGATGTCCTCGACCTGGAGTGCCGCGACGAGCTGGCCGACGTTACGTGCGCCGAGGATCGGCGCGGTCACCCCGGGGCGGTCGCGTACCCAGGCCAGCGCGACCTCGGCGGCCGACACGCCCAGGCCGTCGGCCGCGGTCGCCACCGCCTCGACGATCGCCGAGCAGCGCGGTTGCAGGTAGGGCAGCACCGACCGCTCGAAGTGCGGCGACGCGGCCCGCGAGTCGGCCGGGCGGCCGTGGCGGTACTTGCCGGTCAGCACTCCGCGGCCCAGCGGCGACCAGGGCAGCACGCCCAGCCCCAGCGCCGCGGCCGCGGGCAGCACCTCCCGCTCGATGCCGCGCTGCAGCAGCGAGTACTCCATCTGGGTGGCGACGATCGGGGCCCGGCCGGGCCAGGCCTGCTGCCAGGTCACCGCGCGGCCGGTCTGCCAGCCTGAGAAGTTCGACACACCGGCGTAGCGGGCCTTGCCGGAGCTGACCGCGTGGTCCAGGGCCGCGAGGGTCTCCTCCCAGGGGGTGTCCGGGTCGTGCCCGTGCACCTGCCAGAGGTCCACATACGACACACCGAGGTTGCGCAGCGTGGTGTCGAGGGTGCGCAGCAGGTGCCCGCGCGAGCCGTCGTGGCGGCGTCCGGCCCGCGCCCGCAGCCCGGCCTTGGCGACGATCAGCACCTCGTCGCGGGACACCATGGCGTCCAGCAGCGTGCCCAGCACCGCTTCGGCCTCGCCGTCGGCGTACACGTCGGCGGTGTCGAGCAGCGTGCCACCGGCGTCCACATACGCCTTGAGCTGCGCACCCGCGTCGTCCGGATCGGTGTCCAGACCCCAGGTCATGGTGCCCAGGGCGAGGCGGGAGACCACCAGCCCGCTACGGCCCAGCGGTCGTTGCTGCATGGGTGAACTGTATTCGGCTTGACGCCGCGACGGGGATCGGCGGGTGTCGCGCGGAACGGGCGGGAAACGGGGCCGGGCCGGTTTACCGAGCCCGCTTTGAGGGAAATGGGCTGTGGTTGAGGTGCACGGTCGACCCAGCCCCCAGGAGCGCCGAACCATCATGTGGAGCAGTACGGCCGGTGGCAGTCCGGCTGACCCGGCCGCCGTCCGTCCCCGCAGTCCCTACATCGACACGCTGCGCGCCGCCGCCATCGTCCGGGTGTTCCTGCAGCACACCGTGCCACTGGGGGCGCTGACCACGCTGCTGCCCGCGATGTGGGTCATGTTCGGCCTCGCCGGCTACCTGACCGCGGTGTCGCTGCGGCGCGGCGGGGCGGCGCGCACCGTGCGTTCGCGGTTGCGCCGGCTGCTGCCGCCGCTGTGGATGCTGGGCGCGATCGGGGTTCCGTTGATGCTGCTGCACGGCTGGCACCCGTTCACCTGGAGCGAGCTCCTTCCGTGGGTGTTCCCGCTGGTGAATCCGCCGGGCAGCGAGTGGGGCGCGGCGCTGGTCGTCGCGCTGTGGTACCTGCGCGTCTACCTGTGGTTCCTGCTGCTCTCCCCGGTGCTGCGCTGGCTGTTCGAGCGTGCGCCGGTGGCGACGCTGCTGGCCCCGCTCGGGGCGGCCGTGCTGCTGTCGACCGTGCTCAGGCTGCCGAGCTCCCCGGTCACCGACGTGGTCTGGAGCACCGCCGCGTACGGGACCGCGTGGGTGCTCGGGTACGCCCGCGAGTCCGGGCTGCTGGACCGGCTGTCCTGGCCCGCCTGCCTGGCCGCCGCGGGGGCGCTGGGCGTGGCCGCCCTGCTGCGGGCCGTCGCCGATCGGGAAGGGCTGCACGACCAGCTGGTGCCGGTGCTGTGGGGCACCGCGGTGGTGCTGCTGGCGCTGCGCGCCCGGCCACGGCTGGCCTGGCTTTCCGCGGCTGCGCCGCTGCGCCGGGTGGTCGCGCTGCTCAACGCGCGGGCGGTGACCGTCTACGTGTGGCAGTTGCCGATGGTGGCCGTCGGCCTGTGGCTGCTCGGCGGGCTGGCCGGGCCGCCGGTGCTCACCGTCGCGGTCACGGCGGTGCTGACGGCAGGCGCCGTGCTGTGTTTCGGCTGGGTCGAGGACCTCGCGGCGAAGCGGCCGCCGGCGCTGCTGCCGGCCGTTCCCGCTGCTCGCTGCGCGACCGTCGACGGGGTGCGAGCGCCCGCAGGCGTGCCGGCGGCCTGAGACCGGGGTCTCCTTCCCAAGATTCTTACCACTCGGTAACGTTGGGCCACCGCCGCCGACGCGGCCCGGCCAACGGAGGTCACCATGCGACTCGGTCTCAACATCGGCTATCTGACGCCGTGGTCCACGCCCGAAAGCCTGCTGGCCCTGGCTCGGGAGGCCGACCAGCTCGGCTTCTCGGTGGTCTGGGCGGCCGAGGCGTACGGCTCGGACTCGCCGACGCTGCTCTCCTGGATCGCCGCGCAGACCGAGCGCATCGACATCGGCAGCGCCGTCATGCAGATCCCCGGCCGCACCCCCGCCGCCACCGCGATGACCGCCGCCACCCTCGACACCCTGTCGGGCGGCCGCTTCCGCCTGGGCCTGGGCGTGTCCGGCCCGCAGGTCTCCGAAGGCTGGCACGGCGTGCGCTTCGCCAAGCCGCTGGCGCGCACCCGCGAGTACGTCGACGTGGTCAAGCTCGCCCTGTCGCGCAAGCAGGTCACCTACTCCGGCGAGTTCCACACCCTGCCGCTGCCCGACGGTCCCGGCAAGGCACTGCGCCTGAACTTCCACCCGCTGCGCACCGAGATCCCGGTCTACCTCGCCGCGGTCGGCCCGAAAAACCTGGAACTGGCGGGCGAGATCGCCGACGGCTGGCTCGCCGTGTTCTACGCGCCCGAGTTCGCCGAGGAACAACTGGCGCAGATCGCCGCCGGTCGGGCAAAGGTGGGCAAGACCCTCGACGGCTTCGACATCGTGCCCAGCGTGCCCGTCGTCATCGGTGACGACGTCGAGATGTGCGCCGAACTCGTGCGCGCCTACGCCGCGCTGTACGTCGGCGGCATGGGCAGCCGCCAGCAGAACTTCTACAACCAGCTGGCCACCCGCATGGGCTACGGCGAGGCCGCCGCGCAGGTCCAGGAGCTGTACCTGGCCGGCCGCCAGCGCGACGCCGCCGCGGCGATCCCGATGGAGTTCATCGACCGCACCTCATTGCTGGGTCCCAAGGATCGCATCGCGCGACGCCTGCGTGACTACGCCGATTCGGGCGTGACTACGCTGTCGCTGGCGCTGTTCGTGGCAGACGCCGACTCCGGCAGGGAGACCTTGCGTACGGTGGCCGAAGCGTACGCGGAGAGCGGACTGGGAGACTAAGTGGAGATCGAGATCTGGCAGGCGATCGTGCTGGGCATCGTGGAGGGAATCACCGAATTCCTCCCGATCTCCTCCACCGGACACCTGACCATCACCGAAAAGCTGATGGGCCTGCCGATCGACGATCCCGCCGTCACCGCCTTCACCGCCGTGATCCAGATCGGAGCGATCGCGGCGGTGCTGGTGTACTTCTTCAAGGACATCGGCCGCCTGGCCGGGGCCTGGTTCAAGGGCCTGTTCTCGGCCGAGGCGCGCCAGATCTTCGACTACAAGTTCGCCTGGTACGTCATCGCGGGCTCGATCCCGATCGGCATCGTCGGCTTCCTCGGCCGGGACCTCATCACCGGTCCGCTGCGCAGCATGTGGTTCGTGGCCGGCTCGCTGATCCTGTGGAGCGGCGTGATGGCCTTCGCCGAGTACGCCGCCACCCAGACCCGCGGCGAGAAGCAGCTGCGCCTGGTCGACACGCTCGTCATCGGCTTCGCACAGTGCCTGGCCCTGATTCCGGGCGTGTCCCGGTCCGGCGCGACCATCACCACCGGTCTGCTGCGGGACATCGACCGGGTCACCGCCACCCGGCTGTCGTTCTTCCTCGGGGTGCCGGCGCTCGTCGCGGCCGGCATCTACGAGCTGCCCGAGGCGCTGGGCAGCCCCACCGTGACCGCCGCCTCGCTGATCGTCGGCACGGTCGTCAGCTTCCTGGTGGCGTACGCCTCGATCGCCTGGCTGCTCAAGTTCGTCGCACATCACTCGCTGATGGCTTTCGTCTGGTATCGGGTGATCCTCGGCGGTGCGATCATCGCATTGCTCGCCACGAACACCATCTCGGCCACCTAGGCTGGCGGGCGTGGCCACGCTACTGCTGTTGCGGCACGGACGCACGACCGCCAACGCCGACGGCATCCTCGCCGGGGACCTGCCCGTCGAGCTGGACGAGCTGGGCGTCGCCCAGGCCGAACAGGCCCGGGGGCGGCTGGCCGGGTTGCCGCTGGCCGTCGTGGTGACCAGCCCGCTGGTCCGCTGCAGGCAGACCCTGGCACTCGCGCTGCCCGGCGTCGCCCCAGTGCCCGACGAGGGCCTGCGCGAATGCGGCTACGGCGAGTGGTCGGGGCGCTCGCTCAAGGAACTCGCGGACAACCCGCTGTGGTCGACCGTGCAGCATCATCCGGCCGCGGTGGTCTTCCCGGGCGGGGAGGCCATGGCGGCCATGGCCAACCGCGCCGTGACCGCCGTACGCGCCTGGGACGCCCGGATCACCGAGTCCCACGGCCATGACGCGGTGTGGCTGGCGTGCAGCCACGGTGACGTGATCAAGGCGATCGTGGCGGACGCGCTGGGCATGCACCTGGACCTGTTCCAGCGCATCTCGGTCGAGCCGTCCTCGGTGACCGCGATCCGCTACACCCCGCAGCGGCCGTTCGTCCTCCGCGTCAACGACACCGGCACCCCGGTCTCCGCCCTGCTGCACAAGCACCGCCCGCCGGCCGAGGAGACCGCCGAGAGCGACGCCGTCCTCGGCGGCGGCGCCTGACCCTGGGCGCGCCCGCCCGTCTCGCCCTTTAATGGACATTGGCCTATCTGATCGAATTCGATCTACAAAAACTCGATCAGATAGGCCAATGTCTATATGGTGCGGGGTCGCGCCGCCAGCCGACCGCGGGGTCGAGGCGGTGGCGGGGCGGCTGTCAGAGGGGCCGGTCGGGCCGGGGTAGCGGAGTCGCCGCGCGGGTGTGCAGGCCGTCCAGCGTGACGTGCAGGATGCGGCGCCAGGCGGGCTCGGGTACGACCGGAGCGATCCGGCCGAGGGCGACCAGCAGCAGGGAGACGTCCTCGGCCGTGATGTCGGGGCGCAGCTCGCCGGACTCGTGCGCGGCGCGGACCAGCTCCGCGATCAGCGGGCCGACCTGCTGGCGGCAGTGCTGGCGGGCAGTGTTGCCGGCCTGGCCGGGCAGCGCCTGGCAGTAGGCGTCGAGCAGCCCCGGGGAGGCGGTCTGCCGGGTCAGCGCGTCCGCGAGGAAGCGGCCCAGATCGGGCCACGCCCGGCCGGTCAGCGCCGCCGACGCCGCAGCGGCCCAGGACGTGAACACATGCTCCAGCGCCGCGTCGAGCAGCGCCTCCTTGGTGGGGAAGTGGCGGTAGAGGGTGCCCATGCCGACCTCGGCCCGGCGCGCGATCTCGCGTACGTCCACGTCGCTGCCGCGCTCGGCGATCAGCCCGGCCGCGGCGTCGAGCAGCCGGCCGCGGTTGCGGGCGGCGTCGCTGCGGGTGGCAGCCGCCGGTGCGGCAGCCGCCGGTGCGGCGGGCACCGGGGAGGCGGCCGGGCGTGACGTCATGCACACACCCTACCGGAGCAACTGCTCCGCTTCGGTGCTACCGTCGGGGAGGAGGCGGAGCAAGTGCTCCGTTTCACGCCGGACCGGGTTCACCGGCCACGGCCGGCGAGACCGTGCCAGGTCTCGCCGGCCACCGGCCCGGCCCGCCGGTGCCCGTACGAGCCAGAAGGACGGCCGCAATGACGATCCCGCTCTCCATCCTCGACCTGGCCCGCATCGGCCCCGGCGAGACCGCGCGCGACAGCATCGCGGCCAGCGTCGAGCTCGCCCGCACCGCCGAGCAGCACGGCTACCGGCGCGTCTGGTACGCCGAGCACCACAACATGCCGACCATCGCGTCCTCGGCGCCTGCCGTGCTGATCGCGCACATCGGCACGTTCACCAGCTCGATCAGGCTCGGCGCGGGCGGCGTCATGCTGCCCAACCACACCCCGCTGACCATCGCCGAGCAGTACGGCACCCTCGACGCCATGTACCCGGGACGCATCGACCTGGGCCTCGGCCGCGCACCCGGCTCGGACCAGAACACCATGCGCGCGCTGCGGCGCGACGCGCAGTCGGCCGAGGGCTTCCCGCAGGACGTGCTGGAACTGCAGGCCTACCTGGCCGGGAAGTCGCGGATCCCGGGCGTGGACGCGGTGCCGGGCAAGGGCTCGCAGATCCCGCTGTACATCCTCGGCTCGTCGCTGTTCGGGGCGACGCTGGCCGCCGCGCTCGGCCTGCCGTACGCGTTCGCCTCGCACTTCGCGCCGCAGGCCCTGGAGGCGGCGGTGGCGGCGTACCGGCGCGAGTTCCGGCCGTCCGAGCAGCTCGACCGGCCGCATGTGATCGCCGGGATCAACGTCGCCGCGGCGGACACCGCGGCCGCGGCCCGGGAGCAGTTCCAGGGCACCCGGCGGGCGTTCGCGACCGGACTGTTCGGGCGCGGGCAGACCTTCACCGACGAGCAGGCCGACCAGCTCCTGGCCCAGGGCGCGGGCGCGCACGTCGATCAGATGCTGCAGTACTCCGCCATCGGCACGCCCGGCGAGGTGCGCGACTACCTCGACGCGTTCGTCCGGCAGGTCGGCGTCGACGAGCTGATCGTCGCCCACCACGCCACCGGCGAGGCCCGCCTGCGCTCGGTCGCCCTGCTGGCAGAAGCCACGCAAGCCGCCCACGCCTGACCGCCCCGCCCATGCCGTGCGCGGTGATGATCGTCCGACTTGCCCGGCACCTGTGCGTATCTTGACCCGCCATACGCCCGGTTGCCTGGCAAGCCGGACGATCATGGGGGCCGGGGCTAGGTGTCCAGGCGCAGGGCCAGGTACAGGTCCACGCGGTCGGTGAAGCGGTCGAGGTCGCGGCCGGTCAGGTCGGCGATGCGGCGTACCCGGTAGCGCAGCGTGTTGACGTGCAGGTGCATCGCGCTCGCGCAGCGCGTCCAAGAGCCGTCGCAGGCCAGGAACGTCTGCAGGGTGCGGACCAAATCCGCGTGGTGGTCGGCGTCGTACGCGCGCAGCGGCGCGAGCAGCCGGTCCGCGAACGCCTGCCGCACCGCCCGGGGGACACCCGCGAGCAGCAGATCATGCGAGGCCAGCTCGTCGCTGCCGACGACGGACACCCGTTCCTGCCGGTCGACCGCGTACCGGTGGGCGTGTCTGGCCTGGGACAACGCCCCGGCCAGCGCGGCGACGCCGGCCGCGGGCTCACTCACCCCGGCCGCGAACCGCAGTCCCCGCGTCGCAGTCGTCAGATGCCGTGCCGCCTCCCGCAGCCCGCCGACCCCGTCCACCCCCGCGACCACCGCCACCACCTCGCCCGCCAGCACGGCGACAGCCGCCCCCGGCACCATCTCCTCCACTACCGCGACGGCTTCGCCGTCCGCGTCGTGCAGTTTCGGGGAAACTGCACGCTTCACCAACCCGTTTCGTGCAGTTTCCCCGAAACTGCCGGGGCCGGAGGCGGTGGGGGGAGTGGGGGGAGTGGGGGTGGAGGAGGGGAGGGAGGCGGCGAGGACGGTGTATGGGCCGGTGGTGGGTAGGCCGCAGGCGTGGAGGGCGGCGGTGATCTCGGCGGGGTCGGTGGCGGAGGTCAGGACGTCGGCGAGTTGGGCGGCGAGCCGGCGTTCGATGCGGCGGGCGCGTTCGGAGCGGGCCGCGTCCAGGGCGGTCAGCTCGACGAGTTCTTCGAGCAGGGCAGGGTCGGCGCAGGCGATGAAGCGGGTGCCGGGCGTCGCGGCGGGTGCGGGCGCGTCGAGGTGGAACTCCCGGTCGCCGATCCGGCAGCGGGCGGGCAGGGAGTCCGCGCGCAGGAACGCCGTCGCGAGCCGCCGCCCGACGGCCAGGTCGTGCGGGGTGCCGGCGGGGTCGCCGGCGATGACGCGGCCCGTGCAGCTGAGCACCCAGGCTCCGGTGGCGGGCCACACCTCGGCCAGGTCGGCCCCGGCGGCGAGGGTGGCGACCAGGCCGCGGCGGCGGCTGCGGGCGGCCACCGCCCCGGCTTCGCGCTCGGCCCAGAGCACCGTGTTGATCCGTTCGGTCACCTCGCGGAACGACACCTCGGCGGGCACCGCGAACAGCGGCAGCCGGTGCCGCCGGCACGCCTCGACCAGGTCGGCCGGGACCGGCCCGAGCAGCGCCTCGCCCGCGCCGAGCGCGGCGACCCCGGCCCCCGCCAGCGCCGCGACGAACAGCTCGGAGTCGGCGGGCTCGCGCCGCCACATCATTCCGGTCAGCACGACCTCGCCGCCCGCGAGGTAGCGGCCGGGGTCGAGCAGGTCCGTGGTGTACGCGAGATGGGCGGGGCGGTCCAGCTCGCCTTCCCCGGCGAGCACCGGCAGCCGGACACCCGGCTGTTCCAGCACGTCACGTAGCCGCATGCGTACCGCCTTTGTCGTAACCTCCAAAGAGCCTAGCCAGGCTTTGTTGCAGTTTCGGTCCTTCTCACCCTTCAGCGCCAGGGGGCGGGGCAGTTGACTCATTCCATGTCGCCGGCCGAGTTCAACGCTCTGCCCGCCCCCGACGCCGAACGCGAGTTGCTGACCTGCAACGCGTCGAGTGCGTGGGCGCGGGCGGTGGCGGCGGGGCGGCCCTATGCGGGCATCGGCGAGCTGCGCGAGGTGGCCGCCGGTGCGGTCGCGGCGCTGCCCTGGCCGGACGTGCAGCAGGCCCTCGACGCCCACCCGCGCATCGGCGAGCGGGCCGCGGGCGCGACCCGCGAGGCGGCCTGGTCGCGGCGTGAGCAGTCCGGGGCGGCGTCGGCCGACGAGCAGACCGCGGCGGAGCTGGTCGAGGCCAATCGGGCGTACGAGGACCGCTTCGGCCACGTGTTCCTGATCTTCGCGAGTGGAAAGACGGCGGAGGAGATGCTCGCGGCGGCCCGGCGGCGGCTGGCCAACGACGAGGCCGCCGAGCGCGACGTGGTACGCCGCGAGCTGACGGCGATCACCTTGTTGCGCCTTGATCGGTTGTTCGGGACATGAGCGAGCAGGTATGAGAGCGGAGCGGTTGATGACGGGACGCACCGGATGACCCTGTCGACCCATGTGCTGGACACCTGCCGGGGTGAGCCCGCCGCGGACGTGCAGGTGACGTTGCAGCGGCTGGGGCAGTACGGGTGGGTCGTCGTGGCGACCGGGACCACGAACACCGACGGGCGGCTGGCCGACTGGGTGCCGGCCGAGCAGTGGCTGGTGGGCCGGTACGGGCTGCGCTTCGACGTCGCCGCGTACCAGGGACTGGGCAGTTTCTTCCCCGAGGTGACCGTGGTCTTCGACGTCACCGACACCGACCGGCACCTGCACGTGCCGCTGCTGCTGAGCAAGTTCGGCTACACCACCTACCGGGGGTCCTGATGACGATCCGCCTGGGCCCCAACCGGTACGGCAAGGCCGAGTGCCGGCTGGTCACCGTGGTCCGCGACGGCGAGCGCCACGAGCTGACCGACCTGAACGTCAGCACCTGCCTGGCGGGCCGCCTCGACGCGACGCACCTGACCGGCGACAACGCCGACGTGCTGCCGACCGACACGCAGAAGAACACGGTGTACGCGTTCGCCCGCGACGGGTTCGCGAGCATCGAGCAGTTCGGCCTGCGGCTGGCCCGCCACTTCGTCACCGGGCAGGACCCGATCGAACGGGCCCAGGTGCACATCGAGGCGTACGGCTGGCGGCGGCTGGGCGGCCACTCGTTCGCCCGCGCCGGGGACGAGGTGCGCACGGCGACGCTGACCGCGACCGCGGAGCAGTCCTGGGTGGTCGGCGGGCTGCACGGGCTGACGCTGCTGAACACGACCGGATCGATGTTCAAGGGCTTCCCGCGCGACCGGTACACGACGCTGCCCGAGGCCGACGACCGCATCCTGGCCACGGCCGTGGACGCCCGCTGGCGTTTCGCCTCGACGGACGTCGACTGGAACGCCGCGTTCGAGGCGGTCCGGGACGGCCTGGTCGGCGCGTTCGTCGACACGTACAGCCGCTCGCTGCAGCAGACGCTGTACGCGATGGGGGAGCGGGTCCTGGAACGGGTGCCCGAGGTCGCCGAGGTGCGGCTGGCGCTGCCGAACCGGCACCACTTCCTGGTCGACCTGTCGCCGTTCGGGCTGGACAACCCCGACGCGGTGTACTTCGCCGCCGACCGGCCGTACGGCCTGATCGAGGGCACGGTGCTACGCGACGGCGCGCCGTCGTCCGGACTAGCGTGGGACCTGGGAGCGGCCTGATGGACTTTCTGACGCCGCCGACCTGGGCCGACGCCTTGGCGATCCGGGCGGAACGGCCGGACGCGGTGCCGATCGCCGGTGGCACCGACGTGATGGTCGAGCTGAACTTCCACCGGCGGCGGCCGGGCGTGCTGCTGGACCTGACCCGCATCGGCGACCTGACGACGTGGGCGATGGACGGGGAGCTGCTGCGCATCGGGGCGGGCGTCTCGTACACCCGGATCATCGAGGAACTGGGCGACCGCCTGCCGGGGCTGGCCATGGCCTCCCGGACGGTCGGGTCGCCGCAGATCCGCAACCGGGGCACCGTCGGCGGCAACCTCGGCTCGGCCTCGCCCGCAGGCGACGCCCACCCGCCGCTGCTGGCGGCCGGTGCGCAGGTCGAGCTGGCCTCGGTGCGCGGCACCCGGCTGGTGCCGATCGACGAGTTCTTCACCGGCCCCAAACGCAGCGTGCTGGCGCCGGACGAGCTGATCGCCGCAGTATGGGTGCGGCCCGCCGACGGCCCCGAGCAGTTCTCGAAGATCGGCACCCGCAACGCGATGGTGATCGCGGTCAGCTCGTTCGCGCTCGCGCTGCACCCCGGCCGCCGGGAGGTCGGCACCGGGATCGGCTCGGCCGCGCCCACGCCGCGCCGGGCCGCCGAGGCGGAGCTGTACGCCGCCGGGCAGCTCCCCTGGGACACGCTCGCCGGGCTTGAACCCGACGTGGCGCGGCGCTTCGGCGAGCTGGTCGCCGCGGCGGCCTCGCCGATCGACGACGTGCGCGGCACCGCCGCGTACCGCCGCCACGCGCTGGCCGTGCTGGCCCAGCGCACCCTGACCTGGGCCTGGAGGGATCTATGCGGGTGACCTGCACGGTCAACGGGACGCCCCGGACCGCCGACGACGTCTGGGAGGGCGAGAGCCTGCTCTACGTGCTGCGTGAGCGGCTCGGCCTGCCCGGCAGCAAGAACGCCTGCGAGCAGGGCGAATGCGGCTCGTGCACGGTGTACCTGGACGGGACCGCGGTCTGCGCCTGCCTGGTCGCCGCGGGCCAGGCCACCGGGCGCGACGTGCGCACCGTCGAGGGCCTGGCCCCCGAGGGCGAGCTGGACCCCGTGCAGCGGGCGTTCCTGCAGACCGGGGCGGTGCAGTGCGGCTTCTGCACGCCGGGGCTGATCGTCTCGGTGCACGACCTGCTGGCGCGCGTCCCGCACCCGAGCGACCCCGAGATCCGCGAGGCCCTCGCCGGCAACCTGTGCCGCTGCACCGGCTACGAAAAGATCATGGATGCGGTGCGCCTGGCCGCGAGCGAGGCGGGGACGCGATGAGGACCGTCATCAACGGCTGTGCGATCGCGACCGTCGACGCGGCGGGCGCGGAGTACCTGCGCGGGCACCTCGTCGTCGACGGCGACCGGATCACCGAGGTCGGCGCGGGAGACTTCGACGGGCCCGCCGACCAGGTCATCGACGGCCGGGGCTGCCTGGCCACGCCCGGCCTGGTCAACACCCACCACCACCTCTACCAGTGGGCGACCCGCGGGCTGGCCCAGCAGAGCAACCTGTTCGACTGGCTGGTCGAGCTGTACCCGGTGTGGGCCGGGCTCGATGACGAACTCGTCTATGTCACGACCACCGCGGGCCTGGGCGCGCTCGCGCTGTCGGGCTGCACCACCGCCGCCGACCACCACTACGTGTTCCCGCGCGGCTCCGGTGACTTGATCGGGACGCAGGTCGAGGCGGCCGCGTCGGTCGGCGTACGGCTGCACGCCTGCCGCGGCTCGATGGACCTCGGCGCGTCGCAGGGCGGGCTGCCGCCGGACAACATCGTCGAGTCGACCGGCGCCGCGCTGGCCGCGACCGCCGCCGCGATCGAGCAGCACCACGATCCGTCCCCGTCCGCGATGGTGCGCGTCGCGGTCGCGCCGTGCTCGCCGTTCTCGGTCACCTCCGACCTGATGCGCGAGGCCGCCTCGCTGGCCCGCGCGCACGGCGTACGCCTGCACACGCACCTGGCCGAGACGGTCGAGGAGGACGAGTTCTGCCGCGACCGCTTCGGCTGCACGCCCGTGGAGTACGCCGAGAAGCTCGGCTGGCTAGGCGACGACGTGTGGCTGGCGCACGGCGTGCACCTCGACGACGCCGCGGTGGCCCGGCTCGGGGCCACCGGCACCGGCGTGGCGCACTGCCCCAGCTCCAACGCCCGCCTCGGCGCGGGCACCGCCCGGGTGCGCGACCTGCTCGACGCGGGTGTGCCGGTCGGCCTGGGCGTCGACGGCGCGGCCTCGCAGGAGGCCGGTGAGCTGGGCCCGGAACTGCGCCAGGCGATGCTGGCAGCGCGCCTGCGCGGCGGCCCGGCCGCGCTGACCGCCCGCGAGGCGCTCGCCCTGGCCACCACCGGCGGGGCCCGCTGCCTGGGCCGCGACGGCGAACTCGGCATCCTGGAGCCCGGCAGGCTCGCCGACATCGCGCTGTGGCGCATCGACGACCTCGGCCACGCCGGCATCGAGGACCCCGTCGCCGCCCTCGTCTTCGGCCCACCCGCCAAGGTCGAAGCCCTGCTCGTCGGCGGCGACGTCGTCGTCCGCCACGGCCGCCTCGTCCACACCGACTCCGACTCCCTCGCCCGCGACCTCACCCGCGTCAGCCGCACCCTCCTCCGAAAGGCCGGCCGATGACCACGTCGCCGTCGCCGTCGCCCGCGCCGCGCCCGCGCGCCCCCCACCTGCCGCAACTCTTAAAGAGTCGCGCCTTCCAGGACGTGCCGAAGCCGCGACTCTTTAAGAGTTGCGCCAGGGGTGGGGCGGGGGTGGCGGGGTGACGACGTCGGTGCATGTGGGGTTGGCGGCCACCGTGACGGGTGGGGTGGGGGCGTCACCGCAGCGGCCGGATGGGCGGCTGAAGGTGATGGGGGAGTTCGCGTTCTCGTCGGATCTGTGGGCCGACGACATGCTGTGGGGGGCGACGCTGCGCAGCCCGCATCCGCGGGCGCGGATCACGGGGCTGGATCTCGGTCCGGCGCTGCGGATTCCGGGCGTGTACGCGGTGCTCACCCATGAGGACGTGCCGGGCCGGCGGCTGTACGGGCTGGAGCACGTGGATCAGCCGGTGCTGGCCGCCGACGAGGTCCGCTACCAGGGTGAGCCGATCGTGGTGGTGGCCGCCGACCACCCGGAGACCGCGCGCCGCGCCGTCGCGGCGATCGGGATCACGTACGAGGTGCTCGACCCGGTCACCGACCCCGAGGCGGCGCTGCACGACGACCGCGCGCCCCGGGTGCACGCCGACCGGCCCAACCTGCTGCGCCACGTGCCGATCCGCCGCGGCGACCCGCACGCCGCCGCCGCGGTCGTGGTGACCGGGGAGTACGAGGTCGGCATGCAGGACCAGGCGTTCCTCGGCCCGGAGTCGGGGCTGGCCGTGCCCGCCGAGGACGGCGGAATCGACCTGTACATCGCCACCCAGTGGCTGCACGTGGACCAGCAGCAGGTCGCCGCATGCCTGGGCCTGGCCGCGGACAAGGTGCGGCTCACCCTGGCCGGGGTCGGCGGCGCGTTCGGCGCGCGCGAGGACCTGTCCATGCAGGTCCACGCCTGCATGCTGGCGCTGCGCACCGGCCGCCCGGTGAAGATGGTGTACGGCCGCGAGGAGTCGTTCTTCGGCCACGTGCACCGGCACCCGGCCCGGCTGCGCTACGAGCACGGCGCGGACGCCGACGGCCGCCTCGTCTACGTGAAGGCCCGCATCCTGCTCGACGGCGGCGCGTACGCGTCCAGCTCCGGGGCGGTCGTGGCCAACGCGGCGACGCTGGGCGTCGGTCCCTACGACGTGCCGAACGTGGTGATGGACGCCTACGGGCTCTACACGAACAACCCGCCGTGCGGGGCGATGCGCGGCTTCGGGGCGGTGCAGGCGTGTTTCGCGTACGAGTCGCAGATGGACAAGCTCGCCGCGGCGCTGGGCCTCGACCCGGTCGAGGTGCGCGTGCGCAACGCCCTGCACACCGGCGACCGGATGCCCACCGGCCAGGTCGTCGAAGGCCCGGCCCCGGTCGCGGAGCTGCTCCGCCTGGTCCAGTCCAAGCCACCGGCCGGTCCGGCCGACTTCCCGCCCGGCGGCACCGCGAACACCACCCACGGCGAGGGCGTGGTCCGCGGCGTCGGCTACGGCATCGGCATCAAGAACGTCTGCTTCTCCGAGGGCTTCGACGACTACGCCACCGCCCGGGTCCGGCTGGAACTGGTCGGCGGCCGCCCCGCGGTCCTCGTCCACACCGCCGCCGCCGAGGTCGGCCAGGGGCTGGTCACCGTCCAGGCCCAGATCGTGCGCACCGAACTCGGCGTCGACCAGGTCACCATCGCCCCCGCCGACACGGCCGTCGGCAGCGCCGGCTCCTCGTCGGCCTCCCGCCAGACCTACATGACCGGCGGCGCCGTCCGCGCCGCCTGCCAAGCCATCCGCACCCGGCTGCTGGACCGGACCGACGGCATCCCGGACGGGCTGCGGCTGGTGGACGGGCAGGTCGTGGACACCGACGGGACCGTCGTCGCGGACATCGCCGAGCTGCTCGGGGACGAGGCGATCGAGGAGACCGTGCAGTGGCGGCACCGGCCGACCCAGGCGCTCGACCCGGAGACGGGCCAGGGCGACGCGCACGTGCAGTACGCCTTCGCCGCGCACCGGGCCACCGTCGACGTCGACCTCGACCTCGGCCTGGTGAAGGTCGTCGAGATCGTCACCGCGCAGGACGTCGGCAAGGCGGTCAACCCGGTCGCGGTCACCGGCCAGATCCACGGCGGCACCGCCCAGGGTCTCGGCCTGGCCCTGATGGAGGAGATCCAGCTTGTCGACGGGAAGGTGCGCAATCCGTCCTTCACCGACTATCTGCTCCCTACGATCATGGACATGCCGCCGATGACAGTGGACGTGCTCGAACTGGCCGACCCGCACTCGCCGTACGGCCTGCGCGGGGTCGGCGAGCCGCCCACGATCTCGTCCACACCGGCCGTCGTCGCGGCGATCCGGGCGGCCACCGGGGCCGCGCTGACCAGGGTGCCGGTCCGGCCCGAACACATCGTGGGGGTATGAGTGACCGAGATCCTGACGCCTGAGGCGGTCGCGTTCGTCACCGAGCTGCAGCGCCGCTTCCGGCCCCGCCGCGACGAGCTGCTCGCGGCGCGCGCGGCCCGGCAGGCCGAGATCGATCGCACCGGCACGCTGGACTTCCTGCCGGAGACCGCGCACATTCGCGACGGCGAGTGGTCCGTGGCCAAGGCTCCGGACGACCTGGTCGACCGCCGGGTCGAGATCACCGGCCCGACCGACCGCAAGATGACCATCAACGCGCTGAACTCGGGCGCGAAGGTGTGGCTGGCCGACCTGGAGGACGCCAACACCCCGCACTGGGCCAACGTCGTCGGCGGCCAGCAGAGCCTGTACGAGGCCGTCCGCCGGACGATCAGCCTCCAGCAGGGCGACAAGCTCTACGCGCTGCACCCCGGCCCGCTGCCGACCATTGTGGTGCGGCCCCGCGGCTGGCACCTCGACGAGCGCCACTTCGAGGTCGACGGGGAGCCCGGCGTCGCCGCGCTGGTCGACTTCGGCCTGCACTTCTTCCACAACGCCGCCGAGCTGCTGGCCCGGGGCAGCGGCCCGTACTTCTACCTGCCCAAGATGGAGAGCCACCTCGAAGCGAGACTGTGGCAGGACGTGTTCACGGCCGCGCAGGAGCTGCTGGGCATCCCGTACGGCAGCATCCGGGCCACCGTGCTCATCGAGACGATCACGGCCGCGTTCGAGATGGACGAGATCCTGTGGGAGCTGCGCGACCACGCCAGCGGCCTGAACGCGGGGCGCTGGGACTACCTGTTCAGCCTGATCAAGAAGTTCCGCGGCTTTCCGGCGTACACGCTGCCCGACCGGGGGCAGGTGACGATGGCCGCGCCGTTCCTGCGGGCGTACGCGCAGCTGCTGGTCAAGACGTGTCACCGCCGCGGCGCGTACGCGATGGGGGGCATGGCGGCGTTCATCCCGAACCGGCGCGACCCGGGCGTCACCGCGACCGCGCTGGCCAAGGTGCGCCAGGACAAGGAACGCGAGGCCGCCGACGGCTTCGACGGCTCCTGGGTGGCGCACCCCGACCTGGTGCCGATCTGCCTGGAGGTCTTCGACAAGGTCCTCGACGGCGCCCCGAACCAGCTCTCCCGGCAGCGCCCGGACGTGCGGGTGACCCCGCACGACCTGCTCGACGTGCGCACCACGCCCGGTGAGATCACGCTGGCCGGCGTACGCGCCAACATCGACGTCGGCATCCGCTACATCCAGTCGTGGCTGAGCGGCAACGGCGCGGCCGCGATCAACAACCTGATGGAGGACGCCGCCACCGCGGAGATCTCCCGCTCGCAGCTGTGGCAGTGGATGCACAACGGCGCGGACCTCGCCGACGGCACCCCCATCACCCGTGACCTGCTGGAACAGCTGATCGAGGCGGAGATGGACACGCTGGGGCCCGACTACGGCCCCGCCCGCAAGATCTTCGAGCAGGTCGCGCTGTCCGACGACTTCGTGGAGTTCCTGACCCTGCCGGCCGGGGAGCTGATCGACTGATGAAGCCCGCCGAAGCCGGGGAGTTCCTCGGCGCGCCGCGCGACGGGGTGGTCCACCTGCCGGCCCGGGAACTGGACCGCAGGCTGGCCGTGGCCGACGGGCAGCTGCGCGACCGCTATCCGGGTGAGCCGACCGGCCGCCAGCCGCTGCACACCGTGTACGTGCCCGCCGACCTGATACGCACCGGCCTGGCGTTGCGCTGGGGCGAGCAGGCCCTCGCCGCGCTGGCCGAGCACGGGCTGCCCTACCCGGAGGAACTGCACGAGCGGATCGGCCGCAAACTGTCCACGGAGCCGATCGAGGACCTGCGGGTGGACTTCGAGGACGGCTACGGCCGCCGCGAGGACGCCACCGAGGACGCGCACGCCCGCAGCGTCGCCGCGTTCCTGTCCGCCCGCCCGGCCCCGTTCACCGGGGTACGGATCAAGAGCCTGGAGGCCGACACCCGGCCCCGGGCGCTGCGCACCCTGGAACGGCTGCTCGACGCGCTGGGCACGATCCCGCCGAACTTCGTGATCACGCTGCCGAAGGTCAGCTCGGTGGACCAGGTCGAGGCGCTGGTCTCGCTGTGCCGCCAGCTCGAACCGGCCGCGGGTCAGCTGCGCTTCGAACTGCAGGTGGAGATGCCACAGGCGATCATGGGACCGGACGGGACCTGCCCGCTGCCCGCGATGATCCACGCGTCGCAGGGGCGCTGCGTGGGGCTGCACTACGGCACGTACGACTACTCGGCGGCACTCGGTATAGCGGCGGCGTGTCAGTCGATGGAGCATCCGGCCGCCGACCATGCCAAGCAGGTCATGCAGGTCGCCGCGGCGGGAACGGGCGTGCGCGTGGTCGACGGCTCCACCAACGTGCTGCCGGTCGGCGACACCGCGGCCGTGCACGCCGCCTGGGCGCTGCACCTGCGCCTGGTCCGCCGCAGCCTGGAACGCGGCTTCTACCAGGGCTGGGACCTGCATCCGGCGCAGCTGCCGACGCGCTACGCGGCCGCGTACGGCTTCTTCCGCGAGGGGGCTCCGTCGGCCGCGGCCCGGCTGCGGGCCTGGCTCGACGGGCGCGACAGCGCAGCCCAACGCGACAGCGGCGCACGCGGCACCGGCTACCTGGACGAACCCGCGACCGCGCGGGCGCTGTCGGGATTCCTGCGACGCGCCGTGGCCTGCGGCGCTCTTGATATCGGCGAATTCGGAGTCGATCGATCTATGCTGGACCCGCTGTGAACTACGACCTCATTCTGCGCTCGCACCGGACACTGACCCCGGACGGCGAACGGCCCGCCGACGTCGGCATCCGTGACGGCGTCATCGCCGCGGTCGTCGGATTCCAGGCGCTGTCCGGCGACGACGTCATCGACCTGGGCGAGTGCGCGCTGCTGCCCGGCCTGGTCGACACCCACGTGCACGTCAACGAGCCCGGCCGCACCCAGTGGGAGGGCTTCGACAGCGCCACCCGGGCCGCCGCCGCGGGCGGCGTCACCACCATCGTCGACATGCCGCTGAACTCGGTCCCGCCGACCGTCGACGTGCAGGCGCTGCACGTCAAGCGGGCCGCCGCCGTCGAGCAGTGCTTCGTCGACGTCGGCTTCTGGGGCGGCGCCGTGCCCGGCAACGCGGGGCAGCTGCGCGCGCTGCACGACCAGGGCGTGCTCGGGTTCAAGGCGTTCCTCATCGACTCGGGTGTGCCCGAGTTCCCGCCGCTCGACCCGGCCGGGCTCGAAGAGGCGCTCGGCGCGGTCGACGCGCTGTTCGTGCTGCACGCCGAGGACCCGTCCCTGGTCACGCCCGCGCACGGCAAGCACTTCGCCGACTTCGTGGCCTCGCGCCCGCCGCGGGCCGAGCGCCGGGCCGTCGCCGCCGTGATCGAGGCGGCCGAGCGCACCGGGGCGCGGGTGCACATCCTGCACCTGGCCGCCGCCGACGCGCTGCCGCTGATCGCCGCGGCCCGCCGGGAGGGCGTCCGTATCACCGCCGAGACCTGCCCGCACTACCTGGTGCTCGACGAGTCCGAGGTGCCCGACGGCGCGACGCAGTACAAGTGCTGCCCGCCGATCCGCGACAAGTCGCATCAGGACGCGTTGTGGCAGGCGCTGGCCGACGGACTGATCGACTGCGTGGTGTCCGACCACTCGCCGTGCCCGCCCGAGCTGAAGGCGGGCGACTTCGGCACCGCCTGGGGCGGCATCGCGTCCGTGCAGCTCGGGCTGCCGCTGATGTGGACCGCGGCGGCGCGGCGCGGGCACAGCCTCGCCGACGTGGTGCGCTGGATGGCCGGCAACACCGCCGACCTGGTCGGCCTGCCCGGCAAGGGCCGCATCGCCGTGGGCGCGGACGCGGACCTGGTCGCCTTCGACGCCGACGCCGAGTTCACCGTCGACGCGAGCCGGCTGCTGCACCGCCACCACGTGTCGCCGTACGACGGCCGGACCCTGCGCGGCGTCGTCCGCGACACCTGGCTGCGTGGCCGCCTGGCCGGGGTGGAACCGATCGGACGCCTGCTGCGGCCGGGAGGCGGGGCATGAGCGCGAAAGCAGTCGGTCCTCGGCCGCCTGCTGCGACCCGGCAGCGCATGAGCGCGGGAGGCGTCGCACCGATCCCGGCGGAGGACTGCGGGCAGGTGACGCAGTGAGCTTCGAGGAGCTGCTCGACCTGGCCTCGCGGGCCGTCGGCGGCAGTGTCGTGGCCGCCAACGACGAGTTCTTCGCCGAGCGCGACAACCTGGTCAACCCGTGGGCGCCGACCTTCACCCCGCGCAC
The DNA here is from genome assembly GCF_009720385.1 of Catellatospora vulcania. Taxonomy (GTDB): domain Bacteria; phylum Actinomycetota; class Actinomycetes; order Mycobacteriales; family Micromonosporaceae; genus Catellatospora; species Catellatospora vulcania. The sequence goes on along the minus strand of NZ_WARX01000035.1, from coordinate 65,358 downwards.
CTTCGGCGCGAAGGGCCAGGTGTACGACGGCTGGGAGACCCGCCGCCGCCGCGAACCCGGCCACGACCACGCGGTGCTCCGGCTCGGCGCACCCGGCCACGTGCACGGCGTCGTCGTCGACACCGCGTTCTTCACCGGCAACTACCCGCCCGAGGCGTCCGTCGAGGGCTGCCGGGCCGACGGCTACCCCTCGCCCGCCGAGCTGGCCCGCGCGGACTGGTTCCCGCTGGTCGAGCGTGCGCCGCTACAGGGCGACACCCGCAACCGCTTCGCGGTCGACGCCGGGCGGCTGGTCACCCACGTCCGGCTGACCATCCACCCCGACGGCGGGGTGGCCCGGCTGCGCGTACACGGCGTCCCCGCCCCTGACCCGCGCCTGCTGCCCGACACGGTCGACCTGGCCGCTGCCGAGCTGGGCGGCCGGGTCGTCGACTGCAGCGACCGCTTCTACGGCTCGCCCGGCAACCTGCTGCTGCCGGGCCTGGCGGCCAGCATGGGCGAGGGCTGGGAGACCCGGCGGCGGCGCGACGACGGCAACGACTGGGTCCAGGTGCGCCTGGCCGCCCCGGGCGTGATCGCGCTGGCCGAGCTGGACACCTCACACTTCAAAGGCAACGCCCCCGGCTGGGCGGCGCTGACCGGGCCCGGCGGCGAACCGCTGCTGGCGCGCACCAGGCTGCAGCCCGACACCCGCCACCGGTTCCGGCTGTCGCACGACGGCCCGGTCGACGGGGCACGCCTGGACATCTACCCCGACGGCGGCATGGCCCGGCTGCGCCTGTACGGCAGCCTGACGCCCGCAGCCCGGGAGGGGCTCGCCGCACCGTGGACGGATCAGGAGGCTGGGGAGGGCTGAGTATGGCGGTCGGGGGATTGCTGCTCGCGGCGGGGGCCGGGCGGCGGTACGGGATGCCCAAGGCGCTGGCCGTGGTGCCGGGCGACGGGGTGCTGATGGTGCAGCACGCGCTGCGGACGCTGCGCGACGGCGAGTGCGACCCGGTCGTGGTCGTGCTCGGTGCGGGGGCGGCCCGCGCTCCGGCGCTGCCCGGGGCGCTCGTGGTGATCAACAAGGAGTGGCGTACCGGCATGGGCTCGTCCCTGCGCGCCGGGTTGGCGGCGCTGCCGCCGCAGGTGGACGCTGTAGTGGTGCTGCTGGTGGACACACCGGGGATCACCGCCGAGGCGGTGCGCCGGGTCGGCGCGGGCGCGAAACCGGACACACTGCGGGTGGCCACCTACGGCGGGGACGGGGGGCATCCGGTGCTGCTGGGACGCGACCACTGGGCCGGGGCGGCCGAGCTCGCCGTGGGCGACGTCGGGGCCCGGCCCTACCTGGCCCGGCACGAGGTGGAAACGGTGCCCTGCGACGACGTCTCCGACGGCGCGGACCTGGACGTGCCCCGTGCGTGACGTGCTCGACGACCTGTTCCGGGCCTGGGCCGCCGGTGGCGTGTCCGGCGTGGCGACCGTCGTGCGGACCTGGCAGTCCGCGCCCCGGCGGCCCGGCGCGTCGATGCTCGTCGCACCGGGTGGGGAGGCCGTCGGCAGCGTGTCCGGCGGCTGCGTCGAGGGGGCCGTGTACGAGCTGGCCACCGACGTCGCCGCGGACCCGGGGGCGCGGCCGGTGCTGCAGCGCTACGGCGTCAGCGACGACGACGCGTACGCCATCGGCCTGACCTGCGGCGGCATCATCGAGGTGTTCGTCGAGCAGGTGTCACGCGAGACGTTCCCGCAGCTCGGCGAAGTCGTGGCGGCGGTCCGGGCGGGCCGCCCGGTGGCCGTGGCGACCTGCATCGCGCCCGCCGACTCGCCCCGCCACGGGCAGCGGCTGATCATCGAGGAGGGCGGCGCCAGCGGCTCGTTCGGCTCCGCCCGGCTCGACGCCGCCGTCGCCGACGACGCCCGCGGGCTGCTGGCCGCCGGGCGCACCGGCATGCTGCACTACGGCCCCGACGGCGAGCGCCGCGGCGACGAGCTGGCCGTGTTCGTCAACTCGTACGCCCCGCCCGCCCGGATGATCGTGTTCGGGGCGATCGACTTCGCCGCCGCGGTGGCCCGCATCGGCTCGTTCCTGGGCTACCACGTGACGGTCTGCGACGCCCGCGCCGTGTTCGCGACCCCTAAGCGCTTCCCGTCCGCCGACGACGTCGTCGTCGAATGGCCGCACCGCTACCTGGAGGGCGAGGTCGACGCGGGGCGCGTCGACGGGCGCACCGTGCTGTGCGTGCTCACCCACGACCCGAAGTTCGACGTGCCACTGCTGGAGCTGGCCCTGCGGCTGCCCGTGGCGTACGTCGGCGCGATGGGTTCCCGCCGCACCCACTCCGATCGGCTGGCCCGGCTGCGCGAGGAGGGCCTGACCGAGTCCGAGCTGGGCCGGCTGCGCTCGCCGATCGGCCTGGACCTGGGCGCGCGCACCCCGGAGGAGACCGCGGTCAGCATCGCCGCCGAGATCGTGGCGCTGCACTGGGGCGGCACCGGTGCGGTGCTGTCCGACGTGGACGGCCCCATCCACCGCGCGGGCCCGCTGGGCCGCTGAACATCCTCCCCACCGGCCGGCGCACACCGCTCCCGCTCGCCCGCCGCGACAGCCGTGGGTCAGCCGCCGTGCGCGTCGCGGTAGGCCTGCACCACGTCGGTGCGGAGGCGGCCGCGCGCGTTGACCTCGATGCCGTTGTCCCGGGCCCAGGCGCGCACCTCGGCCGCGCCGGGCAGCTCACGGCTGCCGTCCGTCCCGTCCGGCGGCAGCGCGTCCGGCGGCAGCGCGACGGGCGGGTCCGGCCGCTGCGGGGAAGGCCCGGTGGGGTCGCCGGTCGGCAGCGGCGGGTCCGGTCGGTGCCGCACCATGGCCTCGTACGCCGGCGCCAGGGCTTTCGCGAAGTCCATGCCGCCGATAACGATGCCCACCGGCCCCAGCCGGGCCAGCAGCCGGGACGCCGCGTCGGGATCGGCGGGCGGCGGCGGGGGCAGCGGCCCACCGGCCCAGAAGCCGCGCAGCTCGTCCGGTTCGTAGACCTCGGCAGCGCCGGTGTCGCCTGCCTGCTCGGCCCGGTGCGTCCGCAGGTCGTCCAGCAGCCCGGCCCGGGGCAGGCCGCGCCAGTGCAGGATCGTGAACGGGTCGGCGTCGAACTGCTCGGCCAGCAGGAAGCAGACCGCGGCGGCGTGCTTGCAGGGGTTGCCCCAGTCCGGGCAGGAACACTCCAGGTCCAGCTGGTGCGCGGACGGGAACAGCGACAGGCCCAGCGGGGACAGCACCTGCTCGATGTCCTCGGGCATCCGCCCGGCCAGCAGCTCCGCGCTGAACACCGCCTGCTGCGCCAGCGCGGCTACCACGCGACCGCACTGCGCGGGCGTGAAAGGCGGCGCGGCGACGGTCACCGCGTACGGCTGGAGCCGTGACCCCTGCACCGTCGCGGACACGGCCCCGGGCGCGATCGTGAGCGACAGCACCTGGCCCGACCGCGCGTACGACTTGCCGCGGGCCAGCCGGCTCGCCGTCTCCGGCGACTCGATCGCCGCCAGGAAGCGCCGCGACCACCAGGTGGTGGCGACGTCGCCGCGCCGGCTGCGGGCCTGGATGCCGTCGGCGGGCAGCCGGGGCTTGGCCACCGGGAACCCGCGCCATCCGCCGCCTTCGCCACCCGCCGTCCGGCTGCCCCGGTCGCCGCTCGACTCCCCGGACCCGTGGTGATCCTGGTCGCCGCCGTGCCGGTCGTCCTGGTCGTGATCGCTGTCGCCGAACCCGTCGTCAGGTGCCCCGTCGTCGAACCCGTCTTCGAACCCGTCGTCAGGTGCCCCGTGGTCGAACCCGTCGTCGTGCGGGCCGTCGGCGAAGCCCTCGGCATGCTGCGGTGTCGCGGCTGCGCGTCTGCGCCGTCCCGTCATGTGCCCCCTCCTACTCGGCGACCGCGTCGCGGGTCAGCGCGACGAGATCGCGCAGCGCGTCGGTGGACAGCTCGGTCAGCCACGCCTCACCGCTGCCGACGGTCGCCTCGGCCAGGGCCTTCTTCTGCTCCAGCACCGCGTCGATGCGCTCCTCGAGGGTGCCCGCGCACATCAGCTTGCGCACCTGCACGTTCCGGCGCTGCCCGATGCGGAACGCCCGGTCGGTGGCCTGGTTCTCGACCGCCGGGTTCCACCACCGGTCGACGTGGATGACGTGGTTGGCCGCGGTCAGGTTCAGCCCGACGCCGCCGGCCTTGAGCGACAGCACGAACAAGCCTGGCCCGCCCTCGCCCTGGAACGCGGCGACCATGCCGTCACGGGCCTTGCGGTCCACCGCCCCGTGCAGGAACGGCACGGGCTGCCCGAAGACCGCCGACAGGTGCTCGGACAGCATCCCGCCGAACTCGGCGAACTGGGTGAACAGCAGCGCCTTCTCGCCGGCGGCGAGCACCTCCTCGCAGATCTCCTCGACCCGCGCGACCTTGCCCGAGCGCCCGGCGATCCGCGAGCCGTCCTTCAGCAGCTGCGCGGGGTGGTTGCAGACCTGCTTCAGCTTCGTCAGCGTGCCCAGGATCAGCCCCCGGCGGTCGATGCCGTCGGCCTGCTCGATCCGGCGCAGCATGTCGTCGAGCACCGCCTGGTACAGCGTCGCCTGCTCGCGGGTCAGGTTGCAGGCAACCGTCATCTCGATCTTGTCGGGCAGGTCGGAGATGATGCTCGGGTCGGTCTTGACCCGGCGCAGCATGAACGCCCCGGTCACCCGGCGCAGCCGGGCCGCCGCCTGCTCGTCGCCGTCGCGCTCGATCGGCACGGCGAAGCGCCGCTTGAACGACTCCGCGCTGCCCAGCAGGCCCGGGTTGGCGAACTCCATGATCGAGTGCAGGTCGGCCAGCCGGTTCTCGACCGGGGTGCCGGTCAGCGCGATGCGCCGCGAGGCGGGCAGCGCCCGGATCGCCCGCGACTGCTTGGCCGCCGCGTTCTTGATCGCCTGCGCCTCGTCGACCACGATGCGCCGCCAGCCCACCTCGGCCAGCTCCCGCTGATCCCGCAGCGCCAGGCTGTAGGTGGTCAGCACCAGGTCCACGCCCGCGACCGCGGCACCGAACTGCTCGCCGGTCAGCCGCTCCGCGCCGTGGTGCACGTGCACCGTCAGCTTCGGCGCGAACCGCGCCGCCTCCCGCTGCCAGTTCGCGACCAGCGACATCGGGCAGACCAGCAGGGTCGGGCCGAGTCCCGGGGCCTGCCGGCGTTCGCGTTCCAGCAGCGCCAGGACCTGGATGGTCTTGCCCAGGCCCATGTCGTCGGCCAGCACCGCCCCCGAGCCGAGCGCGTCCATGAACGACAGCCAGCCCAGACCGCGCTCCTGGTACGGGCGCAACTGCGCGCCGAACCCGTCGGGAGTCGGCAGCGCCTGGAAGCCGCCGCCCGGTCCGCCGGCCAGCAGCTCGCCGAGCCAGCCGGTGGCGGCGACCCCGACCATCGGCAGCCCGGTCTCGGCGCCCTCGCCGAGCAGGCCCGCCCGCAGCACGTCGCGCGCGGTCATGGGCCGCCGCTGGGACCTGCCGAGTTGCTTGAGCCCGGCCGCGAGCCGGGCCTGGTCCACCTCGACCCACTGCCCGCGTATCCGGACCAGCGGTGACTTCGCCTCGGCCAGCGCGGCCAGCTCCTGCTCGGTGAGCACGTCGTCGCCGAGGGCCACCTGCCAGGCGTACTCGACGAGTTGGTCCATGCCGAGCTGGGACTCCTTGGCGACGATGCCGGGCTGCGGCGGGGTCTGCGCGTTCAGGCGCAGCCCGAGCCGCGGCCGCGGGCCGCTCCACCAGGCGGGCAGCAGCACACCGAGGCCCGCGGCGGCCAGCCCCGAAGCGTGCCGGCGCAGGAAGATCAGCGCGTCCTCGCCGTCCAGCGCCATGCCGACCGGGGCCGCCTGCCGCAGCGCCCGCGCCAGCGGCGGGTAGTGCTGCGCGGCCCGGCCGAGACCGGCCAGCAGTTCGGCCTGCGGGTCGAGGCCGGCCTCGGCGAACAGGAGCGCGTTGCCGTCGAGCCGCCACACCTCGGCCGCCCCGGCGACCAGCGACGGGTCCTCGTGCGACTGCAGCAGCAGCTCCAGCCGCCAGATGCCCGCCTCGTCCGCGTCGCCGGCGGTCTGTGCCGCGACGCCCGGCCGGACCGCGCTGCCGGGTCCGGCGTCGTCGCCGGGGGCGACCAGGCGCAGGCAGGTGCGGACCAGGCCGCCGCTGCGAGACCCGCCGGTCCGCCACGCGGCCAGGGAGCGTGCCAGCCGGCTCGCCTCGTGCGGGTCGATCTGGTCGGCTTCGATCACGTTGTCGGCGGAGGTGAGCGCCGTGAGCACCTGCGCGGCGGCGTGCGTCTGACGGGTCACCCGGCCCCGCCGGTCGGGCAGCACGGCCGCGCCCAGACCCGACACCGCCTGATTGGCCAGCGCGTCCACCATCGAGTCGAGCGCCGCGTCGAACACCCCGTCGATCGGGGCCAGGGCCACCTCGTCGTCGTACAGCCAGCAGCGCAGCGCCGGTGGCATCGCCGCGAGCAGCGGGATGCGTACCGCAGCGACCTGCAACGACGACGCCGCACGCCAGTCGGCGAACCAGAACCCGCTGTCTTCGTCCCAGGTCAGCGCCGGAGTCACCAGCCCGCTGCCGACCAGGTGCGCGGCGGCGCGGGCCAGCGCGGTCGCGAAGCGCACGGTGGAGCCGCCGATCGGGGCGAGGCCGGGCAGCAGCCGCAGCGCCGCGGTGGCGTCCATCCGCAGGGTCGGGACGACGAACGGGGCCAGCCGCTCCGGGTCGGGGCCCGTGCCGAGGTCCGCCGACGGCGCCGGCCGTCCGGCGTGGGCGGGCAGGGCCAGGACCGACCAGCCCGCCTGGTCGCCGCCGTCCGGGTCGCCGATCGCGCCCAGCGCCGCGGCCAGGCGGTCGGCGGGCACCGCGAACGGATGCGGCTGCGGCCGGTCCGTGCGCCGTTCCCGCTGCGCGGGCAGCACCGCATGCAGGTCAGCGTCCTCGGCCCAGAACTCCCAGCTGCCGTCGGCGGTGTACACGCAGTGCGCTACCAACACGCGCGGACCTCCGGGTTCTCCGACGAGCAGACCGCCGCCGATCCTCTCACGCCTGCGGCCGCGACCCCGCCCGCGCACCACCCCCACCAGCCGCAACGCCGGTCGCACCCGGGCCGCGGGCTACGATGGCCGGATGTCGATCGACGTGACGGACGCGCCCGAGCGCGAACGGTTCGAGGCCCGCGACAGCGCGGAGCAGACGGTGGCCGGGTTCATGACGTACCAGCTCACCGGCAATGTCATCGTGTTCACCCACACCGAGGTCGCCCCGGCGTACGAGGGCCAGGGCGTCGGCAGCAAACTGGCCCGCACGGTGCTGGACGACTCCCGGGCCAAGGGCCGCACCGTGGTGCCGATCTGCCCGTTCCTGGCCGGCTGGCTGGACAAGCACCCCGAGTACGCCGACATCACCGCCCAGGGCACCAAGAAGATCAAATAGGCGCGTCCGTTCTCGTATCGACCCACGCCGCTGTCCGATAGGCGATGGGCGCATTGTGCCGCCTCCGGGCGCTGCCTAGCGTCCCCCGCACAGGCACCCGGCCAGGAGGCGGCGATGAGCGGCACCACAGCGCAGCACCACGGGCTCCCGCGCCGCCGCGTCCTCACCGGGGCGACCGCGGCCGCGGTCGCGGCCGGGCTGGCGCCGGCCGCCGGGCTCGCGGCCCCGGCCGGGCCGTTCCCGCCGGTGCCGCCGCTGGCCAAGGAGAACAAGGTGCTCGGCCTGGGCCGCAACGACTCCGGCCAGCTCAGCCTCAACAACACCGCCAACGAGTGGCTGACTCCGATGAGGGCGCTCGGCCTGCCCGCCATCCGCAGGGTGTCCGCCGGCCCGCTTCACGTCGTCGGCCTGGACGGCGGCGGCAACCTGTGGGCCTGGGGCCACAACGTCGACGGCCGGCTCGGCGACGGCACCACCACCGACCGGCTGGCCTCGGTGCGCATTCACGGCCTAGGCAACGTCACCCAGGTCGCCACCGGCGACTATCACACCCTCGCCCTGCGCGCCGACGGCACCGTCTGGGCCTGGGGCAGCAACGCACAGGGCATGCTCGGCGACGGCACCCTCACCGGACGGTCCACGCCGGCCCAGATCGCCGGCATCACCGGCGCGACCGCCGTCGCGGCCGGCACCGGCCACAGCGTCGTGCTGCTGGCCGACGGCACCGTGCTGGCCTGGGGCGACAACACCTACGCGCAGCTCGGCGACGGCACCCTCACCAGCCGGCTCACCCCGGCTCCGGTGCCCGGCCTCACCGGCATCACCCAGCTCGCCGCGGGGGAGCGCAACAGCGCGGCCCTGCGCGCCGACGGCCGGATGCACCTGTGGGGCTTCAACGGATACGGCGCGCTGGCCATGGGCAGCACGCAGACCTACCTGGTGCCGGTCCTGCCCGGCGGGCTCACCGGTGTCACCGGGTTCGCCGTCGGACGCGGCCACATGCTCGCGCTCAAGGCCGACGGCACCCTGTGGGCCTGGGGGCTCAACAGCAGCCGGCAGGTCGGCGACGGCACCACCACCTGGCGGTACGCCCCCGTGCGGGTGGCCGGCGCACCGTCCGGCGTGACCCACCTCGCCGCGGGTGGCACCGGCAGCCTCGCCCTCACCAGCTCAGGCCAGGTGTGGCACTGGGGCCTGCTCGGCTGGTCGATATCGTCGAGCGTCCCCACGGTCGTGCCCGGGATCTCCGGCGCGCTCCACGCCTGCGTCGGCACGATGTTCCTGGAGGCCGTCGTCGAGGTCCCACTGGTGTTCGAACCGGCGTGACGACCCGCGGCCCGTGCTCAGCTCGCAGGCGAGGGTCAGCCGGCAGGCGAGGGTCAGATCGGCGGCCACGGGATGGCGTGGCGGTCCTCCGGCGGCCGGGGCAGCCGCCCCTCGGCGACCAACTGCTTGATCCGGGTGCCCACCGCGTCGACCTCCGCCGTGGTCAGCAGGTCGTCCAGCACACCCGGGTCGAACGCGCGCAGCGCCGCGGCGATCTCCGGCGGCACCGCGCGTCCCGCGAACCCCCACAGCACCGTGCGCAGCTTGTCCTCGGTGTGAAAGCAGATCCCGTGGTCGACGCCGTACAGCCGCTGATCCGGGGTGGCCAGCACGTGGCCGCCCTTGCGGTCCGCGTTGTTGATCACAGCGTCGAACGCGGCCAGCCGGGCCAGCCGGGGATCGTCGGCGTGCGCCAGCAGGTACGGCCGCCCGTCCTCGTCCTCGGCGGCGGCGATCGGCAGCCACCCCTGCGGCAGCTCGTCGGCGGGCACGAAGTCCACCGGCGGCTCCACCGTCTCGTCCAGCCACAGCTGGCACGATCCCGGCCCGAGCGGCCCGTCGCGCATGACCGTCGGCGGCACCAGGTCCCACCCCAGCGACTCGCTCACCGCGTACGCCGCGACCTCGCGGGCGGCCAGCGTGCCGTGCGGGAAGTCCCACAGCGGCCGCTCGCCGCGCACCGGCTTGTACACGGCCCGCACCGAGCGCCCGCCGCCGGACAGGATCACCCGCAGCGTCGTGTTGGAAGCCTCGACCAGCCGGCCCTCGATCTCCATCTCGGCCTCGCGCAGCAGCGGCCACAGCTCGGAGCGGCCCTGTTCGGGCACCCTGCCGGACCCGTCGCGGGCGCCGGAGGCGGGGCGCGTCAGCTCCGCGCCGCCCGGCAGGCGGGGGTCACCGGCGCTGCCGGTGTGCGTCTGGTCGCCGGTGGGAGGGATGGCGGACCTCACCTTCGGATCTGGCTGCGTGCTATCCGGGTGACGCTACTCCGCCACCGACGTTCTCACCTGCGGTGATAGCCGTTGTGCCGGGGGCACAGGTGCCCGGCCGGGTCCAGCGGCTGCCCGCACAGCGGGCACGGCGGCCGGCCCGCGTTCACGACACGCTTGGCGCGGTCGATGAATTGCCGCACCTCCGCCGGGGTCAGCCGCACCCGCAGCCGGTCGAGATCATCGGAGATCTCGGGCGTCGCGTCCTCGTCCTCGTCGTCGTCCTCAGCCGTCTCGGTCTCGGTCTCGGCGTCGAACTCGACCTCCTCGGCCGCGATCGCCTCGATGATGACCGTGCTGGTTTCGACGTCGAAGGCCAGGCCCAACGTACCGACGCGGAACTCCTCGTCCACGGGGGTGTCCAGCGGCTCGTTGTCGGCCGGCCCCTCGGCCGTCGCGGGCAGCTCCGCCCCGAACCGCTGATGCGCCTCGGCGAGCAGCTCCTCGAGCTTCTCCGCCAGCAGCGCGACCTGCATCTTCTCCAGCGCCACGCTGACCAGGCGGCCGCCGCCGCGAGCCTGCAGATAGAAAGTGCGCTCGCCCGGCGGACCCACCGTACCTGCGACGAACCGCTCCGGCGGCTCGAATGCGTACACCTGATGGGTCATGCCCTCGACCCTAGCGTCACGCCCGCGCAAGCGGGTAACCGCGCCAGGGGAGATCCGCTCTCGGCAGAAAGCTGGTTAGGCTGGCGCCATGGAAACGTGGTCCGGTCTTGACGTCCCGCGCCTGCCTGGCGCCGGCCAGCCGCTGGCTCTGTTCGACTCCGCACGCCAGGGCGCCTTCGCGAGCCGCCCGGTGGGCGGGCACGCGACGATGTACGTCTGCGGCATCACGCCGTACGACGCGACACATCTGGGCCACGCGGCGACCATGATCACATTTGACCTGGTGAACCGGATGTGGCGTGACGCCGGGCACGACGTCGTCTACGTCCAGAACGTCACCGACATCGACGACCCGCTGCTGGAGCGGGCCGCCCGCGACGGCGAGGACTGGAAGGTCCTGGCCATGCGCGAGACCGCCCTGTTCCGCGAGGACATGGAGGCACTGCGGATCATCCCGCCGAGCCACTACGTCGGCGCGGTCGAATCGATCCCCGTGATCGCCGAGCGGGTCGTCGACCTGCTCGACCGCGGTGCGGCGTACCGGCTCGAGGACGGCACCGGCGACGTCTACTTCGACATCGCCTCGGCGCCCCGGTTCGGGTACGAGTCGAACCTGTCCCGCGAGCAGATGCTGGCCTTCTTCGCCGAGCGCGGCGGCGACCCCGCGCGCGCCGGCAAACGCGACGCGCTCGACCCGCTGCTGTGGCGCGGCCGCCGCGACGGCGAGCCGTCCTGGCCCGGCGGCGCGCTCGGCGCGGGCCGCCCCGGCTGGCACATCGAGTGCGCCGTCATCGCCCTGGAACTGCTCGGCGAGACCATCGACGTGCAGGGCGGCGGCAACGACCTGCTGTTCCCGCACCACGAATGCTCCGCCGCACACGCCGAGGTGCTCACCGGCAAGGCCCCGTTCGCGGCGCACTACGTGCACGCCGGCATGATCGGCCTGGACGGCGAGAAGATGAGCAAGTCCCGCGGCAACCTGGTCTTCGTGTCCCGCCTGCGCTCGGACAGGGTCGACCCGATGGCCGTGCGCCTGGCCCTGCTCGGCGACCACTACCGTGCCGACCGCCAGTGGACCGATGAGGTCTTCGAGGCCGCCGCGCAGCGACTGGGCCGCTGGCGCCGGGCCGCCAGGTCCGCCGCCGGCCCGTCCGGAGCCGAACTGCTCGCCGGCGTACGCGCCAAACTCGCCGAGGACCTCGACACCCCCGGCGCCCTGGCCCTCATCGACGCCTGGGCCGACGACACCCTCGCCGGCGTGGGCACCGACCCGCAGGCCCCCACCCTGCTGACCGAGACCCTCGACGCGCTCCTGGGCATCAAGCTCTGACCGCTCGCCGCGGTGCGGTGACGGTCAGGCGCGCGGGCGGGGCTGGGGGCGGGGGCGTACGGCGGCCATGCGGGCCGGGCGCTGTGGCGGGGCCTGGCGGGGGCGGGCCGGGCGCGACGGTTCCGCGGCCTGGCGGCGCAGCGTCAGCGCCACGTGGCCCAGCCGTCCGGCCAGGGCGAACACGCCCAGGCACAGTGCGCCGAGCAGCAGCACTCCCGTGCTGGGGACGCCGTCGGCGATGCCGACGACCAGCACGCCGAGCAGGGCGAGTCCGATCACGAGCACGACGAGCGCGCCGAGCAGGGCCACGAGCGCCTGCGGGGAGTGGGCAACCGTGCCGTTGGGCCGGTTCTCGGCACCTCGCTGTGCTCCGTCGGAGGATCGGCGAAGGGTCATGGAACCATCCTTGCGGCGAACGCGCGGGTGCGCAGGCGAAAAGGTGTCGGGCACCCGACATTCCGCAGATTAGCCCAGGACAAGGCCAGGATCGGGATCTCCGTCCAGGTCGGCGTCCGGGCGTGGCGTGGGCACCCGGTACTCCTCCGTCAGTGTCGTCATCGGTCCCGGCCACGTCGCCTGCGCGACCTCGATCACCTTGTGCTCCCCGTCGTACGCGACGTGCAGCAGGTGCAGCACCGGCGTGTCCGGCCGGATCTGCAGCGTCTCGGCCTCCTCGCGGGTGGGCAGCCGGGCGGTGATGGTGTCGGTGGCGGTGACGTAGCGGCGGCCGGTGACCTCCTCGACCTCCTGGTACAGCGGGCGGCCGAAGGACTCCAGGCGCTCCAGCGAGGTGCCCGCGGTGTCCTGCGGCCGCAGCCAGGCCGCGCCCACCTCGACCACGGCGTCCTGGGTGCGCACCAGGTGCCGCCGCACCACCAGCAGGGCCGAGTCCGGCACCCCGAACGCGTCGGCCACCTCGGCCGGCGGGGTCGTTCGGGTGACCTCGGTGAGCTGTTGGCGATAGCGTTCGGCGAGGTCGGCGTGGTAGCCCCGGTGCGCGCCGTAGCGGCCGCGCGACAGCCGGTTGAGCCGCCGCCGGGTGCCGCGCACGTACGTGCCGGAGCCCGGCTTGGTGATCAGCAGCCCCTCGACCCGCAACTGGTCGATGGTGCGCTGCACGGTCTGCTTCGCCACGCCGAACAGCTGCGCCAGCGCCGGAATCGAGGGCAGTTGCTCCCCGGCGGCCCAGTCGCCTCTTCTGATCTTGGCGCGCAGCTGGGCGGCGATCTGCCGGTGCGGATGCTCCGCCGCGCCCGGATTGATCCCGCCGATGCCCGTCTCGGTCATGAGGCGATCATGCCGCACAAATGTCCGAATACCTAGCGACCTAGGACGCCTCTACGCGGCGTGTCGCCCGCCCCACGCCGCGGGCGCGTCCCACCCGCAGTCCGCAACTCTTGACACCTGCGGACTGCGGGCACACCGAAAGGCGCAACTCCTGAAGAGTTGCGCCTGGTGGCGGTCGGGGTCGGCGGTGGCGCGGCGGGTCGGTTACCAGGTGCCGTGGGTGGGGCCGGGGGAGCCGCCGCGGCGGCGGAGGTACTTCTCGAACTCGACGGCGATCTCGTCGCCGGACAGCGGCTTGGCGACGTCGCCGGCGCGCTCCTCCAGGTCGCGGAGATACTCGGCGAGCTCGGCGTCCTGGGCGGCGGCGGCGCGGACCCGGTCCTCCCACTCGGCCGACTCCTCGGCCAGATCCAGCATCGGCACCGGCAGGTCGAGGACCTCCTCGATCCGGTGCAGCAGGGCCAGCGTCGCCTTCGGGCACGGCGGGTTGTTCGCATAGTGCGGCACGTGCACCCAGAACGACATCGCGTCGATCTCGGCGCGGGACGCGCTGTCCTGGAGCACCCCGACGATGCCGGTCGGGCCCTCGTACCGGGTGGGGGTGAGCTGGATCTTCTCCTCACCCGCGTGCTTGCCGGTCACCGTGCCGCTGATCGGCAGCGGCCGGCTGTAGGGCACATCGGCCAGCAGGGCGCCCAGCAGCACGATCTTCTCGATGCCCAGGCTGTGGCAGATCTCCAGGATCTCGTTGCAGAACGTACGCCAGCGCAGGCTCGGCTCGATGCCGCGGATCAGGACCACGTCGTGCTGCGCCCCGGGCGGCGAGGCGACCATGAACTTGGTGCTCGGCCACTCGATCCGCCGCGTGTCGTCGACCAGGGTGATCAGCGGCCGGTTCACCTGGAAGTCGTAGAACTCCTCCGGGTCCACCGACGCCACCTCGCGCGCGTCCCACACCTGCTCCAGGTGCTCGACCACGGCAGTGGACGCGTCAGCGGCGTCGTTCCACCCCTCGAAGGCGGCGATGGCGACGGGGGAACGCAGGACAGGAAGGCCGTCGAACTCGGTCACGCCTGTCAGCCTACGGCGCTGCGCCGGATCGTCCAGGCGGGTCGGGTCCGCAAGCGTGTCGCAACAGGTGATACGCAGGGCGGTGATCGCGAGCTATGGCGGGGGACACGCATCATGCACGCCAGAAGCAGCCGACCCCCGCTAGCGACGGTCGACGGAGTGGGGAGGCACTGGATGCCTGAAGACCTGGTGATCGAGTATGGGCACTGGGAAGTGGCCCGGTGGGCCGCGGCACGACCGCCGCGACGGCGCTGATGTGGCTGATCCTGCCCGACTTGCTGCTGGTGCTGGCGGTGAGGGGCGCGCGTGACCTCGGTCCGGCCTGGCGGGCGCATCAGGGGCCCGGCACGTCAGGGGTGTTCAAGGGTGTCAGCTGCCCGGAGAAGGGCGGCTGCCCCGTCGGGACCTGGACCTCCGAGGACGGCCGCCGGAATTGTCCGACGTGCACCTGTACGACGGCACGGCGGAGAGATCTCGCACGGCGATGTGTTCCGGTGCCCCTGGACAGCGGCGACCAGCGCGTCCTGGCCAGCGGCCCGACGTCTCACCCGAGCCGTCCGCGAGGTCGTCGCCCTGGCCGCGTCATCTCAGCCCGCCGGAAGTTGAGGCTCCGGCGGATCACACACTCTCAGCCCGGACCAAGAGATCATTCGTTCGTGTGGTGGATACCGTCGTGGGGCTCGCCTCGAAACCATTCAGGGGTGAGTGCCCGACTGGTACGACTGCAACAGGTGCTTCGCTACGCCCAGGGCGCCAGCCAAACTGATCCTGAGCTGGACGGGTACCCTAACTACCACTTCCTAACCACCCCCACCGGCAATGCCGACCAGCGGAAGTTAATGCTCGAGAAGGGCATCAACGCGGCTGCGACTGTCGTGGCCGGCGGACAGGCCCGGCGGCCGGTCATAGGTATCCGGTCGAGCCCATGGAAGGCGGGGCACGAGACAAATCCATGGCACGACGAGTTCAACCTCGAGCGTGGCCATGTCCGCTACTACGGCGACCATAAATCGACGACGGGCGGCATGCCTGGTGCCACCGTAGGCAACCGTGCGCTGCTTGAGGCGTGGGTCATGCACCAGGCCACGACCGTTGAAGAGCGCAGACTAGCCCCACCGCTGCTTCTGTACTGCTCGGAAACCGTGAACCGCGGCGGAGAAACCGTCGTCAAGGGTCACATCTCGTTCTGCGGCGTCGCGGTGATCGAGCGGCTCGAACAGGTCACGCAGGAAGATGCCAAAACTGGCGTCAAATTCCCCAACCTTGCGCTTGACCTCGTCGTCCTCGACCTCGCCGACACCGGTGACGCCCTCGACATGCGGTGGATCGACGACCGCCGTGACGCCTCACTTCAGATCGAACTGACCGAACGGCATGCCCCCACAGCTTGGAAGACCTGGGTAAGGGAAGGCAGAGGCGCGATTCCGCGGCTGCGGCGTCACGTTGCGCCGTCAGAGGTCGGCATAGGTGTTCGAGAACCTTCGATGGGTTCTCTGCTGGAGCGCACACTTCAGGAGCGCCTGAATCCGGCAGGCCTTTTCGACGCGATCGAGCGGCTGCACGTGCAGGAGACCGCGGGCAATTCCACCAGCTACCAGCCGCTGACCTTGTTGTGGGCGATCGGCCGACTTGCTGCCGCGCAGCCCCGCATGGTCGGGTGGCGGGACTTTCAGGCTGCTGTCGCCCCACTCCTGCGGGAACACGGCAAACCAGAGTCGCAGGTCAGTCCGCAACACCCGTTCTGGAACCTACGCAGCGGCACGCTGTGGGAAGTCGCTGAAATGGGCGCTCCGGTCGCCGATCCTGCCCAGGCAGCCCGGCTCGATCGAGTGAATCCGGTCGCCGGCCTCACCGTGCAAACGGCGATGCTGCTCGAAGACCCATCGGTCCGTGGGCGTGTGGTGCGCACATTGCTGACTCGTCACCTGCCTGACGTCAACCACGCCCGCCTCTTAGTCGATGTCGGCCTAGAAGGTTACGACTCGGCTGCGGGGGCATCCTCCTTTGATCTCCAGGCGACGTTGGCGGAAGGATCCGCGGGAGTGACAGCCCGGCGGGCTGTCACTACGTACCAGCTCATTCGTGACTCGCAGGTTGCCAAGGACGTGAAGAAGCTGTACGACCATCACTGCCAGGTTTGTGGGCTGCGCCTACAGACCGGTCGCGGCGGCTACAGCGAGGCGGCGCACATCCGCGGCCTGGGAGCTCCGCACCATGGCCCTGATCACGTGTCGAACCTGCTGTGCCTGTGCCCCAACCACCACGTGCTGTTCGACACGTTCACTATCTACATCGACCGTGACGGCATGGTGCGGGCTGCCGCCGACCAGTCCGAGATCGGCAGGCTCCGCGACCACCCAAGCCACGAGATCAGCCTTGAACACATCAGCTATCACCGACAGCTATGCGGCCACGACGCGTGACGGTGACGGCACTCATGCGAAGTATCAGGGCGAGCCTGAGCGAGTCCGAGCACCCTTGTGAGAACCGCGGCGACACTTGAGCCTGACGCCAGGCCGCGGTTTTAGCACCCGGGCGACGCCATCGGGGAGCACCTGCCGGCATACGCCAGACCGGGGTGACCTGATCATCTCGGACTTTGCGGCGCTGTTTGGGGCACCTGGCCCGCGACATCGTGGCGTTCGCACGTTACCCACGACTTGGCTGGATGACCTGCCTGCACGGCGCGCCGGAAGTCGATGCGACTCGCGGCGCGCCCTGGTGTCGACTGGCCCGTGCTGGTCAGCCGGCTGCGTGTTGGCCTGCTACAAGTCGTCGGACTCGGGAACGATGCCCTCCGCCTGCTCGAACTCGATGGTGCCGCCCAGCGACTCGAACCGCCGGCGGGCGAGATGTTCGAGCCGACGCGTCTGTGTCAATAGCGTGCGTCGCAGCCCCTTGGAGACCTTCCGCTCACTGATGTTCTTCGCCAGGAGCGCGACTGTCTGCGCACGTCTCGCGATGCGAACGTCGGGGTGGCTGCGCTCTCTGAAGATTTCGTCGGGCACGATCGCGACAACAAGCGGTTCGAAAACGTCTACGGGCTGGCAGGGCAGGATCTCGCCCTCGTTCAGCACGGCTTTGAACGTGCTGTCGGCGAGGAGCCTCTGGTACACCGTGTACTCATACGGATCGAGGGCGGCTTTGCGCTGGTTAGCGGGCATGTCCCCGATATGCGGGAGGGACCAGAGCGCAACCTGATAAACCTCGAAGGGGTCCAGGACGTACTTGGCTACCGCATCCGACCGCTGCCCGGTCAGGTGACGACCAAGGCGCACGCCGAAGCCCTCGGCGGTCTGGCCGACATAGATGGGCTCGCCGTCGTAGTCATAGAACGCGTAGACGCCGGCCTTCGCGTTGCCGATCGTCTGCTCAGGGCGCTGGGGGTCGGGGTGCCGAAGGGCGCTGGAGATGGCGTCCCGGATTAATTGCACTTCTCGGGACAGTTGGGTGGTAGCCAGGTCGATGCCGGGCAGAGTCCGCACAAGGCCTCCGTAGAAATCGCCATGAAAGACCGGAGACTACCGTCGCGCCTACTTCAGCGGTGCCCATGGTCGCCACTCTCGGTGGTGAGTGACTATCCCGTGGTGATGAGCTGTTGATTCACTTCCGGGTTGCCGTGGGGCGTGTCACGATGACCAGGCACCGGCGACGGCCGCCCGGTCGACTAACATCATCCAAGCGAACGCCTGTACTATGAGAGTGGTCAGATGAGCCTGGTTGCCGAAAGTGTCGAGGAGCGCTCTGCGCCTGTACCGGCAGCGCAGGACCCGACCCCGAGCGGCACTGGCCTCAAGCCCACCGTCGCCGAATTCTTCGCCGGCATCGGCCTTGTACGGATGGGCCTCGAGCGGGCTGACCTACGTGTGGTCTGGGCAAACGACATCGAGCCGTTCAAGAAGCAGATGTACGCAGCCCACTTTCAGGACACCGAGGACAAGGCGTTTAAGCTGGGCGATGTCGCGGACGTGCGCGGTGAGGCAATGCCAGCAGACCTCTCGCTCGCTTGGGCCTCCTTTCCTTGCACCGACCTGTCTCTCGCCGGTGGCCGTAGCGGCCTAGCGGGGAAGCACTCTGGCACGTTCTGGCATTTCACGCGGATCCTCAAGGAAATGGGCGACGCGGCGCCGTCGGTCGTTGCGCTGGAGAACGTCACCGGCCTGATCACCAGCCACGGCGGTGCCGACCTGATAGCCGCAATTCAAAGCCTCAACGACCTTGGCTATTCGGTCGACGTGTTGACGATCGACGCGCGGCGTTTCGTCGCGCAGTCTCGTCCGCGCCTGTTCATCGTCGGCTTGCAAAAGCCACCAGCCGAGAAGCAGGAAGACAATGTCGAGCTTCGACCAGCGCAGCTCGACCGCTTCTTCAACAACCCGGACCTCGAAATGCATCGGGCGGCGCTTCCCAAGCCGCCTGCCCTCCGCGACTCGGGCCTGACTGAAGAAGTCGCAGAAGATCTGCCCGATTCCGATGAGCGTTGGTGGGACGACGCGCGGACCGCCAAATTTTTCGCCGAGTTGTCCGATCTTAATCAAAAACGGCTAGAGCAGCGCAAACGGGCCAGTTCCGTCGCCTATCGCACTGCCTATCGGCGGACTCGTAACGGAAAGCCGGCTTGGGAGATCCGCGCCGACGACATCGCCGGTTGTCTACGCACAGCCCGCGGCGGCTCCTCGAAGCAGGCCATGGTGCGTGCTGGAGCGGGCGAATTCAAAGTCCGCTGGATGACGTCGCTGGAGTACGCCCGGCTGATGGGGGCTGGCGACTACACCATGAGCGTCGATCTCCCTACCAGCCAGGCGGTCGGCGGGTTTGGTGACGCGGTGTGCGTTCCTGTGGTCGAATGGCTCGCTCGACACTACCTAGCGCGAATGATCAAGGATGCTACTGAAAAGTGAAGGTCTGTCGGTGCCGTGACTGGGTGCCGTACGTGTGCGATCGGGCCTCCGTAAGCTGTGGGTGTGTCCAGCAGCAAGCCGTCTTGGGCTACGAGTGAGGCGACTCGCGCCAGTATGCGTGCCAATCGCAGCCGCGATACCAAGCCAGAACTCGCCCTGCGCCGGGCGACACACGCCCTCGGGCTGCGATATCGAGTAGCGGCACGGCCCATACCGGCGGTCCGTCGCACCGCTGATATGGTCTTCCCTCGCCAGAAGGTGGCTGTGTTTCTTGACGGCTGCTTCTGGCACGGCTGCCCGAGCCACCATCGTGCCCCGACAGCTAACAGCGACTACTGGTCAGCGAAAGTGCTCCGCAACCGAACTCGTGATCAGAGCACAGACGCCCTCCTGGCCGATGCCGGATGGCTGACCATACGGGTGTGGGAACACGAGGATCCAGCTGAAGCTTCAACACGGATCGCGTCCACGGTGCGCGAAAGATCAGCTTTTAAGCGCCCTGCGGCCTAGCGATTTCGACATGGCGGGAATCGCCAGAGACGCAGGGCTACGCCAAGGCATGAGGTCCGATGAGCGATGTCGTGCGCGCAGCGTGTCCGCTTCGGTGTCGCCATCTAAGCACCATGCGCTGTTCGTGACGGCAACGAGGAAATCGAAAGTGGTTAGGGGTGTCAACGCGACCGAATGCCTATTGACAGGGCAACAGATGGCTTACGCAAGGTGCGGGAACCTGCGGGTGGTCCTCCGATGGGACGGCTCGCCTCGGCCGTTCGTGTCTGATCAACAGCAAGGGTGCGTGCGGGCCCGGCAGTTATGGCACGATGACCCGGCGTTGCCAGGTGGGTGGCGTTGAAATTCCTTGGATAGGGAGTGACGCATGTCGGTATGGGCAGATCAGGTGCCGACGGCAGGCGTGATTGAACTTCCGCCAGACGTGCGTTCGCTAGATTCAATCGGGCGCAATCACTCTTTGGAGTCGGCGCTGGCGGATATCGTCGACAACTCCATCGACGCAGGCGCGACTGAAGTGCTGGTCCGACTGGTCACCTCTGCGGGGGCTCTACGTGCCCTCTGCGTGGTCGACAACGGCAAAGGCATGTCTCCTGAGATCATCGATACGGCGATGACGCTAGGCGGGCGGCGCGATTATGGTCATCAAGACCTCGGTCGCTTCGGGCTGGGCCTGAAAGCGGCGTCATTCAGCCAGGCGGGTTGTCTGACCGTTCTATCCAAGGCTGAAGGCGCGTCGGCCGTCGGCCGTAGGTGGCATCAATCTGCCGACCGGCACACGTTCGCCTGCGACATCGTTGACGAGTCGTTTGCCGATCGACAGCTGAGGCGGGACTGGCGGATTTCAGAGTCGGCTGGCACGGGGACGGTTGTCAGATGGGATGACGTCCATGCCTTCCCCACAAATCCCGATCTTGCTGATGAGGTCATCTCGCGTACTGTCTCCTCGCTGCAAGCCCACCTAGGACTGATGTTTCATCGTCTGTTGACCGATGGCCGCGCCAAGGTCATGATCGATGTTGAGGACGGGGACACCGGCATGGCCGGTCCACGTACCGTCCTACAGCCAATCGATCCCTTCGCCTATCCTGTCTCGGGTCGTCCAGAGTGGCCTAAAGACTTGATCGCCGAGATCAATGGCACCAAGGTGACCTTGCAGTGTCACATCTGGCCCGGCCGTTCGACGGACCGGCGGTTCCGGCTACCTGGCGGCGCAGAGTCGTGGCAAGGGCTGTACTTCTACCGCAACGGCAGGCTGTTACACGCCGGAGGATGGGAAGGTGTCCATGCCCCCGATCGCAGGTTACAGCTGGCCCGTGTCGCCATAGATATCACCGGTGACGTCGCCGGTCTTTTCACCATGAACGCGGAAAAGACGCGGGTCGGCGTCGGTCCCGACTTCGCCCATGCCGTAGCTGCCGCCAGATCTGCCGACGGCGTAGCCATCGCTGACTACTTGCAGGCCGCGCAGGATGCTTACACGCGCTCGCAGCAGCGGACACGTTCGCGGGCGAAGGTCATGCCCCCTGGTCGTGGCATCGATCCGAAAGTTCGCCGTGAGATCGAAGAAGAACTCCCGCTACTACATGAGGATGAGCTCCAGATCCGCTGGATGCAGTTCGCCGGCGATGACTTCTTCGACATCGACCGAGATGCGGGCACTATCTGGCTCAACCAGGCATACCGCAAAGCGGTAAACGGCGGCCGACGCGGTGGTCTAAACGACGCGCCGCTGATCAAGTCTTTACTGTTCCTGCTCGCTGAGCAGATTTTCCACGGTGCGCACCTCGGGCCGCGCGACAAGGACAACCTCGAGATGTGGCAGGCCATCCTTACCGCGGCAGCCCAGGTGGAGAAGAGCAACCGCGAGGAACGCTCGTGAACGGTTCAGGCCGGCATCTGGGTCTGGACGGGTTCACCGATTACCTCACAGCCGGTGTGCCGATCGAGCACCTCGTGCCAGGCGAGCCGCGTATCACGCTGTTCGTCGACCCAGCTACGCCATCGATCGGATTGCGTATACCCGCACGTCCTCACGAGACGTTCACCGCGTTAGGGCTTGATCAAGTCAAGGTTCGATCGGTCACTCGTGCGGCGGGACAGATGGTCGAAGTGATCATTACGTCTGAGAACCTGTTTCAGTTGGGCTACTCGCTGCTGTGCGCCATCGCCGACAGGGTGCAGTTGCAGTCGATGCGAACAGACGAGGCGATCGTCGACGCCGTCAGAGTGCTCGGCCACCTAATCCGGCAGGACGGCGCAATGTCGCCCCAACAGGAAGCCGGACTCATCGGCGAGTTGTTGATACTCGAAGGTTTGACGAAGGTCGCCGGTCCCGTCGCTGCTCTGACGATGTGGCGTCCTGGATACGCTGAGCACGACTTCGATGTCACCGGAGTTGATGTCGAAGTCAAGACGTCGACCGCTGAGCGCCGTTCGCACTGGGTTTCCTCATTGACGCAGCTCATGCCGACGGGGTCACGTGACCTTTGGCTAATATCGCTGCAACTGACGGAGGCTGGTGGCGACGGCATCCTGCTCCCGGAGTTGATTGGCCAGATCGAAGCCGCGTTGCCGGCCTCTGGTCGAGAGGGCTACCGACGACGACTGGCCGCCGCGGGCTGGAGGGACAGCCGAGCCAGGCCAACCGGTCGGTGGCGGCTGCGCACCGTGCCGTCGGCATATCTCGTGGCGGACAACTTCCCGCGCATCACCCCGAACACCGTTCACCAGGCGCATCTCGACATTGCGGCCCTCAGGGCGGTTCGTTACCAGATCGATCTAACCGAGCGGGCCTCGTCGACGCCGCCAACCCTGCTGGCTGACGCGCTCGCTGCTATCACCCTGGAGATGCCATGACAGACGCAGTCGCAGCCGACTACCTGGCTGCGCTCAAGGGGATGAAAGAGCGGGGCGTTCCGCGGCCGCTGCACGTTGCCGCAGCGGCGCTCAGCGACGATCCGGCGCACATGTCCGACGGCGCGGCCTTGCTCGATCATCTAAATGGGGCTTCGTCTGACGACCGTCTCAAGCGCAACCTGCAAATTAGCCTGAGCGGGTGGGACGCGCAACCAGATGCCTCGTGGGCAGAGGGTACTCAACCTCACACCCGCGAGCGCAGAGCGGTGGTGTATCGAAGGCTCAGCCTCGATGATGCCGCGGTGAAGGTCTTCGACGACATGTTCGTCATGTTCGATGGCAAGGAGATCATTGTTATCGACGACCCAAGCCGCCAGCAGGCATGGCGCCGCCGGAAGCGTCAGGTCGGCAACGAGTTCTACTGGGACCACTACAGCGAGTATTTGCTGCGGAAGCCTGGTTGGGCAGACGGCGCTGTGCACCTTCTTGACGCCGCGACAGAGCAGGTGCTTGAACGCCTTAGTGACCCGACGGATCCGAGCGCCACGCCGACAAAGGGCTTGGTGGTCGGGTATGTGCAGAGTGGGAAGACCGCCAACTTCACGGGCGTTATCACGAAGGCCATCGATGCCGGATATCGCCTGGTGATCGTGCTCGCCGGCACGACCAACCTCCTGCGCAACCAGACGCAGCGTCGACTTGATATGGAGTTGGTCGGCAGGGAGAACCTCGAACGTGAGATCTCTGCCGACGATCCCACCGAAGCCGACTACTTTGACGACCCTGACTGGATCTCGCATCGGTTCATTGAGCACGGTGGCCGTCCGTCGGATGTGCCGAGGCTCGACATGGCCCAGGTGCGTCATCCCGATATCGACCGGTTGACTACCTATCGGTGGGACTACAAGCGCTTGCGCAACTACCTCACCGCACTCGACTATCGGCGTGATGTAAAAGATCGGCAGCGGCCGTTCTATGATCCGCAGAATTTGTTCAACAGTGACACGCGACTGTTGGTCGTCAAGAAGAATGCTCTCGTTCTCAAAGATCTGGTGAAGGATCTCAAGCGGCACACTGGGCTCGAAGAAGTCCCGGTTTTGATGATCGATGATGAATCTGACCAAGCGTCTGTGAACACGGTCAATCCTCGACGTCTGGCGGAAGACGGCAAGGATCGGACGGCCATCAACAAGCTGATCGGTGACCTGCTGCGCCTGTTTCCAAGGGCTCAATACGTGGGCTACACAGCGACACCGTTCGCCAACGTGTTCGTGAACCCTGACGATGATGAAGACATCTTTCCCCGAGATTTCCTGATATCTCTGCCGCCGCCTGCCGACTACATGGGCGCTGCCGCCTTCACTGACCGACACAGCGACATTCCGCTGACGGAACGGTCATATGCGGAGTCCAACGAGCGTAAGCATGTTCGCCTGCTTCCCGAGGCTGACAATGAGGAGGACCTGAGGCAGGCGATCGACATGTACGTCCTCACCGGGGCGATCAAGATCTATCGCGAGCGCCGAGGGCTTCCTCGTTATCGGCACCACACGATGCTGGTGCACGAAGACCGCCGCACCGCCGTTCAGAAGGACCAAGCCGATCTGATCAAGTCGTTGTGGAAGAGTGGCGGCTACCGCTCGCCTGGCAGTCTGGCCCGCTTGCGCCGTCTGTTTGAGGATGACATCGAGCTCGTTTCGCGCGCCTCTGGCCTCAACCTTCCGGTGCCGTCGACCTTTGAGGAGCTGGTTGAATGCCTGGGCGAGGCGCTTGACCTCATGGATCCACCAGATCCCGATGCCCACCCGGTCCTCCTGATCAACAGTGACAAGGACGCAGTGATAGGTCAGGAAGAGCTGCAGTTCGACAAGCGCCGTGTCTGGCGCATTCTCGTCGGCGGCAACAAGCTCGCCAGAGGATTTACGGTCGAAGGCCTGACAATCTCCTTTTACCGGCGCGACACCACACAGACGGACACATTGCTCCAGATGGGGCGATGGTTCGGGTTTAGGCCGGGCTACCGTGACTTAGTCAGGCTCTACACCACTCCGGAGCTTCACGAGAAGTTCGGAGCGGCTTGTTTGGACGAGGAGCAGTTCCGCTTCGAGCTTGAGCGTTACGCCGAACTCGATGTGGACGGCAAACCTCAAGTCACTCCCCGCCAGATTCCACCGCTCGTCTACCAGCATCTGCCGCAGCTCAAGCCCACGGCTTCCAACAAGATGTTCAATGCGCAGCTCGCGGAACGCAGATCTCCGGGCCTGCTGCGTGAGCCAAAGGCATATGCATTGGAGGAAGCCCAGATACGTGCCAACACACAGGCGTTCGAGCCTTTGTTGGCCCTTCCCCTTCGATCGGCGCAATTCCTTGCGTCGGATCCGACGAAGAAGTTTAATGCGCTTGTGGGACACGCCACTCACGCACAGGTGATCGCCGCGTTAGCTCCACAGGTCGCCCTGAGTAAGGCAGGTATGCCGGATGGCCATCCGCTTCAGGCGGATTTCGCTTGGTTGCGGTCGCTGTCCGCGGCCGATGTCACCCAATGGGTGATTATGTTCCCCAAACAAGGGGCGATGGAGCGAGCTCGGCGAATTATGGGACACGGCCCGTTCGTTGTCGTCACCCGTACCAGAAACGGGGACAGATTGATCACTCGATCGGCGTCTGGTCGGCATGTGGACGCTGCGATGCGTATTGCGGGAGTCGACGGGCTGGGTCCCGACCCGCAGGTCAATCAACTTCGTGCGGGACGGACAGGAGCACTTTTGCTGTACCCCAGTGTTCTTGACCCCGTTCCTCCCGGTTCATTCGACGATTCGATCGACCCCGGCAAGGTGACCATGTGTTTCAGCGTCATTGCGCCTGCGTCGGCGCGGCCGAACGATGGCCGGGCTGTCACATTTAGCGTCCGAGATGGCCGGGACGAGAAAGCCGTGGTTGTAGATGCGCGAGTCGATGTGTGACAGATCCACGGTTCCGTCGGCGTGGTAGTTGTCGGTTCGCGGTGGCTATACCGCGAACCGAGCGCGGTCGGGGGTGGGATGTACGGCGTCAGGCAGTCGTAGAGGCGGGCGCCGTTCGGTAAACGTGTTGATGATGCCAGGATAGGTAGGCAGTGCCAGGCTGTTTCGCGCCTGCGGGCAGTAGGAGCCGATCAAGCAGGGGCGGTCGCCCGAAGACTGCAGCTGCCGCAGGATCTTTCCTGGCGGCTCGTTCCTGCTCAGGCTTGACATGGATATGCATGCCGCCATTGACGGTGATCAGCCCAGTGTCGAAAGCGACGTCATGCGTAGGGCAGGCCGTCAAGCCATTCGCGGTGTCGAGTCTCTCCCTTGAGGTGCTGTCCCGCCACGGCTTGATGTGGCTTGCCACGAGCATTCGGCGGGCTCGCACTCCCTCGGCGGTCACCGAGAGCCCGCAGAACACGCAACGATGTTGGTGGTTGCGTATGACTGAGTCGGCGAACACGTGCTGGCCCACCCGCGCCTTAGCGACCAGCAGCCGTTCGGTGAACAGCGCCTCAAGCTCCGATGGCTGCGTCAGCATGTGGTGCGACTCGGCCTGGACAACAGTCTCCACCTCGGTCTCGCCGAGTTCCTCCTGGCCGAGAAGATCACCCGCAGTGGCCTCCAGCCCTAGGAAGTCGGGCAGCGCGTCTCGGTCGATCCCCACCTCGCGCGCGGCGCCAAGCAGCACGCAGTAGACGTGGGTCAGCAGACCGGGCGTGCCGAGCAGGTGCCGCGTGACGTCGAGGTCGTACCGTCCGCCGTGCGCGAGGCTGCCGTCTAGGTTGCCCATTTTCGCGACGATGCTGCGCTCGCCTCGGTGGAAGAGTGCGGCGAGCAGCGGAACCGGAT
Organism: Catellatospora vulcania; assembly: GCF_009720385.1. Classification (GTDB taxonomy): domain Bacteria; phylum Actinomycetota; class Actinomycetes; order Mycobacteriales; family Micromonosporaceae; genus Catellatospora; species Catellatospora vulcania. Next base: position 39,157 of record NZ_WARX01000035.1, on the reverse strand, counting down.
TGGCTTCTCGCGGCGGCGGGCTACCGCGGTACGTCCTGTGCTCGACGAGCATGCTCGCGGCCAAGCACATGATCGTTTCGACCGATGTGAATACCACCTGCCGCTCGCCAGGGGCCAGGGCGGTACGGGCGGCGATGGCGCGCCATTGGTCCCGGGCAGCTTGTGGAGTCGGTTCGCAGTACTCGGCTGCCGTTGGCACAGATTGCCTCGCGTTGGGTGGTGGCCTCTAGGGGAACAAGGATCGTAGCCGGCCCGACGGCTACGATCCAGGTCGTGGCATGGCGGCTCACGAACGCTGCCTGGCCGCACCGGCGCAGCTTTTCGTGAGCGAGTGACGTCTAGACAGCAGTGCCAGTGGCCGGGTCAGGCCGGGTTGTCTGGCTCCACGGGCGGTTCCGGGTCCGGCGACGAGGCTTCCGGCGACGGCGAGGTCTCCGGCTCGCTCGGCGACGGGCTCGGCTCGGCGCTCGTCTCCTCCGGCGTCGGCGACGGCGGGTCGACCGGGGACGGCGGGCCCTGGGTCGGCGACGGCGGAGCCGGGGACGGCGAGGGGGGCGGCGGCGGGGACGCGGTCATCGCGGTGATCTGGTTGCTCGGGCCGGACTGCAGCCCGGCCGCATTGGACGCAATGATCACGAACGTGTACGAGGTCCCCGGCGCGAGCCCGGTGACGGTCGCGCTGGTGTTGGGGGTCCAGCCGATGAACTGGCCGTTCTGCAGGATGCGGTAGTACGAGACGCCACCCGAGCCGCCGTTGGCCGGGGGAGACCAGGCGAGCCAGACGTTGTGCTCGTCGGCGGCGACCGCGACCAGGTGGGTGGGCGCCGACGGGGCCACCGGCTTGGGCGGTGGCGGCGGCGCGCCGGGTCCGGTGGTGGCCGGGGCCGGCGGGGTCCAGCTGGGGGCGGGCGTGGGCAGGTTGGTGATCATCGGCGAGGGCAGCGGGCTGGCCGTCGGTGGCGCGGTCGGCAGCGTTACCGGCTGGCCGCTCTCGTCGGCCATCATCCCGGCGGACAGCATCGGGGACGGCAGCCCGTCGTTCATCGAGACAGGCTGGTCGTTGCCGGCCGGGCGGATGATAAGCACCAGCATGACGGTGATGGTGGCCAGCACGGCGACCGCGATCGCGACCAGCACCCGCCGGTCCGGGCCGGTCCGCGGCCGGTCGGCTTCGACTGCCTGCGGCGTGGCGACCGGGACGGGGTCTGCGGTCGGGGGGCGCACCTGCGCGGCGGGCCGGGACGCGAGCGCGGTCCGCTCGGTGGGGCCGGTGGCCGGGGTTTCGGCGGTGGCCAGTGCAGCGACGGCGGCGGGGTAGTCGGGCACGGCGTCGACGGCGGCTCGGGCGGCGAGCCAGTAGGAGGTCGCCAGCTCCAGGTGGATTTTGAGCTTCTGGGTGTTGCTGAATCCGACGACGGTGGGCAGGACGACCTGCTCCCAGGCGGACGCGGGCAGGGCCAGGCCTTGCCGCAGCGCGTCCCAGGTGGCGGCGAACTCCGTCCGGCCGACTTCCATCGCGTCGATGCGGTAGTCGTGGACGGCGGCGTCGAACTTGTCCAGCAGGTGCTGGTGGACCGCGGCCGTGGGTCGGCCTGCGGTGATGTCGGCCAGCAACTGACCTAACTGGACGACCAGGTCTCGAGCGCGCTGTGCCTGCGCGGGATGCGGCTGGGCCACCCGTGTTCTCTCCCCTGATCGGTGCCACGGCACGGTGAGGCCCGGCCGGAAACAGCGCAGAGCCGGTCAGGGGCCCGCGGGACCAAGATAAGCGACAGTTCGCCGGAAAGGAAACGCGTGTCGCGAACGAGACCTCATGACCCACGCTGCAGCGCTGGACGGCGGGGCAGTTAGCGGCGAACGGTTTGTAGGACAGTACAAACGGTTTAGGGGCGGGGTGGACTGATGTCGGACCTTGCGCCAATTCCTTCGCTGCCGCCGTGCCGGTTGACTCCAGACATGCCGACCTCGTCGTCCGCATCCGGCGCCGTGCGACGGGCCTGGTGGTGAGGAGCCCGTCGGCTCCGGCGGATCAGGCCGCGGGCGGGCGTCTCGCCGAGCCGAACCGCTAGCAGGACGGAGACCGCACCATGTCAGACATCATCCGTGCCGCGCTGGTCCAGACGACCTGGACCGGTGACAAGGAATCGATGATCAAGGCGCATGAGGAGTATGCGCGTCAGGCCGCCGCGCAGGGTGCGAAGGTGATCTGTTTCCAGGAGCTTTTCTACGGCCCGTATTTCTGCCAGGTCCAGGATGCGCAGTACTACTCCTACGCGGAGTCGATCCCGGGTTCGACGACGGAGCGGTTCCAGGCCCTGGCGCGGGAACTCGGGATGGTGATGGTCCTGCCGATGTACGAGCAGGAGCAGCCCGGCGTGCTCTACAACACCGCGGCGGTGGTCGACGCCGACGGCAGTTACCTGGGTAAGTACCGCAAGACCCATATTCCGCAGGTGAAGGGGTTCTGGGAGAAGTTCTACTTCCGTCCGGGCAATCTGGGTTATCCGGTGTTCGACACGGCGGTGGGCCGGGTCGGGGTGTACATCTGCTATGACCGGCACTTCCCGGAGGGCTGGCGGGCGCTGGGGCTCAACGGCGCGCAGATGGTGTTCAACCCGTCGGCGACCAGCCGCGGACTCTCCTCGTATCTCTGGAAGCTCGAACAGCCCGCGTCGGCGGTGGCCAACGAGTACTTCATCGGGGCGATCAACCGGGTCGGCATCGAGGACCTGGGCGACGACGACTTCTACGGCACCTCCTACTTCGTCGATCCCGAGGGCAAGTTCGTCGGTGAGCCAGCCGATGCGCACCAGCCGGAACTGGTGGTGCGTGACCTGGACATGGCGCTGCTGGCCGAGGTGCGGGACCGGTGGGCGTTCTACCGCGACCGCCGCCCGGACGCCTACGGCCCGCTGACCCAGGCCTGAGAGCGGAGACCCCTATGGCCATCCTCATCACCGGCGGCACCGTCGTCACCCCCACCGGCCGCCACGCCGCCGACGTGCTCGTCGACGGCGAGACGATCGCCGCCCTGTTCGCGCCGGGCCTCGCGCCCGTCGTGGCGGACGCGGAGGTCATCGACGCGACCGGCAAGTACGTCATCCCGGGTGGCGTGGACGCGCACACCCACATGGAGCTGCCGTTCGGCGGCACGTTCGCCTCGGACACCTTCGAGACCGGCACCCGGGCCGCGGCGTTCGGCGGCACCACCACGATCATCGACTTCGCGGTACAGCGTTCCGGCGAGAACGTGCACGAGGGCCTCGCCGCCTGGCACGCCAAGGCTGAGGGCAACTGCCATATCGACTACGGCTTCCACATGATCATTGGTGGGGTCGACGACGAGTCGCTGAAAGCCATGGACTCCCTGGTCGACACCGAAGGCATCAGCAGCTTCAAACTGTTCATGGCCTACCCCGGCGTCTTCTACAGCGACGACGGCCAGATCCTGCGCGCCATGCAGAAAGCCCGCGACAACGGCTCCATGATCATGATGCACGCCGAGAACGGCATCGCCATCGACGTCCTCATCGGCCAAGCCCTCACCCGCGGCGAAACCGACCCGATCAACCACGGCCTGACCAGACCCGCCGAACTCGAAGCCGAAGCCACCCGCCGCGCCATCTCCCTGGCCCAGGTCGCCGGAGACACCCCCCTCTACATCGTGCACCTGTCCGCCTCACAAGCCCTGCAAGCCGTCGCCGCCGCCCGCGACACCGGCCGCAACGTCTTCGCCGAAACCTGCCCCCAATACCTCTACCTCACCCTCGAAGACCAACTCGGCGCACCAGGCTTCGAAGGCGCCAAATGGGTCTGCTCAACGCCGCTGCGCTCCAAGCACGAGAGCCACCAGCGGGATCTGTGGCGCGGGCTGCGCAGCAACGACCTCGCGATCGTGTCGACGGACCACTGCCCGTTCTGCTTCAAGGACCAGAAGGAACTCGGCCTGGGCGACTTCTCGAAGATCCCCAACGGCATCGGCGGTGTCGAACACCGTGTAGACCTGCTCTACCAGGGCGTAGTCGACGGCAAACTGTCGCTGGAACGCTGGGTGGAGACGATCGCGGCCACCCCGGCGCGCATGTTCGGCCTCTACCCGCGCAAGGGCGCGATCGCGCCGGGCTCGGATGCCGACATCGTCGTCTACGACCCCAACGGCCGTACCCGGATCAGCGTCGACACCCACCACATGAACATGGACCACTCGGCCTACGAGGGCTACGAGATCGCGGGCAAGGTCGACACCGTCATCTCCCGGGGCAGCGTGCTGGTGTCCGGCGGGCAGTACCACGGCCGCAAGGGCCACGGCCGCTACCTGCCGCGCGGCCTGTCGAGCTACCTCGTCTAGGAGGGTTTCATGGACATCGGAGTCGTGTTCCAGCTCGATCCGCCGGCCCGACGCGTCGTCGAACTCGCCCGGCAGGCCGAGGCGGCCGGGTTCAGCCACGTGTGGTCGTTCGACTCGCACCTGCTGTGGCAGGAGCCGTACGTCATCTACAGCGCCATCCTGGCCGCGACCGAGAAGGTCATCGTCGGGCCGATGGTGACCAACCCGGGCACCCGCGACGTCACCGTCACCGCCAGCACCTTCGCCACCCTCAACGAGCTGTACGGCAACCGCACCGTCTGCGGCATCGGCCGCGGCGACTCCGCCCGGCGCACCCTCGGCCTGCCACCGATGAACCTGGCCGAGCTGCGCGAATCGGTGCACGTGATCCGCGAACTCGGCAACGGGCGGGAGATCGAGCACCGCGGGTCGTCGCTGCGCTTCCCGTGGGTGACGGACTCGCAGCTGGAGGTGTGGGTCGCGGCGTACGGGCCGAAGGCGCTGAAGCTGACCGGCGAGGTCGCCGACGGCTTCATCCTGCAACTGGCCGACCTCGACATCGCCGCCTGGATGATCAAGGCGGTGCGGGACGCGGCGGAGCGGGCCGGGCGGGACCCGATGGCGGTGAAGTTCTGCGTGGCCGCCCCGGCGTACGTCGGGGACGACCTGCCCTACCAGCGGGCGCAGACGCGCTGGTTCGGCGGCATGGTCGGCAACCACATCGCCGACATCGTGGCCCGCTACGGCGACACCGGGGCGGTTCCGCAGGCGCTCACTGACTACATCAAGGGCCGCAAGGGCTACGACTACGCCGAGCACGGGCGGGCCGGCAACAGCCACGCCGACTTCGTGCCCGACGAGATCGTGGACCGGTTCTGCGTGCTCGGTCCCGTTGAGGCGCACGTCGAGAAACTCGCCCGCCTCAAGGAGCTGGGCGTCGACCAGTTCGCGGTCTACCTGCAACACGACGCCAAGGAGGAGACCCTGCGCGCCTACGGCGAACAGGTCATCCCCGCACTCAGCGCTCTCTGAGCGGAGCTCCCCCTCCGCCCTAGGCGTTGGCCTGTCCGATCGAGTTTTAGTAGATCGAACTCGATCGGACAGGCCGACGTTCATGTAAAGCGGAGCGGTGGATGCGGTGCGCTCCGGGCGGTCAGCGGGTTCGGGGGGTGCGGCGGGAGAGGGCGACGCCGGCCAGGCACAGCGCGCCGCCCGCGAGCGCGAGCACCGGCGGCACCTCGCCGAGCAGCACCCACGCCATCACGATCGCGACCGCGGGCACCAGGTACGTCGTCGCGCCCAGCTTGCCCGCGGTGGTCCGGGCCAGCGCGTACGCCCAGGTGGTGAAGCCCAGCGCGGTCGGGAACACGCCCAGGTAGACCAGCCAGCCCACCGTCGACGGCTGCGCCGCGCCCAGTTCGCGGACCAGGGCCGGCGCGTACGGCAGGCAGCACACCGCCCCGATCACGCAGGCCAGCCAGGTGACCCGCAGCCCGGACAGCTCGGCGAGCAGCGGCTTCTGCGCGACCACGCCGACCGCGTACGACACCGCGGCGACCAGGCACAGCACTACGCCCCACATGTCCACGCCCGCGGTGGTGGACGTGGCGGTGCCGATCAGCACGACCCCGGCGAACGCGATGAGGCTGCCGGTGATCAGCGACCGCGGGAAGCCCTCGCCGAGCAGCAGCCCGGCCAGGATGGCGATCAGCAGCGGCCCGACGTTGACCAGCATCGCCGCGGTGCCCGCGTCGACCAGTCGCTCGGCCTGGTTGAGCGCGATGTTGTAGAGGCCGAACCAGATCACGCCGACGGTCAGCAGCCGCGGCCAGTGCCGACGGCTCGGCCACGGGGTGGGGGCGGCGGCGCGGCGGTCGTCGAGCAGCATCATCAGGCCCAGCACGACCGCGGCCACGATCAGCCGGCCCAGGGACAGGGCGCCGGCGGACAGCTCGCGTCCGACGTAGCGGATCGCCACGAACGCCGAGGCCCACAGCAGCACCGTCACCAGTGCGGCGGCGAGCGGCAGCAGCCGGTTGTCGGTACCCGGGGCAGTCTTGATCGTCATGGCTAGACCGTATGTCCACGACGGTTCGGCGTACGCCGAACGGTCACCGTCCCCGGCGTGTGGAGTTGGTAACTCGGGGTGGGCATCGATGCTCGCCGCACGGGGTGCCCGTCAAGTGTGGCTTCGATTACTCGGCGCGTTCATTGACGGCCGCAGCGTCGTGGCCACACGATGTCTGTCATCTCGATTGATCTAGTCAATGCCGACAGGAGTCGTGGTGGGACAGCATGACCTGCCGGAGCCGAACGGGCTCACGGGCACGAGAGAAGGTCCGGCCACGGCGCAACGGCTGGGCGTCGCCGCCGAGTCGGCCGCGGCGGAGACCCGGGTGGCGGTGACGCCGGCGGTGGTGCGGCAGCTCGTCGAACTCGGCTACGAGGTCGAGGTCGAGTCCGGCGCGGGCCGGCGTTCGAGCTTCTCCGACGACGCGTACGAGCAGGCGGGCGCGAAGATCTGCAGCCGCGACGACTGCTGGCAGGCCGACGTCCTGCTGAAGGTCAACCCGCCGTCGCCGGCGGAGGTCGACGCGCTGCGTCCGGGCACGACGCTGATCAGCCTGATCGGACCGGCCGTCAACCCGGAGCTGGTCGCGTCGCTGGCCCGCCGCGAGGTGAGCGTGCTGGCGATGGACGCGGTGCCGCGCATCTCCCGCGCCCAGTCGATGGACGTGCTCAGCTCGATGGCGAACATCGCCGGCTACCGGGCGGTGGTCGAGGCGGCGCACACCTTCGGCCGTTTCTTCGCCGGGCAGGTCACCGCCGCGGGCAAGGTCCCCCCGGCGAAGGTGCTGGTCGCCGGGGCCGGTGTCGCCGGGCTGGCGGCGATCGGCGCGGCCAAGAGCCTGGGCGCGATCGTGCGGGCCACCGACCCGCGGCCGGAGGTCGCCGAGCAGGTGCGCTCGATGGGCGGGGAGTTCCTGGCCGTGGCCGTCGAGCAGCAGGGCGGCGGCGACGGGTACGCCAAGCAGACCTCGGCCGACTACGACCGCCGCGCCTCGGAGCTGTACGCCGAGCAGGCCGCCGAGGTCGACATCATCATCACCACGGCGCTCATCCCGGGCCGTCCGGCCCCGCGGCTGCTGACCGCCGAGCACGTCGCGGGCATGCGTTCCGGCAGCGTCATCGTCGACATGGGCGCGGCCCAGGGCGGCAACGTCGAGGGCACGGTACCCGGCGAGCTGGTCGTCACCGACAACGGCGTGTCCATCATCGGGTACACCGACCTGCCGGCGCGGCTGCCCGCCCAGGCGTCGCAGCTGTACGCGACGAACGTGCTCAACCTGATGAAGCTGCTCACCCCGGGCCGCGACGGCCGGTTGACGCTCGACTTCGACGACGTCGTGCAGCGTTCCATGACGGTGGCCCGTGACGGCGAGGTGACCTGGCCCCCGCCGCCGGTGCAGGTGTCGGCGGCCCCGGCTGCCGCCGCGCCCGCGCCCGTCGCGGTCCCGGTCAAGAAGCCGCTGTCGTCGGGACGCGCCTTCGCCTACGTGGGGTTGGGCGCGGCGGCGCTGTTCGGGCTGACCGCGTTCGCGCCGAAGGAGTTCGTCGGCAACTTCACCGTGTTCGCGCTGGCCGTCGTCATCGGCTACTACGTCGTCGGCAAGGTGCACCACGCGCTGCACACGCCGCTGATGTCGGTCACCAACGCGATCTCCGGGATCATCGTGGTCGGCGCGCTGCTGCAGCTCGGGCAGGGCGGCAACCTCGCCGTCACCGTGCTCGCCGCCGCGGCGATCCTGCTGGCCACCGTCAACATCATCGGCGGGTTCGCCGTCACCCGGCGCATGCTCGGCATGTTCTCGAAGGGCTGATCCATGACCGCCATCACCGCCGTGCAGGCCGCGTACATCGTCGCCGCGCTGCTGTTCGTCCTGAGCCTGGCCGGGCTGTCCAAGCACGAGACGGCCCGGTCCGGGGTCGTCTACGGCATCTGCGGCATGACCGTCGCGCTCGCCGCCACCATCGCGCTGGCCACCCGCGACATCACCGCCGCGGGCGGGGCGCTGCTGGTCACCGCCATGCTGATCGGCGGCGGGATCGGGCTGTGGCGGGCCCGGGTCGTGCAGATGACCGGCATGCCCGAGCTCATCGCGATCCTGCACAGCCTCGTCGGGCTGGCCGCCGTGCTCGTCGGCTGGAACGGCTACCTGGAGGTCGCGCACGCGGCCCCGGCCGGGCTGACCGGTTCGCTGCTGCACATCCACCACGCCGAGGTGTTCGTCGGCGTCTTCATCGGCGCGGTCACCTTCACCGGCTCGATCGTGGCGTACCTGAAGCTGTCGGCGAGGATCGCGTCCCGGCCGCTCATGCTGCCCGGACGGCACGTGCTGAACCTCGGCGCGCTGGTCGCGTTCGTGGCACTGACCGTGTGGTTCGTCATCGCGCCGCAGCTGGGGCTGCTGATCGCGGTCACCGTGCTGGCGCTCGCGCTCGGCTGGCACCTGGTCGCCTCCATCGGCGGCGGCGACATGCCGGTCGTGGTGTCGATGCTGAACAGCTACTCCGGCTGGGCGGCCGCGGCGTCGGGCTTCCTGCTCGACAACGACCTGCTCATCGTGACCGGTGCGCTGGTCGGCTCGTCGGGCGCGTACCTGTCGTACATCATGTGCCAGGCGATGAACCGCTCGTTCGTGTCGGTGATCGCGGGCGGGTTCGGCACCGAGCAGGCCGCCGGGGCTGACGTCGACCTCGGCGAGCACCGGGAGACCTCGGCCGCCGAGGTCGCCACGCTGCTGCGCGACGCCACCTCGGTGATCATCACGCCGGGATACGGCATGGCCGTGGCACAGGCGCAGGCTCCGGTGGCGGAACTGACCCGGCTGCTGCGGGCGCGCGGAGTGCAGGTGCGGTTCGGCATCCACCCGGTCGCCGGGCGGCTGCCCGGACACATGAACGTGCTGCTGGCCGAGGCGGACGTGCCGTACGACATCGTGCTGGAGATGGACGAGATCAACGACGACTTCGCGGGCACGTCCGTGGTCCTGGTGATCGGGGCCAACGACACCGTCAACCCGGCGGCCGCCGACCCGGGCAGCCCGATCGCGGGCATGCCGGTGCTGCACGTCTGGGAGGCCGAACACGTGATCGTGTTCAAGCGGTCCATGGCGGCGGGCTACGCCGGGGTGCAGAACCCGCTGTTCTTCCGCGACAACACCCGGATGCTGTTCGGCGACGCCAAGGCGCGGGTCGAGGACATCGTCGGCGCGCTCGCCCCGGCGGTCGCCGCGCAGCGCGAGGGCGGCGACGCCCGCCGGGTGCCGGTGGCGGCGGGGCGGTAGGACCTTCCCGCTTCACGGTCTGCGTCCGCCACCTTCGCGATACTGTGCGAAGGTGGCGGACCGGACTTCGCGGACAGTCCGCGCTGCGGTTGTCCGATCGGCGGCCGCGGGCGTCAGGAAGGGCTGACTCGGGTGAATGTGGACGGCCTGCTCGTCGAGCTGTACGACCGGATCCCCGAGATGGTCCACGAGGCGGTCGACGGCCTGACCGCCGACCAGCTGCACTGGGCTCCGGCGCCGGGCGCGAACACCATCGGCTGGCTCGTCTGGCACCTCACCCGGATCCAGGACGACCACGTCGCGGACCTGCTCGGCGAGGATCAGCTGTGGGCCACGGGCCCGTGGGCGCAGCGGTTCGGGCTGCGGGCCAATCCCGGCGACACCGGCTACGGGCACACCGCCAAACAGGTCGCCGCGGTACGCCCGGACGGGCCGGACGTGCTGGTCGAGTACTTCGACGCGGTCGCCGCCCGCACCCGGGAGCTGCTGGGCGGGCTGAAGCCCAAGGACCTCGACCGGATCGTCGACGAGCGCTGGGACCCGCCGGTGAGCATGGGCGCGCGGCTGGTCAGCGTCGCCAACGACGACGTCGCGCACGCGGGCCAGGCGGCCTACATCCGCGGCCTGATGCGGACCGCCAAGCGCTGACCTGCCGCCGTCCTGGTGCACGGGGCCGGTCGGCGCTGAACGCCCGGCATAGCTCCGGTACGCCTGACGGCGAGGTCAGGCGGCCGACAGGGCCTCGGCGACCCGGTCCAGGGCGGTCCGGAAGTCCGCTGCAGGCAGGTGGCCGAAGCCGAGGCGGAAGACGCGGTCCGGCTCGCCGAACCAGCCGCCCAGCCCGACCCGGGTCTCCCGCTCGGCGAGGGCTTCGTAGAAGCGGCCGACCGCCTGGTCGTCGAAGCGGTCGGCGCGCAGCCGCAGGCAGCACAGCGCGCCGCCGTCGGGGCGCACGAACTCCACCGCGTCCCGGTGCTCGGCCGCCCACCGGTCGAGGGTGTCCAGCGCGGCGGCCAGCGCCCCGCGGCGCTCGCCGAGGATCTGCTCCTCCCGCCGCAGCACCTCGGCGGCCAGCAGCTCGTCCACCCCGGAGCCGGTGATCAGCGTGTTGAACTTCGCGATCCGCAGCGACTCGTACAGCGCGGGATCGGTGACGGTGAGCCAGCCGACCCGGATGCCGGGAGCACCGTGCGCCTTGGACACCGAGGAGCAGGTCACCACCCGCGGCGACAGGCTCGCGGTCGAGCGCGGCGCCGCCGCCGCACCGTAGCCGGCCTGCCGGTAGGTCTCGTCGACCAGCAGGACCGCCTGCGGGGCCCGCGCCTCGACCCGGTCGAGCAGAGCAAGCAGCTCCCGCTCGGTGAAGCGCACGCCGGACGGGTTCTGCGGCGAGGCCAGCGACACCAGCCGGGTCTCGGGCGTCAGCGCGGCCGCCACCGCGTCCACGTCGAGCCGGTATCCGTCGTCGAAGCTCAGCGCGACCGGTGTCACCCGGCAGCCGAGCGCGTCGAGGGCGGCCCGCGCGGGCGGGAAGCACGGCGTCAGCACGACCGCGTGATCCTCGGGCCGACAGAGCGTGAACGCCAGCAGGAACATGCCCGAGCTGCCACCGGCGGTCACCAGCACCTCGGCCGGCGACACGCCCGCTCCCGCGGCGATGAGCGCGCGCAGTTCCGTGTCGCCCTGGCTGGTGCCGTAGCCGATCTCGAGCGCGCCGAGCCGGTCGGCGGCGTCACCGTCGAGCAGCTCGCGCAGCCGCAGCGGGGGACACGTGCTCTCCGCCAGGTCGTACCGGACGGGCCGGTCCACCAGGTCCGACATCGACGCCGCGGGGAACCTCGCCGGGCCGTGGGAAGCGTTCATGAACATGATGATCCAGGCCGGCGGGCGCGGCTGACAGGACCAATACGCGACCGGTGGCTCGTGTCCTCGGGCAGCGGGCGTCGCCTGACGGCCGGTTACCGCAGGTGGACCCGCGCCGGTAGCCTCTGCCGGGTGAACCAGTCCTTCCAGGTCGACCTGCGCGGCATCGTCGATCTGCTCAGCCACCACCTCTACAGCAGCCCGCGGGTGTACGTGCGCGAGCTGATGCAGAACGCCGTGGACGCCATCACCGCCCGCCGGGCGCTGGCCCCGACCGCGCCCGCCTCGGTCTGGCTGGAGTCGCCGAAGACCACCGGCGACGGCACCCTGCGCGTGCACGACACCGGACTGGGCCTGACCGAGCAGCAGGTGCACGAGCTGCTGGCCACCATCGGCCGCAGCGGCAAGCGCGACGAGCTGGGCTTCTCCCGGCACGAGTTCCTCGGCCAGTTCGGCATCGGCCTGCTGTCGTGCTTCCTGGTCGCCGACGAGATCCGGGTGCAGACCCGGCACGAGGGCCACCCCACGGTGTACTGGACCGGTTTCGCCGACGGCCGCTACGAGACCAGGCCCGGCCCGGACCGGCAGGAGGTCGGCACGACCGTCACCCTGGTCCCGCGCCGCGACGCCACCGACTGGCTCGACGCGGCCCGGGTGCGCGACCTGGCGGCGCTGTTCGGCGAGATGCTGCCCTACCCGGTGCGCGTGGACGGCGACCTGGTCACCGCGGAGACGCTGCCCTGGCAGGCCGGGCGCGCCGAACTGCTCCGGACGGCCGAGCAGACGTTCGGCTTCACCCCGTTCGACACGATCGCGCTGAACGTGCCCGAGGCGGGCCTGACCGGCGTCGCGCTGGTGCTGCCCACTCCCGCGAACCCGGCCGCGAAGTCGGGCCACCGCGTCTACCTCAAACGCATGCTGCTGGCCGAGGGCGCCGAGGACCTGCTGCCCGAGTGGGCGTTCTTCGCCCGCTGCATCGTCGACGCGTCCGAACTGCGCCCCACCGCCAGCCGCGAGGCCCTCTACGAGGACGGCCTGCTGGAGTCGGTGCGCGAACAGCTCGGCGCGCAGCTGCGCGGCTGGCTGGTGAACCTGGCCAACTCCGACGCCGACCGGATGCACCGCTTCCTGGCCGTGCACCACCTGGGCGTCAAGGCCCTGGCCATGCACGACGAGGAGATGCTGCGCGTCGTCGACCAGTGGTGGCCGATGGAGACCAACATGGGCCGGATGCCGCTGGAGGAGTTCCGCCGCCGCCACGGCACCGTCCGCTACAGCGCGAACAACGACGAGTTCCGCCAGCTCGCGGCGGTCGCCGCGGCACAGGGCCTGGCGGTGGTCAACGGCGGCTACACCTTCGACGCGGAGCTGATCGAACGCCTGCCGCTGCTCGACAACACGATCATGGTGGACCGGCTCGACCCGAGCGACCTGTCCACCCGCTTCGACACCCTCGACCCGGCGGCCGAGCTGGCGCTGCGCCCGTTCACGGCCGCCGCCCAGCGGGCCATGGACCCGCTGGGCTGCGAGGTGGTGGTCCGCGCGTTCGACCCGCCGAGCATGCCGGCGCTGTACCTGACCGACCGCCACGCCACGTTCCAGCGGCGGCTGCGCGAGACCGCCCAGGTCTCCGACGACCTGTGGGCGGGTGTGCTGTCGACGTTCGAGAAGGCCGAGGCGCAGGTGCGCCCGCAGCTGGTGCTCAACCACCGCAACCCGCTGGTACGCCGGATGAGCGCGCTGCCGAGCCCGGCACTGGTCGCCGTCACCGTGTCCTCGCTGTACGGGCAGGCGCTGCTGTACGGCCACCACCCGCTGCGCCCCGCGGACATGGCGCTGCTGAACCGCTCGTTCCTCGACCTGATCGACCTGGCCCTGCCCAACGCCGCCCCCGGGAGCACTGATGACGACGTATGACGAGGTCCACGACCTGATCCACCGCTCCTGGGACACCCCGGACGGCCCGGCCCGGGTCGCGGTCGTGGAGCAGGTGCTGGCCAAGGCCGAGGCGCTCGGCGACCCGGACCTGCTCTACGCGGCGCACGCGGCGGCGACCAGCGGCTACCACCAGAGCGGCGAGCCGATGAAGGCGATGATGACGTTCGCCCGCTGCGTGGCCGACTACGACGCCGACCCGGGGCGGCGCAGCCACCACGACGAGCACCTGCTGCTGTGGCACTTCAAGCACATCGTGTCGTCGATGACACTGTTCCCGCAGCTGTCCCTCGACCGCACGATGGCGGTGCTGGACGACATGCAGCGCCGCTACCAGGCGGGCGGGCACAGCATGCAGGCGGTGTACGCGTACCGCCACGACGTCGCGGCGCACCTGGGCGACACCGAGCAGGCCGACCACTGGTACCGGCTGTGGGACACCGCGCCGCGTGACGCGCTGTCGGACTGCGCGGGCTGCGACCCGTCGTCCAAGGCGCACCACCTGGCGTGGCGCGGCCGTGACGAGGACGCGATCGCGCTCGCGCAGGACGCGCTCACCGGCCGGCTGACCTGCTCCGAGCAGCCGCACGGCATCCTGACCACGCTGCTGTTCCCGTACCTGCGCACCGGCCGGCTCGACGAGGCCCGCGACGCGCACCGGCGCGCCTACCGCGCGCTCGACGACAACAAGGCCGAGCTGGGCCGGGTCGCCCGGCACGTCGAGTTCTGCGCCGCGACCGGCAACGAGCTGCGCGGCCTGGAGCTGATCGAGCGGCACCTGCCGTGGCTGGAGCAGGCCCCGACGCCGAAGACGGAGATGGAGTTCGCGGCCGCCGCGGCGCTGGTGCTGCGCCGGCTGACCGACGACGGGCAGGGCGACCTGGTGGTGCGCCGCGCGGCGGGGGAGATCTCCGCCGCCGCGCTGGGGCGGCAGCTGCGCGAGCGGGCGACCGCCCTGTCGCTGCGGTTCGACGAGCGCAACGGCAACACGTACCAGAGCACCCGCATCGCCGCGCTGATCGACGCGAAGCCGCTGGTGGCATACCTGCCGCTGTCGGTCACCGCCGCCCGCGCCGCGTCGTCGGCCCCCGCCGCGCAGACCGAGCCCGCCGCCGCGGCGCCGTCCGGCGACGACCTGATCGAGTTGCCGGTGGACCTGTCGCTGGACGGCGCGCTGGACCTTGTCGACGACCTGTTCCACGCCGAGGAGCAGGCCAAGGCCCGCGCCCTGACCGAGCTGCTGCTCACCGCGTACGACGGCGGGGCGCTGACCGACGTGCAGCGCGGGCGGCTGGCCCGGCTGCGCGCGGTGGCGCTGCCCGACGATGAGCTGCAGGCGACCGCGGACGCGTTCGCCGAGGCCGTGGCGGCGTTCGAGCGGGCCGGCGACCAGGCCCGCGAGTACGCGGCCCGGCTGCAGTGGCAGATCGCGATGCTGCAGCTGACCGGCGACGGCTCGCTCGTGCCGGCCGTGTTCGAGGCCGCGGAGCTGGCCGTGGCCGCCAACACCGAGCCGAAGCAGCGCCGCGCCGCGCTGGTGCGGGCGGCGTGGGTGGCCGCCGCGTCCGGTGAACTCGACCGGGCCACGTCCCTGCTGGACCGGGCCGAGGCCGAGCCCGGCCCGCTGCCGCCGGCCCGCCACGCCAGCATCCTGCACCTGCGCGCCGGTGTGCTGCAGGCCCAGGAACGCATCGAGGAGGCCGCCCAGCAGGTCCGCGCGGCGGCGACGCTGCTGCGCGGCACCGCCCACCGCGACCAGCTCGCGAACCTGCTGCGGGCGCTGGCCGACCTGCTCGGCCGCCTCGGCGACCACAGCGGCGCGATCGCCGCGTTCGAGGAGGCCGCCGCCGTGGCGCAGGACCCGGAGCTGCGCCGCAGCGCCCGCGCGAACGCGGGGTTCATGCTCGTCACGACCGACCGCGCGGGCGAGTTCGTCGACGACATCGTCGAGCACGTGTGCGTGATGGAGGCGCAGGGCGCGCCCGGCGCCGCCGCGTACACCCGGCACCGGCTGGCGCTGGCACTGGGCACCACGGGCCGGTTCACCGAGGCGGCTGAGGTCGCCGAGGAGGCGTTGTCGTGGTTCCTCGCCCAGCGCGACCCCGAGCACGCCGACATGATCGTGGAACTGCGTGACATCCTGTCGCGCACGTACGGGCAGCTCGGCGAGGTCCACGTCGCGGTCGGGCAGCTGGACGCGCTGCTGGAGCTGGTCGGCGGCGTGGACCGGCTGCAGTACCGGGCCGACGTGCTGGAGCGCGCCGGGGAGCTGCTGTGGCAGGTCGACCGCGACGCCGAGGCCGCCGACCGGTTCGACGCGGCCGCCCAGGCGTACGGGCAGGCCGATCTCGCCCTGGCCACCGTGCACGCCCGCCGCCGCCAGGTGATGGCGCTGTTCCACGCCGGGCGCAAGGACGAGGCGGCCACCCTGGCCGGGCAGCTCGCCGAGCTGATGGCGGTCACCGAGGTGTCTGCCGACGAGCAGCCCGGGTTCACCTGGGAGCGGGCCATGGCCGGGTACGAGGCGGCGCAGGTGCTGTCCGACAGCGACGAGCCGGACCACGACGCGGCGGTGGCCCGGGTCGCGCCGTCGGCCGGGCTGTTCCGGTCCATCGGCGCGTTCGGGGAGGCCGCGCTGGCCGAGCTGCGCCACGGGCAGGTGCTGGTCGTGTCCGGCCGGGCCGCGGCGGGGGAGGCCGAACTGCGCCGGGCGCTCGACGCGCTGCCGGCCGAGCACGGCGCCCGCCGCGAGGCCGCCGCCTGGCTGGCCCGCGCACTCGACGACCAGGGCGATTCCCGCCAGGCCCGGAAGGTGCGCGAGGAGCACGGCCTGCCCGAACCCGAGTGACCTCCGCGGCGCTCAGGAGGGCTGGTGCGAGACGTGCGCGTGCACGATGCGCCAGCCCTCGGGCAGCCGTGCCCAGGTCTGCGACTGCCGCCCGGTGACCTCGCTGCCGGCGTACCCGAAACAGGTGGTGACCACCGCGTAGCCGTCGCCGAACGTGCTGATCAGGGTGTCGTGCAGGGTGCGGCCGGGCGGCAGCGGCGGCTGGGCCGCGCGCCACGCGTGCTGCCGCGCCCAGCCGGTCTGCCGGTCGGCGATGCCGAACCGCACCGTGCCGGGGCTGTCGTGGAAGAACGACATGATCTCGTCCGGGTCGTTGACGCCCAGCGCCTTCTCGTAGGCGGCGAACACGGCGGCCACCTCGGCGATCACGTCGGGCCGGTCCAGCTCCATGGGTACTCCTGACTGGTGGTGCCGCCTTCCGGCACGGGTGCGGCTCCCGTGCCGGAAGGCGGCGGGTGAGCCGGATCAGGCCGCGGCCGCGGCCCGGTCCGGCTCCGCCGCAACGGCCGGCGCCGGCGAGACCGGCGCGGGTGCGTCCGCGCCGCCGTGCAGCCGGTCGAGGGCGAGTTCCTCGGGGTCGGGTTCGCGCGGGGAGTGCCTGCCGAAGTAGAAGATCGCGCAGACCACCGCGACGAACAGGTAGCCCAGCGACACCGGCCCGTTGGCGTTCCACTCGACCTTCTCGCCGTGGATCAGCCCGACGAACGTGAGCAGCGTGCCGACCAGGGCGAAGATCCCGGCGTGCAGGAACTTCTTGTCGATGATGAACACCACGATCGCGCCGAGCACCAGGCCCGCCAGGATCGCGCCCTGCCCGAGCACCAGCAGGCCGTGGTAGACCACGCCCGCCCCGGCCAGGGCCTGGTCGCCGACGGTGGCGGCCGAGGTGCCCGCCGCGGCGAGCGCGTTGTCGATCTGCCCGGTGGCCCAGGACGCCAGGTTGGGGATGAGTGCCGCGACCACGGCGGCGGCGTGGGCGCGCGGGGTGGCCTGGAACGCCTGCGCGCCGATGAGCAGGCCGATGTAGAGCAGGATCGGCACGATCGCCGCGGTCGGGAAGATCGCCGCGAGCAGCCCGAACATGCCCAGGAAGCACAGCAGCGCGATGACGATGCCGGTGGCCATGGAGTAGCCGGTGCGGCCGCCCGCGGCCTTCCAGCCGGGATGCCCGACGTACACGGCGGGAGGGAACGGCGAGCCGAGCATCGAGCCGATGACCGCCCCGGTGCCGTCGGCGAGCAGCACGCTGCGCAGGTTGTAGTTGTCGCCGGCGGTGGCGGCGCTCTCCACGTTGGTCATCGCCTCGGTGAAGTTGTAGACGCCCAGCGGGATCGCGGTGGCCAGCAGCGGGGCCATCTCCTTGAGCCCGGCGAAGAGCAGGTCGAACTTCAGGTCGGGCACGGCGAACGCGATGGTCTTCGCGGCGGCGGTGACGTCGGGCACCGACATGACCCCGCCGATCCAGCCGATCGCGGTGCCCAGCAGCAGCGCGGCCAGGCCGATGGGGAAGTTGAACGGCAGCTTGACGTCGGTCATCAGTCCGATCAGCAGCAGCGCGAACACCGGCAGCGCGACCCAGGCCAGGTCCCACATGCGCCCGGCGGGGTTCATCGAGATGAACGTGATGGAGATGCCCGCCAGGGTGCCGAGCAGCGCGGCGCGCGGGGTGTACTTGCGGATGTACGGGCCGACGAACGCGCCGATCAGCACGATGACGCCGATGATGAACGCCCAGGCCACCCCGGCCTGCCAGGCCAGCAGCGGGTCCTTGGTCTTCAGGTAGATCGGCAGCATGATCACGAAGATGACGATGAACATGTGCGGCACGCTGGGCCCGTACGGCAGCGCGGTGACGTCGGTGCGGCCCTCCTTGGCGGCCAGGCGGCGGGCCAGGATCGTGTAGTACACGTTGCCGAAGACCAGGGCGATGCCCAGCGCGGGCAGGATCGTGCCGAACACCGCGCCCTCGGACAGGTTGATCACGAACAGGCACAGCGTGGTCAGCGTCAGCACGTTGACGAGCACGTTCACGCCGAAGCCGAAGAAGGCGTTGGTGTCGCCGCGGACCCAGTGCGGCAGTTTCGCGGCCGGTGCCGCGGGGGCGGATGTGGTCATGGGCGTCCTGCTTTCGAGGCGGGGGAGTTCGAGGCGGGGGAGAGGGTCAGGCGGCTTGCGGCAGTGCGGCGCTGCGCTGCAGCGCCCCGATGAAGGCCGGTGACTTCGCCACCCAGCCGAAGATCCCGCCCTGGGCGGCGATCATCTGGAGCCCGACCCGCTGGAACTCCGGGAAGTACGAGCCCACGCAGTCCGACAGCACCAGGCACTCGTAGCCGCGGTCGTTGGCCTCCCGCACGGTGGTGTGCACGCACACCTCGGTGGTGACCCCGGTGACGATGAGGCTGCGGACGCCCCCGCTCTCCAGCAGCTGGCCCAGCTCGGTGGCGTAGAACGCGCCCTTGCCCGGCTTGTCGATCACCGGTTCGCCGGGCAGCGGGGCGAGCTCGTCGACGATGTCGTGGCCGTACTCGCCGCGGATCAGGATGCGGCCCTTGGGTCCCGGGTCGCCGATGCGCATCGACGGCGCGCCGCGGTGCAGTTTCGCGGGCGGGCAGTCCGACAGGTCGGGCAGGTGCCCCTCGCGGGTGTGGATGATCGTCAGGCCGACCGCGCGGCATGCGCCGAGCAGGGCCTCGGTCGGCGCGATCGCCGAACGCAGCTGGTTGACGTCGTTGCCCAGCGTCTCCCCGAACCCGCCGGGTTCCAGGAAGTCCCGCTGCATGTCGATGACCAGCAGGGCGGTGGTCGCAGGGTCGAAGGTGTACGGCGACGGCATCGCGTCGACGGTGGCGTGGGTGCTCAAAGGGGTGCTCGCCTTCTGTGAGGCGGAACGGTGCGTCAGGAGGTGGTGGTGGCCGCGATGACGTCGTCGGACGTCGCGACGCAGCCGAAGACGCCGCCCTGCATGGTGACCATGTGCAGGGCCGCGGCGTGGTTGCCGGGGTCGGTGGCGCCGGTGCAGTCCGACAGGATCAGGCACTCGTAGCCGCGGTCGTTGGCCTCGCGCATGGTGGTGTGCACGCAGACGTCGGTGGTGATGCCGGTCAGGATCAGGTGCGTGATGCCGCGGGTACGCAGCACCAGGTCCAGGTTGGTGGCGTAGAACGCGCCCTTGCCGGGCTTGTCGACGATGACCTCGCCCGGGGCCGGGGCGACCTCGGGCACGATCTCCCAGCCGGGCTCGCCCTTGATCAGGATGCGGCCGCACGGGCCGGGCCCGCCGATCTCCGCGCCGATCTGCGCCGAGCGCCAGCGCTTGTTGGCGGGCAGGTCGGACAGGTCCGGGTCGTGGCCCTCGCGGGTGTGCACGACCAGCATGCCCAGCGAGCGCACGTGGTCGAGCAGCTTGGCGGTGGCGGGCAGCCCGGCCCGGGTCAGCGCGATGTCGTAGCCCATCGCGTCGACGTAGCCGCCCGGCCCGCAGAAGTCGGTCTGCCAGTCGATGCACAGCAGTGCCGTCCGCGCGACGGGCACCGACCCGTCGTACGGCCACCGGTACGGCTCGGCCTGCACCGGCCCGATGCGTACGCCGGTCGGCGGATCAGGTTGGGGCACCAGGGTTTGCATACTGTCGATTGTCGACCGAACTGTTTCGCGGTCTGGTCGGCTCGGTAACGTGTGCATTGCCTGGTGCCCCGATGGGGCGCGGGGCTAGAGATAGGACCTTGCGCCGTGGCCCGCGAGTGCGGTGAGGACCGCGGCCGGGTCGCCGGTCGCGACCGCCTCCAGCAGGCGTTCGTGCCGGTGCACCCCGTCGTCGGCGTGCGCCAGCTCCGCCTCGCGGCGCAGGTTGATCGCCATGTACAGCTGGAGCTTCACCAGGATCGACTCGTAGATCGCGGTGAGCTGCCCGTTGCCCGACAGCGCGACCAGGCTCACGTGGAAGGCCCGGTGCGCGTTGGCGACCTCCAGCTGGTCCCCGGTCGCGGCGGCCTCCCGCATCCGGTCCACGGCCGCCCGCAGCCCGTCGAGCTTGACCGGGGTGCGCAGCGCCTGCTCGACGGCGTGGCGTTCCAGCATGTCGCGCACCGCGTACAGCTCCTGCACGTCCCGGTCGGACAGGGTGGCCACCCGCGCCCCGCGCCGCGGCACGTGCTCGACCAGTCCCTGCTGCCCCAGCAGCCGCAACGCCTCGCGCAGCGGGGCCCGGCTGATGCCGAGGCGGCGGGTCAGCTGCTCCTCGACCAGGCGCTCGCCCGGCTCGGAGCGCCCGCTGAGGATCTCGCGGCGCAGCCGGGTCACCGCGAGCTCGACCAGGCTGTAGCTCTCGATCTCACCGTTCGCCGGGGCCGTGTCCGTCACGGCACCGAGTGTGCCAGCACCCCGCCGCCGGGCGATCACGCGGCCGGGATCGGGTGCGTGGCCGAGTGCCGTCACGGCGCGACCGGGTTGTTGGCCGCCCGCCACCCGCCGAAACGGGTGATGTCGGCCGCGCTGCCCAGCCGCAGGGCCTCGGCGATGAAGCCGGTCACCTCGCTGCCGTCGTCGAGCACGACCCGGCCCAGCCCCAGCGGCGCGGGCACGCTGCCCAGCAGCGCACCCAGGCCCTGTTCGGGCAGGTCGTACACCTCGACCGCGATGCCGCCCGCGGGCCCGTCACCGGTGTGCACGAGCGCCGGGCGGTGCACGCCGGGGCCGGACAGGTGGTAGAGCCGGTAGCCGCCGGCCGTGCGGGCCCGGTAGGCCAGCCGCGCACCCAGGCCGAGCAGTTGCGGGTGCAGCGGCATCCCGGTCAGATGGGCGCCCACCACCGCGACCCGCGCCCCTGCCGGAGCCTGCTCCGCAGGCTGCCCACCGGTCCAGCGTTCCGCCAGGTCCAGCAAGGGCTCGTCGGCGAACGCGGGCGCGATCAGCTGCACCCCGAACGGCAGGCCGTCGTCGCGGTCCCCGGCGGGCACCGCGACCGCGCACAGGTCGAGCAGGTTCACGAAGTTGGTGTACGTGCCCAGCCGCGAGTTCACCGCCACCGGCGCGGCCGCCACCTCGTCGAACGTCGGATGCCCCGGGGTGACCGGCAGCAACAGCGCGTCAATGTCGTGCCAGACGTGCTCGGTGGCCCGGCGCAGCGCCGCGAGGCGGTCCGCGGCGGCGAACGCGTCCGCGGCGCGCAGGTCGCGTCCGGGCAGCACGATGCCGCGCACGGTCGGGTCCAGGTGCGGCCCGTCGGGGTCGAGCAGGTCACCGAACGCCGCCCAGCGCTCGGCGACCCACGGGCCCTCGTAGAGCAGCCGCGCGGCGGCCAGGAACGCCGACACGTCCACCGGCACCAGGTGCGCCGCGACGCCGCGAGCATGGTCGAGGGCCCGCTGCCAGGCCGCGGCGTGCGGCGGGTCGAGGTCGAGATCCCCGGCGGGCACGCCGATGACGCGCATCCGCGCGGCGACCCCCGGCGGTGGCAGCGGCGGGCGTGGCCGCGACCACGGATCGTCGAGGTCGTAGGCGGCCAGCGCGTCCAGGGCCGTCCTGGCCTCGGCGACGGTCCGGGTGAACGTGGTCACGCAGTCCAGCGAGCGGCAGGCGGGCAGCAGGCCGGTGGTGGAGACCAGTCCCCGGGTCGGTTTGAGCCCGACGAGGCCGTTGAACGCCGCGGGCACCCGCCCGGACCCGGCCGTGTCGGTGCCCAGGGCGAGATCGGCCTCACCGGTCGCGACGGCGATCGCGCTGCCGGAACTGCTGCCGCCGCTGATGTGCGCCGGATCGGCGACGCTGTGGCAGGCCCCGTACGGCGTGCGCGTGCCGACCAGGCCGGTGGCGAACTGGTCCATGTTGGTCTTGCCGACCGGGATCGCGCCCGCGTCGACCAGCCGGGTCACCGCGACCGCGGACGACGCGGCCGGGGTGTCCAGCGCGGGGCAGGCGGCCGTGGTCGGCACCCCGGCCAGGTCGAGGTTGTCCTTGATGGCCAGCCGCGCGCCGGCCAGCGGGCCGCCGGGGCTGGCCCGCCGGTACGCGTCGACGGCGGCGTCGGGGAGTCTGGTGATCCAGAGGGGTTGTCCCATGGCGTGGCTCCGATCGGAGTCGGGCGGCCGCGCCTGCCACCTCGACGGGTGGCCGTGCGCCGGTCCACGCCGCGCCGTGGGAGGGCTGCGGTCCGCGGGTCCAAGAAGCACACGATCGGGTTGTGACAGCGGCAGGACGGCCGCGTTGCGCACCGGTTAAGAACCGCTCACGGCCGGCGCGTCAGTCGCGGGTGAAGTAGCAGATGCCACCGGAGTCCGTGTCGCCGAACAGGTAGACGATCTCACCGTCCTGCGCGCCCCAGTTCTGCAGGCTCTCGCCGTAGGGGGCGTACGCCAGAGTCAGCTGCTGGTAGGGGTCCAGGAACTCGGGCTCGCCCAGCGACCAGGTGCCGCTGCCGTCCCCGCCGGGCGCGTAGTCGCCGTCGGCGTCCACGCAGTCGCCCAGGGACTCGGTGGTGAACCGGTGATCGGCGTGCAGCACGAGCCGCGCGCCCTCGCTGCTGACCCAGACACCGACGACGTCGGCGTCGTCGAGATCGGGCGCGAACCCCACCGGACCCGTGTTTCCGCAGCAGCAGGCGCAGCCGCCGAGCAGCAGGAGCACCGCGAGCCATCGCCCGAACGATCGCCAAGTCAAGGTCACCGCGTCAGGGTAGGGGAGACGTCCCAGCCGCGGGGGCCCGCCGATCGCGGATCTCGGGACGGCGTCGGGATCGGACGGCGCGTACCGTAGGGGTGGCCGCCAGGGAGGAGCACGGATGGACGTGCGCGACGCGCCCCGCCGCTACGCCGACGCCCTGCTGTTCGTCACGGAGGTGACCCGGGCCGCGACCCGGTCCCCGGGCGGCTGGCTGTACGAGGAGGGCCTGACCGATCCGCTGTACACGAGCCTGCTCGACGGCCAGTCCAAGTGGGAGTGGTCGGACGACCGGCAGGACGTGAACCTGATCGCGGGCGGGCCGCTGCGGGCCGTCGTCGACTTCACGGCCCGCCGCCACGCCACGACGGTGCCGTGCACCGGCCCGCCGCCGCTGGAACTCTGGCCCGACTGCGCGGAGCGGCTGCGCCAGCTCCGCGAGGCCCTGGCGTTCGCCGCCGGGGCGGCCACCGACGCCTGGCGCTTCGTGCTGCACGAGGTGCTGGCCGAGTGGCTGTCCGCGCGGCTGGACGAGCTGCTGGCCGCGCCGCCGCCCGAGGAGACGCTGGGACAGTTGGAGCAGCGGCTGCGCGAGGCGGTCACGGTCTGCCACCGGTACCGGCTGGCGGTGCACGGGCTGTTCGGCGACCACCACTGGACGGGCCGCGAACCCCAGCCGTGGTGGTGCATCGCCGACGACCTGGCCGCCCACGCGACCTACGCCAGCCCGGTGACCGCGCCCGCGTACGTGTTCCGCCTCGACGAGGGCACCGCGCAGGACGGCCGGGCCACCCTGTTCGTGGCCACCACCCTGCTCCACCCGGTGCTCCGGCACGAGGTCACGGTCACGGCAGGCCTGCCCAAACTGCCCGGCGACGCCGGACCCGAGACCGTCCAGGCGGCCCGCGGGGCGGTCGCCGTGCTCGCCCGCCACCGCGCCGCCCCCTGACCGCCCGGCACCGGCCGCTCCACGGCCCGCCACCGCGCCCCTGACCGCCCGGCACCGTCCGGCATCGCGCCGCCGGAGCGCTCCGGCGCCGGGCCGCTCGACCGGCTCGCGTTCCGGCTGCCTACCTTCGCCACGGCCGGGCGGGATGGCATGATCTGCGGACCGTCGCGCGCTCCCCGGGCGCGGCGGACAGCCGACGCACCCTGCGAGGACCCGATGAGCGACACCGGCCAGCCGCCGCCCGCCGACGACACCGATCCGGCCGTGCGCGCCGCGGGCGGCTGGGGCAGGCTGCGGCAGGGCGTGATCTACCGCGACGGTGTCAGCGGCGGCCGCCCGGCCGTGCCGACCGCGTTCGGCGAGCTGGAGCGCCGCGCCGCCCGGGTGCTGTCGCCCAAGGCGTACGCCTACGTCGCCGGCAGCGCGGGCCTGGAGGCCACGGCCGACGCCAACCGCCGCGCCCTGGACCGGCACCGCATCGTGCCCCGGATGCTGCGCGACGTGTCGGCGCGCGACACCTCCGTCGAGCTGTTCGGCCGGCGCCTCAGCTCACCGCTGCTGCTGGCCCCGATCGGGGTGCTCGAACTGGCCCACCCCGACGCCGACGTGGCCGTGGCGCGGGCCGCGGCTGCCGAGGGCGTGCCGTACATCCTGTCCACGCAGGCGTCCCGGCCGATGGAGCAGTGCGCGGCCGCGATGGGCGACGCCCCGCGCTGGTTCCAGCTGTACTGGAGCAAGTCCGAGGACCTCGTGGCGAGCTTCCTGGCCCGTGCGGAGGCGTCGGGCTGCGAGGCGCTCGTGGTCACCCTCGACACGACCGTGCTCGGCTGGCGGGCCCGCGACCTGGACCTGGGGTCGCTGCCGTTCAGCCAGGGCCAGGGCATCGCGCAGTACACCAGCGACCCGGTGTTCCTGCGGCTGGCGGCCGAACGGGCGGCACAGCCGAAGACCGGACCCAAGCCGAAGATCACCCCGGCGGCGGTGCGTTCGCTGTTCTCGATCGCGCGCACCCATCCCGGGCCGATGCTGCGCAACCTGCGCTCGCCGCTGCCGCGCGCCGCGGTCGAGACGTTCCTGGACATCTTCTCGCGGCAGGACCTGACCTGGGGCGACCTGGCCCGGCTGCGCACCATGACCCGGCTGCCGATCCTGCTCAAGGGACTGCAGCACCCCGACGACGCGCGGCAGGCGCTGGACGCGGGCGTCGACGGGGTGATCGTGTCCAACCACGGCGGCCGCCAGGTCGACGGGGCGACCGGTTCGCTGGACGCGCTGCCGGGCATCGTCGAGGCGGTCGGCGGCCGGGTGCCGGTGCTGTTCGACAGCGGCGTGCGCGGTGGCGCCGATGTCTTCAAGGCCCTGGCCCTGGGCGCCCGTGCGGTCTGCGTCGGCCGCCCCTACTTCTACGGCCTGGCCCTGGCGGGCGCGGACGGCGTACGCCAGGTGATCCAGAACCTGCGCGCCGAGCTGGACCTGACCATGGCCCTGACCGGCTGCGCGAGCCTCGCCGACCTCACCCCGGACCTGCTCGCCCCGGCCTGACCGGCAGATCACCCGACTTGCCTGGCACACGGGTGCATGCCGCGCCAAGATACGCACACCTGCCGGGCGAGTCGGGCGATCAAAGAGGCACGGTGGCGGCGCGGACCTGGTCGCGGCCGTTGCGCTTGGCGCGGTAGAGCTCGACGTCGGCCAGGCCGACCAGGTCGTCGGGGTCGCGGTCGGGGCGCGGCGTCATCGCGGCCACGCCGATGCTGACCGTGACGATGCCCGAGCGCGCCAGCAGGTGCGGCTCGGCCAGGTCGGAGACCGCGGTGCGCAGCCGCTCGGCGGCGCCGCTCGCGGCCTCGGTGTCCAGGCCGGGCATGACCACCGCGAACTCCTCGCCGCCGTAGCGGGCGACCAGGTCCCCGGCGCGCAGGTTGCGGGTCAGCTCCGCGGCGACCCGCTGCAGGCACTCGTCGCCGGCGGGGTGGCCGTAGTGGTCGTTGTAGAGCTTGAAGTGGTCGATGTCGACCATCGCCAGGGCCAGCGGCCGGCCGCTGTGCAGCGCGCTGTCCCACTCGGCGTGCAGGATGTCCTCCAGCCGGCGCCGGTTGGCCAGCGCGGTGAGCGCGTCGGTGGTGCTGAGCAGTTCGAGGCGCTGGTTGGCCGCGGTCAGCTCCTCGGTGCGCTGGGCGACCTTGCGTTCCAGCGACGCGTACACCGAGGCGTTGTCCAGCGACACCGCGAGCTGCCCGGCGACCAGCCGGACCGCGTCGAGGCGCTCGGCGGAGAACGCCTCCCGGATGAGGTGGTTCTCCAGCACCAGCAGCGCCTGCCGGACGCCCCGGTTGGCGATCGGCACGACCAGCAGCGAGCAGCAGTCGAGTTCGGCGAAGTAGGGGTCGCGGGAGAAGCGGTCGTCGCGGGTGGCGTCGCCGACGACGAGCGGTTCGCGGGTGCGCTCGACGTAGCGGATCACCGAGGCGGGCACGGCGGGGGTGCCGTCCGGCGGCGGCGCGGGCAGCGACCAGCGCTGCCGGTCGTCGTCCCAGAGCAGCAGGTGCACGGCGGTCGCGCCGGTCATCTCGCTGAGCACGTCGACGACGCGGGCGCGTACGCCGTCGAAGGTGGTCTGCGAGCTCAGCGCCTGGGAGGCGGCGAGGATGGCGAGCAGGTCGATGGTGCCCGACAGCAGCGGGGGCTGCGGGCCGGCGTCGGAGGTGGTGTGCCCGCTCGTCGGCGGCCGCAGGCCGGGCAGCCACGGGGCGGTCGGGTGGGTGCGGTCGAGCTGGGCGACCTTCGCGTCGGCGCCCCAGGCGTGGTAGGCGTGCCGGGCCGAGTTGAGGATGCTGGTCCCGGCGACCACCATCCCGTGGGCCAGGTAGAACCGCGCGGACCGCTCCAGGGCCAGGGCCCGGTGCCACGGCCGCGTCCGGCCGCCGACCTCGTGCTGCGCGGCGTCGTAGGACTGCGCGGCGGCCTGGAAGTCGCCGCCGGCCCAGGCGCGTTCGGCCTGCAGCAGCAGCAGGGTGTGGGCGTAGTTCACCGGGGCGTCGGCGGCTCGGGCGGCGAACCAGGCCAGCGTCGCGTCGAGTTCGGACAGCCGGGCGGCCCGTTCCTGTGGCGACCCGGTCCTGGCCCGTTCGGCGAGGTCGATGCCGCGCAGCAGGCGGGCCTGGGCCACGGGGTAGGTCGACGGGTTCACCGGCAGCAGCTCGGTCGCGGCCTCGATGTGGTGGTGCAGGGCGGGCATGTCGTCGAGCAGCGCCGCGGCCAGCGCCTTCGTGACGTGCACGTTCGACACGGCGACCGGGTTGCCCGCGAGCGCTTCGGGCGGCGCTTCCGTGCTGCTGTCCGCGTCGGCGGGCTCGCCGCGCAGCATGCCGGCCAGCCGGCGGTAGGGCAGGTACACGTCGGTGGACTGGTCGTTGCCGGTGCGGGTGGCGAAGGCCAGCGCGGCGTCGACCTCGGTGAGGTAGTCGTCCAGGGTCGGGGCGTAGTCGAGCAGCTCGTACACGGAGACGTAGTAGGTGTGGCAGGCCTTCTGCAGGTCGCCGCCGTGCAGCAGGCCTTCGCGGGCCAGCTGCGCCAGCCTTACGTTGTCCTCCAGCGGCTCGTACCAGTGGCCGGTGCTCAGCGCGTACAGGAAACGGGCCTGGGAGGTGTCGGGCTCGTACCCGCGTGCCTCGCCGACGGCTACCGCCCGTAGCAGGGCCCGGTGCCCGGTGCGGTAGTCGCCGCACCGGCCGACCGTGACGAACGTGAGGTGGGCCAGTGGCCCGACCAGGTTGGCGATCGGGCCGTGCCGCACCCATATCCGCAGCGCCTGCAGGGTGAGCCAGGACAGGGTGGCCTGGTTGCTGAAGAAGGCCGGCGCCATCATGCGGTTCATCAGCGCGGCGGTGGCCAGCAGGTCCGGGTCGGTCACCTCGGGGCGGTTCAGGTCGTCGGCGGTGTCGCCGCCGTCGAGCCAGCGGTGCAGCAGGTCGAGACCTTCGTCGATCTCGATCTCGACCCGTTCGGGCGGCGGTGCGGCGAGGCCGAGGTGGCCCAGCATCTCCAGGCCCAGCGCGACGGCCTCGGCGGCCCGGCCCTGGTTGGTCAGGCCGGACACCTGCACCAGCGTCGCCTCGGCGTGCTGGGCGTGCCGGTCGCAGAGCCCGTCGATGGCCGCGTACACCGCGTCGGCCTCGTCGAGGCGGCCCAGGCTGTAGAGCGAGGCGTGCCGCCGGGTCTGCAGCGTGATCAGGTTGCGCACGTCGGCCGGGTCGGCGAAGTCGACGGCGACGGCCAGGTAGCGCTCCGCCATGGCGTGGTTGCTCACCACCAGTGACTGCTCGGCGGCGTGGGCGAGCAGGTCGCTGACGCGCCGGCGCTCGACCGGGTCGTGCACGTGCTCGGCGACGGCGAAATACTGGTGCGCGGCGGCCTCGGCGTACTCCGGGCGCGGGGACAGCCGGCGGGCCAGGCCGAGGTGCAGGGCGGACCTCGCGGACGGGCTGAGACCGTCGAGGATCGCCTGGTGTACGCGGTCGTGCCGGAACCGGACCGCGTCGGCCGGCTCGCCGGGCTCCAGCACCAGCAGGCCCTCGTCCAGGGCGGGTGCGAGCAGGTCCTCCGTGTCGGTCGCGGGGTGCCCGTCGGCCACGGACAGCAGGTCCATGTCCGCGCGCCCGCCGAGGCAGGCCATGATCTCGACGAGCAGCCGGGTACGGGTCGGCAGGCCGCGCAGCCGGGTGGTCCACGGGTCGACCACGTTGGCCTGCCGCAGGTGGCGCGACAGGTTGCCGGCGTCCCAGGTCCAGCCCTCGTCGTCGAGCACCAGCACGCCGCTGCGGCGCAGCGAGTTGATCAGCTCGACCGTGTCGTACGGGTTGCCCCGGGTGCGTTGCGCGACGGGCTCGGCCAGCGCCTCCGCGTCGGCGGAATCGAGCTGGAGCAGGTCGCCGACGAGTTCGGCGGTGCTCGCCGGGGGCAGGTTGCCCAGCTCGATCCGCTGTGGTTCGACGCCGTGCAGCCGCCAGCGGGCGGTCATGGCGGCGAGCGGGTGGGTGGCGTCGACCTCGTCGTCGCGATACGCCAGGACCAGCAGCAGCCCGTCCGGCGGGCCCTCGGAGATCAGCATGTCGAGGAAGCCGAGCGTGGTGCGGGTGGCCCACTGCACGTCGTCGACGAGCATGACGATCGGGCGTTTCGGCGACGCGACGGTGGTGAGCAGGTCGACGCCGATGCGCTGCATGCGGGCCTGGGCGAAGAGCGCGTCGCCGATGGTGGGGTCGGGTTCGACGCCCATCAGCATCCCGAACTCCGGTTGCACCGCGGCCAGCAGCCCGGCGTTGCGGCCCAGCACCTGGCGCAGCCGCTGCCGCAGGTCGGCCAGCTCCTCCTCGGGCTCGGCCAGCAGCAGCCGCCCCAGCGCGCGGATGGCCTGGCGTGCTCCGTCGAACTCGAGGTCGCGCCGGTGCTGGTCGAACTTGCCGGACACGAACCAGCCGCTGCTGCCGGAGGCGATCGGCCGTAGCTCGTCGACCAGCGAGGTCTTGCCGACCCCGGCCGGGCCGCTGACCAGCAGGCCGTGGCTGAGCCCGGTCATCGCGTCGGCGAACGCGGCCCCCAGCGCCCGGATCTCCGGGTCACGGCCGATGATGCGGGACTGGGGCAGCAGCCGCAGCGGCACGTCGCCCGCGCCGATGCGCAGCGTCACCGGCTCGCCCGGCGCGGTGGCGCGCAGCACCCCGAGGTCGTGGGCGAGCCCTTCGGCGGTCTGGTAGCGGTTGTCGGGTTCCTTCTCCAGCAGGTGCATGATCACGTCGGACAGGGCGGCGGGCACCTCAGGATCGACCTCGGCCGGCGGCACGGGCACCCGGGCCAGGTGGGCGTGGCTGAGCCGGAGCGGGTCACCGGTGCCGAACGGCGGCTGGCCGGTGACCATTTCGTACATGGTCGCGCCGAGGGCGTAGAGGTCTGCTCGCTGGTCGACGGGCCGGCCGGTGCGGCCGGTCTGCTCGGGCGCGAGGTAGGGCAGCGTGCCCACGATCTCGTTGTGGTGCGCGAACTCGGGCCTGATCTCGGCGAAGGTGGAGGCCAGCTCGAAGTCGATCAGGAGCACCCCGCCGGCCGCGGTCAACACGATCTTGCCGGGGCAGATGTCGCGGTGCACCACATGCCGGCGGTGCACGGCGGCCAGGGCGTCGGCCAGGCCTGCTGCGACGCTGAGCACCTCGCCCAGCGGCAGCGGCATCGGCCGGCGGTCGAGCGTCACGCCGCCCGCGTCCTGGAGCGTCAGCGCGCCCTCGACCACGGGGGTGTCCGCGAGCTGCACGACCCCTTCCGTGCCACGCAGCCGGCGCAGCATCGACGCCTCGTGTTTGAGGCGTTTGGGCGCGTCAGGACCGAGCGGCTGCTTGACGACGACGGTGCGGTTGCCGGGCAGGCGCATCCGGTACGCCCGCAAGCGGTCGCTGTCGTACAGCACCTCGACCTGGTCGGCAGCAGGCGGGCCCCCTGCCGGATGCTCGCCCGGATGCTCGCCGATGATGCCCATCATCCGTCCCGGAATCCGTCAAACGCCCCAGCTCCGCCGATAAGTAACCGCATAACTTGAATTGTCTTCGAGTACCAGAATAGAGCTTTTGTCGTGATCGCGCGGCCACGCCGTCCTACGGCATGCGGCGTAACGGTGGCCGCCGCCCCGCCGTCACGGCGCGGGCCGGGCGTCTACCGCGGCGTCCGCGCGCGCCGGCAGGGTGGCCCGCAGGTGCGCCAGGACCTGCTCGGCGACGTCGTGGTACGGCCGCAGGTCGCGCTCGGCGCGTGCCAGCAGCAGCGCTCCCTCGGCCGACGCGATGACCAGCGCGGCGAGCGCCCGCGCGGTGGGCTGTGGGCAGTCCTCGGCGAGGAAGGCGCTTTCGAGCACCCCGCGCCAGTCCGCGAACGCCTCGGCGACGACGGCGTGCAAGGGGTCGTCGTGGCCGACGTCGAGGGCCACCCCGGCCACCGGACAGCCCGCCTGGAACTCGTTCTTGCGCAGCCAGTTCGCCGTCGCGGTGAAGTAGCCGGCGACCGCGTCGAGGGCGGGCGCGCCGCCGATGCCGGTGCGCGTGCGTCCGGCGTACCAGCGCAGCGCCTCGGCCGCGAGCTGCTCCTTGCCGCCCGGGAAGTGGTGGTAGATGGAGCCGCGGGGCGCGCCCGACCGGGCGATCACGTCCTGAAAGGACGTCGCCGCGTACCCGCGCTCGGCCAGCAGCAGCGCGGCCGCCCGCACCATCTTCTCGCGACTGTCGTTCGTCATGCGCACCCCTTGACTATGACAGCCATCATAACGCAGCATCGATCTATGATGCTCGACATAGAACGTCAGGTCGCGGCGGTCGAGATCGTCTACCGCGCGGCGGGGGAGAGTGATCTGGCCCGGCTCGTCGAGCTCCATAGGCGCTGCTCGCCGGAGACCCTGGCCCGGCGGTACGCCAGCGCGGCCGGTGCGCCGCCGAGGGCCCGGATCGCGCACATGCTGACGCCGGAGGCGGGGCACACGCTGCTGGCCGTGGTGTCCGGCGGGACCGACGACGGCGCGGCGGTCGCGGTCGCCCACCTGCTGACCGGTGGCACGCATGGGGACGGCAACGGCGGCGTGGACAGCCCCCGCAGCGGGCCGGACGTGGCACCCGGCGGCACGGCCGTGGCGGAAGCCGCCCTGCTCGTGGCCGACGCGTGGCAGCGCCGGGGGATCGGAGCCGTGCTGGCTCGGCGACTGGCCGTGCTGGCCGCCGTCGCGGGCTACACCCACGTGCAGGCGCACGTGCTGGCAGGCAACCAGCCGGCCCTGCGTACGATCCGCCGCCTGGTCGGTGGCGGGGGGCTGGGCGGCGCGCCGGTCTGGGCGTACGACGGCCCGATGCTCACCATGACCGTCCCCGTGGCACGCCCGGCCTGACCTGAAAGCCGGCACCGCCTCCGGCCCGCAGTTTCGGGGAATTCGCGGGCAGGACCCCGGTGGTGGCCGCACTTTCCCTGGAAGTGCAGCCCGGCCGCGCGGCCGCGGGAGACTTCGGCCTTTGGCGAGTCGGGCGGGTCAGGGGCGGGGGGAGTGGAGGAGTAGCTCGGCGAGTTGTCGGACTCGGGCCGCGGTGATGCCGGTGCGCTGTTCCACGGCCAGGGGGTGGTCGGTGGGCTCGACCTCGATGTAGGGCTTCTGGCCGACGGGCCGCGTGTGCACGTGTGTCTTCAGGTTCAGCGTGCTCACGGGGTATCCGGCCAGCTCGGTCGACAGCCAGCCGAAGTGCGGCGGCTCGGCCTCGCGACCCGGCTCGTCCCACAGGTCGGTGGTGCGGGCGAAGTTGGCCGGGCTCAGCGACACCCAGACGCCCCAGGCGAACACCTCGTCGCGGCCGAGGACGGGGATCTCGAGGTTGCCCTGGACGAAGAAGTGCTCGCCCGCGATGACGCACAGGTCTGAGGTGAGTTCGCTGTTCGGGTCGTCGTCCAGGGCGTCGCTCCAGTGCGCCGGCGCCGCAGTGCGGTACGACAGCGGCAGCTCCTGATGCTGCCCGCCGCACGATCCGCAGGTGTAGCCCGTGATGTTCCGCATCCGGCGACTCTAGGCGGTGCCGCGCCCCGATGCCTTCTGCGGCACTCGGACCGGCCGCGTATTTTCCGTCCGGACCGCGAAAGGGCTGCCGCAGAGGGAATTGTCGTGATCTAGGTCAACCGGTTCAGTCCAGCCCAATGCGCATGCCATCCATTTCAGCGCTGACCTGCGCAGAATTTGCAAACGACCTTGGAGAGAGCGCTCCCTGGAATTCCTGCTATAAATGACGTCATGACGAGCAGTCGACCTGACGGCCAGCGGTCCCCGACGCTGGAAGAGGTCGCCGAATGGGCGGGGGTCTCGCGATCCACGGTCTCGCGGGTGATCAATGGCGTGTCCACCGTCGATCCCGAGTTGCGTGAACTGGTTCAGCGCGCCATCGACGCCACCGGCTACGTGCCGAACCTGGCGGCGCGCTCGCTGGTCACCCGGCGCACCGACTCGGTCGCCCTGGTGGTGTCCGAACCGGACGATCGCACCCAGCAGACCGAGCCCTTCCTCAACCGGATCTTCACCGACCCGTTCCTGGGCCGGATCACCGCCGGGGCGCTGGAGGTGCTGCGGCCCGAGGGCATCCACCTGGTGATCATGCCCGCGGAGTCGCCCGCCCACCACCACGTGCTGCGCTACCTGCGCCAGGGCCACGTCGACGGGGTGCTGCTCATCTCCAGCAGCGACGAGGACCCGCTGCCGCAGCAGCTGTGCGACCTGGGCATCCCGGCCGTGCTCTCGGCCCGGCCGGGCAAGCCGCTGCCGATGAGCTACGTCGACGTGGAGCAGCAGGTCGGGGCGAAGCTCGCGGCCGAGCATCTGCTGGCCATCGGCCGGCACCACCTGGCCACCATCTCCGGCCCGCTGGACATGCCGTCTAGCCAGGACCGCCTGGCCGGGTTCCGGGCGGCACTGGCCGTGCACGGGCATGCGTACGTGCCGTCGGCGGCCGGCAACTTCACCCGCGCCAGCGGCGAGCAGGCGGCGCGCGAACTGTTCGCGGCACACCCGGAGATCGACGGGCTGTTCGTGGCCAACGACCTGATGGCCGAGGGCGCCCTGCAGGCACTGCGCGACCTGGGCCGGCGGGTGCCTGAGGAGGTGGCGGTGGTCGGCTTCGACAACAGCATCGCCGCGCTGCAGTGCCGGCCGCAGTTGACCACGATCCACCAGCCGCTGGAGGAGATGGCGGCCGAGATGGCCCGGCTGCTGCTGTCCCGCATCGGCAAGGCCGACCCCAAGCCGCGCTCGGTGATCTTCCACCCCCGCCTGGTCAAGCGCGAGTCCGCCTGATCGACCCGCCGCGACGGTCGCCGCTCGCGGGGGTCGGGGTCCGGATCGGGGGAGAGACCACTGTCTCCGGTCCGCATCCGGCGTCGGTCGGCAGATCATGACCGAGAACAGCGATCCCTGCGCGGGGCTGGGTTCACCGGGGGCCGGTCAGGGTTGCCAGGCGGTCCAGGTCGGCCTGGCGGGTGGTCTCGACGGAGGCGGCGAGCGCCTTGACGGCCGGGTCGGCCCCGGCGGACTGCTCGGAGCCGGCCAGCATGCGGCACTGCTCGAAGTGCGTGCGCAGGCTGTCGGCCAGCATCGTGTCGAACGCGGTGCCGGACTTCGTGGCCAGCAGCGCCAGGTTCTCCTTGGTGATCATGCCGGGCATGTCGTGGCCCTCGTGCGGGTTGGTCTCCGGAGCGCCGGTCGCCTGCAGCAGCTCGCGCAGCCGGACCACCTCCGCTTCGTGCCGCCGGGCCACGTCGGTGGCGAACGCGCTCAGGTCCTTGTCCGCGGTGCGCTGCGGGGCCAGTTCCAGCGCCGCCAGCATGCGCTGATCCAGCGCGATCATCAGCTGCGACCAGGCGACGTCGGTGCTGATCGCACCCGCCTCGGCGACGGCCGGTGGGCTGACCGGTGCGACCGGAGCCGGCGACGTGCCCCCACAACCCGCGAGCACCAGCACCAGCAGGCACCCGTACACCCGTGATTTCATCGTGGACCTCCTGGCCGCCGGTGGCGATCTTGCGCGAACGGTTGGTGTGCTGACCGTTTGGAGTGTGTCGTACCCGCAGCCCGCGCAAGATCGTCGCCTGGCAGGGGTGGCGCCGGCCGGGGCGGGAGAGGGGGGCCGCCCCGGCCGGCGCCGTTCATTCGGGTGCGGTCAGGTCAGGGGCGACCGTTGGCGCCGCACTTGATGATGGGGCGGATGCAGTCGCGGACACGGCGGTCCATCTCTGCGGCGGGCCAGGCGTTGAAGAAGTCGCCGTGCATGGTGTAGCCGCGGCCCGAGGACAGGCGGATCCGGGCGGGATCGCCGGTCACCGGGTAGCGGAGCACCTGGCGCAGCTTCGGCACCGGGACGGGGTGGGAGGACGGGCAGGCGCCCGCCACCGGGTACGCCATGTGGCTCTTATGGTTGGCGGAGTCGAGGTTGACGCCGTCCCAGCACTGCGGGAAGTCGAGGTACGACTCCAGCATCGAGCCGGCCGGGCAGTTCACGAAGTCCTTGCCCGGTGGGATCTCGTTGTGGTGCAGGCACGACCAGCGCGCGATGCTCTGGTCGCCGCTGGTCGCCTGGGCGTTGCCGGCCACGATGCGCAGGCCGACGGGCAGGGACTGGATCTGCGCGATGATGTCGTCGCGCACGCCCTCACCCAGGTAGTAGAAGGTCGTGCCGGTCGGCGCGACCGCCACGTTGTCGACGTACATGGTGGGCACCCAGTACGACGACAGGTCCTCGATCGGGTTGCAGTTCGTGCCCGCGTTGGCCAGGCTCGTGTACGTCGAGAACGCGTTGGTGGACGTGTTGCCCATGAAGTCGTGCATGTGCGACCCGCCGGGCAGGTTCGGGAAGACGATCGGGTCGTCCGGCAGGCGGTGCGTGAACGGGCAGTCGGCGAGGAACTCCGACACCCGGACGATCGGGCCGCCGCCGCCGCCACCGCCGCTGGACTGCCCGAACACCTGGAACTCCCACAGCGAGACCCCGTACTGGGTGGCTCGCGCGGTCGCGTACAGGCGGACGTAGCGGGTGGTCACGTTGACGGTGAGGGACTGGTCCGCCCCGTTGTGGTTGGTGGTGGTGTGGAACGTGCTCCAGTTGTTGCCGTCGGCGGAGCTCTGCAGCTGGAAGTTGCGCGCGTACGCGCCCTCCCAGTCCAGGAAGATCCGGGTGACCGCCTGGCTGCTGCCGAGATCGATGCGTATCCATTGCGGGTCGGAGAATGCGCTGGACCAGCGGGTGCCGGCGTTGCCGTCGA
The DNA here is from genome assembly GCF_009720385.1 of Catellatospora vulcania. Lineage (GTDB taxonomy): Bacteria > Actinomycetota > Actinomycetes > Mycobacteriales > Micromonosporaceae > Catellatospora > Catellatospora vulcania. The sequence continues at coordinate 3,416 of NZ_WARX01000035.1, read as the reverse complement.
CCGCTGCCGAGCCGGGCGTGCCGCCGTTCTCGGTCGAGGAGACCGTGACCGGCTTGCCCTGTGAGAGCGAGATCTCGGCAGCGGCCGCACCACCGGTGGTTGCCACCAGGTAAGTTGCGAGGACGGCCGTGACGGTGGCGAATAGCCCAGCGGCACGTAGCCGCCGGCGGCCAGGAATCGGTGCGAGACGATTCATGGTGAGCTCCCTACGGGAATGGGACGGACGGGTTTCCGTTGGGGGCAGGGGGCCCTGCGGGGCTGCGGGGCCCCCTGCCGGCGGTCTGCTTACTTGTAGACGCGGACGTAGTCGACCAGCATCTGAGCCGGGAACGGCGTGCTGGCGTCGGGCGAGCCGGGCCAGTCACCGCCCACGGCGAGGTTCAGGATCATGTAGTGCGGGTGGTCGTAGACCCACGGTCCGCGGGTCGCCTCCACGGTCGCCTTGCTCGCGTAGAACACCTCCGTGCTGTCGACGAAGAACCGGATGCCGTTGCTGTCCCACTGCGCGGCGTAGACGTGGTAGTCGGCCGACAGGTCGATGCCCCACACCTTCTCGAAGCCGTAGCCGCCGCCGCCGTTGTAGGCGGGTGCGTGCAGCGTGGTGTAGCTGCGGGTGGTGTCCCGGCCGAGGATCTCCATGATGTCGATCTCGCCGTTGTAGGGCCACGGGCGGCTGGTGGGCGGGAGGAAGTCGGCACCCATCATCCAGAACGCCGGCCAGAAGCCGTTGCCCTTGGGCACCTTCACCCGGGCCTCGACCCGGCCGTACTGGAACGTGAACTTGCCGCCGGTGTTCATCCGGTGCGAGGTGTACTGCATCCCGCCGACTGCCTCGCGGCGGGCCTCCATCACCAGCGAGCCGGTGCCGTTCATGTTCGCGTTGTTGTTGTTCGTGTAGTACTGCAGCTCGGCGTTCTGGCCGGTGCCGGTGTCGATGGTCCACTTGCCGGCGTCCGGCTTGCTGCCGGCCGGGCCGTTGAACTCGTCCGAGAAGACCAGGTTGGTGGCCGGGAACGTCGGGTTCGGCGGCTGCGCCGGGGGCGTGGTCGGGGCGCCGCCGGTGCCGTAGACCTGGAACTCCCAGAGCGAGTAGCCGTAGCCGTTGGACCGGGCCGTGCCGTACATGCGCACGTAGCGGCCGGTGCCGTTGACGACGATGTTCTGCTTGAACCCGGTGCTGGTCGTGGTGCTGTAGATGGGTGTCCAGTTCACCGCGTCAGCCGAGGTCTGCAGCTGGTAGGAGGTGGCGTACGCCGGGTCCCACTGCAGCACGACCCGCTTGATCTGCGCGGTCGCGCCCAGGTCGACGTAGATCCAGCCCGGGTCGGTCCAGGCCGAGGTGGCCCAGCGCGAGGCCGGGTCCAGGTCGAAGGCCCGCAGCGGGAAGCACTGCCAGCACGCGCCGTCGTCCTGCGAGGTCGAGGCGAAACCAGGCTTGTTGTACGACAGCAGCACCTCCCCGCCCGGGTTGGGCGACGGCGAGGTGGACGGGCTGGCCGACGGCGACGCAGACGGCGATGCCGGGGGCGGCGACGACGGCGGGTTGCTCGGCGTGCCGCCGGTGCGCACGGAGAACTCCCAGAGCGAGTAGCCCCACGCGGTGGCCCGCACGGTGCCGTTCATCCGCACGTAGCGGCCGGTGCCGGAGACGGTCAGCGGCTGTGTGCCGCCGGTGCCGGTGGTGGTGGCGTAGATGTTCGTCCACGGGCCGGTCGCGGAGTTCGAGACCTGGATCTGGAACGAGCGCGCGTACGCGCCTTCCCAGTTCAGGGTCACGCCGCAGATGTTCTGGCTGCTGCCCAGGTCGACCTGGATCCACTGCGGGTCGCTGAACGCGCTCGACCAGCGGGTGCCGGTGCTGCCGTCGAAGGCGTTGGCCGGGGCGAACGCGCCCTCCTGCGAGGAGGCGCTGGCCGGGCGGCCCTGGGCGGCATTGGCCGTGCCACAGCCCCCGCCGCCGCCGATCACGCCGTACACCTGGAACTCCCAGAGCGAGTAGCCGTGGATGGTGGCGCGGGCGGTGCCGTTCATGCGCACGTAGCGGCCGGAGCCGCTGACCGCGAGGGTCTGCACGCCACCGGTGCCGGTGGTGGTGCTGTAGATGTTGGTCCAGCCGCCCGTGCCGGTGGCCGAGACCTGGATCTGGAACCCGGTGGCGTACGCCGCCTCCCAGCGCAGGACGACCTGGCTGATGGTGGCGGTGGCGCCCAGGTCGACCTGGATCCACTGCGGGTCGGACGACGCGCTGGACCAGCGGGTGCCGTTGTCGCCGTCCACCGCGTTGGCGGCCGGGAACACAGCGTTCTCGACCGACGAGGCGGTGACCGGCTTGGCCTGGGAGATCAGCGGATCGGCCGCGCTGGCCGAGCCGGCGACCACGGCCAGGTAGGACGAGGCGAGCACCGCGCCGAGAGTGGCGAGAACGGCGTACCAGCGCCTGCGTGAGGTGGGGACGGAGCGCGGCGGGGCTGCCGCGTTCGGGACGGATCTCATGTCATCTCCTGTGGGATGGCTCGAGACCGCGAGGGCCGTGCTCCTCGCGGAAGGCCCGGAGGCGCTCCCGCCGATCGCGGATCGAGCTGATCCACGGCAGCGCTTCCGGTACGCACGCGACGGCCGCCCGCCGACGGGACCGGTGTGTCGGGGCTGAGCCCGGTCCCGGCGACATGGCGACGCCGTGTTGAGCGGCGGGTCGCCGCGTGCAACGACCTGCTGCCCGAATGGGCGTCAAGTCGGACAAACAATGTGGGGGAGCGCTCTCTGAGCAGAATCGTCCAGGACCGCCCGGATGTCAATGGCGGTCACTGGACGGCTCGCGGCGGCGCTGGCCGTTAACGTCCCCGAAATCATGTGGTGACGTCTGGACGGGCAGCTAGGGGACCTTGTCCTGGTCTCGACCACCGATGAGAAATCGGCACAACCGGTGGCCGCCAACGGTTGCGCCAGCATGCCGGCCTGGTCACGACACTATTGCGAGGATCGGCCGCGAAGCCCGTCCGCAGGCGGGGCGGCCCGTCGGGATCGGAATCGCGGTGGCGCTTTGTAACGAGACGGCAACGGCATCTTGACAGCCGCCCTGCATGGGACGAAATTCAGAGGCCATACCAGGGAGCGCTCTCTGGATGATCAACAGTGTGTGACCAGCGAATCTGCTCGTGCTCGTGCCCGAATACCTGTTCCTGGAGGAGCTCCGATGCGTTCAGCACTATCCGGCGCCAGCCCACGGCGCCGTCTCGCGGCCGTGGCCGCTCCGCTGCTCGCCGCCGCGCTGGTGCTGGGCACCGCCGCTTGTGGTGGCAGCGATGACCCGGCGAAGCCGGGTGAGAAGGTCAAGCTCACCATCGCGACGTTCGGTGAGTTCGGGTACAAGGACCTGTACAAGGAGTACCAGCAGCTCAACCCGAACGTGGAGATCG
>NZ_WARX01000034.1 GCF_009720385.1 Catellatospora vulcania | reverse complement strand
ACCCTCCAGCCACCACCCGAACTACTCGCCGCGGCTTAACGACGCCCCACACCAAACCCGGCTCCGCTTCGCTCCGCCGGGTGCTGCCGCCTGCCCACTCACTCACCGATTTTCGAGTCAGCATCCAGCGTCCACAAAAACAGATCTTGGAGACCGCGTGCGGCGTTCATCCCGATGGAAACGGCATGCATCGGACCGCTCCGGCAGTCGGTCCGCGGGCTCTCGTGGACTCCGCAATGGACGGACGGCCGCCGGCGGGTTCGTGCCGATGGGCTAACGTCTCGCCCGTGGCGAACTGCGTGGAGTGCTCCGGTGAGGCCGTCGTCGACGAACGGTGCCTGGCGCACCACATCGCGAGCTGCCCGACCGACGAGCGGGGCCGGCCGGTCCTCGCCGACCTCGACCTCAGCGGCCAACGCCTCGACGAGGTGCAGCTCACCGGGTTAGTGATCACCGGAGACCTGAAGTGCTCAGGCGCCACGTTCCGCGGCTCGCTGCGGATCAGGGACGTCGAGATCGGCGGGGCGGCCGTGTTCGACGGCGCGCACCTGCAGGCGTACGTCTCGATCAACGACCTGACCGTCGGCGAGCTGCTGCGTATGCGCGACGCCGTCTTCGAGCGCGACGTGTTCCTCGCCGACGTGACCTGTGGGGGCGTGGTCTCGCTGGCCCGCGGCACGCTCAGCGGCTCCGTCGAGATCGCCGGGCTGCGCGCCGACCTGCTCGACCTGCGCCGCACCACCTTCCAGCACCGGGCGCTGCTGCAACTCGGCGACGTACGCGAGGCCGACCTGCGCCGCGCCGGGTTCCACCGCGGCGTACGCGTCACCTGCGCCGGGCCTACCCGGCTCGACCTGCTCGAAGTCGACCTCGGCGGCCCGTCCGTGGTCGCCGCGGCCGCGCCGACCGTCGAGGCCTGGCGGATGCAGGACCGACCGGTCCTGGGGCGGCTGCTCGGCACCGACCTGAGCCAGCTCCGGCTGTCCTACGTGGACCTGTCCGAGTGCTCGTTCGCGGGTGCGCACAACCTCGACAAGCTCACCGTCGACGACTGGCACGGCTGGCGCACCTCACCGCGCAGCCTCTGGATCACCCACCGGGCCACCCTCGCCGACGAGCACCGCGTACGCGGCCACGCCCGGTGGGCGCTGCCCGGCGCCGACGGGCACGAGGCCCCGTCGGTCGACAGCGTGCAGGCCGACTACCACAACCTGCGCAGCATGATGCAGGACCGCAAGGACCAGCGGGCCGCGTCCGACTTCTACTACGGCGAGATGGAGATGCGCCGCATCGGACTCTGGCGCTCCGTCCGCAACGGCCTGCGCGAACGGCACTGGCGTGCCGCCTTCAGCACCCTGGGCGAGTGGCTGCTGCTGTGGCTGTACTGGCTGCTGTCCGGATACGGCCAGCGGGCCTGGCGGGCCTTCGTGACCCTCGGACTGGTCGTCGCCGCGGCCAGCGCCGCCCTCGACCGCTGGGGCTTCCAGAGCCCCACCGCGTACGGCGACGCCCTGCGCTACACCCTGCGCGCCGCGTCCACGCTGCTGCGCGGCTCGGACGTGGCACTCACCCCGACCGGCGACTGGATCGAACTGGTGCTGCGCCTGATCGCGCCGCTGCTGCTGGCGCTGGGCCTGCTCGCCATCCGCGAACGCGTACGCCGCTAGCACGGCTGCCGGAGATCGCCGGCTCCCACCGGCATCCCAGGAGCTGACGGGCGCTGTGGTCTACGGCTTCAGCGCGGACGCCAGCGCCGCCGGGTCGTCGAGCCAGGGGAAGTGGCCGCCGCCCGCGATCGTCACCACGGTCGCCGACGGGAACAGCTTCGCGACCTCGGCAGCGGCGGCCGGGGTCGGCGACCGGTCGAGTTCGCCCGCGATCACCAGCACCGGCGCGGTCAACGCGGCCAGCTTGGCCGTGATCGCGTCCCGGTCAGGGGTATAGCCCGCGTGGAACCCGTCGCGGGCCGCAGGCGTGAACTCGGTCAGCGCGGCGGCGGCGTGCGCGGCGGCCGCGGCGTCCCACCGGCCGTAGAAGAGCGGTGCCGAGGCCAGCATGAACGGGTGCGCGTCCGCCTCGCTCGCGTCCTCGGGCAGCTTGTCCCACGCGTTCCACGCGGCGACCGCTTCGGCGTACCAGGGCTCGCCCGCGCGGGCCTGCTGGGCTTCGTCCGCACCGATCGGCGTGAGACCGGCGGCACGGACGAGACCGGTGAGCAGGATCAGGCGCTCGACCCGGGCCGGATGGGCGGCGGCGTAGAGCGTGACCACGTTGGCGCCGGCCGAGTGGCCGAGCAGCGTCATCGTCTCCAGCCCGAGGTGCGCGCGAAGCGCCTCCAGGTCGTGCACCAGCGCGTCCATCCGGTAGGTGGCCGGATCCGACGGCGCCGCGGAGTCGCCGGTGCCACGGCTGTCCAGCCTGATCACCGTGTACATGCGGGTCAGGCCACCGAGGTCACCGAGGTAGGAGCTGGCGCGACCGGGGCCACCGGGCTGGCAGACGAGCACCGGTCCAGAGCCTTCGACATGGTAGGCGAGCGTGGTTCCGTCGTACGAACTGAACGTCGGCATTGCGGCATGATGCCACGCCCGTCCGGGCGCTGTCGCCGCGAAACCTCGGCGTCCGGCAGCGATGCTCAGGAGTCGCGGCCCCAACCGGGAACGGGTGGCTGGGGCCACGCCGGTGGCATCGGCAGAGCCGTCGGCGGGCGGTCGGACACGAGCCCGTCGGCGGGCGCCCTGCCGGTGAGCCAGCCGAGCAGGGCGTGTCCCGGGCCGGCGAGCGCGGGGCCGTCGGCGGACATGTCCCAGGTCAGGCCGAGATCGGTGGCTTCGGCAGAGGCGAGCGGGAAGGACCGCGCTTTCAACGCGGCGAGGGTGTCCCCGAGTGCCCAGGCGACGTAACCCGTCGGCCAGTCCGATGTGCGGTAGCCGACGTCGAGGTCCAGGTGATGGGTCTCGAGCTCGCGCAGGCACCGGCGCAGGGTGTACCAGGCAGGATGGCGCCAACCTGCCATGGCCGTGACCATGACTTTCCATGCATCCGTCGGCATCGTCCTGGCTGCCTGGGCAAATCCGTCCAAGCTGGAGCGCACCTGTCCGGCGAGTTCGGCCGCCGGCAGCACGGCGCCTTCCTCGACTGCACGAGCCAGGGCGGCCACATCAGCCGCACGGTGGGACCCACGGTGATCCGTGCGCGCCTGGCACAGCAGCCTCGAGTAGGCGTCGGCGCTGCTCGTGACGTGCGCCAGCACGTGGCCACGTGTCCAGCGCGGCAACCGTGAGGGAGCCTGCACATCGGTGTCGGTCAGCGCGGCAGCGGCCCTGGTGAACCGGGCGATCGACTGAATGATGTCGTCGACCGCGTCGCTGATGACGATGCCAGTTGCAGGCGAACCGGCCATCTGCCCGCCCTGCGCGTCGGCACCGGTCACACCGGTCACACCGGTCACAGCTGCCACCCCTGTCTATTGCTCGTTGGTTGATCCGATGCTCGCATGTCCGACGTCGCAGTGCTGGAGGTGGAGGGCGGGCCCGCCGGCCGCTGGGAGATTGGTTCGCGGGTCCGCCCGGCACTCACTTCACAAGGTCGGCTCGACTACGACCACCGGCGCAGGGTACGCGTCCTGCGTCCACGGGTGGTCAGCAACAGGTCGTTGATGCCGGGCGGGGTCTGGCCGCCGGTCTCGACGAAGCGCCCGATGTGCGCGGCCACCCACGGGACCGGGCTGTCGGTGACGTCCTCGGCGCTCATCCGGCCTCGATGCCCAGGTGGTCGCGGTGGTGCGCGGGGTTCTCGATCTCGTCGAGGACCGCGACGGCGAAGTCGGGGTAGCTGATGCGGCTGGCGGCGTCGGCTGTCGCGGGGCGGTGTCGGCCGGTGCGTCCGGCGGTGTGGTCGAAGTCCCCGGCCGGGCTGAGCACCAGCCAGTCCAGGCCGGTCGGCGTCGCACGCAGCACGGCCGTGCCTGCCGCGTGCCCGAGGTAGAAGGACCGGTACTCCTGCGGATAGCCGGCGGTGTCCATCAGCGGTGTGCCGGACTTCGTGTCCAGCACCGACGCCAGGCCGATGGTGACCAGCCGGCCGACCCCGGCCCGGGGCAGGCCGTCGAGCAGGGCGCGTGCCGCGGCCGGGAAGAACGTCGCGGGGTCCGCGGCGAGGTCGGCGGAGGCGTTCACGGCCGCGTCGTGCCCGGCCGCGACGCGTGCGACGGTGGCGGGGTCGGTCACGTCACCGGCCAGCACCGCGTCGGCTTCGAGGTCGGGGTGGCGTGCGGGGACGCGTACCACCGCGGTCACCTGATGCCCCCGCCGCCGTGCCTCGGCCGCGACGGCCCGACCTGCCCGGCCGCCGGCCCCGAAGACCACGATCCTGCTCATGCGCCACTCCTCGGCTGGGTACGCCGGGTGGGTCCCGGTCACGCTGCGGACGCTATCGGGGCAGGTGGTATCCGTTCGGATACCGGCTACCATCGCGCGGGTGACCGCACCCCTGGCACCGGACATGTTCGACGAGATATGCCCGTCCGACCTGTCGCCGATCCGGTTCGGCGACAAGTGGACCGGCATGGTGATCCGCTGCCTCGAGGGCGGCCCGCGCCGGTTCTCGGAGCTGCGGGTGCCGCTGCGCGGCATCACCGCGAAGGTGCTCACCAAATCGCTGCGCACGATGGAGCGCGACGGCCTGGTCACCCGCCGCGCAGCCGACCGGCAGGTCGTCTACGAGTTGACCCTGCTGGGCCGCAGCATGCTCGCCCCGATGGACACGGCGTGCGCGTGGGCGAGGGAGCATTGGGATGAGCTGCTCGACGCCCGCGAAGGCGTCGCCGACCACCGCGGCTGAGTAGGCCCGACCGTGCGTCAACTCGGGCAGAGCCTGCCGCTGCATCTTGCGCGCCCGTTCCGGCAGTGGCTCTACACGGTTTCGCACCGCACGCTCATTCTGCGCAGTCACGGCCGTGCTGACCCCGGCCACGGAACGAGCAGGTCCGAGGAGTCGGTCGACGTCGTGTTCGTGGGCGTGCTCGCCATGAACACGCGGGTGAACTACCGCGAGCTGTTCATCGCCATCCGTGGCGACCTCACCGAGGTCGACGGCTTCACCGAGGTTCCGGAGCGGCACCGCCACCGGTACGTGTGCCTCACGGTCTCGGACGGGACGCATGACGGTTTCGTGGTCTGCGCCAACCTCGGCGTCGACCCGGTCGGCGAGGCCGGCCTGCGGCGCCTGGGCCGCGCTCGCGACCCAGGCCTCGATGTTAAGAAGGGCACCTTCACCCACGAAATCCGATAAGAAGGTGCCCTTCCTTTGCTTTGTCAGTTGAAGCGGGTGCCGGTGGTGGGGCTCCAGGTGGGGTCGATGACGACGGGCGGCAGGGGCTGCGGCGACAGCGACTGGGCGGTGAAGCCGCCGGCCGGGGCGATGGGCAGCTTCAGGACGGTGGTGGCGAGGTCGATGGTGGCGGTGGCGCCGGTGGAGTGGGCGGTGACGAACTCGGGGTCGGTGAGGGTCAGGACGAGGCCGAGGCGCTGGCCGGCGGGGATGATCTGGTCGATGGGGCGCAGCTTCCAGGTGATCGTGTAGTAGGTGCTGGTGTTCATGGCGGTGGTGGTGGTCAGCGAATCGCGGTGCTGGCCGTCCATCCAGCCGCGGGACAGCACCTGGTAGGCGGCGCTGGAGACGACCTTCGCGGTGTCCTTGTAGCAGGCGTCGTCGGTGGCCGACGAGGAGCCCCAGCACGATTGGCTGGTCAGGGTGCTGATGCCTTCGCCGGAGGCGCGGTAGTTCACGCGGGTGGCGGTGCCGTACGTGACGAGCTTGGCGGTCAGGGTGGTCGTCGCCTTGCTCGACCGGACCCGGAGCGTGATCGTGGGGGTGCCGGAGATGCGCAGGTCAGAGGTGAGCACCGGGGTCTGGTACACCTTGCGGCCGGTGCGGGCGGTCGTCGGCGAGCTGACCGCGTTGGCCTCGCTCAATGACGGCGCGTCGGTCAGCGAGAGGCTGCCCGAGCCCGCGCCGGACGACGCCAGCACGCCCGGGTTGCCGGTGCCCTGCAGCACGTAGTTCGTGGTGGTGGTGCCCGACGGCGGCCACAGCGTGCTGGTCTGCCAGACGTCGGCGGCCCGTTCCACGTCGGCCATCGGCTCATTCATGATGCCGTTGTCGATGTCCTTTAGCCAGAAGTCGAACCAGCGGTGCAGTGTGTCCACCCACGCAGCCCGCCGGAAGTCGAACGGGTCGACGTGGCCCTCCTGCGACAGCCAGATCTTGCGGGGCACGTTGTTGGCGGCGAGCGCGTCCCACCACTGTCCGAAGTGCACGCCCTGCACGTTGAGGTCGTTCATGCCGTGTACGACGAAGACGCTCGCGTGCACGGAGGCGGCGTTGGGGACGTAGTTGCGGGCGGCCCAGAACGAGTTGTAGTTGCCGTTGCTGACCGCCCCGCTGCTCAGGGCGCTGGACACGGCGGTGCAGGTGCCTGACGGGCGGCCGTTGACCGTGGTGTGCAGGCTCGGCACGGAGCTGACCTTCGGGTTGACCATGCCGTTGGCGCGGTTGTAGTCGTACCAGCTGGAGATCGCACCGATCGGCACGATGGTCTCCAGGCCCTCCACGCCGGTGGCGGCGACCGCGTTGGCGACGGTGCCGTCCCACGACTTGCCGATCATGCCGACCTTGCCGGTGGTCCAGGTCGTCGCGTTGACCACGGTGCCGCTCGCGGTGCGGCCCACGGCCCGGCCGTTGAGCCAGTCGACGACCGCCTTCGCGCCCTGCACCTCCTCGGTGCCGCCGACGTCCTCGCAGCCCGTTGAGCGGCTGGTGCCGGCCAGGTCGGCGGCGATGAAGGCGTATCCGCGCGGCACGAAGAAGTTGTCGTAGTACAGCGGGAACTTGGTCACCGTGCCGTCGGCGGCGTAGACCTTCTTCTCGGACTCGTTGCCGCGCCCGCAGCACTGGTAGTAGGGCGAGGCGTCCATGACGACCGGCACCTTCACCCCGGCCGTGGCCGCCTCGCGGGGCCGGATGATGTCCGCGACGACCTTGTCGGGGGTGCCGTTGCCGTCGTTGTCGAGGGTCGTCTCGACGTACACGGTCTCGCGGATGGCGGTGGCGTAGTCGTAGACGGGGTCGCTGAGCAGCGCGACCGGTGCTGCGGAGGCGGGTGCGGCCAGCACGGTGGTGCCGAGCAGGGCGAGCACGCAGAGGAGGGGTATGCGACGCATCGACATATGGTGTCATCGCCATGTATCACTGTCCATGTGCCCGCCCGTGACGTGGTCACCGGGGTCGGTGGTGTGGCGTACCCTGTCGCGCCATGGGTTACTACGGCACGATGCTGTTGGCCCGGCCGGTCGGCCGCCCGCTGCCCACGCACCCGGAGGTGAGGGCGTTCGGCTCGCGCGTGGGCCTGCACGGGCTGTGGCAGCAGGTGGTGAGCCTGCACGACGTCGGCGACGGCTGGCAGCGGGTCGGGGTCACGGCCTTCCACTCCGAGCGGCTGCGCCTAGCAGAGGGTGTCGCTGACCTGCTGGCCGCCACCCGCGCGCCCGTGCTTGCGGCGTACGTCGCAGAGAGCAGCTGCGCGCTGATCGAGGCCGGTACGCCGTCGGGTGTGGCACTGTCGCTGCACGTGCCGAACCGTCCGGAAGACTGCGGCCTGGAGCATGTCGGTGGGCGTCCGCCGGTTGCCGAACAACAGGCGGCCGTGGACACGCTGCTCGCGTGGGCGGTGGAGGCCGGGCGGACGCCCTCGGCTCAGGGCGTGGCGGAGTTCGTCGGAATGCGGGACATGCCATCGGTCCCGATGGAGAACGCCGTGGTCGGGCTCCTGACGTTGCTCGGGTTCGCCGCCGTCGCGCCGATCCGGCCGGTCTTCGATCCGAGGGAGCCGCCGTTCGACGATCTCGACCTCCAGGCGCGGCTGGCCGATCTCAAGGTGAGCGGCCGCCTCGACGCCGAACGCAAGGGTTACGAGCTCGGTCCGGAGTACGGCCCGACTCCGTTGGAACTCGCGCACCTGGACCTGCGTTGCCGCGTGTGGGCGGCGGCGTACGGCGGTGAGGTGACCGCCGCGGACCTGGCAGCCGAGCTTGCCGGCATGGAGCCGCTGCCGCCGCTGCGCGTGAAAAACTGGACCGGTGACCAGAACCCAGTACTACACGGCGACCAGCGCTGACGGTTTCATCGCCGATCAGGAGAACTCGCTGGACTGGCTGTTCGTCGTCGACCGGAGCGGCCCGGACCGGTTCAAGCAGTTCTTCACCGGGGTGGGCGCGATGTGCATGGGCGCGACGACGTACGAGTGGGTGCTCGACCACGATCAGCTGCTGGATCATCCGGAGAAGTGGCGGGCGTACTACGGCGATACGCCGTGCTGGGTGTTCAGCCACCGTGACCTGCCGCGGATTCCGGGCGCGAACCTGCACTTCGTGTCCGGTGACGTCGGCCCGGTGCACGACGCGATGCTCGCGGCGGCCGGTGCGGCCAACGTGTGGCTGGTCGGCGGCGGCGAGCTGGTGGGCCGGTTCGCCGACCAGGGACGGCTAGACGAGATCATCATGGGGGTCACCCCGGTGTTCCTCGGCGGGGGAGCGCCGCTGCTGCCGCGCCGGCTGCTGTCGTCGCAGGTGCGGCTGGCCCGGATCGTGCAGGACGGCCAGATCGCCGAGCTGACGTACGAACTGGTCCACGAGGCGCGACAGAGCCCGCAACACTGAAGGCGGTGCTCCCCGCACGGGGTGGAGCACCGCCCGCCGGCCGTGTGTCAGGCCGAGGCCATGCACTTCGCGCCGGAGATGCCGATGGCCAGTTCCGCCTTCGAGGCGGCCAGCACGGTGACGGCGTTGACGTCGCCGCTGTAGGCGACCTCGGCCGCGGATTCGCAGAGCCGCAAGGCGTCGGCGTTTGCGTCGTCGCCGAGGGTCGTGGTGATCACGACGGAGGTGCACTGGCCGTTCACGACGACCGAACTGACCTTGGCGTTGTCCAGGTGCTCCTTCACCCGGTCGGCGGCCCCGCCGCAGGAGTCCGCGGGCGGCGCCGATGCGGAGGCGCCGTTCGCGGCCGGTGGCGCGGGATCCGCGTCGTCGCCGCAGGCGGTCAGGCCGAGGGCGAGGCACAGGATGGCCGGGGCGAGCAGGGTGGTGGTTCGGGCTCTCATGTGGTCAACCGTTCTGGAGGAGTTCGACGTGCTCGGAGCGGTGGTCTGGGGTGGCGTCAGGGTGCCGTCGCCGTGATGAGCCAGAGTCCGGCGGGGAGCCGGTAGCCGGTCCCGGGCTCCCGGAACCGGTCGAGCAACCCGGCCGCCGCGGTGCGAGCGGCGGCCTGCTGCCGAGTCGGTGCGGTCCGGTACGCGGCTCCGGCCGGTCCGATTTCGATCAGCCACTCGGCCACGGTGTCGGGGTCGTCGGGGGCGGCGAGGGTCACGTCGTCCGGTTCGACCGTGACGGCGTCGAAGCCCGCCGCGGTGAGTATCCGGCGCACCCGGGCCGGGTCGGCGAACGCGAACGGGCCGGGTTCGTCGCCGACCGGCAGCGGCGGCAGCGCCCCCACGTGCGGTGCGGCGCCGAGCACCGCCAGCTGGAGCCACGGGTTGGCGGTGCCGTCGCGGAATACCGTGGCGGCCAGCCGCCCGTCGGGCCGCAGTGCCCGCCGGACGTTGGCACAGCCCGCGACCGGATCGGCGAGCAGCATCAGGGCCATCCGGGAGTACGCCGCGTCGTACGGCGCACCCGGCAGCTCGCCGGTCTCGATGTCGGCGGCGGCGAACCGCAGACCCGGATGCCTGTCGGACGGGAACCGGGTCGCCGCCGCGGCGACCATGGACTCCGCCAGGTCCACGCCGAGCGCCGTGCCGGTCGGCCCGACCGCCGCCGCCAGCTCGGCGGTGGTGCCGCCGCAGCCGCAGCCGATGTCGAGGACGCGCTCGCCGGGTCGCGGGTCGAGGCGGGCCATCGCGACCGCGCCCAGCGGCCTGCCGAGTTCGTCCTGGCGGTCGGCGTGCCGGATCCAGCCGGGTGCGGCCTGCGCCCAGAACGCGCTGTTGCGGGCGCGCAGCCCGGCAGTGTCGGCCATCAGAACGGCAGTTCTGCGCCGTCGACGGTCATCGCCCGGAAGCCGGCGCTCTTGCCGGCGTCGAAGCCGTCCTGCTGGGCGGCCAGGCCCGCGGCCCGCACCAGGCGCTCGGACTGGAAGCGCCGGAACGCCGCCTCGTCCTGCCAGACGTTGATGATCCGCCAGCCGTCCTCGGTCGGCCCGGCGACGTGGGCCAGCAGGCCCGGCGGCCGGTCCGGGCCGAGGTGCTGCTCGACCAGCCGGTATTCGGCCTCGCTCACGCCGGGCATCTCCTGCAGCACACCGAACGGCATACGATCACATCCTTTGGTTAGAGTGTTGCTCTATCGAATAGAGCACTACAGTGAGGCGGTGGTTGTCAAGCGGCGCTACGAGTCGGAGCGGCGACAGGAGCAGGCCCGTCAGACCCGGCGCGCGATCCTGGACGCGGCCGGTCGGCTGTTCGCCGAGGCCGGATACGCCGCGACCCCGCTGACCGCGATCGCGGCCGAGGCCGGTGTCGCGGTGCAGACCGTCTACGCGGTGTTCGGCAGCAAACGCCGGCTGCTGTCCGATCTGGTCGACGTGACGACGGCAGGCGACGACGAGCCGGTGGCGCTGCCCGACCGTGCCTTCGTCGCCGAGATCCGGGCCCTGGCCGACCCGCGGGCCAAACTCGTCCGCTATGCCCGGCAGATCACCGAGGTTCACGAGCGCAACGCCGCGGTGATGGTCGCGCTGGCCGGGGCGGCGACCGCGGATGCCGACGCCGCCGCCATCTGGCGCAAGAGTGTCGAGGAGCGGCGGCGTGGCATGGGCATGTTCGCCGCGGAACTCGTCGCGACCGGCGGGGTGCGCCCCGAGCACGACGCCGACAGCGTCGCCGACGTGCTGTGGCTGGCGATGGACGCCCGCAACTACGACTGGCTGGTACGCACCCGCGGCTGGTCGGCCGAACGGTTCCAGCGCTGGTACGTCGACACCGTCAGCGCGGCCGTGCTCGCGTGAGCGCGGCTCACGCCCTGCGCAGGCCGGTGTGGTCCGGCAGGTCGATCTTCTCGGCGGGCGGTGACATGAAACGCCGGGCGAGGCGCTGCACCGTCGGGTTTGCGGCCGTGGCCAGCAGAGTGTTGAGGAATCCGATCCCGACCCGGCTGCGCGGGTGCGCGATGCGCGGTGTGAACGGCGGCAGGTGCTGGGCCTGGGCGACGTACGGCCGCATGATGCGCTCGTAGGACCCGAAGGCGGCGCGATGCCCGGGCTGGGCGGCCAGCTCACCAGCCAGCACGTACGCCCCCACCAGGGCCAGGCTGGTGCCCATGCCGCTGATCGGCGAGGCGCAGTAGCCCGCGTCGCCGAGCAGGACGACCCGGCCCCTGCTCCAGCGCGGCGCGCGCACCTGGCCGACGAGCTCGCAGTAGAACTCGTCGGCGGCGTCGAGCTCGCGCAGCACCCGGGGAGCCTCCCAGCCCGCGTCGGCGAAGACGCGGCGCAGCAGCTCCTTCTGCTCGGCGGCCGGGAGCCGCTCGTAGCCGCGGGGCGGGCACAGGAACGACATCAGCGCCCTGGTCGTGCCGAGGTTGTCCGGGCGCAGCGCGACGACCCGGCCGCCGGGCGCGTTGTGCCAGCGCGCCCACGAGCCGTCCGACGCCGCACGGGGGATGGTGAGGTAGGCCGTGTACAGCCCGAGCGGGGTCACCCGCGCCTCGTCGCCGAACACCAGCCCCCGCGTCGTGGAGCCGATGCCGTCAGCCGCCACCACCACGTCGAACGCTCGGTCGGGGCCGTGCGCGAACGAGACCAGGATCTCGTCGTCGCGGTCGTCCACGGCGGTGATGCGGTCACCGAAGACGTACTCGGTGCGCTCGCGGGTGCGCTCGTGCAGCAGCTCCGCCAGCTCGCCGCGCAGGATCTCCAGTTCGGCGACGAAACCCTCCCCGCCGAAGACATCCGCGGCGAACGCCGCCTTGACCCGGTTGCGCGCGTCGACGAAGGCGACCCCGTCCTCCCCGGTGGAGCGGGCCCGGACGGCGTCCTCGATGCCCATCCGCCGGGCGACCGTGCGGCCCGCCCCGCGCAGATCGACGGTCTGGCCGCCGGGACGGATGCCGTCGTGGCGCTCGACGACCACGGAAGTCATCCCGTACTCGTGCAGCCAGTAGGCCAGCGCGGGACCGGCGATGCTCGCGCCCGAGATCAATACCTGCCCCTTCACCGGCACAAGTGTTCCGGACCCGGACCCGGCGTCCTAGTGACGTGGCCGTTGCCCTGGGTGATACGAGCAGTTCAGCGTGATGTCGCGGCGAGCCGGCCGGCGCGTGCCACGTGCACGCGAACGCCGCCGGGCCAGGGACTACCGTTGCCGGGTGAACCCTGATCAGCGCGCTCTGATGGACGGCGACCTCGACACCCGTGAGGAGCACCTCTACCGGCTCCTCGACCGCGTGAAGGAAGGCGGCGACGCGTCCGCCCTGGAGGCGCTGCGGGCGCTGGTGGGCGACTACCCGCACTACCACCGCTCGCTCTACACCCGGGCGATGAACCATGCCGCGGTGTTCGTAGACGCGTCCCTGGCCGAGCCGCTGCTCGCCGCGCTCGCCGACACCCGCTACAACTGCCAGGCCTGGGCCGCGATGGGCTGCGCCGAGCTGCGCCTGCCCGCCGCGGTCCCGGGGCTGGTGGCGCTGCTGGACCGCGGCGACTGGATGGGCCAGGAGCAGGCCGTCGTCGCCCTCGGCCGGATCGGTGACGAGTCGGCGGTGCCCGCGCTGGTGCCGGCGCTGTGGTCCGAGCCGGAGTGGCTGCGCGAGCGCGCCGCCGAGGCGCTGGCCGCGATCGGCGGCGACGAGGCGCTGACGGCCCTGTGGGAGGCGTTCGAGCACCGGGGCTTCACCCGGATCGGATACGTCGCCAGCGCGCTGTCGAAGTTCGCGCCGGACATCATTCCCAGGCTGCTCGCGGCGGCCGACGACGACGACCCGGACCTGCGCTACTGGGCGGCCGTGGCGCTCGGCTCGACCGGCGACCCGAGTGTCGTGCCGACCTTGGAGCGCCTGATGGCGCAGGACAAGGGGCAGACGGTCTTCGACGGCTGGGTCAGCGTCGCGGCGAAGAAGGCCCTGCGCACCCAGCGCCGTATCCAGGACGCGATCGCCGCCCGGTCCGCACAGGACACCGAGCCGGACGGCGGTGACGACGCGCCCCAGGCGTGACCTAGCGGATCGCGCCGCCAGGTCCGGCGATGCTCACGCGGCGCGGTCCGCGTCGCGGCGGCCGGACCAGGCCCGCCAGAGTTCGGCGTAGCGGCCGTCGGGGGTCTCGCGCAGCTCGTCGTGGGAGCCGCTCTCCACGATGCGGCCCTCGTCGAGCACCACCACCCGGTCGGCGAGCGCCGCCTGGGTGAGCCGGTGCGCGACCAGCAGTCCGGTGCGCCCGTGCAGCGCGGCGGCGACCGACGCCTCCAGGACCCGCGCCCCGGCGCTGCCCGCCTCGGCGGTGGCCTCGTCCAGCACCGCGACCGCGGGGTCGGCCAGCACCAGCCGGGCCAGCGCGAGCTGCTGCGCCTGCGCGGCGGTGAGCCGGTGCCCGCCCTCACCGACCACGGTGGACAGGCCCTCGGGCAGCGCCGTCGCCCATTCGGCCGCGCCGACCCGCTCCAGCGCGGCGGTCAGCTCGGCGTCGGTGGCGTCGGGGCGGGCCAGGCGCAGGTCCTCGGCGAGGGTGCCCGCGAAGACGTACACCTCCTGCGTGATCAGCGCGACGGCCCGGCGGCCGGACGGGTCGAGGTCGCCGATGCCGACGCCGCCGACCCGGATGCTGCCCGACGTCGGCTGGTGCACACCCGCGACCAGCCCGGCCAGGGTGCTCTTGCCCGCGCCGCTCGCGCCGACCAGCGCGACCCGCTGCCCGGCGGGCACCGCGATGGTGACGTCGTGCAGCACAGGTCGGTCGGCGGTGTAGGAGTGGCTGACCGCGTCGGCGTGCAGCGAGGCGTCGGCGGGCGTACGCGCCGCGGGTGGAGCCGCCGGCTCGGGCAGGTCGGCGACGCCGACGATGCGGACCAGCGCGGCCGTCGCCGCCTGCACGTCGTCGATGAGCCCGAGCGCGATGTTGACCGGCGTGAACAGGTTGTGGAAGTACAGCGCCGCCGCGGTCGCCGCGCCGATGGTGACCTCACCTGAGCGCACCAGCAGGAAACCGGTGGCCAGCACCGCGGACAGGCCGATGAACTCGGCCAGGTTGAGCCGGGCGTAGAAGCGGGTGACCAGGTTGACCCCGCGCATGGTCAGGTCGACGGCGTCCTGCGAGCGCCCGGTGACCCGGCCCAGGTGCTCCTCGCGGCGGCGCAGCGCGCGG
Source organism: Catellatospora vulcania (assembly GCF_009720385.1). GTDB lineage: Bacteria > Actinomycetota > Actinomycetes > Mycobacteriales > Micromonosporaceae > Catellatospora > Catellatospora vulcania. The sequence continues at coordinate 136,478 of NZ_WARX01000034.1, read as the reverse complement.
ACCGTCGGCGCGCCGCCGATGGTCTCCAGGAGCTGCTGCTGCTGCGCGCCGACGGCGATGCGCTGGCGGGCGTACAGCGGCAGGGCGCGGCCGCCGTACCACCAGACGGTGTACAGCTGCACGGGTGCGGCCAGCAGCGCGGCGGCCATGAAGCGCCAGTCGAGCACGGCCAGCCCGGCCAGGGTCAGGCCGATGGCCAGCAGTGACCGGGCCAGCTCGGGCAGGCCGGAGCGGACCACGGAGGCGACCGCGTTGAGGTCGTTGCCGGCCCGTGAGGTCAGGTCGCCGGACCCGGCCCGCTCGACCTGGCCGAGTGGCAGCCGCAGCGCCCGGTTGAGGAACCGTTCCCGCAGCTCGGCCAGGGCCCCTTCGCCGAGCCGGGCGATCAGGGTGAGGCCGTACGCGGTGGCGGCTCCGGACAGGACCGCGATCACGGCCAGGGCGACGACCGGGGTGGTGATCGCTGACGCGGGCGCGCCGGTGGTGACGAGGTCGACGACGTGGCCGAGCAGCGGCGCGACGGCCAGCCCGACGGCGGTGGCGGCGGTCAGCACGAACAGCCCCGCCGCGGCCAGCCACCGGCGCGGGCGCAGCAGCGCGCGCAGCGCCGCGACGGCCTGCCGGCCCGTGGCGGTGGGCAGCAGTTCCCGCTGCTCGGTCATGGGATGTGCCTCCTGGCCGGTCATGCCAGCACCGTCGCGCGGTAGCCGGTGTGCTCGCGGACGAGCTGCTCGTGGGTGCCGGACGCGGTGAGCGCGCCGTCGGCGACGAAGTGGACGGTGTCGGCGGCGGCCAGCAGCGCCGGGCTGGTGGTGATGACGACGGTGGTACGGCCTTCGCGCAGGCGGCGTACGCCGTTGACGATGCGCAGCTCGGTGACCGCGTCGACGGCCGTGGTGGGCTCGTGCAGGACCAGCACCGGGGCGTCGGCGGCCAGCGCGCGGGCCAGGGCGACACGCTGGCGCTGCCCGCCGGACAGCGACCGGCCGCGCTCGGCGAGCGCCCCGTCGACACCGCCGGCCAGCGTCGCGGCGACCTCGTCCGCGCCGGAGGCGGCCAGCGCCGCGCCGAGCAGGCTGTCGGTCCCGGAGGCGGCGGGCGCCGCGGTGAGCGGGCCGTCCGCGGCGGTGTCGGCTTGGCCGGTCAGGGTCGCCGGAGCGGTGCGCTGCCGGGGCACGGTGCTGCCGTCGGCGGCCGGGGCCAGGACGTTGTCGCGCAGGGTGCCTTCGAACAGTTCGGCGTCGTGGGCGGCGACCAGCAGCGCGGCGCGTACCGCCTCGGGGTCCAGGGTGGACAGGTCGTGGCCGTCGAGGGTGATGGTGCCGGAGTCGGGTTCGCGTTCGCGGCCCAGCAGGTCGACCAGGGCCTCGGCGTGGGCGGGGTCGGCGGTGACGACGCCGACGAGCTGCCCGGCGGTGACGTCGAGGTCGAGGTCACGCAGGCCACCGTGGGTGAGGCCGCGTACGGCGAGGCGGCCGGTGATCGGGCCGGTCAGCGGCGCGTCGCCGCCGACGGCCGCTGGAGAGGCCAGCACCTCGGCGATGCGGACGGCGCTGCCGCGACCCTGGGCCAGTTCGCCGTTGACCCAGACCAGCATGGACAGCGGCCCGATCAGGTACTGCGCCATGCCGACCGCGGCGATCAGCGCGCCGATGCTGATCGCGCCGTCGGCGGCGAGCCGTCCGCCGACCAGCGCGACGACGGCCAGGAACAGCCCGTTGACGGCGAGCAGGGTGCCGTCGTGCCAGCTCTTGGCACGGGCGGCGTGCACGGTCGCGGTGAGCGCGGCGCGGCTCGACAGCCGGTACCGTTCGGCCGCCGCCCGTTCCGCGCCGATGCCCTTGAGCACGCGCAGGCCGCCGACCATGTCCGCGGCGAGCCCGGCGGTGTGCGCGATCCGGTCCTGCTCGACCTCGCTGCGCCGCTGCAAAGGACGGCCCAGCAGGTGCGCCAGCCCCATCATGAGCGGCGTGCCGAGCAGCACCAGCAGGCCGAGCGGCAGCGACACCCGCAGCAGCGCGACCGCGCCGACGGCCAGGCCCAGGATGCCGGCCACGCCGAGGGGCAGCACGAGCGCGACCATGCCGACCCGCCCGGCGTCACTGGTCGCGACGCTGGCCAGCGCACCCGGCAGGCGGCCGGTGTCGGCTCCGCCGCACGCGTCGAGAACCCGGTCGGTGAGGCGTACCCGCAGCACGTGCCCCGCCTGCTCGGCGGCGCGTTCGCCCAGCCGTGCGCCGAACCGGAAGCTGAACGACAGGGTCAGGAACACCGCGCCCAGCACGCCGAGCCACAGCAGCAACTGCGAGCTGGAGCCGGTGCCGACGGCCCGGTCCACCACGACGCCGATCACCACCGGCACCATGGCCTCGCCGGCCTGATGGCCGGTGCTGAGCAGCGCGCTGCCGGTGATGCGGCCCGCCTGCCCGCGCAGGGCCTCGCGCAGCACGCGGCCGCCGGTCAGCTGTGGCATCTCAGTTCTCCTGGGAGAGTCGGTGGTGGGTCGCGGCGTGCATCGTCGCGCGGCCGCCCGTCAGGCTGTCGGGCGGCGGTCGGGGCGGTGACGTCGTGGGCGGGCGAGGGCTGCCCGGTCAGGCGCAGTGGGTCGCGGCGAGGCGGGCCAGCACGGCGCTGGCGGTCACCACCTCGGAGATCGGCACGTACTCGTCGGGGGCGTGGGCCAGCTCGATGGCGCCGGGACCGTACTGGACCGTAGGGATGCCCGCTCCGGCGAGCAGCCGCAGGTCGCTGCCGTATGGCGCACCCCACTGCTCCGGCGTGACGCCGGTGGCCTCGACGAGCGCCGCGGTGAACGCGGGGTCTGGGTTGCGGCCGGGCAGGAACTGCCCACCCCACCACTCGACGGTGACCGGGTGCTCGGCCAGCCAGCCGTCCCGGGCGCACGCGTCGGCGACCGCCGTTTCGAGCGCCGCCTTGGCCGACTGCGGGGACTCGCCGAGCGCGACGCCGAAGCGGCCCTCGGCGATCAGCAGGTCGGGCACCGACGACGACCAGTCGCCCGCGTGAACGGTGCCGATCTCCAGCGCGTAAGGGATGTCCCAGCGGCGCATCAGCGGGTCGACGTCGCGGTTGCGGGACGCTTCCAGCTCGCGCAGCGCGGTGAAGACGGGCAGGAACTTCTCGACCGCGCTGACGCCCGCGGTACGCCGGGAGGCGTGCGCCGACGTGCCGGGCACGCGCAGCCGGAACGTCAGCGCGCCTGCGTTGGCGGGGACCACGGCCAGGCCGGTCGGCTCGGGGATGACGCACGCGTCGGCCCGCCACCCCCGGTCGAGCAGCGCGTACGTGCCCAGCCCGCCGTCCTCCTCACCGGCCACACACGCGACGAGCACATCGCCGCGGGGGCGGTCGCGCTTCAGCTCGCGGATCGCGAACAGCGCCGAGACCAGGCCGCCCTTCATGTCGCAGGCGCCCCGGCCGTAGAGGCGGTCGCCGTCGACCCGGCCGCTGAACGGGTCGCCCGTCCACGTGGCCGGGTCACCGGGCGGCACCACGTCGATGTGCCCGTTGAACATCAGCGACCGTCCGCCGCCCGTGCCGGGCAGCCGCCCGACCAGCCCGTACGCGCGCTCCCGGGTGACCTCCATGCCGGGGAAACCCGGCTGGGCGGTCAGCTCCGGCAGCGGCAGCTCCCACAGGTCGACCTCCAGGCCCTCGGCGCGCATCCAGTCGGCGAGCACCGTCTGGATGCCGGCCTCGTGCGGCGTGCCGCCGACGCTGGGGATGCGGACCAGGTCGGCCAGCAGCTCGGTCAGTTCCGTCATGCCGGAGAGTGTCCCAGGTAGCCGCCCATGGTCCGGAACAGGTCGGTGGCCGCCAGCTCGGTGCCGTCGTCGAGGCGTACCCGCTCGATGACCAGGCCCTTGCTCTTCCCCCGGCGGGCTTCTGCGCCCGCCACGATCGCGACGCCGTCGCCCTCGCGGTAGAAGATCCGGCCCGGCGTGCCGCCGTACACGGCCTGCGAGACCGAGGCCTTGATCACACGGATGCGCTGCCCGCGGTGGAAGGTGTAGGCGTTCGGATACGGGTCGCACTGGGCGCGGACCAGGCGGTCCAGCTCCTCGGCGGTCCAGGTCCAGTCGATGCGCAGGTCCTCGTCGGCGCGTTTGTGGAAGAAGCTGGCCTGGGTGCGGTCCTGCGGCGTCCAGTCGGTGCGGCCCGACGCGATCAGCCGCAGGCCGTCGACCGTCAGCGGCCCGAACAGGGCGAGCGTCTTGTGGAACAGGTCGGCGGTGGTGTCGCGCGGGCCGACCGGCACCGAGCGCTGCAGCACGATGTCGCCCGCGTCGAGGGTGTCGTCCATCATGTGCGCGGTCACGCCGACCTCGGGCTCGTCGTTGAGCAGCGCCCAGATCAGCGGGGAGAAGCCGGCGTACTTCGGCAGCAGCGAGTCGTGGATGTTGAGCGTGCCGTGCCGGGGCAGGTTGAAGACCTGCGGCGGGATCCAGGTGCGCCAGTTGGTGGCCACGATGACGTCCAGGTCGGCTTCCTTGAGCGCCGCCATCAGCTCCTCGTCGTCGGGGCGCTCGCGGATCAGCACGGGCACGCCGTGCTCGGTGGCCAGGTCGGCGACGGAGTCACTCCAGATCCGCTCGTACGCGTGGTCGCTCTTCGGATGCGTGACGACGAGGACCACCTCGAGGTCTGGCGCTTCCAGCAGCGCCTGGAGCGTGCGGTGCCCCCAGGTCTGGTAACCGAACATCGCGACCCGCATGGGTGCCCTCCTCTGGACTGGAACGTGGAAACGTCTCGGCCCGCTGGCGCAAACCGAAGGCAAGGCTTACCTTGCTAAGGCCACCCTAATGTAATCTTCGGGGGCGGCACGCGGAAGGGATGGCGAACTGCTCTCGCACACCGTCGCGGCGGTGGGTCAAAGCCGATGCCGAACGTAACCGGGTTCATCACCGTGTCGCTGACCTGCGTGCTGACGGGCTGCGCAAGCTCACGACCGCGGTCCGGGCCGAGTACGGCACGGTGGTGGTCGAGGATCTGAACGTGGCCGGGATGCTGGCCAACCGGCGACTGGCCCGCAAGGTCGCCGACGCCGGGTTCGGGCAGATCCGCCGACAGTTGACCTACAAGGGCGGGTGGGCCGGCGGGGTCACTGTGGTGGCCGACCGCTGGTTCCCGTCGTCGAAGACCTGCTCGGACTGCGGTGCGGTGAAAGCCAAGCTGCCGCTGCACGTCCGGGTGTTCACCTGCGAACAGTGTCGTCTGGTCATGGACCGCGACGCGAACGCCGCCCGTAACCTCGCCGTCGTGGCGGCGGCTGTTTTGACTGGTACCGGAGTGGCCGGAGACCAGGACGCGCAAGCGTCGAACCCTCGTGGAGCCGACCGTGAGACCCGCACCACCACCCGGCCGCGCAAGCGGCCGGGTGGGCGGGCAGGTGGCGCAACCCCGCACCAGCGGACAGAAGCGAGAGATCTTCGCCAAGCCGAAGCGGTCACGCTCCGGTGACGGCAAGAACCTTCCCGTCCGAAAGGCCGGGATTGCTGGTAACCGACTATGAAATCAGCAACGGTCATATGTCCACGTCGGACGCACATCTTCACGATCTCGCAGGGATCGGCTTCGGCACCTCCAGGAGGCCGCCTCGCTGCTCGGCGAGCTGGGCGAGCACTGCGCCCGCCGCGACGGCGGGCAGCTCCAGGTCGAACGCGACTACCGCGTCATCACCACCGGCGACGTGCGCTGCGGCATCTATGTCCAGGGCCCGACCGAGCACACCCACGGCATCAGCCCGACGCTGCTGTCCAACACGGCCGTTCGCGCCGGCGAGATCGCGCGCTCCCTGACGGGCGCGCACTCACTGGCCCTGGCCTGAGCCCGGTCGCCTGATGTCTCGCGGCCTCCGGTCCTTACCGGAGGCCGAAGGTATCAGCGCCGGAGCGCCACAACTTCTGGGTTGTGCCCACAACCCAGAAGTTGTGGCCCTAGGCGGAGACCTTCTGCTGCCCGGTGCGGGCGCCACGACGACGACGGCGATCGGCGGGTACGACCATGGGCGTGCCCGTCTGCGGGTCGGTCATCACCTGGCTGGTCACGCCGAAGACGTGCTCGACCAGGTCCGCCGTCATGACCGCCTCGGGCGCGCCCTGGGCGACGATCTCGCCGCCGCGCATGACGACCAGGTCGGTGGCGTAGCGGCAGGCCTGGTTCAGGTCGTGCAGCACGGCGACCACGGTGCGGCCCTGCTCGTGCAGCTCGGCGCACAGGTCGAGGACCTCGAACTGGTGCGCCAGGTCCAGGAACGTCGTCGGCTCGTCCAGCAGCAGGATCGGCGTCTGCTGGGCCAGCGCGACCGCGAGCCACACCCGCTGGCGCTGGCCGCCGGACAGCTCGTCGACGAACCGGTCGGCCAGGTCGGACACCTCGGTCACGGCCATCGCCTCGCGTACCGCGGCCTCGTCGTCGGCGGACCATTGGCGCAGCAGCCGCTGGTGGGCGAAGCGGCCCCGGGCGACCAGGTCCTCGACCACGATCCCAGCCGGCACGACCGGCGACTGCGGCAGCATGCCCAGCTGCTTGGCGACCTGGCGCGAGGGCAGCGAGGCGATCGCCGCGCCGTCGAGGTAGACCGTGCCCGCCTGCGGCTTCAGCACCCGGGCAAGCGACTTGAGCAGGGTGGACTTGCCGCAGGCGTTCGGGCCGACGATGACCGTGAACGACCCGTCGGCGATCTCGACACCGAGGTCGCGGGCGACCACGCGGCGGTCGTACGCCAGGGTCAGGTTGTCGGCCCGCAGCCGTGCCTGCATCGCGTGCTCCTTCGTGCTCATCGGCCGCGCCGCCACTCGCGGGCCAGCAGCCAGGTCAGGTAGAGCCCGCCGATCGCGGCGGTGACCACGCCGGCGGGGATGTCGTGGTCGGGCAGCACCCGCTGGGCCGCCCAGTCGCTGCCGGCCATCAGCGCCGCGCCCATCGCCGCCGCGGGCAGGATGCCCGGCCCGGGGGAGCGGGTCAGCCGCGCGGCCAGCTGCGGCGCGGCGAGCGCCACGAACGCGATCGGGCCCGCGGCGGCCGTCGCGCCCGCGGCCAGCCCCACACTGGCCAGCGCGAGCACCGCCCGGCTGCGCTCGACGCGTACGCCGTGCAGGGTCGCGGTGTCGTCGCCCAGCGCCAGCATGTTCAGGTGGCGGCCGTAGTAGAGGACCACGGGCAGCAGCACGGCCAGCGTGATTCCGACGATGGTGACCTCGGTCCAGCCGCGGCCGCCGAGGCTGCCGATGAGCCACACCTGCGCGGCGAGCGCCTCGTCGAGGCGGCCCTTCACGATGAGGTACGAGTTGAACGCCTCCAGCAGCGCGGACACCCCGACGCCCATCAGGATCAGGCGGAACGCCTGGGTGCCGCCGCGGAACGCGAGCAGGTAGATGGCGACCGAGGTGAGCACGCAGCCGGCGATCGCGCCTGCGGCGACCTGCAGGCCGCTGCCGTCGAGCAGCAGGATGACGACCAGCGCGCCGGTGGCCGCGCCGACGGTCATGCCGACGAAGTCGGGGCTGCCCAGCGGGTTGCGGGTCAGGCCCTGGAACACCGCGCCGCTCGCGCCCAGCGCCGCGCCGACCAGCAGCGCGACCAGCGCCCGGGGCAGCCGCAGCTCGTGCACGATGAAGTCGGTGCCCGGGTCGCCCTGCCCGATCAGGCTGCGCAGCACGTCGCGGACGGGGATCGGGAAGTCCCCGCTGGACAGGTTGACCACGGCGATCGCGGCCGCCGTCAGCAGCAGCACGGCCCCGACGAGCAGGGCACGGGCGGGCACCCGCAGTGACAGCGCGCCGCCGGGCGTACGCAGCATGAGCTGCCGTGCGCGGCGGCGCGCTGCCGTCGGACTCGGCGTGGCCCCGCGCGTCTTGGTGATCATGTTCACAGGGCACCCAGCTTCCGGCGGCGGCACAGGGCGATGAACACCGGCGCGCCGAGGAACGCGGTGACGATGCCGACCTGCAGTTCCGACGGAGCGGTCAGCACCCGGCCGAGCACGTCCGCGCCTAGCAGCAGGATCGGGCCGAGCACCACGGCGTAGGCGAGGATCCAGCGGTGGTCGGGTCCGGTGACCAGGCGCGCGATGTACGGCACGGCCAGGCCGAGGAACCAGATCGGGCCGCAGGCGGCCGTGGCCGCGCCGCACAGCAGCGTGATCGCGGCGACGCCGAGCACGCGGATGCGGCCCGGGTTCGCGCCCAGCGCCGTGGCGGCCTCGTCGCCCATGCTCAGCGCGTTGAGCCGGCCGCCCAGGGCCAGCGTGAGCAGGATCCCGGCGATCAGGAACGGCGCGACCCGGACCAGGGTGTCGCCGTCGCGGTCGGCCAGCGAGCCGACGTCCCAGTGCCGGTACCGGTCGAACGTGCCGCGGTTGGTGACCAGCACCGCCCAGACCAGCGCGCCGAGCACGGCGGTGATGGACACCCCGGCCAGCACCTGGCGTTCCGGGGTGGGGAAGCGCCCTGACCCGCCGAGGGCGAACACGGCCGTCGCGGTCAGCGCGGCCCCGCCGAAGGCGAACCAGACGTACGCGCTCGGCGAGGTCAGGCCGAGGAAAGCGATCGCGACGACGACGCCCGAGGACGCGCCCAGGTTCACCCCGAGCAGGCCGGGTTCGGCCAGCGGGTTGCGGGTGAGCGCCTGCATCAGCGCACCGGCCAGCCCGAGCGCCGCGCCGACCCCGAGGCCGAGCAGCGTGCGGGGGACACGCAGCCGGTGCACGATGTCGGCCTGCGCGGAGCCGTCGTCGTGCCAGAGCACCTGCCACACGGTGCCGAGCGCGATGGTGCGGCTGCCGACCGCGATGCTCAGCGCGAGCACGACGGCGAGCGCGACTATGCCGATCACCAGCCCGCCGCGCCGCCACGCGTGGCCAGCACGCGGCGCGCGGGCCGGTTCGGCCGTCCGCGGCGCGGGCAGCACTCCGGTCGTCTGCGTCATCACCGCTCCTTGATCACCCCGAGTTTGAGATTAGGCGAGGCTAACCTATGCTCCTCGGCGGGACCCGCCAGGGGGCGGTCCCACCAGCACAGAAAGGAACAACCGTGCGGCTTCTCACTCCCGTCCGTACGCTGACGGCCACCGCCACCGCGGTGCTCCTCGGCCTCGGCCTCGCCGCTTGCGGCACCGACCAGGAGCCGTCCGGCACCTCCGGCAGTCAGGGCGCGACCTCGGCGGCCTTCCCCGTCTCCATCGAGCACAAGTACGGCGCCACCGAGATCAAGGCCGAGCCCAAGCGCGTCGTCGTGGTAGGCCTCGTCGAGCAGGACGCCCTGCTCGCGCTGGGTGTCGTGCCCGTCGCCACCACCGAGTGGTGGGGCGGCCACCCCGGCGCGATCTGGCCCTGGGCGGCCGACGAGCTCGGCTCCGCGGCCAAGCCCGAGGTGCTGACCAACACCGACGGCATCAAGTTCGAGAAGGTCGCCGCGCTGCGCCCTGACCTGATCGTCGGCCTGTACTCGAACCTCACCGCCGAGGACTACGCCACCCTGTCGAAGATCGCGCCGACGCTGGCCCAGCCCAAGGACTCCATCGACTACGGCGTCTCCTGGCAGCAGGCGACCCGCATCGTCGGCACCGCCGTCGGGCGCAAGGACAAGGCCGAGCAGGTCGTCGCCGCCGTGGAGGCGAAGTTCGCCGCCGCCAAGTCCGCCAACCCGAAGTTCGCCGGGGCCACCGCGCTGATCGCGGCGCCGTGGGAGGGCTACTACGTGTACGGCTCCCAGGACCCGCGCGGCCGCCTGCTGCAGGACCTGGGCTTCAAGCTGCCCGAGGGCCTCGACGCGATCACCGGCAAGGAGTTCGGCAAGAGCATCAGCCGTGAGCGCACCGACCTGCTCGACACCGATGTGCTGATCTGGCTGGTCGACAAGCACGACACGGACAAGGCCAAGATCCACGCCGACCCGCTGTACGCCAAGCTCGACGTGAAGACCCAGGCCCGCGAGGTGTTCCTGGAGAACGGCGAGCTGCTCGGCGGCGCCACCTCGTTCATCACCCCGCTGAGCCTGCCGTACCTGCTCGACGGCCTGGTGCCGCAGCTGGCCGCGGCCGTCGACGGCGACCCGGCGACCGAGGTCAAGCGCGCCCCGGCACAGTGACCCGCTGACGGAGGACGGGGTGGACATCGGTCCACCCCGTTTTCCGTACTCGCGTTGACGCGCCGCCCCGGTCGGGTAATGGTGATCACATGCCGAAAGACGGTGAGACCCGCGACGGGGTGGCGCTGACCAACCTCGACCAGCCCCTGTTCGACGAGGCCGGGGCGACCAAACGCGACCTGGTGGACTACCTGGACGCGGTACACGAGCGGATCATCCCCGCGCTGCGCGACCGGGCGCTGTCGGTGATCCGGATCCGTCCCGGGCAGCCGGCGTTCATGCAGAAGAACCTGCCCAAGTACACGCCCGACTGGGTGCCGCGGGCCGCGGTCTGGGCCGAGGCGTCCCACCGCGAGGTGACGTACGCCCTGGGCAACGACCGGCGCACGCTCATCTGGTTCGCCAACCAGCGGGCCGTGGAGTACCACGCGGCGCTCGGCCTGGTGCAGACGCCGACGCAGCCGACGCACCTGATCCTCGACCTGGACCCGCCCGAGGGCGACGACACCTTCGGCAAGGCGGTGCAGGGCGCGCTGCTGGTACGCCAGGCGCTGGCCGACTGCGGGCTCGACGGCGCGGTCAAGACCAGCGGCAGCAAGGGCGTGCACGTGTTCGTGCCGCTGGACGGCAAGGCCGGTCCGGAGGACGTCGCCGCGGCGACCCGGGCCGTGGCAGCCCGTGCCGAACGGCTCGACCCGAAGCTCGCCACCACGGCGTTCATCCGCGAGGACCGGCACGGCAAGGTCTTCCTGGACGCGACCCGCTCCGGCGGCGCGACCGTGGTCGCCGTCTACAGCCCGCGCATCCGCCCCGGCCTGCCCGTGTCCTTCCCGGTGGCCTGGGCGGACCTGGACAGTGTCACGCCCGCCGACTTCACCATCCGCACGGTGCCCGACCTGGTCGCCAAGACCGACCCGTGGGCCGACACGATGCCCGCGCCGCAGGCCCTGCCCGCCGACCTGATCGCCGAGGGCCACACCATCCCGATCGCCCGCGTCCAGGCCATGCACGAGGGCAAACGCCGCGCCAAAGCCCGCCGCGAAGCCGAGGCCGACGGCGAGTCCTGACCGATCTGCGACCGGATCGTGCCCCGCCCGGCCCCCGGGCCGCGGGGTGATGCTCAGGCGCTGCGGAGGGTCAGCTCGGTGATCTCGCTGGGGGCGAAGACGCGCAGGGGCGGGCCCCAGAAGCCGGTGCCGCGGCTGGTGTAGAGCTGGGTGCGCTCGCCGTGGCGGGACAGGCCCTGCACGGCGGGCTGGTCCAGGCGCACCAGGTAGTGGAACGGCCAGATCTGGCCGCCGTGGGTGTGCCCGGAGATCTGCAGGTCCACGCCGTGCGCGACGGCCGCGGTGATCTGCTTGGGCTGGTGCGCGAGCAGCAGCACCGGCAGGTCCGGGTCGGTCCCGGCGAGCGCTGCCGCATGGTCCATCGAGTGCCCGGTACGCGAATGCGACGCGGTGATGTCGTCGACGCCCGCCACCACCAGGCGGTCCCCGCCGCGCTCGACCACCAGATGCCGGTTGTGCAGGCACTCCCAGCCCAGCTGCTGCATGTGCGCGAGCCACCCCTCGGCCTCGCCGTAGTACTCGTGGTTGCCGGTCACGTAGGTGCGGGCCAGCTTGGCGCGGATGTCGCCGAGCGGCGCGGCCTGGGCGGTGCGCTGCGCCACGGTGCCGTCGGCGATGTCGCCGGTGTGGCAGACGATGTCGGGGTCCAATGCGTTGACCGCTCTGGTGACTCCGGCTGACCAGCGGGAACGCTCGATCGGGCCGTAGTGGGTGTCGGTCAGCAGGACGACCTTGAGGCCGTCGAGGCCTTTGCCGAGCCGGGGCAGGACGACTTCGACTCGGCGCACCCGCGGCACGCGCATGGCTTCGGCGTACCCCCAGACGACCAGGACCAGGGCGACCGCCGCGACCGCCGTGGCGGTGATGCGGGAGCGCAGCGGGTCGGCGACGCCGCCGACGGCCAGCGCGGCCCGCAGCACGTTGCCGAGCAGCGCCCACACGAACAGCACCCAGATCACGCCGAGTGTGGTGTCGGCGATCCGGGACGCCCGGTCGTTGCCCCGGGCGTGGCCCTGGAACATCAGGAAGGGGAAGGCCAGCGCGGCCAGGCCGAACAGCGCGGTGCCGGCGGCGACCACCGGGGTCGGCCAGTGCGCGCCGGACAGCAGCAGGGTCCACCACGGCACGCCGAACAGCAGGCCCAGCACGGTGGTCACGGTCAGGCCGAACAGCAGCGGTCGCAGGGACCGCCGTGCCGGGGCGGCCTGGACGGCCTCGCCAGTCGACACGTGTACTCCTTGTTCAAAGGTCGGACTGCCAAGCATGCCACGCCCGGACCAACACGCCGGTACAGCCGCTGCCGGGCGATTTGTCCGGTTTATCGCGGCCAGGCCGCTGGGGATTGTGGTTGCGGGGCCGCGGCCGGGTAGAACGGTGTCGTGATCAATCGTTGTGGGACCGGATGGTGGCGTCAGTGAACCGGGTGCTGGTGACCGGAGCGGCGGGGCGTCTCGGGCGGGCCACCCTCGACCTGCTCGCTCGCGAGGGGGTCGCCGCAACGGCACTCGACCTGCACGATCCCGGCGGCCTGCCGGCCGATCGGTTCGTGGTCGGCGACACCGGCGACGTGCGGGCGGTCCGCGAGGCGCTGTCCGGGGTGGATGCTGTGGTGCACTGCGCCGCGATCCCGTCGCCGACCCTCGGCACGCCCGAGGACGTGTTCTGCGGCAACACCCGCAGCACGTTCACCGTGCTGGAGCAGGCGGCACAGGCCGGGGTGACCCGGGCGGTGCTGGCCGGCAGCCAGTCCGCGCTGGGGTTCGCCTGGTCGCCGCAGCCGATCGCGCCCCGCTACCTGCCCGTTGACGAAGCACATCCACTGCTGGCCGCGGACCCGTACGCGCTGAGCAAGCAGGTCGACGAGCAGATCGGCCAGATGATCGCGCGCCGCTACGGCATGACCGTGGTGACGCTGCGGTTCCCGCTGCTGGGCGGCATGACCGAGCGCCTGCCCACGTTCGCCTCGCACTACCGGGCCGACCCGGTGCAGGGGGCCCGCTCCCTGTGGGCGTACCTGGAGGACCGCGACGCGGCGACGGCGAACTGGCTGGCACTGACCCGGCCGCTGGCCGGCGCTCACGAGATCTTCGTGGCGGCCCCGATCACGCTGGCCGCGCTGCCCACCGAGGAGCTGCTCGACCGCTTCCACCCGGAGGTGCCGCGGCGCGCGCCGATGCCGGGCCGCACCGTCCCGTTCGACCTGTCCCTGGCCGACCGCCTGCTCGGCCTGGTCCCGGAGCACCTGTACGGGTGAGCCGGCAACGTTTCGTGAAGGTTCGGTGGCGAGGACGGCGCGAACCGTCTCTCGTTGATCAAATGGCCGCATGACGCCTGAGGAGATCAGAATCGCGGCCACCGCCGACCGGGCACTGGCCTACGCGTGCCGTGGCCTGCCGATCGGGTTGGCCATGACCGTGCTCCTGGCCCTGCTGGTGCACTTCGCCGACGTCGCGTTCGCGGTCGACACGGCGTCGGCCGAGGACGCCGCGATGGGCTCGCCGCTGGTCCCGGCGGCCCGGGTGTTCCTGCTCGCGTTGCTCGGTGTGCCCGGCGGGCTGCTGGCCGGGCTGCTGCTGGCCCGGATGTTGCGGCTGCCGCGGCCGTGGGCTGTCTCATTGCTGGGTATGGCCGCGGGCGGCCTGCTGCTGTGCGCGGGGGCCCGGTTCGGCATGGCTGAGGCGGACCCGTTCTGGCTGCTGCCGGCATTCCTGCTCACGTCCGCGTACGCCGGGGCCGCAGCGGTGTCCGCCTTCGGTGGCCGCCCAGGCGACGCGGGATCGGCGCAGGCCGGACGTGAAGAAGTGCTGATCCGCCTCGACTCCTGAGGTTTGCCTTGCCTAATTCACTGTCGTGGATGAGAATTCCATTCACGACCTGCATTGCAAGCGGCCCCGTATTGGCAAGCCGATTGGCGTAGGTTAGCCTAACCTAAGTGTCGGCGAGGAAGCGCGCCGGCGATGCTTAGGAACGGGACCCCAATGACAGAACAATCGTTTGGCGGGGATGTCGTACACGACATCGTGGGCGTCGGATTCGGTCCGTCCAACCTGGCCCTGGCCATCGCCGCCGCGGAGAGCCCGGCCCCGGTCAGCGCCGTCTTCCTGGAACGGCAGGCCGCATTCGGCTGGCACCGCGGCATGCTGCTCGACGACGCGACCATGCAGGTCTCGTTCATGAAAGACCTGGTCACCCTGCGCAACCCGGCGAGCCGGTTCAGCTTCCTGTGCTACCTGCACAGCCGGGGCCGCCTGATCGACTTCATCAACCACAAGAGCCTGTACCCGCTGCGGGTCGAGTTCCACGACTACCTGGAGTGGGCGGCGGCGCAGGTCAGTGGCATGGTCCGGTACGGCCACGAGGTCATCGACGTGCACCCGGTGTACGAACGCGGCCGGGCCGACCATCTGATGGTGGTGGCGCAGGGCCCGCGTACCGCGACGGCGCTGCGGGCGCGCAACGTGGTGTTCGCGACCGGCCTGTCCCCGCAGCTGCCGGACGGCGTCGCGCCGTCGCCGCGGGTCTGGCACACCCAGGACCTGCTGCACCAGGTCGGGCAGTGGTCCGGCGCCAAGCGGTTCGTGGTGGTCGGCGCGGGCCAGAGCGCGGCCGAGGCGACCGCGTTTCTGCACGAGCGCTTCCCGTCGGCCGAGATCTGCGCGGTCTTCTCCCGGTACGGCTACAGCCCGGCCGACGACAGCCCGTTCGCCAACCGCATCTTCGACCCGGGCGCGGTCGACGACTTCTTCACCGCGCCGCAGCAGACCAAGCAGATGCTGCTGGACTACCACCGCAGCACGAACTACTCGGTGGTCGACCTCGACCTCATCAACGACCTCTACCGGCGGGTGTACCAGGAGAAGGTGCTCGGCCAGGAGCGGCTGCGGATCTTCAACGCGAGCCGGATGACTGCCGTGCACGACGACGGCGACCGGGTGCGGGTCGAGGTGTCCTCGCTGCTCACCGGCGAGCGTACGGCGCTGGACGCGGACATCCTGGTGTGCGCTACCGGCTACCGCCAGGCCGATCCGTCGGGCCTGCTCGGCGACCTCGCCGGGCACGTGCTCCGCGACGGTGACGGCCGCCTTGTCGCAGGGCGCGACTACCGGTTGTCGGCCGGGTCCGAGCTGGTCTGCGGGGTGTACCTGCAGGGCGGCACCGAGCACTCGCACGGCATCACGTCGTCGCTGCTGTCGGCGACCGCGGTGCGGGCGGGGGAGATCCTGCAGTCCGTTCTGGACCACCGGGACGGTCCTGCGGCCACGCTCACCGCGGAGGTGCCTGCGCTGATCGCCCGCCCACGGGCTGCCGTGGCGCAACCGGCCGTCCTGGGTGGAGCACTGTGATGATCTCTCCGTAGCACTTCCGTGGCACTGGGTGTGGCCTGGCGTGTCCGTGCGGGTCTATGCTTCCGCTGCATTCACCACGACGGTCAATGGAGGCGTCAGTGTCGCAGGACGGCGGTTCGGGTGCGGGCGGCGAGGAGGTCGCGCCTCCGGGCGTCGACACGAGGACGCCGCACTCGGCGCGGATGTACGACTGGTGGCTGGGCGGCAAGGACAATTTCGCCGCGGACCGGGCCATGGGTGACGCCTTCATCCAGGCGATCCCCACCATCAAGACGATGGCCAAGGAGAACCGGAGGTTCCTCGGCCGCGCGGTGAAGTACCTGGTCGCCGACGTGGGCATCCGGCAGTTCCTGGACGTCGGCACCGGCATCCCGACGCGGCCCAACCTGCACGAGGACGCGCAGGCCATCGCCCCGGAGACCCGGGTGGTCTACGTGGACAACGACCCGATCGTGCTGGCCCACGCGCGGGCGCTGCTGGTCAGCTCGCCGGAGGGCCGCAGCGAGTACATCCACGCCGACCTGCGCAAGCCGCAGGAGATCCTGTCCGACCCCGCGCTGCTGCAGACGCTGGACCTGAGCAAGCCGGTGGCGCTGATGATGGTCGCCGTGCTGATGCTGCTCAAGGACACCGAGGACCCGTGGGGCCACACCCGCGAGCTGATGGATGCGCTGCCCTCGGGCAGCTACCTCACCATCACCCACCCGGGCCGCGAGTTCGACGAGGAGGCGATGGAGGTCATCCGCTCCTCGGCCGAGCGCGGCGGCATGACGGTCATCCCGCGCACCAAGGTGGACGTGGCGCGTTTCTTCGAGGGCTGGGACCTGGTCGAGCCGGGCGTCGTGCCGGTCATGGCCTGGCACCCCGACAGCGAGCTGGAAGACCCGAACGGCGCCTTCTACTGGGCGGGCATGGCCCGCAAGCGCTGACCTGCAGGACCCGCCCCGCGGTGACCTGAGGAGGGTCAGACGTAGCTCAGCGCGTCGATCGACAGGTCGATGCGGTCGCGCCGCGCCACGTAACGCGCGGTTCTGATCTCGACTTCCGTGCCGCGGGCGGTGGATGAGCGGCAGATGACGGTGGCGGCGTGGCTGCTCGCTTCGTACACGATGCCGGCGCGCCACTGGCCGTCGCGGTACACCCAGACCCGGTCGTGGGGCGCGTACGCGTCGGCGGGTACGACGTCGGCCACGGCTCGCGAGTCGGGGTGTGTCTTCGGTGGTGCCATGGATCGGTCGTCCTCCTGTGGGGCGGAACATTCCGACGTGGCTCGCGCCGGTTTGCCGGCGACTCCCCACGTCCGTGGATCAGGCCGCCTTCGGTCACACCGCGTAACGCGACGCGCCCGGGAGGTAGCCGCATCCCGAGAAAGGCTGAGCCTGCCGGTCCGGGAGGGTCCGTGCCGTCTGCCCAGGTGGAGGGGGTAGCGCCGCCGAAGGGGTGGCCAACAGTGGCGCTTCCATTGACTGTGTTCGCTTAGCCGACCCCATGATGCACGGCTATCCTGTGCAAAAGCAAGCGCTGATGCACGTGCAGATGATCGTGTCATCTGCACGGGGCCTTGCTTTCTCTCTGGGGGCGGAGGATCGCGATGACGCATATCCACGGCGGTGCACAGGAGCTCGCCGCGGTCGCGTGGCGCAAGAGCGTGCGCAGTGGGGCTGACGGGAACTGTGTGGAGATCGGCAGGCTGCCCGGGGGGTCGGGGTTCGCCGTACGCCATTCGCGGGACCCGCTGGGGCCCGTGCTGATCTACACCCGGGCGGAGATGAACGCGTTTCTGCTGGGTGTGTACGACGGGGACTTCGACGATCTACTTTCTTGACCGTTGATTCTCGACAGTCGGCCCGTGCTTTGCGACAGTATGCGCAGGAGATCACGCGGGCGGGCAGGCGGAGGGCGCACGAATGGCGGCAGACCCGGAGAGTGGGTCGGGCGGCGGTCCTACCGTGTTGCGAATGCTCCTCGGAGCACAGCTACGGCGGTTGCGGGAGTCCCGCGGGATCAGCCGGGAGGACGCGGGCTGGCAGATCCGCGCCTCGGAGTCGAAGATCAGCCGGATGGAGCTGGGCCGGGTCGGCTTCAAGGAGCGTGACGTCGCCGACCTGCTCACCTACTACGGGGTGACCGACGAGGCCGAGCGGGAGGCGATGGCCGCCCTGGCCCGGCAGGCCAACGAGCCGGGCTGGTGGCACCAGTACGGCGACGTCTACCCGGCCTGGTTCCAGTCCTATCTGGGCCTGGAGTCGGCCGCGCAGATCATCCGGACGTACGAGGTGCAGTTCGTGCCCGGTCTGCTGCAGACCGCCGACTACGCCCGGGCGGTCATCATGCTGGGCCACGGCGGCAAGCCGGAGCCCGAGGTGAGCCGCCGCGTCGAGCTGCGGATGACCCGCCAGCAGATCCTGCACCGGCAGAACCCGCCGCACCTGTGGGCCGTGGTCGACGAGGCGGCGCTGCGCCGGCCGGTCGGCGGGCGGGCGGTGATGCGCAGCCAGATCGCGGCGCTGCTGAAGGTGACCAAGCAGCCGAAGGTCACGCTGCAGGTGATGACGTTCGACAAGGGCGGCCACGCGTTCAGCAGCGGGGCGTTCTCGCTGCTGCGCTTCCCCGACCACGACCTGCCCGACGTGGTCTACCTGCAGCAGCTGACCAGCGCGCTCTACCTCGACAAACGCGAGGACGTCGAGCAGTACGTCACCGTCATGGAGCAGCTGTGCGTGGACGCGGCGCCGCCCCAGGACACCCCGGCCATCCTGGAGGGCATCCTGCGGGACCTGGACCGCTGAGTCTTCACTCGACGGGCGTCTCCTGGATCGGCAGCAGCACCCGGAACCGGGTGTCGCCCGGCTCCGAGCTCACCTTGATGTCGCCGTGGTGCTTGTTGACCACGATGCGGTACGAGATGTCCAGGCCCAGCCCGGTGCCCTCGCCGACCGGCTTGGTGGTGAAGAACGGCTCGAAGATGCGCGGCCGGATCGCCGGGTCGATGCCGCCGCCGGTGTCGCCGATCTCCACGAACACGCAGTCGTTCTCCCGGCCGGTGCGGATGGTGAGCGTGCCGGCGCCGTTCATCGCGCCGAGCGCGTTGTCGATGAGGTTGGTCCAGACCTGGTTCAGCTCCGCGGCGTACGCGGGGATCTTCGGCAGGGTCCGGTCCAGCTCCTTGACCACGGTGAGGTCCTTGGTGACCTTGCCGGCGAACATCGCCAGGGTCGCCTTGACCAGGTCGTTGACGTCGACCTCCTGGTACGGCGCGCGGTCCAGCTGCGAGTACTGCTTGGCCGCGGCGACCAGGCCGGAGATGCGGGAGACCGAGTCCTCGATCTCGCCCATCAGCAGCTCGGTCTCCAGGGTGTAGGTCAGCCAGCGCACCGCGGACTCGAAGTTCTCCGCGCCGACGGTGCTGGACACCTGCTCCAGCCACTCCTGGTCGACGCCGCCCGCGACCAGCGTCGGGGCGATGTCCCACGCGCCGGTGATGTCGCGCTCCTCCAGCCAGTCGGCCAGCGCGTCCTCGGCGTCGGAGGTCTGCACCGGGGTGAGCTGGGCCGCGCCGTCGATCCGCTTGACGGCCTCCTCCTGCAGGTCGACGAGCTGGCGCAGCCGGGTGCCGTCGAGCCGCCCGTCGGCGATCAGCGACAGCTTGTGCCGCATCCCGGCGACCCGCTGGCGCAGCACGGCGGTGGCGCGCACGGCGGCCGCGGCGGGATTGTTCAGCTCGTGGGTGAGCCCGGCCGACAGCGAGCCCAGGGCCAGCAGGCGCTCGCGCTCGCCGACCAGGGTCTGCATGCTGCGCATGCCGAAGAACAGGCCTTCGAGCAGGTGCATCGCCATCGGGAACCAGTCGCGCATGACGATGCCGAAGTCGGCGGCAGGCAGCACGAAGAACTCGGTGTCGGAGACGGCCAGCATGGAGTGCACGTACTTCTGGGGCACCCGGTCGCCGAGGTAGGCCTGGGTGGCTCCGGCGTACACGCCGCGCTGGTCGGTGCGGCTGACCTCGATGCTGTCGCCGTGCACCTGCCGGCTGAGCGCGACGGTGCCCGACAGCAGCACGTAGAAGCAGGTGGCCTCGTCGCCCTCGGCGAAGACGGGACCGGCGGGGATGCATTCGACGCGGCCGTGTTCGGCCAGCCAGGTGAGCTGGCCGTCGTCGAGCGACTCGAACAGGAACAGCTCGCGCAGCAGCTCGGGGGTGAGTTCGGTGGTCACTGCCCCTCCAGGTATCGGTGTACGAGTGAGATGGCCATGGCGCCCTCGCCGACGGCGGAGGCGACGCGCTTGACCGAGTCGGACCGCACGTCGCCGGCGGCGAACACGCCGGGCACGCTGGATTCCAGGTGATAGGGGTCGCGGGACAGCTGCCACCCGGCCGGGCGCTTGCCGCCGGACAGCAGGTCGGGCCCGGTCAGCACGAACCCGTGCTCGTCGCGGGCCACCACGCCGTCCAGCCAGTCGGTGCCCGGCTCCGCGCCGATGAAGATGAACAGCCAGGAGGCGTCGACCGTGCTCTCCTGCCCGGTCCGGGTGTCGACCAGGGTGATGCGTTCCAGGTGGTCGTCGCCGCCGCCCTCGCGGACCTGGGTGTACGGGTGCACCGTGATGTTCTCGATCGCCTCGATCTGGTCGATCAGGTAGCGCGACATGGACCGGCGCAGGTCCTCGCCGCGGATGAGCATGTGCACGTGGCTGGCGTACCGGGAGAAGTAGACGGCGGCCTGGCCGGCCGAGTTGGCCCCGCCGATGATGTACACCTCTTCGTCCTTGCAGCCGGGCGCCTCGGTGGCCGCCGAGCCGTAGAACACGCCGCGGCCGGTGAGGTCCGCGCAGCCGGGCACGTCGAGCATCCGGTACGACACGCCGGTGGCCAGCACCACGCTGTGCGCGGCGATGCGGCTGCCGTCGGAGAAGTGCACGACGCGGGCGGAGCCGCAGGTCTCCAGCGCGGTGACCTCGCGGGCCGACAGCAGCTCCGCGCCGAACTTCAGCGCCTGGCGGCGGGCCCGCTCGGTGAGCTGCGCGCCGGACACGCCGTCGGGGAAGCCGAGGTAGTTCTCGATGCGGCTGCTCTGCCCGGCCTGCCCGCCGGTGGCCCGGCGCTCGACGAGCACGGTGCGCAGGCCCTCGGAGGCGGCGTACACGGCCGAGCCGAGCCCGGCGGGGCCTGCCCCGACCACGATCACGTCGTAGAAGTCCGAGGCCGGGGTGGTGGTCAGGCCGATGTTGGCGGCGAGTTCGGCCTCGTTGGGCTGCACGAGCGTCTTGCCCTCGGCGGTCACCACGAGCGGCACGTCGTCGGCGGTCAGCCCGGCTGCGGCCAGCAGGCGTGCGCCTTCGGGGTCGTCGGCGACGTACCAGCGGAACGGGACCAGGTTGCGGGCGAGGAAGTCGCGGACCTTGTAGGAGTGCGCGGACCAGCGGTGGCCGACCACCCGCAGCTCGGCGGTGGCCGCGTCCGGGGTCGCCAGCCATGACTGCAGCAGGTCGTCCACGACGGGGTAGAGGTGCTCCTCTGGCGGGTTCCACGGCTTGAGCAGGTAGTGGTCCAGGTCGACCAGGTTGATCGCGTTGATCGCCGCATCGGTGTCGGCGTACGCGGTCAGCAGCACCCGGCGGGCCCGCGGGTAGAGGTCCATCGCCGATTCCAGGAACTGGATGCCGTTCATCTGCGGCATCCGGTAGTCGGCCAGCAGCACGGCGACCTGCTGGCCGCGCAACTTCAGCTCACGCAGCGCGTCCAGGGCCTCGGCCCCCGAACTGGCCCGCACCACCCGGTAGTTCTCGCCGTAGTGCCGGCGCAGGTCACGTGCCACCGCGCGGGAGACGTTCGGGTCGTCGTCCACGGTCAGGATCGCGGGAGTGCTCATGTCACCTATCAAAACACCTTTACGGGGCCTTTCCATGGCGAGTTGATCACAATGGCATCACCGGTCACGCCTGTAACTTTCATGCCGCTGCGAGGGTGTCCAGATCCGCGGCGAGCCGTCCGCCGGCGAAGGCCAGCAGCTCCCCGTTCTCCTTCTCGGGGTAGCCGCGCACGGCCGTCTCCGCGACCAGGATCAGCCACAGGTAGATCTGGTACAGGGTGAGCCGGGTCTGCTCGGCGGTGGTCAGCGCCCGGCCCAGGAACCCGTCGACCGTGGCCGCGACCTGGTCGTCGGGCACCCATGAGATCAGCGAGACGAGCTCGGCGACCGGGTCGCCGTAGAACGCGCGTTCGCCGTCGATGACGGCTTCGACTCGCCAGCCGTCGCCGTCGGGCAGCACGAACACGTTGCCGTCCCAGAGGTCGAAATGGACCAGCGCGGGCACGGTCACCGCGTCGAGCAGCGGCGCGTGGCATACGACCAGCTCGCGGATCTCGTCGGCGGGCCGGGGCAGCGGCCGGTCGGTGGCCGTCGCGTCGGCCAGGATGTCGTCGACGAAGCACAGGAACGACTCCCGCCAGGACGCCGAGCGGGTGCGTCCGTCGCGGCGCGGGTAGCCGAAGCGCTCGCCGGTGACGGCGGTGACCGCCGCGGCGATGCGGCCCAGCTCATGACGCACCGCGAGCACCTGCTCGGCGGCCATCGTCTGCTTGGCCTGCTCGAAGGAGACCCCGCGGAGCCGGTCCATGACCATGACCCCGCCCTCGGCGTCGGCGTGCCACATCTTCGGCAGCGGCACGCCCGCGGCGGCGGCCCGCTCGAAGAACTCGATCTCGGTGTGCATCAGGTCGACCTCGTAGGTCAGCATCGTCAGGCCCTTGTCGGGCGCGACCTTCAGCACCACCTCGCGGCCGTCTTCGAGGCGCACCGCGTGGGCGGCGTTGAAGTAGCCGTCCGTGAACTCCTCGTGCCCGGCGACGACCGCGTGCTCGCCCAGACACTGCCTGATCAGGCGGGCGATGTCGGCATCGGACAGCACGGGCTTGGTGATACTGCGCATGGGTCGGATGATGTCGTGAGAGCGCTTCCAGTCGCAAGGTCGGCCGTGCCGGTCGAGGCGCGGGATTGACGGAGACTGTTGCGTCCGGGTTACGGGAGCCTTACGCTCCAACACAAATGGGAGCGCTCCCGTTCACGGTCGTCGATGTCTGGTCTACTCCGGACGGTCGTCGGCACGGTCGGGAGCCGGGCGGACCCGCCTAGGCGGGCCGTCCGCGCCACCCTCGGTGCCCGCCGGGGGAGCGGGCGTACCCGGCCCGTGAATGGGAGCGCTCCCGATCTGTGGGCGGCACCGATCGCCGCCCGCACCACCGCTTCCGGAAGGTTCTCCATGGCACTCACCAGGAAGGCGGGGATCAGCAGGCGACTGCGCATCCCCCTCGCGCTGGCCACGCTGGCCACCACGCTGGCGGCCGGCGCGGCCGTGCTCGCCCCGACCACCGCCGCGGCCGCGGTGCCGGAGAAGGACTGGCTGCACGTCCAGGGCAACAAGGTCGTCGACGAGGCCGGTAACGAGGTGTGGCTGACCGGCGTCAACTGGTTCGGCTTCAACGCCTCCGAGCGGGTCTTCCACGGCCTGTGGTCGGGCAACATCACCACCATCACCAAGGGCATGGCCGACCGCGGCATCAACCTGGTCCGCGTGCCGATCTCCACCCAGCTGCTGCTGGAGTGGAAGGCCGGGCAGACGGTCGCCGCGCCGAACGTGAACACGTACGCCAACCCCGAGCTGGCCGGCAAGAACAACCTGCAGATCTTCGACTACTGGCTGCAGCTGTGCGAGCAGTACGGCATCAAGGTCATGCTCGACGTGCACAGCGCCGAGGCCGACAACTCCGGTCACATCCACCCGGTCTGGTGGAAGGGCACCATCACGACCGAGCAGTTCTACCAGGGCTGGGAGTGGGTGACCAACCGGTACAAGAACAACGACACCATCGTCGCGATGGACATCAAGAACGAGCCGCACGGCACGCCCAACCAGCCCCCGCGGGCCAAGTGGGACAACAGCACCGACCAGGACAACTTCAAGTACGCCTGCGAGACCGCGGGCAAGCGCATCCTGGCCATCAACCCGAACGTGCTGATCCTGTGCGAGGGCATCGAGGTCTACCCGCGCCCCGGCGAGACCTGGAACTCCCCGAACACCGACCCTGACCTGACGCCGAACTACTTCTACAACTGGTGGGGCGGCAACCTGCGCGGTGTGCGCACCAACCCGGTCAACCTGGGCGCCAACCAGGACCAGCTGATGTACTCCCCGCACGACTACGGCCCGCTGGTCTACGAGCAGCCGTGGTTCCAGGGCACGTTCGACAAGGCCTCGCTGACCAACGACGTGTGGCGGCCGAACTGGTTCTACATCCACGAGGACGGCATCGCGCCGCTGCTCGTCGGCGAGTGGGGCGGCCGCCTCGGCCAGGACGCCCGCCAGGACAAGTGGATGACCGCGCTGCGGGACCTGATCGTGCAGTACCGCCTGCACCAGACGTTCTGGGTGCTCAACCCGAACTCCGGCGACACCGGCGGCCTGCTGCTCGACGACTGGGCCACCTGGGACACCGCCAAGTACAACCTGCTCAAGCCGGCGCTGTGGCAGCACCAGGGCAAGTTCGTCAGCCTCGACCACCAGGTGCGGCTCGGCGGCGCGACCAGCACCACGGGCTACAACCTCGCCGACGTGTACGGCGGCGGGGGCACCGGCGGCGACACCATCGCCCCGTCCGCGCCCGGCAACCCGTCCGTCACCGGCGTCACCAGCAGCTCGGTGTCGCTGTCCTGGGGCGCGGCCACCGACAACACCGGCGTCACCGCGTACGAGGTCTACCGCGCCGGGACCAAGGTCGCGACGGTCTCCGGGCTGACCTACACCGACACGGGGCTGTCCGCGTCGACCGCGTACCAGTACACGGTGCGGGCACGGGACGCGGCGGGCAACGTCTCGGCGGCGTCGGCGGCGGTCACCGGCACCACGTCCGGCGGCGGCGGGGGCGGCAGCGGCTGCACCGCGACCGTGCGGGTGACCGGCTCCTGGCAGGGCGGCATGCAGGGTGAGGTCACCGTGACCAACACCAGCACCATGACGTCGGCGGCCTGGTCGGTCGTGCTGAACATCCCGGCGACGCTGACCATCAGCAACCTGTGGAACGGCAACCGGACCGGCAACACGGTCACCAACGCCCCGCACAACGGCTCGCTCGCGCCCACGGCGAGCACGACCTTCGGGTTCGTGGCCACCGGCTCCGGCACGGTCACCGTGACCAGCTGCGCCATCGCGGTGCCGTGACCACCCCGGCCGGCGGTGGGCCCCTCCCCGCCGCCGGCCGGTCCCGCCTGTCCGATGCGGCCCGTCAGGGCCTCGCGCCCTGATCCGGGGCCCGGCCGGGCCGCCCGGCCCGCGGGACGCGCCGTCCTCCCCGGCGCGTTCCGCGGGCGCGGGAACGCCGACCATCCAGCCGATCACTGGAGTCAACGATGAAACGTCCGTCCTTCCGGCGGCTTCGCCTGGTGCTCGCCACCGCGGCCGCCGCCCTCCTGCTCCCGCTGCCCGCCGCGCCCGCGGCGGCCGACGTCGACACCAGCCCGGTCCGGGTCAACCAGATCGGCTACCTCACCGGCGCCGACAAGATCGCCACGGTGGTGGCCACCGGCGGCGCCCGTGCCTGGCAGGTGCGCCAGGCGAGCGGCGGGACCGCCGTCGCCTCCGGCACCACCACCGTGTACGGCAGCGACCGCGCCTCCGGCGACACGGTTCAGCAGGCCGACTTCACCGCGCTGACCACGCCCGGCGACTACGTGCTGTGGGTCGACGGCGTCGGCACCAGCGTGCCGTTCACGATCTCGGCGTCCTCGCTCTATCCGGCCCTGGGCCGCGAGGCGATGCAGTACTTCTACTTCCACCGCATGGGCGCGGCCGTCGACGGCCAGTTCCTGCAGAACGCCGGGCACGCCCACGCCGCCCTGCACCCCGGCGACGAGTCGGTGCCCTGCTTCAACAGCTGGTGCGGCAGCCAGCGGCTGAACGTGCGCTACTCCTGGGCCGACGCGGGCGACTTCGGCATCTACACCGTCAACCACGCCGTGTCGGCGTGGACGCTGCTCAACCTGCTGGAACGGGAGCCCGCCGCGTACGGCGACGGCTCGCTGTCGATCCCGGAGCGCGCCAACGGCCGGCCGGACCTGCTGGACGAGGTCGAGTTCGGCTCGCGCTGGATGGCGGGCCTGCTGCCGTCGACCGGCCTGGCCTCGCACAAGGTGCACAACCACGCCTGGAGCGCGTTCCCGGTGACCTCGGTCGACTCCGAGAACGGGCTGGCCCGCTCGGCGATGGGCCCGTCGACGAACGCGACCTACGCGGTGGCGCGGACCAACGCGCAGCTCGCGCGGGTGCTGGCGCCCTATGACGCGGCTCGTGCGGCGACGCTGTGGGGCATCGCGAAGGACGCCTGGACCAGGGCCGAGGCGCAGCCGAACGTGGACTACAACACCACCTCCGACGCCGATGGCGGCGGCGACTACGGCGACACGAAGAACAGCGACGACCGGTACGCGGCCGCGGCCGAGCTGTACCTGACCGCGCTCAAGCGCGCCGACTCCGCCGTGTCCGGCTACCGCACCGCGGTCACCGGGTCGCCGCACTACCGGGAGATGGGTCAGTTCGACTGGGCCGAGGTCGCCGCGACCGGGACGCTGTCGCTGGTCAGCGTTGCCAACGATCTGCCCGCCGCGGACCTTTCGACGATGCGCGCGAACGTGCGCGCCTTCGCCGACCAGATCGTCACCACGCTGCGGGGCGAGGGCTATCCGTCGCTGATCGGCGGGGCCTCGGCGTACCCGTGGGGCTCGAACTCGTTCATCGCCAACCGGATGCTGGTGCTCGGTGTGGCCTACGACGACTCGGGCAGCCTGGCCTACCTCAAGGCGATGAACCGGGCCATGGACTACCTGATGGGCAACAACGCGATGCGCCTGTCGTACGTCACCGGCTACGGCGAGTACAGCGAGAGCGACCTGCACGACCGCTGGGCGTGGGGGAAGTATCCGGGGCTGGCGTACCCGAAGGGCTGGCTGGCCGGCGGGCCGAACAATGAGCTGATCAACGACCCGGCCACGCCCACCGGCCGCCCGGCCGCGAAGTCCTACGCGCCGAAGAACACCGCGCCCGACGCGTGGGGCTCCAAGGAGAACACGATCAACTGGAACGCCCCGCTGGCCTGGGTCGCCACCTACCTGGACCGCAACGCGGCCGACCTGACCGGCGGCACGCCGCCCGACGTCACCCCGCCGACCGTGCCCGCGAACCTGCGCGTCACCGCGACGTCCGCGACGTCGGTCGGGCTGGCCTGGGACGCGTCCACCGACAACGTGGGCGTGGTCGGCTACGACGTGTACCGCGGCACGGCCAAGGTGGGCACGCCGACCGGCACGTCCTACACCGACACCGGCCTGACCCCGTCGACGGCGTACCAGTACACGGTCCGGGCGCGTGACGCGGGCGGTTACGTGTCGGCGGCGTCGACGGCGGTGACCGCGACGACGCAGAGCGGCGACGTGGTGCCGCCCGCCGCGCCGCAGAACCTGCGGGTCACCGCCACGGGCAGCAGCACCCTCACCATCACCTGGGACGCGGTGCCGACCGCGGTGAGCTACGCCGTGCGGCGCGGGAGCGTCCAGGTGGCCGTGGTGACCGGGACGTCGTACACCGACACCGGGCTCAGCCCGAGCACCGCGTACACGTACACGGTGCAGGCCCGCAACGCCGCCGGTGACCCGTCCGTGTGGTCCGCGCCGATCACCGCGACCACGACGGCGCCGCCGACCGGGGGCGGGCTGACGGTCCGCTACAAGAACAACGACGGCTCGCCGACGGACAACTCGATCCGCTTCGGCGTACAGGTCGTCAACAGCGGCACCGCCGCGATCGGCCTGACCACGGTCACCGCCCGCTACTACCTGACCCGCGACGGGGCGGCAGGCGTGACGGTGTACTGCGACTGGGCCCAGGTCGGCTGCGCGAACGTGCGCACCACCGTGGTGAACCTGGCCACGCCGGTCGCCGGGGCGGACACCTACGTCGAGATCGCGTTCACCGGCGGCACGCTCGCCGCGGGGGCGTCGACCGGAGAGGTCCAGCTGCGGCTGCACAAGGCCGACTGGAGTCCGTTCAACGAGGTCGGCGACTACAGCCGCGGCGCCAACACCGCGTTCGCGGACGCGCCCGCCATCCCCGGATACGCGGGCGGCGTGCTCTCCTGGGGCACCCCGCCGGCGTGACCGGCCGCCCGGGGCTCCCCCCGCCAGGGGAGCCCCGGGCACCTTTGCCCGCACCCCCTAGGGTGCGCGGTATGTCCCTCACCCAGCCGTTCACCGGCACCCTCTACCTGCCCGACAAGGTGGTGCCGACCGGGACGTCGCCGGTCGTGCTCGCCGACGGGCAGACCGTGGCACTGGTCCAGTACCACTTCTGGACGGTGCGGCAGCGGTTCGGCATCCTCGACCCGGCCGGGAACCCGGTCGCCGACGGCGTCGCGCGGGGCATGACCGGGCGCACGTACGAGGTCACCGCCCCGTCCGGGGCCAGGGTCGTCGAGCTGCGGCTGGGCTTCTGGCGGCCGATCGACGGCGCGGTGGTCACCCTGGCGAGCGGGCGCACCGTCGAGGTGATGAAGACCAGCATCTGGTCGGACCGCCGGTTCGAGTTCGCCGCGGGCGGGCGGCCGTTCGGCCGGATCACCCCGACGACCGGGGTGCTGACCTTCCATCCGGACTCGTACGCGTTCGAGCTGTCCGCGCCGGTGATGTCGGCCCTGGAAGCGATCTGCCTGGCGCAGGCACTGCGCACGGCGGTCCGTGCCATGCGGCAGGCAGCAAGCGGCTGACCTGCATCTTTCCGGTGAACCGCCGGTGCGGTAGGTTCGTTTTCCGGTCATAAGACTGCACAATGGACACGTTGCTGCCGGCCCATCCGGGGCGGGCACGTGCCCCCGGGAGAGTTCATGCGGCTCCGATCCCGCCGTACCGGCGCAGTCCTCACCGTCCTCACCGCGTCGGCTGCGGCCCTCGTCCCCGCCGGTGCGCCCGCGGTCGCGCTGTCCGCGGTCAACGCGGTCGTGACCTGGAACCAGCACACCGAGGAGACGATCCGCAACGCCGGGCCGTTCATCCCGCACGTCGCCCTGATCAACCGGGCGATGGTGCACGGGGCGGTCTACGACGCGGTCAACGGCATCACCCGCACCCACCGGCCGTACCTGGTGCAGGTCGAGGCGCAGCCGGGCGACTCGGTCGACGCCGCCACCGCCACCGCCGCCTTCCGGATGCTGGCGCACCTGTTCCCGGCCCAGGCCACGGCGCTGCAGGGCAAGTACGACACCGCACTGGCCGCCGTGCCCGACGGCCCCGCGAAACTGGGCGGCATCACCGACGGCGAGCAGGCCGCGGCCGCGATGATCGCCGCGCGCACCGGCGACGGGCGCGGCGGCCCGGCCGACGTGGTGATCGGCACCGAGCCGGGGCAGTGGCGGCCCACGCCGCCCGCGTTCGCGATCGACCCGGCCCCCTGGGCGGGCAACGTCAAGCCGTTCCTCGTCCCCGACGTCGCGGCGCTGCGCTCGGCCGGGCCGAACCCGCTGACCAGCGCGGCGTACGCGGAGGACTTCAACGAGGTCAAGTCGGTCGGCTCGCGTACCAGCACCACGCGCACCGCCGACCAGACCGACGCGGCCCGCTGGTGGGCCGCGGTGCCGCAGGAGGCGATGCTGCGCGCGCTGGCCACCGGCCACGGGCTGTCCGCCGACGACAGCGCCCGGCTGTTCGCCCAGGTCGGACTGTCCACCGCGGACGCCGTGATCGCGTGCCACAACGACAAGGCGCACTGGAAGTCCTGGCGGCCGGTCACCGCGATCCAGGAGGCGGCCGACGACGGCAACCCGGCCACCGAACCGGACCCGTCCTGGACCCCGCTGCTGGACACCCCGCCCTGGTACGAGCACTCGTCCGGGCACTCCTGCAACATCTCCGCCTGGTCGTACGCGCTGACCGACTTCTTCGGCACCGACCAGGTCGCCTTCTCCGGCTTCAACGCGGTCACCGGCACCACCCGCAGCTTCACCCGGTTCTCGCAGGCCCGCAAGGAGATCATCGACGCCCGCGTGTGGGCCGGCATCCACTTCCGCACCGCCGACCACCACGGCGCGGTCATCGGCAAGAAGGTCGCCTTCTACGGCGCGAAGCACTACTTCCAGCCGGTCGCGTGAACCACCGGTTCCCTCATCCGGTCCCCGTCCGGATGAGGGAACCGGGTCACTCGCGGGGCCGGTTCTCCTCCGGCCCCATCGCGTCGGCGAGGTGGCGCGCGGTGTCGATCAGGGGCACGTGGCTGAACGCCTGCGGGAAGTTGCCTACCTGGCGGCGCGCGTCGGAGTCGTACTCCTCGGCCAGCAGTCCCACGTCGTTGCGCAGCTCCAGCAGCCGCTCGAACAGGTCGCGGGCCTCGTCCACGCGCCCCATCAGGGCGTAGTTCTGCGCCAGCCAGAACGTGCAGGCCAGGAACGCGCCCTCGCCGGGCGGCAGGCCGTCCACGGTGGCATCCGGGTGCTGCTCCGGCTGCTGGGTGTAGCGCTGCACGAAGCCGTCCTTCATCAGCTCGCGCTCGATCGCGGCGACCGTGCCGCGCACCCGCTCGTCGGTCGCGGGCAGGAAGCCGACCAGCGGCATCATCAGCAGCGACGCGTCCAGCTCCACCGAGCCGTAGTACTGCGTGAACGTCTGGCGGATCGGGTCCCAGCCCTTGGCGAGGATGTCGGCCCGGATCTGCTCACGCAGTTCCCGCCAGTGCTCCACCGGGCCGGTCTGGCCGAACTGCTCGGCGTCCTTGACCGCGCGGTCGGCGGCGACCCAGGCCATCAGCTTGGAGTGGGTGAACTGCTGCGCCCCGCCGCGCACCTCCCAGATGCCGTCGTCGGGCCGGGTCCAGTTCTCCGACACGAAACTCATCAGCGCCCGCTGCAGATCCCAGGTGTGCTGGTCGTACTCCAGCCCGGCCTTGCGGGCCTGGTGCAGCGCGTCCATGACCTCGCCGTACACGTCGAGCTGGAACTGCTCGGAGGCGGCGTTGCCGATGCGCACCGGCTTGCCGCAGTAGCCGGGCAGCCACTCCGCGATGCGCTCGGTGAGCAGGCGCTCGCCCGCGACGCCGTACATGATCTGCAGCTTGGAGGGGTCGCCCGCGATGGCCCGCAGCAGCCAGGACCGCCAGGCCCGCGCCTCGTCGACGAACCCGGCGTACATCAGCGACTGCAGGGTGATGGTGGCATCGCGCAGCCAGCAGTAGCGGTAGTCCCAGTTGCGCACCCCGCCCAGCTGCTCGGGCAGCGAGGTGGTCGCCGCGGCGACGATGCCGCCGGTCGGACCGTAGGTCAGGGCCTTGAGGGTGAGCAGGGAGCGGACCACCGCCTCACGCCACGGCCCCTCGTAGGTGCAGCCGGCGATCCACTCCTCCCAGTACGAGACGGTGCCCTCCAGGGCCACTATCGGGTCCACCGGGTGCGGGGTGGGCAGGTGCGACTCGCGCCAGGTCAGCACGAACGGCACGTGGAAGCCCGCGCCGACGCTGAAGTCGGCGACCGTCGCCAGGTTCTCCCCGTGCAGCGCGACCGGGGTGCGCAGCCACACCGCGTCCGGTCCGGCGATGGCCACCGTGTCCGTGTCGACGCGGCGCACCCAGGGCACGACGTGCCCGTAGTCGAAGCGCAGCCGCAGGTCCATCCGCATCGGCACCCGGCCGTGCACGCCCTCGACGATGCGCACCACGTCGGCGGCCTCGCCGCGCGGCGGCATGAAGTCGACCAGCCGTACGGTGCCCTCGTCGGTGTCGAACTCCGTCTCCAGTACGAGCGTGTCGCCGCGGTAGCGCCGCCGCACCGCGCGGATCGGGGTGGCCGGGGCGATCTGCCAGCGGCCGTGTTCGGGTTCGCCAAGCAGCGCCGCGAAGATCGCGCCGGAGTCGAACCTGGGCAGGCAGAGCCAGTCGATCGACCCGTCGTTGCCGACGAGTGCCGCGGTCTGGGTGTCGCCGATGACCGCGTAGTCCTCGATGCGAAGTGGCATGGCAACGACGTTACCCGTGTACGCGGCGGTGTAACGGTTCCGATCCCGACAGCGTCCGATCTCATGTTTCGGCAGCTGGAGCGCCGACTTGAGCGATTGCTCAAAAGGCACTATCCTCTGGCTTGAGCGAGTGCTCAAACAGCCTCGCCGCCCCCCTCGCCCCCCGGAGCCTGCCATGAGCCAGCTGCCCGCGCAGCCCGCCTCGCCCGATCCCGACGCTTCGCCGCGGCCGGATGCCCCGCCCGATGGGGACGGCGTCGCCCCGCCCGCCGCACCCGCGTCGCGCCGCCGCGGCGCGGCCCGGTGGGCGATCGCGGGATGCGCCGCCCTGCTCGTGGCCGCAGTGACCGCCGGCGCGATGCAGCTCGGCGGCGCCGCCTCCACCCCAGCCCCCGATACCGCACCCGCCTCGGTGCAGGCCGCTGCCGCCGACGCGCCGGTCGCCCCGATCGCGTTCACCGTGACGCCGCCCGCCCAGGCCCCGGTCTCCTTCGACCCGCTGGTGCGTTTCGCCCGCTTCGGGACGCTGCCCGCGGGCATGGTGCCCCGGACCACCCTCGTGCAGGCGGGGGAGCAGGGCGGATACACCATCGAGGCCGGGTTGCCGGAGCGCAGCATCGGCGCCCAGGTGGCGGTGACCTTCTTCCCGCGCGGTGTCACGCCGCACCGCGAGTGCTCGGCCGCCGCGAACCTGGTCCGCCCGCCGTCCGGAAGCAGGCCCACACCGACCGCGGACCTGGCCGCTCCGGCGGTGCAGGGCAAGCCCGCGAAACTGGTCGACGGGCGGCTGCGCTGGGAGTACGCACCCGGTGCGTGGGCGGAGGCGATCGGCAAGGACCTGGTCGACCGGGCCGGTGACGATACGCCGGCCGGCCTGCGCGCGCTGGCCGGGATCGTCGGCGACCTGCGCTACGGCATCGAGTCGCTGCGCTTCCCGCTGGTGGTCGGCGGCGTCCCGCAGGACCTGCACCTGGCTGCGGCGTCGGTGACCGAGCGCTCGAAGACCGGATGGAGCAGCGTCCTGATGTTCACGGCCGGACCCTACTGCGCCGGGAGCACGACACCGCAGTCCACGCTGGGCGTGCGGGCCGAGGCGATCATCCCCGGGTACGGCTGGACCGGCGACCGCAGCAACACGACCGTCGACGGCCGCCGCGCGGTCAAGCAGGAGTCCCCGACCGGCGCGACCGACCTGGCCGTGTACGGCGACCCCGGCCCGTTCGTGGCCGTGTCCAGCACCGACGCGGCGACCACGCAGCTGGTCGGCGGCGACGGCCTGGTCGGCCTCTACCGCCGCATCCAGGTGCTCGGCACCACCGACCTGACCACCATCGCCCAACCCGCCGACCAGACCCCCTGGACCACCGACCCCATCCGCTGACCCCGCCCCACCCCGCGGAAAGGAAGGGCACCTTCACATCGCTGTAGGTAGCGGAGGGGCACCTTATCGACGTGGGATGCGGTGCGCGCTGTGATGACCCCCAGCCCCGCCACCCGGGCGGGGCTGGGGGTCACTGGCCGGGCGTCAGCAGGACGGCGCGGGAGTCCACGTTGAGCACATGTCCGTCGCCCAGCGGCGACAGCGGTTCGGGCCAGTGCACGTGGCCGCAGACGGTCAGCGGCGGCCCGGCGCGGCGCACCCGCTCGGCGATCACGGCGTTGCCGCGCTGATCCGGTCGTCGGCCGGTCGGGCCCTCGTGCAGCACGAGCAGGTCGGGAGTGGTGGCCAGCGCCCGGTCAAGCCGGGTGAGCTGGTCGGGCTCGGCACGGCGGCCCGGCCGGGCGGGATCGCCGACGATGCCGCTCACACCGGCGAAGCGCATTCCGCCTCGGGTGACCGCGTCACCGTCGAGCGGGACCGGGGCCGGGTCCAGTCCGGCCAGATCGGACAGCCGCAGCACGTCGTGGTTGCCGAGCACACCCGTGACGAGCCGGCAACCGGCGGCGGCGAAGGCGAGCCAGACCTCGGCGACGTCACCGGACGCGCCGCGCACGTCGGCCGTGGGCGCGGAGTAGAGGTCGCCGGCGAGCACCACGGCGAGCCGGTCCGGTGGCGGCACGAGGCCCTGCTCCGCCCATCCGGCCAGGTGGTCGGCGAGCGCGACACCGAGCAGCACGGCTGCGCCGCCGTACGGCGACGGGGCGACGCCCTGCAGGTCGCCCGCGACCAGTACGCCGTCGCAGTCCTCGGGGACCCGTGCCACGGCCAGCCGCTGCACCGGCAGCCGCACCGACTCGGTGCCGCCGCCCGGCCGAGCCTGACGGTAGGCCAGTCCGGTCAAGGTTCTCAGCTCGATTCCGACCACGCGCATCGCCCGACGGTAGCGGCCGGCGGGCTTGACAGCGCAGCCGTTATCGCGCCGCTATTCGTCGTACAGCAGGTCGAAGCTGAGCTTGCCGGCCAGCGCGTGCCGCATCTCGCGCAGCCGGTGCTCGGAGTCTTCCACCAGGCAAGATCTCGTACGCGTAGCTGGCCGACCCGACCTGCGGGTTCTCCAGGATTTCCCGGTACAGCAGCCACACACCTTCCCGTGCGGCAGTCCGCACCTCGCCCAGGATGTCGTGAGGACAGCCGCGGGCTGGTCTCCGCGCTGACGCCAGGAGCGTCGGCGGCGTGCCTGTCGCCTCGACGCGATCAGGGTCTGCAGACCGTCGAGGATACGGTCCAGGTCGAACTCGAAAGCCTGGGTCCTGGCCGCCCTCGGCGGCTGCCGCGGCCATGGTCTCGGCCAGGACCGGGAAGCGTGCGCCGTGCCCGGGAAGCCCGAGGAGCCCGGCGAGCACGGTGATGGCGTCGAGGCGTTCGCCGCCGGACAATGAGAGACTGCGGTGCGTGACCATCACGTCGGCCGTCGTCTCGTTCGCGCTCGTCGCCGGAGTACTCACGATCATTCCCGGGGTGGACACGGCGCTGGTGCTACGCGTCGCAGTGGCGCGAGGCCGCCGGCACGCGTACGCCACCGCCGCGGGCATCTGCACCGGCGCGCTGGTCTGGGGCGCGGCCGCGGCCGCCGGAGTCTCCGCCCTGCTGCTGGCCGGCACGACCGCATACACCGTGATGCGCGTGGCGGGCGGGATCTATCTGGCCGTCATCGGCGTGCTGATGCTGCGCGACGCCTGGCGCTCCCGCCGCGCAGATGTCCCCGCCCCGGCCGCGATGACTCCGGCACCCGCGACCGGCTCGGCCCGGCGCGCCTTCGCCACCGGCTGCCTGACCAACCTGCTCAACCCCAAGGTCGGCCTCTTCTACGTCGCGATGCTCCCGCAGTTCCTGCCCGACGGCGTCGCCGCCCTGCCCATGGGCCTGCTGCTCGCCCTGGTCCACGACGTCGAGGCGATGGTCTGGTTCGCCCTGCTCATCGGCGGCATCGACCTGGCCCGCCGCTGGTGGACCGGCGACTCCGCCACGCCTGCCCGCATCCGCCGCCTCACCGACGCCCTCGCCGGCACCGTCCTCCTCACCCTAGGCCTCCGCTTAACCACCGACCGATGAAAGGAAGGGCACCTTCCCATCGCTATACGTAGAGGAAGGGCACCTTCTTAACTCAGGCCGTGGCGCGGGCTGCGGGGGAGGAGGTCAGCGCGCGGCAGGGGCGGACCGCCCGCCGCATCGGCTGCCGGGTGAGAATGGAGCGGTGCTGAAGGCCTCGTCGCTGGTACGCCCGGCGCTGATCGTGCTGCTGGTCATCGTGGTGCTGGTGACCGCGTTGTGGCTGCTGCAGCGACGGCTGATCTTCCTGCCGGACACCGCGCACCCCGGCCCGGCCGCCCAGACGATCCCGGGCGCGCACGACGTCACCCTGCACACCACCGACGGGTTGGCGCTGACCGCTTGGCTGGTGCCGCCGACCGGTGCGGACCGCGACCTGACCGTGCTGGTCGCCGGCGGCAACGCGGGCAACCGGGCCGGGCGGGCCCCGGTCGCGCGGGCGCTGTCGGCCCGCGGGTTCACCGTGCTGCTGATGGACTATCGAGGGTACGGCGGCAATCCGGGCAGCCCCAGCGAAGCGGGACTGGCCCTGGACGCCCGTGCGGCGTACCGCCACCTCGTGGACGAGGCGAAGGCGCGCCCGGACCGGATCATCTACTTCGGAGAGAGCCTGGGCTGCGCCGTGGTCACCGGCCTGGCCGTGGAGCATCCGCCCGCCGGACTGCTGCTGCGCTCGCCGTTCACGGACCTGGCTGCGACCGCCGCCGAACACTACCCGTTCCTGCCGGTACGCCTCATGCTGCGCGACCGGTTCCCGGTGGCCGCGCAGATCGCGGGGATCGCGGTGCCCACCGGCGTGGTGTACGGCACCGAGGACTCGGTCGTGCCTGCGGAGCAGAGCCTCGCGGTGGCGAAGGCGGCGGCAGGCGCGGTCGAGATCACGCCGGTCGAGGGCGCGGACCACAACGACGCGGTGCTCTTCGAAGGCGACGAGCTGATGGCCGCTGTCGACCGGCTCGCGGACCGGATCGAGGGCGAGGCCTGACCGGCGCCGCGGATGCGGGGCGGTGGAGCGTGCCCCGGCCGGATACGTTGCGGGTCGCATCACCTGCGGCGCTGACGGGAGCGGTCGATGGCATGGTGGAAGAAGCGCGACGTGACCGAACGGGTGCACGTGGCATATGTCGAGGACAAGGACAACTACCAGCCGTTCTACTGGGCGGTCTGCCAATGCGACTGGGTCGGCGAGCAGAGGCCGGACGAACCAGGGGCCAAGGAGGCCGCCTTCGCCGACGCACACGCGCACGCCGCGGTGCATGCGGAGATCTTTCCCATCGAGGTGGTGCCCGACGTCGCTTATCCGCTCGACGGGCCATGACACGCGGCGGCCGGCGTGGGCACGTGGCGGCAGCGCGGCGTGCTGAGAAGCGCGCACGATCGACTTCTGCTTTAGTGGGCGCGGGAGGCACGCCATGAGTGACGAGCACCGCCACGACCACAGCGGCCACGGCGACCACGGCCACGACGATCACGGTCATGTCCCGCACGACCATGGTGCGAGCGGCCACGACCACGCCCGCGGGCACGACCACGCCCACGGCCACGACCACGCCGACGGGCACGACCACGCCCACACTGGTGTGCTGTCCCGGCTGAAGCACCAGCTCGGCCACCTGTTCAGCCCGCACTCGCATGACGCCGCGGACAAGGTGGACTCCGCGATGGAGTCGTCCCGCGAAGGCTTGCGCGCCCTGTGGATCTCCCTGGTGGTGCTGGGCATCACCGCGGTGCTGCAGGCCGTCGTCGTGTACTACTCCCACTCGGTCGCCCTGCTCGGCGACACGCTGCACAACGTCGCGGACGCGCTGACCGCGGTGCCGCTGGGCGTCGCGTTCCTGCTCGGCCGCCGCCGCCCGACCCGCTCGTACACCTACGGCTACGGCAGGGCCGAGGACCTCGCCGGCATCTTCATCGTGCTGACCATCGCGGCGTCGGCGGCGCTGGCCGGGTACGAGGCCTTCCGCCGGCTGCTGGACCCGCAGGAGGTACGCCACCTGCCCTACGTCGCCGCGGCGGCACTGATCGGCTTCGCGGGCAACGAGCTGGTGGCCCGGTACCGCATCGTCGTCGGGCGGCGCATCGGCTCGGCGGCGCTGGTCGCGGACGGGCTGCACGCGCGCACCGACGGCTTCACCTCGCTCGCGGTGCTGCTCGGCGCGGGCGGCGCGGCGCTGGGCTGGTGGTGGGCGGACCCGGTGGTGGGCCTGCTCATCACGGTGGCGATCCTGCTGGTGCTCAAGGACGCCGCGCGGGAGGTGTACCGGCGGCTGATGGACGCGGTGGACCCGAAGCTGGTCGACGCGGTCGAGCAGACGCTGCGCGGCACCCCGGGCGTGCTCGACGTGGGCGAGGTGCGGCTGCGCTGGATCGGGCACCGGCTGCGGGCGGAGTGCGCGGTGGCCGTCGACGCGGAGCTGACCGTGACCCGGGCGCACGCGATCGCGGTCGACGCCGAGCACCGGCTGCTGCACGCGGTGCCGAAGCTGACCGCGGCGATGGTGCACGCCGATCCGGCCGGGTCGCCCGCCGATCCGCACGCGGTGCTGAATCACCACCGAGATCCCGGAAACCAGGTGGTTGGCGACGCGCACGACCGGGTATAGCCGCTGGCGAGGCGATAGTCGCCAAGAGGAGGCTGACATGGGTATCGGCGCGAGCCTATTCCTGATCGCATTGGGCGCGATCCTCACATTCGCCCTGGATGTGAGCATTAGTGGGCTTGACCTGGACGTGGTCGGTTGGATCCTGATGGTCGTCGGCGCGGTCGGGATGGTGCTGACCCTCACCATCTGGAGCAGCCGTAGCCGCAGCCGCAGCGTGGTGACCACCGCGCCCGCCGAGCGGCAGGTCATCGAGGAAACCCGCGATCCCCTGCCCC
This sequence comes from Catellatospora vulcania, assembly GCF_009720385.1. Lineage (GTDB taxonomy): Bacteria > Actinomycetota > Actinomycetes > Mycobacteriales > Micromonosporaceae > Catellatospora > Catellatospora vulcania. The sequence continues at coordinate 98,551 of NZ_WARX01000034.1, read as the reverse complement.
CCGGCACGATCTGACCGTACTTTCGCAGAGGCAGGACCGCACCCGGTCCTGCCTCTGCGCGCGTCCGCGCCCCGCTGCATCGGTGAGCCTGGACCCGCGGGACCGATGCGCACAGCACAGTGCCGGGTGCTTGGACAGGCGAAAAGGGCCGCGCCCCACCCTTCGGGTGCAGCGCGGCCCTTCGAGCGTGTCACTGCCAGCGGAACAGCCGAATCGCGAGGATGCCCGTGACCACGGCGTAAGCGGCAGTGACAGCCAGGTGCAGGGGCTGCGGCCAGCCGCCGTGCCAGGCGTCCTGCAGAGCCTGCGACGCCGCGCCCAGCGGGGTGAAGTCGGCGACGCGCCGCGCGCCCTCGGGCATCATGTCGCCCGGGGTCCACACCCCGGCGAAGAACAGCATCGGGAAGTACACCAGGCTGCCGACGCCCGCCGAGGCGCGGGCGTTCGGAGTCACCGCGGCGATGAACAGCGCCACCCCGATCATCGCCGCGCTGCCGAGCAGGAACGCGACCAGCAGCGCCGGCCAGTTCTCGGGCCCGCGGCTGCCGAACACCACCGCGGCGGCCGCCATCATCAGTGCCGCGCCGGCGACCAGCGCCGCGATGTTCACGGCGAGCTGCGCGCCGATCAGGGTGGACGGCTTGACCGGCGTGGTCGCCAGCCGCTTGAGCACGCCGCGCTCGCGGTACTGCGAGAGCACGCTGAGCAGGCTGGTCATGGTGACGGTGCCGACGGCCAGAGCCAGCACCACGGGCAGGTACAGGTTGATCGGACGCTCGCCGCCGAAGTCGGGGGACGGCTCGCTGAAGGCGGGGATGGCGTTGCCGAGCACGACCACCAGCACGGTGGGGAAGGCCAGCGCGAAGAAGAAGCTCATCGGCTCGCGCAGGAACAGCCGGGCCTCGCTGCCGGCCAGTCGGGTCAGGGCGGACATGGTTGCTCCTTTTCAGTTGTCGCGGCCGGTGCCGGTCAGGGCGAGGAACGCGTCCTCGAGGTTCGCGCGGTAGCCGTCGACGTCGCCGACGTTCGCGATCAGCGCCGCGGGGGTGTCCAGTGCGACGATGCGGCCGCCGTCGAACACGGCGAGCCGGTCGCACAGCCGCTCGGCCTCGTCCATGAAGTGCGTGACCAGCAGGACGGTCACTCCCCGGTCGCGGATCTGGCGGATCAGCTTCCACGTCTCGCGCCGCGCCCGCGGGTCCAGGCCGGTGGTGAGCTCGTCCAGGATCGCCACGCGCGGGTTGCCGATCAGCGCCAGCGCGATCGACAGGCGCTGCTTCTGCCCGCCGGACAGCTTCGCGTACGGCATCCGTACCTGCTCGGTCAGCCCGACCGCGGCCAGCAGCTCGCGCCAGTCGGCGGGGTCGGGGTAGAAGGAGGAGTACAGCTGCATGGCCTCGCCGACGCGCAGCCGGTCCTGCAGCTGGCTCTCCTGCAGCTGCACGCCGATCAGTCGGCGCAACTGCTCCCGGTCGCCGCGGGTGTCCAGGCCGAACACGCTGATGGTGCCCGCGTCGGGGGTACGCAGGCCGGAGATGCACTCGACCGTGGTGGTCTTGCCGGCGCCGTTCTCGCCGAGGATGCCGAAGATCTCGCCCTCGGCGACGGTGAAGGAGACGCCGTCGACGACCGTGCGGTCGCCGTACCGCTTGGTGAGCCCGTTGACTTCGATGACTGTCATGCCGATAGACGGTAGAGACGCCATGCGAGCGCCGGTATGCGGTTGCGCGCCGAGACGGGTGTAGGAAACCCCACCCCCTCCGGGTGCCCACGAGCAGTGCCAACAGCCCGGCCGATCGGCGACGATGTGTCGCATGTTCCGGTCGTACGCCCTCGCCCCGCTGCGCTGCGTCGCCCTCGCGCTGCTCGCGGTCTTCGGATTCGTCGCCTCGCTGCCGCTGATGATGTCGATCGGCGCGATCGTCACCTACCCGCACGTGCTGCTGCTGGTGCGGCGGCTGAACTCGCTGTCCCGCCGGCTGGCCGGCGCGTGGAGCGGCGTGGTGATCGACCTGCCGTACCGCGAGGGCCCGGTGCCCACCCCGCCGCGCCGCCCCGACGGCTGGTACGAGCACGAGGGCCAGCTGTTCAAGACCCGGCACTATCCCGCGTTCTTCCTGCGCATGCAGTGGCTGAGCGACGACCCGGCGACGGCCCGGGACTGGATGTGGCTGGTGCTGCTCGCGCCGATCGGGGGCCTGGTCGCGCTGCTCGCGCCGGGGTTCGTCCTGGCGGGAGTGGTGCTGGTCGCGGGGGTGACCGGTCCGGGACGCCGGATGCTGGCCGACGCCGGGCTGACCGACCTGGTGGCCTGGCCCGGCGTGACGATGCCCGGTTGGGCTGTGCTCGCGGCGGGCCTCGCCGCGATCGTCGCCGGTGTGCTCGCCGGCCCCGCCCTGCTGCGCGCCCACGGCCGCTGGGCGCGGCAGTGGCTCGGCCACCCGGGACTGACCTGGTGGCAGTCCTCCGGGATCGGGGCCTGGCTGCGCAAGGGCGGGCACGACACGTGGCAGGCGGCGCTGCTGCTCGGGCTGTCGCTGACCGGGTTCGCGGTGTTCCTGCTGACGCTGCTGCTGACCCTGGTCAGCGGCGGGTTCGGCATCGCCTGGCTGGCGTACGCGATCCGGCCGATGCTCAACCACTACCGGCGCCTGTGCGTGAAGTGGGGCGACGGCGAGCCGATGCCCGACCCGTACCGGCAGCGTGAGCCCGTACCCGAGCCCGGACCCGACGGCCGCTACCGGGTCGGGCGCACCCTCTACGCCACCCGCGACGGTGCGCGCCGTGCCGGCTTCTTCCCGTGGATCCTCGGCGACTCGGCCACCTGGCGCGACCTGGCCTGGATGGCGACCGCGCCACTGGCGGCCCTGCTCGCGGTGGTCCCCGGCGTGCTGATCGGCGCGGGCTACTTCGGGCTGTTCTGGCAGGCCCTGTTCTGGCCGCTGTGGGGCGTGCCGTTCGGCCTGATCACCGGCGTGTGGGTCAGCCCCTGGTACACCTGGCAGCTGATGACCCTGGGCATGCCCTTCCTCGACGCCGTGCCCGGCTGGCTGTCGATCCCGATCGGCCTCGCCCTCGGCCTGCTCGGCGTGCTGCTGGCCGGCCCCGTGCTGCGGCTGATCACCGGCTGGGCGCGGCTGCTGCTCGCGCCGAGCCGCTCCGCGGAGCTGACCCAGCGGGTCGAGCACCTGGCGCAGACCCGGGCCGAAGCCGTCGACGCGAGCAGTGCCGAACTGCGCCGCATCGAACGCGACCTGCACGACGGCGCGCAGGCCCGCCTGGTCGCGGTCGGGCTGAGCCTGGGCACCGTCGAGCAGCTGATGGACCGCGATCCCGCCGCCGCCCGCGTGCTGCTGGCCCAGGCCCGGGAGACCTCCGCCGCCGCCCTGGCCGAGCTGCGCGACCTGGTCCGCGGCATCCACCCGCCGGTGCTCGCCGAACGCGGCCTCGCCGACGCGGTGCGCGCGCTGGCCCTGGACGCCGCGCTGCCCGTCGAGGTGCGTGCCGACCTGGCCGGGCAGCCGCCCGCGCCGGTCGCCACGGCCGCCTACTTCGCCGTCGCCGAGGCGCTGGCCAACGCCGCCCGGCACGCCCAGGCCGGCCGGGTCGGCGTCGACATCCGGCACACCGGCGGCCTGCTGCGGGTCACCGTCACCGACGACGGCCGCGGCGGGGCCGAGCCCACCCACGGCGGCGGGCTGCACGGGCTGCGCCGGCGACTCGCTACATTCGACGGAACCCTCGCCCTGCACAGCCCGCAGGGCGGCCCGACCGTGCTGACCCTGGAGATACCGTGCGCGTTGTCCTCGCCGAGGACCTCTACCTCCTGAGGGAGGGGCTGGTCCGCCTGCTGGAGGCGCACGACTGCACCGTCGTCGCCGCCGTGGAGACCGGCCCCGACCTGCTCGCCGCCCTGCTGGCGCACCGCCCCGACGTGGCCGTCGTCGACGTGCGGCTGCCGCCGACCAACACCGACGAGGGGCTGCAGGCGGCGCTGACCGCGCGGCGGCAGGTGCCTGGCCTGCCGGTGCTGGTGCTGTCGCAGCACGTCGAGCAGCTGTACGCCCGCGAGCTGCTGGCCGACGGCACGGGCGGGATCGGATACCTGCTCAAGGACCGGGTGTTCAACGCCGACCAGTTCCTCGACGCGGTGCGCCGGGTCGCCGGGGGCGGCACCGCGATGGACCCGGAGGTCATCGCGAAGCTGCTCCAGCAGCCTGCCCGCAACGTGCCGCTGGCCCGGCTCACGCCGCGCGAGCGGGAGGTGCTGGAGCTGATGGCGGAGGGGCGCTCCAACGCGGCGATCGGGCAGCGGCTGTTCCTGTCGGAGAGCGCGGTCGGCAAGCACACGGCCAGCATCTTCGGCAAGCTCGACCTCGCGCCGTCCGATGACGACAACCGCCGCGTGCTGGCGGTGCTGGCCTACCTCAACGGCGCAACCTGAGTCGGCGGCTCAGCCTCCGCACTCCGCGCACCAGGCGGTGCCCGGAGGTGCGTCGGGATCGAGGCGGCAGAGCAGACCCTGCGCCGGGTCGTCGGTCAGGAACACGCGGCGGCCGAGGAACAGGAGCAGGAGCAGGAGCACCGTGGCGGCGGCTGCCATGACAAGGAAGGTGTGCACGGGCTCCCCCGGGATCGGGCGTGGCGGCGGCCGGACCGGCGCGGCCGGTCGCGTCCTCACGAGCAGCACGTCGTGCCGTCGAGCGCCTGGGGGTTGCCCCACTGGGCCGAGCCGCCAGGCCGTCGCAGCGTCGACTGCCCAGGTGAAGGATCCGGGGACGGTCGCTGAACGGCGACCGGCCGCGGCCCGAATTCACCGAGCGGGTGCCGTGGCAGAGTCCGGTGGGCCGCCCGGCCCCGGAGGAATCGACCACATCTGTCAGCAAATAGACACCTGCTGCTGACATAGGGTTACCGGAACCTATCCTTCCGTGCGTGGACCCCGACATCATCACCGCTGAACAGGACCTGGCCCGCTGGGTTGCCGCGCAGGTCGCCCCCGAAGAGGACGAGCTGTTCACGGTGCTTGACGCCGCCTATCGCAAGGACCCCGCACGGCTCACGGCCCGCGGGCCCGGCGATGACGAGATGCTCGGCTTCGGCGTGGAGACGCTGGCCGCCCTCATGACTCCGGTGGTGCTGGCCGCGGTCACCGAAGTCGTGCGCTACCTCACCGAGCAGTACGGCTCCGCGGTCCGGGCGAGGCTGTCGCTGCGGCGGGCCCGCGGTGGCGCGGACGCCGTCACCGAGCCTGCCGCTCCCCACCTCGACGACGCCCAGCTGGCCCGTGTCCGTTCCATCGTGCTCGACAAGTGCGCCCAGGCCGGCCTCGACGAAGGCAGGTCACGGCTGCTGGCCGACTCCGTCGCCGGGGCACTGCGCGACGGCGCGTGACCGTGGCCGTCGCCCCGCCGCCGCGGTCAGCCCTCGCCGTGGTCTCCGGCACCACCCTGCGCTTCGTGTCGCTGGTCGCCGCCATCTTCGGCACCGCCACCTACGCCTTCAGCCTCGTGTACACCCGGCTGCCCGGCAATGCGGAAGCGGGCCTGTTCACGTACGCCCGCTGCAACGAACTGCTGCGGCGCGGCGAGCTCGGCCTTTCCCTGGATCCCGCCGCCATCGAGGACTCCGAACGCGACCTGGCGCAGGCCAGCCGCTGCCTCGCCCCGTACGAGCAGGCCGAGGCGGCATGGATCCTGGCCGGGCTGGTGCTGCTGCTGGCGGTGGCGCTCGCTCTCTACCTCGCCGCACCCTGGTGGACCCGGCGGCGGGCGGGACTCGTGCCGGTCACCGCCGCCGATTTCCCCCGCCTGCACGCCGCGCTGTGCGACCTCACGACGGAGATCGGGCTGCGCAGACCGCCCCGCTTCGTGCTCGATCCGCACGCGGTCGCGCCGGGCGGGCTGGCCTTCGGCCGGACGGGCCGGTACTGGGTCCGGATCAACGCCGGTCTGGTGCCCCTGCGCATCACCGACCCGGCGGCGTTCCGTGCCGTGGTCCTGCACGAGCTGGCCCATCTGCGCAACCGCGATGTCGACATCGCCTACGCCACGATGGCCCTGTGGCGGGCGTTCGTCGCGCTGGCGCTCCTGCCGATGGCGGTCGCGATCGTGCATCCGAGGATCTTCGTCGACCCGTCGACCCCGCCGTGGGTGTCTGCGGACTACCCGCGAGAGGTGCTCAACAGCGGCAGTCGCACGGTGCTGTTCGTGGGGATCGTCTACCTGGTGCGCAACTCGGTGCTGCGTGCCCGGGAGATCCTCGCCGACGCGCGCGCCGCCCAGCACGGCGCAGCCGACGGACTGCGCCGGGTGATGGCGGCCACCGCGGCGCGCGAGACCAGGTTGTCGTGGCGCCGCCGTTTCGGCGTGCACCCGGCCGCCGCGGCCCGCCTGCACGCCATCGACCATCCGCTCACGACACTGCGCCCCGGGTTCGGCGAGCTCTTCGGGGCGGGTGTGACCACCATGCTCGCGACCGGATCGCTGACCTTTGTCGCCGGTCTCGGGCTGCCCCACGACGGCACTCCGTCGGGCCGCTACCTGGCCTGGCTGGTGGCGCCCGTCGTGGTCGGCGTCCTGGCCGTGGCGGCCTGGCGGGCCGAGCTGCTGTCGGCGCACGGGCCACGGGTGCCGGTGCTGCCCGCCGCGCTGGGCTTCAGCCTGGGCTGCCTGCTCGGCGACCTCGCCTCGATCCTCAACACGGTCGGCGCGTGGGGCGTTTTCGGCAGCTCGGCTACCGGGGGCAGGATCGCGCTGGCCGGGAGCGTCGAGGTGGGCGGTGTCAGCCTGACCGCGGGCCTGGTCGGCGCGGCGTCGTTCACCGTCGGGATCCTCCTGCTGGCCGCCGCCAGCGCCGCCGGCGCCCGCGCCTGGCTGCCCGTACTGCGCGGGGCGGACAGCCGGTGGGTCTGGCCGGCCGGTATCGCCGCCACGGTGACCCCGTTCGCCGTCTGGTTCGGCATCTGGCTCGAGACGCGCTCCGCGCCGTACCTGATCGGCCGGTTCTACCACCTGGTCGCCGCCGACTTCGTGACCCTCGGCGAACGGCTCTGGGAGGGGCCCGGCTTCGGTCTGTTCTCCACCGTCTATCCGCCGCTGCAACTGTTCGCCGCCCGGCCCCTGGTCGTCCCGGCGTTCGCGCTGGCCTGCCTCTACCCGTTCACCGCACTGCTGCGCCGCCCGCGTGCGGCTCCCGCCGACCGCCCGGCCGACGCCGGGGACGATCCCGTGGGCAGCCGCCCTGCCGGAGTGCCGGACCTGCCCGGCACTCGCGGCCTGCGGTCAGCGGTGCTGGCCGGGCTGGCCGGGGCAGGGGTGTTCGTGCTGCTGACCCTCGCGCTGCGCGCCGTGCTGCACCAGGTTGCCTACGACACCCCCGGACTCGTCTCCTATCACTCGTACGCCCAGCTCGCGCTGGCCGTCGCCGTCCAGGCGGTCCTGGGCGGGGTGCTGGCGGCACGGTGCCGCCGTGGGCTGCTGCTCGGCCAGCTCGCGGCCCTGACCTGCGCCGCCGCTGTGATCATCGGGGAGCAGGCGGCCTCGATGATCGGTAGGTGTGTGCCGATGCTGCGGCTGCGCCAGAACACCTGCAACGCCGGGGTCGATCTGTCCTATGCGGACTTCCTGCTGGACCAGATCGTGGTCCAGGGTGCGCTGGGCGCGCTCGCCGTCGGCGTCCTGGTGCTTCTGCTCCAGCGGGCGGCCGCGCTCGTCCCCGCGGCGCTGGCGGGTCGGCCCCGGGTCCGGTCGGCAGTCCTCGCCGCCGCGACCGCGGCACTGGTGGCCGTGGGCCTGGCCGCCGGCAGCACCCTGTCGGCGATGACCGACACCCCCACGGCCGTCGCCGACCCTGCCCCCACCCGGTCCGGTGCCGCCGTCTCCCGGGTGCTCTCCCAGGCCGAGGCTCAGCGCGTCGCCGACGCCGCACGCCCCGTGCTGCCCCGGCACTGGCGCACGCTGCCGGAGTCCACGAGCAGCGGCACCGCGGTCCTCGACGACCCCGAGCACTGCACGGCGCTGGTCGAGGAGACGTATCTGACGGTGGACGACGCGCAGCCGATCGTCGCCCGCAGCCGGTGGACCGACGGCGACAAGATCACGACTTCGTCCGTCAACGTGACCGTGCGCTCGTACCCCCATCCGGTGCCACCTGCGCTGTTCACGGCGGCCGAGAAGGCACGGCAGGCCTGCCCCCGGTTCACCTACACGAGCGGGGAGGGCACGCCGCTGCACTACACCGTCAGCACCGGCCGCCCGCCGGCGCTGGGCGACCAGGCCTGGCGGGTGGACCTGGCGATGACCGCCGAGTTCTCGGGTATGTCGTTCCAGGGCTCGCTGATCATCGTGTTGGTCCGGGTCGAACACACGCTCGTGCAGGTGACCTTCGACGCGTTCAGCGAGCCCGTCGACGAGGAACTGCTCCGCGACGTGCTGGACAGCACGGTCGGTTCCGTGCCGTGACCACGGGCCGGCCGGTCAGGCGTCGTCCCAGCGGAACAGGAACGCGGCGACACCGGCCAGCACGACGGTGAAGCCGAGCAGCAGCCCGATGTCGGGCAGGGTGACGGCGAAGCTCTCGCCCCGGACCATCACGTCCTGCATCGAGGACACCAGGTGCTTGAGGGGGAAGAACTCCGACAGCTGCTGCAGCCACTTCGGGGCCCCGTCGAGGGGGAAGAAGGCGCCCGACAGGAAGGCCATGGGCAGGGTGATGAGGTTGGCGATGGCGCTGGCGGCCTCGGGGGTCTTGGCAGCGGCGCCGGCGACCAGGCCGATGGACAGGAATGCCAGCGTGCCGGCGATCATCACCGGGATGAACGCCCACCACTGGTCGGACAGCTGCAGCCCGAAGTAGGGCAGCAGGGCCACGCCGATGAACATGGCGCACTGCGCGGCGGCGATGACGATGCTCACCGACACCCGCGCGCCGATGATCGACGCGAGCGGCACGGGGGACAGCCGCAGGCGGCGCAGGATCTTCTTCTGCCGCCAGGTGACCAGGGTCAGCGCCGCGCCGAACGTCGCGCCGGTGGCGATCGCCCAGCCCAGCAGGCCCGGCGTCATGTACTGGATCGCCTTGAGCGACTGGTCCTCGACCGGCTGGGCGCGCATGGTCACCGAGGGCGTGGTGACCCCGGCGGCGGCCAGGTTCGCCTGCTGCACCAGCGACTCGACGATGCCGCGCACGGTGGCGGACTTGACCGCGTCCGCCGCCGAGTAGTGCACGATCAGCTCGCCGCCGACCTGCTCGATCGCGGCGGCCTTGTCGCCCTTGCGGACCTCCTCCAGCGCGGCGGCGCGATCCGACGTGCGGGTCACCGCGAGCACCTGGTCGAGCCCGGCGGCGGCCTCGGCGGGCAGCTGGTCGACGACCGGCACCGCGCCGATCTGCAGAATGTCGGTCTTGGACGCGCCCGCGTCCTTGAACAGGCCGCCGAACAGCACCAGGAACATCAGCGGGAACAGGATGGTGAAGAACAGGGCGGTGCGGTCGCGGAAGAAGCCGCGGGCCATCGCCGAGGAGAGGCTGACGAAGCTTGTCACGCGCGGTACTCCCGTCCGGTGAGGTGCAGGAAGACGTCTTCCAGGGTCGCGCCGCGCACCGACAGGCCGCGTAGCGCGTCCCGCTCGGCCAGCGCCGAGAGCACGGGGGCGGGGGTACGCGTCGCGATGGTCAGCGACACCCCGTCGTCGGTGACCTCCAGCCCGTCGGCGAGCCCGCGCGCCGCCTCCGCGGTGAGCGTGCCGGTCTCGATCGAGATCCGGGTCGGCGCGTCCAGGTCGCGCACCAGCGTCGCGGGCGGCCCGGACTGCAGGATGCGGCCGTGGTCCATGATGGCGACCCGGTCGCACAGCGACTCGGCCTCGTCGAGGTAGTGCGTGGTCAGCACCACGGTGCGGCCCTGCGCGCTGATGTCGCGCAGCACGTCCCACAGGTTGCGGCGGGCCTGCGGGTCCAGGCCCGACGTCGGCTCGTCGAGGAACACCAGGTCCGGCCCGTGCGCCAGCGCACAGGCGATGGACAGGCGCTGCTGCTGCCCGCCGGAGAGGTCCTCGTTGCGCTTGCCGGCCATGTCCTCCAGCCCGACCACGGCCAGCCACTCGTCGGCCTTGCGGGCGGGCACGCCGTACAGCGAGGCGAAGGTGCGGATCTGCTCGCGTGCGGTCAGCCGCTCGAAGAACGCGCTGGCCTGCAGTTGCACGCCGATGCGGGGGAGCAGGCGCGGGTTGCGCGGCCAGGGGCTCTCGCCGAACAGGGACACGCTGCCCGAGTCGGGCTTGCGCAGACCCTCCATCATCTCCAGGGTGGTGGTCTTGCCCGCGCCGTTGGGCCCGAGGATGCCGAAGAACTCCCCGGTCTGCACCTCGAAGGAGACGCCGTCGACGGCGCGCAGCTCGCCGTACGCCTTCCTGAGTTCCTCGACCTTGATCGTCGGTGACATGGGCTGCACGGTACTCCTCACTCGCCAGGCGATGGCGTCGTGTTCGGACGGACGGCGGCCGGCTCCCGCATGCCGAACAGGAACCGGGTGCTCCGGGTACGCCGCACCAGCAGGTCGTACGCCGCGATGGTCAGCACGAGCGCGATCGCGACGAGTGCCGCGTACTTGACCGCGATCGGGGCCTGCCAGGACACGACGAAGTAGGCCACCGCGACCACGATCGGCTGGTGCAGCACGTAGATCGGCAGCGCACCGAGCGCCAGGTAGACGTAGACCCGGCGGCCGAGGCCGGGAGGTCTCGCCGAGGTCGCCGGGCGGGGGTGCGCGCGGCGGTCGAGCAGGCCGAGGATGGCTACCACCCAGCACCAGCCGGTCATGCCGTAGAGCGCCCGCATGGCCAGGGCCGGGCCGGTGAGGTCGGTGAACGGGTCGCCGCCGGCCTCGCTGACGACGAAGAACAGCGGCATGCCGATCGCCATCAGCACCACCCCGGCGACGGCCGCGAGCACGGCTTCACGGCGCATCGCGTCGCGGAACCGCTCGTCGGTGGCGAGCACGACGCCGTACAGGAAGAACAGCAGGTAGGCCCAGCGGCTCCAGCCGGCGAGCCCTTCCTCCATGCCGTCCAGGGCGCTGATCAGCGCCAGCGGCAGCGCGGGCAGCAGCAGCACCCTGCCGCGCCGGCCGGCCACAGCGGCGAGCCGGTCGCGCAGCCGCCGTACCCGGTCGCGGGGCAGCGCCCGGGCGGCGCAGGCCAGCAGCAGCGCCCAGGCCAGCAGCAGCACGACGAACCACAGGTGCCCGGTTTCGAAATGCTCACCCTGCAGGACGAACGGGAACTCGCCCGGCTCGAACCGCACGTCGAAAAAGCGCGGCAGGAACCGCCAGTAGGACTCGTGGTAGCCCGGGTCGGCGGCCTTCAGCCGCAGCCACTGCGGCACCGGCAGCAGCGCCACGATCGCGAACAGCAGCGGCATGCCCAGCCGGAGCAGCCGTTCGGCGGCGAAGCCGCCCGGTCCGCGGCGGCGCAGCGAGTGGCGTGCACCGAACCCCGCGATGAGGAACAGCGCGGGCATGGCCCACACCACGGCCAGCCCCGACAGGATCGTGGTGACCTCGGTCGTGTCGCCGTTCTTGACGTAGTAGTCGTCGCGTTCGTCGAACACCAGCGCCGAATGAAAGAAGATCAGACCGACGACGACCAGCGTCCGTATCGCGTCCAGCTCCGGCCGCCGCGGCGACGCCGCCCGCACCCGGGTCGTGGTGCCCTGCTCCTCGCCCATGCCTGCCCTTTCGACGCGTCCTGCTGATGGACGCGCCGGGGGACGCCGGAGGTGGGTGCCGCGGTCAGTCTACTTTCGACACGTCCAGTGCGGGCTGCGCCTGCGCTGCGGGCGGTGACTCGTGCCCGGTGCGGAAGCCGGTGACGGCGGTCAGCCGCGCCCGCGGGTCGCCCAGGGTCACGGTGAGCCGACGGGTGCGGATCGCGGGGAAGGCGTGCCAGCGGCGTACGCCCACGGTGTGCCCGGCCGCGACCACCGCCTCGCCGAGACGGACCTCGTGCCCGCCCGCCCACTGCCCGGTGGTGAGGTCCTCGCGCAGCTCGACGTGGTCGAGTTCGACCTCGGTGTCGAACTCGGCGACGACCCGGCCCGGCTCGTGGGTGAGCCGGGCGGCCAGCGGTGTCGCGAACCGCCGGCGCAGCTCGGCGGTGACCTCCAGCAGCCGGGCGGCGTCGGTCTCGTCGAGCCGCCCGCTCCGGTCCGGTGGCAGGTTGAGCAGCAGCCCCGCGCCCAGGCCGACCGAGCGGTACCAGATGGCCAGCAGGTGCTCGGCGCTCTTGAGCGTGCCCAGGTCGTCGGGCTGCCAGAACCAGTGCGCCCGGATCGGCACGTCGCACTCCGGCGGCAGGTAGCGCGCGCCGTCGAGGCGGTCGGAGTCGGCGGTGAACATGGACCTGCCCAGCCGGTCGACGGTGTAGGCGCACGGGTCGGCGGCCAGGCCGTCCTCGTTGCCGACCCACCGGATGGTGGGCCGCCCCATGTTGAAAACCATGGCCTGAGGCTGGTGCGTGTCGACCACCTTCATGATCGCGTCCCAGCCGTAGGCGCGCCCCTCGGAGCCCGCCCCGTCGAACCACAGCTCGAACAGCGGCCCGTAGCGGGTGCACAGCTCGGTGAGCTGCCGTACGTAGAAGTCGTCGTAGGCGGCGGCGTCGGGATAGCAGGCGGCGTTGCGGTCCCAGGGGGACAGGTACAGGCCCAGCGGCATGCCCGCGGCCCGGCAGGCCTCGGCCAGCTCGCCCACCACGTCACCGCGGCCGCCGCGCCAGGGCGAGGACGCGACCGAGTAGGTGGTGGTGCCGGTCGGCCACAGGCAGAAGCCGTCGTGGTGCTTGGCGGTGAGGACCACGTACCTCGCGCCGGCCCGCTGTGCGACGTCGACCCACTGGACGGCGTCGAGGTCGGCGGGGTCGAACGTGGCCGGGTCCAGGGTGCCGTCGCTCCACTCCTTGCCGTGGAACGTGTTGACGCCGAAGTGCAGGAAGAGACCGAAGCCGGCCTCCTGCCAGGCGAGCTGGCCCGGGGTGGGGACGGTGGTCATGGCACTCCGATGGGGACGCGGCCGGCGGGCCGGGAAGTCGCAGGACGAAGGGACAGTAAACGGTTTCATCGGCGGTGTCAAAGATCCTATAGCATTCGCGTGGAGCGCCGTCAGACCAGCGGAACGGCCGGTCGGGCCGGGAACCCGGTGAAACGATGAAGCGGTGCTGATCCTGAGCCTGTGCGGGGCGCTCGCGGCGGCCGTGTGCTTCGGGTTGTCGTCGGTCATGCAGGCCGTCGGCATGCGCGGGGCGGGGCCGGTCAGCGAACTCGATCCACGGTCGATGCTGCGTGCCTGGATGACCGTGCCGTTCCTCGCCGGCCTGGGCCTGGACCTGCTCGGTTTCGGCTTCGAACTGGTCGCGCTGCGGCACCTGCCGCTGTTTCTGGTGCAGGCCGCGATCGCGTCCGCGCTGGCGGTGACCGCGATCGCCGCGGCCGTGGTGATGAAGGAGCGGCTGGGCCGCGCCGAGAAACTCGCCGTGGTCGCCGTGTGCCTGGGTCTGGCCCTGCTCGGTGTGTCGGCCGGACCGGAGGGCGCGAACCGCGCGCACACCGACTTCTACGCCGCGCTGGGCGCCAGCCTGGTCGGGCTGGCCGTGCTGGGCGCGGGCGCGGGCCGCCTGCCCGGCCGGTGGCGCACGATGACCCTCGGGCTGTGCGCGGGACTGTGCTTCGGGGTGCTGGCGCTCGCCGCGCGCACCCTGCCGGAGCTTGATCCGGCGCGCATGATGCGGGAACCGGCGACCTACCTGGTCGCCGCCTCCAGTCTCATCGCGCTGGTGCTGTGGACGATGGCGCTGTCGGGCGGCTCGGTCACCACGGCCACGGCGGCGATGGTCATCGGGGAGACCGTGCTGCCCGCCGTCGTGGGAGTCGTGGTGCTCGGCGACGAGGCGCGAGCCGGCTGGGTGCCGGTCGCGGTCGGCGGCTTCCTGCTCGCGGTCGGCGGCGCGCTGGCGCTGGCCCGGTTCGGTGAGCTGAGCGGGTCGCCGACCGGTGCTGCCCGGCCGGAGGTCTCCGTGCCGGTCGGCGATGCGGACGTCGTCTGAGCCTGGCGGCACATCGCCGCATCGCCGCGTTGTTCGTCGGCGAGCGATCAGCCGGTGCCGTGCACCGGCCCGGACGGGTTCAGGGTGTAGCGGACCTTCTCGGCAGGGCGGGCGCCGAGGCGCTGGTAGAAGCGCTGGGCGTCGGTGTTCCAGGCCGGGGTCTGCCACTGGATCTCGTCGTCGCCGCAGGCCGCGACCACCGCGTCGAGCAGCTGCCTGCCCAGGCCGCGGCCCCGGTGGCGGTCGGCGAGGTAGAGGCAGTCAAGGTGGCTGTAGTGGCGGCCGGTCCAGGTGGCGAAGTCCCGGGTCCAGGTCGCGTACCCGACGAGGGTCCCGGCGTCGTCGGCGACCAGGCAGCGCAGCCGCGGCGGGTCGGTGAACAGGGCCGGAGCGAGCCGGTCGCCGAGGCCGGGCGGCACGGGCGCGGCTCGTTCGTAGTCGGCGTGGTCGGCGATCAGGGCGAGCAGTGCCGGGAGGTCGTCGGGTTTGACGGGTCGCACAGAGGTCACCTGTCGATCTTTTCCCGAAAAGTGGGACGTCGGCCAGGCCGGCGGACGCCATATCTCATCAGGATGTCGCCCGCGTTACGCCAGGCAGGTGACGCTCTGTACGGGGAAGGAATGCCAAAAGTCATCTGCACGTGCATCCGGCGCTTGCGCCTGCACAGGATCGTCTGCATGATGGGAGGCGCAACGACATAGCGTTTGCATTGTGGCACTTGCATCTGTGGCCCGGATGGTGTGGCAACACGGCACCGGGCGGACGGCACGGACACAACCCGGACCGGCCGGCTCCACCCCCCATCCGCGAGCACCACGTTTGCCGCAGTGAGGCACGTATGCCAGCTCCCAGGATCAACCCCGCCCGGCGCGCTTCCGCCGAGATCGCGGCCACCGACTCGTACCAGTCCGGAGACCGGGTCTGGGTGCACCGCGAGCGGAAGTGGCAGGCAGGGATCATCTCCGACGTCTCATCGGACAAGGCCGTGGTCATCTGCGGCAGTGACTCCGGTGTCGTGGAGGAGACCATGACCGCACCGCACCTGATGGTCCGTGACGACGTGTACACCTACATCGACACGGTGACCTACGTGTGAGGTGCCCGAAGACCGAGCCGGCTCTCGCGTAGCCTCGGGGGCC
Organism: Catellatospora vulcania; assembly: GCF_009720385.1. GTDB lineage: Bacteria > Actinomycetota > Actinomycetes > Mycobacteriales > Micromonosporaceae > Catellatospora > Catellatospora vulcania. The sequence continues at coordinate 83,313 of NZ_WARX01000034.1, read as the reverse complement.
GGACCGGGCCAGGCGGGTGGCGCCGACGATGCCGGCGCCACCCGCCCCGGCTTTTCTCAGCCCCGGCGGGAGCGCCGGCGGCGCTGCCACTTCTCGCGCATCTCCAGCGGCACGAAGACCAGCGTGGTGAGCACCGCGGCGACGACCGCCCACAGCGCGACCTGGCTCGGGCGCAGGTGGGCGACGCCCATGTTGGACGTCCACACCGGGTGCAGGCCGAGCGGCGGGAAGCCCTCCCAGAACAGCACCCACAGCAGCGGCACCAGGCCCATCGCGATGCCGTACGCGGTGAAGTGGCCGGCCTGCGAGAACAGCACGCCCATCACCACCGCCGCGATCATGTAGACCAGCACCGCCGTGCGCTGGCCGCCATCGGTCGGGATGCGGTCGATCAGGTAGTTCCAGACGTCGACGATGGTGGACAGCACGGGCTGCCAGTACACCGCGATAAGCACCAGCGACACCACGATCACGATCGCGATGCCCAGGCCCTTGAGAATCTTGAATGCGCCGGCTTCTGCCTGCGTCACAGCGTTCCTCCCTCACCGATACCGTTCACGCCGGCGCTCCCGCGGCGCGGGGCCCCTGCGGCCGCGATCATCCAGTTCGGAACGACATCGGCCGAGGTGGACGTACGGTGCGCGAGGGTCGCACAGCACCGGTCCGGTTGAGCTGAGGGGCGTTGCCGGACAGGGCCGTGCGAGCGGCGCGCCGATCATCCCACCACGGTGTGCCCGCGGCGAGGGCTGTCCGACCGGTTCCCGCTGCCGCAACGGCCGACCTGCGAGAAGATCCGCGGACAGGTTCGCGACAGTGGACCTGTCAGGCGGCGAGCGCCGCGGCGAGGAAGCCGTACACGACCTCGTTGGCGGGCCCGGACACCGACAGCGGCATCAGGTTGAAGCTGTGGCCCGCACCCGGCACCACCTGGATCTGCGCGGGCGACCGGGCGGCGAGCAGCCGGGCGTACAGGAACAGGGAGTCGTCGAGCAGCGGGTCCTCGGTGCCGCGGACCAGGTCCTCCAGGTAGGAGTCCTGCTCGTCGGCCGCCCCGACGGTCCAGCCTCCGCCGTGGACGTGCAGGTAGAGGCCGGTCGGCGTGGGCGCGTCGAACACCCGGGCACTCATCGACCCCGCCGGCAGCGGGACGGTGATCTCGCGGGCGAGCGGGGAGCGGGGCAGAACTCCGCCGGGCGCCAGCGCGGCCAGCCGCTCGCGGGCCTGGTCGCGGAACGCCTGCACGCTCTGCGGCGGCCAGCCCATCTCGCGGACCATCGCTCCCATGGCCGCGTTGGACGCCACCACGTCGTCGGCGTAGACCGTCTGCGCGAACGTGCTCCCGTCGAGCGCCACACCGCCTCCCACCTGGTCTTCTTCCAATGTGCGCCGCGCCCTCCCGGCCCGCTCGCCCTTCGCCGGATTCCCCGTTCGGAGCGCGCAGGGCGCTACCTCTGTGGAGATCGCTGTCGCCGGTCGGAGACTCGTGCCAGACCGGCAGATCTTGACCCGAAACCGCGCTCTTCGCGCGGTGAGCCAAGGCCGTCGGGCGGCTGAGCAGCTGTTTCGTCCGGGGTGATCGATAATGGGGTGGGGGAGAGGCTATGGGCGAGCAGGCGATGGTCGTGGTGGGGGTCGACGGGTCCGGGTCGGCGCTGGCGGCGGTGCGGGAGGCCGTGCGGGAGGCGGCGTGGCGCGGGTGCGGGCTGCGGATCGTGCACGCCTTCATCTGGCCGCTCATGCATGTGGACGTCGGCGCGTCCGAAGCCGTGCCCGAGGGCGGGCTGCGCCATGATGCCGAGCGGATCCTCGCCGAGGCGACCGCGGCGGCCAAAGCCGCGAACGGCCGGGTCGAGGTGACGGCGGACCTGGTCACGGGCGGCCCTGCGGGCGTGCTGCTGGCCGCCGCCCGGGGCGCGCAACTGCTGGTGCTCGGCGACCGAGGGCTGGGCGGATTCACCGGGCTGCTGCTGGGCTCGGTCGCGGTCGAGGTCACGGCGCACTGCGCCACCCCGGTGCTGGTGGTACGCGGCGCGGGGCGTCCCGGCCCGGTCGTGCTTGGGGTCGACGGCTCGCCGGGGTCGGCGTCGGCGGTGCGGCAGGCGTTCCTGGAGGCCCGGCAGCGCGACGCGGAGCTGCTGGCGGTGCGGGTCTGGCACGACGCCGCCACGACGTTGTCCTACTCCGTGCCCGCGCTCTACGACGCGGACGCCGCGCGCGCGGCCGAGCAGCACGAACTCGACGCGGCCCTCGACGGCGAGCAGAAGCGCTGCCCCGATGTCCGGGTCCGCACCCAACTGGTGTCCGGGCGGACCGGGCGCGAGCTGGTACGCCTGAGCGAGCAGGCGCAGCTGATGGTGGTCGGCGCCCGGGGGCGGGGCGGGTTCACCGGGTTGCTGCTGGGCTCGGTCAGCCAGCAGTTGCTGCACCATGCGGCGTGCCCGGTGCTGATGGTGCGTCACGAGCCCGCCGGGGAACCCGCGGCCGGGTAAGACGCGGGGCAGGTCAGGAGCTGGTCATGGACAAGCGGATCGCACAGGATCGGCCGGACCGGGCGGCGGGGCTGGCGTGGCGGCAGATCAGCGAGGTGATGAGCGCGCCGCCGTACTCCGTGCCGACGTCGACGACGCTGGGCGACGCGCTCGCGGTGATGGTCCGGGAGGGGCTGCGGCACCTGGTCGTCACCGACGAGGGCGGGCGGTGCGTGGGCGTGCTGGCGGACCGGTCGGTCGTCGCGGCGTGGGCCGCCGAGCCGGCCGCACTGTCGTACCGGCGGGTCTCCTCGGTGCTGGACCGCACGCCGGCGGTGGTCGCGGGCGGGGCGGCGGTGGTGGACGCGGCCCGGCTGATGCGCACGGCCTGCGTGGACGCGGTGGCGGTGGTCGACGCCCGCGGGGTGGCGGTCGGGGTGGTGACGGGCAGCGATCTGGTCGCCCTGCTCGCCCGGTGACCGGGCGGGAGCGGGGGAGACGGCTCGCGCCGCCTCCCCCGCCGTGGTCACGCCGGCTTCAGGCTGGCGCGCCTGCGTTCACGATCGATCTCGATGATCTGTACCGTGACGCTCGAGCCGACCTGCGGCTCGGTCTCGCCGTGCAGCAGGCCGTGGGCGTCGTCGGCGATGCTGACGAAGGCGCCGAACGGCACGATCTGGACGACCTGGCCGACCAGGACGTCACCGGCGTTGAGTTCTTCGAAGCGGGACATGCGATCACCTCCTTCCTCGGCAGGCTCCGCTTTTGCGGGCGACGGTGGAAGGAGGGCGGGCCACGGGCCCGCCGGGCGATCACGGCTCAGCCGGATGCCTCATCTGATCACGGCACTGGGCCGACCCGGCAGTCACAGCGCCTGACCTTAGTGGCAGGTCCGTCCCGCTCGCAACCGTGTTGACCGGTTCGCGGGGCCGGACGACACGGCGTCAAATAAACTTGCAGCCACTGCAAGTTTAAGGTTTGATCGGCGCGTGACCCCGATCGACCAGGACGCGCCGCTGGGCCGGCGCGATCTCCGCAAGCAGCAGACCCGCGCCGCGCTGACCGGCGCGGCGCTGCGGCTGTGCGCGCTGCGCGGCTTCGACCAGGTCACCGTCGACGACATCAGCGCCGAGGCGGGCGTGTCCTCGCGCACCTTCTTCAACTACTTCGCCTCCAAGGAGGACGCCGTGCTCGGCGACCACCTGGTGGAGGTCGAGGCGATGCGCGCCCGGCTGGCCGTGCTGCTGCCGACCATGCCGGTGCTGGAGGCGGTACGCCGCGCCGTGCTGCTGGTCGTCGCCGCCATGGAGGCCGACCGCGACCACTGGTTCCTGCGCATGGAGATCATCCATCGCAGCCCGCAACTGCTGCCGCGGCTGGTGCTCAGCAACGCCGAGGCCGAACGCGCCACCACCGGGCAGATCGCCGCCCACCTCGGCCTCGACCCCGCGGTCCACGGATACCCGGCGCTGGTGGTGGCCACCACCAGCGCCGCCTACCGGGTCGCCGCCACCCGCTGGATGGAGGCGCGCGGCAGCCTGTCGCTGGGCGCGCTAGTGGACGAGGCGTTCGCGGGCCTGGCCGCCGGGCTGCCCGATCCGCACTGACCGCCGCTTGCGTCGGCGCGATCCCGTGTCGGCGCCCCTGATCCCCCCGGGTGACCCTCACCCGGTTGCCGCACCACGTGAGGAAGAGAATGACCACGACCGACATACCGGCGCAGAAGGCCGGATCGGACCCCGACACGGTGCCCATGTCGCGCCGCGAGGTGATGCAGGCGCTGTCCGGGCTGATGCTGGGCATGTTCGTGTCCATCCTGGCGGGGACGGTCGTGGCCAACGCGCTGCCGCGCATCATCGCCGCGCTCGACGGCAGCCAGTCCGTCTACACCTGGATCGTCACCACCGAGCTGCTGGCGATGACCGCCACCGTCCCGCTGTGGGGCAAAGCGGCCGACCTGTACAGCAAGAAGCTGCTCATCCAGCTCTCGCTCAGCCTGTTCGTGGTCGGCTCGCTCATCGCGGGCTTCACCCCGAACGTCGAGATCCTGCTCGTCAGCCGGGTCGTGCAGGGCGTCGGCGCGGGCGGCATGACCGCGCTGGCCATGATCGTCATGGCGGCGATGATCCCGCCGCGCGAGATGGGCCGCTACTCGGGCATCTTCGGCGCGGTGTTCGGCATCGGCACCATCGCCGGGCCGCTCATCGGCGGCGTGCTGGTCGACACCTCGTGGCTGGGCTGGCGCTGGACGTTCTTCATCGGCGTCCCGTTCACCCTGCTCGCCATCTACCTGCTGCAGCGCACCCTGCACCTGCCGGCGACGCCGCCGGGCAAGGTGAAGATCGACTACCTGGGCGCGTTCCTGATCACCGCGGGTGTCTCGACCCTGCTGATCTGGTCGACCCTGGCCGGCAGCAAGTTCGAGTGGGCCTCCACCTGGACGGCGATCCTGGTGACCGGCGGTCTGGTGCTGCTGGCGCTGGCCGTGTTCGTCGAGTCGCGGGCCGCGGAGCCGATCATCCCGCTCGGCATCTTCCGCAGCCGCACCGTCACCCTCACCACGATCGCCAGCGTGCTGGTCGGTCTGGCGCTGATGGGCGGCGCGGTGTTCCTGTCGCAGTACTTCCAGATCTCGCTGGGCAAGTCGCCGACGGTGGCCGGCCTGATGAGCCTGCCCATGATCTTCGGCCTGCTGGTCTCGTCGACCGTCGCGGGCGGCCTCATCACCAAGTTCGGCAAGTGGAAGATCTACCTGGTCGTGGGCGCCGTCGTGATGACCGTCGGCATGCTGCTGCTGGGCACCATCGACCACACCACCAGCGTGCTGCTGGTGTCGGTGTACATGGCGGTGCTCGGCATCGGGGTGGGCCTGCTCATGCAGAACCTGGTGCTGGCGGCCCAGAACGACGTGCCGGCCCACGACCTGGGCGTCACCACCTCGGTGCTGACCTTCTTCCGCAGCATGGGCAGCGCGGTCGGTGTCAGCGCGCTCGGCGCGGTGATGACCGCCCGGATCACCGCGCTGAGCGAGGAGCGCTTCGGCCCCGCGCCCGCGGGCAGCAGCGGCAGCCAGGTTCCCGACCTGGCCACGCTGCCGCCGGAGATCAAGGCGATCATCGCCGAGATCTACGGCCTGGCCACCGCGGACCTGTTCCTGGTCGGCGCGCCGATCGCGGCGCTGGCGTTCGTCGTGGTGCTGTTCATCAAGGAGAAGCCGCTGAGCACGCTGAGCGGCGCGGACCGCCTCGCCATGGAGTCGGCGGCAGCCGAGGGCGCGGATCTCGGCGTCGAGGGCGGCGACGAGCCGGCGAAGAAGTCGGACGACCGCCCGGACGGGCTCGTACGGGTGGAGTGACACCTGCCGGTCAAGGGCGTCCGTGCCGTCGGCACGGACGCCCTTTTCGCGCTCCCGGACGATCCGCGAACCGGTAGGATTGATCTTCTTGATCGGGGGCGAGACATGCAGCCGATGACTCCCATGTACCGCGACGAGGAAGACCTGCGTCATGACGTGCGGGCGGCCTGCGTGCGTGCGTGCAACCTGTGCGCCGAGGCCTGCAACTCCTGTGCCGACGCCTGCCTGGGCGACCCGGCGGTCGCGGAACTGGTGATCTGCATCCGGACGAACCTGGACTGCGCCGACATGTGCGCCACCGCGGCCGAGATCCTCGACCGGTTCCGCGGCTACCACCCCGAGCTGGCCCGCGCCGTGATCGAGGCGTGCGCGACCGTCTGCGACGTCTGCGCCCAGGAGTGCCGCAGCCAGGCCGACCGGCACCGGCATTGCGAGATCGCCGCGGACGCGTGCGAGACCGCCCGCGACGCCTGCCGGCAGATGCTGGCCGAACCGGCGCTGGCCTGAGCCGTCTGCCCCGCGAAACGTGTCCTGCGTCGCATCAGCGCCCTGAATTGTCACGTTCGGGCGGCCCTGTCGTGTCGTTCCTGCAGCGGTGGCGCACGGTTGCCGCGACACTGGACACGGAGGGGCAGAAACGATGACTCAGCGGATGAATCTGGGCGAACTGGCACCCGAGGGCTACAAGGCGGTGCTGGGCCTGGAGAAGTACCTGCACAAGAGCCTCGACGCCCGGCTGCTGGACCTGGTCAAGCTGCGGGCGTCACTGCTGAACGGCTGCGCCTACTGCATCGACCAGCACGGCACGGACCTGGTCAAGCAGGGCGCCGACCTGCGTGAGGTGCTGGGGGTCAGCGCGTGGTGGGAGTTCCCGGGCTTCGACGCCCGCGAGCGCGCCGCCCTGGCGCTCACCGACGCGGTGACCAAGCTGGGCGAGTACGGCGTCTCCGACGAGGTGTGGGACACCGCCCGCGCGGCCTTCACCGACAAGGAGGTCGCCGACCTCATCCTGGCCATCGGGACCATCAACCTGTGGAATCGCATCGGCGTGACCACCCGAATGCATCCGGCGGTGTGAATGACGGCATATGCGGAACTGCGTCCGGCCGACGCGGCGGTCTTCGAGCAGCACCGGCCGGTGCTGCTCGGCGTCGCGTACCGGATGCTCGGCAGCTGGTGGGACGCCGAGGACGTGCTGCAGGACGCCTGGCTGCGCTGGCACGGGGCGGACCGCGCGGCGATCGGGGATCCGCGGGCCTGGCTGGTCACGGTGACCACCCGGCTCGCCCTCGACCAGCTGCGCTCGGCCCGCCACCGGCGGGAGACCTACCCGGGCACCTGGCTGCCCGAGCCGATCCCGGTCGGCACGCAGGTCGGCGACCCGGCCGAGTCCGCCCGGCAGCGCGACACGCTGTCACTGGCGGCGCTGCGGCTCATGGAGCGGCTCACGCCGCCGGAGCGCGGGGTCTACCTGCTGCGGGAGACGTTCGAGCTGCCGTACGCGGAGATCGCGGACACCCTCCGGCTGACCGAGACCAACGCCCGCCAGCTGCACCGCCGTGCCGCCGAACGGATCGGCGACGACCGGCAGCGCTTCGCCGTGGACGGCGCGGGACACCGCGCGCTCGTCGAGCGTTTCCTGGCGGCCGCCGCCACCGGTGACCGGGCCGGCCTGCAGGCGATGCTGGCCGACGAGATCACGCTGTGGAGCGACGGTGGCGGCAAGGCCCGCGCCGCTGTCAACCCGGTGGTCGGCGCGGCCCGGGTGGCGCGGTTCCTGGCCGGGGTCAGCGCCAAGGCCGCGGAGGTCGAGTGGTGGCTGCTCGACGTCAACGGCGGCCCGGCCGCGCTGCTGCGGCTGGGTGGGCGCTGGTCGCTGATGACCTGGGAGACCGACCACGGCCGGCTCGCCGGCATCCAGCTGCTGGCCAATCCCGACAAGATGCGCGCGCTGGGCCTGTTCGCCGGCGACTCAGGAGGCGGGGACCTGCTCGGCGAGCTGCGATTCGGCCGGGTTGCGCGGGGCCGGGACCGGAGCCGGTCGTAGGGGCAGGCCGTGGTGGCGGCGGGCCAGCACCCACACCGCGGGGATGAACGCGACCAGCGCCGCGGTGGCGTACCCGACGGCGACGGTGCTCGCCCCGAGCAGCTTCAGACCGCTGGCGGTCAGCACGACGGTGAGCGCGGCGCGGATCAGGCCACCCGGCGCCCGCGAGGACACCGCCGCGCCCAGCAGCACTCCCGGCACCGCGCCGACGACCAGGGCGACGGTCAGCGCCAGCTGGAAGTCGCCGAACAGCAGGTGGGCCAGGGCGGCCGCGCCGACCAGCGGCACCGCCTGCACCAGGTCGGTGCCGACCAGCTGCTGTGGACGCAGCGCCGGGTAGAGGGCCATCAGCGCGATGACGATGAGCGAGCCCGACCCGACCGAGGTCACCCCGACCACGAGCCCACCCACTGCTCCGACCAGCACGGTCGGAATTATGCGTACGCGAACGCGCGCCAAGGCGCCCTCGACGGCCTCCCGCGGCGACGGGTCGACGGCGGCGCGGGCCTGGTCACGCAGCCCGAACCAGGCCTTGACCACCAGCCCCGACGCGGCCAGCAGCAGCGCGACGCCCAGTAGCGACTGGATGACCCGCGACATGCCCTCGCCGTCGACGGCCTTGGCGATGAACACCCCGGCGAACGCGGCCGGGATGCTGCCCGCGCAGAGCCACAGCACCAGGCGCTTGTCCACGGTGCCGCGCCGCATGTGCACGTCCCAGTAAGCGAAATGTCCTTAACCTGGCACCCTTCTTCATTAACTCGCTGTTCACAGCGCATTCGGGCGGGCGGGATCCGGCAATGTGGGACGGCCGCGCGTCGGAAATGAGACCGTCGGGACCTCCTTCGGCGGACGGTCGGCGGATTTGGCGGCCGGACGAAAAGGTGTTGCCACGATCCGGGAGATCCGTATCGTGGCCGTGTGCTGACGCCGCCCGCCGACCTGCCCGAGGAACTGCTCGTCTCGACCCTGGCCGACGGCTGGGGGTTGGCGGTGGCCGCGCTGGCCTACCAGCCCGTCGGCTGGGGCAGCCACCACTGGGCGGTCACCGACACCACGGGCGGCCGCTGGTTCGCGACCGCCGACGACCTGACCGGCAAGCGCCGTACGCAGGCCGAGACACTCGACGAGGCCGGCCACCGGCTGCGCGGCTCGTTGCGTGCGGCACGCGAGCTGAGCGACGGCGGGCTGTCCTTCGTCGTCGCGCCGGTCGCCGCGCGCGACGGAGAGCCGCTGGTCCGCACCGGGCGGCAGTACACCCTCGCGCTCTACCCGCACCTCGACGGCCGCAGCTTCAGCTGGGGCGAGTACGACACGCCCGGTCACCGGGAGGCCGTGCTGGAGATGGTGATCGCCGTGCACGGCGGACCCGAGGCCGCCCGCCGCCACGCGGCCGTCGACGACTTCACCGTGCCGCACCGCGACGGGCTCGCCGCCGCGCTCGCCGGGGACCTGCCCGCCACCGGCCCGTACGCCCGCCCGCTGGCCCTGTTGCTGACCGAGCACGCCGCCCAAGTCCACGACCTGCTCGACCGCTACGACCGCCTGGTCGACGAGAACCGCGGCCGCCCGGCAGTGCTCACCCACGGCGAGCCGCACCCCGGCAACACCATGCTCACCCCCGACGGCTGGCGCCTCATCGACTGGGACACCGCGCTGACCGCCCCGCCCGAACGCGACCTCTGGCTGCTCGCCGCGGGCGACGACGCCGTGCTCGCCGCCTACGCGACCGCCACCGGCCACGCCGTGCACCAGCCGCTGCTGGACCTCTACCGGCAGCGCTGGGACATCGCCGACATCGCCGTCGACGTCGCCCGCTTCCGCGCCCCGCACACCGGCACCCCCGAAGACACCAAATGCTTCGACATCCTCACCGACATCCTCACCGCCCTGAAGTAAGGAAGGGCACCTTCACATCGCTATGCGTAGAGGAAGGGCACCCTGTTAACGCGGACCACGCCCTGACCTGCTGTGGCGTGCTCTGACCGCTGCGGCGCGCTGCCCCGGGGCCGTGTTGAGCCGCGGCCGGGCCGCGTCATCTGCCGATCCGGTTAGTCTCGGCCGGATGCCTACCCCTGCCCTCCACCGCGCTCTGACCGAAGTCGCCGATCCTCACCTGCGACCGCTGCCGGATGCTGTCGCAGCGCTGCTCACCGAACTCGACGCGCCCGCTCGGCTGGGCGCGCACCTGCGGGCGGTGCACGACGTCGCCGCGCGGCTGGTCGTCGGGGTCGCCGAGGCGTACCCCGGACTGGCCTTCTCCGCCGAGCAGGTGCTGTTCGGCGCGGCCACCCACGACATCGGCAAGGTTGCGCACCCGTCCGAACTGTCCGGGCCCGGTTCCGAACACGAACCCGCTGGGTACGCGCTGCTGGTGGCCCGCGGGGTCGAACCGTGCCTGGCCCGGTTCGCCCGTGATCACGGGTCGGTGGCCTATGCCCGGCTCAGCACCGAGGACCTGCTGGTCGTCCTCGCCGACAAGGTGTGGAAGGGCAAGCGGGTGCCCCCGCTGGAGGACGAGGTCACCGCGCGGCTGTGCGCAGTGGACGGCGAGCAGCCGTGGGAGGCGTTCCTCCGGCTGGACGACCTGCTGGAACGGCTGGCCCGCGACGCCGACGCCCGGCTGGCGTTCCAAGCTCGTCACCCGGTGTAAGGGCTGTTGCGGGTCGCGTCGGGCCGGCCCGCAGGCGGAGCTGGTTTGCCGGTTCGGCAACAGAGTTTGCCGACGCCGCGCGCTCGGGCGCAGGGTGGTGGCGGAGGTGGTCGAGATGACCCTTGAGGCGTACGACGTGGTGGTCGTCGGCGGCGGGGCCGCCGGGTTGAACGGCGCGCTGACCCTGGCGCGGGCGAGGCGCTCGGTGCTGGTGGTCGACGGTGGGGAGCCGCGCAACGCGACGGCCGCGGCAATGCACGCGTTCCTGTCCCGTGACGGCATGCCGCCGGGCGAGCTGCTGAGGATCGGCCGCGAGGAGGTGCGCGGCTACGGCGGGGAGATCGTGGACGGCCAGGCGGTCTCGGCGGTACGCCAGGACGGCGGCTTCGCCGTGACCCTCGACGACGGCCGGCTCGTCCGGGCGCGGCGGCTGCTGGTGGCCACCGGCGTCGTCGACGAGCTGCCGCCGATCCCCGGCCTGCGCGAGCGGTGGGGCCGCGACGTGCTGCAGTGCCCGTACTGCCACGGCTGGGAGGTGCGCGACCAGGCCGTCGCGGTGCTGGCGACCGGCGCGCACGCGGCCATGCAGGCGCTGCTCTACCGGCAGTGGACATCGGACGTGACCCTGCTGCGCCACACCGGCCCGGAGCCGACCGAGACGGAGCTGGCACAGCTCGCCGCCCGCGGGGTGCGCCTCGTGGACGGCGAGGTCGCCGGGCTGGAGGTGGCCGAAGACCGGCTGACCGGGGCGCGGCTGGTCGACGGCACGGTCGTGCCGTGTGAGGCGCTGGTGGTGTCGGCGCGCATGGCGCCCCGGGCGGGGGTGCTGGAGTCGCTGGGCGTCGCGCTCACCGAGCACCCGTTCGGCGCGTACGTCGCCGCGGACCCGACCGGCCTGACCGAGGTGCCCGGAATGTGGGTGGCGGGCAACATCACAGATCTTGCCGCGCAGGTCGTCCACGCCGCGGCGGGCGGCTCACGGGCGGCCGCGTTCATCAACTTCGACCTGGTCACCGAGGACACCGCGGCCGCGGTGGCTGCCGCCGGCTGACCTGCTCCGTGCGCTGGTCAGCGCCTGCCGATGTTGGGAAGGGCGCCTTCTACAACGTGTAGCGATGTGAAGGTGCCCTTCCTTTCTCAGGTGGGGCGGTGGCGCAGGCCGTCCATGAGCAGGTCGAGCAGGCGTGCGGCCTGCTCGGCCTGTGCCGGGTCGGCGGTGGCCAGCGAGATGCCGCCGAGGCCGACCAGCACGTCCTCGGGCCGTACGTCGGTGCGCACGGAACCGGCGTCGGCGGCCGCGTGCAGCAGCGTGGTGACCGCGCCGAGCAGCCGGTCGCGGCTCTGCGCGAACGGGTTGCCGCCGGAGGCGATCACGGCGCGCAGCGCGTCGGCCATGCCCCGCTTGGTCGACATGTACTCGACGAACAGGTCCATCCAGGCGCGCACCGCCCGGTCCGGCGGCATGGTCTCCAGCAGGCCGGGGGCGGCGTCGCACAGCCGGGCCAGCTCCTTGCGGTACGCCGCCTCGACGAGCGCCTCGCGGGTCGGGAAGTGCCGGTAGAGGGTGCCGATGCCGACACCGGCCTGCTTGGCGATGGCGTCCATGGAGACCTGCGGCCCGTCGTGCGCGAAGGCCTGGGCTGCGACTTCGAGCAGCCGTTCGCGGTTGCGCTGCGCGTCGGCGCGCAGGGGTCGGGTCACGGCTCCTCCTCCCGGTGACGAGCGGGTGACGCGGCTCATTGTGCTCATCGGCACCGCGGTTGCAAAACGGAGGAGTCTCCGGTTAGCGTGGAACGGGTAACGGAGGGTCCTCCGGTTGTTGACTGTACCGGAGGACCCGACCCGGCATCGTCGATCAGGACGGAAAGATCATGAGCACACGTATCACCACCCCGTTCACCGCCACCTCCACCGCCGCCGAGGTGGTGCAGGGCGTCGACCTCACCGGCCGGCGGGCCGTGGTCACCGGCGGCGCGTCCGGCATCGGCGTGGAGACCGCCCGCGCCCTGGCCGGTGCGGGCGCGGAGGTCACCCTGGCGGTACGCGACACCGCCGCCGGCGACCGCACCGCCGCCGACATCACCGCCACCACCGGCAACAAGGACATCCACGTCGCCCGGCTCGACCTCGCCGACCAGGACTCCGTCGCCGCGTTCACCGCGGCCTGGGACGGCCCGCTGCACATCCTCGTCAACAACGCCGGGATCATGGCAGCGCCGCTGATGCGCACCCCGCAGGGCTGGGAGATGCAGTTCGCCACCAACCACCTCGGACACTTCGCCCTGGCCCGCGGCCTGCACAGCGCCCTCGCCGCGGCCGGCGGCGCCCGGGTGGTCTCGGTCAGCTCGTCGGCGCACCTGCGCTCGCCCGTGGTGTTCGACGACATCCACTTCACCCGGCGCGAGTACGAGCCCTGGGCGGCATACGGGCAGTCGAAGACCGCGAACGTGCTGTTCGCGGTGGAGGGGACCCGCCGCTGGGCGGGTGACGGCATCACCGTCAACGCGCTGATGCCCGGCGCGATCCAGACCAACCTGCAGCGCTACGTCTCCGAGGAGGAGCTGAACCGGCTGCGGGCGCAGCTGGGCGGCGGCGACTTCCAGTGGAAGACTCCGGAGCAGGGCGCCGCGACCTCGGTCCTGGTGGCCACGTCGCCGCTGCTGGACGGCGTCGGCGGGCGGTACTTCGAGGACTGCGCCGAGGCCGAGCCGAACACCGGGGGCGGTCGGCGCGGGGTGGCGGCGTACGCGCTGGACCCCGCCGCGGCGCAGCGGCTCTGGGAGATCACCGAACAGACCCTGGCGGGCTGATGCGGGATGCCCTCCCGGTGAGGCCGGGAGGGCCGGTCCGGTCAGAACTCGGGCATGAGCCTTCCGGCCGGCGTCGTCATGACCAGGACAGGAAGTCGCCGATCGCGGCGGTGAACGCGGCCGGGTAGTCGCGGCGTACGCAGTGACCAGCCCCGGTCACCCGCAGCGCGGTGAACGGCCCGGCGGCGATGTCGGCGCAGTCCTCGGCGTCGGTCTCCCGCAGCAGGCCACCGCGGGCGACCTCGCCGTAGAGGAGCAGCGTGGGACAGGTGACCCCGGCCAGCGACTGCAGCAGCGCCGGTCCCGGCTCGTAGGGCAGGTCGTAGCACCGCGGGTCGAACTCGCCCTTGCTGACCGCCCACGGCTCGTATTCGGCCTCGGGCCAGCCCGGGTTGTCCGCGCGGCCCCTGGCGATCCGCGCGTCGAGGTCCAGCGCCTGCAGTTCGGCCAGCCAGGACGGCATGCCGTCGGCGGCGAGGGTGTGGTGCGGGCCGGGCGGGTCCTCCAGCACCAGCGCCCCGACCAGCTTGGGCCGCGCGGCGGCCAGCGCGGCCGCGGCCAGCGCACCCATCGAGTGCCCGATCACGACGACCGGCGGCAGGCCGAGCTCGTCGAGCACCAGCGCGGCGTCGGCGGCGTTGGCGGCGGTGCCGGTGGGCGCGTCGGGCAGCCCCGACGAGCCGTGCCCGCGGGCGTCCAGCGTGATCGCGCCGGTGTGCGCGGTGAGCGCCGGCAGCACCGGGCCCCAGCACGCGCCCGAGTCGGAGAAGCCGTGCAGGAGCAGCAGACCCGGCTCGCCACCGTGGCGCTCCCAGGCGAGGTGAGCGGTGCGCACCGGGGACCTCCCAAGAAGATGATCACCCTGACCCTACACCGGCGGACGGCCGGGCGACGGTCTTGGGAGCTCACCGCGCCGGGTGGTCCGACGTGACGTGCGGCGGAGCCGGTGGCTCCGCCGCACGTGATCGGGTGGTACGCGGGATTACGAGGCGGTGCAGGAGAACGTGGTCGGCAGCGACGTGTTGCCGTTGGGACGGCTGGCCTGGAAGCCCCACGACGCGGTCTGGCCCGGTGCGAGCGCGCCGTTCCAGTTCTGGTTGGTCTCGGTCACGTTCTGCCCGCTGACCACGGCCGCCTGCGGCCAGGAGCCGGTGTGCGCGTGGCCGGACGGCAGGGTCGCCGTAGACGCCCACCCGTTGATGGTCGACGAGCCGGTGTTGGTGACCGTCACCTGCAGGACGTAGCCGTTGTTCCACTGGCTCTGCACCGTCGCGGTGGTCGTGCAGCCGGACCCGCCACCGCCGCCGCCGGTCGTGGTGACGTTGACGATGCCGGAGTAGCCGGACGTGCCCGCGGAGTTGGAAGCCCGCACGCGGTACCGGTAGGTGGTGTTGGCGGCCAGCCCGGAGTCGGTGAACGACGGCGAGCTCGACGTGCCGATCTGGCTGAAGCTGGTGCTGGTCGCGCCGGTGGCCCGCTCGACCAGGTAGCTGCTGACCGTGCCGGAGGACGCCGACCAGCTCAGGGACGCGCCACTGGAGGTCACATTCGACGCGCTCGGCGTGCCGGGCGTGCCCGGGACCTGCGTTCCGCCGCCGGTGGTGGTGACGTTGACGATGCCGGAGTAGCCGGACGTGCCGGCCGAGTTGGAGGCCCGCACGCGGTACCGGTAGGTGGTGTTGGCGGCCAGCCCGGAGTCGGTGAACGACGGCGAGCTCGACGTGCCGATCTGGCTGAAGCTGGTGCTGGTCGCGCCGGTGGCCCGCTCGACCAGGTAGCTGCTGACCGTGCCGGAGGACGCCGACCAGCTGAGCGACGCGCCACTGGAGGTCACATTCGACGCGCTCGGCGTGCCGGGCGTGCCGGGCGGCTGGGTGCCGCCGCCGTTGGTGACCGCCGCCGAGAACGAGTTGACGGTCAGGCCCACGCCGCCGATCCACGGTTCGAAGCCGGCCTGGACGCTGGTCAGATACCAGCTGTTGTTGCCGTACTGCGAGCCGCGGGTGAACGTGTCGCGGACGAAGTCCATCACGTCGAAGCTCAGCGAGTTGATGACCGAGCCGGTGAACAGGTAGGACACCACGTTGTTGGCGCCGTTGCTGCCGGTCCACACGGCCCAGCTGCGCCCGGCGATGTTCGCGGTGCCGGTCTGGGAGCCGATGGGCTGGATGCTGCCCTGCCGGTTGAACCAGATCATGATCTCGGTGTCCTGGACACCGGAGACGTTGGTGTCCGCGTTCAGCCAGATGTCGTACGAGGCGTTGTAGGTGCCGCTGCCGGGGTACGAGTAGCTGATGCTGCTGTTGGCGGTGCCGATGGTGCTGAGCTGCTTGGGTAGCGGGGAGCTCGGGCTGCAGTTGGTGTAGTGGCAGCCCAGGAAGATGGACGGGTAGGACACCGGCGCACCCGAGGTGCTGCCGACGCCGTCCTGCTGGGTGATGCTGAACCCGTTGCTCGTGGTGTTGATGCACTGGGTGGCGCTGGTGCCCCACCGGTTGTTCTGGATCACGTAGCTGCCGGCGACCACGGTGCCGTACTGCTCGCAGATGGTCGCGGCGTGGGCGGGCTGGGCCGCGAGAAGGCTTGCGGCGGTGGCGGCGACGGTCAGCACGATGGCCGAGGCGATCGTCGTCAGGCGTTGCTTTCTGCTCGTCGTGGCGTGCATGTCACTCCTTGGGCAGGGGAGGAGAGATCGGGTTGTGCCATGACTGGGAGCGCTTCCACCGGACACCATAGGCCATCGTCGAAGTGCCTGTAAACAGTGGTATCGACGGCAATCAGTTTCATGGAAGTTACACGCGCTTCACGGCCGCGTTGCCTCACCGACCTCTTCGGGCGGACGCCGGTGACCCGCACGCCCCGGTGGGCCGGCGCTCGCGCGGCGGGTGGGAGGATGCGGGTTCGAGTCTGGGGAGGGGTACGAGGTGGGAGATCTGCAGCGGCTGCGCGAGGTCGCGGCACAGGTGTACGGGTGGACGGAGCTGCGCCCGGCGCAGGAGGAGGCCATGGCCCACGTGGTCGCGGGCCGCGACACGATCGTGGTGTCGCCCACCGGCTCCGGGAAATCGGCCATCTACCAGGTCCCGGCGCTGGTCGTCGGCGGGCCGACGATCGTGGTGTCGCCGCTCATCGCGCTGCAGCGCGACCAGGTCAAGAACCTCGTCGACCGCGGGGCTCCGGACGCGCACGTGGTCAACTCCGCGCGCAGCGCCCGCGACAACGACGCCGCATTCGAGGCGCTGCGCGCCGGTGACGCCGAGTTCCTGTTCCTCGCGCCCGAGCAGCTGGCCAAGGACGAGGTGGTGGCGCAGCTGCTGGAGGCCAAGCCGTCGCTGTTCGTGGTGGACGAGGCGCACTGCGTCTCCTCCTGGGGACACGACTTCCGGCCCGACTACCTGCGCCTCGGCGAGGTCATCGAGCGGCTGGGCCACCCGACCGTGCTGGCGCTGACCGCCACCGCCTCGCCGCCGGTGCGCGCCGACATCGTCGAGCGGCTGCGCATGCGCGACGCGGTGCAGCTGGTCAAGGGCTTCGACCGGCCCAACATCCGGCTGGAGGTGTCCCGCGAGATCACCGAGCGGGAGAAGCGCCGCGAGATCATCGAGCGCATCATCGCGCTCGACCCGCCAGGCCTGCTCTACGTGCAGACCCGCGGCGAGACCGAGGAGTACGCCGAGGCGCTGCGCGAGGCAGGGGAGGAGGCGTACGCGTACCACGCGGGTCTGAGCTCTTCGGAGCGATCCTCCGTGCACGACGCGTTCCTGGCCTCCGACCGGGTCGTGGTCGTCGCGACGTCCGCGTTCGGCATGGGCATCGACAAGCCGAACGTGCGCTTCGTGGTGCACGCGGCCCCCGCCGAGTCGCTTGACTCCTACTACCAGCAGATCGGCCGCGCCGGCCGCGACGGCGACCAGGCCACCGCCGTGCTCTACTTCCGCCCCGAGGACCTGCGCCTGCCGCGCTTCTTCTCCTCCGGCACCGTCGACGAGGAGCTGCTCACCCGCGTCGGCGCGGGCGTCATCGCGGCCGACGGCCCGGTGCGCATCGACGACCTGGTCGAAGAACTCGACGTCACCCGCTCGCGGGTCACCCGCTCGGTCAACCTGCTGCAGGAGGCCGGGGCCGTGCTCACCACCGGCAAGGGCGTGCGGTGGACCGGCGGCGAGCTGGCCGACGCCGTCGCGGCGGCCGCGGTCGAGGCCGCGCAGATGCGCACCATCGAGCTGACCCGGGTCGAGATGATGCGCGGGTACGCCGAGACCGACGACTGCCGCCGCCAGTTCCTGCTCGGCTACTTCGGCGAGGACCTGGTCGACACCTGCGGCAGCTGCGACACCTGCACCGCGGGCACCGCCGACGCGCAGTCCGACGTGGACACCGGGTTCCCGGTGCAGTCACGGGTCACCCACGCCGAGTGGGGTCCGGGCGTGGTCATGCGTGAGGAGAACGACCGCATCACGGTGCTGTTCGACGAGGTCGGCTACCGCACCCTGTCGCTGAAGGCGGTCCGCGCCCGCAACCTGCTCGCCCCCGCCTGACCTTCGGGCTTCCACCGGGACCTCGCGACACGTCGGCCGAGGTCCCGGTGGCCGGGCGTCAGGCTTTCACGACGACCGTACTGGTGATCTTGTCAGCGAACGTCTGCTTCTTCGCGTCCCACAGCGGGAAGAGCCAGCCGATGTAGAACACGACCGTGTCGGCCACGTGCGCCAGGTCGCGCAGGAACGCCTGCAGTGCGCCGATCGGGAGCAGGCCGCGCTCGTACACGAGCTTGATGCCGAGCAGTCGGCGGCCCAGTGACTGGCCCGACTTTCCACCGAGATACCAGCGGTTGAAGCCGTGCGCCGCGATGACCACGACGGTGGCCGCCTTGGCCAGGCCGCCGCCACCGTCGGCGAGTCCGGTGATCCGGACCAGCATCAGGACGATCCCCAGCAGCGCCAGGTCGACGATGAACGCGGCCGCGCGGGCGGGCCATCCGGCAAGGGACATGTCGCACTCCTCTGGTGTAGATCAAGTCCCGGCATCAGATCATGAACGGGCCGCGCCGTGGGGGCACGCCCGGTCGCCGTACGCAGGTGATCGCAAGCCTTCGACGTACCCCCACGGCCGGGCACCGGTGCCTCAGTTCGCGCAGATCGCGAACGCCCGCACCTTCCAGTTGCCGCTGAAGCCGTTGTCGTCCTCGGTCGCGCTCGCCGTCACCGCGGTGCTCGACACCGCGTGCACGGCCGTCAGCCGCACCTGGCCCTCGCCGCCCAGGATCTCCGCCCCGACGCCGTGCACCTTGCGCCCGGCGGAGCAGGTCACCGTCACCGACCTGGTGCTGGTGGAGCTGAGCGCACTGTCGTCGAGCAGCCGCTCGTAGCCCGCAGGCTGGGTCGCGCAGACTGCCCGCGCCTGCACCTGCCAGTCGCCGGCGAAGCCGGTCCCGTCCTCCGCGCCGGTGACGGTGACGCTGCTGGTGTCGATGCGCAGATCCTCCAGGATCAGCTCGCTGACCGACGCGCCGCTGACCGCGCCGCCCACGCCGAGCGCCACCTTGCCGAGCGGGCAGCTGACCAGGTGCGACTTGCTGGTGGGTGACGACCAGGCCGAGCTGCCGGAGACGACCTGGTAGCCGGCCGGGGCCGGGGCGCAGAGCACGGTCGCCGACAGCGACCAGTTCGAGCCGGTGCCGTTCTCGTCCTCGCGCCCGGTCACCGACCAGGTGGTGTTCCCGGACACGGGCAGGAGGAAGTCCAGACCGATGTGGCCGGTCGCGCCGGTGACGGCGCCACCGCCGCCGAGCGCGACGCTGCCCGCCGGGCAGGTCTTGTTCTGAGTCTTGGCGACGCTGTCGCTCGGGCCGGTGACGGTCTGGCGGGTCAGCCCGGGAACCGCCGCAGCCGGCGCCGCCAGGGCGAGCTGGCTCACCGCGAGGGAGCTCAGCGCCAGCCCGGCGGTCAGTGCCGCGCGGGTCAGCCGGTGGTGGGTCGCTCGTGCCTGCATCGAAGTCTCCTGTACTGGTAGGGAGCCTTCAACGTACGAACGCGAGCGGTGTTCGTTTGTGGACTTCTCCACACACCCGCGGTGGCGATGATTACAGCGACAGGTTTCTGACCTGCGGAAAGTCGGCGATCCGACGGTTCGTGCCGCGCGGGGCGGGCGACCGCTGCCGACGCCCACAACTTGTGGGTTGTCGGTACAACCCACAAGTTGTGGCCGCATCGGCGTATGCCCCGGCCGTCATCGTCAGCGCGAGGCGGTGCCGCGCCTCACTTCTGAGCGGCGCGCAGCTGCAGCCCGTGGCCGTCGGGGCCGGTGAGGGTCAGCCGGTCGGCGGTGACCTGCCAGGTCACGTCGCCCTTCAGGGTGGCCAGCACGGCCCGCTCCAGCCGGTTGACGTCATCGGCGCAGGCCATCCTCGTAGTGGAGATCTCGGCGAACGCGATCGTCTTCTCGGCGAGCACGGCGGTGCCGCCGAGGTTGTTGCAGCCGGTGTGGCCCTGTACCTTGCCGTCGGCGAACTCCAGGAACGCGGTCGCGCCAGTGGGGACCGAGCTCGCGCTCTGCCCGTCGAGCACGGTGTCGACCTGCCAGCGGGTGGCGGTCAGCGGGCGGTCCGGGTCGGCGGACTCCTGGTCCTGCAAGGTGACCTCCATGGTGTCGGTGCGCAGGGTGAGCACGTCCCCGGCCAGCTCCCAGCGCGGCCCGGCCTGCAGGAAGCCGGATACCAGCTGGTCCTGCTCGTGCAGTTTCGGGTCGCAGCCCATGTCGGTCATGCTCATGTCGCCGGACAGCCGCAGCTGCCCGCCGGACAGGTCTGCCTCGCCGCCCATGCTGTTGCATCCGGCGGTGGCCCCGAGGTGGCCGTTCTGGTCCAGCGCCAGCCGGATGCGGGTGCCCTTGACCAGGTCGTAGGGTTTGCCGTCGCGGGCGACGGCGGTGGACAGGAAGGTCCGCCCGGCCAGGACGGCACCGTCGTCGGGCGGGCCGTCCGCGCCGGCGTCGAGGGGCTGCGCGCACGCGGCGAGCAGCAGAACGGTCAGCAGCGGGCTTACGCGCACGGTCTTCACGTTACCTTCGACCTCCGGCGGACCCGCTGGGTTCCGTGCCACGGCCAGGACGCCCCGGCGGTGGTGGCGTCGGAGCGTCCCGGCTGGTCGCGGGTGGTGAGCCGTTAGGAAGGGCACCTTCTACAACGTATAGCGATGTGAAGGTGCCCTTCCTTCGTCAGGCGCGGCAGGGAGTGCCGGTCGGGTGGGTGGAGGAGCCGGTGATGCCGGCCTTGGACTCGCCGATGACGACGTCGGTCAGCAGGGTGTCCAGGAGCAGGGCCTGCTGGGTGACGCCGGTGGCGGTGGTGGTGGTGCTGTTGAGCTTCAGGCTGCCGACCACCAGCGGGATGGTGAGCGGGCCGCTGCCCACCGTCACCGTCGCGCCGTTGACCTTCAGGTTGGTGATGGTGGACGAGCCCGTGAACTGCGGGGCGAGCCCGCCGGGTCCGGCCACGCAGGTCGCCGAGGCGGTCGAGTTGATGTAGCCGACCTCGATGGTGACCAGGCCCGCGACGGTGATCTTCGTGGAGCCCGCGGCCGACGTGGAGACGGCCTTGTCACCCGCCGCTGGCGCGGTGCTCAGGTTGTCGGGGGTCAGGTTGGTGCCCGCGGACAAGCCTGTCGTCTTCACGGTGACCAGGCCGGCGTTGAGCGTGTTGTCGGGGCCGGTCGAGGTGGCGTCCACGCAAGGCGAGTTGGCCGGGTTGGCCTGCGCCGAGACCTGGCCGGCCAGGTTCAGGGCGGTGGCCGAGCAGGTGAAGACGCCGTCGCGGTCGTTGTCCACGATGGTCGCCTCGCCCGACGGGTCGGTCAGCGCCGCGCCGCTCGGCGAGCTGAGGCCCAGCTTGAAGGTCTCGTTGAGCTCGTCGGCGGTGTCGTCGGTGATCGGCACGGTGACCGTCTTGAGCGTCTCGTTCGGGGAGAACGTGAGCAGGCCGGACTTGGCGGTGAAGTCGCCCGCTCCGGCGCTGCCGGTGGTGGTCGCGTAGCTCACGCTCACCGGGAACGGAGCCGGGCTGGACAGGGTGACGGTGAAGTCGACGGTGCCGGCTCCCTCGTTCACCTGCACGTCGTACACGCTCAGGCCGGGCACGTGCACGGTCAGGGTCTGCACGTAGCCGCGGCTGGTCCCGTCGACGAGGAAGTCGACCTCGCACTGGAAGGTCCCGCCCGCGGCCTCACCGTCCACCTCGACGGTCTCGCTGAACGCCGCGTCGTCGCCGCTGGTCACGGTCCGCGACGCGGGCGACAGCGACACCGACAGGGCGTCGTCGCAGTCCACGCTGTGGGTGACCGTCACCTCGATGGCCTGGATGCCCGCCAGGATCGCGTCGGCGACCTGGTTGGCGGGCACGTTGTCCAGGAACACGCCGCCGGTGGCGTCGGTGACGGCCTGGATCTGACCGCCCTGGTTCAGGCCGCCCGCGCCGACGTTGACCGCGACCACGCGTACGTCGGCCGCCTGGAGCGCGGCGATGACCTGGGCGCGGGTGTGGCCGATGCTCGGCTCGTGGGAGACGGCGTCGCCGAAGATGACGACGATGCGGGTGCCGTCGGGACGGAACGTGACCGCGCCCGTGGCGAGCTGGTAGAGGGCGTTGAGGCCGTCCTCGGCGATGTCGCCGCCGCCGCCCGCGCTCCACGCGTTGATGCCGGTCTGCACGAGGGCCTGGTTCGCGGTGAGCCCCTGGTTGACGGCGAACGGCGGAGTGTCGTTGACGTCCTTGTAGTTGGCCGCCGCGAACTGCGCGCTGGGCTGCGCACCGCTGACGGCGGTCATGATGTCGGCGGCGTTGGTCTTCACGTTGGCGATGGCCCCGCCCATGCTGCCGGTGGTGTCGGCGAGGAACACGATGTCGGGGTTCGGCGGCACCGCCGGGGTGTGCACGACCTTGGCGATCGTGGCGGAGCCGCCGGGCGGCAGGGTGCGGGTGACGGCGGACGGTTCGACGCCGGGATCGGCGGCGTGCGCCGGGGGAGCCGGCTGGGAGAGCAGGCCCGACGCCGCCAGGGCGGCCACCGTGAGGACACTCAAGCCCCACCGGTGGGTAGCCTTCCGCCTGTGCAGGTGCAACATCTGGCACATCCTTTCGGGCAGCCTGCGGCGTCCGGCGGTGTGCCGGCGGCGTACGGCTGCTGGGTGTGCCTAGAGTCAAAGCGATGAATATCGAAGCCAACAACGCTTGACTATCCGGTACGGGCCGACTAAGTGACTCCATGTGTGAGCGCGATCGCGTTAGGTGATGGCGGTCGATCGCTCCGTTCGGCGTAACCTGATCGGACTACGCTGTGCCCGGACCCGGTGGCGTGAGGTGAATGACTGCCGGATGCACGTTGACGGCTATTCGATAGCGGGGAGTGCCGGTGGAACGCAGGCCGCTGGTGATCGCGGTGGCGCAGCCGCTGATCGTGGCGTACGACGTGGCGGCCAACGCCGTGGAGCACGCGGCCGCGGTGCGCGCCGCCGACGCCCGGGTGGTGGTGTTCCCCGAGCTCTCCCTCACCGGCTACCAGCTCGACGCGCCCGCGATCACCGCCGACGACCCGCGGCTCGGCCCGCTCGTGCAGGCCTGCGCCGAGACCGGCACGCTGGCCCTGGCCGGCGCGCCCGTGTGGGACACGGCAGGCCACGCCTACATCGCGACGCTGGCGGTGGAGGGCGGCGGGGCGCGGGTCGCGTACCGCAAGGTCCACGTTCACGAATCCGAGGACCGGTTCAGCTGCGGTGACAGCCCGGCCGTGGTCGAGGTCGACGGCTGGCGGCTGGGCCTGGCGATCTGCCGCGACACCGCGTTCCCCGAGCATGACGCCGCGACGGCGGAACTGGGCATGGACGTGTACGTCGCCTCGGTGCTCGACCACGCGCACGCCCCGCACACACCCGACCGGGCCCGGCGCGTCGCCGCCGACCGGGGTGTCTGGGTCGCCGCGGCGAGTTTCGCGGGCTCCACCGGCGGCGGCTTCGACCGGGCCGCCGGCGGCTCGGCGATCTGGGCTCGCGACGGCGTCGCCGTAGCTGAGGCGGGATCCGAGCCGGGCGCGATCGCACGGGCCACCCTGCGGCCGTGACGCCGGCGGCCTCGCGGCCCGGAGCTGAGTCTCACCCACGCAGGTAGGCCAGCACCGCCAGCACCCGGCGGTGGTCGTCGGCGTCGGGCGGCAGGTCGAGCTTGGCGAGGATGCCCGCGATGTGTTTGGCCACCGCGGCCTCGGTGACGACCAGGCGGCGGGCGATCGCGGCATTGGAACGCCCCTCGGCGACCAGGCCGAGCACCTCGCGCTCGCGCGGGGTGAGCCGGTGCAGCGGGTCGCGGCGGCGGTCCAGCAGCTGGCGGACCACCTCGGGGTCGAGCACCGTGTGCCCGTCGGCGACCCGGACCAGGCCGTCGACGAACTCGCTCACCTCGCCGATCCGGTCCTTGAGCAGGTATCCCGTGCCTGCCGACCGCCCCGCGTCGATCAGCTCCGCGGCGTAGGTCTGCTCGACGTACTGGCTGAGCACCAGGATCGGCAGGTCCGGCAGCTCGGTGCGCAACGCCAGCGCGGCCCGCAGCCCCTCGTCGCTGTAGCCGGGCGGCATCCGCACGTCGGTGACGACGATGTCGGGCCGCAGCAGCGGCACCTGCTCGCGCAGCGCGTCAGCGTCGGCGACCGCGGCGGCGACCTCGTGTCCGAAGTGGCGCAGCAGGCTGGTCAGGCCCTCGCGCAGCAGCACCGAGTCCTCGGCCAGCACCACCCTCAGCGTTCGCACGGCAGCTCCACCCGCAGCAGCGTCGGCCCGCCGGGCGGGCTGGCCAGCAGCAGCCGTCCGCCGACCGCCGCGGCCCGGTCGGCCAGGCCGGTCAGCCCGGTGCCGCGGGCCGGGTCGGCGCCGCCCGCGCCGTCGTCGTGAACCTCCAGCATGAGCCGCCGGTCCTGCGTCCATGCGCTGACCCGGCCGCCGGCCGCGCTGCTGTGCCGGGCCAGGTTGGCCAGCGCCTCGTTGACCGCGAAGTACGCGGTGGCCTCGACCGGGGCGGGCAGCCGCCCGTCCAGGCGCAGGTCGAGTTCGACGGGCACGGGGGAGCGGCCGGCGATGTCGCGGATCGCGGCGGCCAGCCCGCGGTCGCTGAGCACCTGCGGGTGTACGCCGCGGATCAGCTCGCGCAGCTCGGCCAGCGCCGCGGCGGTCTGCTGCTTCGCGTCGTCGAGCAGCGGCGCGACCGTGTGGTCGTCGGTGACCTGCAGCCGGGCCAGGCCGAGTGTGACGCTCAGCGCGACGAGCCGTTGCTGCGCTCCGTCGTGCAGGTCGCGTTCGATGCGGCGGCGTTCGGAGTCGAAGCCCGCGGCCAGCCGCTGCCGGGAGCGCATGACCTCGACCAGGTCGGTGTCGGACGGGGCCAGCACGGCACGGGCGATCGCGCCCCGCGCCCCGGCCCAGGCGGTGATGGGGTACGCGGCCAGCGGCAGCATGATCAGTCCGGCGGCGCACAGCAGCGCGGCGAACCAGGGGTCGGCGGGCAGCTCGGCACCCGGGCCGGAGGGCTGCAGCGGGGCCGAGATGAGCATCAGCGGCGGGAGCAGCGACAACAGCACGACGGCCAGGTCAAGCCACCAGGCCACGCAGGCGCTGAGCACGGCGTACCCGATCTCGCGCCAGGTGCTGGGCTCGGCGAGCCGCAGCGGCGGGCGCGCCGGCAGCGGGCGGTCGTCGACCAGGCGCAGCCGCCGCCGGTCGAACCCGGCGATCAGCGGACCGGCGGCCACCACGACCAGCAGTGCGGCGACCAGCAGCCCGATGAGCGCGGTGCGCCCCGGGCGCAGCAGCTCGATCCCGATCAGCAAAGCCATCGGCAGCGCCGCCGGAACCAGACCTGCGGCCAGGTACGCCAGCGACCGCCACGGCCACCCCGTACGCACCAGCCGCCAGGGCGGTGTCGCGGCGGCGGACAGGGCGGTGCGGGTGGTCACGGCACGACCCTAGCCTGCGCCGATGGGCGGCACAGTAGTGCTGGGACTAGTCCGGATCCTCGCCGTCGCACCCGTGTGCCGAGCCCCGCGTTCCGGTGGGGTGGTCGCATGACATCAACGGCGACGGTCCGCCTGCACGCGGTCCGCAAGACGTACGGGACCGCAGCGAACGCGGTCACCGCCCTCGACGGGGTGAGCGCGGAGTTCGCCGGCGGCACGTTCACCGCGGTGATGGGCGCGTCCGGCTCGGGCAAGTCGACGCTGCTGCAGTGCGCGGCCGGGCTCGACACCGTCGACAGCGGGCAGATCACCATCGACGGCGTCGACCTGGCCGGGCTGTCCGAGCACGCCCGCACACTGCTGCGCCGGGACCGGATCGGGTTCGTGTTCCAGGCGTACAACCTGGTGGGCGCGCTGACCGCGGCGCAGAACACGGCGCTGCCGCTGCGGCTGGCCCGGCGTGCGCCGCAGGCCGCGGCGGTCACGCAGGCGCTGGCCGAGGTCGGCCTGGCCGAGCGGGCCGGGCACTACCCGGCGCAGCTGTCCGGCGGCGAGCAGCAGCGCGTCGCCATCGCCCGTGCGCTGATCACCCGGCCTGCGGTGCTGTTCGCCGACGAGCCCACCGGGGCGCTGGACAGCACGTCGTCGGCGGTGGTGCTGGCTGCGCTGCGCCGGCTGGTCGACGAGCACGGGCAGACCGTGGTGATGGTGACCCACGACCCGGTGGCGGCCGCGGCCGCCGACCGGGTGCTGGTGCTGGCCGACGGGCAGCTAGTCGACGAGATCACCGGCGCGGACCCGGCGCGGATCGCCGCCCGGCTGGCCCGCGGGGCGGTGGCCGCATGATCGCGCTCGCCTCGCTGCGGGAGCGCCACCGCAGCCTGCTCGGCACGCTGATGACGCTCGCCGTCGCGGTCGCTGTGCTCACCGTGTGCGGCCTGCTGCTCGTCTCGGCCCGCCCGGTGACCCCCGACCGGTACGCGGCGAGCCCTGTGCTGATCCGTCCGGTGCCGCCGGCTGCTCCGGAGGCGTTTACCGAACCGCGGCCGTGGCCGAAGGAGCAGGCGGCGACGCTGACCGCCCGCCTGGCGGCCCTGCCCGAGGTGTCGGCAGCCGTGCCCGTGCACCGCTTCCACGCCCAGTTGCTGCGCGACGGCCGGCCCGTCGCGGGCGAGCACGACGCCTACAACTGGTCCGCCGCCGCGCTCGGCGGCCACCGGCTCAGGGCGGGCCGGGCCCCGGCCGCCGCCGGTGAGGTCGTGCTCGGCGCGGCGTTCGACAGCCCGCCGGGAGCGCGGGTGGAATTGCTGACGGCGAGCGGGCCGGAGACGTTCACGGTGACGGGGACCGCCGACGGGGCCGGGATCTGGGTCGGCGACCGTGTGGCGGATGCTCGCGGCGCGGCTCAGGTGATCGGCTTGCTGACCGGCGCGGACACCGACGCCGCCACGGTGGCCGCGGCGGCGGTCGCCGCGGTCGGGGCGGACGGGGTGGTGCTGGCCGGCGACGCGCGCGGCGCGCTGGAGCCGGTCGGGGACGCCCGCACCCGGTGGATCGGCATGCAGGTGCTGTCCGCCCTGTCCGCGCTCGGGGTATTCGTGTCGGTGTTCATCGTCGCGTCGACGTTCGCGTTCGCGACGCGGCAGCGGGAGCGGGAGCTGGGCCTGCTGCGCCTGCTCGGGGCGGTGCCGCGGCAGGTGCGGCGCTGGGTCCTCGGCGAGGTGCTGCTGCTGGGCCTGCTCGGCGGCGCGGTCGGAGTCCCGGTGGGCCTGCTGGCCGCCGGGCCGGTGGCGGGTTGGCTGATCCGCACCGGGTTCGAGCCGGCGTCGTTCACCGTGCTGTACCAGCCGGTGGTCCCGGTTGCCGCGATGGTTGCCGGGGTGCTGGTGGCGCTGGTGGGGGCCTGGGCCGCGGCCCGCCGGGCGGCACGGGTGGGGCCGCTGGCGGCGCTGCGGGCGGCGGCCGTCGACGACCGGCCGGTGACCCTCGTCCGGCTGCTCGCCGGAGGGGTGGCGCTGGCCGCTGCCGTCGCCGCGGGTGTCGCCGCGACCCGGGCGTCCGGGGCCGACCTGGGCACCTACGCCCTGTACGCGGCGATGGCGCTGGTCACCGCGGGCAGCCTGCTGGCCCCGCTGCTGCTGCCACCGGCGGTGCGGCTGCTGACCATGCCGTTCACGGGCGGCCGGGGCGCGATCGTGCTGCTGGTGCGCCAGCATGTCGGCACCGCGGCCCGACGGTCCGCGTCCACGGCCGCGCCGGTGCTGCTCTGCGTGGCGTTCACCGTCCTGATCGGTGGCATGGTGCAGACCACCACCGCCTACTACGGCCTCAACCGGGTCACCGCCGCGAACGCCACGGCCGTGGTCGTCCCCGACGGCACACCGGGTCTGTCCGACGCCGCGGTCGCCGCCGCGGGCGGCCTGTCCGCCCTGCCCACCACCCTGTACGACGGAACCGAGCCGCTACCCGCCGCCGGCATCACCCCCGCCGAGCACGCCCTGCTGGCGGTCGCCGACGGCAGCCTGTCCGCCCTGCACGGTCTCGCCGCCGCGAGCCTGGCGACCCCCGTCGGCTCGGCCCCGCCCCCGGGTCCGGCGGACAGGGTCGTGCCCGCGGGGCCGGCGGGCAGGGTGCTGGCGGTGGCCGTGGCCGAGGGATTCGCCAGGCAGGCGGGGTGGGCCGTGGGCAGCATGCACCCGGTCTCCGGCCCGGACGGCGAGCCGGTCACGCTGCGGGTGGTCGCCGTGCTCGCCGGCGGTCCGCTGCCGGCCTCCGTGCTGCTCGACCGGGCGGCGGTGCGCGCCATGGACCCGTCGGCGCTGACCCTCGTCGTCTACTCCGGACAACCCGTCCCGCGGGCCGCGCTCGCGGGCCTGGGCGCGCGCCCGCTGAGCGCCGCCGCCTACGCGGCGAGCGGCCAGGACGCCGACGACCGGCTGGTATGGGTGTTCACCGCCCTGCTGATCGGGGTGTCGGCCGGGTTCGGGCTGCTGGCGGTGGTGAACACGATGCTCATGTCCACCTCCGGCCGGGCCGCGGACCTGCGGGTGCTGAGACTGTCGGGGGCGACCCGCGGCCAGGTGCTGGGGATGCTGGCCGCCGAGACCGCGGCCGTGGTCGCCACCGGGGCGGTGCTGGGGCTGGCCGTCGCTGTCGCCGCGCTGGCGGCGCTCGCCCGCGGGCTGAGCGCGCAACTCGGCGTCGCGGTGCCCATGGTGGTCCCCTGGGGCACGCTGGCCGCGACCGTCGGCGTGTGCCTCGTGCTGGCCGTGGCCGCGGCGACGCTGCCCGCCCTCGGCTCCCGCCGGCAGGGCGGCGCTGTGGGCGGTGTTTGAGCAGGTGGCCGCCCGGGAACGTCAGGGAATGCACGGGGGAGCGAGGTTGTTCGACGCCGGCCGTGCACGTGACGGGACGGCGAGGTGCTCGGATGACCCAGGTGACGTACGACCCGTGGCACGCGGCGCTGCTCGACCTGCTGCACCTGACCCAGCAGGCGCAGGACGACCAGGTGGCCGAGTGTGTCAGCGCGGCGCTGCGTCCGCTCGGCATGGAGACCACCTGCTACCTGGTCGACGAGGAGCAGCGTCACCTGCATCCGCTGGCCGAGCACGGCAAGCAGCCGGTCGGCCCGCTGGGCGTGGAGGGCACCGTCGCCGGGCGTGCCTTCACCACCGTGGACACGCAGCGGGTCGGCGGCGGGGTGGGCGGCCGGCTGTGGGTGCCGCTGGTGGACGGCACCGAGCGCCTGGGCGTGGTGGAGATCGTGCTGCGCCGTGACGACTGCGACATCGAGGCGCTGCAGGACTGGTGCGAGAGTTACGTGGGCCTGGTCGGGCACCTGCTGGCGGTGAAGATGCCCTACGGC
Source organism: Catellatospora vulcania (assembly GCF_009720385.1). Taxonomy (GTDB): domain Bacteria; phylum Actinomycetota; class Actinomycetes; order Mycobacteriales; family Micromonosporaceae; genus Catellatospora; species Catellatospora vulcania. The sequence goes on along the minus strand of NZ_WARX01000034.1, from coordinate 54,125 downwards.
GACTCGCTGCAGCAGGTCCGGCGGACCAGGCCCATGACGGTGGCGGGCGAGCTGCTGCTGTCGACGCTGCCGCCGATGACGTTCACCTCCGACCGGCTCGTGCTCAGCGCGGTGCTGGAACCGCACTACGACATCGGCGGCGACGCGTTCGACTACGCGCTCGACGACGAGATCGCCTGGTTCTGCGTACTCGACGGGATGGGCCGCGGACTGGGCGCGGCGGTCATGACGGTGACCGCGCTGGCCGCGATCCGCGCGGCCCGGCGTGCCGATGGCGGCCTGTACGCGATCGCGCGGGCAGTCGAGGACGCGCTGCGGGACCAGTTCGACGACGCCTACGTCACCGGGCTGCTGTGCGAGCTGCACACCGGCACTGGGCGGCTGCGCTACATCAGCGCGGGCCACCCCGCCCCGCTGCTGCTACGGCGCGGCCGGGCGGTCCGGGAGCTGACCGGCGGCCAGCGGCTGCCGTTCGGCCTGGACGATGCGGCGATCGAGGTCGCCGAGGAGATTCTGGAGCCGGGGGACCGGCTGCTGCTGTACACCGACGGCATCGTGGAGGCGAGCGACAAGTGGGGTGAGATGTTCGGCGTACAGCGGCTCGCCGACCTCACCGAGCAGGCGGCGCAGGCGAAGCTGCCGGCTCCGGAGACGCTGCGCGGGCTCGCGCACCGGGTCGCCGCGTTCCGGGACGGGCCGCCGCGCGACGACGCGACACTGATGCTGGTCGAGTGGTCGGCCGAGGCGGCCCGCCGGGTGCTGCCCTGACCGGTCAGCCGGACACCAGGCCGAGCATCATGGTCACCTGAGCGGTGCGGGACTGGTCGACGCGGGTGGCGAACTCCAGCACCTGCGGATTGACGCCGGACGTCAGCTCCATCCGGGCATACTCGACGGCCTGGTGCTGGTGACCGATCAGCAGGTTGAGGAAGACCTTGTCGAAGTCGGCGGCGGAGGCGTCGCGCAGCGCCTTGATCTCGTCCGGCCCGGTCGCGGGCAGCCCGCCGTGTCCGGCGTGCAGGCTCGGGTCGGCGGCCGGGGTCAGCGATTGCGACCAGCCCTTCAGCCAGCCCTGCACCGCGGTCAGCTCGTCGGCCTGGGTCACGTCCATCGCCGCGGCAAGGGTGCGCACCTGGGTGTTCTCGGTGCGGGCGGCGGCGAGCCTCAGCAGCTCGGCGGCGGGACCGTACTGCGCGGCCATCATCTGCAGGAACATCACGTCGGTGTCGTTGTGCCCGCCGGACTCCGACAGCGCCGGCGGCGGCGACCCGGACGGCGGCGCGAACGACGGGCGGGCGGTGACGCCGGGCGGCGCGTCGCAGGCGGCCAGGGTCACCAGGGCGACGGCGAGCAGGACGAAGCGCTTCATGTGCGGGTGGCTCCTCATGGCGGGCACCGGGGCGGCGGTGGTCCGGGGGCCGGTCCGCGGCTCGGGTGAGCCGCGGACCGGGTCAGGTGGGACTCAGATGCGCTGCCACAGGGCAGGCACGTTGGGCGGCTCCCAGCCGGCGAGCGCGGTGTGCGCCTGCAGGCAGCGGTAGCTGAGCCCGCCGTAGGTCACCGTCGCGCCGACGGCGTACGCGGTGCCCGCGGCCCAGGTGCCGCCGGCGGGCGGCGGGCTGGCCGGGGGCGGCGACTGCGGCGGGTTCGGCGAGGGCGACGTCGGAGGCGGCGTCGGGTTGCCGCCGCCGCCACCGACCTGGAGGTCCACGCAGGAGTAGAACGCCATCGCGGTGTCGTAGACGTTCCACCGGGCCAGCACGAGGATCCGGCCGGTGCGCCCGCCGAGGCTGATGTTGTGCGAGACCGTCGCACCGGGCTGGGCGCCGTTGTCGTTGACCACCCCGATGCGGGTGCTCCCGACGAAGTACTCCCAGGTGCTGGTGCGGTGCCGGGCGGTGAGCACCCAGTTGAACGTGACGTTGTTGCCGACCGAGGCCGCGGGCCAGTTCTTGCTGTTGTCGTTGAGCACCGCGAACCTGCTGCCGCCGCCGTTGCACTGCAGCGAGCCCTTGGGGGCCTCGACGCTCTGCGGCTCGTAGACGATGTCACCGCAGCCGGTGACCCGGCCCTGGGCGCAGTTGGCCTGCCGGCTGGGCGGGGACGAGATGTACCCGTGCGCGCTCGCCGGGGTGGCGATCATGCCGGACACCAGGATGGTGAAGATGGACAGGACGGGTAGAACGATCCGTTTTCTCATGTCTCCTCCTCGCTTCTGTGCGGGATGGACGGACCGGGTGGGGCGAGTGCCGGTGTCGTGAGAGGAGACATCGACACTCGTTCACGAAAACATAAATTAAACAGTCCTAACTGTAAATACGCTTAACTGAGATTGCGTTCAAGTTGGCACGTGCCAGGACATACGGAAAGCCCCGGCCGTTCCCAGCCGGGGCTTCCCACGTTGCGCGCTCAACCGGCCAGGTGACCCCAGCCCGCCTCCAGCTCGTCCCACGAGCCCTGCGCGGCCGCCTCGCCGTTGATCAGCACGACGACGTGGTCGGCCTGCACCAGCGCCGCCCGCTTGGACGTCGAGCCGACCACGGTCAGCCCGTGCGCCCGCAGCGCCTGCCACAGCGCCAGCTCCGTGGTCACGTCCAGGGCGGACGACACGTCGTCGGCGATCAGCAGCTCGGTGCCCGGCGCCAGCGCGCGGGCCAGCGCCAGCCGCTGCAGCTGACCGCCGGACAACCGGGTGCCCTTGTGCCCGATGAGCAGCTCCATGCCGCTGCCCGCCGCGGCCAGGTCGTGTTCCAGCTGCGCCGTCGCCACCGCCTGGGCCGCGTCGACGTCGTGGCCGAGCCGGATGTTGTCGCCGACCGTGCCCGACAGCACCCGCGGCAGCTGGCCCACGTACCCGACCTGGTTCGGGCGCAGGAACAGCTCCGGCTCGACGACCCGGTCGCCGTTCCACAGCAGCGCGCCGTCGTGGTGCACGATCCCGGCCAGGGCCCGCAGCAGCGACGACTTGCCCGATCCGACCGGGCCCAGCACCAGCACCAGGTCGCCGCGCTCGACGGTGAGGTCGATGCCGCGTACGCCGACCGTGCCGTCCTCGTGCACCGCCCCGAACTTGGACAGCTCCAGCCGGTGCAGCGGGTTGCGCGGCGCGGCCACCGGCCCCGGGGCGGTGCCCGCGGACAGGTCCACGCCCGGCACGGCCGCCGAGTACGCGCCGACCCCGGCCATCGCCACGGTGCGCCTGGTCCACACCCGTGCCGACGGCAGCTGCGAGACCAGCGAGGCCGTGGTCCAGGCGAACCACCGGGCCGAGCCCAGCGTCGACACCGCGACCAGGGTCGCACCCGCACCCAGGTCACCCGCCATGAACAGCGCCCACACCGCGATCGGCAGCAGACCCGCCAGCAGTGAGGGCGTCGAACGCGCCCACACCTGCATGGCGATCTCCTGGCGCTGGCGCTCGCTGCGGGCGGCGTCGAGATCGGCCAGCCGACCCAGCACCGGCCGGGTCGCCCCGGCCAGCTTGACCGTGCGTGCCGACGACAGCGACGACACCAGGAACGTGGCGAACGCGGCCCGCGCCGCCACGGTGTGCGCGGCCGAACGCTTGAGCACCGGCGCGAAGACCGACGCGGCCAGCGCCGAGACCACCATCGTGCCTGCGAAGAACAGCGCCGGCACGATCGAGCCGGACACCAGCGTCATCGCGACGATCATGACCACGCAGATGGTCTGGTCGACCAGGTTGTCGGCGAGCATCACCACCCGCTCGTTGTCGCCGCCCTGCGCGACGACCTCGGCCGGGGTGTGCGCGCTGACCCGGCGCGGCCCGGTCTGCCCGTGCACCAGGCGCAGGTTGATCCGCAGCATCTGCCGGACCCACCACTCCGGATACCACAGGCCCGCGAAGTAGCCGGCCGGCGTGGTGACGGCGAGCCCGGCGACGATGCCGACCGCCGGCCACCACGGGCTGCCGGAGCCGTCGACGACATCGGCCCACAGCCACGGCAGCACCGTGCCGTCCAGGCCGAACAGCACCATGACGGTGAACAGCGCGACCGAGACCTGGCCGAAGCGGAAGTCGTTGACGGTCAGCCGGAAGATCTCGCGCAGGGTGCGCACCCGCTGCGGCGCGGGCAGCGGCGGCGGATCGGCCTTCGGCAGCGCGATCAGGTCCGCCCCGGGTCCGCCGCCGGCCGGTTGAGCCGGGCCTGCCACGGCGCCCGGCGGTCCGTCACCCGCCGCGCCCTCGGCCGCCGACTCCAGGCCGTACGCGGTCGCCAGGACCAGCTCGCCGTCGGCCGCGCTGCTGTGGCTGGTCGCCAGCAACTGCGCGAACCGCTCCGACTCCGACAGCGGCCCGGCCTCCACGACCCGGCCGTCGGCCAGCACCACGACCTCGTCGCAGTCGCGGACCGAGGACAGCCGGTGCGCGATGACCACGCCGATGCGGCCGTTCAGCAGGCGCTGGGCCGCGTGCTGCACCCGTGACTCGGTGACCGGGTCCATCCGAGCGGTGGCCTCGTCGAGGATCACCACCTGCGGGTCCCGGACCAGGATGCGGGCGAACGCGACCAGCTGCTCCTGCCCGGCCGACAGCTTCTGGCCGCCCTCGCCGAGCTTCGTGGCCAGGCCGTCGGGCAGCGTGTCCACCCATGAGGCCAGGCCGAGCTCGTCCATCGCCTGCCCGGCCGCGCCGATCAGCTCCGGGTCGAACAGCGCGATGTTCTCCGCGAGCGTGCCGGCCAGGATCTCGGTGCGCTGCGGCACGATCGCGACCCACCGCCGCAGCGACTCCACGTCCAGGTCGTTGAGGTCCACCCCGCCCAGGAACACGGTGCCCCGGGGCACGTCGACGGCCCTGGTCAGCACCTTGGCCAGCGTCGACTTGCCCGAACCGGTCCGGCCGACCAGGGCGTACGAGCGCCCCGGCGCGAAGGTCAGATCCAGCTCGCGCAGCGCCGGGCGGCGGCGGTCGGTCGAGTAGTGGAAGGTCAGCCCGCGCACCTCGATGTTGCCGGTGGCGGGCGCCGTGCCGCCGGTCGGCTCCTGCGGGGTGTCGCGCAGCAGCTGCACCCGCGCCCACGCGCCCAGCGCGTGCTGCAGCTCCGGCAGCATCCGGCTGACCTGCTCGACGGTGCCGCCGAAGGCCAGGGCCAGCAGCCACGCGCCGGTGAGCCGGGCCGCGTCGAGGTGGCCCGCGGACAGCGCCCACACCCCGCCGAGCACGAGCACGGCGATGCCCGCCCTGGTCACGCCGCCGGCGATGGTGCTGACCTTCGACGACAGCGCCCACACCCGCCGGCCCCGTCTGAGCACCTCGGCGGAGCGCTGGGCGTAGAGCCGCAGCACGTACGGCCGGCCCAGGCTGGTGCGCACGTCGTCCTGGCCGTGCACCGACTCCTCCTGCACGGCGGCCAGGTCCGACCAGGCCTCCTCCTCGTGCATGCGGGCCGGGCCGATCGCGCCGGTCGGCTTGCGCAGCCCGAATCCGAGCACCACCGACAGCACGAGCATGGCCAGACCGGCCGGCCACCACACCACGAACGCCGTCACCACCGACAGCACGGCCACCGCGCCGGACTGGGCCAGGCGCACCCCGCTGCCGCGCAGCTGCGAGCCCACCTGGTACACGTCGCCGTCGATGCGGTCGAGCAGCTCGCCGACCGGGGTGCCCTCCAGCGCGGGCAGGCTCTGCCCGAACGCGACCCGGCACAGCCGGCGGCGCACGTCGGCGGCCCAGTCGGCGGTGAGCCGCGCCATGATCAGGCTGAGCACGAGGTCGCTGAGCACGACCACCGTCAGCGCCGTGGCCAGCGCGGTGAAGGCGAGCGTGGACCGGTCCACCAGCACGGTGCCGGCCAGCGCCGCGGACAGCGCGGCCGCAGCCGCCCCGGCCACGATGAGCACCAGCACCGCCAGGGTACGGCGAGGGGACGTGGCCCACAGGTCACGGAACAGACGCATGGCAGGCCCCTTGCAGCTGGTTTGAACTGGTCCCCAGCATGCAAGGCCGCCCCACCCGAGCTCAACGCAATTACGGCGGCAACGGGGTGGTGATCAACACAGTTCGGCTACTCCGCGACGCGCAGCGCCACGAGCATGCTCAGGAAAGCGCCCGGGTGCACGATCGGGATGCGGTTGCGGCGCGCCTGGCGGGCCTTGCCGGACATGGTGTCGGGATCGGCGGCCACCAGCAGCCGGGTCGTGCGGGTGACGGTGCGGCCCACCGTCAGCCCGGCGATGCGGGCGCGCTCCTCCCACAGCTCCCGGGACTCGGCGGTCTGCCCGGTGAACACCACGGTGTCGCCCGGCAGCAGCCGGAACGCCGGCGCCGGCAGCGGCCGGGTGGTGCGGCGGTGCGGGTCTTCGCCGTCGGGGTCCAGCGCCCGGTCCACGTCGGCGCGGTCCAGGCCGAGCAGCGCGGCGACGGTGTGCAGGTCGTCGCGCTCGATCTCGGTCACCCGGCCGTCGTCGACGGCCTCCGCCGCGAGCGCCTGCAGGTAGAGCCGGTGCAGGTCGAGCACGTCGGCGCGGGTGAGCCCCAGCGCGTACGCGGCCTCCACCAGCGCGTCGGCCTCCACCGCGGAGACGTGCCGGTCGAGCAGGGCCTGGTCCAGCAGCGACAGGTAGTCGTCGGCCTGCGGCGGGGCCGGCACCCGGGGCAGCCGCTCGATCAGCCTGCTGAGGAAGTGCTCCTCGGCCTCGTGCGGGTGGCGGCGCACCACCGGCATCGCCTCGGCCGGCGGCAGCGGCGGCCAGGTCAGCGTGGACGCGTCGAGCACCAGCTGCTGCCAGGGCGGCGGCGTGCCGACCCGGTGCAGGTAACGCGCCAGCAGCCCGGCGGCCGCGCGGGCGTCGTCGAGCGCGCTGTGCGCCCGCTGCTGCGGGATGCCCGCCGCCTGGCAGCAGTCGCGCAGGCTGCGCCCGGCCGACGGCAGCAGCTGCGCGGCCAGGTTCATCGTGCACAGGCCGTACTCGCGCCCGACCGGGGCCGAAAGGCCCAGCCGGGAGTACTCGGCGACCAGGAACGCGGCGTCGAAGGCGAGGTTGTGCGCCACGATCACCCGCTCGCGCAGCAGCAGGCCGATCTGCCCGGCCAGGTCGGCGAAGACCGGCGCGCGGCGGGCCTCGGCGGCGGTGATGCCGTGCACGTGCTGGGGGCCGAGGTCGCGCTCGGGGTTGACCAGGCTGGACCAGTCGCCCGTGATCCGGCCGGACCCGTCGACGTGCACGATCGCGATCTCGCAGATCCGGTCGTGCCAGGTCGTGCGCAGCCCGGTGGTCTCCACATCGATCACCGCGTACACGCCGCCACCTCCGCCTTCCCCGTCCCGGACCGTCCCATCACGACCGCTCCGGGTCCCCACAGTATGTCGTGCGACACCCGCTGCGGCTCCGCCGAAAGCACCGACACGCGCCGAACCCGGCAGGGATCACCTCGGAAGATCGCCCGATCGTGCACCGCCGCCACCTGTGCTCGCGTGCCCTCCGCCCGCTCGCAGGATCGCTCGACCTGCCTGGCACCCGTGTGAATGGCGGCGCAGGATACGCACACCTGCCTGGCAAGCCCGACGGTCTTGAGGTCAGGCGCGGCGTGCGCCTTCGGGCCAGACCACCACCACGGGCAGGTTCAGCGCGTGGGCCCGGGCGACCACGGCCGCGGTGCCGCCCCGGTCGGCGGGCGGTTGCCCGTCCCAGACGGCGACGAGCAGGTCGCATCCGGCGAGCATGGTGGCATTGGCGTCCTCGTACGCGGCCCGGCCCGCATGTTCGTGCGGCAGCACGCGCACGGATGCGGCGCAGGCGACCAGCCGATCGAAATCCGCGGCGTGCTCCGGGGAGACCTGCCGTTCCCGGTAGTCGGCGGCGGGCAGCACGACCTCCAGGCGTGCGCCGCGCGCCACCACGGCCTCGGCGAAGATCGTGTCAGCTCCCGCAGCCAGGCAGGTCACGCCGACCAGCTCCGCCGGCCGGTACGCGGCGAGCAGCGCGCGCAGCTCCGCGCCGACGAGGGCCGCGGTGTCCTCGGTGAGGTTCAGGTGCCCGGTCACACCGATGCGGGTCCGCCTCCTGGCTGCATCCATGCTGGACAATGTGACACAACGCGCCGCCGCACGCCGTCCCGGATAGGCTCAATACATGATCACTAGAGACGACACCGTCCGGATCCGGCCGGCGACCACCGACGATGCGCCGGCGGTCGGCGCGATCTGGAGGGACGGCTGGCGCGACGGCCACCTCGGCCACGTGCCCGAGGAACTGGTCGCGATCCGCACCCCCGAATCGTTCGACCTGCGCGCCGCGCAGCGGGTCGCCGACACGACGGTGGCCGAGGTGGACGGCGCCGTCGCCGGGTTCGTGATGGTCGTCGCCGACGAGGTCGAGCAGGTGTACGTGGCCGCCGACCGCCGCGGCGCCGGTGTCGCCGGCGCGTTGCTGGCCGAAGGGCTGCGGCAGGTGGACCAGAACGGGCACGAGCGAGCCTGGCTGGCGGTGGCCAGCGGCAACACCCGTGCCCGCCGCTTCTACGAGCGTGAGGGCTGGACTGACGAGGGCGCGTTCGACTACCCCGCGCGTTCGTCCGGCGGACCGATCGCGGTGCCCTGCCACCGGTACACCAGGCTGGTCTGACCGGCCGGCGGTGGGATCAGGCCGGATCCTCGCGCCACAGGCCGTCGGGGTCGATGAAACGCTGGGCCAGGGCGGCTTCGGCGTCGGGGCCGCCGATCTCGGCGAGCCGCCGGGCCGCGGCCTGGTGCGCCCAGTGCAGCTTCGGGTCGGGACGGCTGACGACGTCGCGCAGGGCCTCGATCTCGTCGGCGTCGGACATGCCGCACAGGCCCTCGATCGCCGCGGTGACCACCGTCGGCCGGGCCGAGCGGACCTTCTCCAGCAGCGCGGGCCGTTCCGTCTCCTCCTGCCCGCCGGCGCGGGCGGTGACCGCGACCATCTCCTCCCACGGGTCGGCGGAATTCCACCACCGGTCGACGAGGTCGGCGACCGGTTCGCTGGCGGCGTTCTCGCGCGCCGTCGCGATCTCGTAAAGCGCGGCCCGCACTGCGCCGACGCAGCAGAACCGGGGCTCACGGCGGAGCGTGTCGTGTGCCTCCAGCAGCGCCGGGAGCGCTCGCGGGTCGCGGGTCGCCTGCAGGCGGCGGGCGTAGGGGCCCCAGTGCTCGCCCTCGGCGGGGCGATCCTCGAACGCCCGGTCGTGCTCGGGCCGAGCGGGCTGCGGCGCGAGCGCCCCGCCGCCGTCGAAGGCCGACTCCTGTTGCATCCGGCCGGCATTCCGGCGGCTTCTCGCGATTCCCACGGGATCATTGAACACCGGACCGCCGATCACCCGTCGGGGTATGCACCCTCCACCGATCGGCGTACTGCGGGAGGGCGCGGGCAAGCGGTGTGGGTCAGGCGCTGTGCGCCAGCTGCTCGTGGCGCACCGGGTGGGCGAACGGCAGCCCCGCGGCGTATCGGGCCACCTCCGCCACCGCGGCGTCGGCCATCCGCTGTACCTCGGTGCCCATGGACCCGGCGAAGTGCGGGGTGAGCAGCACATTGGGCAGGTCGTAGAGCGGTGAGCCGGGCGGCAGGATCTCCGGTGTGGTGGTGTCCAGCACCGCGCTGAGCCGCCCGGTCAGCAGCTCGTCGAGCAGCGCGTCCTGGTCGACGAGCGAGCCGCGGGCGGTGTTGACGAGCGTCGCGCCGTCGCGCATCAGCTTCAGCCGTCCCCGGTCGATCATGTGGAACGTGGCGGGCAGCTCGGGCGCGTGGATGCTCACCACGTCGCTCGCCGCGCACAACTCGTCGAGCCCGACCAGGCGGACCCCTAGCGCGGTGGCGTCAGCGAGGCCCAGGTGCGGGTCGTGCACCAGGACCGTCAGGTCGTACGGGCGCAGCAGCTCGATCACTCGGCGGCCGATGCGCGAGGCCCCGACGAGGCCGACAGTGCGCCGGTAGTTGCCGACGTACGGCAGTTCGGCGCGCCAGTCGACCTGCTCGCCGCGCCGGGCGCGGTAGAGGTCGCGGGCGCGCAGCACGCCCTTGTTCGACAGCAGGATCGCGGCGACGGCGAACTCGGCGACCGGCACGCTGTTGGCGTCGACGGCGCTGGTCACCGCGATGCCGCGGCTCCAGCAGGCTTCGGTGACGTGGTGGCGCACCGTCCCGGCGGCGTGCACGACAGCCCGCAGCGCCGGTGCCGCGGCGAGCACCGTCTCGTCCAGCGGCGGGCAGCCCCAGCAGGTGAACAGCACCTCGGTGTCGCGCAGGGCGGCGCGCACGTCGGCGCGGCTGAAGTCGTCGGCCAGCGGGGCGGCGACCTCGGCGACCGCTTCGAGGGCGGTGCGGATGCGCGGGGTGAGGATGTGCGGCACCACGGCGGGATCCATGGCGACGAGCACTCGCGGCCGGGGCATGGCGCCGCCCTTCGGTCAGTAGTAAACGTTTGCTAAACGAAAGTAGCGATCGCAATTCCGATCGTCAAGACGGTACGATCATTCTCGCCGGGTGGTGTGCGCACCGGCCGGTGTGGTACCACGTGCGCGCAGAGGGACTGGGGGAGAGAGTCAATGCGGTACACCGTGGAGGAACGGCACGAGCGGATCTTGGAGCTGGTCCGCGCCGCGGGCACGCTGCGCGTGACCGACCTGGCCGAGCAGCTCGACATCTCGACCGTCACGCTGCGGCGCGACGTCGAGCTGCTGTCGACGCAGGGCCGGCTGGACCGGGTGCGCGGCTCGGTGTCGTGGCCGCACGGCCGGACCGCGGCGGGCGGCGGAGCGCCGGCGCCGGGTGCGGGCGCGGTGATCGGCCTGGTGGTGCCGCAGGCGACGCACTACTTCGCCGACGTCATCCGCGGCGCGCAGGACGCCGTGTCGGCGGCGGGCGGCCGCCTGGTCCTCGCGGTCACCAACTACCAGCCGCAGCAGGACACGCTGCAGGCGGCGCGGCTGGTCGAAGCGGGTGCGGACGGGCTGCTGCTGGTGCCGAGCTGGCTCACCGGAGAGGACCCCGGCAGCGCGGACGCGTTCGGCCCGGACGTGCCGACTGTGCTGGTGGAGCGGCGTGGCACGCCCGGCACACGGGCGGCGGAGCTGGACCGGGTGTGCTCCGACCACGCCTCCGGGGCCGGTCTGGCGCTGCGCCATCTGGCCTCGCTGGGCCATCGGCAGATCGCGCTGGTCTCCGGCATCAGCGCCACCCAGGTGCAGGTCCGCCGCGGGTACGACGCGGCGCTGGCGGCGTTGGGCCTGACCGCCCCGCACGAGCCGCTGGAGCTGTACGCCGGGGACGTGGTGCCGGAGCGGATCGAGGCGGCCGCGGACGCGCTGGCCGCGGCGGTGGCCGAGCGCCGGATCAGCGCCGCGCTGGTCGTCGGCGATGTCGACGCGCTGATGATCGTGCAGTCGCTGCGCGCCCGCGGGCTGCGGGTGCCGGAGGACCTGGCGCTGGTGGCGTACGACGACGACGTGGCCGCGCTGTCCGACCTGCCGCTGACCGCGGTCGCCCCGCCCAAGCACGCCGTCGGCGAGGCCGCGGTTCGGCTGCTGCTGCAGCGGCTGGACGCGGACGGCAAAGGCGTGCCGCGCCAGCACCTCGAACTGCTTCCGGAGCTGCGGCTGCGGGTCTCCTGCGGGCGGCTGCTGCCCCGCTGACGTCACACGCTGAAGGGCCCGCAGGCGCACGCCTGCGGGCCCTTCACGCATGCCGCGTGCGCAGAGAACGCTCCCTCGCGTCCGAACGATCAGCGAAAGAAAACGTCTTCCGAAAGACTTGACTTCGATCGTGACGATCGCTCAAGATTTCACGCAACCGCAACGCCGTGCACACACGAAGTTGCAAGATCGCACATTTTCCGACGCGACGTGACATGAAATGCCTGTTCAGACAGGATGTCATGCGGTCATTGGTGGTGCGGAGAGGAGAGACATGGTGATCCTGGCGGTCGAAGACCCGCCGGCGCAGCAGCCGGCGGAACCCGCGCCTCCCGCTGCGGCCCCCCGTCCCGCGGGGACGCTCCGGCACCGGCTGCGCCGCGACGGGGTGCTGGTCGCGCTGATGATCCCGGGGATCGCCTGGCTGGTCGTCTTCCCGTACGGGGCGGCCTTCGGCAACGTGCTGGCGTTCAAGGACTACTTCCCGTTCCTGGGCGTGTGGACCTCGCCCTGGGTCGGCCTGCAGCACTTCGAGCGCCTGCTCGGCGACGACCGGTTCTGGAACGCCACGGCGAACACGGTCACCATCTCGCTGCTGCAGATCCTGTTCTTCTTCCCGGCCGCCCTCGGGCTGGCGCTGCTGCTGCACAGCATCGCCGGATCGACGGTCAAGCGCTGGGTGCAGAGCGTGGTCTACCTGCCGCACTTCCTGTCCTGGGTGATCGTGGTGGCGCTGTTCACGCAGATGCTCGGCGGCGCCGGGGTGCTCAACGGCTGGCTGGCGCAGGCCGGGCTGGATCCGGTGCAGCTCATCGGCAACGCCGAGATGTTCAAGCCGCTCGTGATCGTGCAGATGATCTGGAAGGAGTGCGGCTGGGGGACGATCATCTTCCTGGCCGCGCTGATGAACGTGGACGAGCAGCTCTACGAGGCCGCGGCGATGGACGGCTCGGGCTGGTGGCGCAGGCTGTGGCACGTCACGCTGCCGTCCATCCGGCCGGTGGTGATGCTGCTGCTGATCCTCAAGCTCGGCGAGATCCTGTCGGTCGGCTTCGAGCAGTTCTTCCTGCAGCGCGACGCGGTCGGCCCGGAGGCCGGCGAGGTGATCGACACCTTCGTGTTCTTCACCGCGTTCCAGGGCGGCGACATGGGCTACGCCGCCGCGGCCGGCCTGTTCAAGGGCCTGGTCGGCGCGGTGCTGATCTACACCGCCAACAAGGTCGCACACCGGCTCGGCGAGCAGGGGGTGTACACGCGATGAGCAACGCCCACCGCCCGGCCTGGATGGGCCGGCCCTCCCCGCTGACCACCGCGGCCAAGGCCGTCGCGATCACGGTGATCGTGGCGCTGATGGTGTTCCCGATGTGGGTCGTCGTCGCGACCAGCTTCGCGCCGCCGGAGGAGGTCGTCGCCAACGGCGGCTTCGTGATCTGGCCGTCGGAGTGGACCTCGCTGACGTACCAGCGGATCTTCGCCGCGGGCATGGTGCCGCGCGCCCTGGCCGTGTCGCTCGGGGTGACGCTGGTCGGCACGGCGCTGAGCCTGGCGCTGACCATCGGCCTGGCCTACGCCCTGTCCCGGCCGCAGGTGTTCGGCGGCAAGCCGGTGCTGCTGATGGTGCTGTTCACCTTCCTGATGCCGGCCGGGATGATCCCGCTGTTCCTGGTCGTGCAGGGCACCGGGCTGCTGAACACGTTCGGGGCGCTGTTCGCGCCGCTGCTGCTCAACGCGTTCAACCTGATCGTGATGCGGGGCTTCTTCCAGTCGGTGCCCTCCGAGCTGATCGAGGCCGCCCGCATCGACGGCGCCGGCGAGCTGCGCATCCTGCTCCGCCTGGTGCTGCCGCTGTCCAAGGCCGTCATCGCGGTGGTCGGCCTGTTTTATGCCGTGTCCTACTGGAACAACTTCTTCAACGGCGTCATCTACCTCAACGACTCCGGCATGTGGCCGATGGCCACGCTGCTGCGCTCGTTCACCAGCGGCGGCCTGACCGTGGCCGACGCGACCGGTGAGGCCGGGGCGCAGATCGCACCGGTCTCGGTGCAGATGGCGGTGGTCGTGCTGGCCACCGTGCCGATCCTGCTGGTCTACCCGTTCGTGCAGCGGTTCTTCGTCAAGGGCGTGCTGACCGGCGCCGTCAAAGCCTGACTTCTGATCCCGCGCCGTCCCGATCGGACGGTGCGACCTCCGACGCGCTGCGCGTGCCGGACATCACCTGAAATAGCGCGACCATTCCCTCGCACCACCCCTCGCAAGTCTGATGAGAGGAACCTGGGCATGACCATGTTCAACCGCCGCGCGCTGCTCAAGGCCGCGGGCGTCTCCGCCACCGCGGTCGTCGCGCCGTCCCTGCTGAGCGCCTGCTCAGGCGGCCCGGTCGCCGACGCCGGCAACGCGGGCAAGGACCTGGCCGACTGGCCGGCCTACGTGCCGTTCAGCGGCCCGACCCCGGACGCGCCCGGTGACGCCACCGGCCTGCAGCCGCTGTACAAGACGTACCCGGCGCAGCTGGCGCAGTCGGTCAAGGACAAGGTCGGCGACGGGTCCGACGTCACGGCCGTCTACCTGACCTACGGCACCCCGCCCACCCCGGTGGAGCAGAACAAGCTGTGGCAGGAGCTGAACAAGGCGCTGGGCGTCAACCTGAAGCTCACCGTCGTGCCGGCCGCCGACTGGGCCGCGAAGATCGCCACCATCACGGCGAGCGGCGACCTGCCCGACATCATCATGAGCAACGACATCCCGCGCAAGAACGAGTTCATCCTCGCCCAGTGCGCCGACCTGTCCGAGTTCCTTTCCGGCGACGCCATCAAGGCGTACCCGAACCTGGCCAACATCCCGACCGTGACCTGGCAGAAGATGGGCCGCATCGGCGGGCGCATCTACGGCGTGCCGGTCGGCCGCCCGCTGTCGCCCGGCGGCCTGCTGATCAACAAGACCGCGTTCGACGCCGCGGGCGTGCCCAAGCAGGCCACCCGCGAGCAGTTCCTCACCGGCCTCAAGGCGCTGTCCGGCAACGGCAGGTACGGCACCTCGACCTCGCAGGGCGAGCTGACCGCGTACGGCCAGGCGCTGTACTACGCGGCGTCCGAGGGTGTGAAGGGCGCCTGGGTGCGCCAGGGCGACAAGTTCGTGCCCGGCATCGCCACCGAGCAGTTCAAGGCGGCCGTGGAGACCTACCGCAAGGCCGTCGAGCAGGGTTCGTTCCACCCGGACAGCCTGTCCAAGGACACCGCCGCGGACTTCCTCAACGGCACCGTCGCCTCCAAGTTCTGGGGCTTCGGCGGGTACAGCCTGGACACCATCACGAAGATCGGCGGCCGGTTCGAGATCGACTACGCGCTGCCCTACGGCAGCGGCGCGAACTGGCAGAGCGGCGGCATCTTCGGCTTCACCGTTTTCAAGAAGGCCCCGGCCGACCGGATCAAGCTGCTGCTGCGCATCTGCGACTACCTGGCCGCGCCGTTCGGCACCAAGGAGTACGAGCTGTCGCACTACGGCATCGAGGGTGTGCACTTCACCCGCGACGCCGCGATCGGCATCAAGCCGACCGACCTGGCGACCACCACCGAGGTGCCGTCCGCGCTGGGGGTGCGCTACATCAGCGACGCGCCGTGGCCGATCTTCATCCCGGGCCAGCCGGAGGCCGCGCAGCGCCTGTACGACTTCACCAAGGCCACCCTGCCCGCCAGCGCCGCGGACCCGTCGGTCGGCCTGATCTCGGCGTCGTGGAGCAAGAACGCCGGCAACCTCAACAAGATCATCGGTGACGGCATCGCCGCGATCGGCTGGGGCCGCCGCCCCGTGTCCGACCTCGACACGATCGTCAAGGACTTCAACGCCAACGGCGGCGCGGCCGCCGCCGAGGAGTTCGCCATGGAGTACGCGGCAGCCCAGGCCGAGTAGCCCGGCCGCCACGGGGGCGCGTCGACGCAGCAAGAGCACGACAACCGGTGCCCGGCCGGACGGTTGCCCGCCGTCCGTCCGGTCCACCGCCATACCCCTCGCCTGACAAAGATGTTGGGAGCTCACATGGCACACCCGTCCCTGTCCCGCCGCCGGCTGTTGCAGGCCGCCGGCGTCACCGCCGCCGCGACCGGCGCCGGGGCCCTGCTGCCCGGCACCGCCCAAGCCGCCGACGAATACGACACCCTGCGCCTGCGCTGGCGCGACATGCTCCTGGGCACGGGCTACAACCCGGCCGACCCGCTCTACGCCGGACGCCTGGCCACCCGCGGCGCGGACGCCACGGCGTTCCGCTCGACCATGGCCCCGACCAGCGCCGCACTCTGGCCGGACCTGCCCTACACCGCCTCCAACGGCGACCAGGTCAGCGCCACCTACTCGCGCCTGAAGACCATGGCCATGGCGTACGCCCAGCCCGGCACCGGCCTCACCGGCGACGCCACGCTGGCCGCGGAGATCGTCGCGGGCCTGGACCACGTCCACGCCAACGTCTACAACGCAGCCTTCAACCCGAACAGCAACTGGTGGTGGAACACCCAGATCGGCTCCGCGCATCACCTCACCGACCTGGCCGTCATCATGTACGGCCACCTGTCGCCAGCCCAGCTGGCGAACTACACGAACACCGTGTTCCACTTCGTGCCCGACTCCCGGGTCGCGACCTACAGCGGCACCAGCACCAGCGCCAACCGGGTCGACCTGTGCCGGTCGATCCTCATGGCCGGGCTGCTGGTCAAGAACAGCGCCAAGATGACCCTGGCCCGCGACGCCCTGTCCCCGGTGTTCCCGCTCGTGACCACCAGCGACGGCTTCTACGCCGACGGCTCCTTCATCCAGCACGTGCGCCACCCGTACGCCGGCTCCTACGGCGCGGTCCTGCTCGGCGGCCTGGCCAACCTGTTCGCGCTGCTGGCCGGGTCCACCTGGGCGGTCACCGACCCGAACCGGCAGCTCGTGTTCGACGCCGTCGAGAAGACCTTCGCCCCGTTCCTGTACTGCGGACTGGTGATGGACGGCGTCTCCGGCCGCGCGATCAGCCGGGAGACCGGCGACCACGTCCGCGGTCACGGCATCATCGACTCCATCGCGGTGCTGGCCCAGGGTGCGAGCACGACCGAACGCAACCGCTGGAAGGGCCTGATCAAGGGCTGGCTCCAGCGCGACTACTTCCTGCCGTACACGAGCAACGCCAACCTCGGCGTGCCCGCGCTCGCCCGGCTCAGCGCCATCGTCGGCGACCCGGCGGTCACCGCGCTCGCCGAGCCGGTCGCGAACCGGGTCTTCCCCGCCACCGACCGGGTCACCCACCGGCGCGCGGGCTGGGCGGCGGCGCTGAGCATGAGCTCGCACCGGATCTCCTTCTACGCGTACGGCAACACCGAGAACAAGCGCGGCTGGCACACCGGCTCGGGGATGCTCTACCACTGGAAGGAGCAGACGCTCGGGCAGTACAGCGACGCCTTCTGGCCCACTGTCGACCCCTACCGGCTGCCCGGGACCACGGTGTCGGCCAAGACCCTCGCCGACGGCGCGGGCGGCGACTTCGGCGCGCCGTGCCCGACGTCGAGCTGGGTCGGCGGCGCGGGCGACGGCACGTACGCGGTGGCCGGCATGGACATCCGGGGCCTGCAGTCGACCCTGGGCGGGCGCAAGTCGTGGTTCTTCGCCGACGACGCGATCGTGTGCCTGGGCGCGGGCATCGGCTGCGCCGACGGCACCGGCGTCGAGTCGATCGTCGAGAACCGAAACCTGGGCTCGGGCGGCACGCACACCCTCACCGTCGACGGCGTGACACAGCCGTCCACCACCGGCTGGTCGGCGACCCTGACCGGGGCGGGCTGGGCCAACCTGGCCGGGTTCGCGGGGTACGTCTTCCCCGGCGGCGCGACGGTGAAGGCGTTGCGCTCGCAGCGCACCGGCTCCTGGCACGACATCAACGCGCTGATGGGCTCCACCACGCAGCACACCCGGCGTTACCTGACGCTGTGGTTCGACCACGGCGTCAACCCGTCCGGAGCGGGTTACGCCTACATCCTGCTGCCGGGCGCGGACGCCACAGCGACCGCGGCCCGCGCCGCGGACACCGGCTGGCTGCAGGTGCTCGCCAACAGCGCCGTCCAGCAGGGTGTGCGCATCGGTTCGCTGGGCTACACCGCGGTCAACTTCTTCGGCAACGGCACCGTCGGCGGCGTCTCCGCCGCCGGCCCGGCCAGCGTCATGGTCCGCGAGAGCGGGACCACGGCGACGCTGTCCATCGCCAACCCGACCCAGCAGCAGACCAGCGTCGACGTCACCTGGAACCGCGCGGTCTCCGCCGTGGTGTCCAAGGACGCCACCGTGACCGTGCTCGGCAGCGGCTCCGCACTGCAGCTGCGCGTCGACACCAGCGGCAAGAACGGCCACACCCACCAGATCACCGTGACGCTCGCCTGACCCTGGACCGTCCCGGCGGCGTCGATGCGGCCGCCGCCGGGACCCACCCGCCATCCTCGCTAGGAGCCAGCTTCACCATGGCCATGCAACCCTGGTTCACCCAGGCCAAACTCGGCATCTTCGTGCACTGGGGCGTCTACGCCGTCGACGGCGTGGCCGAGTCGTGGTCGTTCTACGCGGGCGAACTCAGCCGCGAGGAGTACCTCGCCCAGCTCGACCGGTTCACCGCCGCGAACTACGACCCCGACGCGTGGGCCGACCTGTTCACCCGCGCCGGGGCCCGCTACGCGGTGCTCACCACCAAACACCACGACGGCGTCGCGCTCTGGGACACCGACGCCACCGACCTGTCCGTGGTCAAGCGCTCGCCGGCCGGGCGGGACCTGGTCGGCCCGTACGCCGACGCGCTGCGCCGGCGCGGCCTGCACGTCGGCCTCTACTTCGCGCACAACGACTGGAGCCACCCCGACTACCCGACCGTGCGCCCGGCGCACCTGCACCGGCCGTGGGTCGACAACCGGTTCGCGATGCCGGCCCCCGGCGCGGAGGACCCGGCCGCGTTCGAGCGCTACCTGGCGCACGTCCACCGGGGACAGCTCCGGGAGCTGCTCGACCGCTACCACCCCGACCTGCTGTGGTTCGACGGCTCCTGGGAGCGCGACGAGCAGCAGTGGCGGATGGGCGAACTGGCCGCGTCGATCC
Organism: Catellatospora vulcania; assembly: GCF_009720385.1. Lineage (GTDB taxonomy): Bacteria > Actinomycetota > Actinomycetes > Mycobacteriales > Micromonosporaceae > Catellatospora > Catellatospora vulcania. Next base: position 35,409 of record NZ_WARX01000034.1, on the reverse strand, counting down.
GCGAGCACTCGCCGGACATCCTGCTCAACGGCCGGATGATGGGCCACGGCGACTACCTGACCCCCGAACTCGGGGTGCCGATCAACCCGCCGGACATGCCGTGGGAGCTGTGCTACACCCTCGGCGACTACTGGGGCCACCGGCCCGACGACGTCAACGTGAAATCGGTGCGCGAGCTGGTCCGGGTGTTCGCCGAGACCATCGGCGGCGGCGGCAACCTGCTGCTCAACGTGGGCCCGCGCCAGGACGGCACGTTCGTGGACGAGCACGTGCAGCGGCTGGAAGGCCTCGGCGAGTGGATCGCCCGCAACGCCGAGGCGGTCTACCCGACCGGCGCGGGCCTGCCGTACGGCCACCACTACGGCCCGTCCACGCTGTCCGCCGACCGCAGCACGCTGTACCTGTTCTGCTTCGACACGCCACGGGAGTTCGTCGAGCTGCGCGGCCTATATAACAAGGTCCGCGACATCCGCGTGCTCGGCACCGGCGAGCACCTCGGGCACCGCGTGGTCGGCGGCTTCCCGAGCCGCAACGTCCCCGGCGTGGTCCGCATCGACGCCCCCGTGACCGGCGACCCCTACGCCACTGTCCTCGCCCTGGACCTGGAGGGCGAACTCGCCCTGTACCGGGGCCACGGCGAAGGCTGACCCCGCCGCCGGTCAAGATCGCGACGATCTTGCGCGAACTGTTGCCGATACGCCCGGATCGAGTGTGTCGTCCCCACAGTTCGCGCAAGATCGTCGGGGAGGTCAGCCCTTGACGCCGGTGAGGGTGACGCCCTGGACGAAGGCCTTCTGGGCGAAGAAGAACAGCACGACGACCGGGATCATGGTGAGCATGGTGGCGGCGCTGACCAGGTGCCATTCCACGTGGTGCATGCTGCGGAAGCTGGCCAGGCCCAGGGAGACGGTCCAGTTCTGCTCGTTCTCGCTGGTGTAGAGGAGTGGGCCGTAGTAGTCGTTCCAGGCGTAGAAGAACTGGAACATGGCGGCGGCGGCGATACCGGGGCGGGCCATCGGGAGCACCACCTTCAGCAGGGTGCGCCACTCGCCCGCGCCGTCCACCCGGGCCGCGTCCAGGTACTCGTCGGGGATGGTGACGAGGAACTGGCGCAGCAGGAAGATGGAGAACGCGTCACCGGCCAGCATCGGCAGGATCAGCGGCCACAGCGACCCGGTCAGGCCCGCGTCGGCCCAGAACAGGTACAGCGGCACGGTGGTGACCTGCGGTGGCAGCATCATCATGCAGACGATCGCGACCATGGTGACCGACCGGCCGCGCCAGCGCAGCTTGGCCAGCCCGTACGCGGCGGGCACGCTGGCCAGCAGCATGAAGCCGGTGGCCAGTGCCGCGTACAGGATGGTGTTGAGCAGGTAGCGCAGCAGCGGGGCCTTGGCGAACGCCTCGGCGTAGTTCTCCGGGTGCCACGACGTCGGCCACAGCTGCGAGGTCAGCGTCTGGTCGCTGGTCATGAACGAGGTCAGCCCGAGAAACACCACGGGGGCCAGGAACATCACCGACAGCGCGATCGCCAGCGCGTGCCGGGCGACGAAGAGCAGCACGGTCCGTCGCGTCATCGGGTGAACTCCTTGAACCGGCGCAGCAGCAGCACGGTCGCGGTCATCGAGACCGCGAACAGCACCACGGCCAGCACGTTGGCGTAGCCGAGCACGTGGTAGCGGAAGCCGACCACGTACAGCCAGAGCGGATAGGTGAACGTCGAGCCCTCGGGGTAGCCGAACGTGTCGGAGATGCCGCCCCCGCCGGTGACCTGCCCGGACGCGACGCTGGCGGCGACTGCGGCCTGGGTGAAGTACTGCAGCGTGCCGATGATCCCGGTGATCGCGGCGAAGGCCAGCACCGGCGAGATGCTGGGCAGGGTGACGTACCGGAAGCGCTGCCAGCTGCCCGCGCCGTCCAGGGCGGCGGCCTCGTGCAGCTCGGCGGGCACGTCCAGCAGCGCCGCGATGAAGATCATCATCAGGTCGCCGATGCCCCACATCGCCAGCACCACCAGCGACGGCTTGGCCCAGGCCGGATCGTTGAACCACAGCGGCGGATCGGCGACGCCGAGCGCCGACAGCGCCGTGTTCACCGGTCCGGTGCCCGGCTTGAGCAGCAGCACGAACGCGAGCGTCGCGGCGACCGGCGGGGCGAGCGCGGGCAGGTAGAACAGCGTCCGGTACACGCCGCGGGCCCGCTTGACCTGGTTGAGCAGCAGCGCGGTGAGCAGCGCCCCGAGCATCCGCATGGGCACCATCACCACGACCAGCCACAGCGTGTTCTTGGCCGCCCGGACCACGTTGTCGTCCTCGAACAGGAAGCGCCAGTTGTCCAGCCCGACCCACTCCGGTGCCTGGATCAGGTTGAACCGGGTGAACGAGAAGTACACCGCCGACACCAGCGGGTAGACCAGGAACAGCATGAGGCCCGCGAGGGTGGGGGCGACGAAGGCGTACGGCGTCAGCCGCCGCCGCAGCCGCCTGAGCCTGGGGGAGGGGGTGCGGGACGGACCCGCACCCCCGAGCAGCGGCAGCGACATCAGCCGGCCAACTTGACGAGGTTGTCGATCTGCTGGTCCACCTTCTTCAACCCGCCGGCCAGGTCGGTCGCCGTGCCGGCCTGATAGGACTGCAGGAACCCGGACAGCTCCTCCTGGTACGCCGCCCCGATCGCGCTCGGCGGGGTGGTGACCGTGGCGGGGTGGGCGAAGATGTCCAGGAACACCTGGAACTCCGGGTCCACCACCAGGTCCTTGCTGGTCAACGCGTCGGTCGTGCTGGGCACGTTGCGGATGCCGTTGCTCAGCTTCACGATGGCGTCGGTCTCGGTGGTCAGGAAGCGCACCAGGGCCCAGGCCGCCTCGTTGTTCTTCGCGGTACGCGACACCCCGATCACGTTGCCGGTGACGTAGCCGCCGCCGTAGCGGGCCGGGTCGGCCACCGGCAGCGGCGCGACGCCGAACGACACGTCCTTGGCCTGGTCGCGCAGGAACGCCATGCGCCACTCGCCGTCCACGTTCATGGCGACCTTGCCCTTGTGGAAGGCATTGTCGGCGGACCACTCGTCGCCCAGGCCGGCCCGGAACTTCTCCAGCTTGTCGTAGCCGTACCAGTCGACCAGGTCCTTCTGCCAGCGGACCAGCTCCTGCCACTTCGGGTCGCTGCCGATGGCCGAGGTGCCGTCGTTGTTCAGCCAGTTCGCGCCGACCATCGGGGCCAGGTGCGACGGGGAGTTCTCGTAGAAGCCGAACGACGGCAGGAAGCCGGCCCGTTCGATGGTGCCGTCGGGTTTGCGCACCGTCAGCTTCTTGGCCAGCTCGGTCAGCTCGGCCAGGGTCTTCGGCGGCCCGGCGACACCGGCCTCGGCGAAGATCGCCTTGTTGTAGTACAGCCCGTACACGTCGGCGAGGAACGGCATGGCGCACCGCTTGCCCCGGAACTCCGTGTAGGACCGGATCACCTCGGGGTAGCGCTTCAGGTCGACCCCGTCGCGCTGCAGGTACGGCGTCAGGTCGGTCCAGGCGCCGGAGGAGCAGAACTTGCCGACGATGTCGGTGGAGTAGCTCAGGCCGACGTCGGGTCCCTGGCCCGCGCCGATGGCCTGCAGCATCTTGGTGTCGTCCTGGCCGCCCTTCACGGTGACCTTCACCTTGGGGTGCTTGGCCTCGAAGTCCTTGACGATCTCGGCGATCGCGTTCGCCTCGCGGTCGGTGAAGAAGTGCCAGAGCTCGACCTCGCCCGACGCCTCGACGCCGGGACTGGCCAGGGGCGCGGGCTGCTCGCCGGGCGTGCAGGCGGCGGTGGCCAGCAGGCCTGCCGTCAGCACGGTCAGCAGCAGCCGGGATCTATTGGTGGTGAACACTTTTGGCTCCTTCACTGTCGATCGACACCGCGCCGGGGGTCAGGGCGCGCGGCGGCACGGCGGCCTCCCCCGAGGGCCACAGCACTGTTAGGAAGACTGACTAACTAATGCGTCGAGGATCGAGCGTGCGAGCACCGCTGTCAACACCCGGCAAGGGCCTGTTCGCCGGCCGCGGGCGACCACGAGTCCGATATGGAGCGCTGAGTTTCCCGCCCGGTCAACCATCGTGGCTGGTGAAGGTTGATTTAAGCGATCATTAAGTCGCTTCGGCTTGACTGCCCACCATCGATAAACTTAGGGTGTCAATAGTAAGTTAGTTTTCCTAACAGATGTGCGGCCGCCGTTTAGCGCCGTACCTCGTCTGTGCCACCGACCACGTCCGCCGACGACGCCCCGTGGAGGCGCGCATGTCACAAAAATTGAGAAACGTCCTGGTCGCCGGTGCGGTGTCCGTGCTGGCGGCGGTGTCGCTGGCCGTCGCCGTCGGCTCCGCGAGCGCGGCGACCACGCCCACCGCCACCTTCACGAAGGTGTCCGACTGGGGCTCCGGATTCGAGGGCCGCTACACCATCACCAACGGCGGCAGCAGCACCATGAACTCCTGGCAGGTGTCGTTCACCCTGCCCGCCGGCACCAGCATCAGCTCGCACTGGGACGCCGCCCGCTCGGGCAGCGGGCAGCAGGTCGTCTTCGCCAACCTGTCCTGGAACGGCACGCTCGCCCCCGGCGCCTCGGTTGTCTTCGGCTTCATCGGCGCGGGCTCCGGCAGCCCCACCGGCTGCCTGCTCAACGGCCAGCCCTGCGCGGGCGGCACGCAGCCCAGCCCGTCGGCCTCGTCGCCGCGCCCGCCGTCCCCGTCCGCCTCGCCCTCGAAGCCGCCGTCGCCCTCGGCCAGCCCGAGTCCCAGCCCGACCGCGAACCCCGGCACGCCCGTGGCCGCCAACGGGCAGCTGCGGGTATGCGGGCGGCAGCTGTGCAACAAGAACGGCAAGGCCGTCCAGCTGCGCGGCATGAGCACGCACGGCATCCAGTGGTACGCGAACTGCGCGACCGCGGGTTCGCTGGACGTGCTGGCCAACGAGTGGAAGGCCGACGTGCTGCGCATCTCCATGTACATCCAGGAGGACGGCTACGAGACCGACCCGCGCCGGTTCACCGACCTGGTGCACGACTACATCGAGCTGGCCACCGCCCGCGGCATGTACGCCATCGTCGACTGGCACATGCTCGACCCCGGTGACCCGAACTACAACCTGGCCCGCGCGAAGACCTTCTTCGCCGAGATCGCCCAGCGGCACGCCAACAAGGTCAACGTGCTGTACGAGATCGCCAACGAGCCCAGCGAGGTCAGCTGGTCGGCCATCAAGAGCTACGCCGACCAGGTCATCCCGGTGATCCGCCAGCGCGACCCGGAGGCCGTGGTGCTCGTCGGCACGCCCGACTGGTCCTCGCTGTCGGTGTCCGGAGACGGCAACGGCGTCGCCACCATCACCGCCAACCCGGTCACCGCCGGCAACCTGATGTACGTCTTCCACTTCTACGCCGCCTCGCACGGCAACGTGTACTACAACACCTTCGCCCAGGCCGTGGACACCCTGCCGATGTTCGTCACCGAGTTCGGCACCCAGCAGGCCACCGGCGACGGCCCGAACGACTTCACCAACGCCCAGCGCTACCTGGACCTGATGGCCGCCAAGAAGGTCAGCTGGACCAACTGGAACTACTCCGACGACTTCCGCTCCGGCGCCGTCTTCACCACCGGCACCTGCGCCACCGGCCAGTTCTCCGGCACCACCCGCCTCAAGCCCGCCGGCACCTGGATCCGAGACCGCATCCGCACCCCCGACGACTTCTGACCACCCCACCCACCCCACGATCGCGTTGATCATGAACTTATGGCACGGCTCGACGGCGTGTCGCCGCCACAACTTCATGATCAACGCGGCTGGGCGGGGGGTTTGGTTTGCTGGAACGGCAAGGTTGTTTGCGGGTGGGTGGGGTGGGCGGGAAGGTGGTCGCGGAGGTGGTCACCGTGACCGACGCGCAGACGCAACACCCGATCGAGATCATGTTCACCGCGGAGTTCTGGGACGAGCGATACGGCTCGACCGACCGGGTCTGGAGCGGCAACCCGAACCCGCACCTGGTCACCACCGTCGCCGCGCTCAAGCCGGGCGACGCGCTCGATGTCGGCAGTGGTGAGGGCGCCGACGCGATCTGGCTCGCCGCCCAGGGCTGGCGGGTCACCGGAGTCGACGTGTCCACCGTGGCACTGCGCCGCGCGGCGGACGCCGTCACCGCACAGGGCGGGCAGCTCGCCGAACGGATCACCTGGCAGCAGGCCGACGTCCTGTCCTGGGACCCCGCGCCGGCCCGGTACGACCTGATCTCGGCGCAGTTCATGCACATGCCCCGCCCCGCGCTGGAGGCGCTGCACCGCCGCCTGGCCGCCGCCGTACGCCCCGGCGGGACGCTGCTCATCGTCGGCCATCACCCGTCCGACCTCGACACCACCATCGGCCGCCCCCGTCTGCCGGAACTGATGTTCACGGCCGAGCAGGTCGCGGCCACGCTGGACGAACGCGACTGGGAGATCCGCACCGAGACGCCCGGTCGCGAGGTCACCGACCCCGACGGCAACCCGGTCACCATCCACGACGCCGTGCTGACGGCGGTCCGCCGCCGCTGAGCCGAGCTCAGCCGGTCTGGTCGAGCAGCGCGGCGAGCGGCCGGGGCAGGGCGTCACGATCCGTCGCCGCCTCGGTCAGCAGCCGCGCATAACGCAGGTTGCGGCGCGAGCCGGCGCGCAGGAACCGCCACATCTGCCGCTCGGGCTCCCGGCCCCGCCAGGCAGGCTGGCTCTGCAGCGAGCGGAACGACCCCAGATCGCCCTGGGAGTCGAACAGGGCTTCGACCGCGGTGGCGCCGACCGCGCGGATGAGCTCCTGTTCGAGGTCGTCGACGCAGACGTGAAACCCGACCTCGGCCATGTCTGCGCGGGTACGCGGCGAGCCGACCCGTGCGGCGACCAGCGCGCGCCGGAAGACCTCCTCCTCGCGCACGTCGCACAGGCCGGCCAGGCGCAGCTCGGCGGCCAGCGGACCCAGCTCGGCCAGGAACCGGCCGATCGCGTGCGCACCGCCGATCGGCACGATCACGACGCGCTCCGCGCCGAGATCCCGGCCGCGTCCGGCCGCGGCCGCCTCCACGGCGATCTGGTCGCTGAGACCCTCGACCAGGATCAGCCCCGCCGCGTCGGCGATCTTCGCCCACGCGGCGGCCAGCGCCCGCGTCGTGGCGTCGGGGCCGCTGTCGTAGCCGTCCAGCGCCCGGCGGGCGAGCTCACGGCGTCGGGCGAGATCCATGGTGGGGTTCCGTCGTCTGGTGATGGTCGGGCGCTCGGCGATCCGCTCGCGTGCCATCGAAACGCCGGTCAGGCGCAGGATCGCCGAACCCGGCGGATCCTGGCCATCATCGTCGCGGCGTCTGGTGATGACAACCTGTTTACGCACCCGTGCCGTGGCGACTCCGCCCGGCGCTCCCGGGGTCGGACTCGCCACTCGCACCGCGGCTCCCCCGGGACTCGGCCGAGTCGCGGGGGAGCGATGGTGTCAGGGGGTGGCGGCGGGGAAGTTCTTCACCGGGCACGTGTTCGGGGTCGCCGGGTCCACCAGCTTCAACGCGTGCGCGATCCCGTCGGCGGGCACCTGCGGCAGCTCGGGTTCCCGGTCGTCGACGAGCACCAGGGCATGCCATCCGGTGACGGTGGGCGTGTACTTCGTACACCCGTCGACGACCGCCACCGACTGGCCGGACGCCGCCGCGGTCCGGTTGCGGACGTAGGTGGACGGGGTGCCCGCCGTGCTCCTGATCAGATACAGGTGCTGTCCCGCGGTGGGCGTGGAGGCCCAGAAGGCCTGACCCGCGGTGAGCCACATGTCGGCGATGGAGACGATGTCGTCGTCAGGGAGGACCGCGAAGGCGAGGTCCGGATCGGAGGCCCCCGTGCTGCCCGGATGCGTGATCGCCGGAAGCACGATCGAGGTCGCCCCGGTCTGGCGCTGCACCGAGTAGGTCCCCGACCCACTGTAGGCCGTGACCGTCGCCAGATAGCGGCCGAGCGGCCGGAAGCCGCTGTTGGAGTTGACCGCGATGAAGTCCGTGCGGCCGGCGCCCTGCGTGCTGGTGCCCAGGGCGACACCGCCGCCGGAGAGCGCGAGGTCGAAGTCGGCGCTGCTCGGTGACTGCAGCGCCACCACCGACCAGTAGGTGTTGGTGGTGCTGTAGTTGTACGACTCCGGCGTGCTCGACAGGGTGACCGAGTCGTTGGACAGCGGCACGGAGGCCGCGGCGACGCCTGGCATGGCCAGCACGAGCAGGCCGGCGGCGGCAGCGGAAAGGACGGAGATACGACGAGGGGACACGGTTCCTCCACGGGGGTGATCACCGCGACGGTAGCGTCAATCGGCCTCTGCAGGCTGTCGGGTAGCCGATCAAGCGGGGAGCACTCCGGCCGGGCCGTCCAGCTCGAATCAGGCTTGCCACCAGCGCCGATCATCGACGTGAATGGACGTGAGCTACTACCGCCGGTCAACGATCATCGAACGTCCTGGCCCGGCCGGCCTTCACGAGGTGCCGAATCGTTGCGCGTTGCCACGTCGGCAGGACCGATGTGGGCGGAGAACCTGGCTCGGCTCGACTCACTACAAATAGTCTCTCTCTCGTCGCTCACCGTCGATATCGCCGTATCGCGGTGCGCCCCGTGCTGCCCACTCGCACTGAGGAGATGCCCATGGCCGTCCACGGAAAGCCACTGCTCCGCGTAGCCGCAATGATCACCGTCAACGCGTTGGCCGTCGCCATGCTTCTCGCATGCAGTGGCATTCGAGGCAACCCGGATCCACCGGCCGGCACCGCCACTTCGGATGGCTCCGCGGTCCCGCCCACCCCGACGGACGCCGGCGCCTCGGCACCGGCCGGCCCTCCGACGACGGCACCGGCCAGCCCTCCGACGACCGTTACATCCTCGCCGCCGGCGCCGCCGGTGCCGCCCAAGACGTCGCGGCCGCCGGAGCAGAGCAGTCCCGCGCCAGTCCGGTGGAGCCTGGTGCAGAGCGACGAGTTCAACGGCACCGCCCTCGACACCGGCAAGTGGGGCGTTTACCACGATCCGTATGGCAACCACCCCCGGGTACGGGAGGCTGTCGCGGTTCGCGACGGCGAGCTGCGGATCACCGGCGCGATTCGCGACGGCCGCGACGTCTCAGGTGGCATCGCTTCGCGGGTCAACCAGCTGTACGGCAGGTGGGAGGTGCGGTTGAGGGTCGACCGGGGCGCCGGCTACAACGGCGTGGCGCTGCTGTGGCCCAAGTCGGAGCAGTGGCCGGAGGACGGCGAGATCAACATGATCGAGGTCAACAAGGGCGAGCGCGCGACCGGGCTCAACTACCTGCACAACAAGACCAAGACCAATAAGCAGGACCAGCTGGTACGAGCGGACTTCACCAGCTGGCACACCGTCGCGGTGGACTGGCTGCCGGGCCGGGTGATCTTCTATCTCGACGGCCGGCAGACCTGGTCGGTGCCGAACGCCACCGCGAGTGCCTCCCTCGTGCCAAGCACCTCGCCCATGCATCTCGCGCTCCAGCTGGACAAAGGCTGCGACAGTTTCACCCCCTGCCGCGATGGCGGCACGCCGGCAGAGGTGACGCTCCACGTTGACTGGATCAAGATCTATGCCCGCGCCTGACCCCGCCCCCGCACCCAGCCCTGACGACACCGCGGGCGAGTCGGCACCGCGGCGCCGGACCGCGGCAGCCGCCGTCGAGCACGCGCTCAGAGAGAACGTTCGGCTCCGGCACGTGTTGGCAGTCGGCCTGGCCGCGGCACTCGGGTCGGCGATCCTTCTCTCGTACCAGATCATCCCGAGCTGGGCCCGGATATCGATCTTCTTCGTGGGCCTGGCCGTGGTGCCGCTCGTCTGGCTGCTCGGCAGACTTCGGCGGCGCGGCCCCGCTGCGGACCCGGCCGGGCCGGATCCTCAGCCCGACCGGCCGACCACCAAACAGCGTCTCAAGGAGTCCATCAACATAGTGGCAGTGGTCGTGACACTCTTCCAGCTGCCGGACGCGGCCGAGACCTTCTTCGGAAGCAAGCCCGACCCCGACTGCGGTGTACTCGACGGCCGGCAGGTCGACCAGGTGGACCTGACCCGGATCGATCAGCGTGTCGACCCGCCGCTGACTTTCGCCACGTCGATTCGATACGGGCTGGAGATGGGTGGGAACGGCCGGCTGACCATCGCGTCCGCGGGAGTGATCAACGGCGAGGCTCCCGCCGGCCAATCGATCTACCTCGTGGGCAGCGCGCAGCGGGACTCGGTCGACACCTTCGGAACCCGGGTGCGCGAGGAGCGCTACTTTCCCGCCTATGAGCTGGAGAGCGGCTGCTGGAAGGTACCCCGGCACCCGATCGCCTACGAGGGAGCCTGCGGCATCGAGTTCCGCTACTTCATCACCCTCGTCCCCGACCGGACCGCTGACGAGTTCGCGAAGTACGTCAAGAACCACGCCGGCGGCTACTCGGGCCCGAACCACGGCTTCGGCACCAAGACACTGCGCGACGAGTTCGGCGCCGATCTCCTCGCCTACTGGCGGGTCCCCACCCGATACTCGCAGGCCTGCAAGGACGCGAAGTACGTCACGCCGCCGACTGCCGCCACCTAGTCAGTCGAGTCCGGGGCTGCAACCTGCCTACGCTGACGATTCGCGCGCCATAGTCGCGCGAATCGTCAGCCGAGGTCCGCGGTCGAGCACCGATGGCCCAGGTCCTCGAAAGTGTTCTCAGACCGCTCTGACTTCGGCGAGCCGCCTGACTGCGTACTCGTCGTCCCAGCAGACGGCGGCTTCCCACGCGGCCGACGCCTGCGCGGCGATGTCGTGCGCGATGTCGTCGAGGTCGGCGGCGTTGTCTGGCAGCACTAGGTCGAGGTCGGGGACGTCGACGTGCGTCTCGTCCCAGTCGATCAGCGCGACCTGATCCGCGGTCATGCGGACGTTGCCAGGGTTCTGCGGGTTGCCGTGGACGACGCATGTCGGACGCCCGGTGAGCCGCGCCCAAGCTGCTCGGCATCGAGCGACGGACTCCGGGGGCATCGCACCGAGGTCGATCCTCGTCCCGGTCTCGACGTGCAGGAGGTCGGTCGACGATCGCCACCCGGGGCGCTGCGGCCAGCCCTGCGTCAACCGGTGCAGCTCGCGCAGCGTGCCGGCCACGCGATGCCAGTCGGCCTGCGTCTCGGGCGGCCCGCCGTCCACGTAGGTCATCACCACCAGGCCGTCGGCGAACAGCCGGCCGTCCGTGGTCGGGATCGGGACCGGCACGGTCAGACCTTCGCGGTCGAGGTATCGGAGCAGCTCGGTCTCCCAGGCGAGATCGGCATCGCTGCGGGTGCCGAGACGGCCGACCGCGCGGCGCCCGTCGACGCGCACGCTCCACACGTCGTTGGCGACTCCGCCGGCGAGCGGCTCGATGCGAGCGACGTTGTCACCCCACTGCCCCAGTGTCTCCCAGCCCATTCGCCGCATCTTAGAAGGTTCCGGACGGCACTGTCCCCGGCTGGTGCGAGCACCCGTCGAGTCGCCAGGGCTTTGGTGTGCCGTGGGCGCATCGCCGAACGTCAGTGCCGAGGTGAGCGGGAACGGTGGTATCCAGCCCGTGGGAACCCCGCACGGTCGGCACGCGATGAGACTTCACAACGACGAAATTGTCTGTTTAACTGTCTGCAATAGACGGGAGAGCGCTCTCCCGCCGGGTCGACCGGGGGAGGAGGTGAAGGCCCACGCCCTCGATCGTGGCTCGCTGGAGACCACTCACGACAGGCAGTGCGGTTGCGGCAGCCGGCATGCGGCACCTCTCGACTTCGGTGAAGCGAGAGATGGTCCGATCCCGACACCGCAGCCGGACCGGTGCGAACCACACCACAGCAGAGCGCTCGTTCGACCCTCCACTTTGCGGGCGAGCGCGGCACCACCCATCGAGTTGTAACCCAGCCTGAGGCCGACCGTGCCACGGTGCGGCCGACGGCTGGTCATCCAGACGTGATCGGCGCACGTCTTCATTGTTCTTCCACGGAAGAGGTGCCAACCGATCATGTTCCTTCGCAGAGTGCTGCTCTGTGTCACCATCGTGCTGGCCGGGGTCGGCTTCAACGGCGCCCCTGCGCAGGCCGCCCCTGACTTCACGGTGCTGGTCTTCAGCAAGACCGCGGGGTTCCGGCACGACTCGATCCCGGTGGGGACCACCGCGATCCAGCAGCTCGGCACGCAGAACAACTTCGCAGTCGAGGCGACCGAGGACGCCACCCAGTTCAACGACGCCAACCTGGCCAGATTCAAAGCCGTGATCTGGCTGTCCACCACCGGCGACGTGCTCGACGCCACCCAGCAGGCCGCGTTCGAGCGCTACGTCCGCGCCGGCGGCGGGTACGTCGGCGTGCACGCAGCCTCGGACACCGAGTACGACTGGCCCTGGTACGGCAGCCTGGTGGGCGCGTACTTCGCCAGCCACCCGGCTATCCAGCCTGTCACGGTGCGCATCGAGGACACGGCCCACCCGTCCACCGCCGGCCTGCCGGCGAACTGGAACCGGACCGACGAGCTGTACAACTACCGCACCAACCCGCGCTCGTCGGTGCACGTGCTGGCCAACCTGGACGAGTCCACGTACACCGGCGGCAGCATGGGCGCCGACCACCCGATCTCGTGGTGCCGCGCCTACGACGGCGGACGCTCGTGGTACACCGGCCTCGGGCACACCCAGGAGAGCTTCAGCGAGGCCAACTTCCGCACCCACCTGCTCGGCGGCATCCGGTACGCGGCCCAGGGCACCGGGAACTGCACGGTCGGCGGGCCTCCGCCGGTCGGCACGTTCAACCAGGTGACGCTGGCCAAGGGCGCGGCCGAGACGGGCGAGCCGATGGGCCTGACCGTGCTGCCGAACCGGGGTGTGCTGCACACCTCCCGCGACGGCGTCGTCCGGTACACCGACGTCAACGGCAACACCAAGATCGCGATGACGCTCCAGGTGTACACCCACGACGAGGAGGGTCTGCAGAGCATCAAGGCCGACCCGAACTTCGCCACCAACCGGTGGGTGTACCTCTACTACGCGCCCCCGCTGAGCACCCCGGGCGGCGACTCCCCGGCGACCGGCACCGCGGCACAGTTCGCCCCGTTCAACGGCTCGAACAAGCTGGCCCGGTTCACGGTGCGCGACGACCACACGATCGACCCGGCGTCGCAGGTCACGATCCTCGACGTGCCGACCAGCCGGGGGCAGTGCTGCCACGTCGGCGGTGACATCGACTTCGACGCGGCCGGCAACCTGTACCTGTCCACCGGCGACGACACCAACCCGTTCGACTCGGGCGGCTCCGCGCCGATCGACGAGCGGGCCGACCGCAACCCGGCGTTCGACGCGCAGCGCACCGCGGGCAACAGCAACGACCTGCGGGGCAAGGTGCTGCGGATCAAGCCGGGCGCGACCGGCGGCTACACCATCCCGGCCGGCAACATGTTCGCGCCGGGCACGCCCAACACCAAGCCCGAGGTGTACGCCATGGGCTTCCGCAACCCGTTCCGGATGAGCGTGGACAAGGCGACCGGGGTCGTCTACCTCGGTGACTACGGCCCCGACGGCGGCGCCGACCCGAACCGCGGACCGGCGGGCACGGTGGCGTTCGAGCGGATCACGCAGCCGGGCAACTTCGGCTGGCCGTACTGCTCCAACTACAACACCCCCTACCACGAGTACACGTTCCCCAGCGGCCCGTCGACCGGTCTGTTCAACTGTGCCGGCGGCCCGACCAACAACTCGCGCAACAACACGGGCATCACCACCCTCCCGCCGTCGCAGGCCGCCTGGCTGCCCTACGGCGGCGCGGGACCCTGGCGGCCCGAGCTGGGCGGCGGCGGCCCGATGGGCGGCCCGGTCTACAACTTCAACCCGGCGCTGGTCTCCGACGTGAAGTTCCCGGCCTCCTACCACGGCAAGGCGATCCTCGGCGAGTTCACCAGCCGCTGGATCAAGGCGGCCACGATCAACGCCAACGGCACCGCCGGCGCGATCGAGCCCATTCCGTGGTCCGGGACCGCGATCATGGACCTGGAGTTCGGGCCGGACGGCGCCCTGTACGTGCTCGACTACGGCACGACCTGGTTCGGCGGCGACGCCAACTCGGCCGTCTACCGCATCGAGTACAACAGCGGCGGCAACCGGGCGCCGATCGCCCAGGCCGCGGCGAACCCGTCCACCGGCGCAGCGCCGCTGACCGTGCAGTTCAGCTCGGCCGGCAGCAACGACCCGGACGGCGACGCGATCACCTACGCCTGGGACTTCACCAGCAACGGCAGCACCGACTCCACCGCGGCCAACCCGACGTTCACCTACGCGGCCAACGGCGAGTACACCGCGACGCTGACGGTGCGGGACACGGGCGGCCGGACCTCGACGGCAAGCATCGTCGTCGGCGTCGGCCGGCCCGGGATCCAGATCATCGGCCCGGCCAACGGCACGGTGTTCCAGTTCGGCGACCTGGTTCCCTACGAGGTGCGGGTCACCGACCCGAACGCCGGCACGATCGACTGCAACCGGGTCGTGCTCAACTACGTCCTGGCCCACGACAGCCACGGACACCCCATCACCAGCAAGACCGGCTGCACCGGGTCGATCCAGACCACGGTGGACGGCGAGCACGACGCGGCCGCGAACATCTTCGGGGTGCTCGCCGCCGTGTACACCCCGCCGACCGGGACCGCGGTCCAGGCCCAGCACGTGCTGCAGCCGCGGACCCGGCAGGCCGAGCACTTCAACACGATGAACGGCGTCCAGATCGCCGCCAAGGCCAGCGCGCACGGCGGCAACGCCGTCGGCTACATCGAGAACGGCGACTGGATCTCCTTCACGCCGTACAACCTGACCGGCGTCACCGGTTTCAAGGCGCGGGTCGCCTCGGCCGGTGTCGGTGGCACGCTGACCGTGCGGGTCGGCTCGCCCACCGGCACGGTCGTGTCCACGGTGCCGGTCGCGCCGACCGGCAGCTGGGAGACCTGGGCCGACGTGACCGGCACGGTGACCGTGCCGACCGGAACGCAGCAGCTGTACCTGGTGTTCACCGGCGCCGCCACCGGCTCGCTGTTCGACATCGACGACTTCACCTTCACCTCCGGCGGCACCCAGCCGCCGGTGGGGAACAACCTCGCGCTGAACCGTCCGGCGACGGCGTCGAGTGTCGAGGGTGCCTACGTGGCGTCGGGGGCGGTCGACGGTTCGCTGACCACCCGGTGGAGCAGTGCGTTCGCCGATCCGCAGTGGATTCAGGTCGACCTCGGTCAGTCGTACGCGATCAACCGGGTGAAGTTGACCTGGGAGGCGGCGTTCGGTTCGGCGTACCAGATCCAGACCTCGGCCGACGGCACGACCTGGACGACGGCGCGTTCGGTCACCGGTGGTGACGGCGGGGTCGACGACAACACCGGGCTGACGGCCACCGGCCGGTACGTGCGGATCAACGGCACGGCCCGTGGCACCGGATTCGGGTACTCGCTGTTCGAGTTCGAGGTCTACGGTGGCGGCACGCCGCCCCCGTCGACCAGCAACCTCGCGCTCAACCGGCCGGCCACCGCATCCAGCGTGGAGGGCGCCTTCGTGGCGACGGCCGCGGTGGACGGTTCGCTGACCACCCGTTGGGGCAGCGCGTTCGCCGATCCGCAGTGGATTCAGGTCGACCTCGGCCAGTCGTACGCGATCAACCGGGTGAAGTTGACCTGGGAGGCGGCGTACGGTTCGGCGTACCAGATCCAGACCTCGGCCAACGGCACGACCTGGACGGCGGTGCGTTCGGTCACCGGCGGCAACGGCGGCGTCGACGACAACACGGCGCTCGCGGCCGCCGGCCGGTACGTGCGGATCAACGGCACGGCCCGCGGCACCGCGTACGGCTACTCGCTGTTCGAGTTCGAGGTCTACAGCTGATCGCTTAGCCGGCACATCGCCAGGCGCGGAGGACCACTCAGGTCCTCCGCGCCCGGCCCGCTCTGGACGAGCGACGACGGCCACCCCGGATACGGGGCCGGGCCGCCGAGGCAGCCGGCGAGTCGCGAGGATGCCGCGACCATGAACCGGTTCGTGACAGCGCTGACCGCGACGGCGGCCGTTGCCAATGATCGATGAATATCTATAGACTTCATCGACATGAGGCTACCAACTGCTCCTGTGCGCCGGCTCGCCCGATTCGCCACGGCAGTCGTCCTGGGCGTGGGTGCGATCACCCTCCTGCCCGCTCCAGCACACGCGGCGACCGTGACCTTCGCCAAGGAAAGCCACTGGTCCAGCGGCTACGTCGGCAAGATGACCGTGCACAACCCCAGTGCGGCGACGCTCACCTCGTGGCGGGTCGAGTTCGACCTGCCGGCCGGCACCACGCTCGGCTCGTACTGGAACGCGAGCATGACCCGTGACGGCAGCCGCTTCGTCTTCACCAACATGTCGTGGAACGGCACGCTGGCGCCTGGCGCCTCGACCAGCTTCGGCTGGGTGGCGAGCGGCAGCGGTGAGCCGCAGGGCTGCACGGTCAACGGCGCACCCTGCTCCGGCCCGCCGGCGGTCGATGTGACCCCGCCCTCGACGCCGACGAACGTTCACTTCGTGACCGGTTCGTTCACCGGCATTGTCTGGACGCCGTCCACCGACGACACCGGCGTGGTCGAGTACCAGATCTTCCACCGATCCACCCAGATCGGGACCTCGACGACGGCGAGCTACCGTATGCCGACCCCGCCACCGATGGTCACGACCTACGGGGTACGGGCTGTCGACGCGGCCGGCAACATCTCCCCGTTCGCGCCACTCCACGTCGGCCAACTGCCGGACGCGATCCCGCCGACCGCACCCGCCAACCTGCGGATCGGCGGCATGTCGCCCGACCACCTGACGGTGCGCTGGGACGCCGCGACGGACGAGACGTTCCTCGTCGGGTACGAGATCTACCTGAACGGCACGCTGACCAGCAAAGTCGGCGGCACCAGCGGCTACGTCCCGTTCACCGGTTTCGGGGTTTACACGGTACGGGTGCGGGCCTGGGACGCCTCGGGCAACTTCGGGCCGTACGCCCAGGTGAGCATCGCCATCGACCCGCCGCCGCCTCCACCGGCACGCTGAGACCGGCCTGCCGGGCGTGGCGTGTGCCGCCATGCCACACCCGGCGTGTCACCTCACACTTCACGGAGCCGGCCCGGAACCCCGGACACGGAGCGAGGGCCGGCTCCGACCATCGATGAGGCTGTCGGCCTGGCGGTCGCTGCGATGGCCCGGACCGACCCCGCGTCGAGGTCTACTCGGTGAAGACCTTCACGGAGTCGGCGCTACCGCCGTTTCGGTTGATGGCGACGAAGAACTCGCTCCCCACGTGGGTGATGTCTTCGATCTCGTCGGTCAGGTTGTTCCCCGGAACTCCGATGTCGCTCTCCACATCGCCTCCGGACCAGTTGTACTGGTACACCCAGTTCCACCCGGTCGCCGGCGTGGAGTCGTTGATCGACTTGGTGTTCCAGATATAGTTTTCGGAGCAGTCAATGCCCTGGTCCGAACGATTGTCGTGACTCGTCAGGTTGCTCTTAACCAGCGTCCATCCACTCGTGAGCGCACCGGAACCGGGATGGGTCCACAGGCTGCCCAGCCGTCTGGCGGCATACTTGCCGGCCCCGCCGGCTGCTGTCGAGCTGTAGCAGAGGCCGCTGATGTTGCCTACCGGCAGACGCACTTCCGCGCTTGTGCCAATGGACCCGTCGGCGTTCAGGCGCACGATTGTCACCTTGTCGCTCGGATACGCGGATTGACTTCCCTGGGTGGCAATCAAGGCCGGGCCCTGGCTCAGATAGTTTGCATTGTAAGCAAGGTCGTTACCGTGGCCGAGTGTGGGAATGGAAGTCGGCGCCCCGGCGCAGATCCAGCTGGCGCCATCCCAGGTTGAGCCGTCGCGCAGCCACCTGGACAGGACCGGCTCCGCGCCGGCTGCCTTGGTGAAAACGATGTAAAGCTGGCCGCCTGGCCCGGCGACCATGCCTTGCAGGACCGTGCGACCTGCCTTGCAAGCGCTGCTGTCCGGTATGTTCAGCTGTTCCGCCCCGCTCCTGTTCGTAGCCGCGTAGGCCGACGTTGTCGAGGCAATGGCAATTCCGGTTGAGAGTGCCAACACGGACGCGACGCTTAACAGTTTCTTCACTCGGCGTCTCTCCTTTGTGGATGACAGAGAGCGCAGCATACCAAATCGTGTCAAGCGGCTCCTATCGCATTTGGGAGCAATTGCACTGGTATGCAAGGACAGACTGAGCCCAGTGCGATCTACGTATTCCCGCACCGGCAGGGCGGTGTGTCGTGGTGTGGTTTGAATTCGCGGGCGATGCCGCCGGCGCTGCGGCCGGTGAGCCGCTGGGCGAAGATCCACCGTAAGGCCGAGGGGCAGGGCTCTACCGGGGAGATTCGAGCTGTACGGCGGTCCTGATCAGGCGGGCCAGGGCTGGTGAGCGGCTGTGCGTGGGCCAGGCGAACTGCGTCTGGTCGTGGATCTCAGGGCCGGGGCCGGGGATAGATGCCGTGTCTTGGCCAGCGTGCCCGGGGGAGGTCGTTGATGTCAGCCATCGCGATGAATGCCGGCCTGGCCGCATGTCGCAGCGGACAGGTCGGCATCCAGGTCGCGGGAGGCGACAACACACGAACGCGGGCCGGCGAGCGTCACGGCACCTCGAACGGCTCACCGCAGAGGATGGTCTGCGGGCTTGCGGGCGGGTAGAGCCCAGCTGCCGCGGGCGGGTTGTCGTCGGTCACCTCGGTGAACCCGATGCAGAAGACCACCTTCCGCCCGGCCAGCGGGATCGGCGTGCGCTGGGCGGACGCCGGATGATCGGGCTCCACCTGAAGCGGCACCCGGAAACTGCCCGAGCTGCTGGCACCGGGCTCGAGCACGGAGCCGCGAATCCGCTCGGTGGGTTCGCGTGCGCCGCCGCAGTCGCTGGTGTCCGGGGTCTGGCAGGGGTGGATGATGCGCTTGGCCAGCTCGATCACCCCGTCGTCGCGGACGCTGACCTCCATGGGCCCGCGCGACCAGCCGGGCTGCTGCGGATCGGTCCACCCTCCGTCGTAGAGCACCACCGGCGTTTCGGACTGGTTGGCCAGGGTGTATTCGACCGTGACGTCGCCGCCGGCGACGGCTGTCCGCACCGTCAGGTCCAGGTCCGGGTCGCCCGAGCAGGCGGCCAGCACCGCCGAGACGAGCAGCAGGCCGGCGGTGCGGCACGTTCTCGTCACCAGCCGTCCCCCGAGTAGGTGCGGTAGGTGTCGCGGTCGCGCATGCCCATCTCGCGGCGTAGCCCGTTCTCGGTGTACTGGATCGGGTGGTCGGGGTCGATCTGGTCCGGCGTCGAGGAGTCGTCGTCGTGGTCGAAGGGCAGCCCCGCCGCCTGCCGCTCGCCCTTCTTGATGCCGTCGTCGGGCCCGCCGGCGATCGTCTCCTCCTGGAAGGTGTCGTTCCAGTAGTCGTAGACGTGCCCGAGCTCGTGGTACAGCACCACCGACGGCCGGCCGCGCTCGGAGTCGAAGGTGAAGGCGGGGTTGTACTGGATGACGGAGTCCGAGTTGGCGAGCTTGTGGCCTTTGCTGGCGTAGCCGTTCTCGTCGCTGAGTTCCTTGATGGTCAGCGTGTTCTCGCCGAGCCAGAAGTTCGGGTCGCGCTTGTCCTGGAGGTTTTCCAGCATCTGCTGGCCGGTCGGTGAGGCGCGGTACATGTCGAGGTCGGCCAGCACCCGTTCCTTGAACTCGTCGGAGCCCTCGATCTTGATGAACTGCGCCTTGTCGCTGATCTCGACCTTGACATCGGAGGCCACGCCGTCGACGGTGTCCTCGTCCTGCCGGTACGCGGTGTCGCGGCCGCCGCCTGCGATGATGCTGTCCTTGCCGTGCCCGCCGTAGTAGACGTCGTCGCCGGTGCCGCCGGCGAGCCTGTCGTCGCCGTGGCCGCCGGACAGCACGTCGTTGCCGGTGCCGCCGTGCAGCGAGTCGTTGCCCTTCGCGCCTTCGAGGTAGTCGTCGTCCTCGCCGCCGGACAGCTGGTCGTCACCGCCCAGGCCGTACAGGGTGTCCTGGCCGGACCCGCCGGACAGCACGTCGTTTCCGTCCTGCCCGTCGATGTAGTCGATGCCGGCGCCGCCGGAGATGTAGTCGTCGCTCCGGCCGCCGTAGAGGTCGTCCGTTCCGCGCCCACCGAAGATCTTCTCAGCGCCGTCGCCGCCGCGGAGAGTGTCGTTTCCTGCTCCGCCGAGGAGCGTCACGCTGATGTTGGAGCCCTTGGGGACCTCGATGGTGTCGTTGCCCTCGCCGCCGCGGATGGTGACCGGGGTGCCCGGCGGGTAGTAGTAGTCCGAGCCGTTGACGGTCACGATGACGTCACCGGTCTTCGGGTCGATCCTGACCTTGACGTCGTCGTTCCCGGTGCCGGTGTTCACGACCGCCCGGCCGTCCACCATGATCACCGAGACGCCGTCTGTCGCCTCGGGGGGAAGCGTGAACGGGTCGGTGGTGCCGGTGGCGATCGCGCCCCAGTCGGTGGCGATGGTGTCCCAGGCCGACTTGTCGAAACCGCTGACCTTCTGGTCGAGCGCCTGCTCCAGCTCCTTGCGCAGCTTGACGGCCTCGGCCACGGTGTCGCCGATCAGCTTCTGCTCCTCCGCGCTGCGCGGATGGAACGTGCCGCCGACGTCGCGGAACTTCACCTTGTCGTACTCGGCGTCGAGCAGCCCCTGGTAGCGCTGGAGCAGATCGGCTATGCCCTCAAGGTGGCCGGCGAGCTTGCCCGCGTTGTCCTGCAGCGCGTCGACGCTGGACACCACCTTGGTCTTGTGGCTGACATAGCTGTCGCGGGCCGGGCCCGACCACTGGGAGCCGACCAGTTTCTTGGCGTCCGCGTCGATGTCGTCGCCCAGCGACGTGGCAGACTTGCCGAACCGTCGCCACGCCGAGGCGGCACTGTTGATCCGCCCCGGGTTCGCGTGCAGCTTCCAGGTCGATTCGGCCGCCGTGATCGGCGGGAAGTGCTCCTGGTCTTCCGGTGGGATTCCCATCGGCGACCTCCCGTGGTCAGATCGGAATGTTGCGGTGCTTCTGCCGCAGCTTGCGCTCGGCTTCCTCATCCGCCTGCTGGTAGGCGAAGGCCACCCGCAGCAGGCTCTCGTTGTCCACCTCGAGCACGGTGACCAGCCGCTCGGTGGCCGTGCCCGCGCTGCCCTCCACACGGTGGTAGGCCTCGCTCTGCCTGGCCGCGTTGGTCACATTGCCGAAGTCGGACGTGGACAGCACCGCGTCAGCCCTGATGGTGCGCAGTGCCGTCGCGAGATCCTGCGAGCTGTCCAGACAGGACTGTGCGACCCGTGCCAGCTCGACCGGATCGGCCCGTACCTCCCCGCTCATGCAGGCACCCTACAACGCCGCCGCACCGCGCTCCACCCCTGCCGGAACGCGGGGTGTGCGCCGGCGGTGCTCCAGCGCCACGGGCGCAGGCAGCGTCTCGAGACCGGGGTCAGAGCCGGGCCAGCGCACCCTTGTCCGCTTCGACGATTTTGCCGGTGGGCGGGGTGAGGCCGAGGGGCTTGCCGAAGTCGGTGAACTCGATGACCAGGACACCGCTGCCGTCGCGCGGTGAGCGCAGCACGTAGCGCAGGTCGATCGCCAGCTGCGTCAGCCGGCCCTCGGCGTCGAGCCTGGCCTGGAAGGACACCTGCTTGGCCGCGGCCGCGGCCGCGGCAGGCAGACCGGAGGGCAGCAAGGGCGATGTGGTCATGTCGAGCTTGCCGAGCAGTACGCCGTCCGCGCTGCGGCCCACGTCGACCGCGGCGCGCAGCAGCTTGTCGGCGCCGGTGGGGTCGGCGAGCGAGCGGTGCAGGGATCCGGCCGGGTCTACCTTGTCCACGTCGGTGTGCAGCCAGGCGCCGCTGCCGGTGGTCTTGATCCACAGGTCGCCGCGGATGCGGGTCAGCTCGAGGCTGTTCTTGCGGCCGTCGACGGCGACCGTGGTGGTGGAGGTGGCGTCGCCGGAGACGCCGTCGAACCGGCCGGCGCCGGTGATGGCGAATTCGCCGGTCATGTCGGCGGTGAACGACGCGGTGGTGGCACGCAGCTTGTCGGCGGCGGCGGTGAGCAGGTCGATCGCGGCCGGGGTGGGCGACGGCGACGCGCTGGGCGCCGCGGGTGGCGCAGCCGGGGTGCCGCCACATCCGGTGGCGAGCATGCCGACTGCGATGGCGAAGACCACCGCCGCCGCGGCCCGTTTGATGGTCATTTCTCGTCTCCCGGGGACGTGCGGCTTGCCCGACGGCCGGGAGCCTACCTGGATCTTGTCAGAAGGGGTGCGGCCGCTTATCTCGATCAGGTCACAGGGGCGCCGACAGTGGCAGGGTGGAGCGCAATGCCGGACGAGCGGTCTCTGTCGACGTCGGGAAGCCGCGCCCTCCTGGCCACGCGGCGTCGTGCCTGCCCGCGGATCCGCACTGGATCAGCCGTGCCGACCGGCCCTGGTGATGAGTTTTCGCGCCGGTGCCCGTCACACCTACGACAGACATGATGAGGCGGAAGGATGACGTGATGAGTGCGGACACGATGTCGGAGGAACCGGGCGGGAGCGGGCCGGGCGAGGTCGAGGAGCCGGCTTTCTCGGGGCTGGCCGAGCGGCACCGGCGCGAGCTGCACGTGCACTGCTACCGGATGCTCGGGTCGTTCGAGGACGCCGAGGACGCCGTGCAGGAGACGTTCCTGCGTGCCTGGCGGCGGCGGGAGACCTTCCAGGGGCGCTCGACGTTGCGGGCCTGGCTGTACCGGATCGCCACCAACGCCTGCCTGGACATGCTCGCCAAGTGCCGCCCGGAGCCCGCGACCGGCGGGGAGGTGCTGTGGCTGCAGCCCTACCCGGACCGGCTGCTCGACGAGCTGCCCGCCGGCGGCGCGGACGAGCCGGAGGCCGTCGCCGTCGCGCGGGAGACGATCGAGCTGGCGTACGTGGTCGCGGTCCAGCACCTCGCACCGCGACCGCGGGCCGTGCTGATCCTGCGCGACGTGGTCGGCTGGCCGGCGAAGGACGTCGCGGAGCTCCTCGGGGACTCCGTCAACTCCGTGAACAGCGCGCTGCAGCGGGCCCGCGCCGGCCTGCGCGAGCACCTGCCCGCCGAGCGGCAGGACTGGACCGGTGGGGAGGAGGACGCCGGGACGCGCGAGCTGGTGCGCCGCTACACCGACGCCAGCGTGGCCACGGACATCGCCGGGCTCGCCGCGCTGCTGCGCGACGACGTCCGCTGCTCGATGCCGCCCACGCCGGGCCTGCACGTCGGCCGCGACGCGGTGGTCGGCGACTGGGTCGAGAGCGGCTTCGAGGACATGAGGAACCTGCGCGCCGTGCTCACCTCCGTGAACCGGCAGCCCGCCGTGGCCTTCTACCACCGGCGGAAGCGGGAGGGCGCGTACCTGCCGCTGACGATCGACGTCCTGCGCGTCACCGGTGGGGCGATCACCGAGATCGTCACGTTCCACGCCGACCGGTTCCCGCGGCTCGGGCTGCCGGACCGCCTGCCTGCGGACGGCACGGACGGAGCAACGGCATGAACCCCACCCTGGCGCGGAGCCTGCGCACCCGTACCGGTTGAGGATCCCGCAACAGCACGACACGTGGCGCAGGGGCGTGCGCAAGCGCCCGTCCCTGCCCGGTCAGCACAGCGTCGGTGCGCGACGATGATGCCGCTCATCAGGGAAAAAGCTATCCTTGCCGAAATGCGCGCCCCCGAAGTCCTCTTGCCGTCCGCCTGTTCCGTGGCCCGTACGGATGCGGCTCCTCGGCGGCGCGGCGGCGCTCGAACGGCGGGCCTGCTGGCCGTGGCTGTGTTCCTGGGTTACGCCCTCGCCGGATGTTCGAGTGTCCAGGCCGCTCCAGAAGTGGACAATGCGGCACATAATGCGTTTGCTGCGCCGACAGCGCGCATCGAGTATCAAAGCCCTGCGCCCAGCGGCCCCCTCAACGCCACCGCCGCGCCGTCCTGGCTGGGAACACGAGCGCTGCCGGCAGGGCCGCAGGGGTACGCCGCGGCCCAGGAGACCCCGGCCGAGCTGCGTACCCGGTCGATCGTCACCGTCGACGACCTGCCGCCACCGGCGGACGGCCGCTTCCATGCGACCGTCCAGGCGGTGCCGGCCGCCGTGCTCGCCCGGTCCAGCTGGACGAAGGCCTGCCCGATCGCCGCGGCCGACCTGCGCTACCTCACGGTCGGCTTCCGCGGCTTCGACGGCCGCGCGCACACCGGCGAGCTGCTGGCCAACGCCCGGGTGGCCGACGACCTGGTCACCGTGTTCGAGCGGCTCTTCGCCGCGGGCTTCCCGATCGAGCGGATGCGGATCTCCAGTGCCGCGGAACTAAACGCACCGTCGACCGGCGACCACAACACCACCGAGGTGTTCGCCTGCCGATCGGTACGCGGCCGAAAGGGCTGGTCCCAGCACGCCTACGGCCTCGCCGTGGATCTCAACCCCTTCCAGAACCCGTACCACAAGGGCAAGGTCGTCCTGCCGGAACTCGCCACCGCCTACCTCGACCGAGCCGATGTGCGGCCCGGCATGGCGCAGCCCCGCGAGGAGGCCGTCCAGGCCTTCGCCGCGATCGGATGGAAGTGGGGCGGCGACTACCGATCCCTGAAGGACTACATGCACTTCTCGGCCACCGGCGGCTGAGCCGGCCGTGCGGGATACCGTATGAGCGCGATGGGGAGGTACTCCGGTGGACCTTGCCGAGGCTTTGCAGATCCGGCCAGGCGACGTGCTGAGGCTGACGGCCGATCCGGTCGAGACGGAGATCGTCCGCCTCGACCGCTACTACGTCTACCTCCGAACGCCGTGGGGGCAGGTCGACCCGGCCTCCGCCTACCGGTGGGACGGCAGCCGGGCCTTCCCGCGACATGACGACAACCATGATTGGCTCAACACCCCATGGCGGTATGTCGAGGAGCCCGGCAAGGTCGGGTCGAGCTGTTCCCTTCACATACCGCCGACGACGGTCGTCGTGCGTGAATCGGTGACCCACGACCCACCGCTGGACACCGGAGAGCTGCCCCGACCGGTGCTGATGATCTCGGTATGCCCGAAGCACCTGCTCGACCACGAGGAAGCCGGATACGGGGTCTGGTTCGACACGAGTGAACCGATCGACGTGGAGCTGATCTCGTCCGGTTCGTGAAGGCCGTCCCTAGCCGTTGTCCGGCGCCTGTCCGCGGGACGAGGTCAGCCGGCCGACGACGGAAATGAAGACGGCGAAGACCGCCAGGACGGCGAACCACCCCGGCGCCGAAGTCCACAGCGGGGTGGCATAGCCGTCGGCGGTGGCGATCCGCTCCGGGTGGTCCGGGTCGACGTAGACGGTGAGGGCCTGACCCACCGGAATCGCGTCGATCACCCACGGGTATCGCAGCTCGGCTGTGCGGGCCTGCCCCTGCGCCGTGTAGCCGACGGTGTACCAGTGATCGAGTTCGTCGTTGTGGTCGGCGGTGACGATGGCCCGGGTCGGGCTGCCGTGCTCGACGATCCGGGTCCGCTGCTGCTCGCCGACGAGGTAGATGCCGACGGCGAGCAGACCCAGGACGAAGGCGATCGCCAGCCCCGCGATCGTGCGCCGCATGGTGAAAATCATCGCCTGTCCTCTCGCGTGACCCGTGCAGGCGAACGCTACGCGCGAAAAGGCCGTTGCCGCGCGTCGGTGATCCGTCAGGGCGAGTGGGTGGCGCTGTGGCTCGGTCGCCGGACCACAGCGCTTCCCGCCGTCGCGTGCGTCAGGCCGCGACGTAGCCGTTGAACACGTGGACCCCGTCGTAGGCGCCGTCGGGGTTCGCGCGGTTCGTGTTGAAGTACAGCTTGCCGTCGCTGATGCCGACGCCTTCGATCTCGAATTTGGTCGAGTACGCCGAGGACGTGATGCGGAACGAGAGGTCCGTGGCCGCGGGGGCGGTCCCGGTCGTCGTCGGCGACACGTTGCGGTACACGAGCACGATGCTGCGGTTGTCCTTGGTCAGCGGGTAGTAGAGGACCTTCTTGGGCGCGTCGTAGAAGAACCCCTGGTTGGCGAAGGTCCCCAGGTCCGGCACCGTGGCGCCGTTGACGAGGGCGCCCTCGACCTGCAGGTCGAACGCCTTCGTCAGGTTGACGGTCCCGGAAGAGGCGCGTAGCGGGAGGCCGGCGTTGTAGACCGTCCTGCCGCTCTTGAACATGAACGTGATCGTGGTGCTGGTGACCGAGACTCGGCTGATGCCGGACGGCGTCGATACGGCGCCGTTGAGGCGCACCTGGTATGACCCGGCGTGGTAGTAGGTGGTGCCGTCGTAGCGGAGCCGCACCAGCTGGGCGCCGCTGGTGTTCATGGTGACGACGAACATGTGGTGCTGGCCGTCGATGTCGACGATCGTCATGTCGTTGGCGTGGCCGAGCCAGGTGTTGGTCGACCCGCCGCTGGTGCCGTTGGCCATCAGCACCCGGTCACCGGTGGTCTTGTGGACCCGGTAGATGACGGAGACGTCGTCGTGGTCGGTGTGGTTCTTGATCGAGTAGAGGTAGGTGGCTCCGGCGGCGAAGCCCTGTACCCCGGTGCAGCAGCTCGTGTCGGGTGTGCCGGCGATGTCGGAGTACGTGTTGTAGTAGGCGGCCTGGGCCGGCTGTCCGGAGAGCACCAGAAGGCCCAGCACCATCGCGACCGAGATCGTCAGTCGTCTACCGAATCGCATGTTGTCCTCCCCGGACGTTCGACGACCCGGGCCCGGTGCCGCGGAGATCGTCGAGTGCAGGGTACGGATCGATGTCCGATTTGGCCAAGCGAGGCGGATTCGCGGTGTGAAACGAACGAATTGGTGCGGCGCAAGCGGCGGGGCCACCCGGGTGATGCCGGGCGGCCCCGCCGGGTGGTGTCAGTGCGCGACCGGGCAGCCGCCCGTGAGCTTGCCGAGGAACTGGTTCGGGTCGTAGTAGTGCTCGACCTCCACCAGCTTCAGGTCATCGCTGACCTTGGCGACGCTGACCCCGAACATCTCGATCACCTTGCCGTCCGGCTGGTGGCCGTGGTACTCGCCCTCGAACGTGCCCCAGTGCCGCCACTTGAACGTGACGACCGGCGGCGGGCTGATGACTTCCAGGACCTCCCAGTAGAACCCGCCCGGGAACGCCTTGTGGAAGATGTGGTGCGAGGACTCGAACGACTCCTGGCCGCTACGGTAGAACGGGCTGTCGCCGATGAGGATGTTGTAGCTGCCGATGTCGACGATGTCCTGCGCGCTGGCCCACGGACCGCCGTTGACGTTGGTCCGGAAGTGCTCGGTCACCATCGACACCCAGGTCGCCGGGTCCTTCTTGTACGAGACCTCCATCTCGAACACCTGCACGATGCTCTCGACGATCGCCTCGAGCGAGTCGGGCGCGTGCTGGGTGGAGCGCTGGCCCGGCATGACGCTGTGGGAGAGGTGGTAGTCGGGGGTGGTGCCGTCGCGCCAGGCCGACGGGTCGGCGGCGTCGATGACGGCGGTGCGGCCTTGCAGCCACAGAGGGGTTTCGGACACGATGGGGTTTCCGCCCTTTCACGAACGGTGGGGGTGTTACGGCAGGCCGGCCGCCTGCCGTAAGTCGAGGAAGGGCTCATGGGCCACGAACCGCGGACGATCAGGGGCGGTGGCGTGCCGCCGCAGGATCGACTCGGACAGTCCGATCTCGGCAGCCGTCGCCCGCGGAGGTGCCCTTTCCGCAGCGGCGACCGGCCGCCGTGAGGGCCCACGTAACACCTCCGGCTCGCTGGTCGCAGTGAGACTATCGATGTTGGGGCATCGACGGAACCCCGAAAGTCAGCAGATGGGCGAATCGCCGCCGCTGTGCCTCGCTGACCGGCTCGTGCTCGATCACGGCTGCGCGTCGTGGCGTACGCGATGGGGAAGACTCCCTCCGGTTGCCGGCTCGCGGCTCGCCGGCGCGGCCCGCGCCGGAGCCACCGGAGTCCGGCGGGTGCCGGAGCGCGCCAAAGCGGCCGGTGGGCCGTCCGCGACCGAGCAGCAGCCGGTCGACCTGGTCGTGGCCGGAGATCACCAGATCGTCCAGCGCTTAGACTTGGCGGGTGCCGATCACCCTGTCGTTGCTGGAAGCGGTGCGCTGGGACGGCGAGCCGGTGGTTGGTGAGCGGCCGCAAGCGCTCCTCGCCGCGCTCGCCGCTGCCGGACGGACGGTCGGCTCCGCACGGCTGGTCGACCTCATCTGGGACGACGACGTCCCCGCCAATCCGCTCAAAGCGTTGCAGGTGCTGGTCTCCCGGACCAGGGCGGCGCACGGGCCGGACTCGGTGGTGCGCGACGGCGACGGCTACCGCCTGGGCGTCGACCGGTCGCAGGTGGACACGCAGGTGCTCGCGGACGGGCTCGCCGCCGCCCGGTCGGTGTTCGAGTCCGACCCGGCACGCGCGGCCGAGCAGGCAGCGCAAGCTGTGTCGTTCGGCACGGTCGGCGACGACAGCGGCCACGGTCCGCTCGGGTCGCTGCGGCGCGCGGCCGGACATGACCTCGCGCAGGCCCGGCTGGTGCTGGCCAGGGCCAAGGTCAGGCTCGGTGAGCACGCCGAGGCGCTGCCCACCTTGACCGAGGCGTGGGCCGCGAGCCCCGCCGACGAGTCACTGCTGGCGGATCTGCTGCGCAGCGAGGCGGCGGTCCGCGGCGCCGGTGCCGCGCTGAGCAGGTACGAGGCCTACCGCGCGGACCTGCGTGAGCGCATCGGCAGCGACCCCGGCCCGGACCTGCGCCGGGTCTACAGCGAGCTGCTCGTGCAGGACAGCCCGGTCCGGGCCGGGGTGCGCCACGAGTCGACCACGCTGCTCGGCCGGGCTGCCGACATCCGCCGGTTGCAGGCGATGCTGGCGGCGTCCCGGGTGGTGTCCATCGTCGGGCCGGGAGGGCTGGGCAAGACCCGGCTGGCCCACGTGCTCGGCCGCGAGTATCCCGCCCCGGTGGTGCATTTCGTCGAGCTCGTCGGCGTCACGGCACCCGACGACCTGGTCGGGGAGGTGGGGTCGGCGCTGGGGGTGCGGGACTCGGTCAGCGGCCGGCGCGCGCTCACCGCCGAGCAGTGGGCCGACGTGCGGGCCCGGATCGCGCGCTACCTCGACCAGGCGCCGAGCCTGCTGATCCTGGACAACTGCGAGCACATCGTCGCCGCCGTCGCCGACCTCGTCGCCTACCTGGCCGCCGCCACCCGCGAGCTGCGCGTGCTCACCACCACCCGGGCGCCGCTGGCCATCGCCGCCGAACAGGTGTACCCGCTGGCCGAGCTGGACCCCGAGGACGCGGCCGAGCTTTTCCGGCAGCGGGCCAGGGCGGCCCGACCGGACGTGCACCTCGCCGACGCCGACGAGGTGGTGGCCGAGATCGTCGTGCGGCTCGACGGGCTGCCGCTCGCGATCGAACTGGCGGCGGCGAAGGTGCGCGTGATGGCGGTCGCGGACATCGCGCGTCGCCTGGAGAACCGGTTCGCGCTGCTGCGCGGCGGGGACCGCAGCGCACCCGACCGGCATCAGACGCTGCTCGCCGTCATCGACTGGTCCTGGAACCTGCTCGCCGAACGGGAGCGCCGGGCGCTGCGCTGGCTGTCGGTGTTCCACGACGGGTTCACCCTGGCCGCCGCGGAGGCGATGCTCGGCGACGACGCGCTGTCGGCGGTGCAGGATCTGGCGGACCAGTCGTTGCTGACCGTGGTGGAGACCGGTCCCGGCGGCGTGCGCTACCGGATGCTGGAGACCGTACGCGAGTTCGGCCGGATGCAGCTGATCGACGCCGGTGAGGACGGCGCGGCCGAGCAGGCCCAGCGCGCCTGGGCGGTCGCCTTCTCCGCCCGGCACGCCCGCGCCCTGTTCAGCCCGCGGCAGTTCGACGTCGTCGACGCCATCCGCCCGGAGGAGGGCAACCTGTCCGACGTGCTCCGCCGGACCTTCGCCGCGCCGGACCCGGCGGCGACGGTGCAGATCCTGGCCGCGCTGGCCGGATACTGGATCATCCTGGGGGAGCACCCCCGGCTGCTCGTGCTCATCGAAGCGGCCGCGCACGCGGTCGACGGCTGGACGCCCCCGCCGGACCTGGCCGACGCCACCCGGATGGCGATCGCGATGACCCTCAACGGTTCCCTGGTCGCCAACTCGCCGCACTCCGACCTGCTGCGGGCCACGCTGCGGGCGATCGGGCCGGGCGAGCACGATCCGTGGATCTCCGCGATGGTCACCATGCTGACCGACATCGACCCGCGCTCGGCCGACGGCTTCCTCCACCAGCTGCGTGCGCACGCGGCTTCCCCGGACCGCGAGATCGCCGCCCTGGCGCTGCCGTGGCTGAGCCAGGCCCTGGAGAACATGGGCGATCCGGACGCGGCCATGGACGCCGCCGAGCGCGGGTTGCAGACCGCCGACGACACGGTCGGCCCCTGGTCACAGGCGATCATGCACACCATGGCCGCACAGCTCGCGATGCAGCTCGGCCGGGGCAAGGAAGCGGCGGTCCACGCGTTTGCCGCGTTGCCGGTGCTGGACCGGCTCGGCGCCCGTGATGACGCCATCCAGCTGCGGTCACTGCTCGCCCTGGTGATGATCTCCAACGGTGACGTCGACGGCGCCGCCGGACAGCTCGGCGACCTCGGCGACGCGACGGAGTCCGACGGAGCCCTGGCCGGCCGGCTCTCCTTCGATCTCGCCAGGGCAGAGCTGGCCCTGGCCCGCGGTGATGTCGAGGCGGGGCTGGCCGGCTACCGCGCGGCGGGTGTGCGAATACGTGAGCTGCGGATTCCGTCCGTCGCGGCGACGGGGTTGGAGCCGTGGGTGCTGGTGGCCGAGGCGACGAGCCTGGCCGCCCACGCCTACTACGCGCCGGCCGGCGACCCGATCGGCGCGGCGTTGTTCACGCGGGCCCGTGACCAGGCGTTGCAGGTGCTCGACCCCGACCATCCCTACCTGGACTATCCGGTCTGCGGGCTGGTGCTGTTCGCGCTCGGCGGGTGGGGACTGCTGCGCGGCGCGCTGCCCGTCCCGGAGGCGGTGCGGCTGATCGCGCTGGCGGACCGGTTCGCGTACAACCGGAGCATGCCCACGCTGGCCTGGGAGCGCATCGCCGTCCACGCCGAGGAGCGGGCACCGGGGCTGCTGGCCGCGCTGGCCACCGAGTACGGGGACAGGCGCGGCCCCGACCTGCTCGGCGAGGCGCGAAGCCTGGTGGAGCGGGTCGGGGCCGGGTGATCTCTACAGGTGGCGCTTGTAGCTGCGTACCGACAGCGGCGCGAAGACGGCGATGACGGCCGCGCAGGCCACCAGTGCCCAGCCGACGTGCCCCGTGACGGTGCCGTCGTTGGCCAGGTCGCGGGTGGCGGTGACCACGTACGACACCGGGTTGACCTTCACGAACGCGGCGAGCCAGCTCGGCAGGGTCTCGACCGGGACCAGCGCGTTGGACATGAACGTCAGCGGGAACATGATCATCATGGAGATGCCCTGGACGCTCTGCGCACTGCGGGCCAGCGTGCCGACCCAGGTGAACACCCAGGCCAGTGACCAGCCGGCGATCATCGTGAGGACGATCGCCATCGCCACCCCGGCCACGCCGCCGCCGGGGCGGTAGCCCATGGCGATACCGGTGACGAAGGTCAGCGTCGAGGCGATGGCGTACCGCAGCAGGTCGGCGATCATGGGACCGGCCAGCGGTGCGATCCGGGCCATCGGCAGCGACTTGAACCGGTCGAAGACGCCCTTCTCCATGTCCTCGCGCAGCTGCACGCCGGTGGCCATGCACGCCGTCAGCGCGGTCTGCGCCAGGATGCCGGGGATCACCAGCGGCAGGTAGGCCTCCACGCTGCCGGACAGGCCGCCGCCGAGCAGGTACGCGAACATCGCCGTGAACAGCAACGGCTGGATGGTGACGTCGAAGAACTGCTCCGGGTTGCGGCGCATCTTCTTGGTCGCCCGCCACGCCATCGACATCGTCTGGCTGATCGTCTCGCGCAGGCTGTTGTGCGACGTCGTACGGGCGGCGATGTCGCCGGGGGTCAGCCGTCGCGGCGGCGTGGCCACCGGAGCCGGCTGGGTCATCTGCATGGTCATCGGGCCACCTCGAGCTGGCGGGAGTCCGCGGTCGCGGACGGGTCGACGCTGTCGCCGGTGTCGTGCCCGGTGAGAGCCAGGAACACCTCGTCGAGGGTCGGCGCGTCGACGCTCACCGAGGTGATGCCGATGCCGGCCTCGCGCAGGCTGATGAGCACGTCCGCGGCCCGGTCCGCGGCGTCGAGCGCCACGTTCAGCCGCCCCGACTCGGGGCTGAGCACCGGATCCTCGCCCAGCAGGCGGCGTACGACATCCGCCGCGACGGTCTGCTCGGCGGCGTCGGTCAGCCGCAGCCGCAGGGTCGAGTTGCCGACGGAGGCCTTCAGCTCGTCGGGTGTGCCCTCGGCGACCTTGCGGCCGCGGTCGATGACCGCGATCCGGTCGGCGAGCTGGTCGGCCTCGTCCAGGTACTGGGTCGTCAGCAGGACCGTGCAGCCGCCCGCGACCAGCTCGCGGATGGTGTCCCACATCTGCCCGCGGGTACGCGGGTCCAGTCCCGTGGTCGGCTCGTCCAGGAAGATCAGCGGCGGTCGCGTGATCAGGCTGGCGGCCAGATCGAGCCGCCGCCGCATGCCTCCGCTGAACTGGGAGATCGGCTTGTTCGCCGCCTCCTGCAGGCCGAACTGCTCCAGCAGCTGGGCCGCCGTCGCACGTGACGTCCGGCTGGACACGCCCTGCAGGCGGCCGAACAGCCACAGGTTCTCGTTGGCGGTCAGGTTCTCGTCCACGGACGCGTACTGCCCGGTCACCCCGAGCAGCTGCCTGGTGCGGTGCGGGTCGCGGCGCACGTCCACGCCGAAGATCTCCGCCCGGCCCCCGTCGATGGGCAGCAGCGTGGCCAGCATCTTGAGCATCGTGGTCTTGCCGGCGCCGTTGGGGCCGAGCACGCCGTAGATCTCACCCTGGTCGACGTGCAGGTCGACCCCGTCGACGGCGCGGAAGTCGCCGAACGACTTCACCAGGCCCTCCGCGTGGACCGCGGGAATGTGATTCATCTTCGCTCCCTCGTGGCCGGCGTCAGCCGGTCGAGGAACAGCATTCACGGGGCCGGTTCCACCGCGCCTACACCGCGGTTTCACCGCCTTTCACGCGCTCGCGCGCCGGTTTCACGAGGGGCGGGCCGGCCTGCCCGGCACGGAGCCGGGCAGGCCGGATTCCGGCGTCAGCCGGGCAGGTAGCCGGCCGGCACGGGAACGTCGCCGGCCAGGCCGAAGGTGGACAGGTCCACGTCGCCGGCCGGGTTGCGGATGTACCAGGTGGTCGCGCTGCCGGCCGCCCGGGTGATCGCGGGACCGGTGGCGGGTGTGGCGCCGGTGGCGGAGTAGACGCCCGGGACGAGGCGGTCGCCCGCCTGGCCGAACCTGATGCCGTAGAAGCTGCCACCCGAGCTGGGCTTGATGTACCAGGTCGCGTCCGAGGGCCGCCACACGGCCGGATCGGCCTTGCGGTCGCCGTCGTAGTCGGCGGGGACCAGGCGGTCGCCGGTGCTGCCGAAGACCTGGCGGACCGTGGCTCCGTCCGACGAGCGCAGGATGTACCAGGCGTTCTCCGCCGGTCGATGGACCGCGGGGTCGGCCCGGCCGTCACCGTCGTAGTCGGCCGCGACCGGCACGTCGCCGTTGCGCCCGAACGCCACCGCCGTCACCGCGCCGTCGAAGCTGCGCCTGATCCACCACATGCCGTCCGCGGGCCGCCAGATCGCGATGTCGGTGCGCCGGTCGCCGTCGAAGTCCTCCGGGACCGTGACGTCTGACGCCTGGCCGAAGGACACGACCTCTGCCGAACCGCTTGAGCTGCGCCTGATCCACCACGTCCCGGTCGACGGGCGGAAGACCGCCGCGTCGGTCCTGGCGTCGCCGTCGTAGTCGCCGGGCACGATGCGATCGCCTGCCGCGCCCCAGAGGACGCTGTAGGGAGAGCCGCCGCTTGCGCCCGCCGGGATGTACCAGGTGCTGTTGCCCGGCCGCCATACCGCACGGTCGGTGCGGCCGTCGCCGTCGAAGTCGCTGCGCACGATGGCCCGCGGCAGCGGGAACTGTGTGTACAGCAGGACGACCGGTGAGTCGATCAGCGTGCCCTGCCCGACGATGGCGTTTCGCACCTGCTGCGGTGTCGCGTAGGGGTGGTACTGGAGGTAGAGCGCCGCCGCGCCCGCCACGTGCGGCGCGGCCATCGACGTGCCGGAGTCGACCTCGCTGGCTGTGTCGCCGGCGAAGGACGCCGAGATGATGTCCTCGCCGGGGGCGTAGATGTCCAGGCACGGTCCCCAGTTGGTCCAGGAGGCCTGCCGGTCCAGGCGGTCGGTGGCGCCCACCGTGATGGCCTCGGGCACCAGTGCCGGGGTGGCATCACACGTGTTGAGGCTGTTGTTGCCCGCCGCGATGGCGTAGGTGATCCCGGCGGCGATCGAGGCGCGGACCGCGTCTTCGAGCGGCTTGAAGGTGCAGTTGCAGCTGAGGCTCATGTTGACCACGGCCGGGCGCACCGCGTTGGCGGTGACCCAGTCGACCCCGGCGAGCACGATGGAGAACGCTCCCGCGCCCTCGCAGTTGAGCACCCGCACCGCGTGCAGGGTCACCTGCTTGGCCACGCCGTAGCCGGCTCCGCCGAGGGTGCCCGCCACGTGGGTGCCGTGACCGTTGCAGTCCTGCGGGTCCGCGTCCTTCTCCATGAAGTCCCAGCCGTTGCCGACCCGCCCGGCGAACTGCTGGTGGGTCTTGCGGATGCCGCTGTCGAGGACGTAGGCGTGGACCCCGGACCCGGTGGCCGTGTAGTTGTACTGGCCGTTGAGCGGCAGGCCACGCTGATCGACACGGTCGAGACCCCAGCTGGCCGCGGACTCGGCGATGGTCGCGATCTTGTCCTGCTGCACATAGGCGACACTCGGTTCGCTGCGTACCGCGGCCAGCGCGGTGCTGTTCAGGGTTGCGGCGAAACCACGGAGCGCGGCCGTGTAGCGGAAATGGATCTGGCCGCCGTTGCCGAGCGCGACCTGCTCCGCGGCCTGGCCGACGGTGCCGTCGCGCAGGACGATGACATACCTGTCCCCGAAACCCGGACCCGGATCTCGCAACACGGCCGTCGCCGGCGCCGCGTGTGCAGGCGCGGCCAGTGCCGGTGCAGCCAAACCTGCTGCGGTGAGCAGCGCCAACGCGGCGACTGCGGTTCTGTTGACCATCCCGTTCCCTTCGGCGTCGACCGTCACCACGTGTCTTCGACGTCGGGAATCGACGGTCCTGGCTGCCGAGTGAAAGTCGTGGATGTCTTCGATGGGAACGGTGAAGATACCAGCGTCGGGGCGGCACACGACAGGGCGTGGG
>NZ_ML769311.1:101177-151038 GCF_009720385.1 Catellatospora vulcania | reverse complement strand
CGCGCCATCAGGGGCGTCCTGATGGCGCGACTCTTTAAGAGTTGCGCCGGGGGGGTCGCGGGGTGGGGGCCGGATGTGGGCGGACGTTCACGGGGGCGGGGGATGTGATCTAGGCTCACGTGTCATGGCCACCGACGGGACCAACTGGGCCGGCAACGTCACCTTCAGCGCGGCGCGGCTGCACCGCCCGTCCACGGTGGACGAGCTGCGCGCTGTCGTGGCGGGGGCCCGTCAGGTGCGGGCGCTGGGCACCGGGCACTCGTTCAACCGCATCGCGGACACACCCCACGACCTGGTCACCGTCGCTCGGCTGCCGCGGGTGGCGGAGCTGGACCGCGAGCGCTCGACGGTGCGGGTCTCGGCGGGCACCCGCTACGGCGAGCTCGCGCCGTACCTGCACCGGCACGGGTACGCGCTGCACAATCTGGGGTCGCTGCCGCACATCTCGATCGCCGGGGCGGTCGCCACGGGTACGCACGGTTCCGGGGACCGCAACGGCAACCTGGCCACCGCCGTACGCGGTCTCGAACTCGTCACCGCCGACGGTGACCTGATCACGGTGGACGCGGCCGACCTGCCGGGCAGCGTGGTGTCGCTGGGCGCGCTGGGTGTCGTCACCGCGCTGACGCTCGACGTGGTGCCGACGTTCGACGTGCGGCAACACGTGTACGAGGGCCTGTCCCGCGCCGCGCTGGAGGAGCACTTCGACGAGGTGTTCGGGGCGGCGTACAGCGTCAGCCTGTTCACCCGCTGGCGCGGGCCGGACATCGAGCAGGTGTGGCTCAAGCAGCGCGCCGACGCCTCACCGCTCGGCGCGGACCTGTTCGGGGCGCGGCCCGCCGACGGGGCGCGGCACCCGATCGTCACCATGTCGCCGGTGCACTGCACGGCACAGCAGGGACAGCCCGGCCCGTGGCATGAGCGGTTGCCGCATTTCCGGCTCGACTTCACCCCGAGCGCGGGCGACGAGTTGCAGTCGGAGTACTTCGTGCCGCGCTCGCAGGCCCTGGCCGCGTTCGCCGCGCTGGACGAGATCGCCGACCGGATCGCGCTGGTCGTGCAGGTGTCGGAGGTCCGCAGCATCGCCGCGGACGAGCTGTGGCTCAGCCCCGCCTATGGCCGGGACAGCATCGCGTTCCACTTCACCTGGATCGCCGACGAGGCGGCAGTCGCGCCGGTCGTCGGCGCCGTCGAGGACCGACTTGTCCCCCTGGGCGCCCGCCCGCACTGGGGCAAGGTCTTCGGCGTCGAACCGGATCTGATCGGCGCCCAGTACCCCCGCCTGCCCGACTTCACCGCCCTGGCCACCCGCCTGGACCCCGCGGGCAGGTTCCGCAACCGCTTCCTCGACCGCCACCTCCCGCAGACCGGCTCCCCCTTGCGCTGATCATGAAGTTGTGGACATGACACACCGCTGACCCGTGCCATAAGTTCATGATCAACCCGAGAGGGCGGTTTCGGTGAGGCGGCGGCCCGCCAGGTGGTGGACGAGGGTGGGGAGGACCTGGCCGAGGGGGGCGTCGAGGGTGAGGGTGGCCTGGTCGTCGGAGCGGGTGGTGCCGCGGTTGACGATGGCCACGGGGATGCCGAGTTTGACGGCGCGGATGACGAAGCGGCGGCCGGACATCACGGTCAGGGATGAGCCGAGGACCAGCAGGAGGCGGGATCTTTCGACCAGGTCGAAGCATTGCTGTACGCGGGCGGCCGGCACTGTCTCGCCGAAGAAGACGACGTCGGGTTTGAGCATGCCGCCGGCGCAGCCGGTGCAGTCGACGGTGCCGAAGCCGGCCAGCTCGTCGTCGCCGAACTCGACGTCGCCGTCGGGGTGCACGGCGGTGATCCGGGCGGAGAAGCCGGGGTTGGCGCGGTGCAGGCGGCGGTGCAGGTCGGCGCGGGGGGTGATCTCGCCGCAGCCGAGGCAGATCACGCGGTCCAGGCTGCCGTGCAGCTCGATCACGCCGTCGGCGCCCGCGGCCTGGTGCAGGCCGTCGACGTTCTGGGTGACGATGCCGGAGAGCAGGCCGTGGCGCTGGAGCGCGGCGACCGCCTGGTGGCCGTTGTTGGGCGAGGCGCGGGCGATGGTCCGCCAGCCGAGGTGGCTGCGCGCCCAGTAGCGCACCCGGGACTGCGGCTCGCGGGTGAAGGCCTGATAGGTCATGGGCGCGTGGCGGCGCTGCACGCCGTCCGGGCCGCGGTAGTCGGGGATGCCGGACTCGGTGGACAGCCCGGCGCCGCTGAGCACGGCGACGCCGCCCTCGGCCATCATCGCGGCGAGCTCCGCGACGCGCTCGTTCAACGCTTGCACCCTGTCATGCTGCCCTGTCCGGGCAGCCGATGACCACTGTCGATCACTGCACGGCGGACGCAGCGTAATGAATCATTGAAGGCCATATTTACTATTAGGTTTCTTTAATTTATGTTGGCGATTACATGAAGTCAGCCTGCACCCCCCAAGGTAGGTGGTAGCTCATGAAACGCCCAGTTCAGAGCCTTCGCACCCGGATACTCGCGGCCACGGCCGCCACCGTTGTCGCGATGGGCGCATCCTTGGCCATTTCCACCGCCGCCTCGGCGGCCAACCTGATCGCCAACCCGGGTCTGGAGACCGGCAGCCTGTCCCCGTGGACCTGCAGCGCCGGGCTCGGCAGCGTCGTCACCACCCCCGTGCATGCCGGCGCCCGGGCCCTGCAGGGCGCGCCCAGCGCCGGCAACCACGCCCAGTGCAGCCAGACCGTCACCGTGCTGCCCAACACCGCGTACGTGCTCAGCGCCTGGGTACGCGGCGGCGGCGGCTACGTGTACCTCGGCTACACCGGCGGCACCGAGACCTGGAACCCCGCCGCGGCCAACGCCTGGACCAAGCTCAGCCTCAACCTGACCACGGCCGCCGGGCAGACCTCGCTGACCGTCAACGTGCACGGCTGGTACGGCCTGTCCGCCTACCAGGCCGACGACTTCTCCCTGGACGGCCCCGGCACCCCGCCGAGCAACCCGCCGACCCCGTCGGCGTCGCCCAGCTCGCCGCGGCCCAGCGCCTCCCCCAGCTCGTCGCCGTCCCCGCCGCAGCCGTCGCCGTCCGGGCCGACCGCGCCGCCCGGCAGCAAGAAGCTGCTCGGCTACTTCGTGAACTGGGGCGTCTACCAGCGCAACTACCATGTCAAGAACATCGCGACGAGCGCGTCGGCGGGCAAGCTGACGCACATCAACTACGCGTTCGGCAACGTGACCAACGGCCAGTGCGTGATCGGTGACGCCTACGCCGACTACGACCGGGCCTACTCGGCGGCCGAGAGCGTGGACGGCGTCGCCGACACCTGGGATGCGGGCGCGCTGCGCGGCAGCTTCAACCAGCTCCGCAAGCTCAAGCGCCAGTACCCGAACATCAAGGTGCTGTGGTCGTTCGGCGGCTGGACCTGGTCCGGCGGCTTCACCCAGGCCGCGCAGAACCCGACCGCGTTCGCAAACAGCTGCTACAACCTGGTCGAGGACCCGCGCTGGGCCGACGTGTTCGACGGCATCGACATCGACTGGGAGTACCCGAACGCCTGCGGCCTGTCCTGTGACAGCAGCGGCGCGCTCGCCTTCCGCAACGTGTCGCAGGCGCTGCGCAACCGGTTCGGCAGCAGCTACCTGGTCACCGCCGCGATCACCGCGGACGGCACCAACGGTGGCAAGATCGACGCGACCGACTACAACGCCGCAGCCCAGTACCTGAACTGGTACAACGTCATGACCTACGACTACTTCGGCGCGTTCGCGGCGCAGGGCCCGACGGCCCCGCACTCGCCGCTGACGTCGTACTCCGGCATCCCCACGCCCGGGTTCTACTCGGACGCGGCGATCCAGAAGCTCAAGAGCAAGGGTGTGCCGTCGGCGAAACTGCTGCTCGGCATCGGCTTCTACGGCCGCGGCTGGACGGGGGTCAGCCAGGCGACGCCAGGCGGCTCGGCCACCGGCGCGGCACCCGGCACGTACGAGGCGGGCATCGAGGACTACAAGGTGCTCAAGAACAGCTGCCCGTCCACCGGCACCATCGCGGGCACCGCGTACGCCAAGTGCGGCAGCAACTGGTGGAGCTACGACACCCCGTCCACCATCGGCGGCAAGATGTCGTACGCCAACACGCAGGGCCTCGGCGGCGGCTTCTTCTGGGAGCTGTCCGGCGACACCTCCAACGGCGAACTGATCACCGCCATGCGCAACGGCCTCGGCTGACGCGTAGACCGTCCCGCCACATCCGAGCGGTAGGCGCCTTTCCCACGGGGCGCCTGCCGCTCTCCCGTCCCCGGTGGACGGTCCACCTGGCCGAACGGTTGGCGTATGGGGCTGCGTACCATCTCGGCAGCCCCTTCGTCACCAGGAGTAGCCGATGTCGACCGCGGAATCCCCGGCCCCGCTGAAGCGGACGAGCACGATCGTCACCATCGTGGCCACCGTGCTGGGCACCGTCCTGGCGTACCTGTCGCTGGCCGCCGCGGTGAAGTGGCCGCCGTTCTCCCCGCCCGCGTCGGTCGCCGTGGTGAAGGGAGCCCACCCGCGCAACGACAACTGCCCCGGATCGTCCTGCGCCTTCGTCAGCGTGCGGCTGGAGAACTTCGCCCCGGGCAGCGTGGTGCGGTGCACGTTCACCAGTGCGGAGGGCGCCGAGTTCTTCGTGCCCTATGACGCCCTGGTCGACGAGGAAGGCAACCACTCCGGTCAGAGCACCAACTACTACGGCACGCCCGGTGGCTGGGTGAGCGCCACGTGTGGCGAGGCGACCGGCTCGCTCAAGCCCTGGGGCAATTGACCGATCCCAAGGGGTGGAAGAAACCGCCCCCAAGGGCGTGATCTCCGCCACTTTTCGCCATTGCCGCCAACCGCGTCACCGACAGTGCCGACAGGTCGATCGGGCGTGTCCAATCTCCACCGGCCGGCGGGCCCAACGATGCGATGACCTGTGCGTGCGCTCCCGCAGCGGACCGCGTTCCGGCAGCATGCCGGGCCGATCCCCGCCGCGCGCCGGGCGTGGCCGCCCGCCACGGCGGCGTCGTCGTGGAGTCGCCTCCGGTGGCGCGGGGACTCTACGGTCCTCAGACGTTGGTTTGAACCCCGCAGATCAGGTGAATGGATTCACACGTGAGCGACCCCTACGCCCCGCCCCCCGGCCAGCCCGACCCGTACCGCGCGCCGAGCGACCCGTACGCCCAGCCGGGCTCACCCCAGTCCGTCCCGCCGTCCTACGGCGCGCCGGGCCAGCAGCCGTACGGGCAGCCGGCCTACGGCCAGCAGCCCTACGGTCAGCCCGGCTACGCGCAGCAGCCGCCGGCCAAGTCCAAGAAGGGCCTCATCATCGGCATCGTGGTCGGCGCCGTGGTGCTGCTGCTGATCCTGTGCGGGATCGGCGTGGCGCTGATCGCCAATGCCGCCGATGACGACGATCCGATCGTGCCGACCACGCCGACGCGCGGCGCGACGCCCGGGAACTCCGCGGCCGCCCCGCCGCCGGGCAACAACAACGCGATCACCGCGGACTCCTCCAGCGACTTCGGCGACGTGTGCCAGGGCGGCTCGATCCTCAACGCGGCCGAGTACACGACCCCGGCCTCGGCCAAGGCGTACGTCTTCGCCAACACGCCGACCCGGAAGACCAGCTGGAGCTACAAGTCCCTCGACTCGCGCGCGTCGTACTACGCGAAGTCGTCGGACTACGCGCAGGTGAGCGTCGTCGGCTGCCTGGCCTACGTCGAGGGCAGCGAGGCCGCCGGCCAGAAGTGCGACATCAAGACCAGCGACGGCACGAAGCTGACCCTGGACTACATGTCCTCGCGTTACACGCTGACCTTCCACAACGCCCGGACCGGCGAGAAGATCGGCGACGGCGGCACCGTCAACGCGCCCGCCAACCGCTGCCCGTCGTTCCTGACCTACAACAAGGAGACGCTGAAGTCGTACGCGTCGCCGGACACCGCCTCGATCGACGCCGCGCTCAAGAAGCAGCTTTCCTGAGCCGCGCCCGCCAGGCCTGACAGCCGCGTCCCGCCCCTGGGACGCGGCTGTCGCGCGTTGGGGGGCGCGGTCAGGCGGTCGCCGCCGCCGGGTCGGCCAGGAACGCCAGCAGCAGCGTGTTCATGGCGTCGTCGAGCAGTCCGACGCCGTGGCGGTAGGAGTCCGGCAGCACCAGCTTCTTGTGCGCCGAGACCGACAGCCCGTGCAGCTCCCGGGCCGCGTCGGCGAACCGGGCCTCGTTCGCGCCCGCCGCGATGATGACCGGCGCGGACAGTTTCGCCACGGCGGCGCGGGCGTCGGCGTCGTACACGGTCGGCGCGGACAGGCTGACCACGCCGTCCACCGGCGGCGTGACACCCGCCGCCGCGGCCAGGGCGATGGTGCCGCCGCGGGACGCCCCCACCACGAAGACCCGCTTTGCCCCGCCGGCGCGCAGGTGGGCCACCGCCGCCTGCGCGAACTCGACCGCGTCCCGGGAGTTGACGTCCACCGACAGGGCGCGGTGGCCCTTGCCCGCCACCAGCCCGGCGAAGCCCGACCACTGGCACAGCCCGGCATCGGCCTGGTGCAGCAGCACGACACCGGTGTCGCCCTGCCCGGTCTGCCAGGCGGCGGTCAGGTCGTGCTTGACGTTCTCGATCGCCACGAGCTGGCCGCGGTCACCGACGCAGGGCGCGTCGGCGTCGTCGAGCACCCGCTGCCGCGCCGCCGCGGCCGGGTCGGGCGGGGACGCCGGCTGCCCGCCGCAGGCACCCGTGCCGATCACCATCGTGGCCAGCGCCACCAGCGCGGCCGTCCTCCATGTTGTTCTCATACCGGCCTCGACCGGGTGAGCACACGATCCCGTGGGGTCCTTTCCTAAAGTTTCCTAACTGTTATCGGCGGACGCCCGGCGGCGGAACGTCTGCCGGTAGGTCTGCGGGGAGATCGAGGTGAATCGGCGGAAGTGCTGGCGCATGTTGACCGCCGTGCCGAATCCGGTGCGCCACGCGACCCGCTCCACCGGCTCGTCGGTGGTCTCCAGCAGCTCCTGCGCCCGGCGGATGCGCTGTTCGAGCACCCATTGCAGCGGGCTGACACCGAGGCTGTCGCGGAACCTGCGGGCGAACGTGCGCGGGCTCAGGTGGGCCTGGCGGGCCAGGTCGGCCACGGTCAGCGGCTGGTCGAGGCGGTCGCGGGCCCAGTCCAGCACCGGGGCGATCTCCGAGCGGGCCTCGCCGCGGGCCAGCGGGTGGGCGAACTGCGCCTGCCCGCCCTCGCGGTGCGGCGGCACGACCATGCGCCGGGCCACCTCGTTGGCCACCGCCGCGCCGAAGTCGTTGCGCACCAGGTGCAGGCACAGGTCGATGGCGGAACCCGTGCCCGCCGAGGTGAGCACGTCGCCCTCGTCGACGTAGAGCACCTCCCGGTCGACCTTCACGTCGGGGAAGCGGTTGGCGAAGTCGACCATGTTCATCCAGTGCGTGGTGGCCCGGCGGCCGTCGAGCAGGCCGGCCGCG
Source organism: Catellatospora vulcania (assembly GCF_009720385.1). Classification (GTDB taxonomy): domain Bacteria; phylum Actinomycetota; class Actinomycetes; order Mycobacteriales; family Micromonosporaceae; genus Catellatospora; species Catellatospora vulcania. Next base: position 143,551 of record NZ_ML769311.1, on the reverse strand, counting down.
GCCAGCACGTAAGCGCCGCTGCAGATGGAGGCGATGCGCGCGCCCCGGGCGTGCGCCTGGCGCACGGCGTCGACGACGGCGGCCGGCGGGCCGCACTGCACCATGCGGTTGCAGGCGGGGACGATCACCGTGTCGGCGTCGGCGAGCCCCTCCAGGCCGTGCTTCGGCTGCACGGTCAGGCCGCCGCGCACCGACAGCGGGCCCGGCTCGGCGGCGCACAGGCGCAGCTCATACCAGGGATCGACCAGATCGGAGCGGTCGATGCCGAACACCTCGCACGGCACCGCCAGCTCGAACACGGGGATGTCGTCGGTCAGCGCCAGGGCGACCACGTGCCGCTTCATGGCAGAATCCTATCGCACAGCGGCATTCCTGCCACTGTCGTGACCACCCCGCACAGGACAGGCTGTAAGGCATGACCGAAACCCTCGCCGGGCCGCAGACCCCCACCGCGGCCGGCCCCGCGCCCGCCGGACGGCTCACCACGGCCCAGGGCGCGGCGCTCTACGTCGGCGCCGTGCTCGGCACCGGCGTCATCGCGCTGCCCGCGCTGGCCGCCCAGGCCGCCGGGCCCGCCTCGCTGATCGCCTGGCTGGGCCTGGTGCTGCTGTCCATCCCGCTGGCCATGACCTTCGCCGCCCTCGGCGCCCGCCACCCCGACGCGGGCGGGGTGTCGACCTACGTCCGGCTCGCCTTCGGACCCCGGGCCGCCGGGGCGATCGGCTGGTGCTTCTACTTCGCGGTGCCTGCCGGGGCCCCCGCCGCCGCCATGTTCGCCGGGGCGTACGTCGAGGCCGCGCTCGGCGGTGGCCAGCGCACCGTGCTGCTCACCGCGGCGGCGCTGATGCTCGCGGTCACCGTCACCAACGTCTTCGGCGTCACCGTCTCCGGCCGGGTCCAGCTCGTGCTCGCGGTGCTGCTGGTCGCACTGCTGCTCACCGCCGTCATCAGTGCCGCCCCGCACGGCGACACGGCGAACCTGCGCCCGTTCGCGCCGCACGGCTGGCTCGCCGTCGCACCCGCCGCCGCGCTGCTGGTGTGGAGCTTCGCGGGCTGGGAGGCGATCACGCACCTGGCCGCGGACTTCCGGCGACCCGAACGCGACCTGCCCCGCGCCGCCGCCATCGCGGTCGCCGTGGTCGGCGTGCTGTACCTGGCCGTCGCCGGTGCGGGCATCCTCGTCCTCGGCCCGGACGCCACCGCGGACGCGCCGCTGGCCCGGCTGCTGGCGATCGGGCTCGGCGGCCCGGCAAGCGCGCTGGCCGCGGCGGCCGCGCTGCTGCTGACCTTCGGCACGATGAACGCCTACTACGGCAGCGCGGCCAAGCTCGGCGCGGCGCTGGGCCGCGACGGCGCGCTGCCCGCCTGGCTGGCCCGCGGCGCGAGCGCCGGCGACGTGCCCCGGCGCAGCCTCGCCGTCACCTCGGGGCTGTCCGCGGTCGCCATGGCCGTGGTCGCGCTGACCGGCACCGGAGCCGAACCGCTGGTGCTGCTGGCGACGGGGGCGTTCGTCGCGGTGTACGCCCTGGGCGCGGCCTCGGCGCTGCGGCTGCTGCCGCGCGGCTCAACCGCCCGCAAACACGCGATGATCGCCCTGATCGCGGTGGTAGGCCTCCTGGCCGCCACCGGCTGGTACCTCCTCTGGCCCCTGCTCCTGACCGCCGCCGCCCTCCTCTACCACCGCCACCGCGCCACCCGCCGCCCAGCCTGACGGCGCAAGATCGCTGTTTCGTGTCAGAAAGTGTGGTCCGACCTCACTTCTCGACACGGAACAGCGATCTTCGCGGAACCAGGGAGATGGGCGAAGCTCCGTCCAGGCCGGGGAGGCAGCCTGGACGGAGCTTCGACTGGGGGCCGCGGGCGGCTCGGTCACTTGCCGAGGGACTCGCAGCCGGTCTCGTCGGGCAGCAGCGGGCGCAGGGTGACGGTCCAGTTCTTGCCACCCGAGGTCCACTTGGTGATCGCGGTCGCCTTGGCGGCCGCCGCGAGCACCGCGGGCGCGTCCTTGTCGGCGACGACGCAGCCCAGGCTCAGGCCCTCGCCCAGCGAGGCGCCCGGCAGCGCCGGACCCGGCCAGGCCACGGCGGGACCGGAGTCGACACCGGCGCCCGGGTCCTGCCACTCGGCGGCGACGGCCGCGACCTTGGTCGCCGTGTACTGCTCGACCGGGCCGACCTTGCCCGCGCCGAGCGAGGTGTCCAGGTCGGTCAGCGCCTTGACCAGGTCGAGCAGCTTGCGCCGCGCCTGCTCCTGGGCGGGGGTGAGCCCGGCGTTGGTCATGTCGTCGAGCAGCGCGTACGCCTCGGTCTTCTTGACGCCGTCGGCGGTGGTGACGATGATCCGGGTGTTCGGCAGGTCGGTGACGCCCGGGGTGCCCAGGTCGGTCGGCTTGCCGACGCCGGCCTCCAGCGCCTTGGCGACCAGCGTCTGCACGTCGCCGCTGGAGATCCGGCGCACCTGGATGTTGGGCAGCGCCCGGCCCGGGTACTCCATGGTGGTGGGACCCTGGGTGATCACGCGGCCGTCGGCGTAGACGCTGACGGCGGGCAGCCGGGTCAGGTTGACCGTGGCGGGCACGAAGCCGCCGACGTGGTCCACGCGGATCGCGACGGTGTCGCCGCCGGGGAACGAGTAGCCGCCGCCGTCGCCGTCGGCGGCGTCGGTCGGACGCCCACACCCGGCAGCCAGCAGCACGAGCGACGCGAGCGCCACTCGGAGTCCAAGAGTCGTAGCCTTCATGCCCCCTGTGACCGCGCCGGATGCGGTTCGGTTCCCGGCCGGGAGGAACTTTTCGGCGAGTCCTCCGAGCGGGTGTCAGCCCAGGTCGGCGAAGCGGTCGGCGGCCAGTTCCTCCAGTTCGGCCAGTGCCCGCCAGGCCTGCGCCGCGGCGTCGGGGTCACGCTCGGTCAGGCCGCTGGCGAGGAATTCGTCCTCGTCCAGGCGCAGCGGCTCACCGCCGTCGGCGGGCACCCACAGGTCGAGGTCGAGGTCCTCGACCCGGAGCACGCCGCCGTGTTGCACCGCCGGCCGGGTCACGTCGCAGTACCAGCCCTTGTGGCCGCCGGACGCGTCGCGCACCTCCTTGACCGCGTACCAGCGGTCGCGCCAGAAGTGCTCGGTGAACACGTCGCCCTGCTCGAAGCGTACGAAGCCGAAGTCACGGGCCTGGGCGCCCGCCCACGGCGCCCGGACGACGAGGTGCCGGCCGTCGTCGGCGACCACCTCCGCGGTGTAGCGGATCTTCTCCCGGTCCTCCTTGCGCAGGATCACCTCGATCCGGTCGCCCACCGCCAGCGCCTGCCCCATCGCCTGTGCTCCCTGCCTGAGGCGGGCCGGTCCGCGGGCCCGCCAGAAATGATCTCCAGCTGACGCAGCGTACCGGCCGCGCGGTGGTGGGCACCGGGCTTTTCAGCGGCCCATGACGGCGTCGACGGTCCGGGCCAGCTCGTCGGCGGTCAGGCCGACGTCCAGCATGGCCCGCATGCCGCCGACGTCGCGGACGTAGAGCTGGTCGACGTCGAGCCCGGCCTCGGCCAGCGCCGAGCGCACCGGCCACAGGTCGACCAGCCGCCGGGCCAGTTCCCGCAGGCCGGGCTCGACCAGCACCTGCGGGATCTCGTCGAGCACGTCGGGGCACAGCGCCACCTGCCGGGTGTACGAGTCGCCCCAGAAGTCGAGGGTCCATCCCGGCCACAGTGCCGGCCAGTCCTCGCGCAGCCCGTGCAGCGGCCGGATGCTCCACAGCCCGGCGGTGCGCTTCGCCGGGTCCAGGTGCAGCCCGGCGCCGGGGATCTCGTCGCACCACTCCAGCGGCTCCCCGTCGGCGAGCCGGTCCAGCAGCGCCGGTCCGGCTCGGAACGGCCGCTCTGCGGCCTGGTCGGGGCTCAGGCCGTACGCCCGGCAGCCGTGCTCGCCCGCGACGGTGACCAGCGCCGCCAGCGGCAGTTCGGGGTCGTGGCCGTCGTAGTGCGGCAGCCGCGGCGTGTCCTGGGCGACCCGGGCCGCGGCGGGATCGCCGCCGGTGTAGGCGATCAGGTCGGCGACGCCGTCGTAGGCCCAGCGGATGTCCCAGCCCGGCCAGGTGCGGCGGAAGGCGTCGAGCACGGCTGCACGGTAGGCGTAGTCGCCGAGCGCGGTGGCGAACAGCAGCAGCACCCGGCGGTCGGTGTCGATCAGCACGCCGCCCGAGCAGTGCGGGTCGGCGAGCCACTCGCCGGTCAGGTGCCCGTCCAGCTGCGCGAGCCACCGCAGCACGATGTCCGGACCCGGCGCGAACAGGTAGTCGAGGCTGTCCCCGGCGCCGCCGTCGTGGCGGTACACCGTGTGTGAGCCGTCGCGGATGACGGCGTAGTTGACGCTGCTGCCCACCCGCGCAGGCTAATCCGGCGTCGTCGGCCGCACCAGCCTGCGCGGGGACACTGTTCGATGAACGTCAGGCGCGCAGCGCGGCCTCCACCACGCCGGCGTACCCGACGTGGCCTGCCTTGTTGGGGTGGTAGGACTCCCCGGTGGGCCAGGACGTGCCGTTGATCCACTCGACGTCGTCGCAGACCGCGTGGCCGGTGAACGGGCCGCGGGCGTCGACGAAACCGAAGCCGCGGGCCGCGGCGCGGGCTTTGATCGTGGTGGCCAGCAGGTCGGCGGCGGCGTTGAGCTCGGCCTGCTCGCCGGGCGAGATCCGGGCGATGGCGTTGCACTCCTCGCCGTTGAACAGCCGCGGGTAGCCGACCACGACCACGGTCGCGTTCGGGGCCAGCGCGCGGATGCGGGTGTAGAGCTGGTCGAGCTGGCCGGGCAGGGTGTTGCGGAGGTAGGCCTCGGCCTTGTCGATGTCGCCCCAGCAGGTGTACGGCCAGGGCTTGGCGCACTGGACGATCACCGCCGACCAGCCGATGTCGTTGCCGCCAGCGCTCACCGTGACGTAGCGGGTGTCGGCGTTGAGGCTGCCCAGCTGTCCGCTGAGGATGGCGGGGATCTTCGCTCCGGCGCAGGCGGCGAAGGTGAGGGTGGCGCCGAGCCGGGCGGCGTCGAGCACCGGGTAGGCGCTGTTCGAGCGCTGGCAGGTCGGGTCGGCGTACTCGCGGGTGCCGGTGCCGGAGGCGTAGGAGTCGCCGAGGGCGGTGTACGCCGGGGCGGCGGCGTGGGCGGGGGTGCCGAGCAGCACGAAGGAGAGCGCCGCCAGCAGGGGTACGGCGGCGCGGAGCGGGAACACCATGTGGGCTCCATCACGAGGGTGGGTGGGTGCGCACATGCTGTCAGAAACATTCACAATCGTGAAGATGACGTGGCGGATTTCTTCACCGGCCGAGCACTGTGGACGCGAACGGGCGAATCCGCCCCACAATCGCCGCCACGTCACTAACCTCAGGGCATGAGCCCGTTGCCGCGCGCCCTGCTGTGGGACCGGATGGTCGAGGTCGGCACCGACATCGCCCTCGTCGATCTGCGCCCCGATAAACTCCTCGCCCACGGCCAGGTGGTCGCCGCCGAACCGGTGCCGCACGCCTGCCGCTACACGCTGACCACGGTGGACGGCTTCGCCACCGACACCATGACCGTCGAGTCCGAGGGCGCCGGCTGGCAGCGCGAGGTGCGCCTGGAACGCTCCGCCAACTCGTGGCGGGTGATCACCAGCGAGCAGGGCAAATTCGGCTCGGTGCAGCTGCCCGGCATCGTCGACCCCGGTCGGCTGTCCGGGGTGCTCGACGTGGACCTGGAGGCGACCGCGCTGACCAACACGCTGCCGATCCGGCGGCTCGGACTGCTCGGGGCCGAGCCCGGCACCACGCACACCGTGCCGATGGCCTGGATCCGGGTGCCGTCATTGCAGGTCATCCCGGTGGAGCAGACGTACACGGTGATCGACGCGGAGACGATCCGCTACTCCTCGGGCAGTTTCACCGCCGACCTGACCGTCGACAAGGACGGCTTCGTGGTGAACTACCCGGGTTACGCCAGCCTGGTGGCCTGAGTCAGCGGACGCCCGAGCGCGCCTGCGCCATGCCCTTGTTGGCCAGCGCGTCGGCGCGCTCGTTGCCGGGGTCGCCGGCGTGCCCGCGCACCCACCGCCACTCGACGGTGTGCCGGGCCACCGCCTCGGCCAGGCGCTGCCACAGGTCGGCGTTCTTGACCGGCTTGCGGTCCGAGGTCAGCCACCCGTTGCGCCGCCACCCGTGCATCCACTTGGTGATGCCGTCGCGCACGTAGGTGCTGTCGGTGTGCAGTTGCACGGTGACCGGCCGGGTCAGCGCCTCCAGAGCCGAGATGGCCGCCGTCAGCTCCATCCGGTTGTTCGTCGTCGGCCCCGGGTCCCCACCGCACAGCTCCCGCTCGTGCCCGCCGTACCGCAGGATCGCCCCCCACCCGCCGGGCCCCGGATTCCCCGAACACGCCCCGTCGGTATAAACCACCACAACCCGCCCGTCACCCTCACCCACCCCGGCACCGTACCAGCCCCCACCCCCGACGATCTTGCGCGAACGGTGGGGACGACACACGCGTACCGGTCATATGCACAACAGTTCGCGCAAGATCGTCTCGATCTTGCGCGAACCGGGGCGGGGCGAACCGGGGTGGGGGGTGGGGTGGGGTGGGACGGGGTGGGTCAGGGGATCGTTTTGGGGCCGTGGGGGGTGGTGGTGGAGCGGTTGGCGGCGATGGCGTGGTCGATGCTGTAGAGGCCGGCGCCGACGGCGGCGAGCAGGAGGCTGCCGACGCCGAGGGCGATGACGAGCTCGGAGCCGCCGGAGTTGACGAACAGGCCATGGCCGATGTGCACGGTGAAGAACGCGCCGAGCATGTCGAGGAAGAGCAGCACGCCCGCGATCGGCACGGCCAGGCCGACGATCAGCATCGCGCCGCCGATGAACTCGACGAGCCCGGCGTACCAGGCGGACAGGGCGGGCAGTGGCACGCCCAGTGCCCGGAAACCCGCTGTGGTGGGGCCGATGCCGATGGTGAACAGCTTCTGCCAGCCGTGGGCGAAGAAGACGATGCCGATGCCGAGCCGGGCGATAAGGATCGCCAGGTCGCGGATCTGCGCGGGAAAGACGAACATCACGTCGCCTCCGGTCGGTCGGCTGCACTGAATGGCATGAACATCACTTTTGCACAGCCTTGTGATGGTTGGCGGTGATATCGGCGATCACCGGCGGCCCGCGACACGCGTTTCGACCACGGATGAGTCGCCCGGGTGCCCGCCGCGTTCGCGGACATGGTGAGATGCGGTGGTGCGTACGGGTCGTGAGGATCGCGCCCGGTTCGCGGAGCCTGTTGGCATCGCTGCCGTTTCGGCTTACCCTGACGTGGCCGTATGAACATCAAACTGGGAGAACGGAGGACCCGATGTCGTCCGATCGTCTGATCAACCGGCGCTTCGAGTACAACGGTCACCACTGCACCGTTGCCGACTACGACGGCGGCAAGCGCCTGGCGATCGTCATGGACGACCAGCCCCACGTGGTCTACTCCGTCAACGTCGATCTCAGCGACCGCAACATCGGCCGCCAACTCGACCTCTACCTGGCCGACGGGCAGTACTACGCCTGGCCCGCCCGCGGCCGCGGCAAGCCCCCCGCGCTGCTCACCCCGGACGCGATGGTCGAGCGCACCAAGGATTCCTGACGGCTCCCGGCGGGCCCGGCCCGTCGCGGGAATTGGCGAACCCCCGCCGTGGCGCAAGCCCGCCACAAGAAGATCTTGCGGACGCCCGACCGTCCGATGAGGCTGCGGAACCATGTCCGCACACAAACTCGGCCGCCTGAGCGCGGCCCTGCTGACGACGACAGCGCTGCTGATCGCCGCACCGGCGGCGAGCGCCGCGCCGAAGCCGGAACACGCCCCGCCCGGCGTGCTCAAGGGACCGGGTTTCTCCAAGAAGGACAAACTCGGCTCGCACGACCGGGAGCTGCTGGTCGAGGCCGTTCGGGACGGGAAGAAGAAGGTCACCGCGATGGTGGCCGTCGCGCCCGGGCAGTTCGACGCAGCCCGCAAGGCCGTCGAGGCGGCCGGTGGCACGGTCGCGGCGGCGCACGAGAAGGTCGGTTACCTGCGGGCGAGCGTGCCCGTAGGTGCGGTCGACACCGTGGCGCAGAAGGGCTCGGTGCTCGCCGTCGATCTCGACGAGGAGATCCGGCTCGCCGACCCGGTTCCGGCGGCGGAGGGCCGGCGCAAGGGCGGCACCGCCAAAGCCCCCGGCGCGAAGACCCCGGCGGCGAATCCGTACCTGCCCACGCAGGAGACCGGCGCGGTCGGTTTCGTCGCCGACCACCGCAGCTGGGACGGCCGCGGGGTCACCATCGGCATCCTGGACTCCGGCGTCGACCTCGACCACCCGGCCCTGGCCACCACCACGACCGGCGCCCGCAAGATCGTCGACTGGGTGACCGCCACCGACCCGCTCACCGAGGGCGACAACACCTGGCTGGAGCTGACCGAGACGGTCACCGCCACACCCGAGTTCACCGTGGGCTGGTCGCGCAAGTACACCGCGCCCGCCGCCGGGGAGTTCCGGTTCGCCGAGTTCTACGAGTTCGCCACCGCGGGTCCCAACGACGTCAACGGTGACGTGAACCGCGACGGCGACGACTGGGACTCGTTCGGTGTGCTGTTCCGCCCGAGCGACAGGGCGATCTGGGTGGACGCCGACGGCGACTCCTCGTTCGCCGACGAGCCGCTGCTGCGGCCGTTCCGCGAGGAGCAGAAGGCGGGCCGGTTCGGCGCCGACGACCCGGCGACCGCGCTCAACGAGTCGATGCCGTTCACCGTCGAGTACCGCCTCGGTGTGGACCTCGCCCCCGCCGGGCGCGAGGGCACGGCGGACTTCGTCAGCATCGGCCTGCCCGAGAGCGCCCACGGCACCCACGTGGCCGGCATCGCCGCCGGGCACGGCCTGTTCGGCGGCAAGATGAACGGCGCCGCCCCCGGCGCGAAGATCGTCTCGTCCCGGGCCTGCACCTGGAGCGGCGGCTGCACCGCCGTCGCCCTCACCGAAGGCATGATCGACCTCGTCGTGAACCGGGGCGTGGACGTGGTCAACATGTCCATCGGGGGCCTGCCCGCCCTCAACGACGGCGCCAACGCCCGCACCCACCTCTACAACACCCTCATCAACGACTACGGCGTGCAGCTGTTCCTGTCCGCCGGCAACAGCGGTCCGGGCCTGAACACGATCGGCGACCCGTCCGTGGCCAGCGACGTCGTCGCGGTCGGCGCGTCGGTGTCCAGCGCCACCTGGGCCGCCGACTACGGCTCCGACGTGAAGACGAAGATGGGGATCTTCGGCTTCTCGTCCCGCGGCCCCCGCGAGGACGGCGGCTTCAAGCCCGACATCGTCGCGCCGGGCGCGGCCGTGAGCACCACCCCGACCTGGCTGCCGGGCTCCCCCGTCACCGGCGTCGGCTACGAGCTGCCGCCGGGCTACAGCATGTTCAACGGCACCTCGATGGCCTCACCGCAGGCGGCCGGCGCGGCCGCGCTGCTGCTGTCGGCCGCGAAAGCGACGAAGGTGGACGCGAAACCCGCGAAGCTGCGCGCCGCCGTCTACGGCAGCGCCCGCTTCCTGCCCGGGGTGGACGCCCACGTCCAGGGCAACGGACTGTTCGACGTCGAGCGCGCGTGGCGGGCACTGGCCGCGGGCGGTCTGGCGACCAGCACCTATTCCTTCGACGCACCGGTCTGCACGCCCATCTCACCGGTGCTGACCACGCCGAACCGGGGCACGGGCCTCTACGACCGGTGCGGTGGCGACATCGCCCGGCTTCAGTCGATCACGGTCACCCGTACCACCGGCCCGGCCGGCGACGCGCTGCACCACATCGGCTGGACCGGTGACGACGGCACCTTCAAGGCGTTCCGCGGCACCGTCCGGCTGCCGCTGAACAAGCCGACCCCGGTGCTGGTGTGGGTGAAGCCGAAGGGCAACGGGGTGCACAGCGCCATCATGACGCTGGACGACCCGGCGACGCGGGGCGTCGACGCCCGGATGATGGCCACCGTGGCGGTCGCCGACACGCTGGCCGCGCCGTCCTACAGCCGCGTGCACAGCGGTCGGGTCGACAAGGCGCAGTCCGCGTCATACCTGGTCACCGTGCCGGAGAAGGCCCGTACGCTGCAGGTGAGGCTGGACGGGGTGGACGCGGGCGACCGGGTCCGGTTCGTCGCGCAGCACCCGTACGGCGTCCCCGTCGAGGACGGCTGCTACACGAACATGGACGCCCAGGGCTGCGACCCGAACCTGCGCAGCTTCAAGGACCCCATGCCGGGCGTGTGGGAGATCGTCGTCGAGGCGTCGCGCACCTCCCCCACCGAGCGCAACGACTACCGGCTCACGGTCGACGTCTTCGGCGCGAGCGCCGCGGCCGAGGCGAAACTGGGCACCCTCGAACTGCACGAACCGGCCCCGGTCAGCTGGGAGGTCACCAACCACCTGGGCCCGGTCCAGCTGGCGGCCTCGACGTCCCCGCTGAGCAGCCGGTTCACCGAGCGGGCCGAGCTGGCCGACCACGCGCAGAAGTCGTACCAGGTGATCGTGCCGGTCGGCGCGGGACGGTTCTCGGCCCGGATCGGCAACCCGTCCGACCCCGCCGCCGACCTCGACCTGATCGTCACCACCGGTGGTGTCGTCATCGGGCAGAGCGCCGACGGCGACTCGGAAGAGTCGGTGGTCATCGACAACCCGCCGCCGGGCTTCTACACCATCTGGGTCGACGGGTACGCCGTGCCCGCGGGCACCACGCAGTTCGACTACACCGACGAGGTGAGCACCACGGCCATGGGCACCGTGCGCACCACGTTCGCCGCGCCGCTGGCCCTGGCCCGCAACGAGACGAAGACGGTCACCGCTCAGGTCACCGCGGCCGGCCTGGCGCCCAACGGGCGCGCCCTCTTCGGCGGCCTGGACCTGGTCAACACCGACGGCGCACTCGTCGGCCAGGCCGGTGTCGTCATCGAGGCGGTGCACGGCCCGTCGGTGCGGGTCGACACGACGTTCGGCCCGTTCGCGGTGTTCTCCGCGCAGGACGGCATCGCCGCCGGGTCGGCGCAGATCGACGCGGTCACCACACCGGCCCGCTGGACGCCCGAGGGCGGCATCAAGGGGTACACCGGATACCAGGGGTACATCTTCGACATCAACCGCCACGGTGAGGGCGTGGGCCAGTCGGAGCACACCGAGACGCCGACCCTGCCGGGTGTCTTCCACGCCGACGGCACGGTCACCGAGCTGCCGATCCCGTCCTGGAGCGCCGACGCGATCTACGGGCGGGCGTTCGCCGTCAACGACACGGGCACGGTGGTCGGCAACATCACGGCGTACCGGCCGGACGACGCGTACCACTGGCACAACGACCCGTTCCGGTGGACGAAGGACGGCGGGTACGTACGCCTGCCGCACCTGACCGCCGACCCGGAGCTGACCGAGCCCATCGGCATCAACAACAGCGGCGTCACCGTCGGCTCGTCCAGCGAGAACGGCCTGGCCACGGCCGTGTGGTGGGACGCCGCGGGCGCCATCCACCGCATCGGCCCGGTGGTCGAGGGCGAGAGCAGCGCGCTGCTGGAGGTCAACGACGCGGGCACCGCGGTCGGTGAGAGCGGCTCGCGGGCCGTGATCTGGACCGAGGCCGGCGGGATCAAGCGGCTGCCGGACTTCGGGTTCCACTCGAAGGCGGTCGGCATCAACGCGTCCGGCTGGATCATCGGCGAGGCGGACGCGGCGCCGTACGACACGCGCGTGGTCGCGTGGGACCCGCAGGGCCGGATGTGGGACCTGACCACGATGGCCGGGTACGACGTGTTCTACGCGGCCGAGGCGGCGGACGTCACCGACGACGGCGGTTTCGTGGCCTACGGCTACCCCATGGACGGCTCCGACAAGAGCCACGTCATCCTGCGCTTCTAAGGCGGGAGAGTTAGGAAGGGCACCTTCTACAACGCATAGCGTTAAGAAGGTGCCCTTCCTTCGCTTTAAGCCCTAAGCGTCGAGTTCGGCTAGGGCGATCGGGAGAGCTTCCGTCAGCTTCTCCATGTCCGGCAGGGCGGCCCCGTCGGCGTAGAGGCCGATGTGGACCCCGTCCCGGTAGCGCGACAGGCCGATGGCCAGGGCGTGGCCGCTGGCCAGCGGGGCGATCGGGTACAGCTCCGCCAGCTGTGCGCCGCCCAGGTGCAGCGGCAGCGGCGGCAGCGGGACGCTGGTCACCACGATGTCGAACAGCAGCGGGGCGGCGTGGGCCGCGAACGGCGCGGCGAGCCGGTTGAGCGCCGAGGGCAGCATGCCCGCGAGCACCGGGATCGCGCCCGCGCCCCGGCGCGGTCCGGCGGCCTTGTTGCGGTCCATGGCCTCGCGGACCAGGGCCAGCCGGCGGGCCGGGTCGGGCTCGCCGACCGGGAGGTCGCACAGGTACGCCGAGAGCTGGTTGGCGTCGTCGCTGCCGCCCGAGCGCATCCGCTGGCTCGCCGGGATCAGCGCGCGCAGCACGTCGACCGGCCGGTCGTGGCCGATCAGCCAGTGCCGCAGCGCCCCCGCGACCACGGCCAGCAGCAGGTCGTTGAGCGTGCCGCCGTGCTTGCGGCGGATCCGCTGCAGCTCGCGGGTCTCCAGGCTGACGAACGCCGCCCGGCGCGTGCCCGACGGGGCCGCCAGCAGCGGCGACGGGGCTGGGGCGCGCACCCGCCCGACGATCGCCGAGGCGATGTCGAACATCGTGCTCGCCCGGCCGACGACGTCGCCGACCACGTGCTCGGGACGGCTGATCAGCTCAGCCCCCTGGCGGGCCAGCGCCGACAGCGGCGACGGCGTGGCCGGGCGAGCCTGCGGCGGCTCGGCGGCCAGCAGATCCCCGCCGTCGAGCAGGCCGAGTCCGATCCCGACCGCGCCCTGCCCGTCGCACAGCGCGTGGTGCATCTTGGCCAGCAGCGCGAAGCGGCCCCCGGCCAGCCCGCTGACCAGGTGCAGCTGCCAAAGCGGGCGGTTGCGGTCCAGCGGGTCCGTCATCAGGTCGGAGACCAGGGCGGCCAGGTCGTCGCGGCCGCCGGACTCCAGCCGGTGGTGGAAGATGTGGTTGCGCGCGTTGAAGACCGGGTCCTCGCTCCACGCCGCGCCGCCGAGCACCGTGGGGCCGACCTTGCGCCGCATCCGGGGCACCCGGCTCGCCCGCTCGGCCAGCATCCTGACGAGCAGGTCCGGGCTCACCTGTGCCGTCGGGTGGAACACCGCGACCGCGCCCAGGTGCATGGGCGAGGCGGTGTTCTCCAGGCACAGAAACGACATGTCCAGAGCGCTGAGCCGCCCGTCCTCCATGGTCACCCTCGCGTCGTCGTCGTGGACGTGGTCGGTCCGCCGAGTGGCTGCTCTGCCGCGTCGAGGCGACCTGACCTTGATACAACGTCTGAGACCACGTTAAGGCTGCGGTTTGTCGGCGCTGTTACAGGCCTGTATTAAGGTGTCGCCGGACACCCCCGGTGCGCATCATCGCTGGTGGATTGCTAGGCGTCGTCGCGGCGCTCCAGGCGCAGCCGCTCGTCGCGGCTGATGTGCCCCGCGGCCTCCTGCGCCTTGGCGACGTCCTTGGCCTTCTGCCGGGCCGTGTCCTCGTCGACCGCGGCCACCCGGGCCCGGCCCTCCTGCTCCCAGCGCTGGTTGTGGGTGACCTTGCCGGCCACCTCCTCGGCCCTGCCGACCACCCGCTGGCCCATGTTGTGCAGCTTCTCGTCGAATCCCATGGCCCCCGCCCCCGCTCCGCGCACCACCGGCGCGACTGCGTCACACCTACGATTGTCGCGCGTTCCGGGCATCAGTGCTCGGCTGTCCGCCGAGTGCCCGTGTAGTACTCGAACAGCAGCGCCGACGCCGCCACGATCGTCGCGACGATCCCGAGACCGATCAGCCACCACATCCAGAACACCAGCCCCAGTGATGTGACCAGAGCGGCCAGCGCGATGCCGAACGGCCAGTAGCTGCCGGGGCTGAAGAAGCCGATCTCGCCCGCGCCCTCGGCGATGTCGGCGTCGACCCGGTCCTCCGGGCGCAGCTCGATGCGGCGCGAGACGAACCAGAAGTAGCCCCCGCACATCAGGCACAGCAGGCCGCTGAGGGTCAGTGCCGTGGTGCCGATCCAGTCGTACTGCGCCAGCGCCGCCCCGCTCCAGAACCAGTACACGACGGCGGTCACGAACAGGAACGCGGCCACCCCGAGGAACAGCCGGTACTCGGTCTTCACAGTGGTCCCCCGAAGAACGTCAAGGCGGGTGCGGGGGGCGTCTGCAACGTAGCATCGGCCCACCGCACCCGCCCGGGTTCCGGCAGTTCGGCGTGTCAGCCGACGTGCTCCTCCACCTGCTCACGCGGGTGGCTGAGCTGGCGGCGCAGCGAGGCGACCGCCTCGTCGACCGGGTGACCGCGCAGCAGCTCCGCAACCGCGAAACCGGCCAGCACGCCCACGCCTGCGGCAGCCGCGATCCAGCCCCAGCGGACCGGGGCCGGCCGGCCCGCGAGCGCGTCGAGCGCCAGCGAAGCCCGGTGCCGTGCCTCGGAGCCGGTGCCGGACAGCGTCTCCCGCACGCTTCCCGCCTTCTCCTTCGCTCGTTCGGCTGCCACGTCACGGGTGCTGCCCAACCCGTGGAGGAACTCGTTCCAGGTGGCCGAGGCGACACTGTCGTTGTTCCGGGTACGGAGGAACATCATGATCTCCTGACGTCAGACGTCGTGCGACAGCGAGTCGATACCCCGCCCGGCGCCCTGCGAAACTGGCGTTTTCCCCGGTAGGGCCGCCTCGAGCTGGTAGACGCTGTACGCCTGGCGGATCACCGGGTGCGCCACGTTGCGCACGCGCACCCCGCCCGGGGTCACGCCGCGCTCCACGCCCGCGTGCGCGTGCCCGTGCACGGCCAGTGCCGTGGGTGCGGAGTCGATCGCCTGGCCGAGCAGGTACGACCCCAGGAACGGGTAGATCTCCAGCGGCTCGCCCAGCAGCGTGTCCGGCACCGGCGCGTAGTGCGTCATCGCGACGAGCACGTCCGCGTCCAGCGACAGCAGGGCGGCCTGCAGGCGGGTCGCTGCCTTCTCCGTCGTACGCACGAAGTCCTTGATCTCCTGCTCGCCGAACATGGACGCGCAGCGCCCCGCGAAACCGCCGCCGAAGCCCTTGATCCCGGCCACCCCGAACTTCACGTCCCGGCAGCTGATGGTGATGCCCTCGCCCTCCAGCACGGTGATGCCACCCGCGGCCAGCACCTTGGTGACCTCGCGCTGCTGGTCGCTGTGGTAGTCGTGGTTGCCCAGCACGGCCACCACCGGCACCGGCAGGTCGCCGAACTCGCGGGCCACGCACTCGGCCTCGTTGACGGTGCCGTGCCGGGTCAGGTCACCGGCCAGCAGCAGCACGTCGGCCCGCTCGCCGAGCTGCTCCAGGGAGGGGCGGTACCGGCCGAGCACGTCGACGTCCATGTGCACGTCGCCAACCGCCGCCACCCGGATCACGTGATCACCTCGGGTTCGGAAGGACCGGCCACCGCCGTCACCACGATGTCGTTGCACACGGTCTTGTCCGGGAACATCGCGGCCACCCGCTCGCCGATCGCGTCACGGCGGTGTGCGGTCTCGACCTGGCCGCGCAGCAGCACCGCGCCGTCCCGGCGGATCACCTCGATGCCCTGCTCGCAGATCGTGCCGTCCTCGGTCAGCATGCGGTGCACCTCGGCGTCGGCGTACTCGTCAACCACTCGTGGCTCGCTCACCATGCCCCCGTCCTGTCCGCTCCGGCAGGCACCGAGGCCTGCCCGTCGTGGGGTTGCTCCTGCGGTTGCCTCTCCTGCGAGCCGCCCTCGCTCGCCGGCGGGATGATCTCCAGCAGGCTGAGCAGGTAGAGGCAGGCCTCGGCGTACACCGAGTGGGCCGTGTCGCGGCGGACCTGGTCCCAGTCGATCTGCTCGCGCAGCGACCGGGCCAGCGGCAGCGCCCGGGAGTAGTCGCAGTGGTGCTGGGAGAAGGTCAGCAGCTTGTGCTCCATCAGCATGGTCGCCGACAGCACGGGGATGTGCAGCGCGCCGACCGGCACGATCGAGCTCTCCGCCAGGACCTCCTCGGTCACCTGACGCTGCACCGGCCGGAAGATCAGATCCACCAGCCGGTCCTCGTCGTACACCTTCACCAGCCAGTCCTCAGGGGGGCGCTCGGTGCGGAAGCCCTCCTCCGCATAAGCCTCCAGCGTCCGTTCGACATCCTCCTCGCGGATGACGAAGTCCACGTCATGCTCGCTGGACGTGCCGCCACGGGCATAGACGGCGAAGCCGCCCGCCAGCGCGAACGGCACCTCTGCGCGGCGCAGCACGCTGGCCGCACGCTTCATCGTCTCCAGGAGCTCTGCACTGATCTCGCTGAGCATGGGGTCGCTATACCCGAGGCGTGTTCGTCTCACACATGGCCGGGCGCGCTAACCTCGCGGACGTGACCGAACAGGCCGGGACCGGCATGAGGGTGATCTTGTTCGGGGCGACCGGCATGGTCGGCCAGGGCGTGCTGCGCGAGTGCCTGCGCGACGACCGGGTCGCGCAGGTGCTGGCGGTCGGCCGCACCCCCACCGGGCAGCAGCACCCCAAGCTGGCCGAGCTGATACGCGCGGACCTGTCCGACCTGTCGCCCGTAGCCGCCGACCTGGCCGGATACGACGCCTGCTTCTTCTGCCTGGGCATGTCCGCCGCGGGCCTGAGCGAGGCCGACTACACCCGCATCACCTACGACCTCACCACGGCCGTCGCCGGTGTCCTCGCCGAGGTCTCCCCCGGCATGCGTTTCGTCTACGTCTCCGGCAGCGGCACCGACTCCACCGAACGCGGCCGCATGATGTGGGCCCGGGTCAAGGGCCGCACCGAGAACGCGCTGCTCGCGATGCCCTTCGACACCTACCTGTTCCGTCCCGGTTTCATCCAGCCCCGCCACGGCATCACCTCCAAGACCGGCTGGTACCGCACCCTGTACAAGATCACCGGCCCGCTGTACCCCCTCCTCGCCCGCATCCCCGGCCTGGCCACCACCACCGACCAGCTCGGCCGCGCCATGATCGACATCGGCCTCGCCGGCTCCCCCACCCGCACCCTCACCAACCGCGACATCAACGCCCTGCCGTGAACGAAGGAAGGGCACCTTCACATCGCCATACGCGGAGGAAGGGCACCTTCTTAACCCTGCGCCTTGCCGGCCTGCCCCGCCTGGCATGATCGCTTGCCGTGGCAGTCGAGATACGCGAGCGGCGCGACGCCGACCTCGACGGGTGCGTCGCGGCCCTGTCGGCGGTGCACCACGGCGGCGGCGGATATCCGACGCGCTGGCCGGACAGTCCGCACCGGTGGCTCAGCCCGCCCGACGCCGTACGCAGCTGGGTCGCCGCCGACGGACCGGCGGTCGTCGGACACGTCATGGTCCGCGTCGACGAGCACGGCACCGCGGAGATCAGCCGCCTGTTCGTCGCCCCCGCGGCCCAGGGCGTGGGCCTGGCGAAGGCTCTGCTCGCGCAGGCCCGCGCATTCGCCGCCGAGCGCGGCCTGAAGCTCACCCTCCAGGTGACCACCGGGCAGGACGCCGCCATCGCCCTGTACGAGCGCACCGGCTGGCGCCGCACCGGCACCGCCTTCGGCTGGACCACCCCGGCCGGTGACGTGTACCTGCACCAGTACACCGCGTGACCGCGCCGCTGTCGGGCCCCTGTGTTTGACTGGCCCGATGGCCGCCGAAGCCCCCACCCTGACCTTCCCTGACGCCGACGCCTTCGAGCAGTGGCTCGCCGGCCAGCCCGCCGACAGCGCGGGCGTGTGGCTCAAGCTGGCGAAGAAGGCCTCGGGCGTGCCGTCGGTCGACTACCCGCGGGCACTCGACGTGGCCCTGTGCCACGGCTGGATCGACGGACCGAAGGCCGGCGTCGACGAGGTGTACTGGCTGCAGAAGTTCACCCCGCGCCGGGCCCGCAGCCGCTGGTCGAAGATCAATCGCGACCGGGTGGCGTCACTGATCGAGCAGGGCCGGATGCGGCCCGGAGGGCTCGCCGAGATCGAGCGGGCCAGGGCGGACGGGCGATGGGACGCGGCGTACGACAGCATGAAGACCGCCGAGGTGCCCGACGACCTCGCGCAGGCGCTCGCCGCCAACCCGGATGCGCAGCGCTTCTTCGCCGCCGTCGACCGGCAGAACCGGTACGCGGTGCTGCACCGGATCCAGGAGGCGAAGCGGCCGGAGACCCGGGCCAGGCGAATCGCCCAGTACGTCGCCATGCTCGCCGAAGGCAGGAAGATCCACCCCTGAACCGGTCGGCCCTCCGGCCGACGCGCACCCGTGCCGCGGGCTCGCCGGTAGCATGGCGATCATGG
This sequence comes from Catellatospora vulcania, assembly GCF_009720385.1. GTDB lineage: Bacteria > Actinomycetota > Actinomycetes > Mycobacteriales > Micromonosporaceae > Catellatospora > Catellatospora vulcania. The sequence continues at coordinate 125,197 of NZ_ML769311.1, read as the reverse complement.
CAACGGTAAGGGTCGAACGCACCGACGACGGTTTCATCGCCACCAACGAGCGCGGGGCCTCGGTCGCCGTGGGCAGTTCCGATCAGGACGGCGTGTTCTCGCCGGTCGAACTGCTGCTCGCAGCCCTGGGCGGCTGCGAGATCGTCACCGTCGAGCCGCTGACCGCCAAGCGCGGGCACCGCCTGGTCAAGCTGGCGGTGCGCGTCGACGCAGAGAAGGTCGCGCCGACCAAGCTCGGGCCGATCACGACGACGTACGAGATCGAGCTGCCGCCCGGCGACGACAAGGCCGCCGAGGTGTTCGAGTCGGTGGCCCATCGGGTCCACGAGAACCACTGCACCGTCGGCCGCGCGCTGCGCGACGGCACCGAGACCCTCCAGATCCTGCCACCCCGCTGACGCCGGCGCCTGCGGCGAACGCCGCATGATCGTCCGACTGCCCGGCACCGGTGCGTATCTTGACCCCGCTTACGCACGTCTGCCAGCCAAGTCGGACGATCAACGCAAAGCGCGGTCGCGCGAGGCGCGGCGGATGTCCGGTTCCGGGGTTCTCGTCCCGGGATGCGGCGTAGCGTGAGGGCACAAGGGACCGGCGGCAGGGGCGGTCATGGAGCACCCGTGGGGTCAGGCCGCGCTGGCCGGCCTGGTCGATCTGCTCGTCACGCTGGTCGAAGCGGCCGGCGCGGTGGTCATCTTCATCGGGGCGAGCGTCGCGTTCGTCCAGTTCGTCGGCGCGGCGATCCGCGGGCGGCACACCGTCGACTTCGTGCCGATCCGGCTGGGACTCGGCCGCTTCCTCACCCTCGGCTTGGAGTTCCAGCTCGCCGGTGACATCCTGCGCACCGCGGTCGCGCCGACCCTGCGCGAGATCGCCGAACTCGCCGCCATCGCCACCATCCGCACCGCGCTGAACTACTTCCTCAACAAGGAGATCCAGGAGGCCCGCGCCGAGCTGCGCGGCATCGGCGAGGTCACCGCACCCGGGCCGGGCGGCGCGGCGCGGGGCACGCCGTGACCCTGCTGCCCGAAGCGGTGGTACGGGGCGCGGCCCTGCTCTGCGTCGCGGCGGGTGGCGTCGCCGGGGCGCTGATGTTCGCGCGGTCCCGGTCCGGCCGGTCGGCCCTGGCCGTGGCGCTGGACTTCTGGCTCGCCGCGGGCCTGCTCACGCTGTCACTGGCCACGACGTGGACGGCGATCCTGGCCGCGGCGGCGATCGTCGGGCTGCGCCGGATGCTCGCCCTGGCCCTGGCCCAGGAACCGCCCCAGGCGGCCGGAGACCGGCCGGGCTGAGTCACGCAGCGGCGACTGACAGGGGTCGCCGGTACGGTGCCCCGCATGCGTGATCAGGACCTGCTGCGGCAGATACAGGACGAGGCGTGGATCGCCGAGCTGCTCGTACGTTTCGACTTCGACCTCCGCCGGGTGGAGAACGGGCCTGTCGAGGGGGTGCGGCTGCCCGACGGCGGCGCGCTGGAGATGATCGCCGGGGACGCCTCCGGCGGCGCGTTCCTGCTGGCCGGGCCGCCGGCCGACAACCGTCCCGTCGTCTACGCCGGTTCCGAGGGCGAGGGCGGGCTGATCGCGGCGGACCTGCGTACCGCGCTGGCGCTGGTGGTCGGTCTGTCCAGCCTGCACGACGCCACCTCGAGGCCGCTGGGTGACGGGGCGGCGCTGCGGGACTGGCTGGCCTTCGCCGACGACGAGATCCGCGAGGACTGGCCCGAGCTGGACGACGACCGGGCCCGGCTGCGGGCCGCCCTCGACCTGCCCGAGGCGGGTGGCCTACTGGCCGGGCTGCACGCGGCGGCGGCCGACGAGCGCTACCTGCCGGTCAGCGAGCACGGCAACGTGTACGAACCGCTGACCCGTTAGCCCTGGCCACCGGCCGCAGGGCGTTGGGAAGGGCACCTTCTACATCGCGTAGCGATAAGAAGGTGCCCTTCCTTCGCTCGTCCCGGTTAGGCGGTGCAGGGCGTGGTGTTGAGGGTGAAGGCGGTGGGGGTGGGGTTGGTGGCGGTGTAGGTGCCCTGGAGGCCGAATTGGGCGTTGGCGGTCGGGGGGATGACGGCGTTCCAGCCGCCGTCGCGGGCGGTGACGGTGGCGCCGGATTGGGTGACGGTGGCGTTCCAGGCGCTGGTGACCTGCTGGTTGCCGGTGAAGGTCCAGGTCAGGGTCCAGCCGTTGATGGTGGTCGAACCGGTGTTGACGATGGTGACGTTGGCGGTGAAGCCGTTGCCCCAGCTGTTCGGGGTCCAGGTGACCCGGCAGCTTGCGCCGGTGCCGCCGCCGGTCGTCGTGACGACGACGGTGTTGGAGTTGCCGGAGACGTTCCCGGCGGCGTCACGGGCCCGGACGTGGAACCGGTACGTGCTCGACGCGGACAGGCCGGTGAGGGAGAAGGTGGCGCCGGTGGCGGTGCCGGCGAGCGTGAACGTGCCGCCGCTCGTGCCGGGAGCCTGGAAGACCTCGTAGCCGGTGACGGCGACGTCGTCGGTGGAGCCGGTCCAGGTGAGCGTCGCTCCGGCGCTGGTCACGTTGGTGGCGGCCAGGTTCGACGGGGTGGTGGGGGCCTGGGTGTCGCCGCCCGCGGCGGTGGTCACCGCGACCGTGCCGGAACGCGCCGAGCGGTTCCCGGCGGCGTCCTTGGCGTACACCGCGAACGTGTAGGCGGTCGAGGGCGTCAGCCCGGTCAGCGACGCGCTGTTCGTGGCCGGCGACGACACGGCCGTCTCCGTCGAGCCCTGCACGCGGACCACGTCGTAGCCCGTCACGGCGACGTTGTCGGTGGCGGCGGCCCAGGACAGCGCGACCGACGACGCGGTCACGCCGGACGCGGCGGGCGTGCCGGGCGTGGACGGCGGGGTCGTGTCGGCCGGGGTGCCGCCGTAGGTGAGGCCGAAGCCGTACGCGAACAGCGGGGTCTTGCCGTCGCCGTCGTTGATCGGCTGCTGGCTCGCGCTGCTCATCCAGGTCACCGGCAGTTTGCCGGTCGGCTGGACGGCCCCGAACAGCACGTCGGCGACGCCCTGCCCCTCGGTGCCGGGCAGCCAGGCGGCGACCAGGGCGTTCCAGTTCGGCAGCTGCGCTGCGATGTCCAGCGTGCGGCCGGAGACGAGCACGACCACCACGGGCACGCCGGAGTTGCGCAGCGTGGTGAGGGTGTTGAGGTCGGTGGAGTCCAGGCCCATGCCGCTGGGGCGGTCGCCCTGGCCCTCGGCGTACGGCTGCTCGCCGACGACCGCGATCGCCACCCGGTAGGAGCTGTCGATGCCGCTGCCGCCGCTGTTGTAGGTGACGGTGGCGGCGGAGCCGACGGTGTTGCGGATGCCCTGCAGGATCGTGGTGCCAGGGGTGGTGTTGCCGGACGCGCCCTGCCAGGAGACGGTCCAGCCGCCGCTCTGCAGGCCGATGTTGTCGGCGTGCCGGCCCGCGACGAAGATCTTGCCGCCGGTGGCCGGGATGGGCAGCACGTTGCCGCTGTTCTTCAGCACGACCTGCGACTTGGCGACGGCCTGGCGGGCCAGCGCGCGGTGTGCGGTGCCGCCGAACGAGGACAGGTAGGAGCGGTCGGCCAGCGGCCGCTCGAACAGGCCGAGTTCGAACTTCTTGGTCAGGATGCGGCGCACCGCGTCGTCGATCCGCGAGGTGCTGACCCGTCCCGCGTTCACCTCGGCCCGGAGCAGGTCGAGGAAGCTCTTCCAGGCGGTGGGCGCCATCACCATGTCGATGCCCGCGTTGACCGCGCTGCGTACGTCGGTGGCGCTCATGCCGGTGGCGCCGTCGATCTGGTCGATGCCGTTCCAGTCGGACACGACGATGCCGGAGAAGCCCAGCTCGCCCTTGAGCACGGTGGTGATGAGGAACTGGTTGCCGTGCAGCTTCGCGCCGTTCCAGCTGCTGTAGGAGATCATCACCGAGCCGACGCCGCGCTGGATCGCGGCCTGGAAAGGCGGCAGGTGGATCGCCCGCAGTTCCGCTTCGGACAGCTGGGTGTTGCCCTGGTCGGTGCCGTTGGCGGTGCCGCCGTCGCCGAGGTAGTGCTTGGCGGTGGCGAGCACGGAGGCCGGGCCGCCCAGCGTGGCGCCCTGCAGGCCGGTGACGATGGTCGCCATCGAGCCGACGAGGTCGGGTTTCTCGCCGAAGGACTCGTAGGTGCGGCCCCAGCGGTCGTTGCGGGCCACGCACAGGCAGGGGGCGAAGTCCCAGTCGACGCCGGTGGCGGTGACCTCCTCGGCGACCGCCCGGCCGATGTTGCCGACCAGGGCCGGATCGCGGGTCGCGCCGAGGCCGATGTTGTGCGGGAAGATCGTCGCGCCGACCACGTTGTTGTGGCCGTGCACGGCGTCCGCGCCGTACAGCAGCGGGATCTTCAGGGGTGTGGCCGACGCGGCGTGCTGGAAGCCGTCGGTCATGTCCGCCCACGAGGTGGCGTTGTTGGACGAGGGTGCGGAGCCGCCGCCGGACAGCAGCGAGCCGAGCCGGTACTGCGTGATGTCGCCGCTGGTGACCGAGGCCCGCTCGGCCTGGGTCATCTGGCCCAGCTTCTCGTCCAGCGTCATCCGCGACAGCAGGTCGGCGACGCGGGTGGCCACGGGCAGGGCCGGGTCCTGGTAGGGGAAGTCGGCGGCGACCGCGGGCGGGGCGATCGCGAGGGTGGCGACCAGCAGGGCCGCGGGCACGGCCAGGCGTAGCAGTTTCATGATCCAATCCCGTCTGGAGTGGTGGGGGAAACGTCCGGCGATGCCCGGTCTCGCCTTTGGGAGCGCTCCCGCGCCGAGCTTACGGGACATTCATCGACTTGAAAAGAAGCCGCAATACTGTGCGGTATGCCGGAATTCCGGCGATATGGCGGCAGGTGCCGTGGCACGATTCCGAGGAGGAGGCTTCCGGGAGGTCATCGTGGGCAGCGTCGAGTCGCAGCCGGTGCTGACGGGCCTCACCGAGGCCGCCGTCTTCCTGATCGTGACAGTGCGCGAGGGGGCCGAGGACGACGTCCGGGACCTGCTCGGCGACGTCGCGAGCCTGGCCCGCGCCGTGGGCTTCCGGGTCCCCGACGGGCAGCTCCAATGCGTGGTCGGCATCGGCTCGCTGCTGTGGGACCGGCTGTTCGGCGGCCCGCGCCCGGCGGGCCTGCACCCCTTCCGCGAGATCACCGGCCCGCGGCACGTCGCCGTCGCCACCCCGGGCGATCTCCTGTTCCACCTGCGGGCCCGCCGCATGGACCTGTGCTTCGAGCTGGCCAAGCAATTCATGGCCCGGCTGGCGGGCCGGGTCGACGTCGTCGACGAGACGCACGGCTTCAAGTACTTCGACGAACGGGATCTGCTCGGTTTCGTCGACGGCACCGAGAACCCGACCGGTAACGCGGCCGCCACGGCGGCACTGGTCGGCGACGAGGATCCCGGCTTCCTCGGCGGCAGTTACGTGATCGTGCAGAAGTACCTGCACGACATGGCCGCCTGGAACGCGATCTCGGTGGCCGAGCAGGAGCGGGTCATCGGCCGGACCAAACTGGACGACATCGAGTTCCCCGACGAGGCCAAGCCCGCCGACTCGCACCTGACGCTGAACACGATCGTGGACGCCGAGGGCGCCGAGCGCAAGATCGTGCGCGACAACATGCCGTTCGGCTCGGCCGGCGAGGGCGAGTTCGGCACCTACTTCATCGGGTACGCGGGCCGGCCCGAGGTCACCGAAGAGATGCTGCAGAACATGTTCGTCGGCAGGCCGCCCGGCACCACCGACCGCATCCTCGACTTCTCCACCGCGGTGTCCGGCAGCCTGTTCTTCGTGCCGTCCGCCGACCTGCTCGACGACCTGCCACCGCCCGCCGGGGCTGCCGCCGCCGAGCCGGCCGAGGCTGCGCCCGCGGCATCTGCGGCGGTGGAACTCGGGCCGGTCGGGATTCCGGGTGCCGTGGCCGTGACGCCGGGCGCGTCCCACGACGCGTAGGAGGCGCGGCTGTACTTCCAGGAGTCGCTGACGTTCTTCGTGCAGACCACCGAGGCGGGGGTCGAACTCACCGCCGGGTGACCGCCGGACTGCCCCCATTCGGGGGCGCCGAGGCCTTCTGACGTGGCACGATTCCGGTGAGGAGGCGTGCGGTGACGCGCCCGCGTGAGGGGACGACGATGATGCTCTCCGGCAAACGCGCCCTGGTGTTCGCCGCCGACGAGCGGCTCGCCGAGACCGTGGCCAGGCACCTGGGCAGACTGGGGGCGCAGGTGTGGGTCAGCGGCCTGGACACCGAGGCCGTCGAGGCGCTCGCTGAGAAGATCCACGCCGACGGCGGCGAGGCGCATCCGGCCACCGTCGACCCCAGCGACCCCCACCACGTACGCGAATACGTCTCCGCCGTCGCCGCGAAGGGCCCGGTCGACGTGTGCTTCAACGGCTTCGAACTGCCGGCCCACTCCTCCGGCGTCGGGGTGCCCTACCGCGACCTGGACCCCGCCCTGCTCGTCGAAGCCCTCGGCGAGGTGATCGGCGCACAGTTCCTGACCGCGCGGGAGGCGGCCCGGGTGATGGTCCCGGCCGGGCGCGGCTCGATCGTCACGGTCGCGTCGACCAACGGCAGCAGCGGCCGCCCGCACACCGGCGCGCTCGGCGCGGTGGCCGGCGCGCTGGAGGCGCTGGCCCGCAGCATGGCCACCGAGTACGGGCCGTCCGGCGTACGGGTCAACCACGTGCGGGCCACCCGGCTGTCCACCGGCCCGATGTACTACGAGAACGCGCTGGGACGGCCGGTGACCGTGGACGAGGTCGCCGGGGCCGTGGCCTGGCTGTCGTCCGAGGCGTCCGGGGGCGTCACCGGACAGGTGATCGAGGTCAGCGGTGGGGAGCACGGGCTCAGCGAGGCCGTGGCCGCCCGCGGGCCGAGGAAGGAGCGCCATGTCGAACTCGATCTACCATGACGAATACGGCACCATCAGCCGCGACGACGGCCGCGGGGTGCTGGAGCTGACCTGGTCCCCGGCGACCGACCACATCAGCGACGAGGACTTCAAGGCGCTGATGGCCCGCTTCGCGCAGACCGCCGAGCAGCTGCCCACCCGCTACCTGGTGGTCGACGCCCGCGACCTGCGCCACCGTCCGGACGCCGACTTCGACAACTGGTGCGACCAGCACCTCATCCCCTGCTACAACCGGGCCGGGGTGGCCAAGCTCGCATACCTGATGCGGCCCGCCGAGGCCGCGGAGGCCGAGCCGGCGCCCGAGGGCCCGGCCACGTTCCCGACCGCGTACTTCGACTCGATGGAGTCGGTGCAGGATTGGCTCAAGACCGGCTGAGAACGATGGCGTGAGGGTGCAACAGGCCGCCTCCGTCCGGCGTAGATACCGGGTGGAGGTGGCGACTGGTGCCGGATCATTCGTTCGACGACTTCGTCCATGCCGCCCTGCCCGCGCTCAGCCGCTACGCGTACGCCCTGACCGGCGAACGCGCGGCCGGTGAGGACCTGATCCAGGACACCCTGGTCAAGGTCGCCGGAGCGTGGCGGCGGGTGCACCGCGACGGCAGCCCATTGGCGTATGCGCGCACGACGATGCTCAACACGTACCTGAGCGCGTGGCGGATCCGCCGCAGGCGGCCGGCCAGCGTGCCGCTGGAGGTGGACTGGCCGGGGCCTGACGCGTACGGCCCGGTCGATGTCCGTGATCAGCTGCGCCGCGCGCTGGACGCGCTGCCGCGAGCCCAGCGGGCGGTGCTGGTGCTCGGTTTTCTCGACGATCTGTCCGATGAGGAGATCGCCGTGATGCTGGACCGCCGCCCGGCCACGGTGCGCTCGCTGCGCCACCGGGGCCTGGCGGCGCTGCGCCGGCAGCTCGACGGCGACCAGGTGGAGGGCGATCCGTATGCACGACGTTGAGCGGCTCCTGCGCGACGAACTCGGCCGGCGGTCGGCGCTGCCCGCGCCCTCGGCGGCCGCGGTCGTGACCGCGGTGCACGGCCTGCGCCGCCGCCGCCGGATCACCACGGCTGCGCTGTGCGCGGTCGCGGTGCTGGCCACGCTGGCCGGGACGGTCTCCGTGCTGCGGCCCACGGCTTCCGCGCCACCCGCGTTCCCGCCGCCGGTCGTCGGCCCGGTGTCGCTGACCCTGCCGCCGGACGTCCGTTTCGCCGACGCCGACCACGGGTTCGCGCTGGCCCGGTCGTGCCTGGCGGACTCGTGCCAGCTCTACCTCGCGGCGACCACGGACGGCGGCGCGTCCTGGCAGCGGCACCCCGTGCCGGGCGAGACGTTCCCCGCGGAGCAGGGCGGGCAGGTCGGCCTGCTGGTGCTCAGCGCCACCACGGTCGCGCTGGACGCCTTCGACGGCACCCGGCGCAAGTTCACCACCGACGGCGGCCGGACCTGGACCAGCCCGCCGATGGAGCCGCAGGGCACAGTGGCGGAGATCCCCGACGGCGGGAGCGGCGAGATCCGGTCGAACCCCGGCCAGCCCATCGACATCGTGGTGCTGCGCCCGGACGGCACCTCGGCGCTGCTCGCCACGCCCCCCGTGACCAGGCCGCTGACGTCGATGGCGACGCACGTGCAACGCGCGGACGACGGCAGCGACTGGGTGTACGGCGGTGACGACACCAGGACCTGGCTGTGGGTCAGCCGCGACCGCGGCCGCACCTGGCGGGAGGTGCCGCTGCCCGGTGACGCCGCGGCGCCGGGCGGGGGCCAGGGTCCGCACCTGGAGCACGGCCGGATCGTGTACGTCGTGGAGACGTCCCCGAAGCGCCGGGTGTGGCGCAGTTTCGACGACGGCGCGCACTGGGCGGACCTCGGCAAGGACCTGCCGCCGGACCCCGACGGAGAGGCCGGGCTGGGCGCGGTGGTCGCCTTCGACGGCACCCTGTTCGTGTACGAGCCGGCGACCGGTGCCGTCTACCGGGCCATGCCCACCGAGCAGCGGCTGGGCCGGGTGGGCGACGTGCCGATCTGGCACCGGGCGGGCAGCCGTTACCTGCGCGGCGCGGGGCCCAAGGCGTCCGACGGACCCTTCGAGCACTCCGCCGACGGGCTGACCTGGACCGAGCTGAGCCTGTAGCCGTACACCGATCAAGGCTCCGTGCACGCCGCTCACCCGGCGAGGACGGAGCCTTGGTCATGTCCGGGGCAGGCCGCACCCTAGCAGAGGACGATCCCCACTTCCAGACCTTTCGTTCATACCACTTGAACACTAAGAATTAGTGCGAACCGGACACACCGGCGGGAGAACTCCCGCCGGTTCGTACTACCAGAGGTGGGTGATGGTGGTGTCGGTGGATTCCTCCACGGAAGTCGAGAGTGGACAGGCACGATCGAGTCTGGCCACGGCGGCGGCTCGCAACCTGGCGACGACGACGAAGTCGGCGCCGCAGATGCAGGAGATCTCGTCCCGGTGGCTGCTGCGCATGCTGCCGTGGGTACAGGTCAAGGGCGGCACCTACCGGGTCAACCGGCGGCTGAGCTACGCCGTCGGCGACGGCCGGGTCAGCTTCACCACGATCGGCGCGCAGGTCAAGGTCGTCCCGCCGGAGCTGTGCGAGCTGCCGCTGCTGCGCGACTTCGAGGACCTCGGGGTGCTGGGCGCGCTGGCCGACCGGTTCACGCAGGCGGAGTACTCCCCCGGCGACGTGATCGTCGAGGCCGGCCGCCCCGCCGACCAGGTGCACCTGATCGCGCACGGCAAGGTCAACAAGCTGGGCACCGGCAAGTACGGCGACCGGATCGTGCTCGGCGTGCTCGCCGACGGCGAGTACTTCGGCGACCAGTCGCTGACCAAACTCGGCAGCACCTGGGACGTCACCGTCAAAGCGGTCACCAGCTGCATCGTGATGTCGCTGAGCCGCGGCGCGTTCGACGAGGTGGTCGGGCAGTCCGAGCTGCTGCGCGACCACGTCCGGCGGCACCAGGCCAACCCGGTGCCGCCGCAGAACAAACACGGCGAGGCCGCGATCGAGATCTCGGCCGGCCACATCGGCGAGGCCCAGCTGCCCGGCACGTTCGTCGACTACGAGCTCACCCCCCGGGAGTACGAGCTCAGCGTCGCGCAGACCGTGCTCCAGGTGCACACCCGCGTCGCCGACCTCTACAACGAGCCGATGAACCAGATCGAGCAGCAGCTCCGGCTGACCATCGAGGCGCTCAAGGAGCGCCAGGAGCACGAGCTGATCAACCACCGGGAGTTCGGGCTGCTCCACAACGCCGACCTCAAACAGCGGATACACACCCGCTCCGGGCCGCCGACCCCCGACGACCTGGACGAGCTGCTCAGCCGGCGGCGCAGCTCGCACCTGTTCCTCGCCCACCCGCAGGCCATCGCCGCCTTCGGCCGCGAGTGCACCCGCCGCGGCCTCTACCCGCAGGGCGTGGAGATCAACGGGAACACCGTGCCCGCCTGGCGCGGAGTCCCGCTGCTGCCCTGCAACAAGATCCCGGTGAGCCCGAACCGGACCACCTCGATCCTGGTCATGCGCCTCGGCGAGGCCGAGCAGGGCGTCATCGGCCTGCACCAGACCGGCCTGCCCGACGAGTACCAGCCGAGCCTGTCGGTGCGCTTCATGGGCATCAACGACAAGGCGATCCTGTCGTACCTGGTCAGCGCCTACTACTCGGCCGCGGTGCTGGTCCCCGACGCGCTCGGGGTGCTGGAGAACGTGGAACTCGGCCACTGATTCCGCCGCCGGGCACCTTGCGGGCGTGTGCGCACGTTGGACAGGGTGCCCGGCGTCCTTGTCGTAAGCCCTTCGGGAGAGGTGGGACCACCATGAGCACTGTGGAGATGGCACGCGGTCAGTCCGCACGGGACGTGCTGGCGTGGAGCCGTACGCTCGTCGACCCCGCGTTAAGAACCGCGGTCGGCACGCTGCGGCCCTCGATGCGCCGCATTTCGGGGTACCACTTCGGCTGGTGGGACGCCGACGGCACGCCCGCCTCCGGCGACGCCGGCAAGGCCATCCGGCCCGCGCTGGCGCTGGTGGCGGCCGAGGCGGTGGGCGGCGACGCGGCCAAGGCCGTGCCCGCGGCGGTGGCCGTGGAGTTGATCCACAACTTCTCGCTGCTGCACGACGACATCATGGACGGCGACGTCACCCGGCGGCACCGGCCCACCGCCTGGACGGTGTTCGGGCAGGCCCCCGCCATCCTGGCCGGTGACGCCCTGCTCGCCCTGGGCTTCGACGTGCTCGCCGGCTGCGGGCACCCCGCTGTGCCCGAGGCCGGGCGGCTGCTCAACAGCGCGGTCCAGGAGCTGCTCGACGGGCAGAGCGCCGACCTGGAGTTCGAGGAGCGCGACGACGTACGCCTGGCCGAGTGCCTGTCCATGGCCGAGTCGAAGACGGCCGCGCTGCTGGGCGGGGCGTGCGCGCTCGGCGCACTGCTCGGCGGCGGCAACGCCGACCAGGTCGCCGCGCTGACCGAGTTCGGCCGCCGGATGGGGCTGGCCTTCCAGTTCGTCGACGACCTGCTCGGCATCTGGGGCGACCCCGCGGTCACCGGCAAGTCGATCCACTCCGACCTGGCCAGCCGGAAGAAGTCGCTGCCGGTGGTCGCCGCGCTCACCTCCGGCACCCCCGCCGGGCACGAGCTGAGCCTGCTGTACCAGCGCCAGGGCCCGCTCGACGGGCCGGAACTGACCCGCGCCGCAGAGTTGGTCGACGCCGCCGGGGCCCGCGCCTGGGCCCGCGCCCGCGCGGACGCCCTGCTCGCCCAGGCCCTGCGCCGGCTGCACGCCGCCGACCTGGCCCTGTCCCCCGCCTCCCAGCTGCACGCCCTGGCCCGCCTGGCCACCCACCGCCAGCACTGACGCCGCCGCGCCCTGGCGCACCCGCCTGACGTAGACGTCGGCCTATCTGGATGAGTTCGATCGCCGAATTCTCATCCAGATAGGCCGACGTCTATGACAAACGGGGCAGCGCGGGGCGGTGGGGGTCAGGAGAGGAGGGCGGAGAGTTTGGTGACGGTGTTCCAGTTGCGGGCGGTGGCGATGGTGACGCCCAGGCGCTTCTGGAACATCGTGTGGGTCAGCTTGGTCTCGCCCGCGCCGTCGGGCAGCCACATGTGCACCTCGCGCTCCCCCGCCACGAGCCGGTCGCCGGGCCTGGCCAGCGCGTCGAGCTCGGCCAGTTTGGCGGCGTCGACGGGGCCGGACAGGAACACCACGAACTGGCGGGACGGGTTGTCGGCGACCTCGGCGAGCGGGTTGGCCTTGATGATGCGGGCCAGGTCGGCCCCGTCGCGGACCAGGCAGCCGACGGACATGCCCAGCTCGGCCTCGATCGCCTTCTCCAGCTCCTCGGCCAGCGCCGCCTGGTCGGACTTCGCGCTGCCGAAGACCACGTTGCCGCTCTGCAGCAGCGTCTTCACGTCCTGGTGGCCCAGGCTTTCGACCAGCTTGCGCAGGTCGGCCATGGCGATCTTCTTGTTGCCGCCCACGTTGATCCCGCGCAGCAGCCCTGTGTAACGCTTCACGAGGCACCTTTCTGACAGTTCGCGCACCAGTACGAATTTCGCCCGGCCAGCTCACCGCGGCTGACCTCGGCGCCGCAGACCAGGCACGGCAGGCCGGGACGGCGGTACACGTAGACCTCGCCGCCGTGGCGGTCGACCCTTGGCGGCCGGCCCATCGCCTCGGGCTCGTGCTCGGGGCGGACCGTGTCGATCCGGCCGCTGAGCACGGCCTTGCCCATCAGGTCGACCAGGTCGGCCCACAGCTCCCGCCAGCCGTCGGCGGTCAGCGTGCGACCGGGGGCTGTCGGCGCGAGACCGGCCCGGAACAGCGCCTCCAGCACGAAGATCAGGCCAGTCCCGGCCACGATCGACTGGTCCAGCAGCAGCGCCGCGAGGGAGTTGCCGCTGCGGCGGATGCGCTCGTACGCCTGTTCGGGCTTGGCGTCGGCACGCAGCGGGTCGGCGCCCAGGCGGGCGCGCAGCGCGTCGACCTCCGGCGGGTCGAGCAGCTCGCACGCGGTCGGGCCGCGCAGGTCCAGCCAGTGCCGGGGGTTCTCCATGTGCAGCCGCACCTGCCCGACCGGGGGCGGGGCCGGGCAGTCGCCATCGGCGAACTTGCCGTAGAGCCCCAGGTGCACGTGCAGGGTGAGGTCGCCGTAGTGGTGCAGCAGGTGCTTGCCGTACGCCTCGGTGTCGAGCAGGACGGCGCCGCTGATCCGGGCCGCGCCCTCGGCGAACCTGCCCTGCGGGCTGGTGACGGTGACGGGCTGTCCCGCGAACAGTTCACGGTGCCGGTCGGCGAGCCGGCGTACGGTGTGTCCCTCGGGCATCGGTACACGATAACCGCCCGGCCGGGCGGCGCCGGACCGGGAACACGGACGGGTGGTGCGGGCCGCCGCGGCTCAGCCGGCCGCCCGCAGCTGGCGGAACGAGTCGCCGAGCCGGCGCTTCATCCACCGGGACACCGGGCGTTCGACGAGCCGGTGGATGAGCCAGGCCAGCACCAGCAGGCCGGCCACCAGGGCGGCGATGAGCAGCCACGGCGAGACGTAGGTGTGGGCGCGCTCGATGACGGCGAGTCCGGTGGTCTGGTGGATGAGGTACAGCGGGTAGGTCAGCGCGCCGGCGGTGGTGACCCAGCGGGCGGTCACCCAGGAGAACAGTCCCAGCGCCACCGCAGCCATGACCATGAAGAACACCGTGACGATCGCCGCCGACACGGTGAAGGAGACGCCCCGCGACATGGCCAGGCCGGGCAGCTTGACGAGCGCGATCAGCCAGGACAGTCCCACGATCGACCAGAGCAGCAGGTTCTGCCCGAACCGGTGGATCAGGTAGAAGGCGATGCCGGCGACGAAGTAGGCGAAGTGGTTGGCGACCACGACGGTGCCGAGCCACGGGCTGCCGAACTTCGGCGCGGCCAGGGCCACGACGGTCCAGATCGCGCAGAAGGCGACGACGCGCCGGTAGGTCAGTCCCCTGGCCACGACGATCGCGAAGAAGATGTAGAAGATCATCTCAACGGCGAGGGTCCAGTAGGACAGGTCGAGGTGCCGGACGCTCAGGAACTCCTGCATCATGGTCAGGTTGGCCAGCACCTCCTTGCCCCCCGGCGCCGCGGCGGGGCCCACCACGAGCACGCCTGCGGCGAGCACCACGGCCAGCCAGTACGCCGGGTAGAGCCGGACGACGCGGGAGACGAAGAAGTCGCCGACCGACCGTCCCCAGGTGCTCATGCAGATGACGAAGCCGCTGATGATGAAGAACAGCTGCACGCCGAGGAAGCCGTACGTCGACGCGGTGTGCACCGGGCCGAAGATGTTCTCCGCGGGCTGCTGCCACGCGCCGGTCTTGTCCCCGATGAGGTGGTAGGCGACCACCATGAGCGCCGCGCCGAGGCGCAGCGCGTCCAGAGCCAGCACGCGCGGGGGCCGCACGGCGGCCGGGGCGCCCGGCTGCGGGGTCACCGGCTCGGCAGAGCGCTGCGCCGGGATCTCGGGTTGTTCCAGAAACGCCCGGTCGGCCACTGCCCCGTTGCTCGCGCGGTCGTCCGTCGTCTGCGTCACCGACGCCTCCTCGTCCTCGTCCTCGTCATGCTCGTGCTCGTGCTCGTCACGGCCGGAATCAGCCCGCATCGGCCGCAGGGCCGGTCGGGACCGCGGCCTGCGCCGCCTTGCGGGTCAGCCGGTACAGCCAGACCGCCGCGAGCGCGAACAGCAGCAGCGCCGCCGGCACGTACGGGTCGACGAAGAGCCGGCGGGTCAGCCCCTGGGTGTTCCAGGCTCCCCAGATCAGCCCGGTCGGCAGGAACTCGCCCGACCGGTCGTGGGTGGGCCACAGGGCGAACGGCAGCAGCACCGCGAGCGCCACCGCGGCGGGGATCAGCCGGGCCCGGCCGCTCACCCGCCGTACGACGTCGATGAGCACGACCGCCGCCGGGCCGATCCACAGCCAGTAGTGCGACCAGCTCACCGGCGAGATGAGCAGCGTGGTGAAGCCGACGATGATCATCGCCATGGCCTCCTCGCCGCGGCGCTGGACGGCGACCGCCAGGGCCATGCCGGCGACCGCCACGACGAGGGCCGACAGCATCCACCAGATCGTGTTCTGCTCGTTGGTGCCCAGCAGGCGCGCCGTGAAGCCCTGCAGCGACTGGTTGCCGCCGTAGCGCGGGCCGGGGCCCATCAGCACCCGGCTCGTGTCGAACGCGCGGCCGTCGATCCAGTAGTCGACGGAGCCGCCCGGGTCGACGGCGAAGCCGATGAGGGTGAGCCCGAGGAACGTGCCCGCCGCGACGAAGGCTGCCCGGATACGCCGGGTCAGCAGCAGGTACACGACGAACAGTCCCGGCAGCAGCTTCACCGCGGTGGCCGCGCCGATGCCGATGCCCTTGAACCGGCTGCGGTCCGACAGCGCCAGATCCGCCACGACCAGCAGCATGACCAGCACGTTGATCTGGCCCATGTTCATGTTGCGGTACAGCGGCTCGGACCAGAGCACGGCCGCGCCGATCGCGGCGACGATGCCGACCCGGCCGGCGGTGCCGCGGAAGCCGACCATCCGGGTGGTGAGCCACACCGCGGCGAGCATCGCCGCGAAGCTGACCGCGTTCATGCAGTACAGCGCCGTGCGCTCGTCGATCCAGGTCGCCGGGACCAGGAACGGCAGCGTCACCGGCGGGTACGTGTACGGCAGGTGCAGCCCCGTGTACCCGAGCTGGTAGACGGGCTGGCCGTCGAGGAAGGCCCGCGCCGCTCCGACGTACATGCTGAAGTCGGTGCCGGAGAACCGGTGGTCACGCAGGAAGAGGACGAACAGTGCGAGCGCGCCCGCGAGCACCGCCAGGCCGGGCACGAGCAGCCAGGCGGGCACCGTGACCCGGGGACGTTCGGTGTGGTCGACGGCCGCATCGGCGGCGAACTGTCGCAGGCGCTGGATGACCATAGTGGCGCGAATCCTAGCCGCCGCGAGCGCGGTTCGCTTTACGCGGGGCGGGCGGGGCCCGGCTCCCCGAGGTCGGTGACCTGCGCCGCGCTCACGGCGTGGGGCGCAGGTGCGCGCGCATGCGCGCGTAGGCGTCCTTGATGTGGGCGCGGTCGGCCGGGCTGAGGTGGTCGAACATGTGCTCGCGCACCGCGCCGACGTGGCCGGGGGCGGCCTCGGCGAGCTTCGCCGCGCCCGCCTCGGTGAGTTCGGCGTGCATGCCGCGCCGGTCGTCGTCGCACTCGACCCGGCGCACCCAGCCGGCGTCCTCCAGCCGGGTCACCGCGCGGGTCACCCCGCTGCGGGAGGTGAAGCTGGCGTCGGCCAGGTCACGCATGCGCAACCGGTGCCCGGGTGCCTCGGACAGGTGGACGAGCAGCTCATAGTCGGTGAAAGAGACCCCGGAGTCCGTTTCGAGCTGCCGGTCGAGTGCCTGGATCAGCAACCTGGTGCCCTCCAGGTAGGCCCGCCAGGTCTCCTGCTCGTCGTCGTCCAGCCAGCGCGTCTCAGCCATGCGTTCAGTCTAGCGGGAATAGTTGACCGAGCAACAATGTCATGTATGCTGCACTCGTTGACAACGCAACGACCTGATCGAAAGGCACGGCCGTGAAGACCTCCACCGCCAAGCCCCGCCGCGAGCTCATCGACGTCCGGTACGCCGACGAGCGGGCCAAGACCCGCATCGGCTGGCTGGACTCCAAGCACTCGTTCTCGTTCGGTCGCCACTACGACCCGCGCAACACCCACCACGGGCTGCTGCTGGTCAACAACGACGACATCGTCACACCCGGCTTCGGCTTCGAGACGCACCCGCACCGCGACATGGAGATCGTGACCTGGGTGCTGCGCGGCTCCCTGGTGCACCAGGACTCCACCGGGCACTCCGGCGTCATCTACCCGGGCCTGGCCCAGCGGATGAGCGCGGGCACCGGCATCATGCACTCGGAGAAGAACGACTCCTGGCGGTTGCAGGGCGACAAGCACACCGACCCGGTGCACTTCATCCAGATGTGGGTGGTGCCGGACACCGACGGCATCACGCCCGGCTACGAGCAGCTGGAGATCGACGACGAGCTGCTGCGCGGCGGCCTGGTGACGGTCGCCTCCGGCATGAAGCAGCACACCGGCGCCTCCGCGATCCGGATCAAGAACCGGCACGCGGCGCTGCACGTCGCGCGGCTGCAGGCGGGCGACAGCGTCGAGCTGCCGAACGCGCCGTACCTGCACCTGTTCGTGGCGCGCGGCGCCGTGTCCATGGAGCAGGCGGGCACCCTGGCCCAGGGCGACTCGGTGCGGCTGACCGGCAGCGGCGGCCAGCGGATCACCGCGAGCGCACCGGCTGAGGTCATGGTCTGGGAGATGCACGCCACCATCGCCGGCTGACGGCCCCACAGCCGCCGGACCCCCGACCCTGCGCCCCAAACGCGGCCGGGGGTCCGGCCACCACGACCGAGCCCTCGGATGATCGACGTATTGACGTACGTGTCCTGACCGGACTTTGATGACCTTCTACCCGGACACCGCGCGACGTGGCGCACCGTCCCGCCTGGAAGGTCGATGTCCGTGGCCAACCCCTCGCAGCGGCGGGTCGTCGTCGCCGCCGTCGTGCTCGTCGCCACCGTGCTCACCCTGGCCGTGGCGTGGGGCAGGGCCGGCGACCCGGCCGAGGCCGCACCGGGCGAGGGCTGGGTGGGCACCTGGGCGGCGGCCCTGGCCCCGGCCGGCGGCGGCATCGCCGGCAAGGGCTTCACCAACCAGACGGTACGCATGACCGTGCGCACCTCGGTCGGCGGCGACGAGACCCGCATCCGGCTGTCGAACGCGTTCGGCGCCCAGCCGCTGACCGTCGGCCGGGCGACGCTGGCCCTGCCGGTCGCCAACGACACCCCGCAGATCCAGCCGGCCACCCTGCGCGAGCTGACCTTCGACGGACGCCAGCAGGTCACCGTGCCCAAGGGCGGCCAGGTGCTCAGCGACCCCGTGCCGATGCCCGTGCAGGCTCTGCAGGAGCTGACGGTCAGCGTGTTCCTGCCGGTGGCCACCGGGCCGGTGACCTTCCAGTTCAACGCCCGCGAGCCGGCCTACCTCGGCGCGGGCGACCAGGCCGCCAAGGCCGAGTACACGGTCACCGACAGCCGCAACTACTGGTTCTTCCTCAGCGGCGTGGACGTGCGCACCCGCCACGCGGCCGGGGCCGTGGCGGTCCTCGGCGACTCGCTGACCGCGGCCAACGGCTCCACCCTGGGCCTGCACCGCCGGTGGACCGACTACCTGGCCGCGCGGCTGCACGACGAGGCCGGCGAAGCCGACCCGGCCGTGCTCAACCTCGGCCTGGCCGGCAACGCGCTGACCCACGACGGCTCCGAGATCGGCTTTCCCGAACTGGGCGTCAACGGGCTGGCCCGGTTCCTGCGCGACGGCCCCGGGCAGACCGGCGTGCACACGGTCGTCGTCGAGCTGGGCATCAACGACATCCAGATCTACGACGACTCCCCCGAGCGGATCATCTTCGGCCTGCGGCAGCTCGCCACCCAGGCCCGCGAGCTGGGCCTGCGGGTGCTGGCCTGCACGCTGGGGCCGTTCCAGGGGTTCAGCTCGTGGACGCCGGGCAAGGAGAACACCCGGCTCGCGGTGAACGCCTACCTGCGCGACAGCGCGCAGTTCGACGCCGTGCTCGACCTCGACGCCGTGCTGCGCGACCCGGACGCGACCGGCAAACTGCGGGCGGCGTACGACAGCGGCGACCACATCCACCCCAACGACGCGGGCAACGAGGCGATCGCGAAGGCCGTACCGCTGGATCTGTTATCCGGATCGTAATCAATTTAAATATATAGGTGCTTGACACGTAGTTGCACGCGCAGGAAGCTGAGTTCACGCACGTCAGGCAGTCCTCGGAAAGGTGGTGTTCGCCATGTCCGCATTGGAGTTCGCACTCGAGTACGCACTGGAGTTCGCTCTCGAGTAGGCCGCTCAGGCCTCTGACAGAAACAGCGGCGGCGCACCCTTCCGGGGGTGCGCCGCCGCTGTCGTACGAAGGAAGGGCACCTTCACATCGCCATAGGTAGAGGAAGGGCACCTTCTTAACGCTCCAGCCACGGTGAGCTGCCCCGTCGGCTGCACCACAAGCGTCTTGAGCATCTGCTCAACTTGGCCTACAGTGCCAGTTGAGCAGATGCTCAAATGATGAAGGAGCTGCCGTGATGCTGCCGCGTGTACAGAGCGAGATCCAGCGCCGCCTGCTGGTGAACTACCGCGCCGACGCCGACCTGGTCGCCCGCCTGCTGCCCGAGCCGTTCCGGCCGCAGCTGGTCCACGGCGCGGCCGTGGTCGGCATCTGCCTGATCCGGCTCGGCGGCACCCGGCTGCCCGGCATGCCGCGGGTGGCCGGGCTGCGTCCCACCGAGAACGGCGCGCACCGGATCGCCGTCGAGTGGGACACCCCCGACAGCGTACGCACCGGCGTCTTCATCCCCCGCCGCGACAGCCACTCCCGCGCGACCGTCGCGCTCGGCGGACGGCTCTACCCCGGCTGGCACCACCGCTCCGTGTTCACCGTCGCCGAGACAGACACCGACCTGCGGGTCGCCTTCCGCTCCACCGACGACGAGGCGTACGTCGACGTGCACGCCCGGATCACCGACCGCCTGGCCGGCAGCGCACTCTTCGCCGACCTCGACGAGGCCTCACGTTTCTTCCGCACCGGCGCGGACGGCTACTCGGTGTCCCGCCACCCCGGCGTACACGAGGGCCTACGCCTGGTCTCCCCGCGGTGGGACGTGGAGCCCGCCCAGGTCCTGCACGCCCGCTCGTCGTTCTACGACGACCGCCGCCTGTTCCCGCCCGGCTCCGTCGAACTCGACGGCGCGCTGGTCATGCGCCACATCCCGGTCACCTGGCAGGCCCTCCCCCCGCTGGAAAGCAAGGGCACCTTCACATCGCTATACGTATAGGAAGGTGCCCTTGTCAACGCTCCACGCGCGCCCACCTGCATTCCACCGCCCCCACCCGGGCACGGCGGCGCGATAGCCTACGACGCCACGACGGAGGAACCGGGGAGACGACGATGGCGGAGCTGGAGCGCCTGCAGGAGCGTGCGCTGCAGATATGCGGGCTGTACGACGAACTCAACCTGCGTACCCGGGGCCGTGCCTGGACCCGGGAGGACCTGATGCTCGGCTTCGTCGGCGACGTGGGCGACCTGGCCAAGCAGGTGATGGCGGCCGAGGGCCGCCGCGAGATGCCCGGCGGCCGGGAGGCGCTGGCGCACGAGCTGGCCGACTGCCTGTGGTCGGTGCTGGTGCTGGCCCGCCGGTACGACTTCGACCTCGCCGCCGAGTTCACGCGGACCATGGACCAGCTCGAAGGGCACGTCGCCGCCAAAATGGCCGAGCTGCCCACCACCGAAGCCTGACCAGCGCCGACGGCCGGTCCCTCGAACGCGCCGGGTCGACCGTGCGCCCCGGCTCCATCACCGGCCATGTCTGCCACGACACCGCGACAACCCAGGAGTTGTGGCCACCACTCCTGGGTTGTCCCGTGTGACGCGCGCCCAGCCACCGTCCGACGTTAAGAAGGTGCCCTTCCTCTACGTATAGCGATGTGAAGGTGCCCTTCCTTCGGTCAAAGCGTGTGGTGGCCGGGGGGCAGGGGGATGGTGCGGTCGGGGAGGGTGAGGGTGATCGGGCCGTCGGTTTCGATGGTGAGGGTGGTGTTGTCGGCGAGGATGGTGACGCGGGTGTCGCCGACGCGGAGGTTGCGGATGCCGGTGCGGCCGGGCAGGTGGCGGCGGTAGTGGACGGTGCGGGTGAGGGCGTCGACGCGGAAGCCGAGGACGTGCTCGATGAGCATGGAGATGGGGGCCAGGGCCGACCAACCGCAGAAGTCGGGGCGTACGGGGGTGCGGTCGTCCTTGGCCGTCGACGGGGCGGGGCGGGTGGGCGAGTACGCCTCCCAGATGGTCGCGGGCGAGTACTGCGACCAGGTGCGGGCCATGTGGCGGATCAGGTCGTGGGAGGCGCGGTGGGCAAGGTCGGCGTGGCCGGAGTCGGCCAGGGCGCGGGCACTGGCGTAGGCGACCGGGATCCAGACGCCGCCGCGCCAGTACATGCCGTCGGGGCGGAACTCGGGGTCGTCGCGGGCCACCGACGGCCAGGGCACCGGTCCGCCGAAGCACGTCGGGTCGGCCAGCGCCGCAGCCAGGGCGTCGGCCTGGCCGGCGTCGCAGGCGCCGGCCAGCAGCGGCCAGTACACCGCGGGCGTGCGCACCCGGTGGAAGTTGTACGGCTCCTCGGCGAAGCGGTCGAAATACGAACCGTGCTCGGCCGACCAGAAGTCGTTCACCAGCGCGACGAGCCGCGCGTGGTGGGCGTCGTACTCCTCCGCGAGCGCGGTCTCGCCGATGAGCCGGGCCAGCCTCGCGATCGACCGCGCGGACAGGGCCTGCTGGGCTGCCACGTCGAACCACAGGATGTCGCCCGAGGTGCCGTGCTCGCCCTGGATCGGCGCGCGGGGCGTGTTGTCCATGCCGCTGGTGACGCCCTCCCACAGGTAGCCGCGCGGCACGCGCTCCACCGTGGTGGCGATGTTGCTGTGCGGGAAGCGGCTGCCCGCCGGGGTGCCCTCCATGAACGCGAAGTGCTGCTGGAGGTAGGCCTTGTCGCGCAGCAGCCACCGGACCCGGTCCAGGTCGCCGGTGTGGCGGACGTACTCCTCCTCGGACCAGGCGAACAGCGGCGGGTTGTCCGGGTGGTGGATCTTCAGGGACGTCGGCTCGGCGTCGTACATCGGGCGGTAGAAGTTGTCGAAGCTCTCCACCCCCGGGAACAGGTCGGGCGCGTACTTGCAGAAGTGCGCCATGAAGCAGGTGTCCCAGATCCAGATCGTGTCCGGATCGAAGCCCTCGTCCATGTACGGCGAGCGCGGCGCGCCCTCCCGTTCGACGACGTGGTCGTAGGCCAGCTGCCAGGCGGCCCAGTACAGGTCGACGAGTTCGGGTTCGGCGTCGAGCACCGGCACGGGCAGGGCCGACCGGTCCAGCGGGATCCGGGTGGCGACGGGCTGAGGGGCGTTCATTTGATCTCCGCGATGGCGACGCCCTTGTCGATGTACTTCTGCCCGAGGGCGTACAGGACGACGGGTGGGATGAGCGAGATGACGATGGCCGCCATGAGCATGGGCAGCGACGAGCCGAACGGCGAGGTGAAGTACAGCAGGCCGAGCGGCAGGGTGCGGTTCTCCTCGCCGGTGAGGTAGATCAGCGGGCCGAACAGTTCCCGCCAGCTGCCCAGGAACGTGAACACCGCGACCACGATGATGACCGGCTTGGACTGCGGCAGGATGATGTGCCACCAGGTGCGCAGGGTGCCGCAGCCGTCGATGCGGGCCGCCTCGTCGATCTCGCGCGGCAGGCTGAGGAAGAACTGCCGGAACAGGAAGATCTCGAAGGCCGCGCCGAACAGCTTCGGGATCAGCAGCGGGTAGAAGGTGTCGATCCAGCCGATCTCGCGGTAGAAGCGGTACAGCGAGATGGTCATGACCTGGCCGGGCAGCATCATCGTGGCGAGCACGACCATGAACAGCGCGTTGCGGCCGGGGAAGCGGAAGCGGGAGAAGCCGTACGCCACGAACGACGACGCCAGGATGTTGACGACCACGGCGTACAGGGCGAGCCACAGGCTGTTGCCGATGTAGTGCAGGAACTCGTACTTGAAGATGACGTCGGTGAAGTTCTCCCAGCGGAACGGGCTGGGGATCCACTCGAACGGCACCGCGAAGTACTGGTTGGTGTCCTTGAGCGACTGCGACACCAGCCACACGAACGGGAACAGCAGCAGCAGGCAGAACATGCTCAGCGCGGTGATCCGCGCGGTCAGCTCCCAGCGCGCCCGGTTGTTGCGCCTGCGCCGCACGGTGACGGGCGGCTCGGCGGGGACGGCGGAGAGCGCGTCGCCGCGCCGCGGCTTGTCCAACACGTCTTGCATGACAATCCTCCGGTGGGTGGGCCGCGGTCAGTTCTGGTCGGCGTCGCCGTACGCGGTGAAGCGCCGGGCCAGCCAGAGCACCAGGCCGGTCAGCACGAGGGTCGCGGCGAACATGATGAACGCCAGCGCCGAGGCGTAGCCCATGTCCTGGTAGACGAAGCCCTTGACGTACAGGTAGGTCACGAAGGTGCCGAGGCTGTTCTCGTAGCCGAGCGGGTTGCCGGTGGCGACGCCGCCGCTGTTGGCGAACGCGAGCGGGGTCTCGAAGACCTGGATGTGCCCGATCAGCGCCATGACCGTGTTGAAGACGATGACCGGTGACAGCAGCGGCAGGGTGACCTTGCGGAACATCTGCCACGGCCCGGCCCCGTCGACGCGGGCGGCCTCGAAGTAGCTGGCCGGGATGCCCTTCAGGCCGGCCAGGAAGATCAGCATGGTGCCGCCGGCGAACCACACGTTGACCAGGATCAGCGCGACGAGCGCGAGCCACGGCTTCTCGGAGTCGCCGAGCCAGTTGACCGGCTCGGTGCCGAAGATGCTCAGGAACATGTTGGCCAGTCCGACCTCGCCGCCCCGGAACACCTGCTTGAACAGGTACGCGGTGGCGATGCCGACGAGCAGGCTGGGCACGTAGATCAGGGTGCGGAAGACGTGGTTGCCGCGGAAGTCCTTGTACAGCAGCAGCGCCAGCGCCAGGCCGAGGCCGATCGAGATGACGGTCGACCCGATCACGTAGATGAGCATGTTGCCGGCGATGGTGGCGAACACCGGGTCGTCGGTGAGGATCTTCTCGTAGTTGTCCATGCCGACGAAGCGGATCGTGCGGAACACGTTGGCCTTGGACAGGCTGGTCAGGAACGCGGCGATGAGCGGCGCCACGCCGAACATCAGGAAGCCCAGCAGCCACGGGCTGATGTAGAGGTAGCCCTGTACGCCCTCGCGCCGCCACCAGCGCCGCTTGGGGCGTGGCCGCTGCTCGGCCGAAACCATGGTCATGCTGTACGCCTCCGGTCGGAAAGCACTGGGACGGCAGGGAACGGGACTTTCGGGTGGCCGGGCCGCCCCCGTGGCGGCCCGGCCCGGCCGGGGGGGCCCCCCGGGGGGCCACGGGGGCGCCCCGGCCCGGCAGG
>NZ_ML769311.1:0-101167 GCF_009720385.1 Catellatospora vulcania | reverse complement strand
GCTTGGGGGTGGGCGGGCCCCCCGGGGGGGGGCCGGGGCCCGGCGGGTGCGGCCCCGCGTGAGTCCACGGGGCCGCACCGGCCGGTCAGGCTACTGCGCCAGCAGCGCGTTGCCCTTCTTCTCGATCTCGGCGGCGGCCTGCTCGGGGGTGAGCTTGCCGCGGCCCAGGTCGTCGATGATCAGACCGACGTCCTTGCCCAGCTCCTCCTTCACGGTCAGCAGACCGGGGCGGAAGGCCGGCACGGAGGCCAGCAGGGTCGGGCCGAACTCCTTGGGGGTGATGAAGTCCGGCAGCTTCTTCAGCGCC
Organism: Catellatospora vulcania; assembly: GCF_009720385.1. Taxonomy (GTDB): domain Bacteria; phylum Actinomycetota; class Actinomycetes; order Mycobacteriales; family Micromonosporaceae; genus Catellatospora; species Catellatospora vulcania. The sequence continues at coordinate 100,860 of NZ_ML769311.1, read as the reverse complement.
TCGGCGTCGACCGGCACGTCGCTGAACTTCGCGAACTCGACCTGGTTCTCGGTCTTGAGCATCCACTTCAGGAACGCCCAGGCCTCCTTCTGGTGCTCGCTCTCGGCGGAGATCGCGTACCCATTGGCGCCGGAGTAGAGGACCAGGCTGTCGCCGACCTTCGGCAGGGGGAAGACGCCGATGTTCGGGGACTTGGCGGCGATGTCGGCGAAGTTCCAGGGACCGACGCGGGCCATGGCGACCTTGCCGGTGCGCAGGCTGTCCAGGTCGCCGTTGAGCCACTGGTTCTCGCGCTGCTCGTCGATCGGCGGCACGATCTTGTCGGTGAACAGGCTCGCGTAGTCGGCCAGGCCGGCGATGCCCTGCGGGCTGTTCACGGTGACCTTGGTCGGGCTGACGAAGCTGTCGTACATCGAGCCGCCGCGCATCGCGATGAGCGACTCCCAGAAGTTCAGGCTGCCCGGGTGCAGGGCGTACTGGGTGACCTTGCCGGAACCGTTGACCTTGGTGAGCTTCTTCGCCATCTCCTTGAAGGCGTCGAGGGTCATCGGCACGGCCGGGTCGGGCTCGGCCACGCCGGCCGCCTTGAACAGGTCCTTGTTGTAGCCGACCAGCGGCACGGAGATGCCGACGGGCATCGCGTACTGCTTGTCCTTCCAGCCGAAGACGCCGACCGGGCCGGGCTGGGCGCCCTTGATGGCGCCGGAGTAGTCGTCCATCTTCTTGAGGTCGGCGAAGACCTCGTTGTCGAAGTACGACGCCGCGAAGCAGGAGCACAGGCCGACCACGTCGTAGGCGTTGCCGCCGGCGGTGGTGGTCTTCACCTTGTCCCAGTACGCGTCCCAGGGCAGGAACTCGGACTTGATCTTGATGTTCGGGTTGGCCGCCTCGAAGCCGTCGAGCCACTTGCGGTAGAGCGCGTCCTTCTCGGGGGTGTTGCTCCACCAGCCCCAGCTGATGGTGACCGGGCCGCTTTCGGCCTCGGGCTCGTCAGCCGTGCCACAGGCCGCCGTGACGAGCGAGGCGGCCAACAGCAGCGCGCTCAGGACTACGCCGGGCCTCCGGCGGAACGTCCTGGATCGAGCATGCTCCATAGTGAACTCCTGTGAGGTGCGATGCGCGTGGAGAGGTGCGGAAGCGTTGCGTCCGGCCGGCATCGTGCGGACCCCCGGGGTGCGAACCCCGGCGGCCCTGTCGCGATCCATCAAGACGCGATGTCGAACTAAATCGAAACAGTGACCGGGACCATAGCCCGCGCCCGCAGGTACGTCAACACCGTGTTACGCCGGAAACTTTTCCGTCACGTCTCCAGAGGAGCATCGTCGCAGATGAGCCGCTATTTGCTGTGTCACAACAGATCCGCCCGTGCTCGGAGCGGATCGACCGGGGTCTTCCGCACGACGGAGCGCGCTGCTACTGTCCCGGTCCGTAACGAAATCGGTTTAGTAGCAACCACCAGGGAGCTGCCCATGCGGAACGGAGGACGGCCGTGAAGCGCCCGACCATCGCCGACATCGCCGGCCGCGCAGGGGTTTCCCGCTCGGCGGTCTCGTTCGCGCTCAACGACCAGCCCGGCGTCTCCGAGGAGACCCGCCAGCGGGTCCTCGCTGTGGCGTCCGAACTGGGCTGGCGCCCGCACAGCGCGGCCCGCGCCCTGCGCGGCGGCCGGGCCGGCGCCATCGGCCTCGCCCTGCAACGGCCGGCGCGGCTGCTCGGGGCCGAACCGTTCACCATGGAACTGATCAGCGGCCTGGAATCCGAGCTGTCGGCCCGTTCCTGCGGCCTCAACCTGCAGGTCGTCGAGGACACCGAAGCCGAGATCGCCACCTACCGCCGCTGGTGGGCCGAACACCGGGTCGACGGCGTCATCGTGCTCAACCTGCGCGACGACGACCCGCGCGTCAGCGTGCTGGAAGACCTGCACCTGCCCGCGGTCGTCATCGGCGGCCCGGCCGGAACCGGAACGCTGCCGAGCATCTGGTCGCAGGACGCGGCCGGCATGACCGACGTCGTCGAGTACCTCGCCGCGCTCGGCCACCGCCGCCTCGCCCACGTGGCCGGCGACCCGAACATGCGCCACATCGTGGACCGCACCACCGCCCTGCACGAGGTGTGCCGCCTGCGCGGCCTGCCCGAGCCGGTGACGGTGCGGGCCGACTTCTCCGACGAGGAGAGCGCGCAGGCCACCCGGCGGCTGCTGGCCTCACCGGACCGGCCGACCGCGATCATCTACCACACCGACCTGACCGCGGTGACCGGACTCGAAGTGGCGCTGGAGATGGGTCTGTCCGTGCCGGACGAGCTGTCCCTGGTCGCGTTCAACGACTCCCGGCTGTGCCGCCTGGTCAACCCGAAGCTGACCGCGCTGGCCCACGACATCCCGGGCCGGGGCGCGCAGGCGGCGCGCATGCTCTTCGCCGCCATCGAGGCCGGGCCGGGAGCCGACTCCCAGCCCGCCGAGCCCTACCGGTTGCTGCCGCGCGGCAGCACCGGGGTTTACCGCACGCGCTGACCCCGCCCGACAGGGCCCACACCCGCAAGGAGTGCCGCCGATGACCGCCCCCACGGAGACCGCGCCCGACCGCCGCCATGCACCTCCGGAATTCCCCGCGGGATTCCGCTGGGGCGCGGCTACCGCGGCGTTCCAGGTCGAGGGCGCCCTGGACGCCGACGGGCGCACACCGTCGGTCTGGGACACCTTCACCGCCGTCCCCGGCCGGGTGGACAACGGCGACCGGGCCGACCTCGCCGTCGACCACTACCGCCGCTACCGCGACGACGTCGCGCTGATGGCACAGCTGGGCCTGACCACCTACCGGTTCTCGGTGTCGTGGCCGCGGGTGCAGCCCGACGGGCGCGGCCCGGCCAATGCCAAGGGCCTGGACTTCTACTCCCGGCTGGTCGACGAGCTGCTCGCCAACGGCGTCGAGCCGATGCTGACCCTCTACCACTGGGACCACCCGCAGGTGCTGCAGGACGCGGGCGGCTGGGCGAACCGGGACATGACCGAGCGCTTCGCCGACTACGCCGCGCTGGTCGCGCAGCGCCTCGGCGACCGGGTGCCACTGTGGATCACGCTGAACGAGCCGTGGTGCACCGCCTTCCTCGGCCACGCCTCCGGCATCCACGCCCCCGGCGTCGCCGACGACGCCACCGCACTGACCGTGGCCCACCACCTCAACCTGGCCCACGGCCTCGGCGTGCAGGCGCTGCGCGCGGCGCTGCCGGCCAGCGCCCAGGTCTCCGTCGCGCTCAACCCGGCCCCGGTCCGCACCCCGGTGGACACCCCCGAGAACCGCGACGCGGTACGCCGGGCCGACGCGCTGCGCAACCGCATCTTCTTCGACCCGCTGCTGCGCGGGGAGTACCCGGCCGACCTGATCGCCGACACCGCGCACATCACCGACTGGGGCTTCGTGCACGACGGCGACCTCGCCACGGCAAGCGCACCGATCGACCTGCTGGGCGTGAACTACTACACGCCGCTGTACGTCGCCGGCGGCCCCGGCCCCGCCGACCCCTACAACCGCTGGGTCGGCAGCGACGGCCTGGTGCACATCGCGCCCGCCGAGGGGCCGTCCACCATCCACGGCGTCGTCGACGCGGGCGCCCTGCGCGAGCTGCTCAACCGCATCCGCCAGGACTACGGCCCGATCCCGATCGTCATCGCCGAGAACGGGGTGGCCTCCCCTGACCAGGTGGGCCCCGACGGCCGCGTCGACGACCCGGGCCGCGTCGCCTACCTGCACGCGCACCTGGCCGCCCTGCACGACGCCATCGCCGACGGCGTGGACGTGCGCGGCTACGTGATGTGGTCCCTGATCGACAACTTCGAGTGGGTGTACGGCTACAGCCAGCGCTTCGGCCTCATCCACGTCGACCGCGACACCCAGCAGCGCACGATCAAGAACAGCGGCCACTGGTTCCGGCAGGTCATCGCCGCGAACGCCATCCCACCACTGGACCCGCCCGCAGCCGGCTGACGGGCGTAGCAAGAACCGGACCCGGGGACGCCTGTGTCCGTATTGGTTTAAAGATGCGCATTAATCGAAGCACGTCGCGTTCGGGGCGCCCGGCCCCGGACGCGGCGCTCCCCCAGAGCACCAGGAGAGACCAGGTAGGAGACCTGCATGAAAGCTCTTCGGCTCAACCGGCTCACCATCCCGCTCGTGATTGCGATGGTCCTCGCCGTGGTACTACCACTGATGGTCGGCAACAAGGCGAACGCCGCCCCCGGCTTCGTCACCACGTCGGGCACCAAGTTCATGCTCGACGGCAAGCCCTTCTACGTTGCGGGCACCAACAGCCACTACCTCGGCTGGGGCACCCGCGCCGAGGTCGACTCGGTGCTCGGCTACGCCGACGCGAGCAACTACAACGTCGTACGCGGCATCCTGCACTCGGTCACCGGGTCGCTGGACGGCACCACCAAGCCGCACATCTGGAACCCCGCCAGCACCGGTGACGCGTCCAACATGGGCATGCACGGGACGTACCTGATCTACTGGGACACCGCCACCAACACGTACGCCTTCAACCCGAGCACCACCAACGGCCTCGGGCGCTGGGACTACGTCATCGCCAAGGCCGGCGAGCTCGGCCTGAAGCTCAACATCGCGATGATGGACTTCTGGCAGTGGGCGGGCGGCACCCAGCAGATCAACTCGTGGTACATCCCGGGCTACAACGGGTCCAGCCACGCGCAGCGCTACACGTTCTTCTACAGCGACCCCCGCACCAAGCAGCTGTACAAGGACTGGGTCAACTTCGTGCTCAACCGCACCAACAGCATCACCGGTGTGAAGTACAAGGACGACCCGACCATCTTCGCCTGGGACCTGATGAACGAGCCCGAGATCAGCTCGGTGTCCCTGGCCCAGGGCTGGTACCAGGAGATGGCGTCGTACATCAAGGCCCAGGGCGCCCAGCAGCTGGTCACCACCGGCAGCGAGGGCTTCTACGGCGGGCAGGCGGGCTCCGACCCGAACACCGAGGCCGCCAACGTGCCGGCGATCGACTTCCAGACCTGGCACACCTACCCGACGTACCACAACCTCACCCCCGCGCAGGTCAACAGCCTGATCAACCAGCACTGCGCGACGGCGGTGGCGAGCAACAAACCTGTGCTCATGCAGGAGTTCGCCTACCCGGCGCGCAGCGCGGCGGAGAAGGTCACCCGGTCCGGCATCTACAGCGGCTGGGCCGACACGATCTACAACAACAACGACTGCGCCGGCTGGCTGTCCTGGCGGGTCGAGGGCAAGGTCGTGCCCCCGGCCACGAAACCGCACCCGCAGGACGACAATGTCAACCCGGCCACGTTCATCTGGCCGCCCGACAACGGTGAAGGCTTCTCCATCTACGGCGAGACCGACACGTCCAAGGCGCAGTACGACCCGGCGTACCAGATGTTCGCGACCCAGGCCGCCCGCCTGATCGCGAAGAACGGCGGCGTCCTGCCGTCGTCGTCGCCACCGGCCTCTCCCCCGGCCTCCCCGTCGCCGTCGCCGAGCGCGTCGCCGCAGCCTCCGGGCACGGTCAACGTCGACGACTCGGTCCAGGGCACCGGGCAGAACCAGTGGAACTACAGCGGCTGGGTCCACTGCACCGCCTGCAACGAGACCAGCCCGGCGGTGTTCTACAACGCCAGCCAGAGCTGGAGCCTCAACGCCGGTGAGACGGCCACCCTGGCCTTCAACGGCACCCGGGTCGTCTACCGGGCCGTCACCGGTGCGAGCCACGGCATCGCCGCGGTGTCGATCGACGGCGGCACCGAGGTGAACGTCGACCTCTACGCCGCCACCAAGACCGGCGACGTGGCGGTGTGGACCAGCCCGGTGCTGTCCGCGGGCAACCACACGCTGCGGATCCGCAACACCGGCACCAAGAACGCCGGCGCCACCGGCACGGTCGTCACCCTCGACCGGGCCGTCGTCACCGGCGGGTCCACCACCTCACCGTCGCCGTCCGCGCCGCCGGCCTCGCCGTCGCCGCAGCCGTCGACCAGCCCCCCGGCCGTCGGCTTCGTCAAGGGCATCAACCTCAACGGACCGGCCGTCGTCATCGAGGGCAACCAGTGGGTCAGCCAGACCTCTGCCCAGTCCTCGGGCTTCACGGTCAGCGGCGGCACCGCCCACACCAACACCGTCACGCCCAGCCCGCTGCCCGACACCGCCACCGTGGACATGCTCCACACCGGCCTGCTCGGCACGGACCTCGGCACGATCACCATGTCGCAGACCGTCGCCAACGGCACCTACCAGGTGTACGTCTGGGAGATGGAGTCGGTGCAGGGCAACACCCGCCGCTTCAACGTCACCCTGGAGGGCATCCTCAAGGCCAGCAACCTCGGTGACCTGGCACTCGGCCACTGGCGCGAGAACGGCGCGTACACCGTCACGGTGTCCGACGGCGTCCTCAACATCAACGTGACCGGCGCCTACGGCAAGCCCGCCATCATGGGCCTGGCCATCTACCGCATCTAACCGCCCCCGCCGGCGCTCCCGCAGGCCGGCGCTCGTTCGAAGATCGCCGTTTCCGGTCACGAAGTGAGGTCTGACCTCACTTTCCGACCGGAGACGGCGATCTTCGCCCTTCAGGCGGTCAGCCAGCGGGAGATGGCGGTGAAGTCGGCGGGGGTCAGGCCGCGGCGGGGGTCCACGCGGTGCAGGAGGGCGCGGCCCGCGTGGTTCGCCCTCACCCAGGTGCGGTCGTGGTCGGTCAGCTCGTCGTCGACCCAGACCAAGGCCCGCCCGGCAGCCCAGGCGACCAGGGCGCGGGTCTTCCAGTGCAGGCGGGCGTCCGGCTCGTCCTCGTGCGGCCAGTCCACCACCGGCAGCTGCGGCAGGCCGAGCCGCGGCCCGATGACCTCGTTGGCGTCGGCCATCCACGTCGTCGCCCACACCAGCTCGCACGGCAGCGCGGCGAGCATGCGACCGTGTTCGGGATCGAGCCGGGCCAGCAGCGGGTGAGCGTCGTGCCGCAATTTCTCGGCGCTCGGGTCCTGCGGCGGCTCGATGTGCGCGCCCGGCTGCACAGTGACGCCGAACGGGATCAGCGGTCCGTCCACATCGAGGAACAGCAGCGGTCGCTCCACGGTACCCGGCATCAGCGCAGGATAACTGCTGTGGTTACGGTAGCGGCCGACACTGGCACCGTCCCGGGCGAGCCTGGCACCATAGCGGCGTGCCGGCGTCCGACCGGGTAGGTCCGTCGCGAGAGTGCCCTGAGGGGCTTAGGCTCGGTCGCTGTGAGCCGGTTCAGGGTAATCCCGAGCACGCGCAAGATCCTGCACGCGCTGATGTGCAACCCCGCCGCTCCGGAGGAGTTGGTGCGCCAGATCATCGAGCGAGCCGACCCGTCCGCGCTCCGCTACCTCTGCCACGGCCGGGTCCTGCCACCGTCGGTGATCGACACCATGGCGCGCCACCAGGATCCGAGGCTGCGTGAGGCTGCGGCGGAGGTCGAGAACACGCCGCCGGAAACGGTGACGACGCTGGCCGGCGACCCCGACGGCAAGGTGCGGCGGGCAGTGTGGCTCCGGGCTTATGCGGGCATGCCCGTGTCCGAGGCGGCATGGCGCGCGCTCAGCAAGGACCGCCGCCGCATCATCCGTGACGGCATCGTCAGCCGCGACGATGTGTCCGTGGCCGTCAAGCTGCTGCTCGCCGACGACCCGGGCCTGGGTGACCTCGTCGTCCTCAGATACGGCACCCGGACCGACGCAGACGCCGTCTACCAGCGCATCCTCGCCGACGGCACGCCCACGGCGATCGCCATGGCGCTGGCGGCCACGGGCCGCACCCCGCCGCCGGAGTTGATCCCCCTGCTCGTCGCCGACCCGGCCACCACGGTCGTGGCAGCGCGGTACGACGAGGCCCACGCGGTCCGGATCGCCAACAGCCCCGATGTCGAGGTGCGCCGCCAGTTGGCGGCCGACTCGCACCTGCCGCCTGCGGCAGCGGACGTCCTCGCTGCCGATCCGGACGGCCAGGTCCGCTGGGCGCTGGCGGACAACCCCGCCGCGCCCGTCACCGCGCTGCGGCGGCTCGCGGAAGAGGGCAGCCGGGAGCTGCGCATCCGGGTGTTCAGCAACGAGAGCACCCCGGAGGACCTGCGTACGAGCATGGATCTGGTGGTCGCCGCCAACAACCACGTGCCCACGGTCGGCTGGCTGGCGGCGCGGTGCGAGGACGTCGAGCTGCAGGCGCGATACGCCCGGTCGCCGCACGTGATCTTCCGGCGGACCGCCGCGTGCTGCCCGCACCTGCCCGCGGACGCCGTGGCCGCGCTTGCCGAGGACGACGACTACACCGTGCGGCTGCACCTCGCGGAGAACCATCCCGACGCCCCCGGCGAGCTGCTGGTCCGCATGGTCCCGATGGGCACCGCGCTAACCGCTGCGGCGATGATGCGACGGCCGCAGTTCCCCGCCGACGCGCTCGACCGGTTCACCCGCTCGGGGCTGGAGCAACACCGATGGCTGGCCACCTACTCGGACAAGCTGACCGGGGAGCAGAAGGCCCGGTTGGCCGCCGATCCCGTGCCGGACATCCGCGAGCTGTTCGACCCGGCCTACCCGACCGCCGCCGAGCTGATCGCCATGCTCGACGATCCGGATCTTGAGGTGCGCTGCCGCGCCGCGAAGCACCGCAACCTGCCGCCGGCCGTGATGTGGCAGCTCTTCGAGGCGACCGTCACCGACGCCGACCCGCACCTCATGCGCCTCCAGCGTCAGCAGTAGCGAAACGGGGGATCAACCCGGTATGCGGCATTAGGCTGGATCCGATCCTCGGCATCGGGGATCCGGGCGGCATGGCGGGGTGTGATGGGTCGCCGGCTCAGCAAAGGTGTCATCGACGACGTGGCGGAGGTCGCGGCCGGCTGCGACTCGGTGGCGCGCGCCTGCAACGCCGCGGTGTCCGTGCTGCACGGCCACACCGGGGCCGCGGTCGACGTGCTGCTGCTCAGCCCCGGGCAGCTGTCGGTCGTCGCGTTCAGCGGCGCCTGGCAGGCACCCACCGCCGTCCCGAGCCACTACGGCGTCGTCGGCCACGTGCTGGCCACGGGCCGCCCAGCGGCGATAGACGACGCCTCGATCGCATACGCGGGCCTGCACGCCGGACGCCCCGTCGGCTCTGTGGTCTGCGCCCCGCTCAGCGAGCCGCCAGACCTGCCCATCGGCGTGGTCAACATCGAGTTCGACCACGTCGTCGACGACCCGGCGACGTGGGCGGAGGAGCTCGCCGAGGTCGGGCGGCGGCTCCGGCAGCGGATCGACGAGCTGGGCGGCCCGCCCGCCGAGTCACGGGCGGAGCTGCTGCTGCGCCATACCCTCGGCTTCGCCACGGCGCACAGCGGCGTGGAGCTGGCCGAGATGGCCTGCCGCGCCGCGGTCGAGCTCACCGGCCTGGGCAGCGCGACGGTGCTGACCCGGCGCAGCACGCCGCCGGGCCAGCCGCGGCACCCGCTGCGGCAGAGCGCGGCGTTCACCGCCGCCGGGACCCGCGACCTGCCCACGGAGGTCACCGAGCTGCCGGCGACCGTGCTGTCGGCCCTGGTGGACGCGGTATGCCGCCACGGGGCCTCGCGCACCCTGGGCGACCCCGACGGCGAGGACGTACGCGGCTTCGAACCGCTCGTGCAGGCCGGGGTGCACACGCTGCTGGCGTTCCCGGTGCGCGGCACGGCCCCCGATCCGCGGCTGGAGGTGGCGATGCTGGTCCTGGACGAGCTGGAGATGCGCGTGGACCCGGGCACGGTCACCGTGCTGGAGCTGCTGATGGCCAACGCCGCCGAATGCTACGACCGGCTCGGGACGCTGCAGCAGATGCAGGCGCTCGCCGAGACCGATCCGCTGACGGGCCTGCGGCACGTCGGCCCGTTCACCGAGCGGCTCGCCGCGGCGCGGGCCGGGCGCACCGCGCTGCTGGTCATCGACGTGGACAACTTCAAGCAGATCAACGACCGGCTCGGCCACGCCGCCGGCGACAAGGTGCTGGTCGAGCTGGCCGCGGCGATGCGTGAATGCCTGCGGCAGGGCGACGAGCTGTTCCGGGTCGGCGGGGACGAGTTCGTCGCGGTGCTGGAGGTGCGCGACGGCGCCGAGGCCGTCCGGATCGCCGACCGCCTCGTCGCCGCGGCGCGCGACAACGGCAGCGCGGTCAGCGTCGGGGTCGCGCTGCGCCGTCCCGGCGAGTCCGCCGAGACGACGCTCGGCCGCGCCGACCGGGCCATGTACACCGCCAAGCAGGACCCGCAGTACGCGGTGCGCCCGGCGGAGTGACCTGAGCTGCCCGAGTCCGCATGCGACGGCGGGGCGGCTCGTGGAGACTGGGTGCATGGCCGATGTCCCGTCCCCCACGCTGTACCACCGGTGGCTGGGCTGGCACGCCCCGGCGCTGCGGCGCGCGGCCGTGGTCGCCTGCCTCGGGCTGCTGGCGGGGGCGGGGCTGGCGATGGTCACGACCTGGGAGCTGGCCGCGATCGGCGGCTGGAACGTGATGGCGCTGACGTTCCTGCTCGCCACCTGGCCGATGATCCTGCGGGCGAGCGGGTCCACCACCCGCAAGCTGTCCGTACGCGAGGACGAGAGCCGCGGCTCGGCGACGCTGCTGCTGCTCGCGGCGAGCGTGGCCAGCCTGACCGGCGTGTTCGTCGCGCTCCGGCTCGCCGGGCTGTCCAGCGGTGAGCTGCGCGGGCTGTTCGTCGCGGTCGCGGGGTCGACGGTGCTCGTGTCGTGGGTCGTGGTCAACACCGTGTTCACGCTGCGCTACGCGCACCTGTACTTCCGCTCCCCGAACGGCGGCATCCAGTTCGGCTCGGACCAGTCCGACCAGCCCGACTACCGCGACTTCGCGTACGTGGCGTTCACCATCGGGATGACCTACCAGGTGTCGGACACGACGTTGCGGGACCGGCGGGTGCGGCGGACGGTGCTGGTGCACGCGCTGGTGGCGTACCTGTTCGGGGTGGTGATCGTGGCGGGGGCGATCAACCTCATCGCCGGCCTGGTCCGCTGACCGGTCAGCCCCAGATCGCGCCGGCCCACTCCGGGTGGTCGATGAACGGGTTGCGGTTGCCCTGCCAGTTGGCGTAGATGACCTGGTTGCGGCGCTTCTCGAAGGTGTCCGGCGGGTCCTGCTGGTTCCACTGCAGCAGCACCGACAGCTTGCCGATGTAGGGCACCGACCCGTTGCTGGTGGAGTTGTTCAGCTCCAGGTTGGGCCAGCCGTCCTCGCCCTCGTACCGGATGGCCATGTACATCAGCATCCGGGCTACGTCGCCCTTGACCGCGTTGCGCGGCTCCCACGAGTCGGTGTCGGTGTAGTTGCCCGGGGCCTCGCCGACCGCGGAGCCGCCCAGATCGAAGTCCTTGTTGCCGCGGGTGGAGTTGACCGTGACGTCCTCGGGGCGCAGGTGGTGCAGGTCGGTGCCGGGGCCGGTCGCGGTGCCGAAGTCGCCGTGCGACTGCGCCCAGACGTGCTCGCGGTTCCAGTCGTTGACCCCGCCGCCGTTGGTGGTCTTGCTCTGCGAGCGCCCGCTGTAGATCAGGATGACGTTGTTCGCGTTGTTGGGGTCCTGGTCGGTGGCCTTCAACCCCTCCCAGACCTGCGCGTACGTGATCTTCGTCTGCACCTTGATGATGTTGTGCAGCGCGGTGCGCAGCGCCGGACCGGTCTTGCCGAGCGCGTTCGCGTAGTACGTCGGGTCGTAAGGTCCCGTCGACGTGCTCGGTGCGGGCGTCGGCGTCGAGCCGCCGCCGCTGAGGCTCATCGCGGTCGGGTCCTTGAGCCCGCCGTGGGAGAAGTACGCCGTCAGCGTGCCGGTGACGGTGACCTGCCGCCCCATCAGCCCGGGGTTGCTCTGCAACCCGAAGGCGCTGCGGTAGGCGGCGGTGACCTGCACGTACAGCATGCGCGAGGTGCTCGACTCGGCCGCCGAGTCGGCGATGGCGATCGCGGTGTCGCCGGTGAACCCGGACTTGATCACCGTGTTCGTCGCCGTCGGCTGCCCCACGATGTACCCGGCGACCGTCGCGGAGCGGCCGTCCTGAGCGGACAGTGCCGCGGCGACCGTCAGCGGGGCCGCTGCCGAAGCTGACATGGTGGCGACACCGGTGGCCACCGCGACCGCGGCGGCCAGCGCCACGGCGAGCCGCTTGCCGCCCAACAGAGTCAGCTTCGATGCATTCATGGCCAGAATGCTATGGGTCGCGGCGCGCGGACAGAAGAGGCGTGCTGTCGCATCGCGACAGTTCACTCTCCCGGAACGCGTTCGTCCTGCTCCGTCCAGCATTCCAGATTGGTCATAACATCATCGGACGGCCCGGAGCCCCGCTCAGTCGTCGGCGACCACGTGCGGGAACCGGGCCCACCGGCCGTCGTGCTGCTGCCAGGACTGGGTCCCGACCGGCAGGTCGCCGAACTCCGTGACGTGCGGCTGCCGCTCGACGACGTGCCGCAGGTGGACCAGGACCGCGTCACCTTCCTCGGTGCTGCCGCCGTCGAGGAACTGCCAGTCGCCGTCGGAGTCGTGCACGACCCCGGTCACGGTCGACTCCCCGGCCATGACACGTTTCGTCGTGTACACCATGTCGTCCGGGCAACCGCCGGTGAACAGCCACGGCTCCTCGTCGCGCAGCCGCCGCCACGGCCCGTCCGGGTGCTCGTCATGCGGCAGCCACAACTGCGGCTGGACGTCTCGGCAGTGCTCATCGACCCCGTCGTCCCAGGGGAAGCGGTTCTGCTTGTCCGGCCACACCAGCTGCAGGAACGCCAGCGGCGGGCGCTGGTAGAAGGTCAGCGCCTGCCCGAACAGGTCGCCGAACCAGCTGTTGTGGATGTGCCGGACGGCCAGTGGATAGTTGTTGATCACATCCTCGACCATGTCGCCGGGTGCGAACCGGCGGCCGTCGCGGACGAGGTCGCCGGCCGCGTTCACCAGCTGCATGCACGTCTCGGCGCGCAGGCCGAAGACGGCGAGCTCCAGGCTGCGGTAGGAGTGCCAGAGGCCGATCGAGTAGCCCCACCCGGGTGTCGCGTCCTCCTCGCGGACCCCGACCACGTGCCAGCCGTGGGACCGCACGTCACCGACGATGCGGGCTTGCGCTCGCCGGTGTCCGCGGGCGGGTCGCAGACATGGCAGTGGCACGGGAGGTCTCGCAGGTCGCGCGGCATCGGTGCAGTGTAGGCGGCCCATCGGCAGGGCGGCCGCCGACCTGGACGGCCATCGGCCGCTCGCCGCGCCGTCCGGGTGCCCGGCAGCTCCCGCCGGTTGCCGTCAGTGGCCGTACTCGTCGACGTCCAGCTCGGCGTGGGTGCGTCTCAGGAAGTCGAGTACTCGTCCATCGAGGTGCCAGCCGAACAGGTTGCGCTTCTCGGGCGGCTCCTGGAGTGCAGAAGTGGCCGGCTCCTCGTCTCCTTCTTCCGTGGGCTTGAAGACCCGGACGACCTGCAGGACGCCGACGATCGGGCGTTCCTCGGCGGGGCCCGGCCCGGCGGTCAGCTCAGCGATGCGATCCGCGGCGGGAAGCAGCCGCTCCAGTACGCGGTCGATCTGCTCGTCCACGGTCAGATCCGGCTCCCGGCAGGCGACCTCCCAGATGTGACACCTCGGCACGACCGCGTGTGCCAGGCGACTGCCACGAACGGACACCCGGTCGGGCTCGATGCCCAGCCGCGCGGTCATCTCCGCAGCCGTGACCTCCTCGGACTTCAACGCGAAGTAGACGTGCTGGCTGAGGCGCATAGCCGGACGCTAGCGAAACGGGCCGGCCGGGTGCTCCGGATTTCCGGGCCGGTGGCCACGTACGCGGAATGTGCCTTCGATGTATGGCGATCGATCTATGCTCGGCGGCCTTCATCCTCCTCCTGACAGGAGACACATCCCTTGTACGCAAAGCTTTCGCGCGCCTTCTCGGGCGTGTGCGTCGCGCTGGTCGCGATGCTGCCCTTCGGGGCCGGCCCGGCTCGGGCGGCCGGGCCGATGCCCGCGTTCCAGCTGCCGTTCCCGTGCGGGGAGACGTGGCGGCTGGCCACCTACAGCGGCCACGACGACTACGACATCGACATGACCTGGACCGGCGGCGGCAGCAACGGCCGCGCGATCCTGGCCTCGGCCGCCGGCACCGTCGCGTTCGCGGGCTGGGGCAGCGGCGGCGGCAACTACGTCATCATCGACCACGGCGGCGGCTGGCGAAGCACGTACATGCACATGATCGAGGCGCCGATGGTCGGCTCGGGCCAGTCCGTGGCACGCGGGCAGCAGATCGGCCGGGTCGGCAGCACCGGCAACTCCACCGGCCCGCACCTGCACTACGAGGTGACCCGCGACGGCGGCAAGACCGAGGCCTACTTCAACGGCTCGCCCTCGGGCATCACCTCCGACGGCAGCGCGTCGACCGGCCCGATCTACGTCAACGGCCCGGTCTCCCCCGCCCGCAACGTCACCAGCAACAACTGCGGCGGCGGCTCCGCCCGGCACGACCATGTCTCCGACTTCAGCGGCGACGGAGCCGCCGACGTGCTCGGCGTCGACTCCGCAGGCGCGCTCTGGTACTACCCGAACAACGGGCAGGCACTGTCGGCCCGGGTCCAGATCGGCAACGGCTGGGGCACCTTCAAGCACGTCATGGCCGCCGACTGGAGCGGGGACGGAGCCGCTGACGTGCTCGGCGTCGACGCGACCGGCAAGCTCTGGTACTACCCCCACGACGGTGCCGGGCTGTCCACCCCCGTGCAGATCGGCAACGGGTGGGGCACGTTCAAGCACGTCATGGCCGCCGACTACAGCGGTGACGGCAAGGCCGACGTGCTGGGCGTCGACGCGAGCGGGCTGCTCTGGTACTACCCGCACAACGGCAGCGGGCTGTCCGCGCCCGTCCAGATCGGCAACGGGTGGGGCACGTTCCTGCAAGTCACGGCGGCCGACTACAGCGGCGACGGAGCCGCCGACGTGCTCGGCGTCGACGCGACCGGCAAGCTCTGGTACTACCCCCACAACGGGGCCGGGCTGTCCACCCCCGTGCAGATCGGCAACGGGTGGGCTACGTTCCTGCACGTCAACGCCGTCGACTTCAGCGGCGACGGGGCTGCGGACGTCCTCGGCGTCGACTCCGCGGGCAAGCTCTGGTACTACCCGCACAACGGGGCCGGGCTGTCCGCTCCTGTGCAGATCGGCAACGGCTGGGCCACGTTCAAGCACGTCATCTAGGTAGCGACGGAGCCGCTGCCGGTTGGCGGCGGCTCCGTCACCGCAGGCGCAGGGTCAGGCCGCCAGGCCGGACAGCAGCGCGGCGACCTCCTCCGCGAGCGCTGCGTCGGCAGTGCCGGGCCGGGAGAACGCCGACTCGACCGTGGTCGAGAGCAGACGCGCCCGGTCCTCGTACGTGCCCGTGGGAGCGGCGGTGCGCTCGGCGTAGATGAAGCCTTCGTACACGGCCTGGAAGGCGTAGGTCAGCTCCGGCACCGCCAGGTCAGTGCGCACCAGGCCGCGCGCGGCCAGAATCCCCAGGTACGACGCCATCATGGCGTTGTGCCGGCCGCCGTCGTAGCCGGCCTCGGAGCCGATGAGCTTGCCCCACATCTGCACGTCGCCGATCACCATGCCGTGCAGCAGCGGGCGGCGCAGGATCGCCAGGAAGAACTCCGCGGCGAAACGGTGCAGCAGCGCGACGGCGGGATCGGCGCGCAGGGCGGTCACCAGGTCGCCGATCGCGCCGTGCACCTCACGGGCGAACACGGCGCCGAACAGCTGCTCGCGCGTCTTCCAGTGCAGGTAGACGGTGCCTTTGCCGATGCCGGCGGCGACGGCGACGTCGTCGATGGTGACGCGGCGGTAGCCGTGCCGGACCAGCATGTCGGCGGCGACGTCGAGGATCTTCGTCTCGCGATCGGTGCGTGCAACCACACCGGCACGATAACATTTGACCAGATTTCAAATTTGGTCATACAGTCAAAGCATGACTCGCACTGTGCTCATCTCCGGCGCCGGCGTGGCCGGCCCGACCCTCGCGTACTGGCTGGCCCGCAACGGATTCGCGCCGACGGTCGTCGAGCGCGCCACCGGGC
Organism: Catellatospora vulcania; assembly: GCF_009720385.1. GTDB lineage: Bacteria > Actinomycetota > Actinomycetes > Mycobacteriales > Micromonosporaceae > Catellatospora > Catellatospora vulcania. The sequence continues at coordinate 84,790 of NZ_ML769311.1, read as the reverse complement.
AGCGGTCCAGCGGCAACCCCGTCGATGTGCGCGGCCCGGCGTACCCCGTCGCCGAGAAGATGGGCCTGATCCCCCGGCTGCGGGCAGCGGCGACCGCGACCACCGGCCTCGTCTTCGTCGACGCGCAGGGACGGCGCAAGAGCCGCGTCGACATGACGGTCAACCATGCCGTCGAGGTCGAGGTGCCCCGGGCCGACCTGGCCGCGATCATCACCGACGCCGCGGCCGACCGCGCCGAGATCGTGTACGGCGACTCGATCTCCGCTCTCACCCAGGACGGCAGCGGGGTCGACGTCACCTTCGAGCGGGGTACACCCCGGCGGTTCGACCTGGTCATCGGCACCGACGGGCAGCACTCGACGGTGCGCAGGCTCGCCTGGGGGCCGGAGTCGGACTTCGTCGCGCACCGCGGACTCTTCGTCGCCACCCTGCCCGTCGAGCGCGAGCTCAACCCGACGACCGACGTGCTGCTGTACGGCATGCCCGGCCGGCTCGCCTCCGTTCATCCGGTACGCGGCGACGGCGGCATCGCGGCGTTCATCTGGCGCGGCAAGCCCGTGCCCGGCTACGACCACCGGGACACGGCCCAGCACAAGCGCATCGTCGAGCAGGCGTACGCGAGCGGTGGCTGGCTCGTGCCCGAGCTGCTCGAACGCGTACGCGATGCTGGGGACCTCTACTTCGACACCGTCAGCCAGGTGCGCCTGGACACCTGGTCGCGGGGGCGCATCGGGCTGCTCGGCGACGCCGCGTCGTCGGTGTCGCTGTTCGGCGAGGGGTCGAGCCTGGCGATGGCAGGGGCGTACACGCTCGCCCGGACCCTGGCCGAGCACCGCGACCACCCCGAGCAAGGGCTTGAGGCGTACGAGTACGAGCACCGCAAGCTCACCGGGCCCAAGCAGAACACGTTCGCGGCGGCCGCGACGCTCATGGTGCCCGCCACCCGGCTCGGGGTGTCCCTGCGTGACAACGGCGCCCGCCTCGTCACGGGCTGGCAGCGGCTGAAGGCCGCCGCAAGTTGCGGACGATGACTACAACGCCCCCGGTCACGCTGCGAGAATGTCCTTGCGAGCCGGACCTCTGCGGCGAACGATCTGTGCCGTGTCGATCGTAGGTATGGATGCCGAGATCCCGGCCGGCGGAGTCGTTGTCGTCATCGATGTCATCCGGGCTTTCACGACGGCCGCGGTCGCCTTCGAGCGCGGCGTGACAGAGATAGCCTGCGCGCCGTCACTCGAAGTCGGCCGGGGCCTCCGACGGCTACACCCGGACCGTCTGCTGGTCGGCGAGGCCAACGGGCTCAAGCCCGCCGATTTCGACTTCGGGAACTCGCCGTTCGAGATGTCGACGGCGCAGGTCGACGGCCGACGCCTGATCCAGGCGACCTCGAACGGCACGCTCGGGCTCGCCCGCTGTCCGGACCCGGCGGCACTGCTCGCGATGTCAGCGCGGAATGTCGCCGCCACCGCCCGATGGATCGTGAGCCACCACGCCGGCCGTCCGCGCACCATCGTCTGCACCGGGCGGACCGCTGAGGACTGGGCCTGTGCGAGGCACCTGGGTGACCTTCTCGACGGCTCAGCGCCGGGTCGGGCGGATCTGGTCGCGGGCATCATGGACGGCGCAGCCGAGCATGCTGACGACTATGCGCGACTACCTGCGTCTCAGCGCGCTGACATTTCCAGGGACCTCCGCTTCTGCTGCGATGTCGACGGGTCCGAATTCGCGATGGTCGGCGAGGTCCGCAAGGATCACGTGGTCCTCACCAAAGTGCCGTGCTGAAGCGGCTGAAGGGCGCCGCCCGCAAAGACCGGCTCATCGAGCGGCGAAGGATCCATCGTGATCGCGAGGTGCCCCCACCCGGTCGCCACCTGCCGGGTAGCGTTGCCCGGCGGACGTCGCCGGGCCTGACGGGCGCCGGCTGAGCATCGACACCGGAAGGACGGCCCTGTGCAGCGCAACGCGATCATCTTCCACGGAACGGGCGGCAACCCCGAGGTCTGCTGGTTGCCGTGGCTGGGCAGGCAACTCGCCGATCGGGGGTACGCGGTCGAGATCCCGCACTATCCCGGTGTCAACGCGGAGCCGATCGCCACGTTCCTGCCGAAGGTGCTGGGCAACCACCGCTTCGACGAGAACACCGTGCTGGTGGGCCACTCGGGCGGGGCCGCGCTGCTGCTCGCCGTTCTCCAGCACATCGACGTGACCGTTGCCCAGGCGGTTCTCGTCGCCGGATACTCCACCCGGCCCAACACCGGCGACGAACCGGTCCTGCAACCGGACTACGACTGGGCGGCGATCAAGTCGCACGTACGCGACCTGTACTTCATCAACTCCCGCATGGACCCGTACGGCTGCGACGACAAGCAGGGACGGGCGATGTTCGAGCGGCTGGGCGGCACGCAGATCGTCCGCGACGACGGCCACTTCGGCGACCACGACCAGCCGTACCCGACGTTCGAACTACTCGACAGGATCATCGCCTGACGCCGCGCACCCGGCCACGGACCTCCGCGGAGAGTTCGGCGGCTACTTTCGATCCGCCCGTTGGTCGGCACTCGCTATAGGAGGCGGGATGGTCTCGTGGTCGGGCTGGTACCACGATCGACACGGGTCGGAACCGATCACGATCGACAGCGACGGCCGATCACTGACACTTCGCATCAGAGGTGTGGAGTTCGCAGGTGAGGACTTCGACTGGTTGGAGCCGGTCGCCGCCGAGGCAGCGAAAATCCCCTTCGAGCTCAATGCCGGTTCGTTGTGCTCGTGCGTGATCGAGTGGGACGTTCCGCTGCCGGTTGTCGCTGCCGGGGTCGAGGTGGACGGCATCCTGCGCTTTCGGCTTCTCCTCGGCGATGCGGTGCGCACGACCGGTGGCCTCGACGCCGAGGAGTTGACAGTCGCGTTGCACGTCGGCGGATCGGCGTATGAAACCGGTCGGCCCCACGGGTCCTTCGAGACCGCGCTCGAAGACGTCCATCGTCAGTTGCCGGCTGATTCCTACGTCAAGGCGTGCATCTCGTGCGCGTGGTCGGACTACTCGCCGGCCGGACAGCCGCTGTCCGGCGGGTTGGCGTGTTTTCGCAGCGTCAAGGACGCATACCGCCGGGTGAGAACGAAGCAGGACATCTTCGCGATCTGGGATCGCAGCACCGCGTATGTGCAGGAGACGTACCTGTGCGACGAGTTCGACCGGCGCGGCGCGGACGCAGGATACCGAGGCTCGTTTCCCAGCCGCACCACGATCGTGCAATGACCCGGGTCACCGCGGTTCTTTGGCGCCCGCTCGGAGTTCGAGCACGATGCCCGCGATATTGAAAGCCAGCGCCCAGGGTCGGCGTGCCATGCCGATCCATCTGGTGGAAGCGCCAACGGCGGGGAGCCAGCAGCCTCGTTCGCGTCGCGGACGAGGCCTACCCGCTCTAGAGCTGCAGCAACAGGCAGCCGTTACATCTCACCGAAGCTGTCCATTCCGGTCAGCTTGAGGATCTCGGTCCGTACATCCGCACATCCGGTCTTCGCCATCGAACAATCCTCTTCACATTTGGGATCATGCCAGCTTTGCCAGCCCGCACAGCGTCGGATAACCGCCTGTGGCGTCGCTCCTCCACGTGGTAAGCACACACAGGTCGCACCGCCGGCCATCGGCGCGAACCCACCCCGCTGCCCTCCGGCCACAGGCGACCGCTCTGTCGATGCCCGTGACAGGGTGCAGATCGCCGACTCCCGCTCCGAGGCCCAGATGACGATCTACTTCTACGGTGCCGACGAGGTTCCGTACGGCTGCTTCTCCAACTTCTCCGACCACGGCTTCGACCTCGACGGCCACCGGTGGCCGACCTCCGAGCACTATTTCCAGGCCCAGAAGTTCGCCGGTACCCGCCACGCCGAACTCATCCGGCGGACGGCGACCCCGTTGCGGGCCGCGGAGCTGGGCCGCGACCGGTCCCGGCCGCTGCGCCGCGACTGGGAACGCGTCAAAGACGACGTGATGCGCCGGGCCGTGACGGCCAAGTTCACCGCCCACATCGACATACGCGCCATCCTGTTGGACACCGGCGACGACGAGATCGTCGAGGACACCAGCACCGACCACTACTGGGGACGTGGTCGCAGTGGCACCGGCAAGAACATGCTCGGACGGATCCTGATGCGCGCCCGCACTCAGCTGCGTGCCGACCTCGACCAGAACGCCGACACCCAGGGCCGCAGGCAACTGCGGTAGCGCTGAGCGCAACCATCGCGAACGCGCGCGCGGAACAGGACTCAGTTCACGGAGCACGTGGTCCGCCGATCCGACACGAATCCTGGGAGGATCGTCGCGCCGGATCGGCGGCCGGGATTCAGCTGACGCGGACGACGCTCTTGCCGCGGGTGGCCCCGCCCGCCAGGTTCATGATCGCGGTCTCGACGTCGTCCAGTCCGTGTTCGGCGGTGATGTCGATGTGCACCGACCCGTCGGCGACCAGGCTCATGGCCCGGTCGGCGCTGCGGGCCAGCCTCTGCGGATCGGTCTGGCCGGCCAGGTTGCTGTTGTAGGTCAGCAGCGACTGCCCCCGCATCAGCAGGTCGTTGGCCGACACCGTGACCGGCGCGAAGTCGGCGATGTTGCCGTAGACCACGATCCGGCCGAACGGAGCCAGCCGCGCCAGATTCGCGACGCGGGCGGAGCCGCCGATCGGATCCAGGATCACGTCGAACATCTCCTCGCCGAGGGCGTCGGGGAACTCCTCACGCACCAGCACCTGGTGGTAGCCGAACCGGCGGGCGTAGTCGACCTGGCCGGGGTTGCCGACCACGCCGACGATCCGCCGCGCGCCCGCTGCCGTGGCGAACTGCCCGGCAAGCGACCCGACCCCACCGGCGGCGGCGTGGATCAGCACGCTGTCTCCGGGCTGGACCCGGGCGACCGTGTTGATCAGGTCGTACGCGGTCGGTGTGACCCAGCCGAACCCGGCCGCCTCGCGTGGGCCGACCCCGGCGGCGTTGATCGCGAGCGTCGCGGGCGCGGTCACGACCTCGGCGTAGCCGCCGCCGCTGATCAGTGCGGTGACCTGCTCGCCGATCCGCGCCTCGGGCACGCCCGCACCGACCGCGACGATCTCGCCTGCCGCTTCGAAGCCCGGCACGAACGGCCGCGGGACCGGGAAGTGGCCCTCGCGTACGAGCACGTCACCGTACTGGACTCCCGCGTAGGCGACCCGGATCGCGACCTCGCCCGCGCCGGGCACGGGCTCGGGCAGCTCGGTGACCCGGAACTGATCGTCGGTGTCCAGAACAACAGCTCTCATCACATTCAGCTCTCTGCCGTGACTCAGTATCCTGATACACGGAACCTAAGCAGTATCAGATACCTGAGTCAACTGAGGTGGTTGTGACATGGTCGACGTGCCGGTCGAGGAATATCTGTGCAACCGCATCCGGCGCGCCGAACAGGCGCTGATGGGCCACCATGAGGCGGTCCTGCGCGGGTACAAGCTGACCCTGCCCCAGTACACGGTGCTGCTGACGCTGTCCCGTGAAGACGCCATGTCCGGAGCGCAACTGGCCCGCGCGTGCGGGGTGACCCAGCAGAGCATGGCCAGCATGCTGACCGGTCTGGAGAACAAGGGACTCATCGACCGCCGGCCCTCGCCCGTACACGCGAAGGTCCTCATCGCCAGGCTCACCAGCACCGGCACCGACCTGCTCGAACGCGCCTACCGCGAAGTCATCGTGCTCGAACGCGCCCTCACCGACCGGTTCACCCCTGAGGAGCACCGGCAGTTCTGCGAATTCCTCGACCGGGCCACGGCAACACTCGTCGAGCAGACCCCATCAGCACAGGCCAGCCGATGAACCCCAGCAGGTGCGCCTTGGTCGCGACGCGCTAGATTGCCTGGCCGACCCGTCAGCGGAGGAGCCCGCCGTGACGGACAGCGAGCCGAATCGCGACACCTGGTTCACCGGCCTGATCGATCTCGTCTTCATGTGCGCCGTGTTCCTCGGCGTCACAGCGTTCTTCGACGATCTGGGCTGGCTCTATTACCTCACGGTCGGCGTCGTCTGGCTGGCGACGGCGCTCTGGGTCCTGCCGGGCGTCCACGCACGGGCGCATCGACGGCGGGACGGGCGCGGCGGCCCCACCGGCTGATCCGCGGTGGTGACCTGCGAGAAGTTGTCAGGCCTCGCTACGCTCACGCGCCATGGAGGTCATCATCCCGGTCGTCATCGTTCTTGCCATCCTCTCGTTCATCTTGGGACGGGCACACGACAGCTCGTTAGCGAGGAAGATCGGGAACGAGGTGCGCGGGCAGGCTCCGCATGGGCGGACCTCCCAGGAGGACCCGGTTGTCCTGCTGGAGAAGCTGCACCGGCTCAAGGAAGCCGGCGCGCTGACCGACGCTGAATACGAAGCCCAGAAGGCACGCATCCTCGGCGCATGACGCTCTCGGCAGATCGACTCGCTCACGCGCGACTTTCGACGGCATCACTGCTGATGGGGTGAACCTTCTCGGCCGCGGACTGGCGGACCGGGCGTCGCCGTGGTCTCGCCCACCTGTCCCCATCGATCCCGGCATACGTAGGACAGGCTCGCGTGAATCGGTGTGCCGTCGTTGTCGTGCAGCACCGGAACCCTGCAGTGCAGACACGGCGACACCCGTGGCCAGGTCGAGCGGTCGGCGTCGGCGGTCACCTTCGACCCTCCACGTCGGTCAGGGCCGCGCGCTCGTTCGCGGCGACGCACACCAATCGCGCACGCTGGCGCCACGGACACAGGTGCGCAGCCTTGCCAGGTCGTCGCCGGTACAGGTCGAGCAGCCACGGCTGCCTCGTGAGCAGCTCGTCCACGGCCAGGTCCAGGTTCTGCATCAGTGCCCTCCTGATCGCGGGGAGCGTCGGCCGGGCACGTCGGTGTCACCCCTTGTCACACCGACGGCCCAGCCGGCACGGCGCAGCGTCCACGCCACACCGGGTCCCGAACCTCCGTGTAATGCAGGATCGGGTGATGGAAGGGAAGAGCGCAGGCTGCGGTGACCGCCTGGCCTTGGGAGATGCGCCCCACGCCCTTCCCCAGCGCCCGCTGGCCCGAGGGTGCGATCTCGAACCGGCGGGGCTATGACACCAGAACCTACGAGCATGGCTGGGACGCGGGAACGTCCCAGCGGACATCGCTGCGGACATTTGTGTGGGGTCGAAACGTCCCGCATGTGTCCACTACGGTGGTTGGCATGACCCACCGTCTGCGCTCGGCGATGCTACGCGCCCAGTTGGACTCCGCCGCGCTGTCAGCCGCGGTGGGGGTGGATGTCAAGACTGTGAACCGGTGGCTGGCCGGGCGTGTCCCGCATCAGCGCACCCGCGTGGCCGTCGCGGTAGTGCTCGGCGAGACCGAGGCCGACCTCTGGCCGCAGTCCCGCCCGGACCAGGCACCCGGCATGAACGCGCTGGCCGAGGTCGTCGGCGCGTACGCGCACCGCGCGGACATCCCGCACCACCTGTGGACCGGCCTGCTGGCCGGGGCGACTGAACGCATCGACCTGCTCGGTTACGCCTATCCGTTCGTTCTGGAGCTGCTGCCCGACGCGGTGACACGGATTGCGGACAAGTGCTCGGCCGGGACGCGCGTGCGCATGGCGTTCGCCGACCCCGACTGCGACCACGTGATCGAACGCGACGGCCTGGAGCAGATGGGCGGCACCCTTCCTGGTCGGATCCGCAACGCCCTGAACTTCCTCGACCCGTTGCACGGGGTGCCCGGCTGCCAGGTCGGGTTGCATACGGTGCACCTGTACAACTCGGTGTTCCGGTTCGACGATCAGATGATCGTGACGCCATATCTGTTTCGGGCTCGCGGTTACCAGCACACCGCGCTGCACCTGCGGCGGCTGTCGCCGCACGGGATCTTCGCGTCATTCGCCGACCAGTTCGAGCAGATCTGGCAGACCGCCACGCCTTACCAGGCCGGAGTGGCGTGATGGCCGGCCGGCGCGACTTCTACCGCAACCGTGATGCGCCCGCCGCCAACTCCATCGCACCAGGCGGCTCGGCGCTGGTCGTCGATCAGCGCGGCTGGGTTTTGATGCAGCGCCGTGCGGACTCGGGCAACTGGTCCCTGCCCGGCGGGATCATGGAGATCGGCGAGACGATGCAGCAGTGTGTCGTGCGAGAGGTCAAAGAGGAAACCGGTTTGGACATCGAGATCACCGGGTTACTCGGCATCTACACCGACCCGCAGCATGTCATCGCCTACGCCGATGGCGAGGTCCGCCAGGAGTTCAACATCACCTACCGCGCGCGGGTCACAGGCGGCGCGATCACGGTGAGCCACGAGTCGACCGATGTCCGCTTCGTCGACCCGGTCGACTTCGACCGGATCCCGATCCACGACACCGTCCGGCTCCGGCTACACCACCACGCCGAAGGACCCCAGATGCCGTACCTCGGTTAACGAGGCCGGGTCAGGTGGCCCGTCAGGGCGCCAACACAGACGCTCACCAGGATGGCTCGCCGTTCGTCTGGCCATCCGCTGGAGACCAGCGACTCATGTGCCGATCAACGACCTCTCGCACCTGGCGGCGGAGGTACTTGTCGACGTAGCTCATGCCACCCATGCCCTCCGCCTCGAAGACCGCATCGGTGAAGCTGTCGGCATGGTCGGGTGGCGACTCGCAGAGCCGACGGATATCGTCGGGTGGCAGGCAAAATCCCAGCTTGATGCACAGTTCGTTCAGCAGCCGCTGAACATCGGAATCCAGATCGTCGCGATAACCCATGAGGAGAGCTTCCCGACTCACGTCCAGGCTGCCAACCCGGTAAACGTTCGTGGTCACGGCGCTAGTGGTCCACCTATCCGGGGTTCCTCATCGAGGCTTGCCAGGACCTGGCTCATATCGCGGTGGGCGTGCCGCACGCACGCTTCCTACGCACATCCCGCAGATCTCTAGCGACACTCGGAACCCTCGTCAGAGCCTCCCAGGACTCTTTACGGCCGCTCCAGCGCAACACCGTTAACCGCTAGATCGCAGCCTGCACATCGGATCAGGGCTAGCACGAGCGCTAGACCTAGCAGTCTCGCTGGCTAGAGCTAGCGCCTCCGGCGAGGGCCGCCCCGGCCCCGGGATGGATGAGGGGCCGTCTGCGTCTTGCGGTCCGCGGTTAGTTGGGTGGGGGCAGGTTAGTCGCGCTTGGTCCAGGGGTCGTACGCCCACGGGTCACCGTTGAATGAGCCGTCGACGTACGGACTGACCGTAGCCGCGGAAGGTCGAGTGTCGCCACATTCCTCTGACCCGTTGAGCTTCGTAATCTCAGGCCGATGGCTGGCCAGCTCGGGGGCCTCGACGAGGACGGCGGCGGCTTCGATGGCGGCGCGGCGGATCGTGTCGTCATCGTCGTGGAGGAACGGTGCGATCGCGTTGAAAAACACTGGTCGTCTCGCAAGAACAGCGGCACCTTCAGGAGTATTGGCCTGCCAACTTGCGTCGTCCACCACCGACCCGAGCCAGCGGATGAGCGCAGACCGCAGGGGAGCTTGGTGATCCCTGCTCCAGCGGTAGTCGCCGAACATAAACAGGGTCGCGGTCCGGGGGTCCGGGAGGATCCCAGCGATGTAAATGGCAGCTGGCACCGTGGCCCCGTAGATGGTGTTCTGGTGGCGTATCGGCTCCAGGTCGGCGAAGGCTCCCGACTGAATCTCCGGATCTGGGTCGAGGAGCGCCCGAAGCACGTAGGGCAGCCATATGGAGTAGTCCCCTATCGCACTGTCATGGCAGTCCCAGGCCGTGCCTCGAAGCAGGTCATCAGGGTCCGGCAGGGTTGTCAGACTTGTCAGAGCCGCATCATCAGGGTGCTCGGCACTCATCACAAACGGTCAGGCTACGGCCGGCGGCAACCACGTGGTGAACCCGTCCCACCCCGCTGCCAGCACCTGGGTTGTACGGCTTCCCGGTACCAGCGGAGCGCGGCTACCTTCCTGACGTGAGCGTTGACGATCGTCCTCAGTCGCTTGACTCTTGCTGGAACTACTGGCTCTGCATCGCGGGTGGTGACCAGGCAGGCATCATGGCGATGCTCGGGTTGACCGATTCGCAACCGACGACCTACGCGCTGGCCCGGGTCGTGGTGGACGACGCCAGTCACGGCCATGACACGGGATTGGTGTGCGTGACCGGTGAGATCAACGGTTGGACGGCCGTAGTCGGTCCCTGGTGCAATCCCGCCGACGTCAGCCGCCGGGATGAAATGCGGCTACTCGTCGAGGCTCTGAGCGGGACCTACGGCGAGGCTCACGCCTTCTACTGGGGTGCACAGGACGACGGATCTGCCTGGCTCATCGCTCGTGATGGCCACACTGTGCGCCGCTACAACAGCCTTGCCCCCTGGACATCGTTGGGCGACCCGCTCCCGATCGAGCAGCACTACCTTGACCAGTTCAATATCCCAGGTCGGCCCGAAGAGCACGCCGACGACGACGACATGTACGACGACATCTACGAATTCGAGTCTGCGTGCTCGGCTCAGAAGGTGGCGGAGACAGTCAGCCTTGATGTGGTTTGGCGTATGCCTACCAATGCCGTTGTGCGTGGCCAACTTGTCTTGGCGCGAGTGCCAGACCGAACCCCTGAGGCATTCGGGGTCCACGAAACCACGGGCGAGGTAAGGCAGCACGAAGGCAACGAAAGCCCGACGACGGAGCCGCCAGCCGACAACAGCGAACGGGGATAGCAGGGGGTTACCGGGCATCCCAGATCGCCCGTGGGTAGCGGCCGACCGTCGTGGTCGCGTTCGGGACGAAGCGGTCGGCCGCCCGCCAGGAGTCAGCAGAAAGTCAGCGAACCTGCTGACTCCCGCTTGCCCTGAGCGCTTCCAGCCAGTGGCGGGGGCACAGCGTTTCAGGCGCGTTGACAACGGGCGATACCGGGGGAGAGGCCAGGACCGCGTTCACACGGAAGAGGTCACGGCTTGTTACCCGGCGGTTAGATCCGGCAAATGCTGGACAGTCCTCTGTTCAAGTCGGCTGAGTCTGGACTCGGCGTCGGCGAGCTGTGCCCGCAGTCGTTCAGCCTCGACACGAACCTTCTCACGCTCGCCGGAGACGATATGCTCCGCCGCGACAATTGCCTCGGGCAGGTCCAACGCGCCGACTGTGTGCAGTGCGGTGGCCCCGTCAAGTTCACGCGGCGGTGCCAGTGCCGCCCGGCCTCGGGTGGCGGCGATCCGCCAGGTGCCGCCCGCATAGGCGAGCGTCACGGTCAGCGGCAAGACGGGTTCGGGCACGTCGAACGCCATTGTGGTGTCGTCGAGCTGCTTCCACGTGCGATATCCGAACACCGGGCTCAGCGTCGCGGCGAGCAGGATCAGACCGCACACGAGCAGGCCCGTAGTGAGCCCCGCCCCCTGCGCCAGCCACCCGCCGACGAGGCTTCCGACCGGGAGCCCGGCGTACGCGAATGCTGCCGCCAGCCCGAACACCCGCGCCTGATACGCCACCGGCACGCGCTGATACAGCACCGCCCCGATGATCGGGTTTACTGCTGCCAGCCCGACCCCCGACAGGAACAGCACGGTCACCACGATCGGCAGTTCGTCGGTGAACGCGAGCACCAGCATCCGTGGTGCCCCGCCGACCAGGTATCCCGCCGTCAGTGTCAGATACCGCGGCAGGTTCTTCGCCATCGCGGTGAACGCGATGTTCCCGACCACCGCCCCCAGTGCGAACGACCCGAACACCACCCCCAGCCCGGCCGGCGTCCCCAGCCGCTGGCTGACCCATAACGGCACGAACACCACCTGGTGCGCCTGCGTCGCGAGGTTGCTGACGAACAGCATCATCAGCACCCCCAGGATCAGCCGGTCGTGCTTGAGATAAACGAACCCACCCCGCAACGAGTCCAGATACGACTCTTTCGGCGCGGCCCCCGCCTCCGGCGCTACAACAACAGTCGGCGGCATCCGCACCAGCGCGGCGACGATCAGCCCCGACGCTGCGAACGTGGCCGCGTCCACCCCCATCACGGTCAGCGGATCAGTCAACGCGATGAGCAGCCCGCCCACCGGCGCTCCGATGAGCGTGGTCAGCCGCCCGATCCCGTCATAGAACCCGGTGACCCGGGCCGTATCCACCCCCGCCTGCTCGATCATCGGCCGCAGCAGCACCGCCCGCGCCCGGTCACTGAGCCCCCGCAGCCCACCCGCGACAGCCACCAGCACCAGCAGCGCCCCGAACCCGAGGTCGCGATACCCGAGCACGATCGCCATCAGCGCCAGCGCACTGAGCAAATCCGCGTCGACGGTCACCCGCCACGCCCCGAGCCGGTCGATCCACGGCGCACCGAGCACCCCGGCGGCCACGTACGGCACCATCTCGGCGGCGGCAACGAGCCCCATCATCGTGGGGCTGCCGGTCTCGACGAGCACGAGCCACGGCAGTGCCACGAACGTCATCTTCGTGCCGACCTGCGAGATCGCCTCGGCGGTGAGTACGCCGACGAGGCCGCCGCGGCGGCGCGGGACGACCTCCGAGCTCACGCCGTCGCCGGGGCCGCGGCCAGGTATCGCGCCCGCAGCGCCTTCTTGTCGATTTTGCCCATCGCGGTGAGCGGCAGTCCGTCGATGAACTCGACGGTCCGCGGCGCCCACATCTCGTTTAGCTCCCCGATGACGAAGTCGCGCACCTCGTCGGGGCTGAGGTCGGCTCCGGGTTCGGCGACGACGTACGCATACACCGCCTCACCGGTGTCGTCGGCCGGCACGCCGATGACCGCGGCCGCGCGGACCTGCGGGTGCGCGACGAGCGCGTCCTCGACCGGCCGGCTGTAGATGTTCGTGGACCCGTACCCGGTGATGATCATGTCTTTGATCCGGTCGACCAGGAACAGGTAGCCGTCGGCGTCGAGGCGGCCGACGTCGCCGGTGCGCAGCCAGCCGCCGGTCAGGGTCTGCGCGGTCAGGCCGGGTTCGCCGAAGTAGCCGTCCATCATCAGGCTGCCGCTGATCCACACCTCGCCGGTCTCCCCGGCGGGCAGCACGTCCCCGGCCGAGGACCGGATCTCGACGCGCATGTCGCCGAACGGCAGCCCGCACGATCCGAGCCGTTCGGGGTGCGCCGGGTCGACGGTCAGGTTCGGCTGGGCGGTGATGAAGGGCGCCTCGGTCATCCCGTACACGGGACGCAGCACCGGCCCGAACCGTTCGACGGCCTGGGCCAGCCGCGCGGGGGCGGCGGCGCTGCCGCCACACGAGATCATCTGGAGGGTGGACGTGTCGGTGTCGGCCAGCCGCGGGTCGTCGAGCAGCTGGTAGAGCAGCGGCGGCGGGAGCAGGATGCTGGTGATCCGGTCCTGGGTGATCGCGTCGAGGAACGGCTGCGTGTCGTACTTGTCGTGCATGACCAGGGTGCCGCCGGTGAACAGCGTCATCAGCACCGGCACCTGCGCGCTGACGTGCCAGAACGCGGACACGGCGAGGTGGCGCAGGTGGTGGCCGCCGGAGGCGGTCCAGTGGTCGGAGAACAGCATCAGGGTCTGGAAGAACGAGTGCCGGTGCAGCACGAGTTTCGGGGTGCCGGTGGTGCCGCCGGTCTGGAACAGCGAGTGCGGTTCGGCGTCGGGGCCGTCGCGGCCGATCGGCGGTTCGTCGGCGGGTGGGCGGGCGAGCAGGTCGGGGCCGAGCCCGCCGTCGCCGAGGCACAGCACGGACAGGTGCGGCACCTCGCCGAGCAGCTCGCGGCCGAGCTGGTCGTGGGTGCGGGCGTCGTACACGAACACGTCGGCTTCGGCCAGGCGCAGGAACTCGACCCGGTGCCGGTGCGGTGCGGACGGGATCATCCACACCGAGCGGCAGCCCAGCAGGTGCAGGCTCAGCTGCAGGAAGATCGCCTCGTGCGGGTTGCCGACCAGGATCGCGACCGATGTGCCCGCATGCACACCCTGCTCGTGCAGGGCGGACGCCATGGTCAGCACGGCGGTGCGCAGCTCCTGATAGGTCAGGGTGCGGCCCGGCGCGCGGATGGCCTCGGCGTCTCCGTATCCGGCGAACCTGTCCAGCGCAAGCCACACGTAACTGCGGGCTGCCACGTCGTTGTCCACAGCCGAGGCCCCTTCTGCCAGGTCAGAAGGGTCACACTAGCGGCGGGAGGTCGGTGCGTCTAGATCTTTGGATGTCGATGCGGTGACAGCTCAGGGGGTGGTGCCGCGTTCGGCGGGGCGGCCGACCAGGGCCGCGAAGTCGGCCTCGTTGCGTTCGGCGAGCCGGGTGTAGACCAGGCCCGCTCCGGCCAGGAACGGGAAGGACAGGACGCCAAGCAGCAGCCAGGGCAGCGGCATGCCGGCCACGGCCACGTGGGTGCCGGCGGGCCACAGGCTGAACAGCAGCGGGAGCCCGCCGAGCGCGACGGCGACGACGGCGGCCAGGCGCAGGGCGAGGCCGAGCTGCACGCGCATCAGCTCGCGGACCAGCGCGTCGCCCATCGCCGTCTGTTCGACCAGCTCGTCGTGCGCCCCGGGCCGCGGTCGGATCCGGCGGTGTGCGGCGAGGTCGACCCGTACTCGATCACTCACGTCAGCCACGCTACAGCCGCGATGTTTCGGATTTGCGCTGCGTTTCCGGGGTGTGCAGGGTTTCGGGCGCGTGCAGGCGCAGCAGCATCGCGCCGACGGCCCCGGGCACGCGCCGCCGGGTGGCCAGCGACACGGTCACCATGACCGCGAACGCCAGCGGCACGGTCCAGGCGGCGGGCTGGGCGAGCAGGTCGGCGGTGAGACCGGGCGCGGGCGGCAGGAAGATCGTCCACAGTACGGCGACGACGGCGCTGCCGCCCCCGGCGAGGATGCCCGCGGCCGCGCCCGCGGCGGTCAGGCCCCGCCACCAGATGCCGAGCACCAGCATGGGGCAGAAGCTCGACGCGGCGACGGCGAACGCGAGCCCGACGACCTGCGACACGTTCAGGCCGTGCACGGCCAGCGCGAGCCCCATCGGCACCGCGCCCGCGAACAGCGCCGCCGCCCGGAACAGCGGCAGCGGTCCCCACACGGCCAGCCGTCCCCGGCCGAGCACGTCGTTGGCGAGCACCCCGGCGACGCTGGTGAGCAGCCCGTTGGAGGTGGACAGGAACGCGGCGAAGGCGCCCGCGGCGACGAGCGCGCCGAGCACGTCGGCGGCCAGGCCGGGGCCGAGTGCGGCGGCGGGCAGCAGCAGCACGACGGTGTCGTTGCGCCCGGTGGCGAGTTCGGGGGTGTAGACGCGGCCGAGCACCCCGTAGATGGTCGGGAACAGGTAGAACAGGCCTACGAGGCCGAGCACGATCGTGGTGGTGCGCCGGGCGGAGCCGCCGTCGGGGTTGGTGTAGAAGCGGGCGAGCACGTGCGGCAGTCCCATGGTGCCGAGGAACGTCGCCAGGATCAGCGAGTACGTGGCGACCATGCCGCCGGCCGGGGCCAGCCACGCGTCGTCGACGGGGATCGCGGGCCGCCCGTCGTCGTTCCACCGCGCCAGCAGGAAGAATGCGGGCACGGCGATCGCGGTGAGCTTCAGCCAGTACTGGAACGCCTGCACGTATGTCGCCGAGCGCATCCCGCCGAACGCGACGTTGCCGGTGACCACGGCCCCGACCAGCACCACCCCGACCCAGCTCGGCGCACCGGTGACGATCCGGAACGTCAGCCCGGCGCCCTGCAGCTGCGGCAGCAGGTAGAACCATCCGATGAACAGCACGAACGCCGTCGCCAGCCGTCTGAGCCGGGGTGAGGCGAGCCGTGCCTCGCAGAAGTCCGGCAGCGTGAACGCCCCGGACCGGCGCAGCGGCGCGGCCACGAACAGCAGCAGCGCCAGGTAACCGGCGGCGAACCCGACGGGATACCAGAGCATCTGCGCGCCGTACGCCAGGATCAGGCCGGCGACGCCGAGGAAACTGGCCGCGGACAGGTATTCCCCGCCGATCGCGGCCGCGTTCTGCGTCGGGCTGACCATCCGCGACGCGACCAGCAGATCCGACGTCCCCCGCACGAGCCGTATCCCCCACGCGCCGATGGCGACCGTCGCCACGGTGACGGTCACGATCGCGATCAAGGCGTAGGCATTCACGGCCGCTGGATCGTACACCCCGAAGGAAGGGCGCCTTCTTGTCGTTGTACGAAGCGGAAGGGCGTCTTCTTGACGTCGGTCAGTGTCGGGTGTCGAGGCGGGTGCGCAGCCAGCGGAGTGAGGCCTCGCCCTGGGCGCGCTGGAAGGCGCGCACGGTCGGCAGTCCGGGTGGCGCGGGGCGGCGGCAGGCGTCGAGGAAGTAGCCGGTCATCCCGGCCAGCACGCCGGTCACGTCGGACGGGCGTGCGCCCAGCGGGGCGGTGTACGCGGCCACCAGCGCGTCGACGTCGTGGCCGCCGAACAGGTTCACGTTCACCATGATCATCATGCTGTCGAGCCAGGCCGGGCCGACGCAGGCCCACGGCCAGTCGACCACGGTGACCGAGCCGTCCGGGCCGACCAGCAGGTTGTCGGCGCGGATGTCGGTGTGCGCGACGGTGTCGCCGTCCAGCGCAGCCACGCCCGCAGCCCCCAGCGCGACCAGCTCGGGCAGCCGGGCGGCGGCCCACGGGTCGAGGTCGTCCGGCGGATCGGCGGCCAGTCGTTCCCACCCGGACAGATCGTGGCCGAGCAGGGCCGCCACCGTCGGCAGGTCCGGCATCGGGCACGGGGTCAGGCCTGCGGCGAGCGCGCCCAGGGTGGTGAGCACGGCGTCGAGTTCGGCGGCCGCCCACGGGGTCACCGGGTGCCGGCCCTCCACGTCCTGCAGCACCAGCGCGACCCAGTCGCCGTCGTCGAAACAGCCGAGCAGCCGCGGCGCGGGCACGGTCGACGGCAGTGCCGCGGTGATCAGCGCCTCCTGGCGGTGCAGCTGCACCGAGCGCTCGTTCTGGGCGGTGCTGACGGCCTTGACGAAGGCCCGCCGGCCGCCGGCGGTGCGGACCCGGTCGGCGGTGCCCGGTGAGAAGCCGCCCTGCTGCGAGACGGCCGCCACGATCCGGTCGCCCAGGATTGCCTCCACCTCTGCCCGGACATGTCCGGCCACGTCCGCCCACCCGATGCGTACCCCGCTAGCCACCGCCATCGCAGGATCCTCGCACCGACCCGACCTGCTCCGCAGCTCGATTTCCCCGGTCGGGGGACGGTGGCGCGGCGCGCGCGGATCATCGGACTTGCCAGGCAACCGGGCGTGTCGCGGTGCAAGACACGCGCAGGTGACCAGGAAATCCGATGATCTTGCGGGACCGGTGGGGGTGGAGTGCGGCGGGTGGGCGTGGCACGATCGCTGCCATGTACCCAGCGCTGGGCGCCGCCGCCGTGGCGGCCGTCATCGCCGCGACCGCGGTGGTGATGATGCGCGGCCGGCGCCGGGTCGTCACGCCGGAGGAGCGGGCGACGTACCAGGTGCTGCACCTGGCGACGCTGGCCAGCGAGCCGCTGCGGCAGGGCCTGCGCGACGACACCGCGACGGCGGCGCTGCCGCACCTGCGCACGCTGGTCGGCGCGGCCGGGCTGGCGCTGGCCGACGGCACCGGTTTCCTGGCCCACGACGGGGCGGGCGGCCACCACCGCGACGCGCTGCTGGCCGCGGCGCAGCGGGCGCTGTCCACCGGACGGCCGGTGCTGCTGCGGCCGCAGGAGCTGACGTGTGTACGCCTGGACTGCCCGGTGCGCGGCGCGGTCGCCACCCCGGTGTCCAAGCCCGACGGCGGCCTCGCCGGGGCGCTGGTCGCCGTCACCGAGGCGCGGCCGACGCCGGGCCTGGTGCGGGTGGTGCTGGAGACGGCGCACTGGGTCGGGCTGCAGCTGGAGCTGGCCGAGTTGCAGGAGGAGCGGGCCCGGTCGGCGCGGGCCGAGGTGCGGGCGCTGCGGGCGCAGATCAGCCCGCATTTCGTGTACAACGCGCTGACCGCGATCGCCTCGTTCGTGCGCACCGATCCGGAGCAGGCCCGGGAGCTGATCCTGGAATTCGCCGAGTTCACCCGGTACTCGTTCCGGGCGCACGGGGAGTTCACCACGCTCGCCGAGGAGCTGCGCTCGATCGACCGCTACCTGACCATCGAACGGGCCCGGTTCGGCGAGCGGCTGCAGGTGCGGCTGCGCGTCGCGCCGGAGGTGCTGCCCGTGGAGGTGCCGTTCCTGTGCCTGCAGCCGCTGGTGGAGAACGCGGTGCGGCACGGGCTCGCGCCGAAGCCGGGAGTGGGCACGATCCGGATCATCGCCGCGGACGCGGGCGCGGACTGCGAGATCATCGTGGAGGACGACGGCGTGGGCATGGACCCGGCGGTGCTGCTGGACGGCGACGGCACGGTCGACGGCGACGGCGGCCAGCACGTCGGCTTGAGCAATGTGGACGACCGGCTGCGGGCGGTGTTCGGCGACGCGTACGGACTGGTCGTGGAGACCGCCCCGCAGGCCGGCACCCGGGTCAGCCTGCGCATTCCGAAGTTCCGGGGCGGCGCGGTGATGAGCGAGCCGGCGATGGCGCCGGGCAGCCGGCCCGCCGCCGCGCGCGACGGGAGGCGGGCGTGACCGGCCGTCCGGCGACCCCGCCGCGGCTGCGGGTGCTGGCCGTCGACGACGAGCCCCCGGCCCTGGACGAGCTGCTCTACCTGCTGCGCAACGACCCGCGGGTGGAGTACGTGCACAGTGCCGCCGACGCCGCCGAGGCGCTGCGGGTGCTGCACGAGAACGACGTCGACGTGGCGTTCCTCGACATCCGGATGCCGGGCCTGGACGGCATGGACCTGGCCCGGGTGCTGCAGCGTTTCGCCCGCTCCCCCGCCGTCGTGTTCGTCACCGCCTACGACGACCGGGCCGCGGACGCGTTCGACCTGGGGGTGGTCGACTATGTGCGCAAGCCGGTGCGCGCCGAGCGCATCGCCGAGTCGCTGCGCCGGGTGCTGTCCGAGCGCGCCGCGGTCGAGGACCGGCCCGCGACCCCGCCCGAGGCGGCCCCGCCGGGCGGCGATCCGATGATCCCGGTGGAGCTGGGCGGGGTGGTGCGGCTGCTGCCGCGCTCGTCGGTGTGCTGGGTGGAGGCGCAGGGCGACTACGCCCGGCTGCACACCGCCGACGGCTCGCACCTGGTGCGGGTGTCGCTGACGCAGCTGGAGGAGCGCTGGACCGACGCGGGCTTCCTGCGCATCCACCGCTCCTACCTGGTACGCCTGGACCTGGTCACCGAGCTGCGCCTGACCGGCTCCGGGTATGTCGTCACCGTCGGCGGCCACCAGCTGCCGGTCGCCCGCCGGCACACCCGTGTGCTCAAGGACCGGCTCATCCGCCCCGCCAAACAGCACTGGGGCTGACGGCCGGGCCTCAGGCGGGACTGCCCTGCTGGAGGATCCGGACAGCGTTGCCGAACGGGTCGCGCAGGCCCATGTCGGTGCCGTAGAAGTGGTCGGTCGGCTCCTGGGTGAAGTCGGTGAAGCCGCCCGCTTTGAGGCTCTCGTACAGTCCCCGGACGTCGTCGCTGTTGAGGACGAGGCCGGTCAGGGCGCCCTTCGTGACCAGCTCGCGGAGCTGGGCGGCCGTCGCTTCGTCGTGCAGCGGCGCCCCTGGCTGTTCCAGGGAGATCTCGGTGCCGTCGGCGCCGGGGACGCGGACGGTCAGCCAGCGGTAGGAGCCCTGCTGGACGTCGTTGCCCTTCTCCAGTCCGAGCTTGCCGACGTAGAAGTCCAGCGCCTCGTCATGGTCGAGGACGTAGATCGAGGTGACGTTCAGTTTCGTGATCATGTTCGGTTCCCTCGGTGCGCGGTGATTGACGTTTCGCCAGGCTAGGCGAGCCGCCTTCGCCTGGGCTTATCCAGAACTGCTCGATCAGGCCGCGGCCGGGGCGGCTGCCGTGCGCGGTCGGGTGTTGGCCATCAGGGCACAGTGCGGCACGCCCACCGGGTGGTGGCCGCTGCGGTAGTCCGACGGCGTCTGCCCGACGATCTGCCGGAACGTGCGGCTGAAGGTCCCGAGGCTGGCGAAGCCGACGTCGAAGCAGACGTCGGTGACGGTGCGGCCGGTCTCCCGCAGCAGGAACATCGAGCGCTCGACCCGCCGCCGCTGCAGGTAGCGGTGCGGCGTCTCGCCGAACACGGTGCGGAAGCAGCGGCTGAAGTGCGCCGGCGACAGGTGCGCCACCGCCGCGACGGCGGCGACGTCCAGGGGCTGGGCGTAGGCGCGGTCCATCGCGTCGCGGGCGCGGAGCAGGCGCCGGTTCAGTTCCTCGACCTCTCGGCTCACGCCGCAATGCTATAAGGCCTGGTCCGCGGGCACAGGGTCCGGCGTCGGCGCCCACCGGAGGGCACTCGTGCGCGACGGACCGGCGGGAAGACCTCTCGGCCGGCCGGGTGGGAGCGCTGCCGTTCGGCGCGCGGGCAAGCGCCGCTGGGCGCGTACGGGCGACCGCTCGGCGCGAACGCCGCCCATGTCCGCTTCGGCCGGTTCACAGATCGACACGCAGGTCCCTAGCCTGCGGGCAACCGCACTGTGACCCGTCGCACATACGGCGACGTGCCACGTTGCTCCCTCCCCTTACCGAGGCTGGTGATTCATGAGCACCGACGCTCCGGACCGCTACGAGCGCGTCGCGGAAAGCCCCGAGTTCAGCGGGCTGCGCCGCTCGCTGCGGCGCTTCGTGTTCCCGATGACCATCGCGTTCTTCAGCTGGTACGCCCTGTACGTGATCCTGTCGGCGTACGCGCGCGACTTCATGGGCACGATCCTGTTCGGCAACATCAACGTGGCGCTGATCTTCGGGCTGCTGCAGTTCGTGACCACGTTCCTCATCGCCTGGCTGTACGCCCGCTATGCCGACCGCAACCTCGACCCGGTCGCCGAGGATCTCAACGCCCGCATCCAGTCCGGCGAGTTCGACGCCGACGAGCAGCCCAAGGAGGTGGCCGTATGAGTTCGCGTACCCTGACCATCGTCCTGTTCGTGCTCTTCGTGCTGATCACGCTGGCGATCACGATCTGGGCCAGCCGCCAGACGAAGACGGCGGCCGACTTCTACGCCGGCGGCCGGTCGTTCTCCGGGTTCTCCAACGGCATGGCGATCGGCGGCGACTACATGTCGGCGGCGAGCTTCCTCGGCATCGCCGGCATCATCGCGCTGAACGGCTACGACGGCTTCCTGTACTCGATCGGCTTCCTGGTCGCCTGGCTGGTGGCCCTGCTGCTGGTCGCGGAGCTGCTGCGCAACTCGGGCAAGTACACGATGGCCGACGTGCTGGCGTTCCGGATGCGGCAGACACCGGTGCGGGTGGCCGCGTCGATCTCCACCATCGTGGTGTCGATCTTCTACTTGCTGGCCCAGATGGTCGGGGCCGGCGCGCTGGTGGCGCTGCTGCTGGGCATCAAGCCCGGGGCGCACTTCCTGGGCATGGACGCCGACACCGCCAAGATCGCCACGATCATCTTCATCGGCATCCTGATGATCGTGTACGTGACCGTCGGCGGCATGAAGGGCACCACGTACGTCCAGATCGTCAAGGCGTTCCTGCTGATGGTCGGCGCCGCGGTGATGACCCTGCTGGTGCTGGCGGCGTTCAAGTTCAACCTGTCGGACCTGCTCGGCGACGCCGCGACCAAGTCCGGCAAGGGCACGGCGTTCCTGGAGCCCGGCCTGCGCTACGGCAAGGAGGTGGCCGGGGACGCGGCGCAGACCTTCTACAACAAGATGGACCTGCTGTCGCTGGGCATCGCCCTGGTGCTCGGCACCGCCGGCCTGCCGCACATCCTGATCCGCTTCTACACGGTGCCCAACTCCAAGGCCGCCCGTAAGAGCGTGCTGTGGGCGATCGGCATCATCGGCACCTTCTACCTGATGACGCTCGCGCTGGGCTTCGGCGCGGCGGCGCTGGTCGGCAGCGAGGCGATCACGGCCCAGGACAAGGGCGGCAACACCGCCGCCCCGCAGCTGGCCCAGGTGCTCGGCGAGAAGTTCCTCGGCGGCGCGAACGGCGGCGCGGCGATGCTGGCGATCATCGCAGCGGTCGCCTTCGCCACCATCCTCGCCGTCGTCGCCGGACTCACCCTGGCCTCGTCCAGCTCGCTGGCGCACGACATCTACGCCAGCGTCATCCGCAAGGGCCAGGTCAGCGAGGGCGGCGAGGTGCGGGTGGCCCGCATCTCCGCGTTCGCCATCGGGGCGGTCGCGATCGTGCTGGCCATCTACGCGCAGAGCCTCAACGTGGCGTTCCTCGTCGCGCTGGCCTTCGCGGTGGCGGCCTCGGGCAACCTGCCCGCGATCCTGTACTCGCTGTTCTGGAAGCGGTTCACCACCGCGGGCGCGACCGCGGCGATCTACGGCGGTCTGATCACCGCCGTGGTGCTGGTGTTCTTCTCGCCGGTCGTGTCCGGCAGCCCGACCGCGATGTTCCCGACCTCGGACTGGCAGTGGTTCCCGCTGTCGAACCCGGGCATCATCTCGATCCCGGTCGGCTTCCTGTGCGGCTGGCTCGGCACCGTGCTGTCCCGCGAGCCCGCGGACCCGCAGAAGTACGCCGAGCTCGAGGTGCGTTCGCTGACCGGCGTCGGCGCGCACTGACCCCGGCACAGCACGAGGGGCGCCCCCGACCGGGGCGCCCCTTTCTCGTACGCTCAGCCGCGCGTCGGCGGCGCGGCCGTGATGGTGGAGACGAAGTGCGCCAGCTTCTCGTTCGACAGGTGCTGGGCCAGGTCCGCCTCGCTGATCATGCCGATGATCTGGTGATCCTCGATCACCGGCACCCGGCGGATCTTGTGCTGCTCCATGAGCTTCAGGATCTCGTCCTCGTCGGCCTTCGCGTCGACCCAGATCGGCGTGCCCTTGGCCATCTCGATGCAGGTCATCGTGTTCGGGTCGCCGCCCGACGCGATGCACTTGATGACGATGTCACGGTCGGTGATGATGCCCCGCAACTTGTCGTCGCTGCCGCAGATCGGCAGCGAGCCGACGCCCATGTCGCGCATCAGCTGCGCGGCCCGGGCCAGTGTCTCGTTCTCGGGCACGCACTGCGCGCCCAGGTGCATGATCTGCTTAGCCGTGGTCATGATTACCCCCTGTAGCCAGTCCCCTGGGGTCATCCTGCGCTCCCGCCCGCCGGCGGCGCGGCTTAATCGACAGACATGATCGCCGGATGGCGGGAGTCGTCGACCTTCACCACCACGTCGGCGAACGTCTGCGGGGCCACCTCGGCGGCGTAGCGGGCGTACGCGGGCAGGGTCCAGGCCAGCTCGGGCGGGGTGTGCCGGGCCAGCGCCGCCGGGGACATCACCAGGTGCGCGGCCAGCTCGAACGGCAGCCCGGAGCCGAGCAGCAGGTCCCCGCTGAGCAGCAGCACCGACCCGGGCGGCAGGCTGACGTATTCCGCCCGGGTGGCCCGGTCGCGCACCGGATCCCGCAGCGTCGGCAGCACCCGGCCGGTGCCGCCCGGCCCGAGCGGGTCGAGCACCTCCCGGCGCAGGCCGGCCTCGTCGTACCAGCCCTCGTAGTAGGAGTCGGGGTCGGTACGGCCGAACTCCAGCCGCACCGACCTCGGGCGCAGGAAGTCCTCGGTGCGCACGTGCAGCACCTCGTGGCCGAGCGCGCGCAGCGGGACGACCAGCGCCTCGGCGAGCCGGTCCGGCCCGGCCGCGGGCGCGCCGTCCAGCGCCACCCGGAGGAACCCGGCCGGATCGGCGTCCGACGCGATCCGCTCGACCAGCTCGTCCACCAGCCCGTCGGGGGTCACCGGCCGTACACGCATCAGGCCACCCTACCGACGATCGACATGGCCGCCGCGGCGCGTGCGACGATCATCGGCATGGAGAGCCCGCGCGAGGTCGTCACCGTGTACGCCGGCGAGCAGCCCCCCGACTCCTGGGACGCGGCCCTGTTCCTGGCCGGGCCGACGCCCCGCTCGCCCGAGGTCGCGTCCTGGCGGCCCCAGGCCCTGGAACTGCTGGAACAGCAGTGGACCGGGCCGGGGCGGCTGGTGGTGTTCGTGCCGGAGCGGCCCGAGGGCGGCATGCCGCACGGCTGGCTGCGTCAGGTGCGGTGGGAGGACGACAGCCTGCACCTGTCCGACGCGGTGGTGTTCTGGGTGCCGCGCGACCTGGCCACGCTGCCCGGGTTCACCACCAATGTCGAATGGGGCCGCTGGGAGTCCAGCGGCCGGGTGGTGCTCGGCGCGCCGCCGGACGCCCCGGGTCTGCGTTACCTGTCGCACTACGCGCAGTTGCACGGCGCGCCGGTCGCGGACACCCTCGACGACACCCTGGCCGCGGCACTGGCACTGCTCGGCGGCGGGGCCCGGCGGGCCGGCGCGCACCGTGAGCTGCCGCTGGCGCTGTGGCGCGACGAGGGCGTGCGGACGTGGCTGGCCGGGCAGGAGGCGGCCGGCAACGGGCTGCGCTCGGCGCGGGTGGCATGGACGTGGCCGGGCGTGGACGGGCGGCCGTTCTGGTGGGCGGCGCACGTAGGCGTGGCGGTGGCCGCGGAGGGGCGGGTCAAGGACAACGAGGTGGTGATCGGCCGCCCGGACGTCAGCGCGGTCGTCGCCTACCTGCCCGCCGACAGCCTGCCCGAGACCCGGATCGTGCTGGTGCGCGAGTTCCGGTCCAGTGCGGTGACCTCCGACGGGTGCGTGCACGAGCTGCCGGGCGGGTCGCAGCCGGGTGCGGCGGACCCGCGGCAGGTCGCGCTCGCGGAGCTGGCCGAGGAGACGGGCCTGCGGGTGGACGCGGCGCGGCTGCGCTCGCACGGCGTACGCCAGCCCGCCGCCACCGTGTCGGCACACCGGGTGCACCTGTTCAGCCTGGAGCTGACCGAAACGGAGCTGACCGCGCTGGAGTCCGGCCCGCAGCACCACGGCGTCACCGCCGACGGCGAGCAGACCGCCCTGGAGTTCACCACCTACGCCCACCTGCTGACCGACCCGGATATCGACTGGACCACCGTAGGCCTGATCACCACGGCCCTGTCAGCCCGCTGACGCGGCCTCGCGCGGGGGGGTCAGCCCGCGGCGGGGGTCAGGGCGGAGAGCACCAGGTGGGCGGTGGCGGGGTCGGGGGCGACCAGGAAGGGCAGGGGGTTGCCGCCGGCGAGGCGGAACGGGCTGCCGTCGGCGGCCATGGCCACTCCCCCGGCCTCGGCGTGCAGCAGCAGCCCGGCGGCGTGGTCCCAGGGCAGCTCCCAGGTGAGCACCATCGCGGTACGCCGCCCGCTGGCGAGCTGGATGTACTCCAGGCCCGAGGTGTCGAAGAACGACAGCGCCACCCCGTGCCGGCTGAGCTGATGGAACCCGGCGCGCTGCGAAGGCTCCCACCAGATCGGCGGTGAGACGCTGACGTCGAGGTGGCGCAGGATCGGCTCGACGGGCCGGACCCGGACCCGCTGGCCGTCGACGTAGGCGCCGCCGCCCGCGGTGGCCACCGCCATCAGGTCCATCACGGGGGCGTACGTCCATGACGCGAGCAGGCGGCCGCGGTGGGCCAGGGCCACCAGGGTGGTGAACCGGGGGCTGCCGCTGACGAAGTTGTGCGTGCCGTCGATCGGGTCGACGATCCACACCGGGGCGTCGCCGTCGATCGCGGCCAGCAGCGCCGGGTCGGCCGCGACGGCCTCCTCGCCGACCATGACCGAGCCGGGCACCAGCGCGGTCAGGTGTTTGGCCAGTTCCTCCTCGGCCGCGCGGTCGGCGACGGTGACGTAGTCGGTCTCCGACGACTTGAACGCGATGTCGGCTGCGGACAGGCGGCCGAACCTGGGCAGGATCTGCTCCTCGGCTACGCGGCGCACCGCCCGCTCGACCTCGGCCACCTCTGTCGCGTCCAGCATGGGCCCAGCCTGCCACCACACTGCCCGTGCCGTCGCCGCGCCCCCGTCCGGTGTGACGGTCCCGAAGTCCGGCTCACCACCGGGGGCGCGTCAGGAAGGCGCCCTTCCTCTACGCGGGGCGATGTGCAGAGCCGCCGCGCGTCCCGCTGACGCGAGCCGACGATGCCCTTCCTCCGTTCACAGAAGGTTTTCAGAAAGCGGGGGCGGGGAGTCGCCTTTGGGTGATCACGATCGTTATTACGGCGTGATCTTCCAGGTGCCCCGTCGTTCGGCCGCGATGGCCGCGCTCTCCCGCAGGTCGGTGGACCTGCTTCTGCCGCGCGTCAGACGCGCCGGCGGCCCGGCCGAACGGTGGGCGCGGGCGGCGGTGCGGTGGCATCTGAACAGCCGTTACGACACCAGTGAGCTGCGGCTGGTGCCGACCGCGCACGGGCCGGCGCTGGCCCGGCCGCTGGCGGAGGCGACGCCGCTGGCGGCGCGGCGGCTCAACCTGGAGACGGTGCTGACGGTGCTGCGCGACGCGGGCGTGGCGCACTTCTGCGTACGCGGCTACGACGACAAGGCGTCCGCGGTGGCCATCGGGTCCGGCGGTCGGCGCGAGGCGTGGGCGGCGCTGCGGCGCGAGGCGCTGCGGCGGCCGCTGTTCGTGGCGGCGGTGACCGAGCAGGGCGTGCAGACGCCGATGCCCGCCACCTCCAACCACGCCTGGCGCACCCTGGCCGGGCACCGGGTGATCCGGCTGATCCAGTACGTCTGCGACCCGTCGGGGGCGCTGCTGCTCGGCACGGCGCACGGCTGCGACGTGGAGGTGTGGTCGCGTACCCCGCAGGGGCCGCTGCACGCGCCCCGGCCCAACCGGGCCGCCGACCGGGTTCCCGCCACCGGCCAGACGGTCGAACTGGACGAGGCGGTCTTCACCCGGATGACGTCGGCGCACGTGCCCGGCCAGCCGCAGCGCCCGACCCGGCCGGAGTTCGCGGGCACCCTGCTCGACGACATCACCTTCCCCGTCGACGTGGTCTACACGTGGGTCGACGACAGCGATCCGGCCTGGCAGGCACGCCGTGACGCCGCGCTGGGCGCGCAGGACCGGCCGCTGACCGTGCAGGCGGCCGGGGAGTCGCGGTTCGCCAACCACGACGAGCTGCGCTACTCGATGCGCTCGCTGCACCTGTACGCCCCGTGGGTGCGCCGGATCTGGCTGGTCACCGACGACCAGGTGCCGTCCTGGCTGGACACCCTGCACGACCGGGTGCGGGTGGTCAGCCACAAGGAGCTGTTCGGCGACCACGGGCGGCTGCCCACGTTCAACTCACACGCCATCGAGAGCCGGCTGCACCACATCGACGGGCTCAGCGAGAACTTCGTCTACTTCAACGACGACGTGTTCGTCGGCCGCCCGGTCAACACGCTCAAGTTCTTCCAGCCCAACGGCCTGTCCAAGCTGTTCCCGTCGCGCGGCAAGGTCGACCCGGGCCCCGCGGACGCCGCCGACCTCGCGCCGACAGTGGCGGGCAAGAACAACCGCACGCTCATCGCGCGCGACTTCGGCCGGCACCTGACCTACAAGATGAAGCACGTGCCGCACGCGCTGCGCCGCGACGTGCTCGCCGAGATGTCCGACCGGTACGCCCAGGAGCTGGAGCGCACCGCGGGCAACCGGTTCCGGGACCCGTCCGACGTGTCGCTGGTGTCCTCGGCGTACCACTACTACGCGCTGGCCACCGGCCGGGCCGCCATCGACCGGATCACCAGCACCTACGTGAGCCTGGCCGCGTCCGACGCGAAGCAGCAGCTGGCGAAGATCCTGGCCCGGCGCGAGCAGGACGTCTTCTGCGTCAACGACGAGGACGGCACGCCCGAGCAGCGGCAGTCCCGGCACCGCCTGCTGCGCGGCTTCCTGACGGCCTACTTCCCGGTGGCGGCGCCGTGGGAGCTGCCGGGGCCGGACGCCGCGCGACAGGACGGTTGACCTTGCACCGGCGCACGGCGCTCAGCGCCCTGCTGCTGGCCGGCGGCGGGGTGGTCGGGCTGGGCCTGACCCGGCCGTGGGAGCGGGTCTGGTCGGCGGCCGCGCCGCCGCGCCCGGCCGCGTTCGTCAACATCTGCGCCCACCCCGACGACGACCTGTACTTCCTGAACCCGGACGTGATGCAGGCGCTGGACGGTGGAAACGCGGTCACCAGCGTCTACCTCACCGCGGGCGAGGCCAACGGGATCAACGCCCCGCTGGACGAGCGCGGCCCGAAACCCGACTTCGAGGGGTACGCCGCCGCGCGGCAGTACGGGATCCGGTCGGCGTACGCGGCGATGGCGACCGGGAATCCCGACAGCCCGTGGCGGCGCGAGGTCCGCCACGTCGGCGACGCGGTGTACGAGACCGCCACGCTGGCCGCCGCCCCGCACGTCACGCTGGCGTTCCTCAACCTGCGCGCGCCGGTCAGCGGCGGCGGCGCGAACCGGCTGGAGTGGCTGTGGGACGGCCGTCGCGACGCCCAGCCCTACCTGCGGCCAACCGACAGCCCGCTGCCCGCGGCCGGGCAGCTCACCCGGGCCGAGGTGTTCGCGATCCTGGCGTCGTTGCTGGACACGGCCGAGCCGACGGTGGTGCGCACCCTCGACCCGGCGCCGGAGCACCTGAAGTACGCCGAGGGCCACGTCGACTACTCCGACCACACCGACCACCTCTACGCGGCCTGGTTCGCGTTCGAGGCGGTGCGCCGCCACCGGCGGGCCGGCGAAGCGGTGCAGGTGCAGAGCTACCGGGGCTACTTCAACAAGTACTGGCCGCGCAACCTCAGCCCGGCCGTGTACGAGCGCAAGTTCTCCTATCTGGACGTCTACGGCTGGGCCGACGGGCACGCCTGCGCGGCGCCCTACGGCTGCGGCGACCTGCAGGTCGGCACGCGCTCGCGGGCCAAGCGCTACGGCCGCAGCCAGACCTACCGGCACCCGGGCAGCACCACGTGGCTGGTCCCGTCCGGCGACGGGCTGGCCGCGTACGCGGTGTTCGGCGGCACGGCGCTGCGGTGGCGGCGCGGCGCGGACCCCGGTGACTGGTCCGCGCCGGAGCCGGTGGGCGGGGAGAACCTGCTGCCGCACCTGTCGGCGGTGTCCACGCCGGACGGCCGGGTGCACCTGTTCGGCGTACGCCAGGATCTGGCCGTCGCGGGTCCGCGGCTGGCCGTGATGCACGGCGAGCCGTCCGGCGGCACGGTGACGTGGGCCGAGCTGGGCAACCCGGACGCGGGCGACGACCCGGTGCGGGCCAGGGAGGTCGGCATGCCGGTCGCGGTCGCCGACGCCGATGGTGGTCTGAGCGTGTTCGTGCGCGACTTCGACCGCGGCGTCGCGATGCGCGCCCGGACCGCCGACGGGCGCTGGGGTCCGTGGCTCCGGCTGGGCGGCAAGGGCGTCCGCGACGCGCTGGTGGCGGTGTCGGCCGGGCCGCGCACCGAGGTGTACGCGGTGACCGACGACGAGCTGCTGTGCTGGCGGCGGGACTCCCCCGCGGGCCGCTTCGGCGAGCCGCAGGTGGTGCTGCGCGGCGTGATGGACGGGGCGCTGTCGGCGGCCCGCACCGCGACCGGCGGGGACGGCCCGGTGCTGGTCGGGCACGCCGACGGGGCGACGCTCACCGTGCTGCAGGCCGGGGTCGGGACCACGGTCCCGGCCGGCGGGGGCACGGGTGCGGTGGCCGGGTTGCTCCGCGACGGCCGCCTGCGCCTGCTGCGCCGCGACGACGCGGGCCGGGTCGGCATCACCGGCGCGCACCGGCCCGGGGAGGCGGCGGCCTGGTCGGCGTCGGGGGAGCTGTTCACCGGAGCCCCGGCGGTCGCCGTGGACTCGCGTGGGCGGGCGTGCGCGGCGACCGTCGGCGCGGACGGCAGGCTGTGGACCTGCGCGCTGGACACCGCCAAGGAGATCCGCTGGCAGGGCGCGCCGGCCCCGGGCACGCTGCGCCAGGCGCAGGCGTGAACGCCGCACGGTCGGGGCAGGATCCGGCCATGGACGGTTATCTGACCCTGGACGACCCGCTGGCCGCGTACGACACGATCACCGCCGAGGTCGGCGCGCTGGCGGGCACGGTCCCGCCGCAGCGCATGGACGACCCGACCCCGTGCGCGGACTGGACGGTCCGGCGGCTGCTGCGCCATCTGGCGTTCCTCCACGACCGGTACGCGACCCTGGCCGAGGGAGCGCCGCCGCCCGAGGACGAGCCGGACTACGCCGACCCGGTGGCCGCGTTCGGCGAGCACGCGGCGCGGGCCCGTGCCGCGTTCCACCGGCCGGGTTACCTGACCGAGGTCGCGCCGACGCCGATCGGCCCGCAGCCGGGCGCGGTGACCGTGCAGCACGTCGTCAACGAGCTGACCACGCACGGCTGGGACCTGGCCCGCGCGCTCGGCGCGAGCACGGACCTGTCCCCCGAGCTGGCCCGCCGCGTGCTGGCGAGCTGGCGGTCCTTTCTGGACGGGATGCCCCGCGACGGCGGCCCGTTCGGCGCGGAACGTCCGGCCCCGGCGGGCGCGACCGAGGCCGACCGGCTGGCCGCGTACCTGGGCCGAGACGCAGGCTGACCTTCGTTACCGGCCGGTATGCCTAGTATGTCCATTCTGCCGCAAAGGCAGCCGCCGCTCTTCTAGCGTGGGCCGTGGGTGTCAGCAGGGCGCTGAGGCCCAGGCTCGAGGAGGCACGGCAGCATGGCGAAGAACAACCGACCCGAACGCGACCCGCGCGCAGCCCGTAACGAGGACGCCCCCCACGCGGGCAACTCGCAGCACCAGGCGGCCGGTGGCGCGAACGCGCATTCCATCAACCACACCGAGGCCGAACATGAACACGCGGCGGCCACGGCGACCCTGCCGCAGAAGAAGGAGCAGGCGGGCAACTCGCCGACCTCCATGAAGTCCAAGAAGGGCAACCAGCCCAAGAACAACCAGCCCAAGCGCTAGCACCACGACCGCGGGGCGGGCCGGCATCCGGCCCGCCCCGCGCGCCACCCGCTAGTTGATCATGAACTTATGGCACGGCTCGACGGCGTGTCGCCGGCCCAACGTCATGATCACCCGTCGTCCGGCCCTTGATCGTCCGACCTGCCCGGCAGGTGGGCGTATCCTGGCCGGCCTTTCCCGCAGGCGCCTGGCAAGTCGAGCGATCAAGGCGAGATCGCCCCGTGGATCATGGCTGCGGGCGCACGATCGTGGCGTACGCCACGCGGCACGGGTGGCTACGGCCCCGGCAGGCGCTGCGAGGACGGGCGACGTGAGACTATTTACGGACCATGACGCTCACTGATCACCTCCCCCGCGACACCGATGCCGACTCCCTCTTCGACGCCTTCTCCGGCTGGGTGGCCGAACAGGGCATCACGCTGTACCCGGCACAGCAGGAAGCGCTGATCGAGATCGTCTCCGGGGCGAACCTGATCCTGAGCACGCCGACCGGCTCCGGCAAGAGCATGGTCGCGCTCGGCGCGCACTTCGCCGCCCTCGCCGACAACCGCCGCACCTTCTACACCGCCCCGATCAAGGCGCTGGTGTCGGAGAAGTTCTTCGCCCTGTGCGCGGCGTTCGGCCCGGACAACGTCGGCATGATGACCGGCGACGCGGCCGTCAACCCGGATGCGCCGATCATCTGCTGCACCGCGGAGATCCTGGCCAACCTCGCCCTGCGCGACGGCGCGGACGCCGACGTCGGCCAGGTCGTCATGGACGAGTTCCACTTCTACAGCGAGCCCGACCGGGGCTGGGCCTGGCAGGTGCCGATCATCGAGCTGCCGAACGTGCAGTTCGTGCTCATGTCGGCCACCCTGGGCGATGTCACCCGGTTCGTCGACGACCTGTCCCGGCGCACCGGGCGGCCCACCGCCGTGGTCAGCTCCGGCGAGCGGCCCGTCCCGCTGTTCCACTCGTACGTCACCACGCCGCTGCACGAGACCATCGAGGAGCTGCTGTCCACCAAGCAGGCCCCGGTGTACATCGTGCACTTCACCCAGGCCGCGGCCCTGGAGCAGGCCAGCGCGCTGATGAGCATCAACATGTGCACCCGCGCGGAGAAGGACGCCATCGCCGAGCTGATCGGCACCTTCCGGTTCACGGCGGGCTTCGGCAAGACGCTGTCGCGGCTGGTGCGCCACGGCATCGGCGTGCACCACGCGGGCATGCTGCCCAAGTACCGCCGCCTAGTCGAGCAGCTGGCCCAGGCCGGCCTGCTGAAGGTCATCTGCGGCACGGACACCCTCGGCGTCGGCATCAACCTGCCCATCCGCACGGTGCTGTTCACCGGCCTGAACAAGTTCGACGGCCAGCGCATGCGGCTGCTCAAGGCGCGCGAGTTCCACCAGATCGCGGGACGCGCGGGCCGGGCCGGGTACGACACCCTCGGCACCGTCATCGTGCAGGCCCCGGAGCACGTGGTCGAGAACGAGAAGGCCGCCGCCAAGGCCGCGGGCGACCCGAAGAAGCTGAAGAAGCTGGTGCGCAAGAAGCCGCCGGAGGGTTTCATCGGCTGGGCGCAGCCCACCTTCGAGCGCCTCGTGTCCGCCGAGCCCGAGCCGCTGACGTCCAGCTTCAACGTCAGCCACGCCATGGTGCTCAACGTGATCGAGCGCGGCGGCAACGCCTTCGCCAACATGCGCCACCTGCTCACCGACAACCACGAGACGCCGACCGCCCGCCGCAAGCACATCCGCCGGGCCGTCATGATCTACCGGGCGCTGCGCACCGCGGGCATCGTGGAGCAGACCGAGGACGGCCGCATCCGGGTCACCGACGTGCTCCAGCTCGGCTTCGCGCTCAACCAGCCGCTGTCGCCGTTCGCGGTGGCCGCCATCGAGCTGCTCGGCATGGACGACCCCGGGTACGCCATGGACGTGGTGTCGATCATCGAGGCAGTGCTGGAGGACCCGCGGCAGATCCTCTACGCGCAGCAGGACCGGGCCAAGGGCGAGGCCGTCGCGCAGATGAAGGCCGACGGCATCGAGTACGAGGAGCGCATGGCGCTGCTCGAGAACGTGACCTGGCCCAAGCCTATGGAGGAGCTGCTCGAGGTCGCCTTCGAGTCCTACCGCAAGGGCCACCCGTGGGTCGACGACCAGCGGCTGTCCCCGAAGGCCGTGGTCCGGGACATGTTCGAAAAGGGCATGACCTTCACCGAGTACGTCAGCTACTACGGCCTGACCCGCTCCGAGGGCCTGGTGCTGCGCTACCTCGCGGACGCGTACCGCACGCTGCGCCAGACCGTGCCCGAGGACAGCAAGACCGAGGAGCTGCACGACGTCATCGAGTGGCTCGGCGAGCTGGTCCGCCAGGTCGACTCCAGCCTGCTCGACGAGTGGGAGCAGCTCAGCAACCCCGGCGACGCCCCGGTCGAGGCCGCGCCGCCCGCGGTCACCCGCAACGTGCGCGCGTTCCGGGTGCAGGTGCGCAACGCCCTGTTCCGCCGGGTCGAGCTGGCCGCCCGCCGGCGCTGGGATCTGCTGGGCGAGCTGGACGAGGCCGACGGCTGGGACAGCGAGGCCTGGCGCGAGGCGCTGGCGCCGTACTACGAGCTGTACGACGAGATCGGCATCGGGCCGGACGCCCGCGGTCCCGCCCGGATCATCATCGAGCAGGGCAAGGACGTCTGGAAGGTCCGCCAGATCCTGGACGACCCCGACGGCCACCACGACTGGGGCATCAGCGCCGAAGTCGACCTAGCCGCCTCCGACGAACACGGCCAGGCCATCCTCACCATCACCGACGTCGGCCAGCTCGGCGCCTGACCCCTCCCTCCCCTTGCGCAACTCTTAAAGAGTCGCGGCCACCGGCACCCGCCGAGGCCGCGACTCTTTAAGAGTTGCGCCACGCGGGGGCGGGGCGGTCAGGCGGAGCGGGAGGTGAGGAGGCGGGAGGTGGCGGTGACGTTGGACAGGAGGCTGGAGCCGACGAGGACGCCGAGGGAGACGGCGACGACGGTCAGGAATGCGGTGACCAGGTTGGAGCGGCCGGTGTCGGACAGTTCGACCAGGCCGGTCACGCCGGTGACGCCGACCAGGCTGAGTGCGCCGGGCACCAGCAGCCAGAACGAGGGCAGGAACACGACCTGCGCGGGCGGGCCGTGCATCCGCTGCACCGCGTTGGCCAGCGGCACGATCAGCAGCCCGCCGACGAACGCCGCGAACAGGCCGCCGGCCCAGAGCCCGGCCAGGAACTGCCCGGTGTACGCGATCACGAGCGTGACCAGCAGCCACGGCAGCGACCGGGGCGGCGCGGAGCTGTTGAGGTAGATGCCGACGCCGAAGACCAGCACCCCGACCCACGGCGCCCACACGCCCAGCGGCTCGGTCTCCGCGATGCCCTGGGCGGGTCCTGCGATCTGCATCCCGGCGTAGATGCCGAAGGTGAGCAGCAGCAGCACGTACACGCTGGAGACGAGGCGGCTCGCGCCGCTGATGATGGACCGGGTGACCATCTCCTGCGCGCCGAGTGTCAGCGCCGCCCCGGGCAGGAACGTGGCCAGCGGCGGGATCAGCAGGCTGGCCGGGTCCGCGCCGAGTTCCGGGCTGTACCGGTAGGCCAGCACCGTCACCAGCATCGCCGCCGCCACGGGCAGCGCCAGGGACAGCACCTGCACCCGCTCGGCCAGCAGCCGCAGGACGCCCACCAGCAGCCCGAGCAGGGCGAGGCTGACCAGCGCCCGGCCGTCGCGGACGAACAGCAGGCCGATGCCGACGGTGAGCACGCCGTGGCCGAAGACGGTGACGACCGCGCCGAAGCGCGGCTCCGCGTCGAGGATCTCCTGGACCCGGGCGATGCCCTCCGCGGGCGGGATGGGATCGGCCTTCACCTGCTCGAACAGCGTGTACAGCCGGGCCACCTGGTCCAGGCGCAGCGGCGGCCCGTCGGCGTTGGCGAAGTCGACGGTGACGCCGCCCTCCGCACCGGCCCGGACGAACACGCCGGTCGGCACGACGAGGAACTCGACGTCGCCCACCCCGTACGCGTCGGCGATCGCGACCAGCTCGTCCGGGATGCGGTTGGCCGTCTCCCCGGCCAGGCACAGGGCGACCCCGCACTTGCGCAGGAACTCGAGCAGGTTGTCGGGCGGCATCGTCACTGCGGCAGTATGGATCACGGCGGCACCGGGGCAAAGGGCTTCCCGAAGCGCGAACGACGGGGGTATGCGACGTGCGGCTGGAACGCGACGGTGTGCGCTGGGACTGCCACGACTCCGGCGGCGACGGGCCGGCGATCGTGCTGCTGCACGGCCTGGCGGGGCATGCGGGTGAGTTCGACGAGCTGGCGCGCCTGCTGCCGGCCGGTCACCGGATCGTGGGCGTCGACCAGCGCGCGCATGTCGCCGGGGAGCCGGTGCCCGCGGACCTGTCCCGGCAGGCGTACGCCGACGACGTGGTGTTCCTGATCGAGCGGCTCGGACTCGCCCCGGCGGTGCTGGTCGGGCAGTCGCTCGGCGGGCACACCGCGATGCTGGCCGCGGCGGCGCGACCGGACCTGGTCGGCGGGCTCGTGATGATCGAGGCCGGGCCGGAGGCGGACTCGCCGGAGCTGCCCGCGGAGATCGGCGGCTGGCTGGACTCGTGGCCGGTGCCGTTCGCCTCCCGCGCGCAGGCGGCCGAGTTCCTCGGCGGCGGACCGGTCGGCGCGGGCTGGGCGGCGGGCCTGGTCGAACGCGACGGCGGCCTGTGGCCGAGGTTCGCCCGCGACGCGATGGTGGACTCGATCGCCGCGCTGGTCGGCGCCCCGTCGTGGGCCCAGTGGGACAGCCTCACCGGTCCGGTGCTGGTGCTGCGCGGCGAACGCGGCATCATGCGCGACGCCGAGGTGGCCCGGATGGTCACCCGCCCGGACACGCACCTGGTCACCGTGCTCGACGCCGGCCACGACGTACACCTCGACCAGCCCGCAGCAGCCGCCGAAACCATCACCACCTACCTCGCCACCCTCCCCGCCACGCCCTGACCCTCCGCCGTCCCGGCGTCTCCTGCTCTGCAGTTTCGGGGAAAGTGCAGGCATCGGCTCGCCGTTGGATGCACTTTCCCCGAAACTGCGGGCGCGGCGCGGCGCGGCGCGGGGATGGGTGTGGCTTTGGCGTGTCCGGGCGGTGGAAGGGGCTCCGGACATGGGGCGGGAGCCGAGAATGGGCGTATGAGTGACGAGAATGCGATGCGGCGTGAGCTGGAGCAGGTCGACGCGATGATCGCGGAGTTGCGCGGCCAGGCCGAGAAGATCCGGCAGGAGGTCGGCAGCAGGGACGACGGGCCGGGCGACCCGGGCGACACCGCGCTGCTGATCAGCAGTGCCGAGGAGCAGGAGGCGCTGGTCGCGGTGCTGGAGGACCGGCGCGGCAAGCTGCGCGAGCGCCTCGGCCTGGGCGAGCAGGGCTGACCGGCCGGGCGGCCCAGGCCACGTCGACCAGGCGGCCCAGGCCACGTTGACCGGGCGGCTCAGGCCACGTTGACCGGGCGGCCCAGGCCACGTTGACCAGGCGGCTCAGGCCACGTTGACCGGGCGGAACTGCACGCTCACCCGCGGCCCGACGTGGCGTGCCGTCTTCGGGATGGCGTGCTCCCAGGTGCGCTGGCAGGAGCCGCCCATGACGACCAGGTCGCCGTGGCCGAGCGGGAAGCGGATGCTCTGCTCGCCGCCGCCGCGCGGGCGCAGCAGCAGCGGCCGGGGCTCGCCGAACGACACGATGGCGACCATGGTGTCGGCATGTTTACCGCGGCCGATGGTGTCGCCGTGCCAGGCGACGCTGTCGCGGCCGTCGCGGTAGAGGCACATGCCCGCGGACACGAACGGCTCGCCCAGCTCGGGGGCGTAGTAGGAGGACAGCGCGGCGCGGGCCTCGGTCAGCACCGGGTGCGGCAGCGTCTCGTCGGGGCCGTACCAGCGCAGCAGGCGCGGCACGTCGACCTCGCGCTCGTACATCTCGCGGCGTTCGGCGCGCCACTCGACCTGCTCCAGCAGCGCTTCGAGCACCTGCTCGGATCCGTGCACCCAGCCGGGCAGGTGGTCGACCCAGGCCCCGCGGGTGAGCGGGTGCCGGGTCACCGCCCCGGCCAGTGGCCCCAGGGTCGCCCGCTCATCAAGATCGAACATCGACGGTTGGTGTACGTGCGCCATGAGCAGGGATTCTACACGTGCTTCGAACAGGGGTACCAATCCATGGGACTCGCTACCCTGGCTGGGCGGCCAACCGGACGGCAGGGCATGATGACTGCCGAAGCGCTCCCAGTCGGGCGATCCAATCACGACTGTTGTATGTGGTGTCGAACCACCCGTCGAGGCTGGACGGGGATAGTATGCCGCGCGGGAGCGCAACTGGGAGCCGAGTAAAGGTGACGTATGAGGCCGCTGGGAACCACCGACCCGCACTCTGTAGCGTCGTACCGGCTGGTCGGGGTGCTCGGCGGCGGCGGCATGGGACGTGTCTACCTGGGACAGTCACCGAGCGGGCGATACGTCGCGATCAAAGTGATCCGCCCGGAGCTGGCCGCCGACCCGATGTTCCGTCGCCGGTTCAGCCGTGAGGTGGCCGCGGCCCGCCTGGTGAACCCGTTGTTCACGGCCGCGGTGGTCGACGCCGACACCGAGGCCGAGTCGCCGTGGCTGGCCACCACCTACATCGAGGGCCCGAGCGTGGAGCAGCGGGTGCGCTCCAGCGGCCCGCTGTCGGTGACCGCCGCGCTGACCCTGGCCACCGGCCTGGCCGAGGCGCTGGCCTCCATCCACCGGGCCGGCCTGGTGCACCGCGACCTCAAGCCGGCCAACATCCTGCTCGACGACACCGGCCCGCACATCATCGACTTCGGCATCGCGCTGGCCAACGACGCCGAGCGGATGACCACCGGCGTCAACGTCGGCACCCCGTCCTACATGGCCCCGGAGCGCATCCAGGGCGAGGACGCCGGATCGCCGGGCGACATCTTCTCTCTCGGCGCCACGCTGTACTTCGCCGCCACCGGCCGCACCCTGATCAGCGGCGGCAGCATGTTCGAGCAGATCAACCAGGTGACCCAGGGCCGGTTCGACATGACGCCGCTGCCGGTGCAGTTGCGGCCGTTCGTCGTGCGCTGCATCAGCCTGCGCCCGCAGGACCGCCCGACCGCCAAGGAGCTGGGCCGGATCCTGATCGGCACCGGGGTGTCGACTCCGACGCCCGGCTGGTTCCAGCCGCTGATCGCGCTGCCCGGCGGGGAGGCCGCGGTCATCGAGTCCCCCGCGCCGACCTGGGGCACGCCCAAGGTGTGGCAGCGGCGGCCGGTCCTGGCAGGTGCCATGCTCGGCGCGCTCGGGCTGGCCGCGGGCGGGGTGTGGGCGGCGACCCGCAACGGCACGGACCCCGACGCCCCGGGTGGCACACCCGTCCAGGGCCCGGCCGGTTCGCCGTCCCCGACCGGCCCGCTGCGGCAGGGCTCGCTGCGCTGGCACGTCAACTCGCAGACCGTGCCCGGCCCGAACCACCTCGTGGTGGCCGACAGCGGCCGGCTGATCGGCACCGACGGGCGGCGGGTGTTCGCCACGGACCCGGCCGGCGCGGGCCAGAACCAGGCCTGGAGCGTGCCGATCGACGCCGAGCCGGTCGCCGTCCGGGACTGGGGACCGGCCGTGCTGGTCAGCGCGGACAGCCGGCTGTGGCGGGTGGAGAACGCGACCGGGCGGGTGGGCTTCCAGGCCATCGACGCCGGCGGGACCGTCGGCGAGGTCACGCTGGCCACCGACCGGGCGTTCGTGGGTTTGCCCGGCTCGGTCCGCGCGTTCAACCGGGTCGGGGCCCCGGTGTGGCGGCAGGACGTGGTCGAGTCACCGCTGGTCGCCGACATGTCCTGGCTGGTCACCCGGCAGGAGCGCAACGGCACGGTGCGGATCACGGTGCGCGAGGCGGCCACCGGCGTCCAGCGGTGGCAGCAGTCGTACCAGCTCAAGCCACCGCCCAGGGAGGGGCAGGGCGGGCCGCCGCCGGGCGGCGGCCCCGGCGGTCCCGGCGGACCCGACGGCGGCCCGCCCGAGGACGCCTGGGAGGCGGTGGAGGCCCGGCTGGGCCCCACGCACCTGCTCGTACGCGAAGGCGGCGACCTGCGCGTGTTCCGGCTCTCCGACGGCGAGACCCGGTGGCGGGAGCCCTCGGACAAGCCGGTCGCCGCAGTCGAGATGATCGGCGACACGGTGCTGATGGCCGCCGACCGCATCTACGGGTTCCGCACCGACACCGGCGGGCAGCGCTGGAACATCAACGCTCGCGGCGCCCGCCTGGCGGCGTCGCCCGACGGCAGGTACTGCTACGTGGTCGCCCAGCAGCGGATCGCCGCGATCGACCCCGCGACCGGCGAGACCGCCTGGTCCGAGGCGCTGCCCCAGGACGCACGCGAGGAGAACGTCACCGGCCTGGTGGTACGCCACCCGACCGCGTTCATCCTGCTGCGGCCTCCGCCGTTCAAGGACGCCGACGTGCCCGACGTGCTCGCGATCGCGCTCACCGACGGGCCGCGGTAGCGGCGGGCGGCGTGACACCGCCCGCCGCGTGGTTCAGCGCTCGGCCGGCTGGTCGGCGTCCTGGCGCACGGCCTGCGCGGGCACCCGGGCCGCGACCAGCGCGTCGCGGATCTCGGTGAGCAGCCGGATGTCCTCGGTCACCGGGGCGGGCTCGGGCTCCTTGCCCTTGCTGCGCCGCTCGGCCAGCTTGTTCATCGGCAGCACGACCAGGAAGTACAGCACCGCCGCGGTCAGCACGAAGGTGATGACGGCGTTGAGGAAGGCGCCCCAGGCGATGACGTTCTTGGTGCCGATCTCCCACTCGCCGCCGACCTTGTCGCCGCCCGCGCCGACCAGCTTGATCACTGGTTCCAGGAACGACTTGGTGAACTGGTTGACCAGGGTCGTGAACGCCGCGCCGATGACCACACCAACGGCCAGGTCGACGACGTTGCCGCGCATGATGAAATTCTTGAAGCCGCTAAACATGTCCCACACCGTATCCGAGCGCCCGGCCCGACCCACGGGTCCGACACAGTGATGTAACGCCCTATCCCGCCAGCACGTTGACCGCGCCGCGGAACAGCGGCGGGACCGCCACGCAGATCGGCACGACCGCGCCGCGCACCGGCCGGGCCGCGGTGAGCAGCACCAGCCCCCGGGTGAGCAGGCGGTAGGTGCGGGTACGCCGCCGCCACTGCGCCTCGTACCCGGCGAGGTCGCCGCTGACCAGCGCGGAGACCACCGCCTCGGCCTGGTTCAGGGCCAGGCTGACGCCCTCGCCGGTGAGCGCGTCCTCGTAGCCGGCGGCGTCGCCGACGAGCAGCACCCGGCCCCGGACCCGGGCCTGGACGGTGCGGCGCAGGGGGCCCGCCCCGCGCACCGGCCCGGCCGGCTCCGCGCCGCCGAGCCGCTCCTTCAGTTCAGGGAACCCGTCGAGCAGGGCGTCGTAGCCCAGCCCGGCCCGCCGGTGCAGGATCGCGATGCCGACCAGGTCGGGCGCGACCGGGGTCACGTAGGCCTCGGCGTGCGCCGACCACCACACCTCGACCAGGTCCGACCAGGGCGCGACGGCGTAGTGCCGCCGCTGCCCGAACCGTGCCGGGCTGCCGGCCGCCGAGGCGATGCCCGTTTCCCGGCGTACCCGCGAGTGCAGGCCGTCGGCGCCGACCAGCCAGCGGGCGCGTACCCCGGCCGCTTCGACGCCGTGGGCGTCCTGGCGCAGGGCGGCGACGCGGCCGGACAGCCGGCCGATGCCGGCCTGCGCCGCGCGCTCGCGCATGGCGGCCTGCAGGGTGGTGCGGCGGACCCCGCGGCCCGGACCGGCCGCGAAGCGGGCGTGGGCCGAGCGCTGCCCCGCGTGGTAGGCGATACCGTGGAACGGCACCCCGGCCGGGTCGACGCCGAGGGCCAGCAGCCGGGCCAGCCCACCGGGCATCAGCCCCTCGCCGCAAGCCTTGTCGATGGGATCGGCGCGCGGCTCGACCACCACCACCGACATCCCGGCCTGCCGGGCCAGCAGCGCCGTCGCGAGCCCGGCCGGGCCGCCGCCGGCGACGAGCAGGTCGGCGTCGAAGCTCACGCCTCCTCCCCGCTGCGGTCTTCGTCAGCGCGCGGACAGGATGACATGGTCCGCTCGCTCACGCGGTGGCCTCGGCCAGGGCGGCGTCCTCCACCCGGATGCGCACGGCCAGCAGGGCGAAGTTGAGCAGGGTGAAGGTGAGGGCGGTCAGCCAGGCGGAGTGCACCAGCGGCAGGGCGAAACCCTCGACGACGACGGCCAGGTAGTTCGGGTGTTTGAGCCAGCGGTACGGGCCGCGGTCCACCAGCGGGAGCCCCGGCACGACGATGACCAGGGTGTTCCAGCGCCTGCCCAGGGTCGTCACGCACCACCAGCGCAGCGCCTGGCTCGCCGCGACCAGTGCCAGCATGGTCCAGCCGAGCACGGGCACGAACGGCCGGTCCAGCAGCCACACCTCGGCCAGGCACCCGGCCAGCAGCGCGGTGTGCAGCGCCACCATGTACGGGTAGTGGCTACGGCCGTACTCGCGGCCGCCGTTGGCCAGCGCCCACGCCGCGTGGCGTTTGGACACCACCAGCTCCACCAGGCGCTCGGCGGCCACCGCCACGATCAGCAGGGTGTACCAGAGCACGCTCACCACCTCAGCAGGACGAGTTCGGAGCAGAACCCCGGCCCCATGGCGATCATGAGACCGGGCTGGTCATCGCGGGGCGGGCCGCTCATCGCCTCGTGCAGCACGTCCAGCACCGACACCGACGACAGGTTGCCCCGCCCGGCCAGCGACCGGCGGGTCGGCATGAGGGCCTCCGGGGGCAGGTCGAGGACCTTCTCGATGGTGTCGATGACCTTCGGGCCGCCGGGGTGGCAGATCCACGTCGCGATGTCGAGCGAGTCGACGTCGTGGTCGGCCAGGAAGCCGCGCACGTCGCCGCCGAGGAACTTCTCGGCGATCGGGGCGACCTCGTTGGACAGCACGATCCGGAAGCCGCTGGACCCGATCCGCCAGCCCATCACCTGCTGCGTATCCGGGTAGAGGCGGCTGCGGGTGGCCAGCACCCGCGGGCGGCCCGGCACGGCGGCGGCCCGCCGCCCGCCGACCATCACCACGGCGGCCGCGCCGTCGCCGAACAGGCTGGAGGCGACCAGGTTGGCGGGGGTGGTGTCCTCCTGCTGCACGGTCAGCGAGCACAGCTCCACCGCCAGCAGCACCGCCACCTGGTCCGGGAAGGCGCGCAGGTAGTCGTGCAGCCGGGACACCCCGGCCGCGCCGGCCACGCAGCCCAGCCCGAACAGCGGCAGCCGTTTCACGTCGGGGCGCAGGCCGACGCGCGTGGCCAGCCGCGCGTCCAGCGACGGCACGGCCAGGCCGGTGACGCTGGTGGTCGCGATGAGATCGACCTCGTCGGGGCGCACCCCGGCGGCGTCCAGCGCCTCGCGCAGCGCGGCCTCGCCCAGCTCCTGGGCCACCTCGATGAACGCGTCGTTGGCCTGGGTGAACCCGGTCAACCCGGCGTACTGGTCCAGCGGCAGCGCCAGGTGGCGGGTCTGCACGCCGGTGGTCCGTCCGAACCGGGCGAACACCTCGCGGCCGGGATGCTCGCCGGGCAGGCACATCGCGGTGAACTCGGCGACGATCTCCTCCTGGCGGTAGCGGTGCGACGGAAAGGCCAGCCGCACCGCCGACACCTGCGGCGCCGACTCATCGATGTGAATCATGTACCGACAGTACCGTCCGCAGGTCCGCTTGCCCACGAACGCCGCGTCGCCCACATAGGACCGCGCGTCGCCTGCGCGCAGTGATCGCTGTTTCGGGTCAGAACCTGCGGTCAGACCTGAGGTTTTGACACGAAACAGCGATCTTGGCGCAGACGACGAAGCTCCGCCGCGCCGGGAGGGCGGGCGGAGCTTCGTGGGACGGATCAGCCGTGGGTCTTGCCCCGGCCGCCGGGGCCCTTCTCCTTGCGCGGCTTGACCGTGATGTCGATCGGGCTGCCCTCGAAGCCGAACTCCTCGCGCAGCTTGCGCTCCACGAACCGGATGTAGCCCGGGTCCAGCGGCTGCGTCGTGAACAGCACGAACTTCGGCGGGGAGATGCTGGGCTGGGTGGCGAACAGGATGCGCGGGGCGCGGCCGCCGCGCACCGGGTGCGGGGTCGCCTGCACCAGCGCGGTCAGCCATTGGTTGAGCTGCCCGGTCGGGATGCGCTTCTCCCAGCTGGCCAGCGCCTGCCGCAGCGCCGGGGCGAGCTT
This sequence comes from Catellatospora vulcania, assembly GCF_009720385.1. Taxonomy (GTDB): domain Bacteria; phylum Actinomycetota; class Actinomycetes; order Mycobacteriales; family Micromonosporaceae; genus Catellatospora; species Catellatospora vulcania. The sequence goes on along the minus strand of NZ_ML769311.1, from coordinate 41,750 downwards.
CTCGACCGCACGGCCGGTCAGCGCGGAGATGTTGACCCGCAGCGCCCACGGGATGCGCTTGAGCTCCCGGTCGATCTCCTTGTCCAGGTAGTGCCGCCGGTCGGCGTCGACCAGGTCCCACTTGTTGAAGGCGAGCACCACACCCCGGCCGGCTTCGGACACCATCGACAGCAGGCGCTGGTCCTGCTCGCTGATGACCTCGCTGGAGTCCAGCAGCACGACGGTGACCTCGGAGGTCTCGATCGCGGCGGCGGTGCGCAGGGAGGCGAAGTACTCGGTGCCGCTGGCCTTGCCGACGCGCTTGCGCAGCCCGGCGGTGTCGACGAACTGCCAGGTCTGGCCGCCGATGACGACCAGGGTGTCGACCGGGTCGACGGTGGTGCCGGCGACCGAGTCGACGACCGAGCGCTCCTCCCGGGCGAGCCGGTTGAGCAGGCTGGACTTGCCGACGTTCGGGCGGCCGACCAGGGCCACGCGACGCGGGCCGCGCGGGCCGGGGACGTGGTCCTCCAGCGGGGCCTGCTTCGGGAACGCCGCCAGCACCGCGTCGAGCAGGTCGCCCGAGCCGCGGCCGTGCAGCGCCGACACGGGCCACGGCTGGCCCAGGCCGAGCGACCACAGGGCGTGGACCTCGTACTCCATGTTCTGGTTGTCGGCCTTGTTCGCGACCAGCAGCACCGGCTTGGAGCTACGGCGCAGCATCTTCACCGCGGCCGCGTCCTCGTCGGTCGCGCCGATGGACGAGTCGACCACGAACAGCACCACGTCGGCGGCGGCGATGGCCGCCTCGGCCTGCGCGGCGATGGCCGCGGCCCGGTCCTTGGCGTCGGGCTCCCAGCCGCCGGTGTCCACCACGGTGAACTTGCGGCCCGACCAGTTGGCCTCGTACGCCACCCGGTCGCGGGTCACGCCGGGGATGTCCTCGACGACCGCCTGGCGGCGGCCGATGATGCGGTTGACGAGGGTCGACTTGCCCACGTTGGGGCGGCCGACCACCGCCAGGACCGGCTGCGGCGTGATGACCGGCGTCGTCGGAGCAGCCTCCGGCAGCTGCTGCTCGACGACCTCCAGCTCGGTCCATTCAGTGTTGCTCATGCTGCCTTCCTCGTTGTCAGCAGCCGGTGCAGCTCGCTGACAACCTCATCGATGCCCAGCTCGGTCGAGTCGAGCACGACCGCGTCGGCGGCCTGCTGCAACGGGTTGACCTTGCGGGTGGAGTCCAGGTGATCGCGACGGGCCAGGTCGGCCTCGGTCGCAGCGTGGTCGACGGCGGTCTCGGCACTGCGCCGGCGCGCCCGCTCGGCGGAGGAGGCGGTCAGGAAGACCTTGAGGTCGGCGTCGGGGGCGACCACGGTGCCGATGTCGCGGCCCTCGACGACGATCCGGGCCGACTCCTCGATGATCGCGCGCTGGCGGGCGGTGAGCACCTGCCGGACGAACGGCACCGCGGAGACCGCGGAGACGGCGGAGGTGACCTCGCCGCCGCGGATCGGGCCGTCGACGTTCTCGCCGTTGACGCTGATCGAGGGCCGCTCGGGGTCGGTCGTGATGATCAGCTCGCAGTCGACGGCCACCTTGGCGATGCCGTCGGGGTCGGTGAGGTCCACCCCGGCCTGCAGCACGGCCCAGGTCAGCGCGCGGTACATCGCGCCGGTGTCGAGGTAGCGTGCGTCCAGGCGGTGCGCCAGCCGGCGCGACACCGTCGACTTGCCCGAGCCCGAAGGCCCGTCCACCGCGACCACGCAGCGCAACTCAGCCACGACCCATCCTCCGCCCCTAGGTTTGATGCTCCCATTCTGCCCGGTCCGTCCGGAGACCGATCAGGCAGAGGGGCCGATGGCGGTGTAGAACACGTCCCGCAGGCCACAACCGACCCGTGTGTCACACGGTGAGCTGCCGGAACCTGGCCTGCCCAGCTGCGTCGACGTGCTCGGTGGCGGCCACGGCGGTGGCGATGCGCTCGCTCAGCTCGACGGTGCGGTGAGCCGCGTCACGCCACAGCAGGAGCAGCATCGTCGCGCTGTCGGCGTACCGCTGCGCGAACGCCCGGCCCAGCTCGTCGTCGCCCCAGGGCCGGCCATGCCCGGCCTGCTCGATCCGGCCGCCGGACAGGTCGCGCTCCCGTCCGAGGGACTGCCCGGCCAGGTTCAGCCGCCGGGCCGCCGCCAGCGCGGCCGCCGGGTCGAGGTCGATCTGTCCGGTCATCGCTGCTCCTCGTAGCCCATGGTGTCGTCGTGGCGGCGCAGCAGCGCGCCCAGGTCCCCGCCGCGCAGCAGTTCGGGCACCCCGGTCTCGGCGGGCACCACCCGCGCCACCAGCTCGGCGGTCGCCTCCACGGCGGCCTGCTCGGCCCGGCGGGTCGTTTTCATGATCAGCTCGGCGAGCCGGTCCGGCCGGTGCGCCGCGTACGCCCGCTCGTGCAGGCGCAGCCGCAGCAGCTGCCCGCGCGCCCCGACCACGACGGTGACCATCCCGTCGGCGGAGGCGACCGAGACCTCCAGCCCCGCCAGCTCCCGCTGCAGCTCCCCCACGTTGTCCCGCAGGTGGGTGTACTGCGCGTGGACCTCGTCGAATCGGGCCCGCAGCGCCGCGTTGGCGTCCCGGTCAGCGGGCGGCACGGCGGGCCCTGAGCAGGCGGCGGGAGAACTGGTCGGCGCGCCGGGTCGTCTCCGGCAGCCGGAAGCGCGGCGTCAACGCCAGCGTGATGGCGGTGGCCGTGTCGAGGTCGATGCGGTGCCCGACGGAGACGAAGACCGGCTTGACCTTCGGCTGGGTGCGCACCACCCGGCCAAGCACCTCGCCGTCCTCGGTCAGCGGCGACCAGTCGCCCCGGCCCGGCCCGGGCCGGGGCGTGCGCTTCGCCGGCGGCTCGTCGTTGTGCCCCTCCGGAAGGTCGTGCCCCTCCGGATGGGGGGACGCGGACGACTCACCACCGGCGCCGATGAACGGCGTCTTGGCCACCCCGAAGGTGGGCAGGCCGGTGAGCACGCCGAGGTGGCAGGCCAGCCCGAACCGGCGCGGGTGGGCCAGCCCGTAGCCGTCGCACACCAGCACGTCCGGGGGTGTGCGGCCGTGCAGCCGCTCCAGGGCGTCGACCAGCAGGGGCAGCTCCCGGAACGCCAGCAGGCCCGGCACGTACGGGAAGGTCACGTGGCCGGCCAGGGAGACCGCCTCGACGACGGCCAGCGTGGCCAGGTCCAGCACGACGACGGCGGCCACGGCCTCGCCGGTCTCGTCGTCGTACGACACGTCCAGCCCGGCCGCGGTCCGCGCGGCGAGCGGCGGCCCGGTCGGCTCGACCCGCTCGCGCAGGGCGAGCTGCTGGCGCAGCGCCTCGGCCTCGTCGGTCGGCCACGGATCGTGCGGCACCTTCATCGTCCCGCCCATCCGCTCAGCCCAGCCGGGCCATGGCGTTGCGCACCACGCGGGCGGTGTCGGCGCCCAGCGGGCTGGGCAGCGCGTCGGGGGCGAACCAGCCGAGCTCGTGCGACTCCTCGCTGACCTGCGCCACCGCGTCCGCGGGCGCGTGCACCAGGAAGATCACGTCATGGTGCCGGTTGGGGCTGCCCGCACAGTTCACGTGGTGCACGTCCACGTCGACCGGCACCGGGTCGACGACCAGGCCCGCGATGCCGCTCTCCTCGGTGGCCTCGCGCAGGGCGGCCGCGGCGAGGTCGCCGTCCTCGGGCTCCAGGTGCCCGCCGAGCTGGCACCAGATGTCGTGCCTGCCGTGCAGGCAGAGCAGGATGCGCGAGCGGTCGTGGGACACGATGATCGCGCTCGCGGTGACGTGCCCGTCGGGGTGCGGCTTGGCCATCACCTGCGGGCCCTGCTCCAGCAGCGCCATCGTCTGCGTCCAGTCGGCCGCGGCGTCGGCGGGCGGCTGCCACCCGGTCAGCAGGCGGACGGCGTCGGTATGCAGGGTCTGCGTCACCCGCCCGATGCTAGTGCCAGCCGGCCGAACGCGGGCGCAGGCCTGTGGACAACTTCGTCGATCAAGCCTTGACCAGCACGTCGTCACGGATCGCGGCGAGCAGCCGGGCGCTGTCGTCCATGGACCGGCCGCCGTAGAACAGGCCGAGGCCGAGGCTGCCGTGGTCGATCCAGGCGCAGATCACCACCGGCGCGTCGCTCTGCTTGTCACGGGCGTTGCCGCAGCGCAGCTCGCCACCGCGCGGTCCCGCCGGGTAACCGCGCACCCCGGTCGGCCGGTCCTTGCCCGCGCCGGCGAGCGCGCCGTCCAGCTCACCGGCCGGGTCGAGGATGAAGCGGGTGGCCACCACGAGCACCACCGGCGCGTCCTTGCGCTTCGGCTCGTCGAGCTTGGCCACCTCGGCCCCGGTCACGTCCTGCTCGCGGTGGATCTGCGCGATCAGCTCGTTGGCCGCGGCCCTGACCTCGGGGCTGTCGTCGCGGCGCAGGCCCGCGATCGTGGTGCCGAGTTCGGCGCGCACCGGGTACTGCGCCCGGATCGGCGCGGTGACCACGGCGAGCACTCCGCAGCAGCCCAGGCTCAGCACGGTCAGCGTGCCGAGCACCCACGGCCAGCGCCGGCGGCGGGGCCGCTCCACGTAGACGACCTGCGGCCCGGCCGGCGGCGGTGGCACGGGCTGCCGGGCTGGACCCGACGCGAGGCGCTGCGGGATGGCGGCCATGCCGAGGGTGTGCGTGTGGCCGTCGCGGCCCGCCCAGGGATCGACGGGCGGGGGCAGCGGTGGCGTGGGGGTGTCGCTCACGCGCGGCACTGTACCGACGGCTTCCCAGCGCCGCACTCGGAGCACGAAAGCATCTCGTAAAACCCCTGGTCAGAAACAATCTTGAGAACAAGTCGGAGTAATTCGGGCTAAATCAGCACCACCCTGGGAGAAATCTGATAGCACCCCCTTTTACCTGGGCTAATGCCTTCCTAATATCGGCGAATGCCCCCGCATACCCCCCGTGATCAGCAAGAACGACGCACCGCCCGCACCGCCGGCTCCCCCGCCTCCGGTCGGCACCGCCGTGACGACGGCTGGCAGGCTCGGCACCGCAACGAGCCGTCCCGGGCGCAACGCCTGCTCGCACCCCTGCTCACGACCGCCGCGCTCGCCGGCGTCGGCGCCGTGGCCATCCTCTCCGGCGTAGGCCGACCGGCGACCGGCGAGTCGCCGACCGCCGCCGAGCTGCTGCCCGGCAACGTGGCCGCCTCGCCGGCCCTCGTCGCCGTCGGCGACGTGACCAGCGGCGCACTGCTCTACCGCATGCCGCAACTGCGGGCCGCCAAGGCCCCGGTGGTCAAGCCGAAGCCCAAGCCGAAACCCAAACCCAAGCCGAAGCCCAAGCCGGTGGTACGGGTCGTGCAGCTCGTCGCCGGCATGGACCGCAAGCAGATGGACAACGCCGCCGCGATCGTCAAGAAGGCCCAGTCCATGGGCCTGACCAAGTGGGCGATGATCGTCGGCGTGGCCACCGCCATGCAGGAGAGCCGCCTCTACAACGTGGCCAGCCATGTCGTGCCCGAGTCGCTGGACTACCCGCACCAGGGCACCGGGTCCGACCACGACTCCATCGGCCTGTTCCAGCAGCGCGCCAGCGGCAGCTGGGGCTCCGTCGAGGAGATCATGCAGCCGCAGTATGCGGCCGGCGCGTTCTTCCGCCGCCTCGTGCAGATCGACGGCTGGGAGGACATGTCACTGACCCGGGCCGCGCAGTCCGTGCAGATCTCCGCGTTCCCCGACGCCTACGCCAAGCACGAGGACAACGCGACCCTGATCGTCAACGCCCTGCTCAACTGAGCCCGCCGGCTCACCGGGCCGCCACGACGACCCCGTCGGAGCGCAGGCGGCCCGGCGTACGCCCGCCGGCCAGGTTGGCCAGCGCCTCGTCGACGTGCTCGCCGAGGAACCAGTCGCCGCCCTGGTCGAGCACGAAGAAGCGGTTGCGCGCGTCCACGACCAGGATGTTGAAGGCCGTCTCCGCGCCGATCGGGCACACCGGCACACCCAGCCGCTGCTCGAACGCCGCCAGCTCCGGCACGGGGCAGAACCCGTCCGGCAGGTTCAGGGTGAACTGCTGCGCCAGCCAGTCCTCACCCGCGACGGTGGCCTGCGTGGACAGCTGCGGGTAACGCGTGAAGACCGCGCGCGCGGCGGCCGCGGCCGCATCGTCGTGCCACGCGCCGTGAGCGTCGCGCGCCTGCGCGAGCAGCCGGTCCACCTGCGCGGGGTCCACCCCGCCGCCGGTCCAGCCGCCCTCGGTGAGCACCGCCGCCACCCGCGGTGGGAACCGGTCGGGGTCGGGCGCGGGGGCGGCCGCCACCGGCTCGCGCAGCTCGGTCCAGTCCACCGCCGCCGGCTCACCGCCCAGTGCCTGCCAGGCGAGGTGGCACGTGACGCAGCACGGCAGGTCCGGGCCCAGCCCGAGCGGCATCTCCGTCATCGTCGGGTAGCTGGTCGGCCGCCCCTCGGACAGCGCCGACCACATCGCCGTCGGATCCGGCGACCCGGTGCCCTCCCACTCGGTGAACAGCTTCGAGAGCAACACCAGCTCGGCGTGGCGGGCCGCGCCGCGCACCAGCCGCCCGGCCGGCTGGGCGGCCAGCCAGCCCGCCACCACCGGGTGGTGCACGGGCTCGGCGTCACCGCGGGCCGACACCGCCAGCGCGCTGACGTTCTGCTTTGTCAGCGCCATCGCGATCCGCGCCGGGCCGGGCTGCACCTGGGCCGCCTCGGCCCGGCTCGGCCGCGGCGGGCGGGTCAGGTGGGTCGCCGAACCCGGTTGGTACCGCGCCTTCACCTGCTCCGTCCCCCAGGCCGGGTAGTAGGCCAGCAGACCGCTGTGCCGGTCGAGCACGACCGTCACACCCGAACCGATCTCCGGCGGCCGCGGCGACGGCAGCGTCGGCATGGCCCACACGCACCAGCCGTGCGGGAACTCGTCGACCAGCCCGCGATAGGACTCCCCGCCCTGCAGGGTCGCCTCCACCGCGAGCCGCTCCGCCAGCCGCAGCGCGTCGTCGATCGTCGCCACGATGCCCTCCCCAGGGTGGTGTGTCATCGAGCCACGGTAGCGGTTGCGACCGATGTCTGGTGCGTGTGGACGGTGCCGGTTATGGTGTCGCCAGTCACCTGGGGAGGGGCTGTCACCATGCCGTTTCTGCCTTCACCGATCCCACATCCATTGAGTTTCTTCGATGCTCCGAGCTGGATGTGCACGGTACTGGAATGGGTGGTCGGCGTCGACTGGCCCGAGGGCGACGAGGCCGCCATGCGCGAACTCGCCGACGACTGGTATGCCGCCTCGTCCCGGATGGGCCCGCTGCTCGACGAGGCCGACGACGCCGCGCTCGCCGCGGTGGCCGCCGCGGGCGGCCCGGACGGCCAGGTCGCCGCCGCCATCCTGGGGCTGTGGTCGCGGCTCGGCCGCGCGCCCGGCGCCGGCGGCGAGGAAGCCGCCCTGGCCATGGTCGTCGACCTGCTGGACGACTTCGGCGCGCAGGTCGACGACGGCGCCAACCAGATCGAGGGTGTGAAGATCGAGTTCTATGTGGAGCTCGGCCTGCTGCTCATCGAACTGGTCGCCCTGGCGGCCGCGGCGACCGTCACCTTCGGCGCGTCGATGGCCGGCGCCGCGCCCGCCATGTACGCCACCCGCTTCGCGATCCAGCGGCTGCTCCGCCGCGCGGCCAAGGAGCTGCTGGAACGGGCCGCGAAGAAGTGCCTCAAGGACCGGCTGAAGGACCGCCTCGGCGACACCGTCAAGGACAGGATCAAGTCCAAGGTCGTGCGCCACCTCGGCGAGGAAGCCCTCGAAGAGGGTCTGCAGGAAGGGCTCACCTCACTGGGCGTGCAGGCCTACCAGGTGAGCGAGGGCAACCGCGCGGGCCTGAACGCGGGCGAGCTGGCCCTCGACACGGGCCTCGGCGCACTCGCCGGGGGCGTCGGCAGCGTCACCGGGCTCGGCCGGACCCGTGCCACGACCGCCTTCGGCCGGTTCGGCGAGCACGCGCTGCGCGGCGCGAGCGGCGACATGCTCGGCGAGGTCACCGTCGGCGTGGTCACCGGGCAGGGCGTGAGCCTGCAGTCGCTGGGCATGGCCGCGACCTCCGCCACGTTCGGCTCCGCGCTCGGCGACGGCCGGGTTGCCGTCGACGGGCGGCTGCACGGGGTGGAGCTGGGACTTTCCGCCGCATTCGGGCAGCCGGGCGGGACGGCCCTGCAGACCGCCGCGCCGCTCGGCCTGTTCGGCGATTCCGGGGTCGCCGCCTCCGCCGCCCTGTTCGCGGGCAGCGACGGTGAGACCGCACCCGTCTCCGCCGCGACCGTGCTCGACCGCCCCGGCGCGGCCGTCGACCTGTCCGGCGGCGGTCCGCCCCCGCCTGGAGCACCGGCCGATCCGGCAGGCCTGTTCGACGGGGGCGCCCGGGACGGCGGAGCCGGGGTCACGGAGCCGGTGGGCCCTGACCCGGATCCCCCGGACGGCAGTGCGCGTACGCCCATGGCGGGCCTGGCCGCCGAGGCGGCTGTGCTCGACCGGCCGTCCGGCACGATGCCGTCCTCGCCCGACCCGGCCGGTGCGGGACCGCCGCCCGGCACCGGCGGGTCGGCGGCGGCGGCCACCGGGTCCGGTGCTGCCACGGCGGGCAGTGGTGGCACCGGAGGTCTGCCGCACGGCTTCCTCCCGCCCGCCGTCGCGGCTCCGACCAGCCCGGTCCACCCAGGCCCGGCGATCGGACCGGCGCGGCCGGGCGTTCCGCCGACGGGTGGCAGGCCGCCGGTCGAACCGGCCGACGACGCCGACACCGACACCGACACTGACACCGCGACGGTGGCCGCCGCCGCGGTCGCCTCGTTGGGCGGCCCGCGCACCGGCCCCGCACGCCCCGGTCCCGCGGCCCAGGGCGCCGGCGACCGGCCGGTGTTCACCGCCAGGGTGGCGGAGAGCCGGGCCGAGCGCGAGGCCTACGAGAGCTACACCGCGTTCGGGCGGGCCCACGCGATGCGCCTGCGCTTCGACCCGCGCAGCCCGACGCTGCTGAACCGCCTGCGACGGCTGATCGGGCTCGCCCACGACGCCGGCCCGGCCGCCGCCGACCCCGCTCGGGCGGAGTACGAGCAGCAGATCGCCCCGCTGGAGGCGCGGCTGCGCACACTGCGGGACGGTCCGATCGACGGCCCGCTGCCGCACGAGATCGACGCCGACGCGTTCGCCGAGTTCCAGTTCATGCGCTACGGCGAGGACGAGCGGCAGCGGTTCCGGGTCGCCGACGGCGCGATCAACGAGCCCGACGACCGCTCCCTGGCGACCGGCCTGGACCATCCCCGGCCGGTCGAGACCAGCCGCCGCTACGGCGCGCCCGGCGGCCACCGCCGCCCGCTGGCCCTGCACCAGCAGGACGTCGAGCTGGCCGTGGAACGTGACGCCGACGGCCGGCCGCGCCGGTTCAGCGACCTGTTCGGGGAGTGGCCGCGCCGCACCAACGACGGCGGTCCGAAAGCGGACCCGACCCGGGCGGTCAACTGCCCTGACGTGGTCCTGTCGGTCCTCGACACGTGGCTGCACGGCAGGCCGCGGGTCGCGGCTCCGCGCACCGTCGACCGGTTCGACCCTGACCTGCTGCCGCTGGGCGGCGAGCCGGGCGGCGCGGCCCGCATCGAGGACGCCGTCGGCGCCCGCTTCCAGCAGCTCATGGCCGACCACACGAGAAGCTCCTACGACGAGGCCTGGCATCCACGCCAGGAGGCGTTCCGGACGCTGGAGTCGGCGCTGTCGGTGCAGGGCCATGGCGCGGTCGCGGTGCTGCTCATGGAGTACCCGAGCGGCAAGGCGCACGCCGTCACCGTGCACAACCAGCACGGGCGGATCGTGTACGTCGACGCCCAGGACAACGAGCGCCCCGTGTCGACGCACCGGCCCGGCGCCGCGGTCCGGATGGACGCGCTGCTGCTGAACGCCGACGCGCTGCCGGTCGACCTCGGCCTGCCACCGGGCCACTGGTCACGACCGGACACCCCGGTCCAGGACCCGGGCACCAGCCACGTCGAGGCCACCGGGCGCCAGCGGCCCTCCGCCGTGTTCGCCACCCCCGACCAGGTCAGGACCTGGGACACGCTGGCCGCCGGTGGGCTCGACACGCTGGTCGGCGAGCTGAAGGCACGCGACGACCTCAGTCTCGACCAGAAGCTGGCACACCTGCGCGAGGAGCTGTTCCGCGAAGTCGCGCCGCCGCCCTCGCCCGTGGGCGGTGACCTGGACACCAAGAACCTGCGCGTCTACGAGTGGCAGAGCGGCGAGCTGTTCGTGCACGCGGCGGCACTGATGCTGGACGACGCGGCCACCATCGAGATCGCGTACGAGCCGCACCAGCTGTTCACCCAGTACCGCGACGACGTGTCCGATCCGTACCTGGCCCACGCCGGGCCGGTGCCCGAGGGCATGACCCGGGACCTGGCCGACAAGACCGTGCTGTGGCGGGCGCTGTCCGGCCTGACCACCGACGGCGTCGAGCCGGCCGAGCTCGCCGCCGACGCGATCGACATGCAGGTCCGGCCGCTGCGCGGTGCGCTGGCCATGCGCGCGCGGCTGATCGACGAGTTCGGCGTCGACCCGGTCCGGGTGCGCCTGTGCCACGACGACCAGCCCCGGCACGTCCACTACGCGACCAGCAAGTTCCGCCGCGCCCACCTGGTGGCGCTGCCGCAGGTGCGCCGCGACGCCAGGCAGGCCCGCGCCACGATGGTCGCCGCGATGCGCGGGCACGGCGAGCGGGGCGCGCGGCGCGACGCCCGGGCCCGCGCGCTGGCCGAGCTGGTGTACGCCCGGCACGAACCCGACGGGCAGCCCCGCAGCTACGCGCTGCTGTGGGTGCGGCAGTCCGGGGTGCCGATGGGCGCGTTCATGGACACCAAGCCGGAGCTGCTGCGCCAGACCGTCGCCATGCTCCGCGAGACCGACCCTGACCGGCGCATCCTGCTGATCGGCGACGACCCGTTCGACGGCCGCCCCGAGCTGAAGGCCGCGTTCGACGCCGAAGGCGCGCTCGACGACGTCGACACCGAGACGCTGCGCCACTTCTGGGCCGCCGAGCGCCACGGCGGGCAGGCCCTCGGCCAGGGCGAGCAGGCGCTGTTCCTGCACCATCTGGACAGCGCCCGCGACATCGTGCAAATCGGCATGGAGAGCGGCGCGCTGGAGATCGCCGTCGCGCTCGGCGTGCCCACGGTTTACTTCCAGGGCCGCGAGCACGTCGGCGACAAGGGCGTGCGCTGGCAGCTCTACTGGGACACCTGGGAGTACGGCGAACGCCGCGACGTGCTCGGCGAGGACGGGCAGCCGCTGCTGTTCGCGTCCGGGCGCACCCGGACGGAGTTCGAGGCCCGCACCGGGCCGCTGCGGGCGCCGCTGGCGACCATCCACCGGGTCGAGTTCGGCCCGGATCTGCCCGACCCCGAGGACCGGCTCACCCCGCCGGTCGCCGTGTACCACCCGGCGACGGTGTCGACGGTGTCCGGCCGGATCGCGCGGCTGTCGGCCCGTGAACTGGACGGGTGGCCGCAGCGGCTGGGCCGGGACCGTTCGCTGCCCGGTGGCGGGGCGCCGTGGAACGCGACGGCTTGGGCGGACAGCCGCTACTGCGCCGACCAGGCCGACCGGTGGCTGCGTACGGTGCCGGGCGACATCGAGGCCGCGGCGCACAAGTGGAACGCCGTGCAGCGGGCCCTGTCGGGCGTGCTGCGGCCGGAGACGGCTGCCGCCTATCGGGAGGCCGGGCTGCACACCGACGCGGCGGCAGGTTCGGCCACCGCGGCCCGGCTGTCGCACGCCTACGCCGCCGAACCGGACAGCCGGCCGCGGGCTGTCACCGAGCACGTGCGGCGACTGCTGGCCGAGACGGAGCCGCGACGGCAGGCGAGCGAGGAACTCCGCCTGCTCCAGCTCGACACACAGGAACTCACCGCTCTGCGGCGGGCGATCGACCAGGCGGTGACCGCACGCGCCGAGCTCCGGCGGATGGAGCGCGACGAGACCACCCCGGCCCACACGCTGCCACATGGCCTCGATCGGCCGGAGGAGGACATGGTGGCTGAGGACAGTGGACCTGGCCGGGCGCGGGCGCTGCTCGACCGGGCGAGATCGGTGCGCGCCGACGGTGGTGCGGTGATCCCGCAGGCGGTAGCCGACCTGATCCACGGCGCGCAGGTGCTGCCGAACGGCCCGGACGGGCAGCCCGCGGTCGTCGACTTCGCCGCAGCCGCGCTCGGCAGGCCGGTGCGCCTCGCCGGGATCACCGGGTCGACGGGTGCGAAAGGCCTGTCCGGTGCGCCGGTCATGCTGGTGCGGGATGAGGAAGGCCGCAACGTCGGGGTGCTGAAGGCGTTCCCCGACGCCGAAGAGTTCGCCCGGGAGCTGTCGGCGCTGCAGCGGCTGCGCACCGGCGGCTTCAGCTGGTTCGGCACCCCTGCGGCGCTGGGCATCGCGGCGACGCCGCAACGCCACGGGGTGGTGGTGTCCGCGCTGGCCCCCGGTAAGGCGATCGACGACCTGATCACGGAGGTGGGCAGATCGACCGGTGCGGAGTGGGCACCCGCGTACGCCCAGCTCGAATGGTCCGTAGTCGGGGTGGGTGCCGCTTTGGCCGACCTGCACACCGCCGCCGAGGGCTCGGGTGCGCCGGTGGCCCGGGAGTTCCTGGACCGCCACGTCGCGGTGGTGCGCAAGTGGACCGGTCAGGTGGTGGACGTGATGCGGGCACTGCCGGACTCCCATGGGGACCTCGACGAGTTGACCCGCCGCGTTGAGCAGACCATCACCGAGGCGCGCGATGTCCGCGGCTGGGCGGCACTGGCCCACGGCGACGCCCATCCCGGCAATTTCTTCTGGCACCCGGAGCGCGGTCTCACCATCATCGACCTGCCGATGCTGCACTACGCCATGGACGGCGCAGGCAACCCGATCGGCGCGCCGGAACGCGATCTCGCGTACTTCGAGATCAAACTGGTGGACTTCGGCATGACCCTCGGTCTCAAGCCCGAGGAGCTGTCCCACCTGCGGCTGGCGTTCCGCAACGGCTACCGCGACGCGGGCGGCCCCGAGCCCGACCCCCGCCTCATGGCACTGTTCGGGGTACGTGGGGCGATCCACGTCCTCAAGGAGGTGCCGTATCGGATGGGCAGCAGCCGTCCGGATGACCACGCCGACTCCCTGTCGGACCTGATCGAGTCCCGGCTCCACCTGCTCAGGGAGGCACTGAAGTGGAACCCGTGAACGTGGTCTCGGATACAGCGCCGCTGTGGTCGGTCGAGCTACCCGCCCACGACGGGACGATGCGGGCCGAGGGCGTCGACGGTTGTCTCGTCATCGCCGAGGCCGCAGCCACGCTCATCGGCCCTGACGGCCACATCCGCTGGTCACATGAGCTGGGCAGCCATGGCAACTGGTATCCGCTCGTCAGGGACGGGCGTATGCACCGGATCGAGGACGATCGCATCGTGACCCGGGATCTCGCCACCGGCGAAGTCGTGGCCTCGTTCGACGGGGGGCCGCGGGCACACCGGCTGGAGTTCGACCCCTGGGGTGGGTTCGTCTTCCGCCACCTGGTCCGGCCGGATCAGCGAGAGGTGCGCCGGGTCGGCCTGGACGGCGAGCTGCACTGGGCCGTGCCGCTGCCCGGTCTCCGCGACGGCTACCGTCTTCGTGCCTTCAAAGACTTCGTGGTGTTCGACGTCGACAAGCGGCTGTATGCCTACGACCGTGACGGGGAGCTGCGCTGGGCAGCCTGGGCCTGGCCGGGGGTCCGGCTCGACCAGCCGGCGGACAAGGACGACCGCGTCAACGGCCTGTGGGACTACGACGCCAACCACCTGCTGGCACGCTTCGACTGGTACGCCGGGGGCGGCTACTACCTCGTGGACGCTTTCGGGGACGCACGCGAGTTCATCACGACACGGCAGGTCAGCGAGCCGCTCGCGGTGCTGCCCGGAGTGGCCGGCGGGCCGGTGCGCCTGGCCGTGCAGGGTCCCACCCGGCAGCAGCAGATGATCTACACCTATCCGATCTGGATGATCGAGGGCGACCGGGCCGTCTGGACGCACGACCTCGACGTCGCCCCGGTCACGCTCACCGCGGGCACCGAGGGCACGCTGATCGTGTCGGCGTCGCCGGACCAGCGGCGCTGGGACACCTACCACTGGCTCAGGCCACTCTGGCACGAGACCTTCGTGCGCTGCCTGAACGCCGACGGCACGACCCGATGGACCTGGTACGCCCCGGGAGTCATCACGCAGCATCCGGAGCTGGGCAGGGACGGCACGGTCTACGTCGGCGCGGCGGGCAGGTTGTACGCCCTGCCGGGATGACCGCTAGTTTCAGTGCCGAGTTCGGAATGCCCGGACCCGAACTGGAAAGCCGAGGTCGGCGATGGCGAGCATGCCGGACGCGACAGAGTTCAGCCGGCGCTGGGTGGCTGCGTGGAACGCGCACGACCTGGAAGCGGTGCTGGTGCACTTCCACGACGACATCGTGTTCTCCTCGCCGCTCGCGGCGCAGCTGTTCCCGGAGACCGGTGGCGTGGTGCGCGGCAAGGAAGCGCTGCGGGCGTACTGGGGCGAGGGCCTCAAGCGCCTGCCCGACCTGCACTTCACCGTCGAGGCCGTGTACGCCGGCGTCGAGACCATCGTGATCAACTTCCGGAACCAGCGCGGCGGCCTGGCCAACGAGGTGCTCGTGTTCGACGGCGATCGGGTCCGCACGGGACACGGCACCTACCTGCAGGACGCCTGACTGCTCAGATGACCCGGGTGATCCCCTCGGCGGCGATCCGGGCCTCCAGGTTGGCGCGGTCGAGGTTGGCGCACAGCACCACCGACGCGCCCGCCGCCAGCGGCGTCAGCAGCCACATCACCGGCTGCTCGTGCTTGGCGACGTCGACCAGCAGCCGGTCGCCGGCGTGCAGGCCGAGCTGGTCGGCGACGCCCTGGGCCAGCCCGCCCCACTGCCGGTAGGTGGTCCCGTCGGGGCTCGCGGCGTCGGTGCTGCCGATCGACCCGTACGCGGGCAGGCTCGCCGGGTGGCGGGCGGCGTCCGCGACGAAGTCCCGGTAGCCGTCCGGCACCTCGTCGAGCGGCGCGCCGCCGGGCGCGAGGCCGAGCACGTAGCGGTGCCGGGCTTCGGGCACCTGCTCCAGCCAGCTGTCCATCCGCTTGCGGCTGACGAACAACACGTCCAGCGGGTCGTTCTCGCCGACGCCCACGGGCGCGAGACCGGCGGTCGCCCACGGGCGGAACGACACGGCAGCCCCGATCGACCACGCGCCCAGCAGCACCGCGGCGGTCTGCCAGTGCGGCGGCAGCAGCACCGCGACCCGCGAGCCGGTGTCGAGCCCGCAGTCCTGGCGCAGCAGCCCTGCCGTCTGCGCGGCCAGGCCGCCCAGCTCGGCCGCGGTGAGTTCGGTGCGCTCACCGGTGGCGTCGTCGCAGTAGGTCAGCAGCGGACGGTCGGCGCCGGCCACCGCGTCCCCGCCGAGCAGGCCGGGCAGGTCGGTGACGGTCGTCGGCTGCATCGGGCGGCTCCCAGCGGTGTGCGGTCAGTGGTCTGGCCCACCATACCCACCGTCACGTCCACCCGGTCTCGGCCCGCGCCGTGGCGGCGGCCGGGTCAGTCCTCGTACACCTCGGGGACCTCGCGGATGGTGTCCTCCTGCGCCGCACCGCGGCCCTTGCGGTCCGTGATCTTGAACAGGGCGGCCACCTCGCCCGCGTTGAGGCGGCGGTGGCGGCCCGCCTTCAGGTCACCGAGCTTGATCGGGCCGATCGCGGTGCGCACCAGGCGCTGCACCGGGAAGCCGACCTGGTCGAACATGCGCCGCACGATGCGGTTGCGGCCCTCGTGGATCACGATCTCGATCAGCGCCTGCTTGTCGATGGCCTGGATGAGGCGGTAGTCGTCCAGCCGCGCCGACCCGTCCTCCAGCTGCACGCCGGCCATCAGCTCGCGGCCGACCACCCGCGGCAGCGGGCCCACGACCTCGACCAGGTACGTCTTGGGCACCTCGTAGGACGGGTGCATCAGCTTGTGCGCGAGCGTGCCGTCGTTGGTCAGCAGCAGCAGTCCCTCGGAGTCGGCGTCGAGCCGGCCCACGTGGTACACCCGGGCCGAGATGTTGCCGAGGTAGTCCGCGACGGCCTCGCGGCCCTTGTCGTCGGCCATCGTGGAGACCACGCCGCGCGGCTTGTTCATGGCCAGGTAGACCAGGTTCGCGTCGGTGACGATGCGCTGGCCGTCGACGTGGATGATGTCGGCGATCGGGTCGGCCTTGTCGCCGAGCTTGGCGACCTTGCCGTTGACGGTGACCCGCCGCGCCGCGATCAGGTCCTCGCTGGCCCTGCGGGAGGCGACACCGGCCTGGGCCAGGACCTTCTGCAGCCTCTCAGCGCCTTCAGTGCGTACTTCAGCGCTGCTCATCAGCGATCTCCTCGACGTTGTCAGGTAGGAAGGGAGCCAGCGGCGGAAGCTGCTCGACGGAGTCGAGGCCCAGCTTCTCCAGGAACAGGCTCGTGGTGCGGTAGAGGTAGGCGCCCGACTCGGGCTCGGTGCCGCACTCTTCGATCATGCCCCGGGTGACCAGGGTACGGATGACGCCGTCGCAGTTGACGCCGCGGATCGCCGAGATCCGCGAACGGGTGACCGGCTGCTTGTACGCGACCACGGCCAGGGTCTCCAGGGACGCCTGGGTGAGCCGCAACTGCTGCCCGTCCAACACGAACCGCTCCACGTAGGGGGCGTACTCGGCACGAGTGTAGAGCCGCCAGCCGCCGGCGGCCCGGCGCAGGTCGAAACCGCGGTTCTGGCGGGTGTACGCCGCCGACAGGTCGATCAGCGTGCCCGCGATCAGCTCGGCGGGCACCTCCAGCACCTCGGCGAGGGTCAGCTCGCTGACCGGCTCGTCGACGACCAGCAGGATCGCCTCCAGGGTCGGCACGAGGTCGCCCTCGGCCAGGCCGGGCGGCGGGGTGGCGAGCTTGGATCCGGCGTACGCGACCGCGGCCTCACCGCTGTCGTCGAGGCCGTCCACGTCGAAGCGCGGCGTGGTCGGCTCGTCCAGCCCGAGGGCGGCGGCCAGGTCGTCGACGGCGATGATCTCCGCGACGTCCTCGTCGTCCGATTCCTCCTGAGCCGTCCGCCCGACCGGGTCGTGCGCGGGCTCTGTCGCCTCGTCGGCGGGCTCTGCCGCCTCGCCCACGGGCTCGGTCGCCTCGCCGGCGGGCATGGCCGACTCGGCCGCGGGCTCGCTCGCCTCGGCGGCGGGCTCGGCGGATCCGCCCTCGTCCTCGCCCTCGGCGGCGTCCGCAGCCTCAGGCGCCGGACCGTCCTCGACCGCTGCCAGCGCCTCGGCGGCGTCCTGCGAGTCGGCCACGGCGAAATCCGAGTCGGCCCCGGCGAGGTCGCTCGTCTCGGGCGCGGCCTGCGCCTCGCCGTCGACCATGTCCAGGGCTTCGGCGGGGTCCGGCGCGATCTCGACCTCGGCGGCGTCCTCGTCTACCGGACCGGCGGGGTAGGCGGCCTCGACCCCGGGCACGTCCTCCTCCGTGTCCAGGGGACCCGCCAGGTCGTCAGGTCCGCAGTCGAGGCTGCTGCTGTCGTCCTCGTCGGGCTCCGGCGTCACCGGGGCGGCGTACACGGGCTCAGCGAGCGCGATGGGCTCGTCCGCCGGCGCGAAGGATTCCGCAGCGGCGTCTTCGGCCTCGCCGTCGGTGTCGTGCTCCTGCGCCGAACCCTCCGGGTCTGCGTCAGGAAGGCGCCCTTCCTCTACGGAATCCGTCGAGAAGGCGCCCTTGCTCTCTTCCGGGGTGGGGGTGCGGGCCCATGGGGGGACCCAGGCTGCGGCCTGTTGTTCCAGGGACTCGTTGTCAGTCATCGTCTTCTGCTCCCCCACCCTTGCCCGGCTGCCCCACCGAGGCCTCGGCTTCGTCCGCCGTCTCCTGCATGTCCGGTTCGGCCGGGTCGCCGTCCGGCTCGTCATCGTCCGGCTCGTCATCGTCCGGCTCGTCGCCGTCAAGGTCCTCGTCGTCGGTCTCGGCGCTGCCGGGCAGCTCGGGGGGCTCGGCGGCCAGGGCCTGTTTCGCCTCGTCGTCGCCGTCGTAGTCGTCGACCGCGAGGTCGCCTGCGGCCGTCTCGCCGCCGGTCCAGTGCACCGTCAGCTCGCCCAGCGCCAGCTCCTGGTCGAAGCCGACCAGGCCTTCGCGGTACAGCTCCAGCAGGGCGAGGAAGCGGGCGACCACTTCCAGGGTGTTCTCGCAGTCGGCGGTGAGCGCGCTGAACGTGGCGGTGCGCAGCTCGAACAGGCGGTTGCGCAGCAGTTCGGCATGCTCGCGGACGCTGACCCGGACCTGGTGGATGTGCGCGACGGAGACCAGCGGCGGGGCCGCCTTGGGGGTGAACGCCTTGATCGCGAGCTTGGCCAGCCGGTCCACCCCGATGCCCAGGATCAGGTCCGGCAGCGCCTCGGCGTACTGCGCCTCCAGCGCGACCGAGCGCGGCCAGCGGCGGCCGCCGGTGGCCTCCAGGTCGGCGATGAACGCGGCGGCCTGCTTGAACGCGCGGTACTGCAGCAGCCGGGCGAAGAGCAGGTCGCGGGCCTCCAGCAGAGCGAGGTCCTCCTCGCTCTCCACCTGGGCGGCGGGCAGCAGCCGGGCCGCCTTGAGGTCGAGCAGGGTCGCCGCGATGACGAGGAACTCGCTGGCCTCGTCGAGGTCCCAGTCCTTGCCCATGGCCCGGATGTGGGCGATGAAGTCGTCGGTCACCCGGTGCAGCGCGACCTCGGTGACATCGAGCTTGTGCTTGCCGATGAGCTGCAGGAGCAGGTCGAACGGACCCTCGAAGTTGATGAGCCGCACGGTGAAGCGGCCTGAACCGGACGGTTCAGCCGACTGCTCTCCGGCCGGGTCGGCCGTCACCACGGGATCGCTCACGTCGCAAGTATCCCAGCAGCTCAGTTCGCGGGTGCAGGCCGGTGGGCCCGGCTCACTTGCGGGCGGCCTCGGCGGCGATGACCTCGCGTGCGAGCTGCCGGTAGTTGCGGGCACCCGAGGAGGCGGGATCCAGCGACGTGATCGGCGCGCCGGCCACCGTCGACTCCGGGAACTTGACCGTCTTGGTGATCACCGTCTGGTACACCTTGTCGCCGAACGCCTCGACCACGCGCTGCAGCACCTGGCGGCAGTGGGTGGTGCGGCTGTCGTACATGGTGGCCAGGATGCCTTCGAGTTCCAGGTCGAAGTTGAGCCGCTCGCGCACCTTGTCGATGGTGTCCAGCAGCAGCGCGACACCGCGCAGGCTGAAGAACTCGCACTCCAGCGGGATGAGCACGCCGTGGGCGACGGTCAGCGCATTGATGGCCAGCAGGCCGAGCGACGGCTGGCAGTCGATGAGGATGTAGTCGTACTCCTTGCGCACCGACTTCAGCACCCGGGCCAGCGCCATCTCGCGGGCGACCTCGTTGACGAGCTGGATCTCGGCGGCCGACAGGTCGATGTTGGCGGGCAGCAGGTGCAGCCCGGCGACGTCGGTCTTGATGATGACGTCCTCGGCGGTCACGTCGTCCTGCATGAGCAGGTTGTAGACGGACAGGTCGAGGTTGTGCGGGTTGACGCCGAGGCCCACCGACAGCGCGCCCTGCGGGTCGAAGTCGACGAGCAGCACCTTGCGGCCGTACTCGGCCAGGGCCGCGCCCAGGTTGATGGTCGTCGTGGTCTTGCCCACGCCGCCCTTCTGGTTCGCCATCGCGATGATCCGGGAAGGTCCGTGCCGATCGGTCGGCATCGGCTCGGGGATCTCCTTGCGGGCGGTGTAGGCCGAAGGATCGGCCGGACCCAGGTCAGCACCGAGGTCCATGCGGGACTGTTCCGCCCGCAGCGTCGAGGTCCATGCCTCCGCGCGCCCGTTGCCTGCCATCTCCGCTACGCCCTTCCCGACGACATCCGTCCGGCCGGATGAGGCACCGTCGTGAGTGGGCCATCAGCTCCCCGACCGGCCGCATGCGTGTCGTCGTCGTCCGACTGTACGTCACCGACCACCTCGGTGCGCCGCCACGGCTCGGCGTGTCTTCACGATCCCGGCCGGACCTGGTCGCCGCGCGCTCCGCACAGCATGATGCCGGTGGCGCGTGGGCGCCACCGGCATCAGGAAAACACTGCTCAGAGCAGCGAGTCGACGTCCACGGCGGTGAGGCCGTGCGCCTCGGCCACCGGGCCGTAGGTGATCTCGCCGGCGTGGGTGTTCAGGCCCAGCTTCAGGGCGGGGTCGCGGCGCAGCGCCTCCTGCCAGCCGTGGTTGGCCAGCTCGACGGCGTACGGCAGGGTCACGTTGGTCAGCGCGTAGGTGCTGGTGTGCGGGACGGCCCCGGGCATGTTCGCCACGCAGTAGAAGACCGACTCGTGCACCTTGTACACCGGGTTGGCGTGGGTGGTCGCGTGCGAGTCCTCGAAGCAGCCGCCCTGGTCGATCGAGATGTCGACGAGCACGCTGCCCGGCTTCATCCGGG
Organism: Catellatospora vulcania; assembly: GCF_009720385.1. Taxonomy (GTDB): domain Bacteria; phylum Actinomycetota; class Actinomycetes; order Mycobacteriales; family Micromonosporaceae; genus Catellatospora; species Catellatospora vulcania. Next base: position 21,235 of record NZ_ML769311.1, on the reverse strand, counting down.
ACACCAGCTCGTTGCTGACCAGCGTCGGGGCCTTCGCGCCCGGCACCAGCACCGCGCCGATGACCAGGTCGGCCTCCAGCACGGCGCGCTCCAGCTCGAACGCGTTCGACATGACGGTGCGGACCTGGCCGTTGAACAGCTGGTCGACCTCACGGAGCTTCTTGATGTTCTTGTCCAGCACGGTGACCTCGAAGGCCAGGCCGTGGGCGATGGTCGCGGCGTTCATGCCGGACACGCCCGCGCCGATGACGACGGCCTTGGCCGGGCGCACGCCGGGCACGCCGCCGGGCAGCACGCCCCGGCCGCCCGCGAAGCGCATCAGGTGGTACGCGCCGACCTGCGGGGCGAGCCGGCCGGCCACCTCGCTCATCGGGGCCAGCAGCGGCAGGGCGCGGTCGGCGGTCTCCACCGTCTCGTACGCGATGCCGGTGACCTTCTGCGTCATCAGCGCGTCGGTGCACTCCTTGGACGCGGCCAGGTGCAGGTAGGTGAACAGCACCTGCCCCTCGCGCATGCGGTGGTACTCCTCGGCGATGGGCTCCTTGACCTTGAGGATCAGCTCGCCGGTGGCCCACACCTCGTCCGCGGTGGGCAGGATGCGCGCGCCGGCCGCGACGTACTCCTCGTCGGTGATCGAGGAGCCCAGACCGGCGCCGGTCTCGATGACGACGTCGTGTCCGTTGCGGACGAACTCGTGTACGCCCGCCGGGGTGATCGCCACCCGGTACTCGTGGTTCTTGACCTCGCGGGGGATACCGACCTTCACGACTGCACCTTCCTCGATCCTGCGCTGTGCGGGAGGGCCGAACGGCGCCGTTGCCGCTGGTCTACCCCCCGCGGCGGCAGTCTAGGCCCGGAAAACAGCCCAAAGCGCCTGACAGGATGCAAGCTGATGACTCGTCGGCTTGACATGGTGTCAACGCGGCGCACTACCGCCCTGCGTTCACCCCAAGGATAGTGCCGAATCGGATATTTCCCGCTTACCGCCCGACCGTCATCGGGGCGGGAGGGGGGCGTCGGCGGGCCGGAGGTCCGTGAAGCCGGTGTCGCGGGCGCGGGCGGCGGCGAGCAGGCCGCCGACGGCCGGGCCGTTGGTGATGCGGCCGTCGAAGACCATGGCCACGGCCTCGTCGAGCGGCACGCGGTCGACCTGCATGTCCGCCTCCTCGTCGGTGCGGGCGTGGCGCTCGTGCTCGGGGATCTCGGACAGGTCGCGGGCCAGGAAGACGCGGATCATCTCGTCCGAGCAGCCGGGCGTGGTGAACATGTCCACCAGCAGGTCCACCCGGGCCGCGGTCAGGTCGGCCTCCTCGGCCAGCTCGCGCAGCGCCGCCGCGGCCAGGCCCTCGCCCTGCACATCGATCAGGCCCGCGGGCAGCTCCCACAGGTAGCGGCCCACCGGATGCCGGTACTGGCGGACCAGCACCACGCGGCCGTCGTCGTCCAGCGCGACCACCCCGACCGCGCCGACGTGGCGCACCACGTCCCGCCCCGCGACCGCTCCCCCGGGCATCGTCACCTGGTCGGTGACCACCCGGAAGATGTGTCCCTTGAACCGCTCGGTGCTGCCGACGACCTCGTACACACGATCTCCTGTCCACAGACGACGCTGGCCGCAGGCGAAGTGCATGCCTGCGACCAGCGTCGTTGTTCGGTTGTCCGGCCGGGTCAGCGCTTGGCGGCCACCGGCTCGGCCGCCTCGGCCACGCCGGGCAGCTGGTCGGCCTGAGCATAGGCGATCGCCGCTCCCACCAGACCCGAGAACAGCGGGTGCGGGTGTGTCGGGCGGCTCTTCAGCTCCGGGTGCGCCTGGGTGGCCACGAAGTACGGGTGCAGCTCGCGGTCCAGCTCGACGAACTCGACCAGCCGGCCGTCCGGCGAGGTGCCGGAGATGTGCAGGCCGGCCTTGGTCAGCGCGGGCCGGTAGGCGTTGTTGACCTCGTACCGGTGCCGGTGCCGCTCGCTGACCTCGGTCGCGCCGTACAGCTCGGCCACGATCGAGCCGGGCGTCAGCTTCGCCGGGTACGCCCCGAGCCGCATGGTGCCGCCCAGGTCGCCCTTGCCCGCGACGATGTCCTCCTGATCGGCCATCGTCGAGATGATCGGGTCCGGGGTCTGCTCGTCGAACTCCAGCGAGCTGGCCTTGGCGATCCCGGCCACGTGCCGGGCCACCTCGATGGCCATCGTCTGCAGGCCCAGGCACAGGCCCAGGGTCGGGATGCCGTTCTCCCGCGCGTACTTCACCGCGCCGATCTTGCCCTCGATGCCGCGCACGCCGAAGCCGCCCGGGATCACCACGCCGTCGACGTGCGCGAGGGCCTTGGCCGCGCCCTCGGCGGTCTGGCAGTCGTCGCTGGGCACCCACTGCAGCTTCACCTTGGCCCGGTGGCCGAAGCCGGCCGCCCGGATCGCCTCGGACACCGACAGGTACGCGTCGGGCAGGTCGATGTACTTGCCGACCAGCGCGATGGTGACCTCGTGCACCGGGTGGTGCACCCGCTCCAGCAGGTCGTCCCAGGCCGACCAGTCCACGTCGCGGAACGACAGGCCCAGCCGGCGCACCACGTAGGCGTCCAGGCCCTCGCGGTGCAGCACCTTCGGGATGTCGTAGATGCTCGGCGCGTCCGGGGCGGAGACGACGGCTTCGGCGTCCACGTCGCAGTACAGCGCCAGCTTGCTCTTCATGCCCGCCGGGATCTCCCGGTCGGAGCGGCAGACCAGCGCATCGGGCTGGATGCCGATGTTGCGCAGGGCGGCCACCGAGTGCTGGGTCGGCTTCGTCTTCAGCTCGCCCGACGGCGCCAGGTACGGCACCAGCGATACGTGCAGGTAGAAGCAGTTGTCCCGGCCCACGTCGTGGCGGATCTGCCGGATCGACTCCAGGAACGGCAGCGACTCGATGTCGCCGACCGTGCCGCCGACCTCGGTGATCACCACGTCCGGGGTGCGGCCGTGCTCGTCCGGCTCGGCCATGGCCCGGATCCGGGACTTGATCTCGTTGGTGATGTGCGGGATGACCTGGACGGTGTCGCCCAGGTACTCGCCGCGGCGTTCCTTGGCGATCACCGCCGAGTAGATCTGCCCCGTGGTGACGTTGGCCTTGGCCGACAGGTCACGGTTGAGGAATCGCTCGTAGTGCCCCACGTCGAGGTCGGTCTCGGCGCCGTCCTCGGTGACGAAGACCTCGCCGTGCTGGAACGGGTTCATCGTGCCAGGGTCGACGTTGAGATAGGGGTCGAGCTTCTGCATGACCACCCGCAGACCGCGAGCAGTGAGAAGTGTCCCGAGGCTGGAGGCCGTCAGGCCCTTGCCCAGTGAGGAGGCGACGCCCCCCGTAACGAAAATATGCTTGGTCGTCCGCGCTGCTACCACGGGGTTTCACCCTAACACGGGTCCGGCGTTCACCCGCGGGCTACGTGCCTGAAACCGCCTCGGGGGTGTCGTCGCTCACCGTCGCGGGCGTCGGCGGGCCCTGCGGAGTGTCGCCGTTCACGGCCCCGGGCCCGGCGGGCGCGTCCAGGGCGATCCGGGTGCGGTCGGCGGCGTGGCCGAGCACCCGCATCGCGCCCAGGGTGAGCACCGGGACCGCGGTGGCCGCCGCGGCGCCCATCACGTTGAGCGCCGCGCCGCCCAGCAACCCGCCCAGGATCGACGCCAGCCACATGCCGGCCACCGCCGCACGGATGGGCGGGTAGATGCCGTACAGCCGCTTGAGGCCGCCCCACGGGCGCATCAGCACCACCCACAGGAAGACCGCCGAGACCAGCGCCAGCACCGTGAGCGGGCTGGTCACCAGTGCGATCCGGTTGGCGTCGCCGAGCCGGCTCAGGGTCAGCGCGGAGGTGCCGTCGGACAGCTGGGTGAGGAAACGGCCGAGGCTGCCCTGCTGGTCCACCGGCTGGCGTACGTCGACCAGCGCGAACACCACGGTCACCGCCAGCCCGGCGAGCATGGCCAGGGCGAGCCGCTTGAAGGTGAGCCAGCCGCCGGGGCACAGTGCGGCGGTCAGGCATACGCCCGCGGTCAGTGCGACCGCCCCGCCCGCGTCCGCGCCCAGCGCCGGGATGCCCACCAGCAGCACGCCCGCCGCGCCGATCGCGCCGACCAGCAGCGGCCGGTTGCGCTGCGGCACGAGCTGGGCCAGCGTGCCCGAGGTGAGCAGCACTCCGGCGAAGAACACGCCCATGCCGACCATGCCGATGCCCGCGTACCGGGTGCCCTCCAGGGCCGAGTAGCCGGCCACGCCGTTGAGCTGCAGCCGCGCCCCGGTGAGCAGGTCGATGCCGACCACGGACGCGGCGATCGCGGCCACCACGCCGACCGGGCCGAGGGTGCGTCTGCGGTACACCGGCAGCCGGACCGTGACGAAGGTGAGCAGCAGGGTGATACCGGCCGTGACCAGGCCGAAGATCAGACCGCGGCGGCCGAAGCGCCACCACGGCACCACGCCGGTGATCAGCGCGGCGGGCAGCGCCAGCGACGCCGCGGTCAGCAGCACCTCCAGGACGCTCACCAGCCGCTGCGGAGGCGGGGTGGGCCCCGTCGGCCCGGCATGGCGGTAGCTGCGCCGCAGCAGCGGCACCACGGCCGTGAACAGGCCGATCTGCACCAGCGCCAGCAGCCAGAAGAACCAGGCCGACACGGTACGGGCGGCCGCGGCGCGCCGGTCGGCGTCGGTGCCCGCCGCGGTGGCCTGGTCGAGGTCCGCGGGACGTCCGTCGGCCAGCACCGCCGGGTGCCCGACCATGATCCGCTTGGGGATGTCGCGGTTGAGCAGGTTCAACGCGGTCGGCGCGAGGTCGACCAGCTGCAGGTAGCCGGCACGGCCGGTGGTGGCCGAGGTCAGGTAGCCGTGCTCCCAGCCCTTGCCTTCGGCGATCACCGCGTGCAGCCGGGAGCTGGCCTCGGTGTCGGCGACCCCGGCGACCAGCAGCGTCGAGTTCTTCGGCCGCGCCGCCACCAGCCGGCCGACCAGCTTGTCCGCCGCCGCCGCCTGGCGCATCCGCTGCGCCGGGGTACGGCCGTCGATCGCGCCCAGGTCCACGATGCTGAGCAGGCACTCGTTGAGCGCCTTCGTCGCGTCGGCCTCGGCCGGCAGCTCGGGCAGATAGCGGTCGACGCGGCCGTACGAGCGGGCCGCCGCGACCGCCGCCCCCGGGCCGACCGCCGTGGTGCAGCGCATCGACTGGGCGAGCGCCCCGGGCAGGGTGCCGAACGGCAGCTCCCGCTGGCGTTCCACGACCGCCTCCTGGTCGGGCAGGTACGCCCCGACCGCGTCCGGCCGCTCGATCGCCACGTCCAGCTTCGGACACTGCTGGGGCACGTCCGGGTTCGGCTCGGCGGCGCCCTCGGCGGGCTCCTCGCCGACCCCGGTCCGCTCGGCGTAGTTGCCCGCGCCCAGGGTCAGCCAGCCGTCGGCCGGGCAGGTCGGCGTGTGCGCGGACCGGGTCGACAGGGAGCCGATCGCGCCGCGCTCGGCCAGCCTCCACAGGTTCGGGGTCCGGTCGGCGTCGATGTCGTCCCAGCGCAGCCCGGCCGCGCCCGCGATGATCACGTAGTCGGCCTCGTCGTCGCGGACCGGACCGGCCGCCGCCGCGGACGGGGAGACGGTGCCGACCAGGGCCAGGCCGAGCAGCGCCAGCAGGGTCAGCAGGAGGGCCGTGGACAGGGGTGCCGGCCGGCGGAGCATCAGCGCTGCCCCGCACGGTTCTCGGCGGTCAGCTGCGCGTACACGGCGCGCACGCCCTCGATGCTGGCCTGCTCGTCGGGCCAGGTCGCGGCCTGGGCCAGGCCCCGCTCGGCCAGCCGCGACCGCGCCTGCTCGTCGCCGAGCAGCTTGCGCACGGTGCTGTCCAGCGCGTCCGGGTCGTTCGGCTCGATCAGCGACGCGCCGTCGCCGACCAGCTCAGGGATGCCGCCGACGGCCGTGGCGACCAGGGGCAGCCCGCCGCTGAGGGCCTCCTGCGCGAACAGCTGGCGTGCCTCCCAGACGCTGGTGACCACGCCGAGGTCGGCCGCCGCGATCAGGTCCCCGACGTCGGTGCGGTGCCCCAGCAGGGTGACCGGGGCGCGCAGCTGCGAGATCTGGGCGGCGAGGTCGAGGTAGGACGGGCCCTCGCCCGCGATGAGCAACCGCGGCACCGGGGACATGTCCCGCCAGCGCGCGGCGACGGAGACCAGCATGTCGTACGCCTTCTGCGGGTGCAGCCGGCCCACCGACAGCACCAGCGGCACCCCGTCGGCCACGCCGAGCCCGGCGCGCACCGCGGCCCTGCTGCGCCGGGTGCGCCGCAGCCGGGGGGCGGCCACCGGGGCCAGGCGTGCGTCGGCCGCGCCCACCGCGTGGGCCCGCGCGACCAGGTCGTTGGAGGCGCCGAGGGTGATCGCGGAGGAACGCGCCACGATCCGCTCGACCAGCGTGTGCACCCGGCCGCGCAGGCCCGCCCGCAGGGGCGCGTTGTGCCAGGTCGTCACCAGCGGGCAGGGCGGGCGGGACAGCGCCGCGGCCAGCCCGGCGCGCAGCCCGTGCGCGTGCACCACGGCGGGGCGCGACGCGGCCAGGAACTGGCGCAGCGTGCGTACCGCCCGCATGTCACTGGGGTGCAGCTCGGCGGGGATCTCGACGGGATGGAACTGCGCCCCGCGGTCGGTGAAGCGGAAATGCTCCTCGGTGCCGGCGGGACCGCACACGGTCACCTCGCACCCGGCCCGCGTCAGTCCCTCGGCCAGCCCGGCCACGTGCTGGCCGATGCCGCCCGTGCTGGAGGCGAGCAGCAGCACCACGCTGCCGGTCCATTCCGTCCCCGTGGTCAACGGTCCTCCTGCCCTCGCCCGCCGCGCCCGCCCGGTCACCCGCGCCGCCGGCTCACCCGCTCGAGCAGCGGACGCAGGTCCGGCAGGTCGAGCAGGGCACACACGATCAGGAAGACTACAAGCGACACGCCACCGGACAGCATGCCCTGTCCGACCAGACCCATGATGCCTGGGGTCCCGGAGACGACCGCGCGGCCCGCCGCCAGGCCCGCCACCGCCCCGGCCGAAGCGGCCGCCGAAGCGGCCAGGGCGGCACGGAACAGGCCGGTCAGGGCACTACCGCCCACCCGGGCACGGACCGCCACCGCCAGCAGCACCGCCATGACGAGCATGCCGATGGAGTTCGCCGCGCCCAGCGCCGCCGCCCGCTGCGAGTCCGGCAGCACCGCCGACAGGATCACCGCGCTGACGAGCGTGACCGCCCAGCCGCCGCTGACCCCGAGCGCGGCCAGCCGGTTCGCGCCCACCGCGTACAGGGTGCGCTGGTGCAGCGCGGCCAGCCCGTAGCCGAGCAGGCCCGGCGCGAACGCGAGCACCGCCGCGGTCAGCGCCGCGGTGCCGTCGCCCTCGGTCAGAAACGCCGCCGCGGGTGCGGCCACCGCGGCCAGCCCGGCCGCGCCGAGCCCGCTGAGCAGCAGCACCGCCCGGCTGGTCCGGGCCACGGTGTGCCGCAGCGCGGCGTGGTCGGCGGTGGCGAAAGCGGTCGCGATCGCCGGGTACGCGGCCGTGGCGGCGGGCACCGCGAGCACCGCCCACGGCAGCAGGTAGAGCGTCATCGCGAAGTTGTAGAGCGCGTTGGCCGACGCCTCGTCGCCGACGGGCACGACCCGGCCGGCCAGGATGATCGCGACCAGCAGCGCGACCTGCTGCGCCGCCACCGTCGCCGCGCCCGCCAGCGCCAGCGAGCTCATCCGCCGCCGCTGCACGGGCTCCACCTGGAAGACCGGCCGCAGCCGCAGGCCCAGCCGACCGACCGGGATGACCAGGCACAGCGTCAGCACGACCACGCCCAGGGTGGTGCCGACCGACAGGATCGCCAGCTCTCCCCCGCTGACCGTGCCCGGCAGCGGGTCCGCCCCGGCCTGCGCGGCGAACAGCAGGTACGCGCCGATCACGGTGAGGCTGGACAGCAGCGGCGCCAGCACCGGCCAGGCGAACCGGCGGTGCGCGTGCAGCACGCCGGTGAGCACGATGCCGATGCCGTACAGCGGCACCTGCGGCGCGAACACGCGCAGCATCGACACGCCCGCCTCGTGCAGCTCCGGCGACGCCGTCGACTGCAGCAGCGTCACGACCGGGTCGGCGGCCAGCCACAGCAGCGCCGCCAGCGGGATCAGCGCCACCAGGGCCCAGGTCAGCAGCGCGGACACGGTGCGGCGCACCTGCTCGCGGTCGCCCGCCGCCAGCGGCCCGGCCAGCAGCGGCACCACCAGGCCGGCCAGCGCCCCACCAGCCACGATCTCGAAGATGATGTTGGGGATGGTGTTGACGGCGAGATAGGTGCCGCCGAGCCCGCCGTCGCCGACGGTCTGCGAGAACACCAGGGTGCGGGCGAAACCGGCCAGCCGGCTCAGCACGGTCAGCAGCGCGATCAGCGTCGCGGCGCCGGCGATGCGGGCCGCTGCCGGGCCGGTGCCCGAGGGGGCCGCGGCCTTGTCGTCAGCGGTCACTGTCATGAATCGGTACGGCGCGGCGCCCGTGCTCGTGGCCTCGGCTTCGTCGCGGCCGGGGCCGCGTCCGTGGCATGGTCGGCCTCATCCGGTCCCTGCGCAGCCGGAGCGGCCTGCGCGACGGCCCGCACCGCCTTCTTCGCCACCTTCGGCTTGGGTGGGGCCGTATCCGCCGGAGTCACCGGGTCGGCCACCGTCGCACCCGCAACCGTGGGCATGGGCTCGGCGGACTGTCCGACAACCGTGCGGGGCGCGGTGACCGCAGACGCGGGATCGCCGCCGGGCTTCTGCACCGGGATGCGGCCCCAGGCGTCGATCTCGCGCAGCACCGGGGTGCGCTCGATGACCTTGGTGAAACTGACCTTCTCGCTGGCCGCAGTCAGCGCGGCGATGCCCGCGAGCATGACCGCGCGGCCGAACAGGCCGGTGCGGGCGGTCGCGCTGACCCCCAGCAGCGCGCCGAGCGCGTTCGCGCCCGAGTCGCCGAGCATGATCTCCTCGCCCAGGTCGGCGGGCAGCAGGCTCGCGCTCGCGCCGACCGGACCGGCGGCCAGGCCGCCCGCGCGGGTGGCGGTCAGCGGCGCACCGACCAGCAGGCCGGCCTTCAGCGCCCGGCCGGGACGCAGGTCGAGCAGGTTCATCAGGTTCGCGCTGCCGGCGATCACACCCGCGCCCAGGGCCACCTCGGCCGCCCGGCCGAGCCTGCCCCGGCCGCGGCGGTCCGGCAGCAGCGCGGCGGCGACCAGCGCGCCCGCGCCCACCCCGGCGATCTTCACGAGGCCGCTGGTGACCCGGCCCTCGCGCAGTGCCCGCAGGTGGCCGCGGAAGCCCTTGTCGGCCTTCTGGTCGGGGCGCGCGCCCACAACGTCGTCGTACAGGCCGACCGCGCCGCCGGACAGGCCCGCGGCGAGCGCGGCGGCCGCGGTGCGCGGGTCGCCCGCGCCGAGGGCGCTGGTGACGCTCGCCGAGACCGCCAGCGCCGGGCCGCCGGCCAGGGTGAGGGTGCGGCCGCGGAAGTTCGTGCGCTCCAGCTCCTTGGCCCGGGGCTGGTCGCGCACCACACGCAGCGCGGCCCGGGCGCCGTAAGCGCCCAGGCCGATCAGTGCCGCTCTGGCGAGCAATCCCACGTCAGCTCACTTCTGCTGCTGCGGCAGGAGCGATCCGGCGTTGGGGCCGACGCCGTAGTGCCCGGCCTTGCTGTCGGCGAACTGCTCGTACAGCGCCAGCGCGGCGGCGACCTGTCCCTGCACCGTCTCCGCGTTGTCCACGGTCGAGATGGTCTTGGCGAGCGTGGCGTCGTCGCGTACCTCGATCATGAGGTTGCCCTCGCCGCCGAGCACGCCGCCGACGACCGCCACCCCGGCGTGGTCGAACTGCACCGCGGTGGTGACCACGGAGGCGTTCTTGCCCGCCGCCTGGCTGTCGGTGTACGGCGAGCCGCTGACCAGCACGACCGCCTCCGCGGGGCCGGTCACGGCGCCGCTGGTGGTCAGATAGCCGAGCTTGCTGTACGAGGCGAGCACCGCGGCGCGGTCCGGGGCGGGCACGGCCGGGCTGCGGTCCAGCAGCACCGCGGCCAGCAGCGCGCTGGACGACTCGACACCGTCGCTGTTGGCCGGGATGGCCGTGGTGGGCACGCTGGCCGGCTCGGCCTTGTTCTCCAGGTCGAGCAGCTCGACGCTGTTGTCCGGGTTGAAGAACTTGTCGGTCAGGTCGACCGTGCCGACGATCTTGGCACCGGCGGTCTTGAGGATGTTCTCGACGCCCTCGACCTGGTCGCGGCCCGAGGGCAGCACCAGCAGCAGCACCCGGCGGTTGGTGAGCTTGCCGTTCAGCATGATCGGCGCGGCCTCGGTGACGAACTGCTCCTCGCGGTTGGCCTGGTCACGCAGACCGGTGACCTGGTCGCGCAGCTGCGAGTTGGTCGCGCGCAGCGCGTTGACGTTCTTCTCGAGGGCGTCGGCCGCCGGGCCGTTGAGCGCGGCGGTCCCCACGACCAGGCCGATCGCCAGTGCGAGGAACACGGCGGTCATGGACACCACGTGGTACCTAAAGTTGATCACGTCAGAGCCTCTTGATCGTCCGGGTTCCTAGAACAGCCGCTGCAGGTGGAACATCACGTCGTCCCACCACTCCGCGGCCAGCGACAGGTACGCCTTGCCGACCGTGGACACGGCGACAGCCGCGGCCATCGCCGCAATGGCGGACAATACCAGCAAAAGCAATGAGGAACCTGAAATGCTCTGCCGGTAGAGCCGGCTCACACCCTTGGCGTCGACCAGCTTGCCGCCCACCCGAAGGCGGGTGAGGAACGTCGAGGCCATACCCCCGCGGCCCTTGTCGAGAAACTCGACCAGCGTCGCGTGGGTGCCGACCGCCACGATCAGGGTCGCGCCCTTCTCGTCGGCCAGCAGCATCGCGATGTCCTCACTGGTCGCCGCCGCCGGGAAGGTGATGCCCGACACACCGAGCTGGTGCACCCGGTCCAGACCCGGGGCCCGGCCGTCGGGATAGGCGTGCACGACCACCTCGGCGCCGCAGCGCAGCACGTCGTCGGTGACCGAGTCCATGTCACCGATGATCATGTCGGGTGTGTAGCCCGCCTCGACCAGCGCGTCCGCGCCGCCGTCCACACCGATCAGGACCGGCTTGAACTCGCGGATGTACGGCCGCAGCACGTCCAGATCGGCCTTGTAGTCGTAGCCGCGCACCACGATCAGGCAGTGCCGCCCGGAGATCTGGGTCTTGATCTCGGGCACGCCGACACCGTCGAGCAGCAGCTCCCGCTCCTGCTTGAGGTACTCCATGGTGTTCGCGGCGAACGCCTCCAGCTGCACCGACAGGCCCTCGCGGGCGTCGAGCATCGCCTTGGAGATGGAGTCGCCGTCCTGGCGCACCCCGTGCGCCACCGGCTCACCGCGCACGAAGACGGTGTTGCCCTCGATCCGGACCGAGTCACCCTCGCGGATCTGCTGGAACACCCCCTCGCCGAGATCGTCGAGCAGGGTGATGCCGGCCTCGACCAGCACCTGGGGACCTAGGTTGGGGTAGCGGCCCGAGATGGAGGGCTTGGCGTTGAGCACCGCCGCCACCCCCACGGCCACCAGGGAGTCGGCGGCGACCCGGTCGATGTCGACGTGATCGATCACGGCGATCTCGCCAGGGCGCAGTCGGCCGACCAGACGTTTGGTCCGGCGGTCGAGCCGTGCGGTGCCGGTGAGGATCCCCGGTTCGGCGGGCCGGGTCCGGCGCAAGGTGGGAAGACGCATCGCAGCCATCCTGGCATGTCAGTCCGGTATTGGCGCGTACGACACCCGTTGATCGGCCCATACGGGCTGAATTGTGATGTCCGAAACCTCGCGCGACATCAACGGTAACCGCAACGCCACGCGAACGCCGACCCAAGATCGCTCACCTACAGTGAGCTTCGTGATCTACCTCATGCTCGCCGGAGCCATCATCGCCGAAGTCATCGCCACCGTGTGCCTGCGCGGCTCTGCCGGCTTCACCAAGCCGATCCCGTCCGTGGTGGTGGTCGTGGGGTACATCACCGCGTTCGTGCTGCTGAGCCAGGTGCTCAAGCGCGGCATGGCGCTGGGGCTGGCGTACGGCATCTGGGCGGGCATCGGGGTGGCCCTGGTCGCACTGGCGGGCGTGGTGTTCTTCCAGGACCGGTTCAGCTGGCTCCAGGTCGTCGGCCTGGCCCTCGTCGCCGCCGGCGTGGTCGCCCTCGAACTCGGCCAACAACACTGACCCGGCGTCCACCATCCCGTTTTCCATGGACGTTGGCCTATCTGGATGAGTCCGAGCGCTAAAAGGTAATCTAGATAGGCCAACGTCCATTGATGGCGAAGTGCGGTGCAGCCCCCGGAAACGCGACGAGGGCGGTGCGCACCACGGGGTGTGGGGCGCACCGCCCTCGGCGGTGGTACGGGGTCAGGCGGCGCGTTCGCGGGCCGCGACGGCCAGCAGCTCCTCGGCGTGGGCGATGCCCAGGTCGGAGTCGGGCAGACCGGCCAGCATGCGGGCCAGCTCGCGGGCCCGCTCGGTCTCCTCGACGACGCGCACGCCGCTCGTGGTGATCGCGCCGCCGGTGTCCTTGGCCACCACCAGGTGGCGGTCGGCGAACGCGGCGACCTGCGGCAGGTGCGTGACGACCAGCACCTGGTGGTTGCGCGCCAGCCGGGCCAGGCGACGGCCGATCTCGACGGCGGCACGGCCGCCGACACCCGAGTCGACCTCGTCGAAGACCAGCGTCGGCGGGCCGCCGACACCGGCGAAGACGACCTCGATGGCGAGCATCACCCGGGACAGCTCACCGCCGGACGCGCCCTTCTGCAGCGGCAGGGCCGGCGCGCCGGGGTGCGCCAGCAGGCGCAGCTCGATGTCGTCGGCGCCGTCGGGGGTGATCCCGGACTCGACCCCGTCGACCACGAGGCTGATGTCGCCGGCCGGGCGCGGCACGACCAGCACCGAGATGCGGGAGTGCGGCATGGCCAGGCCCGCCAGCTCGACGGTGACCTTGTCGGCGAACAGGCCGGCGGCCTCCAGCCGCGCCGCGCGCAGCTTCGCGGCCAGCTCGGCGACCTCACCGGCGAGCCGGTGCATCTCCCGCTCCAGCTCGTCGAGCAGCTCGTCGGAGGTGTCCAGCGCGGCCAGCCGGGCCTTGGCGTTGTCCGCCCAGGCGATGACACCGTCGACGTCGTCGGCGTACTTGCGGGTCAGCGAGCGCAGCGCGGCGCGCCGCTCGTAGATCTGCTGCAGCCGGGCCGGGTCGGCGTCCAGGCTGGCCAGGTAGGTGGACAGTTCCACGGAGACGTCGCCGAGCAGGGACGCGGCCTCCTCCAGGCGGGCGGCGTACTCCCCCAGCTTCGCGTCCACCGTGGACTGCGACTCCAGGGTGCGCCGGGCGGTGCCGACCAGGCTGGTGGCGTCCTCGCTGTCGGTCTCGCCGCCGCCGGCGATCGCCTGGTGCGCGATGTGCGCGGCGGTGCGCAGGCCCTCGGCGTGCTCCAGGCGCTGGGCCTCGGCCCGCAGCTCCTCGTCCTCGCCGGTCTGCGGGTCGACCCGGGTGATCTCGTCGAGGCCCAGCCGCAGCAGGTCGGCCTCCTGGGCCCGGGTGCGGGCATTGCGGCGCCGGTCGGCGAGGTCGTCGGCCACGGACCGCCAGCGGCCGAACAGCTCCTTGAACTCGACGAGGAGCTTCTCGTGCTCCGGCCCGGCGAACCGGTCCAGCGAGCCGCGCTGCTCCGACGGCCGCAGCAGGCGCAGCTGGTCGGACTGCCCGTGCACCGCGACGACCTGCTCCCCGACGTCACTGAGCAGCGACACCGGCACGGTCCGCCCGCCCACGTGGGCCTTGGACCGGCCCTCGACGGTGACAGTGCGGCTCATCAGCAGCGTGCCGTCGTCATCGGCCTCCGCCCCGGCCTCGGCGACGCGGGCGGCCACGGCACTGGCCGCGTTGCCCGACAGGCGCAGCCGACCCTCGACGGTGGCGCGGCCCGGGTCGGCTCGCACGCGGCCGGCGTCGGCCCGCCCGCCGAACAGCAACCCCAGCCCGGTGACGACCATGGTCTTGCCGGCACCGGTCTCACCGGTGATGACATTCATGCCACGGGTCAGCGGGAGGGTGGTGTCCTCGATCACGCCGAGACCGGTGATACGCAACTCTTCCAGCACAGCAGATGACAGTAGCCCGCCCCTCCGACAGTGTCACGCCGGGCCACCGTGGCCGATGCCGGTATGGGAACATCGCGCACCACGAACGGCCTCGTCGGACCGCCGCGCACCGCCGGAGGGGTACCCCGTCAGTGGCCGGTCGCGTGCCGCTGGCCGTGTGCCCGCCAGCCCTCCACGGGCAGGCCGAACTTGGCCACCAGCCGGTCGGTGAACGGCCGCGGCCGCAGCCGCGCCACCCGCACCGGCAGCGCCCCGCGACGCACCGTGACCTGGGCGCCCGGTGGCAGCGCGAACACCCGGCGGCCGTCGCAGCTCATCAGCGCATGCTCGGTGTACGGGTCGATGGTGATCTGGATCGTCGAGCTCGGCGCGGTCACCAGCGGGCGGCTGAACAGCGCGTGCGCGCTGATCGGCACCAGCAGCAGCGCCTCCACCTGCGGCCACACCACGGGCCCGCCGGCCGAGAACGCGTACGCCGTCGAACCCGTCGGAGTGGCGCACACCACACCGTCACAGCCGTAGCGCGACAGCGGGCGGCCGTCCACATCGACCAGCAGTTCGAGCATGCGCTCGCGGCTGCCCTTCTCGACGCTGACCTCGTTGAGCGCCCACGACTCGGCGATGACCTCGCCGGCCAGCTCGGCGGTCACGTCGATGGTGAGCCGCTCCTCGACGCTGTACTCGCGCGCGACCACGTCACGCACGGCCGTGTCCAGGTCGGCGATCTCGGCCTCGGCCAGGAAACCGACCTTGCCCAGGTTGATGCCCAGCAGCGGGACGCCCTCCGGGCGGGCGAGTTCGGCGGCGCGCAGCAGCGTCCCGTCACCGCCCAGCGCGAACACGATCTCCGCGCCCTGGGCGGCGCACGCGCCCGACATCGGCCTCACCCCGGACAGGTCCAGGTCCTCGGCCTCCTCGGCCACCACCCGCACGCTGAACCCCGCCGTGATCAGGTCCCGCGCCACGGTGCGGGCGTGATCCGTGGAGTCCTTCCGGCCGGTATGGGTGACCAGCAGCGCCACGCGCTCCGTCATGCAGTCAGTCCTCAGGGTCGGGTGCGTTCGGCACCCCAGCCTCCACCACGGCGCGGATGTCGTCCACCGCGGGGGCGGGCGCGTCGCGCCGGAACCATACGAAGAACTCCACGTTGCCCGACGGGCCGGGCAGCGGGCTCGCCGTCACCCCGGCCACGCCCAGCCCGAGCGTGCCCGCCGACGCGGCGACGTCCAGCACCGCCTCGGCCCGCAGCGCCGGATCGCGTACCACGCCGCCGGCGCCGACGCGCTCCTTGCCGACCTCGAACTGGGGCTTGACCATCAGCACCAGGTCGCCGTCGGTGCACGCGGCCAGCGCGGGCAACACCAGCCGCAGCGAGATGAACGACAGGTCGGCCACGGTCAGCCCGACCACGCCGCCGATCGCCTCGGGGGTCAGCGTGCGCACGTTGGTGCGCTCGTACACCTTCACCCGCTCGTCGGTGCGCAGCGACCAGGCCAGCTGGCCGTAACCCACGTCCACCGCGACGACCTCGGCCGCGTCGTTGCGCAGCAGCACGTCGGTGAAGCCGCCGGTCGAAGCCCCCGCGTCCAGGCAGCGGCGACCGGCCACGACCAGCCCGCGCGGCGTGAACGCGGCCAGCGCCCCGGCGAGCTTGTGCCCGCCCCGGGAGACGTAGTCGTCGCCGGCGGACTCGCCGACGACGCGTACCGCGTCGGCGGGGTCGACCATGGCCGCGGCCTTGTGCGCCACGGTGCCCTTGACCTCGACCCGGCCCGCGGCGATCAGCTCACCGGCATGGTCGCGGGAGCGGGCCATCCCCCGACGGACCAGCTCCGCGTCCAGGCGGGTACGACGTGCCATGTGCGTCAGGCCTCGATCGCGGTCAGGACTTCCCGCAACGTCTTGTGCGCGGCCTCGTATGCCGCCAGCTGCTCGGCCAGCGGCAGCTCGGCGGCGTTGGCCACGGCCCGGACCGCGGCGTCCACCGCGTGGTGGCCGGTCGGGCCGGGCATGAGCGTCTGCGGGGTCGGCATCGGACGCGGCGACGGGACCGCCGGCGAGAACGACAGCGGCAGTTGCGGTGAGGTCACGCGCCGGCCGCCCTACGCGCGGGGGCCTTCTTGGCCGCGGTCTTCTTGGCGGGCGTCTTCTTCGCGGCTACCGGCACGTCCGGGGCGGAGCTGAACGCGACCGCGGCGACCGGCTCGTGGGCGGCGATCGCCTTGGTGGCGTCGATCACGGTGACGCCCTTGGCGGCAACGGCCTTGGCCGCCGTCTTCTTCGCCACGGCCTTGGCCGGCTTGCGGGCCGCCGCGGCACCCCTGATCGGGGCGTCCGTGGCCGGCTCGGCCACCACCGCGGCCGCCTTCTTCGCCGGGCCCGCCTTCTTCGCCGGGGCGGCCTTCACCACGGGCGCGGCCTTCTTGACGCGCTTGGCCACGGCCGCGGGCGTGGTCGTGACCGGCTCCGCGGCCGGCTCGTCGGCGGCCTCGGCCGGTGCGGCGGGTGCGGCCGGGCCGGTGGCCTGCGCCGGAGCGACCTGCTTCTTGGCGACGGCCTTCTTCGCCACCGGGGTCGCCACGGCGGTCGCCGAGCCGTTGCTGCTGGAGGCGCCGTTGCTGCTGGAGGCGCCGTTGCTGCCTGCCGAGCCGTTGCTGGTGGACGCGGGCCGGGTGTCGGCCTTCGCCTCGCGCAGCTGGCCCTCGAGGTCCTCGATACGGGCGGTCAGCGTCGCGACCTCCTCGGCGGTGGCCAGGCCGACGCGGCCGAGCGCGCGGTCGAGCTCCAGGCGCACGATGCGGGTGATCGCCTCACGGTTCTGCAGACCCGTGGTGACCAGTTCCTCCGCCATCGTCTGCAGCTGCGACGCGGTCGCGCCGCCCTTGCCGAGCAGTTCCTTGGCCGCCTTCTTGACGGTCTTCTCCGCCTTCTTCTTCGACGCCTCGGTCAGCCCGAAGGCCAGTTCCAGATACGCCTTGACCACGTCCTGCATCGGTTCGCCCGACTTGCTCGCCACAGCGGTCGCCACCTCTCCTACCGACTGATGTCCGGCACGGCGAACGCCGACAGCGTGCCGTACCGTTTCGCGGACCAACGCTACAGTGCCGGGACCGCAGGTGCCGTGAAGAGGCCCCCGAGATCCGCCGACACGTACGTCGGACGCAGCGCACCGCTCGCCGCGGCCGCCTCGACGGCCGTGGAGACACCGGTCAGCACCAGCAGGCTGTCCATTCCGGCCCGATGCGCCCCGGCGATGTCGGTGTCCAGCCGGTCGCCGACCACCAGTACCCGCCGCGCGGACGCCTGCGCCGCCGCGGTCGCGAACAGGCCCGGCTCGGGCTTGCCCACCACCACGTCCGGCTCCCGCTCCAGCGCGTGAGCCAGCAGCGCGACCAGGGAACCGTTGCCCGGCAACGGGCCGCGCAGCGTCGGCAGGGTCCGGTCGGTGTTCGTCGCCACCCACCAGGCCCCGGCCCGGATCGCCACACACGCCTCGGCCAGCTGCTTCCAGCCCAGGTCCGGGCCGAAGCCCTGGACGACCGCGCGCGGGTTGTCGTCCGCGCTGTCGACCGGCCGCAGCCCGACGTCGGTCACCTCGCTTCGCAGCGCAGGCGCGCCCAGCACCAGCACCGGCGCGCCCGGCTCCAGCCGCTGCGCCAGCAGTGCCGCCGCGGCGCCGGCCGAGGTCAGCACCTCCTGCGGCTGGGCCGCGATGCCCATGCCGCGCAGCAGCGCCGCGACCTCGGCCGCGCGGCGCGAGGCGTTGTTCGTGGCGAAGCGCACGGCCATACCCTGATCCCTGAGGCGTGCCAACGCATCGACCGCCCCGTGAATGGGGCGGTCGATGAGGTAAAGCACGCCGTCGAGATCGAATATGACCAGGTCATAGTTCTCGACGAGCGATGTCACTTGTCTGCTTCCGCCTTCGTGGCAGGGGTGTCGTCGGCAGCGGCCGCGGGCTTCTCGTCGAAGTCCTCGAGGTCGTCGTCGTCCTCGTCGGCACCGCCGTCGCGGCCCTCGTCCTCGTCGTCGAGGTCGTCATCGTCGTCCTCGTCGAGGTCGTCGTCATCCTCGTCGTCCTCGTCGAGGTCGTCGTCATCCTCGTCGTCCTCGTCGAGGTCGTCGTCATCCTCGTCGTCCTCGTCGTCGAGGTCGTCGTCGTCCTCGTCGTCGTAGTCCTCGCCGTCGAGGTCATCGTCCTCGCCGGTGTCGGTGTCGGAGCCGGTGTCGCCGTCGGTGCCGGCGGCCTTGGCCTTGGCAGGACGGTCGGCGGGCTCGTCGTCCATCTCGGACTCGTCCTCGATCTCGACGCCGTCCAGCTCGAGCAGCCGCTCAGCCGCGTCGGTCACCGCGTCGGAATCGGCGGCCGCCGCCTTGGCGAACCACTCCCGAGCCTCCTCGGTGCGCCCCGACGCCAGCAGCGAGTCGGCGTAGGCGTACCGCAGCCGCGGCGACCAGTCCTCGGTCGACTCCACGGTCAGCTCGCGCACCTGCAGCATCGCCGCAGCCGCCTCGTGCTGGCCCATGTCACCCCGCGCGCCTGCCGCCACGATCAGCAGCTCCAGCGCCTCGCCCTGGCTGAGCTTGTCGCGCTCGACGCCACGGAACAGGTCGATCGCCTTCTCCGGCCGGCCCAGCGCGCGCTCGCAGTCGGCCAGCACGGCCAGGTGCGTCTGACGCCCGGTCATCCGGTGGTAGGTGCGGATCTCCGCGATCGCGGAGGCCCAATCGCCCGTCTGGTACGCGGCGAGGCCGACCGCCTCGCGGACCACCGCGATGCGCGACGCCAGCCGACGAGCGGCCAGCGCGTGCTCCAGTGCCTTCTCCGGGTCGTCGTCGATCAGCTGACCGGTCGCGACGAGGTGCCGGGCGACGGTGTCCGCCACCGGCTTGGCCAGCGAGAGCAGCTCAGCGCGCACCTCACTGTCGAGGTCCGCCGGCGTGATGTCGTCGGGCAGCTCGGGGCCGGGACGGCCCGCACCCTCGAACTCGCGGGCCTCCGTGCCCTCACGGGCCTCGGTGGGCCGCTCGCGGTCGCCACCACGGAAGCCGCCTTCACGGCGCTCCCCGGTGCCGGTGCCGCTGCCACTACGGAACCCGCCCTCACGACGGTCCCCGGTCGCCGGACGGTCCCGGTCGCCACCGCGGAAGCCACCCTCACGGCGCTCCCCGGTGCCGGTGCCGCTGCCACTACGGAACCCGCCCTCACGACGGTCCCCGGTCGCCGGACGGTCCCGGTCGCCACCACGGAAGCCACCCTCACGGCCTGCGCCGCGGTCGTCGCCGCCACGGAAGCCGCCCTCACGACGGTCGCCGCCGGCGAAACGCTCACGGTCGCCGCCGCTGCGGAAGCCACCCTCACGGCTGCCACCGGAACGGTCGCCGTAGCTCGGACGGTCACCACCGCGGGAGAACCCGCCACGGTCACCGGTCGGACGGTCCCCACCACGGGAGAAGCCGGCACGGTCACCGGTCGGACGGTCGCCGCCGCTGCGGAAGCCACCCTCACGGCTGCCACCGGAACGGTCGCCATAGCTCGGACGGTCACCGCCACTGCGGAACCCGCCCTCGCGACGGTCGCCGCCTGCCGGACGGTCCCGGTCACCACCACGGAAGCCCTCGCGGGTGCCGCCGGTGCGGTCGCCGAAGCCACCGCTGCGGTAGCCGCCCCGGTCGTCGGCCGGTCGGCGGAAGCCGCCCTCACGGCTCGCGCCGCCGGGCCGGTCACCACGGAAGCCGCCCTCGCGGCGGTCGCCGCCGCCGGAAGCACGGTCGCGGTCGCCGCCGCTGCGGAAGCCACCCTCGCGGCTGCCACCGGAACGGTCGCCGTAGCTCGGACGGTCACCACCACTGCGGAACCCGCCACGGTCACCGGTCGGACGGTCCCCACCACTGCGGAAACCACCCTCACGGCTACCACCCGAACGGTCGCCATAGCTCGGACGGTCACCGCCACTGCGGAACCCGCCCTCGCGGCTGCCGCCGGAACGGTCCCGGTCACCGCCACTGCGGAAACCGCCGCGGTCGCCGCCACGGTCCTCGCCGCCACGGAAGCCGCCCTCACGACGGTCGCCACCACCGAAGCGGTCGCGGTCGCCGCCACTGCGGAAGCCACCCTCACGGCTACCACCGGAACGGTCGCCGTAGCTCGGACGGTCCCCACCACTACGGAACCCGCCACGGTCACCGGTCGGACGGTCCCCACCACTGCGGAACCCGCCACGGTCACCGGTCGGACGGTCGCCGCCACTGCGGAAACCACCCTCACGGCTACCACCGGAACGGTCGCCGTAGCTCGGACGGTCACCGCCACTACGGAAACCACCCTGGCTGCCACCGGAACGGTCCCGGTCACCACCACGGAAGCCGCCACGGTCACCGCCGGTGCGGTCGCCGGCGCTGCGGAAGCCACCCTCACGGCTGCCACCGGAACGGTCGCCATAGCTCGGACGGTCGCCACCGCGGGAGAACCCACCGCGATCGCCACCCGACCGGAATCCACCCTCACGGCTGCTGCCACCGGCACGGTCGCCGTAGCTCGGACGGTCACCGCCACTGCGGAAGCCGCCACGGTCACCGCCGGTGCGGTCGCCGGCGCTGCGGAAGCCGCCCTCACGACGGTCGCCACCGGCACGGGGGGCGCCGCGGTCGTCACCGTCACGTCGGGGGGCGCCACCGGTACGGGGCTTTTCGTAGCCGCCGTCGAAACCACGGGCGCGGTCGCCGTCGCGCCGGAAACCCTCACGCTTGCCGTGAGAACGGTCGTACCCGCCCTTTTCGGAGCGAGACCCGCCGCCTCCGCGGCTGGCCTGGCCGGACGAGTCCTGTCCGGGCTTGTCGTTGGAACTCGAGTTCACGGGTACATCCTTCCTGATGCTGCCGGAAATCGGCGGCACAACGCACACGAGGGCCTACCCCTGGCGGGGAGGCCCTCGTATGGAACGTTTGTCCGGCGGCGTCCTACTCTCCCACAACGTCCCCGTTGCAGTACCATCGGCGCTGGAGGGCTTAGCTTCCGGGTTCGGAATGTTACCGGGCGTTTCCCCTCCGCCATGGCCGCCGTAACTCTA
>NZ_WARX01000031.1 GCF_009720385.1 Catellatospora vulcania | reverse complement strand
CTGTGGGCGATGAACCAGGCCAAGGCCAACGGCTTCAAGCGCTACGTCTCCTGCCACCGCTCCGGCGGCGGCGGCGAGCATCCCAAGGGCCGGGCCTGCGACTGCTCAAACGCCGGCGGCCACCGGCTCGCGGACCGGCTCCTCGGCGCGGTTCAGCTGCTCGCCCTCCACGTCCACGTTCGGCAGGACGCGGTCCAGCCAGCGGGGCAGCCACCAGGCGGCCCGGCCGAGCATCGACATCAGCGCCGGGACGATGGTCATGCGGACGATGAACGCGTCCACCAGCACGCCGAACGCCAGCGCGAAGCCGATCGACTGGATCAGCGTCTCACCGGAGAACACGAACCCGCCGAAGACGCTGATCATGATGATGGCGGCGGCGGTGACCACCCGGGCTCCGTGCCGGAACCCGGTGACCACGGCGTCGCGGGCCGGTGCGCCGTGTACGAAGTCCTCGCGCATCCGGGTCACCAGGAACACCTGGTAGTCCATGGCCAGGCCGAACAGGATGCCGATGACCAGCACCGGCAGCATGCTCATGATCGGCCCGGTCTGCTGCACGCCGAACACGTCGCCGAGCCAGCCCCACTGGAACACGGCCACCACCGCGCCGAAGGTCGCCCCGACGCTGAGCAGGAAGCCGAGCGTCGCCTTCAACGGCACCAGCACCGACCGGAACACGAGCAGCAGCAGCAGGAACGCCAGCCCGACCACGACCGCCAGGTACGGCAGGAGCGCCTCGTCGAGGCGGGTGGACACGTCGATGGCCAGCGCGGTGACGCCGGTGACCGCGATGGTCGCGCCGGTCCCGGCGGTGATCGCGGCCCGCTCGTCGCGGATCTCGTGCACCAGGTCGGCGGTGGCCACGTCGTTCGGCCCGGTCTTCGGGATGACCGCGAGCAGGACGGTGCGGCCGTCGGGGCTGACCCCGTTGGGGGCGGCGTAGAGCACGTTGTCCACCGCCGTCAGCCGCGTGACGAACTGGCCGATGGCGGCCTGGGGGTCGGCGCCCTCGGGCAGGTCCGCCACGACGACCAGCTCGCCGTTGAAGCCCGGCCCGAAGCCGGCGGTGACCATGTCGTACGCCTTGTGCTGGGTGGTGTCGGCGGCCTGCATGCCGTCGTCGGGCAGGCCGAGCCGCAGGTCCGCGGCCGGGATCGCGAGCACGCCCAGCGCGGCGACGGTCAGCACCAGCACCGGGATCCGGAACCGCACCACGAAACGCGCCCAGCGCTCGCCCATCGGGACGGGGCCGCCGTCGGACTCCGGGTCGGGGGTCGCGTGGCCGAACAGGCGACCCTTGACCAGGCGGTCGCCGGTGAAGCCGAGCAGCGCGGGCAACAGGGTGACGGCGACCAGCACCGCCACCGCGACGGTGGCCGCGGCGGACAGGCCCAGGCCCGCCAGCAGCGGGATGCCCACGATGGTCAGCGCGACCAGCGCGATGATGACGGTGAGCCCGGCGAAGACCACGGCCGAGCCCGCGGTGCCGACGGCGCGTCCGGCCGCCTCCGCGCCGTCCTTGCGTACCAGCAGCTCGTGCCGGAAACGGGAGACGATGAACAGGGCGTAGTCGATGCCGACGGCCAGGCCCAGCATCAGCGCCAGGATCAGGCTGTTGGAGTTGATGTCGACGAACCGCGAGGCGATGGCGACGCCGGACAGGCCGATGCCGATCCCGGCGACCGCGGTGAGCAGCGGCAGCCCGGCGGAGACCAGCGAGCCCAGGGTGATGATGAGCACCAGCGCGGCGATGGCGATGCCGATGACCTCGACGACGCCGGTCTTCGGGTTGGCCCGCAGCGCGTCGCCGCCGACCTCGACGGTCAGCCCCGCGTCACGGCCGAGGGCGGCGGCGTCGGTCAGCGCGGCGCGGTCGGTGTCGGTCAGCTCCATGCCCTGCACGCCGTAGGTGACGTGGGCGAACGCGTAGCGCAGGTCGGGGGAGATGGACTTCGCGGTGTACGGGTCGATCACCCGTGCGACCTGCGGTGCGTTGTTCAGCGCGGCGACCACGCGGCCGATGGCGGCCTGCACGTCCGGGTCGGTGACCGTCTTGCCCTCGGGCGTGCCGAACACGACCCGGGCCCGCGCCCCGCCCGCGTTCGCTTCGGGGAAGCGCTCGCCGAGCTGGTCGATGGCCCGCTGGGATTCCGTGCCCGGGATGCTGAATTCGTTGGACATCTTGCCGGACAGTGTCGCGGCGCCGGTCCCGGCGAGCGCGAGCAGCAGCACCCAGAGGCCGAGGACGAGCCAGCGTCGGCGGTACGAGAACCGGCCGATCCGGTAGAGGAATGTCGCCACGTCGAGTACTCCAAACGAGGGATGGGTGGCTGTCATCGCGGCGAAACATGCTGTTCACGAGCGTGTTTGGGGGTCGCCGCACCACGGCCGACCCTAGCCGTTCGGCAAGGAGTGAGCAAGCCGATCGGCAAGGAGTGAACCTGTCGTTCGGCAAGTTTTCAGCTTGCCGTTCGGCTAGTCTGCAGCCTGTCGACCGGCTAGGCGGATGGCTGCTGATCAGCTAGATTTGCTCAGGACGGGTGACTTCCCCCGCCGTCGATGATCTGGTAAGGAGGGTGCCGTGAGAGCTGCGACACACGCCGACTCGCGCGGCCCGGAGCGCACCCGGCAGCGCCTGCTCGATGAGGCCTGCCGACTGTTCGCCATGCACAGCTTCGCCGGCACGTCGCTGCAGATGATCGCCGACACTCTCGGCGTCACCAAGGCGGCGGTCTACCATCACTTCAGGACCCGCGACGACATCCTGACCGCGGTGATCCAGCCGGCGATCGACCAGATGCACGCCATCATCATGGCCGCCGAGGCGCAGCGCACGCCGTCCGCGCGGGCCGACGCGATGCTGTCGGGCCTGGTCGACCTGACCGTCAAGCACCGTGGCCTGATCGCCATGATCGGCACGGACCCCGGCGTCACCAGCGCGCTGCAGAGCCATCCGGACGTGATGGAGCTGTTCCGCCGCCCAGGCGAGCTGATGGCGCTCGACGACTCCGCCGAAGCCGAGATCAACGCGACGCTCGCGCTGGCCGGGATCGCCACCACCGCCTCGTCGCCGGTGATGCAGCACCACGACGCCGACGTGCTGCGCCACCACCTGC
The DNA here is from genome assembly GCF_009720385.1 of Catellatospora vulcania. GTDB lineage: Bacteria > Actinomycetota > Actinomycetes > Mycobacteriales > Micromonosporaceae > Catellatospora > Catellatospora vulcania. The sequence goes on along the minus strand of NZ_WARX01000031.1, from coordinate 149,791 downwards.
TCGCGGCCGGCCGCCGCATCCTCGGCCTGCGCGCCCGCAAGCCCTGATCGGCGTCGCCGAGATCGCCCGACTTGCCGGGCACCTGTGCGTATCTTGAGCCTTGATACGCACAGGTGCCCGGCAAGTCCGATGGTCCTGGCCGGCGTTGCCGGCGGTGAGGGGAGTGCGATGGTGGAGTACCTGGTCGACATGCGGACCACGGTGCCGACAGGCACGACCGAGGACGAGGTCGCCGACATGCGGCGGCGCGAGGCGGTGCGGGCGGCCGAGCTGGTGGCACAGGGCAGCCTGCTGCGGTTGTGGCGGCCGCCGCTGGCCCCGGGGGAGTGGCGGACCTGGGGCCTGTTCCGCGCGGACGACGCCGACCAGCTGGAGACCGTGCTCGCGTCGATGCCGCTGCGCGCCTGGCGGACCGAGGACGTCACCCCGCTGACCCCGCACCCGAACGACCCTGGCCAGCCCGCCCGCTGACCAGTGCAGATCCGCTGGCCCCGGACCGGATCACCCGGGCCAGCCGGCCCGCTGACCAGCAGATCCGCTGGCCCGGACCGGATCACCCTGGTCGGCAGTCCCGCCGGTCAGGTGCGGGTCCTGGCAGTCGGCTGCGCGAGCAGGCCCGGTGGGCGCACGCTTAGGTCATCCGGTTCGGCGCCGGTCGCGTCGGGCTGCTCGGCAGGCCGCAGACCAGACAGGGACGGACCCATGAACATGCAGAAGGTCGCCGTCGTCACCGGCGCTTCCCAGGGCATCGGGGCGGCGCTGGTGGCCGCATACCGCAAGCTCGGTCACGCCGTCGTCGCGAACTCGCGGACGATGCCACCGAGCAGCGATCCGATGGTGCTGTCGGTGGCCGGCGACATCGCCGACCCGGCCGTCGCGGCCCGGGTGATCGACGAGGGCCTCGCCGCGTTCGGCCGCATCGACACGCTGGTCAACAACGCGGGCGTGTTCGTCGCCAAGCCGTTCACCGAGTACACCGCCGAGGACTACGACCTGGTCACCGGAGTCAACCTGCGCGGGTTCCTCACGATCACCCAACGGGCCGTGGCCGCCATGCTCGACCACGGCGGCGGCCACATCGTCAGCATCACGACCACCCTCGTGGAGCACGCGAACTCCCAGGTGCCCGCCGCCATGGCCGCGCTCACCAAGGGTGGGCTCAACGCGGTGACCAGATCACTGGCCATCGAGTACGCCACCCGCGGCATCCGGGTCAACGCCGTCGCCCTCGGCGTCATCCGCACCCCGATGCACGCGGCCGACAGCTACGACGCGCTGGCGGCCCTGCACCCGGTGGGCCGGGTGGGCGAGGTGGGCGACGTCGTCGACGCCGTCCTCTACCTCGACGGCGCCGGGTTCGTCACCGGTGAGATCCTGCATGTCGACGGCGGCCAGAGCGCCGGGCACTGAGCCGCGCCGCGTCCACCTGGGAGTCGAACACCGTTGAACAGCGCATTCATCCGTACGCTGGGCGTCGACCTGCCGCTGGTCGCCGCGCCGATGGCCGGCGGAGCCGGCACGCCCGCCCTGGTCGTCGCAGCCGCCCGCGCAGGCGGCCTCGGCTTCCTCGCCGCCGGGTACAAGACGCCCCAGGCGCTCGACGCGGAGATCGCGACGGTCGAGGCGGCGTCGGCGCCGTTCGGGGTCAACCTGTTCGTGCCCAACCCCGTGCCGGTCGACCCTGCGGCCCTGCGGCGGTATGCCGACCTGCTCGCCGCCGAGGCCGACCGGCACGGCGTCACGCTGGACCCGGTGCCCGTCGAGGACGACGACCACTGGCACGACAAGCTCGACGTGCTGCGCGCCCGGCCGGTGCCCGTGATCAGCCTGACGTTCGGCCTACCGCCCGCTGCGGACCTGGCCGCGCTGCGCGCCACCGGAGCGCTGCTGGTGCAGACGGTCACCAACGTCGACGAGGCGAAGGCCGCCGCGGACGCCGGGGTGGACGCGCTGGCGGTGCAGGCCGTCGCCGCGGGCGGCCACTACGGAGCATTCACCCCGTCCGGGCCGGTCACCGGCGTCGCGCTCACCGACCTCGTCGCCGCGGTGCGGCACGCCGTGCACCTGCCGTTGATCGCCGCAGGCGGCCTGGGCACGCCGGAGGACGTGGCCGCGGCCGTGCGGGCCGGGGCGGACGCCGTCGCGGTCGGGACGGTCCTGCTGCGCAGCGACGAGGCGGGCGCCTCCGCGGTGCACCGGGCCGCGCTCGCCGACCCGGACCGGACCGGCACCGTCGTCACCCGCGCCTTCACCGGACGTCCCGCGCGGGCGCTGCGCAACGGCTTCACCGACCGGTACGGGGAGCTCGCCCCGTACGGCTATCCCGCCGTGCACCACCTCACGGCCGGCCTGCGCCGGGCCGCCGCCGCGGCCGGTGACGCCGAGCGGGTGCACCTGTGGGCCGGCACCGGCTACCGGCAGGCCGTCGACGGACCGGCCGCGGCCATCCTCGCCCGCCTGGCCGCCCAGCTCTGACCTCGCGAACCGACACCAGGGAGAACGATATGACGGGCACCGAGGCCGAGATCCTCACCACCGTGCTGGAACGCTGGAAAACAGCCGTCGACGCCCATGATCCGCAACGCGTCGCGGAGAACTTCACCTATGACGCGATCTTCCAGGGCCTGCATCCGTACACCGTCGGTCCTGGCGGCGTGGCCGCGTACTACGACGGCCAGCCCATCGGTATGACCGCCGCGTACCAACTGCTGGAGACCCGCCGGCTGGCCGCCGACCTGGTGCTCGGCTACCTGGCCGTCGACTTCGCCTTCACCGACCGCCCGACCAGGAACGTCAACCTCGGTGTCATCGTGCGCCGCGTCGGCGACGACTGGCTCATCGCGCACTACCAGGTGTCGCAGCTGTGAGCGGCGGCCCGGTCAGGAGACCGGGGCCAGCCTGCTCAGCAGGGTGCGCGCGGCCTCGGCGACCAGCGACCGGTCGTAACTGATGATCACGTCGAACTCGCGGTCGGCCTCGCGGGTCGCCGACGTCGGCAACTGCCTGGCGAACAGCCCGCCGGAGAAGTAGCTGCCCAGCACGATCACCGACCATTCCCCGAGCAGCGGATCGTCGGCCGCCAGCGGCCCGCCGCGGATGCCGGGAGCCGGCTGCGCCGCGATGCCGTGGCCGAACACCGCGGTCAGCGCGCCCTTGCCGGCGATGGTCAGGTAGCGGTGCCGGGTGTGCTCGGTGAAGTGTTTCGCGTCCTGGAACGCGCCCAGCAGCACCGACGCCTCGGGCGCGTGCTCGCTCATGCTCTCCAGGTGGTTGCTGAGCGGGATCAGCTGCCGCTTGGTGGCGCGGGTGGCGCGGCGCCGCCGCCGGGCGACCTCGAACGGGGTACGCGCACCCGTGTTCGGGGCGGTGCTGTAGGGCAGGTCGGTGTCCGGCCGTTCGAACCGCGCGGGCAGCGGGCCGGGCCGCCCCAGCAGCCAGCCCTGGCCGAGCGTCGCGCCCATCGAGATCGCCGCCGCGAGGTGGCGCTCGGTCTCGATGCCCTCGGCGAGGATGATCGCGCCGGTGCGCTCGGACTCCGCCAGCACCGCGTTGACCACCTGCGCGGTCTCATGGGTCGGGCGGCCCTGCACGACGTGCCGGTCCAGTTTGATGATCTCGGGGCTGAGCAGGGCGAGCAGGGACAGGCTGGCCGGGTTCACGCCGACGTCGTCGAGTGCGATGCGGGTGGACTGGCCGCGTACCCGGGCCACCGAGGTGAGCAGCGCGGCCGGGTCGTCGCTGAGCGAGCGTTCGGTGATCTCCATGACCACCTGGAGTTCGCGGCTGGCCGTCTCGATGGTGTCGACGAGTCCGGCCGGGCATTCGCTGCCCATGGTGGACGGCTCGACGTTGACGAACAGCGGGACGTCCCACGGCAGGCAGGCAGCCAGCGCCGCCCGGAACGCCGCGGCGCGGGCGACCCAGTCCAGTTCGGTGAGCCGCCCGGCGCGCTGTGCCTGAGCGAACAGCTCGGCGGGGTTGCGCAGCTCGGAACCGGCCGGCCCGCGTGCCAGCGCCTCGTATCCGGCGACCCGGCCGCTGCGCAGCGAGATGACCGGTTGGAACACCGGGTAGACGGCTCGTTTGGTCACCGTCCGGTCGAGTTCGGTGGACCCGTCCTGCGGTTGGTTCACTGCGTCACCAGCCCCGCCAGCTAATCTGCGCATTTTGTGCCGGTTGTAAGGCTAACGGCCGAACAGCCCCCGCCCCGGCACTTCCGCGCACCGCGCCGCCGATCTTCGCCAGCCTCCGGGCAGCTGTGATGGCAATTTCAGGGAAATGGCGGCCATAGTGGCTCTAAAATACTGTATTGACCACGTAACGGCTTTAGACGGGACGGATCAGGACCTTGAGGGCCTTGCGCTCGGCCATCGCCTGGTAGCCGGCGGGCACCTCGTCGAGGCCGATCGTGGTGTCGAACACCCGGCCCGGCTCGACCTTGCCGTCGAGCACGTCGGGCAGCAGCTCCTCGATGTAGGCGCGGGCCGGGGCGACGCCGCCGGTGAGCGTGACGTTGCGCAGGAACTCCCCGAAGCCGAGCGGCACCTCCGGGTACTGCGGCGCGCCCACCCGGCTCACCCTGCCCCCGGCGCGGGCCACGGCGAACGCCGTCTCGATGGCCGGCCGCAGGCCCACGCACTCCAGCACGGCGTGGGCGCCGTCGCCGCCGGTCAGCTCCAGGACCTTCGCGATGCCCTCGTCGCCGCGTTCGGCCACCACGTCGGTCGCGCCGAAGTCCCGCCCCAGATCGGTGCGGACCTGGTGGCGACCCATGAGGATGATCTGCTCCGCGCCGAGCCGCTTGGCGGCCAGCACCGCGCACAGGCCGACCGCGCCGTCGCCGATCACGGTCACCGTGGTCCGCGGGCCGACCCCGGCGGTCACGGCGCAGTGGTGGCCGGTCGGGAACACGTCGGACAGCGACAGCAGCGACGGCAGCAGCGCCGAGTCCTCGCCGACGGGCAGCTTGACCAGCGTGCCCTGGGCCTGCGGGACGCGTACCGCCTCGCCCTGGCCGCCGTCGACGCCGTTGGCGGCCCAGAAACCGCCGTGGCGGCAGGAGGTCTGCAGGCCCTCGCGGCAGAAGTCGCAGGTGTTGTCCGCCCAGACGAACGGCGCGACGACGACGTCGCCTTTCTTCAGCCCGGAGACGTCCGCGCCGACGTCCTCGACGACGCCGAGGAACTCGTGGCCGATCCGGTCACCGTGCTCGCTGGTGGGGCGTGACCCGTACGGCCACAGGTCGCTGCCGCAGATGCAGGAGCGCAGCACGCGTACGAGCGCGTCGGTGGGTTCGCGCAGCACCGGGTCGGGCACGTCCTCCACCCGCACGTCACCGGCGCCGTAGATCAAGGTGGCTCGCATGGGGTCTTCCCGTCTCGTGATCGCGCGGGCACGGCCGGAGCCGGCCCGGTCCAACGATCAGTATCGGTGCTGGGAGGACGTCATACCCGGGCATCGCGGACAATCCACGGCGGTCGGCGGCCCGGCGCCGGGGAGGATGCCCGGGCCGCCTGTCCGCGGTGTCAGTCCTCCTGGAAGTACGAGATGAGGCGCAGCATCTCCAGGTAGAGCCAGACGAGCTCGACGAGGATGCCGAACGCGCCGAGCCAGCCGTACTTGCGCGGCAGCCCGGCGGCGATGCCGTCCTCGATCTGCTGGAAGCTGACCACGAACATCAGCGCCGCCACGACGATGCAGACCAGCGAGAAGATGATCGCCATCGGGCCGCCGTCGCGCAGCGGACCGGCCGAGCCGGTGAAGAAGCTGATGCCGAAGTTGACCAGCATGACCACGGCCAGCCCCGCGGCGGCCCCGATCACTACCTTCATGAACTTCGGCGTGGCCCGGACGATCCGCGCCCGGTACAGCGCGGCCATGATGAAGAAGACGCCCAGGGTCGCGATGACCGCCTGCAGGACGATGCCGTTCCAGGCGGTCTCGAACGCCTTGGACACCGCGCCGAGGAACACGCCCTCGACGATGGCGTAGCTGAACAGGATGACCGGGTTGGTGATCTGGGCGAACGAGATCACCAGGCCCAGCACCAGCCCCACCAGCATCGCGGCGATCCACACCACGGCCAGCGACTGCACCGGGACGAGGATCCAGGTGGCGGCGGCCGCGGCCACCGCCGCGCCGATCAGGGACACGGTCTTGACCACGACGTCGTCGATCGTCATGACGTCGCGGGAGCGCTGGACGGTCTCGGGGTATCCGTAACCGTCGGCCGGCTGCTGGTAGGTCTGGCCGCCGTAGCTGTAGGGCTGGCCGCCGGGCACGGTGTAGGCCGGCTGCTGCGCGGCGGCGGTGATCCGCCCGAGCACCGGGTTCGATGACTTCACGCAGTTCTCCTCTGTCGGGCGGTGCGTAACGCGGGGTGGGTGGCGCGGGCCCCCGGCTAGGACGGGCCCGCACCACCCGGTTCGGCGGTCAGAAGTCTCCGAAGTCGCCTCCGAAATCTCCGCCGCCGAAGTCTTCGAAACCGGCGTCGGCCAGACCCGGGTCTTCCAGACCGGCCGCGGACGCCGCGTCGCCCAGGTCGGGAGCCATCGCGTCGCCGATCATGTCGCCGATCACCATGCCGCCGAGGAAGCCGAGCGCCGCGCCGCCGACCCCGGCCGCCATCGCCCCGGCCATGCTGGGCTTGCCCCGGTAGCCGCCGTACTTGTAGCCGCCGGGGTGCCCGCCGTGGCCGCCGTAGGCATAGCCGGGACGGCCGTGCTGCTGTCCGTAGCCGGGCTGTCCGTAGCCGCCGCCGGCCGGGGCGTGGCCGTACCCGGGCTGTGCGGGCGGCTGCAGGAACGCCCCCGGCGCCGCGGCGGCGGGGGAGGAGAGCTTGTCCAGCGCCGTGGTGAGCCACCGGTCGACCTCGGTGATCCAGCCGCCCTCGGTCGCGGCGAGCCGCTGGAGGTCGGCCGCCGACAGGTCGTGCCGGTCGGGCGCGCCGAACCTGCCGGTGAGCTCGGCCAGCACCACCAGACCGTCGCCGATCGCGGCCACGGTGAAGGTGAGCAGCGGGATGTGCGGGCCGTGCCGGTCGCCCTCGGGCAGCGGGGCGTAGCACGTGATCGCCTGCGCGGCGGGCACGGGCAGGCCGGCCAGGCCGCCGGGGCGCAGCTCGTTGCGCACGAACCGGCAGCCGATGGCGCCGAGCGCGTCCATGATCTGCTGCTGGGCCGGGGAGGCGTCGATGCGCGCCGGATCGAAGTCGCCCTTGGCGCTGCCCGAGGCCACCGAAACCTCGGTGCGCACACCGATCGCGATCCCCGGCAGCGCCTGGCCGTACAGCGCGGTGAACGGGGCGTGGGCGGGCACGGTCACCGTGAACGGCACCGCCTGGGAGGCGCCCGACGGCAACCGCAGGTGCTGCGCGACCTGGTAGCGGGCCAGTTCCAGCTCGCCTGCCGGTCCGGTCGCGGTGAGCAGCAGCGAGATCGTGGTGATGTCGGTGTCGGACTTGGCGCGCAGGTTCACCTGGCCGCTCAACGGGCCGCCCGGGACCGCGGGATGCGGCGACAGGACGGTGTCGACCTCGACGCCGCCCAGCCCGAGTCCGGCGAGCAGCTTCTTGAAGACCATGTGCTTCCTCTCCTGTGGAGCTCCGCCGGGCGTCAGCCGCGGCGGTGGTATGCGCAGGCGGTGGCCGGGCAGCCCGCGATCAGCCGGCGGGGGTCGCGGGACCGGGCCGCACGGGGTCGCCGGCGCTGCTCGCCCTCGACCGCGGCGTTGTCGCGGGCGGTCGGGACCGGTGCCGTTCGCGGCGGCCGGCGGTATGATCAGCCACGAGGCTGACACTAACACGTGAAACTGTACGGTTGCTGGAACGAGGCTGCTCATGACACTGATGCGCATCGGCGAGCTCGCCGCCGCCGCCGGCGTGAGCAACCGCACCGTCGACTTCTACACCAACCTCGGCCTGCTCACCCCGGCCACGCGCACCTCCGGCGGCTTCCGGCTCTACGACCCGGCGGCGGTCGAGCAGATCGCCACCGTGCAGCGGCTGGAGTCCAGCGGCATGGCGCTCGACGACATCGCGGCGCACCTGCAGGGCGGGGCCGCGGCCGACCTGGCCGGCGCGCTCGCCCGGCTGGACCAGGACCTGGCGGCGCTGCGGGCGCTGGCCGAGACCGCGGGCGGCACCGCGCACGGCCTCGCCACCACGCTCGCCGTCCGCGCCAACCAGTTGCTGACCACCGCCATGGAGCTGCTGTCCACGATGCCGCCGTCCTGAGCAGCCCGCGGCTTCACACCTCCGCCGTGCTGCGCTGACACGCAGACTTCACTGTCGGCTCGCTGACACTGGCCCCCACTGACGGTCGTCAGTTCCTACGGTATCGGCGTGGCTGACGGCGGACGCAAGATCCGACCAGAATGGACGGTCGCCGCGGTCTTCCTGGCCAGCGGCGCCGCCCTGCTGGTGTACATCCTGTCGGGTGTGTCCCTGCGCTGGACCTTCCTCGCCCTCGGCCTGGCCGCGGCCGCCGTGGCGACCGTCGTCATCCGGCGGCTGCCCGACGAGCGACGGGCCAAGGTGCTGCGCAGGATGGCGGTGGGCGCCGTCGCCGGGTTCGCGGCGACGCTGGCCTACGACGCGGCCCGGATCGCGCTGGTGGAGTTCGCCGGTCTGCAGCTGCGCCCGTTCGAGGCGTGGCGGCTGTTCGGGCTGGCCCTGGCCGAGACCGACCAGGACGCAACCTGGGTGTTCTGGCTCGGTGTCGCGTTCCACCTGTGCAACGGCACCGCCTTCGGCGTCGCCTACACGGTCGCGTTCGGACGCCGCGGCATCTGGGCGGCCATCGTCTGGGCGCTGGTCCTGGAGACCTTCATGGTCTCGGTGTACCCGGGCTGGCTCGGGCTCAAGGCACTCGACGAGTTCCTGTCGGTCAGCATCACCGGCCACCTCGTCTACGGCGTAGTCCTCGGCTGGCTGTCCAACCGCCTGCTCGGCAGTTCCCGATGGGGAGAAGATGACCGCGACACCGGGGCCGACGAGCCCGCCCGATCCACTGACCAGGCTCGCTGACGGCATCTGGGTCGGCGTGCCGCTGACCCTGCGGCGGCTCTCGGCCGGCCTGGCCATGTCGACGGTCGACGGCCTGTATCTCGCCGCTCGCCCGATCGTCGGTCTGCTCGCGGTGCCGGTCGTGTTCATGGTCGGCCTCGTCGTCGGGGTGCTGCACCCGGGCTTCGAGTACGTCTTCACCGAGGCACTCTGGCTGCTCCTGCTCATCGCGCTCGTCGGCGCGCTCAGCGGGGCGCTCGGCTCCTACCTGACCCTGGGGTTCGCCCTCGGCGACCTGGCGCTGGGCGCGCACCCGCAGTGGGACACGTACCGCACCGACACGCTGCTCGACATCCCCGCGCAGTTCGGTTCCCAACTGCTCACCTACGCGCTGTTCGCGATGCTGGCGGTCGGCGTGCCGATCGCCGCCAAGTCGTTCGCCGCCGAGTTCCTGCTGCCGCCGACCGTGCCCAGGGCGGTGCGGGCGCTGGTCGGCCTCGGCGCCCTGGTCGTCATCTCCGGCCTGCTGGTCTGGGTGTGGACCCAGTCGGCCCCGCTGCTGGTGCGACCGGTGTTCGTCTGGGCCGGGGCCCGCCCGACCGTCGAGGCCATGTCGACCACGCAGGAGAGCGGCGGCTGGATCGTGTTCCTGGCGGTCGCGGCGACCGTGGCCCGCGCCGTCGCACAGGCGCTGCTGGCCAACCCGATCGGCAAGGGCGGCGGCCCCGACCGGATGACGCTGCTGGAGGACCGGTTCCGCACCGACGTCCCGGTGCAGCCTCTGGCCGGCCGGATCCCGCTCGTGCTGCGGCTGCTGATCCGCGCGCTGATCCTCACCGCACTGCTGTCCGGCCTGTACGCCGCCTACTGGCAGGCGGGGCTGACCTTCTTCGTGCTCTTCGCAGCCCAGGTGCTCGCCAGCCCGCTGCTGCCGCTCGACTTCGGGGCGTACGCCCGGTTCATCGCGCGCATCCCCCGGATCATCCGCCTGATCGTCGTGATGATCCCGGTGTACCTGCTGGGGGCGGTGATCGTGCCGATGTTCCTGGACCAGACCAGCTTCTTCCCGTTCCTGCTGCTGGCCATCGTGTCGGCGGTGCTCATGACACTGCTCAGCCCTCATGTCAGGGAGGCGCCACCCGCGCCGCCGCAGCCGGCCGCGCCGGGCGCCGAGGAGCCGAAATGAGAACGACGACACGTGTGCTGGCCGGTGCGGCGCTCGGCGCGGGGGCCGCGGTGCTGCTGCTGCCCGGCGCGGCGTACGCCGACAACTGCGGGAGCATGTCCGACTGCTACTACACCGCGCGGGCGGCCCTGGCCGCCTTGGTCGGCCTGTCGGTCCTGTTCGGTGTGCTGCTCAGCATCGGGCTGGACTTCGTGCCGGTCGTCGGCACGGTCAAGGGCGTCATCGAGGCGATCACCGGCAAGGATCTGATCACGGGCCAGGAACTCGCCTGGTGGGAGCGGCTGCTCGGCATCGTCCCGGTGGTCGGCGGGATCGCCGGTGTCGCGGCCGGAATCTCCAAGGGCGCACGGGCCATCGACGACGTCGCCGACCTCGGGCGCGCGGTCGACCGGGCCGCGGATGCCGCGGAGGCCGCCCGCGACGTCGAACGAGCCGCGGAGGCGGCACGCGAGGTCGAACGAGCCGCGGAGGCCGCCCGCGACGCCGAACGCGCGGCTGAGGCGGCCCGGGACGCCGAGCGTGCCCGGGAGGCCGACCGTGCGGCTGAGGCGGCGCAGGAGGCCGAGCGGGCCCGGGAGGCGGAGCGGGCTGCGGAGGCGGCCCGCGACGCCCACCAGCGTGAACTCGGCATGGACCCGGCGACGGGACGTTACCGGCCGGCGGAGGGCGAGACCGCGCTGCGCGTCGAGGACGCCACCGGGGCGGAGCTGAGCCGCTCGACCGACCCGAAGGTGGACTGGGTCGACAACGCCACCGGCAAGACCTACGACGCCGTGGGCAACTTCCCGGCCCGGCACTTCGACCAGCAGTGGCCGAACCTGCAGACCAGGATCGTCGATCACCTGGCCAAGGCCGACTACGTGCCTGTCGACGTCTCCCAGTTCACCCCTGACCAAATCGCTAAGGTACAGAAGTTCATCACCGACAACGGCCTAGGCCCCCGAGCATTCCTGGTAGGCAACTGATGTCCGGAACGATCGCGGTCGCACCCGACAAGCGCTGGTCGGCAGCCGGCTGGCTGTTCGACTGGACGGTCGAGGCGCTGGCCGATGACCTAGACGACGACGCCGCGGCCGCCGACCTGCGGGAGATCGTCGAGGACAATCTCGGTTGGCTGGGGCTGGACGACCTGTCCCCGGCGGCGCGCGCCGAGGTGCTGCGCCGGATCAAGACGGACCTGGTGGACCGGGCCGACCGGGAACTGCCGCCGACGGTCCCGAACCGGTCCGAGGCCCTCGACCTGCTGCGCGACCTCAGCCGACTGGCCGAGAACACGGCCTGACCGTGGTCAGGCCGGAGGGCCGCCGGTGCGCTCCCTGCGGTCCTGCCGTACCAGCCACGCCGCGCCCGCCAGGCAGGCCAGCAGCCACAACAGCGCCTGCGCGACCGCCCCGTAGGCCGGCACGGCGTTCTCGACGTCGGCGGCGAGCATCACCCGCCCCGGATCCTCGGGGTCGTAGCGGACCTGCGGATTCATGGTGATCACCGAGCGGTCGTAGGACTCCAGCCGCGCGGTCGTCAGGGTGCCCTCGACGGAGTAGCTGACCGTCGCCTTCAGGCCGCCGCCGCGCGGCCGCCCCTCGTCCAGGACCTCGGCGTCGACCGTCACGCCCCGCTCGGCGAGGTCGTGGCGGAGCACCGCCTGGCCGACCGCGGAGTACGCCGACACGGCGAACATCACCGCGAAGGCCGACGAGAACAGCACGCCGAACCAGACCGTCGGCCGACGGCGGCCGCCGTCAGCCGTCACGGCGACCGGTCGTCGCGGCGACGGCAGATCCGCGACGACCGGGACGGCTCACTCGACCGCCTGTGGGACGGTCGGCTCGGGCACGTCCCCGGACGCGCGGACGGCGGCCAGGTGCACGGCTTTACGCTCGTGCTTGGCGCGCCGTTCCCACGCGTCCCACATGCCGTGCGCGACGGCGTTGCGGACGATCCAGTAGAAGACGAACAGCCCTGCCGCGACCCAGAAGAACCGGCTCCACCCATCTGCCATGGCCACACGGTATTCGCAGCGGTCAACGTCTTCCGGTCAGGCGGTGGGCGGCTCGTCCCGGCCTGCCTCCTCGGCAGCCTCGGCCTGCTCCTTCGTGGCGTGCACCGCGCCGTCGGCGTGGTCGGCCGGGCCGTACACGGTGTAGAGCACCAGCGGGTTCGGCCCCGTGTTGCGGAAATTGTGCCGGGTACCCGCCGGCACGACCACGAGCTCGCCCTGCGCCACCGGCCGGGTCTGCCCGGCCACGTCGGCCTCGCCGGTCCCGCTGACGAACGTCAGGATCTGGTCGTTGTGCGGGTGGACCTCGTCCCCGATCTCACCGCCGGGCGGGATGGTCATGATCACGAGCTGGGTGTGCTCACCGGTCCACAGCACACGCCGGAAATCGGCGCTCTGCTCGGCCGCGGTCGCGATGGTGAAATGGATGATGTCGGTCATCGGGGCAGCTCCTTTGCGAATACCTCTGCCTACCCTCGCCCGCACCCGTTCAATCCCGCCGAGAGGATGGGCGCCTTCACCTCGATACGCCTTGGTGGAACGCCCTTGCCCACACCTCCACCTGTCGAAGCCGGTCGGCGAGACGGCGGCCGGGCCGAGTAGCCACCCCGGGACCGGTCAGGCGCGCCTGCGGGCGCGCAGGACGGTGTCGTGCGAAGAGTGCCCGTCATGCCCGTGACCGTGACCCTCGTGACTCTCGTGACCGTGACTCTCGTGACCGTGACTCTCGTGACCGTGACCCTCGTGACCGTGACCGGTGGCAGGGCGGTGCCGGTCCTCGGCGACGAGGATCTCCCACTGTTCGGGGTCGAGGCCGGCGCCGACCTCGTCCGGGGTGAAGTGCACGTCGCGGGCGGCGGCGTCGGAGACGGGACGCCGGTCCGACGGGTGGTGGCCGATGATCAGCAGCGTGCCGCCCGGGGCGACCGCGGCCGCCAGCCGGGCCGCCAGCGACTCGCGGGACGCCTTCGGGTGTACGTAGAGGGAGCAGACCAGGTCGTACTGCGCCACGGGCGGCACCCAGTCGGTCAGGTCGGCCTGCCGCCAGTCGATGCGCGCGGCAACCGGGTCACCGGCGGCTGCCGCGTGTGAGCGTGCGCTGTGCAGCGCGGTGTCGGCGATGTCCACCGCCGTCACATGCCAGCCCTGAGCCGCCAGCCAGATCGCCTCGGCTCCCTCGCCGCAGCCTGCGTCCAGCGCTGTGCCGGGGGTCAGCTCCCGGGCTTCGGCGACCAGATGCGGGTTCGGCGGCTTCGGGTGGCCCGCGGAGTGCTCGTGGTAATGGCCGTCCCAGTACGCCTTGCTGAACTCCTCGGTCATGACGTCCCTTCCGAAACTGCCCGCGCCTCGCGCCGTGGCCTGGGGCAACCATGCGAGATGATCGGGCGTGCTCGCAAATCCTGTTGCTGATCTGGCAAGCTGGCGGCATGGACGACGATCTTGATCAAGCGCTCGGTGCGGTGGGTCCCCGGCTGCGCGCACTGCGCCGGCAGCGGGAGACCACGCTGGCCGACCTGTCGGCGGCGACCGGGATCTCGGTGAGCACCCTGTCCCGGCTGGAGTCCGGCTCCCGGCGGCCGACCCTCGAACTGCTGCTGCCGCTGGCCAGAGCGCACGGCGTCACGCTCGACGAGCTGGTCGACGCCCCGCCGACCGGCGACCCCCGCATCCATCTGCGCCCGGTCACCCGGCACGGGATGACGATGCTGCCACTGACCCGGCGGGCGGGCGGCATCCAGGCGTACAAGCTGGTGATCCCCGCCGACAGCCGCCGCCGGAACCCGGAGCCCAAGACCCACGAGGGCTACGAGTGGCTCTACGTCCTCAACGGCCGGCTGCGGATGGTCCTGGGTGAGCAGGATCTGGTGCTCCTGCCGGGGGAGGCGGCCGAGTTCGACACCCGGGTGCCGCACTGGTTCGGCGCGGCCGGCCCCGAGCCGGTGGAGTTCCTCAGCCTGTTCGGCACCCAGGGTGAACGAGCGCACCTGCGGGCCCGTCCCAAGGCGAAAGAGTCGGCGCAGGAGTCGGATTGACGGCGTCGAGATCGGATCGTGACCGACCATTGCCGTGACCGTGCATCGCCTATATTATCTATCGAAGTTATAGGAATATGCGGACATCGCACAGAGCGCGCGCCTGCTGCCGGCCGCGCCGTCACGAGCAGGAATCCATGGGGCCGTGCACATCTCAGCGCGACACGACTATGCGGTGCAGGCCATGCTGGCCATCGCCGCGGCGGGCGGCGGGCCGGTGAAGACGAGCGATCTGGCCGTCATGCAGGGCATACCCGCCAGCTACCTGCCGTCCATCCTGGCTGACCTGCGGCGCGCGGAGCTGCTCAGCAGCCGTCCCGGCACCGACGGCGGCTTCAGCCTGGCCCGCCGGGTCGAGCAGATCAGCGTCGGCGACATCATGCGGGCGGTCAGCGGTGCGCTGGCCAGCGTCCGAGGCCGCCCGCCGCACACCATCACGTACACCGGCGCGGCCACCGCCCTGCCCGGACTCTGGCAGTCGGTCCACACGTACACCGGCGACCTGCTGGACAGCACCACGCTGCTCGACCTGCTCGGAGACGGTCAGGTGCCCGCGCCGCGGTCCGATCGCGACACCGCTGCCGGCAGCACCGGCGGGCATCGGTCATGACCCTGGCCCGGCAGACCACCGCGCACGGGGGCCTCCGGATGCGGGTGATGGCGCGTTAGGAGCGTGCCATACCGCCCGGAGGCTCCCGTGTCGCGGCGTCAGACCGCGTCGATCAACCTCGGCGCCCCGACCCCGGTCGCGACGCGCACCTGCACCTCGGAACCGACCTGCAGGCCCAGGGACAGGAACTCGTTGCGGGTGAGGGTCACGGTCACGAGCTGCTCGCCCACGGCCACCTCGACCCTGATCTCGAAGCCGATCCGGGTGATCCGCGTGATGCGGCCCGTGACCGTGTCCGGCTCGCCGCCACCGGTGAGCAGCTGGAGATCGTGCGGCCGCACCAGGCGGTCGCCCAGCTCGGTGACCGGGCCGAGGAAGCGCATGACGAAGTCGTTGGCGGGGGTGTCGTAGAGCTCGTCGGGTGAGCCGATCTGCTCCACGCGGCCCTCGTTGATGACCACGATCTCGTCGGCGACCTCCAGGGCCTCCTCCTGGTCGTGCGTGACGAACACCGTCGTCACGTGCACCTCGTCGTGCAGGCGGCGCAGCCAGTCCCGCAGCTCCTTGCGGACCTTGGCGTCCAGCGCGCCGAACGGCTCGTCGAGCAGCAGCACTGTCGGCTGCACGGCGAGCGCGCGGGCCAGGGCCATGCGCTGGCGCTGGCCGCCGGACAGCTGCGAGGGCAGCCGGTCGGCGAACTGGGACAGGTGCACCAGCTTGAGCAGCTCGTCGACCCGCTCGCGGATCTCTACCTTGGGCCGCTTGCGGATCTCCAGTCCGAACGCGACGTTGCGCGCCACCGACAGGTGCTTGAACGCCGCGTAGTGCTGGAACACGAAGCCGACGTTGCGCTTCTGCGGCGACAGCTTCGTCGCGTCCACGCCTTCGATCTCGATGCGGCCGCTGTCGGCCGTCTCCAGGCCGGCGATGATGCGCAGCAGGGTCGACTTGCCGCCGCCGGACGGCCCGAGCAGCGCGGTGAGCTGGCCGGACGGGATGCTGACGTTGACGTTGTCGAGCGCGACGAAGTCACCGAAGCGCTTGGAAACGTTGACGATCTCGATACTCAACGGTCTTCCTTCGGCCGAATGACGGAGACGATGATGATGCAGGCCACTGCCACCAGGGCGAGCAGGAACGCGGTGGCGTACGAGCCGCCCTTGTCGAAGTTGAGGTACTTCTCCTCGACGACCAGGGTGGCCGTGCGGGTCTCGCCGAGCACGTTGCCGGACACGACCTTGACCGCGCCGAACTCGCCCAGTGAGCGGGCCAGGCTCAGCACGACGCCGTAGACGACGCCCCACTTGATCGACGGCAGGGTGATCCGCAGGAACGTCTGCCAGGCGTTGGCGCCCAGGCTGCGGGCGGCCTGCTCCTGCTCCTCGCCGACCTCCTCCAGCACCGGCACCACTTCGCGGATCACCAGTGGCAGCGCCACGAACACGGTGGCCAGCACGATGCCGGGGGTGGCGAAGATGACCTGGAAGCCCATGCTCTCCAGGCCCGGTCCGAACCAGCCGTTGCGTCCGCCGTAGACCAGGATCAGGGCCAGGCCGACGACGATCGGCGAGACCGACAGCGGCATGTCCAGCAGTGCGCTGAGCAGCCGCTTGCCCGGGAAGTCGTAGCGGACCAGCAGAATCGAGATGCCGACGCCGAACAGCGTGTTGATGATCACCGCGATGATCGCGACCTGCACGGTCAGGCTGAGCGCGTGCACGATGTCGGGGTCTTCGATGATGCTGTTGATGTTGTCCATGCCGTCGGCGAAGGTGTTCTTGCCGACCAGGTACACCGGCCACGCCACCAGGAAGAACAGGTAGACGATGACGATCAGCCGGACCAGGTAGGTGACCGGGCCGCGGCGGGTGCGGGTGCTGGGGTGGCTAGCCACGGCGCACCATCCTCCGCTGGATGACGTCGAGCGCCACGATGACGATGAACGAGATGGCCAGCAGGATCGTGGCCACCGCCGCCGCGATGTCGTAGTTGTCGTTCTCGATGCTGCTGAGGATGCGCACCGAGGCGACCTCGGTCTTCAGCGGCAGGTTGCCCGACAGCAGGACCAGCGAGCCGTACTCGCTGACCCCGCGGGCGAACGACAGCGCGGCGCCCGCGGCGATCGCGGGCGTCAGGCTGGGCAGGATGATCCGCCGGAACACGGTGAACCGGCTGGCGCCCAGCGACATCGCCGCCTCTTCGACGTCGCGGTCCAGCTCGGCCAGCACCGGTTGGACGGTGCGGACCACGAACGGCAGCGTGACGAACAGGAAGGCGAGGAAGACTGCTTTGGGGGTGTTGGCGATGTCGATGCCGAGCGGGCTGGTCTTGCCGTACAGCGACAGCAGCACCAGGCCGGCCACGATGGTCGGCAGCGCGAACGGGATGTCGATCAGGATCTCCAGGGCGCGCTTGCCGAAGAAGCGGTCCCGGACCAGCACCCACGCGATCATGGTTCCCATGACGATGTTCAGCAGCGTCACCAGGAACGCGGTGCCAACGGTGAGCTCGATCGCCGCGGCGGTCTGCTCGTTGGTCACCGCCTGCCAGTACGAACTCCACCCGCCCGCCGACGCGGTTACCACCACGGCGGCGAGCGGGATGAGCACGAGCAGGCTGAACCACAGCATCGCCACGCCGAGGCCGAGTCCGGAGACGCGGGTCAGCGGGCGGCCGGACCGGACCGGCCGGCGAGAGATCGCCGGCCGGTCCGGGGTGAGCGTGGTCGAGGTCACTTAGCCTTGCCCGAGGCTGCGATGACCTTGACGATGAGGCCCTCCTTCTCGTCGAAGAACTTCTTCGACAGAGCCGACCAGCTCTCGAAGTCCTTCGACACGGTGAGCAGCTTCTCCGGGGTCGGGAACGGGTTGGCCGGGTCCTTGGCGCCCTGGACGCCGGTGGTGTCCACGCCCTCGATGATCGGGCGGAAGCCCTTGAGCGCGAACTGGCGCTGGCCGTCCTTGCTGAGCACGAAGCTCAGCCAGTCCTTGGCCTTCGGGTCGGCGTTGGTGAGGATCGCGCCCGGGTTCTCGATCAGGATGGTGGTCGAGGGCACGATCCAGTCGAACTTCTCGCCCGCCTGGGTGGCCAGGATGGCCTCGTTCTCGTACGCCAGCAGCACGTCGCCGGTGCCGCCGAGGAAGGCGGTGGTGGCGTCGCGGCCGCTGCCCGGCAGGGCGACGACGTTGCCGAACAGCTTCGTCAGGAACTCGGTGGCCTGCGCGTCAGTGCCGCCGTTGGCGGTGATGTGGCCCCACGCGGCGAGCGCGTTCCAGCGGGCGGCGCCCGAGGAGGCGGGGTTCGGGGTGACGATCCCGATGCCCGGCTTGATCAGGTCGTCCCAGCCCTTGATGCCCTTCGGGTTGCCCTCACGCACGGCGAGCACCACGATCGAGGAGGACACGATGCCCTTGTTCGGGCCCGCGTTCCAGTCCTTGGCCACCAGGTTCGCGTCGACGAGCCGGGTGACGTCGCTGGAGACCGAGAAGTGCACGTAGTCGGCCTTGAGGCCGGCCACGACGGCGCGGCTCTGGTCGCCGGACGCGCCGTACGACGTTTGGAACTTGACGCCCTTGCCGGCGTCGGTCTTGTTCCACTCGGCCGCGATCGCCTTGTTCGCCGCCTCCGGCACGGCGAAGCCGACGATGTTCAGCGTGGTGCTGGATCCCGTGGTGCCGCCGTCGTCCTTGCTGCCGCAGGCCGACAGCGCCAGGGCGGCGACTGCGGCGAGTGCGGCGGCTGCTCTGATCCGGTTCTTCATGTGGAACCTGTCCTCCTCGAGCGCGAAAAGCGCACACCGAATAACGCCGAGAGCTCCGGCGTATCGGTAATCATCAATGTTGGGGGTGCAGTTCTGTTGCGGTGCATGGTCGACCGGCACGTGCGACGTCGGGCTCCGATGCCACGACCTCCGGTGGGTGCCCGGTGTGGACGTGATCCGGAACGACCACGAAGCGAATATCCCACTAATCCGCTAGACTTTCAAGGGTTTGCCGGGCGACCGCGGGCTATAGAAGACATATGCCCTATTTGGGAAATAATGACAAGCCGAACGGCCGAGTGCCTGTCGACCACCGCGTGGCGACCGGGGACGTTCGTCTCGGGCGGCACGGCATACGCCAGAGCGTGTGAAATTGTGCCAAAACCCATGAGAACTCGCATACCTCAGGTAGGTTGTTTCATCTCTAAACCGATAAGTCCGACAAGCGCGTGATGTTAGCTTCGGAGGACCGGCCCGACGGTGTGCCGCGACGTACTCATTGCCAGCCTTTCGACGCGGGGAGTCGCCACATGAGCACCGGCATGGTCAACACCAAGGACGGAACCCAGATCTTCTACAAGGACTGGGGTTCGGGACAGCCTGTGGTCTTCAGCCACGGCTGGCCGCTCACGGCCGACGCCTGGGACGACCAGATGTGGTACGTCGTCTCCAACGGCTTCCGGGCGGTCGCCCACGACCGGCGCGGCCACGGCCGCTCCAGCCAGCCCTGGGAGGGCAACGACCTCAACACGTACGCCGACGACCTCGCCCAGGTCATCGAGAAGCTCGACCTGCGCGACATCGTCCTGGTCGGGCACTCCACCGGCGGCGGCGAGATCACCCGCTACATGGCCCGCCACGGCACCGACCGCGTCGCCAAGGCCGTCCTCGTCGGCGCCATCCCGCCGCTGATGCTGCAGACCGACGCCAACCCCGAGGGCCTGCCCCGCAGCGTCTTCGACGGCCTGCGCGAAGGCGTCGAACGCGACCGCTCGCAGTTCTGGAAGGACCTCAGCGCCCCGTTCTACGGCGCCAACCGCGACGGCGCGAAGGTCAGCCAGGGCCTGCGCGACGCCTTCTGGCTGATGGGCATGACGGTGGGCTTCAAGGGGGCGTACGACTGCATCAAGGCGTTCTCTGAGACCGACCAGACCGAGGACTGCAAGAAGATCGACGTGCCGACGCTGATCATCCACGGTGACGATGACCAGATTGTGCCCATCGTCGCCTCTGCCATGAAGTCCTCGAAGCTGATCAGGGACAACACGCTGCATGTCTACAAGGGAGCGCCGCACGGCCTGACTGCCACGCACCAGGACGAATTCAACGCCGATCTGCTGGCCTTCCTCAAGGGCTAGCCGGTCCGGGCGAGTCCCGGGGAAGGAGCAGGCGTGCTCACGTTGGGATTTCTTGTCGAGATCGAGGCCAAGCCCGGCCGCGAGGGCGAGGTCGCGGAGTTCCTGCGGCGGGCCAAGATGCTGGTGGACGCCGAACCCGGCACCATCGTCTGGTACGCCTTCCAGCTCGGGCCGACTTCGTTTCGCATCTTCGACGCCTTCGACACCGAGGACGACCGGCAGTTCCACCTGGCCGGGAAGGTGCGCCAGGGTCTGGAGGCCCGCGCGGACCTGTTCGACCCACCACCGAAGATCAATCCGGTTGACCTGCTGACGTACAAGATGCCGGCCTGACCTAAGGGAGCCCCGTCGCTGTGGCGGGGCTCCCGGGTGCGTCAGCGCCGTGCCGCCGGCCGCACCGGGTCGGGCCCCAGGTCCTCGATGGCGTAACCGCCGGGGTAGTGCCGGGTCGCCTGGCCCGGAGTGAAGACGTCCGGCGGAGCCGCCTTGAACCGGCGCACCAGACCGTCGATCCGCAGCAGACCGCGTACGGCGACCCGCACGCCGATGCCGGGCCTGGGCACGCCGAGCGCCCTGCGCACGTCCTCGTCGAGCAGCGCGTCGCTCGCGGCACCGGCCCACCGGCGCAGCGCCTGCGGGAAACGTGTCGCCAGCAGGTCGCGGGTGGCGTCGATGAGCCGGGTGGCGGCGTCGTCGTGGCCGAAGTTCGCCTGTTCGAAGGCGTTGAACCACTGCTCGAACCCGTCCCAGGTGTCCGGCACGTCGCGCACGTTCATGAGCCGGCCCACCTCGCACCAGAAGTGCCAGGTCGCGTCGCGTTCGTGCGGGCGCAGGCGGCGCGGGCCGTAGCGGTCGATCCACCGGGTCGGGATGAACACGAACGTGCCGAGCACGTAGCGGTACTCGTCCGGGGTGATGTCGTAGACGCGGTGGATGCGGTTGAGCGACGCGATCACCTGGCGGCCGCGCGGATGGTGCGGGCCGTGGGCGATCAGCTCGTACATCATCAGCCCGGTGTCGTCGGCGCGTTTGCGGGTCCGCTCGGTCATCTCGCCGGTGTCGGCCAGCAGCCGCGCGATGGCGGGCACCGCGAATGTGCGGTAGAAGGCCAGGTTGAGGCCGATGCGCATGTCGGCGCCGAACTCGCGCAGCGCCAGCTGCCGGTACACGGCGTGGTGGTCCGCCGGCGGGTGCGGGTGGCCGGTCCGCGGGGCTGCCTGCGACGTCACGACGGGTTCCGCACTGCCTGCCGGCCGGCGGGACTCCGCCGGGCCGCCAGCGCGCCGAGCGCGTGTCCGATCAGGCGGGTGCGGTAGACCTGCGCCAGCCGCGCCAGCCACACCGCTTCGCGGTCCGTGGCCACCTCCGCCATCTCGACGTGGATCTGGTGGCCCGGCTCGCCGCCGCGTTTGGTCCGCAGCGCGTCGGCCACCTGGACGGCCTGCGCGACCAGCGCCACCGTCTCGGCGTCGAGGCCCTCCCGCATGGCCTCGGCCGCGCCGACCCGGTACGCGAGGTCGTCCAGCCACGGCCGTAGCTCGGACAGCCCGTCGTGGATCTCGATGGTGCGCTGCATCAGCCGGCGGCCGTTGCCGTACCAGTTGACCAGCCAGCCCGCGGCGCCGTACCACACGGGGCCTTTCAGGACCTGCGGGTACTCGGTGGCCAGGTCGCGGTAGAGGGGTTCCATGCGCTGGCACAGCCACGCCTGCCGGCAACGCCGCACGAACTCGATCACGGCGGTGGCGACCAGCGGCACGACCGCGCCCAGGCAGAGGAACACCACCCCGGTGCAGACCAGGGCCAGGCTCAGCGGGGTGTGCGCGGGGAACCGGTGCCCGGTCACCCCGACCAGCCCGTCCACCGCGGCCATCAGCTGGTACGCCAGGCCGAACGCGGTGCCGACGGTGAACAGCTGCAACCCGATCCGGGTCTGCGCCGTGACGACCATCCGGGAGTAGCGGATGCTCAGCCGGCACAGGTCCAGCAGCACCCAGGAGAAGGCCAGGGCGTACACCACCGAGTAGAGCGCCACGGTGGGCCGGTCGATGTTGTCCAGCCGCCAGCTCGACGGGGTGTCGGCGACCTCGGGAGTCAGCGCGAACAGCACGGCGAGCACCGCGATCGCCGCGGCGGCGATCGCGGCCCGGTAGCGGGCCGCCGCCCGTGCCCCGTCGGCGCCACGGGTCCAGCACAGCATCATGATCTCGGCGAAGAACGCGGCGACGAGCCCGAGTCCGTGGCTGATCACGATGGCGGTGTTGTGGTGGCCGGTCAGCGAGCTGACGGCGTGGTACACGGGGTGGATGGTCACGACCTGGGCGACGCCGCCGAACAGGTTCCACGTGAGCAGTGCCTTGCCCGCCGGGGTGCGCGCCTGCGGCCTACGTGCGAGGACCGAGCCAACGACGACGGCGGCGAGCAGAAACGCCCCGCTGGTCAGCCAGGGAATCAACGGTCACTCCTTGATCCAGGGTTCTCATCACCCGCAGCACGTCATCGGGCACCTTGGGGGCCGGCAGGGCGGCCTGCTCGAGGATGAGCTCGGCCAGGGTCTCGGCCCGGATCTCCTCGTCGTGGGTGTAGCCGTGCGGCAGCGCGGACTCCTCGGCCAGGGCGGTCGTGGGGTGTCCGCGATGTCCCAGCCAGATGTGCGCGACCTCGTGGCAGACGATCACCGACCGGTGCAGCGGGGTGGCGGTGCGTTCGTAGACGATGTAGTCCTGGTGTGCCGCCGCCACCCAGCAGCCCGTGACCCCGCCCGCGGTGGGCCACGGGATCAGGATGATCGGGCGGCGGCGCTGCTGCCCGAGCCACTCGACCAGCGCCACCACGTCCCAGGGGTCGGGAATGGCCAGTCCCTCGAGCGCACTGCGGCACTCGGCGAAGACCTCGCGGCTGGGGGGCATAGGGGCACAGTCTAAGTTGGCGCGTCCTCGGCCGCGCCGGGCCGGGTGGCCGCGCGGGCCTCCAGTTCGGCGATGTGATCCAGGACACCGTTGAGCATCGCGAGGCCTTCCGGCGAGATGGTCTTCACCCGCATCGCGAAGGACCAGACCTCGGGGTCGACCGTGCCGGAGCCGGCCGGCATGAGGTGGTTGTCGTCCATCCCGAAATGCCTGGCCAGCCGCATCAGGATGCCGGCCTGGGTCTTCTCCGGCGGGGTGTTGCCCTTGCGCAGGTCGAAGATCAGCGTATGCGAGCAGCCGACCGCCGCGGCCACCTCGCGGTCGGTATGGCGCTTGCCCGTGTGCGGGTTGGTGACGGTGTCGAAGAGCCTGGTCAAGCGCTCGGCGACCGTTCCTGGGCCGCTGTTCTCGCCCATGACGCCCCTAGTCATTTGCAGCTGACGCCAACCACTGAGCTGTTATCTGTGGTTGACAGAATCCATAGTCGACAGCCTATGCTGTCGAAGTCCCAGACTCAATTCGCGCCGAGCGCGGTGCGAAGCCCTGCGCTGTAGGCGTGGCGAGTCGGGACGATCAGGACTGCGCGGGCCGCGCCCGGCACAGGGGGCAGGCGATCGCGGGGAGTGCCTGCACAGCGGCGTAACGGGGGCACAAGGGGAGCGGCCCGAAGCCGCTCTCCTTGTGACGCGCCCACCGCGCGTGCCGGGTTGCCCTGATCGTCCCGGTGGGGTACCTTTGATCAAGCATCGCTCGATGCAGGCGTGGAGTTCCCGCCCCGAGGATGCCCTTTCCCCGATGACCTGCCACGCTCACGCGTCCGCCGGGATCGGTATCACCGCACCGCCGCCTCTCCTCCGAGACGTCCGCACTTTCCGGATACGTGACTCGGCATTCGTGACCAGGCGTTCGGTGCCCGTCGCGCCCCAGCACGCCCGTGCCTGGCGCACCGTCTCCGAGGAGTACCCATGACCGATCTCGCCCTGCGGCCCGCCGCAGCCGGGAGCCCCGCCGCCGGAAACGGCGTGACGGGACCTGCCACCTCGACCCGCCGCCGTCGCGTCGCGGAACGTCCCCGCACGAACCCGCCGGGCCGCACCGAGCCCGGCGCCGCCGAGCCGGGCGCCGTCGAGGCGGCCCCGACGACCGCGGTCAGCGGCATCGTCGACGTCCGCGACAAGAACTTCTTCGTCCGCGTCGACGGCTACCTGCCCGACCCGGGCGACCCGCACCTGCCGCCCGGCCTCGTGCAGCGTCTCGGCCTGCGCCGCGGCGACGTCGTCACCGGCGCCGCGGCGCACCCGACCGGCAACCGGCGCACCGGCGGGGGCGACCGTGCCGACGCCCGCCGCGCCCAGCGGCCCACGGTGACCGCCGTGGACACCGTCAACGGAGCGCCCGCCGACCATCTCGGCGAGCGGCCGGACTTCTACGCGCTGACCCCGATCTACCCGCGGGAGCGGATGCGCCTGGAGACCATGCCGGACGTGCTGACGACCCGCGTGATAGACCTGCTCACCCCGATCGGCAAGGGCCAGCGGGCGCTGGTCGTGTCGCCGCCGAAGGCGGGCAAGACCATGGTGCTGCAGGCGATCGCCCACGCGCTGGCGGTCAACCATCCCGACACGCACGTCATGGCGATCCTCATCGACGAGCGTCCGGAGGAGGTCACCGACATGCGGCGCACCGTACGCGGCGAGGTGGTCTCCTCGACCTTCGACCGGCCGCCGGTCGACCACATCGCGGTCGCCGAACTCGCCATCGAACGCGCCAAGCGCCTGGTCGAGCAGGGCCGCGACGTCGTCGTGCTGCTCGACTCCATCACCCGGCTGGGCCGTGCCTACAACCTCGCCGCGCCGTCCAACGGCCGGGTCATGTCGGGCGGCATCGAGGCCGGGGCGCTGCACGCGCCCAAGCGCTTCCTCGGCGCGGCCCGCACCATCGAGGGCGGCGGGTCGCTGACCATCATCGCCACCGCGCTGGTGGAGACCGGCTCGCTGGGCGACACCGTCATCTTCGAGGAGTTCAAGAGCACCGGCAACGCCGAGCTGCGGCTGCTGCGGGGGCTCGCCGACCGGCGCGTCTTCCCCGCCGTGGACGTCGACTCCTCCAGCACCCGCCGCGAGGAGCTGCTGGTCGGCGCGCAGGAGCTGGAGCTGGTCCGCCGGCTGCGCCGGGCACTGCACACCATGGACACCCAGCAGACCGGCGAGCAGCTCGTCGACCGGCTGCGCAAGACGAGCAGCAACGCCGAGTTCCTCATGCAGATCGCCCGCGGCACCGGCTGACCGTGCAAGAGGCGTGAGGAAGCATGCAAGTGGCTGTAACTCAAGTATGCAAGAATTTGACTTCCTCTCTTGATTGAGGCGATCGGTCGCGGTAAATTGATGCGCGTTCAACCCCTGTACACGTCCCCAGCAGGAGGAACATTGCGCACCATCAAGTCGGCGGCCCGCATCGCCGCCGTCAGCGGCCTCATGGCGGCCAGCGTCGTCGCCGCCACCTCCGCCCCGGCCTCCGCGGCCGGTTGCAACTCGGGCAACACCAGCTACTCCACCTACCGGGCGGGTGCCTGCTCCGGCTACCCGAGCAACTGGAAGGTCCAGGCGCGGACCGGGTGCCTCGGCGGCGGGACCGCATACGGCAACTGGGTCCTGGTCGGCGGCTACTCGTACGCCACCTGCACGGGCGGCCGGCAGGCCCTCGGCGGCACGTACTCCGTCAGCCCGTAATAATTTCGAAGGCTGCTCCGACCCGCTGCGGCGGGTGCCGGCGCGCGCGATCCCGCGCCGGCACCCGCCGCAGCGTCGTCACACGATGCGCCAGTGCTGGGCGTTGTTGTTCAGGCAGGTCCACTGCCGGACCTCGGCGCCGGGTGTGGTCACGAGGTTGTAGTCGTCCAGACAGAGCCCGCTGTGCCGGTTGACGAGCGTGACGTATCCGCTGCCGGCGTCGACGGTGCGCCACTGCTGCACGGCCAGCCCGTTGCAGGTCCACTGCCGGACCTCGGCGCCGGGCGTGGTCACGAAGTTGTAGTCGTCCAGGCACAGTCCGCTGTGCCGGTTGCTGATCTGGTAGTAGCCGTCGGCCAGCGGGGTGAGGTACCAGTCCTGCACCGTCGCCGTGCTGCACGTCCACTGCCGCACCTCGGCCCCAGGTGTGGTCACGTAGTTGTAGTCGTCGAGGCAGAGGTTGCTGTGCCGGTTTCGGATCTCCACCGGGGTCGCGCCGGCCTCCCCGGACGGTCCGGGCAGCACGGTCGACAGCGACACCGGCACGCCCAGGTTCGGGGTGCCGTCGGCGTTCCAGGAGATCTTCTGCACCCGGGTGCTGCGGGTGGTGCCGCAGCCCTGGCTGGCCGAGCTGTTGGCGTGGTACGCGATCCACGTCTCGGCGCCGTCGGGCGAGGTGAAGAACGAGTGGTGGCCGGGCCCGTACACCCCGTTCGCGTCGCTGCGCTGGAAGATCGGGTTGGCGGCCTTGGCCCACGAGGCCATGGCCAGCGGATCGCCGCCCCGGTATTCGAGCATGCCGAGCTTGTAGTTCGGGCCGTTGCAGTGGCTGGCCGAGTAGGTGATCCAGGTGCGCCCGTTGCGCTGCAACGCGAAAGCCCCCTCGTTGACGGCCCCGTTCTGGGTCTCCCAGGACAGCGTCGGCGCGGAGATCCGGGTGCCGTACGCCCCGGCCGTCCACGGGTTGGTCAGCGGCGCGATGTACAGCGACTGCAGGTTGTCGCTGGGCGCGAACGCCGAGAACATCACGTAGTTCGCGCCGTTGAGCTTGAGCACCGCGGCGTCGATGGCCCAGCCGTTGTTGGGCATCAGGTTGAGGATGCCCCGGATGGTGTACGGGCCGAGCGGGTCGGTCCCGGCGCTCTCCGCGACGTGGGTGCGCCGTGCGCCGCCGCTCTGCTCGACGGAGTAGTACAGGTACCACCGGTTGTTGATCATTTCGAGGTGCGGCGCCCACATCGTCGACCCGCCGGTGCGCACGACGACCTGCTCCGGGGCCCCGCGCAGCGCGGAGATGGTCCGGGCACGGCGCATCACCACATCGGAGGACCAGGTGGTGGCGACGTAGTAGTAGTAACCGTTGTAATAGGTCAGCGTCGGGTCGCCGCTGTTGGGCACGTCGACGGCCGGGTTGCGAAACGTCGGGCCGGGCGCGGCCAGGGCCTGGCCGGGCTGCACGACGACGGCCAGGGACACGCCCAGCAGGGCGGCTGCGGCGAGCGAGAACGCCCGCCGGGACAGGGCACGAAGCCGGGTCGGCGACATGGTCACTCCTCGGGGTGTCATTCGAGTACGAAGGTGGCGTCGGCGCGGCCGACGGTGTCGGTGACCGCCTGGGCGTACAGCAGGTAGTTGCTGTGCCGCAGGTAGCGGCCGGGCAGGCTCTGCGACTCGAATGACACCGCCGACGAGCTCGCCAGGCCCGCCCGCTGGAAGAAGCTGGCGTCGGCGCGGAACGCCGCCGTGCCGTCGTTGCGGTCCACCCACGCTTCGCCGTTGCTGCGCTGGCGCAGGAACCAGCCGGGGAAGTTGGTCGACTCCAGCGACACGCTGCCGCCGCCGTTCAGGCCGGTGACGATCCGGAACTGGGAGTCGGCGAGGTTGGTCACGTTGGTGTCGATCCGGGCCCGGTACTCCCAGTGGCGCACGACGCGGTCCGGGAAGTTGTAGGACTTCAGCCGCACCGGGGTCGCGCCGTCGGGCACCGGGATGCCGAAGTTCGGGGTGCCGTCGGCGTTCCAGTAGAACTTCTGCAGGCGGGTGCGCCGGTTCGGGTCGTTGAGCGGGTCGCCGCTGATGTCCCGGTAGTTGCGGTCGTGGTAGACCAGGATGTCGCTGGCCCCGTCCTCGGACACGGTGAACGAGTTGTGGCCGGGCCCCCACTGCCCGGTGGCGGCGTTGCTGGCGAACACCGGATTGGCCGATTTCGTCCAGGACGACGCGCTGAGCAGGTTGCTGCCCGCCGTCGCGGTGAGCATGCCCAGGCAGTAGTTGGCGTCGGTGGCGCTGGCCGAATAGGTCATGAACAGTTTGCCGTTGCGCTGGATGACCGTCGGGCCCTCGGCCACCTTGTAGCCGCGGGTCTCCCAGGCCAGCGTGGGTATGGTGAGGCGGGTGGTCGCGCCGGTGATGGTCCACGGGTTGGACAGCCGCGCGATGTAGAGGTTGGTGTTCGTGGCGATGCCCGGCTCGGCCTGCGCCCAGATCAGGTAACGCACGCCGCTCGCGACGAAGGTGGACGCGTCCAGCGAGAACGTCTCCCACGGCGTGCGGATCTGGCCCTTCTCGGCCCAGCTAGCGGTCAGCGGGTTCGCGCCGGAGGCCTCCAGGACGTACATCCGGATGGCCCACACGTCGTTGGTCGCTCCGGCGGCGAAGTAGACGTACCACTTCCCGTCGATGAAGTGGATCTCCGGGGCCCAGATGTGCGCGCCCATGATGCCGCTGGAATGCTTGCGCCAGATCACCGTCTCCGGCGCGCTGGACAGCCCCTGCAGAGTGGTGGCGCGGCGCAGGATGATGCGGTCGTACTCGGGCACCGTCGCGGTGAAGTAGTAGTAGCCGTCGGTGTGCTTGTAGATCTGGGCGTCGGCGCGCTGGTTGACCAGCGGGTTGGTGTAGTTCACCGCGGGGGCTGCCGACGCGGCGGGCGCGTGCAGGCCGGCAGCGGCCAGCGCGCTCACCGCCACCAGGGCGGCGAGCCGCCACCAGCGCCGTTTCGTGGTCGCTTCGGGGAGCGGGGTCATGTCCGGGTCCTCTCAGTAGCCGAGCTGGAAGGTGGCGTCGGCCCGGTCGGCCGCGGGCGAGCCGGTGCCGAGCACGTCGATGCGCAGCAGGTAGTTGCTGTGGCGCAGGTAGCGGTCGGGGAAGTTGTGCGAGCGCCACGAGGTCCAGGCGCTGTTGGCCAGACCCGCGGTGCGGTGGAAGGTCGCGTCGGCGGCGAACAGCGCGCTGCCGTCGTTGGCCGCCAGCCCGATCACGTAGCCGCTGTGGCGCAGGTAGTTGCCGGGCAGGTTGACCGACTCGAACGACACCCCGGCCGCGTCGGCCAGACCCGGCCGCAGCCGCCACTGGGCGTCGGCGTACGGGTCGAACGGGTACGGGTCGATGCGGCCGACCCGGCTGGCGTGGCGGATCAGCCGGTCCGGGAAGTTGTAGGACTTGATCCGGTTCCAGGCCGGCGCGCCCCAGCGGGACAGCAGGTTGGCGTGCTCGGTGGCGGTGATCGCCGCGATGGTGGCGTGTTTGGCGTTGACCGGCTGGGTGTAGACGGCCTTGTCCAGCGCCGTCCAGCTGTTGGCGTTGACGTCCCCGCTGCGCCAGACGTAGAACTCGCCGTTGACGGGGCTGTAGGAGTCGCCCCAGAGCCACCACTCGTTGCGGTCGTTGGCCTTGACCACGATGGGGGCCTCGATGCCGCCGTTGACGACGCCGCTGGTGTAAGTGCTGAAGCTGTTCGGGTTGAGGGTGGCCGAGCGGGCGCCGTAGAGCCGGCCGTCGGCGAGGTTCTTGTAGTACAGGTAGTTCGTGACGCTGCCCAGGTGCATGGTCGCGTCGAGGACGTTGAAGCCCGGGTCGAAGAACACCTGTGCGGCGCCGACGTTCACGAAATCTGCGGTGTAGTTGACCATGAACACGTCGCGTACGCCGTTGTGCGCGGAGTAGATGATGCCGTACTGGCCGCGGGCGTTGTCCCAGAACGCCTCCGGCGCCCAGGTGTGGGTGTTCATGGTGTGCATCCGCACCCGCCGGTAGCCGGTGAAGGTGCGCAGATCGACCGAGTCCCAGACGTGGATGTACTGGTTCGGCTGGGTGAAGTCGGTGCCGGCCAGGTCGGTGGCGAGCACCACGAACGTGTCGTCGCGCTTGCGCAGGATGAACGGGTCGCGCAGCCCGCCGGTGCCGGCCGTCGGCGTGACCACGGGATTGTTCTGGTTGAGCGGGGTCCAGTGCAGACCGTCGGTGCTGACGGCCAGGTGCAGGCCGTAGTTGTTGGCCAGCCGGTTCGGCGACTCGGTGAAGTAGCCCATCACGTAGCCGGTCAGCGGACCGGCAGCGTGGGCGGGGGAGCCGGTGGCGGCGATCGCCAGCCCGCCGGTCGCGGTGGCCGCGGCCGTGGACAGCAGCCCGGTCAGCAGCTCGCGTCTGGTGGTCATGGTGGTCCTTCCGGAGGGAGCGGGGTGCTCGCGGTGCGGCCGGGCGCGGGCACAGGTGTCATCGGGGCCGACGCCGTCGGCGTCGGTCCTGATTGCGGGAGAGCTGTCGAGTTGGATGGTGTTTAGGCGATCTACTCCTTGTGAGCGCTCACATTTGTGGCCAGAGAGCGGCATCGTCGGAGACGGGCGGTTACCGCAGGGATCGGAGCCTGCGGGTACGTGAACGGGCGTGGTGCTGGTGCCGCGACGCTGGGTGGCTGCGGTGTTCCCAACCCTGCCCGGATATCGGTTGACGACGATCCCGGGCGCGCCGTGGATCTGAGGTTAGGGCGTCAGGCGAACGCTCACAAGGGTTGTCCGTCATCTTCCCGAAACTTTATCGACGCTTGATCATGGCGGCGGACTGCATGCCCGGCATGCCGGAGCCTGCTCAGCTGCGCGCTGGTCCTGCCGGGAAGCCCCGCCCACGCCGATCAGCCTGAACTCGACCAGATGATCGTGAGCAGCTGTCATGTCAGCAGCGCCCAGGATATGCCGGCTATGAGCGCGGCCGCGCCAATCGTGATCATGGCGAAAGGTCCGAATCTGGTTCTGGAGACTCCATGACCTCGGATGTGGGCAACCGAGCCGATCACACCGAAGATCAGAATGATGATCCCCACGGCGATCAACTCGGTTGGTGACAGCGTGTCCCGCTTCGTATCCACGGCACCCTCTCAAGCTGCGGAGCGGCCAACCTCGGATCACTGTCTGTTGTGGACACGCGTGTGGCGTCGCGGGGGCAGCCGGCCATAGCGTAGATCCTGCCGCGTGGCCGCGACTACCTGCCGGATCGGTTCTCGGGCTGATATACGGGTCCGGGACCGTATGACCGGTTGCTCAGCTGTGCGTGACCGTGACGGCGTACACGGTGACCTGGCCGTAGTTGCTGCTGCTGCAGGGTGAGGAGTTCGGCGCGACCACACCGGCCGCGAGGACGGCTGCGGCACATGGAACGGCGTGGGATAGCGAGGTCTCCCAGGGGCGTGGAGGGAAGTTTCAGTCGTGTCTGCAGCAGGAAAGATTTCTAACATGCATAGATGTGTGACGCTAGATAGATGGCTGCGACATCGGGGATGACGGATGTGTGTGCAGTGCACACCTGTGGAGCGAGTCGCGCTTGCCAACAGGCGCAAAGCGACCTGTGTCCGAGGACGAGTCCCCACACGACAGGACGGGCGGCCTCGGCATCGTGGAGTGCTTTGTCGCCCGGCCTCCGGCGCCCCGCCCCCGGAGCGGTGGATTCCGCCTGGGTGAAGCGCTCGACGTCCCGGTTACCGCCTGCGGAGAAGCCGACTTGTCAGGGTCTCGCGCAGATCGTCAGGCAGCCCGTCGGTCCTCAGCAGATCGGGCAGCAGCTCCGGTTCGGTCGCGTACGCCCGGAAGGCCTGTGCGACCGTCACCCCGTGCGCCGGACGGTCCTCAACGGTGACCGGATCGCCGGCCCACACCTCGCCCTGCTCCAGCACCCGCAGGTACGCGCCTGGGCGGATCGATCGGGCGAAGGTCCGTGCCCAGCGCGGCTCACCCATCCTGCGCTGGAACGTGACGCCCGGGATACGGCCGAACACCGGCTGCAGGACCAACCGAGGACCGACCCGCCACCGCTCGCCGATGACCGCGCCGTTGACGTCGACGCCCTCGGTCGTCAGGTTCTCGCCGAAGATCCCGTTGGCCAGCCGGCGGCTCAGCCTCGCCTGCCACCAGTCGTAGTCCTCGCGTGCGTACGCGTAAACGGCCCGGTCGTCGCCGCCGTGATGCTCGATGTCGAAGATCTGGTCGCCGACCAGGCCACTGTGCAATCCCGTCGCCATCGGCCCAGGCGCCCGCACGGTGACCAGGTGGTCGACCGGTCGCTTGCTGATGCCCGTCAGTCCCACGCCCGTGGCGGGATTGCGGGCCGGCACCGCCAGGTTGACCGACAGGATCCTGCTCACGCCCGGAAACGTACCTGCCCCGGTCCCACGCCCGCCTCCCATTTAGCAGTGCGAGGAGCCGCCACTCGCCTGACATACAGGCGAGGGCTGGGCCCCGTCGGAGCGCCTCGATCGGGACATCGATCACGCCTTACCAGGCCCGGATTACCCGAGTCGGCGGTTCACTGCTTCGTCGCGGCGGACACGTCGACGCACAGGATTCCCTTGTTGCCGTCCTGGTCGGCGATCACGGTGAGCGAGGGTGCGTTGCTGTCGTCGACGACGGTCCCACCCGCGGCGACGGCGGCGGCGATCCGTTGCTCGGCCACCTCGGGCGCCACGTAGACCTCGATGTGGAACCGCTGACGCGGGGTCTGGTGCTCGTCGGCGTCGCCGAACCACAGGTTCGGCACCCGGCCGGTGGCGTCCCGGATCTCGTCGCTGGGGGACCCGTGGCCCTGGGCCTCGGGGTTCCCGGTCAGCAGGGCGGCCCACACCGGGGCGATGGTCGCGGAGCGCGCCGTGTCGAGGCCGAGCTCGATCATGCTGACCGAGGCCGGGTCGGCGTCGACCTTGTGGTCGGCGGCGATCTCGGTGATCCGTCGTGCGAGGTCGACGTCCTGCTGGGTCACCCATTCGATGACGTGTTCGGTGCCCTCGCCGTCGCGGTAGACGGCGTCATCGGTGATCAGCTTGAAGTCGACGTACCCGTTGCCGATCGACACGCGCGGGTGGTGGCCGAGTGCGTCGCCCGCCTCGCCCACCGCGGCGACGAACCGTACACCGGCGCTGAAGTCGGCGACCAGGTAGCGGGCATGGAGCCCCTGGGCCAGCTTGCGCCAGTCGGTCAGGTCGGCCTCGGCGATCTTCTCGCCCCTCAGCATGTCCATGGACGGGACCCTATCTCGGCTTCAGCCGTGCCGCTCGCGCCAGTCGCCAGAGCGGCGGCGAGCTGCCCGCCGACATCAAGCAGCACTACGCCGACTACACCCAGGGCGAGGCCGACGCGGCGTTCCCGCGCATCCGCGCCCAGATCGAGCGCCAAGGCTGACCGGACCGCCTCGGCTCGACTTTCGTCGGTGATTCAGCACTCAGTGGCCGACGATGGCGGAGTGGTCGCTTGCATGAATTATGTCTGTTTCCTATAAGATCGCCGAGTTTGTGCAGCTCAGGGACTTGCGATCGAAGTGGGGACGTATGGGTATGCCGCCCGGGGACGCCGAAGTGCAGTTCGCGGCAGGGCCGTGGGCCTCGCTGGACGATGTACCCCAGGACCTGTTGCAGCACCGCAACAGCGACCCGTACCCGTTCTTCGCCTGGCTGCGCCGCAACGCGCCGCTGCTGCACGAGCGCAAGCGCAGCGGACTGTCGGTCTGGCACGTCGCGGGCTACGCAGACGTCCGGGCGCTGCTGTCCGACAACAGGCTCAGCAAACGCCCCGAGCTGGTCCCCATGTACGTACCCGGTCCCGCGGGCCTGAACCGGCACCTCGTGCACGCCGACCCGCCCGAGCACACCCGGCTGCGCGGGCTGGTGAACGCGGCCTTCATCCCACGCCGGGTCGCCGCGCTGGAGCCGCTGATCACCCGGACCGCGCAGGAGCTGCTCGACCGGCTACCCGAGTTCGGCGTCGTCGACCTGATCGAAGACTTCGCGATGCCGCTGACCTTCAACCTGATCTGCACCATCCTCGGCGTCCCCGACGAGCTGAACACCGCCCGGACCCGGCAGATCCTCGCCGAGACCGTGGTCCCCTCCGCCGACGCCGCCCGGCGCGCCGTGCAGGAAGAGGAACTGCACGACTACCTGCTCGCGCTGGTCGCGCACAAGCGCGCCCATGCCGCTGCGGGCGTCGCCGAGGCCGACCTGCTCGGCGCGCTGGTCGCCGCCCACGACGGCAGCGACCACCTCGGCGAGGAGGAGCTGATCGGCACCGCATACCTGCTGCTGCTCGTCGGGCACGACACCACGGTCAACCTGATCGGCAACGGCATGCTCGCGCTGCTGCGCCACCCCGCCGAGCTGCTGCGCCTGCGGGAGGAACCCGGGCTCATGCCGACCGCGATCGAGGAACTGCTGCGCTACGACTCGCCGGTGCGTGACGCGACCTTCCGGGTCAGCACCGCGCCGGTCGAACTCGCCGGCGGGGTGATCCCCGCGGGCGCCATCGTCAGCCTGCTCATCGGTTCGGCCAACCGCGACGGCGGATACTTCCCCGAGCCCGACCGCCTGGACCTCGCCCGGCAGCCCAACGACCACCTGGCGTTCGGCCGCGGACCGCACTTCTGCATCGGGGCCGCGCTGGCCCGGATGGAGGCCCGGGTCGCCTTCGGCCTGCTACTGGCCCGGTGTCCGCGGCTCAGCCTCGCGTTCCGAGTCGAGGATCTGCGCTGGCGGCCCTCGCGGGTGATGCGGGGCCTGGAGCGGCTCCCGGTCATGCTGGGCTGACGGGGGACTGCCATGTTCGTCGAAGAACTCGCGGTGGATTCGTACGTCACCGCCGGGGTGCTGGTGCTCGTGATCAACCGCCCGGAGGCCCGCAACGCCGTCGACCGTGCCGTGGCGGAAGGGATCAGCGCCGGGCTGGACCGCCTGGAAGGCGACCGCGACCTGTCCGCCGGTGTGCTCACCGGGGCCGGGGGCACGTTCTGCGCGGGTATGGACCTCAAAGCGTTCCTGGCCGAGGGCTTTCCGTTCGTCGATGAGCGCGGGCTCGCCGGGCTGACCCGTGCCGACCGGGGCAAACCGCTGATCGCTGCAGTCGAGGGGTACGCCGTAGCGGGCGGCTTCGAGCTGGCGCTGGCCTGCGACCTCATCGTGGCGAGCAGCACGGCGGTGTTCGGGCTGCCCGAGGTGACCCGGGGCCTGGTCGCCAGTGAGGGCGGCGCGATCAGGCTGCCCCGGCGCGTGCCGTACCACGTCGCGATGGGGATGCTGCTGACCGGCGAACCCGTCGACGCCCTGACGGCACAGCGGTACGGCCTGGTCAACGAGCTGACACCGCCCGGAGGAAGCCTGCCTGCGGCGATCGGTCTCGCCGGCCGGATCGCCCGCAACGCGCCGCTCGCCGTCGCGGCGACCCGCCGGATCGTGGTTTCGGCCGAGGGAGCTGCCACGTCCGACGCGTTCGCGATCCAGGATCCGCTGGTGCGGTCGGTCGCCGCGTCGGCAGACGCCCGCGAGGGAGCGAGCGCGTTCGCGCAGAAACGCCCACCGCGCTGGAGCGGCCGGTAGTCCGGGAGCGAGCGGTAGTCCGGGAGCGTGCCGCGGTCCGGGAGCGTGCGGCGGGTTCGGCGAAGATCGCTGTTCAGGTCAGAAGGCGTGGTCCGACCGCAGTTTCTGACCTGAAACAGCGATCATCGCCCGTTGGCGGAGCGGGACCGCGGGTGGTTATGGTCGCGGAGCACCAAGCGATGCGTCCGCAGTGGCCTGGATCACAGGAACTCGCGGCGCTCGCCGGACAGAGAAGTGGTCATGGAGTCGAGTCTGCGCGCCCGGATCAGGGCGGGTGATGCGAGCGCGTTCGCCGAGCTGTTCGACCAGTACGCGCGGTCGGTCTACAACCACGCGTTCCGGCTCACCGCCGACTGGTCCACCGCCGAGGACGTCATGGCCGCCACCTACCTGCAGGCCTGGCGCTCCCG
Organism: Catellatospora vulcania; assembly: GCF_009720385.1. GTDB lineage: Bacteria > Actinomycetota > Actinomycetes > Mycobacteriales > Micromonosporaceae > Catellatospora > Catellatospora vulcania. Next base: position 114,171 of record NZ_WARX01000031.1, on the reverse strand, counting down.
CGAGCGGATCAGCGACGACGGCGGGTCGCTGCGGCCGTGGCTGCTGGGCATCGCCACCAACGAGGCGCGCAACCACACCCGCAGCAACCGCCGCTACCGGGCCGCGGCGTCGGCGCTGCACGCAGCCGAGTTCACCGCGCCCGACCACGCCGACGAGGTGGCCGGGCGGCTCGACGACAGCGGCCGGATCACCGCCGCGATCGACGCGCTGGCGTCCCTGCGCCGCCAGGAGCGCGAAGTGATCACGTTGTGCCTGTGGGAGGGCCTGGACTACGAGTCGGCGGCGCTGGCGCTGGGCATTCCGGTCGGCACCGTGCGGTCGCGCCTGTCGCGGGCCCGGACCAAGCTGCGCAAGCTCGTCGACGAGACACCCCGCGCATCCCGGAACCCGGCCGGGCCTGCCGGACAGCTGAAGGACAACACCGTTCGTCTGGCAGAGGAGGGCCCCCGATGAAGCACCCGCCGCTGGATCCGTCCGAGTGGGCAAAGCTCACCGAGCTGCTGCCCGACCCCGGCCACCGCGAGCTGCCGCCGGGCCGGCATGAGCTGCACCGGGAGCGGCTGCTGGCGGCGATCAGCCCGGCGGTGCGTACCGCCTCGCCCGCTCGCGGGCTGCCCCGGCGCGGCGTGCTGCGGCCCGCGCTGGCGATGGCGGCGCTGGTCGCCGTCGCGGGCACGGTCACGGCGGTGATCGCGACCGGTGGCGGAGACCCCGTGGTCGCGATCCCGACGCCAGGCGCCTCCACGCCAGGTGCTTCCGCGCCCGTCGCGGAGCCCACCGGCGGGGGAGTGACCGCCAAGATCCGGGCGTACGGCACCGTCCGCCAGCTCACCGAGACCGCCGACCTGGTGGTGCGCGGCGAGGTGCTGCGGGTCGACGGGGCCGGGCCCGATCGCACGGCCGTGTTCGGCGTCGCCGAGGTGCTCTACCGGCTGCCCCGGCTGCCCGCGACCGCTGTGCTCACGCTGCGTGCGGCCGAGAACCCGCTCATGTCCCGGTTGGAAGCGGGCCAGCACACCGTGCTCTACCTGGCCGCCGAGGACCCGCAGGCGGGCGTGCCCGCCTACGCCACGCTCAGCGGCGACTTCGGTGTCTTCGACGTGGCCGGCGACATCGCCACGGCGCGGTCGTCGACCTTCGCGGTGACAGGGCTGCGGGAAGAGGACGCGACCGCCCGCGACCACAGGTTCACCGCCACGCTGGCGGACCTGCGCGCGCTCGCCCGCGAACGCGGCTGAAAACAGGGCGCGGAAATCGGGAACTCGGCGGCGCGAGCGCACAGATAGAAGGCGTAAGCAGCGCCGTGACCCGGGCGAGAACCGCACGGGCCGGCGCCGACACGCGAGGAGCGTTCCATGGCAAGGATCGACCACCCCCACCGCACCCGCGCCCTGGCCGGGGCGGCGGCGCTGCTCACCGCGGCGGCGCTGGCCGCCTGCGGCAGCACCGACCCGGCGGTCCCGGCCGCCGCCGCGCCGACGTCGGCCGCTGCCGTCGCGCCGACCGAGGCCGCGCCGCCGGCGACCGGCAAGCTTCGGGGGTACGCCACGGTCAAGGAACTCACCGACACCGCCGACCTGGTGGCCCGCGGCCAGATCGAGGCGGACGGGTTCCGCGTCGACGAGATCCTGCGCAGCGTGAACGGAGCCGCCGCCAAGGTAGGCGACCGGATCACCATCACCGGCCTGAACGGCCGGACGGTCGACCTGGCCCACATGTCGAAGCTGGAAGCGGGCCAGAAGGTGGTTCTCTACCTGGCGCAGGACGCCACCACCGCGGGTGCGTACAGCACGCTCACCGGCGACTTCGGGGTCTTCGACGTGACCGGCTCGGACGACTCGGCCGCCGCGACGACCCGCTCGACGACGATGGCGGTCAGCGGCCTGCTCGCCGAGGACCCGGCCGCGTCCGGCAAGGGTTTCCGCACCACCCTGGGCCAGCTACGCGCCGTCGCGGCCCAGGCCTGATCACCGCCCGCGGGAACGGCGCATGCAGGCGCCGATCCCGCGAGCGTGCGCCGTTTGGCCAGGGCTGTCGGCGGCGGGCGGCCGGTAGTTGATGACCAGGGCCCGTCACCTCAAGCTGCAGGGTCGGCCGATCGATGCGATCAGGCTGGTCAGGCAGCACACCGGCATGGGTGTGCGCGCGGCCAAGAAGGTGGTGGCTCGCTGTGAACAGCGAGCCGCCACCCCATCAGTCGGCGAAGACGCGGGTTTCGGCGTCGGCGATGATCTCGGCCGGGGTCGGCGGCGTCAGCAGGTAACGCACCACGGTGTCCCCGCTCGGGTCGCCGGTCGTCCGGCACCGGTCGACCGCCTCCTGCACGTCGTATCGCGTCTTGCGCAGGTCGACGTCGGGCCCGAGCAGCGCCCAGTACGCGGTGCCCGGTGCGCCCAGGTGATACGGCAGGCCCACACTGCCCGGGTTCACACTGCGCCGACCCGCGACCTCACGGTCGAACTGCAGGTGGGTGTGCGCGGTGACGATCACCTGCTCCTCGACGTCGCGCGACAGCTCGGCGAAGCGCTCCTCGGACGTCTCGGGTGTCACGCACTCGGTGTCGTCGCGTGGCGAGCCGTGGCAGAACCGCACCGCGCCCAGCCCTGTCACCTCGACGACGACGCTGAGCGGGAAGCCCGCCAGGAACTCGACGGCCTCCGGCGTGTGCTGCCGGACCATCCACGGGTCACGCGGGCGCGTGTGCTCGCGCTCGCCCCGGGCCAGCTCGACGACGGCCCGGTCCGCGTTGCCGCGGACGAACACCGCCCGCCGCCCCAGCTCCTGCACCAGGTCGACGGTGGTCTGCGGCTCCGGACCCCAGGTGAGGTCACCCGGGAACACGATCAGGTCGACGCCGACGGCGGCCACCTCGTCGAGGACGGCGAGCAGGGCGGGCACGTTGCCGTGCACGTCGGCCAGGACCGCGACCCGCGACACCGGGCCGAGACGGGGAGTCGTCACGCGGCCGATCCTCTCACGGCGGCGGCGCGCCCGGTCCCGGCTCGGGCGAAGACGAGCCGGGACGAGGCGTGCCGGGTTTGCCGAGGAGGTCAGGCCGGGACGAAGCGGGCCGCGTCGGCGACCACGTACCCGTCGGTGGCCTCGGTGCGGATCAGCACGCTCGCGCCGGTCGGTGAGGAGCCCGCGGGCAGAGCGAACGTGCCCAGGGACACCCACTGCCCGCCGCCGGCGCGCTGGTCGACGGCCCGGGTGGTGACCGTGCCGCCCGCACACACGTCGACCGGCACGTTGCTCGCCCGGTTGGCGTGCGACGTCCAGCGCAGGAACACCTGGTAGGAGCCGGCCGCCGCGATCGTCGGGGTGAACCGCAGCCGGTTGACGCCCTTGTTGGCGTTGTCGTCGTGCTCGTAGTCGGGGCCGTAGAAGCCGGCGATCGAGCTGGACTTGAGCCATACGCCCGCGCGGGTGACCCCGGCCGAGGTCGAGCTGTCCACGATGATCTCGCCGGGCGCGGTCAGCGGCCACGTCAGCAGCTGCCCGTCGGCGCGCAGCCGGGCCTGCAGGGTGGCGACCGGCACCTGCTGCACCGCCGACCCGGCGGTGATCGCCAGGTGGGCTGCGGTCGCCGCCGACTGCGCGAGGATCATGAACACGGGTTCCATCCGGATCGAGCCGTACGCGATGTGGCTCGCCGACAGGCACACCGGCACCAGCAGGTTCGCGCACTGCGACTCGTACGGGGTGATGGCCCGGTAGCTGATGCCGAACGGCTGCGGCACGCCGATCTGCACGTCGCCCTCGTTCTTCAGCCCGCCCGAGACCACGACCCGCTGGCAGTTGTGCGAGTCCATGGTGTAGCTGGCCAGCCCGACCGAGTCGGCCGCGCTCCGGCCGCCGCGGCAGTCGGCCTCGGTCATCACGTACGCCGACACCATGCGCCGCGCCTCGCGGACGTACAGCTGGGTGGGCCAGCCGCCGTTGCCGGTGAACTCGTCGGCGGCCAGTCCCCACGACGCGGTGGCGCTGCGGACCGACGGGGGCAGCCTCGGGTCGTTGGCCAGGAACCACATCAGTCCCTGCTGGTAGACGCGGTGCTCGTCGACCATGCTCGCCCGGGTGGCGTAGGACGCGGTCGGATAGCCGTAGTTCTGGCCGATGAAATCGGTCGAGAAGGCCCCGTCGTTGTTGGAGTCGGTCTTGCCGCCGCCGACCTGGTGCGTGGTGAAGAACGGTCCGGTGTACCCGGCCTGCACGTAACGCGCCAGCGGCTCGTAGCGGATCGCGTCGTACCCGGACGGTTTGGCGAACGGGATCCGGTTGGCGGCCTGGGTCAGGCACATCCGGAAGTTGTACGCCTGGATCCGCCCGTCGCCGCTGCCCGCGGGCGCGACGGGGGTCGCCGAGATGCCCGGCAGCAGCCCGCTCGCCGCGCTGCCGGGTGTGACGTACGGGTCCACGAACCGGTTGAACTGGTGCCCGCTGCGCAGCTGCACCCCGTTGATCGTCTCGCCGTACGCGCTGTTGGCCTCGCGTCCCGCGGTCCAGCCGACCCCGGCCCGCGCCATCAGGTCGCCCTCGTACGTCGCGTCGACGAACATCGGGCCCCGGAACACCTGCCCGCTGTCGCAGGCCAGCTCGCTGATCCGGTTGCCGGCCATGGCCACCCCGGTCAGCCGGGTGTTCAGGTAGACCGGGACACCGGCCTCGGCCAGCAGCTCGTCGAAGATCACGGCAGCGACGTGCGGCTCGAACGTGAACCGGGCGGGTGAGGTCGGTGTGACGGCGGTGCCGTTGTACTTCGCGTACACCCGGCGGTAGAACTCGCCCGCCAGGCCGCCGATGGCCGTCTTGACGCCGCTGTCGGTCATGCCGAGGCCGCCGGTGGACAGGCCGCCGATGTGCGAGCCGGGCTCGACGATCAGCGCGGTGCGGCCCAGCCGCCGGGCGGTGACCGCGGCGGCGATGCCCGCCGAGGTCGCGCCGTAGATCACCAGGTCTGCGGTGACGACCGCGGCGGCCAGGGCGGGCAGTGAGACGGCCGGGACGGCGGCGACGACGAGGGTCGCGGTGCCCAGACGAAGGACATGGCGGCGGGTGTACGGCACGGGACGCTCCTGATCGGCAGACGATCGGTCAGGGGAGCGCGCCGCCGCACCCGGCACTCAGGATCATGCGCCCATCGACCCCTGTCAAGCGCTGCCCGTGCCGCGGCCCGCGATCAACGGCGCGTCACTTGACCGCGACGCCGCCCCAGAACGCGTCGGGGACCTGCTCGGGGGTGCCGTCGGGACGCCACTGTGCGACCGGGACGATGCCGTCGGCGGTGACCTGCCAGCGGCCCAGCAGCCGGCCGAAGTCGGCGGGCTCGCGCATGTGGAAGCCGGGGCCCATCATCGCCAGCGCCTCGGGATAGGCGGCCAGTTCCATCGCGTCGAAGTCGAACGCCAGCCGGCTGCCCGCCGGGACCAGGTCGTACATCTCGTCCAGGGCGTGGGCCAGGGTCGCGTCGTCGAGGAACGCCGCCAGGCCAAGGAAGATCAGCCCGACCGGGCGGGTGGCGTGGTCGGGCAGCGCCCGGTCGAGCGCGGCGGCGTCGATGCCGCGCGGGTCGGCGGCGTCGCCGGGCACGTACGCCACGCCCGGCCGGTCGCCCAGCAGCTCGCGTCCGGCGGCGACGATCTCCGGGTCCACGTCGGTGTAGAGCACGCGCGCATCCGGCACGGTCTCGTGCACGCTGCCCTGGGCGGGGATGCCCGCGCCGAAGACGAGGAACTGGTCCACGCCCTCGGCGGCCAGGTAGCGCGCCGCCCGGCCGGAGAACGCCCGCAGCGAGCGGAAGATCGCCGCACACGGTCCGTACGCCCCCTCGAAGGCGGTGGCGGCGGCGACGTCGATCGGGTGATGGCGGGTCCCGCCGAGCCAGTAGTCGATCATCCGGGCGGTGCTCGGGGCCTGCGGCTCCGTCGTCATCAGTCTTCTCCTTAAGCGAGGTGCGGCGTCCAGTCTCGCACCGTCGTGACCGGACGGTGCCGGTGCGGCCGTGCCTGCGCCTTCACCGGCGCGCCCCGCGAACGCGGCCACCGGGGTCGCGCGTGGCCGGAAAACCGCTTCTGACGTCGTACGGAGTAATCGCGTGTTCCGGGGTGCCCGGCGGCTGAACCTCCGTTACGGTCGTCCCCATGAGCAACGTGACCCGTGACGTGTTCGACGACAAGGTGTCCGCCTGGCGGCAGTGGCAGGACGCGCCCTGGGGCCGGTTGCGCTACACCCTCGCCGAGCACAACATCGCGCGCCACCTCGACGGACGCCGTCTGCGCATCCTCGACGTGGCCGGCGGCAACGGCGTCGAGGCGGTCCGCTACGCGGTCGCCGGGCACCAGGTCACCCTGGTGGACTACTCGTCGCAGATGCTGGTCTCGGCGCGGTCGCTGGCCGAGTCCACCGGCGTGGCGCACCGGGTCACCGTGATCGAGTCCGACGTCGCCAAGCTCGGCGACGTGGTCGACCGGCAGGGTTACGACCTGGTGCTGTGCCACAATTTGCTGCCGTACGTGGCCGACGTGGAGTCGACGCTGTCGACGGTCATGGCGCCGCTGGCCGAGGGCGGCCTGCTCAGCGTCATCGCGGGCAACGCCCACTCCGAACCGCTGCGCGCCGCGATCCGCGACATGGACCTCACCGCCGCGTACGAGACCCTCGACGCGTCCGAGCGGTTCACCCACACGTTCAACACCCCGGTCTACCCGCGTACCGCCGACGAGGTGTGCACCGCCCTGCGCCGCCTCGGCGCGGGCGTGCTCGGCCACTACGGGATCCGCTCGGTGTGCGACTACATCCCCGACGACGAGCGCAAGTACGACGCGTCGTTCTTCGCGGAGCTGGAGCGTCTGGAGATCGCGCTGTCGGACCGGATGCCGTTCCCGCTGACCGCACGGCTGTTCCATGTGATCGCGAGCGCGCCGGTCACAGCTGGGTGAGCACGTTGAAGTCGAGCCGGTCGGCCTCGGCGAGGTAGATGCGCTGGCGGGCGTGCCGGCGGCGCATCGCGATCGCCCCGCGCGGCCCTTCGTAGGTCACCGCGTCGGCCCCGGACCCGATCGCCCGCACGTCCAGCGAGCCCGCCCGGTTGATCAGCGCGGCGAGCAGCAGCACGCCCTCGTAGCAGGACTCGCCGAGGCTGCCGGGCTGCGGCGCCTCGACGCCGAAACGGCGCGCGTACTGGCCGTGGAAGTCGAGGTTCTCCGGGGTCACCAGGGTGGAGAAGAACCCGGCGGCGCTGAACAGGCCCCGGGTGGCGTGCGCGCCGCTGGCCATCAGCATGTTCTCGTCCATCAGCGTGCTCAGCCGCAGGCAGCGCTGGTCCAGCCCGGACGCGGCGAAGGCCCGGTTGAAGCGGACCGCGTCGTTGCCGACCAGCAGCATCAGCACCGCGTCGGCGGCACTGCGCTCGACGCGGCGCAGCACGTCGGCGAAGCCGTGCACGCCCAGCGGCAGGAACGCCTGGCCGCACACCTGGGTGCCCGACTCGACCGCGTAGCGGTGCGCCGCCGACGCGGTCCGCCGCGGCCACACGTAGTCGTTGCCGACGATGAACCAGCGCCTGACCCGGTGCTCCCCGGCCAGCAGCCGCATCGCGGGCAGCAGTTGCTCGTCGGGCGTCTCGCTGGTGAGGTACACGCCTTCGGTGCGCTCGCCGCCCTCGTACAGGGCGGTGTAGACGTAAGGGACGCGGTGCGCGATCCGCGGCGCGAGCGCCTGGCGCACCGACGAGATGTGCCAGCCGGTCACGCCGTGCACCGCGCCGAGCGACACCAGCGTCTCGACCTCGGCGGCGACCCGGTCCGGAGCGGCCCCGCCGTCGACCGGCACCAGGCTCAGCTCCCGGCCCAGCACGCCGCCGTTGCGGTTGACCTCCTCCACCGCGAGCTGGGCGCACAGCTCGCAGGTCGGGCCGAAGATCCCGGCGGGTCCCTGCATCGGGAACACCAGCGCCACGTGGACGGTCTCGCCGAGGGTGCCCGTGCTCCGGCCGGGCAGTCCGGGGACGACCAGGCCTGGCAACCGCTGCGGCGGTACGGGCATGGGGCACATGTTCCCGTGACCCGCGCATGATCTCCAGACGGTTCCCGAACATGTGGCTGTTCTGTAGCATGAGTCACGTCCACCGGCCGAGGAGGGACCTTGCCCGCCCCAGCGCCCCACGGTCCGACGCCCGATCTGCTGCAGCTGCTCACCAACGCCGAACGCCTGCTGCAGCGACGGCTGTCGGCGATCCTGCGCGCCGAGCAGTGCTCACCCGAGGCGTGGCGGGTGCTGACGCTGCTGGCCGCCGAGGGCGGACGTCCGATGACCGAGGTCGCCGACGGCGCGTTCCTGCCGCCCGGCACCCTGACGAAGGTCGTCGACCAGCTCGCGGAGCACAGCCTGGTGTACCGGCGGGTCGATCCGCTCGACCGTCGGCGCATCCGCGCCTACCTCAGCCCGCGCGGCCGCCAGCTGCACGACCGCATCGCCGACCGGGTGCGGGCGAGCATCGGCGAGCTGGCCATGCCCGAGTTCGAGCGCGAGCAGCTCGCCGCCCTGCTGAGCACGCTGACCGACGCGCTGTCGCGCCACCCGGCCGTCGCCTGACCTCGCCGCCCACGCAGGTCATTGCCAAGGGGATCGACCTGCCTTAATATTGTTTCTGCAGTGGGCGGGAGCGCTTCCACGGCTTGGGCGGCACAGGGCCGTTCCGCGGTGACATCGGGCGAAGGGCCACGACGTCCGGGTCCACATCGACATGATGTGGCGGTCGCGGGATGAGCGGCTCGTCTGCGCCTCGCTCCCGCGTGGCACACGCGGCGCCACGCCACTTCGCATCAGATGATCGACGCCCTGACTGGGCCTTCCTGACCCGTCCCGGTGCCTGGGGGTACAGCCCGCGCACCGGGACGCCTTCGTGCGCCCGCTGGACAGGGCCGTGCTCAGGTGTCCACTTAGGTCGGCGGGCCACCGGGCTGGTCCACCCGCAGGGCGGGCCATCAGATCCGGAGCGCCGCAACGCTGCGGCTGCGGATACCGGGTTGACGGCGATGATGTACTCGGCGCATGCCCGACCACGTGCTGCGCCCGTTCCGGCCCGACGACGCGCCAGTGGTTCATGAGCTGCATGCCCGGCATGCCACCGCTGACGCCGTCGATGTCCACTCCACCATGGAGCCACTCCTGGATCCCGACGGCGTGCGGCGCGGGATGGAGGCAGCGGACTGGGCGGTCGTCGCGGTCGACGCATCCGAGTCGGTGGTCGGATGGGGTTCGCTGCGGTCCTGGACGGAAGACGACGGAACCCATGTCTGTCTCAGTGACGGCTACGTGGCGCCCTCGGCACGCCGCCACGGCCTGGGCGGGCGGCTACTGCAGGAGGCCGAGGGCATCGCAGCTCGGCTCTCGGCCGGCCGTGCCGGCAACGGCCCGGTCGTGCTCGGCGGCAACGCATCGACAGTCCAGCCGGACCGGATGGCGCTGCTGGAACGCCGCGGGTACCGGCAGGTGTTCACCATGGTCGAAATGGAGCACCACGGCTCGCCCGTGCAACCTCGGCAGCTGCCAGATGGCATCACCGTCCGCGCCGCCGCGGTCGCCGACGCCCGGCCCCTGCTCGACCTCACCGCCCGCGTTTGGGCAGAGCGACCGTTCTTCACGCTGCCGGCCGAGGACGGGTTGCGCGACTGGCTCAGCCGATCGCAACTCGACCTTTTCCAGGTGGCGACCCTCGCCGACCGCGTCGTGGGGTTCGTCGCCGCGAGCCGCACACCCGCCTGCGTCGAGATCGAGGACGTTCAGGTCGATCCGGACCTCCAGCGCCGCGGCCTGGCAACCGCGATGCTCACCCGGACGCTCAGCACCCTGACCCAGCAGGGTGCCGGACCGATCCGCCTGCACACCGAGGGGCACGACCCCTCTGGCGCGCGGTCACTGTACGAGCGGCTCGGCTTCCAGGTGGTGCGCGAGTACCGCCGGTACCGTAAACCTCTCGGCCGCTGACCCGCAGACGGCTCGTCTCGAAGCCGCGGAGATCGTCGTGTCCTGCGCCCGATCTCGCGCAGCTCATGGTCAGTCGCCACCGACGGCAGCAACCCACCAGGGCCGGCCCGGCCCCGTCGTGTCGGACATGATCGCAAGATCGCCGACGCCCTCGACGCCGCCTGACGGGACACCGGTCCACCCACGCCGCCGTGCTGCCCGGTTCTCTGCAGCACGGCGGCGTGGCGGGTCACGCCTTGTTCACGCGACCATGTGCTGGTCGGCCAGCTCGGTCAGCCGCACCGTGCACAGGCCGCTGCGCTCGGCCTGCACGTCGGTCACCGTGAGCTGCGTGCCAGGGGTCAGGATGAACTCCTCCTCGCCGGTGAACGCGGAGAATCTGCGGATGCCCACCGCCCGCACCGGAGTGACCTCGAAGATCGTGCGCTTGCCGCGGCCGCCGAGGAACGCCTGCGCCACGCTGAGCTTCGAGGTGCACGACGACACGCCCCACCAGGTGACCGTCTGGCCGACCGGGTACTGCGCCCGAAGGTCCATCGCCACCCCGCGCCACAGCGGCTCGGTGCGGGCGGGCAGCCGGGACACGGCCGAGAACAGCAGCCGCAGGTACGGCAGGTACGGCACGATCCGGCTGCGGTCGGGGTGGCGCAGCGTGGCGTTGATCTGGCGGTAGAACGCCGACTCGCAGGTGTAGAGATACAGCGCCGCGACCTCGTCTGCGGTCAGCCCGCCCGTCGACTGCTCGGCCTGCTGACGGCCGAAGTCGTGCGAGCTCTCCACGTGCCAGTCGAGGCCCGACAGCAGCTTGGCGGCCGGTGCGACGGCTTCCCGGAAGTCCATCAGCGGGGTGTCGAAGACCCCGGTGATCGCGGGCAGCGCCAGGCCCTCGTCCTTGACGCTGGCGAGCCGCTCCAGGTAGAGCTTGTGCAGCTCCATCGTGGACGCGATGAAGGCCCCCATCCGGTCCGCGGTGTCCGAGCCGGCCGAGCCCGTAGCCGTGTTCCACCCCTTGCTCGGCAGCCAGTCGATCTCGTCGGCGCCGAGCCCGCGGAGCGCCTCGTTGACCGCGGCGAAGTGGTCCCCGTCGCAGAAGATGTCGCCCTGCGCCGCCGGGTTCGGGTGGTCGATGTGCCGGACCTCGACATCGGGGTACTTCTTCTGCAGCCGGACCACGAGGTTCTTGAGGGTGCGGGCATGCGCGCCCCACCAGGCGAACACGACGCCCCGGTCCTGCTCGTCGCCGTGCTGCTTGGCCCGCAGGATCTCCTCGACGAGCTTCTCCACCACCGGCCGCCAGAAGGCGGTGTGCTGGTCGGTGGCCATCGCGCCGTCGGCGCTGGCGGTCAGCGACGCGTTCAGCAGAAGCACACCCTGGGTGAGCATCGCCTGGAACCATTCCGGGGGCTGCACCGTGTCGTGCTCGCGCAGCAGCTTGCGGATGTCGGCGATCGGCGTCTTCTTCGGGATGCCGTGTTTCCACATCGCCGCCGCCTTGATGATGCAGCGGATGGTGATGACCTTGCCGAACTGGCTGTCGTTCCAGTCGTGGAAGGTGTTGTCGAACATGGCGATCCCGGTGGCGCTCTCCGGCCGCGGGTAGGGGTTCTGCCCGAAGACGACGACCTTCCACTTCTGCGGCGGGTGCGGCTTGAGCGCCTGGAAGGTCAGCTCCCGGACCGGCACCACCTGCGGGCCGCGACCCGGGCCGATGAAGGAGGGCGCGGCATGCTGGGCCTCGATGACCGGCTTCAGCAGCGGCAGCCACGGCTCGCCTCCACCGTTGAACAGTTCGGCGAGGGCGAGCGGGTCGTCCTGACCGGACGGCGTCGTTGCGGCGTTGTCGCTCATGGTGTGCTCCCGGGCGGGTCGTGCAGATGACGTGTGGTGTCGATGCCGCGGGACGCTAACACCGGGCCACGACAACTCCCGGATGTCGATTCGACGGCCCGGATTTCGTCGGTGCGGCCCGCTATCTTTCGGGGCGCTGAAGACGACCCCTTCCCCGTGACCGGAGCGAGCCATGACTGTCAACGACGTGAAGCCCCAGCTCAAGGTAGTGCTGAGCGATGTCAACGCGAAGGTGGTGCAGGCGTGGCAGTCGGCGTTCGCCGACACTCCACAGGTCACGATCTTCCGAGGGTCGATCATCGAGCAGCGGGTGGACGCCTGGGTCAGTCCGACCAATTCGCATGGTGAGATGAACGGCGGTGTCGACGCCGTCATCAAGCGGCACCTCGGCGCGGGCATCCAGTTGCGGGTCCAGCGGGCGATCCGGGACGGCTTCGGCGGGTCGCTGCCGATCGGCAGCGCGGTGTGCGTGCCCTCCGGTGCGGCGAATCCGAAGTTCCTGATCTCGACACCGACGATGAACCAGTCGGCGGAGAACGTACGCGAGACGCTCAACGTGGCACTGGCCTGCGCCGCCGCGTTCCAGGCCGTGCACCTGCAGAACGAGCGCGAGCCCGGCAGCATCACGTCGATCGCGCTGGTCGGCATGGGCGCGGCGACGGGCAAGGTGCCGCCGCAGGTGTGCGCGAACCTGATGTGGGCCGGGTACACCCTGTTCCACGACTACTCGTTCGCCGACTACGACGAGCTGCGGTCGACGATCGGCGCGCAGCTCGGCGACATCGAGACCCGCCCCGTGCAGCGGGTGCGGATCACGCCCCCGGCCCGGCCCGCCGCGCGGCGCTGAGCCGCGAACCGAAGCCGCGGCACCCGGGAACCCGGGTGCCGCGGCTTCGGTTCGGTCAGTGGCGGGGTCGCGTCCGGTTGCCGCGGCGACGCCGGGCGGCCGCGGAGAGCACGAGACCTGCCGCCGCCACCACCGCGCCGAAGGCGAGCAGGGGCGGTGTGCCGGTGCCGCCCGCGTCGGCGAGCGCGTTCGTGCCGGTGCCCGGAGTGTCGGCCGCCTGGGCCGCCGCCGACGGGTTCGCCGCCGAGGCGCCCGGGTCGACCAGCCGGCCCACCGAGACGTCGGCGGGCTGGGCGAAGCCCCAGTCGAGCAGGGCAGCCCCCTGCTCCCAGCCGCGCAGCGGCACGTACTCGGCCCCGAGCACGGTGACGACCAGCCGCCGGCCGTCGCGTTCGGCCGCGCCCACGTACGTGTGGCGGGCCAGGTCGGTGTAGCCGGTTTTGCCGCCCAGCGCCCCGGGGTAGTTGTCGATGAGCAGGTTCTGGTTCTGGATCTGGAAACCCTTGTGGTGCTTGCCCTGGTCGGGGATCTGCGTGTACCGGGTGAGGGCGTACTTGCCGAACAGCGGCTCGGCCAGGCAGGCCCGCATGATCAGGGCGAGGTCGTAGGCGCTGGTGAACTGGCCGGGCGCGTCGAGCCCGGACGGGGTCACCGCGTGCGTCTGGAATGCGCCGAGCTTGGCGGCCAGTTCGTTCATCTCGCGGACCCCGCCCTCGGCCGTGCCGCCGCCCAGCCGGGCCAGTGTGTTCGCGGCGTCGTTGCCGGAGGCCAGCAGCAGCCCGAGCCACAGCGTCTCGATCGAGTACCGGCCGCCTTCGATCAGGCCGGCCGACGAGCTGCCCGGCTCGATGTCGACGTCCTCGCGGGTGATGGTGACGACGCGTTCCGGGTCGAGCCGCCCCATCATCGTCGCCGCGAGCAGTAGTTTCTGCACGCTGGCGGGGGTGGCGTACTCGTGTGCGCCGCACGCGCCGAGCACCGCTCCCGTGTCGAGGTCGGCGACCAGCCACGAGGTGGCGGTCACGGCGGGTGGCGCGCCCGCGGACGCGGGAACGGCCAGCCCCGCGGTGGCCAGTTGGTCGCCGCCGACGGTGCGCAGGACCGGGTCGGCCGCGGGCGGCGAGGGGCGCGTCGGCGCGGACACCCGCGGTCCGGCGGGCTTGGGGCAGGGCGCGATCCGCCAGGACGCGGCCTGCGCGGGACGCGCGCTCGCGGCCCGGTCGGCGGGGACGTGTGCCACCGCGGCCCCGGGCGCCGTGACGAGGACGGGCACGGCCACCGTCGCGGCGGCGGCAGCGAGGGCAAGACGCTGCCCCGAATGCGCAAACCAGCTCATGTATCGCAGACTAGTAAAAACCGCCCGTAAGCGGAGATGTCTTCGCGAAATCGTCGCCGGCCGCCGGGGCGCGGGGCGCCTCGAAGTGAGGCGCCCGCACCGCCGGCACTACACGATGAAAGTCGCGGACGGGTGTACGCCGATCGCCGTCGCGCCGTTCGTGAGCTGCACGAACCGCGGTGTCACGCCCGCACCGTCGCGGGCCGCGCCGGTCAGGTACGTGATCGCGCCGGCCGGGGCCGCGCCCAGCAGCTGCAGCCCGAACGTGTGGTACCCGGCGATGTCGCGCTGCGAGGACTCGCCGCACAGCCGCAGGTACTCGGCGACCCACGCGGCGGGGGTCATCGCGACGCCGCGCAGCGCCACCGGCAGCGCCAGCCCGATCTCCGAGGTCACCCGTGCCGTCGCGGCGGCGGCGGAGGTGAACGGGCCGAACCGGCGCCCGGCGACGGCCGCCAGCGCGTTGTCCAGCTGCGCCAGCGAGTTGTTGTACGCGTACACGTGGTCGCCGCAGTGCTCGAGCTCGGCGTCCCGGTTGAGCAGGGCGATCGGCGCGGTCAGGTGCAGGTATACGCGGTCGTCGTCGTACCCCTCGAACGGGCACAGGCACCTGCGCACGTCCGGGTCCGTGGCGTACGCGGTCATGTCGATCGCCAGGTTGGTCTCGTAGGTGCCTGCGGCCAGGTAGTGCGACGCGTTGGTGCCCTGCACGGAGTTCTGGTTGACGGCGAGCTGGCCGAAGTGGCGTACGGCGTCGCCGTTGCCGCTCTGGGTCACCGTGATCGTCCACTGCGGCGCCTGCGGGCCCACCGGATCGGTGGTGAGCCCGACGGTGCCCTCCGCCGCGGTGGCCGGGTTGCTGCCGCCGAGCTGCACCAGCGTGGCGAGGTTGGTCGGGATGGACGCGTTGACGAGTGGCATGGTCTGTCTCCTGCTGCCGAAGTGTTGTCGGCTTGAAGAGCGGTGTCGGCGAAGCGGTGATACGGCGAGGGCCGTCGCATATCCGTCCGGTAGTCGTCTGCTGCCGCTGCGTGTCCGGTGTGGACCGTGCGCGGCCACCGGAACACCTCGGTAGAGTCGCCCCGAACCCGCGACCGGTTCGGTCGGCGGCGCCTTCCCCCGAGGACGCGTATGAGCACCGGCGACACTCCGTCATCCCGTACCGGCCGGCACCGGGGCCGCGCGTCCCGGCGGCGTCTGCTGCTGGCCGCCGCAGGGCTGTCCGCGGTCGCCGTGCTCGCCGCGGCGGTGCTCGCCGTCGCCGGCGCCCCGGGTTCCTGGTTCGGCTCGGACCAGCCGTCCCCGGCGCAGTCACAGGGCTCGGCCGCCCCGGGCCTGTCGGCGTCGGCGACCCCGAGCCCCGCCGCGTCGCCGTCGGTGACGACCGCCGGTGCCTGCGCCAGGCCGGTAGGACCCAAGCCGGTCGTGAAGGTCACCGAGGTAAAGATCAGTTCCGCCGTCCTCGGGTACGGGCGTGAGGGCGACACCGAGCCGCTGCCCATGGCGATCGCGGAGCGGCCCGCAGGCGGCTCCTGGCTGGCGTGGCTGGGCGCCGACAAGCGCGTCTACCTGGGCCGCCTTGACTGCGACGACAAGCTCGTCGGCACCCCCACCAGCTTCGCCGGCATCGACCTGCAGGACGTGCACGCCGACCGCACCGGCGGCGTCGTGCTGCTCACCCGCCGCGGCGACTGCGGCGGAGGCAAGCTGTGCGGCGGCTCGTCCAGCCCCTGCAACACCATGCACATGATCCGCTTCGACGACTCGGGCAAGCAGGTCTGGGAGCGGCAGGTCACCAACCTGAGCGGCAGCCGCAAGGGCTACGACGACGGCGCGCGGTTCGTCTGGTGGTACCAGCACCACGGCCGGCTCGCCACCGACGGCAAGAACTACGCCGCCTACTTCGGGGTGGCCATCACCGTGCGCAACGGCGACTGCGTCGACATCCACGAGGGCGACCGCATGCAGGTCGTCGACGCGAACGGCAAGCTGGTGTCCGGCCACCGCGACAGCTTCGAGGTCGGCTGCAGCCACAGCTGGACGACCCGCATCGTATGGGACCCGCGGACCAGCCGTTATGCGATGGTGTGCGCCACCGACAACGCCTGCCGCATCGCGCAGCCGGATCCGTACCGGACCGTGGCCGCGGGAACCTGCGACGGCAGCCTGTTCGGCGGTGACCTGGTGCTCGCCGCGACCCGTGGCTACTGGACCGCGTGGAGCCAGGGCGGCAGCGTGCGGCTGGAGCGCTTCACCACCGGCAAGTCGAACCTCACCGTCAGGACGGCGGCCAGGTCGAGCCACCCGCACCTGGTCGGCTACGGCACGGGCCGGATGCTCCTGGCCTGGGCGTCAGGCTCGACGATCGCCGCTCAGGTGTATGACGCCGGCACCGGCAAGACCGTGGGGGCCAAATTCACCGTCAACGTGAGGGACCACGACTACCAGGCGTTCAAGGCATACTCGGACGGCAGCGCCGCCTACCCGGCTGCGGGCGGCAGCCGGTCGATCCGGATCGCGCGCGTGCTACCACTGAACTGAGCCGCCCGCGAGGGCTTCATGCCGAGCACTCCCGCCGATGCCAGGGACGAACAGATGATGAGATCGGTTGGTCTCCTTGCCATATCGGCGACCGCTGTCGCCGTCGTGGCGAGTGGTTGCGCGAAGGTTTCAGCCCAGGACGCCACGGCGTCCTCGGCCGGGGTAGCGGCGACCTATCAGGAGTTGCTCGATGCGCTGCTCGGCACGCCCGAGGAACGATCCGCTGCCGAGGCCAAGGCTGTGGCGGCGTTCCAGCAGTCGATTGCCGACTGCATGAGCGGCAAGGGACTTTCGTACACGGCGGCGCCGAGTGAGAATCCGGTCGCCGGGCCGATCGTGCTCAACGATCTGACGTCGCTGGCCCCGCTCGGCGAACACGGATTCGGCATCACGGCGTTCAAGCAGAACGTCGCCAGGGCAGCCGATGCGACGGCGGATAACGCGTACGGGGTGTTGAAGACCGAAGCCGAGCGTGCCGCGTACGGTGCGGCTCTCGGGCCGTGCATCACGGCAGCGCCGGACGTCGCGGCCTTCGCTCCCGACGGGCAGGGCGAACTCGTCGCCGAACTGGAGAAGGTGTTCGCGGAGCAGGAGAAGAACCCTGCCGTCGTGGCCAAGCTGGATGAGTACGGCGACTGCATGGCCAAGGCCGGCTATCCCGTTCGCACCTACCTCGACCTTTACCAGTTGATCGAGAGCAGGTTCCCCGATCCCGGACTGGGCTGGAAGAAGCTGGCGAACGGTTCCGCGTGGGCGGAAGCGGCGGCGTTCGAGCGCGCGGCCGCCGACACCGACGCCGCCTGCCGGACCGACCTGCGCAACCATGTCATGGCGGCGGCGCGACCGGCGCTGGACCGGTTCGCCGAGAAGCATGCTGACGCGCTGACCGCGATGAAGCAGCAGTGGGCCGACTACCGAGGATGATCGACGGCTTGATCACTGCTCGGACGAGGGGGGCGCCGACGGCGTGGGGGAGGCGGGCGGGTCGAAAACCGCCATCCGGGGATCGGTGGCCAGCGTCGTCACCTGCTCGCCGAGCGGCGTGTACTCGGTGCTGGCCGGCAGTGCGGCGCGGACGTCGGGCGAGTTGGTGATCGTCACCAGCACCATGCTGTGCCCCGTGTAGGCCGCCACCGACCACCAGTCCGCGTCCTTGCCCAGGCGGTAGCCGGCCTTCGCGGCGTCGGGCGTGTCGTGCACGCCGTACTGCTCGACGACCCAGCCCTCCTCGGTGACGCTCGACAGCCGGCAGATGGGGAGCCGCGCGCAGTGCTGCGAGTCGGGTAGCGCGACGGTCGGGGCCACCGAGATGGTCACCGTGCCCTGGCCGCTGGCCGTGCTGATCCGCACCGCCACCGTCAGCGCGGCGGGGGCGATCTCCGGGTCGAGCAGCGCGGCCATCGGCCGGAAGTCCCCGCGGTCGTCCAGCCCCAGATCGACCCGTTCCAGGCCGGTGGGATTCACCTTGGTGCGGAAGTACGCGGCGACCTCGCAGCTCAGCCGCTCCCGGCGGGCCTGCTCGGGCATCACCGACGCGCTGCGCAGCGGCAGGTCCCCGGTCAGCGCGGTCAACCGGTCCATGCCGCCGTCGGCGACCGCGCTCGGCCGGGCCGACGGGGAGGCGCTGGTCGACGGCGGCGACGGGAGCCCGGCCATGCAGTCCTCGGCCTCGGGCACCGGCGTGCCACCGGGGACCGGGCGCAGCAGGTACAGCGCGACGCCCGCGACGACCAGCCCGAGCACGGAGACGGCCGCGGTGATGGCGCGCAGCACCCGCCGCCGCGCCCGGCCGGCCGCGATGAGCTCGCCGGAGGTGAACGGGACCGGTGGCGCGAGCACGTCGGGGCCGGTGTCGACGTCGGCCGGGGGCTTGGCGTGGCGGAGCAGGTGCAGCAGGGCTTTTTCGGCGTAGACGTCGGGGGGCTCCTGGACGGTGGAGTTGCCGCGCCGGTACACGTTCAGCAGGACCTGGCGGGTGAGCCGGTCGGCGGTGTCCCAGTCACCGCAGCGGGCGTACGCCAGGCGGCGCAGCCGTCCCGTGTAGACGCTGACGAAGTCGGTGTAGTCGGCCTCCCAAACACGCACGCCGCCAGTGAACACCCTCGATGGTGATCGCGTCATCCCCCGTTCGGAGAGCGCTCTCCGCGGTGGGTCACGCGTCGAGGTAGCCGCGCAGCACGTGCGCGTCCGGGGCGGTGGCGCTGACCAGCGTCGCCGGGCCGGTCAGCGGCATCCGCACCGCGGTGGCCCCCAGCACGGCCGACGGCGCGGGCGCGGCGGCGGGGTCGACGAGCAGCAGCGAGCCGGTCGCCCGCGCCCCGCCGAGCACGGCCGGGCCGTCCCAGCCGGGCGTACCCGGGCCGATCGTCAGCGACTGGCGCAGCAGGGGAGCGCCGTCGTAGTCGACCGAGGTGCTGACCACGGCATCGCCCGGCCGCTCGTCATGCCGTCCGCAGATCAGCTCCTCCCGCCACAGCAACCTGGCCCCGCCGGCCAGCTCCACCGTGGACGTCGCCTGGTGGCGGCAGCCCGCCGCGGCGACGAGCTGCTCCGGCAGCCAGCGCAGCTCACCGTCCGCGGCGACGACCGCGGTGACCGTCGTACGTGACGGCGTGCCGTCGCGGCCGGGCAGCGCGATCGAGGCGGCGACGGAGCGTACGCACAGCGACGCGCCCTCGCCGACCTCGATCTCGATGCGCAGGTCGTCGCCACCGAGCGGCCCGGCGGCGCTGCCGATCAGGTGCACCGTCGCCGTCGCCGAGCCGTCCGGGGTGTGCCGCAGCTGCAGCGGCGGCTCACCGCGCAGGCGCGCCAGCCGGGTGCCGCCACGGCCGTCGGCCTCGGCGACGATCCTGGCCAGCGCCCGCATCAGTGCGCCCCGGCGTGCGCGTGCGCGTGGGCGCCCGCGGCGTGGGCGACGACGTGGCGTACCCAGTCGGCGACCTGGCTCGCCTGTGGATCCTGCGCGATGGACTGGAAGATCGTCGGCAGCGTGCCGCGGCGGGCGCGGGCGTCGCGGTCCATCACGGCCAGGTCCGCGCCGACCAGCGGGGCGAGGTCGGTCTTGTTGATGACGAGCAGGTCGGCGGTGGTGACGCCGGGGCCGCCCTTGCGCGGCACCTTGTCGCCGCCGGCCACGTCGACGACGAAGATCTGCTGGTCGACCAGGCCCTTGCTGAAGGTGGCGGTGAGGTTGTCGCCGCCGCTCTCGACGAGCACCAGATCGAGCGGGCCGAGCGCGTCCTCCAGCTCCTCGACGGCGTCGAGGTTGGCGGAGATGTCGTCGCGGATCGCGGTGTGCGGGCAGCAGCCGGTCTCCACCGCGCGGATGCGGGACGGGTCGAGCACCCCGGCCCGCTTGAGGAAGTCGGCGTCCTCGGTGGTGTAGATGTCGTTGGTCACCACCGCCAGCCGCAGCTCCCCGGCCAGCGCCCGGCACAGGGCGGCGACCAGCGCGGTCTTGCCGGAGCCGACCGGCCCGCCGATGCCGATGCGCACCGCCCGGTCCAGCTGCGGCAGCGGCGGGTGCGGGTCGACGCCCGGCTCCGGGTGGGTGTGGGGCACCGATTCGTCGTGGTCGTAGGCGTGGTCAGCTCGCAAAGAGACGCACCTCCCAGGTGGCGTGCAGTTCGGCGGAGATGTCGGCCAGCGGCGCCGCGTGGGCCGGCAGCTCCTGCGGGGACTTGTGGGCGACCGCCGCGGCGGCTGCCGCGATCTCGTCGCATGATCCGGCCATCCTGGCCAGCAGGTTCTGCACCTGGTACGGGTCCAGCCCGAGCAGCCGCACCGCCGCACTGGCCGGCCCGGTGAGCACCCCGTACGCGGCGATCTGCGCGGCCTCCTCGGCGGACAGCCCCGCCGCGGCCGTGGTCACTCCCAGCGCCAGCGGCTGGTGCGGGCCGTCGGGGTGCTTGGGCAGTTGCCCATACAACTCGCTCGGCCACGTGTTCCGGCCCGCCCGCAACAGCGCCCGCCCCTGCCGCCGCGAAGCGAGCCTGAGCGCCGGCGAAACCGTCCGCGCCTCCAGCTCCCGGTCAAGGGAAAGGAAGGGCACCTTCACATCGGATTCCGTAGCGGAAGGTGCCCTTCCCATCCGCGCGGCGGTGAGGTGGGTGGCGGCGGTGAAGGCGGCGGTGACGGGGGCGGCGTAGGAGAGGCGGCCGTGCAGGAACGCTTCCAGGCCGGCCAGGTCGGTGACCCGGCCGGCCGCGACGGCCGCTTCGAGTCCGCTGGAGTGCGCGTGGCCGCCGGACGGGAATCGCCCGTCGGCCAGCAGCAGGTACGCGGTGCGGTGCATCAGAAGAGGAAATACCGCTGGGCCATGGGCAGGACCGTCGGCGGGTCGGGCTCGACGACCTCGCCGTCGATGCGGACGGTGAACGTGTCCGCGTCGACCTCGATATGCGGCATCGCGTTGTTGTGCGGCAGGTCCGCCTTGCCCCGTGAGCGCACGTTCGCGACGGGCACCAGGGCCCGCTTGACGTCCAGCTCCAGGCCCGCCTCCAGCGCCGCCGGGGCGACGAAGGCGAGCGAGGTCTTGGCGGGCACGACGCCGTACGCGCCGAACATGGGGCGGGGCAGGATCGGCTGCGGGGTGGGGATGGAGGCGTTCGCGTCGCCCATCTGCGCGTACGCGATCATGCCGCCCTTCATCACCAGGTGCGGCCGCACCCCGAAGAACGCCGGGTCCCACAGCACCAGGTCGGCGAGCTTGCCGGGCTCGACGGAGCCGATCTGCTCCTCCAGGCCGTTGGCCATGGCCGCGCAGATGGTGTACTTCGCGACGTACCGCTTGGCCCGGTTGTTGTCCGCGCTGGAGTCGCCGGGCAGCGCGCCGACCCGGTCCTTCATCACGTGCGCGGTCTGCCAGGTGCGCAGCACGACCTCGCCGATGCGGCCCATCGCCTGCGAGTCCGACCCGATGATCGAGATCGCGCCCAGGTCGTGCAGCAGGTCCTCGGCGGCCATCGTGGACGGCCGGATGCGGCTCTCCGCGAACGCCAGGTCCTCCGGCACGGCCGCGTTCAGGTGGTGGCACACCATCAGCATGTCCAGGTGCTCGGCCAGGGTGTTGCGGGTGTACGGCCGGGTCGGGTTCGTCGACGACGGCAGGATGTTGGGCAGGCTCGCCACCGTGATGATGTCGGGCGCGTGCCCGCCCCCGGCCCCCTCGGTGTGGTACGAGTGGATCGCCCGCCCGTTGATCGCGGCCAGGGTGTCCTGCACGAACCCGGCCTCGTTCAGGGTGTCGGTGTGGATCGACACCTGCACCCCGGACGCGTCCGCGACCCGCAGGCAGGCGTCGATCGCCGCGGGCGTGGTGCCCCAGTCCTCGTGCAGCTTGAACCCGCCCGCCCCGGCTCGCAGCTGCTCCCACATGGCCTCCTCGGAGACCGTGTTGCCCTTGCCTAGCAGCAGCACGTTCACCGGGAACGTGTCCAGGGCCTCGAACATGCGGGCCAGGTGCCAGGCGTTCGCGGTGACGGTGGTGGCCTTGGTGCCCTCGGCCGGGCCGGTGCCGCCGCCGACCAGCGTGGTGACGCCGCCCGCGAGGGCTTCGTGCACCAGCTGCGGGCAGATGAAGTGCACGTGCGTGTCTACCGCGCCCGCGGTGAGGATCTTCCCGTTGCCGGAGACGACCTCGGTCGCCGGGCCGATGACCAGATCCGGGTGTACGCCCGGCATGGTGTCCGGGTTCCCGGCGCGTCCGATCGCGACGATCCGCCCGTCGCGGATGCCGATGTCGGCCTTGACGATGCCCCAGTGGTCGAGCACGACCGCGCCGGTGATGACGGTGTCCAGCGCGCCCTGTGCCCGGGTGGCCCGGGACTGGCCCATCGACTCGCGGATCACCTTGCCGCCGCCGAAGACGGCCTCGTCGCCGCCCGCGCAGCGGTCCTCCTCGACCTCGATGAGCAGGTTCGTGTCCGCCAGCCGAATGCGGTCACCGGTGGTGGGGCCGTAGAGCGCGGCGTACCGCTCGCGGCTGACCAGAATCGTCACAGTGCCCCCAAACGAACGTGACCGCCGTGCCTCACGGCGCCGTCGCCGGCTTCCCGACGGGCGGGCGGTGGGTGGGTCGTGCCGACGGCCACAACCCAGGAGTTGTGGGTACAACTTTCGTGTTGTGGCCGCACGACCGACATACCTTCCCGGCGAGGCTCGCCTATCCGTGTCCGGCTGCTCACAGTTCTCCTCCGCACTCGCCGCGCAGGCCGGGCACGACGCGCGCCCCGCCCAGGGGGACCAGCTCGACCTCGCGGGTGACGCCGGGCTCGAAGCGCACCGCGGTGCCCGCGGGCACGGCCAGGCGCTGTCCCCAGGCGGCGGTGCGGTCGAAGGACAGCCCGGGGTTGGCCTCGGCGAAGTGGTAGTGCGAGCCGACCTGCACCGGCCGGTCCGCGGTGTTGACCACGGTCAGCGTGGTGATCGGCCGATCCACGTTGATCTCGACCGGGCCCTCTCCGAAGAGGATCTCGCCCGGGATCATCGGATCGGGTGGTGCACGGTCACCAGCTTGGTGCCGTCCGGGAACGTGGCCTCCACCTGCACCTCCTTCAGCATCTCGGGGACGCCGGGCAGCACGTCCGCGCGGGTGAGCACCTGCGCCCCCGCGTCCATCAGATCCACGACGGTGCGCCCGTCCCGGGCGCCCTCCAGCAGGAAACGGGTGATGATCGCGACCGACTCGGGGTGGTTGAGCAGCAGGCCGCGGGCACGGCGCCGCTCGGCGACGTCGGCCGCCACATGGATGAGCAGTCGTTCCTGCTCATGCTGGGTGAGGAACATGAACCGTCCTTCTACACGGTGAGGGCAGCGCGTACGGCGGGTTCGGCGCCGGTGCCGCCCGCGCCGGATGACGTCACTCTGCCCGATTCGAGCACGTGGTAGCGATGCGCCGCGCGCAGCGCGAAACCCAGATGCTGCTCGACCAGCAGCACCGACAGCCCGTCCACGCCGGCCAGGGACAGCACCGCCTGCTCGATCTCGGCGACGACGTTGGGCTGGATGCCCTCGGTCGGCTCGTCGAGCAGCAGCAGCTTGGGCCGGGTGATCAGGGCACGGGCGATGGCGAGCTGCTGGCGCTGCCCGCCGGACAGCAGCCCGGCCCGGCGGCGCATGAGCCCGTTCAGCGCCGGGAACAGGTCCAGCGCGGACGCCAGCGCCTGCCTGCCGCCGCGCCGGCCGTCGGCGACCAGTTGCAGGTTCTCGGCCGTGGTCAGGTGCGGGAAGCACTGCTGGCCCTGCGGCACGTACGCCATGCCGCGCGCCACCCGCACGTGCGGGGCGAGCTTCGTGACGTCCTCGCCGCCGAACAGCACCATGCCCTGCTTCGGGCGCAGCAGGCCGATCGCAGCCCGCAGCAGGGTGCTCTTGCCCGCGCCGTTGTGCCCGAGCACCGCGGTCACCATGCCGTCGTCGACGGTCACGTCGACACCGTGCAGCACGGTGCTGCGCCCGTACCCGGCGTGCACGCCCTCGATCCGCAGCATCACGCCTCCGCTCCCTGGGATACCGGCTCGTCCTGGTCGGTGGCGTGCCCGAGGTAGACCTCCTGCACCTTCGGGTCGGCCTGGACCTGCGCGACAGTGCCCTCGCTGAGCACCTTGCCCGCGTGCAGCACGGTGACGGTGTCGGCGAAGCGGCGAAGGAAGTCCATGTCGTGCTCGATGACGACCACGGTACGGTCGCCGGCCACCCGGCCCAGCAGCTCGCCGGTGGCCTCGCGCTCCTCGTGGCTCATCCCGGCGACGGGCTCGTCGAGCAGCAGCAGCCGTGCGTTCTGCACCAGCAGCATGCCGATCTCCAGCCACTGCTTCTGCCCGTGCGCGAGGGTGCCCGCGAGCACGTCCCGCCGCTCGGTCAGCCCGATCGTCTCCAGCGCGTACGCCACGTCGTCGGGCACCGCCCCGCGGCGGCGCAGCATCGTCCACGGGCTGCGCCCCGCGCCCGCCGCGATGTCGAGGTTCTGCAGCACCGTCAGCTCCTCGAACAGCGCCGCGGTCTGGAACGTGCGGCCCACGCCGAGCCGGGCGATGCGGTGCACGTCCCGGCCGAGCAGCTCCTGCTCACCGAAGCGCGCCGAGCCGGATGCCTTGACCAGCCCGGTCACCGCGTCGACCAGGGTCGTCTTGCCGGCCCCGTTAGGGCCGATGAGGAACCGGATGTCGCCCGGCGCCACGTCCAGGTCGACGCCGTCGACGGCGACGAAGCCGTCGAACACCACCCGCAGCCCGCGGATACACAGGCCTGCCGCGTCGCTCATGCCGCCTCCCTCCGGTCGCCGGCATGTGCAGCCGGTCTGCTGGTTCGCGCGCTGCACTCCCTCACGCTGCCACCTCCTTCACGAGAACCCGCTCGGTGCTCTCCGGTGCGGGCGGGGCCGCCTCGCGCCGCCGCTTGACCATGCCCCACAGCGAGGCCAGACCGCCGGGAAGGAACGCCACGACCAGGACGAACATCGCACCCTGCAGGTAGGTCCAGGTG
This sequence comes from Catellatospora vulcania, assembly GCF_009720385.1. Lineage (GTDB taxonomy): Bacteria > Actinomycetota > Actinomycetes > Mycobacteriales > Micromonosporaceae > Catellatospora > Catellatospora vulcania. Next base: position 89,124 of record NZ_WARX01000031.1, on the reverse strand, counting down.
CCCGGGAATCGCTCCGACAGGGCCGTCTTCGCCCACGCCACGGCGACCGCGCCGAGCACCGGGCCGAGCAGCGCCGCCCGCCCGCCGACCGCGACGCCGATCACGAACTCGATCGAGGGCACGATGCCGATCAGCGCGGGGGAGATGATGCCGACCGCGGGCACGAACAGCGCCCCGGCCAGGCCCGCCATGCCGGCGGCGACGACGTACGCGACGAGCTTGACGTTGGCGGGGTTGTAGCCGAGGAAGCGGACCCGGTTCTCGGAGTCGCGGACCGCGACCAGCAGCTCGCCGTAGCGGGAGTTCATCAGCTGCCGGGTGAGCGCGAGCAGGGCCAGCAGCACCCCGGCGATGATGAAGTAGACCATGCGCTGGTTGACCGGGTCGTCGAGGTCGTAGCCGAAGAAGCCCTCGATGTCGGTGAGGCCGTTGGTGCCGCCGGTGGTGCCCTGCTGTCCGATCAGCAGGATGACCATGGCGGCGGCCAGGGCCTGGCTGAGGATGGCGAAGTAGGCCCCGCGCACCCGCCGCCGGAACACCAGCGAGCCGAGCCCGAAGGCGACCAGCATGGGCAGCAGCACCGTGGCGGCGAGCGCGAACACGGGGTTCGCGAACGGGGCCCACCAGGACGGGAGCTCGTCGAGCTGCCCGTACAGCTCCATGAAGTCGGGCATGTTGCCCTCGCCCGCGTCGGCGAGCTTGAGGTGCATGGCCATCGCGTAGCCGCCGAGGCCGAAGAACACGCCCTGGCCGAGGGTGAGCAGGCCGCCGCGGCCCCAGGCCAGGCCGATGCCGACGGCGACGATGGCGAAGCAGAGGTATTTGGCCAGCAGGCTGAGCCGGAAGTCGGTCAGCAGCGCCGGGGCGGCGGCGAACAGCACCACCGCGCCGAGCGCGAAGCCCAGCCAGGCCCGTGCGCGCGGGTTCGTCAGCGCGCTCATGCCAGGCTCCGCGTGCGCAGCGTGAACAGCCCTTGAGGCCGCCATTGCAGGAACGCCACGATGGCGATGAACACGATCACCTTGGCGACGCTGAGCGTGGTCAGGTATTCGACCATCGCCTGCAGCATGCCGAGCACGAAGGCCACGATCACGCTCCCCTTGAGCTGCCCGATGCCGCCGACCACGACGACGAGGAAGGCGTCGATGATGATGTTGGTGCCCATGGTCGGGCCGATGGGTCCGAGCAGCGTCAGCGCGACCCCGGCGACCCCGGCCAGGCCGGAGCCGATGAAGAAGGTGAGCCGGTCGACCCGGGCGGTGGGGATGCCGGAGACCGCGGCCAGGTCGCGGTTCTGCACCACGGCCCGGATACGCCGGCCGAGCGGGGTGAACTTCAGCGCGGCGGTCAGCGCGGCGACGGCGAGCACGACCAAGCCGAGGATGAACAGGCGGCTGTTGGCGATGCTCAGGTCCGCGCCCAGTGAGGTGCTCTCGGTGAGGATGTCCGGGGCCTTGGTCTGCACATTGGGCGCACCGAAGACATCCCGGGCCAGTTGTTGCAGCATCAGCGAGACGCCCCAGGTGACCAGCAGCGTGTCCAGCGGCCGGGTGTAGAGGCGGCGGATCAGCGCCCACTCCAGCAGCACGCCCATCGCACCCGCGACGGCGAAGGCGATGGGCAGGGCGACGAGCAGCGACAGGCCCGCGTCGGTGATGGTCTGCTGCAGCACGTACGTGGTGTAGGCGCCGGCCATGATGAACTCGCCGTGCGCCATGTTGATGACGTTCATCTGGCCGAAGGTCAGGGCCAGGCCGAGCGCGATGAGCAGCAGCACCGCGCCGATGCTGACGCCGGTGAACAGCTGCCCGAGGATCACTGTCATGCGTTGCCGCCTAGAGCTGGGACGGGGCGGTGGAGCGGCCACGAGGACCACTCCACCGCCGCGGGTGGATCAGGACAGGCCGCCGGCCCAGGTGTAGCCCTTGAGGTACGGGTCCGGCTTGACCGGCCCGCCGGAGTTCCACACCTCGGTGATCAGGCCGTCGTCGCCGATCTTGCCGATGCGCGCGGTCTTGTGGATGTGCTGCGTCGCACCGTCGATCGTGACCAGGCCCTCGGGAGCCTCGAAGGTGATGCCGTCGGACGCGCCCTTCACCTTCTCGACGTCGAACGAGCCGGCCTTCTCGACCATGGCCTTCCACAGGTAGACCGACACGTACGCGGCCTCCATCGGGTCGCTGGTCGGCTTGTCCGCGCCGAACTTCGCCTTGTACGCCTTGACGAACTTGTCGTTGGCCGCGCCCGTGGTGGTCTGGTAGTAGTTCCACGCCGTGAGCTGGCCCGCGAGGTACTGCGTGCCGATGCTCTTGACCTCTTCCTCGGCGATCGACACCGACACGACCGGCATCGACGCGGCGGTCAGGCCCGCGGACTTGTACTCCTTGAAGAAGGCCACGTTGCTGTCGCCGTTGAGGGTGTTGAACACGGCCTCGGCCTTGGACGCCTTGACCTTGTTGACGATCGTGCCGAACTCGGTGCTGCCCAGCGGCGCGTAGTCCTCACCGAGCACCTTGAGTCCGTTGGCCTCCGCGTACGCCTTGATGATCTTGTTGGCGGTGCGCGGGAAGACGTAGTCGCTGCCGACCAGGTAGACCGACTTCTTGCCCTGCGCCTTGAGGTAGTCCAGGCCGGGCACGATCTGCTGGTTGGTGGTCGCGCCGGTGTAGAAGATGTACGGCGACTGCTCCAGGCCCTCGTACTGCACCGGGTAGAACAGCAGCGCCTTGTTCTCCTCGAAGACCGGCTTCACGGCCTTGCGGCTGGCCGAGGTCCAGCAGCCGAAAACGGCCGCCACCCGGTCCACTTTGATCAGCTTCTCCGCCTTCTCGGCGAACGTGGGCCAGTCCGAGGCGCCGTCCTCACCGACCGGTGCGATCTTCTTGCCGAGCACGCCCCCCGCGGCGTTGATCTCCTCGACGGCCAGCATGATGGCGTCGCGGACGGTGACCTCGCTGATGGCCATGGTGCCCGACAGCGAGTTGAGCAGGCCCACCTTGACGGTGTCGCCCGAGGTGTCGGCGGTGACGCCGCCGGTGGAGTCGCTTTCGCCGGTCTTGCTGCCGCAGGCGCTGACGGCCAGCGCGGCGGCCAGGGCGACGCTGCAGGCCGCGAGGCGGCGTCGGTGGAATCTGAGCATCTGGGGTATCTCCCTGAATCGGCGGAGCACAGGTCAAGGGGGAGAAGCACCTGGGGGCGGGAGACGTCGGCGTCCTCGGCGTGGCGCGTGCCGGCCCGTGGCGGTGCGAGATCGGTCCTATGCGGATGCCGGCAGCGCGCAGCGGATGCTTCGTCCGGTTGTGCCGGCCCGTCGGCGTCCGCCTGAATGCCAGGCACGGCTAGCGTCGGGGAGCGCGATTTCAGTTCTGTTTCATCGGCGTTGATACGCTGTATCTGTCCGTGTGAAATCTGGCAGCTGACCTGCAAAAACAGCGTAAGCCGACGCCATCGGACCGCATCGCGTGCGGTCGTGGCATCGGCTCGGCGAGCTATTCGGGAAGGAGTGATCGCTTCGCCGCGTCAGCGGGGATGCTTCACGCAAGAAGTATCTTGAAGGACGGGGTCGAAGTCAAGACGGTCTGACTTGCCCTGACGGGCGATCCGGATTTTCCGGCTCTTCCGTAGCATGACCGCATGTCTGCGTCCGAGGTGATGTCCGAACGGGATGGTTCAGCGTGAGGGCGCACGACTGCCGTTGGAGGAGCGCTGGGCGCAAACGGCCGTCGACGTGGCCGACTTGTGGGAAGCGCAGTCTTCACAGCAGGGGTTCCTGCTAAGAGGATCCCATGCTCCGGTGGGGGCAGATGATAGGCCGACGGCATGGGTTGCGGCCTATCTGTTTCCCGGTGAACGCTGCCGGGGGGAGTGGCAGCGACACCTGTTCGCTCCGATTAGGTCCGCAGTGGTTGTCTCGATATATGCAGGTCTCGGGTCTCGGCTGGTAATGCAACAGATACGGCCCGGCTACACCGAAACGTTGCTCATCGTAATCGCAGTGGCCGGTGCACTGGCAATCGTGGTCGGATTCGCTGAGTTTCATTTCGGACGGTTAATCCTCACCGACAAGCGAATAATCGTACTGCGCGGAGTGTTCTTCCGGCGCGCGTCGACATTGCCGCTGTCGAGTATGGCGGACGTGACATGCGTGCAGTCTCCGCTTGGCAGTTTGCTCGGATACGGGAGCCTGGTCATAACCGGTGCGGGCCGGCGCAGCGGGATGAGAACCCTCGCTGACCTGCCCGATCCGACCGAACTCTACTTGCGGATCATCGAAGAGGTCTATGAGCCAGCGGCAGTCGAGGCGCGACAGGCTCGCGAGCTCGGGCAACCCGGCGATTTCTCGCTAGGATCTCCCGCTCTTCCGGTTGAGGCGCGAATCGACCGCAACGATCTTCGAGACGCGGTGAGGGAGATCCTGCACGGAAAGCCGCTGGTCAATTTCAGTGGATGGCTCAGTGTGGCCGTCCATGGTGACGGAGCTTCGGTGGACCCCGGCGAGAAACGCAATATCCGGATCGATCCGGCCCGAGGGTTTCAGGTCGCGGTCACCATCTCTCCGACACCTCGGAGCCCGATCGCCGAAAAAGTCTCGGTCACTGACGGCGAGACTCAGCCGCGTGTCCAATTTGATTTGGAAATCGACAGCGATCACCCCACGTGGCGACAATCGGGAAGAACTGTTGTAATCGAACATGGAGGCACGCGCAGGGTGGAGTTTTCGATAGGACCGCTTTCGTCGCCTTTTCAGCCGCCGCCGTGGCTGTGGGTTCGTATCTCCCAACAGCGCCGGACGTTGCAAAGCATTGAACTCGCGGCGCGGTACACGACTGAGCGTGAAGTCGATGGGTGAGGTCATCGCTACTGTCGATATTCGGCAGGACCGCAGGGAGCCGCGGTTATTGGTCTGCTTCGAGTTCCCGCGCACCGGAGAGTCGGTGTTTCTTCCGTTGTCAGAGAGAGCAACGCAGGGATTGCAGCGCAGGGCATCCAAATACTTGACGGAGCTGGTGTCGGAGGCGGCACGTCTCAACATTGGCGACGATCGGGCCGTGGCGGCGTTGCTCAATCTGTTCAGGAAGGGCGTGCAGCTCGCGTTTCTGCTCACGCAGAACGACGGCGATCGGGTCAAGCAGTTGGCGGAGGCGTTCCGAGCGGCTTGGCCGATGTGGCAGGCCGAGGACTGGAGCGATGCTCGCCATGATGTGCCGATCATAGAAATGCGGTGTGGTGATCACGCCTTGCCGTTGGAACTGTTGCCGATCTTTGACCTCAGCAGGCCCCCAGAGATTAGAAACTACGACGATGTTGTCCGGCTCGCGCGAAGGTTCGTCGGCTTCGCCACCGTGGTTCGCCGCATTGTGCGCACGCGAATGACCGTGGATCATGTGCTGCGCAACGAGCCGGCGCTGCCGGTGCAGTTTATGCGTCACCGCGGTCTGCCCAGCGCCCGCGAAGAGGAGCATTTCCTGGCCTCGCTCGGCGATCGCGTGCAAGTCGAGGGGCCTTGGCCGTTGATGGAGGATGACAATGCTGTCCGGGCCGCGCTGGTGCGAGCGCTATACGACGGCAGCCGACTTGACGGCAATTCCGCTGCTGAGGGAGATCCGCCGGTGCAGATGCACCATTTTGCGTGCCACTGTGACACCACGCCGGAGTTCGACGATGACTACAAACTGGAGCTGTCCACAAGGAATGGAAGGGTCCGTAAGATCAAGTTTGAGGAAATTCGGCAGGGCTATATTGAGCGGATAGTGGAGCAACAAGACTCGACCCAGGACCGGGCGGTGATCATCCTCAACGCATGTGCGTCCTCCCGTACCAATCCATTGACGGCCTACTCGTTTCCTGACTTCTTTCTGAGGCAAGGGCATCGGGCGTTCATCGGAACCGAGACGGATGTGCCTGATAGTGTGGCCAGCGCCTTTTCGCGCGCGTTCTACGGCCGCCTCCTCGAAGCCAAGCGGCCGCTGGGCGAGGCGGTGGTATGGGCCCGCCGGGACCTGCTGCGCGACTTCCGCAACCCGCTCGGCCTGCTGTACGTGATGTACGGCGACACCCAGCTCACCGTCGAGCGGGCCCGACCCGGCATCTACCGTGCCTCAGCCGGCCGGTCGGCGTAGCCGTACCAGCAGCTCGTCGGCCAGCGGCACCAGGAACACGGCCGTCGTCAGCACGACCCCGGCCGCGACCTGGTCCAGGCCGATCAGCGCGGCGGTGTGCGCGCTGGTGCCCACCGCCCAGCACAGGTAGGCCACGCCCGCCAGCACGTAGAAGTGCGGCAGCGGCCGCTCGTCGGCGGGCAGTTTCTGCCCGGCCAGCCAGAGGTAGCCGACGGTCCCGGCCAGGCCCACCGCGACGAGTGTGATCAGCAGAGCCCGGCGTTCGGGCCCGACCACGGCGGCGAGCGGCACGAAGAACGCCAGCGTCTCCGCGGGCACGTACTTGACCAGCCGCTCGGGCAGTCCGTCCCCGCCTACCGGGCCTGCGTTCGGGCTGCGGAACCGCACGGGCGGCACGACGGTGCGGGGCATGGCCACTCCAGGGTCGGGGGGATCCAGACATTCAACACCATGTCCGGTATGCGGGCGTGCGCGAGTTGGCGTCCGGCGGTTCCGGTGTGTCAGTGTCGCGGCATGACCACCCTGGGGAGCCCCGACGGCTGGCGACGCCCCGGCCCGACCGTCGAGCAGCGGCGCGCGGACCTGTTCATCGCGCTGGCGGTGACGGCCGTGGCGCTGCTCAACCTGACTTTGACCACGAGCGTCGGCGCGTTCCACCTGGGTCCGCCGCCGAGCTGGCCGGAGCAGGTGTTCTGGTCGCTGGCGATCACGGTGCCCCTGGCGGTGCGCCGCCGCTTCCCGCTCCCGGTCGTGCTGGTGGTGTCGGCGGCTTTCATCGTCGCGCAGGTCCGGGCGGCGCCGGAGATGCAGCTGTCGTCCGGCGCGCTGTTCTGCGCGATCTACACCGCCGGGGCGTGGGCGGGTGATCACCGCCGCTCGCGGCAGGTGCGGGCGGGCATCATCGCGGTGATGCTCGGCTGGCTGCTGCTGTCGATCTGGCTGGAGATCGACTCGGTGCCGTCGGACGCGTTCGCCGACGCGGCCGGTCCGGTGCCGCCGCTGCTCGCCGCGATCGTCAACGCGGTGCTGGTCAATGCTCTGGTCTTCGGGTTCGCGTACTTCTTCGGCGAGACGGCCTGGGTGTCGGCGCGGCGGGAGTACCAGCTGGAGGTGCAGGCCGAACAGCTGCGCCGGGCCCGCGACGAGGCGGGGGAGCGGGCGGTGATGGGCGAGCGGCTGCGGATCGCCCGGGAGCTGCACGACGTGGTCGCCCACCACGTGTCGGTGATGGGGGTGCAGGCCGCGGCGAGCCGCCGGGTGATGGACAAGGACCCGGCGCGGGCGCGCACCGCGCTCGCGGCGATCGAGCAGAGCGCGCGTACGGCGGTGGACGAGTTGCGCCGCATGCTCAGCCTGCTGCGCCGGGGCACGGGCACCGACGAGGGTCCCGCCACGGTCGGCGTCGACCGGGTGGAGAGCCTGCTGGCGGGGGCCCGGGACGCGGGCCTGACCGCCCGGTTCGGCGTGTTCGGGGTGCCGGTGCCGCTGCCGGATTCGCTGTCGCAGGCGGCGTACCGGATCGTGCAGGAGTCGGTGACGAACACGCTCAAGCACGCCGGGGCGACGACCATCGACGTGCGGATCCGCTATCTGGCGCAGGAGCTGGAGGTGGAGTCCACCGATGACGGCCGTGGCGGGCGGGTGAACCAGCCCGGCAGCGGCCTGGGGCTGATCGGCATGCGCGAGCGCGTCGCCGCGCACGACGGCACCCTGGAGGCCGGTCCCCGGCCGCAGGGCGGCTACCGGGTGCGGGCCCGCTTCCCGCTGGCCGCGGAGCCGGTGTGCCCGGCCACGGCGGAGGCGGTGGCATGAGCGAGGCGGGCGCCATCCGGATCCTGGTGGCCGACGACCACCGGCTGGTGCGTACCGGTTTCCGGGTCATCCTGGAGACGGAGGACGACCTGGAGGTGGTCGGCGAGGCGGCCGACGGGGAGCAGGCCGTCGCGCTGGCCGCGTCGACCGCTCCCGACGTGGTGCTGATGGACGTGGAGATGCCCGGCGTCGACGGGCTGGAGGCGACCCGCCGGATCACCGCGGCGGGCGACGGCCCGGCCGTGCTGATCCTGACCACGTTCGACCGCGACGACTACCTGTTCGCCGCGTTGCAGGCCGGGGCGAGCGGGTTCATGTTGAAGAACGGCTCGCCGGAGGCGCTGATCGAGGCGGTGCGGGTGCTGGCGCGCGGCGACGCGCTGCTCGCCCCGGAGATAACCCGGCGGGTCATCGCGAAGTTCGCCCGGCCCGCCGCGGCGGTGCCCGCGGCGTCGGCGCAGGAGCTGAAGGAGCTGACCCCGCGCGAGTACGAGGTGCTAATCCTGCTGGCCGGTGGCGCGACCAACGCGGAGATCGCCGGCCGGCTGTTCCTGGGTGAGGCGACCGTGAAGACGCACGTCAGCCGGGTGCTGGCGAAGCTGCGGCTGCGCGACCGCACCCAGGCGGTGGTGTTCGCGTACGAGCACGGCGTGGTCACCCCGGGCGGTTAAGTCCCGCGACAGGTGATCGACTCGCCACTACGCTGCCGGGATGGTTCGCGAGAGTCCGTCCCCGGAGGTCCTGGCGGCGTTCGGCGCCCGCGAGGGAGCCGTCCTGCTGCCCGGCGGCCAGGGTGGGACCTGGCGCTCGGGCGAGATCGTCCTGAAACGCTGCGGGCTGGTGGCCGAGGCGGACTGGGCGGCGGTGGTGCTGTCGGAGATCGAGGACACGGCACGGTTCCGGGTCGCCCGGCCGGTGCGCGCCAGGGACGGCGGTTGGGTGGTGCAGGGCTGGCATGCCTGGTGGCTGACGCCCGGGCATCCTGATCCGCGGCGCTGGGACGAGGTCCTCGCCGCCGGCGAGGCCTTCCACGAGGCCCTGGCCGGCCTCGCTCGGCCCCGGTTCCTGGATGAGCGCGACGATCCGTGGACCTACGGCGAGCGCATCGCCTGGGCGGAACTGCCCCTGCCGGACGGTGCGGTGATGGCGGAGTTGCTGGAGCCGCTGGCCCGGTCGCGGCGGCCCGTCGACCTGCCGTTCCAGGTCGTGCACGGCGACCTGCTGGGCAACGTGATGTTCGCCGACGGCCTGGCTCCGGCGGTGATCGACTGGCCGGTCTACTTCCGCCCGGCGCACTGGGCGCTGGCCGTGGCCGTCGTGGATGCGGCGACCTGGCATGGGGCGCCTGCGGCGTGGGTCGAGCGGACGGCCGACCGGGTCGGCGGCGACCAGCTGCTGATCCGGGCGCTGATGTACCGGATCGCGACCAACGAGGGGTTTCGCCGCGCGGGAATGCCCGTGCGGGAGCGCACGGCGGACTACCGGCCCGTGGTCGAGCTGGTGCTCGGCTCCTGAAGTGGGTCGCGGGTCCTCCTCGCGACGGATGCAAGATCGATCCACCGGTGGACGGCAGCGCGCCACGGCTCGCCTACCGTCTGCGGGTATGACGAAAGTGCTCCGCCTCCACGCGGTGAGCCGCAGGTTCGAGGACCGGCAGGTGCTCGACGAGGTCTCGTTCGACGTCACCGCCGGGCGCATGACCGGGTTCGTCGGCGCGAACGGCGCCGGCAAGACCACCTCCATGCGCATCATCATGGGTGTGCTCGCCCCCGACAGCGGCGAGGTGACCTGGGACGGCTCGCGGCTGACCCGCGAGGTGCGCCGGCGCGTCGGGTACATGCCCGAGGAGCGCGGCCTCTACCCGAAGATGACCGTGCGTGACCAGCTGGTCTACCTCGGCCGCCTGCACGGGCTGGGCCGCGACGCGGTGCGCCGCAACGGCGAGGAGCTGATCGAGTGGCTCAGCCTGGGCGAGCGGGCCAACGACCCGCTGGAGAAGCTGTCGCTGGGCAACCAGCAGCGGGCCCAGATCGCCGCCGCGCTGATCCACGACCCGGACATCCTCGTGCTCGACGAGCCGTTCTCCGGCCTGGACCCGATCGCCGTGGACACGGTGGTGGAGGTGCTGCGCGACCGGACGAAGCGGGGCGTGCCGGTGCTGTTCTCCAGCCACCAGCTCGACGTCGTGGAGCGGCTCTGCGACGACCTGGTCGTCATCGCGGGCGGGCGGATCCGGGCCGCGGGCGCCCGCGGGCAGCTGCGTGCCCAGCACACGCTGCCCCGCTACACGCTCACCGTGGACGGCGACGCCGGCTGGCTGCGCGACCATCCTGGCGTACACCTGATCGACCTCGACGGGGCGCACGCGGTCTTCGAGCTCGACCCGGCCGCCGACGACCAGCAGGTGCTGCAGGCGGCGCTGTCCCGCGGCCCGGTGCGCGCGTTCGGCCCCGTCACCCCGTCCCTCACAGAGATCTTCCGGGAGGTCGCCCAGTGAACACCTTCGAAGCCGTGCGCATCGTGGCCGCCCGCGAGATCCGGGTGAAGCTGCGCGACAAGACGTTCCTGTTCAGCACCATTTTCTTCCTGCTGTTCTCGGTCGGCGCCACGGTGCTGCCCGCGCTGCTGGCCGACGGGGCGTCGACCGTCGCGGTGACCGGGACGGCCCCTGCCGCCGTCACCGCCGCCGGTCTGGACGTGCGCACCGTCGCCGACGAAGCGGCCGCGCGGGCCCAGGTGCGCGACGGCGAGGTCGACGCGGCGCTGCTCGGCGACGGCACCGTGGTCGCCCTGACCGACGCCCCCAGCGACCTGGTGAACGCGCTCAGCACCCGGCCCACCGTCGAACTGCTCGACCCGAGCGCCGTCGACGACACGCTGCTGGTCCTGGTGCCGATGTTCTTCGGGCTGATCTTCTTCTTCGTGTCGCTGATGTTCGGCCTGCAGATCGCGCAGAGCGTCACCGAGGAGAAGCAGACCCGGGTGGTCGAGATCCTGGTCGCCTCGGTGCCGGTGCGGGTGCTGCTGGCGGGCAAGGTGCTGGCCGGCACCGTGCTCGCGTTCGGGCAGATCGCGCTGATCGCCGTGGTCGCGCTGGCCGGGATGCGGATCGCCGGCGGCGACAGCGGGTTGCTGACGCTGCTCGGGCCGGCGATCGCCTGGTTCCTGCCGTTCTTCCTCATCGGGTTCGTCATGCTCGCGGCGCTGTGGGCCGCGGTCGGCGCCCTGGTCAACCGGCAGGAGGACCTCAGCGGCGCGTCGATGCCGGTGCAGATGGTGGTCCTGCTGCCGTTCTTCGCCGTGACGATGTTCAGCGGCGACCCGGCCGTGATGAAGGTGCTGTCGTACGTCCCGTTCTCGGCCCCGACCGCGATGCCGGTGCGGCTGTTCCAGGGTGACGCGGCGGGCTGGGAGCCGGTGGCGTCGCTGGTGCTGCTCGCCGCGGCCACGGTGGCGGTGCTGTTCGTCGGGGCCCGGCTCTACGAGGGCTCGCTGCTGCGCAGCAACGGCCGCACCTCGATGGCGGCCGCCTGGCGCGACCGCGAGGCCCGCCGCCTGGCGGACCTGGAGACCGAGTCCGCCTAGCAGCACGGGCGGCCGAGGGCCGCAGCTCGTCGACGAAGGCTCCTGGCGCAGATGCGCCAGGGGCCTTCGTCCGTGTGCCGCAGGGCGTCAGCGGGCCAGGTGCTCGACGATACGGCGGAGCTGGACGGCGTATTCGTCGAGGAATTCGGGGGAGTCGGCGGCACGGCCGGTGATGCGCCGCGCGATCTGCGGCAGCAGCGTCGGCGCCATCGCGGCGGCGAACAGGGTGAGCAGCACGTACGCCGGATCGAGGTCGTCGGCCAGCTCACCGGCGGCCTGCCTGCGGCGGACGTCGTCGACCATCGCCGTGAAGTAGGTGTCGTCCGCGGGGTCGTCCTCGCCGCCGCCGGTCAGCCCCTGCCAGGCCAGCAGCCGGCTCCACGCCCGGTGCTCCGCGCCGACGTGCAGGAACCCGGTCACCACGTCGCCGAGGGTCGGCGCGAACACCGCGCTGCGCGACGCCGACCTGCTGCGCCGGCAGCTCGCCGCGGTCAGCCGGGGCGAGCAGCCGCTGGTGCCGGCGCTGGCGGGCTACGAGCGGCAGATGCTCGACTACGGCTTCGCCGCGGTGCGCGATTCGGCTCGCAACACGCGCCAGGCGGGGTCGGCCTCTCGGCTGGGCCGGGCCGCGTTCCGGGGCGTGCTGCGGACCGTCGCCGCGGTGCCCGCGCTGCGTCGACGGATGGCCGCGTCGATCGGCGGTTGAACGAGGAGCGCTGGGCGAGTCGGGTTCCTGCGTCAAATGTGCGGTTTTGACACGTTCACTCGTTACATGATCGTGCGGGAACGTGAGGGCGTGTCGATCAGGCTCGTGATCCGGAACGAGGGGAGGACCTACGTGCGCGTCACCTGGTTGCGTGCCCGGCACCCGGCGGTGTCGCACTCGCGGGCGGGCCGCTCCTACCTGGCCGCGGTGCGCGATCTGCAACTGGCCGCGGGCAGGCTGCGGGCCGCGGGCGCCTACCCCGGGGGATCCGGTCAGGTCGAGGCGTTCCGGCAGGTCCGCTCGGCCTGGCTGGCCGTCGTGCTGTCCCGGCACCGCCTGCAGCGCTGACGCGATCGCGGCCAGAGGTTTCCGCCGGGCGCGCCTTCGGCATGGCTGCGGACAACTCGCCGGTTCGTGGCGTTCTGCACGATAGGGTCAGCCCAGCAAGATCGGGTTTGGGGGGCCGATGGACGTGCTCGATGTGGAGTCCGCTGAGCAGGCGACGCAGGCGGGCGGCGACCGCCCGCGCCACCGGCGGCCGAACCGGCTACGCCGGCCGCTGCGTGCCGGCCTGGCACTGCTCGGGATCGTCGTGCTGGTGTTCTGGTACGCGCTGTCGCGCGACCATCCACCGCACGACCCGCGCGCCTACCCCGGCAGCCAGGCCCAGGACCTACCGGGCACATTGCACCGCTACCACCTCGGGCTGCCCGACTGTGCCACCGGCAGCGTGCGCTGGTACCGCTACGCTCAGTGGGAGGCGGACTCGTTCTACCTGCACTTCACCGGCGACCGGCACTGTATGAACCAGTTCCTCGTCCTCAACGGCCTGTTCCTGACGGGCGAGCGGACGGAGTCGGCCGGCCTGCCGTTCGACGGGAGGACGACCGCGGGCTTCGGCTGGCCGCAGGACCCCGACCGGCGCTACCGCACGCTCCGCCGGCAGCCCGGACACGGCGAGGTGCTCGTCGATGTGGACGTCGCGCTGTACGAGTCCGGCGAGTCCGCCGAGGTGTACCTGCACGCCGGGATCGTCTGATCCCGGCGCGCAGGCACGGCCCGGTTACGGCTGCAGCCACCACGGGCTGGAGTAGGCCACGCCCCAGTCGTTGCAGGGGTGCCCGGCCGGGCCGGGGCTCGGGTTGGCCTGAGCCGGGTCGGAGATGCGCAGCACCACCCAGTTGCCGTCGGCGACGTTCATCGGCACGGTGAACGTGTGCACGCCGCCGGCCTCGACATCGATCACGTCGACGACGGTCGGCGCGGTCGTGCCCGGACGCAGCACCTGGATGCGCAGCGGCTTGCCCGCCCAATCCGGACCGCGGTCCAGGTCGACGGAGAACGCCACGTCACCGCCCGCGATCGGCAGCACGCCGCCCATCTGCACGCCGTTCGCGGTCGCGTCCAGGCGCAGGCCCGACACGCGGGTGGCGAAGAAGCGGCGGGCCCGCATGGCCTCGAACACCCCGGCCCGGGTGTTGGCCGCCACCCACAGACCGGTGCGGCCCTTGCCCTCGGGGAAACCCCAGTCCGTGCCGTGCTCGTCGGACACCCCGGTCAGGCCGGTGCGCCACCCCGCGTTGAGGCACGCGGTCAGCGGCGAGCTGCCGTGGTCGGCCCAGCCGTCGAACAGGTAGTCGTCGCCGCGGTTGAACATCTCCAGGGCCACCATGTTGTCGACCGCGGCCGGGTTCAGGCTGAAGTCGTTGAAGCGCTGGACCTCGCGGCCCGGGTGGTTGAAGCTGCCCACGCCGTCGACGCCGTTGATCCAGTTGTAGAGCCTGCTCATGCTGCCCGAGGCCAGCAGGTCGGTGAAGTTCGCGGTGCCCCATACGTTGACGTGGCCCAGGGTCGGATGCGACCACTCGAAGCCGCGGATCGCGGTGTAGCTGCCCGGGTCGTCGGCGGCCCCGGCGAGCGCCCCGGTGCGGTCCCACTCGGACTTGGACAGGCCGCTGATGCCGAACAGCGTGGCGTGGTCGGTCAGCGCCGCCACGTCCAGGCCGGCGTCGCGCATGGACTGGAAGGCCAGGTCGGGGTTGCCGTCGCCGTCCGACATGAGCGTGTGGTTGTGCAGGTCCGCGTGGACCAGCAGGGTGCCCTGGGTCAGCTGCGAGGCGCGGGCCGCACCGGACTTCGCAGTGTTCCGGGCGGGTGACCCGGCCGCGATCGGGGTCGTGCCCGCGTACGCGGAGCCGGGTGCGGCGGCCAGCATCAGCAGCCCGCCGGCGCCCGCCAGCACGGCGCGGCGGCCAAGCTCGGAGTGGGTGTGGTCGGCGCCCTGGTGGTGGTGCCCGGCGTCGTCGTGACCGTGGTGGTGAGTCATGGCGACAGTGGAATTGATCATCGGCAACATGTGGGTACCCGCGGGTTTCGGGAGAACGAAATCTATCTGTGTAAACGGCTGCCCTCCCGGTAGGACACTCTGGATGGGAGCGTGCCCATTGATCTACGCTCATCGCTGCGCCCTGCCCGGGGCCGCGCCCTGCCCACCGAACCGAGGTAACCGGCATGACCGAAGACCAAGCCGCCCCCGACAGCCGTACCGACCCCGCACCGTCCGCCGAAGGCCCGCGCACACAGGCCGCCGCCTGGCGCAGCGGCCTGACCGCGGTCACCGCGCTGCTCGCCGCCGCACTCATCGTCCGGGGCCCCGACGACCTGGCCGACCTGCACTGGATCGTGCAGGTGGTGGTCGCGGCGCTGCTGCTGGCCGGCTTCGCGCTGCTGGTGCGGGCGATCCTGCCGGCCGTCGCCGCGGCCGCGCCCTCAGCCGAACCGGAGGCCCGTGACCTCGCGCGTACCCGGCGATACGCCGTCACCGGCCTGGGCCTGGTCGGAGTCGCGGTGCTCGGCGGCTGGCTCGCCCCCGCCGCCCCCGCGTCGAGCAGCCTCATCCAGCTCACCTACGACCACGGGATCATCTGCGGCCTGGTCTCCCTGGAACCCGACGGATACGTCACCGTGCTGCCCGACCCGGGCCAGCCGGAGAACCGGATCACCGCGAAGGCGCGCACGCTCGTGCCGATCTCCTCGATCCACGGGATGACCGAGGTCGGCGTATGCGAGCCGCCCGCGACCCTGCCCACGCCCGCGCCCTGACTTTCGTCAGGTCACCCCGCCGACCTGGGTCGGGTGCCGGACCGTGACCACCGCGACAGGCTGGGGACCGGCGGTCGACGAGGACCGCGACGATCCTGGGGGAAGCCCGTGAAGAGGTTCTACCGACACCTGTGCGGCGCGGCCGCGATCCTGGCCGTCGTGGCGGTCGCGACCACGCTGACGCTCCGCGCCGGGGTGGCCCACGCGTCGGCCGCCGAGACCGCGCCGTGCGCCGCCGCCGGCGTGACCCGCACCGACGAGGCCCTGGCCCGCAGCCTCAACGCGCAGCTGGCCACGGGCATGCCGGGGCGGATCAGCGGCTACCAGGCGTCATGCGCCCGCGCGATCGTGCAGGAGGTCCAGGCCCGGGGGCTGGACCGCCGCGCGGCCGTGATCACGGTCGCCGCCGCGCTCGTCGAGGGCGGCCTCAACAACTACACCCGGATCGTCGACGACGGCGGAGCGGGCCTGTTCCACCAGGGCATCGGGCCGCGGCCGAACGACGCCGCGAAGCTGCTCGACGCCCGCCGCGCGACCGACGAATTCCTCGACCGGATGCAGCGCCTCTACCCGCACGGCAGCTGGCACCAGCCGACCATCGACCAGGTCAGCCGCCGAGTGCAGGGCTCCGCCGACATCCGCGAGCACGTCGTGCAGGACGTGCAGGCCCAACGGATCGTCGACGCGATCTGGTCCACCACGGACCCGGCCTGACCCGAGCGCTCGTGACCGGCGCCGCTTCGTGGAGCGGCTGCTCGCGGTGGCCGCCGAGGACGGCGTGAGGCAGGTGCCGCCCGCGTGGCGGCACCTGCCTCACCGGCTGGCATGGATCACGTACCGTCCGGCTCATGGAATGGTTGTTGATCCTTGCGGGTGCGGCGGCGCTGCTGATCGCGGTCATGGTCTTCATCGGGTCCAGGCGCAGCAGGCATCGCAGCCAGCTCGATCCCTCGCGGGACGTGTACTTCGGCGACCGTGAGCCCCGCCCGCCGCACGGACCGCACGGCTCGAACACCCACAGCTCACCATGAGGCGCACCAGGCCGCTGCCGTGAACCGCAACAAGGCCCTGGGCCTGGCGAGCCGGTTGGCCGCCGGGCTCGCCGTGGTCGGCTTCGCCGTCATCGGCCTGACGTATGCGGTGGCAGTCCCGGAGTGGATCATCCCTGTTTATTTGGCGGCCGCGGTCGTGACGATCGGCATCGGGGCCGTTCTCTGCTACCCGTATCTCGACCGGGGTGGCTACCCGGGTTTCGTGCTCAGTGACCGGGCGGGCAAGCCGGCCCGGTGGCTGGTCGCGCTCCCGATCATCGCCGTCCTCGTGGTGGCGGCGCTGGTCGTCACGTCCGGCTTGTATGGGGTTCGCGGGGCTGTCGCGGCGGTCAACGTCTTTGTCTGCGTCATGGCGATGTGGTGTGGCGCCGCCGCCAACGCCAGGCCGAACGGCGCCTAGCGGTCTGCGGCCCGTTGTCTCCGGTCAGGTCTTGCTCCGCCCGGCGAACATAACGATACTAGCGGTAACGTAATGTCGGGCAAGATCACGCCTGGATAACACTGTCGCCTGCACACCCCGCACCACCCGCTGGGCACGGTGATAATCACGGTCCGCGCCATCGGGGGACCCCCGCCACACGCCAGGAGCCACACCATGCCAGCACAGACGCCACCGGTGACCGATCAGAGCGGACACGCGCAGACCGGACGTCAGATCGCCGGTCCGGACCAGGCGTCGCATGCTCGGATCCTCGGCCTCGGCGGCTACCGGCCGCGCCGCGTCCTCACCAACGAGGAGATCTGCACCTGGATCGACTCGACCGACGAATGGATCAGGACCCGGTCCGGGATCACCGAACGCCGCTGGGCCGAACCCGACGAGACGCTGGCGGTCATGTCCGTGCAGGCGTCGTCCGCCGCGCTGGCCGACGCCGGGATCGCCGCCGCCGACATCGGCTGCGTGATCCTGGCTACGGTGTCGCACCTCGAACAGACCCCGGCGCTCGCCCCGCAGATCGCCCACCAGCTCGGCGCGGTGAACGCGGCGGCCTTCGACATCTCCGCCGGGTGCGCCGGGTTCTGCCACGGGGTGGCCCTGGCCCGGGACATGATCAACGGCGGCACCGCCCGCTACGTCCTGGTCATCGGCGCGGAACGGCTGACGGATCTCATCGACCAGAACGACCGGGCGACGGCTTTCATCCCCGGCGACGGCGCGGGCGCCGTGGTCATCGGCCCGGCGCCCGTACCGGGCATCGGCCCCGTCGTGTGGGGCGCGGACGGCAGCCAGTCCGGCGTTATCAGCCAGACCCGGGACTGGAAGTCGTTCGCCGACGATCCCAGCGGGCCGCGGCCCATCTGGCAGATGTCCGGTCAGCAGGTGTTCCGGTGGGCCTCCTACGAGATGGTGCCCGTGGCGCAGCGGGCCCTGCAGGCGGCGGGCATCACCGTCGACGACCTCGACGCCTTCATCCCGCACCAGGCCAACATGCGGATCATCGACGCGATGGTCCGGGCGCTCAGGCTCCCCGCCGACGTGCCCGTGGCCCGCGACATCGCCGAGGCCGGCAACACCTCGGCCGCGTCGATCCCCCTGGCGATGGAGCGGATGCGCCGCGACGGCCAGATCCGCAGCGGCGGCACGGCGCTGCTCATCGGCTTCGGCGCCGGGCTTTCCTACGCCGCGCAGGTGGTCACGCTGCCCTAGGCTGTCGTGCCACCTCCCCGGCTGCTTCCGCGGCCGGGGAGGTGGGCTTCGTCAACGGGTCACGTGGCGAAGGTGAGCGACACGCTCGGATCGCCGTGTCGGCTGACGGCGAACGAGTCGTCCGGCTCCCCGTCCGCGCCCAGCACCACCACGTACAGCCGGCAGCCGTGCGGCGCGCCGGCGCAGTCGGTGCCGTCGGCGAGGAAGCGGAACGCCGGCACCGTGGCACTGAACGTGCCGTCCGCCCGCAGGGCCACCGTGGCCAGCGGCAGCCGGCCGAGGCAGATGACTTCGAGGCTGTAGTAGTAGCAGCTCGCCTGTACGAGCGTCACGTACCGCCCGGCCGACTTGCGCGCCGAGCCGGTCACCTGGATCAGCTGGCCGTCGGCCAGGCCGGTCTTCGGGGTGGCGGCGATGGTTGCCGGGTCCCCGTTGAAGTACATCAGGTTGGTGGGCACGGAGTGGTAGACGTAGGCCTCGTCGTCCCCCCACTCGATGTAGTAGCGGCAGGTGTCGGCCCGGCAGTACACCGGCGCCTCGCTCCACTCGCTGGTGTTGACGAACACCGTGGCCTTGGGGCTGAGCTGGGTCGAGATGGTGCCGGTCGCACTGGTCCAGACACCCTGGCCCGGGGTGCAACCGCTGTTGAAATTGGACATCCGCTCGCTGGGCTTGTTGCACTGGACGACGCTGACCCACAGGTTCGGCGGCAGGCCGGACGCCGTGAGCGTGACCGTGGAGCCGTCCGCCAGCCCGTGTGACGGATGCACGCTCGCCGTCGGAGTCACGTCGAGCTGGACGGCGGCCGCCGGGCCGGGCGCGGCGGCCGCGGGCACGACGGCGACCACGCTGCCCGCCGCGACCAGCGCCGCCGCGGTGATCAGGTTACCGAGTCTCATCAGATGAGCCTTTCCCCGTAGAAGGACCATCGTCGTAGTCTCGGGGAAGGAGCACGTCCGGTGGATGTCGACTGTCCGACAACGACAGACGCCAACCTTCCGGAGGTGTCGGGAGTCGGCTGTGCGGCGTCACGCCACGGTTATCGGCAGGTGCGTATGGCCGCGCAGGGTCAGCTGGGAGCGGTAGACGGGTTCGCCGGCGAGGGCCAGCCCGGGGAAGCGGGCCAGCAGGCGGGGGAAGGCGAGCTGCGCCTCGGTGGTGGTGAGCAGCGCGCCGGGACAGAAGTGCGCGCCGGCGCTGAAGGTCAGGTGCGCGTTGTCGGCGCGGTCGGGCCGGAACTCGTCCGGCTCGGGGAACCGTGCGGGGTCGCGGTTGGCCGCGCCCAGCAGGACCAGGACCGTGGAGCCCGCCGGCACGGCGACGCCCTCGATCTCGGTGTCGACAGCGGTCCACCGGGTGGTCAGCTGCGCCGGCGCCTCCAGGCGCAGGAACTCGTCGACGTAGGGGGCCGCGAGTTCCGGCTGCTCCCGTAGCCGCTTCGCCGCCGCCGGGTGGCGCAGCAGCACCTCCAGCCCGTTGCCGAGCAAGTGGGTGGTGGTCTCGAAACCGGCGTTGAACACCAGCACCAGCGCCGACAGCAGCTCCTCG
Organism: Catellatospora vulcania; assembly: GCF_009720385.1. GTDB lineage: Bacteria > Actinomycetota > Actinomycetes > Mycobacteriales > Micromonosporaceae > Catellatospora > Catellatospora vulcania. Next base: position 69,552 of record NZ_WARX01000031.1, on the reverse strand, counting down.
TGGGTCAGCGTGTCCTCGTCCTCGCCCGCGGCGGACAGCAGCGTCACCAGGTCGTCGCGGGGATCCTGCCGCCGCTGCCGCACCAGGTCGGCGAAGTAGGCGCTGAGTTCGGCCGCCGCCTTGTCCGCCGGCGGGTATTTGCTGTCGCCTCCGGCGTCCAGCACCGCGCCGATCGCCGTGACGTGGGGCTGGAACCAGGCCCGGTCCTCGGCGGGCACGCCGAGCAGCTCGCCGATGACGTTCGACGGCAGCGGGAACGCGAACTCCTTCATGAAGTCGACCTGGGCGCCTGACGCGCCCAGTTCGGCGATGCCGTCGAGCAGCCGGTCGACCTGGCTGGTGACGGTGTCGGCCAGCGCGGCGACCCGGCGGGCGGTGAACTCGCGGGTGATCAGGCGGCGCTTGCGCGCGTGCTGGTCGCCGTTCGTGAACATGATCGAGTTCATCAGGACGGTCAGCGACGGGTGCTCCTGCCAGGACGGCATCAGCCGGCTCAGCCGTTCGGCGTCCAGGACCCGGAACGCGGGGTCGCGCAGCACGCGGCAGACCGCGTCGTAGCCGTGCACCGACGCCGCGTACGAGCCGGTCAGTGGCGCGACCGGGCCGGTGGCGTGCAGGGCGGCGTAGTGCGGGTACGGGTTGCGGCGGCCCTCTTCGGTGCGCAGGGCCTGGAATGTGGCAGCAGTGGACACCTGTCACATAATATTGACAGTCATCAATTAAAGGCGGCTGTGTCGGATGGACGACTCACGCTGCGTAGCCGAGTTGCTGCACGATGTCGCCGTACCGTGCGTCGATGGCTTTGAGGTGCACCTCGGTCAGGTGATTGCGCCAGTCCCCGGCCACCCCGCGCCGGTAGTGGCTGTGCACGTCCTCCTCGCCGGGCCGCCGTCCCTGCGACAGCCGCTCGAAGGAGAACCGGGCCAGGGCGTCGGCCGCGTACGCCTGCGGCAGGCGGCGCAGGGGCAGCCGGGGCAGGAACCGGCGTACCCGGGCCGTCGCGTGCGGCGTCGCGCGGCGGTCGGCCAGGTTCCACGTGCACGCCGCGTGCCGTACGCGGTCGAGGGCGTCCGGTGCGGCCAGCAGGTCGAGGTGGGTCAGCGCGCTGGTCCAGGTCGCGAGCGGGTCGGCGACCATGTCCTCCATGCGCAGCTCCAGCACGCCCGGGTTGGCGTAGGTCCACTCGCGCATCGGGTCCAGGAACAGGCCACTGAACTCGATCTCGGCCAGCAGCCCGGCCTCGGTGTCGGACTCGGTCAGCACGCGCCGGTGCTCGACCAGCTCGGTCCAGGTGTTGCCCATCAGCTTCTCGGGGTGGCTGTGCAGGTGGCTGAAGTACCCCGAGACGATGATGTCGCGCGGGTCGCGGATGACGTTGAGGCCACGCAGCGGCGGCAGCGTGTCGAACTGGGCCTGGGTCACGTTCGTCATCACCAGGAGGTCCGGCTGTTGCGCCCGGACGTAGTCGCCCACGGTGGCGTGGCCGGCCCACTGGGCGGGCACGTGCAGGGTCAGCACCTTCAGGCCGAGCGCGTGGGCCGCGTCGTGCAGGATGCTGCGCGCCCAGGTCGAGGCGGTCTTGTGGCGTCCGAAGAAGGCGCGCAACATTGAGTGCTCCACATGTCGACAGAAAGTCACAGTCGCATGTGTCTATCCGTGTCGGCGCGGTCGTGTCAAGCGGCCGCAAGGTCACTCGACTTGCCGGGCACCTGTGCGTATCTTGTGCGGCCATTCGCACAGGTGCCTGGCAACTCCGACGATCGACGGCGGCGCGGTGCTCAGCCGGCTCCGTCGAGCGGGAGCTTGCCGGGGTTGAGCAGGCCGTCCGGGTCGTTGGCTGCCGCGGCGGCGCGGATACCGGGCAGGGCCGGGCCGTCCAGCAGCCAGGTGTGCGGGTCGACGACGTGCACACCGAGCTCGCGGAGCCGCTGGACACCGGCGTACAGCGTCGCCGCGTCGTGGAACGGGGCCAGCAGCAGGCCGCCGAAGCCCCGCCCGCGCACCGGGTCGGCCGGGTCGAGGTAGGGGCGCATGCCGTCGAGGTGCAGCATCGCACCCGGCAGCGCCGCCCGGACCGCGTCCGGGTCGGTGACCAGCGGAGCCCCGCCGATCTGCAGGTGGCACAGCTCGGGCCGGGCCTTCTTGGCCCGCAGCGTGACGTGGTTGAACGACAGCGTCGACACGTGACCGACCGCCGCGGCGTCGACCTTCTCGACCCGGCCGCCGTGCGCGGCGACCATTGCGGATACGGCGTCCACGACACCGGCGTCCACCACGGCCCGCAGGCTGTGCCTGCCCTCGGGCAGCGCCGGGTCGGCGGGGTAGGCGGCGACCAGCGCCGGCTCGTCCAGCGACACCAGCCTTGGCGGCGGATCCAGCCGCAGCAGGGCCAGCCCGGCCTGGGCCGCGTCCGCTCCGGCGGGACCGGGGAACGAGGCGAGCACCGCGGTCCAGTCCCGGGCCGGGGCGAGCTTGACGGTGGCGGTGGCGATGATGCCGGTGACGCCGTACGCGTGCAGGTACGGCAGGCACAACGCGCCGTGCACCCGGCGGGGCTGGTCCTGCGGCGGGCAGCCGACCACGTCCAGGGCCTGCACGAAACCGTCCCAGAGCCAGCCGTGCTCGATCGAGCCGAGCCCGCCCGCCCCGCCACCGAGGAAGCCGCCGATGGTGCTGCCGACGGTGGTCGGCATCATCGCGATCTCCTGGCCGGTGCGCCGGGCCGCCGCCTCCAGCGCGACGAAGGTGGCCCCGGCCTGCGCGTGAATCCAGCCGTTGCCGACTTCGAGGATGCGATCGGCGTCGCTGAGGTCGACCACGACACCCCCGGCCAGTGGCACGGCCTGGCCGTAGTTGCCGGTGCCGCGGCCCCGGGGCACCACGGGCACCCCGTGCGCGTGCGCGAGGCGTACCACCGCCTGCAGTTGCCCGGTGTCGACCGGCCGCACCACGACGTCGGCGAGCCGCTCGGGCAGCACGGCCGACAGCAGCGGTGACAGGTAGGCCCCGTCGCGGGATGCGGCCAGCCGTGCCGACTCCACGGTGGTGAGGCGGTCGGCCGGCAGCGCGGCGGCGAGCGCGTCGAGGAAGGCGGCGAGAGCCGCCGGGCCGGGGGCCCGGCGGCTCGCCCGCTGCGCGACCTGCGCCAGCGGAGGTGGTTCCACGGTGCTCACGAGGTCAGCTCAGCCCGATCGCCGGGTCGATGAACTCGTTGGTCACCAGGTCCTGGGCGGTCAGGCCCGCCTTGACCTCCTTGCGCTGGCCGGCGTAGATCGGGCCGACGATGCCGATGACCTGCTTGACCCGGTCGACGTCGAAGTCGCCCAAGGTGGCGTTGCCGCCGTTGCCGACGATCTTCAACTTGAGCTGCTGCTCGACGCTGAAGGCCGCCTGCTCCTTGCTGTACGGGAAACCCTTGTACGCGTCGTTCAGCTTGATGATCAGCTCGTTGGTCGCGGCGAAGTTCTTCACATAGTCGACCTGCGAGCGCTGGATGATCGGCACCAGGCGCTTGAGGCAGGCGGCGTGCTCGGCCTTCTTGTCCGCGCGCACCACGACGGCCTCAGGGTAGATCGGGTAGCCGGTGTCGTGGATGAGCTGGAACTTGACCGGCTTCTTCCACTGCGGCAGCGCCTTCTCGTACACGAACGGCTCGTTGGTGGCGAAGCCCTGCTGGGCGATCTTGCCCTTCTCGGACAGGAAGCGGGTCGGGCTGCCGTCGTACGCGCCGTCGACCTGGCCGCGGCGCAGGATGCCGGAGCCGGTGAGGTAGTCCATGTAGGTCGCGCCGTTGAAGAACAGCACCGGGGTGCTCGTCTTGCCGATGTCGACGATCGAGTTGAAGCCCGGGTTCGCCGCCGGGTCCCACATGATCATGTAGGGCGCGATGTCGAACGGCGCGACGACCGCGACGACGGGCTGCTTGGCCGACAGGCCGATGGCGTCGTCGGTGGCCACCTGGCCGAGCATGATCGACGGGTCGGCGTACATCTGCGCGCCGGCGTTCTGGAAGCCGATCGCCGGACCGCCCGCACGGATCTCGATGTTCACGCCGGTGCTCTGCCCGCCTGCCATCAGCGGCCCGGTGACCTTCTTGGCCGCGGCGTCGATGGTGGGAGTGGGGCCCAGCAGGTGGTAGAGCGCGCCGTGCTCAGCCTCGGGTGTCCACGCCGCCTGCACCACCACGGTCGCCGGGCACACCGCGGCCAGGTCGGTCGACCCGCTGCCCGCGCCGGGCGCCGGGGCCGTGGGGGATTCGGTGGACTGGCAGCCCGCGGCCAGCAGCATCGCGACCAGCGCGGTCGCCGCGCCGGCTGGGCGCAGCAGCCTTCGCGAGGCGGGAAGGGTGTTCATGTATCTCCTTTTAGGAAGGGGGGTGGGGAGAGACGGTCAGTGGGCCGCGCCGCCCGTGTAGGGCCGGCGCTGCTGCGAGGTGTGCCAGGAGGTGGCCTGGCGGGCCAGGATGCCGAAGAGCCAGAAGACGACCACGCCGAACGCCGACGCCAGGAACACCGCGGCGAAGAGCATCTCGGACTGCAGCCGCCGCGGGTACACGTAGATGAGCTGGCCGAGGCCGGGATCGCCCTGCTGGAAGAAGAAGTCGCCGACGATCGCGCCGATGACCGCCGCCCCGGCGGAGATCCGCAGCCCGGTCAGGATCGCCGGCAGCGCGGCGGGCAGTTGCAACTTGACCAGCCGGGTCAGCCGACCGGCGCGGTGCAGCGTGAACAGGTCGTGCAGCGCGGGGTCGACCGAGCGCAGGCCGAACAGCGAGTTGGCCACGATCGGGAACAGCGCGATCAGCACGCACGTCAGGACACGGCTGGAGAAGCCGAAGCCGAACCAGAACCCGAGCAGCGGCACCAGGGCCAGGATCGGCACGGTCTGCAGCGCCACCGCGTACGGGTACAGCGAGCGCTCCACCCAGCGCGCCTGGCTCATCAGGATCGCCAGCGCCAGGCCGAGCACCGCGGCGCAGAGCAGCCCGGTCAGCGCCACCTCCGCGGACAGCCGCAGCCCGGCCAGCAGCTCGGCGAGGTTGGCCGGGTCGCCGAAGCCGACCTTGACGACCTCGTGCGGCGCGGGCAGCAGGAAGCGCCGGTCGGCGTCGATCAGCACGTAGCTGCCGAAGTACCACGCGGCCAGCACGAGCGCGGCCACCACCGCGGGCGGGGCCAGCCGGCGCGACTGGCGGGTCAGGCTGTGTCGGCGGCTGGGGCGGGTCATGCGGGCACCTCGATGCGGTCGGCGGCGCCGCCCTGGAGCAGGGCGGTCACCTGCGCGGTCAGCTCGGTGAAGGCGGGGGAGAAGCGCACCTCGGGCAGCCGGGGGTACGGCAGCGGCACCGCGACCTCGCCGACCAGCCGCCCCGGGCGGTCGGCCATCACGATCACCCGCTGCGACAGGTAGACGGCCTCGGCGACGGAGTGGGTGACCAGCAGGCCCGCGAAGCCGTCCGCGGCGAACAGCTCCTGCAGGTCGTCGCCGAGCCGGCCGCGGGTGATCTCGTCGACGGAGCCGAACGGCTCGTCGAACAGCATCAGGTCGGGGCGGCCGGTCAGTGTGCGGGCCAGCGACACCCGCATCCGCATACCGCCGGACAGGGTGCCGGGCAGCGCTTCGGCGACATGGGACAGCCCGACCCGGCGCAGCGCGTCCGCGGCCCGCTCGCCGCGCTCACGTGCCGGGACGCCGGTCAGCTCGCCGGACAGCTCGACGTTGCGCCGTACGCTGCGCCAGGGCAGCAGGGTCGGATCCTGGAACACGAAACCAAGCCGGTCGGTGGCGCGGGCGACCGTGCCCGTGGTCGGCGCGAGCAGACCGGCGGCCAGCCGCAGCAGGGTGCTCTTGCCGCAGCCGGAGGGCCCGACCACGGCGGTGAACTCGCCGGCGGCCAGCCGCAGGCTCACCCCGTCGAGGGCGAGCGTGCCGTCGGGATATCGCAGGCCGACCGCCTCCATGGTCAGGGCGGGGATGCCGTCGTCGGTCACGCGGTATGTCCTATCTGTGCAGAATCTGGCTGTGCAGGGTGGTCGTCCGGGTCGTGCCGGGTGACCGTGGTGCGGGCGACGATCCGCCCGTCGTGGACCACCAGCCGGTGCGCGGTCGCGGTGGCCAGGGCCTCGCGCAGCGAACCGGCGCGTACGGCCAGCAGTTCGGCGGGCGAGCCCGGCGCGACGGCGACCGGGGGCAGCCCGGCGGCGCGCCGGGCCTGGGCGCTGACCGCGTCGTACGCGGTCTCGGGGGTGTCGTGTCCGGCCAGCACCAGCAGCGCGGCGGTCTCCAGGGGGTCGCCGCGGCCGAGGAGCTGGAACGGATCCTGCAGGTTGTCGCCGCCCGCGGCGACGGTGACACCCGCGGCGCGCAGCGTGCGCAGCGCGGTCAGCCCGCGCGGCACCGCCCGGTCGTGGTCGCGTCCCTGCAGGAACAGGTTGGTCTGCGGCAGGCAGGCCACGGCGATCCCGGCGCGGGCCACCTTGTCGGCGATCTTCCCGGCCCGGTCGGGTTCCATCATGCCGAGGCTGACGCAGTGCCCGGCGATCACGCCGTACGGGAACCCGGTCGCGGTGACCGCGTCGGCGAGCAGTTCCAGCGTGCACGGGTCGGGGTGCAGCCACTCGTCGACGTGCAGGTCGAGCGGGACGCCGTACTGTGCGGCCAGGTCGAGGCAGATCGCGATGCAGCCGGCCGGGTCGGGGTCGAGCCCCGGGCACGCCCCGACCGCGTCCGCGCCTGCGACCAGCGCGTCGGCCAGCATCGCCCGGTTGGCGGCTCCGGCGGCGCCGGTCAGCGGCACCGCCGCGAACGCGGTGACCTGCACCGCACACCGCGCGGCGGCCTCGTCGCGGACCGCGAGCACGGCCTGCAGCGCGCGTTTGCCGATGCCGTCGCCGAGGTCGGCGTGGGTGCGCACGGCCGTGGCGCCGTGGCCGAGGTAGCCGTGCAGCGCGGTCCGGGCGGAGTGCTCCACCTGCTCGCGGGTCAGCGACGGCCGGTACGCCAGCCACGCGGTGACCGCGCCGAACAGGTCCCCGGCCGGATTGGGCACGGCGTCGGCGCTCAGCGCCTTGTCCAGGTGGGCGTGGATCTCCATCGGGGCGGGCAGCAGCACATGCCCGTCGAGGTCGACGACCTGCGCGCCGGTGGCGTCCAGAGTGCCGGCCGGTTCGACCCGCTCGATCGTCCCGGTGTCGATCCGCACGTCGACCCGGCGTCCGTCGGCGAGCGCGGCGGCCCGCAGCAGCAGGGGCGGGCTGGTCACGGCTTGGGCTCCGGGCTCCAGCGGGCCGGTGTCGACGCCAGCTCGATCGGGTAGACCAGCCGGTAGGCACGGTCCTGCCACTGCTCGACCACGGCGGCGGCGAACTGGTTCTGCCCGTCGTCGCCGAACCGCACCCCGTCCCACGGCATGATCATCTGTACCGCGGACAGTGACGTGCGGCGCAGCGCGGTGCGGATCGCGGCGGGATCGGCAGAACCGGCCGCGTCCACGGCGGCGGCCAGCGCCATCGTCGCGGTGAACGCGTCCGCGGCGACTGCGCTCATGGGTTTGCCGAAGCGCCGCTCGTACAGTTCGGCGACGAGCCGGGCGGTCGGGTCGCGCTGGGCGAGGTCGGCCGACCACGGCACCGCCCGCAGCACCGCGGCCCCGCTGTCCGGCCGCTCCAGCGCCCGGAAGCCCTGGCCCAGGCCGACCAGCGTCGGCCGCTCGGTGGTCTGGCCGACGGCATCGGCGACGGCCCGCGCCCCGGCCGGAGTCTGCGCCCACGCCACGACCGTGTTTCCCGAGGCCTCGGCAAGCCGGTCGCGCAGCTGGGCGGTGTCGGCCGCCGTCACGTTCAGCGACTCGGCGATCGGCGCCGCCGCCCGGCGGGCCAGTTCCCGCAGATTCGTCACGGCCGCCGCGGAGCCGCCCCGACCGGCCTCGGTGACCAGCGTGATCTCGCCCGAGCCGGGTCCGCGCCGGGCCAGCAGCGCGAAAGCCGCTTCGGCGAGGCGGCTGTCACTCGGCCCGATCCGGAAGTACCAGTCGATGCCCAGCTCGGTGAGGTAGTCGTCGGTGCTGCGCGCGTCGAGCAGCGGCACCCGCAGCCGCTGCGCCTGGCTCGCGGCGGACTCGGCGATCTCCGCGGACTCCGCCAGCACCAGCCCCGCCACGTGCTCGTCCTCGGCCAGCGTGGTCAGCGCGGCCGACGCGGTCTCGGCCTGCCCGGCGGTGTCCCGAGCGGCCAGGCTCAGCCGCGCGCCGCCCCGCCCCGGCAGGCCGGTGCCCGCAGCCAAGGGCAGCGGCAGGTCCGGGTGGTCGTCGTTGACGACGTCGACGGCCAGCCGCGCGCCGTTGACGGCGTCGACGCCCCAGCCGGCGTCCGGGCCGGTGAGCGGCGCCAGCACACCCACGGCCGACGGCTGTGCGGTGTCCGGGGTGGACGTGCATCCGGCGATCACCAGGACGACCGAGGCCAGGCAGCACGCCAGGCGCAGCGGATTCATCGACGCACGCTCCGATGTGAAAGAACCAGCCCGTGACGATGATCGCGGACCGGGGTATCTTTTCGTGCGCGACTGAGACTTTCAAGCCCTGGCGTCGTATGTGTTCCGTTAAATAAGTTCATCCCGGATCCACTTGCTGCGGCGTCGCGGCCGACGGTTAGATGTACGCAGCAAAACCTAGATCACTCTGATGTGGACTGAGCAAAGTGTACGGAGGTCGTCCGGTGACGGATCAAGGGCGTCGCGGCGGGCGGGCGACCGGGGCGCATCGCCGCTCGTCACCGCTGCGCACACGGCTCTGGCGGGTGCCCACCAAGCTCGCCGCGGTGCTCACCGTGCCGCTACTGGGCTTCCTGGTCGTCTCCGGCGTGCAGATCTCCGACTCCGTGCGCGCCGCCGCCGAGCTGGACGCGTTCGCCCACCAGGTCGCCCTCGGCGACGAGATCACCACGCTGGTCCACGAGCTGCAGAACGAACGCGACCGCACCGTCGGCATGCTGGTCTCGCTGTCGGCGGCGGGCTCGCCGGCCCGCGACGTCGCCGCACTGGCCCCCGAGCGCACCGCCGTCGACCGGGCCGCGGCACGCTGGCGCTCGGCCGCCGCGGAGCTGGCCGCCGAAGCCGCCACGGCCGCCCCCTACCGGACCGCCCAGGACCGGCTCGACGAGGTGGCCCGGCTGCGCGCCGGGGTCGCCGGCGGCTGGCTGCGCGCCCAGGCCGCCTTCGACGCGTACACCGGCGTCATCGCCGCGCTGCACGCGATGCTGCCGGCACCGGCCGACGTCGGCGGAGACACCGTGCTCGGCCGCCAGGTGCGCGGCTTCGCCAACCTGGCCCGCGCCAAGGAACTCACCGCCCAGATCCGCGGCCGCCTCTACATGCTCTGCTACGGGGCGGCGTTCGAGGCCGCGCCCGGCGCGCGCATCGCGCAGGCCCGCGCCCAGCGGCAGGCCGCACTGGCCGCCTTCCGCGCCGACGCCGACCCCGCCCAGGTCTCCCGCTTCGAGGACGTCGTGGCCGGCCAGGCCGTACGCAACGCGAACCGGCTCGCCGAGACCATCGTCGCCGCCGAGCCCGGATCGGGCGTCGACCCGCAGCAGTGGTGGTCGGCCAGCACCACCGAACTCGAACAGCTGCGCACCGTCGAGCAGGACCTGCTCGCAGGCGCGTCCGAAGCGGTCGCCTCCGCCAGCGGAAGCCGCTGGCTGACCACCCTGTTCGGATCGCTGGTCACCATCGTGCTGCTGCTCGCGGCCCTGCTCATGTCCATCGTCATCGGCCGCAACATGGCCTCGACCCTGCGCTCGCTGCGCGCCCAGGCGCTGATCGTCGCCGAGGTCGCGCTGCCGCGCGTCATCGAGCAACTGCGGCTGTCGCCGACCACCGCCCCGCCGGTGCACGTCGAACCGATCATCGTCGGCTCCCAGGACGAGGTCGCCGAGGTCGCCGAGGCGTTCACCGCCGTGCACCTGGCTGCCGTACGCCTGGCCGCCGAGCAGGCCAGCATGCGGCGCAACGTCAACGAGATCTTCATCAAGCTGTCCCGGCGCAGCCAGACCCTCGTCGAACGGCAGCTGCAGCTGCTCGACACGATGGAGTCGGGCGAGGTCGACCCGGACAAGCTCGGCAACCTGTTCCGCCTCGACCACCTCGCCGCCCGCCTGCGCCGCAACGACGAGAACCTGCTCGTGCTCGCCGGCGGCGACACCGCCCGGCACTGGAACCGCCCCAAGGACCTCAACACCATCGTGCTCGCCGCCACCGCCGAGGTCGAGCACTACCAGCGGGTCCATCACGACACCCCCGACGGCGTCCACGTGGTCGGGCACGCCGTCGCCGACGTGGTCAACCTGCTCGCCGAGCTGCTGGAGAACGGCACCGCCTTCTCCCCGCCCGACACCGTGGTCGAGGTCCGCGGCAACGCGCTGCCGGACGGCTCGGCCGAGCTGGTCGTCGCCGACGACGGCATCGGCATGTCGGCGCAGCTGCTCGCCGAGGCCAACAGCCAGGTGTCCGAGCCGGTCAGCATCGACACCTCGGCGGCCGAGCGGATGGGCCTGGTCGTGGTCGGGCACCTGGCCCGCCGGCACGGCATCACCGTGCAGCTGACCTCCGGCCTGCGCGGGGTCACCGTGCGCGTGCTGCTGCCCGAGTCGATCATCGCGCCCGCGCCCACCGACGAACCCGACACCGCACCGGCGGGCGACGATGCCGACGCCGCCGAGTCGGCTCTGTCGACGCTGCGCCGCCGCGTGCCGACCCGCTCCGAGGACGTGCTCGCACCCGAACGCCGAGCGCCCAGCATCTGGTGGAACCGCGACGCCGGCGAGCAGGCCCCCGCCACGCCCGCGGCCGAGCCCGCGCCGCAGCCACCCACGTTGACCAAGGCCGGGCTGCCCGCCCGCACCCGCCGGTCCGTACCGGAGGCGGCCCAGGCCGCGACCACCCGCTACGAGGCCGACCCGGACGCGCTCGGCGACACGCTGACCAGGCTGTATGCGGGCGTACGGCGCGCCGAGGCGGAGGACGGCACCGGCCCGGCCCCGGCGACCGTGCCCGCGCCCCGGACCTCACCCGAGTCGGCCGTGTCGCCCGAGCCGCCGGCCCCGAGCGGGTCGGCCGCGGCGCCCGAGCCGCCGGCCCCGACCGGGCCCGAGCCGGGACAAGAGCCGGAACAAGACGACGCCGAGGGGCGGACCGAGGCGGAGCGGCAGCTGACACAGCCGGCCGGTAAGTGACAGGAGAGTGGACGGACATGGCGATCAGCGCAGCGGCGCGTGACTTCAACTGGCTCATCAACGGATTCGCCGAGCGCGTGGCCGGTGTCGTGCACACCGTGGTGGTCTCCTCGGACGGCCTGCTCGTGGCCGCCTCGGACCGGCTGCCACGCGACAGCGCCGACCAGTTCGCGGCGGTGACCTCAAGCCTGGTCAGCGTCACCAAGAGCGCGGCGAGCCTGTTCGACGGCGACTCGGTGCGCCAGACCGTCGTCGAGATGGGCCGCGGCTTCCTGCTCGTCATGCCGATCCGGGACGGCTCGATCCTGGCGACGCTGACCGCCACCGGCGCGGACGTGGGCGTGGCCGGCTACGAGATGGCCAAGCTGTGCAAGCAGGCAGGCGAGGTGCTCACCCCGGCGATCCGCGCCGAACTGCAGCTGTCCCTGCCCCAGATCCAGCAGGTCGGCTGACCCAGCCTCATCCGGCGAGCACCCGCCGCAGTTCGGCCATCGCGCGATCGGTGCCCCAGCGCGCGAGTTCCGGCCAGGCATACGCCCGGCGCAGCTGTTCGAGCGCGCGGACCCCGACCAGGTAGCCGATCCGGTCGGGCAGATGGTGCCCGGCGTTGAGGGTCAGGTAGCGCCGCTGCACGTCGGGGTCCGTCGCGTCCAGACCCGCAAGGATCTCCGCGCGGGCCTCGGGCAGCCGGTGTTCGCACTCGGCGAGCCAGTCGTCGTAGCCAGGGCCGAACCAAAGGTGCTCGGCGGTTCCGTACTCCGGCAGCAGCTCGATGGTCAGGCGGGTGGCGAAACCCTCGGCGAACACCCCGTGCCCGAGCGGGCCGTCCTGCGGCCAGGGCGTCGCCGGCATCGGCAGCTGTAGCGCGTGCGCCATCTCGTGCGTGGCGAGTATCCGCGCCGCGGCGGCGTCCGGCACCTGCTCGACGGCCAGGAACAGTACGTGCCGCCCGTCGATCTCGCTGACCCAGCCGTTCGACCTGGCCGGCCCGACCATGCTGACGCACGGCACGATCCGGTCCTCGGCGTCCAGCACCGCGGCCACCAGCCGGGCGGCGTCCTCCAACCAGCCGGCGGCCAGCGGCGCATTGGTCGTGATCCGGCCGATCAGCTCCGGGTAGCGGGCGAGCGCGGGTCCGGGGTCCGGCTCGCCGCCGCCGCGGGTGACGTGGTCGACCGCCTCGGGATGGCGCGCCGCGTACTCGCGCCACAGGGCGAGTCGCCGGTCCGGGGGAGCGTCCGCGGCCTGCCGCCAGAAGTCTAGGAAGGCGGGCACCAGATCGCGTACCAGGGCGGGCATCCGGCGATGGTAGCCGCCTTCACGTACGGCCCGGGTGTCGGTGACCGCACGGTCGCGCCGCCCCTGGGTGTCGGCCTCCGGTCATTGACACACGCGAATGGAATTCATAACGTCCTGTGCATCGTCGGTGACGTTGAGAGGTGGGACTGATGCTTCGTCTGGTGAAAAGAACCGTGCTGATGGCGGCGGTGGGGGTGCTGGCCGCGGTCGCGCTCGGGGCGTCCCCGGCGTACGCCGACTGGTGCCTGCAGAACAACCCGGACGGCTCCTGGACCTGGATCGACTGCACCACGTAGGCCGGCGCGGCTCGGGACGGCGGCTCGGCAGTTCCTGCGGGCCGCCGCACCTTGTTTGATCTACCGCGTTCCCGTGCGACGATGAGCGCCGGTTCGCCCGTCGACGAGTTGGAGTGATCATGCGCTGGGTGTGGCTGGTGCTCGGAGTGCTGCTCGTGCTGTCGGGGATCGTGTGGACCCTGCAAGGCCTGGATCTGCTCGGCCAGTCCGGTGGCATGAACGGGCAGAAGATCTGGGTGGTCATCGGTCCGATCACCGCTGTCGTGGGCCTGCTGCTGGTCCGTCTCGGGCTGCGGCGTCCGGCCGGCCAGTAGGCCGGTCATCGGGTCGCCGGGACGTCCTGTTCGAGTCCGGCGATCGCGGCGACATCCGCCTCGGACATCTTCAGCGCCTCGGCGACCTCCGCCACCAGGGCTCGGTGCGGGGTCAACCGTCCATGGCGAAGCTTCATGATGGTCGACTCCGCTCGACCGCACTGCCTTGCCATCTCTCCGACGGAGATGCCGCGCAGCTCCATCAGCCTGCTGAACACGGGCCCGAACGGGTGTGGCTCCAGGCGGCCCGGTGCGGTGATTCCGGGGCCGATGACCGTGTCACCGATCTTGGCCTGGAGCCGGATCAGCCGGTCGCCTGCGAACCGCACCCGCGCGGAGAAGGGGACGGCCTTGCCGTCGCCGTCGCCCGCCATCCCCGCCACGAAGACCTCGATCGGCTTCGTGCCTGCGGGGGACTCGTTGCTCGGCGTCTCACACGGATGGGCGTGCCCGACGTGTGTGACCCGCCAGTCCCGGTTCCACCAGGGCAACTCCCACAGCAGGTCGTTGAGAAACTGCGGAAGCACGGTCGGATCAGCCGGCGCAGCCTCGGCGGTGCGCGGCCAGTCGGTCAACGCCGCGAGCACGGCCGGACTCAACGTGTGTCCTGCGGGAGTCATCGGCTGAGCGTAAATCGCCCCGGACAGACATGACAGGCCCGCAGGGCGGGCCGGTCATGTTGCACTGGGCGCGATGGAACGTCACTGACCTGCGGAGGTGTCCTCCGTGGAGACAGGTGCGGCAACGGCCTGGTCGGTGTCCACTGTCCGGCCGGTCCGCAGCGCGAGCCGGTCCAGCACCAGGACCTGTGCCGCCGCGATGGCGGCCGCGACGAGCAGGAACACCGGCAGCGGGTACAGCCAGCCGGTCGGCACGCCGCCGTCGCCGCGGTAGCGGAACTCCTGGATCGTCTGCATCACGACCACCTGCATCGGGGCGCTGTCGGGCTGGAAGCCCGCGAGGATCGGCCACAGCGTGTCCTGGGCCTGGACGACCCACGTCAGCAGCGCGGCGAGCCCGACGACCGGCAGCGCGCGGGTCCAGCGGACTCCCCGGAACAGCAGCGTCGACGCGAACAGCACCGGGATGGCCAGCGACGCCGGCGGGATCAGGAACAGGAACTCGCTGCCGTCCTCGGTGCGGTGCAGGAACGCGTCCGGGGTGAGGCCTGCCAGGCCCACGAACAGCCACGGCGCGAACGGCAGCAGCAGCAGTTCGCTGCGGTCGCCGAGCGGCCGCAGCGCGCCGATGCCGTACCCGGCCAGCGCCGCGGCGAGCACCCCGACGACCGTCGAGATCAGCGGCGGCAACCAGGTGAAGGACAGGTGCGTGAACAGGTTTCCGCGGACGGCCTCGGTGTCGAAACCGACCGAGTTCAGCAGCCACGGGGTGAGCCCGGCCAGGCCCAGCAGCAGCAGCCCGCCGGTGACGATGAAGGAGATGACCCGCCACCCGAGGTTGTCCGCCGGAGCCGGAGCTGTGGTCTGCTCGGCCGAGGGCTGGTCGGCGGGCACTATCCGGGCGCGGGTCAGGATCAGCCAGAGTGCGATGCCGATGCCCAGTGCGACCAGCGGCAGCCACAGCAGGACCGCGGCGGCTGAGGCCGTGCCGAGCCGGAAGGTCTGGAACGAGTGCTGGAAGATCAGCAGCGCCGGGGTGGCGAATCGCGGGCCGTCGGGGGTGCGGCCCAGCAGGTAGGGGAAACCGAACGCCTGCAGGCCGATCGCCAGCGACGAGGCCGCGATGGCGCCGCTGACCAGCAGCACGCCCGACCAGGCGTCGCGCGGGCGGGTGGAACGCCGGAACACCAGCAGGTACGCGGTCGCGCCGAGCCCGACGGCCAGGCCGAAGAACGTGAGGTACTGCGCGAACAGCGGGTTCAGCCCGCCCGAGCGCTCGTAGGTGAGCACCCAGGCGGCAGCCGCGCCCGCGGTGGCCACGGCGGCCATCGGCAGCGCGAACGCGATGCGGGCCGTCCACCGACCGGCCCGGCCGGCGCGCGCGGCGAGATACGCCAGCGTGCCGCCGCCGCCGACCGCGGTGAGCGTCACCAGCACGGCGAAGATCAGCGGCCAGACCAGCGACTCCGCGAAGTCCGAGAACACGTCCGAGTAGTTCTCCAGACCGACCGATTCGGATTCCTTGCCGAGCATGTCGACGTCGGTGAAGCCGGCAAGCACGGTGCGTACGGTCGGCACGACGTATCCGCTGCACAGCAGCACGAACGCGGGTATGACGGCCAGCAGGCCGAACAGGACGCTGCCCTGGCGGGCTGAGGTCTTCGCCGCAGTCTCGGTCACAGCCGCAGATCCTAGTGCCTGCCAGCGACATGGTCACCCGTCCGACCGAAATGGACGGTGCCGGGCTGCACTCGGGTCCGCAGGTGGATCAGCCCGACGGCACTCGGCCGTGGCCCTCGTCACCCGGACCCCTCGGGTGGATGGGGGACGGGCAGGCAGCCGCCGAGGTGCTTCAATGCCTCACATGTCGTTCTCCTCCACCCTCGCGGCGATCGACGGCTGGCTGGCCGAGTACGCGCCGCTGACCCTGCGCGACCTGCCCCCGCCCGCGACGGGGGCGGAGCTGGCGGCGGTCCGGGCGCAGCTCGGCGTGGACCTGATCAAGGACGTCGAGGAACTGCTGCGCTGGCACAACGGGGCCGGCCGAGCCACGCCGGCGTTCTGCCTCGCACCCGGATACGCCTTCCTGGGCACGGCCGACATGATCGCCCTGTCGCGGCGGCGTGTCGCCGAAGACGAGGCCCGGCCGATGTGGCGCACCTGGAACCGGCACTGGCTGCCGGTCGCCGCCGGCCGGCGGGGCAAGTGCCTGGCCGTGGACCACTCCGACAGCGACTCGCACGGCAACGTGCTGGTCTCGTCCACCGAGGACGGCCGCGACTTCCCCAAGACCTGGCCGGATCTGGGCGCGGTGCTGGCGCGCAGCCACGAGGCGATGCGCTACGGCAGCCGGTTCATGAAGTCCCGGCGCACGGTGCTCGACGGACGGCTCGACTGGGAGGAGGCGTGACGAAGACCGTCGCGTAACGGGCGCTGCCCGATACCGGACAGAGGAATTGGTCGATACCAGCTACCGTGCGCGGCGTGACGGTCCTGATGATGTTCGCCGCCTGCTACGGCGTATGGCAGCTGACGATGCTCGCCTCCGCGACCCGCACCGTGCGGATGCCGCTGCTGATCCTCGGCGTGGTCGCCGGGCTGTACGGCGCCGGAATGCTCGCCCTCGGCCTGCAGCTGGTCTACACCCGCGGCATGGCCGCACTCAGCGGGGACCCGCTACCCGAGATCGTCCGCACGGCCAGCTACACCGTCGACCCGCTCATCGAGGAGCTGGCCAAGGTGGCGCCGTTCGCGCTGCTGGCACTGCTGCACCGCAAGGTCCGCGCACAGTGGGGGCTGACCGACTTCCTGCTGCTGGGAGCGGCCGGCGGGGCCGGGTTCGGGCTCGTCGAGCAGCTGCTCCGGCACGCCGACCAGGCAGCCTCCGTCACCGGTGGCGGCCCGTTCGAGGGCTGGTCGAAGATGCAGGGCTTCAGCTTCGTCCAGATCTGGGGCCTGCCCGACCTGGTCACCTCGTGGCTGCCGACACCGGTGTCCTACATAGACGCGTTCTCGGCCGACACGCCCAGCCCCGACATCAGCCTGCACCTGGTCTGGAGCGCCCTGGCCGGTCTCGGCGTCGGCCTGCTGATCCGCGGCAGCGCCCTGCAGCGCCTGGCCGGCGGCGCGCTGCTGCTGTTCCCGTGGCTCGACCATGCCGCGTACAACCACGAGGTCGCCGACCCCGACGGCGCGGGCGTCATCAACGCCCTAGCCACGCCGCTGGCGTTCCTGCGCCACGCGCTGTGGCTGTACCCGCTGCTCGCGCTCGCCGCCGCGACGTTCCTGGACCGGCGCACCCTGCTGGCAGGCAAACGCGCCTGGCCCGACACGCTCACCGCGCCCGAACAGGCGGGCCGCCCCGCCGTGGCCGCCCTCGGCGGGCACGCCTTCGCGGGTCTGCCGTGGACCCCCTACTTCACCTGGACGTACGTGCTCACCCGCCGCGCCGCCCTGTACAGCCACGACCGCGTCGCCCCCGACGACCCGATGCGCCAGGCCGTGGCCCAGTCCACCACCGCCCTCGACGCCACCCGCGGCGCGCAGGCGTGGCGCGGCACGGGGCTGCGCCGCCGCGACGGTGCGACGCCGCCGCGCGGTCTCAAGCCCTGGCTGCCGCTGCTGATCTGGGCGGTGCTGCTGGTGCCGACACTGCTGTACTTCCTGCCCGGCAGCCTGCCCACCTTCTCCGGCGTGCAGGGCCTGCTCGCCGAACCGTGGGTGTTCCCGCTGGTCCTGGTCTTCTCCGTGGCCGGCCTGGGCTGGCTCGGCTGGCAGCTTTACGCCACCGCCCGGCGGTTGCGGCCGCTGCTGGCCGCCCCGGCCGCCGACGCCGCGGTGCGCGCCGAGCTGCGCCTGCTCACCGGCTTCGGCAGCATCGCCGCCGGGATCGGCAGCCTCGTGCTCGGCCTGGCCGCGGGCGGACCCGACCAGCCGATCCTCACCTCGCACATCCTCGACGCGATCAGCCAGACCCTGTTCCTGGCCTCGCTGCTGCTGGCCATGCTCGCCATGGTGTGGTTCCCGCCGCTGGGCCTGGCGGCCCTGGCCGGGGGCGGCTTCCAGCTCGTGCTCACCGCCGCCGCGGCCGACTTCCTGGCCACTCTGGCCGGTGCGGGGGCGCTGGCCATCCTCGCCGCGATGATGAGCGGGAACGGCAGTGGCGGTGGCCGCGGCGACGACTACTGGGAGGAGAAGTACGGCCAGGACGACCCGCCGCCGCGCCAGGAGCGCATCAGCGACGCCAACAAGGCCGAGCTGGAGGACTCCGGGTGGCTGAAGAACAAGGTGAAGGACCCGCAGCTGCGCAGGGACTTCATGAAATGGCTGGAGCAGGGCCACAAGCAGGGTGAGGCGCACGAGCACCTGCGGCCCGGCTCACCGGAGGCCGAGGCCAAGCTCGCGGAGTTCCTCGCCGAGGTGCTGTGAGGAGGTCGGGCCCGGTGGGCGTCAGAACGTTCTGATCGCGATCTCGGCCGGCGCGGCGAGGCCCTTGACGATCTCGTCGTCGAGTTTGACGAGGGTGAGCGACGCGCCGGCCATGTCGAGCGAGGTGCAGTACTCGCCGACGTAGTTGCGCCGGACGTTGATGCCGCGGGCTTCGAGCTGTTCGTGGGCGCGGCCGTAGAGCAGGTACAGCTCGCCGATCGGGGTGCCGCCCAGACCCTTGATCATCAGGGCGACGTCGTCGCCGCGCTGGTAGGGCAGGTCGCTCACGACTGCTTCCAGCAGCTCGTCGATGATGGTGTTGGCGTCGGCGAGCTTTTCGCGGCGGCGTCCGGGCTCGCCGTGGATGCCGACGCCGATCTCCATCTCGTCGTCGCCGAGTTCGAACAGCGGCGAACCCTTCGCCGGCGGCGTACACGAGGTGAGCGCCATGCCCATGGTCCGCGTGACCGAGTTGACCTTGTTGCCGAGCCGGACGAGCTCGTCGATGTCGGCGCCGGCTTCGGCGGCCGCGCCGACGACCTTGATGACGAAGAAGTTTCCGGCGACGCCGCGCCGGCCGATGGTGAAGGTGGAGTCGGACACCGCGACGTCGTCGTCGACGAGCACCGTCTGGATCTGCACGCCTTCGGCTTCGGCCATCTCCTTGCCCATGTCGAAGGCCATCCGGTCGCCGGTGTAGTTGTTGATCAGGTGCAGCACGCCCTTGGGCGTGGCCAGCAACTTGCTGGTCTCCAGGACGTAGTCCATGGGCGGTGCGGCGAACACGTCGCCGGGGCAGGCGGCGTCGAGCATGCCCTTGCCGACGATCATCACGTGGGCGGGTTCGTGGCCGGAGCCGGAGCCCTGGATGACGGAGACCTTGTCGTCGCGCGGCGCGTCGGCCCGCATGACGAGGTTGTACTCGGGGACGTAGCGCAGCGTGTCCGGGTTGGCCAGGGCGACGCCCTTGAGCATCTCGGCCACGAACTGGCGCGGGTCGTTGGCGAACTTCTTCATGGCGGTGATCCCCGTTTCAGAAGGTGGCGGGCCAGGCGTCGGCGAGGGCTTCGAAGATGACGGCGACGGCGACGGCTCCAGGGTCCACGCTGCCGATGCTGCGCTCGCCGGTGTAGCTGGCCCGGCCGCGGCGTGCCTCCAGCTTGGCGGTGGCGTCGGCGCTGGCACGGGCCACGGTCGCGGCGGCCCGGATGGTGCTCGCTCCGTCGCTGCCGAGGCTGATCTGGCGGGCTATCTCGTCGGTGGCGGGTACGAGCGCGTCGAGCAGGGTCTTGTCGCCGAGGCTGGCGCTGCCGCGGGCCTGGATGCCCTCGGCCGCCGCCCGCAGCATCGCCACGACGGTGGCGCTGTCCAGGTCGGACTTGCCGGCCGCGGCGGCGGCCGCGCGCAGGAAGGCGGTGCCCCAGATCGGCCCGGAGGTTCCGCCGATCCGGCTGGTGATGACGACCGCGACCTTGCGCAGGAAGGTGGCGGCGTCGGCGCGGTCGAAGGTGTCCCAGTCGCTGATGACGATCTCGAAGCCGCGGGCCAGCGAGTAGCCGAAGTCGCCGTCGCCGACGACGGCGTCGAGGTCGCCGAAGTACTTCTCGTTGGCGACGGCGGTCTGCGCGATCGTGCGCACCACGAACTCGGCCTGCGGCAGCGCCTTGTCGGTCATCGTCGGTCCCTTCCGGCGGAGACGGCGGCGAGGTCGTCCAGCGTGACGTACGCGCCGGGCGTCGCCGGGCTGCTGTTGGCCAGCACCGTGACCGGGGTGGCGTCCGGCTCGCCGAGGGAGTCGACGACGAACGCGGCTCCGGTGAAGTCCTCGTCGGCGGTGTAGTCGTTGACGGTGACGACGCAGGCGATCCCGGCCGCGGTCGCGGCGGCCAGGCCGTTGTGGGAGTCCTCGATGACGACGGCCTCGTGCGGTGCCAGGCCGAGCCGGTCGAGGGTGAGCAGGTAGATGTCGGGCGCGGGCTTCTTGCGCGGCACGATGTCGCCGGCGAGCACCGTGAAGTCGCGGGCCCGGCGCTGTCCGACGGCGTGCTCCAGTACGGCCCGCACGGACGGTTCGGCCGAGGTCGAGGCGACGGCGAGCAGCCAGCCCGCGGCGTGCGCCTCCTCGGTGATCCGCGCGATCCCGGGCCGCGCCGGCAGGTCGCCGGCGGTGACCATGGCCGTGTAGATCGCGGTCTTGCGGCGGTGCCAGGCGGCGACCGCCTCAGCCTGCCCGGCCGGGTCGTCAGGCAGGCCGGCGGCGGCGACGAACTCGGGGGTCAGCAGGCTGGCCATGCGCTCCTTGCCGCCGCCGATCGAGAGCCTGCGGCCGTACTCCTGCTCGTCCCACCGCACGGGCAGGCCGAACTCGGCGAACGTCTGGTTGAACGCGGGCAGGTGCCCGAAGCGCTCGGTGTCGGCCAGGACGCCGTCGCAGTCGAAGATCAGGCCTTTCACCAGGCCCGCCCGGTGCTGCCGAAGCGGTCGGCGTAGCCGGCGGCCATCGCGGTGACGTCCGCGGCGACGTGCCGGAACAGCGACGGCGGGTCCCACTTTCCCAGGGTCTCGGCGTCGCGCAGGAATGCCAGATTCGAGGTCATGTAGGTGATCTTGAGTGCGGTGGACACGTTGACCTTCGCGCAGCCCCGGGCGATCAGGTCGCTGAACTGGGCGTCGGTCAGGCCGGTGCCGCCGTGCAGCGCGATCGGCACGCCGGTCGCGGCGACCAGGTCGCTGACCCGCTGGCTGTCGAGGTGCGGTTCGGCCGAGTAGACGCCGTGCGCGTTGCCGATCGACGGTGCGAACACGTCGACCCCGGACGTCTCGATGAAATGGACCGACACGTCCAGGGTCTGCCGGTGGGCTGCCTCGTCGCTGCCGACGCCGTCCTCGACGCCGGTGATCGATTCGATCTCGCCCTCGACGTGGGCGCCGTGTGCGCGTGCTTCGGCGACGACCTCGATGGTCTGCCGCAGGTTCTCCGCGACGGGCAGGGTGGAGGCGTCGAACAGCACCGAGTTCCAGCCCTTGGCGAGGCATTCGGTGATCACGGCCCGGTCCGGGCAGTGGTCGAGGTGGAGGCTGACCGGCACCTCCACGCCGGCCGTCATCGCCCGCCACATCGCGATGAGCACGTCGGATCCGATGGACAGCACCGTCTTCACCGAGGTCTGGACGATGACCGGTGATCGGCGCTCGACCGCGGCGGCCAGCACGCTCTCCATCGTCAGGTCGTTGACGACGTTGATCGCGGGCACGCCGTAGCGGTCGCGCATCGCCCGGTCGACGATCTCCTTGAGCGGCACCACACCCATACGCCGAAGGTAGATCCTGATCAGGATCCGGATTGGCAGGATTCGGAACAACGGCTGGCGGTTTGGGGCTGTTGCAACTCGCCTGCGCCCAACAGCCGATTCTGCCCGCCGACGCGGTCTCCGGACGCCTCGACGACGGCCGGGCCGCGCTCGACTCCCGGCAGGCCGGGCCGGTGCGGTCAGCCCAACGCGGCCGCCTTGCCCAGCAGCACGGACCGTTCGCGCTGGTTGGCGCACAGCCGTGCGGCCAGCTCCAGCTCGGCGCGGGCCTCCGGCAGCCGGCCGAGGCGCGCCAGCAGCTCCCCGCGCACGGTCGGCACCAGATGCGAGCCGGGCAGCCGGTCCGCGGCGATCAGCTCGTCCACGATGGCCAGGGCCTGCGCGGGACCCGAGGCCATGGCGACGGCGACGGCCCGGTTGAGCTCGACCACCGGCGAGGGCGCGACCCGGCCGAGCGCCTCGTAGAGCACCACGATCCGGTCCCAGTCGGTCTGCTCGACCGACGGCGCCGTCGCGTGGGCGGCGGCGATCGCGGCCTGCAGGCCGTACGGGCCCAGGCCGCGGGTCGAGGCCTTGACCAGCGCGGCCAGCCCACGGCTGATCGCGGAGTGGTCCCACCGCCGCCGGTCCTGGTCGGCCAGCAGGACCGGCGCACCGTCCGGGCCGGTCCGGGCCGGGAAGCGCGCGGCCGTCAACTCGCACAGTGCCAGCAGGCCGTGCACCTCCGGCTCGTCCGGCTGCAACGCGGCCAGCGTGCGGGCCAGCCGTACCGCCTCGTACGCGACGTCGGGGCGCAGCAGCCGGTCGCCCGACGTGGCCGTCGACCCCTCGGTGAAGATCACGTATAGGACGCTGAGCACGCCGCCCAGCCGTTCCCGGCGCTCGCCGGTCGCCGGCAGCGCGAACGGCACCCCGGCCGCCGCGATCGTCTTCTTGGCCCGGGTGATGCGGGCCTGCACGGTCGGCACCGGCACCAGGAACGCGCGGGCGATCTGCTCGCTGGACAGGCCGCCGACCACGCGCAGCGTCAACGCCACCTGGGCCTCGCGGGAGAGCACCGGGTGGCAGCTGACGAACATCAGCGCCAGGATGTCGTCGTCGATCCGGTCGGGGTCGAAGTCCTCGTCGACCACCGGGTCGGCCGCCAGCAGGGCGTGCCGGCCCTGCAAGGCGCTCCGGCGGCGGAGCGCGTCGATGGCCCGCCGCCGGGCCGTGGCCATCAGCCAGCCGGCCGGATTGGCCGGCGCGGCCAGCGGCCACGACGTCAGCGCCTCGGCCACCGCCTCCTGCGCCGCGTCCTCGGCCAGCCCGAAATCGCCGGTGAACCGGGTCAGCGCGGCTACGATCCGCGCCGACTCGATCCGCCAGACGGCCTCGACGTCGGCCGTGGCCATCAGCTCCGGCCGTTGCTCTCGCGGCGGGCCAGTTCCTCGACCGTCCCGTCGATGCCCTCCGGCATCTCGTCGTCGCCGGCCACCCGCCGGACCTCGATCTTGGACCCGGTGACCGCCGGGATGCGCTTGGCCCACTCGACCGCCTCCTGCTTCGAGGCGACATCGAGCATGAAGTAGCCCCCGAACAGTTCCTTGGTCTCGCCGTACGGCCCGTCCGTGACCACCGGGGTCTCGCCGCTGAAGTCGACCACGACGCTCTGGCCGGCATCGTCCAGTCCTTCGGCCGCGATGAACACGCCAGCCTTGACCAGGTCCTCGATGTACCGGTAAGTCGAGGCCGCCAGCTCCTCGAACCCGGCCATCAGGGCCGCGTTCGACTCATCGGTGCCCCGCATGATCAGCATGTACTTGGACATCGTGTTCTCCTCACCAGGCGGGGCCGCCTGCCGACCCTCGCACCCCCAACGTCGAACGAGCGGCCCGCGGATCGACACGGCCGCGGAGAAATCTCGTCGCGACGCAGCCGATCGGTCAGCCCACCACGTCCGGTCGCGAGGCCGCCGAACCAGAACCATCCGCTGGACAGGACAGGTCCTGGTCGCGCAGCCTGCTGCGCAGCGCCTGCTGCACGGCGACGCCGGTGCCGGTCTGGAGCAGGTACGGCTCGACACCGCCGTAACGCTCGTCGAGGTGCGCCAGGGTGTGCAGCATCGGCTGCGGCGAGCAGCCCTCGGTGCGCGCGTAGTCGTCGGCGATCACCGCATGGTCGACGCCGGCGAGCCGCAGTAGCAGCGCGACCAGCACCCCGGTGCGGTCGCGGCCGGCGTGGCAGTGCACGACGACCGGTCCCGGCGGGGCCTCGGCCACGGCCCGCACCGCTGTGCCGATGCGCTCCCGGTTGTGGTCGAGCATCGGCGCGTACGTGTCCGGTGGCGGGACATAGTCGAGGACATCGTTGATCATCGGCACGTGCCGGTAGACAGAGTCGCCCGCGAAAGGGCTCGGCCGGTGCTCGAGCTCCCAGGACCACCGCAGGTCGACGACCCGGCTCACCCCGCCGTCGCGGGCGGCTTGCGCGGCGGCCACCGGCAGCCGGTCGTGGTGTCCGGTGCGCCACAGTGCGCCGGCGCGGATGCGCCCGCCGTCGGCGGTCGGCAGTCCGCCGAGGTCACGCGCGTTGCGACACGCTGACCAGTCGAGACTCATCCGGCTCTCCTTGCCAGGGTCGGGCAGGTACGCCCGGCGGGCCTTGCCATATCGCGATGGTAGTGCCCGCCGGGCGGCCCGGCTCACCGCTGGATGGACTTGGTCTCCAGATACTCCTCGAGTCCGAAGTGGCCGAACTCGCGGCCGTTGCCGGACTGCCGGTAGCCGCCGAACGGGGCGAGCGCGTTCCACGGCGCGCCGTTGACGTCGACCTGCCCGGCCCGCAGCCGCCGGGCGACGGCCAGGGCGTGCTCGGGCTCGCCGAAGACACCGCTGGTCAGGCCGTACATGGTGCTGTTGGCGATCGCGACGGCGTGATCGTCGTCGGTGTACGGGATGATCGTGAGCACCGGGCCGAAGATCTCCTCCTGGGCGATCGCGGAGTCCGGGTCCACGTTCGCGAAGATCGTCGGCCGGGCGTACGCGCCGTCGAGCCCGTCGGGTCGTCCCGGGCCGCCGAACACGAGCTTCGCCCCGTCGGCGATGCCGCGCTCGAGGTAGCCGTCGACCTTGCGCCGGTGCTCCTCGGAGGCCAGCGGCCCGAGCCGGGTCGCCTCGTCGGTCGGCACGCCGACGGTGTACTGCGCCGCGGCCGCCACCGCCAGCTCGACGATCTCGTCGTGGCGGGACGCCGGGACCAGCATCCGCGGCCACGCGCCGCAGACCTGGCCGCTGTTGGCGAAGGCCATCATGACCCCCTTGTCGACGGCCTTGGCCAGGTCGGCGTCGTCGAGGATCACGTTGGCGCCCTTGCCGCCGAGTTCGAGCGCGACCCGTTTGACGGTCTGCGCGGCGACCGCGGCGATCCGCCGACCAGCCCGGGTCGAGCCGGTGAACGAGATCATGTCGAGGTCAGGGTGTGCCGAGATCGCCTCGCCGACGACGTCGCCGGTGCCGTACACGACGTTGAACACGCCCGCCGGCAGGCCCGCGTCGGCAGTGACCTCGGCGAGGATCCGTGCGGTCAGCGGCGCGACCTCCGACGGCTTGAACACCATCGTGTCCCCGGCCACCAGGGCGGGCGCAAGCTTGGAGACGATCTGCTGCAACGGGAAGTTCCACGGGGTGATCGCGCCGACGACGCCGATCGGCTCGCGGACGATCAGCGAGTTGCCGACCTGCTCGGTCCACGCGAAGTCGGCGGCCAGCGCGGCGAACGAACTCGCCACGGCGACCGGGAAGCCGATCTGGGCGGTACGGGACATGGTGATCGGCGAGCCCATCTCGGCGGTGATCGTGGCAGCGATCTCCTCGGCACGGGCCTGCAGCCCTTCGGCGATGCGCTGCACGACTGCGGCCCGCTCGGCCGGGTCGGTGGCCGCCCAGCCCGGGAAGGCGGCGCGGGCCGCGGCGACAGCCTGGTCGACGTGCTCGGCGGCGCCTGCGGGCACCTGGGCGACGACCTCGCCGGTCGCCGGGTTCGTCACGGGGATGGTCTGGCCGGAGCCGGCGACGGTCCGACCGCCGATCCAGTGGCCGAGTGGGGTGGGTGCTGGGTTGTTCATGGGTTCGACTGTGCTGCCGTCGCGAGGCCGTAACCAGGCACAACCTGTCCGTGGCTGAGCGCCGTGGCCCCGGGCACGATCGGGTGTGACCCTCGTTGCCCCGGAAACATCGTCGACCAGGGCGGTGTTGGCAGGATCAGGGGAACGGAGCCGCTTCATGCAACGGGATCGACTCGCAGCATTCCTCCGGACCAGGCGCGAGGCGCTGCAGCCGGAGGACGTCGGGCTGCCCCGAGGGCAGCGGCGGCGCACCGGCGGGCTGCGCCGCGAGGAGGTCGCGGCACTCAGCGGCATGTCGACCGACTACTACAGCCGCATCGAGCAGCAGCGCGGACCGCATCCGTCGGAGCAGATGCTCGCCGCGATCGCCCGCGGCCTGCGGCTGTCCCTGGAGGAGCGCGACCACCTGTTCCGCCTCGGCGGCCATGCCGTGCCGCGGCGGGTGCTGCGTGCCGACCACATCAACCCCGGCATGATGCGCATCTTCGACGGGCTCGGCGAGACCGCCGCCCGGGTCGTGAGCCACCTCGGCGAGACGCTGCAACAGACCCGGCTGGCCGTGGCGCTGCTCGGCGACGAGACCGCGTACACCGGGCTCGCTCGCAGCCTGCACTACCGGTGGTTCACCGACCCGGCGACACGTGAGCTGTACCACCCGGAAGATCACCCGGTGCACAGCCGTCAGCTTGCCGCGGACCTGCACCGCGCCTTCACCCGGGACGGCGCGCGATCGCGTGCGGGCGCGTTGGCCGACGCCCTGCTGCAAGGCAGCACGGAGTTCGCGGACCTCTGGCGCGAGCACCCTGTCCCCGGCCCGTACTGCGCCGCGAAGCGGATCCGGCACCCCCAGGTGGGAATGATCGAGTTGCACTGCCAGACCCTGCTCGACCCTGACCAGTCCCAGGCGCTGCTGGTCTACACCGCCACCCCGGGCAGCGAAAGCTACGACAAGCTCCAGCTCCTGTCGGTCGTCGGCGGGCTGCCTGCCTGAGCAAGTGCCCGTCGAATACCACGGTGCTCTTGTCCTGTCGTCCTCGTCGCGATTGGATCTCCCTGGCACGCCGCGAGGGCGGCGTCGTGGCCGTGGACCGGGGGAGCAACCATGCCGCAGGCACCTGCAGTGCCCTCGCTGATGAGATGGGGGCTCTCGCCCCACGCGGACCTCGTGTACCGCATGCTGGTCGGGTTCGGACCCCGGTCGGTGCACTACATCAGCCAGTCGTTGGAGCTGAGCGTGCCGCAGGTGCGGGCCGCACTGGACGAGCTGGCTGCGCTCGGGGCCGCGTCGCCGGCCGACTCCGTCGCCGGTGACGACCGCACGTGGAGCAGCCACGCCCCCACTCAGGTCGTCGCCCTGCTGCGGGAGCGGCACCAGCGCGGCGTGCTGGCCCAGCACCGTCTGCGACTGCGGATGACGCGGATGGCGCACCCGCCGGTGATCGCCGACGTGAGCCGGCTGCCACGGGACGAGGTGCGCCGGCTGGACGGGGTGGACCTCGCCCGTGCGCGGCTGTTCGCGGAGCTACAGACGGTGCGCCGCGAGACCTTGACCATCAATACCGAGGCCGCGTTCGGGACGGCGGAGCTCAAGGCGAGCGCCGAGCAGGTCCGCAAGGCGCAGGTCGGCGGTGACGGGCGATTCGTCCTCGGTATTCCGGCGTCCGTCGACGACGACTCGGCCTGGTATTCGAACGAATTGCGCGCCCGCGGCGGCCGTTATCGCGAGCTGCCCACGGTCCCGATGAAGTTGTTCGTCTTCGATCGGCGGATCGCCTGGGTCCCGATCGATCCGGCCGACCGCAGCCAGGGCTACTGGGAGATCACGGCGCCGCAGTCGGTGCACGAACTGACCGTGCTCTTCCTCCAGCACTGGGCGATGGCGGGGCCGCCCCGAATGTGGCTGCCGCCGAGGCACCTCTCGCCACGGGAGAGCACCATCGTGACGCTGCTCGCCGACGGCCACAGCGATGCGGCCATCATCGCCAGACTCGACCTGAGTGTCCGCACGATCGCCTACACGGTGGCCGGCCTGATGGAGCGCTACCGGGTGACCAACCGGTTCCAGTTGGGGCTGCGGCTGGGCGCGGAGGCCGCGAAGGCGGCCCCCGACGACGCTACGGTCAGCACATAACGAGAGGTGCGTTCACGCTGCCGTACGCCGTCGGCGACGACCTTCACCAGCGCGCTGTCTGATCCGCCCCACACCGATCGTGGACTCACCTAACCCTGAGTGTGATCAACGATACCCTTCGTGAAGGTCCTTCGTGATGCGGAGTCGCATCCGCGAGCTTCACCTTCAGAGCCGGTTGCGTTGCGAACCCGGTCGTCACAGGGCGTCGTTCAGCACAGGCGGCCACTCGGATGAGGGATGTGCCTTCATGAACGACATTAAGACGACCGTGCACAGCGTGACCTACGACCTGCTCAGGTCGCTGGGATTGACGACGGTGTTCGGGAACCCGGGATCCACCGAGCAGACGTTCCTGCAGAACTTCCCGGACGACTTCACGTACGTCCTGGCCCTGCAGGAGGCATCGGCGGTGGCGATCGCGGACGGCTTCGCTCAGGCCACCGGCCGCGCGGCGCTGGTGAACCTGCACTCGTGCGCCGGGCTCGGCAACGGCATCGGCAGCCTGGTCGCGGCCTATCGGGGACATACGCCACTCATCGTCACGGCCGGGCAGCAACACCGCGAGATGGTGATCGGCGACCCGTATCTGAGCAGCCCCGACGCGACGACCATGCCCAAACCCTGGGTGAAGTGGGCCTACGAGCCGTCCCGTGCCGAGGACGTGCCGGCAGCGTTCATGCGGGCGTACGCGATGGCCGTGCAGCCGCCGGCGGGACCGGTGTTCCTGTCCATTCCCCTCGACGACTGGAATCACCCACTGGAGGGTCCCGCCGTGCGGCGCTCGGTCAGCACCGCCTACGGCCCCGACCCCCAGCGGCTTCGGCACTTCGCCGAGCGCATCACCGCGAGCCGGCACCCGGCCCTGATCTTCGGGCCTGACGTGGACCGTGCCGGAGGTTGGCAGGCCGCTGTGGCGCTGGCGGAGAAGCTGGGGGCCGCGGTCTACGGCGCGCCGCTGGCGGACCGCGCGTCGTTCCCCGAGGACCACCCGCTGTACCAGGGTCCGCTGGGCATGTCACTGAAGACGATCAGCGACCGGCTCGCCGGGCACGATCTGGTCGTCGTCATCGGCGCCGAGGTCTTCCGTTACTACCCCTACGTCGCCGGCGACGTGGTGCCCGCGGGCACCGACCTGCTGCACATCACGGATGACCCGTCGGTCGCCGGGTCGGCCCGGGTGGGTGACAGCCTGCTGGGCGATGCGAGACTGTCGATCGAAGGGCTGACCGGGCTGGTGGACGCGGGCGGCGACCGTGCGCGGCCCCAGCCCATGGAACGCCCCCGCAAGCTGCTGGCGACCCCACACAGCCCGCTGACACCGTCGGAGGTGTACGCCGCGCTGAGCAGGGTTCGCCCGCAGCACGTGGTGTACGTCAACGAGTCCACCTCGACCATGGGCCAGCACGCCGAATGGCTGCCCACCGTGGAACCCGCGTCGTTCTACGGAACGCCGAGCGGCGGCATCGGCTGGGCCCTGCCCGCCACCGTCGGCGTCGCCCTCGGGCTCCGGGCCGATGGCATCGAGCGTCCCGTGGTCGCCCTGATCGGCGACGGGTCTTTCCAGTACTCGGTTCAGGGTCTGTGGACCGCGGTGCAGCACAAACTGCCGGTCGTGTTCGTCGCGATGCGCAACGGCGAGTACTCCATCCTCAAGTCGTTCGCCGAACTGGAACACACCCCGGGTGTGCCCGGGCTCGACCTTCCGGGGCTGGACATCGTGTCCGAGGCGCGGGGGTTCGGCTGCAAGAGCGTCGAGGTCGAAACCACCGAACAGCTTGAGCGGGAGTTCACCGCCGCGCTGCAGAGTTCCGACGGTCCGGTGGTCATCGTGGTGAGGACCCAGCCGGAGAAGACCGAGCTCTGACCGGCGTCGTGCCCGATCGGCCTTCGAAGACAAGCTCGGCGAGTGGGTGGCGATGGTGGATCTCGGCGTCAAGGATCATGTCTATCTGATCACCGGCGGCAGCCGCGGGCTCGGGTTCGCTGTCGCGCAGGTGCTGACCGGTGAGGGGGCCAGAGTCGTCATCACCGGGCTGGGCGACTCGGTGGCCGCCGCCGCGCGGAGCCTGGGCGGTGACGATCAGGCGGTGGGGCTGGTGGCCGACAACGCCGACCCGGGGTCCGCTGACCGTGTCGTGGCCGTGGCCACGCAACGATTCGGCCGTATCGACGGCGCCCTGGTCAGCGTGGGCGGTCCGCCCGTCGGCACCGCGATGGCGGTCGACGACCAGGTCTGGCGGGACGCCTTCGAATCCACGTTCCTGGGCGCGCTGCGTATCGCGAAGGCCGTCGCGAAGGCTTGCACGGACGGCGGCTCGATTGCTTTCGTCCTGTCGTCCTCGGTTCGCGAACCCATCGCCGGGCTGGCCGTTTCCAACGGCATCCGGCCCGGGCTGGCCATGGTGGCCAAGACGCTCACCGACGAACTGGGCGGTTCCGGCATCCGGGTCAACGGCTTGCTGCCCGCCTACATCGCCACGGACCGGCAAAAGGAACTCGCCTCGCTGACCGGCGGCAAACCACCTGACAACGCACTGGGCAGGATGGGTGAACCCGAAGAATTCGCCCGTGCGGCGGCGTTCCTGCTCTCACCCGCGGCGAGCTACCTGACCGGGGTCATGCTTCCTGTCGACGGAGGGGCGTTGCGCCTGCTCTGACGGGGGGATCCGGATGGCCGAGTGGGCGAACTTCGGGATCGTGGCAGGCGCGGCAGCTGCGACCCTGGTGGGACTGTTGTTCGTGGCCGTGACTCTTCGCGTCAACACCGTAGTCACCACGAGCGACCTGCGCTACCGCGCGGCACAGACGCTGGCCTTGTTCATCACCGTGCTGCTCATCTCGCTGCTGCTCGTGGTGCCGGGGCAGCCGTTGCGGCTCGTCGGCGTCGAACTCGTCATCGTGGCCGTCGCCGCGGGCGCCGCCATGGCGGTCTTCGACCGTCTGGCCTCACGGGCGACCGAACCGAGCGTCCTGGCCCGCACGCTCGGCGTGATCAGCCTCAACGCGACCGCGGTGCTTCTGATCGCGCTCAGCGGTGCGATCGCGGCCGCCGGGCAGCGTTGGGGAATCTACCTGTTGGTGCCAGGCGTCGTCGCCGCCCTCGTGTGTGGTGTCGTCAACGCCTGGCTGCTCCTGGTCAGGCTGCCGGCCATCAAGTGAGTTCCGGTCCGTGCTACCTCGCGGGTTCGGTGATGAGGTCGTGTTCGTGGAGCCAGGCGAGCAGGTGCTCGGCGAGTTCCCGGGGGTGTTCGAGCTGGGGGACGTGACCGGAGTCGAGTTCGACGTACGTCCAGTGCGGCAAACGGGCGGCGACGGCGCGGGCGGAGCCGATCGGCACGTGCCGGTCGTGCACGCCGTGGGTGAGCAGCACCGGCATCCGCAGCGACTCCATCGCGCGCCAGTAGCCGTCGGGGCGGGCCAGCAGCCGCAGCAGCGACCGGCTCGCACCGAGGTAGGCGTCCGCGCGGCGCGGGTTGGCGGCCGTCATCTCCTCGTCGAGCGCGACCGCGTCGGCGATGACCTGCTCGGGCACCCGCGACGCGTCGGCGCACGTCATCGCCAGGGTCTCCTCGACGCGCTGCCGGGCGGGCACGGTGGCCAGCCGGCGGCGCATGGCCCAGCCCGCGAGGCCGGGCACGAGGTTGATCATGAACAGTCGCCGGATCTCCGGATCGATCTTCACTTTCGGCGCGATCGGGACGCTCGGGTCGACCAGGGCCAGTCCGCGCACGGCGTCCGGGGCGGCCGCCGCGGTCAGGGTGGACACCATGCCACCCATCGAGTTGCCGACCAGCACCGCGGGCTCGCCGACGACCTCGGTCAGGTAACGCCGCAGCAGCTCGGCGTTCGCCGTGACCGTGGTCGGCCCGGCCGCCGCGCCCGTGCGGCCGAACCCGGCCAGATCAAGAGCGGTCACCCGGGCGTACGGCGTGAGCAGCGGCGCGATCCGCGTCCAGTTCAGGTGCGAGCCGCCCAGCCCGTGCACCAGCACCACCGGCGGCGTGTCGGGCCGCCCGCCGAAGTCGACGTGGTGCACGGGTCCGCCGAGGTCGGCGTACGCACTCTTCACGGTCAGCTCCGCTCCGCGCTGTACTTGCGCAGTTCCCGCTTGGCCAGCGAGGCCTTGTGCACCTCGTCGGGTCCGTCGGCCAGGCGCAGCGTACGCGCGCCCGCCCACATGTGCGCGAGCGGGAAGTCCTGGCTGACGCCGCCGCCGCCGTGCACCTGGATCGCCTTGTCGATCACCCAGCCGGCCATCTCCGGCACGACGATTTTAATCGCCTGGATCTCGGTGTGCGCGCCCTTGTTGCCGACGGTGTCCATCAGCCACGCGGTCTTGAGCACCAGCAGGCGGGCCTGCTCGATGCGCACCCGCGCCTCGGCGATCCACTCACCGACGACACCCTGCGCGGCGAGGGGCTTGCCGAACGCGACCCGGTCCTGCGCCCGTCGGCACATCAGCTCCAAGGCTCGCTCGGCCATGCCGATCAGCCGCATGCAGTGGTGGATGCGGCCCGGGCCGAGCCGGGCCTGCGCGATGGCGAAGCCTTCACCCTCGCTTGCGATCAGGTTCGAGGCGGGCACCCGTACATCGGTGAAGGTGATCTCGGCGTGGCCGCCGTGCCAGCCGTCGTCGTAGCCGAACACGTGCATGCCGCGCTGGATCTCGATGCCGGGGGTGTCCCGGGGCACCAGGATCTGGCTCTGCTGGCGGTGCCGGTCGGCGGCCGGGTCGGTCTTGCCCATCACGATGAAGATCTCGCAGCGCGGGTTCATCGCGCCCGACGACCACCACTTGCGCCCGTTGATCACGTACGAGTCGCCGTCGCGCTCGATGCGGGTGGTGATGTTGGTGGCGTCGGAGGAGGCGACCTCGGGCTCGGTCATGCAGAACGCCGACCGGATCTCCCCGGCGAGCAGCGGTTTGAGCCAGCGCTCCTGCTGCTGCTCGGTGCCGAACATGGTCAGCACCTCCATGTTGCCGGTGTCCGGGGCGTTGCAGTTGAGCGACTCCGGGGCAAGGTGCGGGCTGCGCCCGGTGATCTCCGCCAGCGGCGCGTACTGCAGATTGGACAGCCCCGCGCCCAGCGGGTGGTGCGGCAGGAACAGATTCCACAGGCCGCGCTTGCGGGCCTCGGTCTTCAGCTCCTCCATGACCGGGGGAGTGGTCCACGGCGGGATCTCGCCGAGCTGGTGCTCGGCGGTCGCCTCGGCCGGGTACACGTGCTGCTCCATGAAGTCGAGCAGGTCGGCGCGCAGCTGCTCGGTGCGCTCGTCGTACGAGAAGTCCATGTGCTTACGCCTCCTGCAGCGTGCGGTGACCGAGCTTGATCAGGTGCGGGACCATCGCGCCGACGCGGTCGAAGCCCTCGCCGACCGTCTGCCCGGCGAGGTACCGGTAATGGATGCCTTCGAGGATCCCGACGAGCTTGTAGTGCGCGAACGCGACGTACCACGGCAGTTCCGACAGGTCCGCGCCGCGCCGGGCGGCATACCGGGCCGCCATCTGCGCCGACGTCGGGAAGATCCCCGGCGGGGGAGGGTCGCCGAACAGGCCTTCCATGACCGGCTCGGTCCACATGCGCCAGTAGCACAGGAACAGGCCCAGGTCGGCGAGTGGATCGCCGATGGTCGCCATCTCCCAGTCGAGCACCGCGACGATCTGGTCGCCCGGCCCGACGATGCAGTTGTCGAGCCGGTAGTCGCCGTGCAGGATCGACACCTGCGTGGCCTGCGCGGGCATCCGCGCCACCAGGTCGTCGTGCAGCTCGGCCAGGCCGGGCAGCTCGCGGTTGTGCGAGTGCTGCAGCTGGGTGCTCCAGCGGCGCAGCTGCCGGGCCAGGTAACCCTCCGGCTTGCCGAAGTCGCCGAGCCCGACCGCGGCCGGGTCGACCGCGTGCAGGTCGGCGAGCACGTCCATCAGCGCCAGCGACAGCGACCCGACGCGCTCGGCGCCCAGCGTCGCGGTCTGCCCCGCGGTGCGCCACACGGTCCCGTCGACGTGTTCCATCACGTAGAACGGCGCCCCGATGACCTCGGGGTCCTCACACAGCGCCACCGTGCCCGGCACCGGCACCCGCGTCCCGCCCAGCGCCGAGATCACCCGGTACTCGCGGGACATGTCGTGGGCGGTGGACAGCACGTGCCCGAGCGGCGGGCGGCGCACCACCCAGCGCTGCGCGTCGTCGGCGACCCGGTAGGTCAGGTTGGACTTGCCGCCGGGGATCAGCTCCCCGGTCAGCTCGCCGCTGACGAGTCCGGGACGTGCCCGGTCCAGGAAGGACCGCAGTGTGGAGAGATCAAGTCCCTTGGGGTCGGTCACGGCCGCACCACCAGGCGGCCGACGGTCTCGCCCGCGCCGAGGCGGGTCAGCCCGTCCACGGCCTCGTCGAGGCTGAGCACGCCGCCGATCAGTGGCTGGACCACCCCGTCGGCGGCCAGCCCGCACAGCGTCTCGTGCGCCTGCACGACCAGCGCCGGGTCGAGCTGCCGGTACAGGCCCCAGTGCACGCCCACGATCGAGTAGTTCTTCACCAGGGCGTGGTTGAGCCCGGGTGTCGGCACGGTGCCGCCCGCGAAGCCGACGACCAGGATGCGGCCCTCGAACGCCACGCACTTGGCCGAGCCCGTGTACGCGTCGCCGCCCACCGGGTCGAAGATCACGTCTGCGCCGCGGCCGCCCGTGGCGGCCTTCACCGCTTTGATGAAGTCCTGCTCGCGGCGGTCGATCACGAGGTCCGCACCGAGCTTCGCCGCGACCTCGGCCTTGGCGGCCCCGCCGACGACCGCGATCACGGTCGCGCCCGCGGCCTTGCCGAGCTGGATCGCGGCACTGCCGACCCCGCCCGCGCCCGCGTGGATCAGCAGCGTCTCGCCCGCCTGCAGCCGGGCCCGGCGGTGCAGCGAGAACCAGCCCGTCTGGTACGCGATGTGCATCGCCGAGGCCTGCACGTCGTCCAGCGCGGCCGGGGCGGGGAACGCGTCCGCGGCCTCGACCAGTGCGTACTCGGCCAGCGCGCCGGAGGGCAGCGCGGTGGTGCCGATGACCCGGTCGCCCTCGGCGAACCCGGTGACCTCGGCCCCGGCGGCGACGACCTCGCCGCACAGCTCCACCCCCGGGGTGAACGGCAGCGGCGGCCGCACCTGGTACTGCCCGCGCACCAGCAGCACGTCCGGAAAGTTCAGCGCGGAGGCGCGCACGCGTACCAGCAGCTGGTTCGGACCCGGGGTCGGCACCTCGGTCTCGACCAGGCTCATCACGTCGCCCGGCTCGCCATTGGCGGCGACCTGCCAGGCCCGCATGACGGCGGCCATCAGAGGTACATCCGCGACACGGTCTCGGCGACGCAGACCGGCTTGTCGCCGCCCTCACGCTCGATGGTCACCTGCGAGGTCAGCTGCACGCCGCCGGTGACATCCTCGACCGACAGCAGCTTCACCGTCGCCCGCACCCGCGAGCCGACCGGCACCGGGGCGGGGAAGCGCACCTTGTTGGTGCCGTAGTTGACGCCCATCTTCACGCCCGGCACCCGCAGCGCGTCGCCGGCCAGGAACGGGATGAGCGACAGCGTCAGGTAGCCGTGCGCGATGGTGGTGCCGAACGGCCCCGACGCGGCGCGGGCCGGGTCGGTGTGGATCCACTGCAGGTCGCCGGTGGCCTCGGCGAACATGTCGACCCGCTTCTGATCGATCTCCAACCACTCGCTGGTGTTGACGACGGTGCCGACGGCGGCACGCACGTCGTCCAGGTTGGCGAAGGCCATGGGAAAACCCTTCCACGGTGAAGGCTGGCGAACTGACTAAGCGCTTGCTTAGGATGCCGGTATGGAAGGGTGATGTCAACGCCCGCCCGCAGCCCTGGGAGGACCCCGCATGAACACCGCCGCCGCCGACCTCGACGAGGTCGCGATGCTGGACCGGGCCTGGCACGACGTGTCGCCCGCGCCCGCCCGGCGGCTGCTCATCGCCGCGGTCCAGGCCTTCGCCGAACGCGGCTACCACGCCACCACCACCCGCGACATCGCCACCCGGGTCGGCATGAGCCCCGCCGGGGTGTACGTGCACTACCGCTCCAAGGAAGAGCTGCTGCACCGCATCTGCCTCATCGGGCACCGCCACTCGCTGGTCGCCCTGCGCGCCGCGGCCGCCCGCAGCACCGACCCCGAGCAGCAGCTGCGCGACGTCATCGGCGACTTCGCCGCCTGGCACGCCCTGTTCCACACCCCGGCCCGCGTCATCTCGTACGAGCTGACCGCCCTCGAACCCGAGCACCTGACCGAGATCACGGCACTGCGCCACGAGATGGACCTGCTGGTCCGGGCGACCCTCGAACACGGGGTCGAGCAGGGCGTCTTCGACGTCCCCGACATCCCCGGCACCGGCTTGGCCCTGCTGTCCCTGACCGTCGACGTCGCCCGCTGGTACCGCACCTCCGGCCGCCGCGCCCCCGAGGACATCGGCGCTCTGTACGCCGACCTCGCCGTACGCATGGTCAAGACGCGCTGACGGCGTGCTGCTCAGGCCGGCGGGTGCTCGGCCAGCCAGGCGGACGCGCGGCGAGCCGAAGCGCGCGACAGCCAGGCGTCCTGGACCAGCTCGGCCAGCTCGCCGCGGCTGATCTCGCCGACCCGGCAGGCCCGCAGCAGCACCGACGGGTGCCCGTTGAAATGCGCCGTGGTGAAGTACGGCGAGGACTCGTCCTGGACCATCGCCTGCTTGTCGGCATCCGAGCCGACCCAGAAGACGATCACGTCGGGGTAGCGCTCGCCGGTGTCGGGGTCGACGGCGTCCGGCCGAGGATTGCGGAAGAAGATGAACGACTTCCCGCCGACCTGGTAGACGGGGTTCTCCCCGGATCCGTACTCGACGGTGACGTGCGGCATGGCCAGGGCCAGCTCGTGAACGTCGTCGACCCGGGCGGGCCGCTCGCTGTCGTCGGACATGCCTGCGAGCATATGCCGGGGTCGGGCGCGCGCCGGACCGCGGCCTCAGCCGCGGCGAGGTGGCGGCGCCGCGTCGGGCGCCGCCACCGTCTCCTCTGACCCGGGTGTGCTACCCGCGCCAGCCGTCGGGCACGGTGCCCTGCTTGACCGTGTACGAGCCGCCGCACTTGCCGTCGTCCGGGTCGCCCCAGATGCGGATCGTGTCCACGTCGTTGGCCCAGGTGCCGCCGTCGGGGTTGGTGTAGTCGCCCAGGTTGACCCGGGTGTTGCGCGGGATGCACAGGTAGCGGTCCGGGCTGGGCAGGGTGTCCAGCAGCCACACCGAGTCGTCGTTACGGGTGTTGACCACCGAGTCCGCCTGGTTGCGCAGGTTCGTGGCCATGTTCTGGTAGACCGCGTCCTGGTACTGGGCGAGCTTGGTCCCGCTGCTGTACGTGCCGGTGTACAGGCACACGTACGGGTAGGGGCAGTCGCGGTAGGCCGTCGCCTGGGCCGGCGTGGCCACCAGGGTCGACGCCGTCATGGCGACGAGGGCAGCCGCAAGTGCGGCCAGATACCTTCTCACGGGGAACTCCGTTCGATCGGGGACGGCACGCCGCAGGACGCGACGGGCCGGTGAGGTCTGCTCAGTAGGCGCATTGATCGACGAACATGTGCGACGAGCCGGTGTTGTCGAAGTCGAGGCCGAAGTCGCGCAGGTCCGGGATCTTCTGCCCCGGATTCAGGCAGAGGAAGAAGTCGTGCGCGCTGGTGAACGAGTAGTTGACGCCGGGCCAGAAGCGCACGACATTGCTTTGGTTGCTCGCGTTCCAGGCCGCCGACGGGGTGTTGTCGACAGTGGCGCCGTCGTCCCAGTGGTTGTTGCGGTAGTCGCCGTCGTTGCCGTACCAGCTGTAGCGGTTGGTGTTGGAGCCCGGATTCGTGTATCGCCAGATGCAGAAGTAGCCCGCAGGGCAGCTCCAGCTCGCGGCGGGCGCGACGACGGTGGTCACACCGAAGGTCTCGCCGGTCGGACCCCCGGACGCGGCCTGTGCCGGTGCGGGGACGGTGAGGGTGGCCGCGGCGGTCAGGGTGATCATCGCGGCGCGCAGTGAGCGCACGGTGCCTCCTTCTCTCGGGTGATGAGGTCGCGGGCCATCGGCAGCGCGGCGCGCTGGATGTCCCGCAGATGCCTGACGGGGTCGCCGTGTTCCCGGCTGACGGCCGCCAGGTGCTCTTCGTGGACCGCGCGGGCCAGCACGCCCAGCCCGGTCCGGACCGCGCAGTCGGCTTCCACCGCGGCGCGGGCCCGCTCGGGAGCGCCGGTGTCGGCGCGCAGCTGCGCGGGGGTGTCTGCCACGTAGCCGTGCTCATGCACGCACGCGCTCCAGCCGGCGAGTGCCCGCCGGTAGCGGACGTCGGCGGTGACCGCGGGCACGACCAGGGGGCGTAGGTTCTCCGCGATCGTCGACGCGCCGAACCAGGTGGCAAGGTCCCCGTAGAGCGCCGTGCGAGCCGTGGCCAGGCACGACACGCTGTCCATGGTGATCCGCGGGCCGCCGGGCACCTGGACCGACAGCTGCCGCTGGCCGGTGCCCTGGTAGACCTCCTGGTAGCGCCGCCGCTGCGCCTCGGTGAGGCTGGTCAGGTAGGCCTGGTGGGGATGGGCCTGCCGGGCCTGCTCCGCGGCGGCCCGCAGGTCGGCGCCATAACCGTGCCGCCGCGCCCACCCGGGGTCGTCGACGACGTAGGGGAAGTCCCGCTGCTCGCCCGACGCGACCGGCAGCGCCTGGTAGTCGAAGCCGGCCGCGGTCATGCACCGGGCGATCAGGATCTGCTCGGCATAGGACAGTTCGGCGCGTTCCTCGTGGGTCAGCGGCGCGCCGGGCGTCG
The DNA here is from genome assembly GCF_009720385.1 of Catellatospora vulcania. GTDB lineage: Bacteria > Actinomycetota > Actinomycetes > Mycobacteriales > Micromonosporaceae > Catellatospora > Catellatospora vulcania. Next base: position 31,006 of record NZ_WARX01000031.1, on the reverse strand, counting down.
GGGGCGGGGCCACGCCGCCGCCCCGGGCGGCTCCTGCGGCGAGCAGCGCCGCCACAGCGGCGGCCGTGACCACCGCCCCGGCCGTCGTCCGTAGCCCGCGGCCACGCCGGACCGCTGCCGGCGTCGGCTGCTGTCGTTCGGGCGTCACCTGCGGTTCACCTCCTCGCACATCAAGATCGGTCCCTCGGTCAGGTCGTATCCTCTCGAAGGATCCGGCGGTCGCATGCCAGCTCGGACAGGTTTGGACACTCTCGGACATCGATGCCAGACTCGGCCGGTGGAGATCAGCACGAAGCGGGAACTGCTCACGGCGCTGGACGGCCTGCGTACCCGCGCGGCACGCGGCACGGGCCGGCCGAAGGTGTCCCTGCGTGAATTGCAGGCCCGTACGGGAGTGCCGCGAAGCAGCCTGTCCGGCTACCTCACCGGGGCCACCCCGATGCCGGTCGACGTACTCGACGCGATCGTGCTCGCCCTCGGCGTGAGCCCGGCCGAGACCCGGCGCTGGGCCCAGGCCTGGGAGCAGGTGATGGCGGTCCCGGCGGCCGGACCGCGGCACCTGCCCGCCCCGCCATCCGACTTCACCGGGCGGGGCCGGGAGCTCGCCGAGCTCGACGGCCGCAGCCGGGGGGTCGTGCTCATCACCGGCAGCGCGGGCGTGGGCAAGAGCACGCTGGCGGTGCACTGGGCGCACCGGGTCGCGGACCGCTTTCCCGACGGGCAGCTGCACGCCAACCTGCGCGGGTTCGACCCCGGTGGCGAGCCGGCGGATCCCTCCGATGTGCTGCGCGGCTTCCTGGAGGCGCTCGGGGTGCCCGCGCCGCAGCAGCCGTTCACCCTGGAGGCCCGCACGGGAGTGTTCCGGGAGCTGCTGGCGGGCAGGCACGTGCTGGTGGTGCTGGACAACGCGCGCGACGCCGACCAGGTGCGACCACTGCTGCCGGGCACCGGCGGCAGCCTGGCGCTGGTCACCACGCGACGCCGGCTGACCGCCCTGATCGTGACCGAGGGGGCGTACCCCCTGGTGCTGGACGTGCTGCCGGCCGATGAGGCGCAGCTGCTGCTCAGCGCGAAGCTGGGCGCGGCGCGGATCGCCGCCGACCCGGGCGCCGCCGGGCGCATCGTGGCGCGGTGCGCCGGGCTGCCGCTGGCGCTGGCCGTGGTCGCCGCCCGCGCGGCACTGCGGCCCGGCCTGTCCATGGCCGAGCTAGACCACTCGTTGGACACCGGCCCCAGCACGCTGGCGGCCTTCGCCGACACCGACCCGGCCGTCGACCTGCGTGCCGTGTTCACCCAGTCCTACGCCGACCTCGACGCCGCCGCAGCGCGCCTGTTCCAGCTGGCCGGGGCGCACGCCGGCGAGGAGTTCACGCTCGCCGCGGCGGCCAGCCTCTGCGCGCTGACGGCCGACCAGACCTGGCCGCTGCTGGCCCACCTGGCCCAGGCCCACCTGGTCGGCGAGCCGGTTCCGCACCGCTACACCATGCACGACCTGCTGCGCGCGTACGCCCGCGAGGTCGCCGGCGGCGGCTCCGGCGAGGCGCTGCACCGGCTGGTCGACCACTATGTGCAGTCCGCGCACCTGGTCAACCGGTTGGTGACGCCGCAGCGGTCCGAGATCGTCGCCGACCCGCTGCGCGACGGCACGACCGTCGCCCCGCTGGCCGACGCCGACCAGGCCAGGCAGTGGTACGCCCGCGAGCGTGACACGATCCTGCGGCTCGTCGCGACCGCGGCCGAGCGGGGGCTGCTGCGCGAGTGCTGGCACCTGGCCTGGGCGGTCGCCGACCTGCTGCTCCAGCAGGGTCACTGGCAGCAGCAGCTGACCGCCCAGGCGACCGCGCTGTCGGCCGCCCGGCAGCTCGGCGACGTCGACGCCCAGGCCCGGTCGCAGGCGATCCTGGCCCGCACCAACGCCCGGATGGGCCGCTACGACGCCGCCGCCGAGCACTTCCACCAGGCCCTCGACGTGTTCGTCACGACCGGTGACCTGACCGCGCAGGCGCACACCCACCTCGGCCTGCACTGGGTGTTCAGCCAGTTCCCGGCCGGTTACCAGCGCACCTCCGCGCACGCCAGGCAGGCGCTGGAGCTGTTCCGCCGTACCGGTGACACGCGCGGTCAGGCCCGTGCCCTCAACAGCCTGGGCTGGAGCCACACCCTCAACGGCGAGTACGAGCTGACGGTGCAAGCCTGCGAGCAGGCGCGCGACCTGCTCGCCGAACTTGGGTGGGCCGAGGGCGAGGCGCACGCCTGGGACAGCCTCGGGCTGGCCCACCTGCACCTGTCCGACCCGGTCCGTGCCGTGGACTGCTACCGGCAGGCGATCACGCTGTTCCGGCAGGCGCATCAGCGCGGCGGTGAGGCCGACACGCTGCAACGGCTCGGCGACGCGCTGCTGGCCCAGGGCGACGTTGTCGGCGCACACGAGTCCTGGAACCGGGCGCTGGCGATCATGGACGAGTTCGGCGACCCCAAGGCCGACGCGGTCCGCGCGAAACTGTCCCTCGCCTCGGGGAACGTCCGGTGAGCGACTTCCCGGCCATGACGGGGGGGTGTTCGCTGGACGTGCGCCGGACCGGGGGCGACGATACGAGGATGCGATCTCGAACCGCCGGAATGTGGTGGGGCACTGCCATCGAGGCGCCCGACCCTGCCGCGCTGGCGCGCTTCTACGCCGACCTGCTCGCCTGGCCGATCGTCCACGAGGAGCCGGGAACGGCGATCGTCGCTCCGCCGCAGGGAGCCGTGTACATGGTGTTCCAGCAGGCTACCGACTATCGCCCGCCTGTCTGGCCGCCGGTCGAGGGCGCGCAGCGGCCGATGATGCACTTCGACTTCCAGGTCGGCGACCTCGAATCCGCCGTCGCCGACGCGCTCGCCCTCGGTGCCACGCTCGCTGTCGCCTCTCCACGAGAGAACATCCGCGTGCTGCTCGACCCGGCCGGGCATCCCTTCTGCCTCTGCCTCGACGAGGGCTGAACCACGACGAGGCCGGACAGTGGCGGGTATGTGAGTGAACCCGGGTCAGGCCGACCGGCAGACCAGCAGGTGACGAACCCGCCCGTACGCGCCTCGCGGTCGGCTGACGCCGCCGACGGCGTACACCGGTCACCTCGCCGCAGGCGTTTAAAGGCTACAAAGCCGATGGGTGATGGTGACATTGCGATCGGGTGCTGTTAGCGTTGATCGACAGGGTTTGGCGATGTCGAGGGCGGGCAGGTGACGCTGGTAGACGCCGCGCCCGCCCCGCGTCCGCCGCCGAATGGCCGGTGGAAGGTGTGGGACTGATGAGAAGTGTCGTGGTGGTCGGCGGCGGAGTGATGGGCTCGGCCGCGGCTTGGGCGCTGACCGCGGCGGGTGCCGAGGTCACCCTGCTGGAGCAGTTCGAACCCGGTCACGACAAAGGCAGCTCGCACGGCAGCTCGCGCATCTTCCGGCTGGCCTATGACGATCCGTTCTACGTGGACCTCGCCGCACGATCGCTGCCGCTGTGGCGCCGCCTGGAGGAGGAGTCCGGGCAGGAGCTCCTGGCCTTGACCGGAGCGGTCGACCACGGGACAGCGGAGCGGATCGAGGCGATCGGCGCCGCGCTGCGCGGCGCGGGGCACCCGTGCGCCTTCCTCGATCCGGACGCCGCCGCCGAGCGCTGGCCGGGTATGCGCTTCGACGAGCGGGTGCTGTTCCATCCGGACGCGGGTCGCGTGCACGCCGACCGGGCGACCGCGGCGTTCCAGGCGGTGGCCGCGGCCGGTGGGGCTCAGGTGCGTCACGCTGTGCGCGTCGAGCGGATCGTGACCGGGCGGGCCGGGCAGCCGGAGGTGGTGACCGGTGACGGTGTGCTCGCCGCCGACGCGGTGGTGCTCGCGGTGGGCGGCTGGGCTCCCGAGCTGGTCGGGCGTGCGGTGCCGGGGCTGCCCCGGCTGCGGGTCACCCAGGAGCAGCCGGTGCACTTCCCGGCGGCCGACCCGCTCGCCTGGCCGAGCTTCCTGCATCACCGGGCCAATGTGTACGGCCTGGGCAGCGTCGACGGAGTGAAGGTGGGCCTGCACGGGGCCGGCCCGGTCGTCGATCCGGAGCGCCGCGATCGTCGCGTGGACCCGGAGGCGCTGCGGCAGCTCACCGACTATGCGCGGACTTGGCTGCCGGGGGTCGACGCCGCCGGGGCGTCGGCGACGACCTGCCTGTACACGACCACACCGGACCACGGCTTCGTCGTGGACCGGCACGGAGCCGTCACCGTGCTGGCCGGGTTCTCCGGTCACGGGTTCAAGTTCGCGCCACTGCTCGGTGTGCTCGCCGCAGACCTGGTCGCCGGATCGCCGGGCCCGGTGCGGTTCGCGCTCGGTCCTCGGTGAAGGATCGCCGGATCTGCAATGGTTTGTTAGCAATCGCGACCCGTTATGGCGCTAGCGTCGCTGGGGTGCTTCCACGCCGAGCGGGTGTCCTGATCGGACACTTGACGCACTGATCCGGCTGCGTATAGTTGAACAGTCATATACCTGGATATCCGGAAAGGTCATAGTATGAGCACTGGCGAGCTGGCAGACCGTACCTGGCAGGGCCTGTCCATCCCCGCGCCCGGCACCTTCCACCTGGACCCGGCGCACACGCGGGTCGGCTTCGTGGTGCGGCACCTGGTGGTCAGCAAGGTGCGCGGGGCGTTCCGGGAGGTGTCCGGGGAGATCGTGATCGCGGACGAGCCGCAGGACACGACCGTCACGGCGGTCATCAAGACCGACAGCATCGACACCGGTGTCGGCGACCGCGACGGCCACCTGCGTTCGGGTGACTTCCTGGAGGCCGAGAAGTACCCGACGATCGGCTTCCGCAGCACCGGCGTGTCCGGGGTCTCCGGCGACACGTTCACCCTCACCGGCGAGCTGACCATCAAGGACGTCACCCGGACGGTGGAGCTGGCGGTCGAGTTCGGCGGCATCGAGCGCAGCTTCGGGCGTGAGCTCATCGGGTTCTCCGCCACGACGGAGATCGACCGCGAGGACTTCAACGTCACCTGGAACAAGACGCTCGACGGCGGCGGCCTGATGCTGGGCAACAAGCTGAAGATCGAGATCGAGGGCGAGGCCATCCGGCAGGCCTGAGCGCGCGCGTCGGCCGGGCTGTGGCGCCAGGGGGTGTCGCGGCCCGGCCGACGTGTGCCGGTGCATCAGGCGCGTCCGGCCGCGACCGGCAGCTCGGCGGCCACGGGCAGGCCCCAGGCGGCGGCGATCAGTTCCAGGCTGCGTTTGCGTTCGGCCAGTCCATGGGTCTCGGTGTCGAGCATGATCTCGTCGGCGCCGGTGCGTGCGGCCAGTTCCGCCAGCCGGTCCGCGACGGCTGCGGGCTCACCGGTGATCAGGTTCGGGCGACTGCGGCGGGCGGCCTCGACCTGCGGGTGGGCAGCGGCGGTGTCCGGCGCGGGCATCGGCGCGAAGATCCCCTGCCGGGCCAGGGCCCGCATCACGATGCCCGGCGCGGACAGCCGTCGTGCCTGCTCGTCGGTGTCGGCGGCGAGCGCGCTCGCGGTGACGACGGCGTACGGCCGGTCGCGGGTGGGCGAGGCGGTGAAGGCGTCGCGGTAGAGGTCGAGGGCCCGTTCGACGTCGCCGGCGTCGAAGTGGTGCGCGAAGGCGTACGGCAGGCCGAGCTTGCCGGCGAGCTGGGCGCTGTAGTCGCTGGAGCCGAGCAGCAGCACGGCCGGGTTGCTCGCGGCGCGCGGCGTGGCGTGCACGCGCTGCCAGATGCCGCCGGTGGTGCGGGGGTCGCCGAGCAGGCCGAGGACGTCGAGCAGGTGGCGGGAGAATTCACGTTCGATGCTGTCGGCCGGCGGCCGGCGTAGTGCCGCGGCGGTGAGGTGGTCGGTGCCGGGCGCCCGGCCGACGCCGAGGTCGATGCGGCCGGGGTGCAGCGCTTCGAGCATGGCGAACTGCTCGCCGACGACGAGCGCGGGATGGTTGGGCAGCATCACGCCGCCGGATCCGATGCGGATGCGGCGGGTGGAGGCGGCCAGGTGGGCGATGAGCACCGGTGGGCTGGTGCTGGCGATGCTGGGCATGTTGTGGTGTTCGGCCACCCAGAAGCGGGTGTAGCCGAGGTCGTCGGCGTGCCGGGCGAGTTCGGTGGTGTCGGCCAGGGCCTGTGCGCTGTCGCCGCCGTCGCTGAGGAAGGCCAGGTCGAGCACGGACAGGTGGGTGCGGGACGCTGTGGGCACGGGTTGCCTCCGGTCGGGTGCGGCCAGGCGGCTCGGTCGAGCGGTCCGGTCACATGATACGGAGGCGGCCTCCGTTATTCCACTCGACGCGGCGTGCGGATGCCCGCCAGCAGCACGTCGAGGTGGCGGTCGAGGCGGTCCTCGGCGTGGTCCTGCTGGGCGAGCCAGGCGGCCGAGTTGGCCATCAGCACCAGGTCCGTGCCGTCCAGATCAGTCCTGACCTCGCCGGCCGCCTGCGCCGCGGCGAGCAGTCGCGCACCGACCTCGCGTACCGCCTGGCAGGAGGTGTTCAGGTGGGAGGTGGTGTCGCGCAGCGCGGCCGCGATCGACGACGGCAGGCCGCGGTACGCGGTGGACTGGCCGGCCGCCTCGCGCAGCCAGGCCGCCAGCGCCGCGTACGGCGAGCCGGATCCGGCCTCGTGCGCGCGTCCCCACAGCTGCTCGAAGCGCTGCTGCAGCAGGGCGTCCAGCAGCGCCTCCCGGGTGGGGAAGTGCCGGTAGAGGGTGCCGATGCCGACGCCGGCCTGCTTGGCGATGTCCTCCAGTGACGCGCCGGTGCCGTGCGCGGCGAACAGGCGGTCTGCCTCGGCGAGCAGGCGGTCGCGGTTGCGCAGGGCGTCGGCGCGGGGAGCCCGCGCCGGGCGGGCGCGTTCCGGCGTCGTCATGCGGTGCTCCTCGCTGATCGGTGCAGGCCCGTGCCGCAGGCCGGGAGGTCAGCGTACCCGCTGGTCGGGTGCGGGTGGCCGGTTGCCGGCGGGCGCGGGAGCGGGCGGCGCAGTGACGTTCCTTAATGTTCTTCTCATTGTCTCGACAACTCTGCGGCGTCTCGATCGATTACTGTCCACAGTGGATGTCTGCCGACAGGCGAGGCGGGCGGTGGCTGCGGTCCGATCGTCGGCGTGGTCCTGAAGCGACATCGTGGTCATCTTTGGGCGCCACTGCTGTCACTCATCGTCTTCGCCTGGTAACGCAGCAGGGAAGTCGGCTCCATGGCAGGACGGAAGGCGAACAGATGACGGTCGAGGGCGGCCACGGGCCGACGGCGGGACCTGTCGTGCCGGACGGGCTCGTGTTCAGCCTGCTCGGCCCGCTGGAGGTGCGGCTGGGCGACGTGCCGGTGCCGCTGCGGGGCCTGCATCAGCGAGCCGTGCTGGGCAAGCTGCTGCTGCACGCCAACGCGGTGGTGGCGACCAGTGACCTGATCCGCGCGCTGTGGAGCGAGGAACCGCCGGCGACCGCGCGCAAGATGCTGCAGAACGCCATCGCCGCGGCGCGGGGTGTCACCGAACTCGGCGCCGACGACGTCGTACTGGCCACCCGCACACCCGGCTACCTGCTGCAGGCGCCTCCGGAGCGGATCGACCGGTGGCGCTTCCACCAGCTCGCCGCGGCCGGCCGCGACCTGCTGGCCGCCGCCGAGTGGGCGCGGGCGGCAGAGGTGCTGGGTCAGGCCCTGGCGCTGTGGCGTGGGCCGGTGCTGTCCGACCTCGCCGAGGCCGGGATCGCCTGGCCGGAGCTCGCGGCGGAGCAGAACGCGCGGCTCGCGGCGCTGGAGGACCACGCCGCGGCGCTGCTCGCCCTGGGCCGCCACCACGAGGTCATCACCCGGCTCGAGGCGGCCCAGGGCGGTGGCGCGCAGCCGCCCCGGGAACGGCTCGCCGGCAACCTGATGCTCGCCCTGTACCGGGCGGGCCGGCAGGCGGACGCGCTCAGCGTGTATCGCCGTACCCGCACGCAGCTCATCGAGCAGCTGGGTCTCGACCCGAGCCGGCAGTTGCAGGATCTGGAACGGGCGATCCTGGCCCACGACGCGGTGCTGCTCGCGGTGCCCGCCGCCGGCCCGGCGTCGCCCGCGGTGGCCGTTCCGGCCCGGATGCCGGCCGCCGGCCCGGCGGCTCCGGCCGGCCAGCCGGAGTTCCGGCGCCGGGCCCGCCCGGCCGGATTGCACCTGGCAGCGGCGACGGAGGCCGACCCGCCGCCGATGGCCGAGCGCAAGCCCGTCACGGTGCTGCTGCTACGTGCGGGGATGGCCGACTCCGGCCAGGAGCACGATCCGGAGGACCTTCAGGAAGCCTGGCAGGTGCTGGACGAGACCGTCGAGTCGGTGGTCGGCCTGTTCGGGGGGTCGGTGCGCAGGGAGGTCGTCGGCTCGTTGTGGACGGCCTGGTTCGGCGTGCCCCGCACCCGCGACGACGACGCGGAGCGGGCCGTGCAAGCGGCCCGCGAACTGCTGCGCAGGCTCGATCCCGCCGAGCAGCCGGGATCGGCCCCGCGGTTGGCCGTCCGGGTGGCGGTGGCCAGCGGCGACGCGGTGGTCAGCCGGCCCGCTGAGGGCGCCGGCCCGGCCGAGGTCCACGGCGGTGTGCTGGACACCTCACTGCTGCTGCTCGGCGCGGCGGTCGCGGGACAGGTGCGGGTGTGCGACACGACCCGGGCGGTGACCAGGCACGCGTTCGCTTTCGCCCCGCTCGACGGGTTGGCGGGCTGGGCGGTGCAGGGCCCGGCCCTCGCGACAGACGAGCCCTGCCTGCCGCTGTTCGGCCGTGCCGACGAGCTGCGCCTGCTCAGCTGCATGCTCGGTGACGTGGCGCGGCAGCGGCGGGCGCACCTCGCCACGGTGCTGGGGGAACCGGGCATCGGCAAGACCGGGCTGGTCGCCGAGTTCTGCCGCCGTGCCGCGGCGGCCGATCCCGAGTTTCCCGGTGCCGTCCAGGCCCGCTGCGCGGTGGTGCAAGTCGGCACGCTGGGCGGTGAGCGGCTGAGCGCGGTGCTGGAGGAGCTGGGCCGGACGCTGGAGGCCGGGCCGTCACGTCCGGTGTTCGGGCGGTGCGAGGACGCCGCGGCGCACCGGCTCGCGCTGGTCGACGACGGCGCTGCCGCCGCGACCGGGGTGGACCGGCTCGTCGAGCGGTTCGCCGACGCAGCTCCGCTGGTGGTGGTGTTCGAGGACGTGCACCGTGCCGAGGGCCGGCTGCTGGACTACATCGAGGACCTGGTGGGCCGGTCGGTGTCGCTGCCGTTGCTCGTGGTGGTGACCGCCCGCGCCGAGCTGCTGGAGCGCCGGCCGTACTGGGGCGGCGGCACCGCCGCGGCGACCGTGCTGACCCTGGACCCGCTGCCGGACGACGCCGTCCGTGACCTGCTGGCCGTGCTGGGGGAGGGTCCGTCCGGCGCGGACCCGGTGGTGCTTCCGGCCGACCTGCCGGCGCGGGTCGGCGGCGTGCCGAGGTTCGCCGTCGAGTACGTGCGCCAGCTGCGCGCCGACGCCGCCCGGCCCGGCGCGGACGGGGCGGCCGCCGCAGACGGCGGAACGGCGCTGCCCTCGACCGTGCACCGGCTGGTGGCCGCGCGCCTCGACGCGCTGCCCGCGGCCGAGAAGGCGCTGCTGCAGGATGCCGCGGTGCTCGGGGAGGTGGTGTGCACGGTGGGGGTGGCCGCGGTGTCCGGACGGGACCCGGGCGAGGTGGCGCACCGGCTGCGGGCGCTGGAGGCACGCGAGTTCCTCCGGCGCGCCCCGGGCCGGCCGGTCACCGACACGTTCGGGCAGATCTACCTGTTCCGGCACGTCGTGGTGCGCGAGGTGGCGTACGGGCAGCTGCCGCGCGGAGCCCGTGCCGACAAGCACCACCGTGCCGCGACCTGGCTGCAGGAGGGCTCGGGCGGCTCGCCGGAGCTGGCGGCCCGGCACTGCGACGCGGCCGGCGCGGTTCGGCGGCGACCGGGCCCGGCGGTGGGCCGGGCTGCGCGGGGCGCAGGCGTGCCGCGTGACTCCCGGACCGAGACCGAGCAGACGGCGGCCTGAGCGACATGGCATACCTGGGCATCGACATCGGCGGCACGAAGGTCGCCACGAGGCTGGCCCGCGACGGCGAGCCGCCGCGTGACGGCGTGTTCACCTGGCCGGCGGGTGCGCCGGACGTCGCCGCGGACCTGGCCGCGCTGGCCGGGCACCTCGACGGGCTGCGCGCGGGCGGGCCGATCGAGGCGGCCGGGGTCGCCGTGCCCGCGACGCTGGACGCACATGGTGTGGTCACCGCGTGGCCCAACCGTCCGCGGTGGACGGGTGTCGACCTGCTGGGCACGCTGGGCGCACTGCTGCCCGGAGCACGGGTGCGCTGGGGTGACGACGGGGATCTGGCCGGTCTGGCCGAGGCCGACGCGGCCGGGCTGCACGACGCGGTCTACCTCGGTGTGGGCACCGGGATCGGGGGCGCGGTCGTGATCGGATCGCAGCCCGTGCCGGGGCCGGGCCGCGGCTCGGCCGAACTCGGCCACATGGTGCTGGACCTGCGCGGGCCGCGGTGCACCTGTGGGCGTACGGGCTGCCTGCAGGCGCTGGCGTCCGGGCCCGCCACCCTGCGCCGGGCCCGGGACCTGCGCGGCAGCGAGGTGTCCTACGACGAACTGGCCACGGCCTGGCGGTCGCGGGAGCCGTGGGCGGCCACGGCAGTGGGCGACACCTGCGACGCGCTGGCCGCCGCCGCGGTCAGCCTGCACGAGCTGCTGCACACCGACGCCGTGGTGATCGGCGGCGGGTTCGCCGCCGGGCTGGCCGGGTTCGCCGACGAGGTGGCCGAGCGGGCCGGACACTGGGCGCGGCCCGGCCACCCGGCCCCGCCGGTGCGCGCGGCACTGCTCGACGGGCTGTCCTCGCTGGCCGGCGCCGTGCTGCTGGCCCGGCTGCCGGGCTGAACCCGGTCAGGCCGGTATGCGTTCCAGCAGGGCGCGGGCCGCCAGCTGGTAGCCGAACGCGCCCAGCCCCGCGATGAGGCCGGTGGCCAGTGGCGCCAGCACCGACTCGTGCCGGAACGACTCGCGCGCCCACACATTGGACAGGTGCACCTCGATGAACGGCGCGGGATAACTGGCCAGCGCGTCGCGCAGGCTCCATCCGGCGATCATCAGCGCGCCCGGGTTCACGATCGCGCCGACCGTGTCGTAGTTGTCCTGGATGGTGTGGATCAGCTCGCCCTCGGACTCGTGCTGGTACGCGGCCAGCTTCCAGCCGCGCCCGGCGACCTCCGCGGCGACGGCCGCCTCGATGTCGGACAGCGTGGCGGTGCCGTAGATCTCCGGCTCACGCTTTCCGAGGATGCCGAGATTCGGGCCGTTGAGAAGCAATATCCGGGACATGTTCTGTTCACTCCGATCGCCGCCGGGGGACAATATCCGACAGGCGTCCAGCAGACCTCGAAAGTCTATTGAGAACAGCTTCCGTAAGGGGTGCATAGGGGGTCACTTAGGGGCATGACGAGCACTTTCCGCTGCGGTAGCTTGCCTGGTGAAAGCCATTCTGGCAACCACATCGGAAAGGACGTCGCAGCCATGACCGAATCCATTCGGGACCTCGCATTCCCGGCCTGGCCGCAGTATGACGACACCGAGCGCGAAGGCCTCATCCGCGCCCTGGAGCAGGGCCAGTGGTGGCGTATCGGCGGCAACGAGGTCAACCTCTTCGAGGAGGAGTTCGCGCAGTACCACGGTGCGCCGTACGCGCTCGCGGTCACCAACGGCACGCATGCGCTGGAACTGGCGCTGGAGGTGCTGGGCGTCACCCGCGGCTCCGAGGTCATCGTGCCCGCGTTCACCTTCATCTCGTCGTCACAGGCCGCGCAGCGGCTGGGCGCGGTCGCGGTGCCGGTCGACGTGGAACCCGACAGCTACAACATCGACGTCGCGGCCGCCGCCGCGGCGATCACCGACCGTACCTCGGCGATCATGCCGGTGCACATCGCGGGCCTGGTCGCCGACATGGATGCCCTCGCCAAGCTGTCCGCCGACAGCGGGGTGCCGATCGTGCAGGACGCCGCGCACGCGCACGGCGCGCAATGGCAGGGCAAGCGCATCGGCGAGCTGGGCAGCGTCGCCGCGCTGAGCTTCCAGAACGGCAAGCTGATGACCGCCGGCGAGGGCGGGGCTGTGCTGTTCCCGGACGCCGAGAGCTATGAGCTGGGCTTCCTCAAGCACAGCTGCGGCCGTCCCAAGACCGACCGCAAGTACTTCCACCGTACGTCGGGCTCGAACTTCCGGCTCAACGAGTTCTCCGCCAGCGTGCTGCGCGCGCAGCTGAAGCGGCTGGACGGGCAGATCGACACCCGTGAGCAGCGCTGGCCGCTGCTGGCGGGCCTGCTGGCGGCGGTGCCCGGGGTGGTCCCGCAGCGCATCGACGAGCGCACCACCCGCAACCCGCACTACATGGCGATGTTCCGGGTGCCCGGCCTGTCCGAGGAGCGGCGCAACGAGCTGGTCGACGACCTGATCGCGCGCGGCCTGCCGGCGTTCGTGGCGTTCCGCGCGATCTACCGCAGCGACGGCTTCTGGGAGCACTCCGCCCCGGCGGAGACCGTCGAGCAGATCGCCGCGCGCTGCCCCGTCACCGAGGAGGTGTTCCGGGACGCGATCTGGCTGCACCACCGCACCCTGCTGGGCACCGAGCAGCAGATGCACCACATCGCCGACATCGTCGCCGAGGCGCTGGCGGCGCTGCCATGACCGGACCGGTGCGGGTCGCGGTGCTCGGCCTGGGCTGGGCGGCGCGCCACATCTGGCTGCAGCGGCTGCTGCGCCATCCCGGGTACGCGGTCACCGCGGTGGTCGACCCCGATCCGCAGGCGCGGGCGGCCGTGCAGGCCGACGCGCCCGCGGTCCGGGTGCTGGCCGACGTGGCGCACCTGGACCCCGCCGAGGTGGATTTGGCCGTGGTCGCGGTGCCCAACCATCTGCACGCGGACATCGCCGCCCGGCTGCTGCGCCAGGGACTGACCGTGTTCGTCGAGAAGCCGGTCTGCCTCACCTCCGACGAGGCCGACGCGCTCGCGGCCGCCGAACGGGTCGGCCGGGGCCGGCTGCTGGCGGGCAGCGCGGCCCGCCACCGCGCCGACGTCCGTGCGCTCTACGAGGCCGCCCAGGAGGTGGGGGAGCTGCGGCACGTGGAGGCGTCGTGGGTGCGGGCCCGCGGTGTGCCCGGGGCCGGCGGCTGGTTCACCGACCGGCGGCGCGCCGGCGGCGGCGCGCTGCTCGACCTCGGCTGGCACCTGTTCGACGTGCTGTCCCCGGTGCTCGGCGACCCGGTGTACCAGCAGGTCGTCGGCACCACCTCGGAGGATTTCGTGGCCGTCGGCGACGGCGGCGCGACCTGGCGGCGTGACGACGCGGGCGGGTCCGGCGACGTCGAGGACACCGCTCGGGGGTTCCTGGTCACCGACGCCGGGGTGTCCGTCGCGCTGCGCGCGAGCTGGGCCTCGCACGAGCCGCTGGACGTGACCCGGCTCGTGGTCGAGGGCAGCGCGGCCCGGCTGGAGCTGAGCTGCACCTTCGGGTTCAGCCCCAACCGGGTCGGGGAGTCGTCGCTGCACATCGTCCGCGACGGTCGGCGCCAGGCGCTGCCGCTGGCCGGGGAACCGGTCGGCGCCGAGTACGACCGGCAGCTCGACCAGCTGCTGCCGATCCTGTCCGACCCGTCGGCGCAGGGCCGTGCCGTGGCCGAGGCGCAGCGCACCATCGGCCTCATCGAGCGCCTGTACGAGTCCGCGCGCCGCCGACCGGCGGTCGCCGCGGCATCCCGCTGAGCGGCCGGGGCCACCGCCCCGGCCCGCCGACATCGAAGGAGTGCCATGAGCATCGCACCCACCCGGATCCACCCCGCCGCGAGCGCGCGGACCGGGCCGCGGGCCGTCGTGTTCGACATGGACGGCGTGCTGGTCGACAGTTTCGACGTGATGCGCGACGCGTTCGCGGTCGCCTATCGGGAGGTCGTCGGCGACGGGCCGCCGCCGTTCGAGGAGTACAGCAGACACCTGGGCCGCTACTTTCCCGACATCATGGACATCATGGGGCTGCCGCACGCGATGCTGGACCCGTTCGTCCGGGAGAGCCACCGGCTGGCGCACCGGGTGCGCCTGTTCGACGGGGTGCGCGACCTGCTGGTGGCGTTGCGAGCGCGGGGCGTGGGGCTGGCCGTGGCCACCGGCAAGAGCGGGCCACGGGCCCGTGCGCTGCTCGACCAGCTTGGCGTGCTCGGCCTGTTCGACCACGTCATCGGCTCGGACGAGGTGGCCCGGTCCAAGCCCGCACCCGACATCGTGCTGCGGGCGCTGGAGCTGCTGCGGGTCCCGGCGGTAGCGGCCGTCATGGTCGGTGACGCGTGGACCGACCTGGTCAGCGCCCGGGGCGCGGGCGTGGCGGCGATCGCCGCGCTGTGGGGCGAGTCCGATCCCGACGAGCTGCTGGCCCGCGAGCCCGACGTGGTGCTGCGCCGGCCGCTGGAACTGCTGGAGCTGTGGCCCGACACCGTGCCGGACTGAGTCCGCGGGCAGCAAGCGGCCCGGGTCGCCCGCACCGGCGACCCGGGCCGCAGCCTGTCAGCCCAGCGGCGCGCGCGGCATCCCCGCCAGCACCTGCCGCACGAGGTGCTCGGGCACGTCGTCGACCAGTTCCGGACCGGTCGGGGCGTCCAGCACGAAGCTCAGGCCGCCGGTCATCGCCTTCTTGTCCAGCCGCATCAGAGCCACCAGCTCGCTGTCGGCGACACCCGCGGGCAGCGCGGTCGGCAGCCCGTATCCGGCCACCACGACCCGGTGCTCCTCGGCCCGAGCCGCGTCGATCCGGCCGGCGGCGTGGGCCAGCAGCCCGGCGAACACCGTGCCGATGCCCACCGCCTCGCCGTGCTTGACCGCGAAGCCGGTCGCGTGCTCGATCGCGTGGCCGAGGGTGTGCCCGTAGTTGAGCAGGTGGCGCAGGCCGCTGTCGCGCTCGTCGGCGGCGACGATCGCGGCCTTGCGGGCCACGCTGGCCGCGATCTGCTCGGCCACCGGCAGCCCGCGCAGGTCGCCCGCGCCGATGAAGTGGCAGCGGGCGATCTCGCCGTAGCCGTTGACCCGTTCCCGTTCCGGCAGGGTCGCCAGCAGGTCGGTGTCGCACAGCACGGCGCTGGGCTGCCAGTACATGCCGACCAGGTTCTTGCCCACCGGCAGGTTGACCGCCGTCTTGCCGCCGACGCTGGCGTCCACCTGGGCCAGCAGCGACGTCGGCAGGTGGATCACCGGCAGGCCGCGATGGTAGATCGCCGCGGCGAAGCCGACCGTGTCGGTGGTGGTGCCGCCGCCGCAGGAGACCACCGCGTCGCGGCGGGTCAGCCCGAACTCGGCGAACCGCACGCACAGCCGCTCGACGGCGGCCACGGTCTTGTGCGCCTCGCCGTCCTGGGCCGGGACGAACAGGAACGGCACGCCCGGGTCGGGCACCTGCTCGGCCGGGCGGGCCGACACCACGACCACCCGCCGGGCCCCGGTCCGGGCCACGGCCTGCGGCAGCAGCCAGCGCGCGCCGGGCCCGATCTCGACCGGGTAGCTGCGCGGTCCCAGCTCGACCCAGACCCGGTGCGGCGGCGTGGCCAGTTCCGGGGCGGTCGCCGTGTGTGTCATCGATTCTCCTCGGGCGGTCAGGCGGCGGCCGGCAGCGGCTGCCGTACGGGAACCGGCACGACGGCGCCGGTCGCGAGGGCGGTGCGCAGCGCGCGGGCCGCCACGGCCTGAGTCGCGGCGTCGATGCCGAGCCGCTCGTGCGTGCTCTGGGCGTGGTCGAACAGCAGATACGGCAGCTGCGGTTCGTCGCGCAGCTCGGTCGCGGCGGTACGCAGCCGCTCGCCGTGGCGCTGCCACGGCGTGTGCCCGGAGGCCTGCGCGACGCTGCGCAGCAGGTGTACGGCCTCCTGCTGGGCCAGTTCACCGAGCGCGACGCGGGCGGCGGGGGTCAGCCCGGCGCTCCAGCGCTGCCACCCGGTGAACAGGAACGCCGCCCGGATGTCCGCGCGGAGCAGGTCGGCGAGCAGGTACAGGTGGGTCGCGGCGGCCCGCAGGTGCTCGGCGGCGGGCAGGCCGGTGGCGAGCAGGTCGAGGGCGAGGTGGTGGGAGGCCGCGGACAGGCCGGTGGTCCCTGCCGGGCCGGGGTGGGCCACGGGCGGGGTCGCCGACGCCGGCCAGTCGTGGCGGTGGGCATGCTGGTCCGGACCGAGCAGCCGAAAGGACGTCCAATCGCGGGTCACGGAAGGGCTCGCTTTCTTTTCGAAGTTATTGACAAGAACTTGCCAAAAGGTTGCGGAATGCTGATCGACCGGCTTTTCCGCGGTGTTGTCCGGAAGCGCTGAAGGTGCTTCGGGCCAGGTCATGACCGAGGGTAATGTGCCGCTGCGGCCACCTCTACCGCTTTGCCTTCCTAATCGGCAGGAGATGACAAGTTAGGGATGGCATAGGGGGTGGGTCAGGGGTTCAGTCACCACGGTCCGGACTGGAACAGTCCTATTCGACCTGGCGTGCGCATTCGTGGACATCGTTGTGCACCGAGCGCGCCGGACCGAACCGAGGAAGTGGTGAGCCATGCTGCGTACCGAACTGATCCGGCCGCTGCCGCAGACGCTGCTGGCGCACGCCGAGCGGTACCCGGACAAGATCGCCTTCCGGGACGCGCGCCGTGCGGTCGGCTACGCGGAGCTGGAGCAGCGCACCGGCCGGCTGGCCGGGCACCTGGCCGCGCTGCGCCTGCAACCCGGCGACCGGGCCGCGATCTACCTCGGCAACAGCGTCGAAACGGTGGAGTCCTACCTGGCCATCGCGCGGGCGGCGGCGATCGGGGTGCCGCTCAACCCGCGCAGCACCGACGCCGAGCTGGCGCACTTCCTCGACGACAGCGGGGCCCGCGTCGTGATCACCGACCCGGCCCACCTCGATCAGCTGCGCCGCCTGCTGGCCACCCGGCCGCACGTGCGCGTCGTGCTCACCGAGGTCGAGATCGTCCCCGGCGACGCCCCCGACGGGACCGTCGCCTTCGCGGCGCTGGCCGCCACCGAGCCGCCCGCGCCCGCCCGCGACGACCTCGGCCTCGACGACGTCGCCTGGATGCTCTACACCTCCGGCACCACGGGCAAGCCCAAGGGCGTGCTGTCGACGCAGCGCAACTGCCTGTGGTCGGTCGCCGCCTGCTACGTGCCGGTGCCCGGACTGTCCGCCGAGGACCGGGTGGTGTGGCCGCTGCCGCTGTTCCACAGCCTGGCGCACATCGTCTGCGTGCTCGGCGTGACCTCGGTCGGGGCCACCGCGCGCATCCTCGACGGGTTCTCCGCCGAGGACATCCTCGACGCGCTGCGCGAGGAGCGGGCCACCTTCCTGGCCGGTGTGCCGACCATGTACCACTACCTCGTCGCGGCCGCCCGCGAACAGGGTTTCGAGGCCCCGGAGCTGCGCATGTGCCTGGTCGGCGGGGCGATCACCACCGCCGCGCTGCGCCGCGAGTTCGAGCAGGTGTTCGGCGCGCCGCTGCTGGACGCGTACGGCAGCACCGAGACCTGCGGATCCATCACCATCAACTGGCCCACCGGGGCGCGGGTCGAGGGCTCCTGCGGGCTGCCCGTGCCCGGCCTCGGGGTGCGGGTCGTGGACCCGGAGTCGCTGACCGACGTGCCCGCGGGCGCGGAGGGCGAGGTGTGGGTACGCGGCCCGAGCGTCATGCTCGGCTACCACAACCAGCCCGAGGCCACCGCCGCGGCGCTGCGCGACGGCTGGTACCGCACCGGTGACCTGGCCCGGCGCGACGAGGCCGGCTACTTCACCATCACCGGCCGGATCAAGGAGCTGATCATCCGCGGCGGCGAGAACATCCACCCCGCCGAGGTCGAGGAGGTGCTGCGATCCGTGCCGGGTGTCGCCGACGTCGCCGTCGCGGGCCGCCCGCACGACGTGCTCGGCGAGGTGCCCGTCGCGTACGTGGTGCCCGGACCGGGCGGCGTCGACGCCGCGCTGCTGTTCGAGACCTGCCGGGAACGGCTGTCCTACTTCAAGATCCCCGAGGAGCTGTACGAGATCGCGCGCGTGCCGCGTACCGCGTCCGGCAAGGTCAAGCGGCTGGCGCTGCTCGACCGGCCCGCCCGGCTGCTCGGCGTCGGCGGCGCGCTGCACGAGACCCTGTTCGCCACCGAGTGGACGCCCCTGCCCACCACCGCCGACCCCGCCGACGCCCACGCCGTCACCTGGGCGGTCGTCGGCGAGACCGGATACGCCGACGCCGCCGCACTGCTGGCCGCCCTCGATGCCGGCACGGACACCCCCGACCTGGTGGTGCTGCGCCACGACGGCGACGCAGGCGACGCCGCCGACCGGGTGCGCCTGCTGTCCGCCCAGCTCACCGCGCTCGCCTCCGCCCCCGGGCTGGACGGGGCGCGGCTGCTGCTGCTCACCCGGCACGGCGTCGCCACCGGTGAGGACGGCGACCTCGACCTGTCTGCCGCACCGCTGTGGGGGCACCTGCGCAGCGCCCAGGGCGCCTACCCCGGGCGGCTGTCGGCTGCCGACCACGACGGGCGCACCCCGTTCGCCGCGGCGCTGGCCCTGCTGGCCCACGCCGACCAGCCGCAGGCCGCGCTGCGCCGCGGGGTGCTGCTCGTGCCTCGCCTCACCCGGGTTCCGAACGCGTCCGGCACGGCGGTGCACGACCCGCAGGGCACCGTCGTCGTGATCGGAGCCGGGCAGCGCGCCGCCGCGACCGTGGCCCGCCACCTCGCGTCCACGCACGGGGCGCGCCGGTTCCTGCTCGCGGGCGACGGCGACCCGGCCGTGGCCGACCTCGCCGAAGACCTCGCCCGCGCCGGCGCGACCGTGTCGACGGCCGGTGGCGCCGACCCGGCCCGGCTGCTCGACGGGCTACCCGACGGCAGGCACACCCTGCTGTACGCCACTGCGGCTCCCGACGCGCCCGACGACGAGCTGGTCCGGGCCGCCGTCACCGACGCGACCGGGCTGCTCGCGGCCGGGCCCGCGGGGCGTACCCCCGCCCTGGTCCTGATCGTCTCCAGCGCCGCCGGGCAGCTCGGCGCGGCCGCCCGGCCCGCCGAGGCCGCCGCTGCCGCCGTGCTCGACACGGCTGCCGCGCACCGCAGCGCGGCGGGGCTGCCCACGGTCGCGCTGTCGCTGGGCGGCTGGCCCCGCACCGCCGGACCGGCCGCGAACCCGCCCGGCTTCCGGGCGCTGCCCACCGCGCAGGCGCTGGCCATGCTGGACCTGGCGCTCGCAGCCCCCCGCCCGGTGCTGCTCGCCGCCCGGCTCGACGCGGGCACGCTGCCCGCAGGCGAGGTCCCCGCCGTGCTGCGCGACCTCGTCGAGTCGCCCGCCCGCCCCGCGGCCGCGGACGACGCCGTCACGGCCGCGCTGCGGGCCAGGCTCGACGGCCAGACCCCGGCGCAGCAGCACGGGACGCTGCTGGACCTGGTACGCGACGAGGCCGCGGCCGTCGGCGGGCTGACCGGCGCGGTGCCCGGGGACCGGCCGTTCAAGGAGCTCGGGTTCACCTCGCTCAGCGCCGTGCAGCTACGCGGGAGGCTGACCGGGGTCACCGGGCTGCGCCTGCCCGCGACCCTCGCCTTCGACCACCCGACCCCGCAGGCGGTCGCCCGGTTCCTGCACGAGCGCCTGTTCGGCACGCCCGCCACCCCGGTGGTGGCCGCCCCGCGCCGGTCCGCCGCAGACGAGCCGATCGCGATCGTGGGCATGGCCTGCCGCGCCCCCGGCGGCGTGACCAGCCCCGCACAGCTGTGGGACCTGGTCACCGCCGGAATCGACGCGGTGTCGGACTTCCCCACGGACCGCGGCTGGGACGTGGCGGGGCTGTACGACCCGGACCCGGACGCGCCGGGCAAGACGTACCTGACCCGGGGCGGCTTTCTGCATGAGGCGGGGGAGTTCGATGCGGGGTTCTTCGGGATCTCGCCGCGGGAGGCCCTGGCGACCGACCCGCAGCAGCGGTTGCTGCTGGAGGTGGCGTGGGAGGCGTTCGAGCACGCCGGGATCGACCCGACCGCGCTGAAGGGCGCGCCCGTCGGGGTGTTCGCGGGCGTGATGTACCGCGAGTACGGCACCAATCTCGACCGGGCCCCGGAAGGCGCCGAGGGCTACCTCGGCATCGGCAACGCGGCCAGCGTGGTCACCGGCCGCGTCGCGTACACGCTGGGCCTGGAGGGCCCGGCCATCACCGTCGACACGGCCTGCTCGTCGTCGCTGGTCGCACTGCACCTGGCCGCGCAGTCGCTGCGGTCCGGCGAATGCGACATGGCTCTGGCCGGCGGGGTCGCCGTCATGGCCGCCCCGTCGTCGTTCATCGAATTCTCGCGGCAGCGCGGCCTGGCCGCCGACGGGCGGTGCAAGGCGTACGGCGAAGGCGCGGACGGCACCGTGTGGTCGGAGGGAGCCGGCCTGCTCGTCGTTGAGCGGATGTCCGACGCGCTGGCCAAGGGCCACCGGATCCTCGCGGTCGTACGCGGCACCGCGGTCAACCAGGACGGCGCGTCCAACGGCCTGACCGCCCCGAACGGGCCGTCCCAGCAGCGGGTCATCAACGCCGCGCTCGCCTCGGCGGGCCTGTCGACCTCCGACGTGGACCTGATCGAGGGCCACGGCACGGGGACCTCGCTGGGTGATCCGATCGAGGCGCAGGCGCTGCTGGCGACTTATGGGCAGGCCCGGTCTGCGGGCGATCCGGTGTGGCTGGGGTCGCTGAAGTCGAACATCGGGCACGCCCAGGCGGCGGCCGGGGTGCTCGGGGTGATCAAGGTGGTGGAGGCGCTGCGGCGCGGGGTGCTGCCGGCGACGTTGCACGCGGATGTGCCGACCGGGCATGTGGACTGGTCGGCGGGGCAGGTGGAGTTGCTCCAGCAGGCCCGGCCGTGGCCGGAGCGGGACCGTCCGCGCCGGGGTGCGGTGTCGTCGTTCGGGGTCTCGGGCACCAACGCCCACGTCGTCATCGAACAGGTTCCCGTGGCGGACGCCACCGGCCGGGCCGAGTCTGCCGCGCTGCCGCCTGCCGCGGAGAAGCCGCTGCCGCTGGTGCTGTCTGCCAGGTCCGAGACCGCGCTGCAAGCTCAGGCCGCCCGGCTCGCCGACGTGCTCGACACTGCAGGCGAGCAGGACCGACCATCGCTGCGGGACGCCGCGTGGACGCTCACCCGGCAGCGCGCCGCGCACTCCCGGCGTGCGGTGTTGCTCGCGCCACCTGTCGAAGGTGACCCCGGTGCCGGATCAGCGGCGGTCGTGGAGCGGCTGCGGGCCTTCGCAGCAGGTGACCTGACCGGCCTGGTGACCGGTGAGGCCGCGGGCGGCAAGGTCGGGGTGCTGTTCACCGGCCAGGGCGCGCAGCGCGTCGGCATGGGCCGTGGCCTGTATGAGGCGTTCCCGGTGTTCACGGCGGCGTTCGATGCAGCGGTGTCCGAACTGGATACACACCTGGGCCGGTCGCTGAAAAAGGTCGTGTTCGAGGAGTCGGCGGGTCTGCTGGACCGGACCGAGTTCACCCAGCCCGCGCTGTTCGCGGTCGAGGTGGCGACGTTCCGCCTGCTGGAGTCGTGGGGCCTGCGTCCCGATCTGGTCATCGGGCATTCCATCGGTGAGCTGGCCGCCGCGCATGTGGCCGGGGTCCTGGCACTGCCGGACGCGGCGCGGCTGGTGGTCGCACGCGGCCGGTTGATGCAGGCGCTGCCCGAGGGCGGCGCGATGGTCGCGGTGCAGGCGGCCGAAGCCGAGGCGCTGGCCGCGATCGACGCCGCCGGGGTCGGGGCGACCGTGGAGGTGGGTGCGGTCAACGCACCGAACTCGGTGGTTGTGTCCGGTGTCGATGCTGACGTGGCCGCCGTCGCGGACAGGCTGGCCGCCGACGGCCGGCGTATTCGCAGGCTGACCGTGTCGCATGCGTTCCACTCCCCGCTGATGGACCCGATCCTCGACGAGTTCGAGCAGGTCGTGCGGTCGGTGACGCTGCACGAGCCGCAGGTCGGGTTCGTGTCCACGGTGACCGGTGAGACCGTCAAGCCCGCAGATCTGACCGACCCGGCTTACTGGCTCGGCAACATCCGGCGACCGGTGCGGTTCGCCGACGCGGTCACCGCCGCACACGCCCAGGGTGTGGTGACGTTCCTGGAGGTCGGGCCGGGCGGGGTGCTGACCGGGCTGGCCCAGCAGATCATCGACGATCCGGCGGTCGGCCTGGTGGCGGCGCTGCGGCACGACACCGACGAGGCGAGCACGGCCGTCGCGGCCGCCGCGGGGTTGCACGTGCGTGGGCATGACGTGGACTGGTCCGCGCTGACCGCCGGGGGAGCGGCGGTGGAGCTGCCGACGTACCCGTTCCAGCGGCAGCGGTTCTGGCTGCACGCCGGCGGTGGGGCGTCCGACGCGACGGCGCTGGGCCTGGACTCCGTGGCGCATCCGCTGCTCGGCGCGGCCACGAACCTGCCCGACTCGGACGGGGTGCTGCTGACGGGCCGGATCTCGCTCGCCGCCCAGCCGTGGCTGGCCGAGCACGCGGTCGCCGGGCAGGTGGTCGTGCCCGGCGCGGCCCTGGTCGAGCTGGCGGTGCGGGCCGGTGACGAGGTGGGCGCGACTGCCGTCGAGGAGCTCGTCATCGAGGCCCCGCTCGTGCTGCCGCCGACGACCGCCGTCAATCTGCAGGTCACCGTCGGGGAATCGGACGAGCAGGGCCGCCGTCCGGTGGCCGTGCATGCCCGGCATGCCGGTGCGGACGCGGACACACCCTGGCGTCGCCATGCCACCGGCGTGCTGTCCGCCGCCACCGCCCCCGAAGCCGACGCCGACACCGTGTGGCCACCCGCCGGGGCGGAGCCCGTGGACCTGGACGGCTTCTACGCCCGCCGGGCCCGGGAAGGAGTCGCCTACGGGCCGTCCTTCCAGGGCCTGCGGGCGGTGTGGATACGCGGCGACGAGGTCTTCGCCGAGGTCGCCCTGCCCGACGGGATACGCGATGACGCGGGCCGGTTCGGCCTGCACCCGGCGCTGCTCGACGCGGCCCTGCACGCCACCGGGTTCGGCGCGCCCGGCGCGGCGCTGACCTCGCCGCTGGCGCTGCCGTTCGCCTGGACGGGGGTGCGGCTGCACGCCGCCGGTGCCACCGCGCTGCGGGTCCGGGCCACCGCCACCGGCCCCGACACCGTGGCCGTCGCCGTCACCGACCCGGCGGGCGCACCGGTCGCCACCGTCGACGCGCTCACCTTCCGCGCGGCGGCCACGCCGACCGGCCCGGCGCAGGAGAACCTGTACCGCTTCGGCTGGACGACCGTGCCCACCCCCGACTCCGACACGCGGACCTGGGCGGTGCTCGGCGACAGCACCCTGCTGCCGCAGGCGCCGCGGCACACCACCGTCGCCGCCGCGGTCGAGGCCGTGCCGCAGCTGCTGCTGGTCGACCTGACCGCGCCGTCGGCACCGGCAGGCCCCCGGCGCGGCCGGGAGCTGACCGTCGCGGCGCTGACCGCGCTCCAGCAGACGCTCGCCGAACCGCGCCTGTCCGACACCCGCCTGGTCCTGGTCACCCGTGGCGCGGTCGCGGTGCACCACGTCGGCGAGGCCGACGACCCGGCCGCCGCGGCGGTATGGGGCCTGGCCCGCTCCGCGCAGACCGAGGAGCCCGACCGCATCGTCCTCGTGGACGTCGACGGCACTGCCGAGTCCGCCCAGGCGCTGCCCGCCGCCGCGGCCACCGGCGAGCCGCAGCTCGCCGTCCGCGCGGGCGTGCTCAGCGCACCGCGGCTGACCCGCGCCGACACCGGGGAGCTGACGCCGCCGGACACGCTCGCCTGGCGGCTCGACACCACCGGCCCCACCTTCGACGACCTGGTGCTCGCGCCCAGCCCGGAAGCGGCCGGGCCGCTGGCGACCGGGCAGGTGCGCATCGCGGTGCGGGCCGCCGGGGTGAACTTCCGCGACGTGCTGGTCTCGCTCGGCATGGTGCCGGGGCAGACCGGTCTGGGCGGCGAGGCCGCCGGAGTCGTGCTGGAGGTCGGCTCCGACGTCACCGACCTGCGCGCGGGCGACCGGGTGATGGGCATGCTCGGCGAGTTCGGCGGCTTCGGCCCGGTCGCGGTCACCGACCGCCGCCTGGTCGCCCGGCTGCCCGAGGGCTGGACCTTCGAGCAGGGCGCGACCGTGCCGATCGTGTTCCTCACCGCGTACTACGGCCTGCGCGACCTCGCCGGGCTGCGATCCGGCGAGAAGATCCTGATCAACGCCGCGGCCGGCGGGGTCGGCCTGGCGGCGGTGCAGCTCGCCCGGCACCTCGGCGCGCACGTGTACGGCACGGCGAGCCCCGCCAAGTGGCCCGCGCTGACGGCACTCGGCGTCGAGCAGGCGCACCTGGCGTCGTCCCGCACGACCGGGTTCGCCGAACGGTTCCTGGCCGCGACCGGCGGGTCCGGGGTGGACGTGGTGCTCAACTCGCTGTCCGGCGAGTTCGCGGACGCGTCCCTGTCACTGCAGCCGGGCGGCGGCCGGTTCCTCGAACTGGGCAAGACCGACGTGCGCGACCCGGCCGAGGTCGCCGCCGCGTACCCCGGGGTCGCCTACCAGGTGTACGACCTGCGCGAAGCCGGCCCGGACCGGATCGGCGAGCTGCTCGCCGACCTCGTCGGGCTGTTCGAGTCAGGCGTGCTCACCCCGCTGCCGGTGGCGGCGTGGGACGTGCGCCGCGCCCCGGACGCGTTCCGGTTTCTGAGCCAGGCCCGGCACGTCGGCAAGGTCGCGCTGACCGTGGCGCCCGCGCTCGACCCGGACGGCACCGTCCTGATCAGCGGCGGCGGTGCGCTGGGCGGCCTGGTCGCCCGGGAGCTGGCCGCCTCCCACGGCGTGCGCCGGCTCCTGCTGGCCAGCCGCCGGGGACCCGCCGCCGACGGGGTCGACGAGCTGGTCGCGGACCTGGCCGCGCTCGGCACCCACGCCGACGTGGTCGCCTGC
The DNA here is from genome assembly GCF_009720385.1 of Catellatospora vulcania. Lineage (GTDB taxonomy): Bacteria > Actinomycetota > Actinomycetes > Mycobacteriales > Micromonosporaceae > Catellatospora > Catellatospora vulcania. The sequence continues at coordinate 6,019 of NZ_WARX01000031.1, read as the reverse complement.
GACCTGTCCGACCGGGACGCGGTCGCCGCGCTGCTGGCCGGGGTGCCTGCCGTCCATCCGCTGACGGCGGTGGTGCACACCGCCGGGATCATCGACGACGGCGTCATCGCCGCCCTCGACCCGGCACGGGTCGACGCGGTGTTCGCGCCGAAGGCCGACGCGGCCTGGCACCTGCACGAGCTGACCGCGGGCCTGGACCTGGCGGCGTTCGTGCTGTTCTCCTCGGCCGCGGGCGTGTTCGGCAACCCCGGCCAGGGCAACTACGCCGCCGCGAACGGCTTCCTGGACGGACTGGCCCGGCTGCGCCGCGCCCAGGGCCTGCCCGCCACCTCGCTGGCCTGGGGCTTCTGGTCGTACACGAGCAACCTGACCGCGGGCCTCGGCGACGCCGCCCTGCAGCGCAACCGCCGCGACGGCATGCTCGGCATCGACGCCGCCGAGGGCGGACGCCTGCTCGGCGCGGGGCTGCGAGCCGCCGACGCGGTGCTGGTGCCCGCCCGCCTGGACCTGGCCGGGCTGCGCGCCCGTGCCGCCGCCGAACCGGTGCCGCCACTGCTGCGCAGCCTGGTGCGCCCGGCCCGCCGCAGCGCCCAGGCGACTTCGGCGGTGCAGGGCGGCCTGGCCGCCAAACTCGCCGGGCTGCCCGCCGCGGAGCAGGAACGGCAGCTTGTGGAGCTGGTCCGGCTGCACGCGGCGACGGTGCTCGGCCACGCGGACGCCGACGTGCTCGCCGCCGACCGGGCGTTCAAGGAGACCGGGTTCGACTCGCTGACGGCGGTGGAACTGCGCAACCGGCTCGCCACCGCGGCCGGGGTGCGGCTGAGCGCGACCGTCGTGTTCGACCACCCGACCCCGGCGGCGCTGGCCCGGCACCTGCGCGAGGAGCTGACCGGCACGGAGCCCGCCGCCGTGGCGGCCGCGCCGGTGGCGGTCGCCGCCCCGGACGAGCCGATCGCGATCGTGAGCATGAGCTGCCGCTTCCCCGCCGGGGTGGAAACCCCCGAGCAACTGTGGGAGCTGCTCGCGGCCGGGGCGGAGGTCGTCTCGGACTTTCCCGCCGACCGCGGCTGGGACCTCGACCGGCTGTTCGACCCCGACCCCGACCACGCGGGCACGTCGTACGTGCGCCGGGGCGGGTTCCTCGACGGCATGGCCGAGTTCGACGCCGACTTCTTCGGCATCTCCCCGCGCGAGGCCACCGCGATGGACCCGCAGCAGCGGCTGCTGCTGGAGACGTCGTGGGAGGCGTTCGAGCGGGCCGGTATCGACCCGTCCGGGCTGCGCGGGCGCAGCGTCGGCGTGTTCACCGGCGTCATCAACCACGACTACTCGGTACGCGTGCACCAGGCCCCCGGCGACCTGGAGGGCTACCGGCTGACCGGCGTCTCCGGCAGCGTCGCCTCGGGCCGGGTCGCGTACACCCTCGGTCTGGAGGGTCCGGCGATCACCGTGGACACGGCGTGCTCGTCGTCGCTGGTGGCGCTGCACCTGGCCGCGCAGGCGCTGCGGGCCGGGGAGTGCGACATGGCACTGGCCGGCGGCGTGACCGTGATGACGACCCCGGACAACTTCATCGAGTTCTCCCGCCAGCGCGGCCTGGCCGCCGACGGCCGCTGCAAGGCGTTCGGGGCCGGCGCGGACGGCACCGTCTGGTCCGAGGGCGTCGGTGTGCTGCTGGTCGAGCGGCTGTCCGACGCGCTCGCCCGCGGGCACCAGGTCCTTGCCGTGCTGCGGGGCAGCGCGGTGAACCAGGACGGCGCGTCCAACGGCCTGACCGCCCCGAACGGGCCGTCGCAGCAGCGGGTCATCCGCGCCGCGCTGGCCTCCGGCGGCCTGGCCCCGGCTGATGTGGACGTGGTCGAGGCGCACGGCACCGGCACCGCGCTCGGCGACCCGATCGAGGCGCAGGCGCTGCTGGCCGTGTACGGGCAGGACCGGGCCGCCGACGACCCGGTGTGGCTGGGTTCGGTCAAGTCGAACCTCGGCCACACCCAGGGCGCGGCCGGCGTCGCCAGCGTGATCAAGATGGTGCTCGCGCTGCGCCACGGCAGGCTGCCCGCGACGCTGCACGCCGACGAACCGTCCGCGCACGTGGACTGGTCCAGTGGTGCACTGCGGCTGCTGACCTCGCCGCAGGACTGGCCCACGGCGGGCACGCCGCGGCGAGCGGGCATCAGCTCGTTCGGTGTCAGCGGCACCAACGCCCACGTGATCATCGAGGAGGCCCCCGGTGCGGCCGCCCCGGCCCCGAACCAGGCGGCCGCACCGGTTCTCGACGCGCCGGTCCCGTTGCTGCTGTCGGCCCGGTCCGAAAACGCGCTGCGCGCCCAGGCCGCCCGGCTGGCCGACCGCCTGGCCGGTTCCGATGCCGAGCCACGCGATGTGGCCTGGTCCCTGCTGTCGGGGCGGGCATCGCTGCCCTACCGGGCGGTGGTGCTCGACGCCGAGGACCCTGCCGGGGCGCTGCGTATGTTGGCCACCGGTGGGAGCCCGGCCGGCGCCGTCACCGGCTCGGCCGCGCCCGGCAAGCTGGGTGTGCTGTTCACCGGCCAGGGCGCACAGCGGGTGGGTATGGGCCGTGGCCTCTACGAGGCGTTCCCGGTGTTCGCGGCGGCGTTCGACGCGGTCGTGTCCGACGTGGACGCGCAGCTGGGCCGGTCGCTCACGGACATCGTGTTCGGCCTGCCGACGGTCACCGACTCGGCCGACCCGCAGGCCAGGGGCGAGGACGGCGCCGGTCTGCTCGACCGGACCGAGTTCACCCAGCCCGCGTTGTTCGCCGTGGAGGTCGCGACGTTCCGGCTGCTGGAGTCGTGGGGTGTACGCCCGGATGTGGTCATCGGGCATTCGATCGGTGAGCTGGCGGCCGCGCACGTGGCCGGGGTGCTGTCGCTGCCGGACGCGGCGCGGCTGGTGGTGGCGCGGGGCCGGTTGATGCAGGCGCTGCCCGAGGGCGGGGCGATGGTCGCCGTGCAGGCGGGTGAAGCCGAAGCGCAGGCCGCGATCGACGCCGCGGGCCTGGCGGCGACCGTCGAGGTGGGCGCGGTCAACGCACCGAACTCGGTGGTGCTGTCCGGCGCCGAAGCCGACGTCACGGCCGTCGCCGACCGGCTGGCCGCAGACGGCAGGCGTGCTCGCAGGCTGACCGTCTCGCACGCCTTCCACTCCCCGCTGATGGACCCGATCATCGCCGAGTACGACCAGCAGGTCCGTACGGTGCACCTGGGCGAACCGCGGTCTGCCTTCGTCTCGACGGTCACCGGCGGCCCTGTCACCGCCGAGCTGACCGACCCGGCGTACTGGCTGGCCAACGTCCGGCGGCCGGTGCGGTTCGCCGACGCCGTCACCGCGGCAAGGGAACTCGGTGTCACCACGTTCGTCGAGGTCGGACCGGGCGGGGTGCTGACCGGGCTGGCGCAGCAGAGCATCGACGACACCTCGGTCGGGTTCGCGGCCGCGCTGCGCCACGACGCCGACGAGCCGCGTGCCGCTCTCGACGCCGTTTCCCGGCTGCACGTGCGGGGGCATCATGTCGACTGGTCCCCGCTGCTGGCCGGCGGGCAGCGGGTCGACCTGCCGACCTACCCGTTCCAGCGGCAGCGCTACTGGGTCGACGTGGCCCCGGCCCGGGGCGACGTGATCGGCGCGGGGCTCGCCCCCGGCGGGCATCCGCTGCTCGGCGCGGTGGTCGCGCTGCCCGACGGCGGTGTCGTCGGCACCGCGCGGCTGACCCTGGCCGAGCACCCGTGGCTGACCGACCACACCATCTCCGGCGCGGTGCTGCTGCCCGGCGCGGCCCTGGCCGAACTCGCCGCCCGGGTCGGCGACGAGGCCGACACAGCCGTCGTGGAGGAGCTCGTCATCGAAGCCCCGCTGGTGCTGCCCGCCACCGGAGCCCGCCAGCTGCGGATCGTCGCGGGCCCCGCCGACCAGGGCGGACGACGCCCGATCGCCGTGCACTCGCGCGCCGACGGCGACCCTGACGCGCCCTGGACCAGGCACGCCACCGGCACCGCCGCGCCCGCAGGCGACACCGTCGCCACCGGGTCGCAGGAGTGGCCACCTCGGGGCACGACCGAGACGGACCTCACCGGCTTCTACGAGCGCCGGCACGCCGCCGGATACGAGTACGGGCCCGCGTTCCAGGGCCTGCGGCGAGTGTGGACGGCCGGTGACGACGTGTACGCCGAGGTCGCGCTCGCCGAGCCGCAGGCCGCCGACGCGGCCCGGTTCGGGATGCACCCGGCGCTGCTCGACGCGGCCCTGCACGCCAGCAGCTTCTCGCCGGTCGGCGCGGGGGAGCGGCTGCTGCTCCCGTTCGCCTGGAACGGCCTGCGCCTGCACGCGGCAGGAGCGGCCGCGCTGCGAGTGCGGATCACCGTCACCGCCGCGGACACCGTCACCCTGCACCTGGCCGACCCGTCGGGTGCGCCGGTGGCCGAGGTGGCCGGGCTGGTGTTCCGGCCGGTCGACCCGGCTGCGCTGACCGCCGGGCCGGACACCGGCCGGGGCCTGTCCGTGGTGGACTGGATCGACCTGCCGCCGGCCACCGCCGAGACCCGGGTGGGTGTGCTGGGCGCCGGGATCACGGTGCCGGGCGCTCCCGGATACCCGGACCTCGCCGCACTCACCGCCGACGGGACGCGACCGGACGTCGTGCTCACTGCCCTGCGTCCCGCCGGGCCCGGCCCGGACGCCGCGTGCGACCTCGCCGCGAGCACGCTGACGCTGCTCCGGTCCTGGCTCGCCGAGCCCGCACTGGACGGCGTACGGCTGGCCGTGGTCACCAGGGGCGCGGTCGGCGACGGACCCGCCGGCCCGGCCGCAGCGGCGGTATGGGGCCTGGTGCGCACCGCCCAGTCCGAGCACCCCGGTCGGTTCACGCTGGTCGACCTCGACGACGACGCGCGCAGCCTGGCGGCGCTGCCGGGCCTGCTCGCGACCGACGAACCGCAGCTCGCGGTGCGGGCAGGTGAAGGCACCCAGCCCCGCCTGGCGGTCGCGCCGCAGACCACAGCACTGGACCGCGGCCTTGATCCGAACGGGACAGTGCTGATCACCGGTGGCACCGGCGCGCTCGGCGGCCTGGTCGCCGAGCACCTGGTACGCGCGCACGGCGTACGCGGCCTGGTGCTCGCGTCGCGCCGAGGCGGGCGCGCGGACGGCGCGGCGGAACTGGCCGCGCGGCTGACGGCACTCGGCGCACGGGTGGCCGTCGAAGCCGCCGACGTGTCCGACCGGGACGCGCTGGCCGGGGTGCTGGCGCGGATACCGGCAGACGCGCCGCTGACGGCGGTGATCCACGCGGCCGGGGCCCTCGACGACGGCGTGCTCGAAGCACAGACCGGGCAGCGGCTGGCCAAGGTGTTCGGGTCCAAGGCGGACGCGGCGTGGCACCTGCACGAGCTGACCGCGGGCCTGGACCTGGCCGCGTTCGTGCTGTTCTCCTCGATCGCGGGCACCCTGGGCAACGCCGGGCAGGCCAACTATGCCGCCGCCAACGGCTACCTGGACGGCCTCGCCCGGCTGCGACGGCAGGCCGGACTGCCCGCCACCGCCCTGGCCTGGAGCCTCTGGGACGGTGCGGCCGGCGGGATGGGCGCGGGCCCGACCCCGGACGAGCCGCGCCGTGGCCGCCGCAGCGGTCTCGTGCCGCTGCCCGCCCCGACCGGCCTGGCCCTGCTCGACGCCGCGCTGCGCCGCGACGAACCGGTGCTGGTCCCGGTGCTGCTTGACCTGCCCGCCCTGTCCTCCCGCGCGGCCGCAGGCGACCTGCCCGCGCTGCTGCGCGGCCGGGTCCGCGCACCCCGGCGCACGGCCGACGCCGCCCAGCCCGGCGCCGGCGGCGGTGACCTGGCGGCCCGGCTGGCGTCGGCGCCCCCCGCCGAGCGGCGCGGGCTGGTCGTGGACCTGGTCCGGGCCGAGGCCGCCGCCGTGCTCGGCGCGGCAGGCGCGGGCGCGGTACGCGCCGACCAGGCGTTCAAGGACCTGGGCTTCGACTCCCTGGCCGCCGTCGAGC
>NZ_ML769310.1:167671-172489 GCF_009720385.1 Catellatospora vulcania | reverse complement strand
CCACCGCCCGCACCCGGCCTCGCCGGCTCGGCCCGCCCCGCTCAGGCCGCCGGGGCGACCGCGGCGTCCAGGCGGCCCGAGCGGCGCAGCGACTCGGCCACGAACCCGCAGGCCTTCAGCTCCTCGACGAGGTCGCGCAGGAACTGGACCGTCTCGGGCCGCCGCTCCCGGGACGTGCCCACAGCCTGCTTGATTTCCATGAAAGCCTCGTCGATCACCCGGACGCCCGGATGGGCGGCCGCGAATGCGGTCATCGGCTGCCGGATGCCCGCCCCCACCTCCAGGCCATCGGTGCGGAACACCACGGCGCCCTCCTCGCCGCGGACGATCTCGGCGTGCTCCAGCGTGCGCGACAGGAACAGGTCGTACGCGGAGCCCCGCTTCACCCCGACGCGCACGCCGGGCCGGTCGACCTCGCCGACCCCGGTGATGGGCGAGTCCACCGGCACGGCGAACACGGCCTCGATGACGGCGTACGGGGCGGTGAACGCCACTTCGGACGCACGGGCCGGTTCGACGGCCAGGAAACAGATGTCGGCCTGCCCGGACGTCAGCGCCTCGAACGACTTGCGGGCGGCGTCGAAGCAGACGAACTCGACGGGCACGCCCAGGCGCGCGCCGGCTTCCCGTGCGATGTCCACGGTCACCCCGCTCGGCGCGTCCGGCGTGCCCTGCGCCAGCACCGGATTGCCGAGGTTGATGGACGCCCGCAACACCCCGCCAGGAGCCAGATCCTGCACGACCTCACCACTAACGATCATGACCGCACCCTAGCCGACACCCACCCCGCCACCCCCGGAGCAGGTCTGCAATTTCGGGGAAAGTGCAGGAATTGGCTGGTTCATTGGTGCAGTTTCCCCGAAATTGCAGGACGCGTCAGAGGCGGCGCCAGAGGGCGGGGGTGTTCGGCGGTTCCCAGCCGGGCAGGGAGGTGTGGGCGATCTGGCAGGAGTAGGCCAGGCCGCCGTGGGTGACCTGCGCGGCGAGGGCGTATGGCTGGTAGGGCTGCCACGTGCCGCCGCCGGGCGGAGTCGGGGTCGGGCTCGGTGACGCCGTCCCCGTCGGGGAGGGCGAGGACGGCGTGCCCGGCACGTTCAGCACGAAGTCGAACGTGGCCTGCCGGGCCGAGCCGACCTGCTGCACGTTCATCAGCAGGGCCGGGTCGAACAGGGAGTCGGTGCTGTTGCGGGGCTCGTTCGGGAAGTACAGCTGCGTGGTCAGCACCGGGCGGCCCGGCGCCTGCACCTTGACGTGGATGTGACGGGTGCGGCCCGGGTACAAGCCCGGCACGATGGTCGACAGGGTGAACCGCCCCTGGCTGTCGGTGAACTGGTGGCCGCGGAAGCGGTTGCCGACGTTGTCGTACGCGCCGGCGTTGTCGGCCTGCCAGAAGTCCAGCAGCGCACCGGCGATGGGCTGGCAGGCCAGGCCGACGACGTAGCCGGTCACGGTCAGCCGGGTGCCCGCACCGTCGACCATCGCGGTGCGCAACGGCGAGCCGGGCTTGAAGTACGGCCCCTCCATCTGCGGCGGGGTGAGATCGTCGTCGTCGCAGGACTCGGGCGTGACCTGTAACGGCTGCCCGGAGGGCGTGCTCGCCAGCGCGGGCACGCCCGCGAGCAGCAGCGGCACGGCCGGCACGACCAGTGCCGCGCGGAGCAGGGTCTTGCGGGAGATGCCCGGGGTGCGGGCCTCGTCGTCGGTCATGAGCGGGTCTCCTTCGTGAGGCGTCGCCGGAAACCCTAGAGCGGCGCATAGCCACCGTTCGATGGACGTGATCGGGTGTTCGTGGTGTTTTCGGCGGCGCCCCACGTCCACGAGGCGACCCGCCGGAACTGCCCCGCGCTCGATCCGGTCTCCCGGCGGAAGAAGCGGCAGAAGTACGCCTGGTCGGCGAAGCCCAGCTCGCGGGCTATCTGCGCGATGCCCAGCCGGGTTCCCGCCAGCAGCCGCATGGCCTCCACGGTGCGCGCGTGGCGGATCAGCTCACCCGGCGAGCGCCCGGTCACGTCGCGGACCGCCTCGCCCAGGTAGCCCTGGGAGACGCCCAGCGCCGCCGCGCACTCCCGGACCGAGTGCCGCCCACCGCCGGGGCCGGTCAGCAGGTCGAGGAACCGGCCCGCCAGCTCGGCCCGCTGCCCGGTCGCGGCCGGCGGGGTGGGCGCGGCGGTGGCGCGGGCGGCCTTGGTCAGCAGGATGCGCAGGTAGGCCTGCACCACCCCGAGCGAGTCCGCGGCGGGCTCGTCGTATTCCCTGCGCATCCGGGCGACCAGGGTGAACGCCTCCGCGGCGAGTTCGGGGGCGAGGGTGCGGCAGGGCTGGTGGCCGAGCAGGTGCAGCAGTTCGCGGACGCGGGGGCAGCCCGCAAGGAACTCCTCGCCGAACAGGATCAGCGACCCGTCCAGGTCGGCGAGGTCCTGCCAGTGGTGGGCGCGGCCGGGCAGCACCACGGCGAGTTGCGGCGGCTCCAGCGGGTACGCGGCGAGGTCGACCACGTGCGCGCCGGTGCCGCTTCGCACGAGCACGACCTCGTAGAAGGTGTGCCGGTGCGGGAACGGGGCGTGCGACATGGGGCCGAGCGCGGCGAACGTGTCGATCGCGAACGGCACCGCCAGCGGCTGCGGCACCGTGAGCCGGTGCAATGGCAGGGACATCCCCCGAGCCTGGTGTCTCGGACTCGATCACGGCAGATGTCAGCCCGGTCCTATCACGCCCTGATGGTGTGCCACTCCACGAACCGTGTACCGTCCGGCATTCTGACGGGGAGGATCATCTTGTACGACCGTGGCGATCTGGTTCACGCATACCTCGGCGCGCAGGCCAGGGGCTTCGGCGGGTACTACGCCGAGTCTTCGACTTTCAACGCGGCGCTGAAGGCGCACCACGAGGCGATGCTCGACGGGCTGGAGCAGCTCTTCGGGCTGCGCCTGAGCGCGGACGGCGTCGGCTCCTTCGACAATCGCGTGCTCTTCATGCTGTTCGCCTCGACGGCCCGGTCGCTGCTCGCGCTCGGCACACCCTGGTCGGGCTTCCTGGAATCGACCCTGCTGGCCAAGAAGATCGAGGCGGCCGGAGCGAACGGGCAGCGCGTCACCGAGGCCGGCCGGCGCATCGAACAGCTCACGACGGAGTCACGGCAGGTCCATCTGGAGATGCTGGACGCGCTCGTCGCCGAGATGCTGGGCGACCGCGCCGACGCGACCTTCTCCCCTGCCGACCTGCGAGCGATCGGCGTCGACGACACGCGGCCGAACCCGAACGACTACGAGCTGTACGACGACTGAGCCGCGCCCTATCGGGGCTTAGTTACCGTAAACAATATGACCTGTTTGGAACTACAAGGTTTCCAGTGGTCTTCCTAGGTTCGGCCTGTGGTAACCAAATCCAGGCTCTTCACCGTTCTGATCGCCGTGGCGGCCCTCTCATCCGCCATGGTGGTCACGTCGGCCGCCACCGCCGGCCCGGCTTCTCCCGTCCCCGCTCCCCTGCCCGTCGCCGCGGACCGCGGCATGGTCGGCGAGCTCGCCCGCACTCTGCGCATCAGCCCTGATCAGGCACTCGCCCGGCTGGGCCGCGAGGCGGCGTACGCCCGCACCGAGCAGCACCTGCGCCGCACGCTGGGCGACGGCTTCGGCGGGGCCTACCTGAACGACGACGCCTCGACGCTGACCGTGGCGCTGACCAGCGCCGCCGACAGCCCGCGGGTCCGCGCGGCCGGGGCCGTCCCGGTCACGGTCGCGCACAGCGAGGCCCGGCTCGTGGACGGCGTGGCCCGGCTCGACCGCCGCGCCGCCGCCGCGCCGAAGCAGGTCCCCGGCTGGTACCCGGACGTGCGCACCAACCGCATCGTCGTGCTCTACCGCGACGGCGCGCTCGACACCGCCCGCAAGTGGGCCGCGGGCAGCGGGCTCGACGCCGCCGTGGTCCGGTTCGAGGCCAGCACCGAGCAGCCGCGTCCGCTGATCGACATCGTCGGCGGCAACGCCTACTACATCGGCAGCGGCACCCGCTGCTCGGTCGGGTTCGCGGTGACCGGCGGCTTCGTCACCGCCGGGCACTGCGGCACCACCGGCGCGACGACCACGCAGCCCAGTGGCACGTTCGCCGGATCCAGCTTCCCCGGCAACGACTACGCCTGGGTGCGCACCGCCGCGGGCAACACCCCCCGGGCGCAGGTCAACCGGTATCCGGGCACGGTGCCGGTCGCCGGTTCGCAGGCCGCCGGGGTCGGCGCCTCGGTGTGCCGGTCGGGTTCCACCACCGGCTGGCACTGCGGCACCATCAACGCCCTCAACAGCTCGGTGACGTACCCGCAGGGCACCATCACCGGCCTGATCCGCACCAACGTGTGCGCCGAGCCCGGCGACTCGGGCGGCTCGCTCATCGCCGGTGACCAGGCGCAGGGCGTGACCTCCGGCGGCTCCGGCAACTGCAGCTCCGGCGGCACCACGTATTTCCAGCCGGTCAACGAGATCCTGCAGGCCTACGGCCTGACCCTGACGGTGAGCGGCGGCACCCCGCCGACGACCCCGCCGAGCCCGACCGCCGGGCCGAGCGGGCCGCCGCCGGGCTGCGGCGGGCTGCCGGGCTGGAGCGCCACCACGGCGTACGCGCCCGGCGCGACCGTCGCCTACAACGGCCGCCGCTACGAGTCGACCTGGTGGTCGACCGGTGCGGTGCCCGACGCGCCCGGCTCCTGGGCCGTCTGGGCCGACCGCGGCGCCTGCTGACCCACGACCCTCCCCTCGGGTGGCCTGGGCGTTCCGGAGAAACGCCCAGGCCCCCCCCCCCACCACCCCCCCCGCAAGGGGAACAACC
>NZ_ML769310.1:0-167661 GCF_009720385.1 Catellatospora vulcania | reverse complement strand
GCGCCCCCCCCCCCCCCCCCGCGGGGGCCCGGGGCGTCCCGCCCACCCCCCCCCCCCACCACCCCCTCCACCCCCGCAGAAGGAGAACATCCCGTGAAGTCCACAGGCATCCGGATCACGCTCGCGGCCACCGCCGCGGCCGTGGGCCTCGCCCTGGTGATCCCAGGAGTGTCCGGCGCAGGAGCCAGACCCGACGCCGCACCGGCGCGTGCCGCCGACCCGGCCGCGCTCGCCACCGCCGCCGCCGACCGGGCCGCCGACAGCGGCTAGGACGCGCTGGCCAAGGGCCCGCACGAATCCTTCGTACGCCGCGACGTCGTCGCCGGTTCCGGCGGCTTCCAGTACGTCTCCTACGAGCGCAGCCACCGCGGCCTGCCCGTGCTCGGCGGCGACGCCGTCGTGGTGACCGACCGCGCCGGCACGGTACGCGGCACCGCGTCCGCCCTCGGCCGGGGTGTGCGCCTGGCCTCGATCACGCCGAAGGTCTCCGCCGCGCAGGCGGCAGCCGTCGCCCGGCGACAGCTCGACAGGGTCGGCCAGGCCACGCCACCGCGGCTGGCCGTGTTCGCCACCCCGGCCCGGGACCGGCTGGCGTACGAGGTCGTGCTCGAAGGCGTGCGCGCCGACGCGCCCAGCCGCCTGCACGTCGTCGTCGACGCGCTCACCGCGGCGATCCTCGACGTGCGCGACGACGTGCGGATGGGCACCGGCAGCGGGTACTACAACGGCCAGGTCTCCCTCACCACCAGCGGTTCGGGCAGCTCCTGGTCCATGACCGACAACAGCCGTCCCGGCATCCGCTGCGGCGGCCAGGGCGGCACCGCGTACACCGGGACCGACGACGCCTGGGGCAACGGATCCGGCACCAACCTGGAGACCGCTTGCGTCGACGCCCTCTACGCGGTGCAGCGCGAGTGGGACATGCTCAGCTCGTGGCTGGGCCGCAACGGCATCAACGGCAGCGGCGGCGGCTTCCCGGCCCGGGTCGGGCTGGCCGAGGTCAACGCCTACTGGAACGGCAGCTACACCAACTTCGGCCGCAACCAGGCCGGGACCGGGCAAGCGACCCCGATCGACGTGGTGGCGCACGAGTACGGCCACGCCATCTTCCAGACCACCCCGGGCGGGGCCGGGTCCGGCAACGAGAACGGCGGCCTCAACGAGTCCACCGGCGACATCTTCGGCGCGCTGACCGAGGCGTACGCGAACAACCCCAACGACCCGCCGGACTACCTCGTCGGCGAGGAGGTCAACCTGACCGGGAACGGCCCGATCCGCAACATGTACCACCCGTCGGCGCTCGGCGACCCGAACTGCTACTCGTCGGCGATCCCGAGCACCGAGGTGCACGCCGCGGCCGGGCCGAACAACCACTGGTTCTACCTGACCGCCGTTGGTTCGGCCGGCGGTGGCGGCAACCCGGCCAGCCCGACCTGCAACGGCTCCACGGTCACCGGCATCGGGCTGCAGAAGGCGGGCCAGATCTACCTGGCGGCGCTGAACCTGAAGACCTCGGCCTGGCGCTACGTCAACGTGCGTACCGCGACGCTGCGCGCGGCGGTCAACCTGTTCGGCGCGGCGTCGGCCGAGTGCCGCACCGTCAAGGCGGCCTGGGACGCCGTCAGCGTGCCCGCGCAGTCCGGCGAGGCGCAGTGCAGCACGGCCCCTGGCAACGACTTCTCATTGTCGGTCACCCCGGGCAGCGGCACCGTGCAGCGCGGGTCGAGCGTCACCACCACCGTCGTCACGGCGACGACCTCGGGCAGCGCGCAGACGGTGAACCTGACCGCGAGCGGCCTGCCCACAGGCGTCACGGCGAGCTTCAGCCCGGCGTCGGTCACCTCCGGCGGCTCCAGCACGCTCACCCTGACCGCGAGCGCGAGCGCGGCGACCGGTGCGGCGGCGGTCACGGTGACCGGGACCGGTGCGGTCACGCACAGCGCGACGTACACCGTGACGGTCACCAGCGTGCCGACCGGCAACGACTTCAGCGTGTCGCTCTCGCCCGCCTCCGCGACCGTCGCGGCCGGTGCCTCGACCAGCGCGAATGTCGCCACCGCGACGACGTCGGGCAGCGCGCAGGCGGTGAGCCTGTCGGTGTCCGGTGCGCCGACCGGGGTCACCGCGTCGGTCAGCCCGGGATCGGTGACCTCGGGCGGCGGCGCGACGCTGTCGATCGCGGTCGCGGCGGGCACCGCGGCGGGCACGTACCCGCTGACGGTGACCGGTGCGGGCACCTCGGCGACGCACACGGCCGTGTTCACCCTGACGGTGACCGGTGGCGGGGGCAGCTGCGGCGGCCTGCCCGCATGGAGTTCGGCCACCCCGTACGCGCCTGACGACGTGGTCTCGCACAACGGACGCCGGTGGAAGGCGACCTGGTGGTCGACCGGCGCCGAGCCCGGCGCGCCCGGCTCCTGGGCGGTCTGGTCCGACCAGGGCGCCTGCTGACGGCAGCCGGATGGACAGGGGCCGAACGCGCGGCGGCGTTCGGCCCCTGTTCCGCGCCCGCCGCCGACATCGTCGGTGTCTAAGCTGATCGGCGTGACCACCGCCGAGCAGTTCGCCCGCGCCAAGTACGTCAGTCTGACGACCTACCGCAAGGACGGCACGCCCGTCGCCACGCCGGTGTGGCTGGCGGTCGACGGCGGCGAGCTGTTCCTCGTCTCCAACTCCGACGCGTGGAAGGTCAAGCGCGTGCGGCGGACGAGCCGGGTGTCGGTGGTCGCGTGCGACGTCCGGGGCCGGGTCGCGCCCGACGCCGTACGCGTGGAGGGCACCGCCCGGGTCCTCGACGACGCCGGTACGCAGCGGGCCCGTCGGCTGATCGCCCGCAAGTACCTGATGTCGCGGGTGGGCAACTGGATGGCACGCGTGCTGCGCCTGCCGAAGAAGCCGGTCGTCGGCATCGCCGTGACGTTCTGAGCGGACACCGGCGGCAGGCAGCCTGGCTTGTTGCCCGATGTGGACGGTGGACGGCTCATTGCTCTGAGAACAGAGTTTCCCCCATCGAAACGGTTGCGCTCTGCGCCCAGGGGTACGAAGCTGTCTGAACCCACGCGATCCGCGACGGGGAAGCCGCCTGGCTGGATCACGGAGGACGCCGGCGATGAAGGTGACCGACCTGCGGGCGAGCCGGGCGCTGCTCGGCGCGATCGCCGCCGGGCTGCTCATGACGGGGCTCATCGCGGTGAGCACCACCTGGCTGGCCCGGCCGGACCTGCTGCCCGACGCCGGATCCTCCTGGTACGTCTGGCAGCGCCCCGAGCGCTCCACGATGATCATGGCTGGGGTCTGGGCGCTCTACGCCCTGCACCAGCTCGGCTTCTGGGCCCTGATCTGGTACGGCCAGCAGCGCGTGCGCAAGTACAGCGACCGCCTGCACGTGGTCAACGCCGTCGCGCTGGCGTTCAACCTCGTCTTCGTGCTGCTGCACTTCGCGCAGACCCAGCTGTGGTACGACGCCCTCGCCCAGGACGTGTCCATCTGGTCGTCGCAGTTCTCCGTCATCATCCTGCTGGTCTGGGTGCTGCTGATGGAGAACGACCGGCGCGGGCTGTTCTTCGGCAAGAAGGTCCCCACGCCCGGCGGCGTCGGCGTGCGCGCCTGGGCCCGCAAGTACCACGGCTACTACTTCGCCTGGGCCGCGGTCTACACGTTCTGGTACCACCCGATGGAGACCACCACCGGGCACCTGATCGGCTTCCTGTACATGTTCCTGATCCTCGTGCAGGGCAGCCTGTTCCTCACCCGGGCGCACGTGAACCGCTGGTGGACGGTCACGCTGGAGGTCATGGTGCTGTTCCACGGCGCGATCGTCGCCCTGAACAGCCCCAAGCAGCTGTGGTTCCAGTTCGGCTGGGGCTTCGCCACGATCTTCGTCATCACCCAGATGCACGGGCTGGGCCTGCCCCGGTGGACCAGGTGGCTGATCGGCCTGACCTACGTCGGCTCGGTCGGCCTGGTGGTCTCCCTGCTCGGCACGTCGAAGCTGGCGACGCTGCCCCGGGTGCCCGCGGCGGAGTACGCCGGCGTGTTCATCCTGGCCGCGATCTTCGCGATCGGGCTGTGGATCGCCCGCCTGGCCGGATCGCGCCGCACACCGCGGGACGCTCCGGCGGGCGATGTGCCGGACCGCAGCGACGATCAGGTCACCGTCTGATCCGGACCGTTTGACTCCCGCAACTTTCTTTCACAACATCTACATTCATGAAGCTTTTCTCATCCCTCGGCGGTCCACGGCGCGCGCTCGCCGCCGTGGTCGCGCTCGCCACGGCGGCGACCCTGCTCACCGCGTCGCCGGCCGCAGCGGCGCTGCACAGCGCGTCCGCCACCATCGGCGGCTACCCGGTCTGGGCCCACTTCACCAACCCGACCGCGGGCCGCGACTACACCATCATCAACGAGCTGCAACGGCTCATCGACGCCGCACCGGCCGGGTCCACCGTCCGCGGCACGATCCACTCGCTGAGCATCGACTCCGTCGCCGACGCCCTGCTGCGGGCGCAGCAGCGCGGGGTGGCCGTCTGGGTCGTCGTCGACGGCAAGAACGCGCCCTCGACCGACCCCGCCGTCGCCACCGTGCGCCAGCTCACCAACGACAAGTTCTGCACCAACTCCAGCGGCGGCAACGGATGCATCAGCACCAGCGCCGACGGCGACATGCACACCAAGATGTTCACCTTCACCGCCACCAAGGACCCGAACGGCACCGCGCGCAGCAACGTGAGCTGGTTCGGCTCGGCCAACCTCACCTACGCCACCGGCACCGACGCCTTCAACAACACCATCACCGTGTACGGCGACGCGGCGCTGATGAACGGGCTCAACGCCAACTTCTCCGACATGTGGAACCGGCGGCACTACTCCGGCGACGACTACTACGACTCGGCCTCCGGGCGCGGCTACTACCAGGCGACCGCCGCCGACGCGTACGCCTCACCGGAGGGCGAGGGCCAGACCGACACCATCGCGACCCGGCTCAACGACCTCACCCCCAACGCCAACTGCCGGCTGCGCGTCGGCATGGCCTCGGTCACCAGCGGACGGCCCAAGGTCGTCGACGTGGTGAAGTCGTACAAGGCCGGCGGCTGCAACGTCTGGATGGCCGTCGGCACCGACTCGGCAGGCGGCATCGCCATGACCCAGTCCGTCTACAACGACCTGCTCACCGCCGGGGTCGCCATCCGGCGCAAGGACGACATCCACAACAAGTTCTTCCTGGCGTACGGCAGCTACGGCGGCACGTACCAGTACCGCGTCTACACGGGCTCGCAGAACTGGACCCAGGACGCCCTCAGCGAGAACGACGAGATCTTCGTCAAGATGGGCCCGGAGACCGGCACGGCCCACCCGCTCTACGACGCCTACTACACGCACTTCAACGAGGCCTACAACACCGGCGTCACCTGCACGAAGTCCAACTACCCCTGCCGTTGAGCCGGCCGGGCCGGCCGTGTCACCGCGCGGCCGGCCCGATGTTCCCGCTGCTTCCGTCCATGACGTCAGCTGTGTGCGCCGGCCACGATCGTGGCTGCCGGCGGTCAGCCGCCAGCACACCGTCCGGGAAGTGAGGTCAACGGCGCAAGTGACCCGGCAGAAGCCCGTCTGCTGACGACAGCCGACGGTTCTGGCACCTCACATGGGCTCGTGGATGAAGTCGACACCGAAAATCTGCCCAGCCTGGTCGTACTCGGTGACTGTGCCGTCCGTCGAGTAGACGGAGAAGACCGACGCCGGCTCAGCCGGAACGACACTGCGTGGCCAAGTGGAGAACGCCGTCTGCTGCGATGGCCTCAGGAGACTGAGTTCCCGCCGTACGCCGAGGGCCGCACGGGCCATGTGCTTCTCGAAGGCGGTGTTCTTACACTCCACCGCCATCTTGATCACATCGTGGGGCGGATAACCCGCTGCCGTCCCGGCGGGAAGAATCACGATGTCGAGCTCATGGCGGTCGCCACGCTGCGGTGGCATACGCGCGCCACGCTGCTGGTGGCTGAAGGACAGAAACTCGATGTCGGTCCAGACCTCCAGCAACGCCACGCCACCCCGACGCAGTTCGAAGTGCGCGAAAGAGCGGTCGACAGGACCACCGGAGGATCGCAGCCGAACTTTGTCCGAGCCGATGAGGACGACGTCGTAGCCTTCGTCGGTACGCAACCTTTCCAGGATCGTGCTGAGCACCCACGCCTCGTAGAGCTTGCCCGGCGACAGGCTGAGGGTCAGCCCGCGCGTAGAACCGGTAGAAACCGCCTGGTAGCGAGCCATGATGTCGTCGATCCGCTTCTTGGCTTCCGCAACTGTCAGCCCCACGGTTCCTCGCCTTCACCCAGCATGGCGATCAATTCATCCAGCTCCTGCACAGCGGTGTCCAGTTCCGGTGAACCCATCAGGTCGATCGTCGCCGCCCCATAGACGCTCTGGTCAGCAGGCATCACGTCGAGAACGATGCCGTTCACCGCTCCCCCCGACTCGGTGCGGACGTGCGCAAGACGGCGCATGGTGCGACGGGCGGTTTCGTCACTGCCAAGGCGCATCTCATCTCGCAGGCCATGCAGGTAGCGCAACAGCTGTCGTCGCGCCGTCGGCATCTCGATCCGGCGGGCCGCGCCTGTCAGAAGTTCGTCCAGGTCGCCGCGGCGCGACTCCATCACCACGCCACGGGTGTACTGAAGCAGCTCTGCGTATTCGTCCTCGGTCACAGGCCTCTCCTGCCAGTGGGGGTGGCGGTCACTGGTCGAACAGCGACCACTGGTCGCGCCACTGCGCGACGTGGGCCGGTTCGATCGCGGCGTGCCGGCTCTCCGGGTTGCGTGGCCGGGTGCCTCCGACGCGGACGAGGAACGACTCGTGCCGCTCTCGTACGCCCTTGCGCAATTCGTCGCCGGGTACGAGATACAGCTCGACCGTCTCGTCGGTGACATCGACGAGGATGTAGCGCTCCTGGTGCGAACTGGTGAAGTCGTCGACGTCCGCGATCTGCCAGGCGCCCATCCCGGCGAGCATCACCACGGCGGGCAGGTCGTTGACTTTCACGTAACGGTGCGGGCCCACGATCTCCGCAGAGTAGCCGCGCAGCAGCGCGTGCCCCACCGCGAGATGCCGACCGGCCTGGTGTTTCTGATGGTTCGTGGGAGCCATGTGTCCTCCTTGGACGCCAGGAGCCGCCGAGCTTAGCGTCCTGGACGTGCGGGAACCGCGAACGACGTGCGGCGGAACGGACAGCTCCAGCCGCCGATCATCGCGTCCGCACGTACGGCTGGACGGTTCCGGTGGGACCTGGTCAGGAGGTCGGCGGCAGGACGGCGTCGAGGGTGGCGGCCCACTGGCGCAGCACCCGGGCCCGGCGGGCCGTGTCGTCGTGCAGCAGCTCACCCAGGCCGAGCCCGCGCGCCAGGTCGAGGGTCGCCTGCACGGTCTCCCGCGCGCCCGGGGTCTGCTCGTCGACGCGCAGCAGCTCGACCGCCATGCCGTGCGCGGTGCGCCCGAGCGCCGCCTCCAGCGGGCGCACCTGGGCCCGCAGGGACTCGTCGACCGCCGCCGCGGTCCACACGTGCAGCGCGGCCCGGAACAGCGGCCCGCGGTAGAGGCCCACCAGCACGACGAGCACCTGCTCGGTGCGCCGGGGGCCGCTGCGCAGGCCCGCGACGGCCGTCTCGATCTCGGCGGCGCGCACCTCGGTCATGTACTCGATCAGCCCGGTGACCAGGTCTTCCCGGGTCGGGAAGTGGTGCTGGGCCGCGCCGCGGGAGACCCCGGCGCGTTCAGCGACGACGGCGACCGTCGTGCCCGACCACCCCAGTTCGGCCATGCACCGCACCGAGGCCTCCAGCAGCCGTTGACGGGTGGCTCGGCTGCGGTCCTGGCGCGGTTCACGTACGGGGGCGGTCGGCACGGCGATCACGCTACCCGGGCTCAGTAGGACCTGGGCAGGCCCAGGCTGTGCTGGGCGACGAAGTTGAGGATCATCTCCCGGCTGACCGGGGCGATCCGGCCCAGCCGGGACGCGACGAGCAGCGTGGCCAGCCCGTACTCGGTGGCCAGCCCGTTGCCGCCGTGGGTCTGGATGGCCTGGTCGACCGTCTTCACGGTGGCCTCCCCCGCCGCGTACTTGGCCATGTTCGCCGCCTCGCCCGCGGCCTGGTCGTCGCCGCTGTCGTAGAGGTGGGCAGCCTCGCGGGTCATCAGCCGGGCCAGCTCGACCTCTATGTGGCAGGCCGCCAGCGGGTGGCTGATCGCCTGGTGCGCGCCGATCGGCGGACCCCACACGGTGCGGGTCTTGGCGTACTCGACCGCCCGCGCCAGCGCGTACCGCGCCATGCCGAGGGCGAACGCCGACGCCATGATGCGCTCCGGGTTGAGCCCGGCGAACAGCTGGAGCAGGCCCGCGTCGGCACTGCCGACCAGCGCGTCGTCGGGCAGCCGCACCTCGTCGAGGAACAGGTTGTACTGCTTCTCCGGCGCGACCAGCTCGGTCGGGATGTGCTGCGCGGTGAACCCGGGCGCGTCCGTCGGCACCACGAACAGCACGGGCTTGAGCCGCCCCGTGCGCTCGTCGGCGGTCCGGCCGACCACCAGGACCGCTTCGGCCTCGTCGATGCCGGAGATGTAGGTCTTGCGGCCGGACAGCAGCCAGCCGTCGCCGTCACGGGTCGCGGTGGTGGTGAGCTTGTGCGAGTTCGATCCGGCGTCGGGTTCGGTGATCGCGAACGCGAAGATCTTCGTCCCGTCGGCCAGGCCCGGCAGCCAGCGCCGCTTCTGCTCGCCGGTGCCGAAGCGGGAGATCACGGTGGCGCAGATGGCCGGGGAGACGACCATCATCAGCAGCGGGCAGCCGGCCGCCCCCAGTTCCTCGCACACCGCGGCGAGGTCGCCGATGCCGCCGCCTCCGCCGCCGTACTCCTCGGGCACGTGCACGCCCAGGTAGCCCAGGCGCCCGGCCTCCTGCCACAGCTCGGTGGTCTTCTCCCCCGCCCGGGTGCAGCGCAGGTAGTAGTCGTGGCCGTACTTGCCGGCCAGGTCGGACACGGCGCGGCGCAGGGCCTGGCGCTCGTCGCTCTCAAGGATCACGGGTGGGCCTCCGGGTCGGCGGGGGTGACGACCGCGAGCACAGCCCCGACCTCGACCTGGTGGCCGACGGCCACAGGCAGGCTGGTGACGGTGCCGTCGGTCGGGGCGGTGATCTCGTGCTGCATCTTCATGGCCTCCAGCCACAGCAGCGGCTGGCCGGCGGTGACCTGGTCGCCCTCGGCGACGGCGACCCGGATGACGGCCCCGGGCAGCGGCGCGAGCAGCGACCCGCTGGCGACCTGGACCTCCGCCTCCGGGAACCGCTCGACCGGCCGCAGGCTGACCGGCCCGAGCACCGAGTCGACACAGACCACATCGGGGTACGCCGCGACGGTGAACGCGTGCCGCACGTTGCCGCGTCCCAGCTCCACCCGGGTCGTGGTGACCTCGCCGACGGTCAGTTCCGCGTCGTCCTCGATCCGCACCCCGTCCCGGGTGCGCCGGTAGCCGACGTCGATCCGCCCGGCCGGGGCCTGGTAGGCACGGGTCTGCGGCGCGGAGGCGACGTTGCGCCAGCCGCCGGGCAGTCCGGTCACGACGGTCGCGCGCTCGCGCTCGGCGGCCGAGGCGGCCAGCGCGGCAGCGTACGCCGACAGCCGCTGCGCGTCCTCATCCGCCAGTGGCCGGGCCAGCATGTCCAGCCCGTGCTGGTCGAAGAACGCGGTACTGATCCGCCCGGCGAGGAACGCCGGGTGCCGCAGCACGTTGACCAGCAGATCCCGGTTGGTGACCAGCCCATGGATGCGCGCCTGCGCCAGCGCCGCCGCGAGCGCCCGCGCGGCCTGCCCCCGCGTCGGCGCCCACACGATCACCTTCGCCAGCATCGGGTCGTAATGCGCCGTCACGACGTCCCCACCCGCAAACCCGCTGTCGAGCCGCACCACGACCGCGCCGCCGCCCTGCAGTTTCGGGGAAACTGCGCGAACGCCGCCTTCGATTCCTGCGCTTTCCCCGAAACTGCCGACCGGTGCGGGCGTGGGCACGCCGAAGGCGGAGGTGGCGGGGAGGGTGAAGGTGTGCAGGGGGCCGGTTTGGGGGCGCCAGGTGTGGGCGGGGTCCTCGGCGTAGAGGCGGACTTCGATGGCGTGGCCGTGGACGGGGAGTGGGGTCAGGGGTAGGGCGTGGCCTTCGGCGATGTCGAGTTGGAGGGCGACCAGGTCGAGGCCGGTGACGAGTTCGGTGACGGGGTGTTCGACCTGTAGGCGGGTGTTCATCTCCAGGAAGTGGAACGAGCCGTCGTCGGCGGCCAGGAACTCGACGGTGCCCGCGCCGCGGTAGGCGATCGCGGCCGCGGCGGCGGTCGCCGCGGCGTGCAGGCGGTCGCGCATCGCCGGGTCGACCATCGGCGACGGGGCCTCCTCGACGACCTTCTGGTGGCGGCGCTGGATGGAGCACTCGCGCTCGCCCAGTGCCCAGATCGTGCCGTACGTGTCGGCCATGACCTGGACCTCGATGTGCCGCCCGGTGGCCAGGTACGGCTCGCAGAACACGGTCGGGTCACCGAACGCGGCCGCGGCCTCGGCACGGGCGGCCTCGACCTGGTCGGGCAGCTCGGCCAGGGTCTGCACGACGCGCATGCCCCGGCCGCCGCCGCCCGCGGACGCCTTGATCAGCACCGGTAGGTCGGCCTCGGTGACCGTGGCCGGGTCGAGTTCGGGCAGCACGGGCACGCCCGCGGCGGCCATCAGCTTCTTCGACGCGATCTTCGAACCCATCGCGTCGATGGCGTCCGGTGACGGCCCGACCCAGGTCAGCCCGGCGTCGATGACCGCCTGGGCGAAGGTTGCGTTCTCGGACAGGAAGCCGTAGCCGGGGTGCACCGCGTCCGCGCCGGCCGCGAGCGCTGCCTCGATGATGAGGTCTGCGCGCAGGTAGGTGTCGGCGGCGGTGACGCCGGGCAGGCGTACCGCGATGTCTGCGTCCGTGGTGTGCAGGGCGCGGGTGTCGGCGTCGGAGTGCACGGCGACGGTGGTGATGCCGCGTTCGCGGCAGGTCCGGAAGACGCGGCGGGCGATCTCGCCCCGGTTGGCGACCAGCAGTCGGGAGATCATCTCGTCACATCCGGAAGACGCCGTAGGGACCCGGGCCGGGGTCGGGTGCCGATTGGACCGCGGACAGGCACATGCCGAGCACGGTGCGGGTGTCACGGGGGTCGATGACGCCGTCGTCGTAGCCGAGCCCGGACAGGACCATGGGCAGCGACTCGGCCTCGATCTGGTTCTCGACCATGGTGCGTACGACCACGTCGGCGTCCTCGTCATAGGGCCGGCCCGCGGCGGCCGCGGACTGCCGCGCGACGATCGACAGCACCCCGGCCAGCTGCGCGCCGCCCATGACCGCGGACTTGGCGCTCGGCCAAGCGAACAGGAACCGGGGATCGTACGCCCGCCCGCACATGCCGTAGTGCCCCGCGCCGTAGGACGCCCCGATGAGCACGGAGATGTGCGGGACGGTGCTGTTCGACACCGCGTTGATCATCATCGCGCCGTGTTTGATGATGCCGCCCTGCTCGTAGTCCTTGCCGACCATGTAGCCGGTCGTGTTGTGCAGGAACAGCAGCGGCGTGCGGCTCTGGTTGGCGAGCTGGATGAACTGGGTCGCCTTCTGCGACTCGGCGCTGAACAGCACGCCCCGCGCGTTGGCGAGGATGCCGACGGCGAAGCCGTGCACGCTGGCCCAGCCGGTGGCCAGGCTCGCGCCGTACTCGGGCTTGAACTCCTCGAAGCGGGAGCCGTCGACGACCCGGGCGATCACCTCCCGCGGGTCGAACGGGGTGCGCAGGTCCGGCGGGACGATGCCGAGCAGCTCCTCGGCGTCGAACACCGGCTCGTCGGGGTGGGGCGACGGGGCCGCGCCGAGCTTGCGCCAGCGCAGCGAAGCGACGATGCGCCGGCCCATGCCGATGGCCTGCACCTCGTCGTCGGCGAGG
Source organism: Catellatospora vulcania (assembly GCF_009720385.1). Lineage (GTDB taxonomy): Bacteria > Actinomycetota > Actinomycetes > Mycobacteriales > Micromonosporaceae > Catellatospora > Catellatospora vulcania. The sequence continues at coordinate 155,663 of NZ_ML769310.1, read as the reverse complement.
TAGTCGGCCAGGCCGGAGACGCGGGCATGCATGGCCGCGCCACCGAGGGACTCCTCGTCGGCGTCCTCACCGGTGGCCATCTTGACCAGCGGCGGCCCGGCCAGGAAGACCTGCGACCGCTCTTTGATCATGACGACGTGGTCGCTCATGCCCGGCACGTACGCCCCACCGGCGGTGGAGTTGCCGAAGACCAGCGTCACCGTCGGGATGCCCGCCGCGGACAGGCGCGTCAGGTCGCGGAACAGCCGCCCGCCGGGGATGAAGATGTCCTTCTGGCTCTGCAGGTCCGCGCCGCCGGACTCGACCAGGTTGATCAGCGGCAGCCGGTTCTGGCGGGCGATGTCCATCGCCCGCAGGGTCTTGCGCAGGGTGTACGGATTGGACGCGCCCCCACGCACCGTCGGATCATTCGCGATGATCATGCATTCGGTGTTCTCGACCACCCCGATCGCGGTGACCACACTCGCCCCGACCGGATAGTCGGTGCCGTACGCCGCCAGCGCCGACAGCTCCAGCAGCGGCGAGTCCCGGTCGACCAGCAGCTCGATGCGCTCGCGCGGCAGCAGCTTTCCCCGGTCGTGATGCCGCTTGACGTACTTCGGCCCACCCCCGCCCAGCGCCTTGGCGTGCTCGGTGTCGAGCGCGGCGAGTTTTTCCAGCAGCGCGCCGCGGTTGCCCGCGTACGCGGCCCCGCCGGTGTCCAGGGTGGATCTCAAGATCACAGCAGCTCCTCCGGGATGTCGACGAACCGCGAGCGCAGCCACTCGCCCAGTCCCTTGCCCTGCGGGTCGAACCGGGTGCCCGCCGAGACGCCGTCGCCGAGCAGCCCGTCGACGACGAAGTTGACCGCCCGCAGGTTCGGCAGCAGGTGCCGGGCGACGGGCAGCCCGGCCGCCTCGGGCAGCAGTTTCACCAGCGCGTCCGCGGTCAGCGTCGCCGCCAGCCACGCGTACGCCGCGTCACTGCGTGCCCAGACCCCGATGTTGGCGCTGCCGCCCTTGTCCCCGCTGCGCGCCCCGGCGACCAGCCCCAGTGGGGCGCGTCGCGTCGGCCCGTGCCCGGTCCACGCCGGCGCCGGCGTGGCATCCGCGAGGCCGCCGCGGTCGCTCGGACCGAGCGGCTCGATGGTGTGCTCGGTGCCGTCAGGCAGGACCACCAGGTGCGGCACCTGCTCGGCCGGGACGGCCGCCGAGGTGAACACGCCGAACGGGGTCGCATCGCCGGGTGGGGCGAGCAGGGTGAAGCCGGGATAGCTGGACAGCGCCAGCTCGACGGCCGCGCCGCTGAAGGCGCGACCGGCCACCGACGGGTCGGCGTCCTTGACCGTGGCGTGCAGCAGCGCGCTGGCCTCCTCCTGCCCGTCGGCGTCGGCATGGTCGGTGCGGGCCAGCCGCCAGACCAGCTCCGCCGGTGGGCGTCGCCGCAGGGACGCTTCGAGCTGTGCACGGGCCAGCGCGGCCTTCGCCTCGACGTCCAGCCCGGTGATCAGGAACGTCACGTCGTTGCGGAACCCGCCGAGGGAGTTGAGCCCGACCTTCAGCGTCGACGGGGGCGCTTGGCCGCGTACCCCGCTGATGCGCACCCGGTCGGGACCGTCCTCGGCCAGCACGATCGTGTCCAGGCGGGTCGTCACGTCGGGGCCGAGGTAGCGCGGGCTGTCCACTTCGTACAGCAGCTGCGCGGTGACCGTGCCGAGGTTGACGACGCCGCCGGTGCCGGGGTGTTTGGTGATGACGCTGCTGCCGTCGGCGTGCACCTCGGCGATCGGGAACCCGGGCAGGCCGATGGCGTGTTCGGTGAAGAAGGCGTAGTTGCCGCCGGTGGCCTGCGCGCCGCACTCGATCACGTGCCCGGCGGCGACGGCCCCGGCCAGCGCGTCGAAGTCGTCGCGCGCCCACCCGAAGTGGGCCGCGGCCGGGCCGACGACCAGCGACGCGTCGGTGACCCGGCCGGTGACCACGATGTCGGCCCCCTGCCGCAGCGCGTGCGCGATGCCCCAAGCGCCGAGGTACGCGTTCGCTGCCAGTGGCGTGCCGAACCCCAGCTCGTCCGCGCGGGCGAGCAGGTCGTCGCCGGTGACGTACGCGATGCGCGGGCTCAGCCCGAGCCGCCCGGCGAGCGCGCCGAGCGCCTGCGCGAGTCCGGCCGGGTTGAGCCCGCCCGCGTTCGTGACGACGGTGACGCCCCGGTCCAGTGCCGTGCCGAGACAGTGCTCCAGCTGCCGCAGGAACGTCTTGGCGTAGCCGGTGGCCGGGTCCTTCATCCGGTCCCGGGCCAGGATGAGCATGGTCAGTTCGGCGAGATAGTCGCCGGTCAGCACGTCGACCGGGCCGCCGTCGAGCATCTCGCGCATCGCCGACGCGCGGTCGCCGTAGAACCCGGACACGTTCGCGATCCGCAGCGGCGCGCTCATGCCCGCACCTCACGTGCGGCCGAAGCGCGCGGCCCGGTCTGCCCGCTCATGCGGCGCCCTCCGAGGCGAACCGGCCGGGAGCACGGCCGGGCCCGGGTGGCCCGGCGAACGCCTGGGCGATGTCCAGCCAGCGGTCGGCGTCGTCGCCCTCGGCTCTGACGGCGAGGTCGGCGCGGTGCCTGCGCTGGGTCACCAGCAGGCAGAAGTCGAGCGCGGGGCCGGTGACGTGCTGCGCGGCGTGCTCGTCTCCCCAGGTCCACTCGTCGCCGTCGGGGCCGGTGAGCCGGACGTGGAACGGTGCGATGGGCGCGTCGAGGCCGTGGGCGGCGTAGGCGAAGTCGCGGGCGCGTACGCCGATGTGCGCGACGTGGCGTAGCCGCCCGGTCGGCTGCCGGGTGACCCCGAAGGTGTCGGCGAGGTCCTGGCCGTGGGCCCAGGTCTCCATGATGCGGGCGGTGGCCATGGAGGCGGCGCTCATCGGCGGGCCGTACCAGGGCAGGCGGGTGCCGGGCGGGACGGCGGCGAGCGCGGCCCGCAGCGCGGCCCGGGTCTCGCGCCAGCGGGCCAGCAGCTGTTCGGGTGGGAGCACGGCGAGCTGTTCGGCTCCGGCGTCGACGAAACGCAGCGGGTCGGGCGAGTTCGCGATCTCCTCCAGCGCCTGCCCGAAGCCCTCGGGGTCGGTGGCGGCCAGCAGCGAGCGCTCGTCGGTCCACAGCAGATGGCCGATCTGGTGCGCGACGGTCCAGCCCGCGGCGGGGGTCGGCGTCGCCCACCGGTCCGGGGCCAGCTCGGCGACGAGCCGGTCGGCGTCGGCGCTCTCGGCGTCGAGATCGGCCAGCAGCGCCTCGATCTCCGGCATCAGTGGTGCTCCCTCCAGTCGGCTCCACCCTTCCCCCGGGCCATAAAAAAGTCAAGCGTGCTTGATTTTATTATGCGGAGGCGGGTGCTGCTGCGAGATCAGCGGGTGAGGTCAGACCGGGTTCACGTACCGCCAATGGCCGCCCTCGCGCAGGAACCGGCTGTGCTCCTCCAGCACGCCCGGCCGGCCGCCGTCGCGGTAGTGGGCCCGGAACAGCACGGTCCCCTCGGTGTCGAACATGCTCCCGCGGTCGGTGGCCAGCACCTCCAGCGCGGTGTAGCGGGGGCCGCCGGTCAGGTCCAGCTCCCGCGGCCTGGTGCTGGAGTGCCAGCTGCGCAGCAGATACGCCGCTTCGCCGAGCGCGAACGCGCTGAACCGCGAGCGCATCAGCTGCTCCGCCGTCGGGGCCTCGCCGCCGCGGTGCCAGCGCCCGCAGCACTCGTCGTAGGGCTGCCCGGTTCCGCAGGGGCAGGTGGCGGGCTGCGGGTCGGGCTTCCTGCGTGCACGTGCCATGGTCACCATGGTGGCCCATCCGCCCGCCCCGTCTCCCGCGGGACACCCACCGCCCGTATTCGATCTCCAGGGCCGGCTGCCGGAGGAGGACCGCCCTGCGCACGACGGGCCGGACGGTCGCGGTGTTCACCGGGGCGAGCACCCGCGGCGCGCGGATGCTGCTCGACGCCGCCGGGCTGACCGTCGACGTGCTGGTCGGCGGGGACGACGTGCGGCGGCCCGAACCGGCCGGAGACGGGGTGCTGCTGGCCGCGGAGCGACTCGGGGTCGCACCGGGCGCGGTCGCCTACATCGGAGACTCTCCGCTGGATCTGCGCGCGGCCACGGCAGCCGGCAGCATCGGCGCGGCGGCCGCCTGGGGCCACCTGTACGACGCGCGGGAGCCTGCCGACCACACCCTGGCCCGGCCGGCGGAGGCCCTGGCCCTGCTCGGCTGACTCAGCGGCCGTAATGCAGCAGCGCGACGGTGAGGCAGATCAGTGCGACCGTGGTCGCCACGGTGCGGACATGGTTCCACCGCGACCACCTGGCCTCGTCGAACCGGGCCCGCACGGCGGCGAGGTCAGCGATCTCGTCCGGATCGCCGGCCGCCTTGATGGCATTGTTCATCGGCACGTTGACGGCGCCCGTGATGACGACGACGACCAGGTACAGCACGAGCGCGGCGATGGTCCAGGCCAGCGCCGCGCCGCCGGGCCCGAGCAGCAGCACCGCGGACGCGGCGGTGAGCACGAGCGCGCCGAGAAAGCCGCCGAGCATGAACCACGGGTTGATGATCGCCCGGTCCAGTGCCTGGAACGCGCCCACGAACGTCCGGTCGTCGGTACGGCGCAGGCCGGGCATGACGGTGTGCGAGTACAGGCCGAACACACCCGCCATGATCCCCATCGTCACCGTCGCCCCTACCAGCAGGACCATCCGTACGGTGTCCACATCGCCTCCTCGGTCCACGTGCCGCCGCCGTGATCCTATGCCGGGGCGCGGAATCAGCCGTGTCGCTCAGGTCCAGATCGCGCTGGGCAGCCCGTCGCTGAAGACCTCGGGCTCAGCCGGTCGGCGCACTGCCTCGCCGGACAGGACCCGGCGGGCCGGCCAGGGGCTTGCGGCTAGCCGGCGCGGTCGGCGAGCAGGCCGCCGAGCAGGGCGCGGATGGTGCGCTCGAACAGGTCGGCGGTGGGCGCGCCGGGGGCCGTGCCGGTGAGCGTCGCGGTCAGCAGCGGGTGGCGGGCCGGGTCCAGGGCGCCGAAGTCGATGGCCGCGGGCGTGGTGGCGCTGCGCGCGAACAGCATGATCACACCGTTGAGCACGCCGACGGCTTCCATCTTCTGCAGCGGAGTCCGGTCGAGTGCGGCCATCGCCTGTAGACAGTGCTCGAACCACAGCAACGTGTTCGGGCCCGGCACGGAACCGGTGGGCACCGCGTCGAGCAGCCAGGGCTGCGCCACGTAGTGCGCGCGGGTGGCCTCGGCGACACGGACCAGTTCGGCGAGCCAGTCCCGGCCGCCGCCGGGGGTGTACGCGAAGCCGGCCATGGCGGTGTCGACCATGAGGTCGAGCAGTTCGTCGCGGGAGGCGACGTAGCGGTACAGCGTGCTGGCGGTGGTGTTCAGCTCGCCCGCGACGGCGCGCATGGACACGGCGGCCAGCCCGCCCGCGGACGCCAGCCGGATCGCGGCCCCGGCGATGTCGACCAGCCGGTGCTCCGGCGAGGGTCCGCGGGCGCCCCGCTGCGGCCTGGCCCAGATCGACGGGCCGCGCCCCTGCTGACCAACCGTCACCCCACCACTCTAACCGCGAACGGCGTTCGCACATGGGCGGGCACCGCCGCGTCGTGGGCGACTCCGGACGGCCGGGCGGCATCATGGCTCAGGGGCTGCGGATAGATCAAAGGTGCGGTTAGGGTGGGCGGGCCCGCCGCTCCGGGTGCATGCCCACACACATCGGGGAGGCGGTCTGCCATGTCCACGTACGACGTGCTGGTGCTCGGCGGGGTCGGGGTGGACACCATCGTGCAGGTGCCGGAGCTCGCGGTGCCGCCGGGTGACTTCCTGCCCGTGCCGCCGATCCGGGACTACGTGGCGCACTCCGGCAACGGCGTCGCGCTGGGCTTCCACGCCCTGGGACTGCGCACCAAACTGGCCGACTTCCTCGGCGACGACATGCTCGGCGCGCTGGTGCTGGCCCGGTACGCCGAGCTGGGCCTGGACTTCAGCCACCGCACCGCCCCCAACGGCACGCCACGGGCCGTGAACCTGGTCGACAAGGCGGGCCGCCGGTTCTCGTTCTTCGACGGCCGCCACCCGCACGACCTGGTCCTGCCGCAGGACTTCTATCTGCCGTTCCTGCAACGCTCCCGGCACGTCCACGTCGCCGGGCCACGGGCCGCGGGCGCGTTCGCCGACGCCCGCCGGCTGGGCGTCACCACCTCCACCGACCTGCACGCCTGGGACGGCGAACTCGACTGGGTATGGCCGCTGGCCCGCGCCGCCGACCTGGTGTTCCTCAGCGCCGAGGCGGCGCCGGAGCGGATCGACGACATCCTGCTCGCCGTGCTCCGCACCGGCCGGGCGCAGGTGGCCGTGGCGACCGAGGGCGCGGCCGGCTGCCGCGTCGCCACCCGGCAAGCGCCCGAGGTGCGCCGCTTTCCGGCGGTCGTCCCCGAGCGGCCGGTGCTCGACAGCAACGGGGCGGGCGACGGGTTCAGCACCGCCTTCATGAGCCGCTGGCTGACCGGCCGGCCGATCGAGGAGTGCGTGCTGGCCGGGTCGGTGTCCGGCGCGTTCGCGTGCGGGGCGGCCGGCACCCATGAGGAGCTGATCACCTCCGCGCAGCTCGCCGCAGCGGTGGAGCGGGCCCGCACGGCTGCCTGATCCAGCGCGGCTCGCGGCACGTCGAGCGAGCGCGACACCGGTCCCGATGCACCCGGGCCGGTCCGGTCGTTGATCAGAAGACCGCCGGCCGCGCGAAAGAGGAAGCCATGTCGACACCTGTTCCCGGGGGAGCGCTCACGCTCGCCGACGATCTGACGCTGAGCCGGCTGGGCTACGGCGCGATGCAGCTGGCCGGGCCGGGGGTGTGGGGCCCGCCCCGGGACCCCGCCGAAGCGGTGGCCGTGCTGCGCGAGGCGGTGGACCGGGGTGTCACCCACATCGACACCAGCGACTACTACGGGCCGTACACGGTCAACGAGCTGATCCATGAGGCGCTGCACCCCTATCCGGCACAGCTGCGGATCGCGACGAAGGTCGGCGCGCGGCGCGGGCCGGACAAGTCCTGGCCGCAGGCGCTGTCGCGGAGCGAGCTGACCGAGGCCGTGCACGACAATCTGCGGCGGCTCGGCGTGGACGCGCTCGACGTGGTCAATCTGCGGGTCGGCGGCGTCGAGCGGCCGACGCCGGGCTCGCTCGCCGAGCCGTTCACCGTGCTCGCGGAGCTGCGCGAACAGGGCCTGATCCGGCATCTGGGCGTGAGCGGGGTGTCGCCGGAGCAGCTCACCGAGGCGCAGTCGATCGCGCCGGTGGTATGCGTGCAGAACCTCTACAACGTGGCCCGGCGCGACGACGACGAGCTGGTCGACCGCTGCGCGCGGGAGGGGGTGGCGTTCACGCCGTTCTTCCCGCTGGGCGGGTTCACCCCGCTGCAGTCGGGGGTGCTCGACGACGTCGCGGCCCGGCTGGGCGCGACGCCGCACCAGGTGGCGCTGGCCTGGCTGCTGCAGCGCTCCCCCACCATCCTGCTGATCCCGGGCACGTCGTCGCGGGAACACCTGCGCGAGAACATCGCGGCGGCCGACCTCGTGCTGCCCGCCGACGCGGTCGCCGAACTCGACGCCGTCGGCCGCTGAGCCCGGTGGGGCCACGCCAGGCCTGGCGTGGCCCCACCGGACGTCAGGCCTGGGCCGGGTAGTCCGTCGAGACGGTGACCTCGGCCCACTTCTCCGTCTCGGCGGCGCGGGCCGCCGCGGACTCGCGGGCCCGGCTCAGCGCGTCGGAGCCGAGCAGCAGCCGCAGCGGCGGATCGTCGGAGCCGGCGAGGTCGATGATCACCCTCGCGGCCCTCACCGGGTCGCCGGGTTCGACGTACTGCTCGCGAAACTTCAGCATCGCGCCGACGGACGGCTCGTAGTCGGGCCCCACCGGGGCCGCTAGCTGCGACGCCCCGCCACTCCATTTGGTGCGGAACCCGCCCGGCTCCACGATGGTGACCTTCACCCCGAACGGCCTGACCTCGTTGGCGAGCACCTCGGAGTAGCCCTCCACACCGAACTTCGCGGTCTGGTACGCCCCGAGCCCCGGCGTGCCGCCGACCCGCCCGCCGATGGACGAGAACTGGATGACGTGCCCGTGCCGCTGCGCCCGCAGCACCGGCAGCGCGGCCTTGGTGACGTTGACGACGCCGAACAGGTTCGTCTCGATCTGAGCGCGGAAGTCCTCGTCCGGCGTCTCCTCCAGCGACCCGGACACGGCGTAGCCGGCGTTGTTCACGACGATGTCGAGACTGCCGAACGCGTCGACGGTCGCCTGCACGGCGGCACGCGACGCCGCGGGGTCGGTGACGTCCAGGGCCACCGCACGGATCTGGTCGCCGTACTTGCGTACCAGGTCGTCGAGGGTTTCGGGTCGGCGGGCGGTGGCGACGACGTGGTCGCCGTGCTCCAGCACGGCCCGGGTGAGTTCGTAGCCGAAACCGCTGGAGGTTCCGGTGATGAGCCAGTTCTTCGCCATGAGTCCCCCTGTTGATCCCGTCAAGGCGGTGTCGCGGTCAGCGTGGGGCCGAGTCCACCCAGCTCGGGACGAGGCCGACGAGCAGGTCGACCAGGCCGTCGCGCGGGCACGGGTCGGCGTCGGTGAGCCAGTCCACGATCGCGGCCGCCAGGCCGTGGCCGAGGAACACGGCGGTCGTCGCCAGCTCGCCGGGCGGCCGCGTCGGCGCGAAACGCAGGCGCTGGAAGTAGTACCCGATGTTGTCGGCGAGCTGGCGCCCGAACCGGGCCGTCGCGGCCCCGCCGTCGGCCGAGCCGAACACGGCCAGCAGCTCGGTGCGCTGGCCCTCGACCTGGTCGAGGATGTGCCCGAGCACGATCCGGGAGGCGTCCCGGCCGGTGGCCGCGCCGATCAGCCGGACCTGCACGTCCTGCTCGGAGATGGCCCGCAGGGCCTGCTCCAGGACGTACACGGCCAGGCTGCCCGTGGTGTCGAAATGGGCGTAGAAGGAGGACCGGTTGAGGCCCGCCTCCGCCACGATCGCGCTCACCGACACCGGGGTCCCCGGGTGGCGGCCCGCGACGGCGGTGAACGCCTCAGCGAGCCGTGCCCTGGTACGTACGGCCCGGGGGTCGCGACTGTGCGCCTCCCCGGCCTTCACTCCCGTTCCCACCAGGCCAGACTAGCCAGGTCAACGGCACTTCGCCAACAAATGTCGGCGAACTTCTAGGCCACCTCGATGTGCACCGTGAGCGGAATGTTGACCGGGCTGTCCCGGACGAACAGCAGGCCGTACCAGCCGGTCCGGGGCGCGGTCGCCGCGAGCACCCCGTACAGCGGTCCGGCCGGGTCGATGTCCATGGTGCGGTCGGCCGTCGCCGCGGTCCTGGCCCAGCTCGCCGGCTCGCCGGTGCTGCCCAGCAGGTGCACCGAGCTGACCCCGCCGTTGACGGTGAACAGGTAGGTCGTTCCGGCCGTCAGGTGGACGTCACGGATGTCGACCTGCCAATCGGCGAACGCGGTGCCGACCGGCTGGGCGTAGCCGCTGGTGGTGGACAGGCTCGCCCGGCCCTGCACGAACTGGACCTGGTACTTGACCGGGCTGGTGTTGCCGGGGTGCCCGAAGACCCGGGCCGGGTAGGACCCGATCGGCAGCCGCCCCGAGTTGTTGTCGAACGCGACCCAGTCGACCCGCGTCGCCGAGCCGTCGGCGCTCGTCGCCAGCACGCACTTCGCCTGATCGTGGAAGACCAGGTCGGGGTTGTAGCCCTGCGAGCCGCGCACCGAGACCACCGACCAGTACGCACTGGCGGTGGTGACCCAGTAGGTGTTCAGGTTCCACCTGAGCACCGGACCCGTGTCGTAGAGGCTCTCCCCGGTCGGCGCCACGCACAGCGGTCCCGGCCCGGCGGCCCGCACCGGCCCGGCGGCTGTGCTCGCCAGCAGGCCCACCAGCACGGCGACACCCGCGATCCACCGTGTACGACGTAGCCGACCCGTCATGGCTGGTCCCCGTTCCCCGCACCGAAGTGGACGCACTCCATGGTCGGCGCACGCCCGGCGTACGCCATCCATCGGTCCGGTTGCGGACAGCCTCCGCGACGACCGCCCGCGTCGCAGGCCTCCACCGTGGAGGTCGGCCCGGACAGCGGGCGGCTACGGCATCGGCGGCGTGCGGTTCGGCAGGCTCACCAGCGCAGGGTGAGGAGCCGATCGTAGAGCGGGTCCGGCAGGCGCGGGAGACACGACCGCGGCCGGCCCGGGACGAACCCCGGACCGGCCGCGGCGTACGGCTCCCGTGTTACGGGGCCGGGTACTGCGTGACGTACACCGGCGAGCCGATGCGGGTCGTGTCAGCCGGGTCGCCGAGCCCGTTGACCACGTGGTCGATGGTGCCGGCGCTGAGGTTGACGGTCATCACGTGGTGCAGCTGCACACCGGGACGGTTCGGCACCTCGAAGCCGTTCTCGGTGTGGATGGACGGGTTGTTCTGGTTGAACACGTACACGCCGCCGCCGTAGAGGGTGTGCGTGCGCACGTGGTCCCCGACCTTGTAACCGGCGTAGCCCTCGACCGCGCCGTTCATCCAGTCGGCCTGCGTCGGCGGGTCGTACGGCAGCTCGTTCTGGTACAGGATGGTGCGGCCGTTCTCGCCGTTCCAGACGGTGTTGTACTTCTGGAAGTGCTCGACGAACAGCCCGTTGGCGTTGACGTTGTCACCGTTGACGACCGCCCCGTACCGACCGGTGTTGGTGTTCCACCGCTCGGTGTCGGTGAAGCCCTCCACGCCGTGGTCGCCGCGCCACACCCAGGTGTGGTCGATGAGCACGTTGTCGCTGTTGACCTCCAGCGCGATGTCGGCCTTGCCGACGTGCGGGCCGCCGACGCGGAAGTACACGTCGGACAGCGTGGTCGGGTTGCTCGCCTGCGACCAGCGCAGGAAGTTGTGCTTGCGGCCGACCCGCAGCAGCACCGGGGACTCCTTGAGACCCGCGTCGATCGTGACGCCGGCGATGATGACGCCGGGCACGTCGGCGACGTCGAGCGGCACCGAGCCGTTGACCGCGGTCAGCGTCGCCTGGCCCAGACCCAGCACCACGGTGTCGGGGCGCCAGACCTCGATGCTCCGGGCGATGTCGTACACACCCGGGGTGAGCAGCAGGTTCTTACCGAGCGCGAGCGCCACGTTGATCTTCGTGACGGAGTCGCCCGGCTTGGCCACGTAGAAGTCGCTCAGCGGCACGGTGCGGCCCGCGGTCAGGCCGTCCGCCCACGAGACGCCGCTGCTGTCGAACTTCGCCGACGGCACCCGCACCTGGTACTTGCCCTGCGCGTCCAGGAACAGGTACGGCTTCTCCCGGCTGACCGGGGTGGTGTCCAGCGTGGTGTACGGCGGGTTCGGGAACGCCTCGTCGGTCGGCGCGCCGACCACACCGGTGAACACCTGGTTCCACACGCCGTTGGACCAGCCGTCGACCTGGCTGTTACGGGTCAGCCACTGCTGCTGCGAGCCGCTGACGACGAACGGCAGCTTCGAGTCGGCGATGAAACCGCCGCTGGCGTACTGCGGTCCGGCCGTGCAGTAGTCCATCAGGGACAGGTTCGCACCGGTGATGTTGAGCCGGCGCATCGAGACCGCCTGCGACACACCCCAGAAGTTCGCCGAGCCACGGCAGCCGTCCTGGCCGGCGGAGTTGACATTGATCGTCAGGTTGGACAGGGTGCGCCAGAAGTTGACCAGGGCGAGGCAGTTGCTGGTGCCGCCGTCGGCCAGGCAGCGGTTGTAGACCTCGACCTTTCCGTTGATCACCACGTCGGTCGGCGACGCGCCCAGGCCCGCGATCTCGGTGTAGTAGCCCACCTTGATCTGGAGCGGCTGCTCAGCGGTGCCGTAGGTGCCCGGCTTGAACAGGAACGCGTACCGGTTGGCGCCCATCTCGTTGTCGACCTGTGCCGTGTGCGTCGCGTCCAGGGTGGCCTGGATCTGGCTGACCGGCATGCTCGGGTCGAAGACGGTGACGTTCGCCCCGAAGTTCGGCGCGCCGAGGGACGGCGGGGTCGCGGCGGCGGCCGGTGCGGTGCTGCCCGCGACCACGACGACCGCGGCGAGCGCCGTCGTCAGGCCGAGCGTCAGCTTCCGGCGTACGCCGTGGCGGCCCGGGGACGGCGCCGCCGTGGCACTGCCGGGACTCGTGCTCATCATTGCGTGCAGGTCCTCTCTGCTGGGACTGTTCGGCACGGGTGACAACGCTCTCGCCTTTGCGAGGTAGGCCCGACATGTAGATGCGAATGCCGGAGAGAGCGCTCTCCCGTGCCTGTCCCCCGGAGCGTAGCCGAGCGGACTCATTCTGGAAATCTCCGTTGTGGACGATGCAGCATCGACCGGATCGGGGTCGACAGCGCGCCGTTCCACGGTTCGCCGTCGATGCCCGGGTTCGTCCGCTCCGGCCCGGCGCGCTGTCGAGCGGCCGGAGCCGGAGCCGGAGCCGGAGCCGGAGCCGGACGGGTTACGGTTGCCGGATGCAGAAGCGCACGCTCGGCAGCAGCGGCCTGGAGGTCTCGGCCATCGGCCTGGGCTGCATGGGGATGAGCCAGAGCTACGGCCCCAACCCCGGCGACCGGCAGGACATGATCGCCCTGATCCGGACCGCCGTGGCGCGCGGCGTCACCTTCTTCGACACCGCGGAGGTGTACGGCCCGTTCGTCAACGAGGAGCTGGTCGGCGAGGCGCTGGCCCCGTTCCGCGGTGAGGTCGTCATCGCCACCAAGTTCGGCTTCGCCTTCGACGACAGCGGCCGCCAGACCGGGCTGTCCAGCCGGCCCGAGCACATCAGGCAGGTCGCCGACGCGTCGCTGCGGCGGCTGCGGGTCGACGCGATCGACCTGTTCTACCAGCACCGGGTCAACCCCGACGTGCCGATCGAGGACGTCGCCGGGGCTGTCGGCGAGCTGATCCGCGCAGGCAAGGTCAAGCACTTCGGGCTGTCCGAGGCGGGTGCGCAGACGATCCGCCGGGCGCACGCCGTGCAGCCGGTCACCGCGCTGCAGAGCGAGTACTCGCTGTGGACGCGCGGGCCGGAGGCCGAGATCCTGCCCACGCTCGCCGAGCTGGGCATCGGGTTCGTGCCGTTCAGCCCGCTCGGCAAGGGTTTCCTCACCGGGACGATCGACCAGAGCACCGAGTTCACCGACTCGGACATCCGGGCCGGCATCCCACGCTTCTCGGCGGAGAACCGCGAGGCCAACCAGGCCCTGGTCGACCTGCTCGCGACGATCGCCGCAGGCAAGGGCGCGACGTCCGCGCAGATCGCGCTGGCCTGGCTGCTCGCGCAGCAGCCCTGGATCGTGCCGATCCCCGGCACCCGCCGGGCCGAGCGCCTCGCCGAGAACACCGGCGCCGCCGACATCGTGCTGACCGCTGCCGAGCTCGCCGAGATCGAGCAGGCCGTCCAGCAGATCGAGGTGGTCGGGGCCCGCTACCCCGAGCACATGGAACGCATGACGGGCCTCTGAACCGGTCGGCTCGGGCGGCGGTCAACGGCAGTACTGGGCGTGCAGTTCGGCGTAGGGGCGGTGTACCTGCGGGAAGCGGCGGCTGCCACCCATCGGGATCTCGGCGCAGCAGTGCGCGTCCGGGGTCTTCGCGCGGTGCGCCGGGCAGTCCTCGGCCAGCTCGCGGATCTGCTCGGCGCGCAGCTCGTAGGCCTCCCGGCTGCCGGTCAGCACCAGTGTGTCGGCGGCGATCGACCACAGCAGGTGGTCACGGTATTCCTGGTGCCAGGTCCGGCGATGGTCGGCGACCGGGCGGCTCGGCCACGTCCCGGCCGGCAGGGTGACGGTGTGCGGCCTGCCCGCGCCGAGCCGGGCGCGGACCTCCTTCCACCGCGAGGGCGGGAACGCCAGGCTGTGGTGCAGCAGCACCAGGTCGAGCGGGCGGCCCCACCAGCTGCAGGGATCAACTGCGGCCGACGCCCGCAACGGCAGGTGGACGATGGTGTGCGGGGACCGGGCGGCCAGTCCCCAGGCCAGCGCGAACATCGCCGCCGAATGCTTGTCCACGCAGAACTGCGCGCCGAGGCGGCCCTCGCGAAGAGCGGCGAACACCGGCGGCCGGGCGGGGCGGACGACCCGATAGCGGTGATCCCCGAGCCGGACCGTGCTCACCAGCACCGGCCACGCACGCCCGGCCAGGCGTGTCACCACGTCGTCACCACCGTCCACCCTGCTCCGCTCGACTTCGCACGGCAGGGATCATCGGTGGCGCGGGCCGCCCGCGGCAATCGACTTTCTGCACGTCGAGCTGGTCAAGCACCGCCACACTTCCGAATGAAGTGTGTATGCCCGATATCGACTTTATGCAGGGATACCCCATAGATTTCGGGTATGGCTACTGAGATGCAGCTCCGCAAATTGGACAAGGCCTTCGGCCACCTCGACGCCGACCGCAGCGGCTACGTCGAGCAGCAGGACCTCAACAATCTCGGGGTACGCCTGCTGGCGGAATTCGGCACCGCGCACGACGCGCCGAAGGCGCAGCGGATCGCCGAGGACTTCGCCACCTTCTGGCAGGAGCTGGCCAAGGCCCTCGACGTCGACCACGACCAGAAGCTCAGCCCGCAGGAGTGGCGTCAGGGATTCACCGAGGCGTTCGTGCACGGCGACGCCTTCGACCGCAGCTTCCGTCCCGGCGCGCTGGCCGTGCTGCACCTGGCCGACACCGACGACGACGGGCGGGTCAGCCGGGACGAGTTCGCCACCATGCAGCGGGCCTTCGGCACGCCGGTCGGCGAGATCAACCTGGCATTCGACAAACTCGACGCCGACGAGGACGGCTACCTCACCATCGAGGAGCTCATGCTCGGCGTACGCCAGTTCTACATCGGCGCCGACGAGACCGCCCCGGGCAACTGGTTCTTCGGCCGGGTCTGACCCGAAGCACGCCTGCCGCGGCATCGACGCACCGATGCCGCGGCAGGCCCTCGTGTTTCAGGGTTCCGGCAGGTCAGACCTGGTCGAGGAGCATCCCGGACGGGCCGTAGCCGACCTTCCAGTCGTCGTAGACGCCGATCTCGGCACAGGCCTGGCAGCGCAGTGCGACGTAGATCCAGCGGACGTCGTCCGTCTCGTCGTCCTCGTACAGGGAGAAGCCGACCGCCGCGGTGAACTCCTCGTGCCCGCACGTGCAGCCGCAGACCTCGACCTCGCCCTCGTCGTCCCAGAAGTCCTCGCTGTCGGCGATGAACCCGTGCACGCCGCAGGCCAGGCAGGTGCGGCGTACCGAACCCTCCTCCTCGGCCATGACGGTGACCGAGAACGCCCGCCCACCGCACGCCTTGCACACGCATTCGCGCACCTCGTGCACGGGGTAGGCGTCGTCCTCCGGGCGTAGCAGGAACTCCTGAAGCTCTTCGTACGCGGACGTGTGCGCCGCGGTCCCGGCGGACCCGCTCATGTTGCCTCCCAGTGCCGCGAACGCGCCGGCCGCGTCCCCGCGGCATCATGCCCTCGCCCACCGACAGCACCACCAGGCCCCTGCGGTGCCGCCCGATCCCGACCGGTGATAACGGACCGTCGCGCACGGACGCGAACGTTCCGTTTGATCGCATCCGTCAGCCGTCGGCGGCCCCACCACGGTCGCCCCGGCGCGGGCCGGTGCGGTTGCCGCCGTACAGCGGCTCGTGCTCCATGAGCGCCAATCGTAGGAGCGGCCGGGGTCACGTGCCGCCCCGCGAATCCCGCAGCACCACTGAGGCTCACCGTTTGCGCAGGTCGCGCGCGTGCGCCCAGGACATGCGCAGCTTCGCGGGGCTGCCGTTCAGCCGTCCGGGCACACCGCCCGGTTCGCCCGCGTACGCCCTCTCGACCGGGCTGGCGCCGTGCCCGACGTAGAACGCCTGCGCGGCGGTGTTCTGCTCCAGGACCCACAGGTACAGCGCGCCGGTCGTGCCGTGCCCGGCCACGGTCTGCGCCGCGCGCGTGATCAGGGCCGAGCCGATCCCACCGCGCCGCAGGGCATCCGTGACGTGCAGGTTGTCGATGAACGACCCCCAGCGGGCGTCGTCGTCGAGCACGACGTGCACGAACCCGACGGGCTCACCGTCGACGTCGGCCACGATGGTGACCTGGTCCGGCTTCGGCGAACCCAGGCGTCCCGCCCAGACCGCCAGCCGGTCTGCCACGACATCACCGTCGAGGAACGCGTCGGCGAACGCGCCCCGGTAGTGGCGGCGCCAGCTGTCGGCGTGCAGTGTCGCGACAGCCTGCGCGTCAGCGGCCGACGCCGCCCGCAAAGTCACTGATCCCATCCGACCGCTCCCCCGATGAAGGCCGCCGCCCATGCTACGGCGACCTGTGCCGCCTCGTCTGGCATGGTGGTGCGGTGCTGATCTACAAGATCCTGCTGCCGTCGGAGTGGGCGGCGTTCGAACGGGCCGGGCGGTTCGACGGCTCGCCGTTCGACCACGAGTCCGGGTTCATCCACCTGTCCTCCCGCGAACAGGTCGCCGCCACCGCGTCGCGGGTGTTCGGCAACGAGCCGGAGCTCGTCGTGGTGGCGGTCGACGCGCAGGCGGTCGACGATTCGCTGCGCTGGGAGGAGTCCCGCGACCGGGGCTTGTTCCCGCACGTGTACGGGCCGCTGCCACGCAGCGCCGTGGTGGCCGTGCACCGCGTCGCCGGAGCGGCGGCCGTCGACGAAGCCTTGCCGCGGTAGGGCCCGTCAGACGCCCTCGAACAGGAAACGGTCGAGGGCGCCGGCACCGGGAAGGTCCGTCGGGGTCAGGCGCCGAACCGCGCCGCGGAAGCCCCGCAGCTCCAGCCAGCTCCCGGGCGCGGCATCGGCGAGGTCGCGCAGGAGATCGTCCAGCCGGAAGCGCGGGTACACCTTGAAGGTGCGGTCGCGGACGGCACGCGGCCCCTGGACGTCGAAGCGCAGGTCGACGACGGGACGGGGCTCGCGCGCCCAATCGGAGTACGGCAACGCACCGTGCCCGCGGATGCGCGCGTCGACGAAGCCCTCCGTGTCGGCGTCGCCGATCTCGCAGTCGTGGATCGGGAACGCGGTGGCGACCCGGTACCTGATCGCCGGGTACGCGGCCGCGGCCCCGCCCAGCGCCGGTGAGCACACCAGCGCGTGGCTGAACGGTCCGACCGGGCGGGCCAGCGCGATCTTGTGGTGCGACCGTCCGTCGAAAGCCAGGTCACGCCTGGTCACGATGGTCTCCAGGAACGCCGCGACCAGGTCCGCGCAATGCGACGACTCGCGGACGTTGAAACCGACCGCGCGACGGCCGCCGTCACTCAGGACCAGGTAGTGGTGGAAGCTCCCGTGGGGCGCGTCGGGCCAGACATTCGCGTGGCAGACGACGTCCGCGAAGCCGTCCACCGGCAGGTACTGCGGCCGGGCCAGCCCGAAGGCGGGCTTGGTCTGCGCGTCGGCGATGGTGTCCACGACGAGCGCGTCCGGGTCACCGGCAGGTGCGGGCGGGCCGGGGACCTCCACGAAACCCTTGCGCAGCCGCTCTCTGATCTTCTTCTCGGTGTGCGTCCGCGCATGCTGCTCGTCCAGGGCCACGGTCGTCGACCCGGTGGGCCGTCCGCCCTCGCGGCCCCAGCTGAGGAAGCAACGGATGCCCTCTTGCCGGATCTGCCAGAACTCACGCTCGTCGCCTTCGCCGCGTTCGAAACGCCGCCAGTCTGCCATCGGCGTCAGCCCGGACCCGGGCGCGAGGAGCCGGTCTCGTCGAGCAGCGCGGCCAGGTCGTCCGGGGCACGCATGCGCCACGCGTCGGTGACCAGTTCGGTGAGCCGGTCGACGTCCACCCGGGGCAGCCGCAGCATCACCAGCGGGAACCCGTCGTAACCGGGCGTGGTGAAGAACAGTTCGGGCTCGCCGAGCAGCAGGGCCTGCTTCTCCGACTCGTCACCGACGTACAGCACCGCGATGTCGGTGCGGATGACCCGCGGCCTGCCCGGCCGGCGCTCGGGGTAGGACCAGACGAACCCCTTGTTCGCGACCCGGAAGTCGAAGCCCTCGCTGTCGATCTCGGTCACCTCGGGCAGGGCGAGCGCCAGCCGGCGTACGTCGTCCGCGTCAGCCACCGATCCGCCTTCCCGCCGCCGTCACCATGCGCACAGGCTAACTCTGCGGCGTGGTCAGCGCGTCCACGAGGTGGGCCGCCCACCTCCGGTAGCCGGCCGCGCCCGGGTGGAAGCCGTCCTCGGCGAACAGGCCGGGTTCGTCGATGCGCGGGCTGGGCACGTGCACCGCCGACGGCGTGCTCGCGGCCGCGTGGGCGAGGCGGCGGTCGAGGTGCCGGGCGTGCAATGCCAGCAGGGTGCGGGTCGGCTGGGGCAGCGTCGGGAACCCGGCGACGTCCGGCACGCCCGCGAGCACGATACGACCACCGGCGCGCAGGTACGGCCGCAGCGCGGCGAGCAGCGCCGTGATGTCGTTCTGCCAGGCTCGGGCCGAGCGCATCTCCAGCATGTCGTTGACGCCGAGCACCACCACGACGACGTCGTAGGTCTCCTCCGGCAGTTGCGGCACCAGCCGGGCCAGCGTCTTGCGGGCGCTGAACCCGGTGTGCGCGGTGACCCGCCAGGTCACGGGACGGCCACTGTGCCGGGCTAGGCCGCTCGCGATCGCAGGGCCCAGCCCGTCGGCCTGGCTGGGGACGCCGACCCCGGCGGCGGTCGACTCGCCGAGCACCAGCACGGCGAGCGGCTCCGTGCCCGGATCGCCCTCGACGCCGTGGCGTTCCCCGGCGGCCTCCGGCAGCACGGGCGTCCGGCGGCGTACCCGGACACCCTGCGCGAGCAGGATCGGCGCGACGGCGAAGGCGAGCGGTCGGCTGGCGCGAACGGCGATCTGACCCATGATCGGGATGCTAGCCCGGCCCGTGTGCGGCTCCGCGGGCGCAGCCGCCCGAGGCGGGTGTCAGCGCAGGGTGCGGTCCAGGGTGTAGCGGCGCTGCAGCAGCATCGCGACGACCATCAGCACCGCCGGGACGACGCCGAAGCCGAGGCGGATCATCGTGTGCGCGGTCTCGGACTGCACGACCTCGGTGCCCGCGCTGCTGGCGGCGAACCCGCCGATGGCCAGGCAGGCCGCGTACACGTAGGGGCCCAGCGCGCCGCCGGTGGCCTCGGCCGCGGTCCACACGCCGGTGTAGGTCCCGGCGCGGGTGGTGCCGTCGGCGCCGCCGGCGCGGATCACGTCGGGCATCATCGAGAACGGCAGCAGCTGCATCGCGGCGAACGCGACGCCGAGCACCGCGACCGCGCCGATGAGCACGGGCAGGCCCGCGGCGCTGCCGAAGGCGAGCA
This sequence comes from Catellatospora vulcania, assembly GCF_009720385.1. Lineage (GTDB taxonomy): Bacteria > Actinomycetota > Actinomycetes > Mycobacteriales > Micromonosporaceae > Catellatospora > Catellatospora vulcania. The sequence goes on along the minus strand of NZ_ML769310.1, from coordinate 136,348 downwards.
CGACCGAGCCGGCCACGAACGCGCCCTGGGCGATGAGCAGGCCGGGCTGCTTGCCGATACGGCGGGCGACGACGACCCAGACCGGGGTGGCGATCAGCGCCGGGGCGACGAACGCCGCGACGAGCACGGTGGTCAGGCCGGGGCGGCCGAGTTCGTACTCGGCGTAGTAGGGCACGGCGGCCAGCACCAGGTGGCTGGTGGTGGACATGGCCAGGTAGGAGCCGACGAGCCAGCGGAACTGCGGGTCGCGCAGGGCGGCCAGCAGCGTGCGCAGACCTGCCTTGCCGTGGCCGCCGAGGTTCACCGGGCTCGGGGCCGCCGCGGTCAGCCGCCGCACGCCGCCGATGCCGATCAGCATGGTGACCAGCATCGACGCGCCAAGCACCAGGCCCATCAGGGCGTATCCGGACCGGGTCGGGTCCTCCTTGCCCGCGATCATCGGCGCGAGCACGCCGCTGAGCAGGATGCCGACGGTGAGCACCACCATCCGGAAGCCCATCAGGCGGGTGCGCTCGTGGTAGCCGATGGACAGGTCGGCGGGCGTGGACAGGTAGGGCACCTGGTACGCGGCGAACAGCAGGTTCCCCGCGATGAAGGCGACGGCGACCCAGGCGGCGGCGGAGTTGCCGATCAGGCTGCCGGGCACCAGGAACAGGGCGGCGAAGGCCAGCGGCAGGCCGCAGCCGAGCATCATCAGGATGCGGCGGTGGCCGCGGCGGGCCAGGTCGGCGTCGGAGAGGTGGCCGACCCACGGGTGCAGCAGCACGTCGGCGATCTTGGGCAGTAGCAGCACGAATCCGGCGGCCAGCGGCGCGACGGCGAGCACGTCGGTGAGGAAGTAGAGCAGCAGCAGGCCGGGTACGGTGACCCAGGTGCCCATGCCCAGAGACCCGCTCGCGAAGGCCAGCATGCCGCCGCGGGGCAGCCGCGCTGCCTCGTCCATACCTTCTCCTCGCCCGTTCGCGGGTGTAATCCAACGTTTGCTGGATAGTAGGGCACGATGGAGCGCATGACTACACCCCGACGGGGACCGGGCCGCCCCCGGCGCGCGGACCAGCGCGCCACCCCCGACGTGATCATCGAGGCGGCGGCGGGGCTGTTCGCGCGGCGCGGCTTCGACGCGGTCGGCATGCGCGAGGTCGCGGCGGCCTGCGGGGTGGACGTCGCCACCGTGCACCACCACATGGGCACCAAGGCCGCGCTGTACGAGTGCTGCTTCGCGCGGGTGTTCGCAGCCGAGAGCGAGGCGCTGACCAGGGCCGTCGCCACCGCCCGGGAAGGACTCGCGGCAGGACCCGGCCCGGCGATGGCCGCGCTGCACGAGCTGGTCGACGTGTTCATCGACTTCCTCGAGGACCGTCCCGAGGTCACCGGACTGTGGCTGCGCCGCTGGCTGGAGCCGGACCGGCACGCCGAGCTGGATCAGCGCTACAGCGAGCCGCTGTACCGCGCCGTCGAGCAGGTGCTGGCCGAGGCCGACGCGGCCGGCGTGCTCAGCGAGCCGCAACCGCACCTGGCCGTACGCAGCCTGGTCTGGTCCGTGCACGCGCACGTGGTCGGCCTGCTGTCCGGCGCGAACGGAGCCCGCCAGCGCCGCGAGTTCCGCGCCTTCGCGCACCGCTGGCTGGACCGGATGTACCCGCCGCCCGCTTGACGCGGGGACCCCTCCCGACGCAATATCCATCAGACGTTGGATTTTGGGGAGGGTACGCATGACGCCACGTGTCGCCGTGATCGGCGCCGGCCCCGCCGGGCTGGCCACGCTCAAGGCACTGGCCGACCGCGGCGTGCCCGCCGTGGCCTTCGACGCCGCGGCGCAGGTCGGCGGCCTGTGGGTGTACGGAGCCCCGCACTCCTCGGCGTACCGCACGCTGCACCTGAACACCTCGCGGACCCGCACCGAGTTCGCCGACCTGCCCATGCCCGCCGACTGGCCCGACTACCCCGACCACGGCCGCATCGCCGGCTACCTGCACGACTACGCCCAGCGCTTCGGCCTGCTGGAGTCCGTGCGACTGCGGCACACGGTCACCGAGGTGGTCCGAGACGGCGACGGCTGGCGGGTCACCGCGCTCGGCCCCGACGGCACGACCACCGTGCACGTCGAGGCCGTCGTGGTCGCCAACGGGCACAACAGCCGCCCCAGACTGCCCTCCCCCGCCTACCCCGGCGAGTTGGGCGTGGAGCAGCTGCACAGCCACGACTACCGCGGCCCGGAGCAGCTCGCCGGGCGGCGGGTGCTGGTCGTCGGCGGCGGCAACTCGGCCATGGACATCGCCGTCGACGCCTCGTACGTCGCCCCGCGCACCGTGCTGTCGCTGCGCCGCGGCGTCTGGATCGTGCCCAAGCACCTGCTCGGCAGGCCGTCCGACACCCTCAACGGGGCCCTGGCCAAGCGCCTGCCGTGGCGGCTGCGCCAGCGCATCAGCCAGACCATGCTGCGCTTCGCCGTCGGCAAGCCCGCCGCCTACGGCCTGCCCGCCCCGGAGCACGGCTTCCTGCAGGACCACCCGACCCTGTCGGACTCGCTGCTGTCGCGCATCACCCACGGCGAGATCGCCGTCCGGCCCGCGATCGCCCGCTTCGACGGCGACCGGGTCCACTTCGCCGACGGCACGGCCGACGAGATCGACCTGGTCGTCTGGTGCACCGGCTACGACATCGACCTGCCGTTCCTCGACCCGGCGCTGCTCGGCGACGGCGCGGACCGGCTGCCGCTGTTCCGGCACGTGTTCCACCAGCAGGCCCCCGGGCTGATGTTCGTCGGCCTGATGCAGTCCACCGGCTCCGCGCTGCCCGTCGTCGAGGCCCAGGCCCGGCTGGTCGCAGCCCACCTGGCCGGGCAGTACGCGCTGCCCGACGCCGCCGGGCAGGCCGCCGACATCGCCGCCGAACACCGCGCCGCCCGCGACCGATGGGCCGAGCGCCGCCCCGCCATGCGCATCGACTTCGACGCCTACCTCGCGCTCGCCGCGAAGGAGCTGACCGACGGCGCGGCCCGCGCCCGCCGCGGCCAGGGCGTCACCTGGACCGGCAAGGCCACCGCCCGATGAGCCCCGTCGGCGGCGACAGCAGGGAGAACGACCGATGAGGACCCTCGACGGCAAGCGTGTCATCGTCACCGGCGCGAACGGCACCTTCGGCCGCCTGCTGTGCGCGCGGCTGGAACTGGCCGGAGCCCGCGTCGTCGGCCTCGACCTGCGCGCGGACACCGTCGGCGCGACCCCCGTCATCGCCTGCGACCTGACCGACGGCGGCGCGGTGCCCGGCGCGGTCGCGCAGGCCGTGGACACCCTCGGCGGGCTCGACCTGCTGATCAACAACGCCGGGGTCGGCGGCCCAGCCCCCGCCGAGCTGCCGCCCGGCGACGCGGCCCGCCGCCAGCTCGAGGTCAACCTGATCGCCGCCTGGCACACCACCGCCGCGGCCGTGCCCGCGCTGGAGCGCAGCCGGGGGCGCATCGTGTTCGTGTCCAGCCGGATGGCCCTGCTGCCGCTGCCGCTGGCCGCCGCGTACGGCGTCAGCAAGCGCGCCCTGGTCGCATACGCCGACGCGCTGCGCCTGGAAGTGGGCTCGCACATCGGCGTCAGCGTCGTGTACCCGAGCATGGTCGCGTCCCCGATCCACGACGCCTCCGCCGAGGCCGGCCTGTCCCTGCAGGGCGTCTCCCGGTACGAGCCCGCCGAGGGCGTCGTCGCCGCGATCCTCGGCGCGGCCACCGCCCGCAAGGCCCCGCGCGACGTCGCGACCACCGGCCGCGGCCGCGTCGAGCTGTTCCTGGCCCGCCACCTGCCCTCGCTCGCGGCCGCGATCGTGCGCCGCACCATCACCGCCCGCCTCGCCGCCGGCGACCTCGACCAGGCCCCCCTCGCCGCCGGCATGCGCCGCCGCGCCGGCCGCTGACCCGCCCCGGCCGTCTCCCTCACCGCAACTCTTAGAAAGTCGCGCCTTCCGGCAAGCCCGTGGGCCGCAACTCCGTAAGAGTTGCGGCCCACGGGAGACGGCCGCCGGAGGCGGGTCAGAGCCCCGCGTGGAGGGCGGTCATCAGGGTGCCGGTGGCGGTGTCTCCGGACATCTCCCAGATCATGCCGCCGAGCAGGTTCTTCTGCTTGATCCAGGCGGTCTTCTGGCCGATCGACCAGGCGTCGTCGAAGCTCCACCACTGCCCGCCCGCGCCGGTGTAGCAGTAACTGGAGACCGACTGCACGTCGTGGTACACCGTGCAGCCCGGCACACCCGCCAGCAGGTTGGCGTACCCCCTGGTCCCGGCCTCCTCGGCGAACTGGCCCGGGGCCGCGCCGGTCGAGGTCTGCCACTCGCCGTTGACGCCGCCCGCGGCCACGCCCTGCCAGCCGCGCCCGTAGAACGCGACCCCGATGGTGAGCCGCCGCGGGCTGACCCCGGCGTCCAGATAGGTCTGGATCGCCTTGTTCACGCTGAACTCGAACGGGTACGGGTCCTGGGCATCGCTGTACAGGTTGGCCTGGTGCCCGGTGCGGTTCGGCTCCCACGAGTTGTCCGAGCCCGAGCCGTGGAAGTCGTAGCCCTGCACGTTGGCGAAGTCCATGTAGTTGAACACGCCGTTCGGCCCGATGTCCCAGCCGGCCGCGATCTTCGCCGGGTCGGCCGGGGTGAACGCCGTGATCAGGTAGCGCTTGCCGGTGGTCGCCGTGAGCGCGTCGAGCTGGCGGCGGAACTCGGCGGTCAGCGCCGTGTTGTTGGCCTTGTCCGCAGGGCTGACGTGGTTGCCCGGGTGGCCTTCCGAACCCGGCCACTCCCAGTCGAGGTCGATGCCGTCGAAGATGTTCGCGGCGCTGCCCGGCCCGCCCGCCCCGTTGTAGGTGGGCAGGTTGCCCTTGATGTAGATGTCGATGCAGGACCGTACGAACTTCTCCCGCGACGCGGGTGTGGCCGCGACGTCGGAGAAGTACTTCGAGTAGGTCCAGCCGCCCAGGGAGATGAGCACCTTCAGGTTCGTGTGCTTGGCCTTGAGCTTGCGCAGCTGGTTGAAGTTGCCGCGCAGCGGCTCCCAGCCGGTGTCGGCGACCCCGTCGACGGACTGCGACGCGGCCATCGGGCGGCCGTAGTCGGCGTCCGCGTCACCGGCGCCCGTACCCTGGTCAGGGTCCTGCGGGTTGGTGGTGGTGCCCCGGGTGACGCCCTGCAGGCAGGTCAGGTTGACCGGGTCGATGTTGGCGAAGGCGTAGTTGAGGTGGGTCAGCTTGGCCGCCGCGCCGCTGGTGTCCAGGTTGCGGACGAAGTACTGGCGGCCGTAGATGCCCCACTGCACGAAGTAGCCGACCTTCGCGTAGCTGCCCGCGCCGACGACGTCGTCCGTGGTCACGGCGACGGCGCCGGATGCGGCCGAGGCGTTGTCGTAGGTGTCGCGGGCCTTGACCGTGAAGGTGTAGGCCGTCATCGGCGACAGCCCGCCGACCACCGCGGACAGGCCGGTGACGCTGGCCCGCAGGGTCGTGCCGGTGTACACGTCGTAGCCGGCGATGCCGTTGGCGTCGGTCGCCGCGTTCCAGGCGAGGGTGACCGAGGTGGCCGACTTCGCGGTCGAGCGCAGGTTGCCGGGCGCGGTCGGCGGGGTGGTGTCGTTGGCCGGGTTCAGCGTCGTGGCGCTGACCGGCGCGCTGACCGCCGACAGGTTGCCGCGGGTGTCGCGGGCCCGGACGGTGAACGTGTACCCGGTGTTCGGGGTCAGCCCCGTGACGACCGCGCCGGCGGTGGTGCTCGTGGCCACGACCGTGCTGCCGGACAGCACGTCGTAGCCGACGATCGGGAAGTCCGTCACCGCGGCCGCGGTCCAGGCCAGCGAGACGGTGCGGGTGGTGCGGCCGGTGACGGTCACGCCGGTGGGCGTGCCCGGGACGCGGTCGGCGCTGCCGTCGCACTTGTTGCCGTTGATCCGGCAGTTCAGCGGGGCCGCGCCGGAGCCGTACGCGATGAACCAGGGGCTGTAGGGCTCGGTGCTCGCCCCGGCTGCGACCGTGCCGTTGTAATGGGCGTTGACGACGGTGACATGGCTACCGGCCTGGCTGGCCGTGCCGTTGTAGAAGTTGCTCATGGTGACCCCGGCCGGCAGGTCGAACTCCAGGGTCCAGCCGGTGATCGCCGCGCCGGTGGGGTTCGCGACGACGAACTTGTCCATGAACCACGAACCGTTGTTGGTGCTGGAGAACGTGGCGGTGAGCCCGGCCGCGGCCACCGCGGCGCCGGGCAGCGCCAGGGCGGTGGTCACGGTCACGGCGAGGATCGCGGCAAGAGAGCGGATCTTGCGCATGTGCCCTCCTGTTATTAGGAAACTTTCCTAATACTGGGCCTGCGCGTCCCGCGCGGTCAATGCCAGATTTGCATTTCTCGATGGGTTTGGGTAGCCGGCCCTCGCTTTCACAGCACGACGGCTACCTGAGTTTGCTGTCCAGCCGCGGCCGCCCCGTTCCCTCGACCTCGGTGCACCGGAACCGCACGGTCGCGCCCGCGGCGACCCGGGTGGCGACACTGTCGAGCATTCCCATGGGCCACAGGATGCCCGCCCGCATCGGGCGCGGGCCACCGAATTGGCTCCACCGCTCGGACGTGGCGGTGCACGCCATGTCGATCCATCGAAGTGTGTGCGCGGCGCGGCTGGAGACGGGCTTGACCCGCGCCTACGGTGACGCCACCCCTGTCACCGGAAGGAGTCGGCCATGTCACGACGTGCCCGAGCCTGCTTCGCGGCCATCGCCGCGCTGCTGGTCGTTCTCGGATCCGCCGCACCTGCCGCCGCCGCGACGCCCTACACGGTGCCGCCCGTCGCCGGCACCCTGAAGACCTACAACATCTCCGGCGTGTACGTCGCCGGCGTCTCCTCCGGCGGATACATGGCCACCCAGCTGCACGTGGCCTACTCCGGCCGGATCAAGGGCGCGGCCGTGTTCGCCGCCGGGCCTTACTACTGCGCGCAGTACAACGCGAGCCGGGCGCTCTACGCGTGCGGCGACAACCTCTGGTCGACGCAGCTGGGCAGCCTGGAGTCGTACACCTCGCTGTGGTCGGGCTACGGCTGGATCGACCCGCCGTCGCAGCTGTCCGGCGACCCGGTGTACGTCTTCCACGGCAACAACGACAGCACGGTGAAGAAGTCGGTCACCGACGACCTGGTCGGCTACTACCAGCACTTCGGCGCGAGTGTGCAGTACAACTCGACCGGCTCCGCCGGGCACGCCTGGGTCACGCCGTACGGCACGGGCGGCTGCACCGCCACCGCGTCGCCGTTTCTCAACGACTGCGGCACCGACCCGCAGAACGCCATGTTCGCCAAGCTCTACGGCTCGGTGAGCGCCCGCAACACCGGCCCGCTCACCGGCTCGCTGATCCGCTTCGACCAGAACACGTTCGCGGTCAACGGCTTCGCGGCCGGGCTGAGCATGGGCGGCAGCGGCTTCGCGTACGTGCCGAGCAGTTGCGCGGCCGGTCAGAGCTGCCGCCTGCTGGTGGCCCTGCACGGCTGCTCGCAGGGCTACGACGCGGTCGGCACGGCGTTCGTCGACCGCGCCAACCTGAACCAGTACGCCGACACCAACAAGACCGTCATCCTGTACCCCCAGGCCACCGCCTCCGGCGTCAACCCGTACGGCTGCTGGGACTGGTGGGGCTACCTCGGCTACACCAACTACCCCATCAAAGGCGGCCTGCAACTGGAAACCATCATGAATATGATCCGCCGCCTCGACGGCTGACCGCCGCCCCCACCCCCCACGCCTCGCGCAGCTCTTAAAGAGTCGCGGCAAGGGAGGGTGGGGTCAGGTGAGCAGGACGCGGAGGAGGAGGGCGGCTTCGGGGTCGATGAGGGTGCGCATGTCGATGAGGGCCTGATCGGCGCCGCCGGCCACACCCATGAACTTGCGCAGGTGCTGGAGGCGGCCGCGGGCCTCCTGGGCGGCGTGGTCGTCGCGGTCGGCCAGGCGCAGCAGGCCCGCCTCGACCCGGGCGACGCCGCGGACCACGACCAGGGCCGGGTGGTCGGGCAGGGTGACCCGGTCGAAGTTGACGCCGCGGAAGTCGACGTCGTCGAAGGCGGTCACGCCGCGCATGTCGACGTCCTGCATCGGGTTGGGGCCGAGGTCGCGCTCGGGTTCGAGCACGCGGCCGTCGAACACGACCTCGCGCAGCACCCCGGCGAACCGGCAGCGGACCAGGCTGGCCTGCCAGAAGTTGGTGCATTCGAGCTGGGCGTGGGCGAAGTCCACGTCGGTGAACGCGGCGACGCCGCAGCCCAGCCGGGACAGGTCTGCGTGCCGGAAGTCGACGGTGCGCAGCCGGTTGCCGCGACCGGCGTACCAGCCGCCGACCGAGGAGCGCGCCAGGTCCGCGGCGAGAAACGAGGTGTCGGTGACGTCGGTGGCCCACATCCGCAGGCCGACGCAGTGCGCGCCGTCGAACAGGCTGTTGTCGATGACGCAGCCGAACAGCCGCAGCCGGGGCAGGTGCGCGCCGCGCAGGTCGAGGTCGACCAGGCGGGCCCGCTGGAACTCCAGCGTCGCCGCGACGTCGGAGAACTCGAAGGTGAACGACATCCCGCCGGCCTGCCGGGTGGTGCCGTCGGGCTCGGAGGCGCGCGGTTCGGGCGCGCCGAGTCCGCGCAGGTCCCAGCGGCCGTCGATACGGTCCAGGGCCAGGCCGTCGAGGCGTTCTCCCGCGCGCAGCCGCCGGATGACCTCGGACTGCAACTCCGGCCCGCCGGACACGAGCCAGCGCTCGACGAGCGCCTCATCGTTGAGCATGGGGGACCCCTCGTATCGACAACGCCGCATGACGAGCCGCTCGGGGCGCAGCTCAACGGGTCGTTGGCGATCAAAAGTAGGACGCCGGGCTCGGCAACTCAACAGGTGGCCGCCCGAGATGTCCGATAGGTCCGACCGCGTTACCGAACCTTGACCCGATGTCGGATCTTCACCGCAGCAGCGGCAGGTCGTCACCGAGCGTGATGCCGTCGAGCAGCGACCTGCCGAGTCCCGTGACCGAATGCATCATCGACGGGCCGGCGCGCCGCGAGGCGATCAGGTTCGCCGCGCGCAGCGCCGTGGCGTGCTGGCTCGCGCTCGGCGCGGACACGTTCACCCGCCGGGCCAGCCCGGTGGTGGTCACCGGCCCCGCCGCGACCGCTTCGAGCACCGCAGCCCGGGTCCGGCCGAGCAGCGCTGCCAGGGCAACCCGCGACGGGACGGCTGGGTCGACCCAGATCCGCGCCGCCTGCCGCAGGTCGCGCACCGCCGGATAGACCAGCACCCGGGTCCCCTGGTCCAGCGACGTGTAGAGGTGCGGCGTGGGCCAGCAGAAGGCCGACGGCGCCAGCAGCAGGCTGCCGCCGTCCATGGCCACGTCACCGTCGCCGTGCGAGGGGATCTCCAGCACCGGAGCCTCCCACCGCACCAGCGGATGCAGCCGGCCCAGCGCCGCCCCGATGCCTTCGGCCAGCAGGACCCGCCCGAACTCGGCCTGCTCGCCGTCGGCGAGGCCGCCGACCCGGCCCACGGTGCCCGGCATCGCCGCCTGCTGCAGCTCCTGCATTGCCAGGACGAGATCGTGCCGGGCCTCGCGGTCGCCCTCGGCCAGGCTGCGCAGCCACGGCGGTGGTCGGCGCCCGCGCAACGGGGTGAGTGCCAGTTCGGCGTTCAGGTGCCGCTGCGACAGGCCGAGCAGGTTCTCGGCCGCCTCTTCGGCGCTCGCCTCGGCGCCGACCAGGGTGATCAGGTCGACCTGCATCTCCCGGTACGGGAACAGCCAGGATGCGGTGTGCGCGGCGCGCGGGGTCAGCCGGGCCTTCGCATCCGCCCGCCACCGCCCGTACAGGTGGCCGTCGTCGCGGGCCGCCATCGCGGGCGCGGCCAGCTGCGCCAGGGCCAGCGGCCCCAGCCGGACCACCCGGACCCGGGCGAGATCCTGCACGGTGAAATGGATCCGCAGCATGGTCAGGCCCTCCCGGCTGTCGCTCGGACCCGGACCGCGTCGAACCGGTGTCACCGCGATCGGCCCGTGTCCCGGCGCGCGGGATTGGCCTCCCCCGTTGCGGCCAAGCCCGCGAGGGTCGAGCGCCGCGGCGGGACCCGGCGGCGCCCGACCATGCGCCGGTACCCCGCAGGGGATGATGCTCGCCCGCGCCCGTTCGGTCGAGGCTATTCGGCCACCGCCGAAAGACCCTGCGTACGGGCGTGGGGACGCCGGCCGCAGCCGACGCCCCCACGGAAGTGCTCGCGATCAGCGGGCCTGGAGCGCGTCCAGCGCCACGGCCATCGCCACGACCAGGCGGCGGTCGATCGCCGGGTCGTGGATCTCGACCGTGTACTTGTCGCGGACCAGCGCGAACTTCTTCACCACGGAGAACACCGGCTGGCCGTCGCGCACGAAGTCGAAGTGGTAGGGCCAGAAGGTCAGGTCGGCGAAGCGGCGCAGCAGCGCGATCGGCAGGCTGCGCTCCTGGCCGGTGATACGCGCGCCGCCGGCGGGCTCAACGTGCCAGGTCGAGCGCAGCAGCGACTTCGCGAAGTCCTTCTTGAACAGACCGATCGGGGCGCCCTGGTCGTCGGTGACGTCGTAGGTCGCGCCGAGGTCGATCACGCTGCGGGCCTTGAACGCGGCGAACACGCCGGTCTTGCTGTCGTCGCGGTACAGCGTGACCTGCTCCTTGAAGGCCATGCGCTTCTGCTCGACGAACGCCAGCTGCTGGCCGGGGGTGCCGTCGGGCTGCACCGACGTGACCTCGTACCGATTGATCATCATGGTGAAGCGCTGCTTGATGAACAGCGTCTGCTGAGCCTGCAGGGTGGCCAGATCCACGAGGGGGGTGTCCTTCGTCCGGGGGTGAATGCGAAACATGAACTGTCCGCGAGGCGACAGTGTGCCACGGCGGCACGACACCTGCTGCACAGCCGGGTGCGCGCTCCGGCGCAGACACGGGTGGGGCGCGGCCGTGACCACGCCCCACCTGCCCCGTTGCGTCGTCAGCCGTGCTGCACGGGCAGTTCCTGGCGGCCACCCGGGGTGACGGCGACGATCTTCGTGATCTCGGCGAAGCCGTACGACTCCTGGCCCGTCGCCGCCAGCAGATACCACTCGCCGTCGACCTGCGCCTCGCGCACCACCCCGCCCGGGAAGTGGACCTCGACCCGGGTGACGCCCACCGGCGCGCGCCCGAAGGTGTACGCGGCCGCGGGCTCGGACCCGTACGCCGACGAGGCGTTGCTCAACCGGCCCGGCGGAAACGACGGCCGCATCGCCGTCGTCAGGTCGGACACGCCGACCTGCACCGAGTGCTGTTCGGCGCCCAGCCAGCACGCCGTGCTGCCGCGGTCGTCGGCGTACAGCAGCAGCCGCAGCTGACCCGGGACCGGCTCCGCCTCGAAGCGCAGCGGCGGCAGCTCCGTCAGCCCCGCCCCGGCCAGCTCCCCGGCGGCGTAGTCCGCGCAGCGTCCCTGCGCCGTCGTCGCGCTGCTGCTGGGCCGGGGCGGCTTGCCCGGCGGGAGCGCCGACTCCGTGGGCGCCGCCGGCTCCACGGGCAGCGGCGCGCCACCCAGCAGCAACCACGCCGCGCCAAGGACGATCACCATGACTCCGACGGCCACTGCCGTCGTCGCCAACAGCAGCGGGCCCGGCCGCCGCCGCGGTCGCGCACCGGTCACCCGGGCCAGCGGCACGGCCAGATGCGTATCCCGGTGCGCCTCGCGGATCAGGTCGGCCAGCCGGTCGTCGTCGAGTTCGGTCATCACAGCTCCTCCCGGACCAGCGAGCCGTCGCCCGTCGCGACGGCGAGTCGGGTGCGCAGGGTCGCCAGCGCACGGTGCAGGTGGACGTGCACGGTGGCCGCGCCGATGTGCAGCGTCCGCGCCGTCTCCTCGGCCGACAGGTCGGCCAGCAGCCGCAGCGCCACCACCTGCCGCTGGCGGGTGGGCAGTGCCATCACCAGGGCGCGCAGCCGCGCGTCGAGCCCGCCCGGATCGCGGTCGGCGGCGCCGCAGACGTCCGGCGGATCACCGAGCAGCTCCCGGCGCAGCCGCCGCCACCAGGACCGCTGCTCGTTCAGCGCGGTACGCAGCACCCAGGCCGTCGGGTTGGGATGCGCCCGCACCGCATCCCAGCGGGCGTACGCCCTGGTGAACGCTTCCGCGACGGCGTCCTCGGCACCGGGCTGCCCGCGCGTGGCGACCAGCAGCGCCCGGTAGACGGCGTCCTTGCGCGCCGCGTAGAACTCGCCGAAATCGTCCATCGACACCACCTGTGGCCGGGGAAGGGAACTCTCGCATGGACTACGCGCGGCACCCCGCCCGGCCTTTACCGCCGGATCTCGCCGCAGGACTGCGGGGACGCGGCCTGGATGCGACACTTGCCCGCTGAGATCAGCGGGGAGGGGTCGAGTGCGCGACGAGATCCTGCGCGGGGTGGCGATGAACGCCGGAGCGCCTGTCGACGTCCTGCTGCGGCTGCTGGCCGTCGAGGCGCACGCCTGCTGGGACGCCCTGTGCACGGAGCGCGACCTGCCCACGGAACTCGTCGACGCCATCCTGGCCCACCCGGACCACCAGGTGCGCAGGCGCATCGCGGGCAACCCCCATCTCGACCCGGCACAGCGGGCGCGCCTCATCGACGACCCGGACCCGAAGACCGCCGCCGCCGCCCTGCTCCGCGGGCCCCGGCAGTGGCCTGCGGGGACAAGCCCGCGCCCGCTGCCCGACGACGTGCTCCGACGGCTGCTCGCCTCACCCCCGCCGATAATGACGTACCGGGACGTGCTCGAAGAGCTGACCTTCACCCATTTCGGCCGGCTGGCGTGCGAGATCGCGGCCACCCACCCGCTGCCCGAGGTCCGCGCCGAAGCCTGCGACCACCGCCGAGCGCTGTCCGGCGAGCAGTGGCTGGCCCTACAACGCGATCCCGACCCGCAGGTGCGTGCGGCCGCTGCCGAGGCTGTCGCCTACGACGCCGTCGTGATCGAACCCGCCGACCTGCCGCCGTATCGCGGCCACTACCACTGGCTGCTGCTGCAGACCCGGCGGCTCTCGCGAGCGGCGCTGGACCAGCTGACCGCGGACTTGGACAATCTCGCGTTTCTTTCGTACAACCCCTACCTGCCGCCGGATCTGGTGGAGGCCCTGGTGTCCCACCCGGACGCAGGGATTCGAGGCACCGCCACCAGGCGTGACGATTTGACCGCTGACCAGTTGGCGCGGCTGGCCGTCGACGTGGACGCGTCGGTGCGGATCGCCGTGTCGACCCACCGCGGCCTCACCGAGTCCCAGCGCGCGGCGATCGCCGTCGAGCGCTGGCCCCGCGACTCGTTCGACCGGCTCAAGCCGGGGCTGATGCCGGAACTCGCGGTCAGCATCGCCGACGCGTACTCGGTGAATCCGCTGCTGCGCCGCAGCGCCGCACGGGAGCCCCGGCTGCCGCAGGCCGTCGCGCAACGACTGGCCGAAGACCCGGATCCGGGGGTACGGGTTCGGCTCGCGCTCTGCCACCCGGCTCCGCCACCCGCCCTGCTGCTGCGCTGCTACCTCGAGTACGACGGGCCGGACCGGTTGCACCTGACGACGCTGCCCGGCTTCCCCGTCACCGGTCTCGCCCGTCTCGCCCGCGACCCGGACCCTGCGGTGCGCCTGTTGGCGCTGCTCGACCCCGAGGTGCCCGAAGACGTGGTCGACGGGTTCCTGACCGATCCGGACCATCAGGTGGCGACGGCCGCGATCCTCCATCCGCGACTGCCCGCCGACCGCCTGCGCGAGCTGCTGGACACCGAGCGGGCACCGCTCGCCGCCGCGAATCCCACACTCGACGCCGCCACCCTGCACGAGCTGCTGGACGCGGCGGGAATCCCCGGGGCGACGCGTTGAGCACGGTCGGCCGAGCACGGAACGGAGGTGACGCCGTGCGCGACGAACTGCTGCGGGGTGTGGCCGCCAACCCGGCCGCCCCGGCCGGGGTGCTGCTGCGCCTGCTCGCCCCGGCGGCGTCCGCGAGCTGGGGCGTGCTGAGCGGTGGGCGTGACCTGCCGGTGGAGGTGGTCGACGCGATCCTGGCGCACTCCGACCGCCGACCGGCCGTTCACCTGGCGCGCAATCCGTACGTCGACCCGGCCCAGCGGGCCCGGCTGCTCGACGACCCGGATCCCCGGATGCCGATGCGGCTGGCGAGCGGTCCGATGTGGCCGGCCGGCGTCAGAGCGCGCCCGCTGCCCGACGACGCCGTGCGCCGGCTGCTCACCTGCGACGGGCCGCTGTTCACCGGGTACGAGATCCTCGGCGAGCTGATGCTGACCCCGTTCGCCCGGCAGGTGATCGCGCTCGCGGCCACCCACCCGGACGCGGGGGCGCGGGCGCGGGCGTGCGGTGATCGCGCCATGCTGCCGACGCGGTTGTGGCAGGTGCTGCACGCCGACCCGGATCCACAGGTCCGGGCCGCGGCCGCCGCCGAGGACTCGGACAGGGGCGAGGTGCAGCCCGACGAGCTGCCGGCGAGTGGCCACGCCCGCCCGATGGTCCTGTCGACCAGGCGGCTGTCCCCGGCTCTGATCGACATGTTGCTGGCCGCGAACGACTCCGAGCTGCAGTACGTGGCGAGCAACCCCGGCACGCCGCCGTACGTAGTGGAGATCCTCTCCCGTCATCCGGACGCGGCGGTCCGGGGGCAGGTCGCGGCTCGTGACGAGCTCAGCGCCGAGCAGCTGGCCCGGCTGTGCCGGGACGTGAACCAGGCTGTGCGGGTGACGGTGTCGACGCATCCGGGCCTCAGCGAGGCGGAGCGGGCGGCGATCGAGGTGAGTTCGTGGCCGCCGTACCACGTCCACCTGGCGGTGCCCGAGGTGCCGCATACCGAGCCCGAGGTCGGCATCGGGTGGGCGTACTCGGCGAACCCGCTGCTGCGCCGCCGGGCCGCCCAGGACCCGCGGCTGCCGCTCGCGGTCGCGGCGCGCCTGGCCGCGGACTCCGACGAGGGCGTACGGGTGCTGCTGGCATACCACCATCCGGCCGCGCCCCCGGCGGCGCTGCTACGCGCCTATCTAGACAGCCGCGACCCGCATCGGCCCTACCTGCTCTCCCGGCCACGGTTTCCGACCGCGGGGCTGGTCCGGTTCGCCCGGGACACCGACGCGCAGGTGCGGCTGCTGGCTCTGCGCGACCCGGAGGTCCCCCCGCACCTGGTGGACGAGCTCACGCGCGACGCGGACGAGCAGGTGCGTGCGGCGGCCGCGGCACACCCGCGCCTGCCGCCGCACCGGCTACCTGCACTGCTCGACGGCGAACTGGTCCGGCACGCCGCCGCGAATCCGCAGCTCGGCTCCGAGGCACTGCATGCGCTGCTCGACGGGGCGGGTGTGCCCCGTCGCTGAGCACCGGCCCGCGCGCCGCGGTCACGCCGCGCGCGGGCCGGGCAGGTGGGTCAGCCGCGACGCCACTTCTGGTTGGCGCCGCCGGTGCAGTCCCAGGTGGACAGGGGGGTGCCGGTGCCGCCCCAGCCGGTGACGTCGACGCACTTGTTGGCCTGCGGGTTCACCAGGTCGCCCGCGCCGGTGAGCACGAACTGCTGGGCCGGGTTGCCGCTGCACCCGGCGAGCTGGATCGCCGCGCCGTTCGCGGTCGAGCCCCAGGCGACGTCCATGCACAGGCCGGTGACGGTGCGGATGGTGCCGTCGCCGGGGAAGTTCCAGTTCTGCGCGTTGGTGCCGTTGCAGTCCCACAGTTGCAGGCGCTGGCCGTCGACGAAGTTGGAGTTCGGCACGTCGATGCACTTGTCCTGCCAGCCGATGATCCGGCTGGTGGAGCCGCCGCCACCGGAGGTGGTGAGGGTGAGGCCGTACGCGCCGAGGATCTCGTTGACGGGCTGGAAGAACGTGGTGCCGCCGGTGGAGCAGTTGCCCGAGCCGCCGGAGGTGACGCCCTGCGCCTGGTTGCCGCTCATCCACGCGCCGCCGGAGTCGCCGCCCTCGGCGCAGGCCGAGGTCTGGGTGAGGCCGTAGACGGTGCGGCCGTCGGAGTAGTTGACCGTGACGTTCTTGGCCTGCACGGTGCCGCAGCGCCAGCCGGTGGTGCGGCCGGACCGGCATATCGACGCGCCGATCGCCGACTCCTGCGAACCGGCGACGGTCACGTTGCCCCCGGCGTAGTTGTTCACCCACGGCCGCGGGGTCCAGTTGGCGTTGGTGCGGACCCAGGCGTAGTCGTTGCCGGGGAACGACGAACCGGCGAACGTGCCCTGGCTTACGTTGTTGTAGCCGAGGGTCGGGCTGCCCGCGCCGCCGCAGTGCCCGGCGGTGACGAAGCCGCCGTTGTTGACCGAGAAGCCGATCGAGCACAGCGTGTTGCCGTTGATGACGTACTGGTCGCCGCCGCGGATGTCGTACAGCGGGCGCGGGGCCTGCGCGGTGACGATCCGCACCTCGGCGGCGGACAGGCCGCTCGCAGCGACGAACCGGCGTGCGGCGGCCGGGGTCGCGGCGCTGACCGTGACGGTGTTGGCGGCTACGTCGACGTACCAGCCGTGCACGTCGCGCCCGGCCGCGGCGGCCTTGCCGTCGAGCGTCGCCTTGACCGAGTCGAGCTGCTGCTGGCTGCGGCCGACGCGGACGGGCAGCGCGCCCGCGGCGCGGGCCTGCTCGGCGGCGGCCTCGTCGAGGACGCCGACCTTGAGACGGCCGTCCTCGGGCGAGTACCAGGCGCCGGCGAACCGGCTGCCGAGCCGCTCGCGCACGGCGCGCTCGACGACGGGGGCGGCGGCTTCGTGCGCCTGGCGGATGCGGGCCTGGCCGGCGGTCAGGCCCAGGTCGCGTTGCAGCGCCTGTTCCATGCCGATGGCGGGGTCGGGGGTGGGGGCAGCGTAGGCGGGTGCGGGGGCGATCAGCGCCACGGCGAGCACCGCCGCGCTGGTCAGCGCAGTGAGTCTCACGTCGAGTCCTTCAAGGAGGGGACGGATCAGGGCGTGAGAGCGCTCTCAAGAAACAGACTTTACTGTGGACCTTCCGAAGTCAATAGATGCCGATGTATTACTCTGCGTACGCGACCAGCACACCGCCCGCAAAGATCGCCCGACTTGCCAGGCACGCGGGCGAAAGCGGGTTCAAGATTCGCACAGGTGCCCGGCAAGTCGGGCGATCGAGCAGCGCGGGCGGGCCGTCAGGGGTCGGGGAAGGACTCGCGAGCGAGGGCGAAGATCTCGTCCGGTGCGGCGGCGTCGTCGGAGGACATGACGGCGTCGGTGGCGGCCACCGCGATCGCGCCGAGGCGGCGCAGCTCCTCGGCGGGCACGTGCTCGCGGAGGGCGTCGAACTCTTCCTCCTCCTCCAGCTCACCGTGCTCGATGACGGCGTCGCGCAGATTGGCCAGCTTCTCCTCGAAGTCGTCGTGCTCCAGCCCGAGCTCGTACAGCTCCACCAGGTCCTGCTCGGCCTGGTCCTCCTCCTCGGTGCGGGCGTCAACCACGGCGTCGCCGCCGGACAGCCGCGCCCGCGCCAGCGGATGCACCAGCAGCTGCTCGATGCTCTCGTGCACCGCGAGCAGGCGCACCAGCTCGGCGAACAGGTCCCGGCGCCGCGCGCCGCGCACGCCGTCCAGCTCGTCGAACAGGTCGCCGAGCTGCTGGTGCTGGACCAGCAGCAGATCGATCACGTCGCCGGGGTCGTAGGGCAGCGGCGGCGGGGCGGCCGCGGCGGGCACCCGCTTGGCCGGGCGCGGCGGCTTCGGCACCTTCGAGCTGGGCGCCTGGTCGTCCGGCGGCACCACGCTCTTCTTGCCGGTGGCGACCTTCGCGACGGTCCGCGCCCGCTGGTCGGAGTGCACCGTCTTGACCAGCTCGCGGACCAGCTCGTCCTTGTGCATCTGGGAGGTGCCCGGCACGCCTTTCTCCCGCAGCAGCGCGCGCAGCTCCTGCACCTTCATCCGGTAGGCGTCGCGCTCGGTGCGGCCGCGCTGCTCCGCCTGGGCGTCGCCGGTCGTCTCGTCGTCCGCCGGCTCGCGCTGGGACATCCCGGGTCACCTCACAAAGTCCGTTTCGTCACCATAGTGACCGACCTCGCGGACCCCGCGGGCCGAAACGGCCCCATGACCGCCTCACGGGTCACCACGCACCGCTCCCATCGGCCAGGATGGCTGGCAAGCATATCGACGGGAGTCCCTCTTGACCGGCGCCTCGCGGCAACCCGGCCTTGCGCCACGGCGGCGGTGGCCGGTGCGGTCACCGCGGCCCAGCTCAGCGGCACCGGGGTGTGGGCGGTCCGGCACGGGAAGCCGCTCATCGGCATGGCCGGCTACCCCGAGGCGAACCTCGGCGAGGTCGGTGCGCCGGCCGTGGCACTGACCGCCGTCACCGCCGTCGGCGCACTCGCCGCGGGCGTCGTCGTCATCACCGCGCGGGCCTACCGGCCCAGGTCCCCGGAGCGGTAGTGGCGGCGGCAGAGCACCTGGTAGCGGACCTCGGACCGGTCGGCGGCGGCGGTGTCGCCGATGACGACCTGCTCGCCCTCGCGGGCCACCGCGCCGCCGACGATGCGGGCGTTGAGCAGGCCCTCCCGGCCGCACCAGCACAGCACCTCGACCTGCAGCCGGTTCACCTCGTCGGCCAGCTCGAACAGCCGCTGCGCCGCCGGGAACAGGTACGAGCGGAAGTCCGAGGCCAGGCCGAAGGCGTACACGTCGACGTCGTAGGAGTCGACCAGGTCGGCCAGCTGCTCGATCTGCTCGACGGTGTAGAAGCAGGCCTCGTCGCAGATCAGGTAGTCGATGCGGGCCCCGTCGCCCCACTCCTTGCGCACCAGCGCGATGAGGTCCAGGTCGTCGGTGACCTCGACGGCCGCGTGGGCCAGCCCGATCCGGGTGGTGACCTGCGGGCCGAGCGACCGGTCGTTGCGGGTCAGCACGAGGCCGCGGCGGCCCTGGCGGCCGTGGTTGTGGTCCATCTGCAGCGCCAGGGTGGACTTGCCGCAGTCCATCGGGCCCCAGAAGAACTTCAGCGCGGCGCCGTGGCGCAGCCGGCCGTCTCCCGCGGACTGGCAGTGCGCCGGGGCGATGGTGGGTTCGTCAGCAGCGGTCACGGAGGGGCAGCCTAGTGGCTACCCCTCCGTTATCGGGAATCCATGACGGCGATTCGCAGGCCGCCGGGCGTGTCAGAGCTTGTCGGGCGGCGTGTTGCCGACGGCGGCGATGGCCCGCGCCATCGGCACCATCATCAGCATGATGAAGCCCACGACGAAGAACACGATCAGCGAGATGATCGCGACCCGGTACGAGCCGGTCAGGTCGTACGCCAGGCCGAACAGCAGCGGCCCGAGCCAGCTGGTGCCCTTGTCGGAGATCTCGTAGAGGCCGAAGTACTCGCCCTCCTTGCCGCGCGGGATCAGCTGGCTGAACAGCGAGCGGCTCAGCGCCTGGCTGCCGCCGAGCACGAGGCCGATGGCGCCGCCGAGGATCACGAACGGCACCGCCTGCCCGTACGGCAGGAAGAACGCCGCGATCAGGATGGCGGTCCAGCCGACCAGGCTGCCGAGCACCGTCTTCCACGCGCCGAACTTCTTCGCGAGCCGGCCCAGCAGCATCGCCCCGGCGAACGCCAGGAACTGCACCATCAGGATGGTCGGCATCAGCACGGTGTTGGTGAAACCGAGCTGCTTGGACCCGTACGTGCCCGCCATCGCGATGACGGTCTGGATACCGTCGTTGTAGATGAGGAACGCACCGAGGAAGAACAGCGTCAGCGGGAACGCCCGCATCTCCTTGAGGGTGTGCCCGAGCTGCTTGAACCCGTCGATCAGCACCGAGCCGCGGGCGGTGCCCGCCGGTGACGGACGGTCGCGCAGCCACAGCAGCGGCAGCGTCGTGAAGCCCGCCCACCACAGGCCCGCCGACACCAGCGACCAGCGGGCGATCTCGCCCTGGTTCTCCTCGCCGCCGATCAGCACCACGATGACGTTGAGCAGCAGCAGCAGTCCGCCGCCGAGGTAGCCGAAGGCCCAGCCGCGGCTGGACACGCCGTCGCGCTCGTTCTCGTCGGAGATCTGCGGCAGGAACGAGTTGTAGACCACGATGCTGGCGCCGAAGGACAGGTTGGCGATGAAGAACAGCGCCGCGCCGAGCTGGTAGCGGTCGCCGGTCAGGAACACCAGGCCGCAGGTGGCCGCCGCGCCGATGTAGGCGAACACCGCGAGCCAGATCTTCTTGCGGGCGGCCCGGTCGGCGATCGCGCCGACCACCGGCAGCAGCAGCACCTGCAGGAAGACCGACAGCGAGGTGGTGTACGCGAACAGCGAGCCCGCCTTGAACGACATGCCGAGCAGGTGCACGTCGCCCGCCGGGTCGGCCCCGTTCTCGGCGATGGCGGTCAGGTAGGGGCCCAGGAACGCCGTGACCACGGTGGTGGAGAACGCCGAGTTGGCCCAGTCGTAGAAGTACCAGCCGACCCGCTCACGTTTGGTGCTCTCGCCATACCCTTCGGCAGGCGCGGGGGGTGCGCTGACATCAGCGGTCATGCCTTCTCCTCGCTTCGCTCATCGGCGGCATAGCCAAGCCCGCCGATTCGCTCGCTGTGCTCGCTCATGCCTGGTCCTTCCAAAGACCCCGGTGCGTGAAAACTTCCCGTAACACGTCGATGCGATCGGTCATGATGCCATCCACACCGAGATCAAGTAACCCCTCCATCACGGCAGGATCGTCGACCGTCCACACATGCACCTGGAGCCCGAGCGCGTGGGCGTGGTCCACGAACCGCCGGTCGACCAGCCGCACGGCCCCGAAACGGATCGGCACCTGCGCCGCGACCGCCGTCGGCGGCAGCGTGATGCGCCGCCGCAGCCGCGAGGCCAGCCACAGCCGGGCCGTCTCGCGCTGCGCCAGCGAGGTGGCGTACATCGGGCCGGCCAGCTCCCGCGCCCGCTGCAGCCGGGTGTCGGAGAACGAGGCGAGCAGCACCTGGTCGGGGGTGGCGCGCTCGTGCACCGCGGTCACGGTCGGCGCGACGGCCGCGTCGGACTTGATGTCGATGTTGAACCGGATCTCCGGCCAGGCGTCGAGGACCTCGTCGAGCCGCGGCACGGCGGCAGCCCCGCCGACGCGCACCGTCTTCAGGTCCGCCCAGGCCATGGTGGCGACGGCTTGCGGGTCACCGGCGACGCGGCGCAGGTTGGCGTCGTGCAGCACCACCGCGATCCCGTCTCGGGTGGCGTGCACATCGGTCTCGACGTACCGGTAGCCGGCTTTCACCGCCCGGTCGAACGCGTCGGCGGTGTTCTCGTCGCCTTCCGCGGCGCCACCCCGATGGGCGAAGGCGAGCGGCGGCGCGGCGAGATACGGATGGGGGTGACCCTGCGGCGTCTCCATCTGGGAAAGCTTGCCACTGCCGGGTGCGGATGGATGGCCCGCGTACTGACCGCTCGCCAACAACGGGCGACATCGGTGAGAATGTCCGCACCACCGCGTCGAAACAAATCGATCTTTCCGGGGACGTTGATGTCTTGAAGGGGTGCTCAGGTGGCCGACGACGACCCTGTGGACTGGCTGCGACAGCTTTCCCCGGTCCAGCGTGCGCTGCTGGACCGGCTGGCTGACGGGGCGACGATAGCCGCGGCGGCTGCCGCGGAGTACCTGTCGTTGCGCACGGCCAACCGCCGCATCGCCGACCTACGCCAGGAGCTGGGCCTGGCCACCACCCGCGAACTGGTGGCCGCCTACCGCTCCCGCCGGGGTTGACGTCGCTCAGCGCGCGGTGCGCGGCCTCGCGCGGCGGGTCTCGGTGGGCCGGGACGGGTCGACGAAGCGCGGGGTGTCGGGTTCGTCGGTGCGCAGCGGGACCAGCTCGGCCGCGATCGCGTCGATGATGCGGTCGGCGATGCGCTGCGCCGCGCCCGGCCGGGCCGCGTCGACGCCGGACAGGTCGACGGCGGGCCCGACGTGCACCCGCACCCGCGGGCGATGGCGCAGCGAGTGCCAGACCATGGGCCACATGCCGGTGGGCGCGGCGTACGGGATGACCTCGTGGCTTCCCCAGATCGCGATCGGGACGACCGGGGCGCCGGTGGCCAGCACCAGGCGGCCGACGCCGGTGCGGCCGCGCTCGGGCCACATGGCCGGGTCGAGGCCGATGCGCCCCTCCGGGTAGATCATCAGCAGGGCGCCCTCGTTGAGCGCGGTGACGCTGTCGGTGACCGCGTTGGCGGCGGTCGGCTCGCCGCGGTCGACCTGGATGTGGCCCTGCCAGCGCATCAGCGGCCCGATGACCGGGGTGCGGAACAGGCCCGCGTTGGCCATGATCCGCGGGTACACGCCGAGCCGCCGGAACGCCGCCGCCACCGCGATCGGGTCGAACGGGCTGATGTGGTTCGCGGCGAGGATGAGCCGGCCGTGCCGGGCCTGCTCGGGGATGTCCCCGGTGACCTCCAGGCGCGTGGTCAGGCGCACCACGCCCTCGGCGAGCAGCATCGCGAAGCGCAGCAGCGGGGGCGGGGACCAGCTCGTCGAGGGGCTCACGGTCCACGATCCTGCCATGCGCGGTCACGTGCTCGGGCACTTGTTCGACGCAGCGTCCGCGAAGTCGCCCACCAGCCCGCCGACCTGTGCGTATGGTCGGCGAAAGGGATCGAATCCGGCAAGTGGGGAGCCCCCGGGATGGACGCGACGGACCTGGCCCGCTGGCAGTTCGGCATCACCACCGTGTACCACTTCCTGTTCGTCCCGATCACGATCGGCCTGTCGTTCCTCGTCGCGGGACTGCAGACGGCCTGGTCGCGGACCGGGAACGAGAAGTGGCTGAAACTGACGAAGTTCTACGGCAAGCTGCTGCTGATCAACTTCGCGATGGGTGTGGTGACCGGCATCGTGCAGGAGTTCCAGTTCGGCATGAACTGGAGCGAGTACTCCCGCTTCGTCGGCGACATCTTCGGTGCGCCCCTGGCGATGGAGGCCCTGCTCGCGTTCTTCCTGGAGTCGACGTTCCTCGGCCTGTGGATCTTCGGCTGGGACAAGCTGCCCAAGAAGGTCCACCTGGCCTGCATCTGGATCGTCGCGGTCGGCACGGTGCTGAGCGCGGCGTTCATCCTGGCCGCGAACTCGTGGATGCAGAACCCGGTCGGCTTCAAGATCAATCCTGAGCGCGGCCGGGCCGAGCTGACCGACTTCGGGGCCGTGCTGACCAACAAGGTCGCCCTGATCACGATCCCGCACACGATCGCGGGCGCGTTCCTGACCGCGGGCGCGCTGATGGCCGCCGTGGCCATGTGGCACCTGGTACGCCGTCCCGGGCGCGACACCGCAGCGTTCCGCAGCGCGGTGAAGCTCGGCTCCTGGACCACGCTGGTGGCGATGGCGCTGCTGTTCATCACCGGCGACATCCAGGGCAAGATCATGACCGAGGTGCAGCCGATGAAGATGGCCGCCGCCGAGGCCCTCTACGGCACCGAGCAGCCCGCCCCGTTCTCCCTGTTCACCATCGGCACGCTCGACGGCAGCCGGCCGGTCTGGTCGCTGGACGTGCCGCGGGTGCTGTCGTTCCTGGCCACCGGCACCTTCGACGGCCGGGTCCAGGGCGTCAACGACCTGCAGGCCGAGTACGCGGCCAGGTTCGGGCCCGGCGACTACGCGCCCAACATCCCGGTGACCTACTGGTCGTTCCGCCTCATGATCGGCTTCGGGGTGCTGGCGGCGCTGTTCGCGCTGTGGGCACTGTGGGCGATCCGCAAGGGCCGCTCCCCCGCGCCCGAGCGGCGCGGCACCCGGCTGCTGATGTGGGGCATGATCGCGCTGCCGCTGCTGCCGCTGGCCGCGAACTCCTTCGGCTGGATCTTCACCGAGATGGGCCGGCAGCCCTGGATCGTGTTCGGCCAGATGAAGACCGCGATCGCGGCGTCACCCGCCGCCTCCTCCGGCGACGTGATCACCTCGCTGGCCGTGTACACCCTGCTCTACGGCGCGCTCGCCGTCGTCGAGGTGGGCCTGCTGCTGCACTACGCCCGCGCCGGGCTGCCCGACGTCACCCCGCCACCGGCCACCGAGTCCGACGAGGACCGGCCGCTGGCGTTCGCGTACTAGGAGGCCGCCGTGGAGCTGTCGACGCTGTGGTTCCTGCTGATCGCGCTGCTGTTCATCGGCTACTTCGTGCTGGAGGGCTTCGACTTCGGCGTGGGAGCCCTGCTGCCCGTGCTGGGCCGCGACGAGCGCGAACGCCGCGTGATGATCAATACGATCGGGCCGGTCTGGGACGGCAACGAGGTCTGGCTGCTCACCGCGGGCGGCGCGATGTTCGCCGCCTTCCCCGAGTGGTACGCCTCGCTGTTCTCCGGCTTCTACCTGCCGCTGCTGCTGATCCTGCTGGCGCTGATCCTGCGCGGGGTCGCGTTCGAGTACCGCGGGAAGCGCCCCGCGGCGTCGTGGAAGCGGCGCTGGGACTGGTGCATCGTGTTCGGTTCCGTCGTGCCCGCGTTCCTGTGGGGCGTCGCGTTCGCCAACATCGTGCGCGGCGTGCCGCTGGACGCCGGGCACAACTACACCGGCAGCCTGTTCACCCTGCTCAACCTGTACGCCCTGCTCGGCGGCCTGACCACCCTGGCCCTGTTCCTGACCCACGGCGCGATCTTCGTGGCGCTGAAGACCACCGGCGACATCCGGCACCGGGCCAACCTGCTGGCCGAACGCCTCGGCGTGTTCGCCGCGATCGCCGCGGTGCTGTTCCTCGGCGTGACCCTGCTGCGCCGCGCCACCCCGGCCGCCGTCGTGCTGGCCGTGCTCGCCGCGCTGTGCCTGGTCGGCGGCCTGGTCGCGAACCGGCTGCCGTCCCGGACCGACCCCGACGGCCGCCGCGAGGGCTGGGCGTTCGCGGGCACCGCCGCAGCGATCGCACTGGCCGTGGCGTCGCTGTTCGCCGACCTCTACCCGTTCGTGCTCCCCTCGACGGTCGACCCGGTCACCAACAGCCTGACCGTGGCCAACGCGTCGTCCACCCCGTACACCCTGAAGATCATGACCTGGGTTGCCCTGGTCTTCACGCCGATCGTGCTGCTCTACCAGGGCTGGACCTACTGGGTGTTCCGCAAGCGCATCGGCACCCATCACATCCCCGACGAAGCCGCACAGATGCCCGCGCCCGGCAGCCCGCCCGGCAGCCGGGCCGCCGCCGGATAGCCGCTCGGCGCTGCCGCGCTACCGCTCGCCGACGCGGCACTGACACGCATTCACCACCACCACTACACTCGCGGATCGGGAGCAACGACCGTCCACCCGGGTGGGCGGCCTGATCCGACTGCCGAGGGCGCACCGGGCCGAGCCCGCGTGGCGGCAGCGCACCCGCGCATCTCCCGCTCCGCGGCCTCCGCGGCCGGGACCTGCGTCTCTCCTCGGCAAGGAGCAAACTCCATGACCCCACGCAGAGCCCTGCACGCCCTGTGGCTCGCCGTCGTCCCGCTCATCGCCGCGGTGGTCCTCACCGTGGCCTCCCCCGCCGCCGCCGCGACCCTCACCGAGGTCACCGGCTTCGGCGCGAACCCCGGCAGCCTGCGCATGTTCCTCTACGTCCCGAACACCGTCGCGCCCCGCCCGGCTCTGCTGGTCGCGGTGCACTGGTGCCACGGCGACGGCCCCGCCATGTACAACGGCTCCGACTACGCCCGGCTCGCCGACCAGTACGGCTTCATCGTGGTCTACCCGTCGGTGACCCGCAGCGACGGCTGCTTCGACGTGGCGTCGGCGGCCACGCTCACCCACAACGGCGGCGGCGACTCGCTGAGCATCGTGTCGATGACGAAGTATGCGCAGCAGACCCACAACGCCGACCCGGCCCGCACCTACGTCACCGGCGTCTCCTCCGGCGGCATGATGACCAATGTCCTGCTCGGCGCGTACCCGGACGTGTACCGGGCCGGCTCGGCCTTCGCCGGGGTGCCCTTCGGCTGCTTCGCCGGGACGGAAAGCTGGCACAGCGCCTGCGCCCAGGGGCAGGTCGTCAAGACCCCGCAGCAGTGGGGCGACCTGGTCCGCAACGCCTACCCCGGCTACACCGGGGCACGGCCGCGGATGCAGCTGTGGCACGGCGTCAACGACGAGGTCCTGTCGTACGTCAACTTCGGCGAGGCGATCGAGCAGTGGACCAACGTGCACGGCCTGAGCCAGACGCCGACCTCGACCGACACGCCGCAGTCCGGCTGGACCCGCACCCGCTACGCCAACGGCTCCGGCCAGGTGCTGGTCGAGGCGGTCAGCATGGCCAACACCCCGCACAACCTGCCCGTGCAGTACGGGGCTGCGGTCGCCTTCTTCGGCCTGAACACCACGGCCAGCCCGTCGGCGGGACCGTCCACGTCGCCCAGCGCGTCGCCGTCGGTGTCGCCCTCGCCGTCCCGGCCGCCGTCGCCGAGCGCCTCACCCTCGCCGAGTGCGTCACCGTCGCCGAGCGGCTCGCCCCCGGCACCCGGCGGCTGCACCGCGGCGTTCACCGTGAGCAACGCGTGGACCGGCGGGTTCGTCGCCGCCGTGCGGGTCACCGCGGGCAGCGGCGGGGTCAACGGCTGGCGGGTCGCGCTGGCCCTGCCGTCCGGGACGACCCTCGTCAACGGCTGGAACGGGCAGTTCACCGGGGCCACCGGCACGGTCCAGGTGAGCAACCTGGGTTACAACGGCAAGCTGGCCGCGGGCGCGTACACGGAGTTCGGCTTCCAGGCCAACGGTGCGCCGACCGGCACCACGGTGTCCTGCACGGCCCTGTGACGCCCCCGTGACGGCCGCCGGAGGCCACCGGCGCTGAGCGCCGGGTCGTGGCGTGCCGGAGACCGGGATGCCCACGGACCCGGCGCTGCGCAGCAAGAAGCGGGGCGGCCGCGCGAACGGCCACCCCGCTTCCGTGCTGTCTCAGGCGCCTGCCGCGCCCAACTCGGCCAGCTTGGCCTCTAACTCGGCCAGCTCGGCCCGCAGCTTGAGCGCGTGCGCCTCGGCCTCGGCCCGCTCCGCGCCCAGGATCTGCTCCACGGCCTCCTGCACACCCGGCACGTCCAGCATCGACACCATCTTCAGCGCCTCCTGCGCCTTGATGATGTAGGGCTTGGCGAGCGCCTTGGTGCCCTGGACCGCCCCGACCGTCCACTCGCCCTCGGTGTAGGCCAGCGTCACGGTCAGCCCCGCCGGCGGCTTGACCTTGGGGCCCTTCGCGGCGGGCTTGCGCGGGGCGGGCGCGACGGCGGACGGCGTCTCCTGTTCGGACACCTCGGGATTAACGGACACGGGTCGCTCCTGACGGCCAGGCTTCTCACGGATGATCATAAACTCGGGCTCGGGCGGGGCGACAGGCTCCGGAACCGGCTCGGGCACCGGCTTGCGACCGGTCGCACCCTTGGGCGGGATGGTGAGGTCGCCTGGGGCGAACGGCAGCACGTCGCTACCGAACTTCACCATGATCCATTCATCGTGGGTGGCCGGGTCGTCGAGCTGCACGACCTGTCCCAGCTGGCCCGCGATCTGGCCGGCCGCCTCGGTGAACATGACCCTGGGTCGCTTGCCGGACGCAAGCGTCTCCTGGATCTGCGTCAACTCCTGAGTCGACAGTCCCGCCATAACCGCGCTCCCACACCCTCGCCGAACACATGTTTGATACGCATGTTCTATCAGAGCCCACCGACAACATCGGCACTGACACCATGCGGAAAGTGGGGACATCTTCGCAGCACCGGCCCGCCGCGCGCACCGGGTGTGTCGGCGGTGACAGTGTCACGGCCTGTCACGCTCGTTGCACGGTTGCTCTAATGGAGCGATGGGGATCATCATCGTGACCGGCGGCAGCCGCGGCATAGGCGCTGCCACCTGCGTAAAGCTCGCCGCGGCGGGCCATGACGTCGTCGTCGGCTACCGCGGCGACGCCGATGCGGCGGCGGAGGTCGTCGCGAAAGTGGCTGCGGCGGGACGGCGGGCGGTCGCGGCGCGCGTCGACGTGTCCGACGGCACGCAGGTGCGCGAGCTGTTCGACCGTACGCAGGCCGAGCTCGGCACACCCACCGGACTGGTCAACAACGCCGCGGTGAGCAGCGCCATCGGGCCGTTCACCGAGCTGTCCGAAGCCGACCTGCGCCGGGTGGTCGAGGTCAACGTCATCGGCGCGATCCTGTGCGCCCAGGAGGCGGCCCGCCGGATGGGACCCGGCAGCGCGATCGTGAACGTCTCCTCGGTCGCCGCGAACCTGGGCAGCCCCGGCGAGTACGTGCACTACGCCGCGTCGAAGGCGGCCGTCGAGACGCTGACCGTGGGCCTGTCCAAGGAACTCGGCCCGGCCGGGATCCGGGTCAACACGGTCTCCCCCGGCGTCATCCACACCGGATTCCACGCCGGCAGCGGCGAGCCCGGCCGCGCGGACCGGCTCGGCCCGGCCGCCCCGCTGGGCCGCTCCGGGCAGCCCGAAGAAGTCGCGAACGCCATCGCCTGGCTGCTCAGCGACGAAGCCTCCTACACCACCGGCGCGACCCTCAAGGTCTCCGGCGGCCGCTGACCCTTCCCCGCGCACCGCGCCCGCGATCGTTCGACTTTCCTGGCACCTGGGCGAATGCCGCCTCAAGATGCGCAAAGGCGCCCGGCAGTCGAACGATCTTGACCGACCCTCCCCCGGCCCGGGGACGGAAGGCCATTGACCGGTTCGGCGGCTTGGCGGATAGTGATGCTATCCGTTATCCAGAGAGGGCCGCCATGTCCGCCGCCACCGTTTTCACCGCAGGGATCCTGCTCATCACCGTGTCGACCATCGTGTTCGGCGGGCTGTCGCTGCTGATGAGCATCGTCAAGCGCATCCCCGGCTACCTCGACAACCCGGTCCGGCGGGCGCTCTGGACCGCGGGGCACGCGCACGCGGGCGTACTCGTGATCTTCGCCCTGGTCGCCCTGCCCTACCTCGACCAGACCGGCTACAGCGCGGGTACGCAGACCCTGGTCCGCGCACTGCTGGTGGCCCCGCCGATCGTCATGTCGCTCGGCTTCTTCCTGTCCGTCGTCCGACCGACCGACACCAAGCCGAACAAGCTCATCTGGCTCGTCCCGCTCGGCGGAGCCTCCCTGGCCGCCGGCACCCTGACCCTCGGCCTCGGCCTGGTCTGACCGGCAGGACGCCGAAGCCCGCGTTGATCATGAGGTTAGGCCCACGACACACCGTCGACCCGTGCCATAATTTCATGATCAACACGGAGGGGGCGGGGGGTCGGGGAGGGCGGGGGCGACGATGACCGGTTCGGCGAGGGGGTGGGCGGAGCGGGGCAGGATCACGCGGACGACCAGGCCGCCGCCGGGGCGGGGCACGGCGACGGCGTCGCCGCGGTGGGCCTGGGCGACCGCGCGCACGATGGACAGGCCGAGGCCGCTGCCGCGCGACGAGCCGACCCGGTCGGTGAGCCGCCGGAACGGCTCGAACAGCGTCGGCACCTCGTACGACGAGATGACCGCGCCGGTGTTGCTCACCACGATCTCGGCGTGGCGGGGCCGGGCGATCGTCTGCACCCGCACCCAGCCGCCCTCTACGTTGTAGCGGGTCGCGTTGTCGATCAGGTTGCGGATCATCTGCTCCAGCAGGATCGGGTCGCCCGTCACCGGCGCGGGGGCCAGGTCGCGGCCGATCTGCACGGTCAGCCGCCCGGCCAGGGCCTCGGTCGTGTCCGCGGCGATGGTCGCCAGCTCGGCCACGTCGACCAGGCGGCGCTCGGTCACCGCGTCCTCGGCGCGGGCAAGCGTCAGCAGGGCGTCGATGAGCCGCTCGTGGCGCTGGTTGACCGCGAGCAGGTTCTCCCCGAGCTGGTGCACCTGCGGCGGGCTGTCCGGGCGGCTCATGGCGACCTCGACCAGGGTGCGGTTCAGCGCGATCGGGGTCTTCAGCTCGTGGGCCGCGTTGGCGATGAACCGGCCCTGTCCGGCGAAGGCCTCGTCGAGGCGGTCTAGCATGCTGTCGAAGGAGTCCGCGAGGCTCTTCACCTCGCCGGGCGGTGCGTCCAGGTCGATGCGCTTGTGCAGGGTGCGCCCGGCGATCCGGTGCGCGGTCGCGGTGATCATGCTGAGCGGCCGCAGCAGCCGCCCGGCGACGAACCAGCCCGCCGCGGTGGCCACGACCCACATCGCCAGCAGCGTCAGGCCGCCCTTGAACAGCAGGTTGGACTGCATCGAATCCATGATCGTCTGCTTGGACGCGTCCAGCGAGCTGATCGCCTGCTCGGTGTTCGGGAAGCCGCCGGGCCCGAAACCGGAGTACTTGTCGGCGAAGATGATGCCCAGGCTGTACGCCATGGCGTTGTCGACCATGATCAACATGCCCGCCAGCACCGACCCGCCCGCGAGGGCGAACACGAGGCTGAACACGACGGTCAGGCGTACCCGCAGGTTGCCGCGCCACTCGCCCATCAGCGGATCCGGTAGCCGACGGCGGTGACCGTCTCGATCGGCTGCGGCTCGCCCAGCTTGCGGCGCAGGCCGCTGATGGTGACCCGGACGATGGTGGTGAACGGGTCCATGTGCTCGTCCCAGACCTTCTCCAGCAGCGTCTCCGCCGACACCACCGCCCCCTCGGCCCGCAGCAGCTCCTCGAGCACCGCGAACTCGCGACGGGACAGGCTCACATAACGCCCGTCGCGGTACGTCTCGCGGTGGTGCGGGTCGAGCCGGATGCCGGCCCGCTCCAGCACCGGCGGCGTGGCCGGGCGGGCGCGGCGGCCCAGCGCGCGCACCCGGGCCACCAGCTCGGCGAACGCGAACGGCTTGGCCAGGTAGTCGTCGGCACCGAGGCTGAGCCCGGCGACCCGCTCGGCCACCGTCACCGACACGGTGAGCATCAGCACCCGCACGTCCAGGCCCTGCGCCACGACCTGCCGGCACACCTCGTCCCCGTGCACCCGCGGCAGATCCCGATCCAAGATCATGACGTCGTACGCGTTGACCGCGAGCTTCTCCAGCGCGGCCGCCCCGTCGTAGGCGACGTCGACGGCGAAAGCCTCCTGCCGCAGCCCCTCGGCGACGGCCTCGGCCATCAGTTCCTCGTCCTCCACGACCAGGACCCGCACCCCGCCACCTCCGCGATCGACCGACCGCCAAGTATGCACGGGCGTTGTTAGCGCAGCGTTAGTGAAATCCCTCTCGGCACCCTCACACGCCCTGCTGTTGGCTACCGAGCGTGACTGGAGAGCTGGCTGAGGCGGTAGTCGACCTCGCGGCCGTCGCGGGCAACGTCGAACGGATCGCCGGGGCCACGACCGCCGCGGTGATGGCCGTGGTGAAGGCGGACGGGTTCGGCCACGGCGCGGTGCCGGTGGCCCGCGCCGCGCTGTCCGGCGGCGCGACCTGGCTCGGGGTCACCAGCGCCACCGAGGCGCTCGAACTGCGCACCGCGGGCCTGACCGCGCCGGTGCTGAGCTGGCTGCACGGCCCCGGCACCGACTTCGCGGCGCTGGCCGCCGCCGACGTCGACGTGTCCGTGGCCGCCCCGGAGCTGCTCGACGCGGTCGCCGCCGCAGCCCGCGGCACGGGCCGCACCGCCCAGGTCCACCTCAAGATCGATACCGGCATGTCGCGGCACGGCGCGACCGCCGACGGCTGGCCGGAGCTGGTCGCCTGGGCCCGCAAGTACGAGCGGGAGGGCGTGCTCGCCGTGCGCGGCGTGTGGTCGCACCTGGCCACCGCCGACTCCTCGCCGTACGGCGTCACCGCGCAGACGGCGGCGTTCGCCGAGGCGGTGACGTATGCCCGCGACGCCGGGCTGGACCCGGAGCTGCTGCACCTGGCCAACTCGGCCGCCGTGTTCACCGCCCCGAGGACCCACTTCGACCTGGTCCGGGCCGGCATCGCGGTGTACGGGGTCGAGCCGGTGCCCGGTCGCGCCTTCGGGCTGCGTCCGGCGCTCACCCTGCGTACCCAGGTGATCATGGTTAAGCGGGTGCCCGCCGGCACCGGGGTCTCCTACCAGCACACCCACGTCACGGCCCGGCCCACCACCCTGGCCCTGATCCCGCTCGGGTTCGCCGACGGCATCCCGCGCGGCGTCGACGGCCGCGCACAGGTCCTGCTCGGGGGGCGGCGATTGCCGATCATCGGCCGCGTCGCCATGGACCAGTGCATCGTCGACGCCGGCGAGCTGGACGTACGCATCGGCGACCCGGTGACCGTCCTCGGCCCCGGCGACTGCGGCGAACCCACCGCCGCCGAGTGGGCCACCTGGGCGTCGACCAACCCCCACGAGATCCTCACCGGCATCGGCACCCGCGTGCCCCGCCGCCACGATGGGAAGGGCACCTTCTACACGGACGTCCGATGTGAAGGTGCCCTTCCTTCCTGCACCACGGAAGGAAGCGTTCGATGAAGCTTGCTGTGATCTACGGGGGGCGGAGTGGGGAGCACGACGTGTCGTGCAAGTCGGCCCGCAGCATCCTGGCCCACCTGGACCGGGTCCGGTACGACGTCACCGAGGTGGTCATCGGCCGCGACGGGGCCTGGCACGTCGACGGCATCCCGGTGAGCATGGGCGACGCGCTGCGCACGCTCGGCCGCGCCGACGTGGTCTTCCCCGCGCTGCATGGCCCCTACGGCGAGGACGGCACCGTGCAGTCGCTGCTGGAGCTGGCCGGGGTGCCGTACGTCGGCAGCGGTGTGCTGGCCAGCGCCACCGGCATGGACAAGGAGTTCACCAAGAAGATCCTGGCCGCCGACGGGCTGCGGGTGGCCGACGGCGTCGTGCTGCGCCCCGGCCAGGACGACGTGTCCCCCGCCGACCGCGAGCGCCTGGGCCTGCCCGTCTTCGTCAAGCCGGCCCGCGCCGGGTCCAGCATCGGCGTCACCCGGGTCGACGACTGGGCGCAGCTGCCCGCGGCGCTGGCCGCCGCCCGCGCCTGCGACGGCAAGGTCCTCGTCGAGGCCGGGGTGGCCGGGCGCGAGGTCGACGTGGCGGTGCTGGAGCACCCGGACGGCACGCTGCAGGCCGGGCCGCCGCTGGAGATCCGGGTGGCCGGTGGGCACGACTTCTTCGACTACGACGCCAAGTACACCGCCGGCGAGGTGGTGTTCGACATCCCGGCGCGGCTCGACCCGTGGGTGACCGCGCTGCTGCAGTGCCGGGCGTTGCAGGCGTTCGCCGCTCTCGAATGCCGCGGCCTGCTGCGCGTCGACTTCTTCCTGCCCGCCGACGGCAGCGAGCCGGTCCTGAACGAGGTCAACACGTTCCCCGGGTTCACCGCCGCGTCGCAGTACCCGCGCATCTGGCAGGCCGCCGGGATGTCGTACCCGGAGCTGCTGGACACCCTCGTGAACACCGCGGCCGCCACGGCGGCCCGCTCGCTGACCGCCCTGGCCGGGCGGCGCTGAGACGCCGCGGGGCCGGGCCACTGGGGTAGTGCCCGGCTCCGCGGACACCTCGCGCCGGCCCGGGGACGTCGGCCGCCCGAACCTGGCGGCTTAGGCGGATCGACGTCTCCGGGCCGGCGCACCACGCCCGGTGACGGGCGGCACCAGCGGCGCACCCGTGCGGGGTATCCGCCCCCGCGCCCGATATCCTGGGCAGATGATCAAGGCAGTGGTGTTCGATGTGGGCGAGACGCTGATCGACGAGACCCGCATCTGGAGCCGCTGGGCCGACCGCCTCGGCGTGCCCCGCTTCGCGATGCTCGGCCTGCTCGGCGGCATGGCCGCCATGGACCGCCCGCACGGCGACGCGTTCGCGCTGCTGCGCCCCGGCCTCGACGTGGACGCCGAGATGGCCGCCTGGGCCGCCGACGACCCCGACGGCCTGCGCGAGAACTTCGACTCCGCCGACCTCTACCCCGACGTGCGCCCGGCCTTCGCCGAGCTGCGCCGCCGCGGCCTCGCCGTGATCATCGCGGGCAACCAGCCGCCGCAGGCCAAGGCCGCGCTGGAGCGCATGGACCTGCCCGTGGACGCGATCTACACCTCGGCCGAGTGGGGCATCGAGAAGCCCCACCCGAGCTTCTTCACCAAGGTCGCCGAAGTGGCCGACCTCGCCCCGGCGGCGATCTGCTACGTCGGCGACCGGGTCGACAACGACGTGCTGCCCTCCACCCGCGCCGGTATGAAGCCCGTCCTGGTCCGCCGCGGCCCGTGGGGCTACCTCGGCTCGGAGAAGCCCGAGGCGGCCCGTCACGCGGTCATCGTCGACGGCCTGGACGCCCTGCCCGACCTGCTGCGCCCCGCCTGATCGGGTGCTGATTCGCCAACCGCCTGCGGCCCGCCGCCCGCGCTCCTTAGCGTGGAGGTGATCCGTCGAGGAGGAGCGATGCCCAAGAACAACCAGTCCCGCCGGCACCCGCGCCCGGACAAGCCGCGCGTCGAGCAGGACCAGCCAGGCACGCCGCACGCCGAGCACGACCACGCGCCCGGTGAGCACGCCGCCTGGGCGTCCGAGCACGCGCAGGAGCAGTCCCGCCAGCGCGCCATGGCGGCGCGGGAGAAGGCCACCCGCACCCAGCTGTCGGTGGGCCAGTCCGGCGTGATGCGCCTCAAGAAGGGCAACCAGCCCCGCGGCGGCCGCTGACCGGTCCCGCAGACCCGGCCCCAGGGCCGTGACCTGCTGCTACCGTTGACCGAATGGAAGGCTGTGATACCGGGCCGGGCCGACGCCCGGCCTGCGCGTACCGGCTGGATCTGCTGGCGGGCCCCAGGTGATCAATGGTGGGCGACCACTGGATTCAGCTCGTTCTGGTAGCCGTACTGATCGTATTGAACGCGCTGTTCGCCGGCAGCGAGATGGCGCTGGTCTCGCTGCGTGAGGGCCAGCTGCGCCGGATGGGGCAGCAGGGTGGCGGCGCCGCGGCCGCCGCGGCACTGGCCCGGGACCCGAACCGGTTCCTGGCCACCATCCAGATCGGCATCACCCTGGCCGGGTTCCT
Organism: Catellatospora vulcania; assembly: GCF_009720385.1. Taxonomy (GTDB): domain Bacteria; phylum Actinomycetota; class Actinomycetes; order Mycobacteriales; family Micromonosporaceae; genus Catellatospora; species Catellatospora vulcania. Next base: position 101,505 of record NZ_ML769310.1, on the reverse strand, counting down.
GGCGTCGGCGACCGCCGCCATCGCACTGGCCGAGGTGCTGCAACCCGCGCTGGGCTTCCTCGGCCGCGCGGCCCGGCCCGCCGCCGTCATCGTGGTGACCCTGCTGCTGACCTTCCTCACCCTGGTCTTCGGCGAACTCGCGCCCAAACGCGTCGCCATGCAGCACGCCGAGCGGTGGGCACGCCTGGCCGGCCGCCCGCTGACCGTGCTCGCCACCGTCTCCCGGCCCTTCGTGTGGGTGCTGAGCAAAGCCACCGACCTGGGCGTACGCCTCATGGGCGGCGACCCGCACCGGCACCGCGGCGACGAGATCACGCCCGCCGAGGTGCGCGACATGGTCAGCGTGCACCGCGGTTTCACCGCCGAGCAGCGGCTGATCATCGCCGGGGCCGTGGAGATCACCGAGCGGGTCCTGCGCGAGGTGCTGATCCCCCGCCGCAACGTGTTCACCCTCGACGCCGACCTGCCCGTCGAGGTCGCCCGCAAGGAACTCGCGGGCTCCGGATTCTCCCGGGCCCCCGTCGTACGGCGGCGCAACCTCGACGACACGCTCGGCGTCGTGCACCTGCGCGACCTGCTGCTCGACGACGCGGACCGGCTGGCCGACATCGCCCGACCGGCCCTGCTGCTGCCCGACTCCCTGCACGCCGCCGACGCGCTGCGCCGGTTCAAGGTCGAGCACCAGCAGTTCGCGCTTGTCGTCGACGAGCACGGGGCGGTCGACGGCATCGTCACGCTGGAGGACCTGCTGGAGGAGGTCGTCGGCGAGATCTACGACGAGACCGACCGCGACGTGCTGGCGGTGCAGCAGGGCGACGACGGCGACATGCTGCTGCCCGGCACCTTCCCGATCCACGACCTGCCCGACATCGGGGTGAACCTGGACGAGCGGCCCGGCGGCGACTACATCACCATCGCGGGGCTGGTCATCGCGATGCTGGGCCACGTGCCGACCCGGACCGGCGAGATCGTGCACCTCGACGGGTGGACCGCCCAGGTGACGTCAGTGGACCGGCATGCCATCACCGAGATCAGGCTGCGGCCCTGCGGCGGCCCGGCCGGCGACGCGCTGTGCCCGCCGAAGCCGCGTACCGGCTGATCGCGCGCTACCGGATGCGGCGGTTCGACGCCGTCCGCCTGATGCGCTTCGTCCGGCCGTGGCGCGCCAGCAGATCCAGTACCTCGGGCGCCCTGGAGACCTCGGACAGGTTCCGCTGCAACCAGTCGGTCCAGCTCGCCATCACCGCGGCGTCGAGGCCGGGCACGTCGCCGTGCGCTTCCAGGATCGCGTGTTCCGCGGCCCGGCGGGACGCGTATGCCCGCCCTGACTCGTCGCGTGCCAACGCCACCCACTCGCCTCGGGACTTCCGATCGACACCGAGCATCTGCACGACCACGGCCATCACCAGGACCGGGTCCGGGTCGGCAGCGACGGTGGCCATCAGCTGCCCGTGGCACTCCCGCCGGCTCATCGCCTGCTCGTACACCGGCCAGCGCTCGTGCTCGTCGTGCGGATCCTCCGGCACGGGAACACCCGCGCAGCTCGCGAGCACCGTCAGCGCACCGGCGAACGCATCCCCACCCGACATGACACGGCCTCCTTGTGCAGTCTCAGCCCAGGTAGGGGTTCGGCCGGTGATCGAGGTGGTGGCGCAGGCGCAGGCGGGTCGACTCGTGGATCGGCATGGCGTCGAACTCGGCCGGGTCGGCATAGCGCAGGTCCGTGGACTCGTCGCTGAGGGCCAGGTCGCCGCCGACGGCACGGGCGCGGAACACGAGGCTGAACTGCTGGCGGACCTCGCCGTCGCCGTACGCGATGACGTGCCCGGGGTCGGTGTAGACGCCGACCAGGCCGGTGATCTCGATGTCGAGGCCGGTCTCCTCGCGGACCTCGCGCACCACGCACTGTTCGAGGGTCTCGCCGACCTCCATGGTGCCACCGGGCAGCGACCAGTTGCCCGAGTCGGCCCGCCGCTGCAGCAGCACCCGGCCCTGCCCGTCGACGATTACCGCGACCCCACCGGGCACGATGCGGGTGGCCGCAGGCGCGGCAGGGTCGTGGTGATAGTCCCGCCGGATGCTCACGCCGTCTTCGTACCAGGCAGCGCGCCGGTCGCGCAGTACCGGCGCAGGATCTCCATCGCGAGTTCCACCGGCAGGTAGGCCTCGGGCGGGTAAACGTGCACCCGCGTGTCGGCGAAGGCCACCCAGAACGTCTGCAGCCCGTCCATCGTCACCACCGACTGCCGCCGGAGGTCGTCCGGATCGGTCACCAGCACGCTGCGCTCCTCGCCGAGACGGATCCGCACCGTCATACCGGACTCGGGTGTGAAGTCGGCGTGTCTGGGCAGCGTGACCGTGCTCAGGTGCAGCCGCAACACCTCGGCGTGCAGCTGCGCCGAGGTATGCACCACCCGGCGTTTGGTGCCGCTGTCCCACGTCAGGAGCCCGCCGCCGTCCCGGTCCACCGGGGCCGCCCGCCGCGACACCGCCCGGTCGACGTGCGGTGCCGTCGGCGGCGCACGCATGATCTTCGCCCGCTGTGCCATGCGATCCGCTTGCTCCGGACCGACCGTGGACCGCGGCGCGGGCGTCCAGGCGGACGCCACAGCCGATCGCGGCGGCGCATCGCGTTCGAGCCGGCGGATGACGCGCCAGAAGACCAGCGCAAACGCCGCCGTCCAGAGCACCAGCGTGATCGCCCGTGGCCCGCCACCACTCGGCCAGACCGGGAACAGCGCGCGAATGACCAGGATGCCCAGGCCGTAACCGATGGGCACTGACACCACCAGGCCGAACGGCCAGACCTGCCGCCAAAGGTGGAGCCTTCTGTCAGCAGCGGACTTGAACTCCGGCTCGGCAGCGGCCGGCTTGCGGCCCAACCTGACCAGGACCCAACACCATCCCACGAGGCTCGCGCCCACGACCACGTGCCGTGCCACGGACAGCCAGGTCACGTCGTACCACGTCCGAGGTGCGACCGCCGCGAGCACCGTCAGCAGCAGGATCGCCAGCAGCAGCCAGAAGGAGCGACTGGTCCGCAGCTCCCCGACGACGGTCCTGACCATCGGCGCCGCCCCGCCCGGCGGCGGGCTGGCACTTTCCTGGCCCTCGCTTTCGGCAGCCTGGCCTGACGTTTTCGGCGCTGCCGATCGGTCTGCGGAAGCGGCCTGCACCCGGAGCAGAACCGCCAGGAACGCACCCAGAAGAGCACCGCGCGCAACGTTGCCGTCCTTGGGCACCAGCCAATAGAAGACCGCGATGAACAGCAGAGACGTCACCACCGGCGCAGTCAACCGAACAGCATGCCCGTACCGTGTCCACCACCGACTCGCCATCGTCCGCCCCCGCGTCTTGCCGATCATCGGCCGAACGAACCATAACGGAGCCCCGCCAGCCGGTGAGGTCGGCGCAGGCCCGGTCAGTGAGCCAAGCCGGCGAAAACCACCGCGAGCGTGCGGGTCTGGAGCCGCTCGTCCCAGCCGCCGGACACCGCGCCCTGGCACACGGCGCTGAGCAGCGCCATCACCTCGGGCAGGCGTACGTCGGGGCGGACCGTGCCGGCCTCCTGCGCGGCGTGCAGCAGCCCGTCCACGGAGCGCTCCAGCATGCCCACCGCGTCGGGGATGCTCAGCTCCGTACCCGCCTGGGCGAGCAGGTCGAGCACGGTCTTCTGGCGGGCGGCCTGGGCGACCAGGGCGGTGAAGAAGTCGAACAGGGCCGCTCCGGGCGGACTGTCACGCCGCAGCGTCTCCACCTCGGACACCAGCCGCGCCAGCAGGTTCTTCATGATCTCGCGGAGCAGGTCGCCTTTGGTCGGGAAGTGCCGGAAGACGGTGCCGATGGCGACCCCGGCCCGGTTGGCGACCTCCTCGGTCGACGCGGCCGGTCCGCGCTCGGAGAACACCTGCTCGGCGGCCTCCAGGATGCGGTTGCGGTTGCGCAGCGCGTCCGCGCGCAGCGGCTTGTCCTCGGCCGGCAACGGCCCTCCCCTTGAAAAGTGAGTCACCACTCATTATCGTGCGAAGTCGAGTCGCCGCTCATCTTAGCTGGAGGTGTCCCATGTCCACGCCCCGCGAAGCGTTCGCCCGGCTGCGGCAGCAGTGGTTCCTGTCCGACCAGCCCACCCTCGACCCGGACCTGTTCACCGAGGACCTCGTGGTGGAGATGCCGTTCGCCGCGCCCGGCCACCCGAACCGCATCGAGGGCCGGGCCGCGTTCGTCGCGTTCGCCCAGGCCGGGCGGGCCGCGCTGCCGGTGCGGTTCGACCGGTGCCTGGTCACCGCCGCCCACGAGACCGCCGACCCGGACGTCATCGTCGTCGAGTACGAACTCGGCGGCACCGTCACCACCACCGGCGCGAAGGCGTCGGCACCGTTCATCGGCGTGCTGCACACCCGGGACGGCCGTATCTGCGGGTGGCGGGAATACCAGCACACCGTTGCGATCGCCGCCGCCCTCGCGGGGGCCTGACCGTCCGCCCCGCCCACAGCTCAGGACCGCGATCCGCTCGCGTCCGACCTGATCGGCCTTTCGCACGCCCGGACACTCCGGGCGGGGAGTTCACCGGTGATGAAGTAGCGGTCGAGAACGTCGATCGCGGCCTCGACACTGATGGCCGACTCCGGCGGGAACACCGCCATGCCGTCGTCCGTGCGCGTGACCGGCGCGACGGCCAGGCCGCCCGGCGTCATCGTCACGACGAGCGGGTCGCCACCGACTGACATGATCGTCACCAGGCTGTCCTCGCCGCCCAGGGCGACGCTGACCCGCGCGCCGACCGCCGGCACGAAGTCGACGATCCGCAGGCTGTGCACCGAGCTGAGGTGCAGGTGCAGCAGTTGTCTGCGCAGTCGCGCGGAGGTGCGGACCGCACACTGCCTGCCACCTGCGTGCCACACCAACATCGCGCCGAACCGGGGCGACGGGACGTGGCGTGATCCGTCCGATGGGCGCGGGGCGGCGCCCGTCGGCCTCGCGGGTGCGGTCTGCGTGGCAGGAGCCGGCGGACGAACCGGCGGCCCGGACCGTTTCAGGGCCAGCACAGCCCCGCCCACAGTCAGCACGGCCAGCGCCAGCTCCAGCAGATCCGTCCAGAACCAACCCCAGTCGGCGGGAACGAGCCGGTGCACGATGAAAACGCTCACGATGAACATCGGGAGTGCCGACGCCAGCAGGACGTATCGCCAGTACGGCCGCCGCAGGCGGAAATCCGGCCGGACCGCGCCTGCCCGCCGCTGCGGATCGCCGGACCGAGCCGCCGTCCACTCCGCCCACACCCGCAGGTAGGTACACGCGGCACCGAGAAGCCCGCAGCCCGCCAGCTTGAGGACCGTCTTCGCCACGATCCAGTCCTCTGGCACGTACAGCTCGATACCGCGCAATCCGATGCAGAAGATCCCGGCGACCGGCACAACGGCGACGATCCACCACAACCGAACCATGCAGCGACGCCCCCGTCATGAAGATGATCACGCAGACAGTAGCGGTGATGGGCCAGGCGGTGGGGGTCAGAGCAGTTTCTGCTTCTTCAGGTAGCTGACCAGTTCGTCGTACGCGCCGCCCTCGTTGGCGAACATCGCCACGTTGCGGGCGGTGGTGAACCACGGACCGGTGGACGGGCGCACCTCGCGCAGCGCGGCCTCGAAGTCGCGCTGCTCGATCATCCGCAGGTCGCCGCTGGTGATGGAGTCGTGCATGGCGTACTCGGTGGCGGTCTCGCACAGGTGCGCCAGGTCCGCGCCGGAGAACTGCTCCGTCGAGGCGGCGAGCTTCTTCAGGTCGATGCCCGCGATGGGCCGCTGCCGCAGGTGGTACTCGATGATCGAGCGCCGGGCGGCGGCGTCCGGCGGCGCGACCAGCACGGTGCGGTCCAGCCGGCCGGGGCGGCGCAGCGCCGGGTCGACGTCCCACGGGGCGTTGGTCGCGGCGAGCACGAACACTCCCTCGTTGGCGCCCTCCATGCCGTCGAGTTCGGCCAGCAGCTGGTTGCCCAGCGTGCGCATCGCCGAGGACTTCATCTGGCTGCGCTTGTGCCCGAGCGCGTCGACCTCGTCGAGGAAGATCACGCACGGGGCGTTGCGGCGGGCCGTCTCGAAGATCTCGTGCAGGTTGCGCTCGGACTCGCCGATCCACATGTTCAGCACGTCGACCAGCGAGATCGTGGTGAACTTCGCGCCCATCTCCCCGGCGACCGCGCGGGCCAGGAACGTCTTGCCGCAGCCGGGCGGGCCGTAGAGCAGCAGGCCGCCGCGTAGGCTCTTGCCGTACAGCTCGCGCAGCTTCTGGTTCTTCATCGGCGCGAGGAACGCCAGCTCCAGGCGCTTCTTCACGTCGGCCATGCCGCCGACGTCGGCCAGGCGCACGTCGCTGCTCTCGACGTCGAAGACCCGGTCCCCCTCGCCCTTCACGGCCTCGGGCTCGTCGTCGGCGGGCGCGAAGCGCAGCGGCACCGAGTCGGCGAACTGCGCCTCCATCGCCAGCCAGTCCAGATCGGCACGCGGGGCGGCCGGCGGCGCGCCCTGGGGCTGCACGTCCTCGGACCGCACGGCCTCGGGCTGGGCGGCGGCGGGCGCCGGTCCGCCGAGCGCGCGGGCCATCAGCGCCTGCGCCTGCTCGTGCTGAGGCTGCTGGGCCAGCACCGCCGCGAGCTGGCCGATCGCCTCCGCGGGCCGGTCCGCGGATACCAGCAGCTCGGCTACGTGCAGCCGCAGCGGCAGGTCGTCGGGACGGGCAGCTACGGCCGCGAGCAGACTTTCGATCAGCGAGGAGCTCATGGCGTGCCATTATGCTGTGCCGACCCGAACCGGCAACGCCCCTGCCTGAGGACCCCCATGAACGACGACCTGTTCCAGCCGACCATCGGCGCCCGCCCGGTGGTCACCGAGCGCCCGTGGCGGCCCTCCTCTCTCGTCTACCCGGCGTTCTTCGGCGGCCCGCTGGCCGTGACGATGCTCGGGGTGCTCAACGCGCGCCGCCTGTCGCTGGGCCGCAACCAGCAGCTGATCCTGGCCGGGGCGGGCCTGGCCGCCATCCTCGCCCGGCTGGCGGTGACCGGCCTGCTCGGCGGGCAGGTCGGGGCCCGGACCCTGGGCACCCTGTTCGGGCTCGCCGTCTGGGGACTGATCGCCGCGACCCAGAAGAAGGCGTTCCGGGCGTACCAGTACGGCGACGGCGAACCGGCGAGCCTGTTCGGCCCCGGTCTGGCGGCCGTCATCGGCTGCGGACTCCTCGAGAACCTCCTGATCGCCGTGGTGGTGGACTGATGACCGAGAACGCCCACGCGCCCGCGCTGATGCGCGCGCACGCGCTGCTGTCGGCCGACCGGCCCGAGGAGGCGCTGCGCGAGCTCGCGGCGCTGCCTGCCTCCGAAGCCGTGTCGGCGATCGTGTTCGAGTTGCGCGCGGCCGCGCTGCTGCAGCTCGAACGCTGGTCCGAGGCGTCCGAGGCGGCCCGGTCCGGCCTCGCCGCGGGCGGCCCCGACCCGGACCTGCTGTGCCAGCTGGGCCTGGCCGAATACCGGCTGGGCCGGCACGAGACCGCCGAGCGGGCGCTGCTCGACGGGCTCGCGCTCGCGCCGGAGGACGTCAGCCTGCTGTGCGTGTACACCCGGCTGTGCCTGGAGCACGGCCAGCTCGACAAGGCCCGCCGGCTCGTCGACCTGGCCGCGGCCCAGGACCCGGACTCCCCGACGGTGTACTCGACCCGGGTGCAGCTGGCCCACGCGAGCGGCGACGACGTGCTCGCCCAGCGGATCAGCCGCGCGTTCGTCGCCGCGCACCCCGAGAACGCGCAGGCGCACGCCCTGCTCGGCGGGACCAGCGCGGCCCGCGGGCAGGTCCGCTCGGCATACTCGGGGCTGCGTCAGGCGGTCGCGAACGACCCGGGCGACCGCGACTACGCGCAGGCCGCGTACGAGGCGCGGATCGCGATGCACCCGCTGCTGGTGCCGCTGCGCCCGTTCGCCCGATTCGGGCCGGTCAAGACGTGGATCGCGGCGATCGTGGTCATCTACGGCCTGCGCAGCCTCGGGCTGTCCACGCTGGCGACGGTGGCCGCGGTGGCCTGGTTCGCGCTGTGCGTGTACTCGTGGGTCGTGCCGCCGCTGCTGCGCAAGTGGATGATGCGCCGCTGGCGCTGACCCGTCACCGTCCCGGTGGCAGCCTGCCCGTGGTGAAGTAGCGGCAGGCCGCGTCGAACGCCGTCGCCACCGGCAGCTCCGGCGCCGGCGGCGTCTCCTGCCCGGCGGCCCCACCCTGCAGGGGCACGGTGTGCGGGCCTGCCGGGTCGGCGGCGACGGCTCGGGGCGTGCCGCCGTCGCCGGGGGCCACCGCCAGCAGGCTGTGTGTGCCGCCGAGCAGCAGGCTGACCCGGTCGCCGTTGGCGAGCACCAGATCGGCTACCTCGGGTGCGCCCGCGAGTGCGCGATGCACGAGGTCCAGCCGGGTCCGCAGCTCCTCCGCCGTCCCCACGACGAGGGTGTTGCCGCCCTGGCCCCACACCAGGCGGCCGTGGCCGCTCGCGGGCACCCGGATGCGGCGACCGGCCTCGGACGAGTACACGAAGTCGGCGCCGCGGTGTTCGCGCCGCTTGCGGAGCAGCTCCCGCGTGGTGGACACGGCGATCACCGGCAGGCCGACGGCCAGCACCAGCCGGAACCACATCGACCAGCCGCCCCGCTCGACCGCCTCCGGCACCCGCAGAATGCTGTAGACGCCCAGCACCAGCGCCACCCAGGGCATGCCGCCGGCAACCGCCCGCGGCCGCCGTACGGCGAAGCTCCTTTTGGCACCCATCCGCACGCTCCCCGTCGTCAGCCGCCGAAGGTAACGCCCGCCCGCCACGGTCGCGGCCCGACCGGACCCCACCCGGCAGGCGGCCGTGGCATGATCTGCGGCCATGCGCCTTCTCGACGACGAGGCCCTGCAGCGGTCCTCGGTGGTGGCGAACAACGCGATGAACCGCGAGCGCGGGCTCGACGGCGTCAACAGCTACGCCCGTGACCTCGGCTTCCATCCACTGGACCGGCTCCGGCCGCAGCTGGTGGAGCACGGCTCGGCGGCGTGGCTGGACCTGTGCTGCGGCCAGGGCCGGGCGCTGGCCCAGGCGGCCCGGCAGGCGCCGGACGGCCTGGCCCTGGTCGGCGTCGACCTGGTCGACCACTTCGACCCGCAGGCGGCCGGGGTGGACGGGCTCACCCTGGTCACCGGCTCGGTCTCGCAGTGGCAGCCCGGCCGGACGTTCGACCTGATCACCTGCGTGCACGGGCTGCACTACGTCGGCGACAAGCTCGGCGTGCTGGCCCGCGCGCTGACCTGGCTGTCCCCCGGCGGCATGTTCGCCGCGCACCTGGACGTGGCGAGCATCCGGCTGGCCGACGGCACCCCGGCGACGCGGCTGGTACGCCGCCTGCTGCGCGACGCCGGGGTCGACTACGACGCCCGCCGCCGCATCGTCACCCGCACCGGCCCGGCCGTGCTGGACCTGCCGCTGGAATACGCCGGGGCCGACGACCGGGCCGGCCCGAACTACACCGGCCAGCCCGCCGTCGACTCCTACTACCGCCCGCTGCGCACCGGCACCCGCCCCGACCCGGTGCCGCCGCCGCGCCGCGCGGTGGCCGTCGACGACCGGGGTGTGCGCGTCGAGCATGACGGCTCGGTCTTCGACGTCGCATGGCACGACGTCCACCGCGCCTCGGTCTCCCGGCTCGTCGTCGAGGTCGCCGGCATCGACCATCTCGAACTGACCGTCGACCTCGTGTACGGCCACCACCTGACCATCCCCGACAGCGACGACGGGTTCGCCGCGGCCGTCGCCGAGTTCGCCCGCCGGTCCGGCCGCGCCGAGCCCGACCTGGCGCACCTGCGGGCCGGGCTGGACGACATCGAGCTGTGGCAGCAGGACGCCTGACCCTGCCCGGTCCACCGGCCCGTGATTGGCCGTCCCGCCGGTGGCGTCGGCCGGGTTAGGGTGCCGGTATGCGGATCAGGATCATCGACGCGTTCACCGACCGGCCGTTCGGCGGCAACCCGGCCGGGGTCGTCGTGCTGGCCACGGACACGTTCCCGGACGAGGCATGGATGCAGCGCGTGGCCGCCGAGATGAACCTCGCCGAGACCGCGTTCGCGCACCCGCGCGGCGGGCAGGACTGGGCGCTGCGCTGGTTCACGCCGCTGTGCGAGGTGAACCTGTGCGGCCACGCCACCCTGGCCATGGCCCACGCGCTGGTCGACGATCAGTTGATCGGCGACCGGGTCGCGTTCGACAGCCGCAGCGGCATCCTGACCGCCGCCCTCGCCGCCGACGGGGCCATCACCCTGGACTTCCCGGTCTCGCCGCTGACTCCTGCCGAGCCGGTCGGGGTCGCCGAGGCGCTGGGCGCGCCGGTGCTCGCCGCGTACGAGACCGGACCGGCGCTCGGCGACCTGCTCGTCGAGGTCGCCGACGAGCAGACGGTCCGCGGCCTGCGCCCGGACCTGGGCCTGGTCGCGGCACTGGCCACCCGCGGGGTGATCGTCACGGCGGCCGCCGCCGACCCGGCGTCGGGGTACGACTTCGTGTCGCGGTTCTTCGGCCCGGCCGTCGGCGTCCCCGAGGACCCGGTGACCGGCAGCGCGCACACCGCGCTCGCGCCGCTGTGGGCGGCGCGGCTGGGCCGCGACGAGCTGGTCGGGCTGCAGGCGTCGGCCCGGTCCGGGCTGGTCCGCACGGCCCTGCGCGGCGACCGCGTCGAGCTGACCGGCCGCGCCGTCACCGTCCTGGACGGCACCCTGCACGCCTGATCGGGAGTCGGCGACGCAATGCGCGTCAGTCCCCCTGCTTTGCCGCGCGCACGCGGGCCTTCTCGCGCACCTTCTCCGGCAGCGCGTCGGCGGCCAGCAGGCTCGGCAGCAGGTCGGGCTCCAGGGTCAGGGCGCGGAACGTCAGCGCCACCGTCACGTCGTGGTCCGGGCGGTGCAGGACGGTGACCGGGTCGCCTTGCTTGACCCGGCCGGGCACGACCACGCGCAGGTACGCCCCCGGCAGGGCGCGCTGCGTGAACGTCTTGATCCAGCCCCGCTCGCGCATCTGGTCGGCGAACGTGCGGCACGGGATGCGCGGCAGCGACACCTCCAGCACCGCCTCGTCGCCGACCTGCCAGCGCTCGCCGATGCGGGCCCCGTTCACGTCGATGCCGGACGTGGTCAGGTTCTCGCCGAACATGCCGCCGGGGATGTCGCGCCCCAGCTCCGCCGCCCAGCCGTCGAGATCCTCCCGGGCGTACGCGTACACCGCCTGGTCGTCGCCGCCGTGATGGCGCCGGTCGCAGATCTCGTCGCCGACCACGCCGCTGCCGAGCCCGCCCTGCTTCGGCCCCGGTGCGCGCAGCTCGACCGATCCGGTCACCGGATGCTTGTCGATCGCGGTGACGCCGGTGTCGGCGGCGTCGCTGTGCCGGGCCTTGCCCAGGTTGACGGAGAGTACGGTGCCCATCGGGCCAGCCTAGTGGGCCCTGTCCGGACGGGCTGCGAGTATCGTCCCCGCCATGATCCGCCCCGCTGTGCCGGCCGACGTCCCGGTGCTCATCGACCTGATCCGCGAGCTCGCCGAGTACGAGAAGGCCCCGCAGGAGGCCAAGGCGACGCCGGCACAGCTGCACGAGGCCCTGTTCGGCCCGCACCCGGCCGCGTACGCGCACCTGGCCGTCGACGACGAGTCCGGCGAGCCGGTCGGCATGGCGATGTGGTTCCTGAACTTCTCGACCTGGCACGGCGTGCACGGCATCTACCTGGAAGACCTGTACGTGCGTCCGGCGGCGCGCGGCCAGGGCCACGGCAAGGCCCTGCTGCGCGAACTGGCCCGCATCTGCCGCGAACGCGGCTACACCCGCCTGCAGTGGTGGGTCCTGAACTGGAACACGAGCGCGATCGACTTCTACCGCTCGATCGGCGCGAAGCCGATGGACGACTGGACCGTCTACCGCGTCTCCGACGAAGCCCTGACCGCCCTGGCCCGGTAACGCCCGCGGCTGACGCCGTTCCCGCTTGCAGTTTCGGGGAAAGCGCACGAATCAGCGACGTGATTTCTGCACTTTCCCCGAAACTGCGGGCCGCTTGCGCGGGAGTCGGGCTCTGCGGTTGAACAGGGGGTTTGACTGACGGCGGTTGATGCCGAAGGCTGGCTTCCATGCTTGACCCGGGGTTGACGCTCGGCGGCCGGTACACGCTGCAGACTCTGATCGCCCGCGGTGGCATGGGTGAGGTGTGGAGCGCCGACGACACGGTGCTGGCCCGCCGGGTCGCGGTGAAGGTGCTGCTGCCGAACCTGGCCGCCGATCCCGGCTTCGCCGCCCGGTTCCGGGCTGAGGCGCAGGCGATGGCGGCGCTCAGCGACCCGGGCATCGTCGAGATCTACGACTACGGCCAGGCCGACGGCATCGCGTACCTGGTGATGCAGTTCGTCGAGGGCGAGTCGCTGCTGTCGCTGGTGCGCCGGGTCGGGCCGCTGGAGCCCGCCCGCGCGATGCGGCTGCTGGCGCAGGCCGCCGACGCCATTCACGCAGCGCACCTGCAGGGCATCGTGCACCGTGACGTGAAGCCCGCGAACCTGCTGCTGCGTCCGGACGGGCGGCTGGCGCTGACCGACTTCGGCATCGCCCGGATCGTCGCCGCCGACCGGCTCACCGCCGCGGGCGAGATCTTCGGCACCGCGTCGTATCTGGCCCCGGAGCAGGTGACCGGCTCCGACATCGGTCCCGCGACCGACGTGTACGCCCTGGGTGTCGTCGCCTACGAGATGCTGACCCAGCGCCGGCCGTTCGCCGGGGACACCCCGTTCGCGGTGGCGATCCAGCACGTGAACGAGCCGCCGCCGGAGCTGCCGCCGAGTGTTCCCGAGCCCGTCCGGGCGCTGGTCATGCGGGCGATGGCCAAGGACCCGGCCGACCGGTGGCCCAGCGCGGCCGCGCTGTCCCAGGCCGCCTCGGCGGCGATGCGAGAGGTCGCGGGCCAGGCCGCAGCCGGTGTGCCGGCGACGCCGAACGCTGCGCTGCCACGGGCGGCGACCGAGACCGGGCCGGCCGTGGCCGTAGCCGCGCGACGGCGGCCTGTGCTGGTCGGCGCGGCGGGAGTGCTGGCGCTGGTGGCGCTCGTCGCCTTCGTGCTGTCCCGGGGCGGCACCCCGCCCACCGACGCGCAGGGCCCGGACGCGTCCCTGCCGGTGGCCGCTTCGGGTGCCACCCTCGCGGGCTCTCCGGCCCAGGCGACGGGCTCCGCGGCGGGCACGACACCGACGCACACGCTGTCACCGCCCGCCAGGCCCGGCGAGAACGGGCCCTCAGACGCCCCCGCGAACTCGACCGCTCCCGGCCCCGCCGACCCGGCGAGCCCCGCCGCCTCACCGAGCCCGCAGTCCACGACCCGGACCGTGCCGGGCATGTTCGGCTGGCGGGAGGTCGAGGTGACAGAGGCGATGCAGCGCCTCGGCCTGGTCGCCCACATCGAGTACCGGTCGACGCCCGACAAGTGCCACGTCCTTGAGCAGACCCCGGCAGGCGGCTCCGTCGTCGCAGCCGGATCGACCGTCGAGGTCGTCATCGCCACCGCCACCGGCGTCTGCAAAGTCGTCTGATCCGCTCAGCCCCGCCCCGTCCCCGTCGGGCTGACGCCGCGGCGAGCCGAGATCCGTACCGCCACGGCGCCGATCAGCAATGCCGCGGCGGCGACGTGCAGGACGCGTACGCCGGTGGCTGCCGCCAGCTCTGCACCCGGCAGCGACGGCACCACCGCCAGACCCGCCAGCGCCGTGACGGCTGCGGCCGTCCAGAAGATCCGTGGCCGGGGCTCGAGCAGGCCCGAACCGACGCCGATACCGTCATCGTCCTCGCTGTCGGCCAGGGCGGTGGCGCGATCACGGCCGGTGCGGGCCGCGAGGGTGACGACGACGGCCGCCCCGATCACGGTGCTGGCCAGGTCGGAAACCGTCCACCAGGGGACCTCGCTGATGTCTGCCCAACGGACGCCGAAGACGACGTGAATCCAGCCGTCGGTGTGGGTGAGCCGGTCCCAGGCGACGTGGCTGGCCGCGCCGAGCAGGCATGATGCGGCGGTGATCCACCAGTGGCGCCGGTGGTCGGCGAGCGCGGCGTACGACCGCCAGGCGAAACGCCGGCTGTCCGGCAGGTGGACAGCGACCGTGCCGACCGAGCGCCGGACGATCCAGGTGAATGCCAGTGCCGTCGGCAGGCACCACCACAGCAGCGCCGACCACGCGTGCGTGTCGGCGAACAGCCGCCCGTCCGCGTCCAGCACCAGGTAGGCGACGTCCGGTGCGACCGTGCCGGACGCCAGCGCCACACCGTCGAACCAGCGTGGCCGCCACAGCTTCAACGGCAGCACCGCCGCCAGGTGCGAGGGAAACGTCAGCGGCATCGCGGGAGCATAGCCGCAGGATCCGGACGTGTGGTGGCCGCTGGAACCACCCCGACCCGGCCAGATCCGAATGTGCACGCCGGGCGGGTTGGGCGGCGGGTGACGGGGTATGCGGGCGTCATGACCAAAGACGTGGTGGCGCCGCCGGGCGGGGTGATGACCGACGAGGTCGGCACGATCACCGGTGAGCTGACCCTCGAGCCGAAGGTCGGCCCCGACGGCACGGTGCGCCTGCGGGCGCAGTACAAGGGCGCCGAGGAGTGGTACACCGTCAGCGGCGCGCAGATCAAGGTCCCCGACCCCGGCAACGGCGACGCCGTCGACCGCGCCGCCCAGGACCTCCTGTCCCGCTTCATCCCCTGACCCACCGGCCCGCGGCTTCGCGACTCTGACGGAGTTGCGCCCTCGACAGGTCCTGAAGGCCGCGACTCTTTAAGAGTTGCGCCAAACGGGGGCCGGGTGGGGCGAGATAGTGTGGCGATCATGCGTTATCGGGCACTGGGAAAGTCGGGGCTGGTCGTTTCGGCGGTCGGGCTGGGGTGCAACAACTTCGGATGGCGGCTTGATCTGGACGGCACGCGTGCCGTGGTCGACGCCGCCATCGACGCGGGGATCACGTTCTTCGACACCGCGGACATCTACGGCCGGGCGACGGCGATCGGGGCGTCGGAGTCGATGCTGGGCGAGGTCCTCAAGGGACGCCGCGACCAGGTCGTGCTGGCCACCAAGTTCGGCCACCAGGGCGCGGACATGGGCTACGGCCCGGCCGCGGGCGCAAAAGGCGGGCGGGCGTACATCCGCCGGGCGGTCGAGGAGTCGCTGCGGCGGCTGGACACCGATCACATCGACCTGTACCAGCTGCACACGCCGGACCCGGTGACGCCGCTTGCGGAGACCCTGGCCGCGCTGCACGAGCTGGTCGTCGAGGGCAAGGTGCGCTACGTCGGCAGCTCGCAGTTCGCGGGCTGGCAGATCGCCGACGCCGCACGGCTGGCCGAGTCGATGGGCGTGACGCCGTTCGTCAGCGCGCAGAACCACTGGTCGATGCTGGAGCGCGGCAGCGAGATCGAGGTCGTGCCCGCGGCACGGCACTTCGGGCTGGGCGTGCTGCCGTTCTTCCCGCTGGCGAACGGCCTGCTGACCGGCAAGGTCCGCAAGGGTCAGGACGCGCCTTCGGACAGCCGGCTGGCCAAGGACCAGGCCGGGTTCATCACCGACGAGCGGCTGAACACCGTCGAGGCGCTCGCGGAGTGGGCCCAGGCCAACGGCCACGAGCTGGGCAAGGTCGCGATCGGCTGGCTGGCGGCGCAACCGGGCTGCGGGTCGGTCATCGCCGGCGCGACCAGCCCGGCCCAGGTCGCCGCGAACGCGGCCGCCGCCGACTGGGAGCCGACCACGGCGGAGCTGGCCGAACTGGACAAGCTCGCGCCGCTGCCCACGCTGTGACACCAGGTGGAGAGGAAACGGTCGTGACCGGAGTCGAGGTCGTCGAGGTCCCCGAGAGCAGCCGCTACGAAGCCCGCCAGGGCGGCCGCCTGCTGGGTGTGCTGACGTACCACCGCAAGCCGGGGTCGATCGTGTTCGACCACACCGGCGTCGAACCGGAGGCGCGCGGGCGCGGCATCGGCGCGATGCTGTGCGCGGCGGCGCTGGCCGGGGCCGCCGAGGACGACGTGCACGTGGTGCCGTCGTGCTCGTTCGTGCGCCGCTGGGTGCAGGACCACCCGGAATACCTGCCGCTGATCGAGCGGGCGTAAATCACTGGCAGCTCGGTGGGGCCGGCCGTTAGGCTGGCCCCACTATGAAGCTGTGACATCACCGACCGGCCTGTGACCTGAGGCTGCGACCCGCCCGACCGCGTACGCGGGGGCGTCGCACACGCCCGGCAGGCTTCTGTTTGCGAAAACCTCCCGGTGGTGTTCATGCCTGCACAAACCCTCATTGCTGTCGATCTTGTCAAGTTCTTCGGTGACCGCCGCGCCCTCGACGGCGTCAGCCTCACCGTGCCCCCCGGCCGCCGGGTCGGCCTGGTAGGCGAGAACGGAGCCGGGAAATCCACCCTGCTGCGGCTGCTCGCAGGGGTCGACTCCCCCGACAGCGGGACGGTCGCCCGGCCCGACGACACCGGGCTGCTGCACCAGGAACTGCCCTACGCCCCCGGCGACACCGTCGGCGACGTGCTCGCCGAGGCGCTGGCCGACAGCCGCGAGCTGCTCGCCCAGCTCGACGAGCTGGCCCGCGACCTGACCGGCGAGGACCGCCTCGCCGCGTACGGCGCAGCGCTGGCCAGGGCCGAGCAGGTCGACGCCTGGGACGCCGAACGCCGCGCCGAACTGGTCATGCACGGCCTCGGCCTGGCCGCACTCGACCACGGACGCGCCCTGGGCACCCTGTCCGGCGGGCAGCGCTCCCGCGTCGCCCTGGCCGCGCTGCTGGTGCGCCGACCGGCCGCGCTGCTGCTGGACGAGCCCACCAACCACCTCGACGACGAGGCCGTCGCGTTCGTCGAGCAGCAACTACGGCAGCTGCCCGGCGTGGTCGTGGTCGCCAGCCACGACCGGGTGTTCCTCGACGAGGTCTGCACCGACATCGTCGACCTCGATCCCAGCGACGACGCCCACGGCGGCCTGGTCCGCTACGGCGGCGCATACACGCAGTACGTGCAGGCCAAGCGGGCGCAGCGGGCCCGCTGGGAACGCGCGTACGCCGACCGGCAGGCCGAACTGGAAGCGCTGCGGCTGGCCGCGGCGACCACCGCCCGCGACGTCGCCCCCGGCCGCGCGCCACGCGACGGCGACAAGATGGGCTACAACTTCCACGGGGCGCGAGTCCAGGCCCAGCTGTCCCGGCGCGTACGCAACGCCGGGCAGCGCCTTGCGGTGCTCGAACGCGACCCGGTCCGCAAGCCGCCCGCGCTGCTGCACTTCCAGGCGCCCGCGCTGACCTCCGCCGGCGGCGAGGACACCGCGCTCGCCCTGCGCGACGTGCACGTGCCCGGCCGCCTGCGGCTGGACCGGCTCGACCTGGCACCGGACGGGCGGCTGCTGGTCACCGGAGCCAACGGGGCGGGCAAGTCCACGCTGCTGTCGGTGCTGGCCGGGCGGCTGCGCCCCACCGAGGGCAGCGTCACCCGCCGCCGCGGGCTGCGGGTCGGGCTGCTCGCCCAGGACGACCGGTTCGACGACCCGGCCGCCACCCCGCGCACGCTGTACGAACGCACCTACGCCGCCGTACCCCTGGTCGAGCTGGGCCTGGTCGCCCCCCGCGACCTGGACCGGCCCGTCGGCGCGCTCAGCGTCGGGCAGCGCCGCCGCCTCGCCCTGGCCCTGCTCATCGCCGACCCGCCGCACCTGCTGCTGCTCGACGAGCCCACCAACCACCTGTCCCCCGCGCTCGCCGACGAACTCGAAGACGCGCTCGGCCGCGCCCCCGGCGCGATCGTCGTCGCGAGCCACGACCGGTGGCTGCGCCGGCACTGGCCGGGAGCGCGGCTGGACCTCGTCTGCTAGGAAGGTGTGAGCGCAGGTCGAGTGGACCCCGCACTTACGAGGAGATCAGTTCCGTGGTTTTCAAGAAGATGCTCGCCGCCTTCGGTGTCGGCGGCCCGTCGGTGGACACCGTGCTCGCGACCCCCGTCGTGCAGCCAGGCGGCACGCTGTCCGGCACCGTGCACATCCGCGGCGGTGACCACGACACCCTGATCGAGTACGTCTCCGTCGGCCTGGTCACCCGGGTCGAGGTGGAGGGGCACGACAGCGAGTACGACACCACCGTGGAGTTCCACCGGGTGCACCTGACCGGCTCGTTCAACCTGCCCGCCGGTGCGCAGCACTCCCTGCCGTTCACCGTCGAGGTGCCGTGGGAGACCCCGGTCACCCGGTTCTACGGCACGCCGCTGCACGGCATGACCATGGGCGTGCGCACCGAGCTGTCGGTGGCCAAGTCCGTGGACAAGACCGACATCGACCCGGTCGGCGTCGAGCCGCTGCCGCTGCAGGCCGCGGTGATGGAGGCGTTCACCCGGCTCGGCTTCCACTTCACCCGCGCCGACCTGGAGCGCGGCCGGATCAGCGGGGTGCACCAGACGCTGCCGTTCTACCAGGAGATCGAGTTCCACCCCGCGCAGGCGTACGCCGGCCGCATGCGCCAGCTGGAGCTGACCTTCATCACCAGCCCGCAGGGCATGGACGTGATCCTGGAGTTCGACAAGCGCGGCTTCCTCGGCTCGCACGACTCGTTCAGCCGCCACCACGTCGGCCACGCCGACGCCGGCCGCACCGACTGGCCGGCCGTCGTCGACGGCTGGATCCGCGGGGCGCTGGACCGCCACGGCGCGGGCCACGGCGGCGGCTACGGGCACGGCGGTGGGCACGGCTTCCACGGCGGGCACGGCGGCCACCAGAGTCACCGTGGGCACGGCATGGGCGGCGTCGCCGCCGGTGCGGCCGCGGGCTTCGTCGGCGGCATGGTCGCCGGCGAGGTGGCCGAGGAGGTCTTCGACATGGACATGGACTTCGGCTTCGGCGACGAGTAGCCACCGGTTTCTCCTGCGGCCCGGCCGAAGAACGCGAAAGCCGCCGTCCCGCACCGGGACGGCGGCCTTCGCCGCGTCGGGGCCTACTCCGTCGCGGTCGCGGCGGCGTTCTGGATGACCTTCGCGACCTGGTCCGGGTGGGAGATCATCACGACGTGCGACGCGCCGTCGACGACGACCGTCTCCTTGGACCCGGCCCGCTGCGCCATGAACGCCTGCGCCTGCGGCGGGATGTTCTTGTCCGCCGAGCCGTACACGAACCACGACGGGATGTTCTTCCACGCCGACGCCGGTGACGGCTCGTTCAGCGCCGCCTCGGTGATCGGGCGCTGGGCGACCGCCATCAGCTTCGCCTTCTCCGCCGGGACGTCGGCGGCGAACTGGTCCTGGAACTTGGCCTGGTCGATGTAGAGGTCGTTGCCGCCACCGGCCAGCGGCACCGGCTTGGCCAGGGTCGGGCCCAGGGTGCTGCCGGGGAACTTCGCCGACAGCGCCGCCGCGGACTCGCCCACCTCGGGCGCGAACGCCGCCACGTACACCAGCGCCTTGACGTTCGGGTTGCCCTCGGCCGCGTTGGAGATCACGCTGCCGCCGTAGGAGTGCCCGACCAGCACCACCGGCCCGGGGATGCTCTTGAGCAGCGCGGCGACATAGTCGGCGTCGCTGCTCACGCCGCGCAGCGGATTCGCCGCGGAGATCACGTTGTAGCCCTGCGCCTGCAGCAGCGGCACGACCCCATCCCAGCTCGACGAGTCGGCGAACGCGCCGTGTACCAGCACGATCGTCGGTTTCGTCTGCTTGCCCGCCGCAGCGGCGGGCGCTGCCGTGAGCGACATGAGCAGCACGGCGGTGACAAAGCCGAAGAAGCCCGCGAGGGCCCGGCGGATGAACATGGTCTACTCCTCCCATCCCAAGTACGGCCCCGGGGGTTCGACCACCGCCCAACTTACGCCAGGCGCACGACCGCCCACCCGGGTTCGCCCAGACCGCCGCTATCGATCATCGGCGGGACAGTCGCTATGGTTGCCGGGTGTTCAAGGCCCTCGTCTGCTTCATGCTGCTCTTCATCGCCATCGGGGCGATCGGGATGTGGCTCGCCACCAAGCGCCGCCAATCATGATCCACAGCACCCCCGTGCCGGCTCGTGGACGCCGGTAGCCTCACGCTGCTGCTGACCGCCGCCACCGCCGCCGGGTGGGTGGACGCCGTGGTCGGCGGCGGCGGACTGCTCCTGCTGCCCGCACTGCTCATCGGCCTGCCGCCCCAGGTGCCGCTGGCGACCGCCCTGGGCACCAACAAGATGACCGCGATCGCCGGCACCACCAGCGCCGCGATCACCTACGCGCGGCACACCCGCATCGACTGGCGCGTCGCCGGGCCCGCCGGAGCCATCGCCGTGGTCGTCTCCGGCATCGGCGCGTGGCTGGCCATCGAGCTGACCCCCAACAAGGACGTCTACCGGCCCGTCGTGCTCGGCATCCTGGTCGCCGTCGCGCTGTTCGTCACGTTCCGCCCGAACAACGGCATCTACGCCCACCCCGAACGGCGCACCCAGGGCCGCGCCGCGCTCGCCGTCGCGCTCGCCGGCGGCCTCATCGCGCTGTACGACGGCATGATCGGCCCCGGCACCGGCACCTTCCTGGTGCTCACCTTCACCACCGTCATCGGCGCGGACTTCCTGCACGGCTCGGCCATGGCCAAGATCGTCAACGCGGGCACCAACCTCGGCGCGCTCATCGTGTTCGCCGCCGGCGGCCACGTCTGGTGGCAGCTCGGCGCTGCCATGGCCGTCTGCAACATCATCGGAGCCCAGGTAGGCGCGCGAATGGCCCTCAAACGAGGGTCCGGGTTCGTCCGCATCGTGCTATTGGTCGTCGTGCTGGCCCTGATCGCCCGGCTGTCCTACGACCAGTGGCTGGCCTGAGCGCCACCGCTCCGCCAGCGCGTGCGCGGCGACCCGCTCGATCACCAGGCTCACCGCGGGCCAGTGCTCCCGGCCCGGCCTGGTGATCGAGAACATGCGCCGCCGCACCGGCACCCCCGGCATCGGCACGTACCGCACCCCGGGATGCGCGGGCAGGTGACCGGGCACCAGCGCCACCCCCAGATCCGCCGACACCAGGTCCAGCACCAGATCCATGCTGTCC
Organism: Catellatospora vulcania; assembly: GCF_009720385.1. Classification (GTDB taxonomy): domain Bacteria; phylum Actinomycetota; class Actinomycetes; order Mycobacteriales; family Micromonosporaceae; genus Catellatospora; species Catellatospora vulcania. The sequence continues at coordinate 80,413 of NZ_ML769310.1, read as the reverse complement.
GCCCGATGCTCGATCATCGGCTGGTACGCCGCCAGCGCGCACACCCGCACCGCCAACTCGTCGTCGGCCGGCCCGCGCGAGTTCACCACCCACGACTGCCCCGCCAGCGCGCACAACCGCCCCGGGCCGTCGATCTCGTCGGGCAGCGCCCGCTCCGACGGCACCGCCAGCACCATCGGCGTCTCACACAGCTGCCGCACCACGTAGCCGTCATAACCACGCGGAACCAGGTCGTAGTCGTACACGAAACCCAGGTCGACCTGGTCGTCCTCCAGCAGCCGCACCACCTCCGGCGGCTCCCGCTCCTGCAGCAGCAGCTGCAACCCCGGATGTGACACCGCCAGCTCCCGCACCACCGGGATCAGATCCCCCGACAGCACCGACGCGTACGCCGCCACGTGCACCGCCCCGCCCGGCTCCCCGCCCCGGGCCAGCGCCGCACGTGCCGCGTCCACCGCCGCCAGGATCGGCCGCGCGTGCGTGACCAGCCGCCGCCCCGCCGGAGTCAGCCGGACCGTCCGCCCCGTGCGCTCGACCAGCGGCGCGCCGACCTCCCGGGTCAGCGTGGCCAACTGCTGCGACACCGCCGACGTGCCGTACCCGGTGGCCTCGGCGACCGCGCGCAGCGTGCCCCGGTCCGACAGCTCGACGAGCACGCGCAGCAGCCTGGTGTCCACACCCCCATCATCCGCGATCCGCGGACGGTCAGTCCGCAGACCCGTGGTGGACGGCGTGATCTTCATCCGGTGACATGGAGTGGTGACCGCAGTCGACCTCGCCACCGGCACCACCCGCCGCCGCCAGAGCACCGCCCCCGCCATCGGACTGATCATGGGGTCGATGCTCTCCGTGCAGGTCGGCGCGGCCGCCTCCACCCGCCTGTTCGACGACATCGGTCCCGCCGGCACCGCCTGGCTGCGCGGCTGCTGGGCAGCCCTCGCCTTCCTGCTCATCGCCCGCCCCTCGCCGCGCTGGCTGCGCGCCCAGTCCCGGCACGACCTGCTCGGCGCGGTCGGCCTCGGCGTGGTCAGCGCCGCGATGAGCATCGCCTTCTTCGAATCCATCGCCCGCATCCCGCTCGCCACCGCCGTCGCCCTGGAGTTCCTCGGCCCGCTGTCCCTGGCCGTGCTGCGCCGCACCGGCCGCTGGGGCCTGCTGTGGCCCGCGCTGGCGCTGGCCGGGGTGCTCGCGCTCACCCGCCCCTGGCGCGGCGACATCGACCTCGTCGGCGTCGCGCTCGCCCTGGTCGCCGCCGCCGGCTGGGCCGGCTACATCGTGCTCACCCAGCGGGTCGGCGACAGCTTCAGCGGCGTCAAAGGCCTCGCCATCGCGATGCCCGTCTCCGCCGTCGCCGCCGCCCTGGTCGGCGCACCACAGGCCGTGCCGAACCTGACCTGGGCCATCGTCGCCCAGGCCGCCTGGCTGGCGCTGCTGCTGCCGGTGCTGCCGTTCGCGATGGAGCTGCTGGCGCTGCGGCGGCTCACCGTCGCCGCGTTCGGCACCCTGATGTGCCTGGAACCGGCGTTCGCCCTGGCCGTCGGTGCCACCGTGCTGCACCAGACCCCGCACCCGCTCCAGATCGCGGGCGTCGCCTTCGTCGTCGCCGCAGGCATCGGCGCCCAACGCTCCGGCCGCCGCTGAAGAAGCGAAGGAAGGGCGCCTTCACAACGCTCCGCGTGGCAGAAGGCGCCCTTCCCGACGTGGAACCGGCTGTGGGCAGCCGGTTCCACGTCACCTGGTGGTCAGGGCCTGTTCCCGCTCGGCCGCGAGCTGCCCGAGCCGGGCCTGCGTCTGCGCCAGCCGGCCGTTGAGCTGCTGCCCAATCTGGGCGACCTGCTGATCGCAGTGCTCCACGCGGGCCTGCGCCTGCTTGATCCGGTCCCGTACCGCCAGGTCGGTGAAGATGTTGTCGAACCACACGTCCAGGAATCGGGTCATCCCGTCGATCGCCAGAGTGGCCGCCGTCCCGCCCCCGGCGACGTCCGCTAGCTCGGCGTTCAGGGCGGCGATGCGCTGGTCGGCGAGCGCCGCCGCGGTCGCCGCCTCGTCGAGCCGGTCATGCTTGATCGCGCTGCTGATGACGCCGCCGCCGAAGAACGTGTCGTAGGTCGACCAGCCGGCCGCGCTGTCCAGCAGCCTCTTGAGCTGGAGCAGCGCCGCCGAGGCCGCCTCGGCGGCACGTTGCGCCTCCCGGATCTCCTTGGTCTCCGCCTCGGCCACACCACGTGCCTCGGCGATCTCCAGCAGTCGTCGCGCGCGAGGGTCGCCGGTCTCGGCGAGGGCCCGCTCCTTCTCGTCGAGCACTGCGGCATACCGGCCCGGGGCGTCCTGAAGCGCGGCCAGGCGTGCGCCGACGACGTCGAGTTCCCGCCGCAGCGCGTCCACGTCGGCCCTGGCCCGCGCCAGCCGGTACGCCGCCGCGTCGGCCTCGGCCTGCTCCCGGGCGATCGCGTCGTGGCGGGTGCCCCGCAGCGCGGCGATCACCCGGGTGAGGGTGACCGTTTCGAGGCGTACGACGTCGCGCGCCTCCCGGTCGTGGGCCTTCGACAGTTCGAGCGCCCGTGCTTCGGCGTCCTCGATCAGCCGCAGCAGTTCACGATGCCGGGCGGCGGCGGTCTGCCGCTCGCGGTGCGCCTCGGCCGCGGCCGCCAGCCGCGCCTCCATGTCCCCGTGTCCCATGCCCGACATTGCAGCAGCACCGGGCAACAAGCCTGCCTGCTGCGCGGCGGCGCCACAGCCGGTGGGTCCGCGTCCGCGCGCCGTCGGCGGGAGGCGGACGTCACGGCGTCTACCGGATCCTAGGACGCTAGGCTGAGATGGGTGCTGGCAGGCGGCCAGTCCGGTGGTCCACACTGGATCTCTGCCGAGCCCGTCGGACGAGGGAGTCGACTATCAACACCGTGCCGAGTGTGTCCGAGACGCTCCCCGGGGCCCGCGCGGCGATCCTGGCCCGGCTGTGGGGCGCGCTGGTCCGCGAGCCGCTGCCCGGCGTCGTCGAGCGGCAGGTGTACGGCGGCGACACCCGCGTCACCCTGGCGAACGGCCGGCGGCTGATCGGGTCGACCGCGCTGGCCCAGCCGTTCGCGGTCCCGCCGGAGGGCATGCGCGTCGTCACCGACGCCGGGGCGTTCGACGACCCGGTCGAGCTGCTGCGCGCCCTGGGGCTGCCGGGCAACGTCACGCGGCTGGCCGACGAGGTCGCCGACAGCGTCGCCGGGGTGGCCCTGGCCCGCGCCAACCAGCCGTACCGTCCCGGCGGGGAGCCGACACTGACCGTGCTGGCAGGCCGCCCCGACGGGCTGGCGCTGCTGGAGCAGTCCGTGGTGGACGGTCACCCGCTGCACCCGTGCTGCCGCACCAGGATGGGCATGTCACAGGCCGACGTGCTGCGGTTCGCGCCCGAGCACCGGCCCACGGTGGCGCTGGAGGTGTTCACCGTGCCGGCCAAGCGCTGGCTGACCACCGGGGCCGGGCTCGCACCGCGGCTGCCGGTGCACCCTTGGCAGCGCGAGCACGTGCTGTCGGCGTACCCCTTCCTCAAGCCCGACGGCGACCGGATCGCGGCCATGCCGCTGATGTCGCTGCGCACCCTGGCCGCGGTCGCCGACCCGACGCGGCACTACAAGACGGCCATCGACGTGCAGATGACCAGCGCGGTGCGGATCGTGTCGCCCGCCGCCGTGCGCAACGGCCCGGTCGTGTCGAAGCTGCTGTCCGTCGTCAGCGCCGACCTCGGCCTGCGGGTGTGGCCGGAGCTGGCCGCGGGCGCGGTGCTGGACAACGACGGGACGCCGCTGCGCAGCCTGGCCGTGGTCGTCCGGCGGGCCGCCCGGCCCGGCCCGAACGAGGTGATCCTGCCGATCGCGGCGCTGGCCGCCCCGTCCCCGGCGGACGGCCTACCGCTGATCCGCGAAGCGGTGCTGCTCGGTTACGGCGGGCACCCGGCCGGGTTCCTCGCCGACCTCGCGGGGCTGATCGTGCCGGTGCTGCTGACACTGCTGCACCGGGGCGTGGCACTGGAGGCGCACGGGCAGAACCTGCTGGTCACACTCACCCACGGGCGGCCGACCAGGCTGTCCTACCGCGACGTCGGCGGGGTGCGGCTCAGCCCCGCCCGGCTGCGCCGCCACGGCGTGGACGTGCCCGCCCTGCACGGCGACCTGGCCAGCGACGACCCGGCGCAGTTGCGGGCCAAGGCGCTCGGCTCGGGCATCGCGGTGGCGCTCGGCGAGCCGATCGCGGTGCTGTCGCGCGAGTACGGCATCGAGCCGCAGCAGCTGTGGCGGCTGGTCCGTGACCGGGTGGAGCAGACGTACGACAACCTGCCGCCGTCGGCCGCCGCGGACGCGCGGTCGGTGCTCGGCGACCCGCTGCCGCTGAAGGCCACCACCGTGATGCGGCTGGCCGACGACCCGCTCGACGACGCCTGGGCACAGCTGCCCAACCCCCTGGTCGCGTGATGCGCCCGCTCGCCGACCCGCTCGCCGCCGAGCTGGCGGACCTGGCCCCGCAGCTGCTGAACGGCTACTTCGACGCGCTGCCGCAGGCCCGGGTGACCATCGCCACCCGGCTGGCCGAGGCGCTGTGGCGGGAGGACATCGACGACGCCCGCGCCCGCTTCCACGGCGAGCGGCACGGCTTCGACCGGGTGCTGCTGGACCCGGTCGACGTGGACCCGGTCACCCTGGTGACCCACGAGGGCCTGCGCGCGGAGCTGGACAGCGCGGTGCACGGGCTGGCGCTGGCGTACGCCCGCCGGGCGACCATGGACCCCGGCCACCGCGCCGCCGCCGCCGTCGCGGGCGCTGCCGACCTGCTCGCACTGCTCGACGGCACCGCGCCCGACGAGCGCACCGCCCGGCTGGAGCAGCTCGCCGTCGAGGGGCACAACCTGCACCCCTGCGGGCGCACCCGGCTGGGCTGGAGCACCGGCGATCTGATCGCGCACGACCTGGAGAGCGAGTCGACCGCGATCGGGTTCCTGGCCGTGCCGCCGGAGCTGGCGCTGGGCGACGACCTGTCCGAGCGGCTCGGCGTCGCCGCCCCCGGCGGGCGGCGGCTGCTGCCGGTGCACATCTGGCAGCTGCGGCACCTGACCGGCCTGCACCCGGAGCTGTTCGCCGACGGCACGCTGCGGGTGCTCGACGAGGTGCTGCCGGCCCGGCCCACCGCGGCGCTGCGCACCGTGCTGCCGCCGGGGTCGACCTACCTGAAGTTGTCGCTGGACATCCAGGTCACCTCGACCCGGCGCAGCATCTCCATCGCCTCCACCCGCAACGGCCCGGCGCTGAGCGCGGTGCTGGCACAGCTGCTGGAGCTGGTGCCGGGCGGCGACCGGGTGCTGCTGATGGCCGAGCCCGCGGGCGTCGCCGGGCTGCTGGAGGACGGCCGCCAGCTCAGCACCATCGTGCGCGACGGCCTGGGCGGCCGGCTGACCCCGGACGAGCAGCCGGTCCCGGCCAGCTCGCTGGCCGCGCTCGACCCCGTCACCGGGCGGACGCTGCTGTCCGGCCTCGTCGACCGGTACGCGAACGCCCGCGGCCTGGCCGAGCCGCGGTCGGCGGCGGCGGGCTTCCTGCGCGAGTACGCCGGGCTGCTGCTGCCGCCGGTGCTGGCGCTGGCCGCCCGGCACGGCATCGGACTGGAGGCGCACCTGCAGAACTGCGTCCCCACCTTCATGCACGGGGTCCCGCACCGGCTGGCCCTGCGCGACCTGGCCGGCCTGCGCGTGCACCACCGGCGCCTGGCCGCCTCCGGGGCGCGGCTGCAACTGTGGCCCGGCTCGGTCATCGGCACCGACGACGAGACGGTGCTGCTGTCGAAGGTGGCCTACACCGCGTTCCAGGCCCACCTGGGCGAGCTGGTGCTGCGGCTCGGGCACTCGCACGGCCTGGCCGCCGGCACCGCGTGGCGGATCGTGCGGGATGTCGTGGACGAGAGCCTGGCCGGGCATCCCGACCACGCCTTCTACACGGCCGCGACGGTGCCGCACAAGGCGCTGACCCGGATGCGGCTGGCCGGTGCGGGCGACCTCTACGTCCCCGTGCAGAATCCGCTCCATGGCCTCTGACCAGCGCTCCCCGCACGGCCGACACGGCGTCCCTGAGCGGGTCGCAGCGGCGCTGCGCGAACTCGACGGACCCGTCTGCGCGTACGTCTACGACCCGGACGTGCTGCGGGCGCGGGTCGGCGAGCTGCGGCGGGCGATGCCCGGGGTGACGGTCTGCTATGCCGTGAAGGCCAACGGGCATCCGGCGATCGTCGCCGCGGCGGCGCGCGCCTGCGACGGCCTTGAGGTCGCTTCAGGTGGCGAGCTGGCACTGGCCGAGGCCGCCGGGGCGCGGCGGATCGTGTTCGGCGGCCCGGCCAAGACCGACGCCGAACTGGCCCACGCATTGCGCCTGACCGCGACCGCGGACGTGACCGTGAACGTGGAGAGCGCGCACGAGCTGCGGCGGCTGAGCCTGCTGGCGCAGCGGGCGGGCACGACCGCGACCATCACGCTGCGGGTGAACCGGGCCGACGCCGGGCTGCCCGGCACGCACGCGATGACCGGGGCGCCCACCCCGTTCGGCGTCGAGGAGGCGCAGCTGCCCGAGGCGGTCGCGCTGGCCCGGTCGCTGCCCGGCCTGGACCTGGCTGGCTGGCACCTGCACGCGGTCTCCAACAACCTGGACGCGGCCGCGCACTCGGCCTTCCTCGCCGAGGCTCTGCGCTGGTCGGCAGCCACCTCGCAGCGGCTCGGCGTGCCGCTGCGCACGGTGAACGCGGGCGGCGGCTTCGGCGTGGACTACCCCGGCGACGCGGTGTTCGCGCTGGACGAGCTGCGGGTGGCCGTGCCGGACGGGGTCGAGCTGGTCGTGGAGCCGGGCCGGTGGCTCGCCGCCGACACGGGCTGGTACGCCGCCGAGGTGCTCGACCTCAAGCACACGCACGGCCGCCGGTTCGCGGTGCTGCGCGGCGGCACCCACCACTTCCGCCTTCCCGCGGCCTGGGGATACGACCACCCGTTCGCGGTGCTGCCGGTGGCACGGTGGGACTACCCGTGGCCCCGGCCCGAGGTCGCCGGCGTGGCGGTGGACGCCGTCGGCGAGCTGTGCACGCCGCGCGACGTGCTCTGCCGGGGGCAGCACGTGGACCGGCTGCGGGTCGGGGACCTGCTGGTGTTCGGCCGGACCGGGGCGTACGGCTGGGACATTTCGCACCATGCGTTCCTGCGGCACCCGGAGCCGACATTCCTCGTCCTCTGACCGCGCAGAGTGATGCCCTGGTCTACCCAGCGAATCGGATGATCACGAGATGGTCCGCCCTGTTCGACCTGGCTTGACAAGGTCCTAGACTGTGCCGGTCCGCCACGAGTTGTGGTGCGTGACACCCCCCTTTCACCCCCCCTCGACACCCCTCGAAAGCGGAGGCCCCGATGCCGAACGGCCGTAACTCCACGGTCCGATCGCACCGGCGCGGTGGTGGCCGTCGCCGCAGCATCGCACCGTGGATCGTCATCCCGACGGCGCTCGTGCTGATCGGTTCCGGTGCGACCATCGGCTATGTGTACGTCATCAAGGACTCGTGCAGCGGCAGCACCCAGGCCACCGTCGTGGCCGCTCCGGGCACCGCCGGCCTGCTGCGCTCGCTGGCCGGCAAGTGGGCCGAGACCAACCCGTCCATCGACGGCGTCTGCGCCTCGGTGACGATCGGCGAGCAGGACACCGCGGCGACCGTACGGGCGCTGGCCCGCGAATGGGACCCGGCCGTCTCCGGCCCGGCACCCGACGTGTGGGTCCCGCCGTCGAGCGCCTGGGTCAAGGCCGCGGCCGCCGGCAGCGAGACCGCCGACCAGCTCCTGCCGGACCTGCTGCCCAGCGTGGCGCGTACGCCGGTGGTCATCGCCATGCCGAAGGCCGCCGCCGAGAAGCTCGGCTGGCCCGACGCGAAGCTCGACTGGAAGGACCTGCTCGACAAACTCGCGCAGGACGGCTCCGTCAAGATCGGCATGAGCAACCCGGAGACCTCCACCGCCGGTCTGCTGGCGCTGTCGGCGATCATCGACGCCGACGACAACACCGAGGTCGACCCGACCGAGCTGAGCCGCGTGTTCGCGCTGGAGCAGCGCATGGCGGTCTACAAGAACAGCACCGAGGAGCTGCTCGCCGAGTACGTCAGCGGCGGCGGCAAGACGGTCAACGCGTTCCCGGCGCTGGAGCAGGACGTGGTGCGGCACAACACCGACCACCCCGACCTGCCGCTGGTGGCCGTCTACCCGCAGAACGCCACCACCGAGGCCGACAACCCGTACCTGGTGCTGAAGAACGCCTCCTGGACCAACCCGCAGCGGGTCGGTGCGGCTGAGGCCTTCCTGGGCTACCTGCGCGGCGACGCCGCCCGCGGCGAGGTGCAGAAGCAGGGCTACCGCGACTCCAACCGCCAGCCCGGTCCGCAGCTGTCCACCGCCAACGGCGTGCTCAGCAAGCTCACCGCGCTCCCCGGCGGCGTGCTGCTCACCGAGTCGATCACCAAGACCAAGGAGACCTGGACCGCGCTCACCCGCTCCACCAACATGCTGCTGGTGCTCGACGTGTCGGGTTCCATGGGCGGCGTGGTGCGGGGCACCGGCGGCCAGACCAAGCTCGACCTGACCAAGCAGGGCGCGCAGGAGGCCGTCGACATGTTCGGCGACGACGCCCAGGTCGGCCTGTGGAGCTTCTCCTCCAAGCAGTCCGGCAACAAGGCGTACCGCGAGGTCGTGCCGCTGGGCAAGCTGACCGAGGAGGTCGGCGGCAAGCCGCGCCGCGACCAGCTCACCACCAAGCTCAAGGGCCTGGAGCCGGGCGGCAACACCGGCATGTACGACACGGTGTGGGCGGCGTACCAGACCATGCAGAAGAACTACGTGCCCGGCGCGACCAACATGATCGTGCTGCTGTCCGACGGCGCTGACGACGACCAGCTGCAGGGCCTCAAGCTCGATCAGCTCGTCGAGAAGATCAAGGGCGCCGACAAGGAGCGGCCCGTCAAGGTGGTCACCATCGCCCTGGGCAAGCCGTCCAACAGCGACGCCCTCGCCAAGATCTCCGCCGCCACCGGCGTCAGCACCTACAGCTCCGAGCGCTCGTACGACATCGGCAACGTCCTCCGCGCCGCCATCTTCGACTACCAGTAACCACCCGGCGGCCCCGCCGCCCCCTCTAGCGCAACTCTTAAAGACTCGCGGCCTCAGGACTGTCCTGAGGCCGCGAGTCTTTAAGAGTTGCGGACCGGGGTGCCGGGCCGCGGGTCGGTCGGCGCGGCCCGGCGCGGCGGGGCCCGGCGCGGCCGGGGGTGTCAGATCAGGCCGTGGAGGGCGGCGCGGACGGGGGCGGCCTTGGCGGCGGCTTCGGCGACCTCGGCGGCGGGGTCGGAGTCGATGGTGATGCCGCCGCCCGCCCAGACGTGCAGGTCCTGGCCGTCGGCGACGACCGTGCGGATGGTCAGGCCGAGGTCGATGCCGTCGGGGCCGATCCAGCCCAGCGCGCCCATGCTGGCGCCGCGGCCTACGGGCTCCAGGGCGGCGATCTCGCGCAGCGCGGCGAGCTTGGGCGCGCCGGTGACCGAGCCGCCGGGGCAGATCGCCCGCAGCAGCTCCGCCAGGCCGGTGCCGGGACGCAGCAGCGCGGTCACCTCCGACTCGGCCTGCCACAGGTCGGCCCAGCGGCGTACCGCGAACAGCTCGGGCACCCGCACCGTGCCGGTGACCGCGACGTGGGACAGGTCGTTGCGCTGCAGGTCGACGATCATGATGTGCTCGGCGCGCTCCTTGGGCGAGGAGAGCAGGTCCGCCCGGCCGGCTTCGGTCGCCGGCGTGGTGCCCTTGATGGGCCGGGTGACAGCGTGCCCGCCGCGCACCTCCAGCAGGGTCTCCGGGGAGGCGCAGCCGATCGCCCAGCCGTCGCCCTGCAGGATCCCGGCGTACCGCGCGCCGGGCAGCCGGGTCACCCGGCGTAGCGCGGGCAGCGGGTCGCCGTGGTAGGCCGCGCTCGCATGGCCGACCATGTTGACCTGGTAAACATCACCTCGGGCGATCGCCTCGCGGACCGACCGCACCGCCTCGGCATGGCATGAAGGGCTCCAGGAGGGCCGCCACGGGCCGAGCCGCCACGCGCCCGAGGTTCGGGCGAGCCCGCCACTTGGGGGCTCCTGGAGGCGTACGGTTGCCGTGTGTTCGTAGACCACGACGACCACGTCCGGCACGGCCGGCGCGGGGCTGGGCGCCCCGAGGCGGCCGCCGATCATGGCGGCTCCGCCGGCCGCGGACACGAACAGCGAGGCTCCGCAGACCTCATGGGCCAGTCCCGCCAGGGACGGCCCGGACAGGTCACGTACCGGCAGCCCGTGCCGGGCCAGGAAGTTCTCCACCAGCGTGGCCGGATCGCCCGGATCGCCCACACGCCACTCCAGCCGGGAGCGTTCCCACGCCTGGTCACGGCAGGTCGCCGGAATGCCTGGAATATCCCTGGCCATCCCGTGGGTGGGGGCTAGACCGACTGGCTTCATTCCGCTCGTCCGAAAGGTTGATATCTAGAAAGGCCCTGCGTTACCTGCTCGTAAAAGACTCGTTCGGCTTGGTAGCGTGCGTCACTGTTGTGATCGACAGCACACCGGCGGCGGATCTCAGATCGAGCGTCCAACGCCACCACCCCTAACCGAATCGCGGAGAACCCCGATGTTGTGCCAGCACCAACCGGTCTGCCCCTCAGCCGACGCGATCGACCACGACGCCGCCAAGGTCGTCGCGTCCTTCCCTGAGCAGGGCTGGAGCCTGCTCTGCAACGGCGTCATCGTCTTCGAGGACACCGGCGAGCTGCTCCCCGACGGGTCGAGCATCGCCCCGCACCGCGGTCCCGCAGTGCACGCCATGGCCTGACCCTAGCCACGAGAACCCGCGGCGCGACGCAGCGCCCCGAAGATCAGTTCCCTCATTGTCACACCCGCCGAGCCGGCCCGAAGCCCGCGTCACGCAGACGCCTCCCCGGGCCGGCGGCAGCAGCCTCAGGCGAACGCCTCCGGCGGCGGGCACGAGCACACCAGGTTCCGGTCACCGAACGCGCCGTCGATGCGCCGGACCGGCGGCCAGTACTTGCCGGCGCGCTCGGACGCGCTCGCCAGCCCCGGGTACGCCGCGACCGATCGCGGGTACGCGTGCTCCCAGGAGTCCCCGGTCACCATCGACGCCGTGTGCGGCGCGTTGACCAGCGGGTTGTCCCCGGCCGGCCACTCCCCCGCGCCCACCTTGTCGATCTCGCGGCGGATCGAGATCATCGCGCTCACGAAGCGGTCCAGCTCGCCCAGGTCCTCGCTCTCGGTCGGCTCCACCATCAGCGTGCCGGCGACCGGGAACGACATCGTCGGCGCGTGGAAGCCGTAGTCGATCAGGCGCTTGGCCACGTCGTCCACGGTCACGCCGGTGGCCTTGGTGATCGGCCGCAGGTCGAGGATGCACTCGTGGGCCACCAGGCCCTTGTTGCCGCTGTAGAGCACCGGGTAGTGCTCGCGCAGCCGGGCCGCGACGTAGTTGGCCGCCAGCACCGCGGTGCCGGTCGCGGCCGCCAGGCCGTCCGGGCCCATCATGCGCAGGTACGCCCACGGGATGGGCAGGATGCCGGCGCTGCCGTGCGGGGCCGCGCTGATGGCCGACACGTCGTTCGAACCCGGCAGGAACGGGGCCAGGTGCGCGCGCACCGCCACCGGGCCGACGCCGGGGCCGCCGCCGCCGTGCGGGATGCAGAACGTCTTGTGCAGGTTCAGGTGCGACACGTCAGCCCCGAACTTGCCCGGCTTGGCGAAGCCGACCAGCGCGTTGAGGTTCGCGCCGTCGACGTACACCTGGCCGCCGGCCTCGTGCACCTTGGCGCACAGCGAGGCGATGCCGGTCTCGTAAACCCCGTGCGTCGACGGGTAGGTGACCATGATCGCGGCGAGGTCGTCGCGGTGCTTGTCGATCGCCCGGTCCAGGTCGACCAGGTCCACGTTGCCGGAGTCGTCGCAGGCCACCACGACCACGCGCATGCCCGCCATCACGGCGCTGGCCGCGTTGGTGCCGTGCGCGCTCGACGGGATCAGGCACACGTCGCGGTGCGCCTCGCCGTTGGCCCGGTGGAACGCCCGGATCGCCAGCAGGCCGGCCAGCTCGCCCTGCGAACCGGCGTTCGGCTGCACGCTGACCGCGTCGTAGCCGGTCAGCTCGGCCAGCCAGGTCTCCAGCTGCCCGATCAGGTCCCGGTAGCCCGCGGTCTGGTGCTGCGGCGCGAACGGGTGCAGCTGCCCGAACTCGGGCCAGGTCACCGCCTCCATCTCGGTGGTGGCGTTGAGCTTCATGGTGCACGAGCCCAGCGGGATCATGCCCCGGTCCAGCGCGTAGTCCAGGTCCGACAGGCGGCGCAGGTAGCGCAGCATGGCCGTCTCGCTGTGGTGGCTGGAGAACACCTCGTGGGTCAGGAACTCGGTGTCGCGGGCCAGGTGCGCCGGGATCGCGGTGGCCTGGCGCGGCTCGGCCGGCTCCACGCCGAACGCGGCGCAGACCGCCTTGAGGTGCGCGACCGTGGTGGTCTCGTCGCACGACACGCTCACCCGGTCGGCGTCGACCAGGCGCAGGTTGATCCCGTCGCGCTCGGCGGCGGCGACCACGTCCCGCGCGCGGCCCGGCACGATCGCGGTGACCGTGTCGAAGAACGCCGTGTGCGCGATCTCCACTCCCCCGGTGAGCAGGCTGACCGCCAGCCGGGTGGCGCTGTCGTGGGCATGGCGGGCGATGCCCTTGAGCCCGTCCGGGCCGTGGTAGACGGCGTACATGCTGGCCATGACGGCGAGCAGCACCTGCGCGGTGCAGATGTTGCTGGTCGCCTTCTCGCGGCGGATGTGCTGCTCGCGGGTCTGCAGGGCCAGCCGGTAGGCGCGGGTGCCGTCGGCGTCCTTGGAGACGCCCACCAGGCGGCCGGGCAGCGAGCGCTCCAGGCCGGCGCGTACGGCCAGGTAGCCGGCGTGCGGGCCGCCGAAGCCCATCGGCACGCCGAAACGCTGGGCGCTGCCGCAGGCGATGTCGACGCCGATGCTGCCCGGGGCACGGACCAGGGTCAGCGCCAGCAGGTCGGCGGCCACCGAGACCAGGGCCTGGCGGGCGTGCGCGGCCTCGACCAGGGCGGCGTGGTCGCGCAGCGCGCCGGAGGCGCCCGGGTACTGCAGCTGCAGGCCGAAGAACTCCGCCGGCAGCTCCTCGGTGTCCAGGTCGACGACCCGGACCTCGATGCCGAGCGGCTCGGCCCGGGTGGTGATCACGTCGATGGTCTGCGGCAGCGTGTCCGCGTCCACGACGAACAGGTTGCTCTTGCTCTTGGCCGAGCGGCGGGCCAGCGTCATCGCCTCGGCGGCGGCGGTGCCCTCGTCGAGCATGGAGGCGTTCGCGGTGGCCAGGCCGGTCAGGTCGGTGACCACGGTCTGGAAGTTGAGCAGGGCCTCCAGCCGGCCCTGGCTGATCTCCGGCTGGTACGGCGTGTAGGCCGTGTACCACGCGGGGCTCTCCAGCACGTTGCGCTTGATCACGCCGGGGACGTGGGTGCCGTAGTAGCCCAGGCCGATCATGGAGGTGGCCACGGTGTTGCGGGCGGCGAAGGCGCGCAGCTCGGCGATGGTCTCCGCCTCGGTGGCGGCGGCGGGCAGGTCCAGCGCGCCGTGCCAGCGGATCACCTCGGGGATGGCGGCGTCCATCAGCTCCTCGATCGAGGAGTAGCCGATGGCGTTGAGCATGCGCTCGGTCTGGTCAGAACCGGGACCGATGTGACGGTCTACGAAGGCGCTCATTCTCAAGACTCCGGGGTCGAGGACTATGGAAGTCCTCCCCCTCTGTCACGGACGACGCTCGCAAGCCTCGCCACGGCGGTCGCGCCGCTCCAGAGTCGCCATGCCCGTGAGGTCCGGGTGCCTGAGAGGTTCCGGGGAGGAATTGCCCCTTCGGCGCCGCTTTTACGCGGACTCTCCCACACGGGTGTGCCGGCACCGCCCACGCTACCAGCACGTGTGTTTCGGCACCGTAACCCACGCCACTAACCCTCCGACAGGTCACGCGCGAGCGCCGCATGATCGCCCGACTTGCCTGGCACCTGTGCGTATCTTGCGAACCCATTCGCACACGTGCCTGGCAAGTCGGATGATCAAGGACCGACGGCGGGGCGGGACAGGACGAATCGGGCGCCATGTCAGGGGATCAGGACGACCTTGCCGACGGTGGCGCGGGTTTCCAGGGCGGTGTGCGCGCGGGCGGCGTCGGCGAGCGGGAACGTGGTGATCGCCGGGGTGGACCAGCCCTCGGCGGCGTCGCGCAGAGCCTGCTCCTCCAGGGGGCGCAGGCCGCCGGCGACCTTCATCATCGCGGGGCCGATCGCCGAGGAGGCGACGATGCCCCGGGCGTACAGGTCCTGCGTGGTGATCTGAGTGGGCGTTCCCGCGGAGCCGCCGAAGATCAGGAAGCGGCCGAGCGGGGCGAGCAGTTCCAGGGCCGCCCGGCCCGCCGCGCCGCCGACGCCGTCCAGCACCACGGTCAGGTCGCGTTCGCCCAGCTCGGCGCGTACCTTCTCGGCCCAGCCGGGTTCGCGGTAGTCGACGGCGATGTCGGCCCCGTTGCGCTGCACCAGGGCCACCTTGTCCGGGCCGCCCGCCGCGCCGACGACCAGCGCCCCGGCCCGCTGGGCCGCCTGCACGAACAGCGTGCCCAGGCCCCCGGCCGCGCCGGTGACCAGCACCGCGTCGCCCTCGCGCAGCTGCGCCAGGCGCAGCACCCCGACCGCGGTCCGGCCTGTCCCGATCATGGCCACGGCTGCCGGGGCGGTCAGCTGCGCCGGGATCTCGTGCAGGGAGGCGACGGCGGCGACCGCGCGCGAGGCGTACCCACCGCTGGTCATGCCCAGGTGCGCGACCACGCGCCGGCCCTGCCAGGCCGGGTCGACGCCCGGTCCGGTCGCGCCCACCCGGCCGGCGACCTCCCGGCCCGGCGTCATCGGCAGCTGCGGCGGCGGGAACGGCCCGGGGACGCCGGAGCGGATCGTGGTGTCGATGAGGTGCACCCCGGCCGCCTCGACCTCGATCAGCACCTGCCCCTCGCCGGGGATCGGGTCGGGGACCTCCTCGTAGCGCAGGTTCTCGGCGGGGCCGAACTCGTACTGCCGGATGGCGTGCATGATCGCTCCTGGTGTGCGTCGGATGCCCACGACGCTAGGAGCTCAAGCACGGTTGAAGTCAAGAGCGCGGGGCGGCCGCGAGGCGGCGCAGCACCTCGGTCAGGCGGCGCGCCTCGCCCGGGTCGAAAGCCGGACCCGTGACGTCGACCCGGCGGCGTACCCGCCAGGCGGACAGCGGCTCCGGCGGCGGCTCGTCGAGCAGCGCGACGATCGGCGGCACCGCCCGCGCCACCGGCGTGGCGAACAGCCTGGCCGCCGCCTTGACCGCGGCGCGGGCCGGCTGCCGCATCCCGTCGGCCAGGCCGGTGTCCACGAACAGCGGGTTGTACAGCACATACCTGACCGCGCTGCCCGGCTGCTCGGCGGCGAACGCGGCCCCGAGCAGGTCGTTCGCGCGGGCCCCCTGCATCGTGGCGTCGAACGGCCGGTAGCGCCGCGTCAGTTGCAGGTCGTCCCAGTGCAGCCGCCCGGCCCGGATGCCGCCGGTGCCGCACAGGTTCACCACGACCGGCCGCAGCGCCCGCTCCAGCGCCGGACGCAGCCCTTCGGCGAGCAGGAACCGGCTCAGCACGTACAGCGCGAAGGTCCGCTCCAGCCCCTCGGCGGTCTCCCGCCGCCGCTGCTCGAACCGGAACGCGCCGAGCACCAGCGCGTCGAGCTGCGGGTACTCCTGCCGCAAGGCGGCGGCGAGGTCGGCTGTGGCGGCCGCGGAGCTCAGGTCGGCCTGCCGGAACGTGAACCGGTCGGCCGCCCCCAGCCGCTGCGCCTCCGCCCGCAGGCTCGCGCCCTTGGCCTGGCTCGATCCGACGGCGACGACCCGGTCGCCCGCGGACAGGTGATGCAGGGCGAGCCCCCGGCCGATGCCCTGGGTGCCACCGGTGATGACCAGCGTGCGCACGGTTCTCCCTCCCGGGTGCGGATACGCTCGATCGTCTGCCGGAGGCGACCGTCACCGAAAGAAGGCACATTGATGTCACCCCTGCTCGCGACGCCGGTGACGGCGCAGGACCGGCTCGACTGCGCGGCGACCGACGTGCTGCGGCGCGTCGGCGACAAGTGGAGCCTGCTGGTCATGGCGCTGCTGGCGGAGCGGCCGTACGGCTTCAACGAGCTGGACCGGACCGTGCCCGAACTCAGCCGCCGCATCCTCGCCCTCACCCTGCGGGAGCTGGCACGCGACGGCCTGATCGACCGCACCGCACCACAGGCCGCCGGAGCGCGCGCCGAGTACACGCTCAGCGAGCTGGGGCGTTCACTGCTGCCGCTCGTCGTCGCCGTCGGCGAGTGGGCGCACGCGCACCGGCACGACATCCACCGCGCCCGCGCCCGGCACGACGCCGGGGCGCCCGCCTGAACCTGCCGCCCGCCTAGACCTGCTTCGCCAGCGCGCGCACCGCGTCCAGCAGCACGTCCACGTCCTCGGTCGTCGTGTAGTGGTAGATGCCCGCCCGCACCGCGCCGCCCGTCTCGCGCAGGCCCGTCGCGGTGAAGTACTCCCACGCGTAGTAGTCACCGGCGAACGCGCAGACCCCGGCGTCGCCGAGCAGCTTTGAGGTCTCGGCCGGGGGCTGCCCGCCGATCCGGAACGACACGGTCGGGCAGCGGTCGGCCGGGGCCGGGCACAGCCGCACCCCGTCGATCGCGGCGAGCCCGTCGACGAGCCGGGCGAACAGGTCCGCCTCGTAGTCGCGTACCGCGGCCAGGGACGTCAGCAGGCGCTCGCGCCGGGTGCCGGTCGCGGCCGCGTCCAGGTCGGCCAGGTGGTCCACGGCGGCGGTGACCCCGGCCAGCGAGGCGAAGCTCGGCGTGCCGAACTCGAACCGCTCCGGCACCGCGTCACTGGACGGGCGCAGCTTCGGCGGGAACATCCACGCCCACGTCTCCGGGTCCGCGACGCAGGCGGCCAGGTGCGGCCCGGACCACTTGTACGCGCTGGTCACGTAGAAGTCCGCGCCCAGCGCGACGACGTCGGTCGGCTGGTGCGGCGTCGCGTGCACGCCGTCGACGAACACCAGAGCCCCGGCGGCGTGCGCGAGCGCGGCGATGGCCGCCACGTCGGGCCGGGTGCCGATCGCGTTGCTGGCCGCGGTCACCGCGACCAGCCGGGTCCGGTCGGTGATCAGATCCCGGTACTGGAGGGTCGGCAGCTGCCCGGTGGCCGGGTCGAACTCGGCCCAGACGACCGTCGCGCCGCGCTCCTCGGCGACCTGCACCCACGGCCGCACGTTGGCGTCGTGGTCCAGCCGCGACACGACCACCTCGTCGTCCGGGCCCCACGACTGCCCGAGCGTGCGCGCGACCAGGTACACCAGCGACGTCGCGCTGTTGCCGAACACCACCCCGGCCGGGTCCGCGCCGAGCAGGTCGGCGACCGCGCGCCGGGCGTCGGCGACGATGCCGATCGCGCGCCGACCGGGCGCGAACGCCTCGCTGCGGTTGGCGACCGCACCGCGGTACACCGCGTCGACCGCCCGCGCCACCGGCTCCGCGACCAGCGACCCCGCCGCCGCGTCGAAGTGCCGAAAACCCTCACCCAACGCCGGGTATGCAGCGCGAGCCCGCGCGATGTCGAACGCCATGGCCGCCACCCTAACTTCCCCACCCGCCCGCGTCATGATCCGGATGGCCCTGCACTTTCGGGGGAAGTGCACGAACCGGCGGCCCGATTGCTGCGCTTTCCCCGAAACCGCAGCCCCGCACGCGGGGTTCGTAGGATGAGGGCGTGCCCGAGATCGTGCAGTTGCTCGCCTCGCCGGTGCGCCGGTTCCAGGGGCGGCCCGCCGACGGGCCGTCGCCCGCGCCGGAGGGTGAGCTTGTCGAGCAGGTGCGGGTCCGGGCGCAGCTGGGCATCGTCGGTGACCGGTATTTCGGCAGGCAGGCGCACCGCGACGCGAGCGTGACCGTGATCGCGCAGGAGTCGCTGCCGTCCGGCGCGGACCTGAGCCACGTCCGGCGCAACATCCTCACCAGCGGCATCCCCGTCGACGACCTGGTCGGCTCGGTGCTGGTGCTCGACTCCGGCGACGGGCCGGTGCGCCTGCGCGTCAACCGGCCCGCCAATCCCTGCGCCTGGATGGACGTGACCATCGCCCCCGGCGCGTGGCGGGCCCTGCGCGGCCGGGGCGGCATCCGCTGCACCCCGCTCGACGACGGGATCCTGCGCGTCGGCCCGGTCGCGTTCTCGATCGCGGCCTGACCGCCGGACCGGGCGCTCACCAGGGTTCGGGGCCGACCTCGCTGAAGAAACCCGCCGTCGGACCGTCCTCGGGCAGGGTCGCCAGCCGCACCGCGACGGCCGCGCCCTGCCCCGGCGTACGCGGCCCGGCGTGCCCGTTGAGGTCGGTGGCGCAGTAGCCGGGATCGGCCGCGTTCACCTTGACCGCCGTGCCCCGCAGCTCGTTGGCGTAGGAGACGGTGACCGAGTTCAGCGCGCTCTTCGACGCGTTGTACGCCAGCAGCGGGAACGGCGCGTACGGGCCGTCCGGGTCGCTGGTCAGCGCCAGTGAGCCCAGCCCGCTGGACAGGTTGACGATCCGCCCCGCCGGGGCGCGCCGCAGCAGCGGCAGCACCGCGTTGGTCACCCGCACCACGGCGAACACGTTGACGGCGAAGGTCCGCGCCAGCAGCTCCACCGGCATCGTGCTCGGCCGCTGGCCGCGTTCGAGCAGGATGCCCGCGTTGTTGACCAGGATGTCCAGCCGGCCGTGCGCCAGCTCGATCCGGGCCGCGGCGGCCGACACCGACACCGGATCCGTCACGTCCAGCTCCAGCACCGTCGCGGTGATCCCCTCCGCGGCCAGCTTCTCGGCCGCGACCGTGCCGCGCTGCGCATCACGTGCTCCCACCAGCACCGTCACCCCGGCCAGGCCGAGCCCGCGGGCGATCTCGTACCCGATTCCCTTGTTGGCCCCCGTCACGAGGGCGATCTTCGGTTCGCTCATGGTGCCGAGCCTGCGGCGTTCCCGAGGCCGTGGGGAGAGCACGGCGTATCCAGGGATCGGCGGTCCCTGGATGGGTTCCGGACGCCCGGCGCATGATGGCGGCATGGATCGCCGCCAGCTCGCCGAGTTCCTGCGGAGCCGACGCGCCCGCGTGCAGCCCGGCGACGTGGGGCTGCCCACCGGGACCCGGCGGCGCACCCCCGGCCTGCGCCGTGAGGAGGCGGCCCGGCTGGCCGGCATCTCGGTCGACTACTACACGCGGCTGGAGCAGGCACGCGGGCCGCACCCGTCGCGGCAGGTGCTGTCCGCGCTGGCCCGCGCGCTGCGACTGTCCGACGACGAGCGTGCCCACCTGTACCACCTGGTCGGCGAGCTGCCCGCCCCGCCGACCGGGCCGAGCCCGCACGTGCCCGCGGGCATCCTGCACCTGCTGGACCGGCTCGACGACACGCCCGCGTACGTCATCGACGTCAAATTCGAGATCCTGGCCTGGAACCCGATGGCCGCCGCCCTGCTCGGCGACCCCACGACCTGGCCGCCCGGCCGCCGCAACATGGTGTGGAACATGTTCGGCAGTGAGCTGAGCGCCATCGCGCTGGCCGACCCGCAGTCGTCCGCCTTCGCCGACGAGTGCGTCGCCGAGCTGCGCGCGGCAGCCGCCCAGTACCCGAAGGATCCGGGCATCCAGGGGCTGATCGCCCGGCTGCGCGCCGCCAGCCCCGAGTTCGTCCGGCGGTGGGAACAGCTGCGGGTCTACGTGCGGCGCGGCTCCACCACCAAGCGGGTCCGCCACCCCGTGGTGGGCGAGCTGACCCTGGAGTGCGAGGTGCTGGACGTCGCCGGGCACGGGCAGCGCCTCATCGTCTACACAGCCGCCCCAGGCAGCCCGTCCGCCGAGGCGCTGAAGCTGCTCGGCGTCGTCGGCACCCAGTGGCCTTCGGAGTATCTCGCCTGAATCCAGCCCGACCGTCGATCCGGAATCTGCCATGCGATCACGGTTTGGGATTGCCGTCCTTGGACGGGCCCATGGTCACGCACCAGCGGCCGCCGCAGTCCTGGAGCCAGATCGTGGTGTGGTACGGCGCGCCGTGGAGAGTCCCGGACAGGTCCGCGGCCTTGGTCGCGTCGGACTCCGTGTCGGCGATCGTCGACTGGGTGACGGCCAGCGCAGGTCCGCCGAGTTCGGCCAGCCTCCTGTCGATCTCGGCCGCGGCGTCGCTGCGCGGATGGACGAGCAGGCGCATCCGGTCTCGGTCTCCGGCCTGGAGTGCGGCCACGTACTCGGTGACCGCCGCCTCCGGTGTCGCCTGGCCGGGGGTGTCGCGCGTCGCCAGGAAGACCCCGACCGCGATCACGACTCCCACGACCGCGACGACGGCAGCAACCGCGGTTCTCGACCTCATACCGGGGAGCATAGGGCGGTCCATCCACATCGGTCGACATCGGATCCGTCTGCTCGTTCACCTTCCGTTCGGCTGTCGATCCTGCGCCGGCTCGTTCGTATAGGGGGTGACGGGCCGGCATGGGGCCGGCCGCCGCAGGGCAGGAGAGGTTCATGCGCAAGCTGATGGTCATCGAGTTCGTGACGCTGGACGGGGTCATGCAGGGCCTCGGGTCACCCGACGAGGACCGCGACGGCGGCTTCGAGCACGGCGGCTGGTCCGCGCCGTACTTCGACCCCGCCCAGGCGTCGGCGGCGGGTGAAGGCCTCAAGGACACGACGGCGTACCTGTTCGGGCGGCGGACGTACGAGAAGATGGCCGCGTTCTGGCCGACGCAGCCGGATGAGAATCCGATGGCCGCACACCTCAACGCGACCCCGAAGCATGTCGCGACGCGCACCCTGAC
This sequence comes from Catellatospora vulcania, assembly GCF_009720385.1. GTDB lineage: Bacteria > Actinomycetota > Actinomycetes > Mycobacteriales > Micromonosporaceae > Catellatospora > Catellatospora vulcania. The sequence continues at coordinate 59,421 of NZ_ML769310.1, read as the reverse complement.
CAGCCTCGACTGGCCGAACGCGCGGGTGCTCGACGGCGAGCTGGCGACCGCCGTGCGCGAACTGAAGGAGCAGGGCGACGGCGTGCTCGCCGTGCTGGGCAGCGGTGTGCTCGTGCAGGAGCTGATCGCCGCCGAGCTCGTCGACGGATACCGGCTGTTCCTGCACCCGCTGCTGCTCGGCACCGGCAAGCGGCTGTTCCGCGAGATGGCCCGCCCGCAGCGGCTCCGCCTCGTCGACCACACCTCGACCAGCACCGGCGTGCTGATGCTCGGCTATGACGTGATCTAGCCCGGTCAGGCGGCGGGAAGATACGCGGTGCGGCCGGACGAGCGCGCTGCCATGGCCGCTGCCGCCCGGCGTGCACTGTGGTCGGGCAGCAACGCAGCACATTCTGCGATCGGGAAGAACCCAACGCGGTCGATCTCCTCAGCGTCCATCCGGAAGGCGGTGTCGCTGTTCACGGACCCGCCATCAAAGAGGAAATACATGATCGCGCTCGGCCGCTGGCCCATCGGCGGCGCCCAGTCGACGACAAGCAGTTCACCCAGCTCGACCTTCAGCCCGGTCTCCTCGGCGAGTTCCCGTGCGGCGGCGACGTGCGGCGGCTCGCCCTCCTCGATCATCCCGCCTGGGAACGCCCAGTGGTCGCGGTAGTTCGGCTTGACGAGCAGAAGCCGATCCCGCTCATCCGTGATCAGAACACCGGCGGCGGCATAGAAGGTCGGCAGATTCCGGTACCAGATCTCAGGTTCGACCCATGCCACCGCATCAGGGTACGCCCGCAGTGAGCATCGCCTGACCGTGGACGATCACCTCATCGGCTCGGGAGTCGCCACGGTGACGTGCCAGTGCCGCGAGCAATGTCCGGATACGGTCCTCGACACGGTTCGAGCGAACGCGCTCTGCCAGGTGCACGGCTGTCCGGCCGAACGCCGTCGCCTGTTCGAGGTCGCCGTTCTCCGCGTGAACCGTGGCCAGCAGGGCCGTATGGAGTGCCTCGGTCCGGACGCCTCCCGCGCTGATGACCAGCGCGGCGTCGGCATATCCCAGCGCCCGCGCCGGTTGCCCCAGGTCACGGAAGCAGCGGACGGCAGTTCCGGCGTGGTGCGCCGCGCTGAAGTAGGTGGCCCACGATGGCCCGCCGTCAGGCTGGCGTCCCATCGCCGCTTCAGCATCGCCCAGCGCGCGGTACGCACCGGTCCGATCGCCGGTACCGGCCCTCGCACTCGCTGCCGCAGTCTGGATGCGGGCAATGACACCAGGTGCCGACCCGCGGGCCGCCTCGATCGCTGCGGAGCTCAGCTGAACCGCCTCCCCGGCCCTGCCCATGAACAACGCCTGGGTCGACATGTTCGCGAGCACATGTGCACCGAACGCACGATCTCCCGACGCCTTCGACAGCCGCAACGCCTGCACGTAGGCACGCTGAGCGAGTCCCATCGCACCGCCGTCGTATGCCATGAAGCCGAGCTGTGCGGTCAGTTCGGCTGCCGCTGCGAAGAGTTCGCGCCCGACCGCATCGGTATAGCTCCCGTTCAGCAGAGGAGCGACCTCCCGATGCAGGAACTCGGCGACGAAGCTACGTGCGTAACCGCCGCCGTGTCGCCGGTCGAGGTCGAAGAACTGCCGCTGGATCGTCCGCAGCACCTCGATGTCGGCGGCAGTCACCCGTCCGTCCCCACTGCGCTCGACCGTCCTGTCGTCCGGGTCGAACAGCCACCGCCACCCGGCTCGGGTGGACGCCTCGTCGGTCACCGACATGGCCAGTGCGAGCGACCGCCTCACCACCGTGTACCGCCACAGCCGGGTGGCGACGTCCACCGCCTCGGCCACGCCGTCCGGGTAACCGACGCCCAGCGGTGCATCCGGTCCGGCAAAGCCGAGGTCGAGCGCATCGACCCGGCGACCGGTCCGACGGGTCAGCACGGCGGCGATCAGCGGCAGTACCTGCGGGTCAGGGTTGCGGCCTCTCAGCCACCAGTAGACAGAAGCGCCGTCGTAGCGCAGGTCCAAGCCGAGCCGGTCGCGGCCAAGGGCGTTGACCTGACGAGCGAACGCGGCGTGCGCGCGGTCGTATCCCGCGTCAACGAGCAGCACGTCCAGCTCATGGTTGGTGATCGGCTTGGACAACGTCCGACTCCCCTACGAAGTCGAAGTACGTAACCATCAGCACCGATGTTATGCCTTCCTCGGGCACGGAATCGCCGCGCGCAAGCCTGCGCAAGAGGGCACCTTCGTCGAGCGGTACGCGCATGGGGCGACCTCTGGCGTGGGCGGACCCGGACGCGTGTCATTGGCACATGACGGCGGAGTCGAGGTGACCGAATGAGCAAGGCGATCCCGGAACGGGAGTTCGCACTGTACGCCGATGCGCAGGCGGCCTACGGAACACACTTGCTGACCCTGCATCGCCGGGAGGCGACCGGCTGCTGTCGGCAGTGCGGACGTGTCCACCCGTGCGACCTGCGAATGCGCGGTGCCCATCTGATCGCGCATTACGCCGACTGGTGGACGGAACAGCCCGACCTCGTCCGGCCCTACGCAGCCGAATAAGACTGCCTCTACCGCTCAGGCAGAGGCGGGCGGGCGCGTACGGCTCATGGCTCGCACCCCGCGGTCCGTACGCGCCCGGCCCACTCGCCACCGCCCCCACGACAAGTGCAGATCACGCATCGTGATCGGCTGGCACCCCCGGCCGCGCCATCTCCCTCTGCCTCTCCGACACCCCCTAGCCCGTCGATGTGCCGCACTTTCGGGGAAACTGCAGCCATCGCGGAGTCGATTACCGCAGTTTCCCCGAATCTGCAGCACGCGCCGGGCAGGATTCGATCATCGCGCGGGACACCCCGGAGAGGAGCCCGGGAGGCCTACTAGGCTGATCACATGACGTACGTGGCAGACCCGAAGCGATACGACTCCATGATCTACCGGCGTACCGGGCGCAGCGGGCTGAAACTGCCCGCGATCTCGCTGGGCCTGTGGCACAACTTCGGCCACGAGCGTCCGTGGGACCGGCAGCGCGACATCGTGCGACGTGCGTTCGACCTCGGCGTGACCCACTTCGACCTGGCCAACAACTACGGCCCGCCGCCGGGTGCGGCCGAGGAGAACTTCGGCCGGATACTGGCCACCGACCTGAAGCCGTACCGGGACGAACTGGTCATCGCGACGAAGGCCGGCTACGACATGTGGCCGGGCCCGTACGGCGAGTGGGGGTCGCGCAAGTACCTGACCGCCTCGCTGGACCAGTCGCTGCAGCGCATGGGCCTGGACTACGTCGACGTCTTCTACTCGCACCGCTTCGACCCGGAGACCCCGCTCGAGGAGACGATGGGCGCGCTGGACGCGGCCGTGCGCGCGGGCAAGGCGCTGTACGTCGGCATCTCCTCGTACACCTCGGCGCAGACGCGCGAGGCCGCGGCGATCCTGAAGTCGCTGGGCACGCCGCTGCTGATCCACCAGCCGTCGTACTCGATGATCAACCGCTGGACCGAGCGCGACCAGCTCCTGGACACCCTCGAAGAGGTCGGCGCGGGCTGCATCTCGTTCTCGCCGCTGGCCCAGGGCCTGCTCACCGACCGCTACCTCAAGGGCGTGCCCGAGGATTCGCGCATCCGCACCAGCCGGTTCCTCAACGAGGACGCGCTGACCCCGAGCAACCGGGTCAAGGTCGAGGGCCTCAACGCGATCGCCCAGCGGCGCGGCCAGTCTCTGGCCCAGCTCGCGCTCGCCTGGGCGCTGCGCGACGAGCGGATGACCAGCCTGGTCATCGGCGCATCGAGCGTGTCCCAGCTGGAGAACAACATCGCCGCGCTGGGCAACCTCGACTTCACCGCCGAGGAGCTGACCGAGATCGACCAGTTCGCGACCGAGGCGGAGATCGTCATCTAGTGACCGACGATCACCGGCTCGTCACCGAGCACAGCATCCTGTCGGTGGTGGTGGGCTCGCGGGCGTACGGCCTCGCGGGCCCCGCCTCCGACACCGACCGCCGCGGCGTGTTCGCCGCGCCCACCCGGCTGTTCTGGGGCCTGGACAAGCCGCCCACGCACGTGGACGGCCCGGCCGAGGAGCAGTTCTCGTGGGAGGTCGAGCGGCTGTGCACGCTGGCCCTGACGGCGAACCCGACGGTGCTGGAGTGCCTGTGGTCGCCGCTGGTCGAGTTGCTCACGCCGACCGGCGAGCGGCTGCTGGCGGTCCGCGGGGCGTTCCTGTCGAGCCGAGCGGCCGAGACCTACGGCCGTTATGCCGCCGACCAGTTCGCGAAGCTGCGCGCGCATCGCGAGCGCACCGGCGACGTGCGCTGGAAGCAGGCCATGCACATGCTGCGGCTGCTGCGGGCCGGGGCGCACGTGCTGCGGACCGGCGAGGTGCTGGTCGACGTGTCCGACGAGCGTGACCTGCTGCTGTCGGTCAAGCGCGGCGAGGTGGCGTTCGCCGAGGTCTCAGCGCTGGCCGAGGCCCGCTCCGCGGACCTGGCCAAGGCGGCCGCCGACACCGCGCTGCCCGCCGAGCCGGACCGGGCCGCGGTGGACGAGTTCCTGGTGGGGGTACGCGCCGAGGGGCTGGACTCCGCCGTTCGGTGACGATGACGGCCGATCGGGTGGCCTTACGGCAGGGCACGGTCGTTGTGGATACTTGCGCGGTGACCCGACCCCTCGGCCGCCGCCTCGCACTGCTCTGCGCCGCGCTGCTCGCCTCCGCCGTCGCCGCCTGTGACACCGCCCCCGACGACCCGGCGTTCGTGACGCCGAGTTCGGCCGCCCCGTCGGGCTCGGCCGCGCCCGAACCGGGTCCGGCGGCGTTCGCCGGCTGGCACGACCCGGCGCAGGCCGGCAAGCCGTGGGGTGACAAGGTCCAGGGCCTGCTGACCTTCCGGGGCAACCCGACGCGCACGTTCCACGGCAGCGGGCCGATCCCGAAGGCCAAGCCCGAGGAGCTGTGGCGCTTCCCGAAGTCGGGCAGCATGTGCCGGCCGTCGGTCGACGAGCACGGCGAGCGGATCTGGTGCGGCATGGGCTGGACCGGCCAGCCCGCGGTGTTCGAGCGCGAGGGCAAGACCTGGATCGTGTTCGGGGCGTACGACGGCAAGGTGCACTTCCTCGACGCGAGCAACGGCGCGCGGCTGCTGCCCGACTTCACCACCAACGACATCATCAAGGGCTCGGTGACCATCGACCCGGACGGCTTCCCGCTGGTCTACACGGGTTCGCGTGACGACTACTTCCGGATCATCGCGATCGACGGCGACAAGCCCAAGGAGCTGTGGAAGCTGTCGGCGTACGCGGTGAAGCCGACGCTGTGGAACAACGACTGGGACAGCTCGGCGATCATCATCGACGACTACCTGTTCGAGGGCGGCGAGAACAGCCAGTTCCACATCGTGAAGCTGAACCGGGGCTACGACAGCAACGGCAAGGTCACCGTCAAGCCGAAGCTGATCTGGAACACCCCGAGCTGGGACGACAAGCTGATCCGGGAGGCCGGGCACAAGACGTTCTCGGTGGAGAACTCGGTCAACGTGTCCGGGAACACCATCTACTTCGCGAACTCGGCCGGCCTCGTGCAGGGCTGGGACATCAGCGGCCTGAAGAGCGGGCAGAAGCCCAAGCGGGTGCTGCGCTTCTGGACCGGTGACGACACCGACGGCTCGATCGTCTCCGACGAGCAGGGCATGCTGTACGTCGGCTCGGAGTACGAGAAGAAGAACGCCCGGTCCAAGACCGTCGGGCAGTTGATGAAGCTCGACCCGAGCAAGCCCGGCGACCCGCTCGTCTGGAAGATCGACGAGCGCAACGGCGGCACGTACAGCACCGCGGCGCTGCACAAGGACATCGTCATCTTCGGCACGCACGCCCAGGACCTGGTCGGCGTGGACCGCGAGACGGGCAAGGAGCGCTGGCGGCACCACGTGCCGGGGATGGGCCACGGGTCGCCGGTCATCATCGACGACGTTCTGATCATCGGCGACTGCAGCGCGGGCTACCTGTACGCCTACGACGTCGCCGACACCTCGGCCGCGCCGAAGCTGCTGTGGAAGATCAAGCCGGGCGCCTGCATCGAGTCGACGCCCGCGGTCTGGAAAGGCGTGATCTACGTCGGCACCCGGGCCGGCCAGCTGCACGCCCTCGCGCTGCGATGACGATCGCGATCCCGGACTGGACCGGCCAGGTCGCCGACGAGCAGCCGTACCCGCTGGTCTTCGCGACCGTCAGCGGCGCACACCTGTACGGCTTCGCCTCGGTCGACTCCGACGTGGACCTGCGCGGGGCCCACCTGCTGCCGGTCGCCGAGCTGGTCGGGCTGCGGCAGGGCCCGGCGACGATCAACCACATCGGCGACCGGCACGGTGTGGAGCTGGACCTGGTCACCCACGACCTGGCCAAGTGCGCCAAGTTGCTGCTCGGCCGCAGCGGCGACGTGCTGGAGCAGGTCACCTCGCCGCTGGTGGTGCGCACCACGCCGCTGCACGAGGAGCTGCTGGCGCTCGTGCCGGGCTGCCTGAACGCGGGTTACGCGGATCACTACCTGGGCTTCTCGATCTCGTCGGAGAAGCTGTTCGCGAAGACCGGCGAGCTGAAGCCCGCGCTGTACCTGCTGCGGGTGCTGGCGACGGGGCTGCACCTGATGCGCACCGGCGAGGTGGTGGCCGACCTGAACCTGCTGCACGAGGACGCGAAGCTGCCGTACGTGCCGGACCTGATCGCGGCCAAGCGCCACGGCGAGCACCGGCGGCTCGGCGTCGACGCCGGCCTGCCCGACCCGGAGCAGATCCTGGCGGACACGTGCCGCCTGCGCGAGCAGCTGACCGAGGCGAAGGCGGCGACCGCGCTGCCCGCCGCGGCGACCGCGTACGACGCGCTGCACGACCTGGTCGTACGGGCCCGGCTGGCCGCCTGACACAAAAAGGGCCCGCCTGCACCCCTGACCGGTGCAGGCGGGCGTTCATGGGCCCGCAGCTCGCGGGCGGGAGGCTACCGGCGGCGCCAGTTGCGGCCGCGCACGGCGGCGGCGAAGCCGGCCAGGTGCAGCGCGACGAACAGGAAGCCCAGCAGGGTCAGCGTGCCGACGGTGAACAGCGGCTCGACGCCCTCGCCGAGCAGGTCGAGCAGCAGCGCGAGCCCGAAGCAGATAGCGGCGATGATGGCGAACATCGTGACTCCAGTTATGTCAGAGGGGGTTGCCTGACACAGGGATGTCCACATGCGCATGGGCGCAAACATCAGCGCAGCGCGACCTGCAACCGGCCCTGCTCGGTGACGGTGACCTGGGTGCCCAGCTCCGCGCAGGCCTTGCCGAACCGCCACCCGATCCACTCCGCCTCATGTGGCGCCGCGGGCCGGGTGCGGGTGAAGTCCAGCGCCAGCGGCACCGCCTCGGCCGACACCGGCCCCTGCTCGTCGATGGTGACCTCGAACAGCAGCCCGAGATCGTTGCGCAGCCCGGGGTCCACCGCGTAGTCGTCGACGAAGTCGCCCAGGTCGAACAGGACCGGCCCGTGCACGCCGTGGAACACGTGCGCCGAGTGCCCGGCCACCAGCGTCGCCCCGGCCGCCAGCAGCTGCGTCGCGGCCGCGCGCACGTGCCCGACCGGGCCGCTGGTCATGTTCGGCCCCCAGTGCGGGGTCACCAGCGCCACGTCCACCTGCGCGGCCATCTCGCCGACCAGTTCGGCCAGCCAGTCCGGCACGCCGTGGCGCAGGTCCGCGAACGCCACGCCGGGGCTGTCCTCGGTCGCCGCGAAGTCCTGCGGGTGGTCGGTCACCCCGAGCACGCCGACCCGCACCCCGCCCGCCTCCAGCAGCCGCCAGGCCCGTGCCCGCTGCTGGTCGGGGCCCGCGCCCACCACCGCGACCCCGACGCGCTCCAGGTGGTCCAGGGTGTCGGCGAGCGCGACCGGGCCGAAGTCCAGGGCGTGGTTGTTGGCCAGGGTCACGCAGTCGACGCCCAGCCAGGCCAGCAGGCCCGCGGCCCGGGGCGGGGCCCGGAAGAAGAACGGCTTGCCGGGGGCCGGCCATGGCTCGCCGCGCTCGGAGATGCAGCACTCCAGGTTGACCACGCACAGGTCCGCAGTGGCGGTGAGCTGCTGCACCTGTTCGGCGAAGATCTCCTCGTACGCCGCGTGGCCGAGGGTGAGCCGGTCCCCCACGGACCGGCCGAGCATCGTGTCCCCCGCCAGCACGAGCTTCACGCCCTCATTGTGCCCCTTGCGCGATCTTGTGGGCTCGCATACCCATCGAAATCAGGCTGTTCGGACAAGATCCCTGACAGCGGGCGTGGCGAGGGATGATAGGGGCACAGGAGGGCGGCTATGCGACCGACTCTGCGGTTGGGCAGCATCGCCGGCATCCCGGTCGGCGTGCACTGGTCGGTATTGCTGATCATGCTGCTGCTGGGCCAGGGGCTGGCGACCGCCGTGCTGCCCACGGGCGCGCCGGGCGGCTCCACCGGCGCCTACTGGATCGTCGCCGGCGCGGTCACCGTGCTGTTCCTCGGCTCCCTGCTGGCACACGAGCTGAGCCACGCCATCGTCGCCCGCCACTACGGCGTGAGCGTCCGCCGGATCACGCTCTGGCTGCTCGGCGGCATGGCCGAGCTGGAATCCGAACCACCGCACGCGCGCGCCGACCTGTTCGTGGCGCTCGCCGGGCCGCTGGCCAGCCTCGGCGCCGCAGCGGTGTTCGGCGCCGCGGCCGGTGGGCTCTACCTGACCGGGATGGCCCCGCTGGCCTGGGTCGCGCTGGCCTGGCTGGCCCTGGTCAACGCCGTGCTCGCGGTGTTCAACCTGCTGCCCGGCGCACCGCTGGACGGCGGCCGGGTGCTGCGCGCGGCCCTGTGGTGGTGGCGCGGCGACCGGGCGTTCGCCGCGCGTACGGCCGCGCGGGCCGGCATGGTCGTCAGCATCCTGATGATCGTCGGAGGCACTTTGCAGGTGCTGTGGCTGGCAGACATCGGCGGCCTGTGGCTGGTCCTGCTCGGCTGGTTCCTGCTCTTCGCGGGCCAGGCCGAGCAGGCCGACACCCGCCTGCGCACGGCCCTGTCCGGCGTCCTGGTCCGCGACGCGATGGTCCCCCCACCCGTGGTCGGCTACGTCAGCCAGCGCCTCGAAGACTTCATCGCCGTCGCCGCCACCCACCGCCCCGCCGACGCCTACCCCGTGCTCGACCCCGACGGCCGCCCCGCCGGCCTGGTCACCCTCTTCTCGCTGGCCCGCCTCAGCCCCGCCCAACGCACCGACAAGACCCTCCGCGACGTCCGCTTCCCCCTCGCCCGCCTCGCCGTCCTCTCCCCCGACGACCCCCTCGAAGAAGCCGCCCGCCGCATCCTCGCCAGCCGCCTCCCCTCCCTGGTCATAGACCAAGGCATCCTCATCGGCCTCATCACCCCCGCCGATCTCAACCGCACCATCGACCTACACACCCTGAGCGGAGGACGGGCACCTTCATAACGCCGCAACCATGCTGAGCTGGGTGTGGGCGTCAGCTGTGGTGCGGGTTCGTCGGTGCGGGCGGATCTCGCCGGCGTACGCCGGTGCGGCTTGTTGCACATTCATGGCAACAGCGGATACGTTGCGAAACGTGTCGTCTCCCGGTGTCGTCGTCGAGGCCCTCCTGCTCTCCGTACAGGACGGCGGCCTGCGCTTCCGTCAGCGCCGAGCCGCGGTGGCCGGCGGCGCGCACCCGGACGACGTCGCGCGGCAGCTGGCGGGCCTGTCCCCGTGCACCGACGGCGGGCTGCTGCACTCGACGTCGTGGCGGGTCGAGGACGGCGCGGTGGTGCTGACGTACGCCGCACTGCCCGACCTGGACCCGCAGCACACCCGGCCGGTACACCTGGACGCGGCGACCTCCGGTCCGCACCCGCTCGCGCCCAGCCCGACGACCGTCGACCTGGACGCCGTCGCCGCGCACGCCTGCCGCCACCTGGCGATGCTCGCCGACACGGACGGCAACGTCGCCGCCGCGGCCCTGCTGCTGCCTCAGCTGTGGGAGCCGCTGCGCAAACTCGTCCCGGTCCCCGCCGGCGCGCTCGCCGCGGTCCCCGTCTAGCCCGGCGCACCAGGGCAGCGCCCATCGGGCCGGACGCCGACCCTGATCGAGCCGGACCTGCCGGCAGGATCGGCGCACCCACCGGGCAGCGGCGGCTCAGGCAGCCGGGTCCAGCAGGAAGATCCCGTAGGAGAACGGCCCGGCGGTGACGCCGGCGCCGTCGGCCTCGACGCCCTGGACGTCGACCGGCCGCGCCCCGGCCAGGTTCGGCACCGGAACTGCAGCCGGCTCGCGCCGGGGATGAACCACCACCAGGTGGGTGCCGCCGCGCAGGTAGACGAACGGGTACCCGGCGTGCAGCACCTCCACCTCGCCCCCGGTCCGCAGCGCGGGCGCTTCCCGCCGCAACGCGATCAGGCGCCGCACGGTGTGCAGCAGCGATCCGCCGTCGGCCCGCGACGCGGCGACGTCCGGCCGGTCGGGCACCGGGTCGACGGGCAGGTAGAGCTGCTCGGCGGGCGCGGTGGAGAACCCGGCATTGCGGCCGTCGTCCCACTGCATCGGCGTACGCGACCCGGCCCGGTTGTACGTCGCGCCGAGCACGCTGCCCTCCTTGTCCGGCAGACCGGGCACATACCGCATGCCGATCTCGTCGCCGTAGTAGACGGTCGGCATCGTCGGCCAGGTCAGCAGCAGCGCGAACGCGGGCGCGAGCTGGTCACGGGTACGCGGCCCGCAGACCAGCCGGGAGAAGTCGTGGTTGGAGCTGGGCAGCGCGACGTGCCCCGCTCCACCGATCGCGTCGACCGCGCCACGCCATTCCGCCACGAACTCGGCGACCGACCCCCCGCCCTCGGCGTCGAAATAGCACGGGCCGTCCCCCCAGGAGGGGTCGTGGGTGCCGGCCCGGTTGTTCCACAGCGAGCCGAACGCCCGGCCCCGGAAATGCAGGAAGAAATCGGCGTGGAAACCCGCGGCGACGGCGGCCGCCGGGTCGCCCCACTCCGACAGCAGCGCCGCTTCGGGATAGGAGCTGTCCAGCCAGGCCCGCATCTCGCGCCACAGCCGCGACGTCTCCACGAATCCGGGGTCGTCCTTGACCAGGGAGGACGCCATGTCGACGCGGAAGCCGGCGACGCCGCGGTCCAGCCAGTACGCCATGATCTCGCGCAGCGCCGCGCGGTTGGCCTGCGGGCCTGCGGCGTCGACCGGCCGGCGCCAGGGCTCGGCGGCGTCCGGGCGGGCGTAGCCGAAGTTCAGGGCCGGCTGGATGTCGAAGAAGTTCTGCAGGTAGTGGCCGGGGCGAGTGCCGGGCGAGGCGACCCAGCCGGGCTGGCCGGCGACCTCTTCGCCGGCCCAGACGTACCGGTCGTCGCTCGCGTCGTCGCGGGAGTGCAGGAACCACGGGTGCTGGTCCGAGGTGTGCCCGGCGACGAGGTCCAGCATGATCCGGATGCCCCGGGCGCGGGCGGCGTCGACGAGGCGTACGAGGTCGTCGTTGGTGCCGTAGCGCGGCGCGACGGTGAGGTAGTCGGCCACGTCATAGCCCGCGTCGCCGAACGGCGAGGCGAAGCAGGGGCTGAACCAGACAGTGTTCACGCCGAGCCACTGGAGGTACTCCAGGCGCTGCTCGACGCCCGCGAAGTCGCCGATACCGTCGCCGTTCGCGTCGGCGAATGTCTGCGGATAGATCTGGTACAGCACACTGTCGTTCAGCCAGGCCGGCCCCGAGCCCATGGTCACGGCGTCTCTCCCCGTTCGGCTTGTACGGCGGCCCGCCCGCCGACGCGGCCACCCTACCGGCCGCCACGATTCTGCGGATTCATGACTAACAGCACCTCGAATCGGGTAGACAGCGAAAGAGAGACTATTCGGACCTTCGGGAGGAACCCATGAGCCAGACGGCGAGCACCACCCGCCAGCGCAAGGCCGCGACCCCGGCGAAGAAGGCCGCCAAGGCCACCAAGACCGTGGCGAAGACGCCCGCCAAGGCCGCCCCCAAGTCCGCGGTCAAGACCTCGCAGGGCAAGAAGTCCATGCCGGCGGCCGCCGTGGGCCAGGACGCGATCGCGCTGCTGAAGGACGACCACAAGGTGGTCGAGAAGCTCTTCAAGGAGTTCGAGAAGGCCGGCGATTCCGCGTACGCCAAGAAGCGCAAGATCGTCGACCAGGTGATCAGCGAGCTGACCACGCACGCGTACATCGAGGAGACCCTGTTCTACCCGACGGCGCGCAAGGCGGCTCCGGAGACCGGCGAGCACGTGCTGGAGAGCGTCGAGGAGCACCACGTGGTGGCCTGGATGCTGTCCGAGCTGGCGAACACCGAGCCGCAGGACGAGCGCTTCGACGCCAAGATGACGGTGCTCATGGAGAACGTCCGTCACCACGTCAAGGAGGAGGAGCAGGAGTGGTTCCCCGAGGTCCGCAAGGCGATGAGCCGCGGTGACCTCAAGGAGCTGGGCGCGAAGATGGAGGCCGCCAAGAGCAAGGCCCCGTCCGACCCGCTGAAACTGCGCAGCGCCAAGTCCTGACCCCACCGGACGCCGCCCTGGACCGCATCCGCGAGCCGGGGCGGCGTCGCTGTGTCCAGGCCCAGCTCATCCCCGGACAACGTTAAGAGGGTGCCCTTCCTCTACGCGGAGCGATGTGAAGGCGCCCTTCCTTTCGTACGGGTGGTGAGGGCTTGGGCGTCGGCGATGGCAGCGGCGTTGGGGTCGTTGTTGAAGTAGACGTACACCGAGGCGCCGGCGGGGAACGTGTCGGTGAGGCGGGTCTGCCAGGTGGCGAGGGCGGCTCGGCCGTAGCGGGGGCGCGGGTTCGCGCGGCCCTCGTGGAGGCGGAGGTAGCCGAAGTCGGTGGTGCGCCAGAGCGGCGTGATGGGGCGGCCGAGGCGGTCTGCCCAGCACAGGGCCGCGTGGCGGTGTTCGAGGACGGCGCGGATGTCGTCGGTCCACCAGGAGCGGTGGCGGGGTTCGACGGCGACGCGGATGTGCGGTGGAAAGCAGCCGAGCACGGCCGAGAGGGCGTCGGGGTCGGCGCGCAGGGTCGGCGGGAGCTGGAGGAGCACCGGGCCGAGGTGGTCGCCGAGGGCGCCGGCCACGCCGAGGAAGCGGTCCACGGGCTCCTGCGGGTCGCGCAGGCGTTTGACGTGGGTGAGGTAGCGGCTCATCTTGACCGCCATGACGAAGCCCTCGGGGAGCTGCTCGCACCACCGGGCGAAGGTGTCGCGCGGCGGCAGGCGGTAGAAGACGCTGTTGACCTCGACCGTCGGGAAGTGCTCGGCGTAGTGGCGCAGCCACAGGCGCTGCGGCAGGCCGGGCGGGTAGAACGGGCCGCGCCAGTCGGCGTACTGCCAGCCGGACGTGCCGACGACGATCACGGTTTCTGTGTCACCCGAAGCCGGGCCGCGTAAACCAGCGTGTGATCATCAAGCGGTGGCGGTGACGGGTGTGCACGACCGGGACGAGCTGGCGCGGCTGCTGGGCGGCGAACCCGCGCTGCACGCGTACCAGCTGGGCGACCTGGACGACTTCTTCTGGCCGTACACGACCTGGTACCGCGAGGGCGACGCCGTCGCGCTGGTCTACCACGGTGGAGGCATGCCCACGCTGCTCGCCTTCGACCACCGTCCGCGGGCGTCGCACGCGCTGCTGGCCGGGCTGGTCCCGCTGCTGCCGCGGCAGTTCTACGCCCACCTGTCCCCCGGCGCCGAGCAGGTCCTGGCCGACGACTTCACGGCCGAACCCGGCGGCCCGCATCTCAAGATGGCGCTGACCGAGCCTGCCGCGCTCGCCGCGCCGCTGGGCGATGTGCTGACCCCCGCCGACCTGCCGGAACTGCTCACGCTGTACGCGCAGGCATATCCCGGCAACTGGTTCGACGCGCGGATGCTGGAGACCGGGCAGTACGTCGGCGTACGCCGCGACGGCGAGCTGCTGGCGGTCGCGGGCGTGCACGTGTGGTCGCCGAAATACCGGGTGGCGGCGCTGGGCAACGTCACCACCCATCCCCGGGCGCGGGGGGAGGGTCTGGCCAGGGGCGCGGTGTCCGCGCTGTGCCGGCGGCTGCTGGACACCGTCGACCACGTGACGCTGAACGTGAAGGCCGACAACGCCGCAGCTCGGGCGTTGTACGACGGGCTCGGCTTCACCGCGGCGGCGGAGTACGGCGAGTTCACCTTCACCGCGCGTTGACGATCACGGCCACGGCTCCTACGCTCTACGCCGTCCGGTGATGTTGGATTTCGTTTGAACGGGTGGAATTCAGTGGGCAGTTCGGAGCTGGTGGCGCTGCGCGCCGCAGGGGTGTCGCTGGTGCTCGACGTGGCCGGTCCCGGCCTGCCACGGGTGCTGCACTGGGGCGCGGACCTCGGCGAGACCGGCGAACTCGACCAGCTGGCCGCCGCGCAGGACGCCGGCGGCAACGCGCTGCCGCCCACCGTGCCGCTGCTGCCGACCCAGCACGACCGCTGGCCCGGCCGCCCCGGGCTGTCCGGCCACCGCGACGGCGGCCCCGGCCACCTGCGCCTCAGCCTCACCGAGCCGGTCACGGTCGTCGTCGACCCGGCCGGCGGGGGTGCGCTCACCGCCACGTCCCACGACCCGGTCGCGGGCATCACCGTGCGCACCGAGCTGGAGCTGACCCCGCAGGGCCTGGTCCGGCAGCGCCACGCCGTGACGAGCACCCAGCCGGGCTGGTGGCACGTCGACAGTCTGCTGTGCCTGCTCCCGGTGCCCGCCCAGGCCGCCGAGGTGCTCGACTTCACCGGCCACTGGGCGCGCGAGCGCGCCCCGCAGCGCAGCGCGTTCGGCGACCAGACCATCGCCCACGAGAGCCGCCGCGGCCGCACCGGCTTCGGCTCGCCGTCGCTGTTCACTGCGGGCACGCCGGGCTTCGGCTTCCGCACCGGCGAGGTGTGGGGCGTGCACGTCGGCTGGTCCGGCAACCACCAGCACCTGGCCCAGCGCCTGCCCGACCGCGACGGCGTGCTCGGCGGCGGCGAGCTGCTCGAACCCGGCGAGGTACGGCTGGCCCAGGGCGAGACCTACACCAGCCCCTGGACGCACTTCGCCTACAGCGGCGCCGGCCTGGACGGGCTGTCCGCGGCCGTGCACGGCTGGCTGCGCGCCCGCCCGTCGCACCCGGCGACGCCCCGGCCGCTGACCCTGAACACCTGGGAGGCCGTGTACTTCGACCACGACCTGGGCAAGCTGACCGAACTCGCGCGTACCGCCGCCGAGCTGGGCGTGGAGCGTTTCGTGCTCGACGACGGCTGGTTCCTGGGCCGCCGCGACGACAAGGCGGGCCTCGGCGACTGGCACGTCGACGCCGACGTGTGGCCCGACGGGCTGCACCCGCTGGTCGACGAGGTGAACCGGCTCGGCATGCAGTTCGGGCTGTGGGTCGAGCCGGAGATGGTCAACCCGCGCTCCCGGCTGGCCGAGCTGCACCCGGACTGGGTGCTGGCCGCGCCCGGCCGGCTGCCCGAGGAGCAGCGCTGGCAGCACGTGCTCGACGTGGCCCGCCCCGAGGTCTTCGACCACCTGCTGGAACGGCTCGACGCGCTGGTCACCGAGTACCGCCCGGCGTACCTGAAATGGGACCACAACCGCGACCTGGTCGAGGCGGTGCACGACGGCGCGGCCGGGGTGCACGCGCAGACCGAGGCCGTGTACCGGCTGCTCGACGCGCTGCGCGAGCGGCACCCACGCCTGGAGATCGAGTCGTGCTCGTCCGGCGGCAGCCGCGTCGACCTCGGCGTGCTGGCCCGCACCGACCGGGTGTGGGGGTCGGACAACAACGACCCGATGGAGCGCCAGCACATCCAGCGCTGGACCGGCCTGCTGCTGCCGCCGGAGCTGCTCGGCTGCCACGTCGGCCCGCCCGTCTCGCACACCAACGGCCGCGCCACGTCGCTGGCGTTCCGCTGTGCCACAGCCCTGTTCGGCCACGCGGGCATCGAATGGGACATCACCGGCTGCACCGACGACGAGCGGGCGGCCCTGCGCTCCTGGATCGCGGCCTACCAGCGGCTGCGCGGGCTGATCCACACCGGACGCACGGTCCGGGCCGACCACCCCGACCCGTCGGCCCACCTGTACGGCGTGGTCGCCACCGACGGCGGGCACGCGCTGTTCGCGTACGCCCAGCTCGGTTCCAGCGCCCGCGACGGCGCGACCCGGCTGCGCCTGCCCGGCCTCGACCCCGCCGCCTCCTACCGGGTCTCCCTGCTGCCCGAACTCCCCGGCCCGCAGCTGTTCGGCCGCCCCTGGCACCCGGACCTGGTCCTCACCGGCGCGGCCCTGGCCGCCCACGGCCTGCTCGCCCCCGCCCTGCGCCCCGCCGAAGCCTTCATCCTGGAACTCCACCGCCAGCCCTGACCACCCGCCCCGCAACGCCGGGTTGATCATGAACTTATGGCACGGCTCGACGGCGTGTCATGTGCCCGACTTCATGATCACCTGGCGTTCGCGGGGACGTGCGGAGAGTGCCATGGCCTGATCGCTGCCGACAGCCGGGACGGATCAGGGCTTGGATCTGCGGCGCTGCTCCTGGATGCCGATGCCGAGCGCCACGCCGACGGCGATGCCCATGCCGATCCCCATGGCCACGTTGTCCAGCGCCACGCCCAGTGCCGCGCCGATCGCCGCGCCGAGCGCGATGCCCAGGGCGAGAGAACTGCCCGAATCGCCCGCCGACGCCTCAGCGTCCATGCCCGGCGTCTCCGCGTCCCCGCCCGGCGTCTCAGCGTCCCCGCCCGGATCTTCGACGGGCTTGTCGATGCCTCGGTCGTCCGTCACGGTCGCCTCCCCACGGTCATGCCTCCGGTCCGGTCACCGGATACCCGGTCCGGCACGCACTATGTCAGACACCGTCATCCCCGCGGAGGAAACGGCGGGTCACTCCGGCAGGCCGGGAATCGCGAGCTGTCCCGGGATCTCCGGGACGGGGCCGCCCTCCTCCGTGTCGTCCTGCTGATCGCGCAAGCTGTCCGGCACCGGGGGCACGGGCGGCAGCGGCTCGGCCGCGGGGTGCGGGAACAGCCGGGCGAGTGCCGGCAGGCGGCGGGCCGTCTCGGCCGGATCGTCGAAGTTCCAGTGCTCGTCCTGCAGGGTCTGCAGCCGCGGCTTGCTCCGGTGCTCCTCGACCGCGCGGTAGATGTTGGCGCCGTGGCCGCGTACCCCTTCGAAGGCCTCGGAGGCGGCGTAGTTGAGCTCCTCCCACTCCGGCCACTCGTCGGCGCGCCAGCCGCCGCGCTCACGCCCGGCCAGGCCGCGGACCTGCGGCACACGCGCGAGCGCGTCCGGGTCGTCGACCAGGCGCTCGAAGTCGGCCCGGCCCAGGCTCATCAGCCAGGTGCGGAAGTAGCAGAAGCCGTCGTCGGAGCAGCCCCCGAAGATCCGGTAGGCGGCGCCCCACATCAGCCAGGTCATCGCGCGGTCGGACGCGTCGTCCAGGTGCGCCTCGAAATCCAGGATCTCCTCGACCTCACGTGCCGCGAGCTGCCCCTGGATCCAGCCGGCACGGTGCGCCCGGCCGGGTTCCTCCCGCACCGCGCGCTCGATGAGCCCCCAGAACTCCCCCACATCCACGGCAGGCACTCTCCCACATCCGTCCGACGGTCCCGTCCCGGCACCGCTGTCGATCACGGTGCCGGGATGGTGGCATGCCGTCGCAACCCCGGGCGGGCCAGGCCCGCCCGGGGTCGGTGGGTGCGTCAGCCTGCGGGGAACAGGCTGCCGTAGTCGGCGAACGCCATGGCGATGTCCGACTGGGCCCAGAAGCGGTGGTACGTGAACGTCGGGGCGGGCCCCGTGCCGTTCATGTACGCCTGCACCGCAGGCCAGGCCGGGTCGGTCGCGTAGAACGGCCGGACGGACATGAAGGTCGAGCTGGAGTTGATCGGCACGCCGGTGCCCATGGTGCCGCTGAAGCCCGACGGGACGTACATGCCGGTCTGCGTGGTGGCGTTCCACACGTCGTCGAACCGGTTGTAGTCCTCGCGGACCTCAGGCACCACGATGCCCTTGGTGTCGTTCGCCTTGAGCAGGATCATCCGGTCCAGCAGGCCCTTCGCGGTCGCCTTGGCGGAGTTGCCCAGGGTCGAGCCGTTCTCCTTGGCCGCGTAGTAGGTCAGGGTGCGGGCGTAGGCCGCCGCGACGCCGACGTCGTTGCTGGTCTTGGACACCGTGACGTGCAGGCCGGGGTTGGCCGCCGGGGTGCCGCCGCCGCTGAAGTTGCCGGACGGCTGGCCGGACCAGGTCATGTCACCGGGGATGGTGAACGCCGAGCCCGAGCCGAGGGTGGTGTTGGCGACCGCCCAGGCGACCCACTTGTCGAGGATCTGCTTGGCCTTGGCGTTGCCGGTGACGTAGTAGTACTCCGCCACCCGGTGCAGCGACCACGCCTGGAAGCCGAACCACTGGTTGCTCGGCGGGTCGTGGTAGACCGGCTTCACGTCGTACGCCATGCCGTAGAAGGTGGGCGTGCCGGCGGGAGGAGCCGAGTAGTTGCCGTTCCAGCTGTTCGTCGCGCCACCGGCGATGGCGCCCTCGGCCGACTGCAGCCAGAGGTAGAAGTCCAGCTGCCGGGTGAGGCTGGTGTCCCAGTCCGCGGCCGCCGTCGGCGACAGCGGACGCAGCGCCGACGGGCCCGACGAGCCGAGCACGTACGCCGCGAGGGGGTTCTGGTAGCCCTGGTGGTTGTGGCTGGAGCCGATGCGCCACGACCACGCCCCAGCGATGTCCCCGCCCCAGGCGTAGTACCAGGACATCAGGTAGTTGCTGCTGCTCTTGCCACTGCCAGGGGCACAGGAGGTGGAGGTGCAGCCCGGGGTCTTGAAGTACTTGTCGTACATCGCGTACCGCAGGAAGTCGCCCATCTTCGCGGCCTTGGCGATGGTCGCCGAGATCTGCGACTGGTTGCCCTGGGCCGTGGCCCACTGCAGCGCCCAGTACGCGGCCTCGACGGCGCGGGCGTCGGCGTCCGGGGCGTTGGTGTAACGCCACTGCCCGGTGGTCGAACCCGCGATGAACAGCGACGGGAAGTTCGCGAACCGGCCCGTGTCACAGGACGGGTGGGCCACCGTCTCCCAGGTGGACTCCTGCGGCCCACGCTGGAACGTGTTGATGTAGGTGACGCGCTGCGTGCTGTCGCCGCACTCGGCACCGGTCCGGCCGGTGCCGTACTTGTACACGTCGTCGACGTCCAGCAGCCAGTGCATGCCGTAGATGTTGCGGTTGCCGTACGTGCTCTGCAGCTCGTTGGCCAGCGGGTCCTGACCGGCGACCACGCTGGTGCTCAGCGCCACCGGGTAGCCGTTGGGCTGCAGCGCCTCGGGCGCGTAGTCGGCCGGGTCGGCCGGGTTGTACGTGCTCTGCCCCGGCTGGGCGGCCGCGGACGGGATGATGTACTGCTCGGTGATGTTCCAGGCGTTGTTGAACGGGGTCCAGTTGCCGGTGACCCGGCCGTACTGGGCCTCCATCCAGATCCAGAAGCTGAACGCCTCGGACGTCGTCTCGTGGCCGTGGTCGGGCGCCTCGACGAGCAGCGTCTCGATCGTGTGGTACGGGATGCCCTCCGGCGAGAAGTAGCCGTTGGCCGGGTCCTTGAGCTTGTTGTACTGCGTGGTGAACTCGGTGATGTAGGCGTTGGCCGTGTTCTCGTCGTCGATCTCGGTCGCGGTGACGGTCACCGAGGTCAACCCGCTGGACGCGACCGTGATCGGCCGGGTGCCGTTCGTGGCGTCGGTGTCCTGCGCCGCGGCGAGGGTGACGTTCTGCGTGGTGTTCCAGTTGCTGGTCGTGAACGTCAGGCTCGCGCCCGCCGACACGGTGAGGTTGGTGTCACCGGAACCGGCGGTCGAGGTGACCGTGACGTTGCCGCTCGGCTGGATCGCCAGGCGCACCGCGTACACCGCGGTCGAGCCCTCGGGCACGCTCACGCTGGTCGGCGAGACCACCAGGGACTGCGTGGTGGTCGTGTCGTTGTCGGCTTCGGTCGCGTTGACCGTCACCGAGGTCAGGCCGCTGGACGCCACGGTGAACGGCCGGGTGCCGTTGGTCGAGTCGGTGTCCTCGGCTGCGGCCAGCACCACCGTCTGGGTCGTGCTCCAGTTGCTGGTCGTGAACGTCAGGCTCGCGCCCGACGACACGGTGAGGTTGCTGTCCCCCGAACCGGCCGTGTTGGTGACTGTCACGTTGCCCGACGGCTGCGCGGCCAGGCGCACCGAGTAGGTCGCCGTAGCGCCCTCGGGCACGCTCACGCTGGTCGGCGTGACGACGAGGGACTGCGGCACGACCGTGTCGTTGTCGGCCTCGGTCGCGTTCACCGTCACCGAGGTCAGGCCGCTGGACGCCACCGTGAACGGCCGGGTGCCGTTCGTGGTGTCGGAGTCCTCGGCTGCCGCCAGGGTGACGATCTGGTTGGTGTTCCAGTTGCTCGTGGTGAACGTCAGGCTCGCGCCCGACGACACGGTGAGGTTGGAGTCACCGGAACCGGCGGTCGTGGCGACCGTGACGCTGCCGCTGGGCTGCGCCGACAGGCGTACCGCATACGTCGCGGTGCCCCCCTCGGGCACGCTCACCGACGTCGGCGACACGACCAGGCTCACCGTCGGCGTGGTGCCGCCGCAGGAGACCCCGTTGATCGCGAAGTTCGACGGGTTGGTGTTCGTGCCGCTGTAGGAGGCGTTGAAACCGATGCCGGTCGACGCGCCCGTGGCCAGGCTGCCGTTGTAGGACAGGCTCGTCGCGGTGACGTTCTGCCCCGACTGGCTGTAGTTGGCCGACCAGCCCTGGATGCCGCCCTGGTTGCCGGGCCAGGTCCAGGTCAGCGACCAGCTGGTCAGCGGGTCGCCGGTGTTGGTGATGTTGATGTTCGCGCCGAAGCCGCTGCCGTTGTCCCAGGCCTTGGTGTAGGTCACCTGGCAGGACACGGCGGCCTGGGCCGGGGACGCGATCGTCGCCCCCGTGACCACGACCATGGCGCCGACCGCGGCAAGCGCGACGCGACGCCTTAACGTGCGGAAACTCATGAGCTCTCCTCGTGGAGCGGGTGCCGGCCGCATGTCCCGGGATCGGGCCGTGGACGGGACGGATACGCGGCGGCCGCGCAGCGGCCAACCAGGCGCCGTCCGGTCCCACCGGTTGCCCTCGGCCGCCCGTTCCGCGTGTGGCTCCACACGAGTAGATGCATCGTCGCATCGACCCCTACTGATCACAAGGGTCGATCACGCAGCGATTTTCAGCCCCCTCTCAACATTCACAGGCGACGCACAGCAGCTCGCACCCCACCCGCTAGAAGGAAGGGCACCTTCCCATCGCTATAGGTAGAGGAAGGTGCCCTTCTTAACGCTCCCGTCCGGGGCGGCGGTTGGTGATCGCTGTTTGCGGTCGAAAACTGCGGTCAGACCACACTTTCTGACCGCAAACAGCGATCATCACAGCGCGCCCCCGCAGAGCCGGTCGGCCAGAGGCGGTCGGCCGCAGCCGGTCGGCCAGAGGCGGTCGGCCGCAGCCGGTCGGCCAGAGGCGGTCGGCCGCAGCCGGTCGGCCAGAGGCGGTCGGCCGCAGCAGAGCCGGGCCGCCGCAGGCCGGGCCGCGCGCCCGGTCAGCCGCGCAGCACCAGGCCGCGCCGCTCGCCGGTGAACCGTCCTGCCTCGACGACGACGTGGCCGGCCAGCACGACGTGCTCGACGCCGGTCGGCCGTACGTCGGGCACCGCGTACGTGCCGTCGTGGCCGATCGTCGCCGGGTCGAACACCACGAGGTCGGCGACCGCGCCCGCGCCGACGAAACCGCGCCCGGCCAGCCCGAACTGGTCGGCGATCGCCGAGGTCATCTTGCGGACCGCCTCGGGCAGGGTCAGCAGGCCGCGCTCGCGCACGTACTCGCCCAGCACCCGCGGGAAGCAGCCCCAGGTGCGCGGGTGCTGCAGGCCGACCGGCGGGCCGTTGTCCGAGCCGATGCCGACCAGCGGGTCGGCCATGATGGTCTCGACGTCGTCCTCGGCCATCATCGTGATCACCATGCCCGCGCCGGGGTCGGCGAGCAGCACCTCGCACAGCGTGTCGAAGGCGTCGCCGGCCCCGGCCAGCTCGGCCAGGGTCCGGCCGGTGGCCTCGGGCCGGGTCGCGTGGGTGGTGACGAAGACGTCGGCCGGGGTCACCCGGGCCCAGAAGCCGTTGGGCTGCGTCAGGTCCTCGGCCAGGGCGCGCAGCCGTGCCCGGCCGACCGGGTCGGCGAGCCGGGCCCGCATCGCGTCGGTGCCGCCGACCAGCGCCGCTCCCGGCAGCAGCGCGTTGAGGAAGGTGCCGCCCGCGCGGTACGGGTACTGGTCGCCGCGTACGTCCACGCCGGCCAGGCGGGCGGCGTGCAGCTGGGCCAGCAGTGCCTTGCCGCCGCCGTGGTTGGCCTTCCCGGCGACCTTGCAGTGCGAGATCTGCAGCCGGACCCGGGCCCGGGTCGCGATGGCGATCGCCTCGTCCACGGCCTCGGCGAGACGGTCGTCCTCGTTGCGCAGGTGCGTGGTGTAGGGCCGGTTCCAGCGGTGCGCGACCCGGGCCAGGGCGACCAGCTCGTCGGTGTCGCCGTAGCTGCCCGGCGGGTAGATCAGGCCGCTGGACAGGCCGACCGCACCGGCCGCGAACGCGTCGTCGGCCAGGCGGCACATGTGCTCCAGGGCGCCGGGGCGCAACCGCTCGTCCATGCCGTTGGCGTACGCCCGCAGGGTGTTGTGCCCGACCAGGGCGGCGATGTGGTTGGTGGGCCCGGCGGCCTCGATGCCGGCCAGGTAGCCCGCGAAGTCGCGCGGCAGCACCGGCACACCCCCGGCCAGCTCGGCGAACAGCGGCCCGGTGGCCTCGATGGTGGCGTCGTCCAGCGGCGCGAAGGAGAACCCGCAGTTGCCGACGATCTCCGTGGTGACGCCCTGGTGCAGCTTGAACGGCTGCGGCTCGGGCATCAGCGGCACCGGGTCGGAGTGGCTGTGCGCGTCGATGAAGCCCGGCGCGACGGCCAGGCCGGTCACGTCGATCTCCCGGCGGGCCGGGCCGAGGTCCGCCCCGACCGCGACCACGTGATCTCCGGCGACCGCGACGTCGGCGACGACGCCGGGGCCGCCGAGGCCGTCGTACACCGTGCCGCCGCGCAGTACCAGGTCGTGCATGGTCCGAGCCTTCCGTCGACAGGCCGGCCACAGCGCCGGTCCGCACACCGTACGCCGATCATGAACCGGTGGCGTACCGGTCAGGTGGTGACCCGGGCGCGGGCCGCCGCGGCGAAGGCGATCAGACCTGCCGCGATGACGGGCAGGCCGACGCTGAACAGGGCCAGCGCGCCCAGTGCGCACAGCAGCACGCCGGAGGCCAGCAGCGCCGCCGACCGGCGTCGCCGCGCACCGAGCGCGCCGCCCAGCGTCAGCGCCGCCGCGACGAGCAGGCCGCCGACGAACCACAGCACGGGGGTGCCGCCCTGCCCGACGACGGCGATGACGTACCCGCCCGCCGACAGCAGGCACAGCAGCACCACGACCAGCGCCAGCCAGTCGACACGGAGCCGGGTACGCGCAGCCACGCCGTCATTGTCGCCGACGGCGGCCGCCCCGGTCCGGCCAACGGCCCGACCACGCTCCGCCACCGGCGAGTCGCCGCGAATGCGGCGAACGGGTCAGCGTGCGATCCACTCGGTGGCGGTGGTGACCTCGGCGAGGGCGGCGGGGTCCGGGTCGACGCCGATGCCCGGTCCGGTCGGCACGGCCAGGTGCCCGTCGGCCAGTACGAACGGGGCGGTCACGTCGCGGCTGAAGTAGCGGCCGGAGGCGGACGTGTCGCCGGGCAGGACGCAGCCGGGCAGCGCGGCAAGGGCCACGTTGGCGGCGCGGCCGATGCCGGTCTCCAGCATGCCGCCGACCCAGACCGGCACACCGTTGGCGGCGCACACGTCGTGCACCCGGCGGGCCTCCAGGTAGCCGCCGACCCGGCCGGGTTTGATGTTGACTACCGAGGTCGCGCCGAGCGCGATCGCGTCCGCGGCGGCCCGCGCGCTGGTGATCGACTCGTCGAGGCAGATCGGCGTGCGCACCTGCCTGGCCAGCTCGGCGTGACCGCGGATGTCGTCCTCGGGCAGCGGCTGCTCCATCAGCAGCAGGTCGAACGGGTCCAGCTTGGCCAGGTGGCGGGCGTCGGCGAGGGTGTACGCCGTGTTCGCGTCGACCTGGAGCGCGATGTCGCCGAAGCGCTCGCGTACGGCCTGGACCGGCGCGACGTCCCAGCCGGGCTGGATCTTCAGCTTGATCCGCAGGTAGCCCTCGGCCAGGTAGCCCTCGACGGCGTCGAGCAGCTCCGGGATCGAGTCCATGATGCCGACGGAGACGCCCGCGGGCACCCGGTCGCGCACCGCGCCCAGGTGCGCCGCCAGCGGCGTGCCGGCCGTACGCAGCTTCGCGTCCAGCAGTGCCGTCTGCACTGCGGCCTTGGCCATCGGGTGGCCCTTGATCTTCGCGAACGGCACCTCGGCCAGGTACGGATCGGCGTCGGGCAGGCTCAGCACCGCCGGGATCAGGAAGCGCCGGATCACCTCGGCGGCTCCGTCCACGTACTCGCTGGAGTACAGCGGCGCGGACATGGCCACGCACTCGCCCCAGCCCTGCGCCCCGTCCTCGGTGACCGCCCGCACCAGCAGCACGTCGCGGTCGAGTTCCACCCCGAACGAGGTCCGGAACGGACTGACCAGCGGCATCGCGATCCGGCGCAGCTCGAATCCGGTCACCTTCATGACTTGCCCTCCAACACGTACCATCCGTCACGGCTCATCCCGGTGATCCGGTAGCCGGCTTCCAGCGCCCCGCAGATCGCCTCCCGCACCGCGGGCCGCCACGTCCTCGCCACCGCCGGGTTCTCCACCCGCAGCCGCTCCACGTCGCCCGGCACCGCGACCAGCAGCACCCGCCCGTCGGCGGGCGGCGGGGCCGCGGGCAGCACGGGCGCGTCGCGTTCGGTGCGGCCCAGCAGCTCGGCCGCCCCGGCGGCGCGCAGCGCGGACAGGTCCGGCTCGTGCACCTCGCCCCGGGCGGCGGCCGACGCGGCCGGCGACAGCAGCTCCCAGCGGATGTAGAGGCGGTCGCTGGCCTCGCCGGCGTTGATGCCGTCGTGCATCGCGCCGTAGAAGTCCGGCAGGTACTCCGCCGCGGTCGCGCCGAGCTTGTGCAGGTTCACATGGGCGTTGCGGCGCACCAGCGGGTCGAAGGTCCAGCACACCTCGCCGATGCCGCGGGCCAGGGACCAGGCGCGCTGGTGCTGCTTGAGCGCGAAGCCGACGCCGCCGCTCTGCCGGGCCGGGTCCACTCCGGCGACGTGCGAGTGCAGGTGGCCCGCGCCGAAGAAGGCGACGGCCGCGCCGATCAGCTCGTTGCCGCGGTATGCCCCGACGACGTAGTTGCCGGAGTGTTCCAGGGCGCGCATCATGCCGGCGTTGACGATCTGGTCCGGCGAGTCCGCGCGCCACACCCGGCACAGCAGGTCCGCCGCCGCGTTCTGCTCGGCCACCGTGGACAGCTCGCGCATGCGTACGCCCACCCGGTCCGCCGCGGCGCGGGCCAGTTCCTCGGCCCGCATCACCGCGTCCACCGTGATCTGCTCCGTCACGTCGCCCCACTCTCCCGCCGCCGGGCGTGCCCCGCCGCCGTCTTCACCGTAGGCCCGATCATGCTCCTCCGCGTTCGGCCGCCGTCAGGGCACCGGCACGATCGAGTCGACGAGCTGGAGTGCCTCGTCGAGCGAGCGTGGCCGCAGCACCCCGCCCGGCAGCTCGTCGGGCCAGCCGGGTCCGGCCGCGGCGACCACCGTGGGACGGCGGGGCAGGTCCAGCAACGCCTGCAGGGTGGCCAGGTCGGCGGTGTCGGGGTGGTGCGACCACACCAGCGCCACGGCCGGGCCGGTGCGGCGTACGGCGTCGAGCAGGGCGCGCGGGGGCACCCGGGCGCCGAGCAGCCGGGCGGCGACGCCGCGTTCGGCCAGGGCGGCGGCCATCGCCTCCAGGGGCAGGCTGTGCTGCTCCTCGTCGGCGCAGGCCAGCAGCACCGGCACCGGCGTGCCGGGGGCGGGGCGGCGCACGCCGCCGAAGACCTCGCTGACGCAGCGCGAGACGAGATGTTCGACGTCGATGAGGCGCTGGGTGGCGGCGTGGCGGGTGCCGATGCCGACGAGCACCGGCACGAGCAGGTCCTGCCAGGCGTCGACGACGCCGTGCTCGGCGACGGCTTCCTGCACCAGGTGGCGTACGGTCAGCGCGTCCAGCCGCATGGCGGCGCGGGCCAGGCCGCGGGCCTGCGCGCCGGCCCGACCGACGGCGATGGTGTGGCCTCCGCCGTCGCGGGTGTGCGGGCGCTCGTCGGCGAGCCGGGCGATGCCGTCGGGTCCGGCGGAGCGGGCGACGCGGGCGGCTTCGGCGGCGGGCACACCCTGGGCGGTGAGCCGCCGCATGGTCTCAAGGCGGGCCAGGGCTTCGGCGTCGTAGCGGCGGTGGTGGCCGGGGTCGTGGCCGCTGGGCCCGAGCCCGTAGCGCTGGTGCCAGGTGCGCAGGGTCGTGACGGCGATGCCGAGCCGCCGCGCGACGGCGCCCGCGCTCAGCCCTTCGTCCTCGCCTACCACCTCAGGAGCCTATCGCAGCGTACAGTTGCGTTGATTGCTGCATCGTTATCTCCCGCCGAACGCCTGGGGATGATCATGAATACCGTCGTGGTGCTGTTGACCCGTGATCTGCGCGTGCACGATCATCCCGCGCTGGCCGCCTCGTGCGCCAACGCCGAACGGGTCGTTCCGCTGTTCGTCGCCGACCCGGCGCTGACCGTGCCGGACAACCGCCGCCGCTTCCTGCTGGAGAGCCTGCAGGACCTCCGCGAGGGCCTGCGCCACCGGGGCGGCGACCTGCTGGTGCGCTCCGGCGACCCGGTCGCCGAGGCGGTGCGCACGGCCCGCGAGGTCGGGGCGGAGGGCATCGCGCTGACCGCCGACGTGTCCGGATACGCGACGCGCCGCCAGGAACGGCTCACCCGGGCCTGCGCCCGCGAGCGGCTGGCGCTCAAACTGTTCCCGGGTGTCACGATCGTCCCCGCGGGCGAGGTCACCCCGTCGACCGGCGGCGACCACTACAAGGTGTTCACGCCCTACTGGCGGGCCTGGCAGTCGCGGCGCTGGCGCGGCACGGTCGCCACCCCGCGCAAGGTCCACCTGCCCGACGGCGTCACCGGCGACGACCCGCGAAAGGTCCTCGGCGACGCGAAGAGCGAGTCGCCGAGCCCGATGACCGGCGGCGAGAGCGAGGCCCTGCGCCGCCTCAAAGCATGGAAGACCAAGGCCGCGGCGTACGCCGACCGGCACGACGACCTGCCCGGCGACGCCACCTCCCGGCTCAGCCCGTACCTGCACTTCGGCTGCCTGTCCCCGCTCGCCCTGGCCACCGCCGACGGTTTGCCCGAGGCGTACCTGCGGCAGCTGTGCTGGCGCGACTTCTACCACCAGCTGCTGGCCGCGTTCCCGAAGCTCGGCACGCAGGCCTACCGGCCGGGCGCGCAGGAGCAGTGGAAGGACGACCCGAAGGCGCTCCAGGCGTGGCAGGCCGGCGAGACCGGGGTGCCGATCGTGGACGCGGGCATGAAGCAGCTGGCCGCCGAGGGCTGGATGCACAACCGGGCCCGGCTGGTCACCGCGTCCTACCTGACCAAGACCCTCGGGCTGGACTGGCGCGAGGGCGCGGCCTGGTTCAACCGGCTGCTGATCGACGCCGACGTCGCCAACAACAACGGCAACTGGCAGTGGGTCGCCGGGACGGGCACCGACACCAAGCCGTACCGCCGTTTCAGCCCCGAACGCCAGGCCGAACGCTTCGACCCCGACGGCGAGTACGTCCGCCGCTGGACCTGAGCCGGTACCGGTTCCATCGCGTCGGCGATGCGGCTTCCTGGCCCAGGACCAGCGAATTTGCGCCCGCGACCGCCGGCCGTACCGATGCAGCGTGCGCGGTTCGCGGGCGAGCGCCAAGGCATGGTCGGCCAGACATAGCCTCTGACCTGCCGATTGTTTCCGCTATCGACCCAGGCCCATGATCACAACAGCCGTGATCATGGGCCTGCGGTGCGCGTTTCAAGCCGCGGAGGCGCCGGCCCGCGCCAGGTGGCCACGTGCCGCCGCCACCATCGCCTTGGGGTCGTCCGCCCACACCCGCAGCTCGGTCACGGGCTCCGTCGGGCCTTTCGGGAGCTGGAACACGGTCGGCTCGCGCAGCACGATGTCCACGTTGGTCTGGCTGAGAACGACGATGCTCAGCACGGCGCCGTCGGGGGTCTGCTCGTACTGGAACGTGCGGCCGGTCGGCAGCGAGCGGTTGCGGGTGCCGACCGAGACCACGTTCTCCCACGGGACCGGCAGCAGGACCGTCGCCGACTGCCGCAGCCGCAGCCCGGTGGGGGCCACCACATGCGGGTGCGTCTTCACCATGGCCAGTAGGCCGACCATCCAGACCAGGCCGTACACGCCCAGGAACGCCAGCGTCAGCCGGGCGCTCTCCCACGGCAGCAGCAGGTCGACGGCCGGGATCTCGATCGCGGACAGCACGATGAACACCCAGATGACCGGTGTCGTCGAACTGGCATGGCCGAACGCCGCCGCTCCGGGTTCGGTGACCAGCGGGCGGCGCAGGGTCCAGCGGTAGAGGCTGCGCCACATGGCGATCTCATAGACCCAGAGCCGGCGGATCAGCCGCCGGAGCCGCGTCGACCAGTGCGTCTTCGCCGTGGGTGTCATGAGGGCTCCTCGGTGGGGGTGAAAGTCAGACCGACCGAGCGCAGCCGGTCCACGATCTCGCCGAGTCCCGCGTACAGGGACTCGAACCGGTCCTCGGGCATGCCGCCGAACAGCAGGTCGGCGAATTCGCCGTGCTGTCTTTCCATCTCCGCGACGACCGCCGCGCCGTGCTCGGTGAACGAGACGAGCAGCGCCCGCCGGTCGGTGGGGTGTGGCTGCCGGACCACGAAGCCGGTGGCCTCCAGGCCGTCGACCAGTCCGGTCACGGTGCGCGCGCTCACGCCGAGCCCGTCGGCCAGCGCCCGCTGGGTGCTCGGCCCGGTGCTGCGCAGCAGCCACAGCAGGGTGGTCCGGGACGGGGTCAGCCCGTCCTTGGCCAGGCTCTCGGTCATGTCCTTGTTGATCAGCACGACCAGTTCGAGCACGCGGTCGAGCGCCGCGTAGTGCCGCTGCTCGGCCATGGGCTCCTCCGGCATATCGTGATGCACACTCACTATGTGCTAGGAACACAATGATGTCATGCCACTATCTGGGTGGCAAGCTGGCCCGCCCCGGCGGCTGGGAGCGGGGCCTCCTGGAACACACGGTGCCGCCCGCCGGGAGGGACACTGGATGTCCGCCCCGCGGAGCGGTGCGCGGCAGGGCCACGGACGTACCGCGAGGCGAGGGAGCAGACATGCGCGAACCCGCGCTGGAGATCCGTGAGGCTGTCGGCGGGCCCCGGGCGCTGGTGATCCTCTTGCACGGCGGGGCGGCCGACGGGCACGGCCGGGCCCACCGCGGCCGGGCCGCGTACCTGCGGATGCTGCCTTTCCGGCGGGCCATGCCCGGCGACGTCACGGTATGGCGGCTGCGTTACCGCTTCCGCGGCTGGAACGGCGCGGCCGCCGATCCGGTCCGCGACCTGGCATGGGCCCTGGACCGGGCCCATGAGCGCCATCCAGGCCTGCCGGTCATCCTGGTCGGGCACTCGATGGGCGGTCGTGCCGCCCTGTGGGGCGCAGGGGATCCGCTGGTCACCGCCGTCTGCGCCCTCGCCCCGTGGATCGAGCCCGGTGATCCGGTGCGGCAGCTCGCCGGGCGCACCGTCCTCATCGCCCACGGCGTCACCGACCGGATCACCGACCCGGCCGCCTCCCGCCGGTACGCCGTCGCGGCGGAGAAGGCCGGTGCGCACGTCACGTTCCTGAGCGTCACCGGCGACGGACACGGCATGGTGCGCCGCGCCCGGTACTGGCACCGGCTCGTCGGCGACTTCGTGGCGGCTCAGACACCCCGCACGGACACGGCGGCCGTGCCCGCCTCCTGAACACCCACCGCCGACCCGCGAGCGGAACGTGCCCTGAACAGCCTGATGCGGGCCGGGCGTCGTGCCCGGCCCGCATCGTGGCTGCTAGGTCAGTCGAGGCGCGACCGCGAGGCGATCGGCGCGACCAGTGCGACGCCCAGCGCCGCGAAGCCGATCTGGAAGAGGAGCTCCAGCCAGTCCACGCCGCCCGTGCTCGCCACGTCGAAGGCGTTGGCCACGAACGTGCCCAGCAGCGCGGCGGCCACACCGATGACGATGGTCAGCCACAACGCGATGGACTGCCGGCCCGGCAGGACCAGCCGACCGAGCACACCGATGACCAGACCGATGATGATGGCGGTGAAGATACCGGTGATTTCCACGGTGTCCTTCCTTTCCCTGTCGTTGGCATGGAGATGCCCGCACCCCGGGGGCCACAAACCAGCGCGACGTCCATTCCCGACCCGTGGTGGCCTGGCTCACGCGGCCGCGGAAAGGCCGTGGCCGCACCCGCACCCGGCGCGCACACTGCTCGCATGGACGACGTCAGGCGGCGGTACCGGTACGGCGGCCCGCCCGAGCTGCTCGCAACGGTCGACGCCCGGCACCGCGGGCAGCCGCTGGACTCGGCGGCGGCAGTGGACGCGTGGGCGGCGTACGCGGGCGCTGACCCGTTCACCTACGTCGTCGATGCGGACGGGCTGCTGCTGGCGGCCGACCGGCGCAGCGAGCACGTCGCCTGCGCGGGCGGCGGCGACGTGCTGAGCGCGGGTGAGATGTCGTTGCGACGCGCGGACGCCGGCTGGGCCGTCGCCGAGGTCAGCAACCAGTCCACCGGATACGCCCCCGAACCGGCCTCGTGGCCGGCGGTCGCCGCGGCGCTGGACCGCGCCGGGATCGCCCACCGCGGTGGCTTCACGGCCGCGTTCGAGTTCCGCCGCTGCCCCGGCTGCGCGGAGCTGAACCTCGTCAAGGACGGCGACTACACGTGCTGCCTGTGCGAGGCGCCGCCGCCCGCGTAGCAGCAAAGGACGGGCCCCGGCGCGAACGCCGGGGCCCGTCCTTTCACATCGTCACCGACGTTCACGATCGGCGTAGTACGTGCCGACCTGATCGCGGTACAGCGTTTCGTCGCGGAGGTCCGGATCGTACTCCGGAGCATCCTTGATCTCGGCCTTCGAGCGGCTGACGTACACCTTCTCCTCGTTGAAGTCGATGTTGTTCACGACTCCCGCGGGGAGCATCCGCTTGCTGCCGAAGATCCACGGACCGGTGTCGACCACGATGTAGCTGGAGCCGACAGCCCCGGTCGCTTCATCGATCTTGCCGATACCGCCGTCGACGGCCTCGACGTGGAAGCCGACGATCGAGCGGTCCCCGCCTTCGTCGGTCGTCTTGTAGTCGAGGTCCGCGCTGTAGCTCCACGGGTCCCAGGGGATCGGGTTCATGGCAGTCATGAGTATTCCTCCTCCTCGTTGGACTGGTTGCTGACGACGACCGCCTACCCGCTCCCACCCCCGCCTAACCCGCCCTCCCCCACTCAAGATCACCAGACTTGCCAGGCACCTGGGCGAATGGCCGGTCAAGATATCCACGATTGCCAGGCAAGTCGGTGGATCATGGGCGGGCCTGCGCGGCTTATGGGCGAAATGCATAATTCGGGCCGTGGCCGGGTACGACTCCGCCATGGCACGAACCGAGCGCGTCATCGCGGCCTCGCCCGAGCGCGTCTTCGCCGTCCTCGCCGACGGCTGGACGTACGCGGACTGGGTCGTCGGCACAGCGCACATCAGGGACGTCGACTCCTCCTGGCCCGTCCGCGGCAGCCGCCTGCACCACAAGGTCGGGCCGTGGCCGCTGTCGACGGCGGACATCACCCAGGTGGTCGCCTGCGAGGCGCCGCACCGGCTGGTGATGCGGGCGCGGATGTGGCCCCTCGGCGAGGCCGTCGTGGACATCCGCCTGGTCCGCCTGGATGCCGGCTCGACGCTGGTCACCATCGTCGAGGACTTCAGCCGCGGCCCGCTGCTCGCCTTCCGCAACAAACTCAACGACCTGGTGCTGCACGGCCGCAACCGGGAGGCGCTGAGCCGGCTGGCCGACTTCGCCGAGAACCGGGAGAACACGTACGACGCCCGCGCGCTGGCCGAGGTGCGGCTGGAGCGCGTCGCCCGGCACTGACCCCGCCTGGGGCACCCTTCGGGCGCGGGTCGCACTACGCAGAGCGGCCCGCCAGGGTGCATCATCTGCACATGCCCCTCCCGTCCTCCAGCATCCGGCAGCTGGACTACTACGTGCTCGCCGCGGACGAGCCCGCTCGTCCGGAGGCGGTCATCGTCGAGGAGCTGGTGCTGCGGGACGACGGCACCGCCATCGGGATCGACAACCTGAGCTGGACGAAGACGGTTCGCTCGTGGCTGTGCACCCCGGCGCTCAGCCGCGACCTGCGCACCGACGAAGGCCTCCGGGCACGGGTGCGTGCCGTCGACCGCGGCGCGGCGCAGACCGCGTTGCGGCAGCTCAGCGGTGGCGAGCTGCCGGACGAGACCTGGTTGCGAGCACGCTTCGGCGACTTCCTGCCACTGCCCTCCGCCCCGGTGCTGCGCCTCGGACCGGCGCAGGCCCCGCCCGGCTTCCGGGACCGGCACGTGTACCGGATCCTCTTCGCGGGCGAGCTGGACCGGCCCGGGCTGCAGTGCCTGCGGCTGTGGTGGCGGCTGGAGCCGGTCGAGACCGAGGCCGACCCCTCGGGCCGCCTCGTCGGGCGGGCCCGCCGCGAGGTGGACGGGCACGAGCTGAGCTGGGAGCTGCGGCGGGTCGGGCCGGGCCTGGGCTGGGCCGTCGACCTGACCGCGTGCCTGCGCGACGGGCCCGCCGGTGCGGTGCCCGCGCTGCTGTGCGACCTGCGGCAACTGGCCCGTGCGCACGGCCTGATCCCGGTGACGGTCGAGCGCCTCGGCTGAGCCCCCCGCGTGTCGGTGTCGGCCGGTAGCCTGCCGGGATGCGCTGGGAGTGGTACACCGGTGAGGCCTTCGAACTCAAGCCGTACTGGCGGGAGCGCTACCGATACGCGGCCGGAGTCCGGCTGGCCGAGCGGCCACCGCCGACCGAGGACGTCGTGCGGTACGGCTTCGACGACGCCGACCGCCCCGTGGTCATGCAGGAGTTCTCCGGGTTCCTGAGCGGGCGGCAGACCAACGAGACGACCTGGACCCACCTCCGCGACGTGATCGAGGAGGTGCGGATGGACGCCTTCGACGGCAAGCGCGGCCACCTGGACCGCTTCGAGTACGCCGACGGCCTGCTGCGCCGGTACTCCAAGGAGGCCCGTGGCGGGCGCCGCACCGAGGAGTACACCTACCACGACGGTCTGCTCAGCCGCATCGACGTGACGGAGGACGGCCGGCCCTGGGCGAGGATCGCCGTCACCCACGATGCGGCGGGTTTGTTGGAGCGCATCGAGACGACCTGTCTGCAGGGCCGTTCGACCACTGAGGTCACCTACCGGCGGCCCCCGCCCGGGTTCTCCCTCGACGGGCAGTGTGAAGTCGTCGCCGGGATGCTGGTGGACCGGCTGCCGCGGCTCGTGGCTACGCGGACCGAAGTCGACGGGCCGTTCTACTGCCTGGGCCTGTCCTACTTCGAGTCGTGCCTGCCGACCTGGGCCCTGGGGCTGGAGTCCGAGCGGCAGGAGTGGCTCGCCGAGGACGACGCGGACGACATCCTGTGGAACCCGGCCGAGTTCGAGCAGTGCGACACCGACCCGGTGGACGAGGACGACCCCGACCTGCACGAGGCCGCAGAGCTGCTCGACCAGGAGATCGGCCTGTCCGGCGAGCGCCACCGGGTGCGGGACCTCTTGCTGGAGGTCGCGTACGCGCTGAACCGGCACGACTGGTCGGAGCTCGCGGTGACCCCGGACTTCATGGTCTATCCGACCCACGTCGACTGCCACGACACCGAGGAGAACCTGGCCGCGGTCCGGCGTGCGGCCGGGCGGTGATCAGACGCGGTCGAGGGGCAGGTGCGGCTCGGCGGGCAGTTCGACGGTGACCGTGTCACCGGGGCGCACCGGGCCGCCGGCGAGCACGATGCTCATGATGCCCGCCCTGCGGATCAGGCTGCCGTCGTCGTCGCGGTGCACGACCTGCTTGAGCAGCCCGCCCTGGAGCCCGTCGATCTGCGCGCAGGGGTTGCGCAGGCCCGTCACCTCGACGACGGCCTGCGGGCCGATCCGAAGCACCGTGCCCCGGGGCAGCGACAGCAGGTCCAGGCCGCGGGTCGTGATGTTCTCGCCCAGCTGGCCCGGTGCGACGTCGAAGCCCTGCTCGCGTACCTCGTCGTGCAGCTCGGCGTGGATCAGGTGGACCTGGCGCAGGTTCGGCTGGGTCGGGTCGGCGGCGACCCGCGACAGGTGCTGCACGGTCACGCCCGCATGAGCGTCCCCGGCCACGCCCAGCCCCGCGATCAACTCGATCTCGTCGAGGTTCGGCTTGCTGAAACGGTGTTCGGCGTCCCTGCTGACGGCCACCACGAACGGAGCAGACATGGGCACATTCTCGCATTCAGGCAGCCGTCTCCGGTTTCCCGTCGTGGCCCCGAGCCAGATGACCTGCGTCCGCTGACGCCGCGTCGGCCGCGGCAGGCTGCGCCCAGGCGGCCAGCGCCGCGAAGTCACCCTCGCGCAGTCCGAGGCGGGCGTCCACCCGGTGCACCAGGGCCCGCCCGGGGTGGTGCGCACCGATCCAGGCGACGTCGGCGTCGCTGACCTCGTCGTCGACCCAGGCGAAGTCCCGCCCGTCGGCCCACTCGACGAGCCGGCGGGTCTTCCAGTGCACGCGTCCGGCCTGGCGCGGTTGCGGCCACTCGACCACGGGCAGTTCGGGCAGGCCCAGTACCGGCGCGATCCACTCGTTCGCCTCGGCTGTCCAGGTGGTCGCCCAGACCAGGGTGTACGGCAGCGACAGCAGCTCGGGCCCGTGCTCGGGGCGCAACCACACGCGCAGCGGCTTGCGGCGGCCGTAGACGTCGGAGCCCCACTCGGACGCGAGCGCCATGCGGTAGGTGAGGTAGCCCTCGGGTCGGCGTTCGGGTTTCGCCGCGTACGGGTTGAGCGGTCCGTCGACGTCGAGGAACAGCAGCGGCCGGGTCATCGGCGAACTGTAGCGAGGTCGGGCCGGGCGGGTCCGCCGGTTTTCCGGGTGCGGGGCCGCAGAATCATGTCATGGCATACGGGGTGATTTCAGACGAAGCCTCCCATGAGCGGCTGGCGGTACGGGTCGCCGGGATCGTCCAGGGTGTGGGGTTCCGGCCCTTCGTCTACACCCTCGCGCAGCGGCTGCACCTGCGCGGACACGTCGGCAACGACACCGAGGGCGTGTTCATCGAGGCCGAGGGGCCGCGCAGCGCGCTGGACGTGTTTCTCTGCGCGCTCGACCTGGAACGCCCGCCGCTCGCGGTGATCGACTCGATGACGGCCGCGCCGCTGCCGGTGACCGGCTCGCCCGGCTTCACGATCGTGCCCAGCGACGCGTCCGGCCCGCCCGCGGCGCAGGTCACCCCCGACGCCGCGACCTGCGAGGCCTGCCTGGAAGAGACCACCGGCGGGGGCGGCCGCCGGCAGGGGTACGCGTTCACGAACTGCACCCACTGCGGTCCCCGGTTCACCATCGTGCGCGGCGTGCCCTACGACCGGCCGAACACGACCATGGCCGGGTTCGGCATGTGCGACGACTGCGCCAAGGAGTACGGCGACCCCGACGACCGCCGCTTCCACGCCCAGCCGGTCTGCTGCCCGGCGTGCGGACCCCGGCTGAGCCTGCTGAGCATGGACGGCAGTCCGCTGCTCACCTCCGGCGCCGACCCGATCGCCGCGACGGCGCGGCTGCTTCGCGGCGGCGCGATCGTCGCGATCAAGGGCCTGGGCGGCTACCACCTGGCCGTGGACGCGACGCATCCCGAGGCGGCCGCCCGACTGCGGGCCGCCAAGCACCGCGAGGACAAGCCGTTCGCGCTGATGGTGGCCGACCTCGCCGAGGCGGCGGCGATCGCCGAGGTGGAACCCGCCGCGGCGCGGCTGCTGCGCCACCCGGCCCGGCCGATCGTGCTGCTGCCCCGCCGCACCCGCCATCCGGCACACCGGATCGCCGACGCGGTCGCGCCGGGCTGCCGCGAGCTGGGCGTGCTGCTGCCGTACACGCCGCTGCACCACCTGCTGCTCGCCACGATCGTCCGGCCGCTCGTGATGACCAGCGGCAACGTCTCCGACGAGCCGATCGCCTACCGTGACGACGACGCGATGGCCCGGCTGACCGGCATCGCCGACGTGACGCTGACCCACGACCGGCCGATCCACCTGCGCACCGACGACTCGGTGGCGCGGGTGGTGCGCGGCTCGCCGATGCTGCTGCGCCGCTCGCGCGGGTACGTGCCGCGGCCGGTGCGGCTGCCGTTGAAGC
Source organism: Catellatospora vulcania (assembly GCF_009720385.1). Lineage (GTDB taxonomy): Bacteria > Actinomycetota > Actinomycetes > Mycobacteriales > Micromonosporaceae > Catellatospora > Catellatospora vulcania. Next base: position 22,886 of record NZ_ML769310.1, on the reverse strand, counting down.
TGCGCCGGCCGGTGCTCGGCTGCGGGGGCGCGCTGAAGAACACGTTCTGCATGGCCCGGGGCGAGTTCGCGACGCTGTCGCACCACATCGGCGATCTGGCGAACGCCGCCACGTTCCGCTCGTACACCGAGGGGGTCTCGCACCTGGAGCGGCTGCTGGGGATCACGCCCGAGCTGCTCGCGCACGACCTGCACCCGGACTACCCGTCGACGGCGTACGCGCAGGAACGCCCCGGGGTGGAGCTGGTCGGGGTGCAGCACCACCACGCGCACATCGCATCCTGCCTGGTCGAGCACGGGGAGCAGGAGGCGGTGATCGGGGTCGCCTTCGACGGGCTGGGCTACGGCGACGACGGCACGCTGTGGGGCGGCGAGATCCTGGTGGCGGATCTGGCGGCGTACACCCGGGCGGGTCATCTGGCCGCGGTGCCGATGCCCGGCGGCGCGGCAGCCGTGCGCGAGCCATGGCGGATGGCGCTGTCCTACCTGGACGCGATCGGCGGCACGCTGCCCGACCTGCCGGTGACGCGGCGGCACGCGCAGGCGTGGCGGCCGCTGCGCGGCGCGGCGCGGGCGGGCGTGAACGCGCCGCTGACCTCCAGCGCCGGGCGGCTGTTCGACGCGGTGGCGGCGCTGCTGGACCTGCGCGACGAGGTCACCTACGAGGGTCAGGCCGCCGTCGAGCTGGAGCAGGTGGCGCGGCGCGGTGAGGTCAAGGGCTACCCGGCGGAGATCGTCGAGGACCCGGTGCTGACCCTCAGCGGAGCCGACCTGGTCGAGGCGGTGCTGGCGGACCGGCTGGACGGGGTGGCGGCGCCGGAGATCGCGGCCCGGTTCCACGCCGGGGTCGCCGACCTGATCGTGAACGCCTGCCTGCTGGTACGCGAGCGGCACGGCCTGCACACCGTGGCGCTGTCCGGCGGGGTCTTCCAGAACACGCTGCTACTGGGCCGGACGCTGGACGGGCTGGCCCTGGCGGGGTTCCGGGTGCTGACGCACCGGCAGGTGCCGTGCAACGACGGCGGCCTCAGCCTCGGCCAGGTCGCGGTGGCAGGGGCCCGCGACCGCCGGTGAGGCGGCACGGGTCACGCCGTGCCCCGATCGCCTTCGGTCCGCCGATTCCTGTCCGTGCTGGCTGGTCGACGCTTCGCGAGTGCGTCCTGTACCCGGTAGTAAAGCTCTCGATAGCCGAAGCAGATCCAGAACATCGGGTTCAGGAACACGACGTTCGAGCTGAGGTGTCTGTCCACCTTTTCCAGGTGGGCCTCCTGCTCCTCGACGGTGACGATCGCACGAGGCGGCGCATAGCCGAATATGTACACCAGGTCGCACGGCGGCACGCCGGACCGCCACCGGTACACCCGGTAGATGCTGCTGGCGCCGGTGTGCTGGCTCATGAAGCCCGACGGTCTGGTGTTCCTTCTGGCCCCGTTGCAGCAGAGCAGGATTCCCGCACCATCGGTTCGTCGGCGGATCTGCTTGAGGCAGTCGTACAGATCCTGCCCGCCGGCGTCGTAGCGGTGACCGCGGGGATCGATCAGCGACAGCCGGCAGTCGTCATCGAACTCGTACTCGACTCGCCAGGTCGCCGACGAGCCGTCGGCCATGCGGACCGCGAGCCACTCGGGTTCGTCCACCGGGCGTCCCCTCCTCCGGTTCAGTCGATGAGGCGCTGCACACCGTCGAGGATGACATCCAGGCCGAAGGCGAACGCGTGGACCGGGTCGGCCGAGGCCTGGTAGACCTGGCTGCTGGCCTCGCCGACGCGACCGGCGACCGGGAAGTCGTGGCCGGTCATGACGCGCTCCAGCACGGGGGCGGTGGCCCGCCACCACTCCTGCTCGGTCAGGCCCGAGTCGCGCTGCGCACGGGCCAGGCCGGCGTGGCTGCGGGCGACGCCTTCGACGTGGGTGAGCACCAGGGTCAGCACCGAGTCCATCTGCAGGTCGGTCAGGCCGATGCCGTCGAGCACCCGCAGCTCGGCCTCGTACTTGAGGACGGCGTTCGGGCCGAGCGTGGGACGGCCGCCGGTGGCGTCGAGCAGCCAGGGGTGGCGCAGGCTGACGTCCCAGTTGCGCTCGGCGACGTAGCGCAGGCCCTCACGCCAGCCGCCGTGGCCGGCCGGGTCGTCGACACCGGTGTACAGCTCGCCGATGACCGTGTCGACCATCAGGTCGTTGAGCTCGGTCTTGCCGGGCACGTGGGTGTAGAGCGACATGGTGCCCGAGCCGATCTTGTCGGCCACCCGGCGCATGGTGGCCGCGTCCAGGCCCTCGGTGTCGGCCAGCTCGATCGCGGCGTCGACGATCGCGCGGACCGTCAGGCCGGACCGGCCGGGCCGGGTGTGCGAGCCCCACAGCAGCGCGAGGCTGCGACCTGGGTCACTCTTGGCACTCACGGGAACACTCCACCTCGTCTTATCCGTTGGCGTACACCGTACGGTACACGCTACGCTTGCAAGCCGCCCCCACCGACCCGATCCCCGGAGGTCTGCCCGTGACGACTGCTGACTACGGCTTCATCCAGGTACGCGGAGCCCGCGAGAACAACCTCAAGGACATCAGTCTCGACATCCCGAAGCGTAAGATCACACTCTTCACGGGTGTGTCCGGTTCGGGCAAGTCCTCGCTGGTCTTCGACACCATCGCCGCGGAGTCGCAGCGCCTGATCAACGAGACCTACACCGCCTTCCTGCAGTCGCTGCTGCCCGGCTACGGCCAGCCGGACGTCGACTCGCTGGAGAACCTGTCCGCCGCGATCATCGTCGACCAGAAGCGCCTGGGCGGGAACTCCCGCTCCACCGTCGGCACGGTCACCGACGCGTACTCCATGCTCCGATTGATCTTCGCCCGGCTCGGCTCGCCGCCGGTCGCCAACCCGGGCGTGCTGTCGTTCAACGACCCCAACGGCATGTGCCCGGACTGCGAGGGCCTCGGCGACGTCGCCGCCATCGACGAGGACGCGATCGTCGACCGGGACAAGTCGCTCAACGAGGGCGCGATCCGGCTGTCCGGCTTCAACGTGGACAGCTGGTTCTGGGCGATCATCACCCAGTCCGGCTTCTTCGACAACGACAAGAAACTGCGCGACTACACGCCCGACGAGTGGCACCAGCTCATGTACCTGCCCGAGGCGAAGGTCAAGCTGGCCACCCCGGCGGGCAGCATGAACTCCACCTACGAGGGCCTGGTGCCCAAGTTCAAGCGGCTCTACCTGACCAAGCAGACCGAGACCACCGCAGCCCACATCCGGGCCGCGATCGACCGGATCGCCACCCGGTCCGCCTGCACGGCCTGCGGCGGGGCCCGGCTCAACGCCGCCGCCCTGGCCTGCCGGATCGACGGGCGCAACATCGCCGAGTGCGCCGCGATGGAGGTCGCCGACCTGGCCGCGTTCATCCGCGGCGTCGACGCGCCCACCCTCGCCCCGATGCTCAACTCGCTCGCGGCGCGGCTCGACAACCTCACCCACATCGGGCTCGGCTACCTCAGCCTCAACCGGCCCAGCGCCACCCTGTCCGGCGGCGAGTCGCAGCGGGTGAAGATGGTCCGCCACCTGGGCTCCAGCCTCACCGACATGACGTACGTGTTCGACGAGCCCAGCGTCGGGCTGCACCCGCACGACGTGCACCGGCTCAACGAGCTGCTGGTACGCCTGCGCGACAAGGGCAACACCGTGCTCGTCGTCGAGCACCGGCCCTCGGTCATCGCCATCGCCGACCACGTGGTGGACATGGGCCCGCGCGCCGGGCGTGACGGCGGCCAGGTCGTCTACTCCGGCGACCTGGCCGGGCTGGCCGCCTCCGGCACGCTCACCGGCAACCATCTGAGCCGCCACCAGGCGCTCAAGCCGACGGTGCGTACGGCCACCGGCGAGCTGGTCATCAAGGACGCGGCGCTGCACAACCTCAAGGGCGTCACCGCGTCCATCCCGCAGGGCGTGCTGACCGTGGTCACCGGCGTGGCCGGGTCCGGCAAGAGCTCGCTCATCCAGGGCTGCCTGCCCCGGCACCACCCCGACGCGATCTTCATCGACCAGCGGCCGATCCGCGGCTCGAAACGCTCCACCCCGGCCACGTACACCGGCGTGCTCGACCCGATCCGCAAGGCGTTCGCCAAGGCCAACGGCGTCAACGCGGCCCTGTTCAGCGCGAACTCCAAGGGCGCCTGCCCGCAGTGCCAGGGCATCGGGCTGCTGTACACCGACCTGGCCTTCATGGACCCGGTGGTGAGCACGTGCGAGGCCTGCGACGGCCGGCGCTTCCTGCCCGAGGTCCTCGAACACACGCTGCGCGGGCAGAACATCAGCGACATCCTGCGCATGCAGATCACCGAGGCGGCCTCGTTCTTCACCGAGAAGGCGATCAAGCCGATGGTCACCGCGCTGGTCGACGTCGGCCTCGGCTACCTGACCCTGGGCCAGTCGCTGGACACCCTGTCCGGCGGCGAGCGCCAGCGCCTCAAGCTCGCCACCGAACTGGGCAACAGCTCGCGCGTCTACGTGCTCGACGAGCCCACCACCGGCCTGCACATGAACGACGTCGACAACCTCATCGGCCTGCTGGACCGGCTCGTCGACGGCGGCAGCACGGTCATCGTCATCGAGCACAACCTCGACGTCATCTCCCGCGCCGACTGGATCATCGACATGGGCCCCGGCGCGGGCCACGACGGCGGGCAGGTCGTCTTCGCGGGGACGCCGCACGCGCTGCTGAACAACGAGCACTCGCTGACCGCCGCCCACTTACGCACCCACCTCGCCTAAAGCGCAAGCCCCCAAGGCAAAGGAAGGGCACCTTCTTAACGGACGTCCGTGTAGAAGGTGCCCTTCCTATCGCTTTCAGGGTTGTGGCTGGTCGGAGGGCTCGGGGGGAGGGGGGTCCTCAGCCCGGGGGGCGGTCGCCGCCGCCACGGCCACTGCGGGCACGGGGGCTGCGGGCAGGGCCATGGTCACCCGGCTGTGGCCGAGGTGGGCCGCGGCGGCGGCTTCGTGGTACGCGTCCAGCTCGGCGAGGAACTCCTCGGAGCGGTACAGGGTGCCGTCGACGACCGGGCCCGACCGGCCTTCGAGCACGGCGACCACGTCGTCACCGGTCAGCGTCTTGTGCGTCTCCAGCGCGTGGGCCAGGGCCAGCACGTCGCGGCGGTGCCGGCCGAGCAGCTCGGCGGTGCGGGTCAGCAGGTCGCCGAGCATGTCCTCGATCCGGTCGGCCAGCGCCCGGCGTACCTCGGCCTCGGTGTCCTGGCCCTTCTTGCGCTGCCCACCGCCGGGCGCGCCGACCTCCAGCCGCTTGGCCGTCGAGTACGACGACACGGTGCCGCCCATGCCCCAGTAGCCCTCCATGAACGAGGCGACCGTGGTGGCCGACTCCAGGTCCCCGGACACGCCGGACGAGCTGTCGCCGCCGAAGAACATCCGCTCCCCCGCCAGCGAGGCCAGCGACACGCAGATGTCGGCCTCGTACTCGGTGCGCCACCGGGTGAACTGGTCCTCGGGCGGGATGCTGGCCACCATGCCGAGGTAGTCGCTGCCCTTCTCGATGGTGGCGATGTCGATCTCCATGTGGTGCCGGGTGCGGTACGCGATGACGGCGTGGCAGGCCTCGTGCACCGCGACGGCGTGCCGTTCCCGCTCGATGTACTCGACGTCCTCGGGCGGCCCGAGTTCCTTGAGCTGCTTGGCGCGCATCACGTCACGCCACGCGATGACCTCGCGGCCGTCCCGGATCGCGGTGATCAGCGCCTCGTTGATCAGGTCCTTGATGGTCGCCCCGGTGGCGTACGGCGTGATCGTCGCCAGCTTGTCGACCTCGGCGGCGGTCAGCTCATGGCGCACCTTGCCCAGGTAGCCCTCGTAGGTGCGGACCCGGCCGGCCTTGCTCGGGTAGCCGACCTTGTAGATCCGGTCGATGCGCCCCGGGCGCAGCAGCGCCTCGTCCAGGGCCTCCGGCAGGTTCGTCGCCATCATCACCAGGATCCGGTAGCGCGGCGGCGGCTTGGGGCGCATGCCCAGCACCCGGCGCACGTACCGGTTGACGAAGCCGCGCGGCTTCTTCAGCCCGGACAGCTCGGTGAGCAGGGCCTGCAGGGTGCCCATACCCCCGCCGTTGTTCATGCCCCCGCCCATCACGAACCGGTTGCGCCGCAGCGGCGCGGGAGGCTCCTCGGTCGCGTGCTCGGCCGCCGTGTGCCTGGCCAGCCGCCACTGCGTGTCCGGTGACAGGTAGCCGAAACCGTGGCAGCCCGGCCCGGTGCTGAACACCGGGGTCATGCCGCGCGGGAAGCCGGGGCCGCCCTGGGCGAGCTGGCCGCGGCTGCCGAGCGAGTCGGCCTCGTCGAAGAACACGATCACGCCGCCGTAGCGCAGCGCCAGCTTGCGCAGCTTGCGGAACAGCGACTTCACCTTGAGGATGCCGACGCCCATGAACATGTTGGTGAACGCGCCGGGGTCGACGAACACGTACGGCTTGCCGGTCTCCCCGGCCACCGCCTCGGCCATCAGCGTCTTGCCGGTGCCCGGCGGACCCCACAGCAGCAGGCCGGACGGCACGTAGCCGCCCTTGGCCTCGATCGCGTCGGGCTGCTCCAGGAAGACGATGTTCTCCCGCACCCGGGCCAGCACGTGGTCCTGGCCCCACACGTCGGCGAACCGGGTCTTGATGTCGTCGGGGTAGTACACCTCGACGCCGCCGCGCGACAGGAACCAGAAGATCGCCACGAACTGCATCACGACGACGAACAGCAGGAACACCATCTGCAACACGAACGGCATGAGCGCCCACAGGATCGCCGGGGCCTGGAACAGCGCCAGGACCGGCGAGGTGTCCAGCACGGCGCCGGCCACAAAGGCGAACACCACGATCCAGAAGACCCACTTCAGGATCCGGGCCAGTCGGAACCTGGTCCAGTCGGACAGCCGCCGACGGGAGAAACGCTCCGCGCCGCCGAACACCCGGTGGCTCCAGAACCGGTGGTATCCGGCCCAGTGCTCGCTCACCAGGAAGTGCACCTGCCGCAGCAGTTCCAGCCCGGCCAGGATCAGCAGCCAGCGCGACTCCACCAGGTGGATGCGCACCGCCTCCACGAACGGCATGCCGCCCGGGAAGTCGGCCATCTCCGCCCACACCAGCACCAGCCAGGCGACCGCGAACAGGAACAGGAACTTGATCCGGTCCCAGAACGGCAGCCTCTTGCGCTTGGGCCGCTCGTCCACCCGCGCCGGCTCCCCTGGCGGACGCAGCCCTTCCACCGGCTCGCTCATGCCACGCTCCTCACCGTGAAGGACTGCACGACCACGTCGAGTTCCGCCGCCCGCGTGCGGTAGCACGAGGCCGAGCAGCGCAGGATGAACTGGTACAGCCGCCGCCCGGCGTCGTCGACGTAGACGGTCTGGTCGAACGTCTGCAGCGAGCCGCCGCCGGGGCTGTAGTTGAAGACCGAGCGCACCCCGCGGACCGTGCCCTCGGTCGGCAGGATCTCGTCGGAGACCAGCTCGAAGCCCTGGAACACCGGGTTCGCCGCGTTGTCGGCGCGGGCCGAGTCGGTGACCGGCAGCAGCAGGTCACGGGCCCCGTTCAGGGACACCGCGTTGATCTCGTCCTCGGACAGCCGGCGGACCATGGCGTACACGAACGGCTCGTCGCCGGTGCCGAGGAACAGGTGCAGCGGCTGGGCCGCGATGGACGCGTCGTAGCCGACCGACCAGATCCGCTCCCGCCGCGCCGCCGCGGCCATCGACGCGGGGTCCTCGCCGGACAGCATCCAGTCCATCGCCTCATGCTCGATGCGCTGCCAGCCGTTGGGGACCTTGAAGTACACGCCGTCGTCGGCGTTCTTGACGTAGTCGAATTCCGGCGCCCCGCACCCGCCCAGCACGAGCGCCGCCGTCGTGAGGAGGGCGATCATCGCCGCCCGAATTCCCGCTGCCTGCCGCCTGTCCTTCATGACGCGCCCCCACCGCTGTCGGGCTGTCCTGATCGGTCACTGCTCGCGTGCGGGCGACGACACCTACGGTGGTGTCACCGACCAACACGGTGGCTGTCGGTGCTCCTGTAAGGAGTATGGCGGCGGCACATCCGGGATCAGAATGGCTGCACAGTCGGCAATGTCGACCGCACTACCGATAGCGCGATCGACATACATGCCTGATTATGCTCGTGGCGCGATGAGTCCTTACCGCCGTCGGCCTTGATCGCTCGACTTGCCTGGCACTCGTGCGTATCTTGAACCTCGATACGCCCAGGTGCCAGGCAAGTCGGACGATCTTGCGGCGCGAGCGGCGGCGCGGGGGCGGTCAGCCGAGGTTGGGGCGGAGCCAGCGTTCGACGTCGGCGAGGTCGGCGCCGCGGCGGACGGCGTAGTCCTCGAGCTGGTCGCGGCCGATGCGGCCGACGGTGAAGTAGCGCGAGTCCGGGTGGGCCAGCAGCAGGCCGCTGACGGCGGCGGCGGGGGTCATCGCGTACGACTCGGTCAGGCCCATGCCGATCTTCTCCGCGCCGAGCAGGTCGAACAGCTCCTGCTTGAGGGTGTGGTCGGGGGTGGCCGGGTAGCCGAACGCGGGGCGGATGCCGCGGAAGCGCTCGGCGTGCAGGTCCTCGATGGCCGGGTCGGCGTCGGGCTCGAACCAGTCGCGCCGCGCCTGCAGGTGCAGGTGCTCGGCGAACGCCTCGGCGAGCCGGTCGGCCAGCGCCTTGACCATGATGGCCTTGTAGTCGTCGTGCTCGGCCTCGTAGCGCGCGGCCAGCTCGTCGGCGCCGTGGATGGCGACGGCGAACCCGCCGATGTGGTCGCCGGCCGGGGCCAGGTAGTCGGACAGGCAGCGGTTGGGCCGCCCGGCCGGCTTGACCGTCTGCTGGCGCAGCATCGGCATGCGGGCCTCGCCCTCGACGACGATGTCGTCGCCTTCGGCGTGGGCGGGCCAGAAGCCGTACACCCCGTGGGCGCGCAGCGAACCGTCGGCGATGATCTGGTCGAGCATCGTGTTGGCATCGTCGAACAGCTCGCGTGCCTGCGGACGCTCCAGGATCGCCGGGTACTTGCCCTTCAGTTCCCAGGCCAGGAACAGGAACTGCCAGTCGATCATCTTGCGCAGCTCGGCCAGGTCGGGCGTGACCTCGCGCAGGCCGGTGAAGGCGGGCACGGGCAGCTCGGCGAAGTCGGGCCGCTCGGCGTTGGCCCGCGCCTGGTCCAGGGTCAGCAGCGGCTGCCGGGTCTTGTTCGCGTGCTCGTCACGCAGCCGCGCCTGCTCGACGCGGTTGCTCTCGGCCAGTTCCTCGGCCCGCGCCGGGTCCTGCAGCTGCGACACCACACCGACGACGCGGGAGGCGTCGAGCACGTGCACGGTCGCCGACTCGTACGCCGGGGCGATGCGCACCGCCGTGTGCTGGCGCGACGTGGTGGCCCCGCCGATCAGCAGCGGCAGCTTCAGCCCGCGGCGCTGCATCTCCTGGGCGACCGAGACCATCTCGTCCAGCGACGGGGTGATCAGCCCGGACAGGCCGATCACGTCCGCGCCCTCGGCGATCGCGGTGTCCAGGATCTTCGCCGCGGGCACCATCACGCCGAGGTCGACGACCTCGTAGTTGTTGCAGCCCAGCACGACGCCGACGATGTTCTTGCCGATGTCGTGCACGTCGCCCTTCACCGTGGCGAGCACGACCTTGCCCTGGCCACGGGTGGTCTCGGCCCTGCCCTCGCGGCGGGCCAGCTCCTTCTCGGCCTCCATGTACGGCTCCAGGTAGGCCACCGCGCGCTTCATCACCCGGGCGCTCTTGACCACCTGGGGCAGGAACATCTTGCCCGCGCCGAACAGGTCGCCGACGACCTTCATGCCGTCCATCAGCGGGCCCTCGATGACTTCGAGCGGCCGCGCCGCCTGCTGCCGGGCCTGCTCGGTGTCCTCCTCGATGAAGTCCACGATGCCGTGCACCAGCGCGTGCGACAGCCGCTGCGCCACCGGGGCCTCGCGCCAGGTCAGGTCGGCGACCCGCTTGGTCCCCTCGCCGCTGACCGTGCCCGCGTACGTGACGAGCCGGTCGGTGGCGTCGGGACGCCGGTCGAACAGCACGTCCTCGACGAGGTCGCGCAGCTCGGTGGGGATGTCCTCGTACACGGCGAGCTGTCCGGCGTTGACGATGCCCATGTCGAGCCCGGCGCGGACGGCGTGCAGCAGGAACGCCGAGTGCATGGCCTCGCGCACCACGTCGTTGCCGCGGAACGAGAACGACAGGTTGGAGATGCCGCCGCTGGTGCGCGCCCCCGGGCAGCGTGCCTTGATCAGCGGCAGCGCGTCGATGAACGCCTTGGCGTAGCCGTTGTGCTCGGCGATGCCGGTCGCCACGGCCAGCACGTTCGGGTCGAACACGATGTCCTCGGCGGCGAACCCGGCCTGCTGCGTGAGCAGGTCGTACGCCCGCCCGCAGATGCTGACTTTGCGCTCGACGGTGTCGGCCTGGCCCTGCTCGTCGAAGGCCATCACCACCACGCCCGCGCCGTAGCCCTGGATGCGCCGGGCCTGGTCGAGGAAGACCTCCTCGCCCTCCTTGAGGCTGATCGAGTTGACCACGCCCTTGCCCTGCACGCACTTGAGACCGGCTTCGAGCACCGACCACTTGGAGCTGTCCACCATGATCGGGATGCGGGCCACCTCGGGCTCGGTCGCGATCAGGTTGAGGAACGTGGTCATCGCCAGCTCGCTGTCGAGCAGGTCGGCGTCCATGTTCACGTCGAGCAGGTTGGCCCCGCCGCGCACCTGGTCCAGCGCCACGGCGACCGCGCCCTGGTGGTCGTCGGCCTCGATGAGGCGGCGGAACTTCGCCGAGCCGGTCACGTTGGTGCGCTCGCCGATCATGACGAAGCCGGTGTCCGGGCCGATCGCGAACGGCTCCAGGCCGCTGAACCGGGTGGCCTTCGGCACCTGCGGCACCGCACGCGGCGGCAGCCCCTTGACGGCGGCGGCGACCTGCGCGATGTGCTCGGGCGTGGTGCCGCAGCAGCCGCCCGCGATGTTGACCAGGCCCGCCGTCGCGAACTCGCCCAGCAGCGCGCCGGTCTCCTCCGGCGTCTGGTCGTAGCCGCCGAACGCGTTCGGCAGGCCCGCGTTGGGGTGGCTGGCGTTGTAGACCCCGGCGAGCCGGGACAGCTCCTCCACGTGCGGGCGCATCTCGGTCGCGCCCAGCGAGCAGTTCACGCCGACGACCAGCGGCTCGGCGCGCTCGATGGAGCGCCAGAACGCCTCGACGGTCTGCCCGGACAGGGTGCGGCCGGACAGGTCGACGATGGTCACCGAGATCCACAGCGGCAGCTCGGGCGCGACAGCCCGGGCGGCGGCGATGGCCGCCTTGGCGTTGAGGGTGTCGAAGATCGTCTCGATGAGCAGGATGTCGACGCCGCCCTCGGCCAGCGCGGAGATCTGCTCGGCGTACGTCTCGAAGACCTGGTCGTAGGTGACCGTCCGGTAGGACGGGTCGTCGACGCGGGGGGACAGCGACAGGGTGACGTTGAGCGGGCCGACCGAGCCTGCCACGAAGCGCCCGCCGAACTCGTCGGCGGCCTGCCGGGCCAGCTGCGCACCGCGCAGGTTCATCTCCCGCGCGTACGACTGCAGGCCGTAGTCGGACTGGGCGATGCCGGTCGCGGTGAAGGTGTTCGTGGAGGTGATGTCCGCGCCCGCGGCGAGGTAGCGCCGGTGCACGTCGAGGATCAGGTCGGGCCGGGTCAGGATGAGCACGTCCGGGTTGCCGGTGAGGTCGTGCGGGTGGTCGCCGAAGCGGTCGCCGCGGAAGTCCTCGGGGGTCAGGCGGGCGTTCTGCAGCATGGTGCCCCACGCGCCGTCGAGCACCACGATCCGCTCGTCGAGCAGCGCACGAAGCTCCTGCACGCGGGTGGCGGGGGAAGAAGACCGGCTCAACGCGAACACCTCCGAAAGAACTCTCGGAGGCGCCCTTGCAACGGTGTGTCCAGCCGAGCGTGGCGGGCTGTGCCCGTTGCAGCGCCTCTCGACCTGAACACGAAGTTTACCGTCCGCCCCCCGCGATCGCGATCACGGGCACCGCCCGTGTCCCGGTCTGCGGGACGGCGGCCGCCGTTCGGCCTCGATCGTCCGACTTGCCTGGCACCTGGGCGTATCTTGATCCGCCTTTCGCCCACCTGCCAGGCAAGTCCGATGATCTTGAGCGCCGTCCCGCGATGCGGACGGATCGCCGCGTGAACGCGCGCACCGCGCAGCGCCGAACGCATGCCTCCGTGGCGCATAACGCCGACGGAGGCGTGCGTAGTTCCGGCGGTCCGGTTACGGGGCCGTAGTTCCGGCGGTCCGGTGCGGGGCAAGATCGCTGTTTCGTGTCAGAAAATCTGGTCCGACTGCACTTTTCGACACGAAACGCCGATCATCATGGCCATCCGCCGGGGAGCGGGGGGCGGATGGTGGATCAGGTCAGGGGGCGCAGGGCGTCGACGAGCGGGGTGGTCGGGCGGCCGGCCAGGCGGGACAGGTCGCCGGAGGTCAGCGCGAGCGCGCCGTCGCGGATGTTGCCGTCCAGCGCGACCAGGAAGCCCGCGGTGCCCGCGTCCAGGCCCGCCTCGACGAGCAGGTTCAGGTGCTCCTCGGGCGAGACGCGCCGGTAGACCACGTCGCGGCCGAGCACCGTGGCGAACGCGGCCGCCAGCTCGTCGAAGTCCCAGGCGTGGTCGCCGGACAGCTCGTAGACCGCGTTCTCGTGGCCCGTGCCGGTGAGCGCCGCGGCGATGGCGGCGGCGTAGTCGGCGCGGGTGGCGCTGGCGACCCGGCCGTCGCCGGCGCTGGACAGCACCACGCCGGTGGCGCGGGCCTGGACCAGCGCGGTCGCGTAGTTCTCGGTGTACCAGCCGTCGCGCAGCAGGGTGAACGGCAGCCCCGAGGCGCGTACCGCCTGCTCGGTCGCGACGTGGTCGGGCGCCACCGCGAGCGCGGTCTCGCCCGCGCGCAGCGCGCTGGTGTACGCCAGTCGGGCCACCCCGGCGTTCTGCGCGGCCGCGATCACGGCCTGGTGCTGGGCAACCCGGCGGCCGATCTCGCTGCCGGAGACCAGCAGCAGCGTGTCCCCCTCGGTGAGCGCGGCGGACAGGCTCGCCGGGTCGTCGTAGTCGAACCGCACCACCCGTACGCCCTGCGCGGCGAGGTCGGCGAGCCGGGTCTCGTCACGCGCCCCGGCCACGACCTGCTCGGCGGGGACGCCCCGGTCCAGCAGCGCGGCGACGACGAGCCGTCCGAGCTGCCCCGTAGCCCCGCTGATCACTATCGACATGGCTTCTCCCACACGTGTCGGCGGTCGGGCACGAGGCTCCGGCCGCGAAATCTCCTCAGAAACGGGGATGACTCCCCGGTTTGCCGACCGTAGCACAACCGGGGATGTCTCCCCACTTCGCTATGCTGGACGACATGGCCCCCACCGCCCTGCGCGCCGACGCCGAACGCAACCGCCGCCGGTTGATCGACGCGGCCCTGGCAGTGTTCAGCGAGCGCGGGCTGGACGCGCCGCTCGATGAGATCGCGCGCCGGGCCGGGCTGGGCAACGCCACGCTCTACCGGCACTTCCCCGTCCGGCGCGACCTGATCGCGGCGGTGTACGCCGACACGCTCGCCGAGATCGTCACCGCCGCCGAGCGCGCCGCCGGACACCCGGACGCCTGGACCGGCTTCCACGACCACCTGGTCTACCTGTGCGGTGTGCAGTCGCGGTGCCGGGCGACGTCCGACCTGCTCACCGCGGCGGTGGCCGGGGTGCCAGGGCTCGACGCGCTGCACGAGCGCGCGTACCAGGGGCTGCAACGGCTGATCGAGCGCGCGCAGGCGGCAGGCGAGCTGCGCGCGGACTTCCGGCACGAGGACGTGGTGCTGATCCTGATGGCGAACGCCGGGCTCATCGAGCGCACCGCCGAGGCGGCGCCGACGGCTTGGCGGCGGCAGCTCGCGTACACCCTCGACGGTCTGCGCACCTCCGGCCGCACGCCCGCGCCGCCGAGCCCCGGCGTGGACCGGGTGATGGACGCGATGCGCGAGCGCGGGCGGCGCTTCACCGGCGAGCCGACGGACTGAACTCACTCTTCGTGTTCGCGCGGGACGCCATCGGGCATCGGCGAACCTCGAAATGATTTCGGCACATTCCGAAAGCGTTGCGGTCGCAGGTGATACGGCATAGCCGAATTTGCCTGTATGCATGCCATTGACATCGATCAGACCCTCTGCCTGAATGGACCGAAAGCGTTTTAGATCGTCTTCGGTCGATCGCCCGGTGGCAGCTCACCGCCTGCCGCGAACCACACGCACGGTGACGGTTTCACCGTGCCCGCTCCCCGTTTCCCGCCGATGCGCGTATCCCGGCGCGCCTCGCCGAAAGGACGGCACATGCCCCTCTCCCTCCCCCGCCGCCGCCGATGGCCGGTCATCGTGGTGACCCTGCTGGCCCTCGGCACCGGCGCCCCTGCCTCGGCCGTGCCGGTCGGCGCCCAGGACGGCGCCATCCCGGCCGCCCAGGCCACCCCCGGTCTGGTCTACTCCGGACTGTCCGCCGAGCGCACCGGCGCGTGCGCCGGCATGTACCGCGTCGTCGGCATCAGCTCGACGATGTGCACCCACGGCCCCGACCCGGCTCCGGCCGGGCTGTCGGTCACCCGATCCGTGGCGCCCCTGCCCGCGCGGGCCGCCACCGCGGCGGCTCCCCTCGCGCTGCCGGTGTGCGAGGGTGACGGCACCACCGGCCGCCGCGTCGAGGTGCTGTACGTGCACGGCAGCACCAGCCGCTACAGCCAGTACCTGGAGACGTTCCGGCAGCTCGCCGAGCAGGTCGACGTCATCTTCAACGAGAGCGCCAAGGCCACCGGCGGCGAGCGGCACGTCCGCTACGTCACCGAGACCGTCGGCGGCGCGTGCCGCCCCGTCGTGCGCGACGTGCAGATCGCCGACTCGGCCCTCAACGCCAACGACTGGGCGCCGCTGCTCAACGCGGTCAAGGCCGCCGGTTACTCCCGCACCGACCGCAAGTACCTGCAGTTCGTCGACGCCAACATCTACTGCGGCATCGGCGGCTTCGCCGGGGACACCCGCAAGAGCGACGCCAACCGGTCCAACACCGGGCCGGAGTACGCCCGCGCCGACAACGGCTGCTGGACCGCCGGGGTCGCCGCGCACGAGCTCGGGCACACGCTCGGCGCGGTGAACAACAACGCCCCCAACGCCTCCGGCGCAGCCCACTGCGTCGACGAGTACGACGTCATGTGCTACAAGGACGGCCCGAACGTGGTGCTGCGCTACTCCTGCCCCAGCCAGGCTCTGGACCAGCGGCTGGACTGCAACCACGACGACTACTACCACACCAACCCGCCCGCGGGCAGCTACCTGGCGACCAACTACAACGTCGCCGACAACCTGTTCCTGATCAAGGGTGGTCCCACCAACCCGCCGCCCCCGACGACGAACCTCGCCCTCTCGGCGACGGCGAGCGCCTCCTACACCTCCGCGTGGGAGAGCGTCCTGGCGATCAACGACGGCATCGACCCGCCGTCCTCGAACGACACCGTCAACCGCCGCTGGGGCACCTGGCCCAACACCGGCCAGCAGTGGGCCCAGCTGACCTGGACGGCGGCCCAGTCGGTCCGCGTCGCCGACGTCTACTTCTTCGACGACAACGGCGGCGTACGCCTGCCCGCGTCGTGGAGCCTGCAGTACTGGAACGGCACCGCCTACGTCGCCGTGCCCGGCGCGACCGGCTACCCCGTGGCGGCCAACCAGTACAACCGGGTCACCTTCACCTCGGTCAGCACCACCCGCCTGCGCGTCGTCCTCAACAGCGGCCAAGGCTCGGTAGGCCTGCTCGAAGTCAAGGTCACCAGCTAGCAGCGAAGGAAGGGCACCTTCCAAACCATATTGGTGCGGAGGGTGCCCTTCCTTACCACTCG
This sequence comes from Catellatospora vulcania, assembly GCF_009720385.1. Classification (GTDB taxonomy): domain Bacteria; phylum Actinomycetota; class Actinomycetes; order Mycobacteriales; family Micromonosporaceae; genus Catellatospora; species Catellatospora vulcania. The sequence continues at coordinate 6,955 of NZ_ML769310.1, read as the reverse complement.
GCTGTTCGAGCAGGGAGGATGCGCGTGGAAGTCGGTTGGCGGCAGGTGGTCGCGGCGGTGGCCGCGGTCGGGATCGTGCTCGGGATCGTGCTCGGGATCGCCGCCGCGGCGCACGCGCACCGGGGCGTGCTGCCCACCCTGCACCACGACGGCCGGGGCACGGTGTGGCTCACGCTGGCCTGGGACGACGGGCATCCGGTGACCGAACCTGGTCTGGCGATGATGTCGGCTAGCAGTGCCGGCGGGGCGAGCGTGCCGGTCACCGCGCTGCGCCCGCTCGCCCACGATCCGGCGACGCTGCCGCTGCCCGGCGCGCTCGCCGCGGGCGACTGGACGGTCATCGTGGACGTGGCCGCGCCCGGGGTGGGCTACTGCTCCGTCCGATTGCAGGTCGCCGCCGACGGGGTGCCCCAGACGATCGCGTGCGCCACACCGACCGCGGCAACCACCGCGGCACCGGCGGACCCACCTGCCCCGGGACAGCTCCACTGGTTGATCGGAGCAATCGCGGCACTCGCGGCACTCGCGGTCGGCGGCTTCGGCGTGCTCCGGTCCCGCCGCGGCACCGTTAGGCGCTAGGCGCTAGGCGCTAGGCGCTAGGCGCCAAGTGCCAGGTGCCAGGTGCCAGGTGCCGCGATAGACGTTGGCCTATCTGGATGACTTTTTTGCGATCATCTTCATCCAGATAGGCCATCGTCGATGACAAACGAGTGCGGTGCATAAGTAACTTCTATAAGTTCGTGATATGTTTGTTCGTGTGGCGACGACACCGGCTTCCGTATCCGTGGACACCGCTCAGCACGACCTGGCGTTGACCGTGCAGCGGCTGTTCGCGGCGTTGCGGCGGCTGAGCCCGCCCGGCATCAGCCTCAGCGCTGCCGCAACCCTCGCCACCCTCGAGCGCGAGGGTCCGCAGCGGCTCACCGAGCTGGCGGTACGCGAGGGCGTCACCCAGCCTGCGATGACCCAGATCGTCACCCGGCTGGAGCGCGACGCGCTGGCCGCCCGGACCGCCGACGCCGCCGACCGCCGGGTGGTCCTCGTGGAGATCACGCAAGGCGGACGGGACCTGCTGCGCCACCGCCGTGACGTACGCGCCGAACGCGTCGCCGCACTGCTGGCCCAGCTCGACCCCGCCGACCGTGCCGCCATCGAGGCGGCCCTGCCCGCGCTCGGCCGGCTCGCCGACCACGCCGCCACCGCCTGACCAGGGCGCGTGCCGCCCGATCGCGACGGCTGCCGCCCGGTCCCGCCAAGCACAGCTCCGACACCCGAAGGCACTCCTCATGACCAGTCATGACGCCCGCTACAAATGGGTCGCCCTGTCCAACACCACGCTCGGCATGCTGATCGCCACGATCAACTCCTCGATCGTGCTGATCTCGCTTCCGGCGATCTTCAACGGGGTGGGCCTCAATCCGCTGCAGCCCGGCAACGTCGGCTACCTGCTCTGGATGCTGATGGGTTACATGCTGGTCACCGCGGTCCTGGTGGTCACCCTCGGCCGGCTGGGCGACATCTACGGCCGGGTACGCATCTACAACCTCGGCTTCGCGATCTTCGCGGTCACCTCGGTCATCCTCGCCCTGGACCCCTTCACCGGCGGGGCCGGCGCGCTGTGGCTGATCGGCTGGCGGGTGGTGCAGGCCGTCGGCGGCGCGATGCTGATGGCCACCTCCGCCGCGATCATCACCGACGCGTTCCCGGCCCGCCAGCGCGGCACGGCGCTGGGCATCAACGTGGTGGCCGCCATCGCCGGCTCGTTCATCGGCCTGGTGCTGGGCGGCCTGCTGGCCGAGTGGAACTGGCGCTCCGTCTTCTGGGTGAACGTGCCCATCGCGGCGGTCGGCACCGTCTGGGCGTACCGGTCGCTGCGCGACAACGGCGAGCGCCGCCCCGGCCGCATCGACTGGTGGGGCAACGTCACCTTCGCCGCGGGCCTGACCATGCTGCTGGCCGCGATCACGTACGGCATCCAGCCCTACGGCGGCCACCCGATGGGCTGGACGAACCCGTGGATCATCGCCGGGCTGACCGGCGGCGTGCTGCTGCTGGCGCTGTTCGGCCTCATCGAAACCCGGGTCGCCGAGCCGATGTTCCCGCTGCAGCTGTTCCGCATCGCGGCGTTCACCGGCGGCAACGTCGCCAGCCTGCTCGGCTCGATCGCCCGGGGCGGCCTGCAGTTCATGCTGATCATCTGGTTGCAGGGCATCTGGCTGCCGCTGCACGGTTACGACTACGAGGCGACCCCGCTGTGGGCGGGCATCTACCTGCTGCCGCTGACCGTCGGCTTCCTGGCCGCGGGCCCGCTGTCCGGCGCGCTGTCGGACCGGTTCGGGCCCCGGCGGTTCGCCGCGGGCGGCCTGCTGCTCATGTCGGTCTCGTTCGCCCTGCTGCTGCTGGTCCCGACGGACTTCCACTACGGCGTGTTCGCCGCCCTGGTGTTCCTGAACGGTTTCGGCGGCGGGCTGTTCTCCGCGCCGAACACCTCGCTGATCATGTCCAGCGTGCCGGCCCACCTGCGCGGTGTCGCCTCCGGAATGCGCGCCACCTTCCAGAACGCCGGCATGGTGCTGTCCATTGGCGTCTTCTTCTCGCTGATGGTGGCCGGGCTCGCCCGCTCGCTGCCGGCGGCGCTGGACGCCGGGCTCACCGCCCAGGGCGTGCCGGCCGGGGCAGCCCACACGGTGTCGCAGCTGCCGCCGGTCGGCACCCTGTTCGCCGCGTTCCTGGGCTACAACCCGATCCAGGAGCTGCTCGGCCCGCAGGTGCTCGGCGCGCTGCCCGCGGCGAACGCCGCCGCGCTGACCGACCGCCAGTTCTTCCCGGACCTGATCTCCGGCCCGTTCCACGACGGCCTGGTCATCGTGTTCTGGCTGGCCATCGTGATGGGCGTGCTCGGCGCGGTCGCCTCGCTGGCCGGGCCGCGCCGGCGCGCCCCCGCCGGGGAGCCCGACGCCGAGGAGGTGCTCGACGAGCTGTACGGCGCGCAGCCGCTGAACCCGGTGCCGGTCACCGAGCCCGCGAACCGGTGACCCTGCCGGACTGATCTGTTAACGACCCGCGTCCGCGGTCGTCGGATCCGGACGAAGTCGCGCTGGTCGGCAGGGCGGCACGACGGGTCGCCGCCCGTCCCGCACGGACGGTTGATCGCGGTGGGCCGATCGGCGCTTATCCTGAGCGGCCCGCAGGCTTACCGTGTGGGGCATGACGGCGTACCGCAGCGGGCCTCCGGCGGCGCGGAGCGCGGCTGTGCTGCTGGTGCTCGCCCTCTCGGCGTGCGGCTGGCCGACGGCCGGGCCTGACCCTGCCCCGAGCTGCGCCGCGCCGGTGCGCTGCGTGACTGTCGGCGGCCTGGCCACCACGGTGGCGTTCAGCCCGGACGGGGCCCGGTACGCCGTGGGCGGGTTCGGGGCGCTGCACGTGTTCGACACCGCCTCCGGCGCGACCCTCGCCACCATGCCGGTGCGCGACTTCGAACCGATCTCCCACCTGGTGTTCAGCCCCGACGGCAGCCGCCTGGCGACGCCCGTCGACGGCGGCGTACGGCTGTGGGACACCACCACCGGCCGGCCCGCCGGCACCCTGACCGGGCACGCCCGCATCCCCATGGACCTGGCTTTCAGCCCCGACGGCGCGATGATGGCCGGGGCGGGCCACAACGGCGTGATCCGGCTGTGGAACGTCGGGACGAACAAGACCGTCGCGGTGCTGACCGGGCACACCGACTGGGTGGGCGCGGTCGTGTTCAGCCCGGACGGCGCCACCCTGGCCTCAGCGGGCAAGGACGGCGTGATCCGGCTGTGGGCGGTGGCGACCGGCCGGGTCACCGCGTCGCTGACCGGACATGACGGCCCGGTGCAGGACCTGGCGTTCGCCCCCGGCGGCAAACTGCTGGCCAGCGGCGGGGACGACGGCACGGTGCGGATCTGGGACGTGACCGGCGGGGCCGCGCCGTACGTGCTGTCCGGGCACGACGGGGTGGTGCACGCGGTGGCCTACAGCGCGGACGGCACGACCGTGGCCAGCGGTGGCTGGGACGGCACCGTGCGGTTGTGGCGGCTGTCCGATCACGCGCAGGCCGGGCTGCTACCGGGCTGGATCCGTGACGCGGACGGCCGGATGGGCGCGGTCTCCGGCGTCGCCGTCAGCCCCGACGGGCACACCGTGGCGGTGGCCGACGGCGCGGACCGAGTCCGCCTGTGGCCGGTCTGACCGGATCCGATGCCGCCGGGCTGACCGCACGGCACCCGGTCCATGGCCTGAGGACGTGACACGCCGGGGAGCCCCGCTCGGCTCCCCGGCGTGAGTCACGGAGTGGGATAACCCGGGCGCGCCGCCTTTCCACGTGCGACGCGCCCGGCCCCCACCGACATCAACCGAGCCCGTTGCGCCCGATGACGCCGGCAAACCAGCGGGCACTGTCCTTCGGAGTGCGCCGCTGGGTGTCGTAGTCGACATGCACGATGCCGAAGCGTTTGCCGTAACCGTATGCCCACTCGTAATTGTCCAACAGCGACCATGCAAGATATCCACGCATGTCCGCTCCCTCGGACAGGGCCGCGTGCACGGCCCGCAGATGCCCGTCGAGGTACGCGATCCGGTCGGTGTCGGCCACCCGGCCCCCGTCGAGCACGTCGTCGTACGCGGCGCCGTTCTCGGTGATCATCAGCGGGGTGCCGGGATAGTCCGTGGCCAACCGCATCAGCAGCTCGTACAGCGCGGTCGCGTCCACCGGCCAGCCCATCGCGGTGACCGGCAGGTCCTGCTGCACGTACTCGCAGCCCTCGCTGCCGGGGTTGGCCGGCCCGCAGTCGACGCCGACCCCGGCCCGCACCCGCGACGGCTGGTAGAAGTTGACCCCCAGCAGGTCGATCGGCGACCCGATGACGTCCTCGTCGCCGGCCCGGACCTGCTCGTCGACCCCGAACCGGGCGAACAGCGCCCGCATGTCCTGCGGGTAGCCGCCGCGCAGCGTCGGGTCCAGGAAGATCCGGTTGTGCAGCCCGTCGATGTGCCGCACCGCCGCGAGGTCGTGCGCATCGTTCGGGTCGACCGGGCGTACGCAGGCCAGGTTCAGCGTCAGCGACACCTCGCGCGCGCCGCCCGCCCGCAGCGCCTGCACGGACAGGCCGTGCCCGAGCAGCAGGTGGTGCACCGCCGACAGCGCGGCGGCCGGGTCCTGGCGGCCCGGGGCGTGATCCCCGCTGCCGTACCCGAGGAACGCCGAGCACCACGGCTCGTTGAGCGTCGTCCAGGTCCGCACCCGGTCCCCCAACCGGCCGATCGTCGCGGCGGCCAGGTCGGCCAGGTAGTACGCGGTGTCGCGGTTGGTCCAGCCGCCGCGGTCCTCGAGGACCTGGGGCAGGTCCCAGTGGTAGAGGGTGACCATGGGGTCGATGCCCTTGTCGAGCAGTTCGTCGACGAGGCGGTCGTAGAAGTCCAGGCCGCGGGCGTTGACCGGGCCGGAGCCGTCGGGTTTGATGCGCGGCCAGGCGACCGAGAACCGGTAGGTGCCCAGGCCGAGCTGCTTCATCAGCGCGACGTCGTCGCGGTAGCGGTGGTAGTGGTCGCAGGCGACGTCACCGGAGTGCCCGTGGAAGACCTTTCCGGGGGTACGCGCGTAGGTGTCCCAGATGGAGGGCGTCCGGCCGTCCTCGGTGGCGGCTCCCTCGATCTGGTACGACGCGGTCGCCGCTCCCCAGCGGAATCCTTCGGGGAACCTGAGCCCGGACAGCTCGTCCAGCCGCCGGTCGGGCGCTACCGCGGTCACGACTTCACCGCACCCTGCATGATTCCTCCGATGATGTACTTGCCGAGCAGCGCGAACACGACCAGCAGCGGCACGGTGGCGATCGCGGTCCCGGTCAGCGACAGTGAGTAGTCCTGGATGTAGCCGCTGGCCAGGGTCGACAGCGCGGTCTGCACCGTCGGATCCTCGGGGGTGAGGACCACGAGGGGCCAGAAGAAGTCGTTCCAGGCCGTCATGAACGTGAGCATGCCGAGCACCGCCGCGGCCGGCTTGGAGGCCGGGAGCACGACATGCCAGAAGATCCGCAGCGTGTGGCAGCCATCGACGCGAGCGGCCTCGATCAGCTCGCTGGGCACGGCTTCGCGCAGGAACTGGGTCATGAAGAACACGCCGAACGCGGTGACCAGGCCGGGTGCGACGACGGCGTACATGGTGCCGGTCCACTCGATCTTGGCCATGAGCATGTACAGCGGGATGATGCCCAGCTGCGTCGGGACCATCATGGTCGCGATGAGCATGACCAGCATCGCGTTGCGGCCCTTGAAGTTCAGCTTCGCGAACGAGAACCCGGCCAGGGTCGAGAACAGCACCACGCTGATCGTGATCGCGATCGACACGACGAACGAGTTGGTCAGCGCCTTGGCGAAGTCGACGGTCCCGAAGGCGCGTTCGAGGTTGGCGAACAGGTTCGGGCCGATGCCCAGCGGCGGCGGGACCTGCCCGAGGATGCCGTTGTCGTGCGAGGCGACGACCAGCGACCAGTACAGCGGGAACCCGGAGAACAGCGCGAGCCCGGCCAACGCGAGGTAGGTGAGCTTGCCGGGACGGCGGTCAGCCATGAACGACCGCCTACGACGCCGGTGCACCTGCGGCTCGGCCGCCACGGCGGCGGCTGTGCGAGCAGGCGCAGAGCCGGTGAGAGGTGTCGTCGTGGTCATGAGGACCTCCGCAGGCGGCTGGTCAGGAAGTAGTTGATCGCCGCGACGATCACGATGATGCCGAACATCGCCCACGCCGCGGTCGAGGCGTAACCGAAGTCGAACCGCGAGAACGCCACCTCGTAGAGATAGAGGGAAAGCGTCTGGAACTGCCGGTCCGAACCGCCGGTGACACTCGCTCCGCCGAACAGCAGCGGTTCGGCCAGGACCTGCATACCGCCGATCGTCGACACGATCACCGTGAAGATGATGGTCGGGCGGATCG
>NZ_ML769309.1:134684-173639 GCF_009720385.1 Catellatospora vulcania | reverse complement strand
CGCCGGCCGGGCCGCCGTGCCGTCCGCGTCGGGCCGCGCGAGCGTCGGCGGCAACGCCGGCCGGGCCGCCGCAGGCCGCGTCGCCGTCGGCCCCCGCCCCTCCGTCGGCGGCCCGAACCGCACCGCCGCGCTGCCCACCGGGCGCGATACGGAAGGCGAACCGCCGGGCGGACCCGCCGGCAGCAAGCGCACGGGCCGCAGGAGCAGGCTCGGCAGGTGGCGCTGGCGCAGCATCGTGCTGGCCGCGGCCGCGGTCGTCGTCATGGTCGCCGGCGGCGGCCTGATCGGGGTCGCCTACCTCTACGACTCGGTGCCCGAGCCCGCGGACTTCAGCCCGAACGAGAACACCTTCGTCTACTCCGCCGACGGTGCGCAGATCGCCAAACTCGGCGGCGAGAACCGCGAGATCGTCTCCATGGCCGCCCTGTCCGACGAGGTCAAGGTGGCTCTCATCGCGGGCGAGGACAAGAACTTCTTCAACCACCACGGCATCGACCTGTGGGGCGTGGCCCGCGCCGCCTGGAACAACCTGACCGGCGGCGAGACCCAGGGCGCGTCCACCATCACCCAGCAGTACGCCCGCAACGCGGCCAAGGACCTCGAGGTCACCTATGCCCGCAAGCTGCGCGAGGCGGTGATGGCCAGGCGGCTGGAGGAGGAGCACTCCAAGGACGAGATCCTCGGGTTCTACGTGAACACCGTCTGGTTCGGCCGCGGCTCCAGCGGCGTCGGCGCGGCGGCGAAGGCGTACTTCAACAAGTCGGCCGACCAGATCACGGTCGAGCAGGCGGCGGTGCTCGGCGCGGTGCTCAAGCAACCCGAGCCCAACGACTACGACGGCACCAAGGGCTACGACCCGCACCTCAACCCCGAGGCCGCCAAGATCCGCTGGAACTACGTGCTCGACAACATGGTCGAGATGGGGCGGCTCGACCCGGGCAAGCGCGCGACCATGGTGTATCCGGACAAGACGCTGCGCAAGTACTCCGCCCGGTCCGGCGAGACCGGCATCCAGGGCACCGGCACCGGCTTCGTGATCACGAAGTACGTCGAGCGGGAGATGGCGGCCTGGGGCATCACCGACTGGCGCAACAAGGGCTACCGGATCACCACGACGATCAACTCCAAGGCCCAGCAGGCGCTGGAGGCGCAGCTGTTCCGCACCTTCGAGTGGAAGGAGACCTGCAAGGGCAAGGGCGACAAGAAGGTGTGCGTCAACGACGTCGCCAAGGCCGTCGACCCCAAGGTCGACGGCGAGTACACCAAGATGAGGAACTATCCGAAGAACGTGATCGCGGCCGGGGTGGCGATCGACCCGAAGAACGGCCGGGTGCTGGCGTACTACGGCGGCGCCGACGGCACCGGCATCGACTACGCCGGGAAGATCAACGAGGGCACCATCTGGGAGGACGGCGGCCACCCGCCGGCGTCCTCGTTCAAGGTCTACACGCTGGCCGCCGCGATCGACGCGGGCATCTCGCTCAAGTCCACCTGGGACCCGACCCCCATCGTCGCCACCGGTAAGAAGCGCAACTGCGACAAGTACAACCTCTGCCCGTACGAGGTGGAGAACGCCGGCCGCGACGCCGGCAGCCTCAAGTGCAAGCGAAAGTGCACCCTGCTGGACGTCACCCGGCTCTCGCTCAACGTGCCGTTCTTCAAGATCGCGAAGAAGATCGAGCCGAAGAACGTGGTGGCCATGGCGCACGCGGCCGGCATCAACACCATGTGGGCGGTCAGCGACGGCAAGGCCCGCAACCTCGACAAGCCCGACACGGACACCAGCCGCGCCTCCTTCGACTACCAGGTCGGCTTCGGGCAGTACCCCGTCACCGTGCTCGACCACGCCTCGGGCATGGCGACCTTCGCCAACCACGGCGTCTACAACAAACCGCACGTCGTGCTCAAGGTGGAGAAGAAGGACGAGAGGACCGGCAAGTACCAGCTGGTGCCGAACACCGGCGAGGTCAGCAAGGCCGAGCGGCGCATCCGGCAGGAGGTCGCCGACGAGGTCACCGGCCTGCTCAAGCAGCTGCCCAAGTCCTACTACCACGCGCTGGCCGGCGGCCGCGAAGCCGCCGCGAAGACCGGCACCTGGGAGAGCAAGGTCCAGGACAAGGCCCACTCCAACGTGTGGACCGTCGGCTACACGCCGCAGATCGCCACGGCCATCTGGGTCGGCAACGTCAAGAACGCCTCGGACCCGATCTACCGGCCCAAGGCCCTGGGCGGCGGCAACATCACCAGCGTCGGCCTGCCCGCCGACATCTGGCAGGCGTTCATGAACCGGGCCCACGCCGACATGAAACTCAAACTGGAGCCCCTGGCCGCCGGCACCGGCGGCAAGATCGGGGAGGTCGAGGGCGTGGGCGACGGCGTCGAGCCGTCCAAGAAGCCGAAGCCCGCCGACTGCGACCCCAAACCGGCCTGCCTGGCGGCCAGCCCGACCGTGCCCGGCAACGCCGACGTGGTCCCGTCGCCCGCCGTGGCCGGACCAAGTCCAGCGACGCCACCAGGCCCGTTGCCTTCCGCCTCACGCTGAGCAGCGCGGTCCCACACGAGCCCGGCCGGTCCGTCCGGCCGGGCTCGTCCGCTCGCCCCTGCCCTCGCGCGCCGGCGCGTGGCAGTATGGCGGCACCCGTCACCGACGGGCCCGTCACTGACGCCGCGGCTGGGAGCACCCATGGACAACGCCATCGACCACGCTCCCCTGCAGCACGACGGCGACTCCGGGGTCGGGGTCGTGGTGTGCCACGGCTTCACCGGGTCGCCGCACAGCATGCGGCCCTGGGCCCGCCACCTGGCCGCACAGGGCTGGTCGGTGCGGCTGCCGCTGCTGCCCGGCCACGGCACCCACTGGCGCGACGCCAACCGCACCACCTGGCAGGACTGGTACGCCGAGGTCGAGCGCGCCGCCGCCGAACTGCGCGGGCACTGCACCTCGGTGTACGCCGTCGGCCTGTCGATGGGCGGGACCCTCGCCCTGCGCCTGGCCCAGCAGCACCCCGACCTGGCCGGCATCGTGCTGGTCAACCCGGCCGTCACCATGCTGCGCTGGGACGCGAAGCTGCTGCCCGTGCTGGGCCTGGTCGTGCCGTCGGTGCCCGCGATCGGCAACGACATCGCCAAACCGGGCATCGACGAGGGCGCCTACCCGCGTACGCCGGTGCGGGCCGCGGCGTCGCTGCGCCGGTTCCAGGCGGTCGTGCGCGCCGACCTGCCGAAGGTCGCCCAGCCGGTGCTGCTCTACCGCTCCGCCAACGACCACGTGGTCGAGCCCGTCAACAGCGAGCTCGTGCTGAAGGGCATCACCTCGGCGGACGTGCAGGAGGTCGTCCTGCAGGACAGCTACCACGTGGCGACCCTCGACCACGACGCACCGCAGATCTTCGACGGCAGCGTCGACTTCATCCGCCGCCTGAGCAGCTGACCATGCCGCGGTAGCGGCGACCGCCCGCAGTCCCGAACGGGGCATATGGCACCAATGACCTCCGCGGTCACCCTCGATCGGGCAGGCTGATGCCAGACCGATCGCGGAGGAGCGGTTCATGGCCCTCACAGCACCCGATCGCCAGGTCGCGACCGGGACCGTACTGCTCACCCTGGCGTGCGGCCAGTTCCTGATGACGCTGGACAGCTCGGTCATGAACGTGTCGATCGCGACGGTCGCCGAGGACGTCGGCACCACCGTCACCGGCATCCAGACCGCGATCACCATGTACACGCTCGTCATGGCGGCACTGATGATCACCGGCGGGAAGATCGGCCAGATCATCAGCTTCAAGCGGGCCTTCGCGATCGGCTGCGTGATCTACGGCGCGGGGTCGCTGACCACTGCCCTGGCACCGAACCTCACCGTGCTGCTCATCGGCTGGTCGCTGCTCGAAGGCGTGGGGGCCGCGCTCATCCTGCCCGCCATCGTCGCCCTGGTCGCGTCCAACTTCGACCGGGCCCAGCGCCCGAAGGCCTACGGGCTGGTCGCCGCGTTCGGCGCGATCGCGGTCGCGGTCGGCCCGCTGATCGGCGGCCTGCTGACCACGTACGCCTCCTGGCGGTGGGTCTTCGCCGGGGAGGTCGTCGTGGTCGCGGGCATCCTGCTGCTGACCCGACGCATGCGGGACCTGCCCCCGGACCGGACGACCCGCCTGGACCTCGGCGGCACCGCCCTGTCGGCGCTGGGGCTGGTGCTGATCGTCTTCGGCATCCTGCGCGGCGGGACCTGGGGCTTCATCAACCCCAAACCGGGCGGCCCGGCGTGGCTCGGCCTGTCGCCGGTGTTCTGGCTCGTCATCGCGGGCGGCGTCGTGCTGCGCTGGTTCATGTCCCGGGAACGCGCACGCCAGCGCCGGGGTCAGCCGGTGCTGCTGGACCCGACGCTGCTGAACAACCGGCTGCTGCGCGGCGGCCTCACCTCGTTCCTGTTCCAGTACCTGCTCCAGGCGGGCCTGTTCTTCACCGTCCCGCTCTACCTGTCGGTGGCGCTGGGCCTGTCGGCGATCGAGACCGGGCTGCGCATCCTCCCCCTGTCCGTGACGCTGCTGCTGGCCGCCGTCGGCGTGCCCAAGTTCCTGCCGAGGGCATCGCCCCGGCGGGTGGTGCAGGTCGGCTTCGCGGCGTTGTTCGCCGGGATCGTCGCCCTAGCCGCCGCGCTGGAGGCCGGGGCGGGCGCGGAGATCGTCACCTGGCCGCTGCTGCTGGCCGGGCTCGGCGTCGGCGCGCTGGCGTCCCAGCTGGGCAGCGTCACCGTGTCGGCGGTGCCCGACGAGCGCAGCGCCGAGGTCGGCGGGCTGCAGAACACGGTGACCAATCTGGGCGCGTCCATCGGCACCGCGCTGGCCGGTGCAGTGCTCATCGCCGGCCTGACCAGCTCCTTCCTGACCGGCGTACAGGCCAACCCGGCCATCCCGGCGAGCGTCTCCGGGCAGGCCCAGGTGCAGCTGGCGGCCGGCATCCCGTTCCTGTCCAACGACCAGCTGGCCGCGGCGCTGACCGAGGCCGGGGTGGACCCCGCCACCACAGCCGCCGCCGTCGCGGAGAACGAGCAGGCCCGGCTCGACGGCCTGCGCGCCGCGCTGGGCCTGCTCGCGCTGCTCGCGCTCGTCGCGCTGTTCCTCACCCGGGGCATTCCCGTGCGGCAGCCGGGCACGCCGTCACCGGCTCAGCAGTGAGCACGCGCCGCCGACAGGGCGCGCAGCTCGTCCAGGACGATGCGGCTCGCCGCGGTCAGCGCGGCCCGGCTGCGCACCGCCGCGTACACCTGGCGGGTCAGCGGCTCGCGCAGCGGGCGGACGGCCACCCGGTATCTGCGGTCCACGGCCAGCTCGGGCAGCAGCGACACGGACAGGCCCGCTTCGACGTGCGCCAGCAGCAGCTCGTAGCTGCCGAACCGGCCCGCCACGACCGGTTCGAAGCCTGCCTGGCGGCAGCTGCTGGTGACCAGCCGGGACAGGTACGTCCCGGGCAGGTCGACCGACCACGCCGCCGTGGCGAAGTCGGCGAGGTCCACCGGTTCCCGCGTCCCCGGCTCCGCCCGGCCCGGCTCCGGCACGGACTGCGGCGTCACGAGCACGATGGCATCCGCGAGCAGTGGAATGGTCTGCACGTCCGGATCCGGCGGCGCCGGCCCGTCGGCGAAGTCCGCGGTCACGATGATGTCGCAGTCGCCGCGGCGCAGGGCCGGGTGGCTGGCCTGCGGGTCGAGTTCGCTGATCTCCAGTTCGATCCTCGGGTGCGCCTGCCGCAGCCGGGCGGCCAGCGGGATGACCAGGGTGCGGACGGCGCTGGAGAACGCGGCCAGGCGCACCGGGCCTGCGGGCTGTCCGGAAAGGTCGCGCAGGTCGGCCTCGGCCGCCTTGACCTGGTCGAGGATGACCCTGGCATGCCGGGCCAGGGTGCGTCCGGCGGCGGTGAGCTGGACCCGGCGGCCGACCCGGTGCAGCAGGTCGGCATGCGTCTCCGCCTCCAGGACCGCCAGCTGCGCCGACACCGCCGACGGGCTCAGGTGCAGCGCGGCGGCGACGGCCCGCACCGTGCCCAGGCTGTCAAGCATGCTGAGCATTTCCAGGCGGGAGGTGTTCAGTCGCATCGCCGCTCCCTGTACGCAGATTACGCACAGGCTAGCCGGACATCGGAGCTGTTCGCGCACAGCGGCGTTGCCTACCGTGAGGGCATGACGCTGATGAGCGAGCAGGCCACCGCCACGCAGTTCTGGTCCGACGCGGAGCGCTACCTGTTGCGCTACGGCGGCCCGTTCACGCCCGAGATCATCGAGCGCGCGGCGGGCAGCTACGTGTACACCGCCGACGGCCGCCGGATCCTCGACTTCACCTCGGGTCAGATGAGCGCCATCCTCGGCCACTGCCACCCGGCGATCGTGGCGACGGTGCAGCAGCAGGTCGCGAGCCTCGACCACCTGTTCAGCGGCATGCTGTCGCGCCCGGTCGTCGACCTCGCCCGGCGCCTGGCCGAGTCCCTGCCCGCGCCCCTGGACAAGGTGCTGCTGCTGACGACCGGCGCGGAGTCGAACGAGGCGGCCATCCGGATGGCCAAGCTCGTCACCGGCAAGCACGAGATCGTCGCGTTCGCCCGGTCGTGGCACGGCATGACCGGCGCCGCGGCCGCCGCCACCTACAGCGCCGGCCACCAGGGCTACGGGCCGACCGCGCCGGGCAACTTCGCGATCCCCACGCCGAACCCGTACCGGCCGGACTTCACCACCGCCGACGGCGGGTTCGACTGGCGGCGGCAGCTCGACCACGGCTTCGCCATGATCGACGCGCAGTCCTCGGGCAGCCTCGCCGCGTGCATCGTAGAGCCGATCCTCAGCTCCGGCGGCGTCATCGAACCGCCGCCGGGCTACTTCGCCGCGCTGGCCGCCAAGTGCCGGGAACGCGGCATGCTGCTGATCGTCGACGAGGCGCAGACCGGCCTGTGCCGCACCGGCGACTGGTACGCCTTCCAGCGCGACGGGATCGTGCCCGACATCCTCACGCTGTCCAAGACACTGGGGGCCGGGCTGCCGCTGGCCGCCGTGGTCACCAGCGCGGAGATCGAGCAGCGGGCCCACGAGCGCGGCTACCTGTTCTACACCACCCACGTGTCGGACCCGCTCGTCGCGGCCGTCGGCAACACCGTGCTCGACGTGCTGCAGCAGGAGCAGCTCGACCTGCGGGCCCGGGAGCTGGGCGCGTTCCTGCGGGCCGGGCTGCTGCAGCTCCAGCAGCGGCACCAGGTCGTCGGCGACGTGCGCGGCCGCGGGCTGATGCAGGGCCTCGAACTCGTCGTCGACCGCGCCACCAAGGAAGGCGCCGACCTGCTCGGCGCGCAGGTCACCCGCCGGTGCCTGGAGCTCGGCCTGCACCTGAACGTGGTGCAGCTGCGCGGCATGGGCGGCACGTTCCGCATCGCGCCGCCGCTGACCGCGACGCAGCAGGAACTGGCCCTCGGCCTGGAGATCCTCGACCAGGCGCTCGGCGAGACCACGGCGGTCTGACCGCCGGGGCGGGCCACCGCAGCCGGCGGCCCGCCCCGACCCGCTATTCCAGCGCCGCGAGCAGGCGGTCGTAGGTCGGGGCGAGCCGGCGCAGGGCGGCCGCCGCCGTCGGGAAGTCCCTGCTGACCACCGGGTACTGCAGCGAGCCGACGAGCCGGGCCTGCTCCGCGGCGACCTCGGCCGCCTTGTCGTAACCGGCCAGCAGCAGGCAGTCGGCGGTGTCGGCGAGCCGGCGCGCGCCGACTCGGATCGCGAAGTACATGAGGTGCTCGCGCAGGCCGTCGGCCGCCCCGGCCTCGACCAGCTCGGCGACCCGTTCGGCTGCCGCGCCGTTGCCGAGGCTGCCGGGCGGCATCTTGACCTCGGCGCGCATGGACAGCCAGTCGATCGCGGCCGGGATGGTCGAGCGGATCGCGTCGGCGTCGCTGACGTCGGCGACCTTCGTGAAGCCGGTGCGCATCGTGTACGGGTCGCCGTAGCTGACGGTCTCGGCCCGCCAGGCGGTCATGAAGTCGCCGACCGGCACCTCCGCGTACGGGTAGCCGTGCGGGTCGTGCACCAGCACCCGCTCGTCGTCCACGTCGAGCGCGACCACGAAGTGATCGGCCCCGATCGGGCCGTTCATCTCCGGCTGGTGGCGCAGGTGACCCATCTCGACGGGTCCGACCCACACCGGGCCCTGCCGCACCGCCGCCGTGAGGCGGGCCAGCGCCGCCTGCTCGTCGCCGCCCCTGCTGACGGTCGAGGTCCAGCCGATCGCCGACAGTGCCCGGTCGAACCCCTGCTCGGGGTCCCACCCGTACGCGTCGAAGAACATCATGGCGGCGCCGATGAGCTGCATGCCGAACGGGCCGCCCGTGGCGACCTCGATGACCGCGGTCGACGGCGACTGCGCGCCGAGCAGCATCGCGAACGAGTTCGAGTAGCAGTAGGGACCGCTGCCGACATAGGGAAGATGGCGCACGGGCAGGCCTTTCGGGTCAGTGGACGGCGACCGGGTACGCGACGTCGAAGCGCGTCCCGGCGCCGGGCGAGATCTCGTAGGGGTGCCCGGTGCAGACGACGCCGGGGCGGGCGTCCGTCCAGGCTTCGACGGCGTCGTAGACGCGCAGGATCAGGGGCAGGTCCTCGTAGCCGGACGGCACGGGCAGGTACACCGCGGTGTGCGCGGGCACCAGGCGGATGTGCAGGTCGCCGACGGGTTCCACCCCGCGGTCGCAGGCGACCGCCACCTCCACGTGCCCGTCGCTGTCGGGGGTGATCAGGTCCTCGAAGAACACGAACCGCGGGCCGTCCGCGGGCAGGCCCGAGGCCCGCAGGTGGGCGCGGACGTCCTGCTCGGCCGTGCTGACGAAGCCGGCCAGCGCGGTGGCGTCGATCCGGTGCCGGCGGCCGAGCACCTTCACGGCCGCCACGTCGCGCATCGCCACGGCGTCGGCCAGCCCGGTGTCGGCGGACGAGCCCTGCACCGCCTCCACCACCGCGGCCCGGTCGTCGAGCAGGCTGCGCTGGGTGTGCAGCCAGCCGCGCAGTTCCAGCGCCCGGTCCGGCGGGCTCAGGTCGGCCAGCACCGCGATCCGGGCCAGCGGCAGCCCGAGCCGGCGCAGCCGGGCGATCAGGCGGGCGCGGGGCAGCTGGTCGGGGCTGTAGTAGCGGTATCCGGTCGCCGGGTCCACCCAGGCGGGTGGGAGCAGGCCCTGCTCGGCGTACAGGCGCAGCGCCTTCGGCGACAGCCGCGCCGCCGCCCCGAACTCCCCCGCCAGCAGATGATCCCGTGCCACCCGGCCAGTCTGCGGCGCGCCCTTGGGGCGAGGTCAAGTCGGCGGCCTTGACAATGCAATAGCTTTGTTTCAAAACTATGTGCGCCATCCACGGCAACCCTGGGAGTCGAGATGACGATCGCGATCATCGGCGCGGGCATCGGTGGGCTCACCGCCGCGCTCAGCCTGCACCAGGCCGGGTTCCGCGACATCCGCTTGTTCGACCGCGTCGCCGAGCTGCGACCGCTGGGTGTGGGCATCAACCTGCTCCCCCACGCCGTTCGCGAGCTGACCGAACTCGGCCTCGGCGAGCGCGTCGCCGCACTCGGCACGGCCCCCGGCACTCTGGCCTACTTCAACCGCTTCGGCCAGCCCATCTGGCGCGAGCCCCGCGGCCTGGACGCCGGCTACCGCTGGCCGCAGCTGTCGGTGTACCGCGGCCGCCTGCAACTCGCCCTGCTCGACGCGGTCCGCGAGCGGCTCGGCGCGGACGCCGTCCAGCCGGGACACCGGCTCACCGCGGTCGAGCACGGCCCGGACACCGACGTCGCGGTCTTCGACACCGCAGGCGGCGAAGCACGCGTCGAAGCCTCGCTCGTGGTCGGGGCCGACGGCATCCACTCCGCGCTGCGCCGCCAGCACCACCCCGGCGAGGGGGACCCCGTCTGGAACGGGCTGACCCTGTGGCGCGGCACCGCCACGATCCCCGCCTACCTCGACGGACGCACCATGATCATGGCGGGGGACGGCGAGCAGAAGTTCGTCGCGTACCCCGTCAGCGCACCCGACGGCACGGGCCACGCGCGCGTCAACTTCATCGCCGAACGGCGTGCCGACAGCACGGGCGCCCAGACCGCCGACTGGAACCGCGCCGTCGACCCCGCCCCGGTCCGCGACCTGTTCCGCGACTGGCGGTTCGGCTGGCTCGACGTGCCCGCCGTCATCGCGGCCGCCGACGAGATCCTCGAATACCCGATGGTCGACCGCGACCCGATCGACCGCTGGACGCACGGGCGCTCGACCCTGCTCGGCGACGCCGCCCACCCCATGTACCCCAACGGCTCCAACGGCGCGTCCCAGGCGATCCTCGACGCGCGCACGCTCGCCTTCCACCTGGCCACCACGCCGACGACGGAGCAGGCGCTCGCCGCGTACGAGGCCGACCGCCGCCCCGCCACCACCGCCCTGGTGCTGAGCAACCGCCGCCAGGGCCCCGAGCAGGTCATGCTCCTCGCCCACGAACGCGCGCCAGGCGGCTTCGCCGACATCCACGACGTCATCCCCGCCGACGAACTCGCCGAGATCGCCACCGGCTACAAGCGGGCCGCCGGATTCCACCCCGACGCCCTCAACACCCGCCCCTCGCTGACCCCGCCGGACACCACCCGATGAGCGCCTTCGACCCGGCAGACCTCGCGGCGGTCATCTCACCGCTGCGCCGCACGCTGCTGGCCGCGGCGCGCGCCGCCGAGGACCTGCCCGAGATCCCGGACGCGCAGATCGAGATCATCCGCGCCCTGCCCGCGGGCAGCGTCGCCACACCGGGCGAGCTCGCCGCCCGGCTCGGCATGAGCCGTCCGACGGTCAGCAACCTGCTGCGCACGATGGAGCACAGCGGCCTGATCGCCCGCCGCCAGCGCGACGACGACCGCCGCCGCGTCACCGTCGCCGCCTCCGCCAAGGCCCTCGACCTGTTCGACCGCTTCGACCGCGCGAGCGCCCGGCTCATCGCGGCGGCCGCCGCCACCCTGCCGGACGGTGACCGCGACGCGCTCGCCGCCGCAGTGCCGGCGCTCGACCGGCTCCGTGCCGCGCTCGCCGGCCGGCGGCCGAACCCCTCCGCCTCCCCCACCCCCGAGGACACGCCATGACGACGCTCGGCCAGCGGCTCTCCCGATGGATGCAAGCCAGGATGATCAAAGGCGTCACGCCGGGGCCCTACGACATCACCGTCCGCAAGGACCTGCGCGTGCCCATGGACGACGGCGCCGAACTGCTCGCCGACCTGATCACCCCGGTCGGCGACGCCCCGCCGCTGCCGACGATCGTCATGCGCGGGCCGTACGGCCGCCGCAGCACCGACACCCAGGCCCGCGCGCTCGCCCGCGAAGGCTTCACCGTGCTCGCCCAGCGCTGCCGCGGCACCTGGGGCTCGGCCGGCGTCTTCACCCCGCAGCTCGACGAGCAGCGCGACGGCGCGGCCACCCACCGCTGGGTGCGGCAGCAGCCGTGGTTCACCGGCACGGTCGCCACGTACGGGCCCAGCTACCTCGGCTACACCCAGTGGGCCGTGGCCGGACACCTGCAGCGCGAGGACCCCGCCAACGCCCCCGACGCGCTCTGCCTCATCACGACGATGCCCGACTTCGGGGCCATCACCTGGGACAACGGCGCGTTCTCGCTGCGCAACGCGCTCGGCTGGACACAGATGATGGACCGCATGGCCAAGCGCCGCTTCCTGCCGCTGATCCTGGCCATGCTGCGCCCCGACCCCAAGCTCACCGAGGCGTTCGGCGTGCTCCCGCTCAGCGCCGGCGACACCGTCGCGACGGGCGGACCGGTGGACTGGTACCAGGACTGGGTCGCCCACGAGCGGCTCACCGACGAGTACTGGACCCGGCAGTCGCACACCGCCTCGGTCCCCGACGTCACCGCGCCCGTCTACATGATCACCGGCTGGTACGACATCTTCCTGCCCTGGCAGCTGCGCAATTACGCCCAGCTCGTGGCCGCCGGACGGCCGCCCCGCCTGACGATCGGCCCGTGGGGACACGTCTCGGCGGGCATGGGCGGCCCGGCCCTGTCCGAGTCGGTCGCCTTCCTCACCGAACACCTCGCGAACGGGCCGAGCACCCGGGTCGCCCCGGTGCGCGCCTTCCTCACCGGCGCGCAGCAGTGGCACGACCTGCCGGCATGGCCGCCGCCGGGCGCCGCCGCCCAGCCCTGGCACCTGCACGGATCGGGCCTGCTCAGCCAAGCCGCGCCCGGCGGCGGCGTCACCCGCTACACCTACGACCCCGACGACGCCACGCCCGCCGTCGGCGGTCCGAGCCTGCAGCCGAACTCCGGGCCCCTCGACAACGCCGCCCACGAGCGCCGCGATGACGTCGCCGTGTTCCGCACCGACGTCCTGGACGCCGCGACCGTGCTCGCCGGCGAACCGGTGGCCCGCATCCGGTTCCGGTCCTCCCAGCCCAGCGCCGACCTGTTCGTACGCATCTGCGACGTGCACCCCGACGGCCGGTCCATGACCGTCTGCGACGGCATCCGCCGCATCGGCGGCATCGCCGACACCGGCCCGGAGCCCGACGACGAGGGCTTCCGCGAGGTCGAAGTGCCGCTGTGGCCGACGTTCCACCGCTTCGCGGCAGGCCACCGCATCAGTGTGCAGATCAGCTCGGGAGCCCATCCGCGGTACGCGCGCAACCCCGGCACCGGCGAGCCCGCCGCGGCCGCGGTGCTCACCGCGCGGGCCGAGCAGGCGATCTCGCACGACACCGCCCGCGCATCGCGGATCGAGCTGCCGGTGTGGCAGCCATGACCGCGCCGACGCCGTCGCTGGAGCACGCCTTCGACGTCGAGGTCCACCTCGGACCGCTGGAGGATCACGGGGTGACCCGGGCCGGGCACCGCCGGGTCGTGCCGATCGTGGGCGGGCAGGTCCGCGGCCTGTTCGACGCCGAGATCCTGGCCGGGGGCGCGGACTGGCAGCTGGTACGCCCCGACGGGGCCGTCGAGATCGACACCCGCTACTCGGCGCGCACACCGGATGGCGAGCATGTCTACCTGCGGACGTTCGGCGTACGCAGCGGACCGCCGGAGGTTCTCGGGGCGCTGCTGCGCGGCGAGCCGGTGGACCCGTCCGAGTACTACTTCCGCATCGGCGTCCGGCTGGAGACCTCCGCCGCCCGCCTGGCCGTGCTCGAACAGTCGGTGTTCGTGGCCTCCGCGATCCGCGAGGCCGACCGCGTCCGCTACGCCGCGTACCGGGTGACCTGACGCGCGAATACTTTTTACTTGCACATGTGGAAAGTATTCGCATATGGTTTCCAGTATGGAAAGTTATGACCTGGCGGAGCAACTCAAGGCGGCCGAGCGTGGCGCCGCTGCCCCCTACGTCGACTACCCGCCCACCCCCTGGTGGTATGCGCCGTCCGTCGGCGCGTGGGTCGCCGCCATGATCGGCGCCTTCACCTGGTGGCGCGAGAACACGGGGGCGTTCGTCGGCTCGCTCGCCCTACTTCTCGCCGTCGAGGCCCTCTTCATCGTCTGGATGCGGCGCAGGCACGGTGCGCTTCCCATGCCGGGCAAGGGAACGCCGCCTGCCGAGATCGCCGGAGTCTGGCGCGGATACGCGATCGCGCTGCCGGTGATCGCGCTGCTCGTCGCGGCTGCCTGGTGGCTGGGCGGCGTCCCCGCCGCGGCCGTTGCCGCGTTCGTCCTGGTGACCGCAGGTCTGGCCGTCTACGAGCGCCGCTACGCGCTGGCCGCCGCCGAGACCCGGGCCCGCCTGCGATGATCGACGGGCTGGATCCGGTCATCCACGTGCCCAAGCGCCTGGCGGCGATGGCCGTGCTGGCCAACGCCCCCTCGGTGTCGTTCCGGTTCCTGAAGGACCATCTGCGACTCACCGAGTCGGACCTGTCCAAGCAGATGTCCACGTTGGAGTCGGCCGGATACGTCAGCGCGGCCAAGGAAGGCCACGGCCGCGGGAGCAGCACCACCTACCGGATCACGAAGGCCGGGCAGCAGGCGTACGAAGGCCACTGCGCGGCTCTGCGGGCGCTGATCGGCGGCGCCTGACGCCGGTTCGGCTCTCGCGTCGCCGACCGGTGGCGATCGGCGACGCGGGAGCCTTCGACTACTCGCCCTTGGGGTCCGCGCAGTCGATCTGCACCGTCACGGTGCCGGTCTGGCCGTTGCCGGTGACCGTGATGACGGCCTGGCCGGCCCAGCGCGGGTCGGTGTCCGCCCAGGCGTTGTGGAAGTACCCGGTGCCGTTGCCGTTGGCGTCGGTGGTGAAGGTGTCGTCGTGGTCGTAACCGCGGGCGGTCCCGGCGTTGTACACCGTGTTGGGCCGGCCGCCGGTCAGCACGACCAGCACCTGCGCACCGAGGTCGTTGCAGCCGTCGAGGCTGCTGGTCAGGTGGCCGACCGGCGTCTGCGCGGTGCCGGCGAGCGCGACCTCGTGGACGGCGAGCGACGTGGCGAGCGCGAAACCGGCGATGCCGAGCGCCCTGAGGGCGTTGATCCGAAGGGTGGACACGTTGACCCCGTTTCGTGACGGCCCCGGCGGCTTTTCCGCCGAAACTTCCGACCACAGTAGACAGACCTCGTCACCCGTGGGGGGCGGCAGCGGCGAGCGGCGATGCGAGGCTTCTTGAACCGAGTTCGGACACCTTCGGACATCACTTGAACGATGTGCAAGCGGCCGCCGGGTGCCATATCGTGGGCACATGCCGCGCGACACCCTGACCCGGGCGCAGATCGTCCAGACCGCCATCGCGCTGCTCGACGAGCAAGGTCTGGACGGCCTCAACATGCGCAGCCTCGGCAAACGGCTCAACGCCGCCGCCACCGCCGTCTACTGGCACGTCAAGAACAAGGACGAGCTCGTCGTGGCCGCCGGCGACCATGTCTGGCAGGAGATCGACCTGCCCGACCCGGCCCCGGAGGACTGGCAGCAGGCCGCGACGTCCCTGGCCACCGGCCTGCACGACACGTTCGCCCGGCACCCCTGGCTGGTCCCCGCGTTCGGCTCGCACCTGTTCCACGGCCCCGGCAAGGCCCGCTTCGACGACCGCTGCCTCGCCGTCTACGAGGCCGCCGGATTCACCGGCGCGCGCGCCGACCAGGCCGCCGGGGCCGTGTTCACCTTCGTGCTCGGCAGCGTGCTGGGCACCTCGGCGGCCACCGCGCTGTCGCTGCGCCGGGCCCGCGACGGAGCGGACGCCCGGGCGCAGCTCGACCAGACCACGGCCAAGGCCCGCGAGATCGCCATGCGGTACCCGCGCCTGCGCGCCCGCCTCGACGACAGCTCCACGGCCGGCTACGCGGCAGCGCCGGAGCAGACGTTCGACGTCGGCCTGCGCGCCCTGCTCCACGGACTCGCCGCCCAGCTCACCGACTCGCCCTCCGGGAACCACCGCGCCGGGCGATAATGGTGCAGCCCCCGCCGGACCGGAACGTCCATGGCAACGATGGGGGCGGACGATGGCACGCACAGTGGCCGACCTGATGGTCGCGACGTTGAAGGCGTCCGGCGTGCGCCGGATGTACGGGGTCCCCGGCGACTCCCTGAACGGCCTCACCGACGCGCTGCGCCGTGATGGCGGGATCACCTGGCAGCACGTACGGCACGAGGAGGCGGCGGCGTTCGCCGCCGCGGGCGAGGCCGCGGTGACCGGCGAGCTGGCGGTCTGCGCGGGCAGCTGCGGACCGGGCAACCTGCACCTGATCAACGGCCTGTTCGACGCGAACCGCAGCCGCGTACCCGTGCTGGCGATCGCCGCCCAGATCCCCCGCGACGAGATCGGCTCCGGCTACTTCCAGGAGACCCACCCGCAGGAGCTGTTCCGCGAGTGCTCCGTGTACACCGAACTCGTCAGCATCCCCAGCCAGCTGCCGCAGGTGCTGGCCGCCGCGATGCGCACCGCGCTGGCCCGCGGCGGGGTCGGCGTCATCGTCGTGCCCGGCGAGGTGTTCCTCGCCGACGCGCCCGCCGGCGCCGAACCGATGTCGATCCGCCCCGTGACGCCGATGGTCCGTCCCGACGACGCCTCGCTCGACGCCGCGGCCGCGGTCCTGAACGCCGCCGAGCGGGTGACCATCCTCGCCGGGGCGGGCTGCGCCGGAGCCCACGACCGGCTGCTCGACGTCGCCGGAGCACTCCAGGCGCCGGTCGTGCACGCGTTCCGCGGCAAGGAGTTCGTCGAGTACGACAACCCGTACGACGTGGGCATGACCGGGCTGATCGGCTTCAGTTCCGGCTACCGGGCGATGGAGCACTGCGACGCGCTGCTCATGCTCGGCACCGATTTCCCCTACCGCCAGTTCTATCCCGACGGCGTCCCGGTGGTGCAGGTGGACGTGCGGGGCGAGCAGATCGGCCGCCGGGTGACCGTCGGCGTGCCGCTGGTGGGCACCGTCCGCGACACCGTCGACGCGCTGCTGCCCAGGCTCGCCGCCAAGACCGACTCGGCGCACCTGGACCGGATGACCGCCCACTACCGCCGCGCCCGCGCCAAGCTGGACCGCCTCGCCGTGGCCAACTCCGACGACTCACCGCTGCACCCGCAGTACGTCACGGCCGTCATCGACCGGCTCGCCGCCGAAGACGCGATCTTCACCGCCGACGTCGGCACGCCCTGTATCTGGGCCGCCCGCTACCTGCACATGAACGGACACCGCCGGCTGCTCGGCTCCTTCAGCCACGGTTCCATGGCCAACGCCCTGCCGCAGGCGCTGGGCGCGCAGGCCGAACACCCCGGCCGCCAGGTCGTCTCGCTGTCCGGTGACGGCGGGCTGGCGATGCTGCTCGGCGAGCTGATCACGCTGCGTCAGATGCGCCTGCCGGTGAAGGTCGTCGTGTTCAACAACGGCGCGCTGTCGTTCGTCGAACTCGAAATGAAAGCGGCCGGCTTCGTCACCTTCGCCACCGACCTGGACAACCCCGACTTCGCCGCCATCGCCGAGGCCGCCGGGCTGTTCGGCGCCCGCGTGGACAAGGCCGGCGACCTGGAGGACGCGCTGCGGGCTGCCTTCGCACACCCCGGCCCGGCACTGGTCGACGTGCGCACCGACCGGCACGAGCTGTCCCTGCCGCCCAAGCTCACCTTCGGCCAGATCAAAGGCTTCACGTTGTACGCCACCCGGACCGTCCTGTCCGGGCGCGGCTCCGAGATCGTCGAACTCGCCAAGACGAACCTGCGCGACCTCGACGCCGAATGACCGGCTCTGAACGCGCGGAAATCGACTCGCCCGGCCCGCACCCGGCCACTAATGTCCGCCGCATGCGGCTGGAGAAGGTCACCCCGAAGAACTATGCGGCGGCGCTGGCGCTGTCCGTACGCCCCGATCAGGCGGATCTGGTCGCGCCGGTGGTCAAGTCGCTGGCCGAGGCGTATGTCTTCCCCGACCTCGCCTGGCCGAGGCTGATCTATGACGGCGACCGGCTGGTCGGCTTCGTGATGGCCTTCCTCGACTACGCCTGGGGCGACGATCCCGACGACATCCGGTACGGCCTCTGGCGGCTGAACATCGCGGCCGACGCCCAGGGAAACGGCTACGGCCGGTTCGCCGTCGAGGCCGTGTCCGAGGAGGTCCGCGCCCGCGGCGGCACCCGCCTGCACGTCACGTGGGAGCCTCGCGCCGGAGGTCCGGAGGAGTTCTACCTGAAGCTGGGCTTCCACCCGACCGGCGAGCAGAGCGGCGGCCAGACCGTCGGCGTCCTGGACCTGTAATCGAACCAGCACGGCGTGCGCCGGGGTGAGTACCGGAGTTCGTGGCCACAACATCTGGGTTGTGGCCACAACCCAGATGTTGTGGCGGCCGGACGGAGACACCCGGCAACAGCCGGCGCGCTCAGCACATTCCGCCGAAGAGCCCGCAGGCCCTTCGCCGAGCACCAGCAGCTGCTGCCCGTCACCTCGACCCGGCCGCCGACCTGTTCCGGCTCGTGGTCGGCCCGCGGGCCTGACCGGACCCGCGTCGCGGGCCCTGGCATGATCGCGCCCGTGACGACACGCGTAGCCCTCATCACCGGCAGCTCCCGAGGACTCGGCCGGGCGATCGCCCGGCGCCTGGCCCGCGACGGCATGGCCGTGGCCGTCAACGGCCGCCAGGAGAAGAACCTGGCGGGGCTGGTCGACGAGATCCGCGCCGAGGGCGGCGCCGCGGCCGCGTTTCCCGCCGACGTCACCGACGAGCAGGACGTGGCCCGGCTGGCCGACGCGATCGCGGCGCAGCTCGGACCGGTGGACGTGCTGGTGCTCAACGCGACCGGACCGCAGCCCGAGGCCCTGATCGCCGACGCCGGCAGGGCGGCTTTCGACGCGCAGCTGGCGTTCTTCGTACACAGCCCGGTGCTGCTCGGGCGGGCACTGACCCCCGGCATGATCGCGCGCGGCCACGGCCGCATCGTGCACCTGGACTCGGAGGTCGCCGACCGGCCGCAGCCGGGCTGGTCCGCGTACGCCGCCGCCAAGAACGCGCAGATCGGCCTCGCCCGCGCCTGGGCCCGCGAGCTGGCCCCGCACGGCATCACGGTGAACAGCGTCGCGCCCGCGTGGATCCCCGTCGAGCGGCACGAGGGGTCCACCGTCGACGGATACCTGGCCACGGTGCCCGCGGGCCGGATGGGCACGCCGGAGGACATCGCGCACGTGGTCAGCTTCCTGGCCTCCGAAGGCGCGGGCTTCGTCACCGGGCAGCGCATCGTCGTCGACGGCGGCCGCAGCCTGCACACCTGACCGCCGCCTGCCGATCCGGATCCAGGACGTGCTCGCCGGAGCGGCGTAGCGGGCTCCGCCCTGTGCACCGCCTGTGATGCTGGACGTTTCCTGCGTGTGGATCCGCCCATCCAGGCATGCAACCGGCACCGCCGTGTCCATCTGCCAGGACTGTCGGAGGTTCCCTGGGCGATTCGTCGAGGAACACGCGTCAGCGTCGGAGACTCACCGATCGCAAGGAGCCTCGCATGATGAAGTTCTCGAAAAAGTCCCTGGTCACGGTCGGCGCCGCGGGGGTACTGGCGCTCGGCATCGCGGCGCCCGCCGCCGCGTGGGCGGCCGAGGGCAGCGGGTCCACGGCCACCGGGACCGTGGCGCAGGGCAAGGACAAGAGCGACCAGCGGGCCGAGCATCAGCAGAAGCTGGCCGAGGCGCTGGCCAAGGAACTCGGCATCGACCAGGCGAAGGTCTCGGCCGCGCTGGAGAAGGTGCAGACCCAGCTCCGCCCGGACGGCAAGACCGGCGGCAAGAGCAGCGACAAGGCCGCCGACCGCACCCCGCAGCTCAAGGAAAGGCTGGCCGCGGCGGTCAAGGACGGCAAGCTGACCCAGGCCGAAGCAGACGCGATCCTCAAGGCGACCGAGGCGGGAGTACTCGGCGGCCACGGCCACTCACCGGACCGTACCTCCTCCAGCGAGTCCGGCAAGTGACCCGGCGGGCGGCGTCCGGCGAGGGGGTATGCCGGACGCCGCCCGCAGCGGTGTCCACGATCCCGCCGACCTTTCGGACACGCTCACGCCGCGTTAACAGGAGGTGCGGTGAGCTGTCCACCATGCTGCCCCGACGATCCGCGTCACCGCGTCCCGGCCGACATCCGGTCCCGCCACCCGGCCGTCCGACCCGCGCCGGGCGGCACGCGGCCGAGCTGCCGTAGCACATGGCACGGGTACTCCTCATCGACGACCATCGCCCGGCGCGCGAAGAGCTGCGGCTGGCGCTGGTCCGGCACGGGCATGTCGTCGGCACCGCCGACACCGGCGAGCAGGGGCTGGCCCGGCTCGGATCGTTCGCGGCCGAGATCGTGGTGCTCGATCTGGTACTGCCCGGCATGGACGGGTTCGACGTGTGCCATCGCCTGCGGGCCGAAGGCGACCTGCCGATCATCGTGCTGACCACCCGCGACGACGACGCCGACGTGATCGCCGCTCTGGAGGCAGGCGCCGACGACTACGTGGTGCGGCCGGTGCACGCCCGGATCGTCGAAGCCCGCATCCGCGCCGTACTGCGCCGCACCCGTTGCGGGTCTGCCGGGCGGGCCTGCGACGACGGGTACGAGGAGCACGGCGCGCTGCGCATCGACCGGGACTCGCTCAGCGTCGGCAAGCGCGGCCGGCGCGTCCGGCTCGCAGCCACCGAGATGCGGCTGCTACTCACCCTGTCCGCCACGCCCGGCCGCGTACACAGCAGACTCCAGCTCCTGGAAGCCGTCTGGCAACACGACTTCCTGGGCGACTCGCGCCTGGTCGACGCCTGCGTCCAGCGCCTACGCGCCAAGATCGAGGACAACGCCGCCAAACCGATCTACGTCCAGACCGTACGCGGCTTCGGCTACCGCTTCGGCCCCCTGCCCGACCGCCCCTAGATCGCCCGACTTGCCAGGCACCTGTGCGTATCTTGACCGCGCTTTCGCACACCTGCCCGGCAAGTCGAACGATCGACGGCTTACGCCAGACGACGCCGGCCCACCGGCATGTGCCGAGTCGGGTACGCCGCTCCGGTCAGCGTGACAGTTCGAGATATTCGATACGAGCATCACGATTGTGCTCAACGTACCCTGCGATCCGTCCCGGCACGGCTGAAGGTCGCGCAACCCGCACACGCAGCAGCAGGTGAGCGGGCTGTACACCGAGACGTGTCCCTGCGTGCCGGCCCGCCGTCACCTCGACTATCGGCCAGCCGAGCACGGTCACACCTACGATCGGCCCGACAGCGTCACGATCCAGGTTCAACGCGATCGGATCCAGCGCGACGGTGTCCCCGAGCCGAACGGCACTGCCGTCCGCCGCGATCCAAAACGTCGGGCTGGTCATCGGGGCTCGTCGAGGTCGTGGCGCAGGAAGTCGGCGACGGTACGCAACACGCCGGTCGAGGCGTTCCAACGGTGCGCCGTGTTGAACTCGGCGACGTCGTACCTCAACCGCTCGGCGATGGTGAATTCAGCGGTGTCCTCATCAGCCCAGGCCGCCACAGTCGGCCCCTCGCCCCATCGATTCATGTCGGAAATCGTCTGTCGCCATTGGAGACGTCCACACCTCCGACGTGCCACGATTCAGGGACGTCTACGAAAGGTCCCCGCCGCCGTGGCTCGCAACGATGCGCTCCGCACCGCACTGGGCTCAGCAGGTCTCACGACAGTCGACCTCGCGACGACGCTCGCCGTCGACCCGAAGACGGTCGAACGCTGGGTGAGCAAGGGCAGACTCCCACACCCCCGGCACCGCGTGAAGACAGCCGAAGTCCTGAGGAGGATGTAGGGGTGTTGTGGCCCGAGGCGGTCCGCCGCTCGGTGAAACTGGGCGCGGATCGGGAGATGATCGCGGTATACCCCCGCCGCCTGGACCTGCCCCGTTCGCTGTTCGGCGACCTCATCGACGCAGCCTCCCGCCGGCTTTGGTTCGGCGGATACACCTCTTACTTCGTATGGCTCGACGTCGAGGGCGCAGGCCGGGTGCTCGCAGCCAAGGCTGCCGCCGGATCGGACGTGCGCTTCCTCCTCGGCGACCCCGACAGCGTCGTCACCCGGCACCGCGAAGAGATCGAAGCCACACCGCTGACCGTGTCCACCCGCATCGCCATGACCCGCGCCGAACTCAGCAAACACGAGGTAGGAGCGGAGGTCCGGCTGTCCGACCGCCACATCGCCATGTCGGTATGGGTGTTCGACGACGACATGCTCGTCTCGACGCACATCGGCGACGGCCTGGGACAGGACTCCGTCACGATGCATCTGCGCCGACGGCAGTCCGGCGGCGCATTCGACCGGTACGCGGACCACTTCCAGCAACTGTGGGCCGTCGCGCGCGTCTGACGGACACGCTTCAGCTGAGCGGCGGCAGGTCCACGGAGAGCACCCGGGCGCGCACCTGGAAACCGGCGCTGTCGTACAGGTGGCGGGCGACGTTGCCGTCGGCGACTTCCAGCCCGATCCGGGGCAACCCGGCCGCGTGGGAGCCGTGCAGCGCATGGGCCAGCAGCACCCGCCCGAGCCCGAGTCCCTGCGCCTGCGGCGCGACGCCGAGGTTGAGGATCCAGGCGCAGTCGTCGTCGGTCCACGGCACGGGCCCCGCGACCAGCACATGTCCGGCGCTGCGCCCGTCGGCTCCGGCGACCCGAGCCGAGGCCTCGCCCAGCGGCGGCACCGGGTCGCCGTGTTCGAACATGGCCCTGATCTGCTTGGTGTCGCTGTCCTGCCACCGGCCGTCGGGGTGCTCGGGGCCGTACGCCGCGATGAGCCCTTCGGCCAGGTCGTCGTCCCACCCGCCGGGCCGCAGCGTCCAGCCCTCGGGCAACTGCGGAAGCGCCGGGAGTCCGGCCAGGTCGTGATGCATCTCCGTGGCGGCCCGCCGCAGCCGCAGACCGCTGTCGACCAGCGTACGGGCGAGCGCGTCGTCGGGCGTGGTCAGCCGGCGTCCCGCGAGGTCGCGGCGGGCCTGCGCGGCGACCTGGTCGAGGCTAGCGCCGGGCAGGGGCAGCACGCGCTCCGCCAGCAGGGTTCCCTCGTCCTCGCGCAGCCGCAGCCGGGCGAGCGGGGTGCCGTCCTCGGCGTGCAGCGTGGTGACGGAGTCGGCGTTCTCGGAGCTTAGCGGCATCCCGGAACCCTAGCGGGCTGATCTTCGGCGACGCGAACCGTTTGGCCGGAGCGGTGATCAGATCCGGCCTCCCGGCGCGGCCAGCCAGGCCCGTACCGCGTCGAAGGCGTTCGGGCCGTTGTCGGCGGTGACGTCGCGGGCCAGGTCGGCGATGGTGGTCGCGCGCAGGGCCGCCCGCCAGGCCTGGTCGGCGGCGCCCATGGCGCGGGCGATGGGGCACGGCTTTAGGCAGGCCTCCGCCGGGGTGGCGAGCGGCCCGCGCTGGCGGATCTCGGTGCACACGAAGGCGGGCTGTGCGCCGTCGACGGCTTCGACGACGTCGAGCAGGCAGATGTCCTCGGGTGCCCTGGTGAGGACATATCCGCCCGATTTGCCCTGCACGGAGCGCACCAGACCGGCCCGCGACAGGTCCTGGAGCTGCTTGGCTAGGTAGGTGCCGGAGACGTCGTGCAGCTCGGCCAGCCGGGTCGCGGGCACCGGCCGGTCCGCGACGGTGAGCACTACGCAGCAGTGCAGGGCCCACTCGACGCCTGAGGACATTTTCACAGTTCCCAGTGTACGCATGACTCGGACACATTCTGTCCGGGTAGAGTCTCGGACAAGAAACATCCGAGTTTGCGGAACGGAGTAGCACCATGAAGATCGTCATCATCGGCGGCACCGGCCTCATCGGCAGCAACGTCGCGCAGCGGCTGCGCGCTGACGGCCACGACGTGCTGGCGGCCTCGCCCAGCAGCGGCGTCAACACCATCACGGGCGAGGGCCTGGACGATGCGCTCAAGGGCGCGGACGTCGTCGTCGACGTCGCCAACTCGCCGAACTTCGCGGACGACGCCGTCATGGAGTTCTTCACCACGGCCGGGCGCAACCTGCTGGCCGCGGAGAAGAAGGCCGGCGTCGGGCACCACGTGGCGCTGTCGATCGTCGGCTGCGACCGCATCCCCGACAGCGGCTACATGCGCGCCAAGGTCGCCCAGGAGGAGCTGATCAAAGCCGCCGGCGTGCCGTACACCATCGTGCGGGCGACCCAGTTCTTCGAGTTCACCAGCGCGATCGGGCACGGCGGCAGCCGTGGCGAGGCGATCCACCTGCCGCCGGCGATGATGCAGCCGATCGCCGCCGACGACGTGTCCGCCTTCGTGACCGAGGCCGCCGAGGCCGCCCCGGTCAACGGCCACTACGACATCGCCGGCCCGGAGAAGATCGGCCAGGACGACCTGGTGCGTCGGCTGCTCGCCGCCGAGGGCGACGCCCGCCAGGTGGTCACCGACCCCGAGGCCACCTACTTCGGCGCGTCGGTGACCGACGACTCGCTGGTGCCGCTCGGCGAGGCGCACCTGGCCAAGACCGATTTCGCGGAGTGGCTCTCCACCCACAAGACCGCCTGATCGGCTCTTACGCCGTGCGTACGCCGGTCCACCGGGCGTACGCACGGCGTCTCACACAGCACATCGCAAGGAGCTGACACCGTCATGCCATCCGACCTCTCCTTCGCCGACCGCGTCGTCATCGTCACCGGCGCGGGCTCGGGCATCGGGCGCGCCACGGCGCTGATGTTCGCCGAGCACGGCGCGCACGTCCTGGGCGTGGGCCGCCGCGCGCAGGCCCTCGAGGACACCGCCCGGCAGCATCCGGCGGTCGTCCCGCTGGCGATCGACGTCCGCGCGCCGCACGCCGCCGACACCGTCGCGGCAGCCGCCGCCGACCGCTGGGGGCGGATCGACGTGCTGGTCAACAACGCGGGCATCACCGCGCTGATGCCGCTGGCCGAAGCCACCGCCGAGCGCATCACCGACCTGTTCGACGTCAACGTCACCGCGCCCAGCCTGCTGGCCCGCGCCGCGCTGCCGCACCTGCGGGAGGCCCGCGGTTCGATCGTCAACGTCTCCAGCACCTACGGCCGGCGGCCGCTGCCCGGCGCGTCCCACTACGCCGCGTCGAAGGCCGCCGTCGAGCAGCTCACCCGTAGCTGGGCGCTGGAGCTGGCCGCCGCGGGCGTACGCGTCAACGCGGTCGCGCCCGGACCCACCGAGAGCGAGGCGCTCGGCGCGGCCGGGCTGTCCGCCGAGCTGCTCGCCCAGATCAAGCAGCAGGAGGCCGAACGCATCCCGCTCGGCCGGCGCGGCGAACCCCACGAGGTCGCCACCTGGATCCTGCGGCTGGCCGACCCCGACGCGGTCTGGCTCACCGGACAGATCCTGGCCGTAGACGGCGGCCTGGAACTCATCTGAGGGGGAATCATGGCTGGCGACGACTACGCACCGGGACGCTGCGGGCTGCTGCTGATCGACACCGTCAACGAGGTGTTCGATCCGAAGGGCAAGGGCCATCCGCTGTACCGGGACGAGTTCGCCCGGATCGGCACGTTCGACAACCTGCGCCGGCTGCTGGCCGGTGCCCGGGAACGCGGCGTGCCGGTGTTCTTCTCCGGGATGTCGTACACCGACGAGGAGTACACCCGCTGGGGCCGGCTCACCGGGATCCACCGCGAGATGTTCGACAACCGGCTCTTCGAGGCCGGGAGCTGGGCGGCCGAGTTCCACCCCGAGCTGTCGCCGGGCCCTGGTGAGGTCGCGCTCGCGCCGCACAAGAACATCGACGTGTTCGCCAGCACCGACCTCGACGCGCAGCTGCGCCACCACGGCGTGGAGTTCTTCGCCGTCGCCGGGATGATCGGCACCATGTGTGTCGAGTCGACGGCGCGCGGCGCGATGGAACGCGGCTACCACGTGACGACCATTCCGGATGCCACCGCGTCCGATGCGGGCCCGGCCGCGTACGACGCGATGGTGGCGCGTTATCCGCTGTTCTCGCACGCGTGCCTGCCGGTCGACGAATACCTGCGGGCACTCGACGACGCCCGCCGTTGATACGGTGCGTGCCGCAGCGCGGCGCGAGCGGGCCGCGCGCCTGACGGCGGAGGCGGCACCTGGGCGAAGGCACGACCACACTGGACACGGTCCTGGCCGGTGAGCCGTCGGCCGAGGCCTGGGCCGAGGCCGTGCCACTGCTCGAACGCGCGTCTGCTGACGAGCTGGCCGCCGTAGCTCCGCGGTTGCTGGACTGGCCCGCACGGTGCAGGCCGATGCCCGACGGCTGGTGGGACGAGCAGCGCGCCGGGCAGCACCGGTCGTGGCACCGGCTGGCGGCCTGGCGCGAACTCGGCGACCTCGACGACGTGCAGAGCGGCGGCACCCCGCGCTCGCCGGGCGAGGACGACTTCGCCAACTTCGGCGAGGGGGCCGTCGCGGTGGCGTGCCCGCCGGACCCGGCCTGGCTGGTGCTGTGCGCGGCGGCCGAGTGGCATCACAGCGGCGGCGACATCGCGGTGTGGGGCACCGGCCCGGACGTCGCCGGACGCCTGCTGCTCGACGGCCGCGACTTCCACGACGAAGCGCTGGACGTGCAGGTCAGCCCGGACGGTTCGGTCGCGGTCGCCTCGGTGGAGGGCCGCCTGCACGCCTGGCGTACGCCCGGCGGCGACGCGCTGTGGCAGCTGGACCTGGGCCCGGTGGCCGAATCCGTCGACACCTTCGACATGCCCCGGATGACGCCCCGGATCGGGTTCAGCGGGGACGGGCGCCTCGTCGCGGCCGGATCAGTGGCCCGCGGGCTGCGGGTGATCGACGCCGGGACCGGCGACATCATCGTCGAGCTGCCGGTCGCCACCTGCGGCCCGGTGGCGCTCGACCACGCTGGCCGGTTGCTGGCCCACGGGGGCGAGGCGGGCGGGATCGTCGTACGCGACGCCGACACGGGAACGGTCAGGTGTCACCACGACACCGGGCTGTCGACCGTGAACGCGCTGGCGTTCGCACCGGACGGCAGCGGGCTGCTGGTCGCGGGCGGCGCACCGGAGGCCCCGGCCGCCGTGCTGCTCACGCTCGACGCGGACCGGGTCGCGTACACCCGTCTGGTCCTTGCCGAGGGCCTGCCGCCGGACATCTCCGCCCAGTCGCCGCTGGCCGCGGTGGCCACGCGCTGCGTGTGGGGTGAGCACGGGCCGCTGGTGCTGGCCGTCGACGACGGCGGCGCGGTGCTGTTCGACGCGGCCGGCCGCCTGCTGTGGACCGGGCACGAAGGGACCGTCGGCGGCTTCTCCCCCGCCGGGGACGTCCTGGCCGTGGTCGGCGAGACCATCGGCACGGTGTTCATCGAAGGGCTGCGGGCGACGGGCCCTGATGTCGTGGGCGCACGTCCTTAGCCCCGGCAGACACGGCGCGGGCCACGGTCCGGGGGGATCGGCGGCGGACCGCCGACCATCCCGTACCGTGGCCCTCCCGGCGAACGGCGCGACACCGTCACGCCCGGGTCACCGGCCGATCGTCAGTCCTTCTTCTTCCAGACGAAGAACTGGATGGTGCTGGTGTTGTTGTCGAGGTTCGGGTCCGGGGTCGTGCTCGACACCGTGGCGGTGTTGGTGAGCTCGCCCTCAGCGCGCACCTTCAGCTTGAGCGGGAACTCGAGCGTGCCGCCCGCCGCCAGGCTGTCGGCGGTGC
Source organism: Catellatospora vulcania (assembly GCF_009720385.1). Taxonomy (GTDB): domain Bacteria; phylum Actinomycetota; class Actinomycetes; order Mycobacteriales; family Micromonosporaceae; genus Catellatospora; species Catellatospora vulcania. The sequence continues at coordinate 146,570 of NZ_ML769309.1, read as the reverse complement.
AGGTCACGACGTGGTCCTGCCCCGAGTCGTAGGTGCAGGCCGACGGCAGCGACTCCACCGTGACCTTGTCCGGGCGCAGCGGCAGCGTGTCCAGCACGGTGATGTTCTGCGCCTCGGACGGGCCGAGGTTGCGCACGGTCACCGTCAGCAGTACGACGGTGCCCTTGTCCTTGTTCTTGTCACCGGACGCGAGCGCGTTCTGCTCCTGCCAGACCTGCGTCGCCACGGCCTCGATCGCGAGGTCCGCGGAGGCCTCGACCGTGGTCGTCGCGGTGGCCGTGTCGTTGTCGCCGTTCGGGTCCGGGGTCGCCGAGGACACCGTCACCGAGTTGGTGAGGATCGTGCCGTCCGGCACGTCCCCGCCGACCGTCACCGTGAGCACGACCTCCCGGTCCTGGCCCTGCGGCAGGGTGCCGAGCGCGCAGACGACCTCGCCGGGCTCCGCCGCGGTGCACACGGCGTCGCCGCTGCTGTCCACGAACGTCGTGCCGTCCGGCAGGGTGTCGGTCAGCACGACCTCCTGCGCGTCCGACGGGCCGTCGTTGGCGGCGGTGATGGTGTACTTCAGCTGGCCGCCGGCCGTCACCGGGTCCGGCGAGTCCTCCTTGGTGACCGACAGGTCCGCCGACGCGGCGACGACGGTGCGTACGCTCTCGCGGACGTCGTCGTTGTCCGGGTCGGCGGTGGCGCCGGACACGATGGCCTCGTTGAACAGGATCGTGCCGGGCACCAGGTCCGCGGCCACGTCGCCGACCACGGTGATGGTCGCGCTCGCGCCGCTGGCGAGGTTGCCCAGGCCGCATTCGAGCTTGCCGCCGTCGGGCTGCCCGTTGGTGCACGAGCCGACCGAGGCGGTCACCGAGTCGAAGGTGACCCCGACGGGCATGGTGTCGCGTACGGTCACGTCGCGGGCCGTCGACGGGCCGTTGTTGGTCACCGTGATGACGTAGGTGAGCTCGGTGCCCGCGTCGACGGTCTCCGGGCCGGTCTTGTCCAGGCTCAGGTCCGCCGAGCCGACGAAGTCGACGCGGCCGGTGGCCTTGTTGTTGCTCTTGTCCGGGTCGGCCGTGGTGGCGCGCACCGTCGCGACGTCGTTGATCTGGGTCACGTCGGCGGCGGTCACGACGACTCGTACGACGCCCCGCGTGCCGGCCGCGATCGTCCCCAGGGTGCAGTCGAGGGTGACGTCGCGGGTCGACTCGGTGGAGGTCGGCGTGCAGGTCCCCGGGCTCACCCGCACCCGGGACACCGCGAACGGCGCCGCGGAGGTGAGCACGTCGCGCAGAACCACGCCGGTGGCGTCGGACGGGCCGAGGTTGTCGACGTAGATGTCGCAGTAGCCCTCACCGCCGGCGGGGGCGGGCTCGTCGGGCTTGCACACCTTGGTCAGCGAGAGGTCGGCGGCGGTCTGCACCACGGTCGTGGTGGTGACGCTGCTGGGCGTCTCGTCGCCGCGACCGGTGACGGTGGCCGTGTTGGTGAGCGTGAGGCCGGCGAAGTTCGCCGGCACGCCGGCCTGGATCACGATCGGCACCGACTGGCCGGGGTTGACCTGGCCCAGGTTGCAGGTGACCGTTCCGCTCGCCTCGGTGCACTGCGGCGAGGAGGCCAGGTACGTCACGCCCGTGGGCAGGACGTCGGTGACGACGACCGCGCCGGCGAGGGTGTCGCCGGTGTTGGTCACGGTGACCGTGTAGGTGACCTCCTCGCCCGCGAGGACCGGGTTCGGCTCCCCCACCTTGGTGATGGTGAGGTTGGCCACGAGCGCCTGGTTGGACAGCGCCCGGCCGACGGCGCGGAAGCCCGCGCCCTTGCTGATGGTGTTCGCCGCGTGCGGCAGGCTGCGTACCGGCACGGACCGGTCCACTCCGGCCTGCGATTTCGCGACCGCGGGGCCGGACGGGCCGGCCGCCGCGGCCGCCGGCGCGGCCACCGCGAGTCCGCCGGCCATGGCCAGCGCGATCTGCGCGGTGAGAAGACGTCTACGAGACAACGGTGTCCCCCTGTCCTGGTTGATCTGGGTGCGTCACCCAATTCATCAACGCGCCAGGGTTACTTTGCGTAAGGGCTTGACTACTTTAAGAAGTGGGTCCCTCAGCCGGCGGTCGTTCCTTCTGCCCCGCTTCGAGCAGCTCGATCATCTCCGCGATGCGCGCCGGACGCTGCTCCGGGCGGCGTTTGGTGGCCTCGATCCAGCGCAGGTAAGCCTTGCGGTAGAACTGGGCCAGCGAGTCGAAGAACGCCCCCGCCCGTGGATGGGCGTCGAGTGCCGCGGCCACGTCCTCGGCCAGGTCCGCGCGCTGCGGACCCTCGGCCACCAGCTCGACCGGCACGCTCGTGCCGAGGTCGACTCCGCAGTCGCGCAGCCACGCCGGGCCGAGCGTGAAGCCGAAGCCGTCGCCGACCGCCTCGACGACACCCCGCACCCGCAGGCCGCCGACCGTGCCGGCCACGTGGTGGCGCGGCTTGGGACCCCAGACCGTGTCCGGGTCGAACGGCACGGGGACCACGATCCCGCCCCGGGCGGCGGCGGCGAGCACGGCCTCGAAACGAACTGGTTCCACAGCATCCGATCCTCGCACCCGCCACGGCGGACACGGAGCAGGCCCCGGACGACGTCGTCCGGGGCCTGCTGCACGCTGTTGCGGTCAGACCGTGCCGCGGCCGCGCACGCCGGCGATCAGCGCCACGCCGAGGGCAGCCAGGCCGACCTGGAAGACGAGTTCGATCCAGTCGATGCCGTCGGTGACGGCGACGCCGACGGCCTGCGCGATCGCGGTGCCGATGAGGGCCGCGACGATGCCGACCAGGATGGTCAGCCAGATGGGCAGGCTCTGACGGCCGGGCACGACCAGGCGTCCGAGCGCGCCGATGACGAGTCCGACGATGATGGCCGAGATGATACCGGCGACGGTCATGGTGTGCTCCTTAATGCGTGAGTCGGGGTTGCTCCGCGACGCTTGGCTGCCCGTATCCGCGCCGCGCCAAACCTCGCCGCGCTCAGCGCACACGGGGGCGCCGAGGTTCGCCAACCCGGCCCGCGGCCATGCCGATTCCTTCAGGATGGACAGTGGCGCCACGGGGGTGGATCGCAGCGGAGGAAGGGACGAACACGATGGCGGAGCACACGAGCAGCGGCGGTTCGGCCGCCCGGGGGCATGACCATGCGGACCTGGCGGGCGACATCGACACGATGACCGTCAACCAGCTGCGCGGCTGGCTCAAGGACCACGGCGTGACCGGGACCTCGGGTATGCGCAAGGAGGACCTGGTCAAGGCCGCGGTCAAGACCATGCGCTCCGACCAGGGCACGGCCTCGCCGAACATCGCGACCGGCAAGAAGAGCACCGGCCCGACGAAGAGCACGTCGAGCAGCGCGACGACGCACAAGACGGCTGGGAGCACGTCGAGCAGCGCGACCACCCACAAGACGGCTGGGAGCACGTCGACCGGCACGGCCGCCCACAAGACCTCCGGGAGCGCCACCGGTAGGAAGACCGACCACGCCACGGCGGGCCCCCGTGCCGAGGCCGGTTCCGGCCGGGCCGCCGAGACGGCCTGGGAGAGCGGCAACGACGACGTGATCGACCTGCTGCTGTCCCACCACGAGCAGATCAAGCAGCTGTTCGGGCAGGTCGGCCGGGCGCACGGCGAGCAGAAGCAGGCGGCCTGGCAGCAGCTGAAGAGCCTCCTGGTGCTCCATGAGAGCATCGAGCAGCAGCTGGTACACCCGCTGGCCGCCCGGCGGGTGCCCGACGGCGAGGACGTGATCGAGTCGCGGCTCCAGGAGGAGCAGCAGGCCACCGAGGACCTGACCCGGCTGTACGAGATGGGCATCGACCACCCGCAGTTCGACGACGGCCTGATCGAGCTGCGCGACGCCGTCGTCGAGCACGCCGAGCTGGAGGAGGACGAGGAGTTCGGCTACCTGCGCGAGAACGTGCCGGCCGAGCAGCTGATCGCCCTCGCCACCGCGGCCCGCGCCGCCGAACGGATCGCGAACCGCCCGCACGCGGACATGCCCGCGTCGGGTCCGCAGAACGGCTCCCCGGCGGCCATCGCCGACCGGATCCGGGGCGCGCTGCGCGACTCCTTGAAGTGAACCGGTGCAGCCGCAGCGCCCGCCGTGCACCTGACCGGCGGGCGCCGCGGCGTACCCGGACGGGCTACGGCGACCGCCGGGTGCCGGGCCTCAGCCTGCGGGCCAGGTAGCGCGCGGTGTGCCCGTCGGCCGCGGCGACCTGCTCCGGGGTGCCTGCCGCGACGATCCGGCCACCCGCGTCGCCGCCGCCCGGCCCCAGGTCGACGACCCAGTCGGCGGTCGCGACCACGCCCATGTCGTGCTCGACGACCACCACGGTGTTCCCCGCGTCGACCAGGTCCTGCAGCTGGCCCATCAGCAGCTCGACGTCGGCCGGGTGCAGGCCGGTGGTCGGCTCGTCCAGCAGGTACAGGGTGTGCCCGCGGTGGGCGCGCTGCAGCTCGGTGGCGAGTTTGATGCGCTGCGCCTCCCCGCCGGACAGTTCGGTGGCGGGCTGGCCGAGCCGCAGGTAGCCGAGGCCGACCTCGTGCAGGGTGCCCAGGCTGCGGGCGGCCGCGGGCACGTCGGCCAGGAAGCGCCCGGCCTGCTCGACGGTCATCGCCAGCACGTCGGCGATGGTCGCGCCGCGGTAGGTGATCTCCAGCGTCTCCGGGTCGTAGCGCGCGCCGTGGCAGTCGGGGCAGGTCGCGTAGGTGCCCGGCAGGAAGATCAGCTCCACGGTGACGAAACCTTCGCCCTGACACGTCGGGCAGCGCCCGGCGGGCACGTTGAACGAGAACCGTCCGGGGTCGTAGCCGCGGGCGCGGGCCTGTTCGGTGTTCGCGAAGACCTTGCGTACGGCGTCGAACATGCCGGTGTAGGTGGCGAGGTTCGAGCGGGGGGTGCGGCCGATCGGCTTCTGGTCCACGCGTACCAGCCGGTCGAAGTGCTCCAGGCCGCGCACGTCGGCGGCGAGCACGTCGGAGTCGTCGACCGGGGCGAGGCCGAACTCCCCCTCGGCGGTGTCGTCGGGTTCGGCTGCCGCGACGCCGAGATGGCGGGCGACGACCTCGGCCACCACCTGTGTCACCAGCGTCGACTTCCCGGACCCGGACACCCCGGTCACCGCGGTGAGCGTCCCCAGCGGCAGGTCGGCGTCCAGGTCGCGCAGGTTGTGCCGGTTGACGCCGCGCAGCCGCAGCCAGCCCGTGGGCTGCCGCGGTGCGCGCGGTCGCGGGCGGGCGCGGCCGGGGAACAGGTACGGGCGGGTGGCCGAGTCCGCCGCGTCGCGCAGCCCGGCGACCGGTCCGCTGTAGACGATCCGTCCGCCGGCCTCGCCCGCGCCGGGGCCGACGTCGACGAGCCAGTCCGCGCGGCGCACCACGTCCATGTCGTGCTCCACGACGAAGACCGAGTTGCCGGCGGCGCGCAGGTGGTCGAGTACCTGCAGGAGCGGCTCGGCGTCGGCGGGGTGCAGCCCGGCGGACGGCTCGTCGAGCACGTACACGACGCCGAACAGTCCCGAACGGAGCTGGGTGGCGATCCGCAGCCGCTGCGCCTCGCCCGGCGACAGCGTCGGCGCGGGCCGGTTGAGCTGCAGGTAGCCGAGCCCCAGGTCGACCAGTACGCCGATCCGCTCGGTCAGGTCCGCGGCGAGCGTGCGCGCGACCTCGGTGCGCTCCCCCGACAGCGACGACTCCCACGCCGGCTCCGGATCGACCATGGTCGCGGTGGGCCGCAGCACCTCGGCCAGCGCCGACAGCGGCAGCGCGACGAGGTCGGCGATGGTGCGCCCGGCGAAGGTGACGGCCAGCGCCTCCGGCCGCAGCCCGGTCCCGTCGCAGGTGGGGCACGCTCCGATCGTCACGAAGCGCAGGGCGCGTTCGCGGTTGCGCTCGCTCTTGGAGTTGGCCAGCGTATGCATGATGTGCGTCCGGGCGCTCCAGAACCGGCCGTTGTACACGGCCTCGCCCCGGTCCCGGTGCGGGTGCACCTCGACCACCGGCTGCTCGTCGGTGTAGAGGATCCAGTCCCGCTGCGACTTCGGCAGCCGGTGCCAGGGCCGGTCCACGTCGACGCCGAGCGCGACGAGGATGTCGCGCAGGTTGACGCTCTGCCACGCGCCGGGCCAGGCCGCGACCGCGCCCTCGCGGATGCTCAGCTTCGGGTCGGGCACCATGAGCCGCTCGGAGACCACGTGGGTGCGGCCCAGGCCGTGGCAGGTCGGGCACGCGCCCGCGGCGGTGTTCGGGGAGAACGCCTCGGCCTCCAGCCGCTGCTCGGTGCCGGCCGGGTAGGTGCCGGCGCGCGACAGCAGCAGCCGCAGCAGGTTCGACAGCGTGGTCAGGGTCCCGACGGTCGAACGGGCGCCGCCCGAGCCGCGGCGCTGCTGCAACGCGACCGCCGGGGGCAGCCCGGTGATCTCCTTGAGCTGCGGCGCGGGCAGCTGGTTCAGCAGCCGGCGGGCGTACGGCGCGACGGACTCGAAGTAGCGCCGCTGGGCCTCGGCGTAGATGGTGGCGAACGCCAGCGAGGACTTGCCCGAACCGGAGATGCCGGTGAACGCGACCAGCGCGTCGCGCGGCAGGTCCACGTCGACGTCGCGCAGATTGTGCACCCGAGCGCCACGGACCCGGACGTACGGATCGTGTGCCGGCGACCGCGTCCTGGTCACCTGATGAGCGTACCGACAACCAGGCCTCGATCATCGGAGTTGCCAGGCACCTGTGCGTATCTTGTGCCCGCATACGCCCAGGTGCCTGGCAAGTCTGCCGATCTTGCGCGCGACCGCGGGGCGTCAGCCCTGGCGGGTCTTCTGGCGGGGGTCGGCTTTGTTGATAACGAAGACCGCGCCGTGGCGGCGGACCACGATCGAGTTCGGCCGGTTCTTGAGACTGCGAAGCGAGCTTCGGACCTTCATGTTGCACCTGCCCTTTCTCTCTGCGCCATCGACAACCACCACGGTTCGGCGCGCATTCCCGCAGGTCAGCGCGATCAACTGCAGGCCGGTCTGACAAACCCGGCAAAACGGCATGTTCGGGCGGACAGACGCGCGATGATCAGGCTGAGCAGATACCACCGACCGAGGGAGCATCATGAGCACGTCGTCCACGGCGGGAGCCGGCGGCTTCGCCGGACAGCCGGTGCCCGTACAGCCCGTCGACCCCAGCCGGGCGATGGTCTCCGTGGCCACCTACCCGGAGTACGTCGACGCGCAACGCGCGGTGGACTTCCTGTCCGACAACAAATTCCCCGTCGAGCACACCGCTATCGTCGGCACCAACCTGCGCATGGTCGAGCAGGTGCTCGGCCGCATGACGACCGGCAAGGCCACCCTGTACGGCGCCGCCGCCGGCGCCTGGTTCGGCCTGTTCATCGGCCTGCTGTTCGGCATCTTCGTGCCGACGAACTGGTTCGCCGTCGTGATCACCGCGGTGGTGATCGCCGCCATCTGGGGCGCGATCTTCGGCGCGATCGCGCACGCGATGACCCGCGGCAGGCGCGACTTCACGTCCAGCCGCTCGCTGCAGGCGGGCGAGTACGCCGTCAGCGTCACCGCCGAGAACGCCGAGCAGGCACGCCAGCTGCTCGCCCGGCTCGGCGCCCCGCCTGCCACCGCGGCACGCTGACCGCCTCCTGCCGTCGGTTCGGCCCGCCCCGGCAGGGCGCTCACGGCAAGGGCACGACTCCGCTCGCGGTGGCGTCCGGCCGGACGCCGTCGACGCTGGGCGGACGAGCGTGCACCCGGATGCCCGAGCCGTCGCGTTTCGCCTCGTACATGGCGATGTCCGCATCGCGGAGCAGGGCGTCGAACTGCTCGTCGGAGCCGACCGCGATGCCGATGCTCGCCCGTGCCGTCAGCCGGTGGCCGTCGATCATCACGGGCTCCGCCAGCGCGCCCAGGATGCGGCGGGCGGTGGCGACTGCTCCCTGCACGGTGGTCCCCGTCAGCAGCACCACGAACTCGTCGCCGCCGAGCCGGGCCACGGTGTCGGTCGGCCGGACGCAGCGGCGGAGCCGGTCGGCCACGACGACCAGCAGCTGGTCGCCCACCGAGTGGCCGAGCTCGTCGTTGACCGCCTTGAAGTCGTCGAGGTCGAGCAGCAGGACCGCCTCCTGGCGCAGCGGCTCGTGCTGGAGCTGCCGGGCCTTCTCGTTCAGCAGTGCCCGGTTCGGCAGCCCGGTGAGTTCATCGTGGGTGGCCTGGTGGCGCAGCAGGTCCTGCAGCGTCCTGGCCTCGGTCACGTCCCGGATGTTGATGATGACGCCCGACACGTCGGCCTCGTCGAGCCGGTTGGTGGCCAGGGCCTCGCCCCAGCGCGTCGCGCCGTCGACATGGTGCGCCTGAAGCTGCCGGCGCACGCTGCCCGTGGGGTCGGCGACCACGTCCGCCAGCAGCTTCTCGACGGCGGGCGCGTCATCCGGTCCCAGCAGGCTGGTCAGAGGCCGGCCCACCGCCCGCCGGGGTTCGACACCGAGCAGATCGCGCAGCGCGGGACTGGCATAACGGACCACACCGTCGGCGTCGACGAGCAGGGTCAGGTCGGAGGAGTGCTGGACCAGGGACCGGAAGCGCTTCTCCTGGTGGCGCAGGCGGTGCAGCAACTGCGCGTTGTCGGCGAAGGCCAAATTTTGCCGGCACATCACCAGCGTCACCACCGTCCCCGCGCCGACGACCATCCCCCAGCTGCGGAACGTGAGCCCTTCCCGCCATACCTCGGCCACGAGCAGGACCTGGGTCGCGGCGACGGCGACGTAGGGCAGGCGGCTGTGGGCCGGTCGCCGCCGCCTGGTCAGGCCGCTGGGCTTGGCCGCCATCTGCAGGCACTGCACCCGGGCGGCGGCGGCGAACAGCAGGGCCGCCGCCAGTTGCGCGGCGTTCAGCAGCCGGGCATCGGACGCGTGCATGTTGAGCAGGTGAAGCACCGACCACGACCCGATCACCACCCCCGCCGCCAGCGCCACTCCGGCCCCGGGCGTGAACGGAGCGCTGCCGCTGATCAGCAGCTTCACCGCCCCGAACACCGCGAGCAGAGCCATGACGCTGGCGAGCACCGTGACGTAGAGCCGGGCGGTGTGCGGCGGCGCGGAGCCTCCCGGCACGCACAGATGCCAGGCCAGCATGGCGAACGCGACCATGATCGCGGCCACGTCCAACCGCAGGCGCGCCCGCGCCCGGCAGGCCATGGTGTCGAGGGGGAAGGCGTACATCGCCCAACCCAGGATCGCCACGCCCACGGCGACGAGCAGTGTCCACACGATGACCGCGTTCTCGTCCTGCGGCGGGCGGCGGAAGCCGCCGACGAGGGTGACCAGGTTGCCCGCCGCGAAGACGAGTCCGGCGACGGCGATGCAGCGCCAGAACCGGCGGACTGCCGGGGCTGTCCGTGGCTGCGCTCCGACCTGCCGGCACAGCCAGGCAAAAAACGCCCACACCGCCACTTGCACGGCGTCGACCACACCCGTGGGCACGGGTGCCAGCAGCAGCGCGGCCAACGACACGAACGCCACTGCCGCGAGCGCGCCGAGGACGGGGTCGAGCAAACGACCCCCGTGCCGCTGCGGCACGGATCCGTTCATCCGCAGCCCCCCATCGCCGCGTGCGCGCACGCGAGTCCGGCTGATGACGGGTCACGGCCGTGGCCGGCCGCACCCACCCGCCTGCTCCGGCGGCCGAAGTGTGCCAGCCCTCTACGCTACGCGGCCGTGCGTGCCCGGTCAGACGCCTGCGGGAACGCCTTCGGCGCGCTCGCCGCCGTCTTCCGCGAGGGCGGGCCGCGGCTCAGTCGTCGCTGTGCCGCCGCGTCGACCAGCGGTTGAGGACCAGGGCCCCGACCAGGGCGAGCACCACGCCCGCGTCCACGGCGAGTTCCACCAGCCGGATCCGCACCTCGGCCTCCGTATGCACGGCGGACAACCGCACCACCAGCGACAGGATGTGCCGCACCACCGCGATGACCGCGACGAGCAGGAACGGCTCCAGCATGAACCTCGCCCCGCGCAGGCTGGCCAGCACCGTCACGAAGATCTCCATGATGATGAGCACGAGCAGCAGTTCCTCGATGACGAGGAGCAGCCGCTCGGTCACCGCGAGGTCCCCGCGGAGCGCCTCGGCCACCGTCAGCACCAGCACCACGGCGCCGACGAGCAGCAGCACCAATGCGGTCCCGTACAGCAGCACCCACTCGATCCGGGAGAGCAGCCGCAGCGCGGGGTTGTCGGCCCGCTCCGCGTCGCCGGTGTCGACCAGGGTCTTGGCGAGCTTTGACGGCGAGGACTGGTCCGGCGCATCCGCTTTATCCGCTACCGGATGGTTATCTCCCGCTTCGGACACCTTCTCAGGATATGCCTCAGAAGAGTCTGCCTGCCTTGACCTCGGCCGGTTCCTCCAGTTCGAGCAGGAACTGTTTGCGTTCCAGCCCGCCGGCGAACCCGGTGAGACTGCCGTCGCTGCCGACGACCCGGTGACACGGCACGATGACCGAGACCGGATTGCGGCCCACGGCCTGCCCCACCCGCTGGGCCAGCGACGGGTTGCCCAGCTGTGCCGCGAGCGCCCCGTAGGTGGTGGTCACGCCGTGCGGGATCTCGCGCAGCAGCGCCCACACCCGCTGCTGGAAGTCGTCCCCGTGCAGCGCGACCGGCACGTCGAACGAGGTGCGCCGCCCGGCCAGGTACTCGGCCAGTTCGTCGGCCGCCCTGGTGAACAGCGGGTCACCGGCCGCGTCGACGTAGGGCCCGACGGCCTCCGGCTTCGGCGGATACCAGTGGCCGGGGAAGTACAGCCCGATCAGCTCGTCGCCGTCTGCGACGAACGTCAGCTCGCCGAGCCCGGTCTCGATCCGGGTGTGCCGCGCGGTCATGACCCTGCCCCCTGCCCCGTCGCCTCAGCCGATCATTTCACCGGCGTACGGCAACGGTCTCGCAGGATTGCGACACCTTCCCCGCTCAGCTCGTCGCAGTATGTCTCCCGCCCGGTCATCGCCATCACCAGTGCCAGCGTCGGGCCGGACACCAGCGCACCGGAACCGGTGGCGAACGGACCGTCGACGGCGGCCAGCCGCAGCCCGCCGATCCGGCCCTGCGCCAGCACGACCATGTCGGTGCCCTGGTAGTACTCGGCCAACCCGGTGAGCGCGCCGATCGGGTACTCCCGGCGGATGCCCAGCGGCCGCCTGATGTCCTCGCCGTGCACGATCACCTCCCCGAGCACCGCCTCGACGGGGATCGGCGCCTTGACGGTGCTCGTCACGACACCGCGGAACCGGGCCAGCGTCTCGGCGGCGTCGGCGCCCAGCTGCTCGGCCAGGCGCATCGCCACCATCCTGTCGAAGTCGAACCGCCAGCGGATCACACCGGCCATCCAGCGCACCGGGTTCAGGCTCGCCCCGGCGGTCAGGTGCGCCAGCACCTCGCGCACCGACAGCCCCGCGCACAACGACGGCGTCGTCCACCAGCCCTCGCCGAGTGCCGCGAGGTCGTCGGCCAGCGCCGCCCGCTCGGCGTGGATCAGCTCCCAGGTCGTCGCCGCGGTGCGGGTGCGCTGCTGGTCTCGGGACGGGGTCATCGGGGTCCTCCTGCGGTCGTCGGCGAATTCCGGTCGAGGATGAGACTCCCGGCGGGACCCGCAATCGTCGCCTCCGCGCCGGATTCCCGCAACGTGTCCGCAGGCACCGGCCGAGAAAACGCTCTCACGAACGCTTGACGCCCGAACCTGCTCAGTGGGCGGCCACAGCAGGCGATGACCCGCCTCATCCAGGCGTTCAACCGGGTCGAGCACCGCTGAGAACCCGCCGTGGGGGGGGGGGGGGGGGGGCCGCCCCCCCCCCCGGCGGCCACGCCCCCCCGCCCCCGCCGGCCCCGGG
>NZ_ML769309.1:0-134674 GCF_009720385.1 Catellatospora vulcania | reverse complement strand
CCCACATCCGGGGTTACACCGGGGGCGAGCCCCTGTGACACCCCGCCGTGGCGCCGCCTTCCGGGCGGCGCCACGGCGCTGCGGCATCACCGCGCCATGGCCGCGTCCGGCACGGGGCACGGCACGCTCGCGCCGGTCACGGCCACAGACGCTCGGTGCGCCAGCCATCGGCGGTCCGCCGGTAGCGCAGCCGGATGTGCCGGCGCTGCGCGTCGGCCTGCCAGAACTCCACGCTCATCGGCTTGAGCAGGTACACCGTGTGGTGCTCGGCGACGAGCTCCGGGTCGGCTTCGAGCCGAGCCTGTGCGGCAGCCAGCCCGTCGGCGAGGTCAGCAGGGTCGTGCAGCACGGTGCTCTGGCGTCCGAGCAGGCTCGCGGTGCGCGAGCCGATCGGTCGGGCCAGGAAGTCCTGGGCGCTGACCTCGGGACCGGCGGGCTGCACCGGCCCCCGGACGCGGATCTGGCGGCCCTGCTCCCGCCAGTAGAACCCGAGCGCGGCCTGCGGGTTCACGCCGAGCTGCGCGCCCTTGGCGCTGATCGACTCGGTCGCGAAATAGAGGCCCTCGGCGTCGAGGTCCTTGAGGATCAGCACCCGCAGGTCCGGCAGGCCGTCGGGCCCTGCGGTGGCCAGGGTCATCGCGTGCGGTTCGGACACCCCGGCCGCGACGGCCTCCCGCAGCCACGCTGCCAGCAGGTCGGCGGGGTCCGGCGCGGCGGCGTCCGGGTCGAAGGCGGGCAGGGGCTGGGCGAAGACCGGCAGCCCTCGCAGAAGATCACGCATGGACACGGCGTCATTGTCCCGGATCATGCCCGGCATCCGCGCGGCCAGGTCCTCGACGGGCACGCGGGTCGGGCCCCGGTCAGTACACGTCGCGCAGGTAACGCCGGTCCGCTGCCAGCTGCTTGACGTACGCGCCGGCCGCGGCCGGGTCGAGGCGGCCGTGCAGGGCCACGATCTCCCGCAGCGCCGCGTCGACGTCCTTGGCCATGCGGCCCGCGTCGCCGCACACGTAGAAGTGCGCCCCCTCCTGCAGCCACGCCCACAGCTGCGCGCCGTGCTCGCGCATGCGGTCCTGCACGTACACCTTGCTTCGCTGGTCCCGCGAGAACGCCAGGTCGAGCCGGGTGAGCACGCCGTCGGCGGCGAGTTCGCCGAGTTCGTCGCCGTAGTAGAAGTCGGTGGCCCGGCGCTGCTCGCCGAAGAACAGCCAGTTGGGCCCGCGCGCGCCCGACGCCCGCCGCTGCTGCAGGAACGCCACGAACGGAGCGACGCCGGTACCCGGACCCACCATGATCATTGGAGTGGCCCCGTCGGCGGGCGGCCGGAAATGCGGCGTGCGCTGCAAGAACACCGGCACCGGCGTATCCGCTGCGGCGTCGGCCAGGTACGTCGAGCAGACGCCCTTGCGGGGCTGCCCGCGATGGTTGCCGAAGCGCACCACCGACACGGTGAGGCTGACCCGGCGCGGGTCGAGCAGCGGCGACGAGGAGATCGAGTAGAGCCGGGGCTGCAGCCGCGGCAGCACGGCCGCCCAGTCCTCCGCCGCGGCCCGCACGGCGTGCTCGGCCACCACGTCGACGGCCTGGCGGTCCCACGTCCACTTGGCCAGCTCGCCCTTGTTGTCGGGGCGCAGCAGGGTCTTCAGGTGCGCGTCGTTGGTGCGCTCGGCGACGAAGCGCAGCAGGCCCGGCGTGACCCGGGTGATGTCGAGCCGCCGGTGCAGCGCCTCCGCCAGCGGCACCGGCCCGCCGACGTCGACGACCTGGTCCGGGTGCAGGCCGGTGACGGCCAGCCATTCGCTGACCAGGTCGGCGCAGTTGACCGGCCAGATCCCCAGGGCGTCTCCGGCCTCGTAGTCCAGCGTGCCCGCGCTCGTGTCGAAGGTGAACCGGCGCACCTCCTTGGCCGAGCCGGCCAGGCTGAGCAGCCGGTTGCCGGTCAGCGCCGCCGTCAGCGGCCGGGCCTTGGTCGGCTGGGCGTCCAGGACCCCCACCGCCGATGCCCCGGCGCGCGCGTCCGGCCTGGTCGCAGCCACCACGCCCACCGGGCCGTCCGCCGCCGTGATCGATCCGGACGCACCGGACCATCCTGATCCGGGCCGCGCCTGCCGCGTGACGGCTCGGCGGATGGCCACCGGCACCAGGGCCACGAGGTCTGAGGTCGGTGAAGCGACTAGGTCGGACACCGGTTTCCGGCCGGACGGGGCGGCGGCCGCGCCGTCCCCGGGCACCGTCCGGCCGGGGACGGACGCCGTGCCCAGCCCGGACGCGGCCTCGGCGGTCAGCGCGGCGACGACCTGGTCCAGCCAGGCCAGCGCCACGTCGTCGTAGTCGGGTTCGCAGTCGACCCGCTCGGCGAGGCGTACCCCGCCCAGCTCGCCCAGGCGGGTGTCGAGGCGGCGGCCGTGGCCGCAGAAGTCGGCGTAGGACGAGTCGCCGAACGCCAGCACGGCGTAGCGGCGGCCGTCGAACCGGGGCGCGTCGGGCCCGTCCAGGAAGTCCCAGAACCCGGCCCCGTTGTCCGGGGCGTCGCCGTCGCCGAACGTACTCGTGATCACCAGCAGCGGCGCGTGGCCGGATGACAGGTCGGGCGCCGGGCCGTCCATGCAACGGAGCCGGGCCTGCCAGCCCACCTCCGCCAGCCGCCGGGCGGCGGTGGCCGCGAACTCCTCGGCGTTGCCGGTCTGCGACGCCCACAGCACCTGCACGACCCGCGCGTCCGCCTCGGCCGGATGAGCCTGGCCGCCCGGGTCCGGCAGCGCACCGGGCACCGGAGTGCGGGAGAACCTGCCGGCCAGGAAACCGTTGACCCACAGCGCCTGGTCCGGATCGAACGGGGCGTCGCCGGGCAGGCACGGCACGGTCGCCGGCGCGGGTGGCGCGGCGGTCACCCCGGAGAGGAATCCGGCCAGGTAGCGCCGCTGCGCCGGGCTGAACACGGGCGGGGCCAGGTCATCGGCCGCCAGCAGTGCCTGGGCGCCGACGTCGGGCAGCGGGAGCAGATCGGCGTCCGGCGCGCCGTGCCTCGGTTGCCACTGCGCCGTCGTCGGGGCGGAATCGGCAGGTGCGGCCACCTTCGTCAGGGCGACGGCGCAGACCTTCAGCTCCGGCTGGAACGAGATCGGGTCGACGGCGTCGCTGGTGACGGCGTTGACGCTCAGGTACTCGCCGTACAGGTCGTTCCAGTGGAACGGCGCGAAGCAGCTGCCGGGCAGCACCCGCTCGGTGACCACGGCCGGGAGCACGGCCCGGCCCCGGCGGGACGCGACCTCGACCAGGTCCCCGTCCTGCACGCCGAGGTCCGCTGCGTCCGCCGGGTGGAGCTCGACGAAGGGCGCGGGGTTGAGCCTGCCGAGCTTGGCGACCTTGCCGGTCTTGGTCATCGTGTGCCACTGGTGCTGCAACCGGCCGGTGTTGAGCACGAACGGGTAGTCGTCGTCGGGCAGCTCCGCGGCGGGCAGGTGCGGGCGCGGATGGAACACCGCCCGGCCGCTCGCGGTCGGGAACGTCAATCGCGGCCGGTCTGCCTCGGCTGGCTGGTCATCGAGGTAGCGCACCGGGTTGCGGGCGGGTCCGTCCGGAGCGGCAGGCCACTGCACGGGCGTCTGCCGGAGCCTTTCGTAGCTGACGCCGCGCAGGTCGTACCCGGTCTGCGGGTTGGCGAACCCGCGCAGCTCGGCGAACACCTCCTCGGCGCTGGCGTAGTCGAACGCCTCGCCGTAGCCCATCTCCGCGGCGACCCGGGCGATGAGCTGCCAGTCCGGCAGCGCCTGGCCCGGCGGCGGCACCGCCGCGGACACCAGGGTCAGGCTGCGCTCCGAATTGATCATGATGCCGTCGGTCTCGGACCAGGTCGCCGCGGGCAGCACCACGTCGGCGTACGCGTTGGTCTCGGTCTCGGCGTACGCGTCCTGGGTGATGACGAGCTCGGCCGCCTCCAGGCCCGCGATGACCGTGCGCCGGTTGCCGACCGAAGCGACCGGGTTGGTGCACATGATCCAGCACGCCTTGATCTGACCGTCGGCCATCCGCGAGAACATCTCCACGGTGCCCTTGCCGACCTCGGTGCGCAGCGTGCCGCCCGGCAGGCCCCACGCCTGCTCGGTGAACTCCCGGTCGGCCGGGACCAGCACCGAGCGCTGCCCCGGCAGGCCGGGGCCCATGTAGCCCATCTCCCGGCCGCCCATCGCGTTCGGCTGGCCGGTGAGCGAGAACGGCCCGCTGCCGGGGCGGCAGATCGCGCCGGTCGCCAGGTGCAGGTTGCACAGGGCGTTGGTGTTCCAGGTGCCGTGGGTGCTCTGGTTGAGCCCCATCGTCCAGCAGCTCATCCAGTTGCCTGCCGCGCCGATCAGCGCCGCGGCGGCCCGCACGTCGGCCTCCGGGATACCGGTGATCCGGGCGACCTCGGCGGGCGGGTAGTCGGCCAGGAACCCCGGCATCGCCGCCCAGCCCTCGGTGTTGTCCGCGATGAACTGCTCGTCGAGGTCGCCCGCCTCGACCAGCAGGTGCAGCAGCCCGTTGAGCAGTGCCAGGTCGGCGCCCGGTTTGATCTGCAGGAACAGGTCGGCCTTGTCGGCCGTGGCGGTGCGCCGCGGGTCGACCACGATCAGCTTCGCGCCGGCCTTGACCCGGTCCATCATCCGCAGGAACAGGATCGGGTGGCAGTCGGCCATGTTCGAGCCGATGACGAAGAACAGGTCGGCGTGGTCGAAGTCGTCGTAGGAGCCGGGCGGCCCGTCCGCGCCCAGCGACAGCTTGTATCCGCTGCCCGCGCTGGCCATGCACAGCCGGGAGTTCGACTCGATCTGGTTGGTGCCGATGAACCCCTTGGCCAGCTTGTTCGCCAGGTACTGCGCCTCCAGCGTCAGCTGGCCCGACACGTACAGCGCGACCGCGTCCGGGCCGTGCTCGTCGATGATCCGGCGCAGCCCCGACGCCGTACGGGTGATCGCCTCGTCCACGCCGGTGTCCACCGGCTCGGCCCCGCGCGCCGGCCGGACCCGCGCCGCCGCCAGCCGGCCCGGCGCAGCGAGCATCTCGGCGCTGGTGGCGCCCTTGGTGCACAGCCGGCCGCGGTTGGCCGGATGGTCGCGGTCACCGGAGACCTTCAGCACGCGGCGGCTGCCGCCGGGGTCCTGCCCGATGTGCAGGATCATCCCGCAGCCCACGCCGCAGTACGAACACACTGTCCTGACCTGGGACGTCCCAGCACGGTCAGCGGACGCCATGCCTGTTCCTCCACTGTCGGCGAAGGCACCCGGGCGACGCCCCGTGATGCCTCCCGACGGTAGGAACCCGCCGTTACCGAGGCGTCACACCACCCGCCCCTGGACATTACGCGCGCCACACATCGGCAACCAGCCATGTGTGAGTCACGGTCGGGCATGTGACGCCAGAGGCATCGCACAAACGGTGTGCTCCCGCAGTCCGCCCGATCCGGACGAACGCGCTCGCATCGCCCTACACCGATTGACAAAGTTTATCGTCAAAACTAATGTTCATTGATCATCAGCGGTGTCCGCGGCAGCCCGGCCGCGCACCGTTTCCAGGTCGCGCCCACGACTAAGGAGCATCATGACGGGTCAATCGAGCACGATACGAAAGCGACGATGGCGGGCAGGCCTTGCCGCGGTGGCGAGCGCCGCCCTGGTGACCGGCCTTGGCATGGTCGCGGCCGCGAGCGCCTACGCGGCAGCGGGATGCCGCGTCGCCTACTCCGCCCCGAGCCAGTGGCCGGGCGGCTTCACCGCCAACGTCGACGTCACCAACCTCGGTGACCCGATCAACGGCTGGACCCTGGTCTGGACGTTCCCGTCCGGGCAGCGGGTGACCCAGGCGTGGAGTGCCAACGTCACCTCCTCCGGCAGCCAGGTCACCGCGACCAACGTCGGCTACAACGGCGCGATCGCGACCAACGGCACCGTCTCGTTCGGCTTCAACGGGTCCTGGTCGGGCACGAACACCGCCCCGACCTCGTTCACGCTCAACGGCGTCGCCTGCACCGGCAGCGTCGGCGGCAGCACGCCGCCGCCGTCGAGCCCGAGCCCGTCGCGCAGCACCTCCCCGTCGGCGTCGCCCTCGGCGTCGCCGTCGCCGTCGCCGTCCGGGCCGCCGGCCGGCAACGCGATGGCCGCGGTCGCCGCCATGCAGCCCGGCTGGAACCTCGGCAACTCCTTCGACGCCACCGGCGCCGACGAGACCTCGTGGGGCAACCCGCGCGTCACCGAGGCGCTGCTCGACACCGTCAAGGCGCAGGGCTTCAAGAGCATCCGCATCCCGGTGACCTGGGGCCAGCACCACGGCGCCGCGCCGAGCTACACCATCGACGCCGCGTGGCTCAGCCGCGTCAAGGAGGTGGTCGACTGGGCGCTGGCCGACGGCTTCTACGTGATGATCAATATCCATCACGACTCGTGGCAGTGGATCGCCAACATGCCCGGTGACCGAGTCAATGTGCTCAACCGGTACAACGCGCTCTGGACGCAGCTGGCCGCCGCGTTCCGCAACCACTCGGCCAAGCTCACCTTCGAGAGCGTCAACGAGCCGCAGTTCACCGGCAGCTCCGGCGACGCCCAGAACGCGCAGCTGCTGCACGAGCTCAACACGTCGTTCCGCCAGATCGTGCGCCAGTCGGGTGGCAACAACGCGACCCGCCTGCTGGTCCTGCCGACCCTGCACACCTCGGCCGACCAGGCCCGGATCGACGAGCTGGTGAGCACGTTCACGCAGCTGGACGACCCCAACCTCATCGCCACGGTGCACTTCTACGGCTACTGGCCGTTCAGCGTGAACGTCGCCGGCGGCACCCGGTTCGACGCGACCACCCAGGCCGACCTGGTCGGGCAGTTCGACCGGGTCTACAACGCGTTCGTCGCCCGGAACATCCCCGTGATCATCGGCGAGTACGGCCTGCTCGGCTTCGACCGGCACACCGGCACCATCCAGCAGGGCGAGAAGCTGAAGTTCTTCGAGTATCTCGGCTACTACGCCCGTGCCAAGCAGCTCACCACCATGCTGTGGGACAACGGCCAGCACCTGGGCCGCACCTCCCTGGCGTGGAGCGACCCCGAGCTGTTCGCGCAGCTCAAGTCGAGCTGGACGACCCGCTCCGGCACCGCGTACGCCGACCAGGTGTACGTGCCCAAGGCGAGTGCGATCACCGCCAAGACGCTCGCCCTGAACCTCAACGGCACCACCTTCCAGGGCCTGCGCCAGGGCAGCACCGACCTGGTCAACGGCAGCGACTACACGGTCTCCGGCAGCACGCTGACGCTCACCGCCGCCGCGCTGACCCGCCTGACCGGCAGCCGGGCGTACGGCGTCAACGCGACCCTGCACGCCAGGTTCTCCCAGGGTGTGCCGTGGCGGATCGACATCGTCACCTACGACACCCCGATCGTGTCCAACGCGACGGGGACCGCGGCGTCGTTCGCCGTGCCGACCCAGTTCCGCGGCGACCAGCTCGCCACCATGGAGGCCAAGTACGCCGACGGCGCCTTCGCCGGCCCGCACAACTGGACCTCGTTCAAGGAGTTCGACGTGGCGTTCGCGCCGAACTACGCGGGCGGCACGATCACGCTGAAGCCCGAGTTCTTCGCGGAGGTCAACGCCGGCTCCCGGGTGACGCTCACGTTCCACTTCTGGAGCGGCGCGACGGTCACCTACTACGTCACCAAGGCGACCAGCGGTTCGGTCACCGGCACCACCAGCTGAGAACCGTGCTTGCCCGAACGGCCGGTGGTGTGACGCCACCGGCCGTTCACAGTTTCATTGCCCTTGAAACATTCGCATGTGACGATGACTGCACCGTCGAGGGGAGAGACCGCGCCATGCGAAAGACCTTGCGAACAGCTGGGCTCGTAGCGGCAGTACTGGCACTGACAGTGAGCGCCGGTTCGGCCTGGGCACATGACCCGAACAGCGCCGAAGGCCGCGAGGAAGCGCGGCGCATCATGCAGGACTACGAGGCGCCCGTACGCGCCGAGGCCGCCGCGCTCGCCGCGACCCCGTGCGTCGGCGGCTTCGCCGGCACCTACCCCTGCAGCAACGTCGACCTGCTCAGCGTGCTCCCGCTGGGCTCGATCGGCGGTGGCAACGGCAACAGCATGTGGGGCTGGACCGACAGCACCACCGGCAAGGAGTACATCATCTTCGGCCGGAGCACCGGCGCGTCCTTCATCGACGTCACCGTGCCCACCGCCCCGGTCTACCTCGGCAACCTGCCGTCCTACAACGGCACGTCGAGCTCCTGGCGCGACATCAAGGTGTACGCCAACCACGCCTACATCGGCGCGGACTCGATCAGCTCGCACGGCATGCAGGTCTTCGACCTCACCCGGCTGCGCACCGTGACCACCCCGCAGACGTTCGCCGCCGACGCCCGCTACACCGGCTTCGGCAACTCGCACACCCTCGCCGTCAACGAGCAGACCGGTTTCATCTACGCCGTGGGCACCAACACGTGCAGCGGCGGCGTGCACATGGTCAACGTGCAGAACCCGAAGGTCCCCGTCAACGCGGGCTGCGTCAGCAACGACGGCTACGTGCACGAGAACCAGTGCGTCGTCTACCACGGGCCGGACACGACCTACACGAACCACGAGATCTGCTTCAACTACAACGTGGACACGCTGACCATCGTGGACGTGACCAACAAGGCCGCGCCGGTGCAGCTGTCGCGTACCGGGTACGTCGGCGTCGGCTACACCCACCAGGGCTGGCTGACCGGCGACCACGCCCGGCTGCTGATGGACGACGAGACCGACTCGGACCTGCCCGGCACGAAGACGTTCATCTGGAACGTGTCCGACCTCAACGCGCCGGTCAACACCGGGGTGCACGTGTCGCCGACCATCCAGGCCACCGACCACAACCTGTACATCATCGGCACCAAGGCCTACCAGGCCAGCTACCGTGCCGGGCTGCGCATCCTGGACATCACCGGGATCGCCTCGAACGCGCTGAGCGAGATCGCCTACTTCGACATCTACCCGGCGTCGAACAACACCGGCTTCAACGGGGCCTGGAACGTGTACCCGTTCTTCGCCAGCGGCACCATCGCCATCAGCGGCATCGAGCAGGGCCTGGTGCTGGTCAAGCACAACCCGGGCGCGCCCGTCACCACGGTGTGGAGCGACACCTTCGAGACCGCCACCGGCTGGACCGTCAACCCCTCCGGCACCGACACCGCCACCCTGGGCGTCTGGGAGCGCGGCGACCCCGCGGCCACCACCTCCAGCGGCGCCAAGCAGCTCGGCACCACCGTCAGCGGCGTCAACGACCTGGTCACCGGCCGCCTGGCCGGCGCGGCGGCAGGCGACTACGACGTGGACGGCGGCGTCACCAGCGTGCGCTCGCCGTCGATCACCCTGCCCGGCAGCGGCGTCCTGAAGCTCAACCTGTCCTGGTACCTGGCCCACGGCAGCAACGCCTCCAGCGCCGACTACTTCCGGGTCTCGGTCGTGCACTCCGGCGGCACCACGCAGCTGTTCAACCAGGCCGGTGCGGCGTCCAACCGCAACGGCGCATGGACGGCCGGCAGCTGGGACCTGTCCGCGTACGCCGGCCAGTCCGTCCAGATCCTCGTCCAGGCCGCCGACACGTCCACCGCCAGCCTCCTCGAAGCCGGCGTCGACGACGTCACCATCACCCGCCAGTAAGAAAGGAAGGGCACCTTCACATCGCCATGCGTTGTAGAAGGTGCCCTTCCTAACGCTCCATGGGAGGGGACCTGCGTGTCTGTCGGCAAGTGGCGACGTTTCCTGCCGTACCTGGTGCTGGTCACCGCCGGTGCGATCACCATCGGATATGTGCTGGACGAGCTGCCCGCCAGCCCGTCCGGCGCGGCCCCCGCGGCCTCGCCGTCACCGACCCCGTTCATGCACAGCGACGGGCTGTCCGACAGCCACGACGGCTACCTCATCCAGCCCGTCACGCTGCCCGCCAAGCGCGGCAAGGCGATCCCGGTCGCCTTCCGCATCCTGGGCCCCGACGGGCTGCCGCTGCGCTCCTACGAGACGATCCAGACCAAGCAACTACACCTCTACCTGGTACGCGACGACGCCAGCGGCTACCGGCACCTGCACCCCGAACTCGTCGACGACACCTGGGCCACGAAGGTCGACGTCACCGACGGCGGCGCGTACCGCTTCTACGCCGAGTTCGTCCCCCGCGGCAAGGACGCCCTCGGCCACCCGACGGTGCTCGGCCTGCCCTTCCTCATCACCGGTGACACCAGGCTCGCCCCGCTGCCCGCGCCCGCCCCGACCGTGACCACCGACGGTTTCACCCTGACCAGGCTCGACGGGGTAACCCACCTGCGCGCCGGACGGGGCGAGCTGCTGCGCTTCCGGGTCTCCTCGGCAGCCGGACCGCCCGTCCTCGAACCCCACCTCGGCGCGATGGCGCACCTGTCGGCCTTCGAGGTGCGCACCCTGGGACTGACCCACGCGCACGCCGCCGCCGACGCCCCCGACGCGACACTGGCTTTCCACGTCGAGTTCGCCAACCGCGGCGAGCAGCGCCTCTACCTGGAGTTCAAGGTGGCCGGCCAGGTACACCGCGCATCGTTCACCGTCTTCGTCACCTGACCGGCGTCCGGCTCCGGCCCGCGGGGCACGTCAGGCGGGATCGACCGTGGCGGTGGTGTCGAAGGGCAGGCGCGGCGTGTGTCCGGGCAGCGGGTGGTCGGGGTCGGCCACGCCGAGCCGCAGCACGATGTACGCGTAGCCGAGGTTCGACAGGAGCCGGCGCATCATCGCGCGGGTGCCGTCGATCTCGATGACCTGGCTGTACGGCAGCACCGCCAGCCCCTGACCGGTGGCGTGCAGCCACACCGCCGACAGTGCCTGCCCGGCGCGCAGCCAGGCGGCACGGTCGTCGTCGGAGCCGAACAGCACCACGTAGGTCGAGGACTTGTCGTGGCCCCCGCCGACGGCGAGCGCGCCGCGGGCGCCGAAGTCGCGCTCGCCGACGTCGGTCTCCGGACGCCGGTCGGGCAGCACCTCCGGTGGCAGCCCGGCGCCGGCGGGCCGCTCCGGGCCGGTCCAGCGTGCGGTCTCGGCCTGCCAGGCCGGTTCGGCCGCCGCGGCCTCCTCGGCGCGCGAGACGGCCACGGCGAGCTCGCTGACCTGGTCGGGCGTGAGTTTGTGCAGGTGCACGTCGAGCTCGCCCGCGATGCGGCGCAGTTCGTCGACCTGCTCGGCGGTGACCGGGGTGTCGACGGTCGGGCGGCGGTCGGTGTGCCGCAGTTGCAGGGCCTGCACCAGGCGTACGGCCTCCGCGGTCACCGGCTCGTCCCCGCTGATCACGAGGGTGGCCAGGTGGTCCGGCTGCGCCGGGTCCGGCAGCGGGCGGGTCTGCGCGGTGTGGCCCTGCGCCCGCAGCGCCACCTGTGCGTGGTGCAGTGCTGCCCCGCAGCTGACGAGCATCATCCGATCGTCGGGATCGATGCCGGGCAGCGCCCGGGACGTGTCGGCGTAGAGGTCGAGGCGGTCGGGGTGGACCTGCCAGTGCCAGGGCTGGGTGTTGTGGATCGAGGGAGCGCGCCCGGCCGCCTCGGCCGCCTGGGCGTACGCGGCCGCGGCGGGCCGGTGGTGTTCCTCGGCGGTGGAGCTCATGGCGGCTGCCTCCAGAAGGTGCCCGTTGCGCCCGCGGCCGCGGCCGGACACCGACGCGCGATCCCGGCCGGGCGCTGCGGCCCTGCTCCTCTACGAATACTCGCCCTGACCCGCCACGTGCAGGAGGTTCGCGTTATCGGCGAGCGGAGGAACGTGAGAGCCCCGCCGCACGGTCTCCAGGACACGTACAGCGAGGCAACCTCAGTCTATGCGGATCAGGGCACATTCTGACCCGCCAACATCGCTTTCGGCGTACCGGAATGCGGCCGGTCTTCCTGAACGCCGACTCAGCCGCGGCAGCACCCGTCGGTGCAGTCGCTGTCCTGCTCGGCGCCGCCGGTCCGCGGCACGGGGGCGCAGCAGGCGTCGCCCCGCCAGGCGTCGCGCCCCTCCTTGACCGCGACCGCGGCGATGGCCAGGGCGGCGATCGGGTCCGCCCACCACCAGCCGAACAGGCTGTTCGCGGCGAGCCCGAGCAGCAGCACCGCCGACAGGTACGTGCACAGCAGCGTCTGCTTCGAGTCCGCGACCGCGCTCCGGGAACCCAGTTCCCTTCCTGCGAGTCGCTGGGCGTAGGACAGACCAGGCATGATCGCCAGCGACGCGGCGGCCAGCACCATGCCGACCGTCGAGTGGTCCGGGCGGTGCCCGGAGAGCAGTGCCTGCGCGGCCTCGAAGCTGACGTAGGCGGCCAGGGCGAAGAACGACACCGCGACGACCCGCAGCGCGGCCCGCTCCCGGCGCTCGTGGTCGGCGGCGGAGAACTGCCAGGCCACCGCCGCGGCGGAGGACACCTCGATGATCGAGTCGAGGCCGAACCCGATGAGCGCGGTCGAACCGGCGGCCCGCCCGGCGGTGATCGCGACGACCGCTTCGACGACGTTGTACGTGATGGTCGCCGCGACCAGCAACCGGATCCGGCGTACCAGCAGCGGCCGGCGCGCGGGCGCCGCCGCGATCGCCGGCCGGTCGCTCATCAGCAGCAGTCTTCGGTCACCGCGGCCGCGCAGGCGGTCGGGTCGACGGCCAGCACCACGCCGAGCAGGTCGCCGAGAGCGTGCGCGAGGCGCGGGTCGGACAACTCGTAACGCGAGCGGCGCCCTTCGGGCACGGCGACGACCAGGCCGCAGCCGCGCAGGCAGGCGAGATGGTTGGACATGTTCTGCCGGCTGACCTGTAGCAGGTCGGCCAGCTCCGCCGGGTATGCCGGGCCGTCGCGCAGGGCGAGCAGCAGGCGGGCGCGGGTCGGGTCGGACAGTGCGTGCCCGAAGCGGGCCAGCACCTGCCCGTAGGTCGGCGGCGAGGCGATCACGTCCACGACCGGATAGTACACCAAACGCTGAACAAACGCGGGTCAGCGGCGGTGGACCTGCCCGTGCGCGGACTCGCAGTGCTCGTCGACGCTCTCCCGCACCTGGTGATCCACCTGCAACGTGGTGTGGGTGATGCCGTGCGACGCCGCCAGCAACCGCTCCAGCGCCCGCCGCACCAGGTGGCAGTCGGCGGGCTCGTCGACCAGCACATGCGCCGACAGCGCCGCCTGCCCGGAGTCGATCGTCCACACGTGCAGGTCGTGCACCTCGACGACACCCTCGGCGGCGAGCATGTCCACTCCGATCACCTCGGGACGCACCCCGGCGGGCGCGGCGTTGAGCAGCACCCGGGCGGACTCGCGCAGCAGGCCCCACCCGCCCCTGACCATCAGTGCGACCACGACCAGCGTGGCGACCGCGTCGGCGCGTGCCCAGCCGGTCAGCAGCACCACCAGGCCCGCGGCCGTCGCCGCGACCGAGGCGAACATGTCCATCAGCACGTGCTGGTACGCGCCCTGGATGTTGAGACTGGTCCGGTTGGCCTTGCCGATCGCCCACGCCGCCAGCACGTTGACGGCCAGGCCGAGCAGCCCGGTGACGACGACCATCCACCCGGTGACCGCGGTCGGCTCGGCCAGCCGGGCGATCGCCTCGTAGCCGAGCCAGCCCGCCAGCAGCAGCAGGCTCAGCCCGTTGGCCGCGGCGGACAGGATCTCCGCCCGCGCGAGTCCGAACGTGTAGCGCCCGCCTGCCGGCCGGGCCGCGAACCGCATGGCGACCAGCGCGAGCACGATCGCGGCGGCGTCGGTGAGCATGTGGGCTGCGTCGGAGATGAGGGCCAGCGACTGCGCGAGCACGCCGACGACGACCTCGACCGCCATGAACGCCGCGATGACCGACAGCGCGATCGCCAGCCAGCGCCGGTCGGCGTCGCGGCTCACCCCATGGGAGTGCCCGTCATGGCTGTGCCCGTGGCCGTGCCCGTCGTGGTCATGGTCGTCATGGTCGTCATGCATCGTCGTCCACCTCGTGCCCGGAATGCTGACATCGTGCGCCCCAGCAGGGGAAAGAGCCGCCCCGACGCGCGCAGCACGCCGACAGTACAGCGAACCATGAATTCATTGCAACATGAACATGGGAACGGATGTCATCGCCTGACACCACGGTACGCAACCGTGGGACCGCACTCTGTCGGCCCGCGGACGCGCCCTCCCATCTGTCGCCACGGATGTCTATGGTTGCCGCCATGGACGACCTCCTCGCCGCCCGCCGCCCCCTCTTCGACGCCCGGATCAGCCTCGCCACCGCCGTGCACGCGCAACCCGGCGTGTACGCGCTGCTGCTCGGCTCCGGCACGTCCACCGCAGTCGGCGTGCCCACCGGCTGGGGTGTCGTGACAGCACTGGTCGCGAAGGTCGCCGCGGCCGCCGGCGAGGCCATGCCCACCGACGCCGACATCGAGCAGTGGTGGACCAAACACGGCGACGGCGCACCGCTGGGCTACTCCGCCCTGCTGGAATCGCTGGCCAGCACCCCCGCCGCCCGCCGGGCGCTACTGGCGTCGTTCTTCGAACCCACCGCCGAGGAACGCCAGCAGGGCATAAAGGTCCCCGGCACGGCCCACCGCGCCATCGCGGCCCTCGTCGCCCGCGGCGCGGTACGCGTCATCGTGACCACCAACTTCGACCGGCTCATCGAGCAGGCGCTCGAAGCCGAGGGCATCTTCCCGCAGGTCATCGCCAGCCCCGGCGCGATCGAGGGCATGGAGCCGCTCCCCCACGCCCGCTGCACCGTCATCAAGCTGCACGGCGACTACGCCCGCACCGACCAGCTCAACACCGTCGAGGAGCTGCGCGCCTACAGCGCACCGTGGCAGCGGCTGCTCGAACGCGTCCTCGACGAGTACGGCCTGATCGTCAACGGCTGGTCCGGCGACTGGGACCACGGCCTGGTCGCCGCCCTCGAAGGCACCCGGTCCCGGCGCTACCCGCTGTTCTGGGCGTCGCGCGGCGAACTCGGCCAGATCGCCAAACGTCTCGTCGCGCAGCACCGCGCCCACGTCATCACCGGGGCCGCCGCCGAGCAGTTCTTCCCCGACCTCGTCAACCGGCTCGAAGCCCTCGACGACCTCGCCGACCCGCCGCTGACCAAGGCCATGGCGGTGGCCCGGCTCAAGCGGCTGCTGCCCGACCCGGTCCGGCACATCGAGGTCGCCGACCTGTTCGACACCGAGATCCGGCGGCTGCGCGACTACCTGCGCACCATGCCCCCGGCGCCCCCGGCGCAGGACCCGGCCACCCTCCAGCGGGTCCACGACGACGTGCGCGCCCGCTGCGACACCCTGATGCGGCTGCTCGCCCACGGCGTCTACCTCGACCGCGACCGCCAGCACACCGCCCTGTGGGTACGCGTCATCGAGCAGCTCATGCGCGCCCGCCGCCGCACGGAAGGCGAACCGGACCCGCGCTGGACCAACCTCCAGCACTACCCGGCGCTGCTCGCGCTGAAGACGGCCAGCCTGGCTGCGGTCGCGTCCTACCACGACGACGTGCTGCTGCGGCTGCTGCGCCGCCCCACCTGGCGCATCCGCGCCGGCAACGGCCACCGGCCGGTCGCCGCGATGGACGCGCTGCACGACTGCCGGGTGCTCGACTTCGACACCGTCAACGCGTTCCCCCGCTGGCAGGGCGTCACCTGGCAGTACCCGCAGAGCCGGCTGCTGCGCGAGGACACCCTGCCGGTGCTGCTGCCGCTGGTCGGCGACGAGGACTCGTTCCTGCAGCTCTACCACCGCACCGAGTACCGCACCGCGCTGGCGCAGTCGCTGTTCGGGGTCGGCGACGGTCTGGGGCCCGCGCCGGGCGGCTTCGCCGTGGACTCGCAGTGGGCGGCCGACGGGACGCTGTACTGGGAGACCGACTTCCGGGAGAACGCCGACCGCGACATCTGGGAGCGCACGCCGCTGGGCCGCCGTGACGGCGAGGCGTACGGCCGCCGGCTCAGTGTGCTGGCCGAGCAGCTCAGGCAGGCTGCTTCGGAGACGGCGGCCTGACGGTCACCTCGCGGCCGTCGGCGTGCGCGGCGGTGAGGCGGAACTCGCCCAGCTCGTCCACCTGGAAGGTCACCCCGATCTGGGGGACCCCGGCAGGGGCCCGGTCCAGCACCAGTTCGTAGGAACCCAATGACCGGGCCTCGGCGACCGCCGTGCCGGTGCCGTGGAACACGTGCACCTGGATGGCGGGCTGGCCGTCGTCCGCGGTGGTGAACCACTCGGTCCGGGTGCACGGCACCCGCGTTCCGGCGTCGAGGAGCGGCACGAACACCCCGCCGCGGACCTCGATGCCGACCGCGCTCGCGATCGCGCCGCCCCGGAGCGGGACCGTGTGTCCGCTGCCCACGGAAGCGGCGGGCGGCGCGACTATGCCGGCCGCGACGTGCAGGCGGCGCAGGAGGTCCGCACCGGGCGGGCCGCCGCCGGTGACGTCGTCGCACTCGGTCGCTTCGAGCCACGGCGTCCCGGCCGCCAGCACGGCCAGGACGGGGCGGCCGAGCCGCCGCGCGTGGTCCAGTTCGCGGGCGACCCAACCGTCATGCTCCGCGGCGGGCGTCATCACCGCGATCACGGCGGAGCAGCCGTCGAGCTGCGCCCGCGTATAGGTGGACCACCAGCCGTCCGACATCGGCTGCGTGTCGTAAACGGTGGGCAGCCCGGCGGCGATGAGGTGGGCGGCCAGCCGCTGGGCATACGCCGCATCGCGTTCACGACTGAAACTGATGAATACCGGACCACTCATGGCCGCATGGTAATCGGATCGCGCCTCGGCACCGGACACGTCCCGAGGCGCGATGGGCTGACCGGATCAGTCCAGGGTGGACTCGCCGCCCGGGTAGGCGAAGGAGGCACGAGGGGCGTAGAAGCCCCAGGTGATCTCGAGCGGGTTCGCCGGGCGCAGCGCGTACACCGAATGGGTGTTGTCCAGGAACTCCAGCTTCTCGACCTCGAAGTCGGCGACCGGCTCGGAGATGAACGGGTAGTTGCCCGCGACGAACTTCCCGTCGACCTCGGTGAGATAGCGCAGCTGGCCGCGGGCGGTCTCGCCGAGTTTGTGGCCGACCCGCACCGTGGTGCGGATGACCGGCACGCCGTCGGAGGTCGTGGTCGCGGTCAGCTTCTTGCCGTGGATCTCGATGGTGGTGGTGCCCACGCTCGCCGGCACGCCGCGGGCGGAGGCGTAGTCGCGCACCACGGCGCTGGAGTTGAAGTAGTGGGTCCACCAGCGGCCGGGGGTGACGCCGTCGGGCGCGTACGCGTCCTCCAGGTCGGGGCCGATGTAGGTCAGCGAGTAGGCGCCGAAACCGGAGGTCTGTTCCGGAGCGTCGACGACGTACTGATTCATGAAGACCTGGCGGTTGGCCATGGGCTTCAGGCCCGCCGGGACCAGCGCCGCGACCGCGTCGGGGTCGGCGGGCACCCAGCCGAAGTAGAGCATCCGGCTGTTGACGACGAGCTGAGGGGCTTCGAGCTTGGGCATCGAGATCTCTCCTGGACGTTGCTGTGTGTAGCCAGAAAGCTACGAGCGGCTCGCCCCGCCGGGCAATCGAATATCGACTACTGTCGACATCCTGATAACCCGGTGTTGACCTGCGTCACAGGCGGCGCGGTGGGTCCCCTCGACCCCCGGCCCACGGACATGATCTCCTTGGGCGTCGACACCGGGAGGGCTCCGTCATGCTTCAGCGCTATGACCAGCGCAACGCCGACCTGAAGTACTGGGTCAACGGCGTGCTGCGCCACCGCGACGAGCCGGGGATCTCCCCGTTCGACTCCGTCGTGCAGGGCGGCGACGCGGTCTGGGAGGGCCTGCGCCTCTACCAGGGCCGAGTCTTCGCCCTCGACGCTCACCTGGCCCGGCTGCGCCGCTCGGCGGCCGCGCTCGGCTTCGCCGACGTGCCCTCCGACGACGAGATCACCGCCGCGCTGACCGAGACGCTGCGGGCCAACGAGATGACCGACGGCGTGCACGTGCGGCTCACCCTGACCCGCGGCGTGAAGGTCACCAGCGGCATGGACCCGCGGCTCAACCAGTCCGGCTGCACGCTGATCGTGCTCGCCGAGCACAAGGCCCCGGTGTACGACACCGGCGGCCTGAAGCTGGCCACCTCCAGCGTGCGCCGGCCCGGCCCGGACGTGCTCGACCCGAAGATCCACCACAACAACCTGATCAACTCGATCCTGGCGAAGATGGAGGCCACCCTCGCCGGGGCCGACGACGCGCTGATGCTCGACGGGCGCGGCTTCGTCGCCGAGACCAACGCCACCCACCTGTTCGCGGTGGTACGCGGGCAGCTGGCCACCCCGCGCACGGTCGCCTGCCCCGAGGGCGTCACCCGGGAGACCGTGCTCGCCCTGGCCGCCGACGCGGACATCGCCGTCGAGGTGCGCGACATCTCGCTCGCCGAGATGTACTCCGCGGACGAGGTGTTCTGCACCGGCACCATGGGCGAGATCGCGGGCGTGACGCTGATCGACGGGCGGACCATCGGCGACGGCGGGATCGGCCCGGTCACCAGGCGGATCGCGGACGTCTACCTCGCGCACGCGCGCACGTCGGGCACCCAGGTCATCTGAGCAGGGCAGGCGGCGGCCTGCGGGTCAGACCGCCGCGGCCGTCAGCCGGTGCGCGTGCAGTTCGTCGTAGTAGGGCTGGGCCAGTTCGACCAGGTGACGCAGCCGGTTCGGCACCTGCGCCGGGGACGGGTCGTACGCGGCGAAGCCGGTCGACGACTCCACATTGGCGTACCAGTGGGGCGCCCACACCCCGTCGGTGTCGCGCGGGCCGGCGGGCCAGTTCAGCATCGCCGGGTCCCAGCCGATGCCCAGCGCCGCGCACAGTTTCGCCAGCACCCCGGCCGGGTCCCGGAGCAGGTCGGCGGCGTCGACCACGGGGCCGCCGTACGCACGGAAGATCTCGGCCTGCTGGGTGAAGCCGAGGTCGGCGAGGGTCGGCTCGCCGCGGACCTTCGCGTACGACGCCACCACGTGCGCCGGGTCGCGGATGAGGTACGCGTTGGCCAGCTCGCCCAGCCACTGCCGGCCGATGTCGGGCAGCAGGTGGTGGGTCATGTGCTTCTGGTAGTGCACGTCGACGCCGGGCGGCAGCGGTCCGGTGAGCGCCGCGGCGACGTCCTGCCAGCGCCGCGGCTGGCTCGCCAGGATCTCGGCGCGGCCCGGGTGGTCCAGGCCGGTGACGTCGAGGTAGTGCGCGTACAGCGGCTCGTCCACGACCAGCGTGTGCGCCCGCGCGCCGAAACTGCGCATGAGCGCCGTCGACACGTTGCGCGGCCCCGACCACATCGCCACCCGAGTCACCATCTCGCGCCTCCTCGCTCCGTGACGCAGCGTACCCACGAAAGATCGCTAGCGGGTGGGCGACACCACGCCGGACAGGACACCCGAACCGGTGAAGAGCGTGCCCATTCATGATCTCATTCATCAATCCACACATTTAAGCGGGTTACGGTCGGCGTCCACCATCTGGCGCAGCGTGACGGGTCACCGCCCGCACCTGCGCCACGGTTTCCGTCGAGAGAGGCGTCACCGTGCGACGATCACGAATCGGCACCCGGCCCATCCTGCTGCTGGCCGCTGCTTTGGCCCTGACCTTCGCGCCACCGGCGGTGATGGCGGCGGCGGACCCGCCCCCGCTGGCACCGGGCACATTGGTCAAATCAGTGCAGAACGTCACCGATCCCGGGTCCAACCCCGCCGACCACGGCGACGTCGTCAACTGGGTGATGTCCTACGACGACCCGGGCGCGGGCGGCTCGGTGACGGTCACCGACCCGATCGGCTCCGGCCAGGCGCTGGTCCCCGGCTCGCTCAAGGTCCCGCCGGACTGGGTCAGGTCCTGGTCCACGGACGGCACGACGTTCTCGACCACCGAGCCGGGGTCCGGCACGGTCGCGGTCCGCGCCACCAACCCCGACCTGCAGCCCGGCGGCACCAGCCTGACCCGGCTGCTGCTGCCGCCGGTGCAGCCCACCACCACCGCGACCGGCGGCGACGGGTTCACCCCGGTGCTCTACCGGTCAGCCAACGGCGCGATCGAGTCGTGGAACGTCTACCACCACCTCGTGACCGCCGCTCCCAAGGTGGTCTGCATCAACCTGCTCACCGCCCAGCCCTGCGCGGGCGGCCCCTGGCCGCGGCCGCTCAACAGCACCCCCGGTCCGCTCGGCGCCGGCAGCACCGGCGACCTGGGCAGCCCGATGGCCCCGAAGTTCGTCTTCGACCCGCAGCGGCCGGGCGTCGTCTACTTCCCCGCCCACACCGCCGCCGCCCTCGGCGTGGCCTGCCTCGACCTGGACGCCCGCGCCAACTGCGGCTTCTTCCCGCTCACCCCGACCGGCGGCTCCCCGTCGGCCAGCAACAACATCGCCGGACTGGAGTACACCAACGGCAACCTGTACGCCGCGTCCACCAACGGATCGGTGCTCTGCCTGACGATGTCCACCCGGACGCCGTGCGCCGGGCAGCCGTACACCGGGATCGTCGCGCCGCACAGCGACACCGCGCCCAACACCAACATGCAGTTCTACGGCTCCACCACCCTCGCCGACGGGAAGATCTTCATCTCCTCCTCGCCGACCAGCGGGGCGAAGCTCGCCTGCTTCGACCCGGCCACCAACAGCGCCTGCACCGGCTGGGCCGCCCCGAAGGCCGCCGGTCCGGCGGGCCTGATCACCTACGGGGTGTTCACCACGTACACCACCACCGGTGACGAGGAGGGCGTCTGCGTTCCTCCGGCGGGCGGCGTCTACCAGCTGCACTGCTACACGATCGCGGGCGCCTCCCTGACCCCGCCCGCGTTCCCGGCGCTGCCCAACGGGACGCTGACCTTCAACCCGAAGGTCATCACCGGCCCCGACGGGCACCTGCGCAGCTACTTCCCGTTCTGGGGCGGGCCGATCCTCGGCGCGACCGGCTGCTGGGACTGGAACACCGGCGCGGCCTGCGCCGGCATGGCCTTCCCGAAGACCCACCCGGGCGTCGGCGGCAGCGGCGCCACCCGCGACTACGGCTACGACTACGACGAGGCCGGCGAGTGCCTGCTCGGGCTCGGCGACGCGGGTCTGCTGTTCTCCATGGACCCGATCACCGGCGCGTCGCCCTGCTTCCGGGCTGGGGCGTCGCTGACCCTGACCACGCCCGACTTCTACTGCGACGGGGCCTCCGGGCACATCACCGGATACCAGGACGCGCGCCTGGTCGACATCGACATCGCCAACATCGACCTGGCCAACTCCGCCGCGACCATCAGCAAGCCGGACAATACGGTGATCGCGACCCTGCCGTTCGCCGCCGACGGCAGCGTCGACCTGTCCGGCATCTCGCCGAGCACCCATCCGGCCCTGGTCATCGAGGCCAGCCTGCGGCTGCTCAACGTCGACGACTTCGGCGGCGGCAACGAGCCGCACCTGGTCGCCGGCTTCGACGGCGACCCGCCGCAGATCTGCTTCCAGACCAAGCTGAGCAGCGACTGCGGCGTGTACTCCGTGTCCAACACGGCCACCGGCACCGACGCCGGCGGAGCGCTGACCTCCAACACCGTGCAGCAGCCCATCAACCCCGGTGCGGCCTGCCAGCCGAACATCGCCGTCAACAAGGAGATCTGCAAGGACACCCGGGCCTCGCGGTGCGGGCCGGGCGGTGTCGGACCGTGGGGCAAGTCCAGCCCGGCCGGGCTGCTCGGGGTCCTCGGCACGGCGTACTGGCGGATCACGGTGACCAACACCGGTCCGGTCGACGCGGTGGGGGTGACCGTGAACGACTCGGTCGCGCCGGGCTGCGTCACGGCGGGAGGCACGTTCACACTGGCCGCCGGGGCGAGCAAGCAGATCCACTGCTCGACGTTCCTGCTGCTGCTGCCGCTGGTCAACACGGCCAGCGTCAACTACAGCGCGGCCGGCGCGCCGCAGGGCACCCCGCCGACCACATCGGGCACGTCGTCGGCGACGGCCTGCTCGCTGCTGTGCATCCTCGGGTCTCCGGACCGGGCACAGGAACTGCGCGCCCGGTGATCAGGCTGCTCTCCGCCGGCTGTCCCCCGACGGAGAGCAGCGCCAACACGAGGTAGTCGCGGCACCCACCCGGGTGCCGCGACTCATTTGTGGCGCGGATCACATCTGCCATGGCCGCCGGGCCAGGGTGCCCCCATCGGCAGATCGCCCCGCAAGGGCCCTGTGGCCACCGAGAAACGTCCAATGGATCGCACTCGTACTCCCCTGAACGGAGTGACCATGTCGAGGGCAGAGGCGACCTGTGGACATAATCCACGGTGGAGCGGAGGGGGTCGTCGAAGGCCCGCACTGTGACTACGGTGGCCCGCATGCCAACTCTGATATCGCCCACCACCAGCCTGTACGCCGCTTTCCAGGACTGCCGCGACGACTGGGGACCCGGTCTGCACGAGGACGGCTTCGGCATCGGCCCCGGAGACGACCTCGACTCCCCTGACGGCTTCGCCGACTGGGTGCGCAGGCGGGTGTGGCTCGACCACGGCGCCGGGGACCCCTGCCCCGGCGAGCGGCACGCCTCCTGCCGCTGGATCGTCGAGGACGGCCAGGTGCTCGGGGGCATCACGCTGCGGCACCTGCCGAACGACGACCTCGGCCAGATCGGCTACGGCGTACGCCCCTCGGCACGCCGCCGCGGCCTGGCGAGCTGGGCCCTGGGCGAGATGCTCCGCGAGGCCCGCACCGTCCTCGGCCTGAACCGCGTGCTCATCCCCTGTCTGGAGGACAACATCGCCTCGGCCCGCACCATCGAGAGCCAGGGCGGGGTGCTCCAGGGCATCCTCGACACCGGACACGTCCGGGTCCGGCGCTACTGGATCGACCTCGCCCGGTGCCGTTCCGGGTGCGCCGCCCGGCGTGCGGCCGGCCCGGCCGGCGGCACGGCCTGGATCGCCTCGTACG
The DNA here is from genome assembly GCF_009720385.1 of Catellatospora vulcania. Lineage (GTDB taxonomy): Bacteria > Actinomycetota > Actinomycetes > Mycobacteriales > Micromonosporaceae > Catellatospora > Catellatospora vulcania. The sequence continues at coordinate 111,765 of NZ_ML769309.1, read as the reverse complement.
CCGCGCGGGCGGCGAGCAGCGCGGCCAGATGGTCCCGGCTCCAGGCACGGGCGGCGTCGACCAGGGTCAGCAGGGTGCGCCCGAGCGGGGTCAGCTCGTACTCGACCCGGGGCGGGTTCTCGTCGTAGGCGGTGCGGGTGACCAGGCCGTCGCGTTCCATCGCGCGCAAAGTCTGGGTGAGCACCTTCGCGGTGATCGCCCGCAGCGGCGCCCGCAGCTCGGTGAACCTGCGCCGGCCGCCTTCGAGGCAGAGCACCACCATCGCGGTCCACTTGTCGCCGATCTGGACCGGCAGCGCACTCGACGGGCAGACGGGGTCGAACATCTCCGGGTCCAGCGGCTCGGCCATGAGCCGCAACGCTATCCCGGTATCGTTGAAGTAACCAGTATCTCGTGGATACCGTCTTCCTCCAGTGCGGACGGACAGGCGGAGGAGATACGGGATGAGCAGGATCGTGGTGTTCGGGGCGGGCGGCCGGGCGGGCCGGGCGGTCACGGCCGAGGCACGCGCACGCGGGCATCAGGTCACCGCCGTGGTCCGCGATCCGGGCAGGCACCCGGGACTCAGTGCCGAGGGCGTGTCGGTGGTGGCGGGGGACGTCACGGCCGCCGCGCCGATGGCCGACCTGGTGCGCGGCCATGACGCCGTGGTGCACGCGGTGAGCCCGTTCAGCGGCCCGGAGCAGGGGTTCGCCTCGCTCGATCCGGACTTCTTCGGCAAGGCTGCCGACGCGCTGACCTCCGGGCTCACCGCGGCGGGCGTGGCACGGCTGGTGGTCGTCGGGCTGTTCGCGAACCTGCGTGACGCCGACGGCCGTCTGATCATGGACGACCCCGCGGCGTTCCCCGCCGAGATCCGCCCGTTCGCGGTCGCGCACACGGTCGGGCTGGAGCGGCTGCGGGCGTACGCCGGCGGGGTCGACTGGCTCATGGTCACGCCGCCCGCGGCGCTGCACGGCGACGGCCCGCGGACCGGGCGCTACCAGGTCGGCGGCGAGATCGCGCCGCCCGCGACGGCACGGCTGTCCTATGCCGACCTGGCCGTCGCGATCATCGATGAGATCGAGTCCGCCCGGCACCACCGCAGGCGCGTCTCCGTCTTCGGGTGACGCGCCCCGCAGCCGCCGTTCACTCGTTCCAGGCGGCGCCCCAGAAGGCGGTGACGTCCTTGAGGGCGGCACCGTAGCGGATCTGCCCGGACTGATCCCAGGCGCAGCTGCGGGCGTGGACGACGGCCGGCGGCCGGTCGGTGTACCCGAACACGACGACATGCTGGGTGATGTCCGACGCCGGGCACGTCGCCCCTTCGGGCACTGCGCACCGACAGACCGTTGCTAATGACGTCCATCGATCAGGCGCGGTCCCCGAGTCGAACATCGCCGATATGTCGAGACGAGGGCAGCAGGCAGTCGGGAAGGGCGCCTTCCTGACTGGGAGCGTCAGGAAGGCGCCCTTCCCTCGGATGTCAGCGGGCGGTGATGTTCAGGGGGAGGCCGGTGCCGGCGGCGTTGAAGCCGAAGTCCTCCTCCTGGCCCGGGGCGATGTCGCCGTTGTAGGCGACGTTGACGAACTTGTGGTGCTGGCCGGTCGAGGTTCGGGTCGAGCTCCAGGAGCTGCTGACCGTGGTGCCGGCGGGCAGGTCGAACTCGACGGTCCAGCTCGTCGTCGCCGTGGCGCAGTTGTTCTTGATGAACACGTCCATGCCGTAGCCGCTGCCCCAGGACGAGGTCTGTGTGGTCCGGACGGTGAGGCAGCCCGCGGGCGCGGACGGCGACGGGCTCGGGGACCTGGACGGAGAGACCGACGGTGAGGGTGGGGCCGACGGCGAGGCGGGCGCCGACGGGCTCGGGGAGGCGGACGTCGGGGACGGGCTCGGCGCGCCGGTCAGCGACTTGAGGAACAGCGAGGCGGCGGCGTCCGTGCGGGTGGCGTCGACGCCGTGGCCGCCGGTGTAGTCGAGCTGCTCGCGGCCCGCCCAGTCCGGGATGGGGGTTCCGGCGGAGTCGAGGTGCCTCCAGCCGGTGCCGTTCCAGCCGAACTGGTAGATGCGCTGGTGGTCGGCGTAGTACGCGGTGTAGGCCGCGCCCGCGGTGACCTGCTTGCTCATGGTGTTGTTGAAGAAGACGTTGCGCGGGCCGCTGGAGCCCGACCACTTGACCGCCTTCCTGCCGGCCCCCCACCAGATCGGGAACCAGGTCGAGGCGTCGGTGCCGCCGCCGCCCTCCTCACCGCAGTTGGCGGTGCAGTTCGCGGAGCGGTGCTCGAACGGCACTGTCACCGTGTTGAGCTCGATGAGGTTGTTGCGCTCCCAGCCGCCGTGCAGGTTGATGTCGGAGTCGAAGTCGTTGCCGATGACGACGTTGCCCGACGACGACCACTGGAAGGTGAAGTGGCGCAGGTTGCGCGAGGTGTTGCCGGCGTACAGCGAGTCCCACACGCGCGAGCCGCGGAAGTATCCGTTGCCGCCCTTGCCCTTGTTCCACGAGCCGTCGAGGGAGTTGCCGACGATCTGCAGGTGGTAGGCCTCCTCGGTGACGATCGGGTGCGAGCCGGTCATCTGCGCGCTGATGCCGCGCACCCAGGAGTTGGCGGCCCACTTGAAGACGATGCCGTGCATCTCGTCGGCCGGGGACATGTTGCCGTAGTTGTGCACCGCGGCGGCGGCGTTCAGGCCGGGCATGTCCTGGGTGAGGGCGAAGTTCTCGAAGCCGACGCCGAGCACCGGGTCGACCAGCGGGGCGGCCTTGGAGTCGTACACGGTGCCGTCGATGGCGGCGCTGCCGTCGGAGGTCGAGGTGACCGGGACGTCGTACTCCAGGGCCTTGTCGAGGGTGAGGGTGCGGTTGGCGCTGTCCACCGCGGTGACGGTGAAGATCTGCTGGCGCATGTGGATGTTCTGCAGGGTGCCGTCGGCCGGGGTCACGTCCTGCTGGGCGTAGAAGTTCAGCGAGTTCGCGGCGCGGATGTTGACCAGCCCGCCGACCGTGAACGCGCTGAGCGAGCCGCTCGTCGCCAGGTGCACGACGGTGTCGCCGGTGCGGGCCGCGAAGCCGGTGTCGCCGGTCTTGCCGCGCAGCTTGAGCCCGGCCTTCCAGTGCACGTTGACGGTGCCCTCGAACAGGTCCTTGCGGTTGGCCGGCGCGGCCGCGTACTCGCTCGCGTAGCTGGTGTGCACGCCGCGCGACTGGACCCGGAACAGGCCGCGGCCGGGCCAGATCCAGCCGCCCTTGGCCGAACCCGAGGTCATGCCGTCCTCGTCCCAGTCCGAGCCGTCGCCGGTGAGCGCGTCGTAGCGGGTGTTCGCGTCGGGCCGGAACACGAGCCTGGTGCCGCCGGTGCCGCTGCCCGCGCCGCGGATGATCAGGTAGTCGGCGTCGACGGCGAGCTGGCGGGACACGTTGAGCGTGCCGGCGGGCAGCGTGATCAGGGAAAGCCTGGTGTAGCTCGCACCCGGGGAGCAGCCGGTGCGCACGGCGTCGATGGCGGCCTGCAGGCCGGTGGAGTCGTCGACGCCGTCGTTCGGGGTGACGGCGTAGGTCGCGGCCAGCTCGGCGGGGGTGATCTGGCAGGCGGCGTCGGGATTGGTCTCGGCGGCGCCGGGCAGGTTCGCGCCGCTGCGGTAGCCGGCCTTGGACCAGTCGTAGAGGCCGGCGATCGGCGCACGGCGGTTGGCGGCGGACAGGTCGAGTGTGGTCAGTGCGGCGACCGGGGTCGGCTCCGGGCGGTCGGGCACCGCCAGGAGCAGCCCTGTGGTGAGCAGGGCGGCGGTGGCTGCGGCCAGCAGCGGGGTGGGGACGGATCGTCGAGACATCAGGTGCCTCCGGGGATGGGGGTCGCCAATGGACTCCTGTGATCGAACAGTTTGCTGACATGTATCCAGCAGGTCAATAGCCGCCCACAAATTGACACGGCGTCCATATACATGGACGCCGTGGATCTTACAGATATATGTATTCGCAGGTGATAGGCCCTGTCACCCGGCCGTGGGGCACTGGGCAAGTTCGGAGTGGTCGTACGTCCAGAGGCCGAAGAACCCCGAACTCACCCACCGGTACACGTGCCAGTACCGGTAGTCGTACTCGAGCGGGAACGGCAGGTACGGAAGGAGCGCGGCCTGCGTGCCGACGTACCGGTACTGGCTGGTCGTGGTGGTGCCGCAGCGGTCGCCGCCGGTGGCGGTGACGGCCAGGTCGGTGGACGAGGTGATCGCCCCGCCACTGCACCGGACGACGTAACTGCTCTGGTAGTAGCCGGTGGTGCCCCCCACCACCTGCCAGTAGCGGTAGCTGCCCACCGTTCCGACGAGCCAGAACGTCTTCGGCGTGCCGCCCACATAGCGGCTGTAGCTGCCTGCCGCGGAGCAGGCGAGGTCGTCCGGTGCGGCGTTGGCCGCGGCCGGGGCGACGAGCACGGATCCCAGTGCCGCGACGGCGGCGACGAGTGCGATGCGGAGTCTCATGCCTCGGCAAGGTATGGCCCGCCGGACCCCGGACGCCCGTGCTCGACGCCATCCCGACACGCGGCCAGGTGTCACGGCATCAGGTCGGCCGGCAACCCCTGCAGCGCCACCGGGCGGCGGAACCGCTCGATCGCCTCGGTGCCGACCGACGTCGACCAGGACGCCGACGTGGCCGGCCACGGCCCGCCGTGCTGCATCGCGTCGCACACCGCGACACCGGTGGGCACCCCGTTCCAGACGATGCGCCCGGCCCGCGCCAGCAGACCCGGCAGCAGCGAGCGGGCCGCCTCACGGTCGGCGTCGGCGGCGAAGACCGACGCGGTCAGCGAACCCTCCAGCCGGGACGGCACCTCCTCGGCGGCTCCGACGGCGATCACCACCGACGGCCCGAAGTGCTCCTCCAGCAGCTCCCCCGCCAGCTCGTCGACGCCGACGACCACCGCGAACGGCGCGGGCGAGCCCGCACCCGCGACGACCCGGTGCGCCGCGCCCGCGTGCGCCTGCCACTTCTCGTGCGCCTGCGCCATGCCCTCGGTCAGCATCCGGTGCACCGGCACCGCCGCGACGGCGTCCGCCAGCTCGTCCGCGAACGCCGCAGACCCCGTCACGACCAGGCCCGGCTTGGTGCACAGCTGGCCGGCGGAGCCGGTCACCGCCGCGGCCAGCGCAGACACGGTCGCCGGGACCGCCGCGCCGGGCAGCACCAGCACCGGGTTGAGCGAACCCATCTCGGCGTACACCGGAATCGGGTCGGGCCGCGCCGCGGCCGCGTCCATCAGCGCCCGGCCGCCGGTCAGCGAACCGGTGAAGCCGACCGCCCGGACCCCGGCCGCCCGCACCAGTTCCAGGGACGCCTCGGGCCCGCCCGCGACCAGCGAGAACGCGCCGTCGGGCAGGGCACGGGCGAGGATCTGCCCGAGCAGCTCCCCGGTGCGCGGCTGCGCCGGGTGCGACTTGACCACCACCGGACACCCGGCGGCCAGCGCCGACGCGGTGTCGCCGCCGCTGACGCCGAACGCGAGCGGGAAGTTCGACGCCGCGAAGACCGCGACCGGGCCGACCGGGACGGGCACGGTCACCACGTCACCGCCGCCCGCGGCGACCCCGGCGGACACCCGCCGCCACGGCTTTGCCGCGTGGTCGCCGAGCAGCCGCAGCTGGCCGGTGGTGCGGTCCAGCTCGCCGCGCAGCCGGGCCTCGGTCAGCCCGGTCTCGGCCAGCGCGGTCGCGACGATCTCGTCGCCTGCCGCGGCGAGCGCGTCCGCGGCCGCGTACAGCATGGTGCGTCGCAGCTCGCCGCTGAGCGAGGCCAGGTGCGGCGCGGCTGCCACGGCCTGCGATACCGCGGTGGACACGTTCACGATCGGAACTCCTTGGTCAGGGCGGCCAGCAGCGGCTGGTACGCGGCGGAGGCGAGGCCGAGGTGGTACAGGCTGAGCCGGGTCGCGCCGGCCTCGCGCAACCTGGCCACATGCTCGGACAGCCGGTCGGGCCGGGCCGGCGGCAGCACGGTCACGTAGGCGTCCACGATGACACGTCCGGCCAGTGCCGACACCAGCTTGGCCGTGGCCGGGTCGGTCGGCCAGCACGGCGCCAGGACCCGGTCCACCAGCGCCGGCACCTGCGGAGCGAGGCCCGGTGACGGACCGGCCGCCCACGGGTCGGGGTGGCCGTGCAGCGCGATCGGCGCGTCCGGAGCGTGTCGGCGTACCTCCGCCAGCACCTCGCCGAGCATGGTGGCCGTGGCGTCCTGCCGGGCCGCCAGCAGTGCCGACGCCGTCTGCTCGGGCAGCGGGGTCTCGGTGCGGGCGGACTCGCGCAGCGCGGCGACCACCCGGTCGGGGTCCAGCCCCCGGGCGGCCCACCCGGTGGTGCAGGCGGTGCAGCAGCAGATGCTCAGGAGCCGCTGGACCAGCGGGGAGTACGCCCCGTCGGTCTTCTCGTGGCAGCCGATGTGCGCGACCCCCATCTGCCCGCACGACTCCAGGGACACCCCGTCGACCGGCAGGTCCCGCAGCGCTTCGCCGGCCAGCGTGACGCAGTGTTCGCGTACCTCCGCCTGCGCCGGGCACAGCGCGTACGGGTAGCGCTCGCCGAAGCAGTTGAGCACGGTCAGACCGGGATGCAGCAGGCCGAGCCGGGTGTTGTGCGCCAGCACGATCCAGGCGTTGACGGGGATGCCTGCGTTCCTCAGTACGGCGGCGGCCTCACCTGCGGCGTCGCCACCGGTCCAGTCCGGCCCCTGCGGGACGAGCCGCCTGTTCGCCCAGACGTGCTCGCGAATCGGCCGGTAGAGCGCGGCGTGCCGGGCGTCGACGAACCGCCGCGACGGGTGCAGCGGGGTCGCCGCCCGGGTCGAGTGGTACGACACGGCCAGGGTCACCGCGTCCGCTCCGGTCTGCGCGAACCGGTCGACGATGCCGTCGTCACCGAGCACGTCCCACGGGAACGCGTGCACGCTGATCACCATCGGGGCCTGCGCTTGGTGTAGCCGGGCTCGAAGATCCGCCGGTACGACGTGTCGTCGCGTTCGCGGATCGCGCAACGCACGAAGTTCTCGTGCATCCGGGCGAGGGCGTCGCGGTCCAGACTGACGCCGAGTCCCGGCCCGTCCGGCAGCGCGACCGCGCCGCCGGTGATCGGCAGTGGACGCTCCAGCACGTCGACGCCGCACTGCCAGGGCGTGTGCGTGTCCGCGGCGTACGTCAGCTCGGGCAGCGCCGCGCCGAGCTGCGTCATCGCGGCGAGACTGATGCCGAGGTGGCTGTTGGAGTGCATGGACACCCCGACGCCCCAGGTGCGGCAGATCGCGGCGAGTTCGGCGCTGCGGCGCAGCCCGCCCCAGTAGTGGTGGTCGGCGAGCACCACCCCGACCGCGCCCTGGGTGAACCCGGGCGCGATGTCGTCCGGGCTGACCACGCACATGTTCGTGGCGAGCGGCATCGGGGCCTGCGCGGCGACCACGGCCATGCCGGGGATGCCGGGTGTCGGATCCTCCAGGTACTCCAGCAGCCCGTCGGTCTCCTCGGCGACCCGCAGCGACGTCTCCACGCTCCACGCGGCGTTCGGGTCCAGGCGCAGCGGCAGGCCCGGGAACGCCTCGCGCAGCGCCCGGATCGCGGCGATCTCCTCGTCGGGCGGGAACACCCCGCCCTTGAGCTTGATCGAGCCGAAGCCGTACTGGTCGATCAGCCGGTGGGCCTGGGCGACGATGCCGGCCGGGTCGATCGCCTCCGGATACGGGTCGTCGACCGGCGGCAGCGCGCCGACCAGGGACGCCGGGCCGTCGGCGGGCGGGTGGGCGTCCCACTTGTAGAACACGTACGCCGAGAACGGCACCCGGTCGCGGACCGCCCCGCCGAGCAGGTCGGCCACCGGCCGTCCGATCAGGTGCCCCTGCAGGTCCAGGCACGCCACCTCGAACGGGCTGAACACCCGCAGCGCGGTCTTCTGCGGGCTGGAGCCGCCGGTCAGGCCGTGCCGGTCGGGCGAGTCCGTGCCGCCCAGGGCCTCGCACACCCGCCGCCACAGCCCGTTGGTGTCGAACGGGTCCAGCCCGGCCAGCGTCGCCCCGGCGCTGCGCAGCAGCTCCAGGTGCGGGGCGTCGCCATAGGTCTCGCCCAGGCCGATCAGCCCGTCGCCGCAGCGCAGTTCCACGATCGCGCGCAGTGCCCACGGCTGGTGCACCCCGGCCGAGTTGAGTATCGGCGGGTCCGGGAACGCCACCGGCGTGATGACGACCTCACGGATCCTGATGTCGGTGCCTTTCATGCCGCCTCCCCGCAGTGTCGTCCGCCGTTCATGCTGTCACTTGCGCCAGGGCGGCACGGCCCCGCGCGATGACGGCCTTCAGCTCGGCCAGGTGCTCGGGTGACAGGTCGACCAGCGGCGGGCGCACCGGCCCGACCTCCAGCCCGTCCAGCCGCGCACCGGCCTTGACCAGCGCGACGGCATAGCCCGGCACCCGGTCGCGCAGCGCGACCAGCGGCAGGTAGAACTCGGCCAGCAGCCGGGACACGGCCGCCTTCTCCCCGGCGCGGACCGCGCGGTAGAACGCGGTCGCGATGTCGGGCGCGAAGCACAGCACCGCCGAGGAGTAGCTCTCCACCCCGATCGCCTCGTACGCCTGCACCGACATCTCGGCCGTGGGCAGGCCGTTGAGGAAGCCGAACTCCTGGGCGCGCGGGTGCCCGGAATGACGCACCGCGGTGACCAGGCGCAGCATCGCGTCGACGTCGCCCCGGCCGTCCTTGATGCCGACCACGGTCGGGATGTCCAGCAGCGCCACTGCGGCCGCGGTGTCGAGCACCGCGTTGGCGCGCTGGTAGACGGTGACCGGCAGCGCGGTGGCCTGCGCGACGTAGCGCACGTGCTCGACGAGTCCGGCCGGCGTCGAGGTGACCAGGTACGGCGGGAGCAGCAGCAGCCCGTTCGCGCCGCACTCGGCGGCGATCTGCGCGAACTCGCGGGCGGCCTGCGGACCCCCGCCGCAGCCCGCGAAGATCGGCAGCCGCCCGTCGGCCACCCGTACGGCGGTGGCGACGACGTCGCGGTACTCGTCTGTGCTCAGTGCCGTGAACTCGCCGGTGCCGCAGGCCACGAACAGCGCGCTGGGCGCGGCCGCGATCTGGCGTTCGACGTGCTCGGCGAAGACGGCGAGGTCCACCTTGTCGTCGCTGGTGAACGGGGTGAGCGGGAACGAGAGCAGCCCCTGCAGGCGCATGGTGGATCTCCTCGGTAGTGGCTGTGCAGACTTGCGGGTGGCGGCGTCAGCCCTTGACGGCGCCGGAGGTGAGGCCGCGCATGAACTGGCGTTGCATGGCGAGGAAGGCCAGCACGCTGGGCAGCAGCGCGAGCAGCGACGCGGCCAGCAGCACGCCGACGCCCACCTCCTCGTCGGAGCGCAGCGTGCGCAGGGCCAGCGGGAGGGTGAACTGCTGCGCGTCGGTCGCGACGAGCAGCGGGAGCAGGTACTGGTCCCAGATCATGGTGAAGCCGAAGATGCCGATCACGCCGAGCGCGGGCCGGCACAGCGGCAGCACCACCGACCAGAACACGCGCAGGTCGCCGGCCCCGTCGAGGCGGGCCGCCTCCTCCAGCTCGACCGGGATCTCCTTCATGAACTCGGTCATCACCAGGATGGAGAACGCCCACGCGCCGACCGGCACGATCATCCCGAGCAGCGAGCCGGTGAGGTTGACCTCGGACAGCACCAGCGACAGCGGGATCGCCAGCACCTCCTCGGGCAGCATCATCGTGCTGAGGATGAGCAGGAACACCAGTTTCATCAGCGGAAACCGCTTACGGGCCAGGGAGTACGCCGCCGAGATGCTCACCGCGATCTGCAGCAGCAGCCCGCCGCCCACCACGATGAACGAGTTGGCCAGGTAGCCCAGCACGCCCCGGTCGAAGGCCCGGGTGAAGTTGTCGAAGGTGAACTCGCCCGACGTCAGCGACAGCGAGGTGGGGTCGGGCACCCGGGTGAACGCGCCGACCATGAGCGCCAGCAGCGGCCCGGCGAAGATCGCGACGACGACCGTGTACACCACGACCTTGGCCACGACCGCGACCGGCCCGCGGCGGCCGCTGAAGCCCAGCGCGCTGTCGAATCCGGACGCCATCACGAGACCTGCCGCGACGAGCGGGTCTGCGCGGCGCGGACCACGACGGTGAGCAGCACGGTCGCCGCCAGCAGCAGCATCGACCCGGCGGCGGCGATGCCGAGTTCCCCGCGTTCCAGGCCCAGCTTGTAGATCAGCGTCATCATCACTTCGGTCGCTCCGTCGGGGCCGCCGTTGGTGAGCAGGAAGATCTCGGTGAACACGCGCAGCCCGCGGATCGCGGCGAGGGTGAACAGGATCGCGAAGACCGGGCGCAGCGCCGGGAAGGTGACGTGCCAGATGCGGCGGAACACGTTCGCGCCGTCGACCGCGGCCGCCTCGTAGAGGTTGCGGTCGACCCCGGCCAGCCCGGCCAGGAAGATCATCATGTCGTACGGGGCACCGCGCCAGACGCCGACCGCCATCACCGACAGCAGCGAGCTGTCCGCGCTGTTGAGGAACTGCGACGGCCCGACCCCGAACCAGTCGAAGATGGAGTTGACGGCACCGTCGGGCGCCGGGAAGTAGAGGATGCGCCACACCTCGGCGACCACGGCCATCGCGGCGACCGTCGGCAGGAAGGCGGCGGTGCGCACCACCCACAGGTGCTTGGCCGAGCCCTCCAGCAGCAGCGCCAGCAGCATGCCGAGCACGATCGAGCCGCCGGTCTGGCCGACCGCCAGCACCACGGTGTGGCCGATGGCCGCGAGGAAGTCCTCGTCGGTGAACACCTGCCGGTAGTTGTCCAGGCCCACCCAGCGGTCGCCGAGGTAGGGCCGGACCTCGTACAGGCTCATCTTCACTGCCTGCGCCATCGGCCAGAACTTGAACATGGCGAAGATGACCAGCGCCGGGGCGAGGAACAGCCACGGGATCAGCGCGGCCTTGACGTTGAAACGCCCGGCGCGTCTGGCGGGGGCCGGCGGCGGGGCGGACTGCCCGGGCCGCCGGCCGGGGCGCACGGCGGTCGCCGTGGCCCCGGAACCGGTGGCCTGCATCAGTCGCTCCCGCTCACTGTGCGGGCACTCATGCGCCGGCCTTCTGCTTCTTGAGTTCCTCGCCGAACTTCGCGGCCAGCTTGGCCAGCTCCGCCTTGGGGTCGGAGGAGCAGTTGGCGACGATCGCGTTCAGGCTCTCCGCCGACGCGGTACGGAACGGGGTCCACTCGGGCACCACCGGCGCGTACCGGCCGGCCTCCTTGTAGACCTTGTCGAACACCAGCCAGCGGGTGTCGGTGCGGACCTTGGCCAGGTCGACGTTCTTGTTGACGGGCAGCCGGACCACGTTGCCGTCGGTGTCGCCGGCCATGCCGATGGTCTGGCCCTGCTCGGTGATCAGGAACTCGGCGAACTTCTGCTGGCCCGCCGGGTTGGCCGAGCCCGCCATCAGGTAGACGTTCTCGCCCTCGGCCAGCGACGCGGACCTGCCACCGGGCCCGGCCGGAAGAGCGACGACCTCGTACTTGTCCTTGCCGAGGTTCTTGTCGAAGCGGGCCATGTTGTACGGGCCGGTGAAGTAGATGCCGCCCTTGCCCGACTCGAACAGCGGGTGCGCCTGCGTGGTCTCCGAGGTCACCGCGCCGGGCACGACGCTCTTCGCGCCGCAGAACTGGTCCTTGAGCCACTGCACCGCGGCCACCGAGCTGTCGGAGCCGATCGCCGGGGCGAGGCTGCCCGCCGTGCCGGAGAAGTAGTCCGCGCCCGCGGCCCACAGGAAGCTGGAGAAGTACCAGTCCAGGTAGCCGCGCTTGGTGGAGCCGGGGATGACGTAGCCGTAGGTGTCGGCCTTGCCGTTGCCGTCGGGGTCCTTCGTCGTGAAGGAGGCGGCGAGCGCGTCCAGCTCGGCCCAGCTGGTCGGCTGGGCGGCGCCGACCTTCTCGCGCCAGTCCCTTCGGATGAACAGCGCGAACGACTGCGCCGAGAACGGCACCGCGTAGACCTTGCCGTCGGCCCCGCGGGCGGCGTCCCAGGACGCCGGGGTGAGCTGGTCGCCGCCCGCGATGGCGCCCTGGTCGACGTCGCGGACCAGGCCCTGCTTGACCAGGGTGCCCAGCTGGGCGGTGTCGTTGACGACGATGTCGGGCAGCTTCTTCTGCGCCGCGGCCTGCTGGAGCTTGGTCTCGAAGTCCTCGAACAGGGCCGTCACCTTGGCCGGGATGCCGGTGGCCTCGGTGAACTTCGCCGCGAGGGCCTGGTGGGTCTTCTCGGTGTTCGAACCTGGGGGCTTGCGTACCCAGATCTCCAGCGGCGCCTTGCTGTCCGCCGGCGGAGTGTCTTCACCACAGCCGGCCACGGTCGCGAGCGCGAACACGGCCGCCAGCGCCGCCACGAGCCTGGTCGCTTTTCGACTGAGCATCGGACGCTGCCTCCTGTCTACATATGTGGACGGATTCCTCTTATGTGCAAGTGGTGCAACGACAAGTTAGCGTCCGGTACTATGACCGTCAACACTCCCGAAACAATTCGCGTGGACGGTGGGACGCATGAGCTCAACCCAGCCCGACAGCTCGCTGGTGAAGTCAGCCGAGCGCACGGTCCGCATCCTGGAGACGCTGGCGGCCTCGCCGGTCAGGCTGAGCATCTCCGACCTGCAGGAGATCATGGGATACCCCCGTAGCAGCCTGCATGCCCTGGTCCGCACCCTGCGCGAGCTCAAATGGGTCGAGGCCGACGACAGCGGCTCGCTGTTCGGCGTCGGCCCGCACGCCCTGCTGTCCGGCACCGCCTATCTCGACCGCGACCCGGCGCTCCCCCACGTCTACGAGGCCCTCGAAGACCTGCGCGCGGAGATCGGCTACACCGTGCACTACGCGCGCCGCGACGACGGCCACGTCCTCTACCTCGGCAGCCGCGAGTCGCGGGACGCCGTACGGGTCGTGTCCCGGGTCGGCCGCCGGCTGCCCGCGCACATCACCGCGCTGGGCCAGGCGCTGCTGGCCGAACTGACCCCGGTCGAGGTCGACAAGGTCCTGCCCGACGAGCTGGTCGGCTTCACCAGCCACTCGATCACCGACCGCGACGTCCTGCACGAGGAGCTGACCCGGGTCCGCGACCGCGGCTGGGCACACGAACACGAGCAGGGCAGCGAGGGCGTGGCCTGCGTCGCCGCCGCGGTGCACTACCGCATCCCGGCCACCGACGCGATCAGCTGCTCCATGCCCGCCGACCTGGCCACCGACGCCGAAGTGGCACGCGTCGCCGCCGCGATCAACCGTGCCTCGACCGCACTCGCGGGCACCCTGCGCCGCAACGGCATCCGGTGAGCGGCCACCAGCACACCGCGGCCGCGGACCGGGCCGCGATCGAGGGCATCGTGCACACCTTCTTCGCCGCCTTCGTCTCCGGCCCCGACGGCACCGCCCGGCTCGGCGCGCTCCGGGAGCTGTTCCTGCCCGGCGCGGTGATCGTGCGGACCTGCGGCGGCGAGCCGACCCTGTACGGCGTCGACGACTTCATCGCGCCTCGGCAGGCCCTGCTCGCCGGGAACACGCTCACCGACTTCCGGGAGTGGGAGCTGCCGGGGCGCACCGACCTGTTCGGCGACATCGCCCAGCACTTCTGCGCCTACGGCAAGTCCGGCGTGCAGGACGGCGCGCCCTTCACCGGCCGGGGCATGAAGACGATCCAGTTCGTCCGGACCTCCGCCGGGTGGCGGATCAGCGCCGCCGCCTGGGACGACGAGCGAGACGGCCTGGTCATCGGCGAAAGCTGAGCGCACCGGGCCCGTCGTAAACCGATGGCAGGAGTGCGTCGAGGCAGGCAGGCTCGTGCCCATGACGAGTAGTGACCTGTGGGACGACGACGCGGCGGCGCAGTACGACGACACCTCGGCCGAGATGTTCGCACCCGATGCGCTCGACCCCGCCGTGGACTTCCTGGCCCGGCTGGCCGGTGACGGCCCGGCGCTGGAGTTCGCGATCGGCACCGGCCGGGTGGCCGTCCCGCTCACGGCCCGGGGCGTCCGCGTCAGCGGGATCGAGTTGTCGCAGCCGATGGTCGACCACCTGCGGCGCAAGGTGTCCGCGGACGAGGTGCCGGTCGTCGTCGGCGACATGGCCACCGCCACCGTTCCCGGCGAGTTCTCCCTCGTGTACGTGCCGTGGAACAGCATCGGCAACCTGCGCACCCAGGACGAACAGGTGCGGTGCTTCCAGAACGCCGCCCGGCACCTCGCACCGGGCGGCCGCTTCGTCATCGAGTTGTGGGTGCCGGGCATCCGGCGGTTCCCGCCGGGCCAGTCGGCGGTGCCGTTCGCGGTGACCGACCGGCACGTCGGCTTCGACACCTACGACATGGTCACGCAGCAGGGCACCTCGCACCACTACCGGCGGCTCGACGACGGCAGCACCCGCTACGGCTTCAGCAACTTCCGCTACATCTGGCCGGCGGAGTGCGATCTGATGGCCCGGCTGGCCGGCCTGGTCCTCGAACAGCGGGTGGCGGACTGGACCGGGGCGCCGTTCACCTCCGACAGCGAGAGCCACGTCTCGGTCTGGCGCAAGCCGATGGACGCCGCCAGCTGACGGCACGGCGGTCCTGCTCAGGGCCGCATCGCCGTTGGCCACGGCGTCCGCTGTTCCCTGCCCGACAGTCGCAAGAACGACGTGCCGTGGCACCGCATCTGCCGCCCGGACATGGTGAGGGCTCGATCCCCCGTGTGTCCAAGGAGTTCACTGATGGTGCGATGGAACAAGGCCGCCGCCGCGGCGTGCGCGCTCGGCCTGGCCGTGGCGCTGGCGCCGCCCGGGTCGGCCGCTGCGCTGCCCACGGCGGGCGCGAGCCCGACCGGAGTCGACTGGTTCGCCGAGGAGGCGGCCGGGTTCGCCAAGGAGCGCGGCATCACCGAGGCCGAGGCCAGGGAGCGCATGTCCTGGCAGCTCGTCGCCCCCGACCTGGACGAGCGGCTGCAGACCGACCTCGGCGCGCGCTACGGCGCGGTCTGGATCGACGTCCGCGGCGGAGACCGGGTCAAGGTCGGCGTCACCGGCCAGGTCGACGCGACCGCGCAGAGCATCGTCAAAGCGGCGGCCCAGGCGGTGGGCCTGACCGGCGGCTACGACCTGGTCGGCGTGAAGCGCTCGGCGGCCCGGCTCGGCGCGGACAACGACTGGCTCGCCGAGGAGGTCATCCGGGTCAACCAGGAGGCGACCGTGTACCTCAGCGCGGGCCTGCGCCCCGACCTGAACGCGGTGCAGCTCGGCGTGCCCCGCAAGGGCGAGCTGACGACGGCGCAGCAGGACCTGGTCAAGGCGGCGCAGACGCGCCTGGGCGACGGAGTCGTGCTGGCCGCGACGTCCGGCGGTCACCGGCCCTTCCTCGGCTGCGACTCTCCCTACTGCGACGCTCCGCTGCGGGGCGGCGTGAAGATCAATCACCCGGACACGTCGTGCACGTCCGGCTTCATCGCGCAGAGCAAGGTCGACAGCAAGAAGTACGTCGTCACCGCCGGCCACTGCGCCAGGGGCAACCTGGGCACCTGGAGCAGCAAGAACGCCGCGCTCACCGTGAAGGCCATCGGGCCGGTGCACCACTGGATCTTCGACACGTACATCGGGGACATGGCGATCATCCGGATCAGCGACACGTCGGTGGCGACCGGCTGGGACCCGCGGCCCTGGGTTCTGGTCACCTACAGCCCGCAGACCAACCAGAACACGACGTACCACATCGCCGAGGACAAGATGAGCCTGCTGGGCATGCGCATCTGCACCACGGGCATGGCCACCCGTATGACCAACTGCGGCTACGTCACCGAGCTCGGCCTCACCGCCAACCTGGGCGGATGGGCCATGCGCAACCTGGGCCGCACGTCCAACTGCAGCAAGCCCGGCGACAGCGGCGCGCCGATGTTCGCCAGCCACGTCGCGTACGGCATCCTCGTCGGCGGCGTCGAGGACGAATGCGACACCGTCTACCAGGGCATCCGCACCGCCGAACGCGAACTCAACGTCAACATCCTGCACTGACCGGGCCGCCCGCCGCCCGCGAGATCCGCGAACTTGCCGGGCGCCTGTGCGTATGGACGGTCAAGATACGCACAGGCGCCCGGCAAGTCGGATGATCATCGCGGGGGCGGTAGGTTGCGGCCGAGGGGTACGTCGCACCACGGGCCGCCGAGGCGGGTGAGCGCGGGGTCGGCTGCGAAGTCGGGCTCGCCGTGCTCGGCGATCAGCTGCTCGGCGAAGGTCTCGGCGTCGTCCTGCGGAAAGTAGCCGATCGCCTCGCCCTCCGCGAGGGAGCACCAGCGCCGGGTGTTGCGGCTGATCCCCCACACGATCCGGAAGCCCGGCGACGGCACGGACAGGCACGCCTCGATCAGGCGTACGCCGTCGTCCGGTGATATCCACATCGCCAGCCCGCGCAGGCTGCGCGGCGTCGGAAACCACAGCCCGATGCGCAGGCAGATCACGTCCATGCCGAACCGGTCGGCGTAGAGCTGCCCGCACGCCTCCATGGCGACCTTGCTCCAGCCGTAGAGCGTGTCGGGACGGCCGGGCAGGCCGGCCGGCACGGGCTCGGCGCCACGGGAGTGGAAGCCGGCGGCGTGGTTCGACGACGCCAGCACGACGCGGCCGACCCCGGCCGCGCGCGCGGCCTCCAGCAGTAGGTACGTGCCGTACATGTTGGACTCGATGACGTCGCGCACGTCGGACTCGCGGCTCTGGCCGCCCAGATGCACCACCGCGTCGACGTCGCGCATTGCCTCGGCGAGCACGTCAGGATCGGTCACCGACCCGATCATGATCTCCTCGCGGGAGCCGTCGACTCCCGGTAGGGACGCGGGTACGCGCAGGTCGAGCAGGCGCAGCACGAGGCCCGGCCGCGCCAGGCCCGTACGCAGCAGCGTCGCCACCCTGCCGGCGCCACCAGTGATCAAGATGCGTCGCATGGGCAGCAGCATAGCCAGCATCTCAGCGCACCGCCAAGATGGAACACTCGATACACATATGTAGACGTGATCCAACTGCGCGCTCACACTGATCGTCATGTAGTGCGATGATCGTCGGGCAGTGGGGTCTGGCCGGATCTTCGTCTCGGCCGTCGGACACCACATGCCCGACCTCGCCATTCCCGAGATCCGCACGCGCACCGAGCGCGGCCTGCTCCGGGCCGCCCGCTCCTGGCCTTCACGCGGCCTGCGGGCGGGCTCTCACCCCGTGCTGAGGTAGATCAGGCTCCGGCGTGGGCGTTGCCGGTCGCGGGCACGGCGAACGGGTCCAGGGCGACCGGGCGGGGCTCGGCCGCGTCGCGGGTGTCGGTCCGGGGCTCCTCCGGTGCGCTGAAGACCAGCGTGGCCGGCGGGTTGAGCCGGTCGGGACGGTTCACGGATGCAGCGGACAAGGAAGGCTCCAAGTGGATCAACAGCCGGGGGCAGGGCCCGAAATCCGGGGCACCTGCCGACGACGGTACCCGGGATGTGCGACAGATAACAGCCGGTAACGGAAACCATCGGACAGCAGGCCTCCGTTTGCCCGCCGTCGCGGTGGGTAACCGTGGGACAGCCGGTCCTCCTCCCCTCGTGCCGGGCGGCCGTCGCCGATCCCCTCGCACCGCTGTCCGGAGGCCACCATGTCGCTGTCCGACCCCGCCGCCACCACGGCTCCCCCGTCGACCGAGGCAGCGCGGTGGCGGGCGAGTCTGCGCGCCGCCCGCCAGCGGCTGGAGTCGGCCCGTTCCGTGCCGCCACTGATCCTGCCCGACACGGTGGACGTCCCGGACCTCGCGGACGACCAGCACGACAACCCCGACCAAGCCGTCGCGTACTGGCTGCGGGTGGCGGCCGCGTGGGGCTGGCGGCTGCTGGTGCTCGCCGGGGTCGGCTGGGTGGTGCTGACGCTGGCCGGACGGCTCGCCCAGGTGCTGATTCCGCTGTCCATCGCGCTGCTGCTGTCGGCGCTGCTCGCGCCGATGGTGCGTCTGCTGCGCGAGCGGCTGCGGCTGCCCGCCTCGCTGGCCACCGCGATCGTCCTGTTCGGCGGGGTGCTGCTGACGGTGGGCTTCCTGACCCTGCTGGTCACGCAGCTCGTCGACGGCATGCCAGGCCTGGCCGAGAACGCCTCCGCCGGTCTGCAGCAGGTCCGCCAGTGGCTGGGCACCGGCCCGCTGCACCTGTCCACCCGGCAGCTCGACGGCACGTTCGAGGCCGCCGGCACCTGGGTGAGCGACAACCGGCAGAGCCTCACCAGCGGCCTGTTCGCCACGGCCGGCGCCGGATTCGAGGTGCTCATCACCGCGATGCTGGTCATCGTCGTGACGTTCTTCTTCCTGCGCGACGGGGACCGGCTGTGGCACCTGGCCACGTTCGCCCTGCCCCGCCGCGCGCGCCGGCCCATGCTGGAGGCCGGCAACGCCGGCTGGCTGACCCTGGTGGCGTACGTGCGCGCCACGGTGATCGTGGCGTTCATCGACGCGGTCGGCATCGGCCTGGCCCTGGTGCTGCTGCGGGTCGAGTTCGCCTTCGTGCTGGCGGCGCTGGTGTTCCTGTCCTCGTTCATCCCCATCGTCGGGGCGACCGTGTCCGGGGCGGTGGCGGTGCTCGTCGCGCTGGTCGACCAGGGCCCGCTCACCGCGCTGATCGTGCTGGCCGCGGTGATCCTGGTGCAGCAGCTGGAAGGCCACGTGCTCCAGCCGCTGATCATGGGCCGCGCGGTCGCGATCCACCCGCTGGCCGTGATCGTGGCGCTGGCCGCGGGTATCGCCGTCGCCGGGATCATCGGAGCGCTGGTCGCAGTCCCGATCGTCGCGGTGCTCAACACCGCGCTGCGCCACCTGATGCACCACCGCCCCCAACCCGCCCCGGACGCGGTCGTGGTCAGCGCCGACCCGACGCCCTGACGGGCCGCGGCGGGCAGGACGCCAGAGTCCTGCCCGCCGCGTACGCCGGTCCGCTCACCCAGGTGTGCGCGGACCGGCGGGTCCTACACCTGGGTGAGCCGCCACAACTGGTTGGTGCCCGTGTGGCAGGCCCACTGGATGACCGCGGCGTTGTCGGCCGTCGAGGCGCCGTTGACGTCCAGGCACTTGCCGCTGTGCACCGCCTTGAGCTGGTACACCCCGGCGGTCGAGGTGGTGACCGCCTGCCACTTCATGTTGTTGTTCGTGGTGCAGGTCAGCTGGACCATCGCCGCCCCGTCGGCGGTCGAGCCGCCGGATGCGGCCAGGCACTTCCCGCTGTGCACCGCCTTGAGGTAGACGTAGCCGCCACCCGCGTCGACGGCCTGCCAGCGCTGGTTGTTGGCCCCGGTGGCCGGCCACTGCACCACGGTCGCGTTGTCGGCCGTGGACACCCCGCTGACGTCGGCCAGCTTGCTGCTGTGCTGGGCCGTCAAGGTGTACGTCTTGCCCGCGATGCCCCCGGTCGGGTTGGTGCCGACCCCGGCCCCGGCGAAGGTGAACGAGTCGACGTCGAAGCCGTTGTTGGCGCTCGACTTGAACACCATGTACAGCTTGTGCGTGCCGGACAGCGCCGCCACGCTCACGGCCGCCTGCTGGACGTAGGTGTCCCAGCCGCCGGTCGCCGCGATCGGGTTGGTCGCCAGCAGGGTGCCGGTCGGCGAGTCGGCGCGCAGCTCGATGCTGCCGCCGCCGCTGGGCGAGGAGACCCGGTAGCTGACGCTGGTGATGCCCTGCACGCTCATCGGATCGAACATGATCCAGTCGTTGTTGCTGACGTCGCCGATCCGGTTGCCGCTCTCCGCCCCGGCCTGCGCGACGACCCGGATGCCGGACTGGCTGGTGAAGTACTCCGCCTGCTTGTGCTTGGGCTGGAGCACCACGTTGGCGTAGCCGGTCAGCCGCGCCACCGTGCCGTTGCCGTTGTCCTGGTAGCGGGAGTTGAGCAGGTAGAACAGGTTGGCCCCGTCCGGGTGGCCGCCGAGGTTGCCGGTGTTGACGGTGCCGGAGCAGCCGGGCAGGTCGGTGGTCGGGTGGGCGTGGTCGTCATGCCCGAGTGCGGGGTTGGTGAACACCTGCGTGCAGTTGATGGTGCCGTCCTGCGCGTCGGTGACACTGATGTTGTAGGCGACGTTCTGCCCGAAGTCGAGCATGCCGCCGTTGGGCGGTGAGGTGATGTTGACGACCGGGGCGTTGTTGCCGACGGTGATCGGCACGTTGACGAACGAGGACCGGCCGGTGTTGTCGGTGACGGTCAGCTTCGCGGTGTAGTTGCCGTTGGTGGTGTACGCCCGGGTGGGGTTCGCGGCGGTGGAGTCGGTGCTGCCGTTGCTGTCGAAGTCCCAGGCGTAGGAGATGGTGTCCCCGGCGTCCGGGTCGTAGGAGCCGGCGCTGGAGAACGTCACGTTCAGCGTGGCGAGCCCGTTGGTCGGGGTGCCGGTGGCCTTGGCGATCGGGGCGCGCCCGCCGTGCACGTAGTCGATGCGGTAGAGCCCGGAGTCGTTGTTGCCGCCGCCGAACTCCGATCCCCATTCGAGCACGTAGAGCGACCCGTCGGTGCCGAAGCGCATGGCCATCGGCTTGATGAAGCCGCCGCCCGGCAGGAACGGGTTGATCTTCACCAGGTTGCCCGAGCCGTCGAAGTGGATCTCCTTGATGTAGTTGCGCGACCACTCGTAGAAGAAGTGCACGCCGTTGTAGTACGCCGGGAACTTCGTCGCCGAGGTGCTGGACGCGTTGTAGCGGTAGACCGGGCCGCCCATCGGCGCCGAGCCGCCCTCGCCCATCTCCGGGAACGTCGGCGAGACGCCGTAGCCGTACCAGATCTGGGGTTGGACCAGCGGCGGGAGCGTACGCAGGCCGGTGTTGTTCGGCGAGTCGTTGACCGGCGCGTTGCAGTTGAACTTCGCGCCGACCACGCCGGTGTCCGGGTTGTACGGCGCGTACGCCTGGTTGTTGCCGTGGCAGAACGGCCAGCCGAAGTTGCCCGCCTGCTTGATCACGTTGAGCTCGACCAGGCCCTCCGGCCCCCGGTTGGTGGTCGCGCCGCCGCGGTCGGGGCCGTAGTCGGCCAGGTTCACCCAGCCGGTCTGCATGTCGACCTCGAACCGGAACGGGTTGCGGAAGCCCATCGCGTAGATCTCGGGCTTGGTCAGCGCGGTTCCCGGGGCGAACAGGTTGCCGCCGGGGATCGTGTAGGTGCCGTTGCTCTCCGGGTGGATGCGCAGCAGCTTGCCCCGCAGGTCGTTGGTGTTGCCGGCACTGCGGGCGGCGTCCAGGAAGCTCTTGCCGGACCGCCAGTCCAGGGGCGCGTAGCCCTGCCAGGCCGGGTCGAGGTTGGGCGGCGAGTCGTCGCCGGTGGACAGGTAGAGGTTGCCGCCCGGCCCGAACGCGACGTAGCCGCCGGTGTGCCCCGGCTCGGCGAAGGTGCGATCCCGGTACGCGGGCACGCTGAGCAGGACCTGCTCACTGGACAGGTTGAGCGTGTCGCCGGTCATGGTGAACCGGGACAGCCGGTTGACGTCGGTCGAGCTGGACGCCGGCGAGTAGTACAGGTAGATCCACCCGTTGGTGGCGAAGTTCGGGTCGAGGGCCATGCCGACCAGGCCGTCCTCACCGCCGGTGTAGACCGACAGCTGGGCCGCCTGCACCGTCTGCTGCTGGGCCGGCTTGAACACGTTGAGCTTGCCGCCGCGCTGGACGTAGAACACGCGGCCGTCGGGGGCCACGTCCATCGCCATCGGGTCGACGGTGTTGGAGTCCAGGGTGACCTTCTCGAAGTTGCTCCACACCGTGCCGCCGCAGTCGCCGGCCAGGTTGCCCGCCGCGTACCGCACGCCGCCCAGGATGTGGTTGCGGAAGTTGGTCTCGCTGTAGGACGCGTCGTCGTGGCCCATCGCGGTCGCCCAGACCTTGCCGCCCTCGGCCTCGCGGCACCAGGAGATCGGGTGGTCAGGGCCCATCGCCGCGCCGCCCGGGTTGTACGTGCGCTCGTCGGCGGTCACCAGCACGTGGACCTGGCCGCGGGCGTTGACGTCGAAGTTGTACCACTCCTCGGTGCGCTGCCAGTTGTCCGGCAGGCCCGCGGTGGACGGGTGGACCTTGTCCGCGACCCGGGCGTAGCCCTGCAGCGAGCCGGGCGAGTGCTCGGGCATGTGCGCCCCGCCGTTGATGGTCGCGTCCCACCACGGGAACGCCGACTCGATGCCCATGTCGGTGGCGTTGTGAATGGCCACGATGCCCTTGCCGCTGCGCAGGAAGTTCTGCGTCGCGGTGCGCTGGGCGTCGTTGTCGAAGATCATGCCGGAGGTCTGGAACATGACCAGCACGTCGAAGGTGTTGAGGTTGGCCGTGTTCAGCACGGTGGAGTCCTCGCTGAACACCACCTCGAAGTTGTTGGCCGCGGCCAGCTGGTTGAACATGGTGACGCCGGCGGCGATGGATCCGTGCCGGTAACCGGCGGTCTCGCTGAACACCAGCGCCCGGAACGCGGGTGCGGCCGAGGCGGTGTTCGTGGGGAGCACGCTTACGGCTACTGCGGTGGCCAGCGCTAAGAACGCGCCAAGGACAGGTCTGCGGCGGCTCATGCCGTCTCCTTCGTGGAAAAGGACGGGCGGGGGTCCTCATGCGTCCGCCGCGACGCATGACCGTGCAGCGCTCCGATGCCGGACAGGGATTCCGCATCGACATGTGTCAGTCCCGTTAACGGGGAGCGCGAAGCCGAGCATGGCCCGAGCCAACAGGCCTCGTCAATATTCTGCCGATGCCAGTTTTAAAATATTCACTGAAAGTTTGTTGTCTGCCAGGCAAAACTAATGCCCGCTTTGAAGAAAGCCCGAAAAGCCGTTCACATCGCGCCTGGTAGATGCGTCAATGCCGAACCGTGACCATTTCCGGCTCGTAACAGGCTTGCTAGATCGAGCGTCAACGTTTAACGTCCGACGCCAAGACTTCCGATCAGGACAGCAAAAGTTCTTGCTGCGCCAACGAAAGTGCGGAAGCCTCCGGCCTCAACCGAACTGATCGATCGAGGAGGTGCGGTGCAGCCAGACAGCGACCAGCCCCTGCTGCGGATGCGCGGGGTCGGCAAGGCGTTCTTCGGGGTACGCGTGCTCGACGACGTCGACCTCGACCTGCACCCCGGACAGGTGCACGCGCTGGTCGGCGAGAACGGCGCCGGCAAGTCAACCCTGATGAAGATCGCCAGCGGGGTGTACCAGCCCGACGCGGGCACCCTGGAGCTTTCCGGCAAGCCGGTGACGCTGCCCCATCCCCGCGCCGCGCAGGCCGCCGGGATCGGCATCATCCACCAGGAGTTCAACCTCCTCCCGGAGCGCACCGTCGCCGAGAACGTCTTCCTCGGCCGCGAACCGCTGCGCCGCGGCCTGGTCGACCGCCGGGCCATGCACGCCCGCACCGCCGAGCTGCTGGCGGGCGTCGGCGAGACCGCCATCGCCCCGCAGACCAGGGTCGGCCGGCTCGGCGTCGCCCAGCAGCAGGTGGTCGAGATCGTCAAGGCGCTCGCGCTGGACGCGCGGGTGCTCATCATGGACGAGCCCACCGCCTCGCTGGCCGAGCACGAGGTCGAGCTGCTCTACAACCTGGTCCGCCGGTTGCAGCAGCGCGGCATCGGCATCCTCTACGTGTCGCACCGGCTCACCGAGGTCTTCGACCTGTCCGGCCGGATCACCGTGCTCAAGGACGGCCGCCGGGTGACCACCCTCGACACCGCCGAGGCCACCCCGGACACCCTGGTCCGGCACATGGTCGGCCGCGAGCTGTCGCACTACTTCCCCGAGCGTGCCGCACCCGGCAGCGCCGGCGCGGCCCGGCTGCAGCTGGCCGCCGCCGGGAACGGCCGGCTGCGCCCGGTCGACCTCGAACTGCGCTCCGGCGAGGTGCTAGGCATCGGCGGGCTGCAGGGCTCCGGACGCTCCGCGCTGGCCCGTGCCGTGTTCGGCATCGACGGCTTCCGCACCGGGCAGATGCTGCTCGACGGCGTGCCGGTGCGGGTGCGCTCACCCCGGCAGGCCGTACGGGCCGGGATCGCGTACGTCACCGAGGACCGCAAAGGCGAGGGCCTCGCGCTCAGCCAGTCGGTGCTCGACAACGCCCTGCTGGCCCAACGTGCCGTGCAGCCGCGCTGGTTCGCCCGCGCGGCCCGCACCACCACCGTGCGCGAGCTGCTGGACGCCGTCGAGGTGCACGCCGCGGGCACCGGTCAGGAGATCCGCTACCTGTCCGGAGGCAACCAGCAGAAGGTGATCCTGGCCCGCTGGCTGGCGATGAAACCGCGCGTGCTGCTGTTCGACGAGCCCACCCGCGGCATCGACGTCGGCGCGAAGGCCGCCATCCACGACCTGATCCGCAGGCTCGCCGACGACGGCGCCGCGGTGCTGATGATCTCGTCCGAGCTGCCGGAGCTGATCGGGATGAGCGACCGCATCGTCGTCATGCGGGACGGCGCGATCGCCGGCGAGCTGCCCGCCGGGGCGAGCGAGGAAGCCGTGATGGGCCTGGCCACCGGGGCCGCCACGAGCACGGAGGTGCCCGCATGAGCGAGCGCGGCGAGCGAATCAGCAAGTTCGATGATGCCGCCGACGAGCGCAGCGAGGAGAAGGCATGAGCACGGAAACGCTGCGCGCCCGGTTGCGGCTGCCGGGCCTGGACGCCACCAACGGCGTATGGCCCGCCCTCGCCGTGGCGCTGATCGTCGGCGGCACGCTGGTCGCCCTCGACGGCGGCTCGCTGTTCAGCGAATCCAGCACGATCAGCCTGCTGCAGCGTGCCGCCGGGCTGGGCATCGTCGCGGTCGGGCAGACCATCGCCATCCTCGCCGGCTCGCTGGACCTGTCCGTGGCGTACGTGATCAGCCTGACCTCGCTGGTCGCCGCCGAGACGATGGCCGGCTCCGACGGCATGGTGCTGCCGGCGATCCTGCTCGTGCTGGTCGTCTCCGCCGTGATCGGGCTGGTCAACGGTCTGCTGATCACCAAGCTGCGGATCAACGCGTTCATCGCCACCCTCGGCGTCGGGCTGCTCATCAAGGGCTACCTGGAGCAGGGGTACGCCGGACCGGCAGGCAGCGTGCCCGTCTCCTTCCAGCACCTGGGCTACGACCGCCTCGGGCCCGTGCCGCTGTCGTTCCTGCTGTTCGCAGCGGTGGCCGCCGCGGTCTGGTTCACGCTGCGCAGCACCCGCTACGGCCACCACCTCATCGCGACCGGCGGCGACCTCGACGTGGCCCGGCTGTCCGGGGTGCGCACCGACCGGGTGCTGATCCGCACCCACGTCATCTGCTCACTGTGCGCCGGCATCGCCGGGCTCTACCTGGCCAGCCGCCTGGGGGCCGGCGCGCCGCGGGTCGGCGCGGAGGGCGGCTACGACCTGGAGTCGATCGCCGCCGTCGTGCTCGGCGGCACCGTGCTCGCCGGCGGCCGCGGCGGGGTCACCGGCACCGTCGGCGGGGTGCTGCTGCTGGCCGTCATCGACGGCGTGTTCAACCAGCTCGAAGTGGACTCCTTCTTCAAGCAGATGGTGCGCGGCGTGGTCATCGTCGCCGCGGTCGCGGTGTACGCGCTGCGCCTGCGCCGCACCTCCGACCGGCGGAAGGCGGCCGTGGCATGAGCGAGCACCGCGAGCGAATCGGTGGGCGTGGCGACGCCGCCGGCGAGCGCAGCGAGGAGAAGGCATGAGCACCGAACTGGCAACCCCGGCCCCGGCCGTGGCATCCGGACTGGGCGGCGGCGGGCGCAGCGGCTGGGGCGTGGGCAGCATCCGGCCCGTGCTGATCATCCTGGCGCTGCTGCTGATCGCGGTCGGCATCCGCCAGCCCGACTTCTACGACCCACCCGTGCTGCTGGCCTTCCTCAAACGCGCCGCCCCGCTGATCATCCTGGCCGCCGGGCAGTACTTCGTCATCGTCGCGGGCGACTTCGACCTGTCGGTCGGCTCCCTGGTCACCGCCGAGGTCGTCATCGCCGCTCGGCTCATCGACGGCGACCCGGCCGCGACCTGGCCCGTCATCGCGCTACTGCTCGGCTTCGGCCTGCTCATCGGCCTGGTCAACGGCCTGGTCACCACGCTGCTGCAGGTGCCCTCGTTCATCACCACCCTCGGCATGTACCTGGTCCTCGTCGGCGCGGTCTACACCTGGACCGGCGGCTCCCCGCGCGGGGCGCTGTCGGAGGAGTTCCGGATGTTCGGCCGCCGCGGCATCGACGGCGTGCCGGTGCTGGGGCAGCTGCCGTACGCGGTGCTGGTCCTGTCCGGGGTCGCGGTCCTCGCCGTGCTGGCGATGCGGTCGGACTTCGGCAAGGTGCTGCTCGCCGTCGGCGACAACCCGCGCGCGGCCCGCGTCACCGGGGCCCGCACCGCCCGGGTGCGCACCATCGCGTTCCTGGCCAGCGGCCTGCTCGCGGCCGTCGCGGCGATCCTGCTCGGTGGCTTCGGCGGGGTGTCCTTCCAGGTCGGGCAGGGACTGGAGTTCACCGCCATCACCGCCGTCGTGCTCGGCGGGGTGGTGCTCGGCGGCGGGCGCGGCTCGGTCGCCGGCGCCATGCTCGGCGCGCTCACCCTGCAGACCCTGCTCACGCTGCTCAACCTGCTCGGCGTCTCCGGCGCGCTCAGTTCCGCCGTGCAGGGCCTGATCATCCTCGCCGCCGTCGCCGTCGGCACGCTGCGCCGCCGCACCTGAACCGCCCCACTGCACCGCCCACTGCACCGCCTGACTGCACCGCCCTGATCTGCAACCGAGAGGAACGCGCATGAGGAGAAGCACACCCTTCCTGCTGGCCGTGTGCACCGCCGTGGCGGTGGGCGTGGTCGGCTGCACCAGCGACGTGCCCGGCGCGTCGCCCAGCGCCGGACCCAGCGGGGCCGGCACCGGCGAGACGTCGAAGTTCTTCGTCCAGGCCGACCACGACAACGAGCTGGCGCTGCGTACCAAGACCGCCACCGGTCCCGCGGACAAGCCGTGGGAGCAGGCGCTCGACCCTAAGACGGTGGACACCGCCAAGTACAAGAAGGCCGGCCCGTACCACCTGTGCTTCTCCAACGCGGGTGTCGGCAACCCGTGGCGGCAGGTCGGCTTCAAGAACATGCAGGCCGAGGTGAAGCTGCACCCGGAGATCAAGACGTTCACCGTGGCCGACGCGGAGAGCAAGGACGACAAGCAGATCTCCGACATCACCGACCTGCTCGGCAAGGGCTGCGACGCGCTCATCGTCTCCCCGAACACCACCGCGACGCTGACCCCGGCCGTCGAGCAGGCCTGCGCGAAGGTGCCGGTCATCGTGTTCGACCGCGGCGTCAACACCAAGTGCCCGGTCACCTTCATCAACCCCATCGGCGGGTACGCGTTCGGCGCGACCGGCGCGGAGTTCCTCGTCGAGAAGGTCAAGCCGAAGGGCAAGATCCTCGCGCTGCGCATCCTGCCGGGCGTCGACGTGCTCGAAGCCCGCTGGGGCGCGGCGAAGGTCGTCTTCGACAAGTCCGACCTGGACGTCGTCGGCGTCGAGTTCACCGACGGCGACGCGGCCAAGACCAAGACCATCGTCACCAACTACCTGCAGCGCTTCGGCGACATCGACGGCATCTGGATGGACGCCGGCGCCACCGCGGTCGCGGCCGCCGAGGCGTTCGAGGACGCGGGCAAGCCGTTCCCGGCCATCGTCGGCGAGGACCAGCAGGACTTCCTCAAGATGTGGCAGGACAAGAAGCTCACCGCGATCGCCCCGACCTACCCCACCTACCAGTGGCGCACCCCGGTCATCGCCGCGCTGAAGATCCTCAACGGCGAGGCCGTGGCCAGCCCCTGGAAGCTGCCCCAGCCGACCATCACCTCCGACAACCTGAGCCAGTACGTGCAGGCGGACATGCCGCCGCTGCACTACGCCATGTGCGGCTGCGCCACCCTGCCCGGCTACCCCAAGGACTGGGGCGGCAAGTAATCCCCTGCCTCACCACGGCGGCCGCCCTCCTCCCGGGGCGGCCGCCTTTCTCACCAGTGAAAGAGGTGCGCCGTGTTCGCCGTCGGAGCCAACCCGTGGATCTGGACCTCACCCGTCGACGACCACGCCCTGCGTGAGCTCGTCCCCCGCATCGCGGCCTGGGGCTTCGACGCGATCGAGATCCCCGTCGAGAATCCCGGCGACTGGTCCCCCGCCGAGGTCCGCGACCTGCTCGCCGAACACGGCCTGAGCGCCGCTTCGGTGCTCGCCGTCACCCCGCCCGGCCGCGACCTCGTCTGCACCGATGCCGAGACCGTACGCGGCTCGCAGGACTACCTGCGCGGGCTGGTCGACGCGGCCGCCGTGCTCGGCGCGCCCAGCGTGTGCGGGCCCGTCTACGCGGCCGTCGGGCGGCTCTGGCGCATGTCCGCCGACGAACGGCGGGACTGCTACCGGCAGCTGAGGTCGGCATTGGAGCCGATCGCGGAGTACGCCGGCGAGCGCGGGGTCGCGATCGGGATCGAGGCGCTGAACCGCTACGAGACCTCGGTCGTCAACACCATGGCGCAGACCCTGGAGGCGATCGACGGGCTGCCCGGCAACGTCGGGATCATGCTCGACAGCTACCACATGAACATCGAGGAGTCCGATCCGTACGCCGCGGTCACCCTGGCCGGGCCGCGTATCGTGCACGTGCAGGTCTCCGGCAGCGACCGCGGCGCACCCGGCCGCGACCACCTCGACTGGCCGCGCTGGCTCGGCGCGCTGGCCGCCACCGGCTACCGCGGCCCCATCTGCATCGAATCCTTCACCGGCGACAATGAGGCCATCGCGATCGCCGCCGCCATCTGGCGCCCCCTCGCCCCCACCCAGGACGACCTGGCCACCTCCGGCCTCGCCTACCTCCGCCAGGTGACCGCCGCCCTCCTCACCTGAGGTGATGATCGCTGTTTCGTGTCAGAAAGTGAGGTCAGACCACAGCTTTTGACACGAAACAGCGATCATGCTGCCACGCCGGGACGGCTCAGGCGCGACGGGTGAAGTCGGCAGTCCAGTTGACTTCCCAGGTCGCGCCGTCGTCGGTGGAGAAGGACTGCTCCCAGTGCGGGTGGTCGGTGTCGGTCTGCGACCACTGGTAGCGGACCCGGATCGGCGTGCCCTCCCAGGTGTCGTCGCACTCGAAAGTGCCGACGGCGCCGTCGAAGCGACCCACGACCGGCTCGTCGAGCAGGCCACCGGTGTTCTTCGAAGCCCACCAGATCCGCCACGTCTGCTCCTCGGGGTGGAACAGGCGCAGAGCGATGCCCTCGTACCCGCGCTCCGGGGCGCGGAGCACGTCCAGGACGCCGGTCCCGTCAAGCAGCACCTGGCAGTCCAGGGTCGCGTCGAACTCGTACCACTCGTCGGAACCCACCAGGACCTTGACCAGGCGGCGCTGCACGCTGTCCCACGTGCCGGCGAGGAAGTCGAAATCAGTGTTCGTCATGCCGAGGACGCTAGGGCCGTACCCCTGACATGTTCTGTCAGTGCCCGGCGGCAGACTTCCGGACATGCGCGCCGACCGACTGCTCTCCATCGTCCTGCTGCTGCAGAGCCGCGGCCGCCAGACCGCGCACCAGCTGGCCGGCGAGCTGGAGGTGTCGGCCCGCACCATCTACCGGGACATGCAGGCGCTGGGCACCGCGGGCATCCCCGTCTACGGCGACGCCGCCGGCTACGGGCTGGTCGACGGCTACCGCACCCAGCTGACCGGACTCACCGCCGCCGAGGCCCGCGGCCTGGTCTTCGCGGAGCTGCCGGGCGTCGCGGCAGACCTCGGCCTGGCCGAGGCGGTGGCCGCCGCGCAGCTCAAGCTCGCCGCCGCGCTGCCGGACGCGCTGCGCGAGCGGTCCGCCCGCATGCGGCAGCGTTTCCACCTCGACACCCCCGGCTGGTACGAGGACGGCGACAGCTCCGAGCACCTCGCCACCCTCGCCGACGCGGTATGGCACCAGCACGCCCTGGCCGTCCGCTATGAGAACTGGACCGGCCCCGCCGAACACCGGCTGGAGCCGTACGGGCTGGTCCTGAAGGCGGGCAAGTGGTATCTGGTGGCCCGCGCGGCCCGGGGTGTGCGCACGTTCCGGGTCAGCCAGATCCGTGAGCTGACCGTGCTGCCGGAGGATTTCACCTGGCCGGAGGGGTTCGACCTGGCGGCGCACTGGCACGGGCACATCACCGACTTCCGGGCCCGGCTGGTCCGCGGCGAGGCGCTGGTGCGCCTGTCCCCCGCCGCCCTGGAACTGCTGCCGCACGTGATGGGCCGGGCCGTCGCCGACGCCGCCGCGGCCGGTGAGCCGCAACCGGACGGCTGGATCCTGGCACGGGTGCCGATCGAGACAGACAGCCACGCGGAGATGCAGTTCCTGCGCCTGGGCACGCAGGTCGAGGTGCTGGAACCGGCGTCGCTGCGCGAACGCATCACCGCCACGGTCAAGGAACTGGCCCGTGTGTACGCGGCCGCGCCCCGCCCGCTGTGACGGCCCCTCTCGGTCAGCTCGGCACGCCGAGCTGACCGAGAGGGCGACGAGTTCTGCTTCACGTAGCATCAGCGCCTTATGTTGATCAGTCTCTAGGACGACGCCTCCGGGCCGGGCGCGGAGGCGCTGCGGCGTCTCCGGTCTGGTGATCGTCGCCCCAGCACGACGGCGCCGAGCACGCAGGCGGCGGCAAGGACCGCGGCACCGGCCAGGGCCGGGTAGTACCACCAGCCGTACGCACCGGCCTGCGCCGCGTGCACGTGTGCCTCGTACGCCAGCACGGGGTCGAACATCAGCCAGGGCATCAAGGGCAGTCCGATGAGCGTCACACCGATCCCGAGAGCCGCGACCGTGCTGATACCGGGACGCCCGCCACGCTGGGCCAGGAGCAGCGCCGGAACCGCGACGGCGAGCGCTCCCGCCGTCACGATGGCGAGGTTGACCACCACGTCGAGCCACGGGCCGAAACGCCAGCCTTCGACGTTGATGTTGTGGTGTCGATCCACGTACCGGTCGAGGGCCAGGTCGACCGTTGCCACCACGTACAAGCTGATCACGACGGCGCCAGCCGCGAACGCCGCAGCGACACGCAGGAGGACCCTCGCAGCGGCCGCGCTCCTTGCGGTCCATTCTGTCATGCGGCCAGCATGAGGGCCCGGGTCAACAGCCTGCCGACCGGGGATGTCCAGCCGACGAATGCGCCAAGCCGGCGCGACCGTGGAAATGCTCAACCGCCGCAAGGCTTTGCTCTGCCGCTGCGGTGCTGGAAGGGCGCCGGCTTCACGTGTCGGTCAGCGGGTGGGTGTCGGCGTGGGGCCGGTCAGGGTCTCGAGCTGTTGTTGTTCAGTGTCGGCGGTGACTTTGAGCTGGTCGGCGATGCCCTTGACGGTGGGGTCGACGCCGTTGGCCAGTTCGGCGGTGACGGAGCCGAGCAGGCCCTCGTGATTGGCCGAGAAGAGCTCGACGATCCGGTTGTCGAACTGCTCGCCGCTGAGGCCCTGCAGTTCGGCGGCGTCGGGCATGGCGGGCAGCGACGGCATCGCGCCAGGGGCGGCCGTCGGCATCGCCGGCAGCGAGGGAAGGGCACCGGGCGAGGCCGTGGCATCCTCCGATGATCGGTTGCGAATCTCCGACCACCGTGTGGTCTTACCAGACGGCTTGTTACCATTTCGGAGCATTTGCCGGGTCATACGATGGCCGCGTGGCCCGACCGCCCCGTCGCATCTCGTTTGACGGTGCCGCCGTCGAGGCAACAGAGTGGCCGCATGACGACGACAATCCGCAACGTCACGTTCGACGCCGCCGATCCCGGCGCCCTCGCACGCTGGTGGGCACAGGTCTTCGACAGCGAGGTCGTGTTCGACGACGGCCACGAGGCAGCGTTCGACCTGCCGTCGGCACAGACCGTGTTCTTCCAGCGGGTCCCCGAACCCAAGGCGGTCAAGAACCGCCTGCACCTGTGCCTGCAGTCGGACACGCCCCGCGATGTGGAAGTCGAGCGGGTGGTGGGCCTCGGCGCGACCATGGCCGCCGACCACCGCAACGCCGACGGCACCGGCTGGGCGGTGCTCGCCGACCCGGAGGGCAACGAGTTCTGCGTGCTGCGCTCGCAGGCGGAGCGGGGGTTCTGAAGATGCGGCTGACCAAGTACGGCCACGCCTGCGTACGCCTCGAGGACGGCGACCGGGCCCTGCTCATCGACCCGGGTGTCTACTCGGAGCCGGTGTCGTTCGACGGCGTGTCCGCTGTGCTCGTCACGCACGAGCACGCCGACCACGTCGATCTCGACCTGCTCCGGGCGGCCCGCGAGCGCAACCCGGAGCTGACCGTCCACACCCATCGCAAGCTCGCGGAGGAGCTGGGCGGCGGGGTGCAGGCCGTCTCCCCCGGTGAGGTCTTCACCGCGGCCGGGTTCACGGTGCGTGCGGTCGGCGGCGAGCACGCCGAGATCATCGACGGCCTGCCCGGCTGTGCCAACGTCGGCTTCGTCGTCGACGGCGTCTACCACCCCGGCGACTCGCTGTTCGTGCCCGCCGAGCCGGTCGAGACGCTGCTTATCCCGGCGGCCGGCCCGTGGCTGAAGATCGGCGACGCAATCCGGTTCGCCCGGGCGGTGCGGCCGCGCCGCGCGTTCCCGATCCACGACGGGGTGCTCAACGACCTCGGGCTGCGGCAGTTCGACGCCTGGCTGGGCGGCGAGGAGGGGATCGGCTACACCCGCATCCCGCTGGGCGACACCGTCGTCCTCTAGGAGCGCTCAGTCGGGCAGCATCGGCATGACCAGGCCCGTGTCGGTGCCCAGCAGCGTGCCGCGCTGCAGCGACATGGTGCCGAAACGGCGGCGCACCGCGTCGACGGCGGTGTCCAGCGCGTCGCGGGGCAGGTCGTCGAAGGGCAGCTCGGGCTGGATGTCGCCGGTCCGGTCCAGGTTGCTCACGGATACGCCGATCAGCGTCAGGCCGCGCTCGGCCACCAGCGGCGTCGCGGTCGCGAGCAGAGCCCGGGCGGTGTCGAGCACCGCCTGGGTCTGCGACGTCGCCTTGGGCATGGTCGACGAGCGGGTCGCCCGGGTGTAGTCGGCGAACCGCAGCCGCAGCACCACCGTGCGGCCGGGCCGCTGCGCGCCGCGCATCCGGCGGGTGACCCGCTCGACCAGCCCGGCGAGCGCGGCCTCCAGGAACTCCACGGTGTGCGGGCCGCGGCCCAGTGCGCGCTGGGCTCCCATCGAGGCGCGGCGGCGCCCGGTGACGACGGGCCGCGGATCCTGGTTGTGGGCGAGGGCGTGCAGGTGGCGGCCCGCGCCCTGGCCGAGCATCGACACCAGCGCGGCCTCGCCCAACCGGGCCACCTGCCCGACGGTACGGATACCGCGCTGGTGCAGCTTTCCCGAGGTGACCTCGCCGACGCCCCAGAGCACCTCGACCGGCAGCCGGTGCAGAAAGGCGAGTTCGTCGGCGGGCTCGACGGCGAGCAGCCCGTCCGGTTTCGCGACGCGGCTGGCGACCTTGGCCAGGAACTTGGTGCGGGCCACCCCGACGGTGATCGGCAGGCCGACTCGTGCCAGCACGTCCTGACGCAGCCGGGCGGCGATCGCCACGGGCGTGCCGGCGATCCGGTGCAGCCCGGCGACGTCGAGGAACGCCTCGTCGATCGACAGCGGTTCGACGATCGGCGTGGTGTCGTCGAAGACCTCGAACACGGCCCGGCTGGCCTCGGTGTACGCCGCCATGCGGGGCGGGACCACGATCGCCGTCGGGCACCGGGCCAGGGCGGCCCGCACGCTCATCGCGGTGCGCACCCCGTACGCCTTGGCCTCGTAGCTGGCAGCCAGCACCACCCCGGCGCCGACGAGCATCGGACGGCCCCGCAGCCGCGGGGAGTCCCGCTGCTCCACCGAGGCGTAGAACGAGTCGAGATCCGCGTGCAGGATCGTCGCCGAGCTGGTCATCCACGCAGCTTAGTACACCTGTACGAGCCGCGTCAGCGGTAGTCGTTCTCCTTGAGTTCGATCACCCAGGCCCGGCGCTCGGCGATCAGACGTCGTAGACGGTCCACTCGATGTCGCCGGTCAGGCAGGACAGGATCTGCGCGTGGTCGTTCCTGCGGAAACCTTCGAGACAGGTCTCCACCGTCCGCCGGTTCTGCGACATGCCGCCGCCTTCCTGATCGACCTTCGTCACGTCCGGCCAGCGTACGCAGCCGGCAACACGCTGCGGCGCAGTCGCCCGGTTCCCGGGCGCGGCGTGCCGGGACG
The DNA here is from genome assembly GCF_009720385.1 of Catellatospora vulcania. Classification (GTDB taxonomy): domain Bacteria; phylum Actinomycetota; class Actinomycetes; order Mycobacteriales; family Micromonosporaceae; genus Catellatospora; species Catellatospora vulcania. The sequence continues at coordinate 77,591 of NZ_ML769309.1, read as the reverse complement.
GGCAGGATCTCTGGGGTGAACCCGACCGAGGAGGCAACTGCGGTCCCGCGAGGCGGACAGCCGCGAGACGCGGCGGCCACGGCGGCGTTGGCCAGATACGACCGCCTCGCCCGGCTCCCGATCATCCTGTCCGCGGTGCTGCCGCTGATCGTCGCCCCCGAGCAGGGAAACTGGGTCGCGGTCCTGATCGGCGTCGTCTCGTGGCTGGTGTTCGTCGCCGACTTCTTCATGCATCAGCGGCTGCTCGTGAACTACCTGGGCACCCGCCTGGGCAAGTTCGACCTCGCGATCGTGATCCTCACCGCACCGTGGTTCCTGCTCTCCGGCGCTCACGGCGGCAGCATCGTGGTGGTGCTGCGGCTGGCCAGGCTCAGCCGGCTGCTGCTGGCCACCAAAGGCGTCCGGCGGCTCTTCGCCCGGCTCGGGCGGGTCGCGATCATCGCGTTGGCGGTCCTGTTCGTGGGCGGGGCCATGGCCTACTACGCGGAGCACCCCACCAACCCGGAGTTCGCCACCTTCGGCGACGCGATCTGGTGGGCGACGGTCACCCTGACCACCGTGGGGTACGGCGACATCGTGCCCATCACGACCGCCGGCCGGATCGACGGGACGGCCGTCATGTTCATGGGCGTCGCGCTGCTGGGCCTGCTCGCCGGATCTCTCGCCAGCTTCTTCGGCCTTGAACCTGAAGACGCCGGGCCAGATCCGGGAACACCGAACGAGCCGGTGCTCGCCGAACTCGCGCTCCTCCGTGCGGAGGTGAAGGAACTCGCCGGCCTGCGCGAGCAGCTGGCCGTGCTCACCCGTCACCTCGCGCCGGGCGACACTCCCACGCCGGGCGCCGCCCCCGAATGAATCCCGATCAGGGAGTGCGGCCGATGAAGGCGAGCAGGCGCGTCTGCGGGTCGGCGTCGTCGGGAACCGCGACCCTCGGCCCGTAATGCCCGCTGGACCGCAGCACCGCGTCCATCGGGAGCATCCCCTCCAGCATCGCGGCGCACCGCTCCTGGTCGAGGCGCTCGTCCTGGCCGGTCGCCCGAGCCAGGTCCCAGGTGTGCATGAACACGTCCGACGTGTAGAACATGGCGACCGCCTGGTCCAGCGGTATCTCGCCGATGTTCGGGTTAGCCAGGACCTTGTCTGCCGTGGCCGGATCGTCGAGCAGGGCCTGCACCCCGTCGCTGTGGACCGTCCAGGCGGCCACCGGGTCCTGGGCGACGGGCGGACCCTTCGGCAGCTCGACGCCCGCACCCGCCCGCAGGAAACCCGGGAACCACTCGACCAGGTGACCGACGACGTCACGGGCGACCCAGCCTGCGCACGGTGCCGGCCGATCCCAACCGCCCGGGGCGACGCCGCGCACGCGCTCGGTGAACGCCCCGGCGATGAGGCGGTGCTCGTCAGCGGGACCGGCCATCACGTCAGCTCCTTCGCGTCGGCGCACACCGCGCCACGGCTGGACCATACAACGGGGCTACGACCGTTCCGCCGTCCACGCCCGGAGCTTGTCGGGGTTGCGTATCCCCCAGATCTGCCTGATCCGCCCGCCGGCGATGTCGAAGGCCAGCACCGTCACCGTGACGCCGTCGCGCTGGGCCACCAGGCCGGGCAGGCCGTTGACCGTACGCTCCAGGAGCGTCAGGCCCGGCAGCCAGCTCGCGACCTCGACCGCGTAGCGCGCGACCTGCGCAGCGCCCTGCACCGGACGTGGCACCGTGCTGACCACGCCGCCGCCGTCGGCGATCGCCGTGACGTCGGGATCGAGCAGCGCGACCAGCGCCCCGATGTCCTTGGCTTCCCAGGCCAGCTTGAAGTCCCTGACGAGGGCGGCCTGCCGGGCCACCGGAGCCGCCTGGGCCTGCGACGCGCGGACCCGGGCGCGGGCCGAGGAGGCCAGCTTGCGACAAGCCGCGGGCGTACGGCCGACGATCTCGGCCACTTCGGCGAACGAGTGGCAGAAGACGTCGTGCAGGATGAACGCCACCCGCTCGGCCGGGGTCATCGATTCGAGCACGACGAGGAAGGCCATGCTGACCGACTCGTCGAGGGTGACCCGGTCGGCCGGATCGCCCGTGCTCCCACCCGGCCGCCCACCGGTCCACTCGCCACGGCCGGGCAGCGGCTCCGGGATCCATTCGCCGACGTAGCGCTCCCGCCGGGCCCGCGCCGAACCGAGCACGTCCAGGCAGATGCGGCCGGCGACCTTCGCCAGCCAGGCGCCGGGCGACGCGATGGCGTCCTGCTGCTCCCGGGACATGGCGTACCAGCGGGCATAGGTCTCCTGCACCGCGTCCTCCGCCTCGGCCAGCGAGCCGAGCAGCCGATACGCGAGATTGATCAGCTGACGCCGCTCGCTCATCACCGCGGCCGGCCCGGGGTCGGTGCTGCCGTCGTCCGGCTCCGGTCGGGTGGTCATGGTGTCACCGGCTCCTTCGGTCGCGCCGCTCATCGGTCCGACGCGGCACCCGCGGCGCGAGGTGTGGTCGGCGTCACCTCACATTTCCAGCGGCTGCGTCGTCGGAACAGTGAGACACCATTCCGCACGCGGAACGGCTCGGCAACCCGGCCCCGTCGCCGGTGGCGGCGCCGCCCCGCGATGCGGTCGACCGCAAGGAGCTTTCGATGCGCAAGGCTTTCGCCGTGCTGGCGACCCTGCTCACGCTGGTCGTCGTGGCGGAGTTCTACTTCGCCGCGAGCGGCGCGTCCGCCACCGGGCCCGGTGGCGCGGCCTACCGGCCCCACCACGTACTGGGATATGTGATCTTCCTCCTGCCGGTGGTGATGGTGATCGTCGGTGCGCCGGCCCGGATCCCGGGGCGGCTCATCGCGACGACGGCCGGGATCGCCGGCCTGACCGCCGTCCAGGTGGTGATCGCGAAACTCGCCCGAGCCGTCGGCGACACCGGCGGCCAGCTCGTCTTCGGACTGCACGCGGTCAACGGCCTGCTCCTGCTGGCGATGGTCATGACGACCCTCCGGCAGGCATGGGCGCTGGCCAGGGCCGCGGCACCGGCTGTGCCGGCCACCGACGCGGTGGGATCCGGGCCGGCGGCGGAGCCGGTCGCACCTTAGGGTCCACGTCATGCTGATCTCGCCGGCCCGCTTGCAGGAAGCCCTCGACGCGATCGTGGCCGGTGGGGCGCTGAGCGCACTGTGCGAGGTGCGCGACGGCACCGGCTCGTACGCGATGGCCGGCGGCGTGTCCGAACGGGGAACCGAAACGCCGGTCGACCCGGCCGGCCACTTCCGGATCGGCAGCGTCACCAAGACGTTCACGGCCACCGCGATGCTGCAGCTGGCGGGCGACGGCAGGCTGAGCCTCGACGACACCGTCGGGCGATGGCTGCCCGGCCTGCTCGCCGAAGGCGACGCCATCACCGTCCGCCACCTGCTGATGCACACCGCGGGGCTGTACAACTACACCGACGCCTGGACCGTGAACGGCAAACTGGACGCCGGCGTGGTGCTGTCGCGGCGCGGCCTGCGGGTCCGTCCCGAGGAGACGGTCGCCCTCGCCGAACGCCGAGGGCCGCAGTTCCCGCCCGGCAGCGCCATCGCCTACAACAACACCGGCTACATCCTGGCCGGCATGGTCATCGAGCAGGCCGCCGGCCGGCCGTACGCCGAGCACGTCGAGAGCCGGATCCTGGCGCCGTTACAGCTCGCCGGGACCGTCGTGCGCGATGAGGACCCCGGCCTGCCCCGACCACACGCGCACGGCTACCTGCCCGGCGACGGCGGGCCGGTCGACGTCACCGTGTTCGACCGGTCCACGGCGTGGGCCTCCGGCGGCATCGTCTCGACCGCGCGCGACGTCAACCGCTTCTTCGCCGGGCTGCTGCGCGGCGAACTGCTCGGCCACGCCGAACTGCGGGAGATGCTGACCCCCACGCCGTGGACGACGGCCGGGACGGACAGTGGCCTCGGCCTGGTCCGGGTCCGCCTGCCGGGTGGCGCGGCCGTGTGGGGAAAGCACGGCGGTTTCTTCGGCTACGACACGTTCTCCTTCCACACGCCGGACGCGTCGCGCCAGCTCACCGTGTCGATCACCACCGACACCGGGCGGTCGCCGAGCACCGAGCACGTCCTGAGCCACTTCGCGTTCGTCTTCGACGGCCACGACTGACGGTTCCGGAAGGTCCCCCGCTGATGGCGGCACGGATAATGCGGCGACGGGAGAGCTGATGCTCGCCAGAATCGTCACTCATGACGACCGCCGACTTCCTGGTACTGCCTCCACGGCTCGACAGCACGGCTGAGCTGCTGTCCGCATCAGCCCGGCGACGCGGTCTGGCAGTTGAGCAGCTGGTCGGCCCGGCGGCGCCGGACCGGCTGCGGCACACCGTCGGCGGACACGTCTACGGCGGGCCCGTCTTCGCCGGCACGGTCGCCGCGGACCTCGACCTGGCCCTGCTCGAACCGGACGACGACTGGCTGACGCGGCTGCCGTACGAGTACACGCACCGCGAGATCAGCCTCACCACGCTCGGTGAGGCGCGCTGGTCGCGTACGCCGATGTTCGTCAAGCCGCCGCGGGACAAGACCCTGACCGCGTGCGTCTACGCCGACGGCTCCCGCCTGCCCGGCGACGAGCGCCTGCCGGCCGACACCGCGGTGCTGGTCAGCGACATCGTCACGTTCGTGGTGGAGTACCGGCTGTTCGTCCTCGACGGTGCTGTCCACACCGCCTGCCGCTACGCCACCGGTGGCCGGCTCGACCCGGCCCCGCTGGAGGTCGGCGCGCACCGCGCGGACGTGCTCGCCTTCGCCGCTGACCTGCTCGGCGCCTGTGCCGACAGCCTGCCCAGCGCCGTCGTCGTCGACGTGGGCCTGGCGAGCGACGCCGACCGGGGCGAGGAGCACTGGGCGGTCGTCGAGGCGAACATGGCCTGGTTCAGCACGAGTTACGCCGCCGACCCCGACCGGGTCCTGGACGTGGTGCTCCGCGCGGCCGGACCACGCGACCGCCTGGCCTCCCGCGATCATGCGTTCGTCCGGTCTGCCGGGCCCGCCGGGTAGTCGGCTGAGTCGAGCCGTGCCGGTACAGTCCGCGCATGTCGTTCCAGACCCCGCCCGGCACCTCGTCCCCGGTCGGCACGGCAGGCGGGGTGGCGGCACTCGTGGATCTGCTCGGCCGCGCGGTCACCGACCGGCGCCTGCGTGGCGCCTTGGGCGACGACTTCGCGTACGTGGCGGGGGTGTGCCCGGAATTGACGTGCACCGACACCAACTGGAACTGACGGCCACCCCCTGCGCCGCCCACCCCACGATCCACCGACTTGCCAGGCAACCGGGCGAATGCCGCCTCAAGATACGCACGGGTGCCCGGCAAGTCGAACGATCTCGGTCGACGCCTGCTACTGGTACGAGACGAAGACCGGGGACGGCTCGATCGCGATGGTCTGCTTCGGCGAGAACGTCGGCTTGTCCTCGTCGTAGAAGTTCTTCCAGCCCCACCAGACCTGGTTCGGCGCCTCGGCGCGTACGTTGTCCCAGGTCGCCATCTTCTCGCTGGCCGAGCCGAAGCCGTCGGCGTGGATGACCACGGCCAGCTCGTCGACGCTGGTGTCGATACCCGTCCGCCCACTGATCATGTCCGTGCGGAACTGGTGCAGCATCAGGATCTTCTGCGGCAGGTGGCGGGAGCGGGTGAGCTCGGCGAGCCACGCCGCCGTCTTGTTGATCTCGTTCGCGCCGACCGAGCCGATCTGCACCATGTGCCGCTGGCCGGCCGCGAGCCGCCATTCGGGGTCGAGGGCGAGGCCGACATGCGGCTGCACGAGCAGTTCCTCGTAGCGCTTGGCCTGGGTGAGGAAGTCGGTGCGGCCGGGCTGCAGGTCCAGCAGGACGTAGATGCCGGCCTTGCCCGCGGCGTCGACCCAGGGGCGCAGGTGATCGACCGTCGACTCGTTGGAGAAGTCGCCGTCGGGCCCCGGGTCGCTGGACGCGACCGTCGTGATGATCTCGAAGGCGGGTACGACCAGGCCCTTGTCGATCGCGGCGTACTGACCGGCGACCTTGCGGGCACGGGCCACTGCGGCGTCGACGCCCTGCTCGCCGAGCGAGCCGAGGCCGGAGTCGCCCGGGTGGCCGTAGAGGGCGATCATGCGGCGGTTGGGGAACACCACCTGGCGGCCACCGGGCAGCAGCGTTCCGGTGGCGGCCGTGGCGATCCGGTTGCGCAGCCGCTCCGCGGGCCCGAAGGCGCTGCCGAGGGCCATCACGTGCGTGGCGGGCCGGCCCGTGAGCGCCTTGATCACCTCGTCGTCGGAGCGGGGGTCGGGATCTTTGAGCACGAGCACCTGGGCCCGGCTCGCCTTGGCGGTGGCCGTCGCCGCCGCGGCGTCCGCCCGGTCGAGGGTCAGCACGATCAGTTTGTCCAGCGGGGCGGCCGCCGCCAGCCGCGGCAGTCCAGAGCCCTGGTAGGGCTTCACTTCCTGGCCTTTGATCGCGTGGTCCTTGGCCCAACCGGTGGCCGCGTCGCCGACCGGGATCAGCGTCTCCGGCGCGAGCCGGCCCAGTTCCTCGCGCACCGCGGCCGCCGTGCCGTCCGCGGCGGCGGTGAGCAGCATGGGAACGCCGAGTTCGACGGCCACGGAGCCGGCGTCGGCCAGGCTCGACTCGTCCTGCTCGCCGACGAGGACGACCGCCGGGGCATGGCTGAACAGCGATCGGCTGGCCTGGACCGCGAGCTCGGCGCCGGTGGCCCCCGCCACGATCGTGGTCAGCTCGGTCGGCATGACCGTGCGGGACGCCTGCCGGGCGTCTGCGTTGAAGGCCGCTGTGCAGCCGCCGCTCAGCAGGACGCAGGCGAGCAGCATGGGACGAAGCCTGGATACGTGCATGGTGCGCCTCACAGAGAACAGCAACCGCCAAAGTGGGACATTATGCCCAAACGGTAACGGTCCAATTACTCTCTGTCCTGCAGATGGACATTTCGCCACGGCCATCGAGATCGCACGACCGACACCGGCGGGACTACTTGTCCATGAGGTCCAGTACGCCGTCGGCGGCCAGGTGGCGGCGGGCTTCGTCGCCGTCATACGTGGCCAGCAGCGCACCCCGGCGGCGGGCCTCGATCACCGCGTGCCCCATGCCGTGGCCGATCTCCACCGCTTCGACGGCGTCGCCCCCCAGCAGCGGTAGCACCACCGTCACCGACTCCGGCCGGCTCACCAGGCCGATCAGCCGCTGCTGCTCGTCAGGGTCCAACTGCCAGTGCGCGGCCAGGAACTGCCCCGCCGGGATGCCGACCAGGCTGGTGCCGTCGTCCTCCTCGACCATGGCGATCAGCTCGGCGACACCCATCCCGGTCAGCCGGGCGTACGCGATCAGTGCGGTCTGGTCGAGCACCACGCGCACCTGCGGATCGGTCGCGATCGCCTCGTCCGGGGCCGTCACCCGCGGCTCGCTCGCCGTGCCTCCAGAGCCTGCACCCGCTCGCGCATCCGCTGCACGCCCTCAGCCGTGACGAGGTAACCGGCCTCGCGCAACATGGCGAGGGTGGCCCGGCGGCGCTCCAGGGTCTGCACGGCTTCGGCGAGGTATCGGGACTGATTGCCCTTGCCCTGGCTCTCGACGATGTCGGCGATGTGCGCCGGCAGATAAACCGTGACCCGGCGACCTGGCGATGTCATACCTTTGAGGCTACATCTGTATGACATGGTCCGGCCAGAGGACACGCTAGCAGCGACCGCCGGTGCGCGACGGGACGCGACGGCGGCGAGGTCCCGCTTCGATTCCCTGGACGTCGATGACGCCGGGCGCGGGTCCAACACCCCGCGAGCGATCACGACGCCTGGACGGCCGCCGTCACCGTGTCGCCTGAGCCGTCGAGGCACATCACCCGGCGCAGCTCGACCCCGCCGCCGGGATCAGCGACCGTCGCGTCGACCACCCATGACGCCGCGCCGGAACCTGAGGTCCAGCGCACCCGCGCGCCGCACAGCTGGTCACCACGCGCCGACAGGGCACTCCACCAGGTCTGGAACGCACGGGTACGCCACACGATCAGCGGTACGTCGCGCGTGCCTGCCTCCCGCCACGACCCGCAGCCCACCAGCCCGAGCGTGGCGGAAACCGTCTGCGGCAGCGTGTCCGCCACCGGGGCCTCGTGCAGGTCGGCGAAGTGCCGCAGATAGCGAACGCTCTGCGCGTGCGGCGGCATGCCCAGCACGACCCGCCCGCTGCCCTCGTACCTGCCGAACTCGACGTTGGTGGTCAGTCCGGGCGTGCCCGGCATCTCACGCGGGACCCAGAACAGGATCGCGTCGACGACCGACATCCACCGGTCCTCCCACAGCTGGTGCACGTAACCCGCCGGCGGACGGTGGCGGTCGCGCGGTTCGGGCACGAACACCACCAGCAGGCCGTCGACCGTCCAGCACTCGGTGATCAGCCGCAACGCCTCGGGACGCCACGACGGCAACTCCGGATCACGTGGCATCGGACCTGCGACGAACACTGACGCCTGCCAGGCGGCGGGTGGCTCCTCGTTCGCGTACACCACGGTGACCTGCGGTGCGGTCACAGGCCGACACCGACCCGCTCGCAGAAACCACGCAGCTCCACCCATCCGGTGCCGCGACGCGCCCGCTCCAGCATGCCCCGCGCGGTCTCCTGCACGATCGGGGACATGCGCACCCGCTGCGGGGCGATGCGCTCGGCCATCAGGAACTGGCGGATCGCGGCCTGGTCCTGGCCGATGTTGGCCAGCGCGCGGGCGACGTCGATGTGGAACCCCGCCTGCCGGGACACGACCGGCACGTCGTTCGGGTCGACCCCGCGCGCGATCTCCACGGCACGTCCCGGATCCGCACCGTCGGCATCCATGTTGACCTGCCAGAACCTGATGTTCGTCGGACCGAAGTTCAATCCCAGAGCCGCGCTCTGCCCGGTCAGCTCGGCGAGCCTCTCCGCCTCGGCGACGGCGCTCGCGGCCCCGCTGACATCGCCCTGCGCGTACCGGGTGAAGGCGGCCACCATCAACAGCTGGCCGAGCATCTCTCGTGCGTCCGGCAGCCCGACGGCGCGCTCGAGGTCTGCCACCGCCCGGTCGGCGATGCGCTGCGCACGCGAATACAGGCCGCATCCCGCCGCGGCGTGCGCCTGGGTCCAGGCGGACAGGCCCATGATCACCGGATCACCTGATGCTGCCGCAGCCTGCCTGCTCCGGTCAGCGATCATGACCGCGCTGGCCGGGTCGCCGAGGTAGCGCACCACGAAGGATGCCGTCTCCTGCGCCAGGACCAGGCCCCGCAGCGCCCGCACGCGGTCCTGGCCGAACGCCGCCGCGTGCAGACCCTTCAACAATTCCGGCAGGACGGTCGAGGCACCCGTGTAATCACACTTGAAGCGCAGACTCTGCACGAGTTCGAGGCGTTGGGTCAGCAGGTCCATCGGGATCGGCTCGGCCAAGGGCGGATCTTCGAGGTCCGCCTCGATGACGGCCTGCATCGTCTGCGCGACTGCGGTGCGCGTGTGCGCGTAGTCCCCCGCCACCAGGCCCGCCGCGCCGGTCAGGTCGGACAGCGAGACCTTCAGCGCTTGTGCGATGTCCGCCAGCTGGAACCTGTTGTCCGCGCTGCGTTGCCCTTTCTCGATGCGCCCCCACTGGGTGTGGGAGATCCCCGCCAGCGCGGCGGCCTGGCGCACCGAGTAGCCGCGAATCTCGCGCAGGCGTCTGATCTTGTCGCCGATCGGCTCTGGTGAAGGACGTTCGGGTGACTTCATCGCATGTCCTACGAGGTAGGCGAGGGGGATCGACTCCAGATTAGAGTCCGTGGTGCCAAATGGTGCCACCCGCAGCGGTGAACCTCAATACCGTGATAGGCGGGCCGGAATGCGCGTCCCGTTCAGCAGGACTTCGCATGGAGCCGGCGCCGGGACGCCCGTGGCTCGCACCCCCGTCCGCCCCGGCACCACCACCCCGAACGGAGGTCGCGCTGTGGCAGCACTGGAGGCGCTCGCCGGAGCGATCGCGGGCGCGGCGCTCGGTGTCCTGGTCGGGGCTTGGTCGGCACGCCGCCGGCACGGGCGCACACCGCCCACCGATGGCGTACCCCTCACCTGGTGTGGCAACTGTGGTCAACCGACCGCAGCCCTGTGCCAGGAACACAAGCGGCAGGCCGCACGTCGCCACGACACCGCCTGACGACACCGCAGGCGCCCCGGAACCAGCACCTGACCAGGCGAAACGATCAGTACGTCCCGGCCTCGGCACTAAACTGGGTGGGTTCGGGTGTCGCCGACGTGCCAGGCACAACGGGCGGTGCGGCACCGACTTCCACGACAGAGGCCGTGATGGCGATGTTGAGGCGTTCTCAGGCGAATGGCACACCGGAAATCGACCATCGCCGGCCCGGTCGACGCCTCGGCACGGCGTCCGGGACACGGCTCGCCGGCGCGGTGGTGCTCCTCGCGAGCTGGTCGTTCGCCGCCGTTTCGCCCAGCGCGGCGCATGCCGCCCCCGCTGCCGCGCAGGCTTGCGCGCCGCCTGCCGCGGGTGCCACGCCGCCACCAGGGGGACCCGCGTTGAAGCAGATCGATCAGGCGTCGCTGCAGGCTGCCGTCGACGCCGCCGCCGAGTCGATGCTGGTCCCCGGGGCCGTGGTGCTGGTCTGCACGCCGCAAGGGTCGTACACCGTGGTGTCCGGGACCATGCAGCGGGGCGTGCAGAAGCCTCCGGCGACGAGCACCCACTTCCGGATCGGCTCGAACACGAAGACGATGACCAGCGCGCTGATCCTGCTGCTGGCCCAGGAGGGCAGGCTCAAGCTCAGCGACCCGATCTCGGCGTACGTCCCCGACGTGCCGAACGGCGCGAACATCACCCTGGAGCAGCTGCTGAAGATGCGCAGCGGGCTGTACAACTACACGAACGCCCCGGAGTTCTCGGCGACCCTCGACGCCGACCCGGCGAAGGTGTGGACGCCGCAGGAGGTGCTCGACATCGCGTTCCAGCACCCGCCGAACTTCGCGCCCGGCGCGGAGTACGAGTACGACAACACCAACTACGCGCTGCTCGGACTGGTCGCGGAGAAGGTGGGCGGGAGCCCGCTGGGCGAGCAGTTCAAGGACAGGCTGTACGGCCCGCTCGGGCTGGACGGGACCCTGCTGCCCGCACCGGAGGACAACACCATCCCGGACCCCGGCTCGCACGGCTACCTCTACGGTGGCTCGGCGCACGCGATGATCGACGCGCCCTACCCGGCGGACATGCAGGCGGCGATGCGCACCGGCTCGCTGGAGCCGATCGACTACACGAACCAGAACCCGTCGTACGCCACCGCCGCGGGTGGGGCGATCTCCACCGCGGAGAACCTCGCCACGTGGATCCGCTCGCTGGTCACCGGGAAGGTCCTGAACGCCGGCATGCAGCAGCAGTGGCTGGACAGCCTCCAGGCCGAGAAGCCGGACGGCGGCGAGCTCGGGCAGAAGTACGGGTACGGCATCACCTACCAGCGCTTGGCGCCGAACGCCTCGCTGTACTACCACGGGGGCGAGATGCCGGGCTTCAACTCGTTCATGGGCCACGACCTGGACAACAACGTGACGATCGTGGTCTGGACCAACCTGACCGTCGACCCGGCCAGCCGCCCCACCGCCAACGCCCTCCTCCCGACGGTCCTCAACCAGATCTACGCCGGGCTCGCCCTGCCGACCATGCCCGCACCGCCCCCGGCTCCCACCCCGACCAGCTGACCCCCCGGCGGGCTCGGACGTGGTGATCGCCGTCTGCGGTCAGAAAGTGCGGTCGAACCACAGTTTCCGACCGCAGACGGCGATCATCTCTACCGGGACTGTTAAGAAGGGCACCTTCCGCTACCTATGGCGATGTGAAGGTGCCCTTCCTTCGTCAGGCGAAGGCTTTGACCTCCAGGAGGCCGAGGGAGGCCGTGCCGGTCGCGGTGAGGGACACGCGCAGTCGAGTGGTGCTGACCGAGGTGAAGTTCACCGTGTTGTAGGCGTTCTTGGTGAGGGTGTACGCGCTCGCGCCGGGGACGTCGACGTAGGCGCTGCCGTTCCAGTACTGGAGTTTCCAGGTGGAGGGCATGTCGATGCCGCCCTCGTCGTCGAAGAAGTAGACCTGCGCCTGCTTCACCGACTGGGCTGAGGACCACTGGACCTCGGCCCACTGGGTGCCCGTCTCCGGCCAGGTGCCCCAGCGGTTGCCCTGGTTGGTGCCGCCGTAGTTGGAGCTGGTCGGCTCGTCACCGTTGTTGATCGCCGCGCAGGCCTCCCACGTGGACGTGTAGGAGCAGACCGGCGTGCCCGACAGGGCGAGGTTGGTCGACACCGGCGGGTCCGGCGGCTGGACGCCGCCCCGATTGAAGATCTTGATCTCGGTGAGGCCGGTCTTCGCCCCGGAGGCGTTGGTCGCCAGCACGCGTACCCGCTGCGCGCTGACCGCCGGGAAGGTGACCAGGTTGTAGTTGGCCCGTGGCGCGGCCGGGGTCTTGACCTGGCTGGCGACGTTCGTCCAGGTGGAGCCGTTGAGGTACTGGATCTGGTACGACGACGGCGCGCGGTAGGTGGCCGACGCGGGACGGCTGTCCTTGAAGTAGAGCCGCACCTCGTTCAGCGTCCGGGCGGTGCCGAAGTTGACCTCGTACCAGTCCTGCGCGTTCGGCGAGCCGCCCGCGCCCCAGAAGGGCTCGTTGATCGGGAAGCCGTCGACCGCGCCGCCGGTGCCCGCACCGGAGCCGCTGTACGACGCCGACACGGTCGAGCCGGTGACCAGGTTGGTCAGGTTGGCGGTCAGGTCGACGCCGGCCTTGGCCATGATGTCGGTCAGCCGGGCGTCGGTCTGCACGACCTGCGTCGGGGCCTGCAGGCTCGGCGCCGAGGTGTTGAAGGCGACGGTGCCGCTGGTGGTCACCGCGCCCGTGGCCGGATCCCAGGTGAACGGGACCAGGCTGTTGACCGTGGCGACGCGGTTGCCGTTGATGAAGATGGAGTAGCCCTGCGGGATGCCCGGGTAGCGGGTCACGCCGTCGGCCGGGTCGTCCCAGACGATCGACAGGTCGGCGTTGCGGTAGCGCAGGTTGTTGATCGCGAAGTGGGTCCAGCCGATGTTGATCGGCGACAGCTCCACCTTGGCGTCATTGCGCGGGCGCAGCCCGGCCACGTCCTCGATCACGGTCCAGTTGCTGGACCCGAGGATGTTGTGGTGGATCCAGGAGCGGTACGTGATCGAGCTGCCGTTCCAGTCGGCCCAGAACTCGTTGGCGTCCGGGTACTGGGTGTTGCCGTTGGGGTACTGCGCCCAGGCGTTCCAGTACAGCAGCTTCTTGTAGTCCTGGGCGTTCATCCACGCGTTCGGGTAGTTGCGCAGCACCGAGGAGTACAGCCGGAACTGCACGGTGGAGTTGATGGTGGAGAAGTTGTTCGAGCCGGGCTGGCCCTGGGCTGCCGCGGCCGCCTTGTCCACCTGGTTGGCCGTGTAGAACGGGAAGATCGGGTACTGCGCCGGGCTGTCGTACAGGCGCAGCGCCTGCTTGTACGTGTCGGTGTTCGGGATCGCGCCGACCGCGAACGGGTAGTAGTTGTTGATCTCCTTCCAGGGGTTGAAGGTCCCGTCGGGGTAGCGGTGCTCGAACAGCTGGCGGCTGGAGTTCCACAGCACGCTGGTGAGCGCGTTCTGGATCCGGGTCGCCAAGGTGCGCATCTCGGCGGCCTTGGCCGTGTTGCCGATCGCGTCGTACGCCTGCGCCGCCGCGAGCGCGCCCGAGTACTGGTAGGCCGACTCGGCGCGGTCCATCCGGCCCGAGCGGTAGTGGAACGACACCGCGTCGGCGTCGTTGCCGGTCAGCGCGCCCCAGTCGTACTCGATGAGCCCGTTGTTGTTGGTGTCGTAGAAGGACAGCTGGCCCTTGACGTCGCCCTCGGCGTACTTGGCGATGTTGCCCGCGATCGCCGGCTGGCCGCCGTAGATCTGGTAGGCCTTCCACGCCGCCTCGGCGATGTACTGGGTGTAGCTGTTGGACCAGTTCTCCGGGTCACCCGGGTTGTCCAGGAAGCGGCCGCCCTTGGAGACCTGCCCGGTCGACAGCACGTTGCCCATCGCGTAGATCGGGTTGCGCAGGTACTTCAGGTCGTCGATGTGCATCGGCTGGGTCAGCACGATCGCGTTGTTGTAGCCCAGCACACCCTCGGTCGACGTCGGGAACTGGAAGGTCTGCCCCGGGATGTCGGCGTCGAGGTTGTTGAAGCGCATCAGCCACCAGCGGTAGTAGATGTTCTTCTTGATCGCCGGCTCGGCGACGTCGATGTAGGGCAGGTTCTGCGCCCACCACAGGTTGTACGCCCGCACGTGGGTCGCGAACGCGGTCGCGTTGCTGTAGCCCGCGTAGGCGTTGTACTCCGTCAGCGACGCCGGGATCTCGTTGGTGACGAAGCCCATGACCACCTTGGCGGTCACGGTCGCGCCCGCGGCGATGGTCACCGAGCGGTTGAGCCCGCCGCTGGAGACGGTGAAGCCGTCACCGGTGATGCGGGGGTACAGCGTGGTCAGATTGTTGTAGGCGTTGACCTGGCCGGTCAGCTCGCTGCCGCTGCCGGAGGTGGCGAACGGCGAGGTCGCCCGCAGCTGCAGCGTGGTGGAGCTGCTGCCGCCGTTGGTGATGGACAGGTTCGTCACGGCGACGTTGTTGTCGGTGATGAACTTGGTCTGGTTGATGGTGATCGAGCCGCTGGTGTGCACGCTCTTCCAGTGGCTGGGCGCCTGCCAGCGCGAGTTCACCTGCTCGGTGAACGTGCCGGGGGTGACCGCGACGGTGTACGCGTTGCTGTTGTTGATGCTCTCCCAGTAGGCGGCCTGCCCGGCGAAGCCGAGCGTGCCCGGGGTGTGCGTCTTGAGGTAGAACGCGCGGCCGCGGGTCATCAGCCAGGTGCCGGCCGGGTCGTTGCCGGGACGGGCCAGCAGCCGGTCCATCCAGAAGTCGGTGCCGGCCGACTCCGCGTTGTAGATGGACTGCATCATGTTGCCGCTGGTGTAGGCGACCGGTGGGGCGGGGATCGCCGGGCCGCTGAACGTGGGGAAGCCGATGGTCTGCGCCGCCATCGCCGGATTGGACGCCTGTACGGCGATCACTCCGGTGGCCAGTACTGCGGACAGGCCGAGTGCCAGGCTTCTGCGCCGGGAGCGCGAAAGCAGTGGCATGGTGTTCACCTCCACAAAGGGGGACGGTGGGAAGGAACGCGGTGAGAGGTCTGGTGAACCCGGCCGCGCCCGCCGGGTAGGCGGTGCGGGCGCGGCCGGGGGTCAAACGGGCTGTTCAGCCCTTCAGCGCGCCGGAGGTGAACCCCCGTACGTAGCTGCGCTGCATGAAGGCGAACAGCAGGAGGCAGGGCACGGCCATGAAGACCACCCCCGCCTCCAGCGCGGCGTAGTCGATGGAGCCGTGGCTGGCGGTGCGCATGTTGACCACGGCGAGAGTCGTCGTGAACTGGTCGGTCGAGTTCAGCAGGATCAGCGGGGCGAAGAACTCGCTCCACGAGGTCAGGAACGCGAACAGGCCGACGGTGATCAGGCCGGGCTTCACCGCGGGCAGCATGATCCGGAGCAGGGTGGAGACGCTGTTGCAGCCGTCGACCTGGGCCGACTCCTCGAGTTCGCGGGGTACCGCCTCGAACGAGTTGCGCATCATGAAGATCGAGAACGGCAGCTGGAACATGATCAGCACCAGGCTCAGGCCGATCAGGCTGTCCTGCAGGCCGATCCAGCCGAGCAGGACGTACAGCGCGATGAGGATGGTCGCGTAGGGCACCATCAGGATCGCCAGGGTGAGCAGGAACAGCAGGTCCCGGCCGGGGAAGCGGAACCGGCCGAAGGCGTACCCGCCCAGCGTCGCCACCAGCAGCGTGCCCGCCACGGTCAGTGCGCTGACGGTGAGGCTGTTGACCACATGGTGCACCCGGATGCCGTTGTCCGAGGTGAACAGCCGGTCGTAGTTCTCCAGCCCGAAGCCGGTGTTGGTGCGCAGCGACGCCCAGCCGCTCCACAGCAGCGGCGACAGGAACAGGATCGCCAGCGCCGTGCCGGTGACGTAGTAGCCCCACCGTCCGGCAAGGGAAGACCTGGTCATGGTTGCCTCTCCTAGGAGCGCCGGCGCAGGACGCCGAGCTGGATGACGTTGAAGACGACGAGCACGGCCAGCAGCGCGACCGAGATGGCGGCGGCGGAGCCGAGGTCGAGGCGGATGAACGCCTCCCGGTAGATCACCATCACCAGCGAGGTGGTGCTGTTGTCCGGGCCGCCGCGGGTGAGAATCCAGAACTGGTCGAACGCCAGCAGCGAACCCGTGATCATCATGGTGAGCACCAGCGCGATCGTCGGGCGCATCAGCGGGATGGTGACCCGGCGGAAGGTCTGCCAGCGGCTCGCGCCGTCGATGCGGGCCGCCTCGTACACCTCCAGCGGGATCGCCTGCAGGCCGGTGAGCAGGATCAGCATGTTGAACCCGGCGAAGCGCCACAGCACCAGCACCATCGCCGAACCCAGCGCGGATTCGGAGCTGCCGCTGGTCCAGGACACGTACCCGTCGATCACGCCGAGCTTGCGGAGCAGGTCGCTGAGTGGGCCGATCTCGTCGGACAGCAGCCCCAGGAACAGCAGCGAGGCGCTGGCGAAGCCGACGGCCATGGGCAGCAGGAACGCGGTGCGCAGGAAGCCGACCCCGCGCCGGCGCTGCTGCACCAGCAGGGCCAGCCCGAACGCGACGACGAACAGCCCCACCGTCATCAGCACCGTGTACTTGACGGTGAACCAGACCGCCGAGGCGACCAGCTCGTTGTCGGCGATGCGGGTGTAGTTGTCCGGCACGTTCATCGTCGGCGCGCCCAGCAGCGGCCACTTGTGCAGCGACATCCAGCCGACCAGCACCAGCGGCACCAGGAAGAACAGGCCGACCATGACCGCAGTGGGCGTCGCGTAGAGGGCCCCGAGCGCGGCGCGGCTGCGGGCGGCGCTGCGCCGGAACCGCTTCGGCGGCCGGGCGGCCTCCGGTGCGGGCAGCGGGCGCGCCTTGCCGCTGCGGGGCGGGGTGAGCGTGGACATCGCGTCTCCGGGTCGGTCGGTCGAGGTGGCCCGGCCGCCGGGGTAGGGCGGCGGCCGGGCCGGGTTCGGGTCAGCCTTGCTGGAGGGACTTGGTGATCGCGGTGTTGCCGTCGGTCAGGGACTTGGCGGCATCACCGAACAGGGCTCCGCGGACCGTCTGCAGCCATGGGCTCTGCGGGTCGTTGAAGGAGGCGTTGAAGTTCTTCGCGTACGGCGTCTTGCCCTTGGCGACCAGGCTGTTGATGAGCACGATGCGCGGGTCGGCCGCGGAGTACTTGTTCGACGCCAGGTCGGTGCGGATCGGCACGCCCTTGTTCTTGGCGATGACCTCGACCTGGGCCTCCTCGGACATCGTCCAGAGCAGGAAGTCCCAGGCCTGGGCGGCCTTGGTGCTGGTGGCGCCGACGCCGATGGCGTCACCGCCGATGAAGGTGGAGTCGCCGCCGTCGGGCCCGCTGATCGGCGCGACGCCCATCTTCACGCCCTTCTCCTCGATGAGGCCCAGCCACACCGACGGCCCGGGGGCGATGCCGATCTTGCCACTCTGCAGCGCGCCGAGCCAGGTCGGACCGGCCTCGTCCTTGGACGCCGGAGCCGCCACGCCCTCGTCGTACAGCGCCCGGTAGATGCCGAACACGTCGGCCATCTCCTTGGAGTCGACCTTGGCGTTCTCGCCCTTGGCGTCGAGCACGTCGCCGCCGGCGCCCCAGACCGAGGGCCAGAAGGTGAACTCGACGCAGCCGCCGCAGTTGCCGCCGAAGTAGGTGCCGTTCACGTCGCCGCCCAGCTTGTCAATCTTGCGGGCGTGCTCGGCGAACTCCTTCAGCGACGTCGGGCCCTTCTCCGGGTCCAGGCCCGCCTTCGTGTACAGGTCCTTGTTGTAGAGCATCACCGACATGTCGACGGTGTGCGGGACGGCGTAGTTCTTGCCGTCCCAGGTGCCGGCGTTGAGGTGTCCGGGCGACACCTTGTCCTTCAGGCCGCTGGCCGCCAGGCGCTCGGTCAGGTCGGTCCACAGGCCCTGCGAGGCGTACTGCGCCGCGAAGACGACGTCCGCGCCGAACAGGTCGGGCAGCGCCTTCGCGCCCGCCGCGGAGGCCAGCTTCGCCGGGTACTCCTCGTTCGGGTACGAGGTGACGGTCACCTTGTTCTTGTGCGTCTTGTTGTACGCCTCGGCGTACGCCTTGGACACCGACTCGGTGGCCGCACGGGTCCACAGCGTCAGCTGCGCGCCGTCGTCGACACCGGCGGTGCCCGACGCGCCGGGAGCCTCCGGGTCGTCTGCGCCGCACGCGGCGACGGCGGTCACCAGCAGGGCCGCCGCCGTGACGGCCAGCGCCCGAAGTCCTCTAGATCTCACAATCTCTCCTTCCATCGGTATGTGGATGAGCGGGTGGAGCCGGAACCCGGGAAGTCGCCCGGTGCGCCGAGGGAGCGGTGGCGAACCGGGACGAGCCGTGTCCCCATGTGCGGTGGTGCCTTCGTTACGTGGTGCGTCAGTGGTGGATCAGGTGGTGGGCAGCCAGACCCGCATGGTGGAGGGTCCGCCGCGCGCCCAGCGGTGGTACGGAACCAGTGGCACGTCCAAGGTGGTGCGCTGCCCGACGGGTCCGGCGTCGGCGTACGGCCACGGCCGTTCCGGCAGCTCCTCGGTCAGCCCGCGGACCGTCACCCCGCCGTCGGCGGCCGGGTCGGTGCCCGCGTCGACCCGCAGGCTGTCCAGGTCCAGGACGCCGCCGACCGACTCCGCGCACAGCACGACCGGCCCCTGCTCCACCGCCACGCAGCCTCTGACCGCGTCGATGCGCGGGTCGGGGCGGGTGAACCGGGGCCGCATCGGCAGCGCGAGCACGATCCGGTCGCCGACGGCGAAGTCCCGCTGCAGCACGGCCCGGTCGCCCGAGGTCGGCTGCGGCTCGCCGTTGACGGTGACCGTCGCACCGGCGGCCCAGGAGGGCAGCCGGAGCGCGAGCGTCCACGGGCCGGGTTCGGCCGCGGTCACCTCGATGCCGACAGTCCCCTCGTCGGGGTAGCCGGTGCGCATCCGCAGCCCGACCCGCCGCCCGTCGGCCAGCGTCGTGTCGAGGTCGGCGTCGGCGTACTGGTGCACGCGCAGCCCGTCGTCGTCGGCCGAGGCCACGTACGTGGACAGGCTGGCCAGCAGCCGGGCCGTGTTGGCCAGGCAGCAGGACACCTCGAACCACGGCGCGCGCGGGCCGCCGCCGAAGCCGAGCTGCTCCACGTCACCGGGCAGCACCGGGGTCAGCGACCGCTGGTGCAGCGTGTGGGCGTAGAAGAAGGACCGGCCGTCGTCGCCGATCGCGGTGGCCACGACGTTGTAGAGGATGCGCTCGATGACGTCGGCGTAGTGCTCGCGGCCGGTGGCCAGCATCAGCCGCCACGCCACCATGATCGCCGCGATGCCGGCGCAGGTCTCCGAGTACGCCCGGTCGGCCGGCAGCACGAAGTCGTCGCTGAACGCCTCGTCGAGGTGCCGCGAGCCCATCCCGCCGGTCAGGTACGTGCGCCGGGCCAGGGTCCGGTCGAACTGTGCCGCGACCGTCTCCAGCAGCTCGTCGTCCCCGGTCTCCACGGCCAGGTCGACGACCCCCGCCGCGAGGTAGAGCGCCCGCACGGCGTGACCGCGCAGCACCTTCGCCTCGCGGACCGGGATGTCGTCGCTGAAGTACGCCCAGCCGAACTCGTGCCGGGGCAGGGTCCGCCGGCCGCGCCGGGCCACGAACAGCGCCGCCTGGTCCAGGTAGCGCTGCTCCCCCGTCGCCCGGAACAGCTCCACGAGGCCCGGCTCGATCTCCGGGTGCCCGCAGACCGCGTCGCGGCCGGCCGGCCCGAACTCCTCGCAGACGTGGTCGGCGACCCGCCGCGCCACGTTCAGCAGCGCGTCGTCGCCGCTGGTGCGGGCCCGCGCCACCGACGCCTGGAGCAGGTGCCCGGCGCAGTAGAGCTCGTGCCCCCAGGCCAGGTCGCCGTAGCGGGCGCGCTGGCCGGACCGGCCGAACGCCGTGTGCAGGTAGCCGTCTTCGGCCTGCGCGCTCGCGATCATCGCGGTCAGCTCGGCGATCTCGGCGTCGCGGGCCGGGTCGGCCTGCCGGCCGGTCTCCCATGACATCGCCTCGATCAGCTTGTACACCTCGGAGTCGGAGAACTCGCGACCGCGCCGCTCGGCGCTGCCCCGGCCCACTTCAGCGGTGAAGTTGCCGGTCCAGCCGAGCTTGTCCATCCATTCGCGACCATGGTCGAGCGTCGCCCGCCCGTTGGTCGCCTGCCGCTGCGCCCAGAAGCCCCCCGTGATCCGGACCTCGCTCAGGCCCAGCGGTCGCAGGACTCCTCGCGACGGCACCACGGGCCGACCTCCGGTGAGGTCGGCGGTTCGCGCCGCCACCGTCATCTCCGCCTCCAACAAGCTCTCGTGACCGCGGTCACTTCCACGTTGGAGCAACCATGGATGCCGAAAACCTTTTCGGCAAGATGGCCGTCGTGTCACATCTCGATAACGTGGCCAGGGCTATGCACAGCAACGGTTCCGTGCGTAAGCTCCGACACGTTGTCGAAAAACGAGCGAAAGGCTTTCCATGGGCAGGCGGCGATCGACGTCGGTGACCCTCACCGACGTGGCACGGCTGGCGGGGGTGTCCGTGGCGACCGCGTCCAAGGCCCTCAACGCGCGCGGCGAGGTCGCACCCGACACCCGGCTGCGCGTGCTGCAGGCCGCCAACCAGCTCAGCTTCCAGCCCAACGTGCTGGCCCGTGGGCTGATCTCCGGGCGCACCCGCACCATCGGCCTGCTCACCGACGAACTCGGCGGCCGGTTCTCCATCCCGATCCTGCTCGGCGCCGAGAACGCGCTCGGCAACGAGCAGATGTCGGTGCTGCTGTGCGACGCCCGCGGTGACGCGATCCGCCGCCAGCACTACATCCGGACCCTGCTCGCGCGGCAGGTCGACGGGTTCATCATCCTCGGCGACAGCAACGATCTGCGTCCGTCACTGAGCCGCGATATCCCGGTGCCGGTCGTGTACGTGTACGGCCAGTCCACCGACCCGGCCGACCTCAGCGTGCTCGCCGACGACGAGGGCGGTGGGCGGCTGGCCATGGAGCACCTGGTCAGTCTGCGGCGGCGCAACATCGCGCACATCACGGGGCCGCAGAGCTACCGCGCCGCCCGGGATCGGGTCACCGGACTTCAGGCCGTGCTGGCCGAGTCCGGGTTGGCGCTGGTCGGCGGCGAGCCGCTGTACGGCGAGTGGTCGCAGCGCTGGGGACGGCACGCCGCCCGGATGCTGATCACCGCGCATCCCGAGATCGACGCGATCTTCTGCGGCAACGACCAGATCGCCGCCGGGGCAGCCCAGGCGCTGCAGGAGCACGGCTGCCGGGTGCCCGACGACGTCGCCATCATCGGTTACGACAACTGGGAGGAGATGGCCGCCGACTGCCGGCCGCCGCTGACCACCGTCGACCTGAACCTGGAGCAGCTCGGCGCGACCGCCGTCATGCACCTGTTCGCCGCCCTCGACGGCACCCCGTCGTCCGGCGTCATCCGCCAGCCCTGCCGCCTCGTCGTGCGCGAATCCACCGGCCCCCTCCCCCAACAGGCCTGACGACCGCCCGTCGCCG
Organism: Catellatospora vulcania; assembly: GCF_009720385.1. Classification (GTDB taxonomy): domain Bacteria; phylum Actinomycetota; class Actinomycetes; order Mycobacteriales; family Micromonosporaceae; genus Catellatospora; species Catellatospora vulcania. The sequence continues at coordinate 55,894 of NZ_ML769309.1, read as the reverse complement.
CAGCTTCAGGGAAACTGCACCAATCCTCGCCTCCGACCGTGCAGTTTCCCTGAAACTGCAACAGGCACCGGAGGCGCCCGGTTCAGGCGGATGCTCGGCGGCGGCGTATGCGGGCGGCCGCGAGCACCAGGAACACGGCGCCGGTGGCTACGGCGGCCGTGGTGACCCACTCGTCGTGGATCCGCCACCAGGCGAGGACCGGCTCTGTGCTCTGCCGCTCCGCGGCGGCGCAGGCCATCCTCGCCCAGCCGTCACCCGACCGGACCAGGTAGAGGCGGTAGCGATGTCCTTCGTTCAGCGGCGACAGGCACGGATTGCCACGCGGATCGGCGAGCGAGATCTCCTTCCCGGCTTGTCCTTTGACGACCTCCGCCACTCGCACGGTCGCCGACTCCGAGAAGATCGAGTCGAGATCGCTGACCACCCCGACCACCACAAGATCGGCCCGCTGGAGCTTCTCCGCGTCGGTGAGCGGCACGCACGGCGCACACGCTCCCGCCGGCACCGCGAGCAGCAGCACGCCCAGCACACCGAACACCACGAGCAGCAGTCGTCGCATGCGGCCTTCGACGCCTCCCAGCCGGAGTGGGTTCCTTCAGCAGCACGGCCGTCGTCGAGTCAGGACCGCGGAAGTCGTACGGTCGGAGCCACGGCGTCGGCGGGGCCGACCATCACGACGAGCGGCGCACCGAAGGCATTCGCCCGATCAGCAGATGTCGACGCTGTCCTGCACGGAGGTGTCACCCTGCACGCTCGCGATCACCGATCCGGTGTAGCCGGGACTGCAGCGATCCGGCACCGTGATCTTCTTCGTGACGGTGTTGCCGCCGGTGCCGGTGAACGTGAAGTTCCGCTGCACGTCGCCCGATCCCGCGAAGAAGAAGATCACCTCGATGGTCTCGCTGCCGTACCCCGTGGCCGTCACCTTGATCGTCGCCACGACGTTGCCACCGGACTTCACGGCGGTCACCGTGATCTTCTTCAGCACCAGCTTGGGCTTGGGTGACGGTTTCGGAGCCCGCGACGGACTCGGCTTGGCCGTCGGCGACGGGACCACCGGGCTGGGGCTGGCCACGGCGGAGGCGCCGGGAGTGACGGATGCGGGCGCGCTTTGCGTCACCGCGACGAAAGCAGGTGGTTCCACCGCAGGTGACGTGGTGTCGGCAGAGAAGCCGCCCGCGTACGCGGTGATCCCGGCCGCCAGTGCCAGACATGCGACGACAGCACCGGCGACGACGATGCCGCGCGTACGTGCCGGCCGGCGTGGCAACGGCGACGGCGCCTGCTCTCCCAAGGTCATCGCGGCAGGCTACCAGCCGAGCAGGTCGCCCATCGCCCCGTCCGACGACCGACGTGGGAACCACTCAGGGCCATGGATGTCGTACGGTCGGAGCCATGGCGACTGAGCAGCCGACGGACATCCTGGGTGAGATCGGCGGGTTCGTGGCGCGGATTCACGCGCTCGATCCGCACGCCCCGGCGGGCACCGAACTGACCGTGCGGGTCGACGGTCGCGAGACGCGGCTCATGCTGAGCGAACCCGTCGCCCAGGCGCTCAGGCTGGCGTTGCAGGACTACCACGACCCCCGCGACCTGGGATTCTGCGACCACTGCGGCGGTCCCCGGCTGGACGAGAACTTCCAGTGCCGCGACTGCGGCGGGCTCAACGGCGTATTCGGCCAGATGCTCGCCGAGCGGGCCTTCGGCTACAGCGAGCCGGAGGCAGCCGAGGCGCTGCCGCCCGCGCCCGACGGTGGCGGTCGGCACTCGCGACACGAGTCCTGACGTCCCACTGCCGGCCTGTTTCACAGCGGCGGGCCGGTGTAACGCCTGCCGTCGAGGTAGGGCCAGGGGTTGGCACGGCAGCCCCCCAGGCCGTACGTCTGCTGCTGCATCGTCGGAGCCGGCCTGCCCCGGCCGGGGCAGCGCTCGTGGTTGCGGCCGAGTTCGTGGCCGACCTCGTGGTTGACGACATAGCTGCGGTACACCGACAGTTCGATGCGGCCGCGGACGTAGTCGGGCACGGACAGCCGCCACCGGTTGAGGTTGATCACCACCCGGCCGGGCAGGCGGCACGACGTGTACGACACCCCGTCGAGCCTGGTGTCCATCCCGCCCGTGGCACAGAGCCTGCGGGTGGTCTCGCCGGTGGCCAGGTAGATCGTGAAGTCGTACGCCGAGCCCGCGGGCACCCGCTGCAACCGGCGCTGCCCGCCGCCGATCCAGCTGCGGGGGTCGCCGAGGGTCAGGTCGACCATGCGGGTGAACTCCGCGAGTTCGGCCCCGGCGATGTTGGTCTCGGCCGCGACGCGGAACCGCCGCAGCCCGCCCGCCCGGCCGAGCACACCGCCCTGCCCGGTCGCGTATTTCCAGGTGCCGGGCCCGGACCCGGGGAAGTCCCCGGGCAGTTGGTACACCGGCGACGGTGACGCCGACGGGCTCGGCAAGGCCGGAGTGGGCGACGTCCGGACGGCACCGGACACGGGACTCGGCGGCGCGGCTGGCTCGTCTGTTCCGCGCAGCATAGCCAGCCCGACCAGTGCGGCCCCCACCGACAGGCACAGCAGCGCGATCCGGTGCGGCGGCCGCCGTGGCGTCCTTTTCGGTCGGACGGACCGGCGACGAGCGGGTTCGGTCTGCGTGGCGTTCGGCACCGGCGCACGGTAGGCAGCAGGTGATCAAGAACTGTTGAAGAACCGGTGGCGACGGGATCCGTTGGCGGATCAGGCCTCGCCGAGGCACTTGCAGTGCACGATGGTCGCGTCGTCGGCCGCCACCGCATCGCGCGCCTCCGCCTGCCGGACCCGACGGACGATCTCGGCGGGCCCGTTCGACGCCAGCAGGGTCAGCAAGCCCGGCCAGTCGGTGAGCCCGAACCGGTCCACGATGCGGCTGGCGCCGTTGCTGAGCAGGACGGCCGAGGTCAGCTCGGCGATCGGAACGCTGCCGACGACCGCCTGGTCGGCGGCTCGCGGATCGTCTTTGGCCAGCCAGAAGCCGCCCGGCCGGTTCCGTCTGGCGCGCAGATCGCGCAGCACCTGCCGACGCTGCTCGCTGCCCTCGGCGGTGGCCTCGTACGCGGGCAGGTAGGTCCGGCTGACGGTCACCTCCCGTGGATCACCGACGACGAGCGGAGCACCGCCTGCCCGGTCGAGCACCAGGAACGAGTCACCGAGCACCAGGTATTCGGCGAGGTCGCCCGACACCCGCAGCATGGCCACCGTCGCCGACGGGCTGATCGGGTCGGCCACCTCGCAGGTGTCCCGGTGGACGTCGGTCACCTGCTCGATCGCCTCGGCCAGTAACGCCGGCAGGGGTTGGTCCGGCAGCAGCGACAGCAGCCCGAGCAGACTGCCGCCGAGGCGCGTGGTGTACCAGGCGACGCCATGCCGGCAGACCGAGTCCGCGCCGGGGATTCCGGCCCCGTCGAGGAGCACCGCGGCCGCCGCGGTGGCGGCGGCGAAGTCCTCGTTCACGCGCCCGGTCCGGGCCGGGACGCTGGTCATCGCCACCTGCATGTCGCCTCCCCCTGGCCGAGACGTCGACCCTACCGCCACCGGCCGGCCCGGCACGCGGCCGCGCATCCCCACGCGGACGCGTGCGGGCGGTAGGTTCGTCGTCATGCTTCCGCCCACCTCTCCCCGGCTCCGGCACGGCGTGCGCGCCATCGTGCTGGACGAACAGGACCGCGTGCTGCTCTGCCGGTTCGCCTTCGACGGGCTGGAGGGACCGGTCGTGGTGTGGGCGACCCCCGGTGGCGGGATCGAGCCCGGCGAGTCCCTGCTGGACGCGCTGCGGCGCGAGCTGGCCGAGGAGATCGGGCTGGCGGTGCCCGCCGATCCGCCGCACGTGTGGCATCAGGAGGTCGTCCGGGAGGGTCACATCGTCGGCTACGACGGGGTGATAAACGACGTCTTCCTGGTACGCACGGCGTCGTTCGCGCCGCGTGGCGCGATGACCGACGCGGAGCTGGCCGAGGAGAACATCAGCGAGTTCCGCTGGTGGACGCAGCAGGAGCTGACGCAGTACCGGGGGACCGATCTGTTCGCGCCACGGGCACTTCCTGCCGCCCTGGCGACGCTGCTGGCGCAGGGCCTGCCGGAGCAGCCGGTCCACCTGGGGCTCTGACTGTTCAGGCGGCGGGCAGCCGGATGGTGAAGGTGGTGCCCACGCCCAGCACGCTGACGACGTCCACGGTCCCGCCGTGGTCGGCGATGATCTGCCGGGCGATGGCCAGGCCGAGACCCGAGCCGGTGGTGTAGCGCTCTCCCCTGCCGCGGGCGCGGTCGGCGCGCCAGAGCCGGTCGAACAGGTGCGGCAGGTCCGCCTCGGCGATGCCGCTGCCGGTGTCGGCGACCTGGACGGCATGCCGGTCACCGTCGCCCGTGACGGTGAGGGTGATGGATCCGCCGGCCGCGGTGGCCGCGAGGGCGTTGCGGATGAGGTTGCCGATGACCTGGCGCAGCCGGTCCGGGTCGGCGAGCACCCGGCGATGTCCGGTGCCTTCGGTGGTCAGCGCGACTCCGGCCGCGGACGCCAGCGCCGCGTGTGCCGTCCGGCAGGTCGCGATGAGTTCACCCAGGTCGAGGGGCGTCTTCTGGTACGTCAGCACGCCCGCCTCGGCCAGCGCCAGGTCCTGCAGGTCGTCGACGATGCGCTGCTGCAGCACGGCTTCGTCGTGCAGGGAGTCGAACAGCTCGGGCGTGGGCGGCAGCACCCCGTCCTTGAGGGCCTCCAGGTAGCCGCGCAGGTTCGCCAGGGGTGTGCGCAGCTCGTGTGCCACATCGGAGATCATGCGGCGTTGCAGTTCCTCGCTGCGCTGCAGGGAGTCGGCCATGCGGTTGAACGAGCGGGCCAGCCCGGCCAGCTCGTCGTGTCCGCGTACCGGGACCCGTTCGGTGAGCTTGCCTTCGCCGACCCGGGCCGAGGCCGCGGTCAGCGCGCCGATGGGGCGCAGCACCCTGCGGCTGAGCAGCCAGGACGCACCCACGGCGGTGAGCGCGACGACGGCCGCGGTCAGCACGACGGATCGCACCGGCAGCGGTGGCCGTGGCTGCTCGGCCGCGCCGAGGTGGACCCGCATCTGCGCGGGTGCGTACGCGCCGACGGCCCGCGAGAACGCGTCCTGCAGGCACGGCAGCGCCTGCACGGCCTGGCCCTGGCAGGCCCGCAGTTCGGCCTCGAATGCCCGGTCGATCTCGCCGGGGACCTGTGCTCGCGCCGCGACCTCGCACGCTTTGGACTGCGCGCTGTACACGACGGGCTGCGGCGTGGGGATGCCCAGGTCGCCGCCGGTCAGGCGGACACCGATCCCCGCCCCGGTGAGGCAGGCCGCCAGACGCAGGCCGACCCGGTATTCGAACGAGGCCAGCAGCACGGCCTTGGCCCCGGTCGGCGCGCCGTATTTCGGCGAGGGCTGCCAGGTCGGGCGCGGATCGACGAGCAGCGCCGGCCCGGTGACGCCGCGTGCCGCGGTGCCGGACAGCAGGTCGGAGTCGGCCACGACCGTGCCGGAGACGGTGGTCACCTGGATGCGCTGCCCGGTCTGCAGGGACAGCTCGCGTACCCGGTCGGCGACGCCGTCCCAGCCGCCGTGGCCGCGCGCGAAGTCGGCCAGCTCGGCTGTGATCAGCGCCTGCTGCTCGGCGCTGGCGCTGGCGGTGCGGTCGAACTCGCGCGAGGCCTGCTGGAGGGTGAGCCAGGCGGTCGCCGCGGTGGCCGTCACCGCGATGAACATGATCAGCGCGACGACCCGCAGCCGGAAGCTCATGCGGGCACCCGCCGGGGTGAGCCGTTCACGGCTGCTCGGCCAGCCGGTAGCCGCGGCCGTAGACGGTCTGCACGTAGCGGGGCTCGGCCGGGTCGTCCTCGATCTTGCGACGCAGGTTCATCACGTGCGCGTCGACGGTGCGCTCCTCGACGTGGTTGTCGAACCCGAACGCCCGGTCGATGATCTGCGCCCGGGTGAAGACCCGGCCCGGTGCGGCGGCCAGGGCGGCGAGGATGCCGAACTCCTTGGCGGTGAGGGCGACGAGCCGGCCGGCGGCCCGTACCTCGAAGCGTCCTTCGTCGATCTCCAGGTCGCCGACCCGCAGGACCTCCTCCTTGGCGGTGCCGGGGCGGGCCCGGCGCAGCAGCGCCCGCACCCGGGCGGCGAGCTGCCGCGGGCTGAACGGCTTGGTGACGTAGTCGTCGGCGCCGAGGTCGAGGCCGACGAGAATGTCCTCCTCGGTGCTGCGGGCGGTGAGCAGCAGGATCGCCACGTCGGACTCGGCCCGCAGGATCCGGCACACGTCCAGGCCGCCGAGGGTCGGCATCATCACGTCGAGCACGACCAGGTCCGGCCGGTACGCGCGGCAGCGTTCCAGCGCCGCGAGGCCGTCGCCGACGACCTGGACGCTGTGGCCCTCGCGTTCGAGGTAGACGCGCAGCAGGTGGGCCTGCTTGGGGTCGTCCTCGGCGATCAGCACGCGCGCGCTCACTGCGGCCCTCCTGGTCTGGAAGGTCCGACCTTAGCCGCCGGTCAACGCGGTGGCACCGGCCCGGCGGGGCGCTTCATCACCGCCGGACCGTTTCTTCACCGGTTCTTCATGCGGACGGGCGCCGCCAGTGCGGGTCGCGACCGGTCCCGCCGAGCAGCCGGGTGAACGGGTCGGCATCGGCGGCCACCGGCACCTGTTCGCCGAAGACCTTCCACTCCCTGGCCCTGGGCCCCATCTCGTCGACCATGGTGAGCAGCTCGGCGACGGCGGCCGGGTCCGGCGCGTACGGCAGGCCGGTGGCGACGGCGAGGTCCCACGGGTGCAGGGTGAGGTCCAGCAGCGCCATGCGGCCGACGGCCGGCTGGGGCAGGCCCATCCCGGGCGAGACGCCCGCCAGCACCGACTCGGGTGTCCAGGCCTGTACGAGGGCGTCGGTCTCGGCGGCGAAGCGGGCACGCCAGTCCGTGCCGAGCACGTCGGGGGTGCCGGAGAAGTCGGCGACCTCGCGGCGGGCCAGGCTCTGGAAGTTCACGACGACCTGGAACAGGTGGTTGACCAGGTCACCGACCCGGAACCCGGCGCACGGGGTCGCGGCGTCGAGCTGGTCGTCGGTGACGGCATCGAGAACGGGCACGGCCCGGTCTGCGGATGCGCGTAGTAGGTTCGAGATCGCGGTCATGCGCCGAACGCTAATCAGCGGGCCGCGGGAGGTCTTGAACAATTGCGACAGCCACGCCGGGACACCCGGGGCATCGTCGACCCCGCCGAGCTGCTGCGGCAGGTGCGGTTCCGGCGGCTGGCCCCCGCGGCCGAGCTGGCGGAGCTGGTCGAGCACTACTGGTTCCTCGACTGGGATCTGGACCGGCCGTTCGAGCAGCACGTCGTCGGGCATCCGGCGGTGAACCTCTTCGTGCAACGACCGACCGCGGACGACCCGGTGACCTGCGAGGTGTCCGGCGTCGACCGGGAGCTGTTCTCCGTCAAGCTGGCCGAGCAGGGCTGGGTGCGCGGGGTGCGGTTCCGGCCGGGCGCGTTCCGGGCGTTCTCGGGCCGAACGGCCGCGGAGCTGACCGGCCGGCGGGTGCCGCTGGCGCAGGTCCTGCCGGTGGCCGACCCCGGTGAGCGGCTGGCGGCCGCGGCGACGGACCCGGCGGCGGCCGCGGTGCTCGACGAGCTGCTGCTGAGCCTGCGGCCGGAGGCCGACGAGCCGGTGCGCCTGGCGATGCGGCTGGTGCACCGGATCCGGCACGACCGGGAGCTGCGCCGGGTCGAGCAGCTGGCGCAGCAGGCGGGTTTGTCGGTGCGCTCCTTGCAGCGCCTGTTCACGCAGTACGTGGGCATCGGCCCCAAGCAGGTGATCCTGCGCTACCGGGTGCACGGGGCGATCGAGCGCGCCGAGGGCGAGGTGGACTGGGCGGCGGTCGCCGGGGAGCTGGGCTACAGCGACCAGGCGCACCTGGTTCGCGAGGTCACCGCCACGATCGGGCTGCCGCCTGCCGCGTACGCGGCCTCGCTGCGCTGACCGCCCCTCGAAAATGACACTTGAGCGATCGCTCAAACAGTCGTACAGTCTGTTTGAGCGATCGCTCAACACTCGGTTCGGGAGAGGCGGAGACCGGTGGCACGCCCGTTGTACATCGAGGTCCACATCCGGGCCGAGCTCGACAGAGTCTGGGAGTTCACCCAGGACCCGGCGCTGCACCAGCGCTGGGACGCCCGGTTCACCACCATCGAGTACCTGCCCGGCACCAGCCCGCAGCGCTTCCGGTACGCGACCCGGCTCCTGCCCGGCCTCACCGTGGCGGGCGAGGGCGTCACCGCGGGCGAGCGCTTGCGCCCCGACGGCACCCGCACCTCCGCGCTGCGCTTCCACTCCCGGCTGATGACCGGCTCCGGTTACTGGCGGTACGTGCCGACACCCACCGGGGTGCGCTTCCTGACCGGGTACGACTACACGCCGCGCTGGCCGCTGCTCGACCTGGTCATGCGCCCGCTCATGGGCTGGGCGACCGCCTGGTCCTTCGACCGCCTGCGCATCTGGCTGGAGGACGGCGTCGCCCCCCGGCGTTCGCCGCTGCGGCTGCTGCCCCGCTGGGGTGCGCCGTCTGCCGGCCGCTGCCTGCGCGTCCCGCCGGACCGGACCGCCGGCCGCGCCCCATCCCTGCTGGAGGCACTGTGAACTCGCTGTTCCACACCGCGCTCGGCGATGACTTCGACCGCCTGCACCCGCGCCTGCGGGAGCGCTTCGGCTTCACCAGCACCGACGGGCGCGGCTGCGTCGGCCACGGTGTCATGGACCGCATCTGGCGCGGGCCCGCGTACACCCGGCCGTTTCTCGCGCTGGGCACCATGCGCAACATCCTGTTCCCCGAGCAGGGCCGCAACGTGCCGTTCACCATCGAGAACTATGCCTACCCCGACTCCTACGGCCGCGAGACGCTCACCTTCGTACGCACCTTCGAACTGCCCCGGCGGCGGCGCCGGTTCGACGCCACGATGGTCTGGGACCCGCACCGCGAGGTGATCGTCGACTACCTCGGCACGCACCAGCACATCGCCGCCGACCTGCACCTTCGCGTCGACGAGCAGGGCGGTCTGCACCTGCGCAGCGGGCAGATGCGCTTCCGCGGACCCGGTGTGGACACCAGGCTGCCGGCCGCCGCGACCGCGGTCGCCGACGTCCACGAACGCTACGACGACGCGGCCGGCGTCTTCCGCATCGACGTGCGGGTGGTCAACCCGTGGTTCGGGCCCGTGTTCGGCTACACCGGCGCCTTCACCGTTCGCTACGTGGACACCGACGCCGCGCCGGTCCCCGCCTCCGTCAAGCCCTACCGCGAGCAGCCCCGCTACTGACCGCCCACGATGCCCCGACCGGCGCGGCCGCTGCTAGAGTCGGCGGCGCACCAGCCTTGATCCACTGGTGCGGTCGTGTTGCGGGGGCTTCACACCGGGAGAATCACCGATGGCGGAGCGGAGTGCCCAGCCAGCACCAGACGTACCGGTGGAGCTGCACAGCTTAGAGGCCAAACGGACCGCGCGGCCGGAGCCGCAGACACCGGCCGTGCCCGCTCCGCGTACGGAGCAGCAGGTCCCAGCGGCACCGGCGGAGCCGCTCGTACCGCCAGCACCGGCTGATCCTGCCCCGGCAGCAACCCCGGCGCAGCCGAAACCGGCCCACGCGGGGTTCCGCCGGGACATCGAGGGCATCCGGGCTCTGGCCGTGGTGCTGGTGATGGTGGGCCACGCCGGGGTGAGCGCGGTGTCCGGCGGGTTCGTCGGCGTGGACGTCTTCTTCGTGATCTCCGGATTCCTCATCACCGGCCTGCTGGTGTCCGAGATCGAGCGGACCGGCCGCATCTCGCTGACCGGCTTCTACGCACGGCGTGCCAAGCGCCTGCTGCCGGCGGCGGCCGTGGTGCTGGCCGCGTCCCTGGTGTTGACCTACACGCTCCTGCCGACCACGCGGTGGCGCGGCATCGGCTGGGACGTGATCGCCAGCGGGCTGTACGTGATGAACTGGCGCCTGGCCGATCAGGCCGTGGACTACCTCGCCGCCACGGACGCCCCCAGCATCCTGCAGCACTTCTGGTCGCTGGCCGTCGAGGAGCAGTTCTACCTGGTCTGGCCGCTGCTGCTGATCGCGGTCAGCTGGCTGGCCGCCCGGCGCGGCGGCCCGCGCCGGACGCGCCCGCTGTTCCTGGCCGGGCTCGCCCTGATCGGCATCCCGTCGCTGGTGTGGTCGATCCAGCTCACCGAGACCGACCCCGCCCGCGCCTACTTCGTCACCACGACCCGGCTGTGGGAACTCGCGCTCGGCGCGGGCGTGGCCATCCTCGGCGGACGGCTCGCCAGGATGCCGCGCAGCGCAGGCGCGGTGCTGGGCTGGGTCGGCCTGGTCGCGGTGGTCGTCGCAGCGCTGGTCACCGACAAGGCGACCCCGTTTCCCGGGTACGCCGCGCTGCTGCCGACGCTGGGCACGGCGGCGATCATCGCCGGTGGCATGACGGCCGGGCGGCGCGGACCCGAACTCGTGCTCGGCCTGCGCCCGGTGCGCGCGATCGGAGCGGTGTCGTACTCGCTCTACCTGTGGCACTGGCCGCTGCTGATGGTGGCCGACTCGCAGTTCGGGCCGCTGAGCCCGCTGCAGGGGCTGGGCGTGGTGGCCTTCAGCGCCGTCCCGGCCGTGCTCACCCACCGGTTCGTGGAGAACCCGGTCCGGTTCGGCGCCAGGTTCTCCGTCCGGCCGGCGCGCGCCCTCCAGCTCGGCCTGGCCTGCACGGTCATCCCGCTGGCCGCGGCGCTGACCTTCCAGTTCGTGGTCCTGCCGGCCGCGACCCGGGTGGACCCCGACGTGGTGAGCGCGGGTGCGGCCGCCCTGCCCGCGCCGTCGGCGTCGCAGGCGCCCCCGGTGCTCGTCGACCAGGTGGACCACATCAGCCCCGACCCCGCGGCGGCCCGCGACGACCTCGGCGGCGCGTACGGCAACGGCTCCACGTGCATCTCCTCGCTGGGCGAACCTGTCCGCACCTGCGTCTTCGGCGCCCCGGACGGGGTGTTCACGGTCGCGCTCGTGGGCGACTCGCACGCCGCGCACTGGTTCCCGGCCGTCGAGACCGTCGCCCGCGAGCAGGGCTGGAAGCTGGTCACCTACCTGAAGTCCGCCTGCCCGCTGCTCGATGCCGAGGTGCTCTACAAGGGCAAGCCGTTCAAGGACTGCACCGAGTGGAACGCCGAGGTCAAGTCCCGGCTGGCCGGTCCGGAGCGGCCCGACCTGGTGATCGTGTCCAACAGCGCGCGCTACGTCGTCACCAGCAAGGGCAAGCAGCTGTCCCACCTCAGCCCTGAGGGTATCCAGGCCGCCGAGCAGGCCATGCGCACCAGCTGGAGCGGCCTGTCCGCGGCCGGCCCCCTCGTGGTCGTACTGCGCGACGTGCCCCGTCCCGACCTGGACATCCCCGAGTGCGTGGCGAAGAACCGCGAGCAGCTGACCCGGTGCGCCTTTCCGCGCCAGGAGGCCGAGGCCTCCAGCGTGATGCAGCAGCGCGCGGCGAGCGCGGCCGGGCTCGCCGTGATCGACCTGACCGAGTCGATCTGCCCCGGCGACCGGTGCCCGGCGGTGCTCGGCAACGTGCTCATCTACCGCGACGACAACCACCTGACCGCGACGTACGCCCGTTCGCTCGCGCCACGGCTCGCCACCGCCCTGACGGACACGCTGCGGTCCTCTCCGCTGGCCGACCGGGCCTTCGGCTGACCGGCGGCCGCCACCTGGCAGGGTGGACGGGACGGAACCGAGAGAGGTGACCATGGCACAGCAGACCCGATGGGTGACCGACACCACGCAGGGCCACTCCCAGCGGCTCGTCGACCGCTTCCGGCAGATGGCGGCCGAGGGGCGTGACCTGGCCGGGGAGGCGCGGATGCTCGACGCGGTCATCGCGCCCGGGTCGACCGTGCTCGACGCGGGTTGCGGCAGCGGCCGGGTGGGCGCGGCCCTCGCGGCACGTGGGCACGCCGTGCTCGGCGTCGACGCCGACGAGACCCTGATCGAGGCGGCCCGCCATGACTTCCCGGACGTCGAGTGGGCCGTCGGCGACCTCACCGAGCTCGACCTGCGCTCGGGCGGCCACTCGCGGTTGTTCGACGCCGCGATCCTGGCCGGCAACGTGATGCTCTACCTCGCGCCGGACACCGAGGCCGAGGTGCTGCGCCGGGTCGGCGCACATGTGCGCCCCGACGGTCCGGTGGTGGTCGGCTTCGGCACCGGACGCGGGTACGACCTGGCCGACTTCGACGCCCACGCCGCCGGGGCCGGACTCGTGGTGGAGCACCGTTTCGCCACCTGGGACCTGCGCCCGTGGCGGCCGGACGCCGATTTCGCGGTGACGGTGCTGCGCCGTCCGGCCTGAGGCGGGGACGGCCGTGTAATGACCGCTGTTTCGGGTCGGCATCCGGGTTCACCCGCAGCTTCCGACAGACGGCGATCTTCGGCCGGCTCGGCCGAACCGGCACCCGGGCGAGCTGCCGGGCGCCCGGGTGGGCTCAGGAGGTGCGGGTGGTGCGGGTCGCCTGCCACTTCTCGACGAGGGCGGCGATCTCCTCCTGCAGGAACAGGAAGAACTCGGTCATCTCGGTGATGCGGGCACCGGCGGCGGTGTCCGCGCCGACCGCGGAGACACCCTCGCTCATCACGTCGGCAACCTGCTTGTAGACGCCACCCTTGGCCACGCTGGCCATGTACCAGGAGTTACCGACCGAGCGGTAGCGGGTGCTGCGGGAACCGGGCACCGGCTCCCGCAGCACCAGTCCGATCTGGACCAGGTAGCGCACGGCCTCGGAGGCGGCGGCAGGACTGACCCCGAGCCATTCGCCGAGCTGGGCGGCGGTCAGCACGCCGTCCTCGGCGACCGTCAGCGCGCCGAGCACCCGCGCAGGCATCCGGGGGAAACCGAGGTCGTTCAGCGTCATCGCCAGGTGCTCGACGAACCGCCGTACGGCTTCCTCGTCACGTTCTGCCATCCGCACATCCTCCATCACCGCCGCCGCCCGAGGCTCAGGTGGCCAGGTCCCGCCGCCGGAACAGCGCCATGCCGGCCGCCGTGAGCGCGACCGCGACCGCCGTCAGCGCGAGCAGCGGCGTCGCCGACAGGTCCACCGCCGGGATCGCCGGCACGTGCGTGAACGGAGACAGGTCGCGGACGATCTGGGGCAGCCCGAACAGGTCGCCGAGCAGGCCACAGGCGATGCTCAGCACGAGCATCCCCCAGGCCGCGCCGACCACGAGCCGCGGCAGGCCACCGAACGCCAGCACCACCACACCGGCCACGACCAGCGCCGCCGGCAGCTGGGCGAGCCCGGCCCCGGCCAGCGTCAGCACGCCCACGTCACCGCCGGACGCGGCGTCGGCGAGCCCGGTGAACGCCCCGGCCAGCGCGAGCATCACTGCCGCCCCGACGACCGCGCAGGCCACGTGCGCGCCCACCCAGCGGACCCGGCCGACCGCTGTGGACAGCACCGCCTCCGCGGTGCCGCCGACCTCCTCCGAGCGCAGCCGCAGCAGCGCCTGGATGACGAAGCCCGCCGCGAGCGCCCCGTAGGTGTTCATCATCGCGGCGAAGAAGATGCTGACCAGGTCGGGACCGCCGCCCCCGGCGAGCCCTTCCATCATCTCGACCACACCCGCGTTCGTGCCCAGGGCGTCCTTCACGGTCTTGCCCAGCGAGCCGATGCCCAGGCCGAACACCGCTCCGCCGACGACCCAGCCGATGGTGGAGCCCTTGTTGAGCCGCCAGGCCAGGCCCAGCGGGCTGCGCAGGCCACGCGAGGCGTGGGCCGGTCCGGGCCGGTCCGGGATCAGGCCTGCGCCCAGGTCCCGGCGGTCGACCAGGGCGAACGCGACGGCCACGCACACCGCGAACAGAGCCAGCGGCAGGGCCAGCGCCCACCAGCGCTCCTGCCCGTACGGGCGGACCAGCGCGCCCCAGCCCAGTGGCGACAGCCAGGACAGCCAGGACGGGGTGACCGTGAGTCCGTCGGCCGAGCGCTCGCCGAGCGCGTCGCCGATGCCGCGGATCAGGTAGAAGACGCCGACCGCGGAGGCCGCGAAGCCGTTGGCGGCGCGCGCGCCCTGGAAGAGCTGCGCGGCGATGCCCGCGATCCCGGCGAAGGCCAGCCCCGTGACGGTGCACGCGGCACCGAACGCGAGCGCGCCCTCGGCCGCCAGGCCGCCCGCGAGGATGGTGCCGGTCATCGCCGCGCCGAACAGCACGTTGGCGGCGAAGACCAGGACCAGCGCGGCGGTGAGCGGGGCATGCCGGCCCACCGCCCCGGCCCCGATCAGCTCGGCACGGCCGTTCTCCTCGTTCTGCCGGGTATGCCGGACCACCGCGAAGGTGCTCATCAGCGCGACGACCACCAGGATCGAGGCGAGGTTGCGGAAGTTGACCAGCGCGCCCAGGTCGGAGCCGACCGGCACGCCGCGCATCACCAGCACGGCCGGGCTGGACCCCGCGCCCTGCAGCGCGGTGATACGCGACTCCTCCGTCGGGAACTCACTGGCCACGGCGCTGGTGCCGGCCGACATCATCGCGGCGGAGGCGAGGATCCAGATGGGCAGCTGGATCCGGTCCCGCCGGGCGGCGAGGCGGACCAGCCGGCCGGTGCCCGCGTACGCGCTCACCGCGACACCTCGGCCGGGGCCGGTTCCTTGCCGTAGTGGCGCATGAACAGCTCCTCCAGCGTCGGCGGCTGGCTGGTCAGCGCCCGCACGTCGAACGTGGCGAGGTGGGCCAGCACGGCCGGCAGCGCGGTCGCGTCGACGTCGAAGCGGGCCCGGGTGGTGTCGGCCTCCAGGTCGTGCACGCCGGGCAGCCCGTCCAGACCGGTCAGCGGCTCGCCGGCCTCCACGGTGATCGTGGTCCGGGTCAGGTGGCGCAGCTCGGACAGGGTGCCGGACTCGACGGTGACGCCCTCGCGGATGATGCTCACCCGCGAGCACAGCGCCTCGACCTCGGAGAAGATGTGGCTGGACAGCAGCACGGTGGCGCCCTTGGCGGTGACCTCGCGCACGGTCTGCTGGAACGCCGCCTCCATCAGCGGGTCCAGGCCCGAGGTCGGCTCGTCGAGGATGAACAGCTCGACGTCGGAGGAGAACGCGGCGACCAGCGCGACCTTCTGCCGGTTGCCCTTGGAGTAGGTGCGGCAGCGTTTGGTGGGGTCGAGCTGGAAGCGCTCCTCCAGCTCCTTGCGGCGGGCGGGGTCGAGGCCGCCGCGCAGGTCGCCGAACAGGTCGACGGCCTCGCCGCCGGTGAGGTTGGGCCACAGGTTGACGTCGCCCGGCACGTAGGCCAGGCGGCGGTGCAGGGCGACGGCGTCGCGCCAGGGGTCGCCGCCGAGCACCTGGACCTGGCCCGCGTCGGCGCGCAGCAAACCGAGCAGGACCCGGATGGTGGTCGATTTCCCGGCGCCGTTCGGCCCGAGCAGGCCGTGCACCTCGCCGGTGGCGACGGTCAGGTCCAAGCCGTCAAGGGCGCGGCTGCGCCCGAACGCCTTGGTCAGACCGGTCGCGGAGATCGCGTGAGTCATAGTTCGGAACGTACGCTCTTTTCACAACTTCGTGAAGATTCTGGAGCGTCAGGATTTTGTAGTTTCCATCGCAGCGGCGGGCGGCCCTGCTCAGCGCTGGTCGTCGCCGTCCGGTACGGGGCGGTGCAGCCCTTCGGTGAACGCGCGCTCCGCGGCTGCGGCCTCCGGCGCGGTCAGGCCCGGCGGCGGGGGCACCGCGGGCAGGTTGAGCACCATGGTCAGGCCGCCGCCGGGGGTCGTCTCCGGCAGCAGCGTCCCGCCCATCGCCTCGGCCAGGCCCCGGGACAGGGCCAGCCCCAGCCCCACGCCCGTCGCGTTGTCCCGGTCGCCGAGCCGCTGGAACGGCAGGAACACCTGGTCGCGCTGGCCCTCGGGGATGCCGGGGCCGTGGTCGATCACCCGCAGCTCGACCAGGTCACCGTGCTCGCTGGCGGTGACCAGCGGCGGGCGGTCCGGCGGGCTGAACCGCAGCGCGTTGCCGACGACGTTCACCACCACCCGCTGCAGCAGCCCCGGATCGGCCCGTACCGCCGGCAAATCGTCGGGTATCCGGACCCGGACGTCCCGCCCGGGCACACCCAGTTCGTCCAGTGCCGACGGGACGGCCTCGTCCAGCCAGACGTCGACGGCCGTCATCCCCAGCACGCCCGCCTGCAGCCGGCTCATGTCCAGCAGGTTGCTGACCAGGCCGGTGAGCCGGTCCAGCGACTCGGCCGCGGTCGCCAGCAGCTCCCGCTTGTCCTCCGCGCTGAACTCCACGTCCTGGCTGCGCAGCCCGGCCACCGCGGCGACCGCCGAGGCCAGCGGGGTGCGCAGGTCGTGGCTGACCGCGGCGAGCAGCGCCGTACGCAGCTTGTCGGCCTCTTCGAGAGGCTTGGCCCGGGCCGCCTCCTCGGCCAGGCGTTCCTGGCGCAGCGCCACCGCCGCCTGGGCCGCGAAGGCCTCGATGATCCGCCGGTCGGCCGCCGCCGGGGCCGGGCCGCGCAGCACCAGGGTGAGCTCCTCGTCGACGGGCACGGCGGTGTCGCCCTGGGCCGGGGTGAAGCAGGGCTCGCCGCCCACGGTCGCGGCGACCCGCCACGCGGTGGGATCGCCCTGGCAGTCGGGGCCGGGCGGCCCGTCGCCGCGGCGTTCGAGCACGGTGACCGCGTCGAGCTGGAAGGTCTCGCGCAGGTTGTCCAGCAGCGCCCGCAGCGGGCTGGCGCCGCGCAGCACGCTGCCCGCGACGGTGGCCAGCGTGCTCGCGTCGGCCGAGGCGCGGGCGGCCTCCCTGGTACGCCGCGCCGCCAGGTCGACCACGGCGCTGACCGCCGCGCCGACCACGGCGAACACGACCAGGGCCAGCACGTTCTCCTGTTCGGAGATGGTGAACGTGTGCACGGGCGGGGTGAAGAAGAAGTTCAGCAGCACCGAGGCGGCCACCGCGGCCAGCAGCGCCGGCCACAGCCCGCCCACCAGAGCGACGGCGATCACCATCGCGAGATACAGCAGGATGTCGCTGGCCAGGGTGAGGTCGTCGCGCAGCGCGTAGAGCACCAGCGTCAGCAGCGGCAGCCCGGCCACGGCCAGCGCGAACCCCGCCATCCGGCGGCGCGGGGACAGCGCCGACATCCCGCCGCCGAAGGCGGGCCGCTTCCCTCGGCCGCTGCGCTCATGCGACACCAGGTGCACGTCGATCGGACCGGACAGCGCGGTCGCGGTCACCCCCACCCCGGGCGAGAACAGCTGCGCGATCCGGCCGCGGCGGCTCGCGCCGAGCACGAGCTGGGTCGCGTTGACGCCGCGGGCGAAGTCGAGCAGTGCGCGCGGGATGTCACTGCCGGTGACCTGGTGGTACGTCCCGCCGAGGCTCTCCACGAGCAGGCGGTGCCTGGCCAGCAGCGCCGGGTCGGCCCCGGCCAGCCCGTCGGAGCGCGCCACGTGCAGGGCGAGCAGGTCGGCGCCCTTGCTGCGGCCCGCGATCCGGGCCGCCCGCCGGATCAGGGTCTCGCCCTCGGGGCCGCCGGTGACGGCGACGACCACCCGCTCGCGGGTCTCCCAGGTCCTGGCGATGTCGTGGTCGGCGCGGTAGCGGTCCAGCTGGTCGTCCACTTTGTCGGCCAGCCAGAGCAACGCCAGCTCGCGCAGCGCGGTGAGGTTGCCGACGCGGAAGTAGTTGCCGAGCGCGGCGTCGATCTTCTCCGCGCCGTAGACGTTGCCGTGGGCCATGCGCCGGCGCAGCGCCTCCGGAGTCATGTCGACCAGCTCGACCTGGTCGGCCTGGCGCACGACCTGGTCGGGCACGGTCTCCCGCTGGGCCACGCCGGTGATCTGCTCGACCACGTCGTTGAGCGACTCCAGGTGCTGGATGTTCACCGTGGACAGCACGGTGATCCCGGCGTCGAGCAGCTCGGCGATGTCCTGCCAGCGTTTGACGTTGCGGCCGCCGGGCACGTTGGTGTGGGCCAGCTCGTCGACCAGCACCACCTGCGGCGCACGGGCGATCACGGCGTCGACGTCCAGCTCGGTGAAGGCGGCCCCGCGATACTCCACCTGCCGGCGCGGCACCACTTCGAGGCCGCCGACCAGGTCGGCGGTGTGCTGCCGCCCGTGCGTCTCCACGAAGCCCACGACGACGTCGGTGCCCCGCCCCCGGCGGCGCTGCGCCTCCTCCAGCATGGCGTACGTCTTGCCGACGCCCGGCGCGGCGCCCAGGTAGATGCGCAGCTGTCCCCGTGCCATAAGGGCGATCATCCCGCATCCGCGGCGGTGTGTCGGCGGTGACCGCCAAGCCTGCGTTACGGCGTCCTGACGCCCTGCCGGACCGGGCGGCGCGGCCGGGCCACGGCGACCGGACGCGCCGGCGGCCGCACGCCCCGCCACCACAGCCGCTGCACGGTTAGCGTGAGGACGCCCGCCACGATGATCGCGGCCAGGTTGACGAGCAGTTGCAGCGCCGAACCCCATGCCTCGTCGGGCACCCGGTAGGCGGCCGCGACCGCGGCGTTGGCCGCGGCGGGCACCGTGGTGACCGAGATCAGCACCCCGATCAGGGCGCCGGAGCGCGCGGACGTGATCGACACCATCCCGGCGATGCCGGCGAGGAAGCCGACCACCCACGACAGCGCGTCGGGCCGCCAGATGAAATCGGTCAGCGGCCGCTCGGCCAGCAGCATCGAGCGGTCCACCAGCCCCGCGGCGGTCATCGCCCAGGTAGCCAGCACCGTCAGCGCCACGGCCACCGGGAAGCCGACGGCCAGCGCCACCGACGAGCGGCGGACCATCGTCCACCGGCCCTGCACCAGCCCCACGCACAGGCCCGCGAGCGGGCCGAACTCCGGGCCCACCACCATCGCGCCGACGATGAGGATCGGCTGGTCGAGCAGCACGCCCACGGCCGCGATGACCGTCGCCACGGCCAGCAGCACCAGGTACGTCATGGACAGCCGGGTCTCCTGGCCGGTGCGGTGCTCGATCTCCTCCCACACCACCGCGTCGACGCCCTTGCCCGGGGTCCGCGCGGCCGCGCGATCCGCCGAGTCCGACAGGGTGACCCCGGCTTCCTCGATGGTGATCGCGCCCTCGTGTTCGACGCCGAGCTCCCGCAGCCGTTCCAGCACGGCGTTGGCGCCCTCCCGGGCCACGTCGCACAGCACCAGGTCGCCCGCCGGTTCCCGGGCCGCCCCCGGCAGCACGACGAGGTGGGTCACCGCCACGTCGGCCTGCAGCGCCTCGATGACGGCCGCCGCCTGGCGTTGCGGTGTGATCACCCGTAGATGCAGCACTGTGTCCCCTTCGCGGTCGTGGCGTGGGCACCCTACCGCGATCACGCACCGGCCGATCACGACCGGCACCCGCCTCCGGGCCGGGAACGGCGCTACGGCAGCGGTTCGTCGTGCGGCACGAACCGGTAGCCCATGCCGGGCTCGGTGAGCAGCTGGCGCGGGTGTGCGGCGTCGTCCTCCAGCTTGCGGCGCAGCTGGGCCATGTACTGGCGCAGGTAGTTCGTCTCGGTGGCGTACTGCGGACCCCACACCTCCTGCAGCAGCTGCCGCTGGCTGACCAGCTTGCCCGGGTTGCGCACCAGCACGCTGAGCAGGTGCCACTCGGTCGGCGTCAGCCGCACCTCACCACCGCCGGTAAGCGGGCGGACCTGGTGGTCGCCGACGTCGACGGAGTGCCGGCCGATACGCACGACACTCTGCGCGTCCGGCGACGCCGAGTGCCTGCGGGTCACCGCACGGATGCGGGCCAGCAGCTCGTCGACCCCGAACGGCTTGGTGACATAGTCGTCGGCGCCGGCGTCGAGCGCCTCGACCTTGTCCTCGCTGCCGGTGCGCCCGGACAGCACGATGATCGGCGCCGCCGACCAGCCCCGCAGGCCGCGGATCACCTCGACGCCGTCCATGTCGGGCAGGCCGAGGTCGAGCACGACCACGTCAGGGTGGTACGCGCCCGCCGCGCGCAACGCGTTCGCGCCGTCGGGGGCCAGCTCCACGTCGTACCCCCGGGCGCGCAGGTTGATCCGCAGCGCCCGCAGGATCTGCGGCTCGTCGTCCACGATGAGGATCTTCGTCATGCCGCTCCGGTCCCCTCCCCCGCCGAGACCGCCGGCGCGGCCGCACCGGCATGCGCGACGGGCAGCGACAGCACCATGGTCAGGCCGCCACCGAGGGTGGTCTCCGGCACGAGCGTACCGTCCATGGCCTCGCTCAGGCCGCGGGCCAGCGCCAGCCCCAACCCGACCCCGGTGTCGTTGCTGCGGTCGCCTGCGCGCTGGAACGGCAGGAACACCCGGTCCCACTCGGCCTCGGGGATACCCGGACCGTGATCGACGATGCGCAGCTCCACCCGACCCGCGTGCGCGCTGGCCTTCACCAGGGGCGGCCGGTCGGGCGGGCTGTAGCGCAGCGCGTTGCCGATCACGTTGACCAGCACCCGCTCCAGCAGCCCCGGGTCGGCGTCGACCGCGGGCAGGTCGGCGGGGATGCGCATGCGCACCGCACGGCCGCTGTCGCCGAGTTCGTCCAGCGCGTGCGGAACGACCTCCTCCACACCCATCGGCCGCGGGACGACACCGAGCACCCCGGCCTGCAACCTGCTCATGTCGAGCAGGTTCTCGACCAGCCGGTGCAGCCGGTCCAGCGACTCGGCGGCGGTGCTCAGCAGCTCCACCCGGTCGTCCTCGTCGAAGTCGATCTCGTCGCTGGCCAGGCTGTCCACCGCGGCCTTGGCCGACGCGAGCGGCGTACGCAGATCGTGGCTGACCGCCGCGAGCAGCGCGGTCCGCATGCGGTCGGCCTCGGCCAGCGGCAGGGCCGCGGCGGCCTGCTCGGCGAGGCGCTCGTGGCGCAGCGCCAGCGCCGCCTGCGACGCGAACGCCTCCAGGATGCGCCGGTCGGCCGCGGCCAGCGGCTGCCCCCGCAGCACCAGGGTCAGGTCCTCGCTGACCGGCACGTCGGTGTCGGCCTCGCCGGGCGCGAAGCACGGCTGCCCGCCGACCGTGGCGACCACCCGCCACGAGCCCACCTCGTGGCGGCGCGCCGGGCCGTGCCCGGCGCCGTCGCGCGCCTCGAGCAGGGTCACCGACTCCAGGCCGAACGTCTCCTTCAGCCGCTCCAGCAGCGCGGTCAGCGGCCGGTCGCCGCGCAGCACCGAACCCGCGACGGTGGCCAGGGTCTGCGCCTCCGCACCGGCCAGCGCCGCCTCGCGGGTGCGCCGGGCGGCGGTGTCGACGGTCGCGCTCACCGCGGTCGCCACGACCGTGAACACGGCCAGGGCCAGCAGGTTCTCCCGGTCGGTGATGGTCCACCGCCCTACGGGCGGGACGAAGAAGTAGTTCAACAGCGCCGAGCCGCCCAGCGCGGCGACGATGGCGGGCCGCATGCCGCCGACCAGCGCCACCGCCACCACCGCGGCGAGGAAGAGCACGATGTCGGTGCCCAGATCGAGGTCGCCGAACCCGTGCAGCACCAGGGTGAGCAGGGGAAGTCCCAGTGCGGCCAGGGCGTACCCGGCCAGGCGGCGGTGCCTGGACAGCGCGCTGCCGACCGGTCGGCCGAACCTGCCCCGCCCGGCTTCGCCGTGGGTGACCAGGTGGACGTCGATCGTGCCGGAATCCACGATGGTGGACACGCCGACACCCTGGGCGAGGATCTGCGCGAGGCGGCCCCGCCTGCTGGCGCCGAGCACCAGCTGGGTGGCGTTGACCCCGCGGGCGAAGTCCAGCAGCGCCCGGGGCACGTCGGTGCCGATGACCTGGTGGTAGGTGCCGCCCATGTTCTCGACGAGGATGCGCTGCCTGGCCAGCAGCGCCGGGTCGGCACCGGCCAGGCCGTCGTTGCGGGCCACGTGTACGGCCAGCAGGTCGGCGCCGCGAGCGCGGTCGGCGATGCGGGCGGCGCGGCGGATCAGGGTGTCGCCCTCGGGGCCGCCGGTCAGCGCGACGACGACCCGCTCCCGCGCTTCCCAGGTGGCGTCGATCCGGTGCTGGTCGCGGTACCGGTCGAGCTGCTCGTCGACCTTGTCGGCCAGCCACAGCAGGGCCAGCTCGCGCAGCGCGGTGAGGTTGCCGACCCGGAAGTAGTTGCCCAGCGCGGCGTCGATCTTCTCCGGCCGGTAGACGTTGCCGTGCGCCATCCGGCGGCGCAGCGCCTCCGGCGTCATGTCGATCAGCTCGACCTGCTCGGCGCGGCGCACGACCTCGTCGGGCACGGTCTCCCGCTGCGGCACGCCGGTGATGGCGTGCACCACGTCGTTGAGCGACTCCAGGTGCTGGATGTTCAGCGTCGACAGCACGTGGATGCCCGCGTCGAGCAGCTCGTCGACGTCCTGCCAGCGTTTGGCGTTGCGGCAGCCGGGCACGTTGGTGTGCGCCAGCTCGTCGACCAGGACGACCTCGGGCCGGCGGGCCAGGATCGCGTCGACGTCCAGCTCGGTGAACGTGGCGCCCCGGTACTCGATGGTGCGCCGGTCCACCAGCTCCAGGTCGCCGATCATGTGCAGGGTGTGCTTGCGGCCGTGCGTCTCCACGAACCCGACCACCACGTCGGTGCCGCGCTCGCGGCGGCGGTGCGCCTCTTCGAGCATGGCGTACGTCTTGCCGACGCCCGGTGCGGCGCCCAGATGGATCCGCAGTTCCCCACGCGACATGCGCTTCCGCCACTCCCTTCTGGAACGGAGGTCGGGAAGGGCGCCTTCCACAACGCATGGCGAGGTGAAGGCGCCCTTCCTTTCACTGCATACGGTCGAGAGCGAGGTTCAGCGTGAGGACGTTGACGGCGGGTTCGCCCATGAAACCCAGCGCGCGCCCGTCGGTGTGCTCGTCGATCAGCGCGTTGACCCTGTCGAGCGGCACGCCTCGGATCGTCGCGACCCGCTTGGCCTGGAGGTTGGCGTAGTCGACGCTGATGTGCGGGTCGAGTGAGCTGCCGCTGGCGGTGACCGCGTCGGCGGGTACGGCGGACCGCTCGGGAGCGCTGCCCCGGACCGGGACGAGCACGCCCTTTCGGTAGTCCTCGCCGAACCTGCCGCATTCCACGGTCACGCCTTCGTAGGTGGCGATGAACGGGGTGGCCGGGCAGGCCTGGTTGACGCTGACCGCGCGGGTGACCTTGCCGGTCAGGCCGTCGGTGCGGAAGACCCGCAGGACCGCGCCGACGCCGTCGGCGGTGCAGTACGGCCGGCTGCCGTCCACCCCCTCCAGCTCGCCGACCGCCTTGCTGCGCGCGCAGACCTGGGTGAGCAGGGCCTGCTTGCTGCCGTCGCCGTCGGCGGAGTCCGGGTCGAGGGCCGGGTCGCCGAGGGTGTCCTCGATGCTCTCCGGGCCGAGATTGCTCGCCGCGGTGGCGTCGGGGTCGTATCCGGAGGCCGACGGGCGGCTCTGGAAGTACCTCGGCACCGGGTTGCCGTCGGCGTCGGTGAACGACTGGCCGATGAGCGAGCTGCCCACGGGCTGGCCGTTGACCTCGATCAGTGAGCCGTTCGCGTGGTCGCGCAGCCCGGGAATCCGGGCCACGCCGGTTATCGCCAGCGGGTAGAGCAGGCCGAGCAGCACCGTGAAGAGGAGCAGCGCGCGGACGGCGGCGAGGTGCTGGGAGATCCAGCGGGGAGTGCGCATCACGAGATCCCTGGGATAAGCGAGATGATCATGTCAATGATCTTGATTCCGATGAAGGGCGCGATGATGCCGCCGAGGCCGTAGACCCACAGGTTGCGGGTCAGCAGCTTGCTCGCGCTGCTGGGCGTGTAGCGCACGCCGCGCAGTGCGAGGGGGATCAGCGCGATGATGACCAGCGCGTTGAAGATGACGGCGCTGAGGATGGCGGACTCGGGGCTGGACAGCCGCATGATGTTCAGCGCGTCCAGGCTCGGGTACACCACCGCGAACATCGCCGGGATGATCGCGAAGTACTTCGCGATGTCGTTGGCGATGGAGAACGTGGTCAGCGCCCCGCGGGTGATGAGCAGCTGCTTGCCGATCTCCACGATCTCGATGAGCTTGGTGGGGTCGGAGTCCAGGTCCACCATGTTGCCGGCCTCTTTCGCGGCCGACGTGCCGGTGTTCATGGCCACGCCGACGTCTGCCTGGGCCAGTGCCGGGGCGTCGTTGGTGCCGTCGCCGGTCATCGCGACCAGCCGGCCGCCCTCCTGCTCCTTGCGGATCAGGGCGAGCTTGTCCTCCGGCGTCGCCTCGGCCAGGAAGTCGTCCACCCCGGCCTCGTCGGCGATCGCCTTCGCGGTCAGCGGGTTGTCACCGGTGATCATGACGGTGCGGATGCCCATCCGGCGCATCTCCTCGAACCGCTCGCGCATGCCCGACTTGACGACGTCCTTGAGGTGGATCACGCCGAGCGCACGGGCCGACTGCCCGGTGACCAGCTCGGCGACCACCAGCGGCGTGCCGCCCTGACCCGAGATGGCGTCCACGGCCGGGCCGACGTCGTCGGACGGGTGCCCGCCGTTGTCGCGAACCCACTTCATGACCGCCGACGACGCGCCCTTGCGAACCTGCCTCGTCCGACCGTCCTGCGTCATGTCCACGCCCGACATGCGGGTCTGCGCGGTGAACGGGATGAAGACGGCGTGCGGCATCACGCCCTCCTCCCGGGCGCGCAGGCCGTACTGCTCCTTGGCCAGCACGACGATCGAGCGCCCCTCGGGCGTCTCGTCGGCGAGGCTGGACAGCTGCGCCGCGTCGGCGAGCGCCTCCTCGGAGACCCCTGCGGCGGGCAGGAACTTCCACGCCTGGCGGTTGCCCAGAGTGATCGTGCCGGTCTTGTCCAGCAGCAGGGTGTTGACGTCACCCGCGGCCTCGACGGCACGGCCGCTCATGGCCAGCACGTTGCGTTGCACCAGCCGGTCCATGCCGGCGATGCCGATCGCGGACAGCAGCGCCCCGATGGTGGTCGGGATGAGGCAGACCAGCAGCGAGACGAGCACGATGCCACTGATCCCGTCGGGACCGAACGAGGCCGTGTCGGGAGCCGCGCCCTGCCAGTTCTTGGCGTAGATCGCCATCGGCTGCAGCGTGACCACGGCCAGCAGAAAGATGATCGTCAGCGCGGCGAGCAGGATGTTGAGCGCGATCTCGTTCGGGGTCTTCTGCCGGTTCGCGCCCTCGACCAGCGCGATCATCCGGTCGATGAAGCTCTCCCCCGGCTTCTGCGTGATCCGCACGACGATCCGGTCGGACAGCACCTTCGTGCCGCCGGTGACCGCGCTGCGGTCGCCGCCGGACTCGCGGATGACCGGGGCCGACTCGCCGGTGATCGCCGACTCGTCGACGCTGGCGATGCCCTCGACCACGTCGCCGTCACCCGGGATGACCTGGCCCGCCTCGACGACCACGAGGTCGCCCTGGGCCAGCGCCGACGCCGCGACCGACTCCTCGCGGTACCGCGCCGCCGCGGCGCCCTCGGACCAGCCGACGAGCCGCCGGGCCATGGTGTCCTTCTTCGCGCTGCGCAGCGTCGCCGCCTGCGCCTTGCCCCGGCCCTCGGCCACCGCCTCGGCCAGGTTGGCGAAGACCACCGTCAGCCAGAGCCAGACCGTGATCGCCCAGGAGAACCAGGACGGCTGCGTGATCGCCAGCAGCGTGGTGAACACCGCGCCGACCTCGACGATCAGCATGACCGGGTTGCGCCACAGCGTCGCCGGGTTGAGCTTGCGCACGGCGTCGGGCAGCGACTTCCACAGCTGCTGCGGGTCGAGCAGCCCGCCGCCGACCTTGCGCGCCTCGCGGCGCGGGTTCGGGGTTGCCACTGATGTGACAGTCATTTCTTGTCCTTGTCTGTTTTCTTCGCGGGCCGGGTCACAGGCCCTCGGCCAGCGGGCCGAGGGCGAGTGCGGGCAGGAAGGTCAGGGCCACCAGGATCACGACGACGCCGACGACCATGCCGACGAACAGCGGCCGGTGGGTCGGCAGCGTGCCCGCCGACGCCGGGACGGCCTTCTGGCGCGCCAGCGAACCGGCCAGACCGAGCACGAAGATGAGCGGCAGGAAGCGGCCGAGCAGCATGGCCAGGCCGAGCGCGGTGTCCCACCACGGCGTGTTGACCGTGATGCCCGCGAATGCCGAGCCGTTGTTGTTGGCCGCCGAGGTGAACGCGTACACGACCTCGGAGAAACCGTGCGGCCCCACGTTGGCCTGGGTCTGCCAGTTGCCCGTGGCCATCGCGGCCGCGACGCCGATCAGCACCAGCGCCGGGGTGATCAGGAAGTACATCGACGCGAACTTGATCTCACGGGCGCCGATCTTCTTGCCGATGTACTCGGGGGTGCGCCCGACCATGAGACCGGCGACGAACACCGTGATCACGGCGATGACGAGCATGCCGTAGAGGCCGGAGCCGACACCGCCGGGCGCGACCTCGCCGAGCATCATGTTGACGATCGGCATCATGCCGCCGAGCGCGGTGTACGAGTCGTGGAACGAGTTCACCGCCCCGGTCGACGTCAGGGTCGTCGCCGCGGCGAAGGTCGCCGAGTTCGAGACGCCGAACCGGACGTCCTTGCCCTCCAGCGCCGCTCCGAGCGCCTGCGGCACCGTGCCGGCGTGGCCCAGTTCGAACACATTGGTCAGCACGATGCTCGCGACGGCGATGATGCCCATCACGGCCAGGATCGCGTAGCCCTGCCGGTTGTCCTTGACCATCCGGCCGAAGACCCGGGGCAGCGAGAACGGGATGACCAGCAGCAGGAAGACCTCAAGCCAGTCCGTCCACGCGGTCGGGTTCTCGAACGGGTGCGCGGAGTTGACGTTGTAGAAGCCGCCGCCGTTGGTGCCGAGCTCCTTGATCGCCTCCTGGCTCGCCACGGGGCCGCCGGTGATGTGCTGCTGCGCGCCGGTCAGGGTGGACAGCGTGGTGCCGTCGGTCAGGTTCTGCACCACACCGCCGGCGACCAGCACGACCGCCGCCACGACCGCTAGCGGCAGCAGGATGCGCAGCGTGATCCGGGTCAGGTCGACCCAGAAGTTGCCGAGCTGCTCGCTTTTGCGCCGGGCGAAGCCGCGGACCAGGGCCACCGCCACCGCGATGCCGACCGCCGCGGAGACGAAGTTCTGCACCGCCAGACCGGCCATCTGCACGAAGTGCGTCATCGCAGCCTCGCCGGAGTAGGCCTGCCAGTTCGTGTTGGTCACGAAGCTGACCGCGGTGTTCCAGGCCAGGTGCGGGAAGACGCGCTCGTTGATCGGGGTCGCGAAGTCCGGCACCTTGAAGATCAGGTCCTGCAGGCGCAGGAAGGCGAACAGGCCCAGGATCGAGATCAGCGAGAACGCCAGGACGCTGCGGGCGTACACCCCCCAGGACTGCTCCGCGCCCGGGTCGACGCCGAGCACCCGGTAGACGCCGCGCTCGACGCGGCTGTGGCGCTCCCCGTCGACCACGCGGAACATGTAGTCACCGAGGTAGCGGTACGCGACCGCCAGCGCGGCGATGAGCGAGAGAACGAAGATCGCTCCCGCGGTTGTCGTGCTCATCTGAGGACAGCTCTCTTCGATCGTCAGAACTTCTCGGGGAACAGCAGGGCGAAGACCAGGAAGATCGCCAGGACTACGGCGAGCACCAAGCCGACCAGGTTGGCGGTCACAGTCGCTCCACTCCTCGTACGACGAGCGCGAGCGCTGCGAACAGACCCACCGTGAGCAGCACGTAAGCCAGGTCAGCCACCGTCTGCCTCCTTCATCAGTGCGTTGTTTGCGGGGATTTGCCGTTATTGTTTCCGCCCGGCGAACCACCGGGAGGCGGAACGGGCTCCATCCAAACCCCGAAAACACCTCGCGTACGCGCTCTTGACGCCGTCGCTACGGCCGCCCCGGCTTTCTTGACGGCCCCTTGACAACCGTGTGACCTGCGCCGCACCGCACCCAGCACACAAGACAAAGGGCACCTTCTCCACGCCAGGCGTAGCAGAAGGTGCCCTTCTTGACGGGCTCAGGCCCGAACCGCGGTCAGCGCCGCTCCTCGCAGCGGATCACGACGCGCTGGTTCGGCTGGAGCGGGAAGCCCGCCCCCGGGAACTGCCGTTCCACCCGGTACTGGCTCTTGTCCCCGCGGACCCCGCGCACGTCGACCCGCAGGCCCATCGCGGTGAGGTGGTTCTCCGCGTCCTGGCAGTTCCAGTTGCCCACCTCGGGCATGACACCGCCCTGCGGGTTCTTGCTCACCTGCAGTTTGACCACGGCGTTGCGCTCGACCCCGGTGCCCAGCCCCGGGTTCTGCTTGACCACGGTGTCGAACGGCTTGTCCGAGTCGACCTGCTCGACTTCGACCCGCAGCCCCAGGCCCTCCAGGATCGACCTCGCCTCGGTCAGCAACTTGCCCTCGACCGACGGCACGGTCACCGGCGCACGGCCTTTGCTCAGCGTCACCTTGATCTCAGCGCCGATCTTGACCTCCTCGCCCGCCTTGGGCACGGTGTCCAGGACCGAGCCCTTCGGCACGAGGTCGCTGTACTTGTCGGCGGCCTTCACCGGCTTCAGCTTCAGCGGCTCGGCCTGCAGGTCCGCGACGGCCTGGTCCCATGGCTTGCCGGACACGTCCGGCACCAGGTAACGCTCGGGGCCCGCGGACAGCGTCAGCGTCACCGTGCCGCCGCTCACCACGTCGGCGCCCGCCGCCGGGTCCTGCACCAGGACCACGTCCTTGGGGACCTCCTCGCGGAACAGCGGCTCGGCGTAGACGACCTGCAGGCCCGCGCCACGCAGCGTGGCCTCGGCCTCCTCCTTGGTGAGGTTCACCAGCTGCGGCGTCGTGTCGTAGCGGCCGAAGGCCAGGTAGTAGCCGCCGAACACCACGAGCAGCGCCAGCACGGCCGCGCCCGCCATCAGCGCGATCCGCCCGCGCGGATCGCCCATCAGCCGCGTGTACTGCTGCTTGGCCTGCTCCAGCAGACCCGCGAGCGAGGGAGCCGACGCCGCCGCGGTGCGGGTGCGCGGCTCGGCCGGCTCGTCACGCAGCCGGGCCCAGGACGGGCGGTCCGTGGCAGCCGGCACCTGGCTGACGATCATGGTCTCCTGCCCCACCTGACGCATCCGCGTGGTCGCGGAGGACAGGCCGTGGCGGGCCGACTGCACCGCGGTCAGCATCGCGCCGGCGTCCATGAACCGGGCGCCGGGGGCGCGGCGGGTCGCGGACGCGACGAGGTCGTCGAGCACCGGTGGCAGCCCGCCCACGACCTGCGAGGGCGGCGGCACGTCGCGCTCGACGTGCTGCCAGGCCACCTCGACGGGCCGCTCGCCCTGGAACGGCGCGCGGCCGGTGAGCAGCTCGAAAAGCACGATCCCGGCGCCGTACACATCCCCGCGCGGATCGACGTGGCCGTCGGACACGAACTCCGGCGCGACGTAGGCTGCGCTGATCGACGGCTCCGCCCCACCTGCCTCGACGGCGTCGGCGAGCCCGAGGTCGGTCACCTTGACCACCGCTTCGGCCAGGTCGTGGCCGCCGCCGGGGGCCTCGGCCACCATGATGTTCTCCGGCTTGACCGAGCGGTGCACCAGCCCGGTGCGGTGCGCGGCGGCCAGCGCGGCCAGCACCTGCTCGATCACCGCGAGCGCCTCGGCGGGGGCGAGCCGGCGCCGCTCGTCGAGGATGTCGCGCAGCGTGCGACCGCGCACGAACTCGGTCACCAGATATGGCACGCCGTCGTGCACGCCCTGGCCGTAGAACGCGGCCACGTTCGGGTGCGTCAGCCGGGCCAGCCCTGTCGCCTCCTCGGCGAACCGGCCCGTGTGGAAGGCCGCGGCCTGGCCCCGGCGCGGCTGCGGCGGGTGGATCATCTTGACCGCGACGGTCCTGCCCAGCCGCTCGTCCACCGCGGCATAGACCGACGTCATGCCACCGCGGGCCACGAGGCCGCGGATGCGCAAGCGCCCGTCGACGAGCGAGCCGAGCAGGGGGTCGGCGAGCTGAGCGTCCATGGCAGCGCAGTCTAGGGCAGTCACCGCCCTCATGGCTCTCCCGCTGGCGTCACCGCCCGCGACCTGCGGTCATCTGCGACCGCTTCCTATACCGGTTGCGGGTCGCCCACGCTCCGACGTAACGTCGACGGCGATGTGAGCCACTGACACCTTCCCGCGCCCGCGACCGAGGCACTGCCCGGCGGGCGGAAGAGTCGATCTTGTCGGTGGTGTTCCATGTCCTATTCCGCCCTGCTTGCCCATGATCTCGTCCGCACCCTCGGCACGCGCCGGGTGCTCGACGGCGTCTCCCTCACCGCGTCCCCCGGTCACCGGATCGGGCTGATCGGGGAGAACGGCGTCGGCAAATCCACCCTGCTGCGGCTGCTGGCCGGTGCCGACGAGCCCGACTCCGGCACCGTCATCCGCCCCGGCGACCTGGGCTACCTGCACCAGGAGATGCCGTTCGACGCCGCCGCGACGATCGCCGACGTGATCGACGACGCCCTGCGCGAGGCCCGCACGGACCTGGCCGAACTCGACCGGCTCACCGCGGAGCTCGCCGCCGTCGACCCGGACTCCGACGGCTACCCGGCCCTGCTCGCCGCGTACGGCGAGCGGCTGGACCGCGCCCAGGAGCACGAGGCCTGGGACGCCGACCGGCGCGCGGAGATCGTCCTGGCCGGGCTCGGCCTGGGCGGCCTCCCGCACGAGCGGGTGCTGGGGTCGCTGTCCGGCGGGCAGCGCGGACGGCTGGCGCTGGCTGCGCTGCTGGCCCGGCGTCCCTCGGCGCTGCTGCTCGACGAACCGACCAACCACCTCGACGACGTCGCGGCGGCGTTCCTGGAGGAGCAGCTGCGCGGCCTGCCCGGGGTGGTCGTGGTGGCCAGCCACGACCGGGCGTTCCTCGACGCCGTGTGCACCGACCTGATCGACCTCGACCCGGCGGTGGACGGCCCGACCCGCTACGGCGGCGGCTACACCGCGTACCAGGCCGAGAAGCAGGCGGAGCGGGCCCGCTGGCAGCGCCGGTTCGAGCAGGAACAGGAGGAGCTCGACGAGCTGCGCCAGGCCGTTTCGGTGACCGCTCACCAGGTCGCGCCGGGACGCGCCAAACGCGACAGCGAGAAGATGGGCTACGGCCATACCACCGGCCGGGTGCAGAACCAGATCTCACGGCGGGTGCGCAACGCCTCCCGGCGGCTCGACGAACTGCAGCGCGAGCAGGTGCGGCGGCCCCCGGAGCCGCTGCGGTTCCGGGCCGCCCGGCTCGCCGGCACGACGGCCGAAGGCACCCTGCTGTCGCTGCGGGACGTGCAGGTGCCGGGTCGGCTGGCTCTGGACCGCCTCGACCTGGCCTCCACGGACCGGCTGCTGGTCACCGGAGCCAACGGCGCGGGCAAGTCCACGCTGCTCGCGGTACTGGCCGGACGGCTGGACGCCGCGGGCGAGGTGCACCGGCGACGCGGGCTGACCGTGGGGCTGCTGGCTCAGGACACCGTGTTCGAGCGGCCCGACCGCACCGCCCGCGAGACCTACGAGCTGACGCTGGGCACCGCCCGCGCGGAGGCCGTGCCGCTGGGCGACCTCGGCCTGCTCGCCCCCCGCGACCAGGGCACCCGGGTCGGGGACCTGTCCGTCGGCCAGCGCCGTCGGCTCGCCCTGGCACTACTGGTGGCAAACCCGCCGGAACTCCTGCTGCTCGACGAGCCGACGAACCACCTGTCGCCGCGCCTCGCCGACGAGCTGGAGGAGGCGTTGGGGACCGGGCCCGGCGCGATCGTGGTCGCCAGCCACGACCGCTGGCTGCGCTCCCGCTGGCCCGGCCGCGAGCTGCGGCTCTGACGCGGTCCGAAACCGGGCGCGGATTCAGGTCACGGAGTCCGCGATGCGGTAGCCGACGCCTGGCGTGGTCGTGATGACCGGTGGGCTGCCGAGCTTGCGGCGCAGGCGGCCCACCGTGACCGTGACCGTGTTGGTGAACGGGTCGGCGTGCTCGTCCCAGACCCGCTCCAGCAGGTCTTCGGTGCTCAAGAACGCCGGACTCGCCTTCAGTAGTGCTTCCAGCAGGGCGAACTCTTTCACCGACAGGTCGAGCCGCCGACCGTCGCGGGTGGCGGTGCGGCGCACCGGGTCGAGTTCGACGCCCGCCGCGCGCAAGGTCCGGGCCCGTGCCGCGGGCCGCCTCCGGGCCAGCGCACGTACGCGCAGCACCAGCTCCGGGAAGTGGAACGGCTTGCCGAGGTAGTCGTCCGCACCCAGGGTGAGGCCGCTGACCCGGTCCCCGGGTGAGACGGCGGCGGTCAGCATCAGCACCATCGGCCGGTCGTCCCGCTCGGTGATCATCTGGCAGAGCGTGTCGCCGTGGATGCCCGGCAGGTCGCGGTCGAGGACGACCACCTCGTACACGTTGACGTCGAGCTTGACCGCGGCGGCCAGCCCGTCGTGCGCCACGTCCACGGCCATGCCCTGATCGCGCAGCCCTTCGGCCACGATCTCGGCGAGCGCGCGGGCGTCCTCGACCACCAGCACCCTCACGCGGCGGCCTCCTGCCGCGCCCGGGGCAGCGTCACCGTGGCGCGCAGGCCGCCCGCCGGACGGGCCCGCAGCTCCAGCCGGCCGCCGTGCGCCTCGGCGACGGCCGCGACGATCGACAACCCGAGACCGGAGCCGTCGTCGGAGCCGACGCGGTCCGCGCCGAGGCGCTGGAACGGCGACGCGAGCCGATCGACCTGCGCCTGCTCCAGCGCCGGCCCGCCGGACTCGACGACCAGCTCGACCATGCCGTCGGTGGCGGCCACCGCGACGCGCAGCCAGCCGCCGTCCTGGTTGTGCAGCACCGCGTTGTCGACGAGGTTCTGCGCCATGCGGGCCAGCAGCGTCACGTTGCCCTCGGTCCAGGCGCGCTGCGCGATGCCGGCGGCGACGGCGGTCAGTCGCCTGGCCTGGATGTCGGCGGCGCGGGCGGCCAGCGCCTGGCCGGCCAGGTCACCGAGCGCCACCGGGGCCTGGTCGGCAAGCGCGCCGTGCTGCGCGCGGGCCAGCGCCAGCAGGCCGTCGAGCAGGCGGTCCACCCGGTCGAGTTCGGTGCGTACGCGCCCGGCCAGCACGGCCGTCTGCGCGGGCACCGGTTCGG
Source organism: Catellatospora vulcania (assembly GCF_009720385.1). Lineage (GTDB taxonomy): Bacteria > Actinomycetota > Actinomycetes > Mycobacteriales > Micromonosporaceae > Catellatospora > Catellatospora vulcania. The sequence goes on along the minus strand of NZ_ML769309.1, from coordinate 22,806 downwards.
GCTTGGCCTCGGCGACATCCAGCGAGGCGCGCATGGTGGCCAGCGGTGTGCGCAGCTCGTGCGAGGCGTTGGCGACGAACCGGCGCTGCGCGGCGAACGACGCCTCAAGCCTGGCCAGCAGCCCGTCGACGGTGTCCGCGAGATCTTTGACCTCGTCGGCGGGCCCGTCCACGGCGAGACGCTCGTGCAGGTTCTCCGCGGAGATCCGGCGGGTCGCGGCGGTGATCGTGCGCAGCGGGCGCAGCACCCGGCCGGAGATCAGCCTGCCCAGCAGCAGCGAGACCAGGCCCATCACCACCAGCGCGATCAGCGATCCGACCAGCAGCCGCCGCGACTGCACCGCCTCGACGTCCGCCAGACGCGCCTGCAGGTCGTGGATCTGCTCCTGGGCCGCGGTGAGATCGGGCTGCGGTGCGGGTGGGAACTGGCCGGGGGCGACCTGGGTGTTCTTGGCGGAGGCCAGCAGGTTGGTGAGGACCAGCAGCCCGATTCCGGACGCCAGGAAGACCGACGCGTAGAGCAGCGTGAACCGCAGCCGCACCGTCCTGCCCGGCCGTCGCCACCTGCTCATCCGCGCCTCCCCGCCGTGTGCCGATCTCCAGGATGCCCCGGCCGGCCTAACAGCGGCATGACAGCGCCGGTTCGGCCGGTGTTACGGCGTGCTCCGTAGAACCGGAACCATGCTTACCCCTGACGAAAGCACGACTCCCGGCCTGCGGGCCCTGGTGCGGGCCGAGTGGTCCGGTTTCCGGTCCGGCCGCGGCCGGATGGCCGCCCTCCTCGTGGCGGTGCTGGCCGTCATCGCCCTGGCCACCCTGCCCGCGCTGAGCATCCGCAGCTCGTGCAGCAACGGCCCGGTGGAGGTGCCCTGCCCGACCGATCCGCTGGGCCCCGACGGCTCGCCCGTGTCGGACCTGTTCGCCTTCGCGCACCGGCCGCTGACCGGCGACGGCACCATCACGGTACGGCTGACCTCGATGACCGGGACCATCACCTACCCGCCGCCGGACCACGACGAGATCGTCCCCGGCGTGGTGCCGTGGGCGAAGACCGGGATCATCATCAAGGACGGCCTCGGGCAGGGCTCCTCCTACGCGGCGCTCATGATGACCGGCAAACACGGCGTACGGATGCAGCACGACTACACCCACGACACGGCCGGCCGCCCCGGCGGGGTGTCCCCGCAGTCGCCGCGCTGGCTGCGGCTGACCCGCTCCGGCGACACGATCACCGGCTACGAGTCGGCCGACGGGGCGGAGTGGTCGCAGGTCGGCGCCGCCCGGCTCGGCGGGCTGCCCGCCACCGTGCAGATCGGCCTGTTCGCCACCTCGCCCGGCGACCTGACCCTGGTGCCCGTCGGCCTCGGCGGCAGCATCGGCCAGGTGCGCTTCACCCAGGCCGTCGGGTCCTTCGACAACGTCACCGTGGACGGCGGCGTATCACCCGGCGCGTGGAGCGCCGACACCGTCGGCGAACTCGGCCACACCGACTGGGAGAAGTTCCACCGCGCACCCGGGCTGGTCACCGACGGCGGCACGCTGACGGTCACCGGCTCCGGCGATATCGGGCCGGTCGGCACCGAGGGCGGCCGCACCGCCAAGGACACCCTGATCGGCCTGTTCGTGGCGGTGCTCATCCTGATCGTGACGGGAGCCCGGTATGCGGCGGCCCGCCCGTCCGGCGAACCTGCGCCCGGCGGACGGCGGCTGGCGGCCAGGGCGCTGGTGCTCGGCGCGGCCGTCTTCGCGAGCGCGCTCGTCGCCGTGGGGGTGGCGGTGCCGCTCGGCACGATGATGCTGCGCGACGGCGGCACCACTGTCATCTCGGCCGGCCCGCCGGCCGAACTGCGCGTCATCGTCGGCACGGCTGTGCTGCTCGCGCTCGTGGCCGTGCTCGCCTTGGCGCTCGGCGCGCTGCTGCGGCGGGCCTGGCTCGCGGTCACCGTGCTGACGGCCGGGCTCCTGGTGCCGTACCTGCTGGTGGTGGTGCCGTTGCTGCCCGACGCCGTCGCGGACTGGCTGCTGCGGATCACCCCGGCCGCCGGGTTCGCCGTGTTGCAGACGCTGGCGGAATACCCGCAGGTCACCATGCATTACGCGCCGTACGCCGGGTATTTCCCGCTGCCGTGGTGGGCCGGGCTGGCGGTGACCGGCGCGTTCACCGCGCTGGCGCTGGGGCTCGCGCTGCGCCGTGGCCGTGGTCGAGCGGCGGAGTCGGCGGTGGACTGGCGGTGAGCCCCGGCCGGCGCGGGACGTGCTCCCGCGCCGGCCGGCCCGGTCAGCCCTGGTCCGCGGGGACGTCCCTGAGGAAGAGGATGCCGTCGGCGTCGGCCAGGTGCGCCGGGTTCAGCGGGAAGTAGCCGTGCTCGACCGTGTTGTCGGTGCGCGCCACCGGTGCGGCGTCGCGCAGGGCGGCTGCCAGGCGGCCGCCCGCGAACAGGTGGCGGTCCTCCGGCAGGGCCGACAGCAGGCCCTCGACCGTGTCGGCCGCCGGTGTGCCCAGCCCGCGGTGGTGAATGGCGCCCAGGGCGGTGGCCACGAAGGCGTACCGGTCGCCCAGCTCGGCCTCGGCGATGGCGGCGCCACTCCACCACGTCAGGGCGTGCTCGCCGAGCTGCCAGTGGCCCGCCTCGCGCTGCAGGTGCCCGTTGTGCGCGAACGCCAGCGTCGGGCCCCGATCCGACTCCCGCGCCACGATCGCCAGCAGGTTCTCGGCCATCATCGCGTCGCGCATGATCATGAGCCGGGCGACCCGCGACGGGCCGCCGGCGGCCATACCGGCGTGGTAGCGCATCAGCCCCGCGGCGGTGCGCCCGTGCAACCACGCCAGCCACCGGTCGTCGGCGGACGTGGCGGCACGCAGACTCGGTGTCTGTGCCAGCAGCAGGCCGAGCAGGTCGTCGGCGAGCAGCCGCAGGCGCACCGCCTCCGGTGACGCACCGACCGACCGGGACGGGTCCATGGCCGCCGCCGGGTCGGTCCACCGTTCGTCGTCGCCGACCAGGTCGTCGATCAGGGCCGCGTCGTCGGGCAGCAGCCCCGGATCGACGCAGCTCGCGAGATGGTCGCGCACCACGGTCAGGGCCCGGCGCGGGCTGGCGGCGTACATCGTCTCCGTCGGGGCGTCGAACCCGAAGAAGCGCAGCCGCTCGCCGTCCGGGCGGCCCTGGTTGTACTCCCGCATCCAGGAGACCAGCTCCCGGTTGGCCGCGGACGCCCCCCAGCCGTGGCTGATGCCGTGCGCCATCACGTCGTCGAGCGAGCCCGGCCCGCCCGCGACGTACGCGTCGACGGCCAGCCCGGCCAGGCAGTCGCTCTCCAACGCGACCGACCGGTAGCCCTCGTGCTCCACCAGGTGGCGCAACAGCTGATTGCGTACCCGCAGAAAGAGCTCCTCGCCGTGGGTGGGCTCGCCGAGGCCGAGCAGCCGCGGCCGGGCGGGCAGCGTGGCGAGCAGGCGCGACATCGCGGGCCCCGGCCCGGTGTCTTCGGTGAAGGCCCAACCGGCGTCGGACAGGGCGGAACGGGTGGTCATCAGGCCTGATCCCTTCGATGGTTTGTCCCTTCTACCCTATCTTTGAACCGACGGTGTAAACTTTGCGCGCGTAGACGCGCATCTCGGTGCGCAAAACCTTCAAACGTCGGGCACCCCATGACCGAAGCACGGCTGCGGCCCGTCGACCTCGCCCGCGGGCAGGGGCTGTCCACCCAGGCGGTCCGCAACTACGAGCAGGCGGGCATCCTGCCGCCCGCGGCACGCACCCCGTCCGGATACCGCGTCTACACCGGACTGCACGCTCAGGCCCTGCGCACGTTCGCGGCCCTGGTGCCGGGGCACGGCCACCAGACCGCGACAGCGATCATGCGCGCGGTCAACGACGACGCCGTCGAGGACGCGCTCGCCCTGGTCGACGAGAGCCACCTGCAACTGCGCGCGGACCGGCGCACCCTCACCGCCGTCGAGCAGGCGCTGCGGGACCTGGCCGGCACCGGTCCCGCCGGGTCCCGGTCCACCGGCGTGTTCGTCGGCCCGCTCGCCCGGCAGCTCGGCGTCAAGCCCGCGACGCTGCGCAAGTGGGAGCGGGCCGGGCTGGTCCGCCCGCCGCGCGACCCGGCGACCGGCTACCGCGTCTACACCCCCGCCGACGTACGCGACGCCCGGCTGGCGCACCAGCTCCGGCGCGGGGGATACCTGCTGGAGCAGATCGCCGCCGTGCTGGCGCAGGTACGCGCGGCCGGTGGCGTGGCCCCGCTCGAGGCGACCCTGCAGGACTGGCGGGACCGGCTCGCCGGACGCGGCCGCGCGATGCTGGCCGGCGCCGGCGAACTCGACACCTACCTGCGCGAACGCGCCGGCTCGGCGGGCCAGGCCGGTCGCCGACCGCAGCCCGAGCTCAGGCGGGCATGAGGATCAGCCAGCCGAAGCCCAGCACGTCCCGGTAGCCGCCGAGATACTCCTCGCGCCGCCGGTCGGCGAAGGCACGGGCCTGCGGCGTGCCGACGTGCTCGATCCCGGCCCGCCAGTCGGACTCGAAGTCGTCCCACTCGGCGACGGTCGACGCGGCGACGTGCAGCGGCCGGAACCCGGCGGCCACCGCCGCACGGGCGAGCCCGGCGAGATCGGGCAGGTCCCCGAACGCCTCGCGGACCTCAGCCGTGGGCTCGACCCGGTAGAAACCCTCCCCGAACAGCAGCCGTCCACCGGGAGCGGTGAGCGTGTGCAGCGCGGCGAGCGCCTGCTCGGTCCCGCCCCAGATGTGGCTGCCGCCGACGTTGACGACGACGTCGGCGGGCTGCGTCCAGGCGGTCGCGTCGGCGGTGTGGATGGTGACCTGGTCGAGGCCCAGGTCCGCGGCCCGGGAGCGGGCACGGTCGGCGACCGCGGCATCGCGCTCCACCCCGTCGCCCGCGATGCCGTGCGCCTGGCACAGGCGCAGGAGCAGCTCACCGCCGCCGCAGCCCAGGTCCAGTGCCCGCCGGCCGGAACCCGCCGGGGCCAGCCGCCGGACGAGGTCGACCACCCGGTCCTCGCCCAGCGGCGCGTTGTGGACGAGGTTGGCGGCGGCCGCGGCGAACAACGGCTTGAGATCTTGATCAGTCACAGGCCCACCGTATCGGTGCGCCGTCGGCCCGGATCGCGATGAGCGACGCACGGCATCGCGACATGGAAACCCGCCTGTTGACGGCGGATCACTTCGGGTCTACGGTCAGCACTCGGGAAGCGCTTTCCAATGTTGGAAACACCGGTCCACCAGTGCCTGATCAGCACTGTCGCCATCGGACCGCGCACGTCCCGTGCCGTCGCCCAACGGCATGGTCCCCCGACCCGGAGGCACCCGTGGCAACTCGCCCGCTCCCCCGTTCCCGACCACGAACGTGGTCTCTCATCGCGGGGCTCGTCCTCGCCCTCACCACCGGCGCGGTCGCGCTCAGCCAGAACGCCTTCGCCGCCACCGTCTTCAGCGACAACTTCGAGGACGGCGCGGCCGACGGCTGGTCCAAGTCCGGCGGGACCTGGACGGTCGTCACCGACGGCACCAAGGCCGTGCAGCAGAGCAACACCAGCACCGACAACGCCCGCCAGTTCGCCGGTTCCACCAGCTGGACCGCCTACACGGTCACCGCCCGGGTCAAGCCGCTGAGCTTCGGCAGCAACGGCCACGTCTCCCTGCTGGCCCGTTCGACCGGCGCGACCGTCTACTACCGGCTGTCCCTGCGGCCGGGCAACTCCGTGCAGCTGCAGGCGGTCAACGGCAGCTCGGTCACCGTGCTGGGCAGCGTCACCCGCACCGTGGCCACCGGCACCTGGTACACCCTCGGCATCGAGGCCAACGGCAGCACCATCCGCGGCCTCGTCGACGGCACCGTGATCGCGTCGGCCACCAGCACCGCGATCGCCGGCGGGCGCATCGGGCTGCAGACCTCGTACAGCAGCGGGTCCTTCGACGACATCGCGGTCACCACCGGCGGCACGCCGGCCCCGACGACCCCGGCCCCGTCGGCGACGGCCAGCCCGCGGCCGTCGGCTTCACCGTCGGCTCCGGCCTCGCCGACGGCGTCGCCGACCGTGAGCCCCCCGCCGACCGGTTGGCCCACGCCGAGCGGGAGCGCCCCGGTCAGCAACGGCACCATTCCGGTCAGCGGTGTCTTCGACGGCGGCATGAAGCGCTACTGCTGCATCGGCGACGGCGGCCAGGGCGAGAGCCAGGACCCCGTGTTCGAGCTCGCGGCCGGCGCGACCATCAAGAACGTGATCCTGGGCGCGCCCGCCGGTGACGGCATCCACTGCCTGGGCAACTGCACCATCGAGAACGTCTGGTGGGAGGACGTGGGCGAGGACGCGGCGACGTTCCTCGGCGGCACGAACTACTACGTGATCGGCGGCGGCGCCCGCGCGGCGTCGGACAAGATCTTCCAGCACAACGGACCCGGCACGCTGCACATCAGCGGGTTCTACGCGGAGAACTTCGGCAAGCTCTACCGGGCCTGCGGCAACTGCAGCTCGTCGTACCAGCGGCACGTGGTCATCGACAACGTGCGGGTCAAGAGCGGCGACGTCATCGCCGGCATCAACATCAACTGGGGTGACACCGCCCGGTTCACCCGGATCACCGTCATCGGTGACTCCAGCCACAGCACCGTCATCTGCGACAAGTTCAACGGGGTCCCGAAGGGCAGCGAACCCACCCACGTCGGCAGCGGCGCGGACGGCGTGAACTGCTTCTACAGCGCGAGCGACATCAGCTGGCAGTGACCTGGGAGCCGCTGCCGGGACCACCCGTCCCGGCAGCGGCGAACGCCTGTCCATGAACCGGCACGGGGCCCTGACCGGCGAACCGGCCCGCCACCACGACCAGGGCAGGTGGCCCCACCAGCGCGACCGTGGCCAGGAACGCGAGGAGGAACCGGGCGCGTATCTCGGTGACGGCCTGCTCGCCGTAGAGCACGGGTCGATGCGCCCGATGTACACCACCTGCAGTGTCAGCCACGGGATCAGCAGGATGAGTAGTTGCGCGGCAACCAGAATGGACACGTCGAGCGACAGGTTGCCCGTCATCGCATCGATGGCACTGACTTTCCTGCGGTGCCGCGTCAGTGATTCACATAGGCCGCGGGCAGCGGTTCGACGACCGCGCTCTCGCCCGGCATGCCGCTCTCCCTGATCAGGAACCGCGCCGCGCCGGCGGGCCGCTCCCGGAAGTGCCGGAACACCATCGGCACGCCGCGGGCGACGGACAGGTCCGCGCTGTCCATGACCTGCAGGTGCACGTGCGGCTGGGTCGAGTTGCCGGAGTTGCCGCAGGCCGCGATCTGCTGCCCGGCGGTCACCCGCGCCCCGGCGGCGACCCGCAGCGACCCGGACCGCAGGTGTACGAGAGCCGCGAACGCCCCGCTCCCCCGCAGCTCGATGACCACGTGGTTGCCCGCGATCGCCGCCGCGCCCTGCCGGAGCCGCCCCGCCTGGCCGAGCAGGTACGGCACCAGCGCCAGCTGCGACCGTCGCGCCTCGTGATCGGATTCGCCGTCGTGGACCGCCACGACGACCCCGTCGGCGGGGGCCAGGATCGGGCGGTCGTAGCCGAAGAACCGCTCCGGCGGCTCGGTCGCCAGCAGCGTCCGCCAGTCACGATGTCCGGCGGGGCGGCCGCGCTCGTCCACCCCGACGAAGTCGATGGCGTACCGCTCGCCCATCAGGTCCGTGCCATGGCTCGGCACCCGCCGGGCGGGACTGTTCCTGGCCAGCCACAACCCCGTGAACGGCAGCGACAGCACGACCTCCCGCATCGGCGACCTGTGCGCCGGCAGCCCTTCCCCCATGGACGCAGCGTAGGCGGACAGCGCCATTTCGGCTGTCGTCAGCGACGCACGATGGCGAGCCGGACCAGGCAACCGGCGACGAGCAGCAGGCAGAGCCACGCGAACCAGTCGCCGAACCGGGTGTACGGCGTGCCACCGGAACCGGACCGCACCGACACCGTCGCGCTGGTGACGCCCGTTCCGGTGACCGTGTCGGCGGCGAGGCGGCCGCGGGAGTCCGCGGCGACCAGGCGGCCGCGTCCGGCCGGGCGGATGACGCTGATGCCGTTCTCGACGCCGCGCACCACCGCGATCCGGCTGTGCAGCCGACCGTCGCGCTCGAAGTCGAGGGCAGGGGCCAGCAGCACCGTCGTCCCGTGGCTGCCGTATGCCCGGCCGAGTTCGGGATGGTCGAGGTCCTTGCAGATCGCCAGGCCCGTGTGCGAGCCGGGCAGCCACGCGAGCCGGTCCCCCGCGGTCATGTGGTCCTCCCACCCGGTGACCAGGTGCTGCTTGTCGTACCGCACCTCGCTGCCGGCCGCGTACGCCAGCGCGATGTTGTGCACGCCGGACTGGTCCTTGAGGGTGAGCCCGACGACGATCGTGATCCGGTTGGCCGCGGCCACGCCGCCGATCCGCCGGCCCAGGTCGGCGAGTTCCGGTTCGGTCACCTTGAACACCTTCTCCGGCAGCACCAGCACCGACGCCCCGCCGGCCGCGGCCCGGGGCGCCTGGTCCAGATAGGTCTGGAGCACCTGGCGGGCCTCGGCCGACGCGATCGGCAGCGCGTCCTCGGACTGCCGCACGTCCGCGAGCGCGGCCGTCGTGTCCGGTCCGGTCGGCGTCTGCGCCAGGCGCGCGAGCCCGTATCCGGCGGTGCCGACGATGAGCACTGCGGCCACCGCCAGCAGGCGACGCCATGCCGGGCGGTCGGCCAGCGCGGCGGCGACCAGCGCGGGCAGGGCCGTCAGCAGGAAGCCGACGCCCCAGACGCCCGTCACCGAGACCACCTGGATCACCGGCAGCACCTCGACCTGGGTGTAGCCGATGGCGGAGAACGAGCCTCCGGGGGAGAACAGCGACACGACGTATTCCGCACCGGCCCACGCGGCGGGGGCGGCGAGCGCCGCCAGGACCGGCCTGCCCTGCCGCAGCAGCAGGCGGAACAGCCCGACGACCGCGGCGAAGGAGAGCGCCTGCAGGACGAGGAAGCCGCCCACCACCCCGGCGGGAACCTCCAGGGTCCCCACGTAGTAGGTCCACATGTTCAGGCTGCCGGCCGTCCACGCCAGGAACGCGGCCGCGAGCGCGGTCCGCCCCGACACCCGGGCCGCGACGGCGAACACCGGCAGCGGGGCCAGCCAGGTCAGCCACGGTATCGGGGAGAGCCCGGTGCCGAACCACACGAGCGCCGCCGACACCGCGACGGCGGCGGCGACCAGCAGACCTCTTCGGCGTACGGCCTTCGCCGGGGCGCTGTCAGCCTGTTCCGGCACGATCTCAAGCGCGGTTGCCATCGAGCACCTTTCCGACGAGTTGATGTACCAGTGAACGGAAGTCCTGCTCCGGCAGGTCGATCCGGCTGCCCCGGAACAGCTGGACCAGGCCGTGGATCAGAGCGGCGACGGTCAGCGCCAGCGGCCACACGTCCTGGTCCCGCAGCACGCCCTGGCCGATGCCCGTGGTCAGGGCTGCGGCGACGAGGTTCATGGACGGCGACCCGCCGGCACGGAAGTCCTCCGGCCAGCGGCGTGCGCCCTCGCGCGGGTCGGTGAACACGAAGTCGTACAGGTGCGGCTGGCCGAGTGCGAAGTCGAGATGGTCGTCGAGCAGTTCGGCCACCCGCGCGTCGAACCCGGCCGCCGGGGGCCGGGCGGCCCAGCGCGCGGCGATCTCGGCGAAGCTGGCGTCGGCGATGGTCGACAGGAGTGCCTCGCGGTTGGCGAAGTGCCGGTAGATGGTCATCGGGGTGACTCCGGCCGCCGTCGCCACCCGCCGCATGCTCACGGCGGCAGCGCCTTCGGCGAGCAGGATCTCCCGGGCGATCCCCACCAGACGTTCTGCAGTCGCGCTCATGTCTACACCGTAGACCTAAGTCTACGGTGTAGACAAGACCCCGTCCGGACGCCGGTCCGCGCGGGCGGAAGGCGCTGCTACGGTGCCACCCGTGCAGAGTGAGCAAGTTCGGCGGATCGCGTCCGACAACGTGAACAAGCTGGTGGCACGAGGCGACCGCGCGTGCGCCGCGATCGTCGAGGACACCGTGGAATGCCTGGAAGGCGAGGCCGACCCCGCCGCGTTGCAGGCCCTGGCGTGGGAGCTCGTCGGACCGGCCTTCGCCGCGCACCTCGACGCACAGCAGACCTGGCCCGCGCGCACCGACAGCGACCGGCTCACCGACGCGTTCCGGGCGCTCGACGCCGCTGGGATCGTGGCGCGGGAAGACTTCGCCTGCTGCCAGAACTGCGGCGTCGCCGAGATCGGCGACGAGGTGCTCGACGCCATGCCGGCCCGCGGCTACGTGTTCTACCACCAGCAGGACGCCGAACGCTGCGCCGAGGGCGGCGGGCTGTACCTGGCGTACGGCCCGCTCGGGCAGCCGCCGACCGCGGAGATCGGCGAGGAGGTCGCCGCCGCGCTGCGCGCCGAAGGCCTCCAGGTCGACTGGAGCGGGTCGGCCGGTCAGCGCATCCACGTGCGGGTCGGCTGGGCGCGCCGCCGCCACGGCCGGATGGCCGCGTACGCCCCGTACGACCCGGCCGAGCCCGAGGTCGCGGTGCAGGTGACGAAGGGGCGGCTGAATCTCCCGCCGACGATGACCGCCACGGCGCTCGCCCTGCTCGAACTGCCCTGGCTGCCCGCCGACGTGACGGTGCGCGTCGAGCAGAACGGGCGGTCGGTGGAACTGCGCCGGGAGCGATCCCGGCTGGTCAGCGACGACGGCCGCAGCGTGGGCCGTTTCGACGGGCTGCGGCTGCTGCGCGGCGGCGACGACCCGCAGACGCCCGACGAGCCGGGACAGCTCGAAGTGACCTTCGAGAGCATGCCGAGCGGCCCGAGGGCGTTCCCTGCCGTGCCTATGGTGCTGCCCGAGGTCCTGGACACGCTGCGCCGCCTGCCGACGCGGACGAATTCCTGGCTGTGCGCGGTCAGCGCGTCGGAGTCCGTCGTGCAGATGCGGCGCGAGCAGGGCGGTCTCTGGCTGGAGACCCCGCACCCCGAGGACGCCACGTCGACCGGCAAATACGCCACCCTCGACGAGGCCGTGCAGGTGCTGACCATCCTCGCCGCCGAGAACCGCTCCGCCGTACCCGACCTGCCCGGCGTGACCCGCCAACCCTGGTAGCCGGAAGGCTGCAGTTTCGGGGAAACTGCAGCCGCCGACCCGGCGATTCCCGCAGTTTCCCCGAAACTGCCGCGCGGAGGACGCGACCGCCTGCCCCCGTGGCGGCGGACGCGTCGGGGTGCGCGGGTCAGCCTGTGGTGGCGGGGGACGGGGTGATGGACCAGCCGTCGGCGAAGGTGGCGCCGCGGACCGGGCGGGCGGAGATGACGCAGCGCGTCTCGTCGGGCCAGAACCAGCCGGCCGAGCGGGCGAGCGCCTGCCAGGTGTCGAGTTCGGCGTCCAATGCGGAGCCGTAGGCCGCCAGACCGAGTCGCCGCCATACCTCGTAGTAGGCGATCCAGTGCGCCTCCTGCTGGCCGTACCAGCAGACCGGCCCCGGTGTGCCCAGCAGCCGCTTGCCGGGCAGGTAGAACCCGTCGGCGAGCGAGGTGAAGAGGGCGTCGCGCACGTGGCGGCGCACGATGTCGACGAACGGGATGCCGTACGCCAGCGCTGCTTCCACGGTCTGGTTCGGCCAGGGCCGGCCCTTTTCGCGCTTGGGCGGCTTGGGGTCGGACAGCGGCGGGATGATCCTGTCGTCCATGGCTCCGCGCATCCTGGCCAGCGACGCGGCCAGGTCACTGGCCAGCGGCGGGCGGCGGCCGGGCGGAGGTTGGGTCACCCAGGTGTGCAGGTCCTGCAACGTCGGCAGGTGCTGGACCAGCGGTTGGGCTTCCCGCGGAGAACGGACCCACACGAACTCGGGTCGGGGACGGCCGAGCCTCCGGTAGAGATCCGTGACGGCCTGCTCGGCGGCTGCGTGGCCGGTCGATCCGCAGGCGGTGCCGAAGCCCAGCCATTCATCGCGGACAGCGGCGGCGCGGTTCCAGTCGGCGGCACGTTCGTGCCGCGGGGCGGTCATGCCGCGAGGGCGTGCGCGCCCTTTCGTACGAAGGAGATCATGGCGCTGATGATCGCACCGGAGCCGCGGTGCCGCAACGGGATATGAGCGGCGGGCCGCCAGGCATGGTGACGGCCCGCCGCTCCGCTCGTTACGGCAGGATCCACTTCTGGTTGGCGGCGTTCGCGACGCACGTCCACAGGTGGACGATGGTGCTGTCGGCGGAGTTGTTGCCCGACACGTCCAGGCACTTGCCTGACTGCGGGTTGCGCAGCGTCTGGTCCGAGGACTGGTAAGTCCAGTTCTGGGCGCCGGAGCCGTTGCAGGTCCACAGCTGGATCTTGGTCCCGTCGGCGCTGCCGCCGCCGGAGATGTCCAGGCACTTGCCCAGCGCCCGCAGCGTCTGGCCGTTGCGGGTCCAGGTCTGGGCCGTGGAGCTGTTGCAGGTGTAGATCTGGATCTGCGTGCCGTCGGCGGTGCCGCTGCTGCGCACGTCCAGGCACTTGCCCGCCAGGCCCTTGATCGGCCCGACGCCCGGCGTGGCCGTCTTCACGAAGGTGAAGTCGTCGACGTCGAACAGGCCGGTGCCGGTCCCGGTGAAGGTCAGGTACACGTTCTGGTTGCCCGCGGGCACCCCGGTCAGCGTGGTCTGCACGTTGGCGTACGTGCTCCAGCTGCCCGTGTTGGGCACCGCGACCGTGCCGAGGATCGGCCCGGTGGTGGACCCGGTGCGCACCTGGATGCCGCCACCGGCCCCGCCGGACACGACGCGCGCCCGGAAGGTGGTCGCGCCGCCGACGTTGACGCCGTTGTACGCCGCCCAGTCGCCCGGCTCGATGTAGCCCAGCGTCTGGCCGTTGTTCGCGCCCGCCTTGGTGAACGCCTGCACGCCGCTCTGGCTGCTGAACGACTCGGCCTGCACGGTCACGTCGCCGACCGGCGGCGTGCCCAGTTCCTTGATCCGGATGTTGCGGAACGCGGCGGTGTCGCCCGCCCCGTGGTTCTGGATGCCGATGTGCCCGGCCAGGCTGCGCACCGGGTTGGTGTTGGTGAAGTCGTTGATCAGCACGCCGTTGAGGTAGATGCGCAGCCGCTCGCCCTCGACCAGCAGCTCGTAGGTGTTCCACTCGCCTGCCGCGTTGAGCGCCGCGTCGCGGGCGGCGATGTTGGCCGACTGGAACGTGTACACCGAGCCGGTGGTGCGGTCGGCGCTGTCGGTGGCGTCGATCTGGATCTCGTAGCCGTTGTTGACCGCCGACCACGGGTCGGTCGACGGCGGGAAGCCGATGAACACGCCCGAGTTGGAGTCGCCGGTGAGCTTCCAGTCCAGCTTGAGCGAGTACGAGGTGTACTGCTTGGCGCTGTACCAGTACAGGCCCATGCCGCCGACCGTGGTCAGCGTGGCGTCGGCGTTGGTTAGGCTGCCGGGACCGGCCTGCGACCAGCCCGTGGTCGAGCCGTTGAAGATCGGCGAGTAGCCGGTCTCGGGGCGGCAGTCGGCCTTGCTGCGCCCGGACGCGTACCGGATGCCGCCGAGCAGGTGGTTGCGGAAGTTGGCCTCGCTGTAGGAGGCCTGGGTGTGGCCGCCGCCGGTGTAGAAGGACCGGCCGCCGTCGTACGCCTTGCACCAGGCGTGCGGGTGGTCGGCGCCCATGCCGCCGCCGCTGTACGACGACTCGTCCAGGGTGGCCAGCACCTTCGCGGTGGACCGGGCGTTGGTCTGGTAGTTGTACCACTCGTCGGTGCGGGTCCAGGTCTGCGGCAGGTGCCCGGTCGCGGCGTGACCGCGGTCCTCGACCTTGACATTGGCCTGCTGGATCGCCGGGTGCGAGGCGAACCACGCGCCGACCAGGTTGCCGTACCAGGGCCAGGAGTACTCGGTGTCGGAGGCGGCGTGCACGCCGACGTAGCCCTTGCCGGAGCGGATGTAGTTCTCGAACGCCGTCTGCTGGGTGGCGTCGAGCACGTCACCGGTGGTGTTGAGGAACACCACGGCCTCGTACTGGGCCAGGTTGGCGGCGTTGAACTGGGCCGCGTCCTCGGTGGCGGTGACGGTGAAGTTGTTGGCCGCGCCCAGGTCACGGATGGCCTGGGTGCCCACGGCGATGGAGTCGTGCCGGAAGCCGGCGGTCTTGGAGAAGACCAGCACGTCGTACGGGGCGTCGGCGGCCGCCGCCGGGCAGGCGGTCATGGCCACCACGGTCAGCGCGGCGGCTGCCGCACCGAGCACGGGTCGGAGGATTCGCACGGTGGTGCTCCTTTCACGGACGGAAACGGTCCGGGCGGGCGGGGCTGCCCGCCCGGACCTGGTCGATCAGGGCAGGGTCCACTTCTGGTTCGCGGCGTTCGCGGTGCACGTCCACAGGTGGACGATGGTGCTGTCGGCGGAGTTGTTGCCCGACACGTCCAGGCACTTGGCCGTCTGCGGGTTGCGCAGCGTCTGGTCGGACGCCTGGTAGGTCCAGTTCTGCGCGCCCGAGCCGTTGCAGGTGTAGAGCTGGATCTTGGTGCCGTCGGCGCTCGCGCCACCGGCGATGTCCAGGCACTTGCCGAATGCCCGCAGGGTCTGGCCGTTACGCGTCCAGGTCTGCGAACCGGTGCCGTTGCAGGTGTAGATCTGGATCTGCGTGCCGTCGGCCGTGGCCCCGCTGCGCACATCCAGGCACTTGCCCGCCAGGCCCTTGATCGGGCCGACGCCCGCGGCCGTGGTGAACGTGAACGAGTCCAGGTCGAACAGCGCCCCGGCGCCGCCGCTGAAGGTCAGGAACAGCGGCGTGGTGCTGTTCGGCGCACCGGTGATGGTGCCGCTGACCGTCGCGAACGTCTCCCAGCCGCCGGTCACCGGGACGGTGGCCGAGCCGAGCACGGCGCCGGTGGCCGACCCGGACCGGATCTGCAGCGTGCCGCCGACGCCGCCGGAAGACACCCGGGCAGTGAAGTTGGTGGCGTTGCTCAGCCGGTACGGCGTGAACGAGATCCAGTCCCCGTTGTTGATGTCACCGACGGTCTTGCCGCCCTCGGCGGTGGCCTTGGTGAACGTGTTGATGCCCGACGAGGTGCCGAAGTGCTCGGCCTGCCGGTGCCGGGGCTGCAGCGTGTGCTGCGTGTGCGTGGTCAGGCCCTGGTTGTCGGTGTACTCCGCGTCGAAGATCGCGAAGATGTTGGCGGCGTCGTCGTGCTCGCCGTCGACCGGGATGGTGATGGTGCCCGAGCAGCCGTTCTTCGAGGTGATCTGGTGTCCGTGCTGGTCGTGGCCGAGCACGTAGGTCAGCTTCACCCGCGCGCAGTCGATCGTGCCGTCGCCCGGGTCGGTCACCGTCAGCGAGTAGCTGACCGTGTCGCCGAAGGCGAACAGCTGGCCGTTGCCGGGGCTGTTGATGGTCACCGCGGGCGGGGTGTTGCCGACCGTGATGACGACCGAGTCGCCGCCGGTGGCGCCCTGCGGGTCGCGCACCGTCAGCGTCGCGGTGTACGTGCCGTTGGTCGTGTACGTCTTGCTCGGGTTGGCCGCCGTCGAGGTCGTGCCGTCGCCGAACGCCCACGAGTAGGTCAGCGCGCCGCCCTCCGGATCGGACGACCCGGCCGACGAGAACTGCACCACCAGCGGGGCAGCCCCCGCCGTCGGGGTGGCGCCGGCGTTGGCGATCGGGGCGCGGTTGCCGGTGCCGATGTACTCGAAGCGGTACAGCGCCGAGTTGGCGTCGCCGTTGAAGTAGCCGGTGCCGTAGTCGAGCACGTACAGCGCGCCGTCGGGCCCGAACGCCGAGTCCATGACCTGCTTGCCGGTCCACGGGAACGCGTCGATCGTGCCGCGGGAGCCGTCGGCGTTGACGTGGATCGGCTTGATCCAGCCGCGGCCGAACTCGGTGGCGAAGAACTGCCCGTCCATGTCCTGCGGGAACTTCACGGTCGAGGTCGACGAGGCGTTGTACCGGTAGACCGGGCCGCCCATCGGGGACTCGGAGCCGCCGCCGAACTCGGTCGGCGTGCCGCTGTCACCGCCGTACTTGATCCAGGCCGCGCGGGCCGGGGGCAGCGTGGACAGGCCCGTGTTGCGGAACGAGTTGTTCGTCGGGCCGCCGGTGCAGTTGAACTTCGGCCCGGTGGACGCGGTCGCGAAGTTCCACTCGTTGTAGGTCTCGGTGCTGGTGTTCGCACCGGTGCAGTACGGCCAGCCGTAGTTGCCGGCCGAGGTGATCCGGTTGAACTCGACCTGGCCGCTGGGGCCCCGGTTGGCGTTGGTGGTGCCCGCGTCCGGACCGTAGTCGCCGACGTACACGACGCCGGTAGCCTTGTCGACACTCATCCGGAACGGGTTGCGGAAGCCCATCGCGTAGATCTCGGACCGGGTCTGCGCCGTGCCGGGCGCGAACAGGTTGCCCGACGGGATCGAGTACGACCCGTTGGCGTTCACCTTGATCCGCAGGATCTTGCCGCGCAGGTCGTTGGTGTTGCCCGCCGAGCGCTGCGCGTCGTAGGCCGGGTTGCGGTCGGTGCGCTCGTCCAGCGGCGCGTACCCGTCGGAGGAGAACGGGTTCGAGTCGTCGCCGGTGGACAGGTAGAGGTTGCCCGCGGCGTCGAAGTCGATGTCACCGCCGACGTGGCAGCACAGGCCCCGGTCGGCGGGCACGTCCAGCACGTTGACCTGGCTGCCCATGTTCACCGTGAAGTCGGCGTTGAGGGTGAACCGGGCCAGCCGGTTGACGCCCTGCCACTGGGTCCAGCTGGTGCCGGTCGCGGGTGCGTCGCCGGTCGGGGTCGACAGCGGCGGCGCGAAGTAGAGGTAGATGTAGCGGTTCGTGGCGAAGCCCGGGTCGACGCCGACGCCCTGCAGGCCCTCCTCGTCGTGCTGGTACACGGGGATGGTGCCGATCACGGACGTGGTTCCGGCGGCGTTGGTGCGGCGCAGCGTGCCGTTGCGGGCGGTGTGCAGCACGGACAGGTCCGGCAGCACGGCCAGCGACATCGGCTCGCCCATCTCGGCGACACCGCGGGCCATCTCGACCTGCTGGAACTTGGTCGGGTCGATGGTGTGCGCGGCCGCGGGGGCGGCGGTGGTGACCACGGCCGTCAGGGCCGGCCCGGTCATCAGCAGCGCGGCAGCGGCCGCGCGCCATAGAGTCATGTGCCTACGTGGATGCATTCTGGACATTGCCGTCCAACCCTTCCTGACTGGGGGTATGCCAGGCAGGGCGCGTGCCGTCGTGCCTGGTGCCGGGGTGGGTTTGGGGGGTAACCGCGCCGCCGGTTACATCGACGAAACATTGTGGAGCTGTGACGGACACACTAAGGACTTTTCATCGAGGTGTCCATACTTTCCGATGCGACAACAGAAAGTTTTGTCGCCACGATCGAAAGTGGAGTTACGCCGCTGGTCAGGGCACCGGTTTCGGGGCCAGGCACCGGCGGGTATCAGTCGGCATGAACCGCAATCTGATCCGGGCGCTGCTGTACGCCTGGGAGCGGCCGGAGTTCCGGGCCGGCCTGCAGCACCTGATCGACCTCGACCAGGTGACCGCACTGCTGGCGGCACTGTCCACCGAGGACCGCGACCACGAGCAGGAACGCCGCGCCATGGAGCTGCTGCGCTCCGCGCTGGACTCCCCCGAGATCCGCCGGGCGGTGCTGCTGCTCGTCGAGTCGGACGACATCCGCCTCCAGCTCGCCGCGGCCGTCGCCGAGGGCCTGCCCGAGCGCCCCGCCCTGGCCGTCGCGATCGCCTCGGCCCTCAACGACCCCCGCGTACGCACCCAGCTCCGCGACGCCCTGGAGACCCCGCAGGTACGCGAGCTCGTCCTGCGCGCGGCCGAGGACGGCGCCGAGAACCGCCGCTGGTCACTGGCCCGCCAGGTCCTGGTGCTGCTCGCCCGCCACCGCACCGCCCGCCGCCTGACCTGGTCCCTCCACCGCCACGGCCTCCTCCGCGCCCTCCGCGAATGAAAGGAAGGGCACCTTCACATCGCTATGCGATGTGAAGGTGCCCTTCCTGACGCAGCCCGGCGTTGTCTCGGCTACAGCTCGATGGAGAAGGTCGCGACGACGCCGTTGTGGTCGGAGTTCGTGCCGGTCACGATGTCGTAGCCGGTCATCCACATGAGCTGGTAGTCCGGCAGCCGCTTCCAGAAGTAGATGTAGTCGATGTGCCGGTTGCCGTGCGTGCCGGTGCCCTTCTCCCCGTACAGGTTGAAGTTGGAGCGCAGGTTCGGCAGCTCATTGGCCTCGAACACCTTCCACGGGAACTTGGCGTACCCGTACGCCCGGTCGGCGCTGAAGTCGACGTTAAGGTCGCCGCTGACGATGACCTGGCCCTCGTCCTTCTTCTGGGTGGCGAGGTTCTTGAGCGCCTGGAACTGCTTCTCCGCACAGTCGGTGCGGGGCAGGTCCTCCGGCCGTCCGTTGTCGTCGATCCCGGCCACGGCGTGCGCGTTGATGTGGATCACGCTGCGCCCGCTCGCCTTGTGCCGGTACTTGACCCAGTTGTTGTACCGCGCGGGCGGAACCTCCCCCGCACCGTTGGTGTCGCAGATGAAGATCGAACCCTTGTCCAGCACGTCGAACATGCTCTTCTTCGCGATCAGCGCCTCGCCTGCCTGGTTGACGCTGCCCGGCGAGTACAGCCACCAGCCGTTGTCGGCGGCCCAGCCCTGCAGGAAGTCCTTGCGGTTGCCGACCTCGTTGAGGCCGATCAGGTCGGCCTTGCCCGCGATCAGGTTGAGGTCCTGCGTGAACTGGGCCTGCGTGAGTCCGTTGTAGATGTTGAGCGTGCCCGCCTTGAAGCCCACGTTCGCCGCTGCCGCCGGAACCGCCGGCAGCAGGCCCGCCACCAATGCGACCGCACCGGCGAGCACGCCCGCGCCACGAACCAGCCACGCTCCTGTGTACCGCATGGGAATCCCTCCACCAGGCCACCGCGTCGTCACGTCATACATCGACGTTTGACGCTACATTACGGCGGGGACCAGAGATTTCCTCCAGGTTCGCTACAGGAACGGAATACACCCGGAACCGGGCACCCTCGCGGGGCGCCCGGTTCCGTGCGCTCAGGCCGCGCTGCCGACCGGCTGGTCGAACTGGGTGCGGTACAGCTCGGCGTAACGCCCGTCGCGGGCCAGCAGGTCGGGGTGCGTGCCGCGCTCGACGACCCGCCCGGCCTCGATCACCAGGATCTGGTCGGCCTGGCGGACCGTCGACAGCCGGTGCGCGATGACCACCGAGGTGCGCCCGGCCAGCGCCTCACCCAGCGCCTCCTGCACCGCCGCCTCCGACGTCGAGTCCAGGTGCGCCGTCGCCTCGTCCAGCACGACGACCTTCGGCCGGGCCAGCAGCACCCGGGCGATGGTCAGCCGCTGCCGCTCCCCGCCGGACAGCCGGTAGCCGCGCTCGCCGACGACCGTGTCCAGCCCGTCGGGCAGCTCGGAGACCAGGTCGGCGAGCCGGGCCCGGCGCAGCGCGTCCCACAGCTCCTCCTCGGTCGCCTCCGGGCGGGCCAGCAGCAGGTTGGCGCGCACCGACTCGTGGAACAGGTGGCCGTCCTGGGTGACCATGCCCAGCGTCTGCCGGATCGTCTTGGCGTCCAGGTCGCGCACGTCGACCCCGGCCAGCCGGACCGTGCCGCTGTCGGTGTCGTACAGCCGGGGCAGCAGCTGCGCGATGGTCGACTTGCCCGCCCCGGACGAGCCGACCAGCGCCACGAGCTGGCCCGGCTCCGCGGTGAACGACACGTCGTGCAGCACCTGTGCGCCGCCGCGGGTGTCGAGCACGGCGACCTCCTCCAGCGAGGCCAGCGACACCTTGTCCGCCGACGGGTAGCCGAAGCCCACACCGTCGAACTGCACCGACACCGGGCCGTCCGGGATGCGTTGCGGCTGCTCGGGCTCGGCGATCAGCGGCTTGAGGTCCAGGATCTCGAACACCCGCTCGAAGCTGACCAGGGCGCTCATCACCTCGACCCGGGCGCTGGCCAGCGAGGTCAGCGGGGCGTATAGGCGGGCCAGCAGCAGCGCCAGCGCCACCACCGAGCCCTCGTCCAGCGTGCCGCGCAGCGCGAACACCCCGCCCAGGCCGTAGACGAGCGCGAGCGCGAGCGACGAGACCAGCATCAGGGCGGTGAAGAAGACCCACTGCACCATCGCGGTACGCACACCGATGTCGCGTACCCGCCGGGCCCGCGCCGCGAACTCGGCCGACTCGCGTTCGGGCTGCCCGAACAGCTTGATCAACGTCGCGCCGGGCGCGGAGAAGCGCTCGGTCATGTTCGTGCTCATGGTGGCGTTGTGCTCGGCGGCCTCACGCTCCAGACGGGCCAGCTTGTTGCCCATGCGCCGGGCGGGCAGCACGAACACCGGCAGCAGCACCAGCGCCAGCAGCGTGATCTGCCAGGACAGCTGGATCATGACGACCAGCGTCAGCACCAGCATGACCAGGTTCGACACCACCCCGGACAGGGTGTCGCTGAACGCCCGCTGCGCGCCGATCACGTCGTTGTTCAATCGGCTCACCAGCGCGCCGGTGCGGGTGCGGGTGAAGAAGGCGACCGGCATCCGCTGCACGTGGTCGAAGACCGCGGTGCGCAGGTCGAGGATCAGCCCCTCCCCGATGGTCGCCGACAGCCAGCGGGTGGCCAGGCCCAGTCCGGCCTCGGCCAGCGCCAGCCCGGCGATGATCACTGCGAGCCACACCACGGTGGACTCCGGGCCGCCGTTCGTGATCGTGTCGATAACCCGGCCGGCCAGCACGGGCGTGGCGACCGCGAGCACCGCGCCGACCACGCTCAGCGCGAGGAAGGCCAGCAGTTGCCGCCGGTGCGGCCGGGCGAACCCGAGGATGCGCCGCAGCGTCACGCGCGAGAACGGACGGCGCTCGTCCTGGGCGTTCATGGCGTGGTAGAGAGAATTCCACGCCGCCATTTCCATGCTCATCGAGCTGTGCCTTCCCGTACGGACCGGTGCGGGCGGGGTGCGCCGCCGTCGTCACCGTAGAACCTCAAGCGAGGTTGACGTCAACCCGACGTCTACCGGACGGGTCCGACAATCAGGCTGCGCGGCGCTGCTCGACGGTCACCTTCCGGGTGACGGCGACCCGCACGGGGAACGGGTACACCGGCGCGAGCGGGCCGTCCCCGTCGTCGCCGCGGCGGATCGACCAGGTTCCGCCGGGGCGGGCGGCACGGTCGGACGGTCCGTCGCCGCGCAGGCGCGGATGGTTGAGCGCCAGCAGCAGGCCGTACCCGAGCAGCACCAGGCCGTGGGACATGACCCGGCCCGCCTCGACCCGGTCGGCCAGCGCGTCGTTGGCGGTGAGCAGGCTGAGCACGATCACGAACGCGGTCATCACCGGCAGCAGCGCCGCCGGCCGGGTACGCCGCCAGGCCAGCCAGGCCAGGGCCGCGCCGATCGCCACGTTCCAGGCAGCCGACTCGTGCCACAGGTGCCCCGACGACACCGACCCGACCGCGCTGTGCGCGTGCCGCTCCGCCGCGGCGAGGCTGCTGATCTGCGCCACGCCCAGCAGGAACTGGCCCACCCCGACGGCCAGCAGCGCCCGCCGCAGCCAGGCGGCGACGTCGAAGCGGGCCCGCCGGGCGGGTGGCGCGGGCGCGGCGGCCAGCACGGCGGCCAGCGCCTGCGCACTGAGCCCCGGCACCGGCAGCGCCGCGGCGGTACGCGCCAGCCGGGTCACCGACTCCGCCCGCTGCCACCAGTCTGCGCAATCGGCGCAGCCTGCCACGTGCGCGTCGACCGCGTCGCGCTCGCCCGGCTCATCAGCCCCGTCCAGGCGGGCCGACAGCAGTTCACGCGCCTCGTTGCACCCCATGCCCACTCCCATGAGACACATTGTCGCGCGTACTCCCGGATTGGTTCCCGGACCTTGCTGTGACCTGCGGCGCTGTCGCACACCGGGGGGATCGCATCGACGGGCGGCGAACGATACGCTACCGGGCATGTCCTACGGCGGTGACGACGAGCGCATCACGGCGCTGGCCCTGACGGCCCGTGGCGGCGACCGCGCCGCCGTCGAGGCGTTCGTGGCGGCGACCCAGCGCGACGTGATCCGCTTCGTGGCGCACCTGGCCGGCCCCGCCGACGCCGACGACCTCGCGCAGGACACCTACCTGCGGGCGATGCGCGCCCTGCCCGGGTTCGAGGGCCGCTCCTCGGCCCGCACCTGGCTGCTGGCCATCGCCCGGCACACCGTCGTCGACCACCTGCGCGTGCTGGCCCGCCGCCCGCGTTCGGCGGACCTGGCCGACTGGGCCGCCGTGGCCGACTCCGTCTCGGCCGGCACCGCCGGTCGCTTCGACGAGCAGATCCTGCTGAACCGTCTGATCGCCGGGCTGGACCCCGACCGGCGCGAGGCGTTCGTCGCCACGCAGGTGCTGGGCCTGTCGTATGTCGAGGCCGCCGAGGTGATCGGCTGCCCGGTCGGCACCATCCGGTCCCGGGTCGCCCGAGCCCGCGACGACCTCGCCGCCGCCCTCGGTGATACCGCGAACGCCACCCCCCGCCGCCACCTGCGCGCCGTCTGACCCCGCCACCTCCCCCGCCGCAGCCGCCTTCCCGGCTGGTCGGTCGGTCGGCCGGTCGGCCGGTCGGCCGGCTACGGGCCATGATCGCTGTTTCGTGTCATGATCTGCGGTCGGACCGCAGATCATGACACGAACGACGATCTTCCCGGCGGCCGTCCGCGCCGGGCCCGCTCCCGGGCTACCAGGTCAGGCGGGCGAAGCCGTCTGCGCCGGGGCGGCCGGTGACGCCTGCCGCGGAGTTTCCGCCCGCGAGGCCGCC
>NZ_WARX01000026.1 GCF_009720385.1 Catellatospora vulcania | reverse complement strand
TACGCCGACGACACCGCCCGAGTCCTCGCCTACGTCGTACTCTCCATGATCCCCGCCCTCGGCTTCTACGCCATCGCCGAACGACAACTCATCGGCGGCCTCGCCGGCAGCGTCAAGGGCTGATGCCGCACCTGCGGCCCGCAGACCAGGGCACGGACGTGCGGCACAGCAGCCAGGCCGGGCTGCTGTGCCGCAGCTCCGGCCGCATGTTCCACCGTTGACGAAAGGGCGACCCGCCGTGGACGACAACCGGAAAGTGACCATCGCGGTGATCGCGCGCCTGGCCGGGGTGTCCGTGCCGACGGTCTCGCGCGTCATCAACGGCCGCTCCGACGTCTCCCCGCAGACCCGCGAACGCGTCGAGGAACTGCTCACCCGCCACGGCTACCGCCGCCGCCCGCCGAGCATGCGCACCAGTTCCGGACTGATCGACCTCGTCTTCAACGACTTGGACAGCCCCTGGGCCGTCGAGATCATCCGCGGCGTCGAGGACGTCGCCCACGCTGCCGGCATCGGCACCGTCGTGTCGGCCATCCACCGGCGCACCTCGGCCGCCAAGCAGTGGCTGGAGAACATGCGCGCCCGGTCCACGGAGGGCGTCATCTTCGTGACGTCCACGCTGGAGCCGCCGCTGCAGGCCGAGCTGCGCCGGCTCAACATCCCGGTCGTCATCGTCGACGCCGCGGGCGTGCCCCCGCAGGAGGCCCCGACCATCGGCGCGACCAACTGGGCCGGTGCGCTGCGCGCCACCGAATACCTGATCGGCCTCGGCCACACCCGGATCGGCTTCATCGCCGGGCCGCCGCAGCTGATGTGCAGCCGGGCCCGCGTCGACGGCTACCGGGCCGCGCTGGAGGCCGGCGGCATCGCCATCGACGACAAGCTCGTCCACCCCGGCAACTTCTACCACGAGGCCGGCTTCTCCGGCGGCACTCGGCTGCTGCAACTGCCCGACCCGCCGACCGCGATCTTCGCCTCCAGCGACCAGATGGCCCTGGGCGTGTACGAGGCGATCCGCCGCCGCGGCCTGCGCGTGGCCGACGACGTCAGCGTCGTCGGCTTCGACGACCTGCCCGAGGTCCGCTGGTGCTCGCCGCCGCTGACCACGGTCCGCCAGCCGCTGGCCGAGATGGGCCTGCTGGCCGCGCGCACGGTATTGCGCCTGGCCCAGGGTGAGAAGATCGAGAGCCCGCGGGTCGAACTGACCACCGAACTGGTCGTACGCGACAGCGCGGCACCCCCGCGCAGCTGATCGGCCTGCCCCGGGCGGCCGTTCGGTGACAAAATCATGACCGGTAACAAGTATCGGTAGTCGCGCGAAACTTTCATGACTACGCTGTGCTCAGGCTGCCGGAACCCTGGCCGGCGGCCGCCGCGGCGGGCACACCGCTGCCGTCGCGCCGGTTCCGAGGAGCTTTCTGTGGCTGACAACGTTACGCGCAAGGTCACCATCGCCGCGATCGCCGATCTGGCCGGGGTGTCCGTGCCCACGGTCTCGCGCGTGCTCAACGGCCGCTCCGATGTGGCCTCGCAGACCCGCGAGCGGGTCGAGGAGCTGCTCACCCGCCACGGCTACCGCCGCCGGCCGTCGGCCGCCCGCACCAGTTCCGGTCTGCTGGACCTGGTCTTCCCCGACCTGGACAGCCCGTGGGCCGTCGAGATCATCCGCGGCGTCGAGGACGTCGCCCACGCCGCCGGCATCGGCACCGTCGTGTCGGCCATCCACCGGCGCAACGCCTCGGCCAAGCAGTGGCTGGACGGCGTGCGCAACCGGGCGACCGAGGGCGTCATCTTCGTGACCTCGATGGTGGAGCCGCCGTTGCAGGCCGAGCTGCGCCGGCTCAACATCCCGGTGGTGCTCGTCGACGCCGACGGGATCCCGCAGCAGGACGCGCCGACCGTCGGCGCGACCAACTGGTCCGGCGGCCTGGCCGCGACGGAGTACCTGATCGGCCTCGGCCACCGGCGCATCGGGTTCATCACCGGACTGCCGCAGCTGATGTGCAGCCGGGCCCGGATGGACGGCTACCGCGCGGCCATGGAGTCGGCGGGGCTGCCGATCGACGACAGCCTCATCTACCAGGGCGACTTCTACCACGAGTCGGGCTTCGCGGGCGGCACCCACCTGCTGCGGCTGCCCGACCCGCCGACGGCGATCTTCGCCTCCTGCGACCAGATGGCGCTGGGCGTGTACGAGGCCGTGCGCCAGCAGGGCCTGCGGGTCGGCGACGACGTCAGCGTAGTCGGCTTCGACGACCTGCCCGAGGTGCGCTGGTCGTCGCCGCCGATGACGACGGTCCGTCAGCCCCTGGCGGAGATGGGCATGGTCGCCGCCCGCACCGTGCTGCGCCTGGCCAGGGGCGAGCACGTGGAGAGCCCGCGGATGGAGCTGGCCACCGAACTCGTCGTGCGCGACAGCGCCGCACCGCCGCGCGTTCGATAGGAATGCGCCGATACTTTCCGGAAGTTATTGACTCCTTCTCGGTCGGACACCCAGGATGGTGATCGCCTCCATCGATGTGTGCCCGACCCTCGACGTGGACCCTCCGATGCGGACCCACCTGCCCGGTCGGGTCCGCATGCCTGTGCGGAGGGGCACCTCGCGGCGCGCGGGCGCGCCGCTCCTGTCGTCCGAGAAGGAGAACAACACGCATCACGGCGTCCGTGTCCCCGAGACCCGACCCCGCCTGGCCGACGCCTTCACCTGTGCCACACCGTGATCCACCGCTGACGGGTACGGCCTCCCTTCGGGCCGTACGCCGCAGGTGGGCTGCCCGATGCCCGGACGGCGGCCCACCCGTTCCGTTCCGCTGCGCCGGATCCCCGGCCGCCAGTGGGGTGGGGCCGGGTCGGCAGCGCGCGGCCGAGCCCAGGTAACGCGCTGCCGGCACCTGCGGCGGCGGCCCCGATCAGGCCGCCGCCGCTGCCGGTCGGACCGGCTCGTAGCGCACATGCGTGACCAGGTCCGTGTGTCGCACCCCGAGCTGTACCAGGTCCGTGGGCGCGAGGCCGTCGAACAGCCGCTCGCCGCGGCCCAGCAGCACCGGCGCGATGTGCAGCCGGAGCTCGTCGATCAGCCCCGCCGCCAGGAACTGGTTGACCGTCGCGGCCCCGCCCGCGACGGCGATGTCCCGCTCGCCCGCGGCGGCGCGGGCGAGGTCGAGGGCCTCGGCGATACCGCCGGTCACGAAGTGGAACACGGTGCCGCCCGCCATCTTCACCGGCTCGCGCTCGAAGTGGGTGAGCACGAACACCGGGGCATGGTACGGCGGCTCTTCGCCCCACCAGCCCGTCCAGTCCAGGTCCCAGTCGCCGCGCCCGGGGCTGAACATGTTGCGGCCCATGATGAACGCGCCCGCGTCGGTGATCGCGGCGAGTTCGGCGGCGTTGTTCTCCGGCTCGTCGAACATCCACCGGTGCAGCACCTTTTCCGCGCCGTCGCCGAGCGGCGCCTCGAGGCGCTGGTTCGGGCCTGCTACGAAGCCGTCCACCGACATCGCGATATCGCAGGTGATCTTGCTCATCGTCTCGCTCCTCGTCAGTCGCGGGGCGGCCGCCCCGTCTGACCATAGGTCGGAGCGGTGCGATGTTTCTCGACACGACCGTGTGAACCACTTTCGCCGGCCGGCCGGCCGGATCACCGGTGGATCAGCGTGGTGAGGTGCGCTGGTCGTCTCCGGCGGCCACGGGGGCGGGCAGGGCCGGCCGTGCGGCGGGGGAGTCGGCGTAGCGTTCGGGGTCGTCGAGCGCCCCGTCGTCGAGCAGCGCGAGGAACGCGTCGAGGACCGCGGGATCGAAGCGGGTGCCCCGCCCGGCGAGGAGTTCGTCGCGACCGGGCGGCGGCGAGGCCCCCAGCGGATCGGGGTCGCCGGCCCGCAGGACGGCCCAGGCGTCGCAGACGGCGATGATCCGCGCTTCGACCGGGATGTCCGCGCCGGCCAGGCCGTACGGGTAGCCGGTGCCGTCGTGGCGTTCGTGGTGGGCGGCGACCAGCGGCGCCAGGTCCGGCCGGGCCGCCAGCTCGACGAGCAGGCGCGCGCCCTGCGCCGGATGGCCCGGATCGTCGGGCCGGCCGCCGTCGGACGGCTGGTCCGGCTGCCGCGTGGCCAGGCAGGTGATCCGGCCGATGTCGTGCACCCGGGCGGCGGCCGCGGTGCGGCGCTGGACGGCCTCGTCCAGCCCCAGCCGGGTCGCGGTGCGAAACGCCCAGCGCGACACGGCGGCGGCGCACTCCCGGTCGCCGAATGCCCGGTCGATCCGGTCGGCCATCCACACCAGGGCCGGAGGCAGGTCGGTGACCGGGCCTGCGGCGGTCGCCGAGGGCTGCCCGGACCCGATGACACGGTCCCGGCCCAGGGCCTTGGCACGGTAGACGGCCTGGTCGGCCTCGTCGATGAGCGCGTCGGTGTCGATCTGGCCGCGCTCGCCGGGTTCGTCGGTGGCCACCCCGAGCGAGGCGGTGAGCCGCACCGGCTCGGGCACCCCGGGGATGGTCACCGTGGTGCCGCGCAGCGTCTGCCGCAGCCGCTCGGCCAGCTCGTACGCGGCGGGTGCGGGGGTGGCGGGCAGCAGGCAGACGAACTCCTCGCCGCCGTACCGGCACAGCAGGTCGCTGCCGCGCACCTCCTGGCGCAGCCGCTGCGCGACGTCGGCGAGCACGGCGTCGCCGACCGAGTGTCCGTAGGTGTCGTTGATGTCCTTGAAGTGGTCCAGGTCGATCAGGACCAGGCTGAGCGGGAGCCGGCGGCGCACGGCGCGGTCGGCCTCGACGTCGACCATCTCCTTGAAGAAGCGCCGGTTGTACAGGCCGGTGAGCTGGTCGGTGATCGCGGCGGTGCGCAGCCCCTGGGTCAGCCGGTCCCGGTCCCGGGTGGCGACGACCTGCCGCACCAGCAGACCCAGCAGCAACAGCATGGTGACCACGAGGGTGACCAGGCTCAGCCGACCGACCAGGACGAGGTCCGCGACGGCCAGGCCGCCGACCGCGAGCACGGCGACGACGACGGGCAGGAACGCCAGGTCCGGGTCGACGGTCCGGGGCTGGTCGGACTCGGCCCGGCGGCCCGCCACGACGGCCGCCACGCACAGCAGCACGGCCTCGATCTGCCAGCCGAGGTTCACCCAGCTGGAACTCTCGTAGTGGTCGACGGCGGTCAGGTAGGCGTACGCGCCGTCGGTGATCGCGGCCAGCCCGAACGCCGTGCCTACGATGATCATCGAGCGGGGCACGTGGCGGGCGCCACTGAGCAGGACCGCCACCAGGATGCTGACGATGCTCACCGAGAACACCGGGTAGAGGAACGTGACCAGGGCAGCCGCGCTCCAGGTGGTCGGCACGAGCGGGCTGATCAGCGTCTGCCAGCCGATCGCCGCGGCGCCGGCGGCGACGAGCAGGGCGTCGAGCAGCCCCTGGGTCCGGCCGAGCACGCCCAGGCCCAGGCCGATCACAATGGCCGGCAGCGCCACGGCATAGGAGAGCAGGTAGGCCGCGTCGGCGAACGACGGCACGGGCGCGCCTTCGGGCACCAGGTAGGAGTAGACGGCCCAGGTGGACTCGCCGATGAGCCACAGCGAGTTCGACACGATCAGCAGCCGCCACGCCGTGCTGACGCGTCCGCGGGTGTGCCCGGCGGCGTACACGGCCAGTGCCGTCGCCGCCGCGATCGGCGCCAGGTAGATCACCTCGCCGACCAGGCGGGCGGCGTCGGGGGAGTTCCGGCTGGCCCGCATCAGGACCGCGTACAGCGCCACCCAGGCGACGCCGGCGAGCACGACGCCCACCACGGCCCGGTCGCGTGCCGTCCGGGTCCCGAGTGCGCCGCCGTCTGCCGCCGTGACGAGCCTCCCGGTGGTGAGAACTACCCTCTGTCACAAGTCTGGCACAGTGTCCAGGTCGCGGAGCCTGTCGTGGATGTTCGCGCAGCCGCGGACAGGGGCCGCCGGGTGACCACCCGGCGGCCCCTGCGCCCGTCAGGGCTGTGCGGTCAGCCGGAACGACTGCGCCCCGGTGCCGTTGCAGGTGTACTGCACCAGCTGGACGCTGTCGGCCGTCGACGCCGCGGGGACGTCGAGGCACTTGCCACTGTGCCGGGACACGAAGTGGTAGTACCCGCCGCCCTCGGACACGGGCAGCCACTGCTGGTTGTTGCCGCCGCCGTAGGTCCACAGGTGGATCGGCGCGTTGTCGGCGGCCGAGACCCCGTTGACGTCGAGCACCTGGGCGGGGTTGTTGCGGTTGTTGATCCGCACGTAGCCGCCGCTGGTCGGTTGGAACAGGTACTGCTGGGCGAAGCTGTTGTTGCAGGTGTACTGCTGGATGGCGGTGCCGTTGGCGGTGCCCGAGGAGCGGGCGTCGACGCACTTGTTGCTGGTCTTGTTGATCACGCTGTACCAGGTGGTCGACGAGATCGGGCCGCCGCCGGGCGGGGTGCCGCCGGCGCCGAACGGGCTCAGCACGATGCTCGCCGAGCGCGGGTCGCCGTCGTGGACCAGCGACTCGAACGCGCCGACGTCGTCGAACGCGAACGCGTACGCCTTGCCGTCGGCCATGTTCGAGTGGATGATCTTGGCGTACTGGTTGGTGGGGCTGTTCTGGTAGAACTGGGCCGCGTTGGTGCTGGGCTGGGTGTCGACGGTGCCCAGCGTGCCGCGGTTGAGCGCGGCGCACAGCGTGCGGGCGATCGGCCCGACGACCAGGTCGTTGGGCGCCCCCAGGTTGCCGTCGCAGCCCCACACGTGGGCGCTGGTCGGCTTGTTGAACGAGGCGACCTGCTGGCCCGCGGAGTTGGTGAAGTTCATGACGTTGCCGCTGGTACGCCCGAAGTACTTGGTGTTGGGCTGGTCGGTGAACGGCACCACGGTCAGCGTCTTGGAGGCGTAGGCGTTCCACGCCGAGTTGATGTACCCGTCCAGGTAGGTGGCGCTGAACAGCCCGGCCCCGGCCGCCTTGCCCGGGGCGAGCACGCGCAGCACGGTGCCGTCGGAGGGGCGGGTGTAGACGGTGTTCGCCCAGCCCGACTGTGCCCGGATCTGGTTGATGACGTTGTTGCGGCCGTCGTTGACCACGTCGCCGGTGCGCTTGGTCGCCCCGGACGCGCCGGTCACGGTCACCGCGTGCGGCACCGAGAACATGTCGACCTGCGAGCTGTTGATCCACAGCCCCGCGTCGTTGTAGGTGAACTCGCTCCAGTCGAACAGGATGTTGTAGTTGGCGTCGCCCGACGCCCAGGGCGCGGGCTGGACCAGGCCGTCGGGGGTGAGGAAGAACTTGAGCTTCTCGCCGAAGGAGAAGTAGGCCCGGCCGGAGAAGCCGCGCGGGAACCGGATGGTGGTGCTGCCGCCGTTGCCGGGGCCGGCGATCGACACGTCGGGCGCGGGCGAGGGCGGCAGCTGCCCGCCGGTCCACGGCGTGAAACCGCCGCCGCTGTTGACGTAGCCGAGACGCCCGGTGCTGAGCTGGACGCCGATGACGTACAGGTAGACCGCGTCGCCGCGGCCGGTGTTGTTGGTGACGGTGACGGGGAGCGGGTCGGGTCCGATCGCCTGGGCGGGCGAGGCGGTCGCGGCGACGGCCAGCGGGACGGCCAGCGCGGTCGCGGCGAGCACGCCGAGGACTTTTCGTCTGGTAAGCATGGTCGCGGAACCTCACATTCTGATGAGGTGGACGGGTGACGCGCCCGGTCGAAGCGCCCCGGGCGGTGGGCGGATCCCGCAGCGGGCGACTGCGAGAGCGCTCTCCAAGTCCGGGTCGGGTCAGGGCTGTCACCGACGCGACCGGGATGCAAGGGCTACATCGGGGTGGCGCAGGCTTCCGGGTGATTGAGAGAGCGCTCTCACGATACGATGCGCGCAAATATCCGGTCAATAGACGGTGAACGATGACGCGGCGAGCCGGGCCGCACGCGTGCGCGGCCCGGCTCGCAACGGCGGGGCGGCGGGTGTTCGCCCGCCCGGCGATCAGTGCACGAACTGCGTGGTCACGTTCGCGTCGACGGCGTCGCCGAAGCCGTAGACCCAGGCCTGGCCGACCGGGTCGCCCAGCTGCGCGCGCAGCCAGTAGGCGCTCCACCGGGCCGCGGTCTCCACGCTCTGCGCCTGGGTGAGGGTCTGCGGGGACAGGTCGGGCCGCGCGCCCGCAGGGTTCTGCGCGTCGGTGATGCCGTAGTGGTTGGCGCCGAGCACGCTCGCATACAGCTTCGGCGGCGAGGTGACCACCTGGTAGGTGGCGTATCCGTTGGTCGGGCTGCCGATGCCGTCGGCGCTGCCCTGGATGAGGGCGACCGGCACCGCGTTGGCCACCGGCGGGGTGGCGCCGGTGCCCGGCTGGGTGTTGTTGGTCCCGTACAGCGCGACTGCCTTGAGCTGCGGCGGGGCGGGCGACGGCACGGTGCAGAACGGCGGCGTGCACAGCCCGGTGGTCAGGTTGAGCGCCGCAGCCCCGCCGAACGAGTGCCCGAGCAGCAGCAGCCGGCTCGGGTCGAGCGCGCCGAGCAGCGGCGAGCCGGTGCGGGCGTTCTCCGCCTGGGCCCACGTCACGGTCCAGCCGGCCTGCGCGCCGGTGGCGTACAGGCCGGGTTGGCCGAACAGGACCTGGAAGTGATTGGGCACGACGACCGCGAAGCCGTACGAGGCGACCTTGGCGGCGTAACCGGAGTACTGGGCCTTGTCCACGTTGGCGCCCTGCAGCAGCAGCACCACCGGCCACGGGTCGTGGGGCGAGCCGGTGACCGGGTGGTAGACGTCGGCGGCGTCGCCGTTGACGGTGCTCGCGTACACGGCGACCGAGGAGTAGGCGGCGTTGGCGGGTGCGGGGGCGGCCAGTGCCGCGGTCACGGCGGCGAGGGTGGCGGCGATCGCGGCGAGGGCGGTGCGCCGTAAACGGTGGGTCGATGTCCTCAAGACGATGCTCCCGTTTCTGTAGGCGAAACAGTGTTTCGTATAGAGAGACATATTGGAGACTCTCGCGACGTACGTCAATGCGCTGCGGCTTGACCCGCCCCGCGTGATCGATGCGCAAACCGACGCAAAGGTGGAGCAGTGCTCGCCGACCGGCCTGCCGCACCTGCATCATCGAGACAGGCACACCGACCGTTTCCACAGGTGGACCGGGCTGAGAGGGGCGCCATCATGGGCATCGACGAAAAATTCGCCAATCTGTCGCGCCGGTTCGTGGCGCGCACCGTGCACACCGTCGGACGCCTGGCCGGCAACCCCCGCTGGGAGATGGCCGGACACCTGCTCGGGGCCCGTGCCGACGACGACGCGGCACGGGAGAAGGGCAAGGACGACCTCAAGGCGCTTGAGGCGGTCAGCCGCTTCACCGCCGAACGCCCCGGCCTGCTCGACACGCAGCGGCTCGCGCCGGTCGCCGCGTCGAACGCCGCACCGGTTCGATGGCCCGTTCCCGCCCGTCGCCGTCCGCCGCAGACATAGCATGACCTGCGACAGTGCGTGAACGGATCGCTGCGGCATGCCGCGGTGCGAGGTCGGGGGAGCCATGACGACGGCCATCATGAACACGCTCACCGAGGACGAGATGATGCTGGTCCGCGACACCGAGCGCGACCAGCTCGCCGGTCTCGACGAGGACGGTCTGCTCGAACTGCACGACCGCATCCGGCGGGCGCGCAACAAGTACGTCAAGCTCTACCGCCGCCAGTCCGGCCTGCGGGTCACCGAGTCCGGCGGCCGCGGCAAGGCCAACCCCAAGGGCACCCGCGACCGTCAGAAGGCAGAAGTCTTCGAGGACGCGCTCGCCCGGGTGAGCCGGGCCGTCGCCGTCGCCGCGAAAGCCAGCGCGCAGCAGCTCAAAGCCGAACGGCTGCAGATGGCCAAGGACAGCCGCAACACCGACCCGCCGCGTCCCTCGCGCCCGCCCGCGAAGGCGCGGCCGGGCCGCCAAGCGGTCGACCGCTCACCGGACTCGCCGGGGCTTCGCAAACGGCAGGCCTCGTCCCGAGCGGCCGGAGCCCGCCGCCAGGGTGGCCGCGACGCCCGCTGACGCGTCCCCTTCCGCGTTGAACATGAACTTATGGCACGGCTCGACGGTGTCGCCGCCTCGGCAACACGGCAACCTGGCACTCGACCAGCTGCCGCGTCATGTGTCGGGACGTTGTCCGTGAAATGCTCAGGTTATGTATTGGACTGAAGATCGGCTGCGGTTCAAGCGGCTGGTCGAAGGGCTCTCGGGGCGTGCGGATGTCGACGCCGAGGCGGCGATGGGTGCGCCGTTAGATGCGCGGTTGGCGGACGCGGTGGTTGACGTGCTGGCGGGCGAGGAGCAACTCGCTCTGGATACCGTCTGTGTGAATCTGTCTGATTACGATGTGCAGCTGACGCGTGAGGAGTACGCGATAATCGCGGGCCTCGCCGCGCGTTGGGCTGTCGACAGTCGCGTGCTCGACGGACTCGGCAGGCTTGTGGTCCGCGATGAGCCGCCCATTTGACCGCACAGTGGTATGTGGTCAAGCTTGCATGACCGGCAGGGGACAGGACCTGGGCGGGATGGCGGTCGATCGGACCAGGTCGAAACCCAGGTCGGCGATGAAGCGGGTCAAGGCGGCACGCTGCTGCCACAGGGTGGCGAGCTGTTCGGTATGCGGGGAGTCGAGCGTCTCGTACGGCAGCGAGGTGAGGGCCGCGCGGGCGACGAGACCGCCGACGTAACCGCAGGTCACCGCGTCAGGGTCGGGATCGACGCCGTAGGCGCGCATGCCCTCGACGTAGGCGGGCACCAGGATGTCATGGATGGCCGGTAGGGCCGCCGCCTCCACGTGTCCGGCGTGGGCGAGGCCGACGAGCAATTGGCCCAGGTCGAAGCCGATCGCGAGCGGGCACTGGAACGCCACGTCGATCGCGACGAAGGTATCCGGCTCGCCGCGCGGCACCAGCAGGTTCTGCGGGCTGGCGTCGCCGTGCGCCAGCGTCTGGGGCAGCGTGTCGAGCCGGTCCAGGATCGCGGGCACGGCCTCGGCGATCCTGCGCAGGTCGTCGCGCAGTTCCGCGTCGACGGCGGATACGACCAGCGGGTGGGCCCACAGGCGGTCGTCTTCGAGGGCGGGTGCCGCGCCGCGCATGACGCGGCTGCCGACGAGCAAACGCAGTGCCCAGCCCGGCTCGCCGGCGGCGGCGAGGATGTCCGGGGTGCTGCGGCGCGCGGCCAGCCCGCCGAGCGCGACGGCGGCGCGGCGGTAGTGGTCGAGCGTCCAGTCGCGGTCGGCGATGGCGTCGACGTCCTCCATCCACAGCAGCAGCCGTTCGGTGTCCAGCTCGGTGATCCGGTACAGGACGGGGACCCGCAGCCCGTCCGGCAGGTGTGCGGCGAACGGCTCCTCCCACATCGCCAGCTCCTGCCGCCACGGCAGGGTCCTGCACAACTCGTCGCGGAACACCTCCGGCACCAGGTGCAGTAATGGCCAGTGCCGCGGGTTCTGCACCAGCTTGACGAAGACGCTCCACGTGCGGCCTTCGCTGTCCCCGCGTACGCGGGCCAGGCCGCCGGTGGCGGGGGAGCCGGACTGGTAGGCGATCGGCTCGACGTGCCAGGCGCCGGGCCCGGCGTCCGGGCCGAGCACCAGCTCGGCGACCTCGGCCACTTCCGTTGCGGACAGTTCCATCACCGGCTCCGAGATAGTAAGGCTACCTGACGACCTGGTGAGATAGTAAGGTAGCCTGATGAGTTCGGTCAACGGTGGTAACTCGCACGTGTTCGACCTGCTAGGACAGGCCCTCGCCGTAGCCCGGCGCGGCATGGAGGCCGAGGTCGCCACCGAACCGCACCACCTGCGCGGCTCCCACCTGCGGCTGCTGTCGATGACCCCGGCCGAGGGCTTGCGCCCCACCGACCTCGCCGCCCGTGTCGGCATGACCAAGCAGTCCCTCGGCGAGTTCGTCGCCACCATGCAGCAGGCCGGCTTCCTGCACGTCGACCCGGACCCGGCGGACCGGCGCGCCCGCATCGTGCGCCCCACCGCCAAAGGGCTGCGCCTGCAGGCCCGCATCCTGGAGATCCTCGCCGAGACCGAGCGCCGCTGGCGCGACGAGGTCGGCGCGCGCGAGTGGGCGGCCTTCCACCGCGTGCTGCGGCACATCGCCGCGGGAAACGCCGCGGGCTGAGACGCGGTGACCCGATGAATGGGCGAAGAAGGAATGTCCGGAAATAGCCGGAGGCGGGCTCGCGCCGATTCCGGCGGTTGAGTCCACACATCCAAATACACCACCGGAATCGCCGCCCGCGTCGCACCCCGCGTGATCGCGTGATCCGCCGCCGTGTGGGCCTGCGCCGACGTCACCGGTTCGGTTCTTCGCGCGCATCGTTTGGATCCTGTTCGGACACTGTTTGACGGCGTTCTGACCGTTGAGACCCTGGTGCCGGAATGCCTTCTTGTGCAACGATCCCTTCGCATTCCCCCTAGCGGCGCTCTCCTGTTCCGGACCGCTCTGCGGCTCCGCGCGCCGCCACTCCGCTCATGCCCTCAGAAAGGTTTCCGGATGAGATCACCCAGGTGGCTACGAGCCGCATTCGTGGGGGTCCTCGTCGTGCCGCTGGCCGGTGCGACGTGGACCACTCCCGGAATGGCGGCTCCGCAGCCCTCGCCCTTCAAGGCGAACAAGGTGACGGCGACTTCGCACATCACGGCGGACAAGACCCCCAGCAGCCGGCTCGCGCAGACCGACCCGTCGCTGCTCGGCCGCACCGACACCGCGCTGTTGCCGGTGCTGGTCAAGCTCGACGTCGATGCCGTGGCGACCTACGCCGGCGGCATCGACGGCTACGCCGCGACCAGCCCGCGCGTAACCGGCAAGAAGCTGTCCGGCAACGCCGCGGAGAAGCGCTACGAGGGCTACCTCGCCCAGCGTGAGGACGCGTTCGTCAAGGCCCTCGGCAATGTCAAGGGCGCCAAGGCCGGGCAGCGCCTGCGCACCGTCTACGGCGGCGTCGCGGCGGTCGTGCCCGCCAACAAGATCGCCGACGTGCTGAAGATCCCGGGCGTGTCCGCGGTGCAGAAGGACGAGCTGCGCCAGACGCTCACCGACGCCAGCGCCCCGTTCATCGGTGCGACCTCGCTCTACCCGGGCCTGGGTGGCACCGCCAACGCCGGCAAGGGCGTCATCATCGGTGTCATCGACACCGGCGCATGGCCGGAGCACCCGTCCTTCGCCGACCAGGGCAACCTGGGCGCTCCGCCGGCCAAGGCCGACGGCACGCCGCGCGAGTGCGACTTCGGCGACAACCCGCTGACCCCGGCCGCGGACGTGTTCGTCTGCAACCACAAGCTCATCGGCGGCGGCAAGTTCCTCGACACCTACGACGCGCAGACCGGTGACGACGTCTACCACTCGGCGCGTGACAGCGGCGGCCACGGCACCCACACCGCGTCCACCTCGGCGGGCAACAAGCTCACCTCGGCGACGGTGTTCGGCGTCGAGCGCGGCCCGCTGAACGGTGTCGCGCCGGGCGCGTGGCTGTCGGTCTACAAGGCCCTCGGCCCGCAGGGCGGCTACAGCTCCGACCTGGCCGCCGCGGCCCAGCAGGCGATCCTCGACGGCGTGTCGGTGATCAACTACTCGATCTCGGGCGGCAGCAACCCGTTCACCGACGCGGTGGAGCTCACGTTCCTCGACGCGTACGCGGCCGGCGTGTTCGTGTCGGCCTCGGCCGGCAACTCCGGCCCGGGTTCGGCGACCACCGACCACGTGTCCCCGTGGGTCACCACCGTCGCGGCGTCGACCCAGACCCGTGAGTTCGTCTCCACGCTGACCCTCAAGTCGGGTGCGGACACCCTCGTGCTGACCGGCGCGTCGATCACCGCCGGCGTCGGCGAGCTGCCCGTGGTGCTCGCGTCGTCGTACGGCGACGCGCTGTGCCA
The DNA here is from genome assembly GCF_009720385.1 of Catellatospora vulcania. GTDB lineage: Bacteria > Actinomycetota > Actinomycetes > Mycobacteriales > Micromonosporaceae > Catellatospora > Catellatospora vulcania. The sequence continues at coordinate 160,782 of NZ_WARX01000026.1, read as the reverse complement.
GAGCGCGGCCCCGGCCTCGGTCGCCGGCAAGATCGTGGCCTGCCAGCGCGGCGTCAACGCCCGCGTGGAGAAGGGCTTCAACGTCAAGGCCGGCGGCGCGGCAGGCATGATCCTGTTCAACGCCACCCTCGCCGACATCGAGACCGACAACCACTACCTGCCGACGGTGCACCTGGCCGACGGCACGCAGTTCAACGCGTTCGTGACGGCGCACCCCGCCGGCATCACCGCGTCCTTCACCGCCGGGCAGAAGCACAACGGCCAGGGCGACGTGATGGCGGCGTTCTCCTCGCGCGGTCCGGGCGGGCTGGGCATCAAGCCCGACATCACCGCCCCGGGTGTGCAGATCCTGGCCGGTAACACGCCCACCCCGGACGCCGTCGACGGCGGCCCGGCGGGCGAGTACTTCCAGGCGATCGCCGGCACGTCCATGTCCGCCCCGCACATCGCGGGCGCGGCCGTGCTGCTCAAGGCAGCCCACCCGACGTGGACGCCCGGCCAGATCAAGTCCGCCATGATGACCACGGCCAAGACCTCGGTCGTCAAGGAGGACACGGTCACCCCGGCCGACCCGTTCGACACCGGTTCGGGCCGTCTCGACCTGACGAAGGCGTCCAACCCGGGCATCACCTTCGACGAGACCGCCGAGCGGATGTTCGCCCTCGGCAACGACCCGATCGCGGCCGTGCACCTGAACCTGCCGTCGATCAACGTGCCGACCCTGCCGGGCCGGCTGTCCACGTTCCGCACCGCGACCAACGTGAGCACCAAGGCGCAGACGTACAACGTCACCACGTCCTCCCCGGCGGGTAGCAAGATCACCGTGGCGCCGGCGACGTTCACGCTGAACCCGGGCAAGTCCAAGGCGCTGAAGATCACGATCGAGTCGAGCGCGCCCACCGGGCAGTACTTCGGCCAGATCAACCTGGACGCGACCCGGGCCGGCATGCCGACCCTGCACCTGCCGGTGGCGTTCGTGCCGCAGCAGGGCAACGTCAGCCTGACCAGCACCTGCGCCGCGGGCACCATCCCGCTGTCGGGCAACACCACCTGCACGGTGACCGCGACGAACAACACGTTCGCCGACGCCGACGCCGACCTCAAGACGGTGCTCAACGGCAAGCTCAAGGCCACCGGCGTGACCGGTGCCACCCTGAACACGCCGTGGCTGGTCACCAAGAACGACGTCACGCTGACCGGCGCCAAGCCGGGTGTGCCGTCGATCGAGCCCGGTGCGGGCCCGGCCGGCTACCTCCCACTGGCGGCGTTCGGCATCACGCCGGACCCGCTCGGTGACGAGTCGGTCGTCAACTACAACGTGCCGCCGTACGTGTACAACGGCATCACGTACACCTCGATCGGTGTCCTCTCCAACGGCTACGCGGTCGTCGGCGGCGCCACCAGCGAGGACAACAACTGCTGCGCCCTGACCCAGATCCCGGACACGGCCCGCCCGAACAACGTGCTGGCCCCGTTCTGGAGCGACCTCGACGGCACCAACGACGAGGGCATCCGGGTGGCGACGCTGACCGACGGCGTCAGCACCTGGCTGGTGCTGGAGTGGCAGGTGGACGTGTGGGGCACCAACTCCAACCGCCACTTCCAGATCTGGATCGGCGTCAACGGCACGCAGGACATCTCGTTCGCGTACGACTCGGCCGCGCTGCCCGCCGACCCGGGCGGTCAGGCGTACATCGTGGGCGCGGAGAGCGCGGACGGCACCGGTGGCGAGCAGCTGCCCGTCGGCACCCTGCCGACCGCCGACCTGGTCGTCACCAGCACCGACCCGGCTCCGGGCGGCTCGGTGTCCTACACGATCGACGTCCGCGGCATCCAGGCCGGTAACGGCGCTCTCACCACTGAGATGATCGCCTCCACCGTGCCCGGTGTCACCGTGGTCAGCTCCGCGGTGATCGTGCAACGCCCCGGCACCGCCGGTCAGCAGCCCTGACCGGAGTGAACTGAAGCCGGGGTGCGCGAACCTGCGCACCCCGGCTTTTCCATGTGCCGGTCAGGCCGGCGCGCTCCCGCGCTGCCAGGGCGGCGGCACGCGTACGCAGGCCATGCCCGCCGCGGTCGCCGCGGCCACGCCCAGCTCGGTGTCCTCGAACACCACGCAGTGCTCCGGCGCGACCCCGAGCCCCGCCGCGGCCAGCAGGAACGCCTCCGGATCGGGCTTGGCCCGGGTGTAGTCCTCCGCGCACACCATCAGGTCGAACCGGTCGAGCAGGCCCAGCATGGTCAGCGACGCGCTGACCGACGCGCGGGCGCCGCCGGACACGACCGCGAACGGCACCCGGCCGTGCGCGTCCTCGATGTGCGCCAGCACCTCGGGCACCGCGGTCAGCTGCGGCAGCAGTTGCCGGTACAGGCCCTCGCGGCGCTCGTCGACCTCGCTGACCGTCATCGCCAGGCCGCGCGTGGCGTTCAGGTCGGCGATGATGTCGGGCACCGTCCGGCCGCCCCACGCGTAGAACAGGTCCTCGGGGAAGTCGCAGCCCCACTCGCCGACCGCCTGCGACCAGGCGCGGTAGTGCAACGGCATCGAGTCGGCGACGGTGCCGTCGCAGTCGAACAGGTAGGCCCGGAACTCCCCGGGCGGCAGCGGCAGCCTCACCGCAGCAGGCTACCCGTGCGCCGCGCGGGCCGCCCGCCCGCTTATCTCGCGCAGGTAGGCGACCAGCTCCGGCGGCTCGTGCACCTCGAACTCGCAGCCGAGCATCAGCAGCCGCCAGGCCAGCCACTCCAGCGGCTCGGTGTGGCCGGTCAACCGGCAACTCGTCGCGTCGATCGGCACCAGGTCGGCGGGGGAGTCGCCGATCCGTCCCGCGACCTGCGCCAGGGGCGCGTGCAAGGTCGCCACCGCCTGGTACACGGGCGCGAGCTCGCTGAGCTTGCCGGTCACGTACGCGGCGGCGTCGGCGGCAGGCAGCGCCCGCGCCGGGGTGCGCTGCCCGGTCGGGCGCACCGCGCTGATCCGGTCCACCCGGAAGATGCGCCAGTCGGCGCGGTCGACGTCGTAGGCGACCAGATACCACCGGCGGCCCGCGGACACCAGCTTGTGCGGCTCGGCGAGCCGCTCGCTGCCCGTGCCGTCGCGCCGCCGGTAGCCGAACCGCAGCCGTTCCCGGTTGCCGACGGCGGCGGCCAGCGCGGTCAGCTGTTCCGGGTCGACCGTCGGGCCGCTCCAGCCTGTCATCGGCTCGGTGGCGCGGCCGAGCACGCCGACCCGGTGGCGCAGCCGCGACGGCAGCACCTGCTCCAGCTTCGCCAGGGCACGGATCGAGGACTCGTCGATCCCGGTGACCGCGTGCACGGCCGCGGTGCGCAGGCCGACGGTGATCGCGACCGCCTCCTCGTCGTCGAGCAGCAGCGGCGGCATGGCCTTGCCCGCGACCAGGCGGTAGCCGCCTACCGCGCCCATCGTCGCCTGCACCGGGTAGCCGAGGTCGCGCAGCCGGTCCACGTCGCGCCGGATGGTGCGCACGCTGACCTCCAGCCGGGCGGCGAGTTCGCTGCCGGGCCACTCCCGGGGGGTCTGCAGCAACGACAGCAGGTTCAGCAGCCGGGCCGGTGTGTCGGACATGGATGCCATCCTGCCGGTCATGTGTGACAGAAACTGACCTACATGGGTCATAGCGTGGCCGGCATGACGCCATTTCGGATCGACATCCCCCAAGCCGACCTCGACGACCTGCGCGACCGGCTGGCCCGGACCCGCTGGCCCCGGCAGACGCCCGGCGACGGCTGGAGCCGCGGCGTGCCCGTGGACTACCTGCGGGAGCTGGCCGAATACTGGGCGGGCGGCTACGACTGGCGCGTGCACGAAGCGCGGTTGAACGAGTTCCCCCAGTTCGTCACCGAGATCGACGGCCTGGACGTGCACCTGCTGCACGTGCGCTCGCCGGAGCCGGACGCGCTGCCGCTGATCCTGACGCACGGCTGGCCGAACTCGGTCGTCGAGTTCACCGACCTGATCGGGCCGCTGACCGACCCGCGCGCCCACGGCGCGGACCCCGGGCAGGCTTTCCACGTGGTGGTGCCGTCCGTGCCCGGGTTCGGGTTCTCGCAGGCCCCGCCGCAGACCGGTTTCACCGTCGCCCGGGTGGCCCGGATGTGGGCCGAACTGATGCGCCGCCTCGGCTACGACCGCTACGGCGCCCAGGGCGGCGACCTCGGCGCGTACGTCGCCCCCGAGGTGGCGAAGGTCGCGCCCGAACACGTGGTCGGTGTGCACATCGACGGCGGGTTCGGGTTCCCGACCGCGGCCGACGTGCCGGGGATGAACGAGGCCGAACGCGCCGAGTGGGCGCAGATGCAGCAGTGGATGAGCGGCGGCGTGGACCATCACGCGCTGCTGCGGGCCGCGCCGCAGACCTTCGCGTACGCCTGGCACGACTCCCCGGCCGGGCTGCTGGCCTGGATGATGCAGAAGTTCAAGGAGTTCGCCTTCATGGCCGATACCCCGGACCAGGTCATCAGTCGCGACCAGCTGCTCACCAACGTGAGCCTGTACTGGTTCACCGGCACATCGGGCTCGTCGTCGTGGCCGATGTACGACCTGCTGACGTTGGCCGACGACGGCGGGTTCGCCTGGCCGAAGGGGCAGCGTGCGGTGCCGTCAGGCGTGTACGGCGGAGGTTCGGCGCTGATGCGGCGGCTGGCGGAACGCGACAACACCATCGTGCACTGGCCCGAGGGCAACCCGGGCAACCACTTCGTGGCGATGGAGCAGCCCTCGGCGCACGCGGCCGACATCCGCGCCTTCTTCGCCAAGGTGCGCGTGCCGCTGGGCCGTTAGGTACCGCGCAGGGACGGAGCCAGGGCGGCCCGGATCGGCCGGGCCGCCCTGTCGGCGATCTCACTGTCGTGCTCGGCGTACACCGGGGTCAGCGAAGGTGCTGGACATCCAGCGGTGGAACTGCCGGATCCACTTGTTGCGGTTCATGGGCAAGTCTCCTCCGTGGACGGGCCGGGCCGGCGGACCGCCGCCTCTTGGGAGGGACGTCGGCCGGGTCAGCTGTCCTGGAGCAGGCCCAGCAGGTTGCCGTCGAGGTCGGTGACGGTGGCCACCAGCCGGCCGCCGCCGACGTCGTGCGCGGCCTGCTGCACGGTCGCGCCCGCGGCGGTCAGCTCGGCGAGCTTCGCCGCGATGTCCGGCACGTGCCAGTACGTTACCGGCGAGGTCAGGCCCTGCGGTCCGCCGGCGGGGATCAGGCCGATCTGCTGGCCCGCGGCCTCGAAGCCGACGTAGTACGACGAGTCGGTCTGCGGCTGCACGCCGAGCAGGGCGGCGTACACGGCCTTCGCCGCCGCGAGGTCGGACACGGGGTGCAGCACGGTCTTGACGCCATGGGTGGAAGAGCCGGTCATGATCACTCCTGAGGTTGTCGGGTCGCCTCGACCCGGTTGGGTGTTCCTTCGTGACGAGCGGGAACTGCTGACAGCTTTTCGCCTGCGAGGGTCGGCCCACATCCGTGGCGACCACGGAACCGACCACGGATCGGCGGTCCGCCGAACGCCTACGGCAGGTGTGGCGAGGCCGGCGCCGCAGCGGCGGTGACCAGGCGGCCGTCCCGCGCCACGGCCCTGCCAGGGGCCCGCGAGGCTGCTGTGGCGGTGTCCGACGAGCGCCGGGTGAGGCGCAGCACTGCCGCGACGCCGACGCCCAGCGCGATGGTGAGCAGCGCGGAGATCAGCAGCGTGGGCCGGCCGCCGACCGCGGTGACGACCGGACCGCCCACCAGCGTGCCCAGCCCGGTGGCGGGGGTGGTCAGCGCCGACCGGGCGGCGAGCACCCGGCTGAGCAGGTGCGGTGGGGCGCCACGCTGGAACAGCGCCGTGGAGATGGCGGTGAACGGGCCGTAGATCACCCCTCCGGCCGCGAATCCGACCAGCCCGGGGGCGACGGCGTCGGTCAGCCCCAGGGGCAGCAGGGCGGCTCCCCAGCCGACGATGATGACGACCACCACCGGCCAGGGTGCGCGGTGGCGCAGCAGCACCGCGCCGAGCGCGCCGACCGTCGCCCCGATCCCGAAGACGGTCCAGTACAGACCCAGCAGGCCGGGTGAGCCGTGCAGACCTTGGGCGACGTGCACCGGCAGGGCGACCTCGACCGGGCCGTACAGGAAGAAGAACGCGCAGGTGACCAGAAGCAGCCCGAGCAGTCGCGGGTTGCCGAGGATGGCGCGCCAGCCGCCGGTCGCCGGAGTCTCCGGCGCGTCCGCCCCGGTGGCGGCCGTGGCGGCCTGCCGCGCGGCGAGCGCCCAGGCGGCGACCGCCAGGACGGCGAAGCTCGCCGCGTCGACCCCGATCACCCAGCCCGGCCCGGCCAGCGCGGTCAGGCCGCCGGCCAGCGCCGGGCCGACCACGAACGCCGACTGCGCGAACGTCGACAGCAGCGCGTTGCCGGTGACCTGGTCCTCCTCCGGAAGCAGTTCCGCCACCAGGGTGTACACCCCGGCGCTGCCCCAGGCGTGCAGCAGCGACGAGACCGCCAGCAGCCCGACATAGACGACCGGGTCCAGCTGCCCGGTGACCGCCAGGATCGCGACCGCGGCCAGCGTGACGGCGCGTGCCGTGGCGTCCGCCGCGACCAGTTGCGCGGCGCGCAGCCGGCGCATCAGCGGGGCGAGCAGGGCCGCGCCGAGCGGGGCGGGCAGCGCGTACGCCGCGACCGCCAGCCCGGTCCACACCCCGGCCTGCCCGGCCGGTGCGATCTGCACCGCCAGCCACGCCACCGCGACCATGCTCATGCCGTCGCCGAGGGCCGAGACCAGCTGTGCGGGCAGCAGCCAGCGCAGTGCCGGGTGCCTGCCCAGCCGGCTGAGAGATCCGATCCAGGTCCGCGCGCCGTCCCGCAGTTGCTCCATGTCGTGCTCCGTTTCCGCCGTCCGATGTGCCTGCGATGAGCCTCGCCGCGCGGCGTCGCGACGGCATCGGTGCCGACCACGGAAAGCACCGCGGAACCCGACCACGGAGCGGTACGCGAGAATGCGTTCATGACGGGGACGACGGTGGACATCTCGGTTCGCGAAGCCGAGGTGCTGGCGCTGCTGGGGGAGCATCTCAGCAACGCCGAGATCGGCGCGCGGCTGTACATCTCGGTGCGCACCGTGGAGAGCCACGTCTCCTCGCTGCTGCGCAAGCTGGAGGTGCCGGACCGGCGGGCGCTGGCCAAACGCGCGTCCGAGACGGCCGGCGCCGACCGGACACACCCGGCCCCGGTCCTGCCGACGCCGCTGACCTCGTTCGTGGGCCGGTCGCAGGAACGGGCTGAGCTGGCCGAGATGATCAAAACGCACCGGCAGGTGTCCGCGGTCGGTCCGGGCGGAGTGGGCAAGACCCGGCTCGCGCTGACGGTGGCCGCCGACGTGGCCGGCGAGTTCGCCGACGGCGTCTGGTTCGTCGACCTGGTCCCCGTCACCGATCAGGGTCCGGCCGCGGTCGCCGGTGCTGTCGCGGGCGCGCTCGGCCTCGGTGAGCAGCCCGGCCGCGGCATGGACGAGTCGGTGTCGGCCGCCCTGGCCGACCGGCACGCCCTGCTGGTGCTGGACAACTGCGAACACGTCCGCGACGGGGTGGCCCCGTTCCTGGAACGGCTGCTCGCCACCTGCCCCCGGCTGACCGTGCTGACCACCAGCCGCGCCCGGCTGATGGTGCCGTTCGAACGGGTGTATCCGGTCGAGCCGCTGTCGCTGGCCGGCGACGGCGAATCCGACGCCGTCGCGCTGTTCCTGGACCGGGTCACGGAGCTGCGCTGGCCGCCCGACGCGGTGATGCGCGAGCACATCGCCACGGTCTGCGAGCGGCTCGACGGCGTGGCGCTGGCGATCGAGCTGGCCGCCGCCCGGTGGCCGACGCTCGGGCTGGACGGCCTCACCGCCGGCCTGTCCGACCAGCTGCGGCTGCTGTCCGGCGGCTCCCGCGCCGACGACCGGCACCGCTCGGTGCGGGCCGCGCTCGACTGGAGCCACGCCCTGCTGGAGCCCGCAGACCGGGCGCTGCTGCGCCACGTGTCGGTGTTCGTGTCCCCGTTCACCGCCGACGCGGCGGCGGAGGTGGCCGGTTCCGCGCCGGGCGTCGTCGCCGACGGGCTGTCCCGCCTGGCCGAGCAGAGCCTGCTGGCGGTGCAGGCTTCACCGGGCCGGACCGAGTACCGCGCCCTGGAGACGATCCGCCAGTACGGGACCGAGCAGCTCACCGAGACCGGCGAACTGGCCGACACTCGCACCCGGCACCTGACCTGGTGCCTGGCCAGGGCCGCGGACCTGGCAGTCGTGGAGGCGGACTGGCGCGCCCGGTTCGATGTGGTCGCCGACGACCTGCGGGCCGCCCTGGCCTGGGCAGCCGACCAGCCCGAGCAGCGGGCACCGGCATACCGGCTGGCCAGGAGCCTCGGGGAACTGACCTTCACCCGCACCTTCGTCGGCGAGTCCCAGCTGCGATTCGAGCAGGCGGCCGCGCTCGCCGACGACCCGGCCGCCGCCGCGGCGATGCTGCGGCAGGCCGCGGCCGTGGCCGGCTGCCGTATGCGCGGCGACGACATGTACCGCCTGCACCAGGCCGCCGCCGACGCGGCCCGCCGCGCGGGAGACTCCGCCGGGGCCGCCGTCGACCTGGCTACCGCCGCCACCAACGCGCACCGGTTCTGGAGCAAGTTCGAACACCTGCCGACCCGCGACGAGACGATCGTGCTCGTAGACCAGGCACGGGAGCTGGCCGGCGACGACCCGGCCGCCCAGGCCGCGGTGGCGCTGGCCGAAGCGGGGGTGATCACCGACGCGTACGGCGCAGCCCAGGGCCCCGCCGACAACGACGTCCCGACGACCAACGCGTACGCCGAACGGGCCGTCGAACTCGCCGACCGCACCGGCGACCCGCTGGCCCGCTCCGCCGCCCTCGACGCGCTCACCGGGGCCAGGAGCTGGGCCGGTGACACCTTCGGGTCCGCCGCCACCGCCCGGCGCAGGATCAACCTGCTCACGTCCGCGCCGGACAGCCCGGCCCGGACCCATGAGCTGATCGACGCGCTCGGCATGGCCACCGAAGCCGGCCTGGGTGCGGGGGATCTGACCGACACCCGCCGGTGGGCCCGCCGGCTCGCCGACCACCCGCTGCTGGCCGAGGTCGGTCACCGCGCCACCAGCTGGCTGCTCGTCGCCGACGCGCTCGCGGGCGACGCCGAAGAGGTGCGCAACGTCAGCGGCCGGTTCCTCGAAGCGTGGCAGCGCGCCGGCAGCCCCGCCCGCTCCGTCCTCGGCCCGGCCGTGGCCGCCGTCGCGATGACCCACGGCCTGCGCGGCGACCACGACGCCCGCGACGAGTGGGACGCGATCATGGAGCAGCTCGGCGCCCCGCCGGAGCACACGTACGGCTACGGGGCCGTGTTCGACGCGATCGGCATGCTCCACACCGGACGAGCCCGGCAGGCCCTGGACCGGATGGCACCCGAGCCCGCCGACGTGTGGAAGTGGGTCACCTGGATCTGGCTGCACTGGTACGTGGCGCTGCGCGCCGAGGCCGCCACGCTCGCGGGCCGCCCTGACGCCGCGGACCGGCTGGCCGAAGCGCGGACCGTGGTGGCCGGCAACCCCGTCGCCGAGGCGATCGTGGAGCGGGCGCAGGCCCTGCTCGACGGCGACCGCGAACGGCTGCTCGCCACCGCGGCCGCGTTCGACGCCGCCGGGTGCCGCTACCAGTCGGCGCGGACCCTGGTGCTGGCCGGAGGCGACGACGCCGCCAGCGGCGCGGCCGCCGTCGCCGCACTGGGCTTCGCGCCGATGGCTCCCGCTCCACGCCTGCCACACCGCTGACGCGAACGGTTTCCGGACTCGGCCTGAGCGACAGCCGGGCTCAACCGGCGATGCGGCTCTCGGGCGGCCGGCCTGTTCCTGGCGTTCCTGGCCGACCGACACGCGATCCTGACCGGCCCGGGCTGAACCCGGCCGGCCTCACCACGGGTGGAGCGGTATAGGACTGCCTTCACGCAGGTAGGACAACGCCCACCGCGCCTCCTGCCGCAGGAGTGGGGTGAGGCGTGGCTCTTCCAGGAATGCCTCGTACAAGGTCGTGCCTCGGCGGGGATCCGCGTCGGCGACGCACCGGATCGCCGCACTGCGTACCACGAGATCCTCATCGGCGAGGGCCTGCTCGACCGCATCCCGGCTCGCCGGGCCGGCGTGCTTGGCCAAAGCCTTGACGGCGTTGACGCGGTGCAGGAAGTCCTTGTGCCGAGCCTGCTCGCAGAGGATGTGCGTGGCGCGCGGGTCGTCGATGTCGCCGAGGATCACGATCTCCGTGGTGCCGACGCGGCTCGGCAGCCGCGCGAGGAACTCCTCGGGCGCGACCGAGGCGGCGATGTGCAGGGCGGCCGACCAGCCGTCGACCAGTTCCCGGCCGGTGGCCTTGGTGACCAGGTTCGCCCCGGCCCTGCCGTAGTAGAGGTCGAAGACACGTTTCGCTCCGCTGGGCCCGGCAGCGATCAGGGCTTCGTCGGCCCCGGGCGCCCAGTCGAGAACCTTGGCGATCACGGCATCGAGACCATCGTGCATGGGCCCATGATGCCATTGATCTTGTCGACCGCATGGTGGGCGCCACCGCCACGGCAACCCGCGACCGGCTGGTCGGCGTGACCGTCAGGCGAACTCGACGCCGGTGAGTTCGGCCCCGCGGTACGCGGCGAGCTGTTCGGCCTGCTCGGTGACGGCCTTGCGGACCCGGGCCGGCATCGTGCCCCACGGCTCCACGGCGACCGTGAACTTCTTGCCCGACTTGCGCGGACGCCAGACGCCGACCAGTTCCCCACCGGACAGCACCGCCCCCGGCCGGCCCAGCGTCGGCCACAACTGCTTGGCGCGAGCCTCGTCGGCGACCAGCGTCGAGCGGTCCTTGGCCTGCAGGAACAGGTCGTACGGGCCGATCAGCCGGGTCACCTCAGGGCTGGCCGAGGTCAGCGCCTGCTCGTCGGCGGCCAGCAGCCAGCGCCTCCCGCCGTCGACATCGACCTCGACGACGTCGGACGGCCAGCGCGCCTGCACGTCCTTGACCGGTGCGTCCAGGTAGTCGGCGACGTGTTTCGGGGTGGCCGGGCCGAGCAGCCGCAGGTAGGCCCGTATGACGTCGAACTGCTCGCCTGGTGCGGCGGCCTTGCGGAACCCCGCGATGCGCCGCAGGACCGGGGGAGAGGTGCCGGGCTGCAGTTCCAGGCCCGCGCGCAGCGCGGCCAGGCGGAACGGCATCTCGTACAGGTGGACCGTGTCGCAGGGGCGGCAGAAGCGCAGGTACGGCTCGGGCAGGGCCTTCGCCAGGGCTCCGGACACGTCGCCTTTGACCGTCGGGCGGTGCACGATCTTCCGCATTTCTGCGGCCACCTCGTCGAGGGCGGCCAGGTTGGCGATGCCGGCGGCTTTGAGCGGCTTGGACGCGTCGTAGATGCGCTTGCCGGCGTCGGCGTCGGAGAACGGCTCGATCGCCGCCGCGATCCGGCCCACGTCGGCCCGCCGGTAGAGGTGCGGCGCGCCACGGACCGTCCACAGCACGATCGTGTCCTCATCGGACAGCGCGGCGGCGTCGACGCCGCGGACGGCCAGCGCCCAGGCGGCCCCGTCGGGGCCGGTGTCCTGCACACCGAGGTCGAGCACGGCGGTGTCGGCGAGCTTGCCCGCAGCCCGGTCGAGCTGCTGGGCACGTGCCCGGAAGTTCAGCACCTGCTTCCGACCGATCATGGATCCAGCGTATCCGCGCCGCCCGACAACCCACCGGATCGCCCGCCCCGGCCTGGCGAAACGCCGTCCCGCAAGCGACCGTGACGTCTTCCGGCTTCGCCGGATCGGGCAGTCCGACCGGACGGCACGGTGGCGTCACCGGTCGGAATCACGACCGGAATATGGCTGAACCGGCCCTGCCGCGAAGGTTCGCGCACACGTTAGGTTCGCGCAGACCACTGTGGCAGGAGTCGCGAATGCGCGTGTCGATGAAACATCTTGGCGTGGTACTGGCGACCCTGCTGGTGGTGGTGGCGACACCGGCCGTCACCGCGGCCGCCGACCCCACGTACACCGCCTGGACCTGGGGTGGCAACGGGTTGGGCCAGCTCGGCAACGGCACCACCACGGCCCGCCGCACCCCCGGCGCCGTGCCCGGACTGACCGACATCGTGCAGATCGCGGGCGGACGCGACCACGTCGTCGCGCTCGACGCGGGCGGTCGCGTGTGGACCTGGGGCGGCAACGCCTTCGGGCAGCTCGGCATCGGCAACACGAGCACCCGGCTGTCCCCGACGATGGTGCCCGGCCTGACCGGCATCGTCGAGGTGGCCTCCGGCCACGACCACTCGCTGGCGCGCACCGCCTCCGGCTCGGTGTACACGTGGGGCCTGAACACCACCGGGCAGATCGGCGACGGCTCGGTCACCAACCGCCTCTCACCGGTCGCCGTCACCGGCCTGACCGACGCGGTGTCGCTGGCCGCCGGGCGCGACATGAGCTACGCGATCCGGGCCAACGGCTGGGCGTACGGCTGGGGCCAGAACAGCAACGGGGAGCTGGGCGACGGCACCACCACCCGGCGCACCTCACCGGTCCGGGTCGGCACGCTGACCAATGTGGAGAAGCTCGCGGGCGGGCGCGACCACGGCCTGGCCCGGCTGGCCGACGGCTCGCTGTGGGCGTGGGGCTGGAACGCCTACGGCCAGGTCGGCGACGGTACGCTCACCAACCGGACCACGCCGGTGCAGCTGTTCGCCTCCGGCATCGCCGACGTGATCGCCGGCGCGCACCACTCCTACGCGCTGCGCACCGACGGCCAGGTGCTGTCCTGGGGCCGCAACTACCGCAACGAGCTGGGCGACGGCACCAGCACCAACCGCACCCGGCCGGTGTCGGTGACCGGGGTCGCCTCCGCGGTGTCGATCGCGTCCGGCCGCGACCACGGCCTCGCCGCGATGGCCGACGGCTCGGTGAGGACCTGGGGCTACAACGCCGACGGGCAGCTCGGTGACGGGACCACGACGAGCCGGCCCACCGCGATCACGGTGCCGGGGATCTCCGGCGTGACCGTGGCCGGGGGCGGCGGCCAGGCGTACTCCGTCGTGCTCGTCCCCAACGGCGGCACCCCGCCTGCGAACCAGGACCCCGTCGCGGCGTTCAGCTTCTCGTGCACCCTGCTCGCGTGCACGTTCGACGCGTCCGCCTCCGACGACCCGGACGGCGACGTCACCGGGTACGCGTGGACGTTCGGCGACGGCGACACCGCCGGCGGGCCGAACCCGGCGCACACGTACACCGCCCCGGGCAGCTACCCGGTGACCCTGACCGTCACCGACGACGAGGGCGCCACCGACGCGCTCACCCGGACCGTCACCGTCACCTCCGCGCCCAGCGGCGGCACGGTCGCGTACCGGGCCGCCACGGGCGTCGACGCGAACGTGATCCGGCCCGCCGTGACCGTGCCCGCAGCCGTGCAGCCGGGCGACACGCTGCTGCTGTTCGTGTCCGCCAACCGCGGCGCGACGGCCACCACCCCGGCCGGATGGACGCTGGCGAGCACCAAGACCGACGGCACCGACATGGTTTCGTGGCTGTTCACCCGCACCGCGGTCGCCGGCACGGCGGGCTCTTCGGTGACCACCACGTTCGACGCGATCACCAAGGCCAGCCTCGTGGTCATGGCGTACTCCGGCGCGGGCCCGGTCACCGCCGCCGCGTTCGAGGACACCGCCACCAAGACCACCCACCCGACGGCCGCGGCCACCGTGCCCGCGTCCGGCTCGACCGTGGTGAGCTACTGGGTCCAGAAGGTCAGCGCCACCGCGACCTGGTCGGTGCCCGGCACGGTCACCGCCCGGACCACGACCACCGGCAGCGGCGGCGGCTTCCTCGTGGCGGCCGCGGCCGACACCGGCGGCGTGGCGGCGGGCCCGTGGCCCGCGGTGACGGCGACGAGCACGGTCGCCTCGGCCCGCGCCATCGGCTGGAGCGTGGTCCTCCCACCGGTGTGATCGAGAGCATGCCGGCGGTCGATCAGCCCTCGCACCGGAGCTTGTCGACCGCCGGCATCTGGGCCCGGAGTCGCCTAGGAGCGGTTCCAGCGCAGCGACAACCCGACGCCCGTGCCCGCCAGCAGCGCTCCGGCGAGCACGAACCAGACGGTCATCTCGACGTCCTCCTTCTGCACGACCATCGTGCTGGGCAGGTCCGTGAGCACGTCGACGAGTTGCTTGGCGTCCTGGGCCCGGAAGTACTCCCCGCCGGTCAGCTCGGCGACCTCGCCGAGAGTGTCCTCGTCGATCAGCTGCGCGCGCCGTCCCCCGCCGCCCCCACCACCGCGCCACTCGGGCCGCGCGCCCGAGCCCGGCGCCATCTGGTCGGCGCTGCAGATCAGCGGCGCGGGATCGGTGGTGCCGAACCCGATGGTGTAGACCCGCAGCCCACGCGCCTTGGCCTCCTGCGCGGCGGTGACCGGGTCGACGCCCTGGGTGTTCGCGCCGTCGGTCAGCACCACGATCGTGTCCGCGATGTACGTGCCGGAGCCGGGGGAGTCCGGCGCACCGAGTTCCACCCCGGTCGGCGGGACCGCCGGGTTGATCTCGGCGATCGCGTCGATGGAGGTCAGGATCGCCTGCCCGATGGCGGTGCCGCGGGAGGTGCGCAGATTGTCGATCGCGTCGAGCAGCGCCTGCTTGTCGTCGGTCGGCTCGACCAGCAGGCCGGAGATGCCGGAGAAGGCGACCAGCCCGATGCGGGTCCCGTCGTCCTGGGCCAGCACGAACTCCCGCGCCGCGTCCTTGGCCGCGGCCAGCCGGTTCGGCGGCACGTCGGTGGAGCACATCGACTGCGACACGTCCATCGCCAGCAGGATCGCCGTGGAGTCCTGCGGCACCGCCAGCGACGCCTGCGGCCGGGCCATGGCCGTGCCGAGCGCGAGCAGGCCCAGCCCGAACAGGGCCGCGGGGATGCGCCGCTGCCAGCGCGAACGGCCCGGCAGCGCGGCGCGGATCAGCGCGATGCTGGACACCCGCACGGCCACCTTGCGGCGGCGGCGGTTCAGCCACCACCGCACCAGCAGCAGCAGCGGGACCACGATCAGGGCGGCCAGCGCCCACGGCCAGGCCAGCGACATCAGACGATCCTTCCGTACCAGCGGATCATCAGCAGTCCGCCGATTGTCAGCAGCAGCAGCGCGGAGCCCGCGAACAGCGCGGTGAGCTCGATGTGCTCGGGCTCGGTGGTGATGCGCAGGTCGATGGACTCACCGATGTCGTCGAGGGCGGCCGCGTCGCGCGCCGGGTGGTAACCGCCGCCGGTGATCGCGGCCAGCTCGGTCAGCAGCTGCTCGTCGAGCGCGGTGGCGACCTGGAAGCCCTCGACCTCGACGGTGGCGCCCTCGGGGGTGCCGATGCCGACGGTCTCGATGCGCACCCCGGCCGCGGCGGCCATCGCGGCGGCCGCCTGTGCCTGCTCGGGACTCTCGGTCTCCTGCCCGTCGGAGAACACGATGATCGTCGCCGAACCCCAGTAGCCCAGGTCGGGCGGGGAGGCGTCCTCCTGTTCGGGCAGCGCGACCGGCTCGCCGACGATCGCCGACAGCGCGGTCAGGATCGCCTGCCGCAGCGACGTGCTGCCGCTGGTCGACAGGCGGGTGATGGCGTTCTTGACCGCACCCCGGTCGGGGGTCGGGGTCTGCGTGAGCAGGCCCCCCTGGCCGAAGATGACGACCCCGATGTCCACCGTGGACGGCTGCGCGTCGACGAAGCCCGTCGCGGCGGCCTGGGCGGCGGCGAGCCGGGACGGTTCCACATCGGTGGCCGCCATGCTGTTGGACACGTCGAACACCAGCATGACCGTGCCCGACACCCGGGGCACGGGCAGCTCGGCCGACGGGCGGGCCAGGCCGGTCAGCAGCATCGGCAGCGCCGCCAGGAACAGCACGTACGGCAGGTGCCGCCGGACCGCGCCACGGCCGCCCGCCGCGGTCAGGCCGAGCCCCGCGCCGCGCAGCGCGGCGGTGCGCCGCCGCTGCAGCCGCAGGTACGCCAGCACGGCGGCACCGGTGCCCACCACGGCCAGGGCGATGAAGAACGGATACTGCACGGTCATCGGGATCTCCGCCTCGTCCGGCGCACCATGCCGACCAGGGCGTCGACGAGGTCGGTGTCGGTGGTCACGCGATGGGCCACCACCCCGGCCCGGTTCATCGTCTCCGCCAGCCCGCTCTCCCGCGCCTGCACCTCGGCTTCGAACCGGCGGCGCAGCAGCGGGTCGCCGCTGTCGACGAGCAACTGCTCGCCGGTCTCGGCGTCCTCGACGAAGATCATGCCCAGGTCGGGCAGGTCGAGTTCGGCAGGATCGACGATGCGTACGGCGACGACCTCGTGCCGGTGGGACAGCAGCGCCAGCGACCGCTCCCAGCCCGGGTCGCCGATGAAGTCCGACAGCACCAGCACCAGGCTGCGCCGCCGTGCGGTGGCCGCGGCCAGCCGCAGCATCGCCGACAGGTCCGTGACGGTCCCCGCGTCGGTGGCCGGCGCGGGCACGCCGAGTTCATGGGTCAGCCGCAGCACCTGGTCACGGCCGGTGCGCGGCGGGATCACCCGCTGGTGACGGTTGTCGAACAGGATCGCCCCGACCCGGTTGCCGCGGTACGTCAGCAGCCGGGCCAGGCTCACCGCCAGCTCGTTGAGCATCGTGTCCTTGCCGTGGCGGCCGCCGCCGCGCATCGACGCGGACCGGTCCAGCACCAGCCACGCCGTGAGGTCGCGCTCCTCGGTGTACTGGCGCACGAACGGCTCGTCCATCCGCGCGGTGACGTTCCAGTCGATGTGCCGTACGTCGTCCTCGGGCGTGTAGGCGCGCACGTCGCTGAAGTCGAGCCCGGCGCCGCGCCACACCGTGCGGTGCCCGCCCTGCAGCCGCCCGTCGAGGCGGCGCAGCACCTGCCACTCCAGGCGGCGCAGCAACCGGTCAGAGGCAGCGGTCATGCCTTCTCCTCGCTGCGTTCGTCGGCGGCATGCATGCCGGGCCACCTGATCCGCTCGCTCATGACGTCAGCGGCCCTGCATGGCGAGCTCCGGCACGGGCAGCGACGTCATGATCCGGTCCAGCACCGCGTCCGCGCTCACCTCGTCGGCCAGCGCCTCGTACGACATCACCAGCCGGTGGCGCAGCACGTCCAGGGCCAGGTCGGTGATGTCCTGGGGCAACGCGTAGTCCCGTCCCCGCAGGAACGCCAGCGCCCGTCCGGCCAGCACCAGGTTGATCGACGCGCGCGGGCTCGCGCCGTAGGTGACGTAGCGGGCCAGCTGCTGCTGGCCGACCAGCGCCGGATCACGGGTCGCCGCGGTGAGCCGGACCGCGTACTCGATCAGCGACGGGTCGACGTACACCCGGTCGGCCTGCTCCTGCAGTGCGATCAGCTGCGCCGGGTCGATGATGCGCTGGATCGCCGCACCGGGGCTGACCGCCCGCTCGACGATCACGAACTCCTCGGTGGCGCTGGGGTAGTCCACCAGGACCTTCATCATGAACCGGTCCACCTGCGCCTCGGGCAGCGGATAGGTGCCGTCGGACTCGATCGGGTTCTGCGTGGCCAGCACCAGGAACGGCTCCGGCACGCGGTGCGTCTCCCGGCCGATGGTCACCTGGTGCTCCTGCATCACCTCCAGCAGCGCGCTCTGCACCTTCGCTGGCGCGCGGTTGATCTCGTCGGCGAGCAGCAGGTTCGTGAACACCGGCCCGAGCGACACCTGGAACTCGCCGCTGTGCTGGTGGTAGGTGCGGGTGCCGGTGATGTCCGCCGGAACCAGGTCCGGCGTGAACTGCACCCGGTGGAACTGCCCGCCGACGGCCTCCGCGAGGGACTTGACGGCCAGCGTCTTGGCCAGGCCCGGCACACCCTCGACGAGGATGTGCCCGCGCGCCAGCAGCGCGACCATCAGGCGCTCCAGCAGCAGATCCTGCCCGACGATGACCTTCTTGACCTCGTAGAGCACCTGCTCCACGGTGCTCTGGCCGGCGGCCGGCGACGGCCCGCCCGCCAGGGGACGCGAGGGCTGGCGGTGGCCGTTGCCGGATGCGGGTGTGTTCATGGGTCCGTCCTCATCGGATCGAGTGTTCGTGGCACGTGCTGGTCGGGGGACGTCACAGGGGCGGCGGCGGGCCGCCGGCGGCCGCGGCGGTCACGATCGGCACGGCGAACCCGACGCCGATGAACGTGCCCGCTTCGGTCGGGTTGGCCAGGGCGACCACGATGCCGACCGTCTCGCCGCGCATGTTCACCAGCGGGCCGCCGGAGCTGCCCGGGTTGACCGCGGCGTCGAACTGGATGAGCCCGTCGAGCTTGCCGACGTCGGCGACGGTGACCGAACGTTCCAGGCCCGACACCACGCCGGTGGTGGTCGAGCCGGTCAGGCCGAGCTGGTCGCCGATCGCGACGACCTGCTCGCCGATGCCCGGCACGCCGCCGAGCACCGCCGGGACCAGCACCGGCGGCAGGGTCTTGGGGGTCAGCGCGGCGATGTCCTTGGCCGGGTCGGCGGCCGCGACGGTCGCCGCGGAGGTGCTTCCGTCGGCGTAGGTGACCTCGATCGCGGCCGCGCCCTTGACCACGTGCAACGCGGTGAGGATGGTGCCGTCGGTGTTGGCCAGCACGCCGGTGCCCGACGCTGTCGACGGTGTGCGTCCCGGGCCGGTGGACCGGATCGACACCACCGACGGAAGGAGCACCTGGTAGACCTCGGCGACGGTGAGCACGCCGTCGTCCGACGGCGACGGTGAGGGGGTCACGACGGCGGGGTTGTCGGACGAACCGGCCGCGCCCCACCGGAACGCGACCACCGCGGTGACCGCCAGCGCCACCGCGACACACGTCGCGACCAGGGCACGCCTGTCGAGCCGCCACCACGGGCGCGGTGCCGGGACGGGCTCGACTTCCGCCGTAGCGTCCGGCGGGGGCGCGTCCGGGAGGCGGTCGAGTTTTCCGGCGCGACTCAGCATCCTTTGAGCCTAGGGCCGAAAGCTGAATGTTCCATCAGAGCTGAGCGGTAGATCTGGCAATGCGGTCAGGCCGTCTCACTGATGGACCTCGACGTCGGGCTCGCGGGCGGCTGCGCCGCCGAATCCCAGATCCTTTCGGTCCGGCACGCCACCTCGTCCAGGTGGCGGCGTGCCGACGTGATGCCCGGTTACGCCCCGCCGGCGTCGGGGGCGAGGTCGATGCGTACGGTCAGCGGCCGGGTGGCCATCAGCCGGCCGATGGCGGCATCCCACTGGTACGGCAGCGACCGTGAGCGGGCCGCGACGTCGTCGCCGGGCAGCACGACGGCCCGGCCCTCGCGCCAGCGCCCGCCGACCTTCACCCGCACCACCGGGTCGGCCAGCAGGTTGCGCACGTAGTCGGCCTGCCGTCCGTGCGCGGCGACGAGCCAGAACACGTCCCCGGCCAGCCCGTTGCCGACCGGGGTCTGCCGGGGCCGCCCGGACCGCCTGCCGGTGGTCTCCAGCAGCGCGAACGCGCTCGGGGCAAGCCCTCGGCGCAGTGCCCACCGGGTGATCCGGTTGTTGAGGCGTTCCAGTCCGGTGATCACCCGGTATTTGCGCGAGCGCGGCATGGGCACAGTGTGCGCACTCCCGGCCGCGCTGCCAACCGCCGGAATCCGTCGCCTACTGCAGGCGCAGGCGGCGGCCGGACACCAGGTGGCCGCGGCGGCGCTCGCTGAGCGCGCCGTCGACGCAGGCCCAATCGGTCTGGGAGACGTGCAGCACCTGCTGCTCGCCGCCCGTGCAGACCCCGGTGTGGTACACGTCGCCGGTCTTGTCGTTCTGGAAGACCGCGAGGTCGCCGGGGGCGAGGTCGGTCACCTCCACGTGCTCGCCGAGCAGTGCCAGGTCGCTGGCGTCGCGCGGGATGGTGTGCCCGAACCGGCGGTAGATGAGATGGGGGAGCCCGGAGCAGTCGAGCATCAGCCCGTGGGTGCCGCCGGCCAGGTACATCAGGCCGAGGAACATCCGTGCGGCGGTGACCAGTTGCGCGGCGGTCGGCAGCGGGCCACGGGTGTGGTGGGCGTCGAGGTGCTTGTCCGCCACCCAGCCGAAGCCCCCGCCGGGCAGGGCGACCTCGGTGAACGCGTCGCGCCGCCGGCGGGCCGGGAGCACCGTGGCGTAGCTGAGGTCGTCGGCCAGGATCCGGCCGCCGGGGGCGTCCCTGAGATCGGTGACCTGTTCGGTGACCACGACGTGCTCGCCGGTCGCCTCGGCGGGGGCGGCGAGCTGGGCCAGGGGCAGCCAGCCCGGGTAACCGCGGGGGTCCTTGCGGGTCGGCTGCGCCGGGGCGTTGACGCGGGCCCAGCCGTCGCGGACCTCTCGCACCAGCACGGTCTCGCCGAGCAGGAGCTGGCTGTCGACCCGGCCCCACAGGTCGCGCCGCTCGTCCGGGCCCTGGGCCGCGGCCCAGGCGCGCAGCCGCGCGGGGGACTCCAGGGCCGGTGCGTCCAGCGGCCGTACGGCATCGGGGGAGGTCCACAGCGCGGCGGCGGAGACCGCCACGGACATGGTCTGGTTCATACGCTCCCCTTGTAGGAAATAGCTGCTTCACGGTGGAGCGTACAAAAGTTTCCTTCATCGGGGCACCGCCGCCCACGCCGTGGGAGCTGGCCGAACGGCAGGCGGCCACAATATTGGACCATCCGGTCCAAGAGTTCTAGGATGGGCAGGTGACGGCCACCAGACTCACCGCGAAGGGCGCCGCGACCCGGGACCGCATCGTCTCCGCCGCAGCAGACCTGGTGCTGGCCCGTGGCGTCGGCGGCACCAGCCTCGACGACGTCCGCGCCGGCACGCTGACGAGCAAGAGCCAGCTGTTCCACTACTTCCCCGGCGGCAAGAGCGAGCTCGTGCTGGCAATCGCCGAGCTGCAGATGCAGCGGGTGCTGCAGGCGCAGCAGCCGTATCTGCGCACCCTCGACACCTGGGCGGACTGGGACGGCTGGCGCGACGCGCTGCTGGCGCACTACGCCGCCCAGCCGCACTGGGGCTGCCCGATCGGCACCCTGGTCAGCGAGCTCGTCGGCACCGATCCGGCGGCGGCCGCCACGGTGGTCGGGCACCTGAACCGGTGGCGCGGGCACCTGCGCGACGGGCTGGTCCGCATGCGAGACGGCGGCCTGCTGCGCCCGGACGCCGATCCCGAGTGCCTGGCGCTGGCGGTCTTCGCCTCCGTCCAGGGCGGCCTGCTGCTCACCCAGGCGCTGCGCTCGATCGAGCCGCTGTCGGCAGCGCTGGACGCGGCCCTGACCGCGCTGCACGCGGCCGCCCCGGACGGCCACGCGTACGCGACCCGCTGATTGCTTCACGGGTCTCACCCCGAGCCGGTCCGACCGATCGGCAGTTGATCACCGTTTAGGATCTGTCGATCGTGGTGGTGCGATCGACGCGGGGAGCAGACCCATGACCTATGTCGTACGCAGGATCGAGCCGGGGGAATGGCGTCAACTGCGCGCCCTGCGGTTGGAGGCGCTGACGGATTCACCGACCGCCTTCGGAACCACGTACGCCGACGCGGCGGGACTCGCCGACGAGGTCTGGCGGCAGCAGGCGGTGGCGAACGCGACTTCCCCGACCTCGGCCTTGTTCGTCGCCGCCGCGCAGGACGGCCGCTGGGTGGGGATGGCCGGTTGCGCTCCGGTGGCCGAAGTCCCCGGCACCGCCTGCATCCAGGGTGTCTACGTGGCGCCTGCACATCGTGGCCGGGCGACCGGACCGGCCGCCCGGCTGATGGACGCCGGGATCAGGTGGACCCGCGACAACACCGATGCGTCATGGCTCACCCTGGGCGTACACGAGGACAATCACCGGGCACAGGCCTTCTACCGGCGAATGGGGTTCACGGATACCGGCAAGGTGGTGCCCTACCACCTCGACCCGTCCAAGAAGCTCTACATCCTGGGCTATCAGAACTTCCGCCCGAGCCTGCCCATCGGCCTCGGGTAGAGCAGCCAGATGACCGGTGTCCTGTCCTGGCGCAGGCGCACAGGGACGCCATGCGACCCACCTGTGCGCGCCGTGCATGACTCGGTTACGGCCCGGTGGACCCGTCGATCCGTTCGCGGAGGAGGTCGGCGTGGCCGGTGTGCTGGGCGTACTCCTCCAGGATGTGGATGTAGACCCAGCGCAGGTTGACCTTGCCGGTCGGCGCCTTGGGATCGGCAGCGGGCTCGTCCAGGTCGCGCCCGGCCACGGCGGCGTCGCAGGCGGCGGTCTCGGCCAGGAAGCCCGCGTAGTCGGCCTCGGCATCCGCGTCGGCGACCAGTTCCAGGTCGCCGTCGGGGTGCTCGTCGGTCCAGTACAGGGCGCGCAGATCCTCCTGCAGGTACTTCATCCGGAACCAGAACCGCTCGACGTCGGCCATGTGCCGCAGCAGGCCCAGCAGGGTCAGGTTCGACGGCTCGACGGCGGCGGTCTTGAGCTGCTCCGCGGTCAGGCCGGCGCACTTGCGGAGCAGGGCGATCCGCCGCCTTCGCAGCCAGTCGTCCAGCATCTCGCGCTCGTCGCAGGCCATGTCCGTATAAGGTTCCCGCGCGACGTCGGGTGCGATCCATGCCATAGCGACATCCTCGCGGGCGCGGCAAGCCATTTCCGGCCGGGACCGCCGAATGGCGTCGGGCGTGTCGCGGCGACCTGCCGCGGAACGTCAGGCCGTCGCCATCCGGCTGGGTTCGACCGCCGTCAGGCCGACACCGCGGTCAGCGGTTTGCGGTAACGGGGCATCCGCCGGCCGACCTCGTAGCCGGCCCGTTCGTAGAGGGCCACGGTCCGGTGCGGGTTCTCGGCCACGGTCCGGATCGCCGCGTAGGTGACGCCGTGCTCGCGCATGGCCGCCAGGCTGCGGGTGACCAGTGCCAGGGCGAGACCCTGCCGCCGGTACGCGGGCCGCACCGCGACCCACGGCGAGTCGGCGCTCCGGCTGCCGGTCCGTTCGGCGGTCGCCAGCCCGGCGATCTCGTCACCGGCCCAGGCGACGGCCCACAGCTCGGTGTCGCGTACCCCGGCCAGATAGGTGTCGTAGTCCACCGACACGAACCCGGCCCGGCTGCCGGTGAATCACTCGACGATCGCGGCGTGGATCCGCGGTTGATGCTCGGCGAGCACGGGCCGGATCTCCAGGCCGGGCGGCAGCGCGGTCGGCGGGTTGGCGTCGACGGCGAGGCAGCGCAGTTCGACGACGGTGAACGCGAGCCGGTAGCCGTGGTCGAGCAGGAGTTGCCGGGAGCCTGGCTGGCTGTCGTCGGCGTTGGCGCCGAGCTGCTGGTGCGGCAGGCCCGAGCCGAGCGAGGCGGCGTACTCCTCCCGGTGGCGCAGCAGCGCGCTGCCGTGGCCGCGGCCCCGGTGTGCCGGGTCGACGCAGCCGGTGACCAGGAACAGCTCCGTGCCGTCGTCCTCGGTCCAGCGGTCGAGCCCGCCGAAGCCGATGATCTGTCCGGCTTCCTCGGCGACCACGAACGTCTCGGCCGGTGTCATGTCGAAGTCGGGGCCGGGCAGCCAGACGGCACCGTCGACCGCGAGCGCGGCCTGCCGCACGCGCGCGAGCTGGTCGTCGTCTGCCGGTCCCGCGTACGCCCGTATTTCCATGGGCGCCGATGTTAACGGCATGGCGCGCATTGGTCGCCCGGATTCCCACGGGCGCCGCGATTGCCCGGCACGGCCCGCTCGGTCTACCGTGAGTCACGCCTTACCACGGGGGAGGAAGTGGCGTGACCGTCCACATCGCAGGGCACGATCCGGCTGCACCGCCGGTCTACTGCAGACGGTGGAACTTCCGCCGCCACGAGCCGGTCGAGCCGCTCACCGCGGACGAGGCCCAGGGGCGGGACCTGGCCGGTGAGCCCTACGCGGTGATCCCGGCCGCCCCGCCCAGCGGCGTGCCCGACGTGGTCATCGAGATCGCCTGGGACAACGGGCACGCCGGGGTCTGGTTCTTCGACGCCTACGGCCGCCAGTGCCTGCACTACTCCTTCCGGCGCAGCGGCGACCTGCTGTTCCTCGGCGGGATGACGCAGTGGGACTACCCGGACGCGCAGGCGGCGACGCTGTCCGGGGCGACGTGCGTGACCTGGTTCGAGTTCCGCGAGGACGGCGGCGCCCGCCGGGTCATCAGCGACGACACGGCCCAGCAGCGCACCGTCGAGGACCGTACGGGCGTGGACGTCAGCACGCAGTGGGAGCCGGTGCCCAGTTTCGGCAAGTGGGACTCGCTGGCCCGGTGGAGCCGCAGTTAGGGCGTGTGCCCGGTCCCACGATGGTGGGAGAGCGCGATCCCGGCAGGTGGAGCATCGTCATACCGGGTTCCGTTGAGAGCGCTCTCCAAACTATGGTGCCGACAGGGCGCGCGACGGGGCGCGGCCCGCACCGAGATTGCGAGTGCCCATGCCGTACCGGAAGCTGACCATCGAGGACGTCGCCCACAAGGCCGGGGTGTCGCGGGCGACCGCGTCCCGCGTGCTCAACAACGCGCCGGGCGTCTCGGCCGACCTGCGTACGCGGGTCGACCGGGTCGTCGCCGATCTCGGCTACCGGCCGAACGCGGCCGCGCGCGCCCTCGCCTCGGGCCGCCGTGACGCCCTCGACCTGGTCGTCATCGCGTGTCACGGCGACATCAGCCTGTTCGGTGCGCAGCCCTACTACAGCCGGGTCATCGCGGGCGTGCTGTCGGCGCTGGCCGGCACGGACACCCAGCTGCGCGTCAACGTGGCCGGCGCGGACGAGGCGGCGGAGCTGGTCGACCGCGTCGCGCAGTCGGTCACGGCCGGGGCTGTGCTGGTCAACGTGTCGCCCGCGCTGGCCGCCCGCTTCCACGCGCGGTGCCGGCGGGTGGTGTCACTGGGCGCGACCGCGCCCCAGGTGCCGGCGGTCGAGCCCGAGAACAGCCGGGCCGCGTACGAAGCGATCAGCCTGCTGCACCGGATCGGCCGCCGGCGGATCGCCGCGATCCACGGCCCCGACTGCAACACCTGCGCGGCCGGCCGCCGCGCCGGACACCTCGAAGCGATCCGTGAGCTGGGACTGCCCGACATCGCCGTCGACGGCGGGTTCCGGCGCGAGGGCGGCTACGCGGCCGCCACCCGGCTGCTGGCCGAGCACCCGGACCTCGACGGGATCTTCGCGGCCTGCGACATGATGGCCGCCGGAGCGATCCAGGCGATCACGGACGCGGGCCGGCGCGTCCCCGACGACATCGCCGTCGTCGGCTTCGACGACAGCGCCGTGGCCGCCTGCGTGAGCCCGCCGCTGACGACGATGCGCCTGCCGGTCGAGCAGATGGCCGCCGCGGCGACCAGGGCGCTGCTGGAGGGCGCCGCGGCGCCGCACTGGCGGCGGTTCTTCCCCGTCGACGCGGTCGTGCGCAGCAGCACGGGGCCCGACGCCGCGCTCGGACTCCCACCCGCCCGTTCACCGCATCCGGTGGCCGCGCTCGCCGGCCGCACGTAGCGGCCTCCGGTTCGTTGGACTTCCTGCACCTCGCCAGCCAGGACACCGCCGGTGTCCGTGAAAGGAACCCCGTGTCGTCCCTGCCGTACCTCGACCCCACGCTGCCGACCGAGCAGCGCGTCGCCGACCTCGTCGGGCGGATGACCCTGCCGGAGAAGGTCGGGCAGATGCTCCAGCTCACCGCCCGCGACGGCGTACGCCACCTGGTCGAGGAGTTCCACGTCGGCTCGATCCTGCACGGCTCGCCCGAGCGGGTCCGCGAGGCGGCGGACCTGGCCGGGCGCACCCGGTTGGGCATCCCGCTGCTGGTCGCCGAGGACTGCATCCACGGCCACTCGTTCTGGACCGGCGCGACGATCTTCCCGACCCAGCTGGGCATGGCGGCGACCTGGGACGCCGCGCTCATCGAGCAGGTCGCCCGGATCACCGCCGTCGAGGTCGCCGCCACCGGCGTGCACTGGACCTTCTCGCCGGTGCTGTGTATCGCCCGGGACCTGCGCTGGGGCCGGGTCAGCGAGACGTTCGGCGAGGACCCGTTCCTCATCGGCGAGTTCGCCTCGGCGATGGTGCGCGGCTACCAGGGCGGCGGACTGGACGACCCGACGGCGATCCTGGCCTGCGCGAAGCACTTCGCGGGCTACTCCGAGACGCAGGGCGGCCGCGACGCCAGCGAGGCCGACATCTCGCGGCGCAAGCTGCGCTCGTGGTTCCTGCCGCCGTTCGAGCGGGTGGCCCGCGAGGGCTGCCGCACCTTCATGCTCGGCTACCAGTCGATGGACGGCGTCCCCGTCACCGTGAACGACTGGCTGCTCAACGAGGTGCTGCGCGGCGAGTGGGACTACCGGGGCACCCTGGTCACCGACTGGGACAACGTCGGGCGCATGGTCTGGGAGCAGCACATCTTCCCCGACTTCACGGCCGCCTCCGCGGCCGCGGTGAAGGCGGGCAACGACATGGTGATGACCACGCCCGACTTCTTCGACGGAGCCCAGGACGCCGTCGCCAAGGGCCTGCTGGAGGAGTCGGACCTGGACGCGGCGGTCACCCGCATCCTCACCCTGAAGTTCGAGCTGGGCCTGTTCGAGAACCCGCGCCACCCCGACGCCGCCCGTCAGGCCGAGGTCATCGGCATCGCCGCGCACGCCGAGGTGAACCTGGAGGTCGCCCGGCGCTCGCTGGTGCTGCTGCGCAACGACGGCACGCTGCCGCTGGCCGGGGGCCTGACGGCCGGGCCGGACGGTCGCGCCGCCACGGACGGACCGGCGCGCACCATCGCGATCGTCGGCCCCAACGCCGACGACCCGCACACCCAGCTCGGCGACTGGGCCGGCGCGTCCGGCCAGGCCGAGTGGCTGCCCGACGGCCACCCCCGCGAGATGATCACGACCGTGCTCGACGGCTTGCGGGAGATCGCCCCGGACGGCTGGACGGTCACCCACGCCCGCGGCGCGGACATCGTCGTCACCGGGCCGGACCCCGAAGGTGAGTTCTTCCCCGACGGGCAGCCGCGCCCCGACGTCGCTCTGCCCGCCGCGGTCGACGAGGCGCTGATCGCGGCGGCGGTGGCCGACGCGAGCCGGGCCGACTACGTGGTCGCCGTGGTCGGCGACCGGATCGAGCTGGTCGGCGAGTACCGCTCGACCGCCACGCTCGAACTCGTGGGCGGTCAGGTGGCACTGCTCGACGCGCTGGCCGCGACGGGCAAGCCGCTGATCGTGGTGCTGCTGAGCTCCAAGCCGCTGGTGCTGCCGCCGTCGGCGCTGAACGCGGCCGCCATCGTGTACGCCGCCAACCCCGGCATGCGCGGCGGTCGTGCGGTCGCCGAGCTGCTGCTGGGGCTGATCGAGCCGACCGGCCGGCTGCCGATCTCCTTCGCCCGGCACGCCGGGCAGCAGCCGACGTACTACAACCAGGTGCGCGGCCAGCACGGGCACCGCTACGCCGACCTGACGCAGGCCCCGGCGTTCGCGTTCGGGCAGGGCCTGAGCTACACCACGGTGGAGTACTCGGGCCTGCGGGTGCTGACGCCGACCGTGGGCACGAGTGACACGGTGCGGGCGCAGGTGCAGTTGCGCAACACCGGCGCGCGGCCGGCGGTCGAGACCGTGCAGGTGTACGTCAGCGACACGGTGACCTCGGTGACCTGGGCGGAGCAGGAGCTGAAGGCCTACCGGCAGGTGACGGTGGCGCCGGGGGAGACCTGCCTGGTCGAGCTGGAGGTGCCGGTGTCGGCCTGCTCCATCGTGGACGCGCGGGGCGCGCGGGTGGTCGAGCCGGGCGAGTTCGAGCTGCGGGTGGGCCCGTCGTCACGGGTCGAGGACCTGCAACGGGCCGGGTTCACCGTGGTCGTCTGAGGTCCGTAGGACCTGATCGGCGGTTCCCTTCGGGGGCCGCCGTTCGCCGTCTCCGGGGCATGTGCGGGAAACCTATTGATCGAATCTCGTTTATGTAGATTCATTTCTTGACGCCTATATGGGACGGCGGTAAGTTTCGCTGGAATCGATTTCACGCCGCCCCGAAGCCGTGGCGTC
Source organism: Catellatospora vulcania (assembly GCF_009720385.1). Lineage (GTDB taxonomy): Bacteria > Actinomycetota > Actinomycetes > Mycobacteriales > Micromonosporaceae > Catellatospora > Catellatospora vulcania. The sequence continues at coordinate 132,773 of NZ_WARX01000026.1, read as the reverse complement.
CCCCTTCTGAACAGGCGACCTCACCACCCCCGGAGGAATGCCCATGATCCGCCGTACCCTCACCGGCCTCGTCCTGTCCGGCCTGGCCGCCGCAGCCGCGGTCGTCGCGGTCCAGCCCGCGGCGGCATACGCCGCCTGCACCTCGATACCGGCCGGCCACGACCCCGCGGTGATCGTCATCGTGCACCGGGTCGCCCGCAGCCTGAACGTCAGCGACAAGGTCATGCTGTCCGGCTTCGAAGCCGGCTGGGTCGAGTCCCACATGAACAACCTGCCCTGCGGCGACAAGTCGTCGCTGGGCGTGTTCCAGCAGCGCTGGGACTACGGCTGGGGCACCCCGGAACAGATCATGGACGTGGTCTACGCCTCGACCCAGTACTTCACCCGCGCGGTCGTCTGCGCCCGCGACAACCCCGGCTACCGCGCCGGGCAGGTCGCCCAGTGCGTGCAGCGCTCCGGCTTCCCCGACCGCTACGACCAGGTCGAGGCCAAGGCCCGCAGCCTGATGGCCGAAGCCCGGCGGGTCGCCGAGACAGCCGCCGCCGCGTCCACCGACGTCAACGGCGACGGCCGCGACGACATCGCGACGTTCACCCAGAACGCCCTCGCCGACGTGTACGTCGCGCCCTCCACCGGCAGCGCCTTCGCCGGCACCTCGGTGAAGTGGAACGACTTCTTCGCCCTCGGCGGCGAGACCGCGCTGGCCGGTGACTTCAACGGCGACGGCAGGGACGACATCGTCGCGTTCACCCACGGCTCGACCGGCACCGCGGCGGGCGACGTGTACGTGGCGCTGTCCACCGGCACCGGCTTCCTGGGCGGCGCGAAGTGGCACGACTGGTTCGCCCCCGGCGCTGAGGTCCCGGCGGTCGGCGACGTCAACGGCGACGGCAGGGACGACATCATCACGTTCACCCACAACCCCGCCGGTGACGTGTTCGTGGCCCTGTCCAACGGCTCCTCGTTCGGCGCCGGGGTCAAGTGGCACGAGTTCTTCGCCCCGGCCGGGGAGTACCCGGCCGTCGGCGACGTCAACGGCGACGGCAGGGACGACATCATCACCTTCACCCAGGGCCCGGCGACCGCCGCCGACGTGATCGTCGGACTGTCCAACGGCAGCTCCTTCGGCCCCGGGCTGAAGTGGCACGACCTGTTCGCGGTCGGCGCGGAACTGCCCCGGGTCGGCGACGTCAACGGCGACGGCAAGGACGACATCGTGACGTTCACCTGCAACGCCGACGCCGACGTCTACGCCGCCGTGTCCAACGGTTCGGCGTTCACCGGCACCACCGTCAAGTGGAACGACTTCTTCTGCACCGCAGGCGAGTTCCCGATCCTCGGCGACGTCAACGGCGACGGCAAGGACGACATCATCGTCTTCACCAAGGCCGCCACCAACGACGTGTACGTCGGCCTGTCCACCGGCACCGGCTTCCTGGGCGGCGCGAAGTGGCACGACTTCTTCGGCCTGACCGGCGAGACCACCCTCTGATGACCACCCCCGAGAGGACCACCATGCCATCCCGTACGCCCCACCGGGCGGCCCTGCTCGGCGTGACGCTCGCCGCCGCGCTGCTCGCCGCGGGCACCCCCGCCGTCGCGGCCCCCGCGCCGCAGCCGCCGATCGCCGCTGCCTTCGACCACGCCGCCGCCACCTCCGGCGTGCCCCGTGACCTGCTCGTCGCCATCGGATACGGCGAGAGCCGCCTCGACGGCCACGACGGCGCGCCCAGCGCCGCCAACGGCTACGGCGTCATGCACCTGGCCGACAACCCCGGCAACAGCAGCCTTCCCCTGGCCGCCAAGCTCACCGGGCAGGCCGTGGCGCGGCTGAAGGCCGACACCGCCGCCAACATCCACGGCGCTGCGGCGGTGCTGCGCGCGTACGCCGACGACCTGGGCCTGCGCGCCGCCGACCGCAACCGGCTCGCGGCATGGTATCCGGTCGTCGCCCGCTACTCCGCCGCGACCGAGGACGCGACCGCGCGCCTCTACGCCGACCACGTGTACGACCTGCTCGGCACGGGCCTGTCCGGCCGCGCCGAGAACGGCGAGGTGATCGCCGTCAAGGGCGCGGCGGTCAAGCCGCAGCTCGGCCGCTACGCCACGGTCGCTCCCGCCGGAGCAGGCGCGTCTGCCTCGACCGGCGCTGCCCCGCTCGCCGCGGCGGCCGCGCTGCCCGAGTACCCGCCCGCCCGGTGGATCTCCGCCGCAGGGGGCAATTACGGCGCGGGCCGCTCGTCGGCGATCACCACCGTGGTCATCCACGTCACCCAGGGCTCGTACGCGGGCACGGTGAGCTGGTTCCAGAACCCGTCCGCGGGCGTCAGCGCCCACTACGTGGTGAAGTCCAGCAACGGCGAGGTCACCCAGATGGTGCGCGACGGCGACACCGCCTACCACGCCCGCTCGGCCAACCCGTACGCGCTGGGCATCGAGCACGAGGGCTTCGTCGACAACCCGGCCTGGTTCACCGACGCGATGTACCGCTCCTCGGCGGCGCTGACCCGGCACCTGACCGGCAAGTTCGGCATCCCGCGCGACCGCGCCCACATCAAGGGCCACAACGAGATGCCGGGCAACGACCACACCGACCCGGGCCCGCACTGGAACTGGAACTACTACATGTCGCTGGTCAACTCCGGCGGCGGCACCGGCGGCAAGTACTTTGCGGGCTCGCCGACCGACTTCAGCGGCGACGGCAAGGACGACATCGTCACGTTCACGCACGGCTCGCTGGCCGACGTGTACGTGTCGCCGTCGACCGGCAGCGGCTTCGCGGGCACCTCGGTGAAGTGGAACGACTTCTTCGCGCTGACCGGCGAGACCCCGCTGACCGGCGACTTCAACGGCGACGGCAAGGACGACATCGTCGCGTTCACGCACGGCACCACGGGCACCGCGGCGGGCGACGTCTACGTGGCCCTGTCCACCGGCACCGGCTTCCTGGGCGGCGCGAAGTGGCACGACTGGTTCGCCCCCGGCGCTGAGGTCCCGGCCGTCGGCGACGTCAACGGCGACGGCAAGGACGACATCATCACCTTCACCCACGACGCCGCCGGCGACGTGTTCGTGGCGCTGTCCAACGGCTCGTCGTTCGGCGCGGGGATCAAGTGGCACGAGTTCTTCTCCCCGGCCAACGAGTACCCGGCGGTCGGCGACGTCAACGGTGACGGCAAGGACGACCTGATCACGTTCACGCAGGGTGCGGCCGCCGCCGCCGACGTGATCGTGGGGCTGTCCAACGGCAGCTCGTTCGGCCCCGGGCTGAAGTGGCACGACCTGTTCGCGGTCGGCGCCGAACTGCCCCGGGTCGGCGACGTCAACGGCGACGGCAAGGACGACATCGTCACGTTCACCTGCAACGCCGACGCCGACGTGTACGCCGCGGTGTCCAACGGCTCGGTGTTCGTCGGCACGACGGTGAAGTGGAACGACTTCTTCTGCACCGCGGGGGAGTTCCCGTTCCTCGGCGACTTCAACGGCGACGGCAAGGACGACATCATCGTGTTCACCAAGGGCTCGCTCAACGACGTGTACGTGGGCCTGTCCACCGGCACCGGATTCCTGGGCGGCGCGAAGTGGCACGACTTCTTCGGCCTCAACGGAGAGACGACGCTGTGAGGCGTCTGCCCCTCCTGATCGCCGCGGCGATCCTGCTGCCGGTCGGCGTCGCCGCCCCGGCAGCGGGGTCGGCCCCGGCCGCACCCGCCGCACCAGCGGCGGCTCCCGCGGCGGTGGCCGCGTCCCCGGCGCAGCGCATCGCCAAGCTCACCGGGCCCGCGTCGATGAACGCCACCGACACCAGGTGGCAGCTCAAGGCCACCGACCTGGGCATCATGTGGGACAACGGGTCCGGGCAGATCCTGACCGCGTTCGGGGACACGTTCGGCAACGGGTGGACCGGGCCCGGTGGCGGCGTCGGCAACGGCGCGACCATCGACTGGCGCTGCAACACCCTGGTCCGCAGCACCGACCGCGAGCTGGCCGACGGCATGACCTTCGACAACGCGGTACTGGACCGGGCCGGTCACGCCGGCACGCTGCTGCCCTGCAAGCAGATCAACTTCGACGAGATGACGGTCATCCCGACCGCGGGCATCTCGGTGGGCAACCGCCAGTTCATGCATTACATGTCCGTGCGCAACTGGGGCGAGCCGGGCCGGTGGTACACCAACTACTCCGGCATCGCGTACTCCGACATCAACGGCCAGACCTGGGTCAAGCATCCCACCGCGCGCTGGAACAACACCCCGGCCTGGGACAACCGGTTCCAGATGGGGGCCTTCGTCCGCGAGCAGGGCTTCGTGTACATGATCGGCACGCCCAACGGGCGCTTCGGGTCGGCCTACCTGTCCCGGGTGCCCGAGGGGCAGGTCCTCGACATCGCTGCGTGGCGCTACTGGAACGGGGCGACCTGGGTCACCGACCAGTGGGTGTCGGCGGTGATCGCGCCGGGGCCGGTCAGCGAGGTGTCCGTGCAGTACAGCCGGTACCTCGGCCGGTACGTCATGGCATACCTCAACGAGTCGCGGGCCGCGATCGTGCTGCGCACCGCGCCGTCGATCACCGGACCGTGGGGACCGGAGGAGGTCATCGCCACCGGCGCGGCCTACCCCGGGCTCTACGGGGCGTTCCTGCACCCCTGGTCGGCCGCGTCGAACAGCCCGTGGCTGTACTTCACCATGTCGCAGTGGGATCCGTACAACGTGTACCTGATGCGGGTCCGGCTCACCGGCGGCGGCATGTTCGCCGGGTCGCCGACCGACGTCACCGGCGACGGCCGCGACGACATCGTGACGTTCACCCAGAACACCCTCGCCGACGTGCACGTCGCCGCCAGCACCGGAAACGGCTTCGCCGGCGGCGCCAAGTGGCACGACTTCTTCGCCCCGGCGGGGGAGACCCCGCTGACCGGTGACGTCGACGGCGACGGCCGCGCCGACGCGATCACGTTCGTACACGGCAACGGCGACGTGTACGTGGCCCGCTCCACCGGCGCCGGCTTCGGACCAGGCGTGAAATGGCACGACTGGTTCGCCCTCGGCAACGAGATCCCGGCGGTCGGCGACGTGAACGGCGACGGCAGGGACGACATCGTCACCTTCACCCACGACGCCGCCGCCGACGTGTACGTGGCCCTGTCCACCGGGACGTCGTTCAGCGGCACCACGGTCAAGTGGCACGAGTTCTTCGCCCCGGCCGGGGAGTTCCCGGCGCTCGGCGACGTCAACGGCGACGGCAGGGACGATCTGATCACGTTCACGCAGGGGCCCGCCACGGCCGCCGACGTGATCGTGAGCCTGTCCACCGGCACCGGGTTCGGCCCGGCCGCCAAGTGGCACGACCTGTTCGCCGTCAGCGGCGAGTCACCCCGGGTCGGTGACGTCAACGGCGATGGCAAGGCCGACATCGTCACGTTCACCTGCAACGCCGACGCCGACGTGTACGCGGCCGTCTCGAACGGCTCGGCGTTCGTCGGCACCACGGTCAAGTGGAACGACTTCTTCTGCACCGCGGGAGAGTTCCCCTACCTGGCCGACGTCAACGGCGACCGCAAGGACGACATCGTGGTCTTCACCGGCGACCCGCTCAACGACGTGTACGTCGGGCTGTCCACCGGCACCGGCTTCCTCGGCGGCGCGAAGTGGCACGACTTCTTCGGCCTGACCGGCGAGACCGCGTACTGAACCGGCCGGGGCGGGTTGTGGTGCGGCGGCGCGACTCCTGGTCTGCCTCACGCGGGAGCCGGGTCCCGGCGTCACGTGATGAGCCGGACACGTTCTGCCAGGTCGACGGCGTCATACGGCGGCGAGGGCGTCGCGCAGCTCCTCGGTCTGTGCGAGCGCAGGCTGACGTCCTCGGCCGGATCACCTGGCGGTGACCGTCGAGGGCCTGTTTCGGCTGGTCGTGGCCGTCGGGCGGCGGTCGGGACGCCTCAAAGCCAGATCGTGCCAAGCCAGATCGTCGCGGCGGCAGTCACGAGCAGTGCGATGTTGAGCCCGATCAGGCGGGCCTCGCCACGGGACAGGTGGACCGCGATGCCGCCGACCTGGATCAGGAAGAGGCCGATCGCGGCGGCGGCGGCGAGCCAGGTCGCGATCCCGGTCAGCGGCGGCAGGATCAACCCGGCCGCGCCGAGGATCTCCAGCACGCCGATGGTCCGGACCAGCGGCATCGGGACGCGGTCGACCCAGCCCATCATGGGCTGGAGCTGTTCCTGACTCCGGGCGACCTTCATGCCTCCGGCGTACAGGTAGAACACCGCGAGCAGTCCCGCGACGATCCAGTAGGCGAGTTCCATGGTGCTCCCTCGGGGCGAGAACATGACGGTGACCAGGATGGTTACCATCCGGAAGTTGCTACATGATGCGTCACCGTGGAACGGCTTACAAAAGGCACACGTGTGTGCGTGAGGCACAGGGGGTTGTCATGGACTACGAGCACACGTGCATGATCCGTGGAGACGGCGGTCAGAGGATCCGGGCGATCCTGGACCAGATCTGTAACAAGTGGACGCTGCTCATCGTGGCGACCCTCGATCGGGGCACGCTCCGCTTCACTGAGCTGCACCAGCAGATACCGGGCATCTCCCAGCGCATGCTGACGCTGACCCTGCGCAACCTGGAGCGCGACGGGCTGGTGGCCAGGTCGGTGTTCGCGGAGGTGCCGCCGCGGGTGGAGTATGCGCTGACAGTCACCGGCAAGAGCCTGATTCCGCCCGCGCTGGCGCTGGCCGGCTGGGCCATCGAACACGTTCCGCACATCGAGGCCAGCCGGGCTGCCTACGAGACACGGAGCGCCTGACGGGGCGACCGCTCACACCGGCCACACCCTGGCCGAAGTCGGCCGGACGCCGGGGCACGAGGGGTCCGAGCCGATCTCGACCAGCACGCCGCCGACCTCGATCCGCACGAGTTCCCCAACTTCACCGAAGTCATCCGCACTCGCGCGGGGCTCGACTTCGACACCCGGTTCGCCCAGGCGGTCGACATGCTGCTGGCCGGCTACGAGGCCCTGGGGAACGAGTGACGGCTGGTCCCACGGGCGCCTGGCGTCAGCGCACGACCGTGCCGCCTGCCGGGCCGCGAATCAAGCCACAGGTCACCACTCGCGCCAGTCGTCAGTCAGCTCCCAGCGGTTGATGCCGCGTCGCTCAGCCAATGCGGGCACGTCGATGCCGGCCTCGCCCAGAACGGCATCGATGTAATCGCACAGCTGCTCCCGCTCGCCGGTTTCGTAGCCGGCTCCGCCGTGGTCGTCGTTGACGCGATTCAGATCGAGCACGACTCGCCGCACCATGTCCATGACGTCGTCGTCGGTCGGCTCCGTCACCCGCCCGACTTCGACCTCGAACCTGCTGAGGACGGCGTCGGTCGCATCCAGCAACGACACGGGGAACAGCTGCGCTGCGAACGCGTCATCCGGCCCGAGAACGCCTCGGGCCACTTCGGCGGCTTCTGCGGCGACGTTTTCGCGCCAGTGCTGGGAGGGTCGGTCGGCCATGGCCGAGATCATGCAGAGCGGGTACGACACTGGGCTGAGCCCCGGCGGCAGGGCGATGTGCCGGCATGATCCATGCTGGTGGCGGCGACCTTCGGGCGAGGTGTGGCGCCGCATGGCAGGATGGCGCGATGCCCGTCGTGGAGGCCGTGACGATCGTCCCCGTCCCGCCCGCGGTCGCGTTCGCGGTGTCGCAGACCACCGGCGAGACCCGCTACCGCTGGGACCCGTTCGTGCGCGAGCAGCACCTGCTCGACGGCGCTGCCCGGCCAGGCAAGGGGGTGCGCACGTTCACCCGGTCGCGGCACGGCCTGTCCATGGTCAGCGAGTACGTCTCCTACGCCCCGCCCACCAACGTCGGCATGAAGATGGTCCGCGGGCCGTGGTTCTTCGAGATGATGGCCGGCGGCTGGCGCTTCGCGCCGGCGGAGCAGCCCGGCCACACGGTCGCCACGTGGCGCTACCACTTCCGCACCCGGCCGGCGGTGATCCGCCCGATTGCCGACCGGGTCGGGATGTGGTTGCTCGGCCGGGACATCCGCCGCCGCATCGCAGGCTTCGCCGCCGGCTGCCAGGACCCGGTGGTGCTGGCAGCGATCGAGACGTCCATGGAGGAATCCTGATGACCGCCGAGCGTCGACTGCTCCGTTTCTCGTACTTCGAGCACGAGTGGGACGAAGACATCAACGGAGCGGAGGCCATGGAGGCCGAGCTGCTGCGCCGGGCGGCCGAGGGGCGGTGGCAGGAGGTCGACGACGACGAGCCGGACGAGTTCGCGACGTTCGACGAGCTGGCCCAGCGCGCCGTGGAGGTCGTCGTGGGGGAGTGGGAGATGCCTGCGGCGGCGGTGGAGCTTCCGCTGGACATGCTCCGCGCGGTCATCGCCGAAGGCGGCTGGTCTTTCGCGGCCGGCGAGTTCTCGGATTTCGAGGGCCACCACAACGACACCGAATACACCGTGAAGCTTGTCCGGGATCTCGCGTAGCACGTCGCCGTGGCTGCTCCACGTCGCCGTCAGCACTTCCAAACACCGGACGGACCGAACCGGATTCCGTACGATATGAGAATCGTATTAATCCGGGCCTTGGGGTCGTGCGCATGAGTTCCGTGGCACCTGGCGACGCCCGTGCGCGGCGGCAGCGCACCCACGAGATCAAAGACGGCCTGCGCGAGTTGCGCGACCAGCTCGCCATGCTCAACCGGCAGGTGGGAGCACGGCTGGAACTCAAGGATGTCGACCTGGACTGTCTCGAACTGATCAGCCGGCACGGGCCGCTGAATCCCGGCGCTGTCGCGCGGCGGGCCGGGGTGCACCCGGCAACCATGACCGGCATCCTCGACCGGCTCGAACACGCCGGCTGGGTGACCCGCGAACCCGACCCGGCCGACCGCCGCGGGGTGAGCGTGCGCGCCCTGCCCGACCGCGCGGGCGAGGTGCACGGCCTGCTGGCAGGCATGAACAATGCGGTGGAAGACATCTGCGCCGGCTACAGCTACGCGGAACTGGACGTCATCGCCGGATTCCTCGACCGCGCGATCGAAGCCGGCCGGGCCGCCACCGAGGACCTGGCCGGCGCCTGAGGGTCGGCGCGAGGATCGGCCGGCGGACACCGCGCCTTGCCGCTGACCGCTACCGTGCGTGCAGCGTCGACGAAGGGACCGCGGGTGCCGGAGGTGGTGAGATGGTTCTTCGTTGCCGTATTGACCTCGTTGCCGGCCGTCAGTGCCGCGATCGAAGGCCCTGCAACGCTGAGGGAGTGGCGGCTGCGCCTGTCCGGTCAGACGGTGGTGGGCAAGGTGACCGGCATCAGCCGGTTCGGCAACTACGGATGCCGCGGCACCGTCCGGTACACCGTGGCGCGCGGTAGGCACACCGTCAGCGGACACATCGATCCGCGGACGACCGTCGGACAGGAGTACACGGTGCGTTACCTGCCCTCGAAACCGCAGGTGGCAGTCCTCTCCGAGGGAGTGTTCATGCTCCTGTTCAAGACGCTCGCGATCATCGGCCTCACCGCGATGGCGATCTGGCTGTGGAGCATGGCCCTGGCGTCGTGACGGCGAGCGGTCCCCTGCGGCCGCAGCGGGGCCGCAGGGGAGCCGGACTCAGGTGAGCTGGCCGACGGCATCCACCAGCAGCCATACGCCGAAAAGAACGAACAGCGCGGCCGCGCCGTAGCGCACGGCCCGCTCGGGCAGGCTGCGGCCCAGCCAGCGGCCGACCAGGATGGCCAGCGCGTCGGCGGCGACCATGCCCACCGTCGAGCCGACCCAGGTGCCGAACCAGCCGTGCTGGGTGGCCAGGGTGATGGTCGCCAGCATCGTCTTGTCGCCGAGTTCGGCGAGGAAGAACGCGCCGCCGACGGCCCACAGCGCCGACTTCCCGCCGCGCTGGGCCTTGGTCTTCTCCTCCTCGGTGAGGCTGTCGCCGCGCAGCGTCCAGGCGGCGAACGCCAGGAACGCCAGGCCCGCCGCGAGCGCGATCCAGCCGGTGGGCAGCGCGCTGCCGAGCCCGACCCCCACCCCGACCGACACCAGGTGCACCACGGCGGTGGCGATGGTGATGCCGGCCAGCACGATGCCGGTGCGGTAGCGGGTGGCGAACGTCATCGCCATCAGCTGGGACTTGTCACCCAGCTCGGCCACGAAGATGACGCCGAAACTGATCGCCAGAGCGGCGAGGAAACCTTCCACTGTGTCCTCCCGGGACGTGTTCACCGGGTTGAAGGCGCATGCGACGACCTCGACCCGGCATGGACTGCCTGAGTCGAAGGTCTCGCTCACCTGGCCGGAGGCCAGGTCGGGTGGCCGGGACCGCCGGAGCGGGCCAGTATGTCGACCACCACGTTCGGGAACTACTCCCCTTCGCGCTGCCGACGTTATCGCAGCGATCACCGTTCGAGGTGGCCTTAGTGGTGGGGGACACAGGCGCTGGGGCGCAGCGCCTTCGGCGTATGCCTGATTCGTACCGGCACGGCTCACCCTGAGTGATCATGGTTGGATGGGGCGATGCGCGGAGAACGTATCGGAGCGATGATCGGCTCCATCGGCGGCCTGGTCTTCATTCTCGTCAACGCGGGGCAGCTTTCCGCGCCGGTGGACACGCTGGTGCGGGTCGTCGGGGTGCTGGCCTTCGTCGCGGTGGTGTGGTTCGCGGTGATCCGGCCGGTGGGTGTGCCGGGTCCGGCGGAACCGCCGTCGCGGCAGGCGATCCGCGTCTACGGCTTCTCGGTGACGGCGATGGCGCTGGGCATCCCGGTCGGCGCGGGTGTCATCAACAACGTGCTGCACCAGCCCGTGCTGACGGTGCCGTGGGTGGTGCTCGTGGTGGGAGCGCACTTCCTGCCGTTCGCCGGAGCGTTCCGGGCGCCTGTCTTCGCCCGCCTGGGCTGGGTCATGATCGGCCTGGCGATCGTCGGGGGCGTTCTCGCGCTGACCGTCACGGAGGCCGCGTCGCCGTGGACCGGCGTGCTCGGCGGCGTCGCCCTGCTCGGCTTCAGCGCGGCCGGCTCGCAGCAGGACCGGCTGGAGGCCGAACCGGCCCGCTGACGGGTTGCGGGCCGGTTCGCGGCCCCGCTCACGGGAGCGTGGCGGCGGTCACCTCGGTGGGTCGGGTGTGGACGGCGTGGTGCGACGCCGGGGCGGACAGTGCCGCGGCGAGCGCGACGCCGATGTAGAGCACCTGCTCGGGGATGCGCTGCCACAGCGGCGAGGCCGCCTCGCCGTGGAACGGCACGTCGGCGACCGCGGCGTACACGTTGGCGGGCAGGAGCAGCAGGAACAGTGCCACCAGGCACAGGCCTGCGGCGCGGCGGGTGCGGGTGACGACGAGCCCGATCGCGCCGAGCAGTTCCAGCACGCCGGTCGCGTACACCATGGCGCCGGGGGCGGGCACGAACGGCGGCACCATCGCCACCAGGTCCGCGTGGGTCGGCATGACCGTCACGCCGGCCGGGACGAAATGCGCGGTCGCGGTCATCACGAGCATCGCGGCGAGCGCGTGCGCGCCGCTCGCGGCCCAGGTGGCGAACCTGCGCACGCCGAGCGCGCCGAGCCCGCGCAGGACCAGCAGACCGATGATCAGTACGGCGAGGGTCATGGTGGTTCTCTCCTGGTCTAGTCATTGACAAGTTCTGGACCGACGGTAGTCTGGACGTGAAGAACTTGTCAATGGAAAGATGGAGACCTCGGTCACCGCGGAAGGACGTGAGGACGATCGGATACCACCACGGAGATCTGCGGCGGACGGTGCTGGACGCCGCGGTCGACGCCATCGGGGAGTCCGGACTCGACGGCTGGAGCCTGCGTGAACTGGCCCGCCGGGCCGGGGTCTCGCACGCCGCCCCCGCACATCACTTCGGTGACAAGGCCGGGCTGCTGACGGCGCTGGCCGCGGAGGGCTTCGACCTGCTCGCCGACACGCTCAAGGACGCGGGGCCGGACTTCCTGGAGGCCGGGCTCGCGTACGTGCGCTTCGCCACCGCGCATCCGGTCCATTTCGGCGTGATGTTCCAGCCGAAGCTCTACCGGGCCGACGACACGGCCGTGCGGCACGCCCGCGAGCGGGCCGGGGCGCTGCTGGCCCAGGGTGCGCGTGCGGCGGAGGCCTCCCCGGTGGGCAGCGAGAACACGGCTCGGGCCGGCTGGTCGATCGCCCACGGCTTCGCCAGCCTGTGGCTGGCCGGAGCGCTGAGCGTGCCCCCGGACGCGGATCCGGTGGAGGCGGCCCGGCCGGTGCTGCGCCGACTGCTGGAGCGCTGAGCGGCCCCGCCGGGGTCAGGTGCCCGCCGCGGCGGGCGTGGTGGCGGAGTTGCGGGACAGCAGCACCGCGGCCAGGCAGGGCGCGAGCGCGAGCACGGCCGGCGCCCACCAGGGCCCGGCGCCGGTGAACACGCCCTGCACCAGGACGTAGAGGAGCACGGCGAGGACCCCGAGCACGGCGTGGACCACGCTGCCGGCGCGCCGCCCGATGCCGTACCCGATGATCGACCAGGCCAGGCAGCTCACCACGGCCGCCAGGACGGCCGTCACCACCAGCGGCTGCCGCCACAGCGCAGGGTCGAACGGGTGGCCGTGGCGCGCCATCTCGATCGCCATGCCTTTGCCGTTCAGCCGGTCGACGGCCCTCGGCACCGCCACCGCGAGCTGCGTCAGGGCCAGGCCCAGCCCGGCGGCGACCGCGGTGGGCAGGCCCGCGCCGTCACGCTGGGCATACCGTCCGAACAGGAGCGCGCCCAGTTGCGCGACCAGGGTGCCGGCGGTGGCCGCGAACGCGCCCGCGGTCAGCCAGGCCCACAGCTCCTGGTCGAAGCCCTGCGGGTCGGGGTTGAACCACGTCCAGGCATCGAGATTGGCATGGTGCAGGGCGTACGCGGCGAGCGCGGTGGCCGCGGCGAACCCGGCGAAGACCGCGCCGCGGCGGGCGAGGGGACCCATGTCGATGAGTATGCCGCCTCAGGCGAATTCGCTGCCCAGCCATTCGCCCGTGCCGGGCCCGGCCAGACAGTGGAAGATCCAGCGGTCCCGGCCGAGCTGCACCGGCCACGGCTCCAGCTCCCAGCCGACGGTGCGGGCCGGGTCGCGGCTGCTCGCGGCGAGCACCCGCGCCGTGCACACCGCGGCCACGGCCGGGTGCCCCAGCAGCTCTTCCTGCCGCAGGTAGACCGCGTCCTCGGGCAGTTCCGCGGCGGCGAACGTCTCCCAGTAGTGCTCCTCGTCCGGCGCGATCCGCCGCGGGGTGCGGCCCAGGCCGCCGGGGATGACCAGGCCGCCCCAGCACATCGGCGCGACCGGCACGTAGTAGCCGTCGCGGGGCCGGAACCCCGGTGGCACGACCACACCGCCGGGTGTCCCGGTGCCCGGGGTGAACGGCGGGGCCGTGTTCGGCCTCGGGGTGAGGACGGTGGCTTCGGCGTTGGAGGCGGCGAGGCCGCCGCCCGTGCGCGGCACGGCCGGCATGGCAGCGTGCGGCGTGCCGGAGTGCGGGGTGGCGACCGCCGTCGCCGCGAGGCCCGGTTCCAGCAGCGTCGGTGAGAGCGGGCTCCGCTGCTGCACGACGGTCGGCTCGGCGGAGTGCGGCACCGGCGTGGGTGCGACGCCGCTGCGCAGGGCTGCGGCGACCTGGGCGATCGCCGTGCCGAAGGTGGCCGCGTCGGCCCAGCGGTCGTTCGGTTCGACGGCCAGCGCCCGTTCCACCAGCGCCGCGACCGGGGCGGGCACGTGCGGGCCGAGCGGCGGGGGAGCCTGGTTGAGCCGCATCATGGCGGCCGCGAACGGGTTCTCGGCGGTGAACGGCCGCCGCCCGGTCAGGCATTCGTAGGCGACGACGCCGAGGGCGTACACGTCGCTGCGAGGGGTGGCCGGGTGGCCGAGCACCTGCTCCGGGGCCAGATAGGACAGCGTGCCGATGACCGCGCCGGTGGCGGTCAGCGCGGTCGCGCCGTCGCGGCGGGCGATGCCGAAGTCGGTGAGCAGCAGCGTGCCGTCGGGCCGCACCAGCATGTTGCCGGGCTTGACGTCGCGGTGCACGATGCCCCGGCCGTGCACCGCGTGCAGCGCGTCGGCGGCCTGGCCGACCAGGTGCAGCGACGGCGGCGCGGCGAGCCGGCCGTAGCGGGCCAGCACCTGGGAGAGGGGTTCGCCGTCGACGAACTCCATGACCAGGTACGCGCCCTCGGGGCCGCTGTAGAGGTCGTGGATGGCGACGACGCCGCGGTGGTGCACCCCGGCCATCGCCCGCGCCTCGGCGAGGAAGCGGCGGGCGAAGTCGGCGTCGTCGGCGAGCGAGGGCAGCACCGTCTTCACCGCGACGGTCCGGCCCAGCAGCTCGTCGGTGGCGCGCCAGACCTCGCCCATACCACCCGCGCCGATGCGCTGGTCCAAGCGATAGCGGCCGTTGAGCCGGACAGGCTCGGTCGTCGTCATGCCCGCCATTAAACCGAAGCACTTTCCCGCCCCCGCAGCCCGCTCGGCGGCCCGCGTTAAGAAGGTGCCCTTCCTCTACGGAAACCGTTGAGAAGGTGCCCTTCCTTCTTCCACAGTGGGGGCGCGCTTCGGGAAGAGGGTGTAGTAGACGGGCCAGCCGACAAGCCACACCCCAAGCACCACACTCAGCCGCCCGATCCACCCCTGCAGCTCCGCGGTCCGCCCGGGATCGCCGACCACCAGGATCGCCGCGCCGAGCAGCGCCACCGAGATCGCCCACGCGACCAGCGCCTTGACCCACTCGCGCCACTCGTGCCGGGTGCGCGCCGCGCCGTACCGCGGCGGGGGCACCGGGGCCGGCCCGCCCGCGAACCGGTGCGCGAACCGCACATCGGCCCAGCGGACCATCGACGGCCCGAACGCCACCGAGAAGCCCAGGTACGCCGCCGCGAGCCCGTGCGCCCAGGTGGCCGTCGCCCCGCGGGACAGGTCCAGCGCGGTGGCGGCGAGCAGGACGAGATCGGTGACGGGCACGCCGACCAGCAGCACCGTCGACACCCGCTGCCAGCGCAGCAGGTAGCGGGCGGCGAGCCCGGCGGCGAGGATGACCCAGAAACCGACCTCGCAGGCGGCGATGACGACCAGCAACATGATCCGATCATGTCCGGCTGCCGGGCGGTGCGCCTCGGCGTGCGGCACGAACCCTGCGTACACCGAAGGATGTAGGCGGTCTCGGTCACCGGCCGGTCGTGCCTGCCCGCGCCGTGTGCTGTGATCGACAGGTGACCGCACGCTGGCCTTCCTGGCGCACCGACCTGGCCATCAGCCTGGTGTCGTTCCTCGGCGGCCTGGTCCTGTACGCGGTCGGCGGCTGGCGCATGTTCTTCGGCACGAGCCTGTGGTCCGACGTCCCGCACTGGGTGCTGCTGGTGCCGATGACGGTGATGGCCGCCTGCTGCCTGCTGCGGCGGCTGGCCCCCGGCACCGGCGAGGCGATCGGTCTGGTGGCGCTGGCCGCCGACACCCTGCTCGGCGGCTCGCTCGGCACCGCGCTGATCTTCACGCAGGTCGTCTACGACGCGTGCGTCTACGGCAGGCCGTGGCTGTGGCGTGCCAACCTGTTCGGCTGGGTCGCCGCCTCGGTGCTGGCCGCGGCGGCGGGCGTTGTCGCTTCCGGCGACTGGCGCGGCGTGGTGCTCGGCCTGGTGGTGGCGCTGGTCGCGGTGCTGCCGACGGTCACCGGCATCAGCGTGCGGCAGTACCGTGACCAGGCGCGTATCCAGCGGCAGCGGGCCGAGGAGACGGCGCGGCTGGCGGCCTGGGAGCGCCGCCAGGCCGTCGCCGACGAGCGGGCCCGGATGGCTCGCGAGCTGCACGACGTGGTCGCCAACCAGCTCAGCGCCATCGCCATCCACGCCACCGCGGTGCTGTCCGCGCCCGACCCGAGCCCGCAGCTGGTCCGCCAGGCCGTCGAGCAGATCCGGGAGAGCAGTGTCTCCGGGCTGGCCGAGATGCGGCAGATGATCGGCCTGCTCCGCGAGGACGGCGACGCGGGGCCGGCCGACCCGGCCACCCGCCCCGGGCTGGCCTCGCTGCCGCAGCTCGTCGCGCAGGCGCGCACCGACGGGCTGGCCGTCGAGCTGCACAGCGGCGGCCTGGATCGGGCCCTGCCGGTCAGTGTCGACTTCGCCGCGCACCGGATCGTGCGGGAGAGCCTGGTCAACGCGTGGAAGCACGGCACGGGCACGGCGGTGCTGCGGGTCGACGTCGACGCCGACCGGGTGCTGATCGAGACGGACAACGAGCTGCGGCCGGGCGGGTCCACGCCGGGCAGCGGGCACGGGCTGATCGGTATGCGGGAGCGGGCGGCGCTGCTCGGCGGCACGCTGACCGCCGGGCCCGCGGACGGCCGGTGGCGGCTGCGCGCTTGGCTGCCCGTGCGCCACACCGAGGAGGCGGGGGCATGACGATCCGGGTGGTGGTCGCCGACGACCAGCCCGCGGTGCGCTCGGGCATCGTGCTGATCCTGCGTACGCACGCCGACATCGAGGTCGTCGGGGAGGCGGCCGACGGGGCGCAGGCGGTCGAGCTGTGCCGCCGCGAGCGCCCCGACGTCGCCCTGCTCGACGTGCGCATGCCGGTGCTCGACGGCATCGCCGCGACCCGGGAGATCGTCGCGCAGCGGCTGGCCCAGGTGCTCATCCTGACGACGTTCGACCTCGACGAGTACGTGTTCGGCGGCCTGCGCGCCGGGGCGGCCGGTTTCCTGCTCAAGGACATCGAGGCCGGGGCGCTGGCCGACGCGGTGCGCACCGTCGCGCGCGGTGACGCGATCATCGCGCCGGCGGCGACCCGCCGGCTGCTGGACCGGTTCCTGGCCGCGCCGCAGTGGACCGATCCGGCGGCCGCCCCGGACCTGGCCACGCTGACCGGACGGGAGCAGGAGGTGCTCGGCTGCCTCGGCGCGGGCATGTCCAACGGCGAGGTCGCGCAGGCGCTGGCGATGGCTGAGGCGACCGTGAAGACCCACGTCAGCCGGATTCTGGCCAAGCTGGGCCTGCGCAGCCGCGTACAGGCCGCGATCCTGGCCCGCGAGCACGGCCTGCGCCCGCCGGACTGACACCGCGTGCCGGGCCTGCCACATCCACGATGCCGTGGTGACGGTGGCGGAGTGGCGAGCGGATGTGTCCGTATATGTCAGCTAAAGTCGCCGCCCGTGTCCTATGACGTGATCGACCGGCTGCCGACGCTCGACGAATTCATCGCGGTCACCAGCGCGGTCGGCTGGCAGCTTGCGTACGACGCGGACGCGCTGCCGGTGTCGCTGGCCCGGTCGCTGCACGCCGTCGTCGCGGTGCACGGCGGCGAGGTGGTCGGCGTCGGGCGGGTGCTCGGCGACGGCGCGATCTACTTCTACCTGCACGACATCGCGGTGCTGCCGGAACACCAGGGGCGCGGGGTCGGCCGGGCCATCGTCACCGCCCTGGAGCGGTGGATCGCGACGCAGGCGGGGCCGCGCTCGTTCGTCGGCCTGTTCGCGGCGGGCGACACGAAACGCCTGTACAAGTCGTTCGGCTACCGCAAGGACCCGGAGATGACCGGGATGTACCGGGTCGGGCCGTACCGGGCCTGACCGGTGCGGGCTCCGCCCACCGCTGCGCGGCAGCGTGGACGGAGCCCGTGGATCAATGCCGGTCAGCGGCCCTGGAGCGCCTTGACGTTGTCGCCGAAGGTCCAGTTCTTCGACCCGTCCCAGTTGATGGACCAGGTCATCAGGCCCTTGAGCTGGCCGTTGAAGCTGTTCCACGACTGCGACACCAGCGACGGGGCCATGTAGCCGCCGCCCGCGCCGACCTGGGCGGGCAGACCCGGGACCTGCTTGTCATAGGGCACCCGGATCGTGGTGCCCTGGATGACCAGGCCGGTGTTGAGGCAGGTGGTCTGCGCGACGAAGCCCTGCACCGTGCCGGCCGAGTAGGAGTCGCCGGCGCAGCCGTACATGCTGCCGTTGTAGTACTGCATGTTCAACCACCACAGCCGGCCGTTGTCGGCGTACTTCTTGATGATGGGCAGGTAGGAGCCCCAGATCGAGCCGTAGGTGACGCTGCCGCCGGTGACGTACGCGGTCTCCGGGGCCATGGTGAGGCCGAAGTTGGACGGCATCTGCGCGAGCACGCCGTCGATGATGCGGATGAGGTTGGCCTGCGAGGTCGACAGCGTGTTGATGTTGCCGCTGCCGGTGAGGCCGGTCTCGATGTCGATGTCGATGCCGTCGAAGTTGTACTTCTTCAGCAGCGGCACGACGGTGGCGACGAACCGGTCGGCGACCGTGGACGAGCTGAGGTCGATACCGGCGGTGGCCCCGCCGATCGACATCAGGATGGTCAGGCCGGCGGCCTTGGCCGCGCACATCTCAGCCGGGGTGGCGACCTTCACACCCGCGTCCATGCCGTCCTCCCACAGCACCGTGCCGTCGGAGCGGATGACCGGGAACGCCGCGTTGATGACGTTGTAGCCGTGCTGGCGGATGCGGGCGTCGGTGATCGGCGTCCAGCCGAACGGCGGGTGCACACCGTTGGACGAGCCGTCCCAGTTCTCCCAGTAGCCGTGCAGGACCTTGCCGGCCGGGCGCGACTTCACGGCGCAGGTGGTGCCGCCGGGCGAGGTGGACGGCGACGGCGGCGGGGACACCGACGGGGACGGCGACGGCGGCTTCGAGGGCGAGGCCGACGGGGACGGCGACGGGGGCCGCGAGGGCGAGGCCGAGGGGGACGGCGGGGTGCCGTCGCACGCGCCCAGGTCGGTCCACAGCGACGGGGTCGCCGCGGGGTTCCAGCCGGCGCCCACGTGGGCGGTGTGGGTCACCAGCGCGCGGTACAGCCGGCCGTTGTAGGTGACCTGGGTGCCCACGGTGTAGGTGTTGCCCTCGGCCCAGGCCGGGGCGGTGCAGGCGACGAGGGCGCTGATCGGGGTCGGCGCGGCCTGGCCGCTCGGCATGGATACGACCGCGACCGCGAGGGTGGCCGCCGCGCTGGTGGCGATGGCGACCGCCCAGCGGGCTGAGCGGCGCAGCGTTCGTGAGGAGTTCGGCATGGCGTCATTATTAGGAAGCTTTACTGTCAATGTCTATGGGTGGACGGATGCCAATATGTACCTCCGTCGGATGTGGATCGTGCGTTCGGCCTGCGACCGAGGTCAGGTGCTGCCGGGCGGCCCGGGACAATCCGGACCGCCCGAAACGGTCGTGGACGCTCAGACGGCCGGAGCCGCCTGCAGGCGCGTCCGCTCGGCCCATCGCACGACGTGCGGCGCGGACAGTCCCACCACGACGAACACCCCGCCCATCAGCAGCCAGCCGGGCGTGCCCCAGGTGACACAGAGCAGGCCGAGCACCGACGGCGCGATCACGTTCGCCAGCCCCGTGCCGAACCCGGACACCCCGGTGTACTGGCCCTGGGCGTGCGCCGGCGCGAGCCGGAACTGCAGCTCCAGCGACGCGGCCGCGTGCCACAGCTCGCCGACGGTGTGCGTGGCGATCCCGACGGTCAGCAGCACCACGGCCAGCCACCCCGGTATGCCCGCCGTCGCCGCCATCAGCGCCATGCCGACCAGGAACGCCAGCCCGCAACGGCGCAACGCCCGCCCCGCGGCCGGGCCGGTGTCGATGCCCCGGCTCGCCCGGACCTGAAGCGCCGCGACCAGGGCGGTGTTGACGGCCACGGCCACCCCGATGAACCAGCGCGGCGCGTCGGTGCGCAACGTGATCCACAACGGCAGCGCGAAGACCAGCACCTGACCCTGGATCGACATGACGGCGTCGAGCGCGGTCACCACCAGATAGGGGGTGTCCTTCAGGACGACCCAGCGACCGGCCGACTCTTCGGGCACCGGGACCGGAGGCAGAGCCGGCAGCCGGGTGATGACGGCCGCGCAGACCACGAAACTCAGCGCGTTGCCCAGCACCAGCGCCAGGTACGCGGCCCGGGTGTCCAGCTGCACGGCCGTGCCCGCCGCCAGCGCCCCGCAGCACCCGGCGAGGTTGGCGACCGAGCGCAGGTAGGAGCGGAACCCGGTCAGGTTCGTGCCGCCGAATCCCCGCACCAGCGGCCCGCGCGCCGCCCCGCCCGCCGAGTTGGCCAGCTGGGTCAGGCACACCACCACCACGAACAGCCAGAACGAGTGGACGAACACCAGCGACGCCATCGACACGGCACGGACGATCAGGGTGGCCAGATAGATCTCGCGGGGCCCGCGCCGGTCGGCCAGATGCCCGACCGGCATCCCGGCAAGCATGCCGACCAGGGCGGCGATACCCATGCCCAGGGCGACCTTCGCCAGCGGCAGGCCGACCGAGCGGGTGAAGAACAGCGCGGCGCTGGTCATGAAGACGCCGGTGCCGACCATGTTGACGAAGGTCGCCAGCGCGATCACGCGCTGCGGGCCGCGATCCGGGATAAGCCCCCGCTCGACCAGCCAGGATCGGTGCGGCGACGGGACGGTGGGCTGACTTGTCGTGATCATCAAATGCGGTTCCTTCCCCCGTGGAATGGAGCTGCCGATGTCGAGGTGGTGGGCTACTCCAGGGCGGCCAGCTCTTCTGCCGACAGGCGCAGCGCCCCGGCGGCGATGTTCTCCACCAGGTGGTCGGGGTT
Source organism: Catellatospora vulcania (assembly GCF_009720385.1). Lineage (GTDB taxonomy): Bacteria > Actinomycetota > Actinomycetes > Mycobacteriales > Micromonosporaceae > Catellatospora > Catellatospora vulcania. The sequence goes on along the minus strand of NZ_WARX01000026.1, from coordinate 112,194 downwards.
GCCGGTGCCGGGGATGGCCAGGGTGTGCGGACCGCGGCTGAGCGTCCACGCGATCCGCACCTGGGCGGCCGTCACGCCGTGTGCCTGCGCCACGGACAGGACGGCGTCATTGCGGGCGACCCCGCCGGACTCCTTGCCCTCGCCGGCGAGCGAGAAGAACGGCACGAACGCGACGCCCTGCTCGCCGCAGACCCGCACGAACTCGTCGTGCATCCGCCGGGTGTCGACGCCGTACGGGTTCTGCACGCTCACGACCGGGGCGATGGCCTGCGCCTGCGCGAGGTGCTGCGGCCGGATGTTGGACAGGCCCAGGTGCCGGATCAGTCCGGCGTCGCGCAGCTCGGCCAGGACGCCGAAGTGCTCGGCCACCGAGTCCAGGCCGTGCTGGCGCAGGTAGACGAGGTCGAGGTGGTCGCGGCCGAGCTGGCGCAGGTTCTCCTCGACCTGCCCGCGCAGCTGGTCGGGCCGGGCCAGCGGCAGCCACTCGCCGGACGGGTCGCGGCCGGGCCCGACCTTCGCGGCGATGACCAGGTCGTCGGAGTACGGCGCGAGCGCCCGGTTGATCAGTTCGTTGGCCGAGCGCAGCGGCGAGAAGTAGAACGCCGCCGTGTCGATGTGGTTCACGCCCAGCTCGACGGCCTGGCGCAGTACGCCGATGGCCCGGTCGCGGTCGCTGGCGCCGCTGTAGCCGTAGTTGGCGCCGCCGGGCAGGCGCATCGCGCCGAATCCGATCCGGTTGACGGTCAGGTCACCGAGCTTCCAGGCACCTGACGAGGCCGCATTGATCAGGGGAGTAGGCATCGGCTGACCATAGCCATCGCCTCTGAGCTGCACACTCCGTCGAGTGCCCGATGGCGCAAAGCCAAGATCCTTGTTAACTTCATTAGTGTCAGGGCAACGTCTGCGGCCGTCGTCAGGGTTGGTAGAACTTCGCGGCCAGGTCGGTGAACTCGGCCCTGAACTGCAGCGGCGACAGCCAGCCGTCCGGGATGGACGAAACACCGTCGCGGGCGCCCAGCAGCCCGCCCGCGATCGCCGCGTTGGTGTCGCTGTCGTTGCCCAGGGCCACGATGTCGATCAACACGTCCGGCAGGGCACGGAAGTCGAGCACGGCGGCGACCGCCAGCGCCAGCGAGTCGAGCACGTACCCGTTGCCGTCGTCGGGCAGGCCGGTCACGCCGGTCCGGGAGAGTTCGGCCAGGTCCAGCCGCTCGCCTAGCGCGATCGCGTCCGCCACGTCCCGGTTGTCCAGCTCGCGCGCGATGGCCGCGCCGATCGCCACGGCGTCCGCCGGTGGGACGCCCTCGACCAGCGCGGCGACGATCTCGTTGTACGCGGCGCAGGCGACGGTGCACCGAGCGTCGGAGTGGGTGACCGCGGAGATGCGCATCGACTCCCGGATCCGCCGGTCGCGGTCGCGGACCGCGAGCGCGGTCGGGATGCAGCGCATCAGCGAGCCGTTGCCGGCCCGGCCGGGACCCGCGCCGCAGGTGTCCGGATCGCCGGTGCGGGCGAACGCGCGCAGCCCGTCCTCGGTCGCACCGCCGACATCCACGGGCGGGCGGCCGGGTTCGCGGCCGGGCCAGTCGCCCTCGTACCAGCTCAGCATCAGGCGGGCAGCGGACAGCACCACATCGTCGCCGGGGTCCAGATAGGCCAGTGCGACGGCACGGGTCAGGTCCGTGTCGTCGGTGGCGTGGCCGGGCGGCCACTCGAACACGCCGCCGCCCACGATCTCCCGGATGCCGTCCGGGTAACGAAACCGGATGTACTCCCAGGAGTCGAACTCGACGGTCGCGCCGAGCGCATCCCCGGCGTGCACGCCGAGCAGCGCGCCGGCCACCCGGTCCGATCTTCCGGTGGTCATGGCGCTGTCAGCGGGCCGCCGCTCAGGGGCGGCGGCGCTCCTGCGGCACCACCACGGCGGCCGGCTGGCGGCGTACCACGGCCGGCTGCTTGTGCTCCGGGGCCGCGACCTCGGCGAAGTGCTCGTCCTCGTCGTCACCCTCGGGTGCGGGGTGCTCGTCCAGGTCGAGCGCGTCGAGCTGGCTGTTCATGAACTTGCGCAGCCGGGCCCGGTAGTCGCGGTCGAAGTTCTGCAGCGCCTCGATGCGCCGCTGCAGCACCGAGCGCTTGCCCTCCAGGCTGCCCACCACGTCCTCGTACTGCTGCAGGGCGTCGCGCTCCAGCTCGTCGGCCTTGGCCTGGGCGGCCTCCACGATGTTGGTCGCGTTGGTGCGGGCGTCGGCGACCATGTGCTCGGTCTCCCGGCGGGCGCTGTCGGCGTGCGACTGCGCCTCGCGGCTGATCTCGACGGCCCTGGCCTGCGCGGCGGCCTGGATCTGCGCCGCCTCCTGGCGGGCGCTTTCCACGATGCCGCGTGCGTCACGGGCCAGGTCGTCGGCCTTGGCTCGGGCGTCGCCCTTGATCCGCTCGGCTTCGGCCTGTGCGTTGGCGACGTGCTCGTCGGCCGTGCGCCGGGCCAGCACCAGCACCTGCAGCGCCTGCCGCTCAGCCTCCGGGTCCGCGAGCACGCTGTTGTTCTGCTGTTCCATAGGTTCGTTCTCCGCCGGGCCGCTGAACAGGCCCTTCACTCGACCCTTCAACCGGTTGTCGGTCATCGCAGGTTCTCCTCACCCCAGTGTTCGCAACGCCGCGACTCCCGTCGGCCCGGGTCCACGTTCCCGCGCAGCCTGCACCGGCGAGAACAGCGCCGATGGTAGTCGCCCCGCCGCTGGCGGGGAAGGCGCGTCACCCGCTCCGCCGACCTTCGGGACGTACGGCCAGCAACTGTGTCTATGTGCGCACATCCCGACAGGTCGATGCCGTCACGTTTTCCGCAGTGGCGCCCGGCCGCCTCGCCGCGCCCGCAGCGAGCCGCGTTCCTGGTCATAGGCCGATCGGTGTGAGAAGGGCGCCTTCTACATCGCATAGCGATGTGAAGGCGCGCTTCCTTCGGGGTTAGACGTCGCGGCGGCGGACGGACAGGAGGGCGGGGACGAGCAGCGCGACGGGCCAGAGGGTCAGGACCAGCCAGGATTCCGTCACGGTGGCGGGGAAGTAGCCGGGGTGCGGTGGGGGCATCCAGTCGGTGACCAGTCGGTTCCAGGCGATGCCGGGCATGAGGTGGCCGAGCTCAGCCGACCAGCGCTTGTCCGAGGAGAACATCGTCGGGAGCATGATGAGCAGGAACACGCCGGTGACCATGGTGGTAGCGGTGTGGCGGATCAGCACGCCCAGGCCCAGGCCGATGAGCGCGCAGACCGGGGCGAGCAGCGCGGAGGCGGCCACGGCGCGGATCGCGACCGGGTCCGAGATGGACACCGCCGCGTCGCGTCCGGCGAGGATCGCCTGCGATGCCGCGAACGAGCCGCAGGCGATGACGATACCGGTCACGGCCCACACCGCGGCCGTCACCACGGCCTTGGCGAGCACGACCGCGCCGCGGGCGGGCACCGCCGCCGTCGTGGCCCGGATCAGGCCGCTGCCGTACTCGGAGACCACGGTCAGCGCGCCGAGGCTGGCGGCGACCAGCATCAGGGTCAGGTAGCCCTCCTGTGGGAACGCGTCGCCGAGGGAGAACATGTGCTCGCGCTGCGTCTCGGGCTCGTAGAACGGGAAGTTGTCGTAGTCGGCCTTGGCCGCCAGCGCGGCCGCTCCGACGACGAACAGCGTGGCCAGGCCGAGTGTCCACGGGGTGGACCGCAGCGACCACAGCTTGATCCACTCGGCGGCGACCAGGTCGGCGAACCGGGCCGGCGGCACGGCGGCGCGGGTGCGGGCGGCGACGGCCGGGGCCGGTTGCAGGGACGTGGTCATCGCGACCCGGCCAGGTGGTCGGCGTGACCGGCGGTGATCTCCATGAAGGCTTCCTCCAGGCTGGTGGTGCGGGTGGTCAGCTCGTGCAGCTCGACCGCGTTGGCGAAGGCGAGCGCGCCGATGCGCTCGGCGCTCAGCCCGCGTACGGCGAGGTGGTCGGGTGCGGCGTCGACGGTCGCGCCCGCGGCGGTCAGCGCGGCGGCGAGCACGGCCGGTTGCGGGGTGCGCACGGTGACCCGCCGGCGGGTGCCGCGGTCGGCGAACGCGCGCAGCGGCTCGGCGGCGATGAGCCGTCCCTGCCCGATGACGACGAGCTGGTCGGCGGTGTGCTCCATCTCCGTCATCAGGTGGCTGGACAGGAACACGGTGCGCCCCTCGGCGGCCAGCCGCCGGAACAGGTGGCGCACCCAGCGCACGCCTTCGGGGTCCATGCCGTTGATCGGCTCGTCGAACATCAGCACCGGCGGGTCGCCCAGCAGCGCCGCCGCGATGCCCAGGCGCTGCTTCATGCCCAGCGAGAAGCCGCCGACCCGGCGGTGCGCCGCGTCGGTCAGGCCGACCTCGGCCAGCACCTCGCCGACCCGCCGCCGCCCGATGCCGTTGCTGCGGGCCAGCGCGCTCAGATGGGCGGTGGCGCTGCGCCCGCCGTGCACCTGCTGCGCGTCGAGCAGTGCGCCGACGTGATGCAGGCCACGCCGGTGCGAGCGGAACGGCACCCCGCCTACCGTCGCCGCGCCGCCGGTGGGCGCGTCCAGGCCCAGGACGACCCGCAGCGTGGTGGTCTTGCCCGCGCCGTTCGGGCCGAGGAAGCCGGTGACATGTCCGGGCCGCACGGTGAAGGACAGGTCGTCGACAGCGGTCTTGCCGCCGTAACGCTTGGTCAGGCCGATGACTTCGATCATGGGAACGATCCTGTCCGGCGCGGCGGCCGCCGGCATCGGGCCGCGGACGGCAACCGCGGGCCGGACTGCATCCCGTGGGCGTACGCCCACGGGCCGATGCCCCACCACGCTGAGCTGGCTACTCTCGCCGGGTGGACCTCGACACCCCTGACCGGCGACCCCGCCGGACCGCCCTGGCGCAGGTGCGCGCCGCGCTGGCGTGGACCGGTGCGCTGGCGTCACCGTTCCTGCTGTTCTTCGCGATCACCGACGGCGCGGGCGGCGGCAGCGTCGACCTGGTGCCGTGGCTGTCGGTACGCCACCTGCTGCCCGCCCTCGCGCTGGCGCTGCCGTTCGCGCTGCTGCGCCGCCGTCCACTCACCGCGCTGGGCCTGCTGCTGTTCGGCTCCGCCGCGGCCACCGTCGCGATCCACACCCAGGAGGTCGCCTACCTCACCGACATGCGCTACCTGGAGATCATCGCCGTCGACCTCGCCGTGGCCGTCGTCGCGGCGAACCGGTCCCGGCGCGTCTCCGCCAGCGTGGCCTTCGCCGCGCTGCTCGTCCAGGTCGTCATCGGCTACGGCAACGGCCTGAACACGCCCGTCTTCGAATTCGAGATCCCCACCCTGGCCATGGCGCTGACCTGGACCGTCGGCAACTCGGTGCGGGCCCGCCGCGAGCACGCCGAGGCGATCCGCGTCCGGGCCGCGAGCCAGGCCACCACCGAGGAGCGGCTGCGCATCGCCCGGGAGCTGCACGACATGGTCGCGCACAGCATCGGCGTCATCGCGATCCAGGCGGGCATGGGCCGCCGCGTCATCGACACCCAGCCCGCCGAGGCCCGCAACGCGTTGCGGGCCATCGAGGAGACCAGCCGTGAGACCCTCGCCGGGCTGCGGCGCATGCTGGTCGGGCTGCGCCAGGACGCCCCCGGCGACGTCGCCCCGCCAGCTCCGGTGCTCGCCGACCTGGACCGGCTGGTCGACACCACCGCGGGCGGCGGGGTACGGGTCGCGCTGGACTGGCGCGGCGACCGGCGGGCGCTGCCCGGCGACATCGAACTGGCCGCGTACCGGGTGGTGCAGGAGGCCGTCACCAACGTGGTACGCCACGCGGCCACGCCGCACTGCGCGGTGACCGTCGACTACCGCGACGCCGAGCTGTGCCTGGAGGTCACCGACGACGGCCGCGGCAGCGCCGCCCCCGGTGCCGGCTACGGCGTCACCGGGATGCGCGAGCGGGTGGCCCTGCTCGGCGGCGAGTTCACCGCCGGACCGCGCGCTGAGGGCGGCTGGCGGGTCACCGCACGCCTGCCGCTGCCCGAGCAGCCCGGCACGATCGTGGCGCACGGCGCGGCGGTGGGTGCACGATGACGGTGCGGGTGCTGCTCGCCGACGACCAGCCGCTGGTGCGGTCCGGGCTGCGGGTGCTGATCAACGAGACGCCCGACCTGGCCGTCGTGGCGGAGGCCGGCACGGGCGCGGACGCGGTCCGGCTGACCGCGCAGGTGCGGCCCGACGTGGTGGTGATGGACATCCGCATGCCGGGCATGGACGGCATCGAGGCGACCCGGCAGATCACCGCCGCGTCCGGTCCGGCCCGGGTGCTCATGCTGACCACGTTCGACGAGGACGCCCACGTCTACGGGGCGCTGCGGGCCGGGGCCAGCGGATTCCTGGTCAAGGACATGGCACTCGACGACATCCTGGCCGCGATCCGCGTCGTCGCCGCCGGGGACGCGCTGATCGCGCCGAGCGTCACCCGCCGCCTCATCGCCGACTTCGCCGCCGCGCCGGCCGCCCCGCGCACGCCGCGCCCCGATCCGGGTATCACCGACCGGGAACGGGAAGTGCTCACCCTGATCGGCCGCGGGCTGTCCAACGGCGAGATCGCCCAGGAGCTGTTCATCTCCCCGGCAACCGCGAAGTCGCACGTGGCCCGGCTGCTCACGAAGCTGGCCGCCCGCGACCGCGTCCAGCTCGTCATCACCGCGTACGAGCTGGGCCTGGTCACACCGCCGGGGTGACGCGACGGCCCGGCCTGATCCGGCGCAGCCAGCGCCGCAGCAGCGTGGGCGGGACGTCGTCGGCGGGCGTGGCCGCGCGCGCGGCGGCGTCGGCGGCCGCGCCGAAGAAGTCCCCGCCCTTGCGCCGGGCGTCGTCGGTGCCCCACTCGCGTTTGCGCGGGGCCTTCGCCATCCGCGGGATGTGCTTGGCGCAGTGGATGTAGGCCTCCTGCACCTCGACCAGCACCCAGCGCTCGGCCCGCCGCCCGGGGACCGGGTCGACCGGCAGGTCCGGGTACGCGGCCCGGGCGAGGTCGTCCTCGACCACCGTCGCCCGGCCGTTGACGTGCAGCCCGATGACGTCGCCGACGAAGTCGACGAACAGCAGGCCCACGTGGCCGTTCTCGGTGATGTTGCCCAGGCTCGCCATCACCCCGTTGCCGCGGTACTCCGGCCAGGCGAGCCGCCCCGCGTCGAGCACGTGCACGAACCCGGCCGGTCCGGCCCGGAAGGTGTTGTCGCACTCCCCGGCGGCGTCGGAGGTCGCCACGAACATCATCTCCTGGCGGCCCACGAACGCGGTCATGCGCTCGTTGAGATGGTCGAGCACCTGCTGGTCGTAGAAGCGCTGCGCCCGGCCGGCCGTCCCGTGCGCCTGCTGGAGGCGGCGCTCCCCGGCCGAACCGTGGATCTTCTCGACGATCCGGGTCATCCTGCCTCCCTCGGACGCGCGCCACAGGGCGCCTGCGAACGAGATTCACGGACAGCGGGCGGCCCGCGTCGCACAGCGGGTGCGACGCGGGCCGAAGTCGATTCGTGGAAGTCGATGCGCCGGGGCGCGGATCAGCGGGCGGTGCGCCGCCGGTGCACGAGCACCCCGCCGACGGCCAGGGCTGCCACCAGCCCGGCGAGTGCCCAGTAAGGCCAGGTCGTGGAGCCGGGCTCGGCAGGGGCGGGTGCCGCCACCGGCGCACCGCCGGTCGCGGCGGGCTGCTGGGGCTGCGCGGTCTGGCCGAGCAGCAGCGGATCGGGCTGATTGGTCGGCGGCTGCCAGCCGGCGGGCGCGGCGGTCAGTTTGCCCTGGTAGTCGAAGCGGATCTCGCCGGAGACCTTGTCGCCGTCGGAGGCCACCGACAGGTAGGTGATGGTGTAGACGCCGGTCTGCGGCCAGTGCGACACGGGGATCACCGCCGGGAAGCCGGTGTTGTAGACCTGCGGCTCCCAGTTGCCGTCGCGCAGGGTCAGCTCCTGCACCGGGGTGGGCAGCGGCTTGGGCTCGCCGCCGGACCAGCCGTGGTCGACCCGGGTGCCGTCGGGGGCCTTCACCGTGAAGTACGCGCCCGGGTTCGCCTTCTCGGTGAACACCAGGCGCACGCTGTCGCGGGGCTCGGTCAGCGTGCTGCGGTCCGCGGGGTCGGAGAAGGCCAGCTGGCCGTGCGCCTGCGCGGGGGAGGGCAGCAGCACGGCCACGGCCACCGCGGCGAGGACGGCGGCGATCTTTCGAGACATGCGCATGAAGCTAGGCCATCCCCGCCGCGCGCACCATCCCCGGCCGCGACCGTGGGATCACCACCAGGGAAGGCGGCCCTTCCAGCCGTTGAGCGCGGCCCCCGGATCGGCCTGCAGGACCCGGTCCAGGGCGCTGGCGTACACGTCGCGGAAGTCCGTCGTGAACTTGAGGTCCCCGTCGTCGAGGTCGGTGAGGCTCGGCTGCTCGCCGTAGATCCCGCCCGGGATCGACTCGCCCAGCACGAACACATTGGACGCCGTGCCGTGGTCGGTGCCGTCGGAGGCGTTGGCCCGCACCCGCCGCCCGAACTCGGAGTAGACCAGCACCACCACGTCCTTGCCCGCCGGATGCGCGGTGATCCGCCGGTAGAACGCGGTCACCCCTTTGTCCAGGTAGGACAGCAGCTGCTCCTGCAGGTTGCGCTCGTCGGCGTGGGTGTCGAAGCCGCCCAGCGACACCGAGAACATCCGCGTCGACACCCCGGCCTCGATGCACTGCGCGACCAGGTCGAGCTGCGCCTGCAGCCCGGCCAGGCCACCGGTGCCGGTCGCCGGGACCTTCTCCTCGTCGCCGCCGTCGTCGTCGGTGTCGGCGTCCTTGACCTGCTGGGCCATCTCCCGCACCCGGGCCAGGTCGCCGAAGCAGGCCGCGGCCCGTGCCTGCAGTGGCGGCTCCCCGGCCGACGGTGCCGCGAACCCGGCCAGGGCCTCGGCGGTGACCGCCTTGGGCAGCTTCGCGTCGGCAGCGCCGATCACCGCACCCGCGCTGCGCTCCCCGGCCAGCAGCGGCGGCAGCACCTTCTCGAACGACACGGCCAGCCGCGGGTCGCCGCCCACGCCGTCGAGCCAGCGCCCGATCCAGCCCGTGTTGCCGGGCCGCTCGGGGTTGGCCGTCTGCCAGATGTCCATCGAGCGGAAGTGGCTGCGGTCGGGTTTGGGGTAGCCGACACCGCGTACGACCGCGAGCTTCTTGCCGCCGAACAGCTCGTGCAGCCCCTTCAGGGCCGGGTTCAGCCCGGTGCTGTCGTCCAGGCGCAGCACCTCGCCGCCGTCGTAGGCCAGCTCGGGACGGGCGTCCTGGTAGGCGCGGTCGGCGTACGGGATGACGGTGTTGAGGCCGTCGTTGCCGCCGTACAGCGTGATGACGACCAGGGTCTTCGCGCCTTCCGGGCGGTCGCCGGAGGTCGCGAGGAGGTCGGTCAGGGCCAGCGTGGTCGCGCCCGCGGCCAGCGCCGCGCCGCCGACGACGCCACTGGCGATCAGGAACTTGCGCCGGGTCGTGGTGTCCATCGGGGGTCCTCCTCGAAGTCTCAGTGCACCGCGTACTCGGGGCTGATCAGCCCCAGCACGGTCAGCTTCCGGGCGTCCTTGGCCGCGCCGTCGAGCACCGCCCGGGTCCGGTCGGTCCAGGCGTCCACGACCAGCAGCCGGGCCAGGGCGTCCGGGCGGCCCTTGACCGGGGCGGCCGACAGCCGCTCCAGGAACGCGGGGCTAGCCGCGGCCGACAGGGCCTGCGCCAGCTGCACCCGGGTCTGCGTGGCGAACGTGTTGAGCCAGGCCGTGCCGGACGGCCAGCCGCCGACGCTCGGCGGTTTGAACGGCACCTGGTCGAGCCGGGCGAGCCCCTGGTAGAGCTGCTTGCGCTGCTTCATGCCCGCGTCGGCGCCGTCCGCGCCGAGCTGGCGCACCGCGCCGACCAGCCACTCCACCGGCTGCTTCACGAGCTGCCCGCCGGTGGTGGTGAACTGCTCGTCCAGCAGCAGCGCCCGGACCAGCGCGGTCACGTCGTGCCCGGCGAACGCCGCGGACAGCCGGTCGCGTACGCCGGCGGGCATGGGCTCGCCGGAGGCGAACCGGAACCACAGCCGCTCCGGCAGGAACGTCTTCGCGGCGGGCTGCGCGAGGATGGCCTCGGCCAGCGAGTCCGCGTCCAGCGGGCCGGTGCGCCCGAGCACGGTCTTCTCGCCGCCGTCGTGGCGGGCCTGCTGGAACGCGGCCGTGCCGTCGACCCGGTCCACGGTCCAGCCGGTCAGCGCGCGGGCCGCGGCCTTCACATCGGCCTCGGTGTACGCGCCGATGCCTAGCGTGAACAGCTCCATCAGCTCGCGGGCTAGGTTCTCGTTCGGGGCCTTGCGGGTGTTGCGCTGCCCGTCCAGCCAGTGGATCAGCGCGCCGTCGCGCAGCATCGCCCGCACCAGCACCCCGAAGTCTCCCCGGCCGTCGCGGCGGAAGGTCTCCTGCTGGTTCAGCATCAGCGCGGCCGACTTGACCTTCTGCACGCTGGTTGCCCAGTGGCCGTGCCAGAAGAAGACCAGCTTCTCGGTGAGCTGGTGCTCGGCGGCGACCATGCGGTCCACCCACCAGTGCGTGAGCTGCTGCACCTGCTCCTTGCGAGCCTGCTGGGCGCGCTGGCGCTGCTCGCGGGTCGGCTTCTTGGGCAGGTCCGTGTAGGGGTCCGCGCCGAGCTTCGGGGCGGGCGTGCGGCCCGTGCCCCGGTCGGCGCCGTCCGGCGCGAGCAGTGCCTCGACGGTCGCCTGGTATCCGGCCCGCTCGGCCCGGTCCACCTCGTCGGCGGTGGGCCCGAACGTTGCCCTCCGCAGCAGGTGCGCGACCTTCTCCCGTTCCGCCATGCGCCGATCCTAGGCAGGCCTTGATCCGGATCGCCCGCGCAGCGTGTACGGGCAACGTAAGGCTACGGACGGTGAGTGTCCGGCCACGGGCCTTCCATCAGGCCCGCAGTGCGGACCAGACGTTGGCGGCCTCAGCGCGCGGGCTTGCGGCTGATCCGGTAGTGCAGCACCAGGAACGGCAGGCCGAACACCCGGAACGCGTGCTCTGCCCGCAGCTGCCCGTCCTGGACGTACACGTCGAGGTCCTCGGCGAAGCCGTGCACCGCCGCCGTGGTCAGCCGCCCGTCGGCCGGGTCGACGAAGCTCAGGTAGTGCCCCGGCTGGTCCAGCCTGCTGCGGCTGGTCAGCACCAGCCCGCCGCCCGGCCGGGCCCGGGGCTCCAGGGTCGCGGTGAAACTGGCCTGCGGCAGCGGGAAGCCGACGCTGACGTAACCGCGCCCGTCGTGCCGGTAGGTGGTGTAGACGCCGACGTAGATGGGCTCGTCGGTGTCGGCGAACGAGCGGATCCAGCCCCGGACCGTGATCGCGCCGTCCACGCTGACCGTGTCGATCCGGCTGCGTACGCCCCGCTGTGTCTCGCGCTGGTTCATCGGCACGTTGGCCTGCCCCAGCGGCCGGGCGACCAGGTTGCGGTAGAGCAGGTAACCGGGCCGGACCCAGGCCCGCCAGCGCGGCTCGATGTCCAGGGTGAACCGGGTGGTGTGCTCGTAGAACTCGCGCACCAGCGGGTCCACGCCCGCCGGGTCGAAGCCCGGCCCGGCCAGCTCGTCGAGCGAGGCGACGATGCCGACGTCAGGGTGGTCGGGCCGGTACTCGCCGCCCAGGTCGGCGGCGAGGTCGGCGACGTAGCCGGTGCCGACGTAGCGGGTGCGGGCGGCCAGCGGCACCACGAACGGCAGCCGGGCCGGGTCGACCTGCTCGGCCAGCATGCTCACCTGCGGGTCGCGGAAGAGCAGCGCGGACAGCACCCGGAACGCGGCCACCGTCACCGCCGCCAGGATCGCCCCGGGCACGCCCGCCATGGCCCAGCCGAGCGCCGCGCCGACCAGCGGGCCGAGCGCGACCTTGTGCGGCCGGATGCCCAGCAGCCCTGCGACGCCACCGGTGATGACGCCGACGAGCAGGGAGTTCGCGCCGAGCGCGGCCAGCGCCCAGCCGCAGGGCGCGGCCAGGGCGGCGCTCATGACGATCCGCGACCACAGCGCCGGGATCTCGCCCGGCCGCTGCCGCGCGCGGGCCAGCACGTCGACCAGCCCGAGCAGCAGCCCGCCCGCGACCGCCCCGGCCGCCATCGCCCACGGTCCCCAGGAGGCCGCCCCGGCCGCCCCGGCGACGGCTCCGATCAGGGCAGCGAGGACGACTGATCCACGGCGCGGGGGCGTTTCGGAGGCGTCGGTCGCCGCGGCTGCTTCGATCACCCGGGCAGGGTAGCGCGGTCACACACCCCCGGGCCTCGGCCATCGACCCCGCCTGGAACTGCTCCGGGTGCGGGCCGGGCCACGCAAACGGCGGCGGCCACCCGATTCCCGGTGACCGCCGCCGCACCATGTGGTGCCGGGGGACGTGCGCTGCAGCCAGCCGGGCTCAGCTCGCGCCGTCGCGATTGAAGCGGCGCTTGGCCCAGATGTAGCAGAACACCGTGATGGCGAGGCTCCAGGCCAGGGCCAGCCAGGCGCTGTTGCCGATGCCGGTGCCCAGCAGCAGGCCGCGCACGGTCTCCATGACGGGCGTGAACGGCTGGTACTCGGCGGCCCAGCCGACGGCGTCCGGCATCGAGTCGGTGGGCACGAAGCCGCTGCCCAGGAACGGCAGCAGGATCAGCGGCATGGGCAGGTTGCTGGCCGACTCGACGGTGCGCGCGGTCAGCCCGCAGGCCACGCCGAACCAGGTGACGGCGAACGAGACCAGGGTCAGCAGGCCGAACGCGGCGACCCACTCGACCGGGGTCGCGTTCGGACGGAAGCCGACGAGCACGGCCACGCCGACGACGACGGCCAGCGCCACGACCAGCTGAACCAGGTTGCCGAGCACGTGCCCCGTCAGCACCGCGGGCCGGAAGATGGCCATGGTCCGGAACCGGGCGATGATGCCCTCGGTCATGTCCTGCGCCACGCCGATCGCGGTGAGCTGCGGCGCGCTGGCGATGGCGAGCAGCAGGATGCCGGGGGTGACGTAGTTGGCGTACGCGGCCCGGCCGCCGCCCGCGGCGATGCCGTCGCCCAGGGTGCCGCCGAAGACGTACACGAACAGCAGCAGCATGATGACCGGGATGCCGATGAGGAAGCCGATCAGCGGGTAGCGGCGGGCGCGCAGCAGGTAGCGCCGCAGCATGGTGGTCGAGTCGCGCAGGGCGTACGCGTTGGTGCTCATCGGTTGTTCGCTCCTTCGAGGGTGGCGGGGTCGGGCCGGCCGGTCAGGGTGAGGAAGACGTCGTCGAGGTCGGGGGTGTGCACGGTCAGCTCGGCGATCTCGACGGACGCGCCGTCGAGCCGGTCGAGCACCTCGCGCAGCGAGCGGACGCCGCCGTCGCTGGGCACCTGCAGGGTCAGCGCGTCGTCGTCGCGGGTCGAGGTCCCGAACAGGTGGGACGCGGACTCCAGTTCGGCGAGCCCGGCGAAACGCAGCCGGATGTGGCCGCCCGGGATGAGGCGCTTGAGCTCGGCCGGGGTGCCCTCGGCGATGATCCGGCCGTGGTCGAGCAGCGCGACCCGGTCGGCGAGCTGGTCGGCCTCTTCCAGGTACTGCGTGGTCAGGAAGATGGTGACGCCGTCGGCGACCAGGCTGCGGATGCTGTCCCACATGGTGCGGCGGCTGCGCGGGTCCAGGCCGGTGGTCGGCTCGTCGAGGAAGACCACCCGCGGGTTGCCGACCAGGGTCATCGCCAGGTCGAGCCGGCGCTTCATGCCGCCGGAGTAGGTCGTGGTCGGTGTCTTGGCGGCCTCGGTCAGGTCGAAGCGCGCCAGCAGGTCCGCGACGCGGCGGCGGCCCTCGCGGCGGTCCAGGTGGTTCAGGTCGGCCATCAGGGCCAGGTTCTCCGCGCCGGTGAGGAAGCCGTCCACCGCGGAGAACTGGCCGGTGAGGCCGATCGCGGCGCGGACGTCGTCGGGGTGGGTGGCCGGGTCGTGGCCCGCCACCCGGATCCGGCCGGCGTCGGGGCGCAGCAGGGTGGACAGGATGTTGACCGCCGTGGTCTTGCCCGCGCCGTTGGGGCCGAGCAGGGAGAAGATCGTGCCGGCGGGCACGTGCAGGTCGATGCCGTCCAGGACGGTCTTCTTGCCGTACGCCTTGCGCAGGCCGGTGACCTCGATGGCGTTCGCGGGGGTGGGCATGGGGCGTCCTTTCAGGAGCGGTGGATGATGATGTCGCCCCAGGAGGTCCGGGCGCGCACCTCGACGCGCTCGTCGGACTCCTCCGGGCCGGGGACGTTGTCGAGGGAGTTGCGCACCGTGCCGGTGGACCTCAGGTCCAGCCAGACGGCGGTGCCGGTGGGGATGCCGACGTCGATGCGGCCCGCGGAGGTCTCCAGCACGTGCGTGCCGCGCACCGCGGCGCCGACGCGGATGTCGCCGTACGCGGTCTTCGCGGTGAGCCCGGCCTCGGCCCGCTCGACGGCGACGTCGCCGTTGGCGGTCTTGGCGCTGAGTTCGGCCACCGCCCGGCCGACGGTGATGTGGCCGTCCGCGCCGTTGATCCGGCCGGTGCCGGTGATCGTGCCGACCTCGCAGCCGCCGGTCGAGCTCTTGATGACGGCGTTGCCGGCGACGAGCCCGACCCGGGTGCGACCGGCGCCGGTGGTGAGTTCGGCGTCGCCGAGCACCCGGTCGGCGCTGATCTCGCCGGCGCCGGTGTTGGCGCGCAGCCGCCCGGTCTGGCCGAAGTACAGCCGGCCGTAGCCGGTGGAGAACCGGCACTCGCCCAGCGGCCCGTCGGCCTGCAGGTCGCCCATGCCGGTGTCGCCGTCGAGCGACGACCCGGCGGGCAGGTGGATCTCCACGTCGAGGGATCCGGGGCGGCCCAGCAGCGTGTTGAGGTGCTTGGGCGTCTTCACCAGCAGGCGGCCGTCGGAGTACTCCACGCGGGTCTGCTCGGCGATCCGGACGGACTTGGCGCTGTTGTTGGCCGGGCGCACCTCGACCACGGTGTCGGCGCGTTCGCTGGCCACGATCCGGATGTCGGCGGCGATGACGCTGATGGACACGGTGATCGGCTCAGGTGTGTCGAAGGTGGGCATGGTGGTTCCCTCGCATCGGTCTGGTCGGTGGATCCGCGGGTGGGCGGGTGGGCAGGCGTCGGTCAGCGGGCCCAGCCGGTGTAGCGCTGGCCGAGGTCGGTGCCGCCGGGCCGGGCGGCCGGGCGCGGGGCGGCACCGGCGTCCAGCGCGGCCGCGGCGGCACGGACCAGCCACGCGTTGGCCGACAGCCGCTCCCGGGCGGCCGCCTCGTCGATGCGCGTCTTGAGCTCGTCGGGCAGCCGCAGGTTGATCCGCGCCGTCGCGCCCTTCTCCCCGGCGGTGTCGTCCCAGGCCGGCGCGGCGGCAGGGGCGGGGGAGTGCTCGTCCGGCGGGCTCTGCCGGGTGTTCACCACGAAGGCGGGGTTGAGCCCGCGCAGGCGCACCTCGACCGAGCCCGGCGCGAGCTCGCGGGTGATCTCGTCGGCCGCCGCCGAGAGCGCCTCGAGCAGCGTGAGCCGGATCGCCGACTCCAGCGGCACGGCGAGGCGCTCGGCGAGGGCACGGGCCTCCTCGCCGCCGGTCTCGGCGGCGACGGCCAGCTCGGCTCGGAGCTTCTCCACATACGGCGTCAGTTCCATGGCACCACTATGGCACCACGCTGGTGCCAAAAGCAAGCCGCATTGGCTCAACTGCGGTGCCAACACGTCCGGCAGGCCCCGATCCGACATAAACGTGAACGGTCGGTGGACTGGTGGCGGGGCGGGGTGACGGCGAACATAGGGACGCCGGTACCGTCTGCGGATGCGCAGGCGGGTTCGCCGACCGCACCGCATCCCCCGCGGCGCGGCACGCCCGCCGGCCGATGCGTTGGTGATCTTGTGGAAGGAAGACGTATGTCTCAGGACGAGGACGTGCTCGCACTACGCGACGACCTGGCGGCACGGCCCGACTTCGAGGTCAAGCTGCGCGGGTACGACCAGCGGCAGGTCGAGCAGTACATCGCGCGCATCAACGCCGAGGTGTCGTCGCTGTCGGCCGAGCGCGAGCGCGCGCTCGGGCAGGTCCGCGACCTCACCGAGCGGCTGAAGCGCCAGCACACCGACCTGTCGGAGCTGGCGGAGCTGCGCAACCGCCCGGCACAGGTCGAGCGGGCCTCGTTCCGCCACCTGGGCCCGATGGTGGACCAGATCCTGGAGCTCGCCGAGAAGCAGGCCGAGGCGATCACCACCACGACGGCGCAGCAGATGGCCCACCACAAGGAAGAGGCGGAGAAGATCCTCGCCGAGGCCCAGGGTCAGGCCGACCGGCTGCGCGCCGAGAGCGAGGGCGCGCTGGAGCGTGCCGAGCAGGAGCTCAAGCGGGTACACGACCAGAACGCCCAGCAGGCCGAGCACGCCCGCGCCGAGGCCGACGCCCTGGTCGAGGCGGCCCGGGTGCGGGTGCAGCAGGAGATCGAGGCCGCCCGCGCGCAGACCCAGCAGGAGGTCTCGCAGTGGAAGGCCAACATGGAGCGCGAGCTCGTCGAGCTGCGTGCGGCCGCCGAGCGTGAGCTGGCCGGCCAGCGCACCGCGGTGAACCAGAAGAACGCCGCGCTGCACGCCGAGGCCCAGCAGCACGCGTCGGACCTGCGCCGCCGTGCCGACGACCAGAACGCCGCCCACCAGCAGCAGCTGACCGTCGTGCAGCAGGAGATCCGGGCCCGCCGCCAGGCGCTGGCCCAGCTCCAGGCCGAGCTGGACATCGCCCAGCAGCGCCTGGTGCAGTCCCGCCAGGACGGCGCGACCGCCGAGCGCGACGTCGCCCAGCTGCAGCAGCGTCTCCACGACACCAGCCAGGAGCTCGGCCACGAGCTGCACCGGCTGGAGGAGGCCCGCCGGGCGGCCGAGTCCGCCGAGCGCCACGCCGTGGCGGTGCGGGCCAGGGTGCAGCGCGAGGCCGAGCGGGTGGCCAACCTCGCCGCCGCGGCCGTCATGGCCGCCGCCGTGGGCGGGGTCGAGACCGGGGAGTACCCGCGCGTGCAGATGCGCCCGAACCCCCGCCACTCGGCCGCCGAGCCCGAGGCGTCCGAGATGCCCGAGGTGCAGGCGGAGCTGGTCGAGGTGGCGCAGCAGGCCGAAGCGCTCTCGCAGGAGCTGCAGCAGGCCGAGCAGGGCGAGCAGGCCGAGGTCGAGCAGCCCGAGGACGAGGTGGAGCAGCAGCACCACGAGGGCGACCCCGAGCTGGCCGAGTACGCCAACGGCCGCCGCGACAGCGAGATCGCGGTTCCGGCGCAGCGGATGCCGCTGCCGGAGCGGGTCGGCGCGGACGCCGAGTAGTCACGTAACAGCAGCACAGGCCCGCTCGCGGTAGGCGAGCGGGCCTGTGTCGTCTGTGTACCGTCTCAATTGGTGGGAATTAATAGTAAGGCTTATTGACTGTTAATTATCGACCCGCGACGATCCCAGGAGAACGGCTCCCCCGTGTCCCGAGATCGGAGCTCCGATGAACAGACTGCGAACAGCGGCGGCGGCCCTGGCCACCGCGCTGGTCACCACCTTCGCGGTGGCGGCGCTGCCCGCGCCCGCCTCCGCCGCCGAAGTGCTCGTCAACGGCGGCTTCGAGTCCGGCGCGCTGTCGCCGTGGAGCTGCACCGGCAACCTCGGCAGCGTCGTGTCCACCCCGGTGCGCACCGGCACGAAGGCGCTGCAGGGCGCGGCCAGCGCCTCCGACAACAGCAAGTGCACCCAGACCGTCTCCGTCGTCTCCGGCACCCAGTACACGCTGTCGGCGTGGGTGCGCGGCAGCTACGTGTACCTCGGCGTCAACGGCGGCGCGTCCACCTGGACCCCGAACGCGACCAACTGGACCCAGCTCACCCTGACCTTCACCGCGGCGAGCAGTTCGATCCAGGTCTACCTGCACGGCTGGTACGGCACCGGCACCTACTTCGCCGACGACGTCTCGCTGCAGGGCCAGGGCGGCACCAATCCCACCGTGCCCGGCACGCCCGGCACGCCGGCCGCCGGCTCGATCACCAACACGTCGGTCGCGCTGAGCTGGGGCGCGTCGTCCGGCACGGTCACCGGCTACCGGGTGTACGAGGGCAGCACCGTGCGCGCCACCGTCACCGGCACCAGCGCCACCGTCAGCGGACTCGCCGCGTGCAGCACGCACACCTACTCCGTCGCGGCGTACAACAGCGTCGGCGAGTCGCCGCGCTCGGGCACCGTCACCGTCACCACCACCGGCTGCGGCACCGGCGTGCCCGGCACCCCCGGCAACGTCACCGTCGGCGGCGCGACCAACACCTCGCTGAACGTCGGCTGGAGCGCCTCGTCGGGCACCGTCACCGGCTACCGGGTGTACGAGGGCAGCACCGTGCGCGCCACCGTCACCGGCACCAGCGCCACCATCACCGGCCTGGCCACCTGCTCCAGCCACACCTACACGGTGCGCGCCTACAACAGCGCCGGCGAGTCCCCGGCGTCGGCCGCAGCCTCCGGCACCACCACCGGCTGCACCACCGGCACCCTGCCCAAGCACCTGCTCACCGGGTACTGGCAGAACTTCGTCAACGGGGCCACGCCGCTGCGGCTGTCCTCGGTGCCGACCACCTACGACATCGTCGCGGTCGCGTTCGCCGACGCCGTGTCCGGCACCCCCGGCGCGGTCACCTTCAACGTGGACTCCGGCCTGTCCTCGGCGCTCGGCGGCTACACCAACGCCCAGTTCCGCACCGACGTCGCCACCCTGAAGTCACGCAACCAGAAGGTCATCCTGTCCGTCGGCGGCGAACTCGGCTCGGTCTCGGTCAGCAGCTCCACCGCGGCGACCAACTTCGCCAACAGCCTCTACACCCTGATCACCGACTACGGCTTCAACGGCGTCGACATCGACCTCGAGAACGGCCTCAACGCCACCTACATGGAGCAGGCGCTGCGCAACCTGCGCTCCCGCGTCGGCTCAGGCCTGATCATCACGATGGCCCCACAGACCATCGACATGCAGTCCACGGGGGCGGGCTACTTCTCGCTCGCGCTCAACATCCGCGACATCCTGACCATCGTGCACACCCAGTTCTACAACTCGGGCAGCATGCTCGGCTGCGACCAGCAGTTCGCGTACTCGCAGGCCACGGTCAACTTCCTCACCGCGCTGGCCTGCATCCAGCTGCAGTCGGCGCTGCGGCCCGACCAGATCGCGCTCGGACTGCCCGCCACCACCCAGGCCGCGGGCGGCGGCTACGTCAGCCCGTCCGTGGTCAACAACGCGCTGAACTGCCTGGCCGCCGGCACCAACTGCGGCAGCTTCGTCCCGCCGGCGCGCTGGCCCACCATCCGCGGCGCGATGACCTGGTCGATCAACTGGGACGCGTCCAACGGCTACAACTTCGCCAACACCGTCCACAACCACCTGGTTTCCATGCCCTGACCCCGTACCGCCACCACCGGCCGGGCGTCGGGATCTTCCCGCCGCCGGGCCGGGCAGTTTCGGGGAAAGCGCACCAACGACGGCGCACATTCGTGCGCTTTCCCCGAAACTGCGACCGGACGAGCCGTGGCGCGAGCGGGTTCAGCGTTCGGGGGAGTCGGGGACGGTAAGGACGATCTTGCCGCGGGCGTGGTCGGTTTCGAGGCGCCGCAGGGCCTCGGCGGTCTCCGACAGCGGGCGGACGCGTTCGATGACGGGACAGAGGCGCCCGGCGGCGACCAGGTCGGCGAGGTGGTCGAGGTCGGCGGTGTCGCGGCGGGCAGCCACGACGCGCAGGCGCTGCCGGGTCACCGCGCCCAGCACGGTCACCTTCAGCAGGTGCGGCAGCGGGCCGAGCACCCGGCCGCCCGTCCCGCTGGAGGACAGGTACACCCCGCCCGGTGCGAGCACCCGGCGCATGGCCGCGAGCCCGTGGCCGCCGGCCAGGTCGAAGATCACGTCGTAGCTGCGGTCGCCCCGGGTGAAGTCCTCCCGGGTGTAGTCGATCACCTCCGCGCCCAGCGAGCGCACCAGCTCGGCGTTGCGGGTGCTGCACACGCCGGTCACCTGCGCGCCGAGGTCGGCGGCCAGCTGCACGGCGAAAGTGCCGACACCGCCCGAGGCCCCGTTGACCAGCACCCGGCTGCCTGTCGTGACAGCGCCGAGGCGCAGCGCCTGCAGGGCCGTGCTCGCGGCCACGGGCAGCGTCGCCGCCTGCTCGAAGCTCACCCCGGCGGGCCTGCGGGCCAGGTGGTCGGCGGGTGCGGCGACGTACTCGGCGAAGCCGCGTTGGTTCACCTCGCCGAACACCTCGTCGCCGGGCTGCCAGCGGCTCACCTTCGCGCCGACCTCGACGACGGTCCCGGCGACGTCACGGCCCAGCACCGTCACCTTCGGCCGGCGCAGCCCCCAGGCCAGCCGGACCACGCGGGGCTCACCGTGCAGGGCCGCCCGGTCGCCGAAGTTGAGCGAGCAGGCGCGTACCTGGACCAGGACCTGCTCCGGCCCGACGGCGGGCTTCGGGACGTCGGTGAAGCGCACCACGTCGGCGGTGCCGTACCTGTCACGGACGATCGCTTTCACAGGGGTCTCCTTTTCTGGGCACGCCAGCGGTCCCGGCGGCCGCGCTCTCGGGGCAACGCAAGGTCATGGCAGGGGCGAGCCGGGTTCAGCGGTGGCGGGCCTGGCCCAACCCGTCGGTGATGGTGTGCAGCAGGCTGAGCGAGGACATCGCGATCAGGCCGATGCCGATCCACCGGGTGGTGTCCGGACCCCAGCCTGCCGCGGTGACGAAGGCCGGGTTGAGCACCCGCTCGGTCGTGACGAGCCAGATCAGCGTCAGCGGCGCCGCGACCTCGACCAGCGCGCCGGACAGCGCCAGCGGCACGCTCCAGCGGGCGTAGTGCCGGGCGAACGCGAACCCGAGCCCGGCCACACCCAGGCAGAGGAAGGCGTACACCACGCCGGTCTCCCACAGCCACGGCGACAGCAGCCCGATCGGCTCGCCCGCCGCGTCGGCGCGCGTGCTGACCACCGGCGTCAGCAGCACGAACGTGCAGAACAGCGCGGTCACCACGGTCAGCGTCGCCAGCTCGGCGTATCTGGCCCGCCGGCTGGGCCGCGCCGGCAGCGCGTCGACGCTCCATGGCCGGGCCGGGCCGGGACGCAGGCGGGGCAGGCGGTCGAGGGCCGCGAAGGCCAACGTGGTCCAGCAGACCAGGTGGACCGCCGTGGTGAACGCCGCCGACAGCGCGTCACCGGCCAGGGTGAGCGCGTCCTCGCCGCGCAGCGCCCGGACCAGGCCCACCCCCGCGGCTGCCGCGGGCACCACGGTGGCCAGCAGCGCCGCGAGCAGGCGCGTGTAGTCGTGGTAGAGCGCCGGTCCGATCAGGTGCAGCGGCCGGTCGGCGTACCCGGCGGCGAGCCGGGCCGGATCGCCCAGGCCGGTCAGCACCTCGATCTCGGCCGCGGCGGGGTCGCCACCGCCCTCCACCCGGTCGTCCACGGCGTCGGCGATCGCGGTGCGCAGTTCCTTCTCGATGTCGCCGCGCTGGCGGCCGGGCAGGCGGCGCAGCGCGGCGTCTACGTAGCGGTCGGTGAGGGTGGTCATGGCCGGCCTTTCAGAGCACGGAATGCGGCGTCGAGGGCGTCCCAGTCGCGGCCCAGCGTCTCGGCGAGCTGCTCGCCCTCGGCGCTGGTGCGGTAGAACTTGCGCGGCCGGGCTTCGTCGGTGTTCCAGTCGCTGGTCAGCAGCCCCTGCTTCTCCAGGCGGCGCAGCAGCGGGTAGAGGGTGTTCGCGTCGACCGCGAACCCGCGCTGCTCCAGCAGGTCGAGCAGCGCGTATCCGTAGTTGGCCTGTCGCAGCACGAGCAGGCAGGCCAGCACGACGGTGCCTCGGCGCAGTTCCTGCAGGTGCGTCGAGAGCTGCTCGTCGTTGACCATGCGTCACACGATAGTGTGTGCCACACAGTATCGTCCAC
The DNA here is from genome assembly GCF_009720385.1 of Catellatospora vulcania. Classification (GTDB taxonomy): domain Bacteria; phylum Actinomycetota; class Actinomycetes; order Mycobacteriales; family Micromonosporaceae; genus Catellatospora; species Catellatospora vulcania. The sequence continues at coordinate 90,247 of NZ_WARX01000026.1, read as the reverse complement.
CCGCTGACGGCTTCCTGTCAGTCAGGAGACAGGGAAAGGGCGCGTCGGCACGATGTGCGCCATGAAAACTTCGGGCCCTCTGGCCGTACTCGTGCTCGCCGCCGCTCTCGCCACCGCCGCCTGCACCGCCGACACTCCCGGGACCACACCCGCGTCCAGCGGCGCACCGGGCGCACCAGCCGCGACGGCCTCGGCGGGCAGCGTCGCGGGCACCGGGGACGGCTGCCTGACCGGCAAATGGGCGGCCGATGTGGACGCCATGGCCAAGGCGGCCGCCAGGCTCGGCGGCGGCGAGGGCAAGGGCACCGGCAGCATCACCCTGGAGTTCGCCGACCAGCTGACCATCACGTACGACAACGCGGTCATCTCGATCAAGTCCACCGTGTCCGGCGCGACCGTCGAGGGCAAGACGACCCTCAACGGCTCAGCGACCAGCACGTCGTACACGACCAAGGACGGGAAGATCGGCGGCGTGATGCCCGGCGGCAAGATCACCACGAAGTCGGTCATGACCATGAACGGCGTCGAGACGCCGCTGCCCAACGGCGCCTTCGACGGCAACCTCGACCTGGCCAAGAACACGGTGTCCTACACCTGCTCCGGCGACCGGGCGCAGCTGAGCAACGGCTACGTCAGCTGGCCGCTGACCAAGGTCTCCTGACCCGACGGCGCTCGGGCAGCCGGCCGCCGTCGCGGACTGCCCGCTGCCCGAGCCCGATCCGGGTCAGCCGACCTCGGCGACGACCGCCCCGCTCTGGTCGCGAATCTGCGACCGCACGATACGGACGGTCAGCTCCGGCGCGGCAGCCAGCCGGTGCACCCCGGCCACGGGTCGCAGCAAGCCGGTGAGTTCTGCCAGCACCTCGGGCGTGAGCTGCAGGTCCAGCGGGCCGTCACCCTCCTGGGACGTCGTGACCTGCTCGCCTGGCAGGATGTGGACCCCGCTCTCCGGCCCGATGACGTACAGGTCGCGGCCGAACGGCAGCCGGGCCGCCAGCACCCGCCCGATCCGAGCGGCGGCATTCGCCCCGACGGTCACCGTGGTGGCGCCGTCCTGCTGCTGCCAGCTCGCCTCCGCGACGAACAGCGCGCCGGTGACGGAGCCGTCGTGGCGCACGCCGTGGGAGATCGCCGCGGCGATCTCGGCGTCGCCGGTGAGGTCACCGCGGTCAAGGTCGGTGACGAGCAACGGCAGCCGCGACCGCAGCGCGGCGAGCAGGCGCTCGGCGTCCCACTGCTCGATGACCGCGTACTCCTCCACGGTCAGGCCGACGACCTGCAAGAACCGCACCTGCCCGTGCGGGGTGTCGATGACGCCGAGTTCCGGGTCGTCGGTGAAGGCGGCAGCGCGGATGGCGGTGTTCGGCCGCTCGGCGCACATCGGCCCGTTGAGGTCCAGATGGTGGCCGGGCGCGAAGCCGTTGCCCGAGCCGAACACGTACCGGGCCAGGGCCTGCAGGAAGTCCGCCGCCCACAGCGGCGGGGAGTCCTCGTCCGCCGGGCGGGCCACCCGGAAGGTGAACTCGAACCCCCAGCCCGACTGCTCCGGGTCGTCCCACTCCTTGATGTACAGCTCGGACATGCCGTAACCGACCACGTGCCAGTGGTCGTGACGGCGGTAGAAGCTGACGCCGTCCAGCGGGCCGGGTCCGCCGAGCCTCCACTTGATCGGCGTGCCGTAGTGCCGCGGCTCGACGCCCGGGTAGAGCCGGCTGAGCGCGGCGTCGATGGCGTGCCAGCCCGGGTGGTCCTCGTCGGTGTCGGTCATGGGGAGTGACCCTAGGGGGTCTGGGTATGTCTTGCATGCGGTGCCAGTGAGGTGCATACTCAACTTGTCGGTTGATTAACCGGTTGGTTGAATAGAGAGGCGGACATGGACCGACTGAGCCTGGTCTTCGCGGCGCTGGCCGACCCGACCCGACGGGCGATCCTCGCCCGGCTGGCCGACGGCGAAGCCACCGTGAACCAGCTCGCCGAGCCGTTTCCGATCAGCCTCCAGGCCGTCTCCAAGCACCTGAAGGTGCTGGAGCAGGCGGGCCTGATCACCCGCGGCCGGGACGCGCAATGGCGGCCCTGCCGGCTGGAGGCGGCCCCCCTGCGCGACATCTCGGCCTGGGCGGAGCAGTACCGCCGCTTCTGGGACGAGCGCTACGACCGGCTGGACGACTACCTGCGGACCCTGCAGACGGGTCCCACAGCAGAGGAGAAGTGAGATGGGCGAAACCAAGACCCTGGACGTCAAACTGCAGGGCGACCTCGAGATCGTGATGACGCGCAGCTTCGACGCGCCCCTCGCGCTGGTGTGGGAGGTGCACACCAAGGCCGAGCACCTGAAGAAGTGGTGGGCACGCGGCCACGAGGCCGACGTCACCGCGTTCGACTTCCGGCCCGGCGGCAAGTGGCGCATCGTCGAGCACGGCGACAACGGCGAGGAATGGGCCTTCCGCGGCGAGGTCCGCGAGATCGTGCCGATGGAACTGATCGTGCAGACGTTCGAGTTCGAGGGCATGCCGGGCCACATCTCCGTCGAGCGCCTGGTCTTCGAGCACAAGGACGGCAAGACCACGCTCACCGGCACGTCGACGTTCGCCAACAAGGAGGACCGTGACGGCATGGTCGCCTCCGGCATGGAGGGCGGCGCCAACGAGTCCTACCAGGCCCTGGACGCGTACCTCAAGACGCTGGCCTGACCGGCGCGGCGGCCCGCACCGACGGATGTCCGCCGGTGCGGGCCGCGCCGTGTCAGTTGCGTGCGCCGCCCAGGCCGAGCAGGGCCGCCAGGCCGAGGGCGCTACGCGGGGCGTACGGCATCCGCCACAGCCCGCCGTGCGCCGCGCCCTGGGCCTCCTCCTGCCACACGTGCTCGCGCACCGGCGGGGGATTGCGCAGGTCGTGCACGAGCAGTGCGGCCATCAGCGTGTTGGACGTGGCCGGCTCGAACACCTCCACCCCGAACGCCGGCGCGCCCGCGTACGCCGCGGCCAGCACCCGGTTCTTCACCACCGAGCGGGTACGCGTCGGCGGCGCGACCTTGAAACTGACCGTCGCGCCCTCGTGCCGGGCCACCGCCGCCCGCCACCGCTGCAGCCGCTTGGCCAGCGCATAGTTCGGGCCCTGCTGCGCCACGAGACTGTCGCAGATGCCCGGGTCGGCTTCGGGCGGGTAGTTGCGCCGCAGCAGCCGACCCGCCGACACGAACCGCAGCGGCCCGCGCAGGGTGCGCAGCGTCGAGGGCTGCCGGTACTTCTCGTCCGCCTGCGCGACGGCCTCGCCCGGCGCGGCGAACACGTCCGTCGGGGTGGCCAGGAACGCCAGCGCCGTGTCCGGGCGCTGCCCGCGCAGGTGCTCGGTCAGGGCGTCCACCGCGGCGCAGACCCGCAGGTTGGTCGCCCCGTCGGCGTAGACGTAGTTGCCGACGACCAGCCGGCCGTCCACCCCGAGCAGCCAGTCCGCGACGGTGGGCAGCTGGTGCAGCAGGTCCGCGCCGGCGACCTCGGCCAGGTCCGCGTGGTCGCGGCGGGAAGCGGCGACCGGGATGCGCAGCCTGCCGCCGTACCGCCGGGCGGTCTCCAGCAGGTTGCGCCACAGCTGCGGGCGCGGCAGGTCGACGGCGACGACCTCGCCGCCCCAGCGCAGCAGCGAATGCGTCGGCCCCATCTCCGCGCCCGCGCCCAGCGCCACCACCCGAACGTCGGACAGGTTCAGCCAGTCCGGGTTCGCCATCACCGCGCGCACCGCCTCCGCGCAGCTCGGCTCGACGACCCCGGCGGCGACCCACGCGTCCAGCTGCCGGGCCAGCGCGTCGCCGCGCAGCCGCTCGCCCCGGTACGGCAGGGACAGCTCACGGTCGGTGTCGCCGTCGCCGCCGACGGTCACCGTGCCCAGCTCCGCGGACCGGTCCGGCTTGCGCTCGAACGCCGCCCGCAGGCCGGTCTCGCCGTCCTCGGTGACCACCCGCATACGGTCGTGCAGCGAGGCCAGCCCGGCTGCGGCACTGCTGCGCGCGGCGTCGCCGGAGATCAGCCCCGCCTCCACCAACCGCCGGAAGTGCACCAGGTAATCGGCGCGCCAGTTCGTCTCGTGTTCGGCCGCGCGGGCTCCGACGGGGTCGACCGGCCGCAGCGCGTCGGCGACCACGGCCCTGCCCAGCGCGGACGTGCTGCGCTCGGTGCCGGTGCTGACGGGGAAGACGACCCCGGATGATGCCATCGTGCAACTCCTTCGCCGGGCGGTGGCGGCCGCGGTGCGTCGCGGACACTATCGCCTGCCCACCTCGTCGGCAACGACCGGCACCGGTGCGCGTCCGCGCGGCCTCAGAACGGCCAGCGGTCGCTGTCGCCCGCCTCCACGAGCGGGATCATCGCGAAGGCGGCGTCGCTCAGCCCGCCGAAGGTGTGCCGGTTGCCGGCGGCCGGGGTGTGGCCAAGGCGGTAGCCGGCCAGGTTCCAGGTGTACACGGGCACCCGGGCGGGCACCGAGTGGGCGACGTCGCGTGCGCCGTGCCACCGTGCCTGCTCGTCGGTCAGGATGACCACCCGGTCGTGGCCGTCGTAGTGGCGCCGGAGCGCCTGCTCGGTCTCGGTGCCCGCGCCGAAGAAGTAGCCGTCCTTGAACCGCCGCAGCGCCGACAGCAGCGACTCGCCCGGCTCCCGCGGGAACACGGCGGCGCCGCTGGAGAACGACACCACCGTGGGCTCGGCCGCCCGCGCGGCCAGCGCCAGGCCGAACACGGCCGCGGCGTCCCAGTACCGCAGGCTCCCGTCCCTGCTGAACTGCGACTGCATCGAACCCGAGGTGTCGATGAGGACCAGCACCCGGCCGTCCAGCGCGGGCACGTCGGCCAGGGCGTGCTGCAACGCCAGTTCCAGCGGGTACGCCCAGCGCGGGTGGCCCACCGCGCGGTGCGCCGACAGGAACCGCATCGGCAGCACCCGCGAGCGCGCCACCTCGCCCGGGTCCGACAGCCGGGCGGCGACCGCCGCGGCGACGTTGTCGCTGATCCCGGCCGCGTCGAAATTGCGCAGGTTGCGCAGCAGCGCGAGGTAGCCCATGCTCGGGATGATCGACTCCCAGGCCGCGGCGTCCATGGTGGACTGCCGCCAGCCGGCCAGCGCCTCCCAGGTCATTCCGGCCTTGGCCAGCACCGCCGGGTCGGTGACGGCCGGCCGGTCCGCCACCGGTGTCGCCGCCAGCTCCGCGCGGGCGCGCACGGTCGGCAGTGAGTCCGGCGCGGGCCGGTCGCGGCCGTGGCGGCGGTCGACCGCGTGCCGGAACAGGTCGCCCTGCCACGGCGCGACCGCCACCGGATGGGTCAGCTCGACCACGTCGCCGAAGCGCACCGGGGCCGTCTCGGTGTCGTACTTGAGCAGGCTCCGCTCGGTGTAGAGCCGGCGCACGGCGTCGGCGACGCCGCGCTTGACCGGCTTCGGCAGCCTCCGCCCGTACCTGGCCAGCCAGTACGCCAGCGCCTCGCCGGGCTCGTCGGCACGCTGCAGGGCGCTGTCCACCACCGCGCGGGAGCCGGGAATGCCCGCCTCGACCTGCGCGTGCGCACCCTCCAGCGCCGCGACGATCGACGCCGAGCGCAGCATCGCGCCGGTCCGCAGCCACGGCACGAACCGCGCGAACCAGTCCGCCTCCGTCACCGCGACGGTGCGCACCAGCTCGCGGAAGCGGGCGTCGCGATCCGCGGACCGCTCGTAGAAGGTGTCGCTACCGACCATGTGCGACACCGCCAGCAGGAACAGCTCCAGCCGGGGTGAGCGCGGGAAGGCCGGGGCGCGCTCCTCGGTGACCCACTGCCGCGGCACCCGTTCGGCGTACGCCGGCGGGACGAGCCGGCGGACCAGGCTGACGTCGTCGAGTTCGTGGCGGTTGGCGCGCACCTTGAAGTTGAATCGGGCCATCGACGTCCCCCGTCCGGCGCCGGTCAGAACACGGCGCACCACACACCCAGGATCAGGATCGGCGGCGACGCGGCTGCTGCGCTGTCGCCTGAGTAATTCGGGCCGGCGGCCGGTGAACCCGGCATGCGGCCCGCGGCCCGGTGGGCATCAGCCCACGGACGGGGTGTCACGGTGTGGTGGCACCTCCCGAGACCGGGTCGGCGACGGCAGGCTTTTGTCAGATGAAGTAGCCGTCACCAGCGCACCGGGAGGTGTGCCGGTGAAATTACCGACCGCTCGCGGCGTACGGCAACGCATTTATCCGATCGTGATCTGCCCGCGCCGAGCCTTGCCCGCCCTGGCCGGACGGCGTAAGACTGAAGTCGGCAATGGACGGACCGGGGGGGTGATCGCGCTGGTGCGACGGGAGCGCCCGGCCGCCAAGGGAGTGCCGATCTGGCTGCTGGACATCGACGGTGTGATCAATGCGGTCACCGACCTGCCGGACCGGCGCGTCTGGCCGGACCACGTATGGGTCCGGGCCTCCGCGCCGAGCAAGCACGACCTCGAATGGCCCATCCTCGCCGCGACGCCCGTGCTGGAATTCCTGCGCGGAGTCCATGACCAGGGCCGCGCCGAGATCTGGTGGCACAGCACCTGGCAGCACCACTCCGTCAACGTCGGCAGCGTGCTGGGCCTGCCGGCCTGGCCGGTGCGCGAGTGCCCCGAGTTCGGTTCGCAGGACACCGCCCTGGCGACACCGCTGGCCAGGACGGCGCAGACCTGGTGGAAGCTGCCCGCCGCGCAGCGGGTGCTCGACGAGGGCCGGCCGCTGCTGTGGACCGACGACGACGTACGCCACCAGTTGCGGCGTGCCGACACCAGGCCGTGGGGTGACCGGGCACTGGTGGTGGCTCCGCCGGTGGAGGCCGGGCTGACGCCGCGGCAGCTGCGCCGCATCGACCGCTGGCTCACCAAGTGGGCGGCCTGACCCACCCCTACGTACCGTGTATCGCTACGGTACCCTCCGTATGTCTTATGTGGAGGGTCATCGATGAAGCGCGGTATGAGCGTCCCGGACCGGGCTGCCCTCGCCGGATTCGGCAGCCCGGTGCAGCGCTACGGCACCAGGCCGGTCGCACAGCTGCTCATCGCCCCGATCATCGCCGCGACCACGCTGGTGCTGGGCTTCGGCGCCGACATCACGCCCTACCAGCTCGCCGGCACCGTGATCATCGTCGGCCTGCTCGGGCAGGCCCTACTCATCCGCCGCAACCGGGCGATCCACGTGTTCGAGCGCGGAATGATCACGGTCGGCGCGCTCGGCCGGATCCAGCACGTGGTGACCTGGCACGAGGTGGCGTACGTCGAGGGCGTCACCGTCAACACCAGCAACGGCGCGTTCGCCACCACCCGGCGCGACTTCACCGTGCACGTGCCCGGCGGCCGGGTCCGGTTCAGCGACCTGCTCGTCGCCGACGGCGACCAGCTCGCCGCACACATCGCGCTGCACGCGGGGCAGCGCCGCCTGTTCTGACCGGCGACGGGAGCCACGGCTCGGCGGCCGACTCCTATACTGCCGGGCTATGCCCTCACTGCTCAAGCGTGCCCTGCTCACGGCTACCGCCGTGGTCGCCGCACTGGTCGCGACGCCGGCGCCCGCGAGCGCGGACGGCGTACACCTGGCGCCGTTCTTCGTCGAGTACGGCACCGGGATGTCGACCTATGTCGGGCAGAGTGGCTCGACCGGTGTCCCGATCGGCGTGCAGGCGTCGGGAACCGGGCAGGTCACCGGCGTGAAACTCGTCGCCGACCTTTCCGGCATCACCGGCAAGGTGGACATCGTCGGGGTCAGCTCGCCCTGCTCCCGATCGGGCGCGAAGGTCACCTGCACCTGGGGCACCCTGCAGATCGACGGTGAGAAGAAGTTCCGCGCCACGCTCTCGCTGCGCGCCAAGGCGACCGCCGCCGCCGGTCCGGCCGGCACCGTGCGCCTGACCCTGACGTCGAGCCCCGCGCCGCACGACAGCACGGCCAGCGGCACCGTCGAGGTGCGCCCGGACGTCGCCGACCTCGTCATGAGCTCGAACGTGCCCACCGCCCAGATCGGGCAGACCGTCACGGTCACCCATACCGTGCGCAACGCGGGCCCCGGCGCGCCGAAGTCGGTGGAGCTGTTCGCCGGCAGCGCCCAGCCGGGCACCCGCTACGCGGGCGGCGACGGCTGCACCACCACGGCGACCACGTACCACTGCGGGATCGAGGACATCGCCGTCGGGCAGACCAGGACCGTCCGGGTACGGGTGAAGGTCAACGGCTGCGACAAGACCATGGGCACCGAGGGCCCGGGTGAGGGCTGGACGGCGTCGATGAACGACCCGAACACCTACAACAACGACTACCGGATGCTCATCAAGGTCGCGGGCTGCGCGGGGCCGACCGGCGCGTCCGGCGGCAGCGGCTCGGGCACCGGCAGCGGCTCGGGCACCGGTTCCGGCTCCGGCAGCGGCGCTGCGACCGGCACGCCTGCGCCGTCCGCGTCGCCCTCCGCGGCACCGTCTGCGTCCATGTCAGTCGAGGCGCTGCCGGCCGACGAACCGTCGGCGTCCGCGTCGCCCGCGCTCGTCGTCGTCGCCGGGTCCCGGACCTCCGGTGTGACGATCTGGCCCTGGTTGCTCCTGGCGCTGCTGGTGGTCGGCCTGGCGGCCGGAATCGCGCTGCACCGCCGGGCACGTTCGCGGGCCGTGCCGGAAGCCGTGCCCGCCGAGTGACCACCGGGCCGCACCCCGGCCACCGGTCACGGACCGGCCCAGCTGTGCCCCGGCTCGGCGACTACGATGGCCTCTGCTGATCAGGGCATCGTTGCGGGGGAGTGGGTCTGTGATGAGCGGCGTGCACACGATCGGCACCAGCGTGCTCGACGACCCCGCCGGGGCGGCCCTGACCGGCCCGCACGGCGCGTTCGCCCGGCGGCACGGACAGGCGGTCTGCTACGACCCGGCGGTGACGCCGTTCGCCGCGCTGCCGGCGGGCGCCGGCGCTCGAGCGTGGGGCGACCTCGCGACGCTGGTCGGCCCCGGTGGACGGGCGGTGCTCATCGGCGACTACCCGGTGCCGGCGGGCTGGGAGATCACCTGGCAGGACGAGGTCGTCCAGTTGGTCGACGCCGCGCTCGCGGTCGCTGACGAACCCGAGGCGGTGCCGCTGGGCACGGCCGACGTGGCGGAGATGCTCGACCTTGTCCAACGCACCAAGCCGGGCCCGTTCCTCGCGCGCACCGTCGAGATGGGTTCCTACCTCGGCATCAGGCAGGACGGCAGGCTCGTGGCGATGGCCGGGGAGCGGATGCACCCGCCTGGCTTCACCGAGCTCAGCGCGGTGTGCACCGATCCCGCGTACCGCGGCCAGGGCCTGGCCACCAGGCTGATCCGCGCGGTCGCCGCGGGCGTGCGGCGGCGCGGCGAGACGCCGTTCCTGCACGCGGCCAGCGACAACACCGGCGCGATCCGGCTCTACGAGGCGATGGGCTTCGCCGTCCGGCGGCAGCTCACCTTCACCGTGGTGGTCGCCCCGAGCTGACCGGGCTCAGCTCGTCCAGCCAGCGGTCCAGCTCGGCGGGGGTGCGGAACAGCAGCACCTGCGGGCCGGGGGAGTCCGCCGCCCACCGGCGCATACGGCGGCGTTTACGGCCGAACGACGCGAAGTGCCACAGGATGATCGACTCGGAGGACAGCACGCTGCCGAGCGTCTCGCGGTTGCCGTTGCAGATGACCTCGCCGGTGGATACCAGCCGCGCGGTGCGCCGCAGCAGCCGCCGCAGCGTCAGGCCGCGCGAGAAGTCCAGGCCGATGACCAGGTCGGCGGAGGCGAGCGGCACGTCCAGCCAGTCCTTGTAGGCGCCGTCGAGGATCCAGGACCTGCGCTTGCAGACCGCCGCGATCCGGTCCCGCTGGATCGGTGTCGGGACCTCTTTCCAACCCGGCTCCCAGGTCAGCTCGTCGACCGGCTGCCAGGGCAGGCCCAGCCGCCGGGAGAGCTCCAGGGCGAGGGTGGACTTGCCGGCCCCGTACACCCCGTAGATCAGGATCTTCTGCGGGAAGGGGCGGCGCGCGGTCACCGGCCGAGCGTAACGGGCGCACGCCAACGTCATCCACCGCGCCGAAGCACCCTCAGCCTGCGCGGAGCCGCTCGGTGAGCTGGTCGATGCCCGTATAGAGGTACGCCGTCTGGTAGTGCGCGTTGCCGAACAGCCGGGCCTCGCCCCGGTAGATCGCGAGCAGCGTGTCCTCGCCGCGCCACCAGCCGTCGGTGTCCCCGGCGACCTCGGCCACCGGGCGCAGCCGCAGCCGCTCCGGCAGCCCGTCCAGCCTGGCCCCGGTCGCGAGCGCCACCTTGGCGGGCATCCGGTCGGCGAGGTGGCGCAGCGCGACGGACTCCACCCAGCCCTCGACCGAGCCGTGCAGCGGCACCCACGTGTCGCCCGCGACGATGCCGAAGCGGCCCGCACCGTCGACCATGAACCCGTACGCCAGGGCGGCCCGCGGGCGGCCCGCCGTGAAACAGGCCCCCAGCCCCTCCTCGACGGTCGGGTCGTCGGCGTCCAGAACGTGCGGGCCGCCCTCGTACTCGGGGGACGGCGGCAGCTCCAGCCCGCCCCACCGGCCCTGGTAGGCGGCCAGGTGCTCGATCGCCTCCGCGGGCCGGTGGTAGCGGTGCCAGTGCCTGCGGTGCTGCTCGGCCGACCACACCTCGCGCCGGACCCCGTGCGCGGCGAGAAACGCCCGTGCCCGCGGGGTCAGCCCGCGTTTGGCGTCGAGCACGTGCCGGGGCTTCGGCGTCCGGTGCGGCCTGGGCGATGTCATGCCGCGACGGTCCGGCAGTCCCGGCAGATCCGGATGGAGTAGACATCGGGCGGTCCGTCGTCGGCCGCCATCTCGGCCTCGCCGGCTGCGATCTCCTCGGCGAGCCCGACGGTCTCGCTGAGGTAGGCCAGGGCACGCGGGTAGACCACGCGGCGGGTCGCGCCACCGCAGCCGCGGCAACGGGGGCGCCCGGCCAGAGCGCGGTTGACGGCCTGTGTCCAGGCCTGATCGTCGGCGGCCCACTCGTGGCCGGAGGAACACCCCCATGTGTTGCCGTCGATCAAGCGCATACAGCCGCCAGAGATGAGTTCGCCCGCTGCGGCGGCCTCCACTGCGGACTCGTCGGCCAAGCCGATCAGCACCGGTAACCCGTCGGTGCCGCACTTGGGGCAGCGCTGTTCGTCCGGAACATCAGACGCGCCGGGGTGGACGTCGCGAATCACCGGGTCACGTTACCGAGGAGGTGCGACTCTTTCGATGTCTTGGCCGTCGTGCAGGTAAACCGTCGTGCCGTCGCCCGCCGCGTGTAGCGCCGCATCGAGTCGCCTTGCGAGCCGCGAGCCGATCCTCGCCATGGCATCGTCTGCCGGAACAAAGGCGTATGCGCCCAACTCATTGTCGGCTGGCATGATGCGCTGCTGCTCGGCTGTCGTCAGCACCCCTCCGTCGAAGACGAACATGAGGCTGTCGTCCCAGGGGCCGTGCGGTGCCACCCAGTCGAGGACCAGCATGCGGCCGCCGCCCCAGGCAATTCCGAGTTCCTCGGTGACCTCCCGGACCGCCGCTGCCAGCGGGGGCTCGTTGGCCTCCGCCATGCCGCCGGGGAGGTCCCAGCCGGGTTTGTAGCGTGGCTCGACGATGAGAACGTTGCCCGTCTGGTCGCGGAAGAGCACGTCAGCACCGACTCGTTTGCGGGGCTGGATGCGATTGCCCTCCGCCAGGTGCGCCTGCCATGCCTCCGGATCGCGCTGGTACAAGGGCTGCTCAGCGCTCATGGACGCCGCGATCAGTCGGCCTGTCCGGGCGCGCGGTGTCGTTCGGACAGCCGTTCCCGCAGGCTGTCGAGGAACTCGGCGACATCACGATTGCCAGCGTACGGGGCGAACCGGGGTAGTAGCGCCGCCAACTGCCGAAGCACGAGCTGAGAGCCGAGGGATCTCGTGGCGCTGACGACCTTTCCGGCGGCCTCGCAGGCCTCGTCGACCTCAGCCTGGTCGATCATGGCCGATACGGCTGTGAGCTGTGCGAAAGCGCGACTTCGGACTCTGTCGGGCGTGCGGGCGGCGATCGCCGAGGCGGTCGCGACACGGGCGAGGGTCGGCCGCCCGAGCTGTCGGTAGCAGCGTGCCTTCTCCAGCGCCAGCGAGCCGCCGTCGAAGACGCTGGGCCATGGCGACGCGGCTCGATGGAGCGGTTCGCTCAGCAGCCGCTCGGCCGTGTCGATGCTCGCGTCACAACGAGCCGGATCTCGCAGGGCCGCGTAACCGCGTGCGCGCATCGCGTGCAGGCGGGCACGCACGCCCGGCGCGGTGTCGTCTCGACTCATAAGACTCAGGCCGCGGTCCGCGTAGCGGATCCCCTCCTCCGGGTGCCGATCATGATGAGCGAGGTGACTGAGACTGGCGAGAATATGGCCGCCCAGGTGCCGGTCCCCGCTCGTTCTGGCGAACTCGAAGGCCCTGTTGAAATGCCGGCTCGCCAATAGCGTAAGGCCGCTGTCGTAGGCCATCCACCCCGCCATCTCCGTCAGCCCGGCCGCGGCGGCAAGCAACTGCGGAGCATCTGCATCGGTCGCGTCGAAAAGTCGCGGGCCGATAGCTTGGCGCAGATAGGCCAGGACGTCTTCGTACAGGAACTGGCCGCCCAGCTGCAAATCGGCGATCCGGAAGTGGAGCATCGTCTGTATGCCGCTGCCGTCCCACGCGGGTGTCCCCGCGGCCCGGCTACTCGCAGTCGCGACGGTGAGGTCAGGTGCGTTCTCCAACAGGCTCGCCAGTTCGCGGATCGTCAGCTGAAGCGCACTTGCCAGGCGCGGACGCAGCCAAGGCTGGGGCATGGCTGCCCCGCGTTCCCAGCGCACCACCGTCGAGCGATCGACGCCAAGCGACTCGGCCAGCTTCTCCTGGCTGAGCCCGACAGTCTTTCGCCGCTCAGCCAGCCTGCCGCGCACCATTGGCGCACCTCCCTCTCTCACGGACATCCACGCACATCAGCGTGGGTGGCGCAATGCCGATGCATCACTTCTGCGCCGTTGCCGACCTGTTGGCGGCGGGCCTGTAGATGGACATTCATATCGGCGTCGTGTTCGGCAGGCTTCGGGGGATTCGGAGTCTGAGGTCCCGGCGCCGCCGGTCGGGATCCGCTGGTTGCGGGAAGAGCCGATCTCCCGCTCGCACCCGGCAGTTCAGCCGCCTCGCCGCCGGTGAGCCCGGTCGTAACCCTGGCCGGACGTGACGATCGTGTCCCGTCCGGCCAGGCGGTCCGTGACGCAATGGGGAAGGTGAGGCCATGACGACTCCGGCTGCTGAAGCCACGGAAACGCCGCCAGGGGCGAGTGGGACGGGGCGGTCCTATCCGCTCGTCGCCCCTTGTCTGCACTGCGGCCGACCGGTCTTGCGCGACAACGACGACCGGGCAATTCACGCGAGTCTGTCCTATGTGTGCCGCGACCGGTGGGGCGGCGTGGCTGCGACAACCGCCGAGGCGGTCTGGCTTCCGCGATAGGCGGGCGGACTCCCCGCCCCTACGTCGAACACGTCTTCTCCACCGAGGTCACCGCCTCATGTCCCCAGGACGAGACGTGCCTCGTCTCCCGGATTCGGCGTACCCGGGAGACGAGGCGGTCGGTGATCCGGCCGCAGTTTCGGGGAAACTGCATCATCGGCAGGCCGAATGGCTGCACTTTCCCCGAAACTGCACCAGCGCGCAGGTGGCGAGCGTCAGCCCTTGCGCCACTTCTGGGCGCCGGTGCCGTTGCAGGTGTAGAGCTGGAGTTTGGTGCCGTTGGCGGTGCCCGCGGCGGTGACGTCGACGCACTTGTTGGCCTGGATGTTCACCAGGTCGCCGGCGCCGCTGAGGACGAACTTCTGCGCCCCGCTGCCGTTGCAGTCCCAGAGCTGGATGGCCGTGCCGTCGGCCGACGAGCCGGCGTTGACGTCCATGCACTTGCCCAGTGCCCGCACGCTGCTGTCGGACTCGAAGGACCAGCGCTGCGCGCCGGTGCCGTTGCAGTCCCAGATCTGCAGCCGGTTGCCGTTGGCGGTGTTGGAGCTGGGCACGTCGATGCAGCGGTTGCTGCCCTGGCCGATGAGCGGGGTGCCGCCGGCGGGCGGCGTGCCGCCGTCCTGGGCGAAGACCCGGACGTAGTCGATGACCATCGACTGCGGGAAGACGGTGCTGCCGTCGGGGGAACCGGGCCACGCGCCGCCGACTGCCACGTTCAGGAGCATGAAGAACGGGTGGTCGAAGACCCAGCGGTTGGCGCCCGCGTCGGCACGGGTCTTGCGGGAGTACTGGATGCCGTCGATGAACCAGGTCACCGAGTCGGGTGCCCAGTCCACGGCGTAGGTGTGGAAGGCGTCGGCCAGCCGCGCGCCGCCGGGCAGGGTGTACTGGCCGGTCAGCGAGCAGCAGCCGGAGTAGCCGGGGCCGTGCAGGCTGCCGTGGACGGTGCCGGGCTCCTTGCCGATGTTCTCCATGATGTCGATCTCGCCGCTGTTCGGCCACGGGTTGGTGGCGATGTCGCTGCCGAGCATCCAGAACGCGGGCCAGATGCCCTGGCCGCGCGGGATCTTGATGCGGGCCTCGAAGCGGCCGTAGGCCTGCGTGAACCGGTCGGCGGTGAGCAGTCGTGCGGAGGTGTACTGGCAGCTGCCGTACCAGCAGCCGTAGCCGGCGGGGTTCTCCCGGCGGGCGGTGATGACGAGGTTGCCCGCGCCGTCGTGCACCGCGTTGTTGGTGCTGTTGGTGTAGTACTGCAGTTCGCTGTTGCCCCAGCCGCCGCCGCCGATGTCGAACTTCCACTTGCTGCCGTTGACGGGCGTGCCGGCGGCCGCGTTGAACTCGTCGGACCAGGTCTGCGGGCCGACGGCGAGGGCGGGGGTGGCGGTGATGACGGTGGCGGGCACGGTGAGGCCGGCCGCGGCGAGCGCGGCCACGGTCAGCCGGGCCAGCAGTCGGGTCGTTCTACGCATGGGACTACCTCCCAGGAGCGTGCTGGGTGTGCTACCAGGCGTTCCGGGCAGAACACATTTGGTAAGCACTGTTAATAAATTGACAACCGTCACGTTAGGACGGAGTCGTCCCCCCGTCAAGAGAGCGCTCTCTATGAGATCGACTCCAGTCCGATGTGGATCAGCACTAGCAGGCGGCGGATGCGCTGTCGTCGCCGCTTCCGGCGACGCGCGCGACCTGATCGGCGTCGGCGGTCACTGAAAGTGACATCCATGCGGAGGGCGGTTACCTCCGACGGGTCAGCCCGGCGGCCGGAGGATGCGTGCTGCCGTCGTTACGGACGGTATCGAGGGTGCGGGCGCTGCCCTAACGTCGCGCGTATTCCATCATGGACACCAGGTGAGGAGTACATATGCGCGCGATCATCAGCGCGGAACTGGGCGCGGCGGCGAAGCTGGCGGACGTGCCGACGCCGTCGGCCGGGCCGGGCGAGGTGCGGGTCAAGGTCTCCGCGTCCTCGCTCAACGGGTTCGACACCGCGGTGATCAGCGGTCACATGGCGGCGTTCATGGAGCACCGCTTCCCGGTGGTGCTCGGCCGCGACTTCGCCGGCGCCGTCGACCAGCTCGGCGACGGGGTCGAGGGCTTCGCCACCGGCGACGCCGTCTTCGGCGTCGTGCTGACATTCCCGCTGCAGGCGGGCGGTTTCGGTGAGTACGTGGTGGTGCCGTCCACGAGCCTCGCCCGGGTGCCAGACGGACTCGACCTCACCACCGCCGGCGCGCTGGGCCTGGCCGGCGCGGCCGCCGCCACGGTCGTCGACGCGATCGCGCCGTTGCCCGGCGAGACCGTGCTGATCATGGGTGCGACCGGCGGCGTCGGCAGCCTCGTGGTGCAGCTCGCCGCCGCGCGCGGAGCCGTCGTGCTGGCGACCGCCGATCCCGGCGAGGGCACCCGGCTGGTACGCCGCCTCGGCGCGCACTACGTCATCGACCGCACCGGCGACGTCATCGGGCAGGTCGCCGCGATCGCCCCGGGCGGCGTCAAGGCGGCGGTGCACCTGGCAGGCGACCCGTTCGCGCTGGCCGAGCTGATCGCTCCGGGCGGCCGGTTCGCCTCGCTGCTCGGCATCGGCCAGGACCAGATGGGTGTGCACGACGTGGTCGCGCTGTCGGTCAACGCCGACCTCGACCCGGCCGGCCTGGAGCACCTGGCCGCCCAGGTGGCGGCGGGCCGGTTGGAGGTGCCGGTGCAGCGCACCTACCAGCTCGACGAGGTGCCGCAAGCCTTCGCCGACTTCGCCGCGGGCAGCGTCGGCAAGCTGGCGGTACGGCTCGCCTGAAGCGGGTATGGGCCTGCCATGAACACGCAGAAGCTGGTCTACAAGCCGATCGGAATGGTGAGCGGCGCCGTGGCCGGTGCCGTCGCCGGGGTGGCGTTCAAGCAGATCTGGCGGATCGCGTCAGGTAAGCGCGAGGCGCCGCACGCCACCGACCCGACGAAGGGATGGGCCGAGATCCTGCTCGCCGCGGCGCTGCAGGGCGCGGTCTTCGGACTGGTCAAGGCCGCGGTCGACCGTGGCGGCGCGCACGGCGTCAAGGCGCTCACCGGCAGCTGGCCGGACTGAGGCAGGGCGCGCACCCAGGGGCTCCGTTCCATGGAACGGAGCCCCTGACCATGCCCGGAGCAGGTCGTTCGCCCTTCCAGAAAAAATCTTGAGAAATGTGCGGCGCGGATGTCGAAGGCGCGCGGCCGGCGGTGTCTACCCGGTGAGAGGGTGGCGGGACAGGCCCGACAGGCGGCCGCCGCCACCACGGATCGCCAGGAGGAGAACCGAGATGAAGTACATGATCATGATGCACACGGGTCAGGACGCCACCGAGGGCATCATGAACTGGTCGCAGCAGGACGTGAAGCGGCACATCGAGTTCCAGCACGACTTCGACCGCGAGCTGCGCGAGGGCGGCGAGATGGTCTTCAACGAGGGCCTCACCTTCCCCGACCAGGCCCGCATCGTCCGCCACGACGGCAAGGGCGCGCCCGCGGTCACCGACGGCCCGTTCCCGGAGGCCAAGGAGTTCCTGATCGGCTTCTGGATCGTCGACTGCGCCGGCCCGGAGCGGGCGTACGAGATCGCGGCCAAGGCGTCGTCCGCGCCCGGCAAGGACGGCCAGCCGCTCGGCATCCCGATCGAGGTGCGCCCGATCGTGGGCCCGCCGCAGGCCGACGCCTGATCCGCGATGACCGACCGGTCGATCGAGGACCTGCTGCGCGCCCTCGCGCCGCGGGTCCTCGCCGTGGTCGCGCGCAAGTACCGCGACTTCGACACCGCCGAGGACGCCGTGCAGGAGGCCCTGCTCGCCGCGCACCTGCACTGGCCCGTCGAAGGGCTGCCGGACAGCCCCGAGGCGTGGCTCATCGCCACCGCGTCCCGGCGGCTGATCAACATGTGGCGCGGCGACGACGCCCGACGCCGCCGGGAGGAGCAGGACTGGGAGCCCGTGGCGGCGGCCGCGGCCGACGAGAGCGCGGCGGACCGTGACGACACCCTGCAGCTGCTGTTCATGTGCACCCACGCCGCGCTGACGCCCCCGTCGGCGATCGCGTTGACGCTGCGCGCGGTCGGCGGCCTGACCACCGCCGAGATCGCCGCCGCGTTCCTGGTCCCCGAGTCCACCATGGGCCAGCGGATCAGCCGCGCCAAGCAGCGCATCCACGCCTCCGGCGAGCCGTTCCGGCTGCCGTCGGGCGCGGACTGGCGGCCCCGGCTCGACGCCGTGCTGCACGTGCTCTACCTGATCTTCAGTGAGGGGTACGCGAGCAGCGGCGGCGGCGAGCTGGTGCGTACCGACCTGTCCAAGGAGGCCATCCGGCTCGCCCGCGAGGTGCACCGGTTGCTGCCGCACGAGCCCGAGGTCACCGGTCTGCTGGCGCTGATGCTGCTCAACGACGCCCGGCGCGACGCGCGCACCGGCCCGCACGGGGAGCTGATCCCGCTGCCCGAGCAGGACCGCGCCCGCTGGAACCGGGCGGCGGTCGCCGAGGGCGTCGACCTGATCAGCGCGGCGTTGAAGCAGCAGGCCGTGGGGCCGTACCAGTTGCAGGCCGCGATCGCGGCGGTGCACGACGAGGCGGCCACGGCGAACGAGACCGACTGGCCGCAGATCCTCGCCCTGTACGGCGTGCTCGAACGCATCCAGCCCAACCCGATGGTCACCCTGAACCGCGCGGTGGCCCTGGCCATGGTCGACGGCCCGCAGGCGGGCCTGAAGGTGCTGGACACCCTCGACGAGCGGCTGCCCGGCCACCACCGGCTGGCCGCCGTGCGCGGCCACCTGCTGGAGATGGCCGGCGACCGCCCGGGCGCGATCGAGCAGCTGCGCGCCGCGGCGGTCGGCACATCCAGCGCCCCGGAGCTGCGCTACCTGCTGACCGAGATCGCCCGCCTGCGCGACGAGGCCTGATCGGCCCTACTGCATGGCGGTTCCATGCGGGTGGCCGAAGGAGACCGGACAGTAGAAGATCCACAGGGAGTAGCCGCGGCCGATCGACACCGCTGTCGGGCTGTTGTCGCTGTGCAGCGAATGGAACTCGCCGGGTTCGGCGTCCTCCGCCGGCCGCCAGCTGCCCGAGCCGCCGTCCCACTCGTCGCCGGCGATCGTCAACAGCAACCGCATCGGTTCGCCGCACTCGGCGCAGTCCATCGGGTGGGGATCGGTGAGATGCCATGAGGCGAAGCCGCCGAGCTTCCATCCCGGGGCGATGGACAGGTCGAACTGGTACGAGTACGCGGGCTCGCCGTCGGAGCAGCGTTCCTCCTGCTCCTCCTCCCACTGCTGGATGCGCTCGTCCAGCTCCTGCGGCAGGAGGCCGCCGTACTCGTACTCGCGTACCTGCTCGGGGTGCAGGAGGCAGGGTTCGGGCAGGTACGAGTCCGAGATGATGAGGGGCTCGGGCGGCACGGACAGCACCATGCCGACGTCGGCGGCGCGCCGCCACACCGGCAGCACCCGGGGGTTGTAGCCGAGTTCGCCGTGATCCAGCGGACACCACAGCACCTGGAGCAGGTCGGTGTCGTCCGGGCCGAGGAAACCCGGCGCGTCCCGCCGATACAGCTGAAGGACGGGGACCATCGCGATCGGCTGCTCGGCGAGTTCGGCGGGGGCGCAGTCGTCCAGGTCGGGCAGCTCGGCGCGTTCCTGCTCGGTGAGCTGCAGCTGCTCGCCGCGGCGGGTGCGGCCCCAGGCCGCGCCCAGGATCCGCCGCCATTGCCGTACGGTCTCCGGCCGGTGCGGCTGGAACAGGTAGTCGTGGCCGTCCGCGCAGTGCGGCCAGGGCTCGTCGGCCGGCCACAGCAGCGGGCCGCCGGCGGAGCTGTCATGCACGGTCGGCATGCCGGGGCGGGGATGCAGCCGGGTGGTGGCACCCACATGATCCCGCAGCTCCGGAAAAACAGCAGCGATGTCGACCGGCCGGGGCGGGGTGGTCCGAGCCATGATTGTCCTCCTGTGAATCGCCGCGATGCGGAGCCTAGCGGGGGTGGCCGCAGCAGCCGGGGCGTGTTCAGCGGGGTGGCTGTCCAGTCCTGCCATGATCGCTGTCTGGTGTCGAAATATGCGGTCCGACCACACGTTTTGACACGAAACAGCGATCATGGCAGGGCTGAGCGGGTCGTCAGAGCAGCGACACGTCCAGGTCGGCGAGGCGGTCCTTGTCGGCGGTGAGGTCGATGGCGGCGATGCGGCCGTCGACGACGGTGAAGGCCAGCACCACGCGCACCTTGCCGCGCGGTGCCCAGACCGCGTTGACGACGCCGTCGACCAGTGCCGTGCGCGCCTCGGCGGCCTGGCCGTTCCAGTAGCCGGCGACCGTGTCCGCGCCGCGCAGTTCGCCCTTGGAGCCGTAGGACACGGCGGTCGCGTCGGCGCGCATCACCACGTCGGGGTCGAGTGCGACGAGCAGCGCCTCGAAGCGGCCCTCGCGGGCGGCGGACAGGAACGCCTCGACGACCTCGCGTCGGCGGGCCTGGTCGACCTCGCCGGCCGGGGCCTGCCCCTGCACCCGGCGGCGGGCGCGGCTGGCCAGCTGCCGGGCCGCGTCGGGGGACTTGCCGATGACCGGGGCGAGCTCGTCGAACGGCACGGCGAACATGTCGTGCAGCACGAACGCCAGCCGCTCGGCGGGGGTGAGCGTGTCGAGCACGACCAGCAGCGCGAGCCCGACCGAGTCGGCCAGCACCGCCTCCTGCTCGGGGTCGGCTCCGGTGGACGTGGCCCCGAGCGGGGGCAGGTCGGCGTCGGCGGTGTCGTCGAGCAGGTCCTCGCGGCGGGTGCTGCGCGAGCGCAGCATGTCCAGGCAGATCCGGCCGACTACGGTGGTCAGCCAGCCGCTGAGGTTGCCGACCTCGGCGACGTCGGTGCGGCTCAGCCGCAGCCAGGCCTCCTGTACGGCGTCGTCGGCCTCGGCCGAGGAGCCGAGCATCCGCAGCGCCACCGCGCGCAGCCGTCCCCGGTCCTGCTCGAAGCGTTCCGCCAGCCGGTCCTGATCGTGCATGTCGCACATACCTCCCCGAATCGTGATCCAGGCCACATCTGTCACATCTTCGGAAAGCGGCCCGTCATACCGATGACGAACGAGATCGGGCCGATGTGACAGGTCCGGCGCTATCAAGATCCTATTGGAGGACACCATGCAGGCTCGTATGACCAACCCCGCCGCCCTGCTGCCCGACGCGGTGAAGGGCATCAACCTGATCTACAAGGCCGCCCACTCCGCGGGCCTGGCCAAGTCGACACTGGACCTGGTGCACCTGCGGGCCAGCCAGATCAACGGCTGCAGCGCGTGCGTCGACTCCGGCGCCCGCGGCATGCGCCAGGCCGGCGAGACCGACGAGCGGCTGTTCTCGGTCGCGGCGTGGCGCGAGACCGACTACTTCACCGAGGCCGAGCGCGCCGCGCTCGATCTCGCCGAGCACGCCACCCGGCTGGCGGACAAGGGCGACGCGGTGCCGGACCAGGTCTGGGAGGCGGCCGCCAAGCACTTCGGTGAGGCCGAGCTCGCCTCGCTGGTGCTGTGGATCGCGACGACCAACTTCTTCAACCGGATCAACGCGGTCACCCGCCAGCCCGCCGGCCAGAACTGGGGCTGAGCTGCGGGACGGGGCCGGCTTCGGGCCGGCCCCGCCGCAGCCCGGCGGGTCGGCGGCCGGTCGCCAGCCGGGCCAGCGCCGCAGCGGCGGCGTGGATGCGCAGCCCGCGGGTGACGTCGGGCCGGGCCGCCACGGCCAGGCTGTGCCCCGGGTGGCGGGCTCCGCAGACCGCGCCGACGATCGTCGCCACGGTCCGGGCCTGCCCGCCCATCATCATCGCGTACCGGATGGCGGCGACCGGGTCGTCGGGGTGGCGCAGGAACGCCGTCAGGGCGGCGGGCACGCAGCGCAGCGCGGTGCGTCCCGAACCGACGGTGGCGGCCGCGTCGGCCGGGGCGCTGCGGTGCCGGACCAGCGTCTGCACCTGGCCGAGCGCGGACCTGAATTCGCTGGTACGCAGCTGCGCGGCGACCAGGTCGAGGAAGTGGTACTTGTCGGCGGCGGCCAGCGGCTGCCCGCGCGCCGCCAGGGCCACCGCGGTGGCGGTCGCGGCGGCCGCGTCGCGGGCCAGCGGGTGCGTGTGCGTGATCCCGGCGGTGCGGCGGGCCAGCGCGGCGACCGTGCCCATGCCCGCGTCGGGCAGCAGTCCCACCGCCCCCGCCCGCACCGCGGCGACACTGCCGAAGCTGCCCTGTCCGTCGTGGACCGTCGGGGCCACCTGCGACCAGCGCAGGCCGCGGCGCACCGCGGACAGCACCCGCGCCGTGCCGGTGTCGGCCAGCTCGGGCCGGTCCGCCGGCCACTCCCGGGCCAGTTCGAGGGCGAGCACGTCGTCGTGCACCCGGCCCGCGTACCGGCCCAGGTGCTCGGCGAGGATCAGCAGCTGGGTCGCGGCCGCGCTGGGCTGCGGCTGCCTGCCGCGCCCGGCCCGCAGCACCGCCTCGACCTGGGCCGGATCCGGCATGGTGGCGTCGTGCAGCGGTGCGGCCAGCAGGTCGGCGCGGGCCGCCATCAGCATGGAGCCGTGCGCACGGCGCAGCAGCTGCGACTGGTCGAGCATCGGTGTCACGGTGGCTCTGCTTTCCTTCCCGTTGCCGCCCGCCGTCCAGGGTCTGCACTGGACGGCGGACTTCACGTCACAGCGTCCGGCTCACGGCCGTCCCGGCCGGGACGCGGTGCGTCCGGGCGTGCCGCCCGGTGCCGTGCCCAGATGCTCGGCGCGTTCCGCGACGGCTGGGCGGGTGTGTCCGGGTGTGGCGGGCACCCGCCGCGGGCGTACGGCCGCCGGGGCGGGGGCCACCGAGGCACGCGCGCGCACCACGGCGAGCACGTGCCGAGCCCAGCTGTCCAGGCCGTGTTCGGCGGGCGCCGGACGGACCTGCGGGGTGGGACCGCACAGGCCCACGGCCGTCGCGATGCCCTCGGCGTAGGCGGCGGTGTCGTGCGGGTTGACCACGATCGCCCCAGGCACGTCCGCGGCGTCGCTGGTCAGCTCGCTGAGCACGACGGTCGCGCCCAGCTCGCCGCGCGCCGCGACGAACTCGTGCGCCGGGTTGACGGTGCCGTGGTGCACCGGGGTGGCCAGCAGGCCGTCGCAGGCCAGGTACAGCGCCGCGAGCTCGCGCCGGTCGGGGTTGTCGCGTACGTAGTGCACGACGGCCTGGCCCACGTTGGCGTGCGTACCGTTGATCTTCGCGATCAGGCGGTCGACCCTTTCCCGCTGCTCCAGCTCGTCGGGGGTGTGCGGGTCGCCGTACGCCACGTGCAGGAGCGCGACCGTGGCGGGCTCGGGCCGGTGCTCGGCGAGGAAGCGCTCGAAGGCGTGCAGACGCTGCTCGACGGCCTCGGACGGGTCCCAGCCCGCGATCGACAGCAGCACCGGTCCACCGACCCGCAGCGCGGCGCGGACCTCCGAGGCGCGCTCGCGCACCTGCGGCAGCCGGGCCAGCCGCCGCATGCCGTCGGTGTCGGCGGGCAGCGCGCAGGCCAGCACCCGCACCCGGTGGTTGCCGACGGCGATCTGGTTGTCGCGCACGGGCAGCCCGTGCACGCGGCCGGCGAGGTCGAGCAGGTTGTCCACCGCGCGGTGGTGCGGCAGCGCGATGACGTCGGCGCCGAGCAGGCCGGACAGCAGCTCACGATGCTCGGGCAGCCGGGCGAACGACTCCGCGGGCGGGAAGGCGCTGTGCAGGTGCACGGCGGTGGCGAGGTCGGGCCGCCGCTTGCGCAGCAATCGGGGCAGCAGCTGGAGCTGGTGCCCGTGCACCCAGACCGTGCCGCCGAGCGCCGCGGACCCGGCGACGGCATCGGCGATGGCGGTGTTGGCCTGCTCGTACGGCTCGAACCAGCCGGGCGGGAACTCGGCCGGCTGGTGGTGGTACAGCGCGCGCAGCAGGCCCGCGCCCAGCCGGGCGTCCCCGGCCCCGGCCTCGACGTGCAGCACGTCGGCGTCGGGTGAGCCGGTGTCCTCGGGCACGGCCGCCCACGCGCCGCCGTGCGCGGCGACGAACGGGCGCAGCGACGCCAGCGCGACGTCGACGTGGTCGCTGCTGTCGTCGGGGTCGGTGGTGGGCACCCGGTCGCCGGCCAGGATCAGGTCGTAGCGGGCTGTCACGCGACCACCGGCCCGGCCGGGGCCAGCTCCACCACCGCGTACGGCAGCAGTTGCATGATCCGGTCGACCTTGGCCAGGCGCAGGACCCGGCGGGCCCGCTCTGACGGCGAGCGCAGGGCGACGGCGCCGCCGTCGCGCACGGCCCGCCGGTGGGCGTCCAGCAGCAGCAGGACGCCGGCTCCGTCGATCGTGTCGCAGTCGGCGAGGTCGACGACGATCTGCTGCGGCCGCAGCGCCAGGGCCTGTTCGAGAAGGCGGTTCACCTCGGGCGCGGACTGCGCGTCCAGGTCGCCCTTCACCTGCACCTCGACCAGCGGCACTGCCTGTGCCGCGGTCGCCGGGACCATGTCTTCCACCTGGGTACCTCCTTGCCGGTGAGTGCGTCAATTCCCCACCCGGCGCGCAGATAACCCTGGCAACGATGACAGTTGTGTGACAAATCCCAAACAGGGCCAGGCCACCCGGTCTCACCGGGCGGCCTGACCCCCACCGACTAGGGGCTGACCAGGTCGAACTGTTCCCACGGGCCGATCGCCGTCCGGTTGGCGATCAGTGCCGCCGCGCCGGCGTTCTCCGCGACGACGTACTTCCCGTTCGCCTGGGCCCGCAAACTCACCGAACCGTTCGAGTTGCGGATCAGCGCGAAGGTCTCCCAGCCGCCGATCGCGGTCCGATTCGCGATGAGCGGGTTCGCGCCCGCGTTGTCGGCGCAGACGTAACGCGAGTTGACCAGCGCTCGCAGCGCGATGTTGCCGCCGCCCCGGTCGATCATCTCGAACCGCTCGGCGCTGCCCGCGGCGGTCGCGCTGGCGATCAGCGCACCGGCTCCGCCGCTGGGGGCGGTGACGAACTTGTTGTTGGCCCGCGCGCGCAGGCTGACCCCGGGTGCCGGGGGCGTGCCGGGCGAGCAGTCGGCGGTGACCGCCCCGGCGGCGATCTGGATGCCGCCGAGCAGCATGCGGGTGAAGTTGCTGTCGGTGTAGCTGGCCTCGGTGTGGCCGAGGCCGGTGTACCAGGCCCGGCCGCCGCCGTAGTTCTGGCACCAGGTGATGGGGTGGTCGCCCATGTTGCCGCCGGTGTAGCTGCCCTCGTTGAGGTTCATCAGCACGCGCACGGCCGAGCGGGGGTTGGACCGGTAGTTGTACCACTCGTCGCTGCGCGTCCAGGTGGCCGGCAGGTGCGCCGTCGAGGCGTTGACCGGCGGCTCGACCCGCAGCTGGGCGTTCTGGATGGCGGGGTGGGAGTGGAAGTACGCCCCGACCAGGCCGCCGTACCAGGGCCAGTCGTACTCGGTGTCGGAGGCGGCGTGCACGCCGACGTAGCCGCCGCCCGCGGCGATGTAGTTCTGGAACGCCGTCTGCTGGGTGGCGTTGAGCACGTCGCCCGTCGTCGACAGCCAGATGACGGCCTGGAACTGGGCCAGGTTCGCCGCGGTGAACTGGTTGGCGTCCTCGGTGGCGGTCACCGTGAAGCCGTTCGCGCTGCCGAGCGTCTGGATCGCGGCGATGCCGTTGGGGATCGACGAGTGGCGGAAGCCGGCGGTCTTGGAGAAGACCAGCACCTTGGTCAGCGGCGCGGCCGACGCGGGGGTCGCCGGGGCGAACAGCGTCGTCGCCAGGACGGTGGCCAGTCCGGCGACCAGGGACAGTACGCGTTTTCGCATGTGACTCGCTCCTTGGAAGAGGGTAGCGCGGCGGGCGGGGTCGGACCGGCGGACGCCGTGAGGCGCGCTGGTCCGGACAGCCGTCGGCGCGGGCGAGGGGCCACGCGGAAGTTCGGCGACCAGACATGACGCGTCCTCGGGGCGCGGGCACGCCCTGTTGACGGCATTCCCGGGTTCTCACCCGCGAACCGGAGCCGGTCGCCGAAACTCGTCTCCGATATCTATCGACGTCGAATCCTATAGGAATGCCGGGGTGAGGGGAAGGCTGCCTCGGCAACTTTCCGCCCGACGACCCTCTGATTTGCTCATTCACACGAAACTTTTGGTTGATCAGAAAAAAGTACAGGTTTCTATCTAGAAACTTTTGCAGATCTAGATTTAATATGGCCGCCACGAACGCGTTACAGGAGGCCCTGTGCGTACTGGAATCTGGCTCGTCGGCGCCCGCGGCTCGGTCGCGGTCACCAGCATCGT
Organism: Catellatospora vulcania; assembly: GCF_009720385.1. Taxonomy (GTDB): domain Bacteria; phylum Actinomycetota; class Actinomycetes; order Mycobacteriales; family Micromonosporaceae; genus Catellatospora; species Catellatospora vulcania. The sequence goes on along the minus strand of NZ_WARX01000026.1, from coordinate 64,488 downwards.
CGGCGCGCTGGCGGTGCGGGCCTCGCTCGCCGACCCCATCGGCTGCGTCACCGAACTGCCCCCGCTGCGCCACCCGGCGCTACCGGCCCTGTCCGATCTGGTCTTCGGCGGCCACGACGTGTCCTGTGTGGCCCTGGTGAAGAAGGCCCACTCGCTCGTCGCGGCCGGCGTGCTGCCCGCGGCGGTGGTCGCCGCCGTCGCCGACGAGCTGGCCACCGTCGAACCCGAGGTGCGCCAAGCCCCCGACGGGCCGACCCAGCACGACACCATCACCCGCATCGCCGCCGATCTCGTGGACTTCCGCGAACGTCACAGGCTCGCCCGCGTCGTCGTGGTCAACGTGTCCTCGACCGAGCCCATCCCGCCCGACCACCCGGCGCACGCCGACGCGAGCGCGCTCGCCGCAGCCCTGCACCACGAAGCGGTGCTGCCGCCCAGCGCCCGCTACGCGTACGCGGCGTTCACGGCGGGCTGCTCCTACGTCGACTTCACCCCGTCGACCGGAGCCCGGCTGCCCGCGCTCGACCAGCTCGCGGCCCGGCACGGCGTGCCGTACGCGGGCAGCGACGGCAAGACCGGCGAGACCCTGCTCAAGTCGGTGCTCGCGCCCATGTTCGCGATGCGCAACCTGCACGTGCGCTCCTGGTCGGGCACCAACCTGCTGGGCGGCGGCGACGGCGCGACGCTGGCCCGGCCGGAGGCCAACGCGGCCAAGGTCGCCAGCAAGCAGCGGGTGCTGCGGGAGACCCTGGGCTACGAGCCGGAGGGCCACACCCGCATCGACTACGTGCCTGACATCGGGGACCTGAAGACCGCCTGGGACCTCATCACGTTCAGCGGCTTCCTCGGCAGCCGGATGCGGCTCGAGTTCACCTGGCACGGCTGCGACTCCGCGCTGGCCGCGCCACTGGTGCTGGACCTGGCCCGGCTCACCGCCGCCGCCCACGCCCAAGGCCGGTCCGGCCCGCTGCCGGAGCTGGCCTTCTTCTTCAAGGACCCGATCGGGCAGGTCCCGCACGGCCTCGCCGAGCAATGGGTCGACCTGTGCGAATGGGTCCAGGGCTGGGACGTCCCGGACGTGCCGGGCGAGCAGCCCGGCGGCGCCGCGCCCACTGGGCGGGCCGAACCGGCCGGAGAGCCGTCATGAAGCTGCGTGACCTGGCACAACTGGTGCGCGCACCGGCGGCGCTGTCGGTGCCGGGGGACGCGGTCGCGGGCGCGACCGCCGCGGGCACGCTGGACGCGCGCACCGCCGGCATCGCCGCCGCCTCGGTCTGCCTCTACTGGGGCGGCATGGCCGCCAACGACTGGGCCGACCGCGAACTCGACGCCGTCGAGCGACCCGAGCGGCCCATCCCGTCCGGGCGGATCAGCCCGGAGGCCGCGCTCGCCATCGCGGGCGGGCTCACCGTCGCCGGGCTGGCCCTGGCCGCGGCCAGCGGCGGCAAGCGCACCCTGGCCACCGCGGGGCTGCTCGCGGGGGCGGTGTGGGCCTACGACGTGAAGTGGAAGAACTCCCCGGCCGGGCCCGCCGGGATGGCGCTGTGCCGGGGACTGGACGTGCTGCTCGGCGCGAGCACCGGCGACCTGCGCAAGGCCGCCCGCCCGGCGCTGGCCGTCGCCGCCCACACCTACGCCGTCACCGCGCTGTCGCGGCGCGAGGTCAGCGGCACCGACCGGGTGCTGCCCGCGCTGACCATGACCGCGACCGCGGCCGTGGCCACGCACGCCGCGGGCCGCAGCGGCGGCTGGCTGCCCGCGGTGCTGGCCGGCTGGTACGCCACACGCTTCGGCAAGGCACAGCGTGAGGTGCTGCGCCACCCCGACGCGGGCCGGGTGCGCGCCGCGGTCGGGGCCGGCATCACCTCGCTGCCCGCACTGCAGGGCGCGCTCATCGCACGGCACGGCAAACCGCTGGTCGGGGCTGCCATCGCGACCGCCGCCCCGGCCGCGGCCAAGCTCGCGAGGAAGGTGTCCCCGACATGAGCCTGCGCTTCGGCTACGGCACCAACGGCTTCGCCAACCACCGGCTGGCCGACGCGCTCGACGTCATCGCCGAGCTGGGCTACGCGGGCGTCGCGCTGACGCTCGACCACGCGCACCTCGACCCCTACGACCCGGATGTCAAAGACCAGGTCGCCCGCACCGCGCGGCTGCTCGCCGAACGCGAGCTGGCCGTGGTCGTGGAGACCGGGGCGCGTTACCTGCTCGACCCGCGGCGCAAGCACGCGCCGACCTTCCTGCACGACGACGCCGCCCGGCGGGTCGACTTCCTCAAGCGCGCGATCGACATCGCGGCGGGTCTCAACGCCGAGGCGGTGTCGTTCTGGGCGGGCGTGCGCCCGACGCACGTGTCCGCCGAGGTCGCCTGGCAGCTGCTCGTCGAGGGCTGCGCCGAGGTGACCGCCTACGCCGCCGGGCGCGGTGTCGCGGCGGGCTTCGAGCCCGAGCCGGGCATGCTGGTCGAGACGCTCGCCGACTGGGACCGGCTGCGCGAGCAGGTCGGCCCGGACCTCAAGCTGACCCTCGACATCGGGCACTGCCGCGCCAACGAGCCCGAAGACGTCGCCGAGTGCGTGCGTATCGCCGGCCCGCACCTGGTCAACGTGCAGATCGACGACATGCGCCGGGGCGTGCACGAGCACCTCGAATTCGGCGACGGCGAGATCGACTTCCCGCCGGTGCTGCGGGCGCTGGCCGGGACCGGATACCGCGGCCTGGTCGCCGTCGAGCTGCCCCGGCACTCGCACGCCGCCCCCGACGTCGCAGCCCGCTCGCTGAGCTTCCTGCGCGCGGCGCAGTGGCTCGGCGACGCGCTGGACCGGCTGGCGGCCGATCCCGCGGCGATCGCCGTGCTGCTGCCCGCGGCCCGCCGCGGTGTCGGGCGCGCCGCCGCCGAGGACGCCCGGGTGCGCCTGCTGCACGCGGCGGCCCCGGGCCGGGACGAAGCCGCCGAGCTGTACCGCTACGGCGACAACGACGAGAAGCGGGCCGTGCTGCTGGCCTGCCCCGACCCCGACCTGCTGCGCGACGCGCTGCGCAGCAACGACACCCGGCTGGTGGCCGCCGCGCTCGGCCCCGGCGCCCGGGACCTGCCCGACGCCGAATGGCGCCAGGGCGTGCTGAAGAGCGTGTTCATGGGCCTGCCGCTGTCCGGCGTCGACGGACTGGCGCAGCGGGCCGACGCCGAGCTGGGCCGGATGCTGGCGGCGCTGCGCCGCGAGCGTGAGGCGGCCGGCCGCACCATGCCCGACGACGCCGTCGACCTCCTGGAGAGGCTGCATTGATGCGCATCTTCGATCCGCACATCCACATGACCTCGCGCACCACCGACGACTATGAGCGGATGGCGGCGGCGGGTGTGCGAGCGCTGGTCGAGCCGGCTTTCTGGCTCGGCCAGCCCCGCACCAACCCGGGTTCGTTCACCGACTACTTCGACGCGCTGATCGGCTGGGAGCCGTTCCGGGCGAGCCAGTACGGCATCGCGCACCACTGCACCATCGCGCTGAACCCGAAGGAGGCCAACGACCCGCGCTGCCGCGAGGTGCTGGCCGTGCTGCCGCGCTACCTGGCCAAGGACCGGGTGGTCGCGGTGGGCGAGACCGGGTACGACTCGATGACGCCGGAGGAGGACGAGGTGTTCGCGGCGCAGCTGCAGCTGGCCCGCGAGCACGGCCTGCCCGCGCTGGTGCACACCCCGCACCGGGACAAGGTCGTCGGAACCCGGCGCAGCCTCGACGTGGTCAAGGAGTCCGGCATCGACCCGGGCCTGGTCGTGCTCGACCACCTGAACGAGCCGACCGTCGGCGAGGTCGCCGGCAGCGGCTGCTGGATGGGCTTCTCCATCTACCCCGACACCAAGATGTCGCCGGACCGGATGGTCGCCATCCTGCGCGAGTACGGGCTGGAGCGCATGCTGGTCAACTCCGCCGCCGACTGGGGCAAGTCCGATCCGCTGCTCACCCTGCGCACCGGCGAGGCGATGCTGGCCGCCGGGTTCAGCGACGACGACGTGGACCGGGTGCTGTGGCGCAACCCGGTCGAGTTCTACGGCCAGTCCGGCCGCCTCGACCTCGACGAGGCCGACACCGGGGCCACCTTCGCGGGCAACTCGATCCTGCGCGGAGGTTCGTGATGCGGCTGCGCGACGCCGACGGCGCGACGGTCCACCTGGCGTACTGCACGAACGTGCACGCCGCGGAGGACTTCGACGGGGTGCTGTCGCAGCTGGACCGCTTCGCGGTGCCGGTGCGCGAACGCCTCGGCGTCGACGTGCTCGGGCTCGGGCTGTGGCTGGCCGCCCCGGTCGCCCGCGCCCTGGCCGAGCAGCCGGAACTGCGCGGCAAGCTGCGGCGTGAGCTGACCGCGCGCGGGCTGGAGACGGTGACCCTCAACGGCTTCCCCTACCAGGCGTTCCAGGCGCCGGTGGTCAAGCACGACGTGTACCTGCCGGATTGGACCGACCCGCGGCGGCTGCGATACACCCTCGATCTTGCCCTGGTGCTGGCCGAGCTGCTGCCCGACGACGCGGCCCGCGGCTCCATCTCGACGCTGCCGCTGGCCTGGCGCGAGCCGTGGGACCGCCGCCGCTTCCGGGCCGCCAAGGCGCAGCTCGACGAGCTGGCCGCGGGCCTGGCCCGGGGCGAGCGCCCGATCCGGGTCGCGCTGGAGCCCGAGCCCGGCTGCGTGGTGGAGTCCACCGACCAGGCGGTCGCGGCGCTGTCCGCGGTGGCCAGCGAGCACCTCGGCGTCTGCGTCGACCTGGCGCACCTGGCCTGCGGCTGGGAGGACCCGGTCGACGCGGTCGCCAAGCTCAAGGCCGCCGGGGTCGCCGTGGTCAAGGTGCAGGTGTCACAGGCCCTGGAGGTCGAGGACCCGGAGGCGGCCCGGGAGGTGCTGGCGGCGTACGCCGAACCGCGCTTCCTGCACCAGACCCGCAGCTCGGCCGGCGAGCGCTTCGACGACCTGCCGCAGGCCCTGGCCTCCGACGCGCCCGGCCCGTGGCGCATCCACTTCCACGCGCCACTGCACGCCGCCGCGCTCGACCCGCTGCGCACCAGCTCCACGGTGCTGCGCGAGGGCCTGGCGGCGCTGCTGACCAACAGCGACTGCGACCACTTCGAGGTCGAGACGTACACCTGGGACGTGCTGCCGCCGTCGGCCCGTCCCGTCGACGACGCCGGGCTGGCCGAGGGCATCGCGGCCGAGCTCGCCTTCGCCCGCGACCAGTTCGCCGCCCTGGGGGTCTCGTGATGAGCAAGCCACTCGTCGTGCTGAACGTGGTCGGGCTGACGCCCCGGCTGCTGGCGCACATGCCGCGGCTGCGCACCGCGTTCGCCGGCGGGTTCACCGCCCGGCTCGACCCGGTCGTGCCCGCGGTGACCTGCTCGGTGCAGGCGACCTTCCTCACCGGCGAGACCCCGGCCGGGCACGGCGTCGTCGGCAACGGCTGGTACTTCCGCGACCTCGGCGAGGTGCTGCTGTGGCGGCAGAGCCACGCGCTGGTCGGCGGGGAGCGGGTCTGGGACGCGATCCGTCGCGACCGGCCCGGCTACACCGTGGCCAACATCTGCTGGTGGTACGCCATGGGCGCGGACGTCGACTGGACGATCACGCCCCGCCCGATCTACCGGGCCGACGGCCGCAAGGACCCCGACTGCTACACGATCCCGGCCGAGCTGCACGACGAGCTGCCGACGTTCCCGCTGTTCAGCTACTGGGGACCGGGCGCCGGCATCGCCTCCTCGGCCTGGATCGCCGCGGCCGCGGTGCACGTGATGGCCACCCGCAACCCGGACCTGACCCTGGTCTACGTCCCGCACCTCGACTACGACCTGCAGCGCTTCGGCCCGTCCGCGCCGCAGGCCGCGGCCGCCGCCGCCGAGCTGGACGAGACCCTGGGCCCGTTGCTCGACGCGGCCGCCGCGCGGGGTGCGACCGTCGTCGCGCTCTCCGAGTACGGCATCACCGAGGTCAGCCGGCCGGTGCACGTCAACCGGGCGCTGCGCGCCGCCGGGCTGCTGCACGTGCACACCCAGGACGGCATGGAATACCTGGACCCGTGGACCTCGCGCGCCTTCGCGGTCGCCGACCACCAGGTCGCCCACGTCTATGTGCGTGATCCGGCCGACGTCGCCGCGGTGGCGAAGCTGTGCGCCGAGCTGCCCGGCGTCGGCCAGGTGCTCGACGAGTCGGGCAAGGCGGGGCAGGGGCTGGACCACGAGCGCTCCGGCGAGCTGGTGCTGCTGGCCGAGCCGGACTCCTGGTTCACCTACTACTACTGGCTCGACGAGGATCGCGCGCCGGACTTCGCCACCCACGTGGAGATCCACCGCAAGCCCGGCTACGACCCCGCTGAGCTGCTGTTCGACCCGGCCGGTCCGGGTTCGGCGAAGGGGCGGGCGGCGAAGGCGCTGGTGCGCAAGAAGCTCGGCATGCGCTACCGGATGAACGTGGTCGGCCTGGACGCGGGCGCGGACGCGATCCGCGGCTCGCACGGCCTGCTGCCGCCCGGCGCCGACGACGCTCCGCTGCTGCTCTGTACCGACCCGGGCCCCGCGGCGGACCGTATCGCCGCCACCGAGGTGAAGGCCCTGCTCCTGCGCCTTGCCGGAACGTCGTCATGACCCCCCGCGCTCGTCGCGCGATTTCGGGCTTCTGCAGTTTCGGGGAAACTGCGCGAATCAGCGCGGTCCATGATGCAGTTTCCCCGAAACTGCAGCGCGGTCGGCCGCGGGCTCCGCGGGGCTCGCGGGCTGGAGGGACGCCGTGACCCTGGCGCCCGCGCCGACGTTGTTGGCGGCGCGGATCGATGCGGTGCTGGCGGGGTTCGTGGACGGGCAGCGGTTGTTGTGGCCGGATGATGATCTGCGGCCGATGCTGGACACGGTGCGGCGGTTCATTCTGACCGGCGGCAAGCGGCTGCGGCCGGCGTTCTGCTACTGGGCCTGGCACGGGGTGGCCGCGCCCGAGGAGCGGGGCGAGGACCAGGCGGCGGTGACCGCGGGTGCGGCGCTGGAGCTGTTCCACTGCTTCGCGCTGATCCACGACGACATCATCGACGCGGGCAGTCGCCGCCGCGGCCAGGCGTCGATGCACGAGGAGTTCGCCGCGGCGCACGCCCGGCACGGCTGGCGTGGGGACGCGGGCTCGTTCGGTCGCAACACGGCCCTGCTGTGCGGGGACCTGTGCGCGATGTGGGCGGAGGAGCTGCTGGCCGCCTGCCCGGCGACGCCGGTGCGGCTGGCGCAGGCGCAGCGGTTGTTCGCGGTGATGCGGGCCGAGGCGGTGGCGGGGGAGTACCTGGAGGTCGTCGCGCAGGCGATGGGCGACTTCGGAGTGGGTGCTCGGCAGCGCGCGGCGCGGGTGGTGCAGTTGAAGACGGCCCGGTACTCGGTGGTGCGGCCGCTGCAGATCGGGGCGGTGCTGGCCGGGGCGAGCGATGCCGTGCTGGACGGGCTGGCGGCGTTCGGGGAGCCGCTGGGGGAGGCGTTCCAGCTGCGGGACGACGTGCTCGGGGTGTTCGGCGAGCCGGCCCGCACCGGCAAGTCGGTGCTGGACGACCTGCGCCAGGCCAAGCCGACGACGCTGCTGGCGGAGGCGTTCGCGCGCGGGGATGTGCGATCGCGTGCGGTGCTGTCGGCACACGTCGGGGATCCAGGGCTGGACGAGGCGGGCGCGGCGCGGGTGCGGGCCGTGCTGGCGGAGTCGGGGGCGCTGGCCGCGGTGGAGGAGCGGATCGCGGCGGCTCGGGCCGAGGCGCTGCGGGCGCTGGAGTTCCTGGATGTGGCGGAGCAGTCGCGGCAGGCGCTGGGGGCGCTGGCCGACTTCGTGGCGAGCAGATCGGTGTGAGGCAACAGGATCGCTCACATTTCCACTGAGGTCACCAATTTCCATATAAGCAGCGACATGTCTTAACCTGATCTTCATCTATCCTATAGGATATTTCATACACGGTCCGGTAACAGGCCGGAAACTCTGCCCCCACATTCGCGGAGGTTTTCCCCCATGAACCTCAGCAAGTCGTCACGCCTGGCCCTCGCGGCGGTTCTCGCCGCGGGCCTGGGCGCGGCCGTCCCCGCCGCGCCCGCCCTGGCATCGCCGACCGATGCCGCGTTCAACTCCTCCACCGGCGCCCTCAACGTCAACTACGCCGGCTACCTCTCCAAGCACGACCTCGTCTACAACCGCCAGAACACCAACCCGCTGCACGGCCTGACCGTCGGCAACGGCCGCACCGGAGCCATGGTCTGGTCCCAGAACGGAATCACCGCCCAGGTCTCCGGCGTCGACCTGTCGCAGCAGTCGGCGTTCGCGGCCGGCCAGCTCAACTTCCAGACCAGCCCGGCCATCGACGCCGGGTCGAGCACCTTCCAGCAGCGGCTGTCGCTCTACGACGGCACGCTGACCACGAAGTACGACAGCAACCGCACCGTCACGATCATGGGTTCACCCAACTCCGAGGTGATGGGCATCCACGTCGACGACACCCGTGGCGGGGTGTCGGCCGCGACCCTGGAGCTGAGCCTGTGGGACCCGAACGGGGTCTCCAACAGCGCCGACGTGCCCAACCTGACGACCTGGCGCACGGTCTCCACGGGTAGCGACTCCTCCGCGGCGTGGTTCAGCCGCGGCCAGGCCGACCCGAACAACTTCGGCTACACCTTCGCCGCCACCGTCGAGGGCGCGTCCTACAGCGCCTCGGTGGTCAACGGCACCCGGGTGCGGCTGAGCATCACCCCGACGTCGAGCTACACCATCTGGTTCACCGCGGCCAGCCGGATCAACTCGCCGAACCTCGACTCGGTCGCCCAGGCCAAGAACCAGCTGGCCTCGGCCAAGTCGACGGGCTACAACACCACGTTCACCAACTACAAGAACTGGTGGCACAGCTTCTGGGGCAGGTCGTTCGTGCAGTACTCGAACGCCGCCGGCGACGCCGACTACCTGGAGAACGTGTACTACCTGTCCACGTACATGATCGCGGCGGGCGGGTACGGCAACTACCCGGTGCACTTCATCAACGGCGTGTTCCGGGCCACCGGTGATCAGACCAAGTGGAGCAACGGCTACTGGTACTGGAACCAGCGCGACGTCTACAACTCGTTCCTGGCCAGCAACCACGCCGACATGATGGCGGTGTTCAACCGGCTCTACAGCCGCAACTACACCGCGCTGAAGGCGTACACGCAGACCCGGTACGGCACCGACTCGCTGTGGGTGCCCGAGACGATGGGCTGGGACGGCAACGCCCGCGGCACCGTCGGCAGCGACTACGTCAACGACATCTACTCCACCGGCACCGAGGCCGCGTACAACATGTACCTGCAGTACCGGTACACCAACGACACCGCGTACCTGCAGAACACGGTGTACCCGTACATGAAGGACGCGCTGCGGTTCTACCAGAACCGGTTCCAGCTGATCAACGGCAAGTACCAGATGGTCAACAGCAACGCCCACGAGACCTACTGGGACGTGCGCAACGCGATCACCGACCTGGCCGCGGTGCGGCTGCTCGCGCCGCTGACCATCCAGGTCAGCACGCAGCTCGGCCTGGACAGCGGGCTGCGCGCGGGCTGGCAGAACCTGGTCGACAACCTGTGGGCGTACCAGGTGAGCAACAACGCCTGGCTGCCGCACGACCCGCCGACCTCGCCCACCCGCAACGGTGAGAACGTGTCGGCCGAGCTGATCTGGCCCTACGACCGCACCGGCATCGGCTACGCCGACTACGGCACCGCGCTGAACACGTGGAACGTGCGGCCCAACCCGTACAGCAACGTGTGGGCCAACGACCACGCGCAGGCGGCCCGCCTCGGCCTGGGCGACCAGGCGTTCAACGGCATGCGGACCATGCTGCAGCGCTACCAGAACTACCCCAACGGCATGACCAACAACACCAACGGGGTGTTCGAGTACCTCGGCATCCACCTGGTCGCCATGAACGAGTCGCTGCTGCAGAGCTACAACGACAAGATCAGGGTGTTCCCGGCGCCGCCCACCGCCTCCTCCTTCGTCGGCAAGTTCACCCTGCTGGCCAAGGACGGCTTCCTGGTCAGCTCGGAACGCGAAGCCGGTGAGGTCAAGTACGTCGGGCTGCGCAGCCAGTTCGGCAAGAACGCCACCGTGGTCAACCCGTGGGGCACCCAGCAGATCCAGGTGCGCCGCACGTCCGACAACGCGATCATCACCACGTCGTCGGCGGCCGAGGTCAGCTTCGCCACCGCCGCCAACACGGTGTACGTGGTCGAGCGCACCGTGAAGCCGCTGTCGAGCTACAGCGCCACCACGCTGACCGGCACCGCCAACAACGCCCAGAAGTCGCTGCTCAACACGGCGTCGACGCTGGGCCTGGGCACGCCGGGCGGCGGCGGTGGCGGCGGGCTGGTCAACGACACCGACCTGACCTACGACGCCGGCTGGTACCACACCACGGCCCGGGGCTACGGCGACTACAACGACGACACCCACCACACCAACACCGTCAACGCGGCGGCCTCGTACACGTTCACCGGCACCGGGATCGAGTACCTGTCCGAGCGGTTCAGCGACATGGGCAACGTCGACGTGTACCTGGACAACGTGTTCCAGGCCAACGTCAATCTGAACGTGTCCGGGGCGCGGCAGGCGCAGGCGGTCGTCTGGTCCAGGACCGGCCTGACCAACGGGCAGCACACCATCCGGATCGTCAACAAGGCCACGTCCGTGGGCATGGTGGACGCGTTGCGCGTCACCACCGGCGGCACACCACCGGCGACCGGCTACGTCGCGCTGAAGGCCCAGGCCAACGGGCAGTACGTGACCGCCGCCAACGCCACCACGGCGCTGATCGCCAACTCCACCACGGTGGGCACGGCGCAGCAGTTCCAGGTGAGCGACCTCGGCAACGGCAACATCGCGCTGCGCGCCCGGTCCAACAGCCAGTTCGTCTGCGCGGAGAACGCGGGCGCGAACCCGCTGCTGGCCAACCGGGCCTCGGCGGGCTCCTGGGAGACCTTCGCCCTGGTCCGCAACTCCGACAACACGGTGAGCCTGCGGGCCACCGTCAACAACCAGTACGTGGTGGCCGAGAACGGCGGTGCCGCGGCGCTCATCGCCAACCGCGCGTCCATCGGCCCCTGGGAGAAGTTCGAGATGATCACACTCTGACCCCGGCGGAGGGCCGGACCTGGTCCTGCCCTCCGCACTCGCCACTTCGGAGCCGAGCATTCGGCGACCCGGCTCCGAGCCGACCGTCCGGTCCTCCGCGGCACACCGCGGCAGACCGGTCGCCCGGGTTGGCACCGGGCGCTCCGCCTCCACGGGCGGCGCGCCGCGGACCGCCCGGACGCCCGACCCCGAGGGAACGCGTCATGGCACCCGTCGCCGAGATCCACCGTGCTCCGCGCCTGATCAGTGGCCGGTCGCCGGGACGGTCAAACGCCCCTTCGGCTCCCCGTCCCGCACCAGCCGACCCCCACTGATCCGGAGCGACCCCATGCCTCGAAGTACCCGCCCGCGCCTGGCCGCGGGCCTGGCCCTGATGATGCTCGCGAGCGTGGCGGCCGCGGTCGTCAACGTCGTCGCGAACCCCGCGCCGGCGGCCGCCGCGCCGCCCCCGACCTCCAGCTTCGAGAAGGTGAAGCTGGACGGCGGGCTGTCCATGGGCGAGCCGATCGAGCTGTCCGTGCTGCCTGACGGCAAGGTCCTCTACATCAACCGGGGCACCAGCTCCGGCGGCGGGCAGGTCCGGCTCTACAACCCGGCCACGAACTCCACGACGGTGGCGCTGACGCTGCAGCTCGACGCCCGCTTCGAGGACGGCCTGATCGGCATCACGCTGCACCCGCAGTTCGCCACGAACCGCTGGGTCTACCTGTTCTACTCGCCGGTGGCCACGCCGCTGGTCAACCGGATCTCCCGGTTCACCTTCAACACGTCCACGAACGTGCTGGACGCGGCCAGCGAGACCAAGCTCATCGAGTGGCCCACCGAGCGGCGGCTGTGCTGCCACTCCGCGGGCTCGATGACCTGGGACAGCAACAACAACCTGTACTTCGCGGTGGGCGACAACACCAACTCCGGCGGCGACTCGGCGGGCATGGCCCCGATCGACGAGCGCACCTCGCGCGACGCGCAGTATGACGCCCAGCGCACCTCGGGCAACACCAACGACCTGCGCGGAAAGATCAACCGGATCCACCCGGAGAACAACGGGACCTACACGATCCCCGCGGGCAACCTGTTCGCCCAGGGCACGGCCAACACCCGGCCCGAGATCTACACCATGGGCAACCGGAACCCGTACCGGATCTGGGTCGACAAGCAGGCGAACAACACCCTGTACTGGGGTGAGGTCGGCCCCGACGCCGGTGCCACGATCCCGAACCGGGGTCCCGCCGCCTACGACGAGTACAACCGCGCCACCGGCCCCGGCAACTACGGCTGGCCGTACTGCGGCGGCCCGAACACCGCCTACAACGACTGGGACTTCGCGGCCAACGCCCCGCGCGGCTGGTTCCCGTGCGGCGGCAGCACCGGCCCGGTGAACAACTCCCCGCGCAACACCGGCCTGCAGCAGCTCCCGCCGACCAAGGGCGCGCTGGTGTGGGAGCAGCACGGCGGCAGTCGCGAGTGGCCCGCGCTGGACAACCCGGGCGGCTGCGGCTCGCCCAACCACGCCGAGGTCTACCACTACAACCCGAACCTGAACTCCACGGTGAAGTGGCCCGCCTACTACGACAACAAGCTGATCATCACGGAGTACTGCCGCAACTGGATCAAGGAGGTCCAGTTCGACAACGGCAACCCGGTCACCGGCAACCCGACGATCATCGAGCCGGTGGTGACCGGCATGCAGTTGGTGCACCCGATCGACATGGAGTTCGGCCCCGACGGGTCGCTCTACCTGCTCGAGTACGGCAACGGCTACTTCTCCGGCGACGCCGCGGCGGGCCTGTACAAAATCAACTACGTGGCGGGCGGGCGCTCGCCGACCGCGGTCGCCACGGCCAACCGGGACAACGGGCTCGCCCCGCTCGCGGTGACCTTCTCCAGCGCGGGCAGCAACGACCCCGACGGCGACCCGCTGACCTACGCCTGGGACTTCGACAGCAACGGCACCACCGACTCCACCGCGGCGAACCCGTCGTACACGTACACCACGGTCGGCGACAAGCGCGCCCGGCTCACGGTAAACGACGGCACCGGCCGCTCCGGCAGCGTCCAGATCCCCATCGTGGTCGGCAACAACCGGCCGGTCACCACCGTGGGCTCGATTCCCAACGGCGGCATCTACGGCTGGGGCGACAACGTCACCGCGACCGCGGCGTCCACCGACGCCCAGGACGGCACCATCGCCTGCGGCAACGTGGTGGTCCGGGTGGCGCTCGGCCACCAGGAGCATGCGCACGAGGAGGGCCAGGGCACCGGCTGCGGCTTCACGTTCAACACCGGCCCGATCCACGCCGGCCTGGACGCGGTGCAGTTCTTCGTGGTCCGGGGCGGCTACACCGACAGCGGGGCGGCGGGCACCGTGCCGCTGACCGGCGAGCAGCAGCTCACCCTGTGGCCCAAGCAGTGGCAGGCCGAGCACTACGTGACCCTGAACGGTCCCAAGGTGGTCGACCAGGCCGCGGCCGAGGGCGGCAAGCGCCTGGGCGACATCCAGAACGGCGAGAGCGTACGCCACCACGGCGTCAGCCTGAAGGGCATCACCAGCGTCAAGGCCCGGGTCTCCTCGGCCGGGGCGGGCGGCGTGCTGTCCTTCCGGTACGACTCCACGACCGGCCCCGAGGTCGCCCGGATCACCGTGCCGGGCACCGGCGGCTGGGACAACTACACCGAGGTCACCGCGCCGGTGACCAGGCCCGACGACGGCACGCACGACCTGTACCTGGTGTTCACCGGCACGGGCACCGGCGCGCTGTACGACGTGGACAGCTACACGTTCGTCGGCAGCGGTGTCGGCAGCACCCCGCCGGGCGGCGGCCAGGACCTGGCGCAGGGCCGCCCGGTGACCGCGTCCAGCACCGAGGCCGGGGCCAACGTGGCCGCGAACGCGGTCGACGGCAACGCCGCCACCCGCTGGAGCAGCCTGTACGCCGACCCGCAGTGGATCACCGTGGACCTGGGCGCTTCGTACAACGTCAACCGGGTCCGGATCAACTGGGAGGCCGCGTTCGGCCGGGCCTACCGGGTCGAGGTGTCGCCGGACAACAGCGCGTGGACGTCGATCTTCTCGACGGCCACCGGCGACGGCGGCGTCGACGACCTCAGCGTCACCGGCACCGGCCGCTACGTGCGCGTCTACGGCACCCAGCGCGGCCTGACCCAGTACGGCTACTCGCTGTTCGACCTGAACGTCTACGGGACCCCGGCGAGCGGCGCGACCCTGCTGTCGCGCAACCGGCCGGTCACCGCGTCCAGCACCGAGGCGGGGACGAACGTCGCCGCCAACGTGGTCGACGGCAGCACCACCACCCGGTGGAGCAGCCTGTACGCCGACCCGCAGTGGATCACCGTCGACCTCGGCGCGACCCGCAACGTCAGCCGGGTGGTCCTGAACTGGGAGACCGCGTACGCCACCGCCTACCAGGTGCAGGTCTCCAACGACAACAGCAACTGGACCACGGTCTCGTCCACCACCACCGGCAACGGCGGCGTGGACGACCTGACCGTGTCCGGCTCCGGCCGCTACGTGCGGATCAACGGCACGGCGCGGGCCACCCAGTGGGGCTACTCGCTGTGGGAGTTCGACGTCTACGGGTCCTGACCCACCTGCGCCGGAGGCGGCCGTCCGTCGCCTCCGGCGCACCTTCCTCAAGGAGCAATGATGCGCAGAAGGTTTCTGTCCCTGCTCACCGGCCTGGCCCTGGCGGTCGGGTCGGCGACGCTGGCGCTGCCTGCCACGGCGCAGGCCGCGCCGCTGACCAAGGTGCTGGTCTTCTCCAAGACGGCCGGCTTCCGCCACTCCGCCATCCCCAACGGCATCGCCGCGATCCAGGCGCTGGGCACGGCCAACGGCTTCACGGTCACCGCGACCGAGGACGCCAACCAGTTCACCACCGCCAACCTGGCCCAGTACCAGGCGGTCATCTGGCTGTCGACGACCGGCGACGTGCTCAACGCGACGCAGGAGGCCGCGTTCCAGAGCTACATCGCCGCGGGCGGGGGCTACGTCGGCGTGCACGCCGCGGCCGACACCGAATACGACTGGGCCTGGTACGGCGGGCTGGTCGGGGCGTACTTCTCCTCGCACCCGGCGACCCAGCAGGCGACCATCCGGGTCGAGGACCGGTCCAACATCTCCACCTCGCACCTGCCGCCGACCTGGACCCGCACCGACGAGTGGTACAACTACCGCGCCAACCCCCGCGCCAACGTGAAGGTGCTGGCCAGCCTGGTCGAGTCGTCGTACACCGGCGGCACCATGGGCGACCACCCGATCACCTGGTGCCAGAGCTACGGCGGCGGGCGCTCCTGGTACACCGGCCTCGGCCACACCGAGGAGACCTACGCCGACGCGAACTTCCGCACCATGCTGCTCGGCGGCATCCAGATCGCGGCCGGGTCCAAGCCCGCCGACTGCCGCCCGGAGACCGGCTACACGGCGATCTTCGACGGCACCCAGAACAGCCTCAACCAGTGGCGGATGGCCGGACCCGGCGGGTTCACCCTGGCCAACGAGACGCTGACCTCGTTCGGCGGCATGGGCCTGCTGTGGTTCCCGGTGCGCACCTACGCCAACTACTCGCTGAAGCTCGACTGGATGATGCCGGGCGACGACAACGGCGGCGTGTTCATCGGCTTCCCGGACCCGCTCAACGACCCGTGGGGGCCGGTCAACGCCGGTCATGAGATCCAGATCGACGCCACCGACGCCGACCCGAGCCGCACCACGGGCAGCGTGTACAGCTTCCAGGCGCCCAACACGACCGCCCGCGCGGCGGCGCTCAACCCGCCGGGGCAGTGGAACACGTACGAGATCGGGCTGCACGGCCAGCGGGTCGAGATCTGGCTCAACGGCGTGAAGATCAACGACTACACCAGCACCCGGGCCATCGCCAACGGCTACGTCGGCGTGCAGAACGACGGCACGGGCGCGGACATCAACTACCGCAACATCCGGATCAGGACCGACGGCAGCCAGCCGCCGGCCACCGACATCGCCCAGGGCAAGCCGGTCACCGCCTCCAGCACCGAGGCCGGGGGCAACGTCGCCGCCAACGCCGTGGACGGCAACGCCGCCAGCCGGTGGAGCAGCCTCTACACCGACCCGCAGTCGATCACCGTGGACCTCGGCCAGTCGTACAACCTGACCCGGGTCCGGCTGAACTGGGAGACGGCTTACGGCCGGGCGTACCAGCTGCAGACCTCGCCTGACAACGCCACCTGGACCACGGTCTACTCCACGACCACCGGCGACGGCGGCGTGGACGACGTGACCCTGACCGGCACCGGCCGCTACGTGCGCATGAACGGCACGCAGCGGGCCACCCAGTGGGGCTACTCGCTGTGGGACTTCAACGTCTACGGCACCCCCGCCGGGACCGGCCCGGTCCTGCTGTCGCGCAACCGGCCGGTGACGGTGTCCAGCGTGGAGCCCGGCAGCGCGCACAACGGCGCGAACGCCGTCGACGGCAACACCGGCACCCGCTGGGGCAGCGCCTACGCCGACCCGCAGTGGATCTCGGTGGACCTCGGCGCGAGCAAGACCATCAGCCGGGTCCGGATCAGCTGGGAGGCCGCCTACGGGCGCGCGTACCAGATCCAGACGTCGCCGGACAACGCCACCTGGACCACCGTGCACTCGACCACCACCAGTGACGGCGGCGTCGACGACGTGAACGTCACCGGCACCGGCCGCTACGTGCGCGTCAACGGCACCCAGCGCGCCCTCACCCAGTACGGCTACTCGATCTGGGAGCTGGACGTCTACGGCAGTTGATCAAGACTTCCGCTCCCCGCGACACCCCCGGCGCGCACGCCCCCGCGCGCCGGGGCACCCCACCCCGGAAGGAACCCCATGAGAAGGACCCCCAGACGGCGGCTGTGGTTCACCGCCGTCGCCACCCTCGCCGCGAGCGCCGCGGTGTCCGTGGCGGGCGCCCCCGCCGCCCATGCCGCGCCCATCCCGGCGGCCGACTACCAGCAGGTCTCCCTCGCCACTGGCTCGGCCGAGCTGGGCGAGCCGATGTCGCTGGCGGTGCTGCCCAACCGCTCGGTGATCCACACCGCCCGGGACGGCACGATCCGGGTCACCGACGTCAACGGCAACACCAAGCAGGCGGCCAAGCTGTCCGTGTACACCCACGACGAGGAGGGCCTGCAGGGCATCGCGGTCGACCCGAACTTCGCCAGCAACCGCTACATCTGGGTGTACTACTCGCCGCCGCTGAGCACCCCCGGCGGAGACGCCCCGGTCACCGGCACCGCCGCGGACTTCGCGCCGTGGAAGGGCCACCTGCGGCTGTCCCGGTTCACGCTCAACTCCGACGACACCGTCAACGTGGGCAGCGAGCGGATCACGCTGCAGGTCGACAACGACCGCGGCCAGTGCTGCCACGTCGGCGGCGACATCGACTTCGACGCCGCGGGCAACCTGTACCTGACCACCGGCGACGACACGAACCCGTTCGAGTCGGCCGGTTACAGCCCGATCGACGAGCGCACCAACCGCAACCCGCAGTTCGACGCGCAGCGGTCCTCGGGCAACACCAACGACCTGCGCGGCAAGCTGCTGCGTATCAAGCCGCAGGCCGACGGCAGCTACACCATCCCGTCGGGCAACCTGTTCGCGCCCGGGACCGCCGGCACCCGTCCCGAGATCTACGCGATGGGCTTCCGCAACCCGTTCCGGATGAGCGTCGACAAGCCCACCGGCGTCGTCTACCTCGGCGACTACGGCCCGGACTCGGGCACCACCGACGCCAACCGCGGCCCCAGCGGGCAGGTCGAGTTCAACCGGATCACCTCGGCGGGCAACTACGGCTGGCCGTACTGCACCGGCACGAACACCACCAGCGAGACCTACAACGAGTGGAACTTCTCCACCAACGCGACCGGCGCGAAGTACAACTGCGCCGGCGGCCCGGCCAACAACTCGTTCCGCAACACCGGCCAGGCCACCCTGCCCGCGGCCCGTCCGAGCTGGATCCGCTACGGCGGCGACGCCGGGACCCCGCCGGAGTTCGGCGGCGGCTCCGAGTCGCCGATGGGCGGCCCGGTGTACCGGTTCAACGCGTCGTCGACCTCGGCGGTGAAGTTCCCGCAGTCCCTGGACGGGCGCTACTTCGCCGGTGAGTACGGCCGGCGCTGGATCAAGGCGATCGCGGTCAACACCAACGGCACGCCCGGCGAGATCTCGGCGTTCCCGTGGACCGGCACCCAGGTCATGGACATGGCCTTCGGCCCCGACGGGGCGCTGTACGTGCTCGACTACGGCACCGGCGCCAACAACCAGGGCCTGTTCCGGATCGAGTACATCGGCGGCGGCAACCGCAGCCCGGTCGCGGTCGCCTCGGCGAACAAGACCTCCGGCCCGAGCCCGCTGACCATCAACTTCTCCTCGGCGGGCAGCTCCGACCCGGAGGGCGGGGCGCTGAGCTACCTGTGGACGTTCGGCGACGGCACCACGTCGACGGCGGCCAACCCGACCAAGACGTACACCACCAACGGCACGTACACCCCGACCCTGAAGGTCACCGACCCCGGCGGCCTGTCCGGCACGGCGAGCCTGGTCGTCACGGTCGGCAACAGCGCCCCGACGATCAACGTGAGCACGCCCGGCAACGGCCAGCTGTTCAACTTCGGTGACACGGTGCCGTTCACGGTCACCGTCAGCGACCCGGAGGACGGCACGATCAACTGTGCCCGGGTGACAGTGACGTACTCGCTCGGCCACGACAGCCACGCCCACCAGATCACCTCGAAGACCGGCTGCTCGGGCACCATCACCATCCCGGTCGACGGCGAGCACGACGCCGCGGCGAACATCTTCGGCGTCATCGACGCCAGCTACACCGACAACGGCGGGCTGACCTCGCGCAGCACCCGCACCCTGCAGCCCAAGAAGCGCCAGGGCGAGCACTACGGCACGACCTCGGGCGTGCAGCCGGCCGACCACGCGGCGGCCGAGGGCGGGCGCACCGCCGGCTACATCGAGAACAACGACTGGATCGCGTACAACCCGTACATCGTGGGCAACGCGACCCAGTTCACGGCGCGGGTCTCCTCGGCGGGGGCCGGCGGCACCATCGAGGTGCGCACCGGCTCGGCGACGGGCACCCTGCTCGGCACCGTCACCGTGCCGGTGACCGGAAGCTGGGAGACGTTCACCAACGTCACCACCAACCTGTCCGGCGCGCCGTCCGGCACGACCACGCTCTACCTGGTGTTCAAGGGCGGCACGGGCAACCTGTTCGACGTCGACTCGTTCACCTTCACCACCGGGTCGGCCCCGGGCAACCCGGTGGTCGCCTGGCGGGCACGGGCCAACACGCAGTACGTGACGGCGGCCAACGCCACCACCGCGCTGATCGCCAACTCCACCACGGTCGGCGCCACCCAGCTGTACGACCTGGTCAGCCTGAGCGGCGGCAACTACGCCCTGCGCTCCCGCGCGAACAACATGTTCGTCTGCGCGGAGAACGGCGGCGCGAACGCGCTGCTCGCCAACCGGGCCTCGGCCGGGTCGTGGGAGACGTTCACGCTGGTCAACAACTCCGACGGCAGCATCAGCCTGCGGGCGACGGTCAACGGCATGTACGTCGTCGCCGAGAACAACGGCGCCGAGCCGCTGATCGCCAACCGGGCCGCCATCGGACCGTGGGAGAAGTTCGACCTGGTCACGCAGTAACCCGATCGCCCCGGAAGGGAAAGATCATGAAACGCATCAGGCGGACCTGGTCCGTCCTGCTGCCGGCCGTCGGGCTGGCGCTGGCGCTCGCGGGTTCTCCCGCGGCGTCGGCGCCCCCGCCGGTGGCGGCACCCGTCCCCGTGGCGGCCGCGGCGGCCGCCGCGCCGCTCGCGTCCAACGTGCACATCTTCTACTACTCCTGGTACGGCAGCCCGACCGTGAACGGCTCGTACCGGCACTGGCAGCAGGGCGGGTTCACGCCGCCCAACGCGATCGGGGCGAACCTGTACCCGAAGCTCGGCGCGTACGACTCCGGCGACTACGCCGGGGCCGTCAACCAGCACATGGCCTGGATCGCCCAGGCCGGTGTCGGCGTGATCGTCTACAGCTGGTGGGGCCAGAACTCCTACGAGGACCGCCTCGTGCCGGGAGTGCTCAACGCCGCCAACCAGCACGGCATCAAGGTCGCCTGGCACCTGGAGCCCTACGCCGGGCGCACCGCGGCGTCCACCGTCGCCGACGTCAACTACCTCAACAGCCGCTACGGCTCGCACGCGGCGTACTACCGCGACGCGGCCCACGGCAACCGGCCCGCGTTCTACGTGTTCGAGAGCCTGCGCATCACCGACTGGGCCCCGATCGCGCCGCTGCGGAGCAGCAACATCATCCTGGCGCAGACCACCGACACCTCGAAGGTGGCCGGCTTCGGCGGGATGTACACCTACGACGCGATCGCGGGGGCGACCGCGCCGGGGTGGGCCAACGCCAACGCGTTCTGCAAGGCCAACGGCCTGGTCTGGGCCCCGTCGGTGGGGCCCGGCTACCTCGACGACCGGGCGGTGCCCGGCAACACCACGCCCACCCTCGGGCGCGACAACGGGGCGACCTACGACCGCGAGTGGGGCAACGTCCTGTCCGCGGCCAACGGCGGCCCGCCGAGCTGGGTGTCCATCACCTCGTTCAACGAGTGGCACGAGGGCTCGGTCATCGAACCGGCGAGCGCCAACCCGCCCGCCGGAAACGGTTACCAGACCTACTCGGGCGCGTACGGCCTCACCGGCGCCGCGGCCGAGACGGCCTACCTCACCCGCACCAAGTACTGGGTCGACCGCTACAACCCGCCCGCGCCCTCGTCGGTGGTGAGCCTGCGCGCGCGGGTGAACAGCCGGTACGTGACGGCGGAGAACGCGGGCGCGGCCCCGCTGGTCGCCAACCGCACCGCCGTCGGCCCGTGGGAGCAGTTCGACCGCGTCGACCTGGGCGGCGGCCTCATCGCGCTGCGCGCCCGGATCAACAGCCGGTTCACACACGCCGACAACACCGCCCCGCTGATCGCGAACGCGACGGCGGCCGGGGCGTGGGAGACGTTCCGGGTCGTGGCCAACAGCGACGGCAGCGTCAGCCTGCTGGCCACGGCGAACAACCGCTACGTCGCGGCCGAGAACGCGGGCGCGGCGGCGCTGGTCGCCAACCGCACGGCCGTCGGCGGATGGGAGAAGTTCGACATCATCGCCAGTTGACCCGGTGGATGGCGTGGAGGCCTCGTCCCGCGCCGTCCACCACAGTGGACTTCGCCGTCGCCGCGGATGTTACGCGGCGGCGGCGAAGCCTTGCGTAGAAAGCGTTTTCATATTTCCATGTTCGATCAGGTCGTTACGGATGAGGGCTTGACTGCCGGTACGTGACCGAGTAAACATCTAGGAAATATCCTATAGGATTTCGATAGCTCGAAGTGCCTGACTAGGGAAGGAACTCGGCATGAGGCCGTTTGTTCGACTGGGCTCCATCGTCGGCGTGCTCGCTGTGGTGATCGCGGCGTCGGCCTGCACCAAGAAGGAAGACAACCCGGACGGCGGCAGCACCGCGCTCACCGCCGCCCAGGTGAAGGTGGCGCTGGTCCCCGGCGGCGCGCACCCGTACTTCCAGCCGTGGAAGGACGCGGGCGGCAAGGCCAAGACCGACTTCGCGTTCGGCGACGTGACGTTCAACGAGACCGCCGGCTGGGACCAGACCAAGCAGAACGACGTGCTCACCTCGCTGGCCGCCCAGGGCTACAACGCCTTCGGCATCTTCGGCGTCGCGCCGGAGAGCATCAACTCCACCTTCGAGAACCTCAAGAAGCAGGGCTTCCACGTCGGCTCGCTGGCGTCCTGCCCGGCCGGTGACAAGAATTTGGCCGACTTCTGCCTGTCCACCGACGTGCAGGAGGCGGCGTACAAGGCGGCCAAGGCGGCCGTCGAGGCCATGGGCGGCGCGGGCAACCTGGTCCACCTGACCGGCAACAAGGTCGACTCCAACACCCAGCGCCGCATCGCGGGCGTGCAGAAGGCCGTCGACGAGACCGGCGGCAAGGTCAAGCTGCTGGACACCATCACCGACATCGACAAGGACCTGCAGACCGCGCAGAAGGCCGTCGCCGACCTGCTCGCCGCCAAGGGCAGCCAGGTCAACGCGATCGTCACCACCGCCTACAACCCGGCCGTGGCCGCGGCCGGCGGCGTGAAGCAGGCCAAGCTGCCGATCAAGGTCATCGCCATCGACGACGACCCGACCATCATCGCGGGCATCAAGGCCGGCGAGGTCGCCGCGACCGTCCTGCAGAACCCGGTCGGTCAGGCGTACGTCGGCTCGTACGCGCTGGTGAAGCTGTCCGAGGGCTGCACGATGGCCACCCCCGGTGTCATCATCGACTCCGGCTCGTTCGTGGTCACCACGGCCAACGTCGCCACCTACGACAACGACCGGGCGGCCAAGACCACCTCGCTCAAGTCCGACTTCGACAGCAAGTACCTCACCTGCGCCAAGTAACACGCCGACGGCCGGGGCGGGCCGCATCCGCTCCGGCCGCAGGCGTTCGCGCCCCGGCCCCACCCCCACGCGGCCGGGGCGCGTCCGCGCCGATCGCGACGCGTCACACCCCCGGAGAGTGCAGTGAAGCAAGAGGACACCACCACCCCCGAGCAGCCGCGGCCGCCCGCGCGGCTGCCGCTGTGGGCCAACCCCCGGATCGGGCTCGTCGTGCTGCTGATCGCGCTGATCGCGCTGTTCACCACGCTGCGGCCCGCCTTCCTCAACACCCAGCTGACGCTCGTGCCCATGCAGGCCGACATCAGCGTGTACGCCGTCGTCGGGCTGTCCCAGCTCGCCGTGCTCTCCCTGGGCCACATGAACATGGCCGTCGGCCGGATGGCCGCGATGAGCGCCTTCGCCTCCGGCCTGCTGCACGACCGCCTCGACGCGCCGCTGATCGTGGCGCTCGCCGGGGGCCTGGCCATGGGCGCGCTGCTCGGCGCGCTGGCCGGGATCATCATCTCGCGCACCGGCGTCAACTCGTTCGTGGTCACCCTCGCCCTGGACTTCGCGCTGATCGGGCTGGTCTCGCTGCTGTACGCCACCTTCACCGACGGGGTCGCCTTCAACGGCCTGCCCGCGGGCATGTCCGCGCTGCGCACCGACACCTTCGCCGACTACTGCGCCGGGGACGTGTGCGGGCCCGAGATCCCGCTGCTCGCCCCGATCGCACTGGTCGCGGTGCTGGTGGTGGGCCTGCTGTTCCGATGGTCGCGGGTGGGCCGCGAGGTGCTGATGACCGGGTCGAACGCCAAGGCCGCCGAGCTGTCCGGCATCCCGGTCGGCTGGCGGGTCGTCCAGGCGCACGCCCTGTCGGGGTTGCTGGCCGGGCTCGCCGGGTTCCTGCTGTCGGCCAACAACGGCTCGTTCTCGGCCGGGGTCGGCGACGGCTTCCTGCTGCCGTCCTTCCTCGCCCCGGTGCTCGGCGGCACGCTGCTGGTCGGCGGCGCGGTCAGCGTGCTCGGCACGGTGCTCGGCACCGCCATCACCCAGGTCATCTACAAGGGCCTGAACCTGCTGCAGTTCCAGGTCGACGAGCTGAAGCTCTACATCGGCCTCGTCCTGCTGGCCGCGCTGTCGCTGGACCGCCTGCGCCACGTGCTCGCCGAGCGGCGGGGGGTGCCGGCATGACCAGCACCGTGCAGACCCCCACGACCCGGGCCGCGACCCCGCCCGCCGCGAAGCCGAGCCGCCTGCGGCGCACCGTGCGCACCTCCGAGTTCACGCTGGTCATGCTCGCGGTCATCGGCTTCGTCGCGCTGACCCTGACCACCGACGGCAACATGCTGTCCGCGGGCACCCTGGCCGCGTTCTTCCGCTTCCTGGCCGTACCCATGATCATCGGTTTGGCGCAGATGGTGGTGCTGGCCATCGGCCAGATGAACCTGTCCGTCGGCGTGCTCACCGGCTTCTGCGCCATGGTCGCCGCCTGGGCCATGCTGGAGGCCGGGCTGCCCGCGCCGCTGGCCGTGCTCGCCGCGATGCTGCTCGGCGCGGCCGTCGGCCTGGGCAACGGGCTGCTGGTGGTGTTCACCAGGATCAACGCGTTCATCGTCACCCTGGCGACCATGACGATCATCGACGGGCTCCGGTACGGCGTCAACGGCCCCGGCACCTACCAGGACTACTCCGCCGGGCTCGCAGAACTCGGCCAGGCCTCGCTGCTCGGCCTGCCCGTCGTGTTCCTCATCGCCTGCGCGGTCGCCGCCACAGTGTGGTTCTTCTTCGCCCGCACCGTGCCCGGCCGGCACCTGCTGGCCAGCGGCGGCAGCCCGTTCGCCGCCCGGCTGTCGGGGGTGTCCAACGACCGGTCCATCGTGCTCGCGCACGCGCTGTCCGGGCTGCTGGCCGGGGTCGCCGCGGTGCTCACCCTGGCCCAGTCCGGCTCGGTGAACGCCACCATCGGCGACGACCTGCTGCTGCCCAGCTTCGCCGCGCCGATCATCGGCGGCGTCGCGCTGGCCGGCGGGGTCGTCAGCGTGCTGGGCACCAGCCTGGCCGCGTTCATCGTGCGGCTGGTCGACGTGGCCCAGGCCCAGTTCGCCATCAACCGGCGCTGGGTCGACCTGATCGTCGGCGCCGTCGTGCTCGGCGTGGTGCTGTCCGGCGCGATCCGGACCAAGCTCTCCCGGAGGTCGTCGTGATGCTGCTGGCCGAGGGCCTGAGCAAGTCGTTTCCCGGCGTACGCGCGCTGGACGGCGTGACGCTGCAACTCGCCGCGGGCAGCGTGCACGCCCTGCTCGGCGAGAACGGCGCGGGCAAGAGCACCCTGGTGAAGATCCTGACCGGGGTGTACCGCCCCGACGCGGGCCGGGTCGTGCTCGACGGCCGTGACGTCGGCTTCGGCAGCCCCCTGGAGGCGCTGCACGCCGGCATCGGGGTGGTGCACCAGGAACGCAACCTGGTGCCCGAGTTCTCCATCGCGGAGAACATCGCCCTGCAGCACCTGCCGAACCGCCTCGGCATGGTCGACCGGACCCGGATGCGGGCCGAGGCCCGCCGCTGCCTGGGCATGCTCGACCTGGACCTCGACCCGGACACCCGGGTCGCGGAGCTGTCGGTGGCGCAGGCGCAGCTGGTCGAGATCGCCAAGGCGCTGTCTGTCGACACCCGGGTGCTGCTGCTCGACGAGCCGACCGCGTCGCTCACCGGCGACGAGGCCGACCGGCTCTACGCCATCGTGCGCAAGCTGACCGCCACCGGACATGCCGTGGTGCTGGTCAGCCACAAGCTCGAAGAGGTGTTCGCGGTCGCGGACACGGTCACCGTGCTGCGCGACGGGCGCAGCGTCGCGCAGGCGCAGCCGCTGTCCGGGTACACCCGGGACGAGATCGTCGACCTGATGGTCGGCCGGGCGTACGCCTCGGTCGAACTCACCGCCCGCACGGTGGACCGCGCCGCCACCCCCGCGCTGGAACTGGCCGGGCTCAGCACCCGCCACGGCCACCGCGAGGTCTCGCTCACCGTCGCCCGCGGCGAGATCCTCGGCCTCTACGGCCTGGTCGGTGCGGGCCGCACCGAGCTGGCCAAGGCCCTGCTCGGGCTGGACGAGATCACCGGCGGCGAGGTCCGGGTGCACGGCGTGCCGGTGCGCATCCGCGACGTCGGGCAGGCGCTGCGCCGCCACCGCATCGGCTACGTGCCCGAGGACCGCAAGGGCGAAGGCCTGTTCCTGGAGCAGCCGATCACCCGCAACGTCGGGGTCACCGTCTGGCGGCGGCTGGCCCGCTTCGGGCTGATCCCGGACCGGGCCGAGCGCGACGTGGTCGCCGAGTACACCGAGCTGCTCGGCATCCGGGCCGCCTCGCCGGGGCAGCTCGCCGGGCAGCTGTCCGGCGGCAACCAGCAGAAGGTCAGCCTTGCCAAGTGGCTCGCCGCCAGCTGCGACATCCTCATCGTGGACGAGCCGACGGTCGGCATCGACGTGCGCACCAAGGCCGCGTTCCACGAGCTGATCGCCCGGCTGGCCGGACAGGGCATGGCCATCCTGCTGATCTCCTCGGACCTGCCGGAGATCGTCACGCTGGCCGACCGGATCGCGGTGATGGGGGAGGCCGCCGTACGCGGCGAGCTGGTCAACGACCACGACTACGACGCGGTGAGCCAGCGCGTGATCCGTCTCATCCACGCCGCGCCCGCGGCGGTCTGACCGATGGCGAAGGGCCCGTCCCGGCGGGGACGGGCCCTTCATGTCGGGGCGGTCAGCGCCAGCGCTCGGCGGCCGCCTGGCACTTCACGCAGTGGGTCGACCAGGGCATGATCTCCATGCGCGCGGGCGGGATCTGCTGCCCGCAGCCGTCGCAGGTGCCCAGCGAGCCGCTCTCGAACCGGGCCAGCGCGTCGGACAGCTTGCGCATGTGGTCGTCGAGCGCCGCCGTCAGCAGGTCCTGCTGCTCGGTGTCGGAGACCATCGCGCCCGCGTCGGCGAGGTCGCCGGGGCCCTGGTCGCCGGAGCGGCGCAGCTGCCGGACGGACTCGCTCTGCACCCGCAACTGCTCGGCCGCCTCCTCGTAGCGAGCCTTCAGCAGCACGCCGAGCTGTGCCTTGTCGAGCGTGCCTTCCAGCGTTGTCATCATGCCTCCACTGTCTCGGTGCATCGTGGCTTCCCGATGCCCCTGTCGGCCAAACCTCCGTTGCTAAGCGAGACAACGGATGCCGGGCTCTGCGGTTTCGGGTGAAGCGTGGCCATCGTGCGTCGTTTGTCTGTGCTTTCGCTGAACGCCGAACCGGCACGCTGGCGCGGGCGGGTTATCCTGCGCGCCGCGCGGGGAACGGATGTCGTCGACACGAGCCGGGCCGCGCCGAAATGCCCGATGGATACCGAAGTGCCGTAGTGCATCGAGGGTATGGCGGGCGGCCCGGCTGCCGGTTCCGATGAGGGCGGGTCGCCCGGAGCGGTGATACAGCCCACTGACGAGTTCTCGCCGGACGGCCGCCCGGAGCCCCGGTGCTGCCTGTTCGCACGAACCCGGCCACGCTCGGCCGATCGTCGGGCGGGCCGTCCGACCGTCGACATCGGGCGTACGGCCCGTCGCGCCGGCGAGCCGGTCCGGCCCTTGTGCCCCGGGTGGGGAGCGCTCGGCCACGCGTACCGGAAACATGAACGCGAGAGGATTTGAGGTTTTAGGACTCTTTTTGGCACGTCGACTGACTTGTGTCTAGTGCCCGATTTGGTTAGGTTGTCCAGCAGTGCCATCCCTGGCGAGGGCGACTCGCCTGTATGGGGCTCCGGACGGACCGGCGCCCGACGTGACCGAAGGGTGTGGTCGTGCGCTATCGGCCAGAGCTGGTCAGGGAGGCCGACCGCTACAGCGGGCGGCGCCGTGCGGATGTGCCGTCGCGGAGCAGGTACGCCACCGTGCTGGCCACCGCCGCCGCGGGCGCGGGCATCGTCGCCTTCGGGGCCGCGGCCGTGGTGCCCGACGCCAAGGCGGACACTCCCGGCGACCATGTCACGGCCCTCGCCGACGCGGCCCGCGGCGACATCGCCGCCCGCCCCAACCGCGGCGACCGCCAGCTCAGCACCTCCTTCAACCAGGAAGCCCCCGACGCGTGGGTGCTGCCGCTGCACGACTACACGCTGAGCTCGCGCTACGGCATCCGCTGGGGGCGGCCGCACCGCGGGCTGGACCTGGCCGGGCTGCCCGAGGGCACGCCGTACATGGCGGTGCGCGGCGGCATCGTGGTACAGGCCGGGTGGAACGGCGGCTACGGCAACTCGATCATCGTCGACCACGGGCACGGCCTGCAGACGCTGTACGGGCACTCCAGCCGGGTGCTGGTCAAGCCCGGCGACCGGGTACAGGCCGGCGACGTGATCGGGCTGACCGGCAACACCGGCTACTCGTACGGCACCCATCTGCACCTGGAGATCCACGTCGACGGCGTCGCGCACGACCCGATGACCTGGTTCAAGAAGCACGGCGTCGACTTCGAACTCGAACTCGAAGAGGTCTACGGCACCTGACCCGCGGCCGCGGAAACGCGCTGACGTCGCGGGGCGCCCCGGCCTAGGATGGCCGCCGTGCACGCGACGAACCTGCCCTTCCGCTGGGACGTGGTCACCCCGGACCAGGTCGGCGGGCTGCTCGACGGCGTCG
The DNA here is from genome assembly GCF_009720385.1 of Catellatospora vulcania. Classification (GTDB taxonomy): domain Bacteria; phylum Actinomycetota; class Actinomycetes; order Mycobacteriales; family Micromonosporaceae; genus Catellatospora; species Catellatospora vulcania. The sequence goes on along the minus strand of NZ_WARX01000026.1, from coordinate 36,198 downwards.
AACCGCCGCCGCTGTGGTACGCCGACGAGCTGGCCGCGTGCGCGGGACGGGTCATCGCCCGCAGCGGCGACGCCGACCTGATCTTCGTCGGCAGGTCCCTGGACTCGATGTACGACCTGCTCGGCGGGGCGCTCGCGGGCACCTCCTGGCGGGACCGCACGTACCGGTTGCCGCTGTCGTTCAGTGTCGGCGGCCGGTGGGCCGGGGGCAGGTTCCGGCCGGAGCGTATAGGCGGACCGCAGCTCGCTCAGGCGCGCCTGATCCTCGACCAGCTCGGGCTGAGCCCGCACGCGCTCGCCCGGCGCGCCCGGCCGGTGGCCTTCGTCGACGTCGTATACAGCGGCGAGACGTTCGGCGAGCTGTACACGCTGCTGCGGTCGTGGATCGAGCGTGAGCGGGAGCCGTGGGGCGTGATCCGGCGGAAACTGCGCTTCGTCGGGGTCACCTCGCGGCGCGACACCAGCCCGAAGACCTGGCGCTGGCAGCAGCACGCCGACTGGACCCGCGAGCTGCCCGCGCGTTCGGTGCTGAACGTGTCGCTCGATGCGATGGTCTGGTCTTACCTCGGCAACAACCAGGTCAAGCTGACCCGGACGTTTCCGCCGCGGGACTGGCTGGCCGAGGTGCCCGGCCCGCGGCGCGACGAGCAGACCCGCCTCGCCCTGGCCGAGGCGTTCGCGCTGGTCGAACTGGGCCGTTCGGCCCGCATGCGGCGGGCGCTGGTGCGCGCGATGTCCGGTGAGCCCGCCCTGGCGCTGCCGTGGTCACGCGCCCTCATCGGACAGCTGTCCGCGGGTTCGGGATAGGACGAACCGGCAGTCTTCCCGGCCCGACAGCGTTGTCTCGGGCCGAATGTCCGGTTGCCGTCTACCCAGTGCAGCGACAGAATCACCAGGAGTCGCAGCTGGGGAGATCCTTGGACATGACGCCACATTGGACGCATACGCCGGCAGGCCGGGTCACCCGCCTGCGGGGCGCGTCCACGGAGGCGATCGAGCTCGCGCTGACCCCGCTGCCCGACGGCGCACCCGCCGTGGTGACCTACCGCCCGCCGCTCGCGCCGACCGCCGCCGAGGTGGCCGCCGCCGCGCTGGACGAGCTGGAGACGGCCGCCCTGCGGCTGTTCCCGGCCTGGCTGCCCGCCGCCGAGCACCTCGAAGGGCCGGGCGGGGGCGGGGTGCCCGCGGTCCGGGCGCTGGCGGTGGAGCTGGCCGCAACCACCCGCCACTTCGGACCCTTCCTGGCCGACCTGGCCGAGCTCGCGCTGCGCGGGCGGCCGTCCCGCCGCCAGCCGATCGCGTCCCGTTTCGCGCCCGAGGTGCGCGCCGCCGGGCTGGCCCGGGTCGTCGCCGAGAGCTACCGGCGCAACGGCGCGGCGCTGCTGGTCGACGTGCCCGACGGGCTGGACCCGGTGCGGCAGCGGGCACTGGCCGCCGCCGCGGAGTGGCTGGCCGCGCACGGCGGCTTCACGGTGTGGCTGGCCGGGGGCGACCTGCCCGCGGCAGGGCGGGTCACGGTGTGCCCGGTGCGGCTGCCCGAGCACGTCGCAGAGCTGGTCGCGACGGCGGGCGACATTCCCGCCGCCGGGCCGAGCCCGCCCGCGCTGTCGTATCCGCCGGTCGAGGGCCGACCGCGGGCGGACAGCGCCGCGGAGACCGCGCTGGAGGCGGCGCTGGCCGAGGCGGCCTGGGCGGCCGGCCGCATCTGGAACCGGCGGTACGCGGCCCGCCCGCACTACGTCATCGACCTGGTCTGGCCCGACGAGCGGTGCGCCGTCGAGATCGACGGCGACGAGCACCGCGGCCCCCGCAAGTTCGCCCACGACCGCCGCCGCGACGTGCTGCTGCAGCTCGACGGCTTTGCCGTGCTGCGGTTCACCAACCGCCAGGTCCTCACCGAACTGGGCCAGGTGCTGGCACACCTGGAGCAGTACCTCCGTTCCCGACGCACCGACGCGCACAAGGAGAAACAATGACCAAGCTCAAGCCCTCGGAGAAGGCGTGCCTGCTGCTGCTCATGTCGGAGGCCCGTGAAGTCTCCAACAGCGAGCTGCGCGAGCGCTATGACGGCTTCTCGATCCAGGGTGCGGACAGCCGCACCCTGGTCGAGAACGGGTTCGCCACCAAGCGCAAGGGGGCCAAGGGCGCGCTGGTGCACGAGCTGACCGACGAGGGCTGGGCGCAGTGCAAGCGGGAACTGACGGAGGACTTCGTCAAGGGCGCCGGGCCCGCGTACCCGGCGCTGCACGCGCTGCTCGGTGCGGTGGACCGCTACCTGCGCCGGGCCGAGCTGAGCCTGCCCGACCTGTTCACCGCCAGCGTCCCGCCGCCCGCCGCGCAGCCGGTGGTCAAGATCAAGCCGGTGGTCAAGCGCGGGCTGGAGAAGCGGGTGCGCACCGCGTACGACAAGCTCGCCGACCAGCCGCAGGCCTGGGTCAGCCTGACCGACCTGCGCCGGGAGCTGGCCGGGGTGTCGGCCGCCGAGGTCGACGCGGCGCTGATGAAGATGGCGGTCGCGCGCACCATCGTGCTGGTGCCCGAGGACAACCAGAAGACCCTCACCGACGAGGACCGCGCCGCCGCGATCCACATCGGCGGTGAGGACAAGCACCTGTTGACCATCGAGGCCGAGTGAACCCCGACCAGCGCCGGGCGCTGTCGAACCTGCGGTTCGACGTGGCCCCGGTGCCCGACGACGTCTGGCGCGGCTCGCCCTTCCACGTCGAGGCCCTGCACGACGACGTGGTGCGGCACATCCTGCACGGGCTCGACGACGCCCGGCGCAGCCCCGACGGCAGCCCCATCGGCATCGCCATGCAGGGGCAGCCCGGCTCGGGCAAGACGCACCTGCTGGGCTGGGTACGCGAGCAGACCCAGCGCGGCGGCGGCTACTTCTTCCTGGTCGGGCTGCTGGACGGGGCGGCGTTCTGGTCCAGCGCCACCCTCGCCGTGGTCAACGGGCTGCAGCGCGACCACCTGGGCCAGGGCAGCCAGCTGTCGGTGTTCCTGGACCGGCTGTGCGACAAGGCGGCAGTGCCGCCGGAGGCCGCGGCGGCGGTGACCGGGCGGGCCCCGCTGACCCGGGCGCACCTGGACGAGTTCGCCGGTGCGCTGCGCCGCTTCGACGGGCCGGTCGGCATGGCCTGCCACCACACGGCGCGGGCGCTCGCGCTGCTCGGGGCGGCCGACAACCCAGCCGCGCAGGACGTCGGGTACACGTACCTGCAGTCGATGCAGGAGATGGAGCCGGGGGAGCGGCACGAGTGGGGCATCCACCCGGTGCAGAAGCCGCCGCAGCTGGTCATGCAGGAGCTGTCGCAGCTGCTGGCGCTGACCGGCCCGACGGTGGTGGCGATCGACCAGATCGACACGCTCGTCGCCCAGCTGTGGAGCAGCACCGCGCGCAAGGAGACGGGCGAGGAGAGCGCCGAGCAGACGCAGCTGATCAACCAGATCGCGGACGGCCTGATGGCGCTGCGGCAGACGACCCGCCGCACGCTCACGGTGCTGGCCTGCCTGCCGTCGACGTGGACGCTGATCCGCACCCGGGCCACCAAGTCGGTCGCCGACCGGTTCCGCGAGCCGGTCACGCTCAAGGGCATCGCCAGCGCGGACATCGCCCGCGACATCGTCGCCAAGCGGTTCGCGGTGCGCTTCGACGAGCAGGGCTTCGTGCCGCCGTACCCGACGTGGCCGGTGCGGGAGGCGGCCTTCGCCGAGGCGACGGTGTTCACCCCGCGGCTGCTCATCAACCGGATCAATGAGCACGTGCAGGCCTGCCTGCGCGAGGGCACGGTGCGGGAGCTGGCCGGGTTCACCGAGCCCGAGCACCAGGTCATCGTGCCGGTCGCCGACGAGGTCCTGGACGACAAGCTGGACCGGCGCTTCGCCGAGCTGCGCGAGGGTGTGGACGTGTCGCCGGCGCTGGCGGGCGCGACCGAGGACGGCGAGATGCCGGCGCTGCTCACCGCCGGGCTGTCCGCGTGGATCGAGGAGCTGGGCGAGGCGGGCCGGGCCTTCCGGGTGGACCCGCCACAGGGCGGCAAGGTGCCGCTGCACGCCCGGCTGCGCCGCAGCCTGGACGAGGCCACCGAGGACGAGCAGCACTGGTCGTTCCGGGCGATCGCGCACACCAACGCGATCGCAGCCCTGTCCCGGCTGCAGGCGGCGCGTACCAGCGCGGGCCTGAGCCGGGGTATCGGCAAGCGCAAGCTGTTCCTGCTGCGCAACGCCGACTGGAACAAGGGCGCCAAGACGCAGGAGTCGCTGAAGGCGTTCGCCGCCGACGGCGGCACCCGGCTGAGCATCGGCGAGGACGACCTGCGCACCTTCGCCGCGCTGCGGCAGCTGCTGGCCGAGCGGGACTCCGGCCTGGCTGCCTGGCTGGCCGCCCGCCGCCCGGCCGGCCGCACGATGCTGCTGCGCACCGTGCTCGGCGAGATCGTCGCGGAGGTCGCCATGGCCGCCGAGGCGGGCGGGCGCCGCCGCGAACGCGCGGTACACCTGACGCCCGTGCCTGACGGGGAGGACGTTCCGGCACCGCCGGGTGCGGCCGAGTCGGCCGGGGCGGCGGCGGTGGCACGGGATGTCGTGGACGGCGACGCCTCGGCGGTCGCGGCCGGATCCGGCTCGGCGAGCAGGGCGGATCGCCCGCCGACGGTCGCCGCATCCGCGCACACCATCACGCTGGGCACCGGGTTCGATGACGGGGAGCCCGTGCGGCTGGAGCTGGAGTCGCTGCGCAAGCACACGGCGATCTTCGCGGGCAGCGGGTCGGGCAAGACCGTGCTGATCCGGCGGCTGATCGAGGAGTGCGCGCTGCAGGGCGTGTCCACGATCGTGCTGGACCCCAACAACGACCTGGCCCGGCTCGGCGACGCCTGGCCGGAGCCGCCCGCGGGCTGGTCCGACGGTGATGCGGCCCGGTCGGCGGAGTACCTCGCGCACACCGACGTGGTGGTGTGGACGCCGCGGCGGGAGGCGGGGCGGCCGCTGACCTTCCAGCCGCTGCCGGAGTTCGCGACCATCCGCGACGACGCCGACGAGTTCGGGGCCGCCATCGACGCGGCGGTGGCCAGCCTCGCGCCGCGGGCGAAGGTGGAGGGCGGCACCGCCAAGGCGATACGCGGGCAGGCGGTGCTCAACGAGGCGCTGCGGCACTTCGCCCGCAGCGGCGGCGAGGGCATCCGGGCGTTCGTCGGGGTGCTCAGCTCGCTGCCCGAAGGGGTTAGCCAGCTGGAGGACGCGGAGAAGATCGCGTTCGAGCTGTCGCAGAACCTGACCGCGGCCATGGTGACCGACGCCCTGTTCGGCGGCGGTGGTGCGCCGGCGGATCCGGGCCTGCTGCTGACGCCCGCGCCCGGCAAGCGGGCCCGGGTGTCGGTGATCAGCCTGGTGGGGCTGCCGTCGGAGCAGCAGCGGCAGAGCTTCGTCAACCAGTTGCAGCTGGCGCTGTTCGCCTGGATCAAGAAGAACCCGGCCGGGGACCGTCCGCTGGGCGGGCTGCTGGTGATGGACGAGGCGCAGACGCTGGCCCCGTCGGGCCCGCTGACCGCGTGTACGCAGAGCACGCTGGCGCTGGCCTCGCAGGCCCGCAAGTACGGCCTGGGCCTGGTCTTCGCCACGCAGGCGCCCAAGGGGCTGCACAACCGGATCTCCGGCAACGCCGCGACGCAGTTCTTCGGGCTGCTCAACGCCCCGGCGCAGATCGAGGCGGCGCGGGAGATGGCGCGGGCCAAGGGGGCTGACGTGCCGGACATCTCGCGGCTGGGCACCGGGGAGTTCTACGCCTCGGGGGAGGGCTTCGCGTTCCGCAAGATGCGCGGCTCGCTGTGCCTGAGCCACCACCCCAAGAGCCCGCTGACCACGGAGGAGGTCGTCGAGCGCGCCAAGCGGTAGCCGATCGACGACAGGGCCGTCCCGCCGACTGGCGGGGCGGCCCTTCGCTGTGCCACTATGGGCAACAGTTCTAGAACAGTTGGAGGAACTGTGGGTGCCATCACCGCCGCGGGCCTGCCCGCGCTGCTGCCCGCCGCAGGGCTGATGCACGACCCGGGCGCCACCGGCCGGTTCGGCGACTACGGGGGCCGCTACGTGCCCGAAGCGCTCATCCCGGCCTGCGCCGAGGTCGAGGAGGCGTTCCGGGAGGCGTGGGCCGACGCCGGCTTCCGCCGCGACCTCGACCGCCTGCTGACCGTCTACGCCGGCCGGCCCACCCCGGTCACCCCCGCCTGGAACCTCTCCGCCGAGCTGGGCGTCACCGTGCTGCTCAAGCGCGAAGACCTGGCCCACACCGGCTCCCACAAAATCAACAACGTGCTCGGCCAGGCGCTGCTGGCCCGGCGCATGGGCCGCACCCGGCTGCTCGCCGAGACCGGCGCCGGCCAGCACGGCGTGGCCACCGCGACCGCCGCGGCGCTGCTGGGCCTGTCGGCGACGGTGTTCATGGGCCAGAAGGACATGGCCCGCCAGGCGCTCAACGTGCACCGCATGCGCCTGCTCGGCGCTGAGGTGGTCGAGGTCACCAGCGGCAGCCGCACCCTCAAGGACGCCACCAGCGAGGCGATGCGGCACTGGGTGACCTGTGTCGACGAGGCCTACTACTGCCTCGGCTCGGTGATGGGCCCGCACCCGTACCCGTGGATGGTGCGCGAGTTCCAGCGGGTGATCGGCGACGAGGCCCGCGCCCAGTGCGCCGCCGAGCTGCCCGCCGCCATCCCGGACTACGTCGTGGCCTGCGTCGGCGGCGGCTCCAACGCCGCGGGCACCTTCGCCGGGTTCGCGGGCACCACCGCGAAGCTGGTCGGCGTCGAGGCCGCGGGCGGCGCGGCGATCGCGGGTGGCAAGGTCGCGGTCCTGCACGGGCACCGGTCGTACGCGATCCAGGACGACCACGGCCAGATCCTCGAAGCCGAGTCCGTCGCCGCGGGCCTGGACTATCCCGGCATCGGCCCCGAGCACGCCCACCTGCACGACCTCGGCCGGGCCCGTTACGTCACCGTCGCCGACGACGAGGTGATCGACGCGGTGCGGCGGCTGGCCCGCAGCGAGGGCATCCTGCCCGCGCTCGAGTCGGCGCACGCCGTCGCCTGGGTGCTGCGCGCAGCCCGCGACGGCGAGCTGCCGCTCGGTGCGACCGTGCTGATCACCCTGTCCGGCCGCGGCGACAAGGACACCACGACCCTGATGGAGATCCCGTGAACGCCACCATCGCCACCGGCGTGGCCGTCGGCGCGCGCCTGCGCGAGCGCCGTGACACCGGGCGCAAACTGCTCGTGCCCTACGTGACCGGCGGCGTCAGCGCCGACTGGACCGCATACCTCGCGGCGTACGCGCAGGCCGGGGCCGACGCCGTCGAGATCGGACTGCCGTTCTCCGACCCGATGATCGACGGGCCGACCGTGCAGGAGGCCTCCGAACGGGCCCTGCACCGGGGCGCGACGGTCCGCGGCATCCTCGCCGACCTGCGCGAGGTACGGGTCGACGTGCCGCTCATCGTGATGACCTACTACCACCTGGTGGCGCGCGAGGGCCACGCGCAGTTCTGTGCCGCGCTCGCCGACGCCGGGGTGCGCGGGCTGATCGTGCCCGACCTGCCGCTGGAGGAGCTGGCCGAGCTGGAACAGGCGGCCGCCACCGCGGACGTGGACCTGATCCTGGTCGCCGCGCCCAGCGGCGCGCCGTCGCGGCTGCGGGAGATCGCGGTACGCAGCCGCGGCTTCGTCTACGCCATGACCGCCATGGTCACCACCGGGGAACGGGCCGAGCTGCCCGCCGCGGCCGGCGAGTTCGCGGCCCGGCTCAAGGCGCACACGGACCTGCCGGTGCTGCTCGGCTTCGGCATCTCCACGCCGGAGCACGCGGCGGCCGGGGCACGCGCTGCCGACGGTGTCGTGGTCGCCTCCGCGCTGATGCGGCGGCTGCTCGACGGCGCCACCCCGGCCGAGTCCGGCGCGCAGGTCCGCGCGCTGCGCGCCGCACTGGACGCGGACCAGGACTGACGGGGCAGCGCACGTCGCGCCGCCGCGCTGGATGCGGACCAGGACTGACGGGGCAGCGCACGCCGCGCCGCCGCGCTGGATGCGGACCAGACTGACCGGGCAGCGTGCGCCGCGCCGCCGCGCTGGACGCGGGCCCACGGCTGACGCGGTGGGGGCTGGATCGCCGATACTGGAGCGATCCCGCCGCCGACCGACAGGAGCCACCGCATGGCCGGGCCCCGCTACCGGGTCATCGCCGCCGACCTCGCCGAGCGCATCCGCGCCGGGGAGTACCCGCCGGGCACCGCGCTGCCCGCGCAGCGCGAGCTGAGCGCCCGGTACGACGTGGCGCTGGCGACCGCGCGGCAGGCGCTGCAGGCCCTGATCGACGACGGGCTGATCGTGGTCGAGGCCGGCCGGGGCACGTTCGTCGCGCCGGCCCGGCCCGCATACCGGCTGGACACGCTGCGCAGCTTCGTCGACGACCTGCGTGACCAGGGCCACCAGGTCACCACCGAGGTCGTGTCGAGTTCGCTGCGCGCCATGCCCGCCTGGGTCGCCCAGCTGTGGGGCGAACGCGACGGGACGGCCAAGGCGCTGCGGCTGGAGCGGCTGCGGCTGCTCGACGGCGTCCCCGCGATCCACCAGGTGTCGTGGGTGGACCAGCCGTACGCACAGCTGGTGCGCGGCGTCGACTTCACCGCCACGGCCCTGTACGCGTCGCTCGCCGACGCCGGCATGGAGATCGCCTCGGCGTCCGAGCGCATCGCCGCCGCCACCCTCGGCGAGGCCGGCGCGGCCCTGCTGCACCAGAGCGCGGACAGCCCCGTACTGGTCAGCGACCGGGTGACCCGTACCCGCGACGGCGCGGTCGGGGTCGTCGACCGGGCCGTGCTGGCGGGCGGGCTGATGCAGGTCCGTGCCGAGCGCACCGTGCACCAGGTGTCGGTACGATGGGGCGCGCCGTAGCCCGCGGGCAAGGGGAGGCACGGGTGGACGCCGACGCGAAGCGGCACGCTGCCGGAGTCGGGCAGAATCTCATGATATGGGTGGGCGTGCCGGCGTTCTGCCTGCTCCTGCTGATGGACGGCGCGATGGGGATAGGTCCCGCCTGGCGGGCCCACCAGGGCATCGGCACGCCCGGGGTGTTCACGGCCACCACCTGCCACAGAAACTCATGCAACATCGGCACCTGGACCTCCGATGACGGCCGCAGGACTGTCCACGAGGTCGGCATACTGGACCTCCCGCGCGGGAGGGTGCACGAGGGCGACACGTTCCGTGCGCTGTACACGGGCGACTCCGACCGCGTGTACGTGCCGCGCGGGAATGCCTACCTGGGCTTCCTCTGGACCCTGGTCGCCGGCTCGACCGGGGTGTTCATCCTGGCGGCAGCCCTGTTCGCGGGGATGCGGCGGCAGCGCGCCGAGTCGTAAGAGGCGTGGCGGCGCGGTGACCTGCAGGCGCAGCGACGCGAACAGATGCGGCGGCAGGAGCAGAGCGCCAGGCAGGGCCGGGATACGGCAGCCTAGTCGCCGCATCCTGCTGACGGCAGGCCCGCTAGCTCTGTGCGGCCAGCTCGCTCTCGTAGTAGCGGATCTTCTCCCGCAGATGCCCGTACTGCCGCTCCAGCAGCGCCATCTGCTCCTCGACCGCCTCGGCGTGCGCGCGCAGCAGCTCGACCCGGTCGGCGACGGTGCCGTCGCCGTCGCGGGCCAGCTCCGCGAAGCGGCACATCTGGTTGATCGGCATGCCGGTGTCGCGCAGGCAGCGCAGCAGCCCGAGCCAGCCCAGGTCGTGATCGGAGAAGACGCGCTGCCCGCCGGGCGTGCGGTCGACCTCGCTGAGCAGGCCGATGCGCTCGTAGTAGCGCAGCGTGTCCAGGCTGAAGCCGCTGCGCCGGGACGTCTCGGAGGGGGTGTACGCGCTCATCGGCCCACCTTAGCTTGACCTGGAGCGCACTCCAGGTGTCAGGCTGGCCCGCATGACGACGACACGGACACTGGGCCGCAGCGGGATCGAGGTCAGCGCGCTGGGCATGGGCTGCTGGGCGATCGGCGGCCCGCTCTGGGGCGACGGCGGCAGCCAGCCGCTCGGCTGGGGCGAGGTCGACGACGAGGAGTCGATCCGCACCGTGCACGCAGCCCTCGACCACGGCATCACCCTGTTCGACACCTCCAGCAACTACGGCGCGGGCCACAGCGAGCGGGTGCTCGGCCGGGCCCTGCACGGACGGCGGGACAACGCGGTCATCGCCAGCAAGTTCGGCTACACGGTCGAGGAGCAGACCCGCCTGGCCACCGGCGAGGACGCCAGCCCGGCGTATGCCCTGGCCTGCCTCGACGGCATCCTCGACCGCCTCGGCACCGACCACCTCGACCTGTACCAGCTGCACCTGGGCAGCCTGCCGATCAGCCAGGCCCTCGACCTGGTGGACACGCTCGAAGCCCTGGTCGCCCAGGGCCGCATCCGGGCGTACGGCTGGAGCACCGACGACCCGGAGCGCGCCGCGGCCATGGCCAAGGCGGGCGCGCACTGCGCGGCGGTGCAGTACGACACCTCCGTGCTGAACGACAACGCCGCCATGGTCGACGTGCTGGCCGACTGGAACCTGGCCGGACTCAACCGCGGCCCGCTCGCGATGGGCCTGCTCACCGGCAAGTACCACGGCGCGGCCGGCCCACTCGGCCGCGACGACGTACGTGGCAAGAACCCGGAGTGGCTGCACTGGTTCACCGACGGCGTACCGACCCCGCAGTGGGCTGCGCGGGTCGACCGGGTCCGCGAGGCGCTCACCGCCGACGGCCGCACCCTCACCCAGGGCGCGCTGGGCTGGCTGCTCGCCCGCAGCCCGCACAACCTGCCCATCCCCGGCTGCCGGACCGTCGCCCAGGCCGAGGAGAACTTCGCCCCGCTCGCCCGCACCCCGCTGCCCGCCGACGCCTTCGCCGAAGTCGAGTCGCTGCTCGCCGACCTGCGCGGCTGAGTCCTGTGCCCCGGCCCGCTCCGGTGGGCGCCACCGCCTGGGTGGGCCGGGCGGGACAGAACCGTCCGGCAGGTCCACAACTCCTGGGTTGTATCCACAACCCAGGAGTTGTGGACCGCCGGCGAAACTACCCGCGGCACGGCGGCACGGCGGCACGGCGGCACGGCGGCACGGCGGCACGGCCGCACGGCCGCACGGCCGCACGGGGCACGGGGTACGGCCGAAACCGGTTGCCCGGCCCGTGCCGCCGCCCTAACGTTGCCGGGCGTGAGAGGTATGCAGGTGCAGTCGCGGTGAGCGGTCGGTTGCGGGAGATCGCACGGCAGACGGTGGAGATCGCCGAGCGCGGGCACTACCACAACGCGGCAGGTTCGGAGGTCCGGATCGGACCGGCCGTACGCGAAGCCGTCGCCGGGACCCGGCACCACGAGCCGGACGAGGAACTGGCCGTCGCGGGCGAGCGCACCACGCGGCCGGTGATCGAGGTGACCCGCGAGTCGACGCTGGTCGCGGCCCGGCGGGCAGGTCCGGCGGCGGCCTGCCTGGTGTTCGCCTCGGCGAAGAACCCGGGCGGCGGCTTCCTCGGCGGGGCGAAGGCGCAGGAGGAGAGCATCGCCCGCGCGTCGGCGCTCTACCCCAGCCTGCTGGCCGTGCCGGACTTCTACGCCTACCACCGCGCGCAGCGCGACCTGCGCTACAGCGACCGGGTGATCTACTCGCCGGGCGTGCCGGTGTTCCGCGACGACAAGGGCAACCTGCTCGACGAGGCCTACCGGACGTCGTTCCTGACCGCGGCCGCGCCGAACCTGGGCGCGATCGCCCGCAACCAGCCCGAACACGTGCCCGACGTGCCCGCGGTGTTGCTGCGCCGGGCGACCCGGGTGCTGGAGGTGGCCGCCGCGCACGGGCACCGCACGCTCGTGCTCGGGGCGTGGGGCTGCGGCGTGTTCCGCAACGACCCGGCCGTGGTCGCGCAAGCCTTCGCTGATGCGCTGCGTACCGTGGACCGCTTCGACCGCGTCGTGTTCGCGATCTACGACAACCTGTCCGGCACACCGGTGCACGCGACGTTCGCGCGGGTGTTCCGGAACGGCTGACCGGTCCTCAGTCCTGTTCCTGAGCCTGGATCTTCTCGCGGATAGAGGCGATCTCGAACCGGTCCGGGACCCGCACCGTGGGCATGCCTTCCATACCCCAGGTGGAGAAGCACTCGCAGCCGGGCACCGGGCACAGCATGATGCCGCCGTCGGCCGGGTCGTCGGCGGTGGTGACGAGCGCGTGCGGGTCGAACGGGTGGCCGCACTGGGCGCACGTCTCAGGCTGCTCGGGCCGCTGCGTCATGACTTGCCTCCCGTGGCGTCGCCCGGCCGGGGCGGCGGGCGCCTTCCATTGTCGGCAGGCCTCGCCACCGGGACGAGACGCGCCGCGCGGCCGGGACGAGACGCGCGGCGGCGGTCGAGGCTAGAGCGCCGCGGCGGCGCGCAGGCCCAGGCGCGGTGAGGCCAGCACGGGGATGGCGGTCGCGCGGCGCTCGGTGACGGGCGCCATCGACGCCTGGGCCAGCACGATCACGTCGGTGTCGGTGACCCCGGCCAGTGCCGTGGCGACCCGGTCGAGGTAGCCGTCGAGGTCGCCGGCCTCGAAGCGGTCCCAGGCGCCGCAGATCATCTGCGCGGACACGGTGACCGGGCGGCCCGCACGGGCGGCCTCCTGCTCGATCAGCGCGGTGGTGGGCGCGAGCGTGGTGGCCAGTGCCGCCAGCACCGTGATCCGGGGACCGGCGGCCACGGCCGCGGCGGCCATCGGCCGGTCGACGCGCAGCACGGGGATGCCCGCGCGGGCGGCGGCCTGCTCGGCGAGCGCGCCGATGGTGGAGCAGGTGCACAGCACGGCCCGCGCGCCGGCCTCGACGGCGAGGTCGATCTGCTGGGCGACCTGGTCGGCGACGGCGGCCACGCCGTGGCGGCGCGCGTCTTCGAGCAGGTGTTCGGCGACGATGTGGTACAGCGTCAGCGTCGGCGCCTCCTCGTTGCGGAGCCGGTCGAAGGTGAGCACGTGGGCCTGCGAGGTGTGCAGGAGAGCCAGCATCATCGTTCGTTTCCGTGCGAGTCGGACATCCGAGGGCGGATCACCGTAGCACCGGGTGCGTTGCGCCCGTCGCCCCGCGAGACAGCCGTCACAGCAGTATCAGGCTGGCGGTGCCCGGCTAACGTGTGCCCATGCTGCTGGTGACGGTGCGGCGGGCGTTGCCGCTGCTGGGTGTGCTGACCGCGGGCCTGCTGGTGAGCGCCGTCGCGGGGACTTCGCTGCTGAACCAGGACCTGCAACTCGTCGGGTTCTTCGGAGGACTGTTCGTGGCGCTCGGCGCCATCTACGTGATCAAAGCGCGCGACCTGCGTGCCGGCTGGGGGTTCACCGCGCTCGGCCTGGCCGTCTTCATCAACATCATTTTCATGCTCTCCGTCTCCGCCGTGATCCTCGAACTCGCGGGTGAGCCGGTCGCGGCGACCGTGGTCGCCGACCGCGACGGCTACGAGGGCAAGGCGCCGACCAGCCACCGCTACACGCTGACCGAGCTCGGCGGTGCGCCGATCCGCGGTGAACTCACCCTGGAGGAGGGGGAGCCGCTGGAACTCGGCGAGCAGGTGACGGTGCTGCGCGATCCGGCCGGGCTGGCCAACCCGATGCTCGCCGACGAGGTCGTCGCGGGCAGCACCGGCGCGCTCGTGTTCTTCTGGCTGGTGCTGGCGGTTCCGGCACTCATCGCGGGAGTCCCCCGGCGTGAACCCGCGCCCCCTGTCGACCCGGACGCCATGGTGAGCCCGGTGTTCGAGGTGCCCCGGGGCCGCAGACGCGACCGCCCGCGGCAGGACTGGCGCAGTTGACACCGGCCCGGCCGCGGGCAGCCGAGTACGCCGTCGCTCAGTCGCGTCCGGTGCCGCGGTAGAGGTCGAGTTCGCCGTCGAGTTCGACGGTGATCACCGTCGCGTGCCGGTCGAGGTCGGCCGCCTCCGGCGCGTCGATCCAGGTCACGCCGGGCACCTCGCCCAAGCCGCCGGTCACCCGGTGACCGAGTTCGGCGCCCGTGCCCAGGACGTACGCCCGCTTGATCGGGGTGCGCAGGCCCTTGATCGCGATGTTTTCGCCAGGGGAGCCGAAGAGCATCAGGTGCATGGTGCGGCGATCGGGGGACAGCGTGCTCGGGCCGTAGTGGTGGCCCGCGGGCAGGCCGGCCACCGTGCCGAAGACGGCCGTCTCGTGCCGCGCGATCCACGCGCCCAGGCCCTCCAGCCGCTCGACCTGCTCGGCCGGGATGGTGCCGTCGGCCTTGGGGCCCACGTCGAGCAGCAGGTTGCCGCCCATGCCGATGGTCTCGGTGAAGTAGCGCACCAGCTGGCCCACGGACTTCTGGTTGGTGTCGCCGTGCCGGTAGCCCCATGAGTCGTTGACGGTCAGGCACAGCTCCCACGGCCCGTCCGGGGCCTGCATCGGGATGCCCTGCTCCGGGGTGGCGTAGTCGCCGTAGGACAGCATCCGTGCGTTGAGCACGGTCTGCGGGTTGGCGGCCAGGATCTGCTCGGACAGCTCCCGCATGCGCCACTGCTGCTCGCTGCGCTCCCACTCGCCGTCGAACCAGAGCAGATCCGGGCGGTACCGGTCGATCAGCTCGCCGACCTGGCCGTCGCGGTAGGACAGATACCGGGTCCAGGCCTGCGGGTCGTCGGGCCTGCCGTCCTGCGGGGCGACCCAGGCGCTGTCGTTGACGTGCTGGGCCTCGCCCTGGCTGCGCACCGACGGGTAGTCGGGGTGGTTCCAGTCCGAGTGCGAGTAGTAGAGGCCCACCTTGAGGCCCTGTTCGCGCAGCGCCTGCGCGTACGGGGCGATCAGGTCGCGCCCGGCCGGGGTGTGCTCGACGACGTTCAGGCCGCCCTGCGCGGAGTCCCACAGCGCGATGCCGTCGTGGTGGCGGGCGGTGAGCACCGCGTAGCGCGCGCCGACCCGGGCGAACAGCTCCGCCCACGCCGTCGGGTCGTAGTTCTCGCCCGCGAAACCGTCCTGCTGGCGCATGTACTGCTCGTGCGGGACCTCGCCGGCGTAGAAGGCCCACGACTCCGCGGTGCCGTCGACGGCGTAGATCCCCCAGTGGAGGAAGATGCCGAGTCTGGCCTCGGCGAACCAGGGCTGCATCGCCACGGTCGTGCTCCTTGACTGTCATTTCTGGTCGACGGTGGGTAAGGCTATGGCCCGATCGCCTGGCAGCGCGTGGGTCCTGCTCACCACTACTGGTACGTTTTCACCATGACGGCGCTGCTGGAGCCGGGTGGCCGGAGCGTGCGCCTGCACCTGGACAGCCCGCCGCAGGTGGCCAACATCGGCGTCGGGGTGCACGGCACCACGGTGGCCAGCGAGTCGTTCCTGCTCCCCGAGCTGTGGCAGCTGCACCTGTACGGCTACCAGGGCGAACTGACCGTGGGCGGGGTCACCCATGCGATCCGCCCCGGATACGTCAGCCTGGTCCCGCCCGGGGTCGAGGTGCGCTTCGACTATCGGGGCCGCTCCGAGCACCTGTACGCCCACCTGCGCCTGCCGCGCGCCGGCGTGCCGCTGCCGGTGCCGGTGATGCAGGACGCCGGGGCGCAGGCCGCGGTGCTGTCGGCGATGCTGCGCCAGGCGGTGGCCGCCGCGCCGCACCGGCCGGCGCAGGCCGCGGCGGAGGTGTGGGCGGTGCTGTGGCGGATGGCCCAGCTGCCGCGCGCCGTGCCGGACCCCCGATCCGGCGGGCCGCACCCGGCGGTCGCGGCGGCGATGGCGTTCCTGGAGGCACGGCTGGCCGAGCCGGTGTCGGTGCCCGACGCCGCCCGGCACGCCGGGGTGTCGCACAACCACCTGACCCGCCTGTTCCGTGCCGAGACCGGCGACACCGTGGTGGCGTACCTGCGCCGTCGCCGGCTGGTGCGGGCCGAGCACCTGCTGCGCCGCTCGACGCTGTCCATCCCGGCCGTCGCCGCCTCGGTCGGCATCGCCGACCTGCAGGCGTTCAACAAGGCCTGCCGCCGCGAGTTCGGCCTGTCGCCGCGTGCCCTGCGCGCCGACCGCTGAACCGGATTCCGCTGTCGCTTATCGCACTCGACAGCGCTTGCGGGCACATGCTAGTTTTTTCTTGCAGGTGAAAGTCGAAGCTAGGGGGCCCGATGGAGACGTCGCACACCGGCGACGAGCTGGCGCGGATCCTGGCGACCCTGGCCAACCCGCACCGGATGCGCGTCATCGCGGCCCTGGCGCACGGCCGCAACTACGTGAGCGCGCTGGCCCGCGAACTGGGCATCAGCCGCCCGCTGCTGCAGCTGCACCTGGCCAAGCTGGAGGCGGCGGGCCTGGTCACCGCCGCGTTCGAGCTGTCCGCCGACGGCAAGGCCATGAAGTACTACGACACGGTGCCGTTTGCCGTGACGCTCACCCCGCAGAGCATCGCGCTGGCCGCGCGGACGCTCACCACCGAGGAGGGAAACAACTGATGGGCAACACGTCATGGGCCATGAGCATGGGCACGATCTGGGTCGTCGGCATGCTGGCCATCTCCGTGATCGGCATGGTGCTCTGGCACCGCAGGCAGAACACGCAGGCCAAGGCCGCGTCCGCGCCCGCCGCCGAGCAGCTGACCGCGATCTCCGCCCAGCTGACCGACCTGCAGGCCCGCGTGGCGAAGATCGAGAAGGTGCTGGCCTCGGTCGACTGACGCCGCTCGCGCCGCCGCGCCGCCTACCATGAGACGTGCGGGGCTGGTTCCGGCCGGTCCCCGGCACCACGGGAGGTGTCGCGGTGGCGCTGCGGCGATGGTCGGCGGTCCGCACCGGACCGACCGGCGACGCGATCCTGGACATCATCGAGCGGTACTACCCCAAGCGCGGCGAGGTCTACGTGACCTCCGGCATGGATGGCGACCACGGCAAGGTCAGCCACCACTACGGGCTGCACCATCGGAGCTCGCCGACCGCCGCGATCGACTTCGGCGTCGGCGCGAACGCGCGGATGGGCCGCGACCTGGCCAAGTGGATCGAAGACGAGTTCGGCGACCTGTGCGTCGAGCTGATCCACACCACGCCGTTCGCCGACGACGACGGCTTCTACGTCAAGAACGGCAAGAAGATCGCCTCGTACGGCGCGGCCACCGACGCCGCCCACGCCGACCATGTGCACCTGGCGATGTCCGCGGCCCAGGTGGCCAAGGCGCTGGAGCGGCTCGCGGGCAGGACCGGCGGCGCGGCTCCCGAGCCCGCCCGCAAGCGCGCGCCACGCAAAGCGGCGAAGAAGGCCAGCACACCGAGGAAGACCGCCACGCCGAAGAAGTCCCTGCCCGCCACCGCGTTCCACACGGTGCGTCCAGGGGACACTCTCACCGCGATCGCCGGGCGCTACAAGACGACGGTGCCCGCCCTGGTCAAGCTCAACCCGGTGATCACCAACCCGGACCTGATCCAGGTCGACCAGCGGCTGCGGGTCAAGTGAGCGCCCCTTACGCTGTTGACCATGACGTTCCAGCTGCCTGACGCGATCGCCGCGCTGAGCCGTACGCCCGATGTGCTCGACGCCCTGCTCGGTGACCTCGACGACGGATGGACCAGGCAGCGTCCGGCCGACGGCGAGTGGAGCGCGCACGACGTGCTCGGCCACTTCATCCACGGCGAGCGCACCGACTGGATCCCCCGCGCCCGGATCATCCTCGACCACGGCACGTCGGCGCCGTTCACACCGTTCGACCGGGACGGTCATGTCGCGATCGCGGCCGACCGCTCCACCGCCGAGCTGCTCGACCTGTTCCGCACCCTGCGTGCCGAGAACCTCGCCGCGCTGCGCGGCTTCGAGCTGACCGCCGACGACCTCGACCGGCAGGGCACGCACCCCGCCTTCGGCCCGGTCACCCTGGGCCAGCTCCTGGCCACCTGGACCACCCACGACCACGTCCACCTGGGACAGGTCACCCAGGCCCTGGCCACCCGCTACACCACCGAGGTCGGCCCCTGGCACGCCTACCTCTGGGAGTGACCCGGACGCCCCACCCACCTTTAATAGATGTTGGCCTATCTGGATGACTTTTCGGCGATCGAACTCATCCAGATAGGCCGACGTCTGTGTAAGGCGCGAGCCGCGCCCGGGTCAGGCCTGGGCGGGGGAGGCGTCGGGGTCGGGGCCCCGCTGGGCGGGCAGCGGAGCGGTGTCGGACGGGGCGCCGGCGGCCGCTTCGGCGGCACGGCGGCGACGGCTGATCCGGTTGATCAGCGGCTCGACGCCGCGGGCGGTGAGCGGGCCGAGCACGGCCAGCATCAGCACGTACGCCGCGGCCAGTGGACCGAGCTGCGGTTCGATGCCCGCCGCGACGGCCAGTCCGGCGATGACGATGTTGAACTCGCCACGGGGCAGCAGCGCCACCCCGGCGCGCAGCCGGCCCGCGACGCTGATGTGCGCCCGTTTGGCCGCCCACCAGCCGGTCGCCATCTTCGTCGCGATGCCCGCCAGCGCCAGCAGGATGGCGATGCCGGCCACCGGCGGCAGTGCCGTCGGGTCGGTCTGCAGGCCGAAGAAGACGAAGAACACCGCCGCGAACACGTCGCGCAGCGGCGTGAGCAGCTCCCGTGCGGTGTGCGCGAGCGGCCCGGACAGCGCGATGCCGACCAGGAACGCGCCGACCGCGGCGGAGACCTGCAGCTGCTGGGCGACGCCGGCGACCAGCACGGTGAGGCCGAGCACCTTGAGCAGCAGCACCTCGGAGCTGGGCGAGGCGACGAACTTCTCCACGTACCGGCCGAACTTCAGCGCGACGACGAGGATGACGGTGATGGTCAGGCCCGCGATGCCCAGCGTGGTCAGGCCGGTCACGAAGCTCGCCCCGGCCAGCATCGCGGTCAGGATCGGCAGGTACATCGCCATGGTCAGGTCCTCGAAGACCAGCAGCGACAGCACGATGGGCACCTCGCGGTTGCCCAGCCAGTTCAGGTCCGCCAGCACCTTCGCCGTGATGCCGGACGAGGTGACGTAGGTGATGCCGCCGAGCGCGACCGCGGCCACCGGCCCCCAGCCCAGCAGGAACGCGACGATGACGCCGGGCGCCGAGTTCAGGACCAGGTCGACCAGGCCGGCCGGGGCGTTGTGGCGCAGCGTGCTGACCAGTTCGGGCGCGGTGTACTCCAGGCCCATGGTGAACAGCAGCAGGATGACGCCGATCTCGGCGCCGGTCGCGGCGAAGTCGCCCGCGGAGTCGATGGGCAGCAGGCCGCCCTTGCCGAAGGCGAGCCCGGCGAGCAGGTACAGGGGGATGGGGGAGATGCCGACCCGCAGCGACACCGCGCCGAGCAGGCCCAGGGCGAGGATGACCGCGCCGATTTCGATCAGGGTGATGGCTCCGTGCATACGCGTCAGCCGTTGTTGAGGATGTCGGTGACCGCGGCGGTGCCCTCGGCCGTGCCCACCGCGACGGCGAGGTCGCCGGGCTGGAACACGAAGTCGGGGCGGGGGCTGGCGAGGATCTCGCCGCCGCGGATGACCGCGACGATGGACGCGCCGGTACGGGTGCGGGCCTGGGTGTCACCGAGGGTGCGACCGTCGAACGGCGAGCCCGCGATGACCGGCACCTGCACCGTCAGCAGGCCGACGACCTGGCGGCGCAGGTCGGCCAGGCGCTCCACGATGCGGGAGGTGCCCAGCAGTTCGGCGATGCCGTTGGCCTCGTCGGTGTTGAGCGACAACGTCGCGACGGCCGTGTCCGGATCATCAGGGTGGTAGATCACGATGTCCCGCCTGCCCGAGACGTGCGACACCACGGCCGCGTGCTGTCCCCGTTTGGTCTGGAACTCGTGCCGCAGCCCGATGCCCGGCAACGCGGTCTTCTCGACGTCCAAGGCTCAAACCTCCTGTGCGTGATCGACTGAGGTAACCCTACCCAATCGATAGGTAACTGGTCTACACGCATATTGCCCGTTACGCCGCCAGGGCGGACATAGTCGCAGGTCAGTATGCGGTTGACTTCAAGTGCGCTTGATCCGCCAGGATCGCCGGGTGACTGCGTACCCACTGCTCGACCAGCTCGGCCTGCCCCGGACCCGCGGCAATGGCCGCCTGCTCGCGGCACTGGCCGTCGACGCCCTGGGCAACGGCCTGTTCGCGCCGTTCCTGCTGCTCTTCCTGAGCCAGTGGACCGGCGCTAGCCTGGCCGTCGTCGGCGCCGCCGTCACCCTGGCCCGCCTGGTGGCCCTGCCGCTCGGCGTGCTCGCGGGCCCGCTCACCGACCGCCTCGGCCCGCAGCCCACCCTGGTCGCCAGCGGCCTGCTCCAGGCCGCCGGGATGGGCGGTTTCCTGCTCGCCGCAGACGTGTGGCAGATCGCGGTGTGCGCGCTGCTGGCCGCCGTCGGCGACGCCGCGTTCTGGGTCGCGATCCGGTCGATGACCGCCGCGGTGGTCGACGTGCCGGACCGGCCGCGCTGGCTGGCCGCGCAGATCGCACTGCGCAACGCCTCCTTCGCCGCGGGCGGGCTCACCGCCGCGCTGGCCGCGACCGCCCCCGGCCCGCGCGTGCTGCCCGCGCTCGCCGCCGTCAACGCGGCCAGCTTCGTCGCCCTCGCCCTGCTGATCGGCACCTGGCGGCCCCGCCTCATCCCCCGCGAGCAGGCCGCGTCCGTCGAACCGGGCTCGTTCCGCACCGTGCTCCGCGACCGGGTCTACCTGCTGTACGTGCTCGTCAATCTGCTGCTGGTGCTCTGCATGGCCATCCCCGGCCTGCTACTGGCGATCTATGTGTCACAGGTGCTGGACGGCCCGCTGTGGCTGGTCGGCGTCCTGTTCACCATGGAGACCGTGCTCATCGCGGGCCTGCAGACGGTGCTCGGGCGGCTGATGGAACACCGCCGGCGGACCGCCGCGCTGCGCTGGGCGGCGGTGGCCTTCGCCGCCTCGTTCGCGGTGTACGCGGCCCTGCCCGGCGTGCCGGGACACCTCGTCGCGCCGGGCCTGATCCTGGCCATGCTCGCCGCGACGGCGGCCAACCTGCTCGAAGGCCCTTCCGGCATCGGGCTGGTCACCGACGCCGCCCCCGACCACGTGCGCGGCCGGTACACCGCCGTCTACCAGCTGTCCTGGAACATCGGCAAGGCGCTGAGCCCCGGACTGGCCACCTGGTTGCTGGCTCGCGGGCCGGCGATGCCGTGGCTGGCGCTGATCGCCTGCTGCGCCGCCGCCTACCTCCTGCTGCTGCGCCTGGGCGCCCTGCTGCCGAAACGGGTCGACCTCCCGGTGGCCCGCTAGCGCGTGCCCCGGCGCGAGGCCTGTCGCAGCCGTTCCCGGTCGGATAACGTGCCGCCATGTCGACCCTCGCCTCGCCCGCCTCCACCACGGGCGCCACCGCCGCCGCCGACTCCGCCCCCGATGACTCCGGCTTCCGGGCCGCCGTCCAGGACCACGCCGACGACCTCATCGCGCTGCGCCGGCAGGTGCACCGCCGCCCCGAGATCGGCCTGCACCTGCCGCAGACCCAGGCCGCCGTGCTGCAGGCACTGGACGGGCTGCCCCTGGAGGTCACCACGGGAAAGGCGCTCAGCTCGGTGGTCGCCGTGCTGCGCGGCGGCCTGCCCGGGCCGGTCGTGCTACTGCGCGGCGACATGGACGCGCTGCCGGTCACCGAGCTGACCGGGCTGGAGTACGCCTCCGAGGTGGACGGCGCTATGCACGCCTGCGGGCACGACCTGCACGTGGCGATGCTGGCCGGCGCGGCCCGGCTGCTGTGCGGGGTACGCGACCGGCTGCCCGGCAGCGTGATCTTCATGTTCCAGCCCGGCGAGGAGGGGCCCGGCGGGGCCGAGCCGATGATCGCCGAAGGCCTGCTGGAGGCCGCGGGCGAGCACCCGGTCGCGGCGTACTGCATCCACGTGCTGTCGGCGCTCGAGCCGTTCGGCCGCTTCTCCACCCGGCGCGGGCCGATGCTGGCCGCCGCCGACACGCTGAAGGTGACCGTGCGCGGGGCCGGCGGCCACGGCTCCGCGCCGCGGTTCGCCAAGGACCCGATCCCGGCCGCGTGCGAGATGGTGACCGCGCTGCAGACGTTCGTCACCCGCAGCATCGACATCTTCGACCCGGCCGTCATCACCGTGGGCAGCTTCCACGCCGGCACCGTCGAGAACGTCATCCCGGCACAGGCCGAGTTCGCCGCGACACTGCGCTCGTTCTCCCCCGCCACCCGGGAGCGGGTCCGGCAGGGCGTGCTGGACCTGGTGCACGGCATCGCCTCCGCGCACGGGCTCACCGCCGACGCCGACTACCTCCCGGGCTACCCGGTGACGGTGAACGACGGCGGCGAGGCCGAGTTCGCCGCGAGCACCGCCGCGGAGCTGTTCGGCGACGACCGCTTCGCCTGGACGGCCAACCCGACGGCCGGTGCCGAGGACATGTCGTACGTGCTCGAGCAGGTGCCGGGGGCGTTCGTCTTCCTCGGCGCCTGCCCGCCCGGCCACGACCCGACGACCGCGCCGCTCAACCACGCGCCGCAGGCCCGCCACGACGACGCGGTGGTGCCCGACGGCGCGGTGCTGCTCGCCGAGCTCGCCTGGCGCCGTCTGTCGCGTTAGGACGTCGGTTTAGGAGAGTTCACCGAGGCTTTCCGGCGTATCGCACAGGGGGTGCGACGCCGTGGCGGCCGCGTCGTGTTGAGTGCTGGATGTCAGTCACCTTGCGTGGCGGTCATAGCACCGACAGGCGCGGACCGTCGCGGTCGGCACCCTCTAGCGTCGGTGGGAAAGTGATGAGCTCCCGGACCTCGAACCTGCGGGCGAAGATCGCCTTCCTGCTCGCCTCGCTCGCCGCGCTCTGGGCCTTCGCCGCGTTCGTGACCATGCGCGAAGGCCTCAACCTGTTCTGGATCAGCACCCTCGACCAGGAGGTGGGCCGCCCCACCGACTCGCTCGTCGCCGCCCTGCAGGCCGAGCGGCGCATCTCCGCCGTCGTGCTCTCCGCGGCCGGCGACGACCACCGCACCGAGCTGGCCACCGCGCGTGCCGCCACCGACGCCGCCGCCGCACGCTTCCGCGAGTCGGTCCGCGGCACCACCGCGGGCTGGGCGGCCACCCCGATCGCCGAGCGCAACATCGCCGAACTGGGCCGGATGCTCGACGGCCTCGGCCCGGTGCGAGCCGACGTCGACCAGCGCAGCGCCGAACGGGCCGCCGCGGTCGCCTACTACACACAGACCATCGGTGTCGGGTACCGCATCTTCGCGACCATCGCCAGCTTCGACGACCAGGCCATCAACGACCAGCTCAGCCACCTGCTGATCATGTCCCGGGGTCGGGAGCTGCTGTCGCAGGAGGACGCGCTGATGTCGGGCGTGCTCGCCGCGGGCCGCTTCTCCGCCACCGACGCGGCCGAGTTCGCCCAGCTCGTCGGCGCGCAGCGCAACATCCGCGCCACCGGCCTGGAGGGCCTGCCCGACGACGCGGCGATCTACTCCCCGGTGCTGGAAGGCCCCGCGCTGACCCGGCTGACCCAGCTCGAGGACCTGGTCGTCGCACGGGCCAGACCGGGCGAGGCGCCGCCGGTCAGCGCCGCCGACTGGCGGGCCGCGTTCGACCCGGCGCTGTCCGCGGTGGCACAGCTCGACATCGACCTCGCCGAGGCGACCATCGAACGCGCGAAGGGCCCGACCATCCTGGTCATCGTGCGGCTGATCCTGGCCGCGGGCCTGGGCCTCATCGCCGTCGTCGCCTCGATCGTGCTGTCGATCACCACCGCGCGGGCCATCGTGACCCAGTTGCGCCTGCTGCGTGACGCCGCCGACGACCTGGCCACGGCCCGGCTGCCCCGGGTCGTGCAGCGGCTGCGGGCCGGGGAGGAGGTCGACGTCGTCGCCGAAGCGCCGCCGCTGGCCTTCGGCAACGACGAGATCGGCCAGGTCGGCCAGGCGTTCAACGCCGTGCAGGAGACCGCGATCCGGGCCACCGTCGAGCAGGCCGAGCTGCGCCGCAGCGTGCGCGACCTGTTCCTGAGCCTGGCCCGGCGCAGCCAGACGCTGGTGCACCGCCAGCTCACCATGCTCGACGCGATGGAGCGCCGCGCCACCGACGCCGCCGAACTCGACGAGCTGTTCCGGGTCGACCACCTGGCCACCCGCATGCGCCGCAACGCCGAGAACCTGATCGTGCTGGCCGGGGCCGTGCCCGGCCGCGGCTGGCGGCGCACCATCCCGGTCGTCGACGTGGTCCGCGCCGCGGTCGCCGAGGTGGAGGAGTACCCCCGGGTCAACGTGCTGTCCAGCGACGCCGCCGGGCTGGCCGGGCACGCCGTCGGCGACGTGGTGCACCTGCTGGCCGAGCTGATGGAGAACGCGCTGGCGTTCTCGCCCCGGCACACCCTGGTCAACGTCGGCGGCTCCGCGGTCGGCGCCGGTTACGTGATCGAAGTCGAGGACCACGGCCTGGGGATGACCGCCGCCGATCTGGAACAGGCCAATGCCCAGCTGCACGAACCCGCCGAGTTCCTGCTCACCGGCACTCCGCGGCTCGGCCTGTACGTCGTCGGCCGGCTCGCCGAACGTCACCACATCAAGGTCCGGCTGCAGCCTTCGCCGGGCGGCGGCACCACCGCGATCGTGCTGCTCCCGTCGAGCCTGGTCTCGGACTCCTGGACGCCGGTCCCCGGCGGCGACAGCGGCGAGCACCGCGTCGTCACCGCGACCGTGTCGCAGCCGGCCGCCGAGCGCGAGGTCCGCGGCGACGACAACGACAACGGCGACCGCCGCGCCGCCCTCACCGCCTCGGCGCAGCCTTCCGGTGCGCTGCCGGTCCGCACGCCTCGCCCGGCGCCCGAGCGGCCGCAACGGGAGCCCGAGGGCGGGGTCGAGACAGCCGTGCCGGTCGGGGGGCAGGCCGAGGCCCGAGTCGACGAGACGGTCGGGCGCGAGGCCGAGCCGCTCGTGTCGGCAGGGCCCGGACCAGCAACCGAGACCGCGCCGCCCGCGTCCGGCCCGGCCACCGTTCCCACGCCCGCCCTCGCCGCGACCCCAGCCGCCGCCACCGCCGCCCCTGCCGCCGCGGCCGCCCGGGTCAACGGGTCCACCTCGGACGCCGGCCTGAGCGGCGTCGCGGTGCCCGCCCCGCGCGGCCCGGTCGAAGGCACCGTCTACACCCCCTCGGGTCTGCCGGTGCGCGCCCGCCCGGCGGTGCCCGCGGTGCCCCTGACCGACCATCCGGCCGAGGCCGTACGGGTGGAGGAGGAACCCCCGGAGTCACCGCCGGGAGTGGAGTTACGGCTGACCACCGCCGCGTCGCGCGAGCCCGAGCCGGCGGCCGTCGACCTCGCCCCGGCACCCGCCGAACGCCCGGCCTCCCAGGTGTACAGCCTGATCGCGGCATACCAGCAGGGCAGCCGGCGCGGCCGGCTCGCCGCCGAACAGATCGCCACCGAACCCCGCGGCTCGGGCGAGCCCGAGCCGGAGCCCGAGGACCGGCCCGCACTGCCGCGACGGCCGAGCCCGCGCACAGCGCCGCGGCACGAGGAAGGGCAAGGCGGAGGGGAATGACCGTGGAGCAGAAGACGAGAGCGGCCGACCTGGCCTGGCTCACCGACGATTTCGTCGAGCGGGTGGCGCAGGCCCAGAAGGCCATCGTGCTGTCCGCCGACGGCCTGCTCATGGCCGCGTCCGCGGAACTGAGCCGGGAGGACGCCGAGCACCTGGCCGCTGTCGCCGCGAGCATGTTCGGCCTGGCCCGCGGGGCGGGACGGCGCTTCGGCAAGGGCAAGGCCCGCCAGGCGATCATCGAGATGGACGGCGGCTTCCTGTTCGTCACGGCCGCGGGCAACGGCGCCTGCCTGGCCGTGGTCGCGGGCAAGGACGCCGACGCGGGCCTGGTGGCATACGAGATGGCGATGCTCGTGGTGCGGGTGGGCCAGTATCTGACCGCACCGGCCCGCGGCAGCCACCCGTGAACGTGGCACAGCCGCTGCAGCCCGACGGCCTGCCCGGCGACGGGCTGCTGTGGGTCGACGACGAGGCCGGGCCACTGATCCGCCCGTACGCGATGACCTCCGGCCGGACCCGCCCGCGCCACGGCGACCTGGACCTGATCGCGGTCGTCATGGCGACCCGGCCCACGTTGCCCTCCGACGGCGGCCTGGGCTCGGTCTACGCCGAGATCATGGCGGTGTGCCAGCGGCCCGTGTCGGTGGCGGAGATCGCCTCGTACCTGCGACTGCCCGCGGGCACGGTGCGGGTGCTGCTCAGCGACCTGCTCGAACGCCGGCTGGTCCGGCGGCGCGTGCCCGTCAACGTCAACCAGCTACCCAGCCCGGACATTCTCAAGGCGGTCATCGATGGCATCCGAGCCCTATGACGACGAGGGCGGCATTCCGGCCGCCTTCAAGATCCTGGTGGCGGGCGGGTTCGGGGTCGGCAAGACCACGCTGGTCGGAGCGGTCAGCGAGATCTCGCCGCTGCTGACCGAGGAGCTGCTCACCGACGAGAGCATCGGCGTGGACGACACGGTCGGGGTGGAGACCAAGACGACCACCACGGTCGCGCTCGACTTCGGCCGCATCACCATCAACGACGACCTGGTGCTGTACCTGTTCGGCACGCCCGGGCAGGAGCGCTTCATGTTCGTCTGGGACGAGCTGGCGTTCGGGGCCATCGGCGCGGTGGTGCTGGCCGACACCCGGCGGCTGGAGGACGCGTTCGGCTCCATCGACTACTTCGAGCAGCGCGGCACCCCGTTCGTGGTGGCGGTCAACTGCTTCGACGGCGCGCGGGTGTACCAGGCGCAGGAGGTGGAGCAGGCGCTCAACCTCGATTCGCACGTGCCGGTGCGGCTGTGCGACGCCCGCCGCCGCGAGTCGGTCAAGGATGTCCTGGTCACCCTGCTGGAGCAGGTGATGGCACAGGGGGCACACGCCGCGGGCTGAAGCGGTGACCCGCCCGACGCGCCGCAGGAGGGGCGGCGCGCCGGACGGTCATCTGCTGCGCCCGCGGTGGCGGGGCACGGCGGCGCCTGGGGGACGCCGTGCCCCGTCGGGGGGCGCCGCTGCCCCGGGCGGTGCGGGCCCGGGGCAGCGGAGTTCCCTCAGCCGACCGTGGTCACAGGGTCAGCGTCCAGCTGTTGATGTAGCCGACGTCGCCGGACGCGGCGTCCTGCACCCGCAGGTTCCAGGTGCCGTTGCGCACCTCGGTCGACAGGTTGGCGGTGAACGTCTGGTCGATGTTGTCCGTGCTGCCGCCGGCCCGGTTGTGCAGCACGTACGCGCTGCCGTCCGGAGCCACCACGCTCACCACGAGGTCGCCCTTGTACGTGTGCACGATGTGCACCTCGACCGTGGACGTCGCCGACGCGTTGCCGGTGCAGCCCGAGATCGTGATCGGGCTGTTGACGGTGGCCAGGTCCGTGATCGTCACATCGGCGGCGTTGGTGCCGCTGCAGCCCGGCGGGAGCGCCCCGCCCAGGTTCAGCGTCCAGCTGTTGATGTAGCCGACGTCCGAGGGGCCCGCGTCCTGCACCCGCAGCTTCCAGGTGCCGTTGGCGACCTCGCTGGACAGGTTGACCGTGAACGTCTGGTCGATGTTGTCCGCGCTGCCCCCGGTCTTGTTGCGCAGCGTGTAGAGGCTGCCGTCGGGGGCGACGAGGCTGACGATCAGGTCACCGACGTACGTGTGCACGATGTGCACCTCGACGGTGCTGCCCGCACCGGCGTTGCCGGTGCAGCCGGTGATCGCGATCGACGACTCCACCGTGCCCTGGTCGATGATCGTGACGTCGGTCGGGTTGGTCGCCGAGCAGCCGGGCGGCCCGGCGACGGTCAGCGCGAACGTCGTGGTCCGGGTCGCAGCGCTGCCGGTGCCGGTGACGGTCACCGTGTACGTGCCGACCGGGGTGCTCGCGCTGGTGGCGATGGTCAGCGTCGAGGAGTTGCCCGAGGTGACGGTGGACGGGCTGAACGACGCGGTCGCCCCGCTGGGCAGGCCGGACGCGGACAGGGCGACCGACTGGGCACTGCCGTTGGTGACGGTCGTGCCGATGGTCGAGGTCACCGAACCGCCGGCCGTGGTGCTGCCGGACGCCGGGCTGGCGGCCATGGAGAAGTCGTTGCCCGCGGGGGTGCCCACGGCGAGGGTCCACACCGCGTACGCCGAGGCGTCGGCGGCCCGGTTCAGCACCGTGTCGCTGATGTTGGACGGGAACGTGTCACAGGAGGCGTGGTAGCAGGGGTCGTAGTCGCCGGTCGTGCCGCCCCACTTGGTCACCTGGGCCGAGGTCTTGTTGGCGCTCGCGCCGGCCGCGATGCCGCTGGTCTGGATACCCGCCGCGTTGAACGAGGCGTCGTCGGAGCGGCCCGCGCCCTCGACGTTCTCCTCCGGGTTCAGGCCCGGGAAGTTCGCGTCGTAGTAGGCCTTGATGGTCTGGCCGAGGCTGCTGGTGATCCGGTTGATGAAGTAGCCGCCGTTGGTGGAGGCGACCATGTCGAAGTTCAGGTACCCGGTGATCTTCGCGCGCTCGGTGGACGACAGCGAGTTGACGTAGAACTCGGACCCGTTGAGGCCCTGCTCCTCGTCGGTCCACCAGCCGAAGCGCACGTGCTTGACCATCGTCGGGTTCTGCTCGGCCAGCGTCAGCGCCAGCTCCAGCAGCATCGAGGAGCCCGAGGCGTTGTCGTTGATGCCCGGCCCGGCGGACACGCTGTCGAGGTGCGCGCCCAGCATGAGCACCTGGTTGGCGTCACCGCCCGGCCAGTCCGCGATCACGTTCGGCCCGGCGCCGCTGGTGCAGCCCGAGGTGCAGGGCTGCTTGACGACGCTGTACCCGGCCGCGGTCAGCGCGTTGAAGACGTAGTTCACCGACGCGGTGTAGCCCGCCGTGGTGGACCGGCGGGTGTTGCCGTTGCTGCTGGCGATCGTCTGGAACTGCTGCAGGTGGGTGCGGATGTCGGTGAGCGAGATGTCGGGCGGGGCCAGGGCGAGCGCCGGGGCGGCCGGGATGGCCACGGCTCCGGCGAGCGCCATGGACAGGACAAGAATGCCGCGGATGATGGGGTTTCTTCTCACGCCGTACTCCTCGGGATCGAGTGCGCCGGGGTTGCCGGTCCTGAGGAGGATAGAACGTTAAGTAGATAGATTTGAATAGGTGGAACTCGACACGCTGGGTGACCGGCCGTCCGTGGCCTTAGGCTTCGGTCCGTGGATCACCTGTGGGCGACGCTCGGCGCGGCGGTCGCGCTGTTCGCGGGCACCAACGTCGACGACCTGATCGTGCTCACCGTGCTGTTCCTGAGCAGCCGCACCACCGGCCGGCCGCGCCGCTGGGAGATCTGGACCGGCCAGTACACCGGTATCGCCGCACTGGTCGGTGTCTCGGCGCTGGCCGCCGCAGGGCTGACCGTGGTGCCCGACCGCTGGGTGGGCCTGCTCGGCCTCATTCCACTCCTGCTGGGCGTACGCGCCCTGATCCAGACGCTGCGCTCCCGGGGCGACGGCGGTCCTGCGCCCGCCGTGGCGACCACGGCGCTGGCCGTGGCCGGGGTGACCGTCGCCAACGGCGCGGACAACATCGCCGTCTACACGCCCGTGTTCCGCACCGTCGGCGTCACCGACAGCCTCGTCACCGTCGCGGTCTTCGCCGTCCTCGTCGCCGTCTGGTGCGCCGCCGCCGCGTGGCTCGGCGCTCACCCCCGCGTCGTGGCCTTCATCGAGCGCTACGGCCACTGGCTCGTCCCCGCCGTCTTCATCGCCATCGGCCTGCTCATCCTCGTCAACCTCGCCTAGCACGAAGGAAGGGCACCTTCTTATCGCTATGCGATGTAGAAGGTGCCCTTCCCATCCTCTCGGCGAGGCCGGGGAGGCCAGGGCCGCGCGGCCGGCGCGGTGGGACGTGCGAGACTCGATCATGGCTGTGACGAACCCCTGGCTCGCCGGGCCGTCGCCCGCCCGGCGGCTGCCGCGCGAACGGCTCTCCGAGCGCATCCTCAACCTGCTGTCCTCGCAGAACATGTGCGTGCTGGCGACCACCGGCCCGGACGGCCCGCTGGCCACCCCGGTGCGCTACTACCACCTGGACTTCGCGCTGATGTTCACGGCCGTGGCGACCTCACCGAAGATGCGCAACCTCGCCGCCGACCCGAGGGTCTCCGTCGGCGTGTTCGCGCCACTGGTCGGCCAGGCCAGCAGCCGGGGCGCGCAGGTTTTCGGGCAAGCCCGCTCGCTGGACCGCGGCGACGCGGAGTTCGACCACTACTGGGAGGCCTTCCGCTGGCAGAACGACCACGTCGAGCGGTCCCGCCCGCTCGACGAGCCGCCCGCCGGGCCGCTGGTGGTCATCGAGGCTGAGCGCATCGTGTACACCGAGCACTGGCTGCGCCGCGACGGCTACGCCCCGCGCCAGTTCTGGCGGCGCGACCCGGCCGGCGGTCAGCCGGCCCAGTAGCCGCGCACGTCGTTGGTGATGTCGGGGCGCAACTGCACGCGAACCCCGTCGGCGGCGTCTTTCGGCACGTCGAACACGACCACCCCGCCCGCCTTCTCCCCGGCGTTGAGGGTGACCGACTGCATGCCGGCGTCGAAGCCGAACGGCAGCACCGGCTCGAACAGCGTGCCGTCCACGGCGACCAGCGCGAAGTCACAGAAGCAGGCGTACGTCTTGCCCGCCGTCACCTTCACCTCGACGGTGATCGCGACGAACAGGCCCTTCTTCGGGCGCACCAGCACGCTGTCCGGCGCGACGGTGTGCCGGGCCACCTTGCTGACCGTGTACGCGACGCGGTTGTCACCGAGGCCGCCGCTGGTCTCGATGCTCTGGCCGAGTTTCGCGGTCGGCGCGGACCCGGGCGAGGCGACCGGTGCGGACGCGGCCGGGGTGCTGCCGGTGACGCTCGACTGCTGCGGCTTGACGCCGCAGGCCAGGCCTACGGCGGCCGCGATGACCAGGGTGACGGTCAGCACAGGGTGGCGCAGGCCAGGTCGAGGGGACGACATCGTCGCATCGTAGACGGCATGCTCTGCGCCGGTCGACGGCCCGCGACCGGCGGAAATACGTTGCCGAGTCCCTGACGGGCTCCTAGCCTGGGCTGTCACCAGCAGGAACGCGGCCGCATCCGCCCGTCCTCGACAGTCGAGAAGAGGATCGTCATGGGGTCGCTGATTCCCGCCGTGCTGCGCGAGGAACGCCAGTTCGCCCGCTACTTCTACGGCCAGGCGCTGTCCATGGTCGGCGACCGGATCAGCTTCGTCGTGGTCCCGTTCGCGGTGCTGTCCATCCCCGGCGCGGGCGCGGCCGAGGTGGGCCTGGTGAGCGCGGCGACGCTGGTGCCGTTCCTGGTGTTCGCGCTCGCCGGCGGCGTATGGGCCGACCGGCTGCCCCGCCAGCAGGTCATGCTCGTCTCCGACCTGGTCCGCTTCGTGACCCAGGCGCTGGTCGCGGCACTGCTGCTGGCCGGGGTCGCGCAGGTCTGGCACCTGGTCGTGCTGATGGCGGTGTTCGGCACCGCCGACGCCTTCTTCGCGCCCGCCGCCGGTGGGCTGATGCCGCTGATCGTCGGCTCCGATCGGCTGCAGGAGGCCAACGCACTGCGCGGCCTGGTCATGTCGACCGGCCTGGTCGCCGGCCCGGCCCTGGCCGGTGGCCTGATCTTCCTGCTCGGGCCGGGTGGCGCGATCGCACTCGACGCGCTGAGCTTCGCGGTCAGCGCCGCGTTCCTGGCCCGGCTCACGCCGCGGGCCGCGGACCCCGCGGACGCGCCGCAGGGCGGCTTCTTCGCACAGCTGCGTGAGGGTTTCACCGAGGTCAGGTCGCGGACCTGGGTGTGGTCGATGCTTGCCGCGCTGTCGGTGTACCACGTGGTGGTGCTGCCGTCGGTGTTCGTGCTCGGGCCGGTGCTGGCGGAGCGGGAGTTCGGCGGCGCGGCGGCCTGGTCGGTGGTGGTGGCGGCGTTCGGTGTCGGCTCCATCGTGGGCGACGTGATCGCGATGCGGGTGCGGATCAGCCGCCCGCTGGCGGTCGCCGCGGCCGCCCTGGCCGTGGCGTCCTGCCAGGCGGCGATCATCGGGGCCGGTCCGACCATCCCGGTGATCGCCGCCCTGGAAGCCGTGACCGGCGTGGCGGTGTCGCTGGCGTTCACGCTGTGGGAGACGTCCCTGCAGGCGAACGTGCCGCAGGCGGCGTTGTCGCGGGTCAGTTCCTACGATTACCTGCTGACCGCGGGCCTGATGCCGCTCGGCCTGGCGGTCGCCGGGCCGGTCGCGCAGACGATCGACCTGCGCCCGACGCTGTACGCGATGACGCTGCTGGGCGTGCCCGCCGCGCTGGCCCTGCTCGCCGTCCCATCGGTCCGCCGCCTGCGCGCGCCCGAGCCCGCCGCCCCGGCCGTCACGGCGGCCGCTCCCACCGCGGCTTGATCTTCGCGTGCCACCGCCGGTCCGGGCGGCGGCACGCGAAGGCGGCGGGCGGTTAGGGTGGCCGGGTGGCTGAGGTGACAGAGGACGCGAGCTTCTCCGGCGAGGACTGGTACGGCGACGAGCTGGCAGACCGGCACTTCCTGCGGTGCACCTTCCGCGACGTCGACATGACCGAGCTGTCCAGCCGCAACGCGGTGTTCGAGGAGTGCGTGTTCGGCAACGTCAAGCTCAACGCCTCCCGGCATGCCGACAGCGCGTTCCTGCGCTGCCGGTTCCTGCGCTGCAACCTGTTCGAGGCCGAGTTCGCCGGGTGCAAGCTGACCGGCAGCGTGTTCGAGCAGTGCACGCTGCGGCCGCTGCGGGTCACCGGCGGCGACTGGTCGTTCGTCAACCTGTCCGACGCCGACCTGCGCGGCGTCACCTTCTCCGGCGTACGCATGCGCGAGGCCGACCTGACCTCCGCGCTCTGCGACGGCGCGACGATCAGCGCCGTGGACCTGTCCGGGGCGCACCTGACCCGGGCCAAGTTCAACCGCTGCGACCTGCGCGGCAGCGACCTGACCGCGGTGCATCCGAACGAGGTCGAGCTGCGCGACGCCGTCATCGACGCCACCCAGGCCGTCGTCATCGCCCAGGCCCTCGGCCTGCGCATCGGCTGACCGGATCTTCAGCGCTCCAGGTAGGTGGCGTGGTCGAAGTCGGCGTACGCGCCGTCGGCGCCCAGGTCCTGCACCCACAGGCCGAGGAACGCCCCGGTGAAGCCCCAGGCTGCGGGCTCGCCGTCGACCTCCCGGGCGGCGTGCTCGTCGGACAGGATCGTCGCGTCGAACGTCGCCGGCAGCTCGGACCAGCCGACCCCCGTGTGGTACGCGAAGCGCAGCGCGGGCCCGTCGAACTCCACGCGCAGCCCGACCCGGTCCACCCCGGTCACGTCGACGGTCAGCTCCTGATGGGCGGTGCGCTTACCGCTGTTCGAGCTGAGCACCTCCAGCGTGCGCCGTCCGTCGTCGGCCCGGGTCAGGTAGGCGTAGTACCAGTTCTGGGTGTTGTAGTAGCCGGTGATCCCGGCGAGCTGCCGGTGGTCGGCCGGATCGAACTCGACGACGGTCTCCAGGGAGCAGTGGGTCGCGCCGACGCGGCGGGCGACCAGGCTGGGGGTCTGCTTGCCGACCGGTGACTGCCCGCCGTAGACACGCAGGTGGGACGGGCGCGAGCGCAGGTCGACCCAGTCCGGTGTGGCCGGACGCCGCAGCGTCGACCAGCACGCGCCGAGTTCGGGCGCGTCGAAGTGGTCGGTGGCGGGTTCGGCGGGCCACGGGTGTTCGGGCAGGCCGGGTGCGGCGATCTCGTCGGCGGGGACGCCGCCGGGGATGCCGGGCCAGCCGCCGGGTGTCCAGTCGACTTTCTGGATGGCGGTCTCGCGGCCGAGCACGCAGTTGCCCAGCGGGGTGTAGGGGCGGCCGACCAGGTGGGCGAGGTACCAGTCGCCGTGCTGGGTCTGCACCAGGCTGCCGTGTCCGGCCTTCTGCAGTGCCAGGTCCGGACGCCCGACCGAGGTCAGCAACGCCCCGGCCGGGTCGACCTCGTACGGCCCGAACAGGTCACGGGAGCGGGCCACCGTCACCTGGTGGTCCCAGCTCGTGCCGCCCTCGGCGGTGACCAGCCAGTACCAGCCGTCGTGGCGGTACAGGTGCGGGCCCTCGGTCAGCCCCGCGGCCGTGCCGGTGAAGATGATGCGCCGCTCGCCGACCAGGCTTCGCAAAACGCGGTCGTACTGCTGGATCTCGATGCCGCCGAACCGGTTCCGTCCCGGCCGCCAGTCGGCGCTCATGTTGAGCAGCCACGTCGTGCCGTCCTCGTCGTGGAACAGCGAGGCGTCGAAGCCGTGGGCGTGCAGGCGCACCGGGTCGGACCAGGGGCCGGTGATGTCGGGGGCGGTGATGAGGTAGTTCTGGGGGTCCCAGTAGCCGCTGGCGAAGCTGGCGACGTCGCTGTAGACGAGGTGGAACTGGCCGTCGTGCCAGGTGAGGTCGGGTGCCCAGACGCCGTTGGAGTCGCCGCAGCCGCGCAGGTCGAGCAGGCGGCGTTCGGTGACGATGCCGCCGAGGGCGCGCCAGTGGACGAGGTCGCGAGAGTGGTGCACGCGTACGCCCGGGTACCACTCGAAGGTCGAGGTGGCCAGGTAGTAGTCGTCGGCGACGCGCAGGATCGAGGGGTCGGGGTGGAACCCGGGCAGGATCGGGTTGCGGATCGACCGGGCGGCGGTGGCCACGTCTGCGATCTCGGTCGACATGTGTTCTCCTCTGCTGCGCCTGGTCCCTCCGGCGAACCGCCGACCTTCCGGAAACAGGCCGATAGAACAGGTCCACGGGTGGCGATATTCTCGCTCACGGTATCTGTTCCAGTAGAGATGCGACAGCCCTTGACCTACCGCGTGCACACGTCGTAACGTGCGCGCCATCAAGCGAAAATACCGGCCCCCGGGCAGAAACTTTCGGGCCGGCTCCGGGCACCTCCCGCCGACTCGTTCGGCACACCCGAGCACCTGATATGTATCGCGAAGGGACGGCTCATGACAGCGCACCTCTCCCGCAGATCGCTGCTGGGCATCGCCGGTGTTGGCGCCGGCGCTTACCTGCTCGGCGCCTGCGGCGGCGACGAGCCCACCAATCCCGACGGTCCGCAGACCATCAACTGGTGGCACATTCAGAACACCGAGCCGATGCTGCCCGTGTGGGCGGCGATGGCCAAGGAGTACGAGACCGCGCACACCAACGTCAAGGTCCAGATCCAGCCGCTGGAGAACGAGGCCTTCAAGGCCAAGCTCACCACCGCGACCCAGGCCGGATCCCCGCCGGACCTGTTCCAGTCCTGGGGTGGCGGCGTGCTTCAGCAGCAGGTCGACGCCGGGCTGGTCAAGGACATCACCGAGCAGGTGCAGCCGTGGATCGGCAGCCTGCTGCCGGCGTCGCTGCAGCCGTTCACGATCGACGGGAAGGTCTACGGGGTTCCGTTCGACGTGGGCATGGTCGGGTTCTGGTACAACAAGGACCTTTTCGCCAAGGCGGGGGTCACGGCGACGCCGACGACGTGGGCTGAGCTGCTGACGACGGTGTCGACGATCAAGAGCAAGGGCATCGTGCCGATCGCGCTGGCGGGCAAGGAGAAGTGGCCGGGGCATTTCTACTGGGCGTACCTGGCTATGCGCATCGGTGGTCTGGGAGCGCTTCAGCAGGCGGCGAAGGACAACAACTTCGACACTCCGGACTTCATCGCCGCGGGTGCGCGGTTGAAGGAGCTGGTGGATCTGCAGCCGTTCCAGAAGGGTTTCCTGGGGGCGGAGTACGGCTCGCCGGATGGTCAGGCGGCGACGATGGGCAACGGCGGGGCGGCGCTGGAGCTGATGGGGCAGTGGGCTCCGTCGGTGCAGGCGTCGAGCTCGACGAGTAAGAAGGGCCTGGGTGACAAGCTGGGTTACTTCGCGTTCCCGGCGGTCGAGGGCGGCAAGGGGACCGTGGCGGAGGCGTTCGGTGGCGGCAACGGTTTCGTGGTCGGCAAGAACGCCCCGGCCTCGACGGTGGACTTCCTGAAGGTGCTGCTGGACGTCGCGAACCAGCGCAAGTCCGCGGCGACGGGTGCGGTGCTGCCGACGGTGAAGGATGCCGCGGACGCGATCAAGGATCCGAACAGCAAGGTCGTCGCGGCGAGCCTGGCCAGCGCGACGGGGTTCCAGTTGTATCTGGACCAGGCGTATCCGCCGGCCGTCGGCCAGCAGGTCAACGACAGTGTCGCCGAGCTGGTCGCCGGTTCGAAGTCCCCGGAGCAGAT
>NZ_WARX01000025.1 GCF_009720385.1 Catellatospora vulcania | reverse complement strand
ACCCGGAAGCTAAGCCCTCCAGCGCCGATGGTACTGCAACGGGGACGTTGTGGGAGAGTAGGACGCCGCCGGACAAACATCGCAGCTCAAGGCCCACCCCTCACGGGGTGGGCCTTGACGCGTATCCACACCCTTATTCGGGCCCCGTAGCGGGGCCCCTTTTTTATGCCCGCCGGCCGGCCGCCGGTGGTTTCCACCGCCGGCTCAAGCGTTGATCGCTGTCTGATGTCACGACCTCGGGTCCAACCGCAGTATCCGACCCGAAACAGCGATCAAGGAGCCAGTGCCCTGTTTGGGGTGGGCTCAGTGGTGTAGCAAGTGAAGGAGGCGTGCGGCTTGGGTGTCGGCGGCGCCTGGTGGGTTGCGGTGGGCGGAGCGGCCGCCGGGCAGAAGCAGCCGCAGCCAGAACATCGCCCACAGCCGGCGGGCCGCCAGCAGTCGCGAGCCGTCCACGTCGAACTTTGCGCAGAACGCCTCGGTGTCGGTCGCGCGCAGCGACAGGTGCTCGGACAGGATCGCCAGTTCCGTCGCGGGATCCGAGACTGCGGCATCCTCGAAGTCCACTATGCGCACCCGGTTCCCGTCCCACAGATAGTTGCCCAGGTGCGGATCGCGCTGCCCGAGCACCACGTCGGTCGGCGGCCTGCGCAGCGACTCCGGATCGGGGCCGTCCCACCAGGACACGGCGGCGTCGTACGCCTCGGCGGGGAGACCGCCGTCGGGTCGTGGCCCGTCAGTCAGCATCCGTGCATAACGGAGGTCATCCGACCAGGGCCAGGCAGTCGCCAGCTCCTCGTGCGGGACCCGCCAGAGCGCGGCCAGGGCAGCGTGGAGTGCACGTGCCTGTGCCGGGGTGAACGCGCCCGAGAGAGGCTCACCCGGCACGACCGACATGGTCACGGTCGGCGGCTTCGCGGTGAGATCCGCGTCCAGGGGCTGCGGCACCAGGCCGGGTTCGTGGCGGTGTGCCAGCTGCAGTGCCGTCCACTCGCGCAGATGCTCATCACGGTCCCAGGAGACGTAGCGCTTCGTCAGCCGCGTTCCCTCGACGGTCAACTCATGGGTATGGACCATGCCGGGCACCCTAGCCAACGCTGATCACCGCCGGGGACCCTTCGTCCGGGCATGGGCTCACCGGTAATCATCGTGCCGCCGCTGACACAGAACAGGGTGACAATCGCCATCGCCGTAGGGAGTTCGCATGGGCCCGCCGCCCGGCCGCGACGAAGACTGGTTCACCAAGATCTACGAGGACCACTATCAGCAGCTCCTCCAGTACGGCCGGCGTCGGCTGGCTGACGCGGACGCGCCCGCCGAGCTGGCACAGGAGGTGTTCGCCGTTGCGTGGCGTCGGCGCGACGAGGTGCCCGAACGTTGTCTGCCCTGGTTGTACGGGGTGGCTCGACGCCTGCTGGCCAACCATTGGCGGGCACTGCGGGCTGCGGGGCGGCAGGTGCCGATCGCGGAGGCGGACGTCCTGCGGGAACGGGGCGCGGTCGGTGCCGACGCGACCGTGATGGTGGCCGACGTCCGGGCTGCCATGCGTGCGCTTTCCGAACTCGACCAGGAGATCCTCCGGCTGATCGGCTGGGAGGAGCTGACGGTCTCCGAGGCCGCGCAGGTGCTCGGCTGCAGCCGTACCACCGCGGCGGTGCGGCTGCACCGTGCCCGTGGTCGGCTCACCGCCGCCATGTCGGCCGCGCACACCTCGCCCGTGCCACACCGCAAGCTGGCCCGATCGTGAAAGGACCTGTGATGTTCGGAGAGCAGCGGACCCGCACCCTCCTCGGCCCTGCCGACCCGGCTCGCCGTACGCCGCCCGAACCGCCCCGGCTCTCGGCACGCGAGCTCATCGCCTGGGCCGAGTCGACTGCCGAGTCGACTGCCGAGTCGACTGCTGAGCCGTCCGCCGTGCGGCGCGACGTGCGACTGCCCCGGCGGATGGTCTTCGCCACCGGGGCGATCGCCGTGGCCGCCGGAGCGGTGGCGGTGATCGTGACGCCGGACCTGCCCGCCGGTGTGGAGCCGGGTCCCGCCGATCCTTCCGGCGCGGGGGCGGGGCGGGTGCTCGTTCCGGTGGCGTACCGGCCGGGCACGGACGTGCCGGCGGGACCCCGGCTGCGCGCGCTGGCCGACGGGCTGGTCGACGCGCCGTACGAGAGCAGTGCGGGCAGGTTCACCTATCACCACAAGCAGGTATGGGGTGATCCGGTGATGACCTCGCCCGACGGCCGGTTCTCCATCGCCTTCTCCCGGGAGTCGAAGGTCTGGTGGACTCCCGGTGCCACGGGTCGGCAGACGACCACCATGGGTGTGCCGGAATACCCGGACCGGGCCTCGCGTGACTACTGGGCGGGCCGCCTGCCCGTCGCCGAGGCCTCCTCGACCGACGACCTCCCGCTGCCGGCGTTCGACCCCGTGCTGCCTTCGGCCCGGCCGGGGCTGACCGCACTGCTCAAGACCGACCTGGGTGCGGGGGTGGTCAGCAAGGAGACCGGCAATGTCTTCGGCCGGTACGCCGTCGCGCGGGGTACCCGCGCGGAGATCCTGCGCATCCTCGCCGACGTGCCGGGGTTCCGGTGGCGTGGTGAGGTGACCGACCGGGCCGGCCGCGCCGGAGTCGCCGTCACTTTCGACGACCGTGCGCACGGCCAGCAGCACCTGCTGATCTTCCATGCCGGTACGGGTGAGCTGCTCGCCTGTGAGCTGCTGACCGTCGGCCCGCTGCGGATGGCCGCCTACCAGGTGATCCTGGCGACCGACCGGACCGACCGCCTCGGCTGATCCCCGCATGCCGGGCCGCCTGCTTCGGGTGGCCCGGCAAACGCCAGGCGAGCGCGGTCGATCATGAGGTTATGGCGCCGACACGCCGTCGAACCGTGCCATAAGTTCATGATCAACGCGAGCGGGGTGGGTCAGGGGCGGGTGAGGGTGGTGGTGCGGATGGTGGTCATGAGGGGGGCGGCTTCGGCGGGGGTGCGGCCGGGGAAGAGGGCCAGGGCGATGCTGCCGTGGTCGGCCCAGCCGCAGACGGCCATCACACCGTCGGGGGCGTCGGCGGACCCGCACTTGAGGACGCCGCCCAGGTCGCCGGGTTCGTACTCCTTGAGGCCGGTGACGCCGCCGGTCTCGTCCTCCATGAGCTTGAGGACGGTGTCGAGTTCACGCTCGGGGCTGAACATCGTGGTGGTGCCGCCGAAGACCATGACGCTCTTGGCGGTGCCCTCGGCCGGGTCGGTGTAGATGCCCGTGGCGGTGGTGTCGAGCTCGATGTCGGCGGCCAGCGCGGTCAGCAGGTAGCCGGCGGTGTCCTTGGCCGCGGGGCTGTCGTCGCGGACCATCGCGCCGATCTTCTCCGGCATGGTGAGCTTGGCGTCGTTCTGCTGCGTGATCCGGAACAGGGTCGGGCCGAGCGTGAACGCGGCGGCCACCGCGCCCGCGCCGAGCACTGCCATCACGGTGAGGGTCCAGCGGCGGCGCTTGCTGTGCGCCGCGGGCTCGTCCTCGGGTTCCGCGGCCGCGGGGCCGGGCATCATCCGCACGGCGGGACGGGCGTACTGCGGGATCTCGTCGGGCAGCGCCGCTGGTTCCGGCGTCGCCGCTTCCTGGCGTACCTTCGCGTCCTGCTCTGACATGTGCCCACCTTCCGCCGACCCGCGGAGCCTAGCAAGCGATGGCCTGCCAGCGGTGGACGTAGTGACGCTTCGTAGACTTGGCGGGTGACCGAACTCAGCCAGCAGCCGCGCGAGCCGCGCGCCCCGTTGTCCTCCGAGCTTGCCGCCGCGTACCAGCCGGGCGAGGTAGAGCAGCGGCGGTACGAGTCGTGGGTAGCCGCCGGTCACTTCGACGCCGACGCCAAGAGTGACAAGCCGCCGTTCGCCATCGTGATCCCGCCGCCGAACGTGACGGGTTCGCTGCACGTCGGCCACGCGCTCGATCACACCATTCAGGACTCGCTGATCCGCCGCAAGCGGATGCAGGGCTTCGAGGCGCTGTGGCTGCCGGGCATGGACCACGCGGGCATCGCCACCCAGAACGTGGTGGAGCGCAAGCTCGCCGCGGAGGGTCTGTCGCGTCACGACCTGGGCCGGGAGACGTTCGTCGAGCGGGTGTGGCAGTGGAAGGCCGAGTCCGGCGGCGCGATCCTCGGGCAGATGCGCCGCCTCGGCGACTCCGTCGACTGGTCGCGTGAGCGTTTCACCATGGACGAGGGCCTGTCGCGGGCCGTACAGACCATCTTCAAGAAGCTGTACGACGACGACCTGATCTACCGCGCTGAGCGCATCATCAACTGGTGCCCGCGCTGCCTGACCGCGCTGAGCGACATCGAGGTGGAGCACAGCGACGACGAGGGCGAGCTGATCTCCATCCGGTACAGCGACGAGATCGTGGTCGCCACCACCCGGGCCGAG
Organism: Catellatospora vulcania; assembly: GCF_009720385.1. GTDB lineage: Bacteria > Actinomycetota > Actinomycetes > Mycobacteriales > Micromonosporaceae > Catellatospora > Catellatospora vulcania. Next base: position 215,893 of record NZ_WARX01000025.1, on the reverse strand, counting down.
ACGATGCTCGGTGACACCGCGGTGGCCGTGCACCCCGACGACGAGCGCTACAAGCACCTCATCGGCACCGAGGTGGAGCTGCCGCTGACCGGCCGGCGCATCCCGATCGTGGGCGACGCGCACGTCGACCCGGCGTTCGGCACCGGTTGCGTGAAGGTGACCCCGGCGCACGACCCGAACGACTTCGAGATCGGCCAGCGGCACAACCTGCCCTCGATCACGATGATGGACGAGCGGGCGATCATCACGGTGCACGGGCCGTTCCAGGGCCTGGACCGGTACGAGGCCCGCCCGGCCGTGGTCGCCGCGCTGCGCGAGCAGGGGCTGATCGTGGCCGAGAAGCGGCCGTACGTGCACGCGGTGGGGCACTGCTCGCGCTGCAAGACGACGGTCGAGCCGCGGCTGTCGCTGCAGTGGTTCGTCAACACCGGCCCGCTGGCCAAGGCGGCCGGCGACGCGGTGCGCGACGGCCGGACCAAGATCGAGCCCGCAGAGCTGTCCAAGCGCTACTTCGCCTGGGTCGACAACATGCACGACTGGTGCATCTCGCGCCAGCTGTGGTGGGGGCACCGCATCCCGGTCTGGTACGGCCCGGACGGCGAGGTCGTCTGCGTCGGCCCCGACGACCAGGTGCCGACCGGCGAGGGCTGGCGCCAGGACGAGGACGTGCTCGACACCTGGTTCTCGTCGGCGCTGTGGCCGTTCTCCACGCTGGGCTGGCCCGAGCAGACCGCCGACCTGGCGAAGTTCTACCCGACCAGTGTGCTGGTCACCGGGTACGACATCCTGTTCTTCTGGGTCGCCCGGATGATGATGTTCGGCCTCTATGCCATGGACGGCAGGCAGCCGTTCGACGTGGTGGCGCTGCACGGCATGGTGCGCGACCAGTACGGCAAGAAGATGAGCAAGTCGTTCGGCAACGTCGTCGACCCGCTGGACTGGATCGAGCGCTTCGGCGCGGACGCGACCCGGTTCACCCTGGCCCGCGGCGCGAACCCGGGCTCGGACGTGCCGGTCAGCGAGGAGTGGTGCCAGGGCTCGCGCAACTTCTGCAACAAGCTCTGGAACGCCACCCGGTTCGCGCTGATCAACGGCGCGCACACCGAGGGCGAGCTGCCCACCGAGCTGTCGACGGTCGACAAGTGGATCCTGTCCCGGCTGCAGCACACCATCGGCGAGGTCGACGAGTACTTCGAGAACTACGAGTTCGCGAAGGTCTGCGACAGCCTGTTCCACTTCGCCTGGGACGACGTCTGCGACTGGTACGTGGAGCTGGCCAAGCCGGTGCTGACCGGCGACGACGCCGCCGCGGCCGAGCGCACCCGCCGGGTGCTGGGGCACGTGCTGGACCAGCTGCTGCGGCTGCTGCACCCGGTCATCCCGTTCGTCACCGACGAGCTGTGGTGCGCCCTGAACAAGGTCGAGGGCGACAATTCGATCATGGTCGCGGCGTGGCCGACGGCGAACTCTGCGCTGATCGACGACACGGCCGAGGCCGAGCTGGAGACGCTGCAGCGGGTGGTGACCGAGGTCCGGCGCTTCCGTGCCGACCAGGGCCTCAAGCCCGGTCAGCGGGTGGCCGCGTCCCTGGACGGGCTGGCCGGCGCCGGTATCGCCGCGCACGAGCCGCTGATGCGCTTCCTGGCCCGGCTGGACGCGCCCGGGGACGGCTTCACGGCCACCGGCACGGTCGCGGTCGCGGGTGGCGTCACGGTGTCCCTGGACACCCGGGGCAGCATCGACGTGGCCGCCGAGCGGGCCCGCCTGACCAAGGACCGGGCCGCCGCGGAGAAGGAGATCTCCCAGGCGACGGCGAAGCTGGGCAACGAAGGATTCCTGGCCAAGGCTCCGGAGCAGGTGGTGGCGAAGCTGCGCGAACGGCTCGCCACGGCCGAAGCCGACGTGACTCGCATCGACGCCGCGCTCGCGCAGCTAGGGTGACATTCGTGAGCTCTTCCGCTCAAGACGGGCAGGACATGTCCTACGCCGAGGTGGAGGCCGCGCTGGACCGGCGCGGCTTCACCCGGATGGTGTTCGACCTCGGCCGCATCGAGGAGCTGCTGGACGTGCTCGGCAGCCCGCAGCGGGCGTACCCGTCGATCCATCTGACCGGCACCAACGGCAAGACCTCGACGGCTCGCATGATCGACAGCCTGCTGCGGGCGCACGGGCTGCACACCGGCCGGTACACCAGCCCGCACCTGGAGACGGTGCGGGAGCGGATCAGCCTGGACGGGCAGCCGGTCGACGAGGAGCGCTTCACCGCGGTGTACGCCGAGGTCGGCCCCCTCGCGGAGCTGATCGACGCGCGCAACGACGAGCCGCTGACGTACTTCGACATGACCACCGCGCTGGCGTTCGCGACCTTCGCCGACGCCCCGGTGGACGTCGCCGTGGTCGAGGTCGGGCTCGGCGGGGCCGAGGACGCCACCAACGTGATCCAGGCCGGCGTCGCGGTGATCACCCCGATCGGGCTGGACCACACCGAGTGGCTCGGTGACACGGTCGCCGACATCGCGCTGGCCAAGTCGGGCATCGTGCACGAGGGCGCCACGCTGATCTGCGCGCTGCAGCCGGAGGAGGCGATGGAGCCGATCCTGGAGCGCTGCGCCGAGGTCGGCGCGACCGTCGCCCGCGAGGGCAGCGAGTTCGGCGTCATCGAGCGCAACCTGGCACTCGGCGGGCAGGTGCTGACGCTGCAGGGCCTGGGCGGGGTGTACGACGAGATCTTCCTGCCGCTGCACGGCGCGCACCAGGCGCAGAACGCGGCCCTGGCGCTCGCCGCGGTGGAAGCCTTCCTGGGTGCGGGCAAGGACCGGCAGCTGGAGGTGGAGGTGGTCCGCGAGGGCTTCTCGTCCAGCTCCTCGCCCGGCCGGCTGGAGCGGGTCCGCAACGCGCCGACCGTGCTGGTCGACGCCGCGCACAACCCGCACGGCATGGCCGCCACCGTCGCCGCGCTGACCGAGGAGTTCTCGTTCCGCCGCCTGGTGGCCGTGGTCGGCATGCTCGGCGACAAGGACGCCGACGGGGTGCTGGATCTGCTGGAGCCGGTCGTCGACGAGCTGGTCTGCACCCGCAACTCCTCGCCGCGGTCGCTGCCCGCCGAGGAGCTGGCGGAGATCGCGTACGAGATCTTCGGTGAGGACCGGGTGCACATCCACCCGGAGCTGCCCGACGCGATCGAGGCCGCGGTGACCCTGGCCGAGGCGGACATCGACGCCGGCATCAGCGGCGTCGGTGTGCTCATCACCGGCTCGGTCGTCACCGTCGCCGACGCCCGGAAACTGTTCCAGCGATGAGCGAGCGGCACGGGGAGCGCGGATGACCGAGCACAGCCACCCGGACGAGGCCGCGGCCGGCACCGCCCCGGAGGGCCCGGCCGGCCACAAGCCCGGTGAGGCCCGGGAGCGGGACCTGCAGCTGACCCTCGGCGGCAAGCCCAGCGGCCTGCGCAACCCGTCCCGGGCGGTGCGCGGGCTGGGCGCGGGCACCCTGGTGCTGGAGGCGCTGGTGCTGCTGCTGGCGCTGCTGCCGATCTGGGTGCTGCGGCCGCCGGGCGGCAGCATGACCGCGGTGACCGTGGCGCTGGTCGCCGTGGTGGTGGCCGTGGCGCTGTCGGCGACGCTGCGCTTCCCGTGGGGCTGGTGGGCGGTCTCGGTGTTCCAGGTCGCGCTGTTGCTGCTGGGCTTCCTGCACTGGGCGTTCGCCGTGGTGGGCGTCGTGTTCGGGCTCACCTGGGCTTACGTGCTGTACGTGCGCCGGACCGTGGCCCGCTAGCCGCGCGCCTTCCACTCGATGACCGCGATGCCGTGGCCGTCGGGGTCCTTGAACGAGGCCGCCCACAGTTCGAGGCGCTCGCCGTGGTTGACCACGCGCGGGGCGTAGGTGAACTTGACGCCGCGCACCTTCAGCTCCCGGTAGACCGCGTCGACGTCGCCGACCTCCAGGTTGAGGTGCACGTGGCGGCGGTTCACCGGGGCCAGCTCCGGAGTGGTGCGCAGGACCAGGCGGGTGTCGCCGGAGGCGAGCACCAGGTTGCCCGGCCCGCCGTCGATCTCGTAGAAGCCGAGCAGGTCGTGGTAGAAGCCGCGGGAGCGGTCAAGGTCGGTGACCAGCAGCGTGATGCCCACACCCTGGATCGAACCGGCCGAGGCGGGGCGGGCGTGCGGTGACGCGACGAGCAGGTCGTCGATGCCGGCGCCGGTCGCGGGGGGCAGCGCCACCGGGCCGGTGAGGGTGTCCGAGATCGCGGGTGCGGTCGGCTCCGGCACGTCCGCGAAGTCGATCATGTCGATGTGCGTGAAGTCCGGCGACTCCGCGTCCATCGGGGTGCGCGGGCCGGGCACGTCGCCGGTGTACAGCTCGCCCTCCAGCACGGCGACCTGCGCGGGATCCGGCATGGGGTCCTGTGTGGGGTCATGGCGCGGCGCGGGCGGGCGGCGGTGCGGGCTCGGCTGGCGCCGGGGCAGCGGATCGTTCACCGGCACCGAGTCGAGGTCGATCGGGTCGTCGTCGCGGAAGCCGGCGTAGGTGTCGTCGGATCCGTGGTGGTCGTCGTGTCCCGGGTCGTCGTCATGGTGCGGGTCGTCGAAGTGCGGATCGTCGTAGTCGTCGCCCGGATCGTGGTAGAACTCGTCGTCGCCGTGGTCGAACGCCTGCTCGTAGCGCTCGCCGTGGGTGCCGACCTTCTCCCACTGGATCTTGATGCGCCGCGCGTCCGCGACGGCGACCAGGGCGGGCAGCGTGTCACCGGCGTCCGGCCACTTCAGCACCGGCACCCGGGGGTCGTTCATGACCACGGTCTGCCCGGGATGGCCGGGCGCGTCCACCAGCACCTGCATCTCGCAGCGGCCGTACTCGGCGCTCAGCGGCGGCTCGGAGGCCTTCACCACGTGCACGGTGCCCACCACGTACGCCTTGTCCGCGCCGAGCATCGAGGCGGTGGTCAGCAGGGCCACTGCGACGACGACCATCGCCGCGCCGACCGCGCCCAGCGGCCAGCTGCCCAGACCTGCGGACATCGAGATGACGAACAGCCCCAGCGCGCCCAGGCACACGGCGGTGGTGACCCGGCCGGGCCGGACCGGTTTGCGCCCTAACCGTGCCACGCGTGCCTCCCCGAGCGCTGTGTGCACGACCACAGCGCGCCGCCTCCCCGCAACGCTGTGTCTTCAATCCATGACCTTAGGCGGGTCCGTCGATCGAGGAAAGTGCAGTTCGGTAGGCTGATGAGCCCACCTCGTGTTGCCGCAGGTGGGGACATGTGTCGCCTTCAAGGAGGAAGTTCGTGGCGGAACGTTCGCTCGTGCTGATCAAGCCGGACGCGGTGCGCCGTGGCCTGGTCGGGGAGATCATCTCGCGCTTCGAGCGCAAGGGTCTGACCGTCGACGCGCTCGTGCTGCGCACGATGGACGCCGACCTCGCCGACGCGCACTACGCCGAGCACGTCGAGAAGGCGTTCTACCCGCCGCTCAAGGCGTTCATGACCGCCGGCCCGCTGGTCGCCGCGATCGTGTCCGGCGACGAGGCCGTCGCGGTGATCCGCCTGCTGGTCGGCGCGACCGACGGCCGGGCCGCGGCCGCGGGCACCATCCGCGGCGACCTCTCCCTGTCCAACCGGGAGAACCTGGTGCACGCCTCCGACTCGGCCGAGTCCGCCGAGCGCGAGATCAAGCTCTGGTTCCCCGAACTGTCGTAGCCCGTCCCTACGGTGGCCGCCATGTCGGTAGCCACCTATTCGTACCCGGGGCCCTCCGCGCTGACCGCGGAGGGTCTCGCGTTGCAGACGTCCGGCGGGTGCGGCACGCACCCCCGCTTCTTCGACGGGTTCATGACCACCCCGCAGACCGTCGCGATCGGCCTGCTCGCCGTCGCCGAGGTCGCCCGCGCCCGCTACCACCAGCGCACCGACTGGACCAGCCTGGACCCGGTGGTCACCGGCAGCGAGGACATGCTGCGGTTCGAGTCGTTCAGCGGCTGCTGCGGCGTGTACGCCCGGATGGACGTGCTGCCGTCCGGTCTGGACGGTGAACGTCCCGAGCACGGCACCACCAACGTCGACGTGAACGTGCCGCTGCAACTCGCGCTCGCCCGGGTCGGCGGCCTGGACCCCCTGCATCTGGCCGTCGGACCCCAGGATCTGACCGTGTCCACGATGGACGGCAGCGTCGTCGAGCGCAAGGTGCCGCTGCCCGGCCGCTGGCTGCGCGGCTTCGCGCAGGTGCACGCGGTCACCGCGGGCATGGAGCCGCGGGTGCGGATCAGCGCCGCTGCGGCGGCCGACTTCCTGCGCCGCCTGCCGAAGGGCCGCGACACGTTGTGGGTGGTGCCCGCCGGGCAGGGCCTGCGGCTGACCGCCCGGCCCGTGCCGGGAGCGGTCTGCCTGGCCGGCACGGACCGGCTCGGCGCGCTGCGCGGGCTCCTGCGGCACGCGGGCGACCTCACCGTGTACGGCCCGGCCGTGCGCCCCGGCAGCAGCGCCGTCGCCTCGGTGTGGGAGCTGGAGACGCCGACGCTGCGGCTGTCGCTGACGCTGTCGCCCGAGCCGTACCGCGGCTTCTCCGGCGAGGGCTCCGTGCTGTCCGCGCTGGCCTCCGACGACGCCGCCGACGCGGCCGACCGGATCAGCGAGCTGCTCGCCCTCGCGCCCACCCTCGACGCCGACGCGCTGGCCACCGCCACCGGCCTGACCGCGGCACAGGTCCGGTCCGGGCTGGCGCTGCTGGGCACCGCCGGGCGGGTCGGCTACGACGTCGCCGAGGCCACCTACTTCCACCGGGTGATGCCGTTCGGCACCGCGGCGGCGGAGAAGCTCAACCCCCGGCTGGCCGGGGCGCGGGCGCTGCTGGACGCCGGTGCGGTCACCGTGTCCGGCGACGTCGCGTCGGTGGGCGGCACCGAAGGGGTGTACCAGGTGCGGCTGGTCGGCGGCGCGCCCGCCGGATGCACCTGCCAGTGGTGGGCCAAGCACCGCGGCGACCGGGGACCCTGCCGCCACCAGCTCGCGGCCCGGCTCGCCGTCGCCGACCGGGTGCCCGCATGAGCGCCCCGGCCGACGTGCAGAAGCTGCATGCGGCGCTCGCCGCCAGGGATGCCCAGGCGGTGATCGCCTGGGTGCGGGCGGCGGACGAGAAGCAGCGCCGGGCGGCGTTCCCCGAGGTCGTCGCCTACCTGCGGACCGGGCGCCCGGACTGGCAGAACTGGCAGCGTGAGGCCACGACCCGCGCGGTCGCCGTGCTCGGCTGTGCGCCCACCGCGAAGCGGGCGGCGACTGTCCTGCGCCGCCGGGAGATCGCCTGGATGTCGTTGCCGGGCGACCCCGCGTGCGAGGTGCTGCGGGTGCGCGGCGTGCCGTGGGCCGGCGACCTCGCGCACGCCCTCGCCGCCCATCCGAGGGCCGGTGGCGACCACTGGACGCTGATCGACGCCCTGGTCCGGGAGAGCGGCTGCGCCGTGCCCACCACCGAGGGCTTCGTCGGCGGCTGGGTGAACACCGTGCAAGCTGCCGCCGACACCGACGCGGTGCTGCGGGATAGCCCGTACACGCGGGTGCTGCTGCCGGCCCTGTTCCACCACGACCGGCTCGGGTCGAGCATGGACCAGCCGTACGGGCGCAACGGATTCCTGCCCGCGCTGGCGCGGTTGAGCGCCGCGGACCCGTCGCTGCGCGAGTTGCTGCTGGCGGGTTGCCGGGCCCGGTTGCTGCGGGGCGGCAAGCCTGGCGAGCTGCGGGCGTACACCCGGTTGCACGAGGAGCTGGCCCCGTCCCCGGCCGAGGCGGCACCGAGCGTCGCCGATTACCTGAGGCTGCTGGAGGCGGGCAACGCCACCGTCGCGGGCATCGCGCAGCGGGTGCTGCGCGGGGTCGACGAAGCCGGTCTGCTGGCCTGGGACACGTTGCGCGAGGTCGCCGGGGTCGCGCTGGCCCGACCGGAGAAGACGCTGGTCAAGACGCAGACGACGTGGCTGAGGCAGGCCGCGCGGCGGCGGCCGGGGCACACGGCCGAGATCGGTGCGCTGCTGACCGGGCCGGTGGCCGAGCCGTCCGCGCCGGTGCCGGCCGCCCTGCCGGTGCCTGTTCCCGCACCGCTGGGCCCGCCGCTGGGTTCCGTGGCGGAACTGGGCGAGGAGCTGGCGGCGCTGCTCCACGGGGACCGGTCGGTGCCGACCGTGGAGCGGGTGCTGGCCGCGATCGCGTACTGGCGGGTGCGCGACCAGGAGGCGCTGGCGCGTACGGTGCGTCCGCTGGTGGACGCTGATCGGGGCTGGTGGGGCAAGCTGTCCGAGCAGCTGCGGGAGGTGCTGCTCACCGCCGCCGTCGCGAGTGGGCGGTCAGACCGGTGGCGGCAGCTCGCCGACCTGTTCCGCACCGGCGGTGGGGTGTCGGTCCAGGCGCTGCGCCAGATGCGTGGCAACAGCAGCGGGCTGCACCTGGTGCTCGCGGCGCGGCTCGCGGAGATGTCCGTGCAGCTGAACCGCCAGCCGGTGCCGCTGCTCATGGCCACGCCCACCCATGCCAACGGCCGATTGGAGCCGGCGGAGCTGCTGCGGCGGCTGGAGCAGGCCGAGCGTGACGGTTGGCAGCCGTGGGCGCTGGACTTCGAGCAGGCCCTGCTGCGGCTGCCCCGCCAGACCGATCCCCAGGTGGTCGCCGCGGCGCTGCGGCTGCGCTCGGCCGCCGGAGCCGCCTTCGCCCGGTGGATCAGCGGGCCCGTGCCCGACCCCGTGTCGCTGCGGCGAGACCAGTTCGCCGACCCCAAGCCGTCGAGCTGGTCGTGGCAGCGCCAGCCGGCGGTGCGGCGGGTGGTGGCGCTCAAGCCGCCGGAGCACGCGGGCCCGCTGGTCCTGGAGATGATGACGATCGCCCGGTGCGACCGTCCGACGTGGGCGCCCGGGCACATCGAGGAGCCGCAGCTGTGGGCGGCCGCGCTGCCGTCGCACCGGGAGGTGGTGGCCGCGTCGGCGCTGCCGATCCTCGCCGCGCAGGCCGACCTGGACTTCGAGGGCGGCGGGCTGCTGCTGGCCCATCTGGCGGAGTGCGGTGGACCAGTGGGCCCGGCGGTGACGCTGGCGCTGGCGTACGGCCTCGCGGCGCGCTCGGCGACCGACCGGATCGCCGCCGTCGACGGGCTGCTGGGCCTGGCGGCGACCGGCGACCTCGACGCGGCGGCGATCGGGCGGGAGCTGGGCGAGCTGGCCGCTGCTGGCGTGCTCAAGGTGAACCGCTTCGCGTCCGCGCTGGACGAGGCCGCACAGGCGGGTGCGGTTGCCGCCGTCTGGCAGATCGCCGTCGCGGCGCTGGCGCCCCTGCTGGCGCTGGACAAGGCCCGCCCGGCGACGGCCGACCTGATGGCGCTCGCCGTCCGGTGCGGCCGCGCCTGCGGGGTCGTGCAGCTGCCGTCCGAGGTCACGGCGCTCGCCGGGCGGGGCGGCACGAGCCGCCTCGTCGCCCACGCCCGCGAACTTCAGGCGCTGGTCGCGGCGTGACCGACGGCGCCGCGCGCTCGTCCGGCCACCAACCGACCGCAACGGCGCAGGCCAGGAACGAGCAAAGTTAAGAAGGGCACCTTCTTATACGCCCAGCGATAAGAAGGTGCCCTTCCTTCGGCTCGGTCAGCCCTTGCCGTTGCTGACCGAGGTGTTGGTGAGGGTGATCGCGGTGTCGGCGGCTACCTTGGTGCCGGCCTTGACGGACTGCTTGGTGACCTTCCAGCTGACCAGGAGGGTCAGTTCCTTGCCGTCGTCACCGACGAACTTCACGTTGGTGAAGCCGGCGTCGGTCAGGATCTTCTCGGCGTCGGTGGCCTTCTTGCCGACCACGTTCGGCACCGTGATCAGTGCCGGTCCGGCGGTCGGGGACGGCGACGGAGCGGCGGTGGGCGACGCGGCGGCGGTGGGCGACGCGCTCGCACCGGTGCCGGCGCTCGCACTGGCGTTGGGGTCGGTCGCGCCGCTGGGGCTGGCCGCCGGGGGCGCGACGGTGGCGGTGGCGGCCACGGTCGGCGACGCCGCCGGGTCCACGTCCTTCTTCTGCCACCACTTCATGTAGGCGAAGCCGCCGCACAGCAGCAGGAGCAGGATCAGCAGGAGGAGCAGCAGCAGGAGCAGCCAGCGCTTGCGGCCGCCCTTGTCGTCGTCGTCCTTGTCGTCCTTGTCCTTGTCGTCCGCGTGCACCGGCTTGTAGTCGCCGCCCTTGTCGTCAGCGGGCGGCGGGGTCGGGGAGGGGGTGGTCTCGTCGGGGTCTGACACGTCAGGTGCCTCTCGCTATCCGATGTGTACTCACGCAGCAGCACGTATGCAAACATCGGCCATGATGGCGGTCGCGGAACGCCAGGTCACTAGACCGCCGGTAGCGTCCCCGGCCACCGAACGGTCAACCCGGACCGGCGGACCCCCGCCCGACCGGCCCCGGCCGTGCTTTCGCGCCTGTCCGGCCCCTGCCGACGGGTCCTGCGCGGCACTGCCAGCACCTGCTGATCACTGTCGGATTCCCGCGTGTTGTGGCTTACGCCACCGATCGGCTGAGGTGGCACGTCCGAGGGATTGACTCCGATCTTTGTGACTTGTGTAATGGATCGTGAACTCATCGTGACGGGGTGTTGTGCTGTGCGCGGCTCTCCCCGCATCCCGCCTCCCGGAACGGAGGACCGCCGTGTTCGCCATCCCCCCGGTCGACTGCCCCCTCACCTCCCGCATGTCGCCGTATGTGGCGCTCGCCGAACAGGACCTGACCGGCTGGGCCCGCAAGTGCGGCCTGATCAGTGACGGCGACGGGCAGACCTGGCTGGCGGGTGAGGCGTACGCCGGACACGCGGGCCGGATCTTCCCCGATGCGCAACCGCCGGACCTAGCCCTGCTCGCGATGATCTTCGCGTGGTTCTACCTGGTCGACGACGTGTGCGACGGCACGGCGCACCCGGAGCCGCCCCGCCTGCGCCGCTTCGTCACCGAGCTGCTGGCCCTGCTGCACGGCTCCGACCGCCCGACCGAGGTCTTCGCCGGGCCGGCCCGGCTGATGCTCACCGAGATCTGGGCCGCGCTGCGCGAGCGCATGCCCGACACCTGGCAGGGCCGCTTCACCGACGCGGTGGCGGTGCACCTCGACGGGGTGATCACCGAGGCGGAGAACAAGGCCGCGGGTCACCTGCCGGGCGTCGACGAGTACGTCGAGCTGCGCCGGGCGGCGTCCGCGGCGGAGATCTCGCACCTGCTCACCGAGCTGGCCACGGACACCCACCTGCCGGACGCGATCTACCACCACCCGGCGCTGCGCGAGGTCCGGCTGGCCGGCACGGACCTGCTGTCCTGGTTCAACGACCTCTACTCGCTGGACCGGGACATCGCCACCGCGGGCGGCCACAATCTGGTGCTGGCGATCTCCCACGAGCGCGAGCTGTCCATCGAGGCGGCCGTGCAGGAGGCCGTGGACATGTGGCAGCAGCGCATGGACGGCTTCGCCCCGCTGCGCGCCCGGGTCCCGTCGTTCGGCACGCAGTTCGACCCGGCGGTCCATGCCCACCTGGACGGGGTGGCCGGTTCGGTACGCGGCACCCTGGACTGGACCGTGGTCAGCGGGCGCTACCGCGGCGACCCGCCGCCGACCCGGTAGGGCGACTCACCAGAAACCCGGTGGACGGTCGGGGGAGCGGCGGCGGTAACCTGGAGCGCACAGGCATCGACCCGGCCATCACCGGCGAGCCTCCGGAAGAACGGGCCGCTGGGCCTCAGTAGAACCGGACGGGACGGCCCGTTACAGCCGACACGAGCGGTCCGCCGTGCACCTGCGGCGGGCAAGCGAGGTGGTACCGCGGGCCTGACCGGCTCGTCCTCGCACTGTGAACCGACAGTGACGAGTGTGACGAGGGAGCCCCGCGATGGCTTATCCATTGCATGACGCGGCCGACGGTGTACCGGCGAGCCCGGACCTGCCCGCCCTGGAACGGCGCGTGCTCGACTACTGGGCCGCCGACAAGACCTTCGCGGCCAGCGTGGAGCAGCGCGACGCCGGGGCGAAGGGGTCGAACGAGTTCGTCTTCTACGACGGCCCGCCGTTCGCCAACGGCCTGCCGCACTACGGCCACCTGCTGACCGGATACGTCAAGGACGTGGTGCCGCGCTACCAGACGATGCGCGGACGCCGGGTCGAGCGCCGGTTCGGCTGGGACACCCACGGCATGCCCGCCGAGGTCGAGGCCGAGAAGCAGCTGGGCATCACCACCAAGGCCGAGATCCTCGACATGGGCCTGGCCGAGTTCAACGAGGCCTGCCGTAGTTCGGTGCTGCGCTACACCAACGACTGGGAGCGGTACGTCACCCGGCAGGCCCGCTGGGTCGACTTCGCCAACGACTACAAGACCCTCGACCTGGACTACATGGAAAGCGTCATGTGGGCCTTCAAGACCCTGCACGACAAGGGCCTGGTGTACGAGGGCTTCCGGGTGCTGGCGTACTGCTGGCGCTGCGAGACGCCGCTGTCCAACACCGAGACCCGGATGGACGACGTCTACAAGGACCGCCAGGACCCGACGCTGGCCGTGAAGTTCCAGCTCGACAGTGGCGAGAAGGTCGCGGTGTGGACGACCACCCCGTGGACCCTGCCGAGCAACCTGGCGCTGGCCGTCGGCCCGGACATCGACTACGCGGTGCTGGAGAAGGACGGCGAGAAGCTGCTGCTGGGCGCGGCCCGGGTCGGCTACTACGCCAAGGAGCTGGAAGGCTACGAGCAGACCGGCACCGTCAAGGGGTCCGACCTGGTCGGCAAGCGGTACACGCCGCTGTTCCCGTACCTGGTGGAGCACGCGGGCGAGAACGCGTACCAGGTGCTCGGGGCGGACTTCGTGACGACCGAGGACGGCACCGGGGTGGTGCACCTCGCGCCGGCGTTCGGTGAGGACGACCAGAACACCTGCAACGCGGCGGGCATCCCGACCGTGGTGACCGTCGACGAGCGGGCGCGGTTCACGGCCCTGGTCCCGGCGTACGAGGGCCAGCAGGTCTTCGACACCAACAAGGCGATCATCCGCGAGCTCAAGGACCGCGGCGTCGTGCTGCGCCACGAGACCTACACCCACTCGTACCCGCACTGCTGGCGGTGTGACACCCCGCTGGTCTACAAGGCGGTGTCGAGCTGGTTCGTGAAGGTGACCGCGTTCCGCGACCGCATGGTCGAGCTGAACCAGCAGATCAGCTGGACCCCGGAGCACGTCAAGGACGGCTCGTTCGGCAAGTGGCTGAGCAACGCCCGGGACTGGTCGATCAGCCGGAACCGGTTCTGGGGCTCGCCGATCCCGGTGTGGGTCTCCGACGACCCGAACTACCCGCGCACCGACGTGTACGGCTCGCTGGCACAGCTCGAAGAGGACTTCGGCGTCAAGGTCACCGACCTGCACCGCCCGTACGTCGACGAGCTGACCCGGCCGAACCCGGACGACCCGACGGGCAACTCGACCATGCGCCGGGTGCCCGAGGTGCTGGACTGCTGGTTCGAGTCCGGCTCGATGCCGTTCGCCCAGGTGCACTACCCGTTCGAGAACACCGAGTGGTTCGAGAACCACTACCCGGGCGACTTCATAGTCGAGTACATCGGACAGACGCGCGGCTGGTTCTACACCATGCACGTGCTGGCCACCGCGCTGTTCGACCGGCCTGCGTTCCGCAGCTGCGTGAGCCACGGCATCCTGCAGGGCAGCGACGGCCGCAAGATGTCCAAGAGCCTGCGCAACTACCCGGACGTCTACGAGATGTTCGACCGCTACGGCGCGGACGCGATGCGCTGGATGCTGATGAGCAGTCCGGTGCTGCGCGGCGGCGACATGGCGGTCAACGAGTCGGGCATCCGGGACTCGGTGCGCCAGGTGCTGCTGCCGCTGTGGAACGTGTACTACTTCTTCACGCTCTACGCCAACGCCGCCGGGCACACCGCCCGGCTCCGGACCGACTCCACGCACGTGCTCGACCGCTACGTGCTGGCCAAGACCCGGGAACTGGTGGAGACCACGACGGCCCAGCTCGACGCATACGACCTGTCGGCGGCCTGCGCCGGGGTGCGGACCTATCTGGACGCGCTGACCAACTGGTACGTGCGCCGCAGCCGGGACCGCTTCTGGGCCGGGGACGCCGACGCCTTCGACACCCTCTACACGGTGCTGGAGACGGTGGCCCGGGTGGTCGCACCGCTGGCCCCGCTGACCGCGGAGGAGATCTGGCGCGGCCTGACCGGGCAGCGCTCGGCGCATCTGGCCGACTGGCCGGACGCGGCGACGCTGCCGGCCGACCACGACCTGGTCGCCACCATGGACCGGGTGCGCGAGGTCTGCTCGGCGGCGCTGTCGCTGCGCAAGGCCAAGGGCCTGCGGGTACGGCTGCCGCTGTCCTCGCTGACCGTGGCGACGCCGGACGCGTCGGCGCTGCGCGGGTTCGCGGAGCTGATCGCCGACGAGGTCAACGTGAAGTCGGTCGAGCTGAGCGACGACCTGACCGGCCACTGCGAGCAGGTGCTCACGGTGGTGCCGCGGGTGCTCGGCCCGCGCGTCGGCGGCTCGGTGCAGCAGGTGATCAAGGCGGTCAAGGCGGGGGAGTGGACGCTGGTCGACGGCGCTCCCGTCGCCTCCGGGGTCACCCTGCAGGAGGGCGAGTACGAGCTGAAGCTGGTCGCGGCCGACGCGGAGCACTCGGCCCCGCTGCCCGGCGACGCCGGTGTCGTCGTGCTGGACACCGCGGTCACCCCGGAGCTGGAGGCCGAGGGCCTGGCCCGGGACGTGGTCCGGGTGGTGCAGCAGGCCCGCCGTGAGGCGGATCTGGCCATCACCGACCGGATCGCGCTGACCGTGCAGGCCTCCGACGAGGTGGCGACGGCGGTGCGTACGCACCAGGCGTTCCTGGCGGCCGAGACGCTGGCCGACAGCGTGAGCTTCGGCGCGGTCGACGGCGGCTTCACCGGCGAGGCCGGCGACGGCGGCGACGTCACGGTGGCGGTCGTCCGCAGCTGACCGTCGGGATTCACCGATCGAGGCGCGCCCCCTGTGCCGGAAATGTCACAGGGGGCGCGCCGTTCCGTATCCGGTGCAAAATATGCCCAGCTCAAGGCCGTAGCGAAGGCCTCGTCGGGGTCGCGGAGTATCTCAGACTCCGGGCGCATAGGCGATCTGTTCCGGGGGTATGGGCCCGCTCAGAGGACTACGGTAAGTTCACTGGCCGGCTAGCTCATCACCTGTGGAGGCAGAAAGTGCCGGTGCTCTATACGGTCGGATTGTGGACGGTGGCGCCCGCGATCAAGCTCGGCTGGCGCCCCACGATCGAGGGCGCGGAGCACATCCCCGCCACCGGCGGCGCGATCTTCGCGGGCAACCACCTCTCCGTGGCGGACGAGCTGTTCCTCGGCTCCGCGGTCGGCCGGCACATCTCCTTCTGGGCCAAGGAGGACTACTTCGTCGGCACCGGCCTGAGCGGCCTGTTCTTCCGCACGCTGATGGGCGGCCTGGGCGCGATCCCGGTGCACCGCTCCGGCGGCCGGGCCGCGCTGAGCGCGTTCGACGCGGCCATCCCGGTGCTCCAGGAGGGCGGCCTGGTCGCCGTCTACCCCGAGGGCACCCGGTCGCCGGACGGCCGGCTCTACCGCGGGCGCACCGGCGCCGCGCGGCTCGCGCTCGCCGCCGACGTCCCGATCATCCCGGTCGGCATGATCGGCACCGAGAAGGTGCAGCCCATCGGCCAGGCGCTGCCGTCGCTGAAGCCGGGCCAGGTCACCGTGAAGTTCGGTAAGCCGATCGAGGTCGGGGCATGGAAGGACGCCGAGTCCGCCAGCACCGCCGCGCGTGAGATCACGGACACCGTGATGATGGCCATCCAGCAGATGACCGGCCAGGAGTATGTGTCCCGGTACGCTCCGAAGCGAAGCTCCGGCGACGCGGAACAGTAGACACGCAGGTCGCAACCGGACACCGGGTTCGTTATCGCCCGAGGTCCGGTGCTCGTGTGCGACCGCGTACCCTTGATACCCATGCGTGGCGAGTCGGTATTTCCCCAGCTTGAGCAGTTGCTGCCTCTGGTCAGCAAGCCGATCCAGTACATCGGTGGTGAGCTGGGCGCCGTGGTCAAACCATGGGAGTCGGCCACTGTCCGCTGGGTGCTGTCGTACCCGGACGCCTATGAGGTGGGCCTGCCCAACCAGGGCGTGCAGATCCTGTACGAGGTGCTCAACGAGCGCGACGACGTGCTCGCCGAGCGCACCTACGCGGTCTGGCCGGACCTCGAGCAGCTGATGCGCGAGCGCGGCGTGCCGCAGTTCACCGTCGACAGCCACCGCGCGGTCGGCGACTTCGACCTGTTCGGCCTGTCCTTCTCGACCGAGCTGGGCTACACCAACATGCTCACCGAGCTGAGCCTGGCGCAGATCCCGCTGGTGGCCGCCGACCGCGACGACTCGCACCCGATCGTGGTCGCGGGCGGCCACGCCGCGTTCAACCCGGAGCCGATCGCCGACTTCATCGACGCCGCCGTGCTCGGCGACGGCGAGGAAGCCGTGCTGGAGATCACCGACATCGTCGCCGCGTGGAAGCGCGAGGGCAGCCCCGGCGGCCGCGACGAGATCCTGCTGCGCCTGGCGAAGACCGAGTCGGTGTACGTGCCGCGCTTCTACGACGTGGACTACCTGCCCGACGGCCGCATCCAGCGCGTGGTGCCCAACCGTCCGGGCGTGCCGTTCCGGGTGCACAAGCGCACCACCATGG
This sequence comes from Catellatospora vulcania, assembly GCF_009720385.1. Taxonomy (GTDB): domain Bacteria; phylum Actinomycetota; class Actinomycetes; order Mycobacteriales; family Micromonosporaceae; genus Catellatospora; species Catellatospora vulcania. The sequence goes on along the minus strand of NZ_WARX01000025.1, from coordinate 199,166 downwards.
ACCTCGACGCGTGGCCGTACCCGAAGAAGCCGCTGGTGCCGCTGGCCGAGACGGTGCACGAGCGGTTCGCCGTGGAGATCTTCCGGGGCTGCACCCGGGGCTGCCGCTTCTGCCAGGCCGGCATGATCACCCGTCCGGTGCGCGAGCGCTCCATCACCACGGTGGCGCAGATGGTGCACGACGGGCTGGAGTTCTCCGGCTTCACCGAGGTGGGCCTGCTGTCGCTGTCCAGCGCCGACCACTCCGAGATCGGCGACATCTGCTCCGGGCTGGCCGACCAGTACCAGGGCACCAACGTGTCGCTGTCGCTGCCCAGCACCCGGGTGGACGCGTTCAACATCGACCTGGCGCAGGAGCTGTCCCGCAACGGGCGGCGCACCGGTCTGACCTTCGCGCCCGAGGGCGGGTCGGAGCGCATCCGCAAGGTGATCAACAAGATGGTGTCGGAGGAGGACCTGATCCGCACCGTCACCACGGCCTACTCCAACGGCTGGCGGCAGGTGAAGCTGTACTTCATGTGCGGCCTGCCCACCGAGACCGACGAGGACGTGCTGCAGATCGCCCGGCTGGCGCACAACGTCATCAAGTCCGGCCGCCAGGCCACCGGCAGCAAGGACATCCGCTGCACCGTGTCCATCGGCGGGTTCGTGCCCAAGCCGCACACCCCGTTCCAGTGGGCCGCGATGGAGCGCCCCGAGGTCATCGACGCGCGGCTCAAGGCGCTCAAGAACGAGATCAACTCGGACCGCTCGCTGGGCCGGGCCATCGGCTTCCGCTACCACGACGGCGAGCCCTCGCTGATCGAGGGCCTGCTGGCGCGCGGTGACCGCCGCGTCGGCGCGGTCATCCGCAAGGTGTGGGAGGACGGCCAGCGCTTCGACGGCTGGAGCGAGCACTTCTCGTACCGCCGCTGGGTGGACGCCGCCGAGGCGGTGCTGCCGGGCTTCGGCGTGGACCTGGACTGGTTCACCATCCGCGAGCGCGAGCAGGCCGAGGTGCTGCCCTGGGACCACCTGGACTCGGGCCTGGACAAGGACTGGCTCTGGCAGGACTGGCAGGACGCGCTCACCGAGTACGAGCAGGACGACTGCCGCTGGACGCCGTGCTTCGACTGCGGCGTGTGCCCGTCGATGGACACCAGCATCCAGATCGGGCCGACCGGCCAGAAGCTGCTGCCCATCACGCCGGTCAACACCGGCCTGCGCGTGCCCGCGGAGGCCTGACGTGGGACGCACCAAGAACCAGCCGACGGGCGGTCAGGCCCCCGTCGTGCAGCGCATCCGGCTCCGCTACACCAAGCGCGGCCCGATGCGCTTCACCTCGCACCGCGACTTCGCCCGCGCCGTCGAGCGGGCGATCCACCGGGCGGGCATCCCGATCGCCTTCTCGCAGGGCTTCACCCCGCACCCGAAGATCTCCTTCGCCAGCGCCGCGCCGACCGGGGTGGCCTCCGAGGCGGAGTACCTGGAGATCGGCCTGCGCGAGCGGGTCGACCCGGCGGACCTGGCCAAGGCGCTCGACGCGGCGCTGTCGCCCGGCCTGGACGTGACCGAGGCCGTGGAGGCGGTCACGACCGGCAGCCTGGCCGACCGGATCACCGCGTCGTCGTGGCGCATCGAGCTGCCCGGGGTGACCGACGAGCAGCTCGCCGCCGCCGTGGCGGCCTTCGTCGCGCAGAGTGAGGTGCTGGTCGAGCGCATGACCAAGCAGGGCCGGCGCACGTTCGACACCAGGGACGCCGTGGCGTCCATCGCGGCCGTCTCGTCACAGACCTCACCACCTGGCGTGGTCGTGACCGCCCCGTGTGCGATACTCGACCTTGTCGTGCGGCAGGTCACTCCCTCCGTACGGCCCGATGACGTCCTGTCCGGCCTGCGCGTGGTTGCGGACCTGGAGCCGTCGGCGCCCCATTCACTGAAAAGTGCCAGGGCGACCCGGCTGGCACAGGGCACGCTGACCCCCCAGGGGGAGATCGTGGATCCGCTCGACGCGGATCGCGAGCCCGTCGCCATCGGCGAGCGTTGACCCGACCGGTCACCGCTCTCGGCAGACTTCGGCGGATGCCCGTCTGAGCGCCTCCACAGGCGCTTGTACGGGCGACCCCGGCGGCAAACACCGGTGTGCTCCTGAGTGGCTGCGTTGTTACGCGCCCGGGACCGCCAGAACTGGAGAACAGTCCGGATGCTCGACCACGAGCCCGCAGATCGGCACGAGAATGCCGACAACGTTTCGCAGACCCCGCCCGGTGCGGCCCCGGCTGACCAGCCTGGCTCCGTGACCGGCGAGAACACCGGCGGCGACGCCGTCACGGGCGCGCCTGCGACGCCCGAGCCCGCTCGCGCGACGCCTGAGCCCGCGATGGCCCAGCCCACGACGCCGGCCCCTGACGCACCGGCTGAGGACGCGGAGCCTGAGGCTGCGCCCGCTCGTCGGCGCACCCGCAAGCGCACCGTCGCGGCCGTGGCCGCGGAGGCCGCGGACGACACCGAGGCGGCCTCGGAGGAGGCGGCACCGGTCAAGAAGGCGACCCGCCGTCGGAAGAAAGCCGCAGAGCCGGACATCTCCGGCGAGTCTGGGGCGAACGACGTAATCGAGCCTGTACTCCCGGCCGTCGACGAGCTCGCGCCCACCGTGGCCGAAGCGCTCGCCGAGGAAGCCGAAGAGGACGAGGAGGCGGTCGAAGCCGCCGCCGCGGCGGCCGAGCAGGTGGGCGGAGCCCCGCGCCGGCTGGCCCCGTCGGTGCTGTTCATGGCGCCCGAGGCGACGGCCGCGCCGGTGCGCCCCGTGGTCGCCGCACGCCCCGTCGTCGAGGAGCCCGTGGAGGCGGTGGAGCCGGCCGAGACCAGCCGCCGCCGCAAGCGCCGCCGCGGCCGGGACGAGGAGGAGGCCGTCGTCGAGGCGGAGGCCGCCGAGCCCGTCGCCGCCGACGAGGAGGCCGACGAGGACGAGACCGAGGAGAACGCGCGCGCCCGCCGCCGCCGGGGCCGTCGTGGCCGTGGCCGGGGCAAGGGCGGCGCGGACGACAACGGCGACGAGGAGCAGCCCGAGGCCGTCGAGGCCGAGGAGGAGGCGACCGACGAAGACGGTGAGCCGCTGACCCGCCGCCGTCGCCGTCGCCGCCGCAAGGGCGCCGGGGACGAGGGCGGCGAGGCCGAGGACGGCGTGCACACCGTGGTGCGCATCCGCGAGCCGCGCGCCGTCAGCGACGAGGTGCAGGGCGTCTCCGGGTCGACCCGGCTGGAGGCCAAGCGCCAGCGCCGCCGGGACGGCCGCGAGCAGCGCCGCACCCGCCCGCCGATCCTGACCGAGTCCGAGTTCCTGGCCCGCCGCGAGGCGGTCGACCGGGTCATGGTCATCCGCGAGAACCCGGACCGCACCCAGATCGCGGTCATGGAGGACGGCGTGCTCGTCGAGCACTACGTCACCCGGGCCGCCACCGCCACCATGGTCGGCAACGTGTACCTGGGCAAGGTGCAGAACGTGCTGCCGAGTATGGAGGCCGCCTTCGTCGACCTGGGCCGGGGCCGCAACGCGGTGCTCTACGCCGGTGAGGTCAACTGGGACGCGGCTGGGCTGGAGGGGCGGGCCCGCTCCATCGAGCAGGCGCTGAAGTCCGGCGACTCCGTGCTGGTGCAGGTGACCAAGGACCCGATCGGGCACAAGGGCGCGCGGCTGTCCAGCCACGTCGCGCTGTCCGGCCGGCACCTGGTGTACGTGCCCAACGGCAACGCCTCCGGCATCAGCCGCAAGCTGTCCGACGTGGAGCGCAAGCGGCTGCGGGACATCCTCAAGAAGCTGGTCCCCGAGGGCGCGGGCGTGATCGTGCGCACCGCCGCCGAGGGCGCCTCCGAGGAGGACCTGGAGCGCGACGTGCTGCGGCTGCAGTCGCAGTGGGAGGACATCCAGGCCAAGGCGTCCGAGGGCGGCGCGCCCGCGCTGCTCTACGGCGAGCCCGACCTGGTCGTCCGGGTGGTCCGCGACCTGTTCAACGAGGACTTCAAGGAACTCGTGGTGCAGGGCGACAACGCCTACGACACCGTGCAGGGCTACCTCGGGCACGTGTCGCCGGACCTAGTGGACCGGGTGCACCGGCACACCGGCGTCTCCGACGTGTTCGCGACGTACCGCATCGACGAGCAGATCCTCAAGGGCCTGGACCGCAAGGTGTTCCTGCCCTCCGGCGGCCACCTGGTGTTCGACCGCACCGAGGCGATGACCGTCGTCGACGTCAACACCGGCAAGTACACCGGTGTCGGCGGCAACCTGGAGGAGACGGTCACCCGCAACAACCTGGAGGCGGCCGAGGAGATCGTGCGCCAGCTGCGGCTGCGCGACCTCGGCGGCATCGTGGTGATCGACTTCATCGACATGGTGCTGGAGAGCAACCGCGAGCTGGTGCTGCGCCGGCTGACCGAGTGCCTGGGCCGGGACCGGACCAAGCACCAGGTCACCGAGATCACCTCGCTGGGCCTGGTGCAGATGACGCGCAAGCGCATCGGGGCCGGCCTGCTGGAGGCGTTCAGCGAGCCGTGCGAGCACTGCAAGGGCCGCGGGGTCATCATCCACACCGAGCCCGTCTCGGAGCGCCGGGCGCCGGTGCAGCAGGCCGCGCCGCCGGTGGAGCGGCCGCCCGCGCAGGTCAAGCAGGCCGCCGCGGCGCCGCCCGCGCCGAAGCAGCAGAAGGCCGCGGAGCCCGCGTACTTCGACACCGAGGGTTACGACCTGTCCCGGTACGAGTCGGCGGCCGTCGAGGACGACGACGAGGTCGGCGAGGTCGGCGAGGCGGGCGAGGAGCCCGGTGAGGACGGCGGCGACACGCCCACCAGGCGGCGCACCCGCCGCGGCGGTCGGCGGCGCACCCGCCCGTAGACCGACTTCAGATCGCTCGCGGCTGATACGCCGGCGGGGGACTTGCGTAAGCTGCCCGGGGTATGTGCACATCCCCCGGGCAGTTCGCTGTCCGGCACCCCTGAAGAGCCCTGGAGGACCCCCATGCGACGCATCCTCGCCGCCGCCGTGCTCGCCGCGGCGCTGTTCACCGCCACCGCCTGCTCGGGCGACCCGGTGCGGCCGGACGCCGGCTCGGTGCCCTCCGCGGGCGCGTCGACCGACGTCAGCCCGGGTGCGGGCGTCGCGCCCAGCACCTCCGGCGCGGTCACCGGCAGCACCGACCCGAAGGCGACCTGCGCCGCGGTGATCGCCGAGAGCAAGAAGTTCGTCTCGAAGCTGGTTACCAGGGCCCAGGAGCTGGGCGAGTCGCTGAGCGACCCGGACAAGGTCAAGGTCTTCTTCGACGAGCTGACCAAGGACTACGTGGGGCTGTCCACCACGGTGAAGGCCGAGGCGGCCAAGACGTCCGACCCGAAGCTGCGCAAGGCGCTGGAGGACGTCGCCAAGGCGCTGGACGCCTCGGTGGCCCAGCTGGGCGACCCGCAGAAGCTTGCCGAGGACCCCTCGAAGATGCAGCAGATCCTGTTCAGCCCGGAGCTGACCAAGGCCAACGAGGCGCTGAACGACATCTGCCCGGCAGCCTGACGACGTACGGCGACCGCGCCGCCCCTCATGGCACGGTCGTCCCGCCCCACCCCTGAAGGAGCCACCCCCTCATGCGACGTTTTCTGACCGCCGTCCTGGTGGGCGCGTCCCTGCTCGGCGCGACCGCATGCGCCGACGACAAGCCCGCCCCGGCGACGGCGCCCAGCGCGGCCGCCCTGCCCGCGCCGAGCGGCTCGACGGACGCCAAGGCGGTCTGCGCCGAGTTCGACAAGGTCTTCAACGGCAAGGCCCGTACCGACCTGACGACCGCGATCGGCGGCCTGCTCACCGCGCGGGCCGGCACCGACGAGGCGAAGAAGCAGGCCGCGGAGACCAAGCTGCGCGACGCGCTCACCGCCCTGGAGACCCAGATCACGGGAGTCGGCGCGGTCGCCGTCGACCCGGCGGTCAAGGCCGCCTTCGACCAGGTGGCCGCGAACGTCCGGCAGACCGGCGTCGACCTGGCGTTCCTCGACGGCGTCACCAAGATCTCCGAACTTGAGGCGAAGCTCACGCCGGCGCTGCTGGCCTGGATCATGCCGCTGGCCAGGATCTGCCCCTGACGTCTGTTATCCGGCCGTCATCCGGCTTCCCTAAGCTGCCCCGGGCGAGCCACGCCCGGGGCAGCTTCGTCGCTGCCGTCACCTCTTCCGCACCGAAGGAAGCCTTCCGCACATGCGCCGTGTTCTGACCACCGCCGTCCTCGGCCTGACCCTGCTCGGTGCGGCCGCCTGCACCGCGGACCCGGCCGAGACCGCAGCCGGCCCGTCGTCGGCCGCCCCGGCCCCGGCCGCCTCCTCAGCCGCGCCGGCCGCGCCGGCCGCGCCCACCGGGACCAAGGGCAAGGACGCGACCTGCCTCGCGTACACCCAGCTGAGCCTCGGCACCGGCCTGGCCGTGCTGGCGGCGACCACCAAGATCGTGGGTGCGGCCCTCGACGACTCGGCGAAGGCGAAGCCCCACCTGCCGGAGCTCGCCAAGGCGCTCAACGACTACAGCTCCGCGCTTGCCGAGATCGCCGCGGACACCGCCGACGCCGGCCTTAAGGCGGCCCTCGACACGGATCTCGCGACCTTCATCGCGGGGCAGCAGGCCGTGGCCGCCGCGGGCGAGGACGTCGACAAGGTGATCGAGGTCCTCGACGGCGAGCAGTTCGACATCCACGAGAGCAAGACCATGGCGATCTGTGCCCCCTGAGGCTCCTGGTGATCTCTGTGACCGTCGTGGCTAGGCTGCCACGGTGGCCGCAGACGCGGGTTCGGTGTGTACGAAGCTGAATCCGCGGCCATACAGCAAGTACCAACGGGTGTCGCTGCCGACGGCGACGCGCCCGTATCACCCCGTATAGATAGGGAAGAACATGCGACGGATTCTGGCCACCGCCACCCTCGGCCTCGCCCTGTTCGGCGCCGCAGCGTGCGCGGACACCGAGCCCGAGGCGACCAGCACCCCCACCCCCGGCGCGGCGACCTCTGCGGCCGCCCCCGCCGGTGTCGACAAGAAGACGGCCTGCGCCAACCTGACCAAGGCCGCCGCCGATTTCAAGACCCAGGGCGCGGTCATCCTGCCGGAGATGCTCAACCCGGCCACCCAGCAGGCTGCGGTGCCGAAGCTCACCAAGCTGCTCACCGACTTCCAGGCCGCGTACAGCAAGGACGTCAACACCATCGCGGACGCCGAGCTGAAGGCGGCCGTCGAGGCCGACCTCAAGGCGCTGCAGAACGCCGGGGCTGCCGTGGTCGCCGCCAACGGTGACGCCACCAAGATCGAGGCCGCCCTGTCCTCGCCTGAGTTCAGCTCGGCGGGCGAGAAGGTCGAGACGCTCTGCAAGAGCGCCTGACGAACCGACCCGGCCCCGGCGCGCGGTGATCGCCATCACCGCGTGTCGGGCCAGGGGGTGCCCGGTTTGGGCATCGGGTCGGGCATGACGTAGTCTTCTCCACGGTGCCCATCACAGGGCGCTGCATGCGTGCGTGTGTGCCGGCCGTCTTCGGCCAGGACTGCCGAGCGCAACAAGTAGTGAAGACTCGGCCCGCCTCGCGGGTCGATGAACCAACCGCCAGCACCTACGACAGGAGTCCGCGTCTCATGTACGCGATCGTCAAGACCGGCGGCAAGCAGTACAAGGTCGCCGAGGGCGACGTGATCGAGGTCGAGAAGCTCGCGGGCGCGCCCGGCGACGTGGTGGCGCTGTCCGCAGTGCTGCTTGTTGATGGCAGCGACCTGGTGACCGACGCGGCGAAGCTTGCCAAGGTTTCTGTTTCCGGCGAGGTCGTGGCCCACACCAAGGGCCCGAAGATCCGGATCCACAAGTTCAAGAACAAGACCGGCTACCACAAGCGGCAGGGTCACCGTCAGCCGCTGACCCAGGTCAAGGTCACCGGCATCAAGAGCGGGAAGTAGGCCTCGAGATGGCACATAAAAAGGGTGCATCCAGCTCGCGCAACGGTCGCGACTCCGCCGCCCAGCGACTCGGCGTGAAGCGCTTCGGCGGTCAGGTCGTCAGCGCCGGCGAGATCCTCATCCGCCAGCGCGGCACCAAGTTCCACCCGGGCGACCTGGTCGGCCGTGGCGGCGACGACACGCTGTTCGCGCTCGCCGCGGGCTCGGTGCAGTTCGGTCTCAAGCGGGGCCGCAAGACCGTGAACATCGTTCCGGTCCAGGCCTGACAGTTCGTCAGAGGCGGGAGGGCGCGCGAAGCGCCCTCCCGCCTCTTGCCATTTCCGGCGTCAGTCGTGGCCGCTGAGCCGCCCCCGGAAGCGGCGCAGTGAGACGCGGCTAACGCCGCAGCCCGGAACACCCGGCCCCCACCGTGCGCTGCCCTAGGGGGCACGCCCGCGCCGACCGGCCGCGCCGCCCTTCGACCCCCCGTGCCGCAAGTCTTGAAGACATGCGGCTTCGGGAAGCCGACGAGGCCGCGACTCTTTAAGAGTTGCGGCAGGGGCGGGGGCGGGCTGGGTGGGTGTAAGCGGGCATATGCTGTTTTTTGGATCGACGTATGTGGAGGATGGAACGTGGCGACGTTCGTGGATCGTGTGGTGCTGCACCTGCAGGCGGGTGACGGCGGCCACGGCTGCGTGTCCATCCACCGCGAGAAGTTCAAGCCGTTCGGGGGACCGGACGGCGGCAACGGCGGGCACGGTGGCGGCATCCTGATGGAGGTCGACCCCAACGTGCACACGCTGCTCGACTTCCACTTCCACCCGCACATCAAGGCGACCAACGGCAAGGGCGGCGCGGGCAACAACCGCGAGGGCGCCAACGGCGGCGACCTGATCCTCAAGGTGCCCTCCGGCACGGTCGTGCAGACGCTGGACGGCCAGATCATCGCCGACCTCGTCGGCCCCGGCACCACGCTGGAGATCGCCCGCGGTGGACGCGGCGGACGCGGCAACGCGGCCCTGGCCAGCTCCCGGCGCAAGGCGCCCGGTTTCGCCGAGCTCGGCGAGCCCGGTGACCACCTCGACGTGGTCGTCGAGCTGAAGAGTGTCGCCGACGTGGGCCTGGTGGGTTTCCCGAGCGCGGGCAAGTCCTCGCTGATCTCGGTGATCTCCGCGGCCAAGCCGAAGATCGCCGACTACCCGTTCACCACGCTGGTGCCGAACCTGGGCGTGGTGCAGGCCGGCGAGCACGTGTTCACCGTCGCCGACGTGCCGGGCCTGATCCCGGGCGCGGCCACGGGCAAGGGCCTGGGCCTGGAGTTCCTGCGCCACATCGAGCGCACCGCGGTGCTGGCCCACGTGGTGGACACCGCGACGCTGGAGACCGACCGCGACCCGGTGGCCGACATCGAGGCTCTCGAATCGGAGCTGGCGCAGTACGGCGGGCTCGGGGACCGGCCCCGGATCATCGTGCTGAACAAGATCGACGTTCCGGACGGCCGGGACCTGGCCGACATCACCACCCCTGACCTGGAGAAGTTCGGCTGGCCGATCTACCAGGTCAGCGCGGCGACCCGCGAGGGCCTCACGGAGCTCGTGTACGCGCTGGCCCGGATGGTGGAGGAGCACCGCGCGGCCACGCCCGTGCTGGAGCCCACCCGCATCGTGCTGCGCCCGAAGGCCGTCGACGACTCGGGCTTCGACATCACCCAGGACCGCGCGGGCGTCTGGGTGGTCAGCGGCAGCAAGCCCGAGCGCTGGGTCCGCCAGACCACGTTCGACAACGCCGAGGCCGTCGGCTACCTCGCCGACCGGCTGGCCCGGCTGGGCGTGGAGGACAAGCTCCGCAAGCTGGGCGCGCAGCCGGGCGACCCGGTGCGCATCGGCGAGCGCGAGTTCGACTGGCAGCCCACGATCTACGCGGGCAAGGACTTCACGCCTGGCAACCGCTACACCGACGAGCGCCTCGAGGACGACATCACCCGGCCGCGGGCCGCGGAGCGGCTCGCCGCCCGCAAGGCGCGACGTCAGCGCGAGGAAGGCGACACCGCGGGCGACGAGTGGCTGCCCGACGAGAAGGACATGCCGCTCGCCGACGAGGACGACGACGATCTTTAGGCTGCGGTACCAGGGCGGACACTGTTAAGTAAAGGTTCGGTGACAGTGTCCGCCATCTCACCGTGTACGGCCTCGCTGTGCGGTTTGTGAAACAACGCGGAAACATGCCCTGTCTAGCGTCCTGACGGTGTTGATCCAGCACCGTGAGATCACCCACCCTGATGTCACCGCGCTCGTGCTCGCCGCTGAGGACGAACTCTTCACGCGGTATCCGGGCACCACCCGCTCGCCCCTCGACCCGCACGCCCGTTTCGTCGTGGCGTACGTGCTGGGCAGGCCCGTCGGCTGCGGCGCGATCGTGGCCTCCGGCCCGGGTGTCGGAGAGATCAGGCGGATGTACGTAATGCCGGCGCATCGCCGCGCCGGGGTGGCCCGCCGCATCCTCGCGGCAATCGAACGACGGGCCACCGCCCAGGGCTGGGACTCGATCATCCTCGAGACCGGCGTGAACCAGCCTGAGGCGATCGCGCTGTACGAGTCGTCCGGTTACCAGCGGACCGAGCCGTACGGCAGGTACATAGACAACCCCTACTCGGTCTGCTTCGTGAAGAAGCTCCTCAGAAGCTGACGAGTCCTATCGCCGCGCCGGCTCGCCGCAACGTCGCGGCGGCCCGCGGGCGTGCCCGCAACGCGCCCTCGCGCAGCACCCGCTCGACCGTCTCCGGCCGTCGGCGCAGCGTCTCGTAGCGCTCCTGGATCGGCGTCAGCACCGCGACCACGGCCTCCGCGGTCTCCCGCTTGAGCTGCCCGTACGAGGCGAAGTGTCCGGTGGATCCGGTGCAGGCCTGGTAGATCTCCAGCAGGTTGGTCACACCGGGCTGGTTCTCCCGGTCCCGGCGCACCGTGCTCCCGCTGTCGGTGACCGCGCGCATCACCTTGCGGCGCACCACGTCGGGTGCGTCGAGGATGCTGATCACCCCGGCGCCGACCACATTGGTCTTGCCCATCTTCGCGGTCGGGTCGGCCAGGTCCATCACCCGCGCGGCGACCGGGGCGGGCACCGCCGCCGGCACCGTGAAGGTCGGGCCGTAGCGGCCGTTGAACCGGTTCGCGACGGCGCGGGCCAGCTCGACGTGCTGCATCTGGTCGTCGCCGACCGGCACCTGCTCGGTGTCGTGCAGCAGGATGTCGGCCGCCATCAGCACCGGATAGGTGAGCAGGCTGAGCCGCACCTGCTCGGCCCGTGCCGCCTTCTCCTTGAACGCGACCATGCGCTGCGCCTCGCCGTAGCCGGTGGCGCATTCGAGCAGGTAGTGCAGTTGGGTGTGCTCGGGCAGGTGGGATTGGACGTAGAGGGTGCAGCGCTCCGGGTCGACCCCGGCGGCGAGCAGCACCGCGGCCTGTTCCAGGGTCAGCGTGCGTACCGCGGCGGGGTCGTGCTCGACGGTCAGCGAGTGCAGGTCGGCGAGCATGGTGATGGTCTCGCTGTCGTCCTGGCCGGCCACCAGCGGCGCGATCATGCCGAACAGGTTGCCGAGCTGCAGGTGCCCGGTGGGCTTGCAGGCGGACAACCGGCGGGCGCGGACGCGGGTCGGGGCGATGGTCATGTCGGTCTCCTCGGGAGTCGGGCCACCCCGTCCGGAGACCTCGGCGCACGGCATGAGCCGTGCACGAAGAAGGCCGCCCGGAGGGGCGGCCTGGGTCGTCTACTGGGTTCGCGGAAGCGGGCCGCCCGTCAGGGCAGCCGCCACATGGTGCTCGTCGTCCGCATGGCGACAAGTATCCCCGCACCCGCCTTGATCGGCAAGAACGTTGCTGAGCGTAAGGGGTTACCGGCCGTTCACCACCCGCTGCCGTCAGGCAGGATGGGCGTCATGTCGCATCGTTGCCTCAGCCACCTCGAAGCCGTCGCGCGGGCCGCCACCGTCCGGGACCTCGCGTACGCCCTGGACGTGGAGCTGACCACGGGAGACGAACTCTTCCGCTCGGTCACCACCGTCCGCTTCACCGCCGACCCCGGCGCCGAGACCTTCCTGGAGGCGAGGCCGGAGCGTCTGGTCGGCGCCACCCTCAACGGCGTCGCGCTGCCCGCCGACGCGTACGCCGAGGGCCGGCTGCGGCTGGCGGACCTCGCCGCGGACAACACCGTCGTGGTGACCGGGGAGTACGCCTACACCCGCACCAGCGAGGGCGTGCACCGCTTCACGGACCCGACCGACAAGCAGGTCTACGTGTACGCGCAGCCCTCGATCACCGACGCGCCGCGCTTCATGGCCTGCTTCGACCAGCCCGACCTCAAGGCGCCGGTGACCCTGTCCGTCACCGTCGACCCGTCCTGGCTGGTCCGGGCCAACGCGGAGGGCGTGCAGACCGCCCCGGGCCGCTGGGAGTTCCCCGCCACCAAGCCCGTGGCGACCTACCTGATCACGTTCGTGGCGGGTCCTTACGTCGCGGTGACCGACAGCCATGACGGCATCCCGCTGGGCGTGTACGCGCGCGCCAGCTACGCCGAGGTGCTGGAGCGCGACGCGCCCGAGATCCTCTCGCTGACCAAGGCGTTCCTGGACCGCTACCACGAGCTGTTCGGCGTGCGGTACCCGTTCGGCAAGTACGACCAGGCGTTCGTGCCCGAGTTCAGCTGGGGCGCGATGGAGTTCCCCGGCTGCGTGGTGTTCCGCGACGAGCTGCTGTTCCGGGCAGCGGTGACCGACACCGAGCGGCTGGAGCGGGCCGCCATCATCGCCCACGAGATGGCCCACATGTGGTTCGGCGACCTGGTGACCATGCGCTGGTGGGACGACCTGTGGCTGAACGAGTCGTTCGCCACCTACATGGGCTACCGGCTGGTCGGCGAGGTCACCCCGTGGCCCCAGTCCTGGACCCGCTTCGGCGTCGGCCGCAAGGCCTGGGGGTACGCCGCCGACCAGCGCCCCTCGACGCACCCGATCGCGCCCACCGAGGTGGCCGACACCGACGCGGCGTTCGCCAACTTCGACGGCATCTCCTACGCCAAGGGCTGCTCCGCGCTGCGGCAGCTGGTCGCGTTCATCGGCGACGAGGCGTTCCTGACCGGCCTGCGGGCGCACTTCGACAAGCACGCCTGGGGCAACGCCACCCTGGCCGACCTGCTCGGCGCGCTGTCGCTGGCCAGCGGGCGGGACCTGGACGCCTGGGCGCAGGCGTGGCTGCGCACCCCGCAGGTGAACACGCTGCGCCCGGTCGTCGAGTGGGCGGCCGACGGCTCGTACGCCTCGGTCACGGTCGAGCAGACCGCGTCCGAGCAGTACCCGACGCTGCGCCCGCACCGGATCGGCCTGGGCTGGTTCGACGAGCACGGCGCCTGGCAGCACACCGAGATCGAGGTCACCGGCGCGCTCACCCCGGTGCCGCAGCTGTCCGGCGTACGCGGCCGCGGCCTGCTGGTCAACGACGGCGACCTCACCTTCGCCAAGATCCGGCTGGACGAGCGCACCCGGGCCGAGCTGCCCGCGCTGCTGGCCGAGCAGCCCGACTCGCTGTCGCGCTCGCTGTGGTGGAACAGCGCCTGGGACGCCGTGCGCGACGCCGAGTGGCCCGCCACGGAGCTCGTCGAGCTGGCCGCAGCGGCGCTGCCCGCCGAGCCCGACGTCACCATCGTGGAGTCGATCTTCGGACTGGCCCGGTACGCGGCCAGCCGCATGGTGCCCGCGGACCGGCAGGCGGCGGCCCGCGAGGCGCTCGCCGGCGCGGCCAAGACCCTGCTGGCCACCGCCGCCCCGGGCAGCGGCCACCAGCTCGCCGCGGCGCGCACACTCATCTCCACCGCCGCCGACGCCGACCGGGCCGTGCTGCGCGGCTGGCTGACCGGCGCGGACGTGCCCGCGGGGCTGGCGGTCGACGCCGAGCTGCGCTGGGCGATCCTGGGCCGGCTGGCGGTCCTCGGCGACGTCACCGAGGACGAGATCGACGGCGAGCTGCAGCGGGACCCGAGCGACAAGGGCGAGCAGGAGGCCGTACGGGTGCGGGCCTGCCGCCCCGACCCGGCTGCGAAGGAGCAGGCGTTCGATCTGGTCGTCACCGAGCAGGGCCAGTCCAACCGGATCGCGGCCGCGGCCGGCGCGGGCCTGTGGCAGCCCGAGCACGCCGAGCTGACCGCCCCGCTGGTGGCCCGGTACTTCGCCGAGCTGCCGCGCTCGCAGGGCCGTTCCGGCGACCTGCTCGCGCACCTGGCGAAGGCGACCTATCCGGTGTACGCCGTGTCGGAGGACACAGTGGCCGCCGCCCGGTCGGCGCTGGCCGGGGACATGCACCCGCTGCTGCGCCGCGCGCTGGCGGACGAGACGGACGACCTGGCCCGCGCCCTGCGCGCCCAGCAGACCGCCTGACCTGCCCCGCGACCGCGTCCCGCCGAACCGCTCGGCGGGACGCGCGTCTGAGTCCCCGCCTTACGTAGACGTCGGCCTATCTGGATGACTCCGATCGCCGAAAAGTCATCCAGATAGGCCAACGTCTATGAACAACCGGGACGTCGGACGAGCGGGCATAGAATCGGCGCGTGGCGACACGTATCGGGATCATGGGCGGAACCTTCGACCCCATCCACCACGGTCACCTCGTCGCGGCCAGCGAGGTGGCTGACCGGTACGCGCTCGACGAGGTCGTCTTCGTGCCGACGGGACAGCCGTGGCAGAAGACCGAGCACGCGGTCACCCCGGCAGAGGACCGCTATCTGATGACCGTCATCGCGACCGCGTCCAATCCGCGGTTCAGCGTGAGCCGGGTCGACGTCGACCGGGTCGGGCCGACGTACACGGTCGACACGCTGCGCGAGCTGCGCGACCAGTACGGCGAGAAGACCGAGCTGTTCTTCATCACCGGTGCCGACGCGCTCTCCAGGATCCTCTCTTGGAAGGACGCGGACCAGCTGTTCGAGCTGGCCCACTTCGTGGGGGTCACCCGTCCGGGGTTCATGCTCACCGACGCGCACCTGCCCGCCGACGTGGTGAGCCTGGTCCAGGTGCCGGCCATGGCGATCTCGTCGACGGACTGCCGCCGGCGCGTCGCGTCGGGCCAGCCGGTGTGGTACCTGGTACCGGACGGGGTAGTGCAATACATCACAAAGCGGCATCTATACCGTTGATTCCGGGTGTCCGGGCCCACCGCGTGACTATCTCGGCGGCGTACCGGGTAATCCTTGTGAGACTCTGGATGCTGAGCCTGATCGCGAGCATCGCGGACAGGCCACCGACGAAAGGACCAAGGTGCCCGCAACCGAGCGTGCCGTCGAGATGGCCCTGGCCGCCGCGCAGGCGGCCGCCGACAAGAAGGCCGAGGACATCGTCCTGATGGACGTGGGCGAGCAGCTCGTCCTCACCGACGTCTTCGTGGTCGCCTCCGCTCCGAACGAGCGCCAGGTCCTGGCCATCGTCGACGCTGTCGAAGACGCCCTGATGCAGCTGCCCGAGAAGGCCAAGCCGATCCGCCGCGAAGGCGAGCGGGCCGGCCGCTGGGTGCTGCTCGACTTCGGCGACATCGTCGTGCACATCCAGCACAGCGAGGAGCGCGAGTTCTACGCCCTCGACCGGCTCTGGAAGGACTGCGCCCGGATCGAGTTCGTCGACCGGGACCTGGCCACCCAGGACGCTGCGTGAGCCTGGAAAGGGGGCAGGAGGCGATCACTCGCGTCCTGCTGTGGCGGCACGGCAACACCGACTGGAACGCCGAGCAGCGGGTCCAGGGACAGCTGGACGTGCCGGTCAACGACCGCGGCCGGGCGCAGGCCCAGGCCGCGGCCGTGATGCTCGCGCGCAGCGGGGCCTCGCGCATGATCACCAGCGACCTGAGCCGTTGCACGATGACCGCCGCGCCGCTGGCCGAGCTGACCGGGCTCACGCCCGAGCGCGACGCCCGGCTGCGCGAGCGGCACTTCGGCTCCTGGCAGGGGCTGACCACCCCGGAGGTGCGCGAGCGCTTCCCGGACTCGTACGCCCGCTGGCGCGCCGCTGACCCGGATCCGGGCGACGGCGTCGAGTCGCTGCCCGACCTGGGCAAGCGGGTCAGCGAGACGATCCGGCAGGCCGCCGAGCGGGCACCCGGGGCCACCACGGTCCTGGTCAGTCACGGCGGCGCCATCAAGTACGGGGTGGCCGCGCTGCTGGGCTGGCCCGAGGAGATGCTGCCGACGGTCGCGCCGGTGCAGAACTGCCACTGGGTCGACCTGATCCTGCAGTCGTCGTACGGGTGGCGGCTGTCGGCGTACAACGTCGGCGTGTGACCCACTCGCGCAACTTGCGCCAGGGCGGTAGCGTCCGAACTGACATGACCACGCGAAGCCCCCTCACTCATCTGTTGCTGACCGGCGCGCTGCTGGGCGGTCTCCTGCTCACGGCCTGCGCCCCGACCGAGGAGCCGGAGGTGGGCAGTTCCGTGACCCCGCAACCGTCGGCCTCCGCCGTGCCGCCCGTCAGCCCGGGTGGCAAGCCGAAGCCGAGCATGTCCGGCCCCGTGGTGCCGCCGCCCGCCAAGGACGGCCAGGTCATCTCGGTGCGCGGCCGGGTCGAGCGGGTGGAGCTGGAGGGCGGCTGCACCGTGCTGCGCGCCGACACCGGCACCACGTACCAGCTGATGGGCGGTGACCCGAACATCGTCAAGCCCGGCGCCACCGTGTCGATCCGCGGCCGGCTGCGCGACGACGTCATGACGATCTGCCAGATGGGCCCTGTGCTCGAGGTCATCTCGGCGCAGTCGTCGTGACCGGTTAACGTGCCCGCATGTCCGTAGCGGTCGTCACCGACTCCACTGCCTACCTGCCCGCCACCGTCGCGGACGGGTCGCTGACCGTCGTGCCGCTGCACGTCGTGCTCGGCGGCGTGTCCGGCCGGGAAGGTGTCGAGGTCAGCCCGGCCGAGGTCGCCGTCGCGCTGGCCGCCCGCCGGGTCGCGGTGACCACCTCCCAGCCCACCCCGGCCGAGTTCGCCCAGGTCTACGACAAGCTGTTCGCGACCGGGGTGGACGGCATCGTCTCGGTGCACCTGGCCGGTGCGCTGTCCGGCACGCTCGGGGCCGCGTCGACCGCGGCCGGCGAGGCGGCCGGGCCCGTCGAGGTGATCGACTCCTGCTCGGCCGCGATGGGCGTGGGCTTCCCTGCCCTGGCCGCGGTGCGGGCCGCGGCGCAGGGCGAAGACCTGGCGGGGGTACGCGACGCGGCCCTGCACACCATCGAACGCACCAGCACCTTCTTCTACGTGGACACGCTGGAGCACCTGCGCCGCGGTGGCCGCATCAACGCCGCCTCCGCCCTGCTGGGCACCGCGCTGGCGGTCAAGCCCCTGCTGGAGGTCTCCGCGGGCGGCATCACCATGCGCGACAAGGTGCGCACCGCCGCCCGTGCGCTGGACCGGCTGGTCGCGCTCGCGCTGGAGGCGGCCGGTGACGGGCCCGTCGAGGTGGCCGTGCACCACCTGGCTGCCGCGGAGCGGGCCGAGTGGATCGCGGGGGCGCTGCGTGAACGTCTTGGCGACCGGCTGTGTGAGCTGTACACCAGCGAGGTCGGTGCCGTGGTGGCCGCGCATGTCGGCCCCGGCCTGGCCGGTGTCGTCGTGCACCGCCTCCCCGAGGCGGCCCAGTCCCTCCTCGACGACCAGCTCTGACCCGCCCCGCGCGGTCGGCGCGGTTCGCGGCCTGTGGCCGGTGGCTCACGGCTCGTGCCTTTCATAGACGTCGGCCTATCTGGATGACTTCGATCGCAGAAAACTCATCCAGATAGGCCAACGTCTATAGCGGGCGAGGGGTGGGGCGCATCGCGTGGCCCGGATGGGTAGCGCCTGGGCGGGGGAGTGTCGATACTCAGCGTTCATGGAGAAGGCTCGTTC
The DNA here is from genome assembly GCF_009720385.1 of Catellatospora vulcania. Classification (GTDB taxonomy): domain Bacteria; phylum Actinomycetota; class Actinomycetes; order Mycobacteriales; family Micromonosporaceae; genus Catellatospora; species Catellatospora vulcania. The sequence continues at coordinate 181,342 of NZ_WARX01000025.1, read as the reverse complement.
TGAACTTCTCGGCCGGGACCTGGCGCATGCGCTGCGTACCGGCCCGTTCTCCGCCGCCCTGCACCTGGCCATCGAGGACCGGGGCATCCGGCCGGAGGAGATCCAGGAGAAACTGTCCGCCGCCGGCATCAGCGTCAGCCTGGCCACCCTCAGCTACTGGCGGCGCGGTCGCAGCCGTCCCGAGCGTCCCGAGTCCATGAAGGCCGTGCGGATGCTGGAACAGATCCTGTCACTGCCCGCCGAATCGCTCATCGCCCAGCTCGGCCCGCGCCGGCCCCGCGGCCGCTGGCTCAACCAGCCGCCGGGGACCATCGACATCGACCGGCTCTTCGAGGACGGCAACAGCGTCTCGAAGATCATCCGTGAGCTGGACCGGTGGACCTATCACGAGCTCACCCGGATCAGCCTGCACGACCTGTACCAGGTGGGGGCGCAGCGTCAGGAGCTGCGGCTCAACTGCCGCCAGGTGTTGCGGGCCAACGTGGACCGGGTGTCGCGCACCGTCGGCATCTTCCGCACCGACGACCTGGGCGCGCCCACCGGCGTGCACGCCCTGCGCAACTGCCGGCTGGGCCGGGTGCGCTCGGATCCGGAATCGGGCCTGCAGGCCGCCGAGATCATTTTCGACCGGATGCTCTCGCAGGGCGACACCGTCGTCGTCGAGTACGAGTTCGAGAGCGGCTCGCTGGTCGCCACCGACAACTACTACCGCGGCTTCTCGGTGCCGGTCGGGGAGTACGTGCTGCAGGTGCAGTTCGACCGCGACGCGGTGCCGGCCCGCTGCTACCGCTTCGAGCGGCGCGGCCTGCACGCCCCCGACCAGGGCGTACGCGAGGTGTGGATCGGCTCGACGCACGGTGCGCACCTGGTCGCGGCGGACATCCCGCCGGGCATCGTCGGCATGCGCTGGGAGTGGGAATGAACGGCCGGGCATCGTCGTGAGATGCCCGGCCGCTCGTTCCCCCCGTCCCCGTCCCCTGGTCAGGAGACGTTGATGGTCACATCGTCGATGACCCAGCTGGTCTGCAGCGACTGGTCCTCGACGCCGTTGAACTTCAGCGTCACCGTCTGCCCGGCGAACTGGCCCACGTTGACGACCTTCTCCACGTAGGCGGAGTTGGCGTCGAGGTTGGTGGCGGTGGCCACGGTCGTGCTGCCCATGGTCACCGTCAGCCGGTCCCAGACCTGTCCGTCGGTCTCGGCGGTGGTGATGCGCACCCAGTAGCGCAGCGTGGCGCTGGTGCAGCCGGCCGGGATCGTCACCGACTGCTGTACCCAGTCGGTCTGGGTCTGGCCCTGGCCGCCCAGCCACGCGCTGCGGGTGCCGGTCTTGCCCGGGTAGCCCGAGCCCGCCCAGGCGCCGACGACGCCCGTGTCGGCCGTCCACGGCGTGGTGCCGCTCTCGAAGCCGGCGTTGCCGACGACCTGCGCCGCGGTGCAGCCGCCGCCACCGGTGGTGATCGTCCAGGTGAAGTTCGTCGACCCGGTCTTGCTCGCCGAGTCGGTGACCGTCACCGTGACGTTCGAGGTGCCCGCGGTGGTCGGGGTGCCCGAGATCAGGCCGCTGGACGAGCTGATCGACAGCCCGGCCGGCAGGCCCGAGGCGCTCCAGGTGTACGGCGACGTGCCGCCGGAAGCCTGCATCTGGAGGCTGGCCGACTGCCCGACCACGCCGCTCTTGTTACCCGGGTTGGTGACCGACGGGTTGTTGGGGTTGGTCCCGCCGTTCATGAAGCCCGTGTAGAGCAGCCGGTTCGGCGAACCCGTCCCCGGCGAGGTGACCTTGCCCGTGGTGGCGTTGTTCACCAGCGCGTCCCGCACCTGGGCGGGCGTGGCGTTGGGGTTCAGGCCCAGGTACACCGCGGCGGCGCCGGCCGTGTGCGGCGAGGCCATCGAGGTGCCGGTCATCGTGGCGGTGCCGGTGTTGCTGGAGTACGACGCCGACACGATGCTCGTGCCCGGCGCGAAGATGTCCAGGCAGGAGCCGTAGTTGCTGCTGCTGTTGCGGGCGTCGTTGCTGCTGGTGTTGCCGACGGTGACCGCCGCGGCGACGGCCTGCGGGCTGTAGTAGCAGGCGTCGTCGGAGGAGTTGCCCGCCGCCTGGACGAACTGCACGCCCGACGAGATGAGGCTCGACACGGCGCTGTCCATGGCCTGGCTGGTGCAGCGGCTCTGGCAGCCGATGCTGTAGTTCACCACGGCCGGCTTCTGGGCGTTGGTGCGCACCCAGTTGATGCCCGCGATGAGGTCGTCGTTGGTGCCGCTGCCCTGGCAGTTCAGCACCCGGACGGATGCCACGGAGGCCTTCTTGGCCACGCCGTAGCTGGTGCCCACGGCGGTGCCGGCCACGTGCGTGCCGTGTCCGTGGCAGTCCGTCGGCGTGCTGTCGTCGTCCACCATGTCCGTGCCCTGCTTGACGCGGCCGGTGAACTCGACGTGGTTGGCGTTGATGCCGGTGTCGAGCACATAGACCGTCACCCCCTGACCCGGGTTGGTGGGGTACGTGTACGCCTGGTTCAGTGGCAGGTTCGCCTGGTCGATGCGGTCGTCGCCCCAGTTCGGGGGATTGTTCTGGGTGTCCAGGATGCCGATGCGCTGCACCGCCTCGACGGAGGCGACCGCGGGGTCGGCGGCCAGCTTGCGCGCCTGCGCCGCGGTCATGCCGACCGAGAAGCCGCGCAGACCGGCGGTGTAGACGTGGCGCGTCTTGCCGCCGAAGCGGCCGGCCAGGTCACGTGCCTTGGTGCCGACGGTGCTCGCGGGCACCGCGGAGTCCTTGAACACCACGATGTAGCGGTCGGCGACCGCACCCGGGCTGTCGGCGTACAGGATGCTGGCCTCAGCGCCGGCGGGGGCGGCGTTTGCCGGCCCACCGGAGCCGAGCGCCCCGGCGAACGCGACGATGATCGCGAAGCCCAGGGCGGAAACTCGATGCCGCAAGGTTCTCTCCTCCCAGAGATCCCACCCCGCGGCCGGGTCCCGATGACGCCGACCGCGAAGGGGTGACGCAGAACCTAGGAGCAGATGAATCCGTTGCGGCAGTGCGGTTAACAGCGATCGATGATTCGTAACGTCAAAACTGTTTATTGAGGTGGCGTGACACCGGCAGTCGTGATCGGACGAATACTCGCCCCTGCTGCGGCCATAACACACCAGGGCCTTGATCAGGCGGTTGTCCACAACCGGCCCGTCGTCCACAGGCACAAGAATTGAGGCGTACGCCCACCGCGCGCCCGCCCCTACCGTGGCCCCGTGCCGTCGTCCCCGTTCCGTAAGCCGCCGCCCGCCGAGGCCGACCTCGGCCGGCTGCACCGCGTACTCACCCCGGCCAGCGCGTCGCCGCCCTGGCCGGACCTCCTGGACGCGCCGTTCCTCGACGTCCTGCCCGATTTCGCGCTGTCCCGGCCCGCTCGCCAGTTGTTGCCGCTGGACCCGACCGCCTCGGGCGACCCGCACACCCATGTCCTGTCGCCGTCTGGCGCGCCGCGGGTGGCCAAGCCGCCGGCGGCGGTCGTCCACGGTGTGCTGCCGGTGGCGACGTCGCACGGCGTGCTCCCGATGCACCCCGCGACCGCCGCTGAAGCCGTGCTGCCAGTGGCCACGTCGCGTGGCGTGCTCCCGGCGCACTCCACCGCCGCCACCGAAGTCGTGCCGAACGCCGCCGTCCCGACCGCTTTCCCGGGTCGCGCGCTACCGGATGCGGAAGGTGTTCCGGTGGTGGGCGAATCGCCGAGCGCGCTGCCGGGCCGGGCGGCGTTCGATCCTGGGAGGCGCGGGCTGCGGGCACTGGCAGCCGTCGCCGCGCTGGTGGTTGCGGGTGCGGCATACCTGGCCTGGCAGGCGCGCCCGTCCGTCGAGCCTGTGCCCGAACCCGTGCCGGTGCCGGTCGCGGAGTCGGGCCGACCGGTCGCGTCGCCGTCGCCGACGCTGCTGGTCGTGGCGGTGACCGGGCGGGTTCGCAAGCCGGGCCTGGTCATGCTGCCTGCGGGTGCCCGGGTCGCGGACGCGGTCGAGGCGGCGGGCGGGGTGCTGCCTGACACCGACCTGTCCGCGGTGAACCTGGCCCGCAAGGTCACCGACGGCGAGCTGATCGCGATCGGGGTGCCGGGCGTGGCCGCCGCGGACGGTCCGGCCGCCGGGACAGGGCCGGGTGCAGGACCGGTGAACCTGAACACCGCGACTCTCGCTCAGCTCGACGCGCTGCCGGGGGTGGGCCCCGTGCTGGCACAACGCATCCTGGACCACCGGGCCCGGCATGGAGACTTCCGCAGCGTCGGCGACCTGCGCCAGGTCGAAGGCATCGGGGAGTCGAAGTACGCCCAGCTCAAGGACCTGGTCACGGTCTGATGGACGGTCCCGACCTGCGGCTGGCCCCGTTCGCCCTGGGCTGCTGGGCGGCATCGCTCACCGCGCTGTTCACCGGCCTCGGCGTCACTCTGGTCCTCGGTGCCGTCGGTGCACTCGGCACCGCCCTGCTCTTCGCCCGCGACCACGTCTCACGGCGGGTGCGCCGCCGCTTCGGTCTGCAGTTTCGGGGAAACTGCACGAACGACGACCACGTTTCGCGCAGTTTCCCCGAAACTGCGAGCGAGGCGTGGCGTGGCTCGTGGCGGTGGATCGTGGCCGGGATTTTTCTCGGGGTGCTGTGTGGTGCGGCGGCGACCGGGGCGCGGCTGGCGGCGCGGGATGCGGCGGAGATCGTCGCGCTGGTGGACGGGCACGTCTCGACGACTGTGGTGCTCACCATGCGGGATGATCCGCACCGGTCGCCCGGGGTGGTCGGGCGGCCCGCGACCTGGGTGGTGGGGGCGGACCTGGAGCAGGCGGGCGACCTGCGTACCGATGTCGGGGTGCTGGTGTTGGCCAGTGGGGACGGTTGGGCGGGGCTGCTGCCGGGGCAGCGGGTGCGGGTGCCCGCGCGGTTCGGGCCGTCCCGGGGCGGTGACCTGCGGGCGGCGGTGCTGTCCACCGAGCGGCCGCCGGAACTGCTGGGTGAGGCGTCGTGGACGCAGCGCGCGGCAGGTGGGCTGCGTGCGGGGTTGCAGCGGGCCTGCGCGCCGCTGGACGCGGCTACGGGCGGGCTGCTGCCGGGTCTCGTGGTGGGTGACACCAGCCGCCTCGACCCGGCGGTCGAACAGTCCTTTAGGGACACCGGGATGACCCATCTAACAGCTGTTTCGGGCAGTAACGTAGCAATCGTCACCGGGGCAGTGCTGCTGCTGGCCCGCTTCAGCCGAGCCGGGCCACGGCTGATCGCGGTGGTGTGCGCGCTGTCCGTGGTCGGGTTCGTGATCCTGGCGCGGCCGTCGCCGAGCGTGCTGCGGGCCGCGGTGATGGGTGGGATCGCGCTGCTGGCGCTCGCGTCCGGCCGGTCCCGGGCGGCGCTGCCCGCGCTGTCGGCGGGTGCGGCGATCCTGCTGATGGCCGATCCCGAGCTGGCCGCCGACGCGGGGTTCGCGCTGTCGGTGCTCGCGACCGCCGGGCTGCTGCTGCTCGCGCCGCCGATGCGCGACGCGCTGCGCCGCCGGAGGGTCCCGGCGGGCGCCGCTGAGGCGCTGGCCGTGCCCGCCGCCGCGCAGCTGGCCTGCGCCCCGGTGGTCGCGGGCATCAGCGGCACGCTGAGCCTGGTCGCCGTGCCGGCGAATCTGGTCGCGGTGCCCGCGATCGCGCCCGCGACCGTCACCGGCGTGGCCGCCGCGCTGCTGTCACCGGTGTGGCCGGCCGGGGCCGAGTTCGCCGCCTGGCTCGGCAGCTGGCCCGCCTGGTGGCTGGTCACGGTCGCGAGAGTGGGTGCCGAGGTGCCCGCGGGTGTGCTGCCGTGGCCGGGCGGGCCGCCGGGAGCGCTGCTGCTGGCCGGGCTGACCGTGCTGCTCATGATCGGTTTCCGGCGTCCCGCGGTACGTCGGCTGGCCGCCGTCATCGCGCTGGCGGCGGTCCTCGGCGCGCTGCCGGTGCGGGTGCTCACCGGCGGCTGGCCTCCCGACGACTGGCTCGTCGTGGCGTGTGACGTGGGGCAGGGCGACGCCACCGTGCTCAACGCGGGCGACGGCGCGGCCGTGGTCGTCGACGCCGGGCCGAAGCCCCGCGACGTCGACCGCTGCCTGCGCGAGCTGGACGTGGACGAGGTGCCGTTGCTGCTGGTCAGCCACTTCCACGTGGACCACATCGGCGGGCTGGACGGCGTGCTCGCCGGGCGCCGGGTCGGCGCGGTGCTCACCACACCATGGCCCGAACCTGCCATGGGCCGGGAGGCTGTCGTCCGGGCCGCGGCCGCGCACCGGGTTCCGGTGTCCGACGCGCCGGAGTCCGGCGGCTGGACGGTCGGCGACGTACGGCTGGAAGTGCTGCCCGCGCCGCCTGAGCGGGGCACCCGCAGCGACCCGAACAACAACTCCCTCATGCTCGTGGCGACCGTGCGCGGAGTACGGGTGCTGCTGACCGGGGACGCCGAGTCCGAGCGGCAGCAGGCGCTGCTGGGAGCGGGCGTGGACGTGTCCGCCGACGTGCTCAAGGTCGCCCACCATGGCAGCGCGTTTCAGGAACCGTCCTTCCTGGACGCTGTCGCGCCGAGGATCGCGCTGGTCAGCGTGGGGGAGGGCAACGACTACGGCCATCCGAGCGCGTCGGTGCTGGCGCGGCTGGCCGGGCGGGGCGCGCGGGTGCAGCGCACCGACGTCAGCGGGGACCTGGCGGTCGTGCTCGCCGACGGGAAGCTTTCCGTCGTGCTCCCGACGCGCCCGTTGGAGTGACGGTGGGCGGCGGCCAGTTCGCACATGCGACGATAGCGAGGTGGTGAGCCAGGTTCCGCCCCCCGTCCTGACACCCGTGGTCCTCGTGCTGGGCGACGAGGAGCTGCTGGTCGCGCGCGCGATCGCCGACGCGGCCGCGCAGGCGCGCGCCGCCGATCCGACGGCCGAGGTCCGCGAGGTGGAGACGGGCGCGATGCTCGTCGGTGAACTAGCCGAACTGCTCAGCCCGTCGCTGTTCGGCGGGGTCCGGGTGGTGGTGCTGCGCGCCGCCCAGGACGCCAAGAAGGACGTCTCGGCGGTGCTGCTGGACTACGCGAAGTCGCCCGACCCCGACGTGACGCTGGTCGTCGCGCACGCGGGCGGCGCGAAGAACAAGGCGCTGGCCGACTCGCTGACCAAGGCCGGCGCGTCGGTGGTGCCCGCGGCGAAGCTGACCAAGCACCGCGACCGGGTGGACTTCGTCACGGGGGAGGTGCGCCGCCTCGGTGGCCGCTGCGCCCCCGACGCGGCCGAGACGCTGATCGAGGCCGTGGGCAACGACCTGCGCGAGCTCGCCGCGGCCTGCAACCAGCTGATGGCGGACACCGGCGGCCGGATCGACCAGGCCACGGTGGCCCGTTACTACCGGGGCAAGGCCGAGGTGAGCGGGTTCGCGGTCGCCGACGCCGCGGTCGCCGGGGACGTGCCGGCCGCGCTGGAGGCGCTGCGCTGGGCCCGGCACAGCGGCGTGGACCCGGTGCCGATCGCGGACGCGCTGGCCGACGGTGTGCGCACCGTCGCGCGGGTGGCCTCGGCGGGACGCGGCAACGCGTACCAGCTGGCCTCGACGCTCGGCATGCCCGCCTGGAAGATCGAGAAGGCGCAGCGGCAGGCGCGCGGCTGGACCCCGGACGCGCTGGTGCTCGCGATGCGGGCCGCCGCCGACTGCAACGCCGCGGTGAAGGGCGGCGAGGAGGATCGCGACTACGCGCTCGAACGCACCATCGTGGCGTTCGCGCAGGCCAAGCAGGCGGGAGGTGGGCGATGACCGCGGGTACCAGGTCCCGGCGCGCCGGGGGCATCAGCCCTGAAGAGGCACGCCACCGGCCGCTCTACGCCCGGGTGCTGGGCCTGCAGTACGTGCGCCCCAGCAACCTGATGTGCTTCCTGTTCTTCGAGGGCACCGTGGCGCTGGCCGTGCTGCTGTCACTGGCCGAGTTGACCGGCTGGTGGGCGGTGGCCGTGCTGCCCGCCTCGGTGGCGGTGATGGTGAAGCTCAACGACGTGATCGCGGGCGCGACGACCCGATCCGGCGGCACGTCGGCCCGCTCGCGGGGCACGGCGACCCGGCCGAAGTCCGCCACGCGTCGGGCGCCGGCCCAGCCGACGGTGCGGCTGCGCGTGGCCGCACCGGCCGAGACGGCGCCACCACCCGAGACCGTGCCGCCGCAGCGGCCCGCAGGTGACGAGCGCGACCCGTACGCGAACCGCCCCGGATACAGCGAGCCGGAGGGGTTCGCCGCTCGTTCCGGCAACGGCGGCCAGGACTCGTACACCGGCCGGACCGGTTACGGCGAGCAGGAGATGTACGCAGGTCAGGCCGCATACGGCGAGCAGGAGACCTACGCCGGTCAGTCCGCGTACGGGTACGCCCAGGACGGGTATGACGAGCAGGAGACCTACGCCGGACAGTCCGGGAACTCCCGACACGGCGCGCCGGGGCATGCGGCCTCGGCCGAGCCGGACGGCGAGGAGCCGTGGCTGGGCACGGCCGAGCAGCGTGCCCGCCAGTCGGCGGCATACCGCTACGAGTAGTTCCCGCTGGAATACACCGATGCCCGGCTCCCACTGGGGGACCGGGCATCAGGTGATGTCTCGGCGGTGCCGCGAAGGCACACTGCGACGATCAGGCAGAGAGCGAAGCCAGCTTCTTGGCGATCGACGACTTGCGGTTCGCCGCCTGGTTCTTGTGGATCACGCCTTTGCTGACGGCCTTGTCCAGCTTGCGCGAGGCGTCGCGCAGCAGCGCGGTGGCGTTCTCGACGTCACCGGCGACGGTCGCCTCGTTGAACTTGCGGACAGCGGTCTTCAGCGACGACTTGACCGACTTGTTGCGCAGCCGGGCCTTCTCGTTCTGCCGGTTGCGCTTGATCTGGGACTTGATGTTCGCCACGCGACAGCCTCGTCCTGCTCGTTTCGGTTGACTGGTTCAGATGGGCCGGCGCAACGAAGCACCAGCCGCGAGGTGCCAGGTTACCAGGTGGCCTGGGCGCCGACCAAAACAGGCCGACGTGACACCCGTCGCGGTGCCCTACCCCAACAGCCTACCGCGACGGCTCCGCCGCCGGCCCGCTACCCGGTTTCGCCGTGGTAGGCGGGTGATGATCGCTGTTTCGGGGCGAAAAGTGCGGTCCTGCTTCACTTTCCGACCCGAAACAGCGATCTTGCCCCCGACCCGACCCGACCCGACTCCGCCGACCCGGCGCGGGGACCGTACGGGTGACGGGACGCGACACCCGCTCGTAGATCGAGGAAGGGCGCGGCCCGGATGGCAGACTGTGTTGTTGTGGACATCGAGCGGTTCTGGGCTCTGATCGAGCAGGCGCGTACGGACGTCGAGGGTGACATCGGCGAGGACGGCACCGGGCTGGCGAAGGCGCTGACCGCGCGGCTGTCGGCGCTGAGCCTGCCGGACATCGCGGCCTTCGCGACGCGGTTCAAGACGCTGCGCGACGCCGCCGACCGCTACGACCTGTGGGGTGCGGCGCACCTGATCGGCGGCGGCTGCTCCGACGACGCCTTCGTCGACTTCCGCAGCGGGCTGATCGCGGCGGGTCGAAAGTGGTACGAGGCGGCGCTGGCCGACCCGGACTCGCTGGCCGGGCACCCGTCCGTGGTCGAGGCCGTGGAGTGGGACGACGACAGCGCGATCTTCGCCGAGCTGGTCGGGTACGCGGCGGCCGACGCCTTCCGTGAGGTCGCCGGGGCCGAGCTGGTGCTGCCCGAGGTGGCCAAGGCGCCCACCGCGGGCGAGGACTGGGACTTCGAGGACGACGACCAGATGCGGCACCGGCTGCCCCGGCTGAGCGCGCTGGTGCTGGGCTGGCCCGCGAACGAGGGCTGCCGCTGCTGAACGAGGGTGCTGCCGCCGGTTCGGCGGCGGTAACGTTGAAGCCCGCTTCGGCACGGTCGGCGGGCGTGGGATCATAGGGGCGGCAATGACCGCCTCACGCCGAACGCGGCCCGTCGCCAGCGAACCGCTTTCCGCCTCACGCTCATAGAACGGATCACCGTGCCTCCGCTGCTCGGATCTAACAAGCCCGGCGACACTGACCCGGCCGCCATCCGCAACTTCTGCATCATCGCCCACATCGACCACGGCAAGTCGACGCTGGCCGACCGCATGTTGCAGATCACCGAGGTGGTGGACCCGCGGCAGATGCGGGCGCAGTACCTCGACCGGATGGACATCGAGCGCGAGCGCGGCATCACCATCAAGAGCCAGGCGGTGCGCCTGCCGTGGACCGTGCGCGACGGCGACCGGACCGGCGAGCAGGTCGTGCTCAACATGATCGACACCCCGGGCCACGTGGACTTCACCTACGAGGTCTCGCGCAGCCTGGCCGCCTGCGAGGGCGCGATCCTGCTGGTGGACGCCGCCCAGGGCATCGAGGCGCAGACGCTGGCCAACCTGTACCTGGCGATGGAGAACAACCTCACCATCATCCCGGTGCTCAACAAGATCGACCTGCCCGCGGCGCAGCCGGAGAAGTACGCCGAGGAGCTCGCGCACCTGATCGGCTGCGAGCCCGAGGACTGCCTGCGGGTGTCCGGCAAGACCGGTGACGGCGTGTCCCACCTGCTCGACGAGATCGTCCGGCAGCTGCCCGCCCCGACCGGCGGTGACGCCAAGGCGCCGGCCCGCGCCATGATCTTCGATTCGGTGTACGACGTCTACCGCGGTGTCGTCACCTACATCCGGGTCATCGACGGCCGCCTGGACGCCCGCGACCGGATCAAGATGATGTCCACCGGCGCGGTGCACGAGCTGCTGGAGATCGGCGTCATCTCGCCGGAGCCGATCAAGTCGCCGTCGCTCAGCGTCGGCGAGGTCGGTTACCTGATCACCGGTGTGAAGGACGTGCGGCAGTCCCGGGTCGGCGACACGGTCACCCTGAACTCGCGGCCCGCCACCCAGGCGCTCGGCGGCTACAAGGACCCCAAGCCGATGGTGTACTCGGGTCTCTACCCGCTGGACGGGTCCGACTACCCGGAGCTGCGCGAGGCGCTGGACAAGCTGAAGCTCAACGACGCGTCGCTGGTGTACGAGCCGGAGACGTCGGCGGCGCTCGGCTTCGGCTTCCGCTGCGGCTTCCTCGGCCTGCTGCACCTGGAGATCATCCAGGAGCGGCTGGAGCGCGAGTTCGGCCTCGACCTGATCGCCACCGCGCCGAACGTGGTCTACCGCGTGGTCACCGACGACGGCAAGGAGATCACGGTCACCAACCCGAGCGAGTACCCGCACGGCAAGGTCGCCGAGGTGTACGAGCCGGTGGCGCGCGCGACGGTGCTGACGCCCAACGAGTACGTCGGCGCGGTGATGGAGCTGTGCCAGGGCCGGCGCGGGGTGCTGCAGGGCATGGACTACCTGTCCGCCGACCGCGTCGAGCTGCGTTACACGCTGCCGCTCGGTGAGATCATCTTCGACTTCTTCGACCAGCTGAAGTCGCGCACCAAGGGCTACGCCAGCCTCGACTACGAGCCCAGCGGCGAGCAGGCGTCCGAGCTGGTCAAGGTGGACATCCTGCTGCAGGGCGAGCCGGTCGACGCGTTCAGCGCGATCGTGCACAAGGACAAGGCCTACGCGTACGGCACGACCATCGCCTCGAAGCTGCAGAAGCTGATCCCGCGCCAGCAGTTCGAGGTGCCGATCCAGGCGGCCATCGGTTCCCGGGTCATCGCCCGCGAGACCATCCGCGCCATCCGCAAGGACGTGCTGGCCAAGTGCTACGGCGGTGACATCAGCCGTAAGCGCAAGCTGCTGGAGAAGCAGAAGGAAGGCAAGAAGCGCATGAAGATGGTCGGCCGGGTCGAGGTGCCCCAGGAGGCCTTCATCGCCGCGCTGTCCACCTCGGAGGCTCCCGAGGGCGGCAAGAAGAAGTGACCTTCGCGGGACACTGCTTCCGCTGCGGCGCGGCCCTGGTGGCCGCGCCGCCGTCCGTCTGCGGGGCATGCGGGTACGAGCAGTATCTCAACGCCCGCCCCACGGCCAGCCTGATCGTGCTGGACGGCGCCGGCGGGTTCCTGGCGCTGCGCCGGGCCCGCCCGCCCCGCCAGGGGCTGTGGGAGACGCCGGGCGGCTTCTGCGACGCCTGGGAGGAGCCTGCCGACGCGGCCCGCCGGGAGGCCCGCGAGGAGCTCGGCGTCGACGTCGAGCTGGGCGCGTTCGTCGGCATGTATGTCGGCGACTACGAGTTCCAGGGCGAACGCCTGCCGGTCCTGGACTGCTTCTTCGTCGCCACCCTGCCGCCCGGCGCCCGCCTGCGCCTGGACCCCGACGAGTCGACGGAAGCCGCCTGGCTCCCGCTCGCCGACCCCCCGCCGATGGCCTTCACCACCATGGACCGCGCCCTGCGTGCCGCCACGACCATCGCCCCCTGACCGCACCCTGACCCGTCCCCGGTCGGCACCCCCGCCGCCCCGCCCCGCCGCCAGGCGCCCCATCCGCCAGGCGTCCCACCTGCCGCGAGGCGTCCCACCTGCCGCAAGGCATCCCACCTGCCGCAACTCTTAAAGAGTTGCGGCATTTCTCGTCCGCCGAGGCCGCGACTCTTTAAGAGTTGCGGCAGAGTGGGTGAGCGGGCCGGCTCGCGAGGTGGATGCCTGTCGCTCGTGTGGGTTATGGCTGTTTGGTCGATGGGGTTGGCCGCTTGGCCAAGATCTGCTGACAAAAGGCCTGGAGCCGTAGTAACTGGGCAATCTACCCATCGTTACCCCAAGTGCAGTGTTTTGCCGCTTTCGCCCGATATGAGGGCAAAGCAGGTTCCAAAGTCGCACAAGGAGTGACGATGCAGATGAAGAAGGCCGGAGTCGTCGCCACGGGCGCTCTCGCTACAGTGGCGATCATGGGGGCTCCTGCCGCTGCGGCGCCCAGCACGGACGCCTCTGCGCTGACGAACGCCAGCACCTCCACCACCGAAGGCAAGACCTCCGCGATGCGGCAGGTCGGGGCCAACCAGCTGAACCTCGCCCGCGGCGGTGGCTTCGACAACAACGGCTGGGACGCGCCGTGGGACGTCGACCCGCAGGCCCTGGTCGCCCTGCTCAACGGTTCGGTCGTCAACGTGGCCGCCCTGCAGCAGTGTGGCTCCACCAGCGGCAACGTCGTCGGCATCTCGGTGCCGATCACGTCGCCGAACACCGTGGTGTCGGGCTTTGGCGGCCACGGCGGCTACGGGGACGAGAACGATGTCGCCTGCGCCAACGGCAACATCAAGATCAAGCAGACCGACAAGTACCCGCTGATCGGTGTCGCCAACGACTCGGCCGTGGGTATCGCCACGATCCAGTCCTGTGGCTCCACCGACGGTCAGATCGTCGGTATCACCATCCCGATCACCTCGCCCAACACGGTCATCGGCGACTGCCAGAACGGCAACGTCGAGATCAACGACTCGGACGACTGGAACGAGGGCAACCACTGGAACGAGTCGGCTCGCGTCGAGGCCGCGCCGCTCGGCCAGACGCTGGCCATGGACCAGGCCCGCCAGGCTCTGGTCAAGAAGGTCAGCGCGCTGAAGAACCGCGACGCGTGGGCCAAGCGCAGCAACGCCAAGGTGGCGCCGCAGGCGCGTGGCGGCGGCTGGGACGCCCCGTGGGACGTCGACCCGTTCGGCCTGGTTTCGGCGCTCAACGGCACCTCGGTGCTCGCGGCGACGCTGCAGTCCTGCGGTTCGACCTCGCCGGACATCATCAGCGTGGCGGTTCCGATCACCTCGCCGAACACCGTCATCGGTGACTGCAAGAACGCCAACGTGAAGATCGACAAGGAGGGCCCGAAGGGCCTGGTCGCGATCGCGGACAACACGTCGCTGAACATCCTGCCGCTGCAGTCCTGCGGCTCGACCTCCTCGAACATCATCGCCGCGGCGGTTCCGATCACCTCGCCGAACACGGTCATCGGCAGCTGCTACAACGCCAACACGGTCATCGACTAATCGCTGGTCCGAAACGGCAGACGGGGCGGGTCGCGCCAGCGCGACTCGCCCCTTCGAATGCTCGCCAACGACAACTCATGCCGCGCTGCCGTGTGTCTGCTACTCGGGCGCCGGCGGCAGAAATCCTACAAGGAGTGACGATGCAGATAGGCAAGGCCGGGGTCGTCGCGGCCGGAGCGCTCGCTACGGTGGCGGTGATGGGTTCGGCGGCGACCGCCGCACCCGCGGCCGGACCGGCGCACGCGGATCCCGTCAGGACCGCCGCGACCACCTTGAAGCAGGCGGCGATCAATCAGGCAACCGGACAGGCGCGCGCCGCGGTGGACGCGGTCGCCCGCGGTCCGCAGGCGGATGTGCGTCAGCCGCTGATCTCGATCGCCAACGGCACCGCCCTGACCGCCGCCGCGTGGCAGACGTGTGGCTCTTCCTCGTCCCAGGTCGCCGGGGTATCGGCGGCAGTCACCTCTCCGAACACCGTGTTGGGTGACTGCGCCAACGGCAACGTGCTGATCCGGCAGAACCAGGTGCCGGGCATCATCTCGATCCTGGACGACACGTCGGTCAACGCGCTGCCGATCCAGATCTGCGGCTCCAACGCGGCGATCGCCGGTGTCACCGCCGCGATCAGCTCGCCCGCCACCGTGGTGGGCGACTGCTTCAACGCCAACACGCTCATCGCCGAGCCCAAGGAGGGCGCGCAGAAGGCCCCGCGCAGCGTGGTCTCCCTGCTCAGCGGCTCCGTGGTCAACGCCGCCGCGGTCCAGGTCTGCGGCTCCACCGCCGCGATCGTGGGAGTGCCGGTGGCGGTCCGGTCGCCTACGACGGTGCTCGGCGACTGCTACAACAGCAACAGCACCATCCAGAAGCGCGACGACGCGGCGGTGATCCCGCTGCTCAGCAACCAGGTGCTCGACATCCTGCCGCTGCAGACCTGTGCGGCGTCCGGCCTGATCGGCCAGCTCGGGCCCGCGCTGCCGATCGGCAGCCCGGCGTTCGTCGCCGGCCAGTGCGTCACCGGCGGGCAGAAGATCCTGGACTGATCGCCCGTCACAGACAGTGGGGCCGGGCCGCGTGATGCGGCCCGGCCCCACTGCTTTGCTCTGTTCAGTTCCTGCTCAGCGCAGCCAGGGAACGTTGCGGTCCAGCAGGCCGCGCTCCTTGAGCTCGGCACGCAGCGGGATCGTGTCGTCGATCCAGCCGCCCTCGCCGACGCCCCACATGTTCTGCACCTTCAGGTTGCCGAACGACTCGCCGATGAGCTGGCGCTGCACCGGGGTCAGGCCGGCGTACCACGCGGACTCGCGGTCGATCGGCATGTCGTCGACCGGGCGGATCCAGCGGTAGGTGTAGCTCATGAAGAGCATCTTGCGCGTCACGTCCGAGCGGTTGCGCGAGCGCGAGTGCCACAGGCGCCGGTCGAAGATGAACGCGTCACCCGGCTTGGCCAGCCACGGCACCGCGCCCTCCGGACCCTTGGCGATCTCCGCCGGGTCGGTCGGCCGGTACATGTGGTTGTTCAGGTGCGAACCGGGGATGCACAGGGTCTGCCCCCGGCCCGGCTCCGAGATGTCGCTGAGCACGATGGCGACCTTGATCGACAGCATCGGGCGCGGGACGTCGCCGTAGAACGGCGCGTAGTACTCCGCGTCGGAGTTCTGCCGCCAGCCGTCCTGGTGCCACTCCCAGCGAGGGGTCTCGCCCTCCTCGTACGGCGGGTTGACGTCGAGGTGGTTGTGCTGGGAGTAGATGTTCCAGCCGGCCAGACCCCAGACCCAGCGGAAGGTCGGGGAGTAGTCGAGCATCCGGGCGAAGGCAGAGCTGTGGCTGACCGCGCCGAGCAGGTGGAGCGACCCGGTCTTGTCGATGTGACCGGTGTCCTTGTTCTCCACGTACAGGCGGTCGGCCTCGGCCTGGAGTTCGGCCACGATCTCGGGGCTGACGACACCGGGGAGGTGCTTGTACCCGTTCTCGTGGAATTCCTTGCGCTCGGCGTCGGTGAGCGGCGCGTAGTCCGTCGCCGGCTCCTGAGAGGTGATGGTCATGTCCTCCCCTTGCGTCCTTCCAGACTTGGGCACAGTCGAAGGCAGGATCGGGGCGCGCGACTTGGGGGGTGGCGTGCCGGGATGAGCAACCTTCGCGAACGAGTGCCGATACTAACTCGCGTTCCCGAGTGACGTCGTCGCGCGGGGCTCGTCAGACCGGCCTGCCACCAGGGTCACCCGCCCGCGACGGCCTCGGCCACCACCTGTTCGGCCACTTTCTCGGCGGGCGACCACGCCTTGTCACCAGCGGACCACTGCTGGTCGGTGAAGGTCACCCGGGTCACCCCGGTGAGCGGGGCCTGGGCCACCAGCCAGTGCGCGAACTGCCAGCCCGCCTTGCTGTTCGCAGCCGGTATGCGCAGCGCGGCGCCCTCGGTGGTGACGCCCTTGGCCTTCGTGCCGAAGTCGGCCTTCATCCGGTCGGCCAGCACCTTGGCCGTCGCGGCGTCGTTCGGGGCGTCGTCGCCGTACGTGTCGCAGGTCACAGCGCCGGCCTGCTGCCCGGTCAGCGCCTTGGCGAGCACGGTGGCTTCCTCGGCCCACTTCTCGTACGCCTCGGGGTAGGCCGAGCGCTGTACCCGCTGGGCGGCCTCGGTGACCCGCATCTTCTGCCACCCCTTGACCTTGGTCAGGCTGATGTAGAAGCGCCGGGCCGCGTGCCGGGGGTCCATGATCTGCTTCGCGGTGCCCCAGCCCTGGCTGGGGCGCTGCTGGAACAGGCCGAGCGAGTCGTGGTCGTTGCCGTCGCCGAGATGCTCCAGGTTGCGTAGCTTCGATTCCTGCAGGGCGGTGGCCAGCGCGACGATCACCGCGCGGTCGGGCACGTTGCGGCTGATGCCGACGGCGGCGATGGTCGCGGCGTTGGCCATCTGCTCCGGGTCGAGGCGCACCTCGCCGTCGGCGCGGGCCACGCATTCGGGCGCGCCGAGCCGGGGGAGCTCGATCGGCAGCTCGATCTCGCCGTCGAGCTGCTGGCGGGCGAGGAGACCGCCGACGCCGCACACCACGACGAGGATCACCAGGACGGGCAGCGTTTGCCTGCCTTTCACGGCGGCCTCCTCGACGTCGATGCGGGGGCGGGCGTCGTCCCGGACGTGGTGCCGCGACGACGCCCGCCCCCGCAGGCTCGTTCAACCCACCCTACGGCGTGGCCGCCGCCGCGGCACCGTCGTCGTCGGCGCGGGGAACCCATACCGCATCCCGTTTCTCCCGGAATGCGGCGACTCCCTCTCGGCCTTCCGCGGAGCCGAAGAAGCGCAGCGAGATCTCCGACAGGTGCGCCAGCTCGGCGTCCAGTTCCGGCTCCGGGCGGCGGCGCAGCAGCTGCTTGGTGGTCGCCAGCGAGGCGGGCGCGCCCCGGACCAGGCTGGCGCACCAGCGCGCGACGACCGCGTCCACGTCGTCGTCCGGCGCGGTCGCGGTGACCAGGCCGATCGCGGCGGCGCGCGGGCCGTCGAAGACGTCGCCGGTCAGGTAAAGCTCCGCGGCGGCGCGCGGGGCCAGCCGCGGCAGCACCGTGGCGGAGATCAGCGCGGGCACCACGCCCAGCCGCACCTCGGTGAAGGCGAACGTGGCCGCCGCCGTGCACACGGCGAGGTCGGCCGCGGCGATCAGGCCCAGGCCACCCGCCCGCGCCGGTCCCCGCACCACGGCCACCACGGGCTTGGCCGAGCGGGCCACCGCGCCCAGCACGTCACCCAGCAGCGCGGCCGGCATCTGCCCCGACTTGGCCGCCGCGGCGGTCTCGGCGAGGTCGGCTCCCGAGCAGAAGACCGGCCCGGTGTGGTCCAGCACGATCACCCGCACCCGGTCGTCGGCGTTCGCCTCGGCCAGCGCCGCCAGCAGCTCGGTCATCAGCCGGTGCGACAGCGCGTTGCGGTTGTGCGGGCTGTCGAGGGTGATCGTCGTTACGCCGCGGGCGTGGGTGACCCGGACGAGGTGGGAGTCAGGTGAGGACATGAGGGCAGACTAGAGCCGTGGCCCAGCTTCCCGACGGTGAACCCGTCCCCGACGACGGCACTCTTCCCGACTCCGCGCTGGCCGACGTCGGCGGGCGCGGCTTCGGCGTGTACCTGCACGTGCCGTTCTGCGCCAGCCGCTGCGGCTACTGCGACTTCAACACCTACACCGCCTCGGAGCTGGGCGGCGCGGACACCGACGGCTACGTCGAGGCGGTGCTGGCCGAGCTGGCGCTGGCCGCGAAGGTGCTGCCCGCCCCGCCGCGGGTGGACACCGTCTTCGTCGGCGGCGGCACGCCCACCTTGCTGAAGCCGGCCCAGCTCGGCCGGATGCTGGAAGCGGTCGACCGCACCTGGGGCCTGGCCGCCGGCGCGGAGGTCACCACCGAGGCCAACCCCGAGTCGGTGGACCCCGCCTCGCTGCGTGAGCTGCGCCGGGCCGGGTTCACCCGGATCTCGCTGGGCATGCAGTCGGCCGCGCCCGGGGTACTGCGCATCCTGGACCGCAAGCACACCGCCGGGCGTGCCCCGGCCGCCGCGATCGAGGCGCGTGAGGCCGGGTTCGAGCACGTCAACCTGGATTTGATCTACGGGACGCCGGGGGAGACCGAGGACGACTTCGCCGCCTCGCTGGCCGCGGTGGTCGGCGCGGGCGTGGACCACGTCAGCGCGTACGCCCTGATCGTCGAGGACGGCACCCGCCTGTCGGCCCGGATCCGGCGCGGGGAGCTGGCGTCCCCGGACGACGACGTGGCCGCCGACCGCTACCTGGCGGCGGAGGCGGCGCTGTCCGCCGCCGGGCTGGGCTGGTACGAGGTCTCCAACTGGGCGGCCGACGAGGCGGCCCGGTGCGCGCACAACCTGCTCTACTGGCGCGGCGGCGACTGGTGGGGCCTGGGCCCCGGCGCGCACAGCCATGTCGGCGGCGTGCGCTGGTGGAACGTCAAGCACCCGGCGAAGTACGCGGCCCGGCTGGCCGAGGGCCTGTCCCCGGGTCTGGGCCGGGAGGTGCTGACCGACGAGCAGCGCCACACCGAGGACGTGCTGCTGCGGCTTCGTCTGAGCGAGGGGTTGCCGCTGGAGGTGCTGGACCCGGCCGGACGCGCCGCGGCGGGCCAGGCGCTGGCCGACGGGCTGCTGGAGCCCTCCGCGTACGCGGACGGCCGCGCGGCGCTGACGCTGCGCGGCCGTCTCCTCGCGGACGCGGTGGTCCACTCCCTGCTGGCCTGGTGAACCGACTTACTTGATCAGGTTCATGGTCAGCGGGTACTTCGGCAGCTCGCCGTTGTTGGCCTTGACACCGGCCAGCACGCCCATGACGAGCGGGAACAGCGGCACGAAGAACAGCACGAGGGGGAGGACCAGCCAGGCCAGGCAGCTGCCTACGCAGATGCTGACGATGCTGATGACGCCCCACAGGATCTGGAAGTTCAGGGCGGCGGTCGCGTGCGCCTTGACCGTGGGGGACTCGTTGCCCTTGACCAGCAGCGCGACCAGCGGAGCGACGAACCAGGTGATGGCGCCACCGAAGTGCGCGATCAGGGCCCAGGTCTTGTCGTCCGGGTTGGCGTAGCCGACCGGGGCGGCACCGCCCACGGCGGGCGGCGGGGTGTAGCCGCCGGGGGCGGACGGCGGGGGCGACGCGGGGGCCGACGGCGGCGCTGCCGGGGCCGGCGGCTCGTAGGAGGGGGCCGAAGGAACCGGCGGCTCCGAGGAGCCGGGCGGGGTGGGTTCACTCATGCCCGCCAGGCTAGGTCTGTGGATCAATCGGCGCCAGTCAACACCCGTGACCGATAGGCGACACTGTGCTAGCCGAACGCCCGAGTTTGCCTGCCGTCCACTTTGCCGATGTCTGCGCCGGGTGCCTGATGCGGTCCGGTGTCTACCCGGTCACCACGCCTATGCCGTCCGGGTGACGGCCCACGTAGACTGGCACTCACTCACGACGAGTGCCAGCCGGGGAGGTGCGTATGGGTCTGGATGACCGGAAGCTCGAAGTGCTGCGTGCCATCGTCGAGGACTACGTCGCGACGCAGGAGCCGGTGGGCAGCAAGGCGCTGGTCGAACGGCACGCCCTGGGCGTGTCGCCGGCTACCGTGCGCAACGACATGGCCGTCCTCGAGGAGGAGGGCTACATCCGCCAGCCGCACACGTCGGCCGGCCGGGTGCCCACCGACCGCGGCTACCGGCTGTTCGTCGACCGGCTGTCGCGGGTCAAGCCGCTCTCCCCGGCCGAGCGCCGGGCGATCGAGCGCTTCCTCAACGGCGCGGTCGACCTCGACGACGTCGTGCACCGCACGGTGCGGCTGCTGGCGCAGCTGACCCGCCAGGTCGCCGTCGTGCAGTACCCGAGCCTGACCCGCTCCTCCGTACGCCATCTGGAACTGGTCCCGGTCTCCACCACCCGGCTGCTGCTCGTCATGATCACCGACACCGGGCGGGTGGAGCAGCGGGTCGTCGAGCTGCCCGGCCCCGTCGAGGTCGACGAGATCACCGAGCTGCGCCGGACCCTCAACGCGACCCTGGTCGGCGTGAAGCTGGTGGACACCCCGCCGCTGGTGCAGGGCCTGGTCGAGCGGGCCGAGCCGCAGGCGAAGGCAACCATGAGCACGCTGGTCAGCGTCCTGCTGGAGACCCTGGTCGAGCGGCACGAGGAGCGCCTCGCGCTGGCCGGCACGTCGAACCTGGCCCGGATGGGTCCGCTGGACCTGACCACCGGCGCGCTGCGGCCCATCCTGGAGGCGCTGGAGGAGGAGGTCATCCTGCTCAAGCTCTTCGACGAGGTGAAGTCGGGCGCGGCCCGGGTGCGGATCGGCGACGAGAACGAGGTCGTCGACCTGCGGGCGACCTCGGTGGTCAGCACGGGCTACGGCCCGGGCGCGACCGTGGTGGGCGGGATGGGCATCGTCGGCCCGACCCGCATGGACTATCCCGGCACCATCGCCACCGTTCGCGCCGTCGCGCGTTACGTCGGCGAGATGCTGGGACATTGATTCCGAATTTCCTGTTGTTGCTGAACGAGGCTTGAGGACAGCGTGGCCAAGGACTACTACGGCATTCTCGGCGTTCCCAAGGACGCCGACGCCGACGACATCAAGCGGGCTTACCGCAAGCTCGCCCGCCAGTACCACCCGGACGTCAATCCGGACCCGGCCGCGTCGGAGAAGTTCAAGGACATCAACAACGCGTACGAGGTCCTGTCCGACGACCAGAAGCGTCGGATGGTCGACCTGGGCGGGGATCCGCTCGCGCCGGGCGGAGGCGGCGCGGGTCCGGGCGGTCCCGGCGGCGGCCCGTTCGTGGGCTTCCAGGACATCATGGACGCCTTCTTCGGCGGCAGCGGCTCGCGCGGCCCGCGCCCGCGTACCCGGCCGGGCGCCGACGCGATCCTGCGGCTGGACCTCGACCTGTTCGAGACCGCGTTCGGCGTCGAGGCGCCGATCACCGTGGACACCGCGGTGCTGTGCACGACCTGCTCCGGCGCGGGCACGGCGGCGGGCACCCACCCGCAGACCTGTGACACCTGTGGCGGGCGCGGCGAGGTGCAGTCGGTGCAGCGCACCTTCCTGGGCCAGGTCGTCTCGTCACGTCCCTGCAACGCCTGCCAGGGCTTCGGCACCACGCTGCCGCACCCGTGCCCGACCTGCGCCGGCGACGGCCGCGTGCGCACCCGGCGCAGCCTGACCGTGAAGATCCCGGCCGGTGTCGAGGACGGCATGCGCATCCGGCTGGCCAACCAGGGCGAGGTCGGCCCCGGCGGCGGCCCGTCCGGCGACCTGTACGTGGAGATCCACGAGCGGGCCCACGACGTGTACGCGCGCAAGGGCGACGACCTGCACTGCAAGGTCACGGTCCCGATGACCGCCGCCGCCCTCGGCACCCGCCTGACCATCAAGACCCTCGACTCCGAGGAGCAGCTCGAGGTCAAGCCCGGCACCCAGCCGAACTCGACCCTGCGCATCCGCGGCAAGGGCGTCCCGCACCTGCGTGGCACCGGCCGCGGCGACCTCTTCGTGCACCTCGACGTCCGCACCCCCACCCGCCTGGACGGCGAGCAGGAGCGCATGCTCCGCGATTTCGCCCGCCTCCGCGGCGAGGAGGTAGCCGAACTCTCCAAGCAGGGCGGCTTCTTCTCCCGAGTCCGCGACGCCTTCAACGGCCACTGAGGGTTGTGCTTCGAGCGTTGATCATGAACTTATGGCACGGGTCGACGGTGTGTCGGTGCCATAAGTTCATGATCACCAGTGGAGGGTGTCTGCCGTGAGCGCGCCGCTGTTCCTCGTCGACGACCTGCCCGGAGTGGGCCTGTTCACCCTCGGCGGGGCGGAGGGCCACCATGCCGCGACCGTGCAGCGGCTGCGGGTGGGCGAGGCGCTGCTGCTCGCCGACGGGCGGGGCGGCGTGGCGTCCGCGGTGGTCAAGGCCGTCGGCAAGGGCACGCTCGACGTCACCGTCACCGATCGGCGGTACGCCGACGCGCCCGACCCGCGGCTGACCGTCGCCCAGGGCATCGCCAAGGGCGACCGGGGCGAGCTGGCCGTACAGGCGATGACCGAGGTCGGCGTCGACGAGATCCTGCCCTGGGCCGCGGCCCGCAGCGTCGCCCAGTGGCGCGGCGACCGGGGCGCGAAGTCCCGTGAGAAGTGGGCGGCCGTCGCCCGCGAAGCCGCCAAACAGGCCCGCCGCACCTGGCTGCCCGTGGTCGGAGGTGACCCCGACCTGTCCACGAAGCAGCTCGCCCAGCGCCTTTCCGCCGCCTCTGCCGCGTACGTGCTGCACGAGGAGGCGACCGAACGGCTCTCGCTCGTCGACCTGCCGTCGTCCGGGGAGATCGTGCTGGTCGTCGGCCCTGAGGGCGGCATCGACGACGCCGAGCTGAAGACGTTCACCGCGGCCGGTGCGGTCGCGGTGCGCCTTGGTGACAACGTGCTGCGCACGTCTACGGCCGGCGTAGCCGCCCTCAGCGTTCTCGCCACCCGCCTGCACCGCTGGTGACCTTCGCCCCCGCCGCCCGTCCGGCGCGCGCAAGATCGCTGTTTCGTGTCGATATGTCAGGTCAGACCACACAAGGTGGCACGAAACAGCGATCTAGGCGCTCCCCGGCGACCTAGGCGCTCCCCGGCGAAGCCAACGGCACCCGGCTCCGGCACCCGTTGGCGCACGGCCCGTCCGGCGCGGTGAGGGCGTCAGGTCCCGGCGCGCCGGTCCGCTGGCCCCCGGCCGCCGGGCCCCGGCCGCTGGGCCGGGTCACTGGGCCGGGTCGCGACTGTGAAGGAGTTGCGGGCTCGCGCGGGGGCTGAGGCCGCGACTTTTTAAGAGTTGCGGCAAGGAGGGGAGGTGGCGGGGGAGGGTGGTCAGCGGAGGTGGGAGGCGCCGTTGAGGTCCAGGACGGCGCCGGAGGCCCATTCGGCGGCGGGATCGGCGAGCCAGAGGACGGCGGCGGCGATCTCGTCGGGGCGGGCGACCCGGCCGAACGGGCTCTGGGCGGCGTGTTCGGCGCCGCGTGGGACCTTGTAGGAGGCGTTGGTCTCGTCCTCCAGGACGTAGCCGGGAGCGACGGTGGCGACGGCGATGCGGTACGGGGCCAGCGCGACGGCCAGCGACTGTCCCATGGCGTGCAGGCCGGCCTTGGCTGCGCCGTACGCGGGCTGACCGGGTTCGCCGCGGTAGGCCCCGCGGGAGCCCACGTTGACGATCCGGGCCGGCGGCGAGCCGGGCGGCCGGCGCAGCATGTGCCGGACGGCGCACCAGGTGACGTTCGCCGGGCCGGTCAGGTTCACCGCGAGCGTGCGCGCCCACAGCTCCTGCCACTCGGCGTAGGAGACCCCGGTGATCGGGTGCGGGTAGGCCTGTCCGGCGTTGTTGACCAGCACGTCGAGCCCGCCCAGCGCCTCGGCGGCGGCGTCGACCATCGCGGCGACGGCGTCGGGGTCGGCCAGGTCCGCCTGTACCACCGCATGCCCTTCGCCCGGCAGCGAGGCCCGCAGCGAGGCGGCGAGGTCGGCGGAGTCGCGGTGGTGGATCGCGACCCGGTCACCGCGGGCGGCGAACGCGGCCGCCACGGCCCGGCCGACGCCGCGCGACGCTCCGGTCACCAATACCGCTCGTGGCTCAGGCATACGGTTGAGCCTACGATCTGTCTCGTGACCATTGCCGACTGCCTGTTCTGCCGCATCGTGGCGGGGGAGATCCCCGCGACGGTGGTCGCCGAGACCGAGCGCACCCTCGCGTTCCGGGACATCGCGCCGAAGGCCCCCACTCACGTGCTGGTGATCCCCAAGGAGCACTACGCCGACGTCGCGACGCTGGCCGCGGGCGATACGGCGCTGGCCGGCGAGGTGCTGGCCACCGTCGCCGACGTGGCCACCGCCGAGGGTGTGGTCGGCGAGGGCTTCCGGGTGATCTTCAATACCGGCGCGTCGGTGGGGCAGACCGTGTTCCACGCGCACGCGCACGTGCTCGGCGGCGTCGACATGGACGGCGACCTCACCGGGTAGTCTCGCCGCCGTGGCAGACCTGAACCGCACTCTCGAACGCCTGGTCCGCGCCGTACAGGCCGAGTCCCGGGTGCCCGCCCTCAGCGTGGCGCTGCGCCGCGACGACCGTCCGTTGTGGACCTTCCAGGTGGGCGGGTCCGGCAACCCCGGCGCGCCCCTGGACGCGGACACGCCGTTCCGGATCGGGTCGATCACGAAGACCTTCACCGCGGTGCTGGTGCTGCAGTGCCGCGACGCGGGCCTGCTGGACCTGGATGATCCGCTGGACGCGCACCTGACGGTGCCCGCGCACGGCGGGCTGACCATCCGGCGGCTGCTGTCGCACACCGCGGGCCTGCAGCGGGAGCCGGTCGGCGACGTCTGGGACACGCTGACCCCGCCGGACCTGCCGGGCCTGCTCGACGACCTCGCCCGCACCGAGGCGATCCACCCGCCGTCGCGCCGCTTCCACTACT
The DNA here is from genome assembly GCF_009720385.1 of Catellatospora vulcania. Classification (GTDB taxonomy): domain Bacteria; phylum Actinomycetota; class Actinomycetes; order Mycobacteriales; family Micromonosporaceae; genus Catellatospora; species Catellatospora vulcania. The sequence goes on along the minus strand of NZ_WARX01000025.1, from coordinate 156,445 downwards.
CGAACCTGGGCTTCGCGCTGCTGGGCCACCTGGCCACGCGGCGGCTCGGCGGCGACTGGTGGGACCTGGTCGACGAGCGGATCTGCCGCCCGCTGGGCCTGTCCGCCACCACCTACGGCGCGCCCGCCCACGCCGCGACCGGCTACCTGGTCGACGAGTACTCCGACCACGCCCGGCCGGAGCCGCCGACCGACTTCGGCGCGGTCGGCCCGGCCGCGCAGCTGTGGAGCACGGCTGCCGACCAGGCCCGCTGGGCGGCCTTCCTGACTGACCCGGCCTCGGTGGACCCCGACGGCGCGGTGCTGGCCCCGGCCACCCTCGCCGAGGCGCGCTGGCCGCTGACACCGCGCAACGAGACGATCTGGGGTTCGGGCGTCGGCCTGGGCCTGATGCTGTGGCCCCGCGAGGGCCGCGTGCTGCACGTGGGCCACAACGGCGCGATGCCCGGCTTCCTGGCCGCGGCGTGCGGCCGCCACGGCGGCCCCGGCAACCCCGGGGGTATGGCCGCAGCCGTGCTCGCCTCCTCGGGCACCGCCTCGGCGATCATCGACCTGCCGCACCAGCTCATCGAGGAGTCGCTGGCCGCCGACCCGGTCGACGTCGCGCCGTGGGCCCCGGGCGAGCCCGCCCCCGAACACCTGCGCAGCGTGCTGGGCCGCTGGTGGGGCGAGGGCTACGAGTACGTGTTCCGCTGGGCCGACGGGGTGCTGACCGGCCGGGGCGCGGACGACCCGGTCGACGCGCCGCCGGCGGTCTTCGCGGCCCTGCCCGGCGAGCCGGATGTGCTGCGTACCGTCTCGGGCCGGGAGGTGGGCGAGCGGCTGCGGCTGACCCGTGACGCCTCGGGCGAGGTGGTCCGGATGCACTGGGCGACCTACCGGTTCACCCGCCGCCAGGAGACCTTCGACGGGGTCTGGGTGAGCAATCCCTGAGCCGGCGTACCCACCACGCCGTCATAACCACTGGCGGCGATGGTGGGATTCGCGACTACGATGGGTGCAGCGGGCGGCGACCTGAGCCGGTCCGGTGAGAGCAGAGAGCGGGTGCGGTAGGCCGTCGGCCGACTTATGAGCGTTGGTTCCTCTTCGAACGCGGTGCAGACAAAACTCACCGTGCCTGACCCGAGTGTCATGGTCCAGTTGCTGGGCACCGGCGACCGCGTGCTCAAGCTCATCGAGAAGGCCCTGTCCAGCGACATCCTGGTCCGGGGCAACGAGATCACCATCACCGGCCCGGCGGCCGAGAACGCGCTTGCCGAGCGCGTCTTCGGTGAGCTGCTGGAGCTTATCGAGAAGGGCGAGACGCTGACCGAGGACGCCGTCCGACGCACCGTCGGCATGCTGACCGATGAGGGCACCACCGAACGCCCCGCCGAGGTGCTGACCCTCAACATCCTCTCCCGTCGCGGGCGCACCATCCGTCCCAAGACCCTCGGCCAGAAGAAGTACGTGGACGCGATCGACGCGAACACGATCGTCTTCGGCATCGGGCCCGCCGGCACCGGCAAGACCTACCTGGCGATGGCCAAGGCGGTCCAGGCGCTGCAGGCCAAGGAGGTCACCCGGATCGTGCTGACCCGGCCGGCCGTCGAGGCGGGCGAGCGGCTGGGCTTCCTGCCCGGCACGCTCAACGAGAAGATCGACCCGTACCTGCGCCCGCTCTACGACGCGCTGCACGACATGATGGACCCCGAGTCGATCCCGCGGCTGATGACGCAGGGCACGATCGAGGTGGCTCCGCTGGCGTACATGCGCGGCCGGACCCTCAACGACGCCTTCATCATCCTGGACGAGGCCCAGAACACCACGCCCGAGCAGATGAAGATGTTCCTGACCCGGCTCGGCTTCAACAGCAAGGTCGTCGTCACCGGTGACGTGACGCAGGTCGACCTGCCCGGTGACCAGCGCAGCGGCCTGCGGGTCGTGCAGGAGATCCTGGACGGGCTGGAAGACATTCACTTCTCCCGGCTCACCAGCGCCGACGTGGTGCGGCACCGGCTGGTCGGCGAGATCGTTGACGCATACGAAAAGTGGGACGAGAACCAGCAGCGTGAGACGCTGCCGGCGAACGTTCACCCTGTGCCGCGGCGCGGCACGGGGCGACGCCGCTGACGACTAGGGATAAAGAGTGTCTATCGAGATCGCCAACGAGTCCGGGTTCGACGTCGACGCCGACAACATCGTCGCCGTCGCCCGGCACGCCCTGGTCCAGATGGGGGTCAACCCGCTCGCCGAGCTGTCGGTGCTGCTGGTCGACTCCGACTACATGGCGGAGCTGAACCACCGCTGGATGGACAAGGACGGCCCCACCGACGTGCTGGCCTTCCCGATGGACGAGGACACGATCGACCACGGCCCGTCGGAGTCCTCCGGCGGGCAGCCGTCGCTGCTCGGCGACATCGTGCTGTGCCCGGAGGTGGCGGCGTCGCAGGCGGCGCGGTACGGCTCCGCGGATCCGCGCATGCGCACCGGTGATAGCGTGCCGGAGGCGCCCGCCCCCGGGCTGCACGGTGACTACGGCACCACGGACGAGCTGAGCATGCTCACCATCCACGGCGTGCTGCATCTGCTCGGCTATGACCACGCCGAGCCGGAGGAGGAGCGGGAGATGTTCGCCCTGCAGGGCAAACTCCTGGACAGCTGGCAGGCTCGGGCAGCGGGCGGGGCGAGCGGATCGTGAAACCTGCCCATACCGTCCCGGCTCCGCTGACGGCACGTCCCGGCGGGGCAGTGCGGTGACCGAGCTGGGCAGTCTGCCCGACGCGCCGCTGCTGTGGTCGGCGGCCGGTCTGGTGGTGCTGGCGGGGCTGTTCGCGATGACCGAATCAGCCCTCGCCGTGATCTCTCCCGCCCGCGCGGCGGAACTGAACCGTGAAGGGCTACGCGGCGCGGCAGCGCTGCAGGCGGTGGCGGCCGACGCGGTGCGCCACATCAACCTGCTGCTGCTGTTGCGGCTGCTCTGCGAGCTGACCGCCACCACGCTGGTGGCGCTGGTCGCCGTGGACACGTTCGGGCCCGGCTGGACGGCCGCGCTGGTCACCGCCGGCGCGATGAGCGTGATCAGCTTCGTGGTGGTGGGCGTGGCCCCGCGCACGATAGGGCGCCAGCACGCGTACGAGGTGGGCCGGTACACCGCCCCCGTGCTGCGCTGGCTGGGCCGGGTGCTCGGCCCGCTGGCCAGCCTGCTGATCATCATCGGCAACGCGGTCACCCCGGGCAAGGGCTTCCGCGAGGGGCCGTTCGCCAGCACCCAGGTGGAGCTGCGCGAGTTGGTCGACCTCGCCGAGCAGCGCGGCGTCGTGGAGCACGGCGAGCGCGAGATGATCCACTCCGTGTTCGCGCTGGGCGACACCATCGCCCGCGAGGTCATGGTGCCGCGTACCGAGATGGTGTGGGTCGAGTCGAGCAAGACCGCCGAGCAGGCGCTCGCGCTGGCCCTGCGCTCGGGCTTCTCCCGGGTGCCGGTCATCGGCGAGTCCGTCGACGACGTGCTCGGCGTGGTGTACCTCAAGGACATGGCCCGCCAGGTGCAGGAGGGCGGCGCGGAGACGCCGGTCGAGCACCTGATGCGGGTGGCGGCGTTCGTGCCGGAGTTCAAGCCCGTCGACGACCTGCTGTCGGAGATGCAGGCCGCCCGCACCCACCTCGCCATCGTCATCGACGAGTACGGCGGCACCGCCGGCCTGATCACCATCGAGGACATCCTCGAGGAGATCGTCGGCGAGATCACCGACGAGTACGACGTCGAGCGGCCCCCGGTCGAGCGGCTGGCGGACGGCGCGGTGCGGGTGACCGGGCGGCTGCCGATCGAGGACCTCGGCGAGCTGTTCGACGTCGAGCTGCCCGCCGACGAGGTCGAGACCGTCGCCGGGCTGCTCGCCCAGGCGCTGGGCCGGGTGCCGATCCCCGGCGCGCGGGTGTCCGTGGGCGGGCTGACCCTGGTCGCCGAGGGCACCACCGGCCGCCGCAACCACATCGACACGGTGCTGGTCAAGCGCGAGGAACCCGCCGACGAGACCACCCCTTCCGAAAGGCACATGGCAGATGTCTGACGTCTCCGCCGACACCGTCTCCGCCGAGGACCGCAAGCTGCTCACCATGGCCCGCTCGGCCCGCGCCCGGATCGGCGCCATCGAGGGGGCCGCGGTGCGCGACGGCGACGGGCGCACGTACACCGGGGTCAGCATCAGCCTGCCGTCGTTCTCGGTGTCGGCGCTGCGGCTCGCGGTGGCCTCGGCGGTCGCGGCGGGCGCGAGCACGCTGGAGGCGGCGCTGGTGGTGACCGAGGCGTCGATGGTCGACGGGCAGGACCTGGCCGCCGTACGCGACGTGACCACCGGCATCCCGGTGTACCTGGCGACCCCCGACGGCAGCATCGCCGCGGCCGGCACGGCGTGAACGCGCCGCGCCGCCGACACCCGGTGGTCCGGGGGGCGCTGACTGCCGTCCTGGTCGCGGTGGTGGCCGGGAGTTTCTTCGCGCTCAAGCACGCGGTGTACGAGCCCATGTTCGGCCGGGGCCCGGTGACGGACCTGCTCAGCCCGCTGTTCCCGATGGTGGCCCTGGGCCTGCTGGCGCCGTTCGCCTCCTACCGGTGGCGGGACGGGCTGTGGTGGCTGTTCCCATTGGCCGGGCTGTACCTGACCGCGAAGGTCGCCTGGCGGGTCAGCGGGCTGCCGCACCGCGACTGGCCGCCGCGCCCGGACGAGATCGCCCGCGGCGTGCAGGCCGTGCCCGGCGTGGCCTGAGTCCGGCACCTGTTCGGCTGATCTGCGCTCGGCCATGATCGTCTAGCGTTGCCGCTCGTGACAGGTCTGCGGGGGCGGCTGAGGCGAGCCGGTGGATACATGCTGGCGCTGTGGGCGGCGCTGACGATCGGGTCGATGGGCGTGCAGGTCGGCGCGTGGGCGGGCTGGCTCGGCGCGCCCGCGCTGCCGCCGGACCACGTCGCGGTCGAGCTGGCCGGTCAGGCTGCGCCCGGGATCGGCGTCGGCGGCATCAAGCGCGCCGACGAGGTCTTCGGCTACGAGTACGACCTCGACGACGACCCGGGGTTTCCGGTCGAGCTGGTCGGCACGGACGAGCGCTACCAGCCCGGCGCGGTGGCGGTGTCGTTCCCGCTGCCGGCCGAGGACGGCACGGCTCTCGCCGCGGCACGGCGGAACCTGGCCGCCGCCGGCTGGCAGGTCGCGGAGCGGGAGGCGACGGTCGTCGCCCACCGCGACGGGTGGCATCTGTCGGTCGAGGAGGACTACGACAGCTGGTACAACGACATCGCCGGGCCGTCGCTGGTGGTGCGGGTCATCCGGGCCGAGCCCGCGCGGGTCTGGTGGTGTTCGCTCGGCGGTTTCCTGCTCGGGCTGCTGCCGGGCTGGTGGCTGGCGGGCGCGCTGCGCCGGACCGTCCCGTACGCGGCGGCGCTGCTCTGCGGCAGCTTGCTCCTGCTGCTGCCGCAGCCGCTGATCTCGGTTCCGGTGCTGTTCGCGCCGTGGTGGCGGGACGCCGCAGTGCCGCCCGAGGCCGCCTGGGGCGTCAACAACGAGCTGGTCGCGAGCTGCTGCGCGGGCGTGGCCGGGGTGCTGTTCGCCGCCCTGCTGCTCGCCGCCGCGGCACGCCACCACCGCCTGGTGCGCAAGGCTGTGCCGCAGCGGGTACGGATGGCCGCGGCCCTGGCCGCGTCGGAACTCCGCGACCGGCCGCCCGCCCGGCGATAGGAACGCCACCCCAGGACGCCAGCGATAGGAAGGGCACCTTCTACAACGCATAGCGATGTGAAGGTGCCCTTCCTTCGCCTTAGACCGGGCCGAGGTGGGTGAGGTGGCGGTCGACGACGGTTTTGACGGTCTCCGCCGGATCCGTGTCCCAGATCGCCTGGTTGAAGATCTCGACCTCGACATGGCCGGTGTAGCCGGCGCGGAGCACCGCGTCGGTGATCGGGGCGAAGTCGATGTGGCCGTCGCCGACGTGGCCGCGGCCCAGGAGCATGTCCGCGGGCAGCGGGACGACCCAGTCGCAGACCTGGTACGCCGAGATGCGGCCCGCGGCCCGGGTGATCTGGGTGAACAGCTGCGGGTCCCACCACACGTGGTAGGTGTCGACCACGACGCCGACCTCGTGCGGGGCGAACGGCTCGGCCAGGTGCAGGGCCTGGCCGAGGGTGGAGACGACCGCGCGGTCGGCGCAGAACATCGGGTGCAGCGGTTCGATCGCCAGGCGTACGCCGTGGCCGCTCGCATACGGCACGAGCTGCTCCAGGGCGCGGGCCACGTTGGCGCGGGCCGCGGGCAGGTCCTTGGAGCCCTCGGCCAGCCCGCCGACGACCAGCACGAGTTCGGACGTGCCGAGCTCGGCAGCCTCCTCGATGGCGCGGCGGTTGTCCTCCAGCGCCTGCGCCGAGCCGGTGGTGACGAAGCCGCCCCGGCACAGGCTGGTGACGGTCAGCTCGTGCTGGTCGAGCAGCCGCTTGGCGGCCTTGGCCCCGCCCGCCGCCTCGACCACGTCGCGCCACGGTCCGATGCCGGTGATGCCGTTGTCGGCACACAGCCGGGCGGCCTGCGCGAGCGTCGCCTTCTTGATGGTGGCGGTGTTCAGCGACAGCCTCATGCAGCGCCGTCCAGGTATCGCGCCAACCGGTCCGCGGCCAGGTCGGGATCGTCGAGCACACCCGCCTCCCCGGCGAGGCGGTGCAGCTCCAGCAGGTGGTCGCGGGAGCGCGAGTGCTCCTGCCCGCCCACCATGACGAAGCGCTCCTGGTGGCCGTTGAGCCAGGCCAGGAAGACGATGCCGGTCTTGTAGTGGTAGGTCGGGGCGCCGAAGATGTGCTTGGCCAGCGGGACTGTCGGGTCGAGGATCGCGCGGAACCCGGCGGTGTCGCCCGCGTCCAGCAGCTCCAGCGCCTTCGCGGCGGGGACCGCGATCGCGTCGAAGATGCCGAGCAGCGCGTCCGAGTAGCCGACCTCGTCGCCCGCGATCAGCTGCGGGTAGTTGAAGTCGTCGCCGGTGTAGAGGCGTACGCCGGCGGGCAGCCGCCGCCGGATCGCGACCTCGCGGGCCTCGTCCAGCAGCGACACCTTGATGCCGTCGATCTTGCCGGCGTTGGCGTGGATCAGCTCCAGCGCGCTCTCGGTCGCCGCGTCCAGGTCGGCCGCGCCCCAGTAGCCGGCGAGCGCCGGGTCGAACATGTCGCCCAGCCAGTGCAGGATCACCGGCTGCTCGGCCTGCGCCAGCAGCTTGCCGTAGACGGCGTGGTAGTCGGCCGGCCCCGCGGCGGCCGCGGCCAGCGCGCGGGAGGCCATCAGGATGACCTTCGCGCCGGCCTCCTGCACCACGTCGAGCTGCTCGGCGTACGCCGCCTCGATGGCCGCCAGGCTGTGCGCGCCGGGGGCGAGCTGGTCGGTGCCCGCGCCGCAGGCCAGCCGCCCGCCGACGGACTTCGCCTCGGCGCCGCTGCGCCGGATCAGCTCGGTGGTGGCGGCCCAGTCCAGGCCCATGCCGCGCTGGGCGGTGTCCATCGCGTCGGCGATGCCCAGGCCCAGCGACCACAGGTGGTGGCGGAACCTCATGGTGGCGTCCCAGTCGACGACCGCGGGGCGGCCCGCCCCGTTGTCGGCCGCCGGGTCGGCGACGACGTGCGCCGCCGCGTAGAAGACCCGGCTGCGCGCGGCCGTTCCGCCGGCGTGCGCCTCGTCGGCGGGCGCGCTCACAGGTCGCCCACCAGGATCTTGCGGCCCTCGCGGGCGGACTGCAGGCCCAGCTCGGCCAGCTGCACGCCGCGGGCGCCCGCGTAGAGGTCGTGGCCGTACGGCGCGTCGGCGACCACGTACGCCAGGAACTCCTCCCACTGCCGCTTGAAGCCGTTGTCGTAGGTGTCGTTCTCCGGCAGCTCGCTCCACTGGTCGCGGAAGTCGTGGCTGACCGGCAGGTCCGGGTTCCACACCGGCTTCGGGGTGGTGGCGCGGTGCTGGATGCGGCAGTTGCGCAGGCCGGCCACGGCGCTGCCCTCGGTGCCGTCGACGTGGAAGGTGACCAGCTCGGTGCGGTCGACGCGGGTGGTCCAGGAGCTGTTGACCGAGGCGACGATGCCGCCCTCCAGTTCCAGCACGGCGTAGGCGGCGTCGTCGGCGGTGGCCGGGTAGGCCTTGCCCTGCTCGTCCCAGCGCTGCGGGATGTGCGTGGACATCTGCGCGTAGACCGAGCGCACCGGGGCGATCACGTGGTCGAGCACGTAACGCCAGTGCGGGAACATGTCCAGGATGATGCCGCCGCCGTCCTCGGACCGGTAGTTCCAGCTCGGACGCTGCGCGGCCTGCCAGTCTCCCTCGAACACCCAGTAGCCGAACTCGACGCGCACCGACAGGATGCGGCCGAAGAAGCCAGACTCGACCAGGCGGCGCAGCTTCAGCAGGCCCGGCAGGTAGAGCTTGTCAGCGACCACGCCGTGCTTGATGCCCGCGGCCTGCGCCTCGTCGGCCAGCGCGACGGCGTCGGCCAGCGACTCGGCGGTCGGCTTCTCCGTGTAGATGTGCTTGCCGGCGGCGATGGCCTGGCGCAGCGCGGCGACGCGGGCAGTGGTCACCTGCGCGTCGAAGTAGATCTCGTTGCTCTCGTCGGCCAGGGCCGCGGCCAGGTCGGTGGTGTAGCGGGTGAGCCCGTGCAGTTCGGCGAGCTGCTCCAGCTTCGCGGCGTTGCGGCCGACGAGCACCGGCTCCGGCCACACCACGGTGCCGTCGGCGAGGGTGAGGCCGCCCTGCTCGCGGATGGCGAGAATGGACCGCACCAGGTGCTGGCGGTAACCCATCCGGCCGGTGACACCGTTCATGACGATGCCGACAGTTCTGCGGTCCATGCTCGTACCTCTCGGTCTGGCAGGTCGTGACGCGGGCACGACCTGTCGGGATCGGGGAGGCCGCCGCTCGCGAGGAGCCGCGGCGAAGGGTGGGGGTGGAAAGCGCTTTCCGCCTGCGAGGCGGTACCCTACGCCCATGCCTCGAACCTCGTCAACCAGAGCGCCCGGCGGCGCCGTCACGCTGCAGCAGGTCGCCACGGCGGCCGGTGTCTCGCTGGCCACCGCGTCCCGGGTGCTGCACGGCAGCGGCGGGCGCAGGGTGGCCGAGGCACTGGCCGAGCGCGTCACCGCCGCCGCCGCCGAACTGCGCTACGTAGCCCACGCCCCGGCGCAGTCGCTGGCCCGCTCGCGCAGCACGGTCGTCGGGGTGCTGGTGCACGACATCGCCGACCCGTACTTCGCCGCGATCGCGGCCGGCGCGATGGGCGTGGCCCGCGAGCACGACCTGATGGTGCTGGTGGCGAACACGTTCCGTGACCCGGATCTCGAACGCGACTACCTGGCCCGGCTGCGCGCGCAGCGGGCCCGCGCGGTGCTGCTGGCGGGCTCGGCGTTCGTCGGGGAGCCGTTCGCCGAGGAGGTGGCGGCGTTCGCCGAGTCGGGCGGGCGGGTCGCCGCGATCGGCGCGCACGGCACCGGCATCGACACCGTCGTGCCCGACCAGTACGGCGGCGGCCGCCTCGTCGCCGAGCACCTGGTGGGCCTGGGGCACCGCGAGATCGGGGTGATCACCGGCCCGGCGGGGCTGGCCACGGTCGCCCAGCGGCTGGCCGGCTTCACCTCGGTGGTGTCCGGGCCCCGACTGCTCCACGCCGACTTCACCCGCGAAGGCGGCCGTACCGCGGCGCACGAGCTGCTGGGCCGCCATCCCGAGCTGACCGCGATCTTCGCGCTGAACGACCTGATGGCCGCCGGGGCGCTGGCCGCCCTGCGCGAGCTGGGCCGCCGCGTGCCGGAGCAGATCTCGGTGGCGGGTTTCGACGACCTGCCCGTCGCCACCGACCTCACCCCGGCGCTGACCACCGTGCGCCTGCAGCTGGCCGACATCGGGGCGCGGGCCATGCGGCTGCTGCTCGACGGCGAGCCGGGCGGCCGTCTCGTGCCCGCCCCGGCTGAGCTGGTGGTACGCGAGAGCACCGGGCGGGCGAGCACACTGCACTGATTTCCCATTTTTCCCAAAAAACCTGATTAGTCCGGTTTGAGCCGATTGACTGCGGGTAGTCCCTGGGCTGCGTCGAGCTCAGTGGAGGTATGCATGCGACGTCTCAACTTCCGACTCATCCGGCCGGGAAACCGACCACTCGCCGCCTGCGGGATGGCAGTGCTGACCTTCGGGATGGCACTGGTGTTCGCGGGGACCGACCTCGGCGGTCAGCCCGCGAAGGCGTGGGCGAACGCGCCCGTCGACATCCTGCCGGCGAGCGTCGGCTTCACCGCCGCGGCGTTCGAGAACCACGTCTGTGATCCGGCCTTCGGCGGCGGACCGCTGTCCGGTCAGGACGTCTGGATCTTCAAGCTGCCCGGCGACCACGCCAAGACGGGTGACTTCGTCAGCGTCACCGCCACGTTCACCACCCCCGAGGGCACCGAGGCCACCGCTGTCGTCCCGGCCGAGGGCGGCGGCGTGGTGCTGCGGGCGAACACCAGCAAGGCGTGGGTGGCGCTGCCCGAGGGCTGGACCCTCACCGGGGCCAAGGCCGAGATCACCGGCACCGCGCCGCTGTTCGTGCTGGCCCGCACCTGCCCGGCCGAGGGTACGGTGCTGCCGCCCGTCGTCCCGGAACCGTCCGCATCGGCCAGCGCCGACCCGGATCCGTCGGCGAGCGCCGACCCGCACCCGTCGCACTCCGCCGGTCCGCGTCCCTCGCACTCCGCCAGCCCGGACCCGTCCGCCACCGCGAGCCCGGACCCCTCGGACACGGCGAGCCCGGACCCGTCGGCTCCCGTGGTGCTGCCCGCACCGTCGGGATCGCCCGAGCCCACGGTCGTGCCCTCGGCCGCGCCGCAGCCTTCGGCACCGCCGTCCGCGAAAGTGAAGCCGGCGCACGCCGCCACGGCGGTGGAGCCGTCCGCGGCGCCCTCGGCCGACCCGTCGGCGGAACCCGTCGAGCCGCCGGTCGTGGATCCGTCGGCCGCGCCGTCCCCGTCCGCGGAACCGATCGTGGACCCGTTCGCTCCGCCCGTGCCGCCGGTCGAGCCGAGCGCGGACCCGTCCGCGCCGCCGTCTGACCCGATCGTGGACCCGTCGGCACCGCCTGTGGAGCCGATCGTGGACCCGTCGGCACCGCCTGTGGAGCCGATCGTGGACCCGTCGGCACCGCCTGTGGAGCCGATCGTGGACCCGTCGGCACCGCCTGTGGAGCCGATCGTGGATCCGTCCGCGCCGCCGGTCGAGCCGATCGTGGATCCGTCGGCAGCGCCTGACCCGTCCGCGCCCCCGGTGGCTCCGGGGCAGCACCGGCCGCGTCCGGCCGAGCCCGGCCCGGCTGTGGCGACCGCGCTCATCGGACTCTGGAACGACATCGTGACCATGTTCCGCTGATCTGAGGCACCGAACCCGAGGTCCCGTCCCCGCCGACCCACGCGGCGGAGACGGGGCCTCGTCACGTACGGGCGCGACCTGGGGCCCGACGCCGTCCGAGCTGAATCCGGCCCCCAGGCCGCCGGTCAGCGCCCGTCGCGGGAGGCTTCACGGGGATCTTGTGCAGTTGATCGCTCCGGCGACATCAACTGCACAAGATCCGTTGTTGCGGGCCGGGGCGGCGGTCACGCAGGCCCGGTCGTCGGCGGATACGGGAACAGGCCGATGCGGGCGTGGTACTCGCGGGCCAGTTCGTCGGTGTCGGAGCCGACCAGCAGGCCCTGCGGGCAGGTCACGAAGGCGCGTACGCCCTGGCCGCGGGTGCGGGTGGGGTTCCAGTCCAGGGCCCGTCCGGTCACCGGGTCGAGCGCGGCGATGCCGGGCCGGTCCACCGCGCCGGGGCCTTTGGACTTCTGGCCGTACGTGTTGTCCTGCCAGAGCTGGTGGCCGCCGACGTAGACGGCCGGACCGGTGGCGGCCACGGCGTAGAGGGAGTGGCCGCCGGTGTGGTTGATCCAGGTGGGGCGGTGCTCGCCGGGTCCGGCGGTCTCGAACCGGGCCGCGGTGGTGCAGGGCAGGTCCGGTCCGGAGTCGTGGCCGGTGGTGACCACGACGAAGTAGGAGCCGTCGGGGGAGTGGTCGATGCCGCGGACGTAGCTGTCGAAGCGGGCGTCGCAGCGGTCGACGCCGTAGAAGGACGTGGACCAGTCGTCGACCACGGCCTGCGGGCCGGTCACGTCGAGGCTGACCAGCTGCTGGCGGTCCAGGCCCTGCACCCGGGCGAAGTTTCCGATCACGACGAGCCGGGTGCCGTCGGGTGACAGGCTCATCGCCTCGGCGCGCGGGTAGTTCTCGACCGAGTCCGAGAACCCGGCGTCGAAACCCTCGTCGAGGCGGCCGGACAGCGCGTCGACCCGGGCCAGCCCGGCGCGGGGCACGCCGCTGACGGAGCGGTAGTAACCGCCGACGTAGAGGGTGCTCCCGGACACTGCGAGGGTGCGCACGTCGCCGTCGACCGGTGCCCAGAAGCTGCGGTGCAGCCTGCCGCTGGTCAGGTCGAGGCGGGCCAGCGAGCGGCGGTTCCGGCCGTTGACCTTGGTGAAGTTCCCGCCCACCAGCAGGCTGCCGTCGGGTCCCTCGGCCAGGGCGTACACCGGCCCGTCCAGCTCCGGCGCGAAGTCGGTGATCTGGCCGTCGGACAGGCGGAACGCCATCAGGTGGCGGCGGCTCATCGCGGCCTGGCGGCGCGCGTCGGTGGTGGCGCTGAAGTCCCCGCCGACCACGACGGTGTCGCCGATCAGGGCCATCGCCCAGACCTGCCCGTCGGTGACGTGCGGGGTCCAGTCCACCGGGTTGGTGGACACGACCCGGGGCATCGGGGGCCCGGCACCCGCGTCGGCTCCGGACGCCGCGGGCGCGGGACCGGCGAGCAGGACGGACGAGATGACAAGCGACACGCCGAGCAGAGAACGCATGTCTCTATGATCGGTGTGATATGGCGCTTATGTGAAGAAATGCGACAAATTCTGAAAACCCGTTCGGGTTCACACCTCGCGTAGCAGGTCAGCGCCGAGGATCTTGCCCGCCAGGGCGGGTTCGGTGGTCATCAGCGGCACCCGCAGCACCGCCGCGAGCAGGCAGGCATGGGACAGGCCGAGGGTGCCGAGGTGATGGGCCAGCCCGCCGACCGCCTGCGCGTCCCCGGCCCGCAGCGGCACCACGTCGACCTGCGGCAGCGTGCGCAGCACGTCCAGCATCGGCTCGTCGGCCCGGTCGGCCATCCAGTACGCCTCGCTCAGGCACAGCGCGGGCACCAGCGCGGTGAACCCACCCGCCTCCAGGCCTGCCAGCGCGGCGCTGACGGTCAGGCTGTCCGCTGCCACGTAACGCCGGATGGCGCCCGTGTCGAGGATGCGGCCTGCGGGCCTCACCGGGCCTTCCGCTGCAACTGCGCCAGCACGGCCTCGTAGTTGGCCTCCTGTTCGGCCATCCACTCCGGATCGTTGCGCCGCTGCTCTTCCTGCGCCAGCTCGGCGCGGAACTCGTCGAGCAGTTCCTGCGGGATGTCGGGCAGGCCGAGCCGCCGCCGGGTCTCCAGGTAGGTCTCGCGCGCCATACGCCCAGGTTAGCCCGGTCTTCGCGGGCCGGGCAACGACCGTCGAGTCAGGACCAGGCCAGCCCGGTGAGCCGCTCGTACGCCTCGATGTAGCGCGCCCGGGTGGCCGCGATGATGTCCTCGGGCACCTCGGGCGCGGGAGGCGTCTTGTCCCAGCCGGTGCCGACCGCCCAGTCGCGCACGAACTGCTTGTCGAAGCTGGGCTGCACCCGGCCGGGGGCGTACCCGTCGGCGGGCCAGAAGCGCGAGGAGTCCGGGGTGAGCACCTCGTCGCCGAGCACCAGAGTGCCGTCGGCGGCCCAGCCCAGCTCGATCTTCGTGTCGGCCAGGATGATCCCGCGCTCGGCGGCGATGTCCCGGCCCCGGGCGTACACGGCGAGGGTGATGTCGCGCAGTTGCGCGGCGGTGTCCGCGCCGACCTTGTCGACCACCTCGGCGTACGTCATCGGCAGGTCCTTCTCGCCGACCGGGGCCTTGGTGGACGGAGTGAACACCGGCTCGTCCAGCCGCGACGCCTCGGTCAGCCCTTCGGGCAGCACGACCCCGGACACGGACCCGCTCTTCTGGTACTCGGTGAGCCCGCCGCCGGTCAGGTAGCCGCGCGCCACGCACTCCACCGGGACCATGCTCAGCGAGCGGCAGCGCACTGCCCGCCCGGCGAACTCGGCCGGCACGTCGTCGCCGGAGATGACGTGGTTCGGCACGATGTCGGAGAGCTGCTCGAACCACCACAGCGAGAGCCGGGTCAGCACCCGGCCCTTGTCCGGCACCGGCGTCGGCAGGATCACGTCGTAGACCGAGAGCCGGTCCGACGCCACCAGAATGATGTCCTCGCCGTCGCGGTAGACGTCCCTGACCTTGCCCGAATGCAGCAGCTCCACGGAGCTCACCGTACCGGAGCCGCAGTGCGCGGCCGCGACCGCGGGGCGGGTCCGTGTCAACCGTCCCGACGGCCGTTGCGATTATCGCGACTGCTCATTACGGTGATGGCCATGGATGAAGGCGTGATCGACCGCGTCCGTTCGGTGATCACACGCGTGTCGTCCAGCCAGGCCGCCTTCAGTGAACTGGTCGGCATCAGCGCCGACAAACTGTCCAAGTCGCTCAACGCCGTGCGCCGCTTCACCTCGCTGGAGCTGGCCCTGATCGCCGACGCCGGTGACGTCAGCGTGGACTGGCTGCTCACCGGCCGCACCCGGGAGCCCGCCCTGCCTGCCGTCGAGCCGAGCTCGGGTGACGAGATCCGCGCCCTGGTCGACCGCTACGCCGCGGCGTACGAGCGGCTGCGCCTGCTGGGCCGCCGCCCCCCGCTGCCACGCCTGCCCGAGCCCCCGGCGGGGCCGCCCGGGGCGACGGGCCGCGCGCTGGCGGAGTGGGCGGTCACCGCGCTGGGCGTGCCCAGCGTGCGCGCGCTGCCCACCGCGGAGCTGGCGACCGCCGTCGAGCAGGCGTTCGCGGTGGACGTGGCGTTGCTCGCACTGCCCGGTGGCGCGGACGCCCTGGCCTGGCAGTCCGCGCACGGCCGGCTGGTGCTCGGCAACGTCACCAGCCGGTTCACCCGGCAGCGCTTCGCGCTCGCGCACGCGCTGGGCCACGTGCTGGCCGGTGACGCCGAACAGCCGCTGCTCGACCAGCACCTCGCGCCCGGACGCCAGCGCGCCGCGCTGGAACAGCGAGCCGACGCCTTCGCCGCCGCGTTCCTGATGCCCACGGCCGAGGTGCGGGCGGTGGCCGGGCCGCCGGTCACCGACGCCGTGTTCGCCGAGCTGGTCGGCGCGTTCGGGGTCTCGGCCGGTGCGATGGCCGCCCGGCTGCGCGGGCTCGGGCTGCTCGACGCGGCCCGCCAGGCCGAGCTGAGCCCGTGGACGGCGGCCCGCTGCCACCCCGGCCCCGCCGGGCGGCAGGCGCTGCTGGCCCGGATGGGCGCGGCGCAGGCCCCGCGGCTGCCGGCCCGGCTGGTGGGCGAGCTGTTCGGGGCGTACGCCGACGGCGCCACGACCCTGGTCCCGCTGGCCGACCTGCTGCAGACCCCGGTCGACGACCTGTTCGCCACGCTCGTCGCCGAGCCCTCCGCCGGTCGCCGTGGGTACGCCGATGAGCCCGCCTTCCTGCCCTGACGGTAGGTTGAGCAGGTGGCGGACAACTCATACCGTGCTGGATTCGCCTGCTTCGTCGGGCGGCCGAACGCGGGCAAGTCGACTCTGACGAACGCGATCATCGGGCAGAAGATCGCGATCACGTCGAACAAACCGCAGACCACGCGGCACATCATCCGTGCCGTGCTGCACCGCCCCGACTCGCAGCTGGTGCTGGTGGACACCCCCGGGTTGCACCGTCCGCGCACCCTGCTCGGCGAGCGGCTCAACGACCTGGTCCGCGCGACCTGGAGCGAGGTCGACGTGATCGGCCTGTGCATCCCCGCCAACGAGCCCGTCGGCAAGGGCGACACCTTCATCGCGGGCGAGATCGCCGCGCTGAAGGCGACCGTGGTCGCCGTGGTCACCAAGACCGACCTGGTGGACAAGGAGACCCTGGCCAAGCAGCTGCTCGCAGTCAACGCGCTCGGCGAGTTCGCCGACGTGGTGCCGGTCAGCGCGGTGGCCAACTCCCAGCTCGACACGCTGGTCGACGTGATGGTCGGGCACCTGCCGAAGTCGCCGCAGCTCTACCCGGACGACATGCTCACCGACGAGCCCGAGCACGTGCTGATCGGCGAGATGATCCGCGAGGCCGCACTGGAGGGGGTACGCGACGAGCTGCCGCACTCGATCGCGGTGCTGATCCAGGAGATCATCCCCGAGGACGGCCTGACCAAGGTGTACGCCGACATCTACATCGAGCGGCAGAGCCAGAAGGCCATCATGATCGGCGCGCGCGGCGCCCGGCTCAAGGAGGTCGGCACCAAGGCCCGCCTGGAGATCCAGGAGCTGCTCGGCACCAAGGTCTACCTCGACCTGCACGTGCGGGTCGCCAAGGACTGGCAGCGCGACCCCCGCCAGCTCCGGCGGCTGGGCTTCTAGTCGCCCCGGGCCGGTAGGGTCGCAGCCATGCCGGGTATGCGTCGACCTCTCTACCGCGACGACGCGCTCGTGCTGCGGGTGCAGAAGCTCGGCGAGGCCGACCGGATCGTCACGCTGCTGACCCGCCAGCACGGCCGGGTGCGCGCGGTCGCCAAGGGGGTACGCCGCACCACCTCGCGCTTCGGCGCGCGGCTGGAGCCGTTCGGCCACATCGACGTGCAGTGCAGCGAGGGCAGCTCGCTGGACACCGTCACCCAGGTCGAGGGCCGCGACCTGTTCGGCCGCCGCTTCCTGGGCGACTACCCGCGCTACACGGCGGCCAGCGCGATCGTGGAGCTGGCCGAACGACTGACCCCGGTCGAGCGCGAACCCGCGCTGCGGCTCTACCAGCTCACCCTGGGCGCGCTGCGGGCGCTGTCCGAGGGGCAGCGGCCCGGCCCGCTGGTGCTCGACGCCTACCTGCTGCGGGCCATGGCGCAGGCCGGCTGGGCCCCGGCGCTGCGCGACTGCGCCGTGTGCGGGGAGGAGGGGCCGCACCGGGCGTTCTCCGTACCCGCCGGGGGTGTCACCTGCCTGAACTGCCGCCCGCCCGGCGCCGCCCATCCCGACCCGGCGACCCTCGACCTGATGTTCGCCCTCCTGGAAGGCGACTGGGCCGCGGCGGAGCGGGCCGAGCCGCCGGTGCAGCGCGAGTGTGCAGGTTTCGTGGCGGCGCATTTGCAGTGGCACCTGGAACGGCAGCTACGCTCTCTGCCGTTGGTTGATCGCCGGGAACCGGGCTGAGCCCGCTCCCGCACCCGAACAGGGGAAACGCAACGTGATCCGAACCCGGCGCGAGCCGAAGCCGCCGTCGCTCCACCCGTCCGGCGCGACCCCGCCCAAGCTGCCCGGCGACGCGCTGCCCAAACACGTCGCCATCGTCATGGACGGCAACGGGCGCTGGGCCAAGGACCGCGGCCTGCCCCGCACCGAGGGCCACAAGCGCGGCGAGTTCTCCCTGTTCGACACCATCGAGGGGGCGCTGGAGATCGGCGTGCCCTACCTGTCGGTGTACGCCTTCTCGACGGAGAACTGGAAGCGCTCGCCCGACGAGGTCCGCTTCCTGATGGGCTTCAACCGCGACGTCATCCGCCGCCGCCGCGACATGCTCAACGACCTGGGCGTACGCATCGTGTGGTCGGGCCGGCGCGGACGGCTGTGGAAGAGCGTCATCGACGAGCTGGAGGCGGCCGAGCAGATGAGCCGCGCCAACTCCAAGCTCACCCTGCAGTTCTGCGTCAACTACGGCGGCCAGGCCGAGATCGCCGACGCGGCGGCCGCGATCGCCCGGGACGTGGCCTCGGGCCGGCTCAAGGCCGACAAGGTCAACGAGAAGACGTTCGCGAAGTACCTCTACCACCCCGAGGTGCCGGACGTGGACCTGTTCCTGCGCCCGTCGGGGGAGCAGCGCACCAGCAACTTCCTGCTCTGGCAGTCCGCGTACGCCGAGCACGTCTACCTGGACACGCTGTGGCCCGACTTCGACCGCCGCCACCTCTGGTACGCCTGCGAGCTGTACGCCCAGCGCGACCGCCGCTTCGGCGGCGCCCTGCCCAACCCGGTCGCCCCACCCGCCCCGACGGCCTGACCGGCGCGGCGCGCTGCGGGCTCTTGACCGTTCGACTTGCCTGGCGCCTGTGCGTATCAAGAACCCGGATACCCACAGGCGCCGGGCAAGTCCGCGGATCCTGGTCAGCCGTCGCCGTAGTTGAGGGTCCACTCCTCGGCGAGCACGCCGCCGCGGGACGCGATCGAGGTGCGCAGCCGCCGTTCCTCCGCGTCGGACAGCAGGTGGGCGGCCTGGTCGGCGGTGAGTTCGGTGGCCTTCGCGGTCCACTGCCGGCCGCGGTCCATGTCGCGGTACGCGACCCGCACGGCCACGAGTCCGCGGCGGGTCTCCAGCAGCAGGTCGGTGTCGGCGTCCGCGCTGAGCAGACCTACCTCGCCGCCGAGCACCCGGCAGGAGGTGACCGTGCCGTAGGGGAACAGGAAAGCGCCGCGATGCTCCTGCTCGGTGATCCAGGGCAGCAGCGGTCCGGTCCGGCAGCCCAGCTCGGCCACGCGCCTGTTCTCCCAGTCGTGGTGCGCGGTCACGGCCAGACCTGCGAGAACCAGCCCGAACGCCACCGCGACCAGCTTGCCCGCGCGCTTCGTCGTCGACTGCGCCATGCCGGATCTCCCGTCGCGGAGGCCAATGAATCGGTGAACGATATATAACGGCAACCGGACGGCGAGGGCAAGTCTTCGCAGTCGAGCTCCACCCGGCGCGGCCGTTCCTGGGCGTTGCTGCGAAGACCCTCCCAAGACCCACGGATTTGCCTGGCGCCTGTGGGTATCGAGGACGGGGACACCCGCAGGCGCCAGGCAAGTCGGGTGATCTTGGGGCCGGGAGGCTGTTGGGCCGGTCAGCGGTGGGCGATGAGCTGGATCAGCGCGGCGAGCAGGGCGCCGGTGAGGACGAGCAGCGAGTCGGCGGGGCGCCAGGGCATCGGGCGGGCCACGGTGCGGGGCAGGCCGGAGTCGAAGCCGCGGGCGTCCATCGCCACGGCCAGCCGGGTGCCGCGCCGGATCGCGCCGACCAGCAGCCCGAACGCCGTGCCGGCGAACAGCCTGAGCCAGCGCACCGGGTTGTGCCCGGCGTCGATGCCGCGGGCGCGGCGGGCCATCGCGATCATCCGCCACTCGTCGCCGAGCAGCCCGACCAGCCGGAACGCGGCCAGCGCGCCGATCGCGAAGCGGGGTGAGACGCGGGCGTGCTGGATCAGCGAGTCGGCCAGGTCGGTCGGGTCGGTCGTGCTGAACACCAGGATGCTGGGCAGCGCGATGGCCAGCAGCCGCAGCGCCAGCGACAGCGCGTTGCCCAGCACCGTCGAAGTGATCACGATCGGCCCGAACTCCACCAGCACGGTCCCTGACCGGTCCGCCGCGAACAGCGCCAGCGACAGCACCACCGTGGCCGCGCCGAGCAGCGCAGGCCAGCCCCGCCGCAGCAGCCCCCACGGCGTGATCCCGAACAGCGGCGCGGCCAGGAACGTCACCACCAGGGCGAAACCGAGCGCGGCCACGTCCCGGGTGAACAGGGCCGAGGTGGTGAACAGCGCCAGAAAGACGATCTTCGCGACCGGGGTGCGCCGCGCCAGCAGTGCGTCGCTGCGCTGTATCGCGGTCGCCGTGCTGGTCATGAGCTTCGTCCCAGGTCGAGGACGCGGTCGGCGAGGGCGGTGACCACGTCCGGGTCGTGGGTGACGGTGACGACGCCGTGGCCGTCGTCGCGCAGCGCGGCCAGCAGGTCGACCAGCTCGATCCAGGTGCGCCGGTCCTGGCCGAAGGTGGGCTCGTCCAGGATCAGCAGCCGGGGACGGGCGGCCAGCGCGGTGGCCACGGACAGCCGCCGCGCCTCACCGCCGGACAGGGTGAACGGGTTCGCCCCGGCCAGGTGGTCCAGCCGTAGCCGGGTCAGCAGCTCGTCGACCCGGGACGTGGGCGTGCCGCCCAGCGCCAGTTCGTCGCGCACGGTGGCGGCGACGAACTGCTGCTCCGGGTTCTGGAACACCGAGCCGATCCGGGCTGCCAGCGCGTGGGCGCGCCAGCGGTGCGGTGACCCGTCGGGGCTGCGCACCTCGCCTGCGGCGGGTTTGAGCAGGCCGCCCAGGGCCAGGGCGAGAGTGGACTTGCCGCTGCCGTTGGGTCCCGTCACCGCGAGCGCCTCACCGGCGCGGATCGTGACGTCGGGGTAGGACAGGTGGCGTACCCGCAGGTCACGGGTCGAGAGCAGGACG
Source organism: Catellatospora vulcania (assembly GCF_009720385.1). GTDB lineage: Bacteria > Actinomycetota > Actinomycetes > Mycobacteriales > Micromonosporaceae > Catellatospora > Catellatospora vulcania. Next base: position 136,066 of record NZ_WARX01000025.1, on the reverse strand, counting down.
TCGCCGGGCGGGTTCGCGGCATGGCGGGCGGGTGCGGGATGGCCGGGCACCCAGACCCCGGCCGCGGCCAGCTCCGCGCCGAGCGGGCCGGTCAGCAGGTGCGGCGGGACGTCGTCGCGCACCCCGCCGCCCGGCTCCAGCACCACCACCCGGGTGACCAGATCCAGGACCTCGGCGATGCGGTGTTCGATGAGCACCACGGTGGTGTCGGCGTCGACGGCGTCGCGCAGTGCCCGGCGGACCAGGGCGGCCCCGGCCGGGTCCAGGTTGGCCGTGGGCTCGTCGAGCAGCAGCAGCTCAGGACGCGGAGCCAGCGCTCCGGCGAGCACCAGGCGCTGCTGCTCGCCGCCGGACAGGGCGTCGGTGGCCCGGTCCCGCTCGTAGCCGAAACCGACCTGGCGCAGCACCTCGTCCACCCGGGGCCAGACCTGGTCCAGGGACCAGCCGAGGTTCTCCAGGCCGAACGCGACCTCGTCCCCGGCCCGCGACATCACCAGCTGCGACTGCGGGTCCTGGAACACGATGCCGACGTGGCCGGCGTCGACCTTGCGTACGCCCTCGGCCTCGCCGGAGTCCTCGGGCAGCAGCCCGGCCAGCGCGTGCAGGAGGGTGGACTTGCCCGCGCCCGAGGGGCCGAGCAGCAGCACCCGCTCGCCGCGCTCGATACGCAGGTCGAGCCCGCGCACCGCCCACGCACGACGACCGGCGTGCCGCCACCCGTACCCCTCGAGCGTGATCATCAGACCAGGTCGCGGCTGCGGCCGGACGGGAACCGGTCGAGCACGCCGGTGCCGGCCAGGGCCTTGGTCAGGAAGTGGCCGCCGACGCCCGCGAACAGCAGCGTGCTGGCCACGACGATGGCGACATAGGCGATCTTCCAGCTGAACTGCCAGTCGCCGTAGTAGTAGAACAGGTCGAGCCCCGCCGCCGTGAGGCCCGCGAACGTGGCCGCGAGCAGCGACTGGCCGAGATTCCAGCGGCGGTAGCCGCCGAGCAGGAAGCCCAGCTCGCCGGCCGCGCCCTGGGCCAGGCCGTACCAGAGCACCGAGATGCCCCACGAGGTGCCGAGCAGCGCCGACACGATCGCGGCCACCAGCTCGGTGTAGATCGCCGCGCCCGGCTTGCGGATGATCAGCGGGGCGAGCACGGCGGGCAGCAGCCAGACGCCGTAGATGGCGGCCGCGGCCGGCGGGAAGGTCGAGCCGAAGATCGCCCCGGCCGGGCCGTTCCACAGCAGGCCCCAGGCCCAGAAGACGACGCCGAAGGCGACGGCGAGGATCGAGGCGACGACGATGTCGACGGTCCGCCAGCGATAGCTAGTCATGAATAACTCCTGGTCCGTTGAGGGGACGAACGAGGAGAAGTGCACACGTCGCGCCCGCGATAACCCCATTTGGGGGTATCACGAAAGCAGACGTGGCGGTGAGGTGTTGACCGAACTCCCTGCGCTGGCATTACCCAGATCAGGTTCGAGGGTCTGCGGCCGAATGCCGCACTCTCAGCGCTGTGCGCTCCCCTGTCGTTACTTGTTCATATGAGGCCGCTGGACAGCGGCGCTTGTGCCGGAAAGGCTAACACCGAACCGGCGCCCGGTAACCTGTGCCGGTCGGCACACCCCGATACCGCGAAGGATCCGTGTGACCTCCGTCGATCAGCGCCCGCCCGCGGCGCCCCCGTCGCCGCCCGCCGGGGGCGGCCCGGCCCCCAAGCCGCTGCTGGGCGGCCGGATCGGCTCCGTCGAGGTGCTCGCGGCGCTGCTCATAGCGCTGCTCATCTTCCGCGAGCCGATCGCCGCCGCGATCTCCACACCGCTGCTGCAGACCTGGACCACCGTGTTCGTGTCGGTGATGGTGCAGGCCACGCCGTTCCTGGTGTTCGGGGTGGCGCTGTCGGCGGTGATCGCGGTGTTCGTGCCGCGCTCGTTCTGGTCGAAGGCGCTGCCCAAGCACCCGGCGCTCGCCGTGCCGGTGGCCAGCTGCGCGGGCGTCGTGCTGCCCGGCTGCGAGTGCGGCTCGGTGCCGATCGCGGGCTCGCTGATCCGCCGCGGCGTCACCCCCGCCGCCGCGCTGGCGTTCCTGCTGGCCGCGCCCGCGATCAACCCGATCGTGCTGACCGCCACCGCGGTCGCCTTCCCGAACAACCCGGAGATGGTGGTCGCCCGCGGCCTGGCCAGCATCGTCGTCGCCATGGTGATGGGCTGGCTCTGGCTGCGCCTGGGCAAGCAGGAGTGGATCAGGCTGCCGCACCGGCCCGAGCTGGACGACCTGTCCCGCTGGCGGGCGTTCTGGGCGGCCTGCCGCCACGACATCGTGCACGCGGGCGGCTTCCTGGTGCTCGGCGCGATGGCCGCGGCCACCATCAACGTCCTGGTGCCCGAGTCGGTGCTGCAGGCCGTCGCCGACCAGCCCGTGCTGTCCGTACTGGCCCTGGCCGCGCTGGCCGTGCTGCTGTCCATCTGCTCCGAGGCGGACGCGTTCGTCGCCGCGTCGCTGAGCCAGTTCTCGCTCACCGCGCGGCTGGCGTTCCTGGTCGTCGGCCCGATGGTCGACCTGAAGCTGATCTCCATGCAGGCCGGGGTGTTCGGCCGCCGCTTCGCGATGCGCTTCGCCCCGGCCACGTTCGTGATGGCGGTCGTGGTCGCCGCCGGAGTCGGGATGGTGCTGCTGTGAACCGTCAGGCCCAGGGCGTGGTGATGCTGCTGCTCGGCGGCGCGATCCTCAAGGCCAGCCTCACCGACATGTACCTGCGCTACGTCAAGGCCGGCCTGCAGCCATTCCTGATCGGCGCGGGCGTGCTGCTGGTCGTCGCCGCCGTGATGACCCTCTGGTACGACATCCGCCACGGCACGACCGTCGACACCGAGTGCGCGGACCACGACGAATCCGGCGGCGACGGCGATCACGCCCACACGGACGGCGGTCCCGGCGGCGGGCACGGCGACCACGGCCATGATGTCGGTGGCCACGGCCGTGGCGGGCACCGCGAGCCGCGGATCGGCTGGCTGCTGATCGCGCCGGTGCTCGGCCTGCTGCTGGTGGCCCCGCCCGCGCTGGGTTCCTACGCTGCGGGACAGGCCGGCAGCGCGCTCTCCTCGCAGCAGGTGTCGGACTTTCCGGCGCTGCCGGACGGGGACCCCGCGGAGATCAGCGTGCTCGACTACGCCACCCGGGCGATCTTCGACAACGGACTGTCCATCGGCGAACGGCAGGTCCGGGTCACCGGATTCCTGTCCGACAACCCCGCAGGCGGGCAGCTGCTCACCCGCATGATCCTGTCCTGCTGCGCGGCCGACGCCCGCCCGATCAAGGTCGGCATGAACGGCAGCGTGCCCGCGGGACTGCCTGCCGACAGCTGGGTCGAGATCACCGGAACGTACTCCGACCAGCGGGGCACCGATGCGGTCAACGGGGAGAGCATCCCGTTCATCGAGGTGCTGGAGTGGCGGCCGATCCAGCCTCCCGCCGAGCAGTACGAGTAAGGACTGTCGGCCGGTTTGCCAACTGCTACCGCTCGGTAGTACTGCGGGGTAGCGTGATTCAAGGGCGCAAACCACCGAAACAGGGGAGTCGGCGATGACGACCGTGCAGCGTGAGGTGACCGCAGACCAGGCCCGGCAGGTGGCCGAGGCCGCCCGGGAGAGCGAGTGGCGCAAGCCCAGCTTCGGTAAGCAGCTGTTCCTCGGCCGGTTGCGGATGGACCTGATCCACCCGTGGCCGCAGCCCGCCCCGAACCCCGACGCCGCGCAGTTCCTGACCAGGCTCGGCGAGTACGTCAGCACCGAGGTCGACGGGGCCGCCATCGAGCGCGACGCCCGCATCCCCGACGAGGTCTTCCAGGGCCTGGCCGAACTCGGCGCGTTCGGCATGAAGATCGATCCCGGGTACGGCGGCCTCGGCCTGTCCCACCTGGACTACTGCCGCGCGCTGACGCTGGCCGGTTCGGTCAGCCCGGCGATCGGCGCGCTGCTGTCGGCGCACCAGTCCATCGGCGTGCCGCAGCCGCTCAAACTGTTCGGCACCAAGGAGCAGAAGCAGCGCTTCCTGCCCCGCCTCGCCGCGGGGGAGGTGTCGGCGTTCCTGCTCACCGAACCCGACGTCGGCTCCGACCCGGCCCGGATGGGGGCCACCGCCACCCCGGTCGAGGGCGGATACCGCCTCAACGGCGTCAAGCTGTGGGCCACCAACGGCACCGTCGCGACGCTGCTCGTGGTCATGGCGATGGTGCCCAAGGGCGAGGGCCGCCGCGGCGGCATCACCGCGTTCGTCGTCGAGGGTGACAGCGAGGGCGTCACCGTCGAGCACCGCAACGCCTTCCTCGGCCTGCGCGGCCTGGAGAACAGCGTCACCCGGTTCCACGACGTGTTCGTGCCCGCCGACAACGTCATCGGCGGCGAGGGCCAGGGCCTGAAGATCGCGCTGAGCACCCTGAACACCGGTCGCCTCTCCCTGCCCGCGATGTGCGTCGGCGCGTCGAAGTGGTGCCTCGCCGTCGCCCGGGGCTGGTCCCAGCAGCGCGTCCAGTGGGGACGGCCGGTCGGCCAGCACGAGGCCGTCGCCACGAAGATCGCGTTCATCGCGGCCACGGCGTACGGCATGGAGTCAATGCTCGACCTGTGCTGCATGCTCGCCGACGACGACCGCAACGACTTCCGCATCGAGGCCGCGCTCGTCAAGCTGTACGGCTCCGAGCTGGCCTGGCAGGTCGCCGACGAGCTGGTGCAGATCCGCGGCGGGCGCGGCTACGAGAGCGCCGACTCGCTGGCCGCCCGCGGCGAGAAGGCGATCGGCGTCGAGCAGATCCTGCGCGACCTGCGCATCAACCGTATCTTCGAAGGCTCCACCGAGATCATGCACCTGTTCATCGCCCGCGAGGCGGTGGACCAGCACCTGTCCGTCGCCGGGGCGCTCATCGACCCGAAGTCGTCCGTCGGCGCCAAGGGCAAGGCACTGCTGCGCGCCACCGGCTTCTACGCCCGCTGGCTGCCCACCCTCGCCGTCGGGCGGGGCACCTTCGGCGGATACCGCAAGTTCGGCCCGCTGGCCAAGCACGTGCGCTGGGCCGAGCGCGCCTCGCGCCGCCTGGCCCGCAACACCTTCCAGGGTATGGCCCGCTGGCAGGGCAAACTGGAACACCGGCAGGCCTTCCTGGGTCGCATCGTCGACATCGGCGCGGAGCTGTTCGCCATCGCCGCGGTCTGCTCCCGCGCCACCGCCTCCGGCCGACCCGAGGAACTCGAACTCGCCGACCTCTTCTGCCGGCAGTCCCGTGGCCGCATCGTCATCCTCGAACACGCCCTCTGGAACAACACCGACGCCGCCGACGTCGCCCTGGCCCGCCGCGTCCTCGCCGGTGCCCACACCACCCTGGAAGCCGGCATCATCGGCCCACCCGACCAGGGCGAATGGGTCTCCACCTGGACCCCCGGCCCGTCCACCGCCACCGACGCCCGCCGCCGCATCCCACCCCGCTGAAGGAAGGGCACCTTCACATCGCTATACGTAGAGGAAGGTGCCCTTCTTAACGCTCCCCGTCCGGGGCAGCGCGCCATGATCGCTGTTTGCGGTCAGAAACTGCGGTCAGACCGCACTTTCTGACCGCAAACAGCGATCATAACCGCGAGCCAAGCCGAGCCGAGCCGAGCCGAGCCGAGCCGAGCCGAGCCGAGCTGGGCCGGCGGGCCGCCAGCGGTTCAGCGGCGAGGGCTGCCGCGTAGGCCGAGGCGGCGCAGCTCCAGGGCGGCAAGCTGTTCCACGGCATCCGGATCCCCGGTACGCCAGCCCGCGACCACGCCGCTGTCCAGCGAGGCGAGCCGTCGCAGCGGCGCGGTGGCCAGCGCCCGCAGCGCGAGCAGCTCACCGCCGCCCGGGTAGCGGCGCACCTTCGCGGCGACACTGGCCGCCCGGATCCAGGACAGCCGCAGCGGCAGCCACAGCGCCAGCGCCATCAGCACCGGGATGCCCGCGGTCAGCCAGGCAAGCACCGTGGCCAGGTTCGCGATGGCCTCCTGCTGGTCCCGTCCCGCCTCGGCGATGGAGTTCGCCGCGTTGGCGGCGCTGCCGAACGGGGCGCCCACCTCATCACCGACCAGCGGGATGCGCCCCGCGCGGGCCTGTGCCTCCACCATGTCGGCGGCCAGGTTCGTGCCGGCGCTCTCCAGCTTCTGGCCGGGCACCGCCAGCTTCTCGACCAGGTCGTACAGCGTGAGCGCCGCCCAGATCCACACTGCGCTCCAGACCAGGGCGGTGACATCGGCGACGATCTGCCGGGTGAACCGCCATGGCTTCTCCGCATAGAGCTTCATGACAGCATTGTGGTCGACTCCGGCGATCGGTAAACGCCCCGCGTCAAGCCCGTGTCGTGGCGCAGCCCTGGCAGGTGCCGAAGATCTCCAGCGTATGGCTGACGTCGACGAACCCGTGCTGCGCCGCGACCCGGTCCGCCCAGGACTCCACAGCCGGTCCGGCCACCTCGACGGTACGGCCGCAGGTGCGGCATACCAGGTGGTGGTGGTGTCCGTTGGAGCAGCGTCGGAACAGTTGCTCGCCACCGGGCGGCCGCATCACGTCGATGTCCCCGGCGTCGGCCAGCGCCTGCAGCGTCCGGTACACGGTGGTCAGGCCGACCCGCTCGCCCCGGTCGCGCAGCATGGCGTGCAGCTCCTGCGCGCTGTGGAAGCCCTCCACCTCGGACAGCAGGGTCGCCACCGCGGACCGCTGGCGCGTGTTGCGCGCCGCAGTGCCCTGTGGGCTCGTCATGCCTTCTCCTCGCTGCGCTCGTCGGCGGCATGGCTGAGCGGCCAGCTGGTTCGCTCGCGTAGCTCCCTCACGCCTTCTCCTCGCTGCGCTCGTCGGCGGCATGGCTGAGCGGCCAGCTGGTTCGCTCGCGTAGCTCCCTCACGCCTTCTCCTCGCTGCGCTCGTCGGCGGCATGGCTGAGCGGCCAGCTGGTTCGCTCGCGTAGCTCCCTCACGCCTTCTCCTCGCTCGACCTGTGCTTGTCGCCTGGCCGCGTCACGGGCGCTGCTCCGCGGCGTGGGTGACGGCGTCGGCCACGATGTGTGCGACGTGTTCGTCCACCAGCGAGTATGCGATCTCGCGGCCGTGCCGTTCGGCGCGGACCACGCCGGCTGCCCGTAGCACCCGCAGGTGCTGGGAGACCAGCGGCTGGGCCACTCGCAGCCGCTCCACCAGCTCGTGCACGTGGCGTTCGCCGTTCGCCGCCAGCTCGGTCACGATCGCGATCCGGACGGGCGCGGCGAGCGCCCGCAGCAGCTCTCCGGCTCGGGCGTAGGACTGCGTCTGGCTCACATCGACCACCGTAGCCCCGCGCGTCGGTGCATACCCAATCATGAGTCGAGGACGCACTCGGGCGGATCGCATGCCGCCGCGGGGCCGTTGTCGGCGCGCCGTCGCCGGCGCAGTGCCGCGCCCACGGCGGCGACCAGGATGAACAGTGCGATGGCGGCGAGCACGATGGTCGCGCCGGGCGCGGTGTCGTACCCGGCGGACATGAGGATGCCCGCCCCGGCACTGATCACGCCGCCGAGCATGGCCAGGGTCATGGTGCCGCCGAAGCCACGCGAGACCAGTTGCGCCGCCGCGACGGGCACCACCATCAGCGCGCTGACCAGCAGCAGGCCGACCGAGCGCATGGCGACGGTGACGGTCACCGCGGTCATCACGGCGAGCAGCAGGTTGAGCGTGCGCACCGGCAGGCCGGAGACCTTGGCGTACTCCTCGTCCTGGCAGATCGCGAACAGCCAGGGCCGCAGCCCGACAGTGACCACGAGCACGCACGCGCCGAGGATCGCGATCGTGATCAAGTCCGTGGCGGACGTGGTCAGCAGCGAGCCGAACAGGTACGAGGTGAGGTTGGCGCTGCCCTTGCCGGGGGCGAGCCCGACCAGGAACACGCCGCCCGCGATGCCGCCGTAGAACAGGATGGCCAGCGCGATGTCGCCGGAGGTGCGGCCGCGTTCGCGGATCAGCTCGACGGCGACCGCGCCCAGGGCCGACACGATGATCGCGGTGAGCACCGGCGAGGTGCCGGTGAGCAGGCCGACGCCGACGCCGGTCAGGGCGATGTGGCCGATGCCGTCGCCGATCAGCGACATGCGCCGCTGCACCAGGTAGATGCCCAGCGAGGGCGCGATCAGGCCGGTGATCAGCGCGCCCAGCAGCGCCCGCTGCATGAACGGCAGGGACATGATCTCGATGAGGTTCACGTTCATTCGCGTCCCCAGATGCTCGGCGGGTCCTGCGGGGCGTGCGGGTGCACGTGGTCGTGGCCGGGTTCGGCGTGGTGGCCGGCGGGGTGGGGGACCGCGCCGTCGTGCGCGATGACCCCGTCGTGCACGACCACCGCGCGGGTGATGACCGGCTGCAGTGGGCCCAGCTCGTGCGCGACCAGCAGCACCGTGCCGCCGTGCCGGACGAAGTCGCGCAGCGCCTGCGCGAACGCCTCCTGCGACTTGGCGTCGACGCCGGCCGTGGGCTCGTCGAGCACCAGCAGGTCCGGTTCCCCGGCCAACGCCCGCGCGATCAGCGTGCGCTGCTGCTGGCCGCCGGACAGGGAGGCGACCGGGTCGTGCATCCGGTCGGTCAGGTCGACCGCGGCGAGCGCCCGCGCGACGGCCTGCCGGTCACCGGTCCGCGGCAGGCCGGGGAAGCCGCGCCGGGCCAGCCGTCCGGATGAGACGACCTCGCCGACGGTGGCGGGCACGCCGCCGCCCGCGCCGAGCCGCTGCGGCACGTACCCGATGCGCTGCCGGTCGCGGAAGCGCCGCAGCGGGACGCCGAACAGCTCGACCCGGCCCTCGGCCAGCGGGACCAGGCCCAGCCCGGCCCGGATCATCGTGGACTTGCCGCTGCCGTTGGCGCCCAGCACGGCGACCACTTCACCGCTGCGTACGGTGAGGTTGACGTCGCGCAGCACCGGCCGGTCGTAGGCGACCGCACCATGCTTGATCTGGAGAACCGGGGGGTTCACGCCTTCTCCTGTCAGCTCGCCGCGCAGGCTCATGCACAGCCCAACGCGGTTCGCAGGGTCGCGAGATTGGTCCGCATGACCGAGAAGTAGTCACCCGTACCGCCCTCGGCGAGGCCTTCCAGCGGGTCGAGTACGGCCGTCTTCGCGCCGACCTGCTCGGCCAGCGTCTGCGCGACCTTCGGCGAGACGAGCGTCTCGAAGAAGATCGTGGTCGCGCCGTACTTGCGGGCCTCCGCGGCGACGGCCGCGATCTGCTGTGGGGTGGGCTCGGTGTCCGGGGTCAGCCCGGACAGCGCGATCTGCTGCAGCTTGTACCGGTCGGCGAGATACCCGAACGCGGCGTGGCTGGTCACGATCTCGTGCCGCCGGCAGTCGGCGAGCCCGGCGGTGAACTCGGCGTCCAGCTTGTTCAGTTCGGCGACCAGGGCGTTGCCGCGCTCTGCGTAGCCCGCCGCGTGCGCCGGGTCGAGTTCGGCGAGCTTGTGCGAGACGCTGCCGGCGATCGCGGCCAGGCGGGTCGGGTCCAGCCAGACGTGCGGGTCGGGGGCGCTGCCGCCCTCCTCGTTCGCGCCCTCATGGTTGGGCCCGCTGACCAGCGGGGTGACCGCGGCCACGTCGAACGCGCGGTCCGCGGCGTTCTGTGCGACGGCCTCGTCGAGCTGCGGCTGGAAGCCCTTGAGGTAGACCACCAGCCCCGCGTTGGCGACCTGCGCGACCTGGGTGGGGGACAGCTCCATGTCGTGCGGCTCCGCGCCCGGCTGGGCCAGGTTGACCACGTCGACGTCGGGGCCGCCGACCTTCTCGGAGACGAACTGCAGGGGGTAGAAGCCGGTGACGACGCTGAAACGGCCGGAGTCGGCGGGGGAGTCGGAGCAGGCGGTGACGGTGCCCAAGGCCAGCAGCGCGGCGGCGCCGGCGGCGGCGGCGCGCTGGAGAGATCGGCTCAGCATGGCGTCAACTCTCTCTGAAAATGAGAACGATTGTCAAAAACGCATAGGTGCATATCCCTGCCGCCCGCCCTCCGCTCCCGCCTCCATGCTCCGCCGCCCACGAGCGAAGGAAGGGCACCTTCTTAACGCTCCGCGTAGAGGAAGGGCACCTTGTTAACGGCTCGGGTTGCTGGGCCGCAGGCCACCGGCCAAGATCGCCCGACTTGCCCGGCAGTCGGCCGGACGCGGGCTCAAGATACGCACGGGGGCCGGGCAGGTCGGGCGGTCTTGACGGGCGGCGAGGCGGCCGTGCCGTGGGTCCTGGTCAGAACAGGCGGGTCAGGGCGGCGGCGGTGAGCAGTGTGAGTACCACCACGCGCAGGCCGCGGGTCGCCGGAGGCTGCACCGGCCAGGTGGTGATCAGCAGCGCGGCGAGACCGGCGGCCAGTGCGAGCAGCAGGACGCCGCCGTACGGGTTCGGCAGCAGCACGGCCGCCACCAGCAGTGCCAGCGTGCCCAGCAGCGCGGCGGCCTTGGGGATCCGGGCCAGCCGGCGCAGCAGGGGGTTGTTCGCGACGTCCTGGGGCACGACTGCTGGTCCTCTCCGGCATGGGTTAAGAAGGGCACCCTTTACCCCGTAAAACGATAAGAAGGTGCCCTCCTTACTGTAGTGAGGTGCTGATGCTCAATCGATTCGTGATCGCCGCCAATGAAGAGGCGTTCGTCGAACGCGCCCACGCGGCGCTCGCGGCGCTCGCGGCCCGGCCCGGCTACCTGCGGGGGGAGCTGACCCGGTCACTGGACGAGCCGGAGCACTGGTGCCTGCTCACCGAGTGGGAGAGCGTGGGGGCGTACCGGCGGGCGCTGGGCGGTTTCGACGTGAAGATGACGGCGACGCCCCTGCTGGCCGAATCGCTGATGGAGCCGTGCGCGTTCGAGACGCTGGCGCAGGCCGAGCCGGGCGGCGAGGTGCAGACCCGGGCCAGCGACCGGGCGTGACCTCGGGCTGACCCGAGACCGAGCGCCGGGACCCTGGCGTGCCCCGGTCCGGTTTCGGGCACGGCGGCGGTGGGTGGGAAGAACGCAATATGATCGCGGCCATGACCCAGACGCCCGCGCCCTCGCCCGTGCCGCCCGGTCCGGGCGCCGCGCCGCCGTTCCCGGCCGCGCCCGCCGAAGGCAGCGGGACCCGGCTGGGCTGGGCGCTCGGCATCGCGGGCGGGCTGGTGGCGCTGTGCTGCGGCGGCGGCCTGGTGGCCGGCGTCGGCCTGGCCGTCACCGGGGTCCAGGCGATCAACGAGCGGGCCCACGTCACGGTGGGGTCGTACCTCGACGCGCTGAAGGCCGAGAAGTACGAGCAGGCCTACAACCTGCTCTGCGAGGACGAGCAGCGGCGGCTGGACCTGGACCGGTTCACCAGCCGGGAGGAGTCCCGGCCGGAGCGGATCCAGTCGTACGAGCTGGGCGAGGTCGAGCTGCAGGGCACGTCGGGGATCACCCTGCCGGTCACCGAGCGCTACACCGACGGCGACACCGAGCAGGTCGTCTACCTGCTCGCGCAGGACCCGAAGACCACCGACCTGGAAGTCTGCGGGCGCAAGTAGCGGCTGGGCGATGCCGCCGCCGCCACGGCGCACCGGCCGACTCACCACGTTCCGTGTGCAGTAGCGTTTAACCGCATGCGGGTGACCGAAGGTGGCCCGTACCGTATCCACGTCGAGCGGATCTTCCGCCGACCCTCCGCCGACAGCCAGCCGGCGGCAACCTCCAACGGAATGGAGACCTGATCATGCCCGCGGACCGCATCGATTCCGTCGTCAGCCTGGCCAAGCGCCGGGGCTTCGTCTACCCGTCGAGTGAGATCTACGGTGGCACCCGTTCGGCCTGGGACTACGGTCCGCTGGGCGTGGAGCTGAAGGACAACGTACGGCGGCAGTGGTGGAAGACGATGGTCCAGCAGCGCGACGACATCGTCGGCCTGGACTCCGCGGTGATCCTGGCCCGCCAGGTGTGGGAGGCCTCCGGTCACATCGAGGCGTTCGTCGACCCGCTGACCGAGTGCACCAGCTGCCACAAGCGCTACCGGGCCGACCACCTGGAGGAGGCGTTCCTGGAGAAGAAGCCCGGCGCCACCTTCGTGCTGTCCGAGCTGAACTGCCCCAACTGCGGCAACAAGGGCACCTTCACCGAGCCGAAGATGTTCAACGGCCTGATGAAGACCTTCCTCGGCCCGGTCGAGAGCGCCGAGGGCGTGCACTACCTGCGGCCGGAGACGGCGCAGGGCATCTTCGTGAACTACGCCAACGTGGCCACCACCGCGCGCAAGAAGCCGCCGTTCGGCATCGCGCAGGTCGGCAAGAGCTTCCGCAACGAGATCACCCCGGGCAACTTCATCTTCCGGACCCGCGAGTTCGAGCAGATGGAGATGGAGTTCTTCGTCGAGCCGGGCACCGACGAGACCTGGCACGAGTACTGGCTGAGCGAGCGCTGGAACTGGTACCTCGACCTGGGCATCTCGGCCGAGAACCTGCGCTTCTTCGAGCACCCGCAGGAGAAGCTGTCGCACTACTCCAAGCGCACGGTGGACATCGAGTACCGCTTCCGGTTCGGCGGCACCGAGTTCTCCGAGCTGGAGGGCATCGCCAACCGCACCGACTTCGACCTGAGCACGCACAGCAAGCACTCCGGCGTCGACCTGTCGTACTTCGACCAGGAGAAGCAGGAGCGCTGGGTGCCGTACGTCATCGAGCCGGCGGCGGGTCTGACCCGGGCCGTGCTGGCGTTCATGCTGGAGGCGTACGACGAGGACGAGGCGCCCAACACCAAGGGCGGCGTGGACAAGCGCACCGTGATGCGCTTCGACAAGCGCCTCGCCCCGGTGAAGGTGGCCGTGCTCCCGCTGTCGCGCAACGAGCAGCTCTCGCCGAAGGCCCGTGACCTGGCCGCGCAGCTGCGCAAGCGCTGGGTGGTGGACTTCGACGACGCCCAGGCGATCGGCCGCCGCTACCGCCGCCAGGACGAGATCGGCACGCCGTACTGCGTCACCGTCGACTTCGACACCTTGGAAGACAACGCGGTGACCGTACGTGATCGTGACTCGATGGTCCAGGAGCGCGTCTCACTGGACCAGGTGGAGCGCTACCTGATCGAGCGCCTGCCCGGCTGCTGAAGCTGGTTGACGTGTGCGAAGTCCCCCGAACCGGTGGTTCGGGGGACTTCGCACACGGGTAGTGCGACGTTTGCCGAGTTTGATTCGGGTCTTCCCCGGTAACATACGGACAGTGACCACCATCGAGCTGAAGAAGACGCCCGGAGGCCCGGCCGAGCCGCCGCCCCGGCGCCCGGCCTGGCGGGCAGGGCTGGTCATCGCGACCGCTCTGCTGCTGGCGGCTGTGCTCGCGGGTCACCGGCTCGTGCCCAACGTGCACGGCATCGGCAGCGTGCTCGACACCATCGCGCCGCTGTTCGGGCTGGCCCTGCCGGTGCTGGCCGTCGCCGCGCTGCTGGCCCGGTCGGGCAGGGCGCTGCTGGTGGTGCTGCTGCCCGCGGTGATCTGGGCGGCCATGTTCGGCCGCGCCCTGCTGCCGCCTCCGGGCGGGCCGGTCGAGCTGCGGGTGGTCACCCAGAACCTGTACGCCGACAATCCCGACCCGCAGACCACGGTCCGGGCCCTGGCCGAGGGCGGCCCCGATTTGATCGCGCTGCAGGAGGCGTCCGGCGGCACCATCGAGACGGTCGCCGAGCAGCTGACGAAGACGTATCCGCACTATGCGGTCCGGTCGACGGTGGGTCTGCTCAGCAAGTATCCGATCACGGGCATCACCGGCGTCGACACCGGTCTGGAGTGGACCCGGGCGCTGCGGGCGGTGGTGAAGACCCCGCAGGGCGACGTGGCGGTGTACGTCGTGCACCTCGGCTCAGCCCGGATCAACGACACGGCCGTCCGGGACCACACCATCGACATGCTGGCCCAGGCGATCCGGGCGGACGAGGCGGAGCGGGTGCTGGTGCTCGGCGACCTCAACACCGCCGCCACCGACCGCGCCATCGCGCCGCTGGCCGCGCTGCTGAGCGATGCGCAGGCCGAGGCCGGCTGGGGCTACGGCTTCACGTGGCCGTCCTCGCTGCCGGTGATGCGGCCCGATCACGTGCTGTACCGCGGACTGACCGCGACGAAGGCCGGGGTACTGCGCACGCCGGGCACCGACCACAGGGCCGTGACCTCGGGTTTCTCTTTCTGACTCCACCGGCCGCATGCCCGTAACGTGTACGTTCCTCTCCTTGGGCTGGTACTTTCGGCCAGCCTCTTGTAGGGTCTTGGGTGCTCGGCTTGCCGAGTCGGCTTTCGAGCCGTCCAACAGCGCTCAAGAAACGGGTGCTGTGTCCGTCACAGGCGAACCGTGTCCGAGGACGTCCCCCGTCGTTCCGGAACACACGCGGTTCACTGCGCCGGAGGCCTGCAATGACTGCAACACTCGTTCGCGAGACCAACGTGTCCGCGTCCCCCTCGTCCCTGACCGACACCCTCGACGCGACTGCCGGCGATGTGCTGCTGCGCCGTCTCGGAGAGCTGAGCGAGCAAGACCCCGCACATGAGGACGTGCGGCAGGAGGCCATCTGTGCCTGGCTGCCGCTGGCTGAACGCCTGGCCCGCCGCTTCCGCCACCGCGGCGTGGACGGCGACGACCTCGTGCAGGTGGCGACCATCGGCCTGATCCAGGCCGTGGACCGTTTCGACCCCGCCCGCGGCAGTGCTTTCGTGCACTTCGCGGTGCCGACCATCGTCGGCGAACTCAAGCGCTACTTCCGCGACCGGGGCTGGAGCATGCGGGTAAGCCGCCGCATGCAGGAGCTGTACCTGGACATCAATCGGGTGTCCCCGCAGCTCTGCCAGGATCTGGGCCGGTGGCCGACTGCCGAAGACCTCGCCACGCATCTCCATGTCACCGTCGAAGACGTGGTGGCCGGGATGCACTGCGCGCAGGCGTACCGCATCAACTCCCTCAATGTCGCCGTGAGCGGCGAGGACGGCGATGTGGAACTCGGCGAGCTGATCGGTGAGACCGACACCGTGCTGGAGTCCATTCCGGACGTGCACGCGGTCCGGCAGTACGTCAAGGAGCTGCCGGAACGCGAGCAGAAGATCCTCATGCTGCGCTTCGTTCAGGGCCACAACCAGGCCCAGATCGCGGAGCAGATCGGGGTCTCCCAGAT
This sequence comes from Catellatospora vulcania, assembly GCF_009720385.1. GTDB lineage: Bacteria > Actinomycetota > Actinomycetes > Mycobacteriales > Micromonosporaceae > Catellatospora > Catellatospora vulcania. Next base: position 120,937 of record NZ_WARX01000025.1, on the reverse strand, counting down.
GCACGTGTCGCGTCTGCTCAGCCGGTGCCTCGCGCAGCTGCGCGAGCGCATGCTGGCTGAGGACTGAATCGGCAACGGACAGTAGCGGTTTCATCACTTAGTTCGTGGGGCAGGAAGGAACCATGGAGCTTTTACTGTGGATCCTCGCCGTGGTCCTGGTCGTTTCCGGGATCGTCTCGCTGGCACGACGCCAGATCCTGTGGGGCATCGTGCTGATCATCATCGGTCTGCTGGTCGGACCGGGGGGCGTGAGCATCTTCTCGTAGAACGCCACGCAGAAGTGCCGAAGGGCCGGACAGACCTGGGTCTGCCCGGCCCTTCACCATGTGCGCAGCCGTTCCCGGCCGGGTGCGATCCGCATCACAGGACGCCGCCTGCCGCCGGTCGTACTGTTGCGCCGTGACGGTACTCGGACAGCCCCTCGAACTGCGCGGCGTGACGCTGCCCAACCGCATCGCGATGTCGCCCATGTGCCAGTACTCGGCCGGGCCGGACGGCCTGCCCGGCGACTGGCACCTGGCCCACCTGGGCGCCCGCGCGGTCGGCGGGGCCGGGCTGGTCATCGCCGAGGCCAGCGCGGTGCTGCCGGAGGGCCGGATCTCGCCCCGCGACGCCGGCATCTGGTCACCGGCGCATGTGGACGCCTGGCGGCCGGTCACCGCGTTCGTGGCCGCGCAGGGGGCGGTGCCGGCGATCCAGCTGGCCCACGCCGGGTTCAAGGCGTCCACGTACTGGCCGTTCGCGCAGGAGCGGGGCGGGGTCCCCGACGCCGACGGCGGCTGGCAGCCGGTCGCGCCGGGCACGGAGCCGTTCGTGCCCGCTTACCGCACGCCCCGGGCCCTCGACGAGGCCGGCATCGCCGCGGTGATCGCCGCGTTCGCGCAGGCCGCGGCCTACGCGATCGACGCCGGGTTCCAGGCCGTCGAGATCCACGCGGCGCACGGCTACCTGCTGCACGAGTTCTACTCGCCGCTGACCAACCACCGCACCGACGGCTGGGGCGGCGACCGCGCCGCGCGCATGCGCCTGGCCGTGGCCGTCGCGGCGGCGGTGCGCGACGCCGTCGGCCCCGACGTGCCCGTGCTGGCCCGGGTCTCCGCGACGGACTGGGTCGACGGTGGCTGGGACGTCAGCGACACCGTCGCCCTGGCCGGCGAGCTGGTCGCGGCCGGCGTCGACCTGATCGACTGCTCGTCGGGCGGGGCCGCCCCGCACGCCGACATCCCGGTCGGCCCCGGCTACCAGGCTCCGCTCGCGGAGCAGGTGCGCCGCGAGGCGGGGGTGCCGACGGGCGCGGTCGGCCTGATCACCGAGCCGGAGCAGGCCGAGCGCATCGTCGAGGACGGCCAGGCCGACCTGGTGCTGATCGGCCGGGAACTGCTGCGCGACCCGTACTGGCCGCGCCGGGCACTGGCGAAGCTCGGTGGGCAGGCGCACTGGCCGGACCAGTACGCCCGCGCCTTCTGAGGCTCAGCGCCCCTCGGCCCGCAGCCGGATCGCGACCGCTTTCAGGTAGGCGTCGACCCGGTCGACGTCGTAGCCCTTGCGAACCAGGGGGAAAGAGGCTCGCTCGACCTCGTCGGAGCTGACGCCGCCGCCCCCGGCCAGCACCGGCGCGATCCGGGCGACGAGCGCGTCCACCTGCGCCGGGTCATACCCCTTGCCGAACAGGACGGCACGCGGGAAGGCCGGGTCGCGCAGGGCGACGGGACCGACGGTCGGGACGCCGCTGTCCGGGTCGGCCAGGGGGCGGAACCCGCCCTCGGCCTCGTGCAGCGCCGCGAGGCGGCCCAGGTACGCGTTGACCTGCTCGCGGTCGTAGCCGCGCAGGACGACGGTGAAGTCGAACACGGTCCTGCCGGCGAGGTGCGCCTCGCCTCGGTACACCGCTTCGATCAGGGCGTCGACCTCGCTGCGATCGAAGCCGCGCAGGACGACGGTGAAGTCGGGTGGAGGCAGCATGGCGCACATCCTGGCAGAGCAGGGCAAGGACGTAGGGGTCGGCGCAGCCGCGCCGGCGCGCCTCGCCGGATGCCAAGGCTGCGCGGTGTCGGTGCGTCCGCCTAGCGTGGCGGGATGACGACATTCGTACTCGTGCCCGGAATGTGGCTCGGCGCGTGGGCCTGGCATGACGTGGCCACACGACTGGCCGGAGCAGGGCACGATCCGCGCCCGGTGACGCTGGCGGGCGTCGCCGAGCGGGCCGCCGAGGCGACGCCGCAGACCGATCTGGACACGCACGTGGCCGACGTGGTCGCGCTGGTCGAGGGCGCGGATCCGCGGGACGTGGTGCTGGTCGGGCACAGCTACGGCGGGATGGTGGTGTCCGTGGCGGCGGGACTGCTGGCCGGGCGGCTGCGCCGGGTGGTGTACGTCGACAGCGGGCCGCTGCCCGAGGGCACGTCGCAGTTCGACACGAACTCACCCGAGCAGCGCGAACGCATCCTCGCTGAGATCGGCGACGGTTTCCTGGCTCCCGTGCCGCCCTTCCTGCCGGACCCGGACGACCCCTCGCTGGCGGGCCTCGACGCCGACGCGCTCGCCCTGCTGCGCGAACGTGCCACCCCGCACCCGTTCGCCTCGGCCCGCGGGCCCGTCCACTACCACCCGGGCTTCTCCTCGGTGCCGTCCGCGCTGATCACCTGCATGTTCCCCGCCGCACAGGTGCACGAGATGATCGCCGCGCGCCATCCGTACTTCGCCCTGCTCACCGACGCCGACGTCCTCGAACTGCCCACCGGCCACTGGCCCATGCTCAGCCGCCCCGCGGACCTCGCCACCCTGCTCACCTCGCTGTGAGAGACGGCGAACCGCGCCGCCCGGCGGCCTGAACCGTTACTCGGCAGACTGCCGTCTGCGCAGGCGGCGACGTCTGTCGTGTTAGGAAGAGCGCCTTCTGCAACGCAGAGCGTGGGGAAGGCGCCCATCCTTCGATCTGTCCGGGCGGGGGTTGGCGCGGGGGTGGGATCATGGGTGCAGCGGGGTCGTCGGGGTCCGCGGGGAGGTGGTCAGCCTCATGAGTGTCGCTACGGAGCTGTTGGAGCCGTTCCCGTTCCGGCAGGAGGATCTCGAGCACACCAGGCTCGAGGAGGGCGTGCGGCACACGCTGGCGCACTACGCCGGCTGGCGCGACGCGAATCCGGCGGCGATCGGGTCGCATGTGGAGCAGTACACCGCGCAGCTGAAGGCGATCGCCGGGCGGAACACGCCGGCGGCGGCGCTGCTGCGGGGCGTCTACGCGCCGCGGCGGCGGCGGGAGCTGCGCGAGCAGGCGCTGCTGGAGCTGAACTACTTCGGGGTGTACAACCTCAGCGAGGTGCCCGACCCGGCCGACGTGGCCCGCGGTGAGGTGCTCGCGCGGGCGCACGCCCGCACGGTGCGCGAGGTGGTCGAGGGCATCGAGCGCGGCCGCGGCGTGGCGGGTGTGGTGGAGTCGCTGGAGCGGCGCTTCCCGGCGCTGCGCGACGTCGCCGAGACGCGCTGGCTGGCCGAGCGGCTGGACCGGCTGCACCGCACGCTGCCGGAGACGGTGGTGCAGGCGGGCGCGATGGGCAAGGTGGTCCGCACGCTGGTGGGAGTGCTCGCCATCGGGGGGTACGACACCCGCGACGCGGGCCGGGCCGCGGTGCGCGAACACCTCACCCGGATCCTGCCCGGCGCGTACGCGTACGGGGCCGCGTACGCCGTGATCGACGACAGCTTCCAGGACCTGCCCGGCGAGCACATGCTGCCGCGCGAGCGGGACCGGCTGCACCGGCTGATCCTGCGCGGGCTGTCCACCGGCGGCGCGATCGACGCCAGGGACGTGCCCGACCATCCGCTCGCCGAGGAGATGCACGAGCTGTACGGCATCGCGCTGCAGGTCTACCCGTTCGGCACGCACCGGCACCTCTACCACGCGGCCGAGTCGATGTACCTGGCCCAGCACCGCGACGCGACCCGCCGCCCGGACGAGCCGCTGGAGGGCGCGTACCCGGACATCTTCCTCAAGGCCGGGCTGAGCCGGGTGGTGGCCAACATCCTCGGCCGGCGCAGCCTCGACGAGGGCTTCTACGCCCGCTGCCTCAACACGATCTTCCTGAGCCAGTTCAAGGACGACCTCGTCGACCGTGACGAGGACCGCCGGGCCGGGCGGACGACCCCGTTCACCCATCCCGGCGACGGCCGGACCAACCCGCTGCTCGACCTGTTCGCCTACGACGCGTACGTCGTCGACCAGGTGTACGGCGGCGACCCGGTCGCCCGCGAGGCGCTGACCGGCGTCGGCGCGATCAAGCTGGGGGTGCACCTGTGCGCCGACCCGCAGAGCACGCTGCGGCTGCTCGACGAGTACCCGGTCACCCCGGAGATCGCCACGTTCCTGCGTACCGCGGCCGGGGTGCCCCGGCGGGTGCTGCCTCAGCTGACCACCGGCGACCTGCGCCTCAAGCGGGAGGCGGCCGCGGTGATGGGCCGCCGCGACCCGAACAGCGTCGACGCGCGCACTTTCGTGCTCGACCGGCTGCCGCGCATCAACGAGATCGTGCACAACTGCCACGCCGAGGTCAACGCGGCGGAGCTGGCGCCGATCCTGGCGTACACGATGGACGGCCCGGCCAAACGGCTGCGGCCCGCGCTGACCCTGATGCTGGCCGAGGGGCTGGGCGTACGCGGGGACATGCCCGAGTCGCTGCTCGGCGCGATCGAGCTGTTCCACACCGCCAGCCTCATCTTCGACGACCTGCCCGCCCAGGACGACGCCACGCTGCGCCGGGGCCGTCCCGCCGCGCACACCGTGTTCGACGAGGGCAGCGTGCAGCTCGCCGCGATCTCGATGCTGTCCTCCGGGTTCGGCATGCTGGCCCGGCTCGACCGGCACTACCCGGCGCACCGGGTCACCGACGTCATCGCCTACATCGGCACGGTGCTCGGCCCGCAGCGGCTGTGCCGCGGCCAGTACCTGGACCTGCGCTACGCCCGGGACGCGTCGCCGGTCACCGGCGAGGACATCCTGGAGATGTACCGGCTGAAGACGTCGACGATGGTCGAGGCCGCGCTGGTGCCGCTGCTGATGCTGCTGGACCGGCCGCGCGTCGAGATCGAGCTGGTGACCCGCTATGCCGACCACGCGGGCATCGTGTTCCAGGCCCGCGACGACATCCTCGACGCGACCGCGTCCAGCGAGCAGCTCGGCAAGGACTCGGGCAACGACGTGGGCAAGGCCAACCTGGTCCGGGTGTACGGGCTCGCGCAGGCGCGGCGGCTCATGGAGCAGCACCGCGACGCCGCGGTGGACAGCTGCGCCGCGCTGCCCTTCGACACCCGCCTGCTGCAGGGCATCGTCGAGCACTTCGCCGCCCGCGCCCGCTGACGGCGCCGGTGTGGCCGGGCCGCAGGCGACCGCAGGCCCGGCCACACCGAAGTCCGATCAGGACGGGGCTTCCCATGCCTTCAGCTGGATGCTCACCTTCGCGTTGCTCGACAGCGCGATCACGTGGAGGACCACCATGCGCTGGCGCTGCCCGATGGCGGCGGCCTGCTCCTGCGACGTCGCCACGCACATGATCAGCTCACGCTGCGCGGCCGTTTCGGCGCGCGGCGGGACCGGGCTCTTGCGAATGAGGTCGGCGCAGTCCTCAGGCTGCGGGTCCTTGATGTTCTCCGGGACCACGGCGCCCTCGACCCCGTCGAGCAGGATGATCACCGGCACGGTGCTGTTGTAGGGCAGCTCCAGGCGGGCGTCGTCCTTGTCGCTGCCCTGCTGGACCACCCGCGGCTCGTTGAGGTCGAGGTAGGCGCTGGCACCGCGGGTCACCTGCGGGATGAGTTCCTGGTCCTTGTAGACCTGGGTATAGACCGCCTGCGGGCTGAGCACGCCGAGCACGGTCCCCGTCGGCGACGGCTCGGCGGCCGCGGCGGTGGTCGCCGGAGCCGCGGGCGCGTCCCCACCGGCGGTGGCCTGGGCGCTGGCACCGTCACCGGGCGCGGCCACGGTGTCCGGGCTCTCGTCGCCCGAGCGGACCAGCGCCACCCCCGCCACCCCCGCCGCCACCAGGGCGACGACGAGGCTCACCGCGGCGACGAGCAGTGCGAGGCGCGCGGTGCCCTTGCCTGGAGCCGCAGGAACCGGTCCCGTCGACACGGGCCGCAAGGTGCCGGTCGTGGCGGAGGGGCTGGTCGGGGTGGGCCCGGTGGGTGGCTCCGGGGCGGCAGGGGGCGTGGGAAGGGTGTCGGCCATGAAAGGGCATTCTTCCCTTGCGGAACACCCGGGCAGATCCCCAATGTTGTCGGATATCAGTTCCGCTGGGCTGATTCTCATCTATCCGACCACGTGCGAAAATCGTCGTTCTTCCCCTTGACTTCCCTCAGGAGCAGCGTGTCCACCCCTATCGAGCCTCCGGAGCCGCGCAAGGTCCGGTGGGGCGCCATCGGCGCGTTCGTCGTCGGCGTCGTCACCGTCATCGGCACGCTGACCCAGACCTGGACGCTCATCTTCCCCGCGAGCAGCGCCACACCCGAGACAGCGGCGACGACGGCAGCCGGAGGTGCTGCGCCCGCCGCCACCGCGCCGACGACCGGACCGGGCGTCGCCTCAGCTCCGGCCGCGACACCCGGCGCGCTGCCGCCGTCCGGCACCTACCTGCGCTCGCTCACTCCGGTTCGGGGCGCGGGCCTGGTGGTCGCCCTGCCCAAGGCACTGGCCGACCTGCCCGAGTACGCCCAGGCCATCGCGGTCCGCTGCCCGTCGAACAACACCGGCCAAACGATGGCGGAGGTCAGCTGGGAGCGGCTGCGCTCGGCGGACACGTTCACTGCGAGGCTGCTCGCGTACGACGAACAGGCCAACCCCACCCAGATCGTCGAGCTGACGGTCTTTCCCGATCCGAAGGACTGGCTGCCGGGCGGCGACGCCCAGGGGCCGAGCAGATCCGTGCAGGCGGAGATCGGCGCGAAGCCTGCCGCGATAAAGGCCGACGTCACCGGTGCCTACTACGTCCGCCTGCGGATCCGGTGCAACAAGCCGGGCACGGTGGCGGTGCTAGTCGACCCGGTGCTGTCGCCCTGACCTGCGCGGCAAGGATTCTTTGCCCGCACCGATGAGTTCTGCGCGCGCCGTTCGTCTACACGGATGAACGCGATGACAGAAACCTCGGGAAGGGAACCCGCTATGACCACGTACGCTGCCCCCGCCGTCCGCCCCCGCCGCGCCGTCCACATCGCCACGTGGACCGGGCAGGTGCTGCTCGGCCTGTTCTTCATCACCGTCGGGGCGACCAAGTATCTGCCCGCCTTCGAGGCTCCGGCGAGCTTCGGGGAGGTGGGCCTGGGGATGTGGTTCATCTACTTCGTCGGGGCCTGCGAGCTGGCCGGCGGTATCGGCCTGCTGATCCCCCGGCTGTCCGGGGCGGCGGCGATCGGCCTGGTCGGGCTGATGATCGGGGCGACGATCATGAACCTGTTCGTGCTGCCCGGCGCGGCCTCGAACGCGATCATGTCGGCGTCGTTCGGGGTGGTGGCCGCGCTGATCGCGTGGGTTCGCGCGCCGTACACCCGGGCTCTGGTCGACAGCCTCCGGGGTTGAGGCTGAGGGCGCGGTGGAAAGCAAGATCGCTGTTTCGTGCCAAGATCTGCGGTTCAACCACGGATCTTGGCACGAAACAGCGATCTTGCTTGGTGAGGCAGCGGGTCAGCCGCCGGAGTCGTCGTGTTCGGCGTCCTCGGGGACGGCCCGGGAGTCGCGGTCGTCGAGCCAGCCGTGGGGGAGCACGACCCTGGCGGGGGAGTTGGTGCGGCCGCGGGGCTGGCCCAGATTGGCCACCGGGAACGGTGCGGCGTGGTCCAGCTTGCCGAGCAGGTCGTCCAGTTCCATCAGCGACGAGGCCATGGCCATCGAGCGGCGCAGCTCGGAGCCCACCGGGAAGCCTTTGAGGTACCAGGCGACGTGCTTGCGGAAGTCGGTGACGGCCTCGCGCTCGGCGTCCCACCACCGCACCAGCAGCTCGGCGTGGCGGCGCATGACCTGCGCGACCTCGCCCAGGTCCGGCATGACCCGCTCGGGGCGGCCGGCGAACGCGGCGGCCAGGTCGGCGAACAGCCAGGGGCGGCCCAGGCAGCCCCGGCCCACCACGACGCCGTCGCAGCCGGTCTCGGCGACCATGCGCAGCGCGTCGTCGGCCTCCCAGATGTCGCCGTTGCCCAGCACCGGCACGTCGAGGGCCTGCTTGAGGGTGGCGATGGACTCCCAGTCGGCCTCGCCGGAGTAGCGCTGGGCGGCGGTGCGCGCGTGCAGGGCCACCCACTTCACCCCGGCCTCCTGCGCGATCAGGCCGGCCTCGACGTACGTCAGGTGGTCGTCGTCGATGCCTTTGCGCATCTTGATGGTGACCGGGATGCCGGCGGGCGCGGCCGCGTCGACGGCGGCCTTGATGATCGCGCCGAACAGGCGGCGCTTCCACGGGATCGCCGAGCCGCCGCCCTTGCTGGTGATCTTCTTGACGCTGCAGCCGAAGTTCAGGTCGATGTGATCTGCGAGGTTCTCGTCCACGACCCGGCGCACGGCCTTGGCGGTGATGTCCGGGTCGACGCCGTACAGCTGCATGCTGCGGGGGTGCTCGTCCGGCCCGAACTCGATCATCTTGTCGGTCTTCGGGTTGCGTACCGCCAGCGCGACCGTGGTGATCATCTCGCAGACGTAGACGCCTGCCCCCTGCTCCCGGCAGAGCTGCCGAAACGCGACATTGGTGATGCCCGCCATCGGCGCCAGCACCACCGGCGGATCCACGGGATACCGCCCCAACATCAACGTCGCAGTCACGCCCCCCAGAATCTCACGCCCCACCCCACGACCCCGAACCCCCGTAACCCACCCCACACCATGATCGCGATGATCTTGCGGGAACTGTTGCCGTTATAACCCGTTTGGGCGTGTCGTCGGCACGGTACGCGCAAGATCGTCGGGGTCAGGTGGGGCGGAGGCGGGCGGGGTCGATCTCGCGGGTCGGGTGGCGGCGGAGGTAGTCGGATTCGAGTTCGGCGAGGCGTTCGGTGTGGTGGGCCAGGGACTGGTCGGAGCCGTGGCGGAGGGTGTCGTGGCGGGTGCGGTGCAGGGCCGCCAGCTCGCGGAGGAGGTCCTCGTCGGGGAGGTCGCGGGCGGGCACGCCGCCGGCCGGCTCGGGCTGCTGCCAGGCGTAGACGACCTCCACCACTTCGTCGTAATCGCGCATGGGGGAGAGGTACCCGGGAATCGGCGGGTTCAACCGGGTTTGCGGTGGGGTCAGTCGCGGCCGCGGAGCAGGGTCTGCACGGCCTGGGCCTCGTAGGCGGCGTCGGCGGCCTCCTGGGTGAGGGCGTGCGAGGAGACGCGGGCGACCTCGGCGGCGCGCCGGGCGTTGCGGGCGCGGGAGGCGGCCACGTGGTAGAGGCGGGCTGCCTCGGCGTCCTCGGCGCGCAGCCGGGACAGCTCGTGCGAGCGGTCCTGGCGGGACTGGTCCCACCCGTCGACCTGCGACCACACCGCGCGCAGCTGCTCCATGGACAGGTCGCCGCGCTTGTACGCCGCCCGCGCGGCGCGGGACACCTCGCGGAGGTTCTCCGCGGAGACGAGGGCCTCGGCGGGCTCGGGCGGCAGGGTCTCGGTCGCCTCCTCCAGCAACTGCGCCGCGACCAGGTGGGCCTGCCAGGCGGCGTCCCGTGCGGCCTCGGCCTCCGCCAGCTCGGCCACGGTGCGCTCGGCCAGCAGCACCGCGCTGCGGGCCGCCTCGAGCACCTCCTCGGCGACCTCCTCCAGCTCGCGGGCCTCGGCGGTCAGCTTCGCCCGCTCGGCGTGGCTGAGCCGCCCCGGGCGCACGCCGTCGCGCCGGGACTGCGCCTGTGCCAGCAGCCCCAGGAACAGCACTGCGAGCAGCGTGAACGGCAGCCCGCCGAGCAGGACCACGGCGGATGAGGACACACCAGCACCCTAGTATCGATCGGCGTTGATCGTTAGGGCTGGCGGAAATTCGTCACATCCGTTGCGTGAATCACCACCCGGGCCAGCGATCTTGATGGGCGGCGTCGAAGATGGACGGATGACCGAGAGCAGCCCGTCCGCCGACCTGTCCACCGCCGTCGTGATCGGAGCCGGCATCGCGGGCCTGTGCGCCGCCCGGGTGCTGGCCGACCGGTACGCCCGGGTGGTCGTGCTGGACCGCGACGACCTGCCGCCGCAGGCGGCGCCACGGCGCGGCGTGCCGCAGGGCAACCACGGGGCGGTGCTGCTCGCGGCCGGGCAGCGGGCCCTTGGCGAGCTGTTCGACGGACTGGTGGACGAGCTGGTCGCGGCGGGCGCGACGCCGTTCGAGCCGGGCACAGAGATGATCTTCTACCGGTACGGCGGCGTCTGGCCGAAGACGCCGACCGGGATCACCCTGCTCTCCTTCAGCCGCCCGCTGCTGGAGCACGCGGTGCGCGGCCGGGTCGCCGCGCTGCGCAACGTCGAGATCCGGGCCGGCGTCGCGACGGCCGGGTTGGCGGGAGCGGACGGCGTGGTCACCGGCGTGGTGCTGGACAGCGGCGAGACGCTGCCGTGCGCGCTGGTGGTCGACTGCTCGGGCCGGGGCAGCCGGTCCGACCGCTGGCTCGCCGAGCTGGGCTTCGCCGCGCCGGCGGTCACCGAGATCAAGATCGGCGTCGGGTACACCACCCGCCTGTTCCGGCGCGGCCCCGGCGACCTGGCCGACGCCGTCGCGCTGTTCACGCTGCCCGCCGCGCCGCACGAGACCCGGGTCGGGCTGGCCCTGCCGATCGAGGACGCCCGCTGGCTGATCTCGCTGGGCGGCTGGCACGGCGACTTCCCGGCCTCCGCAGACCCCGACGCCTTCGGCGCGCACGCCCGCAGCCTGCCCCACCCCGGCATCGCCGACCTCATCGACAGGTGCGAGCCGGTGACCGACGCCGTCTCGTTCACCTTCCCGTCCAACCGCCGCCGCCACTTCGAGGACCTGCCCGCCCACCCCGCGGGCTACCTCGCCCTCGGCGACGCGATCTGCAGCTTCAACCCCATCTACGGCCAGGGCATGACCTGCGCCGCCCTGGAGGCCCAGGCCCTGGGCCGGCAGCTGGACGCGCACCGCGCACCGACCGCCGCGCTCGCCGCCGACTACTACGCCGAGACCGCCCACATCCTCGCCACCCCCTGGGGGTTCGCCGCCGGCGGTGACTTCGCCTACCCGCAGACCCAGGGCGAACGCCCACGCGGTATCGCCCTGCGCAACCGCTACTCCCGCCGCATCCAGCTCGCCGCCCAGGTCGACCCCGAGATCCGCCGCATCTTCACCGCCGTCCAGCACCTGCTGACCCCACCCGGCATCCTGCGCAAACCCGCCATGATCCTGCGCGTCCTGCGCCTCTCCCGCCACGCCCCCGGCGCCCGCAAGTAACGAAGGGCGCCTTCACATCGCTATGTGTGGAGCAGGGGCACCTTATTGACGCCTCGACAGCTCAGGCGCTGGTCAGGGCCGGCAGGAGTTGCTTCTCGGCGAAGTCGAGGAAGTCGGGCTGGCTGTCGCCGCCGATCTGCACCAGGGCCACGTCGGTGAACCCGGCGTCGACGAACTTGCGTACCGCCGCGACGTGCTTGTCCAGGTCGGGGCCGCACGAGATCTTCTCGGCGACCTGCTCCGGGGTCATCGACGCGGTCGCCGCGGCGAACGAGCGCGGGTGCGGCATCTCGGCGTTGACCGCCCAGCCCAGGTCGAACCAGCGGAACTGGTCGTGGGCGATCCGGGCGCACTCGTCGGCGTCCGGACCCCAGCAGATCGCGACCTGCCCGTAGCGTGGTCCGCTGCCGCCGGTGTTCAGGTACTCCTCGATCAGCTCGGGTTTCGGCTCGGTCGCGATCAGCGCCGCGCCGTGGCGGGTCGCCAGCCGGATCGACGATGCTCCGGAGACCGCCACGCCGATCGGCACCCCCTCGTCCGGCACGTCCCACAACCGAGCCTCGGGCACCTCGAAGTACTCGCCGAGGTGGTGCACGACCTTCCCGGCCAGCAGCGGACCGATGATCTCCAGGGCCTCGGACAGCATCGCGTGGCGCTGCACCGCCTGCGGGTACGCCCCCACCACGTGCTCGTTCAGGTTCTCGCCGGCGCCCAGCCCGAGCGTGAAGCGCCCCTGCGACATGACGCCGATGGTCGCGGCCATCTGCGCCACGACCGCCGGGTGGTACCGCATGGTGGGGCAGGTGACGAAGGAGACCAGCGGGATCCGCTGGGTGGCGTGGGCGGCGGCGCCCAGCACCGACCAGGCGAACGGGGCGTGCCCCTGCTCGGCCAGCCACGGATAGTAGTGGTCGGAGCAGACCGCGAAGTCGAACCCGGCCGCCTCGGCGCGTACCGCGTCGTCGACCAGTTCCCGCGGCCCGCGCTGCTCGGTCATGAGCGTGTACCCGATGTTGGTCATTTGCCCTGATTACCCGCCAGCCGCCAGGCTGACACCCCCGGCTGGTAGAACTGCGGGATGGCGGACGACAGGACGGAACTACGCGAACGTGCCGAAACGGTGCTCCGGCGGCTCGCGGGTGAACACGCCGAGCTGCGGCCGGACCAGTGGCGCGCAATCGAGGCGCTGGTCGCCGACGCCCGGCGGGTGCTGTGCGTGCAGCGCACCGGCTGGGGCAAGTCCGCGGTGTACTTCGTCGCCACAGCCCTGCTACGCGAGCGCGGCCACGGTCCGACGGTGATCGTCTCCCCGCTGCTGGCCCTGATGCGCAACCAGGTCGAGGCGGCGGCCCGGGCGGGCATCCACGCCCGCACCATCAACTCGGCCAACCTGGAGGACTGGGACCAGATCACCGCCGAGATCGCCGACGGCGCGGTCGACGTGCTGCTGATCAGCCCGGAGCGGCTGAACAACCCCGACTTTCGCGACAGCGTGCTGCCCCGCCTCGCCGCCACCACCGGCCTGCTCGTCGTCGACGAGGCGCACTGCGTCTCCGACTGGGGCCACGACTTCCGCCCCGACTACCGCCGCCTGCGCACCATGCTGGCCGAGCTGCCCGCGGGCACGCCGGTGCTGGCCACCACCGCCACCGCCAACGAGCGCGTCACCACCGACGTCGCCGAGCAGCTCGGCGCGGGCGCCGGCCAGGCGGCCGACCACGAGCCGCTGGTGCTGCGCGGCCCGCTCGACCGCGAGTCGCTGCGGCTGGCCGCCCTGCAGCTGCCCAGCCCCGCCCACCGCCTGGCCTGGCTCGCCGACCACCTGGACCAGATCCCCGGCTCCGGCATCATCTACACGCTGACTGTGGCCGCCGCCCAGGAGACCGCCCAGTTCCTGGCCTCCCGCGGTTACGCCGTGGCCTCGTACACCGGCCAGGCCGAGGACGCCGACCGCCGCTCCGCCGAGCAGGACCTGCTCGACAACAAGCTCAAGGCGCTGGTCGCCACCTCCGCCCTGGGCATGGGCTTCGACAAACCCGACCTGGGCTTCGTCGTCCACCTCGGCGCACCCGCCTCCCCGATCGCCTACTACCAGCAGGTCGGCCGCGCCGGGCGTGCCGTGGCGGGCGCCGACGTCATGCTGCTGCCCGGCCCCGAGGACGCCGCCATCTGGCGGTACTTCGCCTCCCTCGCCTTCCCGCCCGAGGACCAGGTCCGCCGCGTGCTCGACGTGCTCGACACCGCCGGCAGACCCGTGTCGACCCAGGCCCTGGAAGTCCAGGTGGACCTGCGCCGCAACCGCCTGGAGATGATGCTCAAGGTCCTCGACGTCGACGGCGCCGTGAAACGCGTACGCGGCGGCTGGGAGGCCACCGGCCAACCCTGGGCCTACGACACCGAGCGCTACACCCGCATCGCCAAGGCCCGCCAGGCCGAACAGGACTCCATGCGCGACTACACCACCACCACCCGGTGCCGCATGGAGTTCCTCCGCCACACCCTCGACGACCCCGAAGCGCGCCGCTGCGGCCGCTGCGACAACTGCGCCGGCCCCGCCTACACCAAGGACGTCTCCGTCGACGCCCTCAACGCCGCCCACACCTTCCTCGGCCGCCCCGGCGTCCAGATCGAGCCCCGCAAGATGTGGCCCACCGGCCTCGCCGCCGCCGGCGTACCCCTCTCCGGCAAAATCCCCCCAGCCGAACAAACCCTCCCCGGCCGCGCGGTAGGCCGCCTCTCCGACCTCGGCTGGGGCACCCGCCTGAGAGAGCTGCTCACCGAGGGCACCCCCGACACCACCCCGCCCCAGGACCTGCTCGACGTCCTCGTCGAAGTCCTCAAGGACTGGTCCCACGGCGCCGACCCCTGGCCCGCCCGCCCCACCGCCGTAGTGGCGATCAACTCCCGCACCCGCCCCCGCCTGATCACCGGCGTAGCCGAACACGTGGCCCGAATCGGCCGCCTGGAACTCCTCGGCACGGTCGCGGGCGGCCCGCCCCCCGACCAGCCCCGAGCCAACAGCGCCCAGCGCGTCAAAGCCCTGCACGACGCCTTCACCATCCCAGACGAGATGGCTGACAGACTCCGAAACCTGTCCGGCCCCGTCCTGCTCGTAGACGACCAACTCGACTCAGGCTGGACCATGGCCGTAGTGGCCCGCCAACTCCTCCAAGCAGGCGCCCCCGGAGTCCTCCCACTGACCCTGGCCACTACTTCCTGAACCCGAGCGGAGCGGGGTGGGGCCCCGCCGCGCGGGGGCACGGGGCCAGCGGCCGCCCCCGCCGTGGCGCCCGGCTGCGCGTAAAAGGGCCGCAGGCCCCCAGCGCAGCCGGGCGCCACCCCGCGGAGCGCCCCCACGACTAAAGCCGAGACCTAAACGACCGGGTCACCCCCGTGCACATTCGTCTCGACTTCATCGGCAGCAGCCTCCAACAACCGATGCGCCAAACCCGACAGCGCACGCGCTCCCGCCATCTCCTCCCCGATCGACGCCCGAGGCCGATCGACCGGGTTCCGCCGAGCCTGCCCCTCCGCCGTCAGCAACCGCCCCGACGGCAGCCGCATGGACGCGGTCGCCCTGGTCAGATCCGGATCCTCCTCATACCGCAGCTCCACCATCAGGGTCGTGCTCATCGTCGCGGTGGTCATGGCGCGCCTCCTCACCGTTCCTGCGATGCTGCTCTCATTGTCCCTCCGCAGGCGTGCCCCGGCCCCCGCATCCGCCGCCGATGAGGCAGGCTCGAAGCCATGCAGGCTGTTCAGATCACGCAGTACGGCGGCTCCGAGGTGCTCACCCCCACCGACGTGGACCTGCCCGTGGCGGGCCCCGGCCAGGCGGTAGTCGAGATCGCCGCGACGGGCGTCAACTTCATCGACGTGTACCACCGGCAGGGCCGCTACCCGACGCCGCTGCCGTTCATCCCCGGGGTGGAGGCGGCGGGCCGGGTCGTCGCGGTCGGCCCGGACGTGACCGGCACGGCGATCGGTGACCGGGTCGGCTGGGTCATGACCCCCGGCGCGTACGCCCAGGCCGCGGCCGTGCCCGTGGACCGGCTGGTGCCGCTGCCCGACGGGGTGTCCGACGAGACCGCGGCGGCGGTGCTGCTGCAGGGCATGACGGCGCACTTCCTGACCCACGACGTGCATCCGGTGCGCGCGGGCGAGACGGTGCTGGTGCACGCGGCGGCGGGCGGCATGGGGCTGCTGCTGACGCAGCTGGTCACGCACCTGGGCGCCCGGGTGATCGGCACGGTGTCCACCGAGGAGAAGGAGCGGCTGGCCCGGAACGCGGGCGCGGCGGAGGTGATCCGCTACGACCAGGTCGACGACCTGGCGGCGCAGGTGCGCGCGCTGACCGGCGGCGAGGGCGTGGCCGCGGTGTACGACGGGGTGGGCGCGTCCACGTTCGACGCGAGCCTGGCCTCGCTGCGCCGCCGCGGCGTGCTGGCGCTGTACGGCGCGGCCAGCGGCCCGGTGCCGCCGGTGGACCCGCTGCGGCTGATGCAGGCCGGTTCGGCGGTGCTGACCCGGCCGACGCTCGGCGACTTCGTGGTCTCCCGCCAGGAGCTGCTGGAGCGGGCCACCGACGTGCTGGGCCGGGTCGACGCGGGCACCTTGCATGTGACGGTCGGCGGCCGGTATCCGCTGGCCGAGGCGGCGCGGGCGCACGACGACCTGACGTCGCGGCGTACCACGGGCAAGCTGCTGCTGATCCCGTGAGTTACTGGACGACTTCGAGGTAGTCGATGTTCGGGCCGCCTTCACCACTGGTGGCGGTGGCCCGAACCGTGTTCGTGCCCGCGGTCAGCGTGACCGTGACGGTGACGGTGCTCCAGTCGTCCCAGGTGCGCATCGCGTCGAAGCGCACGTCGCGCAGCACGGTGCTGCCGTTGACGCTGATGTCCATGGCGCGGTGGCAGCAGCTCGCGTTGGCGAAGCGCAGCCGCAGGGTGGCCGTGCCGGATCCGCCCGGCACGCTCCACTGCAGGTAGCCACCGGAGGCGTTGTCGTAGTCGACGAATCCCGAGCCGCTGTAGCCGTTGTGGTCGTTGGCGGTGCGCGCCTGGGACCGCCCGGCCGACTCGGCCTCGTATCGCGCGGTGCGCGGCGGCGGCGGGGCCGGTGACGGTGAGCCGGCCGGTGCCGGGGTGGACCCCCCGGCCGACGGGGCGGCCGAAGCCGACGCGGTCGTGGCGGGCCGGGCCGCGGGGGTACGCGGCACGGGGCTCTGCGCCACCGGAGCGTCCGCGTTGATCGGCGCGGCGACCGGCGCGGCGCTCGGCTCGTCCTCCCACGGCAGCGCGTCGTTCCAGGTCGCGGGGCGGTTGACGGTGGTGAGGATGAGCAGGATCAGCGCGGCGGTGAACACCGCGCTGGCCACCATCGGCAGGGCGCGCAGCCGCTCCAGCAGCGGTACGCGAATCCGCCGCCGGCCCTCGTACCCGAAATCGTCCTCCACCGCCGATTGCCCGCCGTCTCTGCTCTGCCGCCTGTCACGGTTACGTGCGAGAAATTAGTGGGCGCGTGAGCGTCGCGCACCGGCCGCTCGGTCAGCAAATCCGGAGCCGACGGTCAACCCGGCCCACCGGTGCGGCGGCTGTGCCGGTCCATATCGATCGCCGCCGTGCGGGAACCGCCGCCCGGCCCGGCGACTCGACCGGAGCATGACGACGAGACGTGACGTGCTGTCCCTGTTCGGGGTGGGTGCGGTGGCGGCGCTGGCCGGGTGCCATGCCGAGCCGCCCGCGGTCCCGGTGGGCGTGCCGGACCTGGTGCTGGTGCGGGCCGAGGGCGGGTTAACCGTGCTGCGGCCGTCCGGGGTGGAGCGGATCGGGGCCGGTCTGCCCACCCCGGACGGCATGACCGTGTACACCACGGCCAGTGCGGGCGTGGACACCGAACTGACCGCGGTCGAGACCCGGACCGGGCGGCGCACCGCGGGGCCGCGGCTGGCCGGGGCGTGGACACCGCGGGTCGTCTCCGCGGACGGACGGCTGGTGGCGTTGGCCGCGCCCGGTTCCGGCGAGGTCACCCACGTGCCCTCGGGCCGGGTGCGCACCCCGCTGGTGGTCGCGGACACCTCGCGTGAGGTGGCCCGGCTGGAGCTGGCCGGCAACATCGTGCCGGACGCGTTCTCGACCGGCGGCGAGCGCCTGTTCGTGCTGGACTGGCTGCCGGCGACCGCCCCGGACCGGTACCGGGTGCGCCAGGTCGAGCTGGCCACCGGCCAGAGCGCGGCGCTGCTGACCCGGGTGAAGTCGCCGGTCCCGCCGGGGGCCGAGGAGGAGATGAGCGGCGAGGGCCGGATGGCGGTGTACGCGCCGAACCGGCAGGTCCTCTACACCCTCTACACGCACCAGCCGGACCACCGGCACACCCGGGACCTGATCGCAGGGCGTCCCGGCAACGTGCACGCGTTCGTGCACACGCTGCACCTGGGTGAGCAGTGGGCGTTCTGCGTCGACCTGCCCGCGCCGTTCGGACAGGGCCCGGGGGCGGGACATGCCCTGGCCATCACCCCGGAGGGCGGCGAGTTCTACGTCGCCGACGTGACCAGCGGGCGGTTCGCGGTGGTCGGGACGGAAGGGCTGAGCGTCCAGGAGACCCGGGAGGGCACGAAGGGCAGCGGCACCGCGTACGCGGCGGCGACGTTCCGGCAGGTGCTGGTGGCGGTCGGCAGCACCGTGCACGCGCTGCCACGCGACGCAGCCCCGGTGTGGCGCAGCTGGGACGCCGGGGGCGTGGTGCGCGGCCTGGGCGCGAGCCCCGACGGCAAGCGGGTGTACGCGGCCCTGCCCGACGCCGTGGCCTGGTTCGACGCGGCGACCGGGCAGCGCCTGGGCAGCGTGGCGGTGCCGGGTGTCAGCTCCCTGGACCGGGTCCTGTGACCGACGGCGGCCCGTCCACAGGCCTGGCGTCTTGGGGGACCACCGGCGGTCCGTCGGCAGGCCTGGCGCCTTACGGGACCACCGGCGGCCCGTCGGCGGGCCGGGTGTCGTCCGGGCCCGGTGGCCCGCCGTCGGAACCCGGTGTGGCGGCCTGACGAATCCGCCGGGCCCGGCCGAACGGGGCGATCCGGGCGGCGACCAGGGCCAGCAGCCAGGCCGGGGCGAGCAGCGCGGTCAGCCCCGCGTACCAGGGCAGACGCCAGGTCCACGCCGGGCCGGTGGCGGCGGCGACGTCGCCACCGGCCCACGGCCGCGCGGCCAGCGACCAGGCCAGGAACGCGTCCCCGACGGGCAGCGCGCCGCCCAGGTAGCGGCGTTCGCCGTCCCACTGCACGGCGAGCCCGGCGGCCTCGGCCAGGCCGGTGAGGGCCGCGGCTGCCGGGGCGTCGCCGTAGACCACGGCGTCGCCGAGCGCGACCGCGCTCGCCGACGTGCTCAGCCCCCACAGCAGCGGCCCGGAGTCGACGTCGCCGGCCAGGTCGACGCCGCGTGGGTGCTCGCGGATGCCCGGCGCGCCCGGCACGGTCGAGGCGAACTGCTCGCGGAAGGCCGCCCAGTCGCGGGCCCCGACCGCAGGGTCCACCTCGCGCAGGAAACGCAGCACCATCACCTGCGAGGTGGCGCGAGCCCCGCTGGTCGGCTGCCCGGTGACCGGGTCCACGGTGTGCGGGAGCAGCCCTGTCGCGCGGTCGCGGCGGGAGTCCGCGGCGGCCAGCCAGTCCCGGATCAGACCAGACCGGTCGACGCCGGTGAGCGTGCCGGCCAGCCGCACCGCGGCGATGCCGACGGCGCTGTCGCAGGGCCAGGCCTGCCCCGGGTACGCGGTGAGGAACGGCGACCCGGTCGCGCCGAGCTGCCGCCGGAACGCCGTGGCCAGCGCGTCGGCGTCGGGGGTTAGCCGGTCCCGCTCCGGCGCGCCCGGCCCGGCGAGCGCGACCACGCCGCCCCGCAGCCAGGTGGCCCAGCCCTGGTAGAACACGCCGTACGGCGGGTCGAGGGAGTCGTCGAAGACGGCACGGCCGTCCACCGAGTCCACCCGCGACAGTGCCCAGCGGGCCTCGGCCAGCGCCCGCTCCTTGAGCTGCGTGCTGCGTGCGCCGACGTCGAGCCAGGTCAGGCCGTACAGCGTGTAGCTGAAGAACCAGCCTTCGGGGAACAGCTGCTGCATCCGTGCGGCGCTGCCGCCGTCGAGCGCCTCGCGCTGAAAAGCCAGCCGTGGCAGCGTGTCGGCGACGATCTCCGCGTCGGTGCGTGCGAGCGGGCTCGGCGTGTGCAGCCGCGACACCTCGATCCCGGCGAGGCCGGTCAGCGCCAGCACGAGCAACACGACGAACGACCGCACCAGCCTGCGCATCGGGTGATCGTAGACGGGCGTGCATGCGTGGCGTCGTCCCGCGGGCCTACTATCAGTCGGTGACCCAGGGTGTTGAACCAGTGGACCTGTTGCGGCTCATCGGATCCGCGGCGCACGACTACGACAGCATGGACGAGCTGGAGCAGGTGCTGCTGCCCGCCGACGGCCTGCATCCGCTGGCCGGGCAGCTGGTCGCGCCGATCCTGGCGTTCGCCGCGGACCCCAAGACGCGCCTGCCCGACCAGCTGCTGATGCTGGTCCGCGAGCTGGCGGCCCATCCCCGCGGTGAGCCGGTACGCCACCAGTTGCGCGCCTTCACCGTCACGCTACGTAGTCTGTCCGATCTCGACGACCACAGTGTCGTGGAGGAGTCCACCGCCCTGCTCGGCTGGTGTGGCCCCGACCCGGAGCTGTCCGCGGTGCTGCTGGCCCGCGCCCGGGAGTACGCCGACGACTATCGCCGGGTCACCCCGCTGGTCACCGCGGCGCAGCTCGACCCGGCGGCTGCCGCGGGCTGGCTGCCGGAGTTCCTCGACCCGTCCCGCTCGTCCACGGTCCGGGTCGCGGGCGTGCTGGCGATGCGCGAGGCCGGGCTGGCGGCCACCGCGCAGGCCGCCGCGGCGCTGGCGGTGGGCTGGTCCGCCGACCCGGACGCGCTGCGCTGGACCACCCGCCGCGGCAAGCTCGCCGACCTGGTCGAGTACGCCGCCGCCGGCGACCCGGTGCGCGACGCCGAGCTGCTCACCGCCATCGCCCGCGACGGCCAGGCGCAGGCCCGCCGGGACGTGGCGCAGACGCTGGCCGATCGTGCCGCCGGGCAGCGCCTGCCGGTGGAGTTGCAGGCCCTGCTCTGCTCGTTCCTGGACGACCCGGAGGAGCGGGTGCGGCGCTGCGCGTACCGGGCCGTGGTCGCCGACGACACGCTGACCCGCCGCCAGGCCGACTGGCTGGCCGACGCGGTGGCGCGCGGGGCCCGGATGCGCCGCTCGGCGCTGGACGCGCTGCTCCGCGTCGGCGATCCGCGCTGGCGGGAGCACGCCGAGGCCGCGCTGCGCGGCGGGTGGACCCCGCCCCGGCTGCCGGGCGCGCTGGCGGAACTGCCGACCCTGTCCGCGTCCCTGCGCGAGGCGGTGCTCGACCGGGTGGTGGTGCTGGCCACCACGATCGACGTGAACCGCTCGCCCAAGGCGACCGCCAAGGAGCAGCGCGAACTCGTGGGACTGCTGCGGGTGCTCGGCGCCGCCGCCGACCCCGCGGCGGTGGGCACGCTGGCCCGGCACCTGGCCCAGATGACCTGGCCGGCCCGGCTGTGGGTGGCCGAGTTCCTGGCCGAGTCGGGCCGCGGCAACCCCGAGGTGCTCGACGCGATCGGCGCGATGGCCAACGGCGAGGTCATCTACCTGCGCCTGCTGTGGCTGGCCGGCGGCGACGACGCGCCGCTGCGGGCCGCGATCGCGGTCGCCCCGCGCCGGGACGTGCTGGCCGCGGTCGCCGCCGCCGAGGTGTTCGGCGACGCCGACCCGGACGTGGCGGCCCGGCTGCGCGAGATCCGGGACAGCGACGCCGACCTGAAGGACCGGTTCGCGGCCGCGGGCGCGCTGTGGGAGCTGACCGGCGATCCGGCCGAGGCGGTGGCGACGGTCCGGGAGGCGCTGGACGCGCCGTGGCTGCGTACCCGGCAGCGGGCCCGGGAGCTCGCCGACCAGCTCGGACTTGACCACGCCTGACCGGGAAAGCGCTCTATAGCACAGTTGCGACCACGTGGCGTCCACTGAGGAGACATATGCATTTCGATCGTTGACGAATGGTTGCGATCTCGTAACCAGCGTTATGGTGCCGATTCGGAAGCGCGCCATGTCAACGTCGCCAGGATGCGCCAGTGATCGGTCGAGCCACGGGAGCGTCCGCCATGGACCTGCGCGACCAGGAAAACTATGCGGCCCAGGCGCTCGCCGTCTTCGACGGGTACGGCTCGGCCGAGGCGATCGTCCACGGGGCCCGCCGCCTCACGTACGCCGACCTGGCGGCCGGGATCCGGGACATGGCCGCGACGCTGTACGAGCACGGTGTGCGCTCCTCCTCGGCGGTCGGCATCCTGGCCGGCAACCCGCCCGAGTCGATCCAGGTGCAGTTTGCCCTGCACCTGCTGGGCAGCCGCTCGGTGTGGCTGGCCCCGAACGCGCCGCCGCAGCTGTGCGCCGACTACCTGGCCCTGGCCGACGTCGACGCGTTCGCCTACGACGCGCGCACCCACGCCCCCCTCGGCGAGCAGCTCGCCTCGGGTGCGGGGGACCTGGCGGTGTTCTGCTTCGGCGAGGGCGCGGGTGTCGACCTGGCCGCGCCGCCGCGGCCCGGCGCGCCCCAGCTCGGGCTGCCGCCCTCGGTACGCGAACCGCAGTCGCTGTTCCAGACCGGCGGCACCACCGGGCGGCCGAAGCTGGTGCACCACCGGCACAACTTCTTCAAGGCGGTGCAGGCGGTCGCGGCCAGCTACCAGGTCACCGACGGCCGCCCGCTGCGGCACCTGGCGGTGGGCGGGTTCTGGCACTCCAGCCAGCAGGTCGCCGCGATGATCACACTGTTCACCGGCGGGGTGCTGGTGCTGCACGACCGGTTCGCCGCGGAGGACTTCCTGGCCGCCCTGGAGCAGGAGCGCATCACCAGCGCCACCCTCCCGCCGCCGATGCTCTACCAGCTGCTCGACCACCCCCGGCTCACCAAGACCGACACCAGCAGCCTGGTCACGCTGTCCTGCGCGGGCAGCGCCGCCGCGCCGACGCGCCTGGCCGAGGCCGTCGAACGGTTCGGGCCGGTGCTGCGCCCGGTGTACGGCATGAGCGAGGCGACCTTCATCGCTGCGTACCCGAACCTGGCCTACGACCCGGCGCACCCGGAACGGCTCGGCTCGTGCGGGCGGCCCTACCCGGGGGTGCGTGTCGAGATCCGGGACGGCCGCGGCGGGGTCGCCCCGACCGGCCAGATCGGCGAGGTCTGGGTGTCGGCGGCCCTGATGACCGCCGGCTACTGGGGCCAGGCCGAGCTGACCAGCCGCACCATCGTGGACGGCTGGCTGCGCACCGGTGACCTGGGCCGGGTCGACGCAGACGGCTACCTGTTCCTGGTCGACCGGCTCAAGGACATGATCGTCACCGGTGCCACCTCGACCAACGTCTACTCCCGTACGGTCGAGGACGCCCTGCTCCGCCACCCGCAGGTCCGCGCCGCCGCGGTGATCGGCGTACCGCACCAGGCCATGGGCGAGGCCGTCTACGCCTTCGTGGTCCCCGCCCCCGACGCCGCCATCACCGCTGCTGAACTGCGCGAATGGGCCGTCGCCGAACTCAACGAACTCTGGGCCCCCTACGCCGTCGAGTTCATCGGCGACCTCCCCCTCACCGAAGTAGGCAAGGTCGACAAAAAGGCCCTCCGCGCCCGCCGCGTAGCCGCCCCCACCGGCTGACCGAAGGAAGGGCACGTTCCCATCGCCATACGGCAGGAAGGCGCCCTTCCTGCGCTGCCTCCGCACGAGACACGTGGAGATCGCTGTTTCGGGTCAGAATGTGCGGTCAGACCTCACCTTTTGACACGAAACAGCGATCTTAGACCGGTGGACCGGTGGACCGGTGGACCGGTGGACCGGCGCCTGGCGCGGGTCAGGGGAGGGCGGACTCGATCAGGTCGGCTGCGAGGGGTGCGCCGCCGCAGGTGCGGATCTCGGCTTGCAGGCGGGTCAGCGCTTCGCGTACCCCCTGGTCGGTGGCCAGGTCCTCGAGGGCGGCGCGCAGCATGCCGGCGGTGGGGGAGGCGGTCCGCAGCGGGACGCCCGCGCCGAGTTCGGCCACCCGCAGCGCGTTGACCTCCTGCTCGGGGGTCTGCGGGACGGTCAGCATGGGCACCCCGGCCCGGATCGCCTCCAGGATGCCGCCCATACCGGCATGCGTGACGAACGCGGCCGCGTACGCCAGCACGTCCAGCTGCGGCACGCTCGCCGCCACGGTCACGTTGTCCGGCACCGGCCCGAGTTCGGCGGGGTCGGTGCGCTCGCCGACGGCCAGCACGACCTGCCACGAGCTGTCGCGAAACGCCTCGACGCAGGTGCGGTAGAAGCCCGGCACGCGGTTGTAGACAGTGCCCAGCGAGACCAGCACGACCGGCCGCTCCGGATCGGGCGGCGTCCAGCGCGACTGGAACGGCCGCGGCCCGGTGCACGGCCCGGTGAAATGGTGGCGCTCGCTGAACGTCTCCGCGCGGAACTGCATGAACCGGGGATAGAGCAGCAGCTGTGCCAGCGGCTGGAACGCGCGGACCGCGTCGGGGTCGATGCCCTGCGCGGCCACGAACGAGTGGAGCTGCACCTGGTGCTCGGGCAGGCCGGGGCGGGGCGTGACGGTCAGCCCCAGGTGCCGGGCGATGGACCAGTGCTCGTTGGCGGCCTGGAAGCTCTGGAACTGCACCGCGGGCAGCCCGTCGCGGATCGCGATGAGCCGCCCGGCGAGGCTCTGCATGCCGAAGACCATCAGGTCGGGGCGGTCGTCGCGAAAGTACGGCGCGAGCTGCGGCAGGGTGGCGCGGGCCTCGCCGAGGAAACCCTCGCGCACGGTGGTGATGTAGTCGGCGCGGTCGGGCCGCCGCAGGTCGCGGTCGCTCTCGGCGGGCAGGCCGGAGGTGTACGGCAACACCGTCGCCCCCGTGCCCGCGACCGCTTCGGCGCGCGCCGCCACGGTGGCGTAGCTGACCCGGTGGCCGCGCCGGACCAGTTCCGCGACGATCGGCAGGGTCGGGTAGACCTCGCCGACTGTCGGCGCGTTGACGAAGGCGATGTGTCGACCCATCCGCACAGCGTCGGGGCGGCGGCGGGTGCGCTCAAGCGACCATCGGACCGTCTACTGTGGCGTAACGGTCGATGGACGTCGATCAGACCTTGAGGCCGAGGTAGGTCAGCGGTCCCGGGTCGGGCACGTCGATCACGTGCATGCCGATCCGGTCGTAGAAGGCGCGGGCTGCGGTGTTCTCGCTGACCATGCCCAGGTGCACGGCGGGCACGCCGGCCTCCTGCAGCGCCAGCACGAGCCGGCCGATCAGCGCCCGGCCGTGGCCCTGCCGCTGGTGCTCGGGCAGCAGGTCGATGTGCAGGTGTGCCGGGTACGCCGCGAGCGCGGGCACGATCATGCGCTCCGGCCGGTGCAGCAGGTCCCGCATGACCTCGTCGCCGTCGCGGGGCTCGACGCCGGGAAGGGGCGGGTAGCGGTCGGCCACCAGCGGCAGCCACTCGTGCCGGAAGCGCTCCGCGAACGACTCGGTGTCGCCGGTGGCCAGCACGTATCCGACCGCGTGGTCGTCGGCGTCGGTCAGCACGAAGGCGAACTGGGGCTCCAGGTGGGCGTACGGGAGGGCGAAGATCTCCGGGAGGATGCCCGGGTCGCGGTAGTGCGGCCGGGCGTCGCCCCCGTGGTGGGCGGTGCGGACGCAGATGTCGGACACCGCGTCGTGGTCGCTCGGCCGGTACGGACGGATGATCGTCATGCGTGGCAGACTACCTGGAAGCGCTCCCATGCGCGCCCCCGTCGATCGCCGTCCCACTTCCCCTGGTCCGATGTAGCAGAGTGCAGGTATGACCGCACGACCCGAGGACTACGCGCCCGCGCTGGACCACGCCGTCGCCCATACGCTCGCCTGGCTGTCCTCGCTGCCCGACCGCCCGGTGCGGCCCCGCGCCGACGCCGACGAGCTGGCGGCCGCGTTCGGAGGCCCGCTGCCGGACGGCCCCACCGACGCCGCCGAGGTCGTCGACACCCTTGCGCGGCAGGCCGAGCCCGGCCTGATGGCGATGCCGTCGGGCCGCTTCTTCGGCTGGGTCATCGGCGGCACCCTGCCCGCCGCCCTGGCCGCGGACTGGCTGGTCAGCGCCTGGGACCAGAACGCCACCCTGCGCTATGCCACCCCGGCCGTCGCCGCGATCGAGGAGGCCGCGGCCGCCTGGGTGCTCGACCTGCTGGGCCTGCCCGAACACGCCGACGTCGGGTTCGTCACCGGCGCGACCATGGCCAACTTCACCGGCCTGGCCGCCGGACGCCAGCACGTGCTGGCCGAGTCCGGCTGGGACCTCGACACCCTTGGCCTGACCGGCGCGCCCCGGGTCCGCGTGCTCGCCGGCGCGGAACGCCACGCCACCGTCGACCAGGCGCTGCGCTACCTCGGCCTGGGCGCGCCGACCCTGGTCCCCGCCGACGGCCAGGGCCGCATCCGCCTCGACGCGCTCGCCGAGGAGCTGGCCCGCGGCGACGGGCCGACGATCCTGTGCCTGCAGGCGGGCAACATCCACTCCGGGGCGTACGACGACATCGGCGCGGCCTGCGCGCTCGCCCGGCAGCACGGGGCCTGGGTGCACGTGGACGGCGCGTTCGGCCTCTGGGCCGCGGCCAGTTCAGCCACCCGGCACCTGCTCACCGGGCACGAACTCGCCGACTCCTGGGCCACCGACGCGCACAAGACCCTCAACGTGCCCTACGACTGCGGCATCGTGGTGGTCGCGCACCCCGCCGCGCTGCGGGCCGCGATGGGCACCCAGGCCAGCTACCTGGTACGTGCCGAAGCCGGCCCCGCCGACCCGCAGGACAAGGTCCCCGAGCTGTCCCGCCGCGCCCGCAGCGTGCCGGTGTGGGCCGCGCTGCGCTCGCTCGGCCGCGCCGGCGTCGCCGACCTGGTGGAACGGCTCACCCGGCACGCCCGCGCGCTCGCCGACGGCATCGGCGCGATCGACGGCGCGACGATCCTCAACGATGTCGAGTTCACGCAGGTCTGCGCCACGTTCGGCGACGACGCCCGGACCCGCGAGGTCACCGCCCGGCTGCTCGCCGACGGCACCGCCTGGATGTCCGGCTCCCGCTGGCAGGGGCGCGACGTGCTGCGGGTGTCGGTCAGCAACTGGTCCACCGACGACGCGGACGTGGCCGCCTCCGTCGCCGCGGTACGCCGCGCCGCCGACCGGTGACCGCACCCGCCTGGACACCCGAACACGAGGTCGACGCCGCCACGGCGGCCGACCTGATCGCCGAGCAGTTCCCCGCGCTGCGCGGCGCACCCGTGAGCCTGCTCGCCACCGGCTGGGACAACACCGTCCACCTGGTCGGCGGCGAGTGGGTGTTCCGCTTCCCGCGCCGGAGCGTCGCCCTGCCGCTGCTGGCCCTGGAGACGGCGGTGCTGCCGCTGCTCGCCGGCCGGCTGCCGCTGCCGATCCCGTTTCCGGAGCTGATCGGCATGCCGTCCGACGAGTTCCCCTGGCCCTTCTGGGGTGCCCGCCTGCTGCCCGGCACGGAACTGGCCGACACCGGCCTGCCCGACGACCGGCGCACCCGCGCCGCCGCGGCCCTGGGCGCCTTCCTCCGCGCCCTGCACGACCCCGCTCTGGCTGCGCTGGTCGAGGCGGGTGCCGCTGCGCAGACCGGATCCGCTCCGCGGAGTGTGCCGCCGATGGCGCTCGCCACGGTGGGCGCGTCGGTCGGCGGTCTGCCTGTGGCAGCGCTGCCGCGAGATCCGATGCGGCGCGGGGACCCCGGCGTGCGCGGGCCGATGGCCCGGGAGCGGCTGGCCCAGCTGGCCGCCGAAGGCCTGTGGCAGCCCGATCCGGCCGTGTTCGGTCTGCTGGACGAGGCGGAGCCGCTCGGGCCGGGCGACGCGCAGCCGGTGCTGGTCCACGGCGACCTGCACCAGCGGCACCTGCTGCTCGGCGACGACGGGCGGGCCACCGGCGTCATCGACTGGGGTGATGTGTGCCTGGCCGACCCGGCCGTGGACCTGTCCCTGGCGTACGGCGGCTTCGCCGGCCCGGCCCGCGCCGCCCTGCTCGACGCCTACGGCCCCGTGCCGGCTGAGCGCGCGGCGCGGGCCCGCGTGCTGGCCGTGAACCTCAGCGCGGTGCTGGCCGAGTACGCCCACGCCGAGGGCCGGACCGCGCTGCTGCGCGAGGCGCTGGCGGGCATCTCCCGGGCGGCCCGCTGACGCCGGGCGGGTCGCCACCGGCTCGGGGGACTGGTTTGGTCGCTTGTGGGACGTGGACGGGGGTGTCCGCGGCCTAGACTGAGGAGATGGCGATTCTGGGCATCGACATCGGCGGCTCCGGCATCAAAGGCGCCCCGGTGGACGTCACCAACGGGACCCTGGTCGAGGAGCGGTTCCGGGTGGAGACACCGCAACCGTCCGACGTGACCAGTGTGGTCGCCGCCGTCGCCGAGGTGGTGGCCCACTTCGACGCGACCGAGCGGATCGGGGTCACCTTCCCCGGGGTGGTGCTCCACGGGGTCACCCGCACCGCCGCCAACGTGGACAAGTCCTGGCTCGGCGCGCCCGCCCGCGACCTGTTCAGCCAGGCCGTGGGCGTGCCGGTGACCGTGCTCAACGACGCCGACGCGGCCGGCGTCGCGGAGATGACCTTCGGCGCGGGCCGCGGCCGCAAGGGCCTCACCATCATGCTCACGCTGGGCACCGGCATCGGCAGCGCGATCTTCATCGACGACCGGCTCGTGCCGAACACCGAGTTCGGGCACCTGAAGATCAAGGGTGAGGACGCCGAGGAGCGGGCGTCGGCGCACGCGCGCGAGGTGGACAAGCTCGGCTGGAGCAAGTGGGCCAAGCACGTCGAGGAATACCTGCGCGAGATGGAGAACCTGTTCAACCCCGACCTGTTCATCATCGGCGGCGGCATCAGCAAGAAGTCGGAGAAGTTCCTCCCGCTGATCGACATCCGCACGCCCGCGGTGCCCGCGGTCCTGCTCAACGAGGCCGGCATCGTCGGCGCGGCGCTCGCCGCCGCGTGGGCGGAGCCCGCCGCCGCGGCTTGACGCCCCGCCCCGGCCGCTTCGAGATCACTGTTTCGTGTCATGATCTGCGGTCCGACCGCAGATCATGACACGAAATACCGATCTAGGCGGATACCCGCGGCCGCCGCCGGGCATGATGGCGGTGAGGGAAGGACGGTCGCGGATGCGTATCGGCAACACCGAGGTCAGGCCGCTCGGCGGGGCGTGGGGCTGCCTGGCCATGATCGCTGTTTCGATCCTGCTCTCCATCTTCTGCACGATCGGGCTCAACCTGATCGCCCGGTGACCGGAGTACGCATACCCGGGCGCGCCGGGCCGTCGCCGTTGGACAATGTGCGCAGCACCGGCGCCCTGCCGCCGGGCGACGAGGAGTCGCGATGGCGTTTTCCGATCGCATGACCCTGCGCAACATGTACCTCTACCTGGTCTGCCTGATCACCCTCGTGATCTCGATCTTCGCCGCGGTGAACCTGGTCCGCAGCACGGTCGAGCTGCTCTACCCCGACCCGGGCTACTACGGGTACGTGCCGCGCTGCGCCGAGAGCAAGCCCGGCCAGACGTGCACGGCCGCCGAGGAGGCGGCGTTCGCGGTGGAGCAGAAGCGCATCGAGAAGCTGACCCGCGACTCGCAGCGCCGCCAGGCGGTGCTGAGCATCGTCGGCTCGGGCACCATGCTGGCCATCGCGGTGCCGGTCTACATCTACCACTGGAAGCGGATCCAGAACGAGCTGCCGACGCGTGGCCCCGTCACCAGCGGCGAGCCGCCGGTGCCTCCAGCCTGACCGGCGCGGCGGCGCGCGGCAGGCCCCCGCCGGAATACGAAAGGAGCGGGGCAGGGCTCGGCAGCCCTGCCCCGCTCCACCGCGGGCGCGGTCGTGATCAGTACATGTTCCAGCCGGTGCCGATCTGCACGCCCGTGCCGTACGGCTGGGACGGGGTGACCGGCCGGTTGTTCTTGTAGAACCACAGGGTGCCGTTAGCCTTGATCCCGACCAGGTCGGTGTAGGCGTCGCCGTCCACGTGGCCCAGGTTGATCCGGGCGAAACCGGCCCAGCCGGAGCCGATCTGGGAGCCGCCGCCGTAGGGCTTGGCCGGGTTGGCGTTGAAGTTGTTGCCGTAGTACCAGAGGGTGCCGTCGGGCTTGGTGGCGATGACGTCGGAGAACCCGTCGCCGGTCACGTCGCCGACGGTGATCCGGTCGTACATGCCCCAGCCGGTGCCGATCTGCAGACCCGAGCCGTACGGGCGGGACGGGTTGGTGGGGCGGTCGTTCTTGTAGAACCACATGGTGCCGTCGGGCTTGGTCGCCACGATGTCGGTGTACGGGTCGCCGTTGACGTCACCGAGGCTGATCCGGTCGAAGCCGGCCCAGCCGGAGCCGATCTGGGAGCCCGAACCGTACGGGTGGGTCGGGTTGCTGTTGAAGTTGTTGCCGTAGTACCAGAGGGTGCCGTCGGGCTTGGTGGCGATGATGTCGGCGAAGTCGTCGCCGGTCACGTCGCCCAGGGTGATCCGGTCGAACATGGCCCAGCCGGTGCCGATCTGCAGGCCCGAGGTGTACGGGTGCGCCGGGTCGCCGCCGTTGACGTAGTACCACATCGTGCCGTCCTCCTTGGTGGCGACGATGTCGGCAAGCCCGTCACCGTTGACGTCGCCGGTGACGACCGAGCTGTCGACGACGTTGTCGTAGCGGATCGGCGTGTACGAGCTGAGGTCGGCCCAGCTGTCGAAGCCGAGGATGCCGAAGTTGCTGTTCTCGTAGGGATTCCGGACGCTCTCGTTGTTCTGGTTGAACGAGTGGACGTACGCGCCGTCGGTGTGGTCGGCCTGGTTCTTCCACTTCGCGAACAGCTCGACATGCCCGCTGCGCACGACCGCGTCGCCCGGCTTGAGGTCGTGCAGGCTGGCCAGGTCGTCCCAGGGCCGTGAGCCGTCGACGTCCTGGAATTCGCCGGTCACGAAGCTGTTGCCCAGGTGCCACGCCATGGACACCAGACCCGAGCAGTCGTTGCGGTACGAGGTCCCGGTGGCGTCGTCGTCATAGCTGTACGACGACGGGGCGTTGGGACTGTAGACGTATCCCTGGTCGACCCAGTACTGGGCTCTGGCCATGATCTCGGCGCGGGTGATGGGCCCGTTGACGCTCGATGCGGCATGTGCTGCGACCGGGGTGGCCGTCGCGCTGGTGATGGCGCCGGCCACCGCGCCGGCTCCGGCGGCGACAGCCAGGCCGAGAATGGACGTGGTGAGGCGGCGCATCGTGCTGCGGTTCATGAGGGGTTCTCCTTCAGAGCAGGCGCCACAGGCGAAGCTGCGGCGTGCGGGCGAGGGTGCGGTTGACGAGCTCTCGGGCGGTGGTGTCGGACTGGTCCTGGGTGGGGGAAAGGGTGTAGACCGCGATGTCGAGCGATCCCGGGCCGGCCCGGACGCGGATGTGCTCGACGGCGTCCGTGGTGGCGTGATGACGCCACAGCAGGTTTTGCAGGACGTCGGGGTCGAGGTCCGTGGGGCCGGCCAGTGGGGCCACCCGGGCGGTGGACAGTCGCATCACCGGCCCGCGCTTCCCCAGCCGAAGCCCTCGGCCACGATCACCGGCTCGGGGCTGCCCCAGCCGAATCCTTCTGCACCGATCGTGACCAGCTCCGCACCGCTGAGCAGCGCAGCGGCTGCGAGCAGCAGCATCGTGACGGCCAGAGTCGTGACGACGGCCCGCACCGGAAGGCTGGAAACGATTGATGCGAACATTTCGATGTTCCTTTCAAGAAGACTATTGTTGTCTGGCTGTTTTTCGGATTTTGTGGCGGTGTTTCCCGCTCACGACATAAGAATGCCGACCGGAGAATGCGGTGGGAATACCTCTGACCTGGCGCGACTCCGCCTGGCGGGTTCATGCCAGGGACCCGTGCGGGACAGCGCGATGATCCGTTCCTGTTGCAGAATGGCGACGCACGGCTCACGGGGAGGCATGTGAATGCTGGTCAATCTGGGTCTGTCCCATAGGGACGAGACGGTCTATCGAGCGATGCTCGCCCATCCCGCGCTCGGCGTCCGCCAGCTCGCGGAATACCTGGAGATGCCTCAGGAGGAGGTGCGCTCGGCGCTGGACGTGCTCGCCGACCTCGCGCTGATCAGGGCCAACGCCGACGGGTTCCGAACCATCCGGCCCCAGGCGGGACTGATGTCCCTGCTCGCCCAGGCCGAGGCCGACATCGCGGCCCGCCAGCGCCAGCTGGAGGCGACACGGGCGGCGGTCGCCTCCATCGCTGAGGTGTACGAGGACCGCGTCGACCGTGAGGTCGCCGTGCACCTGGAAGGCGTCGACGCCGTACGCGACCGGCTCGCCGAACTGGCGCGCACGGCCCGGCGCGAGTGCCTGTCCTTCACCACCGGGGCAGCCCAGGCACCCGACACCCTGGCCGGTGAGAAGCCGCTCAACGAGCTGGCGATCGAGCGCGGCGTGCAGATCCGCAACATGTACCAGGACAGCTTCCGCAACGATCCCGCGACGCTGGCCCACGCCCGCCGCATGGCGGAGCTGGGCAGCCGCAGCCGCACCGTGCCGACGCTGCCGATGCGGCTGGTCGTCGTCGACCGGGAGACGGCGCTGGTCCCCGCCGATCCGGCGGACTCGCGCGCCGGTGCGCTGGAGGTGCGCAACCTGGCCCTGGTGGCGAGCCTGGTGGCACTGTTCGAGCAGGTGTGGGCCTCCGGCACGCCGTTCGGCGAGGCTCCGGCCCGCGACGTCAACGGGCTCGTGCCGCTGGAGCGGGATCTGCTGAAGCTGCTGGCCTCCGGGCACACCGACGAGTCCGCGGCCCGCAAGCTGTCGATGTCGGTACGCAGCGTGCAGCGCATGATGACCGGGCTCACCGAGCGGCTCGACACCGCCAGCCGCTTCCAGGCCGGGGTGGAGGCGACCCGCCGCGGCTGGGTGTGACTCAGGCCAGGGTCAGCCAGAGCTGTTCATGACCGCGCAGCATGAGCTGGCGAGGGGTCCCGGGCGGTTCGGCGAGCCGGATGTCGCCGAACCGCTCCAGCAGCATGGCCAGGCCGCGCTGCCCCTCCAGCCGGGCCAGCGCCGCGCCCAGGCAGTAGTGCGCGCCTCCGCCGAAGCTGAGCGTGGACGTCTCGGCACGGTCGGGGTCGAACACGTCCGGGTGGGCGAAGTGCGCCGGGTCGCGGTTGGCGGCCGCCAGCAGCACCAGCACCCAGCACCCGGCCGGGATCGGCACCCCGGCGACCTCGGTGTCCTGGGCGACCCAGCGCACCGAGAAGTGCGTGGGCACCTCGTAGCGCAGGATCTCCTCGACGAACTGCGGGGCCAGCGACAGGTCGGCGCGCAGCCGGGCCAGTTCCTCGGGCCGCTCCAGCAGCAGGGTGAGGCCGTTGCCGAGCAGGTGGGTGGTGGTGACGAAGCCGGCGTTGAACACCACGATCAGGTTGGCGACCAGCTCCTCCTCGGACAGCTGCCCGCCGTCGGACTCCAGCGCCTGCACCAGCGCTGTCACCATGTCGTCGCGCGGCTCCTTGCGCCGCCGGGCCGCCAGGTCGGCGAAGTACACCGTGATCTCCTCGGCGGCGGTGTTCGCGGCGGCGACGTTGTCGGGCGTCGCGCCACCGAGTTCGAGGATCGCGCCCAACGCCATCGCCCGGGGGCGGTACCAGGCACGGTCGGCCTCGGGCACGCCGAGCAGCTCGCCGAGCACGTTGGCGGGCAGCGGGAAGGCGAACTCGCTCATGAAGTCGACCTTTGAGCCGCCGGCGGCCTGCCCGGCGAGGCGGTCGAGCAGGTCCGCCGTGAGCCGTTCGATCGCGGGGTCGAGCGCGTTCACCCGGCGCGGGGTGAACGCCTGGTTGAACATCTTGCGCATGCGGGTGTGCCGGGGCGCGTTGGTGAAGAACACCGAGTTCATGAACACCGCGTGCGCCCGGTTGCCCTCCCAGGTCGGTTTCGCCCCGAGCAGGGTCTCGTCCATAACCTTGAAGGTCGCCGAGTCCCGCAGCACGGCCGCCGACGCCTCGTACCCGTGCACCACGTAGCTGTACCGGTCGCCCGGCGCGACCTTGCAGACCGGGCCGTGGCGGTGCAGTTCCGCGTAGAACGGGTAGGGGTCGCGCCGTACCTCGTCGGTGTGCAGCGACGCCAGCGAGACCTCGGCGACCACGTCAGTCCTCGTCGGAGTCGTCGTCGAGGAGCAGGTCGAGCGGGACGGCCTTGGCCATCGCCTCGTTGCCGGCGTCGTTGGGATGGATGTGGTCGCCGCTGTCCCACTCGGGGCGCAGCTTGGTGGGGTTGGCCGGGTCGCGCAGCACGGCGTCGAAGTCGATGATCCCGTCGAAGTCGGTGCTGGTGCGGATGTACGAGTTCACCTGCAGCCGCACCGAGTCCAGGATCGGGGTGTACGCGACCACGCCCGGGGCGGACTCGAAGGCGTTCCAGGGGCTCAGCGTACAAACGATGATCTTCAGGCCGGACTGCCTGGCCACCGAGGCCATCTGCTGGATCCGCGCGATGATGTTGTCCGCGGTGTCCTGGCTCAGCCAGACGTCGTTGATGCCCAGAGCGAGGATGACGGTGCGCACCCCGGTCTGCCCGAGCACGTCGAAGTGGAACCGGGACGCGCCGTTCATGCCGAGTTCGTTGACGCCGAGGTCGGCGCCGTTGAGGGTGAGCCGGTTGCCGGACAGGCCCGCGTTGAGGATGCCCGGCGCGCGGCCCTCGGGCGCCTCCTTGACCAGCCGCGCGCCGAGGAAGTCGGTCCACCGGCGGTCGGCGTTGACGGTCGTCTTCAAACCGTCGGTGATGGAGTCGCCGAGCACCACGACCGAGCCCTGCCCGGTGCGGTTCAGCACGTCGAGGCCGGTGAGGTAGTACCAGTTGTTGCGGGTCTCGGCGAGCTTCGCGCCGCTGGCCTCGCTCGCGTGGTCGCCCGCGCCGATGTAGGCGGTCTCGCGGGCGTAGATGTGCCAGGTGGCGGGTCCGGGCTTCTGCTCGGGCACGTACAGGGTGACCGCGACGTCCTGGGCGGCGGGCACGTCCATCGGCACCGGGTCGCTCACCGCGCTGCCGCCGGACGGGATGGTGACCCACTTCTGGCCGTTGAACGTGGCGTCGACCACCGAGCCGGGCTTCAGGTCGCCGGGACCGGCCTCGGGCCACGGCAGGGCGAGAGTGGCCCGGCCGATGGTGAGCGGGGCGGTGCCGTACCGGTTGGACAGCCGGATGCGGGCCTGCGTGCCGCCGACCGAGGTGTGCACGAACATCCTGATGGTCTGGTCGGAGAAGCCGTCCTTGGACTTGCCCGCGCCGGCCGGGGTCAGCGCCGCCGACCAGGAGCCGACCCAGGCCTCCGGCTCGGGGGCGACGGCCTGGCTGTTCGCGGTGGCGACCAGCAGGGTCGAGCCCACGGTCACCAGCGTGACCAGGGCCATCAGGAATTGCCGTTGCCGGGGGCTGTTCATCGGGGAGAGGCTCCTCGGTCGCTGAGGGGGCGGTGCCGACCATCGATCACCGGATCCTGGGCATCGCCGGCGGGATCCGTGGTGTCAGGTCGGCAGTCTAAGCCGATCGGAGCGCCCTTGGCACCATCGGAATCGATGGACCGTCCGCTCAATACGTCTGCATACGCAAATGTCCCGATTGGAAAATGATGAGTGTACGAATCGACGACCCTAGGTGGTGGCTGATTCATCCCGGCGGCGGTATCGTCCCCGCGTAGGCCGCTTCCACACACCCGGAACATGCCTGCCACCAGCGAATCCGCTGCCTTCTGACCAAACTGGGGTGACTCGACCGTGGGCGATCGGACATATGTTCCGGCAGACAACTACGCCGCCAAGGCATTGACACTCTTCGCCGGTTATGGCGACGCCGAGGCGCTCGTCGCGGTGGACGGGCGGCGCTACTCCTACACCGAGGTGCACGCCGAGGTGATCGCGATGGCGGGGGCGCTGTGGGCGCACGGCGTCCGCCCGGGACAGGCGCTGGGTGTGCTCGCCCGCAACCCCGCCGAGTCGATCTTCCTCCAGCTCGCGGCCGGGCTGATGGGCTGCCGCACCGCCTGGATCGCCAACAACGCCCCGCCCCGGTTCCGGCGCGGCTTCCTCGACCTCGCCGATGTCGACTACTTCGTCTACGACGCCCACAAGCTGCCCGAGCTGGGCGCGGAGCTGGCCGCGGGCGCCGCGCCGCGGCCGGTGTTCTGCTTCGGGCCGGGCGGCGCGGGGCCGGACCTCACCGCCGGTCCGCCCGCGACCACGCTGCCGTTCGACCCGGCCGCCGTCACGCAGGAGCCGTCGTCGCTGTTCCAGACCGGCGGCACCACCGGCTCGCCGAAGCTGGTGCACCACGGCCACGGCTTCTTCGCCGCGCTGCACGCCCTGTCGGAGTACTACCTGACCAGCGGCCAGCCCGCCCTGCGGCACCTGCTGATCGCGGGCACCTGGCACGTCAGCGCGCAGACCGCGGTGTTCATGACGCTGTTCACCGGCGGCACCGCGTTCCTGCACGACGGCCTGGACTACCCGCTGTTCTACGACACGATCGAACGCGAGCGCATCAACAGCACCCTGCTCGCCCCGCCGCTGCTGTACGTGCTGCTCGACGACCCGAAGTCGGCCGGGGCCGACTTCAGCAGCCTGCACACGCTGACCGTGTCCGGTGCGGCGGCGTCCCCGGCCCGGCTCACCCAGGCCATCGAGCGCTTCGGCCCGGTGCTGCGCATCGTGTACGGCATGAGCGAATCCCCGTTCATCTCGGCGCTGCCCGAGCTGGACCACGACCCGGCGCACCCCGAGCGGCTGTCCTCGTGCGGCATCCCGTACGGCGACGTGCGGGTGCAGGTCCGCGACTCCGACGGGCAGGTGCTGCCGCCCGGCGAGGTCGGCGAGGTGTGGATCACCGGTTCGCTGATGATGCGCGGCTACTGGGGCATGCCCGAGCTGACCGCGCAGACGCTGGTCGACGGGTGGCTGCGCACCGGCGACGTGGGCCGGCTGGACGCCGACGGCTACCTGTACCTGCTGGACCGGGTCAAGGACATGATCGTGACTGGGTTGAGCAGCACCAACGTGTTCTGCCGCCCGGTCGAGGACGCGCTGGCCGCCCATCCCGAGGTGCAGGCCGCGACGGTCATCGGCGTCCCGCACGAGCTGGAGGGCGAGTCGGTGTACGCGTACGTCGTGCGCACGCCCGACGGCACGGTCACCGCGGCTGAGCTGATCCAGCTCGCCACCGCCGAGCTCAACGCCATGTGGGCGCCGCAGCAGGTCGAGTTCATCGACGAGTTCCCGCTGACCGAATCCGGCAAGGTCGACAAGAAGGCGCTGCGGGACCGGTACGCCGCCCGCACCGGTCCTGGAGGGCAGTGATGACGATCCACGCCGCACCCGCGGTCGGTGACCCGGCGCCGGAACAGGCCGAGCAGGCCGCGGCGCTGCCGGTGCTGGCCGCCGCGGCGGTGTCGACCCTGGCCACCCGGATGTCGCTGCTGGTCGTGCCGTGGCTGATGCTGGCCGCGGACGCCGGCTGGCGCGCGGTCGGGCTGGTGTCGGCGGCCCAGGTGCTGGCGTACGTGCTGACCGGGCCGCTGGGCGTGGCGCTGGCCGACCGGCTGCGCCCGGTGCGCCTGGCGGTGTCGGCCGACCTGCTCAGCGCGCCGGCGCTGGCGGGGATCGCGTACTTCGCGCTGCCCGACTCGGCCCTGGCGGCCACCCCGGGCCTGCTCGGCGCGGCCGGGCTGGGGGTGCTGGCCGCGCTGGCCGGCGCGCTGCGCGCGATCGGCGACCGGGCCCGCGACGCGGTGCGCCGCGACGGTGGTGACGACGGAGCCCGGCCGCCGCGGTCCGGGGTGGTCCGCGCGCTGCACGTGATCGTGGTGCTCGCCGGCGGGGCGGCCGCGGGGGTGCTGGCCGTACGGCTCGGCCCGGCCGGGGTGCTGTGGCTCGACGCGGTGCTGTGCCTGCTCGGCGCGGCGATGCTGGTGCAGGCGGTCACCGTCGCGCCACGGCCCGACGCGGCGAAACCACCGTCCGAAGTGCTCAGCGGCGAGGTGCTGCCCGCCGAATCCGGCCCGGGAGCGGGTGGCACGCAGGCCGCCGGCTCGACCCGATCCGATGACGACGCGCGGACAGCCGACCGGGACCACGCCGCATCCGAGGCCGCGGGCGATCCAGCGTCCGGGAGCCGTGTTGCCGCGGCCAACCGCGCTGCGGGCGATCCGCAGCTCAACGGCCGGGTTGCGGCACCGCCGCGGGGCGACGACGCTCCGGCGGACCCCGCTGCCGCCCAGGCCGACGACGCTCCGGCAGCCACCACCGCCGACCCCG
Source organism: Catellatospora vulcania (assembly GCF_009720385.1). Lineage (GTDB taxonomy): Bacteria > Actinomycetota > Actinomycetes > Mycobacteriales > Micromonosporaceae > Catellatospora > Catellatospora vulcania. Next base: position 83,097 of record NZ_WARX01000025.1, on the reverse strand, counting down.
CCGGCGACGGCCCGGCCGCGCGCGGGCGGCACGCCGCCGAGGAACCGCGCCCGGCCGGTGACGGTCGCCAGGCGCTGCCGATCGCCCGTACCCAGGCTCGGGACCTGCGGCGCAGTGCCATGGCCGAGCTGCGGGCCGACGGGCTGGTGCGCCGCCTCGCGGCCGTGCTGTTCGTGACGAACCTGCTGGCGCAGGCCGGTGCGGTGCTGCTGGTGGCCGCCTGGATGGCACACGTGCTGGGCGAGCCGGACCTGCTCGGCCTGGTCGGCGGGGCGTTCGTGCTCGGCGCCGTCACCGGGTCGGTCGTGCTGACCGGGCTGACCCGTGCGCCGTCGCGTCACCTGCTGCTGGCGCTGGCCTTCCTCGCCGGTGGCGGGGCTGCCGCGGTCGCCGGCGGGCTGCCGCCGGTGCAGCTGATGGTCGCCGTGGTCGCCGCCGTGTGCGGGGCGACCCTGTCGTCGGTGACGCCGCCGCTGGGCATGCTGCTGTCGCAGCGGGTTCCGGTGCCGGTGCGCAGCCGTGTCGGCGGGTTCGCGTCCGGGATCGCCTACCTGGGCGTGCCGCTCGGCACGGCCGCCGCAGCCTGGGCCCTGCCCCGGCTGGAGCTGCGCTGGGCGCTGGCCGCCGCGGCCGGGGCGTACCTGGTGGCGCTGCTCGCGCCGGTGTTCGCGTACCGCACCTGGCGGCAGCTGAGCGCCGGTGCGCCGGCCGTGCTCACCGGTGCGGCCCGGCTGCCCGCCCGCCTGTCGGTGACACTGGCCTACGCCAACGGCCAGTGGCTGGTCGAGGTGCGCAAGGGCCGCGCCCTGCTGGGCTCGCGGCACCTGGTGAAGAGCGCCGAGGCGCTGAACATGCTGGCCCTGCTGGACGTGCCGGGGGTACGCCGCAGCGTCGAGGAGGCGCTCACCGTCGACCAGACCGAGGCCACCCGGCAGGCCGAGCGGATGCGCAGCGAGCTGGCCGAGCTGGAGGCGAAGCTGGCCGGGCTGTCGGAGATGGCCGAGCTGAGCGAGGTCCGGCTGCCGGTGCAGCAGAACCCGAACAGCAAGGCGCCCAGCCATGGCTGACGGGTACGCCGCCACCCTGGAGGCGGCCGACCCCTACTGCCTGCGCCCCGGCGAGGCGGCGGCGCTGCTGGCCGGGCACCCGTGGCGGCGTTTCGTGGTGCTGGGCGACAGCGTCGCGTCGGGCGTCGGCGATCCGGTGCCCGGGTATGTCGAGCAGGCCTGGTGCGACCGCATCAGCAGCGAGCTGGCCGAGCAGCAGCCCGACCTGCGGTACCTGAATCTGGGGGTGCGGGAACTGCGTGCCGCGGAGATCCGCGAGCAGCAGCTGGACCGCGCGCTGCGTTTCGCACCGGATCTGGCGCTGGTGTCGGCGGGCGGCAACGACGCGCTGCGGCGCTCGTACCAGCCGGACGCGGTGGACGAGGAACTGACCGCGATGATCACGGCGCTGCGGGCGGCGGGCGCGGAGGTCATCACGGTCGGCATGTTCGACGTGTCCTACGCCCCGTCGTTTCCGGAGCCGGTGAAGCAGCAGGTGGGGGACCGGATGCGGATGCTGTCGGCGCGCACCGCCGCGCTGGCGGCCCGGCTCGGCGCGATCCACGTCAACTGCACCGGCCACCCCGCCGAGCGGGACCCGGCCAGCTACAGCGAGGACGGCGTGCACGGCAACCTGCGCAGCCACAGCATCTGCGCGGCGCTGACCGTACGCCGCCTCGGCCTGCACCTGGGCCGCTCAGCCGCCTGACGCCCGGCGGGTGTCAGAGGTAGTCGGCGGTGGTGCGGACGCGGCCGAAGCGGGGGAAGGTCCGGCGTACCGCCATCTCGTGCTCGTCGGTGGCCAGGCCGGACATGGCGTCCTCGACGAATTCCAGGTCGTAGCCGAGGTCGGCGGCGGCGCGCGCGGTGGACTCCACGCCCATGGTGGTGACCAGACCCGCGAGCACGAGCGTGGTCACGCCCCGGCGCTGGAGCTGATCGTGCAGGTCGGTGCCCTGGAACGCGCCGATGGTCCGCTTGACCACGAGCACGTCGTCCGGCCGTGCCAGGCCCTCGACCAGGTCGCTGCCGGGCGGCTGGGTGGGCACGTTCGGCCGGTCGACGCGCACCAGCACCACCGGCCGGTCCGCGGCCCGGAACGCGGTCGCCAGCTGGATGCACCGCCGCAGCACGTCGTCGCCGGAGTGCGGCTCCACGGGCAGCGCCACGATGCGGGGCATCAGGTCGATCAGTACGAGTGCCGTGGCCATGAAATCGATCTTACTCCGGCGCGGTGTCCGATCATCCGGTGCGGCCTGCGCGGCGGGACGTTCCCGGTGCCGTCGAGGTTGCATGCCGAACGGAATTGGCACACACATTTAGCAACCTAAATATTGAAGATTCTTGCAACGTTTGGCATCGTGTTCCACGACCGAGCGCCCCAACCGGGCAACCCGGTCACCTCCGGCATGTCACCACATGCCACAACCCCGAGGAGGAACCTTGCTCCACATCACATCCCCCGTCCGGCGCATCGCCGTCCGCGCGGCAGCCGCCACCCTGCTCGCCGCCGGTCTGCTGATTCCGGCGACGGCCCAGGCCGCCCCCGTCGGCGGCACCGCGCCCACGCTCTCTCCCGACGCGGCAACCGCTCTCGCGGCCGAGATCGACTCGGCCGGCGTATACCTGGACAACGCCGGCAAGACGGTCGTCACCGTCACCGACGGCGCCTCCGCCGACCGGGTCCGCGCCGCAGGCGGCGTCGCCCGCCTCGTCACCCGCAGCGGCGCGCAGCTCAAGGGCGCCACCGCGGAACTCGACCGGCTCGCCCGCATCTCCGGCACCTCCTGGTACGTCGACCCGATCAGCAACCAGGTCGTCGTCACCGCCGACAGCACCGTCACCGGGTCGAAGCTGGCCAAGCTTAAGGCCGTCACCGACCGCCTCGGCGACACCGTGCGAGTGGAGATCACGGCCGGCACGCTCAGCCCGACCATCTCCGGCGGGCAGGCCATCTACGGCGGCAACTCGCGCTGCTCGCTCGGCTTCAACGTGCGCAACTCCGCGGGTGTCTACTTCTTCCTCACCGCCGGGCACTGCACCAACATCTCGTCCAGCTGGTACGCCTCGTCCGGCGGCGGCAACTTCATCGGTACGCGCACCGGCACCAGCTTCCCGGGTAACGACTACGGCATCGTGCGCTACGACAGCACGATCGCCCACCCCGGCAACGTCTACCTCTACAACGGCAGCTACCAGGACATCGTCAGCGCCGGCAACGCCACCGTCAACCAGACCGTGTACCGCAGCGGCAGCACCACCGGCCTGCGCAGCGGCCGCGTGCTCGGCACCGGCGCGACCGTCAACTACCCGCAGGGCACCGTCACCGGCCTGATCCGGACCAACGTGTGCGCCGAGGGCGGCGACAGCGGCGGCTCGCTGTTCGCCGGCACCGTCGCGCTCGGCCTGACCTCAGGCGGCAGCGGCAACTGCAGCTCCGGCGGCACGACCTACTTCCAGCCGGTCACCGAGCCGCTCAGCGTCTACGGCGTGAGCGTCTACTGAGGCCTCCTCCTCAGGTAAGGCAGCCGCCGGGTTCCCCGCCCGGCGGCTGCCGTCTGTTCAGCGGCTGGCCTTGTAGACCTCTTGCACGGCGGTGAGCAGCTGGTCCTGCTGGGGCTGGACGGCGAGGTCGAGTTCGCTCGCGAACGGCAGCACCGCCCCGTCGGGCCGGGTGACCCGCTTCGGCGGGACCGTCAGCCGCATCTCCTCGGCGGCGGTGGCCAGGATCTCCCCGGCGATGCCGCACATCCGGTTCGAGTCGTCGACGACGACCAGCCGCCCGGTCTTGTTCACCGACGCCGCGAGCCCCGCCCAGTCGAACGGGTACAGCGTGCGCGGGTCGAACACCTCCACCGAGATCTGGTCGGCGAGCTGCTCGGCGACCGCCAGCGCCGCCTGCACCAGGTGCCCGACCGCGACCACGGTGACGTCCGTGCCCTCCCGGTGCACCCGTCCCACGCCCAGCGGCACCGGCCCGAGCGCGTCCATGTCCACGTCGCCGCGTACGCCGAGCGAGCCCGCGGGCGCGAACAGCACCACCGGGTCGTCGTCGCGGATCGCGGTGAGGAACAGCCCGTACGCGTCCTCCGGCGTCGCCGGCACCACCGTCTTCACGCCCACGTGCGCGAACAGCCCGTACGGGTGGTCGGAGTGCTGGCCCGCCCAGCCGCTGCGGGAGCCCGAACCCGGCACGAAGTAGGTCACCGGCACCTTCGCCTGCCCGCCGGTCATCAGCGAGAACTTGTGCGCCTGGTTGGCGATCTGCTCGAAGACCAGGAACAGCAGCGACGGGATCTGGAACTCGATGACCGGCCGCAGCCCGGCCAGCGCGGCACCGGTCGCGAAGCTGGTGAAGGCCTGTTCGGACAGCGGGGTGTCGATGACGCGCCCGGGGCCGTGCTTGGCCAGCAGGCCGGTGGTGACGTTGTTGACACCGACGCCGATGTCCTCGCCTAGCACGCAGACGTCAGCGTCGCGGGCCATCTCGTCGGCCAGTGCCCGCTGCAGGGCCTTGAGGTAGGACAGTCTTGCCATCACCGCACCGCCGTGTCGAGGAGTCCGATTCCGTTGCGCCCCCGCAAACCGGTGGCGTAGAGGTGGTCGAGCGCGCCCGCCGGGTCGGGGCGCGGGCTGTCCAGCGCGAACGCGACCGCCTCGGCCATCAGTGTTTCGACCTCGGCGTCGATCCCGGCCCGGGTGCCGTCGTCCAGGCGGGAACCGTGCACGTCCAGCGGGTCGCGGGACCGGCCCGCCGCCACCTCCTCGTCGCTGCGGTAGCGCACCCGGGCCTTGTGCTCCCAGGTGTGGTGGGCGTCGAAGCGGTACGCGGTGGCCTCGATGAAGCTCGGCCCGCCCCCGGCCCGGCCGCGCTCCACGGCCTCGCGGGCCGCTTCCAGCACCGCCGCCGCGTCGGCGCCGTCGACGCTGACCGCGGGGATGCCGAACGCCTCGGCGCGGGCCGTGATGGACCCGGCGACGGACTGCGCCACGGTGAGCGTGGTGGCGTACCCGTTGTTCTCGCAGACGAACAGCACCGGCAGCCGCCACAGCGCGGCCAGGTTGAACGTCTCCAGCAGCACGCCCTGGTTGACCGCGCCGTCGCCGAAGAAGCTGACCGCGACCCGGTCGCTGCCCTCGCGGACCGCCGCCCAGGCCGCGCCGGTGGCGATCGCCCCGCCCGCGCCGACGATGCCGTTCGCGCCGTAGATGCCCTTGCCGAAGTCGGCGGCGTGCATCGAGCCGCCCCGGCCCTGGTTGAGGCCGGTGGACCGGCCGGTCAGCTCGGCCAGCATGCGCACCGGATCGGCGCCCTTGGCCAGCACATGCCCGTGCCCGCGGTGGGTGCTGGTGATGACGTCGTCGTCGCGCAGCGCCGCGCACACTCCCGCGGCGATGGCCTCCTGCCCGATGTACGGGTGGATGCCGCCGACGATCTCCCCGGCGTGCACCAGCTCGATCGCCCGCTCCTCGAACCTGCGGATCAGCCGCATGGTCCGGTAAAGCCCTTCGTCCACTGTCATGCGACCCGCGCCTCCAGCACTCCCGCGCGGGCTTCGACGACCTCGAACCCGGCTTTGCCCAGCAGTTCCCGGTATTCGTGCTCGGTGCGGTCGCGGCCCTCCAGGGTGACCAGCATGAGCAGGTCGACGAGCCCGGCCGCGGAGCGGCCCGCGGGGTCGGCCTCCTCGGGCAGGAACTCCTCCAGCACGATGACGCGCCCGTGCGGCGGCAGGACCGCGTGCACCCGGCGCAGGATCGCGATGGCGTTGTCGTCGTTCCAGTTGTGCAGCACCCGGGCCAGCGTGTAGACGTCGCCGCCGTCGGGCACCCCGTCGAAGAAGCTGCCCTCCACGCACGCCGAGCGCCCGGCCAGACCCGCCTCGGCGAGCTTCCCGCGGGCGGCGGCCGCCGCGTCGGGCAGCTCCAGCAGCACCCCTTGCAGGTCCGGGTAGCGCTCCAGCAGCTCGACGAGCAGGCTGCCGTTGCCGCCGCCGACGTCGACCACGATGCGGGCCCCGCTCAGGTCGCAGGAGGCGAGCGCCTCCGGCGGGCGCTGGTCGCCCATGGACTCGTTGAACACCGCCGCGGCCTCGGGGTTGTCGCCGAGGTAGTCGTAGAACGGGCGGCCGTACACCGCCTCGAAGGCCGGGCGGCCGGTGCGCAGCGTGTGCATGATCTCGGCGAACGCGCGGAACACCTCGTCGCCCTGCATCAGCGCGTTGAGCCGCACCGAGCCGGGCACGTCGGCGCGCAGCAGCTCGGTGGTGGGGGTGAGCCCGTAGGTGTCCGGGGCGGGCCGGGTGAACAGGCCCATCAGGGACAGCGCCCGCAGCAGGCGGCCCAGGGCGAGCGGGTCCGCGCCGCACCGGTGGGCCAGGTCGCCGACGTGCACCGGGCCGTCCGCCAGCAGATCCGGCACGCCGAGCCGGACCAGCGCGTACACCCCCTGGGCGACCCAGCTGCCGGAGAGGATGCCGAGGAGTTTTCGCCGGGCCAGTGCTTCGTTCATGTTGCTCTCCGAGCCGAGGGTGTGCCGAAGTCGCGGCTCACAAGCGGGCGGAGCCGGTTGTGAGCCGCGACTGAAAAAAGAGAGGCCGGTCAGCCCGCGTTGATCGCGGTGAGGATGCCGGTCCACAGCTTCTGCCGGGCGGCCAGCGCCGCGTTGACCGTCTGCGCCGCCTGCGCCCACTTCTCGTCGTCGTCGCCGCACAGGTCGGTGACCATCTGCATGGCCATCGGCGTGTGGAACTCGCCGTCGACCTCGATGTGCCGGGCCAGGTAGTCGACGAAGGTGTCGAGCTTGCCGCCCTCCTGGTTGACCTTGATGACCTGCTGGAACATGTCCGGGATCAGGTCCTCGCGGCCGAACGCGAACGCCGCCGCCTGGCAGTGGATCGGCAGCGTGTCGATGAAGCGGAAGGTGGTGCGCACGAACTCCGCGGAGACCGGGTTGACCTTCGCCTCGACCAGCGCCTGCTCCACCGTGCTGCCGGTGCGCAGCAGGTCGATCACGTTGTTGATGACACCGGTGTCCGCCCCGGCCTGGTCCATGCCCCCGACGTACAGCTCGAAGTGGCTGATGAAGCCGCCCTGCAGCTCGTCGCTCTCCTCGACCAGCACGATGTCGTTGATCAGGCGCCGGCTGCCGGTCGGGCCGCTCGGGATCCACGGCACGGTGACGCTGGTCAGGTGGCGCTGCAGCGACTTGAGCAGGGACATGAAGTCCCACACGGCGAAGACGTGGTGCTCCATGAAGGTGACGATGGCCTCGTGGTTGTCCAGCGCGCCGTACAGCGGGTGGGTGACCACCGCGTTGCGCGCCTCGCTGACCGCGTCCTCCAGCCGGGTGATGCCCGGATGCGTCTGACCCCAGTCGTAACGCGACATTGCTCTCTCCTTGTCGATCGGGTGGTCGTTCAGTGCTGAGCCGAGGTCCAGAGCACCGGGCAGTAGTCGGGGTCGGCGTAGTCGGGGCGGCCGTCGGGCGTACGGCGCACCAGCTCGTCGTGGTTGTAGCCGACGACGGTGCCGTCGCTGAGGGTGTACGGGCGGTACTGGTTCTCGCCGTCCTGCAGGTGCAGGGAGACCGCGCGGCGGGGACGGTCGCTGCGGTTGCCGGCGCTGCCGTGGTAGGTGCGGCAGTGGTGGAAGCTCATGTGCCCCTTGGGGATGATCATCGGCACCTTGGTCACCTGGGTGCCGTTGAACTCGGCGTTGCGGGTCAGCAGGACCTCCAGGTCCTCCTTGTCCCGCTCGGCGAAGTGCTTGGCGGTGGAGTCGTCGTTGCCGATCTCCTGCCAGACGTGGCTGCCGTCGACCATGGTGATGGTGCCCATCTCCTCACCGCAGTCGTGGAAGGGGATGAACGCGGTGAGCATGCGCTCCGAGGTCGACGACGCCCAGTAGTGCCGGTCGAAGTGCCACGGCACCACGTTGGTCGGCTCCTCGGGGCGCGGCGGCTTGAAGATCAGGGTCGACTGGAAGATCCGGATCTCGTCGGCCTGGGCGAGCCGGGCCGCGACCGCGCCGATCAGCGGCTTGCGCAGCAGCTTGGCCAGGCCGTCGTGCTCGTAGTGCACGTAGTCGTTGTGCCGCTGCACGTCGCCATGCTGCGGCTCCCAGTACGCGAGGCGGCGCGGCCGCGCCGGCAGGGAGCGGCTGCGCTCCCCGGCGTAGAAGCGCTCGCTGGCCTCGACCAGCTCGTCGACCTCTGCGTCGGTGAACAGCTTCTTCGTCAGGTACCAGCCGTGCGCGGCGTAGAACGCGACGTCCTCGTCGGACGGGAGCAGCTCCCGTTCCTCGTCGGTCAGATGGAACTGCTCAGCCATGGGGGTGACTCCTCGCCAGGGTGGGGGTGGGGGTGTGGTGGTGCACGGGGGTGTCCCGGTCTCAGGCGGCGGCGAGGCCGGCGGGGCGGGCGTCCTGGGCCGGCGCCGGCACCGCCTCGGCGGGGGCTGCCAGCTCACGCTCCTTGGCCTCGTACAGCGCCTTGATGTTGCTGGTGCCGAAGGTCAGCGCGCCGTGCCGCTCGATCAGCTCCAGGAACAGCGTCCGTCGCACGTGCATGGACTGCGTGAAGATCTGGTACAGCTCGCCGTAGTGGTCGGTGTCGACCAGCACGCCGAGCTGGCGCAGCTCCGCGATGGGCAGGTCGACGCTGCCCAGGCGCTGCTCCAGCGCGTCGAAGTAGCTGCCCGGGGTGCTGAGGAAGCCCACGCCGCGGTCGGCGAAGGTGCGCACCGCGGTGACGATGTCGCCGGTGCGGAAGGCGATGTGCTGCACCCCGGCCCCGGCGTGCCAGGACAGGAAGTCGTCGATCTGGCCCGGGCGGCGGGACAGGTCCGGCTCGATCAGCGTGAACGTCACCTGCCGCGACGGGCTCTGCACCACCTTGGAGTCCATGCCCTGGCCGCCGACCTCGATGTACTCCTCGAAGATCTCGGCGAAGCCGAACACGTCCTGGTAGTAGCGCGAGGTGGCGGCGATCTCCCCGGCCGGGACGCAGATCGCGAGGTGGTCGATGACCTGGAGCAGGTCGTCGGCGTACGACTGCTCGGGCACCGTCATCTCGATCGTGTCCGGCAGGAAGTCCCAGCGGGAGCCGTGCCGCTCGACGAGGCGGTGGGTGACGTCGCCGAAGCCGGAGACGCTCGCCTCGACGACCCGGCCCGCGCTGTTCTCGTGCACGGTCGGTGTGCCCAGCGGGGTGGCCCCGCGCCCGACGACGTAGTCGTACAGGCCGGCGGCGTCGTCGGTCTCGAAGGCGATGACAGCCACGCCGTCGCCGTGGCGGCCGACGTAGAGCGTGGCCGGGTGGTCGGCGACCAGGCCGGAGGTGAGCACGATGCGGATTTCGCCGTGCTGCAGCAGCAGGGAGCGCTGTCCGGGCAGGCCCGTCTGTGGCCCACCCTGCCCGCAGATCCGGAACCCGAATGCCGTGCACAGATAGTAGGCCGTCTGACGGGCGTCACCGACGTAGAACTCCAGGTGGTCGATGCCGAGAATGTTCATTTGCTACCTACCCCTTGGCGTACGATGTCCTGATTTGCACTGACTGCTAGGACTCGCTCCCCGCCAGGTGGTGGGCGTGGAACGGGTCACGGCTCATGACTCGTCCCGGCGCCGCCGCTTTCGCGGCGCACGCCAAACGAACTCACCACGCTCCGATTGGCCGTCGTGCCCCTGTGACGTCCGTTGTTCACGACCCACCCGCCGGAGCTGAACGCTCCGGCGAGGGCCGTATGACTGTCACGCTAGCCGGTTGTGCTGATGTCCCTCAATACCTAACTACGCAAATATTTAATTGCGACAGTATGTTGCTTGCGGCAAACGATTCGGTGACACCTCACTCAGCAAAACGGCTGAGTCTCGTGGTGGGTCGACCCAGGACAAGGCTCACATTATGTCCGCCGAATCCGAAGGAATTGGACAGTGCAAAACCGATCGGACTTTGCCGAGCCTTGCCGCGAATATGGTCGAGATCGCACGCGGGATCCGGGTCCTCGAGATTGACCGTCGGCGGCAGCAACCCGTGCCCGAGCGCCATCACCGTCGCCGCCGCCTCGATCACCCCGGACGCGCCGAGCATGTGCCCGGTGACGCCCTTGTTCGAGCTGACCGGCGGCATGGCCGAGGCGAACACCGTGTTGACCGCCAGCGACTCCGCCACGTCGCCCAGCTTGGTGCTGGTGGCGTGGGCGTTGAGGTAGCCGATGTCGCCGGGCGTGAGCCCCGCGTCGGCCAGCGCCCGGCGCATGCACTCGGCCTGCCCCGCGCCGTCGGGCCGGGGCGTGGTCGGGTGGTGGGCGTCGGTGGTCGCGCCCCAGCCGTGCAGCGTCGCGTACGCCGGGCGGCCCCGCGCGTCCGCGTCGGCGGCCCGCTCCAGCACCAGCACGCCCGCCCCCTCGGCCAGCACCAGGCCGTTGCGCCGCAGGTCGAACGGGCGGCTGGCCGAGGCCGGGTCGTCGGCCCAGCCCTTGGCCAGCGCCCGGGTGTTGCCGAAGGTGTCCGCCAGGGTCGGGAACAGCGGCGCCTCGCCGCAGCCGACCAGCACCACGTCCGCCTCGCCGTACCGCAGGATGCGCATGCCCTCCGCGATGGACTGGGCCCCCGCCGCGCACGCGGTGCCGATGGAGGAGCTGTAGCCGCGCAGGTCGTACTTGATGGCGATGCGGGCGGTGGCCATGTTCGGCAGCATCCCCGGCAGCAGGTACGGGCTGACCCCGAGCCGGCCCTTCTGGGTACGCGTGATCACCTGCGCCTCCAGGGTGGCCAGCCCGCCCGTGCCGGACACGACCGTGGCCGCGCGATACGGGTCCACGTCGCGGCCCACCACCAGGTCGGCGTCGGCCATCGCCTGCGCCGCGGCGACCAGCGCGTGCACGATGTACCGGTCCAGCGTGCGCGCCTCCGGGCCGGGCAGCACGTCGGCCGCCTCGATGTCCGGGCCCTTGCCCATCACCTCCAGGGAGCCCTGCGCGCGGTGCCCCTCGGGCGTGGCGACGATTCCGGACCGGCCGGTGCACAGGGCGTCGAAGATGTCGTCGAGATCCTGTCCGACCGGGGTGACCAGGCCGATGCCCGTGACGACGATGTCAGGACGGGAGCCGGTCATTGTGCCGCACCCGCCAGGGCGCGCTCGCGCAGCACCAGCTTGCGCACCTTGCCGGTGGCGCCGGTGGGGATGTCGGAGTCGGGCACCGCGTTGATGTCGCGCAGTGTCGGTGCGGCGTGCTCACCCAGTGCGGCGACGACGGCATCCCGGCGGTCCACGGCGGGATCGGCCCCGGCCTTGAGCACCAGCAGCACGTCGGTGACCACCTGGCCGCCCTCGCGCACCGCCACGACGGTGCAGTCGAGCACGTCGGGGCAGCTCGCCAGGATCTTCTCCTCGGTCAGCGAGGTGTGCAGCCACTGGCCGCCGTCCAGCACGACCGAGTCCACCGCCCGGTCCACGTGGTAGTAGTAGCCGTCCTCGTCGTAGTAGACGAGGTCACCGGTCAGGTAGTAGCCCGACTGGCGGGTGCGGAACTCGGTCACCGAGTCGTTCCAGTACATCAGCTTCACCGTCGGCGACTTCAGGCCGAGGTGCCCGACCACGCCCGCGCCCACCGGCTCCCCGGCGTCGTCCAGCACGGCCACGTCGGCGAACACGTGCGGGCGGCCGATGCAGCGGTCGTAGCGCTCGGTGTCGGTCCGGTGGGTGATGTGGAACGCGGAGTGGCCCATCTCGGTCGAGCCGATGCCGTCGATGAACATCGAGCCCTTGACCCGGGTCACGCCCTCGCGGGTGACCGTGTTGTGGCTGCCCACCGCGACCAGCGGCCGGATGTGCGCCTCGTGCGCGCAGTCGCCGGTGTTGAACCAGATCGCGACCGAGTCCAGGTCGCGCTTGCCCAGGTCGTGGCGGGCCATGTCGGCCCAGGTGACCGCGAAGCCGAAGACACCCGTGGGCTTGAACCGCTCGATCGCGTCGAGCACGTAGTCGCCCCGCTGCGAGGACAGGAACACCAGCTCGGCGCGGTTGCACAGGGCCTGGTTGATGGACAGGATGCCCGCGGTGTGCGCCGACGGCAGCGCGCAGACGACCCGCTCGGTGCCCTGCGCCCGCGGCCCGGACAGCCGGATCCGGCGGGTGGCCTCGAACAGCGTGGTGTGCGAGTGCACGATCGCCTTGGGCAGGCCCGTCGTGCCGGACGAGTGCGTGATCGAGATCGGGTCGTCCGGGTGGTGCCGGTACGGCTCGGGCGCGGCGGCCGGGTCCGCCGACCCCATCTCGGTGATGTCGCCGAGCAGGCGGGAGCCGAAGTCGCGGCCCTCCAGCAGCGCGGCGTGCTTCGGGTCGGTCAGCACGGCCTCGGCCCGCAGCCGGCGGATGTACTCGGCCGCGATCTCGCCGCTGAGGTTGCCGTTGAGCAGCGCCGGGATCGCCCCGAGGCGGTTGAGCGCGAGGAACGACAGGATGACGTCGGCGGACGTGCTGGCGTACACCGCGACCGGGTCGCGCCAGCCGATGCCGCGCTCGTGCAGCCACGCGGCACGGGCCGCGACCCGCTCGTCGAGCTGCCCCAGCGTGAGCGGCTCCCACGCGGGATGGCCGTCGACGTCCACGTCGAAGGTCAGCCCTGGGCCGGCCGGGTCGGCCCCGTGGGCCAGCAGCCGGGTGATGACGTTGCCCGCGCCGAGGTCGGCGTCGGCGGCGAGGATCGCCCGCAGGTTGGTTCTCATCAGCTGCACTCCTTCGATCGGTTCACTGCGCTGTACGTACGAGCACGGCCAGCGCGCGGTCGCGCTCGCCGTCGGCCAGGGCCTGCTCGGCCACCACGATCAGGGCCTCGTCGGCGTCGCCGTCGCGGATCAGCAGCGACGCCATCGCCAGTCCCTCGGCCAGGGATCCGGCGACGGGGTCGGCGCCGCCGGCCGGGCTCAGCGAGACCACGGGCCCGCCCAGCTCCCACCGCGCCGCGACGTAGCCGGCCACCGCGTTGGGGACGGCCTGGAAGAACAGCAGCGGCCCCAGCCGCCGCCCGCCGTCGACGGCCCGCGCCACCTCGGCCGCGGTCGCGGCGTCCCCCGTGGCCGAAGAGACGATCACCGCGGTACGTCGCCCGCGCGCCGCCGCCACCGGCGGCTGCCCGTGCGCACGGCTCAGACACCGCCGCGCCGCCTCCGCCACCAGCGGACTGAACGTCGACATCACGAACCCCGCCAGCACCGGCGGCTCCGCGTCCCCCTCGGACTCCGGCCACGCCCCCCGCGCGACCTCCACCAACCCGCTCACGCGTCCCCCCTCCACCCAGGACCGCCCGCCGGCTCCGCCGGCTCCGCCGCCACCACCGGCTCCACCGTGGCGCAACTCTTAAAGAGTTGCGGCTTCGAAGGCGGCCGGAGGCCGCAAGGCTTTAAGAGTTGCGGCAGGTGGGGGCGGGTCATGCGGCACCGACCACGAGGGCGGTGTTCGCGCCGCCGAAGGCGGCGTTGAGGCTCAGGGCGTAGTCCGGGCGGGCCGGGGTCGTCTCGGTGAGCACGTGCAGCGGGCAGTCCGGGTCCGGGCCGAGGTAGCCGGCGTTGACCGGCAGGAAGCCCTCCCGCAGGGAAAGCACCGTCGCGACCAGCTCCAGCAGCGGCGACGCCTCCAGGGCCTGTCCGTGCAGCGACTTGGTCGAGCTGATCGGCACCGTCGCGGCGTGCTCGCCGAGCGCGCGGCGCAGCGCGGCGGACTCGGCGGCGTCGCTCTGCGCGGAGCCCGAACCGTGCGCGTTGACGTAGCCGATCTGTGCCGGGGCCAGCGCCGCCCGGCCGAGCGCGGCGTCGATCGCCCTGGCCAGGCCCGCGCCGTCGGGTCGCGGCTGCACGACGTGGTAGCCGTCCCCGGCGCGGCCCCAGCCGTGCAGCCGGGCCAGCGGTGTCGCGCCCCGGGCCTGTGCCGCACGGGCCGACTCCACCACGACCGCGGCGACGCCGTCGCCGAGCAGCAGGCCCTTGCGCCCGGCGCTGAACGGCCGCACCGCACCGTCGGCGGCCAGCGCCCGGCCCGCGTCGAACAGCGCGAACTGGTCCGCCTCGACCAGGTATCCGGCCGCCACCAGCAGCCGCTCGGCGTCGCCGGCGGCCACCGCGGCGGCGGCGTCGGCGACCGCGGTGCTGGCCGCGACGCAGGCACTGGTGTACGTGCGCACGCCCCCGGACAGCCCCGCCTTCTCGGCGACGGACTGGGTGAAAGCCCCGGTGCGGCCGGGCCGGTCGGGCAGGCCGCGGGCCCCGTCGGGCTCGCCGTGCACGGCCAGTAGCAGGGGCGTCGAAGCCCGGTCCGAGGCGGACAGCCCCGCCTGGCCCGCCGCTTCGTCCACCACCGTGAGCAGCTCGTCGAGCAGCACCGGCGCGCCGGGCAGCAGCGCGCCGACGCCGACCCGCCGGGCACTCACGTCGAAGCGGGTGACCGGCGCGAACGCCGGCCGCCCCGATCGCAGACCGGCCGCCAGCGCCGCGGCGCCCCGGCCGTACGCGCTGACCGCCGACAACCCGGTGACCACGACCTGTGCGCGGTCGGGCCGCGAAGCCGGGGCGGGGCGCGGTTCAGTCACCGGCGGGCTCCGCCAGCACCTCGGCCAGCACCTCGACCGCGCCGGTCACCGTGGTCATCCGCATGAGCACGTCGTCGTCGAGGTCGAGCATCCGCCCGTGGCGCTGCTCGACCTGGTGCACCAGCCACGCCAGCTCCAGGGAGTCGATGCGCTCGCGCACCTGCTCCGGGCTGCGCTCGCCGTAGCTGGCGAGCATCGCGACGACCTCGTCCCGCCCCGGGGAGGCCGGTTCGCCCGCGCGCTGGCGCGGCACGCCGAGAGACCCGGCGGCCGCAACAGGGGCGTCCATCACGCGCTCGCCAGGTTGCCGCGCTCGCGGATCGCCTCGGCGAACTCGCCGACGGTCCAGGCCGCCATCTGCTCGGCCTCCTCGTCGCTGAACTTCACGCCGTAGGTGTCCTCCACCCGCACCGCGAGCTCGGCGACGGCCAGCGACTCCAGGTCCACGCCCGCCGAGCCCAGCGGCGTGTCGGCGTCGACGTCGTCGATCGGGTAGTTCATGTCCGCGATCGCGTCGATGATGAACTGGCGTACGTCGGTGCTCATGAGAGAACTTCCTTCCATGGTGGAACGGCCCAACGGGCCCGGATCGGGATGGCAGTCGGGGACGGGTCGCGCGGGCGTCAGGGAGCCGCTGTCGGGTCCGCGGTACGCAGCACCGCCCGGTCGCGGACGAGCTTGCCCGTCGCGGTGCGGGGCAGCTGCTCGACGATGTGCAGCACGCGCGGCCGCTTGTACGGGGCCAGCCGGATCGCCAGCTCGCTCTCCAGCGCGGCCGCCGCGGCCGCGTCGGGCACCACGGCGAAGGCTTCGATGCCGCCGTCGTAGACGACCACCGCGCTCTCCACGCCGGGCAGGGCCGCCAGCGTGTGCTCCACCTCGGTCAGGTCCACCTTGAGCCCGCCGACCGACACCTGCGAGTCGAGCCGCCCGAGCACCGTCATCAGGCCGGTCGCCGGGTCGACCCGGCCCGCGTCCTTGGTGTGCAGCCAGCCGTCGACCCAGCGGGTCGGGTCGGACAGCCCGATGTACGGGCTGGCCGGCGTCGCGATCAGCAGCTCACCGTCCAGTTCCCGGACGGTGATGCCGGGGGCCGGCATGAGCGAGGGCCGGTGCTCGCCGAACAGGTCGGTGGCGATGACCCCGACCTCGGTCATGCCGTACATGTTGCCCAGCACGATGCCGTAGCGGTCGGTGAAGCGCCGCGCCACCTCGGCGCGCACCAGCTCGCCGCCGGTGGTCATCCGCTTGAGCTGCGGCAGCTTCGGCGGGTTCGGGTTCGAGGCCAGCAGCTCGGTGTGGAACGGCACGCCGAGCAGCGTGGTCGGCGCGTCCCCGGCCTCCACCGCGCGCAGGATCGCGTCGACGGTCAGCCGCTCCGGCAGCACCAGCTCGACCCCCGCGTGCAGGCAGTAGAGCAGGCCGCCGACCAGGCCCAGCACGTGCACCACGGAGGCCAGCAGCACCACCCGCTCGCCGGGCAGCGGCACGCCGTCCATCCGGGTGTACCGGTCGATCTCGGCGACGAGCTGCTCCGCGGTACGGGCGATGACCTTGGAGGGGCCGGTGGAGCCGGAGCTGAGCTGCACCACGGCGTGCCCGGTCTCGGCGGGACGGCCGGCGCGGGCCTCGGCGACGTCGGCGACCTCGTAGAAGGCGCGCAGCCCGCCCGGCAGCGTGCCGGTGAAGCCCACCACGACCTGCGGCTGCAGCCGGTCCAGGGCGCGGTCGGTCTCGTATGCCGTGAGCCGGTGGTCCAGCAGCGCGACCTGCGCCCCGATCTGCCACGCGGCCAGCAGGTTGGCCACGTACGCCAGGGACGGCGGCAGCCGCAGGGCGATCGAGCCGCCCCGGGTCAGGCCCAGCCGCCGGAGCGTGTCGGCTCGGTCCGCGACGGCGTGGCGCAACGCCGCACGGTCGACGGGGGATCCGAAGTGGAGGCAGACGTCACGGTCGTCTCCGGCGAGCAGGAGCTCGTCCACCCAGTCGGGGGTCGCCGCCAAGGGCGCGCCGGGCGCCCATCCCGTGTTGCTCATGATTGCTCCGCCAGGTGTCGCAAGTGTGCTGGAACCTGGGTCTGTGCGCCCCCGACGGACCCGGTGAATCCGGAGACTAGCAAGGAGATCGATGCACTTGCAATGCTCGCTTTAAGTCTGTCGATACGTGAATGGACCAGCCAAAATTCGGGCTTTTCATGGCAGATGAGAGCCCCGCAATCCGACATTTATCTGACTCATCGCGAATTCCAAACGGGTGAGTTCCGCGCGCAGTCGGGCCGCCTCGCGCCCGGCCCCGTCGTGCTCGCGCTGCGCCAGCTCACGCACCGCCTCGTGCACGGCGGGCGCGTCGAGCTGCGCCAGCGCGTGGGCCGCGGTCTTGGCCCGCAGCGCCCGTCGGGGGGCCAGCCGGCGCAGCCCCGACCTGGCCTGCAGCGACCATTGCCCGTCGGTGTAGCGCAACGTGACCCGGGGGCCGAACGCGGTCGCGGCCAGCCCGTACCCCCGTGGCAGCGCCGCCGCCGGATCGGCGGTCGGCCCCCTGACGCCGACGTCGTTGAGCTCCCGCCAGACCCGGTGCCGGATGACCGGGGTCAGGGTCACCGCGAAGTACAGCACCGAGGCCAGCAGCACCCCGTTGACGAAGCCCAGCCGCTCCACCACGATCCCGCCCAGCACGCCGCCGAGGGGGATGCCGGCCATGGCGACGGCCATGATGATGCCGCCCGCGCGGGCCAGCATCGGGGTGGGCACCCGCTGGTAGATGACCGCGCCGACCGTCGGGTTCACCGAGCACATGACCATGCCGCTGAGGAACGTCACGATGACGATCACGGTCAGGTCGTCGGTGAGCGCGAAGACCAGGAACCGGGGCGCGCCGCCCACGAAGTAGCCGAAGACCAGCGCGCTGTAGCGCGGCAGGTACGGCGCCAGCGTCGCGAACACGACACTGCCCACAATCATCCCGATGGCGTACGCCGCCGACACCGACCCCAGCGCGACCGGCGAGTCCAGCACCGTCAGCACCCACATCGGCACGAACACCACGGCACTGGCCTGGTTGAACAGGTTGGTGAAGAACAGCATCCCGGTCACCGCCCGCAGCAGCGGCTCGGAGGTGAAGTAGGTGAACCCGCCGCGCAGCGCGGTCAGGTAGGGCTCGGCCGGGGCGGGTTTGCGCGCCTCACCGTCCTTGCGGGCCGGGTCCGGCACGAAGAAGGCCACCAGCGCCGCGCCGGCCAGGAAGCTCGCCGCGTCGACCCAGATCGCCCCGATCGCGCCGAACGCGGCGATGGCGACGCCGCCCACCGAGGCCCCGATCAGCCCCGAGGTGCGCAGCACGCCCTCGCGGGCCGCCGACACCCGGGTGAAGTCCGTGCCCGCGGCGTCCATGAGGGGCTTGAGCAGGTTGTTCTTGGAACGGTCTGCCATCGCTCGGAGCGCCCCGGCCAGGCTGGACAGCACGATCAGCACGCCGAAGCCGAACTGCCCGGTCACCGCGATCACGCCCATCACCACCGCGCTGCCCGCATCCGACAGCAGCGAGGTCGTGCGCGCCCCGAGCCGGTCCTGCAGGGGCGCGGCCAGCACCCCGCTCAGCACGTACGCCAGCGTCTCCGCGCCCGCCACCACGCCGACCTTGACCGGGCTGCCGGTGGTGACCAGCACCAGCCACGGAATGGCCAGGAAGGACATCCGGCCGCCGATGACCGAGATCGCCTCCGCGGCGACCAGGCCGGGGATGGCGGCTCTACGGCGCCAGGGCGACCGCGACGTCGCGACGGACAACGGAACTCCTTCTCAAGCCGGGCGGCTTCTTTGTACCAGCAAGAAAGGTAGCCATTGAAGTATCCGTAGGTATCGAGTGGTGGTGCTCTGGACACCCACCGTCGCCATCGATACGGTGACGTTCGATCCGCGGGCGGTCAGCCGCGGCCCGTCGGCGTGGAGAGGCGGTCGGTCGATGCGGTTGCTCATGGTCGGAGCGGACCTGCCCGCCCTGGCGGCGCTCGGTCCCGACGTCGAGGTGACGGTGCTGCTCGGCGCGACCACTAAGGACGGCTGGCTGCCGCTGCCCGACGGCGTGCGCACCGTCTTCGTCGACGACCACAAGAGCCTCGACGCCGCCGTCAACGGCCTGCTGCGCGCCGGGTTCGGCCCCGGCGGGTTCGACGCCGTCTACGCCTACGACGACCCTGCGCTGATGACCGCCGCGGCGCTGGCCGCCATGCTCGGCGCGCGCGGCGTCCCGCCCGGCACGGTCGCCCTGTTCCGCGACAAGTCGCTGCAGAAGCAGGCACTGCGCGCGGCCGGGCTGCCGGTGACGTCGTGCACCGTCATCGACGACATCCGCGAGCTGCCGCCCGGCTACCGGCTGCCCTACCCGAAAGCCGTGGTCAAACCGGTGGCCGGGATGGCGACCCAGTCCACGTTCGTGGTCGACGGCGATGCCGAGCTGGCCCGGATCAGCGCCCAGTGCCGGGCGAACAACACCGCGGCCCGCACCTTCGTGGTCGAGGAGTTCGTCGCGGGCGAGGAGTGGTTCGCCGACGGTTTCCTGTCCGAAGGGGAGCTGCGCTTCCTGAGCCTGGGCCGGTATGCCCAGCCCTGCCTGAGCGCGGTGCTGGAGAAGGCGCCCGTGCAGACGTACTGCCTCGACCCGGTCGCCGACAAGGCGGCCTACGAGCTGGCGTCACCGCTGGTCACCGACGCGCTGCGGGTGCTGGGCCTGACCGACGGCGTCTTCCACATGGAGCTGTTCCACCAGCCCGAGACGGGCACCCTGGTGTTCAGCGAGTGCGCGGCCCGCCGCGCGGGCGGCCCGATCAGCGACCAGATCCGCTACAAGTACGGCGTCGACCTCGCCGAGGCCGGCGTGCGCGCGCTGCTGGAGCCGGTCGCCGAGCCGCAGGTGCAGGTCCGCGAGGGTGTGGTGGCGTCCACGTTCCTGCCGCTGCGACCGGGTGTCGTGCTCGGCTGCCCGACCGTGGCGCAGGTGCTGGCACAGCCCGACGTGGTGCACGCCCGGCTCTTCGTGCCCAAGGGCATGCGTGTGCAGGGCGGGGCCGCGAACACCTTCGCCCGCATGGGCGAGGTCACCGTGCACACCGCCGACGTCGACACCGCGCAGCGGCGGCTCACCGAGCTGGCCGACTGGTTCCGGCAGCACATCGAGGTGCTGCCGCTGGCCCCCACGCTGCGGGAGCTGTTCGCGGACCCGCGCAACGCGGACTTCGTCCACGCGGCCGCCGCCGACGGCTGACGGCACGCCCGCGAGGTCGCGATTCCCGCGGCCCGCCGAGCCCGCCGCAGGCATGGCCGCCCCAGCAGGATCAGGAGAGTTCGATGCCACTCCACCCGCAGGTCCAGGCGATGCGCGCGCGTCGCGAAGCCAGCGACGCCCCGCAGCTGTACACGCTGTCGGTGGACGAGGCCCGCGCCGCAGACCTCGCCTCGATACAGGCGTCCGGGGGCGATCCCGAACCGGTCGCCGAGGTCGTCGACCGCGAGATCGACGGCCCCGGCGGGCCGCTGCCGATCCGCGTCTATCGTCCGGTGCTCGGCGGCGAGCTGCCGGTGCTGGTCTACTTCTTCGGCGGCGGCTGGACCCTGGGCACCATCGACACCTCCGACGCGGTGTGCCGCAGCCTGGCCAACGCCGCCGGGTGCCTGGTCGTCGCGGCGGGCTACCGGCTCGCCCCGGAGCACAAGTTCCCCGCCGCGGTGCACGACTGCCACGCCGCTGTTCGCTGGGTCGCCGCGAACGCCGCCGCCATCGGCGCGGACCCGGCCCGGATCGCCGTCGGCGGCGACAGCGCGGGCGGCAACCTGGCCGCCGCGGTGACCCTGCTGGCCCGCACGGACGGCGACCTGCCGCTGGCCGGGCAGCTGCTGGTGTACCCGAACACCGACCACCGCTCGCACACCGCCTCGCTGCGCGAGGGCACCGACCCGTACCTGTTCAACGCCACCTCGGTCGCCTGGTACTGGGCGAACTACCTGGCCACCCCCGAGGACGGGCTGAACCCGCTGGCCTCGCCGCTGCGCGCGGACACCCTGGCCGGCCTGCCCCCGGCCCTCATCGTCACCGCCGAGTACGACCCGCTGCGCGACCAGGCCGAGGAGTACGCCCGCCGGCTCGGCCGCGAGGGTGTGCCGGTCACGCTGACCCGCTACGACGGCATGGTCCACGGCTTCTTCTGCATGGGCGGCGAACTCGACGCCGGCCGCCGCGCCCTCGCCCAGGCCGCCGCCCAGCTCCGCACCTGGTTCACCACGTGACCCCGGCCCACCCGCGGCACCCGCGCCCACCCCACCCCGCGCCCGCGCGCTGCGCCCGCGCCCTGCATAGACGCTGGCCTATCACATCGAGAATGATCTCTCAAAAATCGATGTGATAGGCCAGCGTCTATCAGAACGAGGTGGGCGGTCAGGCGTAGACGGACTGGAGCCAGTCTTCGAGGGCCTTCTGCTCGGCGGCGGCGTCGGCGTCCGCGTCGAAGTGGTGCACGGCCACGCCGACCGGGGCGCCGAACGCGTTGCGGCCGAAGAACCGGAACAGCGCGTCCTGGGTACGCAGCCCGACGAAGTTCGGGTGCAGGTAGTCGACGACCGCCTCGGTCTGCCCGCCCGGCAGCGCGACCCGGACCGTGTCGTCCTGCTTGCTCTGCCCGGTCAGGCCGAGCGCGCCGCGCAGCGTGGTGAAGCCGTCGGGCGAGTTCGACGCCGCCGGGGCGTCGGCCGACAGGTAGACGACCGGGCGGCGGCTGAAGTGGGCCAGGTACTGCCCGAGGGTGTGCAGGTAGAAGTCGGTGTGCTGGCCGGCGCCGTCGTACTGGTTGTCCCAGTCGTCGGTGAAGACGCCGCTGTGCACGTACCGGAACCAGGTCTTGCCGCCGTCACGGCCCTCGACGGTGTGCTCGACCTGGTTGAACCAGCCGTTGTCGCCGTCCATCCGGGACGCGAGGCGGTGCGGCGGGTCCCATGCGGTGATGACGCCGCCGAACGCGGCCGCCCCGCCGACGCGCGGCTCGAACTCCATCGGCCACAGCCAGCCGCCGTTGCCGGTGGTGACGGCGTCCCAGTACTCCTCCGGGGTGGTCTGCAGCTCGCCCTCGCGCACGATCTCGAACTTCTTGCTCATGGTGCTACTCCTTCTCGGTGTCCTGCTCAGATGAGTGGGCGCCGCCGTCTGCGCGTGGCAGCAGCAGGCTCGGGTGCAGGCCCACGACCAGCCGGTGCCGGCGGCCGCCGGTGGCGCTCCCGTCGTGATAACGGCTGACCAGCGCGGCGAGCGTCTCGGTCAGCTCGGCCGCGAACGCGGCCCGGTCGCCCGCGGAGGCGAACCTGATCTCGCTGTCCACCGCGAACGTGGCCAGCGGCCGGCGCGCGGCCCGCGCCCCCGTGATCAGCTCGCCGACCTCGCGGACCAGCCGCGACGCCAGGGCCAGCAGCCAGCGGGCCGACTGCTGGTCGGGGGAGCGGTCCGGATCGGGCGCGACCGCCGCGAACGCCGCCGGGGAGATGACGTAGGACGCCGCGGTCGCCCGCAGCACGCGCTCGGTGCAGTTGCCCTTGCGGCGCTCCTCGACCAGCTCGATGAGCCCGTGGCTCTCCAGCGTGCGCAGGTGGTGGTTGACCTTCTGGCGGGTCAGCCCGGCCTGCGCGGCCAGCGTGGTCGCCGACCCCGGCTCGGCCAGCGCGGCCAGCAGCCGCGCCCGCACCGGGTCGAGCGACACCTCGGCCACCGCCGCGTCCTCGATCACCCCTACCTCGTACATGCCCCCACCCTCCCACCGACAACAAAACTTGTCAAGGAGGCAAACACGGTCGGTGGCGCACACCACGCGGCACGGCACTTTCGGGGAAACTGCACGAATCCACGCCTCCGAAGCCGCACTTTCCCCGAAACTGCGACCCGGGCGCGGGCGCGTCGCGCGGGCGTGCATGGCGAATGCCCCGGACCGCCGTGTGGCGGGCCGGGGCGTGGGGGGAGTGGGTCAGGCGATGGACTCGCGCAGGAGGGTGGCGAGGCGGCGTACGCCCTCTTCGAGGGTGTCGGGGTCCAGACCGCTGCAGGACAGGCGCAGCGAGTGGTGGCCGCCGTCGGTGTAGAAGAAGCTCATGGGGGTCCACAGGACGCCGTGGCGGGAGGCGGAGACCTCCAGGAGCTTCTCGTCGGCGGGGATGGGCACGTCGACCATGGCGAAGAAGCCGCCGGCGGGGACGTTCCAGGAGATGCCCGCCTCGTCGCGCCAGGGGGCGGGCAGATGCCGGTCGAGGGCGTCGAGCAGGCGCAGCAGGTTCTGGCGGTAGAAGGCGATCTTGTCCACATTGGCCGCCTTCAGGCTGCAGCCGGACTCGACCAGGAGGCCGCCGACCACGGCCTGCGCGATGGGGGAGGTGTTGACCGTGACCATGCTCTTGATCGCGGAGAGCTCCTCGGCCAGCAGGGTGCGGTGTCCGGTCGCGTCGACGACGGTCTGGTCGGCGACCAGGAAGCCGATGCGCGCGCCGGGGAAGCAGGACTTGGCGAACGAGCCCAGGTAGATCACACGCTGGTCGCGGTCGAGGGACTTCAGCCGCGGCCGGGGCCGGTCGTCGAGGCCGAACAGGCCGTACGGGTCGTCCTCCAGGATCAGCAGGTCCTCGGCGGCGGCGACGTCGAGCAGCGCGTGCCGGGCGGGCAGGTCCAGGCAGCGGCCGGACGGGTTGGAGAAGTCGGGCACCAGGTACAGCGCGCGGGGCCGGCGGCCCTGGGCGCGCACGGCGCGGGCCACTTCGGCGACGCGGGCCGGGTCGAGCCCGTCGGGGCCCTCGGGCACCGGCACCACGTCGATGTTGAGCACCCGGGCCGCGCCGGTGATGCCGACGTAACACGGCTCGGCGGCCAGCAGCACGTCGTCGGGACCGGCGCACAGCCCGCGCAGCGCCATGATCATGGCTTCCTGGCAGCCCGCGGTCACCGAGATCGCCTCGGCGGGCACCTCGATGCCCTCGTCGATGGCGAGCATGCGGGCGATGAGCCCGTGGATCTGGCCGTTGGTGCGGCCGTACTGCATCAGCGCGCGGCGGATCTGGTCCGGGGTGCTGCCCTGGTCGCCCAGGTACGCGACGTACACGTCGAGGTAGCGCTTGATGTCGGCGGTGTCGTAGAAGCCCTCGTACGGCCGCCCGGCGGCCAGTGAGATCGCGTCGGGGTAGCGCCCGGCGACCTCGTTGAGGAAGTTCATCGAGGCGGCGACGGGATCGCTCACCGAGGCGTGCATCGCCTCCTTGACCAGCTCCACCGGCTTGCCGGCAGTTCGCGACAGCGGGGCTCGCTCCGCTCGCTCCTCGCGCTTCACCATGATGATCCGCTCCGTTCAGGCGTCGCGGCGGTCGGGCAGCAGCACCGCGTCCCGGCCGATGTCGGCCAGGCGCGGCCGCCCGGCCAGCGCCATCGTGTGCTCCAGCTCGCCGGTGAGCATGGTCAGCAGCCTGGTCACGCCGTCCGCGCCGTCGACGGTGAGCGCCCACAGCGCGGGGCGGCCGACGAGCACCGCGCTCGCGCCGAGGGCCAAGGCGACGAAGACGTCGCGGCCGTGGCGTACGCCCCCGTCGAGCAGCACCGGGCAGCGGCCCGCGACGGCCGCGACCACCTCGGGCAGCGCGCGCAGCGCGGGCACCGCCCCGTCGAGCTGGCGTCCGCCGTGGTTGGACACGATGATCGCGTCGGCGCCGTGCTCGACGGCGCGGTCGGCGTCGGCGGCGGTGAGCACGCCCTTGAGCACCAGCGGCAGGTCGGTGAGGCCGCGCAGCCAGGCCAGGTCGGCCCAGGTGACGGTCTGGTCGAAGGTCTGCGCCGCGTGCGCGGCGATCGCCGACTCGCCCTGGTGGCGCTCGTGCGTGGCCGCCATGATCGCGTCGTCGAGATTGACCGCGCGGATGCCGGGGTCGACGGCGAAGCCGTTGCGCGCGTCGCGCAGCCGCTGCCCGATGCGCGGCGCGTCGACGGTCAGCACGAGTGCCCGGTAACCGGCGTCCTGGGCGCGCCGGGCCAGCTCGGCGAGTACGGCGCGGCGGCGCAGCCAGTACAGCTGGAGCCAGAGCGGGCCGGTCGCCGCCGCGGCGATGTCCTCCAGGCTGCGGCTGGCGAAGATGCTCACCACGAACAGTGCGCCGTTCGCGCCGCGGGCCGTGGCGACCTCGCCGTCGGGATGGGCCAGCCGGTGGTACGCCGTAGGCGCGATCCCGACCGGTGTGGTCAGCGCGTCGCCGAGCAGCTTGCCGGCGGTGTCGCAGACCGAGACGTCGACGAGCACCCGGGGCCGCAGCTCGGCGCGGTCGAACAGGCGGCGGTTGGCGTGCAGGGTGAGCTCCGCGCCGCTGCCGCCGTCGAGGTAGTCCCAGACGTCCGCGGGCAGCCGGGGTTGGGCGAGGGCGCGGTAGTCGTCGGTGCGCAGGATCGGCAACGGACCTCCACAGCTTCGTACCCGTCCGCGGCCCACGCTAAAGGAGCCGATCGACGGCGCACAATACCCGGTGATCATTATTGAAGTGATTGTCGTAAGAATGATTTAGGTACCGATTTCAATAGGTGCCACCCGTGATGTGTCGGCACAGTGACACTCATTGCCGTCTATTGGGACAGTTCACGACGAGTTTTCAGAAGATCAATATTGAGGGACTTCACTGCTGAGTCAACAATCGCTACAGTCCCTAACGCGCCACTAGAACGCTCCGGTGACAGACCATGCAGACATCGGAGCGCGCTGTGCCGCGCCCTTCAAGGCCCGAGGAGGAGGTGGATCATGGAGGTTGCGAAGAAGGAGGTTGCCGCGCGCGAGGTTGCCAAGCGCGAGGTTGCCAAGCGTGAGGTTGACGGCGTGGTCGCCTGACCCGCCCTATGAACCGGGGCGCGGCTTCGCGCCGCGCCCCGGCCCCCGCGGCCGCTGCCCCTGGCGGCCGCGGCATACCGCGCCGTGCGGCGGCTACGCTCTGACGCCATGAGCAGGGCGGGACGCGGGCAGGACGCGCTGACGCTGCTGCGCCGCGCCGAGCACGTGCTCTTCGCCGCGCTGCTGGCGATCGGCGCGGGCGAGGCGTGGGCCGACGGCGGGCACCGCGCGGCGGTGCTGCTCACGACGGTCGCGGTCGCCGCGTGGTACGCCGTGGGCATGGCGCTGTCGCGCCGCGCCGCCGGAGTCCGCATGGCGCTGCTGTGGCTGGTCGTGCTGACGGCCGGCTGGATCGTGCTGCTCGCGCTGTCGCTGTCCTTCGTCTGGCTCGCGTTCGCGCTGTACCTGCTCTGCCTGCAACTGCTGCCGCCCCGCGCCGGCCTGCCCGGCACGGCCGCGCTCACCGCGATCGCCGTCGCCGCGGCGGGCGCACACCGCGGCGGCCTGGACTCCGGCACCGTGCTCGGCCCGGTCTTCGGAGCCGCCGTCGCCATCGTGATCACCGCCGTCTACCGGCGGCTGCGCCGGGAGAGCGAGGCCCGCGCCGAACTGGTCAGCGAGCTGACCGCCGCGCAGGAACGGCTGGCCGCCACCGAACGCCGCGAGGGCATCCTCGCCGAACGCGAGCGCCTCGCCCGGGAGATCCACGACACCGTCGCGCAGAACCTGTCCAGCATCATCCTGCTGCTGCGCTCGGCCCGCGACGCCGCCGACGCCGGCCCGCAACTGGAGATCGCCGAGCATGCGGCCCGGGGCGCGCTGGAGGACACCCGCCGGCTGGTACGCGCGCTGGCCCCGGCCGAGCTGACCGGCCGCTCGCTGCCCGAGGCCCTCGAACGGGCCGTCGCCGACGCCCGGCACTTCGGCGTCGAGGCCCGCTTCGTGGTCGACGGCGAGACCGGGCCGCTGCCGACGCCGGTGGCCGTGGCGCTGCTGCGGGTCACCCAGGCCGCGCTGGCCAACGTGCGGGCACACGCCCGCGCGGCCACCGTCGTGGTCACCCTCGCCTTCCAGCCCGCCGCGGTACGCGTCGACGTCGCCGACGACGGCGTCGGCTTCGACCCGAGCGACCCGGCCGCCTCCCCGTCCTCGGGCACCGGCCTCGGCCTGTCGGCGATGAACAGCCGGCTCGCCGAGGTGGGCGGCGCGCTGGTCGTGGAGTCCACACCCGGGGAGGGCACCGCCATCAGCGCCACGGTGCCGCTGCCGGTCCAGCGGGAGGCCCGGTCGTGATCAGCGTGCTGCTGGTGGACGACCACCCCATCGTGCGGGCCGGGTTGCGCGCGACGCTGGAGGCCGACCCCGGGCTCTGCGTGGTCGGCGAGGCGTCCGGCGGCGACGAGGCGGTGCGGCTGGCCCGCGAGCTGCGTCCCGACGTGGTGCTGATGGACCTGCAGCTGGGCCCCGGCATCGACGGCGCGGCGGCCACCGCTCGGGTGCGTGAGCTGCCCGAACCGCCCCGCGTGCTGATCCTGACCACGTACGACAGTGACGCCGACATCCTGCGGGGGATCGAGGCGGGGGCGATCGGCTACCTGCTCAAGGACGCCGAACCCGCCGACCTGCTGCGAGGGCTGCGGGCCGCGGCGGCGGGGGAGACGGTGCTGGCCCCGTCGGTGGCGACGCGGCTGGTGTCCCGCGAGCGCGCCCCAGGCATCAGCCTGACTCCGCGCGAGGCCCAGGTGCTGCAACTGGTCGCGGGCGGCCACTCCAACTCCGCGATCGCCCGCCGGCTGTTCATCAGCGAGGCCACCGTCAAGTCGCACCTGGTCCAGGTCTTCGCCAAGCTCGGCGTCGACAACCGTACGGCGGCGACCGCCGAGGGGCGGCGGCGCGGCGTCATCCGCTGAGGCCGGGCCGCTCCACCGGCGGTGGATCGTTTCCGGTTCGATACCTGCGCGGTGTTGCCGCGACGCTGGACCGGCCGCACAGTGACGCCATGCGATGGGGACGGCTGGCAGCGACGCTGCTGCTGGTGGGCGTGCTGGCGGCCTGCGGGCGGTCGACCGTGCCGGCGACCTACCTGGTGACCGAGGTCGACGAGGGCGGCTCCGGCGCCGTCACCGTGCGGGTGGACAGCAGCGTGCCGGATCGCGGCGGCCTCTGGGACATCGACCAGGACGGGCGCCTGCTGGGGCCGAGCGAGCGGCACTTCCTGATGCCCGCGCGCACCTCGGGCTGCGCGGAGCAGGTGTGCTACCGCGTGGTGCCCGGACTGCTGCGGGTCGAGTCGGGCGGCGACGACATCGGCTGGACCACCGCATGGGAGATCGCCGGCGCCGACTACCAGCAGCTCGCCGCAGACTATGCGTTGGTCGGCGAGCGGGCCGGGCACCTGTCGTCGACGTCGATCGTGGTGCGCGAGGTGACCGGCGGTCACGTGGTCTTCGTGGCCAACGGCCGCGACGGTCTGCTCTACCGTTCCGTCAAGGGGATCTGGCACCGGCTGGGCCTGCCCAGAGGCGGCGAGGGCTGGTATTTCGAGGAGCCGCCGCGCCTGGCCTCCGAGCCGCCGCCGGCCGACCCTTCGTGGATCGTGGCTCTGCTCGTGGCCGCCATGCTGGGCGTCGCGGGCGTGCTCATGATGGCGGTCCGGCGGATGTGGCGGGGGTACGACATCAGGCTGACGGCGGGCACGGCGGCGGGCGGCGGGCTGCTGTCGTACGGCGCCTGCCAGGTCCCCGGCGCGGGCATGTTCCCCGCCGCGATGTACGCCGTGATGCTGATCTCGATGATCGTCGTGGTCGGCCTGCTGGTGGTGCTGCTGGGTGTCGGCCGGGGGCGCGCGGCCGCGCCCGTGAACAACTAGCTCGGCCGCCGGGGTGGTCCGCCGGTGCGGCCGACGGCGCGCCGCCGACCGCACCGACGGTCACGGCAGCTCGACCTTCGCCGCCAGGTCCAGCGCGATCTTCTTCGCCTGGGCCAGGGTGAGCGGCGGCAACTGCCCGGTGTAGCCGGTGCTCTCCATGCCGTACTCCGTGGCGCTGGGGAACTTGGTGATCTCGGTGGCGTTGTCGACGATCACCGTCACCAGCAGCTTCTCGGCCGGCCGGACGACGATCACGACGAGCGCCCGGTTCGGCTTGCCGTCGCTGCTGCCGTCGCCGGTGGCGGGCACGGACAGGATGCGCTCGCCGCCCGGCCCCGTCGACTGCGTACAGGCGGCGGCCACCTCGCTGGCACAGGTCTCCTTGCCGTCGCCATGGCGTGCGGCGACCGTGATCGTGCCGGTCCGGCCCGCGGCGGTGATCAGCTGGATGGCTCCGACCTCGCCGTTGTCCGTGAACGACTCCTGGAAACGCAGGTCACCGGCGAGCTGTGCACCGGTCGCGGCCCGCTGCAACGCGTCACGGACTGCCGCTGCCAGGCGTTCCTCCAGGGTCCTCGGTGCCGCCGGTGACGGCGACGCGTGGTTGGAGGGCGACGGGGACGGGAACGCCGACGGCGAGACCGCGGCCGACGCCGAGACGAGCGCGGACGGCGACGGCGAAGGGGCCGACGGGGCGCCGGACGACGCGACGCCGAGCGGCGAGCCGCCCGGTCCCGCGAGCACCAGGCCCGAGGCGGCGGCGACCAGGGTGACGGCGAACGCGGCGGTCACCGACGCGCGGCGTACCCGCTGCTGCCGGGCCCGGCGCAGCACGGCTGCCAGCCGGTCGGGCGGCGGCGGCAGCGGCGGCACCGCGTCGAGGACGATCCGGCGAATGTCCTGTTCGGTCATGCTGGTGCTCCTTCCGGCACGAGGGACAACAGATCCGGGTCCGCGCGCAGTGCGGCCAGCGCCCGCGACGCCAGCACCTTCACCGCGCCCGGGGTGCTGCCGAGCAGTTCGGCGACCTCGGCCACCGGACGGTCCTCGACGTAGCGCAGCACCACGACCGCCCGCGCCCGCCGCGACAGGCGGCCCAGCGCCCGGGTGACCGCGTCCCGGGCGGCCACCGCGCTCGCGAGGTCGCCTTGACTCGGCCGTTCCGGCAGTTGCCCGCTGGGCGTCTCGGCCCGCCAGCGCCGCCGCCACCAGGAGACGTACGTGGTGAAGACGACCCGGCGCACGTACGCCTCGGGGCTGTCGGCGCGCTCGACCGCCGACCAGCGCCGCCAGGCCTTGGCCAGCGCGGTCTGCAGCAGGTCCTCCGCCCGGCCGGCGTCGCCGGTCAGCAGCCAGGCACTGCGCAGCAGCGCGTCGGACCGGGCCGCGACGAACTCGGCGAAGCCGCGTTCGAGGTCAGGTGGTGCCATGTGTTCTCCCCATTCCCATGCCCCCCATGACGCTCCGGCGGTGCCCCGAGGTAACACCCGCTGTGCCCGCGCCGGCCGATCATGGAAGGGTGGACCTGCGGCGGCGACCTCGCGGCCGGGAGCGGAGCGGAACATGCGGGTCAGCATCGCCAGCGAACCGGCCACGCCGGGCGCGGTCAACCTGGACTGGGCGGGGGCGTTTCCCCGGCTCGCGGTGGTGCTCGACGGGCTGACCGAGAGCCCGCAGACCGGATGCGCCCACGGCACCGCCTGGTACGTGGCCCGCCTCGGGGCCCGGCTGCTGCGCCGCCTGAACGGCCCGACGCCGCTGGCCGACGGCCTCGCCCTGGCCGTGGAGGAGGTGGCCGCCGAGCATCCGCGCTGCGACCTGCGGCACCCGGGCTCACCCGGCT
Organism: Catellatospora vulcania; assembly: GCF_009720385.1. Lineage (GTDB taxonomy): Bacteria > Actinomycetota > Actinomycetes > Mycobacteriales > Micromonosporaceae > Catellatospora > Catellatospora vulcania. The sequence continues at coordinate 52,877 of NZ_WARX01000025.1, read as the reverse complement.
CGACCGTCTCGATCGTGCGGCAGACGCCGCAGGGCGCGGAGTATCTCGTGCTCGCCGACTCCCCGGTGGTGCTGGACACCGCGGACGGCCCGGTCGCCGTCATCGACGACTCGTGGAAGGCGCTGGCGACGCCCGACCTCGCCGCCGCCGCCGACCGCGGCACCCGCGACGACCTGGCCCGCTTCATCACCGACCAGCAGGCCCAGCGCAACACCGCGGGCGGCTACTGGATCGCCCGCACCGAGCCGGAGGCGGCCGGTCACGCGCTCACCGGCACGGTCACCGGCGTACGCGGCGCGGTGCTGGCCTCCGACGGCGCGGCCCCGCTCGTCACGGACTACGGACTGCTGGACTGGCGTGGTTACCTTGACCTCGGCTACCGCGAGGGCCCGACCGGCATCATCGCCGCGACCCGCGCGGCCGAGCGCGCCGACCCCGACCGCACCCGCTGGCCCCGCCAGAAGGTCAGCGACGACGCCACCGCCGCGGTCTGCCTGTTCGACACCACCCGGGAGGAAGGACCCCTGCCATGACCGAGAGCCTCTACTCGGGCGAGAAGTTCACCGACGAGGAGTCGGCCTTCCTCCGCCACGTCCGCTTCGGCGCGCTGCCCACCCGCCCCGCCCCTGACGACCTGGTCCCCGGCACCGAGTCCGAAACCGACCCCCGCCCCGACACCCCGCCAGACCTCAACCCCGCCATCCAGGGCTGACCCCCCACCCCACCCCCGCAGGAACGATCTTGCGCGGACTGTGGGTATGACACGGGCTCAACGGTCATATGGGCAACACTTCGCGCAAGATCGTCGCGATCATGCGCGTGGGTGCGGCGGTGTGGGGGAGGGGTCAGCGGCCGTGGGAGGTGCGGGAGCGCTGGACCAGGGCGTCGATGACCACGGCGGCCAGCAGGACGGTGCCGGTGACGATGAGGCGTACGTCGGAGGAAAGGCTCAGTAGTTCGAGGCCGTTGGCGATCGAGCCGATGACGAGTGCGCCGAGCAGCGGGGCGTAGCGGCGGGTCCGGCCGCCGAACAGGCTGGTGCCGCCGATGACGGCGGCGGCGATCGCGTTGATCAGCGTCTCGCCGCTGCCGGACTGCTGGTTGGCGAAGCCGAGCCGCATCGCCGCGACCACGCCGCTGACCGCAGCCAGGGTGCTGCACAGCGCGAACACCGAGATGCGGATCCAGTCGACGTTGATGCCGGCGCGGCGGGCCGCCTCGATGTTGCCGCCCACCGCGAAGATCTTGCGCCCGTACGCGGTGCGCCGCAGCAGCCAGTCGAAGAAGATCACCACCAGGACCATGAACACGAAGGTCCACGGCACACCCCGGTCCAGGTAGAGCTTCGCGACGACGAGCTGGAGCAGCACGAACAGGATCACCGCGACCGCGATCGGCAGCCACAGCGGGATCACGGGCAGCTCGGCGGCGGCCCGGCGGCGCCGGGTGAGCAGGCTGAACAGCAGGTAGAGCACGGGCACCAGGGCGGCCAGCACGATGGCCAGTCCGCGCGGCACGAAGGAGAACTGGGCCCAGCGCACCAGCGTGCCGGCCGGGGGCAGGTTGATGGTGCCCTGCTCGCCGAGTACGCGCAGCTGCACGCCCTGCCAGATGAGCAGGCCGGCCAGCGTCACGATGAACGACGGCACGCCGATCTTGGCGAAGATGGAGCCCTGGATCGTGCCGACCAGCGTGCCGACGAGCACGGCGACCAGCACCGCCAGCAGCGGCGTGAAGCCGTCGTTCACGTGGGTGACCAGCAGCACGGCCGCCGCGAGGCCGCTCACGGAGCCGATGGACAGGTCGATCTCGCCGAGCATCAGCACCAGCGTGATGCCGGTCGCCATGATGCCCAGCGCGGCGATCTGCAGGCACAGGTTGACCAGGTTGAACGCGTTGAGGAAGGTCGGGTTGAGACTCTGGAACACGATCACGATGAGGATCAGCCCGATGATGATCGGCAGCGAGCCGATGTCGCCGGTGCGCAGCGTCTGCAGCCAGCCGCCGACCGCCTCCTTCGGCGTGCTCAGCTCCGTCGCCGGGGTGGGCGGCGGCACCGCGGGCTCGATCACCGGGTCCGCCATCAGGCACCGCCCTCCGCCGAGCCGGCCGCCAGCGGGTCGTCGCCGGCGGACTGCTCGCGCAACCGGGCCACCCGCTCGGAGACCACGTTCTGGGTAGCCCCGGTGATCGCGGCGATGATCTGCTCGTTGGTGACGTCGTGGATGCGGAACTCGCCGTTGTTGCGGCCGAGCCGCAGCACCGCCACCCGGTCCGCGACCGCGCGCACGTCGACCATGTTGTGGCTGATCAGCACCACGCCCAGGCCGCGGTCGCGCAGCCGCTCGATGAGGTTGAGCACCTGGGCTGTCTGCGCCACGCCGAGCGCCGCGGTGGGCTCGTCGAGCAGCACCACCTTCGGGTCGCCCAGCAGCGACCGGGAGATCGCCACCGTCTGCCGCTGCCCGCCGGACAGCGCCGCCACCGGCAGCCGCACGCTGGGGATGCGGGCGGCCAGCTCGCGCAGCAGCTTGCCACTGCGCCGCTCCATCTCGACCTCGTCGAGCGACGCCCCGCGCCGCAGCTCCCGGCCGAGGAAGAGGTTGTTGACCACGTCCAGGTTGTCGCACAGCGCCAGATCCTGGAACACGGTCGCGATGCCCAGCTCCTGCGCCGCGTGCGGCGACTCGACCCGCACCTCACGCCCCGCGAACACGACCGTGCCGGTGTCCGGCGGGCTCACCCCGCAGATGGCCTTGACCAGTGTGGACTTGCCCGCGCCGTTGTCGCCGACGAGCGCGACCACCTCACCCGCGTACACGTCGAGGTCCACCTCGGTCAGCGCCTGCACCGCACCGAACCGCTTGCTCACCCCGCGCAACGCCAGAATCGGCTCCCTGACCCCACTCACCGCCCACCCCCTCAAGAAAGGAAGGGCACCTTCACATCGCTATACATAGAGGAAGGTGCCCTTCTTAACGCCTGCCAGGAAACGAGGCAGGTCAGGTCAGGCCGGCGGCCTTGCAGGCGGCGGAGTACGCCGAGGTGCAGATCTGCTCGACCGTGTAGAGGTTGTCGGCGACCACGGTCTGCTTGACGTTCTCCTTGGTCACCGCCTGCGGTTCGAGCAGGAACGACGGCACGTCGACCGCGCCGTTGTTCACGGTGCGGTCAGTGCTCGGCTTCTCGCCCTTGAGCAGCGCGACCGCCAGCTCGGCGGCCTGGTCGGCCTCGGGCTTGAACGCCTTGTAAACGGTCATGTACTGGTCGCCGCCGACGATGCGCTGGATGGCGGCGAGTTCGGCGTCCTGGCCGGTGGTCGGCGGCACGGGCGTGATGCCGGCCGCCCGCATCGCGGAGATGGCGCCGCCGGCGGTGCCGTCGTTGGCGGCGTACACCCCGACGAACCCGTCCTTGCCGAGCTGGGCGATCTGCCCTTCCATGAATTTCTGCGCGTTCTCGGGCTTCCACTCGGGTGTGAAGAAGTCGGGCGTCGGCACGGTCTTGAAGCCGGAGGTGTCCAGCGCCGAGTGCGCGCCCTTGTTGAACAGCTTCGCGTTGTTGTCGGTGGGCGATCCGTTGATCATCACGATGTCGCCGGACGTCTTGCCCAGTTCCTTGAGCCGGTTCACCAGCGTCTCGCCCTGCAGCTGGCCGACGCGCTCGTTGTCGAACGAGATGTAGTAGTCGACCGGCGCGTTCTGGATGAGCCGGTCGTACGAGATCACCGGCACGTTCTTCGACTTCGCCAGCGACACGATGGTCGCCGCCGCCGCACCGTCGACGGGGTCGAGCACCAGCACCTGGGCGCCGTTGTTGAGCGCGGCCTCGGCCTGCTGCTGCTGGCGGCTCTGGTCCTGCTGCGCGTTGCTGTAGATGATCTCGCAGTCGGCGCACAGTTCCTTGACCTTGGCCTCGAACAGCGGCCGGTCGTGCTGCTCGTACCGGGTGGTCTGGGATTCGGGCAGGAGCAGTGCGATCTTGCCGCCGCCGGCCGTCGAGCCACCCGAGTTGCCGCTCTCGCAGGCGGCAGCGCCGAGGGTGACCAGGAGCGCGGTGGTGATGGCGACTGCCAGGCGCCGCGAAGACATGCGAACCTCCTGCACGGCCGGCTCGCCGGGCGCGTCGGCACGGGATAGGCGAATACGAGCGATCCTATAACTCACCTATTACGTAAATGTCCGCATTCGCGAATTCTCAGGTGATCGTCAGACTTGCCAGGCACATGGGCGAAAAGCGTGCCCAAGATACGCACACCTGCCCAGCAAGTCCGACGATCAACGGCGCACGGCGCACGGCGCACGGCGCAAAGCCCGCGCCGGGCGGCGGGGTCAGGTGCGGGCGACCTCGATCTGGAGTTCGGTCACGCCGTTCTCCGCGTTGTCCGGCACGTAGTCGAGGTAGACCTCGCGGTGGTAGCCCACCGTGCGGTAGCCGTTCTGCTCGACCCAGCGGGCCAGCGCCTGGAGGCTGTACAGCACGTCGTCCATCGGACCGCGGTGGATCACCGTGGCGGCGTGGATCGCGGGCAGGTCGACGACGGCGAAGTCCTGGCCGGGCACCGGGTCGGCGGCCACCTGCAGCGCCGCGTGGACGAGCACGGCGTCGCCGTCGGGCTCGTAGTATGCGATGGCCGGGGCGCTCAGCGGGCTCACCCCAGCCTTGTCCAGGCGCCGCATCAACTCGGGGTACAGCGGGGAGATCGTCGGCCCGATGTGCTCGGGGCCGTAACCGGCGGCGACGGCGGTGAGTTCGGCGACCCGCAACGGAGCGACCTGCTTGAGGGTGATGTCGTGGGTGGCCATGCGGCCCTCCTTCTCGATCATCCGGAGCCTCGCCTCGACCATGGCCAGCCGCGCAGTGTCCGCCGCGACCTGCGCGGCCAGCTCCTCGCGGCGCAACCGCAGCATCCCGCGCAGCTCGGCGACGGGGACCTGGTCGTCCAGGATCGTCTGCACCTGCTGCAGGGTGAAGCCGAGGCCTTTGAGTGCGACCAGCTTGTTGAGCCGCCACAACTGGTCGGCGCGGTAGAGCCGGTACCCGCTGGCCGGGTCCACGGACGCCGGCGGCAGTAGCCCGAGCGCGTCGTAGTGGCGCAGCATGCGGACCGACACGCCGCCGAGCTTGGCGAAGTCTCCGATGGTGAACATGTCGAGAACCACCCTGGAGGCTGACATCGTGTCAGGGTCAAGCCCATCCTGCCCTCACCGGCGACCGGCCGGGCGGACGAGCGGTCCGGTGGACGTGTACCCCGGACAGGCGAGTGGCCCGGATCAACGATGATCCGGGCCACTCGTCGGGGGGAGGGATGGAGGTATGGGGGATGGGTGGTGCGCCGCCCGCCGTGGCGGGCGCGTCTCAGCAGGAGGTCTGGATCCCGCGGTCGGCCAGCCAGCCGTCCGGGTTGATCTGGTTCCACATGCCCTTGTGCACCTCGAAGTGCAGGTGCGGGCCGGTCGAGTCGCCGGTGGAGCCTTCCAGGCCGAGGATGTCGCCGGCCTTGACCTCGTCACCGACCGACACCTTGTCCTGCGACATGTGGGCGTAGTGGGTGAGGTAGCCGTTGTGGTGGTCGACCACGACCGAGATGCCGTATCCGCTGTACGCCCAGCCGGCGCTCACCACGGTGCCGGCGCCGACGGCGCGGATCGGGGTGCCGCTCGGCATGGCGAAGTCGATGCCGGCGTGCAGCACGCCCCACCGCTGACCGAAGCAGGACGTCACCTGGGCGCCCTTCATCGGGACCAGCCACGCCGGCCGGGGGGCGGCTGCGGGCTTGGGGGCGGCCTTCACGGTGGCCGGCTTCGGCTTGGTCACCGTCGGCTTCTTGGTGGTGGTCGTTTTGGGCTTGGTCGTGGTGGTCTCCACCGGGGTGGAGCGCTGCGACCGGGAGGCGTCGTCGGCGACGGCCTGCCGCTCGGCGAGCGCGTCGATGGTCGCCACGCTGGTGATCGCCTTGACGGCGTCCGCGGGGGCGGGATCGCTGTCGCCGGCGTTCGCCGCGCCGCTGATCAAGCCGAAAACGCTGACCCCGGCGAGGGCGGTGACGGCCAGTGCCTGGCGGGAGTGCCGGGCGAGACCTCCGCGAACCATTCCGCCGGTCTGGGCGAGGCGGTCGCGGCTCTTGTCGAGGGTGCCGGGGACGCTGTGCTTGCCACGTTTGAAGTAAGTCACGGGGGTTGGGGGCCTTTCCGTCATCACCTTTGATTCGGGATCGCCCATACTGCCTGCTCAGTGACTGGACTCACCACCGCAGCCAGGAATCATCTGCCCTGATGGGTGAACTTTCCTCCCCTTCTAGGGGCTTACTGGTCGGTTCATCACGTCTTGCGATGTTGTGATCTGCGTCACACCATGTCCGAATTGCTGGCATTTACCCCTACGGGCTGGCCTCAGGGAAGGGTCTTTTTATGCCATCAAAGCTCCACTCAGACGGCGAAATCGCCACTAAATGGAGCTTTGATCTTGGGGGAAATTTCAGCTCAGCATGACCGGCAGCTGGTCGAGACCCCGTAGCAGCGCTCCGGGACGCCAGATCAACTCATCCAGCGGCTGGGAGGCGCGCAGCTTCGGGAACCGGTCCAGCAGGCCGTTGAACGCGATCTCCCCCTCCAGCCGGGCCAGCGGCGCGCCCAGGCAGTAGTGGATGCCGTGGCCGAACGCCAGGTGCTGGTTGTCGGCCCGCGCCGGGTCGAAGCGGTCCGGGTCAGCGAAGGCGTTCGGATCGCGGTTGGCCGACAGCAGGCTGACCATGACGACCGCCCCGGCCGGCACGGTCACCCCGTCGAACTCGACGGGTTCGGTGGCGATCCGCAGGGTCGCGGTCTTCACCGGGCTCTCGTACCGCAGGAACTCCTCGATGGCGGGGGAGATCAGCATGCGGTCCGCGCGCAGCCGAGCCAGCTGCTCGGGGTGGCTCAGCAGCAGGTACACGCCGTTGCCGATGAGGTTGACGGTGGTCTCGTGCCCGGCGAGCAGCAGCAGGAACACCAGCGAGGTCAGCTCGTCCTCGGTCAGCCGGTCGCCGGAGTCGGCTGCCGAGACCAGTGCGGACAGCAGGGCCTTGTCGGGCTCGGCCCGCTTGCGCTTGACCAGCTCGCGCACGTAGTCGTTCATCGCCGTCGCGGCCGCCAGCGCGTCGCCCTGCGCCAGCGCGCTGGCGATGATCGTGTTCGACCACTGCCGGAAGCTGTCCCGGTCGTCCATGGGCACGCCGAGCAGCTCGCAGATGACCTGCAGGGGCAGCGGGAAGGCGTACTCGCCGATCAGGTCGACCTCGTCCCGGCCGGCGAACCCGTCGAGCAGCTCGTCGGAGATGCGCTGCACGTCGGGGCGCAGGTCGGCGATGCGGCGGGCGGTGAACGCCGACGAGACGATACGGCGCAGCCGGGTGTGGGCCGGCGGGTCGTTGCTGAGCATGTGCGAGTCCATCGCGGCACGCAGCTCGACCGGCCAGCCACCGCTGGTGCGGATCGGGGCGCCGGACACGTTCTTGCTCAGCCGGGGGTCGTTCAGGGCGCGGCGGGCGTCGTCGTGCCGGGTGATCAGCCAGGCGTTGAAGTTCGGGGCCACGGCGAACTCGTGCGCGGGGGCCTCTTCGCGCAGCCGTGCATAGATCGGATGAGGGTCGGACGTCGCTTCAGGACCGAACGGATGCATAGTGCGAACGTTAGCAATCGATGTCCGTTTCGGCGGTCCCTGTCGACCCCCGCCGAATGTACCCCGATCGGGGTGGGATGCGCGGTCGTGCGCGTGGGAACGCTCCCCGAAAACCGTGCGAACGGCACAACTGTCGATACGTGTGCCATACGTCACCAGCTCCTCCTAAATTCCCTGAGCGGCCGTTAAGGTCCCGCGCAAGACTGGTTGTCGAGGTCACTACGCGGGAGGTCGCAATGACGAAGTACGTGTACGACTTCGCCGAGGGGAACAAGGACCTCAAGGATCTGCTCGGCGGCAAGGGCGCCAATCTCGCCGAGATGGTGCGAATAGGTCTGCCCGTGCCCCCGGGGTTCACCATCACGACCGAAGCCTGCCGGGAGTACCTCACCGCTGGCACCCCGCCCGCCGAGCTGGCCGAACAGGTCGGCGCGCACCTGTCGGCGCTGGAGCAGAAGATGGGCCGCCGGCTCGGCGATCCCGCCGACCCGCTGCTGGTCTCGGTGCGCTCGGGAGCCAAGTTCTCCATGCCCGGGATGATGGAGACGGTGCTCAACGTCGGGCTGACCGACGCCAGCGTGCACGGGCTGGCCGCGCGCAGCGGCAACGAGCGCTTCGCCTGGGACTCGTACCGCCGGTTGATCCAGATGTTCGGCAAGACCGTCTGCGACGTGCCCGGCGACGCCTTCGAGCACGCCATGGACCAGGTCAAGGGCGAGCGCGCCGACATCGACCTGGACGCCGCCGAGCTGCGCACCCTGGTGGACACGTTCAAGGCGATCTTCGCCGAGCACACCGGGCGCGACTTCCCGCAGGACCCGCGCGAGCAGATGGACCTCGCCGTCAACGCCGTCTTCGACTCCTGGAACGCCGAGCGGGCCGTGCTCTACCGCCGCCAGGAGCGCATCCCGGCCGACCTGGGCACCGCCGTCAACATCGTGGCGATGGTCTTCGGCAACCTCGGACCCGACTCCGGCACCGGCGTCGCCTTCACCCGCGACCCGGCCACCGGCGCCCGCGGCGTGTACGGCGACTACCTGGCCAACGCCCAAGGCGAGGACGTGGTGGCCGGCATCCGCAACACCGTCGGTCTGGCGGACCTGGAGCAGCTCGACAAGAAGTCGTTCGACGAGCTGATGGGCATCATGTCCACGCTCGAAGGGCACTACCGCGACCTGTGCGACATCGAGTTCACCATCGAGGCCGGCAAGCTGTGGATGCTGCAGACCCGCGTCGGCAAGCGCACCGCCGCCGCGGCGTTCATCATCGCCTCGCAGCTCGTCGACGAGGGCATGATCGACCTGGACGAGGCGCTGCGCCGGCAGAGCGGGGCGCGGCTGGCCCAGCTGATGTTCCCGACCTTCGACGAGGCCGCCGTCGACAAGCCGATCGCCAAGGGCATCGCGGCCTCGCCCGGCGCGGCCGTCGGGCACGTGGTGTTCGACAGCGTCCAGGCAGCCGAACAGGCAGCCAAGGGACAGAAGGTCATCCTGGTGCGCCGGGAGACCAACCCCGACGACCTGCCCGGCATGATCGCGGCGCAGGGCATCCTGACCAGCCGCGGCGGCAAGACCTCGCACGCCGCAGTGGTCGCCCGGGGCATGGGCAAGACCTGCGTGTGCGGCGCGGAGTCGGTCGAGGTGGACCTCGCCGCCAAGCGGTTCACCGTCGGCGACGTCACCGTGGGCGAGGGCGACCTGATCTCGATCGACGGCACCACCGGCGCGATCTACCTCGGCGAGGTGCCGGTCAAGCCCAGCCCGGTGGTCCGCTACTTCGACGGCGAGCTGGCCGCCGACGCGGACACCCTGGTCACCGCCGTACACCGCATGCTGACCCACGCCGACCAGCGGCGGCGGATGGCGGTGCGCACCAACGCCGACACCGGCTCCGACGCCGCCCGCGCCCGCCGCTTCGGGGCACAGGGCATCGGGCTGTGCCGCACCGAGCACATGTTCCTCGGCGAGCGCCGGGCCATGGTGGAGCGGCTGATCCTGGCCGACGGGGACGACGAGCAGCAGCGGGCGCTGGACGCGCTGCTGCCGCTGCAGCGCGACGACTTCGCCGAGATCTTCCGGGCGATGGACGGGCTGCCGGTCACCATCCGGCTGATCGACCCGCCGCTGCACGAGTTCCTGCCGCCGCTGGAGGAGCTGGCCGTCGAGGTGGCCACGGCGGAGGCGCCCGACCCGCACCGGCAGGCGCTGCTGGCCGCGGTGCACCGGATGCACGAGCAGAACCCGATGCTGGGCCTGCGCGGCGTACGCCTCGGGCTGGTCATCCCGGGCCTGTTCGGCATGCAGGTGCGGGCCATCGCGCAGGCCGCGGCCAAGGTCCGCGGCGAGGGCGGCGACGCCCGGCCGGAGATCATGGTGCCGCTGGTGGGCGCGGTCCAGGAGCTGGAGGCGGTACGCGCCGACGCCGAGCGCATCCTGGCCGAGGAGGGCATGTCCGGCACCCCGATCGGCACGATGATCGAGGTGCCGCGGGCCGCGCTGACGGCCGGGCAGATCGCCGAGGCGGCCGACTTCTTCTCCTTCGGCACCAACGACCTGACCCAGATGGGCTGGGGCTTCTCCCGCGACGACGTGGAGGGCTCGTTCTTCAGCCGGTACCTGGAGCTGGGCGTGTTCGGGGTGTCGCCGTTCGAGACGCTGGACCGCGACGGCATCGGCAGGCTGGTGCGCATCGCCGTGCAGGAGGGCCGGCAGGTCCGGCCCGGCCTGAAGATCGGTGTCTGCGGCGAGCACGGCGGCGACCCGGAGTCGGTGCGCTTCTTCGACGAGGTGGGCCTTGACTACGTGTCCTGCTCGCCGTTCCGCGTCCCGGTCGCCCGTCTGGAGGCCGGCCGCGCGGTGCTCTGACAGGTGAACTTAAAGGACGGGCACCTTCCACGTCGCACAGCGATGTGCAGGTGCCCGTCCTTTCTGTCGTGCGGGTTTACAGGTGGTGGCAGACGGGAATCCGGCGGCGTACGCTTTCGGCACTCTGTCCACACCGGCAGGAGGCGGCGATGGGGCTGCGCTGGCATGGCACCGCAGTGGACGCCGGGGATCCGGCACGGCTGGCTCGCTGGTGGGCCGAGGTCCTCCACTTCCAGATACTGGAGGAGCGGCCCGACGCCGTGGCGATCGCGCCCGACCAGGCGTCGTATCCGGGCATGCTGTTCGTGCAGGCGCCCGCCGCCAAGGTCGGCCGCAACCGGCTTCAGGTGGAACTCGACTGCGACGACCTCGTCGGCGACATCGAGCGGCTGATGGACATGGGCGCGCGCCACGTGCCGGTGGAGGCGTCGAGCACGCCGTGGACCCTGCTGGCCGACCCGGAGGGCAACGAGTTCCGGCTCCGCCCCCGGCCGTGAATCCTGAACACTGAAAGTTCCATCGGGATGAGTCGATATGGGAGCGTTTCCATAGATCATCGGATACGCGCTGGTCATTGACGCTTCACATGCGCGTGACATCCGGCTACATTGGTCCGCAGTTGTGGGAGCGCTCCCGCAACACTTACGCCCGATCACCACCGTGCCTGGCCACCGCGTCGGGCGGGGTAGGACGCGCCCACGTCCGGCCCCGCGACGTCCCGTCGTGGCGTGTCCGGTGCGGCTCCACGTACGAGGAGTCCCGCCATGCCCGACGCACGACCACACTGGGGACGCCGGCTCGCGGCGACCGCGGCCGCGGCGCTGACCGCGGCGAGTTTCGCCGTCGCCGTCAGCCCCGGCCCGGCCGCCGCCGCCCCGTCCTTCAACTACGCCGAGGCGCTGCAGAAGTCGCTGTACTTCTACGAGGCGCAGATAGCCGGCCCCAAGCCTGCCTGGAGCCGGGTCTCCTGGCGCGGCGACTCCGCCCTGAACGACGGCTCCGACGTGGGCCTGAACCTGACCGGCGGCTGGTTCGACGCCGGTGACCACGTCAAGTTCGGCTTCCCGATGGCGTTCACCACGACGATGCTGGCCTGGGGCGCGGTCGAGTACCGCCCCGGCTACGTCGCCTCGGGGCAGCTCACGCAGTTGCTGAACAACCTGCGGGTGCCCAACGACTACTTCATGAAGGCGCACCCGTCGGCCAACGTCCTCTACGGACAGATCGGCAAGGGCGACGACGACCACAAGTGGTGGGGTCCGGCCGAGGTGATGCCGATGGCGCGGCCCGCGTACAAGATCGACGCGAGTTGCGGCGGGGCGGACCTCGCGGGGGAGACCGCGGCCGCGATGGCCGCCTCGTCCATGGTGTTCCGGCCCACCGACCCGACCTACGCCGACACCCTGGTCACGCACGCCAAGCAGCTCTACACGTTCGCCGACACGGTGCGCCAGACCTACCACTCGTGCATCACCGACGCGACGAACTTCTACAAGTCCTGGAGCGGCTACACCGACGAGCTGGTGTGGGGCGGGATCTGGCTCTACCGGGCCACCGGTGACGCGTCCTACCTGGCCAAGGCCGAGGCGGCGTACGACAGCCTGGGCACCGAACCGCAGACCACCACCCGGTCCTACAAGTGGACGCTGGCCTGGGACAACAAGCAGTTCGGCGCGTACGTGCTGCTGGCCAACCTGACCGGCAAGCAGAAGTACGTCGACGACGCCAACCGGTGGCTGGACTACTGGACCGTCGGCGTCAACGGCGAGAAGATCCGCACCTCGCCCGGCGGCATGGCCGTGCTCGACAGCTGGGGCGCGCTGCGCTACGCCGCGAACACGTCGTTCGCCGCCCTGGTCTACAGCGACAAGACCACCGACACGGTGCGCAAGGCGCGCTACCACGACTTCGCGGTCCGGCAGATCAACTACGCGCTGGGCGACAACCCGCGCAACTCGTCGTACATGATCGGCTTCGGGAACAACTCGCCGAAGAACCCGCACCACCGCACCGCGCACGGTTCCTGGTGGGACAGCATGACGGTGCCGGTCGAGACCCGGCACGTGCTCTACGGAGCGCTCGTCGGCGGCCCGTCCTCGCCGGACGACGCCTACTCCGACCAGCGCAACGACTACGTGATGAACGAGGTCGCCACCGACTACAACGCCGGTCTGACCTCGTCGCTGGTCCGGCTGACCCAGGAGTACGGCGGCACCCCGCTGGCCGGGTTCCCCGGCGTGCAGGCCCCGGACATGGACGAGATGACCGTCGAGACGACGCTGACCGCCGACGCCCGGGAGACCCGGGTCAAGGCGATCGTCTACAACAAGTCCGCGTTCCCGGCCCGCGCGCTGACCACGGCGAAGTTCCGCTACTACTTCACCCGGGACGACGCCAGCGCGGTCGTGGTGACCGCCGGCTACACCCAGGGCTGCCCGTCGCCGAGCACGGCCAAGCAGGCCCAGGGCAACCTCTGGTACGTCGAGGTCGACTGCACCGGGTACACCATCGCGCCCGCCGGGCAGTCGCAGCACCGGATGGAGGTGCAGTTCAAGGTCGGCGTCGGCGAGGGCGGCACCTGGAGCACCGCCAACGACCCGTCGTACCTGGCCACCGCCGGGGTCAACCCGGGCGTGCCGCTCTACCACGGCGGGGTGCGGATCTGGGGCAACGAGCCCAGCACCACCCCGGACACCACCGCGCCGAGCGTGCCCGGCACCCCGAGCGCGTCCGGCGTCACCACCACCGGCCTGACGCTGGCCTGGGCGGGCTCGTCTGACACCGGCGGCAGCGGCCTGGCCGGCTACGACGTCTACCGCGAGGCGGGCACGACGGACGTGCTGGTCGGCTCGCCGACCGCGGCCACCCTGTCGCTGACCGGCCTCACCCCGAACACGTCGTACACCTACTACGTGATCGCCAAGGACGGGGCGGGCAACCGCTCGGCGGCCTCGACGCCGGCGACCTTCACCACGCTGATCGCCGACCCGGTCGACACCACCGCGCCGACCACGCCGGGCACGCCCGCCGCGTCCGCGGTGACCTCCAGCGGCCTCACCCTGACCTGGACCGGCTCGACCGACAACGTCGGCGTCACCGGCTACCGGGTCTACCGCGAGGCCGGCGCGACCGACGCGCTGCTGGCCACGGTCACCGGCACCACGTACGCGGTGACCGGGCTGACCGCCGCCACGGCGTACCAGTTCTACGTGGTCGCGGTCGACGCGGCGGGCAACGCCTCGACGCCGTCGGGCGCGGTGTCGGCGACCACCCTGCCGAACAATCCCGCGGGCAGCTGCCAGGTCACCTACGGCAGCAACGACTGGAGCACCGGTTTCACCGGCAACGTGACGATCAAGAACACCGGCACGGCCACGATGAACGGCTGGACGCTGCGGTTCTCGTTCACCGCCGGGCAGCAGGTCACCCAGTCCTGGTCGTCGAAGTACACCCAGACCGGGGCGGACGTCGCGATCACCAACGAGAGCTGGAACGGCACGCTCGCCGCCGGGGCGTCCACGTCGTTCGGCTTCAACGCCACGCACACCGGCAGCAACCCGCGGCCGGCGGCGTTCACGGTCAACGGCGCCACCTGCACCATCGGGTGACGTCTCCGGCCCGCGCCGCCGCCAGGGGGTGACGGCGGCGCGGGCACACCGGTCCGAGCCCAAGCGGACCGTTCGGGGGTACGCGGGTGCGGCGCGTACCCCCTTAAACTCGCTCATGTCCTCTCTCGACCCCCGGCTGAGCACCCACATCACCGTCCTCCGGTGGATCGTGGTCGCGCTCGCCTCGGTCTACGCGTTCTTCACCCTCATCGCCACGGTCGCCCTGGGCGGGTTCACCTTCGGCTGGAGCACCACCGCCCTGCTGGCCTTCCTCGGCTCCGCGGTGCTGAGTGCGGTGATCTACCTGCCCGCCGCGCCGATCGCCGCCCGGATCCGCCGCTCCGACGTCGCCCGGCTCTACACCGTCACCGCGATCAGGGCCTGGGGAGCGATGATGATGGGACAGTTCGGGCTGGTCTTCGTGTTCGCTCTCGACGTCGGCCTGACGCCGCTGCTGCTCGGCGGCACGGCCACCGTCGCCCTGCTCGCCCTCGGCGTCTGGCCCCGCCCGGCCCTGCTCCTCCCGCCGGTCGCCACCGCCTAGACACGCAAAGAGGGGGTACGCGGATGCGGTCGCGTACCCCCTGATCTCGGGCCGGGTCAGCAGCGGCGGCCCCGGTTGATGCAGTCGGTCGCGAACGTGACCAGCTGGTCCGGCATCACGTTGACGAAGTCGGCGTGGTCGGTGAGCGGGCTGTGGTTCTGCTCCGGGAACGTGTCCAGCGCGAACGACCGCCCGCGCGGCACGCTGTAGGTCAGCGTCATGCGCAGCTGCGCGATCGGCTTGGTGCCCTCCGGGCAACGCCCGTCCGCGTCGGGGAAGATCGCGTGCGCGCGGTGGTTGGCGCTGTCGGCGTTGACGCCGTCCCAGCAGCTCGGGAAGTCCAGCACCCGCTGCACCTGGCTGCCCCGCGGGCACAGCGGGTACTTGGTGGTGCGGCGGTTGGTGAAGCCGGTGCAGGTCCACTGCGCCTTGGCGTTGGTCGGGCCGTTGGTGACCGCTTTGGCATCGCCGGTGATCAGGCGGATGAAGTCCGGCATCGCGGTGACCTTCGCGAAGCGGTTGCCGCGGAACTCCAGCCGCACCGAAGCCGGGCGCAGGATGCGTCCGATGTTGCCGTCGTTGCCGCCGCCGTCGGCGGTCGCGTCCTCGCCGGTGGTGCCGCGCTGGCGCAGCACCGGCCAGTAGTAGGTGGACAGGTCGTTGCGCCGGCAGGTGGTGCCCGCCGCGGCGAGGCTCTCGTTGGTGGAGTTGCCGTCGGCGGACAGGTTGCCCACGTAGTCGTGCGTGTGGTGGGCGCCGTTGCTGACGCCCGGCGCGACGATGAAGTTGTCGGGGTTGCGGTGGTCGTTGAGGTTGCGGCCGCACAGCGAGGTGAACGTGCCCGCCGAGCCCTCCGGGGTCGCGCGGCGCTCGCGCACATTCGGCGCGATCGAGCGGATGTCGACGAAGTCGCTGTCGACGGCCGGGCCGGTCGGGGCGTGGCAGCGCGCGGGCGAGCGCGGCCGGGTGCATTCGGCGTCGGGGCCCTGGTCGTTCGGGATACGGGCGGCCGCGGCGAGCGCCGCCGGGACCTCTGCGGCGGGGGTGGCGCCGTCGCCGGTCGCGGCCTGCGAGACCTGGCTGATGGTGGCCAGCACCGTCGCGGCGATCAGCACGATCACCGCGGCCAGTAATCGCATCGCGCGAGGTTCCATCCGGTGCCGGGGGGAGTGACTGCGTGCCATCGGGGTGTCCTTCCGGGAGGTGGGTCACCGGACGCGGCCGCCGGGGGCGGCGACCGCGGCCGGGTCAGCGGGGGTGTCGGATGCGGGCGGTGGTCACCGCGCCCACGGCCAGCGAGGTCGCCAGGATCAGCCAGATCAGCGGGTCGGGCGGGCCGCCGGTGCGGGGGCCCGCGGCGGAGTTCGGCGCGGCGGCCGGGGTGGGGGGTGCGGGCAACGAGCTGTAGTCGACCAGTCCGGTGCTCTCCAGGTACGTCATGTGCCGCATCACGATCGTCACGGCCTTCTGGGCGAACTCGCGGATCACCTCGTTGCGGGTGCCCGCGCGGACCGCCGCGACGACGCTGAAGACCTTGCCGTGCGCGACGCGCAGTCGGGCGATGAAGACGTTGTCCCACGTCTCGCCGCGCAGTCCGTTCAGCTCGTCGAGCCAGCCCTGCTGCTCGGCGTTGGGCCGGTCGGGCACCGCCACCTGCAGTTGCGCCGCGACCTTGAGCACCTCGGCGTCCAGTGCGATGTGCTCGGCACTGATGTGGTGGCCGATCTCTCTGACCTTGTCGCTGCGGGCCCGGTCCTGGGCCTGCTTGCCGGCGGGGGCCTCCCAGAGCCCGGCGAGGCGTACCCGGACCAGCAGGTCCCGGTCGGCGGGACCGAGCGGCCCGAACTCGGTGACGGTCCAGCCGGGACCGGGTTCGTCGGCGTACGCGGCGGAGCCGGCCGGCGGCGGGGTGAGCGCCACCGCGACCATGAGGGCCGCGAGCGCTGCCACCGCAGCGGTCCGGGCGAGGCGAATGTCCATCAGACACCTTTCCGTGTTCGCCCGAATACTTGATGCGACTACCTGATTGGCGGCGCCAGGAGCCTATGCGGGACCCGTGCTCCCCAGTCAATCCCCGGAGGCTTTGTTAAGCCGTTATTAGGGTCCGCATAGGACGGAACTAAATTAGTGTGCCCAGTTCGCACCGGGCGTCCGCGATGTGGTCGCAGGCATTGACATTGTGCCGTAAAGGGTTGAAGGTGTCGTCCCAAAGGGATCGTAGAGCTTATTCGCGATGCCATTAACGCTTATTCGACAGAGTAGCGGGACGGTTATGGAGAGTACTCATGTCATCGCCGCGACGGTGGGATTCACGTCGTTCGGGCTGCTCTGGCTGGCAGTGCTCGGCGGCGTCGCGTTGCGCAACGGATGGGGTCTGAGCCGGATCCGCCGATCCGTGGCGTACGCCGCCCATCAGGGCGTCGCCCTGGTGGGGCTGACGCTGGGCCTGGTGCACGGGATCGCCCAGCTCGCCGTGCCGAACGGCACCATCAGCCTGGTCGAGGTGGTCGTGCCGTTCGTGGACACCCATGACCCCGTCGGCGTCGGCGCCGGCGTGCTGGGCCTGGAACTGGTGCTGGCCGGTGCGATCTCGATCGTGATCCAGCGCAGGCTCGGGTTCAGCCGCTGGCGCGCCGTGCACATGGCCACCTACGTCGGGTTCTCGCTGGTCTCGGCGCACGTGCTGATCTCCGGCACGGACACCGGCCCGGCCTGGGTCTGGGGGCCGGTGTACACGGCCTGGCTGGCGACGGTCGCGTTGTGGTTCACCACCTGGCCGCGCCGCAACCGCCGGGTCGAGTCCGACAACGTGCTCGCCGTCGTGCGCCCCGAGCAGCCGCGTGACAGCCTGGTGGTCGACGTGGACCCGGTGAAATGCGCCCGGTTCGGCTTCTGCGAGCAGGAGTCGCCCAGCGTGTTCAGCCTGCGCAGCGACGGGCGGCTCGACTACACCGCCGCCCCGCCCGCCTACCGCCTCGAAGAGGTGGTCCGGGCCGTCGAGGTCTGCCCGGCCCGCGCCATCACCGTCCGGCGTCCGGCCGGGGCCGCCCCGGCCGCGCCCCCGGCGCCGGTGACCCCGCTCATCGTGCGCCAGCGCGAGCGCGCCGAGACACCACCCGCCGACGACTTCGCCGACCTCCGCCCGCCGGGCCGCACCACCTTCGAACCCGCCACCGAACTCGACGAGTTCCGGCAGTCCCGGCGGCACAGCCGGGCTTCGCACCGGGCCGCCGGCGCGCGCGACCGTTTCCACGTCGCCGACCTGGCCAACGAGGAACAGCCGTGACCGAGCACCGCGAGTGGACCGTCCGGCTTCGCCACACCGGTGGCGGGCGGAACGAGGAGCAGGCATGAGGCACCGCACATCAGACCTGGACCGGGTCGTCGTCGTCGGCGGCGGGCGTGCCGCGGTGGCGGCGGTGGAGGAGCTGGACCGGCTCGGGTTCACCGGCGCGGTCTCCGTGCTGGCCGGCGAGTCCCACCCGCCGTATCACCGGCCAGCCTGCTCGAAAGGGCTGCTCACCGGTCAGCGGCCGGACGAGGTGCACCTGTCCACCGACGCCTCCGCGCGCTGGCTGACCGGGCGGGTGGCCGCCGAACTCGACGCCAAACGCCAGATCGTCTACGCCCAGACCGGCGAGATGTACGAGTACGACGCCCTCATCGTCGCGACCGGGGCCCGCCCGGTCATCCCGGACGGCTGGCCGGTCGGCGAGCCCGGCCTGCACAGCCTGCACAGCCTCGACGACGCGCTCAGCCTGGCCGCCGACCTGCGCCGGGCACGGCGGGTGGCCGTCGTCGGCGCGGGTCTCACCGGCTGCGAGGCCGCCTACGTGGTGCGCTCACTAGCCCGCGAATGCATCATGATCGACTCGAATCCCCAGGTCATGACACGTGCCGTCGGTTCCGTCACGGGCGGGCTGATCGCCGACACGATGCGCCACGAAGGCGTACGCATGCGCCTCGGCCGCCGGGTCAAGCACCTGTCCCGGGGCCGCCGCGGCTGGCGGCTCGACCTCGACGACGGCTCGCACGTCGACGCCGATCTGGTCATCGCCACGCTCGGCGAACGGCCCGACACCGACTGGTTCACCGCCCGCCACGCCGACACCACCGACGGCCTGCTCTGCGACGAGAGCCTGCGGGTGCAGGGCGTGGACCGGGTCGTCGCGGCCGGGGCCGTGGCCCGCTGGCCCAACGCCTGGTACGGCGACAAGCCCGCCCGCGTCGACCAGTGGATCGCCGCCATGGAGCTGGGCCGGGCCGCGGCCCGCACGCTGCTGTCCGGCTCGCGCGCAGCCCCCGCCGTCGGGGTCCTGCCGCGCTACTGGTCCGACCTGTTCGGGCTGCGCATCCAGGTCTGCGGCCGCCTCGACCAGGCCGAGGAGGTCGCCGTCACCGAACTGCGCCCCGGCCGCCGCGACATCGCCCGGGGCGGCGTGCTCGCCGCCCACCGCCGGGGCGGTGTGACCTCCGGCGTGGTCGCGGTCAACGCGCCGCGGCAGTTCACCACGCTCGCCCGCGCGATGCGGGAGGCGGGCCCGGCCCGCCCGCTCGTGTCGCTGCCCGCCGTCATCCCGAACCAGCGCCGCCTGAGCCTGGTCGGCTGAGCCGAGAGAAGGGAAAGTCCCGATGCTTCGAAGTGTTCGTGTCGTACTCGCAGCCTCACTGCTGCTGGTCCCGTTGGGCGCCATGACCGCCTGCGCGGGCCTGCGCGACGGCCCTGCGCCGCTCACCCAGCCCGCACCGTCACCGCTGGGGCCGGCGGGCAACGAGCCCGCCGCCGAGTCCGTCGTCGCCGCCGTCGGCGTGCCGACCGCGGAGCTGCGCGGCAAGAAGATCCCCAAGATGGGCGACGTGGTCACCGACGCCGACGGCTTCGTGCTCTACCGGTTCGACAAGGACACCGCCGATCCGCCCGCCTCCAACTGCTCCGGAGACTGCGCGGCGGTCTGGCCGCCGGTGCTGGTCGACGAGAACCTGAAGCTGACCGGGCTGGACGCCAAGCTCGTCGGCACGGTCGAGCGGGAGGACGGGGCCACCCAGGTCACCCTGGCCGGCTGGCCGCTCTACCGCTACCTGGGCGACAAGAAGGCCGGGCAGTGGAAGGGCCAGGCCGTCGGCGGCGTCTGGTTCGTCGTCGCGCCTACCGGCAAGAAGAACCTGACCTGCCTGCCGACCGCGACGCCCGTGCCGGTGCCCCCGCCCGGCGCGGATGCCTCGCCGGACGCCCCGGCGTCGCCCGCCGCGGCCGCCTCCCCGTCCGGGGACAGCGGGTACACGTACTGAATCGGCACTGCCTGAATCGGCCCCTCGGTGGGAGGGCGCGGCATTGCCTGCCACGCCCTCCCACGGGCCACACCGGATCGGTCAGCGCCGGAAGCGGAACCAGTCGATGTTCACGTAGTCGTTCGGCTGACCGCTGGTGAAGGTCAGGTAGACCGTGTGGGTGCCGGTCACCCCGCTCACGTTCGCGGGGATCTCCCGCCAGCTCGTCCAGCCGCCCGTGTTGGCGATGGCGAAGCTGCCGATCGGCGGATTGGACGGGCTGTCGATCCGCACCTCGACCAGCCCGCTGATGCCGCCCGCGGCACCCGAGGCGGCCCGGGTGACGAAGTCCAGCGGCGTCGGCGAACCGAAGTTCACCCCGTCGAAGCGCAGGTTGTCGCCGTTGCCGATGCTGCCGACGTAGTAGCCCTCGTAGATCGTGGTGCCCGTCTGGGCGTTGCGGCTCTCGGCCTGGATGTTGGCGTACGCGTCCCGGTTGCCCCCGCCCGGCGGCGGGCTGGCCGGCGGCGACGACGGCGGCGTGGTGCCACCCGTGGTCTGGTAGACCGCCACGTAGTCGACCCGCATCGGCTGGCCCGACACGGTGCTGCCGGTCGGCGTCGCCGAACCCGCCACGCCGTTCGGGAACGCCCCGCCCATCGCCACGTTGAGCAGCAGGAAGTAGCCGGCGTGCGAGGTCATCGCGGACCAGTACGAGCCGACCTGGCTCTGGTTCACGGTGTGGAACAGCGTCCCGTCGACGTACCAGCGCAGCTGCTGGGCGTTCTCGTTGGTGCGGTCCCACTCGAAGCGGTACGTGTGGAACGCCGACTGGCAGCTGCTGCCCGGGCAGGCGCGGCTCGCGCCGATGCCGTTGAACTCGTTGCACGGCCCGCCGGGTGCGACGCCGCAGTGCAGCACGCCCCACACCGAGTTGATGCCGTTGACGTTCTCCATGATGTCGAACTCGCCGACGCCCGGCCAGTTCTGGTAGTTGCCCCGGTAGGGCGCGCCCAGCGCCCAGAACGCGGGCCAGTAGCCGGCGGCCGCGGCCCCGGTGACGTTGGGCATCTGGATCCGGCCCTCGATGCGCAGGGTGCGCCCGGCCGCGGGCTTGAAGTCGGTGCGGACCGTCTCGATACGCGACGAGGTCCAGCTGGAGCCGCTCTTGATCGGCGTGATCAGCAGGTTGCCCGCGCCGTCGTGGCGGACGTTGCTGGTGCTGTTGGTGTACGTCTGGATCTCGCCGGTGCCCCATTGGGCGGGGCCGCCCGGGTAGGACGTGCCCGTGTCGATGATCCAGTTGCTGGACGACGGCAGCGTGTTGTTCGCGCCGTTGAAGTCGTCGCTCCACACCAGCTGCCAGCCCGAGGGCGTGCCGGGCAGCGAGGCGTGGGCGGGGATCGCGTTGACCGCGGCGGCGGCCGCGGCGACCAGGACGGCCAGTCCGGCCGCGAAGGTCGCCTTGCGTCGGGTGGAGAATCGCGTGCTCATCAGGGCTTTCTCCTCCTGGGGAAGAGGGTGGCCCGCACGCCGAGGGTGGGCATGGGCGGCGGACCTGGTCCGTGGACGGGTTGTGAGAGCGCTCTCTTGCTTCACCACTTAACGTGCCCGCAACATGAATGTCAATAACCATCGATGCCAACGTGGAGGGTGCCGGTCGGCTGACGTTCACCGCGCGTGCGCGATAAAGCGGACCGCGGTCAGTAGTCTTGGTTGATGGTCGATCCCAGCGAGCGGTTCATCCCCGAGCCTTCGAAGGACACGGGTTTCGGTCGCAGCCCCTACGAGCGCGACCGGGCGCGGGTGCTGCACTCGGCCGGGTTCCGGCGGCTGGCCGCCAAGACCCAGGTGCACACCGCGGGCAGCGGCGACTTCCTGCGTACGCGGCTGACGCACTCGATCGAGGTGGCGCAGATCGCCCGCGAGATGGGCGCCCGGCTGGGCTGCGACCCGGACGTCGTCGACGTCGCCGGGCTGGCCCATGACCTGGGGCATCCGCCGTTCGGGCACAACGGTGAGGATGCGCTCGACGAGGTCAGCCGGGCCTGGGGCGGGTTCGAGGGCAACGCGCAAACGCTGCGGGTGCTGACCCGGCTGGAGGCCAAGGTGGAGGGCGCGGGGCTCAACCTCACCCGGGCCTCGCTGGACGCGACCTGCAAGTATCCGTGGCCGCGCCGCGAGGGCACCCGCAAGTTCGGGGTGTACGCCGACGACCGCCCCGTCTTCGACTGGATCCGCCGGGGCGCGCCCGACGACGACCGGCGCTGCCTGGAGGCGCAGGTCATGGACTGGTCCGACGACGTGGCCTATTCGGTGCACGACGTGGAGGACGGCCTCTACTCCGGCTTCATCGAGCTGCAGCCGCTGCTGCTGGACGCCGACGAGCGGGCCGCGCTGTGCGCGGACGTGGCACAGGTGTACTCGTCCGAGTCTCCGGCACTCCTGCACGAGGCCCTGATCGAGCTGCTGGCCGATCCCGTGGTCGCGCCGCTGGCCGGGTACGACGGCTCGTTCAAGGCGCAGCTGGCGCTCAAGCGCTGCACCAGCGTCCTGACCGGACGGTTCGTGGCCGCCGCGGTCGACGCCACCCGGGACAAGTACGGCGACGGCACGCTGCGCCGTTACGACGCCGACCTGATCGTGCCGGCGACCGCCCGCATCCGCTGCGCCCTGCTCAAGGGCATCGCCCTGCGGTACGTGATGCGCCGCCGCGGTATGGAGCCCTGGTACGACCAGCAGCGCCAGATCCTGCGCGACCTGATCCGGCTGCTCGCCGACCGCGCCCCCGACGAGCTGGACCCGGTCTTCGCCCCGCTGTGGCGGGAGGCCGCCGACGACACGGCCCGCTGCCGCGTCGTCGTCGACCAGGTCGCCTCCCTCACCGACACTGCCGCCCAGGCCTGGCACCAGCACCTGACCGCCCCCACCGCCTGACCGCCACCACCTGACCACGCCACCTGGTCACCGCCACCTGACCACGCCACCTGGTCGCCGCCACCTGACAACCGGCACCTGACCGTGCTGCCCGGCCACCGGCGCTGCCTGACCGCCGACGCCCCGTTCGGCGTCGCGCCGCCCGCTGAGGCGCTCATGATCGCTGTTTCGGGTCGGAATCTGCGGTCGGACCGCATCTTCTGACCTGAAACAGCGATCTTCGCGGTGCTACGGAGCCTGATCCGGCGCGAGCTGGTCCGGTATATCCGGGATAGACGGGTTGGCGAGGGCACGGGCGGCCAGGAGCTTCCGGTTTTCGGCAGCGTTGGTGCGGGCGGTGCGGCCGATCCACCAGAAGTGGCCCGCTGCGGCGGCGGCGAACAGCGCGAGGGCGAGTGCGATGACCGCCCAGCCGGGCAGCCGCGCGGCGGCTGCGAGCAGGCCGCCACCCATCGCGAACAGGGCGCTGTTGACCAGGCCGATGGTCGCGGCCAGGCCGACCGCGTCACGCAGCCGCCGGCGGCGAGGGCTAGCCGGGGGCGGGAAGAGTCCGGCGTCGTCGAGGGTGGGCAACAGGACGAATCGGACCAGGTCCGGGGCGCGGCGGAGCAGGTAGGTGCGCAGCGTCTGCTCAGCGAGGCCGTAGCGCTGGGAGGCGCCGGTGTAGCGCAGCTGGCGGGCGAACACGGCCGGGCCCATCAGCAGCACCAGCGTGCCGAGCGTCGCCACGGCGCCGACCTTCACGTTGTCGTCGATGTTGCTGCCGAGCAGGCCGGCTGAGACCGCGGCCACGGCGGTGGCGATGACCAGGAAGAAGTTGTACCGGTTGTGGGCCTGGTCGCTGACCGCCCGGCGCATTTCGAGGATCTTGGTGTACTCGGCGAGCGCGACGGTGAGCTCGATGTCGTCGGCGGCGCGGCGGGCGGCGTCGGGTGCGGGAGTGGGAAGGGCCACGATCGCACGGTATCGGCTGTGCGCCCGCGTGGCGTCCCCTGGCAGGATGTACCGCATGGCCGGGGGTCGGATCCGTGATGAGGACATCGCGCTCGTACGCGAGCGCAGCTCGATCGTGGACGTGGCCGGTGAGCAGGTCACCCTGAAGAACGCGGGCGGCGGCAACCTGAAGGGCCTGTGCCCGTTCCACGACGAGAAGACCCCGTCGTTCACCGTCTCCCAGGCCCGCAACGTGTGGTTCTGCCACGGTTGCGGCGAGGGCGGCGACGTGATCAACTTCGTCCAGAAGATCGATCACCTGAGCTTCATCGAATCCGTGGAGCGCCTCGCCGACCGGGCGGGCATCCAGCTGCGCCGGATCGAGGGCGGCCCGGCGGTCGAGCGCCCGCAGCACGGCCAGCGTCAGCGCCTGGTCGCCGCGCATGCCGCGGCCCAGGAGTTCTACGCCGAGCAGTTGCTCACGCCGGGGGCGCGGGCGGCCCGGGAGTTCCTCGCCGAGCGGGGCTTCGACCGGGACGCGGCGCAGCGCTACGGCTGCGGGTTCGCCCCGGTGGAGTGGGATCTGCTGGTCAAGCACCTGCGCGGGCGGGGGTTCAGCGCGGCCGAGATGGAGACCGCCGGGCTGGCCCGGCAGGCCCGCTCGGGCAGCCTGGTGGACCGGTTCCGCCGGCGCCTGCTGTGGCCGATCCGGGACGTCTCCGGCGACGTGATCGGCTTCGGGGCGCGCAAGCTGTTCGACGACGACGACGGCCCGAAGTACCTGAACACCCCCGAGACGCCGCTGTACAAGAAGTCGCACGTGCTCTACGGCATCGACCAGGCCAAGCGCGAGATCGCCAAGCAGGGCCGGGCGGTGATCGTCGAGGGGTACACCGACGTGATGGCCTGCCACCTGGCCGGGGTGACCACGGCCGTGGCGACGTGCGGCACCTCGTTCGGCGCGGACCACATCGGGGTGCTGCGGCGGCTGCTGCTGGACACCGACGCGTACGCCGGGGAGATCATTTTCACCTTCGACGGCGACGCCGCGGGGCAGAAGGCGGCGCTGCGCGCGTTCGGCGACGACCAGCGCTTCGTCGGGCAGACGTTCATCGCGGTCAGCCCGGACGGCATGGACCCCTGCGAGCTGCGCCTGGCCCGGGGCGACCTGGCCGTGCGCGACCTGGTCGCGCGGCGCGAGCCGCTGATCGCGTTCGCGCTGCGCTCCACGCTGGCCCGCTACGACCTGGACACGGTCGAGGGCCGGGTCGCCGCGCTGCGCACCACCGCCCCCATGGTCGCGAAGATCAAGGACCGTTCCCTGCTCACCGGGTACGCGCAGAAGCTCGCCGGGGACCTCGGCGTCGACGTCGACCAGGTGCGCACGGCGATCCGCACCGCCGACGGCGCGAACGTGCCCGCCCCCCGGCCCGCCGCGGTCGCCCCCGACAGCCCGCGCCTGGTGGTCGAGCGGGAGGCGCTGAAGCTGGCGATCCAGCAGCCGGTGCTGGCCGGGCCGGTGTTCGACGCGGTCGACGAGACCCTCTACGCGCACCCGCCGTACCGGGAGGTCCGGATGGCGATCGCCGCCGCGGGCGGGGCCTGCGCCGGGGTGGCCGGAGCCGGCTGGGTCAACAGCGTGCGCGACGCCTGCGCGGATCTGGCCGCGCAGATGCTGGTCCTGGAGCTGGCCGTCGAGCCGGTGCGCTACGACGGCGAGCCGGACTCGGGCTACCTGCACGTCGTGCTGGCCCGCCTGCAGCTCGCCGGGCTCAACCAGCGCATCGGCGAGGTCAAGTCGCGGCTGCAGCGGATCAACCCGGTGACCGAGTCCGACGAATACCGGGCGCGTTTCACCGAGCTCGTCGCCCTGGAGCAGCACTCCCGGGCGCTCAAGGAGAAGGCCGCCGGAGGGCTCTGATGAAGTTTTCACTGTTCGGCGGGCGGCGCACGCTGCCCGCGGAGCGCCGTCCGCTGCTGGCCGCCGACGAGCGGGTGCTGGCCTGGGCCCCGATGGACGAGGACACCGTGGTCGCGACCAACCTCGGGCTGTGGTGGGACGAGCAGCGCACCGGCTGGCACCGCATCGACAAGGCGGTCTGGGACGGCGAGGCGCTGGTGGTCACCCCGGCCGAGGTCGTCGCGGAGCGGGCCGGCTACGAGGTGGTCGCCGACGGTACGCCGGTGCGCCTCAAGCTCGCCGATCCGCACCACCTGCCGCACCAGGTGCGCCTGCGGGTGACCAGTTCGGTGCAGCAGCCGCAGCACCACGAGCTGCCCGGCGGCGGCGCCTGGATCTTCGCCCGGCGGGTGCCCGGCGTCGACGGCCTGAGCTGGACCGTCCGCTACGACGCCGGAACGGACGGGGAAGATCCGGCGGTCGTCGCCGCGACCGACCAGCTCATCGCCGCCGCCCGAGGCGACCTCGGCGACCTCTGACCGCACCCCCCGCGCGCCTGCACCCCCCCCGCGCGCCCGCACCCCCCGCGCTAGCGACCTCTGACCGCACCTCACCTCCCGTGCGCCCGCGCGCCCGCGACCTCTGACCGCACCTCCTGCACGCCCGCGCTAGGCGACCTGGGCACAGCTCCCGCGCCCCCGCCTGAGGCGAGCTGGTGCAGCTTCCCGGGCCCGTCGCGCTTCCGCGCCGGTGGCGAGCGAAGGAAGGGCACCTTCTTAACGCCATGCGCAGTGAAAGGTGCCCTTCCAACTTGGGCGGCCGCGAAGATCGCTGTTTTGTGTCGAGAAGTGAGGTCTGACCACAGGTTCTGACACGAAACGGCGATCTTGCGCCGTTGCGTGGGCGCGGTGGCAGGCATGGTGATCGATAAATCGGGAAAAGGGCGCGAGTTTGTCGGAGGGCGGGGATAGGGTCGCCGCGTGAGTGACCAACGACCCCCGATGATCCATGCCCGCGGACTGGTCAAGCGGTTCGGCGACTTCACTGCGGTGGACGGCATCGACCTGGAGGTCGCGCCCGGCGAGGCGTTCGGCTTCCTGGGCCCCAACGGCGCCGGCAAATCCTCCACCATGCGCATGATCGGCTGTGTCTCCACGCCGACCGCCGGTGAGCTGCGCATTCTGGGCATGGACCCGGTGCGTGAGGGGCCCGCGATCCGCGGTCGGCTGGGCGTGTGCCCGCAGACCGACAACCTCGACCCGGATCTCACCGTGTTCGAGAACCTGACCACCTATGCGCGCTACTTCGGCATCCCGCGCGCCGAGGGCCGCCGCCGCGCCGCCGAGCTGCTGGAGTTCGTGCAGCTCACGGAGAAGTCCGGCAGCACGGTCGACCCGCTGTCCGGCGGCATGAAGCGCCGGCTCTCCATCGCCCGCGCCATGATCAACGAGCCTGACCTGGTGCTGCTCGACGAGCCCACCACCGGCCTCGACCCGCAGGCCCGCCACCTGCTGTGGGAGCGGCTGTTCCGGCTCAAGCAGCGGGGCGTCACGCTCGTGCTGACCACGCACTACATGGACGAAGCCGAGCAGCTGTGCGACCGGCTCGTGGTGATGGACGCCGGCAAGATCGTCGCCGAGGGCTCGCCGCGCCACCTCATCGAGACGTACTCCACCCGCGAGGTCGTCGAGCTGCGCTTCGGCGACGACGCCCCGGCGACGTACGTGGAGAAGCTCGCGGGCATCGGGGAGCGCCTCGACCCGCTGCCCGATCGGCTGCTGCTCTACAGCGACGACGGCGACGCGGCCGTGAACGAGGTGCACCGGCGCGGCTTCACCCCGTCCAGCGTGCTGGTGCGCCGCTCGACCCTGGAGGACGTGTTCCTGATCCTCACCGGCCGGACGCTGGTCGACTGATGGACGGCACACTCGCGGTGTTCAACCGCGCGATCGTCTCGTACCGGCGGCTCTGGCAGGCCTCGGTCTTCTCGTCGTTCATCCTGCCGGTGCTGTTCGTGCTCAGCATCGGCATCGGGGTCGGCGGCCACATCAGCGGCGTCGACGGCGTCAGCTACCTGGACTGGATCGTGCCGGGGGTGCTCGCCTCGACCGCGTTCCAGATGGCGGTGGGGGAGTCCACCTTCCCGGTGCTGGGCGACTTCAAGTGGGTCCGCGGCTATCACGCGATGCGGGCCACCCCGGTGCGCATCGCCGACATGATCTCCGGCTACCAGCTGTACATCATGTTCCGGGTGGTCATCGCCTCGGTGGTGTTCCTCGGGGTCAGCGCGCTGTTCGGGGCGATCCACTCGCCGTGGGTGGTGTTCACGCCGTTCGTGTGCGCGCTGCTCGGGGTCGCGGTCTCGGCGCCCACCTCGGCGTTCGCGGCGACGATCGAGAACGACAGCTACTTCGCGCTGCTGTTCCGGTTCCTGGTGATCCCGTCGACGCTGTTCGCCGGGGTGTTCTTCCCGGTGTCGCAGCTGCCCGCGCTGCTGCGGCCGCTGGCGTACGCGTCGCCCCTGTGGCACGCGGTCGAGCTGTGCCGCGCGGCCACGCTGGGCGTTGCGCCGCCCTGGCCCGTCGCCGCGCACCTGGCGTACCTGCTGGCCTGGGCCGGGTTGGGTTACCTGCTGGCGCTGCGCGCCTTCCGCCGACGGCTCTCGGACTGAGGGGACGAACATGGTCACCACGTACGCCGTCGCGCGGGTAGCCCGCGGCAACCGGCTCTCGCCCGCCCGGGTGGGCGCGGTCATCAACCGCAACGTCGGAGCGCTGCGCTCCGGCCCCGCGTACTGGCTGGTCCTCGCCTCGGGGTTCTTCGAGCCGGTGCTCTACCTGCTGTCCATCGGCGTCGGCGTCGGCGCGCTCGTCGGCGACCTGACGCTGAAGAACGGCGAGGTGCTGCCGTACGCGAACTTCGTCGCCCCGGCCATGCTGGCGGTCTCGGCGATGTCCGGCGCGCTGGCCGAGACGACCTTCAACTTCTTCTTCAAGTTCAAGTACGTCAAGACGTACGACGCGATGCTGGCCACCCCGCTGCGCCCGATGGAGATCGCGACCGGCGAGCTGACCTGGGCGATGATCCGCGGCTCGCTCTACACGGGAGCGTTCCTGATCGTCATGGTGGCGCTGGGCCTGACCACGCCCGGCTGGGCGCTGCTGGCCTTCCCGGCGACCTGGCTGGTGGGGCTGGCGTTCGGCGCGGTCGGCATGGCGGTGAGCACGTTCATCCGCGGCTGGCAGGACTTCGACCTGATCAGCACCGGGCAGTTCGCGCTGTTCCTGTTCTCCGGCACGTTCTCGCCGGTGCAGGACTACCCGCTGCCGGTCGAGATCCTGATCGCGGCTACCCCGCTCTACCACGCGGTGGAGCTGATCCGGGGCATCACCACCGGGATGCTCAGCTGGTCGATGCTGGGAAATGTGGCCTACCTGCTGGTCATGCTGGCTGTCGGCCTGTACGTGGCGAGCCGCCGCCTTACCTCGGTACTCTGCCGTTAAACCTGTTCGGGCGTGAATGAGCGCGTGAACGAGATCATGCTCACGCGCTCATTTGTTAAGTTCTATTTGTCTGATGTGGATCAGGCGGGTACGTTCTCGGCAACACGCCGCCGGGCGGAGGTGACTGATGCGCCTACGACATCCCGACGGACAGACTGTGCACGTGGCGACCGTCGTGTCCGTCGAGAACGTCAAGGACGTGCGCGCGCTCTTGAAGATGCTCGACGCCCGTGTCGTTCCGCAGCGCCAGCGCCTGTTCGCCGACGTGCTCAGCGTGAGTCTGCGCCTCGGCCCCATCCTGGCCGCCACCCTCGCCTCCTCGCTCGGGCTGCGCCAGCGGCTGCGCCACGAGCTGGCCTCCCGGCGGCTGGAGGTGGTCACCCTCGACACCGGCCCCGACGTCACGCCCGCCGACGGCAGCTGGCGTACGTGGTGGCTGCACACCCTCGACCTGGCCCGGGTGCTGGTCGACCTGCTGCCGGAGGACAGCGCGCACGGCTCCATCTCCACCACGCTGCCGCGCTCGGCCTTCCCCGCACTCACCGCCACGGGCGACGAGGCGGACGCCGATACCGACACCGCGGCCGACGAGGCCGGGCGCGAGCAGCGCGAACGTGAGTGGCAGGTGGCGACCCGGCTGATGGCCGACCTCAGCGGCGGCCTCACCGAGATCGCCTGGCACACCGGCCGGCTGGTCCGGGTCGCGGTCGAGGCCGCGCCGAAGACCCTGGTCACCGGCTCGCAGGACATCGTGCGGCTGCTGGAGCGCGCCGACCCGGCCCGGATCGGCGCCTGCCTGAGTGCGGAGCAGCTGGCCCACGCCGCGGAGAGCCCGGCCCAGGCGCTCACCCGGCTGCGCCGCGCCCGGCTGTCCGTGGTGAAGCTGCGGCTGGGGCATCACGCCGACGGCACCGACCTGGCCGCCGTGGCCCGCTCGATGCTGGCCGCCGTGCTCGGCGGGGTGCACGCCGGCTGCGACCACCTCGAGGTCGAGGGCACCGACGAGCTCGACGCCGCCCGCGACGAGCTGAGCGCGGTGGGACTCGACGGCGCGGCCGACCGCCCGATGCCGGGAGTCGGCCGCGCCGGCTAGCTCTGCGCGAGGGGGCTCAGGCCTGCTGGTTCAGCTTGCGCAGGCCCTCGTCGTACAGCCTGGAAGCCTGCGCCTGGACCAGGCCCGCCGCCTCCTGCACCGTGGGGTGCTCCATCACCTTGCGGGTGCTCGCCACCAGGTCGTCGTAGGTCTGGCGTCCGGCACGGGTGCCGAACACGAACCCGACGGCCGCCCCTGCGGCGAACCACACCAGCTTCCCCATCGTGCCTCCTCAGCCTCGATCGCGTAGTACGTCCCATCCTGCCTGTTGCGGGCACACCGCGACACCAGACCGGCCAGGGTTACCCGTTTGCCATACCCGGGGGAGGGTCCTGTAGTCTTGTCGAGGCGCGCCGCTGAGGAGAGATCCGCAGGGTCGCCAAGTGCACATTCCCCTGTAGCTCAATTGGCAGAGCAGCCGGCTGTTAACCGGCAGGTTCTTGGTTCGAGTCCAAGTGGGGGAGCCAGTACGAAGACCCCGGCCCTAGGGCCGGGGTTTTTTGGTGCCTTTCGCGCTCAAAAATGCGAATAAAAGACGCTTATGGCGGTTTTGCCTCATTTGATGCTGTTGACGGTCATATGCTCCGTCTCGGTGTTTTCGCACCTCACAGGTCATCTCACGCAGCGGAGGCATTGCGTATGACAACCGCACGACTCAACCCCACGACCCGCCGAGCGGCGCACACCGCGCTGCTCAGCCTGGCCCTGGTGACCGGAGCGGCCACGGCCGCCACGGCCGCCCCGGTCGCAGGCCTGAACAAGGCGGCACTGCAGGAACTGACCACCGTGGCGTCCCCGGACGTCACCATCGGCGGCTCGGTCTTCGACACGGCCACCCTCGCCGGCGTCGGAGCAGCAGAGGCCGGCTCGATCACCTTCAACCTGTACGGGCCGAACGACGCCACGTGCGCGACCACTCCGGTGTTCACCGCGACCGTACCGACGACCGGCCCCGACGACTACGGGTCGGGCACCACCGTCCCGACGGCTCCGGGGACCTACCGGTGGACCGCCGCGTACACCGGCACCACCACAGTGCCCCCCAGCCTGTGCAACGCGGCAGACGAGGACGTGGTGGTCAGCCAGGCTACGCCGACGCTGCGGACGCTGGCCTCGGACGACGTCCCGCTGGGCGGATCGGTGTTCGACCGGGCACGGCTCACCAACGGCTTCCAGCCCACCGGGACGATCACGTTCAACCTGTACCCGGACGTCGTCTGTGAAGAGGCCCCGGTCTTCACCACGACCGAGACGGTCAACGGCAACGGCCCGTACCAGTCCGACCCGTTCACGCCGACGGCGGTGGGCACCTACCACTGGCGGGCCGACTACAGCGGCGACGCCAACAACACCATCGCCGGTACCGCCTGCAACGACCCGAACGAGGACGTCGTCGTCAGCGCCCTGGCGACGCCGGCGATCTCCACCCAGGCGTCCGCCGACGTGGACCTGGGCGGCACGATCAGCGACACCGCGACCCTGACCGGCGGTGACGACCCCACCGGCGAAATCACGTTCACCCTGTACGGGCCGGACGACGCGGACTGCAGCGGCGAGCCGGTGGTGACCGACGGCGTGACCGTGGACGGGAACGGCTCGTACACCTCGGCCGGGATCACCCCGACGGCGCCCGGCACCTACCGGTGGATCGCCGCCTACGGCGGTGACGCCAACAACGCCGAGGCCACCACGGCCTGCAACGACGAGAACGAGAGCGTCGTCGTGCGGGCGGTCCCGGTGACGCCGACGCTGACCACCGAGGCGTCGCGGGACACCTTCGTGGGCAAGCCGGTCTACGACACGGCGACCCTGGCCGGCGGCGCGGAGCCGACCGGCACCATCACCTTCAGCCTGTACGGGCCGGGCGACGCGACCTGCTCGCGGACCCCGGTCTTCACCTCCACGGTCACGATCAACGGCAACGGCGTCTACCCGTCCGGAACGTTCCGGCCCGGTACGCCCGGCACCTACCAGTGGGTGGCCGCCTACAGCGGTGACTCCGACAACGAGGCCGTCAGCACCGACTGCGGCGACCCGGCCGAGCAGGTTGTCGTGCGGAAGAAGACGCCGTACGGCCCCAAGCCCCGGCCGTAAGGCTTGACCACACTGGTGGGCCCGGCGGTTGCCGGGCCCACCAGTGGCGTGTACGGGCAGGTCAGCGCGGTGTGGTCGCGGCCCGCCAGGCGGTGGCGAGTTCACCGACCGTGGCGTGGCGGTGCCCGGGGTGCGGATCGGTCCCCCTGGTGATCACGGCGAGTTGGCGCTCCGTGCCGCGCCAGGCGGCCTCGACGTCGCCACCGTCCAGCAGCAGCCGCAGCATCCGGCCGAGGTTGAACACCGTCGTCCGCTCGTCGATCACCGCCCCGCGGCGGAACTCCTCCGGGGCCATGAACCGGGTCGAGCCGGGCAGCCGGTCCGCGTCCAGCGTGAACGGCCCCGGCCGGTACTCGTCCACGTCGACGACGTGCATCCGGGACGCGGCGAAGTCGTACAGCAGGCAGCCGTCGTAGAAGTCCACCGCGACGAAGCCGGCCGCCGCCACCGCGACGTGCGCGTCCAGCACCGCGTCCAGCGCCGCCTCGACCCGGGCGGTCGGCAGCGCGCGGAAACGGGCCATCGCCCCGTCCGGGTCCGTGCGCACCGCGGCCCCGCGCGGATCCGCCGGGTACAGCACCCCGCCGTCCAGCCACGGGTACACCAGCGCGTGCTCGCCCGAGCGCAGGTGGTACACGGCCAGCGGCGCGGCGATCGCCTCGTGCGCCACGGCCGCGTGCACCGTCAGGGCGCGGCGCAGCAACCCTTCGCTCTCGCGCCGGAAGGTCTTCACGAAGCGCCGCCCGGCGGGGGTGGCCACCCCGTACGAGACACAGCCGGAGCCCTGCTGCGCGAAGGCCGCGAAGCGGGTGCCCAGGGCGTCGAGCCACCGCGCCAGATCGAAGCCGACGGGGATCGGGGTCAGCAGACTCGGCATGCCGCGACGGTAGGGGACCGGGCGTGCCGGTGCGACCGGATATCGGCCGCGTCCGCCAGGTATGGCCGACCGGCCAGGAGTGTCGCACTGATATCGGGCGTGTAAGCAGCGGGGCAGATTCGCTACGCTATGCGCGCCGGGATGATCCGGCGCGGGGCGGTAGCTCAGCAGGTTAGAGCAGGGGACTCATAATCCCTCGGTCGCGGGTTCGAGTCCCGCCCGCCCCACTTTGATCTTGAGTGTGAAACGACCTGTGCCCTGGGTGCTGCAACGGACCTGTTCGACCAGGTTCTGTCTGCGGATCACGAGTCTCGTTCCCCGGGCGGGTGACGGCTCGTGGAAGCGAAGTTCCGGGTCGACAACCTCTCGTTGCGAACGCCAGAGCGGTTGCAAGCGAGCTTCGGTGATCTGTGACAACCCGACGTTAGATGCGGTAGCCGAAGTCGAAGTCAGCCGCCCAGCTCTTGAACGCCTCACGTATGTGTGCGCGAGCGTAAGTTTGGAAACGGGTTCCCGGCACTGCGCCGAATTCGAACGGCAAGCCCTTGGCATGGCTGAGGCACTTGTTCGCGTGGGGCGAGAACGCGTTCGTCACGAACAGGCTTGCCATCGAGGACGGGAAGCTTCGCCGCATCCCGACGTACTTCAACGCCTCGTCGCGCGGCACGCCAAGCGGGTAGTACTTGCCCTCGATCGTTAGCACGCAGCCGGTAGGTTTCGGCAGTTGTTGCTTGTCTCTGCTGTCTCTGGCCGCCTTCGTATCGATGATCAACACGTCTGACTCGCCGTCGAAGTTCTTCCACTGGACCTTCACCCGCAGATGAACTTCGACCGGGCGAGCGGCACCGAAGTACAGCACTGCGTGTGTGAAGGGTCGACGCCGTGCGTGGATGACGCCTGGCGCGCCACGGAACACCAGGACCTGTACCTCTTTCTCGTAGCAGTCCTCGTAGGTCACCCTCCCGCCGCACTCGGCGGCTGCCGCGATCACCTGTGCGAACAGATAGCCTTCGTAGACCCGATCCGCCTCATCGGCTCGGGTGAAGCGTGTCGTCGCGCCCTGCATCGCGTCTGCGAGTTCGGTGAGTAGGTCACCAATGGGATCTGTCATCCTGGCACCACAGCTCGTCGTAGGGCCATCAGCGCGCTGACAACCCGTTGTCTGTTCTGCACCTCGTCAGCCGACTCCGGTTGCCAGTGGATGACGGCCTCCTCGTCGTCCTCATCAAGAGCCGTGATGATCTGTTCGGGGATGGCGACTCGACCCTGGAAACCATTGGTGAGCACGCTAAGCGTCTCCGCGCGGATATCGGGAAGATCGCGATAGATTGCGAGCATTGCATCGATGGTCAGCAGTACTCGCTCCTCCTCCGTGTACTGCCGCTGCACGATCTCAGGCTCGATCCGGCTCCGTTCGTCCGGCCGCATCCCGAACCCGAACGCATTTGTACCGCGGCGCCGGCTGTGGTTACTGCTGCCTTCGGTCACCGACTCGGCGAAGCCCTCGGTAACGGCAGCATCCACGGCTTGAACCACCCAGCTCAGCTCATGGTCGACACACAACTGCCGCAGGGTCTGGTCTACCCGGGCCAGGTCTGGTGCGTCCATCGTGAGGTCTCTCTCCGCGTCCATCGCGCAGTACTGGCCTGCCATACCCAGAATTGGGTGATGTTCGTCGTGGCGCCACATCCGACAAGGCACCATAGCGGACGTCAGGCTCGATTGTTGAGCCGAATGGTGCTAGCGGTCACTGGGCCGCCAGAGCCCTCCGAGCGCGGCGAACCGGTTCGGCCCGGGACCTTCCGATGTGATCTCCCCGCGGTCGCCGTTTATCGACGACGCTTTGCCGGAGATCCGAGTCGGCGTGTCGTCGGCCCCCATCCGGCGTGCCTGGCGTCGCAGCGACCTGGCTGCCTGTATCGATAGCGAATGACGACTGCCAGAACGATTTCCCGTTCTGCCGCGCCCGCCCCACTTTGATCTTGAATGCGAAACAGCTCGTCCTCTGCGGCGCGACGGGTCTGTTCGGCTAGGCGCTTGGCGTGGTGCCAGGCATGTGCTTGATCGGTAGGTCCTCGCCGCAAGCGATACATTCCATGCGCATTCTAAAATGTGTACACAATCGGGTACACTAAAGAGATGTTGATCGAGACGTTGTCGGTGCGTGAGGCGCGTGAGCAGTTGCCCAGCGTCCTGGAACGGTTCCGCAAGGGTGACCGTACCCCGGTGGGTGTGGGTTCACATCGCAAGACCGAGGCGGTCATGGTTCCGGTCGAGGTGTTCGACGAACTCACTGCTGAGCGAACTCGGTCGCTGGCGCAGGCAGCAGCCTCGGTGCGGGCCGAAGGTCTCACCGTCGGCCCCGATGTTGACGCCATCACCGAACGTTGGGCGCGTGGTGAGATCAGCACTGCGCGGATGCGCGAGCTCGTTCGGCAGCTGTACGGCGCATCGTGACCGTCGATCCGTACGTGGATCCCGACAGCGGGGTATTGCGTAATCGGCTCGGCATTTCCGACCCCGGGCGACTGCGTGAGGTGGAGGCGGGTCTGACGTTGGCTGCGTTGGCGGACCTCGGCACGCGGACGCTGCCTGGCGGCTACGACCTGACTCACTTGCAGTCCTTCCACCAGGAGATCTTCGGCGACCTCTATCCGTGGGCCGGTGAGATCAGAGCGGTGGGTATCGCCCGATCCGACCCGTTCTGCCTGCCGCAGCACATCGAGGCGTACTCGGCAGAGGTGTTCGGCGGCCTGGCGAAGGAGCGTCACCTGCGCGGGCTGCCGCGCGAGGGCTTCCTTGACCGGTTGACGCACTACTTCGCCGAAGTCAATGCGATCCACCCGTTCCGTGAAGGCAACGGCCGGGCGCAGCGTGCCTTCTTTCGTCAGCTCAGCCGTGAAGCGGGCTGGCCCGTCGACTGGTCGGATCTCCACCCGGACGCCAACGAGGGCGCATCGATGGCATCGCTTCGCGGCGACAACAACCCGCTTCGCCGTCTCCTCGACGGCTTGATAGCTCGTTGACGTTCTCGGCGCACCGCAGTGCTCGGTGACGGTCGATTTATGACCGTGGACACAGGTCATCGGCCCCCGCCTGGGGTGCCAGGCGTCCGCCGCGACCTGGCTACCTGTACCGGCAGCGGATCACCCGCGACGGCCAGCACGGATTTCGCATTCTGCCGCGCCGCCCCACCCGCAGATCGGATATATCCGACCGATGGAAGCCCGGCTGGTTCGTGAGCTGGGCTTTCGTTTTGCTCGCTTGCCGACTCCGGCCGCGAAACGGAGTGGCGCGAGCGGAGGATCTCCATCAGGACGTCTCGCCGGCTGTTGCTGCCGGCAGTGATGCGTTTGACCCTCACGCGGCGTCAGGCCGCATAGTCGATCGGTGGAAGAGCACTGGACCGTAGGACGCGTTGCCGAGCTGGGCGGCGTGAGCGTCCGCACGCTGCATCACTATGACGAGATCGGGCTCGTGCAGCCGTCGGCACGCACCGCGGCCGGTTATCGGGCCTATTCGGCGGGCGACGTGGAGCGGCTGCGCGAGGTGCTGGCCTACCGTCGGCTGGGATTCGGGCTTCGGGAGGTCGCGGACTTGACCGGCGACCCGGCCACCGACCCGGTCGCGCACCTGTTTCGACTGCGCGGCCTGCTGCTGGAGCGGCGCGATCGCGCTGATGCCATGGTCGCGGCCATCGACAGGGAGATCGAGGCACGAGCGAAGGGACTGACGGTGACACCGGAAGAGCAACTGGGGATGCTCGGTGCGAGGCTGTACGACGCGATCGGCGGTGCCTACACCGCGACGCGGCGTACCGAGCCGCGGATCGCCGCGCAGATCTGGGACGCGCTCGGAGACGCCCGGACAGTGCTGAACGTCGGAGCGGGCACGGGCTCCTACGAGCCTTCTGATCGAGATGTGACCGCGGTGGAGCCGTCGGCGGTCATGCGGGCGCAGCGTCCCGCGAACGCGGCTCCGTGCGTGGCAGCCGTTGCGGAGAGCCTGCCGTTCGAGGACCAGTCCTTCGATGCCGCCATGGCCGTCTCCACCGTGCACCACTGGGGGGATCCGATGGCCGGGCTGCGCGAGATGCGGCGCGTGGCGCGCCGCGTGGTGGTGCTCACGTTCGACACCGACGAGCCCGGATGGCAGGACCGGTTCTGGTTGACTCGGGACTACCTACCCGAATTCGGCACGGTCCTCGCAGAGTTCCCGTCGCTTGCCGGGATGGCCGACGCGATCGGCGCCCGCGTGGAGCCGGTCCCCATTCCGTGGGACTGCGGCGACGGCCTGTTCGAGGCCTACTGGCGCCGGCCGGGGGCGTATCTGGAGCATCACGTGCGCCGGGCGATGTCGATATGGACGACGGTCGGGCCGGAGGCCGAGCGGCGGGCGGTGCGAAACCTCGACGAGGATCTCACCTCCGGCCGGTGGGCCGAGCGCAACCGAGACCTCGCCGACCTCGATGCGGCAGATCTCGGCCTCCGCCTGCTCATCGCTTGACCTGCCTGGCACGGCGACGACCTGATGGTGGCTCCGACCGGCGGCCGCCGGATCTCCACCGCGTTCTCCACCCCTGGGAGGTCCTCGCCGGAAGCCTGAATCCCTAGCCTTCTGTCGATGAGAGACCGAGAGAAGGACCTGTTCAGCGAGTTGATGCGCAGGTTCGTGGCGAAGGAGGGCGCGCGTATGAGCGGAAAGTCGATCCTGGGGTTGGCGGCGGTGGGCCTGCTCGCGCTGCTGGTGTTCGTGGGATACCGGCTGCTTGTGGTTGAGTTGATTGCCGACCTGCGCCACTGACCGTACATATCGGAGCCGCCGCCTCATGGACACGTCACGGCCCGCCCGTCTCCCGTTCCGGGTGGCCTACCGGCCGCCGGGATGGGGCGTCGAGCGGATCATCGGAACGGTCATGATGGTGGCGGCTCCGCTGACCGCACGTCCCACGCCGACGGCCGTTGTCTGGGCGACGATGGCCTCCGCAGTCGCGGGTTGGCTCGTGTTCCTGGCGGTCGAGCGCCGCCGGCCGGCCGTCGCGCTGCCGGCTCTCGCGATCTCCGCGGTGATCGCCGCGCAGATCGTCGCCGTCACCGACGACGGCACCGGCGTGATCATGGTGTGTGTGGCGCTGACCGGGTTGGCCACTCACCCTCGTCCCGGGCTTGGCGCGATCATGGCGGTCACCGGTCTGGCGCTGGGTTCGGCCGCCCTGGGACTGCCGGCCCACGGCATACCGCCGGCGGAACTCGCCGCGGACGCGTTCGTGATCCTGATCGTCGTGGTGCTCGCGCTGGTCCGCCGCGACTACCGGGTCAAGGCCGAGCATGCGCAGTCTCTGCTGGAGCGCGAGGAGCACGCGCGTCGCGAGCATGCCCGCGCGGCGGCCCTGGACGAGCGCGCCCGGATCGCGCGCGAGCTGCACGACATCCTGGCGCACGCGCTGGGGTCGCTCGCCATCCAGCTCGAGGTCGCCGACGTGCTGTTGAGCGAGCGGCGCGACGTCGACGCCGCGCTGCCGCGGGTGCGGCGGGCGCGCCGACTCGCGGTCGAGGGACTGACCGAGGCGCGCCATGCGGTGGCGGCGCTGCGCGACGACGTGCCGCCGCTGCCCGAGGCGCTGGGGCGGCTCGTCACCGAGCACGCCGCCGGCGGCGCGAACCCGGTGCGGGTCACCGTCGAGGGCACCCCCCGTCCGATCGCCGCCGACGCCGCGGTGTCCCTGATCCGTACGGCCCGGGAGGCGCTGACCAATGCCGCCAGGCATGCCCCCGGCACCGCCGTGACGATGGCCGTCGCCTACCTGGCCGACCGCGTCCGGCTGTCGGTGCGCAACGCGGCCGACGGCCACCCGGCGGACGCGGGCGGCCCGCGCGGCTACGGTCTGACCGGAATGGCCGAACGTGTCGCGCTGGCCGGTGGGACGTTCGCGGCGGGTGCGGACGCCGACGGCTGGCAGGTGACCGCGGAGGTGCCCGGATGAGCGACGACGACCCGATCCGGGTGGTGGTCGCCGACGATCAGCAGATCGTGCGGGAGGGCCTGGTCGCGCTGCTCGGGCTCATCGACGGTGTGCAGGTCGTCGGCGACGCGGGCGATGGTGGTCAGGTCCTCGCCCTGCTGGACGTCGTGCCGGCCGACATCGCCCTGATGGACCTGCGCATGCCCGGCACCGACGGCATCGAGGCGACCAGGCAGATCACCATCCGGCACCCGGACGTGGCCGTCATCGTGCTGACCACCTATGCCGACGACGACTCCATCCGGGCGGCGCTGCGGGCCGGAGCACGCAGCTACCTCACCAAGAACGCGAGCCGGGACCAGATCGCCGCCGCACTGCGGGCGACCGCGCAGGGGCAGGCGACGTTCGATCCCGAGGTCTCGCAGCGCATCGTCAGCGGTCTGCGGCCGACCGCCTCCGGGTGGCACAACCCGGACCGGCTCACCCCGCGCGAGGTGGAGGTCCTGCGGTTGATGGCGCGGGGCATGAGCAACCGTGACATCGCCACGACGCTGTTCATCGGCGAGAGCACCGTCAAGACGCATGTCAACAACGCCTTCGCCAAGATCGGCGCGCGCGACCGTGCCGATGTCACCAGGTACGCCTACCGCCAGGGCCTCACCGAGTGGTGACCGCCGACGTTCACCGTCGGCTCAGGAAGCCGACCACCCGCTCGGTGACGAGCGCGGCCGCGGCCGCGTCGTAGGTCGGCAGCGAGCTGTCGGTGAACAGGTGCCGGTCGCCCGGGTACACGAACAGCTCACCGTCGGTGGCCTCCTTGACCAGCGCACGGGCTGCGTCGATGTCGCCCTCGCCGGCGAAGAACGGGTCCGCGTCCATGCCGTGGACCTGCACCGGGACGTCCGCCGGCCAGGGACCGCCGAACTCCGACGGCGGCACGCACGATTCGAGCAGCACTGCGCCACGGGCCCCGGCCCGGGTCTGCGCCAGCCGCTGGGCGGGCAGCACGCCGAGCGAGAAACCCAGGTAGACCAGGTCGGCGGGAAGGGCGTCGGCGGCCCGTACGCCCCGCTCCTGGATCTCGCCGAAGCCGACCTGGCGGGCGTAGGCCACGCCCTCGTCCAGCGTCGGAAAGACATTGCCGTCGTACGAGTCCGGCGTGTGCACGGTGTGTCCAGCCTGCCGCAGCCGGTCGGCGAAGGCGCGGATGCCTTCGGTGAGCCCCTGTGCGTGGTGGAACAGCAGTACCTCGGCCATGTGAATCTCCCTGTCGGTCGGTTCGGTGGCAGCCCTGCCCGCGTATGCCGCGCAGCGGGCTGCCGCCGTAATGGTGAGCAGCCTCCCGAGGAGTGCCCGTCGGCACCATAGAACCTATTGCGGACGTTCCACGTCCGGAATCGTGGCTCGATGTGACCGGCACCACCCGGAGTGCAGCACCTGTTCTGCACTCCGGCCACCGCGCTGTGACGCGCATACGGCCCGCGCTCACAGGGGTCAGACCTTCCCCATGCAGATGAAGCTGAGCACCTCATCGATCTCCGTCGCCGAGCTCTCCGCGTAGTGTTCCTGTTTGGCGAATCGGGGGTCCGTGCCCTCCCCGAAATAGGAGTCGAGGTCGTCGAAGTACCACTGGAGATTCACCTGGCCCGGGTCGTTCTGTGTGCCGCCCCCGACTGCGGTGGGATAGAAGGCGTGCTCCGCATGCCAGTCACATGGCTCCGCCGAATCATTGCTGAGCGCATTCGAGTAGTGCACCTGGGCGCCGAACGTCAGGTTGGGCGGCTGCGTCGCGCAGACGATCGCGGCGGTCGCGCTCCAGCCGGCAGGGGTGCCCGCGGGTAGCTCACTGGCGATCACGCGCACCGATCTGTGCATGGTGTCGGGTGCGGTGTCGAAGCCCAACTGGTCGACGCGTACGGCCCGTGAGCTGGTGTTGATCGACATGCCCATCCCGACCCGGGTCAGGCCGGCCGGGCACACCACGGACGCTTCCTTGGTGGTGTCGCTGTCGGTGAACGTGTTGGCGCGGAGGTAGGTCAGATTCGGCAGGATCGGGCCACACGCCACCATGGCCCTCACCTGCCAGGTGCCCGGGTAGTCATTTCCGGTCAGGTAGGCCCGTTCGACCGCCTTGACGAAGAACGCGTTGTCGGTGGCGTTGTG
The DNA here is from genome assembly GCF_009720385.1 of Catellatospora vulcania. Taxonomy (GTDB): domain Bacteria; phylum Actinomycetota; class Actinomycetes; order Mycobacteriales; family Micromonosporaceae; genus Catellatospora; species Catellatospora vulcania. The sequence goes on along the minus strand of NZ_WARX01000025.1, from coordinate 11,472 downwards.
AACAGGCTCCGCACGGTGAACGATCACCTGCGTGGTCGCGCCGATGAGGTCCACGCCACCGCCGAAGGGACGGGTGTCATCGGGGCACGCCACGGAGAACTCCACCACACTGGCCGAACCGGGCCTGCTGTAAACGGTCCGGTAGACGATTCCGGGGTTGTTCGGGTCGCCACCCGGGCCAGGGGGTGGGGGCGCCCCGCCCACCGGGGACGCGGCCACCAGCACGGCCAGTGTCGCGACCACCACCGTTGCCGCCCGGCGGCCCGGCACTGTTCTCATTCCTGCCCCCTCACCTAGGGGCGGGATGCTCCCGCCGTGCCCAGACGGTAGAGCGGCAGGCCGCCTGAACGCCGCCGACTGTCACTGATCCGTCCGGCTGGTGGGCTCCGCCAGGTGACGCGCGTGGGTACCGGGCATGAAGTGGACGCGGTTCATCGGCCACCGTGCGGGATGGGCGGCTCGACGTGACGTTGACCGCGAACGGAACCAGGCGGTGCCGCTGTGACGCGCGTGCGGCCCGCGCTCACCTGCCGCTCGGCATGGGCGTGGGCGGTGGCGCCGGGGAGACCAAGTGGTAGACGTTGTCCGGGGTGACGAGCTGCGTGACGACCTGCGCGATGCGCCCGGCGGCGTGCTGGTCAGGGATGTCGGTATTGGCCAGCACCACCAGGCTGGCGTTGCGTTCCGGGATGGCCACCATCACCGTGGTGTAGCCGGGGATGCTGCCGTTGTGGCCCCACCAGCCGTTGAGGTCGAAGATCGCGAAGCGGTACAGCGCGCCCAGCCCGGTCCTGTCCACCTGTTCCAGCCGCTCCCGCTGGACCTGCGGAGCGAGCAGCGTGCCTTTGGCCAGCGCCAACGCCCAGGTCTTCAGATCAGCGACCGTGGACACCATCGCCCCGGCAGCGCCCGCCCACACCGGGTTCCACAGCGAGGCGTCCACCTCCCTGCCGTCCGGGGTGGTGGTGTAGCCGTGCGCGTACGGCACGGGCAGTTCCCCCGAGGACGGGCAGCTCGTCTGCGTCAGCCGCAGCGGGTCGAAGATGTGCTGCTGGAAGTACTCGGCCAGCGGCTGCCCGGTGACCTTCTCCACCACCATGCCGAGCAGCACGAGGTTGATGTTGGCGTACTGGAAGCGGCTGCCCGGGGCGAAGTTCAGCGGGTGGCGGGCGGTGATCTCGATCAGCTGCCGCGGGGTGACCGCGCCGGCGTCGGGACCCTTCGGCAGCTCGTTGAGGACCGTGGTGACGAACTCCGGGTCCTGCTCGAACGAGTAGAGCCCGCTGTGCATGTCGCCGAGCATCCGCAGCGTGATGTCGTCGCCGGAGGGCACACCGTCGACGTACTTCGCGATCGGGTCGGTCAGCGCGATGCGTCCCTGCTCGACGAGCTGCAGTATCGCGGTGCCGGTGAAGGTCTTGGTGACGCTGCCGATCCGCATGTGGTCGTCGAGGCTCATCGGCGTGCCGGTGGCCTTGTCGCCGACCCCGAACGCCCCGGTGTAGTCGACCACGCCCGGAACGGAGACGGCGACGATCGCGCCGGGGATGGCGAGCTCGCGCATCACCTGCTGCACTGCCCCGTCCAGTCGCGCGGTCAGGTCGGTCGCGGTGACGCCGGGGGAGGGCGCGGGTGTCGCCTGGGCTGCCGGCGTGCTGCACGCGGCCGTCCCCGGCAGGGCCAGCAAGGCGGTGAGGGCGACAGCCAGCAGGGTCTTCGGCACCGGATTCACCTGCTCAACTGGGTGGCCACAGGGCGTCGATGCGGGCGACGGACTTGTCGATCTGCGCCGCGGGGACCTTTCCGGCGCGGACCAGGCCGAGCACGTGTTCGACGGTCTCGGTGACGATCGCCGGGTCGTAGACCGCCTGGTTGCAGAAGACGAGCTGGTCCACCCCGGCCTGCAGGGCGTACGTCGTCGCCTCGTCCCGGGCGTACCGGCTGGTGATCGCGACCGCCTGCATGTCGTCGGTGACCACCACGCCGTCCCAGCCCAGCTGCCCGCGGAGCAGGTCGGTGACGACGGCGTGGGACAGCGACACCGGCCGGTCGGGGTCGAGCTTGCGGTTCAGGAAGTGGGTGACCATCACCGTGTCGGCGGTGCCGGACTGGATCAGGCGCTGGAACGGGACGATCTCGGCCCGGGTCCAGGTGTCGGTGACGTCGACGGCTTCGAAGTCGGTGTTGCCGGTGGCGCTGCCGAGCCCGGGGAAGTGCTTGATCGAGGTGCGCACGTTCGCCTTGCGGTAGGTGTCGATGGTGTCGGTCGCGCAGGACACCACGACGTCGGGATTCGCGGAGAAACTACGGCCGAGCAGGGCGATCGCCGGGTTCTGCGGGTTCACGGCGAGGTCGGCGACCGGGGCGAAGTTGAAGTTGACCCCGATCTGGACCAGGGTCTGCGCCATGCCTCCGGCCCAGGCACGGGTGGCCGCGGGCGAGTTGACCGCACCGATCTCGGCCTGCGACTTCGTGGCCGGAAAGCCGTTCTGCGGCCCGAGTCGCGCGATCTTGCCGCCTTCCTGGTCGATGGAGACGATCAGGCCGTGCGGGGCCGCCGCGACCAGTGTCTTGATCAGTGCGGTGACCTGCGGCGGGGAGTTGATATTGCGGCTTTCGCCGGTGAGCTGGTCGCGGTCGAACAGGATGACGCCGCCGAGCCCGCGTTCGCCGATATCCTTCATGATCCAGTCGTCGGGGCCCACCTGCGCGCCGCGGAAGCCGACGATCATCATCCGGGCGATCTTCTTGCGCAGTGCGGCCTCGTCCAGCGCCGGACTCGCCGTGGGCACGGGCGTGCTGGCCACGACCGCGGGGGCCGCCGGGTCAGGCCGCTTCGCACAAGCCCCGAGACCCGCGGCGACCGCGGCCGCCCCGGCGCCGGCGAGCAGCCCGCGGCGGGTGATTCCGTCGCCTGTCACCCCGTCCACGTTACTGAGCTGCGTGCCTGCTCAAGCCCGTTATCGGCGGTCGTGGACGAAGTCGCGGACCGCCGCGGCGAAGGCGGCGGGCTGCTCGGCCCAGGGCAGGTGCCCGGCGTCCAGGCTGATCCTGGTGACCTGCGGCAGCGCGCGGGCCAGCGAGTCCACGCTGCGGCGCGGGCGGATGTCGTGCTCCCCGTCGATGATCAGCACGGGCGCGCGCACGGTCGCGGCGGCGGCCAGCGCCGTGCCCGAGTCGACGTACGCGGCGGTCTGCCGGCTCATCGCGGCGTGGTAGGCGAGGTTGACGCCCAGGAACGGCGTCGCCGCCCGCTCGGCCAGTTCGAGCGCCGTCGCGGGGTCCGCGAAGTCAGCGGTCCACTGCAGCACCGCCAGCTCGCGGTCTTCCTCGGGGCTGCGCTCGCGGCCGTTGAGCTCGTCGTACCTGGCCTGGTACGGGACGAGCCGGGCGGCCAGGCCCGCGCGGTAGTCGGCCTTCCAGGTGGCGGCCGGGTCCACGCCGACGCCGGACACGTACACCAGGTGGCTGACGTGGTCGGGGTGGGCCAGGGCGTAGCGCAGCGCCAGCAGGCCGCCCCAGGAGTGGCCGAGCACGGCGACCGGCGCCGGGCCGGTGCTGCGGACGACCGCGTGCAGGTCGGCGAGGTTCTGTTCCATCGAGTACGGACCGCCGAACGGCGAGCGGCCGCAGCCGCGCTGATCCCACCGCACGACGGAGAAGTCCCCGGCGAGCAGTGCGGCAGGCTCGTCGAAGTAGTCCCAGAGCCCCGGCCCGCCATGGCACATCACCAGCGGGCTGCCGTCTCCCGTGCGACGGGTCCACAGCGTCAGCCCGTCGTCCGCCCGCACCATCTCGACCATCCCGACATCATCCGCCCCCAGGTGGGGCGGGTGTGGACCGGCTGGTGCAACAGCTTGCGTAAAGTGTCGATATATTTGCGTAAACTCTGCTGTCATCAGCCTGCCACATCCTGGAACCCGGCCGCTGGATATAGCTTGCACGCCTACCGAACGAGCCGAAAGTCCCTAGTTAATGGGGATTCCCGACTCCACGCGGGTGAGTAAGGGCGCGCAAAAGAACTCTGGACGTTTGTTTGATTTTTGCGTGCGGCTCTGGACGTGGCGACGGTGGCGGACCTAATCTGCTGACATCTTCGGAACACGTTCGCGACGTGTCCGAAACAGCCGCCGAACACCGCCCGCGACGCGTGCCGGCCGCGATCCCCATACCGCCGAATCCTTGAGCGCGCCCCCATGCGCGCAGATCATCCCGATAGGAGCCATTGATGAAGCTCCGCACCGCCCTAATGGCCGCGACGACGTTCGCCGCGGCCGGTGTGCTGGCCGGACCGACGGCAGCCGTCGCCGGTCCGGCCCTGCCGACCGTGCCCACCCTGCCCGGCACCGCCCTGCCGCTGCCCGCCCTGTACGGCGCGCGCGGCGCGGCCGTGCCCTTCACCGAGTACGAGGCCGAGCACGCCCGCACCGATGGCCGCGTGCTCGCCGCGACCCGCGCGTTCACACAGCTCGCCGCGGAGGCGTCCGGCCGCCGCGCGGTCGCCCTCGACGCCGGTGAGTGGGTCGAGTTCACCCTGGCCAAGCCCGCCAACGCGGTCGACGTGCGCTACTCCGTGCCGGACGGCACGAGCGGCTCGCTGGCCGTGACCGCGAACGGCAAGGCGGCCGGGCAGCTCGCGCTGACCTCGAAGTACTCGCACGTGTACGGCAACTACCCGTACACCAACGACCCGGCCGACCGCGGTCAGCACCACTACTTCGACGACGTGCGCACCACCTTCGGCCGCACCCTGCCGACGGGCGCCAAGGTGCGGCTGAAGGCGAGCGCCGCCACCGTCGTGGACCTCGCCGACTTCGAGGTCGTCGCCCCCGCCCCGGCCGCGCCCGAGGGCTTCCTGAGCGCGCTCGACTTCGGGGCCGACCCGACCGGCGCGGCCGACTCCGGCGCCGCCTTGCAGGCGGCGATCGACGCGGCCCGCGAGGCCCAGCGCGGCCTGTGGATCCCGCCGGGCGACTACGACGTGACCCGCCACCTGCAGGTGGACCGGGTGACGGTACGCGGCGCGGGCCCGTGGCACACCGTGCTGCGCGGCGCGGGCGTGGGCCTGTTCGGCAACGCCGCACCGAACCCGAGCACCGACGTGCACCTGTCGGACTTCGCGGTCTTCGGCGACACGGTGGCCCGCGACGACGCCACCATCGACAGCGGCTTCGGTGGCTCGCTGAGCAGCTCGACCATCAAGAACGTTTGGGTCGAGCACGTCAAGGTCGGCATGTGGTTCGACGGCCCGTCCGAGAGCCTGACCGTCGACGGCGGCCGGATCAAGAACGTCTGGGCCGACGGCCTCAACCTGCACAACGGGGTCAGCCACAGCACGGTGACCAACCTGTTCGTACGCAACACCGGCGACGACGGCATGGCCATGTGGTCGGCGTCCAACGCCGACACCGGCAACATCTTCACCCGCAACACGGTCTCGGTGCCGCTGCTGGCCAACGCCTTCGCGGTGTACGGCGGCAGGGACAACACGGTCAGCGACAACGTCGCCGCCGACACCGTCACCCAGGGCGGCGGCGTGCACGTGGGCAACCGGTTCGGCGCGAACCCGCTCGCCGGCACCACCGTCATCAGCGGCAACCTGCTGGTGCGCACCGGCAGCCTGGTGCCCAACGAGCCGACGCAGATCGCCGCGCTGTGGTTCTGGGCCGCCGACGCCCCGCTGACCGGGACGGTCCAGGTCCGCGACACCACGCTGCTGGACAGCTCGTACGCGGGCATGCAGTTCTTCGGCAAGGCCATCACGAACGTGTCCGTGGAGCGGGTGACCGTCGCCGGGGCGGGCACGGTCGCCCTGCAGCTGCAGGCGCCGGGTGCGGCCTCGTTCACGAAGGTCGTCGCGTTCGGGCTGGGCGACACGGGCGTGCACGACTGCGCCAGCGGCTTCACGGTGACCCGCGGTGCGGGCAACCTCGGCTGGAACGGCACCCGGTGCGGCTTCGCGCCGGCCGGGCAGCTGGAGATCGCGCAGGCCACCGGGGTCGAGTACGGCTTCCAGCCGATCGGCACGCAGGCCGTGCAGCCCGTCGCCATCACCAACCCCGGCCCGAAGCCGATCACCGTCGACGCGGTCGTGCCGCCGCGCGGGTACACCGTGGACAGCGGCTGCGCCGTGATCGCCGTCGGGGCGACCTGCACGCTGCAGGTGCGGTTCGCGCCGGAGACCTCGGGCAACTATGCGGGCCTGCTGACCGTCCACAGCAGTTCGCCCGCCGGTCCGTACGTGGTGGGCCTGAAGGGCATCGGGTTCGACCCCGACGGCAACCTGGCCCTGGGCCGCGACATCACGTCCAGCTCGCAGGCGGGCTGGTGGATCGCGCCGCCGAACCTGGTCGACGGCGACGCCTCGACGTACTTCGAGAGCCTCAACGGCGCCTTCCCGCAGACCGTCACGCTGGACCTGGGCCACCAGGTGTCGGCGAGCCGGATCGTGCTGAAGCTGCCGGCCAACTGGGGCGGCCGCTGGCAGACCATCGCCGTGTCGGCCGACGGCGCCCCGCTGGTCGACGCGGCCGAGTACCTGTTCGCGCCGGAGACCGGCAACGTCGTCACGATCACCTTCCCGGCCGTCACGGCCCGGGAGCTGACCCTGACGTTCACGGCCAACAACGGCTGGCCGGCGGCGCAGATCTCGGAGTTCGAGGTCTACGCGCACTGACCGCGACGCCGCGTCCGCCGTGCCCGCCGGCGCGGCGGGCGCGGCGGTCACGGGTTGAGAGCCGCCGCGGTCTGCGTCTGCACGGTGGCGCCGCCGCGGCGGGTGGCGGGTTTGAGCGTGGTGCGGGCCGTGTCCTGCGCCTTGCGGATCTCCGCCATGAGGGCGTCCGCCGGCACCGGGTAGGCCAGCGCGAAGCCCTGCACCTGGTCGCAGCCCAGGCCGTCGAGGATGGCCAGCGCGGTGAGATCCTCCACGCCCTCGGCGGTCACGAACAGGCCGAGGTTGTGCGCCAGGTCGATGGCGCTGCGCACCAGGATGGCGTCGCCGGGGTCGGTGGCCAGGTCGTGGATGAAGGTCCGGTCGATCTTCAGTTCGTCCGCGGCGAGCAGTTTGAGCTGGCTCAGCGAGCTGAAGCCGGTGCCGAAGTCGTCGATCGAGACCTGCACGCCGTCGCGGCGTACCCGCCGCAGCGCGTCCTGCGCCCGGCCCGGGTCGGTGGTCATGCCGCTCTCGGTGATCTCCAGCCGCAGCAGCGTCGCCGGCAGCCCGTGCTCGGCCAGCGCGGAACGCACCTGGCCGACGAAGGCGTCGTCGAGCAGGCAGTTCGGCGACACGTTGACGGAGACGGTCATCGGGCGGCCCTGAGCGCACCAGTGCGCGGCCTGCTTCACGGCGATCCGGAGCAGGTGGTAGGTGAGCGGGATCTCCAGCCCGCCGGTCTCCGCGACGCCCAGGAACGCGCCGGGCGACAGCAGCCCGAGCTGCGGGTGCCGCCAGCGCACCAGTGCCTCGGTGGCGCTGACGGTCGCGTCGGCGAGGCGCACCTGCGGCTGGTAGTAGAGCACCAGCTGGCCGTCCGGGTCGCCGTCGGTGAGCAGCGCCCGCAGGTCGCCGAACAGCGCCATCCGGCCGGGCTGGTCGGTGTCGATCTCGGGGTCGTACAGGGCGACGCCCTTGCCGCTGGTCTTGGCCCGGTACATGGCGGCGTCGGCGTGGCGCAGCATGTCCTCGGCGGAAGTGCCGGGACGGCCCAGCACCATGCCCACGCTGCCGCTGACGGCCGCGGAGCCGGCAGGCAGCAGGTAGTTGCGGCGCAGCGCGCCGGTGGCCCGCTCGGCGATCTCGACGGCCCCGTCGGCGGAGGTGACGCTGGGCAGCAGCACGGCGAACTCGTCGCCGCCGAGCCGGGCCACGGTGTCGCCCTCGCGGACCACCTTGCGCAGCCGGTGCCCGGTCTCCACCAGCACGTCGTCGCCGGCCTGGTGGCCGAGGGTGTCGTTGACGGCTTTGAACCCGTTCATGTCGATCAGCATCACGGCGAGCTGTTCGGCGTCGGGCCGGGCCGGGTCCAGGGCGTCCTCCAGCCTGCGCTGGAACAGCAGGCGGTTGGCCAGCCCGGTGAGCGGGTCGTGCAGCGCCTGGTACTGGCTGACCTCGGCGTGCTGGAGCACGCGGCGCTGGTAGCCGAGCATGACCCGCCAGATCGCGGCGACCAGCCCCAGCCCGACGGCGAACCCGACGATCGTCGCGGCGAACATACGGGTCTGCACCTTGCGCAGGTCGGCGACCAGCTTCTGGGCCTGGGTGTGGTGGTTTCGGGCTACCTCGGTGATGTCGTGCTGGAGTGTGTAGTACGCAGGGGTCACCTCCAGCCGGTCCTGCTGGACGGCGTCGGGGTTGCGGTCGGTGACCATGATGATCAGCTCATCCGCGGCCTGCCGGTACGCCGACTGCTCGGCCTGCAGTCGCAGCGCGTCCTCCAGTGCCGGCCCGGTGCTCAGCTCCACCGCCCGGCGCAGCGTGGCGTCGGCCTGCGCGGCCGACTCCAGGTAACGGGCGCGGCTGGCCACCGACGGTTCGAGCTGGTAGTGGCGGGCCTGCATCTCCTGCACCGCGACGGCGGCGCTGGCCTCGCTGAAGATGGCGTCGAGCACGAGCGCCTGGCTCTGCACCTCGGTGGCCCGGGTGGCCTGCAGCGTGCCCCACAGCGTGAACGCGCCCAGCCCGCAGAGCACCGCGGCGAGCGCTGCGGTCATGCCGAGGCTGCGGCGCGGCCGCAGCACCGGGTCGGCTCGGCGTGCGGTCGTGCCCCGCCTGCCGAGCCGTTCGACGGCCCGCCTCCAAGACGGCCAACGCATTTTTCGGGGGTCCTCCTCCGAGTGGCCGGGTGGCCGCTCTGTTCGGGCCTTGTCCGGTGGGTCAACGCGATCTTCCACGCGGCAATTCCGGCTTATCCCGCGAACTCTGATAATAATTCACGATATGGACATCCTCCACGGACCGCGAATGCCGCACCGGCTGCGTACGGCGGTCGCCCTCCTGGCCACCCTGCTGATCGGCGGCGTGGCCGCCTGCAGCCAGCCAGAGGAAACGGACTCCACGCCCGATGTCGTACGACTCGGCGCGCTCGTCCCGCTGACCGGCGACAACGCGCCCACCGGGCAGCGCCTGGCGGAGGCGTACCAGATCGCCGTGAAGGACGTCAACGACGCTGGCGGGGTGCTCGGCAAAAAGGTCGAGCTGGTCGTGAGCGACGACGCCTGCGACCCCGGCACGGCCGTGGTGAAGGCGAACGAGATGACCGGGCGGGACATCACCGTCTCCGTCGGCGGCGGATGCAGCGTGGCCGCGGTGCCGACGCTCAAGGTCTTCCGGACCGCCGGCATCCCGATGATCATTCCGGCGGCCAACTCGACCGATCTGCTGGCACCCGGCTACGACAGCGTCTTCCTGCTGGCCGGCACCACCACGCTCGAAGCCGAGAAGGCCGTCGACGCGATGGAGAAGCTCGGCCGCCGCCGCCTGCTGGTGATCGACGACGGCACCAGCTTCCCGCAGACCGTGGCCGCCGCGGCCGTCGCCAGCGTGCAGAAGAAGGGCGGCCCGCTGACCCTGGCCGGGCAGATGCGGGTCAGCCAGGGCGCGACCAGCTACCCCCGGGTGCTGGACAAGGTCAAGGAGGTCGACGCCGACCTGGTCTTCTTCACCGGGTACTACCCCGAGGCCGGCCGCATGATCCGCGACCTGCGCGACGGCGGTTACACCGGCACGATCATGCTGTCCGACGCGGGCACCGACCCGACCCTGTTCGACGTGCTCGACGACAAGCAGGCCGAGGGCGTCTACGGCATCACCCTGCCGCTGGCACAGTTCGAGCCCAAGGCCGCGGCGTGGGCCGAGAAGTACCGGGCTTCCTACGGCCACGAGCCGGGGCCGTTCACCATGCAGGGCTACGACGCCGTCCGGCTGGCGGCCAACGCCATCGAGCGCGCGGGGACGACCGACCACGAGGCGGTACGCAAGGCGATCGCCGACACCAAACCCGGCGACATCGAGCTGCTCTCGGGGCCGGCGCAGTTCGCCGCCAACGGCACCCAGCCGAATCCCACCTTCGTCCTGCTGCAGATCAAGGACGGCGCGTTCACGCTGGTTCGCAAAGTCAGCTGAGTCGTGGCGCGGTCGTATCGTCGATCCCGTGACGGATGTCTGGGCGGTCGGCGACGCGTACGAGGTATACATGGGCCGGTGGAGCGCCTGGATCGCGGACGCGTTCGTGCGGCTGCTGGCCGTGCCGTCCGGGCGTAGCTGGCTCGACGTGGGCTGCGGCACCGGTGCGCTGACCGCCGCCGTGCTCGCCCGGGCGGAGCCGTCCCGGGTGACGGGGGTGGACCCCGCCGAGGGTTTCCTGGCGCACGCGCGGGCCCGCGTCACCGATCCGCGGGTGACCTTCTACAGCGGCGACGCCCGTTCCCTGCCGGTGCCCGACGGCTCCTTCGACGCGGTGGTCAGCGGCTTGGCGCTCAACTTCGTGCCCGGCCCCGAGCGGGCGGTCGCCGAGTGCGTGCGCGCCGCCGCGCCGGGCGGCGCCGTCGCGGCCTACGTCTGGGACTACGCCGAGGGCATGGCGATGCTGCGGCACTTCTGGACCGCGGCCGTCGCGCTCGATCCCGCCGCCGCGGAGCTCGACGAGGGCCGCCGCTTCCCGCTGTGCCGGCCCGAACCGCTGCGGGACCTGTGGACCGGCGCGGGCCTGCGCGACGTGGCGGTGCGGCCGATCGAGACGGTCGCCGTGTTCACCGGCTTCGACGACCTCTGGACGCCGTTCCTCGGCGGGCAGGGGCCGGCCCCCGGCTACCTCGCCACCCTGTCCGCCGAAGACCGCGAAGTGCTGCGCGACCGGCTACGGGAGGGACTGGTCGTCGCCGCGGACGGGTCCATCGTGCTGCCCGCGCGGGCCTGGGCGGTCAGCGGCGTACGCCCGCGCTGACCGCCCTGCCGGAATGTCCCCTCCGGACGGCGGTTAGCGCCCTGCCGAGCGGGTATCCGGGTCGCAACGGGCCGCCGGTTCCCTTAAGGCGTGCTCGGCGCGAATGAGGAGGGCAGCTCAATGGCTAGAAACAGCAACGGAGTCGCCGCTTCGGCGGAGCAGCTCAAGGCGACCCTGGCCGAGTCGGGCCGCGCGGTCGCCGCGCAGGCCGGCGAGGTCGGGCACACCCTGGCCGAGTCGGGCCGCACCGTCGCGACACACGCCGGTGAGGTCAAGGACCAGGTCGCTGCGACGGCGGTGCTGGCGAAGGACAGGGCCGGCGAGGTCGTCCACGACCTGGCCGACCGGGTGCCGTCCAGCTCGCAGGAGTGGGAGTCCATGGGCCGCGACGCGATGGACAGTGTCCGTCGCAACCCGCGTCCCTGGCTCATCGGCGCGGCGGTGGTCACCGTCGTGTGGTGGCTGGGCCGCAAGTCGAAGCGGTCCCACTGACCGCAGCAGCGCCGCACCGGGCGGGCGGGCCGTGTCC
>NZ_ML769308.1:154255-222415 GCF_009720385.1 Catellatospora vulcania | reverse complement strand
CCCCGGCGCGGCGGCGCTCTGGCACGACCCGCCCGCGCCGGCCGACGCCGCGCAGGCCGCCGTGCCCGCCCAGCCCGGCCCGCCGGGCATCGAGCACGCCCGCATCCTGACCGCGGCCAACGCCGGTGACCTGATCAAGATCACCACCAGCGGCTGGTACAGCTGGGCGCTGATGGACCGCACCACCGGCGAGATCGTCGGCTCGAAGAACATGCACGAGACGAACATGACCGCCTCGATGATCAAAGCCTGGCTGGCCGCCGACTACCTGCGCCGCTCCGCCGAGGCCGGGCGCACCCCCAGCGCGGCCCGGATGGCCGAGATCCGCGTGATGATCCGCGACAGCGAGAACGGACCCGCCTCGACGCTCTGGAACGAGCTCGGCGGGCGCGCCACCATCACCCGGCTGATCTCGATCTGCAAGCTGACCGACTCCGCGGCCGGGCCGGACTGGAGCAAGACCCAGCTGTCCGCCCGCGACACCTGCCGCATCGCCCACGCCATCGGCACCGGCACCGCGGCCGGACCGACCTGGACCGACTACCTCGTCCGCGAGATGCGCGCGGTACGCGGCTACGGCAACTTCGGTATCCGCCGCGCCTTCCCCGCCGCCGAGCAGCCCAAAATCGCCATCAAGAACGGCTGGGTATGGCGCGGCGCGCCCTACGGCTTCTACAACGTCAACTGCCTGGCGCTCGGCGACGACTGGACCATGGCCGTGCTGAACCGCTACTCCTCCGGCGGCGAGACGGTCGGCGCGAACATCGCCAAGTCCGTCGCCACCCAGCTGCGCACCCTGTCCAGCCTGCTCTGACCGGCCCCACGCGAGGCTGACCAACGGATGTGCCCGCGCGTCCTCGGTGACACGGCCGTCTATATTGTCGACGGGCTCGCGCCGCGACAGGGGGATGCCGTGTACGACAACCGGTTCGGCGATCAGTCCTACCTCGACTGGCTGGCGCTCAACCCGTACGAGGGGCTGTCGCACCGGCTGCGGGTGCTGGCCGACACCGCGGTCGTCCTGGACGAGCTGCACTCGGGCCGTCGCAACGGCGTTCCGGTGGCCCACGGCGACGTCAAGCCGAGCACGATCGTGGTGCGCTCCGACGGCTCGTCCAGCCCCGCCGACCTGGGCCAGCTGTGGACCGTCGACGGCTCCCAGGTGTCCGCCCGCAGCACCCCGTACGCCGCCCCGGAACTGTTCCTGCCCGGCGCGGTGACCAGCCCGGCCGCGGACCGTTTCGCGTTCGCGGCCACCATCGCGCACGTCGCGCTGGGCGCGCCGCCGCCGGTCCGCTTCGCCCACCAGGGCCTCGATCTCCAGCAGCTCGCCGAGCAGCTGCGCACCCACCCGCTGTGCGCCGCCTTCCCGGCCTTCCAGCACCGGCTCCTCAACGCGCTCGCCGCCCCGGCCGCGGACCGGCCACTCAGCCTGTCGACCTGGCTCGAAGCCCTGCTCAACGACCTCACCCCACCCACTCTCGCGATGACCAGCGGGCTGCCGCTGGCCCCCGGGCCGTATCCGCCCCCGGGCGAGCCGCTGCCGCCGTGGTCGCCGCCCGCGGCGAAGGGCCCGTCCGGCAGCTCGTCGCAGCCGCTGACCTGGGTCCTCGCCGGGGTGGCGGCCCTGCTCGCGGTCGTCCTGCTCGCCGGCGGCGCGTGGTATCTGATCCAGCAGATCGACGAGCCGTCCGACGGGGACCTCGTGGTCGCGCCCAGCCGCTCGGCGTACACCTCGGCCGCGCCGTCGCCCACGCCGTCCCCGGTCGGCGACGACCTGACCACGGCGCGCGCGTTCCTGTCCGGGACCTGGGAGGGCACCTACCGCTGCCGGCAGGGCCTGACCGGGCTGAAGCTCACCCTGTTCGTGGTGGACGACCACGAGGTCGAGGCGACCTTCGAGTTCTTCCCGGTGAGCAGCAACCCGAACGTCCCGCGCGGATCGTTCGTGCTGGAGGGTTCGTACTCGGCGACGGGCTTCACGCTCCAGCCGGACCACTGGGTCAAGCGGCCGGGCGAATACGTGATGGTCGGGCTCGACGCCTCGTTCTCGCCCCGGGCCGGGCAGAGCATCCGCGGCGAGGTCACCGACGCCGCCTGCGCCGAATTCCAGCTGAAGAAGTCCTCTACGGACACCCGGCGGCCGCCCGTCTGAGCACGCCGGAGGTTGTGCCGCCATAAGCATAAGGCGGTTCCGCGCGATCCTCACTCGGCCGTTCGACCGTCGCGACCCCCGGACTGAGCTGCCTAAGCTTCCCGCTCGTGCCCGTTGTCGAGGATGGCGCCCCTCGGCACGGTCACGCGACGCCCGCCGCCCGCGGTGGGCGTCGCGTTCTGTCCACAGAGCCGCGGAGGCATGTTGATCGAGCTTGAGCTCATCGCCCGGAACGTTCTCCTCTCGTCCGCCGGACCGGACCTGGTGACCGAGGTATGGGCCTGCCGCACACTGGCGGCCCGCACTCCCGGTTACCGCACCCGCCTGGTCAGCGCGCTCCTGCGCCTGGAGCGCGGCACCCACGAGCCGGCCGCCCGGCTCCGCCTCGCCGAGGAGGCGGTCGCGAATGCTCGACAGATCGATCCCGTCCAGGACCACCACGCCACCGACCTGCTGATCTGGGCGCTGCACGCCCTGCAGCACAACCTCTTCGCCGCCGACCGCGCGGCTGAAGGGCTGGCCGCGCGCCAGGAGATCCTCGCCCGGTTCCATCCCGGTCTGCACGTCGCCCGCGGCTGCCCGGTCACCGTCTGCTACGCCGACAAGGAGCCGCCCCCGGTCGCCGCCTGGGCGGAGACCATCGCCGCACCGTGACCGCTGCGCTCCGCATCCAGCAGGGTTGTGGTCGCGGGTGCGGCCACAACCCTGCTGGATCATCGCAGTGGGTGAGCAGATGAGGTGCTGGTTGCTCGTCGTGGAGGCTAGGTGCGGGAAGAGGGGCAGCGCGGGGGTGCTTTCGGGCGGCTGCCACGCCTCGCGGACCACACCGACGCAGAAGACGACCGTCCTGCCCGGATCGGGTAGAGCGATGACGCCCTCGCCGACGTCGTCGCCGTACGGGTGCCGCCGGTACATCGGCAGCGGCACGGTCAGCTGCTCCGACACCGCCCCGGCCGGCGGCACGAGCGTGGCGGCCAGCCGGAACGGCGCCTCCCAGGCCATGACGGTGGTGTCGGGCATGTCGAAGGCCCGCTTGGCGTGGCCGGAGTTCCCGGCCCGGCCGGACGCGTTCACCGGCGGGTGTCCAGGATCTCGGCGACGGCGTCGGCGGCCAGATCCACCTCGTCCTCGGTGTTGTAGTAGTGCGGGGACAGCCGCAGGCACCACTCCACGCCCTTGTCCCCGAAGTCGAACTGGGCGAACTCGCACCGGCCGCCGGCCGAGCCGCTGCTGTCGCGTGCCGACGCGCTCGCCACGAACCGGCCGGCCGGTGTCGATGCCGCTGCCTGGGACGCCGAGTGCGGTTGGCTGAACGTGGCCGCGATGCACAGGTACGCCGCGGCCGGTGACACCGCTGCCGCGTCCGATCGCGCCGAGCAGGCCGGGCGCTGCACGAACGGCGAGGTCCGCGGCTCGGCCGCGGTCTGGCTCGGCCCGCACCTGCTGCGGTCGGGCCGGCCGGAGGAGGCCGAGCGCTGCGCCCGGCAGGCGGTGCACGACGCCGACGAGTACGACGTCGACACCCTGTGGGCCCTGATCGCGGCCTGCCTGCGGGCGCAGGGACGTGCGGCCGAGGCCGACGCCGTGCTGGCAGAGCACGGGCTGCACGGCTGGGACCTGGAGTTCGGCGACGAGGACGGCTGATCCGGCGGCTCACGCCGCGGGCGCGGACTCCCTGACCACGAGCCGGAACGGCGGCTGGAACTCGGCGGGCGGCCCGGCCGGGCGGCCCTCGATCCGGTCGAGGAGTTTCTCCACCGCGAGCCGGCCGATCATCTCCTTGTCCGGCGAGATCGTGGTGAGGGTCGGGATGCTGAACCGGCCCTCCTCCACGTCGTCGATGCCGATCACGGAGACGTCGTCGGGCACCCGTAGCCCGTGGTCGTGCAGCGCCCGGATGGCGCCGAGCGCGATCAGGTCGTTGAACGCGAACACGGCGTCCGGCGGCTGCGCCAGCGTCAGCAGCGCCCGCATGCCCGCGGCGCCGTCGCCCCGGCCGAAGCCGCTGGTGGTGACCGTCAGATCCGGGTCGAACGGCAGCCCGGCCGCGGCCAGGGCCTCGGTGTAGCCGCGCAGGCGCAGCAGCGACGGGGCCCGGTTGGCCTCGATGTGCGCGCCGATGAACGCGATCCGCCGCCGTCCGAGCGCGATCAGGTGCCGCATCGCCTCCCGGCTGGCGGCGAGGTTGTCGATGACCACGTGGTCGTACGGGGCGTGGTAGATCGCCTCGCCGACCAGCACCATCGGGGTCTCGCTGGTGCGGCTGGCGATGTCGTCGCGGTTGAGGTGCACCGCGGACAGGATCAGACCGTCGATGATCTGCGCCCGGAACCCGTCGGCGACCAGCAGTTCCTTGTCCCGGTCACCGTCGGTGTAGTCGAGCAGCAGCGTGTACCCGCGTTTGGTGGCGGCGCGGATCGCCGCGTCGGCCAGTTCGGCGAAGTACGGGTTGTTCAGCTCGGGGATGGCCAGCGCGATGATGCCGGTCCGGCCGCGGCGCAGATGGCGAGCGCTGAGGTTGGGCGTGTAGCCCAGCTCGTCGATGGCCTGCTGCACCCGGGCCCGGGTGGCCTCGCCGACGGGCCGGTAGCCGTTGACGACGTTGGACACCGTCGCCTGCGACACACCGGCCCGTCTGGCGATGTCCTTGAGACTGACCGCCATCGGCGGGTTTCCTCCACTCACTGCTCATTGTCGGCACTGCCGGGGCCGTCCCGTCAACGCAGGCGTCTGTGCCTGCTCAGACAGGTCTGCACCACCACCACGACGATCGGGAACCCGCCGCTGACCGGCCCGCGCCGATGGGCCGCCGAAAATGTCGGCTCGCCGTCGTCTCGGTCCGATTGCGATCAACCGCCTTCGCTCTATAACGTTATACAGACCGAGTCCGATCACGACAAGAAGTCGTGTCTGCACCGTTACGGAACACGCCCGGCCGCCACCTGGGCGATGGTCAGCTCGTGGACGCCCTGGCGGTCTGCCCGCCGTGCGCCCGGCAGACCACCTGAGTCGCGCCGGCGCCGGTCCTCCCAGCAGCCGTGCCTGGAGGACCGGCGCCGGCGTCCAGGGGCCGCCGGGGCGGGACCGGCCGGATTCACACCGGCGTCCTCCCGCTTGTCGGACGGGCGCGACGACTGCTGCGCCACGGCCCCGCTCGCGGCAGCCCAGTGCGGTTGATCACGGTCCGGGTGCCCGTGCCGTCCCGGCGATCATGCGCACGTGTCGGCCACGGCGATCGTGGGTACTGACCAGGGCGCAGGCGGCCGTGCGCGGTCCGCAGCAGCAGGCTGCGCCGTACGGCCCGGGACGGGGGCTTTGCCATGAACAGGCGCAGCGGGTTGTTCGTCGTGCTCGCCGCGGCGGTGATCGCCATCGGCGCGGCCGCGCCCGCGGCGGCGGTGCCGTCGGCGCAGGACGCGTCCTTCCTGGTCGGCATCCACCAGGCGAATCTCTACGAGATGGCGGCCGGGACGCTGGCGGCGCAGAAGGGCGCCTCGGACGAGGTGCGGCGGCTCGGGCAGCTGATGGTCGACGACCACACGCGGTTCGACGCCTCGGTGGTGGCGGTCGCCGACCAGGTCAAGGTGGCGCTGCCGAAGCAGCCCGCGCAGGAGCAGCAGGACCTGCTGAAGGAGCTGGCCGCGGCGCCGGCCGGGGCCTCCTTCGACCAGATGTGGATCACCCGGGAGATCCAGACCCAGGGCGACAGCCTGCAGGCCGCCCGCACCGAGCTGAACTACGGCTACGACCCGCGGGTGAAGGATCTGGCCCGCCAGGCCGACGACATGTTCATCGCGCACACCAACGAGCTCAACAGCGCCGACGTGAACGTCGGCTGATCTTCGAGAGTGCAGGTCCCACCGTGAGCGAACCTCAGCAGGCAGACGACCCGTCCCCGATCGACGACGACCCCGAGGAGTTCGAGGCGTCGCCCGACGACACCGTCGGCTTGAGCGCGGTCGAGGAGTTCGCGCCGTACGACGACGACGAGGACTACTGACCCGGAACCTCAGGCCCGGTACTGGTCGTGGCGGGCGAACAGCTCGGTCCACTCCTCCTCCGACAGCTGCCGTCCGGCGGCGGCGATGTCGGCGAGCTCGCGGAAGTACGTCTCCCGGGCGATGCCGGGCGCGAACAGGATGAGCATCGAGGCCGCGGCTTCGCCGACGTTGCGGAAACCGTGCACGCCGCCCTCGGGCACGTGCAGGAAGTCGCCGGCCGAGGCGTCGACCCACCGTGCGCCGTCGTAGAGCTGCACGGTGCCGTTCATGACGTAGAAGGACTCGGAGAAGGTGCGGTGGAAGTGGGCGTCGGCCCCGCCTGTCCTGGCGGGCATGTGCCACTCGTACAGGCCGAACCGGCCCTGGGTGACGCTGCCCGGGGCGACGAAGCGGCCGGTGGAGCCCGAGCCCATCACGGCCTGCTCCGCGGCGTGGGTCGGGTGGAACGCGGCGCTGACCGCGCCGGAGTCGCCGAGGTACGTCATGACTGCCTCCCCTTGACGAAACTAGCTTAGAACTAACTTACCACTAAGCTAGTTTCCGTCAAGCTATCATCCGGTGATGAACAGGGATGCCGTCGACGCGATCATCGGCCAGTGGCGCGACGAGCGCCCCGACCTCGACGATCTGCTGCCCATGGAGGTCTTCGGGCGTGTCTACCGGATCGCCGCCGCCATCGGCGACCGCATGGAGCGCGCCTACCAGCGCCTCGGCATCGGCCGGGGCGAGTTCGACGTGCTGGCCACGCTGCGCCGCGCCGGGGAGCCGTTCAACCTCTCCCCCAAGCAGCTGTCCGACACGCTGATGCTGACCACCGGCGGCATGACCGGGCGGCTGGACAAGCTGGAGAAGGCCGGGCTCATCACCCGCACCCCCGACCCGGGTGACCGGCGCTCGCTGCGCGCCCAGCTCACCCCGGCCGGGCGCGAGCTGATCGACGAGGCCGTCGCGGCCGGGCTCGCGGTGCAGCGCGAGGCGCTGAGCCGGCTGAACCCCGCCGACGCCCGCCGCCTGGGCGACCTGCTGCGCGAACTCGCCGCGGCGGTCAGCCGCTGACGCGGCTCAGTGCCGCACGAGGCAGAACGGGTGCCCGGCCGGGTCGGCGTACACCCGCCAGCTCTGTCCCGGCGAACCCGCGTCGAGCACCGTCGCGCCGCAGGCCAGCACCTCCTCCTCGGCGGCGTCCAGATCGGGCACGCCGAAGTCCAGGTGGAACTGCTGCGGCTTGCTGGGGTCCGGCCACTGCGGCTGCTGGTACTCGGCCACCCGCTGAAACGCCAGCACCAGGCCGTTGGCAGCGTGCAGCGTCGACCAGTCGTCGCCCAGCGACCAGCGCCGGTCCGGCCGGTTGACGTCGCCGCCGAGCAGCGACCGGTAGAACTCGGCGAGCCGTCGGGGTTCACGGCAGTCCAGCACGACGCACTGCAGTTCAGCGAGCATAGCCCGATCCTAGGCCGTCATGGCATATTGATATCGATCAGTGTGATGGCTCCCGCCCCGCGGGTCCGGGCAGGACGGCCGCCGCGCCGGGTGGCCGTCCGCGCTTCACTCGCCCGCCACTCGCCCGCCACGCGCCCGTCCCCGGCGCGACAGCGGACGCCTTCACGCTGCTCGCGATCCTGCCAGGAGGCGTGATGCAGACAGCGAACCTGATCGTCAACCCGGGCGGCGACGCCGCCGTCGGCGGCACCGGCCAGCCCACCCCGGTCATCGCCGGATGGACCACCATCGAGGGCGCGGCGGCCGTCATCGCGTACGGGAGCAGCGGTTATCCGACCGTGTCTAGCCCCGGACCGGCCGACCGCGGCCCGAACTTCATCGGCGGCGGCGACTCGCCGCGCACCCGGCTGACGCAGCAGATCACGCTGCCGATGACGGCGCAGATCGACGCGGGCACGGCCCTGTTCGACACCGGCGGCTGGCTGGGCGGGTACGCGGGCCAGGACGACGGCGTACGCCTGTCGGTGGAGTTCCTGGACGCGGCCGCCCGCCCGCTCGGCGTGGTGGTGCTCGGCCCGGTCACGGCCGCCGAACGCGGCAGCGCCACCGGCCTGCTGCGGCGCGCGTTGACCGGCACCGTGCCGCCGGGCAGCCGCACCGCGCGGGTGCTGCTGCTGTTCACCCGGGACGGCGGCACGTCCAACGACGGCTACGCCGACAGCCTGTGGCTGACCCTGTCCAGCCCGGCGGCGAACCTGCTGGTCAACCCGGGCGGCGACACCGGCCCTGGCGGCACGGGCGGCCCGACGGCGAGCATCCCCGGCTGGACCCACCTGGAAGGCGGCACGGCCGTCATCGCGTACGGCGCCAGCGGTTATCCGAACGCGTCCAGCCCTGGACCGGCCAGTCGCGGGGCGAACCTCCTCGGCGGCGGCACGTCGGCACGCAGCCGCCTCGGGCAGAGCGTGACGCTGCCGAACACCGGCGCGATCGACGCGGGCACGGCCCGCTACGACGTGGGGGCCTGGCTCGGCGGATACGCCGACCAGAACGACACGGCCCAGCTGTCCGTGGCGTTCCGCAACGCGGCCGGGCAGACCCTGTCCACCGTCGTGCTCGGCCCGGTCACCGCCGCGCAGCGGTCGAACACCACCGGCCTGCTGTCGCGCACCGCGACCGGCTCGGTCCCCGTGGGCAGCCGCACCGCGCAGGTCGAGCTGCTGTTCGTGCGCTCCGGCGGCACCTCCAACGACGGCTACGCCGACTCACTGTCCCTCAGCGTCTCGACCGGAGGAGCCTGATGGCCCTGCACCGCCGCCAACTCCTGCAGGCCGCCGTCGGCGCGGGCGTGCTCTCCGCGGCCTGGCCGCTCGCCCGGGACCTCGGCCCGCAGGCCGCCTACGCCGCCGCGGCCGCGCTGGGCGCGAGCTGGGACCCGGCTCCGTTCACCCTCGGTGTCGCGTCCGGCGACCCGCTGCCGACCAGCGTCGTGCTGTGGACCCGGCTGGCTCCGGACCCGCTCGCCGACGTGCAGCCGCTGCCCGACATCGTGCAGGTCGACTGGACCGTCGCCACCGACGCGGCCATGACGAATGTGGTCGCGTCCGGTTCGGTCGCCGCGTCGGTGCTGCTCGGGCACAGCCTGCACGTCGTCGTCGAAGGCCTGACCCCCGGGCAGCGCTACCACTACCGGTTCCGGGCCCTGGGCCAGTACAGCCGGGTCGGGCGCACCAGGACCGCACCGGTCGGCTCGGTGAACCTGGTCCGGTTCGCGTCGCTGAACTGCCAGAACTACCAGTCCGGCGAGTACCCGGGCATGCGCGACATCGCCGCCGACACCGACCTCGACTTCGTCGTGCACCTCGGCGACTACGTGTACGAGGGCTCCGAGCTGGGCACCGCGTACACCCTGGCGGACTACCGCAGGCTGCACGCCCTGTACAAGGGCGACCCGCTGCTGCGCGACGTGCACGCGGCCCACCCGTTCTTCCTCACCTGGGACGACCACGAGGTCGTCAACGACTACTCCGGCTCGCGCGGCGCGGCGAGCTTCGTGGCCCGCCGGGCGGCCGCCTACCAGGGCTGGTACGAGCACCTGCCGCTGCGGCTGGAGGGCTCCGACAGCGCGCTGCCCGACCCGCGCATCTACCGCCACCGGCAGTGGGGCGACCTGCTGGAGCTGGTCATCCTCGACCTGCGGCAGTACCGCACCGAGCAGAATCTCACCGGCGGCTCGATCCTCGGCGCGACGCAGAAGCAGTGGGTCAAGGACCGGGTCGCGCAGCGCTCCGGCGGCTGGCACTGCTGGGTCAACTCGATCTTCCTGAGCCAGCAGCGCAACCCCGACGGCGGCTACCTGTTCACCGACCAGTGGGACGGTTTCCGCGCCGAGCGCACCGAGCTGCTCACCTACGCGCAGCAGCAGGGCATCGCCGACTTCGTCACCATCACCGGCGACTGGCACAGCGCGTTCGTGCAGGACGTGCGCCCCGACTTCGACAACCTGGCCGCCCCGGTCATCGGGACCGAGTTCGTGGCCCACTCCACCACCTCGGGGGCGTACTCGGCGAGCTGGAACGCCGCCAACGGCCCACGGCTCGGCCAGGTCAACCCGCACCTGCAGTACTTCGAGGGCAACCGCTACGGCTACGACCTGTACGAGGTCACCCCGCAGCGGTGGACGACCCGGCAACGCGTGGTCAGCGACCGCGCCAACCCGAACGCCACCGTCAGCACCCTGACCAGCTGGCACGTCGACCGCGGCCGGGCCGGGGCATACGAGGACCCGGCGACGAAGGGCTCCGCGGCCCAGTACCGGCGCAACCCCTGACAGCCACCCGGCGGAGCCCTTGGGAACAGTTCCCCTGGGCTTTGCCGGGGCGACTCCCACGCTTCGCCTCGATTCCCGGGGGCGAACCTAGCGTGGCGGCCATGCGCGTGGCGATCATCACCGAGTCGTTCTCCCCGGACGTGAACGGCGTCGCGAACTCCGTCGCCCGCGTCGCCGACCACCTGGTCGTGCGCGGGCACGAGCCGCTGGTCATCGCACCGAGACCGGCTACGCGAGCCGGCCGTGTCAGCACCGACAAGCCCTACCCGGTGGTCCGGCTGGGCTCGCTGCCGATGCCCGGCTACGGCAATGTGCGGCTGGCCTGGCCGACCCGCCGGATCCGGGAGGCGCTCGCCGCGCACCGGGCCGACGTGGTGCACCTGGCCAGCCCGTTCGTGCTCGGCGCGTGGGGCGCGAAGGCCGCCGCCGACCTCGGCGTGCCCGTCGTCGCGATCTACCAGACCGACGTGCCCGGCTACGCCCGCGCCTACCGGGTCGCCACCGGCGAGGCACTGGCCTGGCGCTGGATCCGGCACGTGCACAGCCGCGCCGCGGCGACCCTCGCCCCGTCGTCGACGACCGCCGCGGAACTCGTCGCACACGGCGTGCCCAACGTCGGCCGGTGGGGCCGCGGCGTCGACGCCGACCTGTTCCACCCGTCCCGCCGGGACGAGACATTGCGCGCCGAACTCGCCCCCGGCGGCGAGCTGCTCGTCGGCTACGTCGGCCGGCTGGCCCGGGAGAAGCGCGTGGACCTGCTCGCGCAGACCGCCGCGCTGCCCGGGGTGCGCGTCGTCGTGGTCGGCGACGGCCCGACCCGAGACGCGGTACGCCGCGCGGTGCCGCAGGCGAACTTCCTGGGCACCCGCCGCGGCACCGAGCTGGCCCGGCTGTACGCCAGCCTCGACGTGTTCGTCCACACCGGACCCCACGAGACGTTCTGCCAGACGGTGCAGGAGGCCCAGGCCAGCGGCGTGCCGGTGGTCGCCCCGGCGATCGGCGGCCCGCTCGACCTGGTCCGCCACGGCGTGGACGGGCTGCTGGTGACCCCCGACGATCCCGGCGCGTTCGCGGCGGCCGTCGGTGCGCTCGCCGACCCGGCCCTACGCCGCGCCTACGGGCAGGCGGCCCGTGCCGCGGTGGCCACCCGTACCTGGTCGGCGCTGGGCGACGAGCTGCTCGGCCACTACGCCGCCGCGACGGCCGCGGTACGCGCCCCCGGCCGGCTCGCCGTGCCCGTCCCCGTCCCGGTGCACGCCCCGTGACCGGGCTGCGCATCGTCCGGCTGGCCAACTTCGTCACGCCCAGCTCCGGCGGCCTGCGCACCGCGCTGCGCGAGCTGGGCCGGGGGTACGCCGCGGCCGGTCACGAGCCGGTGCTGGTCGTCCCCGGCCCCGGACACACCGACCAGCTGACCGAGCAGGGCCGGGTGATCACCCTGCCCGGCCCGATCGCGCCTGGTCTGGGCGGCAATTATCGGATGCTGGTACGCCGCAGGCCGCTCGCCGAACTGCTGGAAGAGCTGGCCCCGGACCGGATCGAGGTCTCCGACCGCACCACGCTGCGCTGGACCGGCGCCTGGGCCCGCCGCCAGGGCGTCCCGTCGGTGATGGTGTCCCATGAGAGCGTCGACGGGCTGCTCGGCGTCGTGAAGCTGCCCGCCGGTGTGCGCTCCCGTATCGCCGCCGGACTCAACCGCGCCAGCGCGGCCGCGTACGACCGGATCGTCTGCACGACCGCCTGGGCCGCCGGCGAGTTCACCGGCGTCGGGGCGCACAACGTGACACAGGTGCCGCTCGGCGTCGACCTCGACCTGTTCCACCCCGACCGCCGCGACCCGCTGGTCCGGGCCGAGCACGCGCCCGGCGGGGAACTGCTGCTGGTCTGCTGCGTACGCCTGTCGCCGGAGAAGCGGCCCGAACGTGCCCTGACCACGCTGCGCACGCTGCTCGACCGCGGGGTGGCCGCCCGGCTCGTGATCGCGGGCGACGGGCCGCTGCGGGCCAGGTTGCAGGCCGCTGCGGCGGGGCTGCCCGTGGCGTTCACCGGCTGGGTCAGCGACCGGCAGGAACTGGCGGCGCTGCTGGCCGGCGCGGACCTGGTGCTCGCGCCCGGCCCGATGGAGACGTTCGGCCTGGCCGCGCTGGAGGCGCTGGCCTGCGGCACCCCGGCCGTGGTCAGCGCGTCCAGCGCGCTGCCCGCCGTGGTCGGCGACGCGGGCGTCGCGGTCGCGGGCGACGACCTCGCCGACGGGGTCCTGCGACTGCTCGACCGCGACGAGCGCCGCCGCCGCGCCGCCGCCCGCACCCGCGCCGAACACTTCGGCTGGGACGCCGCCGTACGCGGCTTCCTCGACGTCCACACGTCTCTCGGCCCCGCTGCCGTCACCCGCGCGGGCTGACTCCGTCCACTTCGCCACCATCGCCCGCGTGATGGCGCTACCGCGGGACCGAGGCGTCGTCGTCGGCTCCCCTGGCCGGGGACCTTCGTTCCCGACGACCCGGCCGGGCTCTTCCCCGACCTGGAGAAGCTCGCCCGCGAACGCGGCCACGGCGACGTCCTCGACGCCTGGGGCGGCGAACTCGACCTGCTGCGCTGATACCGGCCGCCCGTCCGGCGGCACCGGCGATGGCGGTGACGGCCTATCCTGCCGCCTGTGCGGAACGTATTGATCTTCGTCGTCAGCGTGTTCCTCGCGCTGGGGTTACCTGTCTACCTGGTCTCGCTGTGGCGCGCCCTGCCGTCGATCTGGCGCGGTGAGCGCCGCCTGCCGATCAGGGACATCCGCATCTTCTCGATCTTCCCGCGCAGTTACCTGAGCGGCCTGCTGGCGGTCACCGCGTGGTACGGCGGCTTCGCCGCGGGCGGCGCGGCAATGGTCATACACGGAGTCTTCGGTTTCGACGACGCTAGTTCGCCCGACGACCCGCCGGCGGCGGTCGCGCTGATGGCCGTGTTCATCGCGGTGGCGACCGTGCTGCTGGCGGTCGCCCTGCCGTTGACGGTGCTGCAATGGGTGGTGAACGCGTTCAACCGGCCGCGCCGGCTCGTGCCGCCGAAGCACCGTGGCAAGCCCGGTTGGGTCGGTGAGCAGGCCCGGCGCAACGCGCGCGAGCGGGCGTCGTGGTCGCGAACCGATCACCTGGTCGAGATCATCGAAGCGGACGCGGGTGACGGGCCGGCCGGTCGCTTCCTGGTGGCGGTCTGCGATGAGCACGGCTGCGGGTGGATGGAGTTCGCTGACGACGGCGTCGTGGCGGAGGAGGAGGAGAACCTGCGCGCGAAGGCGGCGCGGCATTCCTCGCAGGTAGCTGCGGGCGTGATTCGGTCGGGGCCGGATACCTGACGCCCGCGGCCCGTCCCGGCACCTGCGACGCCGCCGCCGCAGCGCACGGGTGGTCGGCGCTAGGGTCATGACCGTGCCACCTCGTGCAGCCATCAGTAAGGATGCCAACCGCGCCCCACGGGTGCCGGCGAGGCCGAAGCCTCCGGCGGCCATGGACACGGCGGTGTCGCCGGACCACGACCTGGAGGACGAGGCCACCTTCCGGCGGCTCGCGTTCCTCGACCTCGACCTGACCGGCCAGGCCGCCGACTCGGCGGAGTTCGAGCAGTGCCGGTTCACCCGCACCGGCCTGGCCCGCACCGTGCTCGACCGGGCCATGTTCACCGACTGCCTGGTGGAGACCTCGGACTGGGCGAACCTGAAGGCGACGAAGTCCGGCCTGCTGCGGGTCGAGGTGTCGGTGGCCAGGCTGACCGGCCTGCAGTGGGTCGACGGCACGCTGCGTGACGTGGCGTTCCGGGAGTGCCGGATGGATCTCGCGACGTTCCGGTTCACCTCGTTCAAGGACGTGGCGTTCACCGACTGCAACCTGACCCGGGCCGACTTCACCAATGCCGACCTGCGCGGGGCCACGTTCACCGGCTGCGACCTGTCCGGGGCGCAGTTCGCGCAGGCCGACTGCGCCGGCGCCCGGTTCACCCGCTGCGAGCTGGGCGGCATCGGCAGCGTGACGAGCCTCAAGGGCGCCGTGGTCAGCGCGCACGACCTCGCCGGCCTGGCGCGCACGCTGGCCGTGGCTCTCGACATCACCATCGACGAGGACTGACCGGCGCGAGCGGCTAACCGGCGGCCACCGCCGGTTGGGTGCGCTGTCGTCTGCCGTACACCGCCTGCTGGCACTCTGCCTGGGTGCTGTCCGCCTTCCGGTTGCCCGTCGAGACGCGCCGCTGCCTCGTGCTCGGGCTCGCCGGCTCGATCGCGCTGGCCGGGGGCGGCCTCGCGGCGGGCGCGCTGCCGGTGCGCGACACGCTCGCGCCCGCGCTGGGGCTGAGCGAGGTCCGCCGGCATCAGAGCGTCGGCCTGGTCTGCGCTTATTTCGGTCTCGCGCTGCTGGTCACCGCCTGGTGGCGGCTGGGCCGGGCGGTACGCGGCGGCGACCCGCCGTCGCCCCGCGGGCTGCTGCTGTTGCTCGCGGCGTGGGCGCTGCCGCTGGTGGCGATGCCGCCGCTGTTCAGCCGTGACGTGTACAGCTACCTGGCCCAGGGCGCGATGGTCACGTCGGGGCTCGACGTGTACGAGGCGGGTCCGTCGGCGCTGGGCGGTCCGCTGCTCGCCGAGGTGCCCGCGATCTGGCAGCACACCCCGACGCCGTACGGGCCGGCGTTCCTGTCGCTGGCCGCCGGGGTGTCCGGGTTCGCGTCGACAGACGTGCCGCTGGGCGTGTTCGGCATGCGGGCGGTGGCACTGGCGGGGGTAGTGCTGCTCATCGTGTGCCTGCCCCGGCTGGCGCGGGCCTGCGGGGTGGACCCGGCCGCGGCGCTGTGGCTGGGCGCGCTGAACCCCCTCGTACTGCTGCACCTGGTCAGCGGCGCACACAACGACGCCGTCATGCTGGGTCTGCTCATCGCCGGGCTGACCGCCGCCGCGGCGAACCGGTTCGCCCTGGCCACCGTCGTGATCACCCTCGCCTGCCTGGTGAAGGCCCCGGCCGCCCTCGGCCTGGTGGTCGTGGTCTGGCTGTGGCAGCGCTCGCTGCGCCCGGCCCTGCGGCGGCATACGGCCACACTGCGAGCACTCGCGCTGACGGCCGGGCTGTCGGCGGCGACGACCGCGCTGGTGACGGCCGTGACGGGCACGGGCTACGGGTGGGTGCGGTCCCTGACGACGCCGATCTCGGCGCACAACTGGTCGTTGAGCAGCACCGTCGGCCGGATCACCCGGAACCTGCTGGAGGCGGCGGGTAGTGACCTGGCGGCGTCGGCGATTCCGGCGTGGCGCTGGCTCGGGCTCGTCGCCGCGGGCGTTGCGACGTTGCTGGCCTGGCATCACCGTCGACGCCTCGGCCTGGTGTACGCCCTCGGCCTGAGCCTGACCGCGCTCGCCCTGCTCGGCCCCGCCCTGCGGCCCTGGTATCTGCTCTGGGGTCTGGTACCGATCGCGGCGGCCGCCCCGCCGAACGGCCGGGTACGCCGCTGGACCGCGTTCGCCTGCCTGGCGCTGACCGTGACCGTGTTCCCCAGCGGTTTCACCCCGTCGGCGGACGAGCTGGCCGCGGCGCTGGCCGGGGCGCTGCTGGCCGTGCCGATCCTCTTCCTGTTCACCGGTGACATCCCCACCGCACCGGTGCGTCCCTACCGAGGAACGGAACCTGCCGCATGGTGAAGACGCCCCGGGCCCGCCTGCTCTGCGTGCTGGCCCTGGCCACCGCGGTGGGACTGTTCATCGCGCTCATCCCCGGGCACCGCGGCTGGTTCGACGTGCTGGTCTACTACGGCACCGTCGACGACTGGGTGCACGAGGGCGGCACCGTCTACGACTACCTGGTGCCCGGCACCCACTACGGCTTCACGTATCCGCCGTTCGCGGCCGTGGCGATGCTGCCGATGAGCCTGCTCGGCTGGCACACCGTGATCGCGGTGAACGTGGTGCTGACCGCCGTCGCGTGCGCGCTGCTGCTGTACTGGCTGGTCGACCCGATCGCCCGGGAACAGGGCTGGCCGAGGCTGTTCGCCTTCGGGATCGCCGGGTGCCTGCTGGCGGCGCTGCAACCGGCCCGGGACACGGTCAGCTTCGGGCAGGTCAACCTGCTGCTCGTGGCGCTGGTGCTCGCCGACGCGTGGCTGCTGACGAGCGGCCGGGGCCGCTGGGCGGGCGTCGGGATCGGGCTCGCCGCCGCGATCAAGCTCACCCCGGCCATCTTCATCGTGTATCTGCTGCTGGCCGGGCGGCGGCGCGCCGCCATGGCCGCGACCGGCACCGCGACAGCCGCGACACTGCTGGCGGCGCTGATCGCGCCGGGTCCGTCGTGGCGGTTCTGGACCGAGACGCTCGGCGACACCAGCCGGGTCGGCGACCTGTCCTACATCTCGAACCAGTCGCTGCGCGGGGTGATCGCCCGGCTCGACCCGGACGCGTCTCACCCGGTGTTCTGGCTGTTCACGGTCGGTTGCGTGCTGGCGCTGTGGGCCTGGCGGGTGCGCCGGGCCGCCCGTGCGGGCGACATGTGGGGCGGGTTCGCCCTGACCGGCCTGGCTGCGTGCCTGGTCAGCCCGGTCACCTGGGTGCACCATCTGGTCTGGGTGGTGCCCGCGCTGGTCCTTGCGGTCGGGGCGGGGCTGCGCGAGCCGGATCCGGCGCGCCGCCGCAGGCTGCTGTGGTCGGCCGGGGCCGCGTACGTGATCCTGTGCAGCAGCGTGGTGTGGTTGTGGTGGTACGACTTCTCCGGCCCCGGCGGGTTCCTGGGTGGCAGCGCGTACGTCTGGATCACGCTCGGGCTGCTCGTCTTCCTGCCGCTGCGCTCGCCGACGCCGACCGTTCACCGACCGGCGGCGCAAGAGTCGATCACCGTACTCGCCGCCCGGTCATGATGCCCGCACGCTGTCCGGTCCTGACGGCGTGGAACGGGGAACCATGACCATCGTCAGCACCATCCTGGGTCTGCTCGCGGCGGCGCTGTTCGCGGCGGCCGCCGCGCTGCAGCACCGGGTGACCCGGGCCGTCGCGCAGGCCCGGGGCGACACCGCCGGGCACTGGCTGCCGGTGCTGGGCACCGTGGCCAGGCTGCTGCGCAGCCCGGTGTGGCTGGCCGGGCTCGGCTGCAACGTGCTGGGGTTCGTCGCGCACGCGTCGGCGCTGCACACCGGCTCGATCGGCATCGTGCAGGCGCTGCTGGCGGTGCAGCTGATGTTCGCGCTGCCGATGGCGTACGCCCGCACCGGCCGCCCGCCCGGGGCCCGGGACTGGCTGGGCACCGCCGCGGTCTGCGCGGGTCTGGCCGTGCTGGTGCTGACCCGCGGCGGGGTGGCGCAGACGGTACGCCGGGAGCCGCTGCCCGCCGTGCTGCTGGCCGCGGTCGTCCTGATCGCGGTGCTGCTCACGCTCGCCCGCAGCCGCCCGGGGCGCACCGCGCGCACCGCGCTGACCGGGGTCGCCGCGGGCACCGGGTTCAGCACCACCGCCGTGCTCACCGTCGTCGTCGCCGACCAGCTCGCCACGCGCGGCCCGCTGACGACCGCGCTGGACTGGCCGGTGTACGCGCTGGGCCTGTCCGGGCTGGTCGCGGCGGTGCTGGCGCAGGAGGCGTACGGCAGCGGCTCGCTGCCCGCCGCGCTGACCGCGATGACCGTCGCCGACCCGGTGCTGAGCTGGCTGTGGGGCGCGCTGCTGTTCGACGAGGCCCCACCGGCGGGCCTGGTGGCACTGTGGACGCTGACCCTGGCGGGCGTCGCCATCGCGGCCGGGGTGGCCATGCTGGCGTACTCCCCCACCCTCAGCGCGCCCGCGGGCACAGGCACCCCCGATGATCATCCGGCTTGCCCGGCACATGGGCGAATGGGCGGTCAAGATACGCACACCTGCCCGGCAAGTCGGATGACCTAGCGGCGCACCCGGGGCGTGTCGAAGAGTTCCCGCGGCGTTCGCCGGAAGTACGTCTGCAACGCGCCGCGCGGCCGCCCGCGATCGGCCACAGTTGCCGCCATGGCATGGGACCTGCACGACTACCGCCTGGTGACCGCGAGCGCGTACCCGGGCATGATGGCGCCGCTGACCGAGCACCCCTCGTGTGTCTGCGTGCTGTCCGGCGACGCCGACGCCGACCTGCCCGGCACCCGGGCGCTGTCGCTGGAGCGGCTCGACGGCGTACGCCGCCGCTGGCGTTTCGGCGACGTGGCCCGGCTGGCCGACTTCGTGCCCAAGGTGCTGGCCGAGGCGCCGGCCGACGACCGGCCGATCCTGCTGGTGCCGCCGCGCGCCAGCACCGCCTGGGAGGCAGCGGCGGCGGCCTGGCCGGGCCGGGTGCGGCTGGCCGCCGGGCCGCTCGACGTGGTGGAGCGGCTCGCCGAGGACAAGGTGTACATCCGCGCAGCGCTGCAGGGACTGGGCGTGCCGGTGCCCGAGGCGCTGGCGCTCGACCGCGACGAGCTCGACTTCACCGCGGTGGCCCGGCGGCTGGACGCGCCGTTCATCGCGCAGACCCCGAACGGCGCGGGCGGGCAGGGCACCTACCTGGTACGCGACGCCGCCGAGCTGGCCGCCGCGAAACACGCGCACCCGCACGTCACCCGGTGGCTGCTGTCGCGCTACGCCGGGGACGTGACGATCAACGTGGCCGGGGTGGTGCACGCCGACGGCATCCGCCTGCTGCCCGCGTCGTTGCAGATCAGTGGCATCGGCCAGCTCGGCTACGCGTTCGGCGGCTACTGCGGCAGCGACTTCGCCGTGCCCCGGGTGGACCCCGGCGCATTGGCGCAGGCCTACCTGCACACCGAGCGCATCGGACAGTGGCTGGCTCGGCAGGGGCACCGGGGCCTGTTCGGCGCCGACATCGCGGTGTCCGGCGGCGACGTGGCGTTCCTGGAGATCAACCCGCGTATCCAGGGTTCCTCGTGGCTGCTGAGCCGGCTGCAGGAGCGGCACGGGCTGAATCCCTGCCTGCGCCAGCATGTGCAGGCCATGCTCGGTGAGCCGCTCGACCCGGCCGACGCGGCGCGGCCCGTGCCGGCCACCGCGGGCAGCCACCTGCTGGTGCGCTGGACCGGGCCGGGCGGGGTGGTGCGGGCGGTGCCGCAGCCCGAATCGTACGCCGGAGTCCAGGTCACCGGCCTGCCCACGGTCGGTGTGACGCTGCTGCCAGGCGCGATCCTCGCCCGGCTGGAGTCCACCGCGAGCCTGTCCGAGCCGGACGGACGCGGCCTGCTGCCCGCGACCGCGGTGCTGGTAGCCGCGCTCACCGCCGCCGTCGCCGTCGAGCCGCTGCGCTGACGGCGAAACCGGTGCGGCGCACCGGGAGCCGGTGCGCCGCTCCTGGCACTGCCTTCACTTCCCGTTAACCCCTTGTTGGCCTGTTTGCCCTGGTAGCGGCTTGATACCAAGGAATGGTCTTGGCAGAAGACCAACCGTGGCAAGGAGTCCGTGTGCGAACCAGGGTGCTCACCGTGATGCTGGCGGCGGCCGTGCTGCTGTCGGCCGGCTGCGACGACACATCGGACCCGCCCGGCGGCACGACGCCGTACAGCAGCGATCCGAAGGTGCTGCAGCTCGTCGCCGGGTCCGAGCAGCAGTCGGTGCTGGACACGGTCGTCAAGCCGTGGTGCGCCGAGAAGGGCTACGACTGCCGGTTCACCCTCAAGGGGTCGGTGGACCAGGCGCGGCTGCTGGCCTCGGGCAACGGCGACTACGACGCGTACTGGTTCGCCAGCTCCGTCTTCTCGCAGATCGGTGACCAGGCCGCGAAGCTGTCCGACGTCAAGCCGATGTTCCTCACCCCCGTGGTGTACGCGGGCTGGCGCACCGAGATGCAGCGGCTCGGCTTCACCGGCCGCACCGACGTGGCGGTCAAGGACGTGCTCGACGCGGTCGAGTCCGGAAGGACGACGGTGTGGGTGACCAATCCGACGCAGTCCAACTCGGGCGCGACGGTGCTGTTCGGCTTCCTGAACCACTTCGCGGGCAACGGCCCCGGCCAGCCGCTCACCCAGGCGCAGCTGGACTCCCCCGCCGTCGACGCCGGTATCAGCCGGTTCATCCAGGCCATGGACGCGACCCCGCCGTCCACCGGCACCCTGATGAACGACTGCCTGGCCCGGCCGGACGTGTGCCGCACCGTGTTCACCTACGAGGACCTGGTCATCGAGAAGAACCAGGAGCTGGTCAAGGCGGGCAAGGAGCCGCTGTACGCGGTGTACCCCAAGGGCGCGCTGGCCATCAGCGACGCGCCGCTCGGCTTCCTGCCGCACGGGACCGACGCCGACGCGGGCAAGCGGACGCTGGTCACAGAGCTGCAGAACTACCTGCTGACCGACGCCGGGGCGAAGGCGAAACTGCTGGCGCTGGGCCGCCGCCCGGCCACCGGCATCGGCCTGACCCTGGACAACCCGGACCTGAAAGTGTTCAACCCGGACTGGGGCATCCAGGCCAACCTGCGTGAACAAGGCATCACCTACCCGTCGGTGGCCGTGATCAAGGCGGCGCTGGACCGCTACCAGACGCACTACCGCAAGCCGGTGGACGCCTACTACTGCCTCGACGGCAGCGGCTCCATGAACGACAACGCGGGCTGGGCGGGCGTACGCGACGCGGCGCACCAGATCTTCGACGCCGACCAGGCGGCGCTGAACCTGCTGCAGACCCACCCCGAGGACATCACCACGGTCACCGTCTTCAACAGCGGCATCGCTGCCGGGCCGTGGCGGGTCACCGGGAACGACGCCGGGCAGCTGCACGGGCTCACCGAAAAGATCGTCGCGCATGAGCCGGGCAGCGGCACCAACATGTACGCCTGCCTCAAGCAGGCCGTGAGCGCGCTGGCCGCCTCGAAGTCGGCGGCCCGCAAGAGCCTGGTCATCGTCATGTCGGACGGCATGTCGGAGGACGGCGAGCAGGCCGAGGCCGTCGCCGCGCTGAAGGCGGCCGGGGTGCCGGTGGTGGCCATCGCGTTCGGCGACGACGCCGACCCGGGTCAGCTCAAGCAGGTCGCCGAGGCGACCGGCGGCGCGTTCGTGCAGCAGAACGACCTGGTCGCGGCGCTGCGCACCGCCGCGGGCTACAAGTGAGGCGGCGATGACGCGCAAGTTCGCCACCCCGCTGGCGCTGCTCACCGCGGTAGGAGTGTTCGGCGCGCTGTTCGCCGTCACCGGCAGCCTGCTGTGGTCTCCGCTGCTGGCGGCGCTGTCCGCGCTCGGCGTCTACCTGATGCTCGACTCGCGCACCGCGTCGCAGATCCGCGACGACGAGTACGGCGCCGACGCCGACCGCAAGGCCGACGAGGTCGTGCGGGCGGCGAAGGAGGTCCGCAAGCTCAGCCGCGACGTCGCCTCGCCGTCGGTGAGACACCTGCTCCAGCAGTCTGCCGAGTTCGTGCCCGAGCTGCTCGACCGGGTCCGGGCCACGTCGCCGAACAGCCTCTACTCCAGTGCCAGCCAGCTCGGCGCGCACCTGCAGAGCCTGCTCGGGGTGGTCCGGCAGTACCTCGACATCCAGCGCAACCCGACGTTCTACCACGACCCGGCGGCGCTGCTGGCCGGCGGCGAGCAGGCCGTGCAGCGCTTCACCGAGTTCACCATCGACAGCCTGCGCCTGGTCAACCAGGGCGACCTCGCCCAGTACCAGGCCAACCTGCAGACCGTCGCCCCGCCGAAACTTCCCCAGCTGGGATGAGGAGCATCACGTGAGAATGCCGAGCGGCCGGTTCCTGATCGGGCTCGTCCTGGTCCTGGTGGTCTGCGTGGCCACCGCGTTCGTGCTGACCCGTGCGAAGGACGACCCGCCGGGCGGGGGCGGCCCGGCGCAGGCGGTCACCGTCACCTGCCTGGGCGGCTCGGAGAAGACCGAGCTGATGGCCGACGAGCAGGTGAAGAAGATCCTGCGCGAGCAGTACGGCCTGACCGTGGTGTTCCAGCCGCTGGGCTCGTACGACCTGGTGCAGCTGTCCAAGGACGACCTGGCCGCACGCAAGGCGGGCTGCCTGTGGCCGTCCAGCGCCAGCGCGCAGAAGGTGTTCGAGAGCCTGCACTCCGGCGCGTTCCCGCAGTACCGGGCCGAGACGGTGCTCCAGTCGCCTGAGGTGATCTACGCCGGGCCGCAGGGCACCGAAGCACTGGTCAAGGCGGGCATCGTGGCCAAGCGGGCCGAGCGCTACTTCATCGTCGACATGAAGAAGCTGCTGCTGGAGCACGTGCTCAAGCGCACCACCTGGCAGTCGCTGGGCGCCGCCGACCTGCGCGGCCCGATCGCGGTGTCCAGCACCGACGCGGCGAAGTCCAACAGCGGCTTCACGCTGGCCCAGCTCCAGCTGAACATCATCGCCACCGACGACGTGTTCTCCGCGCCGAGCCTGGCCCAGGCCCGCAAGGTGCTGCCGACGGTGCGCGCCGTCTACGACGCGCAGGGCCTGCAGGCAGCCGGTTCGGAGGCGGGCTTCCGGCAGTGGCTGACCCAGGGGGCGGAGTTCCACGCCCCGCTCTACGCCGGTTACGAGAACCAGCTCATCCAGCAGGTGGTGCAGCTCGGCGCGGACGCCGACAAGCTGCTCAAGGACGTGCGGGTGCTCTACCCCGACCCGACGATCTACAGCGACCACCCGATCCTGGCCCTGGACGCCGACGCGGCCCGCTTCCTGGAGGCCATGAAGGACCCCGGCATCCAGCAGCTCGCCTGGCAGAGGTACGGCCTGCGCTCCGGCCTGCACGTGGGCCTGAGCAAGGTCTCCGACTTCCCGAACCTGCCCCTGGCCGAGCAGTTCCGCACCACCGCCCCGCCCGGCGCCGAGGTCACCCTCGCCCTGCTCGCCTGCGTCAGGGAGGTCGCCAAGTGCTCCTGACGTCCCGCACCCCGCCTGGCGCGTGCAGTTTCGGGGAAACTGCCCGCTCCGGGCCTCTGGAAAGCGCAGTTTCCCCGAAACAGCAGGAGGAGAACCAGTCATGAGTGAGCTCGCCATCGACTTCGGCAGTATCACGGGTGCACCGGCGCAGCCGGCCGGCAGTGCGGACAGTGCGTTGGCCGCCGTCGCGCGCACCGGCGAGCCGGGGCGGCTGGTCTGCGCCGACCTGCTCAGCCCGGCGCAGCGCGAGCAGGCCCTCGCGCTGGCCGAGCAGTCCTACCCGCGGATGCTGGCCGACACCGACCAGCTGGCCGGCTTCGGCAACGGTGCGATCGACCAGGTCAACACCCAGGTGCAGCGGATCTTCCGCGAGGTCGGGCCGGTGAAGATCCCGGAGCTGACCCAGATCATGCACGAGATCAACGACCGGATGCGCGACTTCCGGCGCAGGTACGACCCGGCCGACCCGCGGGTGCGCGAGGTGTTCGACAAGTTCATGGACGCGGTCCGGGGCGTCTTCCGCAAGGGCCGCGACCTGGTGGAGATGCTGTTCGAGGAGGCCCGCTCGGTGGAGCAGCAGCTCGACCGCATCGCGGGCACCCTGGTAGAGAAGCAGCAGCAGCTCAAGCGCAACGTGGTGCTCTGCGACGAGCTGTACAAGGCCAACGAGGCCGCGATCAGCCAGCTCGTCGGCGTCATCGCGGTGATGGAGCTGGTCCGGGATCTGGCCGTGGCCGAGGCCGCGTCGATCCGCATCGACCCGGCCGACGTCGACCGCCGTGACAAAGAAGAGCGCCTGGCCCGGATCACCGAGTTCGTCCAGGCGATCGAGGTGCGCATCAGCGAGTTCCAGCAGCGGCTGTTCGTCGCCTGGTCGACCTCGCCGCAGGTGCGCAACATCCGCTCCCTGCACTACGGCCTCGGGCAGCGGCTGGCGCTGCTGGTCAACCTGACCATCCCGACGATGAAGCTGACCATCGCCCAGTGGGGTCTGCTGCTGCAGGCCAATCAGGCGGCGCAGATGCAGCAGGCGGTCGCCGACGGCGCCAACGAGGTGCTGTCCGCGTACGCCCACGCCGCGGGCACCGGCGTCCCGCAGATCGCCCGCCTGATCCAGACCCCGACCATCCGCCCGGAGACGATCCTGGAGGTGGCCGCCTCGATCGACGCCCAGGCCAAGGGCATCGAGGAAGCGGTCCGCTTCGGTCAGCAGGCCCGCGCCGAGGTCGTCTCGGCGATTGTCACCGCCCAGGAGTCCATGTCCGCCAGCTCCCAGCACCTCAGCCGCACCGTCGTCGACCTCGTCACCAGAGCCGGCAAACCCCTCGAACTCCCCGCCGCCCCGCCCCTCCCCCCATCCCTGCTCACCCCCCACCAGCCCTGAGCGAAGGAAGGGCGCCTTCTTATCGTTTTCCGTAGAGGAAGGGCACCTTCCCATCGCTTTGCGGCGGGAGGGCCGGGCGGTTCGGGCGGTTCGGGTCAGGCTGTCGCGGCGGCAAGCAGGCGTGCCTGCACCCGCCCGGCGGCCGACCGCAGGTAGGGCTCCCGGCCCGCCGCGGCGGCCGCGTGTGGCGAGGACGGTCCGTGGCGGCGCAGCACCTCGGCCAGGCGGTCCTCCAGGAACACCGGCTCGCCGCGTACCCCCGTGGTCTGGTCGGCGCAGGTCAGCGCGTCAGTGACCGCCGTGCGCTCGTCGTCGAACTCGGCCATGCCGACGACGCCCTGCGCCGCGGCCAGGAAGGAGGCGCCGGAGTGGTGCGCGACCAGCGCGCACAGCCGCACCGGCCAGCCCCGTCGGCGGAGCAGGCGGGCCCCGTCCAGGGCATGGAACCCGGTGTCGCGGGCCGCGGCGGCGTACCCGATGTCGTGCAGCCAGGCCGCGCACAGCAGCAGGTCCCGGTCGGCCGGGTCGACCGCGGCGGCCAGGTCGGCCGCGCGCCTTGCCACCCCGGCGGTGTGCGACCACCGCTGCGGCAGATTGACCAGCAGCTCGTCGGCCAGGCACATGGCCTGGGCGGGCACGAGGCGATCGACGACGATCAGCGGCACGTGGCTGACGGTATGCCGGTGCACCGCCCCGCTCAACCGATGTCGTCCACCGGCCTTGCACTGTTCGCCTGCTGTTCACCTGACGTGGCGGTCACGACCCGGCAGGTCCGCCGCACGGACATGGCCGTCACCGCCATCGACCGAACGCCCAGGTTGTTCGCTCCGCAACGATGTCCGATCGGTGGGCGCACTGAAACGCTTACGTGTTTAACGTCCACATCGCACTGTCGGGCGATCACGGGGAGAGCGCGCCATGAGACCACGTCCCTACGTGCGCTGCCGCGGCTGCGATCTCGTCGGCCCGGCCGAGCGCCTCGACTACGAGCTCAGCGACACCGGCGACGTGGACTGGGCCCAGCAGGTGACCTGGCAGTGCGCCGAATGCGGCTACCTCGACACGATCACCGCGGACCAGGTGCTCGACCTCGACGCCGTGCACACGTGCGTCGACTGCGCGACGCAGACGCCCTGCCCGGCCTCGGCCGCACGGGTCGAGTGCGAGCGGTGCGGCCTCATCGGCCTGGGCCCCGCCACCGCCGATCCGGAGATCGCCGGACAGCTGCGCGCCATCGAGGCCCTGCACGACATGGAACTACGGGTGCAGCAGGCCCTGCGGGACAGCCGCGACCAGTCCGCCGGGCCGGGCCGCATGGCATGATTTCGAGCGACGACGGCCAGGGGCAGCCTGGGCGGCGGTGATCGTGCCCGGCGGCGGCCGTGGCCGGAGAGGCGGCAACAGCGTGCGGACCGCGGTGATGGGAGCCGGTTCCTGGGGCAGTGTCTTCGCCAAGATCCTGGGCGAGGCCGGCGGCGAGGTGACCATGTGGGCTCGCCGGGAGTCCATCGCGGAAGCGATCCGCGCCACCGGACGCAACCCCGACTACTTCCCCGAGGTGGCGCTGCCCCGCAACGTCACCGCGACCGCAGACCCCGCCTCGGCCCTGGCCGGAGCCGACCTGGTCGTGCTCGCGGTGACCTCGCAGACGCTGCGCGCCAACCTCACCGCGTGGGCCGGGCTGATCCCCGCCGACGCGACGCTGGTCTCCCTGATGAAGGGGATCGAGCTGGGCACGACCAAGCGGATGAGCGAGGTCATCGTGGAGACCACCGGGGTCGAGCCGAGCCGGGTCGCCGTGGTCACCGGGCCCAACATCGCCCCCGAGCTGGCCGTGCGCCAGCCCGCCGCGGCCGTGGTCGCCTGCACGGACCTGGACCGGGCGGCCGCCGTGCAGGAGGCGATAACCACGCCGTACTTCCGGCCGTACACCAACGACGACGTCATCGGGTGCGAGCTGGGCGGGGCGGTCAAGAACGTGATCGCGCTGGCGTACGGCATCGCCACCTCGATGGATCTCGGTGAGAACATCAAGGCGACCCTGATCACGCGCGGTCTCGCCGAGACGACCCGGCTCGGGGTGGCGCTGGGCGCGGACCCGCTCACCTTCGCGGGCCTGTCGGGGCTGGGCGACCTCGTCGCCACCTGCTGCTCGCCGCTGACCCGCAACCGCACCTTCGGCGAGCACCTGGGCCGGGGCCTGACCCTGGAGCAGGCCCAGGCGGCCACCCGGTACACCGCCGAGGGCGTGAAGAGCTGCCTGGCCATCCGGGACCTCGCGCACAAGCACGGCGTGGAGATGCCGATCACCGAGCAGGTCGAGCGGATCTGCCACGAGGGCGTCGACCCGAAGGTCGCCCTGGTCACCCTGATGAGCCGGCAGACCAAGCCGGAGTAGCGCCTCAGCCGGCGGGCTCGTCCTGCCAGCGCCGCTCGAAGACGATCTTGTGCCGGTCGCCGGGGAGCACGTTGAGGGTGCACTGCACGGGCATTCCGGTTGCGGTGTACCCGGTGTCGTAGTGCGCCGCGACCGGGGTCCCGGGGCCGAGGCTGAGCCGGTGGATCTCCTCGGGCGTCGGCATCCGGATGAAGATCTCGTCGATGGCGCGGTCCTGCCGGTAGCCGAGGTCGGCCAGCGCCTGGTCGGTGCCCTGGGGCAGGTAGGCCGGCGACATGATGACCGAGTCCCTCACCAGCTCGATCGGGAAGAACGAGTCGTTGATGTTGGTCGGCTCGCCGTTGATGAACCGCACCCGGCGGCGCGCCACGACCGTATCGCCCGCCGCGATGCCAAGCCGCAACGCGAGGTCGGACGCGGCCTGCACCAGCGACACCTCGATGGCCTGGTGCGGGGTGCGGCCCTCGGCGACGATCTGCTGGGAGAACCGGTCCATCTCCGGTGAGGCCGGGCGGGGCCGGGACTTCTCCTGCGGCCGGTAGACCATGTGCTCGCGGCGGCGCACGAAGTAGCCGTGCGGCCGCCGCGCGACGATCAGCCCCTCGGTGACCAGGATGCCGAGCCCGGTGCGCACGGTCTGGCGCACCACGCCGAACCGGTCGGCGATCTCGTGCTCGGTCGGCAGCCGGTCCTCGGGCCGCAGCTCCCCGGTCATGATCAGGCTGCGGTACACGGCCGCGATGCGCTGGTACGCGGGCATCCCCGAACTCCGGACCGTCTCCACGTGCTCCGCCTCCCCGACGCTGTGACGCGTCCCGGATCGATGTCTTGACAACCGATCCAAGACGACTGCACCATCATACGCAACATCTACATTGTCTAGTCAATGTAGATGATCTGCCGAGCTACCGCCGGAGGCACCCGTGTCAGACTTCGCGCCCATCGACCCCACCCTGCACAGCCTGCGGGAACGCCTCCCCCGGCTGATCGAGGACCTCGCCGGGCTGGTCGCCGTCGAGTCGCCGTCGGAGGATCCGACCGCCACCGCCGGCAGCGCGCAGGCGGTCGCCGCCCTCGGCAGCCGGCTGCTCGGCAGCGCCCCGGAGCACCACGGCTCCCACCTCGTCTGGAGCCACGGCCCCACCCGGGTCCTGCTGATCGGCCACCACGACACGGTCTGGCCGGTGGGCACCCTGGCCCGCTGGCCGTTCCAGGTCGACGGCGACCGGGCCACCGGGCCGGGCTGCTTCGACATGAAGGCGGGCCTGGTCCAGCTGTTCCACGGGCTGTCCACGCTGCCCTCGCTCGACGGCGTCACCGTCGTCGTCAACGCCGACGAGGAGATCGGCTCGCCCGACTCCCGGGTGCTGATCGAACGGGCGGGCCGCGGTGCCCTGGCCGCGCTGGTATGCGAGCCCAGCGCCGACGGCGCGCTCAAGACCGCCCGCAAGGGCATCGCCCGCTACCGGGTCGAGGTCACCGGCCGGGCCGCCCACGCCGGCCTGGACCCGGCCCGCGGGGTCAACGCCGGGGTGGAGCTGGCGCACCAGATCCTGGCGGTGGCCGCGCTCGGCGAGGCCGAGACCACGGTGACCCCGACCGTGCTGGCCGCCGGCACCACCGAGAACACCGTCCCGGCCGCCGGCGGTGTCGCCGTCGACGTGCGCGCCTTCCACCAGGCCGAATT
Organism: Catellatospora vulcania; assembly: GCF_009720385.1. Lineage (GTDB taxonomy): Bacteria > Actinomycetota > Actinomycetes > Mycobacteriales > Micromonosporaceae > Catellatospora > Catellatospora vulcania. Next base: position 193,696 of record NZ_ML769308.1, on the reverse strand, counting down.
CGAGCGGGTGGACCGGGCGATACACGGGCTGCGGCCCGTCCTGGCGGGCAGCCGGCTGACCGTGCACGGCGGCGTGCACCGGCCCGCGCTGCCGCCGTCCGCCTCCGCCCGGCTCTACGAGCTCGCCCGCACGGTGGCGGCCGAGCTGGGGCTGGCCGCGCCCGCGGGCGTCGCGGTCGGCGGGGCCTCCGACGGCAACCTGACCGCCGGGTACGGCATCCCCACCCTGGACGGGCTCGGGCCGGTCGGCGGCAACGCCCACGCCGAGGGCGAATGGATCGACCTGCCCGCGATGGCCGAGCGGGCCGCGCTGCTCGCCGCGCTCGTCGATCGGGTGCTGCGTCCCCGGGCCTGAGCGCCCGGCCGAGGGCGGGCCGGGACCGGCCCGCCCTCCTTTTCACCGACAGCTTTCGCTCGCGCGTGAGGCAACCCGCCTCCCCAGCCGAACCGGAGACGGCCCATGTGGACTCCCCTGGCGGGCAACCAGCCCCGGCAGTACCGGAAGATGCCCGCAGCGCAGCGGCTCTTCCTCCAGCGGTGGATCGAGATGCTCTCGCCGGAGGTCGACTTCCGCTGGCGGCTGCGGCCGGTCTCGGACGGGCTGCTGCGCAAGGAGCTCGCCGCGGTCGAGACCACCGGGGCCGACAAGCGGCGGCTCAACGGCAGCACCCTGTACGCGGCGCTGCTCGACGAGGAATGGCAGGCCACCCCGAAGGTGATGTTCGAGCGGCTGACCGCCGAGCAGGTGCAGGCCGACCCGGCGGGCAGCGCGCAGCGCATGGCGCACGGCCTGATCCTGGCCGGGTACAGCCCGCAGACCCTGCTCGGCGCGCAGCGGATCCTGCTCAACGGGCAGCGGCTGCAGGACCAGCTCGACGAGCTGCAGCACTGGCACGCCAAGCGGACCACCGCCCGCCCCTTCCGGCTGGCGGTCCCGGTCGTCCGGGGCGGCACGATGATCAAAAGTTTCGGCTGGACGCAGCCGTATTTCGACACGCTGGAACCGGCCTTCCAGCGGATCGTCGTCGCCGCCGAGACGGCCGGGCACGCCGCCCGCACCCCGCGCTACCTGCTGGCGGAGGTGACCGCGAACGACCCGACCGCGGCCGCGATGAACTTCCTGGAGCATTTCGACCGCTACCAGCTCCAGCTCCGGCCACCGAACCGGCCGCTGACCATCGGCCACGAGATGGTCATCGTGCACGACGAGTACCCGGCCCCCCAAGGGCGGACCGTCCGCTTCCCGATGCCGCCGCGGTTCGCGTACGAGCCGCCCGAGGCGATCGACGGCCGGATGACCCAGCGCGTCATGGACGCCGCCAAGACCGATCCGGTGATCCACACGCTGCTGCTGCAGTACCTGATGGCGCTGCGCGAGCTGGCGCGGGGCTCGGTCCGCGACGCCTTCCAGGCGCTGCTGCCGCTGCTCGACATCGGCTTCGAGTGCGACGAGGGCCCGTGGGCGCAGCGCACGGCGTTCGCGCGCACCATCGAGATCGCCGCCATCCTGCTCGCGGTCCAGACACCCCGGGCGCTGTTCCGCCACCTCCAGCAGTACCTGCGCCGGCCCTGCCCGGCCCACGCCCGCAGCGATCGCGGGCCGTGGGCCACCGGCGACGACGCCGCGGATCTCGCGCTGCTCACCGGGCCGCGGTGGCCCGAGCTCGCCGCGGTGTACGAGTGGAACGGGCTGCTCGCGCAGCGCCGTGCGGAGCTGCTGCGGCTGGTGACCGACCCGCGCCCGGCGGTCCCCCGGACCCGGCGCACGGCCCGCTGGGACATGGCCCGCGCGGTGCGGGCCCGGCACGCCTTCGCGCACCGCGGCGAGCCGATGACCGACGCGTACGGGCTGTCCGTGGCCCTGGAGGCGGCCTACCTGTGCCTGGTCGCGCGCTGCGCGGCGGTGGAACGCGGCATCAGCTTCGCCGAGCTGGTGACCCGGCTGGACGCGGCCACCGGCGCGAATCCCGCCCCGCTGAACTGGCCGCTGCTGGTCGCCGAGGGAGAGTGGGCCCTGGCCCGGTCCGTCAGCTGACGCACCGGGCGGGGCGTGGCAGCCGGCGCGAAAAGGGCAGGCATGGCAGGAGATCGATATGTGATCATGGCCGCATGACCATGGCTCTGCACAGCATCACCGTCGACTGCCACGACTGCTACGCCCAGTCCCTGTTCTGGACCAAGGTGACCGGATGGCAGGAGGACCCCGAGGACCCGAACGGCCCCGGTGACCCCAACGGCCGCCTGGTCGGGCCGCACGGGATCAACCTGCTGTTCATCCCGGTGCCGGAGGGCAAGACCGGCAAGAACCGCGTGCACCTGGACCTGCAGCCGCAGGAGCGCAGCCGCGACGAGGAGGTCGAGCGCCTGGTCGGCATCGGCGCGACGATCGTCGACGACCAGCGCCGCCCCGACGGGCGCGGCTGGGTCGTCCTGGCCGACCCGGAGGGCAACGAGTTCTGCGTCGAGCGCGGCCCGCTGGGCTGACGGCGAACCGTCCCGGCGCTGACCACGTCGCCGACCACGATGTACCGGGACGAGATCAGGGTTCGGGGCGGTCCAGCCCGGCCAGCCGGGTGAGCGCCGCGAATCCGTCGTCGGTGCCCGGCCAGTGCCGGCGGACCGCATCCAGCCCAGCCCGGCGCACCACCGAGCGCAGCACCAGCGCGACGATGATCGCGTCATCGGCGTACCCGATGATCGGCAGGAAGTCGGGGATCAGGTCGAACGGGATCGCCAGATACACCATCAGCAGTGCCAGCCGCACGCGCACGCCCCGGGGCAGGGTTCTGTCGGCGGCCAGCCGGCGCAGCAGCCGCAGCAGGTCCGGCAGCAACCGCACCGCCTCGGCCAGCAGCGGGCCTTTCGGCCGCACCAGCAGCAGGCCGACGACCAGCGCCAGCCACGACGCCAGCAGCGCCACCGCGACGCCGATCAGCAGCTCCCGGCCCACGGGTTGCTCAGTGACCGACGAGGTCGGAGTCCACCGCCGCGCGCTCGCCCTGGTCGAGGCCCGAGATCCGGCCCATCTCCGCCTCGCTCAACACGAAGTCGAAGACGGCCAGGTTGTCGCGCATCCGCTGCGGATCCGCCGACTTCGGCACCGCGGTCAGCCCGAGCTGCAGATGCCAGCGCAGCACGACCTGTGCCGGGCTGCGCCCGTGAGCGGCTGCGATCTCGCCGATCACCGGATCGGCCAGCAGCTCCCGGCCCTGGCCGAGCGGGCTCCACGACTGCGTCACGATGCCGTGCTCGGCGTGGTACGCCCGCGGCAGCTTGCGGGCGATACGCGGGCTGAGCTGCACCTGGTTGACGTCGGGCAGGGTCCCGGTCTCGGCGCGCAGCCGCTCCAGGTGGGCCGGCTTGAAGTTCGACACGCCCACGGCACGCAGGCGGCCCTCCTCCAGCAGGGCGACCATGCCCTTCCAGGCGTCGACGTAGCGGTCCTGCTCGGGGTTCGGCCAGTGGATCAGCAGCAGGTCGACATAGTCGACGCCGAGCCGGTCGGCGGACGCGTCGAACGCCCGGCGCACCAGGTCGCGGCCGTGCCAGCGGGCGTTGAACTTGGTGGTGACGAACAGCTCCTCCCGGGGGAGGGCGGCGTCGCGCATGCCCTGGCCGACGCCGCGCTCGTTGCCGTAGTTCTCCGCCGTGTCGAACAGCCGGTAACCCGCCTCGACGGCCTGCACCACGCAACTCGCGGCCTGGGCGTCGTCCATCGGCCAGGTGCCGAGCCCGATGCGCGGCATCACGGCGCCGTGCGCGAGCTTCACCGTCGTCTCGTTGGTCATACGGTCATCTTCCCGCTCGTCCGGTCCTGCCGTCACGCGGCGTCCCAGGACGGAACGACCCGGTCATCGTCAGCTCGAGAACCGGTCAGCCCAGGGCGTTCTTGGCCGCGGCGCAGGCCGAGGAAGTGATCGGGCGCTTGCCGCGGATGCGCGAGACGAGCGCGACGTTGTCCTCGTAGAGGTGCATCGAGTGGATGCGCCCGGCCGTCACGCTCAGGTGGATGGCGACCGGCGTGGACAGCCGGCGACCGGTCGGCTTGATCACGTGGATGAAGTGGCCGAGCACCACCGCGTCGGCGCCGTCCACCAGCACCTTGTCCGCCTCGACCGTGCTGCGGCCGAGCTCGAATCGCGGCATGGTCACCCGCAGGAAGTCCGCGGCCAGCCCGCGGCTGGCCATCCACGGCGCCGCCTCGGTCGCGGCGACGTAGCACTCGACCTCGTCCGCGAACAGCTCCGCGATGTGCTCAGCGTCGCCCTGCGCCAGCCGGGTCAGGTACTCCTCGACGACCGCGCGGGTGCCGGGCACGGCGGGGGCCGGGGGGCGGCGCAGCGGGGAGATTCCGGTCGACTGCCCGATGGTGAGGCCGGTCCAGGGCGCGGACGCCACGGCCTGATCCTGGATCAACATGGGCGGAACGGTACCTTCGGGGCGGCGCGGATTCACAGCATACGGGCTATCGACTAGATCACCCGCACGGGCGGAATGCGACGGGCGGCGTCCGCGGTTGAACGCCGCCGACCAGGCCTAACGGCGCGAACAGCGTCAAACACGACATCGTACGCACGGCCGCCCCGGCGGCGGGCCACCACCCGGCGCTGCCGAAATCGCGTTGACCGGGTTCGCCGGGCGCCGCGACCATCGCGTCATGCTCATCGATCATTTCCCGCTCGTCGGCCTGCAGTTGACCACACCACGCCTGCAACTGCGACTGCCCGACCAGGAGGAGCTGGCCGCGCTCGCCGACGTCGCCGCCGAGGGCGTGCACGACCCGGCGTACATGCCGTTCCGCATCCGCTGGACCGAGCTGCCCCCGGCCGAGCGGGCCCGGTCGGTGGTGCTGCACCACTGGAGCCTGCTCGGCCAGTGGACGCCCCGATCCTGGAAGCTCCTGCTCACGGTGTTCCTCGACGGCGCTCCGGTCGGCGTGCAGATGCTCAAGGCCACGGACCTCGCGGTGACCGCCGAGTGCGCGACCGCGAGCTGGCTGGGCAGGCGGCACCAGGGCCGGGGCATCGGCGCCGAGATGCGGGCGGCGGTCGCCCACCTGGCCTTCGCGCACCTCGGCGCGACGGACCTGGTCTCGTCGGCGTTCACCGACAACCACGCCTCGCTGGGCGTGTCGGCCAAGCTCGGCTACGCCCACGACGGCATCGAGCGCCACGAGGACCAGGGCCGCCTGCGGGTGATCCGGCGGCTTCGGCTGACCAGGCAGGTGTGGCTGCAGCGCGAGCATGCTCCGGTGACCGTCGAAGGACTGACGCCATGCCTGCCCTTGTTCGGGCTGCCCGATCACGACAGTCCGAACACGACCGCATGACGGCTCTGCTGATTACATATGTTTGCTACGCGTATATGCTGCCGGCATGGCTGAGATATCCATGGGGGAGCCCGCCTTCCTGATCCTCACAGCGCTGGCGGCGGAACCCAAACACGGCTATGCCGTGATCGAGGACGTGCTCGACATCTCCGGTGGGCAGGTCCGCCTGCACACCGGCACCCTCTACTCCGTACTCGACCGGCTGCGCGAGGGCGGTCTGATCGAAGTGGACCGCGAGGAGATCGTCGCCTCCCGGCTGCGCCGCTACTACCGGCTCACCGGGGTCGGGCAGGAGCGGCTGGCCGCCGAGACGGTGCGCCTGCGCCGCAACGCCGACGCGGCCGCCGCCCGGCTGGCCGGGGTCATCCTGCGCCCGGGGACGGGGGCGGCGTGAGCGAGCCCGACGAGAAGCTGGCCCGGCGCTACGAGCGCCTGCTCGCCCTGTTCCCGGCCGCGCACCGGCACGAGTACGAGGACGAGATGATCGGCGTGCTGATGGCCGGTGCGAAGCCGCAGCAGCGCTACCCCGGCCTGCGCGAGACGGCGAACCTGGTCCGCTGCGCGGCATGGATGCGCCTGGGCGGGCGCGGCGGGGGCGCGGCCGGCTCGCGCTGGGCTCCGGCCACCGCGGTGTTCGCGCTGGTCGCCTCGTTCATGATGTTCACTTTCCACGCCGGCGCGCTGGCTTCGAGACTGATCTGGATCTGGCGCTACGAAGGGCTGCTCATCCCGCTCCCGGTGACGGCCTGGCTTCCGCTGGCCGGCTGGACGGTGGCGGTCGTGTTCGCGTACACCGGATTCCGTCTCGTCGCGGCCGTGGGCGCCTGGACTGCGGCGCTGTGCGAGCTCGCGCGGGTGCTGCTCGACTACTCGACCGGGCCCACCGGCCTGGTCCTGTTCTGGTGGATGATCGTGCTCGGGATCAGCGCCGCGCTGGCCCTCACCGCCCGCGGCCGGACCCGGCCGCAGGTTGGCCTCGGCGACCGCCGCACCGTCATCGTGACGCTCGCGTTCGCGGCGCTGGCCGTCCTGCCCATCGTCGAGGTGATGCTCTCGGTGGTCACCCGGACACCCGGCGGCGCCATCGACGGGATCAGCGCGTTCGGCGGCTACAGCACGTCCGGCGGCTTCGGTGGCTACTACCTCAGCGGCATCATCTCGGAGGTGTCCGGGCCGATCCTCGTCCTCGTCATCCTGGTCTGCCTGCTGAGGACCGCCTCGCCGGTGCGCCGCCGGCTGGTGGCCATGTTCACGCCCGCGCTGACGTTGTACCTGCTCGTGCCGACCCTGTTCAACGGCTTCATCATGTCGACCCAGCGGTTCAACCCGCCCGTGCTGCTCGAACCCGTGCAGTGGGTGTTCCTCGTCGGGTTCCCGGTGTTGCTCTTCCTCAGCGGGGCGGCGCTGGTGGAGCGCGGCGAGCGGCACGCGTACCTGATCGGGCTGGGGCGGGCCGCCGAGCGCGAGGCCCGGCTGAAGCGGGCGGCCGCGCCGTCCTGACGGACCGCTGCGGGCAGCACCTCGGGGGCGCTGCCCGCAGCGGGCTCAGCGTTGGGAAGGGCACCTTCTACATCGCATAGCGATAAGAAGGTGCCCTTCCTTCTGTCAGGTGGGGGTGCAGGTGAGGGTGGGGGCGCCGTTGGCGGAGCCGGTGTAGCTGCCGAGGAAGCCGAAGGTGGTGCTGGCTCCTGCGGACAGGGCGCTGTTGTGGGCGACGCTCTTGGCGGTGGCGGTGGAGCCGCTGGTGGTGACTGTGGCGTTCCAGGCGTTGGTGATCTGCTGGCCGTTGGTCCAGGTGACCGTGACGGTCCACTTGGTGATCGCGGAGGAGCCCGCGGTCACCTTGACCTCACCCTGGAAGCCGCCCGGCCACTGGCCGGTCAGCGAGTACGTCGCCGAGCAGCCGCCGGGCGGCGGCGGGGACGACGACGGGCGGGGCGAGGCCGACGGGCTCGGCGACGGCGGCCGGCTCGGCGACGGGGATGCCGACGGGGAGGCCGGGGCCGACGGGGACGCCGACTGGCTGGGGGTGACGCCGCCGAAGGTCACGTCGCTGCAGAAGTAGTACGACTGGTCCAGGTGGCTGGCCTGCCAGATGGTGTAGACGATGTGCCGGCCGGTGCGCCCGGGGGCGCTGCCGCCGACCTGGATCGACACGCCGCCCGCGCTCTCCGGGGTCCACTGCGCGGCCGGGGTGTTGCCGATCTGGCCGACCAGTTCCAGGTTGCCCCAGCCCAGCGGTTGTGTGATCGGGTTGTACCCCTGCTTGGTCACGTACACGCGGATGTAGTCCGCGCCGTGGCTGGCCTGGTCGTAGAGCTTGACGCTGAAGTTGTTCGCGATCGACTGCGCCTTCCAGTCGCCGACGGTGTCCATCGCGTTGTAGCGGCCGCTCTGGGTGTGGCCGGCGCTGCACAGCTGGCCGTCCGGGATGGCGCCCTGGTGGTTGCCGGCGACGCCCTCGCGGAACAGGCCGTTCCAGTTCCACATGGCCTGGGGGTCGGCCTGCCAGGCCTGCCAGCACATGGGGTCCTGGGTGGCCATCGCCGGGTTCTGGAAGTCGCTGCCCCAGCGCTGCCAGCAGCCGTAGTTGCGCGAGGCCGGGCTGACGATGTTGCCGTGCGCGTCGGCGATCTTCGCCAGCGCCGTGGTGAGCAGCAGGACCGAGGCGACGGCAACGATCAGCGCGGAGATGGCGGCCCGCCGCCGAGCGGCGAGTGTGGTGGACATGGGAACTCCTTCATACGGAGTGCCATGCACGCGTGGGCGGATGGGCGAGGGAGCCCGGGCCGTCGCACCGCACGCGAACGCACGCATGGTCGGACTTCGACTTCAGCCGCGGAAGGCTGCCCCACTTCCGCGCTGCTACGTGGCTCCCGTAGCGGTCGAGTCAGACATTACGCATTACCTTGAATATGTCAATTTATCGCTCAGCGTGGCCGACCCTACGTCACCCGGTCACCGTTCGCGCGGCTCAGCGCTGCGGCGTGCGCTCGGCGGAGTTCCGATCCCGGCGGGCGGCCTCGCGGGTGGCGACAACCGCGGTCGTCATCCGGCGGATGACCTCGGCGGCGATCAGCAGGTCGGCGGTCGGCAGGTCGCCGACCGCCAGCGCCATCCGCTCACCCAGGGGCTGGAAGAAGTCGCGGGCCATGCGCAGCGCGGAGGCCTGCACGGACAGGGTCACCCGGCGGCGGTCGCGGGGATCCCGGGTGCGTTCGAGATGGCCGGCGGCCTCCAGCCGGTCGATCAGCGAGGTCGTGGCCGGAGCGCCCAGGCCGAGCCGGGCGGCGAGCTCCCCCGCGGTGAGCGGAGCGCCGGCCTGCGCCCCGGTCGCGATCCACATGATGGCGTTCAGGTCGCTGCGCCCCAGCCCGTGCGCGCGGGCGAAGACGTCCACGAAGACGTCGCTCTCGACGGCGCTCGCCTGCAGCGCCTTGGTCACCTCGTCCAGCGCGGCCACCCGGTCGGGGGGGCCAGCTTGCTCCGCCATGCGGCCGACTATATCATTTCGATGATCGAACCATTCGATGATCGAACTATTGCGGGCGATACGGTCCGCGTGACGAACTGGAGGCACCCTGTCATGGGTGAGCGTCTCGCCACCTGGCTGACCAGCCGGATCGGTGCTGCAGTCATCCTGCTGGCCACCGTGGCGCTGTCCACCGCGGTGTTCCTGGCCAGCCCGGCCCAGCCGGCGGCCGGCCCCACCGACGGCCTGCCCGAGGGCAAGCAGTCCACCCGGGTGACGGAGTTGATGGCACGCTTCCCCAGCGGCCGAGCCGACTCCGCGATCGTCGTCTTCGAGCGCGCCGAGGCCACCCTGACCCCGGCCGACCGGCAGACGCTGGACGCGGCTCGGGAAACCCTCTCCCGGCAGGAGAACGTCACCGCACCGCCGCCGGTCCGCGTCGCCGACGACGGCCGGGCCGCGCTGCTCGTCGTCCCGCTCGCCGCGGATCTCGACGACGAAACCCGCAACGCCACCGTCGACCGGATCCGCGAGGTGCTGCGCGGGGACGCCACGGCGCTGCCCGACGGACTCACCGCCCAGGTCACCGGAGGGGCGGCGTTCGCCCGCGACATCTCGGCCGCGTTCGCGGGGGCAGACGTCACCCTGCTGATCGCCACCGCGATCGTCGTCGCGGTGCTGCTGCTGATCACGTACCGCAGCCCGTTCCTGTGGATCGTGCCGCTGGCCGTCATCGGGCTCGGCGACCAGGTCACCGCGCAGCTGCTGCCGTGGATCGGCCGCCTGATCGCCGAACCCACCGACGCCTCCATCGGCGGCATCGTCTCCGTGCTCGTCTTCGGCGCGGGCACCGACTACGCCCTGCTGCTCATCTCCCGCTACCGCGAGGAGCTGCGCCGCACGCCGGACCGCCGGGCGGCGCTGGCCACCGCCGTACGCGCAGCCGGACCGGCCGTCATCGGCAGCGCCGGCACCGTGATCCTCGCCCTGCTCACGCTGACCACCGCGGTGCTCACCAGCAACCGCACCCTCGGCATCGCCGCCGCGGCAGGTGTCGGCGTGGCGCTGCTGTTCGGACTCGTGGTGCTGCCCGCGGCGCTGGCCTTCCTGCCGCGCGGCGCGTTCTGGCCGCTGGTGCCCGCGGTCGGCAGCGCGGACCCCGGCGCATCCGGTTTGTGGGCCCGTATCGCCCGGCTGGTCGGCCGCCGCCCCGTCGGGGTGCTGGTCGCCGCGGGTGTCGCCCTCGCCGCGCTGAGCACCGGCCTGCTCACCACGACGATCGGCCTGTCGCAGACCGAGCAGTTCCGCACCGAGGTGGAGTCGGTGCAGGCCCAGCAGGCCCTGGCCCGGCACTTCCCCGCCGGATCCGCGCAGCCGGTCCGGGTGATCGTCCCGGCCGCGGCGGCCGAGCAGGCCGTCACCACAGCCCAGCGGACCGCGGGAGTGTCCGCGGTCGGGCGGCCGGAGACGTCCACGGACGGCACGCTCGCCCTGCTCGCGGTCCAGCTGACCGACGAGTCCGGCACCGCGGGCGCGGACCGCGCTGTCACGGCGCTGCGCGACGCGCTGGCCACGGTGGACGCCGCCGTCGGCGGGCAGCCCGCCGCCGACCTCGACCAGCGCGACGCCAACGCCCGCGACAACGCCGTCGTCGCTCCGCTCGTGCTGGCCGTGGTGCTCATCGTCCTGATCGTCCTGCTGCGCTCGCTGATCGGGCCGCTGCTCCTGCTGCTCACCGTGGTGATCAGCTTCGCGGCCAGCCTCGGCGCGGCCAGCCTGGTCTTCGCCGCGCTGGACATCCCGGCGCTGGCCTCGAACGTGCCGCTGCTGGCGTTCCTGTTCCTGGTCGCGCTCGGAGTCGACTACAACATCTTCCTGGTCAGCCGGGCGCGCGAGGAGACCGCGGCACACGGCGACACCCGCACCGGGATGCTGCGGGCGCTCACCGCCACCGGCGGGGTGATCACGTCCGCGGGCGTACTGCTGGCGGCCGTGTTCACGGTGCTGGGCGTGCTGCCCGTCATCGTGCTCACGCAGCTCGGCATCATCGTCGGGGTGGGCGTGCTGCTCGACACGCTGCTGGTACGCACGCTCGTGGTGCCCGCCGTGGCGATGCTGCTCGGGGAGCGGTTCTGGTGGCCGTCCCGGCCCGGGACCCGTCCCGCGGCGGTCAACCCGCCCCGTGACGGCCACCCGGCGGACCTGCTCGAGACCCGCACTCCCGTGAACGCCGCGCACCCGTGACGATCTGCCGTCGCGGGCGGTCGCGCCCGCGACGGCACCACGGACGGACCGGCGGTACACCGGAATTCATCGTTTGAGGACTATGCTCCACCCGCTCGGACGCAGACAGGAGACCCGCCATGATCACTCAGCGTACGGCCGACACCGCACCGGCGGCGCCGGCGCCGCAACGCAACCCCTGGCTCATCCTGTCCGTGCTGTGCCTGGGCTTCTTCATGATCCTGCTGGACACCACGATCGTGAACATCGCGATCCCGAACCTCATCGACGACCTCGGCGCGACGCTGAACCAGATCCTGTGGATCCTCAACGCCTACATCCTGGTGTACGCCGTCCTGCTGATCACCGCGGGACGGCTCGGCGACATCCACGGCCCCAAGCGGCTGTTCATGATCGGCCTCGCCCTGTTCACCGTCGCCTCGATCGCCTGCGGACTGGCCCAGGACCCGGCCCAGCTCGTCGTGTTCCGCATCGCGCAGGGCCTCGGCGGGGCGCTGCTCACCCCGCAGACGCTCGCCGTCATCACCACCATCTTCCCCGCCGAGCGGCGCGGCGCGGCCTTCGGCGTCTGGGGCGGCGTGGCCGGCCTGGCCACGGTCGCCGGACCGACGCTGGGCGGCTGGCTGGTCTCCGAGTGGGGCTGGCGCTGGATCTTCTTCGTCAACGTGCCCGTCGGCGTGATCGCCCTCACCATGGCCGCGGTCATCATGCCCGACCTGCGCTTCAACCGCCGCCACCGGCTCGACCTGCCCGGCACCGCACTGGTCACCGCAGGCCTGTTCCTGATCTGCTACGGCCTCATCGAGGGCGAGTCGCACGACTGGGGACGGGTGTGGGGCCCGGTCACCGTCCCGATGGTCATCGCGGCCGGGCTGCTGATCCTGGCCGGGTTCGTCTGGCTGTCGCACGTCCGGCGCGACTCCGAGCCGCTGATCCCGTTGCGGCTGTTCGCCGACCGCAACTTCTCCGTGATGAACGGCGTGGTCGCGGCGGTCTCCTTCGGCATGCTCGGGCTGTTCCTGCCGCTGACCATCTACCTGCAGTCGGTCCTCGGCCTCACCGCGCTGCAGGCCGGGCTCACCACCGCGCCCATGTCGCTGATCTCCATGTTCGTCGCGCCCGTCGCGGGCCGCCTCGCCGACCGCCAGGGCAAGTACGTGCTGCTGGCCGGCATGACCCTGTGGACGGCCGGCCTCACGTGGGTCGTGCTGGCCGCGCAGGCCGGCTCGGATCGCGGCGACCTGCTGCCCGGCCTGCTCGTCGCGGGCCTCGGCCTCGGCGGCGTGTTCGCGCCACTGCAGACGATCGCGATGCGCGACATCGAGCCGCGCTTCGCCGGCGCCGCCTCCGGCGTCTTCAACACCACCCGCCAGCTCGGTGCGGTGATCGGCGCGGCCGCGGTGGGCGCGCTGCTGCAGGCCCGGCTCGCGGTCGACCTTGCCGCGCAGGCCCGGACCAACGCCGCCGCGCTTCCCGAGCCCGTTCGCGACCGGTTCGTCGCCGCGTTCGACGAGGCCGGATCACACGGTATGGAGGTCGGCGCGGGTCAGAGCGGAGCGCACCTGCCCGCGGGCGCACCGCCGGAGATCGCGCAGCTCGCGTTGACGACCTTCCACGAGGGCTTCACCGCGGCGATGAAGTCGACCATGGTCCTGCCCCTGATCGTGCTGGGGGTCGCGGCCCTGTCCGTACTGCTGGTCAGGCGGCGCAAGGCGTCCGCCGCCGCCGCTGCCGAATCGCGACCGGCCGACGCGACCGTCACGGCCGTCGCGGACAGCGAGGAGCAGAGCGTGGCCGTGCAGGGCTGAGCCGTTCGACGCCACGGCTTGCCCGGCCGGCCGGCCGTGTTGCGTGCTGAGATCATCGCGCTCAGGCCGCCCGTTGCGCGGCGAGCTGTGCGGCCGTTGCGCGGCGCTGCACTGCCGTTGCGCGGCGGGCTGCGCTGCCGTTGCGCGGCGGGCTGCGCGCTCAGCGGCCCGAGTTGCGTGGGTGGTTGCGGGCGGTGCGCTCGTTGCCGTGCCGGTAGTTGCCGGTCCAGCGGGCCATCACCTGCTGTGGGTCCCCGGCCTGCACCTCGTCCAGGAAGCGCTTGGCGCGCTCGCCGCGCAGCAGGGTCACCACGGCACGGTGGTGCGACACGGCGACGGTCGAGTCGGCGCGTACGACGTAGTCGAATCCATGGGGGGCCGGCACGCGGCCGATCCTGCCACCGGCCCGTCCCCACCGCACTGCCTTTTCCGCAGGCACGCACCGGTGGCACGTCAGGAAGGGCGTCTTCTACACGCATGGCGTCAACAAGGCGCCCTTCCTTCGTCAGGCGGTTTCGAGGGCGGCGCGGACCGTGGCGGCGGGGGCGGGGGTGCCGTCGTCGTCGCTGAAGGGTCCGTAGGGGGCGCCGTAGGCCGGGGTACCCGGCTGGTACTTGCGGCCCCCCGCGCCCAGTGGGCCCGCGTCGACGGCGTCGTAGCCGATCGCGTCGAGGAACGCCGTCACGGCGGCCTTCGCGGCGGGCTCGTCGGAGGCGACGGGCAGCGCGGTGCGGTCCGCCGCGCCCCCGGGACGGGCCAGCGCGCCCAGATGCTTGAAGTAGATGTTGTTGAACACCTTCACCACGTGCGCCCCGGCCAGGTGGCGTTGCAGCAGCTCGCTGCTGGTGGCGCTGCCGTCGTCGAGGACCTCGATCTGCCCGTCGCGCTCCGGGTAGTAGTTGTTGGTGTCCATCACGGTCTTGCCGGTCAGCGGCGCGGGCGGAACGCTGTCGTAGGCATGCAGCGGCACGCTGACCAGCACCAGGTCACCCGCCGCGGCGGCCTCGGCGACGGTGCCCGCGCGGGCTCGCGGCCCCAGCTCCGCGGCGAGGTCGGCCAGGGTCTCGGGGCCCCGCGAATTGCTCAGCACCACGTCGTACCCGGCGGCCACGGCCAGCCGGGCCACGGTGCCGCCGATGTTCCCGCTGCCGATGAACCCGATGGTCGTCATCGTCGCCTGCCTTCCGCCGTCGCCCGCCATGATCGCCGGCACCACGGTGGTCAACGGCTGACCGGCGTCGGCGGTTCCGGGCGAAACGGATGGACCGGGTGCGGGCCGCCTCGTAGGGTCGCGGCATGTTCGACGTACGCGAGGCGACAGCGCCGGAGACCGAGCAGTGGCGGGCCGACTGGGTGGAGCGGCTGCGGAAGCGGTACGCCCGCTGCTACACCGCCCCGGCGGCGGTCACCCGGGAGATCGAGCGCAACGTCGGCAACCAGCGCGACGACCCGGGCAGCCGGGTGTACACGGTCGAGGTCGGCGGCGCGCCGGCGGGTTTCCTGGCCCTCGCCGGATCACGGCCGCGCCGGCCGGAGCAGCGCAGCCTGCATGACCTGTGGCTCGCGCCGGAGCAGCGCGGCCGGGGGCTGGGCCGCGCGCTGGTGGCGTGGGCCCGCGAACGCGCCCTGGCCGACGGGGGCACCCGCCTGGCCGTGGTGGTGCTGCCGGGTGACCCCGCCACGGACGCGATCTTCGGCGGGTACCCCCTGCGGGCGCAGCAGATGGTCAAGACGGTGACCGCCGGGGTGTCCCTGCCGGACGGTGTCGCCGGACGGCCGATGACCCCGGCCGACTTCGGGCCCTGGCGGGAGCACGCGATCCAGGCCTACGCCGACGAGATGACCGCCTCGGGCAGCCGCTCGGCCGCCGACGCGCTGGCCGTGTCCGTCGTCGAGCACGACGAGCTGCTCCCGGAGGGCCTGCGCACCGCCGGGCACGGCTTCTGGTGCGTGACCGCCGGGGACGAGGTCGTGGGCACGATCTGGCTGCGCCACGCCTTCCTGCCCGGGATGAGCTTCGTGTTCGGCGTCGACGTGGACCCGGCACACCGGGGCCGCGGATACGGCCGTGCGGCGATGCTGATCGGCGAGCAGGCGACCGCGGCGGCCGGTGACGCCCAGCTCGGGCTCAACGTCTTCGGCCACAACACGGTCGCCGTCCGCCTCTACGACTCCCTGGGCTACCAGGTTGTCGAGCAGTACCGCGCGGACGACCTGTAGCCGCCGGATTCTTTCGCCAGTCAAGTTCCGACACATTCATTGAGATCGTTAGATCCACATGTTTGCATGTATCGAGTTACCGTCCCGTCACGGAAAGGTATCGGACATGCCAAGACCGACTCGCGTGCTCTCCACCCTGGTGGGGATCGTCGCCATGCTCGGCACACTCCTGGCCGCCGGCACGCCCTCGCAGGCTGCGGTGCCCAACCGGTTCGGCTTCGTCCTGTGGAACGGCGCGGCGGTGGTGCCCGCGGGCACCTACCCGGCGGCCACCACGGTCGTGCCGCTGGCCGTAGGCCGCTACCAGGTCACGTTCCCGGGCCAGGCGTTCCCCGGGGGCGTCGTGCACGTCACCGCGATCAGCAACGGGCCACGCTGGTGCCAGGCGGAGGCCTGGGGCCCGTCGGGCGCCAACGAGATCGCGATCATCCGCTGCTACCGGGTGGGCGGGGTGCCCGACAACAGCGGGTTCAGCGCCATCTTCTCCGCCAGCTCCGGCCCCGGCGCATCCGGGCCCTACGGCTACGTGGACACCCAGCCCACCGGCGTGATCATCAGCCAGTACAACGCGGCGGGCGCGGCCAACCTGGTCACCCCGCTGGGCGTGGGCCAGTGGAGCGTGAAGTTCCCGAACATCGGCTCCGGCGGGCCGGTCGACGGCAGCGCGCAGGTGACCGCCGTCGCCACCGTCGGCACCCGCTGCAAGATCCGCAACTGGACCTCGACAGCCCCCCAGCAAGAGGTCATCGTGTTCTGCTTCAACTCGGCGGGCGCGCTGGTCAACAGCCGCTTCACGGTGACGTACCAGCAGAAGGCGTCGCTCTACGGCGCGGGCTTCCCGCCGCAGTACTTCGGCTACCTCTGGAACGCGCCACCGGTCGGCCCCGCGTTCACCAACTTCAACTCGGTGCTCGGCTACAGCGCGAACACCCTCATCGCGGCAGGCCCCGGCCTGTCCCTGGTCACCTTCCGGCAGATCGGCTTCGCGCCGCTGACCGTGCAGGTCACCGCGTCCGGCTCGAACTCGAACTTCTGCGGCCTGAACTTCCCGTGGACGATCGCGGGCGCCGACCTGTACGTACGCGACGTCAGCTGCTACACCAACGCCGGCGCCGCCGTGAACACCGGCTTCACCGTCAGCGCCACCTCCCGCCTCTAGCAGGCCCGCGGCCACGCCCGGCTCCCTACCGGGCGTGGCCGCCGTCCGTCCCGAGGCGGGCCCGCGGCCACTGCAGTTTCGGGGAAATTGCAGGTATGCCAGGCCCAGTGGGTGCAGTTTCCCCGAAACTGCAGACCGAATCGCGGCGCGGGCGTCAGGCGCGGGGCAGGACCAGGCGGCGGAGGGCGCGGGCGAGGAGGCGGGCGTAGGCGTGCTGGAAGGCGATGACGATCGGGCCGGCCGCTCGGGTGTACCAGCGGGCGGGGCGGCTGAACGCGATCACCGAGTACCACACGGATCCGTTGATCAGCTCGACGAGGAAGGCCTCCTCGCCGCTTTCGGGGTGGCCGGGCAGGGTGCCGTAGGCGAACCCGGCGCGCTGCGGGCCGTCCTCCACCCATACCACCAGGCAGGGTGCGGGGATGCGCAGCGAGCCGGCGCCGAGGCCGGAGGTGACCGCGAGCCCTTCGACCGCGCGGGGCCCGTCGGCGGTGATGCGCACCCCGACCGCGCGCTGCGGCGCGAACGTCAGCACCGCCTCCGCGGCGGCAGCCATCACCGACGCGTCGCCAATGCGGGTGCGGTACCGCAGATGGTGGTACCCGCGCGGCAGGTCGCCGTCCCGCGTGGCCCCGACCTCGGCGTAGCTGAAGCTCATCACATCCCTCGCGTTAAGAAGGGCACCTTCTTCTACGAATAACGATAAGAAGGTGCCCTTCCTTCGGCTACGTCAGGTGCGGTAGACGCCGGTGGCGTCGGATTTGACGCGGATTTCGCGCAGCGGGCGGTTCGCCGGGCCGCCGGCGACGGAACCGTCGGTGGCGCGGAAGCGGCTGCCGTGGCAGCCGCATTCGATGACGCCGTTGCTGATGCTGGTCACGATGCAGCCCTGGTGGGTGCAGACGGCGGAGAAAGCTTTGAAGACGCCGGCCTGCGGCTGGGTGACGACCAGGCGTTCGGCTTCGAGCACGACGCCGCCGCCGACCGGCACGTTGGCCGTTTCGACCAGTGGTTTGGCAGCCGGTGGAGCCGCGGCGGTCGCCCCGGGGCCGGTCGTGCCGGGGGCCGGGTCGCCGGGGCCGGTGGTGCCCGGGGCGGGGTCAGCCGGGCCGGTCGTGGCCGGGGCGGGCTCGGGCAGCGGCTCCGCGGTGGTGTTCTCGCCGTAGGTCTGGCAGCCCGCCAGCAGTGCGGCCGCACCGACCGCGCCGGCCAGCACGGCCCGCCGCGAGGCACAGCCGGCCGCGCAGGCGACGGTGGTCGCGACGTCGTGCATCTCGGTCTCCCCGGTCATCAGAAACGCACCCCGATCGTGGTGAAGTACCAGAAGGACGAGGTCAGCCACAGTCCCATCAGGAGGGTGAACACCGCTCCACCCAGTAGCGGCAGGGTCCAGCCGGGCAGCCCGCGCTTGGGCAGGCTGAGCATCTTCACCGTGAACGCGCCGAAGAAGAAGCAGCCCAGCAGCGAGTGGGCCAGGGTGCGGGTGTCGTAGGTGGCGAAACCCAGCGCGTACAGGCAGTGCACTGCCACGGGCACGGTCAGCAGGAATGCGATCCGGCCCGACCAGCGGTGCAGCGGCCCGATCCAGGACGGCACGTGCTCGCCGAACTTGCCCCACATCGCGAACGCGCTGACCAGCTGCACCAGCGCGAGCAGCGCCGCCCCGCTGGCCAGCCAGACCTTCACCGTCTGCGGGCCGGAGAACCCGGCCACGTTCACCGCGATCCCGGTCGGCGTGTGCACGCTGCCGTACACGCCCAGGGTCACCGTCACCACCGCGCCGAGCAGCAGCGGCACGTACAGCCCGGTCGCCGAGACCCTGGCGCGTCTCGTGGTCTCGCTCATGCCTTCTCCTCGGTGCGCTCGTCGACGAATTGTCGGTCCATGTCGCGGCCTGCCCTCAGTTGCCGGAAAGGGCGCCGGTGACGGGTGCGGCGGTCAGTGCCGCGCCCTCGACGGTGACCGCGCCGGTGCCGGGGTCGATCGCGGGTGCGGGCTGCGGCACGTCGTCGACGGTGACGACACCGACCTGGCGGCCGTCGGGCAGCACGATCCAGCCGCCGACGACCTTGGCGTTGCGTACGGTCGCGGTGGCGCGGTAGAGGCCGGACGGCTTGGCGACCGCCTTGACGGTGAAGGTCCACTTGCGGCCGTTCGCGGTGACCGTGCCGGTGGCCTTGCCGCCGCCGAAGGTGCCGGTGAGCTTGGCGCCGTTCTTGCCGGTCAGCGCGAGCTTGCCGGCCGCGGCGGTGCCCTGCAGCCACACCTCGGCCTTCTTGCCGTCACACAGGTACGCCACCGCGACGCCGTCGGTGACCGCGATCGCGATCGTCGCGCCGCCGCCGTCCACGGTGCCCGCCCAGGTCGCGTTCACCTTGGCCACGGGTGCCGCGGACGCCTCCGCCGACGGCGCGGCCGAGGGCGGCGCGGACGCCGCGGGCGCGGTCGTGGCCGGCGCGGCGCCGAACCCGGCCGGGTCCGGGTCGCCGCCGCCGCGTGCGGTGACCGTCAGGTTCACGGTGATCAGCACGGCCGCCAGCGCGAGTCCGGCCAGCAGGGTGATGAGAGGCCCGTTGCGCTTCATGGTCAGCTCCTAACGCCGCCGGACAACACCGGCGACGGGTCCAGCCAACCGCGTGCGCGGGCGGGAGTCTGCGTACTAGTCCACACAGCGGATTCGCGACAGTGCTGCGACGGTCCCGGCGGGCGTAGGGTGTCGGCGTGTCGCGGCCCTTCCTGTCCCCCGCCGTCCAGCCGGTGCGCGCCCTGGTCTGGCTGCTGCACCTGGCGCTGCCGATGGCGGGGCTGTGGCTGCTGCTGGCCGTGCCCGGCGCGGACATCTCCTGGCACGACTCGCACAGCCACTTCTGGCTGGTGCTGGTGGTCGCCGCGGTGAACGTGGTGCTGGGCATCCGGATCTCCGCCGTGGCGCGCCGGCGGGCCGACGCGCGGCTGCTGCTGGTGTCGCTGGCGTTCCTGGCCAGCGCCGGGTTCCTGCTGCTGCACGCGCTGGCCACGCCCGGCGTGCTGGTGCACCACGCCTCCGTCGGCTTCGACCTGTCACAGCCGGTGGGTCTCGCCGTCGCGGCGGTGTTCGCGCTGGTCTCGTCGCTGCCGCTGGAGGGCGCGCGGGGTGCGGCGGTGCTGCGCGCCCGCCTGTGGCTCCAGGCCGGGCTGTGGGCCCTGATCCTGGGCTGGGGCGTGGTCGAGCTGCTGGACCTGCCGCCGCTGAGCGCCCGGCCCGGCCCGCGCGACGTGCAGGGCGCGATGGCCTGGGTCACCGCGGCCACGGTCGTGCTGTACCTGGTCGCCGCGCTGCGCTACTTCGCCATGCACCGGCGCAAGCCCGCCGCCATGCTGATCAGCATCGTCACCGCGTTCACCCTGCTGGCCGAGTCGAGCGTGGCGGTGCTGCTGGCGTACAAGTGGCAGCTGTCCTGGTGGGAGTGGCACCTGCTGCTGGCGTTCGCGTTCGGCTTCGTCGCCTACAGCGCCTACGTGCAGTACGGCCGCGAGGGCGGCAGCGCGGGCCTGTTCGACGCGATCACCCTGGACCAGACCGCCCGCGCGATCCGCGCCGAATACGGCGCAGCCCTGGAAGAACTGGTCACCGCGCTGCAGGAGCGCGAGCGCACCGGGGCAGCCGCGGGGCCGGTCGCCGCCCGGCTGGCCGAGCGGTTCGGGCTGACCGAGGGCCAGACCGCGGTGCTGGACCGGGCTGCCGCGGCCCTGTCCGCCGAGCGGGAGGTGTCACGCACGCTGGGCACCCTGTTCCGGCACTACCTGTCGCCGGACGTGGCGGCCGCGCTGCTGGCCGACCCGGACCAGGCCGCGCTCGGCGGCGAGGTGGTCGAGGTGACCGCGCTCTTCGCCGACCTGCGCGGCTTCACCACGTTCTCCGAAGGCGTCGAGCCGGCCGAGATCGTACGGATGCTCAACCGCTACCACGGCGTCGCCGTCCCGGCCATTCTCGACAACGGCGGCACCGTGGTGCAGTTCGTCGGCGACGCCCTGCTGGCGCTGTTCAACGCCCCGGCGCGGCAGCCCGACCACGCGCTGCGGGCGGTACGGGCCGCGCTGGCGATGCAGCGCGGCGTCGACGAGATTGCCGCCGGGCACCCCGACTGGCCGCGGTTCCGGGTCGGCGCGAACACCGGCCCGGCGCTGGTCGGCAACATCGGCAGCGAGCAGCTGCGCGGCTTCAACGCGATGGGCGACGCCGTCAACGTCGCCGCCCGCCTGCAGACCCTCGCCGAGCCCGGCCAGGTCGTCATCGGCGAGGCGACCCGGCTGGCCGCCGGGGACGCGATCACCGCCGCGCCGCTGGGCGACCTGCCGGTCAAGGGCCGGATCGCCACGGTGCGGGCCTACGCCGTCACCGGGATGCACGTCGCTCGGGCCCGCACCCATGTCGGCGAGCGCAGCGAGGAGAAGGCGTGAGCGGGGACTTCTGGAGCTTGCTGACTCCCGCCGAGCAGGAGCAGTTCACCCGGCGCAGCGCGCTGCGCCGGTGGAGCCGCGGCGAGGTGCTGTGCCGGGAGGCGGACCGCTCGGACTGGGTCGCCATGCTGCGCGCCGGGCGGGTCAAGGCGTCCTCGCACACCGCCGCGGGCGGCGAAGTCGTGCTCGCCGTACGCGGGCCGGGCGCGCTGCTGGGCGAGCTGTCCGCGGTGGACCGTGCCCCGCGTTCGGCGACGCTGACCGCGCTGGAGCCGGTGACCGCGCTGGTCATGCCGCTGCCGGAGTTCGAGGCGTACCTGCAGGCCCACGGCCGGGTCGCGTTCCTGCTGATGCGGCTGCTCACCGAGCGCCTGCGCGACGCCGACCGCAAGCGGGTCGAGTTCGGCGCGCAGGACAGCACCGGCCGGGTCGCGGCCCGCCTGGTCGAGCTGGCCGAACGCTTCGGCCGTCCCGACGGCGACGTGATCGCCATCGCGCTGCCGCTGTCGCAGGACGAGCTGGCGGGCTGGGTGGGCGCGTCCCGGGAGGCGGTCAGCAAGGCGCTGGGCGTGCTGCGTGCCGCCGGCTGGATCCGCACCAGCCGGATGTCGGTGACGGTGCTGGACATCTCGGCGCTGCGGGCGCGCGCCGGCCTGCCCGGTTGACTTCGCCCGCGGCCGCCATCGGCGCTGATCGCAGCCGGTCGGCGGGTCGGCCCCACGGCCGCGCGGCGGCGGTCTGCGGACCAGGGTGCATAGACTGGCGCACATGGCTGAAACCACGCCGCAAGGCAACCGGCCCGCGATCCGGGCCGTCCCATCACCCATGACCTTCCTGCGCACCGCCTTCCTGGCCACCGCCGCCGCCGGCGCGCTGGCGCTGCTCACCGCCGCCTGCGCGCCCGTGGGCGGCGGCACCCCGGCGGACACGGCGAAACCCGGCGCGACGTCCGCACCCAGCCCCGCGTCGGTCAGCGTGCACCGCACCGGCGGCTTCGCGGGCGTCGACGACCAGATCACGGTCGACCCGACAGGCGGGTGGACCGCCACGGACCGTGCCAGAGCCCGCAAATCGGGTGAACTGACCACTTCGGAGCAGGAGCAGTTGCAGACCCTCGCCGCCGATCCCCGGCTGGAGACCGAGGCCGTTCGCCCCACCGCGCCGACCAAGTGCGCCGACGCCTTCCAGTACACGGTGACCGTGGATCGGACGGGCGACAACAGAACGGTCACCGTCAGCTTCGCCGACTGCCCGGGTGACGAAAATCTGCCAGAGGCCGCCGCCGCGATAGCGAACCTGGTCACGGGCGCTGTCGACAGCTGATCTTCATCCATACGCGTCTACGGACGGCATACCGGTGACGTTTGCGTGTCGCCCGAACTGGTTAGAGTCGCGGCGATGATGTTCTTATTCCGCTCCCTGCGCCTGCGCCGCGCCGCCCGCGACCACTTCGGCTGGAACCGGTTGCGGCCCGCGCAGCTGGACGCCATGCGCGCCCTGCTGCGCGGCCGCGACGCGGTGGTGGTGCTGCCCACCGGCGGCGGAAAGTCGGCCGTCTACCAGGTCACCGCGTCCCTCCTGAAGGGACCGACGGTGGTGATCTCGCCGCTGCTGGCACTGCAGCAGGACCAGATCGCCAACCTCAACGACCGGGGCAACCCGGCCCTGCGCGCGGTGCGGATCAGCTCCGCGGAGACCCCCGCCAGGCAGGCCGCGGCCCTGCAGGAGCTGCGCGCGGGCACGGCCCGGTTCCTGTTCATCACGCCGGAGCAGCTCAGCTCGCCGGAGCGGATGGCCGAGGTGAAGGCGCTGCGACCCGCGCTGGTCGCGGTGGACGAGGCGCACTGCATCTCGTCGTGGGGCCACGACTTCCGGCCCGACTACCTCACCATCGGGCACCTGATCCGGGGCCTGGGCCGCCCGCCGGTGGTGGCGCTGACCGCCACCGCGTCGCCGCCGATGCGCGAGGACATCATCGCCCGGCTCGGGCTGCGCAAGCCCAAGGTGGTGCTGACCGGGCTGGACCGGCCCAACCTGTTCCTGGAGGCCACCCACTGCCCCAGTGAGGACTACCGCTGGCGGCGGCTGCTCAAGCTGCTGGAGGAGGCCACCCCGCCGGGCATCGTGTACGTGCCGACCCGGCGCGCCGCCGAGGAGCTCGCCCAGCGGCTCACCGACGCGGGCTACGAGGCCACGGCCTACCACGGGGGCATGTCGTCCGGGGTGCGCTCGCGGGCGCACGAGGCGTTCCTCGCCGACCGGGTGCCGATCATGGTCGCCACGTCGGCGTTCGGCATGGGCATCGACAAGCCCAACATCCGCTTCGTCGTGCACATGGCGCTGCCGGACTCCCCCGACAGCTACCTGCAGGAGATCGGCCGGGCCGGCCGCGACGGCGACCCCGCGCACGCGCTGCTGCTGCACCGGGCCGAGGACGTGGCCCTGCAACGCTTCTTCAACGGCGGCGCGCCCGACCTCGCCGAGCTGCGCACCGTCGCCGCCGCCCTGCACAGCGGTCCGGTCTCCAAGACCGCGCTGGCCAAGACCACCGGCTACAACGCCCGCAAGCTCGCCGCGCACCTGAGCCTGCTGGAGCAGGTCGGCGCGGTGGCCACCGGCGTCAAGGGCGAGCTGAGCGTGCCGCGCTTCGCGCCGCTGCCCGACCAGGCGGCCCGCGACGCGATCGCCGAACACGGGCGGTACCAGGCGGGCCAGCGCTCGCGCACCGACATGATGCGCCGGTTCGCCGAGATGCGCGGCTGCCGGGTGCAGGCGCTGCTGGGCTACTTCGGCGAGCAGCTCAACCAGCCCTGCGGGCACTGCGACAGCTGCCACGAGGGCACCTCGGAGGTGCTGTCCGAGGACGTGCCGTACCCGCTGCACAGCACGGTGCGCCACGCGGACTGGGGCACCGGCATGGTGCTCGGCTACGAGAAGGACCGGATGACGGTGCTGTTCGACGAGGTCGGCTACAAGACCCTCGCCGTCGCCGTGGTCACCGCGCAGAACCTGCTGATCCTCGAACGCGGCTGACACCGCCGGACCCGACCGGGGAAGAGAGGGCCGGGCCCGGCGGCGCCAGGTTCAGCAGAGTCCGCCGCAGCCGCCGGTCGGCGGGAACGGAGCCCCGTCCATCGGGTGGGGCAGGTCGTTGGCGTACCTCGGCTGGGCGTGCGTGGTCAGCTTCGGCTCGACCAGGACGTACTCACCGACGTAGTCCGGGTCGATGTTGACGATCACGCTCGGGTCCGGGGCCTCCGGGTTGCCGTCGCCCGGCGGCGTCCAGCCCTGGACCACGTTGATGGCCGCGCCGCGCACCTTGAGCACGCCCTGGATCATCTCCTCGGTGACGGCGACCGGTGCCTGGCTCTCGTCGAAGTAGCCGCCCGACGAGCCCACCTGCGTGCAGTTCTGGCCGTTCTCGTCGCACCGGCTGGTGGTATGCCCGCTCGTGGTGGTGCCGCCCGCCGGGGTCGACGACTCGGAGTGGGTGACCACGGTGCCGGTGACCTCGCCGTCCTCGTCCCGCTTGTAGGTCGTCTTGTCGGTCTGGCTTTCCCTGCTCCCGTCCGGCTCGGTGCGGGTGACCGTGGTCGAGACCGACTCGACCCTGCCGTCCGCGCCGGTGACGGTCGTGGTCTCCGTCTCCACCCGGGTGTCGCCGTCGTAGCCGAAGTCCCGCTCGATGGTCACCACCGGGCCGTTGGAGCCGTCCGGGTTGGTGTACGCGATGTCGGTGGTGCCGGTGTCCTTGTCGACCCTGGTGTGCGCGGTCGAGCCGTCGTAGTACTCGGTGACGTCGCCGAAGCCGTCGTCGTCGCGGGTGTTGTTCTTGACGCCGCCCCGGTTGGCGGCGAACGACGCGCCGCCGCCCGCGCTGATCAGCGAGATGTCGAGGCTGCCCAGCTTGATCCCGGCGGGCAGCCCGCTGCCGCCCGAGCCGGGTAGGTCGAGGCCCAGGGTCAGGCCGTCGCTGTTCGGGTCGAGGCCGAACGCGTCCAGCAGCTTGGCGTCGACGCCCATCCGCGCCAGCGAGTCCTTGCGGGTCGGCAGCGGGAACGACTCCGTCCAGCCGCGGTCGACCTGCTCCCGGAGCTTGATCGTCTCCAGCGGCAGCAGCACGAACACGCCCTGGCCGTACTCGAACGACGGCAGCGACCGGCCGACGGCCAGCTCGGCGAGCAGTTGCGGGGACGGGAAACTGTTGCGGTCGAACGGGTCCGTGCGGGCGACCAGCTCGTCGGCGTCGCAGTAGCCGTCGCCGTCGGAGTCGATGACCCGCCAGGCGATGTAGCACATGCTCAGATCACAGATCTTGACCTGCTGGTACGGGCGGCGCGGTGGTTCCTCCGCCGCGGCCGCGGGCGCGGACAGGGTGACGGCGGCGAGCGTCAGCGCGCCCGCCGCGCCGAGCAGCCTCCGGGCGATGGTGTGGGTTGGGGGTCTCATGGCCCGGATGCTGTCAGCGGTACCGCCTCTGACCCGGCGTTCTGCAAGGTCACCGACACTCCCGCCACCCCGGCCCTAGGGATCTCACCAGGGTCCCCGGGCCTTGATCGCCCGACTTGCCCGGCAGGTGTGCGTATCTTGCGACCTCATCCGCCCGGTTGCCTGGCAACTCGGACGATCACGGGGCCGTGTCGCCGGCGGACAGGGCGGCTGCGGCGTCCGCGTCGTAGCTGCGCCAGGCTCGGAGCACGATCAGGCTGCCGACCACCAGCGGCGCGATGACCACGGCGTACGCCAGGCGCAGCGAACCGGTCGCGTCGGAGGCCTCGCCGATGAGCCAGGGCCCGAGCGCGCCGCCCAGGGTGATCACCGACTGGAGCACCGCGAAGCCCAGTCCGCGCCGCGACGCGGCGACCACGTCGGCGTTGGCGGCGGTCAGGTTCGCGATCGCCCCGGCGAAGCCGACGTTGGCGAGTCCGAAGCAGACCACCTGCGGCACGAACGGGCCGATCGCCACCGCTCCGGCCAGCGCGACCGTGCCGAACAGCAGCGACCAGCCGCCCAGCAGCACCCGCCAGCCGGGACGGCGGCCGTGCCCGCGGTCGCCGAGC
Source organism: Catellatospora vulcania (assembly GCF_009720385.1). Taxonomy (GTDB): domain Bacteria; phylum Actinomycetota; class Actinomycetes; order Mycobacteriales; family Micromonosporaceae; genus Catellatospora; species Catellatospora vulcania. Next base: position 167,964 of record NZ_ML769308.1, on the reverse strand, counting down.
CAGCTGCCCAGGCCGATCCCGGCGAGGATGCCGACCAGGCCCGCGCCGCCGCCCACCGCGGCCGCGGCGGCCTCGTCGAGGCCGAATTCGCGCTGGTAGAACGAAGGCATCCAGAAGAACAGGCCGCCCAGCCCGAAGAACAGGATGCTCAGCCCGCTCACCACGGACCGCAGCGTGCGGATGGCCCACAGCTCGCGCACCTGCGCGACCAGTCCCGACAAACCCGCCGAACCCGTGCCGGGCAGGGCCGCCGGTGCGGCCGCGTCCACCGCGCCGCCGCCCGCTGCGGGTTCCGCGCCGCCCGCGGGCAACGACCCGGCAGCCGTCGCCGTGGCGGGGTCGGCGTACCAGGAGCTGAGGCGGTCGCCGACGCCGCGGACCGGCTCGCGCACGGTGAGCATGAGCACCGCGATGACCGCGCCGGGGATCGCGACGAGGAAGAAGCCGGTACGCCAGTCGTACGCCTTGGCCAGCGCACCGCCCGCGATGACGCCGATCGGCAGGCCCGCGAAGTAGGCGGCGCGTTCGAGGCCGTACGCGCGCGCCCGGCTGGGTCCGGGGTAGAGGTCGCCGAGCAGGCTGGACGACGGCGGGTTGTAGAGCTGCCCGGCCGCCCCGAGCAGCACCCGCACCCCGAAGAGCATGGCGTAGGAGCCCGCCAGGCCGGTGCCGAGGGTGAGCACCGCCCACACCGCCACCACGGCGGCGACGGTCCAGGTGCGCCGCCCCGTGTCGGCCAGCCGCCCGGCGGGCAGCAGCAGGAGCACCGCGGCGATCGCCCCGGCGGTGGCGATGGCGCCCGCCGCGCCGTCGTCGAACCCGAACTCGCGCTGGATCGCCGGCAGCGCCCCGGCCAGCAGGTTGTACTCGATCCGGTCGATCAGCGCGACCAGCGCGATGCAGACCGCGGGCCACCAGCCGAACGGGGCGGCGCGGCCGCGGGTCACCCGCACCGGCGGCCGTCCCGGATACGCGGCGATCTCGCGGACCTGCTCATCGACAGCGGGGACGGCCATGCGCCTAACCTCCAGGGCTCGGCCGGGCGGTCCGGCCCGGTGCCGAGCATCCTATGTACGGGAAACAGTGTTTCGCTAGAGGAACCGTGTGCCGCCGATCGACGCACTCCGGCGAAACCCGCTGCGCCGCAGGTGCGGCGGCCTAGCCTGAGGACATGGCGGAACACTGCGACGTGGCCGTCGTCGGCGCGGGCCTGGCCGGTCTGGTCGCCGCCCGGCGGATCACCGAGGCGGGGCTGCGGGTGACCGTGCTGGAGGCGTCCGACGACATCGGCGGGCGGGTGCGCACGGACGCCGTCGACGGCTTCCTGCTGGACCGCGGCTTCCAGACGCTGTGCCCGGCCTACCCGGCGCTGCTGGACGAGTGCGACCTGGCCGACCTGCACCTGCGGCCGTTCACCCGCGGGCTCGCGGTGCACTGGGGCGGGCGCACCCACCAGCTGCGCCCCGGCCCGACCGCGGCGCTCGCACTGGCCGCCGGGCTGGTGCCGCCCGCCGACGGGCTGACGCTGGTGGAGCTGGCGGCCCGGGACACGCTCGGCTCGACCGCGGCGGTGCTGCGCCAGCCCGACCTGTCCACCCTCGACGAGCTGAAGGCGGCCGACCTGTCGCCGGCGACCGTGGACCGGGTGCTGCGGCCGTTCCTGGCCGGGGTGTTCCTGGAGGACCGGCTCGACACCTCGGGCCGTTTCTTCCATCTCATGTGGCGCATGTTCCTGCGCGGCGGGGCGGCGGTGCCCGCCCAGGGCATGCAGGCGCTGCCCCGGCTGCTCGCGGCACGCCTGCCCGCCGGGACGATCCGCACCGGCGCGCGGGTCGACGCGCTGACCCCGCACGGTGTCGCGGTGCACGGCGACGAGGAGATCACGGCGCGGGCCGTCGTGGTGGCGACGGACGGCGCGACCGCTGCGGCGCTGCTGCCCGGCCTGCGCGCGCCCGCCTGGCACGGGGTGACCACGTTCTACCACGCCTGTTTCGGTGCCCCGTCCGCGCAGCCGATGCTGACCGTGGACCCCGGCAGCGGCGGCCTGGTGACCAACACCGTCGTGATGACGGCGGCGGCCGCCGGGTACGCCACCGACGGCCGGGCGCTGATCGCGACGTCCACCCTGGACACGACCACGCCGATCGACGAGCTGGAACGGGCGATCCGGTCCCGGCTGTCCGTGCTGTACGAGGTGCCGACCGACGGCTGGCAGCTGCTGGACGCGTACCGCATCCCGCACGCGCTGCCCGCGATGCCCGCCCCGCACCGGATGCGCCGCCCGGTGCGCCACGGCCTGGGGCGCTACGTCTGCGGCGACCACCGCGACACCAGCTCCATCCAGGGCGCCCTGGTCTCCGGCCGGCGCGCAGCGAACGCGGTGCTGGCCGACCTGGGGGCCCGGGTCTACGCGGCGGGCCTGGTCTGACGCCGACCCCGGCAGCATCCGCCCGGCGCTGCCCGGCGCGACTGCCCGTAACGCGCCCCACGTGGCCGGACGGCGGGATGCCGGGTGCGGTCCGCGATCGGCGGCCGCACCCGGCACCCCCGTGCCCACCTAGGCGACGCCCTCGAAGACGACCTGTGGGTCGCTCGTCGCGCCGGAGCCCCAGACGGCGTTGTATGCCGTGGTGTCCCCCGCCAGGTAGTAGCGGAACCAGTCGGTCAGCACCCGCCGCGTGATCTGCAGCTGGACGGCGCGGGTGATGGTGCCGCTGTCACAGAAGGCCGACGACGAGTCGATGAAGCCGCAGTGGAAGCCGCCGACGATGGTGCGCAACTGCTTGGGCGCGGGCTTGGCCTGGTAGATCGGGCGCTGGTGGCTCGCGATCGGCGCGGTGCCGTCCTTCTCCCCGGCGACCAGCATCATCGGCACGCGCACCGAGGCCGCGGCGGTGGCCGCCGACGGGTTGGTCTCCGCGGCCGCGAGGTTGGCCACCGTGGTGACCGCGGGGTTGCGGGAGGCGGCCAGCACGCTCGCGCCCGCGCCCATGGAGTGGCCGGACAGGCCCAGCCTGGTGGTGGTGATGTGCGCGTTGAACCGTGAGCCCGCCGTGGTGTCCTGCGCGACCAGCCAGGTCAGCTGCGCGTTGAGGTCGTCGGCGAAGGCGCTGTGGCTGGGGAACAGGCTGCCCTGCGAGGTCGGCGCGGCCACCACGAAGCCCCACGAGGCCAGGTGCTGCATGGTGCTGTAGTACTTGCTGACGCTCTGCAGGAAGCCGTGCCCGAACGCGATGGCCGGGAAGCGTCCGGCGGCCACGGCCGCGTTCTGCCCCGCGGCGGCCGCCGGGTAGTAGATCCGGGCGCTGAAGGAGCGGCCGGAGGCGCTGACCGAGGCGTCGACATAACCCACGGCGTACGCGCCCGGGGTGGAGCTGTCGGCCGCGGCGGGCGAGCCGAAGCCCGCCACCCCGGCGGTGATCAGTGCCAGCACGAGGATCGCTCGTCTCAACATCGCTGTTCCTCTCGTAGAGGGAATGGTTCGCACAGTGGAACACCGTTTCCCCACACGAGACAAGAAATGATTTATGCCAACATATCGATATGCAGGTCACGCCGCCCAGGACGGCTTGCGCCGCTGGAGGAACGCCGTCATGCCCTCGACCGCCTCGTCGGTGGCGAACAGCCGCGCCGACTCCTCGGCCAGGCGTTCTCCCTGCTCGTCCAAGGCGCGCCGCACCGCCGCCGTGGTCAGCAGCTTGGACGCGGCCAGGCCCTGCGGCGAGGCGGCGCGCAGCCCGGCCAGCACCTCGGCCAGCAGCGCGTCCACATCGTCGGCGGCCAGGGTGACCAGCCCGCAGGCGACGGCGGCCGGGGCGTCGAACACCTCGCCGGTCAGGTAGTAGCGGGCGGCGGCGCGCTCGGGCATCCGGGTGAGCGTGGTCAGCGAGATCACCGCGGGCGCGACACCCAGCCTGGCCTCGGTGAACGCGAACCCGGACGCGGGCCCGGCCAGCGCGATGTCGCACGCGCCGAGCAGGCCGAGCCCGCCCGCGCGCACCTGCCCGTCCACTCGCGCCACCACCGGTTTCGGCAGCTCGACGATGCTTCGCAGCAGGGCCAGCAGGCGGGCGGCGCCCTCGGCGATCCCGCCACCGGCGGCCTCGGTCAGGTCCGCGCCGGCGCAGAAGACCTTGCCGGTGTGGGTGAGCACCACGGCGCGTACGCCGGGGTCGGCCGCCGCGGCGGTCAGCGCGTCGCCGAGCTGCGCGACGAGCGCCGCGGACAGGGCGTTGCGGTTGTGCGGGGAGTCGAGCGTCAGCGTCGCGACGCCGCGCTCCACGGTCGAGGTCACGAGGTTCGGCACGGCACCCACCCTCATCAGCCGGGCAATAAAAGTCAAGCGCGCTTGATTTATCTTGCGCTGACCTGCGTTGATGCAACGACCCTCTTGCGTTTGCGGCGCGAAGGGCTACCGTGCACGCATGGGCACCCCTCACTGCCGTGGGGCCGACGCCGTCCCGCTGGCGCCGCTCACCGGCGAGCCCCTCCCGCCCGTGCGGCAGTCCACTGCCGACGACGTCGCGCTGGCCTACGTCCGGGCCCGCGCGGCCCAGCGCGGCTGGGCGGCACAACCGCCGCGCGAGCGCGCCCGGCCGGTGCGCCGCTTCGCCGCGCTGCTGCTGCGCCGCCAGGACGAGATCCTCGACCTGGTCCAGCGCGAGACCGGCAAGGCCCGGCTGCACGCGCACGAGGAGGTGCTCGACGCGGCGCTGGTCAGCACCTACTACGCCCGCCGCGCGCCGCGCCTGCTGCGGCCCCGCCGCCGCGGCGGTGCGCTGCCGCTGCTCACGTACGCGGTCGAGGTGCGCCACCCGCTCGGCGTGGTCGGGGTGATCACGCCGTGGAACTACCCGCTGGCGCTCGCCGTCACCGACATCGTGCCCGCGCTGCTGGCCGGGAACGCCGTCGTGCACAAGCCCGACACCCAGACCGCCCGGACCGCGGCCTGGGCCCGGGACCTGATGACCGAGGCGGGTCTGCCCGACGGCGTGTGGCAGCAGGTCACCGGCGAGCCCGCCGACATCGGCGACGCGCTGCTCGACGGCGCGGACCACCTGTGCCTGACGGGTTCCACGGCCGCCGGGCGGGCCGTGGCGACCGGGGCCGGGCGGCGGCTGATCGGCTGCTCACTGGAGCTGGGCGGCAAGAACTCCCTGCTGGTGCGCGCCGACGCCGACCTCGACCAGGCCGCCCATGCCGCCGTACGGGCCTGCTTCGCCAGCGCCGGGCAGCTGTGCCTGTCCGCCGAGCGCATCATCGTGCACGAGCGCGTGCACCAGGCGTTCCTGGACCGTTTCCTGCCCCTGGTGCGCGGGCTCCGGCTGTCCGCCGACCTGGACTACGGCCCGCAGATGGGCTCGCTGAGCCTGCCCCGGGTGCTGGCCACGGTCCGCCGCCACGTCGAGGACGCGACCGGGCGCGGCGCGGTCGTGCTGGCCGGTGGCGCGGCGCGGCCCGATCTCGGCCCGCTGTTCCACGAGCCGACCGTGCTCGGCGGGGTCACCCCGGCCATGGCGGTGTACCGCGAGGAGACATTCGGGCCGGTGGTCGCGGTGTACGCGGTGCCCGGCGACGACGCGGCCGTCGAGCTGGCCAACGACACCGAGTACGGCCTCAACGCCGCCGTGTTCAGCCGGGACACCGGGGCGGCCCGGGCGCTGGCCCGGCGGCTGCGAGCCGGGACCGTGAACATCAACGAGGGCTACGCCGCCGCGTACGCCTCGCACGACGCGCCCATGGGCGGCATGAAGTCGTCCGGGCTCGGCCGCCGCCACGGCACCGCCGGGCTGCTCGCGTACACCGCCGCGCAGACCATCGCCCACCAGCGGCTGAACCTCGCGCCCCCGGCCGGTCCCGGGCAGGCCCGCTACGCCCGCGCGCTGACCGCCGCGGTGCGCGCCATGCAACTGCTGCACCTGCGCTGACCCGATCCGGAGAGGACCCGATGCTCCCCGCAGACCCGCCCGCGACGACGCCGCGTGCCGCGACCCTGTGCGCGGCGTTCCAGGCCACCGCCTCGGTCGCACCCGACACCGTCGCGCTCGGCGCGTACGGCTCCGACACGGAGCTGACCTGGCACGAGTACGCCGAGCGGGTGCGCGCGATCGCGGCAGGCCTGGCCGGGGTGGGTGTGCGCCGGGGGCAGACCATCGCGCTGATGCTCGCCAACCGGCCCGAGTTCCACCTCGCCGACACGGCCGCGATCCACCTCGGCGCGGTGCCGTTCTCGGTGTACAACACCTCCTCGCCCGCGCAGATCGCCTACGTGCTCGGCAACGCGCAGGCCCGGATCGTGATCTGCGAGGCGCAGTACGCGCCGCGCATCGTCGCGAGCGGCGCGGTATACGACCACCTCGTCTGCGTGGACGGCCGGCCCGACGGCACGATCACCCTCGACGAGCTGTGCGCGCTGGCCGAATCCGGCTTCGACTTCGATGCCGCGTGGCGTGCCGTGCAGCCCGACGACCTGCTCACCCTCATCTACACGTCGGGCACCACCGGGCCGCCGAAGGGCGTCGAGCTGACCCACGCCAACCTGCTGGCCGAGGCGGACGCGGTGACCGCGCTGTTCCCGCTGGAACGCGCCGACCACGGGCTGTCCTACCTGCCCGCCGCGCACGTCGCCGACCGGCTGGCCAGCCACTACCTGCAACTGCTCTACGGCGCGCGGATCACCTGCCTGGCCGACCTGACCCAGCTCGGTCCGGCTCTGGCCCAGGTGCGCCCGACGTACTGGGCGGCGGTGCCGCGGGTGTTCGAGAAGATGCGTGCCCGGATAGAGGACGCGCTGCTCGACGCGCCCGTGCCGCGGCGGTGGGCGTTCCGGCTGGCGCTGCGGTGGGGCCGGGGCAGGCGGGGCGGGCCTGCCGCGCGGGTGCTGGCCCGGGTCGCGGACCGCGTGGTGCTCGGCCAGGTGCTGGCCCGGCTGGGCATGGACCGGATGCGCTGGGCGATGTGCGGGGCGGCCGCGCTGCCCGTGCCGGTGCTGGAGTTCTTCCTCGACCTCGGGCTGCCCGTGTGCGAGATCTGGGGCATGTCGGAGACCTGCGGCGCGAGCACGCTCAACCCGCCCGGCGCGATCCGCCCCGGCACCGTCGGCATCGCCGCGCCCGGGGTGCAGGTGCGCCTGGCCGACGACGGTGAGCTGCTCATCCGCGGCCCGCTGGTGTCCCGCGGCTACCATCGCGACCCGGCCCGCACCGCCGAGGCGTTCGACGCCGACGGCTGGCTGCGCACCGGGGACGTGGCCACGATCGACACCGACGGCTACGTGTCGATCGTGGACCGCAAGAAGGAACTGATCATCAACGCGGCGGGCAAGAACATGTCCCCGGCGAACATCGAGGGCGTGGTCAAGTCGGCCTGCCCGCTGATCGGCGCGCTGGTCGTGGTCGGCGACGGGCGGCCGTACAACGTGGCCCTGATCGTGTTCGACCCTGAGGCGGTGGCGTCGCACACCGCGCGGCACGGTGCGGCCACGGTCGCGGACGCGATCGCGGCGGGGGTCGCCGCGGGCAACGCCGAGCTGTCCCGGGTCGAGCAGATCAAGCGGTACGAGGTGCTGGACGCGGTGTGGGCGCCGGGCGGGGACGAGCTGACGCCGACGCTGAAACTGCGCCGGGCGGCGATCGTCCGCAAGTACGCGAGCGTGATCGAGGCGCTGTACCGGACCGGCGCCGAGTCACCCGAAAGAAACTCTCAAAGCGCTCAGAAAGCAGAAAAATAAAAAATCCGGCGATCTGACCAAACCATGCCGAGCCCAGGGCCGAATCCCTCCTGACGTCGTACCGGAGGAAGGACTTCGACATGCTCGGCAAGAAGAGGCTGACCGCGCTCGCGGCCGCCGGCACCTTTGCGTTCACGCTGGCCCTGACGGCCTGCGGCACCGACACCATGGCCACCCAGCCCACAGGCACGAAGACCGCCGCGATGGCCGCGGAGGAGTTCGGGCCCGGCTGCGCGGCCGTACCCAAGGACCCGAACAACCCGGGCAGCTTCGAGGCGATGGCCCAGCAGCCCGTGGCGACCGCGGCCTCGGGCAACCCGCTGCTGTCCACGCTGGTCACCGCAGTGAAGCAGGCCGGCCTGGTGGACACGCTCAACAACGCCGAGGCGGTCACCGTCTTCGCGCCCACCAACGACGCCTTCGCGAAGATCCCGAAGGCCGACCTGGACAAGGTGCTGGCCGACAAGGAACTGCTCACGAAGATCCTGACCTACCACGTGGTGGCCGGGAAGACCGCGCCTGAGCAGCTCGCGGGCACCCACAAGACCCTGGAGGGCCAGGACCTGACCGTGTCCGGCAGCGGCGCCGACTTCAAGGTCAACGACAGCGCGAAGGTGGTCTGCGGCAACGTGCAGACCCGCAACGGCACCGTGTACATCGTCGACACCGTGCTGATGCCGCAGTCCTGACCCGTCAGGACACTCCCCGGCCCGCGCACCGGGCCGGGGAGTCCTCCTGCGTTCAGACCAGCCGGGACAGCGCCTCGGCCAGGCTCACCACGTCGGCGTACTTGGCGTCGAGGTCGAACAGGTTCGCCTCGTGCGGGCCCGGGTCGCGGTCGGCGCAGGCCTCACGCACCACCATCGGCCGGAAGCCGTGCTGCAGCGCGTCCACGGCCGACGCCCGCACACAGCCACTGGTCGAGAAGCCCCCGATGACCAGGGTGTCCACCCGGTTGGCGGTGAGCCAGGCCGGCAGCGAGGTCCCGGCGAACGCACTCGCGTAGTGCTTGAGCACGACATGCTCCCCCGGCGCGGGAGTCACCTCCGCCGGAAACTCCCCCAGCGGGCTGCCCGCGGCGAACGCCGCCAGTGCGGGCACCTTCGCGGCGAACAGCGGAGCCTCGGCGCAACTGGCGTCGGCGTAGCGCACGCCGGTCAGCACCACCGGCAGCCCGGCCGCCCGCGCGGCCGCCAGCAGCGCGGCCATCGCGTCCAGCGCCGCCTGCCCGGTGTTTAGGCGCAGCGGCGAACCCGCCACCGTGTACGCGGCCACCGGGTCGACCAGCAGCACCGCCGGGCGCTCGCCCCAGCCGAGCCGCCGGGCGAACCCGGCCTGCGCGTAGTCGGCGTCCAGCGCCATCAGATGACGCCCCGCTCCCGCAGCTCGGCGCGGTCCTGCGCGGACAGGCCCAGGATGTCGCCGTACACCTCGTCGTTGTGCTGACCGAGCGTCGGCCCGGCCCAGCGCACCGACCCGGGGTCGGCGGACAGGCGCGGGGCGACGTTCTGCATGGGCAGCTCGCCGAAGTCGGGGTGCGGCACGCGCACGATCGCCTCGCGGGCCGCGATGTGCGGGTCGGCCAGCATGTCCTTGGCGGTGTATACGCCACCCGCGGGCACCCCGGCCTCGTGCAGCGCGGCCAGCAGCTTGTCCGCGGGCTGGGCACGCGTCCACGCCGCGATCAGGTCGTCCAGCTCGGCCTGGTGCGCGCCGCGCGAGCCGTGCGTGGCGTACCGCGGGTCGGCAGCTAGCTCCGGCATCCCCATGACCTCGCACAGCCGCCCGAACACGGTGTCCTGGTTGGCGGCGACGAGCACCTCGGTGCCGTCGGCGGTCGGGTAGGCGTTGCTCGGGGCCACGTTGGGCAGCACCGCCCCGGTGCGCTCGCGCTGGTAGCCGGCCACCGCCCACTCGGGCAGCAGCGACTCCATCATGGCCAGCACCGCCTCGTAGATCGCCGAGTCGACGACCTGCCCGACGCCGGTGCGCTCCCGGGCGTGCAGCGCGGCGAGGGTGCCGTACGCGGCGTACGTGGCGGCCAGCGAGTCGCCCAGCGAGATGCCCGAGCGCGACGGCGGCCGGTCGGCTTCGCCGGTGACGTAGCGGATGCCGCCCATCGCCTCGCCGATCGAGCCGAAGCCGGCGCGCGGCGCGTACGGGCCGGTCTGGCCGTAGCCGGTGACCCGGACCAGGATCAGCCGCGGGTTGATCGCGGACAGCTCGGCCCAGCCCAGCCCCCAGCGTTCCAGGGTGCCGGGGCGGAAGTTCTCCAGCAGCACGTCCGCGTCGGCGACCAGGCGGCGTACCAGGTCCTGGCCCTCTTTGACGCGCAGGTTGCAGGTGACGGACTTCTTGTTGCGGGCGACCACCGGCCACCACAGCGACTGCCCGTGCGGCTTCTCCCGGCCCCACTGGCGCATCGGGTCGCCCTTGCCCGGGTCCTCGAGTTTGATGACCTCGGCCCCGAAGTCGCCGAGCAGCTGGCCGCAGAACGGGCCGGCCAGCAGCGTGCCGGTCTCGATCACCCTGATGTCGGATAGTGCGCCTGTCACGGCCGCATCCTATGCTTTGGAAACGCTGTTTCGCTAGAGGAACCGAGGGTGCCGTGGAGATCGTGGAGGTCGGTCCGCGCGACGGGCTGCAGAACGAGCAGACACTGCTGTCCACCGAGGTGAAGGTCGAGTACATCACGCGCGCGCTCGAAGCGGGAGTGCGCCGCATCGAGGCCGTCGCGTTCGCCCACCCGGCCCGGGTGCCGCAGATGGCCGACGCCGAGGCGGTGCTCGCCGCGGTCCCCCGGCGCGCGGACGTGTCCTACATCGGCCTGGTGCTCAACCGGCGCGGGCTGGACCGGGCGCTCGCTTCGGCGGGCGTCGACGAGGTCAACTACGTGCTGGTCGCCACCGACGAGTTCTCCCAGCGCAACCAGGGCATGACCAGCGCGGCGTCGCTCGCCCAGTGGGACGCGGTCGCCGCCGACGCCCGCGCCGCGGGGCTGCGCACCACGCTGACCGTCGCCGCCGCATTCGGCTGCCCGTTCACCGGCGAGGTCTCTGCCGGGCACGTGGCCGGGCTGATCTCCGCCGCGCAGGTAGCTCCGGACGAGATCTGCCTCGCCGACACCATCGGGGTCGGCGTGCCGCGCCAGGTCGCCGCGCTGGTCGCGGCCGTGCGCGAAGTCGCTCCGGACGTGGCGCTGCGCGCGCACTTCCACAACACCCGCAACACGGGGTACGCCAATGCGCTGGCGGCGCTCGACCACGGGGTGCTCGCGCTCGACGCCAGCGCCGGCGGCATCGGCGGCTGCCCGTTCGCCCCGGCCGCGACCGGCAACATCGCCACCGAGGACCTGGCCTACCTGCTGGAGCGCTCCGGGGTCGACACCGGCGCGCATCTCGGCCGGCTGGCCGCGACCGGCACCTGGATCGCCGATCGCCTCGGCATCACCGCTCCGGCCATGCTGGGCCGCGCCGGGACTTTCCCGCCCGGCTGAACCGGCTCTTGCCTCAGAATGGAAACGGTGTTTCCATTCAGGGCATGGTGGATGGGGCGGAGCTCAACATCGCCGGTGGGGTACGGGAGTTCGCCCGTGCCACCCCGGCCGTCACGGCGGTCGTCGACGGCGCCCGGCGGCTGACGTACGCCCAGCTCGACGAGCGTTCCTCCCGGCTCGCGCAGGCGCTGCTGGCCCGCGGGCTGCGCGCCGGCGACCGGGTCGCGGTGCTGCTCGGCAACCGCCTGGAGTATCCCGAGATCGCCGCCGGGCTGGCCAAGGCCGGCCTCGTCCTGGTGCCGCTCAACCCGCGGATGGCCGGGCCCGAGATCGAGTTCATCGTCGGGCACTCCCGCGCCCGCGCGATCTTCGCCGACGAGGCACTGGCCCACCTCGCCCCGGCGCTCGACGTGTCCATCGCCGTCGGCGAGCAGTACGAGCAGGTGCTGGCCGCCGCCGACGCGCGGGACCCGTGGGCGGCCGTGTCCGAGCGCGACCCGTTCTGCGTCGCGTACACCTCGGGGACCACCGGCGACCCGAAGGGCGTGCAGATCTCGCACCGCTCCCGGGTGCTCACCTTCTACGCCGCCGCGCTCGAATGGGGCCTGGGGCCGGGGCGGCGGACCATCGCCGTCGCGCCGATGTACCACGGGGCCGGGTTCGCGTTCGCCTACGCGGCGGTGTTCTGCGGTGGCACGGTCAGCATGCTGCGCAGCTTCGACGCGGGCAACGTGCTGGAGATGATCGCGCGCGACCGGGCGCAGTCGGTGTTCCTGGTGCCCACCCACGCGCAGCTGATCCGCGCGCTGACCGCCGAACCGGCCGCCCACGCCGACCTGTCCAGCCTGGACACCCTCTACTTCAACGCCGCCGCGCTGCCGCGCCCGCTCAAGGAGTGGGTGCTCGACGCGTTCGGCGGCGTCGGCGTGCACGAGCTGTACGGCTCCACCGAGGCCGGTGTGATCACCAACCTGCGCCCGGCCGACGCCCGCCGCAAGGCCGGCTCCGTCGGCCACCCCTGGTTCGCCACGCAGGTGCGCGTCGTCGACGACGAGGGGCAGCCGGTGCCGCCGGGCACCCCGGGCGAGCTGTTCAGCCGCTCGCCGTACCTGATGAACGGGTACCTGGACAACGACGCCGCCACGGCCGCCTGCACGACCCCCGACGGGTTCATGACCAGCGGCGACATCGTGGTGGTCGACGACGAGGGGTTCATCTCCATCGTGGACCGCAAGAAGGACGTGATCATCACCGGCGGCGTCAACGTGTACCCGCGTGACGTCGAGGAGGCCCTGGTCACGTTCCCGGGGGTGGTCGAGGCGGCCGTGGTCGGGGTGCCGGACGAGCACTGGGGCGAGCGGATCGTCGCGCACGTGGTGTGCCGCGAAGCCGTCGCGCCCGCCGACCTCGACGCCCACCTGCGCAGCAGGCTGTCCGGCTACAAGGTGCCCAAGTCGTACGAGTTCCCCGGCGCGCTGCCCCGCAACGCCGCCGGCAAGGTGTTGAAACGACAGTTGAGGAGCGAACCGCAGTGAGAGCGCACGTCGAACTGATCCACGAGGACGACTACATCTGGCACGTCGGCGAGCTGCCGTACGGCGAGGGCAAGGTGCGCGAGCGCCGCCTGTCCGTCGACGAGGAGGACGGCTCGTCCTCGCTGTCGCTGGACTTCCCCGCCGACTGGGGCCGCGGCGGCGGCGTGCCGCACGCGAACACCGAGTTCTACGTGGTCTCGGGCTCGCTGAGCTACGGCGGCACCGAGATCGGGGCCGGCGGCTACGTGCAGGTGCCGCGCGGGGTGCCGATGGACTGGATCAAGGTGCGCGAGGGCAGCCGGGTGCTGCACTGGCGCGAGTACGGCGACTGCGGGTTCGATCCCGGCGCACAGCGGTGGGCCGACGCCGTGGGCGAGGCGACCGTGATCGACTCCAACAAGATGGAGTGGACCGAGGCGCCCAGCGTCGGGCCGCTCACGCCGCTGTACATCAAGCTGCTGCACCGCGACCCGAAGACCGGCTTCTACACCCGGCTGATCCGGGCGAAGAAGGGCTGGACCGACCACCGGCTCGCGCACCACCCCTGCTACGAGGAGTTCTACACCCTCGGCGGCAAGATGGCCTACAACTTCGGCGACATCGACGACGGCACGTACTGCTTCCGCCCGGCCGGGGTCAAGCACGGCCACTTCATCGCCGAGACCGACATCGACTGGATCATCCGGTCGGACGGCGAGCTGATCAACTGGTACACCACCGAAGAGTGGGTCAAGTGGGGCGGCCACGCCGAGAACTACGACGACCACAACCACGACCACCTCCCCGTCATCTCCACCCTCCCCGTCCGCTCCCGCTCCCGCGGCGAGTGGTCCGGCGACGGCATGTGACCCACCCCTGCGGCAAGTCTTAAAGAGTCGGGGGGGGGGGGGGGGGGGGGGGGGGGGGCGGGGGGGGGTGGGGGGGGGGGGGGGGGGGGGGGGGGGGGGGG
>NZ_ML769308.1:0-154245 GCF_009720385.1 Catellatospora vulcania | reverse complement strand
CCCCCCCCTCCCCCCTCGCCCGGGCGGGCCCGCCTGGCCCCGCCCCCCCCCCCGACTCTTTAAGACTTGCGAGGGGCGCGGTGCCGCGCGGGGTGGGTCAGCGGGCGACGAAGCGGCCGGAGGGGGTGCCGAGGATCGTGCCGTCGCGGTAGGCGAGGCGGCCGCCGACGACGGTGGCGACGGGCCAGCCCTTGACCTTGTGGCCTTCGAAGGGGCAGTGGTCCTGGCCGGACAGCAGCAGGTCGGTGGTGACCTCCTGCTCCAGCTCGGGGTCCACGATGGTCAGGTCGGCGTCCATGCCGACCATGAGGTTGCCCTTGCGTCCGGCCAGGCCGTAGGCGCGGGCGGGGTTGCCCGAGGCCAGTTCGGCGACGCGCTGTGGGGACAGGCCGCGCTTGTGCATGCCCTCGCTGAGCAGGATCGGGTAGAGCAGGGCCGTACCGCCGAAGCCCGGCAGCGCGGGCCACAGCGCGTCGCCCTTGTTCTCCTCCAGGCAGCAGGCGTGGTCGGAGGCCACCCAGTCCACGGTGCCGTCGGCCACGGCCGCCCACAGCGCCTCGGTGTCCGACACGGAGCGGATCGGCGGGTTGACCTTCGCGCCCAGGCCGCCGCGGCGGTCCAGGCTCTCGTGGTCCAGGCACAGGTGGTGCAGGGTGACCTCGCAGCGCAGGTCGAGCCGCCCGGTCGCCTTGGCCGCGGCCGCCGCGGCGATCGCCTCGGCCGACGACAGGTGCAGCAGGTTGACCGGGCAGCCGGTCGCGTCGGCCAGCGTCGTCGCCTCGCCGATGGCGACCCGCTCGGTCAGCGGCGGGCGGGCGTCGGAGTACGCCTTCAGGGTCTGCGGGTCGCCGGCGGCCCGGACCCGGTCGATGAACAGCCGCATCAGCTCGGCCTGCTCGCAGTGCAGCGACAGGGACACCCGGCGGCCCTCGCGCTGGTTGGCCGCGACCGCCTCCATGATCTGGTACAGGTGGCCGAGGTCGTACTCGTCGCTCATGGTGAACGACTTGGCGTCGCGGGAGTCGGCGGACAGGTTGAAGCCCTTGTAGAACATGTAGTACTTGAACGAGCTGACGCCGTGCTCGTCGATCAGCGCGGGCACCTCGCCGACCTGGGCGGTGTCCATCGGCGCGAGGTGGAAGCCGTAGTCCGTCCACGCGTGCCCCGCGACGGCGTCGAGCACCTGCGGGAAGATCTCGCCGTACGGGCCGGTGCGGTTGAGGTAGTGCTGGCCGGTGCGGAAGTAGGACAGCACCGTGGTCACGCCGCCGACCAGCGAGGATCGGGTCTCCTCGGCCGCGTCGAGCGCCAGGTCGCGGTAGATGCCCAGGTGGTAGTGGGCGTCGACGGCGCCGGGGAACACGAGTCGGCCCTGCGCGGAGAGCACCTCGTCGGCCGAGGCCGGGTCGAGGTCGTCACCGATCGCCGCGATCTTCCCGTCGCGTACGGCGAGATCGGCGCGTACCGTGCCGACATACGGCAGCACCAGCGTTCCGTCCTTGACCAGCAGATCGTATCGTGCCACGGCGATCCTCCCAGGAGTGCGTTTCGCACACTGTAACGAGGTTTCCTTTTTGAGGGTAGGGCGTGTACGGTTCCCCCATGCCGCCCGCCGCCCTGTCCGGCGTCACCGTCGTCGACGCCGCGACGCTCTTCGCCGGACCCCTCGCCGCGACCATCCTCGGCGACTACGGCGCGGACGTGATCAAGATCGAGCATCCGGCGAAGGGCGACCCGTCCCGCGGACACGGGCCGGCCCGCGACGGCGTGCCGCTGTGGTGGACCATGCTGGGCCGCAACAAGCAGACGGTCACCCTCGACCTCGGCCGCGCCGAGGGAGCGGCGCTGGCCAAGCGCCTGCTGTCCGAAGCCGACGTGCTCATCGAGAACTTCCGGCCCGGCACCCTGGAGCGCTGGGGCCTGTCCCCCGAGGTGCTGCACGAGCTCAACCCGCGCCTGGTCATCGCCCGGGTCACCGCGTTCGGCCAGCACGGCCCGTACGCCCACCGGCCCGGGTTCGGCACGCTCGCCGAGGCCATGAGCGGCTTCGCGGCGATCACGGGTGAGCCCGACGGGCCGCCGACCCTGCCGCCGTTCGGGCTGGCCGACGGCATCTCCGCGCTGACCTGCGCGCAGGCGGTGATGACCGCGCTCTACCACCGCGACGCGCGCGGCGGGACCGGACAGGTGATCGACCTGGCCATCGTCGAGCCGATGCTGACCGTGCTGGGCATGCAGGCCATGGCGTACGACCAGCTCGGGCTGGTGCAGCAGCGCACCGGCAACCGGTCGGTCAACAACGCGCCGCGCAACACGTACCGCACCCGCGACGGCCGCTGGGTCGCCGTGTCCACCAGCGCCCAGGCCATCGCCGAACGGGTCATGCACCTGGTCGGGCACCCCGAGGTCATCGCCCAGCCCTGGTTCGCCACCGGCGCGGGCCGCGCCGCCCACGCCGACGAGCTGGACGCCCATGTCGGCGGCTGGATCGCGGTGCGCGACCTCGACGAGGTGACCAAGGCGTTCGACGAGGCACAGGCCGCGGTCGCGCCGATCTACGACATCGCCGACGTCTTCGCCGACCCGCAGTTCGCCGCCCTCGACTCGATCACCACCGTCGAGGACCCCGCGCTCGGACCGCTGCGTATGCCCAACGTGCTCTACCGGATGTCGCAGACGCCCGGCCGGATCGGCTGGACCGGGCGGCTTCGCGGCGCCGACAACGACACCGTCTACCGCGAGCGGCTCGGCCTGACCGAGGACGAGCTGACCGCACTGCGCGACACCGGAGTGATCTGATGCAGGGCTTCGATCAGGACCAGCACGCGCTGCTGCCCGCCCCGAGCGGCCGGTCGAGGCCGACCGCAGCCGCCCCTGCCGACCCCGCTCGGCCGAACGGCGCGGTCCCGCAGGGCGGCCTCGCCACGCCCAACGGCGCGGTCGTGCAGAACGGCATCGCGACCCCGGGCGTTGTTGCCGCACAGAACGGCGCCGCGAGGTCGAGCAGCGGCACGGTTCCACCGTGGGAGGCGGTGCGCGGGCGGCAGGTCATCGACCTCGCGCAGCCGATGCGGCGCGGCATGCCGCAGTCGCCGAACCATCCGCCGTTCCGGATGGCGCTGGAACGCCGGCACGGCGACATGACCCGCCCCGACGGCGGCTCGGCCGCCAACGAGCTGATCGTCACCGGCGGCCACGTCGGCACGCACGTCGACGCGCTGTCGCATGTGTCGCAGGACGGGCTGCTGCACGGCGGCCGCCCCGCCGGACCGCTGCAGTCCCACCTGGGCTTCAGCGACCTCGGCATCGACACGTTCCCGCCGTACCTGGGCCGCGCCGTGGTCCTCGACGTGGCCCGGGTGCACGGCGTGGACGTGCTGCCCGCCGGATACGCGATCACGCCCGAGGACCTCGACCGCGCCGCGGCGGGCCTGACCCTGGCCCCCGGCGAGGTGATCCTCATCGGCACCGGCTGGTCGCGCCGCTGGTCCGAGCACGACGCGTTCATCGGCGTACGCGACGGCACCCCCGGGCCGGACGAGGCGGCCGCGCGCTGGCTCGCCGCGCACTCCCCGGCCGCCGTCGGCGCGGAGACCATCGCCTTCGAACACATCCCCGCCGGTCGCGGCCACGCCGTGCTGCCCGCACACCGGGTGCTGCTGGTCGAGAACGGCGTGCACATCATCGAGACCATGAATCTTGATCCGCTGCTGGCCACCGGAGCACGGGAGATCCTGCTGGTGCTGAACCCGCTGCCCCTGGTCGGCGCGACCGGCGCACCGGTCCGGCCCTTGGCGGTGCTCGCATGACTCCTGGACAGGCCGGCCCGGTCGGCGGCACGGCCATCGGGCCCGCCGCCACCGGTGATCCCCGGACCGCCGCATCCGCTGCCACGGCTCCGGTCTCCGCGGACAAGGCCGTCGCCCAGCTCGCCGCATTCGCGGTGAGCTGCCGGGACCACGCGATTCCGAACGGGGTGCCCGACCGCATCCTCGACATCCTGGGGCTCGCGCTGGCCGCGCAGGACGATCCCGCGGTGCACGCCGTGCTCGCGTCGGTGCGCCGCTGGGGAGGCACGGCCGAGGCGACCGTCATCGGCGCGGGCGACCGGCTGCCCGCGCCCGCCGCGGCGCTGGTCAACGGGGTCATGGCGCACGCGCTCGACTTCGACGACACGCACCTGCCTTCGGTGCTGCACCCGAGCGCGGGCATCGTGCCCGCCGCGCTGGCCGCCGCCGAGGCCACCGGCGCGGACGGGCGGTCCCTGGTCCGTGCCGTCGCCGCCGGGATCGAGATCTGCAACCGGCTCGGCATGGCCGCGTACGACCGGGAGCTGCGCAACTCCGTCTTCTTCGAACGGGGCCTGCACGCCACCTCGATCTGCGGCACGATCGGCGGGGCCGCCGCAGCGGGGCTGCTCTACGGACTGGACGCGGCCGGGATCGCGCACGCCATGGGCATCGCCGCGTCGATGGGCGCGGGGCTGCTGGAGGCCAACCGCACCGGCGGCACGGTCAAGAAGACGCACTGCGGCTGGGCGGCGCACGCCGGGGTCAGCGCCGCCGTGTTCGCCGCCGACGGGCTGACCGGCCCGCCGACGGTCCTGGAGGGGCGTTTCGGCTTCTTCGCCGCGTACACCTCGGGGGTCTTCGACGCCGACGCCCTGCTCGGCGGGCTCGGCGAGCGGTGGGAGCTGTCGCGGACCGTGTACAAGCCCTATCCGACCAACCACTTCACGCACCCCGGCATCGACTGCGCGCTCGCGCTGCGGGCCGCCGGTCTGCGGGCCGCCGACGTGGCCTCGGCCGAGCTGGGCGTGGCCGCCCCGGTGCTGCGCACCATCGCCGAACCGGCCGCCGAGAAGGCACGGCCGCAGACGGCGTACCACGGGAAGTTCTCCGGGCCGTACACGGTCGCCGCGGCGCTGCTCGGCGGCAGCGGGCTGGGGATCGGCACGGCCGACTTCCGCGATCTCGACGACGACGTGTCAGCGCTGGCGGCGCGGGTCACCTGTGTGGCCGACGAGCGCGCAACCGAGATCTTCCCGAACGCGTTCGCCGCCGTGCTGCGCGTGCGCACCACGAGTGGTGAGCTGCTGGAGCACCGGGTTGACGCGTCGCGCGGCAGCGAGGCCCACCCGCTGACCGCCGACGATCTCGATCTCAAGTTCCGGCTGAACGCCGCCGACCTGTCCACCGCGCAGGCCGCAGCGGTGTCGGCGGCCGCCCGCGCCCAGCGTCCCGCCGCCGAACTGCTGGCGCTGACGCTGCACCGCTGACCCCACCCGGCCGGCGGTGGTGGCGGCGGCCCTGACCGCACGTTCCGCGTACGGCGGGCTAGGGCCAGACGTCCGTGTCCAGCGGCTTCGGCAGGTGCGGGTTGCCGGTCGCGGTGAAGGCGGGCTCCCGGCCGAGGCGGGCGGCCGCCTCGAAGTCGTCGAGCATGCCGAACGCCCACTTGCTGAGCAGCAGGATCGCGGTCAGGTTCACCAGCGCCATCAGTGCCATCGCGACGTCCGCGAGCGCCCATACCGGCTCCAGGGCGACGACTGACCCGATCGCGACCGCCACCAGCACCACGATCCGGAACGCCGTCTGCACCGCCGGTCGCGCCCGCAGGAAGTCGAGGTTGACCAGGGCGTATGACGAGTTGCCCAGGATCGACGAGAACGCGAACACGGTGACCAGCACGGCCATCAGCCAGTTGCTCCAGCCGCCGAGCTGGGCCGCGACGGCCGCCTGGGTCAGCGACGCGCCGGTGTCCGCGGAGGCCTTGCCGGGCTGGTACACGCTCTCGCCGCCGAGCATGACGATGAACGCCGTCGCGGTGCAGATCAGGATGGTGTCGACGAAGACGCCCAGCGACTGGATCAGGCCCTGCCGGGCGGGATGGCTCGTGGTCGCGGTGGCCGCCGCGTTGGGGGCGCTGCCCATGCCGGCCTCATTGGAGAACAGGCCCCGCTTGGCGCCGTTGAGCAGCGCCGCGCTGACCCCGCCCGCGACCCCGGCCAGGGCCGGGTCCAGGCCGAACGCCGACTTCACGATGGTGGCGAGCATGCCCGGCACCTCGCCGAGGTTGAGCAGCACGATCACCGCGGCCAGCAGCAGGTAGACCGCCGCCATCACCGGCACCACGTACTCGGCGACGCGCGCGATGCGCCGGATGCCGCCGAACAGCACGGGCGCGGTCACCAGCACCAGCGCGACCGCCACGCCCAGCTTGCGCTCGCTGGAGCGCAGCGTGCTGACCACGTCGGCGATCGTGTTGGCCTGCACCATGTTGAACGCGATGCCGAAGGTGAGGATCAGCAGCACCGCGAAGACGCAGCCCCAGGGCCGCGAGCCGAGCCCGCGCTGGATGTAGGTGGCGGGGCCGCCGCGGAACGCGCCGTCGGGGCCGCGCACCTTGAACACCTGCGCGAGGGTCGCCTCGATGAACGCGGTCGCCATGCCGACCAGGCCGACGATCCACATCCAGAAGATCGCGCCGGGACCGCCGAGGGTGAGCGCGATGGCGACCCCGGCGATGTTGCCGGTGCCGACCCGGGAGGCCAGCCCGACGCAGAACGCCTGGAACGACGAGACGCCGGTGTCCTCGCCGGAGCGCGACCCCCGCATCTCGGAGATCATCTTGGGGAAGAGCCGGAACTGCACGGCCCGGGTCCGCAGGGTGAAGTAGAGGCCCGCGCCGATGAGCAGGTAGACCAGCACGTAGTTCCAGAGGAACGCGCTGATCGGGTCGATCAGCGACTGCTGGATGTAGTCCACCTGTGTGCCCTCCGCCGACGGTCTTGATCGATTGTCAGCCTGCTGGGCTGCCCAAACCCCCCAAACGGCGAAGGAAGGGCACCTTCTTATCGCATGGCGATGTAGAAGGTGCCCTTCCTAACGCTCCCGACTCAGCGCCGGAACCAGACCTGGTTGGACTGGGGGCCGAAGCCGCACGCCCACAGGATCGTGCGGGTGCCGTTGGCCCGGCTGCGGGCAAGCCGCAGAGCCATGGGCGTGGCTACTCTCCGGAGCGAATGCAGCCCAGAAGCCATCGGCGGGCCCGTTCCGGAGTCGACGATTTTCGATACTCCTATGCGTACGCGGCGGGCTGGACGCGGTCGCGTGATCAGGCGAGGATGTGCGGCAGCGAGCGAGGAGAGACGCCACCATGGCCCGACTGCACCTGATCGGCAGCACCCCCGAGTACGGCAGCGTTGTCACGTACCGGTTCCGCCCGCAGGGCGAGCTGCGCTTCGCGCCCGGGGAGTACGGGCACCTGTTCTTCCCGCAGTTGCTGCGCCGGTTCGTCAAGCCGGTGCGGGAGATCTCGTTCGCCTCCGCGCCCGGCGACGACGAGGTCTGGTTCACCCTGGACCACGGCTCCGGGTCGCCGTTCCAGCAGCACTTCCAGTCGCTGGCACCGGGTGCGGCGATGCAGGTGTTCGGCATCGGCGGGCACCTGAAACTGCCCGACGACCCGGCCCGGCCGCTGGTGCTCGTCGGCGGCGGCATCGGCGTCACGCCGTTCCGCTCGATCCTGCGCCACCTGCGGGTGCACCAGCCGCAGACCCCGGTCGCGCTGGTCCACGCGGCGCGCGGCGACTACCTGTTCGGCGACGAGTTCGCGGCCATGCCGATCGCGTACCACCGCGTCGGCCGGGCCGAGCTCGCCGACACCCTGGCCGCCGTCGGCGACGTCGAGCCGCCCGCGCAATACCTGGTCGCCGGGTCGGACGCGTTCATCTCCGGCGCGGTCGAACACCTGCACAACGTCGGCGTCCCCGACGCCTCCATCCAGACCGACACCTTCAAGGGCCTGCACGACGACGCCACCACCGCCGTCGCCCCTTGACCACCCGCCCGCGCCGCGCCGCGTTACCGCGCCTCGATCATCGGACTTGCCTGGCGCCTGTGCGTATCTTGAGCATTGATTCGCACAGGTGCCAGGCAAGTCGAGCGATCTTGGCGCGGCGGCGCGGTGCGGACCCGCGCGGCCGGGGCGGCCGGGCCGTTCCCGACGCGGGGCGGTGGGTCAGTCCTGGGCGAGCAGGCGGCGGGCCGAGCGGACTACGGCCTCGTCGACCAGGCGGCCGTGTGCGTCCAGGCAGACGCCGGAGCCGTCGCGCAGGGCCTGCTCGTGCCGGGCCACCAGGTCTCGGGCGGCGGCCAGCTCCGCGCCGGTCGGGGAGAAGACCTCGTGCACGACCGGCAGCTGTGCCGGGTGGATGCAGGACCGGCCCCGGAAGCCGAGGCGTTTGAGGGCCAGCGTCGAGGTCCGCAGCGCGTCGAGGTCGCGGAAGTTGACCGACACCGGCGCGACGGGCGGGGCGATGCCCGCCGCGGCGCTGGCCAGCACGGCCTGTGAGCGGGCCCAGAGCAGCTCGCGCTCGTCCGGCCCCAGGGTGACCCCCAGATCGGCGGCCAGATCCGCCTCGCCGAGCTGCAACCGCGCGACCCGTGGTCCGCGCGCGATCGCCGCCGCCGCCAGCACCGCCGACGCCGACTCCAGCAACGGCACCACCTTCGTCGCGCCCACGGCCAACCCCGCCGCCCGCTCCAGCCCGGCCAGCACACCATCCAGTGCGGACAGCTGCTGGACCGACTCCGTCTTCGCCACGCACAACCCGGCCAGCCCCGGCCCGACCACCGCAGCCGCGTCGACGTGCCCCAACTCCCCCGGATTCACCCGCACCCACACCCTCGGCCCGGCCCCCTGCGCAGAGATCGCTGTTTCGGGTCCGGAAGCGGGGTCTGACCGCACTTCCGGACCGGAAACAGCGATCATCCCCGCCAGGAAGTCGGCCGCCGCGGCCCGCGCGGCGTCCTTGCCACCAGGGGGTACGGCGTCCTCCAGGTCGACGATGAGGGCGTCCGCGCCGACGGTCAGCGCCTTGGCCAGCTTCGCCGGGTTGTCGCCGGGCACGTACAGGTAGGACCTCATCCGATCGCGCCCTTGCCGGACAGCAGCGCGCGGGCGATGACGATGCGCTGGATGTCGTTGGTGCCCTCGCCGATCATCATCAGCGGCGCGTCGCGGTAGAGCCGTTCGACGCCGAACTCGGGTGAGTACCCGTACCCGCCGTGGACCTGCATGGACAGCAGGGCGCAGTCGACGGCGGCCTCGGCGGCGTGGGCCTTGGCCATGCCCGCCTCCAGGTCGACGCGGTGCCCGGCGTCGGCGCGCGAGGCGGCCCAGTGCACCAGCAGCCGCGACGACTGCACCTTCATCGCCATGTCGGCGAGTTTGAGCTGGATCGCCTGGAACTCGCCGATCTTCTGCCCGAACGCCTCGCGCTGGTTCGCGTACGCCAGGGCCGTGTCGTAGGCCTCCTGCGCGATGCCCAGCGCCCGCGCGGCGACGTTGATCCGCCCGATCTCCAGCCCGGACAGCACCTGCTGCATGCCGCGCCCCTCGACGCCGCCGAGCAGCTGTGTCGCGGGCACCCGTACCTCGTCGAAGACGACCTCGCAGGACTCGGTGCCCTTGTAGCCGAGTTTCGGCAGGTCGCGCAGCACCTCGAAGCCGGGTGTGCCGGCCTCCACGAGCAGCACCGACATGCCCCGGTGTGCGGGGTCGGCGGACGGGTCGGTCTTGCACAGCACCGGCAGCGGGTCGGCGTGCCGGGCGTTGGTGATCCACGTCTTGCGGCCGTTGATCACGTAGTGGTCGCCGTCGCGGCGGGCCGTGGTGCGGATGCCCTGCAGGTCGGTGCCCGCGTCCGGTTCGGTCAGCGCGATGCCGGTGCGGCGCACGCCCGTGGCCAGCTCCGGCAGGTAGCGGTTCTTCTGCTCCTCGGTGCCGTGCCTGGCGAGCAGCCAGCAGGACAGCGAATGGCTGCCCAGGATGCCGGCGATGCCCATCCACGCCCTGGCGATCTCCTCGAAGACGATCGAGAAGGAGACCAGGTCCGCGCCGAGGCCGCCGTACTGCTCGGGCACGGTCAGGCCGAACAGGCCCAGCTCGCGCATGGTCGCGACGATCTCCGTCGGGTACCGTCCGGACGCCTCCCATTCCCGGGCGACCGGCCGGATCTCGCGGTCGGCGAAGGCCCGGATGGTCTCGCGCAGCAGCCGCTGCTCGTCGTTGAGCTCGAAGTCCACGGGTCACTCCTCGGTGGTGAAGACGGGCAGCGCCCGCCCGTCGGGCAGCGGCCGCCAGGCCAGGGTCACGGGCAGGTCGCAGCGCGGGTGCGCGACCCCCACCAGTGCGGTGAGCAGGATCGGGCCTTCGGCCAGGCGCACCCGGGCCACGGTGTAGGGCGCCTCGGCCGCCGGATCGGGGGCGCGGTGGATCACGGTGTAGGAGTCCACCACGCCCTGCCCGTCCACCGGTTCCAGCCGCGACGCGGTGCTGCCGCACCCGGTGCAGAGCACGCGCGGCGGCAGTTGGGCCAGGCCGCACCGGCCACAGCGCTGCACCGTGAGCCGCCGCGACCGGGTGGCCTCCCACCAGGGCGCGGTGACCTCGTCCTCCGGGATCTCGGTCATCGGCGCTCCCCGCCGTCGTCGGCGCCGTCGTGCGGCCGGTGGGGCGGTGTCATCGGACCCCCAGGATGACGGTGGCGTGGCTGGAGGCGATGCCGCCGGTGCCGTGGACCAGGGCGGTGGCCGCGCCGTCGACCTGGCGCGGGCCGCCCTCGCCGCGCAGCTGGCGTACCGCCTCGACGAGCAGCAGCACGCCGAGCTGGCCAGGGTGGCAGTAGGACAGGCCGCCGCCGGTGGTGTTCACCGGCACGCCCGCCCAGTGCACGCCCGTGCCGGGCGGGCAGAAGCCGAGCTGTTCCAGGCCCAGCGGCACGCTGACGGTGAACGAGTCGTAGAGCTGGATGACGTCGATCTCCTCCGGTCGCACCGCAGCACGGGCGAACGCGCGTGCCCCGGACGCGGCCGCGCCCGTGCTGAGCAGATCGTCCGGCGTGGCCATCGCCGCGTGGGTGACCGACTCGCCGTAGCCGAGCACCCGCACCGGCGGTTTCGCCAGGTGGCGGGCGCGGTCCAGGGAGGTCAGCACGATCGCCCCGCCGCCGTCGGTGACCAGGCAGCAGTCCAGCGCGCCGAGCGGGCTGGAGATCATCGGCGCGGCCAGCACCTCGTCCACGGTCAGCGGCCCGGCCGAATGCCGGAACGCGGCCGGGTTGCGCAGCGCGTGCTCGCGGGCGGCGACCGCCACGCGGGCCAGGTCGGCCCGGTCCAGCCGGTACGTGTGCAGGTAGCGCTGGGCGGTCATCGCGTAGTACGACAGCGGCCACAGCGGCTGGTACGGCTGCTCGAACTGCGCTTCGGGGGTGGCCGCGTCGTAGACGCCGCCGATGCGGCGGGAGCGGGCCGAGCGCTGGTTCGAGGCGAAGGCGATCACCGCGACGCTGCACTGCCCGGCTTCGATGGCCTGGGCGGCACGGGCGACGTACATCTCGAAGACGGCTCCCCCGGCGGCGGTGGAGTCCGTCCACGACGGGCACAGCCCGAGCTGGTCGGCGAGCTGGGTGGCCGGGAAGCGGCCATGCCCGGTGGTGGCGATGCCGTCCACGTCGCACACCCGCAGCCCGGCGTCGTCGAGCGCCCGTCTTACCGCCTGCGCCAGCAGCTGCTGCGTGGACAGCCCGGTATGCCCGAGGTCGCACTCGGCCGCCCCGACGATCGCGACGCTCACCGGGCGGTCTCCACCCCGGCTGCGTTCGCCGACGACGGCACACCACGGGACGCGGCCGGTTCACGACCGGCGAGGGCGTCAGCCGACGCAACGCCAGCGGAGGCGAACACCACGGTCGCGCCGGCCGGGTGCACGGCGACGCGGCCGTCGTCGGCCACGGTGACCTTCAGGGCGAGGATCACGGTGTCACCGTCGACCTCGATCACCTCGCCGGTGGCGACGACCGTCTCCCCGGCGAAGACCAGGTTGGCGAAGCGCAGGTGCAGCCGGGTCAGCGTGGCGCCGGGGCCCGCCCAGCCGCGTACCAGCTCGGCGAGCAGCGCGCCGAACAGCTGCCCGTCGACGACCGGCCGGGTCAGGCCGCGCCCGGCGAGGTAGTCGGGGTCGTAGTGCAGGCGGTGCCAGTCCCAGGTCGCGCCCGCGTACGCGATCATGTCGGGCAGGGTGATGGTGCGCCGCAGCTCCGGCAGCCGCTCGCCGACCGTGGTCATGCCTGCTCCTCGCTGCGCCGGCCGGCGGCGTCGCCGGGTCCGATGACTCGCTCGCGATGCTGGCTCATGCTGCGCCACCCAGGTAGATCAGCGTCTCGGTGTTCACGGCCAGCAGCTCGGCGCGCTGGTTGCGGTACGTCGCGGTGGACAGCACCACCAGCATCGGCGTGCCGCCGCCGGTGGTGCGCTCGGTCATCGACTCCAGCCGCCAGGTCACGGTGAGCACGTCGGACGCGCGGGCGGGCTGGTGGAACTCGTAGGCGTTGCCGCCGCGGACCAGCCGCGCCCCGGGCACGTCCAGGTGCCAGCCGTGGCCGGGGTAGCCGTCGGCGTCGGCGGGCAGGTTCGCGTACTGGTTCGTCTCGCAGATCATCGTCGGCGGGGCGACCGGGTCGTCGCCGCTGGTGTAGGCCGGGTCGTCGGCCCCGATCGCCTGCGCGAAGTAGCGGATCGCGGCGCGGCCGATCTCCTCCGGCGCGGTGTAGGCCACCTCCCGCCCGAGCTGCGCCCGCAACTGCCCGGTCAGCATGGTCATGACGCCTCCGGCAGCAGGCCGCGCGGCACGACCTCGATGAGGAACTCGGGGCGCAGCAGCGCGTCGCAGACCACCGAGGTCACCACCGCGTCGGGGAAGTACTCGGCGCGCAGCTCCGCCAGGCGCGGGTAGGCCGCGACCGCGTCCGGGGTGAGGTACTCGAGCAGCGAAACGGTCTGCGCGCCGCCGGCCGCGCCGAACACGGCGGCGATGTTGCCGTACACGAAGGCGGCCTGGGCGAGCAGGTCGTGCTCGTGCACCGCGGTCTGGGTGACCGGGTCGAGCGCGCCGAACCCGGCGCCGAACACGTGCCGCCCGGCGACCGCCGCGGGTTTGTAGGTGAGCGTGTCGTACCTGGCCCAGCCCGGGTTGACCGCGTGCAGCGGGCCGGTCGCGGCGACCGCGTCGAGCGCCACCATCGCGCCGGGCGCGAGCGGCACGTCGACCAGGATGCCGGCCGCGCCGGGGTGGACGGGGCCGTTGCCGAGCAGCTCGCGGCGCGGGCGGCCGCAGCGCGGGTACGAGGCGCGGGTGGCGGTGGCCGTGTAGTCGGTGGTGAGCACCAGGGCGTCCAGGCCGAGCCGCAGCGGGGACAGGATCTCCCGGACCCGCAGCAGGCAGGCGCGGTACTGGTCGGCGAACTCGCCCTCGGTGGTGAACACGCTGGGCAGGTAGACCACGCCGTCGGCGACGCGCAGCACGTCGCGGTCCGTGCCGCGCAGCACCCCGCCGCCCGGGTACGCCGTCACCGCGACCCGGTACGGGTCCGCGCCGCCCGGGAAGCCCCGCACCGGGATCGTCGACACCGGCACGACCGTGCCCGCCAGCAGCACATCGCGGGCCGCGGCGACCGCGGCGGGAGCTATCGAGGCGGTCACGTACTCGACGACGTGGACCACATCGGACGGTTCCAGCTCGTGCGCCGCGAGCACGGCCGCCGCGTGGGCGTAGCCGCCGACCGCGGGCAGGTGGATCGTCAGGCCAGGCACGTCACCAGCTCCTTCACGTCGGGTGCGGTGGGCAGCGCGGCCAGCGCCGCGAGCACTGCGTCGGCCCGCTCGCCGAGGTTGGCGCGGGCCTTGGCCACCAGCAGCTCGTCCAGCCCGGGGTCGTCGGCCCCGCCGCCGCACCGGGGCACCCCGACCTCGCGCACCCCGCCATGGGCGAGCTGAGCCCGGATGCGGCCGGGCGCGTCGGCGGCGGCGGTCGGCACGTCCTGGCGCAGCGGCTCGATCGCGACGCGTTTCGCCAGCGCGACGATGTCGGCCCGGTGCGGGTCGTCGAACACCTCCACCGGCAGCGCGCCATCGAGCAGCATCGCCGCCACGCACCAGGCCGCGGAGAACTTCGCCGCGTACGGCGTCGACGGCAGCGCGGCCCCGCCGACGATCGGCAGCGCGTCGGGGTGCAGGCGGATCACCACGGCGGTGATCCGGGAGACGTCCACGTCGCGGCGCAGCAGGGCGGCCGCGTCGAGCACGGCGTGGCTGAGCCGGCAGGCGGCATACGGCTTCACGGTGATGCGCTCCGCCTCCCAGCGCTGCCCGAGCCCGCCGTGCAGGGTCTCGTGGTCGGGGGCCCGCCCGGCCAGCGCGGCGAACAGCCCGTTCGCGCCGTCGAGGAAGCCCGCCGGGCCGGTCGCGCCCGCTGCGGCGAGCCGGGCCGCGACGATGCCCGCGTGCGCCGCGAAGCCGGGATGCAGCTGCTTGGTGGAGCCGCCGGTGTGCAGGAACTCCAGCAGCCCGGACGAGCCGCTGGCCGCGATGCCCGCGGCGTGCGCGGTGGTCGCGGCGTCCAACCCGAGCAGCCGCCCGGCGACCACGGCCGCGGCGATCGTCCCGCAGGCCGAGGTCGCGTGCACGCCCCGGGCGTGGAACGCGTGCGGGGCCGCCGCGCCGAGGCGGCATACGACCTCCAGGCCTGCCGTGTACGCGGCCAGCAGGTCCTCGCCGCTCGCCCCGGTCTGCTCGGCCAGCGCGAGGGCTACCGGCGCGGTGACCGTGGTCGCGTGCACCAGGCCGGTGGCGTGGGTGTCGTCGAAGTCGAGCGCGTGCATCGCGACCGCGTTGCCGAACGCGGCAGCGGCCGCACCGATCTTGATCGGATCGCGTGGCGCCTCAGCGTTGCCGGGCTCATGCCGCTCGGCGACGGGCGTGGAGCCGGTGCCCGCGTGGCCGAACAGCGTGGCTTCCGGCGGGCCGCCCAGACCCCGGGCGACCTGCACGGCGGCGGGTGCTTCGGCTCTGCGTACCCCCGCGATCAGGCAGCCCAGGCCGTCGAGGAGCCGCAGGCGGGCGGCGGCGCGCACCGGCTCGGGGATCTCCGCCCAGGTCAGGTCCGCGGCCCAGGTGATCAGGTCAGGCACCGAAGGCCCCTGCCGCGCGCAGCCGCTCGACCTGGTCGGGGCTGTAGCCGAGCAGGTCGTCGGTGACGTAGCCGAAGTCCTCGTTGCGGCGCGGGGCACGGCGGTAGGCGGGCGGCTCGTCGCCGACCCGCACCGGGGAGGCGACCTGGGTGACCGTGCCGAAGGCCGGGTGCTCGGTCCGCACGACCATGTTGCGGGCCTGCGTGTGGGGCTCGGCCAGGGCGGCCGCGACGTCGTTGACCGGCCCGCAGGGCACCCCGGCGGGTTCCAGCACGCCGAGCCAGTCGGCCACGGTCCGGGTCGCGAACGCGCGCTCCAGGATCTCCAGCACCTCGTCGCGGTGCTGCTGCCGCAGCGCGAACGTGGCGAAGCGCGGGTCGTCCGGTAGCTCCAGCACCCCGGCCAGCCGCTGCCAGAACTTCTCCTTGGCGCAGCCCACCACCAGCCAGCCGTCGGCGGCCGCGAACACCTGGAACGGCACCAGCGACGGGTGCGCCGAGTGCCGGGTGCGGGCGGGGGCGAACCCGGCGCTCAGGTGCCAGGTCGCCGGGTAGGTGAGCAGGCCGATGGCGGTGTCGAACAGGCTCAGGTCGCAGTCCATGCCCTGGTCGTCGCGCCGGGCCGCGTGCACTCCCGCGAGCAGCGCCATCGCCGCGACGAAGCCGCCCGAGTAGTCCACCATGGACAGCCCGGACTTCGCGGGCGGGCCGTCGGGTTCGCCGGTCAGCGACATCCAGCCGGCCAGCCCCTGCAGGATGTAGTCGTAGCCGGGCTGCTTGGCGCGCGGCCCGGTCATCCCGAAGCCGGTCAGCGAGCAGCACACGATGCGCGGGTTGACGTGCTTGAGGTCGGCGTAGGTCAGCCGCATCCGGGCGGGCACGTCGCCGCGCAGGTTGGAGTAGACGGCGTCGGACTCGGCGACCAGGTCCTCGAACACCTCCCGGCCCGCGGCCGTGGACAGGTCGAGCGACAGCGAGCGCTTGCCGCGGTTGAAGGTCTCGAAGAACAGCGAGTCCTCGCCGTCGGTGTACGGCGGCACGTAGCGGCCGACGTCGCCGCCCGACGACGGATCCTCGATCTTGATGATCTCCGCGCCGAGGTCGGCGAGGTGCAGGCTGCCGAACGGGCCCGCGCCGTACTGCTCGACGGCGATCACGCGGATGTCGGCCAGTGGTCTCACGCCAGCTCCCGGATAAGGTCGATGATCGCGTTCTGGGCGGCGCGGATCTGCGCCGGGGCGAGCCCGTGCGTCGGCGGCGACAGCTTCACCGCGTCGGCGAGTCCCTCGTAGCGGGCGATCCCGGCGGCGACGTCGTCGCGTGTGCCGCTGAGCGTGTAGGCAGCCGCCATCGGCGCGGGCACGAACTCGGCGAGCGCCTCGGCGGCCCGGCCCTCGCGACGCGCGGCGACGATGGCCGCGTGCTGCTCGGCGTACTCGGCGAACAGGTCGGCGTAGGTCTGCACGCTGGCGTAGAAGCCGACCACGCCGCGCGCCCGGTCGCGGGCCACGGCCGCGTCGGCGTCGACCGAGCAGCACGCCGACACGACGACCTCGGGACTGTTGCCGCTGCGGGCGGAGCCTTTACGCAGCATGGGCAGGATCGTTTCGGCCAGGTGGTCCGGCGGGCACAGCTCGTGCGAGAGCCAGCCGTCGCCGATCTCCCCGGCGAGGGCCGTCATCGCCGGGCCCATCGCGGCCAGGTACACCGGGATGCGCTCGCGGACCGGCGGATACGGCCGCCGCCAGCCGCGCACGTTGATGGAGGCCTCGCCGTGGTGCTCGATCGGCTCGCCGGTGTACGCGCCCGCGACCACGGCCCGGATGATCGCCACGGTGTCGCGCAGCCGGGCCACGGGCGGGTCGAACGGCATGCCGTGCCAGTCGCCGATCAGGCGGCGCACCCCCGTGCCCAGGCCCAGCCGGAACCGGCCGCCGGACAGCTCGTCCAGGTCGAGCGCGGACAGCGCGGTCAGCATCGGGCTGCGGGCGAACGCCAGCGCGATGCCGGTGCCGACGCCCACCCGGGTGGTCGCGGCGGCCAGCGCGGCGGCGGTCACCGGGGCGCTGCGGTGCAGCTCCGGGGCCCACAGCACGCCCGCTCCGGCGTCCTCGGCGCGGCGGGCCGCGTCGGTCAGCTCGGCCAGGCTCTCGCCCCAGGGCTGGAAGTCCAGGCGGATCATGCGGTCATCGGCCCGGTCTTGGCGACCGGGAAGAGGTCCTTGTCGTGCGGGGCGTCGCGCTTGTAGACCATGACGGTGCGGGTCCATGACATGACCTCGTCGCCGTCCTGGTTGAGGCCCCGGGTGCGGCAGGTGACGATCCCGGCGTACGGGCGGCTGCCCGACTCGCGCAGGGCGGTGACCAGGGACTCGGCGTAGAGGGTGTCGCCGACGAACACCGGGTGGGTGAGCCGGATGGCGTCCCAGCCGAGGTTCATCAGGGCGTTCTGGCTCATGTCCGAGACGGACAGGCCCAGTACGATCGCCACGGACAGCCCGGAGTTGACGATGAGCCGCCCGTACGGGGCGCGGCTGGCGAAGTGC
This sequence comes from Catellatospora vulcania, assembly GCF_009720385.1. Classification (GTDB taxonomy): domain Bacteria; phylum Actinomycetota; class Actinomycetes; order Mycobacteriales; family Micromonosporaceae; genus Catellatospora; species Catellatospora vulcania. The sequence goes on along the minus strand of NZ_ML769308.1, from coordinate 136,670 downwards.
TCGTTGAAGTGGTTCTGGTTGGTGTTCATCGTGAGCAGGGTGAACCAGGTGTTGTCGGCCTCGCTGATCGTGCGGCCGAGCGGGTGCTGGTAGACGTCACCCACGGTGAAGTCCTCGAAATAACGGCCGACCATGGCGCCGACGCTAGCCACGCGTTGAGCAGCCCGTCAAGGGCTTGTTTCTCACAGCGAATCAGTGTTTCCATTACGCGGTGGGATCGCATACGCACGGCTGGTGGATTCTGCTCCACATCATCCTCTTCGTCTTCTGGCTCGGCGGCGACCTGGGCGTGTTCTGGTCGAGCCGGTTCGTCCTCCGGCCCGACCTCACCCCCGCCGCCCGCGCCACCGCCCTGAAGATCATGGGCGGCCTGGACCTCGGCCCGAAGATCTGCCTCGTGCTCTTCCTGCCCAGCGGCATCACGCTGATGGCGCTGGAGCCGCATGGCGCACAGGTGTTCGGCGTCAACCCGTTCGGCTGGCCGGTGGTCGTGGCGGTGTGGCTGTTCGCCGCCGCGTGGCTCGCCGCGACCATCACCGACCACCACCATCCCGGCCGCCGGCCCTGGGTACGCCGTGCCGACTGGACGATCCGGCTGACCCTGATCGCGGCGCTCGGCCTCACCGCCGTCTACACACTGGTCGCGGACCGGCCGTTCGGGGTCGACACCAACCCGCGCTGGCTGGGCGGGAAGCTGCTGCTCTACACCGTGGCCATCGGCTGCGGCCTGGGCATCCGGCTCACGCTGCGCTCGTTCGGCCCGGCCTTCGGCGCGCTGATGACCACGGGCTCGACCCCCGAGGTGGAGAGCACCCTGAAGCGCTCCATCGACGGGTGCCTGCCGTACGTGTGGGGCATCTGGGGCAGCGTGCTGGCCGCCGCGGCGCTCGGCGTCCTGAAGCCGTTCGCGGAGCTGTAGCCGCCGGACCGGGTTCGTTCCACGCGGTCCCCGGTGCCGGTGCGGGGCCGCCCTCCCCTGGTGGGGGGCGGCCCTTCCCTCGGGTCAGCGCCGGTTCCGGTGGGACTGGACCGGGTTCCGCAGGTCCAGATGATCATCTGGGTGCCGTTGACGGCGCCCCAGCCGTCGGCGTCGTCGGTTTTCGATACTCCGAAAGATGCGGACGGCGTTGATCACTGGAGGTGATCAGGCGATTGCGCAGGGAAGCCCTCCGCGCAAGGGCCGAACATCCAAAGTAGACTGTCAGATCTTGTCTGCTTTCCGGGCTGGAACGACATCGTTGAATGCACATAAGCTCGCGCGCATGTTCATGGATGTGTTGCCGGGCCTGGCGCTGTCAGCGGCGGAGGAGGCTCCGCCCGCGCTCAGCGTGGCGCTCGCGGTGGAGGACTTCGCGCCCACACTGCTGGCGTTCGTCGGGTTCTGGCTGCTGGCCCCGTCCGCCCTGGGCAGGATCGGCGCCGTGCTCATGGGCGCGGGCGGCGCGGCGAAATCGACCTGGAAACTGCTGCACGCCGCCTGGTCGATCGACGTGAACTGGCTGGACGACCTGCTCTTCCCGCTGCTGGCCGCCGGCGGCCTACTGCTGGCGCTCTCGCTGCACAAGTCACTGCGGTGGTGGCGCTGGCCGCTGCTGCTGATCGGCGCGGGCGTCGCGACCCTGGCGGTGACGTCGCGCTCGGTGCAGCCCGCGTTCATCTTCGCCACCGCGATCGTCATCTGGATCAGCGTGCTCGGCACGGTGCGCGCCTGGCGGCACGGCAATGCCCTGGCGGCCGGGCTCTTCCCGGTCAGCGTGCTCGCCGTGATCGCGCTGGTCCCGCTGCGCGGCCACGCGGCCAGCGACGCGCTGGCCTTCCAGTGGGTGCAGCAGGGCATGAACACGATGGCCCAGGGCATCTTCTTCATAGCCGCGCTGCTGACCTACCGCGCCGTGAAGGGCAAGGGCAAGGACTTCACCGACGCCGACACCGTCGACCGCCAGTGGCCCACCCCCGAGCAGAGTGGCGGCTACGACGGCAGCCGCCGCTACGACCCACAGCGCGGCGGTGACCGCTACGAATCGCAGGGCGGCCGGCGTAGGCGCAGCTGACCGCTCAGCCCGCGACGTAGCCCAGCTGCTCCGAGATCCGGCCCGCGGCCGCCACCAGCTCCTGGGCGTTGCCCGACTGCTCCGGCTTGAAGCGGGCTGCCGGGCCGGCGACGCTGAGCACGGCGACCACGTGGCCGTCGTGGTCGAACACCGGCGCCGCGATCGACGCGGCCCCGGCCTGCCGCTCGCCGAGCGAGGTCGCGTACCCGCGCTTGCGGATCGCGGCCAGCTCCTTGCGCAGTTTCGCCGGGTCGGTCACGGTCTTGTCGGTCAGCGGCTGCAGCGGGTGGCGCGCCAGGTAGGCGTCGACCTCGCTGTCGGGCAGGAAGGCCAGGAACGCCTTCGACGACCCGCCGGCGTGCAGCGGGTACGGGATGCCGAGCGTGACCTCCATGCGCAGCTCCTGGTCGGGCACGACCTGGTCGACGTAGAGGCGGGTGTCGCCGCGGCGCAGTGACAGCGTCGCCGTCTCACCGGTCGCCTCGGCGAGCTGGCGCAGCTCGGGGGCTGCCATCGCGCGCAGGTCGGTGCGGGCCAGGTAGGCCCGGCCCAGCGAGACCGCGGCGTGGCCGAGGGCGTACCGCCGGGTCACCGGGTCGACCGTGATCAGGTCGCGGCTGCGCAGCGCGGTGAGGATGCGGTGCACGGCGGCCTTGGTCAGCCCGAGCGCGGTCGCGATCTCGGTGACCCCGAGGTCGGGGTGTCCGCTGCGCCCGAAGTAGAGCAGCACGTCCATGGCGCGCTCGACAGCGGCGATGGAGCGGGACTGGCTGTCGTCGTCAGCGGTGACGGTCGACTTCGCAGCGGCAGTGGGCACGGGTCCTCCTGTGGGCGCGGACGGTCGCCAGTGTAGATCCAGGCGCGCTCCGCGCGCAGAGGCCGCACGGGCGTTGACAGGTGCGCGACCGAGTCGTTACCTTCACGGCAACAGCGTTTCCTAATGCGAAACGGAGGGCGGTGGCGGTGGACAGCACGCACCTGCGTTCGGTGCTGAGCCAGTGGCCCAGCGGCGTCGCCGTGGTCACCACCATCGTGACCGAGCCGGACGGCGCCCGCCGCCCCCACGGCATGACCGCCAGCTCATTCTCCTCCGTCAGCCTCGATCCGCCACTGGTCTCGGTCTGCCTGGGCAATCATCTGCCCACCCGGGGAATGATCGAACAGGCGGGGGTGTTCGCGCTGAGCTTCCTCGGCAAGGACCAGGCCGAGATCGGCCGCCGCTTCGCGGGCGCGCGCCCGGGAACGGACCGCTTCGCCGGGCTGGACTGGCTGACCGGGCCGACCGGCTGCCCCATGCTCGCCGACGCGACCGGCCGGCTGGACTGCACCGTCGAGCACGCGTACCCCGGGGGCGACCACACCATCTTCGTCGGCCGGGTCGTCGACGCGGCGGTGCCCCGGATCACCGCGCCGCTGCTGTTCCACTCGCGCGCGTGGGGCCAGCTGGCCGACCCGCTGCCCGAGGAGATCACCATGACGGTGCTCGACGACCCCGCCGCCGAGGCGGCGCACACCCTGCTCGTGCGCGACTCCGGCGACGTCGCGCAGGTCGCCGCCGCCGCGGCGCACGCGCCGGTGCTGGCGTACGTCACCGACGCCTTCTCCCCCGCGCGAGAAGCCGACGTGCTCGCCGCGATCGACGCGCTGGCCGGGCTGCCCGGCGTGACCCTGGGCTGCGCCGAGACCAGCCCGGCGTCCCCGCTGCAGGTGCGCCGGGTGCTGCAGGACGCCGTGGTGCGCGCCCGCCCCGCACCGGTGCGGGTGCGGCTGCTCGCCCACCACGGCCTCGGCCTGGTGAACGCGCTGGTCGCGATGAAGAGCGGGGTGCACCGCTTCGACACCGTGCTCGACCCCGGCTCCGGCGGCCTGCCCGCCCAGGACCTGCTGCTGCTGGCCCGGCAGCTCGGCGTGGCCTGCGCGCCGCTGCCCGGCCCGCGCCCCTGACGACCTCACCTGACCATCCACAAGGGAGTGCACGAAATGGCAGACCGGCTCATCGGCCAGCGCCTCGTCGACGACATGAGCGACGCCGAACTCGATCGCGCGGCCCGCGTGGAAGCGGTGCTGCCCGCGCTGCGCGCCGCCGCCGAGCAGGCCGACGCGGCCGGGGAGTTCCCCGCGGGCCACGTCGCGCTGCTGCGCGAGGCCGGGCTGCTCGGCCTGGTCGTGCCGGAGGAGTACGGCGGCCTCGGCGGCGGCCTGCGCGACCTGGCCGCCGCGACGTTCGCCATGGGCAGCGCCTGCCCGTCGACCGCGCTCGCCTTCTTCTTCCACAACACCAGCGCCTCGCGCGGGCTGCTGCCGCTGGAGGCGATCGACGCCGGGCTGTTCGACGACGCCGACGTGCCGGTGGTGCGGGCCTTCGCCGAGCAGGTGCTGCGCCGGATGGCCGGCGGCATGTGGCTGGCCAACTTCGCCAGCGAGTCGGTCAAGAGCGCGAGCGCCAACATCGCCATCTCGACCACGGCCCGCCCCGAGGTCCGCGACGGCGTCGAGGGCTGGCTGATCACCGGCGAGAAGTCGTTCGGCTGCGCCACCGGCGTCGCCGACACCTACCTGGTCACCGCCCGCCTCGACGGCACCGACACCGCCGCCGGGCTGGCCCTGTTCCTGGTGCCGCGCGAGGCCGAGGGCGTCGCCTCCCGCCCGGCCTGGGACGGGCTGGGCATGCGCGGCTCGGCCAACCACGGCATCACCCTGCGCGACGTGTGGGTGCCCGCGACCGAGGCGCTGACCGTGCCGGGCGCGTTCGTGAAGATGCTCCAGTGCAGCCGGGGCAGCTTCGTCGGCAACCAGCTCGCCATCACCGCCGTGTACGTCGGCTGCGCCCAGGGCGTCTACGACGAGACGCTGCAGCGGCTGACCAGCAAGACGTTCGCCGACACCGGGCGGCCGATTGCGGAGTCCCCCATGCACCAGGTGATCATCGGAGACATGACCGAGAACCTGGAGACGGCGTACCTGTGGCTGCGCCGCCAGCTGCTGCTGGAGACGTCCGAGCCGCCCATCGCGCCCAAGAACGAGGTCTACCGGCAGTGGCGGCTGGCCAAGGGCTCCATCTGCGAGAACGCGTTCGCGGTCGCGGTCGGCGCGTTCAAGGCGTGCGGCACCTCCGGGGCTACGCTGCACGGCACCATGGGCCGCGCCCTGCGCGACCTGTCGATGGGCCTGGTCATGACGTTCCCGCCGGAGCGCGGCCGCCTGGAGGCCGCCGGCATGATCACCGCCGACCGGTCCAACGACCTGTTCGCGAGCGTGCCCAAGTGAGCGCCCGGCCCGAGGCGGTCGCCGACCTCGTCGACGGCCACTGGGCGGATTGCGCCGACCCCCTCGGCTTCACGTTGCAGGACCCGGCGACCGGCGAACCCGTCGGGGCCGCAGTGGGCAGCAACCCCGCCCGGGTCGAGGCGGCCGTCGCCGCGGCGACGGCGGTGCACGACTCCGGCGCCTGGTCCGGCCTGCCCGCGACCGAGCGCGCCGACGTGCTCGACGCGGTCGCCACCCGGGTGGAAGCCGCAGGCGCCGACATCGCCGCCGTCGAGTCGTTCGCCACCGGCGTGCCGATCTCCCAGACCATGCCGCTGTCGGTCATCCTCGGCGGCGCGTTCCGGCTGGCCGCGATGCAACTGCGCGACGGCTGGCTGAGCAGCGCGCTGCCGCGTGAGGACGGCCGTCTCGCGCACGTCGACCGGCTGCCCTGGGGACCGGCGGCCTGCCTGGTGCCGTGGAACGCGCCCGCGCCGATGGCCGCGCACAAGGCCGCCAACGCGCTGGCTGCGGGCTGCCCCACCATCGTCAAGCCCAGCGAGTACGCCCCGTACGGCACGCAGCTGCTGGCACGGGCCGTGCACGCGGCGCTGGCCGAGGCCGGGCTGCCCGGCGGGCTGTTCCAGCTCGTACACGGCGACGCGGGCACCGGTGCGCGGCTGGTCGGCGACCCACGCGTGCGGGCCGTGTCGTTCACCGGCGGGCTGGCCGGCGGCCGGGCCGTCGCGGCGGCCTGCGCGTACGACATCAAGCCCGTGCAGCTCGAACTCGGCGGCAACAACCCGCTGCTCGTGCTGCCCGACGCGGACACCGCCGCCGCCGCCCGCGCCGCCGCGGACCTGCTGACCACGCTGAACGGGCAGTGGTGCCGGGCACTGGGCCGCCTGATCGTGCCCGCCGACCGGGCCGCCGAGATCCTCGACGCGACCCTGGCCCGGCTGGCCGCGCTCCGCGTCGGCGCGCCCCTGGACCCCGACACGGACTTCGGGCCGCTGGTCCACTCCGGACACCGCGACCGGGTCGCCGCCGCCCGCGATGCGCTCCTGCGCCACGGGGGCACCGCGCACACCGCGCCGGCCGTGCCGGAGCAGGGCAACTACCTCAGCCCGACCCTGGTCACCGGGGTCGACCCGGTGCACACCGTGCACGAGATCTTCGGCCCGGTCGCCGCCGTGCACACCTACGACACCGTCGACGAGGCGGTGGCCCTGGCCAACGGCACGCCGTACGGGCTGGAGGCGTACGTGTCCGGGACCGACACCGACGCCGCGCTCGCCGTCGCGCGGCGGCTGCGGGCGGGCGAGGTGAAGGTCAACGGGTCCAGCGTGATGAGCCTGCACCTGTTCACCCCCCGGCCGGCGTGGGGGCTGTCCGGGTACTCGGAGGAGGGCACCGCCGAGACGCTGCGCTTCTTCACCAACCCGCGGGTCGTCGGTGTCGAGGGCGGCTTCGCGCTGCACGGCCGTCCGTGACCGCCGCGGCGCTGCGGGCCCTGCTCGCCTCCGGCGGCGTCTGCCACCTGCCCGGCGTGTACGACCCGCCCACCGCGGCGCTGGCCGTACGCGCCGGGCACCGGGCGGCGCACCTGTCCGGGGCCGCCTGCGCCGCCCTCGAACTGGGCCTGCCCGACCTGGGCTACGTGCACGGCACGCACATCGCCGAACGCGCCGCCCGGATCACGCCCGCGCTGGGCGGCGTGCCGCTGCTGGCCGACGCCGACACCGGCTACGGCGACGCGCTCCAGGCGGTGTGGACGGCCCGGCGCTACGCGGCGGCGGGCGTGTCCGGCCTGCACCTGGAGGACCAGGTGATGCCGAAACGCTGCGGCCACCTCGCGGGCAAGGAACTCGTCGACGCCGACGCGGCCGCCCGCAAGATCCGGGCGGTGGTGTCCGACGGGACCGGGATCGTGGTGGTGGCACGCACCGACGCGTACACCGTGACCGGGCTCGACGACGCGATCACCCGGGGCCGGCACTACGCCGCGGCCGGGGCGGACGCCGTCTTCCTGGAGGGCGTGTCCGACCTCGACGAGCTGGCCCGCGCGCACGCGGCACTACCCGGTGTCGCGCTGGTGCTCAACCGCTCCGAGGCGGCCGGGCGCTCCGCCGCCGCGAGCGACGCCGAGCTGGCCGCGGTCGGGGTGCGCCTGGTGCTGCACCCGGTCGCGCCGCTGCTGGCCGCGCTGCACGCCGCCGACCGCGCCTACCGGGAGATCGCCACGGCGGGCGGGGCGAGCACGGATCGGCTGGCCTGGGCCGAGTTCACCGGGCTCGTCGGCCAGGACGAAGCGCTGGCCCTGGACGCCGAGAACAGCCGATGACCGACCTTTTCATAGACGTTGGCCCATCTGATCGAGTTCGATCCACGAATTCTCGATCAGATAGGCCAACGTCTATCACGTGGCGGAGCGGGCGCGACCCCGCTCCCTCGCCGAGAGCGAGCGACGCAGCATGACCGGATGCCGGGAGGAGAGGGCATGACCAGGATCATCGTGGCCGGGGCGGGGCCGGTCGGGTTGACCGCCGCGCTGGCGCTGGCGCGGCAGGGTGTCGCGGTGACCGTGCTGGAGGCGGGTGACGGGCTGGCGGCCGAGTCGCGGGCGTCGACCTTCCACCCGCCGACCCTGGAGATGCTCGCCGAGCTGGGCGTCGTCGACGCGCTGCTGGCCCGGGGCCTGATCGCACCGACGTTCGCCTACCGCGACCGCGCGCAGGGCCACATCGCCACCCTCGACCTGGGCGTGCTCGCCCGGGACACGCCGTACCCGTACCGGGTGCAGTGCGAGCAGTCGAAACTCACCCCGATCCTGCGGGCCGAGGTCGAGGCCGCCGGGGGCGAGATCCGTTTCGGCTGGCCCGTCTTCGGCGTCGACCAGGTGGCCGACGGTGTGGTGGTCCGCGCCGCCGACGGCCGCAGCGAGCGCGGCGACTGGCTGATCGCCGCCGACGGGGCGCATTCGGCAGTGCGCCGCACGCTCGGTGTGGAGTTCGCGGGCATCACCTACCCGGAGCGTTTCCTGGTCGCGTCCACCGACGAGGACCTGCCCGGGATGCTCGACGACCTCGCCGAGGTCAACTACGTGTTCGACCCGGTGGACTGGTCGGTGCTGCTGCGTACGCCGGATCACTGGCGGGTGCTGCTGCCGACGCCCGACGGCACGCCCGACCGGGACGAGCTGGACCGGCTCGACGGGCGGCTGCGGCAGGTCGCCGACCCGGGGCGGCCGTGGCAGGTCGCGCACGCCAGCATCTACCGCGTGCACCAGCGGGTGGCCGAGACGTTCCAGGTGGGACGGGTGCTGCTGGCCGGGGACGCGGCGCACGTCAACAACCCGCTGGGCGGGCTGGGCATGAACTCGGGCATCCACGACGCGGTCGCGTACGCCCGCGCGCTGGTCACCGGCGACGGCGCGGTCCGGCACGCCACCACGCAGCGGCGGCGCATCGCGCTGGAGTACGTCCAGACCGTCTCGCACCAGAACTACCAGCGCCTCACCGCCACCGACCCGGCGGCCCGCGCGGCGTACCTGGACGAGATCCGCGCCACCGCTGCCGATCCGGCCCGCGCCCGCACCCACCTGCTGCGCGCCTGCATGATCTCGTCGCTGCGCCCGGTCCCGGCATGAGCGAGCACCGCGAGCGGATCGCCCGCTACAACCCGGCGCGGGTGTACGAGCTGGTCGGCACGGTGCCCGCGGCGGAGCCGGATCAGGTCGACGCCGTGGTGCGGGCCGCCGACGCGGCGCAGCGGGGCTGGGCGCGCGTCGACGTCACCGACCGGGTGGCGGCGCTGCGGGCCGCCGCGGACGCGGTCGAGCCGCAGCTGCCGGTGCTCGCCGAGCTGCTGGCCCGCGAGTCGGGCAAGGTGCTGGCCGACTGCCGCGGCGAGCTCGGCTTCGCGCTGACGTTCCTGCGCTGGGTGGCCGAGCACGCCCCGAGGGTGCTCGCGGACACGGCGCTCGACGACGCGGCGGGACGGCTGCTGCTGCGCCGCCGCCCGTACGGCGTGGTCGCGGCGATCACCCCGTGGAACGCCCCTATCATCCTGTCCCTCCTGAAGATCGCCCCGGCGCTGGCCGCGGGCAACACGGTCGTGGTGAAGCCGTCACCGCTCGCCCCGCTGGCGATCGACCGCACGGTGCGGCTGCTGGCGTCGGCGCTGCCGGCCGCGGTGCTGCAGGTGCTGCACGGCGACGCGCGGGCGGGCGCCGCGCTGGTCGGACATGCGCTGGTGGGCAAGGTGGCGTTCACCGGCGGCGCGGCCACGGCGCGGGTCGTCGCGGCGACGGCTGCGGCGCAGACCACGCCGACCGTGCTGGAGCTGGGCGGCAACGATCCGGTGCTGCTGCTCGACGACGCCGACCTGTCCCCGGAGCCGATGCGGCGGCTGGTCATGGCGACCTTCGCGACCAGCGGGCAGGTGTGCATGGCGGCCAAGCGGCTGTACGTGCCCGAAGCCCGCCATGACGAGTTCGTCGCCGCGTATCTCCAGGCCGCCGAGGAGGTGCTGTGCCTGGGCGATCCGCTCGCCGCGGGGGTGAGCATGGGACCGGTGGTGACCGCGGAGGCGGCGGCCCGGATCACCGGGCTGGTAGAGGACGCCGTGGCGCGCGGCGGGCAGGCCCTGCCGGTCGGCCGCGTCGATCCGGGTGCCGACTTGCGGGCCGGGCACTTCGTCGTGCCGACGCTGGTGACAGGCGTGGCCGAGGACGCCCCGGTGGTCGCCGAGGAGCAGTTCGGGCCGACGGTTCCGGTGCTGGCATACCGTGCCGAGGACGACCTGGTGACCCGCGCGAACGCCGGCGAGCTGGGGCTCGGCGCGTCGGTGTGGTCGGCCGACGAGGAGCGGGCGTTCGCGGTCGCGCGGCGGTTGGAGGCCGGGTTCGTCTTCGTCAACACGCACAACCGCACCGGCATGTCGCTGCGCGCGCCGTTCGGCGGGGTCAAGCGCTCCGGGTACGGCCGCGAGTACGGCGAGGAGGGCATCGCCGAGTTCGCGCAGACCTGTGTCGTGCACGCCCCGGCCGCGTTCCGGGCGGGCGGCGCGGGCGCGGCGGCGAACGCGTACCCGTCGTCCTGATCGGGTGATCCGGCCCGTCTACCCTGCTGACGTGACGAGCGTGCTGATCCTTCCCGGCTTCGAGAACTCCGGTCCGGCGCACTGGCAGACCCGGTGGGAGCAGGAGCACGGGTTCCGGCGGGTCGAGCAGGCCGACTGGTTCCACCCGCTGGTCGGCGACTGGGTCGACACGCTGGCCGCCGCGGTGGCGGCCGCACCCTGGCCGGTGACCCTGGTGGCGCACAGCCTGGGCTGCGTGACCGTGGCGCACTGGGTGGCCCGCGGCGGCGACACCGCCCGGGTACGCGGCGCGCTGCTGGTCGCGCCCGCCGATGTGGACACCGCGGAGGTGCCCGAGCTGGTGAACTTCCGCCCGGTGCCGCTGGTGCCGCTGCCGTTCCCGAGCATCCTCGTCGCCGGCGACGACGACCCGTGGGCGGCCCTGCCGCGCAGCGAGGCCTTCGCGCGGGCGTGGGGCTCCCGCCTGGTCGTGGTCCCCGGCGGCGGCCACCTCAACGCCGACTCCAACCTCGCCTCCTGGCCGGAAGGCCTGGCCCTGCTCACCGAACTCCGCTGACCGACGGCCCCCCGTTGATCATCCGACTTGGTGTGCGGGTGGACCGGGTCAGGGGGTGCGCCAGCGCCAGTTGAGTTCGGCGGCGGTGGGCGGCGGGCCGGGGAGGTCGGTGCGGGAGCGGTCGGCGGCCAGGCCGTCGAGCAGCAGGGCGAGGTGGCGGGCCCGCAGTCGCCGGGTGCGCGCGGGATCGGGTACGCGAACCGCCGCGCAGCTCTCCAGCAGCAGGGTGACGTCCGCGACCACCGCATCCGGACGCAGGCTGCCGTCGTCGAGCGCCCGCTGCACGAGCCGCCCCGCCAGCTCGCCGGCGGCGCGGGCGGTCGCGCCCATCTCCGGCGTCGGCGTGAACGTCCCGGCCAGGTGCACGGTCAGCGAGTGCACGTCGGCGTCGACGATCTCGGCGAGGAACCCGGTGAGGCCGCGCCACGGGTCCGGTTCGGCCAGCGCCGCCTGCGCCTGTGCCACGAACAGCAGCAGCCCGTCGTGGCACAGCCGGCGCAGCAGCTCCTCCTTGCTGCTGTAGCGGCGGTAGAGCGCGCTGATGCCGACGCCTGCCCGCTCGGCCACAGCGGCGATGGGGGCCTTCGGGTCGGCGAGGAACACCTCCCGGGCCGCGTCGAGGATCACCGTGTCGTTGCGGGCCGCCTGCTGCCTGCGGCCCGACATCGGGGCCGCGCTCGTCTCGGTCACGCCGACCAGACTAGCAGTGGAACGGATCGTTCCGCTCTGCTAAGCTTAAACGGAACGAGGCATTCCGTTCCGGAAATGCCGAGACGAAGGGCGGAGCCATGACCACGATCACCGGCACGAACGCGATCACCCTGCTCGGCGCGGCGCACACCGCGCTGCGGACGGCCGTGGCGGGGATCCCGGCCGACGGCTGGGACCTGCCGACGCCCTGCGAGCACTGGACGGTCACCCAGGTGCTGCAGCACGCGACCGGCGACCAGATCGGATACGCCGCCGCGATCACCGGCGGGCCGTGGCCGGCCGAGGACCCGTTCCAGCCCTCCGGCCGCATCGACGGGGACGCCGCCGCCCTGCTGGAGCAGGCCCTCGACGCGTCGACCGCCGCCTTCGCCACCGTGGGCGCCGACGCCGAGCAGGTGCCCGTGCCGCTGCCACAGGGCCCGCTGCCGCTGTGGATCGCCGCCGGGGCGTGCGCGCTCGACGCCGCCGTGCACGCCTGGGACATCGCCGTCGCCACCGGCGCCCCGTCGCCGCTGACGGCACCGGACGCCGAGCAGCTGCTCGCGGTGGCGAAGCAGATCGTCGAGCCGCTACGGGCGTACGGGGCGTACGCCGCCGAGCTGCCCGTCGCCGCCGACGCGGACGCCACCACCGTCCTGCTTGCCTACCTGGGCCGCCGCGCCACCTGGACCCCGCAGGCCTGACCCGCCACCCTCCCCCCCACCTGGCGCAACTCTTAAAGAGTCGCGGCCTCCACCCGTGCCGATGGCCGCGACTCTTTAAGAGTTGCGGCCATCGGGGGTCGGGGTCGGGGTCGGGGCTAGTTGAGGTGCCAGATGGTGAAGTTGAGGGCGGAGGCGAAGGTGACCCAGAGCCAGTAGGGCGCCAGCAGCCAGGCCGCCACGGCCGAGATCCGGCGGAACAGCAGCACGGTGACGCCGATGGCCAGCCACAGCAGCACGATGTCGGCGAACGCGAGGCCGCGCAGACCGGCGCCGAAGAACAGCGGCGTCCAGATCGCGTTGAGGACGAGCTGCGCGGCGTACGCCCACAGCGCCGGACCCCAGCCGGCCCGTCGCCAGACCAGCCAGCCCGAGACCGCGATCATCGCGTAGAGCACCGTCCAGACCGGCCCGAACAGCCAGGACGGCGGCGCCCAGCCGGGCCGGGCCAGGGCCGCGTAGTCGTCGGCGGGTTGCGCCACGGCCAGCCCGCCGACCACCGCCGCCACGAGCACCGCCGCGAGGAAGCCCGCGAGCGCCCACCACTGAGCCGCGGGACGTCGTGCCAGGTGAACTGTCATGTCTCCGCTATAGCCGAAGCGACCACGACGGAAACGGCGTTTCGCGATGTTGCGTCGATTCGCGGGTCGGTGCGGATTGCGGCGTCGGCGCGGCCTGTCAGGATGGGCGGATGGCCCACGTCCTGCTGTTCCACTCCGTCATCGGGCTGCGCCCGGCCGTGCTGACCGCCGCCGAGCGACTGCGGGCCGCGGGGCACACGGTGCTGACCCCCGACCTGTTCGACGGGGTCGTGGTGGACACCGTCGACGAGGGGTTCGCACTGCTCGACGAGATCGGCCCGGAGGTCGTGCAGCAGCGCGCCCGGCAGGCGGCGGCACATCTGCCCGGGGGCGGCGTGCTGGCCGGGCTGTCCATGGGCGCGGGCTTCGCGCAGGCCATCGCCGAGCGCGAGCCGCGGGTCGGCGGCCTGCTCCTGCTGCACGGCACCGCGGGCACGCCCCGCCGGATGCCGTCCGGGCTGGACGCCCAGCTGCACGTCGCGGCACGCGACGAGTACGAGTCGGCGGACGAGATCATGGCGTGGGAGATGGCGATGGCCCGCCTGGGCACCCACCCGGAGGTGTTCACGTACCCGGGCGGGCACCTGTTCACCGACGACGCCTCGCCCGACTACGACGCGGCCTCCAGCGAACTGACCTGGGAACGCTGCCTGCGTTTCCTGGACGTGCTGAGCTGAGCGGTCACCGGCTGAAGTCGACTACCACCCGGGCCGCCAGCCGCGGGCGCAGCCACTGCGCCAACTCCAGGTGCGCCGGGTGTTCCTGGTATCCGCGCAGGTCGGCCTCGTCCTCGTGGGTCGTGATCAGGCACAGGTGCGCCGAGACCGGGGTGTGCAGCTCGTCCAGGTGCGCCTGGAGCGTTCGGACCTGGGGAACCACCCCGACCAGCCCTTCCAAAAGATCCTTCGCCTTGGCAGCATCGTCTGCGTCGGTGAACGTCATCAGCACTACGTGAGAAAGCATCACGACCTCCGGTCGACCCCTGTTGTAAACGCCCCCGCGAGTGTAGTTTCGGGAAACAGCGTTTCGCTAGGGGAACCGGAGACACCACATGGCTCCAGTACGGGTTGCCGCGGTGCAGCTCGCGGCGTCGGAAGACGTCGAGGCCAATCTCGCCGCCTGCCTGCGCCTGATCGACGAGGCCGCGGCCCAGGGCGCGCAGCTGATCGTCGCGCCCGAGTTCTGCAACCACCTGTCCTACTACGCCGACCGGGCGCACGCGCACCGCATCGCCACCCGGCCCGGCGACCCGTTCCTGACCGCCGTCGCCGAGCGCGCCCGCAAGCACCGGGCGTACGTGAAGATCAACGTCACGCACGCGCACCCCGACGGCCGCACCGGCGGCACCAACTTCATGTTCGGGCCGGACGGCGCGGTGCTCGGCCAGTGCGACAAGCAGACCCTGATGGGCGCCGAGAACGACCACCTCGACCCGGCCGGCGAGGTCGGGCCGGTGCTCGACACCCCGCTCGGCCGGTTGGGCATGTACGCCTGCATGGAGGGCGTCATCAACGAGGTGGCCCGCGGGCTCGCCCTGCGCGGCGCGCAGGTGCTGCTGAACAGCCTCAACTCGTTCGCCACCGACGAGGCGAGCCTGCACATCCCGGTCCGCGCGGCCGAGAACAAGGTATGGGTCGTCGCCGCCAACAAGGTCGGCCCGCTGCTGCCCGAGGAGCACCTCCCGCGGCTCAGCGCGGCGCTCGGCGTACCCGCGGAATGGCTGCACGGGGCAGGAGAGAGCCAGATCGTCGCCCCCGACGGCACCGTCGTCGCCAAGGGGCCGCGCACCGGCGAGGCCGTCGTGATCGCCGACATCGACCCGTCGCTCGCCGACGACAAGCGCCGCCCCGACGGCACCGACATCTTCGCCGCCCGCCGACCCGAGCTGTACGCCCCCATCGCCGCCCCACCGCACGGCCGCCGCCACGGATCCGGCGCGGCCACCCTGCCCGTCGCAGTGGTCCGCGGCGACACCGCCACGGTGGTCCGCGAAACCGCCCGCGCCGCCGCCGCAGGCGCCCGCCTCATCGTCACCACCGAAACCGACCCCACCCTGCTCGCCGCCGCCCTCGACGGCACCAGCGCCCACGCCGTGACAGCCACCCCCACCGGCCCGATCCTCGTCGACGCCAACGGCGAAGTAGCCCGCCAACCCGTCCTCCACCCCCTTGATCACGACGATCTTGCGCGAACGGTTGCCCATTCGCCGGAAACACCCGTGTCGTCCCCACAGTCCACGCAAGATCGTCCCCGTGAGGGCGGAGTGTGTGTGGTGCAGCTGCCGTGGGGACGGTTGGCCATGGTCGCGGGGGCGGACTCGATCTTTCCCGAGGTGTTCCGGTTGGCGGCGCTGGCTGATGCCGATGTGGTGGCGGTGCCGTTCGAGGCTGCGGAGCAGTGGGAACTGAGTCTCGGGTTGCCCGAGCGGGCGGCGGAGAACCGGCTCAACGTCGTCGCCGTCGCACCGCTCGACCAGGACAGCGCGGTGTTCGCGCTGTCGCCCGACTTCACGTTGTGGACCGCTTGGCAGGGGCCCTTCACGGGGCGGATCAGTCACCCGGTCGTCACCACCGTGCCCGCCGGACAGGTGTCCGGGCGGGCTGACGTCGCTCCGGCACAGGCCGCCAACCGGCAGGTGTCCCGGCAGACGGACCTCGTCGACGGCCGCCCCTGGCGGCTCGTGCAAGCCCTCACAGAAAGGTAGACCGCCCGTGGCCGAGACCCTGCGGCACGTCGAGGACATGGTGGACAACTCCCCCGCCGTCGACGTGCACGAGACGTTCCACCTGTACCAGGAGCTGCTGGCCGAACTGAAGGCGAAGATCGACGCCCGGTTCGAGCTGCAGCGTGACCCGTCGACCCTGGAGCTGGAGTCGTACGGGCAGTACCCGGACGGGCCCGGCGGCTCGCTGGCCGCGTACAGCGGACCCGAGGTCGACTGGATGGTGCACTCCTGGCTGGGCAACCCGTCGGCGAGCTTCGCCAACCTGCACCTGACCGTGTGGCTGGGCCCGCAGGTCAAGGTGCCGCACCTGGGCCTGGCCCTGCTGGTGTGGCCGGAGGGCTGGTTCTACCTCGACTCCGTGCCCCGGGTGAACCTGATCGCCGACGGCGAGTACTACGACAGCTACTACGCCCCGCTCGACGCCGACTGGCTGGCCCACCGCGCCGACCCCGAGTTCGAGTACTTCGTCAGCCGGGCCGGCTTCATCCGGGCCAGCCTGAGCCCGACGGCGTACTGCTACTCGTTCGGCAGGAGCGAGCGCAACATCGACATCGTGCGCAAGCTGACGCATGAGCACGTGGACCGCTGGTTGCGCTGGGTCGACGAGGCCCCGCCGGTGCCGGAGGACGAGCGGGCCGCGCTGGCCGAGACGGACCTGCGCATGCGGCGCAACATCGCCGAGCGCGACCCGGCCAACGTGATGGGTGTGCGCTTCTTCGGCCAGGAGACCACGGACAAGCTGGTCCGCGGCCTGTGGGGCGGCGACCGGAAGCTGGCCCGGCCGTGACGGTGATCCGTTCTGTCTGGTGGGCCGCGACCATCCCGGGCCACGAGCCGCCGTTCGACACAGCCCACCTGCGCGTCTACTACCCGGCCCTGCCGGACGGCTCGGACCGCGAGCGGCTGTCCGGCGTGATGGCCGCCGACCCGGCGGGCGCCCCGTACCCGGTGGCCGTGATCGTGTCCGGGGTCAACGTGGGCCAGGAGGCGTACCGCTGGCTGGCCGAGCGGCTGGCCGAGCAGGGCGTCGTCGCGGTGACCTACGACTGGGTCGGCACGCTGTTCGGCGGCCTGCACGGCATCACGCCGGGTGTGGACCTCGACGCGGCCCGGCCCGACGGCTACGGCAAACGGCCCACCACGCCGTCGCTGCGCCCGGTGCTCGACGCCCTCGCCGCGATGACCGGGCCGGTCGCCGGGCTGCTCGACCTGAACCGGGTCGCCCTGATCGGACACTCCGCGGGCGGCACCGTCGCGCTCCAGTCCGCGCGGTTCGTGCCCGAGGTCAAGGCGGTGGCGACGTACGGGGCGCACACCATGGTCGCCACCATGCTGGGCTGGCCCGCGGGCACCGTGCTGCCGGCCCAGGCCGACTGCCCGGTGCTGCTGGTCGCGGGCACCAACGACGGCGTCATCAACGGCTCGGCGGACCGCTACGGCGAGGACGCGGCCACCCGCCGCGACCCGATCACCCGCACCTTCGACGAGGCGCTGCCCGACCGGGGCGGCGACAACGCGCTGGTACGGCTCGCCGGGGCGAACCACTTCGCGATCGTGCACCCGGTCGACCACACCGCCGCACGGGCGTTCCTCGACCAGCCCGCCGACGGCGACCCGGCCGCGCACCGCGAACTGCTGGCCGACCTGCTCGGCACGTTCTGCCGGATGCATCTGACCGGCGACCAGGCGTCGTATACCGAATGGGACAAACTCGCCGATCACGGCGGCGTCGCGTCGATCCAGCGGAGGTAAGCCATGTTGAAGAACTTCTGGTACGCGGTCGAGTTCGCCGACCGGGTCACCACCAAGCCGGCCCGGGTCACCGTGCTCGGCCAGCACCTGGCCCTCTACCGCACCCCGAAGGGCCGCCCGGTGGCGCTGTCCGACCTGTGCGTGCACCGCGGGGCTGCGCTGTCGGGCGGCTGGACCAAGGACGGCTGCCTGGTCTGCCCGTACCACGGCTGGGAGTACGACGCCGAAGGCCAGGTCACGAAGATCCCGGCGAACCTGCCGGGCCGGGGCATCCCCAAGAAGGCCCGCGTCGACTCGTACCCGGTGCAGGAGAGGTACGGCTTCGTCTGGGTCTTCATGGGCGACCTGCCGGAGTCCGAGCGCCCGCCGATCCCGGTGTGGCCGGAGTTCGACGACCTGAAGGAGAACGGCGGCCGCTTCCGGGCGGTGACCGGCGAGTTCCTCTGGAAGGCCAACTACGAGCGCATCCTGGAGAACGGCTGCGACATCGCGCACGCGCCGTTCGTGCACGCGGGGGCTTTCGGCAACCCGGAGCGGCCGGAGGTCGCCGAGTACGAGCTGGAGACTCCGGACGAGTGGTCGGCGTTCGCGACGGTGGACCTGTACCCGCCGCGGCCGAAGGGCATCTGGGCGGCGCTGAACCGCAACAAGGGCGACCTGAGCAACCGCCCGCCGGTGCGCACCTCGGCCGGCTGGATGCTGCCCAACATGATCAAGCTGCACGTGCGGCTGCCGATCGGCGAGCTGATCATCTACGACACCAACATCCCGATCGACGAGACGACCACGCTGGTCAAGTGGGTGGCGCTGCGCACCTTCTTCACCGGCAAGTGGGCCGACAAGAACGCGATCAACCGCACCTTGAAGATCTTCTACGAGGACGCGGAGGTCGTGAACAAGGTGCGGCCCGAGCTGCTGCCCTTCGACCTGGGCGCGGAGCTGCACATCAAGAGCGACCTGATCGCGGTGCACTACCGCCGCCGCCGGCAGGAGCTGGCCGAGAAGGGCTGGCTGCTGTCCGAGGAGGACAGCATCACCGGCGACGTGCCGCGGCGCACCGCGACCGTGATCGCGTCCCCGGCCCGCCGGGAGAACCCCGAGCTGGCCCGCGCCTGGGTGCACAAGGCCCGGGGCGAGCACCCGACCGTGCAGGCCGCCTGGGACGCGGCCGCCGCGGCCGAGTCCGATTCCACCCCTGAGGAGTGACCGTGAGCCTGCCCGCCGACCTGTGCGAGCGCACCCTGCAACGTATCCTCGCCCGCCACCCGGACCTGGTCGCGCAGGAGACGCCGCTGGCCGAGCTGACCAGCCCGATGTCTCCGGCTCCGGTCGGCTCGGTGCGGATCTTCCGCGGCGCGGCCGTGGCCAAGGTCGTGTACGTCGGCCTGGTGGTCCCGATGATCCACCTGGACAGCCACATGATCTTCGCGTTCACGCCCGAGGACTCGGCCGTCCCCCACTTCACCCTCGACTCGGTGTACGGCGGCTCGTACCACGCCTTCCACCTCGACCTGATCCCCCGCGCCGACCTGGCCGCGAACCTGCCCTACCTGGACGCGGCCTTCCACCCGCTGACCCCGGTGTTCGAGGCCGCCTCGACGACCGAGGGCCTGTCCCCCGCCGCGATCGGCCCGCGCCAGCGCGCCATCATGTCGCCGTGGATGCTGGTCAACCGGGCCACCGAGGAGGCGTTCGCGGGCATCGACGCGCACGTCGACGCGTACGCCGACCACTGGTCGACGCTGGTCGAGAAGGGTGTGCCCAGCCCGGAGGGCGTCGACCTGGCCGCCCGGGACGCGGCGGTGCGCGCCAACATCTTCAGCCGCGACGTCGACCCGGTCTGGGCGCAGGTGTCCCGGCTGCTCGGCGACGAGACCACCGACGCGATCCGGGCCGAGCTGGTGGCCAATGGCTGAGCCCAGCGAGTGGCAGAAGCGCATCACCGGCGAGTGGCACGGCCGGCCGTCGCTGTTCGACGCCACCGGGACGTGGTGCGGGTACGAGGACATCCGGCGCTCGTCGGTCTTCGAGAACGGCGTGACCACGTACTACATGGACGGCGGGCTGACCGGGGGCGGGCCGCTGGCCGGGCAGTTCCGGCTCGGCGCGCCGTTCGCGTTCGGGGTCAAGGACGCCGACGACGACCGGGTGTACACCGGCCCGGACTTCTACGGCACCGGGCAGCCCTACGGCTCGTTCGTGGACTCGCACTACTACGGCCCCGGCTGGCAGGTCGACCTGAACACCTGGAACCAGATCCTGCCCGACGGGCAGACCCAGGTGTACTCGTCCGTGCTCTACCAGGGCTGGTCGGTGGTCGGCTGCTTCAACGGCGTCTACACCCGCAGCACCGACCACGACGACAACCCCGCCACCCAGGCCCGGGTCACCGACTTCCTGGCCGCCGAGACGCGCCGCGGCCCGGTCCCGTTCATCATGCCCACCAAGCAGTCCGGCGCGTACGCGGGCAGCTGCGAACTCTGGGGCGCCGACCAGAAGCCGCGCGGCGCCGTCGACGTGCGCATCAGCCTCGAACCGCTCGACCTGCTGCACACCCGTCGCACCCTGACCTGGTCCGGCGCCCTGGACCGCAGCGCCACGGCCACCGCCCGGCGCGACGGCAACCGGCTGTTCCACGAGGGCCCGGACGCCTGGGGCAACGCGGTCACCTTCGGCCGCGCCGCGTTCGGCTCACTGCACTTCACCGACGTGACCAAGCTGAAGTACCGCGAATTCATGATCGACGCCGAACCCGGCATGTCCGCCGGCAAGCGCCTCGCCGTCGTCTACGAGATCTTCGACGGCAACGTGCTCGACGGCGTCCTGCACGGCCTGCTGGAATGGGAGGACGGCGCATGACCGGCAAGGTCGTGGTGGTCACCGGCGGCACGCGCGGCATCGGCCTGGGCCTCGTCCGGGAGCTGGCCGCACGCGGCGCACAGGTCGTCTACTGCGGACGGTCGGTCGACTCGGTCAAACGGGCCGGCGAGCAGGCGCCCTCGGCGTACGGCGTGGTCGCCGACGTCACCGACCGGGAGGCGGTGCAGCGCCTGTGGGACGCGGCCGTGGAGCGGCACGGGCACGTCGACATCTGGATCAACAACGCGGGCATGTCCCCGGCCCGCCGCAAGCTCTGGGAGCTGGACCCCGCGGCGCTGGACGCCACGGTGGACCTGAACCTGCGCGGCCTGCTGCACGCCAGTGCCGTCGTGCTGGCCGGAATGGCCGCGCAGGGCGCGGGCGCGCTGTGGAACATGGAGGGCTTCGGCTCCAACGGCATGCTCCGCCCCGGGCTGACCGTGTACGGCGCGACCAAGCGGGCCGTCACCTACACCACGGACAGCCTCGCCAAGGAGGTGGACGGCACCGGGGTGACCGTGCACCACCTGTCCCCCGGCATGGTCGTCACCGACCTGCTCACACACGACTACACCCCGGACGAACTGGCACAGGCCAAGAAGATCTTCAACATCCTGGCGGACCGGGTGGAGACCGTCACGCCGTGGCTGGCCGAAAAGGTGCTGGCCGGAGCCCCGAACGGGGGCCGGGTGGCGTGGCTGACCCGGGGCAAGGCGTTCTGGCGGTTCCTGACCGCGTTCCGCAAGCGTGACGTGTTCGGGGAGGACGCGTGAACACCAACGACTACCCGGTGATCATGGCGCTGGAGGACTACGTCCCCACGCTGCTGGCGCTGGCCGGGTTCTGGCTGCTCGGCGGGGCGTCCGCCGCGATTGACCGGCGGGCCGCCTTCGCCGGCCGGTTCGGGGCGGTGCTCATCGGCCTGGGCGGGGTGGCGAAGTCCACCTGGAAGCTCATCCTGTCCGCGTTCGGCACCGACCTGCGCTGGCTGGAGCAGTCGCTGTTCCCGCTGATGGCGACCGGCGCGCTGCTGGTGCTGTGGTCGCTGCACACGACCCTGCGCGGGCGGCGCGCGCCGTGGTGGCCGTACGCCCTGGTGGGTGTGGGGATCGCCGGGGCCGCGGTCGCGCTGACCAGCGTGCAGCCGGCGTTCATCGCGGCCACCACCGGCGTCACCGCGATCAGCGTGCTCGGCGCGGTGCTGGCCGGACGCCGCCGAGCCTGGGGCGCGGTCGTGCTGTACGCGCTCGGGGTCGTGGCCGTCACCTCGCTGGTGCCGCTGCGCAGCCACCCGCAGCACGACACCGTCGCCTTCCAGTGGCTGGAGCAGGGCGCCAACACCCTCGCCCAGGCCGTCTTCCTGACCGCCGCCCTGCTCACCGTCCGCGCGGCGAAGGTCGCCGCGGCCCGCCCGGTGGAGGTGCCCGCATGACCGACGCTCTCGGCTGGCGGCGCAAGTTCGGGGTCATCGCGCCGTCCACGAACACCATCGTCGAACCGGACTTCTACTCGATGACGGTGCCCGGGGTGACCGCGCACTTCTCCCGCATCCACATCCGCAACCAGGACCTGTCCGACGACGCGAACTTCGAGCACCTGCTCACGCAGATCCGCGACGAGATCGGCTCGGCCTGCGAACGGGTGCTGACCTGCGAACCCGACTACATGGTCATGGGCATGTCGGCGGAGACGTTCTGGGGCGGCGTCGAGGGCAACCGCGAATTCGTCCGCCAGATCAAGGCGATCACCGGGCTGGAGGTCGCCACGGGGGCCGAGGCCTGCGAGCGGGCGCTGAAGATCTACGGGGCGCGCCGCATCGGCGTGGTCACGCCGTACCAGCCGGTCGGCGACCAGAACGTGGTCAAGTTCTTCAGCGAGATCGGGTTCGAGGTCACCGCGATCGAGGGCCTGAAGTGCCCGACTGCCGTGGCCATCGCGCACGTCACCGAGGACGAGCTGCGCGACGCGATCCGCAAGGTCGACGGGCCGGACGTCGACGCGATCGTGCAGTGCGGCACCAACCTGTCCATGGTGCGCCTGGCCGACGAGGCCGAGCGCTGGCTCGGCAAACCCGTCATCGCCATCAACGCCGCGACCTGGTGGATGGCATTACGCGACAACGGCATCGACGACAAGGTCCACGGCGCCGGCTCCCTCCTCCGCGACCACTGACCCACCCCACCACCCCGCCCCTGCCGGACCCCGCTCCGCTCTGCGATGGACGTTGGCCTATCAGATCGAGTTCGATCTACGAATACTCGATCTGATAGGCCAACGTCCATGAGAAACGGGTGTCAGCGGTCGCGTCGGCTGGTGACTGGTAGGGCCATGCGGAGGGCGTCGGTCAGGTCGGCCGGTCGGTACACACCTGCGGGCAGCGGGTCACCCCAGCCGGGGCCGGCGGCGGCGATCAGGGCCGGGCGCGGGCGGACGGCGAGCACCGGTTCGAGCTGGGACGGGGTGCCGGTCTGGGCGAACTGGGACCAGACGAAGACGGCCGACGGACCGGTGCGGCGCACCGCGTCGGCGAGGGCCAGGGGCGGCACACGGGCGCCGAGCATGCGGCTGCCGCAGCCCTGTTCGGCCAGGGCGGCGGCCAACGCCTCCAGGGGCAGGGTGTGCTGCTCGTCGGCGGAGCAGGCCAGCAGGGTGCGGGCGCTGGCCGCGCCGAAGGGGCGGGGCACCGTCCACAGCACCTCCAGGATGCAGCGCGACAGCAGGTGCTCCACCTCGATCATGTGATGGTCCGGCTGCTGCCGCCGGGCCACCTCGACCAGTACGGGGCACAGCAGGTGGTCCCAGGCGTAGACGACGCCGCGGCCGCGCACCGCCGAGGCGATGGTCGACAGCATCGCGGGCATGTCCAGGCGCACCGCGGCCACGGTGAGCCCACGCGCCGACGGGTCGGCGACCGGGGCGAGGCGGGCCGCGGCGGGTTCGCCGGGGAGCCCGGCCAGCGCGATCCGGGCCGCCTCGTGGGCCGGCACGCCTTCGGTGGTCAGCCGGCACATGACCTCCAGCCGGGCCACGTCGTCGGTGGTGTACCGGCGGTGCCGGTGCGCGACGTGCTCGCTCGGGCCCAGCCCGTACCGCTGGTGCCAGGTGCGCAGCGTGGTGACCGCGACGCCGAGCCACCGGGCCACGTCCCCGACACTGCGGCCGGACTCGCTCACGCCTTCACCCCGCTTCGCTCGGCTCCGGCATGGGTCGCGGTCGTTTTGACCCGCACGCCGCGCTCGCTCATGGCCGCTCCCCCGTGGCGCGGGTCATGTCAGCCGCCGGTGATGCGGGCGGCGGCGAGCTTGCCCGAGATCAGCACCATCGGCACGCCGACGCCCGGGGTGGTGCCCGAGCCGGTGAAGACCACGTTGGACAGCGCCGGGTGCAGGTTGCGGGGCCGGAACGGGCCCGACTGGGTGAGCGTGTGCGCGGCCGCGAACGGGGTGCCCGCGTCCATGCCCAGGTCCGACCAGTCGGCCGGGGTGATCACGGTCCGGGTCTGCACGCCCGCCTTGAAACCGGTGTAGCCGCGCGCTTCGAGGACGTCGATCAGCTCGTCGGCGTACCGGTCGGCCAGCCCGCCGCGCCAGTCCTGGTCACCGGCGACCAGGTTCGGCACCGGCGCGAGCACGTAGTAGGTGTGCCGCCCGGCCGGGGCGACCGACGGGTCGGTCCGGCTGGGGTTGGTGACCAGCAGCGACGGGTCGCTCATCAGCTCCCCCCTGGTGATCACCTCGTCGAAGGTGCGCCGCCACTGCCGTCCGAAGTGGATGTTGTGGTGTCCCGCCTGTGAGTAGGCGGCGTCGGAGCCGACGTGCAGCACCACGCACGACGGCGAGTAGCGCAGCTTGCGCGGGTGCGAGCCGGGCAGCAGCGCGTGCGCGGCGGCGGTGTCGGGGTTGAGCACGACCGCGTCGGCGGGGATGCGCTCGCCCGCCGTGGTGATCACCGCGGTGGCCCGGCCGCCGCTGCTCTCCACGCGCAGCGCCTGGGTGCCGTAGCGGAAGCGCACACCGTGTTTCTCCGCTGCCGCGGCCATGGCCGTGGGCAGCGCGTGCATGCCGCCGCGCGGAAAGTACACCCCGGCGACGGAGTCGAGGTAGGCGATGACGGTGTACACCGCGAGGGCCTTGTGCGGGGACAGGCCCGCGTACATCGCCTGGAACGAGAAGACCCGCCGGGTCCGCTCGTCCTTCAGGAAGGTGTCGATGCGGTTCTGCAGCCGCCCGAACGCGCCCGCCGCGACCAGCCGCAGCAGGTTGGCGGTGAGCAGGTCGCGCGGGCTGTCGAAGTTGCGCTCGATGAAGTCGTGGCGCTCCAGCTCCCACAGGCGGCGGGCGTAGTCGACGAAGCGCCGGTAGCCGTCGGCCTCGCGCGGCCCGCAGACCTGGGCGATCTCGACGGCCATCCGCTCCGGGTCGGCGATGACGTCGAGCTTCGATCCGTCCGGGAACCAGGCCCGGTACGCCGGATCGAGCGGGTCGAGGGTGAGCCAGTCGGCCATGTCCTCACCCACCGCGGCGAAGCCCTCGGCGATCAGCTCGGGCATGGTCAGCACGGTCGGGCCGGTGTCGAAGGTGTACCCGTCGCGGTCCAGCCGCCCGGCCCGTCCGCCCGGCACGTCCTCGCGCTCCAGCACGGTCACCTGGCGGCCGGCGCCGGCCAGGTGCAGCGCGCACGCCAGCCCGCCCAGCCCTGCCCCCACCACGACCACATGGTCGGTGCGTCCGGGAACCGTCCGCATGCGTGCGCTCCTTCCGGTCATGCCGCGCGCCAGGCCACCGCGGCGGCGAGCTCGCCGAGCGCGGCGCGGACGGACGGGTCGACGGGCGCGTCGGCGAGCGCGTCCCGCGCGTCGGCCACCCGCTCGGTGATCATGTCGCCGAGCTGCTCCGCGGCCCCGGTCGCGCGGACCACCTCGCCCAGCCGGGCGACGTCGGGCTGCTCGGCGGCCAGCAGTTTATCCAGCTCGGCGTGCTGGGCGGCGGTGGACCGGGCGCGGGCCAGCAGCAGGAGCATGGTCGGCTTGCCGAGGTCGTCGCCGACCGGCTTGCCGGTGACGGCGGGTTCGCCGTACAGGCCGAGCAGGTCGTCGCGCAGTTGGAACGCCTCGCCGACGGCCAGCCCGTAGCGGGTGTAGGCGCGGCCCAGGGGCCCGCGGGCGAACGTGGTGCCGGTGGCCCCGGCCAGCGCCGCGCCGAAGTGCAGCGGCCAGGTGGCGGTGTAGCCGGCGGTCTTGAGCCGGGCGGTGCGCAGCGCCCGCTCCGGCGACCAGCTGCGCGCGTGGTCGCCGAGCACGTCCAGGAACTGCCCGGCGATGGCCTCGACCCGCATCCGGTCGTACGCGGCCCGCGCCCCCGCCAGCGCCGCCGCGTGCACCTTCGCCCGCCCCATCAGCCGGTCGGCCCAGACCAGGCACAGGTCGCCGACCAGGATCGCGCCGGAGTCGCCGAACCGCTCGGCATCGCCGCGCAGCCGCTGCCCGGCGTGGGCCGCGGCGAGCGCCCGGTGCGCGGTGGGGCGGCCGCGGCGGGTCGCGGAGCGGTCCATCACATCGTCGTGGACCAGGGCGAACGCGTGCAGCAGCTCCAGCGCGGCGAGGGCCGGCAGCACCTGCCGCACCGGCGCATCCGGGCCGGCCATGCTGCGCCAGCCCCAGTAGGCGAACAGCGGCCGGATGCGCTTGCCGCCGCCGAGCACCGCATCGCGGGCCGCGGCGAGCAGCGGTTCGAGGGCGTGGTCGACGTCAAGCAGCGCTGCCGTCTCCGCGAGCACGAAGTCGCTGAGCGCCTGCTCGACATGGTGGTGCAGGTCAACGGCGTGGTCTACCGGCCCCGGGCCCGCGGTCGGGGTAAAGGAAGGAGCGGTCGCGGAATAGGTGTCGTTTGCCACGGGCCCAGATTAACGTAGACTCGAAGTTGCGTCGATTGTTGAGTCGATATTTCTGAGGAGAGCCCCGTGGAGCCTGAACTCGCCGCGGCGTACGAGCGCTGCCGGCAGCTGCACCGCCACCACGGCCGCACTTATTACCTGGCCACCCGCCTGCTCCCAGCCTGGAAGCGTCCGCACGTGCACGCGCTCTACGGCTTCACCCGCTACGCCGACGAGATCGTCGACAGCACCGACGACCTGCCGCCCGCCGAGCGCGCCGCCCGGCTGCGCGAGTGGTCCGACCGCTTCGTGGCCGGCCTGCACGGCGCCCCGGTCGACGACCCGCTGCTGCCCGCCGTGCTGCACACCATCGAGCGCTTCGACATGGACCGCGCCGACTTCGCGTCGTTCCTGCGCAGCATGGCCATGGACCTCGAAGTCGCCGAGTACGCCGACTACGACGACCTGCTCGACTACATGGAGGGCTCGGCGGCGGTCATCGGCACGATGATGCTGCCGATCCTGGAGGCGGCCGACGCCGACGCGGCCCGTGAGCCCGCCCGGCAGCTAGGGCTGGCCTTCCAGCTGACGAACTTCCTGCGTGACATCGGCGAGGACCTCCAGCGGGGACGGATCTACCTGCCCCAGCGCGACCTGCGCACGTTCGGCGTCAGCCCGGCCGACCTGTTCCAGGCCGCGGCGCGCGGCACCGCCACCACGGCCATCCGGGAACTGGTCCGCTACGAGATCACCCGGGCCCGCGAGCACTACGCCGCGGCGGCCCCCGGCGTCACCATGCTCGCGCCGACCTCGCAGGCCTGCATCCGGACCGCGTTCCACCTCTACGGCGGCATCCTCGACGAGATCGAGCGGGCCGAACTCGACGTCTTCGCCCGCCGCGCGACCGTTCCCACCCGTCGCCGGTTGCAGGTCGCTGCTCGCAGCCTGCTCACCCCCGCCGGCACCCCCGTGGCGATGCCCCGGGAACCGGAACGGGCCAGCTGATGGACCCGCTGCGCTACCTGCTGATCCTGGCCGCCTGCGTCGCCGTGACGCTGCCGCTGGAGCTGGCGCTCGGGGCGCGGGTCTACCGGCAGCCGCGGCGGCTGCTGGCCACCCTGCTGCCGGTGCTGGCCGTGTTCGTGATCTGGGACCTGATCGCGACGGCCCGGGGTCACTGGTGGTTCTCCACGCGGTACACCACCGGCGGCACGCTCGCGGGCCTACCGTGGGAGGAGTGGCTGTTCTTCCTGGTCGTGCCCCTGTGCGCGCTGCTCACCTTCGAGGTGCTCGGCCAGGGGTCACGGCTGCGCCGCCGCGCCGAACGGGCCGGCCTGCTACGCCGTGACCGCCGCGCCGAGCCGGCGCTCGTGCCGGAGGAGCAGGCCGCGGGACCGGACGGGTCGCCGGTGCGGCAGGTCCCGCCCACGGCCGGGCGGCCGACCGCGGGGAGCCGACGTGGCCGCTGAGTACACGATCGCCGCCGTCGCCGCCCCGGTCGCCGTGGTCGCCCTGGAACTCGCCGTGCTGCGCACCGGGCTGCTGCGCACAGCGCGCTACTGGCTCACCGTGGCGATCTCGCTGGCTTTCATGGTTCCCGTCGACGGCTGGCTCACCCGGCCCGACGCGACCGTGGTGCACTACGCCGAGCAGCAGATCAGCGGGGTACGCGCGCCGTGGCACATTCCGGTCGAGGACTACGGGTTCGGCCTCGCCCTGATCACCCTGACCCTGCTGCTGTGGCAGCGGACGCGCCCGGCCGCCGAGGGCGAGGGCCGCGATGCGTGACCCGGTGGCGGCGTTCCTGCGCCACGGCTTCACCTACCTGGTCCGCCGGGACCTGCGCGGGGTGTGGCTGCGCGGCGGGCTGCCCCGCGGCCCGTTCGTCTGGGCCGCCGACCACCACAGCTGGTGGGATCCGTTCGTCGCGTCCGTCGTGCTGGAACGCTCCCGGCACCCGGCATGCCTGATCATGGCGCAGGACAACCTGGCCCGGTACCGGTTCGTGCGCCGGGTCGGCGTGTTCGGCACCGCCGAGCCCCGCACCGGGCTGCGTTACCTGGCGCAGGGCCGCACCCTGGTCATCTACCCCGAGGGCGAGCTGCGCCCGGCCGGCCCGCCCGGCCCGCTGTCCCCGGGTGCGGCCTGGTACGCCCGCCAGGCGCGGGTGCCGCTGTACGCGGTCGCGGTCCGGGTGGTCATGCGCGGGCAGACCAAGCCCGAGGCGTACGTCTCCTGCACCGAGGTGACCCGCCGCGGCCGCGACGACCAGGTCACCGAGCGGCTCGCCGACACCCTCGCCGCCGACCTGTCGTCCCTGGACAGCCAGCTCGCCGTCGCCGACCCGCGGCGGCCCCTGGCCAGCTTCCGCAGGGTGCTCGCCGGGCGGCGCAGCGCCGACGAGCGCATCGACAGCGTGCAGGGGGCCCGGCCGTGGGCGTCCTGAGCGCCGCCGTGGCGGGCTTCCACCTGGTCAAGAGCGCCGGGCTGGTGAGCAACGCGCGCTCCTTCCCGGTGCTGGCGCGCGGGCAGTCCGCGCCGGGCCGTCCGCGCACCTCGCTGCTGGTGCCCGCCCGTGACGAGGCGGGCCGGCTCCCGTACACCCTGCCGGGTCTGCTCGCCCAGCCCGCCGAGGAGATCCTGGTCCTCGACGACGGCTCCACCGACGGCACCGCCGACATCGTGGCAGGCTGCGCCGACCCGCGGCTGAAACTGATCACCGGCGCGCCCCGGCCCGACGGCTGGATCGGCAAGAACTGGGCCTGCCACCAGCTCGCCCAGGCGGCGACCGGTGACCTGCTGGTCTACCTCGACGCGGACGTGACTCTGCGGCCCGGCGCGCTGGACGCGGTCTGGGCGCAGCAGCGCCGCCAGCGCGCCGACGTGTTCTCGGTGTTCCCGCGCCAGCAGACCGGCACCCTCGGCGAGCGCCTGCTCGTCCCGCTGATCGACGAGAACCTGCTCGGCTTCCTGCCGCACCAGCTGCTCGACCTGCCGATCCGGGCCGCCGCGGTGGCCAACGGGCAGCTGCTGTCCTTCCGCCGCGCCGCCTACGAGCACATCGGCGGGCACGCGGCCGTCGCGGGCGAGATCGTCGAGGACCTGGAGCTGGCCCGGCTCAGCCGCCGCAAGGGGCTCAAGCTGGGGCTCGCGCTCGGCGGCGAGCTGGTGAGCACCCGGATGTACGACGGTTACCGCAGCGCCGTACGCGGGCTCGGCAAGAGCATGCGGGCCGCGCACGGCGGCAGCGATCTGGTGCTGGCGGCCAGTTTCGCCTGGAACCTGACCGCGTACACGGTGCCCTGGCTGCTGTGGCGGCGCGGCGGCGGCTGGCGGGTGGCCGCGGTGCTCGGCCTGGCCGAGCGGGTGCTGTCCAACGCCAAGACCGGGCGCGGCGCGTACGCCGAAGCCGCCCTGGTGCCGTTCACCGCGCCCGCCGCACTGCCCGTCTACCTGACCGCGCTGCGCCGCACCGCGGTCTGGAAGGGACGGGAGTACCGGTGAGCCTCCCCTCCCCCGCGGGCACGCCCCTGCTCGGCCACCTGTGGCGCTGGTCCACCGACCCGGTGCGGCTGCTGCGGGACGGGGCCCGCACCGGCGACGTGTTCCGGCTGCGGCTGTGGCGCACCGCCGTGGTCGGCTACACCCCGGACTGGAACCGGGCCGTGCTCGGCGACCTGGACACGTTCCGCAGCGTCGGCAGCCTCAGCGGGCTCACGCCGTACCTTTCCGCCGGGGTGGTCTACCAGGACAACCCCGGGCACGACCCGCGCCGCCGGGAACTGAACCCGCATTTCCACGCCCGCGCCCTGGACCATCTTCTCGAACAGCTCGACCTGGTCGCGCGGGCCGACCTGCCCACCGGCCGGGTCGAGGCGCTGGGCTGGGCGAGCGGCGTGGTGCGCCGGATGCTCAACGCCGCGTTCTTCGCCAACACCATGCCGGACCGGCTGCTGGCCGACTTCCTGCACCCGCTGCAGCACCCCGCGCCGGGCCCGATGATCCCGCGGCCGCTGCTGTTCCGCCGCCTCGACGCGGCCATCGCCGCGATCCTTGCCGACCCGCCGCCGGGCAGCCTGGCCGAGGCGCTGTCCGGGATGGACGGCGCCGTCGCGGAGATCCGGGTCGGGCTCGCCGCCGGTTACGACACCACGGCCCACACGCTCGCCTGGGCGCTGTGGCATCTCGCGGGCGCGCCCGAGTGGCGGCAGACCGACACGCTCGGGCAGGTGCTCGACGAGATCCTGCGCCTCTACCCGGCCGGATGGCTGGGCAGCCGCATCACCGCCCGCGACACCACCACGACCGGCGTACGCCTGCCCGCGGGCACGCTCGTGCTGTACTCCCCGCTGCTCACCCACCACGACCCGCGGCTGTGGGAAGACCCGGGCGCGTTCCGCCCGGAACGGTTCGAGGGCGGCCGCCCCGCCTGGGGTTTCCTGCCGTTCAGCGCCGGGCGGCGCACCTGCCTCGGCGCGCACCTGGCCCGCGCCATGCTGCGCGCCGCCCTGACGCCGTGGTGCGAGGCGAAACTCGCGCAGGTCGACGGCGACCCGACGCCGAGCGCCGCGATCGCGCTGCGGCCCCGCGGTCCGCTGTGGATCGAACGGCGCTGGTGACCCGCGGCGGCGACTTCCCGCGGCGGACGGTCCCACCCTCGATCAGATTTGGGAAAGCGCATTCCAGGTAGGACGCGGTATCGCCGCCCGCCGACGCCCGTCAATGGCTCACCGGCTGCCGCAAGTATCAGGCGCTGCAACAATCCTGCACACGGTGATCCATTGACTTCGTCTCGTCCGGACTGCACCTTGTTAGGGAATGCGCTTTCCCGAAACATCGGCGGAACGGGCCTCCCGCCGATCGTGACCGGGGCGCGTGGGCACTGACGCCGGCCGTTACCGATCGGGCGGATCCGGCGCGGACCCACGACCCCGACGATCCGGCGCGAGCGCAGCCGCTGACGGCCCAGACGGCCCGATCCAGGCCTCGGCGGCACCGCAGACCAGGTCCATACCGAGCAGAGCACCCGTTCCGGG
Organism: Catellatospora vulcania; assembly: GCF_009720385.1. GTDB lineage: Bacteria > Actinomycetota > Actinomycetes > Mycobacteriales > Micromonosporaceae > Catellatospora > Catellatospora vulcania. The sequence goes on along the minus strand of NZ_ML769308.1, from coordinate 105,478 downwards.
TCGATCCGCGACCTGCCCGGCGACAGGCGACAGGCCCTACAGCCACGCCGGCCCGCCGCGTCGACCCGTCCATCCGCGGCGTGATCCGCGGGCGAAGACGAAAGCGAGACGAAGATGAAACGACCAGTCGGATGGCGGCTCCCGGCCGCACTTGCCAGCACGGCCGTCGTGGCCGCGGTCGGCGTGGCGCTGCAGGCGCCCCAGGCGTCGGCGGCGACCGGCGGTGTCACCGGGTTCGCGACCCAGAACGGCGGGACCACCGGCGGCGCGGGCGGCGCGACAGTGCAGGCCTCCACGGGCACGGCCATCCACACGGCACTGTGCAACCGGGCCAGCAGCAGCACCCCGATCATCATCCAGGTCTCCGGGACCATCAACCACGGCAACACCACCAAGGTGTCGGGCTCCAGCTGCAACACCGCGGCTGACAAGATCGAGCTCAAGGAGATCAGCAACGTCACGATCATCGGGGTCGGCGGTGGCGCGATCTTCGACCAGCTGGGCATCCACATCCGGGACTCCAGCAACATCATCATCCAGAACGTGACCGTCCGGAACGTCAAGAAGTCGGGCTCGCCCCTGTCCAACGGCGGCGACGCCATCGGCATGGAGAGCACCGTCCGCAACATCTGGGTCGACCACGTCAACCTGGAGGCCTCGGGCGGCGAGGCGGAGGGCTTCGACGGCCTCTTCGACATGAAGGACGACGTCGAGTACGTGACGCTGTCCTACAGCACGCTGCGCAACTCCGGCCGCGGCGGCCTCATCGGCTCCAGCGAGAGCGACACCGGCAACAGCTTCATCACGTTCCACCACAACCTGTACAGCAACATCGACTCGCGTACGCCGCTGCTGCGCGGCGGCATCGCGCACATCTACAACAACCACTACGTGAACCTGCACGAGTCGGGCATCAACTCCCGGGCCGGCGCGAAGGCCAAGGTGGACAACAACTACTTCAAGGACTCCAAGGACGTGCTGGGCACGTTCTACACCAGCGAGCTGGGCTCCTGGCAGGTCGCCGGCAACATCTTCGACAACGTGACCTGGTCGGCCCCGGGCACCGACAACCGGCCCGCCGGTCCCAACCCGGTGTCCAACACGACCGTCAGCATCCCCTACTCCTACACCCTGGACGCGGCGAGCTGCGTGCCCAGCGTCGTCGCCGCGACGGCGGGCGCGAACAAGGGCCTGCAGGTCTCCAACGGCAGCTGCACGCCGGTGTCGCCGTCGGCGGGCCCGAGCAACAGCCCGTCGCCGCGCCCGTCCGCGTCGGCGAGCAGCAGCCCGTCGCCGCAGCCGTCGGCCTCGCCGAGCACCAGCCCGTCGCAGCCCAGCGGCACCAACCTCAGCCTCGCCTCCGACGCCGGCGCCGACGGCTCCAGCAAGGGCGGCGGCACGAGCTACGGCAACGTGAAGGACGGCAGCCTGACCACGTTCTGGTCGCCGTCCGGCGCGACCGGCGACATCTCGGTCAAGTGGAGTTCCGCGAAGTCGGTGTCCCGCGTCGTCATCCGTGAGGCGTCCGGTTCCGGCATCGGATCCTGGCAGCTCCTCAACGGCGCCACCGGCGCCGTGCTGAAGTCGGGCAGCGGCTCGGGCACGATCACCTTCACCGCCACCTCGACCACGAAGGTGACCCTCCGGATCACCAGCTCGACTGCCACGCCGAAGGTCGCCGAGTTCGAGACCTACGCGAGCTGACCGCACGACCACCCCGAGACGAGGGGCGGGAGCCGTCGCATCTGACGGCTCCCGCCCCTTTCGCATCGGCATCCGCGCGAAGCTCAGCCCGCCACTGCCCGGCGGCGGCGCGGCATGAGCAGCAGGAAGCCGACGCCGGGCAGCAGCAGCGCGGTGCCCGCCAGCACGATCACCCAGTGCTCGTCACCCGGCCCGGTCTTGGCCAGCGTGCCGCCCGGCGAGGTCTGCGGCGCGGGCGAGCTGCCCCCGGAGCTGCCGAACGAGATCTTCGTACTGGTGGCGTTGGCCTTCACGATCGCGTCCGAAGCCGACGACGGCAGGATCTGCGCCGCGATCACGCACTGGCGCTTGGTGCAGTCGAACGAGCCGAACTTCTTCGCCACCCGCAGCGTCACCGTGGGGATCTTCCCGCTGGCGTCGGCGTTGACGAACTGCGCCCCGCCCGCGAGATTGCAGTCGGTCGGGCCCTTCACCTCGGCGATGCACTGCCCGATCGCGATCTGCTTGAGGTTCGCGGTGAACCCCGAGCCGTTGACCGTGATCGACGCGCCGTCGCTCAGGCCGCTGGACTTGCTCAGCGTCAGCACCGGCTTCGCGGCGACCGGTGACGCGATCATCGGCACGGACACCGCCAGGACGGCGAGGACCGCGACCGCACGTGCTTTCCACATGGGAACCTCCTTCAGACGGGAGCACCGGAACGGTGCACCGCGGCGGCATCGGTGCCGAGGTACGCGGCGACGACGGCGGGATGGGCCCGGACCTGATCGGGCGTGCCGTCGGCGATGACCCGGCCGGAGTCCATGGCGACCATCCGCACCGCGAGCCGGGACAGCAGCGGCAGGTCGTGCTCGATGACCAGCAGCGCCACACCCAGCTCGCGGTTGACGCGGGACAGCAGGTCGGCCAGCGCCACCCCGTCGGCCTGCGAGACGCCCGACGACGGCTCGTCGAGCAGCAGCAGGGACGGCTCCAGCGCGAGCAGGCAGGCCAGCTCGACGGTGCGGCGGGTGCCGGTGGACAGCTCGCCGACCTGGCGGTCGGCGTACGCGGCGAGCCCGAACAAGTCGAGCAGGTTCGCGGCCAGCGCCTCCTGCCGGCGTTGCGGGCCGCGGCCGCCCAGCGCGGCGGTCAGCAGGCCGGTCGGCGCGAGGCGCTCCCCCGCGACCAGCAGCGATTCGCGTACGGTCAGCGTCGGGAACAGCCTGGCGTCCTGGAACGAGCGCACCAGCCCCAGCCCGGCCCGCCGCTGCGGGCTCAGCGCGGTCACGTCCCGCCCGGCGAAGGCGACCTGCCCCTTGTCAGGGCGGGTGAACCCGGCCAGGATCTCGAACAGCGTGGTCTTACCGGCCCCGTTCGGGCCGATGATCCCGACGACCTCGCCGGCCGCGACCGTGAGGTCGACCCCGCCGACGGCCTGCACCCCGCCGAACGCCCGCGCCACCCCCCGCGCCTCCAGCAACGCCCCTGGCCCCGCCACCAGCGGCAACCTCCGCCGCGGCAACGTCACGGCACGCGGCGTCTCCGCAGCCACCGACGGCTCGGTTCCATGATCGCTGTTTCGTGTCAAAACCTCGGGTGAGACCACAGATTCCGACACGAGACGGCGATCATCGCCTTCCACCGAGGTCCCCGACCGGCCAGCCCGGCGCCCCCGGCCACCAGGCAAGCGCCCGACCAGCCGGAATAGCGGCTCGCCCAGCCCGCCTGGCCGCGCCCCGCCCACGCGGGACGGCCGCTCCCGCCCGCCGGGCAACCTTCGCACCAGCCGGGCCAGCGGTTCCCCGAGGCCGCCCGGCATGACCACGACGACGAGCAGCCAGCCGAGGGTCAGCGCGGCCTGGCCGAAGATGCCGAGTTCCACCAGGCCGGGCAGGCCGACCAGCAACAGCGCGCCGAGAACCGAGCCGCCGAGCAGGCCGAGGCCGCCGACCACGGTCAGCGCGACCACGTCGATCCCGGCAGCCGCCGGGAAGCTGTTCACGGTGACCTGGGTCTGGCCGTGTCCGATGACGACACCGCCGAGCCCGGCGAGCGCGCCCGCGGCGGCGTACACCTGGAGTTTGCGGCGCGGCGCGGGCACGCCCAGCGCGCGGGCCGCGTCCTCGTTGTCGCGCAGTGCCAGCACCACCCGGCCGAAGCCGCCGGCCCGCAGCCGGTGCGCCAGCCACAGCGCGAGCACCAGCATCAGCAGCGCGAACAGGTAGTAGTCCTTCGCCAGCACCAGGGCGTATCCGGTCCAGACGGGTTTGGCGGCGCTCACCCCGTCGCCGAGCAGCCACGGCAGCCGCAGCAGCCACGCCTCGGCGGCGAGCGCGAACGCCAGTGTCGTGGCGGCCAGCGCGATGCCGCGCAGGCGCAGCGCGGGCAGGCCCACCAGCACGGCCGAGGCGGCGGCGGCCGCGCAGCCGGCCACCGCGCCGGTGAAGAAGTTCCCGGTCGCCGCCGCCACGTGCAGCGACACGGCCGCGCCGATGCCCGCGAAGGCGAACTGTCCCAGCGACAGCTCCCCGGCCAGGCCGGTGACCAGCAGCACGGACAGACCGACGACGGCGAACCCGGCCACGGTGGTCAGCGCCGAGGCGGTCTCGTTGGTGACGACGTACGCCGCTGCGGCCGCCAGCAGCAGGGCCGCTCCCGCGGTGACCCGCCCGGCCCGGGACGCGGGGGCGGGCACCGCGCGCGGCCAGCGCGCCTGCTCTCCGTCGCGGCGGCCGAGCTGCGGCTGGACCAGCAACGCGACCAGGATGAACAGCGCCAGCGCCAGGGACACCCCGCCGCGGCCCGCGCCTGTCGACAGCAGCACCTGCTCGCCGACGCCGACGGCCAGGCAGGCCGCGAACGCGATCGGCAGCGAGGCCATGCGCGCGGCCACCGCCCCGGCCAGGCCGCGCAGCAGCAGTTCCGGTCCGAGGGTGTCGATGGACTGCGCGCCCTGGGTGGGGGTGACCAGGATCGCCGAGAACGCGGCGACGGCCCCGGCCAGCGCCCAGGCGAGGGTGGTCATGCGCGCCGCCGGGATGCCGTTGAGCTGTGCGGTGTCCGGCGCGTCCGCACCGGCGCGGACCGCCAGGCCGAACCGGCTGCGCCGCAGGAACAGCGCCAGCCCGCCGAGCAGCAGCGGCGCCAGCAGCGCCATCGCCGTGAACGCGGGCCCGATCGGGGTGCGCCCGAGCGTGAACGACGGCAGGCCGGGCGGCTTCGGGAAGGTCAGGCCGTTCAGCCCCTGGCTGCTCACCAGCAGGGCGAGGATCAGCACGAACTGCGACAGCCCCAGCGTGGCGACCATCCCGGTGACCCCGGGCCGGCCACGCAGCCGCCGTACGACGGCGACCTCGATCAGCGCCGAGACGCCCCCGGCGACGGCCATGGCCAGCGGGAACGCCACCCAGTACGGCACTGCGGCACCGGTTACGAGCCGGCTGAGCACCGCCGCGCCGAAGACGCCGACGGAGCCGTGGGCGAAGTTGAGGAAGCGGCTGGACCGGTACACCAGCACCAGGCCCACCGCGAGCAGCCCGTAGGTGAGGCCGGTGAACAGGCCGAGGACGATCGGGTCGATCATGCGTGTCCGCCCAGCATCAGCGAGCGCACCAGCTCCGGCCGGGCGGCCAGGTCCTGCGGGCGGTGCTCGGCGGCGATGACGCCGCGTTCCATGAAGCAGATCCGGTCGACCAGCGACAGGGCCACGTTCACGGACTGCTCGACGACCAGCACGGACACGCCGGTCGCGTTCAGCCGCCGCAGCATCTCCAGCAGGCCGCCGACCACGATCGGGGCCAGGCCGAGCGACAGCTCGTCGACGAGCAGCACGCGCGGGCGCTGGATCAGCGCCTTGGCGAGCACCAGCATCTGCCGCTCGCCGCCGGACAGGGTCGAGGCGGGCTGGTGAGCCCGCTGCGCCAGGCGCGGGAACACGGACAGGGCGGCGTCGACGGCTTCGCGGACCTGGGCGGGCGGCATGGCGTACCCGTGCAGGCGCAGGTTGTCCAGCACCGACAGCGAGCCGAACGCGGCCTGGCCCACGACGGTGGACAAACCGAGCCGCACCCGCCGCACCGCCGAGACGCCGGTGACGTCCGCGCCGAACAGCTCGACCCGGCCCGCCGTCGGCCGGTGCAGGCCCGACAGCACCCGCAGCAGGGTGGACTTGCCGACCCCGTTGGGGCCGCACAGACCCACCATCTCGCCGGGCGCGACCCGCAGCTCGACCCCGAACAGCACCTGCACCGGGCCGTAGGAGCAGTCGATCCCGGTCGCCGAGAGCGCGTCAGCCGGCAAAGCGCACCTCCTCGCCCCGATAGCCGAAGCACGAACAACCCGTGTCGTACGCCAGCACCCGGTAGCCGTTGCCCGCCGCGCGCCGGTCCCCGCCCAGCAGCCCACGGGTGCCCGCCGCCGGGGTGAACCGGTCCCCCAGCGCCGACGCCGCCTGCGCGAACGCGGCCGCGTTCAGGTTCGCGCCGAGGTCCTTCGCGGCGGCGTGCAGCAGCAGGGCTGCGTCGCAGTAGGTGAACGCGACGCGGGCGTTCTCCCTCGTCTTGAAGCTCTGCCCGCCCTTGGCGAAGATGTCCAGGCAGGCCCGCTCGGCCTCGCCCTCGGGAAAGGCGAGCTTGCTGTCGGGCACGTCCTGGCTCGGGTTGAAGCCGATCCCGACCATGCCGTCCAGCGCCGCGACCGGGATGGTGCCCGGGTTGTTCACCAGGAACGCCGGATTGTCGAAACTGGACACCGCGTACCGTGCCGTGTAGCTCTGCGCGGCGGCCGTGGTCAGGAAGAACGACGCCAGCCGCGCCCCGCCGAGGAACATCACCCGGCCGATGCCCTTGCTGCGGAAGTCGACGACGGCCTGGTTGAGTCCGGCGTTCAGGGTGCCGAGGTCGGTGGTGTCGACCCAGGCGACGGTCGGCGCGACGCCGAGCTTGCGCAGCTCCGGCTCGGCGAGCCGGTCGTAGACGGCGTGGTTGACCGGGGTGTCCGCGGCGACCACGCCGACCGCGTCGGCTTCGGTGAAGAAGCCCTCGCCGTGCAGCGAGCCCAGCAGCGCCCTGACGAACTCGTCATAGCCCGGGTAGCTGGCCGACCACAGGTACGGCGACAGACGTGTGTACGTGGCGTCGTCGTTGGGGACCAGGGTCGCATCCAGCATCAGCGTGCCGCGCGAGGCGTAGCAGGGCCGCGCGTTGGACTGGAACTGCCCGGTCAGCACGACGGCGAACGCCTTGTCGTCCTGGGTGATCTGGTTGCACAGCTTCTCCTCGGCGGCCGGGGAGTCGTTGCTGGCCTCGTACGAGCGGAACACGGCCTGCAGCCGCCGACCGGCGATGCCGCCATTGCTGTTGACGTGCTCTTCGAGGGCTTTGACCTGTGCGGGCAGGTCGCCCGCGTCGGCGGTGCGGAAGCCGAGGCTGCTGCCGGTGGTGCCCAGGTCGACGCCGACGAAGACCACCTTCACGGTGCTGTCGGTGACGCCGGGCCCGGTCCCGGTCAGCGTCACCGGCGGCCCCTGGTCGAGCGCGCCGGGCATGACGGCCGAGCAGCCGGTGAACGCCACCGCCGCCACCACCGCCGCGGCCGCGGCGCGCAGCGCCGTCGATCTGTCCACGGGTCACCCTCTTTCGCGAGTGGCAAGGTAGGCGTCGAGCGCCCGGAGGTCGACGACCGCGGCCGGCTGCTGCGGCTCGCGTTCCAGCAGGCGGCGCACCTCGTCGGGGGCCAGCTGCCCGCCCGCGAGGCGGCGCATGCGGCCCGCGCCGGGCGCGTCGTCGAAGACGAGGTACGCCCCCAGGTCGGGCACCCGCACCACGGCGGGCAGCAGCATCGGCCCGTCCACGGCGAGCGCCGGACCGGCGGCACGGGCCCGGCGGCGGCGCACCAGCCGCACCACCCCGAACCCGATCAGCGCCAACCCGACGACGTTGAGCAGCACCAGCCCCCACGGGTACGCCTGGTGCACCGCCTTGGCCTGCCCGAGGCCACCCAGCTCGGCGGTGACCGGATACGCCCCGAAAGCCGCGAACGGGATGGTGACCGCGACCTCGTAGGTGCGGGTCTCGCCGGGGCGCAGCTCGCCGGTGGGCGGGGTGGGCACGGCGTCGGCCCCGTTGCCGACGCGCACCGTCAGCGGCGCACCGGTCAGCACCGACGGACCCGCGTTGCGCACGGTGTAGACCAGGGTGCGGTGCTGCGGGCCGCCGAACCAGGCCGAGACCGACCCGCCGCCGCTGAGCCGGGCCTCGACCACCTCGAGCTTGGCCTGGGTGCGCTCCGGAACCGGCACGGGACCGGTCGGGTGCCCGGACACCTCCAGGGGCGTGTCCACATGACCGCTCTCGCCGGCGCCCACCGCGGCCGCGTGCACCACGCACGGGCAGGGCCGGGGCGGCTCGCCGACGGTCAGCACGACGGAAAACGTGCCGTCCGGTTTCACCGCGGTCGCCAGCGCACCCCGCATGTCGCACGAGGACGAGCCGCCCAGCGCCAGCTCACCACAGGTGATCAGCTGCACCAGGCGTCCGGCGGGCCAGTTCGCGCCGGTGACGCGTACGGTGTCGCCGGGCCGGGCCTTTGGGGCGGACAGCGTCACGCTCCACCCGTCGGCATGCGCGGGAACCGGCATCGTGAGCAGGGCCAGCATCGCGAGCGTCGCCAGCACGCCGGCGGTCAGGCGACGGCGCACCCCCGCAGTCACCGGCACCGGCACCGGCACGGCGGTCCCCCATCCGGTCGCGGCCGACGGACCGATGTCCCGGGGCCGCGTCGTCGTCGCGGTGGAGGTCGCCCGGATCTTGTGCAGTTGGTGTCGTTGGAGCGACACGAACTGCACAAGATTCACATCGGAGCTGCTTCCGTCGATCACGTGCGGCGTGACCGGGCGGCTCATGTCAGGCCTCGCGGGCGCAGACGGTGGGCGCGGCGGCGACGCCGGACCAGCAGGAACGCCACGGCGGCCAGCAGGGCGAGCACGGCGAGGGCGGGCAGTACGCCGGTGACGGTCGTCGTGGAGCCGGTGGCGCCCACGCCGCCCTCGGCGGTCACGGTGACCGTGGTGGTGACGACGTCGACCGGCCAGGTGCCGCGCAGCGCCGCCCGCAGGCGGGTGCGCGCGCCGGGCACCAGGTCGAGCTGCGAACCGGGTCCGGCGGCCGAGACGGTGTGTCCGAACAGGCCGGACGAGGTCACCGTGATCGCGGGCACCAGGTGGATGTTGCCCGTGTTGGCCAGCGTGTAGGTCAGCCCACCGGAGTCGGCGGACAGGTCCTCGACGGCCAGGCCGGGCACGGTCGGGCCGCTGACGCGCAGGTATACCCGGGCCGCCACGGCGTGGGTGACGCCTACCGTCATGCCGCCCTCGGCGAGCTGGCCGCTCGGCGTGGACTCGGCGGCGACCACGCCGCCGACGTGGTCGCCGGGCGGGGCGTTGGCCGGGACGGTGACGGTGAACGGGATGTCGGTCTGCCGCTTGGCGGGCACGACGACCTCGGCCAGGCCGAGCTGCGTCCACGCGCCGATGCCCTGCTGCCGATCGCTCTGCGGGCGCAGCCCGAACCCGCCGTCGGCGCTGGTGTTGAAGGCGTCCGCGCCGTACAGGCGCAGGGTCATCGGGCGGTCGGTCAGGTTCGCCACACGCACCGAGTCGATGACGGTGCGGCCGGGCGGCGACTCCAGGAAGAAGTACTGCCGCGGGGCGGGGCCGGGCTTGTCGGGCGGGGTGGGGGTGACCGCCCAGCGCCCGTTGCCCGCGGCGTGGGCGCCGACCGGCGCCGTGACGGCGAGCAGTGCGGCGGCGAGCGCCACCGCGGCCGTACGCGACCAGTTGGCCATCAGCCTCTCCCCGGGTGGTGGGATACAGGGGCCGGTGGGGACGGATAGCGCCCGCCCCCACCGGTTCCCGCTCAGCTCAGCGTGATCGTGAGCGTCGCGGTGTACGAACCGGCCTGCTGGTGCGCGGGCACGGTCAGGGCGAGCGCCGCGGAGGCGTCGAAGCTGCCGCCGGTGCCCGCCGCGTCGGCCGGAGCCGAGCACAGCGTGGCGCCGTTCACCGGGCCCGCCGAGCCCGCTGCCGCCGTGGCGGCGTTGGTCGCGCCGGCGGTGCCGGCGCAGGCGGGGGTCCAGGACAGGTTCGCCTTCGGGATGGTGCCGCCGGGGGTGCCGGTGAAGTCGGTGAGCGTGCCGACCAGGCTCCAGCCGAAGGTGCTGCCGCGGTAGTCCGTCACCGTGATGACCGGCAGCGATCCGGTGCTGGTGTGGACCGTGCCGTCGAGCGTGACGCCCGACAGCGTGATGTTGCCGCTGCCCGCCGCGCGGGCCATCGCGAGGTTGCCCGCGGTGACGGTCTGCGACAGGTTGTACGTCAGCGAGCAGGTCCCGGTGGTCGCCGCGCCGGTCTTCGCGACGCAGGCGTCGGCCGAGGCCGCCCAGTTCGCGATGGCGAAGAGAGTGCCGGGGCCCACGCCCGACGACGCGCCGAGGTACGCGGTCGCGGGGTCGTTGACGGTGTAGGTCGTGCTGATGCCGCCGGCGGCCGAGGCCGTGATGGTCACGGGTGCGTCCCCGGTCGGGTTCGGCGGCGGGGGTCCGGCCAGCGCCTGGTAGCCGCGGATGGCCACCGTGCTGCCCGGGTTCCAGTTCGTTCCGGTCACCGCGACCGAGGTGCCCGCGCCGCCGCCACCGGGATTGATGGAGACGCTCGGGGTGCCCAGGATGGTGATCGGCGCGAGGACGGTGTTGACGCCGTCGGAGACCGCGATGCTGCGGACCCCGGTGGTGGCGCCGGCCGGCACGGCGATGGTGCCCGTCCCGGCTCCCGATCCGTCGGTGCTGCCCGTGCCGGCGCCTTCGCCCGTGCCCGCGCCCGCGCCGTCCTTGATGGAGGCGGTGAGCGTCGCGCCGGGCGCCAGGCCCGCCACCGCGAAGGTGACGGTGTTGCCGGCGCGGGCGTGCGTGGTGACGGTCTGCCCGGACACCGCGGTCACGGTGGCCGAGCCGTCGAACACGCTGAACGCTTCGACGATGGTGCTGGCCTGGGGTGCGGCCTTGTGGTCGCGGTCCCCGGCGTTGGAGCAGTACGTCGCCGCGGTGGTGTTGGCGAATTTCACCCGCGTCACCGTGGCGCTGGCCGCGCCGGCCGGCCCGGCGACGAAGGTGCCCGTCGCCGTGATCGCGCCGAGCGGCGTGTACGGATCCTTGGCCGACGTCGGGTACGGCGCCAGGTTCAGCGTGACCGTGCCCGACTGCGAGCCGCCGAGCGCCACCGTGGCGACCACCGGGACGTCACCGGCGACCAACGGGGCGGGCCCGTTGAGCGGTCCGGCGGCGGCCGTGAGCGTCACGGTGACGGTCTGGCCCGGTGCCGGCGTGGCCGGTGACAGGGTCAGCCCGAACGTGTCGCTCCAGGTGGTCGGTGACGAGCCGGTGCCCGTGTCGCCGAAGTAGAGCCGGCAGCCCAGCGAATTCGCTGTCGGTCCGTACGCCTGTGCCGGGGCCTCGATCAGACCCAGCGCGGCGACGACAGCGATGCTGCTGGTGACGACCGCCCACTTACTTCGCATGGAACCTCCCTTCTCTCTCTGTTTCGCTAGACGAAACAACGTTCTCGCCAGCGATACGTCAATGAAGTCAGCGCCGACCCGGCTTGTCAACCGTCCGACCGGAGATGTTTACCGATGGCCCCGGGAAACCCTTGCGCCAGCAGGGCAGCGAGGTTTAGCTTTCCCACTGACGAAACGGTGTTCCCATCTACGAAACACCAGGGCGGCCCAGATGATCTCAGTGCTGTTGTCGGCGATCGCGGTGTGCCTGCTGATCCTGGCCGTCGTCGCGGCCCGTACGAGAGGTGCCGCAGGGCCCGCCGCCGTCCTGATCGCGGTGATCTGCGTGGGCCTCGCCTACGACAACGGCGCGGTCGCGATCGGACGGCTGCTCGGTTTCGGCCCGCAACTGGAGGCCGTGAACGCCCCGCGGTACTGGATCCACGCGCTGCTGACACCGCTGCTCGTCATCGCCGGTGCGGCGCTGGCCGCCCGGCTCGGCGTGACCCTGATGACCCGGCGCGCCGTGCGCCTGGCCGGTATCGCGCTCGTCGCGGCGCTGGTCGCGCTCGGTGTCGCGGGCGACATCCTCGCGCTGCGCCTGGAACAGCGCGAGTACGCCGACACCCTGCGCTACGTCAACGCGGCTGCCGCCGGTCCGCCGATCCCCGCCATCCTCACGATCCTGCTGGTCATCGCCATCGGCGCGCTGACCTGGCGCGCCGCGCGGTGGCCCTGGCTGTGCCTGGGCGCGGTCGCCATGTTCGCCGCCGCGGCAGCCGGCGCCGCCCACTTCTGGATCGGCAATGCCGGCGAGCTGGCGCTGCAGTTGGCGGTCGTGGCCACCCTCGCCCGCGCGGCACAGCACGTGGACGCCACTACGGCCGCACCCCAGGCGGCATGAACTCGCGGTCAGCCGACCAGGACCTAGCCCACCGCCTGCGGATGGCGACCTCGCGGTCGGCCGACCAGGACCGGGCCCACCGCCTGCGGAAGGCGGGGTGAGCTGCCGGCTGGCCCGCGCCCGGACGCGTGGCCAGGAATGCGTGGCTCGCGGGCTGTCCGGGGTCGGGCCGCCTGCCCACGGAGGGCGACATCCTCACGCGGGCCACAACCCAGAAGTTGTAGCTACAACTTCTGGGTTGTGGGCCGCGCACGGAAGTTATCCCCCACGAGCGCCCGGTTTGTCCGGCTAGCAGGACCGCAATCGACGCGGCATCCGTCGCAAAGGCCCACGGAGCAGGCCGGATTCGTAGAATTCAGGGCATGTCACGGCGATCCGCAGGTCGGCAGCAGGTCCGGGTGCTGGTGACCGGGGCCACCGGGTACATCGGCGGGCGGCTCGCGCCGCGGCTGATCGAGGCCGGGCACCACGTCCGCTGCCTGACCAGGTCGGCAGGGCGGCTGCGGGACGTGCCGTGGGCCCGCGGCGCGGAGATCGTCGAGGCGGACGTGCTGGACCTCGACGCCACCCGCGACGCACTGCGCGGCATCCACGTGGCCTACTACCTGGTCCACTCGCTCGGGTCACCGGGATTCGAGGACGTCGACCGCCGTGCCGCGCACACCTTCGCCGAAGCTGCGCGCGAGGCCGGGGTCAAGCGCATCGTCTATCTCGGCGGCCCCGAGCCGCACACCACGCCCGGCGGCGAGCCGGCCTCGGCCCACCTGCGCTCCCGGGACGAGGTGGCGACCCTGCTGGCCGCGTCCGGCGTGCCCACCGTGACGCTGCGGGCCGCGGTCATCATCGGCTCCGGCTCGGCGTCGTTCGAGATGCTGCGCTACCTCACCGAGCGCCTGCCGATCATGGTGACGCCGCGCTGGGTCGGCACCCGCATCCAGCCCATCGCCGTCCGCGACGTGCTGCACTACCTGGTCGCCTGGGCGGGCGTGCCGGGCGAGGTCAGCCGCTCCTTCGACATCGGCGGCCCCGACGTGCTCACCTACCGCCAGATGATGGACCGGTATGCCCGCATCGCCGGGCTGCGCCCGCGCGTGATCGTGCCGGTCGGCGTGCTCACCCCCTGGCTCAGTTCGCAGTGGGTCAACCTGGTCACGCCGGTGCCCGGCGCGATCGCCAAACCGCTGGTCGCCAGCCTCATCCACGAGGCGGTCTGCCGCGAGCACGACATCGCGCGCTATGTGCCCGACCCGCCGGAAGGGCTCAAGGACTTCGACGAGGCCGTCGAGCTGGCGCTGGTGAAGATCCGCGACGCCGAGGTGGAGACCCGCTGGTCGACCGCCACCTGGACGGGCGCGCCCGCCGAGCCGCTGCCCACCGACCCGGACTGGTCGGGCGGCAGCGTGTACATCGACCACAAGACCCGCCGGGTGCACGCGCCGCCGGACGCGCTGTGGAACGTCATCATCCGCATCGGCGGCGAGACCGGCTGGTACTCCTCACCCCTGGCCTGGGTGCTGCGTGGCTGGCTCGACCGGGTGATCGGCGGCGTCGGGCTGCGCCGCGGCCGGCGGGACCCGGTGGAGATCTACGTCGGGGAGGCGCTGGACTTCTGGCGGGTCGAGGAGATCGAGCACGGCCGGCTGCTGCGGCTGCGGGCGGAGATGCTGCTGCCCGGCCGCGCCTGGCTGGAGCTGCGGGTGGATCCCGACCTGCTGAGCCCGGCGCACGTCTGCCGCTACGACCAGCGGGCCGTCTTCATCCCGCGAGGGCTGCTCGGCCACCTGTACTGGCAGTGCATCTCGCCGTTCCACCACTTCATCTTCGGCGGCATGGCCCGCAACATCGCCCGCGCCGCCGAGCGGGCCGCCTCGCCCGCCGAGCCGACGCCGCCGCCGGTCCGGGCGCTGTCGGCCACCCGGGTCCGCGCCGATGCCGCCCCGTGACCGCCGGAACGTAGGCGGAGGCGCCACCCAGGGGTGCGGGTGGCGCCTCCGTCATTTCTGGGGAGGATCAGGTCAGAGGGTCAGCGACCATGTGTCGATACGCCCGGTGTCGGCGCTCGCGGCATCGCGGACCCGCAGGGTCCAGGTGCCGTTCGCAGCCTCGGTGGAGAGGTTGACGGTGTAGGTCTGGTTGATGTTGTCGGCGCTGCCGCCGGACCGGTTGTGCAGGTTGTACACCGATCCGTCCGGCGCGACGAGGTCCACGACCAGGTCACCCTTGTAGGTGTGGATGATGTTGACCGCGACCGCGCTGGTGGACGACGCGTTACGGGCACAGCCCGCGATGGTGATCGTGCTGGTCACCGTCGTGAGGTCCGGGATCGTGACGTCGGTCGGGTTGGTGCCCGAGCAGCCCGGCGCGCCGTTCACGGTCAGGCTGTAGGTGGTGGTCCGGGTCGAGCTGGCGCCCGTGCCCGTGACGGTCACCGCGTACGTGCCCGAGGGGGTCGACGCGCTGGTGGCGATGGTCAGCGTGGAGCTGCCACCGTTCGACGAGATCGACGTCGGGCTGAACGACGCGGTCGCGCCGCTCGGCAGGCCGCTGGCCGACAGGCTCACGGTCTGCGCGCTGCCGTTGGTCAGGGTCGCGCCGATGGTGCTGGTGACCGAGCTGCCGGGGTTGACCGAGCCCGACGCCGGCGACGCGGCGAGGGAGAAGTCGTTGCCGGTGGGGCAGGCGGTGTCGCTGCCGGCCACGTTGACCGCGGTCCAGGCGGCCTGGACGGTCTTGTACTCGACCGAGCAGGTGCCGTAGAGGTCCGTGGCGGCACGCAGGGTGTACGCGCGGGCCGTGTTGGCCGGGTTGCTGGTCAGCACGTAGCGGGTGCTGGAGGTGAAGTACACGTCCAGCGCGCGGTACCAGATCTTCTCAGCCTTGGCGCGGCCGATGCCGGTGACGGCCGGAGCCGAGCCGCAGACCGGGCTGGTGCCGTACGACGTGGCGCCGGTGCCCTCGGCCAGGTTGAAGAAGAAGTGGTTGCCCGGGCCCGAGCTGTAGTGCACGTCGACGCTGTTGGTCGAGGTCGACCAGCAGCCGTGCGACGAGCCGTCCAGGGTCGGGTTGTACATGTAGCGCAGCGGGGTCCCGTTGCCGTTGATGTTGATCTTCTCACCGACCTGGTAGTCGCCCGGGTCGGACGGCGCGGCCGCGTAGAACTCGACCATGTTGCCGAAGATGTCCGAGGTGGCCTCGTTCAGACCGCCGGACTCACCCGAGTAGACCAGGCCCGCCAGGGCCTCGGTGACGCCGTGGCTCATCTCGTGGCCGGCGACGTCGATGGAGACGAGCGGGCGGCTGTTGCCCGAGCCGTCGCCGTAGGTCATCTGCGCGCCGTCCCAGAACGCGTTGACGTACGCGTTTCCGTAGTGGACCCGGCTGGGCACGCCCGCGCCGTTGCCGAAGATGCCGTTGCGGCCGTGCACGTTCTTGAAGTAGTCGAACGTCTTGGCCGCGCCGAAGTGCGCGTCCACACCGGCCGACTGCCGGTTGGAGTTGGCCCCGGTGCCCCACGCGTTGTCCGCGTCGGTGAACGTCGTACAGGTCGACGTGCCGTTGTTCATGTCGCAGGTGCGGCCGTTGCCGCGAACCGGGTCGATGAGCTGGTACGTCGAGCCGGACAGCGTCGTGTCGATGCTGACGTTGCCCGTGTAGATGCCGTTGCCGGTGCCGGTGACCGTCTCGATCTCGTCGAACGAGCCGATGAGCGCGCCGGTCTGGGCGTCGGTGATGACGTGCAGCTTGGACGGGGTCTGGCCGTCGGCCAGCCAGCCGTGCAGCGTGGTCTCCCAGGCAAGCCGGCCCTGGCCGGTGCTGGCGTCGACGAACAGCTCCGAGCCCCGCTCGGAGGTGATGGTGCCGGCGAAGTTGGCCTTGGCCGTCTCCAGCGCCTTCGCCGCGGTGACCTTCGGGGTGGTCGCCACGGAGATGGGCGCGAGCAGGCCGTTGGAGACGCCGGCGTAGGCGCCGCCTGCCTTGGTGTGCACGACGAAGTCGCCACCGTAGACCCGCAGACCCTGGTAGGTGCGGGTGTACTTGGTGTGGGTCGCGCCGTTGGCGTCCTTGCGGACGCGGTCGACGGCGTAACCGTCCGACGCCGACGAACGGATGTCCGCGGCATTGGCGCCGACGGACGCGGCGCGCGATGCCGCGGCCGTATCGGGCGCTGCCGCGCCCGAGGTTGCTGACACTGCCACGAACGCGACCGCGGTGACGGCCACGCCGGCAGTGGCGAGGATCTTCCTCACGAGTCCTCCCCGACTCTCCACAAAGTTCTCGTGGCGGTAGCCACGAGCACCCTATGGATACCCTGTTACCCCCTTACATAGAAAGACTTGAGTATCGAGATTCCTGTGTGACATACTCGCGCGCGATTCATGCACCGGCCGTCACATATTCGACCCGTCCGGTCAGTCGGGCAGAGCCGATCGCACCCCTCCGTTTCACTCCGGGATGTTCTGAGTGCCGATGCGCTTGCGGAACACCCAGTAGGTCCAACCCTGGTAAAGCACCACGATCGGCGCGAACACCACGGCCACCCAAGACATGATCTTCAGGGTGTACGCCGACGACGCCGCGTTGAGCAAGGTCAGACTGTTGACAGCCGGCTCGACGGTCGACGGCAGCACGTACGGGTGAAGCCCCGCGAACAGCGACGCCACGGCCAGCGCGATCGCCGCCGCGGTGCCCGCGAACGCCCAGCCCTCACGGCGGCCCTCCGGGTCGGTGCGCGACCGCAGCCGGTTCGCGACCAGGCCGCCGACCAGGCATACCGCCGCGAGCACGGACAGCACGACCGCCGCCGTGCCGCCCCGGAGGGCCAGGGTCAGGCCGAGGAACAGCACCGCCAGCGCGGCCGCCCCGGTCCCGGCCCGCCCGGCCAGCAGGTTGGCCCGCCGCCGGATGTCGCCGCTGGTCTTCAGCGCGATGAAGATCGCGCCGTGGGTGACGAACAGCGCGACCATCGTCACCCCGCCGAGCAGCGCGTACGGGTTCAGCAGGTCCAGCAGGCTCCCGACATGGTCATGCCCGGCGTTCAGGGGAATCCCGCGCACCACGTTGGCGAACACCACGCCCCACACGAACGCGGGCACCGCCGAGCCGAACACGATGCACCGGTCCCAGCGCCGCCGCCAGGCCGCCTCCGGGCGCTTGCCGCGGAAGTCGAAGGCGACCCCGCGCAGGATCAGCGCCGCCAGGATCAGCAGCAGCGGCAGGTAGAACCCGGAGAACAGGGTGGCGTACCACTCCGGGAAGGCGGCGAACATCGCCCCGCCCGCGGTGATCAGCCACACCTCGTTGCCGTCCCACAGCGGGCCGATGGTGTTGATGACGACGCGGCGCTCGCGGTCGTCGCGGCCGAGCACGGGCACCAGCATGCCCACGCCGAAGTCGAAGCCCTCCAGCACGAAGTACCCGATGAACAGTCCCGCGATCAGCAGGAACCACAGGGTGGTCAGTTCCATGGCGCACCTCTCCTAGTACGCGAAGGCCAACGGGCGGTCCTCGTCGGACTCGACCGGGGGTGGCGGGCTCACGTCGGGCAGCCCGGCGCGGGCGTACTTCAGCAGCAGCCGCACCTCGATGAAGGCGAGCGCCCCGTAGAGCACGGTGAAGACCACCAGCGAGGTGATCAGCTCGGCCGCGGTGACGTTGGGCGAGTTGGCCGCCGCCGTCTTCATCTGGCCGAACACCACCCACGGCTGGCGGCCCATCTCGGTGAAGATCCAGCCGGTCGAGTTCGCCACCAGGGGCAGCAGCGGCAGCAGCGGCAGCGCCCGCACCAGCCACCGCGAGCGGGGCGTGCGCCCGCCCCGGATGGCCCACAGGGCCCACAGCGCCAGCAGCGCCGCCGCCGCGCCCAGCCCGATCATGAGACGGAACGTCCAGTAGGTGAGCGGGATGTTCGGCTTGTAGCTGCCGGGGCCGTACTTCTGCTCGTACTGCGCCTGCAGGTCGTTGATGCCCTCGACCCGGCCGTCGAAGCTGCCGGTGCCCAGGAACGACAGCAGGCCCGGGATCTCCACCGACCAGACCGGGCGGCTGCCGTCGAGGGTGCCGACGGTGAACGCGGAGAACGGGGCGGGCTGCTCGGATTCGTAGAGCGCCTCGGCGGCGGCCATCTTCATCGGCTGCACCTCGGTCATGATCTTGCCCTGGACGTCGCCGGTGAGCAGCATCGCGCCCATCGCGACCAGGGTGGTCCACGCGCCGATCTTCACGGCGCTGCGGTAAGCGCCGGTGTCCTGCCCGGGGCGGCGCACCAGGTGCCACACCGCGACCGCGGTGACCAGGCCACCCGCGACCAGGAAGCAGCCGGCGACCGTGTGCGGCACGGTGATCAGCGCGACCTTGTTGGTCAGCACGGCGACGATGTCGGTCAGCTCGGCCCGGCCGGTGTCCGGGTTGATCCGGTAACCGACGGGGTTCTGCATCCAGGAGTTCGCGGCCAGGATGAAGTACGCGCTGAGCACCGTGCCGACCGCGACGACCCAGATGCAGGCCGCGTGGATCCTCTTCGGCAGCTTGTCCCAGCCGAAGATCCACAGCCCGAGGAACGTCGACTCCAGGAAGAACGCGACCAGCGCCTCCATGGCCAGCGGCGCGCCGAACACGTCGCCGACGAAGCGCGAATACTCGCTCCAGTTCATGCCGAACTGGAATTCCTGCACGATGCCCGTCACCAGGCCCATCGCGAAATTGATCAGAAACAGCTTGCCGTAGAACCGGGTGAGCTTGAGCCACTTCTCGTTGCCGGTGCGCACCCAGGCCGTCTCGAAGGCGGCCACCATGAACACCAAGCCGATGGTGAGCGGCACGAATAGGAAGTGATACACGGTGGTGATGCCGAACTGCCAGCGGGCCAGCTCCGTCACGTCCATACCGGGGACTCCTGCCTGTGCGAGGCTACTGGCAGCAGCGTGCTCCCTGGATATGAGCTGAATGAAGCCGTCTCCCCCCAATGCGAGCTGTGTCACGCTCGTACGTCACTGTCCGGCTCGCGCCGGGCGGCAAGCCATTTCGAAACGTCTATGCGGCCGCCTCTGCCCGCCGAATCCTGAAGCCCTGGAACCACTCCTGCTTCCGTCCCGGCAAAGGAGCTGCACACCGGCATTGAAGCCGCGGGCCGGGCGGCGGCCGATCACCGCCACCCGGCCCGATAGGTCAGCAGAGGCCGTCGCACCCGCCGCCCGTGCCGGGCGGTCCCGGCGGCACCCGGTCCCCCGGGTTCGGCAGGTCCGGCCGGCTCTCCGGCAACGGCATGACGGCCAGCCGCGTCGGCTCGACCAGCAGGTACAGATCCCCGGCGGTGTCGTCGACCAGCATGATCGTGCTGGGGTCGCGCACGTCGTCCGGCGTGCCGTCCGTGCCGGGCGCGTGCCAGCCCTGCACCACGTTGACCGACGCGCCCCGCAGCCGCAGCACGCCGTCCACCATCTCCTGGGTGACGATGGCGCCGTACGCCTGGTCGGGGTCGACGTACCCGCCCTCGTCGTCGGGGTAGTCCGTGCCCTCGCTGGAGCCGTCGTCGGTGCCGTCGAGGGCGCCGCGGGACTCGCCGTAATACGTCGACGCCGTGTCGCCGTCGGGCTCGACATCGCGGCCCCGCATCGAGTTCACCGCCGCCGCACCGTCCACCCTGGTGTCCTCGGTGCCTTCCCGGGTGCCGGTGAGGTCCTTCTGCGCGTCGCGGAACTCGATCCGCAGATTCCCGTCGACCCGCGTCACCTGCTCGGTGCTGCCGTCGCGGTAGCGGTTGATCGTGTCACCGTCGCCAACCTGCTCGGCGCCGATCCAGCCGCCGTGCGCGAAGTGGGGGTCGGCCGCACCTGCGCTGACCAGGCTCGCGTCGAAGCGGCCGAGCTTGATCCCGGCCGGCAGGCCCGGCTTGGCCGTCAGGCCGTCCAGGCCCAGCGAGAAGCCGTCGCGCTCGATCGAGATGCCGTACTCGTCCAGCGTCTTCGCGGAGACGCCCAGGCGGCTGAGCGTGTCGGCCCGGCTGGGCAACGGGAACGCGCCCAGCGGGTCGACGCCGAGCTTCTGCCGCGCGGCCAGGATCTCGGCCGGGAACACCGCGAACCCGCCCAGGCCGTACTCGAACGACGGCAGCGCCCGGCCCGCGGCCAGCTCCGCCACGAGCCGCAGCGGCGGCCGGCTGGCCGGGTCGTGCGGATCGGTGCCCGCGGCGACCTCGTCGGCGTCACAGACACCGTCACGGTCCGAGTCGTATACCCGCCACGCGACGTAACACCCGGTGGGATCGCACAGGCGCAGCACCCGGTGCTCGCGGCGCGGTTGCTCCGCCGCGCCCGCGGGCACGCCGCCGCCCATGGCCAGCACCGAGCACAGGACGGTGGCGGCGCCGATACTGAGAATTCTTCGAGACATGCCCGCGACCCTCGCACCGGCCCGCTGCACAGGCCGCCCGGTGTCGTCATCCCGCCAGTCGCACCCCCGGATCACCTGGGGATATCCCTGGTACGGCAGCACTACTCTGTGCGCGTGTTCCCCGATGTCGATGCCGATCGACTGCTGTCCGCCGCCCGGCGCACCGCCGACCCGGCCGCCGCCGCCCGGCTGATCGCCGAGGCGTTCTTCCACGTGTCCCGCACCGCCGACCCGGCCACGCTGAGCCCGCTCGTCGACCGGCTGGCGGCGCTGCGCTCCGACCCGGCCCGGCCGCAGACCGAGGCGCTGTTCCACACCGTCGCCGGGGCCGTCGGCGTACGCACCAGGAAACCGCACGCCACCAGGCACCTGGAGAGCGCGCTGCGGATCGTCGAGACGCACCGCCTGGACGCCGACCCGCTCCACCTCGAATGCGCCATGCTCTGCACGCTGACGCTGATGCGTCCACAGGAGACCCGGCCCCGGTTCGCCCATCTGGTGGCGCAGGCCGATGTCACACCCGCCCGCCGCGCCCGGCTGGTGTCCATGCTCGGCCTCGGCGACGCCTGGAGCGGCGACCTGCTGCGCGGCCGGGCAGGGCTGCACGAGGCGCGACGACTGGCCCAGGCGGCGGGACGGCTCGACATCGAGGCCGAAGCGACCTCGTGGCTGGTCAAGATCGAAGCCATGTGCGGCGACCTGGCCGCCTCGGCGGCCTGCCTGACCCAGGCCCGCGACCTGGCGGCACGATCGGGGTCGCGCTGGGTCGCGGCGCACATCGCCGAATGCGCGGCCGCGCTGCACCTGGCCTCGGGCGACACCGACGCCTGGCTCGGCGTGCTCGAATTCCTGGTGGGCACCGTCGTCGGGGCCAACTCCGGCCTCATCTTCGAGCACCGCTGGGAACTGGCCACCCACTACGCGCTGCACGGCCGTGCGGACGCCGCCGCCGCGCTGCTGGCGGCCATGCCCGACCCGCCGCTGGGCTGGCCCGGCGCACCGGCGCTGCCGGCCTGGCGCGGCTGGATCGCCCAACCCGCCGACCCCGCGGCGATGGCCCGGTTCGAGGCGTCCCTGGCCGGGCTCAACCGGCCCGTGGAGCGGCTCTCCCGGCCCCGGATGGCGTGGCTGCTGGGCGCGCAGCACGCCCGGCTGGGCCGCCGTGCGGACGCGACCCGGCTGCTGGAGGTCGCCTGCACCGGCTACGCCGCGATCGGCGCTGCCGGCCTGCTCGCCCAGGTCATGACCGACCTGCAACGCCTCGGCCTGCCGGGCGGACCTGCGGTCGCGTTTCCCGCCACCGCCGTGCCGGCGCCTGACGGACCGCGGCTCGCCGTGCCCGTGCACCGCCCCGACGGCCCATCGCTGGCCGAGCCGGGCGGCAAGCACGCGGCCAGGCCCGATGGGCAGCGGCTGACCGAGGCCGAGACCCGGGTCGCCCAGGCCGTCGCGGGCGGGCGCAGCAACCGGGAAGTCGCCGCGCTGCTGGGCGTCTCCGCCAAGACCGTCGAGTTCCACCTGGGCAACATCTTCCGCAAACTCGGCGTCCGCAACCGCACCGAACTGGCCGCCACCACCTCGACCCTCCAACTCGGCGCATGAACCGCCGCTACGCTCCTGTGCATGCGCGCTGTGTTGCGGGTCGGCGCCTGCCAGACGCCGGAGCTGCTGGGCGACGTCGACGCGGCGATCTCCTGCATGGCCGGGTTCGCCGCGCGGGACGAGGCACGCGACCTCGACCTGCTGCTGTTCCCGGAGGGCTTCCTGCAGGGTTACCTGGTGGAGCCCGTGCACCTGCACACCCGTGCGCTGAGTCTCGGCTCGCCCGGGTTCGCCGCGGTGCTGCGCCGGCTGCGCCCGATCCGGCAGACGCTGGTGTTCGGCCTGCTCGAGGCCGACGGGGACCACCTGTACAACTCGGCGGTCGTGGTGACCGGCGGCGAGCTGACCGGGGTCTACCGCAAGACGCACCTCCTCGACGGCGAGCGGTGTTTCGAGGCGGGCGGGTCGTACCCGACGTTCGTCCGCGACGGGGTCCGGTTCGGCATCAACATCTGCTATGACACCTGCTTCCCCGAGGCCGCCGCCGCGGTCGCCGGGCAGGGCGCGCGGGTGCTGCTGGTGCCCGCACAGAACATGATGCGGCGGCCCGCCGCCGAGCAGTGGCGCGACCGCCACCATGCGATCCGGGCCGAGCGGGCCCGGGAGACGCGGCTGTGGCTGGTCTCCGCCGACGTCACCGGCGAGCGCGACGAACTGCGGGTCGGCTACGGCCCGACCAGCGTGCTGAGCCCTGCCGGTGAAGTCGTCGCGCAGGTCCCGCTGGGCACGACCGGAATGGTGACGGCGATCATCCGGTGATCCGCCGTCGCTCGGTCAGCCGACGTCGGGTGCGGTGGCCGGAATCCGCCGGATGCGCCGGGCCAGCTCGCCGAGCCCGATCAGCAGCAGGCCCAGCAGGAAGAACAGCACCGCGAAAACGACCGCGTTGAACGCGACCGCAGGGTAGCCGTGCGTGCCCACGTCGATGAACGGATACGGGTACCTGCCCGTCAGCGCTCCGCGCACCAGCGCGAATGCCAGGTAGGCCAGCGGGTAGGCCAGCCACAGCCCGGCGTGCCACCAGCGCACCCGCTCCCGGTTGACCAGCAGCCAGTCGATCGCCGCCAGCAGCGGGGTCACCGTGTGCAGGAGCAGGTTGTGCACCGTGTCGGCGCCCGGGTCGGCGGTGAAGAACGGGCTGGCGGGATTGGTCAGCACGAGGTGGTACACGGTCCCGGTGATCGCGATGTAGAGCGTCGCCGCCCCGCGCAGCCGCACGTCGCCCCGGCCGAACGCGGCGAGCCCGAACACGGCCGCGACGATCAGGTTGCTCTGCACCGTGAAGTAGACGGCCACGCCGGGGCCGCCCCCGGTGTGCACGAGCAGCAGCACCACGCCCGCGAGGGCGCAGACCGCGGTGAGCGCGCGCAGCGCGCGGGCGATCGACATGCGCGAGAACGTACCAACGGGCGACCGCTCTGAACAGGGGCCGCATCCGGGCGGCGCATGACGTGCCGGGCACGGGCGCGGCGGCCGCGGCGTCTGGTCGATGTCCGAGGCTGTTGCGTTCGGACGGTCGGCGGTATTTCATGGCGTCGGCGATCACCGGATCGGCCCGGTCACCCTGGAGGACGCGATGCTCGCACGGCTCGGTCGGATCGTCGCCCGGGGGCGGTACGCGGTGATCGCCGGGTGGGCCGGGATCGCCCTGTGCGGGGCGGTCTTCGGCGGCACGGTCTACGACCGGACCGAGCCGCTGGACGACCTGCGCCCGAACGCGGAGTCGACCGCGGCCCAGGCCCGCATCGACGAGCTGGCGCCGACCGGCGAGCAGATCGTGGCGGTGCTGTCGGGGCGGAACTTCTTCGCCACCGACCTCGTCAACCAGGCCAGCCAGATCATGTTCGAGATCCGGGCGATCCCGGGCGTCGTCAAGGTCACCGACGCGTACACCGCGGGCTCGGCCCAGGTCTCGGCCGACAACCTGAGCTCGCTGGTGGTCGTCGAGCTGTCGCCGGAGCTGGACGACGACGCGGCGCTCGCGGTCGCCGACCAGGTCAGCGCGGCACTGCACCGCGTCGCCGTGCCGACGGTGCTGGTCGGCGGGAAGCTGCTGGCCGAGCGGGACTTCGGCGACCAGGCGATCGCGGACGCCGCGTTCGGGGAGTCGGTCGCGCTGCTCGTGCTGTGCGGGGCGCTGATCGTCATGCTCGGCGGCCTGGCCGCGGGCAGCCTGCCGATGGGCGCGGCACTGGCCACGGTCGCCGGGACGCTGCTGGCGCTGACCGGCCTGGCCGGCGCGATGGGTGTCAGCGACTACACGGTCAACGTGGTCACCCTGCTGGGGCTGGGCCTGGCCGTCGACTACAGCCTGCTGATCCTGGCCCGGTTCCGGGAGGAGCGGGCCGCCGATCCGCGCGCCCCGCTGCCCGACCTGCTGGCCCGTACGGTCGCCACCGCCGGGCGGGCCGTGCTGGTGTCCGGGCTGGCCGTGGGCGTCGCGCTGTCCGGCCTGTTCTTCTTCGCCGAGCCGCTGCTGGCCGCGATGGCGCTGGGCGGCGCGCTGGTGGTCCTGCTGGCGACGGCGACCGGCCTGACCCTGGTGCCCGCGCTGATCGCGGTCGCACACCGGCGCATTCCCGCGCCGGGCACCCGGACCTGGGTGTGGCGGCGTCCGGCCCGCCGCGGCCCGGGTCTGCTGGCACGGTCGGCGGCTTTCGCGCAGCGCCGGCCCGCCGCGGTGGCGCTCGCGGTGACCGCGGGGCTGCTCGCGCTGGGCGTGCCGCTGCTGCACGTGAACCTGGCCGACTCCGACGCCCGCTCGCTGCCCGCGAGCAGCGAGGCCCGGCAGGCGTACGAGGCGGTCGAGCGCGACTTCGCCGCGAAGTACCCGCAGCCGGTACCCGTGGTGATCGAGGCCCCGGCCGGCGACCCCGCGGTGACGTCGCTGCTGGACCGGATGCGTGCCCTGCCGGGGGTGACCGACGTCGACCTGCGCGAGAGCCTGCCGCCGGACGTGGTCATCGCCGAGGTGGAGTTGCCGGGCCGGGCTGCGAGCGAGCGGACCCAGCAGCTGGTACGCGACCTGCGCGCGCTGGACACCACGGTGCCGGTGCTGGTGGCCGGGCCCGCCGCGCAGCTGGTCGACGCGAAGGACGGCACCGCCGACCGGCTGCCTGTCGCGCTGGCCGTCGTCGTGGCCGCCACGGCGCTGCTGCTGTTCCTGCTCACCGGCTCGCTCGTGGTGCCGCTGAAGGCCCTGCTGATGAACCTGCTGACCATGCTGGCGACGCTCGGCGTGCTGGTCGCCGTGTTCCAGTGGGGCTGGGGGTCGGCCCTGCTCGGCTTCACGCCCTGGGGCGCGCTGGACGTGACCACACCGCTGCTGCTGTTCGTTTTCGTCTTCGGCCTGTCCATGGACTACGAAGTGTTCCTGCTGGCCCGGATCCGCGAGGAGTGGGACCGCCGCACCGGCGACGACCGGGCCGCCAACGACCGCGCCGTGCTGGCGGGGATCACCGCCACCGGCCCGGTGGTCACCGCCGCGGCGGTGTCGATCGGCATCGTCTTCCTCGGCTTCGCGCTGGGCGAGCTGGTCGCCGTCAAGGAGATCGGCGTCGGCATGGCCGTCGCCGTCCTGCTGGACGTCACCGTCATCCGCGGCCTGCTGCTGCCCGCGCTGATGTCGCTGCTCGGCCGCGCCAACTGGTGGCCCGCCCGCGCCGCCGCGCTGCCGCCGACCGCCACGGCCACCCCACCGGCCCTGCCCCACCCGCGCCAGGAGCCCACCGCGAAGGCATCCTCCGCCCACACCCCCGCCCGCACACGTCGCTCCGCATGAACACGCACACCCCGCTTCGCGTGGACGCGGACACTCCCCGCCTTGCAGGGACGGGCACACCCCTGCCTTGCATAGACGTTGGCCTATCAGATCGAATATTTATAGATCAAAGTCGATGTAATGGGCCAACGTCAATGCGTGAAGCCTCGGCTCCGGCGTGGCGGCGGCCGCGTTAGGGTGCCGTGTGCCGATCCCCCACCCCGACGCCGCGCTGCTGCGCGCCCTGCTCATCCAGTACGACGACGGGTCGGGCGACTGGCCGGCGCTGGCGTGGCGGGCCGGCGACGGCTGGCAGATGATCTCCAGCGCGGTGCTCGGTGGCGGCATGGGACCGCGCTCATGGGTGCTCAACGCCCAGGTGGGCCACGGATACGCCCGGCTCGACCCACATCGGCACCTGAGGGAGATCGCGCAGCAGCACGGCCTCACCGGCCACGGCGTCGGACTGATGACCGCCGCCCGCGTGACCGAAGCCGCGTTCGCCCGGGACGGCGACGTCGAAGCCCTGGTCACAGCCGGCATAGGCGTGTCCGGCTGGGCGGCGGAAGCTCCGGCTGTGGACGCCGCCACGCAGGCACAGAGCGCCCTCGTGCCCGGCACCATCAACATCATCGTGGCGCTGCCGGTGGCCCTGTCGCCCGCCGCGATGGTCAACGCGGTGGCCACTGCCACGGAGGCGAAGGTGCAGGCGCTGCGCGACGCGGGTTTCGACGCCTCGGGCACCCCCACCGACGCCGTGTGCGTCGCATCCCGGGAGGCCGGCGACGAGGTGCCGTTCGCGGGGCCG
Source organism: Catellatospora vulcania (assembly GCF_009720385.1). Taxonomy (GTDB): domain Bacteria; phylum Actinomycetota; class Actinomycetes; order Mycobacteriales; family Micromonosporaceae; genus Catellatospora; species Catellatospora vulcania. The sequence continues at coordinate 78,782 of NZ_ML769308.1, read as the reverse complement.
CGTTCGCCGTGGGGTGCACGACTGGCCCGAGCTGTGCATTTGTCCACTCTGGAGGCCGCGCTGCGGTATCGGGCGCGCCGACTTTCGTAGGGATAGCAAGAACTTTTGCTGAGTTGATCGAAAGATATAGACAGCGCGATGGAAAGCGTCTAATGTCTCGATCCACCCTCCGATGTTTCTGGTGTGTTAATCGTCGGCGTCGATGACCACCCGGGCACGGCCACCCCTCCCTCTCCCCCAGGAGTAACGATGGGCAGACGACTGCTACGCCGAACTCGCGGTCCCGTGCTGGTCACCCTGGCGCTCGCCCTCGCGGGCGGCGTGTGGGCCGCGCCCGCCGCCGCGGTTCCGGCCCAGGAACCGGGCGTCACCCTGCGCGTCTTCGACGTCCAGGTGCCGCTGAACGAGATCTGCGCCCTCAAACCCGCGCAGACGCCCAATATCGACAAGCTGATGCCGACGGTCAACTGGAGCACCGCCGCCGACTTCGGGTTCGAGGACCTGTTCGTCGCCCAGGTGCTCGGCAACGTCAACATCACCCAGGCCGGGTCGTACACCTTCCGCCTCACCAGCGACGACGGCTCCGAACTGCGGATCGACGGCGCGATGGTGGTCAACCACGACGGGCTGCACGGTGCGACCGCCATGGAGGGCACGGTCAGCCTCACCACGGGATACCACGCGCTGAACATCGACTACTTCGAGCGTACCGGCGGCCAGCAGCTCACCCTGGAGTGGCGCACCCCGGGCTCGTCGACGTTCGTCCTGGTGCCGAACTCGGCGCTGAGCACCGACGCGGGGGTGGTGCGGGTGACCGCGCCCGGCCGCAAGGAGTGCGAGGGCGTGGCCGACTCCCCCGGCGACGGGCTGCCGCTGACCGGCGTGCACCCCGGCTACACGCTGACCAACCTGCGGCCGGGCACGTTCCAGCCGAAGGTCACCGGCATGGACTGGCTGCCCGACGGCCGCCTGGTGATCTGCACCTGGGGCGGCAGCGACCAGTCCGGCACGTCCCAGGCCGGTGAGGTCTACGTGCTGGGCAACACCGGCGGGGCGACCAGCCCCGGCAACGTGACCACCAAGAAGATCGCCGGCAACCTCAAGGAGCCGATGGGCCTCAAGGTCGTCGACGGGGTCGTCTACGTCACCGAGAAGCAGCGCCTGACGCAGCTGCTCGACACCAACGGCGACGACGTCGCCGACCAGTACAACACGATCGCGACCTGGCCCTGGGGCGGCAACTTCCACGAGTTCGCGTTCGGGCTGCTGTATGCCGACGGGTTCTTCTACCTGAACCTGTCGGTGTCGATCAACAGCGGCGGCGCGACCACGGTTCCGCAGCCCGCGACCAACCGCGGCACCGCGATCAAGGTGAACCGGGCGACCGGCGCGGTGTCCTACGTGGCCGGTGGCCTGCGCACCCCGCACGGCATCGGCTGGGGGCCGGAGAACGGCATCTTCGTCACCGACAACCAGGGCGGCTGGCTGCCCTCGTCGAAGCTGCTGCACATCAAGCAGGGCCGGTTCTTCAACCACTACACCACCCCGGCCGGGCCGTTCGACACCGCACCGGTGACCCCGCCGGTGCTGTGGATGCCGCAGAACGAGATCGCCAACTCGCCCAGCACCCCGATCCTGCTGCCCAGCGGCGTGTACGCCGGGCAGTTCGTGATCGGCGACGTGACCTACGGCGGCCTGCAGCGCGGGTTCGTGGAGAAGGTCAACGGCGAGTACCAGGGCGCGCTGTTCCGCATGACGCAGGGCCTGGAGGCGGGCGTCTCCGAGGTGAACATCGGCCCGGACGGGGCGATCTACCTCGGCGGGCTCGGCGCGGGCGGCAACTGGGGCCAGTCCGGCAAGCTGACCTACGGCCTGCAGAAGCTGACCCCGAACGGCACGTCGGTGTTCGACATCCTCGCCGTGCGGGCCACCGGGGCCGGGTTCGAGATCGAGTACACCCAGCCCCTGTCGGCGGCGACCGCGGCGAGCCTGGCCTCGGCGTACAAGGTCAAGCAGTGGCGCTACGAGGCCACCGCGGCCTACGGCGGCCCGAAGCTCGACGAGCAGAGCCTGACCGTCACCTCGGCCACCCTGTCCGCCGACGGCAAGAAGGTGACCCTGGCGGTCAGCGGCCGGCAGGCCGGGCGCGTGGTGCACATCCGCTCGCCGCGCCCGTTCACCTCCAGCACCGGCGCTTCGCTGTGGAGCACCGAGGCCTGGTACACCCTCAACGCCATCCCCGGCCAGACCCCACCCCCCGCGGACGGGATCTACCAGGCCGAGTCCGCGGTCCGCGCGGGCGGCGCGTCGGTCGCCACCGACCACACCGGCTACACCGGCACCGGCTTCGTCGCCGGGTACGGCACCCTCGGCGCGAGCACCACGTTCACCGTGACGGCGGGCTCGGCCGGGACCTACCAGGCGGGCCTGCGCTACTCCAACGGCCCGAACCCGTCCGCGGGCCCGAAGACGGTCAGCCTGTACGTCAACGGCGCCAAGCTGAAGCAGATCACGCTGGCCAGCACCGGCAACTGGGACACCTGGTCCACGCTCACCGAGAGCGTGGCGCTCAACGCCGGGGCGAACACCATCGCGATCAAGTACGACAGCGGCGACATCGGCCACGTCAACCTCGACGCGCTGACCGTCTCCGGCGGGGCCGGAGCCATCGTCGGCATCGGCGGCAAGTGCGTCGACGTCGACAACGCGGGCACCGCCGACGGCACGAAGATCCAGCTGTACACCTGCAACGGCTCGAACGCGCAGCGCTGGAGCCGGGTCGGCAGCACCTACCGGGCGCTGGGCAAGTGCCTGGACGTCGACAACGCGGGCACCGCCAACGGCACCAAGGTGCAGCTGTGGACCTGCAACGGCAGCGGCTCGCAGGTCTGGCAGCCGCAGCCGGACGGCACGCTGCTCAACCCGCAGTCGAGCAAGGTGCTCGACGCCCTGTCGGGCAGCTCCGCCGACGGCACCCAGCTGCACATCTGGCAGGCCGCCGGGGTGCTGAGCCAGCGCTGGGCGGTGGCCGGCAGCGGCCAGCGGATCCAGCTGTTCGACGGTGACGACGTCGCCTCGTGGCAGAACTCCAGCGGCGGCGCGGCGACGTGGCCGTTCTCCGGCGGCTCACTGGAGTCGCTGGGCGGCGACATCCGCTCCCGGCAGGCGTTCGGCGACTTCAAGCTGCATGTGGAGTGGTACGAGCCGCTCTACCCGGCCAACGTCACCGGGCAGCAGCGCGGCAACAGCGGGATCTACCTGCAGGACCGCTACGAACTCCAGGTGCTGGACTCGTACGGCGACACGGCGCTGGACAACACCGAGGCGGGCTCGATCTACACCAAGGCGGCGGCCAGTGTGAACGCGGCGGGCGCGCCGGAGACCTGGCAGTCCTACGACGTCGTGTTCCGGGCGGCCCGCTTCGACGGCTCCGGGAACAAGACGGCCGACGCCCGGGTGACCATCGTGTGGAACGGCTACGTGGTGCACAACGACATCACGGTCAACGGGCCGACCGGTGCGGGCGCACCGGAGAGCGCGGCCGGCGGGCCGATCCGGCTGCAGGATCACGGGGACGCGGGCGCGAACCCGCGGTTCCGCAACATCTGGCTCGAACCGCTGTAGCCAATCACTGCAAATCGGATCAAAGCTGCGCCCCTGCTGCTACAACAGCAGGGGCGCAGCCCTGTGACCAGGCAACAAATCCATTCTCGACTAATCCTACCGGCCTTGTATAGAATCGACGACGTCGCCACCTCCAGCCCCGAAAGGCGTACATCATGAGTGACCTCACGCCGCCGCAGACCGCCACCGACACCAACGCCGTCGCCCGCGTCGTGCGCGCCGCCCTCAACGAGGACTGGCTGGCCACCGCTGTCGGCCTGCTCCTGGTCGCCCTCGTGCTGACCGGCGTCATCCCGACGGGCCTGGTCCCCTGATGGTCGCCACCGAAGAGGACCTCGCGGCGCCGCCTGCCGAGCGCCCCGCCCGCACCTGGCCGTGGCTCGTCCTCGGCGTGCTGATCGTGCTCGTCCTCGGTTCGGTGGCCCGGTTCCTCGAGGACACCATCCCGGCCGCGGCCAAGGGCACCAGCCTGGAGAAGTTCGCCGCCGCCGTCGAGTACCCGATCTACGCGATCGTGCTCGGCCTCATCGGCAACGTCATCGTCTACTTCACGGGGCTGCGCGAGCGCATCGCCGACGCCGTGTTCACCGAGTTCTTCATCAAGACCGGCCTGGTGCTGCTCGGCGCGTCGATCAACCTCAGCCTGATCGTCAAGGCCGCCGGGCCCGCGATCCTGCAGGCCGTCCTGCTGATCAGCAGCGTCTTCCTGATCACCTGGTACCTCGGCGGGCTGCTCGGCCTCGACGAGAAGCTGCGCGCCCTGCTGTCGGCGGCCGTGTCGATCTGCGGCGTCAGCGCCGCCATCGCCGCCGCCGGAGCCGTGCGGGCCAAGCGCGAGCAGCTCGCGTACGCGGCCAGCCTGGTCATCATCTTCGCGCTGCCCTCGATCTTCCTCCTGCCGTGGCTCGCCGACCTGCTCGGGCTCAGCCCCGCCGTCGCCGGGGCCTGGATCGGCGGCAACATCGACACCACCGCCGCGGTCACCGCCGCCGGCGCGATCGCGGGCGAGCAGACCCTGCAGATCGCCACCATCGTCAAGGCCACCCAGAACGCGCTGATCGGCATCGTCGCGGTCGCGCTCACCGCGTACTTCGCCTTCAAGGTGGAGAAGGACGCCGACGCGCAGCGCCCCGGCCTGCGCCAGCTGTGGGACCGCTTCCCCAAGTTCGTGCTCGGCTTCATCGCCGCCTCCGCCATCGGCACCTGGTATGTCGGCTCCGTCAGCGCCGCCGAGGGCAAGGCCCACATCGCGGTCATCAACGACCTGCGTACCTGGTTCCTGATCCTCGCCTTCGTCAGCATCGGCCTGCAGCTGCGCGTCAGCGCCCTGCGCGAGGCGGGCTGGCGCCCGGTCGCCGTGTTCGGCGGCGCGACCCTGGCCAACCTCGCCATCGGCCTCGGCCTGGCGTCCATCCTGTTCGCAGGCTTCACCGTCTGACGACACCGACTCCGCGCGCCGGTCGCTGGGCCACAGGACCGGCGCGCGGCTCATGTCCTGCGGCCTGCAACCGGCGCGCGGCCCTATCGTCGAGGCATGGACACGTCCGCACTGATCGACGCCTTCAACGACGCCTGGAACGACCACGACCTCGAAGCCGCGCTCGACCTGTGCACGGCCGACGTGGTGTTCGAGAGCACGAACCCCGCCCCGGACGGCCGGCGGCACGAGGGACGCGACGAGGTGCGCGAGGCCTGGCGGCCGGTGTTCGAGCAGGTCTCGGGCCGCTTCGACATCGAGGAACTGACCGTCGCGGGTGACCTGGTGGTGCAGCGATGGCGATATGACTGGGGCGCCGGCCACGTCCGCGGCGTCGACGTCATCCGGATCCGTGACGGCCGGATCGCCGAGAAGCTGTCCTACGTCAAGGGCTGAAGCCCGATCGCGTGGTCACGGCCACACCCGAGGCCGCCGCGAGTGCGCGTCACCTGCGGCGGCCTCGGGTGGTGATCAGCCGAGTGGCGCGTCGACCTGCGCCGGGTCCATGGTGGCCGGTGGTGTCCGCGGCTCCGGGTCCACCGAGCGCAGCAGCTTCGTCGGCTGCGGCACCGGATCGCCGACCGGCGGTGGCGGCAGCGCCATCGGCGGCTCGACCTGTGCCTGGCTGCCCAGCGCGGCGTCCGGAACCGTCGCCGCTCCGTACGGCCGGGCCGCCGTCGACCCTGACGGGCCGGCCGACGGCGACGTCAGCGGGGCGGCCGACGGCGGCACCTGGACCGAGCTGGACGGACCGGGTTGTGCCGACGACGACGGACCGGGCGAGACCGACGGGCCGGCCGGCACCGTGGAGGGAGACGGGCTCCCGGACCCCGCCGGGCTCGCGGACGGCGACACGCTCGCCGATGCCGACGGGCTCGCCGAGCCCGAGGGGCCACTGGAGGGCGTCGTGGACGCCGACGGGCGGGTCGTAGGCGTGGCCGACGGGGAGGCGCTCGCGGAAGGCTTGGCCGACGGAGAGTCGCTCGGCGACGGCGACGGCGACGGCGACGGCGACGGCGACGGGGTGAACGACGGTCCGTCGTCGTCGCCGGAGCATCCGCCGCAGCTGTAGTACAGGATGTCCCAGTGGTTCCCCTCGTCGGTGTAGATGTTCCCGGACGGGGCCTTGTACTGGTAACCCCAGCCCTTGATGTAACCGACGTAGCGGAAGTACCGCTTGATGTAGCGGCCGATGCAGTCGTACTTGCTGATGTCGATCTTCCAGCCGTTCCAGTGGGTGTACGTGCCGGAGCCGTGGCCGGTCTCGGTGCCACCGGTGACCCGCAGGTCGCACTTGCTGGCCTTGCGCAGCGTGAGCAGGCCGTCGACGGTGGAACGCCGGATGCGCTCGAACGACGTGCAGTTCGCGTTGTTCCGGTTGGAGCAGTTGCCGCTAGACCAGATCGAGATCCCGGCGTCGCGGAACATGTCGACGGTGGTGCGGTGGCTCAGGTAGGCGGCGGCCTGCGCGCTGGCAGCGGGCCAGCCGAGGACGAGGACGGTAGCCGTGGTCAGCAACAAGAGACCACGTCGCACAGGGCGGCGCATGGATTCTCTCCACTGCTCGGGGATGATCGGGTTGCCCTGACGCTACCGAGAATCGGCGATAATCGGACAAGAATTCGTAAATCTGCCCAAATGCCCCATTAGTCGACGGCCGATCGGCTCGCGGGAGACAAGTGCTCGCAACGCCCACAACTTCTGGGTTGTGGTTACCACTCCTGGGTTGTGGACTCCCCAGCGAGAGGCACCTCTCGGGCCGATGGGACCAGCCCGCGGCGCGCCGTCCGTGCCGTTGGACTCACACCGCGCCGGCCAGGAGGAGGCGCACCGCCTTCGCGGCGGCATCGTGCGCTGCCGGAGCAGCCGGGGGCGCGTCCGGGCGCACCTGACCGGCCCCGCCGACCAGCGGCCCGCCCGGATGGCACGGGGCCAGGTTGAAGTGCAGGTGCGGCACGCGGTCGCCGAAGACGTACACGTAGACCTTGTCCGCCCCGGTCGCCTCGCGCACCGCCGCGGTGGCCCTGGACAGCACCGGCCCGAGGGTCGCCGCCTCCGGTCCGTCGAGAGCGGTGACGTACGGGATGTGCCTGTGCGGCTCCAGGTGCGCGAAGCCCGCGACCGCGCCGCGCAGCACCACCGACAGCCGCCAGTACTGGTCCTCCCACACCCGGCGGCGGTCGAAGAAACCGTCCGCGTCGGCGGGCCGGCACAGCAGACAGTCGCCGACGGGCGTTTCGTCGCGGGTCACGCGGCCCAGTATGCGGTGAGCCCGCGCACCAGGTCACCTCGTCGACAGCGGTCGGCCGGTCACGGCGCCGGTGGCAGCGTCGTCCAGGCCCCGGCGCGGGAGGTGAGCACGGTCAGGGCGTCGGGGGCGAGGCCCGCGTGGTCGTCGGCGGTCAGGTTGAACACGCCGGTGACGCCGACGCAGCAGGCGCGTTCGAGCTGGTCGCGGGCGGCCATCTTGTCGCGGTGGCCAAGGAACGCCTGGTGCAGAAGGGTGACCGCGTCGGCGGCGTACCCGGCGGACGGGGCCGGCGCGGTGCCCAGCTCGGCCGCGAACCGGCGCACGCTCGACCAGTTCGGCAGCGCCTCCGGGGCTTCGGCGGCCACCGGCAGCCACGGGCTCACCGCCCGTACGCCCGCCGCGGCCTCCCCCGCGAGCTGGTGGAACGTCGCCTGCGCGGCGTCCGGCGTGGACAGCACCGGGCCGGTCCAGCCGGCGGTCTTGGCAGCGGCGGCGGCAGCGGCGGCCAGGGGTGCGGGCAGGTCCAGCAGCAGCGCCTCCGGGGTCGCCGCGAGCAGGGCCTTCACCTTGTCCGCGAGGGCCGTGCCGTCGAGCGGCACCGTCTCGGTGGACACGATGCGCGCGCCCTGCCCGGCCGCCTCGGCCGCGAGCGCCTCGCGCAGCACCGGGTTGTCCCGCGCGTCGAGGCGCAGCACCCCGGCGGCGCGCTGCCCGGCCGCCGTCATCGCGGCGAGCAGCGTCCGGTGCACCTGCGTGTCGGTGGGCGCGCTGCGGAACGCGTACGGCGAGGTCGGTGTCGGGCCGGTGGACGGGAGCACGAGCGGGGTGCAGGCGGCCTGCGCGGTGCCGGCGACGGCGTCGTCGAGCCAGCCGGCGGGCGGCCCGACCAGTGCGTGCACGCCCCGGTCGAGCAGCCGGGAGACGGCCTCCCGGGCGGTGGCGGGGGTGTCGCCGACGTCCTGGAGCAGCAGTTCCAGTTGCGCGGCGGGATGGGCGCCGCCGTGCCCGGCCCCGCCGTTGAGCCCGTCGGCGCGCCGCTGCACGCCCAGCAGCTGCTGGCGGCCGTAGTCGACGAGGCCGCCGGTGCGTGCGACGAGCACGCCCACCCGCAGCGGCGGGTCGGCGGCCGCCGACCGGCCCGCGGGCAGCAGCGGCACCGTGGCCAGTCCCAGCCCGGCGGCGATCACGGATCTGCGGCTCAGCTGACGGGACATGGCATACCTCCGCGTGCTCGATCGTTGCCGCGAATGATCCACCCGGCGCCGAAGGCACTACATCCGATTTGTCCATTTAGTGACACCGCGGTCACACCCACGGAGCAGCCACACACCCCTTCGTGGCAGCCTGTACGGGTGATCAAAGCGGTGGTGTTCGACTGCGACGGCGTCCTGGTGGACTCGGAGATCATCAACAACGCGGTCTTCGCGGAGATGGTCACCCGGGCGGGCCTGCCCACCACCCTGGCGCAGAGCATCGAGCGCTACATGGGCCGCGCCACGGCCGAGTGCGTCGCCGACGTCGAGCGCGAGCTGGGCCGCCCCGTCGGCTTCGACCTGCCCGCGGCGTACGAGCGCGAGGTGCTGGCCCGCCAGCGCGACGGCCTCAAAGCCGTCGACGGCGTACTCGAGCTGCTCGACCTGCTGCGCGACGCCGCGGTGCCGGTGTGCGTGGCGTCCAGCGGCACGCCGCACGAGATCGCGTTCCGGCTGCGGGTGACCGGGCTGGCCGGATACTTCGGCGCGCACTGCTACAGCGCGTCAATGGTGGCCCGCGGCAAGCCCGAACCCGACCTGTTCCTGCTGGCCGCCGACCGCATCGGGGTGGACCCGGCGGACTGCGCGCTGATCGAGGACAGCCCGTTCGGGGTGCGCGGCGGCCGGGCCGCGGGCATGACCGTTTTCGGCTACGCCGCGCTGGCCCCGGCGGACACGCTGCGCGCCGCCGGGGCCGAGCACGTGGTCACCGCGATGGCGCAGGTCCCGCCGCTGCTGGGGCTCACAGCCGCTTGACGCGGCCCACCACGTGCTCGCCGAGGCCGTTCAGGAAGGCCACCGGCTCGGCCGTGTACGGCATCAGATGCACCTGCGTCACGCCCAGCTCCGCGTACGGCTCCAGCGACGCGGCGAGGGCCGCCCCGCCGGCCGCGTCCGGGGTGACCGGGGCCGACCAGGCGATCGTCTTGCGGATGCGGTCGTAGTCGGTGCCCTCGCGGTCGCAGTGCCCCTTGAGCACGTCGAGCTTCGCCGCGATCTCCCCGGGCGCGCTGTCCGGCCCGGCGAACAGGTTGCAGGCGTCGGCGTACTTGGCGACCAGGCGCAGCGTCTTCTTCTCGCCCCCGCCGCCGATCATGATGGGCGGGTGGGGCGCGGACAGCGCCTGCGGCGAGTTGACCGTCTCTGCCAGCTGGTAGTGCCGCCCGGCGAAGGGGCCGTCGTCGTCGCTCCACATCTGGCGGACGATCCGCAGCGTCTCCTCCAGCCGCTCGAACCGCTCGGCGACCGGCGGGAACGGCACCCCGTAGGCGGCGTGCTCGCGGTCGTACCAGGCCGCGCCGATGCCGAGCACCGCCCGGCCGCCGGACAGCACGTCCAGCGTCGTCACGATCTTCGCGAGCAGCCCCGGGTGCCGGTAGGTCACGCCGGTGACCAGCAGCTGGAGCGTGACGGTGCTGGTGTTGGCGGCCAGGAAGCCCAGCGTGGTGTAACCCTCCAGCATGGGCTGCCGCGGGCCGCCCAGGTCCATGCCGTCCATCTGCAGGTAGTGGTCCATCACCGACAGGTTGGCCACGCCGGCGTCCTCGGCCGCCCGCCCGGCCGCGGCCAGGGTCGGGCCGATCGCCGCCGTCCCGCCGGGGAACGTGAAGCTGACGAGGTGCACCCCGAGATCCATGGAAAGCCCCCTGCTGTCGGCCGCCGAGCCCGCCACACCGCGGAATCCGACGATCATGCACGAAACCACCATCCTATGTCCCCACCGGCCACCGGCAGGGGGCACTGCCAAGATCACACATAGGCGGCACGGCATCGCCGGTGGCACAATCGCCCGGTGCATCTCGACGACGTGTGGCTGCGCTACCGCCGCGGCGGCCCGTGGGTCCTGCAGGGCGTCACGGCCCGGGTGGATCCCGGCGGCATCGTGGTCGTCCTCGGCCGCAACGGCGCCGGCAAGTCCACATTGCTCCAGCTCATCGCCGGGGTGCTGCGCCCGACCCGGGGCCGGGTGAACGACCGGCCCGCCGTCGTCGGCTGGGTCCCGGAACGCTTCCCCGCCGACCAGCCCCACAGCGTCACCGGCTACCTGCGGGCCATGGCCGCGATGCGCGGGCTCGGCTCCGCTGCCGCCACGCGCGCGGTCGACGAGTGGGTGCACCGGCTCGGCCTCGGCGGGTTCCGCGACGTCAAGCTGCCCGAACTGTCCAAGGGCACCGCGCAGAAGGTCGGCCTGGCGCAGGCCATGCTCGCCCCACCGGACCTGCTGATCCTGGACGAGCCATGGGAGGGCCTGGACGCCGCCACCCGCGACCTGGTCCCCGAGATCGTGCTGGAGGTCGCCGCGCGCGGCGGCTCGGTGCTGGTCAGCGACCACCGCGGGGAGACCGTGCGGCTGCCCGGCGCAGCCACCTGGACCGTCGCCGACGGCACGCTGACCACGGCTGCCCCCGAGACCGGGCAGCGCTGCGTCGTCGAGGTCGCGGTCGACGCCGCGGACCTGGCCGGCGCCGTCGCGCGGCTGCGCGAGCAGGGCCACCACGTGCTGCGGGTACGCGAGGAGGTCGGCTCGTGATCGCGTTGACCAGGATGCGGCTGCACGGCTTCGTCCGCACCGGCCGGGCGGTTGCGCCCCTGATCGCCGCGCTCGCGGTGCTGTCGATCCTCTACGGCGGCGGCCAGGCCGAGACCGTGGAGGCGTACGGCGTCTCCGCGCTGGTCGCCTTCCCCGTGCTGGCCTGGCAGACGAAGATCCTGCTGGACGTCGAGCCGGACGTGCAACGCCGACTGGCCCGGGTGACCCTCGGCTCCGCCGCCCGCGAGATCGCGGCCGGCCTGCTGGCCGCCGCCACGGCCGGGCTCGGCACCATCGCCGTCGCGCTGGCCGTGCCGTGGGTGTTCGGCGGTGTCAAAGGCGACGCGAGCGGCGTGAAGGGCGACGCCGTCAGCATCCTGATCGGACTCGCCGTGCACCTGCTGGCGCTGGGACCGGCCGTGGCCCTGGGCGCGCTGTCCAGCCGCGCGGTCACCCGCACCGCGGGCATGGGCGCGGCGGTCCTGGTCACCGGCTCGGTCCTCGCGATCGTGCTCGGCCTGCAGGGCTCGCCCGCCCCATGGCTGGTCCCCCCGCTGATGGCGGCCACCCGCCTCACCACCTCCGGCGGCACCACCCGCACCGCCCTGACCCTGATCGCCCACGCCACCCTGTGGACAGCCGCCGCCGCCTTCGCCTACGCCCGCCTCCGCCGCAACCGCGCCTGACCGGCCCACCCTCCCCTCCCCTCCCCGCCCCGCCGCAACTCTTATAGAGTCGCGCCTTCTGCGCGCTTCGACGGGCGCGACTCTTTACGGGTTGCGCCGAGAGGAGCCTGGCAGAATGGGGTGGGTGCCCAGCTTTCGGTCGTGGGATGGGACGGAGCTCAGCTATCGGGTCGTCGGGGACGGGCCGCCGCTGGTGTGTGTGCCCGGCGGGCCGGGACAGGCCGTGCGGTATCTCGGTGAGCTGGGCGGGCTGTCCGCCACCCGGACGCTGATCCTCCTCGACAACCGCGGCACCGGCGACTCCGCCGTCCCCGCCGACCCGGCCACCTACCGGGTCGACCGCATCGCCGACGACGTCGAGGCGCTGCGCGCCCACCTGGGCCTTGCCGCCATGGACCTGCTCGGCCACTCGGCCAGCGGCGGGGTCTGCTTCCTGTACGCCGACACCCACCCGCAACGGCTGCGCCGCCTGGTCATCGTCGACCCATCGCTGCGCGTGCTCGGCCTGCCGTCCGATCTGGACTTGGCCCACGTGCTGGCCGAACGATCGCACGAGCCGTGGCTCGACGAGGCCGCCGCCGCGCTGACCGCCGAAGCCGCCGACGACGCGGAACTGGAGCAGCTGCGCCGGCTGTCCGCCCCACTGATGTACGGCCAGTGGAACGACGCGGCGAAGGCGCAGGCCGCCGCCGAGCCGGCCGAGTTCGCCAAGCCCGCCACCGACGGCTTCTACGCCGGGTACGAGCCCGACCCGGCGCTGCCGGACCGGCTGGCCGGGCTCGCCGTGCCCACCCTGTTCGTGGTCGGCGAGCACGACATCTGGCCCACCCGCCACGCCGTACGCGCGCTGGTCGAGCGGCTCAGCTCGGCACGGCTGTCGGTGCAGCCGGCGTCGGGTCACTTTCCGTGGGTGGACGATCCGTCGACGTTCGCGGCGACGGTGGAGTCGTTCCTGAACGGGGCCGCAGCAGCATCATGAGGCCGCCGGCCAGCAGCCCCCAGAACGCCGCCCCGACCCCGAGCAGCGCCACCCCGGACGCGGTCACCACGAAGGTCACCACCGCCGCCTCGCGCCCCTGCGCCTCGGCCGTCGCCGAGGCGATCGCCGCGCCGAGTGCGCCGAGCAGGGCCAGACCCGCGACCGCCTCGATCAGCAGCGGCGGCGAGCTGAGCACGAAGGCCGTCGCCGCGCTCGCGCCCAGACCCAACGTGATCATGCCGACGCCCGCGGTCACCGAGGCGATCCAGCGCCGCCGCGGATCGGGATGCGCGTCGGGGCCCGCCGCCAGCGCGGCGGTGATGGCGGCCAGGTTCACCGCATGCGAGCCGAACGGCGCGGCGAGCGCCGTGGCCGCGCCGGTGCCGAGCAGCACGCCGCGCAGCGGCGGGGTGTAGCCGTACCCCTGCAGCACGGCCATGCCCGGCACGTTCTGCGACGCCATGGTGACCAGGAACAGCGGCACCGCCAAGCTGACCAGCGCCTGCCAGGTGAACGTCGGCGCGGTGAGCACGACCTCCGGCGCGGCGGCGGCTCCGCGCAGCGCGGCCGGTGAGTCCAGCGCGATCACCAGTACGGCCGTGACCAGCGCGGCGGGCACCGCCCAGGCCCGCGCGAAGCGGTTCAGCACCAGCCAGACCAGCACTATCGGCGCGGCGAGCAGCGGCACGTCGACCAGCGCGCGCACGGGGGCGATGCACAGGTCGAGCAGCACGCCCGCCAGCATCGCCGCCGCGATCGGGCGCGGGATCGCCGCGATCGCCCGCCCCAGGGCCGGGAACAGCCCCGCCGCGACGATCAGCGCCCCGGTGACCGCGAACGCGCCCACGGCCGCGGCGAAGCCGCCGTCGACCGCGCCGGTCGCCGCCAGCAGCGCCGCGCCCGGCGTGGACCAGGCGATGCTGATCGGGATGCGGTGGCGCAGGCCCAGCACGATCGCCGTCGCGCCGGCGGCCACGCATACCGCCAGCAGGCCCGACGCGGCCTGGCGCGAATCCGCCCCCACCGCCCGCAACCCCGCCAGCACCACCGCGAACGTGCTCGCGAACCCGACCACCGCCGTGACCACCCCGGCCACCACCGGCTGCAACACTCCCCTACCCACGCCCACGCCCACGCCTCCCCAGCCCTCGACCACGCCCCACCATCCGCCGCCGACGCACCGCCGCTCGGGCGCACCCGTTTTTCATAGACGTTGGCCTATCACGCTGAGTTTGATCTCATCTTTTTAGACCAGATAGGCCAGCGTCTATGGAAACGGGCGGGTTGCGTCCGGCGGGGAGTGGAGCTGTCTGCGAAGCCATCGTTCCGCAAACGGAACGGTGGCTCGTGGTGCACGATAGCCCCATGAGCGCGCGTCCGGCAACCGCCCGCAGCAGCCCGCCTCCGGCCCTGGAGCCCGGCGCCGAAGGCGTCGGGCCGCGGCTGCGCCAACTGCGGGAGGCGGCCGGGATCTCGCTGTCCGAGCTGGCCCGCCGGGCGAACGTGGGCAAGGCGACGCTGTCGGGCCTCGAGAACGGCACCCGCAACCCGACCCTGGACACGCTGTGGTCGGTGACCGCCGCGCTCGGCGTGCCGATCACCGCACTGCTGTCCGGGCAGCTGGCGGGCGTGGTCCGCGGCACCGCCGTCGAGGCCACCCTCCTGCAGGTCTTCGACGACGAGAAGGTCACCTACGAGCTGTACCGCATGGTCGTCCCACCCGGCGCCGTCCAGTCCTCACCCGCACACCACCCCGGGGTCACCGAACACATCACCGTGTTCGACGGCGTGCTCCGCGCCGGCCCCACCGACGCACCGCTCACCGCCCACCCCGGCGACCACATCTCCTGGCACTCCGACGTCCCCCACCTCTACGAAGCCGTCGGCCCCCACCCCGTCCACGCCACCCTTCTCATCCGCTACCCCCGCCCCTGATCTCTGCGCCCCCACCGGCGCTCTGAAGAACGCCGGTTCGGGTCGAAATGTGGGGCATGGCCAGAGGTTCTGCCCGAAGACAGCGGTCTCGGACAGCCGACGGGGACGGTCAGGGGCGGCGGGCGGCGAGGAGGAAGCGCTGGGAGTGGGCGACGAACGGGCCGTCGGCGCGGATGCGGGCGTCCATGGCGACCAGGCGGTCGTGGTATTTCTCCACATCGAAGCCCGGCACCGTCCAGATCACCTTGCGCAGGAACACGATCACCGCGGCGACGTCGTAGAACTCCGTGCGCAGCGCCTGCGGCCGCAGGTCCGTGACCGTGAGCCCGGCGGCCTGCGCGCCGTCGGCCAGGGTATCCGGCAGCCGGCCCGTGCCCGGGTCGACCGGGCCGAGGAAGAACTCGCTCAGCTCCCGCATCGACCCCGCGCCGATCTGCTGGGACAGGTAGACCCCGCCGGGGGCGAGCACGCGGGCCGTCTCGGCCCAGTCGGTGACCGTCGGATGGCGGCTGGCCACCAGGTCGAATGACGCGTCGGGGAAGGGCAGTGCGGCCCCGTCGGCGGCTTCGGCGACGGTGACGCCCAGCGGGGTCAGGTTGCTGCGGGCCAGCGCGAGGTTCGGCGCCCAGGACTCCGTCGCGGCGGCGGTCGCCGGTCGGCGCACGGCCCTGGTCAGCACCTCGGCGTACACCTCGCCGCCGCCGGTCTGCACGTCGAGCACGGCGGTGGCGGTGCCGACGCGCTCGGCCAGCAGGCGCGCGTACCCCCAGGCGGGGCGCTGTTCGGTGGCGCGCCCGGCGAACCAGCCGAAATCCCACCCGTCGACGGGCGCGCTCGCGCCCTCTGCCAGCAGTTCCTCGAACGATCTCACTCGGCCAGTCCATCGCAGGGCACCCGTCGGGGCAACGGGTTTACGACAGCTCGGCACCTTTGCGTGTCGTATCGCGTTAGGCCGGGTGACGGTAGGAGAAGGTTTATGTCAAGGCCTAAGCCACGACCCAGATCCTCTAGCGATGTCCGGCGTACGGCCCACGGCACGACCTATGTCGGGCGGACGGCGATCCAGAGCCGCGCCCTGACCATGGTCGCCGAGGGCCGCCAGCGCTGGAGCGAGCACCACATGCAGGTGCAGGGCATCTGCGACCGCTGCGGGCACACCTACCCGTGCGAGGACGCGCTGCAGGCCGCTTGGCAGATCGTCTACTGGGAGCCGTACCTGCCCGAGCCGGGCCTGGTCCGGCCGTACGTGGACTGAGCCATAATCCCTAGCCGTCCTAGGCTGTTACCTAGTACCGTTAGGTCCATGGCACGGGCAGGGCTTTCGGCGCAGCGGCTGACGCTGGCGGCGGCCGACCTGGCGGACACCGTCGGGCTCGACCACGTCACGATCTCCGCGCTGGCGCGCGCGTTCGGGGTCAAGGACGCGAGCCTCTACTCCCATGTCCGCAACCTGCAGGACCTGCGGCACCGCATCGCCCTGCTGGCGGGCGGCGAGCTGATCGACGCGATCGGCGCGGCCGTGGCGGGCCGCGCCGGCCGCGACGCGCTGATCGCGTTCGCGGACGCCTACCGGGCCTACGCCATGGCCCACCCCGGCCGGTACACGGCCACCCAGCTCCCGGTGCCGCCCGAGCTCGTCACCGCCGACCCGGCCGCGTTCCGGCGCACCTACGAGCTGACCTACGGCATGCTGCGCGGCTACGGACTGTCCGAACCCGACCTCACCGACGCGGTGCGCCTGCTGCGCAGCACGTTCCACGGGTTCGTGAGCCTGGAGGCCACCGGCGGCTTCGGCCACCCCCGCGACGTCGAGCAGTCCTGGCGGCGGGCCGTCGAGGCGCTGCACGTGCTGCTCGCACACTGGCCCACCGCGGCCCCCGCCCGAGAGGACACCCCCGCACCATGACCTGGCACCACCTCCAGCAGCACGTGCAGCAGCGCGTCGACGAGCTCGTCGACTCCGGGCAGGAGACCGGCGTACAGGTCGCCGCGTACCGCCACGGCGTGCCGATCGTCGACGTGGTGGCCGGGCTCGCCGATCCGGCGACGGGACGGCCGGTCACGCCGGGCACGCCGTTCTTCAGCTTCTCCACCGGCAAGGCGCTCACCTCGACCGTGGTGCACGTGCTGGCCGAGCAGGGCCGGCTCGACTACGACCTGCGTATCGCCGAGGTGTGGCCGGAGTTCGCCCGGCACGGCAAGGACGGCGTGACGCTGCGGCACGTGCTCACGCACACCGCGGGCCTGCCCGCACTGCCGCCCGACGTGACCGCCGCCGACCTCGCCGACTGGGACCGCATGTGCGCGATCCTGGCCGACGCGACGCCGCTGTGGGAGCCGGGCACGGCGCACGGCTACCACGTGTGGACGTACGGCTGGCTGGTCGGCGAGACGGTACGCCGGGCGACCGGCCGCACCGTGTCGCAGGTGCTGGCCGCCGACGTCGCCGCGCCGCTGGGCGTGCCCGGTGAACTGCTGCTCGGCGTACCCGCTGAGGATCTTGACGGGCTCGCCGTGCTCGACGACCGGAGCTGGTCGGACGCGCTCAAGCAGCTCAGCGCGCAGCTGCCCAACTTCGACCGGGCGGTGCCGCACGGCGCGCGGCCCGACGCGGACCTGGGCAACGACCGCGCCTTCCTGCGCGCGGACGTGCCCGCCGTGGGCACGATGAGCGCCCGCGCGGCGGCCCGGATGTACGCGGCGCTGCTCGGCGAGGTGGACGGGGTCCGCCTGATCTCCGCGGCGCGGCTGCGCGAGGCGAGCAGACCGGCCACCCGGGGTCCGGAGTGGACCTTCGGCATGCCGGTGACCTGGACGCTGGGCTACGCGGTGGACGGGCCGATGATCGGCGTGGGCGGCCTCGGCGGCAGCCTGGCCGGGGCACTGCCCGAACTCGGGCTCACCGTGGCCGCGACGAAGAACGCCCTCGCTGTCGGCGACGGCGACCCGATGGAGCAGCTGCGCGAGACGATCGTCGAGGCGGTCCGCCGCGCCGCATGACCACGGCGGGCCCGCGGTGACAGAGGTCAGCTACGGGTGAAAGTGCCCCAGCCGTCGGCGTCCAGGTGAGCGACGCGCACTTGCGCGGCCGGGCCCGCCCCGTCGACCGTGAAGGTGGCCCCGTCCAGGCCGACCGCGTTCTCGCCGGTGGTCTGGTAGCTGAAGGTGTCCGCGTCGTAGTGCGTGAGCGGGAACGCCTGCTTCTTCGGGCCGAGCGTCATGGTCAGCTTGTCGCCCTGCGCGGTGACGGTCAGCGGACCGTAGTACTCGTTGGCGTACGTGCCCGTATACGCCGAGACCGGCTTGGCGGCGGCCGGGTTCGCGGGCGGCTTCGCGTAGTCGGTCTTCGACGTGTCCGCGCTCTCCATCTTCTGCAGCACGCCGAGCATGAACGGCAGCCAGTCGGTCTTCTGCCGGCCGTAGGACGCGATGTCCATGAAGTTGTACGCGACGGCCTCGGCCACACCGATCGGCTGCGCGTTGGTCAGCACCACGATGCCGAGCCCCTCGCCGGGCAGCATCGTCACGTTGGTGGCCGCACCCAGGTCGAACGCCCCGGAGTGGCCGAGCCGCAGCCGCCCGAACTCGTCGTAGTCGACGTTGAAGCCCAGCCCGTAGAAGCCGACCGGGCCGTCAGGGGCGCGCGGCGGTGCGGCGACGTTGTGCGGCAGGTGCGTCTCCTGCAACGCCATCGCGTCGATGAGCTGCTTCCCCTCGTACCTGCCGCCGCCGAGCTGCAGCCGCATCCACTTGACCATGTCGTCGACGGTCGAGCTGACCCCGCCCGCCGGGCTCTGCGCCTGCGGATCGCGCACGTACTTCGCCTGCCAGGCGTCGCCGACCTTGACGTGCCCGACGGCCCGGTCCGGGTTCTTCTCGAAGTCGGCGAACTCCGAGCTGGTGTCCGTCATGCCCAGCGGCTGGTAGAGCGTCTGCGCCGACAGTTGCTCCCAGCTGCGCCCGGCCGCCTTCGCCACGGCCAGCGCCGCCGCCGTCAGCCCGAAGTTGGTGTAGAAGTAGCTGGCCCGGAACGGCGCGAGCGGCTCCAGCCGCAGCCGCGACAGGATGTAGGCGCGGTCGAAGCCGAGGTCCTCCAGCAGGTCCCCGGCATGGTCGGGCAGGCCGCTGCGGTGCGAGAACAGGTCGGCCACGGTCGCGTTGCGGGTCACCCACGGGTCCTTCAGCGCGAACGCCGGGTCGTGCTTGACCACCGGGTCGTTCCAGGCCACCTTGCCGCCGCCGACCACGCCCGCGACGACGGTCGACGCCAGCGGCTTGGACAGTGAGGCGAGCTGGAACACCGTGTCGGGCGCGACCGCGCCGGGCGCGCCGACCTTGCGCACGCCGTACCCCTTGGCGAACACGACCTTGTCCCCGTAGACGACGCCGACGGCCACTCCGGGCACCCCGGTCTGCTTCATCGCGGCCTGCACCAAACCGTCCAGCTGAGCCACCGCGTTATCCACCTTGGCCTGGTCGAGCAGGGGCGGCTGCTGGGCGACCGGCCCGGCCGCGAGCGACGGGCTGGGCGCAGGAGTGGGCGCGGGTGTGTGCGTGGGCGGGGGCAACGCGGCGACGCCCAGCAGGACGGCGAGCAGTGCCACCGACGAGGCCCGGCGCCGGCGGTAGGTGGTCACGCCTTCAGTCAAGCCACTGTCGCCGGAACTGTCTCGAATATCCGGCTATTTCCTAGAATGGGCATCGACTTCCGAACGGACCCACATTACCATCCATAGAGTTGAATTCGTACGCACACGAGGGAGCGACGATGTCGACCGGCAGTGAAGTCATGGAGGCCCGCACCTACCCGTTCGGTGACCCCGACCGGCTCAACCTGAACCCGCTCTACGAGCAGCTACGCCGCACCGAACCACTGACCCGGGTCCGCCTGCCGTACGGCGAGGAGGCCTGGCTCGCCACGCGCTACGACGACGTCCGCCTGATCCTCGGCGACGCCCGGTTCAGCCGCGCCGCCAGCGTCGGCCGCGACGAGCCGCGCACCCACCCGCACCAGGGCGAGTCCGGGATGCTCGCGATGGACCCGCCCGAGCACACCCGACTGCGCAAACTCATCGCGAAGGCGTTCACCGCCCGCCGGGTCGAGACCCTGCGCCCGCGCACCCAGGAGATCGCGAACCAGCTGCTCGACGACATGGAGCGGCACGGCTCCCCCGCCGACCTGGTCGAGCACTTCGCCACGCCGCTGCCCGTCACCGTCATCTGCGAGCTGCTCGGCGTGCCCTTCGCCGACCGCGACCGGTTTCAGCTGTGGTCCGAGGCGATCATCTCGACCACCTCGCTAACCCCGCAGCAGATCATGGAGTACCTCGGCAACCTGCACGCCTACATCGCCGGCCTGATCGCCCAGCGCCGCGTCCAGGAGACCGACGACCTGCTCGGCGCCATGGTCAAGGCCCGTGACGAGGACGAGGACCGGCTCACCGAGGCCGAACTCGTGCAGCTGTCGGCCGGCCTGCTCGCCGCCGGGCACGAGACCACCGTGACCCAGCTGCCCAACTTCGTGTACGTGCTGCTCACCAACCCCGACCGGCTCGCCGAGCTACGCGCCGATCCGTCGCTGATCCCCGCCGCCGTCGACGAGCTGATGCGGTACGTGCCGCTGGGCACCGCCGCCGCGTTCGCCCGCTACGCCACCGAGGACATCATGGTCGGCGACGTGCTGGTCCGCGCCGGCGAGCCGGTGCTCGGCGCGCTGGCGTCCGCCAACCGCGACGACAAGGTCTTCGACCACCCCGACGAGCTGGACTTCCACCGCGAGAGCAACCCGCACCTCGGCTTCGGGCACGGCCCGCACCACTGCGTCGGCGCGCAGCTGGCCCGGATGGAGCTGCAGGTCGCGCTGCACGCCCTGATCACCCGCTTCCCGAACCTCGAACTCGCCGTCGCCGAATCCGAACTCCCCTGGAAGAAGGGCATGCTGGTGCGAGGTCTGCAGGAACTGCCGGTGCGCTGGTGAGCGGGCAGTGGAAGGTCGCCGTCGACCGGGACCGCTGCATCGGCTCGGGCCTGTGCGCGGGCACCGCGCCCGACTACTTCGCGCTCGTCGACAAGAAGTCCACGCCCCTGCGTGACCTCGTCGACCCGGATGAATCGGTCAGCGACGCCGCCGACTGCTGCCCCGTCGAAGCCATCCTCGTCACCGACCCCACCACCGGCGACACCATCGCCCCCGTCTGAGGCTCCCGCCGCACACCGTTTTCGCATAGACGTTGGCCTATCTGGATGACTTTTTCGCGATCGACTTCATCTAGATAGGCCAACGTCTATGCAAAGCGCGGCGGGTGAGATGGACGACAGTCGCGGGGCGCGTTCGGTGGCTGGTTCGGCCATCGTGCTCGTGCTTGCGTACAGTTTCCGGGCGAGGTAGCGGGCGAGCACGGAACGGGCACCGAGATGACGATCAGCGAGCAGGAGCGCACCGGGATCGACGCTGCGCACCTTGAGGTGTGCCTGAACGTGCTGGCCCAGGTCGAGGACCTGCCGACCGAGCACCCGGACGCGGTCGCGGTGCGCCGCGCGGTGGGACGGCTGTTCAAGACCGTCAAGCAGCAGCGCCGCCGGGACAAGCGCGAGGAGATCCTCGCCGCCGACGAGGCGGTGACCGCGGCGACGGCCACCGGCGCCCCGGGCCGCATCGACGACGAGACCGCGGGCGTCTTCGGCCTGACCTCCCCCACCAAGGGCGACATCGCCGGCCACCTGCGCCAGCCGCGGGCCTGCTACACCTGCAAGGACCGGTACACGCAGGTGGACGCGTTCTACCACCAGCTGTGCCCGCCGTGCGCGGAGCTGAACCATGCCCGCCGCGACGCCCGCACCGACCTGACCGGCCGCCGTGCGCTGCTGACCGGCGGCCGCGCCAAGATCGGCATGTACATCGCGCTGCGGCTGCTCCGCGACGGCGCGCACACCACCATCACCACCCGGTTCCCGTCGGACGCGGTGCGCCGCTTCCAGGCGATGCCGGACAGCGCCGAGTGGCTGCACCGGCTGCGCGTCGTCGGCATCGACCTGCGCGACCCGGCCCAGGTCGTGGCACTGGCCGACTCCGTCGCGGCGCAGGGCCCGCTGGACATCCTGATCAACAACGCGGCGCAGACGGTGCGCCGGTCTCCGCAGGCGTACGCGCAGCTGCTGGCGGCCGAGTCGGCCCCGCTGCCGGACGGCCCGCTGCCGGAGCTGATCAGCTTCGGTCACTACACCGGGTCGAGCCCGGCCGCGGCGGCCATCCAGGCGATGCCGCACCAGCAGCTGAGCCCGGAGCTGGTGACCTCGCTGGCGCTGACCACGGGCGGGGCGAGCCTGGCCCGGATCGCCGACGGCTCCGCGATCGACGCGGGCGGCCTGGTGCCCGACCTCGACCCCAGCAACAGCTGGGTGCAGGTGGTGCAGGAGGTCGACCCGATCGAGCTGCTCGAAGTGCAGCTGTGCAACGTCACCGCCCCGTTCGTGCTGGTCGCCCGGCTGCGTGCGGCGATGGCCGCGTCACCGGCGCGGCGCAAGTACGTGGTGAACGTGTCGGCGATGGAGGGGCAGTTCAGCCGCAAGTACAAGGGGCCGGGCCACCCGCACACGAACATGGCCAAGGCCGCGCTGAACATGCTGACCCGCACCAGCGCCGGGGAGATGCTCGACGACGGCATCCTGATGACCGCGGTGGACACCGGCTGGATCACCGACGAGCGCCCGCACCCGACCAAGATCCGCCTGGCGGACGCGGGTTTCCACGCCCCGCTGGACCTGGTCGACGGCGCGGCCCGGGTGTACGACCCGATCGTGCGCGGCGAGCTGGGCGAGGACCTGTTCGGCTGCTTCCTGAAGGACTACAAGCCCTCGCCCTGGTGACGTAGCAGCTCGGACGCGTCGTGCTCGGTGACCGCCGACGGCGTGCCGAGCACCGTCAGCGCCCCCTGGTAGCCCGCGCCCGGCGCCAGGGTGAACATGCGGGCGACCTCGACCACGTCGGGCCGCCCGTCGAAGCGGTGCAGGCGCGGGGCCTGCCCCGGAGTCGACACCTCGATCTTGGTCATGGCCACCCGCAGGCCGTCGCCGGTGGCCTTGAGCACCGACTCCTTGCGCGTCCAGTACGTGTAGAAGCCGTCCTGGTCGAGCGGGGCTGACGCGGCCAGCTCGGTCTCGGAGAGCGCCAGCCGGGCCACGCCGAGGATGTCGCGCTGCGGCTGGGCCTGCTCCACGTCGACGCCGACCGGCCCGGCCAGGCTCAGCACGACGGCGATCCGGTCGCCCGAGTGCGACACCGACACCTCCGGTCCCCCGGCAACGGTGGGCCGCCCGTGCGGGACGGCACAGGTGGTGCACGAGCGCTCCACGCGTACCGCCGCGGCTTTCTGCCCGAGGTGGCGGCCGGTCAGCAGGCGCAGCAGCGCCGCGGCCACGGTCTGCCGGGCGCGGTCCTCGGGCCTGCGCAGCGCCTCGCGCCGCGCCCGCTCGCCCTCGCTCAGCAGCCGCTGGTGCCAGGGCTGCTCGTCGGCCGGATCGGCCCAGTAGACGCGGCATTGCCCGGGGTGCAGCGGGTTCACAGTTTCGCCTCGAACTTGGCCACGCCCGCGCGGGTGCCGTCGGCGGACAGTCGGCCCTTGGCGGCGGCGTCGCCCCACAGCGCCCAGCGCAGGAAGTCGGTCATCGTCTTGATGGTCTGGTCGAAGCCCGTCTTGCCGGGTCCGAGGAACGTGCCGTGGTCGCCGCCGAGCAGCGTCAGGAAGGCTCGCGGCCAGGACGTCGCGTTGTACGCGTCCCGCCCGAGCTTGTAGCCGACCACGCCGTCGGCGTCACCGTGCACGAACAGCACGGGGGTACGCGAGCCGCGGAACGCGCCCATCGAGCCGCCCGAGATCACGATCGCCGCGTCGACGCGGGTGTCGCGGCTGTTGGCGAGCATGCCCGCCGAGGTGAACCCGCCCGCGGAGTGGCCCGCGACGCCGATGTGCGCCCCGTCGAGGTGCCCGGCGAGCCGGTCCCCGGCCTTGCCGTCGAGCTTCAGCAGCGACGTCAGCACCGCGGACCCGTCGGCGGGCTGGTTGGCCATGTCGGTCTGCTTGAACGGGTTCGCGTCGTGATTGGTGAACGGGTACGCCGGGGCGGCCACCACGAAGCCCGCGGCGGCCAGCCGGGTGGTGATCTGCTGGTAGTACGCGGGCAGCCCGTGCAGGCCGTGGCTGAACAGCACCACCGGGAACCGCCCGGCGGCGGCCTGGGCGTCCTTGCGGGGTGAGCCGCCGGCCTTGCCCGTCGCCGGATACCAGACGGTCGTCGGCAGCGGGCGGTCGCCGCGGGTGAACTTCAGCGTGCGTACCCCCACCGCGAGCGCGTTCTTCGGCGCGGCCCGCACGACCGGCGACGCGGACGGGCTCGCCACCGCGCTCGCCGACGGGGTCGCCGACGGCGCGCCCGAGGCTGCGGCGGTGCCACTGGGCTGGGCGAACACGGGTGGCGGGGCGGTCGTCGGCGAGGAGCACGCGGCGACGCTCAGCACCAGGGCGAGGGCGAGCAGGCGGGGGGAGGCGCGACGGTCCGGCACGCCGCCGACTCTACCGGCGTACCGTGCCGTTGACGGGCCCCCACCGGCACCCGGGATCCACCCATCCGGATGCCGCCCCGTTCCGAATCCCCACCGAGGACGAGGAGGCGGATCATGGAATCAGGCAAGCGGGGCCACGGGGTGACGGCCGCGTCCATCCGGCTTCCGGGCGGCCGGGCCAGCGGCATCCTCGCCCGGCACTTCGTCAGCACGCAGCTGGGCGCGTGGAACCTGCGCGACCCGTCCGGCGACGCCCTCATCCTCGCCTCCGAGCTGGTCAGCAATGCGGTGCTGCACGGCGGCGGGGCGGTGGCGATCCGGCTGGCGCGCATCGGCGAGGGGCTGCGCATCGAGGTGACCGACCGCAGCCCGCAGCCGCCGGAGCAGCGTCCGGCGGGCGTCGACGGCGGCGTGGGACTGGGCCTCATCGATGGCCTGTCGGCCCGCTGGGGCGTGGTGCCCGGCCGCACCGGCAAGGTCGTCTGGCTGGAGTGCCGCCTGAGCTGACCGGCGCTCAAGCCAGCAGCGTGGAGTCCCCGAGCAGGCGGGTCACCGTGATCTCGATCGCGACCCGGTTCGGATTGACGCGGGGCTCGCGGTAGCGGGCGGTGTAGCGGGCGACGGCGTCGGCGACCCGGTCCGGGTCGGCGGTGACCGTCGCCTCGCCCTGCAGGGTCAGCCAGTACCGGCCTTCGAACTGGCACAGCGCCACGGCCGGGTTACGGCGCGCGTTGGCCGCCTTGCGGCTGGCCCCGTCGCAGATGACCCGGGCCAGGCCGGTCGCCGGGTCGTAGGTGAAGCCGACCGGGGTCACGTGCGGGCTGCCGTCGGGCCGCAGCGTGGTGAACGTGGCCAGCCCGCGCTCGGTCAGGAACGTCAGACCTTCCCCGGTGAGGTTCCTTGTTCCGCCCATCGCCGCCCCCCGCGTCCCCGAAGCTCCGTCCACACCGATCCAACAGCATGGACGGAGCTTCGAGCACCGCTACACGCGGGTGACGCGTACGGCGTCGGCGATGACGTAGCCGGTCGCGCTGGTCCAGCGGCTCACGCCGACCAGGTTGCGGTCGCCCGCGGCGAGGTTGAACGTGCCCAGCGAGCGCCAGCCGCCGCCACCGGTGCGCTGGTCGAGGTTGACGGTCTGGTTGCCGCCCGAGGTGACCACGATGTGCGGCGCGGAGCTGCTGTAGCCGGGGTCGGCGGCGTGCCAGACGTCGACCCGGTAGTTGGCCGTGGCCGGGATGTTCACCTTGAACCAGGCGGCGTCGCTGGCCAGCACCGGGTTCGCGAAGCGGTAGTCGGCGCCGTGCTTCTGGCCGGAGAACGTCGAGGTGCCCCAGTTGGCGCTGGCCGTGAACCGGCCCGCGGTGGTGTTGTCCACGATGGTGCTGAAGCTCGGCGGCGGGGCCGTCAGGCCCAGGTACGCCGCGATGCCGGCGGCGTGGCCCTGCGCGTCGGCGGTGAGGAAGTCGGCCCGCTTGAGCAGGTTGGCGTCGGCGAGCGTGTCGATGAACAGGTTCTCGGTGAGCACGGCGGGCATGTTCGACTCGCGCAGCACGTGGAAGTTCGCCGTCTTCAGGCCGCGGTCGGTGACCGAGCCGACGGTGCGCATGCTCGACAGCGCCCGCGAGTGCAGGGCGTTGTGCAGGTTGACGGTGGCCGCGTCGGCGGTCGGGTAGCGGTAGCTCTCGAAGCCGGTGCCGCCGCCGGAGTTGATGTGGACGCTGACGAAGATGGTCGCGCCCCACGCGTTGGCGTCGCTGGTGCGCTGGGCGAGGCTGACGGTCGCGTCGGTGGTGCGCGACATGCGGATGTCGACCGCGTAGTTTGCCTGCAGGATGTTGCGGATCTGCAGCGCGATGTTGAGGGTGAGCGCCTTCTCCTGCAGTCCGTTGGCGACCGCGCCGGGGTCGGTGCCGCCGTGACCGGGGTCGAGGTAGACCTTGGGGTTGGCGGCGAAGGCCGGGCCGGCGGCGAACGGGGCGGCCGCGATTCCGGCCGCGGCCGCCAGCAGGGTACGGCGGCGCACGGGGTTACCGAGCATGAGCACCTCGCATAAGGGGTGGAGGGGATGCGTCGGCGCACTATAACGACTATCTATAGGTCAATGAAAGATGCCTACCGAATTTTAGGGAAGATTGAAGGTTTCCTACCGCGTCAGTTGAGTTTCACCTTGACGGGGACGCTGCGGTCGGTGCCGACGCGGGCGAACAGCTGGTAGGAGCCCGCCGCCGGCACCGGGCCGGTCGGCACCCGCACCTGGTCCTTGGCACAGGAGCTGCTGGACTTGCCGTTCCAGGGCACGGTGAACACCATCTCCCGGCCCGCGGCCAGGGCGCTGACCTGCTTGCCCTTGGGCGCGCCGCAGTGGTCCGAGGACCAGACCTTGTCCGTGCCGTGCATCAGGAACAGCTCCTGCGCGTCGGCGCCGATGTCACGGTTGCAGCTGTGCTTCGACAGGTTCTTGATCACCAGGGTGAAGGTGATCGGGGTGCCGGCCTTCACATCGGTCTTCGACGCGCGGGCGATCACCTGCATGTCGCCGTCGGTGCAGGACTCCTTCGCCGCCACCGGCTTGGGCTTGGCCCCGGCCGCCTGCGGGGCGTACCGCACGCGGTAGATCTTCGCGGTGGGCAGGATCGGGTTGTAGCCCTGGTCGGGGTACAACCCGGAGAAGTAGAGCCCGTCCGGGCCGGCCGCGATCCCGGCGACCGTCGTCTTGCCGTACCCGTTGTACTCGACCAGGGTCTTCGGCTTGGAGACCGAGCCATCCGCGGCGAAGCCGAACTCGACGATGCGCTTGCCCCGCACCTGCGGGCCGGTGCCGTAGGTAGGGCCGCTCTCCGACACGAACGCCTTGCCGAGCTTGTCCGCCGGGAAACCCGCCGTCTGGTTGCCCTCCTTCTGGATGAAGGTGATGCCCACCGGTGCGTGCGTCGGCGCCCAGTTGTAGAGCGCCTTCTTCTTCAGACTGGAGGTGTTGGAGTTCCAGCCGTAGTCGGCGCCCTTCACGACCCGGGCCAGCCGGTCGTTGTTGGTCGAGCCGTTCTCCACCGAGTAGTGCTGGCCGTCCGCGGCCCGCCACGCCCCGCCGAACGGGTTGCGGAACCCCGACGCCCAGACCAGGTCCTTGACCTTGCTCTTGTCGGCCGGGTCGTAGTACGGGTTGTCCTCCGGGGCGGTGCCGTCCAGATTCACCCGCAGCACCTTGCCCCGGGAGTCGGTGAGATCCCGGGCGCTGGTCGGGACGAACCCGTCACCGATGTGGATGTACAACTTGCCGTCCGGCCCGATGGTCAGGTTCGAGATCTGGTGCGAGGCGACCAGCGGATCGTCCTTCAGGTCCACGACGGTGGTGACCGTCTTGCCGGTCAGGCCGCCGTCCTCGCTGTGGATGCGCACCACCTTGGGGAAGAACTCCGCCCCGGCCTGGTACAGCATGCTGGCGAAGACGTCCCCGCTGGTCGGGTCGACCACGACACCGGTCAGGCCGATCTCCCCGGTGCCGGGGAAGTCGGCATACGGATCCCAGTTGAGCAGGTTCTTGGCGTACACCCCGACCTTCAGGTCGCCGCGCACCACCTTGATCGTGCCGTACAGCTCGGTGACGTAGAACATCGGCTTGTCCGGCGCGATCGCGTGCGAGGGCACCATGGCGAGGTTCACCGGCAGCTCGAACCCGCTCGCCACCTCCTCGACCTTGTACCCGGGCTGGGCCACCACCCACTGCGGCGCGCCGGGCAGCGGCTTGCGCTCCTTGTCGGTCCGGAACGGCCGCGAGGTGTACGGGCTCCACTCCGTGGCCGGGTTGCCGCTGCTGTCCTTGTGCCGCACCCGCAGCTCGTAATCGCGGTCCCCGGGCAGGTCGCGGCGCTGCGCGAAGGCGTTCTCGAAGACGCCGTCACCGAAGTGGGTGTGCGTCTTCTGCACGCCGCCGATGCAGGCGGCGAACCATACCCGCTCGTGCGGCTTGGCCGTCCAGATCTCCCAGTCGGTGCAGACGTGCTCGCTGCCGGCGTCGACGTCCTGCATGGGGCTGGTCTCCATGTGCACGTCCGCACCGCTGAGCAGCTGGCCGTCGACCTCCGGCTCGGTGATGACCGGGCCGAGCGGGGCCGACGAGGCGGGCAGGACCGGCCCGCCGGTGTGCTGGCACGCGGCGACCACCCCCATGACGGCGAGCAGGATCGCGACCAGGATGGACTCGCCGGCGAGCGCGATCTTGCGAGCGTTCATGCGGGCAGTCCCCCGGGTCGTCGTCGTCACCTCACGCAACTCGGGCGAGGCTACAGAGACTTTTGGGGGCTGTTGTGGATTACACGCCCATTATTACAAATTACGACCCATTTGTCCGTTTGTGCAGGTTGCTCAATCCGATCCTTCGCGCAGGACGTCGAGGATGTGCCACAGCTCGGCGTCCGCGATGGGGCCCAGGACGCGTATCCGTTGTAACTCGCGCGCCTCAGCCATCGTCGCGAAGACCTGGACCGCCGCGGCGAACCGCCGTAGCGCCTCCAGGCCGGCGAGTCCCGAACCCTCGTCGAACGACACGGCGAGCCGCACGCCTGACACCCCGACCGCGAGCACGAGCGCAGCGTCGCGACCAGCCTCGACCGACGCGCGGAAGCCCTCCGCGACCCGCAGGTTCACCTGAACGTCAGACATAGCAGGTCCTCGCCTCACGGCAGCCCCTCCCCGGCACACCCCGATCACCGCAGCCAGGCCGGCTGGTGAACCCGCCAGCCGGCCTGGCTGGTCGCTGCGGAAACGGGGTGCGAGCCAGGGAACCGCAGCTGTCTGCCCCTCGGTTGCGGACCAGGGAGGCTTCATCAACCTAGGCCAACCTTATGCATAAGGCAACCTGAGGTAGCCCGAGGGCACCTCATGATGTTGGCAGACGCGCCATGCCCGTGGTCAACTAATGGCTGCGGACCAGGGAGCACAGATGCCGAAGTCAAAAACACAGACGCTGATCGACGACATCAGCGGTCAGATCACCTCGGGCAAACTCAAGCCCGGCGACCAGTTGCCCAGCACCGCCGAGCTGCGTCAGCAGTACGGCGTGTCGATCACCGTCGTTCGCAACGCCATTCAGTGGCTCAAGGCCGTCGGGCTGGTCGAAGGACTCGCGGGAGTCGGCGTCTTCGTCACCGAGAAGTAGGCGTGGGCGCACGGGCCCGTCCCACCCCGACGGGCGGTCTGGCCGGCACACTGCCTCGCGGAACTTGTCGCCTTGCCGGTGGAGGCGGGATCGGCGGTGTCATAGCGTGTCCGGATGACACACGCGACCTTCGCCGACGGTGACGCCTACGAGGCTTACGTGGGCCGGTGGAGCCGTCCCGTCGCACGGGCCTTCGTCCGGCGGCTGGGCGTGCCCGCCGGACGCGAGTGGCTCGACGTGGGCTGCGGCACCGGCGCGCTCAGCGAGACCGTGCTGGCCATGGCCGAACCCGCCTGGATAACCGGGGTGGACAAGTCGGAGGCCTTCGTCGGCCTGGCGCGAGACCGGATCGCCGACGCGCGGGCGACCTTCCAGGTCGGCGACGCCAAGGCGCTGTCACTGCCCGACCACAGCGTCGACGTGGCCGTCAGCGGCCTGGTGCTGAACTTCGTGCCCGATCCGCCGGAGGCCGTCGCCGAGATCGTGCGGGTGCTGCGGCCCGGCGGCCTCGCCGCCGCCTACGTCTGGGACTACGCCGAGGGTATGGCCATGATGCGGCACTTCTGGGACGCCGCCGCCGAACTCGACCCCGCTTCGGCCGCCTGGGACGAGGGCCGCCGCCCGTCGGTGTGCAGCCCGGACGCACTGCGGGCGCTGTGGGCCGAAGCCGGGCTGCAGTCGGTGGCCGTCGAGTCGGTCCAGGTCCCGACGGTGTTCGCCGATCTCGCCGACTACTGGGACCCGTTTCTGGGCGGGCAGGGCTCGGCCCCCGGGTACCTGCGCGGGCTGACCGACGAACACCGCGCTGAGCTGCACGGGCTGCTGCGCTCCCGGCTCCCGGCCGGACCCGACGGCGCCATCCCGCTGACCGCCCGCGCCTGGACCGTCCGGGGCCGAACAACCTGACCGCCCGACCGCGGTGCGCCCGCGCCCTGCCGCATGATCCGTTTTTGTGGACGCTGGACGCCGCTATAGGGACGTCCAGCGTCCACAAAAACGGATCACGGTCGGCACCGCGCCCGTTTTGGGCGGTTCGTGGCGCGCCGGTACGTGCTGGATGCGGGCGCGTCGCCGCTCGGCGTTCCGAAGCCTCGGGTGCCGACCGCCAGCCGGAGATCCACAACGGATGTGCGACGCTTCGCCGATGACGCCGCTGAAGCTCGTCGAAACCGACCCCGGCAAGTTCTCCCTGTTGCTCGGCACGGGCGGCCTGGTGGTCGACGACCTCGTCCAGGAGCTCGGGCACGAACCCAACGGGTACTTCTGGGAGGGCGTCGCCGAGCTGCTCGTCACCCACGAGGCCCCCGCGCTGGCAGGGCGTTTCTCCTACGACCCGGAGGCAGGCATGTTCTGCGCCTACGGCCGGGACCGCGCCGCGCTGGAGGACCTGGGCACGCGGATGAGCGCGGTGGCGACCGACGGGGACCGCGTGCGCCAGCTGGTGGCGCTGGCGGCGGCGACCGGCTTCGAGTTCGACGACTGAAGATCGCCGGTCCACGTTGAAGCCGGTCCACGTTGAAGATCGCTGTTTCAGGTCCAGAACTGCGGTCGGACCCCACTTTCTGACCCGAAACAGCGATCATGCCCCCGAAGCGGCTGTCGGCGGAACGAGCTGGGCGGCGGCGGGTCTGATTCGGCCGTCCACGGCGCGAGGTCCGGGCTGGGCAGCGAGAATTCAGGCATGTGGGAGCCGGTGCTGGACCGCGACGCGCGCGGCGCCGCGGCACGGGCTGCCGCTGCCCGGCTCGCCTCCGCGGGCGTGCACGCCGTAGCCCTCACCTGGGTCGACAACGCGGGCGTGACCCGGGTCAAGGGGGTCCCCACCGAGCGCCTGGACCACGCCGCCGCCTGGGGCGTGGGCATGTCCCCGGTGCACGACGTGTTCTGCGTCGACGACACCGTCACCGCGGGCGACCTGATCGGCGGCCCGGTCGGCGACCTGCGCCTGCACCCGGACCTGGACGCGCTGACAGTGCTGGCCGCGATGCCCGGCTGGGCCTGGGCGCCGGTGGACCGCTGGACCCAGGACGGCGAGCCGTACCCGGTGGACCAGCGGCTGTTCGCCAAGCGCATGGTCGAGCGCGCCCGCGCGGCGGGCCTGCACCTGCGGATGGCCTTCGAGATCGAGTGGTATCTGGCCCGGCCTGACGGCACGCCCGCGGGCGACGGTCCGGCGTACGGCATGGCGCGGCTGGCGGAGCTGTCGGACTTCGGCGGGGAGCTGCTGGCCGCGCTGGCCGCGCAGGGGGTGGCGGTGGAGCAGTTCCATCCCGAGTACGGCCCGGGGCAGCTGGAGGTGTCGGTCGCGCACGCGGACCCGGTGGCCGCCGCCGACCGGGCGGTGCTGGTCCGCGAGACGATCCGGGCGCTGGCGCACCGGCACGGGTACCGTGCCTCGTTCGCCCCGGTGGCCGTCGTGGAGCAGGTCGGCAACGG
Organism: Catellatospora vulcania; assembly: GCF_009720385.1. Classification (GTDB taxonomy): domain Bacteria; phylum Actinomycetota; class Actinomycetes; order Mycobacteriales; family Micromonosporaceae; genus Catellatospora; species Catellatospora vulcania. Next base: position 46,894 of record NZ_ML769308.1, on the reverse strand, counting down.
CATGCATCTGCACTTCTCGGCCTGGGCCGGCGGAGTCAACCTGCTGGCCGGCGGCGAGGGCCCGTACGGCATGACCCGCCGCGGGGAGTCGGTGCTGGCCGGGGTGCTGCAGCGGCTGCCCGCGCTGGCCGGGCTGGGCGCGCCGAGCCCGGCCAGCGCGCTGCGCCAGGCCCCGCAGGGCTGGGCCGGGGCCTACCAGTGCTGGGGTCACGAGAACCGGGAGGCGGCGCTGCGGTTCGTCACCGGGGCGACCGGCCACCGGGACACCGCCGCCAACGCCGAGATCAAGTGCGTGGACGGCTCGGCGAACCCGTACCTGGTGGTGGGGGCGGTCTGCGCGCTGGTCACGGACGCCGCCGGGGCCGGCATGCGGCTGCCCGACGAGGTGCGGGTCGACCCGTTCACGCTGGCCGAGGCGCGCCGCCCGCCCCGCCTGCCGGACTCCCCCGCGCTGGCCGCCGAGCGGCTGCGGGCCGACGCGGGCCTGGTCGCGATGCTGGGCGAGCCGCTGCTCGACGCGTTCGGCGCGGTGCACCGCGCCGAGGCCGACACCCTGGGCCGCCTGACCGCCGCCCAGCTCGTGGAGGCGGTCCGATGGCGCTACTGACCTTGATGCGGCCGACGGTGGCGGTCCGATGGCCGGGTTGACCGAAGACCTGGCGCTGATCGACGGGCACTGCCATGCGGTGACCGTGGCTCCGCTGGACGACGCGGGGTTCGAGATGTGGTGCACCGAGGCGGACGAGCCGCCGCCCGTAGGCACGTCCTACCTGGACAGCCGGTTGGGGCTGGCGCTGCGCCGCTGGTGTGCGCCGGTGCTGGAGCTGCCCGCGCACGCCCCGGTGGAGGAGTACCTGCGGCGGCGGCGCAGGCTCGGGCCGGACGAGGTCACCGGGCGGCTGCTGCGGGCGGCGAACCTGTCCGCGCTGCTGGTCGACACGGGCCCGATCACGGGCGGCCTGGTGGACCGCGGCGTGCTGGGCACGCTGGCCGGGGCGCCGGCCCATGAGGTGGTACGCCTGGAGCTGCTGGCCGAGCAGGTCGCGCCGGGAACCGACGCCGCGGGGTTCGCGGCCGCGTTCGCCGAGGCGCTGGACGAGGCCCTGGCCGGGGCGGTGGCGACGAAGTCGATCGCGGCGTACCGGCACGGTCTGGACCTGGACCCGGCCCGGCCGGACCCGCACGAGGTGAGCGCGGCGGCGGCCCGCTGGTTACGTGACGGCGGGCGCCTGGCCGACCCGGTGCTGCTGCGCCACCTGCTGTGGAGTGCGGTCGACGCCGGGCTGCCGATCCAGCTGCACACCGGTTTCGGCGACCGGGACGTGGCGCTGGCCCGTGCCGACCCGGCGCTGCTGCAGCCGTTCTGCGCGGCCACGCTGCCGTTCGGGGTGCCCCTGGTGCTGCTGCACTGCTACCCGTACCACCGCCAGGCGGGCTGGCTGGCCCAGGTGTATCCGCACGTGCACGCCGACCTCGGGCTGACCGTCGCGCACCTGGGCGCGCGGGCCACGGCGGTGCTCGGCGAGTTTCTGGAGCTGGCCCCGTTCGGCAAGGTGCTCTACTCTTCCGACGCGTACGGCCTGCCGGAGCTGTACCTGATCGCCGCCGCGCAGTTCCGGCACAGCCTGGGCCTGGTGCTGGCCGAGATGGTCGACGACGGGGCGGCGACGGCGGCCGACGCGCGGCGCATCGCCGAGCAGGTCGGTGCGGGCAACGCCGCCCGCGTCTACCGGCTGAGCTGATCACGCCCGGCACACCGGTCGCCGGGTAGACGATCAAAACGTGAGGGAATGGGGTATGGGCCAGAGGTCAGCCGGACCCGACGGATCGAGGTGACGCATGAACCCCGCCGCCAGAACGCGCTACGGCACCCCCGCTGGTACCGCTCCGTACCGTAGGCCCCGGCGGAATCTGCTGCCGCCGCCCGCGCCCCCGGTGCCGGAGCATGAGGAGGCGACCGGGCACGAGCAGGCGACCGGCCCGACCCCGATGACCCGGCATGACCAGGTCCTGGTCGAAGGCCCGTTCACCCGCGCCGACCTGCGCGGGGTCCGGCGGCGCATCAACGAGCTGAGCGAGTCGTGGCGGCTGCCGGAGCCGGTCGCCTCGGCGCTGGAGCTGGTGACGACCGAGCTGGTCGTCAACGTCGTGATGCACGCCGACGGGGCCGGCAGGCTGCGGCTGTCCCGCTACCCGGGATGGGTGTTCTGCCAGGTCAGCGACGTCGGCCCCGGGGTGGCCCGGCCCTACACGGCGGGATGGCAGCCGCCGTCGGGCACGCAGACCTCCGGGCGGGGCCTGTGGATCGCGCGGTGCTTCTCGGATCGGCTGACCATCGACTCCAGCGCGCTGGGCACCACGGTCACCGCGAAGATCTGGGCGCCGTCCGGGCCCCGGTAGGTCAGGGCCAGCTCGGGCGCAGCGGCATGCCGCTGCCGCCGTGCCCGTCGAGGCGTACGCCCAGCACCTGGTGCAGCTGGACCTGGTCGCGTTCGAAGCCGAGCCGGCAGCCGGCCAGGTAGAGCCGCCACACCCGGGACCGGCCGGCGCCGATCTCCTCGACCGCCTCCGCCCAGTGCCGCTCCAGATTCGCCGCCCACTGGGCCAGCGTCAGCGCGTAGTGCTCGCGGAGGTTCTCCTCGTGGCGGATCTCGAACCCGTTGGAGTTCATGACGCCGATCAGGTGGCCGATGCCCTCCAGCTCGCCGTCCGGGAACACGTACTGGTTGATGAACGTGCGCCGGTAGCGGCCGGGATCGCGGTTGTCGGGCCGGGTGATGCAGTGGTTGAGCAGCCGCCCGCCGTAGCGCAGCCGCTGCTGCAGGAACCGGAAGTAGCCAGGGAGCTGGGCCCGCCCGATGTGCTCGGTCAGGCCGATCGAACTGATCGCGTCGTAGTGGTTGACCGGCACGTCGCGGTAGTCCATGTGCCGCACCTCGGCCAGGTCGGACAGGCCAGCCTCGGCGATCGCCTTGGCCGCCCACTCGGCCTGCCGCCGGGACAGGGTCACCCCCAGCGCCTTCACGCCGTACTCGCGGGCGGCGTGCATGACCATCCCGCCCCAGCCGCAGCCGACGTCGAGCAGGCGTTTGCCCGGTTGCAGGTCGAGCTTGCGGGCGACCAGGTCGTGCTTGGCGAACTGCGCCTGCTCCAGGGACGCGGCCGCGTCGGGGAAGACCGCGCAGGTGTACGCCATGGACGGGCCGAGCAGCCACTCGTAGAACCTGTTCGACACGTCGTAGTGGTGCGAGATCGCGGCCTGGTCGCGTTCCTTGGAGTGGCGGCGGCCGCGCAGCCGCGCCTCCATCGGCGGCCGGGGCGGCGGGTTCAGCAGCCGCAGCCCGCCCAGGTCGCGCAGCGCGTGGTAGCGGCCGGACCAGGACTGGTCCAGGCGCAGCCCGTTGACGGCGACGAGCGCGTCGTACATGTCGCCGTGCACCTCCAGGTCGCCGGAGACGTACGCGCGGGCCAGGCCCAGCTCGTTGCGTCCGGTGGCCAGGTAGGACAGCGCGCGCTCGCTGCGCACCTCGAACCCGACGGCGGCGTCGGACGGGCCCGCGACGCTGCCGTCGTAGGCGGAGAACCGCACCGGGACCGGGCCCGTGACGAGCCCTTGGACTACTTTCGCGATAGCCATCTCACCCTCACCGAACGCATTTGTCGTATAGGTCGGGCAGCCGGCCGTCCGGGTCGTACTCGCCCTTCACCGCTGCGTACGCGGGGCCGTTGTAGAGCTCCCAGAACTCCTCGCGCGGGTAGTGCACCGTGGAGTAGAGGGACTTGTGCCCGCCGAGCGCGGCGACGCGGTCCTCGATGAGCCGGTTGTGGAAGTCCTCGGACTGGCCCGGCCGCCGCGCGACGCTGGACCAGAAGCCGAAGTTGACGTAGAGGTCGTCGGGTTTGAGCGGGTAGAGGGGCCACGGCACGGGGTCGCGCAGCCGCAGCGGGCACAGCCAGACCGGGGTGATGCCGACCTCGTCGAGGAAGAAGTCCAGGAACTCCGGGCCCTGGCGCACCGGCACCTCGACGTCCTGCACCACCGCCTCCTGGGACGGGCGGCCGCGCACCCGGTCCAGCCGGGCGCTGAGCCGGTGCCTGCGGTCGAAGCCGACGAGGCGGTGGTAGACGTCCGAGCGCCGGTAGCGGCTCGGCCACAGCCTGCGGACCAGGGGATGCTGCGCGCCGAAGGCCCGTGAGCACCAGAACCAGTCGGTGTCCCAGCGCCACAGGTAGTCGCGCACCCGCAGGTAGTCGATGGGCCGCCGGGCCGGCGACCGGTAGTAGATCTCCTGGCCGGTGTAGTCGCTGGTCCACGGCGCAGTGTCGGTGAACGTGCCGATGGTCAGGTACATCTGCCGGCCGTGGAACACGGTGCCGTCGAGGAAGTCGACCCGGGCGTCGCCGTCGCGGCCGCTGGTGCACAGCTCGTCGAGCGCGGCGAAGCAGGCGGCGGCATTGTCGAAGCGCCGGTGCCGCAGCCGCACATACGGTTGCACCGGCTCCAGCTCGATGGTCAGCCGCAGCGCGTAGCCGAGGGTGCCGTACGAATTGGGGAACGAGCGGAACAGCTCGGCGTGCTCATTGTCGGGCCGGGCGGTGACCACCCGGCCGTCGCCGGTGAGGATCTCCATCTCCAGCACGGACTCGTGCGGCAGCCCGTTGCGGAACGACGACGACTCGATGCCCAGCCCGGCCACCGCCCCGCCGATGGTGATGGTCTTGAGCTGCGGCACGACCAGCGGCATCAGCCCGAAGCGCAGGGTCTCGTCGACCAGCCGCTCGTAGGTGACCATGCCCTGCACCTGGGCGGTGCGCTCGGTCTCGTCCACGTAGATCACCGAGTCGAAGGCGCTGACGTCCAGGCCCGGCCCGGCGTCCGGGCGGCCGAAGCGGAACAGGTTGGACGTGCGCTTGGCCAGCCGTACCGGTTCCGTGCGGGGCAGGGCCTGGTACTGCGCCCGTAAAGCGCGTACCGCACCGGCATGGTCCTCAACGGATGGCCCCACGCTCGCAACGTACCGCCGCGCGGGGTGCCCGGCGTCATAAATCACTCATCACCGATGCCCGCACGTGGTTGGATTCAGGTGTGCGCAAGTACGTGATCATGGGCGTTCAGGGCAGCGGCAAGGGCACCCAGGCCAAGCAGCTGGCCGCCGACTTCGACCTGGTGCACATCAGCGTCGGCGACATCTACCGCTGGCACGTGCAGTACCACACCAAGCTCGGCGCGCAGGTGCGCCGGGCGATGAACGCCGGCGACCTGGTCGACGACGCCACCACCGAGTCCGTGGTGCGCGACCGGCTCGCGGTGCACGACTGGAACTACGGCTTCATCCTCGACGGCTTCCCCCGCAACCGCCGCCAGGCCCAGTTCTTCCTGGAGAGCTACGACGTCGACGCGGTGATCCACCTCGACCTGCCCGACAGCGAGGTGCGCCGCCGCGTGCTGGCCCGGCGGCTGTGCTCGAACTGCGGCATGGACTACAACCTCATCGAGCACCGCCCGGCCCGCGACGGCCGCTGCGACGCCTGCGGCGGCGAGCTGGTCAGCCGCGCCGACGACACCGAGGAGGCGCTCGCCTCCCGGCTGGCCGACTACCACGCCAAGACCGACCCGGCCCTCGACCTGTTCCGCGGCAAGGAGCTGGTGATCAGCGTGGACGCCCGGCCCGCCAAGGGCGCCGTCCAGCGGGCCATCCGCGAGCAGCTCGGGCTGCCCGTGCCCGCCCGCAAGCCGTCGCGCACCGCAGGCTGACCAGCGCAGATAATCTGCTACGGATCGATTTTGCGTACACTGGTGGCATGACCTCTATGGCGCCCACCCGCACCGGCCCCGATCTGTCGTTCCTGCTGGACCACACCAGCCATGTGCTGCGGACCAGGATGGCCGCGGCGCTGGCCGAGATCGGGCTGACCGCGCGCATGCACTGCGTGCTGGTGCACGCGCTGGAGCAGGAGCGGACCCAGATCCAGCTGGCCGCGCTCGGGGACATGGACAAGACCACGATGGTGGTCACCGTCGACGCCCTGGAGAAGGCGGGCCTGGCCGAGCGCCGCCCGTCGAGCACCGACCGGCGGGCCCGGATCATCGCGGTGACCCCGGAGGGCGCGAAGGTCGCCGCCCGCAGCCAGGAGATCGCCGACCGGGTACACGAAGAGGCCCTGTCCTCGCTGCCCGCAGCACAGCGCGAGGCCCTGCTGCGCGCCCTGGAAGGCCTGGTCACTGGACATCTGGCCACCGCCGCGGAGTCCCCCCAGCCGGTGCGGCGCGCGCGCCGGTAGGCAATCTGGTTCCGTAAAATATTGTCTGTAACGGAACTATCCGCTACGGTCTCTCCTAACGGCAACGTCCCCAGGAGGACCGCATGTCCACGCAAGCTCCGTCCCGCTCCCGCTGGATCGCCCTCGGGGTGATCGCGACCGGGCTGCTGATGACCGTCCTCGACGGCAGCATCGTCACCGTCGCGATGCCCGCCATCCAGCAGGACCTGGGCTTCTCCCCCGCCGGCCTGAGCTGGGTGGTCAACGCCTACCTGATCGCCTTCGGCAGCCTGCTGCTGCTGGCCGGGCGGCTCGGCGACCTCATCGGCCGCCGCCGCCTGTTCCTCGCCGGGACCGCGGTGTTCACCGCCGCCTCGCTGCTGGCCGGTCTCGCCGACACTCCGGCACTGCTCATCGCCGCCCGTTTCGGCCAGGGCGTCGGCAGCGCCATGGCCGCCGCGGTCGGCCTGGGCATCCTGGTCAACCTGTTCCCGGAACCCGCCGCGCGGGCCAGGGCGATCGCAGTGTTCAGCTTCACCGGCGCGGCCGGCGCGTCACTCGGCCAGGTGCTCGGCGGCATGCTCACCGACGCGCTCGACTGGCACTGGATCTTCTTCATCAACCTGCCCATCGGCGTGGCCACCCTGGCGGTCGCCGTCGCGGTGCTGCCCGCCGACCGCGGGCTGGGCCTGGCCGCCGGAGCCGACGTGATCGGCGCGCTGCTGGTCACCGCCGGACTGATGCTGGGCATCTATACCGTGATCAAGGTCGAGCAGAACGGCTGGACCTCGGCCCCGACGCTGACCACCGGTGCGGTGGCGCTGCTGCTGCTGGCCGCCTTCGTGATCCGGCAGGCCACCGCGCGGCGGCCGCTGATGCCCCTGCGCATCCTGCGCTCGCGCACCGTCGCCGGGGCGAACCTGGTGCAGATGCTGATGGTCGCGGCGCTCTTCTCCTTCCAGATCATCACCGCGCTGTACCTGCAGAAAGTGCTGGGTTACGGCGCAGCGGAGACCGGGCTGGCGATGCTGCCCGCCGCGCTGGCCATCGGCGCGGTGTCGCTGGGCGTCTCGGCCCGGCTCAACACCCGCTTCGGCGAGCGCCGGGTGCTGCTCACCGGACTCGCGCTGCTGACCGTGCTGCTCGGGCTGCTGGCCCGGATCCCGGTGCACGCGTCCTACGTCACCGACCTGCTGCCGGCGATGCTGCTCGCGGCCGGGTTCGGGCTCGCCCTGCCGGCGCTGACCACGCTCGGCATGTCCGGCGCCGGGCCGGACGACGCCGGGCTCGCGTCCGGGCTGTTCAACACCACGCAGCAGATCGGGATGGCGGTCGGCGTCGCGGTGCTGTCCACCCTGGCCGCCGGGCGCACCGGGCAGGCGCTGGCCGACGGGGCGAGCCAGGCGGCGGCACTGACCGGCGGGTACCGGCTCGCGTACACGGTCGGCGCCGGGCTGATGGTCGTGGCGTTCGCGGTCGCGTACGCGCTGCTGCGCAGGCCCCGCCCCACCACGCAGCCGCAGTCGGAACACCAGGCCATGCCGGCCGCCGCCTGACCCCGCCCACCATCGACGTTGGCCCATCTGATCGAGTTCGATCTCCGAAAACTCGATCAGATAGGCCAACGTCTATGGCGAAACGGGGCAGGCGCTCAGCGCTCCTCGTCGGCAGCGGGGATGAAGCCGGCTGGGACCTGGGGTGACGTGGATACCGCGTGGCGGCCGGACTCGGCGACCGGTTCGCAGGACATCTGCAGGTCGGCGGCTTGGGGCGGGACCAGGCCGAGGCGGACGGACGGGGTCGGCAGGATCGCGTCGAGCAGCCAGTCGGCGGCCACCCGGGCGCGGTTGCCGGGCAGCGAGAGCAGGTGGTAGCCGCGGGTCACCACCGCCGCGGGCAGGCCGGACAGCGGCACGCCGAACGGGTTCGCGGCCGCGTCCAGGCCGCCGAGGTCGACGAGGAAACCCAGGTCGTGGTGGCGGTACGGCTTAGGCTTGCCGATGCCGCAGGAGGCGGCGACGTTGTGCGCGGCGGTCCGGCCCTGGCGCACCGCGTGCTGGGCGGTCATCGGGGTGGGGTGTCCGGGACGGGTCAGGTCGGGCACCGCGGCGGCGTCACCGCAGGAGAAGACCTCGGGGTAGCCGGGCACGTTGAGGTACTCGTCGACCACCAGGCGGCCGTCCACGGACGGCAGCCCGAGCCCGTCCACCAGCGGGTCGGGGCGTACGCCGACACACCAGATCAGCGAGCGCGTCGGCACGTACGAGTCGTCGGTGAGCTGCACGCCCTCGGCCTCGGCCTGGCGCACCGAGGTGCGCATGCGCACGTCGACGCCGCGCCGGGCGAGCACCCGGGCCGCGGTGCGCGACAGCCGCGGGTCCAGCTCGGGCAGCAGCCGCTCGGCGGTGTCCAGCAGCAGCCAGCGCGGCCGTTCCCGCAGCTGCGGCAGCGACTTGGCCAGCGCGTCGGTGAACAGCTGCCCGTGCGCGGCGACCTCGGTGCCGGTGTAGCCCGCGCCGACCACGACGAAGGTGCAGCGGGCCCGCCGCTCCTCCGGGTCGGTCGCCTGGGCGGCCAGCTCCACCTGCAGCGTGATGTGGTCGCGCAGGAACATCGCCTCGGCCATGCCGCGCAGGCCATGGGCGTACATGCCGACGCCCGGGATGGGCAGCAGCCGGTTGACGCTGCCCGGGGTGAGCACGAGCCGGTCGTAATCGAGTTCGTTGTCCGCGCCCTCGGGGCCGGTGTAGGTGATCCGCCGGGTGGCCAGGTCGACGCCGGTGACCATGCCGGGCACCTGGCGCACGTGCCGCAGCGTCCCGGCCAGCGACACCGCGATCCGGCGCGGCTCCAGCAGGCCCGCCATCACCTCGGGCAGCAGCGGCACGTAGAGCAGGTAGTCCGCCGGGTTGATCAGGGTGATGTCGGCGTGGCCGCGCGACGAGCGCGACAGGCTGCGGGCAGCGTGGAAGCCCGCGAATCCCGCTCCGACGATGACGATGCGAGGCCGGGCCATGGCCGTCTCCATTCCCCGGAACGGCTTTCGGCAAACGCGCCGTCACCGGCTCTCGTCAACACTCTGTCACAGAATCGCAACGCTCCGTCGCCAGATCTCCGCGCTTGGTAATGTCCTGTCAGGCCTCGGGGTTCCGCGTGGCTCAACCGGTTCCCCATACGGCCTTCGGTTTCGGATCGGCGTTCGCGCCGGCAGAGCAGGGGGTGCCACACATGTTGGACGTTCGGAGCGAGCGGCTCGCACGGCGGTTCCGGCTGTGGGACACCGACGGCAACGGCCATGTCGACAGGTCGGACTTCGAGGCCGAAGGCCGCCGCATCGTGGCCGCGTTCGGCGAGGAGGAGCAGTCCCCGCGCGGCCGGGCCGTGCTCGACTCGTACCTGGCGATGTGGGAGTACCTGGCCGCCAAGGCGAGCCTGGCGCCCGACGGCGCACTGTCGGCCAAGCAGTTCGACCGCATCGCGCAGACCGAGATCATCCTGATGGGCAACACCGGTTTCAGCGCGGTGCTGCGCCCGACCATCAGCGCCACCCTCGACCTGTGCGACACCGACGGCGACGGCCAGGTCAACCCGGCCGAGTTCCGCCGCTGGATCGAGGCCATCGGCGTCACGAAACCCCATGCCGAAGAGGCCTTCGACCAGATCGACGAGAACCACGACGGCCAGCTCAGCATCGACGAACTCGCCCAGGCCGTCCGCGACTACCACGCCGGCCTCCTCGACATCCCCCTCCTAGGCAGGTAAGGAAGGGCACCTTCTTATCGCTATACGTCATGGAAGGGCACCTTCTTAACATCGCAGGGCTTTGACCTGCGATGACGGACGCTCGACAGCGAGGTCGCCTGCCCCGGACCACGGTGCCCGATCAGGACTCGGGGGCCACGTCGGACGGGGATTTGTCCGGGCGCAGGCCGCGCCAGGCGGGGTGGCGCAGGCGGCCGTCACGGGTCCACTCCGTGAAACGGACCTCCCCGACGAGTTTCGGCGTGACCCAGTGCGCGTCCTTGGCATCGCGGATCGGCAGGGTGTCCGCGAACGGCGCGGTCCGCCGTTCCAGCTTGGACAGCCGCTGCCGCAGGTCGTCGAGCATCTGGCGGGTGAAGCCGGTGCCGACCGAGCCGACGTAGCGCAACCCGTCCGGGCCCGGCAGGCCCAGCAGCAGCGCCCCGACCGTGTCGGCGCGACTGCCCCGGCCCGGCCGCCAGCCCGCGACGACCACCTCCTGCGTACGCAGGTTCTTCACCTTGATCCAGGCCCGTGACCGCCGCCCCGGCTCGTACACCGAGTCCAGGCGTTTCGCGACGACTCCTTCGAGGCCCTGCTCGCGCGAGGTGTCCAGCAACCGCGTCCCGCCCCCCTCGGTGTAGGGCGGCGTGTCCCAGTGCGCCCCCGACAGCCCCAGCCCTTCCAGCAGCTCCCGCCGCTGCCGGTAGGGCAGCTTCACGGTGTCCCGCCCGTCCAGGTGCAGCAGGTCGAAGATGACGTAGGTGACCGGCGTCTGCGCGGCCAGGCGGCGCACCTGGGCCGCGTCCCGCACGTGCATCCGAGGTTGCAGCGCACCGAACGAGATCCGCCCCGAGCGGTCGAACGCCACCAGCTCGCCGTCGAACACCGCCACGGTCGACCCCAGTGCTTCCCCGAAGGCGCGCAGCTCCGGGTAGGCCGCGGTGACGTCCAGGTCGTTGCGGCTCAGCGCGCGGACCCGGCCGCCCTCGGCGTAGACGACGGCGCGCACCCCGTCCCATTTCAGCTCGTAGCCGTACCGGTCGTCCTGGGCCCGCGGGGGCAGTTCCCCCAGCGTCGCCATCATGGGCCGGATCAGGTCCGGTGGTGCGGTGCGGTCGGCCGGGGGCGGGTCCATGCGGTGCATCAGCCACTGCGTGCCCCTGGTGTGGATGAGCACGTAGCGGCCCTGCACCCGCTCCCCGTGCAGGACGACCTTCACCTCGTCGTCGGCCCACTTCTCCAGGTCATAGGTGCCCCGGTCCCAGATGGCGACCTCACCGCCGCCGTACTCGCCCTCGGGGATGTGACCGGCGAAGTCGAAGTACTCCAGCGGATGGTCTTCGGTGTGGACGGCGAGGCGGTTGTCCCTGGGGTCCAGGGGCAGGCCTTTGGGGACGGCCCAGGAGACGAGCACGCCGCCGTGTTCGAGGCGGAAGTCCCAGTGCAGCGCACGGGCGTGGTGCTCCTGGATGACGAAGGTGTCGTCGTGCCCGCGCGGCAGCGGCCCGGCCGCGGGCACCGGCTCGGGCGTGCGCGCCGCCGACCGCTTCCCCCGGTACGGCGCGAGCTTGTCGGCCACAGTGCAGTTCTACCCCGGCTCCAGCTCACGCGGACCTGGTTCGCCGTACGACGGTCCGGCTGACGCCTCAGCCCTTCTCCGGCACCCGGCCTGGTGACCGCGCGGGCCGGGTTTGCTGGCGTGGTCAGTCTTTCTCCGGCACGAAGACACCGCGCCCTTTCGAGGTCACCGTCAGACCCATCATCCGCAGGCGCACCATCACCGAGCCGATGGTGCCGTAGCTGACGGAGTAGATGTCCATCAGCTGCCGGTAGGACGGCAACTGGCTGCCCGGGGCATACTCCCCGGACTTTATGCGCGCGGCGATGTCCTCCGCGATCTCTTCAGAACTCATCGGCAGTGCAGGCATGGCGGTACTCCCCGGTCGGCATACCGATTCGACCACGATCACCAACTCCACCGCCACAGGCACTTAAACGTATCTAACCTATATAGATACCCTAGTTCGACGGCCCCGGTTGGCGCTGGGCTTGTCACCACGGGCGGCATGGCTCGCACCCGACTCCGCCCGTGGTCGAGGGGCACCCCGCCGCACGTGACCACTGGTCCCGTGCGGCGGGGCTGCATTGGTCGCGCACCTAGGAGGCGTCGTGCAGTCCTACACAGAACCGATCTCCGACCGGCGGGCCGCGTTCCTCTATGCGGAGCTGCGCCGCCATCGGAACCGCAGACGAACTGGTCGCTGCCGCATCTGTACACGCGCGAGTTGCCACGCAGCCCGGCAAGCCACGGCAGAGCTGCTCATGGCCGGTCGGCAGCCCACTCCACCCGGTGGACGCCGATGGCGGCCCTTCGGATGAAGCCAGGCCAGGGCCAACCCACCCGCACCACGACGCGCGGATCCATGATCGCGTCACGTCGGCCGGGACACCGCGGCAACCCGGCCCGGTGCATAGTGTCGCGATGAAGGAAGATCTGCGCGATTACCTGCGGGGCGGCCGCGACGCGCTGCTGTGGAAGCTCGACGGGCTCAGCGAGTACGACATCCGGCGGCCGCTGACCCGGACCGGCACCAACCTGCTCGGGCTGGTGAAACACTCGGCGGCCTGCGAGATCCTCTACTTCGGAACCGTGTTCGGGCGGCCGTTCGCGCAGGACCTGCCGTTCGTCGGCGAGGCGGCGGAGACCAACTCCGACATGTGGGCCACCGCGGACGAGACCCGCGAGGAGATCGTCGACCTGTACCGGCGCGCGACCGCCCACGCCGACGCCACCATCGACGCCCTCGGGCTGGACGCCGTCGGCCGCGTGCCGTGGTGGGGAGATGCGACGGTCACGTTGCACCACGTCCTGGTCCACGTCCTCGCCGAGACGCAGCGGCACGCCGGCCACGCCGACATCGTGCGGGAACTCGTCGACGGCACGGCCGGGCTGCTGCCCGGCAACGACAATCTGCCACCCTCGGACGAGGCCTGGTGGTCGGCCTACCGCGGGCGGGTGGAACAGGCCGCCGTCGACGCGGCACAGCGAGCTGAGCAGGGCTGACGCTGCCCACATCGGAGCATCGCCGCGTATCCGTGACACGGACGTGACAGCGACACCATCCGTACACATGATTTCGATGTCCATCGATCGTCCCTAACGTCCCTCCCACATGCATGGGTACGGCGCGGACTACCCCACCGCGCCAGGGGCAGGAGAGGTGATTCGATGAACCTGAGGCGCTCCCTCAGCACACTCGGGCTGACCGCGCTGGTCGCGGCGTCCACGCTCACCGGAGGGGCGGCGGTCGGTGTGGCCGCGGCGCCCGCGCCGGCGTGCGTGGAGCCGGCCGCGGCGGCGAAGGCCAAGCCGGGCGGCTCCGCCAAGCAAGACCCGAACGAGCTCACCACGGAGCAGGTGGCCGCCAACGAGAAGGCCCTCGAAGCCGCACTCAAGGCCAAGGGCAAGGCCCGTGCCGGCGTGTCCGCGCTGGCGGCCACCGTCACCATCCCGGTGGTCGTGCACGTGATCTCCGAGGACGGCACCCGCGCCAACGGCAACATCCCCGACTCGATGATCAACAACCAGATCAGCGTGCTCAACCAGGCGTACGCCGGCAGCACCGGCGGAGCCGCGACCGCGTTCGCGTTCCAGCTCCAGTCGATCAACCGGGTCACCAACGCCGCGTGGTACCCGATCGTCTACAACTCCAACTCGGAGAAGGCGATGAAGGCGGCGCTGCGCGTCGGCGGCGACGGCACCCTGAACATCTACACCGGCCTGCTCAGCCAGGACCTGCTCGGCTGGGCCACGTTCCCCCAGTCGAACATCACCTCGTACGACGGTGCGGTGATCCTTGCCGAGTCGCTGCCGGGCGGCAACGCCAGCCCGTACAACCTGGGCGACACCGCCACCCACGAGATCGGCCACTGGCTGAACCTGTACCACACCTTCCAGGGCGGCTGTAACGGCCAGGGCGACCAGGTCGCCGACACCCCGGCGGAGAAGGCCGCCGCCTTCGGGTGCCCGACCAACCTGGACACCTGCAAGAGCAAGCCGGGCCTGGACCCGATCCACAACTTCATGGACTACACCGACGACGCCTGCATGTACCAGTTCACCGCGGGCCAGGCGACCCGCATGCTCGACGCCTGGAACGCGTACCGCGTGTGACGGCCGGGTGTGCCCGGTGCCTTCGCGCCGGGCCCACCCCTGTTCTCCGGGTCCCGGCAACGCTTGGGGGGATGGCGGGACCCGGTACCAGTCAGCTCTGCCGCAGCGCAGGCATCGACACGGCTTCTCCGCGGCCCAGAACTCAGGTCAGGCGCTGGTGCGGGCGTGGGCGGTGGCAGCGCCGGTGCGGGCCATCCGGTGCCAGCGCAGGCGGTCGCCGACCAGCGCCATGACCGTGGACTGGATCACCACGAGGTACATCAGCTGCCGGTACACGATCTGCTGCAGGGGCAGGCTCCACAGCGGGCCGTAACGTTCCCCGTCGAGCTTGAGGGCGTACGCCGCGGTCAGCACCTGGACTGCGGTGAAGCCGAGCCACACCGCCGCCACCTGTGTCGGCGGCAGGAAGATCGCGCCGTACACGCCGTAGACGTCGACCATCGGCGCGGACAGCGGCAGCAGCACCTGGAACAGCGTCAGGTAGGACAGGCCGCGGCGGCCCAGCCGTCCCGACGCCCCGCCCTCGGCCAGCGCCCGGCGGTGCTTCCACATCGCCTGCATGGTGCCGTAGCACCACCGGTAGCGCTGCCGCCACAGCTGGCGCAGCGAGGCCGGGGCTTCGGTCCAGGCGATCGCGTCGGGCGTGTACACCACGCGCCACCCGGCCCGGATGATCGCCATGGTGAAGTCGGTGTCCTCGGCCAGGGTCTGCGTGGACACGCCGCCGACGTCGACGATCGTCTCGCGGCGGAACGCGCCGATCGCGCCGGGCACGGTCGGCATGCACTGCAGGACGTCGAACATCCGGCGGTCCAGGTTGAAGCCGATCACGTACTCCAGGTGCTGCCAGCGGCCGAGCAGCCCACCGCGGTTGGCCACCTTGGTGTTGCCGGACACCGCGCCGACCTCGGGGTCGGCCAGGGGCTGCACCAGCTCGCCGATCGCGTCGGGTTCGAAGACGGTGTCCCCGTCGACCATCACCAGGATGTCGCCGCGGGCGAACATGACGCCCGTGTTCAGCGCGGTCGGCTTGCCGGCGTTCTCCTGCTCCACCACGTACACGTTCGGCAGGCGCAGGCGGCGGACCAGCTCGGCGGTGCCGTCGGTGGAGCCGTCGTCGACGACGATGACCTCGACGTCCGGGTAGTCGCTGCCGATCAGCGAGCGGACTGTCGCCTCGATGTTGGCCGACTCGTTGTAGGCGGGCACGATCACCGACACCGCGCCGACGTACCGCTTGCGCTTGCCGGACAGCTTGCGCATCCGGCGCACGTGCACCCGCGCGCACCACACCTGCACGATCAGGCGCAGCATGGCGAGCACCACGGCGGCGAGCATGAGCCAGGTCATCGCGCCGGCCAGCCAGCCCGCGCCGAGCTGCGCGAACCGCAGGGCATGTCCGCGCACCCGCTGCCCGGCGGGCGCGGCGGGCGCCGCCGGCAGCTCCATGGCCTGCGACACGGTGGTGAAGCGGTAGCCCTGCTCCTGCAGCCGCGGGATGAGGATCTCCAGGGCGGCGACGGTCTGCGAGCGGTCGCCGCCGGCGTCGTGCATCATCACGATCGCGCCCGTGCCCGCCTCGGGCGTGGCGGCGGTGACGATGGCGTCGACGCCGGGCCGGCTCCAGTCCTTGGTGTCGAGGTCGGCCAGCACGGTGAGGTAGCCCTCGTCGGCAGCCTGCCGCATCGCCTCGTATGCGGGCACGGTCACCGCGTCCGGGGTCGCCGAGTAGGGCGGGCGCAGCAGGGTCGGACGCAGGCCGGTCGCGGCGGCGATGGCGTTGCCGGTCAGCGTCGTCTCGGCGGTGCGCTGCCAGCCGGGCGCGGCGGTCAGGTCGAGGTGGGTGAACGTGTGCGCGGCGACCTCGCTGCCGCTGTCGACGATCTGCCGCGCGATGTCGGGATGCTGGTTGACCTGCGCGCCGACGGTGAAGAAGGTGCCGGCCGCGTCGTGGCGGCGCAGCACGTCGAGGATCGCGGGCGTCCAGCGCGGGTCGGGGCCGTCGTCGAAGGTCAGCGCGATCGTCTTGGCGGGCATCGCGCGCGTGGTGACCGTGCCGTCGGCGGCGAGCCGCTGCACCGGGCCGCCCTCGACCACCTCGTCGGGGGCGGGACGCTCGTCGGCGACCGGGTGCGGGCCGCTGCCCTCCGCGCCGATGTGCTCGACGTAGCCGTTGAGGGACAGCCCGGCCAGGGCGAGCGCCAGGGACAGCGCCAGCAGCAGCCAGTGCGCCTTGGGTTCGCGGCGCTTGGGCACGCTGCGCCTCGTGTGTCGCGCCATCGTCACTTCTTCTTCGACGGGGCCGGGTGCGGCCGGTCGGTGGGCCGGTTGCCGCGGGTGGACGACGAGGAGGTGGGCACGGCACTCGGTTTGCCGGTGGTCTTCGTCGGCGACGCGGAGGGCGCCGTGGCCGGCTGCGGCTGCGGCTCCGGCGTCGAGGTGGCCGGCTCCGGGTCGGCCGACTCCTCGGCCACGGGACGGTCGGGCAGCAACTGGGGCAGGCCGGGCAGGCCCGCCCCCTCCACCCCGAGGAAGCCCGCCACCACGATGCCCAGCATCAGCGTGAGCGCCACCCCGCCACCGGCGGCGAGCACGGTGAACAGGCGCCGCCTGCGGCCCGTGCGGTCCACGAACACCGGCCGGTTCGCGCCTTTTCTTCTGCTCATCCCCTGCTGCCCTGACCTAGCCCTCGCCCCCTCACGGAGGCCTGCCACCGCGCACGACACGCGCCACCGGTAGAGCGCCGGATGCCCGCCGAACGTCACACCGGGTGACGCGCGTCTCCGGATGGGGGGTGGCCGGTTCGCACTCGGGGGTGGGATGTGTGCACAATCAAGCGCTCAGAGACGCGCGAGGGGAGCTGCCGGTGACCGAGCTGCGACCCCGTGCCGCCGACCTGACGGCGGCGGTGGATGCGGCGCGGCACGGCGACGAGGCGGCGTTCAACAGCCTCTACCTGGCGGTTCAGCCCGGTTTGCTGCGTTACTTACGGATGCTCGTCGGCGCGGACGCCGAGGACGTCGCCTCCGAGACCTGGCTGCAGATCGTGCGTGACCTGCATACGTTCCGTGGCGACGAGGGCGGTTTCCGGCGCTGGGCGGCGACCGTGGGCCGGCACCGGGCCATGGACCACCTGCGCCACCATCAGCGCCGCCCGTCGGTGCCGTTTCCCGTCGAGGCGATGGCGGACCTGCCCGCCGCCGACGACACCGCGGCCTCCGCCGAGCAGCTGATGACGACCGACGGCGCGCTCTCGCTCATCGCCTCGCTGCCCGCCGACCAGGCCGAGGCGGTGCTGCTGCGGGCGGTGATGGGCCTGGACGCGCAGTCCGCCGCCGACGTGCTCGGCAAGCGGCCGGGCGCGGTGCGCATGGCCGCGCACCGGGGGCTGCGGCGGCTGGCCGAGGTGCTGGGTGGCGCACGTCACGATGGCGAAACAGTGACACCCGGCGCGGACCCGACGCTCAACGAGGTGACATGAGCGAGTTTTTCACGACCGGCGGGTTCGACCCCGGCACGAGCGAGCGGCTGCTCGACGGCGCCCGTACCCAGGTCGCCGACCAGGGACCGGTCGGCGACCTGCTGGCGCGTGCCGCCGCGCCCGGACGGCCCGACGAGGTCGCCGGGGCCGCCGCGGTGATGGCCGCCTTCCGTGCCGCATATCCGCAGCCGGTGGCGCGCAGGCGCCGCACGCTGCGCCGGGCCCTCGCGCTGAAGGTGGGGGCGATCGCCGCCGCGCTCACGGTCGGGGGTGTCGCGTTCGCGGCCCACTCGGGCGTGCTGCCCAACCCGTTCCCGATCGGCCCGCAGTCTCCGGCGTCGCCGTCGGACTCCGGGCCGGACGGCACCCCGGGCGGCAGCGCCCTGCCGTCGCCGAGCGGCTCGCCCACGCCGCTGCCCTCCACGTCGGCCGAGGTGGTCGCGAATCTGCACGGCCTGTGCCGGTCGTTCCTGGCCACCGCGGACAAGGACAAGCCGAAGGCGACGGACAGCCCGACGTACGCCGCCCTGGTCGCCGCGGCGGCCGGGCAGGATCTGACCGGCTACTGCACCGCGCTGGTCGAGCCGAGCAACAACCGGCCCAGCGCCAATCCCGGCAACGGGCCCTCGCCGAAGCCGAGCAAGGCACATCCCGCGCCGACGGCGAAGAAGACGAAGGACAGCTGACGGCAGCTGTGTGACATACCCTCCACGCCCGGCGCTATCCCAGTGGGACCAGCGGGACGCACCCCTGCTGGTCCCATCGCACGTCCAGAGCGTCGCGGATCTCTCGCGCCCCTGGCGGCCGGGCGCGGCGCGCGGGCACTCCTCCCCGCACGCGCGGCGCGCACCGGTTGACCGCTGAACGTGCGAGACACCTTCCGCACGGCGCGTGCGCTTTCTACCACTCTGCGCTATAGGTAGCCTGACCTGGTTTGTCGCATTTGTTGACATTTCAGGAGGCATATCCAGCATGAATAACGGATTGAGAGCAGGCGCGCTCGGCACTTCACTGCTGTCCGCTGTCCTGATGTTCGGCACCGCGGCCGCGCCGGCCCCGGTCGCCGCCCGCGCCGCGGCCCCCACGGCCCCGGTCATCACCGAGCCGGAGAAGGACAACAGACTGCTCAGCGCCGCCGACGTGCACATGGAGACGCGGGCGATGCAGAACAACGACGCCGGCGACGTCCACCTGTGCACCGACTGGGAGATCTGGCTGGGCGGCGGCCCCGGCTCCGGCGAGCGGGTCTGGTTCGACTCCTGCGCCAGCGGCACCGGCCGGGTGCACGTGCACCTGGGCGACGGGGTGTTCGAGAACTCCTTCACCGGCCGCAAGGACCTGATCGCGGACAAGGCCTACACGCTGCGGGTGCGGCACCGCGACACGAGCGGCGCGTGGAGCTCCTACTCCGCGCGGCCGTTCAAGACCGACGTCGAGCGCAAGCCGCTGCCCGGCGCGGGCGACTGGAAGATCCACCAGCCCGGCTTCGTGGTCGAGGAGGTCACCGGCGACCTGGCGCTGCCGGTGAACATCGCGATGGTGCCGAACTACTCGGGCGATCCGACGAAGCCGCTGTTCTACGTCACTGAGCTGTACGGCCGCATCCGCGTGGTGACCGGCGACTACAAGAAGCACACGTACGCCGACGACCTGCTCGACTTCGACCCGAGCGCCCAGTTCCCGGGCACCGGCGAGATGGGCGTGACCGGCATCGTGGTCGAGCCGAAGACCGGCGACCTGTTCGTGTCGATGCTGTACAAGGACGACGGCGACCTGCTGCCGAAGGTCGTGCGCTTCCACAGCGAGGACGGCGGCCTGACCGCCGCGACCAAGACCACGATCTTCAAGGCGCCGGGCGAGGAGCAGTCGACCTCGCACCAGATCTCGAACCTGAGCCTCGGCCCGGACGGCAAGCTCTACGTGCACATGGGCGACGGCTTCATCGCCGACACCGCCGAGGACATGGACTCGTTCCGCGGCAAGGTGCTGCGGATGAACCTGGACGGCACCGCGCCGAGTGACAACCCGTTCTACCAGGGCACCGGCAAGTTCCAGGCCAAGGACTACATCTACGCGTACGGCCTGCGCAACCCGTTCGGGGGCGCGTGGCGGCAGACCGACGGCCAGCACTACTCGGTGGAGAACGGCCCGTCGGTCAACGACCGGCTGGCCCGGATCACCAAGGGCGGGCGCTACCACTGGACCGGCGGCGCGAGCGGCCTGACCAAGAACGCCCTCTACAACTGGAAGGAGACGCAGGGCCCGGTCAACATCGCGTTCACCGAGCCGAACGTCTACCACGCGGCCGGCTTCCCGCAGGAGAAGTACGGCAACGGCTTCGTCACGCTGAGCGGCCCGACCTACGCCAGCGGCCCGCAGCGGCGCGGCAAGAAGATCGTCGAGTTCTCGTTCAACAAGGACGGCTCGGTCGACGACCCGAAGACCCTGATCGAGTACACCGGCAGCGGCAAGACCAGCGTCGCCGGCCTCGCCCCGGGACCCGACGGGCTCTACTTCACCACGCTCTACACCAAGAGCGGCGACGCCACCGACTCCGGCGCCAAGGTGCTGCGGGTGCGCTACGTGCGCAAGGACACCGGCTCGCCGGTGACGCTGTACTCCGACAGCGGGTTCAAGGGCGAGTCCAAGGGCCTGGGCACCGGGATCTTCGACGCCGCCGCGTTCGGCTCGGTCAAGGACAACACCGCCAGCTCGCTGCGGGTGGCCGGCGGCTACCGGGTGGTCGCCTGCGACAGCCCGGCGACCGCACCCGACCTGGGCAGCTGCCGCTACTTCGGGCCCGGCGAGCACGGCGCGCTCGGCGACTTCAACGACAAGATCTCGTCGCTGGCGGTCTTCGGCGGCCCGGTCGAGGGCAAGGGCGTGACCGGCTACGGCGAGACGGCCTTCAAGGGCGCCGCGCAGCCGCTGGGCGCGGGCATGCACGAGTCGGTCGCGGGTGAGCTCGCCGGTGGCGAGAGCACGTCCATCAGCTCGCTCAAGATCGGCGCGGGATTCCGGCTGATCGCCTGCGACAAGGACCGCTCCGGCAGCGCCGACCTCGGCGTCTGCCGCATCCTCGGCAGCGGCGAGCACGCCACCGTCGGCGCGCTCAACGACAAGATCTCGCTGGTCGGCATCGTCGGACCGCCGCTGACCGTGTTCTCCGAGGCCAAGAGCAAGGGCAAGAGCCAGAGCTTCGAGGCCGGGGTGTACGAGGGCAGCCGCGGCGAACTGTCCGGCGTCGGCGACAACGCGATCAGCTCGCTGCGCCTGGAGCCGGGCTACCGGCTCGTCGCCTGCGCCAACGACGGCAAGACCGGGGCGGGCCTGACCGCGCTCGGGCGCTGCCGGTCCTTCCCCGCCGGGGAGCACACGCTCACCGGCACGGACCTCGACGACGGCATCTCGCTGCTGCTGGTCTCCGGCGACCCGGTCAAGGGCGCGAACGTCACCGCGTACGGCGACCGGGACTTCGAGGGCGGCAAGTCCTCGCTGGGCCTGGGCATCTTCGAGGACTCGCGGGGCGGTCTCGGCGGGGCCGGCAACGACAACATCAGCTCGCTGAAGGTCGCCCCGGGATTCCGGGCGGTCGCCTGCGAGCACGGCACCAAGCCGGCCGTGTTCGACGTCGGCATCTGCCGCTACTACGCGGCGGGCGACGTCGCGTACGTCGGCACGGACCTCAACGACCTGATCACGCTGGTCGCGGTCGACAAGGTGGGGGCGGCGCCCACCAAGCGCTGACCCTCCGCACGGAGAAGGCCCCGTTCCCGCCGCACGGCGGGAACGGGGCCTTTCGTTCACCCCTCAGGAACTGCTGCTACTGCTGCCGGAGTCGCTGCTGCCGCCGCCGGACGACCCGCCGGAGTCCGAACCGCCCCCGGACCAGCCGCCGCCGGAGTCGCTGCTGCCGCCGCCCGACCAGCCGCCGCCCGAATCCGAGCTGCTGCCGGGCTCGACGCCGCTCGCATAGCCGCTGCCGCCGGAGCTGTTGTGCACCCACGTCTGCTCGTCGGTCCAGACCGGGTCACCGGCGGTGGAGCCGCTGTGCACGGGGCCGACGTAACCGCCGGGACGGCGCTTGGCCGCCGGGCCCTGGCCCGTGGTGCGGCGGGACGCGACGATGCTCACCACCACCACGACGATCACGACGAGGAACACGCACGCCGATCCGGCGACGACTAGGACTGTTGATTCCATCGCGCCAATGTAGACGTCTCGTGCCATTCCTTCACATCGCGGGGAACCGCCCGGGCGACAAAAGGTGCGGAGGCGACCCGGTCGCCCCCGCACCTGCGCCGATACTCAGCCGAGGTCGATCGTCGGGTACAGCGGGAAGCCCTTGAGCAGGTCGTCGGTCTGCCCGGCGACCCGGTCGGCGACACCGTCGGCCAGCACGTACGCGGCCTTGGAGGGCTTGCCCTCGGTGGTGCCGGGCGTGGTGCCCGCCAGCACGGTGTGGATCAGGTCGGCGATCTGGTCCATCTCGGCCGTGCCGAGGCCGCGCGTGGTCAGCGCCGGGGTGCCCAGCCGGATGCCGGAGGTGTACCAGGCGCCGTTGCGGTCCTGCGGCACCGCGTTGCGGTTGGTGACGATGTTCGAGTCGAGCAGCGCCGACTCGGCCTGCCGGCCGGTGATGCCGTACGACGACACGTCCAGCAGCACCAGGTGGTTGTCGGTGCCGCCGGTGACCAGCTTCGCGCCGCGCTTGAGCAGGCCCTCGGCCAGCGCGTGCGCGTTGTCGACGATGCGCTGGGCGTAGTCGCGGAACTCCGGCCGGCGGGCCTCGGCCAGCGCGACCGCCTTGGCCGCCATGACGTGCGGCAGCGGGCCGCCGAGCACCATCGGGCAGCCGCGGTCGACCTGGTCGGCCAGCTCGGTCTGGCACAGCACCATGCCGCCGCGCGGGCCGCGCAGCGACTTGTGCGTGGTGGTGGTGACGATCTGCGCGTGCGGGATCGGGTCGAAGTCGCCGGTGAGCACCTTGCCCGCGACCAGGCCCGCGAAGTGCGCCATGTCGACCATCAGGGTCGCGCCGACCTCGTCGGCGATCTCCCGCATGATCCGGAAGTTCACCAGCCGGGGGTACGCCGAGTAGCCCGCCACGATGATCAGCGGCCGGAACTCGCGCGCCGACTTGGCCAGCGCGTCGTAGTCGACCAGTCCCGTCGCCGGGTCGGTGCCGTAGCTGCGCTGCTCGAACATCTTGCCGGAGATGTTCGGGCGGAAGCCGTGCGTGAGGTGACCGCCCGCGTCCAGCGACATGCCGAGCATGCGCTGGTCGCCCAGCTCGCGGCGCAGCGTCGCCCAGTCGGCCTCGTTCAGGTCGTTGACGTGGCGGGCCTGCGCCTTGGCCAGCGCCGGGCTCTCCACCCGCTGGGCGAGCACGGCCCAGAAGGCGACCAGGTTGGCGTCGATGCCCGAGTGCGGCTGGACGTAGGCGTGCTGCGCCCCGAACAGCTCGCGGGCGTGCTGGGCGGCGAGCGCCTCGACGGTGTCGACGTTCTTGCAGCCGGCGTAGAAGCGACGGCCGACGGTGCCCTCGGCGTACTTGTCGCTGAACCAGTTGCCCATGGCCAGCAGCGTCGCGGGTGAGGCGTAGTTCTCGCTGGCGATCAGCTTGAGCGACTCGCGCTGGTCGGCGAGTTCGGCGCCGATCGCGGCGGCGACCGCCGGCTCGACGGCGCGGATGGCGTCCAGCGCGTGGCGGTAGGCCAGGGATTCGCTGGACAGGGACGCGTCGGACATGCGGACCTCCTAGACAGGACGGAAGAGGCCCAGGCGCACGGCACAGCGTCACGATGACGGAGCCGCTCCCCGATGGTGTCCCATCCCAGCGCGCCAGTCACGGCCCACCGCCCAGCCTAACAAGCCCCGGGCCGCCCCGCCCGCCACCGCACCGGCCCGCCCACATCCTGGGTCAGCCGAGGGCGCGGTCGAGGTTGAAGGCGGCGGAGATGAGGGCCAGGTGGGTGAAGGCCTGGGGGAAGTTGCCGAGCTGTTCGCCGGTCGGACCGATCTGCTCGGCGAACAGGCCGACGTGGTTGGCGTAGGTGAGCATCTTCTCGAAGGCCAGGCGGGCCTCGTCGAGGCGGCCGGCCCGGGACAGGGCTTCGACGTACCAGAAGGAGCAGATGGAGAAGGTGCCCTCGGTGCCGCGCAGGCCGTCGGGGCTGACCGTGGGGTCGTAGCGGTAGACGAGGGAGTCCGAGACCAGGTCCCGGCCCAGTGCGTCCAGCGTGGACAGCCATTTCGGATCGGTCGGCGAGATGAACTTCGACAGCGGCATCATCAGCACCGCGGCGTCGAGCACCACGTCGTCCTCGTGCTGGGTGAACGCCTCGCGCTCCGGCGACCAGCCCTTGCGCATGATCTGGTGGTAGACCGCGTCCCGGGTCTCCCGCCAGCGGCGCAGGTCGGCGGGCAGGCCGCGGCGGTTGGCCATGCGGATCGCGCGTTCGATCGCCACCCAGCACATGAGCCGCGAGTACAGGAAGTTCTTGCGACCGCCGCGGGTCTCCCAGATGCCCTCGTCGGGCTGGTCCCAGTGCCCGCACACCCACTCGACCAGCTCCGACACCTCCTCCCAGCGGTCGCTGGAGATGGGCTGCGCCCACTTGTCGTAGAGGTAGATCGAATCGATCAGCGCGCCGTAGATGTCGAGCTGGAGCTGGTCGACCGCGGCGTTGCCGACCCGTACCGGAGCCGAGCCGCGATATCCCTCCAGGTGCGGCAGCTCCCGCTCGTCGAGGTCGGTCCGGCCGTCGATGCCGTACATGATCTGCAGCGGCCCGTCGGGGCCGTCGCCGCGCAGCGCCACGTGGCGCTCCAGGAAGTCCATGAACGCCGAGGCCTCCTCGGTGAAGCCCAGGCGCAGCAGCGCGTACACGCAGAACGCCGCGTCGCGGATCCACACGTAGCGGTAGTCCCAGTTGCGCTCGCCGCCGATCTGCTCCGGCAGGCTGGTCGTGGCGGCCGCGACGATCGCACCGGTCGGGGCGTACGTGAGCAGCTTCAGGGTCAGCGCCGAGCGGTGCACCATCTCGCGCCACCGGCCCCGGTACCGCGACGCGGAAAGCCACCGCCGCCAGTAGCCGACCGTGGCGTTGAACTGCTCCTCCGCCTCGGCCACCGGGCAGGAGCGCGGCCGCACCTCCGCGGTGACCCGGTCCAACGCGAACACGGCCGTCTCGCCCTCACCGAGGGTGAACAGCGCCCGCGCGTCACCGTCGTCGTCGACGACGTCGACGCTGCTGGTCAGTGCCAGCGACAGCACCGGGCACTCGAAGATCACCTGGTCGCCGTCGCGGCGCAGCACATGCTCCTGCCGCCCGTAGTCGAAGCGCGGCGCGACCAGCGCGGCGAAGGGCAGTTTCCCGCGTACGCAGAGCACCCGGCGGATCAGGCGGTGCCGCCCCGCCTCGGTGGGGTCACCGACGATCGGCATGAAGTCCTGGATCTCGCCCACGCCCTCTTCGGCGTAGAACCGGGTGATCAGGACGTTGGTGTCCGGGAAGTAGAACTGCTTGGTCTGCGCGGGGACGGCCGGGGCCAGCTCGAACCGGCCGCCCCGGTCGGCGTCGAGCAGCGAGGCGAACACGCTGGGCGAGTCGAACCGCGGGCAGCAGTACCAGTCGATGGTGCCGTTCACCCCGACCAGTGCCACGCTGCGCATGTCGCCGATCAGCCCGTGATCGGCGATGGCCAGATAGCGTCCCGCCTCCCCGTCCACCACACGGCCAGCATATGACCGAATTGCGAAAATTGGCCGCCTTCGCGTCAGCCGGGCAGGGTGATCGTCTGGCCGGGGGCGGCCATCGTGCCGGGCGGGCACCAGTAGGTCATCACGTCGACGGCCAACCGCCCGGCGCGGACCGCGGGGTCCTGCTCGGCCAGGCGGCGCGCCTCGTCCTGCGAGCCGGTGCGGAAGAAGACCAGGCCGCGCAGCGACTCGTCGGGCCCGTCGAGCACCGGGCCGTTGGTGACCACGTGGCCCGAGGCGCGCAGCCCGGCCAGGTAGGCCAGGTGCTCCGCCTGGATGCGGGCGGATGCGGCGTCGTCGTACTCGACCGGGTTCGCCGGGCGGCGCAGCATCACCAGTTCGAAGGTCTCCAGTTCCATGGCGAACAGTGTGCCCGGCAGGTCAGACACGGGTCCGGCCGGAGGCGGGCTGCTCGGCGTCGACCCGGCGCAGCGCCTGGATCGCGCCGTCGAGGCTTGCCCCGAGCGCGCGGGCCGCCGCCCGGTACGCCCGCGCGGCCTCGTCGAGCCTGGCCATCGCCTCGGCGGGCGGCAGGTCGGGGCGGCGCTCGGCGACCGTGGTGCCATGTCGCACCCGGCTCACCACCAGGCCCGCGGCCTCCAGTTCACGGTAGGAGCGGGCCACCGTGTTCACGGCGAGACCGAGGTCCGCGGCGAGCTGCCGGATCGTGGGCAGGTGCGCGCCGGGGGCCAGCCTGCCGTCGCCGATCATCGCGGCGATCTCCGCCCGCACCTGCTCGTACGGCGGGACGGCGCTGTCGTGATCGAGGTCGAGTCGCATCGGCGTAGCCCTCTCAGAACGCGGTGATGCTCGCCGGGGCGCGTTCGGCCCGGCTCAGCGCGCGGATGACCGCGGCCTGCCCGTGGCGGCGCACGGCGAGCTCGCCGAGCAGCGCCAGCACCGGGTCGAGCACGTCCCGCGGCTGGTCGGGCGTGGGCACGCCGACGCTGTACGCCAGGTCGTCGGAGTGCACGGTGATCTCCATCAGCCGGGTCACCAGGAAGTCGTCCAGCAGCATCGCCCACGGTCCGGCCGGTGGGCTGACCAGGCGGTCGGCGGGCTCCTCGGCCAGCAGCGAGCGCAGCTCGGCCACCGCCAGCCCGGT
This sequence comes from Catellatospora vulcania, assembly GCF_009720385.1. Lineage (GTDB taxonomy): Bacteria > Actinomycetota > Actinomycetes > Mycobacteriales > Micromonosporaceae > Catellatospora > Catellatospora vulcania. The sequence continues at coordinate 20,364 of NZ_ML769308.1, read as the reverse complement.
CTGCGCCACCAGCTCACGCGGACCGGCCTCGGCCAGCGCCTCGCCGCCCTGCCGGATCTGCACGTTGACCTCGGCGTCGAGGTCCGCGCCGAGCCACCGCACCCGGCCGTAGTGGTCGGCGAGGGCGACCGGCGGCCCGTCCGGCGCCGGTGCGCGCAGCACCCGCGGCACGTTCACCACCTGGGCGGCCAGGTGCCCGGCCAGCCCGGCGACCGTGAAGCCGTCCAGCGCGCTCGGCTTCGCCCAGGCCGAGGCGACGGCCGGGTCGCCGACCAGGGCCGCGGCCGACAGCGCGGCCTGCAGGTACGCCTCACGCACCGCGCTCATCCGAGCCTCCCGGTCGTCGCACTCTTCGGCGAACACCCTAACCCGCACCGCCGGCGCGCACCGGCGGCTCGTACCGCCGGGCCGCACGGACTGACCGTGGGGCGTACGCCGCCGTATCCCCCTCCCGCACGGACCGTTCTTGATGATTGACCCGGACCTGCGCCCGCGTGCGCAGGTCCGGAGTCGACCCGCCGTTGAAAGGGATCGAACGTGCACGACGGTTCGCTGCTCACCGCCGAACGGACCCAGCCCGCCACGCCGGGGCCGGTGCCTGTGCCCGCCGCGGGCCGGACCCCGCGCCCGGTCGCGATCGCGGTGCTGGCCGGGGCCGGACTCACCGTCGTCGCCGCGGTGCTGGCGGCCGTGCAACTGCTGCCGGCGGGCTCGCGGGCGGGTGCGTGGCGCTACCGCTACGTGCACACGTTCGCCTGGGAGATGCTGCTGCCGTTCGCGGGCGCCACGGCCGCGGTGCTGGCCCTGCTGTGGCTCACCCACCGACTCGGCGCACGCCACGAGCGGCTCGCGCTGGCCATGTGGCTGTGCGCCGCCGTCCCGCTGCAGCTGGTCGTGCGCGCCGCCGACGAGGTGTCGCTGGGCGCGGTCGTCGGCAGCGACCGGGCGAACTCCTTCTACTCGCCGTCGCTGCGCTTCTCCGCGTACGAGTACCTGACGCGATTCGAGGAGATCGTGCACGCGCTGCCGCAGCACGCCCGCTCGAACATGCCCGGCAAGACGCTGCTCTACCACCTGCTCGGCATGTTCACCACGAACCCGGCCGCGCTCGGCATCCTGATCATGGCGGTGTCCAGCCTGAGCGCCCTGCTGGTCTACCTGGTGGTACGCGAGGTGCTCGGCGACCGTCGGGTGGCGCTGTACGCGCTGATCCTGTGCCTGCTGGTGCCGGGCCGGCTGTACTTCCTGCCCATCCTCAACGCCGTCTCGCCGGTGCCGATCCTGCTGTCGCTGTGGCTGTTCACGCGTTACCTGCGCAGCACGCACTGGGGCTGGGCGGTGGGCGTGGGCGCATCGCTCTACCTGGTGTTCTTCTTCGAGCCGCTGCCGCTGGTGATGGGGCTGACGTTCGCGGCGCTGGCCGCGCTGGCGCTGTACCACCGCCGGCTGGACTGGGTCGGGCTGCTCAAGCTGGTGTCGCTGACCCTGGCCGCCTTCGCCGGGGCGTACCTCGGCACGAAGCTGGTGTTCGGCTACGACCTGTTCGTGAACCTGGCCGAGGTGCTGGCCGACGCGACCGACTTCAACGAGCGCGCACACCGGCCCTACGACGTGTGGGTGGTGCGCAACCTCGGCGACTTCGCGCTCTGCGCCGGGATCGCGGCCACCGTGCTGATCGGATATGCCGCCTGGGACGCGGTGCGGCGCGGGGTGGCCCGGCCCATCGCCGCGCTGACCCTGTCCGGGCTGGCCGTGCTGGCCTTCCTCGACCTGGTCGGCATCAACCGCGGCGAGACCACCCGGCTCTGGATCTTCCTCGCGGTGTTCCTGACGATCCCGGTGGCCTGGGTGTGCGCCCGCTCGTCCCGGTCCTGGCCCTTCGCCGTGGTCGCCGTCGCGATGATCCTGCAGATCGCGGCGACCACGCCGATGATCGGCTTCATCCGTCCCTGAGCCGGGCCCGCGCGGCGCCCCACCCAGGTCGGGTGGGGCGCCGCGCTGTTCACCGGGCGTACCGGTAGACGCCGACCCCGTCCTTGGTCGGGCAGGTCAGCATGGTCGCGTTCGCCGAGCAGTAACCGGTGACCCCCGGCTGCCCGAGGGCGACGTTCTCGCCGGTGGCCAGCTGATGGCCGGAGACGCCCGCCTGGCCGACGACCAGGAGATTGCCGGACTCGACCCACATGGCCTGACCGTCCAGACTCGCCAGCGGCGTGCCGTCGGCGGCGAGGACCACGGACGGCTCGCCCATGACCACCAGCCCGGCCTGTGCCGGGAGCACGCCGCGCACCCTGGCCTTCACCTCGTGCTGCCAGACCGTCGCGCCGGTACGCGGGTCGATCACCGTCAGCGTGGCGCTCTCGCCGGTGTCGCCGGTGACGGCGCAGAAAAGTCCCCCGGCCAGGCACGGCGACGGCCAGGCCCCGTCGAGGTTCGCCTGGACGGCGACGTCCGTCCCGGCGGGCGACCCGTCGAGCGGCAGGGCGCTGACCCTGCCCCCGGCGAACTGGTACAGCACCCCGTCGACCACGGTCTCCTGCCGCAGCCGGTCCCCCTCCGCGGGCAGCACCGGCGCGGTGAGCTCCCGCTCCACCCGGCCGGTCGCCACGTCGCGCAGCTGCGCCCGCCCGTCGGCCAGGTGCAGCACGACACGCCGGTCCGCGGGTGCCCGGCCCGCGAAGCCGCCCACGGCGTACAGCTCGGACATGGTGCGCAGCGCGTTGGTGCCGGACTGCGCCACCCGGTCGGTGACCGTCCAGCGCGCCTTGCCGGTGCGCAGGTCGAGCGCCTCGGTGACGCCGCGCTGCACCCAGGTGATCACGAGCGTGTCGTCGTAGAGGACCCGGTCGGTGTCGTTGAAGGAGTAGGGCAGCGTCCACATGATCTTCCCGGTGGCCGGGTCGACGGCGATGATCGTGTCGCTGCCATCCTTGATCAGCGGGTTGTCGAAGCCCTGCTCGGTGAGCAGCAGGATCGCCCCGGCGGACACCTCCATGCCGTTGGTGTCGCCGAACTTGCCCAGCGACAGCGCCGGCCACAGCGGCTTCGCGGTGGTCAGGTCGACGCCGCCGACCCACTCGGTGCCGTCCTCGGCCATCCACATGGCGTACGAGCGGTCGCCGGCGGTCTCGGTCATGCCGAACCGGACCGGCCCCGTGAAGCGGATGACCGGGTCGGCGGAGCCGTCGAAGGGGAGGAACTCCGTCGCGGCGGGCAGCGCCGGGAGCACCGGCCGCACCGGGGTGGCCGCGGGTGCCAGCACGGCCTGCGCGGCGAACAGCGCGGCGAGCAGGGCAGCCGCGGCGGCGAGCAGGCCGCCGAACGACCGGCGGCGGCGCTGGGCGGCCCGCGCCCGCACCGCGGACAGCTCCGGGGGTGGCGCCGCGTCCACGCGGTCGGCCAGCCTCGCGTAGAGGCGGTCCAGCTCAGTTGACATGGCTGCGCTCCCCCAGGGCTGCGGCGAGGCCGGCCCGACCCCGGGCCAGCCACGACTTGACGGTGTTGACCGGCACCGACAGCTCCACGGCGATCTCCGCCACGGGCTGGTCGAGCAGGTAGTGCATCGCCAGCACCCGGCGCTGGTCGATGGGCAGGGTCTTCAGCGCCGCGACGAGGGTCATCAGCTCGTCGTCGGGGGGCGGCACGTTCGGTGGTTCGGGCAGCCCGGCGGCCCGGCGCACGGTCAGCCGCCGCCACCAGTCGGTGGCCAGCCGGGTCACCACCAGCCGCAGCCACGCCTCGGGGTTGTCGTAGCGCTGCAGCTTCGGCCAGCGCTGCCAGGCACGGGCGTACGCCTCCTGGGTGAAGTCCTGCGCCTCGGCCAGGCCACCCGTGAGGCCGTACGCGAAGCGCATCAGCCGCGGGGCGGTGCCCCGGTAGAACGCCTCGAAATCTGACACTGTCACCTCTGGAACACGGGGCGGGCCGCTGCCAGGTTGCAGCACCGCCGGGGTTGTCGACAAGCGCCGTCCGGCAGACTGGGCGGGTGCTTGCTGACGTGGCTGGAACCGACCTCCCGGTGCGGCAGGCGCTGCCCGCGCTGCTGGCGGCGCTCGCCGGGCACGGCGCGGCCGTGCTGGTCGCGCCGCCGGGCTCGGGCAAGACCACGCTCGCCCCGCTGGCGCTGGCGGGCGAGGTCACCGGCCGGGTGATCGTCGCCGAGCCCCGCCGGGTCGCCGCCCGCGCCGCGGCCCGCCGGATGGCCGAGCTGACCGGCACGCCGCTGGGCGGGCCCGTCGGGTACAGCGTGCGCGGCGACAGCCGCACCAGCGCCGCCACCCGGGTCGAGGTGGTCACCACCGGCCTGCTGGTGCAGCGGCTGCAACACGATCCGGAGCTGGCCGGGGTCGGCGCGATCCTGCTCGACGAGGTGCACGAGCGCCAGCTCGACTCCGACCTGGCGCTGGCCTTCACCACCGACGTGCGCGCCGCGCTGCGCCCCGATCTGCTGCTGGTCGCCGCGTCCGCCACCGCGCAGGCCGAACGGCTCTCCGCGGCGCTGGGCGCGGGCACTCCGGTCGTCACCGCGTCCGGCACGCCGTACCCGATCGAGGTGCGCTGGCGTCCGCCGACCGGCCCGGTGAACGCGCCCTACGGGCTGCGCGTCGACCCGCGGCTGCTCGACCACGTCGCCGCCGTGATCCGGGCGGCGCTGCGCGAGGCCGCCGGCGACCTGCTGGTGTTCCTGCCGGGCGCGGGCGAGATCGAGGGCGTCGCCGGGCGGCTGGCCGGTCTGCGCGCCGAGGTGGACCTGCTCACCCTGCACGGCCGCCAGGCCGCGGGCACCCAGGACGCCGCGCTGCGGCCGGGACCGCGCCGGCGCGTGGTGCTGGCCACCGCGGTCGCCGAGAGCAGCCTGACCGTCCCGGGCGTACGCGTCGTCGTGGACGCCGGGCTGGCCCGGGTGCCGCGTACCGACCTCGGCCGCGGGCTGGGCTCGCTGGTCACCGTGCGGGCCTCACGGGCGTCCGCGCACCAGCGGGCCGGGCGCGCCGGGCGCGAAGGCCCCGGTGTGGTCTACCGCTGCTGGTCGCAGGCCGAGCACGACCGGCTGCCCGAGCACCCCGACCCGGAGATCGCCTCGGCCGACCTGACCGCGTTCGTGTTGCAGCTGGCCTGCTGGTCCAGTGCGGACGGCGCGGGCCTGGCCCTGCTCGACCAGCCGCCGCCCGCCGCCGCGCAGGTGGCCCGCGAGACGCTGACCGCGCTGGGCGCGCTCGACGCCGACGGGCGGGTCACCGGGCGCGGCCGGGCCATCGCGGGGGTCGGCGCGCACCCGCGCCTGGCCCGCGCCCTCCTCGACGCGGCCGGTGAACTCGGCCCGCACCGCGCCGCCGAGGTCGTCGCCCTGCTCGGCTCGGATGTTCCGATCGGGACCGACGACCTGGCCGCGGCCTGGCGACGGCTGCGCGACGGCGCCGACGCGGCCGCGAGCGCCACCTGGCGCACCGAGGTCCGCCGCCTGACCGGCAACCTGCGCACCGGTGGCTCCGCCGCCTCGTCCGGCGAGATCCGAGGCAGAGCCGATGACACGGGCCGGGCCGATCCCGCAGCGGGCACGCGTGCGCGGGACGGCTCGGGGCGGCTGACCGATGACCTGGCCGCCGCCCTGGTCGTGGGGCTCGCCTACCCGGAGCGGGTGGCGCGGGTCCGGGGCGCGGGCAGCCGGGCGTACCTGATGGCCGGGGGCACCGCCGCCGAGCTGCCGCCGGGTTCCCCGCTGACCGGGGTGTCCTGGCTGGCCGTGGCCGCCGCGGACCGGCAGCCGGGCAGCAGCTCGGCCCGGATCCGGCTGGCCGCCGCGACCGACGAGCCGACCGCGCGGCTGGCCGCGGCCCCGCTGCTGGCGACCGGTCCGGAGATCGCCTGGTCCGATGGCGACGTGGTGGCCCGGCAGGTGACCCGGCTGGGCGCGATCGTGCTGACGGAGCGTCCGCTCGACCGCCCCGACCGGGAACTGGTGGCGCAGGCGCTCGCCGAAGGGCTGCGCCGGGAAGGGCTGCGGCTGCTGCGCTGGACCCCGGAGGCGGACGCGCTGCGCGAGCGGATGGCGTTCCTGGCCCACGCGCTGGGCGATCCGTGGCCGCCGGTCGACGACGAATCCCTGCTGGCCGATGCCGGGCAGTGGCTGGGCGGGGCGCTGCACAACGCACGCCGCCGCGCCGACCTGCAGCGCGTCGACGTCGCCGCGGCTCTGCGCGCCCTGCTGCCCTGGGCGCAGGCGGCGCAGCTGGACCAGCTCGCCCCGGAGCGGTTGGAGGTGCCCAGCGGGTCGCGGGTCCGCATCGACTACGCCGATCCGGCCGCCCCGGTGCTGGCGGTGAAGGTGCAGGAGGCGTTCGGCTGGACGCAGACGCCGCGGCTGGCCGGCGGGCGGGTGCCGGTGGTGCTGCACCTGCTCTCCCCCGCCGGGCGGCCCGCCGCGGTCACCGGGGACCTGGTCTCGTTCTGGCGCAACGGATACCCGCAGGTCCGCGCGGAGCTGCGCGGGCGCTACCCGCGCCACCCGTGGCCGGAGGATCCGACGACGGCCGAGCCGACCCGCCGGCTGCAGCCGCGCAACCGCTGAACCCGGTCAGCCGCCGCGCTGCCCGTCGTCGGTCCCGTCGTACGGGGCGGCTGGGCACAGCAGCAGGGAAGACGCCAGCGGGGGGCGCTCGGCCAGCAGCGCGCGGGCCCGCGCCCGGCCCAGGTTGACGGCGTACCAGGGGTCGGGCTCGCGCAGCTCGTCGGCGAGGTGGACGAGGGCGCAGCTGCGGTGCGGCTCCGGCAGCCGGTCCAGCTCCACGGCGGCGTCCGCGGACAGCACCGCCAGATATGCCGCGTCGAGGTGCCCGTCGTGCTCGTACCGGTCGATGACGGTGCGGGCGACCAGCGCGTCCGGGTTGACGGCGACCAGCCCGCACAGGACCAGCACCGCCGAGCCGACGACGACCTGCGGGAGCAGGCGCGAGCGCAGCCGCACCCCGGCCACGAGGATCGCCACGAAGAGCAGGCCGAGCCACAGCACCATGGCGTCGGCCAGCAGCCGGGGCCGGGTGAAGCCGTACGCCTGCACGTACAGCGCCATCCGGGTCACCGCCGACGCCACCACGACCAGCGCGAACAGGCACAGCGCACCGCCGAGCGCGCGCAGCAGCAACCGGCGGCGCGCGGTGTCCCGGGCGGCGCGCGCCGCGACCACCCCGGCCACCCCGAGCGTCAGCAGGGCGACGGCGAGCAGCTGCCCGAACCCGCCCCGGGCGTACTCGGCGTACGTCGGCCCGGCCGGGTCGAGCACGTACTCGTGGCCCCGGAACCAGGTCGTCACCTGCACCACCACGAAGATCCCGAACAGCGCGTCGAGCAGCGCGACGGTCGGCACCCACTCCCCCGGCAGCAGCATCCGCCGCGTCCGCGCCACGGTGGCAGCGGGCTCCCCGGCCGGGACGGCGGGCGCGCCGGGCTCCACAGGCGGGTGAGCGGTGGCCCCGGAGGTGCGGGTGCGGTGCACGAGAGCGGCCGCCAGCAGCGCCGTCACGACGAAACCGGCGGCTGCCCGGCCCAGCTCGCCCGGACCCGGCAGCAGATCGCGGAGCACGTCGGCGAAGATGCCGTCCGCCGCCGCCAGCAGCGTGCCGAAGACCGCCACGGCGACCAGCGCCACCGCCCAGCCGAGCACGGCGGGCCGGGGCAGGCGCGGTCCCCCGTCCGCACCGCGCTCACCTCCGTCGCGCCGTGCACCCAGCTCGGTGAGCAGGCTGTCCCTGGCGGCCGCGGGCAGCACGAGCGGGGACCGCAGCAGCTGCGGCCAGCCGAGCCCGCCACCGGCGGCGAGTGACGCCAGCAGCAGCGCCGCCGCCAGGCAGAGCACCAGCAGCCAGCCCGCCGCCCGCACCGCCCCCGCACCCGCGAGCAGCACGGCGAGCACTCCCACGCCGATCGCGCCGGGCCGCGCCCGCCGGCGGGCTGCCACCACCACCGCCAGCAGCGTCGCCGCCACCACGACCCAGCCGAGGCCGACCCCGGTGAGCGGCAGCGCGAGCGCTCCGGCGAGGCCTCCGATCAGGACCAGCACGATCGCCTCCAATATACAGTCAGCCGTTATATAGCGGCGACCGTAGTCCGCGACACGACGCGCTGTCCAGCGGTTGACGGTATATATCGTTCCTCGTACTATCAGGCGGTGAGCGCACCACTGCAGGAACCGACCTTTCTGATCCTCTCCGCGCTGGCCGAGGGGCCGATGCACGGTTACGGGGTGATCCAGGAGGTGCAGGCGCTCTCCGGCGGCCGGGTGTCACTGCGCCCCGGCACGCTCTACGGCGCGCTGGACCGGCTCAGCGAGCAGGGCCTGGTCGTGCAGGAGGGCGAGGAGGTCGTCGAGGGGCGGCTGCGCCGCTACTACCGCCTCACCGACCCGGGCGCCGAACTGCTCGCCGTCGAGATTCAGCGGATGACCGGCAACGCCAAGGCGGCTGCGGCACGGCTGCGCCGCCGGGCGGGCGGATCCGCCCCGGCGTCCGCATGACCACACTGGAGCGCCGATACCGGCGGCTGCTGCGGTGGTATCCGAAGTCCTATCGCGACAGCCGCGGTGACGAGATCGTCTCCACGCTGCTCGACCTCGCTCCGCCCGGACGGCGGCGACCCACCCCCGCCGAAGCCGCCGACCTGATCGAGGGCGGGCTGCGCTGCCGGCTCGGCGTGGCACGCGTCGACGGGCTCGACGACGGGCTCGCCCACGCGGCCCCGGTGGCGCTGGCGCTGCTCGGCGGCGCCGGCGCGTTCCTGTGGTGGCGCGTCGAACCGCTCGGGCCGCCCACGCTCGGCCCGGTCGCGTACGCCGCCTGGCTGCTGGCCTGCGCCGTGGCGCTGCTGGGCCCCACCCGCCGGCTCCGGCCCGCGCTGGCCGCGGCGCTGGCCGTCACGCTCGCGCTGCCCGCGGTCGCGCCGCTCACGACGTACGCGCGGCCGCCGCTGTGGGTGCTGATGACGCTGACCGTGTTCGGGCTGATCGCGCTCACCGGCACCGCCCCCGCCCACCGCGACCTGGAGCGCCGGACCACCCCCGCGCTCGGCGCGGTAGCCGTCGCCTGCGGCGCGGACCTCGTCTCCCGCGCTTGGCCCGACCCGCTGACCGGCTACTACCAGCCCGCGTTCGCACAGCTCGGCATGGTCGTAGCCGCCGCCGTCGGCGCACTCGCCGTGCTCGCCCTGTCCGCCGTACGCCGCGGCGCCCCGCCCCGCCCCTGGCTCTGGGCCACCCTCCTCATCGGCCTACCCGGCGCCTGGCTCGGCCCCCTGGACACCGACACCTGGCGCACCACCGACCTCCCTCCCTTCGGCCGCCTCGCCCAGGTCCTCCTCGGCACCACCCTGGTCCTCCTCACCATGGCCCGCCTCCACCACCCAAGATCACGTCGATCTTGCGTGAGCGGTGGGTACGACACGCACTCTTCGGACGGATCGGCAACGGTTCACGCAAGATCGTCTGGATCTTGGGCGGCGGCGGGGTTGGCGGGGTTCGGGGTGGGGTTGGCGGGGTTCGTGGTGGGCATCGGGGCGGTGACGGCGCATGGGCTGTCGACCGTCGCGGTGTGCGGCGTCGCGGCGGCGCTGCTCGGGTCGGCGCAGGCCCCGGGAAAGGCGCGGTCGCTCCGGTTCGGGGCGCTGGTCGCGGTGGGGACGCCGGCCGCGGCGTACGCGGTGGGGGTCTACAGCAACGATTGGACCCTGGGCGGGTGGACCGAGCTGACCAGGACCGCCGGGTTGGCCTCGGTGCTGGCCGTGCTGCCGTTGGCGTTCGGGGCGTACACGGCCTACCGGTCGGCGAGGCAGGTCAGGGTGGTGGCCGCCGGGGTGCTGTGTGCGGGGTGGCTGGGCTGGTTGACGCTGCCGGATCTGCCCGCGTGGGGGCCGGTGCTGCCGGTGCTGGTCGCCGTGCCACTGGTGCGTGCCGCGCTGGCGATAGCGCCCTGGAGGGCGCGCACGGGGCCGTAGAGTGGCAGCGTGGGCCTGGTACGCACGGTGGGTCTGGTGCTGCATCCGCAGCGCGACTCCGTGCCCGCGATCGACACCATCATGGATTGGGCCCGCCGCCGCGACGTCACCGTGCTCGGCCTGCCCGACGAGGTGGGCCGCATCGACTGCGGGGCGATCCCGGTCGAGGCGACGGAGCTGGCCGAGCGGTCCAGCCTGCTGGTGAGCCTCGGCGGCGACGGGACGATGCTGCGCACCATGCGCCTGGGCGCGGGCCGGACCACCCCGGTGCTCGGGGTCAACCTCGGCCGGCTCGGCTTCCTGCCGGAGATCGACGTGGACGGGCTGCCCGCGGCGCTGTCCGCGATCGACAACCACCACTACTCGGTGGAGTCGCGGCTGGCGGTGCGCACCACCCTGCCCGGCGGCCACGAGGTCACCGCGTTCAACGACATCGCGCTGTGCCGGATCCCGGGCGACGGCCTGGCCGGGGTCGCCATCACGGTCGAGGACCACGCGTTCGTGCGCTACGCCGCCGACGCCGTCATCGTGGCCACGCCGACCGGGTCCACGGCGTACGCGTTCTCCAGCGGCGGCCCGATCGTCTCGCCGACCGTGCGGGCCGTGCTGGTGACGGCCGCCGCAGCCCACTCCAGCTTCAACCGCGCGCTGGTGCTGTCCGCCGACGAGCAGCTGGCCCTGCAGGTGCTGCCGACCAGCGGTCGGCTCGCGGTCGAGGTCGACGGGCGCGTCGACGGCTACGTGGAGCCGGGCGACCGGCTGCCCATCACCGCGCTCACCGACGCGGCGCGGGTGGTGCGGCTCGGGCTCACCACGTTCTACGAGCGGGCCCGGCGCAAACTCCAGGTGCGCGGCAGCGCCGAGGTCGACGGGCCCGTCGGCGCACCCGTGTCGCGTACGGCACGATGAGCTGTGCTGATCCGCCGCGCACGGTCGTCGAGGCCGCGTTCGCGCCGCGGTACGCGCCTGATCCGGCCCCCGAGCCGAGTGGGGGATCCATTTCCAGGTCCGGCCGCTGACCGGTTACGACCCGGCCGTGCGGGGAGTGTTCACCTATGCGGAGCCGTTCCGCACCCTCTAGCCGACTAAGATCGCCCCGGGAGGTGACCGTGAGCGACGAACAGCACCCGACAGGCGTCGCCTGGGCGTGGACCGCGCCTCTGCGCAAGGCCGCCTCCCGGATCCGCCCGGCGGGCACGGCCGCCACCGACGACGCCGACAGCGGCGGCGGCGAGCCGGACCGGTCCGTCGTCGACTGCGCGGTGTACGTCGACGGCCGGCGCCGGCCCGGCGCGTGCGACTACGACTCCGGCCTGGCGACCGTGCGGCAGACCCCCGGCTCCTTCCTCTGGCTGGGCCTGCACGAGCCGAGCGAGGCGGATTTCGCGCCGATCGCCAAACGGTTCGGCCTGGACGAGCTGGCCGTGGAGGCGGCGACCACCCGCCGTCAGCGTCCCAAGATCGAGCACTTCGCGGACGTGGCCCTGTTCGTGCTGCGCACCACGCGCTACGTCGAGCACTCGACGCTGACCGAGACCTGCGACGTGGTGGAGACCGGCTCCGTCGTGCTGTTCATCGGCGACGGCTTCGTGATCACCGTGCGGCACGGGCCCGCGGGGCCGCTCGGGCCGGTGCGCGCCGACCTGGAGAAGCGCCCCGACCGGCTGGCCCAGGGGCCGTGGGCGGTGGCGCACGCCGTGGCCGACAACATGGTCGACTCGTACCTTGAGGTGGCCGTGGCGTTCGAGAACGACATCGACGAGCTGGAGGACCACGTCTTCGCGCCGCAGTCGCAGAACCGGGCCGCGCAGATCTACCAGCTCAAGCGCGAGCTGATGGAGTTCAAGCGGGCGGTCGCCCCGCTGCAGCACCCGCTGGCGTCGCTGATCGACGACAAGGAAGGGCTGCCCAAGGAGATCCGGCGCTACTTCCGCGACGTCAACGACCACCTGCTGCGTACGGTGGAGCGCATCGTCACGTACGACGACCTGCTCAACTCGATCCTGCAGGCGCGGCTGGCGCAGCTGTCCGTCGACCAGAACAACGACATGCGCAAGATCGCCGCCTGGGCCGCCATCGCCGCCGCGCAGACCGCCATCGCCGGCGTCTACGGCATGAACTTCGAGTACATGCCCGAGCTGCAGTGGAAGTACGGCTACGCGGGCGTGCTGGCGCTGATGTTCGTCGTGGCGGCCGGGCTGTACCGCGCCTTCCGCCGCTCCGGCTGGCTGTGACGAAGGGGCGACGCGGATCGCGCCGCCCCGGCATCCGGTCAGCCGACCCGGTAGGGCCGCATCATCTCGTTGTCCTCGTGCTCCAGCAGGTGGCAGTGCCACACGTAGCGGCCGGCCAGGTCGAACGTGGCCTTCACCCGGGTGATCTCGCCCGGCAGCGCGATCACGGTGTCCTTGGTGCCGCGCTCGCCCGGCTCCGGCGGCTGCTTGCCGTCCACACCCCGGCCGAGGATCTCGAACTGCACCAGGTGCAGGTGGATCGGGTGGGCGTCGACGCTGAAGTTGTGCAGCTCCCAGATCTCGGTGGCGTTGAGCTTCGGGTCCTCGGTGATCGGGTGGTCCCAGTGCATCGGCATCGCGTGGCCGTGCTCGTCGACCGTGCCGAGCAGCAGCTCGATGGACTGCTCGTGGCCCAGCTCCTCGTCGAGCGAGAGCCGCCGGGTGTTGCTCGCCTGGCCGATCGGCTTGATCCAGGGCAGGTCCAGGTCCTCCGGCGGCGTGCTGCGGTCCTTGCCGGTCAGCCGCCCGACGGTGAAGCGCATGACCTGGCCGGTGGTGGCCGGGTCGGCCGGGTTGAAGGTGCCGTTGTACGGCTCGTCCGGGCCCTCGTTGATGAGGTACAGCTCGGTGCCCGCACGCTGGCCGGTGAAGTCCAGGATGACGTCGGCGCGCTCGGCCGGGCCCATCAGCAGCTGCTGGAGCTGCACCGGCTTGGGCAGGAAGCCGCCGTCGTTGCCGATCTGCCAGATGGGCAGGGCCACGGGCGCGGGTCGGACGGCCAGCGGGTCGGTGGTGACCTTCATGATCAGCACGCGGCCGTTGCAGCCGTTGAGGAAGCGCAGCCGGTAGCGGCGCGGCTCGACCTCCAGCTCCGGCCAGGTGTTGCCGTTGACCATGATGGTGTTCGCGAAGAACTCCGGGTTCCAGATCGGCGGGAACGGCCCTTCCGGGATGTACGGTCCGGCGTCGTCGGCGAACGCGCGGCTGGCCGGGTAGAACAGCGAGCCGTCGGCGTTGAACGAGCGGTCCTGCACCACCACCGGGATCTCGTAGTAGCGCGTGCCCGGCTCGTCGCCGAGCTGCGGGGCCGGGCCGGGCAGCACGCCCGGGGGCAGATCGCTCTTGCCACCGCGCAGCAGGTAGAAGCCCGCGAGCCCGGCGTACACGTTGACGCGCGTCACGCCGAGCGTGTGGTCGTGGTACCACAGGGTCGAGGCGCGCTGGTCGTTGGTGTACTGGAAGGTAGCCGTGCCCGGCTTCCACGCCACCCCGTTGCGCTCCTCGAACTCCGCCCCGAACGCGTCGTAGAACGTGCCCACGGTCGCGTACCCGGCCGGGATGTTGCGGGCCTTCGGCAGGTACCACGCCTCCGGGTAGCCGTCGCTCTCCTCGTGCGTGTGGCCGCCGTGCAGGTGCGTGATGAGCGGCACCGGGCCTCGGTACGGCCCCGGGGTCGAGGTGAACGTGGGCCGCGAGTCGCGCCCGGCGTCGCCGCCCGGCGGGTTCGCCCAGTGCAGCGTCGGGTCCACGGGCAGCAGGTGCGGGCGGAAGTCGCCGTAGGAGTCGACCAGGTCGTTGACCCAGGTGACCCGCACCGGCCGGTCCACCCGGGCCTCGATGGTGTCCGACGGGGTCCGGAAGCTGCGCGGCTGGGACACGTCGCCGTAGCCCCAGACCGTGGTCTGCGGCAGGTTCGACGGCAGGATCTGCTGCCGGAACTGGCGCACCCCGACCAGGTAGCGGGCCACGCCGCCCTCGCCGCGGTGGGCGGGCGGCATCACCGACGGCACCGCCAGCGGCGTCACGTACTTGCGGATCGTGCTCGGGTCGAGCGTGCCCGCCCGGCCCTGCCCGACCGCCCACGCCCACCCGGCACGCTGGGAGATCACGGTGGCGGCGCCCGCGGCCGCCGTCGCCTGGAGAATCCGCCTGCGGTCGACCATGTCGCACACCTTCCGCCGCCCCCGCGCGGCGTCACGAAACTGCCGCGGGGCGTCGGGCGCCCCGCGGCGACGCCGCCCCCGCGCGGCGCCTGCCAGGAGGAACGACTCAATCGACCTTGGGAAACGACGACGCCGCCCGGCCTCGTGGGCCGGGCGGCGCAGCTGGACCGTCAGCTGACCCGCAGGTCGTCGATGACCCAGTACCAGTTGTTGCCGGCGTTGTAGTAGCGGAACTTCACCGTCATCGAGGTGGCCCCGGCGGGCACGGTGACGGTCAGCGCCTCGGCCTTGGCGCGGGCGTCCGCGGTGTAGCGCTTGACCAGCTGGTTCGCGCCGCCGTTGAAGGAGACCAGCACGTCCGCGGTCTGCGAGCCCTCCTGGAGGTAGTGCGTGACGTAGCGCAGCGTCTTCACCGTCCCGGCGGTCACCGGGTACGCGGGCGAGACCAGCGTCGAGTCGTAGGACCCGCCGCCGGAGCGGTCGGCGAACTCGTCGGAGTCGGCCACCGCGAACACCCCGCGCAGCCGCAGGCCGTTCTCCCGGTTCTGGGACGACTGGGTACGGCTCCAGAACTCCTCATTGGTGAACGACCAGCCACGCCACTCGTTCACGCCGCCGGTCGGCATCGCCGAGCGGTCCACCGACCAGCCCGCCGGTGCGGTGTGCGTCCAGCCCTTCACCGTGGCCGGGATGCCGGTCTCGTGCGAGCGGGCCTGCAGCGTGGCGTTCAGGCCGTCGAACGGGTCGGTGGCGCGTACGTTCAGCGGCTTGCTGTCGAGATTCCAGGCCGGGTTGACGGTCACGCCGAGGTGCGCGAAGACGGTGCCGGCCACGTCGGACAGCCGGGTGTCGATCGGGCGCAGGCCCGCGGTGTGACCGGTGCCCTTGGCCAGGATCCAGGTGCGCCGCTCGGCGTCGAGGCCACAGCCGCCGTGCCCGCCCGACGGGTTGTTGTGGCCGTGGTCGGTGGTGACCACGATCAGCCAGTCCTCGCTCGGGTAGGTCGGCCGGGCCGCGATGGCGTCGAGCATCCGGTCGAGCTGGGCGTCCTGCGTCTCGATCGCGGTGCGGTACGCCGTGCCGGTGCCGGTCGAGTGCGCCACCACGTCGGTGTTGCCCAGGTAGACGAAGGTCGCGTCCGGGTCGTTGTGCCGCAGGTGGTTCACCGCGTCGTCGGTGACCTTCACGTCCTCGCCGACGTAGCCGTTGGCGTCGCCGTTGTAGGTGATCCGGGTGTCGATCGCCGAGCCGAACGTGCCCTGGGTGTGCAGCACCGCCCAGTCCAGGATGGACAGCGTCGAGTACGCCGGGTCGGCCTGCTCCAGCCGGGTCAGGAAGTCAGGGTACGTGCCGTACTGCTTGCCGCTGAACGTGTTGTCCTTGACGCCGTGCTTGTCCGGCATGACCCCGGTGGCGATGGTGGACCAGCCGGGCCCGCTGGACGAGTTCGCCACCGGGTTGCAGTAGAGCAGGCTCTCGCCGAGCGTGCCGCCGGCGGCCAGCGCGTCGAGCGTCGGCGCGTTCGCATCGACGACCTTGGCCCAGTTCAGCCCGTCCATGCCGACCACGAGCACCTTCGGGGTGAGCGCGGCGGCCTGGGCGGGCGGTGCGGTGAGGGTGAGCGCGGCCGCTGCCGCGAGGGCGGCGGCGGCCGCGACGGCACGCGGACGGGGCAACGGCGACATGGGTCGACCTCCGATCGGGACGGGATGTCCAGATCAGACCGTGCCGCGATGAACGTTGCGCGACAAGGGCCGCGCGTTCGGACGACACCGCCGTGAAAGGCCGACGTCGCCGCGAAATCCGTGCCCTACCGTACGCCGAGCAGGTCAGGAAGCTTGCGCATGTCGTGGAACACCACCGTGTCCGGGCCTTCGAGCCAGTCGGCCGGTGTCACTCCTCCGGCGTACGCCAGCACCCGCATGCCCGCCGCCCGCGCGGCCTGCACACCGGGTCGGCTGTCCTCGACCACCACGCAGCGCGCCGGGTCGGCCCCCATGCTCTTCGCGGCGTGCAGGAACAGGTCCGGCGCGGGCTTGCCGTTGGCGACCTCGGTGGCCGAGAAGATGCGGCCCTCGAAGCGCTGATAGAGCCCGGTGATGCCGAGCGTGTTGCGCATCTTGTCGTGCCGTCCGCTGGAGGCCACGCAGGTCGGCAGCGTGATCGCGTTGAGCGCCTCGACGATGCCGGGCACCGGTACCAGCCCCGCCTCGTGCGCGGCGAGCTGGCGCGCGACGAACATCTCCGGCCACTGCGGCAGCGGGCGGCCCAGCTTCTGCTCGATCACCGGCACCATCGAGGCAGCCGAGCGGCCGACGAAGGTGTCCAGGATCTCGTCGTCGGTGAGCGGCCAGCCCAGCTCGGCCAGCATCTGCGAGGCGACGCGGATGGCGATGGTCTCCGAATCCACCAGCACGCCGTCGCAGTCGAAGATGACAAGGTCCACCGGATTGATCATCGACGCACTATAGACGCCGCGGGTGGATCGCCCGCACGCCCCCGCGCTTCGGATGACCAGGTGGGACACCGGCCTCAGGCGACGAAGTCCTTCTGCACGAACACGACCACCATCGCGCCCTGCAGGGCCAGCATCGACGTGAGGTAGACGCGGTCGAAGGCCGGGCTGCGCCCCATCCGGGCCAGCACCATGAACGCCACCGTGCACTCGAGCGCGAACCGCCACAGCGAGCTGAGCGGGTAGTGCATGCGGATCGGGTTGGACATCGGCATCAGCACGACAATCGCGGCGAAGATCACCAGGTACGCGTGGTCGCCGCCGAGCCGCCACGGGCCCACCAGGGCGAGCACCAGCAGCAACAGCACGGCCAGTGCCGTGGTCAGGTTGGCGATGTTGCGGATCGAATCGGGATGGAAGACCGACTCGCTGCTGTCGACGAGCGCGACGACGTCGCCGACGACCGTCCAGGGCATCGTGAAGCCCTCCCGGGCCCAGAACTTCTGCGACTCCAGGAAGTGCAGCGCGTCGCCGAAGGCCAGGCGGCAGTAGAGCATGTAGCTCGCGAGTCCCGCGGGCACCAGCACCACGGCGAAGGCGTCGCGGTCGACCAGGGCGCGCAGCGCGCCCCACAGGCGGCGCTCCCGGCCCGCCTCGACCAGCCCGCGCACGGAGAAGCCGCGTTGGCGCAGGTACTCGTAGACGAACGCGGCGCCCAGCATGACCCCGGCCATCCGGGTGGCGCCGGCGTAGCCGGCGAACATCCCCGCCCACCACCACCGACCGCGGCGCATGCAGTACAGCGAGGCCAGCGCGAGCGCCACGAACATCGACTCGTTGTAGGCCGCCGTCAGGTAGAACCCGGTCGGGAAGGCCAGCAGGTAGATGATGGTGCGGCGGGCGTCCTCGACGCCGGACAGCTCGGTGACCAGCCGGTGCGCCAGGATCAGCGCGGCGAGGCAGCACAGCGCCGCGACGATGAGGGCCGCCTCGAAGGTGTCGCCCGGCAGCAGCCGGTCGGCCGCCCGCACGACCATCGGGTAGAGCGGGAAGAACGCCGTGCTGTGCTCGTCGTACGCGTACCCCAGGTTCGCGATGTTCACGTACCACTCGGAGTCCCAGCGGTACCAGGACGAGATGAGCTGGCGGAGGGTGCCCGGGACCGGGCCGGCCTTGCTCTCCAGGTTCTCGGTCGGCAGCCAGGCCACCGCCGTGACCAGTAAGTACGCCAGCAGGCTGCTGACCCAGACCGTGCCCCCGGCGACCACCGAGGGCCGCCAGCGCCGCCACGCCGCGCCGGTGCCGTCGGCCGCCGCCTGCCCCGGCACCGCATCGGCAGCCGCCGGTGCGGGCTCCGCGGGTGGTTCGTCGACGGGCAGGTCGGCAGGCGGGTCCGCCGGGCGGCGGCGCACCGGCACGAGCCCTGGTCCGGGGGTGTCAGACATAGGCAGGAATATAGCCGCGGGCGACGGATCTCACGGTGTCCCTCGTTCGGTGTCACCGCTGGCTGAGACACGGTACGGTTGTCCACCATGTCCGCCTTCACCCCCGGTCTGAAGCTGCACGACCGCTACCTGCTGGATCGCCGCATCGGCACCGGCGGCATGGCGGAGGTCTGGCAGGCCCATGACCTGGTGCTGGGCCGCCCCGTCGCGGTGAAGGTGCTCGCCGGTCCGACCGCCGCGGACCCGGCCCTGCGCGCCGGCGCGCTGCGCGAGGCCCGCTCGGCCGCGCAGCTGACCCACCCGCACATCACGGCGGTGCACGACTTCGGCGAGGTCACCTTCCCCGACGGCCACGTCGAGCCGTACCTGGTGATGGAACTGCTCACCGGCGAGTCGCTGGCCGAGCTGATGGCCCGCGGGCCGGTGGGCTGGGCGCGCGCCGCCACGATCGGCGCGCAGGTCGCCGGGGCGCTGGCCGCAGCCCACTCGCGGGACGTGGTGCACCGCGACGTCAAACCGGGCAACATCATGATCACCGCGACCGGCGCGAAGGTGCTCGACTTCGGCATCGCCGCGATGACCGGCCTGCCCGACGCGACCGGCACGCTCATCATCGGCACCCCGGCGTACGCGGCCCCGGAGCGGCTGCGCCAGAAGGCCGCCGACCCGGCTGCCGACGTGTACGCCCTCGGCGTGCTGCTCATCGAGATGGTGACCGGGCGGCGGCGCAACGGCATCGAGAGCTGGGAGCAGTTCGAGTCCGAGCACGCCCGGCCGCGGCCGCTGCCCGCCCTGCCCGGCGTGCCCCCGGCGATCACCGCCCTGATCGCGGCCGCGGTGGACCCCTCCCCCGCGCGCCGCCCGCGCGCCGCCGACCTGGCCCACGCTCTGGGCGGCATGTCGGTGCAGGCCGTGTCCGGCCCCGCGCCGGCCACCACGCCCGCCGGACCGAATCCGACGCTGCTCGCCCCCACCGGCGGCGCGATCGCCGGCGCCGCCCGGGTGCCCGCGCCCGCGACCCGGGTGCAGGCCGCACCGAAGGCCAGGTCCGCGCCCCCGGTGCGGGTCAAGCGCAGTCGCAAGCCGCTGCTGGCCGTCATGCTGGTGATGGCGATCATCCTGATCAGCGGCGTGCTCATGATCATGTCGGCGCTGCGGGAGCCGCTGGACCCCGCCAACGCCACCCCGACCCGGTCGCCGAACCGGCCCGCCCGGACCACGGCGGCGCCCAAGCCCAGCCCCACGCCCGAGCGGGGCGGCCCGTTCCAGGCGCTGGAACTGCTGTCCGACCTCAACGACGCCGTGCAGAAGCTGCGCGACACCGACGTGATCACCCCGAAGCAGCGCACCGAGCTGACCAACGGGCTCAAGAACATCTCCACGAAGATGCTCCAGGGCGACTGGGACGAGGCGCGCAAGCGGGCCGAGAACCTGCAGAAGAAGGTCGAGGGCTGGGCCGCGGACGCCGAGGACGACGCCAAGGACGCCTACGAGCCGGTGCAGAAGCTGCTCGACGAGCTGGAGGAGCTCGCCAAGCGGAACAGCTGAGACTCACCGCGGCGGCGACCGGCGAGCCGGACGCCGCCGAAGACCGGTATCCCGGCCGTCGGTCAGCGCGGCAGCGCGCGCTGCAGCTCGGCCCGCAGCGCCGGGGTGAGGATCTCGCCGGTCTGCTTGGCCAGCCGCGCCATCTCGAAGCCGACCACGCCCAGGTCGGCGTCGGCGTCGGCGACCACCGCCAGCACCGAGCCGTCGCGGACCGCCATGGTGAGGAAGTAGCCCCGGCCCATCTCGATCACCGTCTGGCGCACCTCGTCACCGTCGGACAGCTGCGCCACGCACCCGGCGATGCCGATCAGGCCGGAGGTGACCGCGGCCAGCTGGTCGGCGGTGGCCCGGTCGAGGTTCGCCGAGACCGCGACCACCAGGCCGTCCGAGGACGCCACCACGGCGTGCCGGGCCCCCGGCACCCGGTCGGCGAATCCGGCGACCAGCCAGTTGAGGTCCTGGGCCGGCTTGCTGAGCGTCGCTGTGGTCATGGCTCCCCCTTGATGTCGTCCGGTGCCGTCGCCGACGCCGTCGCGCCGTCGCCGGCCTGGCCCCGCCGTACGCCCTCGTACAGCCGGGTCAGGGTGGCGGCCGTGGCCGCCGGGTCGGGCTCGCGCCGGCGTTGCGGAACGCTCGGCGGTTCGACGGCGCCCGGCATCGGGCGGGCGGATGCGGCGCCCGGCATCGGGCGGGCGGGCGCGGGGCCCGGCATCGGGCGGGCCGGGGCGGCCCCCGGCATCGGGCGGGCCGGGGCGGCC
>NZ_ML769307.1:53509-260451 GCF_009720385.1 Catellatospora vulcania | reverse complement strand
AATCGTGTTCCCCGGCGGCGCGACCGTCAAAGCGCTGCGCGAAGCCCGCTCCGGCAGCTGGTCGCAGATCAACACCGGCGGCACCACCGAGGTCCTGACCCGCAGATACCTCACCCTGTACATCGACCACGGTGTCAACCCGACCACCGGCTCGTACAGCTACCACCTGCTGCCGGGCGCGGACACCACCAGGACCGCGAACCGGGCCGCCGCCCCGACCGTGACCGTGCTCGCCAATACATCCGGCGTGCAGGCGATCACCGACACCGCCACGGGCGTGACGGCCGCGAACTTCTTCGCCGCGGGCACCGCGGGCCCGATCACGGTCAGCGCACCCTGCTCGGTGCTCATGCGCGAATCCGGCGGCCAGCTCAAAGTCACCGTCGCCGACCCGACCCGGGCCGCCACCACGATCACCGTCACGATCGCCCGCAGCGGCTACAGCACCGCCACCGGCGACGGCCGCATCACCGTCACCGGCCTCAACCCGATCAAGCTGGTCGCCGAGGTCGGCGGTGCGCTCGGCAGCTCCCGGACCATCACCTTCGGCACCGGCAGCACCGTCACCGGCGGCCAGCACCTGGCCCTGGCCCCCACCGCCGACGCCTACGTGCGCGACGGCGCGAGCTACGCCGGGGCCAACTACGGCACCGAAACCACGCTCGTCGTGAAGAACGACGCCGTGGGCTACGCCCGCAGGGCGTACCTCAAGTTCGACCTCACCGCACTGACCGCCGCCCCGAAACGGGCAGTCCTCTGGGTCAGCGGCAACACCGCCGACTCCCTGGGCACCCACACCACCATCAGCGCGTACGCCGTCACCGCCGACACCTGGACCGAAACCGGCCTCACCTGGAACACCGCACCCGCACTCGGCGCACCACTGTCCACCGCGCCGCTGTGCCAGGTCGCCGACTGGATCCCGCTCGACGTCACCTCGTTCGTCCAGGCCGAATACGCCGGGAACAAGACCGCGACCATCGCGCTCTGGCAGGCCGCGCTCGGCCGGGCCACGCAGCTCAACAGCCGGACCAACACCACGCGCCCGGCGTTCCTCGAGATCGTCACCGGCTGACATCCCCCACCGTCAGCCGCGTCGACGGCCGCGCCCGGCCGGGTCTCCGACCACCCGGCCGGGCGCGGCGTGTCAGCGGCCCTTCAGCCACCGGCGCACCACCCAGCAGGTATTCACCCACTCCGCTACGGTCCGGACACGAGCGTCGAGTCTCGAAGCCAGCCGCCTAAGGTTGGCGACCATGACCGAGCCGACCTTCCTCCACGACACCCGCGCCGCGTACGACACCTTCGCCGCGGAGTACGCCGAGCAGTTCCACGACGAGCTGGCGGGCATCCCGATCGAGCGGGCGATGCTGGCCGCGTACGCCGATCTCGTGCTTGCCGGTGGCGGCGGGCCGACCCTGGACGTCGGCTGCGGCACCGGGCCGGGCACGGCCCACCTGGCCGGCCTCGGCCTGGAGGTACGCGGCATCGACCTGTCCCCCGGCATGCTCGCGCTGGCCCGCAGCCGGTTTCCGCAGGTGCGTTTCGACGAGGGCACGATGACCGCCCTGGACGTGGCCGACGGCTCGCTCGCGGGGATCAGCGCGCAGTACTCCGTGATCCACATCCCGGACGGCGAGCTGCCTGCGGTGCTCGCGGGGTTCCGGCGCGCGCTCGCCGACGGCGGTCACCTGCTGCTGATCTTCCAGAACCTCGACGAGCAGCGTCTGCGCACCGAGGCTTTCGGGCACACGTTCACGCTGAACTATCACTTCCGCTCGGTCGACCGCATGGCCGAGTTCGTCACCGAGGCCGGTTTCGACGTGTTCGCGCAGGCCAGCCGCAAGGCGCAGACCGGCGAGCAGACGCCGCGCGGCATGCTGCTGGCACGTGCCTGCTAGCGTCGCGCGCTGATGAGCTCCTCGACCGATCGCCACGGCACGCTGCACACGCCGAGCCTGCACGTGCGCGTACCAGATGACCTTCCTGTCCTGCTGCGCAGCAACCGGCTCGCGTACGCCCTGCAGCTGACCCGGCGCAGGCTGCTGACCGTGTACCTGCCGGTCGCCTTCGTACTGTCCCTGATCGCGATCCGGTCCTGGCGGCTGACCGTGATCCTGCTGGGCGTGGTCGCGTTGCACTACGTGGTGACGTGTCTCGACGAGTCCGGCAGGGCGCGCTCGCCGCTGCTCGGCGCGGACGATCACGGTCTGTTCCTGCGCCCCAACGGCTATGTGCTGGCCGCGCTGCACCTGCCCTGGCCGCAGGTGAAGGACCTGTCGGTGCGGCGGTCGGGCGGCGTGTGGATGCTGTGCGTCACGCCGCGCGACCCGGGCGAGGACAAGCGCGCCCAGGAGCGGGAGACTACCGGGCGCTTCTACGGCTTCTGGCGCATCGTGGGCTACCAGCGCACCGTGCGCAGGCTGGGCACGAGCCTGTTCACGCCGATCGTGGGCGCTGACCCGGATCAGCTGCTGGCCGAGCTGAACGCGCAGCGCGCCGCGAGGTAGCGCGACCCATCTGATCATGCGGGTCGCGTTCGACGGCTTCACGCGGTTCGACGAGTTCGAGCGCAGCCTCGCCATCGCCCCGACCATGCTGACCCGTCGTCTGAAATCCCTGGTCGACGCCGGCCTCCTGGAGCGCCGGCGTTACCAGGAGCGCCCACCGCGCCACGAGTACGTGCTCACGGCGGCCGGGCGCGCACTGCGCCGGTCATCCTGGCCCTGTACGCGTGGGGAAACCAGGACCTGGCTCCCGCCGACCGCAGCCTGGTCCTGGTGGACCGGGCGACCGGCCGTGAGGTGGAGCCGGTCCTGGTGGACCGGGCCACCGGCGCGGCGCTGTCCGACCTGGACATCGGCTTCGTCGCCGGGTCCGCCGCGACGGAGCCGTTCCGCGACCGGCTGGCCGACGCGGCCGCGGCGGGCGGGCGGGCCGGGGCGGAGCCGTCCTGACCTGCTCCGGCGCGGTCGGCCGCTACGGCACCTGCCAGGTCATGACCTGGACGGGCGTGGACTTCGCGGATTCGCCCGCGGAGTTGAGCGCGGTGACCTCGAAGGTGTAGACCGTGCCGTGCTGGAGCCCGGTGGCGGTGAACGCGGGCCCGTAGGACCAGCCGATCAGGACGCCGTCGCGGTAGACGTGGTAGCCGTCGGTGGCTGCCATGACCGCCTCCCAGGCCAGGAACACCCGGTAGGCCTGCGGTGTGCCGACGACCATCCGGGTCGGCGGGGGCACCTGGGCGTACGGCGCGGCGGTGTTCGCCGACACTGCCGGGCCCGACGCGGACTCACCGGCGGTGTTCACCGCGGTGACGTGGAAGGTGTACGCCGTACCCGGGGTGAGCCCGTCCACCACCGCCGAGGTGGTGGTCGCCGAACGCACGAACACCCCGTTGCGGTGGATCCGGTAGCCGGTCGCCCCGGGCACGGCGATCCAGGCCAGCTTCACCGATCGGCTGGTGGTCTCGCCGGCGGTGGGCGCGGCCGGCGCGGCGGGAGTGCGCACGGCGCTGTCCGGGCCGGTCAGCACGACGTCGTCGGCGGTGAAGGCGTCCTGGGCGTACCAGCCGTGCAGGTAGACGGTGACGGTGTCGGAGGTGGCGGTGAAGCCGGTGGTGAGCCGGGTCCACGCCGCGCTCGGCGGGGTCCACGCCACGCCCTGGTCGTGGCCGAGGAAGGCGTATCCGCCGCGCACCCACGCGGACAGCGTGTAGACACCGCCGGGCTGGACCGGGATCGTCTGCGCGCAGCGGCCGGCGCCGGTGGCGGTGGGTGCGGCGGCCAGCGCGCGGGAGCCGGTGTGCGCGGCGCCGAGCTGGCTCGCTCCGGGCTCGCAGTCCCAGGCCCACGCCGTGGCGTGGTCGCCGTGCAGGGCGTCCTCGAAGCCGGGGTTGGCGACCAGGTTGATTGTGGCGGCGGCCGCGCCGCCTGCGGGGACGAAGACCGCTGCGCAGGCCAGCACGGCCAGCAGGAGGAGGCGGCGCACGGTCTCTCCAAACTGTAAGGTTTGCTGCCAGTAGCGCCGAACGCTAGCTGTCGCATGTGGCTCTGTCAATGAATCGGCGCGACCGCCCCGTGCCCGGCCGGCGGCCTTGTTAACGTTCATGGACCACCGCCGGGACCGGCCCGGCAGCCACGAGGAAGCAGGCCGCCGTGGGTGTCACGTCCTGGGGGAAGCGGCGCGGCGCGGTCGGCCCGGCGAAGGAAGTCGTGTGCGCGGGCGACAGCATCACCCGCGGTCTGGCCAGCGCGAACTACGTGAGCCTGCTGCACGACCGGCTCGGCCCGGCCGGTTACCGGTTCGTCAACGCCGGGGTCGACGGCAACCTCGCCTGGAACGTGCTGCGGCGCCTCGACGAGGTCATCGCCTGCCGCCCGGACGCGGTCACCCTGCTCGTCGGCACGAACGACGTCAACGCCACGTACGACGCGCGGTGGGCCCGGCACCACCGCCGCCAGCAGCGCCTGCCGGCCGTGCCGAGCCTGGAGTGGTACCTGGAGAACGTCGAGGCGATCCTGGACCGGCTGCGCAACGGCACGTCGGCGCGGCTGGCCGTGCTGGACCTGCCGCCACTGGGCGAGGATCTGTCGAGCACGATGAACCAGCGGGTGCGGGAGTACAACGCGGAGCTGCGCGCGGTCGCGGAGGGGCGCGGGGTGCCGTGCCTGCCGCTGTACGAGAAGCTGACCGCGCTGCTGCCGCCGGGACACCGGCCGCCGCCGTACGAGGGCAGGCTCGGCCTGGCGCTGCGGACGACGTTCCAGCACCTGGTGCTGCGCCGCTCCTGGGACGACATCTCGGCGGCCAACGGGCTGACCCTGCTCACCGACCACATCCACCTCAACGACAAGGCCGCCGCGGTCATCGCCGACCTGATCGGCGACTGGCTGCGAACCTCACCTCGTTAATCCACCATTGTAGATAAATTTACATCCACAGACTTCCATGCATTGCCGTGTGGACCTGACGATGGTCGCGTCGTCCCCGGCAGTGGAGGTCTTCCGTGTCCATCGCTTCCCGTTCCGCAGTCCGGCCGGTATGGCTGCTGCGCCTCGCCCTCGTCGTCGCCATGCTCGGCGGCGCGCTGTTCGTGCCCGCGGCCGCCGCGCCCGCCGAAGCCGCGGTCTACAGCACCTGCACCATGTCCCGCTGCGCCGACGCCCGCGCGGCCCGCTCCGGCTGGTCCGCCAAGGGCTTCCCGACCACCGCGGGCTGGTACTCCTGGAGCAACGGCCTCTACAACTACACCGGCGGCCGGTTCTACAACCGCGAGGGTCAGCTGCCCTCCGGCGCGACCTACTACGAGTACGACGTGTATCCCCGCGCCCGGGGCGCGGCCCGCGACGCCTACCGCATCGTGGTCAACCGCAGCACCGGCGTGACCTGGTTCTCGCCCAACCACTACACCGACTTCTACCGGCTGTGACACCGACGCAGGGGGCGGCGATGCCGCACCGCGCCGCCGGCCCCCTGCCCGGGTGGCTGACCGTGACCGCGGCTGCGGCACCCGACGACGCCGCGGCGATCGACGGGCGGGCCTGCCGCACCAGGAGCGGCCTGTTCGCCGAGTTCGCCCGCGCGCTGCGGTTCCCCGACCACTTCGGACACAACTGGGACGCGCTCGCCGACTGCCTGCGCGACGTCGCCGCCGTCTCCGCATCGACGGTGACCGTCAGCCACGCCGAAGACCTCCTGACCGGGGCACCCGAGCTGGCTGCCGTCCTGTTGGAGGTGATCGACACCAGCACGGCCGGCGTGACGCTCACTCTCCACGTGCCAGCCGACGGCCTCAGCCGGCTCACCGCCGTCACTGCGGCACTACTGCCGGACCGCTGACGGCGGGCCGCCACGCTCACCTGGGCCGGCCCTCATCCACGGGACGCCATCGCAGGTCCGGACGGTAGGCCCACGTCGCACGGATGGCGGTCTCCGGCGGCTGCGCCATGTCGTCCGCCTCGACGACGATCGGGGCGCGGCCCCGCAGCGACCAGCGCACCGCCATGGCCGTCTCAGGCTCTGCGGGCGTCGGCCCGAGCAGGTCGACCGCGCTCACCTCGGACCAGCCGACGGCCACCGGCGGCGATCCGCAGCGCAGACCGGCCGCATTCACGGTCATCGGCAGCGGCCCGCCGATCAGTGACACGGCCGCGTCTGCAGTCGTAGCGTCCGGTGCAGGCTGGCGCCGCCACCGTCGCACGAGCGAGACGCCTGCTCTCCACAGCAGGAAGACCGCCCAGACGAGCAGGCTGAACGCGATGTGCCGCAAGGCCTCCAGCGGATCGGCCGGCATATGCAGGTTGCGCCAGGTGAACCAGGCGAGCGCGGCCGTGGCGAGCACCATCGCCGCCACCCACCAGGGTCGCGGCCCGCGGGCGGGAGCGAGGGTCACCGGCAAGGCGGGCAGCGAGGCGGCACGGTCGAGCAGCAGACGCAGGTTCGGCAGCTCGACGTGGGGCTGCAGTCCGCGCCGGCCTGTCCGCGGCACCCAATCCGCGGTCAGGATGACGGCTCCGGGCGCCATGAAGGCGAATTGCACCACCAGCCACCACGGCCCGTCATGGATCTCCCCGCCCACTATCAGGATCGCGAGACCGGTCCCGAAGAACGCGACCCCGGACACGCCCAGGAGCAGGTGCGACACCATCCGGTCGCGGCTGTTCATGCGGCGCACCTGCGCCACGGCCGCCGCGGCCACCGCCGGATCTGGGTGCGGTCGGCCCTGCGCAGCCTGCTCGATCACGCTCCGGCGGTCCCGGCCCGACAGCGAGGCCCGGCGGACGGCGACGAGTGGGGTGTCGATCACGGCCCGCACAGTAGTCCAGGCGTACGAGCGCCGCTGTCCGGTCTTCGGCGGTCGGACGGCCCGCGGACTCGGTAAAATCGGGTCGTTCACCCCCTCGTCAGCTGAGGAGAGGGCGCGTGAAGAAGAGCGTCACGTTCCAGAGCAACGGGCTCGACATCAAGGGCGACCTCTACGTCCCCGACGACTACCAGGCCGGGCAGAAGCTGCCGGCAATCGTGGTCAGCCACCCGTTCGGCGGGGTCAAGGAGCAGACCGCCGGCCTGTACGCGCAGAAGCTGTGCATGAAGGGCAACGTCACCCTCGCCTTCGACGCCTCGTACCAGGGCGAGAGCGCGGGCGAGCCGCGTTTCCTGGAGGACCCGTTCGCGCGGGCCGAGGACATCCGCAGCGCCGTCAGCTACCTGACCACCGCGGACGAGGTCGACCCGGCACGCATCGGCGCGCTGGGCATCTGCGCGTCGGGCGGCTACGTGCCCTACACGGCGGCCACCGACCACCGCATCAAGGCGGTCGCCACGGTCAGCGCCGCCGACATGGGTTCGCTGTTCCGCGACGGGCTCGGCGGGAACGGCGACGCGGAGCTGCGCGACGGGCTGCTGGAGGCCGCCGCGCAGGACCGCACCGACCAGGCGCACGGCAAGCCGGCCCGCCTGGAGCACATCGTGCCGGACACCCCGGCCGAGGTCACCGAGGACACCCCGGCGCTGTACGCCGAGGGCACCGACTACTACCGCACACCCCGCGCCCAGCACCCGAATGCGAAGAACTGGTACGTCGTGGCCGGCCTCGACCGGATCATGGCATTCGACTCCTACGACCATGTGGACCTGATCTCGCCCCGGCCGCTGCTGATGATCGCGGGCACCATGGCGGACACGAAGTACTTCAGCGAGCAGGCGTACGCCCAGGCCAAGGAGCCCAAGGAGCTGTACCTGATCGACGGGGCGACGCACATCGACCTCTACGACAAGCCCGAGTACGTGACCCCGGCCGTGGAGCGCCTCGACGCGTTCTTCGACAAGTACCTGGCCCCGGCCTAGGCTGCCGCCTCGGCCATCGTGCGGCCGGTCTCCAGCAGGGTCTTCAGGTCCGACAGCAGGTGCGGCCAGCCCTGGCTGACCATGCCCGGCAGGGCGCTGCCGGGCGCGAACCCGTCGTGCACGACGGTGAGCTTGACCAGGTCGCCGTCCTGCTCCAGATCGAAGCTGACCTTCGAGCGCTGCTCGGCGGCGAGCTTCCGGCGCAGGTCCTCGTCGAGGTCGACGGACTTGGCGAATTCGGGCGTGAAGGTGTGCCAGGTGTAGGACAGCCGCCGGTAGGGCTCGGCCTCCAGCACGACCTGCGCCGGGTCGGCCATGACCACGCCGAGACGCTCCCAGGTCATGGCCGAGCCGACCTGCCAGTCCGTCTCGAAGGTGACCTGCCAGTACCGCGTGGTGAAGGCCGGGTCGGTGATGGCCTGCCACAGCTGCTGCGGCGTGGTCCGGATGTAGGTCGTGTAGACGAACTCGTCCATGGTCTGCTGCTCCAATGCCGTCTTGAGGTCCGCGAGGACGTGCACCCGCCCGCGGTGGTAGCGGTCGATCCAGCGGTCGGCGATGGCGTTGATCGGCTCAGCGTTGAGGAAGTGCAGTTTCTCCCTGCCCCGCCACACCGTGGTGACCAGGTTGGCGTCCTCCAGCACCGCGAGGTGCTTGCTCACCGACTGCCGCGCCATCTCCAGCCCCGCGCACAGTTCGCGCAGGGTCTGCCCGTTGCGGGTGTTGAGGCTGTCCAGCAGGGCGCGGCGGCTCGGATCCGCCAGCGCCTTGAACACGTCGTCCATCGCCGCCCCCACATGCAGCCGTTCGGCTGCATGTCTTCACGATAGGCAGCCAGAAGGCTGCATGTCAATTCTGCCCGCGGCACGACCTGCGCTTACGGGCTCACGTCCGCGCCCGAGGCCGCGTCGACTAGGTACACCTGCTCGCCGGCCCGGGGGTCGCGGGCGTGCAGCACGTGGAAGAGCGGGGACGCCGGGCCGCCGAGATCGACCACAGTGGCCCCGGCCCCCAGTACCGCCCGTTCCCACTGCGGCCGCTCGGTGAAGTCGATGCGGGTGACCACGCCGGGCGTCACCCACACCGGTATACCGCGCAGCAGGCCGGACAGCTGCAGATGGAAGTGGCCGCACAGAATCGCCCGGACGTCGGTGCCCTCCACCGCGTCCGCGAGGTCAGCACCGTTGCGCAGATTCACGATGTCCATGATCGGCGAGGTCGGCACAGCGATCGGCGGGTGGTGCAAGACCACGATCGTGCCCGCCGGGGCGGGCTCCGCCAGTACGTCCCGCAGCCACGAGAGCTGGACCGGGCTGAGATGTCCATGCACCTGGCCGGGCACGAGGCTGTCCAAAGTGATCACACGCAGGCCGTTGACGCTGCTGACAGCGGCACGCTCGCCGGACGCGCCCGACATGGCCGCACCGATGTCGGCGCCGTCGGCCGCCAGGTGGCCGGACCCGAGCGCCGAAGCGAACGCTTCACGGGTGTCGTGGTTGCCTGTGCAGTAGACATGCGGGATGCCGCGTTCCGCACAGAACCGGCCCACCTGCTCACGCACGTCGACGCAGGCTTGGACAGAGCCGTCGTCGGCGATGTCGCCGCTGACGACGACCAGATCCAGGTCCGGCACGTGGCGCGCGTCGTGGAGGATTCGTGCGAGGGCTGCCGGGGCGTTGACGGCAGGACTGTTCAGGTGGGTGTCGGACAGGTGCAGGATGCGGTGGCGGAAGGTCACGGGCGCGTCTCCTCGTCTCAGACGAGGGCACCCAGGCGGTCGACGCCCCGACTTTCACTCCCCGGTGGTCGCCCACCCGCGCCAGTCGTGTGTCCACACCCTACGTCCGACGAGGATCTCCCGGCAATCGCCCGCGCAATGATCCACCGGTCGCAAGCCTAGCGGCTGTTATGAATACGTGGTAGGAATTCTCCACACATTGATGTCTGTGTTGAAAATTCCTTCACACCCCCGGAGGCTCCCATGAGAAGGGTCTTAGCAGGTCCAGCCGTGCTGGCGGCCGCGATAACCATCGCGGTCGCCGGTTCGTCTCTGGCGGCCGCGCCGACGTGGGCGAGGCCCGCGGACGCCGTCGCGCAGGCCGGCCGGATCGTCGCCTACCACGGGTATCGCGTGGCCGTGCCCACCTCGTGGCAGGTCGTGGACCTGAACGCCGAGCCGCGGGCGTGTGTCCGGTTCGACCGGCCGACGGTCTACCTCGGACACCCGGGCGACCAGTCCACGTGCCCCGCCGACCTCGTCGGCCGCACCGCGGCACTGGTCATCGAGCCGCTCGACGCCGTCTCCACCGGTCGCCTCACCACGCAGGCCGCCGTGACCCCGCCCGGCGCGGCCGTCGCGGCGAGCGCGGTGTCCCGCGACGACATGGTCCAGGTCGCCGTACGCGACGCCGGTGTGCTGGTCACCGCCGCGCACACCCCCGACACCGAGGCCGACGTGCGCCGGATCCTCGCCTCCGCGACGCTGGGCCGCGACGCCAGGCCGTCCGCCGACGGCCTGCTCACCAGCGCGGCCGCCACCCGGACGGCCACCGCCGCCGCGCCGCTGGCGGCGGCCGGGCCGCAGCCGGGCGTATACACCGGCAAGGGCTTTGACACCTGCGCCGCGCCTTCCCAGTCGACCATGAACACGTGGCGCAACAGCTCGCCGTACCGGGCCGTCGGCATCTACATCAGCGGCGCGAGCCGCTCGTGCTCGCAGCCGAACCTGACCGCGAACTGGGTGACCAACCAGACCGCCAACGGCTGGCGGCTGATCCCGATCGAGCTGGGCCGCCAGGCCCCGTGCGGCACCCGGCTGCCGAAGATGTCCGCCGACGCCACCACGGCGCGCTCGCAGGGCGTGACGGCAGCGAACAGCGCGGTCAGCGCCGCGCAGGCGCTGGGCATCCCCGCCGGCAGCGCGATCTACAACGACATCGAGCAGTACCCGTCGAACGCGTCGTGCAAGGCCGCCGTGCTGTCGTTCCTGTCGGGGTGGACGCAGCAGCTGCACGTGCGCGGCTACCTGTCCGGCATGTACTCCAGCGGCTCGTCCGGCGTGACCGACGTGTGCAGCGCCTACAACGACCCCACGTACACCCGCCTGGACCACCTGTGGATCGCCTGGTGGAACGGCGTGGCCAACACCGACGCCGGGCAGTACTGCAACGCGACCTACTACGCCAACCACCAGCGGTTGCACCAGTACTCCGGGGACGTGCTGGAGACCTGGGGCGGGGTGCAGATCAACATCGACCGCAACTACCTCGACGTGTCGACCAGCGTCACGGAGCCGCCGCCGACGTCGTGGAGCGCCGTCGTCGACAACACCACCGCCGGCGGGTTCACCGCCAGCGCGAACTGGGGTTCGTCGGCCTTCTCCGCGCAGCGCCACGGCGCCGACTACCGGTTCGCCGACCCGGTCGCGGCCAGCGACCCGGCCTGGTACCGGGTGAACATCCCGGCGACCGCGTCGTACGAGATCTCGGTCTGGTACCCGGCCAACGCGGGCTACAACGACGCGACCCCGTTCATCGTGGCCGCCGTCGGCGGCAACCAGACGGTGACCGTCAACCAGCGGGTCAACGGCGGGCAGTGGCTCTCGCTGGGCGTGTTCACGCTGGCCGCCGGTGACGGCGACAAGGTCGGGGTGAGCCGGTGGACCACAGGCACCGGCTACGTCATCGCCGACGCGGTGCGTTTCACCCGGGTCTAGCGCACCTGCCACCGCCTGGCCCTTCACTTCCGAGCGAAGGGCCAGGCGGTGCTGTGCGGACCAGCCGTAAATCGCTTGACCACGCCACGGGTCGACCCTGCATGGTGGCGGGACACCACGCGTCGTGGTGCGGCATCCGGGGAGGCAGCAGCAGCAATGGAGATCCGCCCTACGACCGACCAGGACCGCGACGTCTTCGTCGACACACTCCACGCCGCGTTCGGGTGGTTCCCGGAGACCCCGACCGCGGGCGGCGGGGTCTGGTGGTCGGCGCTCGAAATGGACCGCAACCTGCTCGCCTCGACACCGGACGGGCGGCCCGTCGGCACCGCCGGTGCGTACACCTTCGAGCTCACCCTGCCCGGTGCGGTCCTCGCTCCGGCCGCCGGGGTGACCTGCGTCGGCGTCCTGCCCTCGCACCGTCGCCAGGGTGTGCTCAGCGCGATGATGCGCCATCAGCTCACCGGGTTACGGACCCGCGGAGAGTTCCTCTCCGTGCTGCTGGCCTCCGAGTCCCTGATCTACCGCAGGTTCGGCTACGGACCGGCGACCTACACGCACCGGTTGACCGTGCAGCGCCACCAGGCCGCCTTCACCGCCCCCCGAGCGCACGGAACGGCAGACACCGGCTCGGTCGAGCTGCTGCGTCGTGCCGAGTGCGGCGACCTCCTGGAAGAGGTCTACGACCGCTACCGCCGGGCGCAGCCCGGTGCGCTGTCCCGGCCACACCGCTGGTGGGCCCTGGGTGCGGGGCAGCCCCCGATCTCCGCGAAGCCGCGCTACGTCGCCGTGCACCGCGACGCCGACGGTGTCCCGGACGGCTACGCCAGCTACACGATCGAAAACGGCACTCTGACGGTCGACGAGACCATCGCCACCGACGACGACGCCCACTCGGCCCTGGACCGGTTCGTGCTCGGGCACGACCTGGTCACCCAGGTCGTGTTCAAGCACATCCCGCCCGGTCACCCGCTGCGCTGGCAGCTCGCGGACTACCGCGCCGGCCAGGTGGGCCGCGACACCGACTGGCTCTGGGTGCGGCTGCTGGACGTGCCGCGTGCGCTGACCGCGCGCGGCTGGTTCACCGACGGCGAACTCGTCCTCGACGTCGACGACCCGTTCCTCGGCGAGCACGGCCGCTACCTGCTGACCGTCCGGGACGGCAAGGCCGACTGCGTCCCGACGGACCGGGCGCCCGACCTGTCCCTGGACGTCAGCGACCTGGGCTCGGTCTACCTCGGCGGCACCGCCCCGAGCACGCTCGTGCGCGCCGGACACATCCGGGCCCACCACCCGGCTGCGGCCGCCCGCGCCGACGCGCTCTTCCGCGCCGAGCGCCCGCCGCACTGCCTGCACTGGTTCTGACCACGCGCGCCGCACCCGGCTCGCCGGTCGGGCAGCGTGAGACGCGCGCCGCACCCGGCCCGCCGGTCGGGCAGCATGAGAACCACGGCGCTGCTCGCTCCGGCACCCCGGGGACCCGGCCGCGAGCACGGGTCCCCGGGGTGCCGGACGGCGGGGCTCAGGCCGCCGCGCCGACGGCGGGCGCCAGGAAGCCCTTGCCCAGGTCGCGGGCCTGCGCGACGGCGCCGGTCAGGGCGGCCTCGCGCTGGTGCGGGGTGATGTCCATCGGCTGGGCGTGGATGAACTGCAGGTCCGTGATGCCGACGAAGCCGAAGATCGCCCGCAGGTACGGCTCCTGGAAGTCGTAGGGGTGCAGGTACGTGCCGGCGGAGTAGTCGGCGCCGCGGGAGGTCACGCACACCATGCGCTTGCCGTTGACCATGGGCACGACCTGCCCCGTCTCGTCGTAGCGGAACAGGTATCCGGGCTGCACGACGCAGTCGATGTAGTACTTCAGCGCGTACGGGACGCCGAAGTTCCACATCGGCGCGGTGATCAGGTAGGCGTCCGCGGAGACGAAGTGCTCGATCAGCGACTCGACCTGCCGCCACGACTCCTCGTGGCCGCGGTCGATCGGGCGGCCCACCATCAGCGTGTACTTCGTCTCTATGTTGTCACCCGCCATCGCCGGCAGGTCGTGATTGTACAGATCGACGACGTCGACGGTGACGTCGTCGGACTGCTCGCACACGCCTTTCAGAAACGCTTCGGAAACCCGAAGCGAATGGGATTCCGAACCACGGGGCGTGGCGATGATGTGCAGAATGCGCATGGCGTTCCCTCAACATTGGAAGTGAAGGACAATCTAGCGACGGCCAGCGGGAACGTTGCTGATGTGTCGGAAGTTGGCAATCATTCGGGTGACTGTCGCGGACCAATGCGAATTACCTTCGTTACCATTCTCATCCGATCCGGACACACACGATCGCGACCTCCGGCGCAAGGGGTGCGATTCGCCGCCGTGGCCCGTCCGGCGTAGGGTTGTCTGGAGATCCACTATCGAGAGGTGCCGACATGAGCAGCGTCCTGGTCACCGGTTCCGCGGACGGCATCGGCCTGCAGACGGCGCGCGAGCTGCTGGCGCTCGGGCACCGGGTGGTGCTGCACGCCCGCAACGAGCAGCGCGCCGCACAGACCCGCGACACCCTGCCTGACGCCGCCGCGGTGCTCGTCGGCGACGTGTCGTCACTGGCGCAGACCCGGTCACTGGCCGCGGCGGCCAACGAGCACGGGCCCTACGATGCGGTCGTCCACAACGTCGGGGTGGGCTCGGCGGCCCGCCGGGAGGTCACCGAGGACGGCATCGAGCGCATCTTCGCCGTCAACGTGCTCACGCCGTACCTGCTGACGGCGCTGATGCCGCTGCCACAGCGACTGGTGTACCTGACCTCGGGGCTGGAGGCGGGCGGTCGCGCCGACTTCGACGACCTGCAGTTCGAGCACAAGGCCTGGAACGGGATGCAGGCCTACAGCGACTCGAAGCTGCACGACGTGCTGCTCGCGTTCGCGGTGGCGCGCCTGTTCCCGGCGGTGCTGAGCAACGCCGTCGACCCGGGCTGGATCAAGACCCGGATGGGCGGCCCCAACGCCACCGACGAACTCGCCGACGGGGCCGAGACCCAGGTGTGGCTGGCCACCGCCGACCAGGCCGAGGTCGGTTTCAGCGGCCACTACCTCAAGCGCCGACAGGACCTGCGCGCCAACGCCGCCGCCTACGACATCGCCGCCCAGGACCGCCTGCTCGCAGCCTGCGCCCAGCTCACCGGCGAGAAGTTTCCCGCCTGAGCCGCAGGCCCAGTAGTTCCTGCAGTTTCGGGGAAACTGCACCTTCGCCGCCACGGGTTCGTGC
Source organism: Catellatospora vulcania (assembly GCF_009720385.1). Classification (GTDB taxonomy): domain Bacteria; phylum Actinomycetota; class Actinomycetes; order Mycobacteriales; family Micromonosporaceae; genus Catellatospora; species Catellatospora vulcania. The sequence goes on along the minus strand of NZ_ML769307.1, from coordinate 245,635 downwards.
GGTTTCCCCGAAACTGCAGAAAGCTGGGCGAAGGACGATCACTGCCAGGGTTCGGCGCCGACGTCGACGGTCTGGCCGGTGCGGGCGGACTCGTCGATGGCGAGGCTGATCAGGTGGTCCTGGCAGGCCTGGGCCAGGGGGTACGGGGGCTCGCCGTCCCCGCGCGCCCAGCGGCCGGTCGACTCCAGGATCGTCGCGATGGCGATCTCCTCGTCGGACAGCCGTACGCCCGCATAGGGGTTGGTGTAGACCACGGAACCGTCGAAACTGATGTGGTCCAGGTCGAAGCCTTCGAGGTTGAGGTCGCGGCCGGTCTGGCGGCGGCGCAGCTCCGACTCGATCAGCGTGCGGGTGCCCTGCAGCCGCACCACCCGGTCGTCGACCAGCTCGCCGAGGCTGCCCCGGACCACGAGCCGCCGGGTGCGCAGCTGGTTCCACCACTGGTTGTCGGTGAAGTCGTACAGTCCGCTGCGGCCGCCGAAGTCGATGGTGGCCAGGGTGTTCACGGCGAGCTTCGGGGTCGCGTCGTCGCGCCAGCCGGCCGGGCTCATCGGGTCGGCCAGCGGCGCGGTGAAGGTGCGGGCGTGGACGCTCGCCGGACCCATGCCGACGCCGAGCAGTCCGCGCAGCATCGACACCGCGTGGTAGCCGTGCGTGGACGACACCTGCGCCGAGGTGCGCTCGCCGACGACCCCGGAGCGCAGCACCGCCAGCCGGGCCGCGTGGTCGGGCAGCAGCAGGTACTGCTCGGCGACCTGGACCTTCTCCGCCTTGCCGACCTGGCCCCAGAGCCGGCGCAGCCCGTCGAGGTCGGGGGCGGGCGGGGTCTCGGACAGCACCGGCAGGCCGCGCTCCACCAGCGCCTCGACCAGGCCGGGATTCACACCCCACGGCACGGAGGTGATGACGTACTCGGGGTCGCCGGTGCGCAGCAGCTCGCCGAGGTCCTGGGTGACGGGCAGCCGCCAGCGGCCGGCCACCTCGGCGGCGGCCTCGACGGAGCGGGTCATCACACCGGTCACCGTGAACCGGTCGGGCATCAGCTCGGCCAGCTTGAAGAAGAACTGCGCACGCCAGCCGCGCCCGACGACCGCGTACCTGATCGGGTTGTGTGTCACCGGCAAACGGTAGCCCGCCGCGGTCGACCTCGCGCGGGGGCTCAGTGTGCCGGGCTCCTGGGCGCATGACACACCATGCTCCGCCCAGGCGCCCGGCACACCCGGTGTCGTCACGGCGGCACGGCGCGCGACGACCTCGGGGACGGCCGTCGAGGCGCCCCACCGACGGGCACCGACGACAGCCTGGCGCGCCCACGGCCTTCTCCCCCGGCCGGACGGGCGCGCGTCTCGTCCGCCAGCGTTCGCCCTGCGGCGGCGAAGCCAGCGGATCAATCGTTAATAAACTTTCTTAAAGACGGTTCGAGTCAACCACCGCCACCGATCCAAGTCAAGGCATCACTCGATGCACCCCGGCCCCGTTGGCGCGCAGGTGCGGCCGTAACGCATCATCGAAGGCCACACGGGCGCGGAGGGAGGTCAGATTTGCGGATCCTGCTGGTCGAGGACGATCTGCGGGTCGCCACGGCGATGAGCGCCGCGCTGACCCGCCGCGGCTACGACATCGAGCACGCCGCCACCGCCGCCGCGGCCCTGTCGGCGGCCCCCTGTGACCTGGTGCTGCTCGACCTGTCCCTGCCCGACGGCGACGGCCTCGACGTGTGCCGCACGCTGCGCGCCCGCAGCCCCCAGCTGGGCATCATCGCGGTCACCGCGCGCGGCGAGGAACGCGACCGGGTCGTCGGGCTGCGCGTCGGCGCGGACGACTACGTGGTCAAGCCGTTCTCCATGGTCGAGCTGCAGGCGCGCATCGAGGCGGTGCTGCGCCGCGCCTCGTACGCCTCCCCCGAGCTGATGGTGATCGTGGCCGGGCGGGTGCGCATCGACGTGCCCGCCCGCGCCGTCACCGTCGACGGCAACGACGTCGCGCTGACCCGCAAGGAGTTCGACATCCTGCTGTCGCTGGCCCGCCACCCCGGGCTGGTCATCACCCGCGACCGCATCCTGCTCGACGCCTGGCAGACCACCTGGGTCGCCCGGCACACCGTCGAGGTGCACGTCGGCTCCCTGCGCGGCAAGCTCGGCGACCCGCGGCTCATCGAGTCGGTCCGCGGCGTCGGCTACCGGCTGCGCAGCGAGTAGCAGCCGTGCGCCGACGCCTGGCCGCCAGCTACCTGCTGCTGATGACACTGGTCCTGCTGGCCCTGGAGATCCCGCTCGCCCTCACCCTGGCCAGCCGGGAGTCCGACCTGGTCCGCGCCGACCGGCTCGCCGACGCGACCCGCTTCGCCGCGCTGGCCCGCCCCGGCCTGCGCACCGACACCATCGGCACGGTGCGCGACGAACTCGCCCGCTACGACGAGCTGTACGGCATCGGCGCGGCCGTGCTCGACCGCGACCGGCACACCTTCGTCCGCTCGGTCAGCTACCACCTCGAACCCGCCCGCGGCGAGGCGGCCGTGCGCGCCGCGCTGGCCGGGCAGCAGTACAGCTCCGCCGAGTCGGTCCTGCCGTGGACCGGCGAGCCGATCGTGGTCGCCGTGCCGGTCAACGACAACGGCGAGGTGCTCGGCATGGTGATCATCGTGTCCCCGGCCGACCGGGTCCGCGGCGCGGTGACGTACTGGTGGCTGGCCCTGGGCGGCATCGGCCTGCTCGCCGCGCTCGCCTGCGTGCTCACCGCCCGCAGCCTGGCCAACTGGGTGCTGCGCCCGGTCACCGTGCTCGACGCGATGACGCACGAGGTCGCCGCCGGCGACGGCAACACCCGCATCTCCGACCAGGCCGGGCCGCCCGAGCTGCGCCGGCTCACCCGCAGCTTCAACGACATGGCGTACGCCGTCGCCGACGCCATGGAACGCCAGCGCGCCTTCGTCGCCCACGCCAGCCACCAGCTGCGCAACCCGCTCACGGCACTGCGGCTGCGCGTCGAGGAACTCGGGCCGAGCCTGGCCGACGACGACGGCCGCAGCGAGCACCGGCTCGCCCTGGAGGAGACCGACCGCCTGGCCACGGTCCTCGACGGGCTGCTCACCCTGGCCCGTGCCGAACGCGGCCACCACCAGCTGGTCACCATCGACGCCGTGGCGGTGGCCGAATCCCGGGTCGCGGCGTGGGAGCCGCTGGCCCGCCACCACGGCACCGAGCTGACGCTGGCCGTCGGGCTGCCGGTGGCGCTGGTGCACGTCGTGCCGACCGCCCTCGACCAGACGCTGGACGCGCTGATCGACAACGCGGTGAAGTTCAGCGGGCCGGGCGGGCGGGTCGAGGTCGAGGTGCGCGCCGCCGAGGACGGGATCGCGGTGCACGTGCGCGACGACGGCCCCGGCATGACCGACGCCCAGCTCGACCAGGCCACCGAACGGTTCTGGCGGGCGCCGGACGCCCAGAACATCGACGGCTCAGGCCTGGGCCTGACCATCGCGGCGGTCCTCGTCGACGCGTCCGGCGGCCGGCTGGCGATGACCCACGCCGGTCAGCGCGGCCTCGACGCCCGCGTCTGGCTCCGCGGCCTGGACACCCCGGCCTGACCGGAGTGGGCGCCCCGACGCTACGGCTTGATCGACTGGTAGTAGCGGGCCGCGCCGGGGTGCAGGGGCAGCGGCGCGGTCGCGATGGCCGACTGCGGGTTCAGCCGTCCCGCTGCGGGGTGCGCGACACCGAGCTCGTCGCGGTACTGCATGAGCAGGCGGGTGAGTTCGTAGACCAGGTCCTCGGGCATGTTCTCGCCGACGACTAGGTAGTTGGGGTCGGCGACGGTGCTGATCGGGTCGAGCCCGTACACCGAGGACGGGATGTCGCGGCTGACGTAGACCTCGCTGTAGCGCAACCGCAGCGGCTCGGTCCACTCGCCGAGTTCGACCAGCCGGATCGGCATCGCGTCGACGAGCTGCTCGACGGCCTTCACCGGCGGTCCGCCGGAGAAGAAGAACGCGTCGATCTCGCCCTTGCTCAGGGCTGCCGCCGACGCGTCCAACCCGAGCTGGCTGACCTTGACCTGCGTGCCGGACAGTTCGGCGACGTCGAGCAGCCGGTTCGCGGTGATCGCGGTGCCCGAGCCGGGCGCGCCGACCGACACGGTGCGCCCGCGCAGGTCGGCGAGGCGGCGCACGGGGCCGTCGGCGCGTACCACCAGGTGCAGCAGGTCGTCGTAGACGCGGGCCACGGCACGCACCTGGTTGCCGGTGGTGGGCAGGATGTCGGCCTGGGTGAAGCCGAGCTGCACCCGCCCCTCGCCCACGAGCCGCACGTTCTCCGCCGACGCCGTCGTCACCAGCGCCTCGGCGTGCACGTGCGGCAGCTCGCGGTTGACGATCGCCGCGTACGCCTGCCCGAAGACGTAGTAGACCCCGGTGGGGCTGCCGGTCGCGATGTCCAGGCGTACCGGCTCGGGTGCGGGTTCGGTGCAGGCGGCCATGCCGAGCAGGACCGCCACGACCAGCGCGGCAGCCGACGGCACTCGCAGACGGACCACGGCGCAGAACCTACCCGACGGTTGCCGCATCCTGCCCGGCCGCTCGTCCGCGTGCGCTGCCTGGGTCAGTCGCTGTCGCCGGCCAGGTCCCGGGCTTTCGCCTCCTGCTCGGCGTCGAAGCCGGAGATGCCGGTGCTGCGGAACTGCTCGGCCTGGTCGTTGATCCAGCGGGTGTGGGCCTCCCAGGCCGACTGGCGGGTCATGCCCAGCGCCGCGCCGATCTGCGCCCACGACGCCCCGGAGCTGCGAGCGCCGCGCACCGACAGCTGCCGGCCGTAGCCCGCCTTCCGGATGATCAGCTCGCCGAGGGCCAGCAGCTGGAGGGACTCCTCGGCGCTGAGGCCGGCCTCGCCGAGCGCTTCTCGCATACGCAGGTCGTTGTAGCGGGTGACGGCCGTCTGGAGGGTGTGTTCGCGTTCGAGCGCGTCAGGGGTGGTCATCCCGTCAGGCTAGCCTGACAATCGTGCGATCAGCGCGCTTTACGCCGACGGCAGAGCACGAAGCCGGTGGATCCGGGGCTGTCACGGGCCGGTCAGCTGGTCACGGCGCCGGGTGAGGTACAACGTCTCGGCGGCGTTGCCGGCCAGCCCGATGGCCCGGTCGTACGCCGCCCGCGCCTGCTCGCTGCGGCCCATCCGACGCAGCAGGTCGGCGCGGGTCGCGTGGAAGGCGTGGTAGCCCTCCAGCGGCAGACCGTCGACCTCCGCCAGCGCGACCTGCGGGCCGTCGAGCTCGGCGACCGCGATCGCCCGGTTGAGCCGCACGATCGGCGACGGGTCCAGGCGGACCAGCTGGTCGTACAACGCGACGACCTGCGACCAGTCGGTGTCGCGGATGTCGGGCGCGTCGGTGTGCACGGCGTTGATCGCGGCAAGGATCTGGTAGCGCCCCGGCGCTTGCCGGGCGGCCAGTCGTGCGCGGACCAGGGCATGGCCCTCGGCGATCAGCTCACGGTCCCACGCGCCGCGGTCCTGCTCGCCGAGGGTGACGAGCTCACCGCTCGCCGACACCCGCGCGGTCCGGCGGGCCTCCGTCAGCAGCATCAGCGCCAGGAGACCGACGACCTCGCCGTCTGCCGGCATCAGGTCACGGACCAGCCGGGTCAGCCGGATCGCCTCGGCGGTCAGGTCGCCGCGGACCGACTCCTGCTCGGGGTCCGAGGCCAGATAGCCCTCGTTGAAGATCAGGTAAAGGACGGCGAGCACGCCGGTGACCCGGGCGGGGAGGTCTTCGCGGTCCGGTACGCGATACGGGATCCGGGCTGCCTTGATCTTCATCTTCGCGCGGGTGATCCGCTGGCCCAGGGCGGGCACCTGGACCAGGAACGCACGCGCGATCTCGGGCACGGTGAGCCCGCCGACCATCCGCAGGGTCAGCGCGACCCGCGCCTCCATGGCCAGCGCGGGATGGCAGCAGGTGAAGACGAGGCGGAGCCGGTCGTCGTCGATGGCGCCCAGCGGCTCCGGGGTGTCGGCCAGCATCAGCGCCTCCCTGTGCTTCTCCTCGCGCCTGACCTCACGCCTGAGCCGGTCGACGGCTCTGCGGTAGGCGGTCGTGGTGATCCACCCGCCGGGATTGGGTGGCACGCCGTCGACCGGCCAGCGCTCGACGGCGGCCGCGAACGCCTCGGCGGCCATCTCCTCGGCGACGTCGAGGTCGCCGAAGCGCCTGGCCAGGGCGGCGACCACCCGGGCCCACTCCGCGCGGTGGACCCGGGCGATCACGTCGCCGACGTCGATCATTCGCTCAGGAACGGCTTCAGCTCGACCCTGCGGTTGCAGTGCTTCGAACCGTCCGCGGCGAGCCTGAGCGCCACATCGAGGTCGGCGGCCTCGATGATCCAGAAACCGACGATGTACTCCTTCGACTCCAGATAGGGACCGTCGGTGAAGATCGGCTCGCCGTGCCTGCCGTCGACGACGGTGGCCGATTCGGGCGAGGCCAGGCCCCCGGCGAAGACCCAGTGGCCCTGCGCCTGGAGCCGTTCGTTGAAGACATCGATCGCGGCCATCTCCTCGTCGGTGGCCAGTTCGGTCGAGTCGTGGAGCACCGAAATCAGGTACTGCGCCATCGGGGTCATCTCCTGTCGTCGTGTGGCTGCTCCCTGGAGCCGCCTATCACCCCTGCTACGAACGCCGCCGCCACGGACCGACACGGTCCGCCGAGATTTCTGCGACGAGTTTCCTACGCCACGGCAGCAGCCGGGGCTCGGACGCGCGGACACGGGCACAGCCGAAGAGGAGGACAGGTTCTGGCGGCCCACCTGCCTAATGGTCAGTCGTGGCGATGACGCACGATGTAGTCGAGGTAGCGGATCGTGTCATCGCGGTCCGCCTCGCCGATCGAGTCCCACAGGTCCGCCAGCCAGTAGAGCGAGCCCGACAGCTGCCAGGCCCACCCGCGTACCCAGGTCGCCTCGTCGAACCCGAGGGCCTCCTGGTAGGCGGCCCGTGCGCGGGCGTCGAACAGGCTCCAGCCCGGCCGCACCTCGACCGCCGGATCGCCGCGGCCCAGACCGCCGAAATCGATCACCCCGGTGAGCCTGCCCCGGTCGACCAGCAGGTTGCCTTCCAGGAGGTCACCGTGCAGCCAAACCGGCGGTCCGGGCCACTCGTCGACCGCCATCGCCTCGTCCCACGCCGCGGTCACCGCCCGCCCGTCGATCCGGTCGCCCAGCTCCGCGATCGACCGGCGGGTCAGTTCGTCCCGCTGCACCAGAGGCACGCCGCGCTGGATGCCCTCCTTGACGGGCCCGTCCATCGGGTCGATCGCGATCATCGCCCGCACGAAACCGGCGACGTCGACGGCGAGGTCGACGAGATCCTGCCCGGCCTCCGGATTACGCCCGTCCAGCCACGGGACGACCGTCCACGGCCACGGATAGTCCCCGCCCGGCCGGCCGACCGCGATCGGCACCGGCACCGGCACCGGCAGGTGCGGTGCCAGCCGCGGCAGCCAGGTCGCGTCGGTCGCCACCTGGTCGACCGCCCACTGCGCCCGCGGCAGCCGCGCCGTCAGGGAATCGCCCAGCCGGAACAGCGCGTTGTCGGTGCCGTTCAGCAACTGCGCGACGATCGGCAGGTCCGCCCACTCGGGGAACTGCTCGTCGATCAGGTCGCGCACCTGCTCAACAGCAACGATGATCTCTCCGGGACGCATCGCGCGACCGTAGAACCCGCTCGACGATCCCGTCAATCGAATTCGGACCACGCCGGAGGGTCGCCGGTGGTGGCCGCCGCCGCGAGCAAGTGATGGATGACCCGACCCGCGGACCCTATTCGCGGCCGACCCAGGTGGCGACGCATGCCTCATTGCCCTCGGCGTCGGCCAGGACCCACCACTTCGGGGCGTGCGCGTCCGACACCAGGCGTCCGCCCGCAGCCAGGGCGGCGGCGATGCGGGCCTCGGCCTGATCATGGGGAACGGCGACATCGAGGTGCATGCGGTTGCGCTGGGGGCGTGGGGCATTCAGCTGCTGCAGCCCGAAGCCGGGGCCGCGGCCGGCCGGGTCGGACAGGTAGTCGTCACCGATCTGGCGGTAACCGAGCAGCGCGCGCCAGAACGGCAGCACGTCCGCGTCGACGAGCGCGTCGAGGGTGACGTTGACGAGCTGCACGGCGGTCGGGTCGGCCGGGATGCCCAGTCGCCTGGCGGCTGCCGAGATCCGCCGGGCCAGGGCGACGTCTCTTACCTTCAGGCTCACCGTCACGCCGGTGTGACGCAGGTCGACGTTGAGGTACTGCTGCTCGGCGCCGTCGGCGAGCCGGCCGATCTCGTCGACGAGCGCGATGCCCTCAGCCAGCGAGCCGGTCCGGAAATGGGCCGAGACCAGGTGGTACAGGCAGCGCCAGTCCTCGACATCGGCGCCCGCGTGGAACTGCCCGGCCGTGATCTGCTCAGTCATGCCGGCGAAGCTAACACCGCCCGCACGAGCTGATGAACGACCGGGCCTGCCCGGCGACCCTGACGGCATCCAGTGGTCGGTGTGGTCTGATGGCCGTCATGCGCTGGTTGCCCGAACCTTCGCCGGCCGCGGTGCGTGAAGCGGTGCGCGCGGCCGGCCTCGACACCCACGGCCTGCCGTTGTCGCTCCGCGAGGTCGATGGCCGGGACGAGCCGCTGTGGCAGGCGTCGAGCGCGTTGCTGGGCGACGCGTACGTCGTGAAGTTCGCGTGGTCCGAGCCGGCCGCTCGGCGGGTGGTGCCGGTGCTCTGCCACAGCGACCTGCACGGTGACAATCAGGTGTGGTCCGGCGGTGACCTACGACTGGTGGTCGACTTCGAGACCGCCGGGTGGGCCCAGCCCGAGTACGACCTGCGGCTGCTACCGGGCATCGGCTCGGGCGTCGAGCTGCTGCGCGCGACCGCTGCGCACTACGAGCGCGAGTCGGGCCGCGAGGTCGACCTCGCGCGGGTGATGGCGTGGCACGTGCGCAGCGTGCTGAGCGACGCGCTATGGCGGTGTGCGGCAGGTGTCCCGCTGCCGGACGGCCGTATGCCCGCTGAGTGGACCGACGACCTGACCGCACGGCTCGGCACACTGGGTGTCGGTCCGTGCTGATCGCACCGGTCGTCGATCCGCACGATGCGCGGCCCGGTGGTCACCGCTCCAGGTTGGCGCGGGGTGCGATCGACACGCCCTCGACGATCCGGCGCTCATCATTGACATCGGCGTCGGGGTCCAGTTCTTGTGCCGACAGCGACGAGTTGGAGTAGACGGCGAAGCCGTCCGCCTCGTAGTCGACCCCGATGTCGTACGGGACGCCGATCAGCCCCATCGCCGCAAGGTCGGCGACCACGTCGTCCATGAACCGATAGGTCAGTTGCACGCCGCGAAGGAACAGCTCCTCGCCGCCGTGGTGACCGCTGTAGGCGGCGTCGACGAGTTCCACGATGCCGTCGAGGTCGTAGGTGACGGATAGCATCGGGTCCGACGCGTAGACGGCATGGCGGCTCAGGTCCTGATGAACCGGCGGGCCGAGCCGTTGCTCGACCGCCTCCCGGCGGTCACCGATCTTGGCAGGTTCGACGCCGACGCCAGGGATGATCTCCACAGGCAGCAGTCTGAGCCATAGGTGCCGCAGAGGCCAGCCCGCCCAGTTGCGCCGTTCACGAAAGCGCGACCACCGTCAGTGCGGGATCCCTGCACCGTGCAGGACGCGGTGCGCGGTGCCGGCGGGGACGCTGACGAGCAGGCTGCCGGCCTGGCGGGCGAGGGTGGCCTGTGCCCCGAGCAGGTGTGCGCCCCGGACCAGGATCGCGGCGAGGTCCTGGTCGGTGACGCGTACGCCCAGGATGTGTTTGCGCATGTGGCGGCCGGCGGCCAGGAGCACGCCGCGCCAGGCGGAACCGGCCAGCCGCAGCCGGTCGGCGTGCGCGGGAGCCGAACCGCCGACGAACGCCGTGCTCAGCACGGCCGCCCGGCCCTGCCGCCAGGCTCCGTCGCTGATCTCCAGGTATGCGGCGTGGTGCTCGCCGGGCACGCTGACCCGGTGCAGCAGGTAGCGGCGGCGCAGACCCGCCTCGGCGGTCTGGTGCGTGTACGGCAGCTCCAGTGCCCGCATCAGCTGCCCCATCCGGCGGGCGGCGTGCTCGGCGCTGAACTCGACCGTCCCGGCCGGTGTGGCCGGGCGGCGGGGATGACCCACCCGCACTCCCCCGTCGGGCGTCAGCGACGTCGCCCGCACCAGACAGGCCAGCTCGAACGCGTCCGTCAGCCGGGAGCGGTCGAGCCGGGCGACCGGCTCGCCCACCGCGGCGGCGGGCAGCAGCTCGAGGGTGGACCGCATGGTGAGCTCCCGTCGTCGACGTCGTGGTGCGGATGGTGTACCCACAGTGACGGGCGCACGCGCCCGCGCGGAACATCCCTGCGGCAGCCTTGAGGAAAACTTGCGCAACCGTCGGTTGGCGGAGGGTCACCTCGACGGCGGGGCGGCGGCTGAGCCGTCGCGGGGCGGCATGCGCCGGGTGACCAGGCGGTTCACCGCCCACAGGGCGACGCCGCCGAGCAGCAGCCAGAACGCGAGCAGGTAGATGCCGGCCTCGCGGACGAAGGGCAGCAGGAACACCGCGGACACGATCGCGCCGAGGACGGGGATGACGGTGGGGGCGCGGAAGTGCCGGTGCTGGACCTGGTCGCGGCGCAGCACCAGGGCGGCGATGTTGACCAGCAGGAACACGGCGGTCAGCAGCAGCACGGTGGTGTCGGACAGGTCGGTCAGGTCGTTGACGGTAGCCATGAGCAGGATCGACAGCGCGGTGGTGAACGCGATTGCGATCCACGGGGTGCGTTTGACCGACAGCACCGCGAAGGGTCGCGGCAGCACGTCGCGCCGGGCCATGCCGTAGAGCAGGCGGGACGCCATCAGCATGTTGATCAGCATGGTGTTGGAGACGGCGACCATCGACACGGCGGAGAAGATCTCCGAGACGGGCAGGTCGGGCGCGCCGATCTTGACTACTTCCAGCAGCGGCCCGCTGGAGGTGGTGAGCACGTCCAGCGGCACCACCATGGCCGCGGTGAAGGCGACGAGCAGGTAGACGACGACGGCGCCGAGCAGTCCGGTGATCATGGCGGGCGGGAAGTCGCGTGACGGCTCCTTCGTCTCCTCAGCGAGGTTCACCGAGTCCTCGAAGCCCAGGAAGGCGTAGAAGGCGGTGGCGGCACCGGCCATGATGCCGGTGACGACGCCGAAGCCCTGCCCGGAGAAGGTGAAGGCGGCGGCCGGGTCGCCGGAGCCCTTGGCCAGCACGCTGGCCCCGACGCCGATGACGAACAGCAGCCCGGCCAGCTCGATGCAGGTGATCACAATGTTGACCTTGATGGACTCGGACACGCCCCAGAAGTTCACCGCCGCGACCAGCAGGATCGCCAGCGTGCCGATGAGAATCGTGGGCGGGTTTTCCACCCCGGTCAGGCCGCTGAAGTAGCGCCCGCCGACCCGGGTGGCGGCGAAGCTCGCCGAGGTCACGCCGGACGCCATGATCGCGAAGGTGACCAGGAAGCTCAAGAACTTGATCTGGTACGCCCGGTCGCAGTACAGCGCGCCGCCGGCGGCCTGCGGGTATTTCGTGACCAGCTCCATGTACGCGAACGCGGTCAGGAACGCGAGCACGAACGCGACCAGGAACGACGCCCAGATCGCCCCGCCTACCTCCGCGCCGACTTGACCGGTCAGCGAGTAGATGCCGGCCCCGAGGATGTCGCCCAGGATGAAGAAGATCAGCATCGGCCGGGTGATCACCCGGCGCAGCTCGTGCGGGTCGTCGCGCTGCGGCTGCGGTGCTGGGGCCGAGACGTCGGCGGTCATGGGCTGCCTCCCGGGACCGAGCGGGCACCGGCGCCCGCTTTCTTCATCCTCCTCCGTTCCCGGTCCCCGAATGATCAAAACGCGGTGCGGCGCTCAGGGCAGTTCGGCGAAGCGCTCCACCCGGTCCACCGGCCCGGCGACCACGATGATGTCGCCGTACTGCAGCACGGTCGTCGCGTCGGCGTAGGTGAACTCGTTGCCGGGCGTCTTCACGCAGACGATGGTGACGCCGTGCTTGCGCCGCAGCCGGGTCTCGCCCAGCGGCACGCCCACGTACTCGTGCGGGGGCCGGGTCTTGACCAGCGCGAAGTTCGAGTCGATCTCCATGTAGTCGAGCATCCGGCCCGACACCAGGTGCGCCACCCGCTCGCCCATGTCGTGCTCGGGCAGCACGATGTGGCCCGCCCCGATGCGCTCCAGGATGCGGCCGTGCTGGCGGCTGACCGCCTTCGCCCAGATGTCGGCGACCTCCAGTTCCACCAGCAGCGACGTGGCCAGGATGCTGGCCTCCAGGTCGGAGCCGATGGCCACCACCGCCCGGCCGAACTCGGCGACGCCGAGCTGGCGCAGCGCCTCCAGGTCGGTGGCGTCGGCGGTCACCACGTGGGTGAGCTCCCCCGCCAGGCTCTGCACGACCTTGGGCCGGTGGTCGATGGCCAGCACCTCGGTGCCGCGACGCATCAGCTCCAGGGCCAGCGAGCTGCCGAACCTGCCCAGTCCGATGACGACGACCGGGTCGTTGCCGTTCTCAGCCGACAAGGGGACGCTCCTCGGGAAGCTCGTAGTGGCGGGTCCTGGCGCGCAGCGCCAGCGCGGTGCCCAGGGTCAGCGGCCCGACCCGGCCCACGAACATCAGGATCGCGAGCAGGCCGTGGCTGGCCGCGTCGAGCTCGGCGGTGATGCCGGTGGACACCCCGACGGTCGCGAACGCCGAGATGACCTCGAACAGCACCTGGTCCAAGGGGTGCGGGTTGAGCACCAGCAGCAGGTACGTCGAGCCCGCCACGATGCCGACGCCGACCAGCGCGATGGTGAGCGCCTGCCGGTGCAGCTGCTCGGGGATCCGGCGGCGGCCGACGTTGACCGACGGCTCCCCGCGCAGCTCCGCCCAGATCACGTAGGCCAGCAGCCCGAACGTGGTGACCTTGATGCCGCCGGCGGTGCCCGCGCTGCCGCCGCCGATGAACATGAGCACGTCGTACGCGAGCCAGCTCGACGGGTACATCGCCGCGATGTCGATCGAGTTGAATCCGCCGCTGCGCGGCATCACCGCGCCGAAGAACGCGTTGAGCAGCTGGTCCGCACCCGACATGTCGCCCAGCGTGCTCGGGTTGCGGCCTTCGGTGGCCAGCAGCAGGACCGTGCCCCCGACCAGCAGCACCGCGCTGAGGGTGAGGGTGAGCCGGGTCAGCACCGACCAGCGGCTCGGCCGGCGCCAGGAGTGGCGCAGCTCGAACAGCACCGGGAAGCCCAGCCCGCCGACGATGACGCCCACGGCGAGCGTCAGGCAGATCCACGGGTCGGTGTTGAACCGGACCACGCTGTCGGGCCACAGTGCGAACCCCGCGTTGTTGAACGCCGAGATCGAATGGAACACGCCCAGGTAAACCGACCGCCCGAACGACTCCCCGTAGGCCAGCATGAACCGGCCCGCGAGCAGCACCGCGAGGATCGCCTCCACGCCCAGGCTGAGCAGCACCACGTTGCGGACCACCCGGCGCAGGTCGGTCATCTGCAGCGCTCTGGTCTCGGCCTGCACGAGCATCCGGGCCCGCAGGCCCATCCGGCCCGACAGCGCGACCGCGAACAGGGTCGCCATGGTCATGATGCCCAGCCCGCCGGCCTGGATCAGCGCCATGATGATGAGCTCACCGGCCACGGACCAGTGGGTCTCGCTGTCGACCAGGATCAGGCCGGTCAGGCAGACCGCCGAGGTCGCCGTGAACAGCGCGTCGAGGAACCGGGCGGGCTCGCCGGACTCGGTGGCGATCGGCAGCGACAGCAGCCCCGTGCCGACGAGAGCAGCTGCCGCGAACCCCCCGACGATCACCTGCGTCGGGTGGTGGAACTGATCGAGCACGACCGCCGACACGCTCCTGCGCACGCCGCGACCATACCAATCTCCCGATCTTCGGGTGGCCCGCTGCCGTAGCCGCCGGTGGCGCGCGATGACCGCCGTTCGGCGGGTGCCCGCCGTTAACGTTGCCGTGCCAAGGTATGCGACATGCGTGATGTGGACGTCCTCGTCATCGGATCCGGGCCCGGCGGCCAGAAGGCCGCCATCGCGGCCGCCAAGCTGGGCCGCCGGGTGGCCATGGTGGAACGCGGCGACATGATCGGCGGGGTCAGCGTCAACACCGGCACCATCCCGTCGAAGACCCTGCGCGAAGCCGTCGTCTACCTCACCGGCCTGAGCCAGCGCGAGCTCTACGGCCAGAGCTACCGGCTCAAGGAGGACATCACCGTCGCGGACCTGACCGCCCGCACCGAACACGTGATCAGCCGCGAGGTCGACGTGGTACGCGGGCAGCTCGCCCGCAACGGGGTCCGGCTGCACGCCGGCACGGCCCGGTTCTCCGACCCGCACACCGTGCACGTGACCGGCGAGCGCGGGCGCGACTTCTCGATCACCGCCGACAACATCGTCATCGCGGCGGGCAGCCGTCCGGCGCGACCGGCCACCGTCGAGTTCGACGACCTGACCATCATCGACTCCGACGGCATCCTCAAGCTCGACCGGGTGCCGCGTTCGATGGTGGTGGTCGGCGCGGGCGTGATCGGCATCGAGTACGCCTCGATGTTCGCCGCCCTGGGCACCAAGGTCACCGTCGTGGAACGGCGCAGCCGCATGCTGGACTTCTGCGACCTGGAGGTCGTCGAGGCGCTGAAGTACCACCTGCGTGAACTGGCCGTGACATTCCGGTTGAGCGAGGCCGTCGCCGCCGTCGAGAAGCACCCCAGGGGCGCCATCGCGGTGCTGGAGAGCGGCAAGACCATCGCCGCTGACACGGTCATGTACTCGGCCGGGCGGCAGGGCATGGGCGACGCCCTGGCCCTGGAGGCCGCCGGGCTGGCCGCCGACGAACGCGGGCGCATCACCGTGGACGAGAACTTCCGCACCGCCGTGCCGCACATCTACGCCGTCGGCGACATCATCGGCTTCCCGGCGCTGGCCGCCACCTCGATGGAGCAGGGCCGGCTGGCCGCCCACCATGCCTGCGGGCAGCCGCTGGGCCCGATCTCGGCGCTGCAGCCGATCGGGATCTACACCATCCCCGAGATCAGCTACGTGGGCCGCACCGAGGACGAGCTGACCGACCAGCGGGTGCCGTTCGAGGTCGGCGTGTCCCGCTACCGCGAGCTGGCCCGCGGCCAGATCATCGGCGACTCGCACGGCATGCTGAAGATCCTGGTGTCGCCGGAGGACCGCAAGCTGCTCGGCGTGCACGTGTTCGGCACCGGCGCGACCGAGCTGCTCCACATCGGGCAGTCCGTGATGGGCTGCGGCGGCACGGTCGACTACCTGGTCGAGGCGGTGTTCAACTACCCCACGCTGGCCGAGTCGTACAAGGTCGCGGCGCTGGACGCGACCAACAAGATGAGGCACATCGCCAACCTGCGAGACTGAACCTGGTGGACACCTTGACGGCGCCGGCTACGGGCGCCACGAGCGAGCGACGGCTGCCGTTCCCCCGGCGGAGCGACGGCGGCCGCGTGCCCGTCGGGCGGACGCCGGGGCTGGTGACGGCGGCGCTGTCGGTGCTCGTCGCGGGCCTGCTGGTGCTGCACGCCGCGGTGCCGAACACGCTCGGGCACCTGGGCAGCCTGCTGGAGTCGTTCCTGCCCTGGCTGGGCCTGGGCGTCCCGCCGCTGCTCGGTCTCGCGCTGCTGCGCCGCTCGAAGCTCGCCCTGATCGCCCTGCCGCTTCCCGTGGCCGCCTGGTTCGGCCTGTTCGCCGGGGTGCTGGCCCCGCACGCCGACGAGCCGTTCGACCTCACCGTCGTGCAGCACAACGTCAGCGACGAGAACCCCGACCCGGCGGGCACGATCGGGGCGCTGCTGGCCGTGTCGCCCGACCTCGTCGCGCTGGAAGAGGTCACCGAGCAGGCCATGGCCGAGTACGCGGCCGCGCTCGCGCCGCTCTACCCGCACGCGGCGGTGCAGGGCACGGTCGGGCTGTGGTCCAAATACCCGGTCACCGACGTGCGGGTGGTCGAGATCCGGCCGCGCGCCATCGTGGACGACTGGAGCCGCGGCATGCGCGCCACCGTGGCGCTGCCGCAGGGCGACGTCGCGGTGTACGTGGCCCACCTGCCGTCGCTGCGTCTGGGCTGGACCGACGGCTTCGGCTCCACCCGGCGCGACGGCAGCGCCGAGAAGCTGGGCGCGGCGCTGGCCGCCGAACCGCAGCAGCGGGTGCTGCTGCTGGGCGACCTCAACGGCACCCTGGACGACCGCGGGCTGGACCCGGTCACCTCGCGGCTGGGCTCGGACCGGTCCGACTTCGCGTTCAGCTGGCCCGCGCAGGCGCCGCTGGCCCGCATCGACCACGTGCTGGCCCGCGCGGCCACGGTCACCCGCGTCTGGTCGCTGCCCCGCACCGGCAGCGACCACCTGCCGGTGGCGGCCCGCATCCGGTTCTGACCCTGCGAAGCGCTCTCGCCATGCCGCGTCTTGGGGCAGGATGGAGGCCGCGGAACCTGGAGTCGACCACGAATCCGACGTAGCTTCTCGATCACTAGGACAGCGCCGCCCCGGGCGTGCGCACCCGTGCCCGGCGTGGTGGGGTATGAGGTGGAAGGGACGCACCGGGGCGGCCGCAAACATCGAGCTTTCACGACCAGGAGTCACACCATGGCAGCACAGATCGGTGTCACCGGGCTGGCGGTGATGGGCGCCAACCTCGCCCGCAACCTGGCCCGCAACGGCTACACCGTGGCGGTGCACAACCGCAGCCGCGCCCGCACCGACGCGCTGATCGCCGAGCACGGTGGCGACGGCGACTTCGTCGCGACCGAGACGATGGCCGAGCTGGTCGGCGCGCTGGAGAAGCCGCGCCGCGTACTGATCATGGTCAAGGCCGGCAAGCCGGTCGACGACGTGATCGCCGAGCTGGTGCCGCTGCTCGACGCCGACGACATCATCATCGACGCGGGCAACTCCCACTTCACCGACACCCGCCGCCGCGAGGCCGCGCTGGCCGAGAAGGGCCTGCACTTCGTGGGCGTGGGCGTGTCCGGCGGCGAGGAGGGCGCGCTCAAGGGCCCGTCGATCATGCCGGGCGGGTCGAAGAAGTCGTACGAGTCGCTCGGGCCCATGCTGGAGAAGATCTCCGCGCACGTGGACGGCGAGCCGTGCTGCTCCTGGATCGGCACCGACGGTGCCGGCCACTTCGTGAAGATGGTCCACAACGGCATCGAGTACGCCGACATGCAGGTCATCGGCGAGGCGTACGACCTGCTGCGCTCCGGCGCGGGCCTGGAGCCGGCCGAGCAGTCGAAGATCTTCGCCGAGTGGAACAAGGGCGACCTGTCGTCGTTCCTCATCGAGATCACCGCCGAGGTGCTCGGCCACGTCGACGCGAAGACCGGCAAGCCGTTCGTCGACGTCGTCGTCGACGCCGCGGGCATGAAGGGCACCGGCGGCTGGACCGTGATGGCGGCCCTGGAGCTGGGTTCGCCGGTCACCGGCATCGGCGAGTCGGTGTTCGCCCGCGCGCTGTCGTCGCAGGCGGCGCAGCGCCCGGTCGCGCAGGGGCTGCTGGGCGGTCACGAGGTCAAGGTGGACCTGCCCGACACGTTCGTCGAGGACGTGCGCCAGGCGCTGTACGCGTCCAAGCTGGTCAGCTACGCGCAGGGCCTGGACATGCTGGTGTCGGCGTCCAAGGAGTACGGCTGGGACCTGGACCTGGCGGCGATCGCATCGCTGTGGCGGGCGGGCTGCATCATCCGGGCTTCGCTGCTGCGCGACATCACCGCCGCGTACCAGGGCTCGGAGCCCCCGGCGAACCTGCTGTTCGCACCCGCGTTCACCGAGGCGATCGGGGCGGCCGTGCCGGCCTGGCGCCGCGTGGTGGCCACCGCCGCACAGCTGGGCATCCCCGCCCCGGTGTTCTCGTCGTCCCTGGCGTACTACGACGGCCTGCGCCGCGAGCGGCTGCCCGCCGCGCTCACCCAGGGCCTGCGGGACCTGTTCGGCGCGCACACCTACAAGCGGGTGGACGCCGACGGCACCTTCCACACGCTGTGGTCGGGCGACAAGACCGAGGTCAAGCAGGACTGACGCATTTCGCGAACAAAGCTCCGTTCATGCCGCTGTGGTGCATGAACGGAGCTTTGTCCGTGCCGCCCTGTGCAGGATCTTCAGGCGGACCCGCTACGGTGTGGGTTCTGTCTTGAACATGTCGAGGAGTGAACGCCCGTGGGCGGCTACGGCACCCAGGTTCTGCTGGTGCTTGTCCTGATGTTGATCAACGGAGCGCTGTCGGGCAGCGAGATGGCTCTCATCTCGCTGCGCGAGTCGCAGATCCAGCGGCTCGAGCGCTCCTCCTCCGGCGGCAGGGTGCTGGCCCGCCTGTCCCGGGACCCCAACCGGTTCCTCGCCACCATCCAGATCGGCATCACCCTGGCCGGCTTCCTGGCCTCGGCCTTCGCGGCGACGTCGCTGGCCAAGCCGCTGGTGCCGGCGCTGGCCTTCCTGGGCTCGGCGGCCGAGCCCGCCGCCATCATCATCGTCACCCTGGTGCTGACCTTCCTCACGCTGGTGGTCGGCGAGCTGGCCCCCAAGCGCATCGCCATGCAGCGCGCGGAGGGCTGGGCGCTTGTCGCCGCACGGCCGCTGGACTGGATGGCCACCGCGTCGCGACCGTTCGTGTGGCTGCTCGGCAAGTCCACCGACATGATCGTCCGGATCGCCGGGGTGGACCCCCGCGCGGGCCGCGAGGAGATCTCCGCCGAGGAGATCCGCGACCTGGTCGTCGCGCAGCGCAGCTTCACCGCCGAGCAGCGCGAGATCATCTCCGGGGCGTTCGAGATCAGCGAGCGCGACATCCGCGACATCCTCATCCCCCGCCGCGAGGTCGTCACCCTGCCCGCGGACATGTCCGCGGAGGAAGGGCTGGCCATGCTGGCCGAGACCGGCCACAGCCGGGCCCCTGTCGTCGGCGACGGCGACCTTGACTCCGTGGTCGGCGTGGTGCACCTGCGCGACCTGCTCGGCGCGGGCGGCCCGGTCGGCGAGCGCGCCCGCACCGCGATCTTCCTGCCGGAGACGCTGTCGGTGTCGGACGCCATGCGCCAGCTGCGCAACCAGCGCGAGCAGTTCGCCCTGGTGGTCGACGAGCACGGCTCCATCGACGGCATCATCACGATGGAGGACCTCGTCGAGGAGGTCGTCGGCGAGATCTACGACGAGACCGACCGGGACGTGGTCTCGGTGGTCCGCGAGGCCGACGACGTGTTCCTGGTGCCGGGCTCGTTCCCGCTGCACGACCTGCCGGACCTGGGCATCGACCTGAACCGGCTGGGCGAGATGGACTACACCACGGTCGCCGGCCTGGTGCTGGACAAGCTCGGCCACATCCCCACCAAGACCGGTGAGACGGTCAAGGCCCCCGGCTTCACCGCCGAGGTCACCGAGATCGACGGCCGCAGCATCACCCAGCTCCGCCTGCGCCTGGTCCGCAACCACGACCGCAGCCACTCCTCCTGACCGCTCCGTGATCGTCGGACTCGCCCGGCGCCTGTGCGTATCTTGAACCCGTATACGCCCAGGTGCCGGGCAGGTCGACGAATCTTGGACGGGTGGACGGCCGCACCGCGCGGCGGGCGCTAACCTGTGTCGATGGTTGATCGCCGGGTCGGTGCGGTGTGGTCGGTGTTCGGGGCGGTCGCCCTGGTCTCCTCGGTGCTGGTGCTGCGGCGGCCCCCGGACGACCGGCTGTCCGACCTGCACATCTACTACGGCGCGATCGAGACCGTCCAGCACGGGCAGCCGCTGTACGGCTACGTCGCCGAGAACGGCGGCCCGTTCACGTACCCGCCGTTCGCCGCGCTGCTGATGCAGCCTATGACGCTGCTGGCCGAGCCGACGCTGCGGCTGCTGTGGCTCGCGCTGACCGTCGCCGCGATCGCGGCGATCGCGGCGGCGGCCGGGGGCGCGTTCACCACCGTCACCGACCGGCGGCCGCTGCTGGTGGCGGTGGCCGCGTGCGCGCTGCTGCTGTCCGCACCGGCGCAGAGCAACCTGCGCTTCGGCCAGGTCAGCGTGTTCATCGTGCTGCTGGCACTGGTCGACGCGATCGGGCTGACCCCGGCCCGCCACCGCGGCGTCCTGATCGGCCTGGCCGCGGCGATCAAGTTGACACCGCTGCTGTTCGTGGTGTTCCTGCTGGTCGCCAAACGCCCCCGGGACGCGGCCCGCGCCGTGGCGACCTTCGCCGCCTGCGCCCTCGCCGGGGCGGCGTTCCTGCCCGCCGACAGCTGGACCTACTGGACCGGCACCATGCTGCAGACCTCCCGCATCGGCAATCTGGCCTCGCTGGGCAACCAGTCGCTGCACGGCATGCTCATGCGAGCCGGGATGTCGCCGGAGACGCTGCCGCTGCTGTGGGCGGCCCTGGTCGCGCTGATCTGCGGGGTCGCCCTGCTGCGGGCGCGGCGCATCGCGCTGGACGGCGAGCCGGTTCGCGCGGCGGTGCTCGTCGGCTGCGCCACCGTCGCCGCCTCCCCGGTCTCCTGGACCCACCACCAGCTGTGGACCGTGCTGGCCGCGATGCTGATGATCGCCGCCAACGGCGTGGCGCGCCGCGTCGCCGGCGGAGTCCTGCTGGTGGTCATGGTGCTGTCGCTGGGCAGCCTGCTCGGCGCAGTGTCGATGCGGCCCGGCGTGCAGTTCGTGTTCGAGAATGCGCGCTCGCTCGGGGTCGTGGCGGTCTGCCTCGCCGGGGTCGGCGGACTGGCCGTGGCGACGGCGCGCTCGGCACGACCCGGCTCGGCCCGGGTCTGGCTGCGCACCGCCACCACGGCCTCGGCCGCACTGGCCTGCATCGCGATCCTGCCGCTGCCCGCCGGCGCCGATCCGACGTTCAAGGCGTACGACCTCGCCGACACCGTCAACCCGCGCTACTTCTTCTACTGCCGCACCGCGCAGAGCTGCGCCGACGCGGCCGCCGGCGGGCCGGTCCACTTCGGCACGTTCCGGGAGCCGACCAAGGTGCGCGTCAACGGCGTGGTCGACGGCAGCGTCGCGCGGCTGGAGTTCACCAGCGCGCCAGGCGGGCCGCCACGGGAGATCCCGCTGGTGGAGATGTTCCCCGGGCAGCGGACGTTCTCGTTCCGGCTGGCCAACATCGCCGCCGGGCGGCTCGTCGCGTACGGGCCCGGCGGCGAGGTGCTCGCCGTCTTCACCGACTCCCTGAACCCGGCCTGACCGTGATCTGGAGCCAGGACCTGGTCGACGGGCTGCTCGCCGAGGGCGGGCAGCCCGTCGCGGGCCATTCGTTGAGCACTGACGAGCTGCGGGAGGCCCTCGCACAGGGCCGGGTGTTCAGAATCGATTACTGGAGCACCATGGGCGACGGAGAGGCGTGGTTCTCCCCCGCCACCGACCTGCACATCGGCGCCGACGGCCGGGCACAGGGTTCGCTGCTGGTGTTCCCGCAGCCGGTCCCCGCGGACCTGCGCCGGTCGAGCCAGGCCGACTGGGAGAGCATCGACGAGGTGTACCAGGCCTTCGGTCTCTGAGGGATCGTCGGCTGATAGCGTCGTCGGTCGTGGACAGCGCTGATGACCTGCGTCTCGCGTTCGACACGTCGGATCTGGCAGCAGACCTCGCCCTCGCTTACTTCGAGTCCGGCGTTGCGGCGACGCTGAAGGCGGACGGCACACCGGTCACCGAAGCCGACCGGGCGGTCGAACGGTCGATTCGCGAGACGCTGTCGACGGCGAGGCCGCAGGATGCGCTCCTCGGCGAGGAACTTGGCCGGGTCGGTGAGTCCGATCGGGTCTGGATCATCGACCCGATCGACGGCACGTCGTTCTTCAGCCGCGGTGACCCGAACTGGCGAGTCCACCTCGCGCTGGAGGTCGCCGGGCGCACCGAGCTCGCGGTCGTCACCGCGCCCGCGCTGCGACGCTGCTGGTGGGCGACCCGAGGCGGCGGTTCCTTCGAGTCGTCCTGGCCACGCGGACAGGGCGAGTCGCGGCGCCTCGCCGTCAGCACCACTTCGACGCTGGCCGAGGCTCAGCTCGATGCGCTGGACGACGCGTCCAGAGCCCGCCTGCCACCGAGCGTGGCCCGCACACCGGCCGGCGCGCTCCCGCTCGTCGAGCTGGTCCGCGGCGAAACCGACGCTTTCCTGGTCGAGGGCTACCACGTCTGGGATCACGCGCCATGGATCCTGCTCGTCGAGGAGGCGGGCGGCTGTTTCACCGACCGGACCGGAGGTAACGCCGGCGATCGAGGCGGTGGCCTGTACTCGAACGCCGACCTGCACAGCCGGCTGCTGACCGTGCTCCAATACCCGGCGCGGCCCCGCTCGCGGTGAGCCCGGTCTAGGAACGGATGCGCTGAGCTGCCGCGACCGGCGGGACCGTCTGGTCTGCCTGGGCGGCGATGGCGGCCCGCTCTGCAGCGACCGGCACGATAACGGCGGCGATCAGCGGAAACGCGGCCACCACGGCGAAACTCGGTGCGAAGTCCGCCGCTCCGATCGCCATGGCCATCACCGGCGGTGTGGCAGCCGCCAGCGCGTTCTGGCCGGTGGTCTGGATGCCGAGGGCACGGCCCGCCCACGCCGAACCCGCGTATTCGGCGACGGCGGTGAACGACAGCACGTTGCTGGTCACCGCGACCACCGCCATGAACAGCAGCACGGGCACCGCCAGCCTCGTTCCGGCGAGCGCGGCCAGCGCCAGCATTCCCAAGCCGGTCGAGATCGCGATGATCCGCATGGGCTTGAGCCGGCTGCCCGTGCGGTCGGACCAGTAGCCCGCTCCGAGACGGGCCAGGGCGCCGCACACCTGCCCTCCGGCCAGCAGCTGCCCGGCGCCGACCGCCGTCCAGCCATGGACCTCGACGAGGAAGACCAGCGCGAACGTGGTGACCGTGAACTGCGGGATGACCAGCAGCGCGCTGGCGGCGTGGATACGCCACAAGCCGGAGGTGCGGTACGGCGACGTCGGCTTCTGTTGCGGTGCCTCCCGGTTCGTGTCGGACGGCTGCGGGGCCGGGTCGCGTACGAACACGAATGCCGCTGTCGCCACGGCCAGGAACAGCACCGCGAGGAACAGCAGCGGCCCGCCCGTGCCGCGGTCGGCGAGGGAGGGCAGCGTGAGGGCGGCCAGGGCGAGGCCCAGCGGCGCGGCGCTCTGCCTGATGCCCATCGCCAGAGCGCGCTCGTGCCGCGCGAACCAGCCGAGGATGAGCCGGCCGCCGGCCAGCACCGAGCCGCCTGCCGCACCGGCCAGCACCAGGCACACGGCGAGGCCCGCGGTGCCGGACGCCCACTGTGCGGCGATCAGGATGAGGCCCTGCAGCCCGAGACCGGTGGACAGCACCACGCGCTCGCCCCACCGGTCGGCCGCGGCGCCCCAGGCGATGAGGGTGAGCACCACGCCGATGGTGGGGCAGGCGACCAGCGCGCCGGCCTGTTCCAGGGTCAGGCCCTCGTCCCGGAACGCCGGGATCAGGTAGGCCAGCCCGTACTGGAACGTGCTGCCCGCGGTCATCGCCAGCGTGCCGACGATCAGCATCTGCCAGCGCCGGCGCTCACTTGCCATCTGCGGGTCCGTCCCATCGTCGGTGCGCCGTCCGGTCGTGCCGACGGGTGATCACAACAGCCGATGATCCCGGACCGGCCGTCCGTGCGCAGCCCCGAGCGGGTGCGGACGGTCCACTTCGCCTACCCACAGCGTCGCCGCGTACGTCGAACCGTCAGCGAGGGGTCGTCGGGTCCGGCGTGAAAGCGGGGCCATGGCCTGGCACGATCTGGACCGGGTTCAGCGCGAGCACCCGGGCACGGGACGCTGCCAGTGCGACGGCATCGGTGGCGAACGGGTCCTTCGGCGGCCCTTCGGCGTGCCACCAGACGTGGGTGAGGGCGACGAGCCCGGCGGCGGTGTCGACCAGGGTCGTGATGTCCTCGGCCGTGTGCCCCGGCGTGCGGATCAGCCGGATCGCGTCGGAGAGCGCGAAGCCCTCGGCGTCGCGGCTGACCCACTGGTCGTCGACGTAGTACGCCCAGTGGTCGTGGTAGCGGGCGTTGCGGAACAGTGCCGCGTTGATCGTGTGGTCGGGGTGATGGTGACTGAAGATCACATCCGTGACGGACTCCGGGTCGACGCCGAGGTCGGCCATCGGCCCGAGGATCTGCTGCCGGTCGGCGACCATCCCCGGGTCGACGACCACGGTGGTGTCCCCGTCCCGCAGCAGCGCGACGGTGCTCGCTACCCGCTCACCGACATACCCCGCATTGAGCACCCACAACTCTGCCGCCATGCCCCCACGCTACCGACCGCGAGGCGTCGCGGGAGCCCTGCTGCGCTTTCGGGGAAACTGCGCGAATCGGAAGCGCGATTCCTGCAGTTTCCCCGAAACTGACGCCGCACAAGGCGGGCGCGGGTCAGGCGGCGAAGGAATGGCGGATGAGGGAGCCGCCGTCGACGACGAGGGTCTGGCCGGTCATCCAGGAGGAGGTCTGGCCGGCGAGGAAGACGACGGCGTTGGCGATGTCCTCGGGTTCGCCGATGCGGCCCAGCGGGGTGTGCTGGTTGATCGCCTCTTCGTTGTTCTCCCACAGGGCCTGGGCGAGCTTGGTGCGTACGATGCCGGGCGCGATGCCGTTGACCCGCACCTTCGGGGCCAGTTCGGCGGCGAACTGCCGGGTCAGGTGGATGACGGCGGCCTTGGTGGCGTTGTAGTAGCCGATGCCCAGCTCGGTGGCCAGGCCGCCGACGGAGGCGATGTTGACGATGGCGCCGCCGTTGGCCGCCATCGAGGCGTGCCAGGCGGCCTGCGTCCACAGCACGATGGACAGCTGGTTGACCTGCACGGTCTTCTCCGCGCGGGACACGTCGAGGTCGACCATGGGGCCGAAGTACGGGTTGGTGCCGGCGTTGTTGACGAGCACGTCGACGGAGCCGAACTCGGCCACCGCGGCGGCGACGCAGGCGTCGGCCTGGTCCTTCTCCCCCACGTGCGCGGCCTTGGCGAGGAAGCCGACCTTCGGGTACGCCTCGCGGAACTCCGCGGCGACCGCGTCCAGCGCGTCCTGGCGCCGGGAGGTCAGCACGACGTTGCAGCCCTCGGCGGCCAGGGCGGCCGCGGTGGCCTTGCCGATGCCGCGGGACGCGCCGGTGACCAGCGCGGTACGACCTTCCAGACCTGTGCGCACAGCTTTCGCCCCTTGTCAGTCGTTTGTTGTTGCAGTCGATGTGCGGATACCTTAGCGAGCAGACCGACCGGTCGGTAGGCCCCGGCGCCAAGCAACATACCAACCGGTCGGTATTGACAGCGGGGCCGCCGCCGCGCTGTCATGGGCACCTCGACACGTCGGCGCTCGGCTGGAGCGCCATGGGGGAAGGCTGGGCATGAGCCACTACCGGAGCAACCTGCGTGACCTGCGGTTCAATCTGTTCGAGGTGTTCGGCCTCGGCGACAAGCTGGGCACGGGACGCTTCGCCGAGCTGGACACCGACACCGTCGAGCACATGCTCGCAGAGGTGGAGCGGCTGTCGGTCGGGCCGATCGCGGCGTCGTACGCCGACGTGGACCGTCACCCGCCCGTCTACGACCCGCAGACCCACTCGGTGACCATGCCCGAGAGCTTCCGACGGTCGTACCAGGCGTGGATGGACGCCGAGTGGTGGCGGCTGGACATGCCCGCCGAGGCCGGCGGCGTGGTCGCCCCGCGGGCGCTGTGGTGGGCGCTGATCGAGCTGGTCCAGGGCGCGCAGGCGCCGGTGTACATGTACGGTGGCGGCCCCGGCTTCGGCGGCCTGCTGCACCGCATGGGCACCGAGCCGCAGCAGCGCATCGCCGAGATCATGATCGACCGCCAGTGGGGCGCGACCATGGTGCTCACCGAGCCCGACGCGGGCTCCGACGTCGGCGCGGGCCGCACCCGGGCGGTGCCGCAGGCCGACGGCTCGTGGCATCTGGAGGGCGTCAAGCGTTTCATCACCTCGGGCGAGCACGACCTGAGCGAGAACATCATGCACTTCGTGCTGGCCCGGCCGGTGGACACGCCCGGCGCGGGCGGGCCGGGCACCAAGGGCCTGTCGATGTTCCTGGTGCCGAAGTTCCACTTCGACCACGAGTCCGGGCAGCTCGGCGAGCGCAACGGCGTGTACGCCACCAACGTCGAGAAGAAGATGGGCCTGAAGGTGTCCAGCACCTGCGAGCTGACGTTCGGCCAGCACGGTGTCCCGGCGAAGGGCTGGCTGGTCGGCGAGGTGCACGACGGCATCGCGCAGATGTTCAAGGTGATCGAGTCGGCGCGGATGCAGGTCGGCGTGAAGGCGATCGCGACGCTGTCGACCGGCTACCTCAACGCCCTCGACTACGCCCGCCAGCGCGTGCAGGGCCCGGACCTGACCCGGGCGGCGGACAAGACCGCGCCGCGGGTCACCATCGACCGGCACCCCGACGTGCGGCGCATCCTGATGCTGCAGAAGGCGTACGCCGAGGGCCTGCGCGCCACCTACCTGTACACGGCCGGCTGGCTGGACCGCGACCACCCGCAGGGCGCGAACGTCAACGACCTGCTGCTGCCGATCGTGAAGGGCGTCGGCTCGGAGCGCTCCTACGAGATGCTGGCCCTGTCGCTGCAGACCCTGGGCGGGTCGGGTTACCTGCAGGACTACCCGATGGAGCAGTACATCCGGGACACGAAGATCGACACCCTGTACGAGGGCACCACCGCGATCCAGGGCCAGGACTTCTTCTTCCGCAAGATCGTCCGGGACCGGTCGGTGGCGCTGGACCTGCTCGTCGGCGAGATGGAGGAGTTCTGCGACGCCAACGAGTCCACCGACGGGCTGAAGCTGGAGTGCGAGTCGCTGCGCGAGGCGATCGCCGACGTGCGCGGCATGGTGGCGACCATGTTCGGCTGGCAGAAGGCCGCCGGTGACGACGTCACCGAGGTGTACAAGGTCGGCCAGAACACCACCCGGCTGCTGATGAGCGTCGGCGACCTGCTGATCGGCTGGCTGCTGATCCGCCAGGCCGCGGTCGCGCTGGCCGCCCTGGACGGCGCGTCCGGCGACGACGTGGGCTTCTACCAGGGCAAGCTGGCGGTGGCGCGGTTCTTCGCGCGTACCGTGCTGCCGGAGCTGACCGCGCGCCGCCGGGTGCTGGAGACCACCGACAACGCGCTGATGGAGATCCCGGATGGGGCGTTCTAAAGCCGACGGCGGGGCCGGGGTGCGCGAGCGCATCCTGGCCGCGGCGACCGGGCTGTTCGCCGAGCAGGGCTATGACGCCACGTCGGTGCAGCAGGTCGTCGACCGCGCCGGGGTCACCAAGGGCGGCCTGTACCACTACTTCGGGGCCAAGGAGGACCTGCTCGTCGAGATGTACCGGGCGATCTTCAGCGAGCGGCTCACGGCCCTGGACGCGATCCTGGCCCAGGGCCGCGATCCGGAGTGGACGCTGCGGGCGATCATCGACGACATCGTGGTCGGCACGGCCGCGATGCGGCAGGAGTCGGCGGCCGTGTCGCGGGAGCTGGCCACCATGGACAGCGGGCGCACCCAGCGGCTGCAGGCCGACTGGCGGCGCTACCAGGAGGCGGTGCGGGCGCTGATCCGGCAGGCGCAGCGCGACGGGGTGTTCAGCCCGGTCGCCTCGCCGGAGGTGGTCTCCTGGTCGATCTTCGGGGTGACCAACTCCCTGCACACCTGGTTCCGCCCGGACGGCCCCAAGCCCGCCGAGACGATCGCCCGCGAACTCGCCGACTTCGTGCTGGCCGGCTTGAAGGCGTCCTGATCGGACCCGCCCCGGGCCGCAGCGCGGCGGGGCCTACCGTTTCACGTATGGTTGAAGTCTCAACCGTACCCAGCCCACAAGGTCTCTGCCCATGCTGACCAGCTCGTCCGCGCCCGGGGCCGAGTACGCACCGGACGAAGGCCCGCGGCAGAACCTCGGCGCGCTGCTGCGGCACGTCCACCTGTCCGGCCCGCTGTCGCGCGCCGAGCTGGCCGAGCGGATGAACCTCAACCGCAGCACGATCATGGCGCTGACCACCCGGCTCAGTGCCGCCGGCCTGGTACGCGAGCGGCAGCCCGCCGCCGCGGGCCGGTCCGGGCGGCCCTCGCTGGTGGTCACCCCGGCCGCGGACCGGGTGTACGTGCTCGCGTTCGACGTCGCCGTGGACCGGCTGGTCGCCGCCCGCGTGGCGCTGGGCGGCGAGATCCTCGAACGCCGGGTTGCGAAGCGCTCACGTTCGGGCCCCGACCTGGACGCCGTCGTCGCCGTGCTGGCTGGGTTCGGCCGGGACCTGCACCGCAACGCGCCGCCGGGTGCGGTCTGCGCGGGCGCCGGCGCGTCCTACTGCGGCATGATCCGCCCTGGCGACGGCATGGTCCGCTACGGCCCGTACCTGGGCTGGGTGGACCAGGCGTTCGGGGCCGAACTCGGCGAGCAGCTCGGTCTGGGGCTGCCGGTGCCCGTCGGCAACGAGGCCCACCTGGGCGCGCTGGCCGAACACGGCCGCGGCGCGGGCGTCGGCGTGCAGAACCTCATCTACCTGCACGGCGATGTCGGGGTGGGCGGCGGCATCATCGTCGGCGGCGAGGTGCTCGACGGGGAGGCAGGCTACGGCTGCGAGGTCGGGCACATGCTGGTCAACCCGCATGGTGGGCGGCCCTGCTCGTGCGGGGCCCGTGGCTGCCTGGAGGCGGAGGTAGGCGAGCGGGCGCTGCTGGCCGAGGCGGGCCGCCCGGACGGGTTGTTCGGGCGCGACGCGGTGCGTGCCGTCGTCGCCGACGCCGGGCGCGGCGACCCCGCCGCGCAGCGGGCCCTCGCGCGGATCGGCGACTGGCTCGGCATCGGCGTCGCGAACCTGATCAACCTGTTCAACCCCGGCATGCTGGTGTTCGGCGGCATGATGCGCGACGTGTACGCGGGCGCGGAGCCGCAGATCCGCAAGCGCATCGCCGACCACGTGCTGCCCGTGTCACGGGAGCGGGTGCGGCTGTCCGTGTCGGCCTTCGACGACGACACGACCCTGCTCGGCGCGGCCGAGCTGGCCTTCGCCGACCTGCTGGCCAACCCGCTCGGGGCGACCGCCCTGCCGGGCACGGCGGCCTGACGCCGCATCCCGCGCCGTTCCCGGCGCCGGCGATCTTCCACGGGGTTTCCACGCTCCGCTGGAAGTGTTGCGCACCAGGGGCCGGACGGCGGCGATCCCCGAGCCGATCCGCAGCCACGACCGTGGCGCCACGCCCTCGAACGTGCCGGAAGTCTGCGGAAGGGAACGAACATGAAGCGAGGAATGATCGCACGAGGCATGGTGCTGACGACCGCTGCGGCCACGCTGGCCGTGGTCGGCCAGTCTTCGCCGGCAGCCGCGCTGCCGTGCGGCGTCAGCGGCCCGGACGTCGACCAGTCGGCGTACGGCAAGAAGTTCACCCGGAGCGTGAGCCTGCGCAATGGTCCCGATTGGCAGTGCGACGTCACCGACACGGCGACGATCAACAACTCCGTGGACTACCACTGTTTCGTCTACGACGCGAACTGGGAGACCTGGACCTACCTGCGCACCGCCACCACCAAGTACGGCTGGGTGTGGGACGGGTACCTCAGCGACGGCGGATCGCAGATCCACTGCAGCAACGGCTGAGTCCTGCCGCCGGGCAGACCAGCGCAGCGCGTTGAGGCGGCTGATGTGCGGCAGCGCGAAGGCGTGCTCGGCCACGTCGGCGTAGGCGGGTCCGCGCCACAGCGCAAGGCCGGCGGCCAGGGTCCGGGCAGCCTGCTCGGCATGGCCGAGGCTGTCGGCCAGCAGTCCGGCCCCCTCGGCAGACAGCTGTTCGAACGTCGTCACGTCGAGCTGGCCGGTGTCGAGGTCGAGGCGGTAGCCGACGCCGGTGGCGCTGCCGACGGTCACGATGGCCTGGCCGGAATGGGAGGTCCCGGCCGACAGGGCTCGCCGGAGGTGCGCCACGTGGCTGCGCAGGGTCGTGGCGGCGCTGTCGGGCGCGTCGACGCCCCACAGCATCTCGATGAGCCGACCTGCCGGGACGTGCTGCCCAGCCTGCATGACGAGCGCGGACAGCAGCCTCACCAGCCGTGGGCCCAGCCGCACCGGCCGCCCCGCCAGGGCCACCCCGAGCGGTCCCAGTGCGGCGATGTGCAGCTGCGCCACATCCGTCCTTTCACGACTCACGCCTCGGAAACCCATGGTACCGGGCCGAATCAGGACACCTACTGTTAGGAAGCTTTATTTATTGATAGTCTTCTCCGTGAGTGAGCGCTCTCTCATCCGTCATCGACGATCCGCGGGCGTCGCGCCGCGGAGAGGAGTCCCCATGACCCGACAACGTTCCCTGGCGTTGACCGCAGTGCTGGCGATCGTCGCCGCGCTCGCCGTCATCCTGCCCTCGGCCTCCGCGAACGCCGCGAACTGCGTCGCCGCGTGGCAGTCGTCATCCGTCTACACCGGAGGCATGACCGCCTCCTACAACGGCCACAACTGGCTGGCCCGCTGGTGGACCCAGAACCAGGCGCCCGGCACCAACGAGGTCTGGACCGACCAGGGCACCTGCGGCGGCACCACGCCCCCGCCCGGCGGCACCTGCAACCACCCCAACTGGGCCGCGGGCACCTGGTACACCACCGGGACCATCGTGCGCTACACCAACGGCCTGTACTACATCGCCGAGCACGACAACCCGGGCTACGACCCGACGATCAGCACCTGGTACTGGGACCCGTACACCTGCAGCGGCACGCCCCCCTCGACCCCGCCGACCAACCCGGGCGGCTTCGTCGTCTCCGAGGCGGCCTTCAACCAGATGTTCCCGGGCCGCAACTCGTTCTACACGTACCAGGGCCTGATCGCGGCGCTGTCCGCCTACCCGTCGTTCGCCACCACCGGCAGCGACACCGTCCGCCGCCAGGAGGCCGCGGCGTTCCTGGCCAACGTCAACCACGAGACCGGCGGCCTGGTGCACATCGTGGAGCAGAACACCGCCAACTACCCGCACTACTGCGACGCGGGCCAGCCCTACGGGTGCCCGGCCGGGCAGGCCGCCTACTACGGCCGCGGTCCGATCCAGCTGAGCTGGAACTTCAACTACAAGGCCGCCGGCGACGCCCTCGGGCTGCCGCTGCTGACCAACCCATGGCTGGTGCAGAACGACGCGTCGGTCGCCTGGCGCACGGGCCTGTGGTACTGGATGACCCAGAACGGCCCGGGCACGATGACCGCGCACAACGCCATGGTCAACGGGGCGGGCTTCGGGCAGACGATCCGCAGCATCAACGGATCCATCGAGTGCAACGGCGGCAACCCGGCGCAGGTCCAGAGCCGGGTCAACTCCTACCAGCAGTTCGTCGCGATCCTGGGCACCACGCCCGGCGCCAACCTGTACTGCTGACCGGACCCGGTGGCGCGGCGGCGGCATGCCCGGCACGACGCCGCACCACCGCCGGCGGGCGGCGCCTCGCGGACCGAGGCGCCGCCCGCCGCCGTCACCGGGTCGGGCGCACGTAGTGGAGCAGCGCGACGCCGTTGCCGAACGTGCGGGTGCGGGCCAGGCGCAGGTCGTGGCGGCGGTCGGACGGCCGGAACAGCGGACGGCCGCGGCCCAGGACCACCGGGTGCACGTACAGGCGGATCTCGTCGATCAGGTCGTGTTCGAGAAACGACGCCGCCAGCTCCGCCCCGCCGACGGCGACGTCGCCGCCGTGCAGTTCGACGAGGTTGCGGATGTCGTCGGGCACCACCTCACGCAGCACCGTGGTGTTCCAGTCCGCACGGTCGAGCGTGCGGGAGAAGACGTACTTCGGCATGTCCCGCCAGATGCGGGCGAACTCCGCCATCGGCCCGGCGTTCGCCGGATCCTCGTCGGCGGTCGGCCAGTAGTCGGCCATCATCTCGTAGGTGACGCGCCCGTCCAGGAACGCGCCCATCGGGGCGAGCAGCGCGTTGAAGTGGTGGTGCACCTCGTCGTCGACCAGGTGCCAGTCAGACCGGCGCCGATGTTGGCGCCGATCCCGGCGGCGGTGAACACCCGCCAGCGACGAGTAGGCACCATGCGGTGCTGGACGGCAACCAGCGCATCGTCGCGCCGGAAGGTGACCTTCGTGTCATCGCGCCATCATGGGTACGCGATCATGCTTACGCTGTCCCCCGTTCGGCCGCCGGGTCCGGTGGCAAGGCACCCCGGACCCGTCATGGATGACCATGGCTGACTACGCTTGACGGTGCCTGTGGAGTGGGAGAGGCCGGGATGTCCGCACCGCTGGAGTTCGCGCTCGACACGTTCGGCGACGTCACCGTCGACGACACCGGCGGCACCGTGCCGTACGCGCAGGTCATCCGCAACGTGGTCGAGCAGGCCGTGCTGGCCGACAGCCTCGGCGTGGACGCGTTCGGCATCGGCGAGCACCACCGCGAGGACTTCGCCGTCACCGCGCCGGAGATCGTGCTGGCGGCGATCGCGTCGCGCACCGAGCGGATCCGGCTCGGCACCGCGGTGACCGTGCTCAGCTCCGACGACCCGGTGCGGGTGTTCGAGCGGTTCGCCACCCTCGACGCGGTCTCCCGCGGGCGGGCCGAGATCATTCTGGGGCGGGGCTCGTTCACCGAGTCGTTCCCGCTGTTCGGCTTCGACCTGGCGCAGTACAACGAGCTGTTCGAGGAGAAGCTGGACCTGCTGGCGCACCTGCTCGGCGAGGGGCCGGTGACCTGGCAGGGCAACCTGCGGGCCGGGCTGACCGACCAGCACGTGTATCCGAAGACCGAGTCGGGGCGCATCCGCACCTGGATCGGTGTCGGGGGCAGCCCGGAGTCGGTGGTGCGCGCCGCCGCGTACCAGATGCCGCTCATGCTCGCGATCATCGGCGGCCGGCCGGAGCGCTTCGCGCCCTATGTCGACCTGTACCACCGCGCGCTCGCGCAGATGGAGGTGGCGCGGCTGCCCGTCGGCGTGCACTCCCCCGGCCACCTGGCCGAGACCGACGCGGTCGCCCGCGAGCAGCTGTGGCCGCACTACCGCAAGATGATCGACCGGATCGGCCGCGAGCGCGGCTGGCCGCCCACCAATCGGGAGCGGTTCGAGGCCGAGGCCGACGAGGGCTCGCTCTACGTCGGCTCACCCGAGACCGTCGCGCAGAAGATCGCCGCCACGGTACGCACGCTGGGTGTGCACCGCTTCGAACTGAAGTACAGCGCCGGCACGCTGCCCCACGACCACCTGATGACCTCGATCGGCCTGTACGGCGGGCAGGTCGTCCCCCGCGTCCGCGAGCTGCTCGCTGCTTGACGGGCCGGACACACTCGGTGGGTGGATGTCGACGTGGGTGCGCTCGTGACGGTGCTGGGTGAGGTCCGGGAGCTGCTCGCGCGGCCCGACAGCGACTACTCCTGGTCGTCGTTCCTCGATGCCGACGCGGCGCTGGCCGAGATCGACGAGCTGACGGCGCGGGTGCGGGCCGAGGGCCGGGCGCCGTTCGCACTGGGGGTGCTGTTCGCCGCTACCGGCCCGATCCAGGAGGTCGCACTGTCCAGCGGCTGGGGTGAACAGTTCCTCGCGCTGGCCGACCGTTTCGACGCCGCCTGCGCCGGAGACAGCTGATCTGACACCGTCTGGCAGTCATCGCAGGAGTCGGGCAGGCCAGGCCGGCTCAACCTGTTCCGCTTCGACGGCCCGCTCCCTGGCCTCGTCGCGCAGTTCCTTCTTGCCGGTCACGTCGAACTCCACCGCGTCGTTCTCCGACGCCCCGGCGCCGACCAGGTCGATGAGCAGCGCCTGCACCGAGTCGAGGTTCGCCGATGTCACCGCATAGGTCGTCTTGCCTCATCCGCCTACCCGGTCAGCGCAGGGCGCCGGCCGCGGCCGTCCGCACCGCTTCGGTGAGCGCGGTCAGGGCCTGCGCCTCCAGCCGCCAGTGCTGCCAGTACAGCGGGACGCTCAGCCCGGTGCCCGGCGCGAGCTCCCGGTAGCGACCCGCGGCCAGGTCGGCGTCGGCGACCAGGTCAGGCACCATGCCCCAGCCGAGCCCGAGGCGGATGGCCTCGTCGAACGCGGTCACCGACGGCACGTAGTGCGTCGGCGGGTGCAGGTCCCGGCGGGTCAGGGTACGCAGGAAGCGGTGCTGCAGCCGGTCCTTACGGTTCAGGACCAGCATCGGCGTGTCCGCGAGCGCCTGCGGGGTGACGCCGCCGGCGAACCAGGTGTCGTACATGGCGGGTGCGGCGACGGCCCGGTAGCCCATCGCGCCCAGCCGCTGTACGCGGCAGCCCTGCACGGGCACGTTCTGTGCGGTGACCGCGGCCATCACGGTGCCGCTGCGCAGCAGTTCGGCGGTGTGGTCCTGGTCGTCGGTGTACACGTCGAACAGCAGCCGCAGCCGCGCCGGCACGGCGGCCAGCGCGGGCAGGAACCAGGTGGCCAGGGAGTCGGCGTTGACGACTACCGCGGCCCTGGTCCAGGTTCCGGCGCGGGAGCCGCGGGCGGCGTCGAGGGCTTCGCGTTCGAGCAGTGCGATCTGCGCGGCCAGGCGCAGCAGCGGTTCGCCCGCCTCGGTGGCCTGGCACGGTTTGGCCCGGCGGACCAGGACCTGCCCGGCGGCCTGTTCGAGGGCTTTGATGCGCTGGCTGACCGCGGACGGGGTCAGGTTGAGCACGCGAGCGGCGGCGTCGAAGCTGCCCTCGCGGACGACGGCGGCGAACGTCTCCAGCTGTGCCGAGTCCAGGCTCACGTAAGCGATGCTAATGGTCGGTAAGAAACATTAGCTGGAGTGGCGGCACCGCCGCCCGTAGCGTCGCAGACATGATCACTTCGGTTCTCGCCGGTTTCACCTCGTCGCTGGCCCTGATCGTCGCCATCGGCAGCCAGAACGCGTTCGTGCTGCGCCAGGGGCTGCGCCGCGAGCACGTGCTGCCGGTCGTGGTGACGTGCGCGACCGCAGATGCGCTGCTGATCGCGGCGGGGGTCGGCGGGCTCGGCTCGCTCGTGGCCGACCGGCCCGGCCTGCTGGCGGCGATCCGGTGGGGCGGGGCGGCGTTCCTGCTCGGATACGCCGTGCTGGCGGCGCGGCGCGCGCTGCGACCGGGTCGCCTCGACGCGCGTGACGGGGTGGCCACGCCGCTGCGGGCCACGCTGCTGACCTGCCTGGCGTTCACGTTCCTCAACCCGCACGTGTACCTCGACACGGTGCTGCTGCTCGGCGGGCTGGCGGTGCGCGACCCCAGCCGGTGGCTGTTCGCGGCGGGCGCGGCGCTGGCCAGCGTGGTCTGGTTCACCGCGCTCGGCGCGGGCGCGCGACGGCTGGCGCCGGTGCTGGCCCGCCCGGTGACCTGGCGGGTGCTCGACGGTGTGATCGCGGTGACGATGGCGCTGATCGCGGCCGGCCTGCTCATCGGGTGATCCGCCGCACCGGCCCGGCGATCTCCGTCGTGCGACTTCGGAGACGCATCATCTAGGGCAAAATGGGTAAACGAGGGTCGGGAAGATCCCCGGAGCAGCTGCGCGCCCAGGTGGTGACGCGAGCGTCCGCGAGGAAAGGAAAACTCTCGATGACTGCACAGGACCGCCGTCCCACGACGACGGATGCCGGTATCCCCGTTGCCAGCGACGAGCACTCGCTGACCGTCGGCCCGGACGGTCCCCTGCTCCTGCAGGACCACTACCTGCTGGAGCAGATGGCCAACTTCAACCGCGAGCGCATCCCGGAGCGCCAGCCGCACGCCAAGGGCGGCGGTGCGTTCGGCACGTTCGAGGTGACCGCGGACCACAGCGCCCATACCCGGGCGGCGGTGTTCCAGCCGGGCGCGAAGACCGATGTGCTGATCCGGTTCTCCACCGTGGCCGGTGAGCGCGGCAGCCCCGACACGTGGCGTGATCCGCGCGGGTTCGCGGTCAAGTTCTACACCGGTGAAGGCAACCTGGACATCGTCGGCAACAACACGCCCGTGTTCTTCATCCGGGACCCGCTCAAGTTCCAGCACTTCATCCGCTCGCAGAAGCGCCGGGCGGACAACAACCTGCGCGACCACGACATGCAGTGGGACTTCTGGACGCTGTCGCCGGAGTCGGCCCACCAGGTCACCTGGCTGATGGGCGACCGGGGCATCCCGCGCAGCTGGCGGCACATGAACGGGTACGGCAGCCACACCTACATGTGGATCAACGCGCAGGGTGAGCGGTGCTGGGTCAAGTACCACTTCAAGACCGACCAGGGCATCGAGTTCTTCACCCAGGACGAGGGCGACCAGATGGCGTCCGCGGACACCGACTACCACCAGCGCGACCTCTACGAGCACATCGCGGCCGGGCAGTTCCCGAGCTGGACCCTGCACGTGCAGATCATGCCGTTCGAGGACGCCAAGACCTACCGGTTCAACCCGTTCGACCTGACCAAGGTGTGGCCGCACGGCGACTACCCGCTGCACGAGGTGGGCCGGATGACCCTGAACCGCAACGTCACCGACTACCACACCGAGATCGAGCAGGCCGCGTTCGAGCCGAACAACCTGGTCGCCGGGACCGGGCTGTCGCCGGACAAGATGCTGCTGGCCCGCGGGTTCAGCTACTCCGACGCGCACCGGGCCAGGCTCGGGGTGAACTACAGGCAGATCCCGGTCAACGCGCCCAAGGCGCCGGTGCACAGCTACTCCAAGGACGGCGCGATGCGCGTCGTCAATGTCAGCGACCCGGTGTACGCGCCGAACTCCTACGGCGGCCCGCAGGCCCGTCCGGAGCTGACCGACGACGGCGGCCTGTGGTACTCCGACGGCGAGATGGTCCGCGCGGCGTACACGCTGCGTCCCGACGACGACGACTGGGGACAGGCCGGCACGATGGTCCGTGAGGTGCTGGACGACGACGCGCGGCAGCGCCTGGTCGACAACATCGTCGGCCACCTGCTCAACGGGGTGAGCGAGCCGGTGCTGGAGCGGGCGTTCCAGTACTGGCACAACGTCGACAAGTCACTGGGCGACCGGATCGAGGCCGGTGTGCGGGCCAAGCAGGGCGAGAAGGATCCCAAGGCCGCCCAGCAGGCCAATCCCGCCCGGACGAGCATGCAGCAGAAGGCGTGACTTCAACAGTCTGTTGACAAACAGTTTGTTGAAAAGCCATGCTCCCAGCATGACCGGATCGTCGGACGACCACGCGGCAGCCGAGGCCGAGAGCCGGGCACGTGCCCGGCTCACCGCACGCGGCGGTGAGCTGCCTCGGCTGCCGTGGCTGGCCGCCGGCCAGCCGCACGACGCGGTCACCCTGGTCCGGCAGGCCCTGTGGCGGGCCAACACCGAACGGCGCTCGCCGGAGCTGACCGACGATCTGCTCGCCACCGTCACGCTGCTGTCCGCGGCGCGCAGCGAGCTGGACCAGCTCGAAGCGGGCGTGCTGTTCGCCGCCCGCGCCGAGGGCCTGACCTGGGCGCAGATCGCCGACGCGCTGGGCCTGCGCAGCGCCCAGGCGGCACAGCAGCGCCACGACCGGGTGACGGCACGACTCGGCGAGGACGCATGACCGGGCCCACCGTCGTCACCGGGGTGCCGAGCAGCCCCGGCCGGGCATACGGCCCCGCGAGGGTGGTGCGCTCCGTCGACGACTTCGGCCGCATGCGGCCCGGCGACGTGCTCGTGTGCCGGACCACCGATCCTGCCTGGACACCCTTGTTCCGGCTCGCCGCCGCGGTGGTCACCGAGACCGGCGGGCTGCTCTGCCACGCGGCGATCGTCGCCCGGGAGTACCGGATCCCCGCCGTCGTCGGCGCGGCCGACGCGATGTCGCGGCTGGACGACGGGGCACCGGTCACCGTCGACGGCGCCCTCGGCACCGTCACCGCGGCGGCGGACGCGGGCCGCTGATGGCCCACCGGTCCCCCGCCGAGCTCCTGGTGCTACACGCCGTCCGGTTGACGGGATTCGCCGGGACCGGCGCCGTCGCCGCCCGCTTCGGCCTCGACCCCGAGCAGACCCACGAGGACCTGCTCGACGCCGAGGCGTACGGCCGGGTCACCCGGGTCGCCTTCGCCGGGCTGACCGGCTGGTCGCTGACCGAAGCCGGCCGCCGCCACAACGAATCCCAACTGCGCGACGAGCTCGACGGCGTCGCCGCCCGCGACGCCGTCACCGCCGTCCACGACGACTTCCTGCCGCTCAACGCCCAGGCGACCCAGTCGTTCACGTCCTGGCAGCTCCGGACGCTCGACTCCGGCGCCCCTGCGGCGACCGGAGACATCCTCAGGCAGCTCGCGCAACGACTACGCCCGCTCGAACACCGGCTGACCGCTCACCTGTCCCGGTTCGGCGGCTACCATCGGCGCTTCGCGGCGGCACTCGACCGCGCCGCCGACGATCCGGCGTGGATCACCGGCGTGGAGGTCGACTCCTGCCACCGCGTCTGGTTCGAGCTGCACGAGGACCTCGTCGCGTCGCTGGGCGTCGCCCGCTAGTGTTCCGGGCGTGGACTTCCTGGAGCTGCGCGCCGTCGTGCCCGGCCCGCGCGCCTACCACGCCGGTGTCGATCCGGCCACCGGCGAGCAGGTGCGCTCGACCGTCTACAGCGGATACCTCTGCCTGGCGCGCCGGGCGGGCTTCCGGGGCGCGGTGCGCCTGGACGACCTGCAGGAGATCACGGTCTTCCTGCCCGACAGCCTGCCGTACCCCCAGCCGCCGCTGGCGCTGTCGGTGGAGCTGAGCGTGCGGCGGTTCCGCAGCACCGGCAACCCCGGGGCGGTGCACA
This sequence comes from Catellatospora vulcania, assembly GCF_009720385.1. GTDB lineage: Bacteria > Actinomycetota > Actinomycetes > Mycobacteriales > Micromonosporaceae > Catellatospora > Catellatospora vulcania. The sequence goes on along the minus strand of NZ_ML769307.1, from coordinate 206,872 downwards.
TCGGCGCCTGCGACGAGCGTGTCGAGGTGGCCGACGACCCGCGCGGAGGCGAGCACCGCTGGCTGCGGCTCACCTTCCGGACGGCGGTCTACTCCCACGACCTGGTCGAGATCAACTATCGGGTGTCCGTTCAGTCGCGGTGACACCGCCGACGCCGAGCGCGGGTTCAACGCCACACCTTGATCAGCATTTCGGCGGGATCCACCAGCACGGTCCTGCCCCGCTCGGGGCCTTCCACCAGCTCGACGCACAGCAGTTCGTCGGCGTCGGCCGCGCCGACGATCCGGCCCACGGCGTCGCGGTTGCGGGCCAGCGCGACGTGGTCGCCGGCGAACACCTCCTCGCCACCGGCGGTGACCCAGCTGGTCGGCCTACTTTTCATCGCCGTCTCCGCGCAGCCGGTCGGCGATGACGCGCAGCACCTCGGGCGGGCATACCCACCGGTGCTTCCTGTTCAGTTCCCGGACCCGCCGCATCACGCGGGTCACCTCGTCGTGCGCCTCGGTCGCTCTCCGTTCCCCATGTCCGTGCACAGCGCCCTCCCCAGGCGGCCTGGCATGACGGGTTCGCCACCGCTGCGGCGCCGGGCTTCGCGGCACTTGCGGACTGTCGCCCGCGAGCCGGCTCGCATGGTCGGCGATCCCCTTCCCGTGTCGATCGACATTGACCGTCCAACCACGACTCCAAGTTAGGGCACCAACTTTCCGGGCGCAAGAACCTAGTGCCCTAACCTGATGAGTGATCTACTGGTAGCGCACTCATCGGAAGGACGGCACCCCCATGCCCGCCGAGCCCCCCGCCTACCTGCAGATCGCCGCGGACCTGCGTGGCCGCATCGTCTCCGGTGAACTCGCGCCCGGCGCGAAGCTGCCCAGCGAGAGCCGATTGATGGCACAGTTCGGTGTGTCCAATACGGTCACAAAGCGGGCCGTCGCGGTGCTCAAGGCCGAGGGACTCGTCGAGGGCCGCCACGGTTCCGGGGTGTACGTGCGGCAGGTGCGCCGGGTGGTGCGCGACTCCCAGGGCCGCGGGCAGCGGACCCAGCCCGGATCGACATCGCCGTTCGCCCGCGACGTCGCCTCCTCCGGGCAGCAGGCCTCCTGGGAGCACGACTCCGGCGAAATCGCATGCCCCGAGACGATCGCCGCACGGCTGGGCGTCGAGCCCGGCGCGGCCGTGATGCGCACCCGCTACCGCTACCTGGCCGACGGGGTGCCCGTTCAGCTCGCGACCAGCTACGAGCCACTGTCGGTCACCCGCGGCACGCCGGTGGAACTGCCCGAGGACGGCTCCGCGGTCGGGGTCGTGGCCCGCATGGACGCCATCGGCGTGCACATCGACGAGTGCGTCGAGGCGGTCATCGCCCGCGCCGCACACCCGGAGGAGATCGCACTGCTGCGCCTGCCCGCCGGCGGCGCGCTCATGATGGTCGTCGAGCGCACCTATCTGGCGGCCGGCACAGCCGTGGAGACGGCCGACATCGTGCTGGCCGCCGATCGCTACCAGCTCGTGTACCGCTGGCCGGTGGAGTAGCGCCGGGCGCGACAGGCCACTCGGCCCATTGCCAGTTAGGTATGTTTACTATTTAACTCAGGTCCATGCGTCGATTCCTTCGCGGCCTGGCCGCGCTATGCCTGCTGGGCTCCGTGCTCATGCTGCCCAGCCCGGCCCACGCGGCGACCGGCCAGTACACGTTCAACACCGGCTCCATGGCCGCGGGCAGCTCCCAGACCTGGGGCTGGAACAACGCCGGCACCGGCAACGCCTACGAGGTCGGCCTGTCGCCGCGGGGCGCGACCGCCGCCTCGACGTGCGAATTCGAGGTCGTCCGCGACTGGTACGCCCAGCGCCTCAACGGCTCGGCCAGCGAGATCGAGTTCTGGTTCACCGTCAAGAACGTCGGCGCGATCACCTGCACCGCCGACGTGACGCTGGCCTGGAACAGCACGAGCGGCGCCATGCCGGCCCTGTCCGCGGCACCCGGCAAAACCGCCGGCACCTGGTACTACTACGACCCGGCGCCGGCGAGCACCGCCATCACGGTCGCGCTCATCCCCAGCGGCGGCACGTCGGCCGACCCGTGCCAGTACGAGATAGAGCACATGCAGGTCGTCGTCTCCTCGGGCGAGCGCCGCCACGGGATCACCGTCACCAACGTCGGAGCCATCACCTGCTCGGTCACCGTGCGGGTCGCCCCGGTCGCGTCCAGCTCCTCCTGGTCCACCGGCACCATGACGCCGATGACCACCAAGACCTGGCGCTGGAACAACGCCAACCCGCTCACCGCCGTCCACACGGTCACGCTCAACCCGAACCAGGACGGCCGCTACTTCAGCATCGAGCGCAAGTGGTACCTCCAGCGCATCAACACCAACGGCAGCACCGAGCGCGAGTTCTGGCTGACCGTCAAGCACTACAACTCCCCCGCCGACTCCACCGCACAGGTGCTGCTGGCCCGCGCGGCCTGAGCCGATGCCGGAACGGTCCGGGTGTGTGCGACGGCCGCACCCGGACCGCCCGTGGCCCGGCTCAGAGTCCGGGCCGATCGACCGGCGGGGCCTGCACCTGGTCGCGCCCGGCGCGTTTGGCGGCGTAGAGGGCGTCGTCGGCGCGCTGCACCAGCGCCTCCGCGTCCTGGCCGTCGTCGGGGAAGCTGACGACACCGAAACTCGCCGTGAACGTGACCGTACGGTCCCGGTGCCTGACCGTCTCCTTGGCCAGCGCCGCCCGCAGCCGCTCGGCGATGGCCATCGCCGCGTCACGTCCCGTGTCGGGCAGCAGCACGGCGAACTCCTCACCGCCCGGCCGCCCGGCCACGTCCGACGATCTCAGCTCCCGTTTCAGCACCTCACCGACGCGGCGCAGCACGGCGTCGCCGGCGAGGTGGCCGTACTCGTCGTTGACGGCCTTGAAGTGGTCGAGATCCAGAATGACCAGGCCCAGCGGGCGGCCCTCACGGCGAGCGCGTTGCAGTTCGCGGGTCAGACTGGACCGCATGTGGCGCCGGTTCGGCAGCTCGGTCAGCGCATCCGTGACGGCCAGGTCCGTCAGCTCCGCCCTGCGCTCGGCGATGCGGTCAGCCATCTGGTTGAACGCCGTGGCCAGCTGCCGCAGTTCGCCGCGGGAGGTCACCGTGGCCCGAGCGGCGTAGTCGCCACCGGCAAGCTGTTCGGCGGTGAAGGTCAGGTGCCGGATGTCGCGGATGAGGCCGCGTGACAGCAGGTAGGCCAGGGCCAGTGACACCGCCATGCCGGCCATCGCGGCGCCCAGGGTGGATCGCCGGATGGGGGCGCTGGAGTTGAGCAGCTGCGCGTGCAGGTCGGTGTAATCCAGCAGGAGTGCCCCGACGATGCCCTCCGGGGTACGGATGGGCACCACGGCCAGTCTCATGGCTTCGCCCGCCGCGTCCGCGCTGACATTGACGGTGCGGATCTCTCCGTCGCGAAGCGTCGCCGCGATCCGGCCTTCCGGATCGGTCACGACCCGGCGCGCCAACGCGGCGGGCATGGTATTCGCCACGATGTCCCGGCGCAGGTCGAGGATCTCCACGTCCCCGCCGATGTGGCGGCGCAGCTCATCGAGTCGGCGCTGCAGCTGCTCGTGGTCCAGGGCGCGGCCTTGCTCGACCTCGGCGCCGACCTCGTGTGCGATCACCCCGGCCAGGCGTCGGGCCTGGATGTCGGCATCGCGGGCGACGGCCGTCCGCTGGTGCCGCTCCGCCAGCAGCCCGATCAGCGGCAGCAGTGCCGCGACCAGGATGAAGGCCACCGCGAGGCGGGTGCCGACCCGGGCAAGGCGGCCCCGATCGGCCTCCGGCTGCGGTTGCGGTGGCTGGACGTTGCTGGGACGGCGTCGGAAACCCATCATCGCCGGGCGTCGACGAGCGACCCGGCAGACCTTTCTCCCGGATACCGGCGCGGCGGGCGCCTGCGCCGGACGCGCGCCATGGGCGCACACCGCCAACTCTAACCGCAAGGGGAGGTCGGCTTGCCCCGCCGGCGGATGGCGGTGTTGCGCTCAGGCATCAGTGGTCACTCCAGCCCCGTTCTTGCCACTCTTTGTAGAAGGCCTGACTACTTGGAGTGAAAAAATCCTGGTCTAACCCTGGACGCCGCAGGTCAGGCGACGTAGCGTTTCGGCAAGTGGCGCGACGCTCGATGAAGGCCCCAGGGGTCACAGCGGGCCGGCCCGGCCGGAGAACTCGTTTTCCGGCTGACGGCGCCGAGCGAAGTGCACAGGGGGATGGGTGGACAGATGCCGTTGGGGGACGGCGTCCACCCGGACAGTGAAGGCCGGCGGTCGCTAACGGGGGTGAGCGACCGCCGGCCGCACTGTGAGCACCCACGGGCGGCGACATCCGGACCGGCCGCGACACGGGCCGGTCCGGACCTGTTCCGCCTGACGTGGGAGGGACCTGTCTCCAGGTCACTCGCCTTCGGGTCGCTCGTCGGCTGCTGCCGGCGAAGGTGAGGCCGCAGGCGGCGGGCTCGGCTCGCTGCTCGGACTGGTGTCCGGGCTGGGCGGGTCGGGATCGGGACCGGTCGGCGGGCTCTGCTGCGGCCCGGGGGTGAGGTCGCCCGGTCCTGTCGCGGCGACCGATGCCGTGGGCGTGCCCGGCGGCGGGGAGATGGTGGCTCCGGAGGGCCCGAGCAGGGTGGCCGCGCATGCCAGACCGTCGAGCCGGAAGGCGGTGGGCAGCGGATTGGTGTCCCGGTAGGTCCCCGCGACGGGCAGGCTCAGCCGGGCGCCGGGGTCCAGAGTCCGGGTGCCGGTGTCGGTCACCGTGCGCGCGGTCTGCCGCCAGTGCGCCCCGGTGACGATCCGCTGATCCCCGGGCAGGTCGAACGAGACCTGGGCCGGGCTGCGGGTGTCCGTGGTGGAGTTGGTGACGGTGATGGTGGCCGCGAAGCGGGCGCCGGTGTCGGACTGCAACTGGAACACCGCCGCGCACGCCGGCTGCATGCTGCCGGCCGGTCCGGCGGCAGCCGGTGGCGACTGCGGGTCGCCGCCGAAGGCCCACAACCCTGCGCTGACGGCGACGCCGCCGACGATCACCGCTGCCGCGATGACCGAAGGGGCAGGGCGGCGGGCGCGGGCCGGTGCGGGCGGTTGCCGCCAGGGCAGGATGTGGGTCACGGTGCCGGCGTCCGGGTACGGCAGGGCAGACAGTGCCGGGCTGTCGGCCCCCTCGGCTGCGGCGGCTGCGGCGGCCAGTACGTCGGCCAGTTGCGCGGCGGTCGGCCGCACGGCGGGATCCAGGTCCAGGCAGGCGATGACGATGTCGGCGACGGTCGCGGGCAGGCCGGCGATGTCGGGCAGCGGCTCAGGCGGGCGCAGGTGCGGCGCGGTGAGCAGGCCGACCGGGGTGTCGGCCTGCCAGGGCAGCCCGCCGCTGAGCATGCGGTACAGCAGCACGCCGACGGCGTACACGTCGGCAGGCGGCTGCACGGGCTGGTTGTCGACGCGCTCGGGGGCGAGGTAGGCCGGGGTGCCGATCAGGTTGCCGTCGGCGTCGAGCTCTTCGCTGCCGGCCGAGGCGCACAACCCGAAGTCGATGATCTTCACGCCGTCGGCGGTGAGCAGCACGTTGCCCGGTGCGATGTCGCGGTGGACGATGCCGCGCGCGTGCGCGGCAGCGAGCCCGTCGGCGGTCTGAGCGGCGATCCGGACGGCCTGCGGCCATGGGAGCCGACCACCCTCGGCCACGGCCTGACGCACCGCCGCTCCGTCGATCAGCTCCATGACCAGGTATGCCGCCACGGTCTGGCCGTCCTGGCGGTTCACGCCGTAGTCGTACACCTCGGCGATGTGGCGGTGCCGCAGCCGGGCCAGCGCCTGCGCCTCCACCCCCAGGCGCTGCACTGCCAGGTCGTCGGTGAGCATGGCGGGGCTGAGCAGCTTCACCGCGACCATCCGGCCGAGCCGTTCGTCGCGGGCGTGCCAGACCGTCGCCGTGCCGCCGCTGCCGACCGGCGTCGTCAGCAGGTAGCGGTCGTCGATCAGGGTGCCCGAACGCCAGGAACCTTCAGCGGGGGTGCGCATAATCGACGCCTACCCACCCGGGTGCGGTCACAACCCCGTACGTGCAGGTCGCGCGTGTGGCGCAACCGGCACGGGCAGGTCGGCGCTACGGCGAGCTGTGGCCGAAAGCGGCCGTGACCTGCGCTCAGGCGAGCTTCGGCACCCGGCCAATGCTGGGCCGTCGCCGTCGCCGTCGCCGTCGCCGTCGCCGTCGCCCTCGTCACCGTCGGGGCCTTCCTCTACTCCGCCACCACCAACTTCGCCACCCTCGCCCTGGCCCAGATCGTGCTCGCCGTCGGGTCCTCGTTCGGGTTCGTCGGCGCGGGCTACGTCGGCGGCAAATGGTTCGAGGCCGCCAAGTACGGGCTCATGTTCGGCCTGGTGCAGATGTTCGCCTCGCTGGGCTCCGCCGTCGGCCAGCCCGCCATCTCCGCCATGCTTTCGATCATGAGCTGGAAGCGGCTGCTGGCCGGCTTCGGGGCCTTCGGCGTACTGCTCACCGTCGCGTTCGCGTTCATCGTGCGCAACCCTGTCAGCACCCCGCAGGAGCAGGCCGAAGCCGCCGCCGCCCACCGAGGGAACGTCATCGGCGAGATCCTGTCCGACCTGGGCCGCTGCTTCCGCAACCGCCAGGTCGTCCTGGCCGCCCTGCTGGCCGGCGCGTCGTTCGGCACCATGCTCGCTGTCGGCGTGCTGTGGGGCCCGCGCGTGCAGGAGGCCCGCGGGGCCAGCGCCCGCTACGCTGCCGTCCTGTCCGCCATGGCCTGGCTCGGCCTAGCAGCGGGAGCAACGCTGGTCAACGTCGTGTCCAACCGCTGGCACAGCCGCAAATGGCCCGCCGTCTACGGCCTCGTCCTGCAGACGGTCGCCGTCGCCCTGTTCATCTACGGCCCCGCCAAGACCCCGGGCGTCAGCATCGTCGTCATGCTCGCCGTGGGCCTGTTCGCCGGCACCCACATGCTCGGCTTCACCATCGCCGGCAAGACCGTGCCCGCCGCCCTCATCGGCACCGCCTCCGCCGTCGTCAACGGGATCTGCTTCATCATCGGCGGCGTGCTGCAAGCCCTGCCCAGCCGCTGGCTGCCCGACCAGCCCACCCTCACCGACTACCGCCACGCGCTCTGGATCATGCCGGCCGTGCTCGCCGTCGGCGTGCTGTGCGCACTGGCGCTACGCGAACGGCCACGCGACCGCGGTTAGGCCATCCCGATGGAGCAGCCTGCCTGTGCCTGATCGGTGCTCACGGCCGGTTGCACAGGTCGCCGGGCCGCTGCTAGTTTCTGCCGCCGACGCGCCGAGCAGCAGAAACAAGGAGCACCATCGTGCCGACCGTCATCCCGTTCGCGAAGACCCGCTGGCTGAGTATCCTGCTGGGTTCGCTGGCGTTCGTCGCCGTCGGCGCGGTGATGGTCTACGAGCACGGCACGGTCGAGCAGGTCATCGGTGGTGCGCTGTCGGTGCTGTTCTTCGGCTTTTGCGCCGCGGTGACGGTACAGCGTCTGCTTCGGGGTGAGCCCGAGCTGATCATCAGCCATGACGGTCTGCAGGTGGCCGGCGCGCCGCCGGTCCGATGGGCGGACGTTCGCAGTGTCGGCATCCGCACCGTCGAAAGCCACGGGACGCGCAAGGAACTGATCGAGGTGGTGCTGCACGACCCGGACGACTATGTCGCCGGCACCAGCGGATCGGTCGCCGTCGCCACCCGCATGAACCGATCGACGGCCTTGGCCGCCCGCGCCAACATGGCCCTGGGGTTCAGCCCGCTCAACATCGCCCCGCTCGGCCGGAAGCATCCGCTCGCCGAGATCCTGACCGCGATGCGTGCCCACCACCCGGCGCTGGAGATCACGTCTTTGCCGGACGCCACGACGGGACCGAGCAGAGTGAAGCGTCTGCTCAAGCGGGTGGCCGTCTGGACCGGCGTCGTCGTCGTCCTTGTCGTGGGCATCCAGCTCTGGTTGCGCGCGACCGGTGATCTCAGCACCGCGGAGGTCGGCACGTGCGTGACCATGACCGGCGACGACGGCGACTCTGTCAAGGTCGTCGGCTGCGACGCGACGGACGCCAAATACCAGATCATCGCTCAGTTCACCCATCTGACCCAAGCTGGCGCCCAGGCCCAGGATCCCTGCACCGCCCACCCCACCACCGAGGTCCAGTTCTGGTACGGCAAGGCCGGCGACAAGGGAGTGGCCTGGTGTTTCGAGCCGATCCCCTAGCCGCCCGACCGTTGCGCGTCGGCGTCCACTGCGACAGGCGTGCCGGGCGGGCCGTCGCCCCCCGGCACGCGTCACCGCCGTGACACCTGGCTCTCGATCTGTTCCTGCTCGTGCAGCGGCCGCTGCTCGGCGGCGATGAGCTCGTCACGCGCGCCGCTGGTGGCCCGCACCAGCTCGTCGAGCTTGAGCAGGATCGCCCGCGACTCCCGACCCGTGGTGTGCTGCACGAAGAACACCATGATGAAGGTGAACACGCTGGTCACCGCGTGCAGCACGTAGATCCAGTGCTCGGTGAAGCCGCCGAACAGGCCGCCGGCCACCCACAGCAGCGCCAGCACGACCGCCGCCGCGGCCGCCCACGCCGAACCGGCCCAGTCCACGACCTGCCGCGCCGCATTCGAGATCGCGTTGCGGGTATGTCCAGTCCTCGGTTTCACTGACGCTCCTCCACCCGGGCCGGTGCCCGTATCTGCACGCCACTACCCCGCCAGGCCGCGCACGAACCCACGTCGGCGCCGCACGCTCCGGGCGGCGTGCAAGTGAACGTTCAGCCGAACGGGGTATACGGGCGCCATGACAACCACCGCCATACGCGGCACCGGGCCGGCCATCGCCTCACCGGGCATTCCCGAGGAATCCACGGGCGACCCCAGACAGCTCAAGATCGCGATGGTCGCGCCGCCATATTTCGACATTCCCCCGGCAGGCTACGGCGGCATCGAAGCCGTCCTGGCCGACCTCAGCAACGCCCTGGTCAGCGCCGGGCATCAGGTGACCCTCGTCGCGGCTGGACGCAACGGCACCCGAGCCGGCTTCCGCGCCGTGTGGGACAGGTCCGTCCCGGAGCGGCTGGGCGAACCGGGGCCCGAGATCATCTATGCCGTGCAGGCACGACGCGTGGTCGAGCAGCTCGCCGCCGAAGGCCAGGTCGACATCGTCCACGACCACACCTTCGCCGGCCCCCTCAACGCCCCTGCCTACGCGCGGCTGGACCTGCCCACCGTGGCCACGGTCCACGGGCCGGCAGACAGCGAGCTGCGGGAGTACTACCGCGCCATGGGCGCCGACCTGCCGCTCATCGCGATCAGCGGCAGGCAGCGCGCACTGGCTCCGGAACTGAACTGGATCGACACCGTGCACAACGGCCTGGACCCGGCCGACTGGCCCTTCCAGCCGACCAAGGGCGACTACGCGCTGTTCCTGGGCAGGTTCAGCCCGGACAAGGGAGCGCACACGGCGGTGCTCGCCGCACGCGAGGCCGGCCTGCCGCTGATCCTGGCCGGCAAGTGCAACGAGCCGCCGGAGCGGCGCTACTTCGCCGAACAGGTCGAGCCGCTGCTCGGACCGCACGACAAGATGATCGGGCCGGCCGACGCGACGCTGAAGCGCCGACTGTTCAGCAACGCGCGCTGCCTGCTGTTCCCGGTGCAGTGGGAGGAGCCGTTCGGGATGGTGATGATCGAGTCGATGGTCTGCGGCACCCCTGTCGTGGCGCTGCGCGCCGGGGCGGTGCCGGAGGTGCTGCGGCACGGCGTCACCGGGCTGATCTGCGACGATCCCGGCGAGCTGCCGCAGGCGCTGAAGGACGTGACCCAACTCGACCCGCGTGACTGTCGCTCCCACGTGGTGCGCAACTTCAGCGCCACGGCCATGGCTCTCGGTTACGCGCGTGCCTACCGCCGCGCGTTGGCATCGTTCAGTCTGCCGGCCTATCTCGCGCGGTAGACACGAAACCGGGGGCGGACGACACGTCCGCCCCCGGTTTCGCAGCTGTTCAGCGGTAGCGGTCCACGATGCTCTGGCAGGGCACGCAGTGCGTGGCCCACGGCATCACCTGCAGCCGGGTCACCGGGATCTGCGTACTGCAGCGCTGGCACACGCCGAGGGTGCCGTCGTCGAGCCGCTTCAGCGCGGCCTGCAGGCGGGTCATCTGCTCCTGCAGCGCCATGGTCACCATCGCCTGCTCGGCCGCTTCCAGCGCGAGCGTGCCGACGTCTGCGGCGTCACCCGCGCCGGCGTCGTGGGAACCACGCATCGATTCGGTCTGGTCCTGCAGGCGTCGCACCTGCTCGGCGGCCTCGTCGTGACGCTGCTGAAGCAGCCGGCCGATCGAAGCCGTGTCTACACTCTCCGCTACAGCGGTCATGGTGTTCCTCCTACGCAGTCACCGTCGCGCCCCTTCTTCCCGCAGCGCGGTCGTCTAAACCCGACGTCGTCCGGAAGCCGGCCCGTCAGGCTCACGGTTGGCGGACCAGGAAGGCTACCGCGCTCATGGTGAGTGCTCCTGCCATGATCCATGGCGCTGCACTGCTACGGGGATCTCGTACTGCCCGGAGCGTGTCGTGCGTGAAGTCCCGCAGTGGTGTCACGGTTGCAGCAGTACCTTGATGAAGCCGTCCTTCTTCTCCTGGAACTGCTGGTATGCCGCGGGCGCGTCGGCCAGTGGCAGCCGGTGGCTGGCGAAGCCGGCCACGCCGAGCGGGTCGGCGTCGGTGAGCAGGGGCAGGATGTCGTCGACCCAGCGGCGTACGTTGGCCTGACCCATCCGGATCTGGATCTGCTTGTCGAACAGGGTCATCATGGGCAGCGGGTCGGTCATGCCGCCGTACACGCCGATGATCGAGATGGTGCCGCCGCGGCGGACGGCCTCGATGGCGAGGTTCAGCGCGGCGAGGCGGTCGATGCCGGCGGTCTCCATGAGCTTGGCGGCCCAGGCGTCCGGCAGGACGCCGGTCATCTGCTGCATCGCCTTGGCGATCGGCGAGCCGTGCGCCTCCATGCCGACCGCGTCGATGACCGAGTCGGGTCCGCGGCCGCCGGTCATGTCCCGGATCCGGGCGACCAGTGCGTCCTGGTCATCCAGGTCGAGGACCTCCACACCGCGGGCCATGGCCCGGTCGCGCCGCTCGGCGACCGGGTCGACGCCGATAACCCTGCCTGCGCCGTGGTGCAGCGCGATCCGGCACGACATGTCGCCGATCGGGCCGAGGCCCAGTACCAGCAGCGTGCCGCCCGGTGGCACCGCCGCGTACTCGACGGCCTGCCACGAGGTGGGCAGCACGTCGGACAGGTACACGAACCGGTCGTCGGGCGGCCCGGCCGGCACAGTGATCGGGCCGTACTGGGCCTGCGGCACCCGCAGGTACTCTGCCTGCCCGCCGGGGACCTGCCCGTACAGGCGTGTGTAGCCGAACAGGGCAGCGCCCATCCCTTCGGAGCGCACCTGGGTCGTCTCGCACTGGGTCTGCAGGTTCTGGTCGCACATGAAGCAGGAGCCGCAGGCGATCTGGAACGGAACCACCACCCGGTCGCCGGGCTTGAGCCGGGTCACCGCGGAGCCGACTTCTTCCACGATGCCCATCGGCTCGTGACCGATGATGTCACCGGCGGTCATGAACGGCGCCAGGACCTCGTATAGATGCAGGTCGGAGCCGCAGATGCCGGTAGAGGTCACCTTGATGACCGCGTCGGTGGGTTCCTGGATCACGGGATCAGCGACCGTGTCCACGCGTACGTCGCGCTTGCCGTGCCACACCACTGCCTTCATGAGGGCGCCGCCCTTCTGCTCACCGGTCGAGCTGCCGCCACCCTGCGAGCAGCATTTTGTCATATTTGTCTGTTCCCTGTTCCTGCCTCGGCAAACGTGCAGACACGGCGGCCCAGGCAGGGCGTCGACATGTGCTGCGCGTCCACATCCGGCACGGGCAGCAGGCGTGCAGGTTTCACCGACCCCCACAGGGGTACGACTGACATCTACTGCCGACTCAGGCTCCCTCTGGGCGCGGGAGGGAGGCGGGCCGTGCGTCAGCTGACCGCACCCTTCGAACCGTGTCCTCGTGGCGTGCCGGTTCTGTCCTTCGACAGTCCGACCGACCTGGCGGCGGTGCGCGAGTTCGTGTGTGAGTGCGCGCGAGCCGTGGGCCTGCCCGCCGATCGTCTGGCAGGGCTGAGCGTGGCGATCAGCGAGGTCGCCACGAACACGTTGCGCCATACCTGTTCAGGCGGCACCGTGCGGGTGTGGGCGGACCTGGACACGGTGATCAGCGAGCTCACCGACAGCGGAACCTTCGACAGCAGCGACTGTCCGGCGGAACCGGGCTCGGCGGGCGGGTGGGGCCTGCGGATCGCGGACGAGGTCTGCGACCGGTTCGATCTCTACAGCTGTCCAGGCAGGACCGTGTGGCGGCTGGTGATCAGCTTGAACGTCGGTTGACCACCGACCTGGTTCTCAATAGATCAGCCGGTACGCGGCCGCGACTGCCGCCCGGTACATTGCGCCGGTGACGGCCCGGTCGCGATGCAGCGCGGCGCGAGCGGCGTTGGCGCCAGGTCCCCCGTGCACACCCGGGCCGGGGTGAGCTGAGGCGCTGGCCAGGAAGAGCCGGTCGATCACGGTGTCGGCGCGGCCGAGTCCCGGGGTCGGCCGCAGCACCAGTTGCTGGGTGATCGCCGCCGTGCCGCCGCCCAGCGCGCCGCCGCTCATGTTGGCGTTCTCGTTGACCAGGTCTTGCGGGCCTTGCACGCGGCGGCCGACCACCAGTTCCCCGAACCCGGGCGCCAATTTGTCGATCATCTCTTCGATGCGGTCCACGTACGCCCGGATTCCGGCGTCGTCGCTCCCGCGGCTGGCGTAGCGGTAGGGCAGGTGGGTGTATGCCCACGCGGTCTCCGTCCCGGCCGGTGATCTCGTGGGGTCGGCGCGGCTCATCTGCCCCATCAGCACGAAAGGCACGGGCGGGTCGTCGCCGCCCGCTACGGCCGCCGCGGTCCGCGACAGCTGGGCGGTGTCGCCGCCCAGGTGCACCGTTCCGGCGAGCCGTACGTCGGGGTTGGTCCAGGGCACCGGCTCGCGTAGCGCCCAGTCCACCTTCACGGTGGGCCGGTCGTAGCGGAAGCGGCGCAGGTCGGTCAGCAGCTGGCCGGGCAGGTGACCCGGGCCGACCAGGTGACGGTAGAGGTAGGGGGCGTCGACGTCGGCGAGCACGGCGCGTCGGGCGCGCCAGGCACGCCCGTCGGCGCAGACGACGCCGAGCGCGCGCCCTCCGCCGACGATGATCCGGTCGGCGTTGGCCTGGCAGCACAGCACTCCTCCGCGGGCGGTCAGCCGCCGCACCATGGCGTCGGTCAGCGACTGTGCTCCGCCTTCGGCGGCGGGGAAGCCGTGGTGCTGGCCGAGCATTGCCAGCAGCCAGCCGTACGCGCCGGAGCCCGCGCTTTCCGGGCCGACATCGGCGTGCAGGGCGCAGCCGTACAGCAGCAGCCGCGCGCCCTCGCCGGCGAAGGACTCCTCGGCCAGGTCCCGGATCGACAACCCGGCCTGTCTGGCGGCCCGCAGGCTGCCCCCGACACCGCTGCGGCCCAGCAGCCGGGTGGCGGCCCGCACCGGCGGGAACGGAGTGAACATGGCCGCTACGAGGTCCTTCTCGGCGGCAAGCCAGCTTCGGTATGCGGCCAGCCAACGTCTGCCGTCGCGGGAGTGGAACGAGGCGACCGACTCGGCGGTGCGCTCGGGGTCGCCCCACATTAGTGCGGCCCGTCCGTCGGGCAGCGCGTGCGCGAGCACCGCGTCGGCGCGCAGCCAGCGCAGGCCGTAGTCGGTCAGCTGCAGCCCGGAGATCACGGGTGAGGCGGCTGCGAACGGGTAGAACGCGCTGCACAGGTCGGCGCGAAAGCCCGGTGCGGCGATGTCGGCACTGCGTACCGCGCCGCCCGGCGTGGTCGCGGCCTCCAGGAGCACGACGTCCCAGCCCGCGTCGGCGAGCAGGTTGGCGGCGACCAGCCCGTTGGGCCCGGCGCCGATAACCACGGCGTCGGCGACCGGGGTGCTCACGGGCGGTGCTCGGCCAGGTCGGCCAGGCGCCGCAGCGCCTCGCGGTTGCGCGCGTGCATCAGCACGTCATTGATCTTGTTGCGGAGGGCGAGGGCGGGCCCGTCGCTGAACTCCTCGACCAGCACCACCCGGGTCGCCGACGACGACTGCTCGGCGAGGGTGAACACGGCCGTGAGCTCACCGAAGGGCCACAGCTTCGGTTTCATGGCCAGCCGCACCGGCGGTTGGCAGTCCAGGACCTCGGTTTCGTGGTCACGGGTCAGTGGCCAGATGCCGACCGTGTGGTGGAGCTTGCTGCCGGCCGCAGGCCACTCGCGATCGACGTCGCGGATGTGGGCGGTGCCCACGACCCAGTTGGCGTAGCTCCAGCCGTCGGAGAGCACGTCGAACACCTTTTCCAGCGGCGCGTTGACGGTGAGTTCGGTTCTTGACATGGTCAGCCTCATCTCGGGCGGGCCCGAATCGGCGCCGGGCAAGGATGAAAGAACTAGGACAGCACCACCTCCGGCATGGCGTTCACCTGGTCGAGGGCACCCGCTCGCCCACCGCACGGCTCGTGCTCCGGGGCGCCGTGCGGTCCGGACCGTGCCCGGTCGACGGCCACGCGCGGAGCAGGCGTCGGCCGACCTGTGCCAGCACCGCCACCGGAATACCCGCCAGCGCGACCACGGGCAGGCGCCGCCCGCCGTCGACCCGGCGGGGCTGCTCCACCGGCGTGAACAGATTGCCCTCCGACGACTGCACCACCCGGCCGAACTGGGCGGTCTGGCCATACCAGACCATCAGCCGCTCGGCCAGCGCGGGCGCCAGCCGCCACGACCACACCACACTCGCCCCGGCGGTTCCGACCAGGCTCTGCCGCCGCGGATGCTCCAGCAGCCGCACGATCCGGTCGGCCACCCGCTGCGGCGAGCTCATGGGCCGCGGCGGGATCACCTCACGCCCCATGTAGTTTGCCGCCCAGGCGAACAGCGGCGTGTCCACCGACGCCGGCAGAACGGTGCAGACCGACACCTCGTCCACCCCGTCGGCTTGAAGTTCCTGGCGCAGCGCATCGGCCATGCCCTGCACCGCGTGCTTGGCCATGCTGTACGCGCCCAGGTACGGAATCGACGTCTCCGACAGCACCGACCCGACCATGATCAGCACCCCTCCCCCGGCAGCACGCAGGCGCGGCACCGCCGCCCGCACGCCGTACAGGTAGCCGAATACGTCCACCTCGACGGTGCGGCGCACCTGCTCCATCGGCAGGTCGAGCAACCTGCCGTAGACGGCGACGCCGGCATTGTTCACCCACGCGTCGATGCGGCCGAACTTCTCCTCGGCGGCGGCAGCCAGCCGCTCGACGGCCTCCTGATCGGCGGTGTCGGTCGGCGCCTCCAGCACCGTCGCGCCCAGCCGACGGCACTGCTCGGCTATCTCGGCCAGCCCGCGCTCGCTTCGCGCGGCCAGCACGAGCCGGGTTCCCCGGCCTGCCAGGGTCAGTGCGGTCGCGGCTCCGATCCCGCTGGACGCACCGGTGATCACGACAGTGGACTCGTTCAGCGATCTCGTCAATGCCATCCGAGGTCAGTACCCGCGCTGAGCAGCGTCTACGCCGGAACTGGGCGTTATTGACCAGTAGTAGAGCCAAGCAGGAGAATGAACCACCCCTTCAGCATCTAAAACACCACAAATGCGTTGTTATCCTCATGCAGACGAAGTGGGAGACCCAGCACCGCAAGGTACTGGTGCACCTGGTCGCAGACGCGCAATGCGAGGTCGGCCAGGTCGACGTGGCTGCCTATGCCGCCGCGCTCGGAATGAGCCGCGAACAGATCCACGACTCACTGGTGGCGCTGGCCGACGGACGGCTCGTCCACCTGGGCTGCGGCTTGGACGGCGACGGGCACGCCGTCGTCCGGGTCCTGTCGGTGTCGGCCATGGCACGCCAGATCTGCGACGCCGCACCGAACAACGACTCTTCGCGTGCGCGCCCGCCGGTGTCGACGATCGACGAGGTCGTGCTGCGGGCGACCACCGGCCCCTAGCCCGGCCGCGGTCTTACGGCGCGGCGCTCTTGCCGGCGAGACGATGGCACAAGTGTGCGTGGCCGGGCCACATGGAGTGGCGTCCCTTGCCGACTGCCGCCGTGTAGATGGTCGCCGGAACTCCGCCGTCCGCGAGCCGGGTCTGGATGAGGGCGAAAGTGCACTGGGTCGTCAGGTTGCAGCCGGTGGCGGTGCCTGCGACGCCGGTGAGAAACCTGAAGGAACGCGGCCTGTCCCGGCGACGCGTGCTCGCCGGGCCACCCGGCTGCTGGACCGCACCGCCGTGCGGGTCGGCGGCGAGGCGGTGGCCCGAGCGTGCGGAGCAGGTGGCGATGGAGGTGCTGGGATGAACTCGCCGGCTCGGCCCCGCGATATCGACACCTCGCAGAACTACCCAGCGTGACCGGCCGCCGCCTCGACGCCGTACCCGAGCCGGTGCTGCCAGTCGGGCTGCCCTGACAACCGCTCGCCGATGGCGAGCAGTCGGACAGCTTTCCCGAGGCCGGTAAGCCCATCGGGTGACCGAAGCGCACGTTGCTCGTGGGACCGGGGCGCGGCCTCTAACCGACCAGGACGCGATCCGCAGGCAGCGTGAGCACGGTGGTCAACTCCGAGCTGTGGCGGCCCGGGTGGCCCTCAGGCAGCAGGCAGGCGTCGACGGACACACAGTCGTCGCAGCAGTACGGCACCTGGACGAGCGCGTGGGTTCCGGCGACGTCGTCCCATGCCAGCCACCACGCCGTCTCCTCCGCCTCGCCTACGCTCTGCAGGAAGCCGGTGTGGTCGCGGTCGTGTTCGTCCTGCAGGTCGCAGCCCACGTGCCGGGGCAGTTGGTACTGCCCGTCCGGCAGGGCGGCGAGGAAGTCGTACACGTCGGACGTCAACGCGATACTGCTGCGGCATCGCAGGTGCATGCTGTCCACCTCCACATGTCGTGTCATCAACGCTCGGACATGGCGGGTGCGGCACCCATTGCCGCACCCGCCACAGGGTCAGGCGTCGCGCCCGGCCGCCGGTCGCGGACCGGGCAGGACCTGCGTCATGTCGTCCTCGGCCGGCACGTCGCGGTCGTCACGCTGGCCCGCAGGCGGGGTCGGGGCGACGATCGCAGCCTGCTGCGCCGCGGGCGCCTCGGCCGACTGATACACCGTGGAGGTGCGTTCGCCGACGATCTGCGTGGCGTCGGCCTGTCCGGCTGCGTAGGCGCGGGCGTGGTCGGCGACGCGGACGTACTCGCTGCCCGCACGGTCGAGCCACGAGTCCCAGCGGGACTGCATGGGCCGGATCAGGCCGCCGCCGACACCGACGATGAGGATGCCGGCGACGGTCGCCAGCGCGGCGATCAGGATCGGGGTGGTGACGGTCGTGGCCACGCCGATCTGGTTGAGCGCCGCGATGACGCCCAGGCCGATGATGAACACCGAGGCGACACGGCCCAGCGTACGGCCGTACGACAGTCCGCCCAGTGCGGCGGTGACGATGTCCTTCACCCAGGACGCGATGGCGGTGGCGACGACGATGATCAGGATCGCGACGAACGCCTGCGGCAGCCATGCCACAACCGCGTTGATCAGGTCGGAGACCGGGTTGGGTCCCCAGATCCCGAACGCCAGCTGCAGACCGAACAGCAGCACCGCGTAGTAGACCAGCCGTGCGACCAGGTCCGAGGCGTCGTAGCGGCCGCGGGCCAGCCAGGCGGCGACGCCGCCGCGCTCGGCGAGCCGGTCGAACCCGACCCGTTCAAGGATCTTGTCAGTGAGCGTCCTCAGCGCCCCGGCCGCCAGCCAGGCAACCACCAGGATGGCGATGAAGGCCAGTGCTTTGGGCAGGAACAGCGCGATCGACCGAGCGGTGTCGGTCAGCACGCTTTCGAGATCCATGGGAACTCCTTCGCAGTGTCAGTCACAACCCCGATGCCCATCGCCACCCCTCGAAAACGAACCAGCTGGGCCGCAGCCTCCGGCAGATTCCGTTTCAGCGCCATGACCAGGACTTATGACATCCGATTCGTGTTACTGGTTTGCGGACGCGGCCAGCGGTGATCCGTAGGGCGTAGCGGTAACCGAGAGAAGGAGGCTGTCATGCAGCGCACCACGTATCGGGTGATACCCGCCGGGCAGAAGTGGGAGTTGCACGAGGGCGACCAGGTGGTCGCCTCCCACGACCGCAAGGAGGACCTCGTCCACACCGCGCGCCAGACCGCTCGTGACCACCGGCCGAGCCAGTTGGTGATCCACGACGGTGAGGGGCGGATCGAGGACGAGTCGACCTACCAGGACGACCCGTTCCCGCCTGCCGGCTGAGCGCTCGCGCTCGTCGGTCACGGTCCGACGAAGGCACCGGCCGGGGGTGACATCCGCCGGCCGGTGCGCGGGCAGGCGCGCAAGACATGCAACAGCTGCCCAAACCGCCGGTGGCGGACATTGCACGCCACCCAGAAAATGATCGTGTGAATCCCTGATCACGGCCTCGACCTGCCCGACAATGGCGATGTGCGCCGCTGGCTTTTCGCCGATCAACTGGGACCGCATTTTCTCGACTCCACCGACCAGCCGGTGCTGCTCGTGGAGTCCAAGGCGGTGTTCCGCCGCCGTGCCTTCCACCGCCAGAAAGCGCACCTGGTCCTGTCCGCGCTTCGCCACCGCGCCGCCGAACTGGGTGACCAGGCGCTGCATCTGCGCACCGAGACCTACCGCGAAGCGCTGACCCAGGTGCGCGAGCCACTCGACGCCTGCCACCCCACGTCGCGTGCCGCCCGGCGGCTGCTGAGCACCACGGACGTCACCGTGCACGACCCTCGCGGCTTCGTCACCACCCCGACCCAGTTCACCGCCTGGGCCGACGGCAGGCGAAGGCTCCGCCTGGAGGACTTCTACCGCCACTGCCGCGTACTGCACGACGTGCTCATGGACGGCGACGAACCCGCGGGCGGCCGATGGAACCTCGACACCGACAACCGCGAGCCGCCACCGGCCGCCGGCCGCCTCGACGTCGCCGAGCCGCCGATACCCGTCGAGGACGACATCGACGCCCAGGTCCGCGCCGACCTCGACCGGTGGCAGGACGAAGGCATCACCTTCACCGGACGCGACGGGCCACGGCTGTTCCCCGTCACCCACGCTGAGGCCGCCGCTCGGCTGCGGCATTTCGTCACCCACCGACTGCCCGTGTTCGGCCCGTACGAGGACGCCATGCTCGCCGGCGACCCATGGCTGGCCCACAGCATGCTGTCGGCACCGCTCAACCTCGGCCTGCTCGACCCGATCGACGCCGTCCACCGGGCCGAGGCCGCCTACCGGGCCGGCCGGGCCCCGCTGGCCAGCGCCGAAGGGTTCATCCGGCAGATCATCGGCTGGCGCGACTACATCTGGCACCTGTACTGGCACCTCGGCGAGCACTACCCCGCCAGCAACAAGCTCGCCGCCCGCCGGGCCCTGCCCCGCTGGTTCGCCGACCTCGACGCCGACGCCGTCCAAGCCCGCTGCCTGTCCGACGTACTCGCCGGGGTACGTGACCGCGGCTGGGTCCACCACATCCCGCGGCTGATGGTGCTGGGCAACTACGCCCTGCAGCGCGGCTGGCAGCCTGCGCAGCTCGCAGACTGGTTCCACCGCAACTTCGTCGACGGTTACGAGTGGGTGATGACCGCCAACGTCGTCGGTATGAGCCAGTACGCCGACGCGGGTGTCATCACCACCAAGCCCTACGCGGCCGGTGGCGCCTACCTCAACCGGATGAGCGACTACTGCGGCGGCTGCCCGTACGATCCGCGCCACCGCCTGGGCGACGACGCCTGCCCCTACACCGCGGGCTACTGGGCCTTTCTGCACCGCAACCGGCAGCGGCTGCACGGCAACATCCGGCTCACGCAGCCGCTGCGCCAGCTCGACCGGCTGGCCGACCTGGACGCTGTCGTCGAGCAGGAGCGTCACCGGGGCTCCCGCGCCCCGTGAGACCGCCCGGCGGTTGGGTCGCCGATCGAGCGGTCCCTCCATCACCACCGGCCCCGCGAGCCCACCTTCATAAACGCGCTCGCGGCGATCATGAACAGCATCAGGATCGCCGCGTAGGAGATTCCCGCCGGCAAGGCCACGGCCACCGAGATCGCCACCGCGGCCAGCACCCACCAGAACGAAGACCGAGGGCTCGGTCCCGAGGCACGCGGGTGGTCGTGGTCGCCCATCGACGCCACGAACTCTGGATCGTCGCGCGTCAGCTGCTGTTCGATCTCGCGCAGCCGCCGGCGCTCCTGGGGAGTCAGTGCCACGACCGCCTTCCTCACCCCACCTGCTGAAATACCGCATTGATCAAGCACGGACTGGATCGTTTCCAGCAGCTCCCCGCAGCAGACGTGCTCTTTCACCCGGGATGGCGGGAAGTATGGACACCGCCACGAGCGATTCAGCCCCGGACCTTCCGCGCCTGCTTGCTGGAGCCCCGCGCCGTGACCGGCCCGGCGGCGGGCAGCCCGCAGCGCAATCGGTGGTACGGATCAGGGTCGGTGCTCAGGCGGCCAGTGCCGGGCTGCGTACGGCGATCTCGTCGAAGAAGCGATAGATCGCCCCGACGACCTGGTCGTACCCGTCGATGTCCTGCGGTTTGATCACGTAGGCGTTGGCGTGCGAACCGTAGCTGGCCTGCACGTCGTCGGGGTTGCGGGAGGTGCTGAACACGACGACGGGGATGGTCGCCAGGTGCAGATCGTTCTTCACCACGGACAGGACCTCGTGCCCGCTGACGCGGGGCATGTTCAGATCGAGCAGCACCAGGTCGGGGCGAGGCGAGGCGGGGTCCTGCAGAAACGTGAGCGCCTGGTCGCCGTCCCCAACGTGGAGGACCGCCTGGGTCATGCCGGCGGTTTCGAGTGCGTCGGCGACCAGCAGGGCGTCGCCGGCGTCATCTTCCACCAGCAAGATCAGCAATGGGGAGCGCTGTGACAACGGTTGCCTCCAAGCCGTAGCGACTCGGTAGGGGCAAGTCGTCGCCGAACCTTATCAACCAGGTGGTAGCAGGCGCGAGCTTACTGCGTGACTAGCGGGCGGCCTCGCCGACCGCGACATATCAGTCAGGCCGGCCTGGCGAGCAGGGTCCGCATCCCGGTCACCTCCATGACACGATCGACCCAGCCCGTAGCCCCCTCCACGTAGATCACGTGGCCGAGTTCCTTCGCGGCTGCAAATCCCTCGACCAGTGCGCGGATGCCAGTCGAGTCGAGGAACGTCACGCGGCTGAAATCGACGGCGACCTCGGGCGACTGCTTGACCGCATCGCACAGTTCAGCTCGCAGCAGGTCAGCCGTTGCAAGATCGAGATCGCCGTGGACCACCACGCTGAGCCGCGTCGCGTCGAGCTGCCGCTCGATGCTGAATGCAGAGCCTTCGGTGTTCATCATCCTTGTCAACTGCCTGTTCTCCGGGGACGCACCGTGCTGTATCCACCCGACGCTCCATCTGATGACGCTGCGCCGTCCTCTGTTCGACTGCCGCGACCGCCCCGGCCACGAGCTGGGCACCAGGTTCACCGGATGTCGTCCGGGGCGCGTCAGACGAGCCTGATGTCTTGCCGTTCTGACTGGGTGTCGCGGCGGTCGACGATTGGCCGGTACGTAGTGGTTGCTCGGCGAATCGCCGGGCAACCACTACGCAGGCTTTACTTTGATCGGGCGGAGCGCCGTCCCAGCCACCATACGAGCAGTACCGCACCAGTGCCGATCAGCCAAGGCCGGGGGTTGCTGCGCACACGGTCGGTGAGCTGCTGACCGGCGGCACGCCACTGCTGCGGCGTCTGCGGCATCTGCTCGGCCACGGCGTTGAAGGTGGCGGCGGCACGATCCTTGATCGCAGCAGCTGCCTCCAGCGCCGTGTCCTTGGCTGCGCCGGCCTGAGCGCCGGCGTCCTGGGCGACGTCCGCCGCCTTGTCCGTTGCCACTCGGCCGGCGTGGGCAAGGGCATGCCCGGCCTCTTCGGCACGGTCGGTGAACAACTGCCCTGCCGTCGTAGTGCTGCTCGTTGCCAGGTCGACGGTGGTCGAAACGACGTCGTTCTTCGTAGGCATCAGCCAGGTCCTTCCGGGTCGGGCGTAGGACTCCGGTACCCGGCTTTTCCTGCGCTAATCCGACCCGGCCGACGTCAAGCCCTCTCACGACCAGGCCGGGTAGGTCGTTATCGATGGGCGTTCAGTCCGGCCAGCGACCCGTCAACGACTTGACCGCGTGCGCGCCCCCACGATCGACGGTTGCCTTGACCAGGCCGAAGACTGCTCCCTGAATCGCCGCCGCCATGAGGATCTCGGGCCATCCCTTGGCCGGATCGGTAGCGTGCGGCGCTTGACGCGCCCCCCGAGGCGAGTCGCCATATCTGCTTGAACGCCGCGCCGGCGACCGCGCCGGCTAGCACGCCGCCGGCCATCCCGATCGGCTTGTAGACGATTTTCTGCGTAATCATGGCAAGGAGCTACCCGTGACCTGGTAATTCATTCCCACCAGCCAGCGGCAAGGGATTTCTGGCAGCCGATGGACAGGCTCCCGCAGCCGATGACCCCGGATCCTCCCGCGTCAGCACGCCCGTCGCGCCGGCGGTTCGTGGCCGCCGACCGCGGCAGTTGAGCAGCGTGCAGGCAGGGACCGTGGACTGCTTCCCAGCCCGGCTGGATTTGGCCTCCGCAGATCAGGGCATAGAAGGATCATCGACAATGGGAGGCCCCGATGCAGACGATCGATGAACTGGCACGCGAGTTGGACGTCACCGCCGACGACGTGCAGGCATATGTTGCCCAGCTGGTGACCCAGGACGGGGAGCCCGCCGTGATCGCTCAGCCTAGCAGCGAGCCCGGCAAGACCACTTTGACGGACAGAGCCGTGGACAGGGTACGGGTTCAGCTTACCCATTGACGGCTGCGAACTCAGCTTGCAGCACATGTCGCCTCGGCTGCTTGGGGGCTATGCCGACGAGGTTGGTCATGGCCCTCTGGCACCGCCGGAGTGGCCGCATCGGCGATCTGCCCGCTCGGCGTCATCTGTTGAGCACAAGACGCCAGACGGTTTGTCCCGGTTGGCTGAAGCAGTGGAAGGCATCGCAGATCTCGGTGGCTATGCGCAGGCCCCAGCCACCGGGTACCTCGGTTTGATCCGTCCGGCGTGTTTTCCGGCTGGGCAGGCTGCCGAAGTCGGTCACCTCGGTGATCACTTTGCAGTCCTCGGACCACACGCGTGCGATACCCCCCGACGAGGTGTGCTGCAGGGTGTTGGTCGCGACCTCGCAGACGGCCAGCCGAAGCGCCGGGATCCGGTCATCGGACAGGCCTACCTGCTGAGCTTGGGAGCACACGAACTCTCTGACCGCGGCCAGGTCTTCGACAGAGTGAAAATCCATGGCCGCTACCGGAGGCGGCGAGCCCATGGGAGTTGCGGTCAGATGCATGGCTCCTCCGCCCTCCGAGACATCATCGCCGTAGCACGAAGTTCTTACCCACCCGGCTCAGGCACAGCGCCGTCGGCGATAGACCATGACACGGCGCTTTCCGAAAACGACCGGAAGGTCCTATCAGTCACCTACCCGAACGGATGACCTGCAAACTCGGCGCGCCACTCACTGCGTAACTGCGGCTTGTCGATAGCCTGCGTCTTACCTGCTCAACCTGTGGCAGTTCGTCGACTATGACTCATATTCGGCGATCCTGCGGGTGCATCACACCGGCGAACCGATCCGGGTCGATCACGCAGAAACGAATGGTGCGGGGCCCGAACTCGAGTTCGGGCCCCGCACCATTCATGGCGTCGCTCAGACGGTGCTGCGTCCGCGGAAACCGGACAGCAGCGCGACGCCGAGCGCGGCGAGGCCGACCTGGAAGACGAGTTCGATCCAGTCGATGCCGTCGGTGACGGCCACGCCCACAGCCTGCGCGATCGCGGTGCCGATCAGCGCGGCGACGATGCCCACGACGATGGTCAGCCAGATCGGCAGGCTCTGGCGGCCGGGCAGCACGAGCCGGCCGAGCGCGCCGATGACCAGACCGACGATGAGGGCCGAGATGATTCCGGCGACAGTCATGACCTTCTCCTTACCCGTGAAGTTCTTATGCCGTCCATCTGCCCCTGCATCGCCGCGGCAAACGCATCTGGCAACCGAACCCGCCGCACGCACGACATCGCCCCGCGTTCACCTTGCGAAGCAGCCGGTCATCGTCCACGTTGACCAGTGCAGTCATTCGACGCACTTGCTCAACGTGCGGTAGGCCCGCCGGCAGGAATTGATCAGCGCGTGATCTTCGCCGGTGGGGCCGCGTCCCGTCACCGGCTTCGCCCGCAGTGGCCGCGCTGTATCCGAGATGCGAGTCGCCCACATACCATGCGTCACGCTCGCATGGGGCCGGACAACGAAGATCATATTCGTGTATATGTCAGTCAGTGCAGCTCAGGCGGGGTGCGCATAAGTTTTCGATCAGGCAGGACGGGTGAGACAATCGCCAAGTGAATGTCCGTACGCGAAACCACGTCACCTTCAGCGGGCCGCAGGACGCGCCCATGGTCGTGTTGTCACACGGGTTCGGCTGCGACCAGAACATGTGGCGGCACATCGTGCCGGAGCTGTCGCGCACTAACCGCATAGTGCTGTTCGACCACGTCGGCTCCGGCCGATCCGACCCTGCCGCGTGGGACGAATCGCGGTACGCCTCCCTGGACGGCTATGCCGACGACGTACTGCAACTCCTCGATGGCTTGAACCTGCAGGCGGTGACGTTCGTCGGCCACTCGGTCAGCGCGATGATCGGAGTTCTGGCCGCCAACAGGAACCCGAGCCTGTTCTCCGCGCTGGTGCTGGTGACACCTTCGCCGTGTTACCTCGACAACGGCATGTACCACGGCGGGTTCACCCGCGATGATATCGACGAACTCCTGGCCTCGCTGGACAGCAACTACCTTGGCTGGTCAGCCACCATGGCACCAGTGATCATGGGTAATGCCGACCGGCCCGAGTTGGGCGACGAGCTGACCAACAGCTTCTGCCGCACCGACCCCGCCATGGCCGCGATATTCGCCCGAGCCACATTTCTGTCCGACAACCGCGCGGATCTGGCAGAAGTCTCGGTGCCGACACTCATTTTGCAGTGCACCCACGACGCCATCGCACCACCGGAAGTGGGCGCCTACGTCCACGAGCGCATCCGGGACAGCCAGCTGGTCACCCTGCCCGCGACCGGGCACTGCCCACAACTCAGCGCGCCTGAAGCCACCGCTTCGGCAATCGGCCGATTTCTCGCCCGGTCCACATGAACAGCAAACCAGTCCGAATGAACAGCAAACCAGTCCGACAGCAGACGGCCGACACCCCGTTTGCGGCGATACTGGAGGACAACATCGACGACCTCTACGACAACGCGCCGTGCGGGAACCTGTCCACCCTGCTCGACGGCACCGTCGCGAAAATCAATGCGACCCTGCTGCAGTGGCTCGGCTACACCCGCGACGAAGTCGTCGGGATTCGCCGCTTCGCCGACCTGCTCACCGTCGGCGGCAAGCTCTACCACGAAACGCACTACGCACCATTGCTGGCACTCCAAGGCGAGATCGCCGGGATCGCCCTGGAGCTACGGGCCAAAGACGGAAGCCGGCTACCGGTGCTGGTCTCCTCCACCGTCAAAACCGGCGGCGACGGCGAGCCGCAGCTGATCCGCACCGTGGTCTTCGACGCCCGTGACCGGCGCGCTTACGAGCTGGAGCTGCTGCGCGCCCGCCAGGCCGCCGAGCAGGACCGCGAACGTCTACAGAACCTGGTCTCCGCCCTGCAGGCCAGCCTGCTCCCGCACTCCCTGCCCACGCCGCCAGCGATGACCACCGCGGCGCATTACCATATGGCCTCGCCGGACCAGGTCGGCGGCGACTTCTACGACCTTTACCCGCTCGACGGCGACCGGTGGGGATTCTTCCTCGGCGACGTCTGCGGCAAGGGCGTCGAGGCCGCCGCCGTCACCGCCCTGGCCCGGTACACGCTGCGGGCCGCCTCCGTATACGACGCAGACCCAGTTGCTGTGATCAGCAACCTCAACACGGTGCTCTACCAGGAGTACCGCACGAGCGGCCACCGCTACTGCACCGTCGTGTTCGGGGTTCTTTCCAGCCCCGCGGCCGACGGCACCCGCACGGCCCACATCGCCGGCGGTGGCCACCCTGCCGCGCTGCTGACACGCTCCGACGGCGGCACCAGCTACCAGGACACCACCACCGGGCCCATCGTCGGGATCCTTCCAGCAGCCGCCTTCACCGCCACCTCGCTGACTCTGCATCCGGGCGATACCCTGCTGCTGTACTCCGACGGGATAATCGAAGCCCGAAGCGGCGGACCCGAAACCATGTTCGGCCAGGACGCGCTACGGGAAGCCGTCAGCACCGCCGCCACCGCGAACGCGCCCGGCGTCATCGCTGCCCTCATCAGCGTTCTGGCTGACCTCGGCGACAGTGTCGACGACGACGTCGCTCTGATGGCACTCGGCGTATCCGGCGTGCAGCAGCCCTGACTGCCGGCCCTCGTGCAGGTCGGTCAACGAAGAGCACGAGCCCGCGTTCGCTGCGACGGCAATCAGCGGACGCTTCTTGACGCTGTCCTTGGCCGGTCGCGGCGCGTCACAGGATGGGTTTGCCACCGGTTACCGGGATGAGCGCGCCGGAGATGTAGCTGGCCTCGTCGGAGGCGAGCAGCACATACGCGGGCGCGACTTCTCTGGGCTCGCCGGCTCGTCCCAACGGGGTGTCCTTGCCGAACTTTTCGACCTGCTCAGGTGGCATCGTGGAGGGAATCAGCGGGGTCCAGATCGGGCCGGGAGCGACGGCGTTGACGCGGATGCCCCGTTCGCCGAGTAGTTGGGCCAGTCCGGCCGTGAAGTTCGCGATCGCGCCCTTGGTCGTGGCGTAAGGCAGCAGCGTCGGGCGGGGCTTGTCTGCGTTGATGGAACTGGTGTTGATGATCGACGCCTTGTCGCCCAGGTGCGGAAGGGCGGCCTGGACAAGACGGAACATCGCGGTGATGTTCACATCGAAGGTGTGCAGCCACTCGTCATCGCTGATCTCTTCGACTGTTTCGTGGGTCATCTGATATGCGGCGTTGTTGACCAGGATGTCGATGGTTTCGAACTCCTCGACGGCCTTGTCGACGACCGCCTGGCAATGCGCCCGGACGGCAAGATCACCGGCGACCAGCACGGCCTTGCGGCCGGCTTCCTCGACCAGCTTGGCGGTGTCTTCGGCGTCTTCGTGCTCACTGAGGTAGGAGATGAGCACGTCGGCGCCCTCGCGGGCGAACGCGATGGCCACCGCGCGGCCGATGCCGCTGTCACCGCCGGTGATCACGGCCTTCTTGCCAGCCAGCCGGCCTGAACCGCGGTATGAGTCCTCGCCGTGGTCGGGTTTGCGGCGCATGGCCGCCAGGGTCCCTGGCGGCTGCTGCTGTGGCTCGGACACAGTTCCGTCTCCTCTTCGAACACCGACATGTCGTGCCGCGCTGCGCGGACTGCCCAGACCATCGTGGCCCGGCGCGGCGCTGACTGGTGTCAAAATTCCCTAAACGGTCGAGCGCAAACGCCCGCGATCTGCACGACGCTTGGGCCGGCTAAGGCGGGGTGTGGTGCCTCATACGACAGGAGCAGTTGACGCTTGCTGCCAGGGCGCGTTGTGGCAACGAGGTTTCCGGTTGACCGTTCAACGACGCGAAGGGCCAAACCCACGACCTCTCGCCCCTTACCGGCGCTGAGCGACGGCTGTCCGCTCAGGGCTTGCTGCTCGTTGTAGTCCGCCGTCCCGCCGAGCACATGGCTGACGAACGACAGCAGGAAGAATCCGAGCAGCACGACGGCCAGGCTGTTGCGGTATAGCAGCTGCACCAGGCCGTTGCGTCGCGAGGGTGACGGTGCGTCCGGTCCGGCGTTTTCTGGATAGTCCTCGGGCCGGTCTATCTCGTCGGGCTTCTTCGACTCCGCCGACCGAGGTCTATGAGCCCGGCGAGGGTCGTGTCGAGCAACGGTTCGCTGAGCTGAGCACCTGGATGCGCGACCGGTTCCCGTTGTCCGAGCTCGCCTACCGCTGGTCAGCCCAGGCCCGCTGGTTTGAACCTGGACGAATCGGGTAAGCCAAGACGGCCCATGTCGCGATCTTGATCGAAGTTTTCGAGGAGGAGTTCGATGAGCACGGTGACTGAGTCAGTAGATGTCCACGTACCGGTTCGCACGGCATACAACCAGTGGACCCAGTTCGAGTCTTTCCCGCACTTCATGAAGGGCGTGGAATCGGTCCGCCAGATCGATGACATTCACAGTCATTGGGTCGTCGACGTGGCCGGGGCCAAGCGGGAGTTCGACACGGAGATCACCGAGCAGCACCCGGATGAGCGGATCGCCTGGAAGAGCACGAGCGGTGAGACCGAACACGCCGGTGTGGTCACTTTCCACCGCCTCGGCGAATCCGACACACGGGTAACGGTGCAGCTGGACTGGGAACCGGAAGGGTTCGTGGAGAACGTCGGCAGCGCGATCGGCGCAGACAGTCGCCAGGTCAAGGCCGATGCGCAGCGGTTCAAGGAGTTCATCGAAGAGCGCGGCACCGAAACCGGCGAGTGGCGTGGAGAAGTCGACATCCCGGAAAAGCGTGCGTGAGTAACAGCGCCGTGGAGGTGAACCATGGTGCCGCAGCCGGCGGTGGGTAGCCCGCGCGGTGCCACGTGCGTCCCGGCGCGACGATGAACAGTCGCACCACCGCTGGGCCGTGGTGCGACTGAGCTGTCCGCGAACCGCCTCACCGGTCTACCCCGCCTGCGGCACACGCCGCGACCTCGCGCGTGAGCGGGTTTGCGCTGGATTTGACAGCGGTACGCAGCAGCCATGGCCGACAACAAGACCCCGGACACGAGTGGCGCCCCGCCGCCGGATGCTCACCGGAATGCTTTTGGTGGCCAGCACGCTGATCGTAGTGCTCAGCGGCAGACTCGCCGAAGCCCTAGGCAACGCCCTCGGCGTCCCCGATCAAGCGGTCGGCGTGTGGAGTATCGCCAAGTGGCCGGTGCTGGTCGTACTGATCGCTCTGCTGTTCGCAGTCCTGTACTGGGCGTCTCCCAACGCCCGACAGGGCGGCTTCCGCTGGGTCAGTCCCGGCGGCCTGCTCGCCGTCGTCTTGTGGATCATCGTGTCCGTGGCGTTTGGTTTCTACGCTGCCAACTTCGGTTCCTACACGGCCACC
Organism: Catellatospora vulcania; assembly: GCF_009720385.1. GTDB lineage: Bacteria > Actinomycetota > Actinomycetes > Mycobacteriales > Micromonosporaceae > Catellatospora > Catellatospora vulcania. The sequence continues at coordinate 177,553 of NZ_ML769307.1, read as the reverse complement.
TACGGTGTCCTCGGCGGCGTGGTGGTGTTCCTGATCTGGCTGTGGCTGAGCAACCCCCGTTCGTCGCGTGCGTGCCAGACGGTGGCGCTGCCGCCGCGCCCGGCTGGTTCTGTCAGGCGATAGCGCTCGTCGAGCAGAGTGCCCGCCTGCCACGGTGTCGCAGCCGGGCTGCTCATGACGTTCTCCTCCTGGTTGGGCCGGGATCAAGCGCGGGCGGCGACTTCTGCGGTGCGGTGCAGCTTCTGCCAGCGCAGGCGCCGTCCGGCGATTGCGGTGGTGGCCGAGCGCAGCAGGACCGCGTACATCAGCTGCCGGTAGACCAGTTGCTGCAGAGGTAATGCCCACAGGGGCCGCAGCGGCTCCTTGTCGAGGCGGAACGCCAGGATCGCGGTAGCGATCTGGACGGCGAGGATCGCGAGCCAGCCGATGACGGTGCTGGTGCGGTCGAGGAAGAACCAGCCGTAGACGGTCAGCAGGTCCAGGATCGGCCCGAACAGCGGCAGGACGACGCTGAACGCGGCGATCAGGGGCAGGCCGCGGCGGCCGAACCGGCCGGACGCGCCGCGCTCGGCAAGGCTGCGGCGGTGCTTCCACATCGACTGCATGGTGCCGTAGCTCCACCGGTAGCGCTGCATCAACAGCTGCCGCAGTGTGGTGGGTGCTTCGGTATGGCAGCGGGCGTGGCGCTGGTACACCACCCGCCAGCCCTGGCGCAGGATCGCCATGGTCAGATCGGTGTCCTCAGCCAGCGTGTCGACCGACAGCCCACCGGCGTCGGCCAGCGCGGAACGCCGGAACGCGCCCAGCGCTCCGGGGATGGTGGGGATGCAGCCCAGGGCGTCGTAGAGCCGCCGGTCGAGGTTGAACCCGATGACGTACTCGATGTGCTGCCAACGCGGGAGCAGCCGGCGGCGATTGCCTACCTTGACGTTGCCCGCGACAGCGCCCACAGCGGGATCGGCGAACGGCTCGACCACCCGTGCTATCGCGTCGGGTTCGACGATGGTGTCGGCGTCGACCATGACGATCAGGTCGTAGCGCGCCATCGCCAGACCCGTGTTGAGTGCCAGGGCCTTGCCCGCGTTGGGCACCCGCACGAGCCGGACGTTGTCCATCTCCATGGCCTGCACCACCGCTGCCGTGGCATCGGTGGACCCGTCGTCAACGACGATGATCTCCAGCTGCGGATAGGCGGACTTGGCCAGGGTGGCTATGGTCGCGGCGATGGTGTCGCACTCGTTGTAGGCCGGCACGATGATCGACACCGGGTCGGTGACCGGCGGGCCTGGCTTCCACGACGGCCTGCGGCCGGCCCGGGCGGCAACGGCGAACATCAACAGCGTACGGGCCAGGGTCAGCACCCCGATGACGATGAGGATCCACCACAGGCCGCTCATCATCGCGTCGGATGCGGCGATGGTCCAGACCAGGACGTGGCCACGCCACCGGTCGGCGACCCCGGCCCGCTGATGGGCCGCAGCGGCGGGAGGGGTGGCCAGCGACTGGGACACGGTGGTGAACCGGTAGCCGCGCTCACGCATTGCGGGGATGTAGCGCTGCAGCGCCGAAAGTGTCTGGGCGCGGTCGCCGCCGGCGTCGTGCAGCAGCACGATCGCGCCGCCGCTACGCGGGGTGGAGTTGGCGGCGATCACCGCCTCGCCGGGCCTGGCCCAGTCGCGGCTGTCGGCGTTCTCCAGCACCGTCAGGTAGCCCTGCCGGCCGGCGTCCTGCAGGACCCGCCAGTCGGCGTCGTGCACCGCGTCCGGTGAGGACGAGTACGGCGGCCGGAACAATGTCGTCTTCACCCCGGTCGCGTGGGCGATCGCGAGCTGGGTCAGCGAGTACTCCAGGTCGCGACGCCATGACCCGATCGCGGTCAGGTCGGGGTGGGTGAATGTGTGCACGCCGATCTCGTGGCCCTCGGCCACGATCCGCCGGACCAGGTCGGGATGACGAGCGGCCTGCGATCCGACGACGAAGAACGTGGCCTGCACGCGGTGGCGGGCCAGCAGGTCCAGGATCCTGGGCGTCCAGGTGGGGTCGGGGCCGTCGTCGAATGTCAACGCGATGCGGTCACGGGCGGGTTGGGCTGTACGTGGCCGTTGCGCGCCGATGGTGATGGCCGGACCGCCGTCGCGTACCTGGACCGGCACGGCTGTGTCGGCACGGCCTGATGGCGCTGTGCTGTCGGGCGCGAACGAGGCATTGGTGTAGGCCTGGACCAGCAGCAGCGTAACGAACACCGCGGCCAGGGTCAGCGCGGTCAGCCTGCGTAGCCATCTTCCCACCGGTCGGCGGCCACTCAGGCGGCTGGTCACCGCGAGTTGGTCATGCACATGCTGACCGCCGGCGGCGGTGTCGACGGTCATCGCACACATCCCTTTGCCGCCGCGCTCGGGCAGATGTCGCTCGGGGCCGGGTCTGGACGCACGGGCGCGAGCGAAACGCTCAGCCACACCGCGGCAGCCGCCATAGCCAGCAGCGCTGCCGCAGCGAAGATCAGGATGCGGATACGGCCTCGCCGGCGGCCGGTGTCGTCTACGAACACCGGTACTGCGGATGCCGGACCGGGCATACGCCGGGTGGCGTCGTCGAGCACGGCCGCGCCGGTTGGGGCGAACGTGTCGGGTGCGGCGGGGCGGGCGCGGCCGATGTGCCTCAGAACTCTTGCTCGTCCGACAGGCTTGCTGACTTCCATGGCAGCGACTCTCCGAAAGGGGTGTGGACGCGGGGTTGTCCGGTGACCGATCAGGCGGCGGTGCCCCCAGATGTGACGCCGTCGCTGTCGGCCGAAGGCACAGCGGTGCCGTTGAGGTTGAAGTCGGTCGTGTTCTCCACGCGCCCGTCGGCGGCGATCACGGCCAGGCGGCTGGGGGCGTTTGCCAGAGCTGCGGCGGCTGCCTGCCATACGGCGTCAGGCTTGCGCTGATGTATGCCGACCACCCTGTCGCCGTCGAGCACGTCCCACACGTCGTGGTTGGCGACCACCTCGAAACGTCGCACGATCACACCTCCTGTGCCGCAGAGGGTTCCCCGCCGGGATGAGCGGCCCGGCGGGGAACCGTGCGGCCTGTCAGATCTCGGTGCGCTCGTCGACCCGGCGGTACTCGGCCGGCTCGCTGACGATCCTGGCCCGGTTGCGCGGACCCCAGATGAGCGCGGTGAACAGCAGGCCGATCACACCGCCGATCATGAAGATCCAGCCGATCACGTCGATGTCGATACCCGCGACGTCGAAGTCGAGTGCGAACGTGAGGATCGCACCGAGCACGATCATGAAGATGCTTGCGCCGATACCCATGGGTCGTCTCCTTCAAGGCTGCCGCTGACGTTGCGGCTACAGCGCGACGGGTACCCCCCGAGCCGGCCAAGAAACCGGCGTGGATCTGACAGCAAGGCCGTGAACAGGGAAAACAGTGGACGATGGGCTCGGGTGAGTTGGGCTTGTCACAAAGCAGTGACACTCTGCAGCCCTACGACGCTATTGCCGATTCGGCTGGTTCGCCGCGCCGATGCACAGGCACCACAACGGCTCACTGGCTGGATGCGCTGGACGTGCATATCCACGCAATTCGCACCCCAACGCCTGGAAAACTTGAGCCAGCGTGATCATCTTCTCCAGGACAGGAAACGGCTTCACACACCTCTTGAAATCTGGGAGGTGGTGAGCCGGTTCCGTGCGCGACGGCCGCGAACGCGAGCCGCCGCTGGCCCCAGCGAACGCTGGCCGGCGCCGTGGGGACTGCGCCCGCTGACGGTGTGCTCAGGCGAACAGGGCGAGGTAGATCATGATGTGGTGGCAGGCGGCTGCCACCAGGGTGCAGGCGTGGAAGAACTCGTGGTGGCCGAAGGTCCGGGGCCATGGGTTGGGTTTGCGTAGCGCGTACAGGACCGCGCCCGCGCTGTAGATGAGGCCACCGGCAGCGAGCATGATCAGGTCGATCAGCCCTCCGGTGCGCAGGATGTCCGGCAGGACGATCACGGCGATCCAGCCGAGGCCGAGATAGAGCGACGCGCTGACCCAGCGTGGTGCGCGTGGCCAGATGACCGAGGTCGCGACTCCGACGGCGGCGCCGGCCCACACGATGGTCAGGATGATGGCGGCTTTTGCCGGGTGGAGAAGCAGCGCGCAGATGGGTGTGTAGGTGCCGGCGATGAACACGAAGATCATCGCGTGGTCGAGCTGGCGCATGATCCGGTAGCCGCGGACGCTCCACACAGTCCGGTGGAACAGGGCGCTGACCGCGAACAGCGCGCACACCGTCACGCTGTACACGGCCGCGCTGGTCACAGGGGCGACCCCGGGCCGGGTGGCGGCCACGCTGACCAGGACGATGCCGCAGACCACCGCGACGATCGAGGCATAGGCGTGTAGTTGTCCGCGTAGCCGTGGATGGCCGAAGTCGGCGAGGGCGGGCCGTCTCACCGTGACGGCGATGATGGCGGTCGTCCCGGTCGCATCCCCGGCGGCGAGCGGTCCACGCGTGCGGTGCGGCTGCGCGGATGCGTAGGGCTCTGACCGGGCGGATCCGTGACCGGCCTGGGCAGGCCCCCGGCCGTCGGAAGAGGCGATGCTGGTCATACCGTCCTGGCCACGGAACGGTTCGCCCTGAACCAAGACGAACTGCTGGCAGGTGCCGCCGGTCGGCGCGCGTTGCCCAGTCGCGCGGCCTGTCCGCCGCCCACCGCCGGCTCGGCTGGTTCCCGGCCTGCAGATGGCCGGCTCATATGAACAACTCGACCACTGCACGGGGGTCGGCGAGGACGGCTTGGGCGACATCGCCGAGTCGCTGGTTGGTGCGGCGGGCATGTGCGCGGATGCGGATGAACGCTTCGTCGACGGTGATGCCGTGGATGTGGGCGAGAGCGCCTTTGGCCTGTTCGATGGCAATCCGGCTGTTGAGGGTGCCTCGGAGTTGTTCGGTGAGCCGTTCGCCGCGTTTGATGGCGCGTTCCTGGAGCAGAGCGATGGAGGCGACGTCGGCGAGGGCTTGGACGATATGGACGTCGGTGTCGGGGAGGTGTCCACCCACGTGGCTGCTGAAAACGTTCATCACGCCGATGCAGTCGCTGCGCAACCGCAGCGGGAAGGCGTGCACCGACAGCAGGCCGGCGGCGACGGCGCGGGGAGCGAACAGCGGCCAGCGATCGGCGGCGTCCTGCAGGTCGGCATTGACGACGGCGGCGCCGGTGCGGAACGCGTCCAGGCACGGGCCTTCCTGGTTTTGGACCTGGAACAGTTCGAGGTGTTTGACGGTCTCGTCGGAGGCGGCCATGAATTCCAGCCGCCCGGTCGGGTCGGCCAGGAGCAAGCCGACTGGCGAGGCGTCGAGGAGGTCGGCGGTGCGGCTGGCGAGCAGTTGCAGGAATTCGATGAGATCGAAGTCGGCGACAAGGGTGTCGGCGACCTCGACGAACACCCGTGCGAGCCGCTGGGGGGAGACGGTGGTAGTGGTCATGGCAGCCTTCGTCCCTCTATAGGCGTTGAGCGTGAGACCAGCGGGTTGTCCAGCCAGGTGGTGGCGCGGTCGGCGGCCGTGTTGCCGGTCGGGCACTGTCGTGACGGTCACCTGGGCGGTGGTGAGTGCGCGGGTGACCTCGTCGGGGGTGAGCTTGCCGACGGCGGGGCGGAACACGGCGAGCAGGCCCGGGCGGGCGGCGCCGATCCACGATGGGAACGCGAACACCGTCCGTACGCCGTCTGCCGCGACGTCGGTCAGACCAACCCCGCATGCGGACGGCACACGAGAGGCGGCACCGCACCGGTGTCGCAGCCCGTCGGCCGCGTCAGCGCTGCGGTCGCCGACGCGGGGTTCGCCTGCGACGAGCGTTTCCACCTGCCTGAACCGGCCCGGGCCGGCCGTCACGAGGGCTCCGTGTCGGCACTGCGACAAGCGGCGCACGATGGGGCGTCCGGTGGCGGGCATGGCTTCCTCTCGCAAGCACTGCGTGCCACCGGGGACTGGGGTAGCCGGACCGGCTGCTTCGCCCGTCCTTGCCTCGACGTACCCTGCGTACCCACATTAAAACCGCGATGAAAGGCGCTCAGAGGGCTTCGCATCTCACATCAACTTGTGTTGATCGCCCGCCGCTGTTCGAGCAGGTGATCACCGCCCCAGGTCCGCGCTGAGCGAATGCAGCCAGCGCAGCTCACGGGCATGGTGTTCGGCGAGCATCCGCTGCAGCACTCCCCGCATCGCCTCGGCATCGGCCCGCGGATCGGCCAGGGCAACCTCCGCCAAGGTGTGCTGCAGCGCCAGCGGCGTGCGCAGCTCATGGGAGGCGTCGCACCGGCCCGCCGCACCGGCCCGAGTCTCCGCCCCAGCGGATACTCGGAGCCGGGTGCGGACCAGCAGGGCGCCGCCCCCGTGGTTGGCGGATCGCCCCACGTGACTGCACCCGCATCCGCCTGGTACCGCAGTAACGTTGACCCGAGTAAAGCTCGGATCGCCGGAGCATCCTGAGGCGGCCGTACTAGGCTGCGATCATGGTTCTTCAGCCCCCGACTCCCGAGCAAGCCTTCCAGCTGCTGCTGGCAGGCAACCAACGCTTCATTGCCGGCACGCCGGAGCATCCCAATCAGGACGCCGCCCGCCGTGCTGAGATCGCACCCGGCCAGCGCCCGTTCGCCGTGGTGTTCGGCTGCTCCGACTCCCGGCTCGCAGCGGAGATCATCTTCGATCGTGGCCTGGGCGACATGTTCGTGGTGCGCACAGCAGGACACGTGATGGGCTCTGAGGTGCTGGGCAGCATCGAGTATGGGGCAGACGTGCTCGACTGCCCGCTGGTGCTGGTTCTCGGCCATGACTCGTGCGGCGCGGTGGCCGCAGCGTGCGCTGCGCTGGAGAGTGGGATGCCTCCGGCCGGATACGTTCGCGATGTCGTCGAGCGGGTGACGCCCAGCGTGCTCGCAGCACGGGCGGCCGGGCTGGTCGAACCGGACGAGATCCTGACCGAACACGTCAGGCACACGGTCGATCTGCTTCTGGACCGCTCTCGCGTACTGGCAGAGCGGGTAGAAGCGGGCCGGACCGCAGTTGTGGGGCTGTGTTACCGGCTGGCCGACGGCAGCGCACAGGTGGTGAAAGCAAAGGGCCTCGACGTCACGACCGCTGTGCGATGAGCCGTAGCTGACAGAAATCGGCCCGATCTCGGCTGACGGCCTTTCTTCGCCACCATAACTACCCCCGCAGCAGCGCGGCGGGCGACTCGATCGCGACGCTCGCCGTTCGGCTGACGAACTCGGCGTCACGTCTGTTTGAGGACGCGGCCGCGGCGCCGTCGACATCCGGCCTCGACCGTGTCACCACCGAGGGCCGCGAGCAAGGCGAATGGGCCCCGACGCGGCAGCCACATCGACGTCGGCGCCGTGCTGGCGAATGGCGACGACCCCCTGCCGCGACAGTTCACCGGCCACCTCACGTGCCATGTCCATCAGGCCACGCCACGCCTCGCCGCCGGCCGCTCGGGCCGCCTCGCTGGGACAGACGGTGGCATCCGGGCGACGATGCCTCAACAGGGCACGTATGGTCGCAGCCAGCCGCTCACGCCGGCCATCGGGCGTAGGCTCCCACCACGGGTCGCCTCGTTCACCCAATGCCACTTTGGCGTCCTGCACCCGCGGACGAGCCGATTGCGGGTCGCTGCGGACGAGCCGGCGAGCTGTCATCAGCTCGTCCACCAATTCCTGGCGCAGTGTCTCGGGGATGGCCGGGTCGGTGGTCCGCCATCGCCGACCGGACACGATCAGGTACCGGCCGTCCGCCGTCGTCGTGCCGTCCTCGGCTGGGTCCATGGGTCCATTGTTCCTGCAAGGCCCCGCTGGTGCCGCCTCCCACCGGGTGGAAGCAAAGTGGGCACGACCGCGACCCGACCCACGCAAGAAGGGGTCGGAAGACGGGCGACCCGTCCTTCGACCCCTGTATCTGCCGACGATGACACCCCCGGGAGCGCGGCACCGACCGACTCGGCTAAACCTCGGTGTGGCCCCGCGTTGGCGAGCTCCCCGTCCCCTACCGGGCCGCATCTACATCGTCGCTACACCGAGTGGTGATGTGTGTCGATGGGACCGGCCGGCAGCGACGGCTGCGTTCCCGCGCTGAGGCGCGTTCTACGGTCGCCGCCCTTCACGGAGAGGTTCCGCCGGCGTCCGGATGCTCGTCAGACCGCTGGCCTTTCGCCTGCCTACGGACATCATCGCGATGGTGCACACCAGGCCGACCAGGCCGACGATGACGTTGCTGACGATGGCGCCCACGTTCGGTACGGGTCCGCTGACAAGCCAGGGAGCGACGATCACCCATGCGCTGATGATTGGGGCGACCCAGGCGATCCGGTGCGAACGCCCGTACATGGTCGCGTAGCACAGGGCCAGCACCGCCAGTGCGACACCACAGAATACGTTGCTCACCGTCAGGCTGGACTGACCGGTGAAGCCCACCACCCAGGGTGAGATCGCCAGGTAGAGACCCGCGAGGAAGGTCAGGCCCTCGACGACTTGCGCTGTCGGCGTTTCGGCGGCTTCCTCGTACCGCAGCCGAAGCTCGGCAAGGTCTGGATGATCTTCGATGGGAGGAGTTCGAACAGTCATGGTAGCCACCCTCCGATCAGGGGCATCAAACAGGCGTTCTTCAGCCCCGTTCGGGTTGATTTTACGCCCATTACGAGCGCCGCCAGCTTGCTTCGACACGTGCCCGCCGTCGGTCGACCCACCCGCGGAGAATCGCCCCCGGTTCGCTTGCCGCCTGCCGACCGCCCCTCCGAATGCACGACCCTGGCCGCCGCAGTAGTTGATCTTTGACAAGAACATCACCTTGTTTGAGCAGGTCGCGAATGAGGAACAACATGCGAGGACCTGTGCGGGCGACACAGCCGAAAACAGCAGCACAGTGAGGCAGGAGTGAACCATGAGACTTCCCGAAGCCAGGGGTGAACTTTCGGCAGCCGTGATCGAAAGACTCGGGTCCGGACCTGCGGCCGGATTCGCCTGCCTGCCGAAGGTCACTGACGTGGACCCACTCGCCGACGAGGACCTCCAGCTGACCCTTGCCGTGTGCTACGAACTGCACTACAGCGGATTCGACGACGTCGAGGATCGCTGGGAGTGGCATCCCGGCCTGCTGGCATTGCGAGCCGACATCGAACGCATGTTCGAACTTGCGTTGCGGGAGCTGACCGGTCCGCAACCGTCGGTCGGTTCCGCGGAGATCCCCGCAGCGCTGACCGCGCTGACCGCCGAGCAAGGCGGACCGTCATTAGCGCGCTACATCCAGTCACACGCCACCATCGACCAGTTTCGGGAATTCGTCATCCACCGCTCGCTCTACCAGCTGAAGGAGGCAGACCCGCACACCTTCGCCATCCCGCGCCTGACCGGGCGCGCCAAGGCGGCGCTGATCGAGATCCAGATCGACGAATACGGTTCCGGGCAGCTCGCACGGATGCACGCCGAACTGTTTCGCACCACGATGAGCTGTCTGGGGCTCGACACCGCATACGGCGCCTACCTCGACCGGCTGCCGGCCGTGACGCTCGCGGGCACCAACATGCTGTCGATGTTCGCCCTGCATCGGCGGTTACGGGCCGCGCTCACCGGTCAGCTCGCCGCCTTCGAGATGTCCTCAAGCCTGCCCAACAGCCGCTACGGCAACGGTCTGCGCCGTCTCGGCGGCGACAATCGGGCGACACAGTTCTACGACGAGCACGTCGAGGCCGACGCGGTGCACGAGCAGATCGCCGCATACGACATGTGCGGATCGCTGGTCGCCGAACACCCAGAGCTGGCCGCCGACGTGCTGTTCGGCGCTGCCGCCTCCGAGGCGCTCGGTGGCATGGCCAGCACGCACCTGCTCGACAGCTGGGCCGCCGGCCGCAGCTCGTTGCGGCCGGCGCTCGGGTCGGCCGACCCGCAACCACAAGCCGATCTGCTGGCGGGAGTGGCGGCATGACACACGAGCCGACGCACGTGCGCCCTTCGGCGACCGTGACACCCTACGAGGACGGTCCGCTGCTGCTGCGCGGCGATTTCGAGATCGTGACCCCGGACGGCGAGCACATCGAGGCCGGGCGGCCGACGGTCGCCCTTTGCCGCTGCGGGCGATCGCGGATCAAGCCGTTCTGCGACGGCACGCACAAGTTGATCGACTTCCGCGCCCCCGCCGGCCGGCAGCTCCCCCACCCCGATCCGGCCGACGACGCAGAACAGCGGACAGCCGACTGACTGATGCACAGGCCCGGACGCCGGCGGCCGGCCGACGATCACCCGACGGCATCCACAGCGAATCCGAATCCGCTGGATCCGAGCCGACGAGGACGCGGTTGCGAGGCCTCGCGTCGGGCATGCAGACACTTCACACGCACCTTCCCGATCACCAAGGACGGCTGAGCATGGGCGCAGGTTTCAAAGGGCTTGACCGTCGTCAGTTGGCCACCGCGGAACGCAGCCCACTGACCCTGGGTGTCGAAGAGGAGTTCTTGCTGCTCGACACCTTCAGTGGTCGCAATCTGCCGGTGGCCGACACGGTGCTGGCCCGGCTGACAGGGCAGGCGTTGGAGCAGAGCCGTCACGAGTTTCGCCAAAGCATGATCGAGATGGTGACCCCGGTCTGCTCGAACCTCACACAGCTTCGCGAGCACCTGGCCGCCTCCCGCGCCGTCGCTGCCGCCGCCGGCGCTGCGATCGGAGCGCGACTTGTGGCGGTGGGAGCGACGCCGGTAGCGGAAGCGGTCATCGACAGGCCGGCCGCCGAGCGATACGAGCGGATCATCCGGCAGTTCGGGCCCGTGGCGCTCGATCCGGCGCTGTGCGGCTGCCACGTCCACGTCGGCGTGCCCGATCGCGAGCTCGCCGTCCAGGTCTGCAACCACCTGCGGCCCTGGCTGCCCGTCATCCAGGCGATCGCCGCGAACTCGCCTTTCCACGAGGGAGCCGACACCGGCTACGCAAGCTGGCGGTCGATTCAGATGGAACGCTGGCCGAGTCTCGGCCCCACACCGCACTTCGCGAGCGCGGCGGAATACGACCACACGGTCGAGCAGCTGATTACCGCAGGTGTGATGCTGGACGTGGGAATGGTGCTGTGGTACGCCCGGCCCTCGGCCCGTTACCCCACGGTCGAAGTAAGGGTCGCGGACGTGGCACCGACGGTCGACGACGCTGTCGTCCTGGCCGGTCTCGTCCGGGCGCTGGTCGCCACCGTCATCGACGACATTCGCGCCGAGCTGCCGGCACCGCGTCTGCGGGGAAGCCTGATGAGCGCCGCGCACTGGCGGGCCGCGCGCGACGGGCTCGAAGGCCATCTCGTCAACCCGCTGACCGGAGACCTCCAGCCTGCGTGGGACCTCGTCGATGACCTGCTCGATTTCGTCGGACCGGCACTGACCAGGGATGGCGAGTTGCAGACGGTGATCGCCGGATTGGAACGGCTGCGTGTCGAGGGCACCGGTGCCGAGCGTCAACGGCGAGTCCACCGCCGCACGGGCGACATCAACGACGTGCTGGGCTACCTCGCCGCCGAGACGACCGGAAACGCTGCCCGCTGACAGCTGCGGCGGTGGTCCCAGCCGACCGCTTGGTACGGCAGCGGCATGTGGCGCTTATGCACAGGCAGCGGGCTCGAAGCGCCGCTTGTAGAGGCTTTGCTTGGCCCCGGCTTGGTGTCGTCGTCGCCACCGTGACCAGGCGACTGCGACGGTCAGGGTCGCGGCGGCCGGCAGGGCGGCGTTTATCAGGCGTCGGATATGGTACTGGTCGAGCCCGACGTGGCCTTTGGCCGTCTGGAATGCCTCCTCGATCGACCACCTGCTGCCCGCGACGGTGACCAGCCGCGCCAGCGACACCGGCCCGGGAGTCCAGCACAGGCAGAACGCCAGCTGGCCGCCGTTGCCGCGGCGGATGAGCAGGCTGTGGCGTCCTTCGGTCTGGTCGTGGATGTGCACCCACGCCCAGTCGTAGAACCTGGGACCTTTCGCCCGGTCCCGGCCGAGCGGGTCTGCCATGCCTGTTCGGGCGGCGACCCGGTCGACGCGTTCACGCTGCACCGACGTCGTGTTGACGCGGCTGTCGCATGCCACGGCCAGGACGTAGGCCATGCGCCGTTCGCGCAGGCCCGAGCGTAGGGCGGGGCCAAGCCGTACGCCTCGTCCGCGGTGAACCACCTGGCTGGGGCCCGGGCGGTGATCGCGGCGTCGACCATCGCGAAAGCCAGCTCGGGCTTGGTCGCGAACAGCACCTCATCGGGGACCCCGGCTACCTCCAGCGGCGTTCGTCGTCCGACCAACTGCGCGGCAGGTACAGCCGTCGGTCCAGCAGCACGCCCTCGTCATTCTTGCCGGCTCGATCATCTGCCTACCTCACTTGCGAGGTTCTTTCTGAATTGATCTCTTAGCTCGGCGGTCCCCCGACCGCCGAGCACTCACTCTCCAAGCTGCGCAAACGCCAAACACGGCCATCCGCGTATTGCCGTTATTGAGCCGATCAGCGCGGCCCGAGAGTGAGTCGCCCGCGAGCAGTGTGGGCTTTGAGCGCAGGCAGCTCAGCGGATACGCGACGCTTTCACTGCCTCAGCAGTAGCAGCTCATCGCCCCAGGCGTCGATGATCGGCCTGAGGACCGGCTCGGTGCGTTGGCTGTCGAACCCTGCACACAGCGTATCGATCCGTTGAAATGTCGCGCGCACGGCGGCAGGGTCGCCATCGAGCGTCGCTGTCAGCAGGGCCAGCAGTTCCGCCGCGTCCCAACCGGGCACGGGGTGGTGATGCAGCTCCCAGGGCAGGTACTTGTGATACGGGCGGACGCGGCCTGCGAGCGTGAAGATGACGTCCAGCAGCCAAGGCATCGACTCGGCGGCGTCAAGGCGGCATTCGAGCCCGCGGCCGTCACGGTTGTTCTTGAGGGCGCGATAGGCGTAGTTGATCCAGCCGTCGAGTCGGTCGTGCTCGACGAGGATCGACTCGGCTTCGCCGGTGGTAACGGTCGCCTGGCGGCTCATCGCGGACTGCACGCGTCCTGCGGTGCGGTCCAGCAGTACAGGCGCCCATGCGTACGACCACCGGAACCACCAGCCTGCTGATCCGAATGCCGGCACCTGCTCGAGCTCAGCGAGGGTGACCGGGATTTCATCGAGCGCAGCGGAGTGCGCTGTGCGGCGTCGGCCTTTGTCGACCAGTACGACGTAGACATCGAGGTCGGATAGGTCGGTGGCGAGGCCTCTGCCCGCCGAACCGGAAAGAACCATGCCCAACAGACCCTTGCCGTGATCGGCCTGATTCCGGCACGCCACATCGGTGAGCAGGCTGCGCTGCTCCGCCGGCAGCTCGGGCGGGAACTGCAGACGAGGCGTTCGATCGATCATGGATCGTCATCCTTGACGTCGGACAATGGCAGCCGCAACCGAGTTAAGCCTTCGGCAGGCAGACGTGCAAGGCATCCGTAGCCGTGAGCAACCAAGCTTCTCTGCCGAACCCAGCCGGCACCCCCAACGACGTCAGCCGCGGCCGAGTCACGATCCGCTACGAACGCCGCGCCGACATCCACCAGGCCATCGTCAGCCTCGCCTGCTCGATCATCTGCCTACGCCACCTGCGAGATTCTTTCTGAACTGATCTCTTAGTCAATCTGGGCAACAGCCTGTTCGCCTCGGCCGGTGACGCCCGGCCGATACTGGTGGGGCCGCGCCGGCAACCCTGGGTCGCCGGTCGCGGTTGCGCCGGCCGAGCGCGCACGAATGTCCGCGCGAGGTCGGAACCTTACGCAGCCAACCGTTCAGCTGCGTAGCGACCTGGTCCGGCGAGTTCGGCCCTGTCCTGCGACTGGCTGATCTCCGACCACACCGCGTCGAGGGAAAGGCCGAGGACGTCGGCGATCGCGGCGATGGTCGAGAAGGCGGGCGTGGCCACGCGACCAGACTCGATCTTCCGGAGGGTCTCCGGTGAGACTCCCGCAGCCAGGGCAGTGCCCAGCATCGAGCGCTGTCCCCTGGCCCGACGCAGCAGGGCGCCGAGGCGCTGTCCGCGTTCGACCTCTGCGGCCGTGAGTGGCAACCTGACCATGGCACCGATACTAGTACCGGGATAATATGGCCGGGATACTTATTGGGCTGTACGAGTAAGGCGCCACATGATCGAGATTCTGGACCCCACCGAACTGCCACGAGCGAGGGACGCAGGCGCCCTGGTCGCCGACATATTGCAGTCCCTGAGGAGCCGCAGCGCAGTCGGCACGAACCTGCTGGACATCGACCGGTGGGCCCAAGCCATGATCACCGAAGCCGGCGCGCAGTCCTGCTACGTCGACTACGCGCCGTCCTTCGGACGCGGGCCGTTCGGCCACTACATCTGCACGTCGGTCAACGACGCCGTGCTGCACGGCCTGCCGCACGACTACACCCTCGCCGACGGCGACCTGCTGACCCTCGACCTCGCCGTATCGAATCGCGGCGTCGTCGCCGACTCCGCGATCAGCTTCCTCGTGGGCGAAGCCAAGCCCCCGGAGAGCGTCGCGTTGATCAGCGCCACCGAGCGGGCCTTGCGCGCAGGCATAGCCGCGGCCGGGCCGGGAGCCCGCATCGGCGACATCTCCCATGCCATCGGCACCGTCCTCAGCGAGGCGGGATATCCGGTCAACACACAGTTCGGCGGCCATGGCGTCGGATCGACGATGCACCAGGACCCGCACGTCCCGAACACCGGGCGGCCCGGTCGCGGATACCGGCTGCGCCCCGGGCTGCTGCTGGCACTGGAGCCGTGGGTCATGGCCGACACCGCCGATCTCGTCACCGACGCCGACGGCTGGACCCTGCGCAGCGCGACCGGCAGCCGCACCGCGCACAGCGAACACACGATCGCCATCACCGACGACGGAGCCGAAATCCTCACCCTGCCGAAGCAGGCACGACCGTGAGGTGACAGCCGTCGCAGGGCAGCGCCCCGTTTTCTTGACACCGACGCCATCGAGACATAGCCTGCGGTCGAACTAGCAGGAAACTTTACCGTTTCGCTGGAGGTCGTCGTGCACCGTCGCGCCCGGAAAGTTCTGCTCGTCTGCGCAGTCGCCGCCGGCCTCACCGTGACCGTCGACGCGGCTCCGGCCGCCGCGGCCCCGGTGAGCCTGAGCAGCGTGGTGCCTGCGCCGGTGTCGGTGCAACCCGCCACCGGCGTCACCTACACGCTGCCGTCCGCCGCCACGATCCAGACCCCGACCGGCTCATCCGCCGTTGCCGCCGTCGGGGCCTACCTCGCCGACGTCCTGCGCCCCTCGACCGGCTACGCGCTGCCCGTCACCACCACGAGCGGCACCCCCACCAGCGGTATCGCGCTGCTGCTGTCCGGCGCCGACCCGAGCGTCGGCAGCGAGGGCTACCAGCTCGACGTGACCGCGGCGCTGATCACCGTACGGGCGCAGACCGCGGCCGGGCTCTTCCACGGCGCGCAGACCCTGCGGCAGCTGCTGCCCTCCGCCGTCGAGGCCCGCACCGTCCAACCCGGACCCTGGGAGGTCGCCGGCGGCAGGATCGTCGACTACCCGCGCTACGGCTACCGGGGCGCGATGCTCGACGTGTCGCGGCACTTCTTCGGCGTGGACGTCGTCAAGCGTTACCTCGACGAGATCAGCCAGTACAAAATCAACACGCTGCACCTGCACCTGTCCGACGACCAGGGCTGGCGGATCGTCGTGGACGCCTGGCCGCGCCTGGCGACCGTCGGCGGCAGCACCCAGGTCGGCGGCGGCGCGGGCGGCTACTACACCAAGGCGCAGTACACCGACCTCGTCAACTACGCCGCAGCCCGCCACATCACGATCGTGCCGGAGATCGACATGCCCGGGCACGTCAACGCCGCCCTGGCCTCCTACGCCGAACTCAACTGCAACAACACGGCCCCGCCGCTGTACACCGGCACCAGCGTGGGCTTCAGCTCGCTGTGCGTCGGCAAGGAGGTCACCTACACGTTCGTCCAGCAGGTCCTCGCCGAACTGGCCGCGCTCACCCCGGGCCCGTACCTGCACCTCGGCGGTGACGAGGCGAACAGCACCTCCGACGCCGACTACCGCACGTTCATGAACCGGGTGCAGCCCTACGTCGGCGCCCTCGGCAAGACCGTCATGGGCTGGCACCAGCTCGGCCAGGCCGACCACACACCAGGCCGGATCGCGCAGTACTGGGGCACGACCACCTCCGACGCCGATCTGAGCGCCGCGGTCACCAAGGGCGCCAAGGTCGTGCTGTCGCCTGCCAACAAGGCCTACCTGGACATGAAGTACACCAACCAGACCCCGCTCGGGCTCACCTGGGCAGGCCTGATCGAGGTGCAGACCGCGTACAACTGGGATCCCGCCACCCTGCTGACCGGAGTGCCGGCCAGTGCGATCCTCGGCGTGGAAGCGCCATTGTGGACCGAGACGATCACCAAGCTCGCCGACATCGAGTTCATGGCGTTCCCCCGCCTGCCCGCCCTCGCCGAGCTGGCCTGGTCGCCGCAGTCGGCCCGCAACTGGGATGCTTTCAAGACCCGCCTGGGCGCGCAGGGACCCCGGTGGACGGCTCAGGGCATCAGCTTCTACCGCTCCCCGCAGGTCCCGTGGGCCACCCCGCCCGCGGCCGGACGGGTCGAGGCGGAGTCGTACACGTCGCAGTCCGGCGTGCAGATCGTCGCCGACGCCGCCGCCCACGGCGGCAACCGCATCGGATACATCGACAACGGCGACTGGATCGGATTCTCCGGCGTCAACCCGGCAGGCAAGACCGGCTTCACCGCCCGGGTGTCCTCGGGCGGATCGGGCGGGACCATCCAGATCCGCACCGGCTCGGCCACCGGGCCGCTGCTCGGCACCGCCACCGTCGCCAACACCGGCGGCTACGGTGTCTACGCCGACGTCACCACCACCGTCACAGCGGGTTCTGGACCGCTGTTCCTGGTGTTCACCAGCAGCGGCGGCACCGGCCTGTTCGACATCGACGACTTCGCCCTCACCGGAACCGCCCCGCCGCAGAGCCGGGTGGAGGCGGAGTCGTACACGTCGCAGTCCGGCGTACAGATCGTCGCCGACGCCGCCGCCCACGGCGGCAACCGCGTCGGCTACATCGAGATCGGCGACTGGATCGGCTTCTCCGGCGTCAACCCGGCAGGCAAGACCGGCTTCACCGCCCGCGTGTCCTCCGGCGGATCAGGCGGCACCATCCAGATCCGCACCGGCTCGGCCACCGGCCCACTGCTCGGCACCGCCACCGTCGCCAACACCGGCGGCTACGGCGTGTACGCCGACGTCACCACCACCATCACCGCCGGCGCCGGCCCCCTGTTCCTCGTCTTCACCAGCACCGGCGGCACCGGCCTGTTCGACATCGACGACTTCGCCCTCACCGGCCCCTGACCGGCCACGCCAGTAGCTTTCGGCAGTTTCGGGGAAACTGCGCGCTCCGGCCGTGTGATTCCTGCAGTTTCCCCGAAACTGCGCGGCGGAGCCCGCCCGCAAGGGCGCTTGACCTGTACCCGCAGGTACGGGTTTACGGTCGGTGGGTGCGAGTGGGAGAACTGGCGCACCGGACGGGCACGACGATCCGGGCGCTGCGTTATTACGAGGCCGCGGGGCTGGTGGTCCCCCGGCGGCTGGGCAACGGCTACCGGGAGTACGACCCGGCGGCGGTGCGGCTGGTCGAGCAGATCCGGACGCTGACCGCGCTCGGGTTCAGCGTCGAGCAGACCAGGCCGTTCGTCGAAGCCATGAGCGACGGCGACGACGGCCATCCGGCAGCGTTGAGCACCTACCGCCGGGCGATAGCCGGCCTCGAACTGCGGATCGAGCAGCTGACCGGCCAGCGCGACGCGCTGCTGTCGCTGGTCGACGCCACCGCCGGACCAGCCGTCCCCCGCATCTCCGGCCGGTCGGCCGCACCGGCGGGTCACGACCCGGCCGCCCTGGTCGGCACGCTGATGCCTGCCCTGACCTTCCGCGCCACCGATGGCATCGCGGTCGGACCCACCGCCTTCGACGGGCGCCGGACCGTGCTGTTCGCGTACCCGCTGACCAGCAGGCCCGGCAACCCGATGCCGAGTGGCTGGGACGACATCCCCGGGGCCCGCGGCTGCACCGTGGAAGCCTGCGGCTTCCGGGACCTGCACACCGAACTCCTGGCGGCGGGCTGCGACCAGGTCTACGGCCTGTCCGCCCAGTCGACCGGATACCAGCGGGAGCTGGCCCACCGGCTGCGCCTGCCGTACCCGCTGCTGGCCGATCCCCGGCTGAGCCTGGCCACCGCGCTGCGGCTGCCGACCTTCCGGGCCGCCGGGACGGCCTACTACCAGCGGCTGACGCTCATCGTGACCGACGGCGTGGTCGAGCACGTGTTCCACCCGGTGACCGAGCCGGCCCTGCACGCCGAGCAGGTGCTGCGCTGGCTCGCCGACCATCCCGACCCGAGGAGCCAGATGACCGCCGTCGACACCGTCCACGCTCGCGAGATCCTCGACAGCCGCGGCAACCCGACCATCGAGGTCGACGTGCTGCTCGACGACGGCTCGCTGGGGCGGGCCGCCGTCCCGTCCGGGGCCTCGACCGGCACCGCCGAAGCCGTCGAGCTGCGCGACGGCGACACCCGGCGCTACCACGGCAAGGGTGTACGCCGCGCGGTGGAGGCCGTGCTCGGTGAGATCGCCGACGCGGTGGCCGGCCTCGACGGCCGCGACCAGGCCGAGGTGGACCGGGTGCTGATCGAGCTGGACGGGACCGCCGACAAGTCCCGGCTGGGCGCCAACGCGACCCTCGGGGTGTCCCTGGCGGTGGTGAAGGCCGCCGCGGTGTCCGCCGGCCAGCCGCTGTACCGCTATCTCGGCGGCCCCGACGCCGTCACCCTGCCGTTGCCGCTGATGAACATCGTCAACGGCGGCGCGCACGCCGACAACCCGCTCGACTTCCAGGAGTTCATGATCGCCCCGGTCGGCGCGGCGACGTTCACCGAAGCCGTCCGGATGGGCTCGGAGGTGTTCCACACCCTGCGAGCCGCGCTGCAGGCCGCCGGCCAGCACACCGCCGTCGGCGACGAGGGCGGCTTCGCCCCGCACCTGCGCACCGCACCCGAGGCCCTCGCCTTCATCAGCACCGCGATCAGCGACAGCGGCTACACCCCGGGCGTGGACATCGCGATCGCGCTGGACCCGGCCGCGTCGGAGTTCTACCGCGACGGCGCCTACCACTACCGTGGCGAGCAGCGGGTGCGCACGGTGGCCGAGCACATCGAGTACCTGGTGGAACTGGCCGAGACGTACCCGATCGTGTCGATCGAGGACGGTGTCGCCCAGGACGACCTCGAAGGCTGGAAGGCGCTCACCGACCGGCTCGGCGACCGCTGCCAGCTGGTCGGCGACGACGTGTTCTGCACCAACACCGCGCTGCTGCGCGACGGCATCACCCGGGGCATCGCCAACTCGATCCTGGTCAAGGTCAACCAGGTCGGCACCCTGACCGAGATGCTGACGACGATGCAGGCCGCGCGGCAGGCCGGCTACAGCGCGGTCATGTCCCACCGCTCCGGCGAGACCGAGGACACCACCATCGCCGACCTGGCCGTGGCGACCGGCTGCGGGCAGATCAAGACCGGCTCACTGTCGCGCAGCGACCGCACCGCCAAATACAACCAGCTCCTGCGGATCGAGGAAGAGCTGGGTGAACGCGCCGTCTACGCGGGCCGCCACAGCCTCACCGGCCAACCGGTGTCCTGACCCGCCCGGCCGATCGAACGGTGTGTGGCATGCGGCTCAACCCGTGCGGCGCACCACATCCCGCGTCGTATAGCAGGCTGGGCTGCGTCACCGATCAGGAGGAACCCATGATGATCGAATCCGTCCGGCTCGGGGCGGCCGGGATGAGCCTGCGGCCGCCCGACGTCGCCGACGCGCCGGCAGTCCTGCTCCTCGCACAGGACCCCGACGTGCTGATGTGGAATCCGCGCTGCCGGCTGCCCGACCGGGCGGCCGCGGTCGCCGACTGCGTCAGCGGCGCGGACTGGTCCGACGGCACCCACGCGACGTTCTCCATCATCGACGACGCGACCGGCGCATATGCGGGGACGATCGCCCTGCATCACATCGACCACGACGACGCCCAGGCGCGGATCGGCTACCGGGTCGCGCCGTGGACCCGCGGTCGCGGCGTCGCCACCGGCAGCGTGCGCGCGGTGTCGCAGTGGGCGTTCGAAGCGCTGCGCCTGCGACGGATCGTGCTGACCCATGCCGTCGAGAACACCGCTTCCTGCCGCGTGGCGCATCACGCCGGCTTCGCGCTCGAAGGGGTGATGCGTTCGAGCAAACGCTTCGGCGACGGGCTGCTGCACGACGAACACCTGCACGCACTGCTCGCCGCGGATCCCGACGTCCGCACGGGCTGAGCCACGTCCCCAAGCGCGACTCGCGAACCGCGTCCGCTCTGCGGCAGCACGGGAACCGCAGTCGGCCGAGCCCCAGCTCAAGGGCGTCGCACCCGTACCCGGCGCCGTACCGGTCACCAGAGTCCGGGCACCAGGCGATACGTCTGACTCTGGTAACTGCGGTACCGGTCGCCCAGTACCCCGACCAGCTCGGACTCTTCGACTGCGATGCGTGGCAGCAGTCCCAGCGGCGGCATGACAGCGCATATCACGAGCGACAGCCAATTGCTCGCGCCGATGCCGAAGCCCAGCCCGATCAGCAGCAGGCCCGTATAGGAGGGATGGCGCACCCACCGGTACGGGCCGCGGGTGACCACGGCCTGATCCGCTGCCACCTGAAGATAGGTGCTGAACGAGCCGCCGAGTGTCAGCACCGCCCAGGCCCGCACGGCCAGGCCGGTCCACATCACCACGAGGCCGGCCACGGCGAACCCGACCGGCGCAGGCGTGGCCGCCTCCGGCACCCGTCCCGGGACCAGCCAGGCGAGGACGATCGCGGCCCCGAGGGACAGGACGACGATCCAGCGGGTGCCACGGTCGCGACCTGACCGGCCCTTGCCTCTGACGAGGTCACGTACCAGCAGGCCGATCTCGAAGGCGAACCAGCAGAAGATCGACACCTGATACGGCGCGGACAACTCGTACATGCCTGCAACGTAGTACCCATCCTCGCCCGACAGCACGCGTGCCTCGATCGACGACGGCCTGGGCAGGGGACTCACAGCGAGGAACATGCGCCCGCGCTGCCATCCGGCCGACGGGCCTAGACGGCGGCTGGATCCTCCTGCGCGGTGAGCAGGCTCAGCTCCGGATCGTCGACCGGATGGTCTGTCGCGTAACCGGGCGGCGGGAGCGGAGTGCGCAGCTCGGCGATCACTGCCTTGATCGTGGCGGCGATCGGGATGGCCATGAGCGCGCCGATCAGGCCCAGCAGCGCCGCGCCGACCAGGCCCGCGAGCAGGACCGCCAGCGACGGCATGTCGAGGCTGCGGCGCATCATCCGCGGCACGATCCAGTAGTTCTCCACCTGCTGGTACACCAGCAGCCAGCCGACGATCCCGATGGCCGCGGGCCACAGGCCGGAGGCCATCGCAGCGACGATGCCGCAGACCGCCATGCCGAGGGTCGCCCCGACCAGCGGAATGAGGTCGGTGACCGCGACGATCAGCGCGAGCGGCACGGCGAACGGAACATCCAAGATCACCAAGCCCAGGTAGGCGACGACACCGGCGATCAGGGAGATCAGCACGTTGCCGATCATGTACGAGCCGACCTTGTCGACGGCGGTGTCGACGATGCGCCGGACCCGCTCGCGGTGCCGGTCGGGTGCCACCAGCTGGGCGCGCCTGCGCAGCCGCGGCATGTCGGCCAGGAAGTACAGGGACAGCACCACGACCGTGAGCGTGGTCGCCAGCCCGTCCAGGAATGTCTGGAACATGCTGAGCAGGTTCGTGGCGATCCATTCCGGCACCGACGCGGCCAGCTCGTTGAGCCGGTCGCCCAGCCCGTACCGGGCACTGAGCTCACGGAACACCGGCGAGCGCTCATCGAGACCCCCGATGTAGCCGGGCAGGTCCTTGACGAGGTCGCCTGCCTGGCCCACCAGTGCGGGCCCGACCCCGACCACCAGCGCGGTCACCGATCCCAGCACGGCGACCAGGATCATGCCGACCGCGTACGGGCGCCGTACGCGGTGCCGGACCAGCCAGCGCACCGCGGGGTCGAGGCTCACGGCCACGAACAGCGACACCAGCACCAGGGCCAGCACACCGCGCACGGTCCACAGGGCGGCCAGGCCAAGAGCCACCAACGCCACGCCGCACGTGGCCGCCGCCGCCCACCGGAAGATGTCGGCCGAGCCGATCCGCCCTCTGTTCACGCGCTGCGCATTCCCGCGCACCGGTCGAGCAAACGTGAGAGGCACACACCGAGACCCGACTGCCGCCGGGGAGCCGGGCCCCGCCCGGTGCCGGCGCGCCGGGCGGGGCCACCTCGGTCAGGGACCGCCGCACACGGTGACGCCCGCGACGTTGACCGCGTTCCACGCCGCCTGCACCGTCTTGTGCTCGACCGAGCAGCTGCCGTACAGGTCGGCCGCGGCCGCGAGGGTGTACGCCCGCATGTTCACGTAACTGGTGGTGGACAGGGCGTACACGTTCAGCGCCCGGTACCAGATCTTCTCGGCCTTGGCCCGGCCGATCCCGGTGACGTCGGCCGCCGCACCGCAGACCGGGCTGTAGCCGTACTTCGTCGCGCCGGTGCCTTCGGCGAGGTTGAAGAAGAAGTGCTTGCCGACACCGGCCGACACGTGCGGGGCTGCGGGCGGTGTCGCGAGCGACCAGCAGCTGTGCGACGAGCCGTCCAGTGACGGGTCGAACAGGTTGCCGAACAGCTCGCCGGTGCCGAAGATGTCGGCCTCCTCGCCGATCAGGTAATCGCCGGGGTCGCCGGGCGCCGCGGCGTAGAACTCGACCATGGCGCCCCAGATGTCGCTGCTGGCCTCGTCGATGCCGCCGGACTCGCCGCTGTAGACGAGGCTGACCAGGGCATCGGTGTACCCGTGGCCGAGCTCGTGGGCCAGGATGTCGATCGAGGTCAGCGGGTGGATGTTGCCGATCCCGTCGCCGAAGGTCAGCTGTGCGCCGTCGTAGAAGGCGTTGACGTAGTTGCTGCCGTAGTGCACCCGCGAGGTGACCCCGGCGCCGGTGCCGGTGCGACCGGCGCGGTTGTGGACGAACTTGAAGTAGTCGTAGGTCTTGGCTGAGGCGAAGTGGGCGTCGGCGGCGGCGCTGGCGCGGTCGGTGGTGGTGTAGTTGCCCCACAGGTTGTCCGCGTCGGTGAAGACGATGCACGGCCCGCTGGTGGTGTTGCGCATGTCGCAGGTGCGGTTGCCGCCGTGCGACGGGTCGATCATCTGGTACGCGGTGCCCGACAGTGTGGTGTCGATGCGCACCGGTCCGGCGTAGATCGTCCGTCCGGTGCCGAGCACGGTCTTGACCTCGTCGTCGGTGGCGTAGACGGCGCCGGTGGCGGCGTCGGTCAACACGTGCAGCCGCGACGGCGTCTGCCCGTCGGGGGCCCAGCCGCGTACGACGGTCTCCCAGGCCATGCGGCCGCCCGCAGCGGCGTCGACAACCAGCAGCGGTCGGTCGACCCCGATGATCGTGCCGTCGAATGCGGATTTCGCGGCCTGTGCCGCGCGGTCGGCGCTGACCCGTGGCGTGCGGGTGGCCAGGGCGGCGGGTGGTGCGCCATCGGTGTGCGTGGCGCGGCCGGAACGGTCGAGGTGCACGACGACGTCGCCGCCGCGCACGGCCAGCCCGTGCAGGGTGCGTCGCAGGCGTACGTGCGCGCTCCCGTCGGGGTCGGTCACGGTGCGCAGCACGGTGTACACCTCGCCGGTGGACGAGCGGTCGCCGACCGCGGCCAGCGCGGCCGCGGCGGTGTCGACGGCGCGGGCCGGGTCGCCGACCGCGCTCGCCGGGCCCGTGGCCAGCGCGGCCGCGGCGATCGCCACGGTCGCGGCCACCGCCGCGGTGAGAGTGCGTCTCATGGAGTTCCTCCCCAGAAGGCATGGCAGTGCCGGTGATGCACCGCCGTCTATATATATCCCGGAGCGTCCGGGGAGGACAGATAGATGTAATGCAATTGATTGCCCGGTCGGCGCGACGGGCGGGCGCGTCCTTGACGTGATCCCGACGGCGACACCGGCAGCCTGCCCACGCAAGCCGCCCGGGAGGCGGTATCGTCCCCGCACGGCACCCGATCATCGGCACCCAGCGCCGCAGGAGGCATCCGTGACCAGCCGAGAGCAAGAGCCGGGACACCATCCGGGCGCACGGGACGTGGTGCGGCTCGCCGTGGTGGTGGGCGCGCTGGGCGTGGTGTTCGGCGATATCGGCACGAGCCCGATCTACACCATGCAGACGGTGTTCAACCCCGCCGACCCGCACCCGGTGCCGGTCGGCGTCGACAACGTGTTCGGCGTCGTCTCCCTGATCTTCTGGTCCGTGATGATCATCGTGACGGTCACCTACGTGCTGCTGGCCATGCGGGTGGACAACCAGGGCGAGGGCGGCATCATGGCGCTGATCACGCTGTTGCGCCGCTGGAGTTCGCGCAGCGGACGGCGTACGGCGGCCGTGCTCGCGGCACTGGGCATCTTCGGCGCGGCCCTCTTCTTCGGCGACAGCATGATCACCCCGGCGATCTCGGTGCTGTCGGCGATCGAAGGCCTCAAGATCGTAAATCCGGGCCTGGAGCCGGCGATCGTCCCGGTCACCGCGGTCATCATCGTGGCGCTGTTCATGGTGCAGCGCCGGGGCACCGCCGCGGTCGGCCGCGTCTTCGGCCCCATCATGATCGCCTGGTTCCTGGTGATCGCCGTGTTCGGGATCGCCGGGATCGCCCACCACCCCGACATCCTCAAGGCACTGTCGCCCACATACGCGCTGGGCTTCCTGGCCGGTCACTTCGGCGTCGCGTTCTTCGCGCTGGCCGCGATCGTGCTGTCGGTCACCGGCGCCGAGGCCCTCTACGCCGACATGGGCCACTTCGGCCGCCGCGCCATCACCCGCGGCTGGCTGGGACTCGTGCTGCCCGCGTGCGTGCTCAGCTATCTCGGCCAGGGCGCTCTGATCCTCGAAGACCCGGCCAACATCACCAGCCCGTTCTTCCTGCTCGCCCCGGGCTGGGCCCGGCTGCCGCTGGTGGTGCTGGCCACCGCCGCGACCGTCATCGCCTCCCAGGCCGTCATCACCGGCGCGTACTCGGTCGCCTCGCAGGCCGCGCAGCTGGGCTACCTGCCCCGGCTGCGCATCGCGCACACGTCGGCCGCGACGATGGGCCAGATCTACGTGCCGTGGATCAACTGGCTGCTGATGGTATCCGTGCTGACCCTGGTGTTCGCGTTCCAGAGCTCCGCGGCGCTGGCGTACGCGTTCGGCATGGCCGTCACCGGCACGATCACCATCACCACGCTGCTGTTCTTCTACGTCGCCCGGCTCAAGTGGGGCACCTCGTGGTGGCTGCTGGGCACCGGCGCGGCCGTGCTGCTCGGCGTCGACCTGCTGTTCGTCGCCGCGAACCTGACCAAGCTCGTGCACGGCGCGTGGCTGCCGCTGCTGATCGGCCTCACCGCGTTCACCATCATGACCACCTGGCAGCGCGGCCGTCAGGTCGTCACCGCCGAGCGGGAGCGCACCGAAGGCACCCTGCCGCAGTTCGTCGAGCAGTTGCACGAGGCCGGCTCGTCGACGGCCACGGTGCCCGGCACGGCGATCTTCCTCAACCGGGGCAAGCAGACCGCGCCGCTGGCGCTGCGGGCCAACCTGGAACACAACCATGTCCGGCACGAGCACGTCGTCATCCTGTCGATCGAGACCGACACGGTCCCGTTCGTGCCCGCCGAGGAGCGGGTCACCGTCGACGACCTCGGCTACGGCGACGACGGCATCACCCACGTGACCGCCCGGTTCGGATACATGGACACGCAGGATGTGCCCGCGGCGCTGCGCACGCTGGACCCGGCCGCCACCGAGGGGCCGCTGGACCTCGACAACGCGACCTACTTCCTGTCGAAGATCGAGCTGCGGCGCGGGGCGGCGGCGACGATGGCGAACTGGCGCAAGCGGCTGTTCGTCGCGACCTCGTACATCACCGCTGATGCCGCGGCGCACTTCGGCCTGCCCCGTGACCGCACCATCATCATGGGCTCCCACATCGACGTGTAGCAGGCACGGCATCTGGCGCCGGCGGGCGCCAGATGCCGTCATCGTGCAGCGGAGTCGTGCCGCCTCAGCAGCCGATGCGCGCCGAGCCCCAGGCGACGTCGTCGAACCAGAGCCGGTCGGCGCCCTCGCCGTAGCTCTCCCAGCCCAGGCGCAGGTCGGTCAGGTTCGGCCGCCAACCGGCCCGGCTCAGCCATTGCCGGTCCACGTCGGCCGTGGGCACGCCGTCGACCCGCAGACCCGCCACCTCGCTGCCGTCGGTCCAGGTCTGCACCTGGCCGGCCGGGCCGTCGACCCGGATCTCGACGCACACCCAGCGGTCGACCGGCAGCGGGCGGCTCTGTGCCACCCCGGCCGGGCTCTGCTCGGGCAGGGTCGCGTCGTCGGACTGGCGGTTCCACTGCAGGGCCGCGTTCTGGCCGCCCACGCGCAGATCACGGTTGCCGTCCGCGGCGTCGCGCATGGCCAGGAAGGTGACGTGCGCGGCCGGCAGCGCGGTGGTGTGCCGGACGTAGAAGCGGCCGAACCAGACGCCGCCGAGCGAGCTGAAGTCACGGGTCGACTTCAGGAACACGTGGTTGCAGTACCCGGCGGCGCCGTCGACGCGGACCGAGCGGGTGCCGGACCGGGCGACGGCGCTGTCGACGACGGCGGTGCCGGCGCCCTGGCAGTCGGGGTATGCCAGCGTCCACGCTCCGGACGGCACGGTGCCGGTCTGGTCCTCGAAACCGTCGCACCACAGTGCGCCGGTGCACCCCGGCGGCGGCCCGGACGGCGACGGGCTCGCCGACGGGCTGGGGCTCGGCGACGCGCTGCGTGACGGGCTCGGCGACGGGCTGGCAGAGCTGCTGCCGGACGGCCTTGGCGAGGCCGAGCTGGGCGACGGCGACGGGGTCGCGCCACAGGGTGCGCCGTTGACGGTGAAGTCGGTCGGGGCGGTGTTCGCGGCCGCCCAGGTGCCCTGCATGCCGAACTCCAGGGAGGCTCCCGGTGCCAGGTCACCGTTGTAGGCGGCGTTGACCGCGGTGACGGTGGTGCCGGACTGGGTGACGGCGGCGTTCCACGCGTTGGTGATCTTCTGGTCGCCGGGCCAGGTCCAGCCGATGCGCCAGCCGTGGATGGCGGTGTCGCCGGCGGTGAGTTTGACGTAGCCGACGAAGCCGCCGGTCCATTGGTCGGCGCGGTAGGCGACCTGGCAGGCGGTGGCCGCGCTGGCGGCGGGCGCGGCGGCGACGACGGCCCCGACGCCCGCGGCGGTGGCCACGGTGAGCAGGGCGGCGGCGGACGCGCGCCAACGTGCGGACAGGTGCATGGATGGTCCTTCCGGGTGGCCGCGCGGCTGGGGCCGCTGCAGCGGGATGCGCTGTCGACCAGCCGGCGCCCGGCGCACGGCTGGGGCGGAACAGCCCCGGCTCCCGTACTCGACCACCGCAACGCAGCGATCGAGTTCAATGCATGAGTGTAGGTGTCGATTACGCGTGGCGTCCAGGCGGGACCGTCACCGGGACGTGCCGGTGCGCCACCAGTCCTTGCCGTCGGTCGCCTCGCCGGACCAGAACTCCAGCAGGTCCCCGGGTGCGAGCCCGAGGGCGTGCTCGATCTCGCCCGGGGTGAGGTTGCGCAGGGACTCCGTCAGCGACCGGGTCAGGTCGAGCCAGTATCCGCGCAGCGTGGACTCGCTGACGTACAGCCGCTTGGCGACCTGGGCGTAGCTGAGCCCGCGTGCCCGGCCGTGCAGGATCTGGCGCTGGCGCTCGCTGAGCAGGGTGATGCAGTCACGGCGGACCAGGACTTCGAGGATGCCGACGACCGGCTGCGGCACGACGGCGCCGCCGGCGGCCGCTTCCAGGAACAGCTGCTCGGCGCGGGCGGTGGGCAGCGCCTTGGAGACGACCCCGCACGCCCCCGCGGCGATGCAGGCGGCCAGCACGAACCGCCGCTCCTCCTGGCTGTACACGCACACCCGGTAGCCGCAGCCGGTCAGCGCCCGGATCGCGGCGATGCCCTGCCGGACGTCGGGCTGCTGCTCGAGATTGGCCAGATGCAGGTCGAGCACGACCAGGTCGGCCGTAGGGCGTCGGCGCACCAGCTCCTCGACCGTCGCCACCGCGGCGACGACGTCGAGGCCGGGCATGAGCAGTGCCATCGACTCGCGGATCAGCGGCGCGTCGTCGACGACCGCGACGGCGGGCCTCATGCGGCGTCCGTGAGCGCGTCGCGGTCCCCGCGCACGGCCGACGGCGTGGGTCCGGCCGAGATCGTCACGGTGGTGCCCGCACCGGCCGCGGACTCGACGTCGACGTCGATCCCCCGCCGTCGCAGCTCGCCGACGACGACCTCGCGCAGCCCCACGCCGGCGACGACCGTCGCGGTGTCGAAGCCGACGCCGTCGTCGCGCACGGTCAGCGTCCAGTGCCCGTCGGCGCTCTGGTCGAGGTGGACCACGACACCGTCGGCGCGGGCGTGCGCGCGTACGTTGAGCAGCAGGCTCTCCAGCGCCCGCTCGACGGCCTCGGCCTGCCCGGCGGGCAGGCGCACGGCGGCGCCGAGGTCGAGCAGTGTCTCGACGGGCAGGTCGGCGAAACGCTCGCACACCCGCTCGATCATCGCGGCGAGCGCCGTGTCGGGGCCGTCGCCGTCCTGGTCCGGCACTCGTCCGCGCAGGTAGGAGCGCATACGCTGCACCTCGACCCCGGCCAGGTCGATGAGCCGGGAGCGTGCGGCGTCGGTGCCCGGCTCGGTGAGCAGGCGCATCACGGCGACGCCGTTGTGCATCATCACCTGGGCGCGGCGTTCCTCCTCGCGACGGGCCAGTTCGGCGGCGCGGGCGCGCGAGGTGTCGGCATCGTGGGCGATGCGGCGCGTGTAGCCGAAGAACATACGCGTGACCAGCGCGTAGACGACGTAGGTCAGGATGTTGCCGATGGCGGTCGTGGTCATGTCGCCGTCGAACGCACCGCCGAGATAGACCGCGTAGCTGACGACGATGCCGAGCATGCCACCCGCCCACAGGGCGAGGCTGCGTACGCCACTGGCGGTGATGATGACCGACAGCGCGTAGCCGGGCTGGTAGGCGATCCAGGTGCCGAACCGCTCCCCCGACACGAGAACCAGTGGCGCCAGCACCAGCAGCAGGCAGGCCAGCGTGTAGTCCGCCGCGGACACGACCGCGCCCAGCGGGCGGCGGCGGACGAGGGTCGCCACGCTCACCAGCACGGATGCGAGCGCGGCGGCAGCCCAGCAGACGAGATATGCGACGTCGTGCGGGGACGTCGTCACACCGGCGTGCACGGCGGGCACCATCTGCGCGAGGGTGCCGATGCGCACCCCCGCGATGAAGTACGAGAACGCCCGCTCCACGCCGGCCTTGGTCGTCGGCAACTCCGCGACCGGCCACAGCCTGCTCCGGCCGCTCATCATTCCCCCCGTCCGGCCGACGGCCCGTGCCGCCGCAAAAACTCTGCGGATTCGTTGGGTTGCCACCGACCCGCCAAGCGCAACGATCAAGCTACGCCAGCGGCGGGACGGAAGGTAGAGCGATCGCCGGCCGAATTCGTGAACGTCAGGCGACGGACGCGCTGCTCGCGGGCACGGATTTCCGCGATTTCGTTGGGTTGTCGGCCGCCGGCCGATGGGTTGTGATCGACAGGTTCGCGATTCATCCGCAATCGGCTCATGTTCTAGGAGGTCAGATGCCGAAATCGATCGATGTTGGCAGGCGTGGCGTGTCCCGTCGCGTGCTCCTGCAAGGCGTCGGCGCGATGGTGCCGGCGGTGGCCCTGGCGGCAGCCGTCGAGGGAACCGCCGCCGCGGCCGCCGCGCCCACGGCCGACGGCGCCGTCCGGGGGACGTTCTCGGCGTCCGGTTACTCGTGGACGTCCCAGGCGCCCGGCGAGCAGGGCTTCGCGTCCGGTGTGGTGTTCCTGTGCACGGCCGGCGGCCTGCCCGCACCCGGCCGCCGGGTGCGTTTCTCGATCAGCTCGTTCGACGCGGTCGCCGGCAGCGTCTGGTTCGACGCCGGCACCGGGCGCAAGGCGATGGACCGGCGCGGTTACCTCGATCTGGACACCGACGCGGCGGGCACCGTGGTGCTGGACCGCTGGCTGCGGCGCGGCGGCGTGCCCACCACCGCGGTCGCGGCGCGCCCGGTGCTGCGGGCACAGCTGGTCGGCTCGGAGAAGATCCTCGCCTCGGCACGCCTGTCCGTGATCTGAACGGCCCCCTTTCCGATCTTCCTCGCGGCGGCGAGCCGGTCGACGGCTGCGTCGCGCCCGACAACAGGAGTACGACTTGACGACGAGAACGGTCGCCGGGGCCGAACAGTGGGCCCGTCAGCACGTCACCGACGCCGGCGGTCCCGGCTACGCGGGGTTCTACAACGGTGTCAACTGGCAGGACATGTGCCAGGCGTTGATGTTCCGCGCCTGCGGCCTGGACGACTCGCGGGGCACCGCGTACCAGGCGTACCTGGAGTCCGGGGCGGACCACGCCGACTACTCGGCGGCGCCGCGGGGCGCCTTCCACTGGTGGTCCGGCGGCGCCGGGCACGTGGCTCTCGATCTCGACGGCGGGGGCGCCCGCTGCCTGATGGCATCGTCGGCCCTGTCCGGCGGGGAGGACTTCGCCCCCGGCGGCTACCGCATCGGCACGCAGTCCATCGCCCGGTACAACGCGCTCACGGGTGCGCACTATCTGGGCTGGACACTCGACAACACCGGCGAGACCATGGCCGACGTCGGCGCACCCGGACCGGGCAACAACCCGGGGCCGGGCGGGTACACGCTGACCGCCGCCGACCAGCGCGTGCTGCAGACCCTCGCCCAGCGCGGCGGCTACACCGGCCCGGTCGACGGCGTCATGGGCGTCAACAGCTGGAAGGGCGTGCAGACCGCCGTCAAGGGCTACGGCTACAACGGGCCCGTCGACGGCCTGCCCGGCGAGAACACCTACAAAGCGATCCAGTCTCTGGCCCAGGACGGCGGCTACACCGGGCCCGTCGACGGCATCCTCGGCCCGAACACCATCATCGGCGTGGCGAGCTGGCTGCAGTCGCACCCGCCGTCGACGCCACCGGCGCCCGGACCGGCGCCGACCCCGCCGGCCGGCAGTCTCGTCTACGGCATCGACGTCGGCACCAGCCAGGCCAACCTGGACTTCCTGGCCGCGCGCAGCGCCGGCTACCGGTTCTGCGTCGTCAAGTCCGGCGGCTCCAACGACGGCACCCACCTGCCCTACACCTCGCCGTACTACACCCGGCAGGTCGACGCGGCCCGTGCCGCGGGCTTCCTGGTCGGCCACTACTGGATGAGCGGCTGGGGCTCGGCAGCGGGCGACGCCTCCTACTTCCTGTCGCACCTGCACGACTACCGCCCCGGCGACCCGCTGATGATCGACGTGGAGGGCATCGACGGCAGCCCGGTGTGGACCGACGCGCAGACGGCGGCGTTCGTCAACGCCGTCAAGACCGCCCTGGGCGCCACGCCGTTCCTGTACACCTACTCGTCGCTGCTGATCTCGCGGACCTGGACGCAGACCCAGGCGACCGGGGCGAAGCTGTGGATCGCCCACTACGACGTCGCACCGGGCAGCCCGAACATCGGCACCGCGTACCCGACCTGGGCGATCCACCAGTTCAGCAGCTCCGGGACGGTCAAGGGCATCCGCGTCGACACCAACGTGGCCAAGCCCGACGCCTTCGGCACGGCTGTCCTGCCGCCGCCGGGCGCGAACCCGATCCCCGACCCGGTCGCCGACATCTCCCTGGCCGACGGTGTCACCCTGCAGCGCGTCGCACAGCTGGGCGGCTACGTCGGCCCGGTCGACGGCGTGCTCGGAGCCAACAGCTGGAAGGGCGTCCAGACCCTGATCAAGCAGTTCGGGTACTACACCGGCCCGGTCGACGGGATCCCCGGCGTCAACACCTACAAGGGCCTGCAGCTGCTCGCCCAGCGCGGCGGCTACACCGGACCGGTCGACGGGGTCCCCGGCCCGAACACCTACACCGGGCTGCGCAACTACCTCGGCCAGGTGTCCGGCAGCGTGACGATCTCGACGGCGGATGCCAAGACGCTGCAGCAGGTGGCCCAGCGCGGCGGCTACACCGGTCCGGTCGACGGCGTGCTGGGCGTCAACAGCTGGAAGGGGGTGCAGACCGTGCTGTCCCTGAACTACTACAGCGGCCCGGTGGACGGCGTGCCCGGCCCCAACACGTACAAGGCGCTGCAGCTGCTGGCCAAGGACTACGGCTACACCGGCCCGATCGACGGCGTGCCCGGCCCGAACACCTACGCCGGCATCCGCAACTACCTCGCCGTCACGTCCACGGGCCCCGGCGCGATCTCGGTCACCGACGGCAAGACGCTGCAGAAGCTCGCCGCCGGCGGCGGGTACACCGGCGCGATCGACGGCGTGCCCGGCGTCAACAGCTGGAAGGGCGCGCAGACCGTGCTGCGCGGCTACGGCTACGCCGGACCGATCGACGGGGCGCCAGGCGCCAACACGTACAAGGCGCTGCAGACCCTGGCCGCTGCGGGCGGCTACACCGGACCGATCGACGGCGTGATGGGCGTCAACGGCTGGAAGGGCGTGCAGACGGTCATGCGCCGGTTCGGCTACACCGGACCCATCGACGGCGCGCCCGGCGCCAACACCTACGCCGCCATGCAGCGGATGGCCAAGACCGGCGGCTACAGCGGCCCGGTCGACGGGGTGCTCGGTTCCTACAGCTGGTGCGGCCTGCAGACGTGCCTGCGCGGCTGGGGCTACTCCGGCCTCATCGACGGCGTGCCAGGCCCCGGCACGTACACGGCGCTGCAGCGGCTGGCCCAGGTCGGCGGCTACACCGGCCCGGTCGACGGCGTCCCTGGGCCCAACACCTACCTGGCGCTGCGCAACCTGGTCGGCTGACCCGCCGCCCTGCGCCCCTGATCCGTCCCTTCACGAAAGCAGGAACCCCCGGATGACTGTCAGCACCAGGCGGGTCGGCGTCCTCGCCGCGCTCGCCTCCCTCATGGCGGGCACGGCGGTGACCGTGACCGCTGCCCCCGCGTCAGCCGGTTCCACCACGGCCACCTGCGCACCGATCGTCGTCATCGCGGCGCGCGGCACGGGCGAGCCCGCAGGCTCGGGCACGGGCCCGTTCGGCAACACCTACACCAGCGGAGGCATCGGCTATCTCGCGCTGTCTCCGCTCGTCAACGAGCTGGCCGCCACGCCCGCCATCACGGTTCGCAGCGCCGGCCTGATCTACGAGGCGGGACAGCTGCAGAACGTGACCGCAGGGGTGGTGAACCTGCGGGAAGAACTGAACAAACTCAGCACCAGCTGCCCGAGCACCCGCACCGTGCTGCTGGGGTTCTCCCAGGGGGCGACCGTCATCGGCGAGGCCTTCAACCCGAACTACACCGACCCCGGGTACCCGCCCCTCGTCGCGCTGAGCACGGCGGCCAAGAACAAGATCGCCGCCGTGACGTTCTTCGGCGACCCCGGCTACCGCAAGGAAGACCTGTTCAACGACCCGCGCAACACCGGCGACGGGCCCGGGGTCCGCTACCGGGCAGCGGGCAACCTCGACTGGATCGCCTCACGTCTGCACTCCTACTGCTACGACCGTGACACGATCTGCGACCACGACGAAGGCGGCATCAATCCGGCGGACTGGAACTGGACCGTGCACAACGAGGTCTACGCCGACCGCCTGAACGCCTACCCCGGCAGCCCCGTGCAGTGGGCGTGGGAGTTCATCATGGGCAAGCTCGGCCTGGGCGGCTACCCGGCCGGCGGCGGCAACACGACGCCGATCCCGTCGGCCTCGGCAGGTGTGATCCTGCAGGAGATCGGCCAGGCGGGTGGCTACACCGGTCCCGTCGACGGCGCACCGGGCACGTACACCTGGTCGGGTGTGCAACGGGTGATGCGGGGTCACGGCTACACCGGACCGATCGACGGCGCGCCGGGCACGAACACGTACGCGGCGATGCAGCGCCTGGCGCAGCTGGGCGGTTACACCGGCCCCGTCGACGGCGCGCTGGGCGTCAACTCGTGGAAGGGCCTGCAGACCATCCTGCGCGGCTTCGGCTACACCGGCCCGATCGACGGCGTGCCCAGCGCCAACACCTACGCCGCGCTGCAGCGCCTGGCCAAACTCGGCGGCTACACCGGCCCCGCCGACGGCGTACTGGGCGCCAACTCGTGGAAGGGCGTGCAGAAGGTGATGTCCGGATACGGCTACACCGGACCGGTCGACGGCGTGCCCGGCATCAACACGTACTCCGCGCTGCAGCGGATGGCGCAGCTCGGCGGCTACACCGGCCCGGTCGACGGCGTCCCCGGCCCCAACACCTGGGCCGCGCTCGGCCGCCTCATCTGACACTCCGCACGTCAGCGGGCAGGCCCGGCCGGGCCTGCCCGCTGACACCCTGTCCGCGCCGCGTCAGGAGCGTGTCAAGGCCGTGACGGTGGACGGGTCGCCCCTCACCGGATCTACACCGTGGCGATCTCGAAATGCACCGGCGCGGCCAGGTCATCCGGCCCGCCCAGCACGAGCAGGTCGACGTCGGTGGGCTGCGCCCGCAGTCCGGTCAGGGCCTGAGCCAGCGGATCGCGGACGTCCAGGCCGATGGTGAGGAACGAGTGCTGCCCGTGCAGCCGGTTGCAGGCATGCCTGACCAGGGTGCGCAGCGTTTCCGGGTCGGACGCGCACGGATTGACCACCGTGCGGTAGCTCAGCTCCTGCCCGGTACGCGGCAGGCGCGGTGCGCGCAACAGCGGGGCCGCGAGGTTGAAGCCGACCCGGGCGGCCGCCAGGCGGGGCGAGTAGCCGGTGACGCGCATCTGCTTGATGTCGTGCTGGTTCCACAGCCCGACGAACCCGGCCGGCTCGCCGCCGGGACGCCGGGCCAGCAGGTACTCCACATCCGGCTGGGCGAGTGGGAACGATGCGCAGACCGGGGCGAACTGGCGGGACGCGGCCACGCGGCGCCACAGTGCGACCATGTCGGGTTCGTCCGCGGGGCCGGCCACGGACACCGTGAGGTCCGTGGTCGGGAGGCGGCGGCGGGTCAGCAGGTCGATGCTGTGCGATCGGATGGTGGCCCGTCGGCGTACGCCCGGTTCGACCTGCCGGCGCAGCATCTCGACGGCGTCGTTGCCGGCCAGTACGGTGCCGATCAGCGGCGCGTCCGGGCCGGCCAGCTCCCGGGCCGCGGCCTGGGCCCACTGCGCCAGCACCCGGGCGGTTCCCCGCCGCCGGTGCGCCGGATGCACTTTCAGGTCACCGACGTAGCCGAGCGGGGCCGGTTCACCGTCGAGGTAGGCCATTCGGCGGGCGGCCGCCACGCAGGCGATCGGGCCGTCGTCTCCGTCGACGACCCCGACCCGCCAGGCGTCCCCGGCGATCCGGTTGAGCGCGAAGAAGTCGGGCCGCCGGTCGATGCACAGCGACAGGTCGCCCTCCATCGCGCACCGGGACGCCAGGTCGACCAGGGCCGCGTTGTCCCCGGGCCGGGCGTCGCGGACCCTCACGGCGTCACCTCGCAGACCGCGAAGCGCCGCTGGCACAGGCTGCGGTCGGTGCGCATCAGCTCCTCGCCGCGCGCCCGGTCCTCGCGGACGGCGTCGCGCCAGCGCGGCGGCACCTCGGTCCAGCCGACGAAGTTGCGGAAGACCAGCCGGGCGCCGGGCCGGGCCGTGCGGACGATCTCGGCGAACAGCTCGTCGATCTCCGCGGCGCTGAGCCATTCACAGATGTTGGACAGGGCGAATCCCGCCATGCTGCGGTCCGGCCGCGTACGCAGGTAGCCGGTGAACGTGCCGTCGACCAGGGACAGCCGGTCCACCGGCACCGCCGCGTCCAGGTAGCGCGGGCGGCATCCCGCCGGGTATGCGCCGGTCAGCAGGTGGTGCAGGAAGTAGTTGCCGCCGATGTCCAGGTCGGTGAGCGTGTGTTCGGCGACCTGGCGGAAGTGCCGGGCGTAGCTCGGGTTCTCGACGTGCGCGAAGAACCGCTCGTCGTAGGTGCGCCGCAGCACCAGCCGGTTGCACAGCAACCGGAACAGCAGTCGCCAGCCGAAGGTGTCCCACTGGCGGCGGTAGAACTCTCGCCGGCCGTCGAGGGTCCGCGGGGCGAGCAGCGACCCGGTCAGGCGGGGATGGACCACGCGCAGGGTTCGGGCGATCAGGCGCATCAGCCGCTCGGTGACCCCTGCCTGCAGCACGCCGAGATCGACCACCTGCGGGCGGGCATCCCAGTAGTCGCGTGCCTGCGGCGTGAGCGCGCCGCGTACCTGCTCGTAAGCCTGCCGGCGTGCGGCCGGCGCCATGGGGACGCCGCCGAGCAGTCCGAGCGCCGAGCCGGGCGCGAGCAACGCGACCGCTGCCGCCTTCAGTTCCACGAGGTGGTTCTGGGTGCGGTTGACGTCGACGCCGACGACGTCGGCAGCGCCTGCGGCGAGCAGCGACAGCGCCGTGCAGCCGCCGGAGCTGACCACGGCGATCGGGCCGTCCCAGTGCCCGGCGAAGGCGGCGATCTCCAGTTCCGGGTCTTCGCGGACCTGGGCGAAGTACAACCGGTCGTCGGCGGCGCCGGGCAGTTCGGTCCGCTGCACGACTCGCGGCTGCGGCGTTTCAGTTCGCGGTGACACGGAAGCTCCTCTCGATCAGGTCGGTGCAGGCCGCTGCGACCAGCGCGGTGGCGTCCTGCGCCCGGTATCCGGGCCACGCCGCCCGCAGGCGGTCGGTGCGGAAGTGTTTGGGCAGGTAGAGCTGTTCGGCGAACGGCGTGACGGAGGCGAGCGCCGGTTGGAGCGGGCCGCCGCGCAGCCGCTGGGCGGCCTGCGCCATGTCGTGGAAACTGGCCTGGTCGCAGGGGATCGGGCGGGGCAGCATGCGCCGGCGGAAGCCCGGATCATGCTCGAAGACGGCGAAGGCGGTGTCGATCGCGGCGCCGAGGGTCACCGGGCCGGGGCAGATCTGGTAGACGCCTGGCGGTGCGGCGAGCAGCGCCGTCACGGCGTCGACGGTGAACTCGGCCGTGGCCAGGCTGAGCGGTGTCGCCGGGTCGCCGGGCAGCAGCGTCAGCAGCCCGGCGTGGTAGAGCCGCATCGTGTGGTGGAACGCGTTGTACTGGGCGACGGCCCCGGTCGTGTCGTCGGCGATCAGGGTGGGCAGGCGTGCCACCGTCACCGGGAGCCCCGGCGGGTCGAGCAGGCACTCCTCAGCCGCCCACTTCGACCATTCGTAGTGGTTGACGAACCCGGCGTCGTCGTGGCGGGTCTCGTGGACCTCGCCGCGTCGCCGACCGGCGCTGTACAGGGTGGACAGCAGCATGAGCTGGTCGAGGCGGTCGCAGCGGTGCGCGAACTCGCGCACGCGTGCCGTCCCGGCGACGTTGACCTGGTCGGCGGTGTCGCGGGTGACGTCGAAGCGGATGACGGCGGCGGCGTGGATGATCCGCGTGACCTGCCGCGGGTCCACGCGGGCGAACGGGTCGGCGTCGCGCAGGTCGACCGGCACGACGGGCGCGTCGGCGACGTGGGCGAGCCGGGCCCGCTTGTGGTCGAGTTCGGTCTCGTCGGCGCAGCGCACCGCCAGGATGAGGTCCTGTCCGCGTAGCGCGGCCGCGATCCGCCGCCCGAGATAGCCGTCCGCTCCGGTGATCAGCGTGCTCATCGGGTCACCACCTGCCGGGCCGCGGCGACCAGGTCCGGCCAGCCGTCGGGGTCCGGGCCGTGCCGGTCGACGAGGGCGTGCAGCCACCGTTCGACGCCGAACGCGAGGCAGGCGGTGGTGGCCGGCGCGCCGTCGCGGGTGATGGCGTACGCGGACCCGAAGTGGTCGTGGTGGAGGTTGGCCGAGGCGAGGGCCGGCGAACCGCCGTAGGCCGCCTCGTGCTTGACCGGTTGGATGCGCTGCAGGAGGTGGCCGGGGTGGCGGTCGGGGCGGAAGAACGGGTCCGTCGCCGGTGCCCAGTCGATCGGCAGGTCGATCAGCCCGGCGAGCTGGTCGACGGCCGCGCGGGCCTGGGCCAGGAACGACGCGGTCTCGTCGGCCGTGGCGAGGCAGACGATCTCCCGCATGGTGAAGGTCCACTGGCGGCGCAGCGGCTCGTAGGCCGACTCGCGGCGGAAGCAGGTGTTGCGTGTGGTCACGTACGTGGCTGCGGTCAGCTGCTCCCCGTGGTGCGCGGCGTAGACGTGGTAGCAGGCGGCCGGGGTGAGCACGGCGGTCACCGGGGCCGTACGGGTCAACGCGACCGCCCCGGAACGGTCCAGCACCGTCCCGTCGGCGAACCCGGCGAGGTTCGCCTCGGCCGGATCGAGTGCCATCGCGAAGGTGACCTGGTGCGGGAAGGACCGCAGGTGCCCGCCGAGGGACGAGGCGGGCAGCGTCATCGCGTACGCCTCCTCGCTCGCACCCCACCGGCTCGCGAGGTGCTGGAAGGCGCGGTCGCAGTCGCCGGCCAGCGCCAGCAGCGGCCCGTGCAGCCCGGCCTGCCCGCTGGGGTCCCAGCGCAGCCCGATGCGGGCCAGGTCCGCCAGGCCCGTCACGGCTGCCTCCCGAAGCGCGCCACCATGGCGTCGATCCCGTCGAAGTCACCTATGCGCAGCTGTTCGACGTCGATGGGTGCGCCGCGCAGCCGTTCGAGCAGAATGATCAGTTCCGGTAGGTGTACCGAACGCAGCAGGCGCAGCGTGAACAGGGGCGTGTCGTCGGTGACGGCCACCTGCCCGGTGTGGCGGCGCACGAAAGTGCGCAGTTCGGCGCGGATCTCGGTGTCAGAACGCATCGGCCGGCTCCTCGGTCAGGACACCCGCTGCGGCCAGGAACCGCAGGCAGTCCGCCGACACGCGGCGGCGGTGGGTGCGCTGGTCGGGTGCGGACCAGGCCGCCTCCGCCAGCTCCCACGGGTCGTCGAGCCCGGCGTCGGCGTAGACGTCGGGGTGGTAGTACTCGCGCCAGGTCGCGGTCACGAACCGGGCGAGGTCGTCGCGTATCTCGGCGGCGGTCGCCCGATCCCAGCCGCCCGCCTGCCACAGGGCCGTCACGAGGCGGCGGCCGAACACCAGGTGCCGGGCCTCCTCGCGGTGGTGGTTGTCGTTGATGAAGCGGGCCAGCGGATGCAGCCGCCCGTCGCGGGCCTGGACCCGGTTGTAGTGGTCCACGATCTCCTCGAAGATCAGCGTCTTGGCGAAGAACAGGAAGTCGTCGACGTCACGCGTCCGGTCGGTGGCGAACGACACCTGGCGGCTGCGGTGGACCCGCGCGTAGCGGGTGCAGAATCCGCCGAACCAGACGCTGTGCTTGTTCTCCTCGTCGAGGAAGTGGTGCAGGTAGCCGGCCGAACCGGCGAGGTCGCTGCGGTAGAGCCGCGCGGCCAGGCCCTGTATCAGCGCCCTCTCGCCGTGGATGTTGAGGCTGTAGAACCCGGCGGCCTCGTGGAACGCGACCCGGCGGCGGGCCCTGTCGTCCAGGCCCGCCCAGACCGGCGTGCCGTACAGGCTCACGTACTCCGGGGTGCCGAACCAGTCCCGTTCCGGGTCCACCGCGGGCGGCCAGTCGACCAGGGTGTACGGGTTCTGGTGCGCCCGGACCGACAGCCGGCTGAGCCGGTCGGCGGTCTGCGACACCTCGGCCAGCGCGGTCGCCAGGGCGCTCATGCGGCAACCTCCAGCACCGCGCACTGCCAGTTGAGCCCGAAACCGGCCATCGGCACCGCGATCCGCTGACCCGGCCGCGCCCGCCCCGACCCGAGCAGCGCGGACAGGTTGACGAGGGCGTCGGCTGAGATCACGTGCCCGACGTCGGCCAGGGTCGGGGCCCACACCCGGGCATGGTCGAGGCCGAGCAGGCGGGCGAGGATCTCCCACGCCTTCTCGTGGGTGTTCTGGGTGACCACCCAGTCCAGGTCGGCGGGCGTCAGCCCGACGCGCGCCGCGGCCTGGCGGACCAGCCGGTGGGTGTAGGCGAAGTAGGTGCCGACGGTCTCGTCGTCGCCGGCCCGGCCCAGGCCGCCGTTGGTGATCTGGTGCACGGTCAGCAGGCGGCACACATCCGGGTCACGGCCGACCACGCAGGCCGCGGCACCGTCCGAGATCAGGTTGTACGCCTGCTCGTACCAGGCGCCGGCCGGAAACCGGTCGGCGGTCACACACAGCACGCGCCGCCAGTCCGGCTCGGTCGCCAGCAGCGCGCCCGCCACCCGCAGCGCCCCGAGCGCGCCGGTGCACGCCTGCTGGTGCAGCCCGACCACGATCGCCCGGGACAGACCGAACTCGGCCTGCAGACGGCCTGCCGGGAAGTCCATCAGCTCCTTCACGTCACGGACGGGACCGGTGCCCGTCTCGCCGCCGGGCAGGCAGGTGGCGTAGACGATCGCGTCGATGTCGGTGAGGTCGCCGCGGGCCGCGATCTGCGCTACCGCCGCGTGTGCCAGGTCGTACGCCGTGTCGCCCGGTTCGCAGACGTGGTGCCGGCGGAAACCGGCCGCCTCCAGGTCCTCCGGAGCCGACCGGAGCAGTCCCGCCTCGGCCGACTCCCGAATATGCCGCTGCTGCGCGCCCAGTGCGTGGGCGAAGGATCCGATATAGAGCCCGTCCATGGATCTCATCCTGATCACGGCGGGCCGTGCGCACATGAGCGTCCGTACTCAGATCCCGCTGAGTCGATCGCCCCTCCCCCGTGAGGAGCACGACACTCACACCTCGTAGAACAGCGCGCTCAGCGCAGCGTGACGTGTGCGTCGGCGAGGAAGCGGTCAAGGTCGTCGCCGTGGGCGATCGCCGCGTGGTAGACGGCGTCGATCGCGGCGACCAGCGGATCACTGTTCGCCAGGGCGGTCAACGCGGGAAAGGCGGCGGCCGGCCGGCTCATCTCGTCGGCGTGCCCGGTTCTGAACACACCCGGCTCGTGGCGAAGTGGCACGGTGGTATGCGACACCTCGGGATCGGACATCAGCCGCTCGAACGCGCCGGCGCCGTACTGCTCGGTGAAGTATCCGGGCAGCGGGCGGGCGGCCTCGGCGTCGGCGAGCGCCTCGGCGATCCACCCGATCCGCTCCAGCCCCGCCACCCGCAACGCGTGGCGGGCCGCCCAGCACGCTGTTTCCCGCTGGCGGGTGGCAGGCGCAGCCTCGATGCGGTCGAGCAGCGAGCGGTCGATCCGCGCCAGGGACTGCGCCTGGCTGACGAGCGCGCGGACACGATCCGACGGTGGGGCGCCTCCCCACCGCTTGGCGTCACGCTCGGCCTGCCGGCGGCGGGTCTGCTCGGCCAGTGCGCGCGCGTCAGCGGCCTGCTGCCGCAACGTGTCCATCCACGGATACCAGCCCGGGGTGTCGAGCAGGTGGTCCCAGAGCAGGCCGACCGCGAGGGCTTGCCGACCGGGCACGCCCTCGTGCCGCAGCGTGAACCCGTCCGGGCCCGAGGTCAGCCGCACGGTGCTCGGCTCCTCGTCGGGCAGCGCGACCAGTGGATGCGGAAAGAGCGGCTCCTCGGCGGTGGCCCACGACCAGCTGAAGGTCTCGCTGTCGACCCGCGCCAGCCGGACCTCCAGGTCGCCGGCGGGCAGCACGCCCACCGGGACCTCGACCGGCGCGGGCCGGCGGCAGACCACGGTCACCCGCGGCAGGCCCGTGTCGTCCCGGTCCGGGTCGGGAGCCCCCGGCGGCAGGACGGACGGCCGACCGGACGGGCGCGGTGCCAGAGACAGCATCGCCCACTCGGCGGCCTTCGCCGGCTTCTGCTCCCAGCTGCGGCGCTGCGGGTCGGCGAGCACGGTGCGCCACGGGGTCTGCTCGGACACCGCCCAGATGTGCACCTCGTGCCGTTCGGGCGGGTCACCGTCGCCGCGAGTGCACTCGTCCAGGCGGTCGCGCGCGTGCAACCGAACCCGGATCAGCCCTCGCGGAACGGAGAGATCGGTGAGGGCCTCCGCCACGCCGCCGATCAGGCCGATGACCGACAGCCTGCCGGTGGGACTCCAGAGCGTCGCCTCGCTGACCGCGTCCCAACCGGCGTCGACTTCGGCCGGAGGGCCGGACAGGACACGGACACGTACGTCGATCCAGCCGGTGTGCACACCGCAGAAGCCGGTGAGATTGTTCGGCCCGCCGACGTGCAGCAGGTCATCGCCAAGGGTGTAGATTCCGAGCCCCGACGTGCCCGGCACGGTCCACACCTCGTACTGGCAGTAGCTGACCGGAAGCCGTGCCCAGCCGCTCATCCGGGCGCCATGATCTGTGCGAGGCAGGTCGTCCACCATCGGATCCTACGGCGGTCGTCATCGGGCCGCTGCGACCGGAAGCCGGGAGGACTGCTGCCGGCCACGCCGAGCGGCTCAGGCTCGCAAAGCCCGCACCGCGGTGGACGACATCGCCACCAACTCCGGCCGGGCAGGCACGAACAACGTCGTCACGCCCAGCACCTCGTTCGTCGCGGCCAGTTCGTGCTCGCGCAGGTAGTCGGTCGAGTTCCTGACCCCGCGGATGATCACCCTGCACCCGTTCGCCCGGCAGTAGTCCACGGTCAACCCATGCCAGGCGGCCACCGCGACGTTCTCCCAGCCCGCCGGGAGCAGGCTGCGGATCCCCCTCGCCCGTGCCGCGGTCGTCTGGGACGGCCGCTTGCCGTCGTTGACGGCAACCAGGATCGTCACCTGGTCGAACATGCGGCGCGCCCGGTCGACGACATCACGATGACCCGGCGTGAAAGGATCGAACGTCCCTGGATACACCGCTCGGCCCGGCCCGAGGCCGCCGTCAGACGCATGAGGCACCGAGCAAGAATATGGCAACGCCGCACGCGAGCGCGCCTCACCGCCCCTGTTCCGCGGTGCGGATCAGCTGCCCTGCAGGGGAAGAGCGACCCGGGCGACGAGGAACTTCGGGGCCATCTCGCAGTAGCTGTCGGTGATCAGTTCGGCGATCTCGGTCCAGTCGGTGTGGTCACCGAGAACGGCGGCGGCGACGTTGGCGCCCCAGGGGGCGCGGAAGAACGGGAAGCCGCGCGCGGCCAGGCTGAGCAGGTCGTCGACGGGTACGCGAAACGTCATCACGGTCGGCGCCTCGCCCGCGATGACGTGCTGGGCATAGACCGGGGAACGCTCCGGGTCGGGTGTGTAGACGTGGGCGACCGTCCGCGCGCGGATCCGCCAGCGGACGCCGATCCAGGCTGGTTCCTCGTACAGGTCGGGCAACCGCCGGCAGATCGGTCGCAGCCGCTCCAGGATCTCCGGTGGCACGTCTCCAGGGCCGGACATAGGCCGACAGTAACGGTTGTCGGCGACCTTCGCGCGCCGGTCGCCCGGCGCAGCCTTCGAGAGCCCGAGAACCCCGGCGACGAGAAAGCAGGGCGATCCCCCGCGTCGTCGGGAGTCAGCGCGACAGGATCGCGACCAGCTCGCCGAACCCGCGGCGGCGCGCGTGTTCGAGGGCGTCGACGCCGTCCCTGTCGCCGATGTCGACGCGGGCTCCGGCGGCCGTCAGGATCCGCGCGATCT
Organism: Catellatospora vulcania; assembly: GCF_009720385.1. Taxonomy (GTDB): domain Bacteria; phylum Actinomycetota; class Actinomycetes; order Mycobacteriales; family Micromonosporaceae; genus Catellatospora; species Catellatospora vulcania. The sequence goes on along the minus strand of NZ_ML769307.1, from coordinate 133,915 downwards.
CCTGGTATGGCGCCGACCCGTCGCCGAGGACGACGCACTCCAGCAGCGCGGTCCAGCCGAGGTTGTTGACGTGGTTCACGTCGATGCCCGTCTTCACCACGCGGCGTACGTAGTCGACGTGACCGCGCTCGCTGGCCGGGATGACGGAGATCCCGCCGTACCGGTTGACGATGGTCAGGTCCGGCTTGGCGGGCAGCAGCGCCTCCAGCATCGCCACGCTGCCCGTAACCCCGGTGACCAGCCACGGCGTGTCGTGCCGGTCGTCGAGCGCGTCCGGGTCTGCGCCGGCTGCGACCAGCGTCTTCGCGACCTCGACGTGGTCGTTCGCGGCGGCCAGCAGCAGCGGGGTGCGCCCGTTGGCGTCGCGGGTCTCGAGGTCGGCTCCCGCGGCCAGCGCCGCGCGCACCCCGTCGCCGTCGCCGCCACCGGCGGCGGTCAGCAGTCGCTGGTCGGCGGGGTCGGTCATGGTGTCCTCCCGGGACGCGGTGGTGGCGGGGGCGGTCCGTGCACATCCGGCTGCCGCGACGAGCAGGGGCAGCGTGAGCAGGGCGCGACGTCTCATGGTCGGATCAGCTTACGTTCGACGGCGGCGTGGGCTGCCGTGGTCCGCGACCGCCGCGCGGTGTCCAACGGTGTCCAGTGTGCGGCCGCACGAGCAGTACGCATGGAACCATGCGCCGATGACCACTTTGCATCTCCCGGGCAGGGGACGTCGGGCTCTCCTCGCCGGGCTCGCGTTCGTCTTGGCCGTCGCGGGCGGCCTCGTGGCGACACCCGGCGTGGCGTCGGCGGCGAGTCTGGCCTCCTTCAGCGCGGGCGTGTTCGAGCCGGGGCAGGTCAGGCACATCTGGTGGAACAACGCCAACTGGGACGCGTACGCACCCGGCCTGGAGGCAACCGGCGTCGACGATCCGGACGCGGTCTGCCACGTCAAGGTGAAGCGGACGTGGTACCAGCGCAACACCTCCGGGGAACGGGAGTTCCACCTCGAGATCGAGGGCGACACCAGCGACCGGTGCCGGGTGACGGTGTGGTTGGCGCGCCTGACCATGTACCGCCACTCCATCACGAGCACGCTGGAGCCTGGCGAGTCGTGGTCGGCACACTGGAACAACGCGCACACCGACCAGAACGTGTACGTCGTCGGGGTCCTTCCCGCCCAGGTCGACTCCGGCGCCTGCGCCATCGAGGTGACCACCGCGTTTCGGACCCAGCCGGACGGGGAGAACGAGTTCTCCTACCGGGCCGTCAACGTCGGCGGCGTGGCCTGCTCGGCCCAGCTGCTGCATGTGAAGCTCCCGGTGAACGACAGCCATGCCCTGAACCCGTTGAATCCCGGCAACGGCTGGGGGATCCGCACGGCCGCGCCGCCGGCCGGCACGAGGGTGCAGGTGGCGGGAGCCGCGCCCACCAGGGTCGCGACGGGCCCCTGCGACATCACCCCTGATCAGGAGGTGGGTTACAGCGGGTCGGCGAACTTCTGGGTGGACTTCACCAACACCGGCACGGTCAAGTGCGGATTGACGGTGACGTTCGCGTGGCTGTGACAGCCGGTCAGCGCCGGGCCGCTCGACACGGCGCAGGGGCCGGGCGTCGGATCCACCTGTCCGACACCCGGCCCCACCTCTACCGCAGGTGGCCTTCAAGGCTGCGAGCTGGGACGGCGGTGTCCCTGTGGTGGGCTACGGGGAGATGCTCTCGGCGTAGTCGAACAGGCTCTTGATGTCGTTGTCGTAGTACGGGCCGTCGAACTGGCCGTTGCCTGGGCTGTCGCCGTGGCTGACGGTGCTGTTGACGTACCCGAGGCCGGTGACGTCGTTGTACTCCTGCAGCCAGGGCCCACCGCTTGACCCGTAGGTCATGTTGCACCACATCCGGATGACCTGGTCGTGGCCGTACCAGGTGCCGCTCTGGCAGTACTGCTGGCTCTCGCCGCCGCCGAGGTTGCCCGGGTAGCCCAGTGCGGTGACGTTGACGCTGTAGCCGTAGTTCCAGCGCAGGCCGTTGCCGCCGACGACGTCCACGATCCGCTGGCCGGAGCCGTTGGTGTTCATGACGGCGAAGGCCATGTCCTCGCTGTAGCTGCTGCTGTTGATCCACGCGGTGCGAGCGGTGAGCGTGTACGCCGACCAGGTGCCGAACGGCCTGACCCCGTTGCGGTAGCGCGGCACGAACTGCCAGTTGCTGTACCACTGGCCGCCGGCGCCCTGGTGCACGCAGTGGCCCGCCGTGACGACCAGTCGCCTCTTGCCGCTGGCCACGGTGCTGGCCGAGCAGGAGGCCGACCCGCCGCCGGGGACGGTGAAGTAGACCTTGCCGACGGTCGCGGACTCGTTGAGCAGCGTGCCGAAGCCGCTGCCGCCGGTGACGGTCGGCGCGAGCGGTGCGATGCTGCCGGACGGCCCGTCGGGTGTGGGCCGGTCGCTCGACGAGGCGGTGGCGTCCTTGCCCTTGCCGAAGTCGAGGCTGACGGCTGACGCCATGCGGGCGGGTGTCCAGTAGGCGGCGACGTCTTTGGCGACGGCCTCGCTGGTCACCGCACGGCCGTCGCTGGTGCGGGCGACGGCGCTGGTGTTGCCGGATCGGTCCTCGACGGCAGGTCCGGCCTCTGCGGCCGAGGCGGCGGTCGCGATCATGGCGAGTGCCAGACCGGCTACGGCCTGCCATCGCAGGGTTCGTTTCACGAGGTTCTCCTTCGTCTCCCGGGTGCCATTCGCGGGCGACCAAACGATATCGACAGACCTTGATTGATCAGAATATGACGTATACCCCTAATCCACATTGAACTCATGAATGAATCCAAAACGCCTGGTAGGCGGATGATTATCGCCAGACGTGACGACTCACTCCCTCAAGTCGAGGCAGCCGGTCGCGCACAACCTGCGCAGGCGACACCCGCACCCGTACGAGGGAGCCCGGCCGCCTCACGTCACCCGCAGGCGTGCGCGGACCTCTCGCCCGGTGGCTCGGAATGCCACGCTGCGGACCTGCCCATCTGTCGCCGGAAAGGAGTCATCGATGCTGCTGCCCTGTCCGAGCTGACCGTCACCCCACAGCCGCACAGCGCGGTCTGGCACACTGCGACGATGCTGACGTTTGATCAACTCTTCGCCGAGCATGTCGCCACCGGGCTGGCCCGCCAGCTGGCACTGGGCGACCTGATCGGCGCGCGCGGCTGGCAACTCGACCTGGCCGGCGGCACCGTGACCTTCGGCGACGACCTGCGGTACCGCGTCCAGCTGCTCGGCACGGAGAGCCACGACGAGGGCAGCTGGCTGTGGGCATGGGCCAACGAGGCGAGCAACCTGCCGCCGGCGTTGCTGCAGCTGTGCGGCTGGCTCCGCGAGTTCGGTGACCGCCAGGGAATCGCCGAACTCACCGAGCCGTCCTTCGCGCTGGAGCGGGCCGACGGTCACCGCCTCGCCCTGCTGGCCTCCGGCCTGACCGGCCGGTGTTACTACCGCGGCCCGTACGCCGGTGGAGCCGTCTTCTTCCACCTCGACGACGCCCCGGCGCAGATCACCTCGCCGGTCCGGCCGGAGCGCGCGCTGAGTGTGCTGGGCCAGGTCATTCAGAGCTTCCCGGTGGACCACCGCGTCGCTGTGGAGTCGTTCCTGCGCCAGCAGTCGTGGCGGCTGGACCCGGCGCCCCATGCGGTGACGGCGCACCACCCCGACGGCTCCACCCTGCGCGTGGACTTCGACGCCCTGGGTCGCGTCAGCAACATGTCCGGCACGGTCACCCCGTAGGCGGGCGCGGGAACCGCACGAGTTCTTCGGGGCCCACCGGCACCTCCGCGGACGGATCACAGCACCCGTGCGAGCTGGATCACGGTCGCGGGCGAGGCGGCGGCATCGCGAGCCGCCACCGTGCAGCCATATCGAATCCGATATCAGATCATGCTCAGATCGGTATTGGCCGGAGCGGTCACCTGGTGGCCATACTCGCCTCATGCAATTTCTGATCATGGTAACCGTCCACCGGCCCGCACCGTGAAGACCGCGGCGGGCATGGTGGCCGGCTGGGCGCTCATGCTGTTGTGCGCGTACGCGCTGACGGTGGTGAGCCTGCCCGACACGGGCGGATCGTTCATGGCGTACGTGGTCGGGGTCTACTACGTGCTGCCCGGCGCGTTCGGGGTGTTGCTGGTCGGGCTGCTCACGGTGGCGGTGCTCGGCCGGCGGCTGCGCTCGGACCTGTGGCTGGGCGTCACGGCGGCATGGACCGGCACGGCGGCGGTGCTCGCGGGAGCGTGGCTGCTGTGAAGCTCATCTTCCTCGGCTGGTTCTACGGCGTGCCCCTGCTGCTGATCCCCGGCGTGCTGCGGCATCTGGACGACGCGGGCAATCTCCGGTCCGCCGACGGGCCGACCGCGATGCTGTTCGTGTACGGCGGCCTGGCCTGCGCCGTCGGGCTGCCGGCGGCCGGGCTGGCACTGGCCCGTCTGCGCCGGGACCGGCGCTGGAGCGTGTACCACGGCGCTGCCCTCGCGATCGGCGTGCTGCTCACCGCGGTCACCGCGGCGTCCCTGGCCACCATCGACCGCGTCGAGCAGCCCGAGCCCGCCTCGCCCGGACACTGCCAAGCCGTCAGCGGAGGCAGGGGTTGCCCAGGCGGCTGACGAAGCGTGCGGACCGGGACCGACGGACACGCGGACGGCACGGCCCGCGCAGCAGACGTGGAGGGACGGTCGCGCCAGGGGCAGCGGCGCGCACGAGTCGGACCGGCGACACGGTTCGGGTGAATTCCGGGGCGGCCCGTGCCCGGTAGCGGACAGTGAATGGCGCGGTGTCGGCAACGGCCCACACTCTTCTCGCATGACGCGAATCCGCACGCACAAATGGATCTCGGTGACTCTTGCGCTCCTGATGATGCCCCTGGTCGCGGCCGCCGACTGCGAGGGCCCGGTCGTGGCCGCAACGATCAACTACGAGCAACTCGGCGCCTGTAACGGCTTCCGGCGGCCGGACGGCGCGATGCAGCCCGCCCAGTCCGGGCACGCCTACGTGGTGTTCCGCATCAGCACCATCACGAACACCACCGCTGGCGCGAGCGACTTCCAGTTCGACCCGGTCCGGCTCTTCGTCAACTCTGATCCCAGGGCGTACGGCGTCGGCTACTACGCGCTCGGGTGGCGGCGTCCGCGAGCGGTCGAGCCCCGAACAGTGCGTGCCGGCACCGTCGAGACGTTCAACGGCACCGTGACGATGGAGGTGCCCGAGGGGGGCCCCAAAACCGATGCTGCCGCGGCGGCGCAGAACAAGAGCTACTTCGTGTCGTACGAGACGCCGGCCGGGACCCAGGGCACGTTCATGGCCAAGGCGAACAGTTCGCAGACGTCGTGGCACTACACGAACGACTGTGCGGAGATCGAGGAGTACCACCCGAACCCCTAGCGGGCGACTGCCTTGCCGGCGGCCGCTGACGGCGACCGCCGGCAAGGAGACGGCACGACGCACGGGCCCGGAAACTCCGTCACGGAAAAGTCGTGTTTGTTCGATTACGCTGCGTATACGACACGCCGTGGATCTTCCGGGAACGGCAGGTGGTGCATGACTACTGTGCTTGGTGATCACCGCTTTCATCTCATACGGGGGCATCATGGACACCAACATCTCGGACCGCATCCGTCTGCGCTTCAACCTCTTCGACGCCGACGGCAACGGAGTCCTCGAAGAGGAGGACTTCATCGCGCTGGCCGACCGGATCATCCAGGCGGTCGGCGCCGCGGAGACCGACCCCAAGGCCGACGCCCTGCGCGCCGCGCACGCCCAGTACTGGCAGAGCCTGCAGCTGACGAACGCCGCCGACCGGATCGACCTGGCCGCCTACGCCGCCACCGTGTCGGCCGCCGGCTGGTTCGACCGCAACGGACTCCCCTACGCGCAGTCGCTGGCCGACATCTGCGACCGCGACGACGACGGGCAGATCAGCCTCACCGAGTTCCAGCCCGTCATGGAGGCAGCGGGATTCGCCCCGGACAAGGTGCGCCAACTGTTCGCCTCGTTCGACCGGGACGGCAACGGCAGCGTCGACCGCGACGAGTGGATCGCGGGTATCGAGGAGTTCTACAACCCGAGCGTCTCCGACACGGTCACGGCCGTACTCGTCGATGCCTAGCGGCGTCGAGGCCCGCGTGCGGCCCGGCATCGTCGTGGTCCGCGACGACGGCGAGTCCGGTTACACCGGCCGCCAGGGCGGCGACTTCCACTACGGCGCTTCGTCGGCGACCGTCGGGTCGACCGGTCTGTGCATGCATGTGATCAACATCCCGCCGGGCTCCCGGGGCGTGCCGCACAAGCACGTGGGCCACGAATCCGCGGTGTACGTCGTCAAGGGCCGACACGAGATCTGGCACGGCGAAGGCTTCGACCAGCGTCTCACCGTCGAACCGGGAGACGTCGTCTACATCCCCGCCGACTACCCCCACGTCCCGGTGACGTATCACGAACCGGTGACCGTGGTTGTCGCACGCACGGATCCCGCCGAGCAGGAGAGCGTCCACGTCCTCCCGCTCGCCGGCGCACACCCGCTGCGGGAAAAACGCGCGTCCATGGCCTGATCAGCGTCAGGGAACAGCACAAAGGGACTGGCTGCCTCGCGAAGTCAGTCCCTTTGCGCTGTCATCCGGTGCCGAATCGGCTCTCCTGCCCGGCCGGAGCTTGCCGGGACGGGGCGTTCCGTGATCGAGTGCCCGGATGGCCGACGACTGGGACGAGCGGTTCAGCTGGGCCTGGGACCTGATCAGCGAGGACCCCGCCCGGCGCGACGACGCCCACCTGCGGCTCGACGAGCTGCGCCTGGCTCGTGCCTGCGCCACCACCCGGCAGCAGCACGAACACGCGAGCCGCCGGCTGCTGCCCGACGGCCTGTGGACCGAGTCGCGCCCGCGGATGCCGCGCGCCGTGCGCTACCGCCTGCTCTACCTGGACTGGGAGGTGCGGTTCCCGCACGAATGGGCCTGGCACGCCAAGTCCTGGACCACGAAGAAGAGCCTGCTGCGGACCTTCCACCACCGCGCGGACGAGCTGCCGGCCTGGGTCCGGACGGTGCTGACCGACCTGATCCTGTCGGTGGTGGCCCGGCCGCACCGGCTCGGCGACGAGCGCTATGCCCGGCTGGCGCGGGTACTGGCCGACGACCCGCTGCGCGACCGGCTGCGGGAACTGGCCGAGCACGCCGACGAGGGGGTACGCCTGCGCGCCGGCTACCTGGCGTGGGTGGTCGGCAGACGGGCCATGCCGGAGCCGAAGCCGAGCCAGTGGCGCGACTACCTGCTGCAGCAGGGACTGGCCGAGATGCCGACGGAACGCGCCGCGCCGATCCTGTCCCAGGTCGACCACGGACACGTGCCGACCCTGGTGCGCTGCCCCCGGTGCGACGGCCCGGCGGCGGCCGTCTGCCCCGTACCCGGACCGGCCGGCCAGGTGTGGCGGGTGACCTGCGCGCAGTGCCCGTTCACCGCGACGCGCCGGCCGGAGTTCAGGCAGGGCAACCGCTGGGACGGCAGTCCCGTCCACGATCCGGTGTTCCGCCTGCCGCTGTGGCTGCAACAGCCCTGCGCCGGTGGCCGCCTCTGGGCGTACGGGACCGCGCATCTGGACGCGATCGAGCAGCACCTGCGCGCCCGCGTACGCCTGGCCGACGGCGCTGCCTACCTCCCCGCATACCAGGTCGGCCTGCCGGACTGGATGATGCCGCTCGGTCGGCGCGAGGAACTGCTCGCCTCGATAGCCGCGCTGCGCGCCACCGTCCCCAGCTGACACCGCCTGCGCGGTCGATCGGCGCGGACGCTCGGGCGCGGCCCGATCGTGTATGGATCGTGTATCGGCCGTTCCTATGCTGGCCCGGTGGAGCACCTCGACATCGCGGTGCGGTGCCTGCTGGGGATCGTGTTCCTGGCCGCCGCGACCGGCAAGCTGCGCAACCGCGACCGGCGGCGCGAGTTCGCCGAATCGGTGCGCGCCGTCGGGCTGCTCGCCGGATGGGCAGTTGCCCCGGCCGCGATGACGGTGCTGGCCGTGGAGCTGTCAGTGCCGGCCCTGCTGGCCTGGCCGCCCACGGAGCTGCTCGGCTACCTGCTCGCGGCTGCGCTGCTGGCCGCGTTCTGCGTCGCGATCACGGCGGTGCTGCGGCACCGGCGCACCGTGGTCTGCCGCTGCTTCGGCGCCGAAGGAAGCCCGCTGGGCCGCCGCCACCTGGTACGCAACGGGTTGCTGCTGGTGCTGGCGGCAGCGGGGGCGGCGGCCGCGGGTTCCGGTGGCGCGGTGGAGCCGGCCGGAGTCGTGCTCGCCGTGGCCGCCGCCGCGGTGGCCGCGATGGTGCTCATCCGCTTCGACGACCTGGCGGACTTGTTCGCCTAGGGCGCCGGGCGTCCGTCTATCGCGGGATAGGAGTTCTGGCATGGTCTACCTGGCAACGGCCGTCACCCTGGTCGGCGTCATCGGGTTGCTCAACCTCGTGTTCACGTTCGGGGTCGTCAAGCGGCTGCGGGAGCACACCGCGCAGCTGACCGAGCTGCGCGAGCACGGCGGCGACCAGATCATGCTGCGGGCCGGGGCGACCGCCGGGCAGTTCCGGGCCGTCGCGACCGACGGCACGACGGTGGCGCGTGACGAACTGTCCGGCCGTACGCTGGTCTCGTTCTTCTCCCCCCGGTGCGTGCCGTGCCAGGAGCGGCTGCCGGCGTTCCTCGACTACGCGGCGTCCATGCCCGGCGGCCGGGACCAGGTCATCGCGGTGGTGGCCGCCGAGCCCGACGATGCGGCCGAGTCCGTGGCTGCGCTGAGCGCGGTGGCCCGGGTCGTGGTCGAGCCCGACCACGGTCCGCTGGGCAGCGCGTTCGCCGTGCAGGGTTTCCCCGCGATCTGCGTCGTCGGCGCCGACGGGGTGATCGTCGCGAGTGGCACGACCCTGGACGACCTGCCCTCGCCCGCGCTGGTGTGAGCATGCCCGACGGTCAGCCGCCCGGTGCCGGCCGGGCCAGGTGGTCGGCCGGGCTGGCCGGCTTACGGCTGGTCGGCCGCGGCGCGCCGGTGGCGGCGGCGGGCTTCGCCCTGGTCACCCTCATCGCAGGCGCGGCTCCGATCGCGACGGCGTGGCTGCTCAAACTGGTCCTCGATGCCGTGGCCGCGGGCGGGGCCAGCCGATCGCAGGTGCTGTGGGCAGGCGCAGGGCTGGGCCTGGCGGGCCTGGTCACCGCCGTGCTGCCCCGGATCGGTGACTACCTGCGCGGCCAGGTCGGCCGCAAGGTGGCCCTGGTCGCCGACGACGAGCTCTACCAGGCGGTCGGCCGGCAGGTCGGGCTGGCCAGGCTCGAAGACCCGGTGTTCCTGGACCGGCTGCGGCTGGCCCAGCAGGCGGCGGCGATGCCCGTGCAGCTGGTCGAGGCAGGCCTCGGACTGGCCCGCGGGATGCTGCTCGGGCTCGGATTCGTCGGGTCGCTGTGGCCGGTCAGCCCCCTGCTGACCGGGCTGGTGCTGCTGTCGGCGGGACCGGTGCTGCTCGGCGAGCTGGCACTGGCCCGGCGGCGGGCCGGGGTGCACCTGCAGATCGGCCCGGCCGAGCGGCGGGAACTGTTCTACCGCGGCCTGCTCGACAGCGAACAGGCCGCCAAGGAGATCCGGCTGTTCGGGCTGGCGGGTTTCCTGCGCGAGCGGATGCTGGGCGAGCGGCGCACCGCCGACCGGACCCTGCGCCGGGCCGACCGGCGCGAGCTGGCCGTGCAGGGCGGCCTGGCGCTGCTCAACGCGGTGGTGGCCGGGGCCGGGCTGCTGTGGGCGGTGGGGCAGGCGTACGCCGGGCAGCTCAGCGCGGGCGACGTCGCGATGGTCATCGCCGCGCTCGCGGGCGTGCAGAGCGGCGTCAACGCCGTCGTCAACGCGCTCGCGCAGGGCCACGAGCAACTGCTGCTGTTCGACCACCTGGTGGCGGTCACCACCGCACCGCCGGACCTGCCGCAGGCAGCCGCCGCCCGGCCGGTCCCGCCGCTGCGGCACGGGATCGAACTGCGCGACGTGTGGTTCCGCTACAGCGACGAGCACCCGTGGGTGCTGCGCGGCGTCGACCTGCACGTGCCGGCCGGGGCCGCGGTCGGGCTGGTCGGCCTGAACGGCTCGGGCAAGTCCACCATCGTCAAACTGCTGTGCCGCTTCTACGACCCGACCCGCGGGGCGGTGCTGTGGGACGGCGTCGACGTGCGCGAGCTCGACGTCGCGCAACTGCGCCGCCGCATCGGCGCGGTCTTCCAGGACTACATGGAGTACGACCTGAGCGCCGCCGAGAACGTCGCCGTCGGTGACCTGACCGCACTCGGCGACCGGGCCCGGCTGGTCGCGGCGGCCACCCGGGCCGGGGTGCACCCGGTGCTCGACAAGCTGCCGCACGGCTACGACACCCTGCTGACCCGCCTGTTCTTCGGCGAGTCCGACGACGGCGACGTGACCACGGGCGTGCGGCTGTCCGGCGGGCAGTGGCAGCGGGTCGCGCTGGCGCGGGCGTACCTGCGCGGCCGGCACGACCTGATGATCCTCGACGAGCCCAGCGCCGGCCTCGACGCCGAGGCCGAGGCCGAGGTGCACCAGGCGCTGCGCACGCACCGCAGCGGGCGTACCAGCGTGCTCGTCTCGCACCGGCTGGGCACGCTGCGCGACGCCGACGCGCTGGTCGTGCTGTCCGACGGGCGGGTGGCCGAGCGGGGAACGCACCGGGAGCTGCTGGCGGCCGGCGGCGTCTACGCCCGGCTGTTCCGGTTGCAGGCCGACGGCTACCAGCCCGACGACGCGCTCGTGGAGCAGCCGTGATCGTCGCGGCGGTATTCGTCGGGGTGCTGGCCGGGGCCGCCGCCACGCTGCTGCTGGTGCGGCGGCGCTACCTGCTGGTGACCGTCGACGGCACCAGCATGCTGCCCACGTTGCGGGCCGGTGACCGGGTCCTGGTGCGGCGGGGCACAGCTGCCCTGCGCGCCGGGCGCCTGGTGGTCGCGGGCTGGCCGCGCGAACCGGGCGCCACCGGCGACCCGCTGATGGTCAAGCGGGTGGCGGCGCTGCCTGGCGATCCGGCGCCGGCCGTGCTGCCCGAAGCGGCGGGCACGCTCGTGCCCGCCGGCCGCGTCGTCCTGCTCGGCGACAACCAGCAAGCCAGCAGGGATTCCCGCCAGCACGGCTACTTCGCCCTGGCCGACGTGCGCGGCGTCGTGGTGCGCCACTTCACCGGACCGCGCCGGTGACGCGTACCGCGCATGTATCGGCCGTATATCGAGCGACGTTAGCGTCTTGCTGAGTCCCGACATGAGGAGGTTGAACATGAAGAGGATGCTCGAAACGCTGGGCGAACGCATGCTCGGCGCCGTGGTGCCCAAGGCCGAAGCGGCTGCGGCGACCTGCAGCCCGAACTCCGCCTGGTGGGCCGGCTACTGCTACTGCAGCGGCGGCCGTCCCTACTACTACCGCTGCAAGTGCAACAGCAGCGGCAGCTCGTACACCTGCACCTGCACGTACCGTGCCGGAGTCGGCACCTGCTAGCACCCCGACAACCCGGTGACGGCCCCGCCGCGCAACAGGATCAGGTCGTCACCGGGCCGGCTGGCGGCCCCGGCCATCAGCGCCCGACCGCGCTCGGCGTGCCCGGCGGCCGGGCCGGGCTGCCGCAGCTCGGCCCACAGCAGGCCCAGCAGCAGTGCGGCGACACCCTGCGCCCAGCTGTCACGCAGCTCGGCGCAGACCTGCTCGGCGGCGGCCACGTCGGCGATCGCGTCGGCCGTGCGGCCCAGGCCGTGCAACGCGTCCGCCCGCCACAGCAGCGCCCGCCAGGTGTAGGTGCGCACCCCCGCGTCGTGGCAGCGGGCCAGCGCGTCGGTCAGCTGCCCGACGGCCGCCTCGTGCCGGCCCTGCAGCACCGACACCTTTCCCAGGCCGTACACGCTGATCGCCTCGCCGATCAGGTCACCGGCCGCGCGGCGCAGCGCGAGCGCCTGCCGGAACTGCTCCGCCGCCTCGGTGTGCCGGCCGAGGTGGCACAGGACCGCGGCGCACTCGTTGCGGGCGATGCCCTCCCCCACCGGCATGGCCAGCCGCGCATGCAGCGCCGCGCTGCGTTCCAGCGCCGCCAGCGCCCGCCCCGGGTCGCCCGCGCGCAGGTGCGCTATGCCCAGGTGCGACAGGCAGCCGGCCATGCCCTGCTCGTCGCCGTCCTCGCGCCGGATGCGCAGCACCTCGTACAGGTGCTCCAGCGCCTGTGCGCCCCTGCCGCGCTCGGAGTGCACCACGGCCAGCGCGACCCGCGACGCCGCCTCGGCCCGCCGGTCGCCGGCCTCGATCGTCGGGCCGAGCGACAGCTCCGCCAGCTCCGCCAGCTCGTCCCAGTAGGCGTTGGTGGCCAGGTAGTGGTACATCGCCGCCATCAGCCGCGGCAGGTAGCGCGTCGCCGTGGGACCGTGCTCGACGGCCTGGCGGGCCAGCGCGAAGATGCTGTCCCGCTCGTGGGTCCACCAGGCCAGCGCCGCCGCCGCGTCGGCCGGTTCCGCCGGCCGCACCGCGGGCGCCCCGGCGACCTGCTCGTCGTCGTTGACGGGCATCGGCCGGATCAGCTGACGGGCCCGCAGGCTGGACGCGAGATACCAGGCCAGGGCCCGTTCCAGGGTTTGCGCCCGGTCGGCGGCCGGCACCGCGCCCGCGGCCAGCTCCGCCGCGTACAGCCGGACCAGGTCGTGCATCCGATGCCGACCCGACTCGTCGGGTTCCAGCAGGCTCGCCTGCAGCAGCCGCCCCAGCGCCTCGTCCGCGTCGGCCGCGGGCAGGCCCAGCACGGCCGCGGCCAGCGACGCGGTCAGGGTCGTCAGCCGCAGCACGCCCAGCAGCAGGAGCAGCCGGCCCGCGTGCCTGCCGGGCGCGTCGGCGGCGCGGGCCAGCTCGCCGACGCTGACCTCCAGGCTGGAGCGCACGGCCAGATCCGAGAAGGCCAGCGTGTCCAGCCGCCGCCGCTCGTCGGCGAGCTGCGCCACGAGCGTGGCCGGGGTCCAGTCCGGGCGCACGGCCAGCCGGGCCCCGGCGATCCGCAGCGCCAGCGGCAGGCGGTCGCACAGCCCCACCAGCTGCCGGAGCCGCTCCGGCGCGGCCAGCGCACGCTCGGCGCCGATGACCGCGCCCAGCAGGTCCATCGCGGGCTGCTCGGCGAGCGGGCCCAGCCGCAGGTGGCTGACCTCGTCCAGGGCGGCCAGGTGCCGCCTGCCGGTGATGACGACGGCGCAGCCGCCGACCGCGGCCAGCACCGCCCGCAGCTGCGCCTCGTCGACGGCGTTGTCCAGCACCAGGATCATGCGGCGTCCGGCAAGCACGGCACGGCACCGGTCCGCGGCGTCCTGCGCGCCGGCGGGGATCCGGTCACCTGGCACCCCGAGTGCGCGCAGCAGCCGGCGCAGGATGTCGGCGGGTTCCGCCGGCGGCAACCCGACGGCGGCCCCGTGCAGGTCGAGATAGAGCTGCCCGGCCGGAAAATCGCGGGCCAGCAGGTGCGCGGCGTGGACGGCCAGCGCAGACTTGCCGACCCCGCCCGGCCCGTACACCGCGACGACCTGCGCGCCGTCGCCCGCCCGTACGGCCGCCAGCAGCCGGGCCAGTTCGGCATCCCGCCCGACCAGGAAGACGACGTCGCGAGGCAGGTCGCGTGGCACGCCGACGTCCCCGGCCGCGGACCCGGCGGGACCCGCTCCGCCCGGCCGGCCGGTGACCTCGGCCGGGGACGGAGCAGTCTCGGCGCCGCCCGGGGCGGGTTCGCGGTGCAGCACCGCCCGGTGCGCCCGCGCCAGCTCCGGGCCGGGGTCCACGCCGAGCTCGTCGGCGAACACCTCACGCGCCTTGCCGTACGCCGCGAGCGCGGCAGCGGTGTCCCCGGCCGCGTACAGGCCGCTGACCAGCAGGGTCCACAGGCGCTCGCGCAGCGGATGGGCCGCGGTGAGCCGGCGCAGCTCGGCGACGACCGCCGCCGTCTCGCCCTGGCGCAGCCGCACGTCCAGCCACGCCTCGACGGTGCTGAGCCGCTGCTCGTCGAGCGCTTCGAGAGCGACGCCGAGCCCCTGCGGGAAACGGGGCACGTCTTGGGCGGCCGGTCCGGTCCACAGTGCGAGCGCCCGGCCGAAGTGCTCGACGGCGCGGGCCGCCGCCCCGTCGGCGGCGGCCTTGTGGCCGGCGTCGACCTCGCGTTCGAAGACCAGCGCGTCGAGCGCGTCGTCGGCGACCTCGACCAGGTAACCCGTGGGCCGGCCGACCACCGGGGACGCGCCGGTGGCCTGGCTGAGCGCGGCCCGCAGCCGGGACGCGTAGGTGCGCAGGTTCGCGACCGCCGACGCGGGCGGCGGACCCTCCCAGAGCGCGGCGATGAGCCGGTCGAGCGGGACCACCGTGTTGGGCTCCAGCAGCAGGGCTGCCAGCAGGGCGCGCTGCTTCGACGAACCCGGGCTCAACGTCGAACCGCCCGCCTGCACCGCCACCGGACCGAGGATGCGGAACTGCAGATCCATGGCTTCCTTACGCGGGGTGACCGGCGGCGGGGTCGACGGCTACGGCGACCGGGCGCAGCCGAAGCGTCGTCGACCATCGATCTCATCAGGAGTCGGCCGCAACAGCAAGCGCCCTCCGCGCCCATGCCTGCGCGACCGTCGTCGCGCTGCTCGGCGCGGACCGCCGGTTCCCAGGTCTGCCTGCGCGACGTCACCGGGCTGCTGACGACAAAGTGTGGAGTCGGCGTCCGGCGAAGAGCCGGCGGTGCCGCGATGCCCGTCAGCTCGCTTCCAGGATGATGTCCTGCAGTTCACGCAGAGCTTCGACCCGATACCTCGCCTGCGAGAAGTCTTGTGCTTTCGTGAATTCGTTATGGACGATGACACAGTCGACACCGGCCGCCACGGCCGAGTTCAGCCCTCTGGATGAATCCTCCACGACGAGTGTCTCTTCTCTGGTGGCGCCGAAGCGCTGCAAGCCGGTCAGGTATGGCTCCGGGTGCGGCTTGGCGAGTCTGTAGTCTTCGCGGACAAGAACGAAGTCCATGAATCGCGTGAGTTGGCGCTTTTCGTGGATGAGTTCGAAGTCCGCACGTTTTGCAGTCGTCACGACGGCCATGCGGACGTGTTTCGACAGTTCTGCAAGCGCTTCGGCGACGCCCTCGATCTCGATGGCCTCTGTTCTGAGATATTCCTGGTAGTAACCGTCACGAACCCCACGTAGCCTGCTGATGGTCTGTTCATCGACACCTGTCGCCCTGGCTTGCGCCCAGGTGCCCGATCCCTGGTTCATGTGCCGCAGGTAGCGATCCTTGTCCAACGCCAATCCGATGTCCGCCAGGGCGCGTTCTCCGGCTTTGTAGTACCAGAATTCGGTGTCCACCAGAACGCCGTCATGATCGAAGAGCAGGTACTTCCTCACCGTCTGATCCTTTCCGGCAGCCACGGCAGCCGTGTCATCGGCGGCATCTGCCGGGCACGTCGCGGCCACAGTCGATCCGCGGAGCTGGTGGGAAGGGTCACGCTGCGCGGGCGGCGTCCACGACCCGGCGTACCTCGGCGGCGTCGGTGGCCTCGCGGCCGTCGCGCAGCACCGGTGCCCGCAGGTGCACCTCCTGTGCCCCGGTCTGGGCGAGCACCAGCCTGACGTTGTGCGATCGGATGCCGCCCGCGGCGATGACGCGCAGCCGGTCGCCGGCCCGCTGCCGTAGCGCAGCCAGCCGCGCGGCGCCGTCCAGCGCGGTGCGGGCCGCGCCGGAGGTGAGGACCGCGTCCGCGCCGAGCTCGATGATCTGCTCAAGCGCCGTGAACTGGTCGGGCACCTCGTCGAACGCCTTGTGCACGGTGACCGGCAGCGGCCCGGCCGCCTCGATCAGGCGGCGCAGGACGGCGAGGTCGAGTTCCGCGCCGTCGGTGACGGCGCCGACGACGACGCCGAGCGCGAGCCCGTGCGGGTTGGGCAGGGCGCGGATCGCGGCGATGTCGGCGAGCATGACCTGTTCCTCCAGCTCGCCGACCCGGAAGTCGCCGCCGCGGGGCCGGACCATGATCCGTACGCCCGCGGTGCGCAGCGAGCGGAGGGCGATCTCGACAGCCCCCAGGCTCGGAGTCGTGCCGCCCTGGCCGAGATCGGCGCACAGTTCCAGCCGGTCGGCTCCGGCCGCCTCCGCCACCAGCGCGGTCGGCACGTCGCTCACGCAGATCTCCACCGTGGTCACGGAAGAAATGTAGCGCCAAGATCCGGAGGCGGCGAAGGCCCCGGTAGTCGGCGAGCCGTCGATCCGGGTGCGGAGTTCGACTCTGAGCGCTCCTGAACGTATCGGATCAAGTCATGGCGTCCGATGCCTCGCTTCCGTTACCGATGTAACACCGACGACATCAGCCTGCGAGGGCGTTCAGATGATGGGACCTTCATGACACGGATCAAGTCGCCTGACGGCTACGCATCAGGACCGTCGAGCAGTGCCCGGTCATCGCACCGGCTGCTGACCGCACTCGTGGCGACCGCGCTGGCGGCGATGGCGAGCATCGTCGTCTTCGCCGCGCCGGCCCAGGCCGCCACCCGCCAGTTCCGCGGCATGAACTGGGCCGTGCTGGGCGACAACTTCAGCACCGGCCTGCTCGTCGTGCAGGGCCTGAGCCAGTCCGACAGCAATGCCACCGTGCGGGCCAAGGCCAACGCCGTCTACGACGACCTGGCCTCCACGATGGGGGTCAACACGGTCCGGCTGCCCATCAACACCCACACCGTGGCCAACACGACCTGGTGGAACGCCTACCGCGGCGCCATCGACGCCGCCACCGAGCGCGGCTTCAAAGTCATCCTCGCCTACTGGGAGGACGGGGCCGCCTCCGGTGGAAAGATCACGAACCTGGCCGCGTGGAACACGATGTGGTCCAGCGTGACCAACACGTACGGCTCGAACACCAACGTCTACTTCGAGCCGATGAACGAGCCGCACGGGTACACCTCGGTGGACTGGCGCAACGTCGCGGCGAACTGGCTCGGCTACCACACTTCGGCTGTGCCGAGCCGGGTGCTCATCGGCGGCACCGGCTACAGCCAGGATCTGCGCGACATCTGCAACGACAGCCGCTTCAACGCCACCCTGCTGTCCTTCCACCACTACGCCTTCTTCTACAGCGCGATGACCTACGACGCCTTCCGCAGCCACATCCAGACGCGCCTGGGCAACTGCGCCTCCCGGGCGGTGGCCACCGAGTTCGGGGGGCCGATGTCCACCGGCCTCGACTACGGCGACGCGAACAGCACCGACAACTTCGTCCGCCACATCCGGGCCATGGCCCAGGTGATGCGGGACAACCAGATGGGCGGCACCTACTGGCCCGCGCTCGGCGGCAAACCCGGCACCATCGGCTACGACTGGTACTCGATGTTCGCCCTGAGCGGCAGCGGCACCAACCTCAACCTGACCGTGCGCAACGCCTCCGGCGCGGACCGGATCCGGTACGCCTGGGGCGACACCGTCGGCGACTCCACGCCGCAGCCGACGACGTTCTACCGGGTCAACGTGCGCCACAGCGGGAAGGCCATGGACGTCCAGTCACCGAACACCGACAACGGCGCGCGCGTCGGCCAGTACACCTACGGCGGCAACGCCTGGCAGCAGTGGCAGTTCTCCGACGCCGGCAGTGGCTACTGGCGCATCGTCAGCCGGCACAGCGGAAAGTGTCTCGACGTGGTGAGCGCTTCCACGGCCGACGGCGCCGAACTCGTCCAGTACACCTGCGGCACCGGCGCCAACCAGCAGTTCCAGATGGTCGCCAACGGCAGCTACTTCCAGCTCCGGGCCCGGCACAGTGGCAAATGCGTGGACGTGCCGGCCGCGTCGACCGCGGACGGCGTGATCCTCAAGCAGTACACGTGCAACACCGGCACCAACCAGCAGTGGTCGCGTACGGCCGTCTGACGGTCATCCCGGCGGGGGCGTCGTCGCCGACGCCCCCGCCGGAGTTCTGCTACGGCTGGGCCACCAACCGGAACGACTGAGCCCCGGTGCCGTTGCAGGTGTACTGCACCAGCTGCACGCTGTCGGCGGTGGCGGCGCCCGGGACGTCCAGGCACTTGCCACTGTGCACGGACACGAAGTGGTAGTAGCCGCCGCCTTCGGCCACCGGTGTCCACTGCTGGTTTCCGCCGCCGCCGTACGCCCACAGGTGCACGAGCGCGTTGTCCGCGGCCGACACCCCGCTGACGTCGATGACCTGGGCGGCGTTGTTCCGGTTGTTGATGCGCACGTTGCTGCCGGCGGTGGGCTGGAACAGGTACTGCTGGGCGTTGGAGTTGTTGCACGTGTACTGCTGGATGGCGGTGCCGTTGGCGGTGCCCGAAGCACGGGCGTCGACACACTTGCCGCTGGTCTTGTTGACGATGCTGTACCAGGTCGTGGCGGAGATCGGCCCGCCGCCGCCCGGTTCGGGGCAGCTGCCACCCGTGCCGACGGCGTCCACGTGCGTGGTCCCCGAACTCCGGTAGGCGTTGACCCGGGTGCGCGCGACATCGCCCGAGATCACCTCGTTGCCGGCGAAGTAGAGCCAGTCCACCTGCTGGATGTACGTGCTGCGGCCGCCCGTGTGGCCGGAGCTGTCGATGAACCACAGGTTGTAGTTGATAGACATCGGCGTCTCGGGATAGAACCTGTCGCCGTGGTCGGCGACCAGCACGCCGTCGATGAAGTACTTGACCCGGCCGCCGCTGACCTGTGCCACCAGATCGTGCCAGCCGTCATAGCTGCGCCGCTGGACGGCGTGCACGTTGTCGGCGATCCACGGGTCGGGCTGATAGGTCTCCCACGTGGTCTCGAAGAACGCCGGGCCGGTCTCGCCCCATCCCCCGTTCGCCAGGTACTCGAAGTCGATCTCGCCGTAGCTCGGATCCATCGAGTAGGCCAGCGGGGTGATCGTGAAGAAGGTCTCCACGATGCGGTCGCCGTCGTTGCCAGCCACCGGCGCGTCGGTGAAGCGGACCCGGCTGGCATAGGTGCCCTCGAAGAACTTCCGCTGGTGGTAGATCTCCGTCTGCGCCGTGCCGGCGCCGGTGCCGTCGGTGTAGGCCGACAGTTGGAGGACCTTCTGCCCGTCCGCGACCGGGAACGTCACGTTGGCGGGCAGCCATGAGGCGCCGGGTATGCCCGGTCCCCCGCCGCCGCTGCGGACCGTCCAGTGACGCGCCGCCAGGGCGGGATCGGCCGAAGAGCTGTACTGGAAATCGTCGAACAGGACGCTGCAGCTGGCGGCAGCCGCGGGTTGGGGTGCGGCGACGCTGACCAGCCCTGCGGCGATCAGCAGAACGGCCGCGCTCGAGGCGGCGGGTTTTCGGAACACGAGGACCTCCCAGGGACGGTGAGAGTAATGTTCACGCTCATATTGAGACAGTGAAAATTATGACTGCATCGTCGCGCCAGTCAAGAGTTTTTAGACGAGAACACGCTCTCCGCAATTCGCGGTCATCCCAGCAGACAGCGGTGAAAGCGCTCTCCGACGGCGCTCGAGCCGAGGGACACCCTCCGGGATTCGGCGAGTTTCCGCAGGTTACGGTCTAAGAACGGACGATCACGGCAGGACGCCGTGCCAACCTGCTAGGAGCCGACCGACCATGTCCCGCCCCCTGCGCATCGCCATCGGCGGCATCCACATCGAATCAAGCACGTTCACACCGCACCTGAGCAGGGCCGACGACTTCGAAGTCACCCGGGGCGACGCGCTGCTGGCACGGTACGAATGGTTCGGGCGGCCGTGGGCCGCCGACGTCGAGTGGATCCCGCTCGTGCACGCCCGCGCCCTGCCCGGCGGCGCGGTCGAGGCGGCGGCATACGAGACCTGGGCAGCCGAGATCGTGCAGCGCCTGGCCGCGGCGGGCCCGCTGGACGGCATGCTGGTCGACTTCCACGGGGCGATGAGCGTCGTCGGGCGCGACGACGCCGAGGGCGACCTGATCACCGCGATCCGGTCGGCGCTCGGGCCGCAGCCGTACGTGTCCGCGGCGATGGACCTGCACGGCAATGTGTCCCGGGTGCTGTTCGACGCCTGCGACCTGCTCACCTGCTACCGGACCGCCCCGCACGTCGACGTGTGGGAGACCCGCGAGCGCGCCGCCCGCAACCTGGTCGCGGCGCTGCGCCGGGGGCAGCGGCCGCACAAGGCCCTGGTCCACGTGCCGGTCCTGCTGCCGGGCGAGATGACCAGCACCCGCGAGGACCCGGCGCGGAGCCTCTACGCACAGGTGCCGGAGATCGAGTCCCGCGACGGCATCGTCGACGCGGCGATCTGGGTCGGGTACGCCTGGGCCGACCAGCCGCGCTGCCAGGGCGCGGTCGTGGTCACCGGCACCGACGCCACGGCGGCCGCAGACGCGGCCCGCGAGCTGGGTGAGCGGTTCTGGGCGGCCCGCGACGACTTCGCGTTCGCCGCCCCGACCGGCTCGATGGACGAGTGCCTCGACACCGCCCTGGCCGCCGACCCGGCCCGGCGGCCGTTCTTCGTCAGCGACTCCGGTGACAACCCGGGGGCCGGCGGCGCGGACGACGTCACCTTCGCGCTGGAGCGCCTGCTGGCGCGGCCCGAGATCCGCGACGGCGCGCGCCGCGCCGTGTTCGCCTCGCTGGTGGATCCGCAGGCGGTCGCGCAGATCGCCGACCAGCCGGTCGGCTCGCCGGTGCGGGTGACCGCCGGTGGGCGCATCGACCCGCGCGACCCGGGCCCGCTGCGGCTCGACGGGGTCCTGGAGGCGGTGGCCGACGACCCCGACGGCGGGCGGTGCGTCAGCGTTCGCATCGGCGGGCTCAGCGTGTTCGTCACGTCACGGCGGATGCAGTACCGGCTGCTGGAGTCGTACACCCGGCTGGGCGTCGCGGTCGACGCGGTGGACGTCGTGGTGGTGAAGATCGGCTACCTGGAGCCCGAGCTGTTCGACGCGGCAGGCGACTGGCTGCTCGCGCTGACCCCGGGCGGGGTCGACCAGGACCTGGCGCGGCTGCCGTACCGCCACCTTGTGCGGCCGATGTTTCCGCTGGATCGTGGCTTCACCGCGGACCTGAACGTCGTGCGCGGGTGATCACGAAGCGGCTGAGACGGAACCCGGGGACGCCGCGGCCGCGTCTCACGGGAATGCTGACCCGACTTCAGGCTGTCGCGCTGACGGCCGCGGCGTGCCTGACTGCCATGACGGCCGGGTGCGCGACCGGCCCCGCACCGTCCGCTGCCGGGCCGGGCTCGTCCCCGGCTGCCGCCCCGGACACCGCGCCGTCCGCCGACGGCGACGCCGCGGTCTGGGACCTCGCGCCAGGTCAGACGCTCACCGCGTCGTCGACCCGGTTCACCGCGCTGGTCTCGCGGCTGGGCTGCAACGACGGCGTGACCGGGCAGGTGCTGACACCGCAGCTCCGGTTGAGCGAGTCGGAGATCGTGGTGACCTTCAGCGTGGCGCCGAAGCAGACCGGCGCTGCGTCGTGCCCGGGCAACAACCAGGTCCCGTACGAGGTCGACCTGGGTACGCCGCTGCGGAACCGGGTGCTGTCCGACGGCCGCTGCCTGCCGGGCGAGGCGGCCGCGACCACGGCTTTCTGCATCGACGGGGCGACCCGGTTCAGGCCGTGACGGGCCGGGCAGTGGCACGCCGTCAACCTCGGCCGGGTGGGCGGCCTCGGCACCGACACGTGGCATACGCAAGCCCTGATGCGGGACACCGAAGAGCCGGCCCGGATGCGCGCATCCGGGCCGGCTCGGTCGTTCATGACGTACGGGTCAGACCGCCGGCTCCACCCAGATGTTGCGGTAGAACAGGTTGGCTCCCGGGTCGCCGTGGTCCTGGAACCGCAGCGGACCGGGCGCCGAGGTCTCCGCGGCGCCGTTGCCGGTGGGCCCGTTGATCTCGGCGTTGTTGATGACGGTGACACCGTTCCAGACGACCGTGACGCGGGCGTTCTCGGTCTTGGTGGTGCCGCTGTACCGGGCCGCGCGGAACGTGACCTCGTACGTCTGCCAGGTCTCCGGCGCCGTGGCCGCGTTGACCGACGGGGCGATCTTCTCGTAGATCGCACCGCACTCGTTGTTGGCCGGGGTGGTGTCCCCGAACGAGTCCAGCACCTGCAGTTCGTAGCGGTCCTGCAGGTAGATGCCGCTGTTGGCCCGTTGCTGGCCGGTGACGTCGATCGGCAGGTTGGGCAGCCAGAACTCGGCGTGCAGCTTGAAGTCGCCGAACGCCTGCTTGGACTTGATGTCGCCGCCGAGGACCTCCACGCCGCCGTTGCCCAGCGGCCAGGTGACCGGGGTGCCGTTGGAGTGCTGGAAGTTGTTCATGTTGGTGCCGTCGAACAGCACGATCCGGGTCGGCTGCGTCGTCGTGCCGTACGCCTCGAACTCGTAGATCCGGGCCGCACCGTTGCCGTCACTGGCCGGCGTGGTGATGTTGAGCCGGATGTACCGTGCCTGGGCCGCGGTGAAGTTGTGCGTGGTGATGCTGGCCGTGTTGGCGGTGACGGTCGCGACCGTGGTCCAGCTGGTGCCGTTGGTGGACAGCTGGAGGTTGAAGTCGCGGGTGTTCCAGGCCGTGTTCTCGCCGCCTGCCCCGGCGTGCCGGACGACCAGCTGGCTGACCGTCTGCGCCGAACCGAGGTCGACCTGCAGCCACTTGGTCGCGCCCAGCGAGCACCACTTGTCGGTGGTGCCGCCCGAGACGCTGCCGTTGACCGCCTGGGCCGGGCCTTCGGCCGCGGCGCACGAGCTGTCCGCGGTCGCCGGCTTGCCGACGGCGAGGTTGCCCGCCGGCGGCGCGGTGGTCCCGTAGGCCTCGAACTCGTAGATGCGGGCCGCCAGGTTGCCGGTGGTGCCGCCGGTGGTGACGTTCAGCCGGATGTATCTGGCCTGCGTCGCGGTGATGTTGTGCGTGGTGGTGCTGGCCGTGTTCGCGGTGACGGTCGCCGCGGTGGTCCAGCTCGTGCCGTTCGTCGACGTCTGGATGTTGAAGTCCCGGGTGTTCAACCCGACCGCTTCCCCACCCGCGCCGGCGTGCTGGACGACGAACCGGTTGACGGTCTGCGTCGAGCCGAGGTCGACCTGCAGCCACTTGGTCGCGCCCAGCGAGCACCACTTGTCGGCGTTGCCGCCCGAGACGCTGCCGTTGACGGCCTGCGCCGGGCCTTCGGAGGTGGCGCAGGAGCTGTCCGCCGTGGCCGGCTTGTTCAGCGCCAGGTTGCTCGACGGGGCCTGGCCCGGGATGTTGTTGAGGGTGTACCAGACCTCGGTGTTCCACAGCGACTGGCCGTTGCTGGAGCCGAACGGCTTCGGCGAGCGGATGTGCACGACCCGGCCGGCCTTGAGCCCGTTGATCACCAGGGTGACCTTCTTGCCGTCGGCGGACAGGGTGGCCGACGACACCGACAGCGTCTCCTCGTCGATCTTCGGGCCGCCGTAGGCCGCCGTCGGGACGTAGCGCCACTGCTTCACCCGGTACTTGGTGGCCAGGTTGGTGGCGGTCGCCGCCGACACCGGCTGGGTGTACTCGATCTCGAAGCCGTTGGACAGGGCCTTCATGTTCAGCATGTCGAAGGCGTTGCCGCCGTTGGGGGCGAGTTTCTGCAGGCCGAAGTTGAGCTTGCCGGTCTGGCCCCAGTTGCCGCCGCCGCCGATGCCGCCGACGTAGATCGCGCCGTCCGGGCCGACGTTGACCTCGGAGATACCGGCTTCCAGGCCCTGCGTCATGCGGAACAGGGCGCCCTGGTACTCACCGTTGATCTTCTCCACCGCGGCGCGCTGCAGGCCGCCGTAGGTGACGTCGCCGATGACGAACTGCCCGGCGTACAGGCCGCTGGTCATGTACTTCGGGGTGCTCGGCGAGTTGCCGATCTCGTTCTGCGGCAGCCAGATCACCGGCGGGGTGACCGGGGCGCTGTCGAACGGGCCGGCCGGGTTCAGGTAGTGGTTGAAGAAGCGGCCCTGCTTGATGTGCACCAGCTTGGAGGCCGGCTGCCAGCCGCCCTGGTTGTCGGTGACGAACAGGCCGTTCTCCGGGCCCCAGCCGATGCCGTGCGGGGTCCGCAGGCCGCCGGCGACGTACGTCCACGCGCCGGTGTCCTTGTTGATCTTGATGGTGGTGCCGCGGTTGCCCACCTTCTGCGGGTTGGTGGTGTTGCCGCCGTAGTCGATGCCCACCGACAGGTTGAGGTAGAAGAACCCGGCGTCGTACATCAGGCCGAACGCGAACTCGTGGAACGTGCCGCCGTAGGGCCAGGTCGCGACCTGCTGGTACTGGTCGGTGACCTCGTCGCCGTTGGTGTCCACCAGCCTGGTCAGCCGCATCTTCTCCGAGACGTAGATGACCCCGTCGACGATCTTCAGGCCCATCGGCTCCTTCAGGTTGCTGGCGACCCGCTTGGTGGTCACCGCGCCCGGGGTGGTGTTGCCGCCGGTGTTGCCCAGGATCCAGACCTCACCGGCCTGCGAGGTGCCGGAGTCGTTGGTGCCACCCCAGGTGCAGATGACCAGGCGGCCGTCGGCCAGCCAGTCCATGCCGGTGACCCGCGGCTCGAAGCCGGCCGGGCGCAGGTTGGTAAGGGTGAAGTTCGGGTGCACCGAGGTCAGCGGCAGGCCGTCGCCCGGCGAGTCGCCGGTGCCTTCGCACTCCTTGCGGCCCGGGGCGGTGACCCGCACGACGCCGGCGTCGGTGCTGAGCACCGAGTTCGGCACGGTCACGAACGTGGTCGAGCCGGGCGTCTGCCACTGCAGCGTCAGCTGCTGGCCGCCGCCGGCCTCGAAGAAGTCGATGCGCAGCGCGTGGTAGCCGGTGGTCAGCGTGACCGCGCCGTCCTTGGCCGTAGCGCCGTGCAGTCCGTCGTGGTTGATGACCACGTTGTCATCGATCAGCAGGCGGGAGCCGTCGTCGCTGATCAGGCGGAAGTTGTAACTACCGGCGGTGGGGATGTTCACGTACCCCAGGGCCTGGGTGTAGAAGTTGTCTTCAAGGCCGAACTGGGCGGACGTGGTCCAGTCGATCGTCGACATGAGCTTGTCGATGTTGGGGGTCTGCGCGGGCTTGAGGTTGCAGAGGGCGCTCAGCGCGACCTGCAGGTCGAAAGTCCGCAGCGTGATACCGGGTGTCTGCGGGGGCGGGGCCGCGGCCGCGGCGGTGGCGGGCAGCCACCCGGCGGCGGCGACGACCGCTGTGGTGAGGGCGCTCGCCATAGTCAGGCGCGCCCATCGGGACGGAGCGAACACTTTTCCTCCAGTGTGAGCGGGGACCGCTGCGCACCGTTCACAGACGTGGCAACCCGCTCTCAGCGGCGTGCCAGGACATGGGACCGATGCGTTGTCTGTCCTGAAGCGACCTGGCACGCCGATGCCTGGTGTAGACACCTTAGGATTCTTTTTTATAGATGTACAGATGTACTTGAGGTTCAGTCACAACTTTCGACGATCGTGGCAAAAGTACTGAGACGCAGCTCGGCAGCCCGGCGCGGTGAGCCGCCTCGCCCGGGCGGCGCCGCGCAGCAGCATGCCGAAATTTCATGTACACATTGAAATGTTTGATGGTGTGCGTGAAGGTGTCTGCATGAGATCTCACCTCGCGCGGATCGCGGCGGCCACCCTTGCCGCCATCGCGATGACCCTGTCCACCCAGCTTCTCGGCAGCGGCACCGCCACCGCGGCACCCGCGCCCGCCGCCGTACGGGTGCTCTACTACGACGCGAGCCAGGCCGCCGAATTCGTCAACGCCGTGCACCAGGGCGCGGCCAACTGGAACGCCCGGGTCAGCAACGTACGCCTGGAACGGTGGACTTCCGGTCGCCCGCTGAACATCCGCGTCTACGCCGACAACAACTGGCCGCGCGCCTACGTCAACTCCCTGGGCAACGGCACCATCTACATGGGCCGCCAGGCGACCGCCGAGGGCCACAACCCCACGCGCATCGCAGCCCACGAACTCGGCCACATCCTCGGCCTGCCCGACCGGCGGACCGGCGTCTGCTCCGAGCTGATGTCCGGCAGCAGCGCCGGCACCTCCTGCACCAGCGCCTTCCCCAACGCCCAGGAGATCACCAAGGTCAACAACCTGTTCGCGAGCGGCGCGCTGGTCACCGCCGGCTGGCGCCACGACGGCGCCTGACCGGTAGCGCCTCCTGGCGGCCGCCCCGGCCCACAGCGGGGACGCACGGGCAGCCGCGCGTCCCCGCTGCCGACACCCCGGCAGCGGCGACGGGCAGCGTCAGCGCGGTGTGATCACGACCAGCGCGGAGGCGTTGGGGCCCAGCTCGACGGTGACCGTGAGCCGTTCACCGGCCCGCTGCGAGGTGTCGGCGACCCGTTCCAGGCGGCCGTCCGGTGCTCCGGCGGTGACGTTGCTGTGCCGGCGGTCGACGAGATACACCTCCACGCGCACGTCGCGGCCCCGCAGCGCCGGCGGCAGGCCCCCGATCTGCACGGCGGCGACCTCACGGGACGACTGGGGACGGCGGTCCGTCCAGGTGTAGTTGGTCAGCATCACCGCGGCGCTGCCGGCATCGGCCGTGGCCCACGCGTGCACGCCGCGTCCGTCCCGCGGCTTCGGCGCGACGGTGCTGGGCACCAGCCGCTCGCGCAGCATCCGCTGCATCGCCACGACGTTGTAGTAGGGCGTGACGGCACTGTCGGAGCCCTCGACGAACATCGACTTGCGGTCGTTGGTGGGATGGTCGAACAGCCAGTGCATCGGCATGTTCAGCCCCCACGTCGCGTAGGTGTTGCCCAGCACCGCGGCGGCCGCCGACTGGGTCAACATGTCCTCGTCGAACGTGGTGCCGCTGTTGGCGCCGGGGAACACGCCGAGCTCGGTGACGTAGACCGGGAGGTCGGGCAGGCCGAGGTCGGTCAGCATCTGCTGGACCTCACGCTTCTCGCCCGCGACCGAGGCAGGGTTCGTCCGGGCCTTGTACTGGTGGTACGACACGAAGTCCAGCCGCTTGGCCGGGTCGGTGTCGGCGGCGTAGCGGGCGAGGAAGTCGCGGATGAACGGCTTGTCGAAGTAGTAGGTCACCGGTCCGCCGACCTTCAGCGGCACCTGCGGCCGCAGCTCGGCGTTGACCCGGTTCACCGCCCGGTAGGCATGGGCGTACCAGCCGTAGTAGGTGTCCGCGTCCATCGCGCGCGGTGTGCCGGCCGGCTCGGGCCAGTCCCGGTCCGGCTCGTTGAAGACCTCGAGGAACTCGAAGGCCGGATACCGCTGCTTGTAGTGCCTGATGCCCTGGTAGATCGCCTCGGCGCAACGCTGCGGCGACGCGAGGTCCATGATCTGCTGGTCGCACTGGTTCAGGTTCAGGAACAGCCGCTGCGTGTACGACGACACCTGGTCCAGGTAGCCGTAGAGGGACCGGCCGTTGGGCGCGCGGTAGTCGAAGTCGTAGGTGTCCTTCGCCGGGTCGTAGTACCACTGCGCGCTGATCCAGGCGCGGGTCACCACCGGCGCGAGCTCGCGGACCCTGGCGACCTGCGCGTCGGTCAGCAGCTGCGCGTGGTCGGCTTGATTGTGGTAGCGGGCGGGGTTGTTGAACGCGCCGAGGTCGCCGGAGGCGTCGACGGCGACGGTCACGTCCGGTGCGACGGTCGGGCTCGGCGAAGCCGGCGGCGGCGTCGGCCCGGCCGGCGGCCGGGGCCGGCTGCACGCGGCCGGGCCGAGCGCCACCAGCAGCAGCGCGATCGCGATCCGGGTCCGGGTCACGGGGTCGGCGTCGCTGACGCGGCCGCGCCGGACGGGGGCGGCTCCGGTGTGATCGGCGGGGCCAGGGTGATCCGGTCGGCGCCGTTCTTGAAGGCGGTGGCGTACTCCTGGTTGTGGGAGAAGCGCCAGTCGGCGGAGCCGCCTTCCTCCTTGCTGTACTCGAACCAGACGAAGCCGGCGATGTCGCGGCGTTTGCCGAGCCAGGTGAAGAAGTTCTGGATCCACGCGGCCTTGGCGGCGCCGTGCTGCGCGCCGGTCTCGGTGATGACGATGGGCTTGTCGGTGAACGTGCGCATCTTCTTGATGGTCGGCTCGAACACGGCCGCGGCGGTGCGCTCGGTGACGGCGTACCCGACCATGCCGGCCCAGTCGACATAGTCGTCGCCGGGGTAGAGCGCCTTGAGCGCGACCTTGGGCACCGGGCGGATGATGTTCGGGCTCCACACCCAGATCACGTTGTTGGCGCCGACGCGCTGGAAGACGTCGTGGATGTGGCGCCAGGCGCGGACGTAGTCGCCCTTGCGGTTGCCCGAGCGGCGCTCCGACCAGGGGTACCAGTGGCCGTTCATCTCGTGCGCGAACCGGATGGCGACCGGCAGGCGGTTGTCGCGCACCCCGGTGGCGAACTCGGTGAGGTAAGCGTCGAACTCACCCTTGCTGATCTTGGCGAGGGCGAAGTCCGGCTGGTTCACCCCGGCGTCCGGACCTGCCCAGGGCTCCCAGGAGATCATCGGCAGGGCGCCGCGGTCGTACGCGGTGCGCACGGCGTCGGTCCGGAACGACTGCCGGAACTTCACGAAGTACTGCAGCAGCGTGGGCTGCTGCCCGGCGGCGGTCGCGATGCGGTTGATCTCGCCCCGCGAGAACGGCACCTGCGGCGCGCTCAGCCCGAACCGGGGTGCGCCCGGGGTCATCAGCTGTGCCTTGGTCGGGATGGCCGCTGCCAACGGGCCGGCGCTCGGGCGCGCCCCGCTGCCGCCGGTGGCACCGCCCGCGGCCTTGTCGATGCCCGTGATGGCCGGTGCCAGCACCCACGACGTCACCCCGACCAGCACCAGCGTCGTGACAGCCAGCCAGATCCAGCCGCGGGCGCGGCTCACGCTCTTGTGGTTAGACACCGATCATCACCGCGCCGTAGAGAAGGGCCGCACCGAGCAGGTAGGGCAGCAGGGCCAGAGGATTACGCCGGTCGGCGCGCTCGCCGCTGAAGCCGCCCGCACGCGTGCCCCAGCCGGAGTTGTGGGCCATCCGGAAGAAGCCCAGCACCCGGATGGGCATCAGCATCAGCGTATTGATCAGCATGAACGCGGGCAGGTACATCAGGTCGCGCGAGTGGCTGACGAAGTGTCGGCTGAACCGGATGGCCAGTGACAGCGCCGTCGTCGTCAGCGAGATGACGATGATCGTCGGGAGCAGGCGGGCGGGGCTGACGTCGTCGAGCGGCAGGCCGTCGTACAGGGCCAGCTTCGTGCCGGTCACCAGTGACTGGGCCCACGAGATGAACGCGCCCACCAGCGCGAACGGGATGAGGATGTCGGCCAGGTAGAACACGGCCAGCATCGGCGCGTGGCGGATCATCCACGGCAGCATCCGCATGGTGTTGTACTGCGAGCCCCGCGCCCACCGGTACTGCTGCTTGGCCAGCTTCTTGAGTTCCAGCGGCGCGTCGGTGTAGACCAGCGACGTCGACTGGTAGACGGTGCGGTAACCGGCCTTGAGCGCGTAGTTGGTCAGCGTGCGGTCGTCGCTGACCTCGAGGAAGACGCCGAGGAACTTCTCGGTCAGGAACGCCTGCATGCAGTCGACCAGGATCGACCGGCGGAACGCGATGGTGCGGCCGGGCAGGCACCCGACCGTGCCGAGCACGCTCATCGACGGCATCGAGTAGCTGTTGCGCACGTTCTCCAGCCAGTCGGCCCAGCGGGTCAGCCAGTTGCGGCCGGGGTCGAGGATGCGCTGCTGGGTGGTCACGCCGCCGACCCGGGGGTCGATGAAGGGCTTGACCAGTTCTTCGAGGGTGCCCCGGGTCCAGATCGTGTCCGAGTCGACCAGCACGGCGATGTCGCCGGTGGACAGCCCGATGCCGACCTGCAGCGCGTTGCGCTTGCCGGGGATGTCGGTCCAGACCCAGCGCACCCCGACATCGGTGCAGATGCGTTCCAAGTTGTTGTTGCGCGGCCCGTTGATCACGACCACGACCTCGGTCGGCTGCTGCTCCAGGATGCGCCCCAGCACGTCGCGGAACAGGTCCTCGGGCTCGTCGACGACCGGAATGATCACCGAGGTGGTGGTCCGGTACGGCGTCCGCCACGGCCGGTAGTGCCGGGACAGGACGACGCGGATCAGCCACAGCACCCAGATGACGAGCATGAGCAGGGTGAACAGGTACAGCTGTCCCGAGTTCATCCAGGACTTGATCTGGAGCAGAAACGCCAGCATTGCAGTTTCCCCGTGTGTTGCGTGTTCCCCGTGGATATGGTCAGCGAGCCACGGCCTGAACGACCGGCTTACGCGTCAGCAGCGCGATGGTGAAGCCGCCCTTGTGGACGACGTCGGCGATGTTGTACCTGGCGCGCAGCAGCGTCTCCTTGGCCGCGCCGATCTCCGCGAGCGGATCGTCGCGGGTGCCCAGGCGAAGCACCCACAACCGCTCCAGGTCGTCGAGGCAGGTGTCCAGCTGCGGGCACTCGGTGGCGGCCAGATGGCCGCCGGTGCGCGCGGGCTCGGCCAGGAACACGTCCGCCGGACGGTGCGGCACGGCCAGGTAGCGGGCGACGACGTCACGGGCGACCCGCTGGTCACCGCCGACGTTGCTGCCGAAGACGATGCCGTCGCTGAGGTCGGCGTGGCTCTCCAGGTACGCCGCGACCGACCGCGGGTTCTGCCCGTGTCCCGACTCGGTGCGCATGCCGACCTGGGCGCTCATGCCCACCGCCGCCACGGTCACGACCACGAGCACGCCGCGGACCACCCGGTCGCGCGCGCTCGTCACGGCCGCGAGCAGCACCCACGCCGGAACCGTGAAGAGCAGGTAGCGCGGCAGCCAGAGGTGCATGAACTGACCGGCGGCGAACAGCAGGACCGTCGGCACGACGGCGCATGCGGCGTAGACGAGGCCCGGATTGCGCATCGACAGCGCCAGCACGGCCAGGCCGAGCAGGATCCCGCCCACCAGCGCGCCTCCGGCCAGGCCCTGCGGCAGCTGGCCGAGCCGGTCCCAGCTCGCCAGGGGGATCCAGGAGATCTGCTCCTGCTGCCCGCGTCCCAGTAGCACGACCGGCACCACGGGCAGCACGCCGACGATCGCGGCGAGCAGCCACGGCAGGAACACCCGGCGCCGCTGCGCGAGAATGATCAAGCCGTGGGCGGCGAGGATCAGCAGGGCGACCAGGTGGCCGGCGCCGGTGGCCATCACGGCGAGGGCGTAGGCCGCATACCGCCACCAGCGGGGCCGGTCCATCAGACCGAGCAGCAGGTAGGTGCACAGCGTCGCGAAGAACAGCGCGATGGCGTACGGGCGGGCTTCCTGCGCGTAGCGGGAGGCCGCCGGCACCGCCACGAACAGCAGCCCGGCGACCAGGCCGAACCGCGGCGAGGCCAGGCGCGCGCCGATGGCGCCGATCAGCCCGGCCGCACCCGCCATCGCCACGATCGAGGGCAGCCGCAGCGCGAACTCCGAGGTGCCCGCCAACGCCGTCCAGCCGTGCATGAACGCGTAGTAGGGGGCGATGCTCGCCTCGGCGTGCTGCACGGTCTGCCACAGGTCCTGCCAGGACGCCGTCGCCATGCCCCAGGTGGCCAGCTCGTCGCCCCACAGGCCCGGCCAGGAGGCACGGACGGTGCCCACCACGGCCATGACGGTCAGCGGCAGCAGCCAGGCCAGCGCGCCGAGCGCCCGGCCGGTGGCCATCGGATCGTCGGCCGCGGGCGTGGTCGGAACCTCGGGTGCCCGGACGGTTGCGGCCTGCGCCGGGACTCGGGGGATGAGAACCGTCGCGTCGCTGTGCGAATCGCGGACTTGCGTGGAGGCGTCGGAAGACACGGAGGCGCGGCCTATCAAGATCGTCGGACGGTGGCCGCCGAAGGTTAACTGACTTTGCGGTTCGGCACGGACCCTCCGTACGGACACTGCCCCGCCTGAATCAGACTTTCGCGGAGGAAAGCCGTGATAGTCATCGGCTTCCATAACGTTCCGTGACCCATATCACCAAGGTCATTTCGCGTGCCGCGCATGAACACCGCCGGTCGGGGAACGGGCGATGGCCGCATGAGCGGCCCATACGGCGCCCGCCGCCGCGCCACCGGCATGGTCGGCTCCGTCATCGGGCTGGGCGTCGGCGTCACGCTGATGGGCCTGTGGCCGTCGCGATGACCCCGCTGGCCTTCGTCACCGCGCCGCTGATCGCCGACCGCCTCTTCACGCCGCTGCTCGCACCCGGTGGCGCGCTGACCGGCAGCGTGGGCGCGGTGCTCGGCGTCGGCCCCGGCCGCGGCATGGGCCTGCTGCTGGTCGCCGCGGGCGTGGCACTGGTGGTGCTCGGGATCGGCGGCCTGCGCTACCGGCCCCTGGCCCGGATGGAGGCCGCGCTGCCCCATGCCGTCGCGGGCGCGGAGATCCCGGAGGACCTGGACGGCGTACAGGCCGAAGCCGATCGTGCGGTGACGACGATCCGCTGACGTCGAACGCAGGCACCGCAGCGCGGCACGGATGTTGTCGTGGGCGTGGGCCTTGCCGGCGATGAACATGTCGGGGCGTTCCCGTGGCCGGCCACGTTCGGCCGGCCACGGGAACGTGCCCCCCTGATACGCCGAGGATTTCCTAGGCGGGCTCGAGGACGAAGAAGAGGAAACACATGAAGCGCCCGGAGCCCTTGTCGGGTGGAAGCAGCTCCGCAGGGGTGTCCGGCGCAGGCGGCGGTTCGCTGATCGTCACGATGCGGAACCCGGCGGCGGCGAAAGCATCCGACATGGCGTGCAGCGGCCGGTGCCAGTAGGTCAGCCACACGGTCTGGCCGTCCATGACGTAGTCCTCGGTGTACTTGGTGACCGCGAAGTAGTCGGCCTCGGGGTACTCGATCGCATAGCCGGCGGGGTGCATGGTCGAGAGGATCAGGCGACCGCCTGGCTTCAGCATGCGACGCAGCTCGGCGAGGGGGCCGGACCAGTCCTCCAGGTAGTGCAGGACCAGGGACGCCACGACGACGTCGAACTCGGCGTCCGCGAACGGCAGCGGCTCGCTCAGGTCCGCCACGTGCAGGTCGGCGTCTTCGCCGAGCCGCCGGCGGGCCAGGTCGACCATGGCGGCGCTGACGTCGAAGCCGGTGACCGCGGCTCCCTTGGCGCGCAGCGCCGCTGACAACGGGCCGGTGCCGCATCCCGCGTCGAGGATTCGGCGGCCGGAGACGTCGCCGGCGAGGTGAAGTATCGCGGGTCCGTTGTAGTAGGTGTTGAAGAGGCCGGACTCGTTCTGCGCCGAGTAGGCGGCCGCAAAGTCGTCGTAGTCGGTTGCTGTCACAGTGACTCCGCTCCCAGAAATGTTGATCATGCACCGAATCTCCGGTGGCGGGCAGCGTACGAACGCAGGGCCCGCAGGAAATCGATCTTCCGGAAACCCGGCCAGTACACGTCGCAGAAGTACAGCTCCGAGTACGCCGCCTGCCACAGCAGGAACCCCGACATACGCCGTTCACCACTGGTCCGGATGACCAGGTCCGGATCCGGCTGCCCGCCGGTGTACAGGCGCGCGGCGATGTGGTCCGCTTGCAGGCGCTGGGCGACGTCGTCCAGCGTCGCGCCCGCGCGCGCCTCGTCCTCCAGCAGCGAACGGACCGCGTTGACGATCTCCTCACGGCCGTCGTAGCCGATGGCCACGTTGAGATGGAACCTGCCGGACCGCTCCCGGGTCGCCTCCTCCGCAAGCTTCAGGGCGACTCTCGTCGAGTCGGGCAACACGTCCAGGCGGCCGGCGAGATGCAGCTGCCAGTGGTTGGCCGGGCGTGACAAACGCTCCGCGACAACGTTCTCGATCATCTGCATCAGGTTGTCGACCTCGTCGGAGTCACGCTTGCGCATGTTGTCGACCGAGGCGACGAACACCGTGACATGGCGGATGCCGACTTCGGCGCACCAGCCGAGGACCTCGTCGAGGTGCTCGGCGCCGAAACGGTGACCGACCTTGGGATCGTCGAAGCCCATCTGGCGTGCCCAGCGCCGGTTGCCGTCCATCACCATCGCCACGTGCTGCGGCAGATCGGCATCCGAGAGCCGGCTTCGGAGGCGACGGGCGTAGACGCGGTAGGCCGCGTGCCGCAGGGACTGCAACATGATCCACATCCAAGCATCCCCCAGAGATCCTCGACGCCCCCTCGGGCCAACGTTCACGAAAACTCCACAGACGCTGCTTCTCGACCCCCCGCCGATCTCGTTGAGCCGTTACTCTGCCGCTCGGCAGATGGAGGACCCGGGATGCGTGCGGATGGGGTGGCGCTGGTGAAGGGCTCGCGATACCAGGCATGGCAGGTCGCAGACTCACCACAGCGCCCTGGTTCAGCGGCGCACGGCGGTGCGCATCCGTGAGAGCCGTGATCGCCGCGGCGGCGGTGGCGTTCCTATTGTCGTTGCTCGGCACACCTCTGCTCGCCAAGCTCATGAACCGGCTGAAGGCCGGCCAGCCCATCAGAGACGAGCTGGCCCTCAAGTCCAACGAAGGCAAGCGCGGCACGCCGACCATGGGTGGACTGGCGTTCATCCTGGCCACGGTCATCGCCTACGTGGTCGGACACTTTGCGCTACACGGCCTGCCAGAGGGCCAGTTGGGCCAGGTCGGCCCGACCGTCACCGGTCTCGTGCTGCTGGGCGTGTTCGTCTTCTGCGGCGCGATCGGTTTTGTCGACGACTACATGAAGGTGGTCCTGAAGAGCAGCGCCGGGCTGAGCGCAAAGGGCAAACTGCTCGGCCAGCTGCTGGTGGGCACCACCTTCGGGGTTGTCGCGATGTATTACCCGTCATCCAACGGGGAGACGGTCGGCTCGACCAAGATATCGTTCATAAAAGACATCTCATGGCTCGACGTCACCAAAGTCGGCGCGGTCATCCTGTTCGTGTTGATGGTCATGTTCATGAGCAATGCGGTCAACCTGGCCGACGGCATGGACGGCCTGGCCACCGGCGCGTCGATCGTGGTCACCGGCGCGTATGCGATCATCGGCTACTGGCAGTATCAGCACTGGTGTGCCGACACCAAGGGTTACGCGGCCGACCTGAACGCCTACTGCTACTCGGTCCGCGATCCGCTCGAAGTGGCGATGATCGCCGCCGCCATCTGCGCCGCATGCGTGGGCTTCCTCTGGTCGAACACCTCACCCGCGAAGATCATCATGGGCGACGCCGGCGCACTCGGCCTCGGCGGGTTGATGGCCGCCTTCGCCATGGCCACGCGCACCAGCCTGCTGTTGCCGATCATCGGGTTCCTGTTCGTGATCAGCCTGATGTCCGTGGTCATCCAGGTCATCTCATTCCGCACGAGGGGCAAGCGGGTATTCCGGATGTCGCCGATTCACTATCATTTCGAACTCGGTGGCTGGCCCGAAGTCAATGTCGTCGTGCGGCTCTGGATTGTCGCCGCGGCGAGTGTCGCGATCGGCCTCGGCTTGTTCTACGGCGACTTCCTTCAGAACGTGACGTGACCCGCCCAGCACCCCCGGTCCGTTGCATGTCGACGTCCGTCGATGTCATCCTTGTCTCATCCCCTGTCCACAAACCTCGGAGGGACGCGATGAGACGCCCTTTCCGCCTCGCTGTCGCTACTGTGGCGGTGCTCGTGGCCACCGCCGCGACCGCCACCCCGGCAGCCGCGCGCGAGACCCGGCTCCCCACCGCCGAAGTCACCCAGACCCCCGGCACCGCCTGGACCGTCGACCCGGCCACCGGGCGCACGACCGTGACACTCGACGAAACGGTGACCGAACAGCAGGCCGCACGCCTGCGTGACGGTCTGCGCGGAGCCGGCGTCGACGTGCGCCGCGAACCCGGCCGCCTGCGCACGATGCTGGCCGGCGGCGACGCGATCTACGGCAGCACGTCACGCTGCTCGCTGGGCGCGAACGCGCGCAGCGGCAGCACCTACTACCTGATCACCGCGGGGCACTGCACGAACAGCTCCGCGACCTGGTGGACCAACAGCGCCCACACCATCGCGATCGGCACGCGCACCGCGAGCAGCTTTCCCGGCAACGACTACGGCTTGATCAAATACACGAGCCGGCTCAGCCACCCCAGCGCCGTCAACACCTATCCCGGCCTGCTGCAGCTGTACGGGACCGGCAGCGCCCACGTCGGCCAGGCGGTCTGCCGCAGCGGCGCGACCACCGGCGTACGCTGCGGCACCGTCACCGCGCTGAACGCCACCGTCAACTACCCCGACGGCACCGTCACCGGTCTGATCAGGACGAACATCTGCGCGGAGAACGGTGACAGCGGTGGGCCGCTCTACACCTCCGGCGGGCTCATCCTGGGCATCCTGTCCGGCGGCACCGGCAACTGCACCGCCGGCGGCACCACGTACTACCA
This sequence comes from Catellatospora vulcania, assembly GCF_009720385.1. Lineage (GTDB taxonomy): Bacteria > Actinomycetota > Actinomycetes > Mycobacteriales > Micromonosporaceae > Catellatospora > Catellatospora vulcania. The sequence continues at coordinate 97,646 of NZ_ML769307.1, read as the reverse complement.
GCCCATCGGTGAGATCCTTGCCGTGTACGGGCTGACGATCCCCTGACCCCGGACACGACGAACCGGTGCCGTGCCTGACTGGCACGGCACCGGTGTTTCGCTATCCCGGGGGGAGCCGGTCTTTCGTCACCTGGCTGTCACAGCGTGATCGACCAGGTGTCGAGCACGCCGTAGTCACCCGGGCCGTAGTCGGTCACCCGCAACTGCCAGGTGCCCGCGGCCAGGGCGGTCAGCGGCACGCTGTAGGTGCGTGTGCCGCCGAACGGGGTGCACTCGTAGTTGCCGCTGCCCGAGGTCTTGACCGCGTAGATCAGGCCGCTGGGGTCGATCAGGCTGATCCCCAGGTCCTCGGAGCAGGTGTGCTGAATCGTGATCGACAGCCGCACCGGTGAGACCGCCAGACCCGTGGCGTTGGACACGACCGGGCTGTAGATGCGGTTGTCGACGATCTGGAAGTCGGCGCCGTTGGTGAACGTCCGGCCGCCCGGCGGGGTCGGCGAGGGCGACGGCGACGGCGGAGTGCTCGGCGAGGCCGACGGCGACGGCGACGGGCCGCTGCTGGGCGAGGCGCTCGGCGACGGCGACGGGCCGGGCCCGGTGCTCACCGCGGTCTTCCAGATCGTGTACGCCAACCCGTCGGCGCTGCGGTTGAGCGCCGTCGCGTTGATGTTGTTGGTGGTGTCGCAGGACTGGTGGTAGCAGGGGTCGTAGGACGATCCCGCCGTGCCGCCCCACTTGCCCGCCTGCGCCGAGGTCTTGCTGTTGCCCGCGCCGGTGGCGTAGCCGCTGGTGGGGATGCCGGCGTTCTTGAACGACGCGTCGTCGGAACGGCCCTGGCCCTCGACGTTCTCCTCCGGCTGGAGGTTCAGCGAGTCCCAGTACTCCTTCATCGGCGCCGAGGTCGCGGTGCTGATGTTGTTGATGAAGTAGCCGCCGTTGGTCGAGGCGACCATGTCGAAGTTGTAGTAACCCTTGATCGCCGACTTCTGCGCCGCCGTCAGCGAGTTGACGTAGAACCGCGAGCCGTTGAGGCCCTGCTCCTCGTCCGTCCACCAGCCGAACCGGACGTGCTTGGCCAGCGTCGGGTTGCCCGCGGCCAGCGCGAGCGCCGATTCGAGCAGGATCGACGAACCCGAGGCGTTGTCGTTGATGCCGGGACCGGCCGACACGCCGTCCAGGTGGGCGCCGAACATGACGACCTGGTCGGACGGGCCGCCCGGCCAGTCGGCGATCAGGTTGTTGGAGCGGTAGGTGCAGCTGGTGCAGTCCTGCAGGGTGACCGTGTACCCGGCCGCCTCCAGCTTGCCCTTCACGTAGTTCACCGACGCGGTGTAACCGGCCGACCCGGCGCGGCGGTTGCCGCCGTTGCTGGAGGCGATCGTGCCGAACTGGCTCAGGTGCGCCTGCACCTTGGCCACGTCGATGTCCGGCGCGGTGGGCGTCGGGTTGGTGCTGCCGACGGTGAGCGTGTACTGCGCGGAGTGATCCGTCGTGCCGTCACCGTTGACCGTGATGGTGTACGTGCCCGCAGCGGTTCCCGCCGTGGTGGACACGGTCATCGTCGAGCTGTTGCCGGTCTGCACCGACGACGGGCTGAACGACACGCTCACCCCGGACGGCGCGCCCGACGCGCTCAGCGTCACGTTCTGCGCGCTGCCGCCGGTCGTGGTCGTCGACACCGTCGCGTTGACCGAGCTGCCCGGCTGCACCGTGCCCGCGGCGGGGTTCAGCGAGATCGACCAGTCGCTGCCCGACGGGGTGCACGTGGCCTCGCCGGACTGGGCCGGCAGGGTGACCGCGTCCCAGGCCGCCTTGGTCTTGAGGTACAGGCCGCAGGTGGCGTCGAGGTTCTTCGCCGCCTGCAGGGTCGCGATGCGGTACTTCTTGTACGTCATGCCCGACGTCTTGAGCAGCATCGCGTTGTAGAAGACCTTGCCGGCGTTCTGGATGCCGACACCGGTGACCGACGACGGGCCGCCGGAGCAGATCGGGCTGTTCGGCTTGCCATTGCCCGGGCTGCTGCCCTCGGCCAGCAGGTAGAACCAGTGGTTCAGCGGGCCGGCCGCGTCGTGGACCTCGGTGTTCGGGATCGACGACGAGTAGCAGTTGGGGCTGCGCCCGTCCAGCGACGGGTTGTACATGTAGCGCAGCGGCTTGCCGTTGCCGGAGAAGTTGACCATCTCGCCGGTCTCGTAGTCCGGCACGTCGACCGAGCTGTTGATGAAGTGCTCGGTCAGCGCGCCGAAGATGTCGCCGGTGCCCTCGCCCAGCCCGGCCTCCTGCGAGGTGCCGCCGGGGGTGTTCTCGTCGATGCCGTGGCCGTTCTCGTGGCCCACCACGTCCATGGCGGTCAGCCACTGGCTGGCCGCGTTGTAGCCGAACAGGGTCGCGTTGGGCACGTAGTCCCAGTACGCGTTGCGGTCGGCCAGGCCCACATACGACGGCCACGCGCCGCCGTTGCCGTTGAGCCCGTTGCGGCCCAGCCACTGGTTGACCATGTCGGACTGCCTGGCGCTGGTGTGGAAGACGTCGACGCAGCCCGCCACCTTGTCGGTCTTGCTGGTGCTGCCCCACACGTCGTCAGCGTCGGTGAAGATCGCACCGGTGCCGTTGCTGTAGTTGGCGCAGCTGATGCCCCGGCTCGTGTCGCGCATCTGGTAGTTGCCGCTGGACCCCGACGTCGGGATCTGCAGGTTCGCACCGCTCCAGACACCGGTGCCGGTGCCCGCCTGGATCTCCTCCTGCGCGTACGCGACCTTGCCCGTCCTCGCGTCGACGTAGAAGTTCTTGCGGCTGGGCTGCGCCTTGGTCCGGCCCGAGATCTGCACCTGCCAGGCCAGGACCGGCCGGGGCTGATTGACCACGAGCACCACCAGGCGCGGGTCGGTGATGTTCTCGACCCGGACGTAGCCCTGCCTGGCCGCGGCGACCGCCCGTGCGGCGGTGACCGTGGCGCGCGTGTCGACGGCGATGTCGGCATTGCTCGCCGACACGGTGCCCAGCACCTTGCCTGCGGCGTCGGTCGCCACGACGGCGTCGCCGCCGACGACCGGCAGGCCCCGGTAGGTGCGGTCATAGGAGACGTAGTAGAGGTCCTGTGCGGCCGGTGTCGTGCCGCGGTAGACGGCACGCCGGTCGAACTCCTCCGCGCTGCTGTGCTTGCGCAGCGCGTCGAGACCGTTGACGGCGGCCCGGTCTGCGGCGGCGACCGCGCGCGCCGCCGGGTCCAGACGGGGTTCGGCTGCGGGAACCGCCAGGGTGTCGGCGGCCGACGCGGTCAGCCCGGTGACGGCCACGAGGCTGCCGGCAAGGATCAAACCTGCCGCCACGGCCGCGAGGCCGGCTCTGTGCTTCATGAGTGACTCCTCCTCCTGCCGCACCTCGCGATGCGGCTGGGGGGAGCCAACCGGATATCCGCATAGATCGAAATAGAGGAAACCCTTGGATGGCGCTGGGCACGATCAGGGTTTTCCCTTGCCGGGCAACCGGATCGGGCGGCTACTGCGCCTCGGCGGCCAGCAGCATCGACAGCTGGACCCGCGAGCGTACGCCCATTATGCGGTAGATCCTGGTCAGCGAGGACTCCACCGTCTTGACACTGAGGAACAGCGCGTTGGCGATCTCGCGATTCTTCGCCCCCGCCGCGACCATCTCCACGATGCGCGCATCGGCCGCGTTGAGCCCAGTGCGCTCCGCCGGGCCGGGCTGCGCGGCACGGGCCGCCGCCCACGGTGTGCCGCCCCGTTCCCGGTAGATCGCCTCGGCGAGCCCGGCAGTGTCACGCGACGCCGCCCAGCGGCGCTGACGCCGCTGCACCGAAGCCAGCGCCAGCAGCGAACGCGCCTGCTCCAACGGCATGCCCAGGCGCGTGAACGCGGCCACCGACCGCCCCAGCGTCTCCACCGCCGCCGACGTGCCGCCCTTAGCGCACAGCAGCACCCCGTCGGCCCGGTCCAGCGCCGCCAGCACCCCGGCGTGGCCCATCGCACCGGCCAGCCCGCGGGCCTGCTCGATCAGCAGCTCGGCAGCGGCCGTCGCACCGACCCCGACCAGCGCCTCAGCCAGGTCGCCGTGCCAGCGCAGCATCGACGGGTCGCGGGCATGCTGCTGCTGGTCCAGCTCCTGCACCGCCCGCAACGACTCCACCGCCCCCGCCGCGTCCCCAGCGGCCAGCCGGGTCAACCCGCGCGCATACAACGCCCGGGTGAGGTAGATCCGGTCGTGCTCCTCGGCCGAGGCGCGCACCGCCGCGTCGGCGAGCGCGGCGGCCCTGGCCGGGCTGCCCGCCGCGAGTTCGACCACAGCCGCGGTGTACCAGGTCGGGCCGGGTGACATGGCCGTCCGTTCGGTGATCGTGATCGCCCGCCCGACATGGCCCAGCGCCGACGCGCACCGGCCCATCCGCACCTCCACCTCGGCCAGCGCCCGCAACACCTCCACCTGGTCCTCGGGCACGCCCACCGACTCGGCCGACGGCAGCATGGCCAGCAGTTCCTGCCGCGCGTCGTCGAGCCGGTCGTCGAAGAACGCATGCCGGGCGGAGACGTGCAGCGGCGAGTTCGTGATCCGCATCCAGTCCTGTGCGGCGGGCACCGCCAACGCCTCGACCAGCGTCTGCGCCGCCGCCCCGTCACCGATCACGCGCTGCATCAGGGCCAGGTAGGCCAGGCTCGACGCCTGCGCGACCCGGTGCCGCGCGGTCACCGCATACTGCACGGCGCGGCGGGCGTGCACCGCGGCCCGCGGCGGCGAACCCTCGGCGATGTTGGCTCGCACCGCCAGCCGCAGGTGAGCCTCGGCCAGCAGGCCCGGGTGCCCGCTGGCCTCGCTGAGCACCGTCGACAGCAGCTCGTCGCAGCCGTCGAGATCCTGCCCGGCCGCGTCGAACGCGGACAGCCGGGCCCGGGCGCGGTCCGCGGCCGGGGCGTTGACGCCCTCCAACCGGCCCAGCATGCGCCGGACCAGCGGCACGTCCCCTGCGGTCCCGGCGTCCTGGGCGGCGTCGCACAGCCAGCGCACCACCGTGGTCCGGTCCAGACCGGTCGGGGCCAGGTCGACGGCCCGCAAAGCCAGCTCGGCGGCACGCCGCGGGCGGCCCTGCGCGCGCACCGTCACGCACGCTTCGGCCAGGGCGTGGGCGAGCGCGGCGTCGGGCTCGTCGGCCGTCATCGCGACGTGCCACAACCTGGTCGGCTCGTCGGGTGCGGCGTCGGCGAGGTCGCGGTGCCCGGCGACGACCTCGTGCGGCCCGGCGTCGGCGATCACGAGCTCGGCCAGCACGTCCGCGCTGAGGCAGAGGTGGTCATCGGGTTCGCCGTGCACCAGCCCGGCGAGCTCCGCCGACGCGACGTCACGGGCGGACAGGCCCGAGCGGTGCAGCAGGTGCGCCGGCAGCCGACCGGCCAGCGCCGTGAGCAGCAACAGCCGTCGTACCCCTGCCGTGGCCCCGTCGAGCAGGTCCCGGCACGCCTGCTCGACCGTACGCGACACCGCGCCCGCACCGGTGCGGGTGAATCCGCCCGACGGCCGGGCGCTGCCGCGCGGGGCCGCCGCGAGGGCGAGCGCGAGCCGTGGATGCCCGCCCGATGCGGCGTGCACGCGCACGGCGGCCCGGTAGCTCAGGCCGTGCCTGCCGAGCAGCTCCACCGTCTGCGCGACGGTCAGCCTCGGCACCGCGAACTCGACGGCGTCGCGGTCGAGCCCGGCGCAGGCCTCGGCGGTGGCGTGCCGCGCCATCAGCATCGTCAGCTCGGCACGGGCGGCCACGAACCCGATCACGTCGGCGCTGGCCGGATCGAGCCACTGGACGTCGTCGACGACCAGCACCGGTGCGCCCGGCAGCTGCCGGATCAGCGCGAGCGTGCCCAGGCGGAGCGCCAGCGGATCGACGGGCTGCTGGGCGCCCCGGCACAGCACGGCGTCGACCGCGTCGGCCTGGCGGGACGGCAAGGTGTCCACCGCGTCTGCTGCCACCTGGGCGAGAAGGTCGGCCAGACCCAGGTAGGCGGTCGCCGGCGCGGGGGCGAGCCGAGCCACCGTACGCCCGCCGGCGGTCAGCTCCGCGGCGAGCATGCTCAGGATCGCCGAGCGCCCGATGCCGCGCGGCCCGGTCAGCACGACCCGGCCGGTCGCTGCGAGCGCCGCGCGTGCCTCGGCCAGCAAGTCTTCCTGCCCGACCAGCATCCGGCCAGGCTAGGCGATCCACCCCGGCCGCGGTATCCCCATGCGGGTCAGCTCTGCAGCCGCACCTCGCCCTGACCCGGCGATCCAGGATCAGCCGGGGATCAAGCCTTCGAGCAGGGTGGCCGCGGCGCCTGCGCCTCCGGCAGCGGCCACCTTCGCCCCCAGCTCCCCCGCGCGCCGGGCGAGTTCAGGCCGGCTCAGCACCTGCCGCACCGCGCGGCGGACCCGGGCCGCACCAGGTCTGCCCGTGCGCAGATTCCTGCCGACCCCGGACCAGGCGACCCGGCGGGCCACTTCAGGCTTGTCGAGGGAGGCTCCCGCCACCACCAGCGGCACGCCGGCCTGCACCGCCGCCAGCACCCCGCCCCAACCGCCATTGGTGACCATGACGTCGGTCAGCGGCAGAAGCTGGTCGTGCGGCAGGAACGGCGCCACACGGACGTTGTCCGGCAGCGGCCCGAGTGAGCCGACCGGCGCGCCACCGGTCGTGCACACCACTAGCACGCGCTCGTCGGCGAGTCCGGCGATCGCCGGCTTCATCAGGTCGGTGAGGTCCAGGTCGAGGGTCCCCTGGGTGACGTGCACGACCGGCAGGCCCTCGGCCCGCGCCGCGACGACCTCGGGCCACCACGGCGGGAGTTCCTGCGGCGGCGGCGCCACCGCGAGACGGCCGACGAAGTGGACGTACGGCGGCAGATCGCCACGCGGGTAGTCCAATCCGAGCACACCCTGCGCCAGGATCAGGTGCGGGGACAGCAGACTGTCCATCCCACCGGTGCCCGCGGGCAGGCCGGCGCCGGCGCGCATCCGGTTCAGCATCGGGTTCAGCAAGCGGTCGGCCGCCGCGTGCACCACGGATCGCAGTGCCCGGTCGCGGACCCGGCCGAGCGGGCCCTTGGCGGGCAGCGCCGGGAACCCGGGCGGCGGCAGGTCCCGGCTCTCCAGCGGCAGCGGCGTCACCGCCACCGACGCCCAGGGCAGACCGAGGGTCTCGCCGGCCAGCGCCACACCGAAGGCCAGGTGATCGGTCACCAGCAGGTCGACCGGTTTGCGCGAGACCTCGGCGAGCAGGTCGGCTGCCTGCCCGGCCCCGGTGCCGAGCAGCACGTGCTCGACGTTGGCCATACCCCCGCGAAGTCCCTTGCCGTCACCGACCGGCGGAAAGGTCGCCGCGAGGTCGCTGTCGTCGAAGTCGGTCGCCTGCTCCCACGGCAGCCACTGCGCGCCCACCGCGCGAAAACGGTGCTCGTACTTCGCCCCGGTGTAGGCCAGCACCTCATGGCCGCGGGCCGCCAGCTCACCGGCCACCGCGGTCATCGCCCCGACGTGACCTGCGAACGGCATTGACGCAACGATGATCCGAGCCATGGCGACACAGTAGTGGTCCATTCTGAGCCGCGGCGCGGGCCTCGGTTCGATCTTCGACCGAGGTCGCCGGCCCCGCACGCGAGCGGGAAAAACGCGTTGCGGCGGCGGGGTGCCCGGGCTTAGCTGAACGCCATGTCTGCCCCACCGATCTTCGTAGCCGGCACAGGTCGTTCGGGAACGTCGCAGCTCGCGACTATTCTCGGCGAACACCCGCAGATCCACCGGATCCCGAGGGAGACCAGGTTCATCGTCGATCCGGGCGGACTGCGTGACCTCGCGGACGCGCTGACCGTCCGATACGACCCGTTTGTCGGCGAGGACGCCCTGCGCAGGCTGAGCAACATGCTGACCGTACGGCTGCCCGGCGGACGCGACGATCGTGGTCTCACCGTCGCCGGGGCCATCGGCGAGCGGCACTACTGGGACGCGGTGGGACGGCTGTGGCCGCAGCTCGTCGCCTGCACGTTCGACGAGGCCGTGCCTGCGGCAGGGTCCGGGCACGCCGACTGGCCCGCCGGGCCGTTCGAGCCGCAGAGCCATCGTCGGGTGCTGCCGAGGCACTTCCGCGATCGGCGAGAACTGCTGGAGATCCTTCGTCACACGGTCGACACGATGTTCGGCGCAGCGGCCGCCGACGCGGGAAAGCCGATCTGGTGCGAGAAGACACCGTTCAACCTGCTGTGCATGGACTTCCTCTGGGAGCTCTTCCCCGATGCGGCCATCGTGCACGTCAAGCGCCACCCGGTCGCGGTCGTCGCGTCACACGTCGACCAGCCATGGGCGCCGCCCACGGTCGACGGTGCGCTCGCCTGGCTCAAACCGGTCTACGAGCGCTGGCTCGCCTGGAAGGCCACGGCCGACCTGGCGGGCAGGCGGTATGTGGAGGTGAAGGCCGAGGATCTCGCCGCCGACTGGCCCGAGCAGCGCCGCGCCCTGTTCGAGTTGCTCGGTGTCGACGACTTCGCGACCAGGTCGACGTTCCAGCCACGCAGCCTGGACCATCGCCATGACCAGTTCGACCCCGCGACCCGCGAGCACGTCGAACGAACACTCGCCGACGTCATCCCGGCCCTGGGATACGCGTAGCGGGCCCGTCACACCTTCCGGTAGCGGGCCTGGAAGTAGCAGTACACGCCGAACACCGCGAAACCGGCCGCCGCGACGAGCAGCAGTGCGTACCCGAACGGCTGCTGCGCCAGGGTGTGCAGCGCCCCGTCGAGACCGGTCGACTTGGCGGGGTCGAAGGTGACGGCCGCGAGCGTGACGAGCACTCCGGCGACGGCGTACACGGCGCCCTTGACGGCATAGCCGAGCCGGCCGGTCAGGACCGCCGCCCGGAACTCGCCCGCACTCATCCGGTTGCGCAGCAGGTGCCGCACGAAGCCCTTCTTGATGCCGTACCAGACCAGGACCAGCCCCACCACGGTGACCGCGACGCCCGCGATGCCGACCAACCACTGCCCGTCCGGGCGGCCGAGCAGGCCGCTGGTCGCCGCGCGCTGCCGGCTGCCGGTAGCCGGGTCGCCGCCGCGCGCGACCTGTATCGCGGTCACGCCCAACGCGAGGTAGGCGACGGTGCGCCCGGCCGACACGACCCGTTCCAGCGTGCGCCTGCCGCCACGCTCATCGAGGTGGCCGACCGCGGCCTCGAACAGCTGCCAGATCGCCATCGCGATCAGCCCGGCGGCGATGGCCCAGACCAGCGCCTTGCCGAACGGCTGCGCGGCCAGCAGCCGGAACGCACCGGACTGGTCACCGCGGGCAGCCTGACCGTTGGCGATCTGCAGGGCGAGCCAACCGACAGCAAGATGCAGCAGGCCGTAGCCGACGAGACCGGCTCGGGTCAGGTTCTCCAGGGCCGGGCTGTTGCCGGCCGCCCGCGCTGTGCGACGGACCGTGTCGGTGAGGGGCATGGCCTGCCGATACCGCCCGACGCGGCCGGGCAAACCCGTCTCACCGCACGGTGCGGCAAGGTGTGGTCCGGGACACCGGAACCGGTGCCGGTCGTTGACAGGGGTCCCGCACTCCGGCAGCCTTCCGGACGCCCCGCGACCGGTGGAGCCGCCGGCACCTGCCCGTACCATCGGGTCGTGCTCGGACTGTCCTTCTGGCGCGAGCCGCGTCCCGTGCCGGTCCCGCGCCGCGGTCGGCGTGACTTCCTGCTCGTCGCCGCCCTTGCCGTGCTCACCCTGGTCGAGGGCCTGCTCCGCCGCGAGCTGCCGGTTGCTTCGCTGCTGCTCAGCGCGGGTTTCACGGCTACCCTGCCGTGGCGTCGCGAGCACCCGCTGCCGATGGTGCTGCTGTCGTTCGGGGCGGGCGCCCTGGTCCCGCTGCTCACGCACGATGCGGTGCCCGACACGTACACCATGGTCTACCTGCTGCTGCCGTACTGCGTGACGCGGTGGGGTTCGGGTCGCGAGATCGTGCTCGCCGCCGCCGGCATCCTCGGCTGCCTGGGGCTGTCCGCGCTGGCCGGAACCACCGGTTCCGCCGACTCCCTGGGCGGCCTGGCCGTCGTGGCCGCGGTGGCCGCGGCGGGCCTGGCGCGGCGCTACCGCGTGCGGGCACGCGCCCGCGAACTGGAGCAGGTCCGGCTGGTCGAGCGCGAGCGGCTGGCCCGCGACCTGCATGACACCGTCGCGCACCACGTGTCGGCGATGGCCATCCGGGCCCAGGCAGGGCTGGCCATCGCACCGGCCAGACCCGAGGCGGCCGTCGAGGCACTACAGGTGATCGAGGCGGAGGCGTCTCGCGCGCTGGCGGAGATGCGCAGCATGGTACGGGTGCTTCGCGACGGCGAACCGGCCGACTACGCGCCCGACCCGGACGCCGCGGACCTGCACCGGCTGGCCCGCCCCGCCGGCGCCGGCCTGCCCGTCGACGTGCGTGTCGACGGAGACCTGGCGTCGCTGCCCGCCGCGCTGGGCGGCGCGCTGTTCCGGATGGCGCAGGAGTCGGTGACCAACGCCCAGCGGCACGCGCGGCAGGCGACCCGGGTCGAGGTGCGGGTCAGCGTCGACGATGATGTGCTGCGGCTGCGGGTCGGCGACGACGGCGCACCGGCCAGGGACACCGGCAGGGGGTACGGGTTGACCGGCATGGGCGAACGGGCACGGCTGTTCGACGGCGTGCTGCGGGCCGGACCCGACCCCGCCGGAGGCTGGACCGTCGCCGTGGAACTGCCCCTGGCCGGGCCGGCCCGATGACCGTCCGGGTACTGGTCGCCGACGACCAGGAACTGGTGCGCACCGGCCTGGCGATGATCCTCGACGCGCAACCCGACATCGAGGTCGCCGCCACCGCCGCCGACGGCCTGGAGGCGGTGCGGCTGGCCGAGCGGCTGCGCCCGGACGTGTGCCTGCTCGACGTGCGGATGCCGGTGCTGGACGGGATCGCCGCGACCCGGCGGCTGGCCGGACCGGGCGTCGCCCGGCCGATCGCGGTCGTCGTCATCACCACGTTCGACCTGGACGAGTACGTCTACGGCGCGCTGCGTGCCGGCGCTCGCGGGTTCCTGCTCAAGGATGCCGGACCCGCGCTGCTCAGCCAGGCCGTCCACGCCGCCGCCCGCGGCGACGCGCTGATCGCCCCGAGCGTGACCACGCGGCTGCTCAGCGCCTTCGCCCGCCACGATCCCGGGTCGCCGCGCCGGCAGCCGCTGGAGCCGCTGACCGACCGCGAGGAGCAGGTGCTGGGTGAGCTGGCGGCCGGGCGCACCAACACCGAGATCGCCGGCGACCTGTTCATCAGCCTCAGCACCGTGAAGACGCACGTGGGCAGCCTGATGACGAAGCTCGGCGTGCGCAACCGGGTCGAGGCGGCGATATGGGCATACGAGACAGGCCGGGCGGGTCGTAGTACCAAAGGATGACCGGCTGTCCCGACCGCGAGCCTGAAGGGCGATGAAGCACGCGGGGCCGGGACCGGAGCATCGACGGTGTGACCATTCGTTCTCGCCTCGTCCCGTACTCGCTGGTCGCCCTGAGCCTGATCCCGGTTGCGGCCGGTGCGTTCCGGGTGACCGAACTGGCCGCCGGCGCCCCGATCGACGACGGCAACGCCAGGTTCTTCGCCGACCCGGTGCCGGTGGTGCTGCACATCGTCGGAGCCACCGTTTACTGCCTGGTCGGCGCGTTCCAGTTCGACGCGGTGCTGCGCCGGAGGCGGCCGGGCCGGCATCGTGTCGCCGGCCGGGTGCTGATCCCCTGCGGGCTGGTGGCCGCGTTGTCGGGGGTCTGGATGGCCGTCGCCTACGATGTGCCGCCGGTCGACGGCCTGGGGGTGATGCTGCTGCGCCTGGTGTTCGGCAGTGCCATGGCATCGGCGATCGTCCTGGGTTTCGCCGCGGTCCGGCGGCGGGACTTCGCCGCCCACCGGGCGTGGATGATGCGGGGTTACGCGATCGGGCTGGCGGCCGGCACCCAGGCGTTCACCCATCTGCCCTGGCTGCTGACCGGGAAGGCGCCGGACCAGTGGGGCCGGTTCGCCGCGATGGCCGCCGGCTGGCTGATCAACCTGGCGGTGGCGGAGTGGTTCATCCGCCGGTCCCGGCGCAGCCCGGCACGGACGGACACCGCCGCACCGGTCGCGCTACCGGCAACGGTGTGAGATCGGTCCTGCATGGAGCGCCAGTCCAGCGTCTCAAGCGCCCGGTCGGGACCGCCGACCGGGCGCTGCGGCGACTCAGCCGGTGAACGCCTCCGGCCCGAACCGGCCCCAGGCCACGAAGACGGCCATGGCGAAGTAGACGAGGTCGGGCACGATCGTGGCCCGCTCGCCCCGGCGCAGCCGCATGACCACGGCGCCGACGAACAGCAGCGCCACGCAGGCGGCCGTCACCGGTACCATGACCGGCGCGATGCCGAGGACGGCCGGCAGCGTCAGGCCGATGGCGGCCAGCAGCTCCAGCGACCCGATGACCCTCAGCGCGGTGGGGCTGAAGTCCATGACCCACTGCCCGGCGTGGCCGACCGCTGCGATCTTCTCGCGCGGGACGAACATTTTCGAGGTGCTGACCAGCATGACGGCAGCGAGGATGCCAGTGATGATCCACAAAGTGGCGTTCATGGCCATGTAGATGCCGGCCGCACCTCCGCCGTGACAGCGGCGCGCAGTGACCTGCGCCACCGGCCGGGGATGTCACACGGCGGTGGTGGGCGGCGTCTGGTGTGCGTCAGGGTCGACGACGCCTGGAAGGAGTCACCGATGAACGACGGCACGGACGCTTTCACAGCCCACCGGAACCTGCTGTTCACGGTCGCCTACGAGATGCTCGGGTCGGCCGCCGACGCCGAGGACATCCTGCAGGAGACCTGGCTGCGCTGGTCCGGCGTCGACCGCGCCACCGTCGACGACCAGCGCGCGTACCTGGTGCGGATCACGACCCGGCAGGCCCTCACCCGCCTGCGTACGCTGCGCCGGCGCAAGGAGTCCTACGTCGGCACGTGGCTGCCCGAGCCGCTGGTCACCACCTCCGACGTGGCCGAGGACGTGGAGCTCGCCGAAAGCGTCTCGATGGCGATGCTGCTGGTCCTGGAGACACTGACCCCGACCGAACGGGCGGTGTTCGTGCTGCGCGACGTGTTCGACCTCGGGTACGACGAGATCGCCGCCGCGGTGGGCAAGAACCCGGCCGCCGTACGCCAGATCGCGCACCGAGCGCGGTCACACGTCGCGGCGCGCCGGCCTCGGGGCGCGGTCCCTCCGGCGCAGGCCCGCGGCGTGATCCAGGCCTTCCAGAAGGCCACCGAGACCGGCGACCTCCAAGGACTGCTCGACCTGCTGGCCCCGGACGTGGTCCTGCTCGCCGACGGCGGAGGCGTCAAACAGGCCGTGCTGCGGCCCATCCTGGGCGCGGACAAGGTCGCACGGCTGCTGCTCGGCGGAGCGACCAAGGTCGATCAGGCGATCACCCTGCAGCCGATCCAGGTCAACGGCTCCCCCGCCCTGCTCGTCCGGCTCGACGGAGAGATCGACACGGTGATGGCGGTACGCGTCGAGAACGGCCTCATCACCGGCCTGTACGCCGTACGCAACCCCGCGAAGCTGTCCCACCTGGACCGGGAGACGGCCGTGCGCCGCTGACGCCGGGAAGCGGGTGGGAATCGTCGGCGAACCGGCCCACTGGCCCGCCGCTTGCGGCGATGATGTGCAGGAGGAGGTGACCGTGTCGATCGGTCAGGGCATGCTGCGCGTGACGCTGGCGCACCCGTCCCTCACCCGGCTGTACCGGACGAGCACGCCGCGGCTGAGTGTCGACGGGGTGGACCAGCTGGTCCGCAGCTGGGGCACGCACACCGTGGCCGTCGCCGCGGGGCCGCGCCGGGTCGCGGTGCAGGTCGTCCCGAAGAACGGCGAGCCCTTCGGCCAAGCCGAGGCGAGCGCCGTCGTCGAGCTGGGCGCTCAGACGAGCGTCGAGTACCGCGCACCCCGCTTCCACCGCCGCGGAAAACTCACCATCGCCAGAGCGGTGTCAACCATCCGGCCCTGAAGGGCCAGGCTCGCAGGTCTCCTCCCTCGCCGGCTCCGAGGTCAGGCCGCTCGGTGGGCGAGGTTTTGCATCCATCAGCCTCCGGCGCTCATCCGCCCGTACGCGCCGACGCGATCTGGGCTTCCACCCGCTCCAGCTCGGGGTCACGCAGACCGACCGTGCCAGTGGTCCAGAACGCCTCGGGATAGATCAGCCGGCCGACCATCCACGGTTGGTACGACGAAAGTAGCGCCACCTGGAACCCCGGGTCCGGGATGCGCGTCGAGGGCCGGTCGAACCCGAGGGCGGAGGCGGAGCTGAACCCGCGGCGTCCGTAGTAGTACGGGCTGCCCTCGAGGAAAACGGCCGGCGCGCCACGATCCCCGGCGGTCTCCAGCGCCGCCGCGACCAACGCGGTGCCGACGCCGTGGCCCTGGAGGTCGGGACGTACCGACAGCGGGGAGAGCACCAACACCTCGACCAGCTCGCGTCGAGCGTCCACCCAGCCGCGTGAGAGACCGACATGCCCGACCGGCTCCTCGTCGACAACAGCGACCAAACTCGCCCGAGCTGCTCCGCCGGCCCGCAGAGCTCGCATCATCTGCACAACGCGCCCGTCCCGCGGCTCACCGAATGCCGCCGAGACGACCTCCTCGGCAGCCGGCTCATCGGCCGGCGTCACATCACGGATCTCCATGGCGCGACCTTAGTGTCAGTGGTCCGCCGGCGCACCGCATTTCCCGGGCTCCATCTCGCGCCCATCACGGATAGGCCTAACGGGTATCGGTGTCCGCCGATCATCGGATCATCGCGCATCAGCACGCCCGGCTAAACTCAAGCGACGTCGGCGGGCACGCGGTTCCGGTGTGCGCCGGCACGTCGGCAGGCGCGTCCCCAGCACTTCTTGCACCAGATCGGACCTGGGAGGTGGCGTGCGGGTCAGCGACGTGATGACAGCGTTCCCGGCGTATATCCGGCTCGGCGCGACCATCCGGCGGGCGGCCGAGGTGGTCAGCGTGTCGGAGGTCGGCCAGCTGATGGTTCTGGACCACGAGGGCCGGTTCGTCGGGTCACTGTCGGAGGAGGACCTGGTGCGGGCCATGCTCCCCGGCTTCGACGACGTCACCGCCGGCGGTGGCACGCTCGCCGACGCGTTCCGGCTCTTCCTGGAGCGGGGCCGCACGCTCGCCGACCGGGTCGTCGACCCCCTCGTGGTACGCGACGCGGCGACGGTCCGTTCGACCGACGAACTCGCCCGCGCGGCGATCGTCATGATCGACCGCGGGATCCGCAGGCTGCCCGTCGTCGACGACGGCAAACTCGTGGGCACGCTGTCCCGCGCCGATCTGTGCCGAGCGGTGATCTACCATTCCTGAGCTCCGGCTGGTCCTCACCGATCGGCACACCCAGACGACCAGCGAGCAGGTGTGCGCGCTGCCGATCACCTTCGGCCGAGACACCGGCATGGCCGCGGTGGCGCTCGACGACCGCAGCGTCTCCCGACGCCACGCGAGTCTCGAGATCGTCGACAACTACCTCGTGCTCACCGATCTCGGCAGCACCAACGGCACCTACGTCAACGACCAGCGGATCACCCGCCGCCAGGCGCTCGTGCCCGGGGATCGGATCCGGATCGGCCGGTACGACCTGACGTGGATGCTCATCGACCCGAACGCGACGATGTTCGTCGACGAATCCCACCGGACCATCTACCGGCCGGACACCCCGCCCGACATCGCCGCCCGGCGGGTGGTGCAGGCCGCCGAGGCGCACAACCGGCAGGTCGGCCACGAACTCGACGGATTCCTGTCGCTCGCGCACGGGTTCCTGCCGGCCGAACCGCCGCTGACGGCATTCCCGGACTCGCACCGGGCCTGGGACGAGATGACCGACCGGCTGCCCGAGCTGTTCCGCCGGCTCACGCTGCGCCGGGCGTTCGACGCGATGCCGGTGCTCGACGCCAGGCCTGACGCGCTGCCCGACCGGTACCTGCTGCGCGCCTCGACCCTGCTCGGCGTCTTCGCCCACGCGTACCAGTACATGGCGATCGATCCGCCGACCGCGCTGCCCGACTCGCTGCTGCGACCGTGGACCACCGTCTCGCGGCGGCTGGGCAAGCAGACCCCGGCCGTGTCGTACATCGACCTGTTCTTCTACAACTGGCGGCTGCGCGATCCGGCCGGCCCGCGGGCGCTGGACAACATGGACCTGCTCGTGCCGACCTGGAACAACGCGGCCGAGCGCGTGTTCTACCTGGTCACCACCGAGTTCGCGATGGGGCTCACGCCGGTGCTGGGCGCGATGCTGGACGCGCAGGAAGCCGTGGTCGCCGATAACCCGGCTGCCCTGGAGGGGGCGCTGCTGGTGATCCTCGACCAGTTGCAGCACGTCACCCAGGCCATCTATCCCCAGATCGACCCCAACCCGCGGTCGCGGTATCCGCTCGACCAGGTGCTGTGGGCAAAGACGGTCGGCACCGCCGGTGTCCCGATCTTCGACGGCGCGCCCAGCCCGAGCGGCACCGCCCAGCCGCAGATCCACGCGCTGGACGCGTTCCTCGAACGCAGGGACTTCGGCTCGCTGGTCGGGCAGCAGAGCACCTACCTGGCCGGGTTCTTCCCACGGCACTGGCAGGAACTGGTGGCCGCGCTGCGCGAGGTGTCGGTGCGCCAGTACGTCGAGGAAACCCGCAGCAGCAGCCTGCGTGGCGTCTACAACGCCATGCTCGACGCGTATGTGGGCGACCGCGGCTGGATGGGGCTGCACCGCATCAAGGCGTACGGCTTCCTGGAGGTGGCGTTCAAGGTCGGCCGGCAGGTGACCACGGGCGCCCGGTTCACCGGCCTGTTCAAGGATCGGACCTGGGACAAGGTGGACGGCGAGCTGGCCGTGGTGCGCGAGGAGCGCCGCCCGCCGGTGGGTGCGCCGGTGGTCTTCGGGACCGCCCGCCGGGGCCGGGTCGTCACCGGCGAGTCCGGCGCCTGGACCTGCCATCTGGACATCGACGTCGCCGGGCAGGGCGTGCACCATCTGCCGGGCGACCGGGTCGGCGTGCTGGCCGAGCACGAGGACGAGCTGGTCCGGCGCACGGTCGCAGCCCTGCAGGCCACCGGCGACGAACTGGTGCCGCTCACCCCGAGATGGCGGGCGGCGGTGGCCTGCCGGGAGGGCTACGGCGAGGTCGACGTGCTGCCGCTGCGGACGCTGCTGCGCTTCGCCCAGCTCCGACCGATCGGGCGGGAGGTTGCCAAACGGCTGGTGAAGCTGACGGCCGTCGGCGCGTGGCAGCGGGTGGTGGACGCGCGCATGGAGGACCAGTGGGAGCTGTGGGACGTCCTGAACCTGCTGTACGCGGGCGGATATGACGTCACCCGGCTGTGGAAGGCCGACGCGGGCGACAGCGACGCGTTCTGCGCGGTGGTCGCGCCCGAGCCGTTCCGGCTGTACTCGATCGCTTCGGCTCCGCCGCCCGGCGAACCGGCCACCACGCTGAAACTGGTCGTCGCGGGGCTCGACTACACCTCCGCCCGTACGCCGTGGTCCTATCCGCGCAAGCGGCAGGGGGCCGCGTCGCACTTCCTGCGCCGGGCGAGCCTGGAAGGTCAGCAGCGGCTGTCGCTGCAGATCGTGTCCACGCCCCGGTTCCGGCTGCCGGCCGATCCGGCCCGGCCCGTCGTCATGTTCGCGGCCGGGTCCGGGATCGCCCCGTTCCTGGGTTTCATGGCCGCGCGCACCGGACCCGGTGAGAACCGGCTCTACCTGGGGATCCGGACACCGGACGAGTTCGTCGAGCACACCGGCCTGGACGCGGCGGCGGCCGCGGGCCGGCTGCACCTGGCGGTCGCGTTCTCCCGCGCCGACGCCGCGGTCGCCTTCGACGGCCGGCGCCACGTCGTCGGGGCCGGGCAGCGGCGCCGGGTCGACGAGGTGATCCGCGCCGAGGCGGACGCGCTCTGGAAGCTGCTGCAGCCGGCCGAGGAGGGCGGCCGCGGCGCATACGTCTACGTGTGCGGCAGTTCGCGGTTCGCCGTGTCCGTGCTCGACGCGTTGACCCGGATCGTGCCCGGCGACGGCCGCGAATTCCTCCGCCGGCTGGTGGCCGACGGACGCCTGGCCCAGGACGTCTTCACCACATATCTGGGGCACGCGCAGCAGACCCCCCGCTTCGAGGTGTCGGAGCTGGCGCAGCACGACACCCCCGACGCGGGCTACTGGATGGCCATCGGCGGCGCGGTGATCGACGTCAGCGAGTTCATCCACCTGCACATCGGCGGCCCGCATATCGTCCGCAACTACGTCGGCATGGACGCGACCGCGGCGTACCGGAAAGTGCTGCACCACGCCAACGCCGAGATCGACTCCCAGCTGTCGATGTACCAGATCGGCCACCTGCGACGGCTGCAGTTCGGCGCCCGCTGGGGCGTCGTGCTCACCGAGGACGGCCTGCACGCGCTGCCGCTGGAGGAGCTGTTCCGGACCTGGGTCCGGTTCCTGTACATGCTGGTCGCCATGGCAAACGCGCTGACCGCCGACTACGGATTCACCACGTCGGTCGCCACCTCGGGCGAGGACCCCCAGGAGCTGACGCTGTTCAAGGCGCAGTACGTCATCGAGGGGCACCGGCGGTTCCTGGTCAGCTACCTGGACGGGCTGCTGCACGACGACCTGCGCACCCTGTGGCAGCGCACTGTCGGCTTCTGCGATCCGCAGCAGGACATCCGGTCCTTCGACACCGACCTCGCCGCCATGTCGGCGCGGCCGGACGTCACCCTGGTCCGGAACTCCGTGTCCGCCGTCAAGGAGCTGCTGCTGGCAGACGACGACTTCCGGCGCGTCTCCGCGCTGTGCCGCACCTACGCCCACACCGACGTCCAGCTCCTGCGCGATCTGAAGACCGCGGTGCTGGCAGGCATCCGGGCGTTCGAGATCCACGAGGCCGACGTCGTCGAGCAGGCGGGGGCCACGCTGCTGAACGCGGTACGCGACGCGCTCGCCGCGGTCTCGGCCTACTACGAGCGCCTGGCCGGGCAGACCAGCGGTCACGGGATCACCGCCGACGGCGCGGTCGAGGAGGCGATCCCGGTCGACCGGGGCCTGCCCGGCCACGGCGGGCCGCTACTGCTTCCCGATTGACGTCCTGGTCGCGCCGCACGCACCCCGCTCGGTCACCGCGCCACTGTATCTGGCCCCTGGGCTGGGCGGCGGTCGTGATCCTGCCCGACATCGCGCGCGAGGCGGGCATGCTCGCGCTGGTCATGCTGGCCCTGGGCGGCGTCGCGTACAGCTCCGGCGCGGTCCTGTTCGCGCTACGACGGCCGGACCCGTGGCCCGCGGTGTTCGGCCACCACGAGGTGTTCCACGCCTGCACGCTGGTCGCGGCGCGCTGCCATCACGCCGCGGTCTACCTCGCCCTGTTCGCCTGACCGGATCCGGTGCGACGGCGCACCTCGCTCACAGACCGGCCAGGTCCGGGAGACTGGCCAGGTCGGTGGTGATGATGTGCGCGACCTCGCCGAGGCGCAGATTGTTGCTGCGGCAGTAGGCGCGGATGAGCTGGAACGCCTCGTCCACGCTGACGCCCCGCGACTGCGCGATCGCGCCCTTGGCCTGCTCGATGACGATGCGGCTGTTCAAGGCGCCCTGCAGCTGCTCGCTGAGCCGCTCCCCGCGGCTGATGGCCCGTTCCTGGAGCAGGCCGATCGAGGCCACGTCGGCCAGGGCCTGCACTATCTCCACATCGGTATCGGCCAGGCGCCCGCCGACGTGACTGCTGAACACGTTCATCGCCCCGATGCGTTCCGCGCGCAGCCGTAGCGGGAACGCGTGCACGGAACGGAACCCGGCCTGCACCGCCCGAGGCGCGAACAGCGGCCAGCGGTCGGCGGCCAGCCGCAGGTCGGCGTTCACCACCGGCGTGCCGGTGCGGAACGCGTCCAGGCACGGGCCCTCCTGGTTCTGGACCTGGAACAGCTCCAGCAGCTTGACGCTCTCGTCCGAGGCCGCCATGAACTCCAGGCGGCCGTGCTGGTCGGCCAGCAGCAGCCCGACGGGTGAGGCGTCCAGCAGGTCTGCGGTGCGGCCGGCGAGCAACTGGAGGAATTCGATCAGGTCGAACTCGTCCACGAGGGTGTCGGCGATCTCGACGAACACCCGTGCGAGCCGTTGGGCGGAAACCGTGGTTGTCATGGCTGCCTCCTTCCTTTTCGAGAATGTGGTGAGGTGGTCGTTCATGGCTGTGGAGCGTCGAAACTGAGGCGCCGGGCCACGACATCGGCGGCGACGTCGTACAGGCGGCGGTCGTGGACATAGGCGTGCGCGCGCATCCGCACCATCGCCTCGGCCAGGCTCACCCGCAACTGGACCATGACCATCCCCTGGGCCTGGAACAGCTCGGCCCGCGAGCCCAGCGGATCGTCGAGCCAGCCGTCCGCCACACCCGCGCCGCCGCTGTCGTGCCCGTCGAGCAGGGTCGCCACGGCGACCTCGGCGAAGGTGAGCGCCAGGGTGAGTTCGTCGGGTGACAGCATCCCGGCCCGCGTACGGAACACGTCCATCACGCCGAGGCGGGCGGCGCCGACCTGCAGCGGGAACGCGAACACCGCCCGCACGCCCTCGGCGTGCACGGCTGGGGCGTAGACGGGCCAGCGGCTCATCGCCCCGTCGGCCAGGTCGGGGATCAAAACCGGCCGCATGGAGGCGTACGCATCGATGCAACGGCCCTTCGCCGAGGGTGAGTTGCAGCTCCTCCAGGCGTTCGGTGGCCGCGTCGGAAGCAGCCGTCACTCCACGCAGCCCGCCGCCGGCCATCACGGTCAGGCCGGCCCCTGACGCGTACAGCGCGCGCCCTGCCGCGCCGCACAGGCGCCGCATCCCCGCCGCGACACCTTGCCCATCGCCATCGGCTGCGGGCTCGCTGTTGATGAGCGCTTCCACCTGGGCGTAACGGTCCCCCACGTTGTCACCCACCGTCCTTGGTGACATCGCCGTCGACGGGTGGTGTTCCACCTGCCAATTCGAGCCGAGCTTTCGGCTGCATCCCTTTCACCCTCATCTGAGCGTATGCCGCCGAGGGCCAGGGCAGCTGCGCCGCGACAGCGGCGTCCGGGCGCACCGTACCACCCTCGAGTGCTGACTTACCGCGCTTGGACAGCCGTCGGTTCCGAAACCGGACATCAGGGCCGACGGCGCGACCGGTCGCCGCTACTGGGGCGGCGATTGGCGGATGTCGAGGTTCTTGTCCATGCCCGTCAGGGCGAGCAGGCTGCCGACGACACCTGACGCCGGGGCGACAATGATCAATTTCTTGCCGTGGCCGGCGAGTTCGTCGGCGAATCGCTGGATCATGCGTAAGCCCTGGCTGTCGAGAAAGCCCAGTTCGGTCAGGTCGACGAGCACGCTCGGCGCGTCCCCGGCGGCAGCACGCAGCTGCTCCCCGACGGCAGCGACGTTGGACATGTCCACCTCGCCGCTGACTCGCAGGACAGACCGGCCGCGCTCCTCGGCGGCGATGACCTGGGCCAAGGGATCGCTCATGCCGCGGGTCCAATCTTCGAGAAGCGCAGCTTCACGGTAGTGCCGGCAGGGGTGGTCGTGCGCTCGTATGCGGCGCTGACCTTACGCATGATGTCCGTGCCCCGGCCGCGGTCGCCGGGCTCACGCGGCGCGGGCCGCCAGCTTCCCGCGTCGGTCACGATGACCACGACGTCGCCCCCGTCCTCGTGATCCGCTTCGACCGTGATCGTGGCTGGGCTCCGGTCGCGATAGGCGTGCTCGATCGCGTTGGAGGCCGCTTCGCCGACGGCCAGCAGCAGCCGGGACATCGTAGCGGCGGGGACGTGCCGCTGTGCGCCCCAGTCCGTCAATGAGCGGCGCAGCCGGCGCAACTCGTGGGCGTCGGGCGCCAACTCGTGGCGAAACCGTGGCGACGGCGGCCGCAGGCACAGGACCACCACGTCGTCGGTGCGCTGGTGGTCGGTCCCGAGGGCGTCGATCAGCCGGGCGCAGAAGTCCTCGATCGGCAGGTCGTGCAGCCCGGTGGCGGCCTGTTCGAGCCGGTCGAGGCCCACGGTGATGGGTTCCCTGCGGCGTTCGATCAGGCCGTCGGAGTACAGCACCAGGGTGGCGCCCGCTTCGAGGGTGTCCGTGGCGTCGGGGCGGTCGGTGTCGACGTTGCCGTTCAGCGGGCCTGACCGGCCGCCCGTGAGCCACCGCGTGCCGCCGGCGGCGTCGACGACGAGCATCGGCGGATGTCCGGCGGAGGCGTAGCACAGCTGCCGGGTGGCGGGGTCGTACACGGCGTAGCACGCCGTGGCGAAATCCGCGCCGTCGACGTCGACGGCGAACCGGTCGAACTGCGACAGCAGCGCGCCCGGCCCGGTGGAGTGCGGAGCCAGCGCGCGTATGCCCACGCGCAGGCTGCCCATCGCGATCGCCGCGTCGAGGCCGTGCCCGACGACGTCGCCGACCGTGACCGCGATCCGGCCGTCGGGCAGCGTGAAAGCGTCGTACCAGTCACCGCCCACTTCGAGCGCCACGCTGCCCGCCTCGTACTGGGCGCAGACGGCCGCGTCCGGGCGGCTGACGATGGCCCGCGGCAGCAGGGCTCGCTGCAGCTGAAGCGCCACCCGGTGCTCTTCCTGGCGGATGCTGATGCCGGTGAGCGCGACGCCGACCCGGGCCGCCAGGTCTTCGAGGAAAGCCAGGTCCTCGTCCAGGTACGGACGACCGGCCGGGTCGTCGAACGCGACGACGAGCGTGACCGCCGAGTCGCGGCCGGTGGCGATCGGTATGCCCGCCGGGTCCGGGGTGCCCGTGACGGCGGCCCGGTCGGCGAAACCCGGAGCGAGCAGGCCGACCAGGCTGCGCAGCCCGTCCTCGACGGTGGACGCCCGGTCCAGCTCGCCGATGACGTCGGCCAGCAGTTCCATGCGGGCACGGCTGCGCTGGCCCCGACGCTCCTGCTCACGCAGGACGTCGTCGGCGCGGCGCCGGTCGTCGATGTCGGTGGCGACCCCGAACCATTTGAGGACCGAGCCGGTCCCGTCGTGCAGCGGCACGATACGCACCAGGAACCAGCGGTACTCCCCCGTCCGCTGCCGCAGGCGCAGCTCGCCCTCGAACGCGGCGCCATGGGCCTCCGCGGCGGCCCAGTCGGCACGCAGCCGGTCCGTGTCGTCGGGGTGGGCGGCGATGAACAGCATCGACCGGTGGTCGTTGCCGGCGGGTTCGACGCCGGTCGAGGTGAGCCAGTTGTCGTTGGCGAACTCGACCGATCCGTCGAGCCGGCCCACCCAGACCAGCTGCGCGGTCACCTCGACCAGCTCGCGGAAGCGCAGCTCGCTCTCGCGGAGCTCCTGCTCGGCCCTGGCCCGCTCCACCGCCGTCCAGGTCCGTTCGGCGACCTCCTCCATCAACGCGATCTCCGCCGGCTCCCAGGTCCGCGGGGCGGTCTGGTGCAGCGTCAGCGACGCCGCATGCGAGCCGTCCTTCACCAGCGGGACCGTGACGAAGGCGCGCACTCCGGTGGCCGGGTAGGCCAGCCGCTCGTCCTCGCTGAGGCGCGGATCGGTCGACACGTCGGTGACGGTGATCGTGCGGCCGGCCCGCACCTCGGCGAACAGCGTGGCCCCGAAGTCGTCGGCGCGGTAGCGGCCCACGCTCCCGGCGACCGCGGGTTGGTGGAAGTCGCGCTCGGCGATGTAGTAGTCGCTGTCAGGCTCGTGTACCACGTCGAGATACAGCGCTCGGCTCGCCATCAGGTGACGGCCGAGCAGGTCGACGGCGTGCGCTTTGATCTCCAGCGGATCGGTCAGCGACCGCAGCGCATCGCTCAGCTCGAACAGGAACGCGCGGCGGGCCTCGGCGGCGTACCGGCCGGTCACATCGGCGGCGACGCCGACCAGACGTGTCGGCGTCGGCGGGTCGCCTTCGAAGTTCGCACGGGCCGTCACCGCCACCCAGTGGTAGCCGCCGTGCGCCTGCAGGACCCGGATGTCCTGGCGCAGCTCCCGGTTTCCCGCCGGGTCGAGGGCGTCGGCGACCGCTGCCGCGTACCGGCCCCGATCATCTGGGTGGATCATGGAGGTCAGTGCGGCAGACAGCGACAGGGTGCCGTCCGAAGGGAGGTTGAACAGCTCCAGCATGCGCTGATCAGGTTCTGCGCGATCTTCGACATACCAGACGAAAGTACCCAACTGGGCCGCGTCCAACGCCAGCTGAAGCCGCTCCTCCTTCGACGTCTCCATGGCGACAAACTATCCTGCCGCCGGCGCGGCGCCCCCGAACAGGCACCGGACCAGGCGCGCCCGGCCGCATACGAGCCCTCTGGCGGGATTCCGCACCCGGATGGCAGGGTAGGGCGCATGTATGCGGGCACATGGTGACGGCTTCCGGCGGGGGGTCTGATGGATGACGTGTTCTCCGCGGATCCCGAGGTCGCCGTGGATCTGCGCGCGGTCGACTGGGCCGCGACGCCGCTGGGACCGGTGCCCGGCTGGCCGCAGAGCCTGCGGACCGCGGTGAGCATCCTGCTGTCGTCGAAGTTCCCCATGTGGATGGCGTGGGGGCCGCAGCTGACCTTCTTCTGCAACGCCGCATACCGACGCGACACGCTCGGCCACAAGTACCCGTGGGCCCTCGGCCGGCCCGCCAACCAGGTATGGGCGGAGATCTGGAACGACATCGGCCCCCGCATCGACACGGTGCTGGCGACCGGGCAGGCGACCTGGGACGAGGCGCTGCTGCTGTTCCTGGAGCGGTCCGGCTACCAGGAGGAGACGTACCACACCTTCTCGTACAGCCCGTTGCGGGACGAATCCGGCGCGGCCGTCGGCATGCTGTGCGTCGTGAGCGAGGACACCACGCGGGTCGTCAGCGAGCGGCGCATGGCCACCCTGCGCGATCTCGGCTCCGATCCCAGCGTCGTGCGCACGCAGCAGGAGACTCTCGCGTTCGCCGCCCGCCAGCTCGACCGCAATCAGCGCGACCTGCCCTTCACCCTCATCTACCTGACCGACGGCGGCACAGCCCGGCTGGCGGGGACGACCGGCATCCCTGACGGGCATCCCGTGGCCGTCTCCGCGATACCCCTGGACGGGCCGGAGCCCGTCTGGCCCGCGGCGCTGAGCGTCGCCGAGCCGCAGCTCGTCGACCTGAGCCAGCCGCGCTTCGCCGGGCTGCCGGCCGGGGCCTGGCCGTCGCCACCCGCGCAGGCGCTGCTCATCCCGCTGCTGCGCCAGGGCGGCGCGCCGTACGGATTCCTCGTCGCCGGCCTCAACCGCTACCGCCCCTTCGACGACGGCTACCGGTCCTTCATGGAGCTGGTGGCCGGACATGTCGCGACCGGGATCGCCAGCGCGCGCAGCTACCAGGCGCAGCAGCGACGTGCTGAGGAACTCGCCGAGCTCGACCGAGCCAAGACCGTGTTCTTCTCCAACATCAGCCACGAGTTCCGCACCCCGCTGACCCTCATCATGGGCCCGATCGACGACCTGCGCCGGCGGCCGGACACCGACCCGGCGACGCGCGAGGAACTCGACGTCATCCACCGCAACGGCCTGCGGCTCGGCAAACTGGTCAACAGCCTGCTCGACTTCTCACGGCTGGAAGCCGGCCGCATGCAGGCCAGCTACGAGCCCGTCGACCTCGCCGCCGTCACCGCCGAACTGGCCAGCGTCTTCCGCTCCGCCGTGGAGAAGGCCGGACTGCGCCTGTCGGTGGACTGCCCCCCGCTCGACCGGCCCGTGTACATCGACCGCGGCATGTGGGAAAAGGTCATCCTCAACCTGCTGAGCAACGCCTTGAAGTTCACCTTCGCCGGCTCGGTCGGCGTCAGCGTCGGCAGTGACGACCAGCACGCGATCGTCAGCGTGACCGATACGGGCATCGGTGTCGCCGCCGAGCAGATCCCCCGGCTGTTCGAACGGTTCCACCGGATCGAGAACGCCCGCTCGCGGTCCAACGAGGGCAGCGGCATCGGCCTGGCCCTGGTGCAGGAACTGGTCGGCCTGCACGGCGGGACCATCACCGCCCACAGCGTCGAGGGCGAAGGAACCACCTTCACCATCTGCATCCCCTTCGGCCACGGCCACCTGCCCAGCGGTGCGATCGTCGCCGCGACCAGTGCCGCCGCCCTGTCGGCAGCGGCCGAACCCTATGTGCAGGAGGCGCTGCGCTGGGTGCCCGATCAAGGTTCGCGAGACCTGATCAGCCCCGGGGACCAGGAAACGCCGCTGTTCGGCCCGAGCCTCGCCAAACCGGCCAGCGTGCTCATCGCCGACGACAACGCCGACATGCGGGCCTACCTCGCCCGGCTGCTGACCGGCGCCGGCTACCAGGTCAGCACCGTCGACGACGGCCGGCAGGCACTCGACGAGGCCCGCGCCAGAACACCCGAACTGGTCATCAGCGACGTCATGATGCCCCGCCTGGACGGCCTGCAACTGCTCACGGCACTGCGAGCCGACCCGCGCACCGAGGCGGTGCCCGTCATCCTGCTCTCGGCACGAGCCGGGCAGGAGGCATCCATCGAGGGTCTGCAGGCGGGGGCCGACGACTATCTCGTCAAACCCTTCGCCGCGGCCGAACTGCTCGCCCGGGTCCGGGCCAGCATCGAACTCGCCAGGACCAGGAATCACCACGCCCGCTGGCGGACCGCCCTGATCAACTCGTTACAGGAGGCGTTCTTCGTCTGCGACGACAACGGCGCGGTCGTCGAGATCAACACCGCCTTCACCGACATCCTCGGATTCGGCCCGGAGGGCCTGCCCTACGAGCCGAAGCACCCGTGGTGGCCGGATGCCGACGCCGAGGCCGCCGCACACCGCGAGGTCGCCACCGCGTTCGACACCCTCATGCAGAACGCGCAGGGCAGCTACACGATCCCGGTCGTCCACCGCAGCGGCCACCGCGTGTGGGTGAACGCCACGTTCAACAAGGCGCAGGACCCCGACAGCGGCCGCACCGTCACCGTCGGCACCTTCCGCGACGTCACCGCCGAGCACTACGCCATCCAGCGCGACACCGCGATGGCCGCCCTCAACATGCGCCTGTCGCAGGCCCCGGACCTCGCCCAAGCCGGCGCCGGGGCACTCGCCGAGCTGCAGCGGCTCTGGCACGCCACCGAGACGTGGGGCGTCGTCTTCCGCCCCGGCGCCCCACCGTCGGTCAGCACGGCGCACGGCAGGCCCGCCGACTGGGAGCAGCTGGCAGAAAGCCACCGCGACGCCATCACCAGCCTGCGTGACGGCCCCAACCTCACCGCCGCGGTGGCCGGCGGCGACAGTGCCGGCATCCGGCTGGAACACCCGCACGGCATCATGGTCGTCTGGCTCGACCTCGGACCCCACCGCCGCTTCACCGAACACGACCGGCTGCTGCTGTCCCTGCTGGCCGGCAGCCTCGCCCAGGGACTCACCCGGGCCCACCAGATCGATCAGCAACGCGAAACCGCCCTGGCGCTGCAGCGCGCCATCCTCGGCCCCGCACAGCTGCCGCACGGTTTCGCGGTCCGCTACGAACCGGCGGCCACGCCGCTGGAGATCGGCGGCGACTGGTACGACACCATCGCCCTGCCCGACGGCCGCATCGGCATCGTCGTCGGCGACTGCGTCGGCCGGGGCCTGTCCGCCGCGGCCGTCATGGGACAGCTGCGCAGCGCCTGCCGTGCCCTGCTGCTGCAGGACCCCAGCCCCGCCCGCACCCTGATGACCATGGACCATTTCGCGGCGGCGACCCCGGGAGCCATGTGCACCACCGTCTTCTGCGGCGTGCTCGACCTGCAGACCGGCCAGCTCACCTACGCCAGTGCCGGGCACCCGCCGGGCATCATCGCCCACCGTGACGGCCGGACCGACGTCCTCCACGGCGGTCGCTCCCTGCCGCTGGCGGTACGTCCCGGGGCCCCCCGCAGCCAGGCCGAGCACACCATGCCCGCGCGGGCGACGATGATGCTCTACACCGACGGCCTCATCGAACGACGCCGCCGCCCGCTCGACGAAGGCATCGAAACTGCGACCACCACGCTGCACCAAGGCCGCGACATCGACATCGACCAGCTCGCGGCACACGTCATGGACCAGCTCACCCCCGCCGGCGGGTTCGACGACGACGTCGCCTTCCTGCTCTACCGCCACCCGGGACCGTTGCGGATGACCTTCCCGGCCGAAGCCGGCCAACTCGCGCCGGTCCGCAGCGCGTTGCGCGACTGGCTGCGCCGTTGCGCGCTGCCGACGCAGTTCACGCAGGGAGTGCTGCTCGCTGCCGGGGAAGCCTGCGCCAACGCCATCGAGCACGGACACCGCGGCAACCCGGGCGAGCCGATCCAGCTGCGCGCCGAAGCGTACGCCGACCGGCTCCGGCTCGTCGTCGCCGACAGCGGCAGGTGGAAGAACCCGACGGTGAACCCCGACCGGGGACGGGGCGTCGGCCTGATGCGCGCCATGATGCAACACGTCACCATCGACTCCAGCAGTGCCGGCACGACCGTCGACATGCATACGAGGATTCCCGAATGACTACCACGCCGTTGACCATCAGTTCGGCCCTGAAGCCTGACGGCACCACAGCGCTGACCGTCCGAGGTGAGATCGACATGAGCAACACCGTCGTCCTCGCCGACGCCATCGGCAGCGCGCCGGGTCGGGTGCTGCTCGACTTCGCCGCGGTCGAATACCTGGACAGTGCGGGCCTGGCTGTCCTGTTCGCCCATGCCGACCGCATCGAGCTGGTCACCAACAGCGTGCTCGGTCCCGTGCTTCGGATCTCCGGCCTGACCGAACTCGTCACCGTGCGCGAACTGCCCCCGGACGGCGGCGTGTAACGGGATCATTCTTGAGCGCCACGGGTATGACGGACTGATGCAGGAGCTGGTAGCGGCAGTCATGGACCGACTCGGGGTGGTGGGGGTAGGGGTTCTGATCGCGCTGGAGAATCTGGTGCCCCCGATCCCGTCCGAGGTGATCCTGCCGCTGGCGGGTTTCCGCGCCAACAGCGGCGCCTACCATCCGGTCGCGGTGTGGGTCGCGGCGACCCTCGGGGCGCTGGTCGGTGCGTGGTGCCTGTACGGACTTGGCGCATGGCTCGGATACGACCGCCTGAAGCGGCTGTCTGAGCAGCGCTGGTTCATCATCGCCGGTCCTGCCGACGTCGAGCGTGGCCAGCAGCTCTTCGAGCGGCACGGTGCGTGGATCGTGGCCGGGGCGAGGTGCGTGCCCGTGCTGCGCAGCCTGGTGTCGCTGCCTGCCGGGGTGGTGCGGATGCCCCTGGTGAAGTTCAGCTCGCTGACCATGCTGGGCGCCGGGGTGTGGAACGCCGTCTTCATCGCAGGCGGCTGGCACCTGGCCGACCGATGGGAACTGTTCGGGCAGTACGTCGGACCGGCCAGCATCGTGGTCATCGTCATGATCGCGGGCGCGCTGGTCTGGCTGGCGGTACGCAAACACCGGGGCGACGGGAATGCGTCGCCCCGGCCGGGACAGTGACGCGGTCAGGCCGCCGACCTGGCCGCGCTGCTCGTCGCCGCGCCTGAACGGGCCGAGCGGGCATCCGGTCGTCGCCGCCGAATCCGCCGACTGAGGCTGCCGCCCGCGCCTGGTCGCATAACCTGGTCGCGGGGGTGGAGTGATGCGCCGGATCGTGCTGGTGGTGATCCTGGTGTGGCTGGTCGGCGGGTTCGCGGCCGCGATGCAGCGCGACTACTTCACCGGGTCGTCTGCGGACTGCGACCACGGCGCGACGATCGCGGCCACGATCGTCGCCGGTCCGCTGAACTTCATCGGTGCGGATCCACAAGTCACCTGCTAGCACGTCCCCCTCGTACGTTCGACCGGCTCGCCGCACATCCGCGCCATGTCCTACACGATGTAGGTATCGTCTCTCACCTGGCACAGCACCCCGCCCGGGCCGCCCCACGAATTCCTACGGCGTGTCGGAGTTACGTCCCATTAAGGATGTTTCATCATCTTTCAGTGGGTTCTCCGAGGTACGGAAGACCACTTGCCGTCCGGTGGCGCCTCCACGCCGACAGCAAGCGGGTCATTGTCTCGCGTGCGCTGCGCACGTTCGGTTTCGGTTGCGTCAGCGTGCTGCTGGCCAGCCGACTCAGCATCGTCGGCTACTCGCCCGCCGAGATCGGGGTGCTGATCGCCGTCGCCTGTGCGGGCAGCGTCGCCGGCACGATCGTCATGGCGCTGTTCGCCGACCGCATGGGCCGTCGCCTCGCGCTGATCGTGTCGGCGGTGCTGATGGCCGCGGCCGGAGCCGTATTCGCCACCTGCGACAGCTACCCCTTGCTGCTGGCCGCGGCGTTCATCGGCACGGTCTCACCGTCGACCAACGACAACACCCCGTTCGGGATGAACCTGCTCGCAGCCGCCGCCCA
The DNA here is from genome assembly GCF_009720385.1 of Catellatospora vulcania. Lineage (GTDB taxonomy): Bacteria > Actinomycetota > Actinomycetes > Mycobacteriales > Micromonosporaceae > Catellatospora > Catellatospora vulcania. The sequence continues at coordinate 67,248 of NZ_ML769307.1, read as the reverse complement.
GCTGGCCGCACCGGCGCTGACCGCCCGCAGCGGCCTGCTGGTGACCATGCTCTGGCCCCACGCCGTGTCCAACGTGCTGCTGCTGGGTGTCGCCTTCGCACCGACGTTCCCGCTCGCGGCCGCGCTGCTGCTGGTCCGCCATGCCCTGTCGAAGATCGACGTACCGGCCCGGCAGGCGTTCACCGCGGCGATCGTCGCCCCACCCCAGCGCACGGCGGTGGCGAGCATGACCGCCGCCGCCCGCGGCGTGGCCGTCAGCACCAGCCCACTGGCCGCGACCGTCCTGTCGATCCCGCCGCTGGCCGAGTTCGGGACGCCGCTCGTCGCCGCCGCACTGCTGGCGCTCCTCTACGACGCGCTGATGCTGCGCGCCTTCGGCCCCGCCCCGTGGGGTCGGCGCAGTGGGGCAGTCCTGCCGCCGACCCTTCCGGTCGACCGCGCGGCGCTGCTGCACGGCCACAAGCAGGCTGCGGCCTCCCGCGAAGGAGCCCGCCGATGAGCGAGCCCGAGCCCGTACCCGTCCCGCCCGCTCTGCCCGCCTCGGCAACCGGTCGCCTCGGTCGCGTCCTCGGCGGCGTCGCCGGACGCGCGTCCCTGATCGCCGCGGTGCTGGCCGCCGGCACCGTCGTGGCGTTCGGCGGCGCCCGCGACGACGGACCTCCCGTGCTCGTCGGGGCCGGTGACATCGCCAGCTGCACCAGCGGCGGCGACGAGATCACCGCCAAGCTGCTCGACGACATCCCCGGCACCGTCTTCACCCTCGGTGACAACGCCTACATGGACGGCTCCGCAAAGCAGTTCCGCCGCTGCTACGACCCGCACTGGGGACGCCACCGCGACCGCACCCGCCCCGTCCTGGGCAACCACGACCTGCGCAAAGCCGACGGCAAGGCCTACTACGACTACTTCGGCGCCGACGTCGGCAACCGCAACGAAGGCTGGTACACCTACCGCGTCTCGGGCTGGCAGGTGCTGGTCCTCAACAGCCAGTGCGACCAGGTCGCGTGCGGCCCCGACTCGCCGCAGGCGCGCTGGCTCCAGGAAGTCCTGACCAGCCAGCCGGCCCGGTGCAGCATCGCCATGTGGCACCACCCGCTGTTCACCTCCGGCGGCAGACACACCTCTGAACCGCGCGTGCGCCCGCTGTACCAGATCCTCTACGACCACGGCACCGAACTGGTCCTCACCGCGCACAACCACAACTACGAACGTTTCGCGCCACAGGACCCCGACGGGAACCGCGACGACGGCCGGGGCATCCGCCAGTTCGTCGTCGGCACCGGCGGCGCGAGCCTCTACCGGTTCGGTGACGAGGTCGCCGCCAACTCCGAGACCCGCGACGACAGAACCTACGGCGTGCTCAAGCTGACCCTCGACCCCACCTCCTACCACTGGCAGTTCGTCGGCCGGCCCGGCGCCGCCTACACCGACTCCGGGTCCGCCGACTGCCACTGAAGCCGCCCACCCGACCAGCGTCGACGGGTCCCTAGATGATCATGCCGAGCCAGGCCCGAGCGACCCCGGCGAACTCCACCACGGCCACCGCCGTGGCCGCGAGCAGCATCAGGCACAGCAGGGTCACCCCGGCCACCGCCTGCCAGCGGCTCGGCTGACGCGGGCACTGCATCGCCATCACCCGCTCGACCGCGCCCGAGCCGCTCATCCCCATCGCCGGCGCGACCTGCTTGCGGCGGCCGGCCAGCGACGCCTTGGCCACTGCCTGCGCCACCAGCTGCCGGTCGCCGACCATCGCGGCGGCGTCCTCGTCAGCCCACCGCTCGACCAGGTGGCCGACCAGCACCGCCATCGGAGCCAGCAGCGGGTTCAGCGCCGCCGACCAGCTCGCGACCGCCACCCACCGGTGATGCCGCCGCCGCAGATGCGCGTTCTCGTGCGCGAACAGCACCCGCTGCTCACCCGGGCTCAGCACCCGCAGCATCCCGGACGTGACCAGGATGTGCCCCGGCCGGCCCGGCACCGCCACCGCGAACGGCTCCGCCCAGTCGGCCACCACCATCCCCGCGTGCGGGCTGCCCACGTCCCGCAGTTCCCGCAGCACCCGCCGGCGTATCCGGATGTCGCGGACCAGGCGCACCACACCGGTCCCGAGCACCAGCGCGGCGATCATCGCGACCAGCCCCGGGACCGGTTTGGGCAGCCCCAGCTCCGGACGGTCGTCGAACTCCCACAACGGCGGCAGGTCGTCGAACAGCGTCAACGCCAGCAACGACAGGCAGCACACGAAACCGCTCGCGGCCGCCGCGGCGGCGGCGGTGACGGTCCGCGCGGCAGCGGACGGCGCGACCCGCCCGGCCATGAATCGGGCCACGTACGGCAGCAGCGCAGACAGCAGCAGCGGCAGGTAGACCCAGACCTTCACCTGTCCCCCGGCCGCATGTCGGACAGCAGCCGCCGCAGCACCTGCGCTTCGGCATCGTCGAGGGTCTCCGCGAAACGCTGCAGCGTCAGCTGCCGGTCGCCGACCCCGCTGAGCGTCGCACGCAGCTGCGCGGCGGCCGCGTCGGCTTCGCTGCGCACCGGCTCGTACGCGTGGGCCCGGCCCGCCCGGTTGCGGCGTACCAGCTCCTTGTCCACGAGCCGGATCAGGATCGTCTGCACCGTGTTGTACGCCGGCGCCGGATCCAGCCGCGCCTGGACCTCGGCGGGGGTCATGGCGCGGCCCGTGGCCCACAGGACGTTCATCACCTGGCCCTCGAGCTCGCCTGAGGCACGTCTGCGACCGTCGCTGTCATTCATACCGCTCCATATCCAGGCGGTCAGGTCATCGGGTTCCGCCGTGCAGCCCCACCGGGACAACGACCGCGAAGGTGAACTGTTCCGTGGTCGGCCGCGGCGAGCGCCAAGTAGTCCACCCCACCCCGGTCCGGCAGGTTGCTGCCGGACCGGTACCCGCCCGTCTTCAGGCCCCGCCCTGCGCCGTCGCGGTCAGGAGGTAGCCGACGGCGCCGGTGACGGAACCTTCTGCTCCGGCGCCGGGACACCCGGCAGGCCGGGCCTGTCGTCAGGCAGTGGCCAGATCCCCTTGTCCTGGGGTCCGGGCCACTCCTGCTTCTGCCATGGCCCTCCGTCGCCGGGCCACTTCTCGCCGCCCTTCCATCCACCACGGTCGGGGAAGACACGCTCGATCTTCGGGTGATCGCCGTCGAACCCGTGGTGGTCGTCGCCGTGGCCTGCCACGAACAGGGCGGCGACACCCAGGCATCCGGTACACACCGCACCGGCCACGAACGCCCCGGCCACCGCCAGGACGACCTTTCCGGACGGACGCCGCCGAACCGGTCTGACCTCGGTCACCACCGTCTTCGGCTCGGCAGCCGGCGCAGCGGCGGGCTCAGCGGGTTGCGCCTCAACAGGCTCTGTTGTCATGCAGCACACGATGACTCAGTCAGCTAAGAACGCCTGAGCGGTTTGTTAAGAACTTCCTATGAATCCGCCGGCAGCAGCACCCGCAGCAGCGCACCACCGACCGGGGACCGCTCCGCCGTCACCGTGCCCCCGTGCTGCGCCACCGTCTGAGCCACGATGGCCAGACCCAGCCCGGAGCCAGGCATCGCCCTGGCCTCGGCCGACCGGTAGAACCGCTCGAACACCCGGAACCGGTCCGCTTCAGCGATGCCGGGCCCGGCGTCGGCCACGGTCAGTTCCATCCACTCGCCGTCGCGACGCAGACCGACCGCCACCCTGGCGCCCTCCGGGCTCCACTTCGCAGCGTTGTCGAGCAGGTTCAACACCATACGTTCCAGGGCGCCCGGGCGACCTGTCAGCTCAGCCGTGATCAGGTCCGCGTCGATCGGCACCACGGTACGAGCCCGCGCCCGGTCTATCGCCGTGGCGACGACGTCGCCCAGGTCGACCCGCTCGGGGAGCTCCGGGCTCGTCTCCTCCCGCGCCAGATCCACCAGCTCATTGGTGAGCTGCGTCAGCTCCACCACCTGTGTCTCCAGATCCTGCATCAGCCGGGCCCGCTCCTGCGACGGCAGCACCCGCCCGGACCCGGTTTCCGCTTCTGCCCGCACCAGCAGCTCGATGTTGGTGCGCAGACTAGTCAGCGGCGTCCGCAGCTCATGCCCGGCGTCTTCGACCAAGGCCCGTTGCGCGGCACGTGAGGCCGTCAGCGCGGCCAGCATCCCGTTGAACGCCCCCGCCAGGCGGGCGACTTCGTCCCTGCCGTGTACCGGAATCGCGGTCTGCAGGTCGCGGGTGGCAGCCACCTTCTCCACCGCGCCGGTCAGCTGGTGGATGGGGGCCAGCCCGGCGCGGGCGACACTGCGGCCGATCAGCGCCGCCAGCGCCACGCCGCCGAGGCAGCCCACGGTGAGCAGCACGGCAAGCCTGCGCAGGGTGTCGGTGAGCGGTTCGAGTGGCAGGGCCACCTGGATGATGCCTTGCGCGTCGAGCGGCAGGGTGACCATGCGCAGCTCCTCGCCGGCGACGGTGACCGTCTCCCGGCTGCGGACCACACGTCCCTCGAGCACGGCCAGGGTGGCGTCGGTGATCGGCAGGGCGGAGGTGCTGACGACACCCTTGACAGAGATGATCTGCCACCGCGGTCCGAGGTCGGTTTCCTTGAGGGCGCGCCAGTCCCCTTCGAACTTGCCAGGACGCACCGGCTGCACCGGCGCTTTGTCGATCCACCGCTCCGGCTGGGCGGCGATCGTGCGGGCGTCGGAGTCGAGCTGGCTGTCCAGCTGCCGGTGCAGCTCCTCGCGGACGAGCAGGAAGGCAAGGCCGCTGACGGCCACCACCGCGACCGCGACAGCCAGTGCCGCGATGACGCTGAGCCGGTTGGTGAGGCTCACAGCGGGGTCTCCCGGAGCACGTACCCGACGCCGCGCACGGTGTACAGCAGCCGGTCGAGGCCGGCGGCTTCGAGTTTGCGGCGCAGGTAGCCGACGTAGACGTGCAGGCTGTTGGAGTTCTCGCCGAGGTCGCAACCCCACACCTGCTCGAACAGGGTCGACCTGCTCAGCACCTGGCGCGGATGGCGAAGGAACACCTCGAGGATGCTGAATTCGGTACGGGTCAGCCGCACGGCGCGCCCGTCGGCGGTCACTTCCCGGGTGATGGGATCGAGCGTGATCCCGGCGAAACGCAGCGGCCCGTCCTGGCCGGGCACGCCGGTGAGCACCGAGCGGCGCAGCAGCGCGCGCAGCCGCGCGAGTAGTTCCTGCAGCGCGAAGGGCTTGACCAGGTAGTCGTCGGCTCCGGCGTCCAGACCGGCGACGCGGTCGCCGACGCTGTCGCGGGCGGTCAGCATCAGCACGGGAACGATGATGCCCCGCTCCCGTAGCGCACGGCAGACGCCGAGACCGTCGACCTCGGGCATCATCACATCGAGCACGAGCGCGTCGGGTTCGGCGGCGAGCACCGACTGCAGCGCCTGTGCGCCGTCGGCAGCGACGTCGACCGCGTAGCCCTCGAACCGGAGACTGCGCGTCAGCGAGTCACGGACGGCTGTGTCGTCTTCGGCAACCAGGATCCGCACGCCGTCCTCCTCAGGCTCAGCCCGCTCTCGTCACCGCGTCGACGGCAGTGGGCAGGTGCGGCGCCATGGTACGCGTCAGGCGTGCACAGCCCAGGTGTGCCGTAGCCGGCCAGCGGAAACGCCGACATGCCGTCCACGGACCGACCAGTATGAGATCTGGGACCGGGCAGCGACAGCCGCTGCCCGGGCGGGACGCAACGGAGGCGGTCGTGGGGCAGCTCGACGGCAAGACGGCGGTGGTGACCGGCGGCACCACCGGTATCGGCCTGGCCGCCGCCAAGCGGCTCGCCGAGCACGGCGCGCACGTCTTCATCATCGGCCGGCGGCCCGAACAGGTGACCGCTGCGGTCGCCGCCATCGGCCCGGACGCCACCGGCGTCACCGGCGACGTCACCTCCGACGCCGACCTGGACCGGCTCTACGACGCGGTACGCGAGCGCGGCCGCGGTCTGGACGTGCTGTTCGCCAACGCCGGCGGCGGAGAGCTCGCGCCGCTGGGACAGATCACCCCGGAGCACTTCGACACGACGTTCGGCCTGAACGTCAAGGCGCTGCTGTTCACCGTGCAGAAGGCGCTGCCGCTGCTCAACGACCCGGCGTCGGTCGTCCTGTGCGGCTCGACCGCCGGTTCGGCGGGTCAGGCGTCGTTCAGCGTGTACGGGGCGACGAAGGCGGCTGTCCGCTCACTGGCCCGGTCGTGGGCTGCCGAACTCAGCGGACGCGGCGTGCGGGTCAACACGCTGAGCCCCGGCCCGATCGAGACACCGGGTCTGAGCGGGCTGGTTGCCGACGAGCAGCAGGCGCAGCAGTTCAAGCAGGAGCTGATAAGGCAGGTTCCGCTGGACCGGATGGGCCGGCCCGAGGAGGTTGCCGACGCGGTGCTGTTCCTGGCTTCCGGCCAGTCCAGTTTCATCACCGGCGCCGAGCTCTTCGTCGACGGCGGGATGAACCAGGTCTGAGCACGCCGGGAGCGCTACTCACCACCGGCGGTCGCCGACGCGGTGGTGTCGAGGACCCGCTCGACGAAGGCGGTCACCTTCTGGCGCAGGCGGGCGACCCGCTCCTCGACGGTGACGGTCTCGGCCGCCTGCGGCAGGAACGGTTTGCGCAGATTGCGTGCGTAAAGCGGGCACGCCAGGTCGGTGCATGCGTAGGTGCCGGCCGTGTTGCCGTGACGCCCGGCCGCCCCGGCCAGTCGTGCCGAGAACAGCGCGATGGAGGCGGCATCGTGGAAGGTGTGGCAGAACCCGCACATGTTCGAGCGCATCAGCGACCGGGGCGGAACGGTCGCGCTCAGCACCAACCCGACCACCGTCGAACCCAGCGGCACGATCAGATACGCCCGGCCGGGCGCCTTCGGGTCACGCCACCCGAGGAAGTCGAGGTCGTCCCAGTTGAGCTGCTCGGGCGTCGCCGGCAGGTGCATCCGCCGCGCGTCGCCTTTCGACGCGTTGACGATGGAGCTTCGGATCTCTTCTGCGGTCAGCGGTTGCATCGGTTCTCCCGTACGGTCGGCTGGTGGGCGGTCCCGACTGTGCGGGTCTGACGTCGTGAGCAATCGCGCCGACGACTGCAGCAGGTCGACGGGTGGAGACCACGCGCCGCCGTGGTGCGGCCCTTCATCCGACCCGGCGTCCGGTCTCCGGTCAACCGAATAACTCGCCCTCATCTGCGACCGCGTCAGCGCCGTCGGCGCTCTCTCGACCGGCGCCGGGGCTGTCGGTCAGCCGACGCACCTTGGCGCGCCCGCCGTGTCCGGCCGGCCCCAGCCGGCACTGACGCGGGCAACGATACGCCGAGCGGCAGGTTGTCCCAGCAGGATCCCGGTGACGACCAGCACGAGACCGCCCAGCTGCTGGGCGGCGAGCGTCTCCTGCGCCACCACCGCTCCGAGCACCACGCCCGTGATCGGATTGAGCAGCCCGACCAGCCCTACTGTGCCGGCGCTCAGGTGGCGCAGGCCGGTGAACCAGGCCGTGAAGGCCAGGGCGGTCGCCACGACCGAGACGTAGCCGAACGCGACGACGGCGGAGCCGTCCAGCGCGGGCGGCGCGCCCTCCACGGCGGCGGCGACGGGCAGCAGGACCAGCCCTCCCGCGATGAGCTGCCAGGAGGTCAGCGAGAACACGTCGACGCCCATGCTCCACTTCTTGGTCAGCACGTAGCCGAGGGACGACATCGCCATGGCCGCAACGGAGGCGAAGACACCCACCGGATCGACTCCGGCCGTGTCGTCGAGCAGCATGAGTCCGACGCCGACGACCCCGACGGCGGCGCCGACGAGCTGCGCTGCCTGCGGCCGTTCCGACAGTGCCGCCCAGGCGATCAGCATCATCGCGACCGGCGAGGTCGCCATGATCGTCGAGGCGATGCTGGTGGGCAGTGTCTGGGCCGCGAGGTAGACCAGGGCGAAGAAGGCGCCCATGTTCAGGGCGCCCAGGACCGCGGATCGCCACCACCACGCACCGTGCGGAAGCGACCTGCGCACGAGCAGGAGCAGCAGTCCGGCGGGCAGCGCGCGGATGGCCGCGCCGTACAGCGGGTAGTCCGGCGGCAGGTACCGGTGGGTCACGAAGTAGGTCGAGCCCCAGGCGATCGGCGCGATCGCGGTGACCGTCACCCACCGAGAAGTAGCTTCCATGGAAGGCAATATAGCTTCCCCGGAAGCTATATTGAAAGGGTGACCGGACACCTCGACCACGTAGCCCGTATCCAGCAGGCCTGGGCCCGCGAACGGCCCGACCTCGACGTCAGCCCGCAGGCCGTGATCGGGCGCCTGCACCGCCTGGCGGGCCACCTGACCGAGGAGCTGCGCGTCGTCTACCGGCGCTACGGGCTGGGCGAGGGCGAGTTCGACGTCCTCGCCACCCTGCGCCGGGCCGGCGAACCCTTCGAGCGCGCGCCCGGCGAGCTCGCCGCGTTCACGATGGTCACCACCGGCGCCATGACCAAGCGCCTCGACCGGCTGGAACGTGACGGGCTCATCACCCGCCGCCCCAGCGGCAGCGACGGGCGGGGCCGCGTCGTCGCCCTCACCCCGGCCGGCCGGAAGCTGATCGACCAGGCGTTCGCCGACCACATGCGCAACGAGCGCCGCCTGCTCGATCTGCTGAGCAGCGAGGACGCCGCCCGACTCGAGTCAGCGCTGACCACCTGGCTCGCCTGCTTCGAGAACCCGCTGCCGCCACCGGCCCAGCAGGACGTCATGTGATCAAGGGCGGGCGGCGAGGTATCCCGCGAGATGGTCGATCACGGCGCGCGCGTCGTCCTCGATGCCGTGGATGAAGGTGGACCTGCGCCGCCGCAGCAGGGGCAGGCCGAGCGCGTACAGCCCCGGGCTGTCGACGACCCCGCCGTCGTGCTTCAGGCGGCCCTTGCCGTCGAGCACGGGAACGTCGAGCCAGCGGTAGTCCGGCCGGAACCCGGTCGCCCACACGATCGTGCGGATCTCGCCGCGGGTCAGGTCGAGCTGCAGCCGGGCCGGGTCGGGTACGCGGGTGGGCGCGAACCGCTCGGGCGGCTCGGCCGCACCGTCCCCGCGGGCCCACTCGTCGAAGGTGTCCAGCAGGCGTTCCATCTTCAGGTCCGCCAGCGCGACCACGTTGCGCAGCCCGCCGGAGAACAGCGCCCGGCCGTCCCGCACCCCCGCCAAGCGGCCCACCAGCTCGACGCCGGACGCCGACAGCGCGTCGAGGTCGAGGGTGCGCCGCTCGGGCGAGCCGATGAGCTGCGGCGACGGCAGGCGGCGGGCCCGGTCGAGGTCGTCGACCTCGTCGTGGCGCTGATCCCACACACCGGAGGCGTCCATCCACCACAGCACGTCGCGCCCGCGGTAGGTGCGCGGCAGCCGCACGTGCTCCCCCACGGACAGGACCACGGGCCGGCCGGACCGGCGCAGCTCGTCGGCCAGCTGCACCCCGGTCGCCGACGCGCCGACGACCAGCACTCCCCCGTCCGGCAGCAGGTCCGGCCACCGGTAGTCGAAGGGGGTCAGCTGCGTGACGGAGGCCGGCACAGCGTCCCGCAGCGACGGCACCACCGGCTGGTTGCAGGCGCCGGTGGCGATCACCACCGCGCGGCACCGGATCGGCCCGCCGCTCGTGGCGAGCTGGTATCCCTCGTCGACGCGCCGCACCGAGGTGACCGCCGTCCCGGTCCGCACGGGCGCGCGGGACACCGCGGCGAACTGCTCGATGAACCTGACGACCTCGTTCATCGTCATGTAGCCGTCGCGGTCCGGGCCATCGTAGTGATGGCCCGGGAGGCGACTCTGCCAGTTCGGGGTGAGCAGCCGCAGCGACTCCCAGCGTTCCCGGCGCCAGGAGTTCGCCACCTCGCCGCGTTCGAGCACGACATGGTCGATGGCGCGGTCGCGCAGGTAGTGGCTCGCGGCCAGGCCCGCGTGCCCCGCGCCGAGGACGACCGTGGTGACGCGCTCGATGGCTCGGCCCTCCTCAGGCGACCGCGACGGTGACGTTGGTGGGGTTGGTGAGGGCATCGAAGACGGCGGAGCGCTTCTGGGACTGCGCCACCAGCGCCTCGATCTCCTGCTGCGAGGCGTCCGCGTCGATCGTGAACGTCACCTTGATGTCGTTGAAGCCGTTGCGGACGTCGCTGTCGACCCCGAGGATGCCCCGGATGTCGTGCTGGCCCTCCACCGTCGACTCGACCGAGCGCAGCTGGATGCCGCGGTTCTGCGCCACCGAGGCGACGCCGGCGGTCAGGCAGGAGGCCAGACCGACGAGCAGGTACTCGATCGGGGTGATGCCGTTGTCTTCGGCTGCGAAGACGGCCGGGTGGTCGGCGTCGAACACCGTCTCGCTCTTGTGGCTCTGCTCCTGGCCGAGGCCGAAGAAGTTCTGGATGCGGGTCGTGCTGTGCACGCCGTTGCGCCAGGTGGAGGTGGCCCGCCAGGTGAACTGGGCGGCGTCGGGCGCGTCCTTCAGCACCCCGCGCGCGTCGAGCAGTGCCTGGACGTTCACGCCGTTGTCGACGGTGGTCATGTGTGGTGCCCCTCTCGATCTCTACCCTACAATTCCTATCGGAATGACCGACATTAACATCGACCGCTACGGAGGACCAGTTATGATCGCGCCCGTGGCACCGAACCCGACGGTCGCCGCCGGATCCGTCGGCAACGTCGAGACGCGACACCTGGACCTGCCCCGGCCTGTGCCGCTGGACTGCGGGCGCGAACTGCATCCGGTCCGGGTGGCCTACGAGACCTACGGGGTCCTGTCACCCGAACGGGACAACGTCATCCTGGTCTGCCACGCCCTCAGCGGCGACGCCCACGCCGCGGGCTTCGCGGCCACGCCACCGGAGGCGGGCACCCGCGACGGATTCGCCGCCGAGGCCCGCGACGGCGCGGCAGGCAAGGCACTCGGCTGGTGGGACGGGATGATCGGCCCCGGCAAGGCGTTCGACACCGACCGCTTCTTCATCGTGTCCACGAACGTGCTCGGCGGCTGCCGGGGCACCACCGGCCCGTCCTCGACCGACCCCGCCAGCGGCGCACCGTACGGATCGGACTTCCCCGTCATCACCGTCGCGGACATGGTCCGCACGCAGCGCGCCTTCCTCGACGAACTCGGCATAACCCGGCTGGCGGCGGTCGCCGGCGGTTCGCTCGGCGGCATGCAGGCCCTGGAGTGGGCGGTGCTGTACCCCGACCAGGTCGACGCGATCGTGGTCATCGCCAGCACACCCGCCCTGCACCCGCAGGGCGTGGCCTGGAACGCCATCGCCCGGGACGCGATCATGCGCGATCCGGACTGGCAGGGCGGGCACTACCACGGCACAGGGCGGCAACCCGACGCCGGCATGGGTGTCGCGCGCATGGTCGGTCACATCACCTACCTGTCGGCGCCCGCGCTGGAGGACCGGTTCGGGCGGCGGCTGCAGTTCGCCGACGACATCCGGCACACCATCACCGAACCGGAGTTCGAGGTCGAGAGCTACCTGCGCCACCAGGCCGACGCCTTCGTCAAACGCTTCGACGCCAACACCTACCTGTACACCTCCCGCGCGCTGACGTACTTCGACCTCGCGCGAGAGCACGGCGGCGGATCACTCACCCGGGCCCTCGGCGGCATCATGGCCCGTACGCTGCTGATCGCTTTCAGCTCCGACTGGCTGTACCCGCCGACGGCCTCGGAACAGCTCGCCGCGGCACTGCGCACGCTCGGCAGACCCGTCGAGTACCACCTGATCGAGGCCCCGCACGGCCACGACAGCTTCCTGCTGGAGGAAGCGCGCCAGACCCCCGTCATCCGGCGCTTCCTGACCGGAGCCGGAGCCGACCCATCGACGCCGAGGAAGAGGCACGAGTGAGCAGCGAACTCCCCCGCACCGAACAGGCCCGCGCCTTCGGGTTCGAGACCCGGCAGTTGCACGCCGGGCAGCGGCCGGACCCCAACACCGGCGCGCGCGCCGTGCCGATCTTCCAGACCACCAGCTACGTGTTCGAGGACCCGGAGTCGGCCGCCGCGTACTTCAACCTGCAGGAGTACGGCAACACCTACTCGCGCATCATGAACCCGACGGTCGCGGTGTTCGAGGAGCGCGTGGCCAACCTCGAAGGCGGCTGCGGGGCGGTCGCATTCGCCAGCGGCATCGCCGCGCAGGCGGCCGCGCTGTTCACGCTGCTGGAACCGGGTGATCACGTGGTCTCCTCCGCCGCGCTGTACGGCGGGACGGTGAACCAGTTCAAGCACCTGCTGCGCAAGATGAACGTGGAGCTGAGTTGGGTCGATCCCGACGACCCCCAGGCGTGGCGGGACGCGGTCCGCCCGAACACCAAGGCGTTCTTCGGCGAGACGATCGGCAACCCGGCCGGCAACGTGCTGGACATCGAGACCGTCGCCGCCATCGCGCACGAGCACGGGCTGCCGCTGATCGTGGACAACACCTTCGCCACGCCGTACCTGTGCCGCCCGATCGAGTGGGGCGCCGACATCGTGATCCACTCGGCGACCAAGTTCATCGGCGGGCACGGCACCAGCATCGGCGGCGTGGTCGTCGAGGCGGGCACGTTCGACTGGTCCAACGGGCGCTTCCCGGTGATCGCGGATCCGTCACCGGCGTACCACGGCCTGCAGTTCCACGAGACCTTCGGCATGTACGGCTACCTGATGAAACTGCGCGCGGAGACCCTGCGCGACCTCGGCGCGGCGCTGTCCCCGTTCAACGCCTTCCTGCTGCTGCAGGGGCTGGAGACGCTGTCGCTGCGGATGGACCGCCACGTCCGCAACGCGCGCGCGGTCGCGGAGTTCCTCGCCTCGCACGAGCTGGCCGCGAACGTGACCTACGCCGGGCTGCCCGGCAGCCGGTACGAACCGCTGGTGCGCAAGTACCTGCCGCGCGGCGCGGGCGCGGTGTTCTCCTTCGACTGCGCGGGCGGCCGCGACGGCGGCCAGGACTTCATCCGCGGCGTGACGCTCTGGTCCCACCTGGCCAACGTCGGCGACGCGAAAAGCCTGATCATCCATCCGGCGAGTACCACGCACCGCCAGCTCGGCGACCACGAGCTGCGCGCCGCCGGGGTGGCCGCCGGGACGGTGCGGCTGTCGGTGGGCACCGAGTCGGTCGACGACCTGGTCTGGGATCTGGAGCAGGGCTTCGCGAACGTCGCCGCGAATCTCGCGACGGCGGTGGCGGCATGAGCGACCTCAGCGTGTACCAGGACCCGGCGACGATCCAGCGGGTGATCCACCGAGCGAAGACGATCGCGGTCGTCGGCCTGTCCAACAACGAGCTGCGCGCCAGCTACTTCGTCGGTTACTACCTCCAGCGGCACGGCTACCAGGTCATCCCGGTCAACCCCCGCGAGAAGCAGATCCTCGGCCAGACGTCCTACCCGAGCCTGCTGGACGTGCCCGTCGCCGTGGATCTCGTCAACGTGTTCCGCGCGCCGGACGCGCTGCCGGGCATCGCGCGCGAAGCCGTGCAGATCGGGGCCGGGGCGCTGTGGTGCCAGTTCGGCGTCGTCAACGACGAGGGCAATCAGATCGCGGCAGACGGCGGTCTCGATCTCGTGGTGGACCGCTGCCTCAAGATCGAGCACGCCCGCTACGTCGGCCGGATGCACTGGCTCGGCTTCAACACCCAGCGCATCACCTCCGTCCGCACCGGCCTGCAGTAAGCCGACGCCGGTGGTCGCGAGCCCGGCTCCCCGGGCTCGCGACCACCGCGCGGCACGCCCCGGGCAGGCGGTGACGTGGCCCCCGGGCCA
>NZ_ML769307.1:0-53499 GCF_009720385.1 Catellatospora vulcania | reverse complement strand
CCCCCCCCCCCCCCCCCCCCCCCCCCCCCCCCCCCGCCCCCCCCCCCCCCCCCCCCCCCCCCCCCCGGGCCCCCCCCCCCCGCCCCCCGGCCCCCGCCACCACCGCGCGGCACGCACGGGTCAGGCGGTGACGTGCCCCGCGGTCCAGCAGGCGCTCTGGGAATGGCAGTTCACCAGGGCGTCCAGAGCCGCGTGCAGCGCCGCCAGCCGGGTCGCCGACAGTGTGCCCGCGATGTTGTCGAGCTGGTTCGGGTCGGCCACCCGGTCGTAGTACTCCCGCTCACCGGTGGAGTACTCGACGTAGGTGTAGACCGCGGTGCGCAGCGCCGAGTACGTGGTGGGTGTGCCGGCCGCGGCGGTCTGGAAGTCGGGATCGTCGGCGGCCTGGTTCGGCCCGTGATGCTCGATCAGCGACGCGGTCCGCCAGTTGGCGGCGGGTTCCCCGTTCAGCAGCGGCAGCAGGCTGCGGCCGTTGATGTTCGCCGCGACGTCGGCTCCGCCGATGCGCTGGAAGGTCGGCGCCAGGTCGATGTTCTGCACCACTTCGGCCCGGGTGCTGCCGGCCGCGACCCCCGGACCGACGACGATGAGCGGCACGCGTACGTCGGTGTCGAACGCGGTCTGCTTGCCCGACGTCAGCCGGTACTCGCCCATGTGGAAGCCGTTGTCGGAGGTGAACACGATGTACGTGTTGTCGGCGACGCCGCTGGCGGCGAGGTCCGCCCGCAGGTCACCGATCATGCGGTCGACCGCTTGCACGGACTGGGCCCGCTTGCGGAAGTTCGTGTCGATCGTCGTCTTCTGGGCCGCGGTCAGCGGCGCGTTGCCGGCGAGCCAGCCCGGCGCGTTGGCGGGCAGCTTGTTGAACGCCGGGGTGCGCGGCGCGGTCAGCCCGGGGAAGTCGTTCAGGTCCTCCGGCGCCGGGGTGAACGGCCCGTGCGGGGCGAACGTCGCGATCTCCAGCAGGAACGGCTTGCCGGCCGCGACCGAGTTCTGGATGAACGAGCTGCCCTTGCCCGACACGACGTCGGTCAGGTAGTCGGCCGGTGTGCTGCCGTAGTGCACGACGGTGTGGTTCTCGTTGAGGTCGTAGTTGTAGTGCTGGTAACCGGCGCCCGCGACCCGCCAGTCCGACCAGCCCGGCGGCACGTACGGCAGGCTGCCGCCCTGGGTGTCGGCGGGCAGGTAGCCGTTGAGGTACTTGCCCATCATCGCGGTGGCGTAGCCCTTTGCCTGCAGCGCGGTCGCGAAGGTGTTCGACTCGTTGCCCAGGCCCTTGAACACGGCGAATCCGCCGTCGGCGCCGCCGTTGGTGAACACGCCGGTGTCGTGCGGGAACTTGCCGGTGAAGATCGACGAGCGGGACGGGCAGCACAGCGAGTCGGTGACGGTGTAGTTCGTGAAGGTCATCCCGTCCTGCTGCAGGCGTTTGACCTCGGGCATGTACTGGACCAGGTTCCAGGCCAGGTCGTCGGTCAGGACGAGCACGACGTTGGGCGGCGTCGCGGCGGCCGCCGGCTCGGCGGACAGGGTCTTGCCGGCGGCCGGGGCGGACTGCCAGACGCCCAGCGCGAGCAGGCCGGTGACGGCGAGGGCCGCGCCGAGGCGGCGGGGGTATCGATGCATGTCGAACATGCTCGACGTACCGCATTATTTCTTCACGAACATGTTTCGTCGTAAATATTAATTACACCATCTTTACAATGCCGCGGACTCGACCGCAGTCCGCGGCATCGGGGTTTCAGCAGGTCGTGTGGCTGTGCAGCACCCAGCCCGTCCGGTTGGGGTGCTCAGCGCCGTGGCCGCGCAGCCAGTTGCGGCCGTACACGTCGTTGTATCCCGCGCCGTCGGCCCGGAAGCCCCGGTTCGGACTGAGCGTGAAGAGGTAGCCGGTCCCGCCGTACCCGTCGATCGAGGCGTAGAACGGCGCGTTCTCCCTCGTCATGCAGAGCACGTCGGCATGCGCGGGCGTGGCGGCCGCGGCTGACCCCGCGAAGGCGAACAGCCCGACCGCGGCGGATGCCAGGATACGTTTCAAGATGACCTCCCAAGGTTGAGTCCCCGTGATCATAGGGGCGCTGCCCGACTCACTCCATTGGAGACTGAGCCGACCCTGCACACCGGCGCATCGCGGGCCGACGGCTCGTTTCCCAAGGTCGGCTTGCTCGTTCCTCCTGGCAGACGCCGCCCGCGGGGGCGGCTCGCGGAGGGTGTGCACATGGTCGACCGCAGGCGGATTCTTCAGGCGACGGCGGCCATGGGCGCCGCCACGGCCCTCTCCCAGCAGGCCGGCTGGGCCTGGGCGATGGGCCGGGGGCAGGCGGGCACCCTGAATCCGAAGAAGATCCGCAAGTACGTCACACCGCTGGCGGCGCCGTCGGTGATGTCGCCCGAACGTGCCGAGAAGGGCGGCCCCGACCACTACCGGGTCGGCGTGCGCCAGTTCCGCCAGCAGATCCTGCCGAAGGGCCTGCCGCGTACCACCGTGTGGGGCTACGGGGACGCGTCGAGGCCGGGCAGGTTCCGCACCCCGTCGGCCACCATCGAGGCGAGCGTGGACCGCCCGGTACGTGTCACCTGGGTCAACGACCTCGTCGACGCCTCCGGCGACTTCCGCCCGCACCTGCTGGCAGTGGACCCGACGCTGCACTGGGCCAACCCGCCGGGCGGCGTCTCCGGCCGGGACACCCGGCCCTCCTTCACCTCGACACCCGGCCCCTATCGAGGGCCGGTGCCGATCGTCACCCACCTGCACGGCGGGCGCTCGCTCCAGGACAGCTGCGGCTACCCGGAGGCCTGGTACCTGCCCAAGGCACGAAACATCCCGCGCGGGCACGCCACCGTGGGCACCTTCCACGACGAGTTCGGCGACGAGTCCGCCCAGCGCCACGGCACCGCCTGGAAGCCCGGCACGGCGACCTTCCACTACGCCAACGACCAGCGCGCGGCGACACTGTGGTACCACGACCACACCCTCGGCATGACCCGCGTCAACGTGTACGCCGGCCTGGCCGGGTACTACCTGCTGCGCGGCGGCTCCGGGGACCTGCCGCCCGGCGTGCTCCCGGGGCCCGCGCCGAGGCCGGGCGACCAGCCCGGCACCCGACACTACGAGATCCCGCTGGTGGTGCAGGACCGCTCGTTCAACACCGACGGCTCGCTGTTCTACCCCGACAGCCGTGCCTTCACCGACGGCGCGGGACCGTACCTCCCGCACGGCCCCTTCCCCCCGATCTGGAACCCGGCCTTCCTCGCGAACACCATCATGGTCAACGGCAACACGTGGCCGGTGCTGGAGGTCGAACCCCGCCGCTACCGCCTGCGCCTGCTCAACGGCTGCAACAGCCGGGTGCTGGTCATGAAGATCGCGACGGATCCGCTGGCCCGGCGCCCGGCGCCCGCGGCGCTGCCGATCTGGCAGATCGGCAACGACGGCGGGTTCCTGCCCGAGCCGGTGTCGATGCGGGAGCTGCTGCTCGCCCCGGCCGAGCGGGCCGACGTCATCGTGGACTTCACCGGCCTGCGCGAGGGCACCGAGCTGTACCTCATCAACGAGGGGCCCGACGAACTCTGCGCGGACGACTTCGACCCGTCGGATCCAGCCACCACCGGTCAGGTCATGAAGTTCACGGTCGGACGCCTGCGGGGCAGGGACCGCAGCGTCGCGCCCGAGGACCTGGACCTGCCCCGGATCCGGCCGCTCGGCCACGCGGGCACGACCCGCCGGCTGGCCCTGGACGAGCAGCTGGGGCACGACCACTCGGTCAAGATGATGCTCTACACGATCGGCGCGGACGGGCACGCCGACCCGCGGCACTGGCACGACCCGATCACCGAGCGGCCGGCGCTGAACGCCACCGAGATCTGGGAGCTGCACAACTGGAGCGCCCATGCCCACCCCATCCACCTGCACGTGGTGCAGTTCGAGGTCCTCGGCCGCGGCAAGGACGGCAGGCAGCCGCCGCGGGCCGGGGACCGGGGCACCAAGGACACCGTGCTCACCTTCCCGGGCGAGATCACGCGGGTGAAGGCGACCTTCGACCTGGCCGGGCGGTACGTGTGGCACTGCCACCTGCTCGAGCACGAGGACAACGACATGATGCGGCCGTTCCTGGTGGAATGACCGCACCATCGCGTCCGGGAGCCGGCCGGCTCAGAAACCGATCGGCTCCCGGACGAGGACCACCACACCGCGATCGGGCAGCCACTCCTGCTCGATGATCAGGACGCGGCTCAGGAACGAGGTCTGCCCCGCCAGGTCGTTGAGCCGCCGCCACTCCTTGGGCAGGCTGTAGGTACGCAGCCGGCGCAGGCCGGTCTCCAGATCGGGCACGATCTTCTGCGCGCCGACCACCCAGACCGCCTTCTCGGCCCCCGCCGCGTACGGCGCGAACTGGCTGCCGGTGGCCGAGCCGACCACCAGGTGACCCTGCTCGGTCACGGCGTGCACGCTGCCGACCACGACATCGGGGACTGCGCCGAGCCGGATGCGGGCCCACATGTCGTCGCCGAGGTCGCCCGCGTCGGCCCGAACCGACCGGAAGTCGCCGGACTCGTCGACATCGCCGAGGATGCCGGACAGCCGCAGCGTCTCGCTGCTCGCGGTGAAGATCGCCGCGTCGCGCGGCAGGATGTCGTCGACGACGAGCTTGCGCGCCTCGTCGACGGTGTCCACGACGTGGACGGTGAAGTTGTTGGCGCGCAGCGCCGCCACGGTCCGGTCGAGCACTGCGGCGGAGACCGGGGCCGCGAAGCTCTCGTCGAGAGCAGGGGCTTGCTGGGTCATCGTCTTCCTTCCGGTTCCTTCTGGTAACTGAGCCCATCATCAGGAACCATGGGGTGACCGGGGAAGAAGGCACTATTTACTGCCTCAGTGAGGTGAAGGTAACCGATGGATCTGAACGTGCACGACGAGATGACCTGCCAGGTCCGCGACGTGCTCGATCGGGTCGGTGACAAGTGGACCCTCAACGTCGTCCACCAGCTGCGCCACGGCACGCGGCGGTTCACCGATCTCAAACGCGGCATCGACGGCATCAGCCAGCGCATGCTCACCGTCACGCTGCGGGCGCTGGAACGCGACGGCCTCGTGGCACGCACGGTCCATCCGGTCGTGCCGCCACGGGTCGACTACGCGCTCACGCCGATGGGCCAGACGCTGCTCAAGACGGCGTGGGAGCTGATCGAATGGGCGCAGACGCACGCCGACGACATCGCCGGGGCGCGCCGCCGCTACGACTCGACCGCTGGCTGACCAGCCGGGCAGTGCTCAGATCGCGTCCCACGGGGCGGCGTCGTAAGCCGTCGCGAGCGCGGCCGTCATCGCGTCCGGGACCGGCACCTGAAGGTCGTCGACCCGGTCCACGGGCGCCCATCCACGCGAGTTGCACAGGAACATGCCGCCGTATCCGGACAGGTCCGCTAGGCGGACCGACTCCCCGCCCTGTGCCACACCGTGTGCCGCGAGCTCGCGGCGCAGCACGAGCATGGTGATGCCGGGCAGGGCGGGCGCGTCGGGCCAGACGATCGTGCCGGCCCGCCAGAACCCGACGTTGGTGATCGCACCTTCGGCGATGATCCCGTCCGCGCCGACGAGCAGGGCTTCGTCGAATCCTTCGGCGAGCGCCCGGTCGAGGAAGTAACCCTGCGCCGCCCCGCTGCCCGGATGCTTCAGCCCGGCGAGCGCGCGCTGGAAACGCTGCGAGCTCAGCGCGTGCGGCCGGGACGGCATGGCCTCGGGACGGCGCACCGTGACGATGAGCCCGTCCCAGTAGCCGTAGACGCGTACCGACGCGTCCTGGTCGCCGTTCAGCGCGTGCCGGATGCGGTCGCGGATCAGCGGGCCGTCGAGTTCGGCGCCGTACGTCGCGCGGTGTGCGGCCTGCAGGCGGGCCAGGTGCAGGTCCAGGCCGCGGGTGCGGCCGTCGCGCACCTGCATCGCGGTGAAGTGGCCCCAGGCGCGGTGCTCGAGCAGCGCCAGCGCGTCCGCGTCGGCCGGGCGTCCGTCGATCTCCACGTGCGGCTCGTCGAGTTCGGTCACCCGCCGAATGTACGTCGCTTGATCAGACTCTCGCAGCTTGCCAGATGATCCGCTACGGATCGATTCCGCGTACACTGTCGGGTATGACCGCGATGGCGCCCACCCGCACCGGCCCCGATCTGTCGTTCCTGCTGGACCACACCAGTCACGTGCTGCGGACCAGGATGGCCGCGGCGCTGGGCGAGATCGGGCTGACCGCGCGGATGCACTGCGTGCTGGTGCACGCGCTGGAGCAGGAGCGGACGCAGATCCAGCTGGCCGCGCTCGGGGACATGGACAAGACCACGATGGTGGTCACCGTCGACGCGCTGGAGAAGGCGGGCCTGGCCGAGCGCCGCCCGTCGAGCACCGACCGGCGGGCCCGGATCATCGCCGTCACCGCCGAGGGGGCGAAGGTGGCCGCCCGCAGCCAGGAGATCGCCGACCGGGTACACGAAGAGGCCCTGTCCTCGCTTCCCGCAGCACAGCGTGAGGCCCTGCTGCGCGCCCTGGAGGGTCTCGTCGCCGGTCAGCTGGCATCCACCGCCGACGCGCCGCAGGGGGTTCGCCGGCCGCGCCAGTAGCGCATCGGTCGACATCGGACGGTAATTCCTACTTATGGAGTAGGGTATGCTGCCGGGCATGAGTACGCCTCCCCTCCGGTCCACTTTGGCGGGTGCGCTCGCGCTCGCTGCCCTGGCGCTGGCCGCCGCCTGCGCCCCGCAGGAGGAACCGGGCACCGCCGCCACGGCGTCGGCCGGCCCGGCCGCCTGCTCCCCCGCCACCCTCAAGACCGTCACGTCCGGCAAGCTCACCGTCGCCACCGACGACCCGGCGTACCCGCCGTGGTTCGCCGACAACAAGCCCGACAGCGGGCAGGGATTCGAGTCCGCGGTCGCCTACGCCGTCGCCGAGAAGCTCGGCTACGCCAAGGACCAGGTCGTCTGGACCCGGATCACGTTCAACAGCGCCATCGCGCCCGGACCGAAGACCTTCGACTTCGACGTCAACCAGTTCTCCATCACCGAGCAGCGCCGCCAGGCGGTCGACTTCTCGTCGCCGTACTACGACGTCACGCAGACGGTCATCACCGTCAAGGGCAGCAAGATCGCGGCGGCGAAGACGCTGGCCGACCTGAAGAACGCCAAGCTCGGCGCGCAGGTCGGCACCACCAGCTTCCGGGCCGTCACCGAGGTGATCAAGCCCAGCGTGGAGCCGGCCGTGTTCAACAACAACGACGACGCCAAGAAGCAGCTGCAGAACGGCACCGTCGACGGCATCGTGGTGGACCTGCCGACCGCGTTCTACATGACCGCCGCCGAACTCGACGGCGGCCTGATCGTCGGACAGCTGCCGCAGCCCACCGGCACCCCGGAGCAGTTCGGGCTGGTGCTCGACAAGGGATCGGCGCTGACCTCCTGCGTGAGCCAGGCCGTCGACGCGCTGCGCACCGCGGGCACCCTCGACGCGCTGCAGAAGCAGTGGCTCGCCGGGGTCGCCGGCGCGCCGACGCTGGGTTAGCGTGCGCCGGTGACCGTCATCTCCGACACCGGCCGCGACGCCGAACCCGGCTACCGGCCGAGTCCGCTGCAACGGGCCCGGATCGCGCACCGGCGGCGGCAGACCGTGCTGTCGGTCGTCGTCGCGGCCGCCTCCACCGCGGTGGTCGGCGTGCTGGCGGTGGTGGCGGTCACCGGCGCGCCCGGCTGGCAGCGGGTGCGCGAGTCGTTCCTGGATCCGGCGATCGCCCGGGAATCGCTGCCGCTGGTCCTGCACGGGCTGTGGCTCAACGTGCGGCTGCTGGTGTTCTGCGCCGTCGGGGCGCTGCTGCTGGGGCTCGCGATCGCGCTGCTGCGCACCCTGCGCCCGGCGGTGTTCTTCCCGCTGCGGGCGCTGGCCGCCTCCTACACCTACCTGTTCCGCGGCACCCCGCTGCTGATCGTGCTGTACCTGCTCACCTTCGGCGTGCCCGGCCTGCGCCTGCAGGGCACGCCGTCGCTGCTGGTGCTCGGCGGCATCGCGCTGACCATCGTGTACGCCGCCTACCTGGCCGAAGTGTTCCGCGCCGGCATCGAGTCGGTGCACCCGTCGCAGCGCGCCGCCGCCCGCTCGCTCGGCCTGACCCACGGCCAGACGATGCGGCACGTGGTCCTGCCGCAGGCGCTGCGGCGGGTCGCGCCGCCCATGCTCAACGACCTGGTCGCGCTGCAGAAGGACGTCGGGCTCATCTCGCTGGCGGGCCCGATCGACGCCATCCGGATGGCCCAGATCCAGACCGCCGAGCACTACAACTACACCCCCTACCTGGTCGCCGGGGCGCTGTTCGTGCTGATGGCGATCCCGCTCATCGCGGTGACCGACTGGGTGACCCTGCGCGCCGCGCGCCGCCAGTCCGCGGAGGCGGCGGCATGAGCACACCGGTGCTGGACTGCCGCGGGCTGCGCAAGGTGTTCCGGGGCGAGGTCGTGCTGCACGAACTGGACCTCACCGTGGCCGAACACGAGGCCGTGGTGCTCATCGGCGCCTCCGGTTCGGGCAAGTCCACCCTGCTGCGCTGCGTCAACCTGCTGGAACCGCTCGACGACGGCAGCATCCACCTCGACGGCGAGCACATCACCGACCCGCGCACCGACCCCGACCGGGTACGCCGCCGCATCGGCATGGTGTTCCAGTCGTACAACCTCTTCCCGCACCTGAACGTGCTCGACAACGTGACCCTCGCGCCACGGCGGGTGCACGCGGTCAGCCGGGCGCGCGCCGAGGCGGAGGCGATGCGGCTGCTGGAACGGGTCGGGCTGGCCGGCAAGGCCCGCGAGTATCCCGACCGCCTGTCCGGCGGGCAGCAGCAACGGGTCGCGATCGTGCGGTCGCTGGCCTGCGCGCCACGGCTGATGCTGCTCGACGAGGTGACCTCCGCGCTCGACCCGGAGCTGGTCGGCGAGGTGCTGAGCCTGGTCCGCGAGCTGCGGGCCGACGGCATGACCATGGTGATCGCCACGCACGAGATGGGTTTCGCCCGCGAGGTAGCCGACCGGGTGTGCTTCCTCGACGGCGGGCGCATCGTCGAGCAGGGCCCGCCGGAGCAGGTGCTCGGCGACCCTCGGGAGCCGCGTACGCGGCAGTTCCTGGAGCGGGTGCTGGCGGCGGGCCGCCTTTAGGGACCCGCCGCCGGCACCGCGCCTCAGGACCGGGCGATGCGCAGCACGCCGGTGACGGTCCCCTGGTAGTAGACCCGGTTCAGGGCCGTGCCCGCGGTCTGGATCGGGTTGACCAGCACCGAGCCGAGCAGCGCCTGGTCCGACACCACGCCGGTGCGGGCGTCGACGGCGGCGAAGAAGTACGGGTCCAGCTCGCCCAGCAGGCCTTCCTGCACCGCGGTGTAGAGCTTGCCGTCGGCGGTGGACAGCCGGGGCAGGGCCGCCGACCGGGTAGCCGTCTCCCAGACCGGGTCGCAGCCGCTGCCGTCGGCACGCACGTCGACGCGGACCAGGCCGCCGGTGAAGTCGGCGTTGTCCGGCACGCTCGGGCCCGCGTCCGGCGGCAGCGCCGGGTAGTCGTAGCCGTAGGTGTTGGTCAGGAAGACGCTGCGCCCGGCGGCGACCGGGGCGTTCTCGGTGCCGCTGGCCGGCCGGCCGGTGAACAGCGGGCGCGAGCACACCAGCCCGCCGTCGGCCGAGCGCAGCACCAGCAGATTCATGTGCGGCACGGCGTTGTCGGTGACGACGACGTACTCGGTGCCGGTGGCGGGTCCGAAGAAGACCGGGGTGGCGCCGCTGCCCCAGCTGAGCTGGCCCGGCTTGCGTGCCGGTCCACGGTCGTACCCGTGCCGCCAGCGCAACGCCGGGATGCCCGGGGTCGCGGCGTCGAACAGGTACAGGGCGTGGTCGCTGGTGACCGCGACGCCGCCGGGCACGGTCGACAGGCTGTTGGCGATGCGCTCGCCGGCCGGCAGCCGGTAGGCGTGCACCATGCCGGTAGCCGGGTCGTACACCCCGACCGAACCCGCGGCGGTCACGAACCATACCCGCCGGTCGTAGCCGGCCAGGACGCCGACCACCGAGTCGTCGGCGGCGACGGCCGTGGCCAGCGACGTCTTCTCGGCCACGCGCAGTGTCCAGATGCCGAACAGGCCGCGGCGGTGCTCGATGCGCAGCAGGTCACGGTTCCCGTCGACGACCACCACCCGGTCCGCGTCGTCGAGGTAGGCGTACACCCCGCCGAGCAGGTTGCCCTTGGCGATGGTCAGCCGGGCCAGGGAGTTGCCGGTGACGCGATCGAGCAGGTGCACCGCCGGGTTCTGGCCGAGCACGTCGGTGCACAGTGCGAGCAGCTGCCCGTCGCCGCCGTGCAGCAGCGTCGGGCAGGCCGCGAGCAGGGTGGCGCGGCCGACGGTCAGCGGTGCGCCGGCCGGGCCGGGCTGGGCGAAGGTCTTCGCCGAGGCGCTGTCGCCGTGCGTGCTCGCGCCACCGGCGGGGGCGGTGGCCGGGTTCTGCGGGGCAGCGGGGCCGAACTCGGGGTCCGCGGCGGCCACGGGTGTGCCGGTCAGGGTCAGTGCGAGCAGCACGCTGAGCGCCGCGGACGGCACGATGCGGCGGGACATGGACACGAAGACAGCTCCTGGGGTGTGGTCGATCGACCGTCCGATGCGGACGATCAATATCCTACTATTCATACAGAACTGATAGAGATAAGCTCCCGGTAGCGCAACGGCGCGCTACCCGCGGGAGGCGACATGCTGGCACGTCTGGTCCAGGAGATCCGCAACGATCCCGAGCCCGCGCGGGTGGCCCGCGTCCTGGGCCGCTACCTCGACGAGCCCTTGCTCAGCCGCGACCAGTGCGCGCCCGACCCGGACGGGTACCGCCAGCACGTGCTGCACGTCGAACCGGGCGGTGGATTCTCCGTGGTGTCGCTGGTCTGGCTGCCCGGCCAGGACACCTGCATCCACGACCACGTCTCGTGGTGCGTCGTCGGGACGTACCGCGGCGCCGAGGAGGAGACCACCTACCGCCTCGACGGCGGCCTGCTCACCCCCGTCTCGACGGCGCTGAACCCGCAGGGTCAGGCCACCTGGCTGCAGCCGCCCGGCGACATCCACCAGGTTCGCAACGCCACCGACGGCCTGGTGGTGTCCATTCACGTGTACGGCGCCGACGTGCGCACCCTGGGCACCAGCATCCGCCGCCGCTACCACCAGCCGGTGGCCTGAGCGGGCCGGCGCCGAGGCAGGGCGACGCCGGCCCGCGGGCCGGTCGCGCAGCTCCCACCTCGCCACCGCCCCGGAACCGCTAGGCGGAGACCGGGAGGGGCTTGCGCTCCCCCGCCTCCACAGCCAGCGGCAGCACGTTCTCGTGCGGCGGCAGCGGGCAGGTGCCGTAGTCGGTGAACGCGCACGGCAGGTTGAGCGCCCGGTTGAAGTCGATGATCACCGGTCCACTGCCGCCGGGATCGGCGACCGTGACCGAGCGCACCCCGCCGTGCGTGGTGACGCCGCTGGTGGCGTCCCGGAACAGCACCGACAGCCGACCGGGCGCGCCGGCGAAGGCCAGCAGCTCGTACGCGGCGCCGTCCACCGTGAACCGCAGCACGCCCCGGACGCTGTGGTGGTGCTCCAGCCCTTCCACCACGGCTGCCCCGACCACCTGGCGCGGCGCGGCGTACTGCTCGTACGCCGCCGGCACGACCCAGCGGTGGTCGACCGGGAAGGCCGGCACCCCGGTGAACCCGGTGCGGGTCGGCGACTGCGGGTCGCGCAGCCGGATGCCGTGGTGCCCGGTGCGCAGCACGACCTCGACCAGCTTGTCGTCGAACGTCACCGGCAGCCCGGGTGCGCCTTCGCGCGGCGTCAGCGTCACCGTGCCGTCGATCAGCGCGCCCTCGGCGTGCAGGCCGTCGGCAGCGGTGGCGGTGATGTGCACGCCCGCGTCGTCGGCGTGCCAGCGGCCCGGCACCGGCGGGTACTCGGTCGCGTCGGCGGTGAGCCAGTGCAGTGCGGTCAGGCTGAGCCAGCCGTGCGGTTCGCGCAGCGCCTCCTCCCGCTCGGTGTGCCAGAGCTGCCAGTCCTGGGCGAGGGTGTCCTCTGCGGTCGTCATCGACGTCCTCCTTCGAGTGTGGGTGCGGGTGACCTGACCACGGCGAACGTGGTGTGACGGCGGATCTCGAAACCCAGCCGCAGGTACAGGCGGATGGCGTCGGTGTTGGTGCCCGCGGTGTGCAGGAACGGCGTCTCGCCCCGCGCCCGGATCCCCGCGGCGACGGCACGGACCAGGCGCTCGGCCAGGCCCTGGCCGCGATGGGCGGGATCGGTGCACACGGCGCTGATCTCCGTGAAGCCGGGCGGGCGCAGCCGCTCTCCCGCCATCGCGACCAGCGCGCCGCCGCGGCGGATACCCAGGTAGGTACCCAGTTCGACGGTGCGGGGCAGGAACGGACCCGGTTTGGTGCGCTCGACGAGGTCGATCATCTCGGGCACGTCGGCGGCTGACAGCACGACCGCCTCCGGGTCCTCGGCCGGGACCACCCCGTTGTCGACGAACTGCACGCCCCGGTCGCGGAACAGCACCTCCCAGCCCGCGGGCGGGTCGCCGAAGTCGCCGGTGAGCGCGTACGTCGACCCGGGCGCGGCCAGCGCGTCCAGGTCCCCCCACGCACCGGGGCCGGGCCCGGCGGCCAGGGCCGCGAACAGGGTGACGTCCGGGTGGTAGCGGGCCGCGTCGCCGACGCGCTGCGCGAAGACGTGGTGCGCGCCGGTCAGCGCCGCCCAGGCCGGGTTGTCGAGCACCCGCAGGTCAGGGCGGCTCGGGGCGCTCACGGCCGGCTCCGCACCGGCGGCAGGCCGAGGTGGTCGCGTAGCGTCTCGGTCTCGTAGTCGGCGCGGAACGAGCCGCGTTCCTGCAGCAGCGGCACCACCTGGTCGGCGAACTCGTCCAGGCCGCCCGGGGTGACGTGCGGGACCAGGATGAAGCCGTCCGCGGCCCGCTGCTGGACGAGGTCGTCGATCTGGTCGGCGATCGTGGCGGCGGTGCCGATGAACGTCTGCCGCCCGGTGACCGCGATGACCACCTCGCGCAGCGAGAGCTTCTTCGCCTCGGCCAGCTCGCGCCACTTGCGGGCGGTGGCCAGCGGGTCGCGGATCTGCCGGACGCTGGCCCGGCCGCGGGCGATCGTGTTCTCCCCCACCACCGGGTCGCCTTCGGGCAGCGGCCCGTCGGGGTCGTGGTCGCTGAGGTCGCGGTTCCACACGTGCTCCACGAAACGCAGCGCGGTCTGGCCGCTGACCTGCTGGCGGCGTACCAGCAGGGCTTTCTCCTGCGCCTCGGCGTCGGTGTCGCCGAGGGCGAACGTCGCCGACGGCAGGACCAGCAGCTCGTCGTGGCTGCGGCCGTAGCGGGCGAGCCTTCCCTTGACGTCGCCGACGAACGCCCGGCCGGCTTCCAGGGTGTTGTGCTGGGTGAAGATCGCGTCGGCGGTCGCGGCGGCGAACTCGCGACCGGCGTCGGAGTCGCCGGCCTGCAGGATCACCGGGCGGCCCTGCGGGCTGCGCGGCACGTTGAACTGCCCGGTGATGTCGAACTGGTCGTCGCGGTGCGTGAACGCGCCCGCACCGGCGTCCGCCAGGAACGTGCCGCTGTCCTTGTCGGCGACGATCTCGTCGCCGCGCCACGCGTCGAACAGCTTGCCCGCGGTACGCAGGAACTGCTCCGCGCGCCGGTAGCGGTCCTCGGCCGCCAGGAAGCCGCCGCGCCGGAAGTTCTCGCCGGTGAAGGCGTCCCAGGAGGTGACGACGTTCCAGCCGGCCCGGCCGGCCGACAGGTGGTCGAGGCTGGCGAACTGGCGGGCCACCTCGTAGGGCTCGTTGAAGGTCGAGTTGATGGTGCCGGCCAGGCCCAGCCGGGTGGTGACCCCGGCCAGCGCCGCCAGCACCGTGAACGTGTCGGGTCGGCCCACGACGTCGAGGTCGTGGATGCGGCCGCGCTGCTCGCGCAGGCGCAGCCCTTCGGCGAGGAAGAAGAAGTCGAACTTGGCGCGTTCGGCGGTGCGCGCCAGGTGGGTGAACGAGGCGAAGTCGATCTGGCTGCCGGCCTGCGGGTCGCTCCACACGGTCGTGTTGTTCACCCCGGGGAAGTGCGCCCCGAGGTGGATCTGCCTGCGTGGCTTGGTCATGGCGCGCTCCTGGTGGTCACACGGTGGCGTAGCGGTTGGCGGGCCGGGGCAGCCCGAGCAGGCTGCGCAGGGTGCCGCCCGGGTAGGCGGTGCGGAACGCGCCGCGGCGCTGCAGTTCCGGCACCAGCCCGCGGGTGATGGCGTGCAGGTCGCCGGGCAGTGTCGCGGGGCGCAGCCGGTATCCGGTCAGCCCCGCGTCCTGCCAGGCCAGCAGTTGGTCGGCCAGGCTCTGCGGGGTGCCGGTGAAGATCGGGGCGTCGCTGGCGTACGCGGCCCCGGCCAGCTCCTCCAGCCGCGCCCGCCCGGCGGCGGCGGCAGCGTCGGTGTCGCCGAGGAACACGACCAGGTCGGCGAACACGTGCACGGTCTGCTCGGCCCGGCCGGCCTCGGCCTGCAGTTCGCGGATCTCGGCGACGGTCGCCCGTGCGATGTCGGCGTCGGCGGGGGTGATGTAGACGACGTCGGCCGCGCGGGCGCCCAGCCGGTACGGGATCGTCGAGTGGGCGAGGGAGGTGACCAGCGGCTGGCCCTGCGGCGGGCGCGGGGTGATCGACGGGCCGCGCACGCTGAACCGCGGGCCCTCGAAGTCGATGTGGTGCAGCTTGGCGATGTCGATGAAACGGCCGGTGGCCACGTCGCGGATCTCGGCGTCGTCCTCCCAGCTGTCCCACAGCCGCCGGACCACCTCGGCGAAGTCGGCGGCCTCGTCGAACAGCTCGTTGACGAAGGCGAGCACGGCCGGGTCGGTGAAGTCCTCGATCTTCAGCTGCGGGATGTGGCGGCGGCCGAAGTGCGCGGCCTCGTCGGGCCGTCCGGAGACCTGCACCCGCCACCCGGCCCGGCCGAGGCTGACGTAGTCCAGGGTGGCCAGGGCCTTGGCGATGTGGAACGGCTCGGTGTGCGTCGTGGTGGCGGTCGGCACCAGTCCGATGTGGCTGGTCAGCGGCGCGATGCGGGCGGCGGTGAGGACCGCGTCGAGGCGGCCGCGGACCTGGTCGGTGCGCCCGTCGAGCCGGTCGGGGTAGGACGACTGCAGGCCGAGGCCGTCCTCGATGGTGACGAAGTCGAGCAGGCCGCGCTCGGCCTCGGTGACCAGGTCGGTCCAGTACCCGGCGGTCAGCAGTTCGGACGGGCGGGCGTCGGGCAGCCGCCAGGCGGCCGGGTGCCAGCCCGCGCCGTCGAGGGCCACCGCGAGGTGCAGCGGGAGGGGTGAGGCCATCGCCGTTTCTCCTTGGTTCGTCGGGTCGGTGCGGCGGCCCCGGCGGCGAGCGGTCCGCCGGGGCCGCCGCGGTTCACTTGCCGTCGATGGGCAGGCCGGGCGGGTTGACCTCGGAGGTGGCCACGGCCTCGTTCTTCAGGTTCCACCGGTCGAGGATCTTGGCGTAGTCGCCGGTGCGGATCAGCTCGTTGAGTGCCGCCGCCAGGGCCTGCACCAGGCCGCTGTCCTTCTTGGTGGTCAGCGCGATCTTGCCCTGCAGGTTCGCGCCCGCCCCGGAGTAGGTGCCGACGATCTCGGTCTCCCCGGCCACCGCGACGTGGTACGCCACACCGGGGTTCGGGCCGAGGTACAGGTCGATCTGGCCGGAGCTCAGCGCCAGGTAGACGGCCTGGTTGGTCTGGTAGTACTTGATGTCGACCGGCTTGAGGCCCTGCTGCTCGGCGGCCTTGCTCCACTCGACGAGGATCTTCTCCTGGTTGGTGCCGGAGCTGACGGCGACGCGCTTGCCCGCCACGTCGGCCGGCTTGGTGACCGTCAGGCCGGAGCCCTTCCTCGCCTCGAATCCGAGGTTGTCCAGCCGGTAGGTGGCGAAGTCGTACTTCTGCTTGCGCAGCTCGGTGACGGTGATGTTGGACGAGCCGACGTGGTACTTGCCGGAGTCCAGGCCGATGAACAGGTTCTCCCAGGAGGTGTTCTCCAGCACCGGCTCCAGGCCGAGCACCCCGGCGATGGCGACGGCGACGTCGGGCTCGCTGCCGATCAGGGTCTTGTTGTCGGTGGCGGTGAACGCCAGCGGCGGGAAGCCGGACGCGGCCGCACCTACGCCGATGATCAGCTTGCCGTCCTTGCGGACCGCCTCGGGCACCAGGCCGGCGATCTGGTCCACCTTGGCCGGCACAATCCGGTTCTGTTGCGGTGAGTCGTTGATGCCCGCGGCCGCGGACGCGGCCGCGCCCGACGGGGCCGGGCCGCGCGGGGCCTCCTCCGGCGCGGCGCAGGCGCTCAGGCCGAGCAGCAGTGCCGCCGCGGTGAGGGCAAATGTCCTTCTCATCGTTCTCCTCGGGGACTTCAGGGGTCAGGCCGGCCCGGCCGGGGCCGGGCGCGGGTTCAGTGCAGGACGCGGGACAGGAAGTTGCGTGTGCGCTCGTGCCGCGGAGCGTCGAGGACCTGCGCGGGCGGCCCGTGCTCGACGACGCGGCCGGCGTCGAGGAAGACGACGGTGTCAGCGATCTCGCGGGCGAAGCCGACCTCGTGCGTGACGATGATCATCGTGGTGCCGGTGCGGGCCAGCTCGCGGACCACGTCGAGCACCTCGCCGACCAGCTCGGGGTCCAGGGCCGAGGTGGGTTCGTCGAACAGCAGCACCTTGGGCTCCAGGGCCAGCGCGCGGGCGATGGCGACGCGCTGCTGCTGCCCCCCGGACAGCTGGCGCGGGTAGGCGTGGGTCTTGTCGGCCAGGCCGACCCGGTCGAGCAGCCGCTGCGCCTGCTCGTACACCTGCGCCTTCGGCCGCCGCTGGGCCGAGATCGGCGCCTCGGCGACGTTCTGCAGCGCGGTCAGGTGCGGGAACAGGTTGAAGTTCTGGAACACGAAGCCGAGGTGCACCCGCTGACGCAGCACCTGCCGCTCGGACAGCTCGTGCAGCCGGTCGCCGACACGGCGGTAGCCGATGAGCTCGCCGTCGACGCTGACCAGGCCGCGGTCCACCTTCTCCAGGTGGTTGATCACACGCAGCAGCGTGGACTTGCCCGATCCGGAGGGGCCCAGGATCGCGGTCACGCTGCCGGCTTCCACGCTGAGGTCCACGTCGTGCAGCACCTCGTGGGTGCCGAACGACTTGTGCACGCCGCGCACCTCGACCATGGGGGCGCTCATCGTGACGCTCCGCTGTCCAGGCGTACGCCGCCCGACACCGCGGCGCGCAGCCGCTGCAGCGGGGTCGGCGGCAGGGTGCGCAGCGCGCCGCGGGCGAAGTGGCGCTCCACGTAGAACTGCAGCACCGACAGCAGCGCGGTGAGGATGACGTACCAGACGGTGGCGACCATGAGCAGCGCGACCACCCGGCCGTTGCGGCCGTACACGACCTGCACCTGGTAGAACAGCTCGCCGATGGCCAGCACGTACACCACCGAGGTGCTCTTGAGCAGGTTGATCAGCTCGTTGGCGGCGCTGGGCAGGATGGCCCGCATCGCCTGCGGCAGCAGGATGCGGCGGAACTGCCGCCCGCGCGGGATGCCCAGCGCGGCGGCCGCCTCCAGCTGGCCCTGGTCCACCGAGATGATGCCGGAGCGCACGATCTCGGCGGCGTACGCGGCTTCGTGCAGCGCCAGGCCGAGCAGCGCCGCGCCCAGCGAGCTGATCAGGTGCACCGTCTCGACCTGCGCGAAGCCGGGCCCGAACGGGATGCCGAACTGCAGTGTCTGGTAGAGGTAGCCGAGGTTGGCCCAGAACAGCAGCTGCACGATCAGCGGCACCGACCGGAACACCCAGACGAAGGTCCAGCTGAACGCCTGCAGCACCGGGCTCTTGGACAGCCGCATCGCGGCCAGCACGATGCCGCCGAGGAAGCCCAGGGCTGCTCCGGCGAAGGTGAGCTGCAGGGTGACCAGCAGCGCCTCCATCACGGACTTCTCGAAGAAGTACCCGGCGAAGGTGGGCCAGTCCCAGCCCGGGTTGGTGGCCAGGCCGTGGATGAACTGGGCGGCGAGCACGGCGGCGGCCGCGGTCGCGACCCACCGCCACGGGTGCCGGGCGGGCACCACGGTCAGCGCGGGTTGTCCGGCAGCGGCCGCCTCGCCTTTCGGAGGATCGGCACTCTCCCGGGAAGGGCTGGACAGGAGACTCACCAGTACCTCCGACGATTGTGGATGAACATGAACATAAGCCTCGTTTGTGAATTCCTATAAGTTCTATCTGCTAAATAGGAATTGCAGCTGAAGGGGCCGCTACCCGCGAGACGGCCCCGCAGGAACTAGCCCAGCCACTCCTTGGCCAGCAGCTCGAACGAGCGCACCCGCACCGCGTGGTCGTGCGTGATCGTGGTGATGAGCAGCTCGTCCGCGCCGGTCACCCGCTGCAGCGTCGCCAGCTGCCCCGCCACCTGCTCCGGGGTGCCCACGAACTGCGTGTCGACCCGGTCGGCCACCAGCGCCCGGTCCTGTTCGGGCCACTCGAACGCGGCCGCCTGCTCCGGCGTCGGAAACGGGATCGCCCCGCCACCGGCCCGGATGCTGCGCACCCACAGCCCGTACGGCGACGCGTGATGGCGGGCCTGCTCGGCGTCCTCGGCCACCACCACGTCCACCGACACCATCACCCATGGCTTCGCCAGCCGCGCCGAGGGCCGGAACGCGGCCCGGTAGGCCTCCACCGCCTCCAGCACCGCCGACGGGCTCACGTGGTAGTTCGCCGCGAACGGCAGCCCGCGCGCCCCGGCGACCTGCGCGCTCTCCCCACCGCTGCTGCCCAGGATCCACAGCTCCGGCCGCGCCCCCGCACCGGGAATCGCGCGGGCCACGGTGCCCTCGTCGTCGCGGACGCCCTCGCCGAGCAGGTCCTCGATCTCCTGCACCTGCTCGGTGAAGCCCGGCGACTGCGCCCCGGGCTGCTGCAGCAGCCGTGCGTACAGCGCCCACCGCGGCGAAGCCACCAGGTGCGCGAACGAGAACGGCGACGGGATCAGCAGCCCGTCGACGACCCGCGCCGGCGCAGGGGGCTTCGGGGCCGGGCGCTGCGCCTGATCGGCCAGCTCCTGCAACGCCTCGACCCGGCGCTGCCCGGAACGGCCCAGGCCCAGGTCCACCCGCCCCGGGTACAGCGCATCCAGCATGCCGAACTGCTCCACCACCGACAGCGGCGTCTGGTGGCCGGTCTGCACCGCCCCGGAACCGACCCGGATCGTGCTGGTCGCCGCCGCGATCGCGGCCAGCAGCACCGCCGGCTGCGCGCTGGCGACGCCCTCGGTGAAGTGGTGCTCGGCGACCCAGTAGCGGGCGTACCCGAAGCTCTCCGCCTGCCTGGCCAGGTCGAGGCTGTTGCGCAGCGCGGCGGGCACGTCCCCGCCGGACAGCACGGGCGACAGATCGAGCACGGACAACGGAACGGGCATGAGGGGCTCCTCCGGATACGGTGGCGCTCAGGACGCCGGGACGGTCGGGAACGGACGGCTGGGGATGTCGCGGCGCAGCACCGGTGCGATGTCGCTCTGGAACAGTTCGAGGTTGGCCCGGTGCTGCTCGGGGGTCAGGCCGTCGCGGTCGGCACTCAGATGCATCACCTCGTGGCCGAGCTGCTTGTGGTAGCGGTGGACCTTGTCGATGATCTGCTGCGGGCTGCCGACCAGGATCGAGCTGCGCTCGATCGCGTCCTCCAGGCTGGTGAACACCAGCGGCACGCCCAGCCGCTGGAACGCGGCCTGCCGCGCCTCGAAGATCGGCCGGTACACCGCGATCGCGTCCTGCGAGCGCCGGGCCGCGTAGTAGCCCGCGGTGCCCGCGCCGACCAGGGCGTCCTTCGGGTCGTGTCCGTAGTGCTCCCACTGCTGCCGGTAGTAGGCGATCAGCTCGGCGTACGGCTCGACCGGGTTGCTGACGTTGGCCGAGAACAGCGGGTCGCCGTAACGGGCGGCCAGGTCGACCGACTCGCGGCTGGTGGCGCTGCCGTGCCAGACCCGGATCGGCCGCTGCAGCGGGCGCGGCCAGGTCTCGGCCTCGGTCAGCGACGGCCGGAACCGGCCCTCCCAGGTGACCTTGTCCTCGCGCCACAGGCGCCGGAACAGCTCGTAGGACTCGCGGTTGCGGTCCCACTGGTCGTCGGCGGTGACGTGGAACAGCTGCGCCTGCGCGGCCCCGTTGCCCTTGCCGATGATCAGTTCCAGGCGGCCGCCGGACAGGTGGTCCAGCGTCGCGTAGTCCTCGTAGGCGCGCACCGGGTCCAGCAGGCTCAGCGTGGTGACCGCGGTGAACAGCCGGATCGTGCTGGTCTTCGCGGCGATGTGGCTGAGCACCACCGGCGGCGACGACGAGATGAACGGCCGCTCGTGGCGCTCGCCGACGCCGTAGCCGTCGAAGCCGAGTTGTTCGGCCAGCACGGCGTTGTCGACGACCTCCCGGAACCGGGCCGTGGTGTCGGCCAGTTCCCCCGTCACCGGGTGTGGCAGGTGCGTGATCAGTGTGATGAGCAGGAACTTCATGCGGTCTCCCCCGGGGGCGGACAGGTCATGCGGCCAGGAACCGCAGGTAGTCGGTCTGCGCGTACCAGCCCAGCGACGTGTCGGCGGGCGTGTAGGGCTCCGGCTCCGGCTCGGACCGGCGGATGCCGTACTCGGCCCGCGTCGGCGGGTCGTGGGGCGGGGACTTCTCGCGGCGTGGCCGCTGCTCGTCGGTGGTCACGACACTCCCGTCGGCTGGGGCCGGGCGGCCGGGGTGGGCAGCGCGTCGATGAGGCTGCGGGTGTAGGCGTGGCGCGGGTGGTGGAACACGTCGCCGACCGGGCCCTGCTCGACGACCTGCCCGTCGTGCATGACCAGGACCCGGTCGGCGAGGTGGTGCACCACTCCCAGGTCGTGTGAGATGAACAGCAGTGCGGTGCCGTCGGCGGCCCGGATGTCGGCCAGCAGGTCCAGCACCTGGGCCTGCACCGAGACGTCCAGGGCGGACACCGGTTCGTCGCAGATCAGCAGGCTGGGCCGGGGCGCGATGGCGCGGGCGATGGCGACGCGCTGGCGCTGTCCGCCGGACAGCCGGCGTGGATACCGTTCGAGCAGGTCGCTGCCCAGCCCTACCCGGTCCAGCAGGTCGACCACCCGGTCCCGGCGGGTACGCCGGTCCAGGCCCGGTTCGAGGGCCTCGCCGACGATCCGCTCCACCGGGTAGCGCGGGTCGAACGAGCCGAGCGGGTCCTGCGAGATCAGCTGCATGCGGCGGCGCAGCGGGCGGCGTACCCGCTCGGGCACGCCCGCCCACGGCACGCCTTCGAAGCCGACCTGCCCTTCGGTGGCCGCGACGGTGCCGAACAGCAACTGGGCGACCGTGGTCTTGCCGGACCCGGACTCCCCCACCAGGCCCAGCGTCTCGCCGCGGGCGATGGACAGGTCGACGCCGCGCACCACCTCGTGCGCGCCGTACCGTTTGCGCAGCCCGGTCGCGGACAGCACGGTGACCGACGGGTCCACCGGCGCGGGCGGCAGGGTGCGCGGCAGCGTGGTCACCGGCGCCGACAGCCGCCGTCCCCGCGAGGCCGCCGACGGCACCGCAGCCAGCAGCAGCCGGGTGTACGGATGCTGCGGCTCCCCCAGCACCTGCGCGGTCACGCCGGACTCGACCACGACCCCGTCGCGCATCACCAGGATGCGGTCGGCCAGCCGGGCCACCACCGACAGGTCATGGCTGATCAGCAGCAGGGTCGCGCCCGCGTCGCGCAGTTCGCCCAGCAGCCGCAGGATCTGCGCCTGCACGGTGACGTCCAGGGCGGTGGTCGGTTCGTCGGCGATGATCAGCGACGGTTCGCCGGCCAGCGCCGAGGCGATCAGTGCCCGCTGCCGCAGCCCACCGGACAGCTGATGCGGATACTGGCGGGCGCGCCGATCCGGCTCCGGCACGTGCACCCGTTCCAGCAGCCTCCGGACCTGTTCGGGCTGCTGCCTTCGTGGCGTCAGGCCGTGCGCGTCGAGCACCTCGCCGACCTCGTCGCCGACGGTGCGCAGCGGGTCCAGGGACACCAGCGCGTCCTGCAGCACCAGGCCCGCGAACCGGCCGCGCACCTGCCGCCAGTGGCGTGCCGAGAACGCCCGCGCGTCGCGGCCGTCGAGGTCCAGCCGCGCTGCACGCACGTGCGCGCCCGGCCCGGCCAGCCCGACGAGGGTGCGCGCGGTGACGCTCTTGCCGGACCCGGACTCCCCGACCACCGCCAGGCACTCTCCGCGGCGGATCTCGAAGCCGATGCCGCGCACCGCGGCCACGTCGCGGCCCGGAGCACGGAAGGTGACGTGCAGGTCCTCGACCCGTACCAGCGGTGTGGACATCAGCCGTGCCGCCCTTCGAAGCGCTGCTGCAGGTGGCGGCCGAGCACGGTCAGCGAGATCACGGTGAGGGTGACCGCGACGCCCGGCAGGATCGCACCCCACCAGGCGATGCGCAGGTAGCTGCGGTTCTCGGCGAGCATCGCGCCCCACTCCGGGGCGGGCGGCTGCGGGCCGAGGCCGAGGAAGCTGAGCCCGGCCGCGGCGAGGATGGCCTCGCCCAGGCCGATGACCGCCAGCACCGGCACCGGGCCGAGCACGTTGGGCAGCACGTGCCGCAGCACCAGCCGGGTCCGGGAGGTGCCGAAGGACACGGCCTGCTCGACGTAGCCGGCACGGCGTACCAGCAGGGTCTGTGCGCGGACCACCCGGGCGTGGTGCGGCATGGTGGCCACCCCGATGGCGATGATGAGGCTGCCCGTGCCCGGCCCGGTGATCGCGATGAACAGCAGCGCGAGCAGCAGCAGCGGGAATGCCGACAGCGCGTCGAAGGACCGGGTCAGCGCCTCGCCGGCCAGCCGGTGTGCCATCCCGGCGAGCAGGCCGAGCAGCACGCCCGCGCCGACCGCGATGAGGGTCGCCGCGACGCCGATGGTCAGCGAATGCCGCGCCCCGTGCACCACCCGGTCGAACACGTCGCGTCCCAGGTGGTCGGTGCCGAACCAGTGTGCCGCGTCCGGCGGGCGCAGCACGTTGAGCGGGTCGGCGGCCAGCGGATCCCCGGCCAGCAGCCCCGGCCAGAGCACCGCCAGTGCCGCCAGCAGCAGGAATCCGGCCGCGGCGGCCAGTCCCGGCCGGGCAGTGCGCCGTCGCCGCGGCGGTGCGGTGTCGGTCGCGACGGCCGCCAGGCCGGCCCCGGCCACGGGGGTCGCTTGCACGGTCATCGGTTCAGCTCCTTCGCAGCCGGGGGTCGACGAGCAGGTACGCCAGGTCGGCCAGGGTGCTGACGGCGACGTACACCGCCGCCGACAGCAGCACCACGGCCAGCACCACCGGCATGTCCTTGGCGGTGACCGCCTGCAAGGTGACCTGGCCCAGGCCGGGTCGGCCGAACACCTGCTCGGTGATGACGGCGCCGCCGAGCAGGATCCCGGACAGCCAGCCGACCAGGGTGATCGCGGGCAGCAGCGCGTGGCGCAGCGCGTGGCGGGCCAGCACCGCGCGTTCACGGATGCCGCGTGAGCGCGCGGTGACCACGAACGGCTCGTCCAACGCCCTTTCCAGCCCGTCGCGCAGCACCTGGGTGAGCACCCCGGCGACCGGCAGGGCCAGGGTGAGCGCGGGCAGCACCAGCGCGCTGAAGTCTTGCCCGCCGGACACCGGGAACCAGCCCAGCCGGAACGAGAACACGTTGAGCAGCACGATGCCGATCAGGAACCCGGGCGTGGAGACCAGCACGAGCTCGGTGGTCGACGCGGCGCGGCGCAGCAGCGGACGCCGCCCCGCCGTCAGCAGCGCGACCGCCAGGGCCAGCACCACGCCGGTCACCGCTGCTGCCGCGGCCAGCGTGACGGTCGCCGGCAGGTGCTCGCCGATCAGGTCGGACACGGGCCGTTGCAGCAGGTAGGAGCGGCCCAGGTCGCCCCGGGCCGCGCGGGCCAGGTAGTCGAGGTACTGCACTACGTCCGGGCGGTCGAGGCCCCACTCCGCGATGACCTGGGCGCGGATCTGCGGGGTGTCCGGCCCGTCGCCGATGATGCTGTCCACCGTGTCGCCGGGGGCCAGCAGCAGGGCGAGGTAGGCCGCGGTGGCGGCGGCCCAGAGGACCACCGCCGCCGTGGCCAGCCGTCGCGCGACCGCCCGGACGACGGTCACTTCGCGATCCAGATGTTGTACGCGCCGGCGGGCACGCCCGCGGTCGGTTCGAACCGGACGCCGCCGAGACCGCGGGACGCCGCGATCTGGTCCGCGGGCGCGTACAGCGGAACCACCAGGGCCTGGTCGGTCAGCACGACGCGCTGGATGTCGTGGTAGACCTGCACCCGCGCCGCCTGGTCGCCGGTGGCCTGGCCCTTGGCCAGCAGCGCGTCGAGGGCCGGGTCGCGGTAGCCGGTGCGGTTGATCGCGCCGGTGGAGGCCAGCAGCAGGTTCAGCGCGGCTCCGGCGTCGGTGTCGGCGCGGGAGTTGTCGAAGACCTCGTACTGGTTGTCCTCCAGGGCCTTGAGCGCGGTGCCCTGGTCGACGACCGACACGTTGAGGTCGATGCCCGCGCCGGCCTTGACCGTGGCCTGCACGGCCTGGGCGAGCACGTCGCGGCGGTCGCGGACGAACGGGGCTGACTGCACCAGCCGTACCGTCAGGCGCTTGCCGTCCTTGGTGCGGAAGCCCTCGCCGTCGCGGGTCGCCCAGCCGGCCTCGTCGAGCAGCTGGTTGGCCTTGGCCGCGTCGAAGCCGTGGCGGCCCTCGAAACCCTTGTCGTACAGCGGGCTGGTCGGTCCGACGATGCTCCAGGCGCGGGTGGCGGTGCCGCGGTACACCGCCCGCAGCACCGCGTCGACGTCGATGGCGTGGCGGAACGCCTGGCGCACCTTGGGGTCGTCGAACGGGGCGTGGCTGACGTTGAGGAAGTAGGAGTACGCCGAGCCGGAGTTGAGCTGCTTGTGCAGGGCCAGCTGCGGCGAGGTGTCGATCAGCTCCTGGTCGGTGGCGGGCACGCCTTCGATGAGCTGCACCTGGCCCGAGGTCAGCGCGCCGACGCGCACCGACGGCTCCTTGAGGAAGCGGTAGACGACCTCGTCGAGGTAGGCGGGCCCGGTGTGCCCGGCGTTGGCCGGGGCCCACCGGTAGGCCGGGTTCTTCTTGTAGACGACCTGCTGGCCGGGGCTGTACGCGGAAAGGGTGAACGGCCCGGTGCCGACCACGTCGACGCCGCCGGCCTTGAGGTTGGCGGCCTGGCGCAGCGACTTGGGCGAGATCTGCGCGCCCTGCGGGGAGGCCAGGAAGTCCAGGATCAGCACGTCGGGCGCGGTCAGGTTGATCCGCACCGTGGCCGGGTCGACGACCTCGACGCTCTTGAGGTTCTTCAGCTGCACGGCGGCTACCGCCGGGGCGTAGTTCGGCGCGAGCAGCTGGTCGAAGTTGGCCTTGACGGCGGCGGCGTCGAACTTCTCGCCGTCGTGGAAGGTCACGTCGGTGCGCAGCTTGACGGTGTAGGACAGCCCGTCTGCCGCGGCCTCGTAGCCGGTGGCCAGCCAGGGCAGGAAGCCGCCCTCGTCGTCGTGGGTGAGCAGCGCCTCGAATGAGTTCCACACCAGCAGCCGTGCCTTGGCCTGCGCGTACTGGTGCGGGTTGAAGGTGATCGGCTCGGTTTCGACGGCCCAGGTGAGCTTGCCCCCGGAGACCGGTGTGCCCGCGTCGGCGGCGGTGGGCACCGGCGGCGCGGCCGTGCAGGCGGTCACCGCGAAGGCGGCGATGCCGGCGAGCAGCAGCCGCCGGGTGGTGCGAAGGGTACGGCGCATGAAGGTCTTCTCCTGTCGGGACCGGGCCCGCCTGTCCGACCGCGGGGTCGGCACGGCGCACCGGCCGGTGAAGGCGAGGTGTCGGGTGGCGGCGGCCCGCGGATGCCGCTCGTCGTCGAGCCGGCGTGGTTCAGGCGGGTGCGCCGGTATGCGGGTGCGCCGCTGTCGCGGCGGGCCCGGGCACGGGTCGTGGGATCAGCTCAGACAGGAGCTCGACCACACCCGACCGAAGTCGATGTAGGAGCGCGTCGTCAGCCGCAGCTCTCTGGACATGGCACTAATGAAGCACCGGTCCCGCCGACGCCGTCAACGATCGACGGGCATCTTGTCATCTTGCCCACTTTGGAGGCCGATTTCGTTGACCGAACTCCTACTATCCCTATAGGCTTTATAGATTTCGGTCGCCGCGCGCCCATCGGACGGACAGCGCGAACCCATCTCGCCGCAGCCACCCGGTGTCGCCGCTGCCACGCTTCCGACCTGCCGCAACTCGTTCACAGATCGGCAACACCACATTCAAATTAATTCACGTCGGTCTATGCAACATACCTGACAGAGCGCGCCGCGCTTTGCCGTCGAGGACGAGGCAGAGCGCACTCCGAACCCCTCCCGATGGGCGCGCGATGGGCGGCCGATGGGCGGCGACAACCCCGACCATCGCCGAACGTGTTGCTAGCTTTCCAGGCGGTAGCTGCCCGGCCGGGGGGACCGGGAAGAAAACGCAAGGGGGAACCACCGATGTACCTGGCGGAGAGGGACGATCAACTGTCCGCACTGGACACGCTGGCGGCGCTGGCCGACGCCGGCCGCGGACAGGTGGCCGTGGTCACCGGACCACCGGCCACCGGGCGCACCGCGCTGCTGCAGGCGGCCGCCGAACGGCTCCAGCAACGGATGCTGGTGCTGCACGCCGCCTGCGCACCCGCCGAACGGAGCCTGCCCGGCGGAGTCCTCGGCCAGCTCTGGCACAGCGCTGTGCTGCCCGCCGCACCGCTGCGGCAGGCCACCACGCTGCTCGACCGCATCGCCGCCCAGGCCGCCACCGTCGCCGCGCCCGTCGCCGACCCGCTGCTGCTCCAGCAGCTGCACACGCTCTGCCTGCACCTGCGCGAGATCGCGGGCATTCGCCCCGTGGTGATCGCCGTCGACGACGTACGCCACGCCGACGACGTCTCGCTGGCCTTCCTGCAGCAGCTCGCCCGCCGGCTGCGCACCTACCGCGTGCTGCTGGTGCTGGCCGACCGCGCCGAACCCGACCCGGTCAGCGCCCCCTTCCTCGCCGAACTGCAGGGCCACCTGCCCGTCCACCCGATCCGGGTCGGCCCGCTCAGCCCGCAGGGCGTGGCCCGCCTGCTGCGGCCGCACGTGCCGCCCGCCGACCTGACCCGACGCGCCGCCCAGGTGCACGCCGCCACCGGCGGCAACCCGCTGCTGGTCACCGCCGTGCTCACCGACGTCGACCATCCCGAACCCGCCCTCGCCCGCGCCCTGGCCGACTGCCTGCAACGCGCCGAACCGGCACTGCGGCACATCGCCCAGGCCCGCGCCGTCCTCCACGACCCCGACACCCACCCGCGGGCACTGCTCGACCTGCCCGCCGACGACATCCGCCGCGGGCTGGACACGCTCGAATCAGCCGGGCTCCTGCACGACGGACGCTTCCGGACCGAAGCGGCACGCGCCGCCGTGCTCGCCGACATCCCGCACGAACGCCGCGCCGCCCTGCACACCCGCGCCGCCGAGGCGTTGCAACGGGCCGCCGCCCCGGCCCGGCAGGTCGTCGAGCATCTGCTGCAGGCCGGACGCCCCGCCCGCCCCGAAGCCGTCCCGCTGCTGATCGAAGCCGCCGAACAGGCCCCCGCGGGCAGCCCGGACGCCGCCCGCTGTCTCGAACTCGCCCTGCGCGCCCAGACCGACCCGCACGCCGCCGCCGCGATCCGCGCCCGGCTGTGCCAGGCCGACACCGACACCCACCCCGCCGCCGCGTTGCATCACTTCACCCCGCTGCTGGCCGACCTGCTCGCCGGGCGCCTGAACCACCGCGAAGGCATCCTGCTGACCCGCCGCCTGCTGGCCCACGGCCGCACCGACGAGGCCGGCCGCGCCCTGGCCGCGCTGCGCGCCGCCGCCACCGGTTCGGCAGCACTGCGCGACCTGGAGACCTGGCTCGCCTACACCCACCCCGCCCTGGCGCAACGCCGCGCCGTTCCCACCGGCGAGGACCCGCCCGCGCTGCTCGCCCCCGAGGTCGACCCGTGGCTGCACGC
Organism: Catellatospora vulcania; assembly: GCF_009720385.1. Taxonomy (GTDB): domain Bacteria; phylum Actinomycetota; class Actinomycetes; order Mycobacteriales; family Micromonosporaceae; genus Catellatospora; species Catellatospora vulcania. The sequence continues at coordinate 25,355 of NZ_ML769307.1, read as the reverse complement.
CTGCGCGAGCATCGCCGACGCGCTGCTGCGCGGGCAGCACCACGAGGCCGCCGACCGCGCCCTGCGCCTGCTCGCCGACCTGCACCTGGGCCGGCACACCGGCTGGTCCGACGAAGCGCTGGCCGCCGCGGTCACCGCACTGGTCCGCGCCGACCGTCTGGACACCGCCGCGTCCTGGTGCGCCCGGCTCGCCGACGACGCCACCGACCGGCCCGCACCCTGGCGGGCGGCCGTCGCCGCGGCGTTCGCCGAAGTCAGCCTCGCCCAGGGCGACCTGCCCGCCGCCGCGGCACACGCCACCCGGGCGCTGGCCGAGACACCAGCCAAGGCGTGGGGCGCGGCCGCCGGCCCCGCGCTGGGCACGCTGGTGGTGGCGTACGCCCGGCTCGGCCGCGACGACCAGGCCGCCGCCACCCTCGCCCCGCCGATCCCCGACGGCCTGCTGTCCACCCGGTACGGGCTGCACCACCTCTACGCCCGCGCCGAACACCACCTCGCCACCCGTCACCACCATGCCGCCCTGGCCGACTTCCTCGCCTGCGGCGAGCTGATCCGCGGCTGGGGCCTGGACGTGGCCGAGATCGTGCCGTGGCGCAGCGGCGCCGCAGCGGCCTGGCTGCGGCTGGGCAACCAGGACCAGGCCCGTCGCCTGGCCGGCGGGCAGCTGCACCGGCCCACCGGCAACGGGGCTCGCACCCGCGGCGTCGCGCTGCGGCTGCTGGCCGCCGCCGGACCCGCCGGACGCCGCCCGCCGCTGCTACTGGAGTCGCTGGACCTGCTGGAAAGCTGCGGTGACCGCTTCGAGCAGGCCCGCACCCTGGCCGACCTGGCCGAGGCATACCACCTGGTCAACGAGGACCGCCGGGCCCGGATGGTGTTCCGGCGGGCGCTGCACCTGGCCCGCTCCTGCGCCGCCGACCCGCTGCACCGCGAGCTGGTCGCGGTCGGCAGCGAGCTGGGCGTCGGCGGCGACGACGACGGCGACCGCGACGGCGCGGCCCGCCTGACCGGTTCGGAGCACCGGGTCGCGGCCCTGGCCGCGATCGGCTACACCAACCGGGAGATCGCCCTGAAGCTGTACATCACCTCGAGCACCGTCGAGCAGCACCTGACCCGCGTCTACCGCAAGCTCAACGTCAAGCACCGGCGGGAACTGCCCATCGACCTGTCCCGCCGGGGCACCTCGGTCGCCTGAACCGCTACCCGCGCCCGTCCAGGCGGGCATGCACCTCGTCGACCACCGCCTGCGCGTGGTCGACGAGGAAGAAGTGCCCGCCCGGGAAGGTCAGCACCTCGACCGGACCCGTGGTGTGCCGCTGCCAGCCCACGGCCTCCGCCGCCGACGTCAACGGGTCCGCCGACCCGGTGAGCACGGTGACCGGGCAGGTCAGTGAAGCCGCCGGGTCGTGCCGGTACGTCTCGACGGCCTGGTAGTCGCTGCGCACCGACGGCAGCACCAGGCGCGTGACCTCCTCGTTCGCCAGCAGGTCGGCGTGGGTGCCGGCGAGCTCGCGCAGCACCGACAGGATGCGGTTGTCGTCGCCGCGGTGCACGTCCTCGGCCCGGTAGCAGGAGGGCGCGCGGCGGCCCGACGCGAACAGCATCACCGGGTCGGGCCGGCCCGCCGCCCGCAGCCGCAGCGCCACCTCGTATCCCACCACCGCCCCCATGCTGTGCCCGAAGAGTGCCAGCGGGCCGGGCACCGATGCGGCCACGGCCTCGGCGACCCGGTCGGCGAGCACCCCGAGTTCGCTGATCAGCGGCTCGCGGTGCCGGTCCTGGCGGCCCGGATACTGCACCGCGGCCACGGCCACCCCGGGTGCCAGCGCCCGCGACAGCGGGAACCAGAAACTGGCCGCGCCGCCCGCGTGCGGCAGGCACACCAGGGTGACCGCGCCGGGCGCGGCGGGGTGGAACGTGCGGATCCAGTCACCGGTGACGGTGGTCATGCGGTCTCCCTCGAATCGTGGTGCGGGCGGTCAGGCGTGGACGGCCGCCGCGGTGAGGATCAGCCCGCCGGCACGGCGCCACCGGCCGTGCAATCGTGCCAGCCGGCGTCCGGCCACGACCGGTCCCGGCACGAGCAGGTGGGCGGTGAAACCGCCGGCGGGGTCCAGGTCCAGGTGCGCCTCGGTGAAGTCCAGCATGGCGCCGGCCAGCGGGTACCAGGCTTTGAAGACCGATTCCTTGGCGCTGAACAGGATCCGGTCGGCGTGCGGCGGCCCGGCCGCCACGGCCGCTCGTTCGGCGGGCCCGGTCACTGCGGCCAGCACCCCGTCCGGCAGCGGCGCATCGGGCTCGGCGTCGATGCCCAGTGACAGCAGCCCGCCCCGCAGCGCCACCGCCGCGGCCCGGTAACCGGCGCAGTGGGTCAGGCTGCCGATCACGCCCTCCGGCCAGCGCGGCTCCCCGCGCGGCCCGGACGGGATCGCCGCGACCGGTCGGCCCAGCTCGGCCAGGGCCTGCCGGGCCAGGGCGCGGGTGGTGGCGAACTCACGCCGCCGCGACGGCACCGCACGGGCCACCGCCGCCGCCTCCACGGCCGGCAGCACGGCGTCCGCGTCCGCATACGCCTCCGCCACCCGCACACCCTGCGGCAGGATCTGCTCGATCATCGGCTCCGCCCCGTCCCGTTCCGTCCCGGCCCCTCCCACCCTGGCCCGCGGCGCGCGCCGGCGCAGCACGGTTAGGGGTGCCAGTGGGGTGGCCCGGACCCGCCGCCTGTCCCATCATGAGACGGTGACCTCCGCATCCGGCAACGTGTGGGCGGTCAGCGACCTGCACCTGGCGTACGCCGAAAACCGCGCCGTCGCCGACCGCCTGCTCCCGCGCACACCCGCCGACTGGCTCATCGTCGCCGGTGACGTCGCCGAGCACTTCGCCGAGGTGCGCACCGGCCTCGAACGGCTGCGATCCCGGTTCGCGCAGGTGATCTGGGCGCCGGGCAACCACGAGCTGTGGACGCCGCCCGGCGACCCGGTCGGGCTGCGCGGGCAGGAACGCTATGACGCCCTCGTCGACATGTGCCGCTCCCTGGACGTGTACACACCGGAGGATCCATACCTGCGCCATGACGGGCCGGACGGCCCGGTCGTGATCGCACCGCTGTTCGTGCTCTACGACTACACGTTCCGCCCGCCCGGCTGCGCCACCAAGGCCGAGGGCCTGGCCGTGGCCCACCGCACCGGCATCGTCTGCACCGACGAGTACCTGCTGCACCCCGACCCCTACCCGAGCCGCGAGGCGTGGTGCGCCGCCCGCCTCACGCACACCGAAGCGCTGCTGTCCGCCGTGGATCCCGCCGCGCGCACCGTGCTGGTCAACCACTTCCCGCTGGTCCGCGAGCCGACCCGGATCCTGCGCCATCCCGAGTTCGCCCAGTGGTGCGGCACCACCGCCACCGCCGACTGGCACCTGCGCCACCGCGCGCACACCGTCGTCTACGGACACCTGCACATCCCGCGCACCACCCACCACGACGGCGTGCGCTTCGAGGAGGTGTCGGTCGGCTATCCCCGCGAATGGCAGGCCCGGCCCACACCGCCGGGACTGCGCCTGATCCTGCCCGCCGAACCCACGCCCCGGGAGCCGACGTGACGTCCACCCTGCGCCCCGCCGAACCCGGCCCGCTGGCCGCCTACCCCGAACTGGCCGCCGGCGTCGCCGCCGCGCTGGCCGCGCCCGCCGCGCAGCAACCCGACTGGCCCGACCCGGCCCGGCTGGCCGCCGCCCGGCGCACCCTCGCGGGCGCACCGCCGCTGGTGCTGCCCACCGAGGTCGACCGGCTGCGCGAGCGCCTGGCCGCGGTCGCCCGCGGCGAGGCGTTCCTGCTGCAGGGCGGCGACTGCGCGGAGACGTTCACCGACTCCGAGCAGCACCTGCGTGGCAACCTGCGGACGCTGCTGCAGATGGCGGCGGTGCTCACCCGCGCCACCGGCGCACCCGTGGTCACCGTCGGCCGCCTGGCCGGGCAGTACGCCAAGCCCCGGTCCGCGGCGGTCGACGCCCTCGGCCTGCCCTCCTACCGCGGCGACATCGTCAACGGCGAGCCACCCCATCCCGCCACGCGCAACCCCGACCCCGACCGGCTGGTCCGCGCGCTGGCCCACGCCGCCGGCACGCTGAACCTGGTGCGGGCGCTGGGCGCGGACGGGTTCGCCGACCTCGACGGCGGCCACCGTCCCCCGGCCCGGCCGGCCCGCTCAGGCGTCGCCGGGGACCGGCCCGCCGCGGCCGCCAACAGCGCGCACCGCTTCGCCGCCGCCGGGCGCGGGCACCCGACCGAGGTGTACGCCAGCCACGAGGCGCTGCTGCTGGACTACGAGCAGCCGCTGCTGCGCGTCGACCTCGGCGGCGGCAACCCTCGGCTGTACAGCGGCTCCGCGCACCAGCTGTGGATCGGCGAGCGCACCCGTCAGCCCGACGGCGCGCACCTCGCGCTCGCCGAACTGCTGGCCAACCCGATCGGCTTGAAACTCGGCCCGTCCACGACCCCGGACCAGGCCGCCGCGTACGCCGCCCGGCTCGACCCCGACCGGGTCCCCGGCCGGCTCGTGCTGATCAGCCGGATGGGCCGCCACAAGGTGCGCGAGGTGCTGCCCGCCCTCGTCGCACGGGTCGCCGCCGCCGGGCACCGGGTGGTGTGGCAGTGCGACCCGATGCACGGCAACACCCACGAGGCCCCCAGCGGCTACAAGACCCGCCACTTCGACGACATCGCCGACGAGGTCCGCGGTTTCGTCGAGGTGCACCGGGCGCTGGGCACCCACCCCGGCGGGCTGCACCTGGAGTTCACCGGCGACGACGTGACCGAGTGCCTGGGCGGCGCGCAGGGCCTCGCCGACGCCGACCTGTCCGCCCGGTACGAGACCGCCTGCGACCCGCGGCTGAACACCAGCCAGTCCCTCGAACTGGCCGAGCTGGTCGCGGAGCTGCTGCATGCCTGAACCCCCGCCGATCAGCGGCACCACCCGGCTGTACGCGGTGCTCGGCGACCCCATCGCGCAGGTGCAGGCCCCCACCCTGGTCAACGAGCTGTTCCAGGCCGCGGGCCGGGACGCGGCGCTGGTCCCGATGCACGTGACCCCCGAGGGCCTGGCCGAAGCCCTGGCCGGGCTGGCCCGCCTGGCCAATCTGGACGGACTGCTGGTCACCGTCCCGCACAAGGCCGCCGTGGCCCGGCTGGCGAGCGCGGTCAGCCCCACCGTCGCGATCACCGGCACCGCCAACGCGCTGCGCCGCCAACCCGGTGGCGGCTGGTACGCCGCCAACTTCGACGGCGACGGCTTCATCCGCGGCCTGCGCGCCCAGGGCCACGAACCGGCCGGGCGCACGATCGCCCTGATCGGGGCGGGCGGGGCGGGCAGCGCCATCGCGGCCGCCCTGCTCGACGCCGGCGCCGACCGGCTCACCCTCACCGACACGAACCCCGCCCGTGCCCGCGACCTCGCGTCACGCCTGGCCGACAGCCGGCCGGGACGGGTCCACACCACCGTCACCCCCGCGCTCGCCGACGCCGACGTCGCGGTCAACGCGACCCCGCTGGGCATGGCCCCCGGCGACCCGTTGCCCTTCGCCCCGCACGAGCTGCCCCCGGGCGCGCTGGTCGCCGACATCGTCATGCATCCCGCCGACACCCCGCTGCTGCGCGCCGCGGCCGCCCTCGGCCACCGCGTCCACCAGGGCCATCACATGCTGCGCCACCAGCTCGACGCGTACCGCGACTTCTTCGGCTGGTGAGTGCCCGGCGCGCAGGTTAGGGGTGTCGCAGGGGGGCGTCAGGGGTGTCCTATCCCGAATTCGCCGCCTTACGGTCGATCCGGCCCGGCTGCCCCGCAGCCGCCGATCACCCCACGGAGGAATCCCCTTGCCCACCAGACGAACCGTGCTCCGCACCGGCGGCGGTCTCGCCGTGGCCTCGGCGGCGGCCGTCAGCCTGCCCGCCGCGGCGGCGAGCGCCGGCGGCGACGGCTGGCAGACGCTGCGCAGCCGGTTGACCGGGCAGCTGGTGCTGCCCGCCGACGGCGACTACCCGATCGCCAAGCAGAACCAGTTCGCCGAGTTCGACGCCGCGCACCCGCAGGGCGTCGTGTTCGCCGAGAACGCCGACGACGTGCGCGCCTCGATCCGCTTCGCCCGCCGCCGCGGCCTGCCGATCCGCACCCGCAGCGGCGGCCACAACTACCGCGGCTGGTCCACCGGCGACGGCCTGGTCATCGACCTGTCCCGGATCAACCACGCCACCGTCACCGGCGACACCGTGCACCTCGGGCCGGGCGCGCAGTCCATCGACGCCCTGCACGCCCTCGCGCCGACCGGCCGCCAGGTCATCGCGGGCACCTGCCCGACGGTGTGCCCCGGCGGTTTCCTGTCCGGCGGCGGCATCGGCTATCAGACCAAGAAGTTCGGCATCGGCAGCGACCGGCTCGTCTCGGCCCGGATCGTGCTCGCCGACGGCGACGTCGTACGGGTCTCCGCCGACCGGGACCCGGACCTGTTCTGGGCGCTGCGCGGCGGCGGGGGCGGCAACTTCGGCATCGTCGTCGACTTCGAGGTGCGCCCGATCGACGCGCCCCGCCTGGTCTTCTTCAACACCATCTGGACCTGGGCCGCCGCCCAGCAGGTGTTCGCCGCCTGGCAGCAGTGGCACCTGACCAGCCCCCGCGAGCTCGGCTCGGCGGCGATCGTCATGCTGCCCGACGCCGCCCCGGGCAACGAGCCCCTGGTCATCGTCACCGGCGGCTACCACGGCAGGCAGGCCGAACTCGACGCCGAACTCGACCGCCTCGTCACCCTGGCCGGTGCGACGCCCACCAGCCGCAGCGTCGCCGACCTGCCCTACCACCAGGGCATGGTCACCGCGTACGGCTGCGACCAGCTCACCCAGGACCAGTGCCACCGCGAGGGCACCAATCCCGACGCGCTGCTGCACCGCACCGGGCTGCTGCGCGAGGGCTACCGGTTCTTCGACCGCGCGTTCACCCCGGCGGAGCTCACCGCGGTGCTCGCCGCGTGGGACGCCGACCGGGTGCCCGGCCAGCGCCGCTTCCTGCACGCGATGACGCTGGGCGGCAAGGCCAAGCAGCCGGCCCGCGACGCGACCGCCTTCGTGCACCGCGACGCCGAGTTCATCGTCGGCTTCACCACCCAGCTCGACGCGCCGACACCGGAGTCGGTCGCGCAGGCGGAGGCCGTGGTGGCGGCCGGGTCGGCACTGCTCGACCCGATCGGCGCCGGCGCCTACGTCAACTTCCCGGGCAGCCATCTGCCGGACTGGTCGCGCCAGTACTACGGCGCGAACTACGCCCGGCTGCTGCGTGTCAAGCGCCGCTACGACCCGGATGACGTGTTCCGGCATCCGCGCAGCATCGGCAGCCCGTCCGCCTGACCCTCGCCGTGGCACGGGGGCAAGCACACCGAGGAGCGACCGTGTACCCCAATCAGAACCAACATCCGCAGGCGGCGCGATGAGCGCGCCGACGGGACGCGGCACCGCGGTCGTCGTCGGGGCCGGCATCGCCGGCCTCGCGGCGGCCCGGGTGCTCGCCGACCGTTTCGCCGAAGTGATCGTCGTCGACCGCGACGAGTTGCCCGACGACGCCGCGCCCCGGCGCGGCGTGCCGCAGGGCTGGCACTCGCACGTGCTGCTGGTGGCCGGGCAGCGGGCGCTCGGGGACGTGTTCCCCGGGTTGCACGAGGCCCTGGCCGAGCGTGGCGCGGTCGTCTTCGACTCCGCCGCGGACCTGCACCTGTACCGGCTCGGCGCGGCCTGGCAGCCCGTGCACACCGGGCTGCCGTTCGTGTCGGTGTCACGCCCGCTGCTGGAGCACACGATGCGCCGCCAGGTCGCGCAGCTGCCGCAGGTGACGATCCGTGCAGGTGCGGCGGTGTCAGGGCTGATAGGCGCCGACGGCCAGGTCACCGGTGTGGTCCTGGACGGGGCCGAGCACCTGGCCGCCGACCTGGTCGTCGACGCCACCGGCCGGGGCAGCCGCTCCGACCGCTGGCTGTCCGCCCTGGGCTATCCGACGCCCGAGGTGGAGGAGGTCAAGGTCTCGGTCGGCTACGTCAGCCGCTACTACCGGCACACCCCCGGCGACCTGCCGGTGCAGGCCGCGTTCGTGCAGCCCACTCCGCCGAAGGAGAAACGCATCGGCGCGGCCCTGCTCGTCGAGGACGACCGCTGGCTGGTGTCGGTCGGCGGCTGGCACGGCGACTACCCGCCCGCCGACGAGGCCGCGTTCCTCGCCCACGCCGAGAGCCTGCCCGACCCGATCATCGCCGACCTGGTACGCAAGGCCGAGCCGCTGACCGAGCCGGTGCCGTTCCAGTTCCCCGCGAACCGGCGGCGGCTTTTCGAGCAGCTGTCCGACGTGCCCGGCGGCTACCTGGCCATCGGCGACGCGGTCAGCAGCTTCAACCCGCTCTACGGGCAGGGCATGACGGTCGCGGCCCAGCAGGCCAAGGCACTGGGCCAGGTGCTCGACGAGCACGGCCCGGCCGACGCCGACGCGGTCCGCGACTTCTACCGCCGGGCCGCGGGCATCGTCACCGTGCCGTGGCAGGCGGCCGTCGGCGGCGACTTCGACTACCCGGAGACCGGCGGGCAGCGCCCGGCCGCGGCAGCCCTGTTCGGCCGCTACTCCACGAAGGTGCAACTGGCCGCGCAGATCTCCGGCGAGGTACGCAAGGTCGTGCTGGCGGTGCAGCACCTGCTGTCGCCGCCGACCGCGCTGTGGCGGCCGTCGCTGGTCGCCGAGGTCGCACGCGCGTCGGTGCACCCGGAGCCGGGGGCCGTCCCCGAGTTCGGCTACGGCGCGCACGAACGGCCGCTGTGGACGGCCGGTGACCGCGACGCCGAGCGGGCACGTGCCGCCCTGCGCGCGGCGGGCTTCACCGAGTTCACCGACGAGCAGTTCGGTTTCGCGGCCGAGAGCGGCGAGGAGGGCGATCCGGTGCTGGTCGCCTCCCTCGACGGCCGGGCCGGGGACTACCGGGCCGCGCTGGAGGCCGCCGGTTTCGCCGTCACGCCCGACGACACCGATCCCCTGCTGCTGAGCATCACCGCGAGGTGATCGTCATGCGGCCTGGTCGCCGCCTCTTCCGCTGCGGCGGCGGCCAGGTCGTAGGCCATCCGGGCGGCCGCGATGGTCGGCCGGTGGCGATGCGCCCAGTCCATCAGGGTCAGGAAGGACTCGTACAGCTCCCGGGCCGGCTCGGTGACCGTGTAGACGACCTTCGGCGGAACGGTCGGATACACCGTCCGGATCAGCAGGCCGTCCCGTTCCAGGCTGCGCAGGGTCAGCGTGAGCATGCGCCGGCTGATGCCCTCGATGGTGCGCTCCAGCTCGGTGAACCGGACCGGGCCGGCCGCCGCCGCGATGATGATCTGGATGCTCCATTTGCCGCTGATGCGGTCGAGCACCTCACGCACCGGGCATTCGGCGCCGTCGTACACGTCCAGGCGCGGGTCCACAGTCACACCGGTGTTCCTCTGGGACACAGAAGTGCCTCCTTCCCTTGATAAGCCATGGTTACAGATGATGGACCCGGTTACAAGAAGTGTCCCTAGGGGACGACACCGAGAAAGGACCGTCGAGTGTCCACAACCGCCAGCCCGTCGGCGGCGCGACCCGCGTCGGCGATGGCGCTACTCGCCTTCTGCATGCTCATCTTCTCCGTCGACTACAACATCGTCTACGTCGCGCTGCCCGAGATCGGCAAAGAGGTCGGCTTCTCGGCCCAGTCGCTGCAGTGGGTCGTCAGCGCCTACTCCGTCGGCCTCGGCGGCGCTCTCCTGCTCGGCGGCCGCGCCGTGGACCGGCTCGGCGCACGCCGCATGCTCGTGGTCGCCCTGGTCCTGTACTCGGTCGCGTCGCTGGTCGGCGCACTGGCCTGGAACCCCGGCGTGCTCGTCGGCGCGCGTGTCGTGCAGGGCCTGGGCGGCGCGCTGCTGTTCCCGGCGACCCTGTCGCTGATCAGCACCTCGTTCGCCGAGGGGCCCGAACGCAACAAGGCCTTCGCCTGGTGGGGCACCGCGGGCGCGTCCGGCGCGATCGTCGGCGCGATGGTCGGCGGCCTGCTCACCAGCTTCCTCGGCTGGGAGTCGGTGTTCTACGCCAACATCCCGCTCTGCGTGCTGGCCATCGTCGGCGCCTACAAGCTGCTCGCAGCCGACCCGGTGCGCACCGGCGACTCCGGCAGCTTCGACGTGCCCGGCGCGCTGCTGGCCACCGCCGCCTCGACGCTGCTCGTGTTCGGCCTGATCAGCGGCCCCGAGGCCGGCTGGCAGTCCACCCGCACCATCGTCACGCTCGCCGTCGGCGCGGTGCTGCTGCTCGCGTTCTTCCTGTACGAGCGTTTCACCCGCGACCCGCTGGCCCCGCCGCGCCTGTTCGGCATCCGCAGCCTGTCCACCGCGATGGCGATCATCTTCGTGTTCCAGGGCGCCATCAACACCCTGCACTACCTGTTCTTCATCCACCTGCAGAACGTGCTCGACTACACCCCGCTGCAGGCCGGCCTGGCCTTCCTGCCGATGAGCGCGTTCGCCATGCTCGGCTCCAACAAGCTGCTGCCGTTCCTGCTCAGCCGGTTCGGCGTACGCACCGTGCTGTTCCTGGGCATGCTCGGCGTCGGCGCGGCCATGATCGTGCTGGCGGTCACCATGACCACCAACCCGGCGTTCTGGGCGCTGCTGCCCGGCGTGTTCCTGTGGGGCCTGTTCGCGGGCACGCTCTACCCGGCGATGTTCCTCGCCGCCGGCTCCGGCGTGCCGGGAAACGAGCAGGGTGTCGCCTCGGCGCTGGCGCAGACCTCGGCGCAGCTCGGTGGCGCGATGGGCCTGGCCGCGCTGATCGCGGTCGCCAACGCGGGCCTGGACCTGACCGCGGGCGCGGTCAACCCGGTCGGCGACGTGCTCGACGGCCTGCAGACCGCATCGCTGGTCGGCGGCATCGCCGCGGTGCTCGGCGCGTTCCTGGCGTTCCTCATCCCGGCGCCGCCGAAGTCCGGCGACGCCCCGGCATCCGGCCAGACCGCCGCTGAAGAGCCCGAACCGGCAGCCGCGCACTGACCTTCACTGTGGGGTGGTAAGAACGGCCCTCCCGGAACCGGGCACCGGGAGGGCCGTGCCATACCCGAACGAACCAGCGGCGAGCGCCCGCGCCGCACAAACCCACATGCGTTCGCATGAACGTGGGCGGATACTTCTGCGGTGGAGATCGACAACCCCGACCTGACGCGCTACTGGTTCGTCTTCGACCTCACCGATCACCGGCCCCCACCGCTGGGACCAGGCGAGGTCCGCCTCGACGGGGGTACGCGCCTGTATCGGATCCTCGAACGGGGCGCAGGCGTGACCGGCTACGACGAGCAGGACTGCCTTCGTCTTCTGGAGGACTGCGCCGGCGAGCCCCTGCCGCCCCTCCGACGGGCTCTGCGGAACCCGCCCATCGCCCCGAACTGGCGCGGCCCACTGGGCAACCCGGCGTGGCGTGGAGTCTGGTATCCGGTGGCCAACATGAGCGGCCCTGTGATCGGGTCTGCGGGCATACGCCGGTGACCGGGAACCCTCCGGTCCGGAAGCACCCTAGTCGACATCCTGCTGGTCCAGCCACTTCAGAATCGCCTGGTTGGTCTCTTCAGGCTTTTCCTGCTGGATCCAATGACCGCAATCCAGATCGACCACTTCCACATCCGGCACGAACTCGGTCAGTCTCGCAGACTTCGCGACCACGTCCCGGTCGCCATAGATCATGAGGGTGGGCTGTCGGACGACGGGATTCACATCCGCCAGCAAGCGCCAGTTGCGGTCAAGGTTCCGGTACCAGTTCACACTGCCCGTGAACCCTGTCGACTCGAAGGAGGAGACGAGAACGGCCAGTTCGCTGTCGCTCATGACGGGATCACCGAGTGGCGTCTCCGCTCTGGCTAGATCGATCAGCGCCATACCCGGCCGAGGCTCACTGGGGGGCTGGTTCTTCCGGTACAGGTTGCGAAGGAACCGGACGGTGTTCTCTTCGAACACGGCGTCCGCGACGCCTGGCTGCCGATTGAAGTGGACGAAATAGAAGTCGCCGCCAAGCACCTCTTCCATGAACTCGATCCAGGGCTTCTCGCCGCGCTCCTGGTAAGGCAGGCTCAGGTTGATCACTTTGTTCACCCGGGCCGGATGCAGCAGGGCCAGTCCCCAGACGACCATTGCACCCCAGTCATGACCGACGAAGGTGGCGTCCTCGTACCCGTAGTGATCGAGAAGCGCGACGAGGTCACCCGACAGGTGTTCGATGTCGTAGTCTGTCACTTCGGCCGGACGCGATGAGTTGCCGTAACCCCGCTGGTTCGGGACGATGACGTGGTAGCCCGCTGCGGCAAGGGCGGGCACCTGATAGCGCCAAGAAAAGGCATGCTCCGGCCAGCCGTGACAGAGCACAATGGGCTTTCCCGCATTTTGCCGGCCTGCTTCGAAGACTTCAAGTTCCACGCCGTTGACCGGAATAAGGGTGGGCTCGGGAAAAGCGGTGGGATTGAACACTGCGCTTCCTCTCTGTCTTTCGGGGTGATCGGGCGACGAAGGTTCCCGAAGACGGCGTCGGCGCACCCTGACAGGCCGGGGGCCGATGCGGTCGTGGGTAGTGGGCCTCGTCGGTGAGGCCATGTCGCCATCCTGCCGAGCGAAACCGGTCACCCCACGACCGGTTTTGATGGAAGTGTTGCCGGCATGCGAACCGACCGGCTGGTGGCCACCCTCCTCTTGCTGCAACGGCGCGAGCAGGTGACCGCAGCAGAGGTCGCCCGAGAGCTGGAGGTTTCCGAGCGCACCGCCCGCCGCGACCTCGACGCCCTGGCCATGGCCGGCGTGCCCGTGTACTCCATGCAGGGCCGGAGCGGCGGCTGGCGCCTCGTGGGCGGCGCCCGCACCGACCTGTCCGGGTTGACCGCGAGTGAGGCCCGCGCCCTGTTCCTGGTTGCCGGCCAGGCCTCGGCTGCGACACCGGCCGTGAAAGCAGCTCTGCGCAAGCTCGTCCACGCCCTGCCACAGCCCTTCCGGGTGCAGGCCGAGGCAGCAGCGTCGTCGCTGGTCATGGACCCGCAACGATGGGGGTCGAGCCGGGTCGAGCCCCGGCCACCTCGCTTCCTCGACGAACTCCAGGACGCGGTGATCCGCGGCGTCCAGGTGCGGCTCGGCTACGTCGACCGAGAAGGCGCCGAAACCGACAGAACCGTCCACCCGCTGGGCATCGTCGCCAAAGGTCCCTCGTGGTACCTCGTCTCCACCACCGAAGCCGGCCTGCGGACCTTCCGGATAGACCGCGTGTCGGCCGCCGACCCGACCGGCGAGCCCGTGCACCGACCCGAGAATTTCGACCTCGCCGCGAGCTGGCGCGAGATCGCCGACGAGGTCGACCGCAAGCGAACACCCCTCGAGATCCAGGCGGTGTGCGCACCCCACGCGATAGGCCCGCTCCGGATGATGCTCGGCGATCGGCTCGACGTCGGAGGTTCCACGACCGACGGCCGCATCGAGGTCGTGATCCGCGGCCACAGCGAGTACGCGCTCGCCTGCGAGCTCGCCGGGCTGGTCGAATGGCTCGAGGTGACCGGCCCTCCGGGTGTGCGAGACCACCTGGCCTCGATCGGCAACGCGCTCGTCGAGCGATACGGCTGAGACCGGCGCGAACGCTCATCGGCGGGTTCGCCCGCAAGCTCGGCAAGTGCGCTGCCAGGGTGGCGAGAAGATTCTTGCCGCACGGACAGGCCACCTTTCCGAACAGACAGGTCGGCCCCGGGCCGCTGGAACGGCACGCCCCGTGATGCGGCAGTCATCAGCCGCCCTGGTCGCGACCGAGAGTGGATGAGGACGGGGTGCCCACGCCGCGACGCGGGTGCCCCGTCCTCGTGTCTCTCCCCGCTCAGGCCACGGCCCGCGCCGGCTCAGTGTGGGCCTTCTGCTTCAACACCTCCGCGGTTGCCGGCTCGGCCGCCAGCCGCAGTCGCAGGTCGTCGACCAGCGCTCGCGCCCCGGCCTCGTCGCGGGCTCCGCCGAAGGCGTAGAAGTCCGGCCGCACCAGCACCGCCACCGACCGGCTCTCGGCCAGGAAGGGCAGGTACACGTCGTCGACGTCGACCACCGCGCCCAACCCGGCCTGTTCGGGCGGAGTGCCCGCCGGCAGCACGTGCACCAGGCGCGCCCCGAGCCCGGCCAGGAAGGCACGTTGCTCCTCGGCCAGCAGCACAGCCGGGTCCTGGGCCGCCAGCAGCACGAACCCCGTGCCCACCACCTCGTCGAACAGGCCGCGCTTGCCGCCTCTGGCGACGTGCCCCTGAGGCGTGAGCTGGCCGGCGGGCGGGACCCGGCTGCCCTTCTCGGTCAGTTTCAGCAGGCCGCCCGACAGCGGCTGCACCGCCGCGCGCGGCCGCCCGGTCGACAGGCCGCGCTCCCGCGAGGTGATCATCGAGTGGTCGCGTTCGGCGGCGGCGGTCCCGTCGGTCAGGCAGATGACCTTGCCCAGGTTCACCGACATGGTGATCGCGTGCTGGACGTGCGCGCCGCGCTCGACGCCGTACGTGTCCAGCAGCCCCGGCGCGGCCGTGCCGCGCAGTACCAGGTCGAGTTTCCAGGCCAGGTTCGCCGCGTCCCGGAACCCGGAGCACATGCCCTGCCCGGCGAACGGCGGCATCAGGTGCGCCGCGTCCCCGGCCAGCAGCAGCCGGCCGGACCGCCACTGGCGCACCATGTTCGCCTGGAACGTGTAGACCGCGTGCCGCTGCAGCTCGCCCTGGTCGGGCGTGATGCCGAACAGGCCGAGCAGCCGCCACGCGGTGTCCTCGCGGTCCAGCTCCTCGCGCGTCTCCCCGGCCACCCGCATGAACTCCCAGCGCCGGTGGCCCGGCCCGGCCGACACCGCGGTCCGCGGACGCGCCGGGTCGCACACCTGGAGGTTGTTCGGCTGGAACGGCCGCCGGTCGTGCAGCACCACGTCGCAGATCAGCCAGTCGTGCGCGAATCCGAAGTCGGTGACCTCGGTCCCGAGGCGGCCGCGCACGAAACTGTTCGCGCCGTCGCAGCCGACCACCCAGCCGGCGGTCAGCTCTTCCTCCTCACCGTCACCGTCGCGCACGGTCAGGCGCACGCCGTCGTCCTGCTCGGTCAGCCCGACCGCCTCGCGGCCCCGCAGCACCCGCAGGCCCGGCAGGCGCGCGGCGCGCTCCTGCAGCGCCGATTCCAGGCCGGGCTGGTACATCGAGGTCGAGTCCGGCCAGTGGCAGCGGCCCAGCGCCGACGCTGCGATGTGCAGCAGCACCTGCCCGGCCGCGTTCTGCCAGACGTAGTCGCCCGACGGCTCGCCGAACCGGTCGAGGTGCTCGGCCACACCGGCCTCGGCCAGGATGCGTCCGGCCTCGCTGTCGAACGCCACCGCGCGCGGCATCGGATACGCCTGCGGCCAGCGCTCCACCACCGTCACCCGGTGCCCGCGCTGCGCCAGCAGGATCGACAGCACCTGCCCCACCGGCCCGTACCCGACGATCAGCACGTCGGCGCCGTGCCCGCCCATCGCCGGCCTCATCCGGCCGGTTGCAGGATGTCGTCGACGGCCCGCTGGTAGTCGTCGGCCTTCACCAGCACCCGCACCTGCTCCACCCCGTCGGCGACGCGGGTGAACCGGCGGCCGATCAGGGTCAGCTGCCCGTCGCCGGTGGCCCGGCCGCGGATCAGCGTCTCGGCCTGGGTCAGCTCCCGGGCGTACTCGCGCAGGTCCGGGTCGCCGCGCCACTCCGCCAGCTCGCGCTCCTTCTCCAGGAAGCGGTAGATCGACTGCCACTGGCCGTCGCGGGCACGGCGGTGCAGGATCCACGCCGGACCGTCGGGGTGCAGCTCGTACTCGCAGCCGTACTGCTCCTGCACGCCCGGTGCCAGCCGGATCGGCTCGATGAACGACGGCCCGGCGAAGCCCACGTCCACGATCCACCGCTCGTCGCCCAGGCGTACGACGTGGAACATGTGCTCGCGGGTCGGGCCGAACGCGCCGTTGACCATCCGAACCCCCGCCGACATGATCACCACGTCGAAGCCGAGGCGGCGCAGCAGGTTGCGGAACAGGCCGCTGATCTCGTGGCAGACCCCGCCGCGCCCACCGACGATCACCGCGTCGAACACCTGGTCCACGTCGATGTCGACGTGTTCCCAGATGTCCAGGCCGCGGGCGTGGTTGAGGGCGTTGTCGAACGGCACCGCGATCAGGTGCCGTTTGTGCAGGTCGCGCAGTAGATCCAAAGTGGGTTCACGGGAGCCGGTGTGGCCCAGCTTGGCCAAATAGGTGTCGACGTCGAACACGAGGTCTCTCCTCAGGTCAGGCCGCGGCCTTGGCCAGCAGCACGCGCAGCTGGTCGGCGAGCAGGGCCGGGGACGGGTGGTCGAACAGCAGCATCGCGGGCAGGGTCAGGCCGGTCGCCGCGGCGAGCCGGTTGCGCAGCTGCACCGAGGTCAGCGAGTCGAAGCCGACGTCGAAGAACCCGGCCTCGACCTCGATCTCGGACACGTCGTCGTGGCCGAGCACGGCTGCCGCCTCGGTCCGGATCAGGTCGAGCAGTGCTTCCTCCCGGGCCGCGTCGTCGAGGCCGTCGAGCCGGGCGGCCAGCGCCACGCCGCCGTCGCCGGCCGGGGGTTCGGTCTCGGCGAGGGCCGCCTCGTCTGTGGTGGTCACGTCGGTGCTCCTCGCGGTGGGAAGGGAAACGTCCAGCCAGTACCGGCGGCGCTGGAACGGGTAGGTGGGCAGGTCGACACGCTGTCCGCCGGCCAGCAGCGGGGACCAGTCGACGTGGTGGCCGCGTACGTGCAGCCGGGCGGCGGCTTCGAGGGCGGTGCGCGGCTCGTCGGCGTCGTGGCGCAGCGCGGCGGCGAACCCGGCCGACGGCTGGTCGACGATCTGCTGCGCCAGCGCGGTGAGCACCCCGCCCGGCCCGACCTCGACGAACGTCACCACGCCCTGGGCGTGCGCGGCGGTGACGGCGTCGGCGAACCGCACCGGCCGCCGGACGTTGCCCAGCCAGTACGCCGGGTCGGTCAGCTCGGCCGCGGTGGCCAGCCGCCCGGTGACCGTGGACACGAACCCGAGCTGCGGCCCGTGCAGCGTCACCGAGCGCACGACCTGCTCGAACTCGTCCAGGATCGGGTCCATCAGCGGGGAGTGGAACGCGTGCGAGACGGTCAGCCTGCGGGTGCGCCTGCCGGCTGCGGCGAGCTTCTCGGCCACCGCGGTCACGTCGGCGTCGACACCGGAAAGCACCACCGAGTTCGGCGCGTTGACCGCGCCCACCTCGACAGTCGCCCCGACCCCTGCCGCGTCGATCGCAGCCAGCGCCTCGGCTTCGCCCACCTGCACGGCCACCATCGCGCCACCCTCGGGCAGCGCCTGCATCAACCGGCCCCGCGCCACCACCAGCCGCGCCGCGTCCGGCAGCGACACCACCCCGGCCACATGCGCAGCCGCCAGCTCACCGATCGAATGCCCGATCACCAGATCGGGACGCAGACCCCAGGCCTCCAGCAGCCGGAACGTCGCCACCTCGACCGCGAACAGCGCGGGCTGGGTGAACTCCGTGCGGTCCAGCAGACCCGCCGACTCCTCGAACACGATCTCCTTCAACGACCGGCCCAGGTGCACGTCCAGCTCGGACACCGCCGCGTCGAACGCCGCCGCGAACACCGGAAACGCCCCGTACAGGCCGCGGCCCATGCCCACCCGCTGCGCGCCCTGCCCGGTGAACAGCACGGCGACCTTGCCGGAGGCCACGGTGCCCGAGACCGCTTCCGTGCCGCCCGCTGCGAAATCCGCCAGCGCGGCGGCCGCCTCGGCATGGTCGGCGGCGGTGACGACCACGCGCCGGTCCAGCAGCGCCCGCGTCGTGTGCAGCGACCAGCCCACGTCGCGCAGGCCGGGTGCCGACGCCGGTCCGGCGGCCCGCAGCCGCTGCGCCAGTCGGCCCGCCTGGGCCCGCAACGCCGCCTCGGAACGCGCCGACAGCAGCAGCGGAACCGCCGTGCCCGCCGCCGGAGCCGGGTCTTCCTGTCCCTCGGCGGGTATGGCCTGCTCGATGACGACGTGGGCGTTGGTGCCGGAGACGCCGAACGACGACACCGCCGCGCGGCGCGGACGATCGCGATCCGGCCACGGGCGCGCCTGCTGGAGCAGCTCCACCTGCCCGGCCGTCCAGTCGACGTGCGCGGAGGGCACGTCGGCGTGCAGGGTCGGCGGCAGCACCCCGTGCCGCAGCGCCTCGACGACCTTGATGATGCCGAGGACCCCGGCCGCCGCCTGGGCGTGCCCGATGTTCGACTTCAGCGAGCCGAGCCACACCGGATCGCCAGGGACGCGGGCCCGGCCGTACGTCGCCAGGAGCGCCTGCGCCTCGATCGGGTCGCCCAGTGCCGTGCCCGTGCCGTGCCCCTCCACCAGGTCCACGTCCGCGGCCGTCAGCCGGGCCGAAGTCAGTGCCGCGCGGATGACGCGCTGCTGGGACGGCCCGTTCGGGGCGGTCAGCCCGTTGGACGCGCCGTCGGAGTTGACCGCCGTGCCGCGGACCACGGCCAGGACCCGGTGTCCCTTCGCGACCGCGTCGGACAGCCGCTCGACCACGAGCAGGCCGGCTCCCTCCGACCACACGGTGCCGTCCGCGCCTTCGCCGTACGCCTTGCACCGCCCGTCGGCGGCCAGACCGCGCTGCCGCGAGAACTCCACGAACGCGGCCGGCAGCGCCATCACGGTGACCCCGCCGACGAGCGCCGCCTCACATTCCCCGGACCGCAGCGACTGCACCGCCAGATGCAGCGCCACCAGCGACGACGAGCACGCCGTATCGAGCGTGATCGCAGGGCCCTCGAACCCGAACGTGTACGCCAGCCGCCCGGACAGCACGCTGCCGGAGTTGCCGACACCGAGGAACCCTTCGAGGTCGCGGGGCGCGACGGGAAGCCGGGAGGCGTAGTCGTGGTACATCGCTCCGGCGAAGACTCCGACGGGCGCGCCCTTCAGCGTGGCCGGGTCGATCCCGGCGTGCTCGAACGCCTCCCACGCCACCTCCAGCAGCAACCGCTGCTGCGGGTCGGTCGCCAGGGCCTCCCGCGGCGAGATCCCGAAGAATCCCGCATCGAATTCCCCCGCCTCATGCAGAAAGCCGCCCCGGGTCAGGTAGGTGCGGCCTGCGGCGTCCGGGTCCGCGTCGTACAG
This sequence comes from Catellatospora vulcania, assembly GCF_009720385.1. Taxonomy (GTDB): domain Bacteria; phylum Actinomycetota; class Actinomycetes; order Mycobacteriales; family Micromonosporaceae; genus Catellatospora; species Catellatospora vulcania. The sequence continues at coordinate 6,126 of NZ_ML769307.1, read as the reverse complement.
CGCGTCCACGTCCCAGCCCCGGTCCGCGGGGAAGTCCGAGATCGCGTCCACGCCTCCCGCGACCAGGTCCCAGAGCGCCCCGGGCGAGGCCACCCCGCCCGGAGCGCGGCAGGCCATGCCCACGATCGCGATCGGCTCGGCGGCGACGGCCACCAGCCGGTCTTGTTCCCGGCGCAGCCGTTCGTTCTCGATCAGCGACGCACGCAGCGCCTCGACCAGTTTCACGTCCGATGTCGACATCACGGTCCTCCGGGTCAGTTCCGGCTGCCGCCGAGGGCGCGGGCGACCAGGTCGTCCACGTCCATCCCGGCGATCAGGTCGGTCTCGTCGGCGCGCTGCCGTGGCACCTCGGCCGCACTCGCAGGCGGCACGGCGACGAGTGTCAGCAGGGAGTCGAGCACGCCCAGTTCGCGCAGCCGCTGCAGCGGCACCTCGGCCAGGGCTTGGCGCAGCCGTTCCTCGGGCACGTCGGGGAGGTCGGCCGCGTCGGGCGGGGCGAGTTCGGCGAGCAGGAGGTCGGCGAGGGCGTGCGGGGTGGGGTGGTCGAACACGAGGGTGGCGGGCAGGCGTACGCCGGTGGCGGCGGTGAGCCGGTTGCGCAGCTCGACGGCGGCCAGGGAGTCGAAGCCCAGGTCCTTGAACGCCTGGTCGGCGCGTACCGCGCTCGCGCCTGCCGCGCCGAGCACGGCGGCGGCCTCGGCCCGGACCAGGTCCACGACCAGTGCGCGGCGTTCGGCGGCGGGCGCCGCGGCCAGCCGCGAACCGAACCCGGCCGGGCCTGCGCCGCGTGCGGCCCGCCGCGCCGGGCGGACCAGCCCCCGGAGCAGCACCGGCACCTCGCCCGGGTCGACGGCACGGAATGCCGACAGGTCCAGCCGCACCGGCACCGGGACCGGGTCGCCGCTGCCGAGCGCGGCGTCGAGCAGCGCCAGGCCCTCCTGCGGCGTGATCGGGACCAGGCCGGACCGGCGGGCGCGCCCCGCGTCGGCGGAGTCGAGCCCGCCGGCCATGCCGCCGGACTGGCCCCACAACCCCCACGCCGCCGAGGTCGCGGGCAGTCCCCCGGCCCGCCGGTGCGCGGCCAGCCCGTCCAGGAACGCGTTCGCCGCCGCGTAGTTGGCCTGCCCGGCGCTGCCCAGGGTGCCCGCCACGGACGAGAACAGCACGAACGCGGCCAGGTCCAGGTCCGCGGTCAGCTCGTGCAGGTGCCACGCCGCGTCCGCCTTCGGCCCGAAGACCCGTGCCAGCCGCTGTTCGGTCTGCGCTGCGAGCACACCGTCGTCGAGCACCCCGGCCGCGTGCACCACCGCTGTCAGTGGCGCATCCTCGGGAACCCGCGCCAGCACCCCGGCGAGGGCATCCCGATCGGACACGTCGACCGCCTCGACCGACACCCCGGCACCCAGCTCCGACAGGCGCGCCACCAGCTCCGGCACACCCTCGGCCGCGGCGCCGCGGCGGGACGCGAGCACCAGGCTGCGCACCCCGTGCGCGCGTACGAGGTGTTCGGCCACGAGGCCGCCGAGCGCGCCGGTGCCGCCGGTGACCAGCACCGTTCCCGCCGGGTCGAGCGGCCGGACCTGAGCGTCGCCGGCCACGGGATCGCGCGTCGTGGTCGAGGACCGGCCGTCCACCAGGCGGGGCACCAGCAGGCGGCCGTCGCGGATCGCGAGCTGCGGCTCACCCGAGGCGATCGCGCCGGCCAGGTCGGCCGCCGCCGTGCCGGCCGGGGCGCGGTCGGCGAGCACGATCCGGTCCGGGTGCTCCAGCTGCGCTGCCCGGACCAGCCCCCACACCGCCGCGGCCGCCGGGTCCACCTCCTCGCCCGGTTCGGCCGGCACCGCGGCCGTGGTCAGCACCACCAGCCGCGTCGAGTCCTGCGGCGACGCGGCCAGGCAGCGCTGCAGGTGGGTCAGCGTCAGGCCGGTCAGCGCGCGAAGCCGGCGTGGGCCGCTCTCGCCGGGGGCGTCCAGGACGGCCAGCGGCGCGAGCCCACCGTCCGGGTCGGTCACCGCCAGTACGACCGACGCGGCTGGCAGTTCAGCCGCCGGCCCGGCCGCGTCGCCGAAAGCGGTCTCGACCCAGCTGACGTGATAGAGGCCGTCCGGTCCCGTGGCCGGGGCAGCCGCCGCCTGCGGCCGCAGGATGACCTGACCGACCGTGGCCACCGGCGCGCCGGTCTCGTCGGCCAGGTCGAGGGAGAGACCGCCTCCGCCGGTGGTCACCCTTACCCGCAGCGCGGCGGCACCGGATGCGTGCAGAGCCACGTCCGCGAACGCGAACGGCAGCACCGCCGTCCCGTCCCGCTCCGCCCCGGGATGGAACGCGGTGGCGTGCAGGGCGGCGTCGAGCAGCGCCGGGTGCAGGCCGAACCGGCCCGCCTCGTCGCGTACGCCGTCAGGCAGGGCGACCTCGGCGAAGACCTCGCCGTCGCGTGCCCACACGGCGCGCAGCCCTCGGAACGCCGGACCGTAGGCCAGGCCTGCCTCCGCGAGGTCGGCGTAGACCCCGTCCACCGGCACCGGTGCCGCACCCGGCGGGGGCCAGGCCGCACCGGGTGACCAGGGTGTGCCGCTCGCTGCCGGGACCAGCCAGCCGCTGGCGTGGCGGGTCCACGGCGCGTCGCTGCCGGCCGGGCGGGCGTGCACGTCGACCGAGCGCCGGCCGCCCTCGGCGGCGCTCACCGTGACCTGCACATCGGCCCCCGCGATCGCGGACAGGGCCAGCGGAGCCTCGACCACCAGCTCGTCGAGGGCACCGGCCGCGATCTCGTCGCCGGCCCGGACAGCCAGCTCGACCAGGGCCGCGCCGGGCACGATCACCCGTCCGGCGACCACGTGGTCGGCCAGCCACGGCTGCGTCACGGGCGAGATCCGGCCGGTCAGCAGCACTCCGGCGCCGTCGGCCAGCACCGCCACCGCGCCCAGCAGCGGATGCCCCGCACCGGTCAGGCCCAGCGCGGACGCGTCGGAGGCCCCGCCGCCGCGCAGCCAGAACCGCTGCCGCTGGAAGGCGTACGTCGGCAGGTCCACCCGTTCACCGCCGGCCACCAGTGGCGACCAGTCCACGTCGTGGCCGCGTACGTGCAGCCGCGCCGCGGCCTCCAGCACCGTCCGCGCCTCGTCGGCGTCGTGCCGCAGCGCGGCGGCGAACCCGGCCACCGGATCGTCGATGGTCTGCTGAGCGAGCCCGGTCAGCACCCCGTCCGGCCCGACCTCGACGAACGTCACCACGCCCTGCGCGTGCGCCGCGGCGACCGCGTCGGCGAACCGCACCGGCCGCCGCACGTTGCCCAGCCAGTACGCCGGGTCCCTCAGCTCACCCGGCCGCACCGGCTCGCCGGTCACCGTCGACACGAATCCGAACCGGGGCTCGTGCAGGGTCACCGATCGCACGACCTGCTCGAACTCGTCGAGGATCGGCTCCATCAGCGGCGAGTGGAACGCGTGCGAGACGGCAAGCCTGCGGGTGCGCCGGCCCTCTGCGGCAAGCTTCTCGGCGACCGCCGCCACGTCGGCCTCGGCACCGGACAGCACCACCGAGTTCGGCGCGTTGACCGCGCCCACCTCGACGGTCGCCGCCAGGCCCGCGGCGTCGATCGCGGCCTGCGCTTCGGCTTCGCCCACCTGCACGGCGACCATCGCCCCGCCCCCGGGCAGCGCCTGCATCAACCGGCCCCGCGCCACCACCAGCCGCGCCGCATCCGCCAGCGACAGCACCCCGGCCACATGCGCAGCCGCCAGCTCACCGATCGAATGCCCGACCACCACATCCGGCCGCACACCCCACGACTCCAGCAGCCGGAACGTCGCCACCTCGATCGCGAACAGCGCAGGCTGGGTGAACTCCGTCCGGTCCAGCAGACCCGCCGACTCCTCGAACACGATCTCCTTCAACGACCGGCCCAGGTGCCCGTCCAGCTCGGACACCGCCGCGTCGAACGCCGCCGCGAACACCGGAAACGCCTCGTACAGGCCACGGCCCATACCCACCCGCTGCGCGCCCTGCCCGGTGAACAGCACACCCACGCCGCCGGGCACCGCCTCCCCGGCGATCAGGCCCGGGTCGCCCGCGTGCAACGCCGCCAGGCCGGTGGAGACCTCGCCCAGGTCGATGGCGCTCACCACGGCACGGTGGCTCAGCGCGCCACGGGTGGCGAGCGCGGACCAGGCGACATCGCGCAACGCGGGCCGCCGGCCGGCGACCGTTTCCCGGTGCAGCCACCGGTTCCACCGGGCGGCCTGCTCCCGCAGTGCCTCCGGGGACCTGGCCGACAGCACCAGGGGCAGCGGCACCCGCGCGGAGGACAGTGGCCCGCCAGGCTCGGCCCGGCCGGTGGCGGCTGCCGCGACCTGCTCGATGACGACGTGGGCATTGGTGCCCGAGACCCCGAACGACGACACCGCACCCCGGCGCGGACGGTCCCGCTCCGGCCACGGCCGGGCCTGCTGGAGCAACTCCACCTGCCCCGCCGACCAGTCCACATGCCCGGTCGGCACATCCGCGTGCAACGTCGCCGGCAGCACCCCGTGCCGCAGCGCCTCCACCACCTTGATCACCCCGAGCACCCCGGCCGCCGCCTGGGCGTGCCCGATGTTCGACTTCAGCGACCCCAGCCACACCGGATCGCCCGCAGACCGGGCCTGCCCATACGTCGCCAGCAGCGCCTGCGCCTCGATCGGATCACCCAGCGAGGTCCCCGTGCCGTGCGCTTCGACGAGGTCGACGTCGCCTGTGCTCAGCCCGCCGGAGGCGAGCGCCGCGCGGATGACCCGCTGCTGCGACGGCCCGTTCGGGGCGGTCAGCCCGTTGGACGCGCCGTCCTGGTTCACCGCCGTGCCGCGGACCACCGCCAGGACGCGGTGTCCCTTCGCGACCGCGTCGGACAGCCGCTCCACCAGCAGCACACCTGCGCCCTCGGACCACGCGGTGCCGTCGGCCCCGGCCCCGAACGCCTTGCACCGGCCGTCGGGTGCCAGGCCGCGCTGCCGGGAGAACTCGACGAAGGCCGACGGCAGCGCCATCACCGTCACCCCGCCCGCGAGCGCCAGCTCGCACTCGCCGGACCGCAGCGCCTGCACGGCCAGGTGCAGCGCGACCAGCGACGACGAGCAGGCCGTCTCGACGGTGACCGCGGGGCCCTCGAACCCGAACGTGTACGAGACCCGGCCGGTGGTGGCGCTGCCCGAGTTGCCGATGCCCAGGTAACCCTCGACGCCGTCGGGCACAGGCTGCAGGTGCGGGGCGTAGTCGTGGTACATCACCCCGGCGAACACGCCGACCTTCGCCCCGCGCAGCGGCGCCGGGTCGATCCCGGCGTGCTCGAACGCCTCCCACGAGGTCTCCAGCAGCAGCCGCTGCTGCGGATTCATGGCCAGCGCCTCGCGTGGCGCGATGCCGAAGAACCCCGCGTCGAACGCGGCGGCGTCGTGCAGGAAACCGCCCCGGGTGACGTACGTGTGCCCCGCCCGGTCCGGGTCCGGGTCGTGCAGGGCGGCGGTGTCCCAGCCGCGGTCGGCCGGGAACTCGGTGATCGCGTCGACCCGGCCCGCGACCAGGTCCCACAGCTCGTCCGGGGTGCTCACCCCGCCGGGCGCGCGGCAGGCCATGCCGACGATCGCGATCGGTTCGGTACGCGCGGCCTCGGTGTCGCGCAGCCGGGCCTGCGTGGTACGCAGTTCCGTGACGGCGCGTTTGAGATAGTCGCGCAGCTGCTCATCGGTGGACATGGCTTCTCCTCGGCTCACGCGGCGGTTCCGGGCCGGCCGAACTCGGTGTCCAGCAGGTCGAACAGCTCCTGGTCGGTGGCGGCGTCGAGGTCGACGCCGGGGTCGAGCACGGCCACGCCGCCGGCTGGTTCCCACGCCCCGGCGAGGGTGCGCAGGCGGGCCGCGACCCGGCTGCGCAACTGCTGGTCGGGGTCGCCATCTAGGGCTCGGGCGAGCCGGTCGAGCTCGTCGAGCAGCGCGTCCGGCGACGCCTCCGGCCCGCCGGCCGCCAGTTCGGCGAGCAGGAGGTCGGCGAGGGCGTGCGGGGTGGGGTGGTCGAACACGAGGGTGGCGGGCAGGCGTACGCCGGTGGCGGCGGTGAGCCGGTTGCGCAGCTCGACGGCGGCCAGGGAGTCGA
>NZ_WARX01000020.1 GCF_009720385.1 Catellatospora vulcania | reverse complement strand
CGAGCGGGGTGCGGCGCGCCGAGCGGGGTGCGGCGCGCCGAGCGGGGTGCGGCGCGGGGCGCGGGGTGCGGCGCGGGGCGCGGGCGGTGCGGTGCGCTCGGCGTGGGGCGCTCCGGCCATGATCGCTGTTTCGGGTCAGAAGGTGAGGTCTGACCCGAGTTTTTGACCGGAAACAGCGATCATCGTGGCGCTGGCGACCATCGCGGCCGCGAGCGGTGCAGCGGCGCGAGCGGTTGGCCGTGGTCAGACCGGGATGTCGGGTTTGTGGTTGCCGGCGGCGTCGGTGCGCTTGGCGGCGGCCACGTCGGTGTCGGTCGTGACGGTGGCGGCCTGGGTGATGTTGCCGCCCATGGACTCCAGGGCCGTGCCCACCTGCCGCCACAGGGCGAGGATGTTAGGCGCGATCTCCGAGTAGCCCTTGTCCAGTGCCTTGCCGACGTCGTCCATCCCCCAGGGCTTGGCCTGCCCGGCCGACTCGATGCTCGCCCCGGTGCCGTTGCGCAGCGCCGTCACGTCCTTGCCGGCCGCCGTCATCCGGCTGCCCGCGTCGCGGGCCAGGTCCAGGTCGAGGTGTGTGCCGTCGCCCGCGGGCCAGCTCATCGGGCGGATCGGGATCCCGTCGCTCATCGGCCGGCTCCGGGCTCGTCGCGCGGCTCCGGGCGGTAGTCCATGATGTCGTCGTGCCGCTTGAGCAGGTCGTTCATGTCGTTGGTACGCAGGAACGTCACCGCTCCCGAGTCCTGCGGCATCACCTCGGCCATCAGACCCGACACGCCCGCCCCCGCGGCGTCGGCCGCCCGCGCGACCGTCTTGGTGATCTCCTCGGCGAGCCCGGCGGCGCTGTAGTTGCGCAGCGCGGCGGGCTCCAGCTCCAGCTTGACCAGCCGGCCACGGGCGTCGACCGACACCTTGATCAGGCCGTCGCGCGACTTCTCCGTCGCCCGGTAGGCCTTGAGCTTGGTCTGCAGGTCGCCCATGCCGTTGCGCAGCCGCGTGTACTGGTCGTGCACCTGTGCGAAGCGTTCCCGCAGCGCCCAGTTGGCGTCGCGATCGGAGCGTTGTGCCACGGCGGCTCCTTCCCTCGTGCGGCCGGAGGCTGTCGACTCTAGCCGGGTTGCGCATGGCATGCCGCAACCGGGTTGGCGCGCTCTTGTCCGGATCGAGTAACTTACCCAGAGCGCCTGCGCGCCACCGGATGTCCCGTGCCCCGGGCACGGACCGGGGCCGCGCGGGAAGGCCGAACTCTGGGGAGGGTGCGGATGTCGTGGTTGCCGTCGCCGATACCGCATCCGCTGTCCTACTTCGACGCACCGGGGTGGATGAAGGAATGCCTCGACTGGGTCATCGGCATGGACTGGCCCGAAGGCGACGAGCAGGCCACCTGGGACATCGCCGACGACTGGTACGCCGTCGCCGGTGACCTCGCCGACCCGCTGACCGAGTCGGAGCGGGCCGCCCTGGACGCGGTCGCCGCGTTCGGCGGCGCTGAAGGCAAGGTCGCCGCCGCGATCAAGGAGGCCTGGGGGCAGATCGGCAGCGGCGAGGAGAAGTCCGCGCTGCAGGCCGCCGCGTACGTCGCGGGTGCGCTCGGCGAGATGCTCGAAGGCGGCGGCTGCGACATCCAGGGCGCCAAGCTGGAGTACTACATCGAGCTGGGTCTGCTGCTGATCGAGCTGATCGCGCTGGCCGTCGCCGCGTTCTTCACCTTCGGCGCGTCCACCGCCGCGGCCGGCCCGGCCTGCATGGCGACCCGGTTCGCCATCAAGGAGATCCTCAAGCGGCTGCTCAAGTCGCTGATCGAGCGCGGCATCAAGCGCGCCCTCAAGGACAAGCTCAAGGACCTCGGCAAGGACTTCGGCAAGAAGCTCGGCAAGTGGGCGATCAAGGCCGGCAAAGAGGGCCTGGACGAGATGAAGGAGGAGCTGCTCACCCAGGGCGCCATCCAGTCGTATCAGACCGCGACCGGCCGCCGCGACGGGCTCGACCTCGGCGATCTCGCGATGGCCGGCTGGGCGGGCTTCGCCGGCGGCGCGGCCAGCACACTCGCGGGCGGCCACAACGGCGGCTTCGTCAGCAAGGTCTCCCACGGCGTACGCGGCGAGGTGCTCGGCGACGTCGGCGGCTCGCTGGCCACGGGGCAGATGCCCGACGTCGGCAACCTGGGCATGGCGGCGACCTCGGGCGCGCGTTCCAGCGTGACCAGCCACCTGACCGGCGAACTCAACAACATGACGAACAACATCGTCAGCAACCTCGCCGGGACCGGGCTCGACGGAGATCCGAGCACGAACATCACCACCGCCGCGGCGGCCACGGCAGCCGCGGGAGGCAGCGGTTCGGGAGGCTCCGGCGGCCCGCACGGCGGGACCACGGGGTCCGGCGGCTCGGGCGGCGGCTCGGGTGGGGGCTCCGGCGGTTCGCACGGCGGCTCCGGCACCGGCTCGGGCGGCTCGGGCGGCCTGGCCGGGGTGGCCCCGCCCGAAACGACCGCGGCCCCGGCGGCTCCTGCCGCCCCGCCACCGGTCGCGAACGTCTCCGCGCAGGCCAACACCGTGATCGCCCCGGCGGCGGCAGCTCCGCAGAGCATGGCCTCCCCGGCCGCCGCCGCACCTGCGGCCGCCGCCCCCGCGTCCGGGCTGGCAGGCACGTCAGCCGCCCCGGCAGCGCCGTCCGTCGCGCCCTCGGCGGGCGCGTCGGCGTCCACCTCGGTGTCGTCAGGGTCCGGGGGTCTGTCCGGCTCGGCCTCCGGCGGCGGCTCGACCTCGGCCGGCGGAACCTCGCCGAGCACGGGCTCCGCCGCTGGCGGTAGCGGCACCGGCTCGGGCGGCCCGTCCGGGTCCACGTCCACGTCGGGTTCCGGCACGGCCCCCGGGTCGAACGCATCGGGGTCGAACACGTCCGCTTCGACCAGCGCGAACCCGGCGAGCAGCGCGCGGCCCACCGCGGGTGTCACCGTGACCGGCCCGTCGACACAGGCCGGCCTGACCGCGCAGACCGGCACGCCGACCCAGACCGGCCCGTCCGTCCAGGCCAATGCCTCGACGACCACCCCGTCGACGCAGACCAACGCCTCCGTGACGACGCCGTCCCCCACGACGAGCGCCACCACGACGAGCGCCACCACGACGAGCGCCACCACGACGAACGCCACCACGACGAACGCCACCACGACGAACGCCACCACGACGAACGCCACCACGACGAACGCCACCACGACGAACGCCACCACGACGAACGCCACCACGACGAACGCTTCCACGACCACGCCGTCCGCGCAGGCCAACGCCTCCACGACCAGCACGCCGTCCACGCAGGCGAACACCAACGCGCAGACGCCGTCCACGCAGACCGGGCCCACGGCACAGGCGAGCACCGGGGCGCAGACCAACCCGGCGAACCAGAGCGGCACCACCACCGGTCCGCAGGGCACGACCCCGTCCACCAGCACGCAGGGCTCCACGGCCACGCAGCAACCGGCGTCGCAGAACCCGGCCAACGCGCAGCACCAGGGGCAGACGACCGCGCCGCAGAGCCCGTCGACCAACCAGCAGCCGGCCCCGGCCCAGCAGACGCCGGGCGACCCGGCCCGCCCGCAGCCGGCCCCGGCCACGCAGACCGACCCTGCGACGCCCGTGGTCGCCGTCGTGCCCGGCACGGACACCCGCGGCCCCGGCCCGGACACCGACACCAGGCCCCCGGCCGCCGACGGGCGGCGCGACGGCGAGCGCAGCCGGGCCGAGGCGCGGCGCTGGAGCGACGCGTACCACGGCGGGTTGCGCGCGCAGCGGCGCGAGATCCTCGCCTCGATGGGCAGGCCCGGTGCGCTCGCCGCGGCGGCCTGGGACGCGCTGAACCGCCACGACGGCGCGGACTTCACCCGCGGCGGCGTCACCACCGACGACACCTCGGCGCTGACCGGCACCGATCAGCCGCCGTCGGTCGACGCGACCCGCCGCTACGACCAGCGCGGCGGCTACCGCCCGGTGCTCACCCAGCACCAGCTCGACCTGGAGAACGCGGTCCCGCGCGACGCGGACGGCCGCCCGCTGCAGTTCCCGCCGCTGCGCTCGGGATGGCTGCGCTTCGCCAACGACGGCGGCCCGCAGGCCGACCCGACCCGCGCGGTGAACTGCGTCGACGTGCTGCTGTCGGTCGCCGACACGTGGCTGCACGGACGGCCGCGCTGCGCCGCGCCGCGTACCCTCGACGGGTTTGCCAGCGGGAACCCGGACCATCCGTCCGGCCCGGAGCCGCGCGGGCCGCATCGCATCGAGGACTTCTTCGGCGGCCGGTTGCAGCAGCTGTGCCCGGACACCCGGGGCCTGGACCGCCAGGCGGCCCGGCAGACGGTCGACGCGTCGTACGCCCGCCTGGCCGACCAGCTGCGCCAGGCCGGACCGGGCGCGATGGCCGTGATCATCCACCACTCGTCCGACGGCACCGCGCACACCTGGCCGGTCTTCAACGACGGCGGCGTCATCATGTACGCCGACCCGCAGCAGCCGCCCGGCACGCCGACGACCACCCCGCCCTACACCGACGGCATCATCCAGATGGACGCCATGGTGATCGGGCCGGACGGGGAGCAGTCCGTGATGGACGGCGCGCCGACCGGGGCCTGGTCGCAGTACCAGGGCCAGCCGGACCCGGCCGCCGCCCCGGCCGGGGTGCACGCGACGCAGCTCGACGCGGACATGCAGCGCCCGCTCACCGACGAGGAGATGGCCGACCTCGGGGTGGGCGAGGCGACCATGGCCGACCTCGGCTATCCGGACCCGTCGGTGCTCGACGACGCCGAACGGGCACGGCTGGAGGCGCTGCTGCCGCAGACGGCGCTGACCAACCCGCAGGACCTGCGGTTCACCCAGCGTTCGGTCAGCCCGAACAGCGGCGACCTGAGCATGGACGAGTTCGCCGCGCAGATGGCCGAGACCGGCTGGCGCGGCGGCCCGGCGCACGTCATCGCGTGGGGCGACGGCTCGATGTCCAGCATGGACAACCGCCGGATGCGCGCCGCCCGGGTGGCGGGGCTCACCTCGGTCCCGGTGTGTGTGCACCGGCCGGACGAGCCGCTCAGCAGCATGCCCGAGGCCGAGGACCCGGATCGCGACAAGTACCGCAGACCGCTCGCGACGGACATCCGGATGGTCGACGGCCGCCTGGTGGTCGGCGGCGACCGCGGCCCAGTGGTTCACCAGGCAGGCACGGTGCCCACGACCTTCGGTGAGGCGGCTCTGTTCCGTGCCGCCGAGCAGCGCAGCCTGCTGCCGGGCCGCCTTTACGGCTCGGACGTCACCCCGGCGACGATCGGCAAGCCGCCCGGCCCGGACCGTCCCCTGGTCGAGCTCAACCCGCACCAGCAGGAGGTGCTGAACGACCTGCGCGCGGCTGCGGTGAGCCGAGCGGAGACGGCGCTACCGGTGCTGCGCCGTATCGCCATAGACCTCAACGCGGCGCGGAACGTCACCACCGACAGGGTGCTGGACGAGGAGATCGAAGGCGATCCGAACGACCCGGACTTCACGCCGGAGCCCGAGCCGCAGGTGCGGCTTCGCGGCACCGGGCAGATGGTCAAATCGCAGAGCTCGCTGGAGCGCAAGTTCTGGACCGAGGGCCGGCGGCAAGGTGTCGACCAGTTCGCCGGCGAGGTCAACGATGCGGCTCGGTTCAGCCTGCAGTTGCCCGGCGGCCCGGAGTACATGGGCAGTTTGCGTCAGGCGATCGCCGCGTTGGAGGACGCCGGTTACGAGCTGACCGATCTCAAGAACTTCTTCCGGCCCGGCAACCGCTACCAAGGTCTGAACGCCACCTTCAAAGCCCCCGACGGCGGCTTGATGGAGATCCAGTTCCCCACGGCCGAGTCGTTCCGCGCGTGGGAACAGACGCATGACGCCTACGCGGTCTTCCGTCAGAAGAACGAGCTGGAACCGCGCCGGGTGCATGCGCTGCTGAGCATGCTCGCGGTCAACCGTGAGCTCGGCCTCAACGAGGCCGTTCCGCCCGGTATCGACGATTTCGTGCGGGAGCGCTTCCCGGACCCCGACCCCTCGGACGAGGACGCTGAGCGGGTGCCGCCGGTGATCGACACCAGCCTCACCACCTGGATCTCCAACAAGCCCGAGATCTGGCAGGCCTACCGAGCGTGGTTGGATCAGCAGGGCGTCTCGCACGACGGCTTCGCGTCGATCCTCGCCGAGTTCGGCCTCGACAGCCAGGACACACCCGTCAACCCGGAACTGGCCGCCCGGCTGGAGGACATCGATGATTCGCTACTACCAGAGCTACGTCAGGCGCAAGGGGGACGGCCTGCCCCGGGGGATCTTCGTGACGGGGACGTACCCGGACGCGATGCTGTGGGACTACGACCAGAAGGCCTGGGTCTACGACCCGTGGTCGATCGACGAGTTCACGGACAAGCCGGAGAACGTGGAGAAGTTCGACCAGATCAGTCGGACCGAGGCGGAAGCCCTGATGCTGGAGATCACGAAGGGAACCGAAGCGCTCCCCGACGAGGAGACGATCCTCTGGATCTTCCAGTGGAAGGGAGCCCCGCCGCAGGACGAGGACTGACCCCGTCCGCGGACACGGCGGCATCGCCCGATCTCGCCACGGACGCGTCGGTGGACTTGTCCGACGCGGCGCAGCGCCCCGCCGGGACGCCGGCTGACCAGGCCGGCCCGCCCGCGGTGCCCGCGCAGCGTGACGGCGACACCGATCCGGGCGACCCCGCGCCCCCGGCGCAGCCGCCGGCGGGACCGCCGCCGGACCCGATGGGCCGCTTCTTCGGGCCGCCGCCGTCCGACCGGCCGGACGGCTACGAGGACGGCATGCTCGACGACGTCTACGAGCGGGCGCTGGAGGCATCCGAGCGCGTCCTGGGCGACCTGCAGCGGATGACCGCTGCGGTGGAGGCGGAACTGGGGCTGCCCGAGGGCTCGCTGCCGCTGCGCGATCCCGAGCACAGGGCCAAGAGCCGGGAGTCGCTGGAGCGCAAGTACCTGCTCGAAGGCCGGCAGGGTGGCCCGGAGCAGTTCGCGTCGACGGTCAACGACTCGGTACGCTTCTCGATCCAGCTGCCCGACGGCGCCGGATACCAGCCGGCGCTGGACGCGGTCGTCGCGCAGTTGACGGCGGCCGGCTACGAGCTCGAAGGAAAAATCAACAACTTCTGGCGTGCGGGCAACCGCTTCTACGGCATGAACACCACGTTCCGGGCGCCCGACGGCACTCTGTTCGAGGTGCAGTTCCCGACCGAGCGGTCCTACCAGGTATGGCACGCCACCCACCGCGACTACGAGGTGCTCCGGGACGACAGGGCCACCCCGGAGGCCCGGGTCCGGGCGTTCCTGCACATGCTGGAGGTCAATCGCCAGGCCGGTATGCTCGACGCCATTCCGCCGGGCGTCTCGGGAGACCGGGCCAAGGACGCGAGTCTGGCCAAATGGATCGTCAACAACGACCAGGTCTGGGGCGCGTTCACCGAGCAGCTTGCGGAGGAGGGCCGTACCGTCGGCGAGATCATCGCCGAGTACGACCTCACGCCGGACGACTTCCCGATCACCCCTGAGGTCGCCGCCAGCTTGGAGGAAATCGATGTTGTACTACAAGGCCATCTACCGCAAGGACATCGAGGACTTCCCGGACCAGGAGCCAGTGGGCCTGATCATCTCGGGACAGGGCTACCGGGAGCACATGATCTGGGACCATCGGGCCCAGAGCTGGCGGTACGACCCGGAGACGGCGGGGTACATCCTGGGCCGGGAGGACTACGACTTCCGGCGCAGGCCGGTGAAGCGGGCCGAGGCCGAGCAGATCGCGATGGCGATCACGAAGGGGACCGACCCGATGCCGAGCGAGGAGGAGATCCTCGAAGTGTTCCGGGAGTCCCACCGCCGCCGCGCAGCGGGGACGCTGGACTAGACAACGCGGGACCGTCCGATCCGGCAGGCCCACCGCCGGAGCCGATGGGCCGGTTCTTCGAGCCGGAGCCGACGCCGCAGGACCTGTCGCCCGAAGAGTTCGCCATGCTCGACGAGGTCTACGAGACCTCGCGGCAGCGCTCGGCCGAGATCATGGCCGACATCCAGGACTCGATGGCGGCCGTCAACGGCTCGCCCGAGCACTCGGGCGCGGACCTGCACCTGCTGGCGGACACCGACGACACCCGGTACAAGAGCCGGTCGTCGTTGCAGCGCAAGTACCTGCTGGAAGGCCAGGCGCACGGGCCCGAGCACTTCGCCGCCACCATCAACGACGCGGTGCGCTTCTCGGTCGTCATGCCGGACGGCGACGCCTACCGCCCGGCGCTCGATGCGCTGGTCGCCGAGATGGCCGAGCGCGGTTACGTGCTGGACGGGCCGCCGAAGGACTTCTGGCGTCCGGGCAACCGCTTCTACGGCACCAACGCCACGTTCCGGGCCGAGGACGGCACGTACTTCGAGGTGCAGTTCCCGACCCAGCAGTCGTTCGAGCTGTGGCAGCAGACCCACCACGACTACGAGGTGCTGCGCGACGACAGCCTGCCGGCCGAGCAGCGCCTGCGCGCCCTGCTGTCGATGATCGAGGCCAACCGCCGCGCCGGTATCATGGACGCGATCCCGGCGGGCATGGGCGGCGACTCGGCCAAGGACAACGGCCTGGCCAAGTTCCTCGCCGAGCAGCCGGAAGTGCTGGACGAGCTGCGTACGCAGCTGGCGCAGGAGGGCCGCACCCTCGCCGACCTGATCGCCGAGTTCGACCTCGACCCGGACGACTTCGCGGTCACCCCCAAGGTGGCCCCCAACCTGAGGGAAGAGGATGCTGCACTACTTCGCTCTCTACGTGAGGGACATCGAGTACCACCCGGACCAGGAACCGACGGGTCTGATCGTCAAGGGCCCGGGGACCCGGGAGGCGCTGATGTACGACCACCGAGCGGGGGGCTGGCGGTATCGCCCGGACGCGGTGTCGGAGATCATGAACAGCCTGAGCTGGGACGACCGGCGTCGTCCGGTGGACCGGGCGGCAGCCGAACGGATCTCGCTGGCGATCTCGCAGGGGACCGGCCCGCTGCCGAGCGAGGCGGAGATCGAGGAGATCTTCGCGGAGTCGCACCGTCGCCGCGCCCAGGAGACGCAGCCCTAACCGACGACGCGAACCAAACCGGCGATGCCGCCTTGGCCGGTGACGCCGACCCGGCGACCGCGGCCGACCCGCAGACCCCGCCGATGCCGGGCAGCACGCCGCCCGAGCCGGTCGGCATGGACCCGTCCGACCCGAACCACCCGCAGTGGCCGTACCGGGCCGGTCTGCAGACCCGGCGTATGTCGCTGGAGCTGCAGCGGCGTCAGCAGGAGGCGGACGCGCTGGCCGCGGAGGCGGCCAAGCACCTCGCCGAGATGCACAAGTACCGGTCCTGGGCGCAGTTCTACACCGAGCAGCAGCCCGACGCCGAGCAGGTCAAGCTGTGCGAGCAGTGGGCCGACCAGCACCAGCAGGCGGCCGCCGAGTTCGGCAAGTACTCCAAAGCGGCGTACAACGGGGCCTGGACCGCGAACCAGACCACCACCGTGCCGGACGCGGACTGGCCCGCGGCCAACACCGACGACGGCGCCCTCGACGGCGCCGACCCGGCACCCGACGGGCGCGTCTACGGCCAGCGCGGCGGGCTGCGCCCACCGCTGCAGCAGCACCAGGACGACCTGGCCGCGGCGATGCCGCGCGATCCCGACGGCAGCCTGCAAGCGCTGCCCGACCCGCGGGTGGGCAACTGGTTCGGGCTGGCCAACGACGGCGGCCCGGAACTGGATCCGGCTCGCGGCGTCAACTGCGTGGACTGCATGATCTCCGCGTGGCGGACCTGGCGGGGGCAGCCGCAGGTGTCCGCGCCGCGGACCTTCGACGCGTATGCCGGCACCGACGTCAACCAGGTCGCCAACGGTGAGACCGGCGGCATGGCGCGCGTCGCCGCGGCGGTCGGCGGGGCCTGGCAGACCGTGTTCCCGAACATGGCGACCGCCCCCGCCGCCCAGGTGCAGCAATGGTCCGACTGGGGCTTCGCGGCGGTCACGCACGAACTCCAGCAGGCCGGGCACGGCGCGGCGATGCTGATCGTCACCGAGTGGCAGGCCGGGTCGTCGCACGCCTGGCTGGCGGTAAACCAGAACGGCACGATCCTGTTCCTGGACCCGCAGACCCGCCAGATCAGCGAGAACGTGTCGATGTACGGGCACACCGGCGACCCGTCGAACACCGGCAACGTCGTCGGCATGCACGCGATCCTGCTGGACGCCCAGGGCGACCCGCAGCCGATCGGCAGCCTCGCCCAGACGTCGTGGGGCCAGGCGGCGCTCGCCCAGCAGCAGCAGCAACAGCAGCAGCCGTCGCCGCAGCCCGCGCCGGACCCGCAGCCCGCCCCGGATCCGGTCACCGATCAGCAGGCCGACCCCGACCCGCAACCCGGCCCGGCCACCGACGAGCAGGCGGCCCCGACGCTGGAGAACCAGGCCGCCGTGGATGAGCAGGCCGCTCCTGCGGTGGATCAGCAGGGCGGCGTGAGCCTGGAGAAGAAGGCCGCGCCGGATCAGCAGGGCGGCGTGAGCCTGGAGAAGAAGGCCGCGCCGGATCAGCAGGGCGGCGTCAGCCTGGAGAAGAAGGCCGTCCCCGAGCAGCAGGCCGGGCCTGTCCTGGAGAAGCTGGTCGATCCGGTTCCGGAGGAGCAGACGGGCCCGCAGGAACCGGCCGGTGCGCTGCCCGATCCGGGTGGTGCGCCGGCGGGTCAGCCGCCGGGTGAGGGCATCCGGCACGGCGGCGAGTCCGAGCCGGGCGCGCAGGACGACTACGCGAGGATCCGGGGCTGGGCCGACGTCGTCGACCGGGTCGCGTCATACACCGGGCACCCGCCGGAGATCATCGAGCGGGCCTGGCGGAACCTCTTCGTCGACACGCACGACGTCGCCGTCGGGCCGGGCCAGGTCGAGCGCGGTGTCTGGTTCCCGGCCTACCACCACAATTCCCGGCCCTGGCTGCGGGCCTACGCCGGGAACTTCCCGGACGACATCGAGGTGCGGGGCTTCGCACTGCTGCTGGCCCACGAATACGTGGAGTCCCGCCTGATCGAGGAGGGTGTGCCGTACAACTCCGCGGATCCGCGCTGCTGGGAGCCCGATGAGGACGAGGAGGGCGCGTGGGTCGAGGGCACCGCGGACGGTGTCTACGCGGCGCACTTCCTCGCGCCGCGGCACAACCCGCTGCACCAGTTCGTCCAGTACCGCGGGATGGGACTGGTGCCGCTGGACATGTCGGTGCTGGCCCCGGAGACGGGTGACCCCCTGAGCGTGGAGAATCTTGAAGCGGTGGTCAGTGCCGTGCTTGAGATCTTGAGGAGCCGGGGATGAAGGTGGAAGCGAGCACCGAGCAGCTGATCGCGCGGCTGGACGCCGTGGTCTGGGACGAGCGCCTCGACCGCAACGGATCGCGGATGAAGCTGATGCAGGAGTACCTGCGCCGGTCGGCGCTGTGGGCGCGGGCGCTCGGCCGCACCGAGTACTGGCCCTTCTTCGACATCGCCTCGTTCGTCGACCCCGCTGCCCGGATCGACGAGCAGACAGCCGCGGCGGTGCGCCGGCGCATGGGCGAGACGGGCGCGCGGCCGATGGACGTCACGATCGTCCGGTACCTGCTGGACTTCAGCACGCTGGAGTTCTGGCCCGACGGGCTGCCCGACCCGTTCGAGCCGCTGCTGATGGTGTACGAGCGCGGCGGGCCTTTCGACCGGGAAGCGGGGCGGGTGCTCATCGGATCCGCGGTGGGCATACCGGAGGGGACCTGGGAGAAGTATGTCGGCCGTCCGCCGCTGGACGACGTGAGCCCGGCGGCGCTGGACCAGCTCGACGAGGCGTGGCTGGCCCGGCGGGCAGAGCGGGCACGTGCTCACCAGGCCGGTGTCCAGCACCGCGACAGCTGATGGCTCGGCAGCACCGCGCGATCCGGCCGCCGTGGCCCGGCGCCGCCGCCCGGTCGCGGCATACCCCTACGGCGACGTCCCGGAGGACAGGTGGACCAGGCACGCGCCCGGACCGAGCGGCTGGTCGCGCGACTCCGCGAGGTGACCTGGGAGGAGGACCTCGCCCGCAATGGTTCGCGGATCGCGCTCATGCAGGAGTACCTGCGCCGGTCCGCCCTGTGGGCGCGGGCGCTGGACCGGGCGGACCAGTGGCCGTTCTTCGACATCGCGGCGGCCGTCGACCCGAGTGCCCGGCTCGACGAGGAGTTCGTGGGTTCGGTGCTGGACGGGCTGGAGGGGCGCGGCCTGCGGCCGCTCGACCGGCGCGTCATCCGGTACATGCTCGACTTCAGCGCCCTGCCGGCGTGGCCGGCGAACCTGCCCGACCCGTTCGATCCGCTGCTCGCGGTGTACGAACGCGGCGGCTCCTTCAGTCGCTCGGCGGGCAGCATCCGGATCGGTGTCGGCGACGGAGTACCGGCGCGGAGGTTGGCGAGCCACGCGCGGCGCGCCCCGGCGGAGGAGCTGGGCCCGGCGGCGCTGGATGCGCTGGACAGGGCATGGGAGGAGCACCGTGCCGAGGTCGCGCGCCGGGTACGTGCGGCGGGTCAGCTGCCGGGCGGCTGATCGGGTCGTCCGTGAGACGCGCGTTGCCGCACTGGAGCATGGCGACCGAGGCGGGCCGGGAATTCACGATGATCGTGGGTCTACATTGGACATGTTACCGGGATCGCCCCTGCCCATGGCAGGGTGAAACCCGGCCCGCGCCCGGCGCGGCCCGGATCGTGCAGGGGAAGGGACTCCGATGACCGTCACGGCGCAGGACGCGCAGCGAGTGGCAGAGCAGCTGGCCCGAGGGGCGGGCGGCTCGCACCGGCCCTACGTCGCCGAGTTCCCCGAGTGCTTCATCGTCTGGACGCTGCCCGACAGCGACGGCCCGCCCGAGCCCGGGGCGGGCGCGCGGGTGGTCATCGACCGGCAGGACGCACGGGTCAGCACCTACCCGTCGGTCCCGCTGGAGCACGTGCGCCGCCTGCACCGGCAGCACCGGGCCGAGCAGGAGCAGGCCGCCCCGGTGACCGCCGACCCGCTGGCGGCGCTGCGGCGGCTGGGTGGCGGCTCGGCTCCCGGGGTCGCGGTGCGCATGGTGCCCGGCGACGGCCTGCCGCGCGAGACGACCGGCGCCAAGGGCGACCAGGTGCTCAACCACCACCCGCTGGTGGTCAAGTGGCTGGCGGTGCAGTCCCCGGGTTCGCTGGTACGCGGCACCCGCCGGCACGCCGAGCTGATCGTGCTGTCCGACTGGCTGCACGAGCTGGAGCACGCGGCGGTGTCCCGGGGCGAGCCGGGCTTGAACATCGCGCAGGTGCGGTCCGCCGCGCAGCAGGTGCAGGAGCTGCGGCTGACCCTGATCCGCGACCCGGGGGACCCGCTCGCCGGGACTCCGGCCGGGCCGTGCGACACCTGCCTGGCCGCCTGGATCCACTTCGGGCTCGCGCCCGCGTCCGCCGCAGTCGGGCCGGTCGAGCCGGTCGCGCCGCCGACGGGCATCCCGGGGCCGCTGGCGAACCTGTCCCCGGACGTGGCGGCGACGCTGGCCGCGGGCGGCTGGGACGTGCCGCTCAAGCTCGACGGGCGCATCGTGTCCGCGACCGAGTGGGCCGAGCTGTCGGTGCGGGCGCTGGGGGAGTACGGGCATCCGCCGCTGGAGCCGCTGCGCGCCGCGATCGAGAAGTTCCCGTACCTGGTCTCGGTGCGGCGCGGGCCGGGGGTCGCGCACTGGGTGCGCCCGTTCGAGCTGGGGGCTGACCTGGTCGGCGCGACGGCGGCGTCGCTGGCCGACTTCGGGCGGGTGATCGGCACCCAGCTGGCCCCGATCGGGGCTGAGCAGGCCGGCGACGCGATCATCGCGGTGGACGCGAACGGCCAGGTGTGGGTCCTGGACCAGGCCGGCGAGTGGTACGCCGGCCCCGACCTGGACACCGCCTTCGTCGTCCTCCTCCAGGGCCACCCGATGCCCCGCGTCCGCGACGACGGCACCCTCGAACCCCCGGCCTGACCCGGCCCTCGCCCGCCCCCGCCCCCTGCGGCGCTGATCATGAAGTTGTGGCGATGACACGCCGTCGAGCCGTGCCATAAGTTCATGATCAACGCGGGGCGGGGGGGCCTACCAGGTGCCGTTGGTGCGCAGGCGCGGGGTGGAGCGGCCGATGAGCAGGGTTTGGACGGCGTCGTCGAGGGTGGGGCCGAGGTACCAGGCGCCGGCGTGGTCGATGGCGAATACGCGGTGGTGCTGGTCGACGGCGAGGATGGAGTGCAGGCCGCCGGCCTCGCCGCCGATGGGGAACAGCCGCGCACCCAGGCGCTCGGCGAGGTCGCCCAGTGTGTCGGCGGTCTGCTCCCGGGTCCACACGTCGAGGGTGAACGACTCCACGCGCTGGGCCGCGCCGCTCTGGCTCTGCAGCACGGGGTGGAACGGCGCGTACGGCTCCAGCAGGTCCACCAGGAACGGCAGCGTGGGCAGCCGGTGGCGGGCCCCGGGCACGGCGATCGTGGCGGCCACCGCCTCGGCCGTGATCGCCCGCAGGGCGGCCCGGCCGACCGCGCCGCGCTGCGGCGGCTCCGGGCGGACCAGGTCGCGCGGCAGCTCACCGGGCATGCCCAGGCTCACCAGCACGGTGCCGCAGGTGTGGCAGGAGGCGGCGGGCGCGGGGCGGTCCGGGTCGGTGCCTTCGCGCAGCAGGTGCAGCCGCAGCGTCGCGCCGACGAGCTGGCGGGCGGCCCAGGCGGGGTCGGTGTGCGCCGCCCCGCCGAGTTCGAACAGGGCCTTGGACACCACGATCAGGTCGGGGTGGCGGTGCGCGCCGCGGGTGCGGCTGCCGGGCGGGATGGCGGCGAGCGCCTGCAGGACGGCCGGGTGGTGCACGGGTTCGGCGTCGGCGGTGTGCCCGAGCGCCTGGAACGTCCGGCCGACCACTTCGAGCGTGGCCACCACCTGCGGCAGTGCGGGAGCGGGCGCGCCGGGGCTGAGCCGGGCCAGCCGTGCCGCCAGTGCGGCGGCGCGCCGGTCCTGCTCGTCGGCGGACAGCCGGGGCGGCCCGAACGGGGAGGACGTCATGGCCGCGTTGGGCGGGGGCGGGCCCGGGGTCAGCGAGAGCGGATCGACCGGGGTGGCGAACGTGGGCGGCAGCGGCGGGGGCATCGTGCCGACCGCGCCGGGCGGGGGCGTGGGCAGCGCAACGGCGGGGTACGCAGCCTGGGCCGTCGCGGCGGGGCCGGTGTACCGGCTCATCGCGACCTGCGGCGGCAGGCCGGGCACGACGGTCAGCGCACCGGTCTCCCGATCGATGATCACGGTCTCGCCGTCGCCGGGCTCGGGCACCGGGCCGCCGGCCGGGCGCGGCGACCAGACCACCCAGCCGCCCGGGAACTCGGTCAGCCGGGGCTCGCACTCGTAGCCGCGGCGCAGGGTCTCGGCGACGGCCCAGTGCCGCGCGATCTCCTGCAGCCGTTCCTGTGAAATCATTGCGGCTCCCGCGTTCGGCGATCGGTCTGGACAACTTATCGCAGCAGGGCACGAAGGGAGGGATCCCGCCCATCCGTGCCCGGACGCGGACCCGGCCGCGCTGAGGGGACTACGGTTCGAACATGCTTTCCGACGACACATCGCAGTACCCGGGCCCGATCGAGCCGGGCCGGCCCGCGTCGTCGCAGCGCGGCGGCCTCGGCGCGGACGTGCTCTGGGCGCTGGCGCTGGCGGCCGTGATCGCCGTGCTGGGGCTGGGGCTGGGCCTGCTGTGGCACGCGCTCGCGCCGACCCTGCCGCTGCGCATCGTCGAGGAGGGCGCGGTCTACACCTCGCCCGAGCCGGAGGAGCTGGCCGCCGCCGAGGGCTGGTTCGTGCTGCTGGGCCTCGGGTTCGGGCTGCTGTGCGCGATCGCCGCCTGGGTGCTGCTACCCGCGCGCCGGGGGCCGATCCAGCTGGCCGGTCTGCTGGTGGGCACCCTGATCGCGGGCTGGGCGGCATGGTGGCTGGGGCACGACATCGGGCTGGCCGCCTACCAGGACAAGCTGGCGAACGCGCCGGTGGACACGCTGATCGAGCGTCCGGTGGACCTGCGCGCGGTGAAGAAGCTGACCTTCTTCCCGTACGCGGTCGGGGGCGCCCTGCTCATCCCGGCGCTCGCCGCGGTGGTGACCTACGCGCTGGCCGCGGCCTGGTCGCGTTTCCCCTCGCTGCGCCGCCACGAGGACGAGCAGGAGTGGGCCGACCGCGACGACGATCAGTTCATCGCGGGCGCCGGGCCGAGCTGAGACAGCTGCGCCGGCACCGCCCGGACCTCGCGCAGCAGCGCGGTCTCCCGGGCCAGCATGGTCAGCTCGTGCCGCAGCCTGGTGGCCGGGTCCGGGGCGGACAGCAGCTGCTGGCGATCGCCGACGGTCAGTGACGCGCTGGCCGCGACCAGGTTGGACAGCACGGTCGGGTCGTCGGGCAGCTGGTCGTCGGGACCGCCGCGCAGCACGCCCAGGTACTCCCGGAACGCGGCCAGCACCCGGGGCGCGAGCCGGTCGGCCAGCTCGTCGGGGGCCGGCTCGGGCAGCCACTCCACGCCGACCACCGGATACGGGTGCGGGCTGGGCACGAAACCGGTGATGCGGAACCGGCGCGCGCCGACGGTGACGATGTCGAACTTGCCGTCGGGCAGCTCGGTGATCTGACGCAGCTGCGCCACGCAGCCGACCTCGTGCACCACCACCTCGGAGGTGGCGACGCCGTCGTGCGGCGGGGGCATGACCTCCAGGCCGCGCTCGATGGCGACCACGCCGAACTCGCGCGCAGTGCCGTCGGGCAGCTCCATCAGGTTGCGCATCAGCGTGCGCCAGCGCTCCTCGAAGATGTGCAGCGGCAGCACCAGGCCCGGGAAGAGCACCGTGCCCAGCGGGAACAGCGGCAGCGTCCCGGTCATTGGCAGAGCCTAACGCCGGAGTGTGTCAACGGCCGATGCCGTAGGCCACCGAAATGGGCGCGTGCCGCAGTGGCCCGGGTCACTGTCCCAGTGCCTGGGCGTGCGCGCCGCCGCGTGCGGGTGCGCCAGTAGACTTTGGGAGGTGTTGACCCGTATCGACCTGCGTGGACGTGACATCGATCCGCGTAACCTGCTGCCCCGTGCCCAGATCGACGTCAGCCAGGCGGTGGAGCAGATCCGCCCGCTGGTCGACGGGGTGCGCGAGCATGGCGTCGAGGCGGTCAAGGAAGCGACGCATCGGCTCGACGGGGTGGACCTGGCCGCGTTGCGGGTGCCGGCGGAAGCGATCAAGGAAGCCGAGCAGGCGCTGGAGCCCGAGGTGCGGGCCGCCCTGCTGGAGGTGATCGCGCGCACCCGCAAGGTGCACGCCGACCAGCGCCGCAGCGACCACACCACCCAGGTGGTGCCCGGCGGCACGGTGACCGAGCGCTGGCTGCCGGTGTCCCGGGTCGGCCTCTACGTGCCCGGCGGCCTGGCCGTCTACCCGTCGACCGTGGTCATGAACGTGGTCCCGGCCCAGGCCGCGGGCGTGCCCAGCCTGGTCGTCGTCAGCCCGCCGCAGAAGGCGACCGGGCTGCCCGACGCGCGGGTGCTGGCCGCGTGCGCGCTGCTGGGCGTCGACGAGGTGTACGCCGTCGGCGGCGCGCAGGCCGTGGCGATGCTCGCCTACGGCACCCGCGGCACCGCCGACCCGGAGCGCGAGCTGCCCGCCCACGACGACTGCGCGCCGGTCGACCTGATCACCGGCCCCGGCAACCTGTGGGTCACCGCGGCCAAGCGCCTGGTGCGCGGCGTGGTCGGCATCGACGCCGAGGCCGGGCCGACCGAGATCGCGATCCTCGCCGACGACACCGCCGACCCGGCGCACGTCGCGGCCGACCTGATCAGCCAGGCCGAGCACGACCCGATGGCGGCCAGCGTGCTGGTCACCGACTCGCCCGCGCTGGCCGACGCGGTCGACGCGGAGCTTTCGGCGCGGGTGGCCCGCACCAAGCACAGCGAGCGGGTGACCATCGCGCTGAGCGGGCCGCAGTCGGCCACCGTGCTGGTCGACGACCTGGCGCAGGGGCTGCGGGTGGTCGACGCGTACGCCGCCGAGCACCTGGAGATCCAGACCCGCGACGCCCGGGAGTGGGCTATGCGGGTGCGCAACGCCGGGGCGATCTTCGTGGGGGCGTACGCGCCGGTGTCGCTCGGCGACTACTGCGCCGGCTCCAACCACGTGCTGCCCACCGCGGGCTGCGCCCGGCACAGCTCGGGCCTGTCCGTGCAGTCGTTCCTGCGCGGCATACACGTCGTGGAGTACACGGCCGACGCGCTGCGCGACGTGGCCCACCACGTGGTGGCCCTGGCCAACGCCGAGGACCTGCCCGCGCACGGCGAGGCCGTGACCGCGCGCTTCGAGGACGGGAGCGCGGCATGAGCGCCGAGTGGGTGCAGGAGCTGCTGCGCGAGGACCTGCGCGGGCTCAGCGCGTACGGTGCGCCGCAGCTGGACGTGCCGGTGCGGCTGAACACGAACGAGAACTCGTACCCGCTGCCCGACGAGGTGGTGCGGGCGGTGAGCCGGGCGATCACCGGGGAGATCGCGGACCTGAACCGCTACCCCGACCGCGACGCCGTGAAGCTGCGCGCCGACCTGGCCGCCTACTGCGGGCACGGGCTGACCGCCGAGCAGCTGTGGGCCGCCAACGGCTCCAACGAGGTGCAGCAGCAGCTGTTCCAGGCGTTCGCGGGGCCGGGTCGCACCGCGCTGGGCTTCGGCCCGGCGTACTCGATGCATCCGCTGCTCGCTGTCGGCACCGCCACCACCTGGGTCGACGGCCGCCGTGACGCGGACTTCGGGCTGACCGTGGAGCACGCGGTCGCGCAGGTCCGGGAGCACCGGCCCGCGCTGACGCTGCTGTGCTCGCCGAACAACCCGACCGGCACCGCGCTGGACTTCGCCGTGATCGAGGCGGTGCTCGCCGAAACGAGCGGCCTGGTCGTGGTGGACGAGGCGTACGCCGAGTTCCGCCGCCCCGGCACGCCCAGCGCGCTGGAGCTGCTCGACAGGCACCCGCGGCTGGTGGTCAGCCGCACCATGAGCAAGGCGTTCGCCTTCGCCGGGGCGCGGGTCGGCTACCTCGCCGCGCACCCGGCGGTGATCGAGGCGGTGCAGCTGGTGCGCCTGCCGTACCACCTCTCCGCGCTCACCCAGGCCGCCGCCCGCGCCGCGCTCGCACACGCGGACGTGCTGCTCGGCACCGTCGAAGCGATCAAGGCGCAGCGCGACCGCATCGTCGCGGAACTGCGCGCGGGCGGCTGGACCGTGGCCGACTCGGACGCGAACTTCGTCCTGTTCGGACGGTTCGCCGACCAGAAGACCGCCTGGCGTAGCCTGCTCGACCAGGGAGTGCTGGTCCGCGACGTGGGCCTGCCGGGCTGGCTGCGCGTCACCGCGGGCACCGAGGAAGAGACCTCCGCCTTCCTGGCGGCTATGAAGGAGTTGGCAGCATGAGGACCGGACGGGTCGAGCGGGTCACCAAGGAGACCAAGGTCCTCGTCGAGATCGACCTCGACGGCACGGGCCGGGGCGAGATCAGCACCGGGGTCGGCTTCTTCGACCACATGCTGAACCAGATCGCCCGGCACGGCGGCTTCGACCTCACCGTGCGCACCGAAGGCGACCTTGAGATCGACGCGCACCACACCATGGAGGACACCGCCCTCGCCCTCGGTGAGGCGTTCGCGCAGGCGCTCGGCGACAAGGCGGGCATCCGCCGGTACGGCGACGCGGTCGTGCCGATGGACGAGGTGCTGGTGCAGGCCGCGGTCGACCTGTCGGGGCGGCCGTACGTGGTGCACGACGAGCCGGAGAACATCGCCGACTACATCAACCCCGGCAGCGGGCCGGTCTACCCGACCTCGATGACGCGCCACATCTTCGAATCGTTCGGGCAGACCGCGCGGATCACGCTGCACGTGTCGGTGCTGCGGGCCTCCCGCCCGGGGCAGAAGCCCGACGCGCACCACGTCATCGAAGGCCAGTTCAAGGCGCTGGCCCGCGCCCTGCGTACCGCGGTGGAGATCGACCCCCGCAGCGCGGGCACGGTCCCCAGCACGAAGGGTGTCCTGTGAGCGCGCGCGGCGAGCTCATCGGCCGGGCTCGGATTCACGCCGCCGACGAGCGCAGCGAGGAGGAGGCATGAGCCCGAAGGTGACGGTGCTCGACTACGGCTCGGGCAACCTGCGCTCGGCGCAGCGGGCGCTGGAGGCGGCCGGCGCGGACGTGGTCGTCACCGAGGACCTGGCCGCCGCCGAGCGGGCCGACGGCCTGGTCGTGCCGGGCGTGGGCGCGTTCGCCGCGTGCATGGCGGGCATCGAGGCCGCGCAGGCCGGGCCGGTGATCGCCGACCGGGTCATGACCGGGCGGCCCGTGCTGGGCATCTGCGTCGGCGCGCAGATCATGTTCGACTCCGGCGACGAGCACGGCGTGGTCACCAAGGGCCTGGGCCTGCTGCCCGGCGCGGTGACCCGGCTGGCCGCACGCCGGGTGCCGCACATGGGCTGGAACCTGCTCGACGCGCCGGCCGGCTCGACGCTGTTCACCGGCGTCGACGCGGACGCGCGCTGCTACTTCGTGCACTCCTACGCCGCGCTGCCCAACGCCGAGCTGGACGCGGTCGCGCTGGTCACGACCTCGACCCATGAGCACGCGACGTTCGTCGCCGCCGCGGAGCGGGGGCCGCTGGCGGTCGCCCAGTTCCACCCGGAGAAGTCCGGGGCCGTCGGCGCACGGGTGCTGCGGAACTGGATCGCCACGTTGTGAACCCGCTCGTTAGGCTCGCCCCGACGTCGAGGGCGATGGAGTGGGCATGAGCGAGCGGATCGAGTGGAGCGGTGCGGCTCCGGCGCGAGCCGGGCACGGCGGAGCTGACGCATGAGCAAGGAGCGGAAGCTGCGCCGGGAAGCGCGCGAGGAGGCGGCCCGCAAGGCTGTGGCCGTCGAGGAGCGCCGGGCGGGCCGCCGGATGGCGCGTCGCGCCGCGTGGCGGCGGCTCAGCCTGTATGAACTGCGCAAGCGCCGTACCGGCCGGTTGTCGGCACGGCGCAGCGCGGCCGAGCGGGCCGGGGTCGCCATCGTGGCGGCGCTGGCGCTGTTCGTGATCTGGACGCTGGTGCCGTCGACGGCGCTGGCCCTGGCGCTGTCACTGCTGCTGGCGCTGACCCTGCCCGTGTTCGTGATCGTCGCATTCGATCGAAGGAGTTCCTGATGGCCCTGGATCTGCTGCCCGCCGTCGACGTCGTCAACGGCCAGGCGGTGCGCCTGGAACAGGGCGCCGCTGGGAGCGAGACGTCGTACGGCGAGCCGCTGGCCGCCGCGCTGGACTTCCAGGCGGCCGGAGCGCAGTGGATCCACGTCGTCGACCTCGACGCCGCGTTCGGCCGGGGCTCCAACGCGGCGCTGCTGGCCGAGCTGGTCGGGCGGGTGGACATCAAGGTCGAGCTGTCCGGCGGCATCCGCGACGACGCCTCGCTGACCGCGGCCCTGGCCACCGGCGCGGCCCGGGTCAACATCGGCACCGCGGCGCTGGAGGACCCGGCGTGGTGCGACCGGGTCGTCGGCGAGTACGGCGACCGGGTCGCGGTCGGGCTCGACGTGCGTGGGCGGGTGCTGTCCTCGCGCGGCTGGACCCGGGAGGGCGGCGACCTGTTCGAGGTGCTGGAGCGGCTCGACAAGGCCGGGTGCGCGCGGTACGTGGTCACCGACATCCTCAAGGACGGCATGTTGCAGGGCCCGAACCTGCAGCTGTACCGCGACATCTGCGCCGCGACCTCGGTGCCCGTGATCGCGTCCGGTGGGGTGTCGACGCTGGACGACCTGCGTGCGCTGGCCACGCTGGAGCCGGTCGGCGTCGAGGGCGTCATCACCGGCAAGGCCGTGTACTCGGGGGCGTTCACGATCCCGGAGGCGCTGGCCGCCCTGGGCGGCTGAGCCGTTTTCATAGACGTTGGCCTATTACATCGAGTTTGATCATCAAATTATCGATGTAATAGGCCAACGTCTATAAGGGGCCGGGTCGGCGGGCGGGGTCAGGCGCCGGCGCGGGCGGTGGTGCGGGTGGACCAGGCGTTGGTGACGGCTTCGAGCACGGCTCTGACGGCGGGGCGCTGGTAGTGGGCGGTGCGCCAGGTGACGCTGACGCGGCGGGTGGGGACCGGGTCGACGGGCACCACGGCGGTGCCCGGGGCGGTGGTGATCCGGGCCAGGCGGGGCAGCAGGGCGACGCCCAGGCCCGCGGCGACCAGCGCCTGCTGCGTCTCGAACTCGCCGACCAGGTAGGCGGGGCGCAGGCCGGGCAGGGCGCGGACCAGCCAGTCGTGGCAGATGGTGCCCTCCGGCGAGGCGATCCAGCGCTCGTTCGCGGCCCGGTCCAGCGGGCCGGGTCCGGCTGTCGCGAGCGGGTGGTCGGCGGGCACGACCAGGTCGGCGGTGTCCTCGCCGAGCACGGTCGAGGAGACGCCGGGAGGCAGGTGCAGGCGCACCTCGCGCCAGTCGTCGATCACGGCGACGTCGACGCGGCCGCGGTCGAGGGCCTGGAGCGCCTCGTACGGGTTGGTCTCCACGACCCGGGGGCGCAGGCGCGGATACGACGTGGCCAGTGCGGTCAGGGCGGGCGGCAGCAGGCCGCGGCAGGCGGTGGCGAAGCAGGCGACGGTGACCTCGCCGACGACCTCGCCGCGGTAGGCGTCCAGGGCGGCGGTGGCGGTGTCGGCGGCGGCCAGCACCAGGGCCGCGTGTTCGGCCAGCAGCCGACCGGCGTCGGACAGGCGCAGCCCGCGGCCGTCCTTGTGGCACAGCACCGTGCCGGTCTCCCGTTCCAGCTTGGAGAGCTGCTGCGACACGGCGGACGGGGTGCAGTGCAGGGCGGCCGCGGCGGCGTGCACGGTGCCGTGGCGGGAGAGCGCGTCGATGGCGCGCAGGCGACCGAGATCGAGCATGTAGCGATTCTAAACGAATACTGAAGAACTATTCGCTGGTGCTGCACAGTTGTCGGGGCTGAGACTCGGCTCATGAAACCCAGGGACATCATGCTGGCCGTGGCCGTCGCCGCCGCGTGGGGCTGCAACTTCGTGGCGATCGAGGTCGGCCTCGGGCAGATGCCGCCGCTGCTGTTCGGCGCTATGCGCTTCGCCCTGGCCGCGTTTCCGGCGGTGCTGCTGATCGGCGGTCCGCGTACGCCCTGGCGATGGGTGCTCGGGATCGGCCTGGTGCTGGGCGTGGTCAAGTTCTCGCTGCTGTTCGCGGGCATCGCCGCAGGGCTGCCGGCCGGGCTGTCCTCGCTGCTGCTGCAGAGCCAGGCGATCTTCACTACGGTGTTCGCCGTCGCGCTGCTGCGGGAACGGCCCGGCCTGCGCCAGTGGGCCGGGCTCGGAGTGGCCGTGCTGGGCGTCGGGCTGGTCGCCTCCCGGCTCGGGTCGGACCGGCCGGTGGAGGGGTTCGTGCTGGTGCTGGCCGCGGCCGTGGCGTGGAGCGTCTCCAACATCATGATGCGCCGGGCCGCCCCGCCGGACATGCTGCGCTTCATGGTCTGGGTGTCGGCGGTGGCGACGCTGCCGCTGTTCGCGCTGTCGCTGCTGTTCGAAGGGCCGACCCGGGTCGGTGCGGCACTGTCCGGGCTGGACCTGTCCGGGCTCGGCGCGCTGGTCTACATCGCGGGTGTCTCCACCCTGGCGGGATTCGCCGGGTGGGGTGTGCTGATCAAGCGGTACGGCGCGGCCACGGTGGCCCCGTTCTCGATGCTCGTCCCGTTCTTCGGGATGAGTTCGGCGGCCCTGTTCCTGGGCGAGCCGCTGCAGGCGGGCGACGTGATCGCCGGAGCGCTGGTGATCGGGGGAGTGCTGCTCGGGGCTACCGGCGGCGGCCGGGTCGCGGACTCGGCGGCCGGCGCGGACGGGCGCCACGCCGTGTCCCACGAGCCGGACCAGCGCCTCGCCGCGGCGGGACGGCAGGTAGCGTCGGGCGCATGAGTGTCGCGGTGCGGGTCATCCCCTGTCTGGACGTGGACGCCGGGCGGGTGGTGAAGGGGGTCAACTTCGTCGACCTGCGCGACGCCGGTGACCCGGTGGAGCTGGCGGCGGCGTACGACGCGGCCGGCGCCGACGAGATCACCTTCCTCGACGTGTCCGCCTCCGTCGAGGGGCGCGGCACCATGCTCGACGTGGTCCGGCGTACCGCGGAGACGGTCTTCATCCCGCTGACCGTGGGTGGCGGGGTGCGCTCGGTCGAGGACGTGGACGTGCTGCTGCGCGCGGGCGCGGACAAGGTCGGCGTCAACACCGCCGCGATCCACCGCCCCGAGCTGATCACCGAGATCGCCCGCCGCTTCGGCAACCAGGTGCTGGTGCTGTCGCTGGACGTACGGCGGCTCAAAGACGGCAGCGGGTTCGAGGTGACCACGCACGGCGGGCGCAAGTCGGCCGGGCTGGACGCGATCGAGTGGGCTCGCCGCGTCGCCGACCTGGGCGCGGGCGAGATCCTGCTGAACTCCATGGACGCCGACGGCACCAAGGAGGGCTTCGACCTCGAACTGATCAAGGAGGTCCGGGCCGTGGTCGACATCCCCGTGATCGCCTCCGGCGGCGCGGGCAAGGCCGCCGACTTCCCACCCGCCATCGACGCCGGAGCCGACGCCGTGCTCGCGGCCAGCGTCTTCCACTTCGGCGAGGTCACCATCGCAGAGGTCAAATCCGCCCTCCGCACCACCGGTCACCCCGTCCGCTGACCCCGCGCCGCCCCGCCGCGTCCGCTGACCCCGCGCCGCCGCCCCGCCGCGTCCGCGCCGCGTCCGTGCTCGCTCCCGGTCGAAGATCGCTGTTTCGTGTCCGAAACTGTGGTGTGACCCGACTTTCTGGCACGAAACAGTGATCTTCGACCCGCAGCGTTAAGAAGGTGCCCTTCCTTCGGCCTCTCAGCGGCCGCGGATGTAGCTGAGGAGGCGGAGGATCTGCCAGTAGAGGAAGATCAGGCCGACGAGCATGCCGAAGGCCAGGTACCAGCCGTAGCGGGGTGGCAGGCCGGCGGCGACCGCGCGTTCGACCTGGTCGAAGTCGACGACGAAGGTCAGCGCGCCGACGACGATGCAGACGACCGCGAACAGCACGCCCAGCGTGCCTGCCTGGTAGATCGGCAGGGCGTGGCCGAAGAAGCGCAGGGCCAGGTCGAGCAGGCTCAGGACCAGGATGCCGAGCAGCGCGCCCGTGATCACCTTGGTGAAGCGCTTGGTCGCGCGCAGGATGCGGGCCCGGTAGAGCGCGGCCATGGCGAAGAAGACTCCGAACGTGCCGACGACGGCCTGCACGACGATGCCGGGGAACTGCTGCTCCAGCTCGCGGCTGACCACGCCCAGGAAGACGCCCTGGAGTAGGGCGTACCCGCTGATCACGAGCGGGTTGGTGATCTGTTTGAAGGTGATCACCAGGGCGAGAACCAGGGTGGCCAGGGTCGAGCCGAGCACGGCGAGCCCGGTCCAGGCCGGGGCCTGCAGCAGGTTCCAGGCCGCGGCGGCGGCGGCCACGGTGACCGCGATGAGCACCAGGGTGCGCCCGCACACGCCGTCCAGGGTCAGGCCACGTCGCTGGTCGAGCACGACCGGCGCTTCGATCGGACGGGTGAGCACGGGATTGGAACTCTGCATCACCACGGACGTCCTCCGCTGACGACGTGACCGGCATTCTCAACCGGACATTAGCCGCCTAAGGGCGCTGAGACTGTGCGTTCACTGAGATATCTCTGAAATCCGAATGAGCCTCTCAATTGGGTCGGATGCGGATTACGGTCAGCTTATGCGTGTTGCGTGAACCGCGTTCGCGCCCCATCGGACGGATACACCTTCCGCTCCGCCGGTCGCTGGAAGGGAAGTCCACGGCCATGATCCGCTGGATGGTCAGCACCAGTCTCAAGTTCCGCCTCCTGATCCTGCCGCTCGCGGCGGCACTGCTGATCCTGGGTGCGGTGCGGCTCAAGAGCGCGCCCGTGGACGTGCTGCCCGAGTTCAGCGCGCCGCGGGTCGAGGTGCAGACCGAGGCGCTCGGCCTGTCCGCGGAGGAGGTCGAGCAGCTGATCACCGTGCCGCTGGAGTCCGATCTGCTCAACGGCGTCGCGTGGCTCGACCACATCAACTCCGAATCGGTGCCGGGGCTCTCCTCAGTGGAACTGATCTTCGAGCCGGGCACCGACGTCTACCGGGCCCGCCAGATGGTGCAGGAGCGGCTGACCCAGGCCGGCGCACTGCCCAACGTGTCCAGCCCGCCGGTGATGCTGCAGCCGCTGTCGTCCACCAACCGCGTCATGATGGTCGGCCTGACCTCCAAGGACGTCCCCCTCACCGAGATGTCGGTGCTGGCCCGCTGGGTCATCAAGCCGCGCCTGATCGGCGTGCCGGGCGTGGCCAACGTGGCGGTCTGGGGCAACCGCGAACGGCAGCTGCAGGTGCAGGTCGACCCGGCGAAGCTGCAGCAGAACGACGTGACGCTCAACCAGGTCATCTCCACCGCGGGCAACGCGCTGTGGGTCTCCCCGCTGACCTTCCTGGAGGCGTCGACCCCGGGCACCGGCGGCTTCATCGACACGCCCAACCAGCGCCTGGGCATCCAGCACATCCTGCCCATCCGCACCCCGCAGGACCTGTCCCAGGTGACCATCGAGAGCGAGGGTGGCGACAAGCGCCTGCGCCTGGGTGACGTGGCCACCGTGGTCGAGGACCACCAGCCGCTCATCGGCGACGCGCTCGTGGAGAGCGGCCCCGGCCTGATGCTCGTGATCGAGAAGCTGCCCGGCGCGAACACCATGCAGGTGACCAAGGACGTGCAGGCCGCGCTCGGCGCGATGAAGCCCGGCCTGACCGGCATCGAGATGAACACCAACGTGTACCAGCCGGCCGCCTTCATCGACCGGGCGCTGGACAGCTCCGCCCTGGTGGCGCTGCTCGGGCTGCTGCTGCTCGCGCTGGTGCTGGCGCTGTGCTTCTGGGAGTGGCGCACCGCGCTCACCGCGTTCTGCGCGGTCGTGGTGTCGGTGGCGCTGGCCTGGGTGGTGCTGAGCTTCGCCGGGTACGGGCTGAACCTGATGCTGCTGGCCGGGATCGTGCTGGGGGTGGTGTTCGCGATCGCGGACGCGGTCGGCGACGTCCGGCACATCGCGGGCCGGCTGCGGGAACGGCGGCTGTCGGGCAGCGAGGAGCCGGTGGGCCGCAGCATCTTCCAGGCGGCGCTCGAGGTGCGCAAGCCGATGGCGTACGCCACCGTCATCGCCCTGGTCGCCGCCGCACCGGTGCTGCTGCTGCCGGAGCTGACCGGGCTGTTCTTCCGCCCGCTGGCACTCGGCTTCATCGCGACCGTGCTGGCCTCGACGATCGTGGCGCTGACCCTCATCCCGGCCATGTCGCTGGTGCTGCTGCGCAACGCCGAGCTGGAACGGCACTCGTCGCCGCTGCTGCGCCTGGCGCACGACTGGTACCCGAAGTCGCTGTCGCCGGTGCTGCGCACCCCCGCGATCGCGTACGGGCTGGCCGGGCTGGTCGCGCTGGGCGGCGTGCTGGCCCTGTTCCAGCCGCTGGCCCAGACGGTGATGCCGTCGCTGCGCGAGCGCAGCCTGCTGGTGCACTGGGACACCACGCCCGGCACCTCCGGCATCGAGATGACCCGGATCACGGAGAAGGTGAGCAAGGATCTCCAGGCGCTGCCCGGGGTGCAGGCCGTCGGCGCGCACCTGGGCCGGGCGATCACCTCCGACCAGGTGGTGAACGTCAACTCCGGCGAGCTGTGGGTCAACATCGACCCGGCCGCCGACTACGGGGCCACCCGCGACGCCATCGCCTCCCTGGTGAAGAGCTACCCGGGGCTGGACACCGACGTGCTGACCTACCCGGAGGAGCGGATCACCCAGCTGCTCGGCGGCGACGAGGAGGCCGTGGTGGTGCGGGTGTACGGCCAGGACCTCGACGTGCTGCGGACCAAGGCGGCCGAGGTGCAGCAGATGCTGGGCACGGTCGACGGCGTGGTCAACCCGACCGCGGACCTGCCGGTGGAGGAGCCGACGGTGCGGGTCAAGGTGGACCTGGCCAAGGCGCAGCAGGCCGGCATCAAGCCCGGTGACGTACGCCGGGCCGCCGCCGCGATGCTGTCCGGCATCCAGGTCGGCAACCTCTTCGAGGACCAGAAGGTCTTCGAGGTCGTGGTCTGGGGCGCGCCGGAGGTGCGTAACAGCCTGTCGAGCATCCAGGACCTCAAAATCAACACCCCGGCGGGGCAGCAGATCAGGCTCGGCGACGTCGCCGACGTGTCGATCGCGCCGAGCCCGACCGTCATCGAGCGGGACTCGGTGTTCCGGTACGTCGACGTGAGCGCGGGCATCAAGGGACGCGACTACCGGGCCGTGGTCGGCGACGTCGAGTCCAAGCTGGCCGCCGTGCCGTTCCCGCTGGAGCACCACGCGGAACTGCTGGGCGCCTACGAGCACCAGCAGGAGAACCAGAACCGGCTGCTGCTGGTCGGCATCGCCGCGCTGATCGCGGTCTTCCTGCTGATGCAGGCGGCGATCGGCAGCTGGAAGCTCACCGCGCTGGCGTTCCTGGCGCTGCCGGTGGCGATGGCCGGTGGGCTGGTGACCGGGCTGATCACCGGTCTGTCGGCGATCACGACGCTGACCGCGCTGGTCGCCGTGGCCGCCATCACCGCCCGGTTCGTGCTCCAGATGGTGGGTCACATGCAGGCCCTCGAACGGCAGGGCGCGGAACCGTTCGGCCCCGGCCTGGTGGCGCGGGCGGCCCGCGAGCAGGCCGGTTCGATCCTGGTCACCGCGGTGTGCGCCGTCGCCCTGCTGCTGCCGCTGCTGTTGCTCGGCGGCCGGGCGGGCATGGAGCTGCTGCGGCCGATCGTGCTGGTCATGCTGGGCGGCCTGGTGGTGGCCGTGCTGCTCAGCCTCTTCGCCGTCCCCGCGCTGTACCTGCGGTTCGGGGCCGGCTCGCAGCGCGAGGATCTCGCGCTCAACACCGAGCCACGGTTGGGGTGAACACTGCGATGAAGCATCGTTTCGGCGAGAAGCTCGACCGGTGGACGGTCGGCGGCCTGCTGGTCGGCCTGCTGGTGGTCGGCGCGCTGGGCGTGTCCGCGGCGAAGGGAGTGCCGACGAGCACCTCGACGCCCGCCAAACCCGCCAAGGTCGAGGCGATCGAGGGCAGCAAGATCAAGAAGGTCACGCTCACCGACGAGGGGGTGGGCCGGCTGGGCCTGACCACGGTGCCGCTGGCCGAGGCGGCGGGCGTCAAGTCCATCCCGTACTCCGCGCTGATCTACCTGCCCGACGGCACCACGTGGACGTACGTCGAGACCGCGCCGTTGAGCTACCAGCGGGAGCCGATCACCGTCACCAAGATCGAGGGTGACCAGGTCAGGCTGTCCCAGGGACCGGCGGCCGGGGCCAAGGTGGTGTCGGTCGGCGCGGCCGAGCTCTACGGCGCCGAGACCGGCATCGGCAAGTGACGGGGGCGGCGCGGCCATGATGCGGTGGATCGTCGGATCGAGCCTGAGGTTCCGGGCGCTGGTGGTCGCGATCGCCTGCGGCATGATGTTCTTCGGCGTCGGCCAGCTGCGCGACATGCCGGTGGACGTGTTCCCGGAGTTCGCCCCGCCGCGCGTCGAGGTGCAGACACCCAGCCTGGGCCTGTCCGCCGCGGAGGTCGAGGCGCTGGTCACGGTGCCGCTGGAACAGGCGCTCAACGGGGTCGAGGGGCTCGCCGACATCCGGTCCAAGTCGGTGTCGCAGCTGTCGTCGATCGTGCTGATCTTCGAGCCGGGCACCGATCTGCTCAGGGCCCGCCAGCTGGTGTCCGAACGGATCAACGAGGCGGCAGCGATCCTGCCGACCTGGGCGAGCCCGCCGGTGATGCTGCAGCCGCTGTCGTCGACCAGCCGGGTCATGAAGATCGGGCTGTCCTCGGACAGCCGGTCCGTGATGGAGATGTCGATGGTCTCCTACTGGACCATCCGCAACCGGCTGCTGCGTGTGCCCGGCGTGGCCAACGTGGCCATCTGGGGCGAGCGCATCCAGATGATGCAGGTGCAGGCCGATCCCGCCAGGATGCAGGCGCACGACGTGTCCCTGAACGAGGTCATGGAGGTCACCGCCGACGCGCTCGACGCGGGTCTGCTGCGCTACTCGGACGGCGCGGTGATCGGCACCGGCGGCTTCCTGGAGACGCCTAACCAGCGCATGGCGATCCAGCACGTGCTGCCGATCGTGACCCCGGCCGACCTGGCGAAGGTCCCGGTGGCCGAGCGCGACGGCAAGACCGTGACCCTGGCCGACGTCGCCACGGTCAAGGAGGACCACCAGCCGCTGATCGGCGACGCCGTGATCAACGGCGGACCCGGCCTCATGCTCATCGTCGAGAAGCTGCCCTGGGGCAACACGCTGGAGGTGACCGAGGGCGTCGAGGCGGCGATGAAGGAACTGGCGCCGGGCCTGACCGGCATCACCGTCGACACGACGATCTTCCGGCCGGCCACCTTCGTGGAGACGGCCATCCACAACCTGGGCCGGGCGCTGCTGCTGGGCTGCCTGCTGGTGGTGCTGGTGCTGGCGCTGTTCCTGTTCGAGTGGCGCACCGCGCTGATCAGCGTCGTGGCCATCCCGCTGTCGCTGGTGGGCGCGGGGCTGGTGCTGCATGCGTTCGGGTACGGCATCAACACCATGATCCTGGCCGGGCTGGTGATCGCCGTCGGGGTCGTGGTGGACGACGCCATCATCGACATTGAGAACATAGTCAGACGGTTGCGTCAGGCGCGGCGGGCCGGCGCCGACGACTCCGTGCCGACGACGGCCAAACTCGTGCTCGACGCCTCGCTGGAGGTCCGGGGTCCGATCGTCTACGCCACGCTGATCATCATCGCCTCGGCCGTGCCGATCTTCTTCCTGGAGGGCCTGACCGGCGCGTTCTTCCGCCCGCTGGCACTGGCCTACATGCTGGCCGTGCTGGTGTCCATGGTGGTCGCGCTGACGGTCACCCCCGCCCTCGCGCTGATGCTGCTGCGCAAGGCCCCGCTGGAGCGGCGCGAGTCGCCGCTGGTGCGCTGGCTGCAACGGGGCTACCAGTCGGCGCTGAGCCGCATCACCAAGCGGCCGGTGCGGGCGTACGCCCTGATCGCGGTCATGACGCTGGCTGGCCTCGCGGTGCTGCCGGGCCTGGGCCAGGCGCTGCTGCCCTCGTTCAAGGAGCGCGACTTCCTGATGCACTGGGTCACCGAACCCGGCGCGTCGCACCCGGAGGAGGTGCGCATCACCGAGCAGGCCAGCAAGGACCTGATGGCCATCCCGGGGGTGCGCAACTTCGGCGCGCACATCGGGCAGGCGCTCATCGCCGACGAGGTGGTCGGGGTCAACTTCGGCGAGAACTGGATCAGCATCGACCCGGACGCCGACTACGACGAGACCCACAAGAAGATCGAAGCGGTGGTGAACAGCTACCCGGGCCTGGTCCGCGACGTGCAGACCTACCTCAAGGAGCGCATCCGCGAGGTGCTCACCGGATCCGGCAACGCGATCGTGGTGCGCATCTACGGCGAGGACCTCAAGGTCATGCGCGAGCAGGCCGACAAGGTGCTCGCGGCGATGGGCGGCATCGACGGCGTGATCGACGAGCACGTCTCGCTGCAGAAGGAGGTGCCGCAGGTCGAGATCGAGGTCGATCTCGCCAAGGCGCAGCAGCTGGGCATCAAGCCCGGCGACGTGCGCCGCGCGGCGGCCACCCTGATGGCCGGCGAGGAGGTCGGCGACGTCTTCCGCGACGGCAAGGCATACGACGTGCAGGTCTGGAGCACGCCCGAGACGCGGGCCAACGTCACCGCGATCCGGCAGCTGCCGATCGACGTGCCCGCCGGCGGCACCGTGCCGCTGAGCGAGGTGGCCGACGTGCGCATCGCGGCGACGCCGAACCAGATCGAGCACGACGGCACCCTGCGCAAGATCGACGTCACGGCCAACGTGCAGGGCCGCGACCTCGGCTCGGTGGTCGGCGAGCTCGACGAGAAGATGGCCGGGATCGAGTTCCCGCGCGGCTACTACGCGCAGACCCTGGGCGAGTACGCCGAGCGCCAGGCCGCCGACCGGCGGCTGCTGGTCTACGCCGTGCTCGCCGCGGTGGCCATCTTCTTCCTGCTGCAGGCCTGCTACGGCAGCTGGCGGCTGGCGGCGCTGTCCTTCCTCACCCTGCCCGCGGCCCTGGTCGGCGGCCTGCTCGCGGCGTTCCTCACCGGCCGGGTGATCTCGCTCGGCTCGCTGGTGGGCTTCTTCACCGTGCTCGGCATCGCCGCCCGCAACGGCATCCTGCTCATCAACCACTACCAGCACCTGGAACGCGAGGAGGGCGAGCCGTTCGGGCTCGGCCTGGTGCTGCGCGGTTCCCGCGAGCGGCTCTCGCCGATCCTGATGACCACCCTGGCCACCGCGCTGGCGCTGGTGCCGCTCGTGGTGCTGGGCAACCTGCCGGGCCACGAGATCGAGTACCCGATGGCCGTGGTGATCCTCGGCGGTCTGGTCACCTCGACCCTGCTCAACCTGTTCGTGCTGCCGGGGCTGTACCTGAAGTTCGGCAAGGGCCGGCGCGGCGACGCGCTCGACGCGGGACCGACCCCGCCCACCACGCCGTCCGGGCCGCGCCACGGCGCGCCGGAACCGCAGCCGGGCGGGCTGTCGCCGGGCGTGGCGATGGACCGGACGCCGCCCGGTCGCCTGTCACCAGGCGCGGCGATGGCGAGCGCGAACCAGCCGGACGGCGGGCCGTCGCCGAGCCTGGGGCCGGTGCGGCGCGCAGACGGCGGCGGGGTGCGCGCAGGACCGGCGGCCGCCGGTCGCCTGCGCACGATCCGGGTGAGGTTGCGCGTTGCCTGATCGTGCGCTGCGAGGGTGGCTGGCCTTCGGTGCGGGCGCGACGCTGGTCGGGCTGTGGGTGCTCGCGGGCATCACCGACGACGTGGTCGCACACGAGGAGCTGAGCAGCACAGATCCGCCGGTCGCGAGTTGGCTGGCGGATCACCGCACGCCCTGGCTGACCCGCTGCATGCAGGCGGTGACCTGGCTGGGCAGCGGCTGGATCACCGTCCCGCTGCTCGTGCTGGCGGCGCTGCTGCTGCCGCTGTGGCGGAACCGGCGGCGCACGTTGGCACTGGTGCTGGCCGTGTCGATGGGCAGCGCGCTGCTGGTCACCATCGGCAAACTGCTCACCGTGCGTCCGCGGCCCGTGGTCGGCGAGGTGCTGACCACGGCCACGGGGTATGCCTTCCCGTCCGGCCACAGCGCGCAGGCCGCCGCCGCGTACGGCGTGCTCGCGCTGCTGGTGAGCCTGCGCGTCGGGCGCGCGGCGAAGCCGCTGGTCTGGCTGGCGGCCACGGCCGTCGCGCTGCTGGTCGGCTTCTCGCGGCTGTATCTGGGCGTGCACTGGCTCACCGACGTGCTCGCCGGCTACGCCCTGGGCGTGTGCTGGCTCGCCGTCGTGGTGGCCGCCGCGGTGGTGCACGACCGCCTGCGGGCTGCCTCGCGTCCTCGGGTGAACGTCTGACCTGGACTGATTCGGTCTCGCGGCGCCTCGCAGTGTGCCAGGGTGCTTAACGGGGACGGTGCCGCTTGAGGTCACGGCGGGAACCGTCGGGCAGCCCTGCGGCGCCGCTGTGCGCCATCGGGACGGTGTGCCGGCGCGCAGGTGCGCCGGTCGGCGACGGTGTCGCGCGACTAAGGAGATCGACATGGACCAGGTCACGGATCGCACGGACACCCGGATGACCACCACTGCGCCTGTGGAGCGCCCCGTCCGCAGTACCCGGCGCTGGCTCGTCGAACGCGACCGGCTGGAGGCGGCCATCGCCGAGACGGGAGTGGACTTCGACCAGCCCCGCTCCATCTACTGGAACGCCTCCTGCGGCGTGGAGGCCGGGGCCGACTTCGCCACGGTGCGGGCCAGGGTGCGCCGGTACGCCGACTTCGCGCCCACCTTCGAGGCGGTCGCCCGCCGCCGCGAGGCGCGCGCCGAGGCCGCCGCCGCCGACGGGCACCAGGTCACCGCCCGCGACAACTACTTCATGGCGGCCGTGCACTGGGGTGCGGCGCAGTGGCCCATCCACAGCGACGACGAGGTCAACCGCTTCTACCACCGGCGCAAGCGGGCCTGCTTCGCCCACTACGCCGAGCTGGCCGACCACCGCATCGAGGCGGTCACCATCCCGTTCGCGGGCGGGGCCCTGCCCGCCTGGTTCCACCTGCCGCCCGGCTACCACGGCGGCCGCCTGCCGGTGGTGATCGCGGTGCCCGGCATGGACAGCTTCAAGGAGGCCACCGTCGCGCTGCACGGCGACCGCTTCCTGACCCGCGGCTTCGCGGTGCTGGCGATCGAGGGGCCGGGGCAGTACGAGGCCGCGATGATGGGCATCCACACCACCGTGCCCGCCTGGGCGCGTACCGGCACCGCGTGCGTGGACTGGCTGTCCCGGCGCGAGGAGGTCGACGCGCAGCGGATCGTGCTCAGCGGCATCAGCTTCGGCTCGTTCGCCGGGACCATCGCCGCCGCGCACGAGCCCCGGATCAAGGCCTGCGCGGTGATGAACACCTGCCACCAGCCGGGCTGGTCGGCGGCGTTCGAGCAGGCGTGGCCGACGTACAAGATGCGCTTCATGTACATGTCGGGGCACACCGACGAGGACACGTTCGACGAGTTCGCCCGGACGCTGACCTGGGAGGGCCACGCCGAGCGGCTGAACATGCCGTACCTGGTGCTGGCCGGGGACCGTGACGAGCTGAGCCCGCTGGAGTGCACCGAGGCGCTGCTGGCCGAGGTGGCCGGCCCCAAGCAGCTGGTGGTGTACCAGGACTCGCGGCACTCCATCGGCGGCGTGCCCGCGGCGAACCTGGGCCCGTTCGCGCCGACGCTGGCCGCCGACTGGCTCGCCGACCGCGTGCGCGGGGTGCCGATGACCAGCGAGCGCTGGTACGTCGACCACGGCGGCAAGGTGACCAGAACCCCGCTCTGAAACCGCAGCTCACCGGGCTTAGCCCGTTAGGAAGGGCACCTTCACATCGCATAGCGATGTGAAGGTGCCCTTCCTTTCCTCAGCTAGGCGACGAGGATGGGGCGCATCATCTCGTTGTCCTCGTGTTCGAGCATGTGGCAGTGCCAGACGTAGCGGCCGGGGCGGTCGAAGACGGCCTTGACGCGCGTCACCTCGCCGGAGTGGACCAGCACGGTGTCCTTGCGGCCGGACTCCCAGGCCTCCGCGGGGCGGGGCTTGGGCGGGATGCCGAAGGGCTGCCGGCTGACCACCTCGAACTGCACCTGGTGCAGGTGCACCGTGTGCGAGTGGTCGGTGAAGTTGAGGATCTCCCAGGTCTCGCTGCGGCCCAGCACCGGCTTCTCGGTCGGGGCGTCGTGCCAGCGCAGCGGCGTCTGGGTGCGGTCCGGCGCGACCGTGCCGAGCGTGGCGACCCGGTGGTTCACCCCGGTCAGCGACGCCGAGGGCAGGTCGTCGAGCAGGACCCGCCAGCTCGCCGCCGAGTCGGGCAGCTTCGGCGCGGCGGGCAGCGTCAGGAACTCCGGCGGCACGCTGGTGTCCTTGCCGCGCAAGCCGACGACCAGGAGCTTCATCACCTGGCCCGTGGTGGCGATGTTGGCCGGCTGGTAGTCCGTGCCGAGCACACCGGCCGCGTACGGCACGTCCGGGGCCTCGTTGATCACGAACAACTCGGTGCCCTCGGCCAGGCCGGTGAGGTCGACGATGACGTCGGCCCGCTCGCCGGGTCCGAGCAGCAGCTGCTCCAGCTTCACCGGCTCGCGCAGCCAGCCGCCGTCGGAGCCGATCTGCCAGAACGGCGTCACCGCGGCAGCCGGGCGCGGCGCGGTCGCGCTGGTCGCGATCTTCAGGATCAGGCTGCGCGAGTTGCTGCCGTTGAGCAGCCGCAGCCGGTAGCGGCGGGGCTCGACGGCCAGCTGCGGCCAGGTGCGGCCGTTGACCACGATGGCGTCGGCGAGGTACGCCGGGTTCCAGATCGGGGCGATGTCGCTGGCCGGCACGTACGGCCCGGCGAACGCGTCGTGGAACTGGCTGCGGCTGTCCGGGTAGTACAGCGAGCCGTCGGTGCGGAACGAGCGGTCCTGGATGACCAGCGGGATCTCGTAGTAGCGGGTGTTCTCCGGGTCGTCCGGGCCGGGGGCCGGGCCGGGCAGCGTGCCCTCGGGCAGGTCCTGATCGCCGCCGCGGATCAGGTAGAAGCCGACCGGGCCCGCGTACACGTTGAGCCGGGTGATGCCCAGCGCGTGGTCGTGATACCAGAGCGTGCCCGGGGCCTGGTCGTTGTCGTAGCGGAACACGGCCTGGCCGGGCTTCCAGCGCGGGCCGTAGCTCTCCGCCTTCTCCCGCATCGCGGCGTAGTCCGAGCCGGTGGCCGCGAATCCGCGCGCCAGCTTGGCGTCGGGCAGGTACCAGGCCGTCGGGTAGCCGTCGGCCTCCTCCGCGGCGTGCGCGCCGTGCACGTGCGTCACGATCGGCACCGGGCCGGTGTAACGCGCCGGCGTGCCGGTGAAGTGGGCGGGCATGTCCCGGTGTCCGGCGCCGCCGGCCGGGTTGGCCCAGTGCAGGGTCGGGTCCACCGGCAGCAGGTGCGGCCGGGCCCGGCCCTTGGCGTCGACCAGCCCGTTGATCCAGGTGACCTCGACCGGCCGGTCGGCGGTGGCCTCGATGGTGCGTGCCGGGTACCCGAACGTCTTCGGGTGGCCCGCGGAGCCGTATCCCCAGACTGTGGTCTGCGGCATACCCGGCGGCAGGATCTGCTGGCGGAACTGGCGCACCTCCACGGCGTACCGGTCGGCCTTGCCGTTCCTGGAGACCGCCGGCATGGCGGCCG
The DNA here is from genome assembly GCF_009720385.1 of Catellatospora vulcania. GTDB lineage: Bacteria > Actinomycetota > Actinomycetes > Mycobacteriales > Micromonosporaceae > Catellatospora > Catellatospora vulcania. The sequence continues at coordinate 249,821 of NZ_WARX01000020.1, read as the reverse complement.
GGATCGGCAGCCGCGTCTTGTACTTGTGAATCTTCGAGGCGTCGAGCTTTCCGGCGGCCATCGCCGCGGCCGCGGCGCGCGCAGCGCTCGCCGGGGCCGGGATCAGCATGGCCGCGCCGGACAGCACGCCGGTGGTGAGAAGTTGTCGTCGGGAAGGCATCGGTCGCCCTTCGGTCGCGATGTCGGAAGACCTGGCGACCGGCACAGGACTAGGGAACCCAATTTGTCCGATTTGCCAGGAACTCCGCCACCCTAACCACCGACACCCACCAGCCCAAACAGGCGCACCGCACACCCACCCCCAGATCCCACCGCGCCCCCGCGCCCGCGCCGCCTCCCGCGCCCGCCGCGCACGCCAAGATCGCCGTTTCGTGTCAGAACCTGGGGTGGGACCGAAGGTTATGACACGAAACGGCGATCTTCGGGCGACCGGCGACCGGCGGCGGGCGGCGGGCGGCGGGCGGCGGGCGACCGGCGGCGGGCGGCGGGCGGTGACCGAGTCGCGGGACGGCCTGGCGGTCCTACGGGGCGGTGACCACCACGGCGGCGTTGAAGCCGCCGATGCCGCGGGCCAGCACCAGCGCCCGCCGCAGCGGCGCGGGGCGGGCCGCGTCGAGCACGAGGTCCAGGTCCCGGCAGCCGTCGGCGAGCGAGCCGACGTTGACGGTCGGCGGGATGACCTGGTCGCGCAGGGACAGCAGCGCGGTGGCGACGTCGAGCCCACCCGCGCCCGCGGCCAGCCGCCCCGTCATCGTCTTGGGCGCGGTGACCGGCACCCGGCCCGCGCCGAACACTCCGTTCAGCGCCTTGGCCTCGGCGAGGTCCAGTTCGGGCACTCCGGCTGCGTCGGCGAAGACGACATCGATCTCTGCTGCGGCGCAATGCGCGTCGGCCAGGGCCAGTTCGATCGCGCGGCGCAGGCCCGGCGGGCGGTTGCGGTCCGGGGCCGGGTCGAAGGTGGCGGCGTAGCCGCTGATCTCGCCGTACACCTTCGGCGCGGCCCGGCGGCGGGCGGCCTCGCGCTGCTCGACGACGAGGATCGCGCCGCCCTCGCCCGGCACGAAGCCGTTCGCGTCCCGGTCGAAGGGCAGGTAGGCCCGCTCCGGGTCGTCGGACTCGCTGATCTGCCCGGTGGCCAGCTGCCCGATCCAGCCCCACGGGCACAGCGAGCCGTCGACGCCGCCGGTGATCGCCAGCGCGGTGCCCGCGCGCAGGTGGCGGCGGGCCTGGCCGATCGCGTCGAGCCCGCCGGCCTGGTCGGTGACCAGCACCCCGCTGGGGCCGCGCAGGCCGTGCCGGATGGAGATCTGCCCGGTGTTGACCGCGTAGAACCAGGCGAACGACTGGTACGCGCTGACGTGGTCACCACCCTTGGACCACAGCTTCTCCAGCTCCTTCTGCCCGAACTCGAAGCCCCCGGCCGAGCTGGCGGTCACCACGCCCATGTCGTAGTCGCCCAGTGCCGCCGGGTCGACCGCCGCGTCGGCGAGGGCCTGCGCCGCCGCGGTCAGCGAGTACCGGGTGACGTGGTCGGTCTGCGCCAGCAGCCGGTCGGGCAGGTGGGCGGCGGGGTCGAAGTCGCGGATCTCGCCGGCCAGCCGGGACGGGTACTGCGCCGGGTCGAACCGGGCGATGCGGCCGATGCCGCTGCGCCCGTCCAGGACGGCCTTCCAGTAGGTCTCGGTGTCCAGTCCGGTCGCGGCGACCACGCCGATACCGGTGACCACGGGTGCGCCGGTGGCCGTCCGCCCGCTTCGCGCGGCGGCGGCGGGTGCGTCCGGGATGCTGCGCTCGCTCATCGGGCGTCTCCTTCCGGGCGGGCCAGCAGCATGGCGCTCTGGAAGCCGCCGAACCCGCTGCCCACCGACAGGACCGCGTCCAGCCGCCGGTCGCGGGCTTCCAGGGGCACGTAGTCCAGGTCGCATTCGGGGTCGGGCTCGTGCAGGTTGGCCGTCGGCGGCACCACCCCGTTGGTGATGGCCAGCGCGCAGGCGGCCACCTCGATCGCGCCGATCGCGCCGAGCGAGTGCCCGACCATCGACTTGATCGAGCTCATCGGGGTGGCGTACGCGTGCTCGCGCAGGGCCAGCTTCACGGCGGCCGTCTCGTGCCGGTCGTTCTGCTTGGTGCCCGAGCCGTGCGCGTTGACGTAGCCGATCGCGGTCGGGTCCATCCGGGCCGTGTCCAGGGCGTTGCGGATCGCCTCGGCCATCTCCCGGCCGTCGGGGCGCAGCCCGGTCATGTGGAAGGCGTTGCAGCGCGAGGCGAACCCGACGATCTCGGCGTACACCGGCGCGCCGCGGCGGCGGGCCCGTTCCAGGTCCTCCAGCACGAACATCGCCGAGCCCTCGCCGAGCACGAAACCGTTGCGGCTGTTGTCGAACGGCCGGGACGCGTGCGCGGGGTCGTCGTTGCGGGGCGTGGTCGCCTTGATGGCGTCGAAGCAGGCCACCGTGATCGGGGAGATGGGCGCGTCGCTGGCCCCGCCGACCACCACGTCGGCGCTGCCCTCGCGGATCAGCTCGGCGGCGTACGCGACGGCGTCCAATCCGGAGGTGCAGCCGGTGGAGACCACCGCGGCCGGGCCCTCCGCGCCGATCGACCAGGCCACCTCGGCGGCGAACGAGCCGGGCACGTAGTAGTCGTACAGGTGGGGTGAGGTGCGCGCGTTCTCGACCAGCCAGCGGCGGCCCCTGTCGGAGGCGATGACGTACTCGCGCTCCAGGCTCATGGTCGCGCCGACCGCGCTGCCCACCACCGTGCCGACCCGGTACGGGTCCAGCTCGGCGAGCTCCAGGCCGGCGTCGGCGACCGCCTCGGCGGCGGCGACGACGGCGAACTGCGCGGCCCGGTCCATCCGGATGGTCTGCGCGGGGGACAGGCCGTGTGCGGCCGGGTCGAAGTCGCACTCCGCGGCGACCTGGGACCGGAACGGCGAGGGGTCGAAGAAGCTGATGGTGCGGGTCGCGGTGCGTCCTGAGGTCAGCAGCTCCCAGAACGCCTTGGCGCCGATGCCGCCCGGCGCCACCACGCCCAACCCGGTAATGACGACACGTCGTTGCATGGACGCCTCCTGCGGGGTCGGTGGACCTCCGTCGAGCGTCCCTCGCGCCGACTTGAGGCCTGCTTGAGAAATGGGCTGTTCAGTGCAGGCCGCGGCCGGCGGAGACCAGTTCGGCCCCGGCGGAGGCGGACTCCCAGGTCCAGGCGGTGTCCAGGGCGGACGCCGTGTCCAGCACCGGGTCGGCGGTGAGGATGGCGTGCTGCACGCGCTGGATGCGCCGCGAGGGCTCCAGGCCCAGCTCGCCGATGAGCACCTCGCGCAGGCGGCGGAAGGCGTCGAGCGCGTCGGTGCGCCGGCCCGCCCGGTACAGCGCGATCATGAACTGGGCCTGCAGGTCCTCGTGCAGCGGGTGGCGGGCGGCCAGGCAGCCCAGCTCGCCCAGGATCTCGCGGTGGCGGCCCAGCTCCAGGTCGGCGTCGATGCGCTGCTTCCAGGTGGCCAGCCGAGCCTCCTCCAGGCGCTGCGCCTCGACCCGCAGCACCGGGCCGAGCCGCACGTCGACCAGCGCCGAGCCGCGCCACACGGCCAGCGCCGCGCCGAGCAGCCGCGAGGCGTGCCCGTGGTCGCCGCAGAGCTGGGCCAACCGGCCCTGGTCGGCCAGGCGCTCGTACTCGTGCAGGTCCAGCGACCCGTCGGCCAGGTGCAGCTGGTAGCCGTCGGCGTGGGTGACCAGCAGCTCCCGGGCCACCCGGGCCGGGTCCATGGCGCAGGTGCGGGCCAGCATCCGCCGGATCTGCAGGATGTAGGTCTGCAGCGTGGTCAGCGCGCTCGCGGGCGGCTCGTCGTCCCACAGCTCGGTGGTGAGCAGGTCGATCGGCACCACCCGGTCGGCGTGGATCAGCAGCAGTGCCAGCACCTTGCGCGGTTTGGGCGCGGTCAGGTCACCCGACATCCCGCCGCTGCGTACATCCAGCGGGCCGAGTACTCGACATTGCATGTGCACCCCCGAATGGCTCGTCGCGCTCGCAATGTGCGAAAGCCGCCTCCACCACTATTAGTGCTCGCGAGGGGCGATCTGTCCCATTCGACGGAACTGGTGACGATCTTTCTGGCTCGGCCGGCGGTCGGCGGCGCCGGCCTGCCGTGATCGCGGCGTGGTGGCTTGACCTGGGCATTCAAGCCGACTTCCAGCGGTCCTCAAGTGGCGGGCTGCGACGGTTCATGGCAGACCGGTTCGCCGCGGATGACCGCGTGCGGCCGAAATCCCCATCCCGGCCCGTAGAGGAGCGCCGATGTCCAAGAACAAGGTGTACACCGAGACCCAGCGCGCGGAGGTCTCCGCGCCGGCCGCGGTCGCCTTCGAGATCATCAACGACCTGCGCCACTGGCCGCAGTTCTTCCCGGACGGCGTGCACGCCGAGCCGGACGCCGACGGCGCGAACGTGCGCTGGTGGGCACTGGACGGTGACGCCGTACGCCAGTGGAGCACCACCCGCACCGTGGACAAGGCCGGCCTGCGGGTCGTCACCGAGCAGCGGGACTGCGCAGCACCGCTGGTGTCGGTGCGCACCGAGTGGACGTTCGCCCCGCAGGGCGAGCAGGCCTGCGAGGCCGAGCTGACGGTGACCGTCACCGCTGCCCCGGGCGAGCAGGGCGCGGACGCCGCCGCCGCGCAGCTCGAAGGGGCCGCGGAGATCGTCGCCCGGGTCAAGGCCCTGGCCGAGCAGTGGGACGAGCTGGAGCAGCTGGTCATCTCCTTCGAGGACCCGCTGTTCATCGCCGGGCAGCCGCAGCAGGTCTACGAGTTCCTGTACGCGGCCGACAAGTGGCCCGAGCGGGTCCCGCACGTCACCGCCCTGTCGATGACCGAGGACCAGCCCGGCGTGCAGTTCTTCGACATGGACACGGTGACCCCGGAGGGCCGCGCGCACACCACCCGCTCGGTGCGCGTCTGCCTGCCGCACAAAATCATCTACAAGCAGATCGGCCTGCCGAAGCTGCTCGACGCGCACACCGGGCACTGGCACTTCGTCGAGACGCCCGAGGGTGTCACCGTGCACGCCCGGCACACGGCGACCATCAAGCCGTCGGCGCTGAACCTGCTCGGCGAGCAGACCACGGTCGCCGACGCGCGCCGCTACCTGCGCCGGGTGCTCAGCACCAACTCGCTGCAGACGCTGCGCCACGCGCAGGCGTACGCCGAGGAGCCGGCCAGTGCCAAGTAGCACCGACGCCGTCGCCGCCGAGCGGGAACTGGCCGACCTGCTGGCCCGCTCCGGCGGCACCCTCGACGGGCTGCTGCGCCGCGCCGCGGTCAGCGCCCCGCACCGGATCGCGGTGCAGACCGGGTCAAGGGCGATGACGTTCGCCGAACTCGACGCGGCTGCGGACGGCTTCGCGGCGAAGCTCACCGCCCTGCTCCCACGGGACGCGGCACCACCGCGGGCGGGCCTGCCGGGCGCCGTCGTCGGCATCGCGGCCGCGCTGCACCCGGCCTTCGCCGTGGCCTACTACGGCACGGTGCGGGCGGGCCACGTGTGCGCCGTGATCAACCCGCTGCAGGGCGAGGAGGAGCTGGCGTACGCGCTGGAGTCGGCCGGGGTGCGGGTGCTCGTCGGGGTCGCCGACATGGCCGACAAGCTCCAGCGCATCCGGCTCGACCTGCCCGGACTGGCGCACGTGTTCTACCTGGACCGTCCGGGTGAGCACTGCGTGCCGGCCGCGGGCGCGCCGGCGGGCCGGTCGGCCCGGTTCACCTCGCCGGTCGAGGACCCGGACGAGGTGGCGGTGGTCCAGTTCACCAGCGGCACCACCGGGCGGCCCAAGGCGGTGCTGCTGACCCACCGCAACCTGGTCTACAACGCGGCCCAGGTGGCGGGGGTGCACGGACTCGGTCCGGACACGGTGACGCTCAACCACCTGCCGACGTACCACCCGATGCACCTGAACTCGGCGGTCTGCGCCGCGGCGACCCAGGTGCTGTGCCCGGACGCCGACCCGACGCAGGCCGTCATCACGGCGGCCCGCACCGGGGCGACGCACTTCTACAGCCTGCCGGTGCGGCTGGCCCGGATGGCCGCCGACCCGCGGCTGCCCACCTGGCACATGCCGGGGGTGCGGGCGATCCTCTCCGGAGGGTCCGCGCTGGCCCCGGCCGCCGCGGCCCGGCTCTGCGCCGGGCTGGGGGTCCCGGTCATCCAGGGGTACGGCCTGGCCGAGACCGCGCCGCTGACCCACTGCGACCGGATCGACCGGCCGTCGGCGGGTTCGGTGGGCCGGCCGGTCGCCGGCACCGAGTGCCGGGTCGTCGACCTGGACACCCGGCAGCCGCTGCCCGTCGGCACCCCGGGTGAGGTGCAGGTCCGGGGCCCGCAGCTGATGGCGGGCTACCTGACCCCAGACGGGGTGCAGCGCCCGTTCGACGCCGAGGGCTGGTTCGACACCGGAGACGTGGGCCGCCTCGACGACGAGGGCACGCTGTTCCTGGTCGACCGGCTCAAGGACGTCTTCAAGTGCGACAACTGGCTGGTCTCACCCGTGGAGCTGGAACGGGTGATCATGCGCCATCCGGCGGTGACCGACTGCATGGTCGTCGACATGCCGCACGAGTACCGCGGCGCTGTCGCGTACGCCCTGGTCGTCACCGACGACGAGCAGCTCGGCCCGGACGAGGTCATCGCGTTCGTCAACGCGGGCCTGCCCGAATACCAGCACCTGCACGGCATCGAGCTGGTGCAGGAGATCCCGCGCTCGCCCAACGGCAAAGCCCGCCGCCGGGACGTGCGCACCCACGTACACGAGCGGCACGGCGCCGCCCACACCCGAAGGAGCGACCACATGGTCACGTTCATCAACAAGATCACCGTCAACGGCGACGTAGCCCAGTTCGAGCAGGTGCTCGACGAGATCTCGGCGTACATGAGCGCCCAGCCGGGCTTCATCGGCCGCCAGCTCTACCGCTCGCGCCGCCAGCCCGAGGTCTTCATCGAGACCGCGCAGTGGGCCGACGCGGCGGCCCACGCCAAGGCGGTGCAGGCCCCGGGCTTCCGGGAGCAGGTCATGAAGCTGGCCGGGCTGGCCGTCCCGGAGCACGACCTGTACGACGCGGTCGGCGACCACGCCCCGGTCGCCTCCCGCTGAGCCGTACGCCGATGCCTAAACGGAAGGGAGCGCGTCATGAACGACTTCACCATCGAGGACGTGCGGCGCATCCTGCGCGATGTCGCAGGGGCGGACGAGAGAGTGGACCTGGACGGGGACATCGCCGACACCAGCTTCGCCGACCTGGGGTATGACTCCCTGGCGCTGCTGGAGACCACCGCACGACTGCAACGCGACCTCAGCATCCGCCTGCCCGACGACGCGGTGCTGGCGGTGAGCACGCCTGGACAGCTGATCGACCTGGTCAGCTCCACCCGGACAGGGGTTTTGTCGTGACCGGAGACGCGGCCGGATCGGGCGAACTGCCCGGTCCGGCCGGACCGGCCGCGCCGTGGGTCTCCTGCGGCCGCTGCCAGGCCGTCGTGTACGGCAAGCGGCTGGCCCGCAGCAACGGCATCTGCCCGCAGTGCGGGCACTGCCGCCCGCTGGGCGCCTGGGACCGGCTGGCCCTGCTGGCCGATCCCGGCTCGGTCGAGCCGCTGGACCTGGTCGCCGACGCCGCGGATCCGCTGCGGTTCGTCGACGACAAGCCCTATCCGCAGCGTATCGCCGAGGCCCGGCACGCGACCGGGCTGGCCGAGGCGGTGGTCTGCTGCAAGTTGCGGATGACCGGCACCCCGGCGATCGCCGCGGTGATGGACTTCCGCTTCATGGGCGGCAGCCTGTCCGGCGCGGTAGGTGAGCTGATCACCTGCGCGGCCGAGACGGCGCTGGCGCAGCGGCTGCCGTTGCTGCTGGTCACCGCGTCCGGCGGGGTGCGCATGCAGGAGGGCGTCATCGGCCTGATGCAGATGGCGAAGACCGCCCAGGCGCTGCACCAGCTCGACGAGGCCGGGCTGCCCACGGTCTGCCTGGTCACCGACCCGACCTACGGCGGGGTCGCCGCCTCCTTCGCGATGCTCGGCGACGTCGTGGTCGCCGAACCCGGCGCGCGGCTCGGCTTCGCCGGGCCCCGGGTCATCGCCCAGACCATCAAACAGGAGCTGCCGCCCGGCTTCCAGACGGCGGAGTTCCTGCTGGACCGCGGCTTCCTCGATCTGATCTGCCCGCGCCCGGCGCTGCGCCACCGCCTCGGCCGGCTGCTGGCGATCGGCACCCGCCGCGACGCGGTGCCGCCGGCCCCGGTCGAGGGCGGCGCGCACACCGTGGTCCGCGATCCCGCGCTGCTGGCCGAGCGGCGCGCCTGGGAGGCGGTCCGCCGGGCACGCAACATAGCGCGGCCCACCACCTCCGACTACCTCAGCATGATCCTCGACGACTTCGAGGAACTGCACGGCGACCGGGTCGGCGGCGACTGCCCGGCGATCATCGGCGGGGTCGGCCGGCTCGGCGGCACGCCGCTGGTCGTGATCGGGCACCAGAAGGGCCACACCACCCGCGAGCTGGCCCTGCGCAACTACGGCATGCCGGGACCGGCGGGCTACCGCAAGGCCGCCCGGCTGCTGCGGCTGGCCGCCAAGTGGGGGCTGCCCGTGGTCACGCTGGTGGACACGCCCGGGGCGCACCCGGGGGTCGACGCCGAGGAGCAGGGCCAGGCCACGGCGATCGCCGAGAACCTGCGCCTGATGGGCTCACTGCCCGTCCCGGTGGTCACGGTGATCACCGGTGAGGGGTGCAGCGGCGGGGCACTCGGCATCGCCGTCGCCGACCGCGTACTGATCATGGAGAACGCGTTCTACACCGTCATCAGCCCCGAGGGCTGCGCGGCGATCCTGTGGCGCGACGCCGCCGCCGCACCCACCGCTGCCCAGGCGCTGCGCGTGGATGCCCGCTCCCTGCTCGAACTCGGTGTGGTGGAAGGGGTCATCCCGGAACCGCCGGGCGGCGCCGAGGCCGACCACACCGGCGCGGCCGCCGCGCTGCGCGCCGCCGTCCATGCCGAGCTGGCCGATCTCGCGGGGCTCGACCAGACCCGCCTCGTCGCGCAGCGGCGTGCCCGCTTCCGGCGCTTCGGCAGCTCGCGCCGGCCCGATGAGGCCGTACTGATCCCGACCGAAGGAGGTTCGTGGTGACCGGTCTGCTGGATCCACATCTGCGCGTGCCACCCGTTCCGGTGGACACCGCCGACGCCTGTCCCATGCACGGCTCACTGCCCGACACCGGCCGCACCGTCGCCGACGACCTCGACGACGTGCGCCGCAGCGCCCAGCAACTGCTGTCCGGAGTGGACAGGCAACCCCGCGTGCTGCGTATCCGGGCCGGCGAGGTGCTCGTCGAACTGGAGTGGGCCGACGAGTCCACACCCGCCGGCGCGGCACAGGCAGCCGCCGCCGCGGTGGCTGCCCTGTCCACGCCGGGTGCGATCGCGCCGGCGGTGCATTACCTGCCCTGGCAGCCCGGCGTCCAGTACCCGGAGCACCACGGCGGCAACGCCACCGTGGGCCACGGCCCTGAAGCCCATGGCGCCGCCGCCAACGGCGCCGCGGGCCACGGCAACGCCGCGTCCGGCCACGGTGCGGCGGGCAGCGGTGCCGCGGCCGCCCAGGGCCAGAGCACGGCGGTCGCCACGGCGGGCTCCGGCCCGGCCGCGGGCGACGGCTTCGTGGACATCTGCGCGGGCACCGTCGGCACGTTCTACCGTGCCGCGGAGCCGGGCACGGCCCCGTTCGTCGCCGAGGGCGACCACGTCCGGCGCGGCCAGCAGGTAGCGATCATCGAGGTGATGAAGCTGATGATCCCGGTCGAGGCCGAACGGGACGGTCAGATCGTCGCCGTGCACGTCACCGACGGCACGTCGGTGGAGTACGGCGACCGGCTGCTCACCCTCGCCCCGGCGACCGGGCACTAGGGGGCCGCCGTGTTCACCACCGTGCTCATCGCCAACCGGGGCGAGATCGCCCTGCGCGTCGCCCGTACCTGCCGCGAGCTGGGGCTGCGCGTGGTCGCCGTCTACTCCACCGAGGACCGCGACGCCGCGGTGGTGGACGCCGCGGACGAGGCCGTCTGCATCGGACCCGGCCCGGCGCGCTCCAGCTACCTGAACATGTCCGCGATCCTGGAGGCGGCCCGGCGCACCGGCGCGGACGCGGTCCACCCCGGGTACGGCTTCCTCTCCGAGGTGCCCGACTTCGCGGAGGCCTGCGAGGCGTACGGCATCACCTTCGTCGGCCCGCCGGCGGCGGTGATCGAGCGGCTGGGCGACAAGGCCGCCGCCCGCGCCGCGATGGCCGCCGCCGGGCTGCCCATGCTGCCCGGCAGCGACGGGCCGGTGCAGTGCCCGGACCTCGCGGTCAAGGTCGCCGAGCAGATCGGCTACCCGGTCATCGTCAAGGCGGTGGCCGGGGGCGGCGGGCGCGGCATGCAGGTCGTGCACGAGCCGGGCGACCTGGTCCGGCAGTTCCGGGAGGTGAAGTCGGCGGCGCAGTCGCTGTTCGGCGACGACCGGCTCTACCTGGAGCGCTACCTGCCCACCGCGCGCCACGTCGAGGTGCAGATCCTCTGCGACCAGTACGGCGACGGCGTCTACCTGGGCCTGCGCGACTGCTCGGCGCAGCGGCGGCGGCAGAAGATCATCGAGGAGACGCCCGCGCCGGGCCTGCCCGCCGACCTGGCCCGGCAGATGGGCGAGGCGGCGCTGCGCGGGGCCCTGGCCACCGGCTACGTCGGGGCGGGCACCTTCGAGTTCCTCGTCGACGGCGCCGGCGGCTTCCACTTCATGGAGGTCAACTGCCGCATCCAGGTCGAACACCCGGTCACCGAACTGACCCACGGCATCGACCTGGTCCGCGAGCAGCTGCTGATCGCCGCGGGGGAGCGGCTCAGCCTGCGCCAGGAGGACCTGGTGCCCCGCGGCGCGGCCATGGAGTGCCGGATCAACGCCGAGGACCCGGCCCGCGACTTCGTGCCCGCACCGGGGCGGCTGGTCGAGCTGCGGCTGCCAGCCGGCCCGTTCGTGCGCGTCGACACCGACGCCTACCCGGGCGGCCGGGTGTCCCCGGCGTACGACCCGCTGCTGGCCAAGGTCGTGGTGTGGGCGCCGGACCGGCCGCAGGCGCTGCTGCGCATGCGGCGGGCGCTGGGCGAGTTCCACGCCGCCGGGCCGGGCCTGGCCACCAACCGCGACTTCCTGCTCGCGGTGCTCGACCATCCGCAGTTCATCGACGGAACCCATGACACCTCGCTGGTCGGCGGCATCAAGTGCGCCGGGGCGCGGGGCCTGACCGAGGAGGCATCCATTGGCTGACAGGGACAGCGACGTCCTCACCGATGTCTGCGTGATCGGCGGCGGACCGGCCGGGCTGGCGCTCGCGCTGCTGCTGGCGCGGTCCGGCGTCGACGTCACGGTGGTGGAGAAGTCGTCCAGCTTCGATCGGGCGTACCGCGGGGAGATCCTGCAGCCCGGCGGCCTGGCCGTGCTGAACGAACTCGGGGTGCTGGCCGCGGCCAGCAACCGCGGCAGCCACGTGCACGACCGCTTCCAGCTGGTCAACAAGGGCAAGGCGGTGCTCGGGGTGGACTACCGGGCGCTGCCGGGGCCGTACAACTACATGCTCAGCGTGCCGCAGCAGTACATCCTGGAAGAGCTGCTGGCGGCGTGCCGCCGGGAGCCGACCTTCCGCTACCTCGCCGGGACCCGGATCACCGACCTGGTCCGCGACGGCGGCGCGGTGCGCGGGGCTGTCGTGTCCGGCCCGCGCGGCCATCGCACCATCCGGTCCCGCTGCGTGGTCGGGGCGGACGGGCGCTACTCCAAGACGCGTCAGCTGTCGGGCATCCCGTACGACCGGCGCGACGTGTTCACCTTCGACCTGCTGTGGTTCAAGCTGCCCGCGGCGGGCGAGTCGGTGCGCGACGTGACGATCCGCGGCGGCGGCGGCCGCATGCTGCTCAGCTACAGCAGTTACCCGGAGGGCATCCAGCTCGGCTGGGCGCTGCCGCACGGCGGCTACCGGCAGTTCGCGGCGCGGCCGTTCACCGAGTTCCGCGACCAGCTGTGCCAGGCGGTGCCGGAGTACGCCGGGCGGGTGTACGAGAAGGTGCGCGGCCTGGCCGACCTCAGCCTGCTCGACGTGTTCGCCGGGACCGCCCGCGAGTGGGCGCGCGACGGCCTGCTGCTGATCGGCGACGCCGCGCACACGCACAGCCCGCTCGGCGCGCAGGGCCTCAACCTGGCCCTGCAGGACGCGGTGCTGGCCCACCCGGCGCTGGTCGCGGCGCTGCGCAAGCCCGGTCCGGTGGACGCGGCGGCGCTGTCGGCATACACCACGCCCCGTAATGCCGACATCAACAAGGTGCTCAAGTTCCAGCACCTGCAGGCCAAGGGCATGCTCGGCAGCCGCAACCGGACCTTGGAGATGGGCCGGCAGGCGGTGGCCTCGATCGTGCACCGCACCCCGATCGGCCACAAGCTCACCCGGATGGTCGCCTTCGGCAACCCGCGCTGCCGGGTGCGCACCGACCTGTACGCCACCGCGACCGGCACCAGCCCCGCGTCGCCGAACTGACGCCCGCCTCGACCCACCCTTTCCAGCAAGGAGACCGATCATGCCCATCATCGACCTGTCCACGGCCGTCGACGCCGCGGCCTGGGAACCCGAGCCCGTCATCCACGACGTCATGACCCCCGCCCAGGGCGCGGTGCACATGGCCGAGGAGATGGCCCTGCACTTCGGCGTCGACTTCGACCCGTCCGTGCTGCCCGACGGCGAGCTGCTGTCGGTCGACACGCTCAAACTGACCACGCACACCGGCACGCACATCGACGCGCCGTCGCATTACGGCAGCAAGGCCAGCTACGGCGTGCCGCGCCACATCGACGAGATGCCGCTGGACTGGTTCCACCGGCCCGCGTTCTGCCTGGACCTGCGCTCGGCGACGGGCCCGACCGTCGACGCGGACTTCCTGGACAAGGAGCTGGCCCGCATCGGCTACCAGCCGCAGCCACTGGACATCGTGCTGCTGCACACCGGTGCCTCGGCCTGGGCCGGCACCCCGCGCTACTTCACCGAGTTCACCGGCCTGGACGCGAGCGCCACGAACTTCCTGCTGGACAAGGGCATCCGGGTCATCGGCACCGACGCCTTCAGCCTGGACGCCCCGTTCGGCGCGATGCTCAAGCGCTTCAACGAGACCGGCGACCGCGGCGTGCTGTGGCCGGCCCACTTCACCGGCCGCGACAGGGAGTTCTGCCAGATCGAACGCCTGGCCAACCTCGACGCGCTGCCCCAGCCGTACGGCTTCACCGTGTCCTGCCTGCCCATCAAGATCAAGGGCGCCGGCGCCGGCTGGGCCCGCGCCGTAGCCATCCTCTGACCTCGCCCGACCTGCTGTCCGCACCTCGACCGAAGGAGAACACCATGGCGATGACCGCCCTGCCCGAGCTCACCGACACCTCGGCGCTGTACCTGTCCGTCCAGCAGTTCTACGCCCGCCACATGCACCTGCTCGACTCCGGCCGCGCCCGCGAGTGGGCCGACACCTTCGCCCCCGACGGCACCTTCACCGCCCCCGGCCTCGACGCCCCGGTCCGCGGCCGCGAAGCCCTGGCCGCCGCCGTCGAACAAACCCACGCCCGCCTGGCCGCCAACGGCGAGACTCACCGCCACTGGCACGGCATGGTCTGGGTCACCCCCGGCGCGGACGGCGCCGCCCACGTCCGCTGCTACGGCATGGTCATCGCCGTCACCGCCGACGGCACGCCCCGCATGCACCGCCACTGCATCTGCGAGGACGTCCTCGTCCCCGCCCCCGCCGAACCCGAAGGCTGGCTGGTCGCCTCCCGCCACGTCACCCCCGACGCCGCCCCACCCGCCGCCAACTGAAAAGCGACGATCTTGCGCGGACTGTGGGTACGACACGCCCCTAACGGGCATATCGGCAACAGTTCGCGCAAGATCGTCGCGATCTTGCCGCGGTAGCGGCGCAGGGTCAGGCGGGGAGGCGGAGTTTCATGACGCTTCCCGTGGTGGCGCAGACGGAGCAGGTGGTGATGTAGGCGTTGCGGTTGCGGATGGCGATGCCGCCGGGGTGGTCGACCTTGTCGAGGACCAGCTCGGGGGCCTGGCCCTCGCCGCGGATGCGCATCAGGGCGCCCACGCCTCGGCTGGGGCCGAACATCGAGGTGTGGGTGAACTCCAGGGCGTACAGGGAGCCGTCGGGGCCGAAGGCGATGTCGACGACCGTGGTCAGGCCTTCGGCGTACACCGTGGGCTCCTGGCCGGGGACGACCTTGAAGATGCGGGCCGAGCCCTGGGTGAACGGGCGGCCGGTCAGCTCGGCGACGTAGTAGGCGCCGTCGCGGTAGACCACGCCCATCGGCACCGACTGCATCGGCAGCATGGTGCCCGCCGGCAGGTTGAACGAGGGCGGCGCGGGCATCTGCCGCTCGGGGAACACCGCGAGGGTGCTCACCTGGCCCGCCGTGGTGACGAACAGCAGTGCGTTCGCGCCGGCGTCGACGACCGCTGCCCCGCCGGGCCCGAACGCGACCGATTGCGCGTTGGAGTCCAGCTCGCCGCCGTCGGAGTTGTTCGCCGCCTCGTGGCCGGCGATGTCGGCGGTGCGCTGGGTGGTCAGTTGCTGCGAGTGCCAGTTCCCGGACGGGTCCCGGCGCACCGTCAGCAGGCGGCCCATCTGGGCGCCCGGCTCGGGCAGCCCGTCCCGGATCGCCGGGGCCTCGCTGAGGCCGACGGTGAGCAGGGCGGGGTGGTAGCGGTTGAACGCGATGTCGTCGGGCCCGATCGCCTCCGTGCCATCGGGCCCGGCCAGCGAGGGCAGGCCGGTCAGCACGCGGGTCAGCGTGCCGTCGCGGTTGAGGCGGGCCAGTGCGCCGGTCGCGCCCAGGCAGCCGATGCCCTGCGGCCTCGGCAGGCAGGTCGGGTTGGCGGCGCCGTCGGCGCCCCGCCCGGCCTCGGTCACGTAGAGGGTGCCGTCGCGGTCGAAGGCGAGGCCCCGCGGGTTGCTCAGCCCGGTGGCCAGCACGGTCACGTCCGGCGCCGCGGTGGCGGGAACGCCCTGGGCGATGGCGGACAGGAGCACGGCCGACGCGATGGCCAGCCGTTTCATGGATACGAACACGAAGTTTGCCTCCGGCGGGCAGGGTCAGGTGTCCATACCAATAAAGCCCATTTGGCCGCATTTACCCTGTGTGACGCGCCCGCCACGCTGTGCCAACTCCGCGCGGCACGCTCGACCGCCGCCCGCACAAGATCGCTCGACTTGCCTGGCAGGTGTGCGAAAGCGTGCCCAAGATACGTACAGGTGCCGGGCAAGTCGAGCGATCATGAGGCGGGCGCAAGCGGCTGAGGTGGGGCCGGGGCGCGAGGGCCTGAGGTGGGGCCGGGGCGCGAGCGCCTGCGGTGGGGCAGGGCGCGGGTCAGCAGGAGGCGGGCTCCGTGGCCGTGGCTACCGGTGTCGATGCCGGTGTCGATGCCGATGCCGGTGCCGGTGCCGGGGCGGGGGCGGCGGTGCGGCTGCGGACGGTGAGCATCGGCAGGAAGAACTGGGCGAGCGGGCCGATGGCCAGGGCGTACAGGATGGTGCCGAGCCCGGCCTTGCCGCCGAGCGCGAAGCCGACGGCGACCACGGTGATCTCCAGCAGGGTGCGCCAGCCACGCAGTGACCAGGTCCGGGCGGCCAAGCCGGTCATCAGCCCGTCGCGCGGTCCCGGGCCCAGATTGGCTCCGATGTAGAGGCCACTGGCGAAGCCGCACAGCACGATGCCACCGATCATGAAGGCCCAGCGGGCGAGCACGTGCGACGGCTCGGGCAGCAGCTGGTTGGCCACGTCGACGACCAGGCCGATGACGACGATGTTGGCGATGGTGCCGATGCCGGGGCGCTGGCGCAGCGGGATCCAGCACAGCAGCACGGCCGCGCCGACGATGATCAGCACGGTGCCGACGCTGAGCCCGGCGCGCAGGGCGACGCCCTGGTGGAGTACGTCCCAGGGCTGGTTGCCCAGGTGCGCGCGCAGCATCAGGCTGATGCTGACGCCGTACCCGATCAGGCCGATGAGCAGCTGGAACAGGCGGCGGGGGAGGCGCTCGCGCAGCGGCATGGGGGCCGGGCGGCGGGAGGTCGGGGCGGCGGTGGACGCCCGGCGCTGGGTCGTCCGGAGTGGCATGTGCAGTGGCTTGCGTGCGCCTGTCATGTCTGCCAGTCTGGAAGCCAATCGACAAGCCAGAAAGGGCCAATCCAGCAGGACTGGCTCTTGCGGCGGGGGAGTGCCTGCGATGTCCGTCTCCGTACGCGGTGTGCAGCTGGCCCGACTGCTCGGGCGCTGGCACGCGCTGCCCGCCCGGCGGCGCAGCCCCGACTACGCGGCCCTGGCCTCGTCCGTACGCGGCTTGCTCGCCGACGGCCGGCTGCCCCTGGGTGTACGCCTGCCCGCCGAGCGCGAACTCGCCGAGGCTCTGGAGATCTCCCGCACCACGGTCAGCGCGGCCTACCGTGAGCTGCGCGACTCGGGCCACCTGACCAGCCGCCGCGGCGCGGGCAGCTGGACCACCCTGCCCAGCGGGCACCGGGTGGCCAGCAGCGGCCTGTGGATGGCCGACGACGAGCTCGACCTGATCGACCTGAGCTGCGCAGCCCTGCCCGCGCCCGAGCCGCTGCTGGCGGCGGCCCGCGAGGCCGTCGAGGAGCTGCCGAACTACCTGGGCGGGGCCGGCTACCACCCGAGCGGTATCACCGAGCTGCGCGAGGCCGTGGCCGACCAGTACACCGAGCGTGGCCTGCCGACCAGCCCCGAACAGATCATGATCACGAATGGGGTGCTGCACGCGCTCGACCTGATCCTGCGGTTGCAGGTGCCGGTGGGCGCGTCCGTGCTGGTCGAGTCGCCGACCTACCCCAACGCGCTGGCCGCGTTCGCCGCCCGCCGGGCCCGGATCAGCACGCACGGCCTGGACGAAGGCGGCTGGGACGCCGAGCTGCTGCTCGGCGCACTCCGCCAGACCCGGCCCAGCCTGGCGTACCTGATCCCCGAGTTCCACAACCCGACCGGCCACGTCATGCCTGCCGCGCTGCGCGAGCAGCTCGTCGCCACCGCCCAGCGCACCGGCACCGACCTGGTCATCGACGAGTCCTTCGTGGACCTGCCGCTGGACGGCGTGCCGATGCCGCCCGCGGTGGCCTCGTTCGACCGGCACGGCCGGGTGCTCACCATCGGCGGCATGAGCAAGCCGTTCTGGGGCGGCCTGCGCGTCGGCTGGATCCGCGCCTCCGCGCCGATCGTGCAGCGGCTCGCGGCGGTCCGGGTCGGCGTGGACACCGCCGGGCCGGTGCTGGACCAGCTCGTCGCGGTGCGCCTGCTGGCCCGCGCGGGCGAGGTCATCCCGCAGCGCCGGGCGCAGCTGGCCGCGCAGCGCGACGCGCTCGTGGCCGCGGTGCGCGAGCACCTGCCCAGCTGGCGGGTGACCGTGCCGTCGGGCGGGGTCACCCTGTGGGCCGAGCTGGACGGCCCGGTGTCCAGCGCGCTGGCACGCGCGGTGGAACCCTTGGGCGTACGCCTCGCCCCCGGCCCCCGGTTCGGCGTGGACGGCACCCTGGAGCGCTTCATCCGGCTGCCCTTCACCCAGCCCGTCCCCGAACTGGTCGACGGCGTACGCCGGATCGCCGCGGCCCGCTACGACCTGGACCGCACCGGCCGTCCACAGTGGAGCGAGCCCGCCCTGATCGCCTGAGCCGCGGCAGTGCGCTGCCGCGCCCGGATCGTCTGAGCCGCGGCAGTGCGCTGTCGCGCCCTGATCGAATGGCTGTGGCAGTGCGCTGCCGATGCCGCGCGCCGCCCACCGGCGCCCGCACCGTGGCACAATCCGCCGCATGAACGTGACCTTCGGCGGGCTGGACCTGCGCTGGCAACCGGAACCCGCCTCCTGGCACCTCGCGGACGGCGTGCTGTCCGTGGCGGCCGGGCCGCAGACCGACATGTTCGTCGACCCGGGCGACCCGCAAGCGCCACCGGTGCTCAACGCGCCCCGCGCGCTCGCCACCGCGCCCGCCGGGGACTTCCGGTTCACGGTGCGGGCCCGGGTGGACTTTGGCGAGAAGTACGACGCCGGGGTGATCCTCGTCTGGACCGGTGAGCGGCACTGGGCCAAGCTGTGCTTCGAGCGCTCCCCGGCCGGCGAGAACACCGTCGTCACCGTCATCACCCGCGGCGACTCCGACGACGCCAACGCCTGGCCGGTCGCCGGGGACACGGTGTGGCTGCGCGCCAGCCGCCTCGGCCCCGCCTGGGCCTTCCACAGCAGCCCCGACGGCGAGGTCTGGCAGCTGGTCCGCTACTTCAGCCTCGGCCCGGACGCGGGCCCGCCGCTGATCGGCGTCGAGGCGCAGTCCCCGGTCGGCGCGGGCTGCACCGTCGTCTTCGACCAGGCCCACCTGACCCCGGGCCGCCTCTCCGACCTCCGCGACGGCAGCTGACCCTGGCGCAGTTTCGGGGAAACTGCAGCATCCGGTGCGCGGATTCGTGCAGTTTCCCCGAAACTGCACGCCGGCTCGGCGGGTGACCTGGGCAAAAACGTAGGGGCGGCTTGTGGCCGCCCCTACGTACCTCACTGCGTGGGAAAGTGCCTCGCGTTCGATCAGATTTCGACGAGGGAACCCGCGTACATCTTCTCGATATCCGATGCGAAATTGGTCTCCACCGTGCGTCGCTTCAGCTTCATCGAGGGGGTGATCTCCCCGTGCTCGATGGTCAGGTCGCGCGGCAGGATGGTGAACTTCTTGATGGTCTCCCAGCGGTTGAGCTTCGCGTTCAGCTCGTCGATGTGGCCCGCGACCATGGCCTTCGCCTCGTCCGAGCCCACGATCTCCGCGTAGGACTTCCCCTCGAGCGGCGTGCCCGCCGCCCAGCCGGTGATCGCCTCGGGGTCGAGGGTGATCAGCATCGAGCAGTAGTTGCGCGAGTTGCCGATCACGAGCACCTGCGAGGTGTACGTGCACAGCGCCTTGAACAGGCCCTCGATGTGGCTCGGCGCGATGTACTTGCCGCCTGACGTCTTGACCAGGTCCTTCTTGCGGTCCGTGATCTTCAGGAAGCCGTCGGAGTCCAGCTCGCCGATGTCGCCGGTGCGGAAGAAGCCGTCCTCGGTGAACACGGCCGCGGTCTCCGCGGGCAGGTTGTGGTACCCGCGCATGATCGGCGCACCGCGCAGCAGGATCTCCCCGTCCTCGTCGATCCGGATCTCCAGGTCGCCGAGCGGCTGGCCGACCGAGCCGATCTTCAGCGCGCCGGGCCGGTTCACGAACGCGCCCGCGCAGTTCTCGGTCAGGCCGTAGCCCTCGCTGATGGGCAGGCCGGCCGCGGCGAAGAACTCCGCGATCGGCACCGACAGCGCGGCCGAGCCGGACACCATGTAGCGGATGTTGCCGCCCAGCCGGGCGTGCAGCTTGCTGAAGACCAGCTTGTGCGCGATGCCGTACTTGCGCAGCAGGCCGCTCGGGACCGGCTTGCCGGCCTGCTCCAGCGCGACGCGCTCGCGGCCGACCCGCACCGCCCAGCCGAAGATCTTCGCCTTGAGCCCGCCGGCCTCGGTGGCCTGGCCGACGACCCGGTTGTAGACCTTCTCGAAGATGCGCGGGGCCGCGCACATCAGCGTCGGCTTGATCAGGCCCAGGTTGTCAATGATCTTGTCGACCCGGCCGTCCACGTACGTCGGCACGCCGACGTGGATGATGCCGCAGATCAGCGTCTTGCCGAACGAGTGCGACAGCGGAAGCCAGAGGAACTGCACGTCGCTGGGGAGCAGCACGCCGACGTCCGACTGCGCCACACCCTCCCAGGTCCAGCCGCGGTGCAGCAGCTCGACGCCCTTCGGGCGGCCGGTGGTGCCCGAGGTGTAGATGAGGGTGGCCAGGTCGTCCGGGCCGATGCCGGCGATCAGGTCGTCGACCAGGCCCGGGTTGGCGGCCAGCGCCTCGGCGCCGCGGCGCTCCAGGTCGGCGAGGGTGAGCTGGGGGAAGGCGGCGGCCGGGTCGGCCTCGCCGTCGATCAGCACGATGTGGGTGAGCGCGGGCACCGCGGCCGGGCTCATCTTGGCCGCCTGGGCCGGGTTCTCCGCGATCAGCACCTTGGACCCGGAGTCGGCGACGATGAAGCACGCCTCCTCGGGCTCGGTGGTGGGGTACACCGTGGTCGTCGCGGCGCTGGAGCACATGATGCCGAGGTCGGCGACGATCCAGTCGAGCCGGGTGTTGGCGAGGATCGCGACGCGGTCCTCCTTGCCGACGCCGAGCGTGGTCAGACCCGCGGCGATCGCCTTGGCGCGCTCAGCGATCTGGGCCCAGGTGTACCAGACCGGCGCGTTGTCCGCGTCCGGGCCGCCGAAGGCGCGGGCGTCGGGGGACGCCGCCACTCGCTGCAGGAACATGTCCGGAATAGACCGGTAGGGCACGTCAATGGTCATGAGTCGGGGCCGCCTCTGGTAGGCAGTAGTGACGGGGGACACGTTAACTTGGTGTTACCGAAGGGTAATGCTGAGCACCGGCTGGGGGAACCCCTCGGGAAGATCTTTTCTCATGGTCACGGGGTTGCCGGCGGCGCGCTCAGACGCCCAGCCGCGCGCCGCGCAGCCGGCTCGTCAGCTCGGGCGGGCCGTCCAGGCTCGCCCGCGCGTGGCCCTGCCGGCCCGACAGGAACATCAGCAGCTCGCTGGGGGTTCCGGTGAGGTTGAGCGGCTGGGTGCCGGGCCGCCCGGTGGTCACCGTGCCGTGGCCCGGTGAGATCACCCGCACCTGCACCGGGTAGCGCCGCAGCGCCAGCGACGCGCGCCGCCGCGCCTGCCCCCACAGCGCCTCGGACAGTCCCGGCGCCAGCTTGCGCGGTGTCCAGTCGGGGACCGCCCGGCGGATGTCCTCGTGATGGATGAACATCTCGGCCAGGTTCACCAGCTCGTCCAGCGGCCTGAGCCCGGCGGGGCTCCACCGCGGCGGGCGCCGCAGCTCGGCCAGCAGGGCGTCGAAGTCGCGGGCCGCGATCCGCTGCTGCACCGTCGCGGTGTGCCCGGCGAAACGCTTGATCAGGATGCCCGCGGCGGCGTCGGGACGCCGTTCCCGCAGCAGCAGGTGCGCCAGGAGATCGCGCACGGTCCAGTCCCCGCAGAGGGTGGGGGCGTCTGGTCCGACCTCGGCCATCAGGTCGGCCAGGGCTAGCCTTTCAGCGAAGGCGTACCGGGTCATGTCGGCGATCCTACGTACCCCGGAGGCGGTGTGATGCCCGGCACAGGCCATACCTGCTCGCCTGGAGCAGCGGCGTCGGTAAGGATAGGAAGCCAGGCTAATTACTTACCGACCTGACGAACCGACCTGACGACGGGGATGACACGAGTGGCAGGGCAGACCGCCGGCGAAGAGCCGGCCAAACCGGAGATCACAGGGCGCGACGTGCTCGCGCGCGGCGCCCGGGTGATGTGGCGCGGGATCCGGGATGAGCCGCGCCTGTTCGTCGTCGCCGTCGTGGGCAGCTGCCTGTTCGGCGCGCTGGTCATCGGGCAGGCGAAGGTCATCGGCTGGCTGGTCGAGGACATCGTGGTGCCCTCCACCTCCGGCGGCAGGGTCGACGCCGGGGTGCTGGCGTTCGGCGCGTCGGTGCTGATCGCGATGGGCCTGGGCCGGGTCGTGGCCATCTTCGGCCGCCGGCTCGGCGCGGGCTTCATGCAGTTCGCCCTGCAGTCCAAGTACCGCCACGAGGTGACGCGCCGCTACCTGCAGTTGCCGGTCTCCTGGCACCAGCGCCACGCCACCGGCACACTGCTGTCCAACGCCAACTCCGACGTCGAGGCCGCGTGGTTCCCGGTCGCGCCGCTGCCGTTCGCCGTCGGCACCGTGTTCATGCTGTTCGTCGCGGTGGCCGTGCTGTTCGCCGTGGACTGGGCGCTGGCCCTGGTCGGGCTGGTCGTCTTCCCGGTGCTGTTCGTGATGAACGTGGTCTTCTCCCGCCGGATGGCCCCGCGCCAGGCCCACGCCCAGCACATGCGGGCCGAGGTCGCCGCGATCGCGCACGAGAGCTTCGACGGCGCACTCGTGGTCAAGACCATGGGCCGCGAGGACCTGGAGACCCGCCGGTTCGCGCAGCGGGCCGAGGAGCTGCGCGACGCGCTGATCAGCGTCGGCCGGCTGCGCGGCCTGTTCGACCCGCTGATGGAGTCGCTGCCGTTCCTCGGCACGCTGCTGGCGCTGCTGGTCGGCGCCTGGCGGATGGACCAGGGCGCGATCTCGCTCGAGCAGCTGGTCCAGGTGACCTTCCTGTTCACCGTGCTGGCGTTCCCGGTGCGGGCCATCGGCTGGGTGCTCGGCGACCTGCCGCGCGCGGTCGCGGGCTGGGACCGGGTCGAGCACGTGCTGCAGGCGACCGGCCAGATGCCGTACGGCACGCAGACGCTGCCCGGCTCCGCCGCGGCCGAGCTGAGCTTCCGCAACGTGGACTTCGCGTACGACCCGGCCCAGCCGGTGCTGCACGACGTCACCTTCACCCTGCCCGCAGGGCGCACCGTGGCGCTGGTCGGCCCGACCGGCTCCGGCAAGTCGACCATCGCGACCCTGGCCGCCCGCCTGCTCGACCCCGACCAGGGGCAGATCGCCCTCGACGGGGCCGACGTACGCGGGCTGACCTCGGCCTCGCTGGCCGCGACCGTCGCACTGGTGCCGCAGATCGCGTTCGTCTTCGACGACACGGTGCGCGGCAACGTCGCGCTGGAGCGCCCCGGCGTCGACGACGAGCGGGTGCACGAGGCGCTGGCCACGGCGCAGGCCGACACGTTCGTCGCGCGACTGCCCGAGCACCTGGACACCCAGCTCGGCGAGCGAGGCACCTCGCTGTCCGGCGGACAGCGCCAGCGGGTCACCCTGGCGCGGGCACTGGCCGGGCGGCCGCGGCTGCTCGTGCTCGACGACGCGACCAGCGCCGTCGACCCGCGCGTGGAGGCGCGCATCCTCGCCTCGCTGCGCGGGTCGGCGCACACGGCCACGATCCTGGTCGTCGCGTACCGCCGGGCCACCATCGCGCTGGCCGACGAGGTCGTCTACATCGAGTCCGGCCGCGTGGTCGCGCAGGGCACGCACGAGCAGCTGCTGGCGACGGTGAGCGGATACGCCGACCTGGTCACCGCGTACGAGAAGGCCGAGGAGGAGCGCGAGCGCGAGCGCGTCTACGACGACGCCGACGTGTCCCTCGCCGCACAGGAAGAGGAGGTCGCCGCGTGAGCGAGCGGAGCGAGCGAACCATGTCGCAGCTTTCTCACGCTGCCGACGAGCGCAGCGAGGAGAAGGCGTGGCGGGGCGAGCGAACCATGTCGCAGGTTTCTCACGCTGCCGACGAGCGTAGCGAGGAGAAGGCGTGAGCGCGTCGGCTGTCAGCGATACCGCCCGGTCCGAGTCGGCCTGGGCGACCTTCCGGCGCGGCGTGTCGCTGTCGCCCGAGCTGAAGGCCGGGCTGGCCGGCACGCTGGGGCTGGCCCTCATCGCCATGATCGGCCGGGCGGCGGTGCCGGTCGCGGTGCAGCAGGGCATCGACCGCGGGCTGGGCGTCGAGACCGGTCACCTGGACATGGGTGTGATCGTGACCGTCGTCGCCGTCACCGCGCTGATCCTGGTGGTCACCACGGCCTGCGGCTACTTCATGATGCGGCGGCTGTTCACGGTCAGCGAGACCGCGCTGGCCAACATCCGGGTGCGCACGTTCCGGCACATCCACGACCTGTCGATGCTGCACCAGCAGTCCGAGCGCCGCGGCACCATGGTGTCCCGGGTGACCAGCGACGTCGACTCGATCACGCAGTTCATCCAGTGGGGCGGCGTGATCCTCATGGTCAACGGCGGCCAGCTGGTGGTCACCACGATCGTGATGGCGTTCTACTCGTGGCAGCTCACGCTCGTGGTGCTGGCCGCGTTCGTGCCCGCGGTGATCGTCATCCGGGCGTTCCAGAAGCGTCTGTCGGGTGCGTACGCCGAGAACCGCCGCCGGATCGGCGTGATGCTCGGCGCGATCTCGGAGTCCGTGGTCGGCGCGTCGGTGATCCGGGCGTACGGCGTCTCGCAGCGCAGCGGCGCGAAGCTGTCCGAGACCATCGACGACTACCAGCAGGCGCAGCGCCGGGCCATGCGGATCAGCGTCACCAGCTTCTCCACCGGTGAGATCGCGGCCGCGATCGCGCTGGCGTCGGTGGTGCTGGTCGGGGCGCGGCTGGGTATCGCGGGGCAGATCACCCTGGGCGAGATGACCGCGTTCCTGTTCCTGGTCACGCTGTTCATCCAGCCCGTCCAGATCGCCACCGAGGTGCTCAACGAGGCGCAGAACGCGGTGGCGGGCTGGCGGCGGCTGCTCGACGTCGTCGACCTCGAACCCGATGTGGCCGACCCCGCCGAGAACGGCGTGCACCTGCCCGACGGCCCGCTGGACATCAGCTTCGAGCGGGTCAGCTTCAGCTACCCGGTCGACGGCGAGCCCGGCCCCCGCGTGCTGCACGAGGTGCACCTGGACATCGCCGCCAAGACCCGGGTCGCCGTGGTCGGTGAGACCGGCAGCGGCAAGACCACGTTCGCGAAGCTGCTCACCCGCCTGATGGACCCGAGCGAGGGCCGGGTGCTGCTGTCCGGCACCCCGCTGACCGACGTGCGCTTCGCCTCCCTGCGCAGCCGCGTCGTGATGGTCCCCCAGGACGGCTTCCTGTTCGACGCCACGGTCGCCGAGAACGTGCGCTTCGCCCGCCCCGACCTCACCGACACCGAACTCGAACAGGCCTTCACCGACCTGGGCCTGCTCGACTGGGCACAGGGCCTCGCCCACGGCCTGGACACTCCCGTCGGCGAGCGAGGCGAGGCCCTCAGCGTCGGCGAGCGCCAGCTCGTGGCCCTGGCCCGCGCCTACGTCGCCGACCCCGACCTGCTCGTCCTCGACGAGGCCACCAGCGCCGTCGACCCCGCCACCGAGGTCCGCCTCCAGCGCACCCTCGACGCGGTGACCCGCGGCCGCACCACGGTCGCCATCGCCCACCGCCTCTCCACCGCCCAGTCCGCCGACGAAGTCATCGTCGTCGACAAGGGCGTGGTGATCCAACGTGGCCCCCACGACACCCTCATCACGGCCGAGCACTCCGTCTACGCCAAGCTCTACGCCAGCTGGCTCGAACAAACCCGCTGACCCAAGATCGCGACGATCTTGCTTGAACCGCGGGTACGACACGCCCATACCGGGTGAGTCCCCAACGGTTCACGCAAGATCGTCGCGATCTTGGTGTTCGGGGTGGGTCAGCGGGAGTAGAACTCGACTACCAGCTGCTCGTCGCAGATGACGGGGATCTCGGTGCGCAGGGGTTCGCGGGTCAGGGTGGCGCGGAGGTCGGTGAGGGAGACCTCGAGGTATGGGGCGGTGGGGCCGTCCAGGTGGGCGCCGGCGGCGGCGATCTGGAACGGGGGCTTGGTGCGGCTGCGCTCGCGGACCGTGATGGTCTGCCAGGGCTTCACCCGGTAGGAGGGGCGGTCCACCTTCTGGCCGTCCACGGCGATGTGGCCGTGGCCGACGGCTTGGCGGGCCTGGTAGATGGTGCGGGCGAAGCCGGCGCGCAGGACCAGCGCGTCAAGGCGGCACTCCAGGGCGATGAGGAGCGTCTCGCCGGTCTTGCCGGAGCTGCGGGCGGCCTTGTCGAACTGGTTGCGCAGCTGGGTCTCGCTGATGAAGTACTGGTGGCGCAGGCGCTGCTTCTCCAGCAGGCGGACCTGGTAGTCGGAGGGCTTCTTGCGGGCCCGCCCGTGCACGCCCGGCGGGAACGGCCGCCGCTCGAAGTACTTCACGCACTTGCGGGTCAGCGGGATGCCGAGAGCCCGGGACAGCTTCGCCTTGGGCCGCGCTTGGTTCACGAGGGTGCCTCCAACTTCCAGACGTCATAGGTTAGGCTCGCCTAACAAAGGTAAGCCTAACCGATGTTGGAGGACCGCCGTGCCGCACCCCGCCGAGATCGCCCGCTCCCTGACCGCCGGCCGCCTGCCGGGCTTGGCGCAGGTCCCGTTCCACGCCAGCCCGTACCGGGTGCGCCACGCCACCGACCACGAAGGACGCCCGCTGCTGCTGTGCCGCGAAGGCGGGCAGCTCGACAAGGCGCTGCGCCCGCGGGACGGGGAGGGCGACGACACCGCCGTCGTGCTCGCCGTGGGGGAGTCCCGCGGGGCGCGGGTGTGGGTGTCGGGCTGGGCCGCGGCGCTGGAGGACATCGAGGCCCGCGCCGCCGCGCTGGAGTTCGCCGCCGTGAACCCGGTCAGCGACCTGCTCGACGTGGGCCGCGGCTTCCGGCTGTACCGGATGGACGTCGCCGAGGTCCGGCTGGAGTGCCCGACCGGGCACCTGACCGAGATCGACGTCGAGGACTACGCGGCGGCCGAGCCGGCCGCGTCGGTGGCCTGACCGGCCTGCCCACCGGAACCGGTGACCTCCGACGGGCCGAGGTCGCCGGTGATGTAGTGCTGCAGGTTCGGGGCGACCGCGGCGACCACCTGGTCGGCGGGCAGCGAGGCCAGCGGTTCGAGCTTCATGATGTACCGCATCAGGGCCAGCCCGCTGATCTGGCTGGCCACCAGCGACGCGCGCAGCGGGGCGTCGGCCGCGTCGAGCCGCAGCTCGGTCTGCACCCGGCGCAGGATCTGCGTGATCAGGAACTCGCGCAGTAAGCGCATGGTCCACTCGTTGCTCATCGCGGACCGGACCAGCGACGCCCCGATCGCCCCGATCGGCGAGTCCCAGATCGTCACGAAGACCCGCGCCAGGCGTACCCCCGCCTCGTCCTTGCCCCCCGCCACGACCTGCTCGATCAGCTCCCGGGGGTCCATCGGGAACTGCATGGTGGCGACGAACAGCTGCTCCTTGGTGCCGAAGTAGTGGTGCACCAGGGCCGGGTCGACCTCGGCCGCGGCGGCGATGGCGCGCATCGTGGCGGCGTCGAAGCCCTTCTCGGCGAACAGCTCGCGCGCCGCGGCCAGGATCGCCTCGCGGGTGTCGGGGTTGCCCGGCCGGCGCCCGGAGCGGCTGCGCTTCATCTGGTCCTTCCTCGGTACGCGGCGCGTCCCCGGCCCGCCGCGAAGGCGGCACACCGGGGACGTCCGTGCTCGTCGGTGACGATTCTCCCGGACGTGGCCGGGCGGGTCGGTCAGGGGGTGCGGCGGCGCAGCGTGCCCGCCGCGGCGACCAGCGCCACCACCACCGCGCCGGCGACGATGGCGAAGTCGCGCCACATCGTGCCGGTCGGCTCGGCGTACGCGCCGACCTCCTGCAGGGCCTCGACCGCGTAGGTCAGCGGCAGCACGTCGCTGATCGCCTGCAGCCAGCCCGCCATCAGCTCCCGCGGCACGAACAGCCCGCACAGCAGCAGCTGCGGCACCGCGAGCACCGGCATGAACTGCACCGCCTGGAACTCGGTCTTGGCGAACGCGCTGGCCAGCAGCCCCAGCGCCATGCCCAGCACGGCGTTCGCCACCGCGATCATGACGACGTACCCGGCGGCGCCCTGGGTGTCCAGGTCGAGCAGCAGGTAGGCCAGCGCGCTGGCGAAGCCGGCCTGCACCGCCGCGGCCACGCCGAACGCGAGGCCGTAGCCGAAGAGCAGATCGGTCTTGCGCAGCGGGGTGGTGAGCAGGCGCTCCAGCGTGCCAGTGGTGCGCTCGCGGAGCATGGCGATGCTGGTGATCAGGAACATGATGATGAACGGGAAGACGCCCAGCATGATCAGTGCGATGTGGTCGAAGACGCCGGGCTGGCTGTCGTACATGAAGTAGAGCAGCGTCAGCAGCAGCGTCGGCACGGCCACCAGCATCGCCACGGTACGGCGGTCGTGGCGCAGCTGGCGCAGGATGCGCCCGGTGGTGTGCAGCAGGATCATGACGGGACCTCGCTCGCTTCGCCGGTGGCGCGGGGGGCGGGGACGCCGGTCCCCTGGCGCCGGATCAGGGTGAGGAAGGCCTGGTCGAGGTCTTCGGTGCCGGCGGACGCCTTGACCGCGGCGGGGGTGTCGTCGGCGATCAGCAGACCCTCGCGGATAAGCAGCAGCCGGTCGCAGCGGTTGGCCTCGTCCATCACGTGGCTGGACACGACCAGCGTCGAGCCGCTCTCGGCGAGCCCGCGGAACTGCGCCCACAGCTCGTCGCGCAGCACCGGGTCCTGCCCGACGGTGGGCTCGTCCAGGATCAGCACCTTCGGCTTGCTGACGATCGCGCAGGCCAGCGAGGCCCGGCTGCGCTGCCCGCCGGACAGGTTCCCGACCAGCTGCGACGCGGCCTCGGCCAGACCCACGTCACGGACCGCGGCATCCGCCTCGGCCTGGCCGAGTCCGTAGAGCGCGGCGAAGTAGCGGGCGTTCTCGCGCACCGTCAGGTCGGCGTACACGCTGGGGGCCTGCGTGAGGTAACCGATCTCGCTGCGCAGCTTCGCGTCGCCGGCCGGGCGGCCCAGCACGGTGACCGTGCCGGAACGCACCACCTGGACGCCCACGATCGCGCGCATCAGCGTGGTCTTGCCACTGCCCGACGGGCCGAGCAGGCCGGTCACGCTGCCTTCCGGGATGGTGCAGCTCAGGCCGTGCAGCACAGGCCTGGCTCCCCGGTGTACGACGAGGTCGGCGACCTCGATCGCGGATGTCATGGGTGTCCTCCGTAGAATTCAACGCGTGTTGAACTCAACGGTAGGTGAATTATGCGCGCGTGGCAATGCGCCTACATTTCGGATCCGGGTCCCGGGCGGCCGCCTGGACGGCGCCCGGGACCCGTGGGTCAGCTCAGAGAGCCAGCACCCGGTCGAGGAAGTTCTTGTAGCCGCGCATCGCGATGCGCATCGCCTCCGTGTCCGGTGCGGCGCCCTGGCGCGGGTCCAGGTCGCCCTGCTCGGACAGCAGCTGCGCGGCCAGAGCCGACACCGCCTCGCTGACCAGCGCCTGCGCGTCGTTCAGCGCCGACTCCGGCTCGTCCACGAAGCGGGTCTGCACCTCACGCCAGGCGTCGCGGAAGCGCTGCGCCTGCTCCGCCTCCCATACCGCTATCGGCGTCTCGGCCACGTCACCCGGCCGCAACGCGGTCGCGGTCGGCGCCACCTGCGCCACGTCCAACTCCTCGTCGTCCACGTCGTCCACGTCGTCGGCTGCCCCGGCGTCGGCCGCGGCGTCGATCCCCCCGACCGGCGCCACCTCCTCCGCCGCGTCCTCGGCCGCGGCGTCGATGATCGCCGCCACCGGCGCGGTGTCGTCGGCGGACGCCCCCTCGACGTCTGCCTCCGTCACCTCCTCGGCCGGCTCGCCGACGGGCTCCATCTCGGCGTCGACCACGTCGGCCTCGGGGTCCTCCGGCTCGTCTGCGGCCGTCGCCTCGACCTCGACCTCGTCGTCCGCAGCAGCGGCCTCGTCCGCCACGGCGTACGGCCCGTCCTCCTCGGCCGCGGCCTCGGCGTCCACCACGGCCTCCGCCGCGGCGACGGTCTCCGCGTCCGGGGTCTCGTCCTCGTCGGTGTCGGCCGGCGCCTCCACCTCCGCATCGGCCTCCGCGTCCACCTCCACCTCCGCATCGGCCTCCGCGTCCACCTGCGCGTCGGCCTCCGCTTCCGGCTCCTCGACGTCCTCGGCTGCTGCCTCGGCCGTATGGTCGGCCTCGAGCTGGACGGCATCGACCGGGTCCGCCGCGTCGACCGCGTCCTCCGCATCGGTCTCGGCGCTCGCGTCGAGGTCCGCCTCCGCGGACTCCTCGTCGTCGGCCTGAGCGTCGATCGCCTCGTCGTCTCCGGCCTCCGGCGAGTCGTCGTCGGCGTGCGCCGCCGGGGACTCGTCGGCGGTTTCCGCCGCGGTGTCGTCGTCGGCCGCGTCGTGGTCGGCCGCCGCGTCGACATCGATCGTCACCTCGGCGTCGTCCCCGTCGGCCCGGGCCTCAGGCTCGGCCTCGTCGGCCAGGGCCTCGGGCTCGTCCTCGGTCTCCGCCTCGGCGACGTCGGCCTCGGCCTCTGCCTCGGGCGACTCGTCCGCGTCGGCCTGCCCTTCGGGCATCCCGGGCGTCTCGTCGTCATCGGCGTCGGGTGACGCGTCGGCCTGGGCCTCGGACGTCTCTGCGGCCTCCCCCTCGGGCGAGGCGTCGGTGTCGGCCTCCGCGTCAGGCGACTCGTCGTCGGCTTCCGCTTCCGACTCGTCGTCGGCTTCGGCTTCGGCGGTCTCGTCCGCGTCGGCCTGCGCCGCGGGCGACTCCTGGTCGGCCTCGAGGTCCGCTGCGCCGTCCGCGGCCTCGGCGGCCTCCGGGGCGGCGACGGTGGGCAGCTCGCTGGTGTGTTCCAGCAGCGCGGCCTGCTCCTGCGGGCTCAACTGCAGGGTGGGCTCGAGCTCGTCGGCGGCCTCGGCCTCGGGGGCCGGCTGCCGCGCCGGTGGAATGAAGGTGGGGATGTGCGCCGGGAGCGGCGCGAAGTGGGGGTTGGTCATGCGAATTCCTCGGCTCTCGCGGTGGGGGAGAGCGCCCGCGGGCGCTGCGCGCAGATGCCCGTCAAGTTACCGCCGGGCTGCCCGTTCTCGCGTCATACCAGCGTCCATAACTGTGACCGGGACCACCTTGATCATCGGACTTGCCTGGCAGTAGCGGGTATGCCGTCTCGAGATACGCACGAGTGCCAGGCAACTCGGACGATCTTGGGTGGGCGGCGGAGCGGGGCCCCAGGTGAGACTTCGGCCGCACCGGCGCGGCGGGGTGCTCGGCGGTGAGGGAGAATTCGGCTGTGTCAGGGACCGAGCAGCTGGATCCGCGGATCGCCACCCGCCTCAAGCACGACCGCGACGGGCTCGTCGCGGCCGTGGTGCGCCAGTACGACACCGGTGAGGTGCTGATGCTGGCCTGGATGGACGACGAGGCGCTGCGCCGCACGCTGTCCACCGGCCGGGCCACCTACTGGTCGCGCAGCCGCGGGGAGTACTGGGTGAAGGGCGCGACGTCCGGCCACCACCAGTTCGTCAAGTCCGTGGCGCTGGACTGCGACGGCGACGCGCTGCTGGTGAGCGTGGACCAGGTCGGCCCGGCCTGCCACACCGGCACCCGCACCTGCTTCACCGACGAGCTGCCGGTCGCCACCGGTGAGGTCCTCGAGGAGTCGCACCGATGAAGAGGTGGACCATGGACGGCAGGGCGGTCCGCGCCGTCGGCGAGCGCAGCGAGGTGGGGGCATGAGCACAGCGAGCAGCGGGGCGGTCAGCCCCGACCTGGCCGGGTTCCGGGCCCGCGCGGCCGGACGCCGGGTGGTGCCGGTGGTCCGCCGGTTGCTGGCCGACGCCGAGACGCCGGTGGGCGTGTACCGCAAGGTGGCCGGCGGGCCGGGGACGTTCCTGCTGGAGTCCGCCGAGCAGGGCGCCGGGGCGGCGGGCACGGCCTGGTCGCGGTACTCCTTCATCGGGGTGCGCAGCCTGGCGACGCTGACCGAGCGCGGCGGGCAGGCCCGCTGGCTGGGCAGCCCGCCCGAGGGGGTGCCGCGCAGCGGTGATCCGGTCGCCGTGCTGCGGGCCACCGTCGAGGCGCTGACCGGCCCGGACACCGACGACGACGGCCTGCCGCCGCTGACCGGCGGCCTGGTCGGCTTCCTGTCGTACGACCTGGTGCGCCGGTTCGAGCGGCTGCCGCAGCTGGCCGACGACGACCTGCACGTGCCGGAGCTGGGCCTGTTCCTGGCCACCGACCTGGTGGTGCTGGACCACTACCTGGGCCAGGCGATCGTGGTCGCCAACGCGGTGCTGCCCGAGCACGCCGACGCCGAGCAGGTGGCGGCGGCGTACCACCACGCGATCGGCCGGCTCGATGCGATGACCACGGCGCTGGCCCGCCCCACCCCGCCGATGATCTCGACGGTGACCGCGGTGCGGCCGACGGAACTCGTGTCGCGCACGCCGTCCGGGGAGTTCGGCAAGGCGGTGGAGGTCGCCAAGGAGGCGATCCGGGCCGGCGACTGCTTCCAGATCGTGGTCTCGCAGCGCTTCGAGACCCGCACCGAGGCCGACCCGCTCGACATCTACCGGGTGCTGCGGGCCACCAACCCCAGCCCGTACATGTACCTGCTGCGCTTCGACGACTTCGACATCGTCGGCTCGTCCCCCGAGGCCCACGTGAAGATCACCAAGGGCGACGACGGCGTACGCCGCGCCCTGCTCCACCCGATCGCCGGCACCCGGCCGCGGGGCGAGTCCCCGGAGGCCGACGCCGCGCTGGCCGCGGAGCTGATCGCGGACCCGAAGGAGCGCTCCGAGCACGTCATGCTCGTCGACCTGGGCCGCAACGACCTGGGCCGGGTGTCGCGCGCGGGCACCGTCGAGGTGCCGGAGTTCGCCATGGTCGAGCGCTACAGCCACGTCATGCACATCGTCTCGACGGTCGTCGGCGAGCTGCGCGAGGGCACCTCGCCGCTGGACGCGCTGGCCGCCACGTTCCCGGCGGGCACGCTGTCCGGGGCGCCGAAGGTGCGCGCCATGGAGATCATCGAGGAGCTGGAGCCGACCCGGCGCGGCCTGTACGGCGGCACGGTCGGCTACTTCGGCTTCGGCGGCGACCTGGACATGGCGATCGCGATCCGCACCGCGCTGCTGCGCGACGGCGTCGCGTACGTGCAAGCCGGGGCCGGGGTGGTGGCCGACTCGGACCCGGCGTTGGAGGAACTGGAGACCCAGCACAAGGCGATGGCCGTGCTGGCCGCGATCGCCACCGCGCAGACCCTGCAGGCCGCCCGATGAGCGCGCCCGACCCGGCGGCCCACGTGGCGGCCGAGGACGGCGCCTCGGCCAGGGACCTGTCGACGAGGCACGCCGCGGTCGACGGCGGCGCGGTGGCCGGGGCTTCCGCGACTCGGGGTGCCCGTTCCGGCCGTACCCGCATGATCGTGATCGGGGTGTTCGCGGCGCTGGTCGTGCTGTGGATCATGCCCGGCGGTTCGGTGTCGTGGGTGCGTCCCGCGCTGCTCGCGCTCGCCGCCGGGGTGGCCGCGGTCTGGTACTGGCGGCGCTCGGGCAGCCACGCCCGGCGCACCGCCCCGGCCGCACCGCGCGCCGAGGACACCCGCGACCTGTGGGACGCGCTCGACCGGGGCGAGGACCTCACCGATGAAACGCGTGTCTGACCGGGCGCTGATCGTCCGGGTGGACACCGGCACCGCCGAACTGATCCCCGACCCGGACCTGCCCGACGCCTGGCTGCTGCGCCTCAACGGCACCGCCCAGTCGCACGTCAACCTCAACGACCCGACGCTGATCGCGTTCGACTACATCCGGCGCTTCGCCGACGTCATCGACGCGGTGGCCCCGCCCGGCGCGCTGGACGTGCTGCACCTCGGCGGGGGAGCGATGACCCTGCCGCGCTGCCTGTCGGTGCTGCGCCCCGGCAGCGGCCAGCGCGTCGTCGAACTGGACCGGGCGCTGGCCGACCTGGTCACCACCCGGCTGCCGCTGGACGACGACGACATCGAACTCGTCGTCGCCGACGCCCGCGCCGCGCTGGAGGCCGCCGATCCGGAATCGGCCGACGTGATCGTCGCCGACATCTTCACCGGCTCGAAGGTCCCGCCGCACGTCAGCACCGTCGAGTTCGCCCAGGCCGCGCACCGCGTCCTGCGCCCCGGCGGCTGGTACCTGGCCAACATCATGGACGTCGCCCCGCTGGCCGTGGCCCGCCGCCAGGCCGCCACCCTGCGTGAGGTCTTCCCCCAGGTCGCCGTGGTCGCCGACGCCGCCCTGCTCCGCGGCCGAGGCACCGGCAACCTCCTCATGGTCGCCGGCAACGCCCCCGAGGGCATCCGCCACCTGACCCGCCGCATAGCCGCCGACCCCACCCGCGCCCGCGTCGAACACGGCCCCAAACTCGCCGACTTCATCCGCACCGCCCAACCGCGCCGCGACGAATGACGCCCCTGCAATTTCCGGGAAACTGCACGAATCAGGCCCGGCTTACCCGCAGTCTCCCCGAAACAGCGGGGCCGGCGGCGGCGGGCCCGTGCCATGTGGGCGGTGGAGCGAGGGGGTTGCCTGGTCGGGGGGCGGGCATTATGCACTAGCCCACTGGGTGAGGCACGCCATACCCCGTTCACCTTGCGGGGCGGGGCAGTGCCTAGAGTCTGCCCATGGCATCCGACGAGCTGAGCAGCATGGAGCCTGGCGAACCGGCCCCGAGCGCATCGATGCGAGACAGCGGCGGCAGCGTGCTCGACGAGATCATCGCGGGGGTCCGTGAGGACGTCGAGGCGCGCCAGAACCGGGTCTCCATGGACGAGATCAAGAAGCGCGCGGCGGCGGCTGCGCCTGCCCTGGACGCCTATGCGGCGCTGCGCCGCTCCGGCGTCGGTGTGATCGCCGAGGTGAAGCGCTCGTCGCCCAGCAAGGGTGCGCTGGCGGAGATCCCGGACCCGGCCGAGCTGGCCGCGGAGTACGAGGCGGGCGGCGCCCGCGCGGTGAGCGTGCTGACCGAGGGCCGCTGGTTCGGCGGCTCCCTGGACGACCTGGCCGCGGTGCGGGCGCGCTTGAAGATCCCGGTGCTGCGCAAGGACTTCGTGTGCTCGGCGTACCAGGTGCACGAGGCGCGCGCGTACGGCGCGGACCTGGTGCTGCTGATCGTCGCGGCGCTGGAGCAGAAGGTGCTGACCGGCCTGCTCGACCGCATCGAGTCGCTGGGCATGACCCCGCTGGTCGAGGTGCACACCGAGGAGGAGGCCGACCGTGCCCTGGAGGCCGGCGCCCGCGTCATCGGCGTGAACGCCCGCAACCTGCGCACACTTGAGGTGGACCGGTCGGTGTTCGAACGGATCGCACCCGGCCTGCCCAACAGCGTGCTCAAGATCGCCGAGTCGGGTGTGCGGGGGCCGCTCGACCTGATCAAGTACGCCTCGGCGGGCGCCGACGCGGTGCTCGTCGGGGAGGGCCTGGTGACCCAGAAGAGCCCGCGCGACGCGGTCGCCGAACTCGTCAACGCCGGAAACCACCCCGCAACGCCGCGGCCGACCCGCTGACGCTTCCCCCGTGCTGGACCGCCCCGAGCCATCGGGGCGGCTTACGCCGAAGGAGGGGCACATGTTGCCCGACGACAGGGGCCACTTCGGCCCGTACGGCGGCCGGTTCGTCCCGGAGGCGCTGATCGCGGCGCTGGACGAGCTGGACGCGCACTACCGCAAGGCGATGGCGGACCCCGAGTTCACCGGTGAGTTCGAGCGGATGCTGCGCGATTACGCGGGCACCCCGTCCCTGCTGTACGACGCCACCCACCTGTCGGCCCACGTCGGCGGCGCGCGGATCCTGCTCAAGCGCGAGGACCTCAACCACACCGGCGCGCACAAGGTGCGCAACGTGCTCGGCCAGGCCCTGCTGACCAAGCGCATGGGCAAGGGCCGGGTCATCGCCGAGACCGGGGCCGGGCAGCACGGCGTGGCCAGCGCGACCGCCGCCGCCTACCTGGACCTCGAGTGCGTGGTCTACATGGGCGAGGTCGACACCAAGCGGCAGGCACTCAACGTGGCCCGGATGAAGATGCTCGGGGCCACGGTCATCCCGGTGACCACCGGCTCGCGCACCCTCAAGGACGCCATCAACGAGGCGCTGCGCGACTGGGTCACCAACGTCGACGACACCCACTACCTGCTCGGCACCGCGGCGGGCCCGCACCCGTTCCCGGCGATGGTGCGCGACTTCGTGCGGGGCATCGGCGTCGAGGCGCGGGCGCAGTGCCTGGCGCTGACCGGCACGCTGCCCGACGCGGTCGCGGCCTGCGTGGGCGGCGGATCCAACGCGATCGGCATCTTCCACGCCTTCGTGCCCGACGCCGATGTGCGGCTCTACGGCTTCGAGGCGGGCGGCGACGGGATCGAGACCGGCAAGCACGCGGCCAGCATCACCGGCGGCAGCCACGGCGTGCTGCACGGCTCCCGGTCGTACCTGCTGCAGGACGACGACGGCCAGACCATCGAGTCGCACTCGATCTCGGCCGGGCTGGACTACCCGTCCGTCGGCCCCGAGCACGCCTGGCTGCACGACCAGGGCCGGGCCCGCTACCAGCCGGTCACCGACGCCGAGGCGATGGACGCGTTCGCGCTGCTGTGCCGCACCGAGGGCATCATCCCGGCGATCGAGAGCGCGCACGCGCTGGCCGGCGCGCTGCGGGTGATCCCGGCGCTGCGCGAGGAGCTGGGGCACGAGCCGACGGTCATCGTGAACCTGTCCGGCCGCGGCGACAAGGACATGCACACCGCGGGCGAGTACTTCGGCCTGTTCGACAGCGGGGAAGTGATCGGGTGAGCGCGAACAGCGTGTCCGGCTCGACCTCCGGCCGAGGTGAGCGCAGCGAGCCCCGCAGTCGCGAAGGAAAGGTGGCTCAGTGAGCGTCAGCGTCGCTTTCGAGAAGGCGCGGGCCGAGGGGCGGGCCGCGCTGGTCGGCTACCTGCCCGCCGGGTTCCCGTCGGTGGCCGAGGGCATCGCCGCGGTCAAGGCCATGATCGAATCCGGGGTCGACCTGGTGGAGATCGGCCTGCCGTACTCCGACCCGGTCATGGACGGTCCGGTCATCCAGCGCGCCACCGAGCAGGCGCTCGCGGGCGGTGTGCGCACCCGCGACGTGCTGCACACGGTCGAGGCCGTCTCCGGCGCGGGCGTCCCAGTGCTGATCATGAGCTACTGGAACCCGATCGAGAAGTACGGCGTCGACGCGTTCGCCCGGGACCTCGCCGCGGCCGGCGGGGCCGGTCTGATCACCCCGGACCTGATCCCGGACGAGGCGCAGGAGTGGCTGGCCGCCTCCGACGCGCACAAGCTGGACCGGATCTTCCTGGTCTCGCCGTCGTCGACGGACGAGCGCATCGCGATGACCGTGGCGCACTGCCGCGGCTTCGTGTACGCCACCGCGGTCATGGGCGTCACCGGCGCCCGCGACAGCACCTCCAGCGCCGCCCCGACCCTGGTCTCCCGGGTGAAGGCCGCCGCGGGCAGCCTGCCCGTCGGCGTCGGCCTCGGCGTCCGCAGCGGCGCCCAGGCAGCCGAGGTGGGCGCCTACGCCGACGGCGTCATCGTCGGCAGCGCCCTGGTCTCCGCCCTGGCCGACGGCGGCCTCCCCGCCCTGCGCACCCTCACCCAGGACCTCCGCTCCGGCCTCACCCCCTAAACCGCGTTGATCATGAACTTATGGCACGGCTCGGCGGCGAGTCGCGGCCACAAGTTCATGATCGATGTTGCGGGCGTGTGCTTTGCTCACCCGGTGATCCCACGCGCGGACGGACCCAGCGGCTTTCAGTAGCTGCCAGGAACACCTGGCGGCTGCCTGAAGGAGCCGCTTTGTCTCGTTCTGTTCGACATCTCTCCGCGAATCACCAGTCCATGCTGCCGCCCACCTCGCGGCCGCTGCGCGTGGCGGAGCTGTACGACCTGCGGTACAGCCATGCCTGCCTGCGCGACGCCCGCCGGGAGGGCCGCCGCCCGCGCCCGCAGCGGCTGCGCCACCGTGTGGAGGTCCACCGCTGGGCCCGCTGGCGGCCCGGTGACGACGACGCCGCCCGCTTCGCCGCCCGAGCCGAGCGCGAGGCCCGCCAGCGCCTGCGCAAGGCCCTCCGTGCCGCCGTACGCGACCCGCACGACCCCGATCTCGACGTGCTCCCGTACCACCACCGTCACGGGGCTCAGTGGCTGGTCTGACCCGCAATTCGGTTGATCATGAAGTTGTGGACGCGACACACCGTCGAACCCGCCCATAAGTTCATGATCAGCCAAAATGAGAGGACGGGCGGGGGTGTGGAGTTGGGGGGTGGGGGCGGTAGTGTTCTGGCCCGTGAACCTCGCCTCCATCCCGTCCCCGTCCACGGCGGTCTGGCAACTCGGACCAGTGCCGCTGCGGGCGTACGCGCTGTGCATCATCGCGGGCATCGTGCTCGCCTGCTTCGTCACCGACCGGCGGATGCGCAGCCGGGGAGCCCCGCCGTGGGCCGTGCTCGACATCGCCGTCTGGGCGGTGCCGTTCGGCATCGTCGGCGCCCGGATCTACCACGTGCTCACCTCGCCCGACGCGTACTTCGGGCAGGGCGGCGACCTGGTCAAGGCGCTCTACATCTGGGAGGGCGGCCTCGGCATCTGGGGCGGCGTCGCGGGTGGGGCCGTCGGCGCCTGGCTGGCCTGCCGCCAGCTCGGCATGTCGTTCAGCTTCGTGGCCGACACCATCGCGGTCGGGCTGCCGCTGGCGCAGGCCGTGGGCCGGCTCGGCAACTGGTTCAACAACGAGCTGTACGGCGGCAAGACCGACCTGCCGTGGGGCCTGCAGGTGCACGTCATGTCCGACACCCAGCCCGGCCAGGCCATGCTCGGCCCGGACGGCGAGCCGGAGCTGCGCGAGGGCCTCTACCACCCGACGTTCCTCTACGAACTGGTCTGGAACCTCGGCGTCGCGGGTGTCGTGTACGCGCTGGACAAGCGCTTCAAGTTCGGCCGCGGCCGCGCCTTCGCGCTCTACGTGATGCTGTACACGCTGGGCCGCGGCTGGATCGAGGCGATGCGCACCGACACCGCCACCATGATCGGCGGCATGCGCCTCAACGTGTGGACCTCGATCATCGTCTTCCTGGGTGCGGCGGCGTTCTTCTTCCTCCGCAAGGGCCCGCAGGAGTTCCTGATCCCCAACATCGACGCCGACGGCGAGCCCGTCAAGGGCTTCACCAGCGTCACCGAGGCGCAGTACCAGGCCTTCCTGGCCGACGGCACCCGCCCGGCCGCGACCGGCGACGGTGACGCAGCCGGAGACGCGGACGACACGCCACGCGCAGTGTCGGACGAGTTCGACGACCCCTCCGACGAGGGATCGGACCTGTCCGCGCAGAAGACCTCCTCGACGAAGGACTGAGGCGATGCGCAGCGCGGTGGTGGTCGGTGCGGGCGTCGGCGGCCTCGCCACGGCGGGGGCGCTCGCGCGCACCGGCTGGCAGGTCACCCTGCTGGAGCGGGCGGACCGGCTGCGTGCCGACCCCGCCGCGCTGCTGCTGTGGCCCAACGCCGTCGCCGCGCTGCGCTCGCTGGGACTCGGGGCCGGCCTGGCCGCCATCGGGACCAAGGTGCCGATGGGCGGCCTGCGCCGCGCCGACGGCCAGTGGCTGGCCCAGCCCTCACCGACCGCGGCGCTGGCCGCGCCGGTCGTGGTGCACGCCGAGGACCTGCACGACACGTTCATCGCCGGGCTCGGCGACCACATCGAGATCCGTACCGGGATCACGGTGCGCAGCATGCACGCGCGGGCCGGTGACCGGCCCGCGGTCGGCGACGGCCGGCACACCTGGGAAGCCGACGTCATCATCGCCGCCGACGGGGCCGACAGCACGCTGCGGGCCCGGCTCGCGCCGCAGTCGATCGCGGTCAGCTCCGGCTACGCCGCCTGGCGCGCGGTCATCCCCTGGTATCGCGCCCCGAAGCTGCCCGAGGACCTGGTCTTGGCCGGGGAGACGCTGAGCGGCGGCTACCGCTTCCTGGCCGCCTCGCTCGGCGACCGGGGCAGCTCCGGCGCGTCCAGCCGGGGCGGCATCTACTGGACTGCCACCGTCGCGGGGGCGGCCCGGCCGGAGTCGAAGGCGACCCAGCTGACGCTGCTCAAGCGCTGGTTCGCGGGCTGGCACGCGCCGATCGCGGACCTGCTGGCCGCCACCGAGCCCGACGACCTGGTGCAGCAGGACGGCCGTCAGTTGCGCCCGCTGCCCAACGAGCTGGCCTTCCCGGTCGGCACCGGCGGGTTCGCGCTGGTCGGCGACGCCGCCCACGCCATGCCGCACCACCTCGCCCAGGGCGCCGGGCTGGCCCTGGAGGACGCGGCCACGCTGCGCTCCCTGCTGCTGCCCGCGATCCCCGGACCGGCCTGCAACGCCGCGCTCGCCGCGTACTCGGCCGCCCGCCGCGCCCGTGCCGCCCAGGTGGTCCGCCAGACCCAGCGCGTCGGCGCGGTGCTCGCCCCGCGCGGCAACCTCGTCACCCGCGCCCGCGACCGCGCCTTCGGCGCGCTGGCCCCCCGTGTACTCGACCGCGCCGCCACCGTCGCCGCCGACTGGCAACCCCCCGCCGCCTGACCACCTGGCCCGCCGCGCCCCGCCGCGGCCCCCGCGTCCGTTGATCATGAACTTATGGCACGGCTCAGCGGCGTGTCCCGTCCACAACTTCATGATCACTTGCCGCTTGCCGCTTGCCGCTTGCCGCTTGCCGCTTGCCGCCTGCCCTGCCGCCCGGCCGGTAGTCGGTAGTCGGTAGTCGGTAGTCGGTAGTCGGTAACGATCATGAGGTTATGTCAGCGACACGCCGCTGAACCGTGCCATAAGTTCATGATCAGCGCGGCAGGGAGGGCGGGTCAGAGTTCGGGGCCGGACTTCATGTCGTTGCGGAGGGCGGAGGCCTTCTCGGTGAGTTTGTCGGCGGATTCCTTGGCCGACGGCTTGCGGTCGGCGGGCTTCTCGCCGGGGTACTTGGCCTGGACCATGGTGTCGCCGCGGTCCTTGGTGAGGCCGGCGTCCACAGCGGCGCGCTGTTCGGCGGCGCGGGTCTTGAGGTGGTCGGTGACCCGGGTGCCCTCCTCCTCGAACTTGTTCAGCGCGCGCTCCCACCGCTGCCGCATGGGGCCGATCAGGCCGCCGCCGACGCCGACGATGAGGATGCCCGCGATGGTGCCGAGGACGGCGATCAGCACCGGCATGGTGATGGTGGTGGCGACGCCGATCTGGTTGAGGGCGGCGATCACGCCGAACGCGATGATCGCGACCTGGGCGATGCGGCCGACGGCGCGGCCGTACGAGAAGTGCGACAGCGCATTGGTGATCACGTCGAACACGGCGTTGGCGATGGCCACCGCGACCACCAGGATCACGCAGGCCACGATGAGCCGCGGCAGCCAGCTGATCACGGTGTCGATCAGGTTGCTGATCGGGTTGGGGCCGAACACGCTGAACGCGAGCTGGAACGTGAACAGCAGCAGCGCGTAGTAGACGAGCTTGCCCACCAGCCCGCTGGGTGTGTAGCGGCCGGTCCACCGGTCCATGCCGGTGCGCTGGGCCAGGTGGTTGAACCTGGCTTTGGCCAGGCCCTTGTCGACGAGGTTGCCGATCACCTTGGCGATGATCCAGCCGATGATCAGGATGGCGGCGCAGGCGAGCACCTTTAGGCCGATGTACGCCAGCGCGCTGAACAGGACCTGCAGGGTCGGATTCACGGTCGTCCACCTTCCGCCGGTGCGGTGCCGGCCGATGCTCGCCCCGTCGGTCGGCGGAGGAGGGCCGAACCCCGCGTGAGCGGCCCGCTGAAGCGGACCTTCCAGCCGCAGACTAAGCCCGATAAGGGCGCTCATCAGCCGAAATGTCGAATCGCTCGGGCCGGGCCGCCCGGTCGAACGGCGGGCGTCGATGGCGGCCGTGATCGGCGTCGATGTCCTGGTGTGGCGGGCGGGGGAGCCGGGTCGATCCGGCGGCGCGGCGTTAACGTAGGCGACGCGCCCGACACGCGCGGGAAACGTGCTCGCCACGGGCGTGAAGGCGGGCCGGGCAGGACTCCTGTGACATTCGCGCGTACTTAGTAACTGGGAAGTAGCTTCTCATCATGTGGACGTGTGATCAATCTGTGTCTGGTGGACACCCAGGGCGTTTAACGTAGACTCAACACTCACAGACTCGTCCCCATACTCGTGCGACCGCGCGAGGGAGTCCGTGTACCGATGAACCTGCGGGTTCACTCAGGGCCGACGTCGTCCCGCTCGGATAGGCACCGCTAACGAACCCGGCATAGCCCCCGCGCCATCGCAGTCGCAGGCATCCCAGCCCGTTCGTGGCCGATACCGATGTTCATTCCCCGTGACGACAGGAGGCCCGGTGGCATCGCCGTACCCGCACCCCCTGCAGCCTGGTGATTCGGCCGCTCCGGCCGCGATGCAGCCTGGTATGGCGGCCCTCGCGGCCGCGACCCGCACCGGCACCTCAGCCGCACCCGCCGCGGTCGGCCTCTACGACCCGGCCTTCGAGCACGACTCGTGCGGCGTGGCCTTCGTGGCCGACGTGCACGGCCGGCGCAGCCATTCCGTGGTGGCCCGCGGCCTGTCCGCGCTGTGCCGCCTGGACCACCGCGGCGCGCGTGGCGCCGAGACCACGACCGGTGACGGCGCGGGCATCCTGCTGCAGGTGCCGGACGCGTTCCTGCGCGAGGTGGTCGACTTTCCGCTGCCGCCCGCGGGCCAGTACGCGACGGGTCTGGTCTTCCTGCCGGTCAACGGCGCCGACGAGGCCCGCGCGCTGACCGTGCTGGAGAAGTACGCCCTGGTGGAGGGCGCGCAGATCCTCGGCTGGCGCGACGTGCCGGTGGAGGCCGAAGGCCTCGGTGCGACCGCCGACAATGCCCGCCCGCGCATCCGGCAGGTGTTCCTGTCCGCGCACAGCATCGCCGCCCACCGCTACGGCGAGCCGCTTTCCGGCCTGGAGCTGGAGCGGGTGGCGTACTGCGTGCGCAAGCAGACCGAGCGGGAGACCCGCGAGCGCGGCGTGCCGCTGTACTTCCCGTCGCTGTCCGGCCGGACGATCACCTACAAGGGCATGCTCACGCCCGACCAGCTGGCGTCGTTCTTCCCGGACCTGTCCGACGAGCGCGTGGTCAGCGCGATCGCCCTGGTGCACTCGCGGTTCTCCACGAACACCTTCCCGAGCTGGCCGCTGGCCCACCCGTACCGCTTCATCGCGCACAACGGCGAGATCAACACGATCCGCGGCAACAAGAACTGGATGCAGGCCCGCGAGGCGCTGCTGTCCAGCCCGCTGCTGCCGGGCAACCTGCGCCGGCTGTTCCCGATCTGCACGCCGGAGGCGTCGGACTCGGCGAACTTCGACGAGGTGCTGGAGCTGCTGCACCTCACCGGGCGCAGCCTGCCGCACGCGGTGCTGATGATGATCCCCGAGGCGTGGGAGAACGACCCGGTGATGGACCCCGCGAAGCGGGCGTTCTACCAGTTCCACGCCAGCCTCATGGAGCCGTGGGACGGCCCGGCCAGCGTCGCCTTCACCGACGGCACGGTCGTCGGCGCGGTGCTGGACCGCAACGGCCTGCGCCCCGGGCGCTGGTGGCGTACCGAGGACGGACTGGTCGTGCTGGGCAGCGAGGCGGGCATGATCGACCTCGACCCGGCGACCGTGGTGGCCAAGGGCCGGCTGGAGCCGGGCCGGATGTTCCTGGTCGACACCGAGCAGGGCCGGGTCATCTCCGACGAGGAGCTCAAGAGCGACCTCGCCGCGGCGGAGCCGTACACCGACTGGCTGCACGGCGGGCTGATGCACCTGGAGGGCCTGCCCGAGCGCGAGCACATCGTCTACACCCACGACTCGGTGCAGCGCCGCCAGCAGACCTTCGGCTACTCCGAGGAGGAGCTGAAGATCCTGCTCGCGCCGATGGCGCGGGCCGGGGCGGAGCCGCTGGGCTCGATGGGCACCGACACCCCGATCTCGCCGCTGTCGACCCGGCCGCGGCTGCTCTACGACTACTTCCACCAGATCTTCGCGCAGGTCACCAACCCGCCGCTGGACGCGATCCGGGAGGAGATGGTCACCAGCCTGGCGTCGACCATCGGCCCGGAGGGCAACCTGCTGGACCCGGGCCCGACGAGCTGCCGGCAGATCGTGCTGCCGCACCCGATCATCGACAACGACGAGCTGGCCAAGATCCTCTCCATCGACGAGGACGGCAACCTGCCCGGGTTCAAGGCGGTGCGGGTCTCCGGCCTGTACCCGCTGCGCGACGGCGCGACCGGCCTGCGGGCCCGGCTGACCGAGATCTGCCGGCACGTGTCCGAGGCGATCGAGGACGGCGTCCGCATCCTGGTGCTGTCGGACCGCGACTCCACCGCCGACCTGGCCCCGATCCCGTCGCTGCTGCTCACCGCGGCGGTGCACCAGCACCTGGTGCGGGAGCAGACGCGCACCCAGGTCGCGCTGATCGTCGAGTCCGGCGACTGCCGCGAGGTGCACCACGCCGCCGTGCTGGTCGGCTACGGCGCCGCGGCGATCAACCCGTACCTGGCCTTCGAGAGCGTCGAGGACCTGATCACCACGGGCATCCTGCCGAACATCGCGCCCGAGAAGGCCGTGCGCAACGTCGTCAAGGCGCTGGGCAAGGGCATCCAGAAGATCATGTCGAAGATGGGCATCTCGACGGTGTCGTCGTACTGCGGCGCGCAGGTGTTCGAGGCGGTCGGCCTGTCGTCGGAGCTGGTGGAGCGCTACTTCACCGGCACGCCCAGCCGCATCCAGGGCATCGGCCTGGCCGAGATCCACGCCGAGGTCGCGGCCCGGCACGCGGTGGCGTACCCGACCAACCCGGCCGAGCAGTCGCACCGGCGCCTCGAAGTCGGCGGCGAGTACCAGTGGCGCCGCGAGGGCGAGGTGCACCTGTTCAACCCGGAGACGGTGTTCCTGCTCCAGCACGCCACCCGGTCCGGCCAGTACGACGTGTTCAAGCGTTACACCGAGAAGGTCGACGGGCTGGCCGCGCAGGCCGGTTCGCTGCGAGGGCTGTTCCGGTTCGCCGACACGACGCCGATCCCGATCGAGGAGGTCGAATCGGCGGCGGAGATCGTCAAGCGGTTCGCCACCGGCGCGATGTC
Organism: Catellatospora vulcania; assembly: GCF_009720385.1. Classification (GTDB taxonomy): domain Bacteria; phylum Actinomycetota; class Actinomycetes; order Mycobacteriales; family Micromonosporaceae; genus Catellatospora; species Catellatospora vulcania. The sequence goes on along the minus strand of NZ_WARX01000020.1, from coordinate 205,120 downwards.
GTACGGCTCCATCTCGGCCGAGGCGCACGAGACCCTCGCCATCGCGATGAACCGGATCGGCGGCAAGTCGAACACCGGTGAGGGCGGCGAGGACGTCGACCGGCTCTACGACCCGGCCCGGCGCTCGGCGGTCAAGCAGGTGGCCTCCGGCCGCTTCGGCGTGACCACCGAATACCTCGTGCACGCCGACGACATCCAGATCAAGATGGCGCAGGGCGCGAAGCCCGGCGAGGGCGGCCAGCTGCCCGGCAACAAGGTGTGGCCGTGGATCGCCAAGACCCGGCACGCCACGCCGGGCGTCGGCCTGATCTCGCCGCCGCCGCACCACGACATCTACTCGATCGAGGACCTGGCGCAGCTGGTGTTCGACGTCAAGTGCGTCAACCCGGGGGCTCGGGTGCACGTCAAGCTGGTCAGCGAAGTCGGCGTCGGCACGGTCGCGGCCGGTGTGGCCAAGCTGAAGGCCGACGTCATCCTGATCTCCGGCCACGACGGCGGCACCGGGGCGTCCCCGCTGAACTCGCTCAAGCACGCGGGCACGCCGTGGGAGCTGGGCCTGGCCGAGACGCAGCAGACGCTGCTGCTCAACGGGCTGCGCGACCGGGTCACCGTGCAGGTCGACGGCCAGCTCAAGACCGGCCGCGACGTGATCGTGGCGGCGCTGCTGGGCGCGGAGGAGTTCGGCTTCGCCACCGCCCCGCTCATCGTCGAGGGCTGCGTCATGATGCGGGTGTGCCACCTGGACACCTGCCCGGTCGGCATCGCCACCCAGAACCCGGTGCTGCGCGAGCGCTTCACCGGCAAGCCGGAGTTCGTGGAGAACTTCTTCTGGTTCCTCGCCGAGCAGGTGCGCGAGCAGCTGGCGGCGCTGGGCCTGCGCAGCATCGACGAGGCCGTGGGCCGCGCCGACCTGCTCGACCTGGCGCCGGCGACCGAGCACTGGAAGGCGCACGGGCTGGACCTGTCGCCGGTGCTCACCGTGCCGAGCTCGCCGTACGGCGACGCGCCGCGCAAGGTGCGCGACCAGGACCACGGTCTGGAGAAGTCGCTGGACAACACGCTGCTGCGGCACGCGGAGCCGGCGCTGCTGACCGGCACGCCGGTGCGCTTCGACGTCGCGGTGCGCAACGAGCACCGCAGCGTGGGCGCGATGCTGGGCGGTGAGGTCGTGCGGCGCGCGGGCGGGGCGGGCCTGCCCGACGGCACCATCGACGTGACCCTGCACGGCACGGCCGGGCAGTCGTTCGGCGCGTTCGTGCCGCGCGGCGTGACGCTGCGGCTGCTGGGCGACGCGAACGACTACGCGGGCAAGGGCCTGTCCGGCGGGCGGCTGATCGTGCGCCCCGACGCGCGCAGCCAGTTCGCCGCCGAGGACCAGATCATCGCCGGCAACACCCTGCTGTACGGGGCGACCTCCGGTGAGATCTACCTGCGCGGCCGGGTCGGCCAGCGCTTCGCGGTGCGCAACTCGGGTGCGACCGCGGTGGTCGAGGGCGTGGGCGACCACGGCTGCGAGTACATGACCGGCGGCACCGTGGTGGTGCTCGGCCCGACCGGGCGCAACTTCGCCGCGGGCATGTCCGGCGGCGCGGCGTTCGTGCTCGACCTGGACCCGCTGCTGGTCAACCGGGAGCTGGTCGACCTCGGCCCGGTCGGCGAGGTCGAGGCGGAGGGCCTGCTCGAGATCGTCGAGCGGCACTTCCAGGAGACGGGGTCGGCGGTGGCGGAGAAGCTGCTGGCCGACTGGGCGGGCAGCGTGGAACGCTTCACCGCCGTGATCCCGCGCGACTACAAGCGCGTGATCGAAGCCATGCGGGCCGCCGAGGCTGCCGGCCGCGACATCGACGCCGCGGTCATGGAGGTGGCACGTGCCTGACCCCAATGGTTTCCTGCGTTTCGGCCGGCGGATGCCGGCCCGCCGGCCGGTGCCGGTGCGCATCATGGACTGGCGCGAGGTGTACCCCTCCGCCGACGACGAGCTGATCCGCGAGCAGGCGGGCCGCTGCATGGACTGCGGCATCCCGTTCTGCCACGAGGGCTGCCCGCTGGGCAACCGGATCCCGGACTGGAACGACCTGGTCCGCACCGGCAACTGGAACGCCGCGATCCAGTCGCTGCACAGCACGAACAACTTCCCGGAGTTCACCGGGCGGCTGTGCCCGGCGCCGTGCGAGGCGTCGTGCGTGCTCGCCATCGGCGACACCGCGGCATCGGGCGCGTCCGGCGGCGCGGTCACGATCAAGCAGGTCGAGGTCGAGATCATCAACCGGGCGTACGAGAACGGCCGGGTCCGCCCGCAGCCGGCCGTCGCCCCGTCGGGCCGGACGGTGGCCGTGGTCGGGTCCGGCCCGGCCGGTCTGGCCGCGGCACAGCAGCTGGCGCGGGCCGGTCACGCGGTCACCGTGTACGAGCGCGACGACGCCATCGGCGGCCTGCTGCGCTACGGCATCCCGGACTTCAAGCTGGAGAAGCAGCACATCGACGCCCGCGTCGAGCAGTTGCTGGCCGAGGGCGTCGCCTTCCGCACCGGCGTGAACGTCGGCGTGGACGTCTCGGCGGCGCAGCTGCGTGCCGAGCACGACGCGGTGCTGCTGGCCACCGGCGCGCTGGCCGGACGGCAGACCGACACCCCGGGGGCCGAGCTGGCCGGCATCCACCTGGCGATGCCGCACCTGACCCAGGCCAACGTGGCCGTGGCGGGCGGCCCGCAGCCGACGATCACGGCGGCGGGCAAGCACGTCGTCATCATCGGCGGCGGCGACACCGGCGCGGACTGCCTGGGCGTGGCCCACCGGCAGGGCGCGGCGTCGGTGACGCAGCTCGACCGCTACCCGCAGCCCCCGGACGCCCGTGACGAGCAGCGCGACCCGTGGCCGACCTGGCCGTGGGTGCTGCGCAACTACGCGGCGCACGAGGAGGGCGGCGACCGGGTCTTCTCCGTCGCCGTGCAGCGCTTCGCGGGCGACGAGCAGGGCAACGTCCGGGGGATCGTGCTGGTCGACGTGATCGTCGAGCGGGTGAACGGCCGTGGTGTGGTGACCGAGGTCGCCGGCACCGAGCGGGAGATCCCGGCCGACCTGGTGCTGCTGGCCATCGGTTTCGAGGGCACCGACGCGACGGAGGCTCTCGAACAGCTCGGCCTGGCCCGCAGCGCGCGGGGCACCGTCGAGTGCGGACCGGACTGGCAGACCACGGCTGACGGCGTGTTCGTGGCCGGTGACGCGCACAAGGGCGCTTCGCTGATCGTGTGGGCGATCGCGGAGGGGCGTAGCGCGGCGGCGGCGATCCACCGGTACCTCGGTGGGGAGGGGAGCCTGCCGGCTCCCGTCGAGCCCTCCTCGCGCCCCCTCATCCCCGCCTGACAGACAAAGGAAGGGCGCCTTCCACATCGGATTCCGATGTGGAAGGCGCCCTTCCTTTCGCTTGCGGCCGGGTGGCCTCAGCGGCTGGCGGGTCCGCGACTCTTCGGGTCGCCCCGGCGCACCGGCAGGACCGTGACATTGTCGGCCTGCATCCGGGTCACGACCTCGAACAGCTCCTCCTGGTCCTCGCGCAGCAGCTCCACCATCGCGCTGAGCTTGCCGAGGTCCTCGCGCACGTGCAGCTGCGGAGTCTCACCGCTGACGGCCCGTCCGGCCGCCTCCTCCAGGGTCTTGCCGTACTGGGCGAGCTGCTGGACGATGTCGCTCAGCGCCGTGATCACGATGCGCATGTGCTCGCCGCGCTGGTGGTCACGGGCCAGCTGCCGGGTCTCCGCCTCGTGCAACTTGTTCACGAGATGCTGGTTGGACAGCGCCACCGCGCCGGCGAGCATGAGCACCACACCGATCGCCGTCGCGGCTATCACCCTGGCCAGCACGCTGGTCTCGCGACTCACTCCCTGGCCGGCCGGCCAGACGACGAGATACGCCGCCAGGACCAGGACCAGGGAGAGGCCGACAATCGACAGCCAGAAAGCCCCGCTCTTGACTTTGACAATCACCTGTCTTCCCTTCCGGGACCGCCGGGCGTCCGGGCGCACGCGCCGAATGAACGAACACTCAGCGTGCCTCCAGTGACGCCGATGCGCTAGTAACACAGAGCGAATTCACTTACGACGCCGAATTGTGGACTGCAGGTCAGCCCGCCATCATCCGGACGTATCGGTTCCGGGCGCTGAGGACATCACCGATTCAAAGAAGACGCATGTTGCAATTCGCACGTGCACGGTACGTCTAAAAATGCGGATATCACAACGTATGAACGGATGATCCGTGCGTCACCGTGAGTGACTGCGTGAGCGGACATCGATGCACATTAACGAGGTGTTACATCGAATCGGGCAGTTGCCTTCAAAAATAGACTACGCAGGGTAGTTCTCGATCACTGTGTGTTGATCAATGAACCAGGGCGAGCATGGTCGTGAACACTCCGAACGAGACGAACACGCCCAATCCGAAGATCACGCCCTCGGCGAACAGCAGCAGCATTCCCAGCAACCGCGTGTGGCCGTGCCTGCGGCGATAGAGCAACGTTGCCATGACCCACTCCTTCAGCGTGGCACCCAGCCGTGCTTGACCAGCAGAGCGGCGACGTCCTCGCGCAGATACCGGCGGTGCCCGCCGGCGGTGCGGGTGACACGCAGCAGGCCGCGGTCGGCCCAGCGCTTGACGGTCTTGCGGTCCACCGGCAGCAGTGCCAGCACCTCGGCCGGGGTCATCATGTCGCGGCGGCCGACGCGCACGCCGGCCCCGTCGCGCAGCCCCGCGGCGTAGACGGCGGCCAGCGTCGTCACCAGCCGCGGGGTCAGCTCGTCGCCGTCGTACGCGCGCACCGCCACCTCGCGCACGTGTGCGGGCAGGCGGGGGACGGGCGTGGGGGCTTCAGACACCGGCGTGCTCCCTCGTGTCGGGCCTGTCGCCGGTGGACGGTCCCCGGTGTTCGGCCGTCCAGACCGGCCACCGGGCGTCCCCGCTGGGAAGGAGGTCGCGCACCGCGGCCAGCTCGGCGTGCAGCGCCACCGCCTCACCGCGGTAGCGGTCACGCTCCCGGCAGGCCCGCCGCGCGAGTTCCTCGGCCCGCCGGGCGAGCACGGCCTCGGCGACCAGCGCCGAGCGCAGCGCGCTGACCTCCACCCCGGCCCGCATGGCCTCCCGGTCGCACAGCCGGGCCAGCCACCGCCACCACGCACGTTGTTTCACAGGTACGCCTGCCGGGTCGACGGGACCTGCGGGTACGCCCCGGTCGCGGTGTGCCTGCCGTGGTAGTCCACGGCCGGATAGGGCGGCACCACCTCGATGTACGCGGTGGTCTCGGGGTCGGCCTCCGGCCGGCGTACCGGTGAGGCCTGCCCGACCGCGGTCGGCTGGGGTGCAGGGACCGGGTCGCCGGCCGGGCCGGTGGGTCGCCACCGGGATCCCCCCGGTCGGCTCCGGTTCAGGGCGCGGCGCCAGAAGCCCACCACCGCGCGCCGACGCGCGGTCTGCGGGCTCTCGTCGGCGCCCCACCACTGCTCGTCGGCGTCGTCGACCCGGTCCAGGATCAACTTCGCCTCCTCGACCAGGGTCAGCCGGTCGCGCATCAGGAACAGCGTGGCGGAGAAGCTCACCGCGGCCACCGCCGCCGTGTAGAGGGAGAGGAACGAGGTCGAAACCGTCATGACCTGCCCTCCGCGAATCCGTCGGGCAGCAGGCGGCCGAGCATCCGCACCGCGCGGCACTGCAGGGCCTTGACCGCGCCCTCGCTCTTGCCCATCGACTGGGCGGTCTCCGCGGTGGACAGTCCCACGAGGAACCGCAGCGCGATGCAGCGCTGCTGGGACGGGTTGAGCTTCTTGACCGCCGCGAGCAGCGCGAGGTTGTTCACGTGGTCCATGGCGACCCGGTCCGGAGCGCCGTCGAGGCTGAACTCCTCCTGGTCGAAGTCGAGGACCTCGCCGCTGATCTCGAAGCGGTAGCGGCCGGACTTGTAGTAGTCGGCCACGATGTGGCGTGCGATGGTGATCAGCCAGGCCGCGAAGTCGCGGCCCTGCCAGCGCACACTGCCGATGCGCTTGAGGGCGCGCAGGAAGGTGTCGGACGTCAGGTCCTCGGCGGTGGGGCTGTGCCGGACCCGGAAGTAGATGAATCGGAAGACCGCGGGGGCGTACTGCGCGTAGATCTTCCCGAACGCCTCGGTGTCGCCCTGCTGCGCTCGTTCGACCAGGTTCCATACGTACGACTGCTCCTCGGGCACCGACCCGGTGTAGGCGGTGCGGGCTTCCGGCGTGACGACGGTCGGGCTCATCCGTGCGACACCCGGCCCTTGCATGTCATGAGCACGTAGGTGGCTCCTCTTCTGCGGGGGGATTCCTCGATCGAGGGCCCGCCGGACCGGGGTTCACGATCCGGCGGGCCCGGGTGTGGCCGCCCAGTGCCTTGGACGGCCACACCGCGAGGGGGGAGCAGCGGCGTGCCGCTGCGGCGCCTGCCGGCCGACCCCGAGACGGTGACGTGGTCCGGGCGCGGACCACGTTGTTTGCGGGCGACGCACCGTCATCTGGATCTGTCGTTCTGGCGCTGGAGGTCACGGTAACCGTCGTCCATGCACGACGCAAGTAACGACGTTTGGAAACGACCATTTCCCTCTAACGGGTGACCGTCGACCGGCTCATCACGCTTCCCACGTCGAGGCCATTACCCATAGATGCGTCGCTTGTTAACGACGTGTGGTTGATGGCAGCGTTTCGAACGTCCCCGGTAGCCTGTTAGGTATGGGCGACGTATCAGCGGCAGCGGGGGACAGAGCGCAGCCGGACACCGAGTGGGGTCGGTATCTGCGCCGCATGACCCGCCGTCCGGGCTGGTCCGTCGCGAAACTCGCCCGCGACTCGGGCATCGCCCGGCAGACGATCTTCGACTGGATCCGGGACGGCGGCGAGTCGGTGACCGTCGGCTCGGTGCGCCGCGTCGCCGAGGCGCTCGGCGACGACGTGGTCAACGCCCTGACCGCGGCCGCCAACGTGAAAACCCACGAATCCGACGAGGAGATGACGCCGATCCTGCAGTCCGACCTCGACCCGCAGGCCAAGGCCGAACTCATGGAGTACGTCACCGGGCTGCGCGAGGCCCAGCGCCACGCGCGCCGCACCGAGATCAGCGCCATGCTCAACCGGCCCCGCCGAGCGGCCGCGTGAGCTGCCCGCGCTGCTAGCGTGGGTGCAATGCGAGTCTCCGCGTTGATCCTGCCCGTGTACCCCTGGCGCGAAGGCCGGCACATCTGGCGGGAGGCCGAGGACCTCGGCTTCCACGCCGCCTACACCTACGACCACCTCTCCTGGCGCACGTTCCGCGACGGCCCCTGGTTCGGCGCGGTGCCCACGCTGACCGCCGCCGCCGGCGTCACCGAGCGGCTGCGCCTGGGCACCATGGTCACTTCGCCCAACTTCCGGCACCCGGTCACCCTGGCCAAGGACGTGATGACCCTCGACGACGTCTCGGACGGGCGGATCACCGTCGGCATCGGCGCGGGCGGGATCGGCTTCGACGCCTCGGTGCTCGGCCAGGCGCCCTGGTCCACCGCGGAGCGCACCGAGCGGTTCGAGGAGTTCGTGCCGCTGCTCGACCGGCTGCTCACCGACGGCGACACCACCCACCACGGCAAGCACTACTCGGCGTACGAGGCCCGCATGCTCCCCGGCTGCGTACAGCGGCCCCGGGTGCCGCTCGCGATCGCGGCCACCGGCCCGCGCGGGCTCGCCCTGGCGGCCCGGCACGGCCAGGCCTGGATCACCACCGGCCCGGCCCGCAAGGGCGACGAGACCGACCCCGAGCTGCTGCCCGGCATCATCGCCGGCCAGCTCGACGGGCTGGCGAAGGCGTGCGCGGCGGAGGACCGCGACCCGGCGGAACTGTCGCATATCCTGCTCACCGGCTTCACCCGGGAGCACCCGCTGGACTCGGTGCAGGCATTCGTCGACTTCGCGGCCCGCTACGCCGCGCTGGGCATCGACGAGATCGTCGTCCACCGCCCCGTGCCGGGCACCTGTTTCGACCCTGGCCAGGGCGTTTACGAGAAGCTCCCGGCCGCGGTGGCGGCGGCGTTCGGCGGCTGACCGGGCGCGTCGAACGTCCCGTTTCCGCCCACTGAACGATCGGTCAGTGTCCCCCGTGTATCCGGGATTTGTCGAGACGGTGACGCCCCGTTGCAACCTAGGTCACATCAGAGGACTAGGCTTGCCCGTCGTGACACGCCGCGCAAAGATCGTCTGTACTCTCGGACCTGCCACCTGGTCCCCCGAGCGCCTCCGCGGGCTCGTCGAGGCCGGGATGGACGTCGCCCGCATGAACTTCAGCCACGGCTCCCACGCCGACCACGAGCAGGCCTACCTGCGGGTCCGTGAGGTGTCGGCCGCCACCGGCAAGGCTGTGGCGACGCTGGCCGACCTGCAGGGTCCGAAGATCAGACTTGGTAAGTTCGCGGACGGCCCCCACGAGTGGCGTACCGGTGACAGTGTTGTCATCACCAGCGACGACATCCTTGGCACGGCCGACCGGGTCTCCTGCACCTATCGGAAGCTGCCGGCCGAGGTCAAGGCCGGCGACCGCCTGCTCATCGATGACGGCAAGGTCGCCGTCGAGGTGACCGGCGTCAACGGACCGGACATCCGCTGCCTCGTCATCGAGGGCGGGCCGGTCTCCAACAACAAGGGCGTCTCGCTGCCGAACGTGGCCGTGTCGGTGCCCGCCATGTCCGAGAAGGACGCCGAAGACCTGCGCTTCGCGCTGGCGCTCGGCGTCGACCTCATCGCACTGTCGTTCGTGCGCTCTCCCGAGGACATCAAGCTGGTCCACGCGATCATGCACGAGGTGGGCGTCGTCCGCCCGGTCATCGCGAAGATCGAGAAGCCCGAGGCGGTCGACAACCTCGAGGCCATCACCGACGCGTTCGACGGCCTCATGGTCGCCCGCGGCGACCTCGGCGTCGAGCTGCCCCTCGACCAGGTTCCCCTGGTGCAGAAGCGCGCCGTCCAGCTCGGCCGGGAGTACGCCAAGCCGGTCATCGTGGCCACGCAGATGCTCGACTCCATGATCGAGAACTCGCGGCCCACCCGCGCCGAGGCCTCCGACGTCGCCAACGCCGTCCTCGACGGCGCGGACGCGGTCATGCTCTCGGGCGAGACCAGCGTCGGCAAGTACCCGGTGCTCACCGTCAGCACCATGGCGAAGATCATCACGACCACCGAGGCCGGGCAGATCTCCGTGCCGCGCCTGCAGCACGACCCGCGGACCCGCGGCGGCGCGCTCACCGTGGCCGCCTCCCAGATCGCCCGCGCCGTCGGCGCCAAGGCCCTGGTCGCGTTCACCGTCACCGGTGACACCGTGCACCGGCTCGCCCGGCTGCACTGCGACCTGCCCCTGCTCGCCTTCACCCCCGAGCCCGCGGTCCGCGACCAGCTCGCGCTCGCCTGGGGTGTGGAGACCTTCCTGATGCCGTTCGTGCACCACACCGACGACATGTTCCGCCAGGTGGACGAGCGCCTGCTCAGCCTCGGCCGGGCCAACGTCGGCGACTACGTGGTCGTCGTCGCGGGCAGCCCGCCGGGCACCCCCGGCTCCACCAACACCCTGCGCGTGCACCAGCTCGGCTCGCTGGCCATGCCGCAGACCCTGGCCCAGGCCGCCCCGCCCGCCCAGAGCTAGGGTGAGCGCGACGCCGGGCGACGCTCGGCCCGCGCGAACGGAAGTGGCATGAGCGAGCCCATCACCGGCCAGGCGGCCGTGGACAGCCTGGTCGAGCTGCTGGACCTGGCCCCGGTCGACGATCTCGTCTTCCGGGGCCAGAACCCGCCGCTCGGGCCCCCACGCGTCTACGGCGGCCAGGTCGCCGCGCAGGCCCTCGTCGCCGGCGGCCGCACCGTCGACCCGTCGCGACACGTGCACTCGCTGCACGGATACTTCGTGCGCGCCGGCAACATGGCCGAGCCGATCGACTACCACGTGGAGAAGATCCGCGACGGGCGCTCCTTCTCGGTACGCCGCTCCGTGGCGATGCAGCGGGGCAAGCCGATCTTCCTGATGTCGGCGTCGTTCCAGGTGCGCGAGGAAGGCCTCGACCACCACGACCCGGCCCCTGCGGACGTGCCTGGCCCGGATGAGCTGCCCACCATGGCCGACCGACTGTCGCCGTACCCGGAGCGGCTGGGCATCTGGAAGATCCTTCCCCGCCCCATGGACGTGCGCTACGTCGACGAGCCCGGCTGGGTGCGCCCCGGCAAGCGCGGCGCCAACGCCCTGCAGCGGGTATGGATGCGCCTGGACGGCAAGCTGCCCGACGACCCGCTGCTGCACGCCTGCGCGCTGACCTACCTGTCCGACCTGACGCTGCTCGACGCGGTGCTGTCGGTCCACGGCGAGGTCTGGGGCCCCGGCGGCGTCATCGGCGCCAGCCTCGACCACGCCCTCTGGTTCCACCGCCCGTTCCGCGCCGACGAGTGGTTCCTCTACGACTGCGCCAGCCCGTCCGCCTCCGGCAGCCGCGGCCTCGCCACCGGCCGCATGTTCACCCGCGACGGCCGCCACATAGCCAGCGCCGCCCAGGAAGGCCTCCTCCGCCCGGTCGGCGCCTGACCACTCCGTGCCCCGCCGCCACCACCCGCCACGCCGGCGTGGCCGGTCCGCCGTGGCGATCCTGTGCGGAACCGCGAAGATCGCTGTTTGCGGTCAGAACATGCGGTGACGCCCCACGTTTGACCGCAAACAGCGATCCTCGCCGCAAGTGACGCGCCAAAACAGGGCAAACTGCCCGCGGTTCACATGATCGGTGTGATCAAGGGATGGGATGGGTCACGGGGTGGGGATCGTTCAGGTGGGCGGGTGATCCGTTCGGGCGATAATCGGGTCATGCGACTGTCCGCTCGTGTCGACTACGCGTTGCGTGCCGTGATCGAACTCGCCTCGGCGGGCGAGGGGCCGGTCACCTCCGAGCGCATCGCCCGTGCGCAGGAGATCCCGCCCAAGTTCTGCGAGAGCATCCTGCTGCAGCTGCGGCGGGGCGGCATCGTGTTCGCCCAGCGCGGCCCGGACGGCGGGTACTGGCTGGCCCGGCCGGCGGAGCAGATCTCCCTGGTGGAGGTCGTCGAGGTGATCGACGGCCCGCTCGGCTCGCCCAGGGCTGTGCAGGCCGACGCCCCCCTCGGCGCGGCGCAGGCGCTGCAGCAGGTGTGGACCGCGGTGGAGGAGTCGGAACGCGCCATCCTGACCCAGGTCACGATCGCGCACGTCATCGCCGGGGTGCTGCCCGAGCCGGTCGCCGCCCACCTGCCGCTCGCCGCCTCCTGACGGATTCCGGACAGCCTCGTTTCACCATTAGTTAACAACCGGGACTTGCCTTCCCTGTCATTCCTATTAAACTGATCGGAAATACCAAGAAGCTGGGATCAGTGGGGGGCAACAGCCGTGCGGAAACTGCTGGTCATGGCGTTGGTGGGGCTCGCCGCCCAGCTCGTCGACGGGGCGCTGGGCATGGCCTACGGAGTAACCTCCAGCACCCTGCTCCTCATCGCCGGGATCTCCCCGGCCACCGCGTCCGCCTCCGTGCACCTCGCCGAGGTCGGCACCACCCTGGCCTCGGGCATCTCCCACTGGCGCTTCGGCAACGTCGACTGGCGCGTCGTACGCAACATCGCCCTGCCCGGCGCCGCCGGCGCGTTCGCCGGAGCCACCGTGCTGAGCAGCATCTCCACCGCATCCGCCATCCCGTGGACGGCCGGCATCCTGTTCGCGCTCGGCGTCTACCTGCTGATCCGCTTCGCCCGCCCGCTGCGGCCCACCCGGCCGCGCGCGCTCCCGCGCCGCTTCCTCGCCCCGCTCGGCCTGTTCGCCGGCTTCATCGACGCCACCGGCGGGGGAGGCTGGGGCCCCGTCGCCACGCCGACCCTGCTCGCCTCCGGCAGCATGGAGCCCCGCCGGGTCATCGGCTCCGTCGGCACCTCCGAGTTCCTCGTCGCCAGCGCCGCCAGCGTCGGCTTCCTGCTCGGGCTCGGTTCCGAAGGCTTCGTGCTGCCGACCGTCGCCGCGCTGCTCGTCGGCGGCGTCATCGCCGCGCCGATCGCCGCCTGGCTGGTCCGGCACGTGCCCGCGCAGCTGCTCGGCGCGTTCGTCGGCGGGCTCATCATCCTCGTCAACACGCGCAGCCTGCTGCGGGTGTTCAAGGTCGAACCCGCGTTCGGGCCGTACGCCTACCCGCTCGTGGTGGTGCTGTGGGCGGTCGCCATCAGCCTGTCGGTGAGCGCCTGGCGGCGTACCCGTGCCGTCCAGCCCGCCACCGCCGAGCCGGAGCTTGTGCCCGCCGCCTGACCAGCGCATTCCAGCCCGCAGCCGGCCGCCTCAGCGGTTCCGCTGTGGGCTGGAATCCTAGGATGGTTTACAGCCTGTGCGTGCCGCCACACGGGACAGCACAGCCTGTGCCGATAGAGCGGGTGCGATCAGGACTTCGGGCCGACATGCTCGTCGAGCCGGGCGACGGCGTCGCGGCGGGCCACGGACAGCGAGTTGCGGCGGTTCAGCCGCCAGGCCACGCCGAGCAGGTCCAGCGCCCAGCCGCACAGCGCGAGGATGTCCGTGGACTCGTTGGCGAACAGGTAGCGGGGGTACTCGTAGGTCTTCCCGGCCTTGACGATGCGGTTGACGGCCCGGCACCCGTCGGAGTGGAACAGCCCGCGGGCGAACAATCCGGGCACGGCGGTGACGACCTCCTGCTGCCATCCCGTCAGCTCGATGCGCCGCTCGTGCTTCCTGCCTGGGCCGGCCTGCGGCAACAGGCACGGCCAATGCTTGGCGACGCTCTGCACGGTGGTGCACCCGATCGCACGGACGCGGGAGACCCGCCGCGCCAGCACCGCCAGCATCGCCTGCTCGCAGTCGTCCATGATGCCCGGATAGGCGTCGGCGCACGCGATCCGGAGCACCGGAACGCGGGCGGTGAGCGACACGTGGCCGTCGCCGAGGTACTGCCCCAGCAGGTACGCATACGCGGCGGGATCGTCGGGTGGTCGCGGCGGGTCCTGGCAGCGCGGACACCGCTGCGCCACGTCGTCGGTGGGCATAGGTCTGTTGCACCATTCCCAGACCGTCCGGTAGCGCAGATCCAGCTGGCGGGAGACCTCGGCGACGGTGAGGCCGGCGTGGTGGAGTTCCCGGGCCGCGTCGCGAACAGATCGGGGGTGCACGCCGACAGGCTGCCGGAGAGGTATGACACTGCCCCTGAACAGCGGTGAGTGCCCCCGGTGGGATTCGAACCCACACTGTCGGAGGTTTGAGCTCCGTCTCTCTGCCGGTTGGAGTACGGGGACTACGGCAGGCATTAGCGTACCTACTAGGCTGACGTGTGCGGCACCCGGTTACGGGTAGCCCAGTTCCGTTCGTGGTGTGGGGGTTGTGGTTCCGGTGACCGAGAAGCAGGCTGGTGTCGCGCGCAAGCGGGTGCTGATCGCGGAGGATGAGGCGCTGATCAGGCTGGACCTGGCCGAGATGCTCGGCGAGGAGGGCTACGACGTGGTCGGCGAGGCCGGTGACGGCGAGACCGCGGTGAAGCTGGCCGAGGAGCTGCACCCCGACCTGTGCATCCTGGACATCAAGATGCCGATCATGGACGGCCTGGCGGCCGCGGAGCGGATCGCCGGCGCGCGTATCGCCCCGGTGATCATCCTGACCGCGTTCAGCCAGCGTGACCTGGTCGAGCGGGCCCGCGCCGCGGGTGCGATGGCTTACCTGGTCAAGCCGTTCCAGCAGAGTGACCTGGTGCCCGCGATCGAGATCGCGCTGTCCCGGTTCGCCGAGGTGGCGGCCCTGGAGGCCGAGGTCGCCGGGCTGAACGACCGGCTGGAGACCCGCAAGGCGGTCGAGCGGGCCAAGGGCGCGCTGATGACGCAGTACGGCATGAACGAGCCGCAGGCGTTCAAGTGGATCCAGCGCACGGCGATGGACCACCGCCTGACGATGCGCGAGGTGGCCGAGCGGATCATCGTCGAGGCGGCGGCCGCGGAGTCCGCCGAGTAGCAGCTCAGACATACGCCGCGAGCGGGGGCCTGCGGGGTCGCGGCGGCGCGCCTACGATCGGGCGATGCTGTCCGGTCGTGGCATGGTCGCGCTGACGCTCCTGGTCGCTCTGGCCGGCGGGTGCACTCCCGCCGTGCCGACCCCGGTGCCCGAGACAGTGCTGCGCCCGCAGTGGCGCGAGCTGACGCTGCCCGCACCGCCCGGCCCGTCCGGTCGGCTGGTGCTGCGTGACGCGACGGTCTGCGGCGGCCGGTGGTATCTGTCTGGGGCGCTCGCCGACCCGGCGGGTGTCACCCGGCCCGTGGTGTGGACCAGCGCCGACGCCGAGAACTGGCGGTCGCTGGAGTTCCAGGGGACCAGTTACTACGGCGAGCGGGCCGTGATCTACGCGCTCGGCTGCCGCGGCGACCGGATCGCGATGCTCGGCGCGCGCAGCGGGGGAGCGCACGGCAACCCGCGGATCACCCAGTGGTACGGCGGCCCGGACGGCCCGCTGCACGAGGTGATCGCGGGGTTCCAGCTCTACGGCGGCCCGGACGCCGTGAACACGGTCCGGCTCGCGGGCGGCCCCCTGGGCTGGGCGATCGCCGGGAACCGGCTGGCGGGGTCGGCGGTGTGGCTGTCGCCGGACGCGACCGGGTTCACCATCCGGGAGGGCCTGCCGGAGCTGGCGGGCGATGCCCGGGGGCGGACCACGGCGTACGACGTGCTGCCGGTGGGCGGCGGCTGGCTGATGGTGGGGGCGCTGACCCGCGCGGACCGGATCGACCGCGACGCGCTGGCCTGGAGGTCGCCGGACGGCGAGCACTGGACCCGTCTGCCCGCGCCGGAGTCGCCGGACTACGAGGAGTTCGACCGGGTGGCGCTGCTGGCGGGCACGCCGTACGCGGTGGGGCTGCGTGGGGCGCGGTTCGGGGCGTGGCGGCTGGTGGACGGCGCCTGGTCGGAGGCCGGGGTGTTCGGTTCGACGCGGCCGGGGCCGGTGGCGTGGGTGGCCGGGCTGGCGGTCGTGGACGCCGGACTGGTGACCGTCGTCTCGGATGGCGAGATGTACAGGTTGTGGCTTATGTCACCTGAGCAGGGCTGGGTCTCGGTGACTTCGCCGGCGCCGCTGCGCGCGGCCGGGGTCTCCGCCGCGGGTGTCGCGGGGGCGGGCGGCCGCGTTCTGGCGATGAGCGACGACGGTTCTGGGGCACATGTGTGGATCACGGATCTGCCGACAGCCGGTCGATGATACTCCCAGGTCACCGCCGTGTACGCCCGATTGGTGCTGCTCAAGTAACGGTTGGGTCAACCCTTAGGCGAGGTCTTACCGATCAGGGTGTGAGTCGTATAACGTCCCTGGCCAGATCGTGGTACACGATCTGTTCCGGTCCTGCTGCCCGCACGGTCGTGGCGAGCGGGTCCGGATCTCGGATGGAGGAGGGTTTCAGCCTTGAGGCAACGACTCGCGCGTGTGCTCGGAGGCGTCGCCATTCTGGCGCTCGTCGCCGGTGGTGCCGCTGCATGCAAGAAGGAAGAAGCCACGACGCCGGGCGGCAGCACGGTTTCGGGGCTGAAGATCGGTTTCTTCGGCGCCCTCACCGGTGACAACGCCGGTCTGGTGACGCCGGGCAAGAACGGCGCCGAGCTGGCGATCGCGGAGTACAACGCGGCGAACCCCGGCGCAGACGTCCAGCTGGTGCCGTTCGACTCGCAGGGCTCGCCGGACAAGGCTGCCGCCCTGGCGACCAGCGCGGTTGCCGACGCCAAGATCATCGGTATCGTCGGCCCGGCGTTCTCGGGCGAGTCCGAGGTCGCCAACCCGATCTTCGACCAGGCCGGCCTGCCGATCATCACCCAGTCGGCCACCCGCCCGAGCCTGAACAGCAAGGGCTGGAAGATCTTCCACCGTGGCGTCGGCAACGACCTGTCCCAGGGCCCGGCCATCGGCCGCTACCTGAAGGACGTCGCGAAGGCCACCAAGGTCTTCATCGTCGACGACCAGTCCGCGTACGGCACCGGCCTGCGTGACGAGGTCAAGAAGATCCTCGGCGCCGCCGTCGTCGGCCAGGACAAGGTCACCGAGAAGCAGCAGGAGTTCGGCCCGGTCGTGACCGCGGTCAAGAGCAGCGGCGCGGACGCGGTCTTCTACGGCGGTTACACCCCGGAGGCGGCCCCGTTCCTGAAGCAGCTGCGTGCCGGCGGTTTCAAGGGCACCTTCATCGGTGGCGACGGCCTCTACGACGCCAACATGCTGAGCGTGACCGGCAAGGCTGACGTCGAGGGCGCGGTCGTGACGTGCCCCTGTGGCCCGGCCACCGCGGCCAAGGGCAACTTCGTGGCCGACTTCAAGGCCAAGTTCGGCACCGACCCGGGCGTGTACGCCGACGTGGCGTACGACCTGACCAAGGTCTTCCTGGAGGGCTTCAAGGCCGGCAAGACCACGCGTGCCGACCTGCAGGCGTTCCTGGGCACCTACAACGGTGTGGGCTCCGCCACCGGCGTGACCTACAAGTGGGAGGCCAACGGCGAGCTGGACCCGGCTCAGGTCGCGGTCTGGGCGTTCACTGCCAAGGACGGCGCGTGGGCCAACGCCACGCAGATCCCGAAGGGCTGATCATCCCCCTGATCGGTTTGTGATCCGCAGTTGATCCGGGTGCGGCCGGAAGTCCTCTTCCGGCCGCACCCGGCATTTAAGAGAAACCCCTTCGGGAGCCCCCGTGAATTTCGATGACCTGATCCAGGGTTTCCCGGATCTGACCACCACCGGATTGGCCCAAGGGTCGGTCTACGCGCTGGTGGCTCTGGGATACACCCTGGTCTACGGCGTGCTGCGCCTGATCAACTTTGCCCACTCCGAGGTCTTCATGTACGGCACCTTCGCCGCGCTGTGGACCTGGGGGCTGATGGGCTACGACAGCAACTCCACCCGCCCCAGCCTGGGCATGGCACTGCTGCTGATTCTGGTCGCCCTCGTGGTCGCCGCGCTGTTCTCCGGCGGCGTCGCGGTGCTGCTGGAAACCGTGGCTTACCGGCCACTACGCAAACGCAACGCCCCACCCTTGGCGTTCCTCATCAGCGCCATCGGCGCGTCGTTCGTGCTGGCTGAGGCGATGGGCGCGCTCACCGAGCGTCGTCAGCAGGGCATTCCGAGCATTCTGCCGAGCACTCCGCTCTTCACCGCAGGCGGCTGGACGGTGACGCCGGTGCAGCTGATGACCCTCGTGGTCGCGCTGGGCGTGATGTTCGCGCTGGACTGGTTCGTCTCCAAGACCCGCTTCGGCCGGGGCATCCGGGCGGTGGCCCAGGACGCCGACACCGCCGCACTGATGGGTGTGAACAAGGGCCGCGTGATCGCGCTGGTGTTCCTCCTGGGCGGCCTGCTGGCCGGCGTCGCCGCGGTCTTCTACAACCTCAAGCAGGGAAACACCCGCTTCAACGGTGGCTTCCTGATCGGTCTGAAGGCGTTCTCCGCCGCCGTGCTGGGCGGTATCGGCAACCTGCGCGGCGCGCTCATCGGTGGTCTGCTGCTCGGGCTGGTCGAGGCCTACGGCGCCGCGCTGTTCGGCTCGAACTGGACCAACGTCATCGCGTTCGTGGTGCTGCTGGTGCTGCTGATGTTCCGCCCCACCGGTCTGCTGGGAGAATCGCTGGGGAGGGCCCGCGCATGACGACCGAACCGATCAAGCAGCCGCGTCGCGGTCTGCACCTCGGGGACCGCTTCCGGGCGCTGCCGAAGCCGGCCCGCATCGCCGCGATCGTCGTCGGCATCGCGCTGCTCTACGTGCTGCCGCTCAAGGGCTTCTACGAGAACCTGGGCTTCCCGATCCCGGTGGGCAGCGGGTATCTGCCCTTCTACACCACCGGCTCGGACATGGCCAACGTGCTGTTCCAGTGCGGTTACTACATTCTGCTGGCCCTGGGCCTGAACGTGGTGCTGGGCTACGCGGGTCTGCTGGACCTCGGCTTCTTCGGCTTCTTCGCCGTAGGCGCGTACACGGTGGCGCTGCTGACCTCGCCGGACAGCAAGCTGATCACGGAGTACAACTGGCTGGAGAGCCCGTGGCCGTGGCTGGTGACGGTGCCGATCGGCGTGTCGCTGGCGCTGCTGTCGGGTGTGCTGCTCGGCTGGCCGACGCTGCGACTGCGCGGTGACTACCTGGCGATCGTGACGCTGGGCTTTGCCGAGATCATCCGGATCGTGGCGAAGAACCAGGACTGGATCCTGAACGGCGACCGGGGCATCCCGAGCGTCGCGCACCCGCCCGGCACCTGGTCCGACGGCTCGCCGGTCTTCGGCATCCTGGACTGGTCGCCGTACTACTGGCTCGTGCTGACCGTGATCATCGCGGTGATCTTCCTGATCCGGAACCTGGCCAACAGCCGGGTCGGCCGGGCGTGGATCGCGATCCGCGAGGACGAGGACGCGGCCGAGCTGATGGGCGTGCCCACGTTCAAGTTCAAGCTGTGGGCGTTCGCGATCGGCGCGGCGGTCGGCGGTCTGTCCGGCACGCTCTGGGCGGGCCAGGCCAACTTCGTCAACTCGGCCACGTTCAGCCTGGAGAACTCGATCCTGGTGCTGGCGGCGGTCGTGCTGGGCGGCGCGGGCAGCATCGGCGGCGCGATCCTGGGCGGCTTCCTGGTGATCTACCTGCCGGAGTGGCTGCGTTCGGTCGGCGACGTGTTCGGCTGGCCGCACTCGGTGGACGTGTTCGGCATCTTCCGCCTGGACACCAGCCCGACGTCGCTGCGCTTCATCATCTTCGGCGCGCTGCTGATCGTCGTGATGATCTACCGTCCGCAGGGCCTGTGGCCGAACCGCCGCCGTGCGGCCGAGCTCAAGGACCGTCAGAAGGAGGTGGCCCCCGTTGAGTGAGCGCAAGCCACTGCTGGAGGTCGACAACGTCACGCTGCGTTTCGGCGGCGTGGTCGCGCTGAACCAGGTGGACTTCACCCTGTACGAGGGCGAGATCCTCGGTCTGATCGGCCCGAACGGCGCCGGCAAGACCACCTGCTTCAACGCGATGACCGGTGTCTACCTGCCGACCGAGGGCCAGATCCGGTTCAAGGGCGAGCAGGTCAGCGGCAAGAAGCGAAACAAGATCACCAAGATGGGCATGGCCCGCACGTTCCAGAACATCCGTCTCTTCCCGGAGATGACGGCGCTGGAGAACGTGCTGGTCGGGGCCGACGCGCACAACACGACCAGTGTGCCGACGGCGCTGCTGCGGCTGCCCAAGCACTGGCGTGAGGAGCGCCGGAGCAAGGCGCGGGCGCTGGAGTTGCTGGACTTCGTGGGCATCACGGGGCGCAGCGACGACCTGGCGCGCAACCTGTCCTACGGCGACCAGCGCCGGCTGGAGATCGCCCGCGCGCTGGCCACCAACCCGGCCCTGCTCTGCCTGGACGAGCCGGCTGCCGGCTTCAACCCGGCCGAGAAGGTCGCGCTGCTCGAGCTGATCAAGAAGATCCGTGACTCGGGCGTGACCGTGCTGCTCATCGAGCACGACATGCGTCTGGTCATGGGTGTGACGGACCGGATCATCGTGCTCGAGTTCGGCAAGAAGATCGCCGAGGGCACCCCGGCCGAGGTGCGGGACAACCCGAAGGTGGTCGCTGCGTACCTGGGAGTTCCCGATGCTGCTTGAGATCGACGACATCACGCTGCACTACGGGCGGATCCAGGCCCTGCACGGCATCAGCCTGCACGTCAACGAGGGCGAGGTCGTCGCGCTGATCGGCGCGAACGGCGCCGGCAAGTCGACCATCATGCGGGCCATCTCGGGTCTGCGGGCGGTCTCCCGGGGCGCGATCCGCTTCCAGGGCGAGGACATCAGCAAGGTACGGGCGGATCTGCGGGTGGCCCGCGGCATCTGCCAGGCGCCGGAGGGCCGGGGTGTGTTCCCGGGCATGACGGTGCAGGAGAACCTGGAGATGGGCGCGTACATCCGGCGCGACCACGCGGCGGTCGCGAAGGACATGGAGCGGGTCTTCGGCCTGTTCCCGCGCCTGCTCGAGCGGCGCAAGCAGGCCGGCGGCACGCTGTCGGGCGGTGAGCAGCAGATGCTCGCGGTCGGCCGCGCGCTGATGGCGCGCCCGAAGCTGCTGCTGCTCGACGAGCCCTCGATGGGCCTCGCTCCGATGATCATCCAGCAGATCTTCACGATCATCACGGAGATCAACCAGCAGGGCACCACGGTGCTGCTGGTGGAGCAGAACGCCCAGCAGGCCCTGTCCCGGGCCCACCGGGCGTACGTCCTGGAGACCGGCAACATCGTCAAGGAGGGCACGGGCTCCGACCTGCTGCACGACCCTGCGGTGAAGGCGGCCTACCTCGGCGTGGCCTGATCGCTGATCGGCTGACGGGCGGCCCGTCGCACGCGTCCTGCGGGGCGTGGGCGGCGGGCCGCCCGCATTCGTGCCGGCACGCCGCGGCGGCTCGCCGGGTGGGGTGGTGTGCCCCGGTTCAGACCAGGATGCGACTCACTTTGCGTTACCGTGAATCATCACACGGTACGCAAAGGGGATGGATGTGCTCAAGAGACTGATTCCGGTCGGGGCGTTCGCGCTCGCGCTGGCCGCGGGCGGTTGCGGCGGTGGCGAGCCCTCCGCATCCCCGAGCGCGGCGCCCAGCGTGTCGGTGAACCCGACGCTGGCCGCGATGGTGCCAGAGGCGATCAGGTCCGACGGCAAGATCCTGGTGGGCGTCGACGCGACGTACGCCCCGAACGAGTTCCTCGCCCCCGACGGTTCCACCGTCGTCGGCTTCGACGTCGACCTGTTCAAAGCCGTCGCCCAGACTCTCGGGCTGACCGCCGAGTTCCAGCCGGCGACCTTCGGCGACATCATCCCGGGCGTCGGCTCCGGCAAGTACGAGGTCGGCGTCTCCTCGTTCACCGTCAACGACGAGCGCAAGAAGCAGGCGCAGATGGTGACCTACTTCAGCGCCGGCACCCAGTGGGCGGCCAAGACCGGCAACCCGGCCGGGATCAACCCCGACGACCCGTGCGGCAAGCGCATCGCGGTGCAGAAGGACACGGTGCAGTTCGAGGACATCACCAAGCGCTCCGAGGCGTGCGTCGCCGCGGGCAAGCCGGCCGTGACCATCCAGCCCTACGCCGGCCAGGATCAGGTCGCCAGCTCCGTGGTGTCCGGCAAGGACGACGCCATGCTGGCCGACTCGCCGGTCGCGGCGTACGCGGTCAAGCAGTCCAACGGCCAGCTGGAGCTGCTCGGCAGCATCTACGACTCGGCCCCGTACGGCTACGTGGTCGGCAACAACCAGGCCGAGATGGCCAAGGCGCTGCAGGGCGCCGTCGACGAGCTGATCAAGAACGGGTCGTACGAGAAGATCCTCTCCAACTGGGGCGTGCAGGCGGGCGCCGTGCCCAGCGCGCAGATCAACCCGTAGGCCATGACCATCCCGGACACGTCGGCCACCCCGGTGCCGCGGGACGCCGAACCGATCAAGGCCATCCCGGTCCGGCACCCGGGGCGGTGGGTCGCGATCGCGGTGATCGCGGTGCTGGTGGCGATGTTCGTGCACCTGCTGGTCACCAACAGCGCCTTCCAGTGGAAGTTCATGTTCCAGAACATGTTCACGCCACCGGTGATGCGCGGGCTGGTCGGCACCGTCACGATCACGGTCCTGGCGATGATCATCGGCGTGGTGCTGGGCGTCATCGTCGCGGTCGCGCGGCTGTCCAACAACCCGATCCTGCGCGGCACCTCGTGGGCGTACACCTGGTTCTTCCGGGCCGTGCCCCGGTACGTGCTCCTGATCGTCATGGGCAACCTGGGCATCCTCTGGCCGCGCCTGGAGATCGGCGTCCCGTTCGACACCTACCTCGGCAAGCTGTTCGGGCTGGAGAACGCGCACTGGCGGCTGTTCGGCATCTCCACCCGCGAGCTGCTCGTAGGCTTCTGGGTCGGCGTGCTGGGCCTGGCGCTGTCGGAGGCGGCGTACATGGCCGAGATCGTGCGGGCCGGCATGATGTCGGTCGACCCGGGCCAGGACGAGGCCGCCACCGCGCTGGGCATGAGCCGCGGCCAGGCGCTGCGGCGGGTGGTGCTGCCGCAGGCCATGCGGGTGATCATCCCGCCGACCGGCAACGAGACCATCGCCATGCTGAAGGACACCTCGCTGCTCATCGCGGTGCCGGTCACCGCCGAGCTGTTCTTCCAGCTCTCGGCCATCGGCAACCGCACCTTCCAGGTGTTCCCGATGCTGGTCGCGGCGATCCTGTGGTACCTGTTCCTGGTCAGCATCCTGCTGGTCGGCCAGTACTTCCTGGAGAAGCGCTTCTCCCGCGGCTACGGCCGCGCCGACAAGGCGAAGATGAAGCTCGAAGGCCTCGCCGCCGAGCACGGAGCGAACCCGGAGCTGCCATGACCGAGCGAAGCGACCCCGGCGCCGCGACCGAGCCGGGCGAGGTGGGGGCATGAGCGACCAGGCGCGCCACCGCGCGCCGGACGACGACGCGGAGCCCGTGGTCCGCCTCGGGGGCGAGGTCGCGGAGCCCGTGGTCCGCGCCGGGGGCGACGCCGCGGAGCCCATGGTCCGGGCGGAGAACGTGCACAAGGCGTTCGGGCACGTGAAGGTGCTGCGCGGGATCGACGTCACCGTGCCGCGCGGCAACGTGTGCGTGGTGCTGGGCCCGTCCGGGTCGGGCAAGTCGACGTTCCTGCGCTGCATCAACCACCTGGAGAAGATCGACGCCGGGCGGATCTGGGTCGACGGCAAGCTCGTCGGCTACCAGCAGAAGGGCGACAAGCTGTACGAGCTGCACGACAAGGCGGTCGCCGCGCAGCGCCGCGAGATCGGCATGGTGTTCCAGCGGTTCAACCTGTTCCCGCACATGTGCGCGCTGGAGAACGTGATGGAGGCCCCGACGATGGTCAAGGGGCAGAGCAAGGCGGAGTCCCGGCGGCGCGGCATCGAACTGCTCGACCGGGTCGGCCTGGCCGACAAGGCGGGCAACTACCCGTCGCAGCTGTCCGGCGGCCAGCAGCAGCGCGTGGCGATCGCCCGCGCCCTGGCCATGGACCCCAAACTGATGCTGTTCGACGAGCCCACCAGCGCCCTGGACCCCGAACTGGTCGGCGACGTCCTCGACGCGATGAAGGACCTGGCCCGCTCCGGTATGACCATGGTCGTGGTCACCCACGAGATCGGCTTCGCCCGCGAGGTCGGCGACCAGCTCATCTTCATGGACGACGGCGTCGTCATCGAATCCGGCGCACCCCGCGAAGTCCTCGCCAACCCGCAACACCCCCGCACCCGCGACTTCCTCAGCAAAGTCCTCTGACCCGCCGGCTTTCGTGCGTTGATCATGAACTTATGGCACGGCTCGGCGGTGTGTCGTGGCCACAGGTTCATGATCGACGCGGAGGAGTGGGCCGGCGGGCGGGCTCCTGGCCGGGCGGGCAGGGCAACTAGGGTGGGCGCATGCCTACCGTCGCGGATCTCGAGTTCGGGAACTACCTGCTGGTCACCACGTTCCGCAAGGACGGCCGGGCGGTGCCGACGCCGGTCTGGGCGGTGCGGGACGGCGCCGAGATCTATGTGTGGACCGTCGCCGACAGCGGCAAGGTCAAGCGGCTGCGGCGCAGCAGCAAGGTCACCATCAGCGACTGCGACGTTCGCGGCAAGGTCACCGGCCCGACCATCCCGGCCCGTGCCAGGCTGCTGGGCGCCGAGGAGACCGAGGCGGTACGCCATCTGCTGGCCAAGAAGTACGGCATCCTCGGCCGCATCACCATGTGGGGCAGCCGCATCCGCCGTGGCGCGAACGGCACGGTCGGCGTGCGCATCACCGAGCCGACCGCCTGACCCCACGCACAAATGATCATGATGTTATGGCCGCGCCACACCGTCGACCCGTGCCATAAGTTCATGATCAACCCGGCACGTCGCGGCGGCCTCGGGGAGGGCGTCGGGGGTAGGGCATAAGCTCTTCGGGTGACTGAGACGCTGCTGCTGCTTGATGGGCATTCGCTGGCTTACCGGGCGTTCTTCGCGCTGCCGGTGGAGAACTTCGCGACGTCGACGGGGCAGCCCACCAACGCCGTGTACGGCTTCACCTCGATGCTGATCAACGTGCTGCGGGACGAGAAGCCGACCCACATCGCCGTCGCCTTCGACGTGTCGCGGCAGTCGTTCCGCACGGAGCAGTATGCCGAGTACAAGGCCGGGCGGTCGGAGACGCCGACGGACTTCAAGGGTCAGGTCAGCCTGGTCCAGGAGGTCCTGGACGCGCTGCAGGTCAAGCACGTGCAGCTGGCCGGCTACGAGGCCGACGACATCATCGCCACGCTCGCCCGGCAGGGCCGCGAGGCCGGCATGCGGGTGCTGATCTGCACCGGCGACCGGGATGCGTACCAGTTGGTCAACAAGAACGTCACGGTGCTGTACCCGCGCAAGGGCGTGTCCGACCTGGCCCGCATGGACCCGGCCGCGGTGCTGGAGAAGTACGGCGTGGGCCCGGAGCGCTACCGCGACCTGGCCGCGCTGGTCGGCGAGTCCAGCGACAACCTGCCCGGCGTGCCGGGTGTGGGCCCGAAGACCGCCGCCAAGTGGATCAACCAGTACGACGGCCTGGAGGGCGTCATCGCCCGGGTCGACGAGATCAAGGGCAAGGCGGGGGAGAGCCTGCGCGAGCACCTGGCCGGGGTGATGCGCAACCAGCAGATCAACCTGCTGCGCGACGACCTGGACCTGCCGCTGGACATCCCCTCCACGCACTGGACCACCTGGGACCGCGAGGCCGTGCACCAGGTCTTCGACACGCTGCAGTTCCGGGTGCTGCGCGACCGGCTGTACCAGTACCTCGACACCGCCGAGCCGGAGGCCGAGGCCGGCTTCGACATCGACGGCACCGTGCTCACCGAGCCCGGCGCGCTGGCGGCCTGGCTGAGCGAGCAGGCGACCGGCCCGGTCGGCGTCGCCGTGGCCGGCACGTTCGGCCGCGGCACGGGCACGCTGACGGGGCTGGCGCTGGCCGCCGACCACGCCGCGGTGTGGGTCGACCCGGCCGGGCTGGAACCGGCCGACGACGCGGCGCTGGCGGCCTGGCTGGCCGACCCGGCCAAGCCCAAGGTGCTGCACGACGCCAAGCCCGCGCTGCTGGCCCTGCAGGCCCGCGGCTGGGAGCTGAACGGCCTGACCCACGACACCGCGCTCGCGGCCTACCTGGCCCGCCCCGACCAGCGCTCCTACGACCTGGCCGACCTGGCGGTGCGCTACCTGCACCGGGAGCTGCGGGCGGAGGCGAACGACAGCGGCCAGCTGGCGCTGGACTTCGGCGACGGCACCGCCGACCACGCCGCCGAGGAGGCGCTGATGCTGCGCGCCCGCGCGACGCTCGACCTGGTCGACGCGCTGGGCGGGGACCTGGACCGCGGCGACGGCGGCCGGCTGCTGGCCGACGTGGAGCTGCCGCTGGTGCCGGTGCTGGCCGCGATGGAGCGGATCGGCATCGCCGCCGACACCGACTACCTGACCGAGCTGGAGGCCCAGTTCGCCGGTGAGGTGAAGGCGGCGGCGCAGGCCGCGTACGGCGACGTGGGCCGCGAGTTCAACCTCGGCTCGCCCAAGCAGCTGCAGGAGATCCTGTTCGGCGAGCTGAACCTGCCCAAGACCAAGAAGATCAAGACGGGGTACACCACCGACGCCGACGCGCTGCAGTGGCTGTTCGCGCAGACCGGGCACCCGGTGCTGGAGCACCTGCTGCGCCACCGCGACGTGGCGAAGCTGAAGTCGACGGTCGACGGGCTGCTCAAGTCGGTCAGCGACGACGGCCGCATCCACACCACGTTCTTCCAGACCGTGGCGGCCACCGGCCGGCTGTCCAGCACCGACCCGAACCTGCAGAACGTGCCGATCCGCACCGAGGAGGGCCGGCGCATCCGCCGCGCCTTCGTGGTCGGGCCGGGCCACGAGTCGCTGCTGACGGCCGACTACAGCCAGATCGAGATGCGCATCATGGCGCACCTGTCGCAGGACGCGGGCCTGATCGAGGCGTTCGCGACGGGTGAGGACCTGCACACCACGGTCGCCTCGAAGGTCTTCGCGACGGACACGGTCACCGCCGAGCAGCGGCGCAGGATCAAGGCCATGTCGTACGGGCTGGCGTACGGGCTCTCGGCGTACGGGCTCTCCCAGCAGCTGGGCATCTCCACCGCGGAGGCGACCGGGCTGATGGAGGACTACTTCGCCCGCTTCGGCGGCGTGCGCGACTACCTGCACGCGGTCGTCGACCAGGCCCGCAAGGACGGCTACACGGCCACCATTCTGGGCCGCCGCCGCTACCTGCCCGACCTGGTCAGCGACAACCGGCAGCGGCGCGAGATGG
The DNA here is from genome assembly GCF_009720385.1 of Catellatospora vulcania. Lineage (GTDB taxonomy): Bacteria > Actinomycetota > Actinomycetes > Mycobacteriales > Micromonosporaceae > Catellatospora > Catellatospora vulcania. Next base: position 178,770 of record NZ_WARX01000020.1, on the reverse strand, counting down.
CCGAGCGCATGGCGCTCAACGCCCCGATCCAGGGCTCGGCCGCCGACGTCATCAAGCTGGCCATGCTGCGGGTCGACAAGGCGCTGCGCGCCGAGGGGCTGACCTCGCGGATGCTGCTGCAGGTCCACGACGAGCTGGTGTTCGAGGTCGCCGCGGGCGAGCGGGAGACCCTGGAGGCGCTGGTGCGCCGGGAGATGGGCGGCGCCGTCGACCTTTCCGTGCCACTGGAGGTCTCCGTCGGCGCCGGCCACGACTGGAACGAAGCCGACCACTGACCGCCGGTGCGGGGCCGGCCCGACCGGCTCCGCACCCGTGCGGGACGGCGATGCGGGGATCGTGCCGCGGGCCGCTGAGCTAGTGTCACGATCGTGAGCGCCTCGACCGTACTCGTCATGGGAGTCTCCGGCAGCGGCAAGAGCACCATCGGCACGCAGCTGGCCAAGCGCCTCGGCGCGATCTTCGCCGACGGCGACGACCTGCACCCGCAGGCCAACGTCATGAAGATGTCGGCAGGCATCCCGCTGACCGACGAAGACCGCGAACCCTGGCTGCGGCTGTGCGCCCAGTGGCTGGCCGAGCAGCAGGACGAGGGCGTGCCCGCCGTGCTGGCCTGCTCGGCGCTCAAACGCTCCTATCGCGACCTGCTGCGCGCGGCCGCGCCCGGCCTGGCGGTGGTGTACCTGGACGGCTCGCGCGAACTGCTGGCCTCGCGGTTGTCGAATCGCCCCGGGCACTTCTTCAACCCGCGCCTGCTCGACTCCCAGCTCGCCGACCTCGAAGCGCCCGGCCCGGACGAGGGCGCGATCGTCGTCCCGATCACCCTGACCCCCGCCGAGATCATCGACCAGGCCGCGGCGGCACTGGCCCGCACCTGACCTCGTCGATCATGAAGTTGTGGCACCGACACGCCGTCGACCCGTGCCATAAGTTCATGATCACGCTGGGGGATCTACCCGCTGGAGCGCCGCTCCGGCCGTACGGGGGGACCTGCGGCCGGAGCGGCGCGCACCGGGCGCGGTGGAGGCGGCCCGGTGCGCGCGGACCCGTTACAGGGTCCGCTTGTTCAGGAGGCGGTTCGGGGTGCCGGAGAGGCTGCCGGTGACCACGCCGGTGGTGGCGTTGTTGATCACCCAGGCGTGGATGGTCGCCTGGCTGGCGTCGCCGTACGTCGCCTTGTAGAGCACGGCGATGCCGGCCGCGTGCGGGGTCGACATCGAGGTGCCGTTGTAGCTGCCGGTGGTGTTGCCGGGCAGGGTGGACACGATGGCCGAACCGGGGCCGTAGACGTCCACGCAGGTGCCGATCGAGGAGTAGCTGGCGCGGGCGTCGGTGGAGGTGGTCGCCGCGACCACGAGCGCCGCGGTCAGGTTGCGCGGCAGCCGGTCGCACGAGTTGCCGCCGGTGTTGCCCGCCGAGGTGGCCAGGAAGACGCCCGCGTTCATCAGGTTGGTCAGCGCGGTGGCCAGCGTCGAGCTGTACGTCATGTTCCACGAGGTGTTGGCCACGGCCGGCTTGACGTGGTTGGTGCGCACCCAGTTGACCGCGGCGACGGCGCTGGACGTGGTGCCGCTGCCCGCGCAGTTGAGCCACTTCACGCCGTGCAGCGTCGCCGACTTGGCCACGCCGTACGAGGTGGAGCCGATGGTGCCCGCCACGTGCGTGCCGTGCCCGTTGCAGTCGGTGTTGTTGCTGTCGATCGAGTTGTAGTTGAACTGGGCCCGGCCGCCGAAGTTCGGGTGGGACGCGTCGACACCCGAATCGATGATGTACGCGTGCACGCCGGCCCCGGTAGCGGTGTACGTGTAGCTCGCCGACAGCGGCAGCGCGTTCTGGTCGATGCGGTCGATGCCCCACGCGGGCGGGCTCGGCTGGGTGGTGTCGAGCACGTTGCGGTGCCAGGCGTCGCGTTCGATGGCCAGCACGTCGGCGCTGTGCGACAGCTCGCGCACCTGGGCGGCGGTCAGGTCGGCGGCGAAGCCGTTGACGGTGGACCCGAAGTCGACGCGGGCCGCGGCCTTCAGTGCCCGCAGGGCGACCCCGCGGTCCGCGCCCGCCCGGAAGGTGACCAGGTAGGCGCCGGGGATGACGGTGGTGTCCGCGGACGCCGCGGGGGCGGTGACCGGGACCGGGACCGCCCGGTACGGCGCGCCGGCGGCGAGCGCGGGTGACGGCAGGGCCACGACGGTGGCCAGGGTGGTGGCGGTGAGCGCGGCGAACGCCAGCAGGCGGGCACGCCAGGTCCGGTTGGTTGGCACGTCTTCCTCCCCAAAACCAGGTGCCGTCCTGTTTGGACGGCAACTGGCTCGGAGAGTACATAGATGTTGTTACAGGAATCAATGTGTGGTGGGGATGCGCAAAAAGCAGGTGCCGCCCCGAACGGGGCGGCACCTGTGGCGCGGGCGATGTCATTCGACCTTGGGCGGTTCCGTGATGGTCGCGTGCTCCCGGTCGTAGCGGATGCCGGGACGTTCGCGGCTGTGGTGGTAGCTGTAGACGAAGTAGATGACGAAGCCGAGCAGCATCCAGATCGCGAACCGGACCCAGGTGTCGACGGGCAGGTTGAGCATCAGCCACAGGCTCGCCAGCGCGGCGAGGATCGGCAGCAGCGGCACCCACGGCACCCGGAACGGGCGCGGCAGGTCGGGCCGGGTCTTGCGCAGCACGATCACGCCGAGCGCCACCACGAAGAAGGCGAACAGCGTGCCGATGCTGACCAGCTCGGACAGCTTCTCCAGCGGGATGAACGCGGCCATCAGGGCGACGATGACGCCGACCCCGATGGTGATCAGGTACGGCGTGCCGTAGGACCGGTGCACCCGGGCCATGCCGACCGGCAGCAGTCCGTCGCGGGACATCGCGAACAGCACCCGGACCTGGCCGAGCAGCAGCACCAGCACCACGGTGGTGATACCGCAGATCGCGCCGAGCGAGATGAGCTTGGCGACCCACGGCTGGCCGACCACGTCGAAGGCGTGCGCCAGCGGCGCGTCGACGGCGAGTTCGGTGTAGTGCACCATGCCGGTGATGACCAGGGAGACCAGCACGTAGAGCAGGGTGCAGATGACCAGCGAGCCGATGATGCCGCGGGGCATGTCCCGCTGCGGGTTGCGCACCTCCTCTGCGGTTGTCGCCACGATGTCGAACCCGATGTAGGCGAAGAACACGATCGCGGCGGCGGCCAGGATGCCGGGGATGCCGAAGTGCACCGGGTCGATGCCCAGCAGCAGCTGCGACAGCGGGGTGTGCCACACCCCGGCCCCGGTGTCCGCGGCCGGCTGGGTCGGCGGGATGAACGGCTTGTAGTTGGCGAACTTGATGAAGAAGGCGCCCACGACGATCACCAGCAGCACCACGGCCAGCTTGATCGCGACCAGCACGCCGGAGACCCGGCTGGACAGCTTGGTGCCGAGTACGCCCACGATGGTGCAGAGCGCCACGATGAAGATCGCCCCGAAGTCGGGGATCGCCTTCTCGCCGGCCACCCACGCGGGCAGGCTGAGCAGGTTCGCCAGGTACGCCGACCAGCCGCGGGCCACGACCGCGGCGCCCAGGCCGAGTTCGAGCACCAGGTCCCAGCCGATGATCCAGGCGACGATCTCGCCCAGGGTCGCGTAGGAGTAGGTGTAGGCCGAACCGGCCACCGGCACGGTCGAGGCGAACTCGGCGTAGCAGAGCGCCGCCAGCGCGCAGACGACGCCTGCCACCACGAACGAGATCACGATCGCCGGACCGGCGTTGACGGCGGCCTGGCGGCCGGTCAGCACGAAGATGCCGGTACCGATGATCACGGCGACGCCGAAGATGATCAGGTCGAGGGTGGACAGGTTCTTCTTGAGCCTGTGTTCAGGCTCCACCGTCTCGGCCATCTCGGCTTCGATGCGCTTTGTCCTGAATATCCCCATTGCCACGCCCTGATCATCCGCCCGGCGAAACCCCTCCCGCGCCGTTTCCCGAAAAGTGCAATTTGCACCCGGCGGCAACGTGCGGGCAGGTGGCGCGCCGGGTGGCGCTGCGAGGTGGCGCTGCGGAGTGAAGATCGCTGTTTCGGGTCGGAAAGCGGGGTCAGACCGCAGTTTCCGACCCGAAACGGCGATCTTCGCCAGCCCGCCAGCCCGCCAGCCCGCCAGCCCGCCAGCCAGCCCGCCAGCTAGGCGGCGGGCCGGTGGCGGCGGCAGCGGTGCGGCGAAGGCGGGTTCAGGTGGCGGGTTTTGTGGAGACGAAGATGGCGGTGCCGGGGAAGAGGCGGCCGCGCAGCGGGGACCACTGGCCCCAGATCTGCTCGTGGCCCGCGGGCCACTCCGGCTCGATCAGGTCGATCAGGGTGAAGCCCGCGCCGAGCAGCTCGCGCAGCCGGTCGCCCATGGTGCGGTGGTGCTCGACGTAGGTCGCCGCGCCGTGCTCGTCGTACTCGACGTAGGGGCGGCGGTCGAAGTAGGAGTGCACCGCCCGCAGGCCGCCCTCGGTCGGGTCGTCGAGGAAGATCCAGCGCATCGGGTGGGTGACCGAGAAGACCCAGCGCCCGCCCGGCTTGAGCACCCGGAACACCTCGCGCATCACCAACGCCGAGTCGTCGACGAAGGGCACCGCGCCGAACGCGGTGCAGACGACGTCGAAGGCCCCGTCGGCGAAGGGCAGCGCGCTCGCGTCGGCCTGCACCAGCGGCACCGGGATGCCGGTGCGCGCGGCGGCCTGCTCGGCGTGGCGCAGCATGCCCGCGGACAGGTCCATCGCCACCACGTCCGCGCCCTGGGCGGCCAGCCAGCGGGCCGCGGCGGCCGCGCCACAGCCCAGTTCCAGCACCCGGCGCCCGGCGACGTCGCCGAGCAGCTTGGCGTCGGCCTCGCGCAGCCCTTCGGGGCACCACACGAAGTCGGCCTCGCCGAGGAACTCGCCGTGCTCGGACTGGTAGTTGTCGGCGTCGGCGTCCCACCAGCCGCGGGAGGCGCGCAGGTTCTCCGCGGCCGTGACCGGCCGGCGGGTCACCCCCGGCCCGGACTCGACAGCCCCGAGGTCGCCGTGGTCGAGGTCGTCTTCGCCAGGATGGATCTCCACCCGGACAGCGTACGAGCCCGCCTTTTGGGTGCGACGCACCGGGTGTGACGCACGGAACAATTCCCCCGCAATCCCCGTGCAGTCCCCCGAATCAGGAAGAGGGGAGCGTCACGGGAGGGGTGGGGTTGCGTCGTGTGGTAATGGGCACGGTAAGCTGTTCGATGCACTCGCACGTCCGCGGTTCTCGGCATGGAGCAGACCCGTAGCGCGCCGGAACTCACCGGAGCGTAGGCGAGCGGGAGCGGCAGTGGAACACCCACTGGGTCACACTGAACATCCATCCGACGGAGCAACAGTCCACATGACGAGCAGCATCGAGGCCACCTCGAGCGCCAACAGGGTCACCATCGACGATCTCGGCTCTGAGGAGGCATTCCTCGCCGCGATTGACGAGACCATCAAGTACTTCAACGACGGCGACATTGTCGAAGGCACCGTCGTCAAGGTCGACCGGGACGAGGTCCTGCTCGACATCGGCTACAAGACCGAGGGCGTCATCCCCTCGCGCGAGTTGTCGATCAAGCACGATGTGGACCCTGCTGACGTCGTCACCGTCGGTGATCACATCGAGGCCCTGGTTCTCCAGAAGGAGGACAAGGAGGGGCGTCTGATCCTCTCCAAGAAGCGCGCGCAGTACGAGCGTGCGTGGGGCACCATCGAGAAGATCAAGGAAGACGACGGCGTCGTGCGTGGCTCCGTCATCGAGGTGGTCAAGGGTGGCCTCATCCTCGACATCGGCCTGCGGGGCTTCCTGCCGGCCTCGCTCGTCGAGATGCGCCGCGTCCGCGACCTGCAGCCGTACGTCGGCCGCGAGCTCGAGGCGAAGATCATCGAGCTGGACAAGAACCGCAACAACGTGGTCCTGTCCCGCCGGGCCTACCTCGAGCAGACCCAGTCCGAGGTGCGCACCGAGTTCCTGAACAAGCTCCAGAAGGGCCAGGTCCGCAAGGGCGTCGTGTCCTCGATCGTCAACTTCGGCGCCTTCGTGGACCTGGGCGGCGTGGACGGCCTGGTGCACGTTTCCGAGCTGTCCTGGAAGCACATCGACCACCCGTCCGAGGTCGTCGAGGTCGGCACCGAGGTCGAGGTCGAGGTTCTCGACGTGGACCTGGACCGCGAGCGCGTCTCCCTGTCGCTCAAGGCGACCCAGGAGGACCCGTGGCGTCAGTTCGCCCGTACCCACGCGATCACGCAGATCGTGCCGGGTAAGGTCACCAAGCTGGTGCCGTTCGGTGCGTTCGTCCGGGTCGAGGACGGCATCGAGGGCCTGGTGCACATCTCCGAGCTGGCCGAGCGCCACGTGGAGATCCCGGAGCAGGTCGTTCAGGTCGGCTCCGACGTGATGGTCAAGGTCATCGACATCGACCTCGAGCGTCGCCGCATCTCGCTGTCGCTCAAGCAGGCCAACGAGGGCTTCGTCGAGGGCGAGGAGCACTTCGACCCGACCCTCTACGGCATGGCCGCGACGTACGACAACGAGGGCAACTACATCTACCCCGAGGGCTTCGACCCGGAGACGGGTGAGTGGCTCGAGGGCTACGAGAAGCAGCGCGAGGTGTGGGAGGCGCAGTACGCCGACGCCCGCGCGCGCTGGGAGGCGCACACCAAGCAGGTCGTCACCTCGCGGGCGGCCGACGCCGCCGCCGCGTCCGAGGTGCCGTCCGGCAACGTGTCGACGTCGACCCCGGCCCCGGCCAAGGCGGCGGAGGAGCCCAGCGGCACCCTCGCCACCGACGAGGCCCTGGCCGCGCTTCGCGAGAAGCTGGCGGGCGGCAAGGCCTGAGGTTCGCCTCGCGCCTGAGTGAAGCGAAGGGCGGCCCCCGACTCCACGGAGTCGGGGGCCGCCCTCATTCGTGTACCCCCGATGCCGGACGCCGCCGACGCGCGGCCGGCACCCGCCAAGATCGCCCGACGTGCCTGGCATCTGTGCGTATCTTGAGCGTCCACTCGTCCACCTGCCTGGCAAGTCGAGCGATCATGGGCCGCCCGCGCGTCCGGACCGCCCGCGTGGCGCGGTGGGTGCGGGCGAGGGACGGGTGGGCGGCCGCGCGGGCGGCGCGGGTGGGTGCGAGCATGGGGCGGTGCGATGGGTGGGGCTGACCGGCGGGATCGGATCCGGTAAGAGTGCGGTGGCGGCGCGGCTGGCCGAGCTGGGCGCGGTGGTGATCGACTCCGACCGGCTGGCCCGCGAGGTCGTCGCGCCCGGCACGGACGGCCTGGCCGAGGTGGTCGCCCGCTTCGGTCCGCAGGTGCTCGGGGCCGACGGCGCGCTCGACCGCCCCGCGCTCGGCAAGGTCGTCTTCGGCGACGAGCAGGCCCGCCGCGACCTGGAGGCGATCATCCACCCACGGGTACGCGCTCGCACCGTGGAGCTGGCCGCGGCAGCCCCGCCGGACGCGGTGGTCGTCAACGACGTGCCGCTGCTGATCGAGGCAGGCCTGGCGGAGCAGTACGAGCTGGTGGTCGTCGTGTTCGCGGACGAGGCGACCCGGCTGGCCCGGCTGGTGCGCGACCGTGGCATGACCGAGGCCGAGGCGCGTGCCCGGATCGGCGCGCAGGCCACCGACTCCCAGCGCCGGGCCGCGGCCGACGTGGCGATCGTGAACGAGGGCTCCCTGGCGGACCTGCGCGCCGCCGTGGACGAGATCTGGCAGACCCGGTTGCGCCCCTGACCCGGGGCCGGGCCCGGTCCTCGCGGCCCGCACCGGAAGAGGCCCGCGCCGCGGGCAGCGGCACGGGCCTCGAACGAGCCGGAGACCGGCTACTTGACCTTCATCGGCAGGGTCGGCGGCTTCTCGTCCAGATCCAGGTCGAGCTGGGCGAAACCACCCGTGGCGGTACGCAGTTCGAGCCGCTTGAGCACCCCGGCGTTGTCGACCCAGTAGCGCATCCGGGCCTGCCCCGCGGGCACGTTGGCCTCGACCGCGCTGGGCAGCTCGAACACACCCACCGGCACCTTGTCCAGCAGGTCGACGCGCAGCCGCCGGCCGTGCTTGGCGATGTGGTCGGCGTCGTCCGGGACGTTGGCGGCCAGCGACAGCGCCTCGTAGATCAGGTAGTCCAGGTCCGTGATCTCGCCGGAGCTGCCCAGCGCGACCCACTCGGCCCGCTCCCACTTGCCGGTCGGCGCGGGCAGCGGCGGCTGCTCGGGGACACGCTTGCCCGGCTTGCGGATGGCGATGCCGGTGCGGTCGGCGTGCAGCAGCACGTCGTAGCTCTCGTCGTCGACGTCGCGCACGGCCAGGTACGCCAGGCGCCGCTGCCAGTCCAGCCAGCCCTTGCCGGTGCGCAGCGCGCTCGGGTTGACCGGCATGGTCACGGTGACCGCGCCGCCGCGCGCCTTCAGGTTGCGCTGGCGCAGCTGGGACAGCACCTTCGCCTCAGCCTTGGTGATCTCGGTCGGCTTGTTGTCCTGCCCGCCGAGCGCGACCGTGCGCACGAACTCCTGCTGCTGGCCACGCTGCAGATCGAGCACGGACGGCAGGCCGTCGCCGAGCACCGTCTCCATGCGTACCAGCGCGCCCTTGGCGTCCAGCCAGTAGCCGACCGCGCCGCCGTGGGCCTCCAGCGACTTCGGGTCGGGGGCGGGCGAAGGGCTGGCGCTCGCCTTGGCGGGCTCGTCGGTGCCGCCGACCGCGGGGGAGCCCGCGCCGGGGGACGGCACGGTGGTCGCCTCCGTCCGCGGGGCGGTCGCCGCGGAGGCGGACACACCGGCCGAGGCGGCCGCGGAACCGGACGGCGCCGCGGAGGTGGACGGCGCCGTGCCGGCCGACGGCGGGGCGCTGGGTGCGGCCTGCGGGAGCAGCGCCGGGCCGAGCAGTACGTCCACGGGCGCACCCTCGAACGTGTCGCGGCGGACCCACTCGTTGCGCAGTTCGCCGAGCGGCCCGGCCGGGTCGGCCTCCTGCTTGGCGAGCAGGAACAGGAACGCGACCAGGTTGTCGACCGGCCGTTCCTCGTCGGAGCTGAGCTGCAGCGGGCGCACCCGCCAGCCGTCCTGCGGCGGGGTCAGCGGCGGCTTTCCGGCCGGTGCCGCGTCCGCGGCGGGCGAAGCAGCCGGAGAGGCGGACTCGCGGGCCGACTCGGGAGCAGGGCCCGACGCCGCGGGCGCGGGCAGCGCGCCGGGGCGGATCGCCACCACCCCCGGCGTGGCCTGGATCAGCACCGTGTTGGCGCCGCCGGCTCCGGACACGGACAGGTAGACCAGCTGGCGTTTCCAGTCGACCCAGCCGTCGACCTTGGTCTGGCGTGCGGCCGGCCCGATGGTTCCGCGCAGGCCGACCCGGCCGTCGGCGAAGTTGCGCGCCCGCATGCCCGCCAGGCGTTCGAGCTCGCCCTGGTTCAGCGCCCGGCTGCCCTCCGCGGCGGGCTTGTCCGCCGAGCAGGAGGCCAGGCCACCGGTCAGGGTCGCGGTGAGGCCCAGCAGGAGCCCGCCCGCGGCCAGTAGATGGAGGATCCGGCGTCGTCCGTTGGTCGAGGTTCCCACGGGAGATGCAACGGGCTGAGGCGGGTGAGGTGACGTGCCAAACCGGTCAGGTTCGCCGTCGGGGAGCGGGCGGGTCCGGATACGTCAAGACCGCCCGCGGCGGCCGGTCGGCGCACACAGTGTGCGCGACCGCAGCGGTGCGCTCATCGATCCTGCGGTGGGGCGGATCGAGGCTGCTACCGGTGCGCCAGAGGTGATGACCGGCCGGTGTGGAGGTCCGGTCGCTCTGGGACGGCCGCCGCGAACGGCCTACCACATGACGGTATCGCGGTGATTGATGACACACAATCGCAATATTGGAGCCGGTCACTCACCTACCGTCACACCAGCCTCGCCCACCTGCACAGCGGCCCGCGGGAGTGTCACACGCCCGGCGTAGGTTGGGTCACATGAGTGAGACCGTTGTCGCCGACATCCCCCGCCTGGACGGGACGTTTCAGGTCATCAGCGATTATGTGCCGGCCGGTGACCAGCCCGCGGCCATCGAGGAGCTGGCCAAGCGGGTCCGCCGCGGCGACAAGCACTCGGTGCTGCTGGGCGCGACGGGCACGGGCAAGTCGGCGACCACGGCCTGGCTCATCGAGAAGCTGCAGCGCCCGGCGCTGGTGATGGCCCCGAACAAGACCCTGGCCGCACAGCTGGCCAAGGAGTTCCGGGAGCTGATGCCCAACAACGCGGTGGAGTACTTCGTCAGCTACTACGACTACTACCAGCCCGAGGCGTACATCCCGCAGACCGACACCTACATCGAGAAGGACTCCTCGATCAACGAGGAGGTGGAGCGGCTGCGCCACTCGGCCACGATGTCGCTGCTCACGCGCCGGGACGTGATCGTGGTCGCGACGGTGTCGGCGATCTACGGCCTGGGCACCCCGCAGGAGTACCTGGAGCGCGCGGTCAAGGTCAAGATCGGCGCGGAGATCGACCGGGACAAGCTGCTGCGCCGCCTGGTCGAGATCCAGTACGCGCGCAACGACATGGCGTTCAACCGGGGCACCTTCCGGGTCCGCGGCGACACCCTGGAGATCATCCCGGCGTACGAGGAACTGGCGCTGCGCATCGAGTTCTTCGGCGACGAGATCGAGCGGCTGTCCTACCTGCACCCGCTGACCGGCGACGTCATCAAGGACGTCGACCAGATGATGATCTTCCCGGCGACGCACTACGCGGCCGGGCCCGAGCGCATGGAGCGGGCGATCGCCGGCATCGAGGCCGAGCTGGAGGAGCGCCTGACCGAGCTCGACCAGCAGGGCAAGCTGCTGGAGGCGCAACGGCTGCGCATGCGCACCACGTACGACCTGGAGATGATGCGCCAGGTCGGTTTCTGCAACGGCATCGAGAACTACTCGCGCCACATCGACGGCCGCGAGCAGGGCAGCCCGCCGCACGCCCTGCTGGACTACTTCCCGGACGACTTCGTCACCGTCATCGACGAGTCGCACGTGACCATCCCGCAGATCGGCGGCATGTACGAGGGCGACGCCTCCCGCAAGCGGGTGCTGGTCGAGCACGGCTTCCGGCTGCCCAGCGCGCAGGACAACCGGCCGCTGCGCTTCGACGAGTTCCTGGAGCGGGTCGGGCAGATGGTGTTCCTGTCCGCGACCCCGGGGCCGTGGGAGCTCAAGCAGGCCCAGGGCGAGTTCGTCGAGCAGGTGATCCGCCCGACCGGCCTGGTCGACCCGCAGGTGGTGGTGAAGCCGACCAAGGGCCAGATCGACGACCTGATGCACGAGATCCGGGTGCGCACCGAACGCGACGAGCGGGTCCTGGTCACCACGCTGACCAAGAAGATGTCCGAGGACCTCACCGACTACCTGCTGGAGAACGGCATCCGGGTGCGCTACCTGCACTCCGAGGTGGACACGCTGCGCCGGGTGGAGCTGCTCAAGGAACTGCGCATGGGCGAGTTCGACGTGCTGGTCGGCATCAACCTGCTGCGCGAGGGCCTGGACCTGCCCGAGGTGTCGCTGGTGGCGATCCTCGACGCGGACAAGGAGGGCTTCCTGCGCAGCGGCACCTCGCTGATCCAGACCATCGGCCGCGCCGCCCGTAACGTGTCCGGCGAGGTCCACATGTACGCCGACAAGATCACCCCGTCGATGGCGTCGGCGATCGACGAGACCAACCGGCGCCGGGCCAAGCAGGTGGCGTACAACGAGGCCCACGGCGTGGACCCGCAGCCGCTGCGCAAGCGGATCCACGACATCCTGGACGACATCTACCGCGAGGCCGAGGACACCGAGAACGCGCTGGCCGGGCACGGGCCGGGCGGGCACATCATCGGCGGTTCGGGCCGGCAGATGTCGCGCGGCAAGGCCCCGACGCCCGGCACCCGCTCCCGGGCGCGCACCACGTCGGAGAAGCGCGGGGCGGTGGTCGCCGCGACCGAGGGCATGGCCCGCGTCGAGCTGGCCAAGCTGATGACGGAGCTGACCGACCAGATGCTCGCCGCCGCGGCCGAACTCCAGTTCGAGCTGGCCGCCCGCATCCGCGACGAGATCAGCGAACTCAAGAAGGAACTCCGCCAGATGGACGCCGCCGCCTGACCCGGCCCGTCACCACCCGCCGCAACTTTTAAAGACCTGCGCTCTCCGGTCAGTCCGGAAGGCGCAGGTCTTTAAAAGTTGCGGCAGAAGGTGGCGCGGGGGTCACTTGGGGTCGAGGTCGCTGGGGTAGGTGGGGCGGCCGGTGACGGCGTCGCGGAGTTTGTCGGCGACGCCGAGCATCGGGTCGACGACCTTGTTCCAGGGCGGGGTGCTCGGCGACTTGGGGTGCGGGCGGGTGCCCGCGGACTCCTCGGCGATCGCGGCCCGGTTGCCCAGGCGGATCAGCTCGTCGTCGTTGGCGAGTTCCTTGAGCCGGCCGTGGATGCGGCGGTCCGCGGTGTGCTTGTGTCGGCGCAGGTGGGCGTCGACCTCCAGGGCGAGGTTCTGGAAGCCCTCGTCCTCGGTCGGCATGACCGACAGCGTCTGCAGCACCTGGCGGATCGCGCCGTCCTCGGCGAGCTCCCGGTTGACCAGGTCGTCGCCGTCGGGGAACAGGTTCTTCACGGTCGGCAGCAGGTACTGCTCCTCGGCCGCGAGATGCCGGCTGACGACTGCGGTCACCACCTCGGCGACCTGGCGCCGCCGGGCCGGGGAGGCGGTCGCGGCCTCGGTGGCCAGCTCGGCCGACAGGCGGGTGATCTGCCGGTGCTCGTCGGCCAGCATGTCGACGATGCTCTGCCCGGCGGGGGTGTACTGGGCCTCGGCTTCGGGGGACAGGGGCGGTAGTGGTGGCAGCTCAGCGCTCATGTCGCGGCTCTACCCCCACGGCCGGGCGGGCAAACCTCTCGATTGACGGGGGTCGGTGCAACTCATAGCATCGGCGTCGATCGCCTCCGGGCTTCGGCGGTCGTCTTCTCGGCGTGGTCGGTCCGACCGCCAAGGGCAGTGGCGTGCGTCCGCGCGCATGAATCCTCCCGGAACAGGATCCCCACAGTGCCCACACTCTCCTCCAGAGCCGGGCGAGCCACGCTCGGCCTGCTCATGCTGACCCTGTCCGCGCTCGCGGTCGTGGTCGCCGCCACCTCAACCCCCGTCCGCGCCGCCGATCCCGTGACCGTCCTGACCAGCAGCTTCGAGGACGGCACCGGTCAGGGCTGGGCCCGGCGCGGCACCGTCGAGCTCGTCGAGAACAGCACCGCCGTCGCGCACGCGGGCACCCGCAGCCTGCTCACCTCGGGCCGTACCGCATCCTGGAACGGCCCCAGCCGCGACCTGCTGACCACGGTCACCCGCGGCACCCGCTACACGTACTCGGTCTGGGCGCGCGCCGCCGCGGGCGCGGGCAGCGTGCAGCTGCGGATGAGCGTCGAACGCCGCTGGCAGGGCACCGCCAGCTACGAGCAGGTCGTCAACAGCACCACGGTGACCGACGGCGGCTGGACCCAGCTGACCGGCGGCTACACCCTCGCCAACGACGCCGACTTCTTCGCGGTGTACGTCGAGACGGTCAGCGGCACCGCGTCGTTCCACATCGACGACTTCAGCCTGTCGTACCTGCCGCCGAGCCCGATCCAGACCGACATCCCGTCGCTGAAGACGGTGTTCGCGAACGACTTCCCGATCGGGGCTGCGGTCGGCCGCCCGCAACTGCTCGCCGAGCGGGGCCAGCTGCTGGCCAAGCACTTCAACTCGGTGACCGCGGGCAACGCGATGAAGTGGGACGCCACCGAGCCCACCGAGGGCGTGTTCAACTACACCGACGCGGACGCGATCGTGGCGTTCGCGCGGGCCAACGGCATGAAGGTGCGCGGGCACACGTTCGTCTGGCACAACCAGACCCCGGCCTGGGTGTTCAACGACGCCAACGGGCAGCCGATGACCGCTACGCCGGCCAACAAGACGCTGCTGCTGGCCCGGCTGGAGGCGCACATCCGCGCGGTCGGCGGTCGGTACGCCGCCGATGTGTCGGCCTGGGACGTGGTCAACGAGGTCATCGACGAGAACCAGTCCGACGGCCTGCGGCGCAGCACCTGGTACACGATCACCGGGCTGGACTACATCCGCACCGCGTTCCGGGTGGCCCGGCAGGTCGCGCCGAACGCGAAGCTGTTCATCAACGACTACAACACCAACGTGCAGGCCAAACGCGACAAGCTCTACAACCTGGTCGCGTCGCTCAAGGCCGAGGGGGTGCCGATCGACGGGGTCGGGCACCAGCAGCACGGCAACATCTCCTGGCCGACCGGGGCGGAGACCGACTCGATGATCGCGACGTTCATCCCGCTGGGCGTCGAGCAGCAGATCACCGAGATGGACACCAGCATCTACACCAGCAGCTCGGAGAGCTTCACCACGCCGCCCGCGGACCGGCTGGCCAGCCAGGCCGCGCGGTACAAGGCCTGGTTCGACGTGTACCGCAAGTACAAGGCGAACATCACCTCGGTGACGTTGTGGGGCCTGGCCGACGACGAGACCTGGCTGGACAGCTACCCGGTGAGCCGCAAGGACTTCCCGCTGCTGTTCGACGTGCAGCTGCAGGCCAAGCCGGCGTACTGGGCCGTGATCGGCGCGGCCTCGCCGACGGCCACCGGACCGGCCTCGCCGAGCCCGAGCCCTTCACGCAGCCCGTCGCCGTCGCCGAGCGTTTCGCCGAGCGCGTCGGCGTCGCCGAGTCCGAGCGCGTCGCGCAGCCCCAGCGCCTCGCCGAGTCCGAGCGTCTCGCCGTCACCCAGCGGCTCGGGCAGCCCGGTGTCGTGCCGGGTGAAGTACACCGTCACCAACCAGTGGAACTCCGGCTTCCAGGGTGACGTGGTGGTCACCAACACCGGCCCGGCGGCGGTCAACGGCTGGGCCCTGCGCTGGACCTTCGCCAACGGCCAGGTGGTCAACCAGTCCTGGAGCAGCGTGTACGCGCAGAGCGGCGCGAACGTGACCATCACCAATGCGGCCTGGAACGGCACGATCGGCGCGAACGGCGGCACCGCCTCGTTCGGCTTCCTGAGCAGCTGGAGCGGGACGAACACGGCACCGGCCGCGTTCACCCTCAACGGCAACGCCTGCGCGCTGGGCTGACAGTCCCCCCGGGTCCACATCATCTGGGATGTGGATACATCCCAGATGATGTGGACCCGTGGAGTCATGTCCTCGGCGGCGGCCGGAGTGCGGCGACCGTCGCGCCGAAGGCCGCGCCGAGCACGGCCAGCGCCATGTCCTTATGGGCGTCCCACGGGTCGCCCTGCTGGCCGTTGTAGGCCTCGGCCGCGTCCGGGGCCAGGCCCAGCGCGATGCCCCACTCGAACAACTCATACAGCGCGCCGGTGGACACGATCACCTGCACCGCCTGCAGCCAGGCCCGCCCGCGACCCGCGCCCCGCTCGCGCCACGCCCGCGCCAGCACCGGGGCCAGCAGCAGCCCGTATCCGAAGTGGACCAGCCGGTCGAAGTGGTTGCGCCCGCCCGACGGGGCGGCTCCGGTGAGCGCGTGCCACCACTGCTCGTAGGGGACGTACGAGTAGATCCAGCGGGCGGCCACCGTGTGCAGCGTCAGGAAGGCCAGCACCAGCACGAAGGAGCTCAGCGGCAACCGCAGCCGCCACTGCGCCCACAGCAGCCCGGCCACCGCCAGCACGGTCAGGCTGTGGTGCAGTGCCTGCTCGGCGGGCCAGAGGGGACGCCACCACGACACGGCGACGATCGCGCCGAAGACCAGCAGCGCAACGAGGTGGCCGCGGGGCAGCCGGCGAGCCGGGGCCGCGCGGGTCGCCGCCGGCACGGCCGTGGGGTCCGGGGACGGAACGCGCTCCAGCGAGGGGGTGCTCACGCCTGCCATGCTGCCAGCGCGGATCCAGTGTCAGGCGTGCGGAACTGTGCCGGCATGGATTTAGGGCCTGGCGTGCCGAACTGTGCCGGCGCGGATCCAGTGCCGGGCGTGCGGAGCCGGGCCAGTGCGGATCCAGTAGCGGTGCGCGGAACTCGGCCGCGGCAAATCCGGTGCCGGTGCGCCGGAACTCGTCTAGGCTCGCGTCCCGTGACCGAAGCTGACGCTCTCTTCGCCCCGCTGGCCGCCGACGCCGTGCCGGCCGTGTCCCGCCTGGCCGCCCGGTGCCTGGCCGTCGACGGCGGGCTGCCGCTGGCCGCGGGCGAGGGCTTCACCGGGCGGCGTTACGCCGCCGAGGGCGGGCTCGCCATCGGCGCGTACGACCCCGACGGCACGCTCGTCGCCGCCGCCGCGATCCGGCCCGCCGGCAGCACCGTCACCGGCACCGCGCTGGTGGACCCGGCCGCCCGCGGGCGCGGCCTGGGCGCCGCCGCGCTGGACTGGTGCCTGGCCGGTGCCGAGATCATCGAGACCGAGTCGCTGACCGAGGCCGCCGAGGCCCTGTTCGCGAGCCGCGGGCTGGCGCAGACCTTCGCCGAGGACGTGATGCGCCACGACCTCAAGGAGATCCCCGACATCGCGCCGCCCGCCGGTGTCCGCCTCGTCGGCTGGGCGCCGGACACGATCGCCCGCTTCCACAAGGCATACCGGGCGGCGTTCGCCGAGCGTCCGGGCTTTCCGGACTGGGATCTGGACCAGTGGACCGGCTGGCTGGTCGACGACGACTTCCGCCCGCCGTGGTCGCTGCTCGCGGTCGGCCCGGCCGGCGCCGACCTCGGCTTCGTGGTCTGCGGCGACGGCTGGCTGGTGCAGGTCGGCACCACGCCCGCGGCGCGCGGCCAGGGCGTCGGGGCGGCCCTCACCGTCGCCGCGCTGCGCGCGGCCGCCGCCGACGGCGCGTCCGAGATGCTGCTCGACGTCAACGTCAACAACCCGGGCGCGGCCGCTCTCTACCACCGGCTCGGCTTCACCACCCTGGGCCGCCGTGCCCGCTTCACCCGCGCTTCCTGAAACGGAGACACGGGAAAGGTTTCGGCACCGGTGGTGCGGACATAGGACAGGCATGGGGCGGGCTCGTTCCGTGACAGGCGATCGACGTGGATCGCTGCTTCCCCCGCGGGACGGGCACGACGCCCACATGCAGTGGGGCGGTTCGCGAACCGCGTACTCCGGGTTGCTTCGCTGCCGGTGTCAGCGCCCTCGGCAGACACCGAGGAGGTTTCGATGACCGAAGCCAGGAACAGGCGTGTGCAGTCGCCGGAAGAGGCGGCCGCCGCGCAGGCGTCGAAGCGGCGCATCGCCGCCGAGACGAGCTGGAACACGTCCAGCACGGCCATACAGGCCGTCCGCAACCATCTGGTCACCGTCATGGCGGCGACCAGATGACCGGTCCGCGGCGGGTGGTTTCGCCCGCACGCAGCCGTGTCGCCGGTGCGGGAGCCGATCCGTCGGCTCCCGCACCGACGTGTCAGATCCGGACGCGGGCCGCATCGATCCAGGCGAGCACGCCGTGGGCGCGGCTGCGGGCGGCCGCCTCGCGGGCCTGCGTCAGCAGCGCCGCCGCGTCCTCGTCGCGGTCCTCCTCGTAGGCCAGTTGGGCCAGCGCCAGCTGCGCCGCCGCGAGCCCGGGCAGGAAGC
Source organism: Catellatospora vulcania (assembly GCF_009720385.1). Taxonomy (GTDB): domain Bacteria; phylum Actinomycetota; class Actinomycetes; order Mycobacteriales; family Micromonosporaceae; genus Catellatospora; species Catellatospora vulcania. Next base: position 161,231 of record NZ_WARX01000020.1, on the reverse strand, counting down.
CCAGCTCCTGGCGGATCCGGGCGGACTCCTCCAGCTTCTGCCGGCCACCGGCCCGGTCGCCGGCCTCCAGGTCGGCGAAACCCAGATGCCGCACCGCGTACGACGTGGTCAGCTCGTCGCCGTGCTGCGTGGCAAGGTCGTACGAACGCTGCAGCAGCGGCCGGGCGGCGCCCGCGTCGTCGCGCACCACCTGGTGGAAGCAGCCGAGCCAGAACAGCGCCGCACTCTCCCCGCGCGCGTCGCCGAGCCGCGTGTACAGCTCCAGGGCGCGCTCGAACGCGGGCAGCTCGCCGGGATCCTCCTCGCGCCGGTGCAGGAAGTCGGCGTGCAGCAGCCGGCCCCGGGCCAGGGCGAGGTCGGCTTCGAGGCTGTCGAGGTCGCGGTGGGCGGTCTCGGTCGCGGTGGTGTCGCCGCCGAAGACGGCGCTCTCGTACAGGTCGTGGGCTCGTGTCAGTCGTTCGTCCCCGTTCATGCCCACCAACCTAGTTGGACGGACGGCGGGGGCACAGCCCCGTAATTCAGCTCCCGGCGTGCGCGGCGGCCCAGGCGCCGATGCGTTCCAGCAGCTCATCGGGGGCGGCGTTCTCGGCGTGGCCGAAGCCTGGCTCCAGCCACAGCTCCTTGGGCTCGGCGGCGTTGCCGTAGAGCTGCTCGGCGTGCTCGACGGGGAAGTACGCGTCGGCGTCGCCGTGCACCACCAGCAGCGGGATCGGCGCGATCAGCGCGGCGACGGCGTACGGCGGGTCGGGCACCGGGTCCCAGCCGCCGGCCGCGATCCGGGTGCGCAGCGCGACCCGGCCGACGAGCCGTCCCAGCCGCCGTTCCAGCACCCAGTGCACGCGCCGCATGGGCGGGGTGCCCCGGTAGTACCAGCGGGCCGGCCCGCTGACGGCCACCACGGCGTCCACGCCGCGCTGCAGCCCGGCATGGCGCACCACGACGGAGGCGCCCATCGAGAAGCCGACCGTGACGACGTGGCGGTAGCCCAGCTCGCGGGCCCAGGCGACGGCCGCCTCGACGTCGTGGATCTCCAGATCGCCGACGGTGGACAGGCCGCCGGAACGGCCGTGCCCGCGGAAGTCGAAGCTGATCACGCCGCCGGACCGGCCGAAGATCCCGGCGGCCCGGCGTACGGCCTCGCGCCGCCAGGAGCCGGTGAAGCCGTGCGCGACGACGATCGCCAGCCCGGGGTCACCCGGGTCGTGGTGGGCGTCGACGGGCACGCCGTCGGACGTGGTGAGGGTGCGGTCGGTCATGTCGCAGGTCGCGTGCAGGCTCAGCCCACGTCGGGCAGGTCGGCGTAGTGCTCGACGAACGGCGGCTTCGCGAAGAACGGGCTCAGGATCGTGCGCCACTGCGTGAAGCGCTCGGTGGCCCGGAAGTTCTCCTCGTGCGCCTGCACCGACTCCCACTCGACCAGCAGCACGAAGTGCGACGGCGACTCGATGCCGCGGGTCATCCGGGTGGTGAGGCAGCCGTCCGTGTCCGCGAGCCAGGGCCGGGCCTGCGCGTACGCGGCGGCGAAAGCGTCCTCCTGGCCGGGCAGGACGTCGATCTGTGCGATCTCGAGCACCATGGCGATGATCCTTGCACGGCCTTGGGGCTGTGGTGCGCGTGCCCTAGGGTGTCGCCCATGCTCGACTGGCTGCTCAGCACCGCCCTCACCGTCAACGGCACCCCGATGACCTGGGCGGAGGTGCTCGGCTTCGGCACCGGTGTGCTCAACGTGTGGCTGCTGGTGCGCCAGAACATCGCCAACTGGGCCGTCGGCATCGTCAACGTGCTCCTGCTGCTCGTGGTGTTCGTCACGTACGGCCTGTACGCCGACGCGGGCCTGCAGGTGGTCTACGTGGCGCTGGGCCTGCTCGGCTGGTGGCAGTGGCTACGCGGCGGGGAGCGCGGGGGGCGGCTGGAGGTGTCGCGGACCACGCGTGCCGAGTGGGCCGTGCTGGCGGTGGCGGGCGTGGCGGCGACCGCCGGGCTGTGGCTGCTGCTGGACCGGGTCACCGACTCCACGGTGCCGCTGGCCGACGCGCTGACCACGGTGCTGTCGCTCGCCGCGACGTACCTGCAGACCCGCAAGAAGCTGGAAAGCTGGTGGATCTGGATCGTCGCGGACCTGATCTACATCCCGCTCTACCTGTACAAGGACCTGTGGCTGACCGGCGCGCTCTACGTCGTGTTCCTGGGCCTGTGTGTGGCGGGCCTGCTGGCCTGGCAGAACGCGCTGCGGGCACGGGTGGCGGAACCGGTCGCGGCATGAGCCGGGCGTACGTCCACGGCATGGTGGTGGGCAAGTTCTACCCGCCGCACGCCGGCCACCACCTGCTGATCCGGGCGGCGGCCGCGGCCTGCGCCGAGGTCACCGTGGTGGTCGCGCCGTCGCGGCAGGAGTCGATCCCGCTGGAGACGCGGCTGGACTGGCTGCGCGAGGAGCACGCGGACACCCCGTGGGTGCGGTTCGCGGGCCGCTACGACGACCTGCGGGTCGACTACGACGATCCGGCGGTGTGGGACGCCCACTGCGCCGTGTTCCGCGAGGCGGTCGGCGACCGGGCGGTGGACGCCGTGTTCAGCTCGGAGAAGTACGGCGACGAGCTGGCCCGCCGGTTCGGGGCGGTGCACGTGGAGGTCGACACGCTCCGGCTGGCGTGCCCGGTGTCCGGCACCGCGGTGCGCGCCGACCCGGTGGCGCACTGGGGGATGCTGTCCGCGCCGGTGCGGGCCTGGTTCACCCGCCGGGTGGTGGTGCTGGGGGCGGAGTCGACGGGCACCACCACGATGGCCGCTGCGCTGTCCGCGCACTACGCGGCCCGGGGCGGCGTCTGGGCGGCCACCCGCTGGGTGCCCGAGTACGGCCGGGAGCTGACCGAACGCAAACTGGCCGCGCTGCGGGCGGCCGACCCGGCGGCCACGGTGTTCGACGTGGCATGGGACCGGGCCGACTTCACGGCGGTGGCGCGCGCCCAGTCCGCGGCCGAGGACGCCGCGGCCCGGCAGGGCTCGCCGCTGCTGGTCTGCGACACCGACGCGCTGGCGACCCAGGTTTGGGAGGAGCGTTACCTGGGCAGTTCGTCACCGGAGGTGCGCGCACTGGCCCGGCGTCCCGATCTGTACCTGTTGACCTCGCCTGTCGGGGTCGACTTCGACGACGACGGGCTGCGGGACGGGGAGCATCTGCGCGGCTGGATGACCGGCCGGTTCCGCGAGGTCCTCGCGGGCTCGGCGGTCCCGGTCGTGGAGTTGTCCGGATCACACGAGGTGCGGCTTAGGGCGGCGGTGGCGGCGTGCGAGCAGGTGCTGAACGCAGGCTGGCCGCTCGCGGCACCACTTGGCTGACCTGGCCGGACGTCCCGGATGACCCGGATGTCCCGTTGGATCGTCCGTGCGGGCGACCCCGTCTGGGTTTACAGGTTCGCGTGGTAAACAATAGAGAGACGCGGGAGGGGAGTATCCCTCACGACGGTGTCGTCAGCACGGCTCCCCCCGGCCACCATAGGCCTGGTGTGAACCCGGCATCGTCGGTCACCGGCAGTACGCCGGTGGCAGGAGAGACCTCCGGGGCAAAAAGTATGCCGACCGGAGGTCTGTTCATATGAACGTGTCCACTTGGGAATGGGCCGCAACCCTCATCGGGCTGCTGGCGCTGCTGACCTTCGACTTGATGATCATCGGCCGGCGGCCGCATGAGCCTTCGATGAAGGAGGCGACCGGTTGGGTCGTCTTCTACGTCGCACTGGCCGTCGCCTTCGGCGGCTGGATCTTCTACAACCACGGCACCCAGTACGGCCAGGAGTTCTTCGCCGGCTGGGTCACCGAGTACAGCCTGTCCGTGGACAACCTGTTCGTCTTCGTGATCATCATGAGCAGGTTCGCCGTGCCGCGGATCTATCAGCAGAAGGTGCTGCTCATCGGCATCGTGCTGGCGCTGATCATGCGTGGCGCGTTCATCGCGGCCGGCGCGGCGCTGGTGTCGCGGTTCGTGTGGGTGTTCTACATCTTCGGCGTCTTCCTGATCTACACCGCGTACACGCTCACCAAGCACGGGGAGAGCGACGAGTCGGACTTCAAGGAGAACGCGCTGATCCGGTGGAGCCGCCGGGTGCTGCCGATCAGCAAGGAGTACAACGAAGCGAAGATGACCGTGGTGCAGAACGGCAAGCGGTTCTTCACCCCGATGCTGATCGTGATGATCGCGATCGGCACCACGGACCTGATCTTCGCGCTCGACTCCATCCCCGCGATCTTCGGCCTGACCAAGGAGCCGTTCCTGGTCTTCACCGCGAACGTGTTCGCCCTGATGGGCCTGCGCCAGCTGTACTTCCTGCTCGGCGGCCTGCTGGACCGGCTGGTCTACCTGTCGCTGGGCCTGGCCGCGGTGCTCGGCTTCATCGGCGTGAAGCTGATCATGGAAGCCCTGGCCGGCAACAACGTCCCGTTCATCAACAACGGCCAGCCCATCACCGCGGTCCCGCACATCAGCATCGGCGTCTCGCTCGGCGTGATCATCGGCATCCTGGCCATAGCCACGGTCGCCAGCCTCATCAAGTCCTCCCGCGAGGAGAAGAACAACCACGAGGAGAAGTCCCCCACCCCGGTGGGCTGACCCGACCCCGCGTCTGAAGCCCCGCCCCGGTCTCCGGGTGCGGGGCTTTCTCCGGTCAGGGGGTGACGCGGGTCGCGGCGCAGAGGGTGGCGGTGCGGGTGGGGCGGAGTCCCTCTTCGACGACAAGGTAGGCGTCGCCGCAGGCGTGGAGCATGTGACGGTGGCCGTCGGGAGTCGGTGCGGTGGTCACGAAGCCCACGTGGTGGACCTTGCCGTTGGAACGGGCGAAGAAGTACAGGTCGCCGGGGCGCTCGGTGCCCAGGGGCACGTCGGCGGTGGCGGCGCGCTGGTCGTCGGCGTCGCGGGGGAGGGTCACGCCGACCTGCCGGAACGCCAGGTGCACCAGGCCCGAGCAGTCGATGCCGTAGGGGGTAAGGCCGCCCCACACGTAGGGCACCCCACGCCAGGTGCGCGCCACCTCGAGCGCGGCGAGGGCGAGGGAGCCGGTGTCCGGCTGCTCGCTGTCGGGGGACTCGCGGATGCTGAGCTGGTCCAGAGGCAGCCAGCCGGGGTATCCGCGGGGGTCGAGCTTGGCCGCGGGCTGCTCGGTGGCGACCACACGTGCCCAGCCGTCGCGGACCTCCTCGATCAGCACCTGCTCGCCGTGCAGCAGTTGGGTGAGCACACCCGCGTACATCCGCCCGGTGTCGTCGAGGCCGGCGACCCAGGACCGGGGGTCGCAGCGCGGGCCCAGCGCCGCGGCGTCGACCTCCGGGCGGGGTGCGTCCGGGCGGGACCAGAGCGTCGCCACCGGGGCGGTCACCGTGGCGATCTTCATGCCGGCACCTCGCCTCACTCGGCCGAGCCCGGTTGCGGCAGCGATACGCCCAGGCCCGGGGCGTCGGGCAGGATCACCGTGCCGCCGTCGTAGCGGATGCCGCCGGTGACCGGCGACTCCGTCAGCCACCAGGCCGCGTCGAGGTCGCTGACCACCGTGGTCGGGTGGGCCGCGACCAGGCTCGCGGCCGCGCCGATGCCGACCGGCCCCTCCATCATGGACCCCACGCAGGTGCCCAGGCCGTGCGCGGCGGCCAGTTCCAGCAGCGTACGGGCGACGGTGAGCCCGCCGCTCTTGGCGAGCTTCACGTTGACCAGGTCGGCCGCCCGGCGGCGGATCACCTCGACGAGGTCGCGTACGCCGAAGACCGACTCGTCGGCCATGATCGGCAGGTCGGCGCGGGCGCTGACCCAGGCCAGGCCGTCCAGGTCATGCCGGGCGACGGGCTGCTCGACCAGCTCGACCGGCAGTTCCAGCGCGGCGATGCGGTTGATGATGGTGAGCGCGTCCCGCGGGGTCCAGCCCTGGTTGGCGTCCAGGCGCAGCCGCAGGCCCGGTTCCAGGGCGTCGCACACGGCGCGGATGCGGGCCAGGTCGCCGGCGGCATCGGTGCCGACCTTCAGCTTCAGCACGGTGAAGCCCTCGGCGAGGCGCTGCTTGGCGGTGACGGCCAGCGCGCCCGGCTCGCCCGCGGACAGGGTCACGTCGGTGGGCACCGTCAGGTTCGTGCCGCCGAGCATGCGTACCAGCGGAATGTCCAGGCGGCGCGCGGCCAGGTCGTGCAGCGCGATCTCGACGGCCATCTTGGCCGCCTCGTTGCCGACCACGGCGCGGGCGACCTCGCGGCAGCGTGCGGCCAGGTCGTCGGGATCGCGGCCCACCAGCAGCGGCGCCATCATCTCCTCGACGGCCGCCTGCGAGCCGGCCAGGCTCGCCCCGGTCACCGCCCAGACCTGAGGCGCCTCGCCGAAGCCGGACCGCCCGTCGGCGTCGACCACCTCCACCAGCAACGTCTCCACGGCGGTGGCCCGGCGCAGCGCGGTCACGAACGGGGTGTGCAGCGGCGCGGAGATCCGGCGCGTGCGAACTGCGGTGATCGACACGCTTTCGACCTTACGTCTGAAGCGGATGCTGCAGAAGCACCGATCGGTAACGACTGACCAGCGCGATGGTCAGTTCATGCCGAGTTGTGACCAGCTCGCCGCCGCGATCCGGCCGAGCAGCCGGCAGGCGTCGGCGTCGGACATGTCGCCGGTGGTGCAGGCCGCCAGCAGGTACGGCGCGGCGTCCGGCGGGAAGATCAGCGCGCTGCTGTGCCGCTCGCGGGTGACCCAGCCGTTCTTCAACGCGACCCGGGTGCCCTCGGGCAGGCCCAGGTGCAGGTCGTCGCGGCACTCCTGGGCGGTCAACACGTCGATCATCGCGGCGCACCCGGCGGGCGACGCCAGCCGGTCGCCGGCCAGCGCGCCGAACAGGGCGGCCAGGTCGGCGGCGGTGACCTCGTTGCTGATCCCGCTCTCCCGGGCCGGGTAGTCCTCGATGCCGCGGTCGGTGTGCGCCCGGGTCGCGCCGGCGAGCTTCCACACCTCGTTGACCTGCTCGAACGCCTGCTCGTTCGGGCCCAGCGCGCCCAGCACCAGGTTGGTGGCGAGATTGGACGAGCGCACGATCATGCGGTGGATCAGCCAGCGCAGCGGCGCGCTGCCGCCGAGCCGGTCCCAGACCTGCCGGTCGCTGTCGTACTCCGGGTCGTTGGTGTAGGCCGGGCTGCCGGGCGCGGCCGAGACGTGCTGGTTGTGCACGGGGATCTCGGCGTCCAGGTCGAGCCGGCCGGCCTCGGCGGCCCGCCACGCGGCCACCATCACGCCGACCTTCATGGTGCTGGCCGCGTAATGCAGCTCGTGCTCGGCGCGGGCGAACACCGCGGACCCGTCGAGCGGGCCGCACCAGACCGAGGCGGTGCCGGGGAACGCGTCGAGTTCGGGCGTGAGGCTCTGCAGCGTGATCACGGTTTGGCAGCGTACCGACCGACGGGGCGGTGGCATGCTCCGGGCTGCACTAGAGTCCCGCGCCGTGACCGAACTGATCCCCTCGCACCTGTCCTCCCCGGTCCCGCATCCGGACCGCACCTACCGCTGCCAGAACTGCGGCTGCAGCCCCGCAGCGGAGATGACCTTCCGCGGACACCGCGGCCTGATCCTGGCGATGCAGTTCCTGAAGGAGAAGGGCACCTACTGCCGCAGCTGCGGCCTGGCGATCTTCCGCACGATGACCAGCCGCACCCTGGTGCAGGGCTGGTGGGGCTGGGCGTCGTTCCTCATCACGCCGTTCATCCTGCTCTACAACCTGTTCGCGCGCCGCAAGCTGAACAACCTCACCGAGCCGGCGCCCGCCCTGGACGGCTCGTCGGGCACGCCGTGGTCCCCGGGTAAGCCGTTGCACCAGCGGGTCACCATCGTCGGACTGCTCATCCCGCTGGCCGTGGTGGGCGCGATCGGGTACGCCATCGCCACCGGCGGCGCGGAGAACAAGGTCGGGCAGTGCGTCGTCGCGTCCGCCGACGGGACCGACGTGGACTTCGTGGACTGCAGCGAGCCGAACCAGGGTGTGGTCACCAAGGTCGTCGACAGCGAGAGCCAGTGCCCGGCCGACACGATCGGCGTCGTCGAGGAGACGTACACCTCGCGGCGCGGCCGCCTCACCAACACCGACATCTACTGCCTCGGTCCCGACCCGTCCTGACGGCCGCCGTCCCGGCCGGTTCTCGGATCGGTCGGGACCGCGCCCCGGCTCCGGTCCGACGCGGGCGACCGCGTCCGGCCGGGCCGGAACGCGCGGGTCAGGCCGTGCGGCGCTCGGCCCAGCCGGTGGCCAGCAGGAACTGCGCGGCGATGTAGGTGACCATCACCCAGACCGGCGGGCCGGGGATGGTGAAGGCGTCGGCGACGCGGACCGCGATCAGCAGGTCGGAGATCAGGAACAGGCCGCCGCCGAGCGCGGTGCGCCAGCCGAAGGCCGACGCCAGCGCTGCGGTCGACGACAGCAGCGTGCCGTAGACGGCCATCGGCACCGCCAGCCCCGCCTCGGACAGCGCGGGCCACAGCCAGGTCAGCGCGCCGACCAGGAAGATCGCGTAGCCGATCGGCACCAGCAGCATCGGCAGCCGGCGTACCCGGGCCAGCGCGCCGTTGCGGACGAAGGTCGTCACGTAGCAGACGTGCGCGGTGCCGAACAGCGCCATGCCGGCGATGAACGCGGTGGTCCCCTCGAACTGCAGCGCCACGTCACCGGCCCAGGAGAACAGCAGCGCGGCCAGGATGCCCGTGGTCGGCTGCACGCCCTTGGCCCGCTGGTTCAGGAAGTACCACAGCGCCAGCAGCGGCAGCAGCAGCGGCTTGCTCGCCCAGTCCAGCGGCCGGCTGCCGATGGCGGCGGCGAGGATGTTGACGGCTGAGGCCACACCGAAAAGGCCCAGCACAAGCCGATCTGCGCGCATAGTGGATCTCCCAGGGGGTGAGGGGTCCGCGCAGCATACCCACCAGTAGCCCCACGGCAACACCCCCGCCGCCCCTCCGGGTTGATCATGAACTTATGGCACGGTTCAGCGGCGTTTCCTGTCCACAACTTCATGATCGATCGGTCGCGCCGGTGGGCTGGGTTGTTGATCATGAAGTTGTGGCGGGGACACGCCGTCGACCCGTGCCATAAGTTCATGATCAACGAGGAAGGCCCCCGGCCGCGGGTGCGGGCGGGGGCCTTGGGGCCGGTCGGGACGCCGGTCAGGCGTGCTTGCGGCGGGCGGCGAGGCGGCCGCGCTGGGTCTGGTCGAGGATGACCTTGCGGATGCGTACCGCGGCCGGGGTGACCTCGACGCACTCGTCCTCGCGGCAGAACTCCAGCGCCTGCTCCAGCGACAGCTTGCGCGGCGGGATCAGCTTCTCGGTCTCGTCGGAGGTCGAGGCCCGCATGTTGGTGAGCTTCTTCTCCTTGGTGATGTTGACGTCCATGTCGTCGGAGCGCGAGTTCTCGCCGACGATCATGCCCTCGTACACCTCGGTGGTCGGCTCGACGAACAGCGTGCCGCGCTCCTGCAGGTTCGTCATCGCGAACGCGGTCACCACACCGGTGCGGTCGGCGACCAGCGAGCCGTTGTTGCGGGTGCGCAGCTCGCCGAACCACGGCTCGTACTTCTCGAAGACGTGGTGCAGGATGCCGGTGCCGCGGGTGTCGGTGAGGAACTCGGTCCGGAAGCCGATCAGGCCGCGGGCCGGGACCAGCCACTCCATCCGGATCCAGCCCGTGCCGTGGTTGACCATCTGCTCCATGCGGCCCTTGCGGGTGGCCAGCAGCTGGGTGATCACGCCGAGGTGCTCCTCGGGGGAGTCGATGGTCAGGCGCTCGACCGGCTCGTGCAGCTTGCCGTCGACGGTCTTGGTGACCACCTGCGGCTTGCCGACGGTCAGCTCGTACGACTCGCGGCGCATCTGCTCGACCAGGATGGCCAGCGCCAGCTCGCCGCGGCCCTGCACCTCCCAGGCGTCGGGACGCTCGGTCGGCAGGATGCGCAGCGACACGTTGCCGATGAGCTCCTTGTCGAGCCGGTCCTTGACCATGCGCGCGGTGACCTTGGCGCCCTTGACCCGGCCGACCAGCGGCGAGGTGTTGGTGCCGATGGTCATCGAGATGGCGGGCTCGTCGACGGTGATCAGCGGCAGCGGGATCGGGTTCTCCGCATCGGCCAGCGTCTCACCGATCATGATGTCGGCGATGCCGGCGACGGCGATGATGTCGCCCGGGCCCGCCTCCTCGGCCGGCTTGCGCTCCAGCGCCTCGGTCATCAGCAGCTCGGAGATGCGCACGTTCTGCTGGGTGCCGTCGGTCTTGCACCACACGACGGTCTGGCCCTTGCGGATGCGGCCCTCACGGACCCGGCACAGCGCGAGGCGGCCCAGGAACGGCGAGGCGTCGAGGTTGGTGACGTGCGCCTGCAGCGGCGCGCCCTCGGTGTAGGTCGGCGCCGGGATGGTGTCGAGCAGGGTCTGGAACAGCGGCTGCAGCGAGTCGCTGTCGGCGGGGACCTTGCCGTCCTCCGGCTGGGTCAGCGAGGCGATGCCGTCGCGGGCGCAGGCGTACACGATCGGGAAGTCGATCTGGGCCTCGTCGGCGTCGAGGTCGAGGAAGAGCTCGTAGGTGTCGTCCACGACCTCCTTGATCCGCGCGTCGGGCCGGTCGACCTTGTTGATGACCAGGATGATCGGCATGCGGGCCTTGAGCGCCTTGCGCAGCACGAAGCGGGTCTGCGGCAGCGGGCCCTCGGATGCGTCCACCAGCAGGATGACGCCGTCGACCATGGTCAGGCCGCGCTCGACCTCACCGCCGAAGTCGGCGTGGCCGGGCGTGTCGATGATGTTGATCGTCACCTGCTCGCCGCTCTCACCGACGTACTTGACGGCGGTGTTCTTGGCGAGGATCGTGATGCCCTTCTCCCGCTCCAGATCGCCGGAGTCCATGACCCGGTCAGCGGCCGCGGCGCGCGCGTGGAAGGCGCCGGCCTGCGTGAGCATGGCATCGACGAGCGTGGTCTTGCCGTGGTCGACGTGGGCGACGATCGCGACGTTACGGAGATCGGGGCGGGTAAGCATGGTTCCATTCTCCGGCAGGCGTGATCGAAAACAGCGGTCGGGGTCGTTCGCGTGGCGGGTATCACCCGGATGTATGGGTGTCTTTCGCGCCTGATTCCCGTTATTGGTGGTATGTCGGCCACGCCGCGTACCGTGCTGCGCACCGCTTTGATCATGCCGTTCCTGCTGCTCGCCGCGTTTCCGGCGCAGTTGGCCGCGGCCGCGCCACCGCGCGCCGTGCCCGCCGAAGCGGTCGCCGGCGGGCTCCCGGCCGCGGTCGCCGACCCGACAACGCCGACCGCGCGGATCAACACCGACGGCGGCGTGGTGAGCGTGCGGTCCGGTCCGGCCACGGACAAACGCGCGATGGCCTCGCTGGGCGACGACACCCAGGTCGCGGTGCATTGCATGGTGTGGGGCGAGCAGGTCACCGGCACCGAGCGGCGCTCGGCGCACTGGATGCGCATCGGCGCGGACCGGTACCTGCCCGACGCGTACCTGGCCTGGCCGGCCGCCCGGCCCGAGGTGCCGTGGTGCGGCTCGGGCAGCACGGGGGCCGTCGCCGCGCGGGTCGCCACCGAGGGTTCGGTGCTCAACGTGCGCCGCGAGCCCGGCACCCAGGCGGCGCGCCTGGGCACCGTCGACGACGGGCAGGTCCTGGCCGTGCTGTGCCAGGCCACCGGGCAGCAGGCCGCTGGGTCGGCCGGCTGGCTGCGGCTGCCCGGCGGCCGGTACGTCGCCGAGGCGTTCGTGCGCTGGTCGCCGCAGCGCCCCTGGCTGCCCTGGTGCGGGCAGGAACCGGTGCGCACGCCGCCCGCGTCGTCGGGCGACTTCGTCGAGCAGGCGTCCATTCCGGCACGGGCCGCGGCACACGCGACCGGCGTGCCCGCGTCGGTGCTGGTCGCCCAGGCGGTGCACGCCTCGGACTGGGGGCGATCCGCGCAGGCCCGCCGCGACCACAACTACTTCGACACGGCCTGCAGGCAGCCCTCCGCAAGCCCGCAGGCTGCTCCGAACCCGAGCGCGACGACGGCCGCGAACTCGAGCCCGCCGACGGCCGCGTACCCGAGCCCGCCGACGGCCGCGGGCTCGCAGCCGCCCGTGAAACCGCAGGTGGCGGCTAGTCCGCAGGTCGCCGAGAACCCGCGGGCCGACGCGGAGGCGGCGCCGGTCGCGCTGGGCTGCCGCAGCTATGACGGCGCCTCGTTGCGGGCGTACCGCGACCCGGCGGGCTCGTTCGCCGACCAGGCGGCGCTGCTCGCCGGTGCGCCGCAGCACGCCGGGGCGCTGGGGCACGCGGGCGACCCGGAGCGTTTCGTGCGGGAGCTGCAGGCGGCCGGATACCCGGGCGGGGCCCGCTACGCCGACCGGATCATCGACCTGATGCGCCGCTACGACCTCCACCGGCTCGACGCCGTGCGTTAGCCATTCCTCCGTACGGGTGACCCGCTGCCGGCCGATCGGCCACAAACGGCAGGCGGGGTCAACCGGCGGCCGGGCCTTGATCGCTTATGGCATGGCGGTCACCACGGGTTCGGGCAGAGGTATGCGATGTTTCGGCTGGTACTGAGCGCTGTGCGAGAGCGGCTGGGCGAGACGGCGCTGCTCGGTGTGCTGGCCGCGCTGGTGGTGGCGGTGGGTGTGGCCGGTCCGCTGTACGCCGACGCCGCCGCCCGCAACGTCCTGGCCGCCTCCGCCGCCTCGGCCACCCCCGCCGAGCAGAGCCTCACCGTCACCGTCGAGATGACCTCCCGCAACGGGTTCGCCGCCGCGCTCGCCGAGCTGCGCGGCTCGATCGCGGTGGTGCCCGCGGGCCCGGGGGTACGCGAGATCCGGGGCGGCTACCGCCGCGGCGCAGTCACCCCCCAGGGGTCCGGTACGCCGATCGAGGTCCTGCTCGCCGCCCGCGACGACGTCTGCGCGCACCTGGCCCTGACCGGCGCCTGCCCGGCGCAGCCCGGTGAGGTGGCGCTGGCCGCGACCACCGCCCGCCGGCTCGGGCTCGCCGCGGGAGACACGTTCGCGTTCCAGGTCCAGCCCACGGCCCCGGCGGCGATGCTGCGGATAACCGGGGTGTACGACGTGGACGGTGCGGGCGGCGGCCTCACCGACCCGTACTGGGCGGGCCGGCGGGAGCTGACCCCGGTGCCGCTGCGCGCCGAGAACCCGGTCTTCACCGTGCCGGACACGCTGCAGACGCTCGGGGCCGACACCTTCCAGGCGACCCTCGACCACGTCGCCGACCTCACCGTGATGAGCCCCGACGACGTCGACGCGCTGGCCTGGACGCTGCGTGTGGCCGACGAGCCGGGTCGCGGCATCGCCGTCACGGGCGGGCTGCGACGGCTGCTCCCGCAGATCATCGCGGACCGGGACACGGTCGCGGTGCCCGTGGTGACCGGAGCCGTGCTGCTGCTCGGGGTCGCCTGGTGGGTGCTGCTGCTCGGGGCGGGCCACGCGGCGGCCGAACGGCGTACCCAGGCGGTGCTGGGGGCGTTGCGGGGCGCGCCGGCCCGGCACCGGGCCGCGCTGACGGCCGGGCCGGGGGTGCTGACCGTGCTGGTCGCCCTGCCGGTCGGGCTGCTGCTCGGCCGGTGGCTGGCGCAACTGCTGGCGTGGGCCACGATGGACGCGGCCGGGCCCGTGCCGCTGTCGGTCACCGCGCTGGCGGTGGCGGGTGGCCTGACCCTCGCCGTGCTGGTCAGTGTGGTGATCGCGCAGGTGCGGGTGCACCGCGGCGGCGTGCTCGACGCGCTGCGGCAGGTCCCCGCCCGGCGCGGGGCTGCGGGCGGCATCGCGGTCGTCGTCGTGGTGGTCCTCGCCGTCGCCGCGACGTGGCAGTTGCGCAACGGCGACGCCGAGGTGCTGGGCCTCGCCGGGACGGTGCTGCCCGCGGCCGCGCCGGTGCTGATCCTGGTCGCGGCCGGACTGGTCGCCGCGCGGGCGGTGCGCCCGCTGGCGGGGCTGCTCGGCCGGGCCGGGCTGCGCTCGGGACGGGTGGGCACGGCGCTCGGCGCCCTGTACGCCTCGCGCCGGCCCGGCATGGACCGGCTGGTCGCCCTCGTGATCATCGTGATGGCGCTGCTCGGCCAGGCCGCGTACGGCTGGCAGGCACTGCAGGCCGCGGAGCAGGAGCAGGCCCGGCTGGCGCTGGGCGCGGCCGAGGTGGTCCGGGTCCGCGCGCCGTCGCGCGCCGCGCTGCAGCACCTGGTGCGCCAGGCCGACCCGGCCGGTGACTGGGCCATGGCGGTGGCCCGGCAGGAGTCGTCGACCGGCACGACCGTCGCCGTCGACACCACCCGCCTGGCCCGCGTCGCGTACTGGCCCGCTGAGGCCGGTGTCGCGGCCGATCGGGTGGCGTCCCAGCTGCGCCCGGCCGCCAACCCGTCGGTGCGGATCACCGGGGCTGCGCTGCTGCTCGACCTCACCGTGCCGGACACGGTGCTGGTCGACCAGCCCTTGACCGCGGTGCTCGACGGGCCCGGCGGCGAAGCCGTGACCGCCACCGGGGCGCTGGTCCCAGGCTGGGGACGGCACACGCTGCGGCTGGACGTGCCCTCGTGCGCGGGCGGCACCGGCTGCCGGCTGGCCTGGCTGAGCTTCCGCTTCGATCCCGCCGGGGTGGTGCTGCACAGCGTTGGCCAGGCGGCCCCGGACGCGGTGGTCGCCGACACGGCCGCGATGACCGACCCGGCCCGCTGGCGGACCACGGTCGGCGCGGCGGGGGTCACGCTGTCGCCGCTGCCCGGCGGGCTGTCCGTCGACTACGAGCCGGTCGATCCGCGCTTCCCCGACCCGGAGGTGCGGGTGCAGGTCGCCGACGTGCCGCTGCCGGTGCCCGCCGCGCTGGCGGGGGAGGCGCGGCTGGCGCACGACCGCACCGTGGTCCGCGGCGAGATGCTCAGCCCGCTGCGCCGCCCGGTGGACGTGGTCGCGGCGGTGCCCGCCCTGCCCGGGGCCGGCACGCAGGGACTGCTGGTCGACCTGGAATACGCCGACCGGGCTGGCGACAGCACCGACAACGTCGCCGACCTGCAGGTATGGCTCGCGGCGGACGCACCCGCCGACGCGCTGGACCGGCTGCGCGCCACCGGACTGGTGCCCGTGTCGACGGAGACCGCCGTGCAGCGCACCGAGCACCTCCTCGCCGTCGGGCAGGGACCCGGTGCGCGGTTCCGCTTCGGGGCCGCGCTGCTCGCGGTGCTCCTGGTGCTGGTGGCGGTGGCCCTGGTGGTGGCCGTCGACGGGCCCCGGCGCGGGGCCGAGCTGGCCGCGCTGCGTACGCAAGGTGTGCCGCAGCGGGCGGTACGCCGGGCCACCCGCAGCGGTTACCTGCTGATCGTCGCCGCGGCGGCCGCCGGTGGCGGGCTGCTGGGCGCGGCGGTCGCGGACGATTCGCCCGCCTCACCGGTGCTGCCGGTGACGGTCCTGGCGGTGGCAGGGCTCCTGCTGACGGCCACGGCGTACGCGGTGGGCACCCGGCTGTCCCGGGTCAGCGGACTGGACCTGGAGGACGGCCGATGACCACGCTGCTGTGGGAGATGATCCGCGAGCGGCGCGCCGCCGCCCTGATCACGTTCCTGCTCACCCTCGCCGCGGCCGCGGCCGCCGCCGGTGGCCCGGTGTACCACGCGGCCGCGGCGCAGTCGCTGCGGCTCGACCAGGTCGCGCAGGCCCCGGTGACCGAGCGGGTCCTGACGGCGTCGCAGCTGACCAGCTCCGACGAGACGGCCGAGACCCGCCCCACCGCGCTGCCGTACGTCGCGCACATGCGCACCGTGTACGGGCTCCAGCTGCAGGGCGCGACCGGCACCGGGCCGGGCGCCGACGCCGTGCTGGCGGCGCGCACCGGCGTGTGCCGGGTGCTGGTCGTCACCGCCGGGCGGTGCGCGGTCGCCGACCGGGAGGCGGTGCTGCCCGACGGCACGCTGGAGCTGCTCGGCGTCCGGCTCGGCGGGGTGGTCTCGTTCGGCACGCCCAACGGGGCCGACCCGGTGCGGTTCACCGTCGTCGGCACCTACCGCCTCCCGGACCCCGCCGACCCGTACTGGGCCGACCGGGTCTCGCTGCTTGGCGTCGAGCAGCCCGTGCTGTTCGCCACGGACCGCTCGCTGGAAGCCTTCGGCGGCCAGGCCACCAGGACCGTCGACCTGGTGGCCGAGCCCGCGGCGTTCGCCGACACGGCCGGGCTGCCGGGGCGGATCGAGCAGGCGCAGAAGCAGCTCACCGCCGGCGGGTACGCCAGCAGCACGCTGATGACCGACCTCGGCAAGCGCATCGACCAGGGCGACCGGATGCTCGCCGACACCGTCACCGTGGCCGCCGTGCCGCTCATCCTGATCTGCTGGTTCGTGCTGTTCCTGGCCGTCGCCGCGGGCGTCGACCAGCGGCGCGAGGAGCTGGGCCTGGCCGCGCTGCGCGGCACGCCCGCCCGGCTGCGCTGGGCGCTGCCGTTCGCCGAGGTCGCCGTGCCGGTGCTGGCCGCCGCGGTGCCGGGCCTGCTCGCCGGGTACGCGGCCACGGCGGCCCTGGTCCGCGTGGTGCTCCCGGGCAGCACCGTGTCGTGGGACGGAGCCTCGCTGCGCTACACCGCGTTCGCGGTGCTCGGCGCCCTGCTCGCGGGTGCGTTCGCCCAGGTCGGCGCGCTGCGTACGCCGGTGCTCGGGCTGCTGCGGCGCAGCGGCTCCCCGCACCGGGGCCGGTTCGCGACCGCGCTGGAGGTCGGCGTGGGCAGCCTCGCCGCGGTCGCCGGCTACCAGGCCGCCGCGGCGGGCGACGCGGGCGGCCTCGGCCTGCTCGCGCCGGTCTGCCTCGGGCTGGCCTGCGGTCTGCTCGGGGCGCGGCTGCTGCCCGTGGTGGCCGCGCGGGTGGCGCGGTCCGCGCTGCGGCGGGGCCGCTGGCGCACCGGGCTGGCCGGGTTCGCGCTGGCCCGGGTCCCGGGCACGGGACGGCTGGTGGTGCTGGTGACGGTCGTGTTCGGGCTGCTCGGCTTCGCGGTCACCGCGTACGACACGGCCGGGCGGGCCTGGGACGAGCGGGCCCAGGTGCAGACCGGCGCGGCGAAGGTGGCCGTGGTGCAGGGGGCCTCTGCGGTGCAACTGAGGTCGGCCGTCGCCGCGGTCGACCCGGACGGGCAGTTCGCGATGGCGGTCTCCCGGTACAAGAGCAACCAGCAGCAGAACATCCTCGCGGTGGACACGACCAGGCTGGCGCGGGTGGCGAACTGGCCCGACACCGCCGGGCCGGACGCCGCGGCGGTGGCCGGCCTGCTGCGGCCGGCCGAGCCGACGGCGATCATGGTGCGCGCGAGGAAGCTGATCGTCGAGCTGACCGTGGACAGCCCCGACTCCGCGCTCAGCCTGCAACTGCGGCTGCTGGTGATCTCGGATCGGGGGCTGCGGCACGACCTGCGCATGCCCGGCCTGCGGCCCGGCTTCCAGCGGGTGGAGGCCGACGCGACGCTCTGCGAACTGGAGCCGTGCCGCCTGGACGAGATCCAGTTCCAGAACCTGCGGACCGAGCAGCACCGCTTCGACGCCACCGTCCACGCGATCCGCGACGAGACCGGCCGGGTGGTGCTGGACGCCGCCGCGCTGGGCGACGTGCGGCGCTGGGCGCAGCCGCCCGCCAGCGCGGCCCGCCCGATCCCGGCGATGCGCGGCACACCCGAGGGGCTGCAGATCTCGGTCGACTCCACGGTCGTGGCGGACATGCGGCTGTCCGCGGCCGCGCTGCCCGGCCCGCTGCCGATCGCCGTCACCGGCCCGCTGCGCTCGCCGCTGCTCACCGCCACCGGCGGCATGGAACTGCCGGTGGCCGCGGTCGCCACGCTCGGCGCGGTGCCCCGCTTCGGGCCGAGCGGCGCGCTGGTCGACTTCGACGTCGCCGAGTACGTGCTGGGCCGCGGGACCGCCCTGACGCAGCCGGAGGTGTGGCTGTCCGCCGACGCGCCCGCCGACGCCGTGGACCGGCTGCGCCGGGCCGGGCTGACCGTGTCCGAGGAGTACACCGTCGCGCAGCGGCGGGCCCAGATCAGCGCCGCGCCCCGGCTCGGGTTGTGGTTCGCGCTGGCGGTCGCCGCGTTCGCGGTGCTGCTGGCCGCGGTCGGGCTGCCCGCGCTGGCGATGTTCGAACGCCCCGGCGGGGACAGCGGTCTGTCGGTGCTCGGCGAGCAGGGCATCCGGACCCGTACCCTGCTGCTGGTCTCCGCCGGGAGCCGGTGCGCGCTGGCGCTGGCGGCGGCCGTGGCGGGTCTCGGCTCGGCGGCGCTGGCCTGGGCGCTGGCGCGTACCGTGCTGCCGGTCTTCTCCGACGGCGACACCACGTTCACCCCGCCCGTGCTCCCGGAGCCCGGCGCGGTCGCGGTACCGGTGGCCGCCGCCTGCGCGGTGCTGCTGGCGGGCTGCTGGACGGCGGCGCACGTGGTGCGCCGGCGCAGGGAGGAGGAGCGATGACGGGACTGGCCGTACGGTGCCGCCGGGTGCTGCACATCTACCGGGCCGACGGCGGTGACGTGGTCGCGCTGTCCGGCGTGGACCTCGACATCGCGGCGGGGGAGAAGCTCGCCCTCGTCGGGCCGTCGGGCTCGGGCAAGTCGACGCTGATCGCGCTGCTGTCGGGCCTGATGCGGCCCAGCGCCGGGCAGGTGCGCATCGGGCCGGTCGACATCGGCCGGGTCAGCGACGCCGAACTCGCCCGGATGCGGGGCACCGACCTCGGCGTGGTGCTGCAGGGGGCGCGGCGCAACCTGCTGCCGTACGCCTCCGTGCTGTCCAACATCTGGCTGGCCCAGCGCCGGGCCGTGCAGGTGCGCCCGGCCGACGTGGAGCGCCCGGAGCGCATCCTGTCCCTGCTCGGGCTGGTCGGCATGGGCCACCGCCGGGTACGCGACCTGCCGCCGGGGGCCGCGCAGCGGGTCGCCATCGCGGTCGGCGTCGCCGCCTCGCCCGGCCTGCTGCTCATCGACGAGCCCACCAGCCGCCTCGACCGCGAGGCCCGTGACGAGGTGCTCGACGCGCTGGACACCATCAACCGGGAGCGGGGGACCACCATCGTGGCGGTCACCCACGACCCGGACGTGGGCGCGCGCCTGGGCCGGGCGGTGACCATCCGCGACGGCCGGGTCGGCGCGGAGGGCCGGGAGGGCCGCGAGTTCGCCGTGGTCGCCTCGGACGGCACCGTGCAGCTGCCCCCGGAGGTCCTGGAGGACGTGCCCCCCGGCACGCTCCTGGTCGTCGAACAGGGCGACGGCCGCCTCAGCCTGCTCATCGAATGACCGCCCACCGCGGCGCGTCATGATCGTCCGACTTGCCGGGCAGACGTGCGTGTCTTGAGCCCGCATACGCACAGGTGCCTGGCAAGTCGGATGACCTTGGGCGGCGGGCGCGGTTCCCGGGTGGGCGCGCGCGGGGAGCGGTAGCGTCGCAGCTGGGAGGTCGAGATGTCGGGTGCAACGGTGATTCCCACGCTGCGCTACCGCGACGCGGTGGCCGCGATCCGGTTCCTGCGGGACGCCTTCGGGTTCCGCGAGCTGCTGGTGGTGCCGGGCGCGGACGGCACGGTCGCGCACGCCGAGCTGACGCACGGCAACGGCATGGTCATGGTCGGCTCCACCACCGACGGCGAGGACGGCCGGAACGCGTTCAAGATCGGCCCCGCCTGGCTGTACGTGATCGTCGACAACGTCCAGGCCCACCACGACAAGGCCGTGGCCAACGGCGCGGAGATCGTCTCGCCGCTGAAGAAGGAGGAGTACGGCGGCAGCAGCTACACCGCCGCCGACTCCGAGGGCAACCAGTGGACGTTCGGCTCCTACCGGCCCGAGGGCTGGTGAGGCGGACCGGTCAGCGGTCGAACTCACCCGCCTTGGCGCCGTCCAGGAAGGTTCCCCAGTCGGCGGTGCTGAACAGCAGCACCGGGCCGGTCGGATCCTTGGAGTCGCGCACCGCGACGGCCCCGGTCAAGGCGGTCGTCTCGACGCAGTCCCCGTTACCGCCGCTGCGCGTGCTCTTGCGCCACACTGCGTCCGACAGTTCGACTTGGTGCAATGACAACTGACTACTCCTCGTTGACTCGGCTCACCCCGTGAGACCCTGCGCGATCTCCAGCATTCTGAGGCTGGACAGCTGCGGGCTGAGCGCCGCCGCGCTGAGATGGTCGAAAACGAGGCTGCAACGGGTCAGTTCGGAGGCGTCGTCCAGGTACATGTCACCCGCGAAGCCTTCGAGGTAGACGGTGTCCGGGTCTCTGCGATCGGGGAAGCGCAGGATCCGGAACGCCCCCGCCATCGCCTCGTGGCCCCCGTGGGCGAAGGGAACGATCTGGATGGTGATGTGCGGCAGCTCGTTGGCCGCGGCCATGGCCCGCAGTTGCTCGGCCATCACCTGCCGGTTGCCGACGGTGCGGTGCAGCACGGCCTCGTCGAGCACCGTCCAGAACTCCGGCGGCCGCTCCTGTTTGAGCAGCTCCTGCCGGGTCAGCCGGATCTGCACCCGGCGTTCGACCTCCTCCGGGCCGTCCTGGGGCCGGGTGGCCCGGATGACGGCACGGGCGTAGTCCTCCGTCTGCAGCAGCCCCGGCACGAACATGAGCTCCGCGCCGCGGATGGAGTCCGCCTCCGACTCGAGCTGGATCAGCTTCAGGTACGGGCTGGACACCTCGCCGTACTTGAGCCACCAGCCGCCGCGGCGCTTGGACTCGCGGGCCAGCTCGATCAGCTCCTCGCGCTGGCCGGCGTCGTCGAGGCCGTACAGGTCGAGCAGCACCAGCAGGTCGCTGCGGCGTACGCCGACCTCGCCGTTCTCGATCCGGCTCAGTTTCGACGGGGAGCAGTCGAGGGCCGGGCCGACCTGCTGGTGCGTCATGCCGGCGCGTTCACGCAGCTCGCGCAGCGCCACGCCGAGGCGGCGGCGGCGCAGCGAGGTGCCCGAGGTGGCCATCGCCCTCCTTCGCCCGACCCTCCTTTGCCGACAGTGCGTTGACAGTCTGCTGCTGCTCCATCGGCTGGGCAAGGGGGAGCCCCGGCGGGTCGCGTCGGGAAACAACCTCGCGTGCCGAGTTGCAAGTTGCATCTCGCGCGTGCACTCTGAAGGTCAGAGCCTGGTGACGGTCGTGCCGGGAGGCGACGTGCACACTGGACGCATCACTGACGCGCAGGCGGTGGGATACCGGCGGATGCTGGCCGACCACCTGCCGGACTCCGCGGCGCCCGGCGCCGCCTGCCGGCTGTGCCACCGCCCCGGCTGCGCCGACTACCACTACGCGTACCACTCCCTGCTCGTGGCCGGGCGGTCCACGGCCGTGGACGCCCCGCCCGGGGAGTGACCCCGGCCGGGTGACGCCCGAAATCACGTGGCCCGGCCCCGGCGGCCCGCGTACCGTGATGGCGAAGGTGAGGGCAGCTCGCCACGATGACTTCGAGGGAGGTGGCGACATGTCTGTCGAGGTATCCAGCACGCCACCCTCCCGGATGGCGTGACCCCCGTTTCACTCGCGCATCCATGACAAGGAATCCGATGACAGTCTCCCTGTCGTCCCTGGGCTGGGACGACCACTTCGCTTCCGCGTACCCCCTGTTCGACCGGCCGGACCACGTGCCGGGCCGGGTGGTGCGCGCCGACCGCGGCATCTGCACGGTGCTGACCGGCACCGGGACCGCTCGCGCGAGCCTCGGCGGGCCGGCCATGCTCGCGGCCGCCGGTGATCCCGTCGCGCTGCCGTGCGCCGGCGACTGGGTGGCGTTGCGGCACTGGCCGGACAACCGCACCACCATCGAGGCGGTGCTGCCCAGACGCAGCGCGATCGTGCGCCGCACCGCAGACAAGGACGCCACCGGCCAGGTGCTGGCCGCCAACATCGACACCGCGGCGGTGATCGCCTCCCCGGACCCGCTCCCCGAACCCTCGACCATCGAGCGGCTTCTCGCGCTCGTCTGGGACTCGGGCGCCCAGCCGCTGCTGATCATCACCAAGGCCGACCTGGTCGCCGACCCGCAGGCGCTGGCCGACCAACTCGCCGAGCTGGCTCCGGGCGTGGAGGCGGTCGCGGTCAGCGCCGAGACCGGCGCCGGGATGGACGCGCTGCGCCCGCTGGTCGCCCACGGCCGCACCCTCGGCCTGGTCGGCGCGTCCGGTGCGGGCAAGTCGACGCTGGTCAACGCGCTGATCGGGGCCACTGTCATGCAGACCCAGGCCATCCGCCGGGTCGACGGCAAGGGCCGGCACACCACCACGTACCGCGCGCTGGTGCCCGTGCCCGGCGGCGGGGCGGTGCTGGACACGCCCGGCATCCGCGCGGTCGGCCTGCTCGACGGCGAACAGGGCCTCGACCGCACCTTCGCCGACATCGTCGCGCTGATCGCGGCGTGCCGATTCCCCGACTGCGCCCACGAGACCGAGCCCGGCTGCGCCGTGCGCGAGGAGCTGGCGCACGGCGGGCTGACCGCCCGCCGCTGGGAGAGCTGGTGCAAGCTGCAACGCGAGCTCGCGTTCGAGTCGCGCCGTGCCCGCGCCCGCCGCACCGGCCGCGGCGGCCCCGCCGCCCGCCCGGCCCACTGGAACTACCGCTCCCGCTGACCGCGGGCGTGCAGTTTCGGGGAAACTGCGGCTGACGAGCTGTCAGATGACGCAGTTTCCCCGAAACTGGAGGCCGTGTTCCCCGAAACTGGAGGCCGTGCGGGTCGTCAGGGCACGTTGACGAGCGGTCCGGAGCCCTCGACGGCGTCGAGGCAGTAGTAGCGGTAGAGGTTCTCGACGTAGCCGTCGGCGCCGTCGCAGCCCTCCCAGCTCGTCTCGATTGTGGTGATCACCGCGTCGTGCTTCTCGTCGCAGCGGACGAAGTCGGCGGTGTCGGCAGTGACGAAGGTGTCGAACTTGACGCAGCCGCCCACCACGTTCAGCTTCTCCGCCGAGGGGTCGTTGACCAGCGTCGCGACCGCGATCAGGCCGGCCAGGAACACGGGCGCGAGCCACGTTTTGACCCGGCGGAACACCGGCCGGGTCGGCGGCAGCGGCGCGAGGTTGGACTCGGGCAGGTCCGGGCGGGGGACCGGCTCGTCCAGGGCGAGCACGGCGCGCCGCCCGCGCAGGTTGCGCACGAACGCCAGCGGCGCGAGCACGACCGAGACCGGGCTCCACAGCCCGCTCGTGATCGTCTCAGCGGTGGCGTCGCGCATCCTGGCCAGCCCGCAGTCGCGGCAGAACGGTCCCTGGATCCGGGTGAAGCGCACGTAGACCACCAGACCGACGTGCCGGTAGAAGCTCACCTCCGCGGCCGGGGTGTGGCCGCAGACCACGCAGTCGAGCCGGTCCGGCCCTGTCCGGCCCCGGCCGGCGAGCTGCGAGTCGATCAGTTCCGTCACGGCGCGAATGGTATGCGCTGCTGGCGGCACCTGCACACCTGGTTGCCGACGTCGTGGACCACGATCGCTGTTTCGGGTCGATTTCCGCGGTCAGACCGCAGATCATGACCCGAAACAGCGATCTCCGAGCGGCCGCTGCCGCCGACCCGGAGGTGGCGCGCGGTGCGGCAGCGGCGGGTCAGGCGAGGAAGCCGCCGTCGACGTCGAGCGTCGCGCCGGTGATGTAGGCGGCTTCGGGGCCGGCGAGGTAGGCGACCGCGCCGGCGACCTCGTCGGCGGTGCCGTAGCGGCCGACCGCCAGCGCGGGCAGCAGCGTGCTGGCCATCGGCCCGTCGGCCGGGTTCATGTCCGTGTCGACCGGGCCGGGCTGCACCGTGTTGACGGTGATTCCGCGCGGGCCGACCTCGCGGGCCAGACCGCGGGTGAAGCCGGCGACCCCGGCCTTGGTCAGCGCGTAAAGGCTGCCGCCCGGGAAGGGCATGCGGTCGGCGTTGACGCTGCCGATGGTGATGATGCGGCCGCCCTCGCCGAGGTGGCGCAGTGCCGCCTGGCTGGCGTGGAAGACCGCGTGCAGGTTGACGCCGACGGTCTGGTCGAACACCTCGTCGCTCAGCTCGCCGATCGGGCCGAACCCGGCGACGCCGGCGTTGTTGACCAGGATGTCGAGCCGCCCGGACCGCTGCGCGACCTCGTCCACCACACCGCGGACCGCGTCGCGGTCGGCCGAGTCGGCCCGCACCGCGTACGCCGTGCCGCCCTCGGCCGCGATCTCCTTGACCAGCGTCTCGGCGGCTTCGGCCGAGGACTGGTAGGTCACCGCCACGGTGGCGCCCTCGCGGGCCAGGCGGCGGGCGATCCCCGCGCCGATGCCGCGCGACCCGCCGGTCACCAGGGCCACCTTGCCGTTCAGCTGCTGCGTCATCACTCGCTCCTCGGGTTCGAATTGTTGAGTGCTCGTTCAATATGGCACGGCGAACGGTGGTCTGTCGCGTGATATATTGAACATCCACTCAAGAAATTGTCCGGAGGTCGCGATGGCGGTGGGCAGGCCGCGGGAGTTCGACGTCGACCGGGTGCTCGGCGCCGCGCTCGACGTCTTCTGGGCCAAGGGCTACGAAGGCGCCACGATGGCCGACCTGACCACGGCCACCGGGCTGAAACCGGGCAGCGTGTACGCCGCGTTCGGCTCCAAGGCCGGCCTGTTCTCCCGGGTGCTCGACCGCTACGAGGAGTCGGTCTTCGGGTACGCCCGCGACGCGATCCAGGAGCCGACCGTGCGCGCGGTGATCCGGCATTGGCTGGAGGGGGTGGCGCGTGCCACGACCGGCCCGGACACCCCGCCGGGCTGCCTGCTGGTGCACGGCGCGCTGGCCGTCGGCGACGGCGCGGCGTCCATCCGGGCCGAGCTGGCCCGGCGGCGCGAGAACGGCGAGGGATACCTGGTGGCGCGACTGGAGCGGGCACGCGAGGAGGGCGACCTGCCGGCCTCGGTCGACCCGCGGGCGGCGGCGGGCTACATCTTCGCCCTGTCCTCCGGGCTGGCCGTCGAGGCTGCCGGAGGCGCGGACCACGAGCGACTGCTGCGCACCGTCGAGCTGACCTTGCACCGCCTGCCCTGGGAGTGACGCGGGCGGGCCCACCGGCCGGGGTGCGGCCGCGTCCGGCTTTCAGCCGCGGGCCCGCCACCCGAGGGCGCACGGCGCCGGGGGCCGCATGCCGCGACGGCGGATCCCGCCGCCGTTGTTCGCGCCGCGGGAATCGCCGACGGTCGCCCGCTGTTCACCCTCCCGGGTGATCCGTGCGCCACCCTCGGGCGGGCGGGAACACGGGGCGAAGTGGGCGAAGCCGGGCGACCGACGGTGGCTCGCGTCACGCGAATCGCCGGGTTAGCACGTGTGTTCGTGGCGCGAAACAAGAATGTCGGAGGCCGAGGCTAGAGTTGCCCACGGCACGCGACTGCACTGCGTGCCGAGCGCGTCGTGCTGGCTCGACCCATGCCTCTGAGCTGGGGCTTAGTCGTGGCGGACCGCCCTGAAGACATCGCCGAAAGACCGTGTGGGGAGAGTCTGCCGTGAGCGACCGACTGATCATCCGTGGGGCGCGCGAGCACAACCTGCGCGACGTGAGCCTGGACCTGCCGCGCGAGAAGATGATCGTGTTCACCGGGCTGAGCGGCTCGGGCAAGTCGAGCCTCGCCTTCGACACGATCTTCGCGGAGGGCCAGCGGCGCTACGTCGAGTCGCTGTCGTCGTACGCCCGGCAGTTCCTGGGCCAGATGGACAAGCCCGACGTCGACTTCATCGAGGGCCTCAGCCCCGCGGTCTCCATCGACCAGAAGTCGACCTCGCGCAACCCGCGCTCGACCGTGGGCACCATCACCGAGGTGTACGACTACCTGCGCCTGCTGTTCGCCCGCGTGGGCCAGCCGCACTGCCCCGTCTGCGGTCACCTGATCAGCCGGCAGAGCCCGCAGCAGATCGTGGACCGGGTCCTCGCGATGGCCGAGGGCACCCGCTTCCAGGTGCTCGCGCCGGTGATCCGCGGCCGCAAGGGCGAGTACCTGGACCTCTTCTCCGACCTGCAGAGCAAGGGCTTCGCGCGGGTACGGGTCGACGGCGTGGTGCACCCGCTGGGCGAGGTGCCGAAGCTGGCCAAGCAGAAGAAGCACGACATCGAGGTGGTCGTCGACCGCCTCGCCGTCAAGGAGAGCTCCAAGCAGCGGCTCACCGACTCGGTGGAGACCGCGCTGGGCCTGGCCGGCGGCATCGTGATCATGGACTTCGTGGACCTGCCCGAGGACGACGAGCACCGCGAGCGCAAGTTCTCCGAGAACCTGGCGTGCCCCAACGAGCACCAGCTCGGCATCGAGGACCTGGAGCCGCGGGTCTTCTCCTTCAACTCGCCCTACGGCGCGTGCCCCGAGTGCACCGGCCTGGGCACGAAGAAGGAGGTCGACGCGGAGCTGGTCATCCCCGACCCGGAGAAGAGCCTCGGCGAGGGCGCGATCTCCCCGTGGGCAGGCGGCCAGACCATGGAGTATTTCTCCCGCCTGCTGGAGGCGCTCGGCGAGGAGAACGGCTTCGACATGGACACCCCGTGGCGGGCGATCTCGTCGGGGGCGCAGAAGCTGATCCTGCACGGCGCGGAGAACCAGGTGCACGTGCGCTACCGCAACAAGTACGGCCGCGAGCGCTCGTACTACTCCGGTTTCGAAGGTGTGATCACGTGGCTGGAGCGCCGCCACTCGGACACCGAGAGCGAGTGGTCGCGGGAGAAGTACGAGGGCTACATGCGGGAGGTGCCGTGCTCGGTCTGCCAGGGCACCCGGCTCAAGCCCGAGGTGCTGGCGGTGACCCTGGACGGGCGCAACATCGCCGAGCTGTGCGCGCTGTCGGTGGGCGAGGCCGCGGTGGTGCTGGCCGGGCTGGAGCTGGACGACCGGCAGCGCTTCATCGCCGAGCGGGTGCTCAAGGAGATCAACGCCCGGCTGCGCTTCCTGGTCGACGTCGGCCTGGACTACCTGTCGCTGAACCGGCCGTCGGGGTCGCTGTCCGGCGGTGAGGCCCAGCGCATCCGGCTGGCCACGCAGATCGGCTCCGGCCTGGTCGGCGTGCTGTACGTGCTGGACGAGCCGTCGATCGGCCTGCACCAGCGGGACAACCACCGGCTCATCGAGACCCTGGTGCGGTTGCGCGACCTGGGCAACACCCTGATCGTGGTGGAGCACGACGAGGACACCATCCGCACCGCCGACTGGGTCGTCGACATCGGTCCGGGCGCGGGCGAGCACGGTGGGCGCATCGTGCACAGCGGCACGTACGACAAGCTGCTGGTCAACGAGGAGTCGGTGACCGGTGCGTACCTGTCGGGCCGCAAGGCGATCGCGACCCCGCAGCAGCGCCGCCCGGCGACTCCGGGCCGGGAGCTGACCGTGGTCGGCGCGCGCGAGCACAACCTGCGCAACGTGTCGGTGGCCTTCCCGCTGGGGCAGTTCATCGCGGTCACCGGCGTGTCCGGGTCGGGCAAGTCGACGCTGGTCAACGACATCCTGTACACGGTGCTGGCGAACCAGATCAACGGGGCGCGCATGGTGCCGGGCCGGCACACCCGGGTCACCGGCCTGGAGCACGTGGACAAGGTCGTCGGCGTGGACCAGTCGCCGATCGGGCGCACCCCGCGCTCGAACCCGGCCACCTACACCGGTGTGTTCGACAACATCCGCAAGCTGTTCGCCGAGACGACCGAGGCGAAGGTGCGCGGCTACGGGCCGGGGCGCTTCTCGTTCAACGTCAAGGGCGGGCGCTGCGAGAACTGCGCCGGCGACGGCACCATCAAGATCGAGATGAACTTCCTGCCCGACGTGTACGTGCCGTGCGAGGTGTGCAAGGGCGCCCGGTACAACCGGGAGACCCTCGAAGTGCACTACAAGGGCAAGACCATCGCCGAGGTGCTGGAGATGCCGATCGAGGAGGGGGCCGAGTTCTTCGAGGCCATCCCCGCGATCCACCGCCATCTCAAGACGCTGGTCGACGTCGGCCTGGGCTACGTGCGGCTGGGGCAGAGCGCGCCGACCCTGTCCGGCGGTGAGGCGCAGCGCGTGAAGCTCGCCTCCGAGCTGCAGAAGCGCTCGACCGGGCGCACCGTGTACGTGCTCGACGAGCCGACCACCGGCCTGCACTTCGAGGACATCCGCAAGCTGCTGCTGGTGCTGCAGGGGCTGGTCGACAAGGGCAACACGGTGATCGTCATCGAGCACAACCTCGACGTGATCAAGTCGGCCGACCACCTGATCGACATGGGCCCCGAGGGCGGCCACCGCGGTGGCGGTGTGCTCGCGACCGGCACCCCGGAGCAGCTCGCGGCCGTCGCCGAGAGCTACACCGGCCAGTTCCTCAAGCCCATGCTCGCCAAGACCGCCCCGGCCCCGGCGACCGCGCCGCGCGCCCGCAAGGCCCGCAGCAAGGCCGCGGTGGCCTGAACCGCATTGCCCGGTCGTCCCGGCCCCGCTTCAGCAGCGGCGGCCGGGACGCCTTGTTCCGCGACGGCACGGGCGGCTTCCGCTTCCGCGACGGCACGGGCGGCTTCCGCTTCCGCGACGGCACGGGCGGCTTGCTTCCGCGACGGCACGGGCGGCTTGCTTCCGCGCGGGCACGGCGGCTTCCGCTTCCGCGCTGGTTCCGCGCTGGCGTGGGACGGTTCATGATCGCTGTTTGCGGTCAAAAGATGGGTTCTGACCGCACTTTCTGACCTCAAACGGCGATCTTGAGCGCGGCGGGTGCTGTCGCTGGGTGAGAAAAATAGTTGAACTCGCAGCTAAATTTCAGAACGGGCCGATAGGTTGATCCAGAGAATCCCTCACCTAGGAAGGCCCCTCATGAGTGACGTGACGACGTCCGGCGCGACCTCGCGCCGGGTCCTGCTGGCCTCCGCGGGCGCCGTCGGCGCCGGAGCCCTGCTCGCCGCCTGCGGCTCGGAGGCACCCGCCACCACGCCGACCGACGGGGCGACGAGCCCGGGTGCGGCCGGGGCGACCGGCGCGGCCGCGGGCGCGGGAACGGTGCTCGGCAAGGCGGCCGACATCCCGGTCGGCGGTGGGGTGATCTTCAAGGAGCAGGGTGTCGTCGTCACCCAGCCCACTGCGGGCCAGTTCGTCGGCTTCAGCGCGATCTGCACCCACCAGGCCTGCCCGGTGAGCCAGGTCGAGGCCGGGAAGATCAAGTGTCAGTGCCACTTCAGCGAGTTCTCGATCACCGACGGCTCCGTGCTCCAGCCGCCCGCCCCCCGCGCGCTGGACAAGAAGGAGATCAAGGTCGAGGACGGCGAGATCAAGCTCGCCTGAGCGTTCGGCCGACCGGGTCCCCGGATCCCATGTGGATCCGGGGCCGGACCGGCGGCCGGGGCAGATCGCGGCCCGGAGCACTGTCGGACTGATCGTCTAGGCTTGGCGTCGTGGCTGATCCGTCCCAGTACCGGCCCGCGCCGGGCACAATTCCCGACGCGCCCGGGGTGTACCGGTTCCGCGACGACCAGGGCCGGATCATCTACGTCGGCAAGGCCAAGAGCCTGCGCAGCCGGCTGAACTCCTACTTCGCCGACGTGTGGACGCTGCACCAGCGCACCCAGCAGATGGTCACCACCGCGGCCGGCGTGGACTGGGTCGTGGTCGGCACCGAGGTCGAGGCGCTGCAACTGGAGTATTCCTGGATCAAGGAGTACGACCCCCGCTTCAACGTGAAGTACCGCGACGACAAGTCGTACCCGTACCTCGCCGTCACCCTCGACGAGCAGTACCCGCGACTGCTGGTGATGCGCGGGGCCAAGCGCAAGGGCGTGCGCTACTTCGGGCCGTACTCGCACGCCTGGGCCATCCGGGAGACCCTCGACCTGCTGCTGCGCATCTTCCCGGCGCGCACCTGCTCGGCGGGGGTGTTCAAGCGCGCGGGCCAGATCGGCCGGCCCTGCCTGCTCGGCGACATCGGCAAGTGCTCCGCGCCGTGCGTCGGGCGGGTCAGCGAGGCCGAGCACCGGGGCATCGTCGAGGACTTCTGCGACTTCATGGCCGGGCGCACCGAGCACATGCAGCGCCGCCTGGAGAAGGAGATGCAGGTCGCGTCGGCCGCGATGGAGTACGAACGCGCCGCCCGGCTGCGCGACGACCTGGTCGCGCTGCGCCGGGCCATGGAGAAGCAGTCGATCGTGCTGTCCGACGGCACCGACGCCGACGTGGTCGCCTTCGCCGACGACCCCCTCGAAGCCGCGGTGCAGGTCTTCCACGTGCGCGACGGGCGGGTGCGCGGCCAGCGTGGCTGGATCGTGGACAAGACCGAGGAGCTGACCATCGGCGACCTCGTGCACCACTTCTGCACCCAGATCTACGGCGGGGAGACCGGCGAGTCCGACGTGCCCAAGGAGCTGCTCGTGCCGGAGCTGCCCCCCGACGTCGACGCGCTGACCGAATGGATGGCGCAGCACCGGGGCTCGCGGGTGACCATCCGGGTGCCGCAGCGCGGCGACAAGAAGACCCTGATGGAGACCGTGGCCCGCAACGCGATGCAGGCGCTGGCCCAGCACAAGCTGCGCCGGGCGGGCGACCTCACCGCGCGCAGCAAGGCCCTCGAAGAGATCGAGGACGCGCTCGGCCTGGCCTCGGCCCCGCTGCGGATCGAGTGCTTCGACATCTCGCAGATCCAGGGCACCGACGTGGTGGCCAGCATGGTGGTGTTCGAGGACGGGGTGCCGAAGAAGTCCGACTACCGGCGCTTCATCATCAAGGGCGCCACCGACGACGTGTCCGCGATCAGCGAGGTGATGCGGCGGCGGTTCGCCCGCCACCTGGCCGAAGGGCCGGCGGACCCGACCGAGGAGGCCGCCGCGGGGCGGCCCCGGCGGTTCGCGTACCCCCCGCAGCTGGTCGTGGTCGACGGCGGCGCGCCGCAGGTCAACGCGGCGGCCGGTGTGTTCTCCGAGCTGGGCGTCACCGACGTGGCGGTGTGCGGGCTGGCCAAGCGGCTGGAGGAGGTCTGGCTGCCCGACGACGCCATGCCGGTCATCCTGCCCCGCACCGCCGAGGGCCTGTACCTGCTGCAGCGGGTCCGCGACGAGGCGCACCGGTTCGCGATCCGCTTCCACCGCGAGCGCCGCTCCGCCCGGATGACCGCCTCGGACCTCGACAGCGTGCCGGGCCTGGGGGACATCCGCCGCAAGGCGCTGCTGCGCCACTTCGGCTCGCTGAAGCGGCTCGCGGCGGCCAGCGTCGACGAGATCGCCGAGGTGCCCGGCATCGGCCCGCGCACCGCGGTCGCGGTGCTCACCGCCCTCGGCGCTCCGCCGCAGGTCACGACCGCGCCGCAGGTCGCACCCACCCCGCCTGACGCGGCTGGGCCGACGGCGCCGGGCCAGCCGCAGGCCACGCCCGCGCCGGGCGCGGCGCTGGCCACGGCGGAGGAACCGGGCACGGCTGGCTAGGATGTTCTCTCGTTGCCGGCATCCGGCGGCAACGTGCCCGCCCGCCGCCTGCGGTTCGCTGGAACCGGTGGCCGTCGCGGGCGGCCGCCCCGGCAGGCGGCGACGACAGCAGTGGGGGCGCACGTGAGCGTGGACACACCGGCCCGGCGCAGCACGCCGGGCGAACGCGGTGAGCAGCAGGGCGAGCCCAGGGCGACCGGGGACGAGCCGGGCGAGGGCCCGGCCACGAACCTGGTGGTGGTGACCGGCGTCTCCGGCGGCGGGCGCAGCACCGTGGCCCGCGCCCTGGAGAACGTCGGCTACTACGTGGTCGACAACCTGCCGCAGGCGCTGCTGGTGCAGCTCGCCGAGCTGGCCGCGAAGGCCGGCGGCGCGGCCCGGCACACCGCCATGGTGCTCGACGTGCGCAGCCGCGTGTTCTCCACCGACCTCGCGGGCGCGATCCGCGACCTGCGCGAGAAGGGCTTCTCGCCGCGGGTGGTCTTCGTCGACGCCGACGACGAGGTGCTGATCCGGCGGTTCGAGAGCGTACGCCGCTCGCACCCGCTGCAGGGCGACGGCCGCCTGTCCGACGGCATCGCCGCCGAGCGCTCGCTGCTGGCCGAGGCCCGTGAGCAGGCCGACGTGCTGATCGACACGTCGCATCTGAACGTGAACCAGCTGCGGGCCCGGGTCGAGGAGCTGTTCGCCAGCCCCGAGGCGCTGCGGCTGCGGGTCACCGTGCTGTCGTTCGGCTTCAAGTACGGGCTGCCCCCGGACGCCGACTTCGTGCTCGACGCCCGCTTCCTGCCCAACCCGTACTGGGTGCCCGAGCTGCGCGAGCACACCGGCCGCGACGAGGGCGTGAGCCGGTACGTGCTGGGCCAGCGCGGGGCGAACACTTTCGTGGAGACGTACGCCCGCCTGGTGACCGCCACCGCTCCCGGCTTCGAGCGCGAGGGCAAGCGCTACCTGACCGTGGCCGTCGGCTGCACCGGCGGCAAGCACCGCAGTGTCGCGATCGCCGAGGAGCTGGCCAAACGCCTGCGTGAGCTGCGCGTGGTCGCCCATGCACAGCACCGCGACCTGGGACGCGAATGAGCCGCGCGAGCGGGTCCGGCCGCGGCGCGCACAGCACGGCCGCGGCATGATCGGGTTCGCGCCGCAGGCAGGCGGCGACCGGATCCGGGTGGTGGCGTTCGGCGGCGGGCACGGGCTGAGCGCGAGCCTGCGCGCGCTGCGCGCGACCGGGCTGCCCCTGGAGATCACCGCGGTGGTCACCGTGGCCGACGACGGAGGCTCCAGCGGCCGGATCCGCGCGGGCCGCGACGTACTCCCTCCGGGTGATCTGCGCCAGGCGCTGGCCGCCCTGGCGGGTGACGACGACCTGAGCGACCGCACCGCCCGGCTGATGCAGTACCGCTTCAGCGGCGACGACGAGCTGACCGGGCACCCGGTCGGCAACGTGGTGCTGTGCGGCCTGATGGAGCAGCTGGGCGACCCGGTGGCGGCGCTGGACCAGGTCGGGGCGATGCTGCGTGCGGTGGGCCGGGTGCTGCCCATGTCCAACCGCCCGCTGGGCATCGAGGCCGACCTGGCCGTCGGCGGCAAGACGATCACCGTGCGCGGCCAGCACCAGGTCGCGGTGGCTCAGGGGCGGGTGCTCCAGGTGCGGCTGGAGCCGCCGGAGCCGGACGCGTGCCCGCAGGCGCTGGCGGCGATCGCCGCCGCGGACTGGTTGGTGTTCGGGCCGGGCAGCTGGTACACCAGTGTCATCCCGCACCTGCTGGTGCCGCAGTTGGCAGCCGCGGTCACCGCGAGCGCGGCGCGCCGGCTGGTCACCCTGAACCTGGCCGCGGACTCCGAGACGGTGGGGCTTTCCCTGCCGGATCACCTGGACGCGCTGGGTCGGTATGTCCCGGACCTCAAGGTCGATATTGTTCTGGTCGACAGGAATGCCGTGGGAGACCCCGAACCGGTCGCGAATGCGGCAGAATCACTCGGTGCTCGCATCGCGATCGCGCCGGTGGCCGTCCAGGACGGCACCGCGCGACACGATCCGGTCCGATTGGGCCGCGCACTGGTGCCACTCTTGGCCACCGCTCGTTAAGCACGTACGACAAAGCTCGTTAAGCACGTACGACAAAGCGCACGACACAATTAGGCAATCACAGCCGCGACCGGCCCCGAGGTGACGACACGATGGCGATGACCGCTGCGGTCAAAGACGAGCTCAGCCGGGTCGACGTGCCCAAGCCGTGCTGCCGGCGCGCGGAGATGGCGGCCCTGCTGCGCTTCGCCGGCGGGCTGCACATCGTCTCCGGGCGCGTGGTGGTCGAGGCGGAGCTGGACACCGGTGCGGTGGCCCGGCGGCTGCGCACGACCGTCGCCGACCTGTTCGGATACCCGAGCGAGGTACACATCCTCGCGTCGGGCGGGCTGCGCAAGGGCAGCCACTACATCGTGCGCATCGTCAAGGACGGCGAGGCGCTCGCGCGCCAGACCGGCCTGCTGGATGTGCGCGGACGGCCGGTGCGGGGCCTGCCGCCGAACGTGGTCTCAGCGAGCGTGTGCTGCGCCGTGGCCGCCTGGCGCGGGGCCTTCCTGGCGCACGGCTCGCTGACCGAGCCGGGCCGCTCCTGCGCCCTGGAGATCACCTGCCCGGGTCCGGAGTCGGCCCTGGCGCTGGTCGGCGCGGCCCGCCGGCTGGGCATCACCGCCAAGGCGCGCGAGGTGCGCGGCGTCGACCGCGTCGTGGTCAAGGACGGCGACGCGATCGCCGCCCTGCTCACCCGCATCGGCGCGCACTCCAGCGTGCTGGCCTGGGAGGAGCGCCGGGTACGCCGCGAGGTCCGGGCGACCGCGAACCGCCTGGCCAACTTCGACGACGCGAACCTGCGCCGCTCGGCACGGGCGGCGGTCGCCGCCGCGGCCCGGGTCACCCGCGCCCTGGAGATCCTCGCCGACGACGCCCCCGGCCACCTGACCAGCGCGGGTCGCCTGCGCCTGGAACACCGCCAGGCCTCCCTGGAGGAGCTGGGCGCCCTGGCCGACCCGCCCCTGACCAAGGACGCCATCGCCGGCCGCATAAGGCGTCTGCTGGCCCTGGCCGACAAGCGCGCCCGCGACCTCGGCATCCCCGACACCGAAGCCGCCGTCACCGCCGAGATGCTCACCGTCTGACCCACCGCAACCCCGAGGTCGCCGCGCCCCACCCGGGTCGCGGCGATCTCCCGTTCCCGCCCCGCCCCCACCCCCGAGGCGGCGATCTTGCGTGGACTGTGGGTGCGACACGCCCGAAGCGGGCAAAGGGGCAACCGTTCACGCAAGATCGTTGCGATCTTGGAGCCGGGGTCGTTGTCGTTTCGTGTGACAGGGGACACGGGGGTGAAACAAAGACCCCGGCGGGGATGTCCGTCACAGCTCAGCTAGGGTCGAAACCGTACGGCGACGCTGCCGGCAGCTCGGCCGCGACGCCGTCCGCCAGGTGTGCTGGCGGCGTGACCGGGCGAGTGACCTATCGGCCGCCGCACTGGACGTTAAGCCGCCAGTCGGCGCACATGGCGAGGAGATGGGACCTGTGACCATCCGGGTTGGCATCAACGGCTTCGGCCGTATCGGGCGCAACTTCTACCGGGCGCTGCTCGCGTCCGGCGCGGACATCGAGCTGGTGGCCGTGAACGACCTGACCAGCAACGCGACCCTGGCGCACCTGCTCAAGTACGACACCATCCTGGGCCGCCTGCCCTACGAGGTGAAGGCGACCGACACCGACCTCACGGTCAACGGCAAGTCGTTCAAGGCGTTCGCCGAGCGCGACCCGGGCAAGCTGCCCTGGGGTGACCTGGGTGCCGACATCGTGATCGAGTCGACGGGCCTGTTCACCGACGCCGCCAAGGCGAAGGTGCACGCCGACAACGGCGCGAA
Source organism: Catellatospora vulcania (assembly GCF_009720385.1). Taxonomy (GTDB): domain Bacteria; phylum Actinomycetota; class Actinomycetes; order Mycobacteriales; family Micromonosporaceae; genus Catellatospora; species Catellatospora vulcania. Next base: position 125,997 of record NZ_WARX01000020.1, on the reverse strand, counting down.
GAAGGTCATCATCTCGGCTCCGGCCAAGGGTGAGGACATCACGATCGTGCTGGGCGTGAACGGCGACCAGTACGACCCCGCCAAGCACACGATCATCTCGAACGCCTCCTGCACCACGAACTGCCTCGCCCCCATGGCGAAGGTCCTGAACGACACGATCGGGATCGAAAAGGGTCTGATGACCACGATCCACGCGTACACCCAGGACCAGAACCTGCAGGACGGCCCGCACAACGACCTGCGTCGCGCCCGCGCCGCGGCCCTGAACATCGTGCCGACCTCGACCGGCGCCGCCAAGGCGATCGGCCTGGTGCTGCCGGAGCTCAAGGGCAAGCTGGACGGCTTCGCGCTGCGCGTGCCGATCCCGACCGGCTCGGCCACCGATCTGACCTTCACCGCCGCTCGCGAGACGTCGGTCGAGGAGGTCAACGCCGCGATCAAGGCCGCCGCCGAGGGCCCGCTCAAGGGCATCCTGGTGTACACCGAGGACGAGATCGTGTCCTCGGACATCGTGACCGACCCGGCCTCCTGCATCTTCGACGCCGGCCTGACCAAGGTCATCGGCAACCAGGTGAAGGTCGTCGGCTGGTACGACAACGAGTGGGGCTACTCCAACCGCCTCGTTGACCTCACCAAGCTCGTGGGCGCCTCGCTGTAATGCGCAGCCTCGACGATTTGCTCGCCGAGGGCGTATCGGGTCGGCGCGTGCTCGTGCGCGCCGACCTGAACGTGCCCTTCGTCAAGGACAGCCCCGGGAAGATCGCCGACGACGGCCGGATCCGGGCGGTGCTGCCGACCATCACGGCGCTGCGCGACGCGGGCGCCTCGGTGATCGTCATGTCGCACCTGGGCCGCCCCAAGGGTGAGCCCGACCCGAAGTTCTCGCTCGCACCCGTGGCGGCGCGGTTCGAGGAGCTGCTCGGCTCGCCGGTGGCCTTCGCCGCCGACACCGTCGGCGACTCGGCGCAGGCCGCGGTGGCGGCGCTGACCGGCGGCGGCGTGGTGCTGCTGGAGAACCTGCGCTTCAACGCGGGGGAGACCAGCAAGGACGACGCCGTGCGCGGCGCGTTCGCCGACCAGCTGGCGGCGTTCGGCGACGTGTACGTCGACGACGCCTTCGGCGCGGTGCACCGCAAGCACGCCAGTGTCTACGACATCGCCTCCAGGCTGCCGCACTACGCGGGCGGCCTGGTGCTGCGCGAGGTCGAGGTGCTCAAGCGCCTCACTGAGGACCCCGCCACGCCGTACGTGGTCATCCTCGGCGGCTCGAAGGTCTCCGACAAGCTCGCCGTGATCGAGGCGCTGCTGGGCAAGGCCGACAAGCTGCTCATCGGCGGCGGCATGTGCTTCACCTTCCTCAAGGCCCAGGGCCACGAGGTCGGCGCCTCGCTGCTGCAGGAGGAGATGCTCGACACCTGCCGCGACCTGCTGGCACGGGCCGGCGACCGGATCGTGCTGCCCACCGACGTGGTGGTCGCCGACAAGTTCGCCGGTGACGCGCAGACCGACACCGTGGCCGCGACCGCGATCCCGGCCGGCTGGCTCGGCCTGGACATCGGCCCGCAGTCGGTGGCCCTGTTCACCGAGGCGCTGTCCGGCGCGAAGACGGTCTTCTGGAACGGCCCGATGGGCGTGTTCGAGCTGGCCCCGTTCGCCAACGGCACCCGCGGGGTGGCCGAGGCCATCACCAAGGTCGACGGGTTCACCGTGGTCGGCGGCGGCGACTCGGCCGCGGCCGTGCGTGCCCTCGGCCTGGACGAGGCCGCGTTCGGTCACATCTCCACGGGCGGCGGCGCCTCCCTGGAGTACCTGGAGGGCAAGTCCCTGCCCGGTCTCGAAGCGCTGGAGGCGTGAGCATGGCGGACGTGAAGCGCCGGCCCCTGATGGCCGGCAACTGGAAGATGAACCTCAACCACCTCGAGGCCATCGCGCTCGTGCAGAAGCTGGCCTTCAGCCTGAACGAGAAGCAGCTTGAGGCGGTCGAGGCCGCGGTGCTGCCGCCGTTCACCGACATCCGCAGCGTGCAGACGCTGGTGGACGGCGACCGGCTGCTCATCAAGTACGGCGCGCAGGACGTCTCGGCGCACACCTCCGGCGCGTACACCGGTGAGATCTCGGGTGCGATGCTGGCCAAGCTGGGCTGCTCGTTCGTGACGGTCGGCCACTCCGAGCGCCGGCAGTACCACAACGAGTCCGACGCGCTGGTCAACGCGAAGGTGAAGGCGGCACTGGCCAACGACATCACACCGATCCTGTGCGTGGGCGAGGGCCTGGACATCCGCGAGAAGGGCGAGCACGTCGAGTACACGCTCGCACAGCTCGACGGCGGCCTGGCCGGGCTCACCCCGGCCGAGGTGGAGAAGGTCGTGGTGGCGTACGAGCCGGTCTGGGCGATCGGCACCGGCAAGACCGCCACGCCCGAGGACGCCCAGGAGGTCATCGGGGCGATCCGCGCGCAGCTGGCCAAGACCCAGGGCGACGCCACCGCGCAGGCGGTGCGGGTGCTCTACGGCGGCTCGGTGAAGGCGGGCAACGTCGCCGCGATCATGGCGCAGCCCGACATCGACGGTGCGCTGGTCGGCGGGGCGAGCCTCGACGCCGACGAGTTCACCAGGCTGGTCCGTCTCGGCCTCTGAATCGTCGGGCGTCCGGCCGGCAGGAACACTGCTCCGCCCCCGTGGCTCCGGCTCCGGGGGCGGAGTCCGTCGGCGGCAGCACCGCGTGTGCACGCTAAGTGATCTTTCGGATGCCCGCAGTCCTGCTTTGTTGCGATCTGACTCCCGGCTGCCGCGGCGGCCGAGGTAGTGCCTAGAGTGTGCGCGTGGCCGGGCGACTGTGATGTCGCTCGGCTCCAGGATCACCCCCTGACCACCCCTGAGATCCTTGGCGGGCCACCCCCACGCCCGCTGGGAGGACGACGATGCCATACCTCAAGCACCGCATGCGCCGGATCACCGCCGTCGCCGTCGCGGTCATGGCGCTCGGCGCCGCCTCCGCCTGCGACTCGGCGGCCGACGCCAACGACACGGTCTCGGCGGGCGGCACCCTGCGCGTCGTGTTGCCGCAGCTACCGGAGCACCTCGATCCGCAGCGCATCGCGGCCGCGATGGACAACAACATCAGCCGGCTGATGTCGCGGACCCTGACCACCTACAAGGCCGAACCGGGCGCGGCCAGCAGCGAGCTGGTGCCCGACCTGGCCACCGACCTGGGCCGGCCGAGCGAGAAGAACACGGTCTGGGAGTTCAAGCTGCGCGAGGGGGTGAAGTGGGAGGACGGCACGCCCGTCAACTGCTCGCAGGTCAAGTACGGCGTGGAGCGCAACTTCGCGGCGCTGTTCGACTCGGGCCTGCCCTACGCCGAGCTGATGCTGGCCGACAACGCCACCCCGTACGAGGGCCCGTACAGCGGCAAGGGACTGGACTCGGTGGTCTGCGAGGACACCCGGACCATCAAGTTCCGCCTCAAGCAGCCCGCCGGCGACTTCAACTACACGGTGGCGCTGCCGATCTTCTCGCCCGCCAAGCAGGGCGCGGACGGTGACAAGGACGCCTACGACAAGCGCCCGCTGTCCAACGGCCCGTACCGGATGGAGGCGCGGTCCGGCGAGACCACCTTCACGCTGGTCCGCAACGAGCACTGGTCGGCGAGCCTCGACTCGGTCCGCAAGGGCCACCCCGACAAGATCGTCTTCGTGGTCGACTCCAACGACCCGGCCGTGACCAACGCGCTGATCCAGGACCAGGGCGCGGATCGCAACACGATCATGCTGCAGAGCAACGTGGCGCCGAACTTCCTGCAGCAGGTCATCAACGACCCCAGGCTGTCGCAGCGGGTGGCCACCGGCCCCAGCGGCTCGGTGCGCTACTTCGCCATCAACACCGTCAAGGTGCCGAACCTGGACTGCCGCAAGGCGCTGGCGTACGCGTTCAACAAGCGCAAGTACCGCCAGGCCATGGGCGGGTCCGTGATCGGTGAGCTGGCCACGTCGATGATCCCGCCGAACCTGGCGGCGCACGCCAAGTTCGACCACTACGGGACCCTCACCGACAGCGACGGCGACGAGGACAAGGCGCTCGCGCTCATCGACAAGGCGAAGCAGGACGGCAAGCCCTGCCCCGAGAAGATCTCGGTCTCGCTGCCGGACAACGACACCATCGCCCGCTACGTCAAGACGATGGTCGACGCCTACGTGCGCATCGGCATCAAGGTCGACCTCAAGCGGCTGCCCGCGGCCGAGTACTGGGGCCGCATCGCCGACGTCGGCCACGGCAACCACCTGGTCTACGCCGGCTGGATCCCGGACTGGGCGAACGGCTCGGCGGTCATCCCGCCGCTGTTCGACGGCAAGCTGGTCAAGCCGACCGGTGAGCAGAGCGGCTCGAACTACTCGTTCCTCGACGACGCCGACATCAACAAGGCGATCGCCGACGCGCTGGCCGAGCAGGACCTGAACCGGCAGTACAAGCTGTGGGGCGAGATCGACAGCAAGCTGCAGGAGATGGCCGTGACCATCCCCGTGCTGTACCCGACGTCGATCCGCATGTACGGTTCGAACGTCGCGGGGGCCTTCATCCACGCCCAGTTCGGCGCGCCCGACCTGGCGTCGCTGGGCCTGAAGGACCCCTCGATCCCGGTGGATGTGACCTCCTCGGCCTCCTAGCCGGTAAGCTGTACCGCTATTGTTGAGCGACGCCCCGCGGCCGCGAGAGCGGCGACCGAGCCTAAGGACACCTGTTCATGCCGATCCAGTTCGCCTACACGTTGATCGTGTTGCTGATCATCACCAGCGCCCTGCTGACGATGCTGGTCCTGCTGCACCGGGGCAAGGGCGGCGGCCTGTCCAGCATGTTCGGCGGCGGTGTGTCGTCGAGCCTGGCCGGGTCGTCGGTGGCGGAGAAGAACCTCGACCGATACACCGTTCTGGTGGGCATCGTCTGGTTCGCCTGCATCGTCGGGCTCGGCCTCTGGCTGAAGCTCGAGATGGCCGCCGGCACCGTCGGCTGACCGTGAGCACGCGAAAGGGCGGCCGACCTTCGGGTCGGCCGCCCTTTCGGCGTGTTCGGAAGGATTCAGCCCAGGCGCGACGACTGGGGCACGCGGTCCGCTGAGGCCTCGTCGAGCAGCCAGACGGTCCGCGAGACGCCGTGCACCCGGCCCGCGGGCAGCGGCACGTCCCCGGCCCCGGACAGCGCTGCCCCGACCGCGTCGGCCTTGTCCGGCCCGGCCGCGATCAGCCACACCTCGGCCGCCGTGTTGATCGTGGGCAGGGTGAGCGTGGTGCGGGCGGGCGGCGGCTTCGGGCTGTTCCGGACCCCGGCGACCGCCCCCTTCTCCTCGGCGCTGGGGTGGCCGGGGAACACCGAGGCGACGTGCCCGTCCTCGCCGACGCCGAGCAGCAGCACGTCGAAGCGCGGCAGCCCGCCCGGACCCGCGGCGTGCGCCGACAGCTCCGCCGCGTAGCGCGCGGCCGCCAGATCGGGATCAGAGCCGTCCGGACCGTCCGAGGGTGGCATCGGATGCACCCGGGCCGGGTCGAGCGGCAGCGCGTCCAGCAGGGCCTCGCGCGCCTGGGTCTCGTTGCGCTCCGGGTCACCGGCCGGCAGGAAACGCTCGTCGCCCCACCACACGTCCACGCGTGACCAGTCGATCGCGTCGCGCCCCGGGTCGGCCAGCATCGCCCGGTACACGGCGGCCGCGACCCGGCCGCCGGTCAGCACGACGCCTGCCGAGCCCCGCGCGGCCTGAGCGTCCCGCAGCAGCCCGAGCAGCCGCCCGGCTACCGCTTCGGCGAGCGCCGCCGCGTCCGCGTGCACGAGCACGCTGCGCTGGCTCATGCCTTCTCCTCGCTGCGCTCGTCGGCGGCACGAGAGGACGGGTTCACGCTTCGCTCGCTCATGCGGCCACCGGTTCCCACGCCGGGTCCTGCCAGATGTGGTTCCGGGTCGACGCCCGGTCGCCGAGGTTCGCGATGCCCGTGGCCTGCGCGAGCGCCGCCGCGTACGGCTGGTCGGCGTCGAGGCGCTGCAGCTCCTCGGCCAGCACCTCGCCCAGCCGGCGTTCCACCAGCGGCAGCACCTGGTCCAGCGAGCCGGACTTGCGCAGCAGGGCCATCCCGTCGCCCGTGGCGTGCAGGCTCAGCGAGCCGCCGTCGGCGAGCGCGAAGTCGACCCCGTGCAGCGGCCCGGTGACCTCGGCCAGCTGCACCGGGACGTTCATCCGCGCCATGAGCCAGCCGCGCAGCAGCGCGCCCAGCGGGTCGCCGGCCGCGGCGTGCACCGTCGCGGACAGCGCGCCCGCCGACGCCGTGTCGAAGGCGCCCGCGATGAGCGAGCGCCAGCCGGTCAGCCGGGTCCAGGAAAGGTCGGTGTCGCCGGGGGCGTAGTCCACCGCCCGCTGCCGCAGCGCCGCGGCGGGGTCGGCGCACTGGGCGATGTCGGTGACCCGGCGCTCCGCGACGACGCCCAGCGGGTCGTACGCGATGTGCTCGGGCGGGCAGCCGTGCCACCAGGTGACCACCGGCACGTCCGGGGCCAGTAGCGGCATGACCACCGACTCGCTGTGCAGGGCGAGCCGGCCGTGCATCCGCATGATCACGGCCTCGCACGGCCCGAGCCGCCCGCCGACGACGATCTCGGCGTCGAGCCGGTTCTTGGCGTTCGCGGTCACCGCGTCGACGCCCGCGACCGGGCCGCGGCTGACCACGAGCAGGCGGCAGGGGTGCGACGCGGCGGCGATGGTGGCCGCGTCCTCGACCTGGCGCACCCGGCCCTCGTCCACGATGACGACCAGGTTGAGGGCGAGGCCGCTGGCGACGCCGCCCGCGTTGCGCCGCTCCGAGGCGAGCTTGCGCACCACCTCGTTACCGGTGGTGTCCCACAGGGCTAGCATTCCGTCCCACTTCCCAGCGTGATCAACAGCTCGCTCATGCTCGCCGCCAGGTGCGGCCCTCGCGGGCCAGCATCTCGTCGGCCTCGCGCGGACCCCACTCGCCCGCCCGGTACGTCGCGGGCTTGGTGCCAACCCAGGCGTCCTCCAGCGGGTCGATGATGCGCCAGCCCTCCTCGACCTCGGCCGCGTCCGGGAACAGCGTCCGGTCGCCCAGCAGCACGTCGAGGATGAGCCGCTCGTACGCCTCGGGGCTGGACTCGGTGAACGCCTCGCCGTAGGCGAAGTCCATGGTGATGTCGCGCAGCTCCATCTGGGTGCCGGGCACCTTGGAGCCGAACTTCAGCATCACGCCCTCGTCCGGCTGGACCCGGATGACCAGCTGGTTGTTGCCCAGCAGCTCCACGTCCTCGGGGTAGAACGGCAGGTGCGGGGCCTTCTTGAAGAGCACGGCGACCTCGGTGACCCGCCGCGGCAAGCGCTTGCCGGCCCGGATGTAGAACGGCACACCCGCCCAGCGGCGGTTCTGGATGGTCAGCCGCACCGCCGCGTACGTCTCGGTGTTCGAGTCCGGCGGGACGTCCGACTCCTCCAGGTAGCCCGGCACCCGGGCACCGGCGACCCAGCCGGTCAGGTACTGCCCGCGCACCGTCTCGGTGGCGACGTCCTTCGGCGGCACGGTGGCCCGCAGCACCTTGAGCTTCTCGGCGCGGATCTCGGAGGCGTCGAACGTGGTCGGCTCCTCCATGGCGACCAGCGCCAGCAGCTGCATCAGGTGGTTCTGCATGACGTCGCGGGCCGCGCCGGTGGCGTCGTAGAAGCCGGCCCGGGTGCCGATGCCGACGTCCTCGGCCATGGTGATCTGCACCGAGTCGACGTACTTGGAGTTCCACAGGGGCTCGAACAACGAGTTCGCGAAGCGCAGCGCCAGGATGTTCTGGACCGTCTCCTTGCCCAGGTAGTGGTCGATGCGGAAGACGTCCTCCGCGCTGACCACGTCGTCGACCAGGTCGTTGAGAGCCTTGGCCGACTCCAGGTCCTCGCCGAACGGCTTCTCGACCACGACCCGCCGCCAGCCGCCGGACTTGGCGTTGTCGGCCATGCCGGTGCGCTCCAGCTGCTTGAGCACGGTCGGGAAGGCGGCCGGGGGGATGGAGAAGTAGAACGCGGCGTTGCCCTGGATGCCGTGCGTGTCGCGCAGCTCGTTCAGGCAGTCGTGCAGCCGGTCGAAGGCGGCGTCGTCGTCGAACGCCCCGCCCACGAAGCGGAAGTTGCCCGCCAGCCGGGCCCAGACCTCCTCGCGCCACGGGGTGCGCGCGTGCTCCATGGCCGCGGTGCGGGCCACGTTCTCGAAGTCGCCGTCGCCCCAGTCACGCCGGGCGAACCCGGCGATCACGAAGCCGGGCGGCAGCAGGCCCCGGTTGGCCAGGTCGTACACGGCGGGGATGAGTTTCTTGCGGGCGAGGTCGCCGGTGACCCCGAAGATGACGAGCGCGCATGGCTCCGGGATCCGCGGCAGTCGGCGGTCCTGGGGGTCCCGCAGCGGATTGACCCGCTCCGGGTCGGACGACACGGTCACGTGACGTCACCTCTCCTTGTGCGGCTGGAGTCGGGCCGCCGCGTCCAGCAGCTGGGCGATGCCCTTGGCCCGGTCGGTCAGGTGCAGGTGCAGCAGCGGGCGGTCACGCCCGGCCAGCGCCTGCCGGTCGCCCGCGGCCTGTGCCGCCTGCAGCTGACCGAAGGTGTACGGCTTGCCCGGCACGGCCAGGTCGTCGGCGACCTCGCCGGTGATCTGCAGGAACGCCCCGCTCTGCGGCCCGCCCTTGTGGTACTGGCCGGTCGAGTGCAGGAAGCGCGGGCCCCAGCCGAACGTCACCGGGCGGCCGGACGCCGCGGCCAGCAGCTCGCGCAGCTTGGCGGTGTCGGCGTCGGCGAACCGGTCCAGGTACGCCATCACGGCGATGTAGCCGTGCTCGCCGGCTGCCCCGAGCAGGGCGCGCAGCGCGTCCTCCAGGGAGCTCGCGTCGCCGTACCCGGTGACGGCGCCTTCGGTGAACGACGGCGTCGCCGCCGGCAGGCCCTCGTCGAGGATCTTGTTGGTGTTCTGCTTGGACTCGGTGACGTTGGGCTGGTCGAACGGGTCGATGCCGAGCACCCGCCCGGCCACCGCGGTCGCCGCCTCCCAGCACAGGAACTGCGCGCCGAGCGCCCCGTTGACCGAGACGTGCGGCACCACGCCGCTGCCCGGCACCGCGCCGACGCCCAGCGCGCCGCCGATGGTGGCGGTGAGCACGTCGGAGCCGGTGGCGCCGGCGCTGATCGGGGTCTCCACCACGACCGGCAGGATGCCCAGGCCCTGCTTGCCGGTGGACTCGGCGATCAGCTGCTCGGCCCAGTCGCCCAGGCCGGTGATGCCGCTGCCGTCGTCGACCAGCGCGAGCTTGTCACGGCCGTTGCGGGCCGCCGCGCCCATGACCGCGCCGAGCAGGAACGCCGGGTTGTCGACGTCGCCGGTCAGCGTGCCGGCGAACTCCTCCGCCTGGTCCAGCAGCTCGGCCACGTCCACCCCGGCCAGCGCCGTCGGCACCATGCCGAACGCGGTCAGCGCCGAGTAGCGGCCGCCCACGTCCGAGTCGGCCAGCAGCACGAACGCCCCCATCTCGCGGGCGGTCGCCTCCAGCGGCGAGCCGGGGTCGGTGACGATGACGAAGTGCCGCCCCGCCTCGGCCGGGCTGAGCCCGGAGTCGAGGAACGCCTGCAGGTACGCCCGCCGGTGGCTGTCGGTCTCCACCGTGCCGCCGGACTTGCTCGACACCACCACCACGGTGCGGTCCAGCCGGTCGCGCAGCGCGGCCGCGACCTGGCCCGGGTCGGTGGTGTCCAGCACGGTGAGCCGCTTGCCCAGGGTGAGGGAGATCACCTCGGGGGCCAGCGACGAGCCGCCCATGCCGGCCAGCACCACGTGGTCCAGGTCGCCCAGCTCCGCACCCAGCTCGGCGAGCTGCGGCAGCAGCGCCCGGCTGCGCTGGAAGGTGTCCACCCAGCCCAGCCGCACGGCCGCCTCGGCCTCGGCGGCCGGGCCCCACAGCGTGTTGTCCTTGGCCGCCAGCTTCGCGGGCACGCCGTCCTGCACCAGCTGGGCGAGCACCGGCTCGGCCGCGGCGGCGACCTCGCGGGACACCCGCACGGTCAGCCCGCCGCCGAACACGACTTCCTGAAAATCCTCGCTCACGCCTGCTCCAGCTTCGCCTGCACGCCTTCGAGCAGCTCGGTCCAGCTGGCGTCGAACTTCGCCACGCCGTCGCGCTCCAGGAACTCCACCACGTCGTCGTAGTCGATGCCGGCCGCGCGCAGCGCGTCCATCGTCATCTCGGCCGACTGCAGGTTGCCGGTGATCGTGTCGCCGGGCACCTTGCCGTGGTCGGCGAAGGCCTTCATGGTCTTCTCCGGCATGGTGTTGACCGTGTTCGGCGCGATCAGCTGCTCGACGTAGAGCGTGTCCGGGTAGGCCTCGTTCTTGGTGCCGGTGGAGGCCCACAACGGACGCTGCGGCTTGGCGCCGGCGGCCTTGAGGGCGGCCCAGCGCGGGCTGTTCACGACGTCCAGGTGCGCGCCGTACGCCAGCCGCGCGTTGGCGACCGCGGCCTGCCCGCGCAGGGCGAGTGCGTCCGGGGTGCCGATCTTCTCCAGCCGCTTGTCGATCTCGGTGTCGAAGCGCGACACGAAGAACGACGCCACGGACTCGATCTTCGAGAGGTCGTGCCCGTTGGCCTTTGCCTGCTCCAGGCCGGTCAGCCAGGCGTCCATCACCGCGCGGTAGCGCTCCAGCGAGAAGATCAGCGTCACGTTGACGCTGATGCCCTCGGCCAGCGCGGCGGTGATCGCGGGCAGGCCGGCCAGGGTCGCCGGGATCTTGATGAACAGGTTGGGCCGGTCGACCAGCCACCACAGCTGCTTGGCCTCGGCGATGGTCGGCTCGGTCTTGTCGGCCAGCCGCGGGTCGACCTCGATCGACACCCGCCCGTCGACGCCGTCGGAGGCGTCGAACGCCGGGCGCATCACGTCGCAGGCCCACCGGATGTCGTACGTGGTGAGCATGCGCACGGCCTCGTCGACCGTGACGCCGCGCACCTTCAGGTCGTGCAGCTGCGTGTCGTAGAGGTCGCTGCCGCCCATCGCACCAGCGAAGATGGTCGGGTTGCTGGTCACGCCGACGACGTGGGACTCGTCGACCAGCTTCTGCAGCGCCGTGTGCGAGCCGCCTTCAGTGAGCCGCTCACGGGAGATGTCGTCGAGCCACACCGCCACGCCCGCGGCGGAGAGTTCGCCCAGTGGATCAGTCATAGTCACTCGCCTACCTTGGAGAGGGAGCGGCGGGCCGCTTCCGCGACCGCCTCCGGGGTGAAACCGAACTTCTCGAACAGGGTGGCCGCCGGAGCCGACGCGCCGTAGTGCTCCAGGCTCACCGACTCACCGGCGTCGCCGACCAGGTCCCGCCAGGACATGGCGATACCGGCCTCGACACTGACCCGGGCCTTGACGTTCGCGGGGAGCACGGACTCCCGGTACCCCGCATCCTGCGCGCGGAACCATTCCTGGCACGGCATGGACACGACGCGCGTGGGCACGTCCTCGTCCTCCAGCAGTTCCTGGGCCTTCAGGCAGAGCGCGACCTCGGAGCCGGTGCCGATGAGGATCACCTGCGGGGTGCCGGTGGAGGCCTCCTCCAGGATGTAGCCGCCGCGTTCGAAGCCGGTGATCTTCGCCGGGTCGAGCGTGGGCACGTTCTGCCGGGTCAGCGCGAGCGCCGTGGGCCGGTCGGTGTGCTTGAGCGCCATCCGCCAGGCGTGTGCGGTCTCGTTGGCGTCGGCCGGGCGCACCACGTCCAGGCCGGGGATGGCCCGCAGCGCGGTGACCTGCTCCACCGGCTGGTGGGTCGGGCCGTCCTCGCCCAGGCCGATCGAGTCGTGCGTCCAGACGTACGTCACCGGCAGCTTCATCAGCGCGGCAAGCCGCACGGGCGGGCGCATGTAGTCGGAGAAGACCAGGAACGTGCCGCCGTACACGCGGGTGCCGCCGTGCAGCGCGATGCCGTTCATGATCGAGCCCATGCCGTGCTCGCGGATGCCGAAGTGCAGCGTGCGGCCATACTCGTCGCCGGGGAACTCCTTGGTGGCGAACTCGGCCGGGACGAACGAGGGCTCGCCCTTCATCGTGGTGTTGTTGCTCTCGGCCAGGTCGGCCGAACCGCCCCACAGCTCCGGCAGCACCGGCGCGAGCGCGTTGAGCACCTGGCCGGACGCGGCGCGGGTGGCCAGGCCCTTCGGGTCGGCCGGGAAGCTCGGCAGCGCCTTCTCCCAGCCGTCGGGCAGGGTGCGGGTGCTCATCCGGTCGAACAGCGCCAGCCGCTCCGGGTTGGTCTTCGCCCAGTCGTGGAACGCCTCCTCCCACTGCTCGTGCAGCAGGCGGCCGCGCTCGGCCACGGCGCGGGTGTGCGCGATGACCTCGTCCTCGACCGGGAACGCGACGGCCGGGTCGAAGCCGAGCAGCTCCTTGACCGCGGCGGCCTCGTTCGGGCCGACCGCCGAGCCGTGGATCTTGCCGGTGTTCTGCTTGGTCGGGGCCGGCCAGCCGATGATGGTGCGCAGCGCGATGAAGCTGGGCTTGTCGGTGACCGCCTTGGCGCGCTGGATCGCCGCCCACAGCGCGGGCACGTCCTCGTGGTAGCCGGTGTTGCCGCCGGTCCAGTCGACCTTCTCGACGTGCCAGCCGTACGCCTCGTAGCGCTTGCAGACGTCCTCGGACTTCGCGATCAAGGTGTTGTCCTCGATCGAGATCTCGTTGTCGTCGTAGAAGACGATGAGGTTGTCCAGCTTCTGGTGGCCGGCGATCGAGGAGACCTCGTGGGTCACGCCCTCCTCGATGTCACCGTCCGAACAGATCACGAAGATGTGGTGGTCGAACGGGCTGGTGCCGGGTGCGGCGTCCGGGTCGAACAGGCCGCGCTCGCGGCGGGCGGCCATGGCCATGCCGACCGCGTTGCCCAGGCCCTGGCCCAGCGGGCCGGTGGTGGTCTCCACGCCGCGGGTGTGCCCGTGCTCCGGGTGGCCCGGGGTCAGCGAGCCCCACTGGCGCAGCGCCTGCAGGTCCGACAACTCCAGGCCGTAGCCGGCGAGGAACAGCTGGACGTACTGGGTGAGGGAGGAATGGCCGGCGGAGAGCACGAAGCGGTCGCGGCCGGTCCAGTCGGGGTCGTTGGGGTCGAGCCGCATGGCCCGCTGGAACAGCAGATAAGCCAGTGGAGCGAGGCTCATCGCGGTGCCCGGGTGGCCGTTGCCGGCCTTCTCGACGGCGTCCATGGCCAGGACGCGGGCGGTGTCCACCGCGCGGCGGTCGATGTCAGACCAGATCAACTGCTCGGTCACAGCTGTGCTACTCCTAGCGACTCGTTTCCGTCGCGCCAGGCCGTGGAAGGTTCGCCACGCCCTGGGGCTCCGGCAGGTATGAAGCATCGTCGTCCGGGCGGCCACGGTGTCGCCAGGCGTCGGTGTTGACCCTACTCATACCGCGCACGACGCATGTGCGAACCCGTCCATTCCGCGCGTGGTGGCGCGCCCGCAGGGGTTGACCAGCGTTGCCGTACCCTGTTGCGGGTGAGCACGCTCGCCGCAGAGTCGCCTGAGGCGGCCACCGTAGATCTCCCGTCCCCCCGCACCGCCGTCATCCCGGTCCAGCCGGGCGCGGTGGCCCGTGCCGCGCAGCTGCAACAGCGCAAGGCCAGATGGGCGATGGTGGGGGCATACGTGTCGCTCACCAAGCCGCGCATCGTCGAGCTGCTGCTCATCACCACGATCCCGGCCATGATGCTGGCGGCCGAAGGCCTGCCGTCGATCTGGCTGATGCTGGTGGTGCTGGTCGGCGGCTCGTTCGCAGCCGGCGCTGCCAACGCCATCAACTGCTTCATCGACCGCGACATCGACCCGCTGATGGGCCGCACCTCGCGGCGTCCACTGGTGACCCACAAGATCTCGCCGAAGGCCGCGCTCGTGTTCGGCCTGACGCTGGCGGTCTCCTCGACCCTGCTGATGGCGGCCTTCACCAACTGGCTGGCCACCGCGCTGACCGTGGCGGCGATCGTCTACTACGACGTGATCTACACCGCCTGGCTGAAGCGCACCACGCCGCACAACACCTTCTGGGGCGGCGTGTGCGGGGCGATGCCCGTGCTCATCGGCTGGGCCGCGGTCACCGGCTCGCTGGCCCCGGCGGCCTGGCTGCTCTTCGGCGTCGTCTTCTTCTGGCAGATGCCGCACTTCTACGCGCTGGCCATCCGGTTCAAGGACGACTACGCCAAGGCCGGCATCCCGATGCTGACGGTGGTGGCGACCCCGCGTCGCGTCGCGATCGAATCCGTGGTCTACTCCTGGCTCACGGTGGCCGTGTCGCTGGCGGTGTGGCCGCTGGGCATGTCGTCGGTGTACGGCCTGCCCGCGCTGATCTGCGGCGGCTTCTTCATCCTGGAGGCCCACGGCCTGTACAGCCGCACGGTCAAGGGTGAGGACGTCAAACCCATGCGGCTGTTCCACTGGTCCACGGCGTACCTCACGATCGTGTTCGTGGCCGCCGCGGTCGACGTGTTCATCTGAGCGGTTGTTACCTGTTTCGGCCGGACACGCCCTTTTTCGGCACGGTGTGTCGGCCAGCTGACTAAAAACTGTCCGTTCTGTTACGCATTGACGATGCTATTTCCGGGCGAACCCGGACACCTGATCTCTGTACGCCGGGTTGCGATCACGTAACAGGAATCACAAAAGCCCATCACCATCCCTCCACGGGACACCCGTTCTGCTTATCGTGCTTGGCATGGCAGAAGGTTCAGATACGACGACGACCATCGAGACCCCCACCGTCAGCCTTGTGGCGGGCCTGCGCGCTTTCGCGAGCGAGCACGGGGGAGCGAAGGCAGTCGTCGAATACGTCGGACGGCGCGGTTCGCGCATCGTGCTGGTGGGCAATGACGGAGCGTGGGGCGACCGCATGGCCGCCAGCACCGACATCGCCCGGGCCGCCTGCGAGAAGGCCGGCATCACCGTGGAGAACGAGTGGGAGCGCGAGCTGATCGAGCTCATGCGCCCCACGAACGACCTCTGGCGTTCCATGTCCAAGCGAGTTTTGGCGCGCTGAGGTTCTTTCAGATCCCGCGTTATATTCGGATCTTGTGAGCACATCCCTTGACCACGCGACCCGGGCCCAGGCCCGGGTCGCCCTGGTTCTTGAAGAAGGTTCCGTCGAAGCAGGTTCCGCCCCGTCGCCGCGCCCCTCCGGCGGCCGTCCCCGGGTCGCGATCGTGACCTGCGCCGAGATCCCGCTGCTGGAGGCCGACGACCAGCTGGTGCTGCCCGCGCTGGCGGCCCTGGGCGTCGACGCCTCGCCCGTCGTCTGGGACGACGCATCGGTTGACTGGTCCGCCTACGACCTGGTCGTGCTGCGCTCCCCGTGGGACTACGCGCAGCGCCACGACGAGTTCCTGGCCTGGGCGGCCACCGTGCCCCGCCTGGTCAACCCGGTCGAGACGGTGGCCTGGAACACCGACAAGCGCTACCTCGCCGAGCTGGCCGCCGCCGGGCTCCCGGTCACCCCGACCACCTTCCTGGCCCCCGGCGACGAGTGGACGCCCCCGGCCGGCGGCGGCGAGTACGTCCTCAAGCCCGTGGTGAGCGCCGGCAGCCGCGACACCGGCCGCTACGGCCCCGGTGACGCGGCCCAGGCCGTCGCCCACGTGCGCCGCCTCCAGGCGGCCGGCCGGATCACCATGGTCCAGCCGTACCTGCCCGCGGTGGACTCCTACGGCGAGACCGCGCTGCTCTACTTCGCCGACCCGGCCACCGGTCGGCTGGCCTACAGCCACGCCATCCGCAAGGGCCCGATGCTGACCGGCCCCGACGAGGGCCTGGAGACGCTGTACAAGCCCGAGGAGATCACGCCCAGGGTGCCCACGACCGCCGAGCGGGCCGTGGGCGAGGCCGTGGTGGCCACCCTGCCCGACGGCCTCGTCTACGCCCGCGTGGACCTGATCCCCGACGAGCGGGGAAACCCGCTCCTGGTCGAGCTGGAACTGACCGAACCCTCGGTCTTCATGCTCCACGACGAGGGCGCCGCAGCCCGCCTCGCCACCGCCATCACCTGGGCCCTCTGACCGCCGCCGCCCCTCGGGCCGTCGCGCCGCGGTGAAGATCGCTGTTTGGTGTCAAAACCTCGGGTCTGACCCCACTTCCTGACCCGAAACAGCGATCTTCACCGCGCGACCTCACGGAAGCCGCCAAGATCGCGACGATCTTGCGCGGAGGGTTGTCCGTTCGCCGAAATGCCCGCTTCGTGCCCGCAGCTCGCGCAAGATCTCCGCGGCGCGGCGCGGCGCGCAGCGTCGCCGCGGGGCGGGGTGCCGCGGGGCGGGGTGCCGCGGGGCGGGGTGCCGCAGGGCGGGGGTTAGGGGGCGGGGGTGCGGGAGAGGAAGTCGCGGAGGCCGGCGCCGGGCGGGTCGTCGGGGTGGGCGGCGAGGCCGCGTTCGGCCCAGGAGCGGGCGGCGGCGGGGTCGCCGATGTCGGCCAGGGCGCGGGCCAGCCGGCCGTACTGGGCGGCGTGTTTGAGGTCGCCGCCGATGACCTCGATCAGGGTGGCGGTGTCGCGTTCCCAGCGGGCCAGGCGCTCGACGGCGTCGCGGGCGCTGAGGTCGCCGGGGTCGGCGGCCCAGCGCCGGCGCACCACGGCCCGGTAGTGGTCCAGGCCGTCGGGACCTAGGGCGGGGCCGTACGCCCAGATGTCGACGGGGCACCAGCGGCCGGTGTCGAACTGCACGGTGACCAGCCAGTCGGCCAGTTCCACCGGGTCGGGGGCGTCCTGGCGGCAGGATTCGGCGTGGGTGGCCAGCAGGCGGTTCAGCAGGTTGTCCAGCGCGCCGGAGGCGTCGTCGGCGTGGTCGAGGGTGCTCAGCAGCAGCTCGACGGCGTGCGCGAGGGGCTCCCGGGCGACCGCGGCCCGGCCGGTGCGCACCAGGGTGGCCAGTTCCTCGGCGACCTGCGCGGCGCTCTCGGCGTGCCGGACGCTGGCCCAGTAGTCGAGGGCGCCGGTGGTGGTGAAGGTCCGGGTCACCACGCCCGGGAGGGAGTCCTCGGGGTGGGCCTGCGGCGCGCGGCGCAGTGAGGTGGGCACCCCGTCATCATCGCTCCGACGGGCGGTCCGTGAGGGGCTTGCGCGACCGGTTGACGACCGGATCGGAATCTGGCGGTTACCGGACGGTGACCAATGTCCGGTTCGTTTCGTCGCTGGTCAGGCTGGACGCGCTCCCACCGGCCTCGGGGGCGTCGTCGAACCCGGTGGCCCAGACCACGGCCAGGGTGGCGACCCACACCGCGCAGGCTCCGGCCATGTGCGCGCCGACCAGCAGGGCGGGCAGATGGGTGAAGTACTGCACGAAGCCGATCGCGCCCTGGGCCAGCAGCACCCCCAGCAGGATCGCCGAGGCACGGACCATCGGGGCGGCGGTGACGGCGCGGGCGGCGAACCAGCACGCGACGGCCAGGCCCAGCATGAGGAACACGGCGTCCACGTGCAGCTGGGAGATCATCTCGGGGTTCAGGCCGGTGCGGTGGGCCTTCTCGTCACCCGCGTGCGGGCCGCTGCCGGTCACCACGACGCCTATCACCACCACGGCGGCGGAGGCGGCGGTCAGCGCCCAGGTGAGCGGCCGGAGCCGGGTGGCCGCGCCGGTGACCGCGGGGCGGCGCACGGTTCGCTGCCAGAGCAGGTACGAGCCGCCGATCATCGCGGCGGAGAGCAGGAAGTGCAGTCCGACCACGTACGGGTTGAGGTCGGTGAGGACCGTGATGCCGCCCACCACGCCCTGCCCTGGGATGCCCAGCGCGAGGATCACCGCGGGGCGGCGCAGCCGGGCGTGCCGCCACACGGCCACCACGAGCGCGATGGCGATGGCCGACAGTACGAAGGTCAGCAGCCGGTTGCCGAACTCGATGGCCCCGTTGACGCCCATCGCCTCGGTGGCGGTGTACGAGTCCTCGGTGCACTTGGGCCAGGTGGGGCAGCCCAGGCCGGAACCGGTGAGCCGGACCGCGCCACCGGTGATCACGATGCCGATGTTGCCCGCGAGACCGGCCAGGGCCAGCCTCCGCCGGGTCGTCGCGTCCGCGTCGAGCAGCTGCGGCACCGGCCACACCGGCACGCGTTCCAGGATCCGGGTGACCCGGGGGACAAATCCGGCCGCATCGGCGGTGTCGACATCACGCACGAACCGATGGTAGGCGCGCGTTCCGGGCGCGCCGAGTTAGGGCAGGCTGGGTGTCACGGGTCACGCCGGGGGCGGTTTGCGCACGTCGAACTAAATAAGTAACACTGGTGTAGTGAAAAAGGGCGGGGTGATCACAGAGGCATCCGATCGCCGCGTGGGTCATCCTGCCACGCGCGGCCGGGTGATAGAGCTGCTTGCCCAGGGCCCCGCGACCGCGGCGGCGCTGGGAGTCGAGCTGGGCCTGAGCCCGGCCGGCGTGCGCCGCCACCTCGACGCGATGTACGCCGAGGGCCTGGTCAGCGCCCGCGAGCAGGTGATCCGCGGCCCGCGTGGCCGGGGACGCCCCGCCAAGGTCTTCTCGCTGACCGACACCGCCCGTGACGGGCTCGGCCGGCATGCCTACGACGGCCTGGCCACGGCAGCCCTGCGCTGGATCGCCGAGCGAGGCGGCGAGCGCGAGGTGGCCGCCTTCGCGGCGGCGCAGATCTCGGTGCTCGAGCAGCGCTGCGAGGCCGCCGTACGCGACTCGGGTGACGATCCTCTCGCTCGCGCGGAGGCGCTCGCGGAGGCGCTGACCGCTCAGGGATACGCTGCGAGCGCGTCCACGATCGCCACCGGCGGGCAGCTGTGCCAGCACCACTGCCCCGTCGCGCACGTCGCCGCCGAGTTCCCGCAGCTGTGCGAGGCCGAGACCGAGGTGATCGGTCGCCTGGTCGGCACGCACGTGCAGCGGCTCGCGACGATCGCGCACGGCGACGGGGTGTGCACGACCCACATACCTCCGAAACTGGCCCGTCCCGGAGCGCCGCCTGGTGGCGCGCCGGCTCCGGCGGGACGAACCGAGCTTATTCAGATCAACGATGGCGTCACGATGAGGACGGGATCATGACCGAGCAGATCACCACGACCGAGGACCAGCTCGCTGGCCTGGGCAAGTACGAGTACGGCTGGGCCGACCCGGACCTGGCCGGGGTCAACGCGCGGCGCGGTCTCAACGAGGCCGTGGTGCGCGACATCTCGGGCAAGAAGAGCGAAGCCGACTGGATGCTCGAGCTGCGGCTCAAGGGCCTGCGCCTGTTCGGCCGCAAGCCCATGCCGAACTGGGGCGCGGACCTGTCGGGCATCGACTTCGACAACATCAAGTACTTCGTGCGCTCGACCGAGAAGCAGGCGGCGAGCTGGGAGGACCTCCCCGAGGACATCAAGAACACGTACGACAAGCTCGGCATCCCCGAGGCGGAGAAGCAGCGCCTCGTGGCCGGTGTCGCCGCGCAGTACGAGTCCGAGGTCGTCTACCACGCGATCCGTGAGGACCTGGAGCAGCAGGGTGTGCTGTTCCTGGACACCGACACGGCGCTCAAGGAGCACCCGGAGCTGTTCAAGGAGTACTTCGGCACCGTCATCCCGGTCGGCGACAACAAGTTCGCCGCGCTGAACACGGCGGTCTGGTCGGGTGGCTCGTTCATCTACGTGCCGCCGGGCGTCAACGTGGAGATCCCGCTGCAGGCCTACTTCCGGATCAACACCGAGAACATGGGCCAGTTCGAGCGGACCCTGATCATCGTCGACGAGGGCGCGTACGTGCACTACGTCGAGGGCTGCACCGCGCCGATCTACTCGTCCGACTCGCTGCACAGCGCGGTCGTCGAGATCATCGTGAAGAAGAACGCGCGCTGCCGGTACACCACGATCCAGAACTGGTCGAACAACGTCTACAACCTGGTCACCAAGCGCGCCGTGTGCCACGAGGGCGCGACCATGGAGTGGGTCGACGGCAACATCGGTTCCAAGGTCACCATGAAGTACCCGGCCGTGTTCATGGTCGGCGAGCACGCCAAGGGCGAGGTGCTCTCGGTGGCCATGGCCGGCGAGGGCCAGCACCAGGACGCCGGCGCCAAGATGGTGCACGCGGCTCCGCACACCTCGTCGACGATCATCAGCAAGTCGATCGCCCGGGGCGGCGGCCGCACCTCGTACCGCGGCCTGGTCCAGGTGATGGAGGGCTCGCACCACAGCAAGAGCACGGTCAAGTGCGACGCGCTGCTGGTGGACACCATCTCCCGCTCGGACACCTACCCCTACGTCGACATCCGCGAGGACGACGTGTCCATGGGGCACGAGGCGACCGTCTCCAAGGTGAGCGACGACCAGCTCTTCTACCTGATGAGCCGGGGCCTGTCCGAGGACGAGGCGATGGCGATGATCGTGCGCGGCTTCATCGAGCCCATCGCCAAGGAGCTCCCGATGGAGTACGCCCTGGAACTGAACCGACTGATCGAACTGCAGATGGAAGGCGCCGTCGGCTGATGAGCACCGAAGTTATCGCACCGCCCAAGACGAAGTCGCAGGCGTTGCGCTCGTTCCACGTCGCCGACTTCCCGGCGCTCACCGGTCGCGAGGAGGAGTGGCGCTTCACGCCGCTCAAGCGGCTGCGGGGCCTGGCGGCCGGCGACCTCGCGGCCTCGGCCGCGCCCAAGCACGAGTACGGCACGCTGCCCGAGGGGGTCACCGTCGCCACGGTGTCCACCTCGGACGCCCGGATCGGCGGGGTGCTGACCCCGTTCGACCGGATCAGCGCCTGGGCCTTCGAGAACGCGGCCGACGCGCTGGTGGTCGAGATCGCCAAGGAGACCGTGCTGGCCGAGCCGTTCACGCTGCGGCTGGCCGGGCACGGCGCCGAGGGCGCCGCGGCGGCGCACACCTACCTGTCGGTGGGGGCGTACGCCGAGGCGACGATCGTGCTGGAGCAGACGGGCAGCGTCACGCTGGCCGACAACGTCGAGATCGCGGTCGCCGACGGCGCGAAGCTGACCCTGGTCACGGTCGCCGACTGGGCCGCCGACGCGGTGCAGGCGCAGCACGTCAAGGTCAAGCTCGGCCGCGACGCGAAGATCCTGCACGTGCAGGTGTCGCTCGGCGGTGACCTGGTGCGCCAGTTCACCAGCGTCGACTACACCGGCCGCGGCGGCGAGGCGGAGCTGTACGGCCTGTACTTCGCCGACGGCGCGCAGCACATCGAGCACCGCCTGCTGGTGGACCACTCGGTGCCGGACTGCCGCTCGTACGTGGGCTACCGGGGCGCGCTGCAGGGCGAGGGCGCGCACACGGTCTGGGTCGGCGACGTGCTGATCCAGGACCAGGCCACCGGCACCAGCACCTACGAGGTCAACCGCAACCTGCTGCTGTCCGACGGGGCGCGGGCCGACTCGGTGCCGAACCTGGAGATCGAGACCGGCGAGATCGTCGGCGCGGGCCACGCCTCGGCGACCGGCCGCTTCGACGACGAGCAGCTGTTCTACCTGATGGCCCGGGGCATCCCGGAGGCCGAGGCGCGCAAGCTCGTGGTCCGTGGCTTCTTCGCCGAGCTGCTGGGCAAGATCCCGGCCGAGGACCTGCGCGAGCGCCTCGGCACGGCCATTGAGGAGCGGCTGGAGAAGGCGGGATCGTGACCGACTTCGTCAGGGCCTGTGCTGCCGACGACGTCGCCAAGGGTGCGGCGCTCGCGGTGGACCTCGCCGGCACGCCGGTGGTCGTGGTGCACACGGAGGACGACGGCTTCTACGCCGCGTACGACGAGTGCTCGCACGCCGCGGTGGCGCTGTCGGAGGGCGAGGTCGACGGCTGCACGCTGGAATGCTGGCTGCACGGCTCGCGTTTCGATCTTCGTACCGGTGCGCCGACCGGCCTGCCCGCCACCGAACCCGTTCCCGTCTTTCCCGTCGAAGTCCGTGACGGTGATGTCTACGTCAGTCTGACGCCAAGCAATGGAGTGACCCGATGAGCAAGTTGGAGATCCGCGACCTTCAGGTGTCGGTGAAGCTGCCCGAGGGCGAGCTGAAGCCGATCCTGCACGGGGTCACGCTGACCGTGGAGTCGGGCCAGACGCACGCCATCATGGGCCCGAACGGGTCCGGCAAGTCGACCCTGGCCTACTCGATCGCGGGCCACCCGAAGTACGAGATCACCGGCGGCACGGTGACCCTGGACGGCCAGGACGTGCTGGCCATGACCGTGGACGAGCGCGCCCGCGCGGGCCTGTTCCTGGCCATGCAGTACCCGGTCGAGGTCCCCGGCGTGTCGGTGGCGAACTTCCTGCGCACCGCGAAGACCGCGATCGACGGCGAGGCCCCGAAGCTGCGCACCTGGGCCGGCGAGCTCAAGGGCTCGATGGAGAAGATGGGCATGGACCCCGCCTTCGCCCAGCGCAACGTGAACGAGGGCTTCTCCGGCGGTGAGAAGAAGCGGCACGAGATCGTGCAGCTGGAGCTGCTCAAGCCGAAGATCGCGATCCTCGACGAGACCGACTCCGGCCTGGACGTCGACGCGCTGCGGGTCGTCTCCGAGGGCGTGAACCGGGTCAAGGAGAACAACGACACCGGCGTGCTGCTGATCACCCACTACACCCGGATCCTGCGCTACATCCGGCCCGACTTCGTGCACGTCTTCGTCGCCGGCAAGATCGTCGAAGAGGGCGGCCCGGAGCTGGCCGACAAGCTCGAGGCCGAGGGTTACGAGCGTTACGCGGCCGGCGCCGGCACGGCTGCCGTGGCCGCCTGAGGGAGCTGAGCTGACGATGACCGCCTTGACCATCCCGGCCGGGATGCCGCAGTACGACGACAAGCCGCGCTTCGACGTGGAGCGCGTGCGCGCCGACTTCCCGATCCTGGGCCGGGAGGTCAACGGTCATCCGCTCGTCTACCTCGACAGCGGCAACACCTCGCAGAAGCCGCGCCAGGTCATCGACGCGGTGGCCCGCTACTACGCCGAGCACAACGCGAACGTGGCGCGCTCGGTGCACACGCTGGGCACCGAGTCGACCGAGGCGTACGAGGGCGCGCGGGCCAAGGTCGCCGCGTTCATCGGCGCGCCCAGCGTGGACGAGGTGGTGTTCACCAAGAACGCCACCGAGGCGCTGAACCTGGTCGCGCACGCGTTCGGCCCGCACGCGCAGGACCCGCGCTTCCGGCTCGGCCCCGGCGACGAGATCGTGATCTCGGAGATGGAGCACCACTCCAACATCGTGCCGTGGCAGCTGCTCTGCCAGCGCACCGGCGCGACGCTGCGGTGGTTCGGCCTCACCGAGACCGGCCGCCTCGACGAGTCGAACCTCGACGAGCTGGTCAACGAGCGCACCAAGATCGTCTCGATCGTGCACATGTCGAACGTGCTCGGCACCGTCAACGCCACCGCGCGCATCACCGCCCGGGTGCGCGAGGTCGGTGCGCTGCTGATGCTCGACTGCTCGCAGTCGGTGCCGCACCTGCCGATGGACGTCGTCGACTACGACGCCGACTTCATCGCGTTCACCGGGCACAAGATGCTGGCCCCGACCGGCATCGGCGTGCTGTGGGGGCGCGGCGAGCTGCTCAACGCCATGCCGCCGTTCCTGGGCGGCGGGTCGATGATCGAGACGGTGAAGATGACCGGCTCGACCTTCGCCCCGGCCCCGGCCCGGTTCGAGGCGGGCACCCCGCCGATCGCGCAGGCGGTCGGGCTGGGCGCCGCGATCGACTACCTGACCGCGATCGGCATGGACGCGGTGGCGTGGCACGACAAGGAGCTGACGGCGTACGCGCTGGACGCCCTTGACACGGTGCCGGGCCTGCGTATCTACGGCCCCCGGGTGCCGGTGGGACGCGGCGCGACCATCTCGTTCACGCTCGACGGGATCCACCCGCACGACGTGGGCCAGGTGCTCGACTCGCTCGGTGTGCAGGTGCGGGTCGGCCACCACTGCGCCAAGCCGATCTGCGACCGTTTCGCGGTGCCCGCGCTCACCCGGGCCTCGTTCTACCTCTACACGACGACCGACGAGGTCGACGCGCTCGTGCGCGGTCTGGATCAGGTGCGGAAGGTCTTCGCTTAGCCATGCAGCTCGACCAGCTCTACCAGGAGATCATCCTGGACCATTACAAGCGCCCCAAGGGGCGCGGGTTGCGCGAGCCCTTCGCGGCCGGCGTGCACCACGTCAACCCGACATGCGGCGACGAGATCACCCTCCGGGTCGCCCTGGACGGGGAGACCATCAGCGACATCTCGTACGACGGCCAGGGCTGCTCGATCAGCCAGGCGTCCGCGAGCGTGCTCTACGAGCTGCTGAACGGCCGCAAGGTCGACGACGCGTTCGCGGTGCACGCGGCGTTCGTCGAACTGATGGGCGGCAAGGGCCAGGTCGAGCCCGACGAGGAGGTGCTGGGGGACGCGGTCGCGTTCGCCGGCGTCGCCAAGTACCCCGCGCGGGTCAAATGCGCGCTGCTGTCCTGGATGGCGTTGAAGGACGCGGTCGCTCAGGCCGTCGCCCTCGAGAAGGAGGAAGTGTGATGAGCGAGACCGACATCGTCGACGCCGTGGAGACCGCGCCCGTCGAGGCCGCGCCGGTCGAGGCCGCCGCGCCGAAGGCCGTCAAGAAGGCCGAGGTGGACGAGGTCCGCGAGGCCATGAAGGACGTCGTCGACCCCGAGCTGGGCATCAACGTGGTCGACCTGGGCCTGGTGTACGGCGTCCACATCGACGACGAGAACGTGGCGACCCTCGACATGACGCTCACCTCGGCGGCCTGCCCGCTGACCGACGTCATCGAGGAGCAGACCCGCGCCGCGCTGACCACCGGCCCCGGTGGCGGCCTGGTGAACGACATGCGCATCAACTGGGTGTGGCTGCCGCCGTGGGGTCCCGACAAGATCAGCGACGACGGCCGCGACCAGCTCCGCTCCCTCGGCTTCAACGTCTGACCCACCGCACGTCTCGCGAAGGGCGTCCACCCCACCGGGTGGGCGCCCTTCGCGCATCCCGGGGCGGTGCGGCAGGCCCTAGGCTCGGGGCGTGGGGAATGCGTCCGAGGGGCCGTCGGCGGAGTTGCAGGCGTGGACGTGTGCGGTGTGCCCGGCGCAGGAACTGGCCCCGGGGCGGTTCGACGTGGCCGCCCGGCCGGGCCCGGACAGCCGCTACGAACCGGCGACCGGCTGGCGCGTGGACCTGTCCACCAGAGCGCCCACCTGCGTGCACCCGTACCGGGTGGGACTGCCGCCGGGGGCGTACGCCTCCGCGGGCGCGCCGCTGCCGCCGCGGCGGCCGTTGCCGCCCGATCCGCGCGACCTCGCCCTGCCCGACGACCCCACGCTGCTGGAGGCCTGGTTCGTGGCGGTGCTGCGGTCCACCGAGCCGGAGCGGATGCGGGCCGCCCTGGCGCAGGCCGAGCAGGTGGCGGGGGAGCGGTTCCCGGGCCGGACGGTGGTGGCCGCTGTTCGCCGGGTCATGTCCACCGAACTCGCGAGATAATGCGGTTGATCGACTCCCGTCCGGCGGAGGAGGCTCGCGCTCATGCAGATCGCCACCCTCGACCAACGCCCCGACCTCGTCGACGCCCTGTGGGACATGCCCACGGTCTGGCCGGAGTTCATGCGCCACGACCCGATCTCGAACCTCTACTACGGCCTCGCGGTGCAGGAGTGGCCGGAGTACATCCTGGTGGCCGAGGACCCCGACGAGCCCGGCCGGCTCGTCGCCAAGGGCCACAGCGTGCCGTTCTTCCTGCCCGAGGGCGACGAGCTGCCCACTGACGGCTGGGACGGCGCGCTGCGCCGCGCCCTGCGCGCCCGGGTGGCGGGGGAGAAGCCGAACATCGTCTCCGCGATCGAGATCGCGGTGCGCCCCGACCGGCAGGGCACCGGCCTGTCCGCGCTGATGCTGACCGCGATGCGGGACAACGCGGCCCGGCGGGGCTTCGCGGACCTGGTCGCCCCGGTGCGGCCCAACGGGGCCAAGGACCCGGCCGAGCCGATGACGTCGTACGCGTACCGGACCCGCGAGGACGGCCTGCCCGTGGACCCGTGGCTGCGGGTGCACGTCCGGGCGGGCGGCGTCATCGAGAAGATCGCCCCGCGCTCGATGGTCATCCCGGGCACCTGCGCGGAATGGCGCGACTGGACCGGCCTGCCGTTCGACACCACCGGGCCGGTCCACGTGCCGAAGGCGCTGACCCCGGTGCACGTCGACGCCGAGCACGACTGGGCCGTGTACGTCGAGCCCAACGTGTGGATCCGGCACCGCACCGGCGCCTGAGACATCGACCGGAAAATAGGTCGCGGGCAGGCCGGCGGCATCCCAGAATGGCCGCATGACCGCTACCTGCCTGCGCCTCGCGCCCCTGTCCGCCTCGGCGGAAGGACGGCGGCGACAGCAGCGTCGGTCCCTGGCCGGAACGAGCCGCCCGCAGTCGTGACCGCCGCCGGAGTGGCGGGTCTGCTGGCGGGGTACGGCGTAGCCGTGCCCGTCGGCGCGATCGCCCTGCTGCTGATGAGCCTCACCGCCCGCACCTCGCTGCGGATCGGCGCCGCCGCTGCACTGGGCGTGGCGGCCGCCGATGGGATCTACGCCCTGGTCGCCGTGCTCGGCGGGGCCGCCCTGGCCCGCTGGATCGAACCGATCGCCACGCCGCTGCGCTGGATCGCGGTCGCCGTGCTGCTCTACATCGCGGGACACACCGCGGTGAGCGCGGTGCGCCACTACCGCGACCCGGCGCGGGCCCGCGAGACCAAACTGCTGGACACGCCGGGCCGGGCCTTCCTGGCACTGCTCGGGCTGACCCTGCTCAACCCGATGACCATCGTGTACTTCGGCGCGCTGGTCCTCGGCGGGCGGCAGGCGATGGACGGGCTGACCGGTCCGGAGGGCGCGGTCTTCGTGACCGCCGCCTTCCTCGCCTCGGCCAGCTGGCAGCTCACCGTCGCGGCGGGCGGCGCGCTGGTGGGCCGGGTGCTCGCCACACCGCGTGGACGCCTGGTAACCGCCCTGGTGTCCAGCCTGGTGATCTCGATCCTCGCGGTGGCGCTCGTCGTGGCAGAGTAAGCGCATGCTGCCTACCCCCTCCGCTCTGCTGCTCGACTTCGGCGGGGTGATCGTCGAGTCCGGACGGTCGCCCCTGCCGGAGGGCTCCGCTCCTCGCCACGCCGAACTCGTCCGGCGCGTCCACCGGCTCACCGGCGGCGTGGTCGGCGAGGACGAGATCCGCCACGCGCTGGACGAGGCGAAGAAGGCCCGCGCGCGGATGCGCGAGAACACCGAGGAGTGCCTGGAGATCAGCCACGAGCAGCTCTGGGGGGAGCTGATCGCCGTGGAGTGGCCGGCGGTGGCGCGGGCCACGGTCCTGGTGCACGCCAGCGACCTGACCCGGCAGTGGGCGCGGCGGGCGGACTGGCGGCTCCGGCCCGGCATCGCCGACCTGCTGGACTTCACCGTCGGGCGGGGCATGCCGGTCGCCGTGGTCAGCAACACGCCCTGCGGCCAGGCGCACCGCGAGGCGCTCGACGAGTTCGGGCTGACCGGCGCGATCGCCGCCCAGATCTACAGCGACGAGCTGGGCGTGTACAAACCGCATCCGAGCATGATCTGGGCCGCCGCCCGGGACATCGGCGTGGCCGCCGCCGACTGCTGGTACGTCGGCGACCAGCCGCACCGCGACGTCGTCTGCGCCCGCCGGGCCGGGGTGGGCGCCGCCATCCTCATGCCCGAGGGCGAGCCGCGCGAGGTCGGCGAGAACACGCCGGACGCGGTCGTCGCGGACGGCACCGAGCTGCTCGCCCTGCTCCGCCAGGCGCTGTAGGGGGACGGTCCCCGGCGCGCCGGGTCAGGGGCTGGCTGAGGGGTGGCCGTGGCGCCGGGCCCGCCGCTCCGCCACGGCCTGCATCACGGGCATGAAGGCCAGCAGCGGCAGCGCCAGGTTCGCGATGAACAGGGCGGCGATCAGGGTGGCCACCATGGCGCTGGTCGCGATCACGCCACGGCGTACCGACCGCTGCACCGCCTCGGCCCGGCCGGGGCGCTGCAGGGGCACCCGGTCGCGGATGCGCAGCGACAGCAGCAGGCCGCTGAACGCGATGAAGACCAGGTTGGCCAGGTACAGCAGGGTCGCGCCGCGCCCCTGGTCGACCTCGTAGGTCAGCACCGCCGTCGGCACCGGCAGGAACACCACCCCGAGCAGCCACAGGCTGTTGAGCAGCATGATGCCCTCGCCGACGTCGACCAGGTTGTCGAAGACCCGCCGGTGCACCATCCAGAACAGCGACACCACCACGAACGACATCACGAACGCGGCGAAGTCCCCGGCGTGCTCGCGCACGAGGTCGCGGACCGTCTCGGTCTGCGCGTCGCGGGCGGTGTCGACCAGCGGCAGGACCAGCAGGGTCAGCGCGATCGCGACGACCCCGTCGGTGTACGCCGTCAGCCGTTCCAGCGAGCGGGACTCCTGCACCCCTCGTGGGTACCACACCCGCCCAGGTCAGCTCAGGTGCTTGAGCGCTTCCCGCCGGGACAGCCCGGACAGCTCGCCGTGGTGGTCGGCGACGAACGCGCGTACCGCCGCCGGGTCGGTCCTGCCGTACTCGCGCAGCGCCCAGCCGATCGCCTTGCGGATGAAGAAGTCCGGGTGCCCGGCCTGCGCCGCGCAGTAGCGCAGCAGCCGCGGGGCGTCGGTGGCCGCCTTGTACG
Organism: Catellatospora vulcania; assembly: GCF_009720385.1. Taxonomy (GTDB): domain Bacteria; phylum Actinomycetota; class Actinomycetes; order Mycobacteriales; family Micromonosporaceae; genus Catellatospora; species Catellatospora vulcania. The sequence goes on along the minus strand of NZ_WARX01000020.1, from coordinate 97,322 downwards.
TCAACTGGTGCAGGATCGCGGTGCGGATCAGCCACAGCTCGTGCCCGGCGGCCCAGGCGTCCATCGTCGTGACCAGACCCGGGTCCCGGGCCACCAGCGGGCCGACCACGTGCGCGGCGAGCGCGTCGACGGTGTCCCACCACGGTTTCGTGGTGATCAGATAACGCGCGGTGTCGACGAACCCGCTGTCCAGCACCCGGACCTGCCGGCGCAGCAGCACGCAGGCGAGGTACTGGTACTCCCGCTCCGGCCGCGCCCAGCAGGCCAGGGCGACCTCGCGCAGCGTCGGCGCATCAGGACGGGGCAGCTCGGCCAGCGCCGCCCGGAGCACCTGCTGCACCGCCGGGCTGGGCACGCCCAGGAACGGGAACTGGTCACGCATGTACGCCCGCATCGCCGTGGCCCGCGCGGGGTCGGCGACGGCCGTCAGCCGCTCGTCCACCCGCGCCATCAGCAGGGCGGCCGCCGCGCCGGTCTCGGCCGGAACCGCCGACACCATGCCACCTCCTGCGTATTGGCCCGCGGTGATCGCCCACCGCCGGTGGAATAATGCCAATCATGGACAGTATCGACCTCGCCTCCCTGTGGTCCGCGGAGCCCGGCTACCTGAACACGGCCAGCTTCGGGCTGCCCCCGGACCGGGCGTGGGACGCCCTGCAGGCCGCGCAGGCGGACTGGCGCGCGGGCCGCACCTCGTGGGAGGGGTGGGGCACCGCGACCGAGCGGGCCCGCCAGTCGTACGCCCGGATCATCGGGGTCGACGCCGCGGACGTCGCGGTCGGCGCGCAGGTGTCGCAGCTGCTGGCCCCGGTCGCCGCGGCCGTGCCCGACGGCGCGACGGTGCTGGTCCCCGAGCTGGAGTTCACCTCGGCGGTCTTCCCGTGGGCGGTGCACGCCGACCGCGGCGTGACCGTGCGCACCGCCCCCGCCGACCGGCTCGCCGAGCGCATCGACGCGAGTGTGGACGTGGTCTCGTTCGGGCTGGTGCAGTCGTCGGACGGGGCGGTCGTCGACTACGCCGCGGTCGTCGCCGCGGCCCGGGCCGCCGGTGCGCTGATCGTGGTCGACGCGACGCAGGCCTGCGGCTGGCTGCCGTTCGACGGCTCGCTCGCCGACGTGGTGGTGACCGTCGCCTACAAGTGGCTGATGTCGCCGCGCGGCACGGGCTTCGTCTACCTGAACCCGGCGGTGCGCGAGCGTTTCCGGCCGCTGGCGGCCAACTGGTACGCCGGTGAGGACGTGCACAGCTCGTACTACGGCCTGCCGCTGCGGCTGGCCAAGGACGCCCGCGCGTTCGACATCTCGCCCGCCTGGCACGCCTGGGTCGGCACCGCGCCCGCGCTGGAACTTGTCGAGGAGATCGGGGTGCCCGCGCTCCACGCGCACGACGTCGGCCTGGCCAACCGGTTCCTGGCGGGCCTGGGACTGCCGCCCGGGGACAGCGCGATCGTGACCGTGGACGTGCCCGGCGCGGACGCCAAGCTCGCCGCCGCGGGCATCCGCACCGCGGTCCGCAACGGCCGGATCCGGGCGTCGTTCCACGCGTACACCACCCAGGCCGATGTGGACGCCGCGCTGAACGCGCTGGTGGGCTGATGCCCGCCAAACCCGCCGCGGGCGGGGGCCGCTGGGCCGATGTCGAGCCGCGGCGGCTGCGCCGCTGGCTGGACGGCTTCTACTCGCGCCACGACGGCGCGCAGGAGGAGGGCCTGAAGCTGGTCGCGGCCAACGGGGACACCGCCGAACTGCTGCCGCCACCGGGCCTGGGCGAGATCGCCGACATCGACGGTCTGCTGGAGGCGCTGGCCGTGCCGCGGCGGCTCGGGCTGCTGCTGGCCCGGCGCAACGCGGTCGCGGTCGGAGTCGCCGACGGCGACGAGCTGATCAGCTCCAAGGTGGACACGTTCTACGTGCAGGGCCGCACCGCAGCCGGCGGCTGGTCGCAGCAGCGTTACGCCCGCCGCCGGGAGAACCAGGCGTCCGGCGCGGCCCGCGACGCCGCCGACATCGCCGCGCGCATCCTGCTGCCGTACGCGGACAGCATGGCGGCCCTGGTCTGCGGCGGCGACCGCGGCACGGTCGACGAGATCCTCACCGACCGCCGCCTGGCCCCCCTTCTCCCGCTCCGCCACGAGCGCCTGCTCGACGTCCCCGAACCCCGCCACGCCATCCTCGTCGACGCGGTGACAGCCGCCCACGCCATCCGCATCCACCTCGTCCCCTGACCCGCCCCACCCCCACCCCCACCGCCGCCCAGCCCCGCGCCCCGCGCCCCGCGCCCCGCGTCACGTGCCGCAACTCTTAAAGACTTGCGGCCTCAGCAGGTGCGTGAGGCCGCAAGTCTTTAAGAGTTGCCGCAGGGTGGACGGCGGGGCGTCAGCTGGCGAAGGTGTTGCATTGGCGGGGGTCGCCGGTGGTGTAGCCCTGGTTGAACCATTGCTGGCGTTGGGCGGAGGAGCCGTGGGTGAAGGCTTCCTGGTTGATGCGGCCGGTGGCCTTCTGCTGGATGGAGTCGTCGCCGACGGCGGCGGCGGCTTCGAGGGCCTGGTCGATGTCCTGCTGGGTGATGGACTTGAACAGGGGCTGGCCGGTGGCGTCGGTGGTCTTGGCGGCTGAGTTGGCCCAGACTCCGGCGTAGCAGTCGGCCTGCAGTTCCATGGCGACGGAGTACTTGTTGGCGTTGGCCGGGTCACGCTGCTGGGCCCGGCGCACCTGCGCCTCGGTGCCGAGCAGGGTCTGGATGTGGTGGCCGTACTCGTGGGCCAGCACGTACGCCTGGGCGAACTGGCCCTTGGCGCCGAACCGGCTGGCCAGCTCGTCGTAGAAGCTCAGGTCGATGTAGACGTGGTTGTCGCCGGGGCAGTAGAACGGGCCGACGCCGGCGGTGGCCGGGCCGCACGCGGTGTTGACCGAGCCGGTGAAGAACCGGGTGGTCGCCGGCTGGTACTGCTGGCCCAGGTACTGCGGCATCGCCGAGCGCCAGTACGCCTGGATCGAGTTGATGTACAGCAGGTTGCGGCAGGCCGGGTTGTCGAAGCGCTTGGGGTTCGACTTGTCGCACTGCTGCGCCAGGGCGCTGCTGTTGACGTCGTTGGGGCCCGGCTGCTGGCCCTGCTGCTGTTCGGGGGTCAGCCCGCCGACGCCGCTGAACAGGCTACCGCCGCCACCGGTGCAGATCAGGAAACCGACGCAGAGCGCGCCGACGAGAAGCACCGCCATGCCGATCTTGCTGCGCATGAGCAACGGCAGCAGCCCGGCCAGGCAGCCCGCGCCGCCCATGCCGCCGCCTCCGCCGCCCCCACCGCCCATGGGCGGGAAGTTGAAGCCGCCGCCTCCGCCGCGCCCGCCCCCGGCGCCACGCATGTCCTCGACCTGTGACGGGTCGAGTTCGGCGTTCTCGTTGATGCTCACGTTCGCCAGCGTAGGCAGTTTTGTGGCGAATCACACCCAAATCAGGTCGTCCCCGGGGTAAATGCCATGGCGAGGCGGGTCGGGGCGCTCGGTAGACTGGAGGCTCCTTCCGAAGCCACCCGGTGGCCCACCCCTGACCTGGGAGCAATTCATGATCACGGCCACCGGTCTGGAACTGCGCGCAGGCGCGCGCATCCTGCTGGGGGACACCACCCTGCGTGTGCAGCCCGGCGACCGTATCGGTCTCGTCGGGCGCAACGGGGCTGGTAAGACCACCACGCTGAAGGTCCTCGCCGGCGAGGGCACCCCGTACGCCGGCAAGATCGACCGGCGCGGGCCGGTGGGTTACCTGCCGCAGGACCCGCGCACCGGCGACCTCGGCATCACCGCCAGCGACCGGGTGCTGTCCGCGCGCGGCCTGGACGTGCTGCGCAACGAGATGAAGGAGCTGGAGGGCAAGCTCGCCGACGACGAGCGCTTCATGCGCCGCTACGGCCAGCTCGAAGACCAGTTCTCCGCGCTCGGCGGCTACGGCGCCGAGGCCGAGGCGGCCCGGATCTGCTCGAACCTGGGCCTGCCCGACCGGGTGCTCCAGCAGACCGTGGGCACGCTGTCCGGCGGCCAGCGCCGCCGCGTCGAGCTGGCCCGGATCCTGTTCCGCGACGCCACCGAGACCGGCGGCGGCATCCTGCTGCTCGACGAGCCCACCAACCACCTCGACCACGACTCCATCACCTGGCTGCGCGGCTTCCTCGGCGGGCACAAGGGCGGCCTCATCGTCATCTCCCACGACGCCTCGCTGCTGGAGGCGGTCGTGAACAAGGTGTGGTATCTCGACGCCAACCGTTCGGTCGTCGACTCGTACAACATGGGCTGGAAGACGTACCTGGAGGCGCGCGAGACCGACGAGCGCCGCCGCAAGCGGGAGCGGGCCAACGCGGAGAAGAAGGCCGGCGCGCTCATGGCGCAGGCCGACAAGCTGCGGGCCAAGGCCACCAAGACGATCGCGGCGCAGAACATGGCCAAGCGCGCCGAGAAGATGATCTCCGGGCTGGACGAGGTGCGCGCCGTCGACCGGGTCGCCAAGGTGCGCTTCCCGACCCCGGCGCCCTGCGGCAAGACCCCGCTGACGGCGGAGGGACTGTCCAAGTCGTACGGTTCGCTGGAGATCTTCACCGACGTCGGCGTCGCCGTGGACCGCGGCTCCCGCGTGGTCATCCTGGGCCTCAACGGCGCGGGCAAGACCACCCTGCTGCGCATGCTCGCCGGGATCCTGGAGCCGGACACCGGCGAGGTCAAGGCGGGACACGGCCTGCGCCTGGGCTACTACGCCCAGGAGCACGAGACCCTCGACGTCGACCGCACCATCCTCGACCACATGCGTTCGGCCGCCCCCGAGCAGACCGACACGGAGCTGCGCCGCATCCTGGGCGCGTTCCTGTTCAGCGGGGACGATGTGGACAAGCCCGCGGGCGTGCTCTCCGGCGGCGAGAAGACCCGCCTGGCACTGTCCACGCTGGTCTGCTCCGGCGCGAACGTGCTGCTGCTCGACGAGCCGACCAACAACCTCGACCCGGTCAGCCGCGAGCAGGTCCTGGACGCCATCGCCCGCTACCCCGGCGCGATCGTCCTGGTCACCCACGACCCCGGCGCCGTCGCCGCCCTCAAACCCGACCGTGCCATCCTCCTGCCCGAGGGCGACGAGGACGCCTGGTCCGACGACCTCCTCGAACTCGTCGAACTCGCCTGACCCACCCGCCCCTCCTGCGCAACTCTCAAAGACTCGCGGCCTCGACTGATGTCGATGGCCGCGAGTCTTTAAGAGTTGCGGCGCTTGGAGACGCGGGCCGCGGCCCGGCCCCGCCGGCGCGGGGTGGGGTCACCAGGGCGTGGAGAGGACGGCTTCGATGACCATTGCGGAGAGGGCGCCGACGGCGACCAGCAGCAGCGGTGCGGGGACCGGGTCGCCGCCGGGGCGTTCGGGGGCCACGGCGGCGATGGTGAGCCACGGGAAGTACGGCAGCCAGGCGTGCTCCACGCCGCCCCGGGCCAGGCCGGCCCCGACCGAGAACAGCACCGCCCCGGACGCGCCCACCAGGAACGGCCAGCCGGGGGTGTTGCGCACCTTGCGCAGGCTCGCGTAGATGGGCGGGCCGACCGCCAGCAGCAGCGCGCACACGCTGATCAGGCCCCACCACAGCGCGGAGCGATGCGGCTCGATGCGCTGGGCGAAGTCGGCGTACGCCGTCCCGAGCCCGTCGGTCCACGCGAAGCCCAGTCTCGCCGCGCCGAGCACCGGGAGCAGCACCCCGAGCCCGGCGAACATGTTCAGGGCGGCCCGGCGGCGGGCGAAGTTCAGGAACACCACGGACAGCCCGAGCCACGCCACCGCGTACGAGAACAGCGCCGCCGTGCCCAGCAGCAGCCCGGCCAGCACCGCCCAGCTCGCGGCGCGCCAGCCGTGACGGCGGGTGGCCCGCACCCCGGCCAGCGTCATCGCCGCGCCGATGGTGGCCACCACGGCGTCCATCGACACCGCGGTCCACACCGCGTACGGCGCGAGCGCCAGCACCGGCGCGTACGGCCGGGCGGCGGCCTCGCCGCCCATGTCGCGCACCGCGGCCAGCACCATCGGCACGGACAGCGCCCCGACGGCGGTCACCAGCAGCGCCAGTGCCAGGTGGTCGGTGACACCGAGGCGCTGCACGGCCCACAGCACCAGCACCGGCGCGGGCGGGTGTCCCCGGGTGGCAGCGGTGTGCTCGGCCGAGCGGCCGGTGAAGCTGCGCAGGTAGCCCAGCGGGTCGTCGCCGACCTCCTGCACGTCGCCGAGGTAGCTGTCCGGGGTCAGCGACCGGGTGAGCCCGTCCGCCCCGTCGACGAGCGCGAGTGAGACGGCCCAGGCGAAGAACGCCACCGTCGCCCCGACGCTGACCGCCCACCACGGCAGTCGATGGATCCAGCCGCGCCAGGCGGCGCCGAGCACGGCCACCGCGACGATCGGCGCCAGCAGCGACATCGGCGAGAGTTCGAAACGATAACGGCCCAGGAACGGCGCGCTCGCGGTGCCCAGCCGGGCCCCCGCGCGCACCGCCAGCCAGGTCGCGAGCAGGCCGATGCTCACCAGCACGAACCAGCCGAACAGGTCTCGGCGTTCGCGGTTTCGGGCGCTCAGGGGGTCGACGGTGGTCACGGCGAGACACGCTATCGGGTACCCGACAGCACCGTGCGTGTCGGTTGGCATGGAATTGATATCTAGCGCATGATCGTCGGAGGCGGTCTAATAGGTTGGACCGCAAACCGCATCGTCCGGGACGTGAGGATTTCAACATGGCAGCCACCGGCACAGCTACCACCACCGAGAAGGGTCGCCGGATCGTCGGGACCGAACGCCAGACGCTCGCCAAGGACCTCGTGAAGCGCTACACGTCGGGTGAGTCCATCCGCGCGCTGGCCGCGTCGACTGGCCGTTCGTACGGATTCATCCACCGCGTGCTCACCGAGTCCGGAGTCGCGCTGCGTCAGCGCGGCGGAGCCCGTCGGCGCAAGAAGGCATGATTCACCCGCGCCACGCTGAGCTTGGGGAGCCGGTTGATGTCTGAGATGGCAGCGGCCGGCTTTCGCATCAGCCAGGACGGTCCGGTCGCGACGGTGACATTGGACCGCCCGGAGGTGCGCAACGCGCAGACCCCCGAGCTCTGGGCAGGTCTGGCCGATGCCGCACGGGGGCTCGCCGGCGATGTGCGCGTCGTGGTCGTACGCGGGGAAGGGCGGTCCTTCTCCGCGGGCCTCGACCTGAAAGTGGTGCAGGGCGGCGAGTTCCAGCAGCTCGCCACCGTCAGCCCGGAGGAGTGCGCGGACCGGATCGCCGGTTTCCAGCAGGCCTTCTCCTGGCTCCGCCGACCTGATCTGATCACCATCGCCGCGGTGCAGGGCCACGCCATCGGCGCGGGCTTCCAGCTCGCGCTCGCCTGCGATCTGCGGATCGCCGCCGACGACGCCCTGTTCGCCATGGCGGAGGTGACGCTGGGGCTCGTGCCGGACCTCACCGGCACCAAGCGCCTGGTCGAGCTCGTCGGTTATGCCCGCGCGCTGGAACTGTGCGTGACCGGGCGCCGCGTCAACGCCGCCGAGGCGGACCGGATCGGCCTGGTGAATCTCGTGGTGGGCCGCGACGAGCTGGACGCGGCCGCGGCCGATCTGGCCAATGCGGTGCTGGCGGCCCCGCGTGACGCGGTCGTCGAGATCAAGGCCCTGCTGGCCGCCGCGAGCGGCCGGAGTTTTCCCGAGCAGGAGCGCGCGGAGCGCGAGGCGCAGACGCGCCGCATCCGCGATCTGGCCGGTCTGGGCGAGTGACTTTCCGGCGGTATCGGTTCCGCCGTCCTCTTTCCGCGGTGCCGGGCCACTCTTTCGGGCGTCATACCAGCGGCTGATTCGTCATGGTGGAAAAGGCGGCCGTCCTCTCCTTTCCGGTGAGTGGCGGTATCCGGTCGCGTGCCATTGTCTGCCCAGCGGAATAGTTAATGAGCCGGGCTAAGGAATTTCCGTCGAGGCGGGCACGTTGAAGCGGCACGTCAGATCTTTCACAGGGGAGGTTCACCGGTGAGTTATCCGGGTGCGGGCGGGGGCATGGAGTCGCTGATGCGGTCCATGCGCCGGGGGCAGAGCGTCGAGAACCGCAAGATCGGGCGCCCCACGGCGAAGCGCATCCTCTCCTTCGCCGGGCCGTACCGCCGGGAGATCATCTTCTTCCTGGTCACCATCGTGGTCGGCGCGGTCATCGGCGTGGCCACCCCGCTGCTGGCGGGCAAGGTCGTCACCGCGATCACGCCGAAGGACGGGGTCATGGCCGCGGACGCGGGCCGGACCGTCGTCACGATCGCGGTCGTGATCGCGGCGCTCGCCCTGTTCAGCGCCCTGCTGTCGCTGGCGGAGCGGTTCTACTCGGCGCGCATCGGCGAAGGGCTCATCTTCGACCTGCGCACCCAGGTCTACGACCACGTGCAGCGCATGCCGGTGCAGTTCTTCACCCGGGCGCAGACCGGTGCGCTGGTCAGCCGGCTCAACAACGACGTGCTGGGCGCGCAGCGCGCCTTCACCTCGACGCTGTCCGGCGTCGTCGGCAACATCATCCAGCTCGTGCTGACCGTGGCCGTCATGCTGACGCTGTCGTGGCAGATCACCGTGCTGTCGCTGATCCTGCTGCCGGTGTTCATCCTGCCCGCGCGGCGGGTGGGCCACCGCCTGGCGGAGATCACCAAGGAGTCGTACGACCTCGGCGCGAAGATGAACGCCACCATGACCGAACGCTTCGGGGTGGCCGGGGCGCTGCTGGTGAAGCTGTTCGGCCGTCCGGAGACCGAGTCGGGCCGCTTCGCCGAGCGGGCCGGGCGGGTCCGCGACATCGGCGTGCAGAGCGCCATGTACTCGCGCACCTTCTTCGCCGCCATGATGCTGGTCGCCTCGCTGGCCCAGGCCCTGGTCTACGGGCTGGGCGGCTGGTATGCCGTGGCGGGCACGCTCGACGCCGGCGACGTGGTCGCCCTGGCGCTGCTGCTGACCCGCCTCTACGGGCCGATCACCGCGCTGTCCAACGTACGCATCGACGTGATGGGCGCGCTGGTCTCCTTCGACCGGGTCTTCGAGGTGCTCGACCTGCCGCCCGCGATCGCGGAGAAGCCCGGCGCGGTCGACCTGCCCCGCGGCTCCTCGAAGATCGAGTTCCGGGACGTGACCTTCCGCTACCCGACCGCCGCCGAGATCTCCCTGGCCTCCCTGGAGGACGTGGCGACGCTGGAGCGCACCGCCACGGCCCCGGTGCTGCGCGGCGTCTCGTTCACGGTGGAGCCCGGCCAGATGGTGGCGCTGGTCGGCAGCTCCGGCGCGGGCAAGTCGACCACCTCGATGCTGGTCAGCCGGATGTACGACGTCACCAGCGGCACGGTCCTCGTCGGCGACGTCGACGTACGCGACGCCACCCTGCAGTCGCTGCGCGACACCATCGGCGTGGTCACCCAGGACGCCCACCTCTTCCACGAGACCATCGCGGAGAACCTGCGCTACGCCAAGCCCGACGCCACCGACGACGAGCTGTGGGCCGCGCTGGCGGCCGCGCAGATCGACGCCCTGGTCCGGGCCACCCCCGACGGGCTGGACACCGTGGTGGGCGAGCGGGGCTACCGCTTCTCCGGCGGCGAGAAGCAGCGCATCGCCATCGCCCGGCTGCTGCTGAAGGCCCCGTCGATCGTCATCCTCGACGAGGCCACCGCCCACCTGGACTCCGAGAGCGAGGCCGCCGTCCAGCAGGCCCTGTCCACCGCGCTGGCCGGGCGTACCGCGCTGGTCATCGCCCACCGCCTGTCCACCGTCCGCGAGGCCGACCAGATCCTCGTCCTCGACGACGGCCGCATCGTCCAGCGCGGCACCCACGAGCAGCTGCTCGCCTCCGGCGGCCTCTACGCCGACCTCTACCGCACCCAGTTCGCGGCGACGGACTCCCCCCGAGCCCGAGGCCTGGGCGCCGTCGCCGAATCAGCGCGGCTGGCGGACACCACCGCCTGACCGCGCCGGTCCGCTGATCGCCCGACTTGCCAGGCAACCGGGCGAAAGCGCGCCCAAGATACGCACGACTGCCAGGCAAGTCGGATGATCATGCTTCAGGCCGGGCCGTGCCGAGCCGTGGGCGGTCAGCGCAGGCGGTAGGTGAGGGCGCGGCCGCGCCAGCGCAGGAGCAGCTCAGCCGCGTGCAGGCGGGCGGCGGGGCCGCGGCGCGGGCGGGGAGCCGTCGTGCCGTCGTACGCCCACAGCAGGTCGCGGAGGGCGAGTTCGCGTGCGGCCGCGGGGTCGCGCGGCGGGTTGGCGCGGGCGTAGTCCCAGCCGTCGCGCAGCGAGCCCTGCGGCGCGCGGCCCGCGGCCCAGGCCGAGAACATCCGCGGCCACCGCCCGGGGCCCGCCGACTCGGCCAGGCGCGGCCAGCTGCGCGCGACGTCGTCGGCCCGCTTGCGCAGCAGCGCGGTCTGCGTCGCCGCCACCGCCGCGGCGTCGAAGCCCGGCGGCGTGGCGGCCCCGGCCACCAGGGCGAGCACCAGTTCCTCCTGCCGCCGCGCGAGGTCACCGCCGGTCACGGCACCGCCGGTCATCGGCCCGCCGCCGCCGTGATCACGGGGTAGCCGGTCGCGGCGGACAGGGCGTCGAGTTCGGCGCGCAGCGCCGCGGCGGGCGGGTAGTGGCCGTCGCGTTCCAGCAGGACGGCGGGCGGGCGCTGCCGCGCGCACAGCTCGCCGAGCAGTTCGAGGACCTCGCCGGGCACCGGGTCGGTGTGCGTGTCGTGGTAGCGGCCCTCGTGGATCCGGCCGCCGGCGACGTGCACGTACGCCATGCGCTCCAGCGGGAGCCGGTCGAGCAGGTCCATCGGGTCCTCGCCGCGGTTGCGCGCGTTGGCGTACACGTTGGCGATGTCCAGCAGCAGGGCCGCGTCGGTGCGTTCCAGGATCTCGGTGAGGAACTCGGCCTCGGTCAGCTCGTCGTCGGGCCACTCGAACAGTGCCGCGATCGGCTCCAGGGCCAGCGGCACGTCGAGTTCGGCGGTGGCGCGTACGACGTTGGCCACCACCGCGTCGACGGCCTCCCGGCTGCGCGGCAGCGGCAGCAGGTGACCGGCCTCGACACCGCCCGCCCGGACGTACGCGATGTGCTCGCTGACCAGCGGCGCGTTGACGGCGCGGGCGGCCTGCGCCAGGTGCTCCACCCGGTGCGGGTCGACGGGCTCGGCTCCGCCGAGGGACAGTTTCACGCCGTGCGGCACCACCGCCACCCCGGCGGCGAGCAGCCGGGCCAGCGCCTCGGGCGGCTCACCGGAGTGCGGCAGCGATTCGGCGATGACCTCGACGAAGCGCAGGCCGGGCAGTTCGGCGACGAAGCCGGAGAGCTCGGGGCGCCAGCCGATGCCGACGCCCCGCCCGGCCAGCGGCGTCATCCGCCGCACCCGCCTCCGCCGCCGCAGCCACCCCCGCCACCACAGGACGAGCCGCCACTGCTGCAGGACGAGCTGGTGGAGCCGCCGTCGCCGCCGGTCGTGCTGCTGCCGGAGTTGTTCCAGCGCGGGCCGTAGACACTCTCGTCGAGGTTGGGGATGTCCGAGCCGTCGGCGAAGGCGGGGTCGGCCGACCACAGCACAGCCGTGCCGAACAGGCCCACGGCCAGCGCGGTCTGCGTGGGGCCGTAGGTGTTCCAGGCGGGGTGGGAGCTGGGCCGCAGGTGGTTGAACTGCCGCTTGGCGGCCAGCAGCGCGCGGTCGGCGGCACGGGTGCGCCGCGGCTTGCGCAGGAACATCACCAGGCCGACGAGGCCGACCGGGATCGCCAGCAGGACCAGGAACAGCACCGGCTTGTCGTTGCCCAGCCCGGCCACGACCCGGGCCACGGCCACCGCGAACAGGGCGAGCAGCAGCAGCGGTCCGCGGCGGGCGCGGGCGAGCACGCCGCTGTCGAGGGTGAGCCCGGCACGGCGCAGGTCGGCGTCGAGGGTGTTCAGCGCTTCGGCGACCGAGCGGTCCTGGCGCAGCTCGCTCTGCCGCGTGCCGTTGCCCACGGCGTGCAGCACCGCCGCGTCGAGCGGCGTGCCGCCGGCCGGCAGGCCGCCGGTGCGGGTGAGCCGCCCCTGCTGGTCGGCCTCGATCACGTGGGCCTGGCGCAGGAAGGTCAGCGAGGAGTACACCGCCAGCGTCGCCCCGCCGTTGAGGTACGCGGTGTGCTGGGGTGACAGCTGGTCCACGCGGACCTGCGCGGGGCCGGAGAACAGCCGGGACCGGTGGATCAGCGTGCCCACCAGTACGACCGCCGCGGCGACCGCGAACAGCATCAGGAAAGTGGGGCCAGGGATGCCCCAGGTGTCCGCCACGGGAGCTCCTTCGACGAGGGAGCCCTCATGATGGACCATCGCCGCAATCAGCGGGAGACCAGGACGCTCAGGCAGGTGACGCAGCCTTCGAGCTTCTCGAACTCGCCGATGTCCACCACCACCGGCGTGTACCCCAGATCGGCCAGCAGTTCCGCGGTACGCGGCGCCGACGCGGCCAGCAGCACCCGGTCGCCGCCGAGCGGGATCACGTGGCAGCCGCCCTCCTCCTCGACCGGCCGCACCGCGGGGAACAGCCCCGTCGGCACCAGGTGGGGCAGTGCGAGGAAGGTGCCGTCGGGCAGCGCGGTGACCGCGGACTTCAGGTGCAGCACCTCGCCCAGCGGCACCGGGACGACGGTGCGCCCGAGCGGCGCCAGCAGGTTGCGCAGCTGCCGGATGCCCTCGGCGTTGGTGCGCCCGCCGCGTCCGACGTAGACGGTCGTGCCGACCTGGAGCACGTCGCCGCCCTCCAGGGTGCCCGGTTCCTCGATGCGCGCGGTGCGCAGGCCCAGTTCCAGCACGGCCTGCTCGACGCCGGTGATCTCGCCCCGGCGGGACTCGGCCCCGGGGTGGGTCAGCACGGCCAGGTCGTCGACGACGACCACCGCGTCCTCGACGAACACCGAGTCCGGGTGCTCGTCGGCGGCCGGGGCCGGGTAGACCTCCCAGCCCGCCGAGGCCAGCGCGTCGGCGTACGCGATGTGCTGGGCGCGGGCCAGGGACAGGTCGATGTCGCTGCGGCTGATGTGGGTGACGATGCCGTCGGCCAGCCGGGAACTCGGCTCGCGGACCAGGGCGGTTCTCATTTCTTACGTAATACCAGGAACAGCACCAGCGCGAGGACCACTACGGTGACGCAGCAGACGGTGCCGCCGAGGAGCAGATGCCAAGGTTTGAGGGCGCCCATGACGCGGCACTGTAGCGCCCGGATGCCCGGAAGAAAATATCTTGTCGATCCCTGGATCTCGTGGCTAATGTCGGCGGTACACGGGAAAGGAGGTGGTCCAGCTTTGAGTAGCTACAGGACACGTGAGGTGGCTGCCCGCTAGGCGGCTGTCATCGACTGCACTTCTGTCGATACCTGAAGGTTCGACTGGAGCGTCGAGGCCGTGTGTCAGCGGCCCTGGCGAATCCAAGGGAGCCACCCGATTCCCGGGGGAATGTCCGGTTTGTCCAGCCGGCCCGCGCATCCGCGCGGTACCCCCGGGTTTCGCATTTTTTCGGCCCGGAAATCCGTTTCCGCATCAGCGGCGGCGCACGGTCTCCTCGATCAGGTCCAGCACCGGGCCGAAGTCGTCGGCCGAACCGCCCATCGCCAGCCGCTTGACCAGCCCGTCGTACGCCAGCTCCAGGAAGTGCGCCAGCACGTCCAGCGGCACGTCCTCGCGCAGCACGCCCGCGCTCGCCTGGCGCTGCAGGCGCTCGCGGGTCGCGGTGTCGATCGCCTCGCTGTGCTGGGCCCACCGCTTGGCGAACGCCGGGTCCGTGCGCAGCCGCCGGGCCACCTCCAGCTGCGTGCCGAGCCAGCCGGCCGCGTCCGGGTCCTGGGCGTGGGCCAGCAGCTCCCGCATCACCTGCACCAGGCCGTTCGCGGCGACGGTGGCGGCCATCTCGACCGCGTCGTCCTCGGCGACGGCCAGGAACAGCGAGTCCTTGTCGCGGAAGTGGTGGAAGATGGCGCCCCGGGACAGCCCGGTAGCCTGCTCCAGGCGGCGCACGGTGGCACCCTCGTAGCCGTAGCGGGCGAAACAGGCGCGGGCCGCGGCGAGGATCTCGTGGCGGCGCGCGTCGAGTTGATCCTGACTCACCCTGGGCACATGCCGATCTTCCCAGGTCGGCCCCGCACATGCAATCCGTACGTACGGCTTGGCGGCCGGCGGGTGACTGCGGGTGAGGCCGCGGTGGCAGATCTACGACGCAATGCGCGCGTGACCGCCGCATGGAAGAATCCTCCGCGGCCGGCGTGCGTTGAGCGTCGGGGGCAGTAAGGCGACACCGTGCGAAACGTTGCAGGCCAAGGGGTCTGCGGCCCGCCGGGGAGGATACAAGCTGTGGACCTGGAGCTGTTGACCACGACCTACGTCGACACGTGGGTGATGGTGCTGGTGGTGTCGATCCTGACGATCTCCCTGCTGGTCGGCGTGCCGCTGGCCCGCTCGGCCGGGCGCCGGCGGGGCATCCGGCTGGCCAACCCGGGGGCGTACGCCACCCGCGCGGACAAGGCCAAGGACACCGGCCTGTTCCTGGCCGCGCTGATCCCGACGCTGCTGGTCTGGCTCGCCGTGATGGGCGTGTCCTTCATCGGCCTCACCGGCTTCGCCAACGACGTCATGGGCTGGAACCACTGGACCAACGTGCTGGTCCCGCTGAGCCTCGACGGCATCAGCATCTCATTCGGCGCGTGGGCGTTCGTCGCGGTCAAGCGCGGGCGGCACCCCGGCCGGGCATACAAGATCGTGCTCGCCGCCGCGACGGTGTCGGCGACCCTGAACTTCGTGCACGGCCGCGACAAGTGGTCCATCTGGGCAGGCCTCTACCTGGCGTTCCTGTCGTTCGCGGGCATGGCGATGTTCCACGAGCTGCTCGACCAGTTCATGGCCGGCTACGACGACGAGGTGGCGCTCAAGACCCGCTACCCGCGCTTCGGCCAGCGCTGGTTCTACGCGCCGATCTCCACGTTCGCGGCCCGGCGGGCCTGGATCGTGCACCCGCCGACCGAGGGCCTGCGGCCCAGCGTGCGCAACGCGCTGACGCACCTGGAGGACACCCGCGAGGCCAAGCGCCAGCGCCGCCTGTACGGCGCCCAGCTCGTCCGCGAGGAGCAGCAGGCCAAGCTGGTCGAGGTGCACGCCCGCGCCGAGGTGCGCCGGGCCCGCTCGGCGAGCTGGCGCACCGGGGCCGCGCCGGCCCCGCAGGCGCCGCACCAGCAGGTCTCCCACCAGCCCATGCCGCACCAGCCCATGCCGCACCAGCCCATTGCGCACGCCAACGGGCACCAGCCGTTCCCGCCGCAGTCGGTGTACCAGCCGACGCCGCAGCCCGAAGCCGTGCCCGAGCCGCCGCCGGCCCCCCGCCAGCCGGAGCCGGTCGCGATGTCCCAGGAGCTGGTGCCCGAGCGCGACGAGCGCGGCACGATCCTGGGCCCGGATCTGCGCGCCACCCTGGAGTCGGTGTGGAGCGCGCCGACCGGGCGCGAGCCGATGGGCCACCGGCCGCTGTCGGACACCAGCGAGATCACCTCGCGCGGCATGCTCAACCACATCCAGGAGCCGGTCCAGCGGATGATCGCCGACGCCCTGGCCCGTGGCGAGGAGGTCAGCGTGGGCGGCGTGCGCGAGTGGGCGACCCGGGAGTACGGCCGCACGCCGAGCGAGACCTGGGCCCGTACCCAGATCAAGGCAGCTCGGCAGCGGGACACCTTCGGCGTGGACGCGGATCTGGTGTGAGCAGGCATCGATTTCGTTACCGCTGCGTTTCCCGCACAAAGGGGGGCTTCACCAGCGTGTCCTGAGTCACGTAAGGTGCCCGCGTGCCTCTGTTGCTGTTGGACCTCGACAACACACTGGTCGACCGCGAGGGCGCCTTCCGGATGTGGGGTACTCGGTTCCTGTCCGAGATCAGCGCCCCGCCGTACGACATCGACTGGCTGGTGGACGCCGACGCGGACGGCCTGACCTCGCGCTGGGACCTGGCCGACGCGATCCGTGACCGCTATCGACTGCGCAACTCCGTGATCGACCTGGTCGAGGAGCTGCACGAGGGGCAGATCGAGGCGACCCGGCTGGACCCGATGGTGGGCGCCGCGCTGCGCATCGCCGCCGAGGCCGGCTGGGTGCCGGTGATAGTCACCAACGGCGAGACCCGCCAGCAGGAAGCCAAGATCCGGCGTACCGGCCTGGACCGCTTCGTGGCCGACTGGGTGGTCTCGCAGGAGGTCGACTGCCGCAAACCCAACCCGCGCATCTTCGAGATCGCCGCGGAACGGGCCCGGATGCGGCTGCGCGGCGCCTGGATGATCGGCGACAGCCCCGAAGCCGACATCGGCGGCGCGACCACCATCGGCATCCCCAGCGTCTGGATCCACCGCGGCCGCCAGTGGACCGAGCGCCGCTTCGGCCCCACCCGCATAGTCGAAGGCGCCATCCAAGCCGTAGCCGCCGTCCTCGCCGCCGACCCACCCCACCGCATGGCCCGCTGACCCGGTTCTATGGGTTGATCATGAACTTATGGCACGGGTCGACGGCGTGTCGCGGCCACAACTTCATGATCATTTCTGGTGGGCGGGTGTGGCGCGGGTCGCAGGAGAAAATCGGTTGACAGAGGTCGGGGGTCGAAGGAAGACTCGTCGGCGTTGTGCGAGATCCCGGAACTGATCCGGGTCGGGAGAGAAGGGGGTTGAGCCGAATGGTTGCCGTCGCTGTGCGCTGCGCGCATTCCGCCTCTTACTTCTTCTCTCCGACCGAGGAGCTTTTCCAGTGCGAGAGCACGACTTTCCGCGCGCCGGCCGCGTCAACCGCCGGAACCGTTTCGACGACGACGAACTGACCTTCGAGAAGTCGCACGCCGAAGAAGTCGAGTGGGACGAAACCCCCGACAAGCCCGAATTCGGTGACCGCTGGTCCACCTGGGACCTGTCGACCCCCACCGAGCGCGGGCCACAGCCCCATCCCGACTGGCTCGTCACCGAGCTGGCCGCGGTCGACGTGGAACGCGGAGTGCTGAAAACCGGCAAGGAAGCCGACGTCTTCCTGCTGCACCGCCACGTGCCCGGCACCGAACGCGGCTGCCTGCTGGCGGCCAAGCGCTACCGCAGCCACGACCACCGCATGTTCCACCGCGACTCCGGCTACCTCGAAGGCCGCCGGGACAAGGAATCCCGGGTCAACCGGGCCATGGCCAACCGCAGCGCGTTCGGCAAGGAGGCCATCGCCGGACAGTGGGCGGCCGCCGAGTTCGGCGCGCTGGCCCGGCTCTGGGAGATCGCGCGGCAGCTCGACGTGCCGCCGTTCACGCCGTACCCGGTGCAGATCCTGGGCACCGAGGTGCTGCAGGAGTTCATCGGCGCACCCGACGGCACCGCGGCCCCGCGGCTGGCACAGGTGCGCACCGACGAGGCCGGCCTGGCCGACCTGTGGTCGCAACTGGTGCTGGGCCTGACCGTGCTGGCCCGAGCCGGGTACGCGCACGGCGACCTGTCGCCGTACAACATCCTCGTGCACGAGGGGCGGCTGGTCATCATCGACCTGCCGCAGATCGTGGACGTGGTGGCCAACCCGCAGGGCAAGCGATTCCTGGCCCGCGACGTGCACAACGTCGCGACCTGGTTCACCGCCCGCGGCCTGTCCGGGCTGGACGAAGCGGCCCTGACGGCCGAACTACTGGCCGAAGCCGGCATGCGGACCTGACGATCGCGGGCCCGGCGCACGGCCGTGATCATTGAGTTTGCCTGGCAATCGGGCGAAAGAGTGGGCAGCATACGCCCGATTGCCAGGCAGGTCGGCGCATCCTGGGTACGCCGGGAAGCGGGTCTTGCGGCGGCGAGGGCGGGCCGCGATGATCACCCGATGTCGTCGTTCACGTACGTCGCCCCGTTCCGGTTCGGCCGGCTCACCCTCACCATGCTCGGCGTGGGAGTGCTCGCGTTCCTCGCGGGCCTGCTGCCGGGCCTGCCCGAGGACGTCACGGTCGTGCTGCTGGCCGTCGGCGTGGCGCTGCCGGGCACCCTGCTCGCGCTGTACCTCCCGCTGATCCTGGGCGGCAAACCGGGCCTGCGGGTCGACGCCGACGGCATCATGTTCGGCGGACGTCCCCTGATCTACGCCCGGACCAGCGCGTTCGTGCCGTGGTCGGCGATCAGCGAGATCTACCTGTTCCGGATCCACCAGGGCCTGTTCGTCACCACGTACCTCGGGGTGCAGGGGGTCGACGGCGTCGCGCCGCTGCGGCCGTCCATGCCCGCGAGCGTCGCCGCCACGTTCTGGCACGTGCCGACCGAGGTCGTGCTGGCGAGCCGGCCGGCGTTCGGGTGGCGACTGGACAAGGCGGCGCTGACCACGGCGGTGGGTTACTTCGCGTCCCGGGTGCCGGTGGTGGACCTGACCGAGGCGGCCCCGATGCAGCGTCAGCTCCGCGAGACGCCGCCGACGTTCGGCCCGCCGTCGGCCTGAACGGACTGAGCTGCGTCCCACCGTGTGAGCGGCAGAGGCATCGGCGGGCCGAAACGCATTGCCTGATTTCGATCATTGGTGGCAGTGTCGTTTCGCGTACCGATCGGAACGTGTTCTTTGCAGCCTCGTGAGGTGACGCAGTATGAGGGTGATGGTGACGGGTGGCGCCGGCTTCATCGGCTCCCATCTCGTCGACGCGCTCGTCGAGCGAGGCGACGACGTGACGGTTCTGGACGACCTCTCGGCGGGCCGGGCCGCGCGCTTGAACGAGCGAACCGATCTGATCGTTGGCAGCGTGGTCGCCGCCGACCTCGTCGCGGAGGCCTTCGACAAAGCGCGACCCGATCTCGTCTACCATCTCGCCGCGCAGGCAGACGTGCGCATCTCGATGAGTGCGCCCGCGATCGACGCGTCCGTCAACGTGCTGGGCACGGTCATCCTGCTCGACCTCGCGTCACGGGCCGGAACTCCGGTGGTGTTCGCCTCCAGCGGTGGGGCGATCCACGGCGGGTCGATCACCATTCCGATCAGCGAAAACGACGCGCCTGAGCCGATTTCGCCGTACGGTACGGCCAAACTGTGTGCTGAGGCGTATGTCCGGCAGTTCAACCTGCTGTACGGCACCCGGCATCGGATTCTGCGACTGGGCAACGTGTACGGACCTCGGCAGGATCCGTCGGGAGAGGCAGGTGTGGTCTCGATCTTCGCACGGAGTGTCGCCGCCGGCGTGCGACCCGTAATCTTCGGGGACGGGCTCCAGACACGGGATTTCGTGTATGTGGCAGATGTGGTCGAGGCGCTGGTCAAGGCCGGCCGGGTGGAGATGCCCGGTGTCTGGAACATCGGCACCGGGATCGAGAGCAGTCTGCTTGACCTGCTGTCGGCGTTCTCGGTCCTGGCGGGACGGGCGGTGAAGCCCGTGTTCCGGCCGGCACGACGTGGCGAGGCCAGGCGAAGCTGTCTGGCGATCGAGGCCGCCCGTCGCGATCTCGCGTACCGCCCGGTGGCTGATGTAAGCGAGGGAGTCAGGAAGACCTACCGCTGGGTGATCGGGGGTGCGTCCGACCGGTACCCCTGCTGACGGTGAACACGACGAGGCACCTGCTGTCAGCGGCGGCGGCCGCGCGGCTTGAGCGGGGTGTTCGGCAGCGTCGGAGCGGGCAGCGGCGGCCCGTCGTAGCCGGTCACCTCGCCGAAGCGCGGGTCGGCGGCCGTCCACTGCTCGCGCGCGGCGGCGACGTCGTCGTGGCTGCGCCCGACGAAGTTCCACCACATCACGATCTCCTCCTCGAACGGCTCCCCGCCGAGCAGCAGCACCCGCGCGGGTGCGTCCGCGGCCAGGTCGAGCGACGCCCGCTCGCGCCCGAGGTACAGCAGGGTGCCCGGCTCCAGCGGTACGCCGTCGACCTGGGCCGCGCCGTCGAGCACCAGCGCCGCGTACTCGAAATCGGGCCGTAGCGGCAGCGTGACCTGCGCGCCTGCGGCGAGTGCGGCTTCCGCGCCGACCAGCGGGGTGTACGCCGTCGCAGGCGACACGACCCCGTCCAGTTCGCCCATGATCACCGTCACGGTGACGCCGGGCCGCTCGACGACGGGCAGGTCGGGGTGGTGCTCGAAGGCCGGGGCGACGGACCGCGCCCCGTCCGGCAGCGCGACCCACAACTGCACGCCGTGCAGCAGTTCGGTGCGCGGGACAGGCGATTCCTCGGAGTGCGAGATGCCGTGCCCGGCGGTCATCAGGTTGAGTTGGCCGGGTCGGATGAGCGCGGTGCTGCCGATGCTGTCGCGGTGCAATACCTCGCCGGCCACCAGCCAGCTGACCGTCTGCAGGCCGGTGTGCGGATGGGGCGCGACACGCATGTCGTGGTCGGCGGGACCGTACTGGTCGACGAAGCACCACGCGCCAACCATGCGCCGGTCCTTGTGCGGCAGGGTGCGGCTGACCATCATGCCGCGCGGGCCGCCGAGCACGACTTCGCGTCCCGGGAGCAGCTCATGGGTCGGCCCGTCCGGCACCGGCTCGTGCCCGCAAGCAGTCTCCACCGGCCGCGTCTCAACGTTGCTCATGCAACGACCTTAACCGCGCGGCGTTGCGGCTCCCAAGACGCTGCGCCGCGAGCTCCCAAGATCGCTGTTTCGTGTCACTTCCTCAGGCTGGACCGCAGATCATGGCACCAAACAGCGATCACCACGGCTTTCCACGCCCCTCGAACCGCCACGAACCGCGCGAACCGCCCAGGGCGCCCCCCAGGCCGCCAGGGCCGCGCCCCGCCGTCGTCGCCGCGCCCTGTCCGCCGGACAGCGAGCCGCCTGCCCGCCACCGCACGTCACCGACACGGACACCGTCACCGACCAGCTCATCGCCGCCGCCCGAGGCGACCTCGCCGACCGCGCCGCGGCCTCCCGGCCTGCGCAGGCGACGGCTGTGCGTTAAGAAGGGCACCTTCTACATCGCTTCGCGATGTAGAAGGTGCCCTTCTTAGTCCCTAGACGGGGCTCGTCAGTTGGCGAGCATGCGGCGGAGGACGTAGTGCAGGATGCCGCCGTGGCGGTAGTAGTCCGCCTCGCCGGGGGTGTCGATGCGGACGACCGCGTCGAAGGTGACACCCGTGTCGGTGGTGACCTTGACCGTCTTCGGGGTGGTGCCCTCGTTCAGGGCCTCCACGCCGGTGAAGGTGAAGGTCTCGGTGCCGGTCAGGCCGAGCGAGTCGGCGGTCTGCCCGGCCGGGTACTGCAGCGGCAGCACGCCCATGCCGATGAGGTTCGAGCGGTGGATGCGCTCGTACGACTCGGCGATGACGGCCTTGACGCCCAGCAGCGCGGTGCCCTTGGCGGCCCAGTCCCGCGACGAGCCGGAGCCGTACTCCTTGCCCGCCAGGATGACCAGCGGGATGCCGGCCGCCTGGTAGTTCTGGCTGGCGTCGTAGATCGTGCTGACCGGGGCGTCCGCGACGGTGAAGTCGCGGGTGAAGCCGCCCTCGGTGCCGGGCGCGATCTGGTTGCGCAGGCGGATGTTGGCGAAGGTGCCCCGGATCATCACCTCGTGGTTGCCACGGCGGGAACCGTACGAGTTGAAGTCCTTGCGGTCCACGCCGTGCTCGGCCAGGTACTTGCCGGCCGGGGAGTCCGCCTTGATGGAGCCGGCGGGGGAGATGTGGTCGGTGGTGACCGAGTCGCCCAGCTTCGCCAGCACCTTGGCGCCCGCGATGTCGCTCACCGGACCCGGCTGCGCCGCCATGCCCTCGAAGTACGGGGGCTTGCGCACGTAGGTCGAGTCACCGGCCCAGGCGAACGTGTCGCCGGTCGGCGTCGACAGGCCCTGCCAGCGCTCGTCGCCCGCGAACACGTCGGCGTAGTCCTTGGTGAACATCTCCGCCGAGATCGACTTGTTGATGGTGTCCTGCACCTCGGCCGGGGTCGGCCAGATGTCGCGCAGGTACACCGGCTGCCCGTCGGCGTCGACGCCGAGCGCTTCGCTGGACAGGTCGATGTCCATGGTGCCGGCGATGGCGTACGCCACGACCAGCGGCGGGGACGCCAGGTAGTTCATCTTGACGTCGGGGTTGATCCGGCCCTCGAAGTTGCGGTTGCCGGACAGCACCGACACGACCGCGAGGTCGGCCTCGTTGACCGCGGCGCTGATCTCCTCCGGCAGCGGGCCGGAGTTGCCGATGCAGGTCACGCAGCCGTAGCCGACCAGGTGGAAGCCGAGCTTCTCCAGGTACGGCACGAGTTCGGCCTTGTGGTAGTAGTCCATGACGACCTTGGAGCCGGGCGCCAGGGTGGTCTTCACCCACGGCTTGGCGCGCAGGCCCCGCTCGACGGCCTTCTTCGCCAGCAGCGCCGCGCCCAGCATGACCTGCGGGTTCGACGTGTTGGTGCAGGAGGTGATCGAGGCGATCACGACCGCGCCGTGGTCGAGCTGGTACGTCGTGCCGTCGGCGGCGGTGACCGGCGTCGGCTTGCTGGCCCGGGTCACGCTCTGCGCCGGGGAGTCCGAAGCCGGGAAGCTTTCCTTGCCCGCCTCGTCGTCGTCCTCGTCGTCGACGTAGTCCGGCAGCACGGCCCGGAACGCGGTCTTGGCGTTGGTGAGCTCGACGCGGTCCTGCGGGCGCTTCGGGCCGGCGATGCTCGGCACCACGGTCGCCAGGTCCAGCTCCAGGTACTCGGAGTAGGACGGCTCGATCGACGGGTCGTGCCAGAGGCCCTGCTCCTTGGCGTACGCCTCGACCAGCGCGATCTGCTCGGCCGGGCGGCCGGTCAGCTCCAGGTAGGCGATGGTCTCCGCGTCGATCGGGAAGATCGCGCAGGTGGAGCCGAACTCGGGGCTCATGTTGCCGATGGTGGCCCGGTTGGCCAGCGGCACCGTGGTCACGCCCGGGCCGTAGAACTCGACGAACTTGCCGACCACCCCGTGCTTGCGCAGCTGCTGGGTGATGGTGAGCACCAGGTCGGTGGCGGTCGCGCCCGAGGGCAGCTCGCCGAACAGCTTGAAGCCGACGACCTTGGGGATCAGCATGCTGACCGGCTGGCCGAGCATCGCGGCCTCGGCCTCGATGCCGCCGACGCCCCAGCCCAGCACGCCCAGGCCGTTGACCATGGTGGTGTGCGAGTCGGTGCCGACCACGGTGTCCGGGTAGGCCTGGCCGTTACGCGGCATGATCACGCGGGCCAGGTGCTCGATGTTCACCTGGTGCACGATGCCGGTGCCCGGCGGGACGACCTTGAACTCGTTGAACGCGGTCTGGCCCCAGCGCAGGAACTGGTAGCGCTCCTGGTTGCGGCCGTACTCGATCTCGACGTTGCGCTCGAAGGCGTCCTGGCGGCCGAACACGTCGGCGATGACCGAGTGGTCGATGACCAGCTCGGCCGGGGCCAGCGGGTTGACCTTGGAGGCGTCGCCGCCCAGGTCGCGGACGGCCTCGCGCATGGTGGCCAGGTCGACGACGCAGGGCACGCCGGTGAAGTCCTGCATGAGGACGCGGGCGGGCGTGAACTGGATCTCCACGCTGGGCTCGGCGGTCGGGTCCCAACCACCCAGCGCGCGGATGTGTTCGGCGGTGATGTTGGCGCCGTCTTCGGTGCGGAGCAGGTTCTCCAGCAGGATCTTCAAGCTGAAGGGCAGCCGCTCGTGGCCCTCCACCTTGTTGATCTGGAAGATCTCGTAGCCCGCGTCACCGACGCGCAGCTCACTCTTGGCACCGAACGTGTCGAGGCTCGCCACGTCGTACTCCTTCACAGCGGGTCTGTTACAACCTGAAGTCTTTCGCAGAGGCTGGCGCGCGACCAGGTAAGGCAAGGCTTACTGGCAACGTCGCCGTCACTCAAACCGTACGTCCGTCTTGTTTGCCGCGCAAGTCCGTGCCAGACTCCGGGATGTGATTCACCACGTACAGGTCGCCTGCCCGCGGGGCAGCGAGGACGTGCTGCGCGGCTTCTACGTCGGCGTCCTCGGCATGACCGAGAAACCCAAACCCCCGGCGCTCGCGGTACGCGGCGGCTGCTGGTTCATCGACGAGTACGGCAGTGAGCTGCACCTCGGCGTCGAAGACGACTTCCACCCCGCCCGCAAGGCCCACCCCGCCCTCCTCCGCCCCGACCTCGACACCCTCGCCGCCCGCCTCAGCGCCGCCGGCTATCCCGTCACCTGGGGCAACGACGAGGTCCCCGGCATCCGCCGCTTCCACACCGAAGACCCCCACGCCAACCGCCTCGAATTCGTCCTGGTCGAGGCCTCCTGACGCCCAGCGCAGTTCGCGTTGATCATGAACTTACGGGCAGGTTCGACGGCGTGTCGCTGCCCTGACTTCATGATCGATCTGCGCTGACCCGTTGGGGCCACATGGTGAGGATTGGTGCTTCACCGTGGCCGGGTGGGGGTGGGACGGTCGGGTCATGATCTCTTCGGGCGCGGTTCTCGGGGTGTTCGCGGTGGCGCTGGCCATGGTGCTCACCCCGGGGCCGAACATGATGTACCTGGTGTCGCGCAGCATCACCCAGGGGCGGCGGGCGGGGCTGATCTCGCTGGCCGGGGTCGCGGCGGGCTTCCTCGTCTACCTGACCGCCACGAACCTGGGGCTCTCGGCGCTGTTCGTGGCAGTGCCGTCGCTCTACCTCGCGGTCAAGCTCGCCGGTGCGGGATACCTCGGCTGGTTGGCTTTCAAAGCCCTGCGGCCGGGCGGTCTGTCGGTGTTCGAGCCGACGGTGCTGCCACCGGATTCGAACCGGCGGCTGTTCACGATGGGGCTGGTCACCAGCCTGCTCAACCCGAAGATCGCCATCATGTACCTCTCGCTGATCCCCCAGTTCATCCAGCCGGAGGCCGGGCACGTGCTGGCGCAGGGATTCCTGCTCGGCGCGGTGCAGATCATCGTCGCCGTCACCGTCAACGGGCTGATCGCGCTGGCCGCGGGCACGATCGCGGGCTTCCTCTCCGGCCGCCCGGTGTGGCTCCGCGCCCAGCGCTACCTGATGGGCACCGTCCTCGGCGCCCTCGCCATCCGCATGGCCACCGACCACACCCGCCCCGCCTCCGCCTGACCGCTCCGAAGGAAGGGCACCTTCTTATCGCTTTTCGATGTAGAAGGTGCCCTCCTTGTTAAGGCTCTGCGCCGACCGGCACAGCCGGCCGCCGGCTGCCCGCCGGCCGCTTGTGGTTGTGCTTGCGGCGCTTGCGGCGCTTGCGCGCGGTGGGACGGCAGGGCGAGCACGGCGCAAGGTAAACAGCTGCAGGTCTTCGGGTAGCAGCCATGAGGGCAGGGCGCGGATCAGTCGGTCTCGAGGGTCGGGCCTGGCCCGCCAGCTGTACGCGGAACGTCCGCCGACCACGCCCCGACGCCCATGGTCCCGTGCTTTCCCGCGACTGCTCCCCGATGTCGCAAGCGACATCACCGACGCGTGGTCGACCCGCGAGACCCTCGCCAGCAACGATGGCTGGCCTGTCGGGGTTGGGCGAAGGGGTCCTGGGCGTCTACTCGGCGCGAAGTGTGAAGGGCCCGGCGGCAGTCTCGACTGTTCCGGTGTGGACGTCATACAAGCCCTGTCACCAGGTACGCGGGGGCCTGGATCGCGCGCCGGACGACGTCAACATCGACGTTTACGGATGCGATGGGGTCGCTGACGGCTTTGCCCTCGAGTTCGCCCAACGGGATCTCGAAGTATGCGGCGAGCAGGTCCGGGAACGCAGACAGGTCCGTCATGTCGCAGTCGGTGTGATGCAATGGCCAGATTCCAGTCGCCCGCGCGGCGGCTACCGGCGTTGGCCTGCCCGACCTTGCCGAGCATAGCCATCGTGCGCAGCGTGGCCGGAGTGATCCGGCCTCCCACGTTTCGGATGACGGCAGCCTCACCCTGCTGCAGCCCGAGGATGTAGGTCGGGTCTACGCGCGGGTCGACGCTACCGATGACCATCAGGATTCCGGTGGGTTGATGGTCAGGTCGGCGATGAACCGGCTGGCCGCGAATTCGGCGTTGCGCTCAGTCAGTTCGTTAATGCCGGTCATGGCGGCCCCTCTGCTCGCGCTCGGACACGTCGCCTCCGTCGGCGGACCGCAGGCGGAACCGCTCGCGCTGCTTCCCAGACGTGGCCTCGCCGCGTTTGGCAAACTCGATGTGCCGGTGTAACAAAAGATCAGCGCAGGCCACCTGAGGCGATGAGCTGCTCGCCTGTCAGCCAGGCCGAGTCGTCGCCGGCGAGGAAGACCGCGATGGACGCGATGTCCTCGGGCCGCCCAGCCCGACCCAACGGCGTCTGCCGGACGAGATCGGTCTCGAGGTCCGAGCCCTGCACTCCGGTGCTCTGATAGCCCTCGGTCTCAACCAGGCCGGGATTGACGGAGTTGACGCGGATCTGCCGGGAGCCCAGTTCCTTGGACAGCACGCCGGTGATCGCGTCGACTGCGGCCTTCGTCGCGCTGTAGATCGCGCTCTGGGCGGGAGTGATGCGGCTGACGCCCGACCCGATGTTGATGATGCTGCCGCCCTCGCTCAGATGCTTGACCGCGGCCCGCGTGGTCAGCAGGTTGCCCAGCACGTTGATGTTGAACATCCAGTGGAACTTCTCCTCGGTGATGTCCTCGATCGGCCCGAACTCCCATACGCCGGAGTTGTTGACGAGCACGTCCAAGCGGCCGTACTTCTCCACCGCCACCTCGATGAGGTGCTCAGCCTGCTCGGCGCTGGTGACGTCCGCGGCGACGGCCATCGCCTGCCCGCCGGCGTCGGTGATCGCCGCGACGGTGGCTTCTGCTCCCGCTTTGCTGGAGGAGTAGTTGACAACCACTGAAGCGCCTTCTCGCGCCAGCGACTTCGCGATCGCGGCTCCGATGCCCTTCGAGGCGCCGGTGACGACCGCTACTCGCCCTGTCAGTTTGCCCATGATGATCACTCCGCGATTGGCGCCGGGCCCGGACCGCGTCCCGGCTGGCTTGATGTGGCGGACGGCTGGAAACTGCGCGATGAACGCGATGAAGGGTCCGGTCGGGCACTGATCGAACCGATAACCCGGCTCGCACTCGGCCCGGGCGCTGGACCCGATCACCGTAACACCCGGGTTGACCTGCGCATACCCGTTGACTTGCGGGGCATGAGCGCGGTGCGGCGGGTTGTGCTTAACCGGCTAGCGCCGTTGGCGGCGTGTTCGGTAGGAAGTGGTCAGCGGAAGGCCCGCAAAGGCCTGCGCCGCTGCAGCGTCGAGGTCCGCGCGGCCGAGGCCACCCTTGGCCATTACGTCGAAACCGCGGTTCAGCGTCAAGATCATTACGCTGATGGTGTGGGGGTCGGTGTTCGGGTCGAGATCGCCATTGCGTTGGGCGGCGGCGACGCAGTCGCGCAGTAATCGCTGCTGATCTACGAAGACTGCCCGAATGATCGTTCGTGCCTCGTCGTCCTGGTTGCCGACTTCGTGGGCGAACTTGCCGGCCATGCAGCCGAGCCGGTCGGCGTCGTCCAGCACGAACCGAGCGCCGCTGGCGAGAAAGGCCTGCAGCCGGTCCGCGGCGGTGTCGTCGGGCCCGGCGAGGAGATCACTCACCTGGGCGAGGGCCTGACGCGCATACTCGGTGAGGGCCTTGATGAACAGGGCGTGCTTGTCGCCGAAGGAGGCGTACAGGCTTCCGCGCCCCAGCCCGGTCGCGGTCGAGATGTCTTCGAGGCTCGTGCCCGCGAAGCCGCTCCTGCGGAACTGCCGGACGGCGGCGTCGAGGACCTCCTGCTCATCGAAGCTGCGTGGCCTGGCCATGGCGCCCATCCTACGTCATTTTGACCGAGCGTTACAGAACTAGTAACCGAGTTATTGGCAGACCGGTACAGAACCGTGTAGCGTTTTTGACGGAGCGGTACAGAACGGCGGACGGCGAGAGCGACCCAGCCGCCGGTACCAGCGACCACCCCGTCACCGCACAGGCGACCCGGGGCACGCGAAAGTCTCAGCCGCAAGGAGATAGTCCATGAGCGCCAAGCTCGACGGAAAGACCGCGCTGGTCACCGGTGGCAGCACCGGCATCGGCCTCGCGGCCGCCCAGCGCCTGGTGGAAGAGGGCGCGTTCGTCTTCATCACGGGCCGCCGGCCGGCCGAACTCGAGAAGGCGAAGGCCCAGATCGGGCGCAACGTCGCGACCGTACAGGGAGACATCGCCGACCTCGACGACCTCGACCGCCTCTACCAGACGGTCAAGGCCGAGAAGGGACAACTCGACATCGTGGTCGCCAACGCCGGCATCGTCGAAGTGAAGCCGACCGACCAGGCCACACCGGAGCACTTCGACAAGATCTTCAACGTGAACGCCCGCGGGACCTACTTCACGGTCCAGAAGGCCCTTCCGCTGATGGGCAAGGGCGGCAGCATCGTGCTGGTGTCGTCGGGAATGAGCGTCAAGGGCTTCCCGGGCTACGGCGCCTACGCCGCGACGAAGGCCGCCATGCGCTCCTACGCCCGCACGTGGGCGGCGGAACTCAAGGGTCGCGGCATCCGCGTCAACGTGGTGAGCCCCGGCGTTATCGAAACTCCGATCATGGACAGCCAGTTCGCCAGCGAGGCAGAACTCGCAGCGGGCCTGGACCTGTTCAAGTCGATCATCCCGATGGGCCGCCTGGGACGGCCCGAGGAGATGGCCAGTGCCATCTACTATCTGGCCTCGGACGAAAGCAGCTACACCACAGGCTTCGACCTCGTCGCCGACGGCGGCGTCGTCGAAATCTGAACGACCGCCAGCAAGCCCGACCCGGCCCGCCCGCGCCTTCTCACGAAAGCGCGGGCGGACCCGCCGGATGACCTCCCTAACCGCTTCGCCTACGCGGAGCCCTCGAGCACGCTGCGTTGGTGAACGCCGTGATACGCCGCGGCGTCCGCGTCATCGCGCCTCGACCAGGGGCCGCACATCGCGCGCGACGAACTCGTATGCCTCCAGCGTCGCCGCCGTCGACAGGCCCGGCGCGTGGTTGACCAGAAAGTGCCCGACCCCGGCCCGCTCGTAGCGTCGAAGCTTCTCGGCGCACAATTCCGCGTCGCCGGCCAGCTCCCACTCAGCGGCCTGCTCATCAGGGCCGCTGCCAGGCGGATAGGCCACCAGGTTCACCGACACCGTGACGTCCTCCCGGCGCCGCCCATACCGGTCGAGCTGCTCGCGCAGGTAAGCGAGATGGCCGGCGAGCTCAGCAGCGGCGACGCGGAACGGCTGCCACCCATCGCCGAGTTCGGCGGCACGCCGGATCGCACGCCTGCCCTGGCCGCCGATCCAGATCGGCACGCCGCCGGCACGCGCGGGCTTCGGCTCCATCAGCACCGGCTCGAAGCGGTACACCTCACCCTGGAACCCGGCGGCACCTTCCACCGTCCAGGCGGACCTCAGGATCCTGATCGCCTCGTCCGAGGCGGGGCCGCGCTGGTCGAACAGCGCGCCGAAGCCGAGGGCGTCGAACTCCTCACGCAGCCAACCCACACTGACGCCCAGAATGGCCCGTCCGCCCGACAGGGCGTCGAGCGTCGCCCACTGCTTGGCGATCAGCAGCGGCGGGCGCAATGGCAGGGCGATCACCGACGTCCCGAGCTCGACCCGTCGGGTCATGCCCGCCACGAACGCGAGCACGGCGAACGCCTCCCAAAAATTGCGTGCATTGTCCGAGGTGAACGAGTCCGTCGGCAGCGCGGAAGGATACGCCGAGGCGATCTCGGGCGGGATTGCGATGTGGTCGGAGACCCAGACCGAGTCGAAGCCGAGCTCCTCGGCCCGAACGGCGAAGGCCGCGATCGAGCCCGCGGACGCCGAGGCCCCATAGTTTCCCAGATGGACGCCGATCTTCACAACGGTCTCTTCCCGTTCGACGGGCATGGACCTCAAGCGTGATCAGTCCACGATCCCGGACAGGGATCACCATCTCACGCCGGGCGTTCCCTTGATCGACCAATGCGCAAAACCCGCCGCCGCCCAGCCGTTGAAGTGATCTCGCCGGGATGCGCCCCCGACCGGTCCGTCAGGCGTGCCCTGCGGCACAGATCGCACGGTACCGATACTCAAGCAGCGCTTCGCATCCGTCGGCTTCATAGCCAAGCGACCGCCGTCATCCGGCACGGCCAGGTGGACCGGGTGCTGCGAGTCTGCGGGTATTCGATGAACTCAGCGCTGCCAGCGGCTGACGTTCACCCTGGGCGGCGTGCGCCGATACCCGTCACGCGAGATGGTTACCCCGCTCAGCCTCGTCGTCGGCCTGTTCGACGGCGCGGCACGCCTCGGCGCCATGAGTGGTGATCTCGGCCCGATGACGAAGGCAGGGGTCGGTCGAGAGCCGTGGCACATGCTTACGGGGTGCGCGTGCGACTGCACGACCTCGTGCTTGGCCCAACCAAACCGCCCTCACCAGGCCGGTCAGGTCACAGCGCGAAGTCAGCCGTGACGTCGAGGCCGCGGGCTGCTACCACCTGGGCACTGCCGTCGGCCAGCCGGTAACACATACCCATGACGGCTGCCTGGCCGGCTTCGACCCGTTCGGCGAGCACCCAAGAGCGGTCCAGAAGCAGATCGACCGGGTGCCTTATATGCTCAGCCAGGATCTCGTCGGGCTCTACGCGGCCTGCGGCTCGGGCCGCGAGCACGCTGGGCGTCACACGCTCGATGACGTCGCGGACGTAGCCGGTCGGCGCGATCCCGTCCTCTAGCGCGGCGCACGCCGCGCCCACCGCGCCGCACGAGTCATGACCGAGCACCACCACCATCGGGCAGTCCAGCACGTCCACGCCGTACTCGATGGTGCCCAGCACCTCCGCGCCCGTCACGTGACCCGCAGTGCGCACCACGAGCAGGTCACCCAGGCCGCGATGGTGATCATGAAGTTGTGGCAGCGACACGCCGTCGAACCTGCCCACAAGTTCATGATCAACGCGGAGGGGGTGGCGGCCGGGTCGGGGGAATGTTGGTGGATCGTTGACTGTTCAACTATCGTGTCAGGGGAGTAAGAGCCAGTACAGAGGAGGGCGTCATGCCTGCCGTTACCGTCGATGACCTGTTGGTGCTGCCCCGGGTGCCCACGCCGGGTGAGGCCGCGGTCGAGCGGAAGGTCACGTCGGTGACCGCCGCGCCGTCGGGGTTCGAGGGGGAGGGGTTCCCGGTGCGCCGCGCGTTCGCGGGCGTGGACCTGAAGGCCCTGGACCCATTCATTCACATGGACCAGATGGGCGAGGTCGAGTACGCGCCGGGTGAGCCGAAGGGCACCCCGTGGCACCCGCACCGGGGCTTCGAGACCGTCACCTACCTGCTCGACGGCATCTTCCGGCACCAGGACTCGCACGGTGGCGGGGGCCTGATCTCGGACGGCGACACCCAGTGGATGACCGCCGGCAGTGGTCTGCTGCACATCGAGGCTCCGCCGGAGGAGCTGGTGATGTCGGGCGGCCTGTTCCACGGCTTCCAGCTGTGGGTCAACCTGCCCGCGAAGATGAAGATGTCGGCGCCCCGCTACCAGGACATCCGGGCCGGCCAGGTGTCGCTGCTGAGCTCGCCGGACGGTGGCGTGCTGCTGCGCGTCATCGCCGGTGACGTGGCCGGGCACCCGGGGCCGGGTGTCACGCACACCCCGATCGCGCTGGTGCACGCCACCCTCGCGCCGGGGGCGCAGCTGCGGCTGCCGTGGCGGCCGGACTTCAACGCGCTGGTGTACACGCTGGCCGGATCGGGCTCGGTCGGCGCGGACAGGCGGCCGGTGAAGCTGGGCAACCTGGCCGTGTTCGGGGCCGGTGACGTGATCACCATCGAGGCTGACGCGTCGCAGGAGAGCCGCAACGCGGCGGGCATGGACGTGCTGATCCTGGGCGGGCAGCCGATCCGCGAGCCGGTGATGGCGTACGGCCCGTTCGTGATGAACACCAAGGCCGAGCTGATCCAGGCGTTCGAGGACTATCAGGCCGGCAAGCTGGGCGTCATCCCGAGCGAGCCGCGCCGGGTCGACGTCGGCAACGCCGACCACCCCGGCCACGACGTCCTCTGAGGACGTGGCAGTGTCCGGCCCGGTGGTCTGACGGCTGCTGAGCAGGCCCGAAAGGGCGAGTGAGTAAGGAAGGGCCCCTTCTTTAACGCGGAGCGTTAGAAGGTGCCCTTCCTTCTGCCCGGGTTCAGGGGACCGGGGGCAGGGGCGGAAGGCCGGGGACGGGGAGTTCGGGCAGGCCGGGGATGGGCGGGAGGCTCGGGTCGACAGGCAGGCCGGGTGCGCCGCCGCCGAGCACGATGGAGATCAGGCTGGCCAGCAGGTCGTTGATGCTGGTCAGCAGTTCGGTGATGGCATCCATGGGATCCACCTTCCGTAAGCGGTCGCGGAGGTGTGGCGACCGATTAGGACCATTTGATAGCTAATACCCGACATGTGGCAAGGGTGGCCCTGCTTCCGGAGGACCACGAACGGGCGGGGCGAGCGGCGATCTTTCAGGTCGCTGCTGTCTACACGTCAAGGATTGCAAGGGCTTGCGGAAACATTTCAGTTACCCGTATGTTGCGGCTGTTGCTCGTGTGACGCCCCCGACACTTCACCCTCCCGGAGAAGGCCCATGGCAGCCCTACGCGCCCTCGTGCGCACGGCACTTCGCAAAGACTTGAGAAACACCCGGACCCTCCTCATCGGACTGCTGGCGGTGGTGCTGGCCGCGGCCCCGTTCGTGGTGGTCCGTGCGCTGACCGGCGGCGGGCCGGCGCAGTGGGTCGAGGCCGGTGACACCTACTGGGCCGACGAGCCCGCGGAGGCGGCCCTGGCCGCGGCCGGGGCGTCGCGGCGCAGGGCGGAGCAGTTCTACTTCGTGCTGCCGGACCGCTTCGCCAACGGCGACTCCCGCAACGACCGGGGCGGCCTGTCCGGCGACCGGCTGAAGACCGGCCTGGACAAGACCGACAAGGGCTTCTACCACGGCGGTGACCTGGCCGGCCTGATCGACAAGCTGGACTACGTCGAAGGCCTGGGCACCACGGCGATCTGGCTCGCGCCGGTGTTCCAGAACCGCCCGGTGCAGGGCACGGGCGCGGACGCGTCGGCCGGCTACCACGGCTACTGGATCACCGACTTCACCCAGGTCGACCCGCACTTCGGCACCAACGCCGAGCTGAAGAAGCTGGTCAAGCTCGCGCACCAGCGCGGCATCAAGATCTACCTCGACGTCATCGTGAACCACACCGCCGACGTCATCGCGTACGAGGAGAACCAGTACTCGTACGTGGACAAGAAGACCAGCCCGTACACCGACGCGCAGGGGCGGGCGTTCGAGGACGTCAACTATGCCGACGGGCGTAACGGGTTCCCGAAGACGAACGGCACGTCGATGCCGTACACCCCGGTCTTCAAGAGTTCTGCCGACGCGAAGGCGAAGACGCCCGCGTGGCTGAACGACCCGACGATGTACCACAACCGGGGCGACTCCACCTTCTCCGGCGAGAACAGCACCTACGGCGACTTCTTCGGGCTGGACGACCTGTGGACCGAGCGGCCCGAGGTGGTCCGCGGCATGACCAAGGTGTACTCGGACTGGATCTCCTCCACCGGCGTGGACGGCTTCCGGCTGGACACCGCCAAGCACGTGAACATGGAGTTCTGGCCGCAGTTCAGCCAGGGCATCGCGGTCAACGCCCGCAAGGCCGGCAAGCCCGACTTCTTCATGTTCGGCGAGGTCTACTCGGCCGACCCGAGCATCATGTCGAGCTACGTGCGCCAGGGCCGCCTGCAGGCCACGCTGGACTTCGGCTTCCAGGCCGCCGCGCAGGGCTTCGTCACCGGCGGCTCCGGCCAGGGCCTGGCCGACCTGTACGCCGCCGACGGCATGTACACCTCGCCCGGCACCGACGCGTCCACCCTGCCGACCTTCCTCGGCAACCACGACATGGGCCGTATCGGCACCTTCATCAGGAACAGCGGGGCCGACGCCGAGTCCGCGCTGCAGCGCGACAAGCTCGCGCACGAGCTGATGTTCCTGACCCGCGGGCAGCCCGTCGTCTACTCCGGTGACGAGCAGGGCTTCACGGGCAACGGCGGGGACAAGGACTCCCGGCAGGACATGTTCGCCAGCCAGGTCGCCGACTACCTCGACGACGACCTGCTCGGCACCGACCGCACCCACGCGTCCGACCAATTCGACACCGCGCACCCGCTGTACCGCGCGATCGCCGAGCTGGGCGCGCTGCGCCAGGCGCACCCGGCGCTGCGCGACGGCGTGCAGGTGACCCGGTACGCCGGTGACGGCGTGTTCGCGTTCTCCCGCATCGACCCGGCGCAGCGCACGGAATACCTGGTGGCGTCGAACAGCGGCACCGGCCCGAAGACCGTCACCGTGGACACCGCGACGGCGGGAGCTGCGTTCGGGCAGCTCTACCCGGCCGCGGGCACGGGTGCGACGGCGGGCGCGGACGGCAAGGCCACCATCACGGTGCCCGCGCTGTCCAGCGTCGTGCTGCGCGCCGACCGGGCCCTGCCGAGCGCGGGTGACCCGCAGATCGCCATCACCGCCCCGGCTGCGGGCGCGAAGGTGGCCACCCGGGCCGCCGTCACCGCGCGCGTCACCGGTGACCCCCTGGCCACGGTCACCTTCGCGGCGCAGGTCGGCGACGGACCATGGAAGCTGCTCGGCACGTCGAATGCCGTCGGCGAGCACACCGTGTACCACGACCTGACCGGTCTGGCCGGTGGCACGACCGTCGCCTACAAGGCCGTCGCACGCGACGGCGCGGGCCGCACCGCGTCGACGACCAGCGCCATCACGGTGGCCTCGCCGGCCCAGGCCGCGCAGCGCGAGTACGTGCTGGTGCACTACCAGCGCGGCGACGGCGCCTACGATCCGTGGGGCCTCTACACCTGGGGCGACATCGACGGCTCGATGCAGCACCCGTGGCCGCAGGGCCAGCCGTTCGCCGGACAGGACTCCTACGGCCGGTTCGCCTGGGTGAAGGTCAAGCCGGGCGCGACCAATGTCGGCTTCCTGGTGGTCGACGGCTCCGGGAACAAGGACGTCGACGCCGATCGCAGCGTGGACCCGAGCCGGGTCGGCGAGATCTGGCTGAAGTCCGGCGACGCGGCGGTCTACACCTCCCGTGCCGCGGCGACCGGCAAGGTCGACATGCACTACCGCCGCACCGACGGGAACTACGCAGGCTGGGGCCTGCACCTGTGGGGCGACGGCCTGGCCGCCGGAGCGGGCACCGATTGGTCCGCCCCACGCCAGCCGGACGGCACGGACGCTTTCGGCGCACACTGGAGTGTGCCCGTCGGTGATGCTGCCAAGCCGGTCAACTTCATCGTGCACCGCGGCGATGAGAAGGACCCGAACGCCGACCTCGCCATGGACATGGGCCTGGGCGAGGCGTGGATCGCGTCCGGGGACGGGACCGTGCACCCGAGCCGGGCGGCCGCCGAGCACACCGCGGTGCTGCATCTGCGCAGGGCCGACGGGAACTACGACGGCTGGGGCCTGCACCTGTGGGACGGTAACGCCAACCCGGTCGAGTGGGGCAGCCCGATGCTGCCTACCGGCACGGACTCCTTCGGCGCGTACTGGCGGATCCCGCTGGTCGACGGCGCGACCGGGGTGAACTACATCATCCACAAGGGCGACGAGAAGGACCTGCCGACCGACCAGCGGCTGAACTTCGCGACGTTCGGCAACGAGGCCTGGATCCTGTCCGGTCAGCAGGCCTACCTGCGGCCGTCGGTCAAGGGCGCGGCGCTGGACATCGACCTGACCAGGTCGTCCGCGCAGTGGCTGGACCGCGGGACCATCGCCTGGAACAAGAAGGACCCCGACGGCAAGGTGTACGACCTGGTCGTGGCCCCGAACGGCGGACTGTCCGTGGTGGACGGCGCGCTGGCCGGCGACTTCACGAAGATCCGGCTCAACGCGTCGGGCGGCCTGTCCGAGGCGCAGCGCCAGAAGTTCCCGCATCTGTGGGCGTACGGCGCGTTCGACGTGAACGCCTCCCTGGCGAGCATCAAGAACGCGCTGCGCGGGCAGCTCGTGGTCACCGAGAGCGACCACGAGGGCAAGCTGCTGTCGGCGACCGGGGTGCAGATCCCGGGCGTGCTCGACGACGTGTACTCGGCCGCAGCCAAGTCGGTGCTCGGCCCCGTGTTCGCCAAGGGCAGGCCGAGCCTGGCGCTGTGGGCCCCGACCGCGAAGGACGTCAAGCTGCAGCTGTTCGACAGCCCGTCGGCGACGCCGCAGACCGTTTCCATGCTCCGCGACGACGCCACCGGCGTCTGGAAGGTCACCGGGTCCGGCGACTGGACCGGTAAGTACTACCGGTTCCAGGTCAGCGTGTGGCAGCCCGCCAAGGGGCAGGTCGTCACCGCGTCGGTGACCGACCCGTACGCGGTCGCGCTGTCGGCGAACTCGACCCACAGCCAGCTCGTCGACCTGGCCAAACTGCCCGGCGCGGCCGTGAAGGCCCCGTCCTACACGGGCCGGGCGCAGATCCAGGAGCTGTCCGTGCGCGACTTCTCCGTCGCGGACACGACGGTGCCGCAGGACAGGCGGGGTACGTACGCCGCCTTCACCGACCCGCAGACCGCGGGCATGCGGCACCTGAAGTCGCTGGCCGACGCCGGGGTCTCGCACCTGCACCTGCTGCCGGTGTTCGACTTCGCGACGATCCCCGAGCAGCGGACCGACCAGCAGCAGCCCGCCTGCGACCTGCCGTCGCTGCCCCGGGACTCGTCCCAGCAGCAGGAGTGCGTGGCCGGGGTCGCCGCCACCGACGGCTACAACTGGGGCTACGACCCGCTGCACTACACGGTGCCCGAGGGTGGTTACGCCACCGACCCCGAGGGCAGGGCCCGCAACGTCGAGTTCCAGTCCATGGTGGACGGCATCCACCGGGCCGGGCTGCGGGTGGTGCTGGACGTGGTCTACAACCACACCTCGGCCGCCGGGGACGACCCGAAGTCGGTGCTGGACCGGATCGTGCCCGGCTACTACCAGCGGCTGCTCGAGGACGGCACGGTGGCCAACTCCACCTGCTGCGCCAACACCGCGCCCGAAAACGCGATGATGGGCAAGCTGGTGGTCGACTCGCTGGTCACCTGGGCGAAGACGTACCGGGTGGACGGGTTCCGGTTCGACCTGATGGGCCACCACCCGAAGCAGAACCTGCTCGACGTGCGGGCGGCGCTGGACAAGCTGACCCTGGCCGAGGACGGGGTCGACGGCAAGGCGATCCTGCTCTACGGCGAGGGCTGGAACTTCGGCGAGGTCGCGAACGACGCCCGGTTCGAGCAGGCCACGCAGGCCAACATGGCCGGCACCGGCATCGCCACGTTCAACGACCGGCTGCGTGACGCCGTACGCGGCGGCGGGCCGTTCGACGACAACCCGCGTCTCCAGGGCTTCGCGTCCGGGCTGTTCACCGACCCGAACGGGGACGCCGCCAACGGCACGGCCGCCGAGCAGAAGGCCCGGCTGCTGCACCAGCAGGACCAGATCAAGGTCGGCCTGACCGGCAACCTGGCCGGGTTCACCTTCACGGACTCGGCGGGCAACCAGGTCAGCGGCGCGGAGGTGGACTACAACGGCTCCCCGGCCGGGTACACCAAGGCCCCGGCGGAGGCGGTCACGTACGTCGACGCGCACGACAACGAGATCCTGTTCGACGCGCTGGCGTACAAGCTGCCCGCGGACACCCCGGCGCTGGACCGGGCCCGCATGCAGGTGCTGGCGCTGTCGACGGTGCTGCTCAGCCAGGGCACCGGGTTCGTCACCGCGGGCTCGGACCTGCTGCGCAGCAAGTCGCTGGACCGCAACTCGTACAACTCCGGCGACTGGTTCAACGCCATCCGCTGGGACTGCGCGACAGGCAACGGCTTCGGTCTCGGCCTGCCTCAGGCCGCCGACAACGAGAGCAAGTGGGCGTACGCCAAGCCGCTGCTGGCCGATCCGGCCATGGTGCCCTCGTGCGAGGCGATCAACCTCGCCGGGGACCGGTTCGCGGAACTGCTGCGGGTCCGCACGTCGAGCCCGCTGTTCTCCCTGCGTACGCAGGCCGAGGTGCAGCAGGCGGTGTCGTTCCCGCTGTCCGGGGCGGCCGAGACGCCGGGCGTGATCACCATGGTGATCAAGAAGGACGGCAAGACGGCGGTCGTGGTCTTCAACGCCACGACGTCGAGCACCACGCAGACGGTCGCGTCCCTGAAGAACGCGCGGCTCGGCCTGCACCCGGTGCTGGCCGCCTCGGTGGACCCGCTGGTGCGGCAGTCCGCGTACGCGCCTTCGGCGGGCGCGTTCACGGTGCCGGGCCGTACCGTGGCGGTGTTCGTCACCCGCTGACGCACCGTACGGGTCGGGCGGGCGTCCTGTCACAGGACGCCCGCCCTTTCACATCGATCCCACCGGTCAGAGCCGCGGAGCGCCCCGCCGGATCCCGTCGATCATGAACTTGTGTCCATGACACGCCGTCGAGCCGTGCCATAAGTTCATGATCGACGGGGGAGGTGGGGGGTCAGCTGGGGAGGCGGGGGCCTGCCTCGCGCTGGGTGGCGAACCAGGTCTCGACCTCGGTGGAGGTGCGGGGCAGGCCGGCGGAGAGGTTGACGGCGCCGTCCTTGGTGACCAGGACGTCGTCCTCGATGCGGATGCCGACGCCGCGCAGCTCGGCGGGGACCAGCTCGTCCTCCGGCTGGAAGTACAGGCCGGGCTCGACGGTGAGCACGTAGCCCTCGTCGAGCGCGCCGTCCTTGTACTTCTCGTGCCGGGCGTGCGCGCAGTCGTGCACGTCGATGCCGAGCATGTGGCCGAAGCCGTGCAGGGTCCACCGGCGGTAGACGGTGGACTCCTTGGACATGGCCTCCTCGACGCTGACCGGGAGGATGCCCAGGTCGTGCAGGCCCTCGGCGAGCACGCGCATGCAGGTGGTGTGCACGTCGGCGAACTTGACGCCCGGCTTGATGAAGTCCATGCCGGCCTGCTGCGAGGCGTGCACGATGTCGTACACCTGGCGCTGCAGCGGCGTGAACGTGCCGCTGACCGGCAGGGTGCGGGTGACGTCGGCGGTGTAGAGGTTGCGGTTCTCCACGCCCATGTCCAGCAGCAGCAGCTCGCCCGGGGTGGTGCGGCCGTCGTTGCGGATCCAGTGCAGCACGGTGGCGTTGCCGCCCGCGCCGACGATCGAGCTGTACCCGACGGTGTTGCCGTCATGGCGGGCACGCAGGCCGAACACGCCGTCGATGAGGCGCTCGGAGATCGCGCGGTCGGCCGGGATGATCCGGGCCACGTCCTCGAAGCCGCGTACCGTCGCGTCGATCGCGTCCTGCAGCTGCGCGATCTCCCACTCGTCCTTGACCAGCTTCATCTCGGAGATGGTGTACGCCAGCTCGCGGTCGCGCTCGGGGGCGGCCGCCCGGACCAGGCTGTCGACGTGCGGGTCGAGGTTGCGCAGCACCCGGGTGCGGCCCGGCGCGAGGTCGTTCAGCACCTCGGCCAGCGTGTCCAGGTGCGCGGTCTCGACGCCCAGCTCGGCGGACTTCTCGCGCAGGGTGTGGCGGCGGCCGATCCACAGCTCGCCGTAGCGGCGGTCCTTGAAGAACTCGTCGGTGTCGCGCGGGGAGCGCGGGCGCACGTACAGCACCGCGTCGTGCCCTGAGCCGTTGGGCCGCATGACCAGGACGCTCTCCGGGTCGTGCTCGCCGGTCAGGTAGACGAAATCGCTGCCCGGGCGGTACGGGAAGTCGGTGTCGTTGGCCCGCACCATCTCGTGCCCGGACGGGATCACCAGCGTCTCGCCGGGGAACGCGGCCGACAGCGCCGAGCGGCGCTTGGCGTGGTTCGGGGCCTCCGCCCGCAGGGTCACCGGGAGCTCGGTGTCGCTCCATCCGGTGCGCATGAACTGCAGGAACTTCTCCGGGTACGCAGGGTCGTGCGACTCGGTGCCCTTCTTCTCTTCAGTCATATTGCCGCCTCCGAGCATGGTCTTCGTGTGTTCCGAGCCTATCGCCCGCTGGTAGCTGGCATGATTGCCCACGTGTGTGGACTTTTGGCCTTTTTCAGTAGTCAGAGCACGGTTGATGCCTACTCCGGGCCGCTTCGCGAGGCCCTGGAACGGATGCACCACCG
The DNA here is from genome assembly GCF_009720385.1 of Catellatospora vulcania. Lineage (GTDB taxonomy): Bacteria > Actinomycetota > Actinomycetes > Mycobacteriales > Micromonosporaceae > Catellatospora > Catellatospora vulcania. The sequence continues at coordinate 57,290 of NZ_WARX01000020.1, read as the reverse complement.
GGGCCCCGACGACACGGGGCTGGACGTCGTCGACACCGACGCGATCTTCGCGCACAAGCGGCTGTCGATCATCGACGTGGAGTTCTCCAAGGAGCCGCTGCCCTGGTCGCCGCCCGGCCCGGACAGCGCCGACTCGGCCGAGGCCCGCTACCTGCTCACCTTCAACGGCGAGATCTACAACTACCTGGAGCTGCGCCAGGAGCTGATCGACGAGCACGGCGCGAAGTTCGCCACCCAGGGTGACGGTGAGGTCATCGTGGCGGGCTACCACTACTGGGGCGAGGCGGTGCTGGACCGGCTGCGGGGCATGTTCGCCTTCGTGATCTGGGACCGGCAGCAGCGGCTGGCCTTCGGCGCGCGCGACGGGTTCGGCATCAAGCCGCTGCACTACCTGCAGACCGTGGACGGGCTGTTCCTGGCCAGCGAGAAGAAGGCGCTGCTGCCGTTCGCGCCGAGCGCCGCCGCGGGCAACGCGGGCATCGACCCGGTGCAGCTGTCGCACCTGCTGACGTTCCAGTACGTGCCGGAGCCGCACACGCTGCACTACGGCATCGAGCGCATCGGCTCGGGCGAGTGCCTGACCTGGCGGCCCGGCCCGGCCGGCGAGCGCACCGGCGGCGAGCTGACCAAGCGCCGCTGGTTCCGGCCGGTGCTGCGCCCGCAGCTGTCGGTGGACGACCCGAAGCGGCTGTTCGCGCAGATCCACGAGACGCTGCGTGAGAGCGTACGGCTGCACATGCGCTCGGATGTGCCGGTCGGCGCGTTCCTGTCCAGCGGCATCGACTCCACCGCGGTGGTGGCCCTGGCCCGGGAGTGGAACCCGAACATCCTGACCTTCACGGTCGGTTTCGACGTGCCGGGCTACTCCGAGATCGACGTGGCCCAGGAGTCGGCCCGGCACCTGGACGTGACCACCATCCCCACCAAGATCGGCGCCAGGGAGATGATGGAGGCGCTGCCGCGCATCGTCTGGCACCTCGACGACCCGGTGGCCGACCCGTCGCTGGTCCCGCTCTACCACGTGGCGCAGACCGCGGCCAAGCACGTCACCGTGGTGCTGTCGGGCGAGGGCGCGGACGAGTTCTTCGGCGGGTACGGCATCTACCGCGAGCCGCTGTCGCTGGCCCCGCTGACCCGGCTGCCGCACTCGTTCCAGCGCGGCCTGCGGGCGCTGTCCAAGGCGATCCCGCGCGGCATGCGCGGCAAGAGCTACCTGGAGCGGGGCACCATCCCGCTGACCGAGCGCTTCAGCGGCAACTCGCGGATCTTCACCGAGGACGCCGAGATCCGCCGCCTGCTGCGCCGCCGCGAGTCGGTCGAGGCGGCGGCCCGGTTCACCGACGTGACCGCGCCGCTGTACGCCGAGGCGGCCGCCGACGGCCTCGACGACGTGGCCACCATGCAGTACGTCGACATCCACACCTGGCTGCGCGGGGACGTGCTGGTCAAGGCCGACCGGATGTCCATGGCGCACTCGCTGGAGCTGCGGGTGCCGTTCCTGGACCGCGAGGTCTTCGCGGTGGCGTCGAAGATCCCGCTGGAGCTGAAGGTGCCGCCGCGCTCCAACGCGACGAAGTACGCCATGCGCAAGGCACTGGAGCAGGTCGTGCCGCCGGCCATCGTGAACCGGCCGAAGCTGGGCTTCCCGACGCCGACCCGGGTCTGGCTGGCCGGCGAGATGTACGACTGGGCCCGGGAGATCCTGCACACCTCGGGCGCCGACGACCTGCTCGACCTGAACTACGTCGACGGGCTGCTCAAGGAGCACCGGGCCGGGGGCGCGGACAACTCCCGCAAGATCTGGACGGTGCTGGTCTTCTGCGTCTGGCACTCGATCTTCGTGGCCCGCACCTTGGACCCGGGTGTGGCCCGCAACGAGTCCGCCCTGCTGACGAAACCCGTCGTCGGCTCCATGGTTTCCTGACCGTTACCGACGTGCCATGCTTGCTCTGACAACAGACGCCGCGTACGCGCCTGCGCTGTCACACCGTCCAGGTGGGACACCGCAGGCCGCGACCGGTGAAGCCGTCAGGGGAGGCGGGATGGCGCAGCCGGTCCTGGTGGAAGTCTCGTCCCTGTTGAGACCTGACGCGCTGGTCGCCGCCCGGGGACTCTGGCGCGCGCCGGGGCCTGGGCGCCTGCTGCACGCCGATGTCGCGGCCATGCCGGACACCGCGCTGCCCTGGCTGCGGGAACTGATCGAGGAATTCGGCCGCGACGCCGACCTGACCGTGCTGAGCATCCCCGACGTGAGCCGCCTGCACGGGCCGGTCCCGCCGCTGCGGCCCGCCCGCCGGCTGCGGGCCCTGGGTCGCGGGGCGGTGCTGCTGGTATGCGGTCCGGCCGTGTCGATCCTGATCTGCGACGACCCGGACGGCAGGCCCCGTGCGGACGGCCCCAGCGACGTCCTGATCGGACTGCCGGTAACGCCGACGTTACCGAACCTGCAGGCAGCACTGGGTTCCGGCGGTGTGCCGTGGGACGCACCGGGCTGGTTGGATCTAGCGAATCAGGCCGCCGCGGCCTAAGGTGCCTGAGTGCCCCTCGTACCTGACCCGGACAACGACGACACCGCGCCCGAAAGCCTCTTCGCCGTGCTGCGCCACGCGGTGCTGGACGGCCCCGGATCGACGCCGTCGCGGGTGCGCCACGTCGTCGCCCACGCCAAGCTCGAAGAGGTCTCCCACGAGCTGCGCGGCTATGTGGACACGATGCGCGAGCACGCCTGGCGCAGCACCGACGAGCAGGTACGCGACCTGCTGACCGTGGGCTGGTCGGAGGACCAGGTGTACGAGCTGACCGTGGCCGTGGCGCTGGGCGCCGGGCAGCGTCGGCTGGACGCGGGGCTGGCCGCGATCGCCCGGGCGCAGACCCGGCAGGCGGCCGCGCCCGCCGCCCCACCGCGGGCAGTGCCTGCCCAGGCCCTGCCGGTCGCGGAGGTGACGCGGCATGCGGCTGCCTAGCCTGAGCCGCTCCTGGCGCTTCAGCGACCGGGTCAAGCTGAAGATGATCAGGATCGCCAGCGGGCGACCGCCGGCCGACATCCTCAAGATCCTGCACTACCGCCGGGAGTACTTCGGCGAGCCGTTCACCGCGTGGGTGCACCAGGTGCTGCGCGGCCCGTCCGAGTGGAGCATCGGCGAGCGCGAGCTGATGGCCACCTTCGTGTCGAACCTCAACCAGTGCCGCTTCTGCGCGGGCAGCCACGGCGCGATCGTCGACGCGACGCTCGGATCGGAGCTGACCGCCGCCGTGCTGGACGACTGGCGCACCGCTCCGCTGCGGCCCCCGCTGCGGGCTGCGTTCGCGCTGCTGGAGACGCTGACCCTGCAGCCGGGCGAGGTCGGCCCCGAGCTGGTCGAGGCGGCCTACGAGCACGGCGTCACCGAGCAGGGTGTACGCGACGTGGTGCACGTCTGCGCGATCTTCTGCACCATCAACCGGATCGCCGACGCCGTCGACTTCGCGATCCCGGACGACAAGGGCTTCCAGGGCGACGCCTACCAGCTGCTCAAGCGGGGCTACGCCATCGGCTGAGGCTCAGCCGATGGTGTTCGGCGTGGCCGCGTCCAGCTGGGCGTAGCCGCGCCGGACCGCATGCTCGGCCTCGCGTTGCCCGGCCTCGCCCCAGCGGGCCAGCGAGCTGGCCGCGGCCACCTTGGCGACGTCGCCGCTGTCGCCGTGGGCCTCGCGGATCAGCCAGTCCAGGGCGGCCAGCTCGTCGTGGGCGATGGTGAGGAACTCCCGGTCGACGGGCTCGCCGTGGCCCGGCACCACCACCGTGTCCGGCCCGACCGTCCGGGTGAGCGCCACCAGCGTCTCCGGCCAGTCCAGCGGGTACGAGTCGGCGAAGCCCGGCGGGGCGCCCTCCTCGACCAGGTCCCCGGCGACGAGCACGTCGTCGACGCGTACCACCAGGTCACCGGCGGTGTGGCCGCGGCCGAGCCAGGCCAGGCGCACCAGCCGGCCGCCGATGTCGATCAGGTCCTCGTGCTCCACCGGGCTGTCCGGCGCGCGCAGCGTCACCCGGCCCAGCTCGCGGGCGATCCGCTCGTCGTCGGCCAGCAGCTCCTGCTCCCAGGACCGCTGCCACTCGCGGCCGTGCTCGCGCAGCTCGCGTACGCATTCGCGGTGCCCCCAGATCGGGGTGGACGGCCCGGCCAGCGTGGCGTTGCCGAAGCAGTGGTCGAAGTGGAAGTGCGTGTTGACGATGCCGATCGGCTTGGTGGTGACCCGCAGCACCGCCTCCTGCAGCTCGCGGGCCTGGGACTCGGTGGACAGCGTGTCCACCAGCAGCGCACCGGTCTCGCCGGTGATCAGCGTGCAGTTGACCCGCAGGTACGGGTACACCAGCACGAACACGCCGTCGGCGATCTCGGTGAACTCGGTCATGACGTAGTCGCCTTCTCCACGAAGCGGTGCCGGTCCACCAGGACCCGCTCCACCCGACCCTCCGCCGCCACCGTCTCGCCGTCGCGCACGGTCACCTCGAAGGTGAGCTTGCGGCCGTCGACCTTCGTCAGCAGCGCCTCCGCCACCACGGTACGGCCTACCGGCGTCGCCGACCGGTGATCCAGCTCGACACGCGTCCCGACCGTGGTCTGCCCGGACTCCAGCACCCGCGCGGTCGTCGCGACCGTGGCCGCCTCCGCCAGCGCGACCACCCGCGGCGTGCCCAGCACCGGGACGTCACCCGAGCCCAGCGCCTGCGCCGTGTCGGCGTCACTCACCGTCAACTGCACCTTCGCCGTCAGGCCTGCCGTGAGCTGCTGCATGCGCCACAGCCTAGGCGCTGTCCCGGCCGCCCGCACGCGACCGCGACGTCATCCGTTCGGGGCGGCGGAATCCGTGGTCACCCGGCACAGTGTCCAGTACACATTGGAGGTGGCGGTGCTGGTCGACTTCGACGGGGAGCGGCTGGACGTGGTCGCGGCCGACGGGCTCACCGCGGCGCACGCGGCCCAGATCCGGCAGGCGGTCTACGACGGGCGGCTGCTGCGCTTCCCCGACCCGGCGTGGCGGTGCGCCTACCTGGGCGCCGGCGAGGAGAAGGCCTGCTTCGGCGTACGCGACGCCGACGGCCGGATATTCGTGCTGGAGGTCATCGACGAGCGCACCTACCTCAACGGGCGCTTCGTCGGCGGGACCTACTTCGGCGACTACCGGGTGCCGGGGCTGGCCGGGGTGCCGAAGTCCGCGCGGGCGACCGTCGGGCTGCGCTTCACCGGCCTGGTCAAGGCCAGGCAGTGGGTACCCGGCCACGAGTGGGCGCGGTTCCCGTGGCGGCCGGACCGGCGCAGCCGCCTCGACGCGCTGCTCACCGGATACCTGCGGCTGGTCCTCGGCGGCCGCTACGACCGCTACCGGCGGCGGTACGCCGACGTGCACGAGCGCAACGTGCTCTTCGAGGTGCGCCCGGCGCGGGCCGGGGGAGTGCCGGTGCTCGCGCGGGACCTGTCCGGCCGTCTCCGGCTCATGCGGGTCGGCCTGCAGCCCATCGACCTGCGCTGAGCGGCTCAGACCGCGGCGACCCAGTAGAGCTGCTTGTGCCCGCGGGCCTCCATCTCGGCGGCCAGCGCCTCGGCCTCCTCGCGGGTCCCGCACCGGCGCACCTCGTACCGGTTGCCGTTGTCGTCCTGCCGCCACACGACCCAGCGGGGCGGGCTGCCTTCCGTGCTCATCTGTCTCCTCTGCGCGGGAATCGTCATTCTCCGTGGTAAAGCCGTTCGAGGTCGACCAGCTCCAAGCCGGGGTCCTCGGCGGCCAGCCGCTGGAGCGCGGGTGTGAATCCGGCGCGGCTGAACAGCAGCAGGCGGACCGGATCGGGCGTGACATTGCCCGGAAGCAGGTCGCGCACATGCCGCAGGCGGTGCAGTTCGGTCTCGCCGACCTGCTTCGCGGTGGCTTTCACCTCGCCGATGGCCAGCACCCGGCGCGGCTCGAAGGGCTCCTCCCGCATCGCGACGACGTCGATCTCGTGGCCCTGGCCGTGCTCGCGGCAGGCGACGACGGCGGAGCGCACCTGGTTGGGCCAGCCGCCGAGGGTCTGCTCGGCAGCATGGGCCTGGGTCCACTCCCGCGCGAGCTGCTCCAGGTGCGGGCCGTAGATCTTGGAACTGATCGTGTCGGCCTTGCTCTGCCAGACCCGCTTGCCCTGCCGGAGGGCGAACGCCGCATCGTTGCCGACGATGACCAGCTGGTGGAAGCGGATCAGCGGTTCCCAGATGCGGTAGGAGGGGCGCTGCCGGCGGAACGCGTCGTCGGCCCGCTCGATCAGCCGGACGCTCTCCAGCACCGCCAGCGGATGGCCGAGCGCGGTGTCCGGCCGGCCGAGGGCGTTGGCGATCTCGGAGCGGCGGTGCGCGCCCCGGCTGATCGCGGCGAGCACGGAGAAGTACAGCGCGGGGTCGGCGATCTCGCTCTGCTGGCGCAGCAGCACGTCACCCTCGTGGAACATGACCGAAGCCGGGTTGAGCAGGCGATCGACCACCCACTCGTCGAACTCGGCCAGTGTGTGCGGTGCGGTCTCCGACATGGCCGGGTAGGCAGGGGTTCCGCCGACCAACGCGTTGATGCGGAAAGCCAGCTCCGGGTCGCGTGCGCCCCAGAAGACGGCGGCGTCGCGGTAGCCGAGCGGGTGCACCAGCAGCTCAAGGGAAGCCCGGCCGCGCAGCGGCGCGGTGCCGCCCAGCACGTTGCGCATGGTCGTCATGGCGCTGCCGCAGAGGATGAGGCGGGCCTGGCTGCTGCCCCCGCGGTGATGCGGCTCCAGCGCGATCTGCAGGTGCGACGCGATGCCGTCGACGCTGTCCAACAGGTACGAGAACTCGTCGAGGACGACCGTGACGGGTGCGTGCTCGCCGAGGCGCAGCAGGGCGTCGATCGCATCCGGCCAGTTGGCGAACTGTGCCGGCGTCTGCCCGGTGAACTGGTGGTAGGCGGCGCTCAGGGCGGCGAGGTTCTGGTCGGCCGCCTGCTGGGCGGCGGTGAACATGAAGCCGCCGGTGGCGCGGGCCAACTGCGACAGCAGGAAGGTCTTGCCCTGCCGTCGGCGGCCGTAGACCAGGCCCAGCGACGCCGCCTTGCGGTCCTGGCTGACGAACCCGCTCAGCGCGTCCCACTCGTGGACGCGGTCGAAGAGTTCCCGGGGTTTGGCCACAGCGGGCTGCACTGCCATGGGCGGAAGTATAACTGAATTTATAGTAAGTCGAGTTATACCGTGGCGGCGCGAGCCGCTCGGGCGCGGGTGGTCAGCTCGTCGGCCCAGGTGAAGGCTTCGGCCAGCGGGCGGTGCACCGCGGCGGCCGGGGTCGCCCCGGCGACGTCGACGTAGACCGTGGCCAGGCCTAGGCGGCGCTGCCAGGGGCCCTCGGTTACCCGCACGCTCTGGATCCGGGCGTACGGCACCACGGTCAGCTGCCGGGTCAGCAGCCCGTCCACGGTGGCGAAGGCGTGCTCGGTCAGTCCCGCGGCCAGCACCCGGCGGCGCAGCGGGGCCAGCCAGCGGGCCTGCTGCGGCACCGGCGACAGGGCCAGCCTGGTGATGTCGAGTCCGGGCAGGGCCAGCGGCACGATCGTGCGGGCGGTGTCGACGGTGGCCACCGGCAGCAGCCGGTCGGTCTCGGCCCGGCTCTGCTGGCCGTCGGCGCCCACCGAGCTCTGCCCGGCCACGGCGAGGGTGACCCGCAGCCAGCCCTTGCCGCGCCACAGCAGCGGCCAGGTCACCGTCAGCGACTGGATGCGCCGCGGGCCGACCACCTGGCTGCGCGTCTCCAGCTTGCCGTGCCGGATGCGCAGGCGCTCGTCGGCGGCCCGCCCGATCCGGAAGTTCCAGAAGTTGAGGATGCGCATGACGGGCGCGCCGATGGTGCCCGCGACGGCGGTGACCATGCTGGCGACGGCGAAGACGCCGAACTCGCTGTTGAAGACGAGCTGGCCGACGATGTAGAGGACGGCCAGCGGGGTGAACATGACCGGCGGGGTCAGGAACTGGCTGAGCACCACGTCGTTGTTGTCGACCCGGTAGAGGTCGGGCTCCTCGGGCCGGGCCGCCTCGGGTTCAGCCGTCTCGGCGGCCGGGGCCGCGGTCCGGCTGGCCAGGGCCAGCAGCCGGGTACGCAGCGCGTCGGCCTCGGCCAGGGGCAGGAACGCCAGCGGGGCCTCGGCCTTGCCGGCGCCGGCCACATCGAGCTTCAGCTCGGCGAGCCCGGCCGGCCGGGCCAGCACCGGCTGCACCACCTCGATCGACTGGAGCCGCTCCAGCGGCACCGCCCGGGTGCGCCGGAACAGCGCTCCCTCGTGGATGCGCAGCTCCCGGCCGACCACCTCGTAGCCGGTGAAGCGCCAGGCGACGGCGGAGTAGAGCAGCACCAGCACCAGCAGACCGAGCAGCACCAGGGCGTACCTGTCCGGGCCGAGGTTCTGCAGGCCGCGCCAGGACACGGCGGCGACGACCAGGAACAGCGTGCGCACGCTCTTGAGCACCGGGCTCAGCGGATGCAGCCGCTGCCGGGCGATCACCTGCGGCGGGCCCGGCTGCTGCGGCACCGTGGCGGGCAGCGGCTGCTCCGGCGGGGTGGCGGGTGCGGTCACAGGCCCTCACCGGCGTCCTCGCCGAGCGCCGCGAGCCGGTCGCGCAGCCGGGCGGCCTCGGCGGGCTCCAGGCCCGGGATGGTCGCGTCGGACGCCGCGGCGGCGGTGTGCAGCTGCACGGTGGCCAGGCCGAAGGAGCGCTCCAGCGGGCCGGCGACGACGTCGACGTACTGCATGCGGGCGTACGGGACGATGGACAGGTGCCGGACCATGCGGCCGTGCCGGACCAGCAGGTCGCGCTCGCGCTCGGCGTAGCCGTAGGAGCGGGCGGCGCGCACCGCCACGGTGCCCCGCACGACGGTGAAGAACAGCACCACGGCGGCCGCGAGCAGCGCCCACCAGGACGTGGTGAAAGCCCAGATCACGCCGCATACCGCGAGCATGATCGCAGTGCTGATGGCGACCCGGGTCAGCTCCAGCGCCACCAGCCGCGGCGAGACAGGACGCCAGGCCAGCTCGCCCGGCCACGGGTCGAGGGCGCTGCGAGACGCGGTGTGCAGGGGTGCTTCCAGGCGCGGCTCGGTCACGTTTCGACGATAGACGATCAGGCCAGGGGCAGCGTCTCGCGCAGGAAGCCTCGCGCGGACAGGAAGTCGGCCAGGGTCGGCCGGTGCTCGTCGCAGGCGAGCCAGGTCTTGCGCCGCTGCGGATCGTGCAGCTTGGGGTTGTTCCAGCGCAGCTCCCATACGGCTGCGGCGCGGCAGCCCTTGCGTGAGCAGATCAGGGGAGCCTCGGCCTCGATCACGTCGTGGAGCCTACCCGCGCAACAAAAAAGCCCGAGCAGGGCTCGGACTGTGTTTGGCGTGCCGGGCGGCCACGGGGGAAGCCGCCCGGCAACGCACGAATATTAACCACGCGCCGGGCGCGGAGGGAAGAGCGGTGGCGCATCCGTTCGGATGAAATCAAACGCCGGGTCAAACAGACCCGGACAGCCGATGGTTTCGCCGGAATAACGGCACTATGCCGCATAAGTCTGCTGTTCATGCGAGGCTGGGGCAGGTCAGGAACCCGTCGGTAACGAGGAGCCGTGGTGCAGCCCATCACCTACGACAACGCCGCCGGCCCCGCGCTGACCGGCAGCGCCGAAGCCGGCCCCGCCGCGGCCGCCACCCCGGCCCAGGACGCCACGCTGCTGGAACGCGCCCTTTTCGAGGTCAAGAAGGTCATCGTCGGTCAGGACCGGCTGATCGAGCGCATGTTCGTGGCCCTGCTCGCGCGCGGGCACTGCCTGCTGGAGGGCGTGCCCGGGGTGGCCAAGACGCTGGCCGTGGAGACGCTGGCCACGGTCGTGGGGGGCTCGTTCGCGCGGGTGCAGTTCACGCCGGACCTGGTGCCCGCGGACATCGTCGGCACGCGCATCTACCGCACCGGCAGCGAGCGCTTCGACGTCGAACTCGGCCCGGTGTTCGTCAACTTCCTGCTCGCCGACGAGATCAACCGGGCCCCGGCCAAGGTGCAGTCGGCGCTGCTGGAGGTCATGGCCGAGCGGCACGTGTCGCTGGGCGGGGTGACCCACACGGTGCCGGACCCGTTCCTGGTCATGGCCACCCAGAACCCGATCGAGCAGGAGGGCGTGTACCCGCTGCCCGAGGCGCAGCGGGACCGGTTCCTGCTGAAGGTGCTGGTGGGCTACCCGACCGACGTCGAGGAGCGGGAGATCGTGTACCGGATGGGCGTCGCGCCGCCGCGCGCCGTGCCCGTGCTCACCACCGAAGCGCTCCTCGGCCTGCAGGAACGCGCCGATCAGGTCTTCGTCCACAATGCTCTGATCGACTACTCGGTGCGCCTGGTGCTGGCCACCCGCGCCCCGGCCGACCACGGCCTGCCCGACATCGCCCGCCTCATCCAGTACGGCGCCAGCCCGCGCGCCTCGCTCGGCCTGGTCCGGGCGACCCGGGCGCTGTCGCTGCTGCGCGGGCGCGACTACGCGCTGCCGCAGGACGTGCTCGACATCGCCCCGGACATCCTGCGCCACCGGCTGGTGCTCAGCTATGACGCGCTGGCCGACGAGATCCCCGCCGACTACGTGGTCAGCCGGGTGCTGGCCGCGGTGCCGCTGCCGTCCGTCGCACCGCGGCAGCAGGCGGCATGAGCGGTCGGATCGCGGGCGGGGAGCGGGCATGACCGCGGCCGCGCCGGAACGCACCGGCGGCGAGGCGGCGCTGCGGCGGCTGCAACTGCTGGTCAACCGACGCCTCGACGGCCTGCTGCAGGGCGACTACCTGGGCCTGCTGCCCGGACCGGGCAGCGAGGCGGGGGAGTCGCGGGAGTACCGGGCGGGCGACGACGTGCGGCGCATGGACTGGCCGGTCACCGCCCGCACCACGGTGCCGCACGTGCGGCTGACCGTGGCCGACCGGGAGCTGGAGACCTGGCTGGCCGTCGACCTGTCGCCGAGCCTCGACTTCGGCACCGCCCGGATGCTCAAGCGCGACCTGGTGCTGGCGGCGACCGCGGCGATGACCCACCTGACCGTACGCGGCGGCAACCGGGTCGGCGCGGTGATCAACGCGGGCGGCCCGGAGCTGGTCCGCCGCCCGGCGCGGCCCGGCCGGCGGGAGGCGCAGGGGCTGCTGCGCACGGTGGCGCGCCTGATCGACGAAGGCGGCGCGGCACGGGCCGAGCAGCGGCCCGCGGACAGCCTCGCGCCCCTGATCGAGGCGCTGAACAGCCCGCCCCGGCGGCGCGGGCTGGCCGTGGTGATCTCGGACTTCCTCGACCCGCCCGAGCGCTGGGCCTGGCAGCTGCGCAAGCTGGCCACCCGGCACGAGGTGCTGGCCGTCGAGGTGCTCGACCCGTGCGAGCTGGAGCTGCCCGCGGCGGGCGTGCTCGAGCTGCGCGACCCGGAGACCGGCGCCCTGCACGAGGTGCAGACCGGCGACCGGGACCTGCGCCGCCGCTACGCGCAGGCCGCGGCCCGGCAGCGCGAGCTGATCGCCGACGCGGTGCGCACCGCCGGGGCGCGCCAGGTGCGGCTGCGCACCGACTCCGACTGGCTGCTCGACCTGGTGCGGTTCGTCGCCGCGCAGCGTCACCGCCGTACCCGCGGGGGGAGCCGATGATCCGTTTCCTGGATCCGATGTGGCTGCTGGCACTGATCCCGGTGCTGGCGCTCGCCGGTGCGTACGCCGCCCGGCATCTGCTGCGGCGGTTCCGCCGGGACACCGCGCTGCCGTTCAGCAATCTGGAACTGCTGCGCACCCTGGTGCCCCGTGGGCTCGGCTGGCGACGCCACGTGGCCGCGGGGCTCTTCCTGGCGGGACTGTTCTCGCTGGTGACGGCGCTGGCCCGGCCGTCGGTGGAGGTCGAGGAGCCGCTGGAGCGGGCGACCATCATCCTGGCCGTCGACGTGTCGCTGTCGATGCAGGCCGACGACGTGACACCGACCCGGATCGAGGCGGCGCAGGAGGCCGCCAAGCAGTTCGTGCAGGAGCTGCCGACGTCGTACAACCTGGGGCTGGTGTCCTTCGCCAAGTCGGCGAACGTGCTGGTCTCGCCGGGCAAGGACCGGGCCGCGGTGACCGACGCCATCGACGCGCTGGAGCTGGCCGAGGCCACGGCGACCGGCGAGGCGGTGTTCACCTCGCTGGACGCGATCAAGGCGGTGCCGGGAGCGGGGGCCGAGGGGCCGCCGCCGGCCAGGATCGTGCTGCTGTCCGACGGATACCGCACCTACGGCCGGGCGATCGAGGACGCGGCCGCCGCGGCGGTCGAGGCCAACGTGCCGGTCACCACGATCGCCTTCGGCACCGACGCGGGCATGGTGGACATCGCCGGGCAGCTGCAACGGGTGCCGGTGGACCGGCAGGCGCTGGCCGAACTGGCCGAGACGACCGGCGGCTTCTTCTACGAGGCGGCTTCGGCGGCCGAGCTGACCCAGGTGTACCAGGACATGGGTTCGTCGATCGGGCACAAGCGGGTGCCCAAGGAGGTCTCGCAGTGGTTCGCCGGGGCGGCGCTGCTGCTGGGACTCGGCGCGGGCGCGCTCAGCCTGCTGTGGACCTCACGCCTGCCCTGACGGACGACGCTGCGCCTGCTCTACACCCGTCCGCGCAGCCGTCGAGGTGCTGCGCGGGCGGGTGCAGAGCAGGGTGGGTACGGCGCGCCGGCATCGTCGCGGGCGCGCTGCCGGTGGCGCTCAGCGCGCGCCGACCAGCAGGAAGATGGCTGCCACCCAGGTCGCGGCGAGGGTGAAGCCCAGCGGGGCGAGGTAACGGCTCATGACCTACTCCGGTGACTGTGTTGTACAGGCAACTACAGGGACACGCGGGTGTTGAGTCATGACCAGGTCAGGCGCAGCCCTCCCAGCCGGTGGAAGACACCGGCCCGGTTTTCGACGGGAGGACGCGCGGGGATGCGAGAGTCAGGCGCGGTCAGCGCGTTGCGGCTCGCAGGACCCGGCCATGACTCGGAGGATCGCTATCTCGCATAGCGATCACCTCCTTAGGCCGTAATCCGGGCTCGCAAACGTGGTGATCATACCGTATGGGCGATCGTGAGCCGCATCAGCCGTACCGGCAGGGTTTCCGTGTCCACCCGGACGGGTTGTCTGTGGGAACTCCACAAAGATTATAGTCGGATTTAGTCACGCCCCCGTACCTGCCGCCCTCAGCGCAGCGCCCTAGGCTCAGGCGGAACAACCTGATCGCGAAGGAGTAACCGTGTCTCGTACCGTCCTGGTCACCGGCGGCAACCGGGGTATCGGCCTGGCGATCGCGCAGGCGTTCGCCAAGCAGGGCGACCGCGTGGCGATCACCCACCGGGGCACCTTCGACCAAGCGCTGGCACCGGAGATCCTGGGCGTCACCTGCGACGTCACCGACCCGGCAGCGGTCGACGCGGCGTTCACCACCGTCGAGAACGAGCTGGGCCCGGTCGAGGTGCTGGTCGCCAACGCCGGCATCACCGACGACACGCTGCTGATGCGCATGTCGGAGGAGCAGTTCGGCCGGGTGCTCGACACCAACCTGAGCGGCGCCTGGCGCTGCGCCCGCCGCGCCTCCACCAAGATGGTCCGCGGACGCTGGGGCCGCATGATCTTCATCTCCTCGGTGGTCGGCCTGTACGGCGGAGCTGGGCAGGTCAACTACGCGGCCAGCAAGGCCGGCCTGGTCGGCATGGCCCGCTCCATCACCCGCGAGCTGGGCACCCGCAACATCACCGCGAACGTGGTGGCCCCCGGCTTCATCGAGACCGACATGACCGACAAGCTCACCGAGGAGCGCAAGGCCGAGATCCGCAAGGCCATCCCGGCCGGCCGGATCGCCGCGGTCGACGAGATCGCGGGCGTGGTCACCTGGCTCGCCGGCGACAGCGCCGGCTACATCTCCGGCGCGGTCATCCCGGTCGACGGCGGCCTCGGCATGGGCCACTGACGGTCCTTCACCACCGTGCTCGACAAGAATCGAATGAGGAGTAGACGTGCTGCTCGAAGGTAAGCGCATCCTGGTCACCGGCGTGATCACGGAGCAGTCGATCGCGTTCAACGTCGCGAAGATCGCCCAGGAGCAGGGCGCGACCGTGGTGCTGACCGGGTTCGGCCGCCTTTCGCTGGTGGAGCGGATCGCCAAGCGGCTGCCCGTCACCGCGCCCGTGATCGAGCTGGACGCGACGAACCCGGAGCAGCTGGCGGCGCTCGCCGACAACGTGCGCGGCTACGTCGACGGGCTCGACGGCGTGGTCCACTCGATCGGCTTCGCGCCGTCGACCGCGCTGGGCGGCACGTTCCTGCAGACGCCGTGGGAGGACGTGGCCACCGCGGTGCACGTGTCCACGTACTCGTACAAGGCTCTGGCCATGGCCACCCTGCCGCTGATGACCAACGGCGGCTCGATCGTCGGCCTGACCTTCGACGCCACCGTGGCCTGGCCGGTGTACGACTGGATGGGCGTGGCCAAGGCCGGCCTGGAGTCGGCCTCCCGCTACCTCGCCAACTACCTCGGTGACCAGGGCATCCGCAGCAACCTCGTGTCGGCGGGCCCGCTGCGCACGATGGCCGCCAAGTCGATCCCGGGCTTCGAGAAGTTCGAGGAGTCCTGGACCGAGCGCGCCCCGCTGGGCTGGAACCTCACCGACACCGCCCCCACCGCCAAGGCCGTCTGCGCGCTGCTGTCCGACTGGTTCCCCGCCACCACCGGCGAGATCATCCACGTCGACGGCGGCTACCACGCCCTCGGCGCCTAGCCGCCCCCGCTGCCGCAACTCTTAAAGAGTTGTGCTCTCCAGGCGTCACTCAGGCCGCGACTCTTTAAGAGTTGCGGCCTGAAGTGTGACGTGGCGATGACGGCGGGTGGGTGGTGTGTGGGCGGTCCGGGTGGGGTTCTAGCCTTTTACGCATGTACGACGCCTTCCTGCTGTTGTCGTTCGGCGGTCCGGAGCACCCGGACGAGGTGCTGCCGTTCCTGCACAACGTGACTCGGGGGCGCGGCGTGCCCCCGGAGCGGCTGGCCGAGGTGGCCGAGCACTACCTGCGCTTCGGCGGGGTGTCGCCGATCAACGAGCAGTGCCGGGAGCTGGTCGCCGCGATCCGGGCCGACTTCGCGGCCAACGCGGTGGACCTGCCGGTGTACTGGGGCAACCGGAACTGGCGGCCGATGCTGGCCGACACCCTGGCCCAGATGCGCGACCACGGCATCGAGCACGCGGTGGCCCTGGCGACCAGCGCCTACGGGTCGTACTCGTCGTGCCGGCAGTACCTGCAGGACATCGCCTCGGCGCGGGCCGCGGTCGGGCCGCGCGCCCCGGTGGTGGACAAGCTGCGGCACTTCCACGACCACCCGGGATTCGTGGAGCCGTTCGCCGACGCGGTCGCCGCGGCGCTGACGACGCTGGACCCGACCCAGCACGAGAAGACCCGGCTGGTGTTCACCGCGCACTCGATCCCGGTGTCCATGGCGGAGTCCAGCGGCCCCTGCGGCGGGCGCTACGAGGCGCAGCTGCGCGAGACCGCCCGGCTGGTGGCCGAGCGGGGCGCGCCCGGCCTGACCTGGGACCTGGTGTGGCAGAGCCGCTCGGGCGCGCCGCACATCCCGTGGCTGGAGCCCGACGTCAACGACCACCTGGAGGTGCTGGCCAAGGAGGGCGTGACCCAGGTCGTGGTCAGCCCGATCGGGTTCGTCTCCGACCACCTGGAGGTGCTGTGGGACCTCGACGAGGAGGCCGCCGCGACAGCCCGCCGGCTGGGCCTGGGCTTCGCGCGGGCAGGCACGCCCGGGGCCGACCCGCGGTTCGTGGCGATGGTGCGCGACCTCGTGCTGGAGCGGATGGCGCCGCCGGGCGACCGGGCGCGCACCGCGCTCGGTAGGCTCGAACACTGGGATGTCTGTGCGAGCAACTGCTGCCCGCCGCCGGTGCGCAGCAACAGAGAGGGAACCCGATGACCGACCGCAAGCCGATCGCCGCCTGGTTGACCGACATGGACGGCGTACTGGTCCACGAGGGTGAGCCGGTGCCGGGCGCGCCGGAGTTCATCGGCCGGCTGCGGGCGTCGGGCGTGCCGTTCCTGGTGCTCACCAACAACTCCATCTACACCCCACGTGACCTGCACGCGCGCCTGACCCGGCTGGGCTTCGACCTGCCGGAGTCGGCGATCTGGACGTCGGCGCTGGCCACCGCGCAGTTCCTGGCCGACCAGCGGCCGGGCGGCACGGCGTACGTCATCGGCGAGGCGGGCCTGACCACGGCGCTGCACGCGGCGGGCTACATCATGACCGACTACGAGCCGGACTACGTGGTGCTGGGCGAGACCCGAAACTACAGCTTCGAGGCGATCACCACGGCGATCCGCCTGATCAACAAGGGCGCCCGGTTCATCTGCACCAACCCGGACGCCACCGGACCGTCCAACGAGGGCGCGCTGCCCGCCGCGGGCTCGGTCGCCGCGCTGATCACGAAGGCCACCGGGATAGAGCCGTACTTCGTGGGCAAGCCGAATCCGATGATGATGCGCTCGGCGCTCAACAAGATCGGCGCGCACTCGGTGCAGGCCGCCATGATCGGCGACCGGATGGACACCGACGTGCTGTGCGGCCTGGAGGCCGGGCTGCACACCATCCTCGTGCTCACCGGCATCGCCACCAAGGCCGATATGGAGCGCTACCCCTACCGCCCGTCGCGGGTCATCAACTCCGTCGCCGACCTGATCGACGAGGTCGAGCCGCTGAAGGAAGCGGAGGTCGCGCCGGCCTGACGGTCGGCCCACCCCGCGTCTATGTGATGGGAGCGCGGTCGGCCCCGCGGGTCAGCCCTCGAACGGGGCGTTGCAGGCGGCCATGAGGGCGGCTCGGCACGCGCCAGCGAGCGGGCGCAGCGCCTCGTCGCGCTGCTGGGCCTCGAAGCTGTTCAGCGCACCGCCCGGCGCGGCCTGACCGGCCAGGGTGAGCACCCGGTCCAGCACGCAGGCGCGGGCGTAGAGCCGCCGGGCGCGCGGGTCGTAGCCCGGGGGCAGGTCGGTCTCCGCGTCGGGCTTGCGCAGCGCCTGGAGCGCCCCGGCCAGCTCCGGGCGCCACTGCGCCACGTCCAGGCGTACCAGGCGGGTGGTGGTCTCGGTCAGCGCCAGGCTCAGCGCGCCGTCGGCCTCGCGTACCCCCGGCAGCACCCCGTTCGGGACCTCGGGCAGCTCGAACGCGCGCCACAGCACCGTGGTGAAGGTGACGCCCGACCCGGACGTGTGCTGGCGGGTCTCGGGCACCAGGCCGAGCCGGCTGGCGATGACACCCTCGCCGTTGACCAGGGCGTGGCTCGTGAACGGGCCGGGGCCGGGCAGGCCGCGCGGGTCGCCGGGTGCGGGCAGCACCAGCCGGATCTCGTCGGGGTGCAGCTTGGCCAGCGCGGGCAGGGCCTCGCGCAGCTCGACCTCCTCGCGCCACTGGCCGGGCAGGTCGCGCACGTGCTGCTCCTCCTCGGCGGTGAGGTCGTCGAGGATCTCGTCGAAGGACACCAGTCCGGCGCGCCAGGCCCGGGTCCACGCGACGAAGCGGGCGGACCGGCGCGTGGTCAGGGTCACCTGCGCTGCGGGGGACATGCCGACCAGGGTACGTGCTGTTCCTGGGGTTTGTCCCGGACCGGCGCGTCATTGAGCGCGGAACCCGCACGCGGACTAGGGTGCCGTCGCATGCGCTACAGCGATGATGTGCTCGATTCCTTCGACCGCCGCAAGCCCCGCCGGGTGACCCCCGAACACGACGCTGAGCTGGGCATGGTCGTCGAGGACGCGGGCAGTGGCTTCTGCGGTGAGATCGTCGGCTTCGAGTACGGCGCGGTGACGCTGGAGGACCGCCACGGCCGCCGTCGGCACTTCCCACTGGAACCCGCCGCCTTCCTACTTGATGGGACGACGGTCACGCTCCGCCGCCCGCAGGCCTCCGCAGCCCCCGCCCAGCCGCGGCGCACCGCGTCCGGATCGGTCGCCGCGGCCCCCACCCGCGCGCAGGTCGCCCGCGCCGGGCGGATCTGGGTCGAGGGCCTGCACGACGCCGAGCTGCTGGAACGGATCTGGGGCGACGACCTGCGCGCCGAGGCGGTCGTGGTGGAGCCGCTGCACGGCGTCGACGACCTGCCCGCCGCGGTGCGCGAGTTCGCACCCGGCCCGGGGCGGCGGCTCGGTGTGCTGGTGGACCACCTGGTCACCGGCACCAAGGAGGCCCGGCTGGCCAAGGCCGTGGACAGCCCGCACTGCCTGATCGCCGGGCACCCCTACGTCGACGTGTGGCAGGCGGTGAAGCCGTCGCGGCTCGGCATGGAGGAGTGGCCGGTGGTGCCGTACGGGCACCCGTGGAAGGAGGGCATCTGCGCCGCCCTCGGGGTGAGCGAGCCCGCGCTGTTCTGGCGGCGGCTGCTGTCGCGCGTGGACAGCTACCACGACCTGGAGACGCCGCTGGTGAACTCCGTGGAACGCCTCATCGACTTCGTGACCGCGCCGCAGGAGTGACCGTTCGACGGGTGTCGCCCGCCGGAATAAGGGCAGGTGTCCCCATGATCGTTCACCTATGCTCGGCCGGTGACCGACACCCCCACGCCGTTGCTCGCCGCGGACGCGCAGGCGGTCCGCGCCGCCGTCGACGCCGCACGCTCGTCACTGGTCGATCGTGAACTGATCGCCGAGGTCGTCACGCTGTGCGCGGTCGCCGGCGAGCACCTGCTCGTGATCGGACCGCCCGGCACGGCGAAGTCGGCCGCGGTGCGCTCGGCCGCCGCCCAGCTCGGCGGCGCGTACTTCGAGTACCTCGTCGGGCGCTTCACCGAGCCCAACGAGATCTTCGGCCCGGTGGACCTGCGCCGGCTGCGCGAGGGCGTGATGGCGTACGAGACGGCCGGCATGCTGCCCGCCGCCGAGATCGCGTTCCTGGACGAGGTGTTCGCCGGGTCCACCGCGATCCTGAACACGCTGCTCGGCCTGCTGAACGAGCGGGTCTTCCGGCGCGGCGCGACCGAGCTGGCCAGCCCGCTGCGGGTGTGCGTGGGCGCGGCCAACGCGCTGCCCGACGACCCGGCGCTGGCCGCCTTCGCCGACCGCTTCCTGGCCCGGGTGCACGTGCACCCGGTGCCCGACGCGAGCCTCGAAGACCTCCTCGAACTGGGCTGGACCGGGCCGGAGCAGGCCCCCGCCGCGGGGGTCATGCCCGCGGTGGACCGCCTCGCCACCGCGGCGCGCGGGTGCGAGCTGGACGAGGTACGGCCGCTGCTGGCGGCCGCGCTGCGCCGTATGCGCGAGGCCGGGATCGGGCTGAGCGACCGGCGGGCCGTGCGTACGCAGCGCCTGGTCGCGGCCGCGGCAACGCTCGACGGCCGCCGGGTGGCCTCCGCCGCGGACCTGTGGGTGCTGCCGCTGACCGCCCCCACCGAGCACGACCAGGCACAGGCCCGGGAGGTGCTGGCCGACCTGCTGAAGCTGTCCGCCAGCGGCACGCTCGCCCACGCCGCCGAGGAGTTCTCCCGGGGCCCGCTCGCCCGTGCCGAGCGGCTGGCCACCGCCGGGAACCGGCTGCTGGCCCAGCTGGCGGGCACGGAACTCGCGCGCGACGACCGGCTGCGGCTGGAGGCGACCCTGCGCGAGATCGACGCCGGGTTCCCCGCCGACGAGCTGCCCGACGTGCTGCGCGAGATCCGCGGCCGGCTGGCGGGCCTGGTCGCCCCGTGACCGCCGGGCCGGCCTGGCGACGGCGCGAGCCACCGCTGGACCCGGCGGCGGTGCTCGCCACCGGAACGGCGGTCGAGGCGCTGGCGGCGCGTACCCGCGAGCACCCCGCGGCGGGCCGGTTGCGAGCGGCCGCCGGCGACGGGTGGCTGCTGGTCCTCGGCGAGGCGGCGGACCTGCCGTGGTCGCCGCAGGTGCGCTACCTCGGCTGGGACGCAGGCGTGCTGATGCCGACGGCGCTGCGGCCGGGCGCGCCGGCCGACCTCGCCGCGCGCGAGGCCCGCCGCCGGTGCGGGCAGGAGCTGGTCGTCCTGCTGCCGGACGCCCTGCTCGGCGGGCCGATGCCGGCCCGCCCGCTCGACGTGCGGCGGCTGCCGTCCCCGACGCAGACGCAGGCACCGTCGCAAGGCAAGACACCGTCGAGGCAGGCGGATTCGCCGTTCCCTGAGGCGACCCCATGACCGGGCTGCCACCGGCGCTGGCCCCGTGGTCGGCGCAGCTGTCGGTGCTGATCGACGAGGTCGCGCTGGCGCTGGGACCGCTGGTGCGCCGGATCACCGAGCTGATCGCCGACGACGGCTTCGCGGTGGCGCCCACCGGCGAGCCGGACGGCTACGACGGGCTGTCGCCGCGGGGCGGCCCGGACCGGCTGCTGGTGTCGGAGTGGCTGCTCGCGACCGAGCTGCCCGACGAGTTCCTGCGCCGCGCGGCGACCGGGGAGCTGAGCTACCTCGCCGCCGCGGCCCGGCGGCCCGCGCCCCGGGGCAGCGTGGCGGCGGTGGTGGACTGCGGGCCGGCGCTGTGGGGCGCGCCCCGGCTGGCGCAGCTGGCGACCCTGCTCGTGCTGCACCGGCGGGCCGCCGAGCGGGGTGTGCCGTTCGAGCTGCACGTGCTGGACGCGGCCGGCGCGACCCCGTACGGCGGCACGCTGGAGCAGGTGCTGCGGACCTTCCTCAAGGCCCGCTCGCACCTCGTGCCGGACCCGGACACGGTGCGGGCGGCGCTGGCCGGGCTGCCGGAGCAGACCTGGCTGCTGACCGCGCCCGCGCTCGCCGCCGCGGTGGGCCACCCGCGCACCGTGGCGTACGAGGAGGGAACCTGGACCGCGGCCGGGCCCGCCGAGGTGCGCCTGTGGCATCAGGGCCGCCGGTTCGCGCTCCCCATGCCGCCTGCCGGGCCGGCGGTGCGGCTGCTGCGCGGGACCGGCTTCGCGAACTGGCGTGATCCGGACGCCGTCCCGCGTACCAGGGCCGGGCTGCGCCTGCCGGTCTTCCCGGACACGTCCACGATGCTGCTGGCGCGCGGCGGCGACGACCGCACCGTAGTCAGCGCGCCGGTGCTCGACGGCCGGATGCGCCGGCACGGGTTCAGCCGGCCGGTGCTTACCGCGTGGCGGCAGGGGCGGCGCGTGCTCGCCCTGACCGAGGTCGGCGGCGACCGGATGCTGCTGGAGGTGGCCGGCAGGCCGCTGCCCGGCCTGCAGTACCGCACCTGGCCGCGGGAGGAGCTGAGGTGGCGACCGGACCGGCCGCTGCGGCCGGTGCACGCGTACGGAGGCGGCCTGCTCGTGGAATCGGCGGGGTCCTGGTGGCGGCTGACCGCCGCGGGAGCGGTGGAGAAGTCCGACGTGGTGGCCGTCCGCAGCCTGGCCGGCGGCAACCTGGTGCTGGCGCGGGACGTCGGCGGGGAGCGGACCACCGTCACCGACCGGCCGGACCTGCCCGGGGGGTGCCTGCTGACGCCCGACGAGAGCGGCGGCTTCGCGTGGTCCGAGGACGACTGCGTCTGGCTGAGCCCCGGCGGCAACGAGTTCCTGCCCGGTGGCGGGGTGCTCGGCGTGACCCTGGTGAGAGGCGAACCGTCGATGATCGAGAGCGAGCCGGACGGTTCGGGCGTGTTCCTGACGACCGAGCGCGGCCGCCGGGAGCTGACCCGGTGGTCGTACGGCGGCGGGCCGCCCTCGCTGCACCCCGGCCGGCCCTGGCTGGCCGTGACCCGGACCGACGGCACCGTGGAGGTCGTCGACCTCGACGCCGACCGGGTGGTCCGGCAGTGGGAGCCGCCGTCGTGAAGGGGTACGTGACGGCGTCCGCCTTCGTGCTCGACGTGGAGCTGACAGGCCGGGCGCGGGCGCGGGCCCGCGCCGCCGAGCTGTGGCAGCCGGGTGCCGCGCTGCGCCTGCTGCCCGGTGGCGGTTGGCTGCTGGAGCTGGCCGCCCCGGTGCGGGTGCGCTGGGACCGCGCGCCGGGTCTGCCGCTGGCGACGGCCGGGACCGGCCTGACCGCGTACGGCGTGGACGGTCCTGCCCCGGACCGCGAGGTCGTGCTCGCGCACGGGGTGCGGCACCGGCTCGACGAGCTGGTCGAGCTGCACCTGGACGTGGACCTCGGCGAGCTGCCGGTGTCGCTGCTGGAACCGCTGGACCAGCCCGCGCCGGAGCCGGACCCGCTGCCGGAGCCGCCCCGGGCGGTCGTCGAGCTGCGGCGACGTGCGGGCCTGACCGAGCCGCCCCGGTGGCGTTTCCGGGTCGGGGCCGCCACGGCAGCCGTCGCGCGTCTGCTGCCCCTGGCGCTGCTGGGCGCCTGCGTGATCGTGGCGGCGGTGGCGGTCGTGCGGCTGGTCCTCGACCTGCGGAGCCTGTCCGTCCCGGCTGCGTCGTGCGCCGTCGCCGCCCTGGCTGCGATGGTGCTGATCGCCCGCTGGGCGGACGGCGTGGAGGCGGGCGGTTCCGGTCACGGCCGGTCCGCCGGGGCAGGCGCGGGGCGCGGTCCCACGGGTGGCCGGGAGCGCTGGTGGCAGCGGCTGACCACGCGGCTGGCGGCGACCGCGCCGCTGCTGCGCCGCCGGCAACTGAGCTACCTGGAGCAGGTGCGCCGGTCGTTCGCCCGACGGGACTGGGACCGGGCCCTGCGGGCGGCCGTGCCGCTCGGCGGGGTGCCCGGGAAGGCCTCCCTGGGCCTGCCGCGTCCCTGGCAGGGCGCGCTCGCGCCCAGCCGGTTCGGCCGCTCCGGCGGCAGGGGACTCGGCGTGTCCGGCGTCGAGGACCTGTTCCGGGAGGTCTACCGGCAGGCCGCGGTCGACCTGGAACGGGCCGGGGAGCTCGACAAGGCCGCGTACGTGCTGGCCGATCTGCTCGACGCGCCGGCGGAGGCGGTGCAGCTGCTGGCCCGGCACGGGCGCCTCCACCTCGCCGCCGCGCTGGCCGAGAGCCGCGGGCTGGAGGCCGCCGTGGTGGTCCGGCTGTGGTGGCGGGCCGGTGAGCGCCGCCGCGCCGTGGACACGGCCCTGGCCCGCGGCGCGTTCGCACAGGTGCTGGACCGTCTCGGGAAAGACGACTCGGCGCTGGCGCGGGAGCTGCGCGCCGCCTGGGCGCAAGCGCGCCGGGAGGCCGGCGACCACCTCGGGGCGGTCACCGTGGCCTGGCCGGACCCGCTGCTGCGCCCGGCCGCCGGACCCGACATCGACGCCGCGCTCGCCCGCGGCGGCCCCGACGGCTCCGCCGCCCTGGCGTACCTGCTGGCCGGCGACGGCATGGCGGCCGAGACAGCGCGCACGCTGATCGACGACCCGGCCCGGACCGCGGACTGCGCGGCGTTCCTGGACGTCTTCGGCACGGTGCCCGCTGCGGACCCGTCGGCCGACCGCAGGATCGCCTCCGCGGCGCTGCGGCGGCTGACCGTGGATCCGACGCTCGCCGTCGGACACCGCGTCCGGGATGCCCTGGCCGCGCGGGCGGACCGGCTGCTGGTGGCCGACCTGCCCGCGCCGCTGCCGCCGCCCACCGCGCCGATCCTGCGGCACCGGATGCCGTCCGGCCGGGCCGGTGAGCTGCCGGTGCACGACGCCGTGCCCGTCTCGCCCGAACTGATCCTGCTCGCGCACGGGGCCCACGGCGTACGCCTGGTGCGCCCCGACGGCCGCGTCGCCGCGCGCTGGGACCTGCCCGCGCACCGCCTGATCCCGGCCGACCACGGCGCCCACGTGCTCGTCGCCTCGGCGGCCAAGGGGGCCGTCGAGCTGCACCGCCTGGACCTGGCCACCCGGCGGACCGAGGGCTGGGCGACGCTGCGCGTGCGGGTGCTGCCCACGTCGTACGACGGCAACGTGCTGGTCCACGCCGACGGCGACGGCATCGCGTTCGCCGCGACCACCGGCGGGCGGCCGCGGGTCACCTGGCGCGAGCTGGACTCGCGGCACGGCCTGGCGCTGCTGGCGCGCTCGGCCGACACGATGTCGGCGCTGGTCGCGCTCCCGGACGCGCCGACCGGTGCACTCCAGCGCTGGCAGTGGGACCTGCCCGGGGTGGTGCTGCGCGGGCGGCCGGAGGTGTACACCCACGACGTGACGCACGCGGTGCTGCTCGCCGCGGGCGACCTGATCCTGCGCACCGACGACGGGCAACTGCGGATGCTGGGCGGCGACAGCGGGTGGCAGGTGCTGCGCGAGCGGACCGGCGACGAGGCCGTGCTGCTCTCCTGCGGCGACGTGTACGCCGTCGCCGACGGCGGGCAGGTCACCGTGGCGACGGCGGCGGGCGGCGTCGCCGAGCTGGCCGGGGAGGCCGGTCAGGCCGGGCTGCGCGGGATGCACGCGCACCGGGGGTCGGTGGCGCTGTGGGACGCGCAGGACCGGGTGCTGGTGCTGGACACCGCGACCCGGCGGCCCACCGCGTCGTTCCCGACCCGCCTCGGCTGACCGCGGGTCAGGGCTGCCTGGTGTGCAGGAACGTGGCGATGTCCAGTTCCACCGGGGTGCGGTCGGCGTCGCGGCGCACCCGCATCACCTCGCCGTCGTTGCTGCCGCTGTGGCAGCGCCACACGTCCGCGCCCGCGGTGGTGAACCGCCACGGGGTGCCGGGCACGGTGACCGGGGTGAAGACCAGCTCGCCCGCGGCGGCGTCGAAGCGGGCGGCGAACTCGCGGCCCATCCACCACCAGGTCCCCTCCAGCTCGTGCGGCTGCCCGGCGGGCTGCGGCTGCCACGGGGCCGGGCGGTCCGGCTCGGCGTCGAGGACGTCGGCCAGCAGCTGCCGGCTGAGGTCGGCCATGCGCCGCCCGTGCAGCGTGTACGCGTTGGCGAAGGCGACCACGCCGGTCCGGCTGGGCCGGTGCGTCCACAGGTGGGCCAGGTAACCGGGCATCGAGCCGCCGTGCCCGGCGAAGATGCGCTCGCCGCTGCGGACCAGTTCCAGGCCGAGCCCGTGGCCGGTGGTCCAGGCGTCCAGATCGGTCATCACCACCGGGGCGCACATCTCGGCCAGGGTCGCCGGGGCGAGCATCGCCGGGTCCGGCTCGGCCAGGAATGCGGCCCATTTGAGCAGGTCGTTGGCGGTGGACCAGAGCTGCCCGGCGGGGGCCATCGCGCCGGCGTCGGTGCGCGGCTCCTCGTGCAGCGTGCCGTGCCACGGGTGCACCACGTAGCCGCGGGCGAACGGCTCGACCTCGCGGTAGCTGGTGCGGGTCATGCCCAGCGGCTCCAGCAGCCGCTTGGTGACCAGCTCCGTCCAGTGCAGACCGGTGAGCTTGTGGGCGACCGCGCCGAGCAGCCCGTAGGCCAGGTTGGAGTAGTGGTAGGCGCGGTGCGGCGGGTAGGCCAGCTTGTCCGGCGTCAGCGCGGCGAGGAAGGTGTCCAGGTCGGGGCCGTCGTGCCGCTCCCACCACAGGCCGTCGGGCTCGCGCTGCAGGCCGGAGATGTGGCCGAGCAGCTGCCGGATGGTGATCGCGCTGCCGACCGGGGTGCCGGGCAGGTGCCGGTAGAGCAGGTCGTCCAGGGACAGCGCGCCCTCGTCGCGCAGCTGCATCACCAGCACCGCGGTCAGCGTCTTGCTGATCGAGCCGATCCGGAACTGGGTGTCGCCGGTGGGCGCGGCCCCGGTGGCCGGGTCCGTGCCGGCCACGGCCAGGTGGGCCGGTCGCCCGTCGCGCACCACGGCCGCCACCAGGCAGGGGGTACGCCCCTGCGCCTGGGCGCCGGCGACCAGCTCGTCGAAGCGTGCCGCGGTCTGCGTGTTCAGCGTCATCGTCACTCCACCCTGTGCGCACCCGCCGGCGTGGTAAACCGCCTCGTGCGCTGCCAACTGCGCTGGACAACCTATGCGGACAACGGCGTCCAGGCCAAGGCGTTACCGCGGCTGGCTGCGCGTACCTCCGGATCTGGCCGAACGGACGAGGAGATCCAGGGCCCCCATCACTGGCGCGAGCGTGACACGATCAGCTCGTGGAAGATTGGATGTGGTGGCTACTCCTCGCAGCGGTGGCGGTGATCGCGGAGCTCTTCACCGGCACGTTCGTGCTGCTGATGCTTGCTGCCGGCGCACTCGTCGCCTCGCTGGTGGGTCTTGCCGGGGCGCCCGGCTGGGTCCAGGGCATCGCGTTCGTCGTGGTGTCCGTCCTCTCGCTGGCGGTGGTGCGCCCCTGGATGAAGCACCGCTGGTTCCGGCAGGATGCTGACGCCGCCTCGATGGGGCTGTCGGTCACCGAAGGCTCCGACGCGCTGGTCGTGGAGCGGGTCGACGCCGACAACGGCCTGGTCAAGATCGGCGGCGAGCTCTGGCGGGCCCGGCCGTACGACGCCACGAAGTCGTATGTCCCGGGTGACCGGGTCCGGGTAGTGAAAGTGGACGGCGCGACGGCGCTGGTCTGGAGGGATTGATGGAGACTTTTATTACCGCCCTGGTGGCCATCATTGCGCTGATCGTCCTGATCACGCTGATCAAGATGGTCAAGATCGTGCCGCAGCAGCGCAACGACGTGGTCGAGCGCCTCGGCAAGTACAACCGCACGCTGACCCCGGGTCTGAACATCCTGGTGCCGTTCATCGACGCCGTGCGGACCAAGGTCGACCTGCGCGAGCAGGTCGTCAGCTTCCCGCCGCAGCCGGTGATCACGTCGGACAACCTGGTGGTCTCCATCGACACCGTGCTGTACTTCAAGGTCATCGACCCGGTGCGGGCCACCTACGAGATCGCCAACTTCCTGCAGGCGATCGAGCAGCTGACCGTCACCACCCTGCGTAACGTCATCGGCTCGATGGACCTGGAGCGGTCGCTGACCAGCCGCGAGGAGGTCAACCGGCAGCTGTCGGCGGTGCTCGACGAGAACACCGGCCGCTGGGGCGTCAAGGTGACCCGTGTCGAGATCAAGGCGATCGAGCCGCCGCCGAGCATCCGCGACTCCATGGAGAAGCAGATGCGCGCCGAGCGTGACCGCCGTGCCGCGATCCTCAACGCCGAAGGCGTCAAGCAGTCGCAGATCCTCACGGCCGAGGGTGACAAGCAGGCGGCGGTGCTGCGTGCCGACGGTGACCGCCAGGCCCGCATCCTGCAGGCCGAGGGCCAGGCCAAGGCGATCAAGCTGGTCGTCGACGCCATCCACGTGTCCTCGCCCGACAACAAGGTGATGGCCTGGCAGTACCTGCAGGCCCTCCCGCAGATCGCGGCCGGCGCGTCGAACAAGCTGTGGATCGTCCCGGTCGAGCTGACCAAGGCGCTCGACGGCATCGCGTCGACCTTCGGCGGCCTGCGCAGCGACCCGGAGGCGGCCGAGGCCGCCCGCGAGTCCGGCGCCGAGGCCGAGGCCGAGGCGCAGCGGCTGGCGGCGGAGGCGGCCGCGGCCGTCAAGGAGATCGAGATCGAGACCAGCCGCCTCCCCAAGGAGTGACGGACGGCACGAAAGAAGGGGCCGGCAGCCTGGCTGCCGGCCCCTTCTCGTGTGCCCGGGTCAGCGCGGGTCGCGCCCCATCAGCAGCTTCCACGGCACGAGCGCCGACTCGATCTGCACGCCGAGGCTCATCTTGGAGACGCCTTCCTCGCGCTCCTCGAACTTGATCGGCACCTCGGCGATGCGCAGGCCGCGGCGTACCACGCGGTGGTTCATCTCCACCTGGAAGGCGTACCCGTTGCTCTGCACCGACGCGACGTCGATCGCGCGCAGGGTGGCCGCCCGCCAGGCCTTGTAGCCCGCGGTGGCGTCCTTGACCCGCAGCCGCAGGATCGTGTTGACGTAGAAGTTCGCCCAGGCCGACAGCGCCTTGCGGTGCCACGGCCAGTCGCTGGCGACCGCCCCGCCCGCGACGTAGCGCGAGCCGAGTACGACGGCCGCGTCGGTCTCCGCCAGCGTCTGCAGCATGGCGGGGATCGCCGTCGTCGGGTGGGACAGGTCGGCGTCCATCTGGATCACGATGTCCGCGCCCTCGTCCAGCGCCTGGGTCATGCCCGCCACGTAGGCCCGGCCGAGCCCGTCCTTGGCCGTGCGGTGCAGCACCCCGACCGGGACGGGCCCGTCGACGGCCAGCTTGTCGGCGACCTCGCCCGTGCCGTCCGGCGAGTTGTCGTCGACCACCAGCACGTGCAGGTTCGCCACCGGCAGTGCGGCCAGCAGGTCGACGAGCTTCGGCAGGTTGTCGCGCTCGTTGTACGTGGGCACGACCACGGTGATCTTCGGAGCGGTGCTCTTCATGGATACCTCGGGATTGGGGACGTCCGACCGGCTGAGCGGGTCAGGGCAGACGGCCGATGGACGGGCGGCGGTGGCCGATCCTACCTTCCGGCGGAGCCGAACGCCCCAAGCCCGGTGTCGCCGCCGGGCCGCGCCGCCCAGGACGGCAGAATCGGGACGTGGAACTGATCACGGATCCGGGCGACGAACGCATCGCCGACTACCGGGCGCTGACCGACGTCGAGCTGCGTACGCGCTGGGAGCCGCCGCACGGGCTGTTCATCGCCGAAGGGGAGCTGGTGCTGCGGCGGGCGCTGCGGGCCGGTTACCGGCCGCGGTCGTTCCTGGTCGAGGCCAAGCGCGCGGGGCAGGTCGCCGATCTCGACGGCGCGCCGGTCTACGGTGCCGACCCGGAGGTGCTGGAGCAGGTCACCGGCTTCCACGTGCACCGCGGGGTGCTGGCCAGCTTCCACCGCCAGCCGGCACTGCTCGCCTCGGACGTGCTGGCCGCGGCGCGGCGGGTGGTGATCCTGGAGGACATCAACAACCACACCAACATCGGGGCGATCTTCCGGGGCGTGGCGGCGCTCGGCGTGGACGCCGTGCTGCTCTCGCCGACCTGCGCGGACCCGCTCTACCGGCGCAGTGTGCGGGTGAGCATGGGCGAGGTGTTCGCGATCCCGTACGCCAAGCTCGACCCGTGGCCGCAGGCGCTGTCGGAGGTGCGGGACGCGGGATACACCATCCTGGCGATGACCCCGGCCGCCGACGCGGTGCCGATGCAGCGGCTCACCGACACCCAGCGGCTGCGCCCGGCGCTGCTGCTGGGCGCGGAGGGGCCGGGCCTGTCCCGGCACGCCCTGGACGCCGCCGACGTACGGGTGCGCCTGCCCATGCGCCGCGGCGTCGACTCCCTCAACGTGGCCGCCGCCACGGCCGTCGCCTGCTGGGAACTCACCCGCGACGACCCCGCCTGACCCGGCCCGGCCCGCACCGCTCGCAAGATCCGTTTTTGTGGACGCCGGACGTTGCCATGACAGCGTCCGGCGTCCACAAAAACAGATCATGGTTGCCGCGCGGCCGGGTCTGCGCGCGATGGTTGCCACTGCCTACACTGCGCGTCATGAATCTCCGAGGCGGGGGACGCCGTGCTGACCAGGCTCGGGCGGCGTATCGGCTGGTGGGTGGTGCCGGTGGAGGTGCTGGCCCTGGTCGGGGCGATGCATCTCCTGCTCGTGGTGCTGATCGCCGTCCTCGGTTCGGAGCCGGGCCCGTTCAGCTGGCCGATGTTCCTCTCCGTCTGGATCTTCTTCGCGGCCTTCGGGACGGCATCGGCCTGGTGGGAACGGCGCCGCGGCGTCCCGCCGGACGAGCCCGAATGGCGTGCCCGTGCGCCGCGGCGGTTGCTGCCGGGCATCGCGGTCGCCGACGTGTGGTGGACGGCCACCGTCGCCGCGTCGGGGCTGACGGTGTACCAGGGCGGCCTGGGGCTGTGGTACGGCGCTCTGCTGAACGGGCTGGGGGTGCTCCCGCTGGTGCTGCTGCGCCATCTGGCCGACCGGTACCAGCAGGCGGAGACGGCAGCTTCGTGACCGGGTGGCCGGGGCGGCGCGGCGGCGTGGATAGGCTGAACGCACCATAGGGCTGTCGAGGTCGGGGAATGGCCAGCTGTTGTAGACGTGCCGGGCGCGACGCCGCGGCGGGACCGCGGTGACCGCGGTGTTCCCGACGGTGCGTGAGGTGATCGCGCTGGACTCGGTGCGGATCGGCGCGCCCCGGCTGGTCGCGGGGGAGTCAGGGCTCGACCGGCCGGTGCGCTGGGTGCACTCGGCGGAGGTGCCCGACATCGCGACCCTGCTGCGCGGCGGCGAGCTGGTGCTGACCACCGGCATCGGGCTGCCCGCCGACGACGCGGGCGTGCGCGCCTTCGTCAACGACCTGGCCGAGGTCGGCGTGGCCGGGCTGATCGTGGAGCTGGGGCGGCGGTACACGGCGAGCGTGCCGCGGGTGATGGCGGCCGCCGCGCAGAAGGCCGGGATGCCGCTGATCGAGCTGCGCCGGCCCACCCCGTTCGTGCAGATCACCGAGGCGGTGCACGCGCTGATCGTGGACGCGCAGCTGGCTGAGCTGCGGGCCACCGAGCAGATCCACCAGCGCTTCACCGAGCTGAGCGTGGAGGGCGCGGAGCCCGCCGAGGTGGTGCACCAGGCCGCGCAGCTCGCGGGCTGCCCCGTGGTGCTGGAGAACCTGGCCCGGCAGGTGCTGGCCTACGACGCGGCCGGGGACCGCGCGGAGATGCTCCTGGACGGCTGGGAACAGCACTCCCGGCGGGTCAAGGCGCAGCCGTCGGGCAGCGGCCGGACCGGCTACGACCCGGACACCGGCTGGCTGGTGACCCCGGTCGGGGCGCGCGGGCAGGACTGGGGGCGGCTACTGCTGCGCTGGCCCGCGTCGGGCACGGCGCAGGGCTTCGCGGCCTCCGGTGGCGGGGACGCCCCGGCGGACGCCGGGCCGGGCGTGACCCGGCCGGCGCCGGCTGAGCACCTGGCAGGGGCAGGCTCGGCAGAGCGCGCGGGGTCCGGGCGCGCGGGCGGACCGGGGGCACCCGCCGATCGCCCGGGGGCCGGTGCGGCGCCGGGTCGGGACGCCTCGTGGGAGGAGCCGGATGCGGGCTTGGCCGCGCCCTCGGCGACACCTCCGACGCGGTTGACGATCCTGCTGGAGCGGGCCGCGTCGACGCTGGCGCTGGGGCGGCTGATCCGCCGCGACGCTGAAGGGCTGGAGCGGCAGCTGCACGGCACCCTGCTGTCGGCGCTGCTCGACCACAGTCTGCCGGTGTCGGAGGTGGCGCTGCGGGCCGCCGCGCTGGGCATCCAGCTGGAGCGCCGCCGCCTGGTCGGGGTGGTGGTCCGGCACCGGGACGAGTCGCTGGCGGCGGGCACCGAGGCCGGTCAGGCCGCGCTGCGCGACCTGGCCGACGCCGTGTCGCAGGCGCTGCGCGAGGCCAAGCAGACCGGGCTGACCAGCGCCGTCGACGATCGTGCGGTGGGGGCGCTGCTGGCGGTGCGCGGGGAGGAGGAGCCCGCGCTGGAGTCCTTCGCCGCCGCGCTGCGCCGGGGACGGGCCGACACGCTGCTGATCGCGGCGGGTTCGGGCGTGGACAGCCTGCGCGAGGCCCGGCGCTCGCTGGTCGAGGCGCGCCAGGTGGCCGAGGCGGCCCGGCATGATCCGACCGGCCCGGCCGTGCAGCGGCTGCCCAACGTGGGCCTGCCCGGCCTGCTGCACCTGCTGCGGGACGAGCCGCGGCTGCAGACGTTCGTGGAGCGCCAGCTCGGGGCGCTGCTCGCGTACGACGCCGAGCATCCGAAGGACGCGCTGCTGCCGACGCTGCGGGTGTTCCTGGAGCACGGGCGCAACAAGTCGATCGCCGCGGGCGCGGCGCACCTGTCCCGGCCCGCCTTCTACGAGCGGCTGGCCCGGATCGAGCGCATTCTTGGAGTAGACCTGGACTCGGTGCAGGTGTGCCTGTCACTGCACGTGGCGCTGCTGGCTCGGGACGCGTTGCGGGGCTAGGCCGAAACCTTCGATTCTTAGGCAAGGCGCCCGGCGCGTACTCCCTCGGGTTGACGACCTGTCAGGCGGACGCGGCGGCGGCTGGCAGGATGTAGCTTGCCCGGGGCAGCCGGAGCTGGGAGCGTCCAGGGTGATCTGACACACAGCCGTATACCGCCCGCCGAAGGACGTGTTAGCCCATGAGCACCGACGAACTGCTCAACCGCCACCGCGCTGTCATGCCCAACTGGATCAACCCGCTGTACGCCGAGCCGATCGAGCTGGTGTCCGGTTCGGGCTGCCGGGTCACCGACGCGTCGGGGCGCACGTACCTTGATTTCT
Source organism: Catellatospora vulcania (assembly GCF_009720385.1). Classification (GTDB taxonomy): domain Bacteria; phylum Actinomycetota; class Actinomycetes; order Mycobacteriales; family Micromonosporaceae; genus Catellatospora; species Catellatospora vulcania. The sequence continues at coordinate 25,235 of NZ_WARX01000020.1, read as the reverse complement.
TCGGCGGCGTGCTCACCAACATGATCGGGTACGACATCCCGGAGATCTCCGACGCGGTGCGCCGCCAGCTCGACAAAGGCATCGCGCACTCCTCGACGCTTTACCTGATCCGCAAGCAGGTCGAGCTGGCGGAGAAGATCGCGAAGGTGTCCGGCATCCCGGACGCGAAGGTGTTCCTGGCCAACTCGGGCACCGAGGCCAACGACACCGCCCTGCTGCTGGCCACCCAGTACCGGCGCAGCAACCAGATCCTCGCGATGCGCAACAGCTACCACGGCCGCAGCTTCGCGGCGCTCGCGGTGACCGGCCAGCGCAGCTGGTCGGCGACCTCGCTGTCCCCGGTGAACGTCAGCTACCTGCACTCCGGCGACCGGCTGCGCGGCGTGTTCGCGGGGCTGTCCGACGCGGAGTTCATCGCGCGCTCGGTGACCGACCTCCGCGAGGTGTTGGCCACCACCACCGCGGGCGACGTGGCCTGCCTGATCGCCGAGCCGATCCAGGGCGTGGGCGGCTTCGTCGCACCGCCCGACGGCTACTTCAAGGCGATCAAGGAGGTGCTGGACGAGCACGGCATCCTGTGGGTCTCCGACGAGGTGCAGACCGGCTGGGGCCGCACCGGCGAGCACTTCTGGGGCTACCAGGCCCACGACGCGGTGCCGGACATGCTGACCTTCGCCAAGGGCATCGGCAACGGCTTCACCCTGGGCGGTGTGGTGGCCCGCGCCGAGATCATGGACTGCCTGAACGCGGTCTCGTTCAACACGTTCGGCGGCAACCCGATCAGCGCCTCGGCGGGCCAGGCGGTGCTCGACTACGTGCTGTCCCACGACCTGCAGTCCAACGCGGCCCGGGTCGGCGAGGTGCTGCACGCCGGCGTACGCGGCCTGGACTCCCCGATCGTGGCGGAGGTGCGCGGCAAGGGCCTGATGCTGGCGTTCGAGCTGGTCCGGCCGGGCACCGGAGACCCGGCTCCCGAGCTGGCGCTGCGGGTGCTGGAGGAGACCAAGGCCAACGGCCTGCTGGTCGGCAAGGGCGGCCTCTACGGCAACGTGATCCGGATGGGCCCGCCGCTGACGCTGACCGAGGCCGAGGCCAAGGAGGGCCTGGACATCCTGGCCGCCGCGCTGTCGGCGGCGCACCGCCAGGCGACGGCATGACCGGGTACGACGGACATTCCGGCACCGCCCACGCGGCGGCGTCCGGCGGCACCACGCGGACCGCGCCCCTGGCCGGCCGCGCAGGAAACGAGGCACAGGCATGAGCGGCGACATCGGATACATCACCCATTTCGTGGACGGCAAGCCGTGGGAGCACGGCGCGACCCGGCAGGGCGAGGTGTACGACCCGGCGTCCGGGCAGGTGGCCGCGCTGGTGGACTTCGCGTCGGCGGCCGACGTCGGCGCGGTGGTGGGCGCCGCCGACCGCGCGGCGCGGGCCTGGCGCGACGCCTCACTGGCCAAGCGCAGCACGGTGCTGTTCGCGTTCCGCCAGCTGATCCACGAGCGGCGCGACGAGCTGGCCGCGGCGATCACCGCCGAGCACGGCAAGGTGCTGTCGGACGCGGCGGGGGAGGTGCAGCGCGGCCTGGAGGTGGTCGAGTTCGCCTGCGGCATCCCGTCGGCCCAGCGCGGCTTCTTCAGCGAGAACGTGTCCACCGAGGTGGACTCGTACTCGATCCGCCAGCCGCTGGGCGTGGTCGCGGTGATCACGCCGTTCAACTTCCCGGCGATGGTGCCGCTGTGGTTCGCGCCGATCGCGATCGCGTGCGGCAACGCGGTGGTGCTCAAGCCGAGTGAGAAGGACCCGAGCGCGTCGGTGCTGCTGGCGTCGTGGTTCGCCGAGGCGGGGCTGCCCGACGGCGTGTTCAACGTGGTGCACGGCGACAAGGAGGCCGTGGACGCGCTGCTGACGCACCCGCAGGTGAAGGCGGTGTCGTTCGTCGGCTCGACGCCGATCGCGCGGTACGTGTACGAGACGGGCACCGCGCACGGCAAGCGGGTGCAGGCGCTGGGCGGGGCGAAGAACCACATGGTGGTGCTGCCCGACGCCGACCTCGATCTGGCCGCCGACGCGGCGGTCAACGCGGGCTTCGGCTCGGCCGGCGAGCGCTGCATGGCGATCTCGGTCGTCGTCGCGGTCGACCCGGTCGGCGACGAGCTGGTCGGCAAGATCGCGCAGCGGGTGGCGGGCATCCGCACCGGTGACGGCCGCCGCGGCTGCGACATGGGCCCGCTGGTCACCAGGGTGCACCGGGACAAGGTCGCCTCGTACGTCGACGCGGGTGAGCGGGCCGGCGCGAAGGTGGTCGTGGACGGCCGCAGCGTGCAGCCCGACGCCGACGGCTCCGGGTTCTTCCTCGGGCCGACGCTGTTCGACCAGGTCACGCCGCAGATGTCGATCTACACGGACGAGATCTTCGGGCCGGTGCTGAGCGTGGTCCGGGTCGGCACGTACGACGAGGCGCTGGCGCTGGTCAACGGCAACCCGTACGGCAACGGCACGGCGATCTTCACCAACGACGGCGGGGCCGCCCGGCGCTTCCAGCACGAGGTGGAGGTCGGCATGATCGGCGTGAACGTGCCGATCCCGGTGCCGATGGCGTACTACTCCTTCGGGGGCTGGAAGGCGTCGCTGTTCGGCGACACCCACGCGCACGGCGCGGAGGGTGTGCACTTCTTCACCCGGGGCAAGGTGGTCACCAGCCGGTGGTTGGACCCGCGCCACGGCGGGATCAACCTGGGGTTCCCGACCCAGCACTGATCGTCGACCGAACCCCGTCCATGCGGCCTGAGCTGCGTGGACGGGGTTTCGTGTTTGTGAGAGGATCGGCCCCCGCGGCTCCGATCGTGCCGCTCCGGCGAGACGGTCGGAGCTTTCGTCATGTCCGGGCGGGGGGAGTGGTGAAAACTTTCACCGCGCGGGGTAGATGAACGGCTGATCAACGGGTCATGAACGCCTGGGGGCGAATTATGGGGGTTCTGTAGAAGCTCTACGTAACGTTTCTGCGGCGACACCTTGCCTACTGGTGACGGCGGCCGTAAGAATCCTTCAGAACACGGCCGAAACTTGTAGGGAAATACCAGACCGTCTCTGGCAAGGAGTGGTGATGGCTCAGTCCGACCTGAACCGGCGAACGGTGCTGCGGCGTGCCGCCGCGGCGGGCATTCTCGCCGGTCCGGCCGCGGGGCTGCTCAGCAGCTGCGCGCTCGGCGACGACACATCCGGCGACACGTCCGGCAAATACGAGGGCACCAAGAGCGACAAGAACCCCCTGGGTGTGAAGGAAGACGCCCCGCTCGACGTCGTCATCTTCAATGGCGGCTTCGGCGAGGACTACGCCAAGGCCCACGAGGCGATGTACAAGGAGACCTACCCCAAGGCCGAGGTCAAGCACTCGGCCGTGGTGGAGATCAACAAGGAGCTGCAGCCGCGCTTCGTCGACGGCACCCCGCCGGACTTCGTGAACAACTCCGGCGCCGGCCAGATCGACCAGGGCGGCCTGGTCGCCCAGGGCGCGCTCGCCGAGCTCAGCCCGCTGCTGGACGCGCCGAGCCTGGACGTGCCCGGCAAGACCGTGCGGGAGACCCTGCTGCCCGGCACGGTCGAGAGCGGCAGCTTCGACGGCAAGACGTACATCCTGAACTACGCGTACACCGTCTACGGCATCTGGTACTCCACCAAGCTCTTCACCGCGAAGGGCTGGGAGTACCCGAAGACCTGGGACGACCACATCGCGCTGTGCAAGAAGATGAAGGCGACGGGCCTCGCGCCCTGGACCTACCAGGGCAAGCACCCGCGGTACATGTCCTGGCCGGTGATCTCCACGGCGATCAAGTTCGGCGGGCCGCAGGTCGCGCTGGCGATCGACAACCTGGAGCCGGGCGCGTGGACCTCCGACGCGATGAAGGCCGCGGCCGACGCCTGGTACCAGATCGTCAAGGACAAGTACATCCTCGAGGGCTCGCCCGGCCTGGACCACAAGCAGTCGCAGACCGAGTGGTGCAAGGGCAACGCCGCGTTCATCTCCTGCGGTTCCTGGCTGGAGAACGAGCAGAAGGCGGTCACCCCCGAGGGCTTCAACATGGCCGTCGCCCCGACGCCGAGCCTCGGCTCGGGCGACAAGCTGCCGTTCACGGCCATCCGCGGCACCGCCGGCGAGCCGTTCGTGGTGCCCGCCAAGGCCAAGAACGAGCGCGGCGGCATGGAGCTCATGCGGCACATGCTGTCCATGAAGGGCGCGAAGGACTTCACCGGCAAGGTCTCCAGCCTGTCCGTGGTGTCCGGCGCGGCCGACGGGATCACCCTGCCGTTCGGTCTGACCAGCGCCGTCAAGGCGCTGGCCGACTCGGGCAGCAACGGCTTCAACTGGGTCTACAACGTGTACTACCGCAAGCTGGAGCGCGAGCTGGTGGACGCGGCGTGCGGCGAGTTCTTCTCCGGGCGCACCACGCCCGCAGAGTTCCTCGCGGCCTGCCAGAAGGGCGCCGACCTGATCGCCGCCGACACCACCTTCAAGAAGTACAAGCGCAACGCGTGACGCGCTGAATCCGCGGCGTCCGCCGGGCCCGTACCTGGGCCCGGCGGACGCCGTACCGCACTCGATGGGGAGGGCAAGACGTGAGACACGGGAAGTATCCGCTGCTGTTGGCGTTCCTACTGCCACCGTTGGCGCTGTACGGCTACTTCGTGGTGTCCCCGTACGCCCAGTCGTTCCTGATCGCGATGACGAACTGGCAGGGGCTGTCGCCGGCGTACGAGTTCGTCGGGTTCGACAACTTCAAGCGCATGATGGGCGACGAGTACGTCTGGAACGCCCTGCTCAACAACCTGTGGCTGCTGGTCCTGCTGCCGCTGCTGACCATCGCGCTCGGCCTGTTCCTGGCCACCATGCTCAACGTGGGCGGCCGGGGTGGGCGCAGCACGGTCACCGGCGTGCGCGGCTCCGCGCTCTACAAGGTCATTTACTTCGCGCCGCAGATGCTGTCGGTGTCGATCGTCGGCGTGCTCTGGGCCGAGGTCTACAACCCGCGCAGCGGCCTGCTCAACTCGGCGCTGCGGGCGCTCGGGCTGGACGGGCTGGCCAAGGTCTGGCTCGGCGACCCCGCGTACGCCTTCTGGGCCGTGCTGGCGGTCATGGTCTGGGCCAACGTCGGCTTCTACGTGGTGCTGTTCGGCGCGGCCATGCAGTCTGTGCCGCGCGACATCTACGAGGCCGCCGCCCTGGACGGGGCGAGCCGACTGACCACCCTGGTGCGCATCACCGTGCCGCTGCTCTGGGACACCATCCAGGTCGCCTGGGTGTACCTGGCCATCCTGGCGCTGGACGGCTTCGCGCTGATCCACGTGATGACCCGCGGCGGCCCGAACTTCTCCACCGACGTGGTCGGCCTGCGGCTCTACACCGAGGCGTTCGGCGACTACAAGTGGGGCTACGCGTCGGCCATCGGGGTCGTGATGTTCTTCGTGACCCTCAGCGTCACGGTGCTGTCCCTGCGCCTGACCCGCCGCGAGAGGATCGAGCTTTCATGAGCGAGCGAATCATGTGCGCAGGCACTCATGCAGGCGACGAGCGAAGCGAGGAGACGGCATGAGTGAGCAGACCATGGACGCCGCGCCCGCGACCGTCGCCGCGCGCAGCCCGCAGAACGCGCCGGCGGACCGCCCGGTCAAGCCCGCCGCCGGGGAGGCCGGCCGGGGCCGGAAGGTCTTCGACGGCACGCTCAACGTGTTCTCGCACGCCTTCCTGGTGGTGTGGGGCCTGCTGACCGCGCTGCCGCTGCTGTGGGTGGTGCTCAGCTCGTTCAAGGACGACGCCGAGATCCTGGGCGACCCGTGGGGCCTGCCCAGCGCGCTGCGCTTCGACAACTTCGCCCGCGCCTGGACGCACGGCAACATCGGGCAGTACTTCGTGAACACCGGCATCGTGCTGGCCGGTTCGCTGACGCTGACCATGCTGCTCGGCGCGACCGCCGCCTACGCCCTGGCCCGCTATAAGTTCTTCGGCAGCCGGCTGGTCTACTTCGTGTTCGTCGGCGGCATGATGTTCCCGGTCGTGCTGGCCTTCGTGCCGCTGTTCAAGATCGTCGGCGGAGTGGGGCTGCGCGACACCCTGCCCGGCCTGATGCTGATCTACACGGCGTACTCGCTGCCGTTCACGGTCTTCTTCCTCACCGCGTTCTTCCGCACCCTGCCCGACGCGGTCGCCGAGGCCGCCTACATCGACGGCTGCGGGCCCTTCCGGACCTTCTTCAGGGTCATGCTGCCGATGGCCAAACCCGGCCTGATCAGCGTCGGCATCTTCAACTTCCTCGGCCACTGGAACCAGTACCTGCTGCCCGTCGTCCTGATCACCTCGGACGAGAAGCAGGTGCTCGCCCAGGGCCTGGCCAACCTCGCCATCAGCGAGGGCTACCGCGGCGACTACTCGCGGCTGTTCGCCGGCCTCACCCTGGCCATGCTGCCGGTCCTGGTGGTGTACGCGGTCTTCCAGCGCCAGGTGCAGTCCGGCCTCACCGCCGGCCAGATGAAGTGAGTCCTAGCACAACCGCGCCATAGGGGACGCCCGTACGGGGCGACGACCAGCGTTTATCCATCTGGGGACCGAGGGCGGGGGTGACCCCGCCCTCTACCGTCGAAGACAGCCGCGGCGAACACGCCGCACCGCTCTTCGGGGAGTTGACCAAGATGGCCTCATCGGCTCGGCGGCTGTACCGGCCGCGTCACGGACGCTGGATCGCGGGTGTCTGCGCCGGCCTGGCGCAGCGCTTCAACATGCCGGCCTGGCTGGTCCGACTGCTGTTCCTGCTGTCGTGTCTGCTGCCGGGACCCCAGTTCATCGTCTACATCGCGATGTGGGTGATCGTCCCCGAGGAGTGAGCGCGCGGCGTCCGCGTCGCGTGACCGTCGAGGGCTGTGCCGGGGGCCTCCGGCACGGCCCTCGTGCCGTCTGTCAGGCCTCTTCGGATGCGCCGAGCGCCCGCACCGCGTCCAGGGTGTCGGCCTCGGCGGCGCTCTTGTCCTCGCGGTAGCCCAGCACCCGCGCGAACCGCAACGTCACCCCGCCCGGGTAGCGCGTGCTGCTCTGCACCCCGTCGAAGGCGATCTCGACGACCAGCTCGGGCCGCACCGTGACCTGGAAGTCGTCGCGCTCGACCGCCAGCTGCAGCAGCCGCTCGGTCTGCCAGGCCAGCATCGCGTCGGTCAGGCCCTTGAACGTCTTGCCCAGCATCACGAAGCCGCCCTGCGGATCCCGGGCCCCCAGGTGCAGGTTGGACAGCCACCCGCGCCGCCGCCCGTTGCCCCACTCGGCGGCCAGGATCACCAGGTCGAGCGTGTGCCGGGGCTTCACCTTCACCCAGCCCGCACCGCGCCGGCCCACCTCGTACGCCGCCTGCGCCGCCTTCACCACCACGCCCTCGTGTCCGGCCGCCAGCGCTCTGGCGAATGCCTCGCGCGCCTGCTCGGGCGTCTGCGCGAGCGTCCGCTCCACGCGCATCGCGGCGGGCAGCATCGCGTCCAGCGCGGCCCACCGCGCGGTGCCCGGCTCGTCGATCCAGTCCGTGCCGTCCAGATGCAACAGGTCGAAGAAGTACGATGTCAGCGCCCCCGACGCCCGCTGCGCGGCCCGGCCCGACGTCTCCTGGAACGGGCGCGGCCGCCCGCGCTCGTCGACCGCGATCGCCTCGCCGTCGAGCACCACCGAACGCACCGGCAGGCCGCGCACCGCCGCCACGATCTCGGGCACGCGCGCGGTGATGTCGTCCAGGCTGCGGCTGAACACGGCGACGTCATCGCCGTCGCGGTGCGCCTGGATGCGGATGCCGTCCAGCTTCGCGTCCACCGCCGCTGGAACCCCGGTCGCGGCCAGCGCCTGCTCCGGATCGGGTGCCGACTGCGCCAGCATCGGCGCGAGCGCGGTGCCGACCGACAGCCGCAGTGCGGACAGTCCGGCCTCGCCCACGGTCAACGCGGTCACCGCCACCGTCTTCAGGTCCCCCGACAGCAGCAGGGCCCGGCGCACCACCACCGCCGGGACCGTCGCGGCCGACGCGACCGCGTCCGCCAGCAGGCCCGCCTGCGCGCCCTGCCGCAGCTCGCCACGGATCAGCCCGCTGAGCAGCTGCTGCTCGTCCGCGGTGGCCGCGCCGAACAGCGCCCCCACCGCATCGCGCCGCCGGGCCTGCGAACCCTGGCCGCTGATCAGGCCCATCGACTCCAGCGCGGCGTCGACCGCGCGCACGTCCAGGGTGGCCGCGTCGGCTGGTGGCGGCAGTTCCCGCAGCGACGCCCAGCCCACCCCGATCTGCCGCTGGCGCAGCTCACCGCTCAGGTAGGCGGCCCCCGCCGCGATCTCGATCGGGTCACCGCCCGCGGCCAGCTCCTTGAGAGCGGCGGCCAGCAGCTCCACTTTCGCCTTGCGGCCCGAGGTGGCGGTCACGGCGGCCGACGTCGCGGCGATCCCGGCGAAGAGCATGCCCCCATCCTGGCAGGCCACCCCGACACCCCACCCCCGAAACCGCCGCCGCTCCTTAAGTCCCGCCCCGACGGCGCTCCGCGCCGCGTTTGCTATAGACGTTGGCCTATCTAATCGAGTTTTCGTAGATCGAACTCAATCAGATAGGCCAACGTCTATTGAAGGATGGGTCGTGGGCGAGCGCTTGCCGAGCCTCGGGCGATTAGAAGATCTCCAGGCCGTGGGGGGCTCGGGTCCAGGTGAAGGCCGGGGCGGTGGTGGCCACGGCACCGGGGTGGAGTTCGTCGACGCGGCCGGCCGCGGCGAGCGAGCCTAGGCTGTTGCCGCCCAGGTACACAGCGGCCAGGGTGGCCGTGTCCAGGCGCAGGTGGGGCTCGGCGGCGGTGGGTTCGCAGGTGGCGTGGTCGGGGCCGCCGCGCAGCCGGAACACGCCGCCGCTGCTGGGCAGCAGCTCGTCGACGACCTCCAGGACCACGTCGACCTCGGCGGCGTACCGGCGGCCGGACAGTGCGGCGGGCACGTCGAGCAGGCGGGCCCACAGGCCGTCGCCCAGTCCCATGCCGAGCCGGCGCGGGTCGTTGGCCAGGTACTGCAAGGGCTCGTCGACGGCGCCGAGCCACATCCCGACGCGGCGGGTGAGGTCGACGTTGAGCAGGAAGTCCCACAGCGTGAGGTAAGCCGCGGGCGTGGACGCCACCGCCTCCATCACGCCGACCTCGCCGTTCGGGCCGCTGTCGTCCCAGCTGGACCGGAGCCGGTAGAGGGCGTAGCCGAGAGCGGTGTCGCCGTCGCGGCAGACGACCGCCTGCAACGGGCCCGCTCCGCCGCGGTGCCAGGCCTGGTCGGCGAGGCGATAGTCCCACCAGCGGGCGTCGCGCCCGGCGAACCCGGGCCGGATCGGGCGCTCGCCCTCGTAGACCTCGGTGATCTCGTCGCGATGCCGCGCGGCGGGACCCGCCTGCAGGCGCAGCCCGTCCAGGCGGGACTTGTCGAACCGGGAGCCGTCGATGCGGGCCTCGCGCCGGTCGATGTCGAACTTCAGCCGACGGCTGGCCATGCCGTAGCCGTACCGGCCGTAGATGCCGCCCTCGCTGGCCCAGAGCACGGCCAGCGCCTCGCCGCGGTCGCGGATGTCGCCGAGCTGGCGGGTGAGCATCGCCGAGGCCAGGCCCCGGCGGCGGTGCGTGCCGGCCACGGCGACGACGGTGACGAACCCGGCCGGCAGCACGCCGCCGGGCACGGTCAGTTCGCGGGTGTACGTGCCGACGTGCCCGACGACCTGGTCGCCGTCCACGGCCAGCACGGACCGGGCGGGCTCGAACAGGGCCCGTTCCTCGTCCCACTCGCGCCCGCCGGGGTCGCCGAGGAAGGCGCGCTGGACCAGCTGGTTGACCTCGTCGTAGTCATCCTCGACGCCGGTCCGGAAAGTCACCATGGGAGCTTCTTATCCCGCGGCCGCGGCCACGGCAACCGTATTCGCCGGTGTGGCGGCTCAGCCCGCCCGGCCGGCCCACCACGCCTCCACGTCGGCGGCCAGTGAGCTGTCCCGCTCGGCGCGCTCGGTGAGCGCCTCCAGCCACCGTCCCACCAGCTCGGACACCCGGTGCAGGTCCTCGGGGCGCACCTGCGGGTGCTCGGCGAAGTAGGCCAGCAGGCCCTGGGTCTCGGGGCGGCCGGCGTCGCACTGCGGGCACAGCCCGACGGTGCGGGTGCGGCTGGAGCGGGGCAGCGGCACCTGGGCGGTCAGGCACAGCGCCTCGGCGCAGCTGCCGCAGCGGGTGCCGCCGGCGGCCCGGACCTTCACGTCCGTCATCGCGACGCCTCTGGAGGGAACTGGCAGACCTGCACCGGAGCAGGTTACCGGGCGCACCTGCCCGCACCCCGCCAGCCCCGCACCGTCCCACGTCCGCGCCGCTGCGCGTCCCCCGTCCGGGCGGGTGGATCAGGCGGGGGTCAGCAGGCGGGTGTGCAGGGTGCGGGGGTCGGGGGCGGTGGGTAGGGCGGCTAACCAGGCGGCCGCGGCGGCGGCGTCGCCGGCCGGGCGCGGCGTGGTGGCGGGCCAGCTCACCGAGATCGCGGCGGCCAGTTCGGTGGCCAGCGGGGTGTCGTTGGTGAGCAGGCCGCCGCCGCGGACCAGGACGGTGGTCTCACCGGGGGCGCGCACCATGGCGACGGTGTCGGCCAGGTGCGCGGCGCCGCGGCGTACGACGTCAACGGCGGCCGGGTCGCCGGCGTCGTAGTGGCGCAGCACCAGCGGCGCGAGCCGGGCCATGGCGATCGGGGACTCCGCGACGACGGCCTGGACGAGCGCGGCGGCGGTGTCGCGGCGGCGGGGCGCGACGGTGTCGGTGCCGAGCAGTTCGGTCAGCACGCCCGCGGCCAGCGCGCCGGGTGCTCGCTCCTTGTCCAGGTCGCGCAGGGCGCTGCGGACCGCCTCGCGGCCGAGCCAGTAGCCGGAGCCGAGGTCGCCGAGCAGCCAGCCGTGGCCGTCGGCGACGTGGTCGAGCCGGTGGCCGCGGACCCGGGCGGCGATCGCGCCGGTGCCGGCCACGATCACGGTGCCGTCGGGGTCGGGGGTGCCCGCGGCGTACGCCGCCAGCACGTCGCTGACCAGTTGCGGTTCGCAGCGCAGGCCGAGGCCGGCCCAGGCCTGGTCGAAGGCGGCACGCAGGGCGGGGTCGGCCCCGAGCCGGGTGAACCCGGCCATGCCGAGCACCGCCCCGGCGACGGACTCGGGCGCGGTGCCGCCCAGCGCGCCGCGGATCGCCCCGGTCAGCTCGGCCAGCGCGGCGGCGCCGTGGGTGGTGGGGTTGCCGCCACCGGCCCGCCCGGCCCCGAGCCGCTGCCCGTCCGGCGTGGCCAGCACGGCCCGGGTGCTCGTCCCACCGACGTCCAGCCCTAGTACCAGCTTGTCCGACATGTCACCTCTTACCTCGTCCAAACGGTCAGCGCTGGTGTGGCCTATGCGGCATTCATGCTGCCCGGAGTGGCCGCCGGGAGCAAGGGCCGGGCAGCATCGCCAGGTAACAGCTTTGAAAAGTTTGCCCGTGCACTTGACAAGAGGGGGTCGTCAGTAAGAAGTTTTACCACTAACAGTTAACTTCCTTTCGGTTAACTGTTCGGTACCCGGTCAGTAGGAGCAGTCAGTGGTGGAGCGCGTGGAACCGGTCGCGGCGGTGCAGTCCGCCCCGCTGGAGATCCCGCACGCCCGGCTCAGCGGCCTGGACCGGCCGGACAGCGTGCTGGTGCGGGTACGCGGACAGCTGCCCGAGTTCACCGGCGCCCTGCAGCGCGTCGCCGAGCAGGTGCTGACCGACCCCGCGGGCGCGGCCCGCGCCACCATCGTCGAGCTGGCCGAGCGCTCCGGCACCTCGCCCGCCTCGATCACCCGCTTCTGCCGCGCGCTGGGCTTCGAGGGATACGCCGATCTGCGCCTGGCCATCGCTGGGGAGACCGGTCGCGCGGCCCGCTCCGCGGGCTGGGCCGAGGACATCGGCCGGGCCATCGAGCCGGGCGACCCGCTGGAGCGCGTACTCGCGCAGATCATGGCGGCCGACACCCAGGCCATGCGCGACACCGCCGCGATGCTCGACCTCGCCGAGGTCGAGCGGGCCGCGGCCGCGATCTCCTCGGCCAACCGGGTGGACATCTACGGCGCCTCCGGCTCCGCGCTGGTCGGCGCCGAGATGCAGTTCTCGCTGCACCGCATCGGCATCGCCGCGTGGACCTGGCCCGATGTGCACAACGGCCTGGCCAGTGCGGCCCTGCTGCGCACCGGCGACGTGGCGCTGGGCATCTCGCACACCGGGCAGACCCGCGAGACGGTGGAGATGCTGGCCGAGGCGGGTTCGCACGGCGCGGTCACGATCGCGCTGACCGGCTTCCCGCGTTCGCCGCTGGCCGAACTGGCCGACATCGTGCTGCTCACGGCGAGCCAGGCCACCTCGTTCCGCCCTGACGCGCTGTCGGCGCGCCACCCGCAGCTGGTCGTGCTCGACCTGCTCTACATCGCGGTGGCCCAGCGCACCCACGACCGCTCCCATGCCGCGTTCCAGCGCACCGCCCGCGCGGTGGACGCGCACCGTTTCAGCAACGGCCAGAGCAAGGAGGGCGAGCTGTGACCGCCCCCGCCTGCGCCGTGCTGCCGATGACCGTGCTCGACCCGATCGAGCACTGGGCCGACACCACATCGGGCAACGACGCCCGGTGTGGTGCCGCACTGATTCCCGGTGCGGCCGGGTCCGCCGCGGCCGCGGGCTTGCCCGTGACCGTGACTGCCACAGGCACCGCCTCACCACACCCTCGAGTAGCTGTCTCAGCAACCCGAATCTGAGGAGACAATGATGTCCAACCACACCGACAGCCCGTCGGCCCTGAGCCGTCGCAGCGTGCTGCGCCGGACCGCGGCAGTCGGCCTGCTGGCCACCCCCGCCGCCGGCCTGCTCTCCGCCTGTGTCGGCGGCGGCACCGACGAGCCCTCCACCTCGGCGACCGGCCAGGTCACCGCGGAGAACCCGCTGGGTGTCTCCGTCGAGACCCCGGTCGAGGTTGTGATCTTCGATGGCGGTCTGGGCACCAAGTACGCCACCGACGTGCACATTCCGTCGTACGAGAAGAAGTTCCCGAAGTCCAAGGTGAAGTTCTCCTCGACGCAGGAGGTCTCGACCACCCTGCAGCCGCGGTTCGCCAGCAACACCCCGCCGGACATGGTCAACAACGCCGGCTCGAAGCTGATGGACCAGGGCAAGCTCGTCGAGGCGCAGCAGGTCGCCGACCTGAGCGACCTGTTCGCCGCGCCGTCGCTGGACATCGCCGGCAAGACCGTCGGTGAGACCCTGATCCCGGGCACCATCGAGCAGGGCACCTTCAACGGCAAGCCGTACGTGCTGAACTACGCCTACACCGTGTTCGGCCTGTGGTACTCCGGCAAGCTGTTCAAGGACAACGGCTGGGCCGCGCCGACCACCTGGGCGGACTTCACCGCGCTGCTGGACAAGATGAAGGCCAAGGGCATCACCCCGTACTCGTACGCGGGCGCCAACGCGGCCTACTACCAGTACCTGGTCATCCTGACCACCGCCGCCAAGATCGGTGGCGCGGACGTGCTCAAGGCGATCGACAACCTCGAGCCGAACGCGTGGAAGTCCGACGCCGTCAAGCAGGCCGCCACGCTGTGGGGCGAGATCGGCGCCAAGTACGGCGACAAGGCGCACCTGGGTCTCAAGCACACCGAGGTGCAGCTGCTGCAGAACCAGTACAAGGTGGGCTTCTACCCGTCGGGTTCCTGGCTGGAGAACGAGCAGTCCAAGGACACCCCGGCCGGCTTCGACTACCAGGTCGCCGCGATCCCCGGCGCGACCGCGTCGGACAAGCTCCCGGCCACGGGCCTCTACGCCGCCGCGGGCGAGATGTACTTCGTCGCCAGCAAGGGCGGCAACGTCCAGGGTGGCAAGGAGTACCTGCGCCACATGCTGTCCAAGGCCGGCGCGAAGGGCTTCACCGAGCTCACCAAGTCGCTGACCGTCGTCACCGGCGCGGCCGAGGGCCTGACCCTCTCGCCCGGTCTGACCTCGGCCAACGCGGCGCTGACCGCGGCCGGTGCGGCCAACTTCAGCTTCCGCTGGGACGCCTGGTACAAGAACCTGGACGACGAGTGCCGCGCCGCCACCAACGAGCTGATGTTCCAGGGTGGCAACGCCGACAAGTTCTGCTCCCGTATGCAGGCTGCGGCTGACAAGACCGAGAAGAAGTTCTCCCGCTAAATCCCCCCGAAGCCGGAGTAGTTGATCATGCGGCAAGGTAAATACCCGTTCGTCATCGGGTTCCTGATCGCCCCACTTGCCCTTTACGGCATGTTCGTCCTGCGCCCGATCGCCGCGGCGGTCCAGGTGTCCATGACGAACTGGAGCGGCCTGTCCCCGAATTTCGATTTCGTCGGCCTGGAGAACTTCTCCAAGCTCCTGGACGACGACAAGGTATGGCTGGCGGCGAAGCACCACGTCTTCCTGCTGGTCACCTTGCCGGTGATCACGATCGCCCTCGCCCTGTTCTTCGCGTTCCTGTTGAACATGGGCGGGGGCACCCGCGGCGGCATGATGACCGGGGTCTGGGGGTCGAAGTTCTACCGCGTGGTGTTCTTCCTCCCCCAGGTCCTGGCCGTCGTCATCGTCGGCGTCATCTTCGGCCGGGTCTACGCCCCCGACGGCAGCGGCGTCCTCAACCGCTTCCTCGGACTGTTCGGAATCGACGCGGTGCCGTTCATGGCCGAGTACGGGCTGTGGTCCATCCTCGGCGTGCTGGTCTGGCAGGCGGTCGGCTTCTACGTGGTGCTGTTCGCCGCGGGCATGTCGAGCATCCCGGCCGAGATCTACGAGGCGGCCGTGATGGACGGCGCCAGCCGGGTCACCATCTTCTTCCGGGTCACCATCCCGCTGCTCATGGAGACCGTCAAGGTCGCCTGGGTGTACCTGGGCATCCTGGCCATGGACGCCTTCGCGCTGGTGATGGTGCTCTCCATCGACGAGGGCGGCCCCGACGGGGCCACCACCGTGCTGCCGGTGCAGATCTACAAGTCCGGCATCCGGGAGTCGGACTACGGCTACGCGTCGGCGCTCGGCGTGGCGCTGGCCGTCTTCACCATCATCTTCGCGGTGCTGTCCCTGCGTGGCGGCAAGCGCAACGCGGTCGAGCACTGAGCGGGGTCTGTCGTGGCAAACAAGTCTGAGAAGCGCAGCAGCGCCGGCGTCCTGAACAAGCTCTCCCACGTCGCGCTGGCCGTCTGGGCCATCCTGATCATCTACCCGCTGATCTTCACGTTCCTGGCGGCGTTCAAGAACAACACCGAGATCTTCATCGGCAACCCGTTCGCGCTGCCGAGCCACTGGGACTTCGGCTCGTTCGGCCGGGCCTGGACCGAGGCGAAGGTCGGCACGTACTTCCTGAACAGCCTGATCGTGGTGTCGATCTCGACGTTCGGCACCATGCTGCTCGGCGCGATGGCCGCCTACGTGCTGGCCCGCTACGAGTTCATCGGCAACCGCTTCATCTACTTCCTCTTCATCGCCGGCCTGGCCTTCCCGGTGTACCTGGCGCTCACCCCGCTGTACATCGTGGTCCAGGAGCTGGGCCTGCTCGGCACGCACACCGGCCTGATCCTGGTGTACATCGCCTACTCGCTCCCGTTCACCGTGTTCTTCCTGGCAGCCTTCTTCAAGACGCTGCCCAACGCGGTGGCCGAAGCCGCGATGATCGACGGCGCCTCCCACACCAAGCTGTTCTTCCGCGTGATGATGCCGATGGCCAAACCCGGCCTGATCAGCATCACCATCTTCAACATCATCGGCCAGTGGAACCAGTACGTCCTACCGGTCTCCCTGCTCCCCGGCGGCGCCGAGGGCCAGGAGAAGTGGCTGCTGACCCAGGGCATCGCGAACATCTCCACGGCCGCCGGCTACCAGGCCGACTGGCCCGCCCTCTTCGCCGCCCTGAGCATCGCCATCATCCCAATGATCATCGTCTACACGATCTTCCAGCGCCAGATCCAGTCCGGCCTCACCGCCGGCGCCGTCAAGTAACACCACCCCGCACCACCCGCACCACCCGCACCGCCAAGATCGCGACGATCTTGCGTGGACTGTGGGGATGACACGCCCTTACCGGGCGTATCCCCAACCGTTCGCGCAAGATCGTCGCGATCTTTCAGTAGGGGCGGGCTACGGAGCAGTAGGCGTAGAGGTGGGTTTGGGGTTGGGCGTCGACGGTGGGGAGGGCGGGTTCCCAGAGGTCGGTGACCAGGTCTTCGACCGTGAAGCCGTGGCGGTTGAGCAGGTGGCGGAGGTCTTCGCGGGGGTATGCGGTGAGGGGGACGCGGGTGCCGAGGAAGTCGCGCATCAGGTGGTCGGTGTCGCCTTCGACCATGCCGGCGACGAAATAGCCGGTGTGGTCCAGGACGTGGTGGATGTCGTCGAGGGCCTTGTCGATGTCCGCGCGGGAGAGCATGAGCAGGGAGAAGAAGGCCACCACGGCGTCGAAGCGCTGCTGGGTGGGGTGCAGGCCGTCCAGGTCGAACAGGTCGCGCTCGACGTAGATCGCCTCGGGGACGGTGTTGCGGGCCAGTTCCAGCATCACCGGTGAGGTGTCGATGCCCACCACGTGGCAGCCGCCGTCGATGAGCTGGCGGTCGGTGGGCGTGCCCGAGCCGCAGCCGACGTCGAGCACCAGCGGGTGCTGCCGATCGGACAGCCGGTCCAGCAGCCACCGGCCCGCGGCGAGCTGACCCGGCCGATCCGCGAACGCCTCGCTGTAGGTCGCGCCGATCCGGTCGAACACGGGCTCCGATGCGGTCATAAGTCCTATATATCCGCCATCGCCGCCTCCCGTGGCCGAATCCCCACCCCCGCCCTCCACCGAGCGGGCAGGGCAGTGGACGGGCCGGCCCGTGGGGAAGGGCGCCTTCTACAACGTATGGCGATGTGAAGGTGCCCTTCCTTCGCTGGGGATGTCGGGAGGGGGCAGCAGAATGGCGGGGTGGCGGTGATCGCGGTGCTGGCGGACGGTGGTGGCGGTGGGCTGCTGCGGTCGCTGGATGCTGCGGGCGTGGCCAGAGGGCCCGTCGAGACCGTGGTCGACCTGGCCGCCGCCGTCACCGAGCGGGAGCGGGCGAGCGGGCCGCGCTGGCTGTGGGGGTCGACGGAGCACGTCTACGGGCCGATGCTGGGGGCCGGGGTGCGGGTGCGCCGCTGCCATGACGTCGAGCTGGCCGAAGGGCTGCTGCTCGGCAGCGCCGGACGGTACGGCGAGCCGCGCTCGGCCGCGGCGGCGTACGCCCGGCTCGTCGGTGCGCCGGTACCCGCCGACCAGGTCGCCCGGCCCGCCCAGCCGCCCGGTGATCTGCAGGGCACCCTGTTCGGCGACGCGCCCGCCCCGGTTGCGGCACCGGACGGCGTGGACCCGCTGGACGCCCTGGCCGCGGTGTACCGTGACCAGCTCGCCCGTACCGCCGCCGTCGAGCATCCGGCGCGGATGCGGCTGCTGATCGCGGCCGAGTCGGCGAGTGCGCTGATCGCCGCCGAGATGGGGCACACGGGCATGCCGTGGCAGGCCGCGGCGCACGACGAGATCCTGGTCGGGCTGCTGGGCGAGCCGTCCCCGGTGGGTGGGCCGCCGCGGCGGCTGGCCGAGCTGTCGGGCCGGGTCGCTGAGCTGCTGAAGTCGCCCGGCCTGCACCCCGAGTCGCCCGCCGAGTTGCGCAAGGCGCTGCGCCGGGTCGGGATCGACGTGCCCAACACCCGGTCCTGGGTGCTGCGCGCGGTCGACCATCCGGTCATCGAGGTGCTGCTGGAGTTCAAGGAGCTCTACCGGATCTGGACCGCGCACGGCTGGAGCTGGCGGGAGCAGTGGGTGCAGGACGGGCGCTTCCGGCCCGCGTACGTGCCGGGCGGGGTCGTCACCGGCCGGTGGGCCACCCGGGGCGGGGGAGCGCTGCAGATCCCCAAGGCGGTGCGCGGCGCGGCCCGCGCCGATGCCGGTTGGCGGCTGGTCGTGGCCGACGCCGGGCAGCTGGAGCCGCGCATCCTCGCCGCGGTGTCCGGCGACGCCAGGCTGGCCCGCGCCGCGGCCGCCGGTGACCTCTACGCGGTGCTGGCCGCAGAGGCGTTCAAGGGCGACCGGGCGGCCGCGAAACTGGCCCTGCTCGGCGCGATGTACGGCCAGACCGGCGGGGCCGCCGCACCGGCGATCGCGGCGCTGCGCGGCAGCTACCCCAAAGCCTGGGCGTACGTGGAGGCCGCCGCGCGCACCGGGGAGACCGGCGGCCTGGTGCGCTCCTGGCTGGGCCGCACCTGCCCGCCGTCGGCGCTGGAGTCGTCCTGGGCCGACGAGGGGGCTTCGGGCCGCTCGCGGGGCCGGTTCACCCGCAACTTCGTCATCCAGGCCACCGCCGCCGAGTGGGCCGCCTCGCTGCTGGCGACGCTGCGCGCCCGCCTCTGGGACACCCGTGCCGAGCTGGTCTTCTTCCAGCACGACGAGGTCATCGTGCACTGTCCGGCAGACGAGGCGGACGCCGTGGTGGCGGCCCTGGAGGACGGCGCCAAAGCGACGGGCGAGCTGCTGTTCGGCAGCTCGCCCGTGCGGTTCCCGCTCACCGTGGCCGTGGTCGACTCGTACGGCGACGCGAAGTAGTCCGTGCCCGGTCAGACCTCGATGTCGAAGCGCTTGAGCAGCGCCGGGGCCAGCAGGCCGGCGCCCGCGACGAACGAGATCACCGTGAAGGCGGTGCGCAGCACCGTGGTCTCCACCTTGCTGCCGGCTTCGATGGCGAAGGTGTCCGGCAGGCCGATCATGCGCCACATGCGCCGCCCGGTCGGGATCGGCCACAGGATCGGCACCCCGGCCCGGGTCACGATGTCGCCCATCAGGTGCACGATGCAGCCGACCCCCACCGCCAGGCCGATCATCGGATACCCGCGGTCGGAGCTGGGCAGGAAGTTGAAGGCGAAGTACGCCGCGCCCGCCGAGGTCAGCGTCACGATGACCCAGCCGGCCCGGTCCGCCCACTTGTCGAACAGGCCGCGCAGCGCGAAGCCGAACATGAAGAACAGGATGCCGATCACCGCCCACCGGCCGTACCTGGTGCACAGCCAGATCGAGCCGAAGCCCATCAGCGCCGCGAACGGCAGCGTGTGGGTCAGCGTCCGGTGGCCGTTGTGCCGGTCGGGGTCCTTGCTCAACTTGGTGGCCGTGTAGACGCCCACCGAGATCTTCTCGATCACCTCAGCGACGAACAGCGAGAAGACGCCGAAGCTGCGGGAGACGGTCGAGCCGCCCTGGCCCTTGGTCACCTTGCCGGACATGTCCAGATCGGGCAGCAATGCCGCACCGGCGCAAACCGCGGACCCGACGGCGATGGTCGTGGCCGACTGGGGGTAGTCGAAGAACTGCGAGGCCACCCAGGACCCGGTCAGCCACGTGGCCGCGCCGGACAGCGCGTGCTGTGGACCCATCATGATTGTTGATTCCTCCCCTGACCACCACAACGTCGCGTTGCGATCAACGCGCGCACACTGTGTCAAACTATGGCGTCCGGATGCAATCGGCTGGACCTCCATAGCAGACGGTGGCGGCTGCGTCACGCAGGGCGGCGCGGCGTGCCGTATGTTTGCCGGCCGGATACGCCCAGCTCATCGCGCAGTGCGTTCTCCGTCAGCGGATACGGGTGGTCCGGGTCGAGCCGCTCTGGCGTTGTCGGATCCCCGTCATCGTCGATCGGCAGGCCGACCGCGACGCGTTCCCGGTCGGGCACCGGCACCCAGTCGTGCCCGTTCCACATCACGTCGTCGCGGGAGCCCGCCCCGGGCCGGGCGTGGCCGGTCAGGTCGTCCCAGACGTGCGCCAGCTCGTGGTACAGCACCACGACCGGCGGCGCGTTGCCGGTGAGCCGGTCGAAAGCGGGCTCGTACTCGATCAGGTGCCGGTCGGCGTCGCCGTCCGCGAAGCCCGCGAAACCGTTGGCCGACCCGAACGGCAGCTCCCGGATCTCCAGGGTGTCCGGCCCGTCGCCGGGCAGCCAGCCGTCGGCGTCGGCGAGCGCGGTGTCCAGCTCGGCCAGCATCTGCCGCCCGGTCGGTGAGGCCCGCAGCAGGTCCAGATCGGACTCCACCCGCTCGGTGAACTCGGGCGAGCCGGTGACCGTGATCCCGCCACCGGGCGCTGCCTGCGGCGCGACGTGCGAGGACTCGGTCTCGGCCGCCGGGTCGGCGAGGTCGAGGTAGGCGCGGTCGAGGCCGGCCGCGCCGTCGAGGGTGTCCGCGCCCGCGCCGCCGACCAGCACGTCGTCGCCGTCCCCGCCGTACACCAGGTCGTCGCCCCGCCCGCCGGACAGGTGGTCGCGGCCCGCGCCGCCGCGCAGCGTGTCGTCGCCGCCCAGGCCGTACCCGGTGTCGTCGCCGAGCCCGCCGTCGGCGACGTCGGCGCCCGCCCCGCCGTCCAGGTAATCCCGGCCGTCGCCGCCCAGCAGCAGGTCGTCGCCGTCCCGGCCGAGCAGCGTGTCCGCCCCGGCCGCGCCGTGCAGCAGGCTGCCGCCGTCCACCCGGTCGTCGCCCGCACCGGCCAGCACGGTGACCGCCCCGGTCACGGCGGCGTCGACGTGCACCCGGTCGTCGCCCCCGCCGGTGCGCACCACCAGCCGCCCGTCCGGCACGGCGGCCACCGTGCGGCCGTTTACCAGCACCAACGGCCGGCCGGCGGCGTCGGTGGTGACCACCACGTCGTCGTCGCGCGCCCCGGTGTTCACCAGGGTCACCCCGTCGGCCCGCACCACCACGGTCTCCGACGGCTCGGGCGTGGGCGGCTCGGCGGCGGGCGGGAACATGCCCGCCAGCTCGTGCCAGCCCGCCGCGGCGGCGGCGAGGGCTGCCTCGGCCTGCCGGGTCGCCGCGGCCAGGTCGCCGTGCAGGCCCTCGGCCTCGTCCGCGGCGGCGTGCACCCGCGCGGCCTGCGCGGGCCCCAGCGCGTAGAACAGCACCCGTTCCGCGCCGCCCCGGCACGGCACCGCTGCCGCGGCCCGGGCCAGCGACTCGTCCAGGTGCCGCTGCACCGACGACAGCCGCCCGGCCAGCGCCTCCAGCGTGCTCGCCGACCGCCCGGCGAGCTCGGCCGCGAGCGCCGCCCCGTCGGCCAGGCGCCTGCGCCGTTCCTCGAAGGCCGTCGCGTCCCGGCCGGTCCAGGCGGCGCGCACGGCGGTGGCCGCGGCCAGCCCCTCGGCAGCGTCGGCGGCCGCCGCGGCGCAGGACCGCCAGCGCTGCGCCGCGGCGAGCAGCGGCGTCGCGTGCACCGGCAGTGACCACAGCGGCGGCAGGGCCATCACGAGCACCGGTGCGCCGTCCGACGCTCCGGCGGGCCTCACCAGATGCCCCTCGGGTGGGCCGGCTCGCGGATCTGGCGGAGGGTCGCGGCCGACTGCTCCTCGGCGCGGCGGTGCGTCGCCCCGACACGGTAGAGCCGGTCGGCGTCGGTCAGGAGACCGTCGGCCAGCGCCGCTAGCGCCCCGGTCGCCGCGTGCACCGTGGAAAGGTGGGCGGCCGCGACCGCGGCATCCACTCCGGACGGACGTTCCGGTGGGGGTGGTGACACCCGATGCAGGGCTGTGGCCAGGGATTCCAGATCCGCGGCCAGCCGCAGGGTCTGCGGGGGATCGCTCGTCAGCTGCGTCACACCATGCAGCGTGGCAGCGCGTGAGGGGCGGCACAACGCCCCTCACGCGATCTGTGGATAACTCTGCCTCAGGCGACCGCCGCCGGGGTGAACAGGCCGCTGACCAGCTCGGTGAGCAGCTGCGGCCCGTGCTCGGTGAGCACCGACTCGGGGTGGAACTGCACGCCCGCGAAGCCCGGCCCGCGCAGCGCGTGCACGAACCCGGTGCCGTCCTCACGGGACAGCTGCATGTCGCCGTACGCGGTGGGCAGGGTGTCGGCGGCGGCGACCGCGGTGAAGGTGGAGTAGAAGCCCACCCGGCGGGTCACCCCGAACAGGTCGATGTCGCACGGCAGGCCCTGGTAGGGCACGTCGCGGCGGTGCATCGGCAGGCCGAGGCGGCGGCTGAGCACCTGGTGGCCCAGGCACACGCCGAGCAGCGGCGCGCGCCGGGACAGCCGCTCCTCCACGACCCGGCCCAGCGCCGCCACGCGCGGGTCGGTGTCGTCGCCCGGGTCGCCCGGTCCGGGCCCGGCCACCACGAGGTCGTACGAGCTGAGCCCGCCCAGGGCCGTGGTCGGTTGGACGGTGACCCGCATGCCCAGCGAGCGCAGCACGTGCCCGAGCATGCCGGTGAAGGTGTCCTCCGCGTCGACGATCAGTGCGGTGCGGCCCACCAGCGGCCCGGTCACGGGCTCGGCGGCGCGCTCGGCCAGCCAGAACCGGGACAGCCGCTCGTTGCGGGCGAGCAGCGTGGCGCGTACCGCCGGGTCGGCGGCCAGCTCCTTGATGTCGGCGTCGGAGTGGGCTGTCGGCGCGGTGCGCAGGCCGAGCGCGGTGAGCACGCCGCCCGCTTTGGCGTGGGTCTCGGCGACCTCGCCGTCCGGAGTGGAGTCGCGTACCAGCGTCGCGCCCGCCTTGACGGCGATGGAGCCGTCGGCGGCGATGTCGGCGCAGCGGAACAGGATCGGCGCGTCCAGGGTCTGCCCGCCGTCGGCGTCGCGGCCCAGCAGTGCCAGCACCCCGGCGTAGTAGGCCCGGCCGGAGCCCTCGTAGCGGGCGATGACGCGGGCGGCGTTCTCGATCGGGCTGCCGGTCAGCGTCGGGGCGAACATGGTCTCCCGCAGCACGTCGCGCACGTCCAGGCCGGTGCGCCCGGCCAGCAGGTACTCGGTGTGGGTGAGGTGGGTCATGTGCTTGAGGTAGGGGCCGAGCACCTGGCCGCCCTGCTGGGCGACCACCGCCATCATCTTGAGCTCCTCGTCGAGCACCATGGACAGCTCGTTGATCTCCTTGCGGTCGCTGAGGAAGCTCAGCAGCGTCTCGCGCCCGTCCGGGCCCGGCGCGAGGTCGCGGTGGCGCAGGGTGCCGGAGATCGGGTTCATCATCACCAGGCCGTCGTCGACGCTGACGTGGCGTTCCGGGGACGCGCCGACCAGCGTGCGGCCGCCCTCGCCGGGCAGGTGGACCAGGAACGACCAGTACACGCCGCGCTCGCCGGAGATCAGCCGGCGCAGCGCCGCCCCGGCGAGCAGGCGCGGTTCGGCGTCGGTGTGCGCGCGGGCGGTGCGGTGGATGACGAAGTTGGACCCCGCGCCGTGGCCGATCTCGTCGCGCAGCACCGCGGCGACCAGCTCCCGGTATGCCGCGTCGTCGATGTCGAAGCCGAGGTCGGTCACGTCGGGCACGGTGTCGGGCAGCGCGGCGAGCGCCTCGGCGAGCGGGATGCGGTCGTACGACTCGACGCTCAGGCAGGCCAGCGGAGTGCCGTCGTCGATGCGGTCGAACCCGCGTTCGGCGAGCTGGCGGTAGGGCACCAGGGCGAGCGTGCGCGGGCCGGCCTCGTCGCCGTCTGCGTGCTCGGGCAGGGGGATGTCGGCCAGCCGTGCCACGGTGGACAGCGGACCGCGCAGCACCTCGAGGTGCTCGGAACCTTCGCGTCGCAGCAGCGCGAACGGGCCCGGGTCGGGCGCGCCGAGCAGATCGTGGAGCAGGTTCATCGATGGTCTCCCGGTTCGGGTGGCCGGACCCCGGGCGACCGATACACAAAAGGCCGCCTCTTCGAGGCGGCCGCGGTGTGGGTATGCCTACCCGCGTGTGTCGACGGCCGCCGGTCGGGCGCGCCACCACAGGTTGCGGGTGGAAGTCATGGCGGTAACCGTACCGGCGACTCGCGCGACTGTCCAGAAGCCTCACCGGGTCCGGTGTCATATTCGTGCTCACCTATCCACTTTTCAATGTGTGACGGGTAACATACCGCGAGTCACCATTGGTGGCGGTGGTGCAGCCGAGGCAGGGGAGGGCCGGTGGCGGGCGACGCGGGCGAGCGACGGGTGGCATCCCGTCTCACGGCCGCGACGACCCTTCCCCTGGCCGCCTTCGCGATCGCGGCGTGCGCCCTGCTGGGCTGGGCCGTGGCCGACGCCGTGGAGCTACGTGAGCTGGTGGCGCTGAGGATCGACGGCGCAGCCCATGCCGAGGACGTCGCCTGGCGGTGGGTGGGCGTGATCGCGGTCGGTGCCGTGCTGACCATGGCGGTGCTCGTCCGCCTCGTCCTGACCGCCCAGCGGGATCTGCTGACCGCGGCCGAAAGGCTGCGAGGGCAGGCGCAGGCATTGGCCGACGACGTTCCGGTGACCTTCGAGCGGCTACGGGCGGGCAATGGCGAGGACGCCACCGCCGACTCGACCGACCCGCCGACCGCCGCCGGTGGCCCGGACGGCGAGTTCGCCGAGGTCGGCGCAGCGCTGGCGGCGGTTCGGGCCAGTGTCATCGCGCTCGCGCTGCGGCAGGCCCGCTCCCGGCGGGCCGTCAACGGGATCTTCACGAACCTGGCCAGGCGCTCGCAGATCCTGGTGGAGCGGCAGTTGCGGCTGCTCGACGACATGGAGCGCGACGAACGCGACCCCGACCGGCTGGCGGCACTGTTCAAACTGGACCATCTGGCCGCCCGGCTGCGCCGCAACGACGAGAACCTGCTGGTGCTGGCGGGGGCCGAGCCACGCCGCCGGTGGCGTGAGGGCGTGCCGCTCGCCGCGCTGGCGCTGGCCGCCCTCTCCGAGATCGAGCAGTACGAGCGGGTCCGCGCCGACGTCGACGACTCGCTGTACATCGCCGGGCACGCCGCCGCCGACATCGGCCATCTGCTGGCCGAGCTGCTGGACAACGCCGCCGCCTTCTCCGCCCCGCACACGGCGGTGCGGGTGAGCGCCCAGGCGGGTCCGGACGGAGCGCTGGTCGAGATCGTCGACGACGGCATCGGTCTCAGCGAGCGGGCGCTGGCCGAGGCGAACGCGCTGCTGGCCGTGCCCGCCGAGGTCGACGTGGCGGTCAGCGAGCGGATGGGCCTGGTGGTGGTGAGCCACCTCGCGGCGCGTCACGGCGTGCGGGTGAGCCTGTCGCTGAACCCGGAGACCGGCGTGCGCGCGGCCGTCGAACTGCCCGCCGCGCTGCTGGTCGAGCCCGCGGACCCACCGGTCCGGCCCGCGCCGCCCGTTCCGGCGGCCCGCCCGATGCCGGGGGCCGCCCCGGCCCGCCCGATGCCGGGGGCCGCCCCGGCCCGCCCGATGCCGGG
>NZ_ML769306.1:125004-297081 GCF_009720385.1 Catellatospora vulcania | reverse complement strand
TAAGGCCCCCGGCTAGACCACCGGGTTGATAGGCCAGAGATGTAAGCACAGTAATGTGTTCAGTCGACTGGTACTAATAGGCCGAGGACTTACCTAAACAACACAAAGATCCTGCAGAGTTGTATCGCGTCCACCATGCACATCACGACACGCAACCCCCAGCCGAGGCTGGCGCGGGTTGACATGTTGATAGAGTTACGGCGGCCATGGCGGAGGGGAAACGCCCGGTAACATTCCGAACCCGGAAGCTAAGCCCTCCAGCGCCGATGGTACTGCAACGGGGACGTTGTGGGAGAGTAGGACGCCGCCGGACAAACATCGCAGCTCAAGGCCCACCCCTCACGGGGTGGGCCTTGACGCGTATCCGGACCACTCCGGATCCTATTCGGGCCCCATAACGGGGCCCCTTTTTCGTGCCCGAAAGCGCATCCGGTGATGATCGCTGTTTCGTGTCAGAAACTGCGGTCAGAGCCGAGGTTCTGACACGAAACAGCGATCATCGGATGCAGACATGAGTTACCCGGCCGTGCGGGGCAGGACGGTGTCGAGGATTGCGACGGCCGTGGGGTGGTCGCCGGCGCGGTGTGCGGTGAGCAGCTGCGCGAACTTGTCGGCGTCCAGCACCGGCAGGCCGAGGTCGGCGGCCTTGGTGGCCTTGGACCCGGCGCCCTCGCCGACGACGACGAAGTCGGTCTTCGGCGACACCGAGCCCGACGACTTGCCGCCGAGCTCCTCGACGGCCTCGTTGCCCTGGTTGCGGGTCAGGCCGGGCACGGAACCGGTGACCACGACGGTCATCGGTGACCCGTCCGGGCGGCGCAGCGGCAGTGCGGCGCCTGCGGGCGCGTCGGTGTCGGCGGCTGCGGCGGCTGCGGCGGCTGCGGCGGCCGGGCCGGTGGGCTCGGTCATGTTGACGCCGTGCGCGGCGAGCTTGGCGATCAGGGGCGCGACCTCGACCAATTCGGCGCTGATCACCGCGGCCCGTTCGCCGCCGATGCCGTCGACCTGCTCCCACTCGGCCGGTGTGGCGGCGAGGATGGCGTCCATCGTGCCGAAATGGCGGGCGATGCGCCGCGACAGCGTGCGGCCGGTCATCCGGATGCCCAGGCCGGTCAGCACCCGCGACAGCGGCCGGGTCCTGGTCGCGGCGATGCTGTTGACCAGGTTCGTGGCCGACACGGTCCCGAGCCGGTCCAGTGCCGCCAGGGTCGGCACGTCGAGGCCGTAGAGATCCGCGGCGTCGGTGATGTGGCCGGCGGCGAGCAGCGCGTCGAGGATCTTCTCGCCGAGGCCTTCGATGTCCATCGCGTCGCGGCTGGTGTAGTACAGCAGCGTGGCCTTTTCGCCGCAGGCGCGGCCGCGGGCGCAGCGCCACCGCTGGTTGCTGCGGTCGATGTCGCCGGCGCACCGCGGGCACTGGTCCGGCGGGGTGTACGCCGCCGAGTCGGCGGGCCGGGCATCGTGCACCGCCCCGGTGATCTCCGGGATCACGTCGCCGGCGCGGCGGATGTGCACGGTGTCGCCGGGGCGTACGTCGCGCCGCTGCAGGTCGGCGAAGTTGTGCAGGGTCGCGGAGGTGACCACGACGCCGCCGACCTGGACCGGTTCGAGGACGGCGACGGGGGTGATCACGCCGGTGCGTCCTACCTGGACGTCGATGCGCAGCAGCTTGGTGGTGCGGGTGTCGGCGGGGAACTTGTAGGCGATGCCCCAGCGCGGGGCCCTGGTCGAGTATCCGGCCTGCTCCTGGTCGGCGGTGAGGTCGGCCTTGACGACGACGCCGTCGATGCCGAAGCCGAGGTCGCCCCGGCGTGCCCCGAGCGCGGCGACGGCG
Source organism: Catellatospora vulcania (assembly GCF_009720385.1). Classification (GTDB taxonomy): domain Bacteria; phylum Actinomycetota; class Actinomycetes; order Mycobacteriales; family Micromonosporaceae; genus Catellatospora; species Catellatospora vulcania. The sequence continues at coordinate 295,247 of NZ_ML769306.1, read as the reverse complement.
GCGGTGACCTCTTCGATGTCGGCGCACACGGTCAGCGCGGCGGACGACTGCGCGGTCGTGGCGATGCCGAGGGTGCCCAGGTGTTCGATCGTCGCGGAGTGGCTGTGGGCGTGTTCGGCGGGTACGCCGTACGCGGCGTAGGCCATGAACGACAGTGGCACGTCGTAGACCCGCTGTGCCCGCAGCGATCCGGCGGCCGCCGAGCGCGGGTTGGCGAACACCGGCTCACCGTGGGCCAGCCGCAGGTCGCAGCCCTTGGCGAAGTCGGCGTCGGTCATGTACACCTCGCCGCGGATCTCGATGGTCACCGGTGCGGGCAGCCGCGCGGGCAGCCCGGCGACGAGCCGGGCCTGGCTGGTGACGTCCTCGCCGGTGTGGCCACTGCCGCGGGTGGCGATCAGCGCGAGCCTGCCCTCGGTGTACCGCACGGCGATGGCGAGACCGTCGATCTTCGGTTCGACGGTGTAGCGGGTCACCGGCCGGCCGAGGGTCTTTTCGAGCTTGGCCGCCCAGTCGCGCAGCCCTTCGCTGTTGAAGACGTTGCCGATGCTGAGCATGGGTGAGCTGTGCTCGACGTCGCCGCTGGCCGTCCCGACGACCGCGGTGGGGGAGTCGGCGGCCCGCCACTGCGGGTGCTCTCGTTCGCTGGCCACGATCCGGGCGTAGAGCGCGTCGTACTCGGCGTCGTCGAGCAGGGCCTGCTCCCCGGCGTAGTACGCGGCGGCCGCGCGCCGGGCCTGGGCGACTGCCTGCAGGTACCCGTCCCGGGTGGGGTGTGCCTGGGCGTGGGCGGGGTCGACGATCGGGGCGACCGCGGTGCGTTCGGCGAGGTCGTCAGGCATGGTGCGAGCTCCTTCGTCCAGCCTGCGGGCCAGGCGGTACGCGAAGGATAGTGGCCCGGTGCGACACCCGCCGATCATGCCGGGCCGCGTTCGTGGATTCCCGGACGTGTCTGACACGGGCTGGTCTACGGTCGAGGTATGTCGTATCCGCCTGCGGTCTATACGGCTGACCATGGTGAGGTCAGCGCGGTGTTCCGGCCGGTCGGCAGCCCGCCCGAGCTGACGTACAGCAGCGGTAACACGGTGCACTACCTGTCGACCGGCGCATCCACGAACGGCCTGTTCGGCCTGTACCGCTGGGAGATCGGCCCGGAGCCGAGCGGCCCCGAGCCGCACTTCCACCGGTCGATCTCGGAGTCGTTCTTCATCCTTTCGGGCACCATGCGGATCTACGACGGGGTCCGCTGGCTGGACGCCGTGCCCGGTGACCACGTGTACGTGCCGCCGGGCGGCATCCACGGGTACCGCAACGAGTCCGGGGAGCCCGCGTCGATGCTGCTGCATTTCGCGCCGGGCGCGCCACGGGAGGGTTATTTCGAGGGTCTGCCGAACCTCGCCTCGATGACCGACGCGGAGCGCGCCGCGTTCTTCGTCGAGCACGACTCGTTCTGGGTCTAGCGAGGGCGCGGCGGAGCGAGGTCTGGTGCCGGGAGTTTCGGGCTAGTACATTCCGGCAATGACACCCGTCGCTCCGTCGCCGGTCGAGTCGGCATCCGGCGGCTCCCGGCTGATCAGCGGCCTGTTGTTGATCGCGGTCGCGGGTCTGGCCGTGCTGGTGGTGCGGTGGCCGGAGCCGCCGCCGGACGTTGCGCCGCCGTCGGCGCCGGGCGAGGTCAGCCTCGGCGAGACGACCTGCAAGGCGATCTCGCTGAGCTGGTCAGGGTCCACCGACGACCGTGCGGTGACCGGGTACGAGGTGCATCGCGACGGCCGGGTCGTCACCAGCGTCGGCGGCGGCACGCGGTCCGTGGTGATCACGGACGTGCCCGCCGGCACCTGGAGCGTTCAGGTCAAGGCCCGCGACGAAGCCGGCAACGTGTCGGCGGCCGGCGCGCCGCTCTCGGTGACGCCGCCGCCGTGCGGCGCGGATGCCAAGGCGCCCAGCACGCCGGGCGAGGTCAAAGCCACCGCCGACGGCACGACGGTCACCATGACGTGGCAGGCGGCCACCGACGACGTCGGGGTCGCCGCGTACGACGTGTTCCGGGACGGGGCGAAGGTCGGCACCGTGGCGGGCACGGGTGGCACGGAGTACACGTTCATCGACCTGGGTGTGCCCGCCTCCGCCGGGCACCGTTACCAGGTCAGCGCCCTGGACGGCCAGGGCAACGCCTCCTCGCGCAGCGCGGGGGTCGACGTCACCGCGGGCTCGGCCTGCACGCTGCTGTGCACGATCACCCCGGTCGCCAAGGACACCGGTGTCGTCCTGGGGCTGGCCTCGCTGCCCGACGGTTCGGTGCTCTACGGGCGGCGCGACACGCACGAGATCGTGCGGCTGGATCCGCGTTCCGGTCAGGTCACGCCGCTGGGTGTGGTGCCCGGTGGGGCGGTAGGCGGTGACGGGGGCCTGCTGAGTGTCGCGGTGGCGTCCTCGTTCGCCAAGGACCGCTGGATCTACGTGCTCTACACGACGGCGACGGACAACCGCGTCGTGCGGCTGCGCCTGCGCGGCGACGAGCTGGACGGCGGGTCCATGCAGTCGCTGGTCGTCGGCATTCCGCGCGGGAAGGTCCACAATGGCGGCCGGCTGCGCTTCGGCCGCGACGGCAAGCTGTACGCCGCCCTCGGCGACGCCGGGAACCCGCGGCTGGCGCAGGACCAGCGCAGCCTCGCCGGCAAGGTGCTGCGGTTCAATCCGGACGGCACGGTCCCGTCCGGGAACCCGTTCGGCGGGTACATCTGGAGCCTCGGCCACCGCAACCCGCAGGGCCTGGCCTTTGACGCGCGGGGCAGGCTGTGGGTGCACGAGTCCGGCGACGGGCTCACCGACGAGACGAACCTGATCGTCAAGGGCGGCAACTACGGTTGGCCCGCGTGCGAGGGCACCGAGTCGAAGTCCGGGGCCGGCTGTGAGACCCCCGGCTTCGTCGCGCCCCGTTACACGTTCTCCGCCGCCGAGGGCGCCTGCGGCGGTATGGCGTTCGTGCGCGACGTCGTCTTTCTCGCCTGTACGGGCAGCTCGCGGCTCTACCGGGCGGTGCTCGACGGCGACGACCTCGCCGAGGTGAAGGCGGTGCTGGTCGGCGCGTACGGGCAGCTGTCCGCGGTCGAGCCCGGGGCGGGCGGCACGCTGTGGGTCGTCGGCGGCGGCGACACCCAGTTCCTGCGGATCACGCTGCCACCGGCGGCCTGACACCGCGGCGCGGCCGCGCGATAACGAAATGATCTAGCGCAAACCCGCATATCTTGGACATCGTGACCGGTGTGCCGCTGCGGGTGGGGTCGGCTTTCCCCGATCCGCCGTTCGAGGTGCCAGGGCCGGAGCCCGCGGGATTCGACATCGACTGGACGACCGCGATCGCGGCCGAACTGGGGCAGCCGCTGACGGTGCACCGCTACGAAGGCGCGGACTTCGACGGGATTTTCGCCGAGCTGGGCCGGAGCATCGACGTGGTCGCCTCCGGGGCGACGGTCACCGAGTACCGCAGGACGCTGGCCCGGTGGTGTGAGCCGTACCTGCGCTCGGGCCAGAGCCTGGTGGTCGACGCCACCGCCACGCCCGGCGTGCACGGCTGCGACGACCTGCGCGGCCTGACCCTCGGCGTGCAGCGCGGCAACACCTCACTGTTCACCGGCCCGGACGGGCGATCCCACGTCGAGGAGTCGACGATGTCCCTCGACGCGCTCGGCCCGGACACGGCCACCGGCTGGCTGCCGACCGCGGCAGCGCGGTTCCAGCAGACCCCGCCAGGGTCGCAGCTGGCCTGGCACGACGCGCCGCAGCGCCAGTACGTCGTGACCCTCACCGGGACGCTGGAGTTCACCACCCGCGACGGCGAGAGCTTCCGCCTGTGCCCCGGCGACGTGCTGCTCGCCGAGGACACGGCCGGTGGCGGCCACCGCTGGCGCCTGCTCGGCGACGAGCCCTGGACCCGCGTCTACCTGCAGCTCCCGTAGCGGCACGGGGATATGTGGGGAGGATGTGTAGGTAGCACGCGGATAGCGTGACGGTGGCGGTTGAGGCTGGTTTGCATACCTAGCATCTCTAGGTATGCAGACAGTGGATGTGCTGGTCGTCGGCGCGGGCCTGGCCGGATTGCACACGGCCCGCCTGCTCGCGCGCCGCGAGCTGAACGTGATGGTGGTCGACCGCCGCAGGTCGCTGTCGGCGGGCATCCGCACGACAGGGATCTTCGTGCGCCGCACCCTGGAAGACTTCGACCTGCCCGAGCACCTGCTCGGCCCCGGTGTCCGCGACGTGCTGCTGTATCCGCCGTCGCGGCGCGCCCCGATCCGGCTGACCAGCGACCGGGACGAGTACCGGGTGGCCGACATGCCCGGCGTGTACGAGCACGCGCGCCGCGCGGCGGAGGCGGCGGGGGCGCAGGTCGTGCTGGGCGTGCGGTACGACGGCTCGTCGGCGGGCGTGGTGCGGTTCGACGGCGCGGAGCCGGTCCGGGCCCGGTTCATCGTCGGCGCGGACGGCGCGCGCTCCCGGGTGGCCCGTGACCTCGGCCTGGACGTCAACCGCCGCCTCATCGTCGGGGCCGAACTGGTGCACCCGATCGCGTCGGGCACCACCACCCCGGCGTTCCACTGCGTGCTCGACCCTCGGGTCGCGCCGGGCTACCTGGGCTGGGTCATCGACGACGGCCACCACGCGCACGTCGGCGTCGCGGGATACCCGGACGTGATGCGCGCCGGGGTGCGCCACCTGCTCGAGGAGTTCGCCGCCGACGCACCCGGCCGCGCCGCCCCGACCGGCCCGATCGAGCGGCGCGGCGGCCCGATCCCGGTCGGCGGAGTGCTGCGCCGGCTGGCCTGCCCGGCCGGGCTGCTGGTCGGCGACGCGGCCGGTGCGGTGTCCCCGCTGACCGCCGGCGGCCTGGACCCGTGCCTGCGCATGTCGGAGCTGGCGGCGTCGGTGGCTGCCGGATACCTGCGCACCGGCGACGAGAAGCATCTGATCCGGTACGACGGGGGAGCGCTGCGGGACCGGTTCCGTGGCCGGTTGCTGCTGCGCCGGATGCTCGCCGGTGTCCGGTCGCCGCTGGCGGCGGAGGCGGCGGTGGCGGCGCTGCGGGGCCGCGCCGGTCGTGCGGCGGCGGCCCGGGTGCTGTTCGGTGACGGCTCGTTCCCCGACGCCGACCCGCGCCCGGCCCGCCGGGCGGTCGACCACTGCGCCGCCCGCAGCGCGGGCTGACCGGGCCGTGCCGCGGTCACCTGCTCACACGGCGGACTTCGCCTCGATCGCCTCGAGGTCGCGTACGGCGTAGCGGTGGTGCTCCCATTCCTCTTCCAGGATCACGTGCAGGCAGGACAGGGTGGTCTCCTGGTATTCGGGCGCCCACGGGTTCGCGCGCGTCGCGGCCAGCTCGTCGGGGGTGACGGCGGCGAGGAAGTCGCGCACCGTCGCCACCCGACCGGCCCGGACCTCGATCACCTCGTCGTACGGCGGTGCGGTCTTCACGAAGATCGACATGTCCAGGTCGTCGCCGGCGTCGGCGTGGCCCAGGCCGACGGGGTGGAACGGCTGTCCGATCCCGAGGACCGCCCGGCCCAGCCAGGCGTCCGTGGCGAGCACCAGGTGCCGCAGCGTCTGCGCGAACGACCATTCGCCGCCCACCGAGACGTCGACCGTGCCGGCCGGCATCGCCGCGACGCGTTGGAGCGTGGCCGCCCAGGTGTGCTCCAGCGTGGCCCAGGCCGCGCGCAGGCCGTCGGGATCGGCGGCACGCCGGTCGGCACGGCCGGGAAACCGGCGGTTGAGTTCGGCCTCGACGAGCGGGATCACGTCGACGCCGTTGACGCGCAGGAAAGCGGCATGGGGAAGCCAGGGCGCGTCGATGTCAGCCCCGTCCAGGTTGACTTCGCGCATCACGACACCGGACAGGTCGGCCCTGACGAACCGGGCTCCGCGCAGGTCCGCGTCGACGAACTCCGCGCCCTGCGAAGCGTCGGACCGGGTGAAGTCAGTCATGGCTACTCCCTACCAAGAGCACGCGACGATGGCAATCGCGCGAGCGATCGGTCAGGTTCGTTCGCCTTCCTCGGTCTTGAACGTGCTGAAGCCGCGCCGGTGATAGTTGGGCAGGGCCGCCGGGTGGTCGACCGACGAGGTGTGCAGCCACACCCGCGTCACCGTCGGCGTGAGGTCCCAGGCTTGCCGTACGGCGAGCGTCAGCGCGTATCCGCCCAGGCCCCTGCCGACGAACTCCGGCACCAGCCCGAACGTGTCGATCTCCACCTCGTCGCCGGGGTGCACGTCGCACGCGAGCAGGCCCGCCGGCTCGCCGTCGAAGGCCAGCAGCCAGAAGGCCCGGTCCGGATGCCGGGCGAACCAGAGGGCCCACTCATCGCCGGTGCGCACAGCGCTCTGCCAGCCATGGGGCGCGCCGATTCGGGCCTGGACGTCGACGACCAACGGCGAGTCCCGGTCCAGCGGTGTCAGGGTCAGACCGGGCACCGGATCCGCCGGGAGGAACTGCTCCCGGGTGGTCATGTGGACGTACGTCACGATCTCCCTCACCCGCGGAGCGTAACGCCGCCGGTACGGAAGGAGGACGGCCACCGGCGGTGGGCGCCGGGGACCGTCAGCGGTGTTCGTACTGGCCGGCAGTCGGCCTGGTGCACCGCACATCGGGACGCCGCGGCTCGCCGAAGTGGGTTAACCTGCTCCGCCGTGCCCGCGTCAGCGACGCGAGCATCGAACTCGTGTGAAAGGTGCGTCGACATGCAACTGCTGCGTGGAGTGTCGGTGCTGGTGGTCGTGCCGGTGCTCGCGGCCTGCTCGATGTTGCAGGCACCGCCCCCGATCACCACTGAGGCGCTGGTGGGTGAGTGGCGCGCGCAGTGCAACACCCTGGACGTGTCACCTGTCCTGAGCCTGGAGGCGGACGGTGACTTCTCCGTGGCCGACTTCCCGACCGACGAGTCCGATCCGCTCGTCGTCGACGGGACCGGCGAGTGGGGGCTGGACGAGATCGGCGACCATGGCAAGTTTCTCGACCTGCGGTTCCACCGCGGAGACCATGACGAGAGCTATGCCTTGCTGCTCGACTACGAGGACGACGATTTTAAGATCGTCCACTACCTGGGCGACCCCGACGACATGAACGGCTGCTGGTTCTCGCGTTGACGGCTCGGCCGGCATGACGAGGCCCATAATCTGCGCGGCGGCGCTTGCGTCCAGAAAATAGATATCACTATGATAGCTCCATGGCGGGCGAGCGGAAGCAGTTGTTGCTGCGGCTCGACCCTGCCGTGCACGACGCTTTGGCCAGGTGGGCGGCAGACGATCTGCGCAGCGTCAACGCGCAGATCGAATTCCTGCTGCGCCAGGCGCTGGCCCGCGACGGCAGGCTGCCCGGCGGGGTCGGCGAGCCGAGGCGGCGCGGACGTCCCCCCAAGGATCCGGACTGAAAGAGGCAGACATGGAGCTCACCTCACAGGTCTATCTGCTGGCCTACAACACCGACCGGCACAAGCTCACCTGCAACGGCTACCTCGGGTATGTCCTTCGCGCCGCGGCGCTGACCGAGCTCCTCCAGCTCGGTGCACTGTCCGATGCGGACGGCAAGGTCAAAGCCACCGGCGTACGCGTCACCGACCCCGTGCTCGCCGATGTGCTCCGGGACATCGCCGAGGCGCCCAAGCTGAAGAACTGGGCGCACTGGGTGCACCGGGCGCAGACGCCGATGTTCCGCGCGGTGCAGCAGCGGCTGGTCGACGCCCGCCTCATCAGCACCGAGCGCTACCGGATGCTCGGCATCTTCCCGGCGACCCGGGTCAAGGTGCACCAGCACCGGCCGGTCAGCGAGCTGCGTACGGCGGTGTCCCGGACACTGGGCGCGAGCAGCGCCGACCCGCAGGAGGCGGCGCTGGCGGCGCTGGCCGCCGTCGGGGAGATCCGGATCGCGATCAGCCGAGCCCAGACCCGCGAGCGCAAGCAGCGTATCGAACACCTGGTAGGTCAGGCCGGGCCCGCGCTGCCCGCACTGCGCAAAGTCATCCGCAACCACCACGCCGCCATGGCCTCGGCCTCGGGCTGACCGACCGAGGTCGCCGGTTTGACAGCTCAGCCCGGCGGTCAGCGCAGGCGTTCCACGGTGACCGGGATCAGGCCCTGGCCGCGGGCTTCGGCACGCAGGCGGCGCAGCAGTGGGGCCAGGGTGTGGGCCGACGTGTCGTCGGAGCGGTCGGTGGCCAGGTCGACGGCCCAGGCCGTGTCGGCGCCGATCCGGCGCAGGGTCCAGGTCACCGTCTGCCCGTCCAGGGTGCGTCTGGTGCGCCCGGCGATCCGGTGCGCGGTGTCGTCGGCGCGGTCGAACGGCTGCATCCGCCACCCGCTGCGCAGCGCCGCCAGGCCCGACTCGGGCAGCTCGCCGGCGAGCAGCACCCGGTAGATGCGGCGTTCGGGCGTGGCCTGGGCGGGCACGAGGTTGAGCGGCGCGGCGTCGGGCAGGTCCAGGCGGTCCAGGAAGTGGCGGCGCAGGTCCGGTTCGGCGAGCAGTTCGCCGCCGCCCAGCATCCGGTACGCCGCCTGCGCGCTCGCCCGGTCGACCGGTGTCACCCTGGCTTGCAGCCGGGCGTCGGCGCGCAGGCCGCGGCTGAACGCGGCCGCGCTCCACCAGGTGCCCCCGACGGTCCAACCCGCACTGTCCAGCGCGGACGCGGTGCCGTCGGCGCGCAGCACGAACTCCTCGACGACGATGCCCTCGGGCGGCAGCGCGCGCTCGCGGGCCCGGATGTTGGCGAAGACCAGGTAGTAGTCGAGCTGTTCGGCGACATCGACGGCGGCAGGATGTCCGGCGCGGCTCATGGGTTCGATGGTGCCGTCGAGGGTGCGCGCCCGCGGGGCTGACACGCCGTGCGAGAGGTGTCGGATATCGATGGTTGACGTGTGACCTGCAGTGGCACCGGCACGCGTCCACCGCCTGCGGGACGGCGGGTGCGGGGTCGTCGTGTCGACGGCCCCGCACCGGCCTTTCAGCATCTGGTGATGGTCGAGTTGTTCAGGGTGATGCCGGTGATGGTCAGGTTGTCGGCGCAGGGATTCTCGACGATGCGGTTGTTGACCAGGGTGAAGTTGCGCAGGGTGATGTCGCGGTTGCCCGCGAATTCGGTGCGTTCGGCGAGCCGCACCTCGCCGCCGCCGCTGATCGTGCCGCCGTTCGCGGCGATGTTCACGGTGTAGCAGTTCTCGATCAGGATCGCGTTGTTGCCGGTGGAGGCGATGTCGACACGGTCGATGGCGGCGCCGCCGCTCTCGGATACGCAGAAGATGCCCCGGCCGCCGCCGCGGGCCCGCACGGTGCCGACGCGGATGTTGGTCGCGTAGCTGGATCCGATGCGGCCGTTGCGGTTGGCCATGCGGAACGCCGCGTATCCGGTGCCCGCCCCCGCGTTCTCGGCGTCGACGGTGCCGACGGTGGCGTTGACGGTCTGGTTGAGCAGCAGGCCCGATTCGCCGACGTTGCGGGCGGTCACGGTGCCGACGGTGAGACCGTCCACGCCGTAGGTCTCCACGGCGTGCGAACTCGCGCCGGAGACGTACACGTTGTCGATGCGCACGTTGCGGGTCCACTGGCTGGTGTCGCCGCGGTTGTCGATGCGCACGCCGAGGCCGGCGGACAGTCTCATGTCGATCTGGCCGAGGACCACATCGGTGACGTTGCGCATGAATATGCCGTACAGCGGGGCGCCGGTGAGGTTGAGGTGCTGGACTTCGACCTGGGTGGCGCCGCGCGAGTAGATGGGCGCCTGGTCGCCGGTCCCGGTGCCGGTCACGTTGATGGTGCCGCACACGTCGATGGTGGTGTAGCTGGGCAGCGAGATACGGGCGTTGGCGCTCATGGATCCCGAGCCGCGCACGACGACGCGCTGCTTCGACGTGCGTCCGGCGGACAGGCTGTTGACCGCCGCCTGTACCGCGGCGCGCAGGTCGGAGCCGGTGTAGACGGTGCTGCTGCCGTTGCGGGCGGTCCAGGTGGATCCGCTGAGCACGGCTTCGGCGTGGAAGGACCCGCTGCCGCAGCCGGAGCCGCCGCCGGTGCCGAGTTTGACGAGCTGCCACTGCTGGTTGTAGCCGTCGAGGTCCCGGTACTGGGAGATCATCGCACCGTCGGCGGTGGACCAGCTCCACACTTCGAGGGCTTTGCCGCTGTGGCGGTTGACGAATCGCACGTGGCCGCCGGCCGAGTCGGCGATGCCGAAGTGCTGGCGGGTGTTGCCGCTGACGGCGGTGTTCTGGACGAGCTGGACGCCGTCGACGGCGCTGGGCAGTTCGAGCACCTTGCCGCTGTGCACGGACCGGATCTGGTAGTAGCCGCTGCCGACGTCGACGAACCGCCACTGCTGCACGGCCAGGTCGTTGCGGGTGTACTGGTTGACCGGCGCGCCGTCGGCGGTGGACCAGTTCCACAGGTCCATCGCCTTGCCGCTGTTGCGGTTGACCAGGACGTAGCTCGCGGCCGGGTCGACGGTCGCCGCGTGTGCGGCACCGGTCGGCACCAGTGCGCCGGTGACGACCAGGGCCGCTGCGGCGAGACCGGCCGCCGGGATGCGCCACCGTCGCCGCGTTCGTGCGTCGGGAACCTCGGGTCGCATGTTGCCTCCTTCTGTCGAGACATCAAGGAGCCGTCCGCGATCGGGTCGAGTGCCGTCGGCATCGCTGCGGAAAGCGTTTTCCGCAACGGAGGCTACGACAGGGTAGTCATATGTGTCAATGCCGATCTGTCGGACATCGCGGGGTTCATCGCCGCGAGGACGGGGTGCGCCGGCGTGTCCTCGGCTGGGCGCGCTTACGGGATCAGTCGGCCCGGGTCTCCCAGGCGCGGATGAGGTCGCCGACACGGCGCAGTGACGTCCGGACGCGTTCGGTCCAGCCGCTGTCGCCGAGCAGGATCATCGCCTCGCCGCCGAGGAACGACGTTCCCACCAGGACCGCGAGCTCGGCGGCGGTGAAGGGGCCGAGGGAGCCGATCCGCTGCTCGGCTTCGCCGGCGACCTCTTCGAGCAGGGTCATCCAGCCCTGCAGCATCGTGAGCACGCGCTCGGCCACCAGTGCGTCGGACCAGCCCGCGGCGATCATCTCCTGCAGCACCCGCACGTATCCGGAGGCCAGGTCGTCGTCGAGGAAGTCGCACGCCTGCTCGTACCGCCTCCACAGCGGCTCGGACGCGGCGTACATCTGGCGCTGCCGGTCGACGAGGCGCTCGTTCTCGTGATCGAGCAGTGCCAGGACCATGCCCTGCTTGCCGCCGAAGTGGTAGTGGATCTGGCTGAGCGAGACGCCCGCCTGGTCGGCGACCTTGCGGGTGGACAGGTTCGCGTATCCCTCCGACAGCAGGCACGACCGGGCGGACTCCATGATCTTCATCGATGCCGTGGTCAATCGATACCCCTTGCTCGGTCGGTCGACCGAATGTTAACGTACCGGCGATTCGGTCGGTCGACCGAACGACGAGGAGGATCCCATGGTACGGCGGATTCTGGCGCTCGCCTACGGCGTGCTCGCCTATGCCGCGTTCCTCGCGGCGATCGTCTACACGATCGGCTTCCTGGCCAACGCGCTGGTGCCCAAGGGCGTCGACGACGGCGCCGCCGGCCCGGCGTGGCTCGCCGTGCTCATCGACGCCGGCCTGCTCGGCGTCTTCGCCGTCCAGCACAGCGTGATGGCGCGGCCGTGGTTCAAACGGTGGTGGACCCGCTTCGTGCCCGCCGCGATCGAGCGCAGCACCTTCGTGCTGCTGTCCAGTCTCGCCGTCGGCCTGCTGCTGTGGCAGTGGCGGCCGCTGACCGCCGACGTCTGGTCGGTCGGGACCGGCTGGCTGCGCGTGCTGCTGTGGACGGTGTGCGGGCTCGGCTGGGGGCTGCTCGTGCTGAGCACGTTCGTCATCGGGCACTTCGACCTGTTCGGACTGCGGCAGGCACTCGCCCGCGCCCGCCAGACCGCCTACGCCGAGCCGGGGTTCCGGCAGCCGCTGCTCTACCGGATCGTCCGGCACCCGATCATGGTCGGCTTCATCATCGCCTTCTGGGCCACCCCCGACATGAGCGCCGGGCACCTGCTGTTCGCCGCGGCGGCGACCGGATACATCCTGATCGCCGTGCGGTTCGAGGAGCACGACCTGCGTAGGAGCCTGGGCGAGCCGTACGAGCGCTACGCCCGGCAGGTGCCGCGGTTCGTGCCCCGGGCGCGGCGGCTGTCCGAGCAGGTGGAGGCCTGACGATGCGGGCACGGGAGGCGGACGCGGACGGCTTCGTCGAACACCTCGGCGTGCGGATCCACTACGAGGTGTACGGCGACGGCGAGGTGACCGTCCTGCTCATGCCGACCTGGACCGTCATCGACAAGCGGTTCTGGAAGGCGCAAATCCCCTACCTGGCCCGGCACCACCGCGTCGTGGTCTACGACGGCCCCGGCAACGGCCGCTCCGACCGCCCGCTCGACCCGGCCGCCTACGCGCAGGACGCCCAGGTCGCGTACGCGCTGAAGGTCCTCGACGCGACCGGGACCGCCCGCGCGGTCCCGGTCGCCCTGTCCATGGCCGCCAACTGGGCACTCGGGCTCGCCGCCGACCACCCCGACCGGGTCCGCGGGACCGTCCTGATCGGGCCCACGGTGCCCGTCGCCTCACCACCGGACACGCCGCGGGCGGCCTACAACCGCGTCGACGGCCCGTCGCCCGTCCTCGAACCGTCGCGCGTGCCGGTCCTCGGCAGCGACCCGCCTGAGCAGTGGTTGAAATACAACCGCGAGTACTGGATCGAGAACTACGACGACTTCCTCTGGTTCTTCATGGGCCAGTGCTTCAGCGAACCCCACTCCACCAAGCAGATCGAGGACGGCGTCGGCTGGGGCCGCGGGACCACGGGAGAGGTGCTCATCGCCAAGAGCCACGCCCCTTGGCCCGACAACCGCGACCTCACCGACTGGTGCGCACGCACCACCAGCCCGGTCCTGCTGATCCACGGCGACGACGACCACATCAGCTCCATCCACCGCAGCCGGGTCCTCGCCGAACTGACCGGCGGCGACCTGGTGACCCTCGAAGGCGCCGGACACATCCCGCTCGCCCGCGACCCGGTCAAGGTGAACCTGCTCATCCACGACTTCGCCCAGCGCTTCCGCACCCCCGCCTCGCAGCGGCGGACCTGGTCGCGTTTCGGGCACCGGCGCAAGCGCGTGCTCTACCTCAGCTCGCCGATCGGCCTGGGCCACGCCCGCCGCGACGTCGCCATCGCCGCGGAACTACGGCGGCGCCATCCCGACGTGCAGATCGACTGGCTGGCCCAGGACCCGGTGACCCAGGTCCTCGAACAGGCCGGCGAGCGGCTGCACCCGGCGAGCCGGTGGCTGGCCAACGAGTCCGCGCACATCGAGGCCGAGGCCGGCGAACACGACCTGCACTGCTTCGAGGCGCTGCGGCGCATGGACGAGGTGCTGCTCGCGAACTTCATGGTGTTCCACGACGTCGTCCACGACACCGACTACGACCTCGTGGTCGGCGACGAGGCCTGGGACGTCGACCACTTCCTGCACGAGAACCCCGAACTGAAACGGTTCGCGTACGCCTGGTTCACCGACTTCGTCGGGTTCCTGCCGATGCCCGACGGCGGGCCGCGCGAGGCGCTGGTCACGGCCGACTACAACGCCGAGATGATCGAACACATCGCACGGTATCCACGGATCAGGGACCGGGCGATCTTCGTCGGCAGCCCTGACGACGTGGTGGACGAGCGGTTCGGCCCCGATCTGCCGATGATCCGGGAGTGGACGCGCGAGCACTACGAGTTCGCCGGATACGTCACCGGGTTCGACCCCGCCGCCGTCGCCGACCGGGACGCGCTGCGTGCCGAGCTCGGCTACCGGCCGGACGAGCGGGTCTGCGTGGTGACCGTCGGCGGGTCCGGGGTCGGCCACCACCTGCTGCGCCGGGTCGTGGAGTCCTACGGCGAGGCAGCCCGGCTGGTGCCGGGGCTGCGGATGCTCGTCGTCACCGGTCCGCGTATCGACCCGGCCATGGTCGAGCCGGTGGCGGGCCTGGACGTACGCGCGTTCGTGCCTGATCTGCACCGGCATCTGGCCGCGAGCGACCTGGCGGTCGTGCAGGGCGGTCTGACCACGTGCATGGAGCTGACCGCGGCGCGCCGCCCCTTCATCTACATCCCGCTGCGCCACCACTTCGAGCAGAACTTCCACGTGGCGCACCGGCTGGAGCGATACGGAGCAGGCCGTCGCCTCGACTACGCCGACCTGACGCCGGAGGTGCTGGCCAAGGCCATCGCCGAGGAGATCGGGCGGGAGGTCGCCTACCGGCCGGTGGAGCGCGATGGCGCCGCACACGCGGCACGGATGCTGGCAGAGCTGCTCTGACGGCGGACGGGGGGCCTCAATCCAGAGGTCCCTCGCCTGGGCCGTCGGGATCGTCCACCACGTGCATCGCGGCTTCTTCGGCGCTGGCGCCGCCGCCGTCGATGCCGACGTCCCAGGCCACCGAGTCGGGCTGGTCGTCCTCGCCGAAGCCCTGGTCGTCGGCGACCAGGCGGCCGGCGCGCGGCTCCCGCTCGTAGCCCCGCCGGATCAGCTCGTCCTCGTCCACGTAGGTGGGCTCGGCGTACGGGTCGATGTCCGGCTCCTCCTCGGCGAGATGCTGTTCGAGGGACTCGCCGGCGAGTGCCTCGGCCGGGGTCGTGCCGAAGCGGTTGGCCCCGGACCAGCGGTCGGCAGGTGCCACGCCCGTGTCGAGAGGATCGGTGACGGGATCACCGTCGAGCGTGTCGGAGGCGTCGAGCACGCCGTCGTCCTCGACCTCGTCCCATTCGCCGACGCCGTCGATCCTGTCGCTCTGCGCGCCGTCCTGGCTCATGACACCTCCCCGGCCCGACCCGGTGTCGCCGGTAAATGCCAGCATATCGCGGAGGATGCCCGTTTCGGGGTCGTCGCGTGCTTCGCGTACGCCCCTGAACTGCTGCGAATCTGTGAGAACTTCGTGAATCAGGCCATAGTCTGCTTAACGTGTTCTCATGGTTGGAACGCCGAGCACCCCGCTTCGAGACCGTGCCGCATGGCAGGCGCTGGAGTCGCACCATGCCGAGCTGGCCGGGCGGCATCTGCGTGAACTGTTCGCCGCCGACCCCGGCCGCGGTGAGCGGCTGACCGCGCAGGCGGGCGGGATCTACCTCGACTACTCGAAGAACCTGATCACCGACGAGACGCTCCGCCTGCTGGTGCGCCTCGCCGAGGAGTCAGGCCTGGCCGAGCACCGCGACGCGATGTTCCGGGGCGAGCCCATCAACGTCTCGGAACACCGCGCGGTCCTGCACGTCGCCCTGCGTATGCCCAAGGGAAGCTCGCTGGTGGTCGACGGCGTCGACGTCGTCGCGCAGGTCCACGAGGTGCTCGACCGGATGGCCGACTTCGCGCGGCGCGTGCGCTCCGGCGAGTGGAAGGGCCACACCGGCAAACGCATCAGGAACGTCGTCAACGTCGGCATCGGCGGCTCGGACCTGGGGCCGGTCATGGCGTACGAGGCGCTGCGCCATTACACCGATCGTGACCTGACGTTCCGCTTCGTGTCCAACGTCGACGCCACCGACTTCGTCGAGGCGACCCGTGACCTGTCCGCCGACGAGACGCTGTTCATCATCTCCTCCAAGACCTTCGGCACGCTGGAGACCCTGACCAACGCCCACTCCGCCCGCGACTGGCTCGTCTCCCGGCTGGGCGCCGAGGACGCGATCGCGAAGCACTTCGTGGCGGTCTCCACCAACGCCGAGAAGGTCGCGCAGTTCGGCATCGACACCGCGAACATGTTCGGCTTCTGGGACTGGGTCGGCGGGCGCTACTCGATGGACTCCGCGATCGGGCTGTCCACGATGCTCGCGATCGGCCCGGAGCAGTTCGGCGACCTGCTCGCCGGCTTCCACGAGATGGACGAGCACTTCCGCGCCGCGCCGCTGCCGGAGAACCTGCCGGCGCTGATGGGCCTGCTGGCCGTCTGGTACGCGAACTTCTTCGGCGCGCAGACCGTCGGCGTCATGCCCTACGAGCAGTACCTGAAGCGGTTCCCCGCCTACCTGCAGCAGCTGACGATGGAGTCCAACGGCAAGCACGTGACCCTGGCCGGAGACCCTGTCGACTACGACACCGGGGCGGTCTACTGGGGCGAGCCGGGCACCAACGGCCAGCACAGCTTCTACCAGCTGATCCACCAGGGCACCCGGCTGATCCCGGTCGACCTGATCGGCTTCGGCAAGAGCCTGAACCCGCTCGGCGACCACCACGACATCCTGTCGTCCAACGTGTTCGCGCAGGCCCAGGCCCTGGCGTTCGGCAAGACCGAGGACGAGGTACGGGCCGAGGGCACCGCTGCCGATGTCGTGCCGCACCGGGTGATGCAGGGCAACCGCCCCACCAACGTCCTGCTCGCCGAGAAGCTGACCCCGCACCTGCTCGGCTGCCTGATCGCCCTGTACGAGCACAGCGTCTTCACGCAGGGCGCGGTCTGGGGCGTGGACTCCTTCGACCAGTGGGGTGTGGAACTCGGCAAGCAGCTCGCCGCCCAGATCGTTCCCGAACTCACCGCCGGCGCGGAGCCGGACCTGAACCACGACTCGTCGACGAACGCCCTCATCCGACACTACCGCCGCCTCAAGGGATAGGAGCAGGCGATGGCTACGGCCAAACCCATGCAGCTGGGCATGATCGGTCTCGGACGGATGGGCGCCAACCTCGTCCGCCGCCTCATGCGCGACGGGCACCACTGCGTCGTGTATGACGTCAACGCCGCCGCCATCGCCGAGCTGGAGGCCGAGGGAGCGGTCGGCGCGACCTCGCTCGCCGATCTCGTGGCGAAGCTGGACAAGCCGCGGTCGGTATGGCTCATGCTGCCCGCGGCCATCGTGCAGTCGACGCTCGACGAACTCGCCGGGCTGCTCGCACCGCATGACGTGGTGATCGACGGCGGCAACTCCTACTACCGCGACGACATCGACCGGGCCCGGCAGCTCGCCGCGAAGAAGATCGACTATGTGGACTGCGGGACCTCTGGCGGGGTTTGGGGACTCGAACGCGGATACTGCCTCATGATCGGCGGTGAGCAGAAGGTCGTCGACCGGCTGGACCCGATCTTCAAGACCATCGCGCCCGGCGTCGGCGACGTCGAGCCCACCCCCGGCCGCACCCGCAAGGGCGGGACCGCGCCGGAAGGCTACCTGCGCTGCGGGCCCAACGGCGCGGGGCACTTCGTCAAGATGGTCCACAACGGCGTGGAGTACGCCATGATGGCCGGCATCGCCGAGGGTCTGAGCATCATCAAGGGGGCCGACGTCGGCAAGCTCGACCACATCGTGGATGCCGAGACCGCTCCGCTGCGCGACCCCGAGGCCTACCAGTACGAGATCGACGTCGCGGAGGTCGCCGAGGTGTGGCGGCGCGGGTCGGTCGTCGGATCGTGGCTGGTCGACCTGGTCGCGTCCGCGCTGGCCCGCTCCCCGCAACTCGACGACTTCGCCGGGCACGTCTCCGATTCCGGCGAGGGCAGGTGGACCGTCATCGCCGCGATCGACGAGAGCGTGCCGGCTCCCGTCATCACCGCGTCGCTGTACGAGCGGTTCGAATCCCGGGGGCTCGGCGAGTTCACCGGCAAGGTTCTCTCGGCGATGCGCAGCGAGTTCGGCGGCCACGCGGAGAAGAAGGCCAGGAAGAAGCCGGGAGGTCACCAGTAGGTCCGGGGTCGGCGTGAGGGCGGCGCGGCGGCTGACACGATGTGGTGGTGACCGGCCCGCGTCGACGGCCGGGCGAGCGTTGCCGCCCGGCCGTGTCCGCTGCCGCTCAGCCGACGCGCGGCGGTGCGACCGGCTCCCGGCTCTCGGCCCGCAGGGCGGCGGCCAACGCGCGGCCCAGGTCGGTCGCGGCGGTCCCCAGGGCTGCGCTGTATACGAACCGGTCGGGACGCAGCAGCGCGGCACCCGCGCGGTGCCGGGCGAACCAGGCCGTCAGGTGTCCGTCGACATCTGCCACCTCGTGGTAGTCGCCGTCCGCGAGCGCCGGGGCCGTCCCGGCGGGGCAGAGCCGGACGAACCGCACCGGCAGGCCGCGCCAGTGCGGATCGGCGGCGAACGCCGCGTTCACCTGCGGCCCGATCAGCGCGAACCCGCCGCCCAGGACGTCGTCCAGCGGCACCGGGCTCGTCGCGCCGGGCACGGCGACCCGCGGCTGGGGGAACATGGTGCCCGCCGGGCGGCCGCCGACGTGCCAGCCGTGGCGGTGCACCGGCAGCGGCTTGAACTCGAAGTGCCGCACGAAGCGGCGCACCCGCGGCACCAGCTGCACGCCGCGCAGCAGCACGTCCCGTAGCTTCGCACCGGTGCGGTTGCGCGCGAGGAACACCCGCCCGACCCGCACCGTGATCGCGGCCATCTCCTCGGTGTGCGGGCGGCGCTCCTGTTCGTAGGTGTCGAGCAGGCCGGGCGCGGCCAGCCCGGACAGCACGAGGTCCAGCTTCCAGACCAGGTTGGCGGCGTCGCGCAGGCCGCTGCACAGCCCCTGGCCCATGAACGGCGGCATCTGGTGCGCGGCGTCGCCCAGCAGGAACACCCGCCCGGCCCGCCACCGGTCGGCGACCAGGTGGTTGAACGTGTACACGGCGGCCCGGCGGACCTGGAACCGGTCCGGGTCCACATACGGCGCGACCAGCTCCGCCACCGCCGCGGGCTGCTCCAACTGCGCGGCCGTCTCCCCGCCGCGGAGCATGAACTCCAGCCGGTAGCCGCCGTCCGCGGCCGGGGACACGAACGCCGGCCGCCGCCAGTCGCACACGAACCGGGTCCGGTCCAGCCGCACCGCCTCCGGCGGCAGCTCACCGGAGACGGCCAGCCACGGCTCCGCGTACGTGGACCCGCGCAGCTCGATGCCCGCCAGCGTGCGGGTCGTGCTGCGCGCCCCGTCGCAGCCCAGCACGTACCGGGCGCGCACCTGCCGGGTCAGGCCGGTGTCGAGGTCGCGGATCCGCGCGGTCACGCCGTCGTCGCCGGTGTGCAGGGCCTCCAGTGCGACGCCCAGGCGCAGCGACACGTGCGGGAACCGGTCCAGGCCGGTGCGCAGCGCGTGTTCCAACCGGGGCTGGTCGAAGAACTGCAGCGGCGGATGCCCGAGCCCGAAGTCGACCTCGGACAGCGCGATCTCGGCGAACGGCCGGCCGTTGCCATCGGTGTAGTCCACCAGCGGCGCGGTGCGCATGCCGTCGTGTACCTCGGCCAGCAGGCCCGCCTGCTGGTAGATGCGCAGTGCTTCGTCGTCGCAGGAGAAGGCGCGGGGCTGGCCGTGCGGCTCGCGGCTGCGCTCCACGACGAGCGTGCGGACACCACGCCGGCCGAGCAGGTTCGCGGTGAGCGCGCCGACCGGCCCGCATCCGACGATCAGCACGTCGACGTCGGTGGGGCTCGCGGGGGAGGACACGGTGACTCCTTCACAGGTGGGGGATCGGTGCCCGTCCAGCCGACCATCCCCGCGTGGAGGCGGCGTGGAGCCCGCGTGGAGGCCCGGCTACCCCTGCTCGACGGACGCGGCGACCCGTGCGGCGAGCAGCCGGGCGCCCTGCTCCGCGGCGACGGCGGCGGCCGCGCGCAGCCCTTCGGGTTCACCCGTCGCGACCGCGCGCACCCGCAGCAGTTCGGCGAGCAGCACCCGCTCGCCGGTGCGCTCCGCC
This sequence comes from Catellatospora vulcania, assembly GCF_009720385.1. Taxonomy (GTDB): domain Bacteria; phylum Actinomycetota; class Actinomycetes; order Mycobacteriales; family Micromonosporaceae; genus Catellatospora; species Catellatospora vulcania. The sequence goes on along the minus strand of NZ_ML769306.1, from coordinate 275,530 downwards.
AGGGCGAGGCCCTCGGCGGCCAGCTCGGCGGCGCCGTCACGGTCGCCGACGGCCAGGTGGGCGTTGGCCATCGCGCTGAGGGTGACCGTACGCGTGGCGCGCAGCCCCAGCCGGTAGAGCGACTCGTACGCCGCGCGCATCCGCGGCCGCTGGGCGGCGTCGCCGCCGTACACCGCCGCCCACGCTGCGAAGACCTCGGCCGTGGTGACGAAGTGCGGCATGCCGTGGGCCAGGCCCAGCTCACGGAAGCGCAGTGCGGCGGCGTGCCCGGCCGGCGCGTCGAGCTCCTGCAGTTGCAGCCAGGCCGCGTACAGCCGCGCGTTGGCCCGGCCGTAGGCGTCGTCGAGCCGCTCCGCCAGCGCCGCCGCCGCGACGAGGTCTGCCTCGGCGGCGACCCGCTCGCCCCGCAGCGACCGCACCAGCGCCCGGAAGTTGTACGCGGCCAGCGCCGGCCGCCGCGCCACCTCCCGGCTCAGCACCCGCGCGTCCATGCCGGACAGCAGCTCCGCCGACGTGGTCAGGTGCTGCTCCGCCTCGGCCAGCCTGCCTTGGAAGTAGCAGGCCGCGCCGAGCAGGTAGGAGCCCGCCGCGCGGGTCAGCACGGCGCCGTCGGCGTCGGCGGCCAGCGGCTCGGCCAGCTCCAGGCAGATCGCGTACTCGGCCCGGTTGGCGGCCAGCTCGCCGAGCACCCAGCGCGCCGAGGCCAGGTCCGTGCCCGCCGGGACGAGACCGAGCAGCTCACGTGCGCGTACGCAGGCCCGGTCCACGGCGTCGCTGCCGATGCCGACGGTGACCTGCAGCAGCGCCGCCCGTCGCAGGTGCACGGCCAGTTCCTCGGCGGCCGTCTCGGCGCCGGCGGCCAGCCGGTCGGCGGCCAGGTCGAGATGGGCCAGCGCGTCCTCATAGGCCAGCCGCCGGGTGGCGTCGTCGGCGGCGCGCAGCAGCCAGTGCAGGTGGTCGGCGTCGTGGCCCAGCCCGGCGCAGCGGCCGTAGTGGTAGGCGATCTCGGCGGGCGCGGCCCCGCCCAGCCGCTCGTGCGCGCCGGCGAGCCGCGCGTGCAGCAGCGCCCGGCGCGGCGGGCTCAACGTCGCGTAGCCGACCTCGGCGAACAGCGGGTGCGCGAACCCGGCCCGGCCGGGCCCGTCCTCGGCGACCAGCCGGGCCGCGTACGCCGGCAGCAGTTCCTCGGCCACCGTCGCGGCGGGCCGCCCGAGCACGTCGGCCAGCACCCGCAGCTCCAGACCGTGACCGGCGGCGGCGAGCACCTCCAGGCTCTGCCGCGTCACCGCCGGCAGCGCGTCCAGCCGCAGGCACAGCGTGTCCCGGATGGTCGGCGGGAGCTCGCCCGCACCGTCGTGGCGCAGCAGCTCCGTGACGAAGAACGGGTTGCCGCCGGTGCGTCCGAGCAGCGCCGCGACCGCGCCGGGGGCCGGCTCCGCGCCGGTCTCCCGGCGGACCAGTGTCGTGATCGCGGCCTCGTTCAGGCCGGTCAGGTCCAGGCGGGTGAAGCCCGGCGTGCGGGCCAGCTCCGCGGTGGTGGCGACCAGCCCGGGATCGTGCTGGTACGGCCGCGTGGTGGCCAGCACCAGCGCCCGTGTCGAGGCCAGGGCCCCGGCCAGGTAGCGCAGCAGCAGGAGCGAATCGGGATCGGCGGCGTGCAGGTCGTCGAGCACCACCAGCAGGCCGTGCTCGCGTGCCGAGGCGGCGATGAGCCGCACGACGGCTTCGTACAGCCGGAACCGTGCGGCGGGGTCGTTGCCCTGGGTGTCGTCGGGGGCGTGCGCGCCCAGCGCGGCCAGGGCGGTGTCGTCCGCGCCCGGCGCATCGGCCAGCCGGCCCACGACCTGGATCCAGATCCAGAACGGCGGGGCCTGGCCCACCGCGGGGCAGCGCGCCCGCACGACCGGCATACCGCCCTGCGCGGCCGCCGCCGCGGCGCGGGCGACCAGCGTGGTCTTGCCGATCCCGGCTTCGCCGGCCACCAGCGCGACCCGGCCCGCGCCACCCGCCGCCCCGGCGACGGCGGCGGCGATGGTGTCCAGTTCGGACGTGCGTCCGGGCAGTGGGTGCGCGGCTGGTTCGGCAGCGGACGGTGGGATCACCTCGCTGTGCCTGTCCAGTGCCGGGTCCTGCGCCAGGATCGCCCGGTGCATGGCACGCAGGCGCTCGCCGGGGTCGATCCCGAAGTCGGCGGACAGCAGCCGGTGCGTCTCGGTGAACACGGCCAGCGCGTCGGTCTGGCGGCCGCAGCGGTACAGGGCGAGCATCAGCAGCGCCGTCGCGTCCTCCCGCAGCGGGTGGGCAGCCGTGAACGCCTGCAACTCGGCCAGCACGCGCAGGTGCCCGCCGGCGTCGACAGCCGCCGCGAGGCGCCCCTGCTCGGCCTGTACCCGTAGCCCGCGCAGGCGAGCCAGTTCGGGTTGCGCGGCGGACAGGTCCGCGATGTCGGGCAGCGGGTCGCCCCGCCAGAGCCGTAGCGCCGCCGTGTGGTCGCGTTCGGCGGCGGCCGCGTCGCCCGCGCCGTACGCGGTGGCGGCCCGCCCGGTCAGCGCTGCGAAACGGACCAGGTCCAGGGCGTCGGGGTCCACGTCGAGCAGGTATCCGCCGTCCCGGCTGTGCAGGGTCGCGGATGCCGCGCCTGCCGCACGATCCGGTTCGAGGGCGCGGCGCAGGCCCGCGACGTGGGTGCGCAGGGTGGTCTCGGCGCTGGGCGGCGGCGTGCCGTCCCACAGCGCGTCGGTCAGCCAGTCGACCGTGGCGAACCGGTCCGGGCGGATCAGCAGCAGGCAGAGCAGCGCCCGCTGCTTCGGGCTGCCGACGGTGAGCGGCCGGCCGGCCCGCCGGACCTCCAGCCGCCCCAGGACGCCCACGCTCAGCTCCGGCACGGAGACGATCTGAGTCATGAGGCTGTGGTGTCCACGGCGTCATCCTAATGAGTGTGCCGAGCGAGACGGTCCGCGTGTGCGCCGGCCCGACCATCGAAAGGGCCTACCAGGCCAGGCCGCCTGACGGGAGATGGAACCCCGCAGTCGACACGGTGGTGTCGACGATGCCGTTTCCGAAGTAGCCGACCAGCGCCTGCACCTGCTGGTAGTAGCCACGGGTCCGCAGGTCAGCGCTCTTATCCGGCCGTCAGGGCGCATGTGGAGACCGGACGCCGTGCGTCAAGGTGACCGGCGGCAGGTACTCGCCGACCAGCGTGCGGTGCCACCACGCGCCGGTGGTGCGCCGCTCAGCGGACGTGGTGAACCGGTAGCGGTAGAGCAGCGCCCGCACATACGTCGGCGGCTTGTCGGGGAACGGGTTCGTTCGGAGCAGCCGCAGCACCGTCCGGTCGTCGGTGAGCAGGCGGCCGAGCAGGGCCGGCACCCACGGGTGGGCGTACGGCGGGGACATGGCGGCGAACCACATCAGCCAGTCAAGGCGCAGGTGGTACGGCGCGACCTGCCGTGGCAGCCGCCGGGGATCGCCGGGTTTGCCCTTGAAGCCGTACTCCCGCCAGAGTGTCTGCGGCCCGGGGTCGGTCTCGTCGGTGCCCTCGATGACGATCTCGTGGCGGACCTTGGTGACCCGGCCGAACGCGCCATAGGTGTTGACCAGGCGCAACGGATCGAAGCCGGCGTTCATCAGCTGGCGTTTCGACAACAGGTTGCGGGCCGGCCGGTAGCTGAGCGCGAGCACCAGCGCCGCGGCGGCGAGCACGAGCACCTGGTGCCAGCCGGGTCCGGTCGTGGCGGTGCCGCTGCCCAGCAGCGGGGAGAGATCCAGCACCGAGGCTGCCAGGACGATCGCGATCCAGTTCAGCCAGGAGAAGTTGCCCGACGCGACCAGCCACAGCTGGGTGACGATGATGAGCCCGGCGGCCACGCTCGCGACCGGCTGCGGCAGGAACAGCCCGAACGGCACGATGAGCTGCGTGACGTGGTTGGCGGCGACCTCGGCGCGGTGCAGCGGGCGGGGCAGGTGGTGGAACCACCAGCTCAGCGGTCCAGGCATGGGCTGGGTCTCGTGGTGGTAGTTCAGGCAGGTCAGGTCGCGCCAGCACTTGTCACCGCGCAGTTTGATCAGCCCGGCCCCGAATTCGACCCGGAACAGCAGCCAGCGCAGCAGCCACAGCATCACGACCGGCGGGCCGACCCGGGCGTTGCCGAGGAAGATCGCCAGGAAGCCCGCCTCCAGCAGCAGACTCTCCCAGCCGAAGGCGTACCACACCTGGCCCACGTTGACGATCGACAGGTACAGCAGCCACAGCAGCAGCCACATCACCGTCGCGGTCCACAGTGGCGCCAGGTCGCCCAGGCCGATGAGCAGCGCGCCGGACACCGCCACGCCGGTCCAGGCGACCGCGGTGAGCAGCCGGTCCGAGTAGCGCAGGTGGAACAGGCTCGGCGCGCGCCGCCAGGGGGTGTGGGCGAGGAACCGCGGCACGGGAGTGAGGCCGTGCTCGCCGAGCAGGGCCCGGAACTGGTTGGCGGCGACCAGGAACGCGAGCAGGTATACGGCGGCCAGGCCGCGCTGGAACAGCAGCCGGCTCCACCAGTATTCGGGCGCGGTGAGCCAGTCCATGTCAGCTCTCCAGGTGTACGCCGAAGACCCGTCGCAGCGCGACCCGGGCGGCGTGGAAGCCGCACATGCCGTGCACGCCGGGGCCGGGCGGCGTGGACGACGAGCACAGGAACACCGCCGGGTCCGGGGTGGCGTAGGGGACAGGCGTGAAGTCCGGCCGGAACAGCAGCCGCAGGCCTTCGCAGCTGCCGCCGGCGATGTCGCCGCCGACGTAGTTGGGGTTGCGGCGCTGCAGCTCGGCGGGCCCGGCGACAGCCCGGGCGAGCACCAGGTCGCGGAACCCGGGTGCGAACCGCTCGAGTTGCGCCTCGACGACCGGCGTGAGGTCGCCGGTCCAGCCGTTGGGCACGTGGGCGTACACCCAGAACACGTGCTTGCCGGCCGGGGCGCGGGAGGGGTCCCAGAGGCTGGGCTGGGACGTGATCAGGAACGGCGGGTCCGGTGCGTTGCCGTGGTGCACGGCCTGCAGCGCCGCGCCGATGTCGGTGTCGTACGGGCCGAGGTGCACGGTGCCGGCCTGCCGGCAGGCGGGCGAGGTCCACGGCACCGGACCCGCCAACGCATAGTCGATCTTGAACACGGCGGGGCCGGGTCGCGTCCGGCGCAGCCGGTCGCGGTAGCGCTCCGGCAGCCGGGCGCCGGCGATCCCGGCGAGGTGCTGCGGCACGACGTCCAGCAGGTATGCCCGCGCCCGCGGCAACTCGTCGAGGCTTGTCACCAGGTGCCCGGTGTGCACCTGCCCGCCCAGCTCTCGAAGATGGGCCGCCAGGGCGTCGGAGATGGACTGCGACCCGCCACGCGCCAGCGGCCACCCGACGAAGTGCGCGGCCAGGGCGAACGTCAACGCCACGCCGCCCGTGCCGGGCGAGCCCAGCGGCGAGGTGGTGTGCGCCGCGAGCCCGGCGAACAGCGCCCGCGCGCGCGGACCGCGGAACCAGCGCATCAGGACCGCGGCGGGCAGCGCGGCCGGTATCCCGAACCGGGCGAGCAGCAGCGGATGGCGGGGCGGTGCGGCCAGCGCCGGACGCAGCACGTCCGGCGCTAGCTCGTCCCAGCGGCCCACGAACGGGCGCACCAGCCGCCGGTACTGCTCGGCGTCGGCCTGCAGCGAGGCGGCGGTCTGCGCGACGGAACGGGCCAGCGTCGCCGCCGTGCCGTCCGGGAACGGATGCGCCAGCGCCACCTCCGGGTGCAGCCATTGCAGGCCGTGCCGGTCCAGGGGCCAGGACCGCAGCACCGGCGAGCCCGCGCCCAGCGGGTGCACGGCCGAGCACGGGTCGTGCCAGAAGCCCGGCAGCGTCAGCTGCTCGGTGCGCGCCCCGCCGCCCACGGTGCCGGCGGCCTCGTGGACGCTCACCCGCAGACCGGCCCTCGCGAGGGTCACCGCCGCGGCGAGCCCGTTGGGTCCCGCGCCCACCACCACCGCGTCGACGCCGTCTACACCGCCACCAGCCATCGCACCAGCCGTCCTGTGCGGAGCACGAGCGTTCGACGTGCTGAGTACCCGGGTTCCGGTCCGGTCACACTGTTCGACGCCGGATCAGGCCTCCGGCGGAGGCGACGTCGCCCCGAACTTCTCCAGGACCTGCCCGGCGTCGGTCTGCAGCAGGCTGGCGAGTTCGACCAGGGCCCGAGCGGCCGCAAGATCGTCGCCGACGCGCGCCAGATCCAGGTCGCGGGGATGGCGGTGGGCGGTGCCGGTGCCCTCCAGGCTGGTTCCGTCGCGGTGCAGCCTCGCCACCGCGTGCGTGCTGCGTTCCTCCTCAAGCTCCTCGATGTCGAGGTCGATGACCCAGCGCGTCTTCTTCGGCATCGTCCACCTCCTGGGGCGCCCCTACCATTCTGCCTCGCGTCTGTGCTCCGCCCGGACGGCCTTGCTCAGGTGGCGACGTCGTGCAGGGCTGCGGCGAGCGTCTTGAGGTCGAGTCCGGCCAGGTGGTCGAGGAAGTGCCGGCGCACCGAGGCCAGGTTGGTCGGCCATGCCTGCGCCAGGCGGGCGAGGCCGGCGTCGGTGAGCACGGCGTTCCAGCCGCGGGCGTCGTGCTCGCTCCTGACCCGCTGGACGAACCCCTCGCTTTCGAGCCGGCCCACGATGCGGCTGATGCCGCTGATGGACATCTCGCTGGCGGTGGCGAGTTCGCTCATCCGCAGCCGGCGGTCGGGCGCTTCGGACAGGTGCTTCAGGACGAGGAACTCGGTGAAGGGGAGCCGCTGCTCGCGGACCATGTCGGCGTCGATGGCGCGGGGCAGGGCGTACATGAGGCGGCTGAGGGCCCGGACCAGGGCGTCTTCATCCTCGCTGAAGGGCTGCGGCCCGTCCGTGGCCGACGTCGGGTGCGCTGTGACGGCTGACATATCTCCAGCTTACTTGCTTGACGAAGGAAGTATCGGCGCTATGTTTGCTTGACGAAGCAAGTACATAGCTCAGGAGGAACCGCAGATGACCAGAATCGGGATCATCATCGGCAGCACCCGGCCCGGACGAAACGGGGCGGCCGTGGGGCAGTGGGTGTACGAGGTCGCACAGGAACGCACGGACGCCGAGTTCGAGCTCGTCGACCTGGTCGACTACAAGCTGCCGCACCTGGACGAGGTGTATCCGCCCTCGATGGGGCAGTACACGCAGCCGCACACCCTGGCGTGGGCGAGCAGGATCGCGTCGTTCGACGGGTTCGTCATGGTGACGCCGGAGTACAACCACTCGACCTCCGGCGCGCTGAAAAACGCGATCGACTTCCTGTACGGCGAGTGGAACAACAAGGCCGTCGGCTTCGTCAGCTACGGCTCGCTGGGCGGCGCCCGGGCCGTGGAGCACCTGCGGCTGATCGCCGGTGAGCTGCAACTGGCCGACGTGCGATCGCAGGTGGCGCTGTCGCTGTTCACCGACTTCGAGAACTTCAGCGTGTTCAAGCCCGGCCAGTTCCAGCGCGACGCGCTCAATACGACCCTCGACCAGGTGGTGACCTGGAGCAGAGCCCTCGCGCCGCTGCGCGCCAACTGACCGGGACGGGAGGAGTCTCATGGGAACGATCGACGACAAGGTCGTGCTGGTGACCGGTAGCGGCGGGGGACTGGGACGTGCTTCGGCGCTGGTCTTCGCACGCGAAGGCGCAAGAGTCGTCGGGCTCGACATCAGGACCGAGGCCAATGACGAGACGGTCGAACTCGTCCGTCGCGGCGGCGGAGAGATGACCGGCCTCGCACCGGTCGACCTCACCGATCCGGAGCAGGTACGGCGTGCCGTCGACGACGCCGCCGCCGTGTACGGCGGGCTCGACGTCGTCTACAACAACGCCGCCATGGTCCGCTTCGGCCCGATGCCCGAGTTCTCGGTCGAGGACTGGCGCACCACCATCACCGGGGAACTCGACATCCCGTTCTTCGTGTCGAAGTTCGCGTGGCCGCACCTGGTACAGCGCGGCGGCGGCGTCATCATCAACGTCGCGTCCATGGCCGGCATGGTCGCCGGGGAGGTTCCGCCGATGGTCGCCCACAGTGCGGCCAACGCAGGCGTCATCGGCATGACCCGGCAACTCGCGCTGGAAGGCGCACGCCACGGTATCCGTGCCGTGGCGATCAGCCCGGGGCCGACCCTGACCCCGCTCAGCGACCGCGACCTGGGCGACGATCAGGCCGCCCGGGATGCGATCACCGCCAAGACACTGCTCAAGCGCTTTGCCCGACCCGAGGAGGTCGTGGAACTGGCAGCGTTCCTCGCATCGGACCGGGCGGCGTACATCACCGGCGCGAACTACCCGGTCGACGGCGGTTCGACCGCCTGGTGAGGCGGCCGGGAACCCGGGCGTGAACAGGACCGGGCCACGTTCGGGTGGGGGCGGCCGACGCCCCCGCCCGAACGCTGCCCGAACTCGGCGGCGAAGCGGACGCAGGCCCGCTCGACCCGGCTGCGCGCCGCGTAGATCCCATCCGGGCGGGCGTCCTCGGAAACATGCCGGAAAACTGCCTGGAATACCAGCGCAAAGGCTGTAGTGACAAAGAAATCAATCGCTGGCCTTTACCGCAACCTCGGTTATGCTCATGCCTTAATCACCCGTCAGTGACGCCGGGACCGACACGGCACCGTTTCCCCGCGGTGGCCCGTTCGGTGCAGACCGCGAACGACGGAGGCTAACCGTGGAAATCCTGCTTCTGGTGACCGCACGTGCCGGTGAACCATCGGCCGTCCTGCCCGCGATCGACCTGCTTCCGCACACCGTGCGCACCGCGCCCCGTGACGTGCGCACCCTGGTGTCGGCGCCGACTCCGGACGCGGTCCTGGTCGATGCGCGTTCCGAACTCTCCGAGGCCCGTGCCACCTGCCGGATGCTGCACGCGACCGGCCTCGGCGTGCCGCTGATCGCCGTGGTCACCGAGGCGGGCCTGGTCGCCGTCAATGCCGACTGGGGCGTCGACGACGTCATCCTGGCCACCGCCGGTCCGGCGGAGGTCGAGGCGCGGCTGCGCGTGGCGACCGGGCGTCTGCACTCCGCGAGCGCGGCGGCCGGCGGCGTGATCCGCGGCGGCGAGCTGACCATCGACCCCGACACCTACGCGGCGAAGCTCAAGGGCCGGCACCTCGACCTCACGTACAAGGAGTTCGAGCTGCTGAAGTTCCTTGCGCAGCACCCGGGCCGGGTCTTCACCCGCGACCAGCTGCTGCGCGAGGTGTGGGGCTACGACTACTTCGGCGGCACCCGCACCGTCGACGTGCACGTGCGGCGGCTGCGCGCCAAGCTCGGCTCCGAGTACGAAGCCATGATCGGCACCGTGCGCCAGGTCGGCTACAAGTTCGTGCTCCCGTCGTCGCGCCCCCAGCTGTCCGAGGACCTGGGGTCCAGCCTCGCCGACGCGCTCCTGGTCGACCTCAACCTGGCCGGCTGACCGCAAGCGCGGGAACTTCAAGCCTGACGTATCACGCACGAGGGCTCCGGCAACAGCCGGAGCCCTCGTCTGTCGTCACACCGTGGTGGGCCTGGTGCCGGCTCCCGGCCGGCGTCAGATGCCCAGGAAAGCGGCGATGCCTCTGGCGTGGCCGCGGGCGGTGGCGGTGATGAAGTCGGCGCGCTTGAGCAGGTTGGCGTTGGCCACGGTGTCGATGAACAGGTTCTCGGTGAGCACCGCGGGCATCGCGGTCTCGCGCAGCACGTGGAGGTTGGCTGTCTTCTGGCCACGGTCGGTCACGGCGGCGACCGAGCGCATCTGGGACAGCACGTTGCTGTGCAGGGTGCTCTGCAGGCGGGCGGTGTTGCCGGCAGTGCCCGGGTAGCGGTAGCTCTCGAAGCCGGTGCCGCCGCCCGCGTTGATGTGGATGCTGACGAAGATCGTGGCGCCCCAGGCGTTGGCGTCGTCGGTGCGGTAGGTGAGGCTGCGGGTGATGTCGGTGGTCCGCGACATGCGCACGTCGACGTTCCAGCCCGCCTTCAGGATGTCGCGCGTCTGCAGGGCGATGTTGAGGGTGAGGGTCTTCTCCTGCAGGCCGTTGCCGACCGCGCCGGCGTCGGTGCCGCCGTGCCCGGGGTCGATGTAGACCTTGGGAACCGCGGCGAAGGCCGGGCCGGCCGCGAACGGGGCCACGGCGATGCCCGCCGCCGCGGCCAGCAGGGTTCGGCGGCGCGCGCCGGAGTTGCCGATCATGTGTGCGCCTCTCGGGTGGGGGAACGAGGAGACCTGGAGCGACTGAACATATAGCATTTCGATGTATCGATGAAGATGTCTTGCAAGAAAGTTTTGCAATCCGGCGATTATCTTCGAGTCCGACGTGGCCGTCGCCCGGCTTGGTTGCGCGGCCGAACTTGGCGGGCCCGTCGACAGTTGAGGCGCCTCGCGGACTCATACCTGGTGTGGCAGAGGGCATGAGCTTCGAAGAGTTCTTCCTAGCGTGCGGCCCAGCGCCGGTCCGCCTGGCCCGGCTGCTGGCGGATGGTCCACATCGGGCCGGGACCTGGTGCGGGACGCGCTGCTGCGGACCTAGCCGCGATGGCAACGCCACGGCACGCCGTCACCGGTATCCGGCCCGCAAGCATCGATCGGCGGCGTCGCCGCGGCCGTCAACAGCGTGCTCAGTTGCGATGGAGGAAGGTGTCGTCCGTTGCCGGGGGTGTCGCGTTGCCGGGGGTTCCCGCCGTCGGCTCGTCCGAGTCCGCGTCGGTCTCGCCGGTCAGCAGATCCAGCACACCGGTGACCGCCAGCACTCGGCGGACGATCCCGGTAGCCCCGGCGACGCGGAAGCCGACGCCCGAACGGTGTGCCCGTTCGCGGGCGGCGATCAGGACATGCAGACCCGTCGAGTCCATGAACGAGACCTGGCTGAGGTCGACGACGACCCTGGCGACTCCTGCGCTGCGGATCGCCGTATGAAGAGTGTCGAGCAGGTCGTCGCGGACTGCCAGGTCGATTTCGCCGGACACGGCCACGACCGCTTCGCTCGGGTCGTTGCCGGTCAAGTCGACGCCGGATGTCTCCACGTCAACTTTCCTCCCCCTCCGAGGGCACCGGCTCCAGGCCGGTCGCCACTGCGACCTTGTCGATGTCCTGCTGGCCGAATGCGGTGCGTACTCCCGACACCGACATCCCCGACGCCGACGCCAGTTCACCGAACGTGTACGGGTGCGGGTACACGAACTGGCGGCCGTAGGCGAGCAGCAGCCGGATCTCTTCCTCAGCCTGCACGCGCCGGGCATGCGCGTCCGCCAGCGCCGCCAGCACCGCATCGCTGCTGGACGCCGCGGACGGGTTCGGCACAGCTGCCAGCACTGCCTTCACGTCTGCGGTAACCCTGCGCGTACTCACTCGACGAGATTCGCACAGACCTGCGATGAGCGCAAGAAAAGATGATCATCGTCAAGTATGACGCGCCACACCGCATCTGTTGGCAGGAAACAACTTGTGCGAGCCCCACTTCTCGGCGAGTGCCATGCCCCGCCCGCACCACTAGGCTCATGTGCCGAGGGCGTGGTGGAGGAGGCAGCGTGATCGAGGCAGCAGGCCGGGCGTCGGAGCCCTCGGGCATGCCCACCGGCGAGGCGGCCACGCCGTTCGTGCGTGAGCTGCTGTCCGGGCTTCCGGCCAGCTGCAGCTGGCTGCTTCCGGTGGTCGACGCCGAGGCGACGGTGGTCGACTTCCGGATCGCGGCGGTCGGCACGCGCGCCGACGACGTCGGCGGGCGCAGCGGGCAGGACCGGGTCGGCCGCACCATGGCCGAGCTGTACCCCACGCTGGTGGGGGAGCCGCTGTGGCAGCTGTACCACCAGGTGCTGGCCGACGGCACGCCCGGCCGGCTGCCGGACTTCAGGTACACCGCCGACCAGGCCGGCATCATCGCGACGTCGCTGTTCGACATCACGGTGCACCGGGCCTGCGGCGGCCTGCTGGTGTACTGGCAGCGGCTCGACGAGGACCTGCGGCGGCTGGAGCAGACCGAGACGCTGGGCGGCCTGGGCTGGGGCGAGACCGACCTGACCACCGGCGAGACGACGTGGTCGCCGGGCATGTACCGGATCTTCGAACGCGACCCGGCACTCGGCCCGCTGAGCCGCCGCGCGCAAGCCGAAATGATCATCGAGGAGGACCGTCCGCTGCGGGAGACGACCTGGCAGATCCTCGACAGCGGCACCGTCTCCGACCTGACCCTGCGCGTGCGCATCGGGGACGGGGTCAAGCACCTGCGGCTGGTCGCCGACACCGCGCGCGACCCGGCCGGCCACCCGGTGAAGGTGTACGGCGTCGTGCAGGACGTCACCGCCCGGGAGACGAGCCGCAGCACGATGCACCGGCTCCGCGAGCAGCTGCACACCCAGGAGCTGACCACGCTGGCCGAGCACCGGCTGGCCGGGCGGCTGCAGCAGATCATCCAGCCGGTGCCCGAGGATGTCGTCGAGCTGGGCTGCGTGCAGGCGCTGGTGCGCTACCTGCCGGCCGAGAACTCGGTCCGCGTCGGCGGCGACTGGTACCACGCGCTCACCCTGCCGGCAGGGCGGGTGCTGCTGGCCGTCGGTGACGTGGTCGGCCACGGCCTGCCCGCGGCCACCGCCATGGCCCACCTGCGCTACTCGCTGACCGCGTGGACCTCGGTCGGCATCGGCGACCCCGCTCAGCTGCTGCGCCACATGAACACGCTGTGCCTGCAGCTGAACACCACCGCCACCGCCGTCATCGCCGTGTACGACCCGGCGGACGGCATGCTGGTCTGGGGCCGCGCCGGTCACCCCCTGCCGCTGCTCGGCAGTGCCGGGAAGGCCCAGCCGCTGCCCTGGCTGGACGGGCTGCTGCTGGGCGCCTCGGCACAGGCCGAGTACCCGCTGGGACGGGTGCGGCTGCGGCCGCAGGACGTGCTGCTGCTCTACACCGACGGCCTGGTCGAACGCCGCGAGGGCGACAGCGACCAGGCACTGCAGGAGGTGAGCCGGGCCCTGGCAGTGCTCAGCGGCCCTGCCGCACCACCGCTGGCCACGCTGCTGCCGCCGTCGAACCCGCACGACGACACCTGCGTGCTGGCCGCCCGCGTGGGGCGCTGACCTGGCGGGCGACGGTCACAGCCGCATCCGCACCTGGACCACGGTCGCCTGCTCGGTGCGGTAGGTGCGCACCTCGTCGCAGACCTCGTCCACGATCGCCAGCCCGCGCCCGCTGGGAGCGTCTGCCGCCGGCATCCGGGCGGTCGCCGGCCGGCCGCCGACGGGGCGCTGGTCGTGCAACTCGCACACGATCGCACCCGGCTCCGCCCACAGCACCATCGTGCCGCCGCCGACGGTGTACATCAGGGTGTTGGTGGCCAGTTCGCTGACGGCGAGCGCGAGCAGCCCGGACCGGAACGGGGGCAGGCCGGCCCGTTCGGCGTACGAGGTGACGTGGGTGCGCAGCGTCCCCAGGTCGCCGGCCTCGCGGTAGGCGATGCGCTGTGGCTCGGCGGCGAAGGCGGGCGGCTCAGTGCTCATGGCCGTGCTCCGGGGTCGGCGGGGCCAGCAGTTCGGCCACTCCGGTCAGCTTCAGCACGTGCGAGACCATGCCGCTGGCTCCGGTGACGTACAGCGCGCGTCCGTGCTGCTCGGCGTGGCGGTATCCGGTGACCATGGCATGGATGCCGCTGGAGTCGAGGAACCCGACGGCGGAGAGATCGATCTGCACGGCTGCCGCATCGGCGAGCGAGGACGAGATCGCCTGCTGCAGCTCGGGCAGGCTGGACAGGTCACAGTCGCCGAACAGGCGCAGCACGATGCAGTCCGACTGCGGCTCCGCGCTGAAACGGAACGGCACCACTTCACCACCCAGCTAGCCGGAGCGCACGATCACGACATCTTCGCACCTCCGTGCCGTGAGCGCATCCCACGGCCGGGGGAGCGGCAGACGTGTTCCGGACTCGGCGGACGGTGCGCCGCTCCGGGTGGCCTCGACCGGTGCGGATTGCGGCTGATCGGCAGGTCAGGGCACCGGGTGTGTCGCCGAAACGTACGGTATTCGGTCCATTACTGTACGTATATACATGCCGATCATGAGCATGTTCGACCAGACCCGTCCATGCGCGTGGATGCCGCATGGGCTGAACGGAGCCGTGCCCATGTCAGTTGCGAAACCCGGGGCTGCGTGTCGGGCGCCTCGCGGGAGACGACCACACCCGACGTCCGTCATCCGGCACCGGCTGCCGGCACGAGCCGGCCTGGCGGCCGTGCTGGCGGCGGCACTCGTCGCGATACAGGCCGGACCGGCGCACGCGGCCGCCTACGACACCATCCTCGCCAGCCGCGCGAACGGCACCGCCGGCGCGGCCGGCAACGGCCACTCCACGATGGCGTCGATCTCCGCGAACGGCCGCTTCGTCGCCTTCGTCTCCGACGCCGACAACCTCAGCGATCAGGACGACAACGGCCAGCCCAACGTCTTCGTGCGGGATCTGCAGACCGGCGAGACGAGCTACGTCAGCCGGGCCGACGGGGCCGCGGGAGCGGCTGCCGACGGCCCGTCCGCGGATCCGTCGATCTCCGCCGATGGGCGTCACGTGGCGTTCCGGTCGACCGCGGCGAACCTGAGCACGCAGGACAACGACATCTGCACCGGAGTGTGGTTCGACGGCGAGGGACCCTGCTCCAACATCTTCGTACGCGACCTCGTGTCCGGCACGACGACATTCGTCGGCAGGGCGGACGGCGCGCAGGGCGCCGCGGCCGACGGCGGCTCCTTCACCCCGTCCATCTCCGCCGACGGGACCAGGGTCGCCTTCACCTCGCTCGCCGCGAACCTCAGCGACCTCGACGTGAACGAGTGCTCCACCTTCGGCGGTGATCCGCACCCCTGCACCAACTTCTTCGTGCGCGACCTGTCGGCGGGCGCCACGGTGTACATCGGCAACGGCACCCCGCCCATCGACCGCAACGTGCCCTGCCCGGCGGTGATCTCCGGCAACGGGCGGTTCGTCGCCTACGAGACCGAGGAGCTCCGCTCGCCGCAGGACAACAACGGCTATCACGACGTCGTCGTGCTCGACCTGCAGAGCGGCACAGTGAGCTACGCGAGCAGGGCCGACGGCGCCGGTGGCGCGATCGCGTTCGGCGGGCCCTCGCTCTGCCCGTCGATCTCCGCCGACGGGCGCCACGTCGCCTTCAGCTCCGACGCGTACAACCTCAGCGCCGACGATGTCGACACCTTCGACACCCCCAGCGTGTACGTGCGGGACCTGCAGGACGGCCGGACCACCCTCGCCAGCAGGGCGGACGGGGCCGCGGGTGCGGTGGCGGCGCTGGCCTCGACCGAGCCGTCGATCTCCGGCGACGGGCGGTACGTCGCCTTCACCTCGCGCGCGCTGAACCTCAGCGGCAGCGACCTCGACAACTGCCACGACCCGGCGCAGGGCGTCGACCGGCCGTGCCCGGACGTGTTCGTCCGGGACCTGCAGGCCCAGACCACCGCCTTCGTGAGCCGGGCGAGCGGTGCCGGCGGTGCGGGCGGCGACGACCGGTCGACGCACCCGTCGATCTCCGGCGACGGCAAGCTGATCGCCTTCGAGTCCGTGGCGGACAACCTCAGCACCGAGGACTCCGACGCCCACGCCGACGTGTACGTACGCGACTGGGGCGCGGGACTGCCACCGGCGCCGACCATCGACCTGTCGGTCACGGTGACGGCGTCCGCCACCGCCGTGCCGGTCGGCTCGAACGTGACGTACACGGTGCGCGTCACCAACGCCGGACCCGCCCCGGCGACCGGCGTGGCCGTCACCGACCAGCTGCCGTCGGGTGTGACCTTCGTGTCCGCCGCCCCCGGCCAGGGGACCTACGCCGCGACCACCGGCGTGTGGTCCGTCGGCGGACTGGCCGCCGGCGCGACGGCGAGCCTCCAGCTCGTCGGCCGGATCACCACCGCCGGGCAGAAGGTGAACACCGCGCAGGTCTCCGCCGCGGCCCAGCCCGACGCGGACTCGACGCCCGGCAACGGCGTGCCCACCGAGGACGACCAGGCGTCGGTGACCGTCAACGGCACGGTCGCCTGCCCGGCCACGGCGACCAGGACCGCCGACTACGACACGTGGATCACGACGAGCTGGTCCACGACGAACTTCGGCAAGGACGCGATCCTCAAGGTCCGCAGCAAGGCCCAGGCCGACGCGCGTACGCTCGTGCACTTCGCGCTGCCGAGCCTGCCGGCCGGCTGCAAGGTCACCAGCGCGAAACTGCGCCTGTACCTGTCCTCGGTCGTCGGGACACGCACCCTGCGGGCCGTCCGGCTCGCCGGGCCGTGGACCGAGACCGGTGTCACCTGGCGCAACCAGCCGGCCTCGACCGGCGATCCCGCCACCGCGCCCGCGGTCAAGGGCTGGGCGGAGTGGACCGTCACCCCGCAGGTCGCCGGCTTGTACTCCGCGGGCAACCACGGGCTGCTCATCCGTGACGCCGCCGAGGGCGCCGTGGGCTACGAGCAGCGCCTGCACAGCCGGGAGAACACCAACAAGCCCACGCTGACCGTCTCCTTCGGACCGAGCTGACCGGCCCGCGGCTCCGGACGGCGTGAAAGCGGGGCCGTGACCAGCTCGTACGAGCTGGTCACGGCCCCGCTTTCCGAGCTAGGCCGTCGGCGTGGTGACGCAGACCCATTCGCCGGCCGCGGCCGGGGCGTAGCCCGAAACGCCGCCGGAGTGGTATGCGCGGACCTTGAAACACATGTACGTGCCGGGGGCCAGGCCGTCCCACTCGTACGTCGTGGTGTCCGCGCCGACGTTGCGCGACGTGTTGCCGTTGGTGATGGTGAACCCCGTCTCGTCGGACGAGTTGTCGTTCCACTGCAGGCGGATCGTGTCGGCGCTCGGTGTCGTCGCGCGCAGGTTGGTGGGCGCGGCCGGTCCCGAGCCGTCCAAGGTGGTGGCGCAGACCCAGTCGCCTTCGGCGGCCGGGTGGTAGGCCGAGACCCCGGCGGAGTTGTACGCCCGGATCTTGAAGCACGTGTGCGTCGCGGGCTGCAGCCCGGTCCAGTCGTAGGTGGTCGTGTTCGCGGCGACGTCGCGTGACGTGCTGCCGTCGATGACGGTGAAGCCGACCTCGCTGGTCGACGTGTCCTTCCAGCGCAGGCGGATCGTACCGGCGCCGACCGCTGTCGCCGTCAGGTTCCTCGGCGGCGCGAGCGACGTGGTCCCGGCGTTGGGCTTCGGGCTCGGGACGGCGGAACCCGGCGCGGAGGTGGCCGCGCCGGGACTCGTCGACGGGCTCGCGGGCGGGCTCGCGGCCACGTCGTCGGCGGCCGGGCTCGGGATGCCCGCGCCGGGGCTCGGCGGGAGGCTCTGCGACGGCGAGTCGGCGGGGTCGCTCAGGACGATCCCGGCTGTCGCGACGGCCGCGAGGACCAGGCCGACGAGCACAGGGACGAGCAGCCGCCTGCCGCGGCGCGGGCCGGCACCCGGCTGGTCGCGGGTCGGCACCGCCACCACGCCCTGCGGCCGGGTCGGAGCCGACGCCGTCGCAGGTGGAACCGCCGCCGTGGGCTGGTGGGCAGGCGGGTCCGCCGCCGCGTGCCGGGCCTGGACGGCGAGCGCGGCCCCGGTGGGCCAGCGCAGCGCCGGGTCCTTGGCCATCGCCCTTTCGACGACCGCCCGGACGGCGGGTGGCACGTCCGGCGGCAGCGGCGGGGGGTCGTCCTGGACATGCCGCAGCGCGATCTCCACCACGCTGTCCCCGGTGAACGGCATGTGCCCGGCCAGGCACCGGTATGCCACGATGCCGAGCGCGTAGATGTCCGAGGCGGGGGTGGCCGGCCGGCCCATCGCCCGCTCGGGCGAGATGTATCCGGCGGTGCCGACCAGCGATCCGGTCGTGGTGAACCCGGCCGCCCCGGCGGATCGGGCGATGCCGAAGTCGGTGACCAGCGTGCTGCCGTCGGTGCGCAGCAGCAGGTTGCCGGGCTTGATGTCGCGGTGGGTCACACCCTTGTCGTGGGCCGCGTGCAGCGCCTCGGCGGCCTCGGCGACCAGCCGCATCGTCGCCTCCGGGCTGAGCCGCCCGACCCGGGCCAGCGTGTGTGCCAGCGACTCGCCCTCGATGTACTTCATGACCAGGTACACGCCCGCCGCCAGGTCGTCGCCGAAGTCGTGCACCTCCACCACGCCGGGGTGGCTGATCGTGGCCATGATGCGGGCCTCGGCCCGGAACCGGTCGACGAAGGTCGGGTCGTCGGGCCGGCCGTCCAGCAGGCACTTGACCGCGACGGTGCGGCCCAGCACCTCGTCGAAGGCGCGCCACACCTCGCCCATGCCGCCGCTGCCGACCCGCTGCTCAAGCCGGTACCGTCCGGCGAGCACGGTTCCCGCATGGACCAAAGCGACCACCTTCGCAGGCCAGAACCCGAATCCGTTCCCGACTCGCAGTAGGGTACGTCGCCCGGCCGGGACCTTCGGCGCGGCCTCCCTGATGTTCGCGCCTCGCTCGGCAGCGGGTTGCCGTGGCCCCGGACCCGTACTAGGTGCGAGTCGCGAAGTCGGCCACCGCCGCGTATTCGCCGCCCGCCGTGAGCGCTACGGCGCCGACGTGGGTGAGGCCGCAGTCGCTGATGATCGCGCGGTGGCCGGAGCTGTCCATCCAGGCGTCGACGGCCTGCCGCGCGTCGCCGGCACCCTGCGCCCAGTAGAGGATCTCGCCGCTTGCGGAGGCGTCGAAGCCGGTGTCGGCGATGCGCTGCTGCGCGGTGCTGCCGTCGGAGCCGGTGTGGTCGCGCACATCGTGGTCGAGCATGTCCCGCGCGTGGCGGCCGGCGGCTTCGGCCAGCTGCGTGTCGGCCGTGACCGCGGGGCAGGACACCTCCGCCCGCCGCTGGTTCAGCAACGCCACGAGGGACTCCCCGCCACCCGGTGTCGCGGGATCGGCCTGTCCGCCCGAGCATGCGGCCAGGCAGATCACGAGTCCTGCAACCAGGAGCCGGCGCACCATGGCCGACCGATGCCCGGTCTCGCCGTGCGGCAAACCGGTCAGGTGACCAGGCCCGGCCGCTATACCCTCGCCTCGGCGCCGCGCCCGATCTCGCGCATCGCATCGGCGTAGCGCAGCCGGGCCCGCTTCGCCTCGCCGTGCCGGCCGGCGAGGTCGAGCAGTTTGACCACCTCCCGATGGCAGGGCTCGTCATAGGGGTCACGGGCGAGGATCCGCAGCAGGTAGCCCAGCGCCTCGTCGGTCGCGCCCCGGTCCGCGGCGAGCGCCGCGAGCAGCCGGGTGATCCGCAGGTAGGTGGCCCGTGCCTCCTCGCGGGCCGGCACCGCCCAGTCGTCATACGGCTCGTCTTCGAACACGTCGCCGACGTAGCGGCGCTCGGCGGCGGCCAGCACCTCCCTCGCCTCGGCGAAGCGGCGCTGCTCGTGCAGCCGCCGGCCGATCTCGGCCTCACCGAGAAACGTGTCCAGGTCGATGTCGAGGTGGGCCGGATCGGCGGCGAGGGCGGTCGAGGTGGCGAACACGTAGTGGTCGCTCGGCAGCCTGCGGTCGGGGTCGAGCACGGACCGCAGCGTGGACAGCGCCACCGACAGCCGGTGGGCGACGGCCTGGTGGTCGTCGTCGTCCGGCCACAGCAGCCCGGCCAGCTCCTCGCGGGCGACCCGCCGCCCGCGCCGGGCGACCAGGATGCGCAGCAGGTCCTGCGCCTTGCGGGAGCGCCACGCCGGGCCGGGCGCCTCGTCGATGAGGACCTCGAACCGGCCGAGCACCCGGACCGCCACGTGCGGCGCGCGGGCGGCGCTCGGGTCGCCGGCCGCGGCCGGCAGCACGCCCGCGGCCTCCAGCGAGGCGCGGGCCACCCGTGAGGCGAGCTGCTCCTCGTCGCTGGCGCCGGGCAGTTGCCCGAGGCGGCAGGCGACGCGGTCGGCGTCGAGCCGGGCCCCGGTGGCGCGCCAGGTCCGGGCCGCCTCGGTGAGGGCCGTGCGCCGGGCCGACGGCCGGTCGCTGGTGTCGGCGCGCAGCTCCAGGGCTTCGGCGAGGCCGGCCCGGTCGCGGTGCAACCGGGCGGAGTCCTCGGCCCGGTCGGCGGCCGCCGCGGCGGCGAGGCCGTCGCCAGCGGCGATCGCGGCCCAGCCGACGGCGAGCAGCGCGCGGGTGGCCAGGGGGCCGTTGGCGCGCGAGGCGGCGGTCTCGGCGTGGCGCCGGGCGGTGGCCGGGTCGTCGTACGCGACCAGGCACGCCAGCCCGGCCAGCGCGGGGACGAAGCACTGCTGCATCCCGTCGGTGTCGGCGGCGCGCACCGCCTCCTCGTACGCGGCTCGGGCCAGGCTGCGCTGCCCGCGCCGGGCCCGCACGTCACCGAGGATGGTCAGCGCGTACGCCGTCTTGCCGGAACCCGCCCGCTGGCTGATCGCCAGGGCCCGCTCGCCGCAGCGCTCGGCCTCGTCGAGCCGGCCGAGCCGGGCCAGTGCCTCGCTGCGGTTGACCAGCGCGACGGTCAGCGCGGTGGCGTTGCCGGACGCCTCCGCGGCGGCCACCGCCTCCGCCGACTCGGTCAGCGCCTGCGGGTAGCGCGCCTCCTCCAGCAGCTGCGACAGCCGGTTGCTGCGGATGCGGGCGGCCTGGACCGCGTCGCGGGCCGCTTCGGCGTGGGCGAGCGCGATGGCGTACTGCTCGATGTTGCTCGCGCGGTCGCCGGTCAGGACGGCGTGCAGGGCCAGCGCGACGTGCGCGGCGGCCAGCGCCCGGTCGTCGCCGGTGGCGGCCGCGGCGTGCCGGGCGCGCTCGGCGTGGTCGCGGCAGGCGTCACGGTCGCCGACGCTCCAGTGCACGGTCGCGGTCCAGGACAGCAGCAGCGCCTCGTCGACGGTGTCGGCGCGGTCGAGGCGCCCCCGGCCGAGCACGTCGAACGCGGCGCGATGTTCGGCGCGGGCGTAGTACGCCAGGCCCAGCCGCCAGGCCAGCCCGGGTTCGATCGAGGCACGGTCGGCCAGCAACGGGGTCAGGCAGGCCAGGGCCTCGTCGAGCCGCCCGGTGACCGCCAGCGCCTCGCCGTGCAGCAGCCGGAGCCCGTCGTCGGCGTCGGCGGTGGCGGCGTCGATGACCACGCCCGCGCCACCTGCGGCGACGATCGCCGAGCCGTGCTCGCGCAGCAGCGCTGCCACCCCGGCCCGGTCCCCGGCCCGCAGCCGCGCGTGCGCGGCCTGTGTCCAGATGCTCCGGTCGGCGTGCCAGGCGCCGGCTTCGGTGTGCAGGCGGCGCCTGGCCGGGGCGGGCAGCGGCTCGCGCTGCGCGGCCACGGCGGCCAGCGCGGGCACGGGGCGCAGCCAGTGCGGCATCGGCGCCAGCCCGTACGTGCCCGGCGGAGCGCCCGCGGGCAGGACGAGCCCGGTGCGGGTCAGCAGCCGCAGCGTCCGGCGGTCCCGCGGGCCGACCAGGTCCTCGCAGACGGTTCCCAGCTCGCCGAGCCTGCCCAGCAGCCGGCGCTCCGCCGCGGACAGGTGGCCGAGCACGTGGTCGGCGACGTAGGCGTCCAGTTCGGCGCCGCCGGCGCACAGGGTGGCCACGGTGCCGCCCTGCAGGTGCCGGCCGGCGCGGTGGACCAGCGACGGCCAGCCCGCGGTGAGTTCGTGCACGGCGGCGGCCAGGTCGGCGGAGCCGAGGCCGTACTCCTCGGCCAGCACCCGGGCCACCGCGTGTTCCGGCAGGGCCAGGTCGTGGGCGTCGAGTGCCGCGCAGTCCGCGGGCAGCCGGCCCGGCCACGGCGTACGCGAGATCAGGACCACCCGCGTCGTCGCGGGGAGCCGGTCCAGCCGGGCCACGAGGGCCTGCGCGGCGGCGGTGTCGAGCATGGGCAGATCGTCGATGACCAGCCAGTCCTCGACCGCGGCCGGGTCGACGTCGCTGTCGGCCCAGGTCGCCCGCTGATCGGCGAGCCAGGCCCGGACCAGCCAGGACTTGCCGAAGCCCGGCGCGGCCGTCACGAGCAGGCGGCGTCGGTCCGGCAGCATCGGCACGGTGGGGAGCGCCATGTGCCCATTGAGGCAGAGTGGCCGCGCGAAACGCTCGGACCGGTCGACATCGTGACAGTCCGCGTTTGACCGGAGTTTGACGCCGGCCGTACGCCGATCCGGACCCTGGGTGGCACCCGGCCGTTGCGGCCGCCGAAGATCCTGGGAAGGACGACACATGGAAACGACCACGGCGCCTCGACGTGTAGGCCGGCTGCGGCGGCTCGCGCTGCTGCTGGCGGCAATGGTGGCCGGTCTTGGCGTGGTCACGTTCGTGGCCCCGAGCCCGGCGCAGGCCGCCACGTCGATCACCTACTGCTTCGAGTACCCGAAGAAGACCCCGTGGGGCTGGATCTGGGTGGAGCACTGCTTCGAGGTCCCGTACGCCTACGAACCGAACCCGTGCTGCATCTGGGACTACGGCATCGACCTGGGCATCGACAAGGTGCTGCCGGAGGAGATCGAGCGCGGCTTCCTGGGCCACGTCGCCAACGGGCTGGGGCTGCTCGGGCAGGCCCGGCAGGCCGACCCCCGCACGGCGGCGGTGCTGCGGGCGCGGGCGCAGGACGCGTTCATCGCCGGCGCGGGGCTGGTGCGGGGCGCGAAGGTGACGGTGGAGCAGGTCGGCATCGCCGACCTCGACAAGCACACCTTCGACCCGCAGCCGAATCCGTGGCTGCGGTCGGCCGCCGTCGACGTCGCCGACGGCGTCGGGCTGATGCAGAAGGCGCTGACCGATCCGTCCCCGAATCCGTGGACGCAGGCCGCGATGGCCGAATTCGAGAAGGCGGCCGCCCAGTTCGCGGCACCGCAGCTGGGCTGAGCCCCGCGCGCCGGGCCCGGGTGGGGCTGAGCCTCACCCGGGCCCGGCGCGTCTGCGGTCCGGGGGTGCCCGATGCCGCGTCACTGCCAGACGTCGACGAGGCCCGCGACGATCAACACCGTCAGGGCGGTCAGGGTCATGGCGGTCGCCACGGCGATCAGGTGGCCGACGACGACGGCGGCGATCATCCTGCCGACGGGGTCGACCGCCCAGATCTTGCGCATCCCGGTGTGGTAGCGCACCCTCATGGTCGACCCCAGCGGACCGGGCTCGGTGTAGCCCAGGTCCAGGCCGCGATCGAAGGCGTCACCCGATGTCGTACGCCCGGTGACGCGGACGCTCCACCTCAGGTCGCCGTCGGAATCCGCAGTGGACTCCCGGACGGTGACGGTTGCGTGCACGGACTCGCCCTGTAGCACCGTCCGCCAGAGCCGCACGTACATCCAGGCGGCCGCCAGCACCGCCCAGCCGATCAGCAGCAGGCCGCTGAACAGCCCCGCGGTGATCGCCAGCCGCTCCGGAGTCGGTTTCGCGCCCTCAGGTCCGGCTGGCAGCACGGTGGCGGAGTACAGCGTCAGCAGCACGACCGCCGCGACGGCGGCGGCGGCCCACCACAGCAGGCGGCGGCGCGGTGCGGGGCGGGATTCGCGGTCGTCGTCGACGGTCACATCCACATGGTTCCCTGCGGCGTCAACCGGGCCGGCGACTGACGTGAATATTGTGGTATTCATGTAGGCCGATCTCCTACCTTGTGCCGCATGAAGACGTCCAGGCGAACCAGGCTCGGCCTCGCGGCAGCCGCGGCGCTGCTCTTCGCGCTGCCGGGGACTGCCCACGCGGCCGCTCCGGCCCCCGTCTACGCGCCGTCCGCCGCGATCGCCGACCCCGGTGTGCTCCGGGAGAACGGTGACTTCTACGTCTACTCGACCGGATCCGGCGTACGGGTCAGCCGGGGCGACGAGGCCGTCGGGCCGTGGAGCAACACGGGCGCGGCACTCGACCTCGACCCGATGCCCGGCTGGATGGCCAACGGCGACGTCTGGGCGCCCGACGTGTGGCGCACCGGAGCCGGGTTCGTCATGTACTTCGCGGCCGTGGCCAAGGACTTCGGCGGCCAGCGCTGCATCGGCGTCGCCGTCAACGCCACCGCCGACCCGGGCGGGACGTTCCAGCCGGCCGACCAGCCCCTGGTCTGTCCGGGCGGGCGGCACGGCGGCGAGGACCGGGTCCCCGGGCGGCCGATAGCCGACGCCGGGGTCATCGACCCGTCGCCGTTCACCGACAGCGACGGCAAGCGCTTCCTGCTGTACAAGACCCAGCAGACGCCGTCCACGCTGCGGATGGTCCGGCTGGCCGACAGCGGCCTGCACTGGTTCGGCAACGACAGCGGCGAGCTGCTGCAGCGCGACGGCATCATCGAGAACCCCGTGCTGGTCCAGCGCGGCAACCAGTTCGTCCTGTTCGCCTCCCGGTACGGGTACGACAACTGCAGCTACGCGACGGTCTGGCTGCGGTCGGCGGACCGCTGGCACTTCGGCGGCGCGACCGAGCACAGCCTGCTGACCACCGCCGGGACCGGCATCTGCGGTCCGGGTGGCAGCGATGTCACCACGTCGCTGGACGGCGGCTGGCGGATCTTCCTGCACGGCTGGGTATGCGGCGCCGGCACCAAGGCCTGCACCCCGAGCCAGATCGGCAACGGCGCCGACCGCCGGCGCGCCCTGTACGCGGCCATCCTGAACTGGGGCGCGGACAACGCGACCCCGGTCGTCGGCGCATTTCTGTGACCTCGCGAAAGGAAGCGGCAATGCAGCTGAGGCGCGCCATCTGCGGCCTGTTCGCCGCCACGGCGGTGCTGACCGGTCTGGCGGCTCCCGCGTCGGCGATCCCGAGCTGACCCGGCCGTTCACCGCGCGGACCTGGACTCCGACCGTGGAACGCGTCGCCGTGGTCGCGGTCACCGCGAAACTGTTCCACGGCAGCCGGCGGCACGACGCGCGGATCCGGACCTATACGGGTAAGACTGTGCAGGTGAGTGGCAAGACGACGGCGATGAGCGTGATGAGCGACGGCGAGATCGAGCGGCTGTCGCCGCCACTGCGGTATGAGATCCGGGCGCTGGCCGTGCCGGCACGGGGCGCGGCCGCGTGAAGCCGGTGAACCTGCGCATCGCGCAGATCGCCGACCTGCACTTCGGCCGCGACATTCCGGCGGTCGCGCAGGCGTTGCTGGCCGAGCTGCACGAAGCCGCCCCGACGCTGGTCGCGGTGTGCGGCGACCTGACCCAGACGGCGCGCGAGGCCGAGTTCCGGGCGGCTCGCGCGTTCCTGGCCGAGCTGCCCGCCCCGGCGCTGGTCGTGCCCGGCAACCACGACCTGCCCGGCTGGCGGGTGTGGGCGCGGTTCACCCGGCCCTGGCGGCCGTGGCGGCAGCACCTGGACTCCGACCCGTACGGCGCAGTCGCGCACAAGGCTGACGGCCTGGTCGCCGTAGGTGTCAACACCGCCAGGCAGTGGGGCTGGCACCCCGACTGGTCGCGGGGCCGGATCGACGCCAGGCAGCTCACCTCGATCGGCGCGGCCTTCGACGAGGCACCGGGCGACGATTTGCGCGTGGTCATCGCCCACCACCCGTTCCTGCTGACCCCTGCAGGACAGCACCGCGGACTGGTCGGCCGGTCGAAGGCGGCCCTGCGGCGGTTGCGCCGGCGCGCGGACCTGCTGCTCGGCGGGCACATCCACCTGGCGTACAGCGGCGTCGCCGACGGCCTGGTCGTGGCGCAGTGCGGCACGGCGTTCTCGGACCGGCTCAAGGGCGAACCCAACAGCTACAACCTGATCGAGGCCGAGGGCGACCGGATGACCGTGTCGACCCGGCACTGGGACGGCGACCGCTTCGGCACCCACCAGCGCACCGACTACGCCCGCGACGGCCACGAGTGGACCACGGTCTGAGTTGCTCCCGGGAGGTCACGGCTGGACGAGGTACGCCCCACCCAGCAGACGGGTGCCGGAGCGATGCATCGGCACGACGTAGCGGAGCCGGGCAACGCTGTCAGACCCGTAGGCACAGGTCAGCGAGGTTTGTTCTTGGGCCCGAGATCCTTTTCGGCGATCACGAGGTCCCGGCGGTTGCGGCGGCGCAGCGCGCCGGCCACCCCGGCGGCCGCCGCTCCGGCGAGCACCGTGAAGACCGCCACCCGCGCCCCGACCGACATCCCGTTGCCCTGCGTAGGCATCGCACACCCCCTGTTCCTGCAGCATAGGGCCTGTCCCGGCCGCCGCGGCGGGGTTGGCGCGACTGGCTCGGCGGCCGGTGCCCGTAGGTCACCCGTCGCCGGACTGCCGCAGCCGGGCTCGCTCCTGCTCGATGATCTGGCGTTCGGCGGAGGCCCGGGTGCTGTCGCCGTCGGAGGTGTCGACGGCTTGGGCGTTGGCGTCCTTGAACGCGCTGCGCCGGGCGTACTCGTCGAAGATCGCGGCCTTGCCCGCGACCAGCTCGCGCATGCTGGTGTCCACGGTGTCCTCGGCGATCAGCCGGAACACCTGCACCGGGCGGACCTGACCCATCCGGTGGCAGCGGGCGATGGCCTGCTCCTCGGTGCTGGGCTTCCACTGCGGCTCGACGAGGATCACGACCGAGGCGGTCTGCAGGTTCAGGCCGACGCCGCCGACTTCGATCTGGCTGACCAGCACCGCCGGTCTCTTGCCGGCGGTGAACTTGTCGATGACCTGCTGGCGCTGCAAGGGTGGCGTCGAGCCGGTCAGCGGCCCGTGCGCGCGGGCGCCCAGCGCCGCGGCGACCGCGGTGAGCACGTCCCGGAAGTACGAGAACACGACGACCTTGTGCCCCTCGGCCAGCGCCTCACCGGCGATCTCGCGGATCTGGTCGAGTTTGGTGGAGGTCTTCGCCGGGTCGCCGAACGTGGCCCTGCGCATGGTCATGAAGTGTCCCTCCCAGACGGCCTTGCGGTAGGCGGCGGCCTCGGTAGGGGCCAGCGTGACCGGCAGCACGTTCTCGATCCGGGCGGGCAGTTCGGCGAGCACGTCGGACTGGTTGCGGCGCAGGTACGCCGGGGCGATGGCCTGCCGGAACGCCTCGGCGGACGGCGCCGCGGCGGCCTGCTGGGCGACGTCGGCGTTGACGTGCTCGGTGAGCGCGGCGAACTCCGACACCCGGTTCTCCAGCGGGGTGCCGGTCAGCAGCGCGACCCGCTCGACCCGGTCGATGAGTCGGCGGCTCTGCTTGGTGCGCCTGGTCTCCGGGTTCTTGATGTAGTGGGCCTCGTCGAAGGCGGCCATGGCGACCGTGACGTCCTTGAGGTCCAGCCGGTCCAGGGCCGTGTACGAGGCGACGCCGATGCCGCCCTGGGCGCGCCAGGCGGCGGTGTTCTTGGCGAGGTCGCCGCCGTAGAGCAGACGCGGGGTCAGCCGGCAGTGCCGTTTGATCTCGTGCATCCAGTTGCCGGCAAGGCTCGGCGGGCACACCACCAGGAAATGCCGCTCGCCCTGCGCCGCCAGGTGGCACATGGCGGCGAGGGTTTCGACGGTCTTGCCCAGGCCCATCTCGTCGCCGAGGATCACCCGCCGCTGCACGACCATGAAACGCGCGCCGAACGACTGGTAGCCGCGCAGCGTGGAGATCAGCAGGCTGGTGTCCAGGCGCAGCTCGTCGATCCGCACGGCGTCGTCGGCCGACAGGTGATCGGCCGGGCCCCGCTCGCCGGTCCGCCGGCCGGTGACCTCGGCCAGCAGGGTCAGGAAGGTCGCGGCGTCGGCCTTGTACTTCTGCCAAAGCTGCTTGGCCGTGGGTTCGGCCGCCAGCGCCGTCGCGGCGGCCTGCACCCGGGTGCGGGCGGTTTCCAGCCGCGGCGAGCGCAGGTCGGCTTCGAGCGCGGCCAGCTCCGCGGCATCGGCCTGGCGGCCCTGGCGGCCGCGGAACAGGCTGCGCCAGCGGTTGTTGGCCCGCCGCGCGCCGTCGATGCGGCCGGCGACGGCGTCGTGCAGCTCGCCGGCCCGGCCGAGGACCGGGCGCGCCCGGCGGCGGAAGACGGCCAGCCGGTGCAGCGACAGCAGCAGGTGGGTGTCTTCCGGGGAGCGGCGGTCGGGGTCGGGGCGCAGTACCGTGTCGGCCTCGACGGTCTCGGCCAGCGACTCGATGGCGGCCTCGATCTGCGCGACGCTGGCCGAGCCCATGCCGGGGTAC
Source organism: Catellatospora vulcania (assembly GCF_009720385.1). Lineage (GTDB taxonomy): Bacteria > Actinomycetota > Actinomycetes > Mycobacteriales > Micromonosporaceae > Catellatospora > Catellatospora vulcania. The sequence continues at coordinate 247,529 of NZ_ML769306.1, read as the reverse complement.
TGGTGGAGCTGCTGGCGCCGGGCGATGAGGTCGCCGACGGTTCTGAACCCGGCGGCCTGCAGCGGGCCGAGGCGCAACCGGCCGTCGGCCGTGTCCCGCAGCCGCGCGATGTCGGCCTGGTGCAGCCGCTCGTCGAGCAGCCGCCGCCGGTGGGCGTCGGCGAGCCCGCGGATCTCCGTGACGAGGTGCTGCTCGGTGTCGAGCAGCGTGCGGGCGGTCCGCTGCGCGTCGGCGGCGTCGGCGACCAGGGCACGCGCTTCACGGCTGCGGGCAGCGGCGACCATCGTGACCTCGTTTCACACCCGCCGCGCCGGTACGGCGCGGACCATGGATTCTTGCGTTGATGCGGGCCGCTCGGCATCGGGCCGTCGGCGCTTGCGGCGTCGGCCGCCCGCCACCCTCATGCCCACCGGGCAGCGCCGTCACGCCCTCGTCGGCTCAGCTGTCGGTGCCGGCACGAGCACGGGGCAGCCGCAGCAGCGGCAGCGGCCGGTGCGTACGGATGATCCAGGCCTCGAACCCGTTGAGCGCGAGCAGGACCGCGACCAGCAGCGCGGCCGTCACCAGGATCGGGAGCACGACGGCAGCCGCGGCCACGGCGCAGCAGGCGAGCGCGGCGGTGAAGCGCTGCAGCGTCGCCGCGCCGAACATGCGCCAGCGGGCGTAGCAGAACCCCCACAGGTACAGCGCGACGCCGGGTGCCAGCAGCAGTTCGGGCAGGCTGTGCGGCACGTCCAGGGGATGGGCGAGCAGCTTCTTCAGGCCGACGGCGACGGCCACGATCGCGATCACGTAGCCGAGGTGGGCGTAGCTGAACACGTCGGTGACGATGCGGGACTGGGCGGGCGTGTGCTCCAGGCTGTGCCGCACGGCCGGGGCCCCGTAGTGGAAGTACGTCCACCACAGCAGCACGATGAGGGTGAAGGCGAGCAGCAGCGCGGCCAGTTCGGGCGCGGCGAGGCGACCCGCGGCGGCCTGGTTGCCGGTGGCCACCACTGTCTCGCCCAGCGCGATGATCAGCACCAGGCCGAACCGCTCGGGCAGGTGGGCTGTCTCGAACCGCATCCCGCTCAACCGCCGCCGCAGCAGCCGCGGGCTGCTGAGCTCGATGAGCGCGGCGGCCGCCCACAGCGCGGTCTGCCACGACCCGCCGAGCAGGGCGCCGGCCAGGTACAGCGGGGCGCTGACGAACAGCGCGACAGCGAACGGCTCCAGTGCCGGCCGGCGCGTTCCGGACAGTCCACTGCGGACCGCCCACAGCACCAGCCGCAGCACGGCGTACGCGACGGCGAACAGCACCGCGTGCTCGCCCCAGGCCCGGCCGATGGCGACCGACACCAGCAGGCCGCAACCGGCGGAGCCGAACAGCACGAGCCTGCCCGCGGCCCGGTCGACGCGGCTGCCGGCCAGGTTCGCCACCAGGGTGGTGCCGACCCAGCCCCACCACAGCGGCAGGAACAGCAGCAGCGTGCGGGCGGCCTCGCCCGCGGTGTGCGCGCCGGCCAGCGTCGTGGTGATCTGGGTGATCGCGAACACCCAGATCAGGTCGAAGAACAGCTCCGCCCAGGCGACCCGTTGTTCCTCGTGGTGGGCGGGCGGGGCGGCGGGGGTTTCGGCGACCGGGTCTGCGGCGAGCGGCGGGTGGTTCACGGGACTCCCTGCGGTGAGGCTGCCCGGCAACGCTATGGGCCTGCGGCCCGCCGGACAACTTCTTACTCAGCAGGCTTTCTTGAACGGCTTCGGCATCGGCGGGGCGTGGTTCGGGGCCACGTACGCGGCGATCAGGCGGAACACGTGGTCGCTGGCGTCGGGGTAGTTGCCCTCGCAGTCGAACGCGCCCGGCAGGAAGGTGACGGCCACCGAGATGCCGACCTTCTCCGGCGGCAGGTACGACTCGGGCGCGCTGTACCCGCCGACCAGGGGGTTCTGCATGATCCAGGCACCGGAGCGGATCACGCCCAGGCCGAAGTTGTACCCGTCGACCTGTTTGAAGCAGGACGGGGCGCAGTCGGCCTGCGCCTGCCCGAACCCGATCAAGTTCGTGTCGGTCATCGCCCGGTAGCTCGACTCCGACAGCAGCTTGCCGGTGCCGACGGCGACGGCCGTGGTGGCCAGGTCGTCGATGGTCGAGGTCTGGTTCGCGCCGGGCGGGGTGCCCCAGTCGGAGTTCCAGAACGTCGACTCCTCGTAGAACGCGGTCTTCGGCGGGACGCCCAGCGCCTGGCGGCGCTCGGAGCTGAACGAGTGCAGCACCGGCGGCGGGATGGCCCCGGTCTGGGCGGCAACGGTGTCCGTCAACCCCATCGGATCCAGGACCTTCTCGCGCAGCAGCACGTCGAGCGGCTTGCCGCCGATCTTCGCGAGGATCTCGCCGAGGATCATGAAGTTGGTGTGCGAGTAGCTCCAGTTGGTGCCCGGCGCGAACTGCATCGGCCGGGAGAACGCGTACTTCAGCCGCCGTTGCACCGTCCAGGACTGGAACGGGTCGGCGTTGAAGGCGGCGTTCCAGCCGGGGTCGGTCTCGTAGTCCGGGTAGCCCGAGGTCTGGTTCGCCAGCATCTTCAGCGTGACCTTGCCGGATTCGGCCAGGGCCGGCATCCAGCGGTCGATCGTGTCGTCGAGTCCGGCCCTGCCCTCGTCGACGAAGAGCATCAGCAGCGTGCCGAGGTACGCGAAGACGACCGCGCCGTTGCGGAAGCGCATGTCCGTGGTGGCGGGCACGCCGTCCAGGGACTGGCCGAACGCCTGGGACGTGACGACCTCGTCGCCTCTGGTCACCTTCACGATGACCGCCCGCAGGGACTGGGCGGCCATCTCGTCGCCCACGATCTTCGCGATGGCCTCGGCCTGAGGGGTCGGGGCCATCGCGGTGACCTTCGCGGACGCGTCCGCGGGGACCGTGCACGCCCCCAGCGCGAGCACTCCCGCGACGGCGGCGGCCAGCGCGGCGCGGCGGCGGGGCCGGTCGTCGGTCTCGATCACCCTGTCCTCGCCTCCGGTCCGGGCGTCCGGGTGGACTGCCGCTGTCGGGTCACTCAGAGCGTATCGACGTACATGGGGCAAAACGCCGCATTGACCAAAGACAGTCGGCTTTGACCGGACGGGCCGGAGCTCCCCCTGCCGTCCGCCGGACGGCTGGTTCACGCCGTCGGCTCGCGAGGCGGCCGAGGACCTTGGCCTGGCCGGCGGGGGGACACGGTGACCGCGCTCGTGAAGTCGACCGACGTCAGCGTGGCGGTCCGGTGACCGGGCGGTAGCGTACCTCCATCGCCGGGGCGCCCGCGGTCAGAACACCGACCAGCCGCTCAGTGAGGCGAAGTGCTCCAGCGCGAGCATGCCGGACACGGAGTTGCCGGAGGAATCCAGGCCGGGGCCCCACACGCAGACGGTGCCCACCCGGGGCGCCACGGCCAGGATCCCTCCCCCCACCCCCGACTTCAGGGGGAGTCCGACGCGGTGCGCGATGTCGGCACTCGCGTCGTAGGCGCCGCAGGTCAGCATGGTGGCGTTGATGCGCCGGGTGTCCTGCGGGGCCAGCAGCCGCCGTCCGTCTGCCCCTACCCCGCCCCGGGCCAGCAGCAGCCCGGCCTGGGCGAGGTCGTGGCAGCTGGCGGCGATCGCGCACTGCCAGATGTAGTGCGTCAACACCGCGTCGACGGGGTGGTGCAGGTTGCCGTAGGCCGCGATGAGGTGCGCGATGGCGGTGTTGCGCTCGGCGCGCTCGTGCTCGGCGCGGGCCACCGCGGGGTCCACGTCCAGGGCGGGGTTGGCGGACTCGGCCCGGATCAGGTCGAGCACGCTGTGGCAGGACTGACCGCCGGTGAGTTCCAGCAGCCGGTCGACGACGACGAGCGCGCCTGAGTTGAGCAGCGGGTTGCGGGGGATGCCGCGTTCGGTGTCCAACTCGGAGATCGCGTTGTAGGGGCGGCTGGAGGGCCTGCGGCCGACCCGCGCCCAGACCTTGTCGCCGTCGAGGGCGATGACCTGGGCCAGGGCGAACACCTTGGCGATGCTCTGGATCGCGAACGGCTCCCGCCACTGCCCGGCGCCGTGCACGCGCCCGTCGACGGTGGCCGCGGCGAGGCCGAAGCGCCGGTCGGGGGCCGCGATGAGCTGCGCTGCCGCGTACACCGTCTCCACGACGACGTCGAGTTTCATGTGCGGCTCCACTGGTCGGCGGTCGCGGTGGCGGGCAGGCCCGAGGTGATCGGAGCGTGCCCGGCCACCCCGCGGGTTCCGTGGCGTGGAGGTCGGCCCACGCGCGGTCCCCGCCCGGCCGCGGCGCTGGTGTGCCGTGGCCCGGTTCATCGTGCCGACGGCGACCGGGTGCGCGAAACGGGGAAAGCCCTTGCATCCGCGTGTGCTCGCCCTCGCCCCGGCCGCGCTGTCGGCCGTCGGGTGAACGCGGCATGAATAGGGTTCTCCCTTGCGTTCGCCTGCCGGACAGATCGCGGGTTCTGCACCGGAGTCACCGGCCATATCTTCGGTCCACCCGACCTGGACCGATCCTCGTCGATGCGGCCGGGTGGCGCCTTCAACGGTTTACCCCACCCCGCGGACCACGTGTCTCCTCTGCGGACGCCAGTGGGGTGATCTCCGAATCCCCCTACTCCAAGGAGAGATGATGCGTTCGCGCACCAGATTCGCCGCCGCGCTCACCGGCGCGGCGCTGCTCGGCACCATGACCGTCACGGCCTGGACCGTCACCTCGGCGACGGCGTCGAGCGCCCCACCGCAGAGCGGGGCCGCGCCCGTGGCCGCGGTAGACGGTGTCGCCCGCGCCCTGGGCATCAGCGCCGACACCGCCCGGCGTGAACTCCAGGCACAGGAGCAGGCGCACCGCGTCGCCGCCTCGCTGCCCGCCCCGCTACAGGCACAGTCGTCCGGGAAGTGGTTCGACCCGCAGCGCGGCCTGGTCGTCGCGGTGACGACCGAAGCCGCCGCCGCTCAGGTCCGCGCCGCGGGCGCACAGCCGCATTTGGTGACCCGCGGCCCCGTCGAGCTGCAGCGGCTGGCCAAGTCCGTACGCGCCGTCGTCGGCAAGGGCGTGCCCGGCATCTACGGCTGGGGTGTCGACGTGCAGGCCAACGTGGTCAGCGTCAACTTCAACACGGCCCGGCACACCGCCGCCACCGACACCGCTGTCGCCCGGTTGCGGGCCCTCGGCAGCGGGGTCAGGCTCGTGCACAGCGACTCCCAGCCGCGCCAGCAGGCCGGCGACATCCGCACCGGCAGCCCCTGGTGGCCCGGCACCGAGAGCAACTGCTCCGTCGGGTTCGCCGCCACCGACTCCACCGGCGGCAAGCACTTCCTCACCGCCGGGCACTGCACCAACAACGCCAACCAGGCCGCGTACGGCCAGTCCGGCCAGCAGAACAGGATCGGCACCTCGAACGTCGGCGGCACCCGCAGCGTCAACGCCCGCGAGGGCGACATGGGCGTCGTCGCCGTCACCGAGGCGGGCTGGAACCTGTCCGCCTCCGTGAACACCTGGGACCAGCCCGCGGTCACCATCACCGGCTCCGCCGAGGCGATGGTCGGCGACCGGGTCTGCCACTCCGGCAACACCTCCAAATGGCAGTGCGGCGTCGTCAAGTACACCCACAAGTCGGTCGACTACGGCGGCGGCCTGATCATCGAGGACCTGACCTGGACCACCGCCTGCTCGCTGGGCGGCGACTCCGGCGGCGGCTGGCTGCTCGGCGACAAGGCCGTCGGCCTGCACGACGGCGGCCCGTCCAGCTGCGTGACCAACCCGACCGACGACGCCGACCTGTCCATCTTCCAGCCGGTCAACGAGGCCCTGGCCAAGTGGAACCTCACCCTCGTCACCGGCTCCGGCGGCGGGGACACGGCCGCGCCGACCGCACCGGGCAACCCGCGCGCCACCGGCGCCACGGCGAGCAGCGTCTCGCTGGCCTGGGACGCCGCGACCGACAACGTCGGCGTCACCGCGTACGACGTCTACCGCGGTGCGACGCTGGCCACCACGGTCACCGGCCTGACCGCGACCGTCACCGGGCTGACCGCCGACACGGCGTACTCGTTCACGGTCAAGGCCCGCGACGCCGCCGGCAACGTCGGCCCCGCCTCGGCCGCGGTCAGCGCCCGCACCCAGCCCGGCGGGGGCGACACCCAGCCGCCGACCGCGCCCGGCAACCTGCGCTCCACCGCCCAGACCAGCACGTCGATCACGCTGGCCTGGGACGCGGCCACCGACAACGTCGGCGTCAGTGCCTACGACGTCTACCGCGGCACCACCCTGGCCACGACGGTCGCCGGCCTGACCGCGACCGTCACCGGGCTGACCGCCGACACGGCGTACTCGTTCACCGTCCAGGCCCGCGACGCCGCCGGCAACAAGTCCAGCCCCACCGCCGCGCTCTCCGTGCGCACCAAGCCCGCCGGCGGCGGCGGGCGCACCTTCACCAGCAACACCGACTACCAGATCTACGACTACAACCAGTTCTTCAGCCCGGTCACGTCCACCGCGACCGGACCGGCCGCGACCACGGTCAGCCTGGTCGTCACCATCAACCACACCTGCGCCGAGGACCTGGGCATCTCCCTGGTCGCACCCAACGGCAACCTCTACGCCGTCAAGTACAGCGGCGGCTACACCTGCACCCCCTGGAGCGGCCCGGCGACCTTCACCGTCCCGTCCGTGTCCAGCCCCGCCGGCGGCGTCTGGAAACTGCGCGTCACCGACTACGGCCCCGGTGACACCGGCGTGCTCGACAGCTGGTCGATCACCCTGTAGCAGCCGACGGCAGCCGGGGTGTGCGGTCTCCCAGGCACACCCCGGCCACCCCTATCCTGTGAGGCGACATGGACACCGCCGGCACCGACCTCATCGGCCGGGAAACCCTGCTCGACACCGTCCGGCGGCTGCTCGCCGACGGCGGCCGGATCACCCTGCACGGCCTGGCCGGGTCAGGGCGCAGTGCCGTGGCCGGCGCCGCCACCGACGGCATACGTCCCAGCTGGACGCTGCACCCCGGCCCCGCCGACCGCGACATCGCCTTCTGCGCATTGGCGGACCTGCTCATGCTGCTCGACGCGCAGGGGCGCCTCGGCGACGCCCTGCCGGTCCCGCAACGCCACGCCGTCGACGCCGTGCTCAACCGCCGCCCCGGCGACCCGGAACCGCTCGCGCTGCGCCTGGCGCTGCTCAGCCTCCTGCAGACCGGGGTCCTCGTCATCGACGACGCCCACTGGCTCGACCCGCCCAGCCGCGAGATCCTCGCCTACCTGCTGCGCCGCGGCGGCAGGACCCTCGGCGTACTGGCCACGACCGGCTCGGAGCAGCCGTCGCTGCCCGGCACCACGCCACTGGCCCTGCCCCCGCTGGAACTGCACCACACCGCGCAGCTGCTGAGCAGGCACGCGATACCGGCCCGGCTGGCCGGCAAGATCCACGCCGCCGCGGGCGGCAACCCGGGCCTGATCCTGGCCCTCTGCACCGCGGCGGGCACCGGCGTGGACCCGGCCGCCTTCGACACCACCACCCCCACCCCGGCCGTGCTGTCGGCAGCCCGCCGTATGCTGGCCCCACTCGACGCCTCCCAGCGCGGATCCCTGCTGCTCGCGGCACTGGCCGAGCGGCCCAGCCTGCAGTTGCTGCACCGCGCGGGCCGCGACGGGGCCACCAGGGACCTCGCCGCCGCGCGCGACGCCGGACTCGCCGAGCTGAGCCCCAGCGGACGGATCACCCTGCCCGCCGGCGCCGTGGCGCTCACCCTCAGACACGACGCCGACCTCGACCAGCTGGCCGAATGCCACCGCGCACTCGCCGCGACCGCCGACGACGACAGCACCCGGCTGTGGCACACCAGTGCCGTCGGCCAGACCCCCGACGCGGCGCTGGCCCGGTCACTGGCCGACGCCTCCACGACCGCAATGGCCCAGGGCCGGCCCACCCGCGCCGCCGAACTCGCGCTGCGCGCCGCGACGCTGGCCACCCTGGCCATCCCCGCCGACCGGATCGCCACCTGGCTGATCGCGGCAGCCGCCGCCGGCGGCGCAGCCGGCCGCACCGACCTGGTACGCGCCGCCGTGAACCTGCTCGAAGAGACCCCGTCCACCCCGGCCGACCGGGCCCGCGCCCGCGTCGCCATGGCCGACGCGGCAGGACAGGCCCTCGACGGACTCGACGACCTGCTCGCCCGAGCGCTCGCCGAAGCGGGCGACGACCACGCCCTCATCGCCGCCGTACGGCTGCGCCTGGCCTGGCGCGCCAACCTCGCCGAAGGCTCCCCACGCCGCGCCGCCGGGCAGGCCCGCGCCGCGGCCCGCCACGCCCGCCTCGCCGCACAGTGCCCGGACGAGGCCCTCGCGCTGACGATGGTCGCCCGGATGGAGCGCATCCTCGGCGACCCCGCCGCCGAATCGACCCTGGCCCGGGCCCTGGCGCTGCCCGAGACCCCCGCCGCGTACGGGCTGCACAACTCGCCGCGCTACCTCGCCCTGCGGCACGCGTTCTTCGACGACCACCTCACCCACGCGCGCCGAGGGCTGCTCGCCATGCTGCCCGCGGCGGAGTCCTCCGGCATCCCCGAGGACATCGTCGACATCCTGCGCTCCCTGGCCGAGGTCGAGCTCCGCGCGGGCCGCTGCCACTCCGCGGCCACCCGGTCGATGCGGGCGCTGCGGCTGAGCGAACGGGCCGGGCTGTCACCGGGACCGTCGTGCTACACCGCCGCCCTGGCCGAGCTGGCCGTCGGCTCACCCGAGCGGGCCCGCTCCTACGCCGAACGGGCCCTGGCCGCGTCCACCTACGAGCACGACCAGATCTACCTCGCCCGTGCCTGGCACGCCATCGGACAGATCGAACTCGCCTGCCGCGACGCCACCGCCGCCGTGCGGGCCCTGCGCCACGTCCAGGAACTCGAGCAGCGCCAGCAGGTCCGCGACCCGTCCCTGCTGCGCTGGCACGGCGACCTCGCCGAAGCGCTGGTCGGGGCGGGTCAGTCCGGCGCGGCCGAGCAGTTGATCAACGAGACCCGGGCGGTGGCCGGCGAGCTGGGCCGGGCGGGCGTCATCGCGGCACTGGACCGGGCCGAAGGGGTATACCGCTGTGCGGTGGCCGAACCCGCCCACGCTGTCGTGCTGCTGCGCCGCTCCCAGGAGCAGTTCGCGATGCTCGGCATGCCGCTGGAACGCGGCCGCAGCCTGCTGGCACTGGCCGGCGCGGAACGCCGTCGGCGTCGGCGCTCGGCTGCCCGCGAGGCCGTGCAGCAGGCGGAGGAGGTCTTCGCCGACGCGGGAGCCGCCTTCTGGGCGTCCTCGGCACGTGCGGCCGCCGAGCGCAGCCACCCGGAAGGCTTGACCGAGGCGGCACTGGAGCTCTCCGAGGCAGAGACGCAGATCGTGCGCCTGGCGACCGGCGGGGCTTCGAACCGCGAGATCGCCGCGAGGCTGTTCCTCAGCGTGAAGACCGTCGAGGCGACACTGACCAAGCTCTACCGGCGCACCGGAGTGCGGTCCCGCGCACAGCTGCACCACCTGCTCACCTCGACCGGCCAGGGCTAGTCGAAGGGCCGTTGGCCTGCACTTACGTTTCCCGGTCCCGGGCGGCGGGGTACGGCAGGGGACGGACCGATGCACAGCCCGACCGGAAGGGGGCCACGGCATGAGGATCATCACGCGCGCCGCGGCGATGCCCGCGGCGCTGGCGCTCGCCGCGTTTGCGGCAGCCCAGCCCACACCACCGCCGCAGGTGGAGGCGGCATTCAGCACGTACGCGCCTGGCGCGGCCGCCGTCACCTATGACACGACTCTGGTGCCTGCGGGGGCGACCGTACGGCTGGCGCTCGCCGACACGGACACCACGCCGAAGGTCACCCTGTGGCTGACCGGGCTCAACCCCGACCACACCTACGGCGCACACCTGCACCAGCGGCCCTGCGGCCCGGACGGCGCCGCCGCGGGCCCGCACTACCAGCACACCGCCGACCCGGCGGCCACACCGGAGAAGCCGTCTGCCGACCCGGCGTACGCCAACGCGACCAATGAGGTGTGGCTCGACTTCACCACCGGCCCCGACGGCAGCGCACAGAGCTCCGCCACCCACCAGTGGCCCTTCAACGAGCAGAATCCGCCACGGTCGCTGATCCTGCACGCTGAGGCGACCCAGACCGCGGCTGGTCACGCCGGTATGGCGGGCGCGCGGCTGGCCTGCGTCAACCTGCCCTGAGGTCACGGTTGGGCGGCCTTTCGGCGCCGGGGCGGCGGCGCTGCCCCACGCGCATCGATACTCGTCGCATGAACGGGGAACGCAGTTGGTTGCCGGCGGCGCTCGTCGCCGTCACCGTGCCGGGGGTGCTGCTGCTGTTGTGCTTCGGCGCCGGACGTCTGGGTCTCGGGCCGTTAGCCGTGGCACCCGGCCCGATCGTGACGCAGCACGAGCCGCAGAAGGTGCTGTTGGACCACAGCAGCCCGAAGTTGCTGAAGATCGGCGTGGCGTGGAGCGAGGACGGCTACTGCTCCGGCCAGTTCACCCTGTCGGTGACCGAGACCCCGACCGAAGTCCGCGTGGGTACGGTGACCAGCCGCGACTACCCGCACGGCACCTGTGCCGGCCTGGGTTCGTGGCAGGGTATGGCATGGCCTTCCGTGGTGCTGGCAGATCCGCTCGGGAACCGGGCGGTCGTCCGGGACAGCGACGGGGCACGCCTTCCGCTCTACGACAGCCCCCTGCAGCTGGCGAGCCCGTTGCCCACGAACTCCCGTTGACCGTCTCGCCGGAACTGCCGTACGGCGGGGTTCAGGTCCCGCGTAGAGCGCGCGCGAGCAGGTCCAGTGCTGCGGGATAGGCGCCCTGGCCCGGTGCGGCGTAGCCGACGATCAGGCCCATGGCCGGGTCCTGCCCGGGGGCGTGCATGTGCGCGCGAAGTCCGCTGAGGGCCAGACCGCGGAGGGCTGCGCGGGCGATGACGTCGTCCTCACCGGGACCTGTTGCCGGCAGGGGGAGGAGCGCGTGCATCCCGGCCGCGATGCCGTGCAGCTGGTGGCTGCGGCCCAGGCGTTCGATGAGCAGGTCACGCCGTCGGCGGTAGTGCAGCCGGCAGGCGCGGATGTGCCGGTCGTAGGCGTGGCTGGTGATCAGTTCGGCGAGGGTGAGCTGGCCGATGGTCTCGGTGTGCAGATCGGTGAGTCGCTTGGCGTGGGCGACCGGCTCGACGAGACGTTCGGGCAGCACCATCCAGGCCAGCCGCAGCGCCGGGCCCAGGGTCTTCGCGGCGGTGCCGACGTAGGCGACGTGCTCGGGTGCGATGCCCTGCAGCGCGCCGACGGGTTGCCGGTCGTAGCGGAACTCGCCGTCATAGTCGTCCTCGATCACCAGCCCCCGGTGCGCTCGGGCCCACGCGACCGCCGCGCGGCGGCGTTCGGGGTGCAGCGTCACACCGGTCGGGTACTGGTGGGCCGGGGTCAGCACGGCGGCCCGTGCCGGCGCCAGCGCGCCGCCGCCCAGCTGACCGGTGCAGGCGCCCTGCTCGTCGACGGGCAGGGCGAGCACCTCGCAGCCGGTGTGGCGGACCACGTCGCGGTGGAACGCGAGCCCGGGGTCCTCCATCGCGATCGGCCCGCGCAGCACTCCGGCGAGCAGCGAGAGGGCCTGGACGTATCCGGAGCAGACGATGATGTGCTCCGGGTCGGCGCGCACGCCGCGGGCGCGGCCCAGATATCCGGCCAGCGCCGTGCGCAGTTCGGCCCGCCCCCGCGGGTCGCCGTAGTCGTACGTGGACACGGGTGCGCGCGCCAGCGCCCGGCGGGTGGCCCGAACCCACGCGTCGACCGGGAAGGTGGCCACGTCGGGGCTGCCCGGGCGCAGGTCGAAACGGGGCGTGGGAGCGGTCGTGCGCGCGGCCGCACCGGTGTGGGCTTCGGGCACCCCGGCAACCGTGGTCCCGGATCCGGTGCGGGCGTGGAGATAGCCCTCCGCGGTGAGCTGCTCGTACGCGGCGGCGACGGTGTTGCGGGCCAGGTTCAGCTCTGCTGCCAGCGTCCGGGTCGAGGGCAGCCTGGTGTGCGCGGCCAGCCGCCCGGACCGGATGGCCGTCCGCAGCGCCTGCTCCAGCGCGGTGCGCCGCCCACCGGCGAGGTCGAGGTCCAGATGCAGATCGACACCGGAATTGGCCCAACCATCGGTCACACTATTGGACCTTAGCGGCAGGCCATTACCGCCATACGGTGGGTCCATGAACATCAACGAGATCCCGGTCCGAGTCGCGGTCGACAAGCTCGCCCCGCACCTCAACAAGGCCATGAACGCCCTGGACACCGCCTCCCGCGACACCAAGCTGGAGACGGGACTGCTCGAACTGGTCCGCACCAGGGTGTCCCAGATCAACGGCTGCGCGTACTGCGTCGACATGCACAGCGGCGACGCCGTCACCGGCGGCGAGGACCCGCGGCGGGTGTACACGCTGCCGGTGTGGCGGGAGGCCCCGTTCTTCACCGGCCGTGAGCAGGCCGCCCTGGAACTCGCCGAGGCGATGACGAGGCTGAGCGAGGCGCCGGTCGCCGAGGAGACGATCGCACGGGCGGGCGAGCACTTCACCGAGGTCGAACTCGCCGAGCTCATCTGGACGGTCACCGTCATCAACGCCTGGAGCCGGCTGGGCGCGACCGCCCGGCCGTGGACGCTGAAATGACACCGCCCAGCGCCTGGTCCCCGGGGGCCGCACCCCGGCCGACCGCGGACCAGGCGGTGGCCGTGTCCGGCCGGGCCGCGCTCCTGCGCAGCCTGCACCGGCCGGGTGAGCCACTGTTGCTGCCGAACGTCTGGGACTGCCGGGGCGCTCGCCTGGTCGCCCAAGCCGGGCTGCCCGCGGTCGCCACCAGCAGCGCGGCGATCGCCGACAGCCTCGGCTACGCCGACGGCGAGGCGACCCCGGTCGGGGAGATGCTCGACATGGTCGCCCGCATCGCCGCGGCCGTGGACGTGCCGGTCACCGCGGACCTGGAACGCGGGTACGGCATGAGGCCCGTCGAGCTGGTCGAACGGCTCGCCGCCACCGGGGCCGCGGGCTGCAACCTGGAGGACACCGATCCGCGTACCGGCCGTCTCGTCGACGCCGCACGCCAGGCTGACCTGCTCGCCGAGGTCCGGGAGGCGGCCGAGGCGTGCGGTGTCGACCTGGTCGTGACCGCCCGCATCGACGTCTACCTCGACACGGCACCGGGTGATCCGGCCGGGCGGCTGGACGAGACCCTCCGGCGTGCCCGCCTGTACGCGGCGGCCGGCGCGGACTGCGTGTTCCCGATCCTGCTGTCCGACGAGGCCGGCATCGCCCGGCTCGTCGCCACCGGCGTCGCGGTCAACGTCCTCGCCGACAGCGGCCGGAATCTCGTCCGGCTGGCCGAACTCGGCGTGGCGCGGATCAGCCTCGGCCCGCACCTCTACCGGGCCGGCCGGGCGCACCTGGCGGGGGTCATCGCCGACCTCGTCCGTGCCCAGCACCCCGCAGCGCTGGAGTCCAGCTCGCCGACCGGACTTGCCGGCGTCCCGGCCCACACCGTAGCGCCACCGGCGGCTGGGACTTAGTCTGAGCGTCCCATGAAGCCCAGTATCAAGCCGATCGTGTGGCAGCCACCGGCCACACCCGCCCGAGCGCGCCGCCCGCACGGCGCGGTCGCCATGCCGCAGCCCGTCCTCCACCCGCTGCCCGGCATCGGGCCCGAGGACGTCGCGGTGGCGCCCGACGGCGCGGTCTACACCGGCCTCGCCGACGGCAGGATCCTCCGGGTCCGCGAAGACGGTGTGGACGTCGTGGCCGAAACCGGCGGTCGCCCACTCGGCATCGAGGTCGACCCCGATGGCGCCCTTGTCGTCTGCGACGCCGCTCGCGGCCTGCTCCGCGTGCAGCCCGTCGACGGGGCGATCGAGGATCTCGTTCCGGCGGGCACGCGGATCGACGGCGTACCACTGCGGATCTGCAACAACGCGGCTATCGCCGCCGACGGCACCATCTGGTTCAGCGACTCGTCGGCCCGGTTCGACCTCGCGCACTGGAAGGCCGACCTCATCGAGCACTCCGGAACGGGACGCCTGCTGCGCCGCGACCCGGACGGCACGGTCACCACCGTCCTCACCGGTCTGCACTTCGCCAACGGCGTCGCCCTCGCCGCCGACGAGTCGTTCGTCGCCGTCGCGGAGACCGGCGCATACCGGTTGACCAGGCTCTGGCTGACCGGCCCGCAGCCGGGCCACCGCGACGTGCTCGTGGACAACCTGCCCGGCTTCCCGGACAACATCGCCCGCGGCAGCGATGGTCTGATCTGGATCGCGATGGGCTCGCCGCGCAACCGCGCACTCGACCTGCTCGCCTCGCGGCCGCCGGTCCTGCGGCGGCTGCTGTGGGCATTGCCGGACGCATTGCTGCCGCAGCCCGCCGACACCGTCTGGGTCCAGGCCGTCGACGCCGCCGGACGCACCGTCCACGACCTGCAGACGGCCACGCCAGGGTTCTCCATGGCCACCGGAGTGCGCGAGGAGGCAGGCACGGTATGGCTCGGCAGCCTGCACTCGGCAGCGATTGCGCACTTCAGGCTGCCGTGAGCCGGTGGTGGCCGACCCGCCAGGCAGCTGAAAGCGGCCGCATTCCCGCCGTGGTGGAATCATCGACACATGACCGACACCAGCGCCACGCCGCCTGACTCCGAGCGCAGCCGCGGCTTCGACGCCGCGTACGCCGGCACTCCTCCGTGGGAGATCGGCCGGCCACAACCGGCGCTCGCCGCCGTGGCCGCCGCGGGCGGTCTGCGCGGCCGGGTGCTCGACGTCGGCTGCGGCACCGGCGAGCACGCCATGATGGCCGCGGCGGCCGGATTCACCGCGACCGGGATCGACGCCTCGCCGACCGCGATCGGTCTGGCCAGGGCGAAGGCCGCCGCGCGGGGCCTGGCGGCGACCTTCGTCGTCGACGACGTCCTGCGCCTCGCGGAGCACGGGCGCTGGGACACCGTGCTGGACTCGGCGCTGTTCCACACCCTGTCCGACGCCGACCGCGTCACCTATGGGCAGGTCGTCCGCACTGCGGTCGCTGTCGGCGGGACCTATCACCTGCTCTGCTTCAGCGAGCGGGAGCCGGGCGACTGGGGGCCTCGCCGCGTCACTCAGGACGAGATCCGGGCCGTTTTCGGCCAGGGGTGGACGGTGGAGCGCATCGAATCCGCCGTGCTGGAGATGAGTTCCATCCAGGCCACAGCGCAGGGCTGGCTCGCCACGATCCGCCGCACCGGCGAACACTGAGCCTGCCCGGCCGCGCGGGCACGGCTCACGAACCGGTGGCCGTTGTCACGTCAGGACGGGCAGTGCCTCCGTGCCGTGCTGGACGAAGCCGCGCGCGCCGTAGAAGAAGCTGGGTCGCGTGTCGGGGTCCAGGCGCAGGTCGGGGCAGGCGCCGAGGAGTGCATTGAGGGCCGCGCTGACTTCGATGCGGGCCAGCGGTGCGCCGACGCAGTAGTGCGGGCCGATGCCGAAGCCCAGGTGGGCGCCGCCGCGCCGGTCCAGGCGGAACGTCTGGGCGTCGGGGTATACCTGCTCGTCGAAGTGCGCCCCGGCGATGCACAGGTAGACCATGCTGCCGGCGGCCAGGACGGTCCCGGAGAGCTCGACGTCGCGCGTGACCAGGCGGTAGAGGCCGGCCGTCGGATTGGCCCACCGGAAGGCCTCGTCGATCGCGGCCTCGGTGAGCCTGCCGTCGGCCCGCACCTGCGCCAGCGCGCCGGGGTTGAACAGCAGCGAGCAGACCGTGGCCGACATCATCTGGATCGTGGTCTCGAAACCGCCGAGCAGCAGGCTGACCACGGCGGTCGTCACGGCTTCCAGGGAGTAGGCGTCCTCCGCCTCGAACGCCCTGATGATCTCGCCGAGCATGTTGTCGTTGCGGTCCCGAAGCTCCTGCCGCACCAGCGTGGACGTGTACTCGCTCAGCTGCGCATACGCCTGTCGCCCGGCTTCGGCCACGGACGGGTCCATCGGCGAGCCCAGCCAGGTGATGATCGCCCGCACCCACAGCAGACCCTGGTCACCGAGATCGTCGGGCATGCCGAGCAGGGTGAGGAAGACCTCCATCGGGTACCGCGCGATGCTCTCTTCGACCAGCTCCACCTCGGGCTTCCCGGCGAGCGCCCCGAAGGTGCGCTGCGCGATCGGCACCACGGCCTGGGCGTACTTCGCGCTGGCGCTCGCGCTGAAGAAGCGGTTGTGGCTGCGGCGCAACCGCTGGTGCTGCGGCCCGTCGAGCGCGATCATCGCCTCGCTCATCGGGCCCATGCCGTAGAAGCGGGTGCTGAAGGTGGCGGTGTCGCGCAGTGCGGCGCTCACGTCCCGGTGCCGTAACACCAGTGGCGCGTTCATGAGCTCGTCGAAGATGATCGGTTCCTGCTGCCCGAGTGCCGCGAGGTTGCGCCCGAGCGCGGCGGGTGAGCTGGATCGTTGCGCGAAGGCACTTTCAGCGGCCGGGATCATATATCGATTACAGCCGTTGCATGGGAGGCCGATCGCAAAGCGACGGATGCCCGACAGTGACCGTCACCCTACCGGTGGTAATTGTTGAATGACCACTGTCGCATCAGGACGGCAGCCGACCGAGTAGCGATCGGCTCCGGCGAATCGGCCCATGTCGCACCCCGGCGGCTGCGCTGTACCGTGATCGCCTCTTCCGGACACCGAAAGGTGGCGCACATGAGCAGGGTCGCCGTCGTGACCGGTGCCTCCGCGGGGATCGGCGCGGCCACCGCGCAGCGGCTGCACGAGCTCGGCTTCACCGTGTACGCGGTGGCCCGCCGGCTGGACCGGATGGCGCCGCTGGCCGCGCTGGGCATCCACACCGCCTGTGTCGACGTCACCGACGACGCCGCCCTGGTGGCCCTGGTCGACCGCGTGGTGGCCGAGTCGGGTCGCATCGACGTGCTGGTCAACAACGCCGGCTACGGGTCGTTCGGCGCGCTCGAGGACGTGCCGATGGACGAGGCACGCCGGCAGTTCGAGGTCGACGTCTTCGCCGCGGCCAGGCTCTGCCAGCTCGTCCTGCCTCACCTGCGGGCGCAGGGCTCGGGTCGCATCATCAACGTCTCCTCGGTCGGGGCGCGGCTCTACCAGCCGCTGGGCAGCTGGTACCACTCGACCAAGTACGCCCTGGAAGGCCTGAGCGACTGCCTGCGGGTGGAGCTGCGGCCGCTGGGCGTCGACGTCGTCGTGATCCGGCCCGGCGGCATCGCGACCGAGTTCCCGCAGGTGGCGGGGGAGCGGCTGCTCGCCACGTCCGGCGGCGGACCGTACGACGCACACGCCCGCCGGTACGCGGCGACGCTGATGTCGGAGCCGGACCACATCTCGCCGCCCTCGGTCGTCGCGAAAGCGATCGCGCGGGCCGCGACAGTGCGCCGGCCGCGCGCCCGGTACGCGGTCGGGCGTGGCGCACGTGCCGCGGTGTTCCTGCGCTGGCTGCTGCCGGACCGCGCCTTCGACCGGGTGGTGGTGGCGCTGTTCACGGCGTTGGGCGACATCGCCGCCCGGCGTGCCCGCACGGCGGAGCAGGCGCCGGGCGCCGGACCGGCAGGCCCCTTGCCCGCGACGTCGCCGAAGAGCGCCGAGCCGTCAGTTCCCGGGCAGCCGCGCCTGCCCGCCGACGAGGCCGCGTGACGCCCAGCGGCGCAGCAGCCGCCATTGGATCAGCACCGCCACCGCGGTCAACGCCAGCATGAGCGCGGCGACCGCGGCGGCATAGCCGTACCGCAGGTACTCGAACGCGTCCTGGTAGAGCACCAGGGACAGGTAGGTCGTCGCGTACGGCGGCGGGCCGCCGTTCGTCACGACCAGCGTCGGCACGAACGACGCCTGCAGACTCAGCAGCGTGTCCCGCACGACCAGGACAGTGAGCACCGGCGCGAGCAGCGGCAGCGTCACCCGGCGCAGCACCTGCCCGGCGTGGGCTCCCTCCAGCTCGGCGAGCTCGTAAGCCTCCGGCGGCAGCGCCAGCCGGGCCGTGAGCACGATGACGAACGTCTCGCCGATCGTGAACAGACTCATCAGGACGATGCCCGCGCGGGCGTCCTCGGGGTCGGTCAGCCACTGCGGCGGCAGGCTGCCGAACATGGTCCGCCCGCCCTGCCCGCCGAGCATGAGGAGCTGGTTGACCGGCCCCTGGATCGGGTTGAGCAGCCACAGCCACAGCAGCCCGTAGGCGAGTTCCGGGACCGCGCCGGGCAGCAGCACCGCCGCCCGGGCGGTGCCGACGGCCCGGGCACGCCGATGCAGCAGCAGGGCCAGCCCGACCGCGAGGACGAGGCGCAGCGGCACCGAGACGGCCAGGTAGGACAGCGAGTTGCCGACCGCGGCCCGGACCGCGGGGTCTCCGGTGAGCTCGACGAAGTTGTCCCAGCCGACCAACCGCGAGCCGGCGATCAGGTCGGTCTCGGTGAACGCCATCGCCATCGTGGCCGCGGCGGGCAGCAACACCAGGACCACCAGCCCCACCAGGTACGGCGTGAGCATGAGCAGCAGCTGCCGGCGGTCGCGGCTCATCGGGCGGCCGCCCGGCCCGCCCCGGCGGGCAGCGGGATCCGTTCGCCGGTGACGAGGTCGAAGGCGTGCAGGTGTTCCTCGGCGACGCCGACCGTGACCCGGTCACCGGGGGCGGGCCGGGTCCGGGCCGGGACCCGGGCGATCAGGGCGTGCCCGCCCAGGCGGACGTGGACGAGCGCGTCCTCGCCGAGCACCTCGACGCGTTCGACGTCGCCGGGCGGGCCGTCCCGGGTGGTGCCGTCGCCACCCAGCCGCACATGCTCCGGGCGTACCCCCAGCTCGACGGCCGACGCCTGCACGCCCGGCAGGCGCAGCGGCCCGTCGCCAGGGAGCAGGTTCATGCCGGGCGCGCCGACGAAGGAGGCGACATGACGGGTGCGCGGGCGGTGCCACACCTCGTCGGGTGTGTCGACCTGCTCGATGCGGCCGTCGCGGAGCACGGCTATCCGGTCGCCGAGCGCCATCGCCTCCGACTGGTCGTGGGTCACGTACACCGTCGTCGCACCGAGCCGGTCGTGCACCGCCCTGATCTCGGTGCGCATGCGGGTCCGCAGCCCGGCGTCCAGGTTGGCCAGGGGCTCGTCGAGCAGGAACACGTCGGGCTCGCGTACCAGGACCCGGGCCAGCGCCACCCGCTGGCGCTCGCCGCCCGACAGCTGGTGCGGGCGGCGGGTGAGCAGGTCCTGGCAGCCGACCGTCGCCGCGGCCTGTGCCGCGCGGGCCGCGGCGGCCCGGCGGTCCGCGCCGCGGATCCGGTGCCCGAACGCGATGTTGTCGGCCACCGTCAGATGCGGCAGCAGCGAATAGGACTGGAACACCATGGACACGTTGCGCTGTCCGGGCCGCAGCCCGGTGACGTCGCGCCCGCCGATCTTGACGGTGCCGCCGGTGACGGGGTCGAGTCCGGCGATGGCCCGCAGCAGTGAGGACTTGCCCGCGCCGGACGGGCCCAGGACGACCAGCAGCTCGCCGCGGTCGACGACGAGGTCGACGCCGCGTAGGGCGGTGACCGCCCCGCGCGTCAGGTGCACGCCGTGCAGGCTCAGCCCGGCTGTCACCGCGCCGCCGTGCCGCGCTGGAAGACGGCGCGGGTCGCCGTGTCCAGGTCGGCGATGACCTTGTCGAGCGGGTCGCCGTGGAAGAAGGCGTTCTCCAGCACCTTGCCGGTGGCGTCCTCGATCTCCGGCCAGGTCGAGATCGTCGGCACCGCCCGCAGCGTCGGGATCGTGTCCAGGAAGATCTGCGAGCGGGCCGGTGACGTGCCCGGCGACAGGAACGCCGGCGAGGTCGCCACCGAGGTCCGCGACGGCACGGTGCGCCCGGTCCGGGCCATGAGCGCGGCCCCGGGGTCGCTCAGCGCGTATTCGAGGAAGCGCCACGCCGCGTCCTGGTGGCTTGACGCCTTGGTCATGCAGTACGCGTCGCTGTGCAGGATGTTGGCCGGGGACTGGTACTGCGGCAGCGGGGCGACGTCCCACTCGAATCCGGTGATCGCCCGGAAGGCGGTGGTGACCCGCCGGGAGGAGACGAACATCGCCAGCTTCCCGGCCGCGAACCGGGCCTCGTGGTCCTGGGTCTCCATCTCGACGTCGGACGGGACGACGCCGATCTTCGGCAGTTCCAGGAAGTCCTGGAGCACCTGCCGGGCCTGGGGCGTGTCGAGGGTGAGCCGGGTCGGCGCGTTCGGGTCGTCGACGATGTCGCCGCCGTTGGACCAGATCAGCGGTGCGAGCCGGATCAGCTCGGGCGTGAT
The DNA here is from genome assembly GCF_009720385.1 of Catellatospora vulcania. Lineage (GTDB taxonomy): Bacteria > Actinomycetota > Actinomycetes > Mycobacteriales > Micromonosporaceae > Catellatospora > Catellatospora vulcania. The sequence goes on along the minus strand of NZ_ML769306.1, from coordinate 227,241 downwards.
GCCGAGCCCGTGCACGGCGACCGGCGTTCCGGCGGTCTCCGGCTCTCCGGCCCGGACGGTCCGGCCGTTGGCGTCACGGGTCAGCGCCTGCGCGACGGCGACCATGTCGTTCCAGTGCCAGCCCGCCACGGGCTCGGGGACCTGGTATTTCGTGAACAGGCTGCGGTTGTAGTAGACGGCGAGGCTGGAGATGTTCTGCGGCAGGCACATCTGCTCGCCGCGCCAGCGGAAGGCCCCCATGGCCTGCGGGTAGAAGTCCTTGTCGTGCAGGCTGCCCGAGGCGGCGAGCCGGGCGGTCATCGGCGCGAGGGCTCCCTTGGTGGCGAACTGGCCGAAGGTGCGGTAGTTGATCAAGAACAGGTCAGGGGCGGCGTTCCCGGCAATGGAGGTGGACACCCTGGTCATGAGGTCCTTGGCGCTACTCGCCTCGATCAGGGCCACCGTCGCGCCGGGGGAGGCCTTCTCGTATTCGGCGGCGAGCGTGCGGTAGGCGGCGAGTTCGTCGGGGGTGCCGGCGACCAGCAGGGACACGGTGTCGGCGGCCGGGTCGGCGTCGGCGCCGCACCCGGCGGTGACCGCGGTGGCGGTGAACATGGTGAGCAGGCTCAGCAGGGCGACAGTGCGCTTCACGGGGCTCCTTCGGGGCCGTAGGAGTGCATGAACCGGCGCTGGGCGACCCCGAGCACGAGCAGGGTCGGCAGGGTGGCCAGGACGGCGCCGGCGAGGAACACGGGCTGGTTGTGCGGGTCCATCGCCGCCAGGGCACGCAGTGCCAGCGGCAGGGTGAAGGTCGCCCGGTCGTAGAGGTAGACCATCGGGTCGAGCAGGTTGGACCAGGTCAGTACGAAGGTGAGCGCGGCCAGCGCCGCGGTGACCGGCTGGACCTGGGGCAGCGCCATGCGCCGCCAGGTCTGCATCGGTGTGAGGTCGGCGAGCCGGCAGAGGTCGTAGCTGTCGGCGGGGATGGACCGGAAGGCGAGGTAGTAGATCAGCGGGTAGAGCGGTGAGGTCGCGATAAGCGCGGGTGCGATGAGCGGGACGAGCGTGTCGGTCAGCTGGAGCGTGCGGAACAGCACGAAGCGCGGCAGCAGCAGCGCGGCGGCGGGCACCGTCATCGCCAGCACGGACAGGCCGATGACGGTGTTCGTGAGGCGGCGCGGGAGCTGGGCCAGGGCGAATCCCGCCAGGGAGGCCACGAGCAGGCTCAGCGGTACGCCGACCGCGGCGACGATCATCGAGTTGGCGGCCGCGCGTACCAGGTCGCCGTGGGAGACGGCCTGGTGGTAGGCCGTGAAGCCGGCGTCGTCGGGGATGAGTGGCGGCGCGATGACGGGCGGCAGGCCCGGTTCGCGCAGGGAACCGGTGAACAGCAGCAGCAGCGGCGAGGCGAAGAGCGCCGTCACGGCGACGGCGCCGTAGGTCCGCCTGCGGCGGAGCTTGGCGAAGTCGTGCCAGGACACCGGACACCTCTAGACCTTTAGATGTATAGATGCGTAGCATTGCATGTCTAGCCGGGGTGGGGAATATGAGATCATCACTGGGTTTCAGTCTTACCGTCCTTTTGGGCCTGTCGTTCGTCGCCGCCGCCGACGCGCACCGCCTGCCCGCTGACGTCGTGATCGGAGTCGACGTCGCCGCACTGGAGGCGCTCGAAGGTGTCACCGGCCCGTCCGGCGCCGACGAGTGGTTCATGGCCCAGCGCCTGGGCGCCGGTCAGACCGGTGACCTTGTCGCGCTGGCGGGGCGAGCCCGTGCCCAGGCCGCGCGGATCGGCGCCGCGGGCGCGTCCACGTTCGCCGCGCTGCCCGCCTGGCAGTCGATGGGCCCGACGAATCTCGGCGGCCGGGTCACCGACCTGGTCGTCGACCCGTCGGTCGCCAACACGGTCTACGCCGCGACCGCCTCGGGCGGCGTCTGGAAGAGCACCGACTCGGGCAGCACGTTCAACTACGCGTGGGACTCCGCCATCACCCAGGCCGTCGGCGCGATCGCGATCACCAGCGCGGGCGTCCTCTACGCCGGGACCGGCGAGGCCAACCCCGGCGGCGGCAGCGCCTCATTCCCCGGCACGGGCGTCTACCGCTCGACCGACCACGGCGTGACCTGGCAGTCGATCGGCCTGACCGGCACCAACCGGATCGGCCGCATCGTCGTCGACCCCGCCAACGAGAACCGGATCCTGGTCGCGGCCACCGGAAACCTGTACGTGCCCGGCGGTGCCCGCGGCCTCTACCGCACCACCGACGGCGGCGCCGCCTGGACGCAGATCCTCGCCGGCGCCAACTCCACCACCGGCGCCTCGGACGTCGCCCTCGACCCCGCCGACCCGAACCGGATCTACGTCACCATGTGGGACCACCAGCGGATGCCCGGCAGCCGCCGCTACGGCGGGGTCGGTTCCGGCCTGTTCCGGTCCACCGACGGCGGCACGAGTTTCACCCGGCTCGCCAGCACGCTGCCGGCGTCGGGCGCCAACGTGGGCCGGATGGGCGTGGCGGTCGCCAAGAGCGACGCCAACCGGGTGTACGCGATCGCGGCCAACGCCACCGGCAACTTCCTCGGCTTCTGGACCTCCACCAACCGCGGCGACACCTGGACGAAGATCACCAACACGACGGCGCTGAACTCCTCCCAGTCCACCTTCGGCTGGTGGTTCTCCCGGATCTTCGTCGACCCCCTCGCGCCCCAGCACGTCTGGGTGCCCGGCGTCCCGATGCTCGAATCCAGCAACGCCGGCGGGAGCTGGACCAGCAACTCCAGCTCGTTCCACGCCGACCAGCACGCCCTGGCGTTCGACCCCCGGGTCGCCAACCGCGTCTTCCTCGGCAACGACGGCGGCATCTACCGCTCCACCGCGAACGGGTCGCTGAGCGGCTCCTGGACCAAGACCACCCGGCTGGGCAACATGCAGTTCTACACCGTCGCGGTGTCCCAGCAGGACGTCACGCGCATCAGCGGCGGCCTGCAGGACAACGGCTCGGTCCGGTCCTGGTCGGCGTGGGGGTCCTACTACGGCGGCGACGGCCTGCAGAACCTCATCGACCCCACCAACCACCAGAAGGTGTACGCCTGCTCGCAGAACGGCTCCTGCGGCCGCTCCACCAACGGCGGCAACTCGATGAGCAGCTTCGGATCGACGACCTCGGACCGCCGCGCCTGGCTGACGCCCGTCGTGTTCGACCCGTCGAACCCGGCCGTCATGTACTACGGCGGCAACCGGCTCAACCGCTCCACCAACTCGGCGCAGAGCTGGACCGCGATCAGCGGTGACCTGAGCCGGGGCAGCAGCGGCAGCACCAGCTACAACACCATCTCCACGATCGCCGTCGCGAAGACCAGCGCCGCGACCATCTACGTCGGCACCGACGACGGCCGCGTCTGGGTCACCCGCAACACCGGCAGCACCTGGACCGAGATCGGCACCGCGCTGCCGCAGCGCTGGGTCACCCGGCTCGCCGTCGACCCCACGGACGCCAACCTCGTCTACGCCACCCTGTCCGGATACACCACCGGCGACGCGGCCGCCCACGTCTACCGCACCACCAACGGCGGCGCCAGCTGGCAGCAGATCTCCGGAAACCTCCCCAACGCGCCCGTCAACGACCTGGTCCTCGATCCGCAGAACCGCAACGCGCTCTACGTCGGCACCGACGTCGGTGTCTTCACCTCCACCGACGCGGGCGCCACCTGGTCGGCCGCGGGCACCGGCCTGCCCGTGGTGTCGGTGATGGACCTGGCGACCGCCGTCTCCGGCGGCCGCACCCTGATCACGGCGGGCACCTACGGCCTGGGCGTCTACCGGCTCGACGTCGGTGCGCCGGTCGCCTGATCGGCCACTGTCCGCTTGTTGCCCAATCGTGATGGAGTTCGAGGATTAGCGGCACGCCGTACGGGGAATCGACAGCGGAACCCGACCATCACAACGACGTGAGCGAGCGGCCGATGACCGAGAAGCTGGAGCTGCGCCTGTACACCTCACCGGTGGGCGTCTACCTGACCGCCCGCGGGCGGCTCGACTCGACCACCGCACACCAGCTGGGCAAAGCGATCGGTGTCGTGCTCGACCGTTTTCCCACCGACCAGCTCACCGTGGACTGCGCCGGCCTCGACGCGATCGACGCCGCGGGCGTCAGCGTGCTGATGCTCTTCCGCACCAGCGCGCTGCGACTGGGTGTGCACCTGACGATCGCCGACCCGCCGCCGCACATCCGTGCCGCCATCCAGGCGCTACGTGCCGACCAGCTGCTCGCGGCCACGCCCTGCGACGTTTCGGACAGCGCCCCGCCGTGGCATCACACCGACCGGCGTCGCTCCATCACCGCACACCTGCACTGTCTACGTCCGACGGCAGCGGCCCGCCGCCCACGGCGTACCCGCTGACCCCGGTGCCGGGCACCGCCGAACCTCGGCGTCTGCTCCGCTGCGCCCCGGACGTCGGTGTCCCGGCCCGGCCGCCCATGCAGCCCAGGTACGCACGATCAGTCCAAGGCGATCTTCACGCCAAGCCCGATCAGCACGATCGCGGTGACGGCGTCCAAGGCCCGGCGCGCGCGTGGCTGTTCGAAGAACCGGCGGAGCAGGGAGAATCCGAGCGCCACCACGACGAACCAGAGCAGGACCACGAGCACGGTGATCACACCGAGCGCCGCCCGGTCCACCATGGCTGGTGATTGCGGCAGGAACTGGGGCATCAGCGCCACCAGGAACACCATCGCCTTCGGGTTCAGGATGTTGACCACAAAGCCTCGCCAGAATGCCGTGCGTGCGGAATGCCGCGATTCGGGCTCGGTCTTCGAGGGAACTCCGTCGCGCCTGACCCGCAGTATCGAGACCACTAACCGGATGCCCAGGTACAGGAGGTACACGGCGCCGATCAGCCGAACGACGGTGTAGACCTTCGGCGAAGCGGCCAGCACCGCCCCGAGACCCAGTACCGCAGCCGCCGTGTTCACCGCCATGCCGGAGGCCACTCCGCCGGCGGCGAGCAGGCCGGCGCGTCTTCCCCACCGCGAGGCATATCGAGTGACCAGCGCGAAGTCGGGCCCGGGAGCGACGGCCCCGAGCAGGGCGACCAGGGCATAGGGTATGAGCTGCGAGTTGTGGAACATCAAACCGCATCCTTGTGTCACTCATTTGGGGAAGGCGCAGAGAAGACCCGCTCGCGATGGTATGGCCTCAGCAGGGCACACCGGCCCAGGCGGTGGCGGCCGGGCCGGTGACTCCGATGTCGACGGCGAAGATACGGCCGCTGAGCGGCGCTCGGGCACGGGCCGCCGGATCCAGTCCCGCCCACGCGGTCGTCACCACCAGCGCCGTGCCCGCTAGGCAGACCGCGGTGGGCCGGGGCACCGGCAGCTCCAGTGTGGTGAGCAGCCGCCCGGTGGCGGTGAACCGGCGTACGCACCAGGCGTCCCACACCGCCACCCAGACGCAGCCCTCGTCGTCGACGCAAAGCCCGTCCGGGCTGCCGTCGTCGAAGGCGGCCAGCTCCCGCCGCGCGGTCGCCGCACCGGTCGCGGGGTCGTAGTCGAAGACGTCGAGCCGGCGCGCCAGGGAGTCGATGTAGAACATGGCTGTTCCGTCGGCGTTCCAGCCGATCCCGTTGGAACACCCGACACCCGTGAGGACCGTGCTGACCGTCCGGTCAGGGTCGAGCCGGTGCAGCGCCCCGGAGCGGGGCGCCGTGCCGGGCAGGATCTGGCTGCCGGCCAGGAAACGTCCCGCCGGGTCGCAGGCGCCGTCGTTCATGCGGGTGCCGTCGGCGGTGATCGCGTCGGCTTTGGAAATGCCGTCGTCCGGCCGGAGCTGCCCGAGCGGGCGTACGGTGCCGTCGGCGGCCACGTGCGCGAATCCCCGTCCGGCCGCCACCACCCACCCGGCGCCGTCCCCGGCGACGGGAGCCACGGCACCGACGTGGGTTCCCACCTGGTACCCGGCGGTGGGTGTCAGCGTCGCGCCGTGCCAGCGGCCCCGGTGCAGCCGCCCGGCGGCGATGTCGACCCAGAGCAGCTCACCGGTGCGCGGATCGACCCGCGGGCCTTCGCCGAGCTGGTACGCCTCCGCCGAGATCACGTCCACGTGCCACACCTCCGAAATCTGGTCACCGCCCGACGGCGTCGCACAGGAGCGCCCGTGCCGTGTCGGCTGCGGGCAGCCCGTCCGTGTCGCCGTCGGCCGCCACGACGCCTGCCGCGAGCCGGCTGCCGAGCCACGCCGCCCCGGACGGGGCCGCACCTCGCAGCCGTGCGGCCAGGTAACCGCCGCCGAACGCGTCGCCCGCCCCGACCGGGTCCACCACCGTGGACGCGGCCGTTGGCAGGTGCGCGAACCCGGCGTCCGTGGCGTGGTAGCAGCCGTCGGCGCCGGCTTTGAGTACCGTCTCGCGTACCCCGGCGGCCGCCGCGGCCCGGAAGATCGAGGCGGGGTCGGCCGTGCCGAACAGCGGCTCGGCCTCGTCCAGCCCGAGGAGCAGGACGTCGACGTGCGGCAGCAGCGCGCGGGCCTCGGCGAGCTGGCCGTCCACGTCGCCGAGCGCCGGGCGCAGGTTGGGGTCGAAGGCGACCGTGGTCCCAGCCGCGCGGGCGCGGTGCAGCAGCGCGCGTACCGCCGCCCGCGGCCCCTCGCCCAGCGCCGAGGTGATGCCCGAGACCGCGACGAGCCGGGGTGGATCGGCGAGCAGCCGGGCAACGTCGTCGCCGCTCATCGCCGACGCCGCCGAGCCGCGCCGGTAGTAGTGCACCCGCCGCACCCCGTCGGGCCGGACGTCCTTGAGGAACAGCCCGGTCGGGCGCTGCGCGTCGACGGTGACGAGTCCGGTGTCGACGCCCAGCGACCCGGCGTGGTCGACGACCCGGGTCCCGAGCGGGTCGTCGCCGACCCTGCTGCAGAACCCGGCCCGCAGCCCGACCCGGGCGGCCGCGGCGCACAGGTTCAGCTCCGCGCCCGCCACGTGCACGCCGACCTGGGCTGCGGTACGCAGGTCGGCGCCGTCGAAGGGCTGGAACAGCGCCATCGCCTCGCCGAAGCCGACGATGTCGAGCCGCCGGCTCACTGCCATCGTGCCCGCAGGTCCTCGCGCAGGAACGCGGCCGGGGACGCGATGGACAGGCCGCCGTCGACCGGCAGCACCGCGCCGGTGACGAAGCCGGCTCCGGCGAGGAAGTGCACGGCGGCGGCGACCTCGTGCGGCCGGCCGGTCCGGCCCAGCGGGTAGCCGGCCGTCGCCGCGGGGGAGCCGCCGTCGTCGATGAGGCCGGGGGCGACGGCGTTGACGGTGATCCCGCGCGGGCCGTACTCGAGGGCCAGCTGGCGGACCAGGCCTTCGAGTCCTGCCTTGGCCGCGGCGTAGGCGGGCAGTCCGGGCGCGGCGAGGGTGGCGTTGACCGAGCTCACCGCCACGATCGTGCTGCCACGGCGCATGATCGGCAGCGCGGTGCGGCACACTGCGAACGCCGTGCCGAGCACCGCGTCGAGTGCGGCGTGCCACTGCGCGTCCGTGGTCGCGGTGATCGGCGCGACGGGCATGACCGCCGCCGCGAGGACCACGACGTCGAGTGATCCGGCGCGGTCGACGACGGCCTGCACCGCAGCCTGTGCGCCCTCGGCGCTGGCGCAGTCGGCGATCAGGTCGGCGGGCTGGTGCAGGGAGACGCCGACGACGGTGTCGCCGCTCGCGGCGAAGGAAGCGCCGATGGCCTGCCCGATCGGTGAGCTGGAGCCGACGAGCAGGACGCCGCGGCCGATCACGACAGGAGCCCGAGGTCGGTGAGGATGTCGTCGAGCCAGGCGAGGGTGGCGGCGTCGGCGTCCACGGCGGGCGGGCGCACCGTCGCCGAGGCGATGATTCCCCGGCGTACCAGCACATGCTTGTGGATCGACCAGGCGATGCCCGGCTGCAGCCCGAACCGGATGAGCGGCAGCAGCGTGGCGAACGACGCCCGTGCCGCGGCGGCGTCCCCGGCCGTCCACTGGCGCAGCACGGGTGCCAGCAGGTCGGGGAACTCGCAGGCGGGCATGGTGCCGACCGCGCCGCGGGCGTACTCCTCCAGCAGGAACAGCGCGTTCTGCCCGCCGAGGGTGAGGAAGTCGTCGGCGGTGCCCTCGTGCACGGCGGCGACCTTCGGCGTGGTCGGCTGGGTCTCGACCTTGACCGACGCCACGCCGTCGATCTTGGACAGTTCGACGAGCAGCGAGACCGGCATGTTGACCCCGGTCGGCCCGGGAGCGTCCTGCACCATGATCGGCAGCCCGCCCTCGGCGGCGACGACACCGTAGAAGTCGACCATCTGCGCGGGGCTCGGCTTGACCATGAACGGCGGCACCACCATGGCGACGCTGGCACCGTTCGCGGCCGCGGCGCGGGTCTGCTCGACCGCGTCCCGGGTGCCGACGGCGGCGACCCCCGCCACGATCGGCAGCTCGGCGGGCGCGGCCGCCACGACGGTCTGCAGGATGCTCGCCCGTTCGGCGGTGGTCAGCGTGAACCCCTCGCTGGCGAAGCCGAAGACGGCGACGCCGTCCACCCCGGAGGCCACCTGGAACTCCACCAGCCGCCGCAGCGACGGCAGGTCGAGCGAGCCGTCGGGCTGGAAGGGGGTGGCCAGGACGGGGATCAGGCCGTGTACGTCGGACGAGCGGGTCATGCTTCCTCCTGCAGGGTGCTGATGTCGACCTCGACGCCGAGGCCGGGTGACCGGGGGAGTGCGAAGGCCACCGGACCGCCGGTCAGCGGGCTGGTCAGGATCCGGTTGGCCACCGCCATGGTGGCGGGTTGGAACTCGAACGCCGGCATGTCGTCGACTGCGGCGCTGACGTGCAGGCCGGCGGCGACGGCGACGCCGAGCCCGACGGAGTGGTGCGGGGCGAGGGGCAGGTGGTGGGCTGCGGCGAGCGCGGCGATCTCCATCGCCTCGGTGATGCCGGTGCGCCCGACGTCGGGCTGGCACAGGTCCACGGCACGGGCGTGCAGCCAGTCGCGGAACTCGAAACGGTTGCGCATCGCCTCGCCGACCGCGATCGGGGTGCTCAGTGCGGCGGCGAGCTCGCGGTGGGCGGTCACGTCCTCGGGCACCAGCGGCGCCTCCAGGAACCAGGCGCCGCGCTCGTCGAGGGCGCGGCCGAGCCGCAGCGCGTCGCCGAGGGAGTAGGCCCAGTGGGCGTCGACCGCGACCCGCAGGTCCGGGTGCGCGGCCTGGACGGCGTCGAAGGTGGCGAGGTCGGCGGCCACACCGTGGCCCAGGTGCAGCTTGATGGCGCGTACGCCGCCGTCGGTCCACTGCCGGGCCAGCGCCGCGCGTTCGGCGTCGCTCGGTTTGGCCAGCCCGGAGACGTAGGTGGGGATCTCGTCGCGGAACGCTCCGCCCAGCAGCGCGTGCACGGGTGCGCCGTGAGCCTTGCCGGCGAGGTCCCACAGTGCGATGTCGACCGCGGCCAGGGCGTCGGCCTGGTGACCGGTGAGGTGGCCGCGTTCGCGCATCAGACCGGTGAGCGTGGACCACAGCGGCCGTACGCGGCGCGGGTCGCGGCCGATGAGCACCGGTGCCAGCAGCCGGTCGACGACGGCCTGCGCGATCTCCGGCGCGACGGGAGCCAGTGCCTCACCCCAGCCGTACGTGCCGTCGTCGCAGGTGATCCGGACCAGCAGCGACTCGAACCGGTCGGAGTAGAGGCTGCGCCACGGCGGCCGCAGGTAGTAGGCGTCGCCCGGGGCCGCACCGGCCGGCCGTGCGCCCAGATATGCCTCCGGTGGGCGCAGCTTGACGACATAGGACTCCACGGCCGTTACTTTCACAAGGTGCTCCCACTCACTGATTGACGCCTTGCAACATACGGGATACCTTGCCGTATCGCGCAAGCAACTTCCAGAGGGGCTTTCTCACATGGCTTCGGATACAAGCGGCAACCAGAGCGTCGAGCGAGCGCTCGGTGTGCTGCGGGTCTTCACGGCCGGGCGCGCCGAGCTGCGCGTCTCCGATGTGGCCAGTGCGGTCGGGCTCACCCTGTCGACCGCGTCGCGGCTGCTGGCGACCCTGGAGGCGGCCGGCTTCGTGGACCGCGACCCGGTGAGCGGCCTGTACCGGCTGGGCCTGGACATGGTCTCCTTCGGCGGGGCGGTGCTCAACAGCCACCCGGTGCACCGCGAGGCCCGCCAGGTCGCCCAGAACCTCGCCGCCGAACTCGGCCTGGGCGCCAACGTCGCCATCCGCCGCGGCGACGAGCTGTTCTACCTGCTCAACTTCGAGGGACGGCAGGCCCCGCGGCCGTTCACGCTCGCCGGCCAGCGCAACCCGCTGCACAGCACCGGGCTCGGCAAGGCCCTGCTCAGCGGGCTCAGCCCGACCGAGCGCCGGGTGCTGCTGGAGGACCTGCCGGGCTACACCCCGCGCACGCTGACCACTCACGAGGCACTCGACGAGGCGATCGCCCAGGCCGTGGCCCGCGGCTACGCCAGCGAGATCGAGGAGCTGGCGCTCGGCCGGGCCTGCGTCGCCGCCCCGATCCGCGACGCCTCCGGCGCCGTCGTCGCCGCGCTGTCGGTGTCGGGGCCGCTCTCTGCAATCGACTTGCAGAACCGGGAGGCGGCGCTCGCCAGCGCGGTCATCGAGGCCGCCGACTCCATCAGCATGGGCCTGGGCTACCACGGCCCGGCCCGGGTGCCGTCGCAGCAGGCGTACGCGGAGGTGTGGCAGGCATGACGCCGTTGCCCACCGCCGAGCGGCGGCCCCTGTCCGACCGGACCTTCGGCTTCCTGCTGACCCTGCCCGCGCTGGTGCTGTTCGGCGCGATCGTCTTCTACCCGCTCATCGGGTCGCTGACCACGAGCCTGTTCGAGCAGAGCCTGGTGCAGCCGGGCCGGGAGTTCGTCGGCCTCGGCAACTTCCGGGCCGTGCTGGACGACCAGTTCTGGCCGGTGCTGTGGAACACCATCGTGTTCACCGGGCTCGGCACGATCGCGCCGTTCCTCATCGGCTTCGCGTTGGCACTGGCGCTCAACACCAGGCTGCCGGGCCGGGCGCTGCTGCGCGGGGCGTTCCTGTTCCCCTGGGTCATCCCGGGCGTGGTCGTCTCCTTCGCCTGGCTGTGGATCTTCAACGCCAACTACGGGCTGCTCAACGGCATTCTGGTCCGCCTCGGACTGATCGCCGAACCGGTGAGCTGGCTCGGCGACCCCGACACCGCCATGTACGCCGTCATCATCGCCAAGACCTGGGCCAGCTTCCCGTGGATCATGGTGATGCTGCTCGCCGGCCTGCAGACCGTGCCCGGCGTGCTGCACGAGGCGGCCGGCATGGACGGCGCGGGGGTGCTGCGCCGGTTCTGGCACGTCACCCTGCCGCACCTGCGCGGGATCATCGGCATCGTGGTCCTGCTGGAGATCATCTGGAACTTCCAGCACTTCGACACGATCTACGTGCTCACCGGCGGCGGCCCGGCCGGGGCCACCACCACCTTCGCCGTCGCCGTCTACGACACCGCGTTCAAGGGCTTCGACCTGGGCCGGGCGGGCGCGCTCGGCGCGCTCTGGCTGGTGCTGCTGCTCGTGCTGGTCGTCGTCTACGTCCGGTTCGCCGAACGGGAGGAGCAGTCGTGACCGCCACCGTCCACGCCCCCACGCAGACCGCCACCACACCCGCGGCCGTGCCCCCGCCGCGCAGGCGCAGGCCGGGCAACCTGGGTGCGGCCGCGACCGTCGCCGTCATCGGGGTGTTCGCCTTCGGGCCCGTCTACTGGCTGCTGGTCACCGCGTTCACGCCCAACGACGACGTGTTCCGGTTCCCGCCGCGGCTGTGGCCCGAGCACTTCACCCTGGAGCACTTCGCCAACCTCGCCGACAACGCGGTCCTGGGCCGCTACCTCGTCAACAGCCTGATCGTCTCCAGCCTCACCGCGGTGCTGACGGTGCTGGTGTCGGCCTACACGGCGTACTCGTTCAGCAAGTTCCGCTACCGGGGCCGCCGGTCCCTGATGTCGCTGATCCTCGCCTCGCAGATGTTCCCGCAGGCGCTGCTGCTCATCACCCTCTACCTGGTCTTCAGCGCCTACGGGCTGCTCAACTCCTACCTGGCGCTGATCCTGTCCTTCACCACCTTCACGCTGCCGCTGTGCGTGTGGATGCTCAAGGGCTTCTTCGACACGATCCCCAACGAGCTGCTCGAAGCGGCCAAGGTCGACGGCGCGGGACAGGGCTCCGTCATCCACCGCATCCTGCTGCCGGTATCGCTGCCCGGCCTCGTCGCCACCGGCCTGTTCGCGTTCATCCGGGGCTGGAACGACTTCATCTTCGCCCTCACCCTCGCCGGGCCGGCGAAGCAGACCCTGCCTCCCGGCCTGGTCAACACCTATCTCGGTGAGTTCCAGGCCGCCTGGCCCGACCTCATGGCCGCCTCGCTCGTGGTGTCCCTGCCCGTCGTCATCGGATTCGCCGTCCTGCAGCGCTACCTCGTCGCCGGTCTGACCAGCGGCGCGGTCAAGGGCTGAGCAACACCCCTCCCACACCACACCTCCCTGGAGAACAACGATGTCTCTGTCACCGATGAGCCGCCGCGGCGCGCTCAAGCTCCTCGGCCTCGCCGCCGGCGCAGGCGCCCTGGCCGCCTGCGCGCCCTCCAGCGGTCCCGCCACCACCTCCGGCGACCCCCTCGCCGACAACGGGGTCAAGGACTTCAACTTCACCGCCTGGTCGCTCAACGAGGCGTCCACCAAGGACGCGCTCACCGGCCTGGTCGACACGTACGCCGGCGCGTCCGGCGGCAAGATCACCACTGCCTCGTACCCCTACAACGACTACCTCAACCAGCTCCTGCTGCAGGTGCAGGGCGGCAGCCTCAGCGGGGTCGTGCAGCTCGACGTCGCCTGGCTGACCACCCTGGCCGCCACCGGCAAGCTCGTCGACCTCGGCCCCCTGGTCGACAAGGGCGGCTACACCGACGCCGCGATCGGCATCGGCAAGGCCGCCGGCAAGCAGTACGGCCTGCCGTGGACCTCGGCCGGCATCGGCCTCATCGGCAACTCCGAGCTGCTCGGCAAGGCCGGTATCACCGCCGCGCCCAAGACGGTCGACGAGTTCGAGCAGGCCCTGCGGGCGCTGAAGGGCCTCGGCGGCGGCGTCGTGCCGTGGGCCGCGATGACCAAGGTCGACCAGCTCAAGGACTTCATCGCCTGGATGTGGACGTTCGGCTCGCCGGTCGTCGACGGCGGGAAGATCGTCGTCGGCGACGACGCCAGCGTCGAGGCGCTGACCTGGTACAAGAAGCTCTACGACGAGAAGCTGATCGCGGCCGACGTCAACCGCTTCGACGCCCGCGCCCTGTTCTCCCAGGGCAAGGTCGGCTTCTACGAGGACGCCATCGGCGCGCGCGGCGCGGTCACCAAGACCGCCGCCGACAAGGACCTCGGCAGCAAGCTGATGCCGATCTCCCGGCCGGTCAAGGGATCCGGCGGCACCCCGCGCCACCTCGCGTGGGGCCACGCCCTGGCCGTCCTGCAGGGCGACGGGTCCGCGGCCGCGGCGAAGTTCGCCGCCACCGTCACCAGCGACCCGGCGTACACCGCGAAGTGGTTCAAGAGCGCGGGCCTGCCGCCGACCACCAAGGCCGGGCTCGCCGGCGCCGACGTCACCGCCGACGCCTACGTCACCGCCTTCACCAGCACCATCGGCGCGAACACCACGGCCGACCCGTTCTGGATCTACCCGAAGTTCGCCCAGATCGAGTCGGCACTGGCCAACGGGGTGCAGTCGGCGCTCATCGGCAAGGCGTCCCCGAAGGAGGCTCTCGCCACGGCGAAGTCCCAGATGGACGCCCTGACCTCATGACGGTCAACGGCGGGCTCAGCCGAGTGATCGCCATCATCAGGCTGCCGTCCGCCACGGACGCGGTCCGCGTCGGCGAGATCATCGCCGGCGCGGGCCTCACCGCGGTCGAGGTCACCCTGACCACGCCCGGCGCGCTCGACGCGGTCACCGCGCTGCGCGCCGCCCTGCCGCCGGAGTGCCTGGTCGGCGCGGGCAGCGTACGCAGTCCGGAGCAGGCGCTGTCGGCACGCGACGCCGGGGCGCAGTTCCTGGTCACCCCGACGCTGCGGCTGCCCGTGCTGGCCGCGACCGATCTGCCGGTGATGTGCGGGGCGTTCAGCCCGACCGAGATCGAAACCGCGGCCGAGGCGGGCGCGGCGCTGGTCAAGGTGTTCCCCGCCGCGGCGATGGGTCCCGGCTACGTACGTGAGCTGCTCGCCCCCATGCCGGAGTTGAAGCTCGCCCCCACCGGCGGCGTCACCGCCGACCTGGTGGCGTCCTATGCCGCGGCGGGTGCGGTAGCGGTCGGTGTCGGCAGCGCCCTCGTCAGCGCAGCCGTCGTCGATGCCGCCGACTGGCCCGAACTGCGCCACCGAGCCCACGCCTTCGCCACCGCCGCGGCGGCGGCCTGGCCCACCTGACACATCGGAAAAGCGAGGCGCTGCGATGCGATTCATGCGTGTCGGGCCGGCGGGCCGCGAACGGCCCGCCCTGCTCGACCGGGACGGCACCGCCTACGACCTGTCGTCGGTCACCTCTGACGTCGACGGTGGATTCCTCGACGGCGGCGGGGTCGACCGTGCCGCACGGGCCCTGGCGGTCGGGGACCTGCCCGTGCTCGACCTCGCGGGACAGCGGATCGGCGCGCCGGTGGCGCGGCCCGGCAAGATCGTCTGTGTCGGGCCCAACTTCCGCAAGCCGGGCCTGCAGACCTGGCCCGACGAACCGGCGCTGTTCCTCAAGGCGGCCAACACCGTCGTCGGACCCGACGACGAGGTGCTGCTGCCGCGCGGCGGCACCGCCGTGGACTGGGAGGTCGAACTCGCCGTCGTCATCGGCGCCACTGCCCGCTACCTGGACTCCCCGGCCGACGCGAAGGCCGTGATCGGCGGCTACGCGATCTCCCACGACGTCTCCGAGCGCGTCTTCCAGCACGAGCGCGGCGGCACCTGGGACAAGGGCAAGTGCTGCGAGACCTTCAACCCGCTCGGCCCGTGGCTGGTCACCCCCGACACCGTCGGCGACGTGAACGACCTGGGCATGCGGCTGTGGGTCGACGGGCTGCTGCGCCAGAACGGCACCACCGCCGACATGATCTTCGACGTGGCGTACCTGGTCTGGCACGTCAGCCAGTTCATGGTCCTCGAACCCGGCGACGTGATCAACACCGGCACCCCGCCTGGCTGCGCCATCGGGCTGCCCGACCGGCCCTACCTGCGGGCCGGTCAGATCGTCGAGGTCGAGATCGACGGCCTCGGCCGCCAGCGCCAGCGCGTCGGCCAGGCCTGAAGGGGGTGGGCGGATGCGCGACACGATCGAGGCCGTGGCGGCGCGCACGCTCGACCACGACTTCCGGATCTGGGGCTTCGGCGAGGGCATGGCCCTGCTCGGGCTGCTGCGCGCAGGAGCGCGCTACGACCGTCCGCAGTGGATCGACACCGTCGCGGACCTGACCGCCCCCGCCCTCGGTCGACAGGTTCAGCCCACCGATCACCTCATCCCGGTCGAGGTGCTCGTCGAGCTGCACCGGCTGCGTCCGGCGATCCGGGTCGACGCGGCGATCACCAGGTTCGTCGCGGCCGTCTGGCAGGACGGCGCACCACTGCCGCTCCACCGCCCCGACCTGCCCGACCTCGGCGACACCGTCTGGGTCGACTGCATGCACACCGACGGCCCCGGCCTCCTCCTGGCCGGGCACCCGGACGCGGCCACCGCTGCGATGACCCTGGCCTGCGACCGGCTCCAGGACGCGACCGGCCTGTTCAGCCACTCCTACAACACCGGCCCGGCCCGAGCCGACGGCGTCCACTGGGGACGCGGCCAGGGCTGGGCACTGCACGGGCTCGTCCCCCTCACCACCGCCGACCCGGCTCACCACCCCCTGCGGGAGCGGACCTCGCACCTGCTGGACGCGCTCGCCCGGTACGAGACCGACGGCCGGTGGCGAACCATCGTCGACGACCCGGCGGCCCCGTTCGAGCACAGCGTGTCCGCGCTCGTCGCCGCCGGGATCCAGCACGGACTGCTTACCCGGATGGTCGATCCGGCCTGGCGTGCCCTCGCCGACCGGAGCCTGCGCGCGGCCGTGAACGCCCTCGACGGCCACGGCGGGCTACCGGTCTCGGCGGCCACCCCCGCCGGGCCGCCCGACATCTACCTGCACCGCACCACCGGCGTCTTCCCCTGGGGCCAGGGCCCGCTCCTGCTCGCGCTCCTCGACGCCGCCGCGACCGACTCGCCCCGCTGAGTCCCGGCACGGCCTGCTCCACCCCACCCGCTCCCACCCGCCCCGTCCCCACCCTGGAGGCGTCATGTCCCTGCCACGCCGCAACGTCCTGAAACTCCTCGGCGCAGGCTGCGCCGGTGCGCTCCTGCCCCTGTCCCTGCCCGGCGTCGCCGACGCGCTGACCCCCGGCCACGCCACCACCGCCGGACAGACCGACATCACCCTCGACGGCATCTGGAAGTTCGCCACCGACCCCGGCCGGACCGGCGAGGCCGGCGGCTACGCCGGAACGGCCCTCAACGACGCCGCGTGGGCCGAGCAGCTCGTCCCCGGCAACTGGGATGTCCACGACACCTACGCCAACTACCGCGGCCTGGCCTGGTACCGCGAGCGCGTGCCCAGCCCCGCCCACACCGCCCGGCAGGTGGTGCGGTTGCGCTTCGAAGCCCTGTACTACCAGGCGAAGGTCTGGTTCAACGGCACGCTGCTGGGCGAGCACAAGGGCGGCTACACGGCCTTCGAGTACGACGTGACCAGCCTGCTCGCCGCGACCGGCGACAACACGATCGCCGTCGCGGTCGACAACACCTACTCCGTGGGCGCGTGGTGGCCGTGGGGCGGGTTCAGCCGCTCGGTCGGCTTCACCGTCAACGACGCGGTCCGCCTCGAACGCCAGCACGTCATCACCACGGTGACACTGGCCGGGCCGTCGGCGGTGCTCAAGAACTGGGTCACCGTCACCAACCGGTCGGCGTCGACGCAGACGGTGACGCTGTCCGGCGCGGTCACCGACGCGGCCGGGCAGCCGCTGTCCGGTGTCACCGTGCCCAGCGTGCAGGTAAGCGTCCCGGCGGGCGGCAGCACGGAAGGGCTGCTCACCGTGAGCCTGCCCGCCGGCAGCTTCGCGCTGTGGGGCCTGGACCGGCCGAACCTGTACACGTTCACCACCACGGCGAAGGTCGGCGGCACGGTGCGCCACGCGCTGGCGGACCGGTTCGGGCTGCGCACGGTGCAGGTCCAGGGCACGTCGCTGCTGCTCAACGGCGAGCCGGTACGCCTCAACGGATACAACCGGGTCGGCGACGACCGGATCGCCGGGGCGACCGAGCCGACGTACCTGATCCGCCGGGACCTGGACCGGATGAAGGCGTCCGGGGCGAACCTGGCCCGCATCCACCACGTGCCGCAGGCCCCGGAGCTGCTCGACTACGCCGACGAACGCGGTCTGCTGATCATCGAGGAGATCCCGGTCTGGGGGAGCGGCGCGAACCTCAATCCCACGGACCCGGTGACGGTCGGCCAGCTCACCGACATGATCCGCCGCGACTACAACCACCCGTCGGTGATCGCCTGGTCGGTGGCCAACGAGATCCAGGGCGCGAGCGCGGCCGGGCGCACCTACGTCCGCGACATCATCGCCCTCGCCCGGACCACCCTGGACAGCACCCGCCTGTACACCTACGTCTCCAACAGCTTCGGGGCCGCCGCCACCGGCGCCGACGAGGCGCTGCAGTACACCGACTTCGCCTGCATCAACATGTACGGCGGCTTCGCCTCCGGCGCCGACCACGTGCACGGCCTCTACCCGACGAAACCGATCTTCGTCAGCGAGTACAGCTCCGACACGTTCACGTTCCCGATCACCCGCGAGGACGTGGACTTCACGACGACCTCTGCGGCGTCGGCGACCGTCTTCACCGGCCGCCCGTGGCTGATCGGCTCGTCGCACTGGACCTTCAACGACTACCGCAGCAACTTCAGCGGGACCTCACCCAACCAGGTCCGCGGTTGGGGCATCCAGAACGTGTGGGGGCAGCTCAAGCGGGCCTACCCGCAGCTGCAGGCGACCAACGCGCCGATCCGGTCGCTTGCCGTCACCACCTCGGCGGGTTCCGGCACGCGGCTGAGCCTGCTCACGCTGACCCCGCGCGGCGCCCTGGCCACCGACGCCCCCGCCTACCCGCTGCGCGGCTACCGGCTCGCCTGGCAGGTCACCAGCGCGTCCGGAACGGTGCTCGACGGCCGCCTGATCGACCTGCCCGACATCATGCCCGGAGCCGCCCCGGTGCAGGTCGGCGTCGGCTGGACCGACCCCGGCACGGCGGTCGGGCAGCGGCTGACCCTGCTCAGCCCGCTCGGCTACGAGATGGCCGTCGCCACCGCCGACCTGCGGGCCCCGGCCACCCCCGGCGGCGTGGTCGCGATCGCCGCCGACGGCGCGCTGCGCGTGGCTTTCACCCCGGTCGCCGGGGCCGTCGGCTACCGGGCCACCGCGACCGCCGGGTCCACCGTGGTCACCTCCGTCGACACCGCCAACCCGTTCGCCGAGCTGACCGGGCTGGTCAACGGCACCGCGTACCAGGTCACCGTCACCGCCCGCAACGGGTTCGGCAGCTCCGCGCCGTCCGCTCCCGTCACCGTCACACCGACCGCCGCCGCGCTCGGGCTGCCGCCGCGCTGGCAGGACCTGGCGCCGATCCCCGGCGGCCTCGTCGCAGGTTTCATGACCGTGCCCGGCGCGGTCAACTACCAGGTCGAAGTGAGCACGGGCGGCACCGTCGTCCGCGACTACCTGACCACGCTCAAGGCCTCCACCAGGATCGAGGGACTGGCCGGGGGAGCGGCGCACAGTGTGCGGATCCGCGCCCGCACCACCTCCGCGATCCTGACCGCCTGGTCGGAGCCCCGCACCGCGGTGCCCCAGAGCAGCGCGGCACCGGCCGCGGCCACCGTGCACGGGGTGCTGCGCGGCGACGACAGCCTCGGCGTACGCCTCACCCCGCACCGCTACGCCGAACGGCACGAGGTGGCCGTCACCGGCGGCGCCACCCACGTGATCGAGGCTGCCGCGGTCGACCTGCTGACCGTGCCGGGTCTGCAGCCCGACCGCGACTACCAGCTCGCAGTACGCACCCAGACCGCCACCGGCTGGTCGACGCCCGTGGCCGTCACCGCCCGCACCCGCCCCGCTGCGCCGGGCACCGTGCCCGCCGCCCCGACCGGCCTGACCAGCAGCACGACCGCCGGGCAGACCACGCTGACCTGGACGGCTGTCGCCGGGGCCGAGGGCTACCTCGTCACCGTCGACGAATGCGGGGCCGAGACACCGCTCGCGACCGTCGCAGGCACCAGCCAGCTGCTGCTCGGGACCACGGCCGAGGCGGCCGGGCGCACCCACCGGGTCCGCGCCGTCGGCCCGGCCGGGGTCAGCGCCCCGTCGGCCGCCTACCTGGTGCCCGGCACACCCGGCCCACGCCAGGTGACGCTGACCGTGACCGCCACCGCCCCGAACTGCTCCGGCGTCGTCGGCTACACCGAGACCGGCGTGTGGTCGGCGAGCGCGCTGACCGGCGTCGACGGCACCCCGAGCCGCTACACCGAGGCGGCCGGGGCGAGCGCCACCTGGCGGCCCACCCTGGCCGCCGCCGCGAACTACCGGGTCGAGATCTGGGTCCCGGCCAACAGCGGCAGCACCACCGCCGCCCAGTACGCCGTCACCCACACCGGCGGCGCCGCCACCGTCACGGTCAACCAGGTGACCCAGTCCGGTGCCTGGACCACCCTGGGCACCTGGGCGATGGCGGCGGGTGCGGGCAAGGTCGTGTCGACGTTCAGCGGCGGCTTCCTGCGCAGCAACGCGATCCGCCTCACCCCGGTGGCCTGACCGTGAAAGTCGTCTCCGTCGAAGCCTTCGCGCTGCTCGCCGAGCCGATCGGCGAACGCTACTGGGGCGCCCGCGCCTGGAGCAGCAGCGGCGCGGCGCTCGGGACCTACCCGGTCCAGGCCCGCCGCCGCTACGCCTACTCCGCGACCATCGACACCGTGCTCGTGCGGGTCGAGACGGCCGACGGCGTCATCGGCTGGGGCGAGTGCAAAGCCCCCGTGGCCGCCCGGGTCACCGCCGCCCTCGTCACGGAACTGCTGACGCCGCTGGTCGTCGGGACCTCCGTCGACGAGATCACGGTGACCTGGGAGCGGATGTACGCCGCGATGCGGGTGCGCGGGCACGACTCCGGCTTCTGGCTGGAGGCGATCGCCGGGGTCGACATCGCCCTGTGGGACGCCTGGGGGCACACCCTGGGCGTGCCCGTGCACCGGCTGCTCGGCGGCGCCTTCCGCACTGCCGTGCCCGTGTACGCCTCAGGCATCCCCGCCGCGCCGCCCGGCTGGACCTGCCGCTGGCCCTGGACTCGCTGGCCAACCGGCACGGGGCGCTGGAGTTCCTGCGCGCCGGCGCGCTGCACGTCCTGCAACCCGACGTGTGCCGTGCCGGCGGGATCACCGAGACGATGCGGATCGCCGCGCTCGCCGACGCGTTCGGCGCGCAGGCCACCCCGCACGTGAGCATCGGCTCGGCGGTGCACTTCGCAGCGAGCCTGCAGTGCGCCGCGGCGATGCCGAACCTGGAGGTCATGGAGCACTGGGCCGGCGAGAACCCGCTCGCCGCCATCGCCCCCGACCTCGACACGCCCCACCCCGGGCCGGACGGGCCGATGGTCCGCACCGTGCCCACCACACCCGGCCTCGGTATCACCGTCGACGAAGCGACGGTGCGCCGACTGGCCGACACCCGCCTCTGGCAAGGGAGGAAATGATGCGACGTCTCATCACCCTGGCGGCCGTGCTCGGGGTCGTCACCGGCCTCGGCGCGGCGGCACCCGCGCACGCCGACCCGACCGGCACCGGCTGGACCATGGTCTTCAGCGACGACTTCGACGGCACCGCCGTCGACACCGCCAAGTGGAACTACCGCACCGACGTCAAGGCCTACAGCGCCCAGCGGCCGGAGAACGTGACCGTCTCCGGCGGGCTGATGAGCATCAACCTCAAGCAGGAGGCGTACGCCGGCAAGAGCTTCACCGGCGGCGGGCTCGTCAGCAAGCAGACCCTGCGCTACGGCTACTACGAGACCCGCGCGAAGATCAACGACGGGGTGGGCTGGCACAGCTCGTTCTGGCTGATGGCGGGCAACGGGTCCACGACGTTCCCGGCCGAGCAGCGCACCGAGATCGACGGTTTCGAGATCGACTCGACGTCGTCACCCGCGCTGCTGCGCAACAACCACTCCGGCGTGCACACCTGGAACGGCAGCGGATCGTCGGGCCCCTACCACCCGGGCTCGACCTACAACACCGGCCTCGACCTGCGCCAGTGGCACACCTACGGCATCGACTGGGCCGAGACCTCGGTGAAGTTCTACATCGACGGGGTGCTGAAGTACACGGCCCCGTACACGCCGAGCCAGTGGACGCACGACCACACCAGCATCTGGCTGACCAGCATCGGCTACGGCACGTCGCCGGACCCCGCGTTCCTGCCCGCCGCCGTGCAGTTCGACTACGTCAGGTTCTGGCAGAAGGACTACCACCTCGACAACGACGGACCGGCCGCCTACGGCTACTCCGAGACGGGCAGCTGGCTGGACTCGACCCTGACCGGCTGGAACTACGGCTCGCCCACCCGGTACGCCGCCTGCCACAGTGCCGGCAACACCGCCACCTGGCGGCCCAACCTGCGCGCGGCCGGGACATACCAGGTGTACGTACACAAGATCGTGCACTCGGGCAGCGACACCAACGCCCGCTACGACACCGTCCACGACGGCGTCACCAGCACCTCGTACGTCAACGGCACCACAGGCACGTCCGGCTGGGTGTCGCTGGGCTCCTACTACTTCCCGTCCGGCACCGCCGGTTCGGTGAAGCTGACCTCCAGCGGCTCGGGCTGTGCCCGCGCCGACGCCGTCAAGTTCGTCCGTATCTGATCCTCAGCCGGTCCGTGAGAACGGCCGCCACGCCGTCCGCGCTCGAAGCGCGAGACCTGTCATCCCGGCCGTGGCGGCCGTCGGCGGCAAAGGACGGCTTGACCGTCCAGAGATGATGATCTTCATCTGCTACGGTGCAGGACCATGACGGCGGAGCAGACGGTCCGGGAGCTCATCGACCGGGTATGGAACGGCGGGCGCACCGACGAGCTGGAGCGCTTCTATGCGGACCCGTTCGACCACGGCGGCAGGCCCGACACCCTTGCCGGACTACGTCAGTGGCACGCCGCTGACGCGGCCACCTGGGCCGACACCCGGTACGAGGTGCATTCACTGGTCAGCGACGGCGAGCAGGTCGCCGTACGGTGGCGGGCGACGGCTCGCCACGTGGGCGACTGGGGGCCGGTGCGTCCCACCGGCAAGACGATCACGTGGGACGGCGTGCACTTCTTCGTGGTACGCGATGGACGTGTCACCGCGGTGTGGGCCATGGCCGACCTGTTCGCCAAGGCGACGCAGCTCGGCGTGACCATGACGCCGCCCGAGTCCTGACCGCTCCGCGGCGTCGCGGAGCGTGGCGCGCGATGGCGGCGACCGCCCGTTATCCGGTCGACAGCATGGTGTGTACAAGGTCAAGGTGTTCGGGCGAGCGCACTCTACGGCCGCCTGGGCTGGGCTGGTTGCGCCTGGTCACCCACGCCTCAATAGGCACCTTGAGGTCACGCGGTCGAGGAGAGTCACGCGATGCGTTATTGCCAGCGTTGTGAACCTGCGGTCGGTCTCGAACCGGCCGCTGATGTCGCCGTCTGCGCGCGCTGCGGCTGGACCGAACCTGCCCGCCGCGAGCCGCTGTACGTCATCACCGGTGCGTCCGGATCCGGAAAGTCGGCGATCTTCGCGCCGCTGGCCGCTGCGTTGCCTGAGTGCGTGGTCTTCGACGTCGATTGGCTGATCGACCCGATGAAGACCACCGGCCCGGTCGACTGGGACGCGTTCCGCGATGCCTGGCTGAGTGTGGCGCACGGGATCGCGCAGGGAGGCCGCGGCACTGTCCTGTTGGGGCCGCTGATGCCCGAGCAATTGGTGGGCCTGCCGTCGTGGCGCTGGATGGGGCCGACTCACTTTGCCGTCCTGGACTGCACGGATGAGCAGCGCCGCGCCCGGCTCCAGGACAGGCCGTCATGGCGTGAGCATGCGATCGACGAGCACCTGGCCTTTGCCGCGCACCTGCGACGCGCCATCCGCACCGTCCTGGACACCGGCACGGATACCCCGGAGCAGACCGCCCAAAAGGTCGCCGCCTGGGTCAGAACAACCGCCGCCTCGACACAGTGGATCAGTTGAGGCTGGCGGCGGTGGATGTCTCCGCACTGGGCCGGCCGTCAGATCATCGACCGTCGCTGGCGTTGTCGCGCGACCGGACCGACTCTGCGGACATGCAGAGGAGATTCGGCAAGTGGTCGGTCGCAGCGGTTGTCGCGCTGATGGCCGTGGTGATGACGCCCAGCATGGCGTGAGGCGCGGCGGCCTCGGGGACGACGACCGTCAGCTGAACTTCGTGTTCGGCCGTTTCTGCAGCACACCGTCCACATAGAGGTCGACCTTCTCGTTGTAGAACGAGACCAGCCCTTCGACCCTCCGGCTCTCGTGCAGCGGCGTGCGGTACGACCACACGATGTCGTCGTGCACCGTGTCGCCGGCCCGCACCGACCAGTACTCGGCCTGGCCCTTGTACGGGCAGTGGCTGACCGTCGCGGTGGGCGTCAGCAGGTCGAGCCGGACGTCGGTCTTCGGCAGGTAGAAGCGCGGCGGCAGGCCGGTCTCGAACAGGATCGTCGGGCGGTGCGACTCGGCCACGGTCACCCCGTCGACCTCGACCCGTACATGGCGTGAGCTGGCCAGGATGTCGACCCGGGTGTGCGGGTCGCGGGGATGGGTGTACACCTCCTCGTCCTCCTCGAACCAGGCGTCCATGGCCGCCCACTCGAACCGCACGAGCCCCCGCAGCTCCGCTGTCGGCGAGTGCTCGTAGCGCACCGCGGCGTCCTCGGCGGTGCGGTCGCCGACCTGCACGGTGTAGAGGTCGCCTTCGCCCAGTCCCGGCGCGTCGGCCGTGCGGCCGGTCGGTTTGAGCAGCTCGCTGCGTACATCCTCGACGGGCACGTAGTAGGCCGGGTAGTACGGCACCTCCCAGACGAGCACCGGCCTGCTCGTGTCGGCCAGGACCTGGCCGTTGAAGTAGACGCGGACGCGCTTGGCGCCGTGCTCGATCCGGGTGCGGGTGCCCGTGCTGGTGGAAACGCTCATACACCGGTCAACGAGGTGGTGCCGGGTCACATTCCACCGACTACGGCGGGCGCGTCAACGGATACAACGCGACCGGCTGCCAGGGCAGCGCCCGTGGGGGAGGGGCAGGGCGCGCCGGGCTGGAGCGGCGGCGCGTCGGTGCCGTACTGCCAGTGGCAGAGCGTGCGGGGAGGCAGCTGCACCCTGCCGCACGATCTGAACCGACCAGCCTGCCCTGCCCGAAGGCGGGCCCGCACCCGCGGCGGCCGCATTCGGGATTCTGGCGTGCCGTCACCGGACGCGGCGCTGCGGGCGCAGGCCGTCCATGAGGACGGTGACACAGGCGTCAGCGAGTTCCCGGGACGCGGGTCGCGCCCGCGCGACCGCATAGGCGGCCTGCCCGATCAGGGTGGTGACGACGGCGGGACTCAGGTCGGTGCGGATCGCGCCGTCGGCTCGCGCCCTTGTGATCATCTCCTCCACGTTGCGCACCAGTTCTGCCCGCTGGGCGGTCGTGGCGGGCAGATCGAGGTCGCCCAGCTGGTCGCTGATGGCGTGGTGTGCGGACTGGAAGGCGATCAGCTCGGCGAGGAAGGTGCGCAGGGCGTCTTCGGCGGCGGTCTGCTCCAGTAGGGCCCTGGCCCGCCGGACCACCGGTTCGAGCAGGCCGGACACTGCGGCATCCAGGAGCGCGTCCTTGCCGCCGAAGGCGCGCACCACGGTCGCCGCGCCCAGGCCCGCCTTGGTGGCGATGGCCTCGACGGTGAGCGCGGTGCCCGGCTGGGCCAGCAGGGCCGTGGCCGCCTGCAGGGCGAGTTGCCTGTTGCGGACTGCGTCGGCTCGGCGTCCGGTCTCGCCTCGCGTTGACATCTGGAACGTCCCTTCCACATACTCTAACTGGAACGTGCATTTCAGTTATCGTAGCGTAGGGAGCGACCTGGATGAACGAGCAGATCCTGATCTCGGGCGGGAGCATCGCCGGGCTGACGCTCGCGCACTGGCTGGCCCGGTACGGCCTGCGCCCGACGGTGATCGAGCGCGCACCGCGGCTGCGTCCCGGCGGCAACGGCGTCGACGTGCGCGGCCAGGCCCTCGACGTGACAGCACGAATGGGGATCATGCCGCAGCTCCGCGCGGCAGCCACCGACGTACAGGGCATGAAGTTCGTCGACGCCGCCGACCGGAGCGTCGCGCGCCTCGACATCAACGACCCCGGCGCGATCGAGATCATGCGCGGCGACCTGGTGGCGCTGCTCCACGGGGCCACCGAAGCAAACGTCGAATACGTCTTCGACGACTCCATCCGCCACCTGGAGCAGGACGCCGACGGCGTCACGGTCTCCTTCGACCGCATGGACACCCGCCGGTTCGACCTCGTCGTCGGCGCCGACGGCATGCACTCGACGGTCCGCCGGCTGGCGTTCGGTCCGCCGTCGCAGTTCCTCAGGCACAAGGACCACTACTTCGCGTTCGCCGACGCCGACGCGGCACTGGGCGAGGACCGCTGGGTGACCATGTACAACCTGCCCGGCAAGATGGCCGGGATCTACCGCTCCGGAAACCACGCCCAGGCCAAGGCGTACTTCATCTTCCGCTCCGGCGTGCTGACCTACGACCACCGCGACGTCGACCAGCACAAGCGCCTGGTGCGCGACGCGTTCGCCGGCGAGACGTCGTGGCGGATCAGGGACCTGCTCGCCGCCGCGCTGGCCGATCCGGACTTCTACTTCGACGCGCTGAGCCAGGTGCAGATGGACTCCTGGTCCACCGGACGGGTGGCGCTGGTCGGCGACGCCGCCTGGTGCGCCTCGCCGGCCTCGGGCGCGGGCGCTGAACTGGCGCTGGTCGGGGCGTACCGGCTGGCCGGGGAGCTCGCCGCGGCCGGCGGGGACCACCGGCTCGCCTTCGCGCGCTACCAGGACAGCCACCGCGACCTGGTGCGCAGGAAGCAACAGATCGGACCCAAC
The DNA here is from genome assembly GCF_009720385.1 of Catellatospora vulcania. Classification (GTDB taxonomy): domain Bacteria; phylum Actinomycetota; class Actinomycetes; order Mycobacteriales; family Micromonosporaceae; genus Catellatospora; species Catellatospora vulcania. Next base: position 200,986 of record NZ_ML769306.1, on the reverse strand, counting down.
GTCCGGCTCATGGTGCCCAGGACCGCAGGCGGCAGGTGGGTCCGCGACGCCGTCGCCGCGCCGCTGCTGCGGGCGATCGGGGCAGTGCAGCGGCTCACGCCGGCCAGAGGCGTCCAGGCGCTGCCCGAGTACACCGCGGCCGGCTGACACCGCCCCGGCTCCCCGCCCCGGCAGCCGAGCCGGGAGCGGGAGCCGGTTCACCGTGCCGCGGCCGCCGCCACGTGCCGCCGGTCGGCGTCCGCCTGGCCCGCCGCAAGGGCGACGAGCCGGGCGTGGGCGTACTCGTGGATCACCGCGTGCTCGTACACCGCGCGCGGCACATCCAGGCCGCTGTCCACCCGCACCACCACCCCGCCCGGCCGCCAGCGCAGGAACGTGTCGTCGCCGGTCAGCTCCGCGAGCACCGTCATCAGCGACTCGTCGAGCCGCATCGAGTGCACCGCGCGCCGGTACTCCTCCGGGGTCAGGCACAGCGCGAACGGGATGTTCATCAGGCACAGCGCGGTCTGGATGTCCAACCGCAGCAGCCGCCGCAGGCCTGGTGAGGCGTCGACTGGCGGCAGCGCCAGCATCGAGAAGTCCAGCGGCCCGCGCGGCCCGCGGCGTCCCGCGCCCAGCGCGATGAGCACGTCGTACACATTGACGTCGTGCTCGATCACCGCCCGGTCCCCGAGCCCGGCGAGCGTGGTGGGGCGCAGCACCGGCTCGGTCACCCCGGCCACGCCGCTGTTGCGGGCGATGAACGCCAGCAGGTCCGTCTCGATGAGGAAGTGCCGGATCAGCAGCTCACCGGCCCGCGGTGAGACGAACCGGCGCAGGAACCACACGCACAGCCGGTCCATCGCCGTATGCGCCGAGAACGTCCACGGCAGCAGCACCTTGACCACCCGGATCAGCCACACCGCGACCCGCGACACGATCCGCGCCGGCGGATAGAGCCAGCGGCGGGTCCACTGCCGCTGGTCGGCCACCACCATCCGCAGCACGTCGCGGTCGATCGGCACGGTCGGATCGGCCATGATCGCCGTCCACACGGTCGGGCCCTTCACGCATCCACCTCCGTCAGCTGCATCGCGTACAGCCGTGCGACGACCTCGGCCGTGCGCACCACCCGGGCCGCGGCCGCCCGGTCCGGCACCGCCTCCCGCAGCAGGTGCGCCAGCTCCGCGAAGTGCGCGTCGTCGGCGTCCCCGTGATAACCCAGGAAACTCACCTGGTCCTCGCGCAGGTCCAGCTGCTCGCGCAGCGCCCGCGCCCAGCCCAGCACCAGGCCCGCGCCCAGCCCTTCGATGACGAACATCGCCCCCAACAGGTCCACCGGATCCGGCTGGCTCGCCTGGTGGAACACGTACGCCGACAGCGCCTCCGACCCGATGTTCTTGCGCGCCCCCCGGATCTCGGCCAGGGTGCCGCCGACCGCGCAGAAGTCGCGTTCGAGCAGCTGGTAGTCGCGGTGCTCCTCGGCCGCGTGCTTGATCGCCGCGCTGCGCAGCGCGAACATCTCGACGGAGAAGTTCGACGCGGCCCGGCTGATCCAGCGCCCGCCCTCCACGACCTGCTGGCGCAGGTGCACCAGCAGCCGCCGGTAGTCGTCGAGGGTCGCCGTGCCGGTGTCGATCCGGCGCACCAGCGGCGTGGACCGCACCTGCCGCTCGAAGTCCTCCCACACCCGGGCCAGCTCCAGCACCGTCCAGCGCACCAGCTCCCCGTCACCTTCGTGCGCCACCAGCGGCGACGGCGTCGCGGCGACCGCGGTGGGCTGCAACGCGGCCGGGACCGCCGGAGCCGCCCGCACCGGGCGCGGCGCCGGGGCAGTCTCGTCGGTGTCACCGGCGGCGACACAGGTGAGCTGCGCGAACGCGAGCGAGTAGCGTCCGGATTCCGGCACGATGAGCAGGATGCGCTCGCCGGGGCTGAACCGGCCCGACCGCGCCGCCTCCTCCAGCATCACGAAGATGCTGGCCGCGCCGGTATTGCCGCGCGTGTGCAGGTTCGTGAACCAGCGTTCCTCGTCGATCATCAGATCCGCCTCGCGGAGCAGCCCGAAGATCTCACCCCGGAAATGCTCGGCGCTGTAGTGGCACAGCACGTGGTCGATGCCGTCGGGCGTGAACCGGCCCGCCCGCACCAGCCCCATGTACTCGCGCAGGCCCAGCCGGAACAGCGCGGGCAGCGACTTCACGTCCTGCCGTAGCCGCACCAGCCCGGCCCGCTCCGCACCGGCCACATCGGGCCCGTCCAGCCACGTCTTCCCGGCGACCGGTTCGCCACCGGCCGACATGCACACCGGCCGCTCCCCGGCGTACGACACCAGGTGCGTCCAGTCCACGCGCAGACTCAGCCCGTCCGGGCGCGGTCGCGGCTCCAGCACGACCGCCCCCGCCCCGTCCGACAGCGTCCAGCGCAGGAACTCCGCATCGAAGCTCACCCGGTCACCTTCGTACCGGCTCTGCCGCAGCGAGCGGCTGACCAGCTCCGACCCGACGACCACGGCGGCCTCGTGCTCGCCGAGCCGCACCGCCCGCGCCGCGGCCGAAAGCGCCGCCATGCTCGACGCGCACACCCCGCCCGCGGACAGCACCTCCATCGGCGGGCCGCCCAGCCGGCCGTGCACCATCGACCCGAAGCCCGGCACCAGCAGGTCGCCCTGGGTGGTCCCGGCGGCCAACATGCCGACCGACTCCAGCGGCAGGTCCCGGTCCTTCAGCGCCTCCTGCACGGCCGCGGCGGCCAGCTCCTCGTTCAGCATGGTGACCGAGCCGTGCTCGTCGAGCGCGTAGTGCCGGGTCCGGATGCCGTTGGCGGCCAGCACCCGGGCCCGCAGGCCGGCTCCGCGCGCCCCCGCGCCCAGCCGCTGGGCGATCTGCTCGGCGTCCAGGGGCTCGCCGGGCAGGTACGCGCCGAACCCGGTCAGGTACACGTTCGGGAAAGCAGTCATACCCCCGATTCAGCCAGCCGACGGGCGTGGGCGCATCCGCTCAGGCGCTCAACCAGGATGTGCGCCGTACTCAGTCGTCCAGGCCCTGCTCGATCGCGTAGCGCACCAGTTCCACCCGGTTGTGCAACTGCAACTTGCCCAGCGTGTTCTGCACATGGTTCTGCACCGTCCGGTGCGACAGCGTGAGCCGCTCGGCGATCTGCCGGTAGGTGAGCCCCTTGGCGACCAGCCGCAGCACCTCGGTCTCCCGCTCGCTGAGCCGCGGGGCGTCCGGTCCGTCGCCGGGCGCGGCCGCCAGTCGGCGGTACTCGCCCAGCACCAGGCCCGCGAGCCCGGCCGTGAACACGGCATCGCCCTCCGCGGTGCGCCGCACCGCGTCCAGGAACTCCTCCCGCGCAGCCGACTTCAGCAGATAGCCCGCCGCCCCGGCCTTGACCGCGTCGAGCACGTCCTGCTGCTCGCCACTGGCCGACAGCACCAGCACCCGCACCTGCGGCACCGCCGCGACCAGGCCGCGGATGACCTCCACCCCGGACAGGTCCGGCAGCTGCAGGTCGAGCACCACGACGTCGGGGCGCACCGACGGGCCGATCCGCACCGCCTGCGCGCCTTCGCCGACCGCCGCGACCACCGTGTACCCGGCGTCGGTGAGATCACGCGCCACACCGTCGCGCCACATCGGATGGTCGTCGACCACCATCACGTCCACCACGCGCGTCAGCCTAACCCGGGCAGCGGCACCCGCAGCTCCACCTCGGTGCCCTGGCCGGGCCCGCTGACGATGGAGACGACCCCGCCGAGGTCGCGGATGCGGCCCTGGATCGACTGCGCCACCCCGAGCCGGCCCGACGCCGCCGCCTCGGCGAGCCGGCCCGGCACGATGCCCGGCCCGTCGTCCCGGATCGACACGGTGACCGCGTCCGGCTCCTGCTCGACCAGCACCCAGGCCCGCGCCGCGGGACCGCAGTGGGCGGCCACGTTGTCCAGCGCGCTGCCGGCCGCCGCGGCCACCTCGGCGGCGACCCCGGCCGGCAGCACCACCGGCGTGGCGGGCGTGGCGACGGTGACCCGCGGCGAGCCGAACCTCCCCAGTAGCACCCGCAGGTCGGCGCTGCCCGCGGCTGCCGCCGTGTCGTGCACCCCCACCAGCGAGCGCAGCACCGCCTCCTGCTCGCCCGCCAGCCGGCCCAGCTCCGCGGCCTCGCCGCCCAGCTCCGTGCCGCGGCGCTGGACGAGTGCGAGCACCTGCAGCACGGAGTCGTGGATACCGCGGGCCAGGCGCTCGCGTTCCCGGGTCGCGGCGTCCAGTTCGGCGGCGCGCTGCATCCGGGTCTCCGCCACGTCGGTCAGCCGGGACACGTATCCCATGACCCCGCCCGCGAGCAGCAGCAGCACCGTGCCGTTGACGGTGGCGGAGGTGATCTCGCCGCGCAGGAACAGGTCGGCCGCGCCGACGATCAGCGCGGCGATCCCGCCCGCCCGCCGCCCGCCGCGCAACGCCCAGACCAGGACGGCTCCGGCCACCCAGGCCATCGGCAGGGTCGGGCCGCCCGAGGCCAGCCGCTCGGCGGGCACCACCACCATGGACGCGAGCAGGCAGGTGAGGGTGACGGCCAGGTCGGCGGCCAGCCAGGCCCGGCTGCGGCCCGCGGGGTCGTGGTAGCGCACGCCGGTGACAGCGGTCCAGGCCACCATCGCCGCGAGGACCGCCCAGCCCAGCCAGGGCCGGGTGAAGTCACGGAAGCCGGCCAGCATCAGGACGGTGGCGTACACGAGCGCGGCCACCCGGAACACGGTGACGGCCCGCCACAGCGGTGCCTGCAGTCCCATCGGCGGTTCCTTCTCGCAGCCGGAGCCGGCACACCGGTGCCGGTTGTCGTCGGCAGCCAGACAAGAGGATCGGCCGGCGCATGTCAACCGCGCCCTGCGCTCGCCCGGGTCTTGTGGATCTGCACCACGTTCCGCATGCGGCTCCGGCGTCCGACGTGCTCGCGTACGGTGCGGTTGCTCAGGAGTCGAACATCGCGGCGACCAGCACCACGATGGTGGCGATCGAGCCGACGACACAGAAGATCATGATGATTTCGACGGCGGTCGCCGTGAGGTAGGCGCCCCACGTCCGCCGGATCTCGTCGACATTGGATGGACGGCGCCGGTCGTACCGCACCCTGATGCGATCGCCGACGACCGGCACCTCACGGCGGTCGTCGAGCCTCAGATGCACCGTCGGGCCGCCGTCGATCCGCACGTCGGCGTGGTGGATGACGATGTCGTCCTGGTGCCGGTCGGAGCGGTTGACCACGGTGGCCCACCCCGTGACGCCGCGCAGCCGCCGCAGCCAGATCTTCGTGTAGGAGTAGCCCACACTGACGGCGAACAGCAGGCAGACCGCGATCAGCACCATGAACCTGGCCGCGTTCGCGGGATCGAAGCTCGCTGCCAGAAACCTGGGCACCTCAGCATTGTCGGGCATCGCGAACCGATCGTCGATCCGTCCGCGACGCGGGCCCCACGACGACCCGCCTGCCTCAGCCCGCCCTGCCGTGAACGGGGCCGCGACATCCGGCGGTCACCCTCGCGGCGCGTTGTCCGCCTGCATCGACCGCACCCGGTGCCAGATCTGATCCGGGCAGCGGGCGGAGTCCCTTCGGCGCAGGTCGAGCCTGTTCACTTGCCTGACCCTGAGCTCAAGGTAGCCGTCGTCGACGGCGTACGGGTCGGAGCTGCCGGTCCGGAACGGAATGTGGTCGTCGCGGTGCGACTTGTCCTGCGACGTGATCTGCAGGACCTCCACGTGCTGCGGCAGTGCCCGCAGCACGACGAACGGGCGGTCTTTGGAGCCGTCGCCCTCGCGGAACTCGATCTCGCCCCACCAGATCTCCTGCGGCTGCGGATCGAGCCAGGCGGGTGCGGTCCGGCCGCGCGACGCGGCCTCGGACCGGTGCGGGAGCCGGCGGTCGAGCAGCCGGAGCACGAAGTAGAACACCAGCGCCGTCGTGCCCGCCGCCACCGGGCCGACCAGCGGCAGGGCATTCTCCAGCGTCAGCGGCTGCGGCCCGGCCGGCGGCGTCGCGCCGGTCACCGTGCCACCGGCGTACTTCTGGTGGAGCACCAACGCCAGCAGCGCCGCGCTCGCGCTCAGTGCCGTCAGGATGCCGGCACGGACCAGGTGGACGCGGTGCCGGGGGTACACCCTGCCCCGGCCGGCGAACCGGACCACGAGGTACGCCACGAGCGGTGCCAGCGCCACACCGGCCCACCACGAGGGGTACGCCGCGATCTGGCTCGGGTCTCGTGCCAGCAGGAACGCCACGATCGCGGGTGAGGCGAGGACCGTGCCGGGAACGGAGACGACCAAGCTCGCCAGGAACGGCCCGACCAGGAGGAGCAGAACACACCCACACCCGGACGGGTTGTTGCGCCGCGCCATCGAGATCCCTCCATTTCGGACGACCGAGTGATCGTAACGAGACCGGTGGGGGAGTCGTCACCGGGTCTCCTTGCTGGTCAGGCCGCCAGTCGCGACGGTGGCCACGATCAACGGGCACCACGAACCGCTGCGCGGGCATTATGGTCTCGCGCATGAATGCCAGTCGGGTGAAGTATCTGGCGTATCTCGCGGCAGCCGTCAACCTCGGCTTCGGCGTCGCGTACGGTCGCGAGCTGGCGGACGCGCGCATCGTGCTGCTCTGGGAGCCGCTGCGGGAGATCGCCCTGATCCTCAGCTCGCTGGTGCTCGTGTACTACGCGATCAGGACCGACCGCGGCCACGCCCGCTCCTACCGCCGGCTCGGCATGAGCACGGGCCTGCTGACGATAGCGCTGCTGATCCTCGCGGTGACCGCGGTGACGCTGCCGAACGTCATGCGTATGCAGTTCGTCGCGTACGCGGTCGTGACCGCCGTGATGGCGTGGCTGCTCGGCCTCCGGTCGACCCGGGAGCAGTTCGACAACGAGGACGAGGCCGAGTCGCTGTCGCCGTTCATGGGCACGGTGTCGGAGACCGACACGTGGGAGTCCGACGACTGGGCCGACAAACTGCACCGCGACAAGCTGATCACCCACGAGGACCGGCGGCGCGAGGACTACATCAAGGAGGTCGAGCAGTAGCGACCTGCGCCATGAGGTCGGTCTGGCGGGCCTCGGTGACGCGGGACAGCCGGCGTGCCGCCTCGTCGGGTGGTAGCTCTTCGTGGAAGGTCATCGTCGGGACCAGGTGCTCGTAGACGCGGCCGTTCAGCCAGCCGTACCTGCCGTTCGGCCGACGAGGCGGTCGGCGAGCAGCGTGTGCCGCTGGAAGTTCGGATCAGGCTGGGGTGAGCAGGCAGAACTCGTTGCCCTCCGGGTCGGCGAGGACCGTCCACGAGACAGCGCTCTCGCCCAGGTCGACGGCGGTGGCGCCGAGAGCGCGCAGCCTGGCCGCTTCGGCCGCGGGGTCGTCGCCCGGGTACGGGCGGATGTCGAGGTGGACGCGGTTCCATCCGGTCTTCACGTCAGGTGTGCGGAGGAACTGCAGATAGGGGCCGACGCCCTGGGCGGAGCGCAGCACCGCGCTGTGCTCGGTGACCTTGTGCACGGTCCAGTCCGTGGCCTGGCCCCAGAAGTCGGCCATGGCTCGGGGATCGGCGCAGTCGACGACAACGGAGGCGATCGGTCCGGTCTGCGCGTAGAGCGAGTCCAGCACGCAGAACTCGTTGCCCTCAGGGTCGGCCATGACTGTCCATGCGACGTCGCCCTGGCCTATGTCGGCGCGTGTCGCGCCGAGCTCCTCCAGGCGCGCGACCAGCTCCGCCTGATGGGCAGGCGAGGTTGTGGCGAGGTCGACATGCACGCGGTTCTTCACCGTCTTGGGTTTCGGGGAGATGACGAGGTCGATGCAGACGGCGATCGGGTCGGGATAGACGAAGCCCTCGGGTTCGAGGTTGGTCACGCCGGGTTCCTCGCTGGAGACTGCCCAGCCGAGCGCCTGCGCCCAGAAGCCGCCCAGCGCGGAGTCGTCGAGAGCCTTCATGTTGATCTGCACGAGCCGCGTTGCCATGCCGACGATGCTATCGCGATCATGATCGTGGAATGGGGATGCCTCCGGTAGGAGGGTTCATCCACCCAGCGGAACGTGACTCCGACAGGCCTCGCGGCGCCCTGGGCAGTTCCCGAGTCGAGATCCTGCCCAGGGGGTGACGTCGTCAGCTCTGCTTGGTCTCCCAGAAGATCTTGGAGATCTCCTCGATCCTGCCCAGCAGCTGCTCGGCGACGGCCGGGTCGGCCTGGCCCTTGGTGCCACCGGCGCCGGCCAGCTTGGTGGCCTCGTTGAACAGCTGGTTCAGGTTCGGGTACTTCTCGAAGTGCGGAGCCTTGAAGTAGTCGGTCCACAGCACCCACAGGTGGTGCTTGACCAGCTCGGCCCGCTGCTCCTTGATGATCAGCGCCCGGGTGCGGAACTCCGGGTCGGTGTTGGCCTGGTACTTCTCGCAGATGGCCTTGATCGACTCGGCCTCGATCCGGGCCTGGGCCGGGTCGTAGACGCCACACGGCAGGTCGCAGTGGGCGCTGGCGACGAGGCGCGGGCGCATCAGGCGTGACAGTCGCATGAGGTTGCCTCCGTTGGCAGTGGTGAGGTGTGGAACCGGCGGGCGTGGTAGATCAGCTGCCCGCCTTCGGGTCCGTGGTGCACGTCGAGGACGCGGGCGACGACGAGCGTCGCGTCGCCGACCGGGACCTGCCGCAACGGCCTGACGCGAAGCGCGGCCAGTGCGCCGGGCAGGAACGGTTCCCCGGTCGGCAGCGTGCGCCAGCCCTGGTCAGGGGTGAATCGGGGCCCGCCCGAGCGGGAGAAGTCCCGGGCCACACCGACGTGCGCAGGCCCCAGCAGGTGGACGACCAGGCTTTCGGCCTGAAGCAGATGGCGTGCCGACCGTGTGTCCATGACCGAGAAGGACAGCGCCGGCACCGTGAGCGACACCGAAGCGACGCTGGAGGCGGTCAGCCCGACCGGCCCTTGTGGGCCGGCTGCGCAGATGACGGCCACACCCGTGGGGTAGCGGCCGAAAGCCTCCCGCAACCGGAGGCCCACCGGCTCCAAGGCAGCTGTGTGATCCACAGCTGGCACGCTAGAACCTCAACCGCGCTTGATGTCAACCGCCGGTGACCGGATGTGCCGATCGCGCGTCGAAGTCCCCGCGGTGAGGGTGGTGTGCGAGCGCGTGTGCCGGGTAGGCGGGAGGCACAGGAGGTGGGCGATGTCGCTGCGTCCGGAGGACCGGGAACTACTGGAGGGGCTGGCCGAGTACACCCGCGCCGGCGATCCGGTTTTCGTGGCGGGGCTGAGCAACGGCGTCGCCTTCGCACCCGTGGAGTACCGCCGGCGCGACCGGGCGCAGCTCGGGTCCGCCCTGGCCGCCGCCGGGCTGGCGCTCGCGTTCATGGTGCTGGTCGTAGGCCTGCTGGGTACGTGTACGCAGGGACCCCTATAGTCGCGTGGTGAACGTGGAGCAGGTTCGGGACGCGTACGCCTCCGTCGCACACCTCTACATCGACCTGTTCGGCGCTGCTCACCAGGTGCCCGCCGAGGATCTTTCCCTCATCGGGCGACATCTGACGATCAAGCCTGGCGCCGTGCTCGATCTGGGCTGCGGCCCCGGCCACATCACCGGCTACCTCCGCTCACTCGGCGTCGACGCCACGGGGATCGACCTGGTGCCCGAGTTCATCGCCCATGCGAAGGCGACCCACCCGGACGGCACGTACCGACTCGGGTCGATGAAGAACCTCGACGCCGGCGACGGTTCGATCGCGGGCATCCTGGCCTATTACTCGCTGATCCACCTGCCGCCGCAGGACCTCGACGGTGTGCTCGCCGAGTTCCGGCGGGTGATGGCCCCCGCCGGCACGCTGGTGGTCGGCTTCGTGCACGGCGACGACGTCGCGGCCTTCGACCACAAGGTCGTGACGGCCTATCGCTGGCCGGTCGACGAGTTCTCCGCGCGGCTGGCGCGGGCCGGTTTCACGGAGGTCGAGCGCCTGCATCGTCCCGCCGACGGCACTCAACGGCCGCAGGCCACGATCGCGGCGGTGCTGGGCGGACGGTGAGCAGCGCCTGCGTGCCTGCTCACCGGTAGGAGACCCGGGTCTGACGGCGATCCGGCGTCAGGTCACCCGCCCTGTTGCGGTGTCGCCTGCTTGTGCCGGTCGTGGTGGCGCGCCACCCGGGCCCGGTTGCCGCAGGCGTTGCCGCACCACTCGCGGTTCGGCCGGTCGCGGAGGAACAGCAGCACGCATCCCGGCGCGGCGCAGGCGCCGATGCGGCCGGCGGAGAGCAGGTCGACCGCGTCGGCGGCCACCTCGGCCAGGGCGCCGGGGACGGCCGTCGTGCCGTGCCGGGTCGCGGCTGCCGGCGCCATCTCGTCGATGACCAGCTCCTGCCAGCGTGGAGCGGCCCGGACCGCGGCGTTCAGGCGCTCGACGTGCTCCGGGTCCGGGGCCTGCCCGGTGGATGCGGCCGCCGCGACGGCGCGGACGGCATCCCGCAGGTCGCGGGCGGCCGCGAGGTCACCGCGGCTGACCGCGAGCGGTGACCCGCCCTCGACGGGCACGGCGAGCAGCGCTCCGACGCGGTCGAGCCAGGCGGCGAGGTCCGCGGGCGTCTGGAGCTCGTCGCGGAGCTCGCCCTGGCGGGCGTGGAGGGTGTTGGCGAGCTCGATCGCTAGGCGCATGCCCTAATGGTATCTGCCCTTGATGGCATTAGGTCACCGTGCTACGTTCTAACGGGCAGGGAGTTAAAAGCCATTAGAAGGTAGTGACATGATCGACCAAGGCATCACCATCGGCCACGTCGGGCTGAACGTCACCGATCTCGACCGGTCCATCGACTTCTACCGTGACGCGCTCGGCGTCGAGATCGTCGGCCGTGCCGACGCCGACGGACGGCGCTACGCCTTCCTGGGCAGCGGCGGCGTGCCGATGATCACCCTCTGGCAGCAGAGCGCCGCGCCGTTCCCGGCCGACCGGGCCGGCCTGCATCACCTCGCGTTCCAGGTCGCCGATGTGGCGGCGCTGGCGCAGGTCGAGGTTCGGCTGCGCACGCTCGGCTCAACCATCCGCGACGACAGCGGGGTGACCGGCGAGCCGGCCGCCGCCGGGCAGCTGTTCTGCTTCGACCCTGACGGCATCCGCCTGGAGTTCCATGCCGTCGAGAGGCCGTCCCGACCGGTGCCCGCCACCGGCGACGGCCCCGCGTGCGGGTTCTTCTGAGCGCGCCATGCGGACACATCCAGGAGAGCTGTACGTGCAGCGCCGGTCCGGCTACGACCACGACGGGCTCGGCTCGGCCGGCATGGGCGTCCGGCTGCCCGAGGTCGCCCGCCGTTTCCTCACCGAACAGCGCATGCTGCTCATCGGCGGAGCCGACGCCGCAGGAGCCCTCTGGGCGAGCGCGCTGTACGGGCCGCCGGGGTTCCTGCACGCCGAGGGCGAGCGCGAGGTGATCGCCGAGACCGTGCCGGCCGCCGGCGACCCGCTGGCGGGGGCGTTCATCGTCCCGAGCGCGATCGGCGCACTCGTGCTCGAACCGGCCGGCCGCCGCCGCATGCGCGTCAACGGCACCGGCCAGGTCCACGGCAGCCGGTTGATCATCACCGCCGACCAGGTCTTCGCGAACTGCCCGAAGCACATCACGCCCCGGGAGGTCCATGGCGAGGCCGACAGCGGCCCGGCCGCGGCCGCCGGCACCCGGCTCACGGAGGAGCAGTCGCGCTTCGTGGCCAGGGCGGACACCTTCTTCATCGCGACAAGCGCCGCCGGTCACGGCGTCGACGTCTCGCACCGTGGCGGCGCGCCGGGATTCGTCCTGGCCCGCGATGGCAGGACCCTGTCGTGGCCGGAGTACCGCGGCAACGCCATGTACATGACGCTCGGCAACCTGCACGTGCAGCCGCGCTGCGGGCTGCTGTTCGTCGACTGGACCGGAGCGCGGCCCGCGCTGCGGCTGACCGGCCGGGCCTCCATCGACTGGGACCCGGGCCGGGTGGCCGGGCATCCGGGCGCGGAACGAATGATCGACTTCGTCGTCGACCGGGTCGTCGAGACACCGGGACCCACCCTGACCTGGAGATCGTCACAGTGACAGAGCAGCGCGACGACATGCAGATCGTCCACGTCGACGAGGTCGAACCCGTCGAGGTCGTGCCCGGTATCGTCCGGCGGCGGCTGCCGGCCACCGACCGGGCACGCGGCTGGATGTACGACTTCGCCCCCGGCACGCAGTGGCCGGAGGTGGACGTGCACGACGGCGAGGAGCGCTACTACGTGGTCTCGGGCGAGTTCATCGACCGGGGGCACCGGCTGGGGCCGGGCAGCTACGTGGTCTTCGCCCCCGGCAGCACGCACCGCCCGCGGACCGAGACCGGCGCGCGCATGATCGGAATCAGCATCCTTCCGTAGGTTATGGTTGCCAGCCGGTGAGCTGGTCGACGGCGTACGGAGAGATCGTGATGGCAACAGGGCAGTCCGCATCCACCGCCCGCGTACCGCGGCTGTTCGCGGCGGTGCTCGCCCTGGCCGCCGTGCTGGTGGTGGTGGATCAGCTGACCAAGTGGTGGGCGGTGTCGGCGCTGACCGGCCGCGCGCCGATCGACGTGATCGGCGAGCTGCTGCAGTTGCGGCTGACCTACAACCCGGGCGCGGCGTTCTCCATCGGCACCGAGTACACCTGGGTGCTGACCTTGATCGCGGCTGCGGCCGTCGGGACGATCACCTACATCTCCCGCCGGGTGGGGTCGCGGGCCTGGGCCGTCGGGCTCGGCCTGATGCTCGGCGGCGCGACCACCCACCTGCTGGACCGGCTGCTGCGCGAGCCGGGATTCATGCGCGGCCACGTGGTGGACTTCATCGACTACGGCCCGTTCGTGGGCAACGTCGCGGACATCGCGCTGGTGGTCGGCGTGGGCCTGATCCTGGTGCTCAGCCTGCGCAACATCCCGATCACGGGCCCGGCGGCCGAGCCCGAGGCCGCGCCCGAGCAGCCCGTCGAGGTGCCGTAGCTTCTACGCCGTGCCCCGCCGCGCCGACGATCCCGTGCGTACGGCGCGTGCCCGTGCGCAGCTGCTGGCCGGCGACCGCCGCGGGGATGGCGCCGCTGACGTCGTGCGGCAGGTCTTCGCGATCCAGGCCCAGGACACCACGGCCGCCGACCTCGGTATCCGGGCCCGCGGGCAGGACCTGACCGCCCAGGCGATCCGCACCGCGTACGAGCAGGACCGCTCGATCGTGCGCAACTGGTTCATGCGCGGCACGCTGCACACGATCCCGGCGGAGGACGTCGGCTGGGTCACCCGGCTGCTCGCCCCGCGCGTGCTCGGCGCGACCCGTCACCGCTACCGGGAGCTCGGCCTCACCGACGACCTGCGCCGCCGCGCCGACGAGCTGATCGGCCAGGCGCTCGGCACACACGGCCCGCTCACCCGGGCCGAGCTGACCGAACGCCTCGCCGTGATCGGGATCGCCCCGACGGGCCAGGCGCCGTTCCACCTGATCCGGCACGCCGCACTGACCGGGCTGCTCTGCCACGGGCCGCTGCGCGCGGGTGAGCCGACGTATGCGCTGCTGCACGACTGGATTCCGGCGACCGCGGAACGCGGCATGACGGGCGAGGCGGCCGTGGCCGAACTGGCTCGCCGGTACCTGGCCGCGTACGCCCCGGCGGGCGTGGACGACTTCGCGTCGTGGTCGGGCCTCGCGCTCGGCTCGGCCCGCCAGGCCTGGCGGGACCTGGCCCAGGCCGCGACGATCGTCACCGACGGGGACTCGGCGGTGCTGGCCCGGCAACCGGAGCCGGCCGGTGAGCCCGGCCCGCCGGACGTGCGGCTGCTGCCCGCCTACGACAACTACCTGACCGGCTACCGCACCCGGCAGGAGTCGGTCGACGCCGCGTTCGAGGCACGGGTGTGGCCCGGCGGCGGCGTGATCCGGCCGACCGTGCTGGTCGACGGTCAGGTGCTCGGCACCTGGTCCCGGGGCCGGGCGATCACGGTGGACCCCTTCTCGCCCCTGCCCGGACAGGTCCAGATCGAGGTCGCGCGGGAAGTGGACACGATCACGCGGTTCCTGCATCCGCCCGGCTGAGCCGATCGATCGACGACGGTGGTGGTGCCGCGGGTGCGTGCCTACACTACGTCGCATGGTCTTCAGGGTGCGGGCGCGATGCGGCTGCTGATCAACGGCCGGCACCATGAGATCGAGCACGGCGACGAGCCGCTGCTGTGGGTGCTTCGCGACGAGCTCGGCCTGACCGGCACCCGGTATGGCTGCGGCGCCGGGATCTGCGGCTGCTGCACCGTGCTGCTGGCCGGACAGCCGGCGAGAAGTTGCCGGATCACCGCTGCGGAGGTCGGTGAGCGTCCGGTGGTGACATTGGAGGGTCTGGCCGAACGCGGGGCCGACGGCCAAGTGGTGGCCCTGCATCCGGTGCAGCAGGCGTTCGTGGAGACCCCGCTGCAGTGCGGATGGTGCCTGCCCGGCCACGTGCTCTGCGCCGTGGCACTGCTGGCCCGTGATCCCGACCCGGACGAGGCGGCCATCGCCGAGGCGGCACAGCCGAACCTCTGCCGGTGCGGCGGCTACAACACGATCAAGGCGGCAGTGGCCCGCGCCGCCGAGCTGGCGCGCGAAGCATGACCGACACGAACGCCGTGCCGTCCGACGCCGCACCGTCCGAACCGGACGCGCGGCCCCGGCGCTGGCGGGTCGCCCGCCGCCGGCTGCTGATCGGGGCCGGGGCGACATTCGGGTCGCTGCTGGTCGGGGTGCCGATCGCGCTGGAGTACGGCCGCCCGACCCTGGCGCAGTGGATGCTCGAACGCGGTGCCGGGTCGTCCGAGGTCCCCGAGTCGTCGCTGGTCTGGTTCGAGCTGACCGGTGACGGGATCACCCTGCACGTGCCGAAGATCGAGATGGGTCAGGGCATCCACACCGCCCTGGCGCAGATCGCGGCCGAGGAACTGCGGGTGCCGTTCGAGGCGCTGACCGTGGTGCAGGCCGACACGGCACGCGGGTTCCCGTCGGCGACCATGTTCACGTTCGGGTCCACCTCGGTGTCGTCCCTGTACACCCCGATCCGCGAGGCGGCCGCCGCCGTACGGGCGATGCTGGCGGCCGAGGCCGCCCGGCAGCTCGGCGTCGACACGCAGCAGCTGACCGCGGCTGACGGCGTCTTCCAGGTCGGCGGAACAGAGCGCCGCGTCGCGTACACCGAGGTGATCGCAGCACACCAGGGACCCTGGCAGGAGCCCGCAGAGCAGCCGGAGCTGCGTCCCGCCGGCGAGTTCACCAGCATCGGCCGGTCCGTGCCCCGGGTCGACTTCCGGGCGAAGGTGCTCGGCGAGGCGACCTACGGCTACGACGCCCGGCTGCCCGGCATGGGCTACGGCGCGTTCGTGGTGCCGCCGCGCTTCGGCGCGGAACTGGAAAGCGCCGAACCGGGCGACGCCGCCGCCATGCCGGGCGTGCACCAGGTGGTGATCGACGTGGAGGCCGGGTTCGCCGGCGTGGTCGCCGACACCAGGACCCGCGCCTGGGCGGCGGCCCGCGCCCTGAAACTGAGCTGGAGCGAAGGCACCCGGGTCGACAACGCGGCCCTCGAAGAGCAGGTCACCGCCGGTGACGGCGTGGTGCTGCGCCGGGACGGCTCGATCCGCGACGCCCTGTCGCAGGGCCGGCTCGTGGCAGCCGAATACCGTACGCCGATGGCCGCCCACGCCCACCTGGAGCCGCTCGCGGCGCTGGCCCGGGTGGAACCGGGACCGGCCGGCAAGGTCGAGGTGTGGGTGCCGACGCAGAGCCCGGAGAGCGTGCTGGAGGATCTGCACGCTGCGCTCGGCGAGGACCGGCCGGTCGTCGTGCACGTCACGCAGCTCGGCGGCTCCTTCGGGCGCAAGGGCGGCCAGCACCTGGCGGTCGAGGCCGCCCGGCTGTCCGCGGCCGTCGGCACACCGGTGCACGTCGGCTGGACCCGCGACACGGACCTGCGGCAGGCGTTCTACCGGCCGCCGACGCACACCAGGATGCGCGGCTCGATCGGGCCCGACGGCATGATCCGGGGCGTGGAGCAGGTCAGCGCCGCCGGTGACATCATCTGGGCCGTCGCCGGGCTGCCCGAGCCGGTGCGCAGCCTGATCGGCTTCGATCCCGGCGGGCTGCTCGGCCTGTTCCTGCCGTACGACCTGCCCGCCTACCGGCTGGTCAACCGCCGCGAGCAGCTGCCGGTGCCGACCGGGCCGTGGCGCGGGCTGGGCCTGATGCCCAACACGTTCGCCCTGGAGAGCTTCCTCGACGAGCTGGCCGAGGCCGCCGGGTCCGACCCGCTGACCTACCGGCTGGCGCACCTGCGCAAGTCCGGCGAGCAGGGGGAGCGGCTGCGGACCGTGCTGCGCACCGCCGCGCAGATGGCAGGCTGGAGCGAGTCGCTGCCGGCCGGGCGCGGCCGGGGCATCGCCTGCTCGGGCGACGCCGGGACCGTGGTCGCCGTCGTCGCCGAGGTCGACCTGTCCGACGGGCGGCTGCGCGTCACCGGCGTCGACGTGGCGGTCGACTGCGGCCTGGTGGTCAACCCGGCCGGGGCGAAACTGCAGGCGCAGGGGTCGATCGTGATGGGTCTCAGCTCGACCCTGCGCGAGGAGCTGCGCATCCAGGACGGCCAGGTCGTCTCCGACAACTTCGACACCTACCCGATCCTGAGCATGGCCGACACGCCGCCGGTGCGGGTGGCCTTCGTCGGCGGCGGGGACGTGCCGCACGGGATGGGCGAACCGGTCGTCGGCCCGGTGCCCGCCGCGGTCGCGAACGCCGTCCGCGCGGCCGGCGGCCCCCGGCTCCGAACCCTCCCCCTACGCCTCTGACCAACAAACGTCGGGCCCGGCTCGCCCGTCTGCGGTCACCGCGCAACCCGCAGGCGTAGCCCGCACGCTCCATGACGCCGCGCACCACTGCGGCCTGCTCGCAGTTTCGGGGAAACTGCACTTGTCAGCCGCACGGTGGCTGCAGTTTCCCCGAAACCGCAGCGGGGCGGCAGCGGGTCGTGACCGCGTGCCGCCCCGCGCCCGACTGCTACTCGGCGCGTAGGGCGGTGGCGACGCGGGTGCGGGCTGCCCAGCCTGCGGGTAGCAGGGCGCCGAGGACCGCCAGCACGATGCCCGCGCCGCCGAGCAGGACCAGTTGACCGCCCTGGTAGACCTCCATCGCGGACTGCGGCAGCGCGGTGCTCGCGGCCTCGCCCATGATCGGGATGACGGCGTGGTGCAGCGCGATGCCCAGCGGCACCGCGATGACTCCGGCGAGCAGGCCGAGCCCCACCATCGATGTGATGACCATGGTGCGGGTCTGCCGCGGGGTCATGCCCAGCGACTTGAGTACGCCGATCTCGTGGATGCGCTCGCGGGTGGTGAGCACCACCGTGTTGAGCACGCCGAGCGCGGCGACGACCGCCAGCAGCAGCGTCAGCGTCGCGATCAGCGACTGGATGATCAGCATCGTCTCGCCGTCCTCGCCGACGGTGCGGTCCTCGACGTACACCCCGGACTTCTCCTCCGGGTACTTCTGCTGCAGCGCCGTCGCGTACACGCCGGGGTCGGCGCCGGGCGTGAGCGCGATCTCGACCTGGGCCATCATCGGCTCGGCCACCAGTGACCCGTCGCCGATCACCTTCAGCCCGTTGCTGCCGTCGATGAACTCCCCGACGATGGTCACCACCTGCCCGCCGGGCATGGTGAGACGGTCGCCGACCTGGTACCCGGTCTGACGCAGGAAGTACGACGAGACCACGACCTCGCCCGCGCCGGAGTACCAGCGCCCGGACGCGATGCGGTACCCGGTCCAGCTCGCGTCGCCGGTGTAGCCGTGGAGACGGACCTCCTGCGCGATGCCCGCGAGGCGGATCTCGGCCTCCTGCAGCAGTGCGGTGTGCGCGGTGCCCGGCACGGCGGCCGCGGCCGCGACGAGGTCGGCCGGGTCGGGCGGGTCGATCGGGCCGCCGCCGGGCGGTCGGAACTCGGGTCCGAACGCGCCCGGGATGATGACCTGCGCCGTCACGGTGACGGCGTCGATGCGGGTGAACGCGGTGTTGACCTCGGTCATCGACGCGGACAGGCCGCTGGAGAAGACCAGGGTGACCGCGCCGAGCAGCAGCGCGACCAGCGTCGCCACGGCTCGGGACGGCCGGGCCAGCGGCATGCCCAGGCCCAGTGCGACCGGCCGGGGCAGCGCCGAGGCCAGCAGCGCCCGACGAACCTTGAAACCCCGGCCGGTACGCGGCGCGCGGCCCACGCTGATCGCCTGGTTGGCGGCCAGCCGCCCGGCCCGCGACGCCGGACCGATCGCGGCGAGCACCACCAGCAGCGGCGCGGCGAGCAGCACCAAGCCGAGCACCCACAGCGGCACGCCGGCGCCGTCGCCGGGCAGGCCGTACGCGTCGTCGGTCTCGGCGAGCAGCGGCACCGCCAGCCCCGCGCCGAGCCCCACCCCGAGCACTGCGCCGACCAGCGCCGGGGCCAGCACCTGCGCGACGTAGACGGCGACGACCTGCCCCGGGGTGAAGCCGAGAGTCTTGAGGATGCCGATGGTGCGGAAACCGGAGACGACCGCCCCGTTGACGACGTTGACCGTGATCAGCACCGACAGCACGATGCCGAGCACCGCGAACGCCACCACGAACGGCGCGATCGCGGAGATCGACCGGTTGAGCGACTGCCGGATCGTCAGGTACGTGGCCGCGCCGGTCACGGCCCCTTCGGGCAGCGCGGCGGTGGCCGTGTCCAGGGCGGCGCGCAGCGCGGCGTCGTCGACGCCGGGGGAGGCGAAGCGGTAGAGCATCTGCCGGGCGGCGTTCTCGCCGCCGAGCACGTCGGTTTGCGTGGGCCACACCCAGGCTTCGGCGGTGCCGGTGACCGATCCGGCGACGCCGGCCACCCGCAACCTCACGCCGCGGACCGTCACCTCGCTGCCCGGCGCGGTACGCGGCCCGGACGTGCGTTTGGTGAGCACGATCTGCCCCGGCCCGCTCAGCCATGAGCCGCTGCTGAGCGTGATCCGGTCCACGGGCCCGTTCTGCTCGGCGCGGCCGACGATGACCGACTCCATGCCGCGCGGCCCCATCACGCCCGAGATCGGTGCGGTGACCTGGTCGAACGGGCCCGCGCTCGCGGCGACCCCGGTCGCGGCGCCGGTGGCGGCGACCTGGTCGGCGGGGGTGTCGGCGCTGATCGTGGCAGTGACGTGGGAGCCATGCGCGTCGGTGAACGCGGCGTCGAACGGCCCGTGCGAGGAGACGAGCAGCCCGACGCCGAGCACGGCCGTCGCCGCGGACAGCAGCACCACCACGCCGACGATCACGGTCTGCAGCCTGCGCCGCGCGACCGCCGATCGCGCCGCGGAGAACACCGCGTTGCCGCCCCGGCCGCGTCGCGGCACGTCGGTTCGAGCGCTCGGCGGCGGTTGCGGCGACGCCGTTCCGGTCGTGCCCGTCGCCGGCGCGGTGCGGGTGCCGGTCAGCTCGGCGCTCACGCGGGCACCGCCTCGGTGGCGCGGCCGTCGCGCATGGTGATCAGCCGTCGGCCCGCGGCCGTCGCCAGCTGTGGATCATGGGTGACCAGCAGCAGGGTCAGGCCGTCGGCGGACAGCTCGTGCAACAGGTCGCGGACGCCCGCGGCGGCCTCCTGGTCGACGGCGCCGGTGGGCTCGTCGGCCAGCAGCAGCTGCGGGCGGTTCATCAGTGCGCGGGCGATGGCAACGCGCTGGCGCTGGCCGCCGGACAGCCGGGCCGGGTACTCGTCGGACTTGCCCGCGATGCCGAGGCGTTCCAGCAGCTCGTCGGCGCGCGAGCGGGACTGGGCGGCGCGTGCCCCGGCCAGCCGGGCCGGCAGCAGCACGTTGTCGCGCACGGTCATCTCGTCGAGCAGGTGGAAGAACTGGAAGATGATGCCGACGTGGGCGCTGCGGAAGCGGGCCAGCGCGGTCTCGGACAGCTTGTCGACGCGCACCCCGGCGACCTCGACGCTGCCGCCGGTGGGCCGGTCCAGCCCGGCGATGACGTTGAGCAGGGTCGACTTGCCGCTGCCGGACGGGCCCATGACCGCGACGGCCTCCCCGGCGTGCACGGTCAGGTCGACGCCCGCCAGGGCGGGCGGCCCGGCGGCCTCGTACGCCTTCGCGACGTCGCGCAGGCGGATCAGTTCGGTCATGGTCAATGGCCCCTTCCAGGTCGGACATCGGACCTGGTGACCGTAGGAAGCCGCAGGGGACGGGCGCGTCCGGCGCAGGAGCGAACCCGGCGGCGTGGCGTCCGCCACGATGATGAGCCGGGTAGTCATCACGGCGGACGCAGCCCGCGGCCGGCCTGGGCACAATGGGCGGCGTGCCGATAGACCTGCGCCGCCTGCCCGACCGCCTCGGGGTGCCCCGGACCGACTTCGCCCTCGCGGCGGTCCTGGTGGCGGCCGGGATCGTCTGGGCGGCGACCAGCGGCGGGGGAGACGCCCCGGCGCCGGTGGATCTGGACCTGCCCGGCGGCTTCGGCGTGCGGCACGACGTCCCGCCGGTCCCGGAGGTCCCGTACGTGCCCGGGGTGGGCCGCGTGCCGCCGGTGCCGCGGGAGTTCCACCCGCCCGACGACGACGGCGGAACCTCGTTCGGCATGCTGGCCGTCAACGTGATCGCCGGGGCCTCCGTCGCGGTACGCCGCAAGTGGCCGATGACCGCGCTCGCCGTCGCGGCCGGAGCGGTGTTCGTGATCCAGGACGGCCTGCTCTGGCCGGGCTTCGTGGCGATCCTGATCTGCGCGTATTCGGCGGTCGCGTACGGCCGGTCGGTGCGGTGGGCGGCGGCGCTGGTGCTGGTCGCGGCGGTGATCTCGGCGACCCTCTTCGCTCAGTCGATCCCGCAGATGCCCGGCTGGGCGAGCCCGTTCGCGGTGCTGGTGCCCGCGGGCCTGTTCGCGTTCGCGCTGCGCAACGCCCGGGGCCGCGCCGACGCCGCCGCCCGCCGCGCCGCCGCGCTGGAGCAGGAGCAGGCGGCCACGGCCCGTGCGGCGATCGTCGAGGAGCGGGCCCGGATCGCCCGCGAGCTGCACGACGTGGTCAGCCATCATGTCAGCGTGATGGTGGTGCAGGCCGGGGCGGCCGGGAAGGTCATCGACCAGCGCCCCGACCTGGCCGCGGGCGCGCTGTCGGCGATCGAGGACAGCGGCCGGGCCGCGATGGCCGAGCTGCGCCACCTGCTGGGGCTGATGGCGCCGGTCGACGACCGCCTGCACCCGCAGCCCGGCCTGCGCGAACTCGACACCCTCGTCGACGCGGTACGCGCCGCGGGCCAGCCGGTGACGCTGCGCCGCGACGCCGCCGACGTGCCCGAGGGCGTGGACCTGACGGCATACCGGGTGGTGCAGGAGGGGCTGACCAACGCGTTGCGGCACGCGCCGGGCGCGGCGACCGCGGTGGCCATCCGCCGCGACGGCGGTGACCTGCTCGTCGAGGTCAGCAACGAGGTCCCGACGGCAGCACCGGGCGGTCCCGGAGCCGGGCGTGGCCTGCTCGGGCTGCGCGAGCGGCTGCGCCTGCACGACGGCACCCTGCAGGCCGGGGCCGCGCCGGGCGGCGGGTTCCGGCTGACCGCGCGTTTCCCGGCGGCGTCATGACCGGGCAGCCGGTGCGGGTCGTGGTCGCCGACGACCAGGCGCTGGTCCGCAGCGGGTTCACGATGATCCTCGCCGCGTCGGGCATCGACGTGGTGGGGGAGGCCGGCGACGGCGAGGCGGCGCTGGCGGCGGTGCGGCGGCTGCGCCCGGACGTGGTGCTGATGGACATCCGCATGCCCGGCATGGACGGGCTGGAGGCGACCCGACGCCTGCTGGCGACCGGGGCGACGACCACCGCCGGCGAACCCACCCGCGTGATCATCCTGACGACGTTCGACCTCGACGAGTACGTCTACGCGGCGCTGCGCGCCGGGGCCAGCGGCTTCCTGCTCAAGGACGTCACCCCCGACCACCTGGTGCACGCGGTGCGGCTGGTCCGCGACGGGGACGCGCTGCTCGCGCCGTCGATCACCCGCCGGCTCGTAGACCGGTTCAGCTCGACCTCCGGGGTACGCGAGGACTACGGCGCGCTGCCGACGCTGACCGCCCGCGAGCGCGAGGTGCTGGTGCTGCTGGCCCGCGGGCTGTCCAACGCGGAACTGGCCGCACAGCTGCAGCTCGGCGAGGCGACCGTGAAGACCCACGTGGCCCGCATCCTGGCCAAACTCCAGCTGCGCGACCGGGTCCAGGCGGTCATCTTCGCGTACGAGAGCGGCCTGGTCAGCCCTGGTTCGTGACCGTCCGGGCCACAGCGTGCCCCTGCTCGGCAGAGTCGCGTGCCGGTCGAGGCGGCTGTTCGCGGGTCTCCGCGCGACTGGTCCTTCCGCGACACTGTGCCGATGGAGAACATGGCTGTCGACGAGTTCACGGTCGAGGTGGACCAGGACGCGGTGAGGCGGGCCAGGACCACGACGCTGCGGGCGCTGACGTCCTCGGCATGGGTGACCCTGGTGGGTGCGGGCGTGATCGCCGGTCTGACCGTGGTGCTGGTCTCGCTTGCCGGACCGGTGGGGCTGGTCAATGCGGTGCCCGCGGTCCTGCTGGGCGCGTCGGGCACGCGAAGTCTGCGCAAGGTCCGTGAGCTGCGTGCACTGTGGGCCGCCCAGGGCGTGACACCGGTGGCGATGCGGATGTCGCCGGCGGGGTTGCGGCTGAGCATCGACGCGGCACCGGACTCGATCTTCCTGCCGTGGGCCGCCGTGCAGGGCATGCGACTGGTGAGTCGGCTGGGCCGGCAGATCCTGGTGGTCGACCTTGCGCCGGGTGTCGGGCCCGGCTCGCCGGGGGTGACCGGTTTGGAGCACCCAGACGTGCAGCGCGTGCTGAACCACAAGGTGATGGGTGTCAAAGGTCTGCGAACGGCGGTGCGGGTGCTGCGTCAGCCGGTTCCCGCGATCGACCAGGCGCTGGCAGGCTACACCGGCGGCCGGGTTCGCGTCCGCTGACTCCCCGTCGGGCGTTCAGGAGTGTGCGCAACGGTCGTCGCGGAGGCGAGCAGGTCGGATATGAACCAAGCCACCTCCAGCACACTCGCTTCGTGCCTTAATCTTCGTGACGTTGGAGCGAAACCTCTGAGTTCTTCGATGTGCATGGGTTCGCCAACGGCAATGGGGGTTTATGTTGATCACGAAAATCCTGCGGCGGCTTCTGTCGCTAGTCCTGGTCGCGACGGCTGGCGTGGTGGGCCTCACGGCCTCGCCGGCCTTGGCCGCGAACTGCGATCTGTCCCCGGCATCGGCATGCCTGAAAAACTCGGCTACAGCTCACGTCGCTGTCGTCAACTACTGGTGCTGGGACCGTTTCGATTGGTACAAGCAACTTGAGGTCATGCCATGCGCTCCGGGTACGTCGACGGAGGTTGCGCCGTTCGGCAACGTGAATGACGACGTCGACGCGTTCCGGGCGGACGCCAACTGCATCACGAAGGGACAGGGGACTCGGAACGCCCTTCCGTTCTCGGTCAACAGGGACCGGCGGAACCAGGGCAGCGAATGGTACAAGATCTTTGATGTGGACAGCTTCTTGATCACCGAGAAGAACTGCTTCCCGCCGACCGGGCTGCATGCGACCAGCAGCAACCAGTCTTCCATCACCATCGCCTGGAATCCGATCCCTGGAGCCGATTACAAGGTCTACGTCAACGGCGTGTACCCAGGCGGAAATGCTTTCGTATACGGCAATAACGGAACGGTGTCCTCCTATACGCGGTATAACCTCACCGCCGGGACGACCTACACGTTCGCCGTGACGATGGTACGCGGGTCGATTGAGACCACGAAATCAGGATCGATCTCGGTCACAACCGGCGCGCTTCCGCCGGCACCCTGGCAGTACAACACCCAACGGCAGCTCAAGAATGCGCAAAGCGGTCTCTGTCTCGTGGTGCAGGGAACCGCTGACGGCAGTCAGGCCTTCATGCACGACTGCTCGGTTCCCTACGCCGACCAATTGTGGGTGACGCGAGCCGGGAACGGCGGTGGAACCGAGATTGCCAATGCCAACAGCGGTATGTGCCTGGTCTCACCGTATTGGTTTGACTTCGGCGTCACACAGACCTATTGCGACATCTATCCTGACTCGAAATGGGTAGTCCTCGACACGGGGCCGACCTATCGACTACAGAATCTCAACTCGGGCCAGTGCCTGGTCGGGTCGACCGTTTTCGCATACAACGCGACGATGGCGCCGTGCAGCTCGTCTCAGGACCAGAAATGGTCGCAGCGCTGACGCCGCATTCGATGGTTTGAGGATGACCCGCCGGCTGAACCGGCTGGCGGGTCGTCCACCCTGCGGAGTTCGACCATTCCGCATCGGCGCCCGCTCGACGTGTCTCATGAGTGGGGTCTGAGCCATCCGCTGACGCGGAGCCCCTCCCCACTGCGCGCCCGCTGACTCAGGCACCAAGATCAACGGGCCACCGGGCGAACTCACCCACACCGACTCCAACCCGCCTCCTTCCCGACGCCGATGCCATGCGGCCGCGCCGCATAGCAGGACCGGCAACCCAGGCACCGCGCTGCGCAACCAACGAGCGGGGATTGCCTGCAGGACATAGGGTGTCGCGGTGATCGAGAAAGCGGTGGCGGGCGCGAACGCGCTGACGCGGCGATGGGTGTCCACCATGGAGGCCGAGGATTCGGCGGCCGTGTCCGGGGCTGGAGTGTGGCCGCTGCTGGCCTACCTGGCCCCGGCCGCCGACGGCGCCGGCCGCGACGAGCTGACGACGGCGATCGGGCTGACCGCGAACGACGCGGCCGCCGCGGCGGCGGCGCTGGTCGAGCTGCTGCGCTCGGCCCCCGGGCTGCGGGCCGCGATCGGCGCCTGGGTCCGCCCCGGGCTGGAACTGCGCAGGCAGTGGCGCGACAGCCTGCCGCCCGGCACCGTGGGCACGCTCGGCGAGCAGGCGGTGCTCGACGCCTGGGTACGCGAGCAGACCGGCGGCCTGCTCGACCGCATGCCGCTGACCGTAGACCCCGAGACGCTGCTCGTGCTGGCGTCGGCGCTGGTCGCCCGGACCCGATGGAAGCAGCCGTTCAGCGAAGGCATGCTCAACGGCGCGGACGGACCCTGGGCCGGGCGACGCCTGGCCGGCCTGTACCGGGCCACCGCCGATCGCGATCAGCTCGCGGTGTACGAGACCCCGGCCGGTCCGGTCACCGTGCTGACCGTCGAGGGCGCCGAGGAGATCGACGTCGACCTGGCCATCGGTCTGCCCGAGGCCCCGGCCGCCGCGGTGGTCGCCGCCGGGATCGACGCCCCGTCGGCCGTGCCGTCGCGGCGTGGTTCGCAGTTCGTCGAAGGGGAGACCGCGCCCGGCGTCACCGTGGGCATCGGCCGGTCGTACGACGACACACCTGAACTGCTGGCCGGCCTGCCCCGGTTCACGGTGACGTCGTCGCATGACCTGCTCGCCCACGCCGACGTGTTCGGGCTGCGTACCGTGTCGGACCTCAGCCGGCAGCGGCTGCCCGGCGTCAGCGACTTCCCGCTGGGTGTCGGCGCGGCGGCGCAGGACCTGACCGCGTCGTTCACCGAGGACGGGTTCGAGGCGGCGGTGGTGACCGCGTTCGGTATGCGGGCCGGCGGCGGCGGGCCCTCGGGTCGCCCGCTGCAGGTGCGGCTGGTGCTCGACCGGCCGTTCGGGTTCACTGCCCGGCACCGCCCGACCGGCCTGGTGCTCGTCGCGGGCTGGGTCGCCGAGGGTGAGCCGTTTGCCGTGACGAGTTTCGGGCAGCCCCGATGAGCACGGCGCACGCCCGGCCGACGGCCACCACCGCGACGAGCTCTCCTGCTGCCGACGACGCGGTCGCGAGTGCGGTATCGCAGGCCAACGCGCTGACCGCGCGATGGGCGGCCACCGTCACCGGCGGCACGGCCACCGCCCTGTCCGGGGCCGGCCTGTGGCCGCTGCTGGCATACCTGTCCTGGGCTGCCGCCGGCCAAGGGCGTGAGGAACTCGCCGCGGCGGTCGGACTGGACGCCGACCACGCGGTTCGGGCGGCGAACGCGCTGGTCGGCGTGCTGGACGGGCAGGCCGCAGTGCGGGCGGCCGTGGGGTGCTGGACGCGGCCGGACGTGCCGGTACGCGAGCAGTGGCGGCACGCGCTGCCCGCCGAGTCGGTGGGGGTGCTGACCGAAGGCGCTGTCGACGCCTGGGTGCGCGCACGGACCGGCGGGCTGCTCGACGGCCTGGCCGTGCCGACCGACCCGGAGACGCTGCTGGTCCTGGCGACGGCGCTGACCGTCCGTACCAGCTGGACGCAGCCGTTCGAGGACACGATCCTGGCCGCGGACACCGGGCCGTGGGCGAAGCGGCCGCTGGCCGGGCTGAAGCGCAGCGGCCCCGACCGCGACCAGGTCGCCGTGTACGCCGCCGAGCCCGGCCCGATCTCGGTGCTGTCCGTCGCGGGCGACAACGGGGTCTACGTCGACCTGGTCATGGGCCTGCCGGAAGCGCCACCCGGGGAGGTGCTGTCCGCCGGGATCACCGCCCCGGGCACGCTAGCGGCGCGGACCGGTTCGCAGCTCAGGGACGCCGATGCCGCCCCCGGGGTGACCCTGGGCCACTCGCACCGCACCGACGAGCCGCTGCTGTTCGCATACGTGCCGCGCTTCGATGTGGCGGCGTGCCACGATCTGCTGGCGTCGGCGGAGCTGTTCGGGCTGCGTACCGTCGCCGACCGGTCCCGGCAGCGGCTACCCGGGATCAGCGACCTGCCGCTTGCGGTCGGTGCGGCGAGGCAGGAGCTGACCGCCTCGTTCACCGCGGACGGATTCGAGGCGGCCGTCGCTACGCCGGTCAGCATGGCCGGCGGGGGTGGGCCGCCCCTACGGGCGCGAAACATCGTGTTCCGCGCCGACCGGCCGTTCGGGTTCGTGGCCAGGCACCAGGCGACCGGGCTGGTGCTGCTCGCGGGCTGGGTCGCCGAGCTGGAACGGTACCGTCCGCACCCGTCCCAGCTCGTCGACCTCACCGACTTGCTGCGCAATCCTCGCACCGGACCCCGACCTCAGCCCTGACCTCGGGCGAGGCCGCCCCGGCAGCCGCGGGCAGCGCGATAATGGCCTGGTGGGACGGGCTGCCTGGAAGATCGGCACCGGCTCGGTGCTGATCGCGGCGTCCTGGCTGCAGGTCCTGGCTCCCGCGTGGGTGTTCGCGCCGATCCAGCCGCGGGTGTTCGGCCTCCCGCTCGCTCCCGTCCTCGTCCTGGGCCTCAGCTCGGCGCTGTTCGCGGTCGGCGCGATCGTCGCCGGTGAAGGGATCTGCAACGCCTTCGGGTCCACGTCCTTGGGGGACATCTTCGTGCGGGACCCGCTACGGGCGCTGCGGCTGCTCGCCTGCGGCACCGTGGCCGGACTCGTCCTGGAGATCGTCGCGCAGTGGCTGGGCCGGCTCTGGTACTACCCGTGGTGGACGACCTGGTTCTACGCGCTGGTGCTGGTGCCGGGCTTCGCGCTCTACTGGCTGTTCATCGTGGAGAGCTACCTGGCAGCCAAAGCCGTGCTCGACACCGCCGTGCGCCGGCTGCCCGCCCGTAGGCCGGTGCGCCTCTGGCCGGTCGGCGCGGCCGCCCTGGCCGTCTTTGCCGCGCTTTCCATCAGGTGGTACGCCGAGAGAGGCTTCACGTTCGACGTCACGAATCCGACGCCGAGCGCCCCTCCGTTCGGCCATGCCGTCCTGGCGTTCGCCGGGGTGGCCCTGCTCAGCGGCGCGCTGGTGACCGCCGCGGGCCGGCTGTACCGGGTGCCCTTCGCCGCGATCGTGCTCGCGGCAGCGGTCGTGTCGGTGGTGTACGAGGTGCCCAATGCCGTGCACTGGCACTGGGCATACACCCATTTCCCGGGACCGCGGCTGCGGGACGGCCTGCCGCTGACGGTGTTCCTGGCCTGGCCGATGCAGTACGTGGTGTTCCTGGCGGTGCCGAGCGTGATCATGCCCAGCGCCGCCGCCCTGTTCTGGCAACCACCGGCCGACCCCGGTGCCGATCAGAGAATGTGCCGGGAGCCGCTACCGGGCGAGCTCGGCGACATCGAGTCCGAGGGTGCGGAGCAGGCCCGCGTTGGCCTCGATGTCGATGATCTCCGGTAGCTGCCGGTCGACGAAGTCGGCCCGCGCATCCTGGCCCTTGGCGCGCAGCGCGGCCAGCACCTTCGACTTGTCGATCTCTCTGGCTCCTGCGTCGGTCTGGGGGGATTTATCGAGCATGACGGCTCCTTCACAAGCTTGACGAGCGGTTCGACCAGCACGGTCTGCAAGTGAGTGCCAGAAACGCCATGGGCGTGAAACGGATCGACTGACCCGGGTGAACTGTACTCCTCTGCGCGCTGCGCCCTCCGGCTGGTCGGCGAGCCGACCGCCGGTCGATGCCCCTTGACCAGCGCTTCGCGCCCGCGACGTCGACCGGTGCGGGTGCCGGATGTTGAGCACCGCGGGTCGGCGGCACACCATGCGTTAATGGACCGCGGTCGAGGCCCGCCCGCCATAGGATTGACGCCTGTCGGTGCACACCTCCAGGCGGATCTACAGTGGACATTCAGCTTCTCGGGCCGGTGAGTCTGCTCGTCGACGGCGTCGAGGCCGAAGTCGGGACGCCGCAGCGTCGCCTCGTGCTGGCCGCGCTGGCGGCCGACGCCGGCCACAGCGTCAGCGTCGGCGAGCTGAGCCGGCGGATCTGGGACGCGGCACCCCCGACCGATCCGCGGCGCAGCCTCCGGCCGCACGTCAGCGGGTTGCGGCGGCTGCTGGCGCAGGGCGCCGGACCGCGGCACGGGGCGTCGCTGGAGCACGCGCACGGCGGATACACCCTGCGGATCGCCCGGGACCGGGTCGACGTGCTGCAGTTCCTGGCGCTCACCCGGCAGGCCGCGCAGGCCCCGGCCGGCAGCAGCCGGCTGCGCGAGCTGCTGGGCCGCGCGCACAGCCTGTGGCGCGGCGAGGCGCTGGCCGGGCTGACCGGGGAATGGGCCGACGCCACCCGTCACAGCTGGCTGATCAAACGGGTGGCGGCCCTGGTGGCCTGGGCGCAGGCCGAGGTCGAGGCGGGTGACGCCACCACGGTCATCGGACCGCTGGCCGACTTCGTGGCCGGCGAGCCGCTGGAGCAGAAAGCCGTCGGCGCCCTGATGCGGGCGTTGTTCGCCGCCGGGGACGGAGCCCAGGCGGTGGAGCTGTTCGAGATGACCCGGGAGCGGCTCGCCGACAGGCTCGGCATGTCACCGGACCCGCAGCTGAGCGAGCTGCACGTGGCCATCCTGCGCGGGCGTGTCGACTGGCAGGCGCCCCGGCCGCCGGCCGTCCGGCCGGACCCGGCGTGGCCGCACGCGGTGGGCACCCTGCCGCCGCGTGCCGACGCCTTCCAGATCCGGGCGGCGGCGGGGATCCTCGACGGCGCGGCCCAGCCGGGACGGACCGTCGTGCTCACCCACGTGGTCGCCGGGCTGGGCGGGGTCGGCAAGACCCAGCTGGCCGCCGACCTGGCCCGGCGGCTGTGGGACCGGGATGCGCTGGACCTGCTGGTGTGGGCCTCGGCGCTGAGCCGCGACTCGGTCGTGTCGGCGTACGCGCAGACGGGAACGGACCTGGCGATCGGGCCCGACGGCGAGGAGCCCGAACGCACGGTCGCCCGGTTCATGTCCTGGCTGGCCCGCACGGAACGGCGCTGGCTGATCGTGCTGGACGACGTGACCAATCCCGCCGACATCCGCGATCTGTGGCCGCCGGAGCGCCCCAACGGCCGGGTCGTGGTCACCACCCGCCGCCGGGACGCGGGTCTGCTGGCCGGCCGCAACCTCGTGGAGATCGACGTCTTCACCGCCCGGGAAGCCGCGGGCTATCTGGAGCGCAGGATCCCGGCCCGGCTGGCCGACGACATCCCCGGCGTCGCCGACGACCTGGGGGCCCTGCCGCTGGCGTTGTCGCACGCGGCCGCGTACATCGCCGACCAGGGTCTGACGTGCACCGACTACCGGATCCGGTTCGCCGACCGGCGGCGGCGGCTGGCGGACCTGTTCCCGCACCCGGACACCCTCGCCGACAGCAGCGCCCAGACCGTCGCGACGACCTGGAACCTGTCCGTCGAAGCGGCGGACGCGCTGCCGCCGGCCGGGTTGGCCCGGCCGCTGCTGGAGATCGCGGCGGCGCTGCAGCCCAACGGCATCCCGGAGGAGGTCTTCAACGCGCAGGCGTGCCGTGCGTACGTGGCCGAGCGCAGCGGCCGCCGGCCCGATCCCGCCGACATCTGGGACGGGCTGCGCAGCCTGCACCGGTTCCACCTGATCACCCACGAGGACGGCGTCGTGCGGGTGCACGCGCTGGTCCAGCGGGCGGTCCGGGAAGGGCTGGGCCAGGCGCAGGCCAACGCGGTCGCCGGGGCGGCGGCCGACGCCCTCATCCAGACCTGGCCTGCCGCCGACCACGACGCCGGCCATCTCATGCGCGCGAACGCGATGGCACTGCAGGACAACTGGCAGGACGCGATCTGGAACGCCGAGCACGGCATGCATCCGGTGATGCTGCGCACCATCGAAAGCCTCGGCGCGGCCGTGCAGCTCACCGAGGCGATCCGGCTGTGCCGGGAGCTGAGCGGCCTGGCGGCGAGCCTGCTCGGCCCGGTGCACCGGGACACCCTGACGTTGCGCAACCAGCTCGCCACCTGGCTCGGGGACGCGGGGTTCGTCGCTGAGGCGACCGAGCACATCGAGGAGCTGGCCGCCGACGTGGTCAGCGCGCTGGGCGCGGAGCATCCGCTCGCGCTGAAGGCCCGGCGCACGCTGGGCTACCAGCACGGGCTGGCGGGGTATCCGGCGCGGGCGGTGGCGGGGATCGAACCGGTCCTCGGCGCGCTGCTGCGCACGCTCGGCCCGGACCACCTGGAGGTGATCTACACGCGAAGCCAGCTGGCCTACTGGTGCGGCAAGTCCGGCGACGTGGAGCGGGCGGTCGCGGAGTACGACACCCTCCTGCCGCAGGCGACGCGTGTGCTCGGCCCCGACAGCCGTCTGACGCTGGACATCCGTGCCGGGCTGTGGAAATGGCGGGCCGAGGCAGGCGACCCGGCCGGCGCCGCGGCGGCGTATCAGGACCTGGTCACCGACGCGGAGACTGTCCTCGGGCGGGACCACCGTGACGTGTCCCTCTACCGCCACCACCTCGCCACCGCCCAGGCCCGCGCGGGCCACCTCCAGGAGGCGGCGGCGACGTTCGCGCAACTGACCGTCCAGCGGCTGAGAGTCTTCGGGCCCCACCACCGCGACACGCTGGCGACCCGGCGTGAACACGGCCGCGTCCAGCTGCGCCTGGGCAACCCCGGTGCGGCGGTGGAGGAGTTCGAGCAGGTGGTAGCCGGAATGGCCAGGCTGCTCGGCGACACCCACCCCGACACCCTGCGGGACCGTCAGGAACTCGACCTGGCGCGTGCCGAGGCCGAGACCCGGTAACCGGGATCGCGGTGTGCTCGTTGCCATCACACGTGACCCCTGAAATCGGACAGCACGACAACGCCCGGTACGCCGTGCCCGACGTCCCGGCGCTGCTCGACGCCTGCGACTCGGTTGAGCTCAAGGCCGTGATGGCCGAGGCGGAGGGTCGCCGTACGGCGGAGTCGCTGGGTTTCGATCTCGGCAAGGCGCTGACCAGCCAGGTCTACTACCTGGACACGCCGGGGCTGGCGCTGGAGGCGGCCGGGCTGATCGTGCGGATCCGCCGTACGGGTGACGCCGGAGCCGACGCGACGGTGCGCATCCGCCCCGCCGACCCGGCTGCGCTGGATCCGGAGCTGCGCCGCCGCAAGGGCTTCCACGTCGAGCTGGACATGGTCTGCGACGGGTTCGTCTGCTCGGCGTCGCTGAAGACCAGGCTGGCCGGGGCGACCGTGCAGGAGGCGGCGGCCGGCCGCACACCACCGGGTGCGCTGTTCACCCCGCGGCAGCGGCGGCTGTTCCAGAACTACGCGCCGCACGGCGTACCGCTCGACGGGCTGTCGCTGTTCGGCCCGGTGCTGGTGCGGCGGCTGTCCGGCACCGCCCGCGGCTGGCCCCACCCGCTGGCGGTGCAGTTGTGGGAGTTCCCGGGCGAGCCGCTGCTGGAACTGTCCACCAAGATCGACGCTGCGGACGCGGCGGCATCCGTGGCGCGCTGGCCGTCGTTCCTGGATCTGCACCGGGTGATCCCGAGGCTGTTCCGGCACACGAAGGCGCAGACGGCGCTGCGCGTGTCGGCGCCGCGGCCCGCCTACGGCTGAGCGCCGGGCGCGATGCCGGCCAGCTCACCGGCGGCGGCCAGCGCGCGTACGCCGTCCGTGTAGCCCATCTCCTCCAGGCGCAGCAGGCGCTGCCGGCGGGTTTCCAGCCGCGAGCCCACCGCGCCCTGGTCGGCCGGTGCGATGCGGATGATCCGCACCCCCGCGACCGTCCCGGCGACGGCCAGCGCCTCGCTGGCGGCGGCCAGCGGATTGCGTGTCAGCAGCAGGTGTTTGACGTCCGCCGACAGCACGAACGGGGTCAGCCTGATCGCGGCGCGTTCCAGCGGGCTCTCCAGCTCGATGCCCAGAAACGACTGCGCCACGCTCGACACCGCGATGACCACGTCCGGGCTGCGGCGCAGCGCCCGCAGCAGCGGCAGCGGATCGCTGATGCCGCCGTCGAGGTAACGGCGGCCGTCCAGCACCACCCGCTTGGGGTAGAGCACCGGCAGCGCCATCGTGGCCCGTAGTGCCTGGTAGAGCTCGTCGTCGTCGCCCTGGGCCACGTCGACGTAGCGGGGCGCGCCGGTGCGGGCGTCGGTCATGCCGACCTCGAACACCGTGCCGCGCTCGGCCAGCCAGCGCGCCGACAGCCCGGTGACCTCGCGCATGGTCGTGGTCAGGTAGTCGACGTCGACCACGTTCCACGGCCGCAGCGGGTTGACGAACCGCCGGCCCGCCAGCCGGTCCAGCAGCTCGTCGCGGACCTTGTCGAGGGCGGGGCCGGTCGGGTCGGCCAGGTGCGCGCCGAGCAGGACCCCCGAGACGCATCCGGCGCTGGCGGTGTGCACGGTGCGCACCTGTTCGGCCAGCCCGGCGTCGACCAGCGCGCGGACGGCGCCCAGGCAGTAGATCGAGCGCATCGCGCCGCCCTGAACGGCCAGTGAGATCATGGTGGTCCCTTGCTGGATGCGGGTCACTGGAAGTACTCCAGGAGCGGGATGACGATCGCCGAGAGCGTGCCCAGCAGCGAGAGCACGCCCGCGATCAGCCACTTCTGCCGGATCGGGGTATTGGGGATCATGGAGATGTACTCCAGCTGCCGGTAGGAGACCAGCAGCAGGAGCAGCCGGTCCGTGTCGCGCAGGTGCGGGTCGTCGCGGCCGGGCTGGCGCGGCACGCCGTCCAGTGGCGCGCGTACGTCGAAGCGCTGCTCGACCGCGGCCAGCTGCCTGCTGATCCGCGCGCCGACCTGCAGCGCCTGCTCGTTCTTGCTCTCGTTGACCTGGCGGCGGAAGTTCGTCTCGACCGAGAAGTAGACGTACACGACGATGCCGACGAAGATCAGCAGCACGACGACGGTGGCCACGGTGCCCACCGACGGCAGCAGGAAGAATGAGAACGTCCACGCGCTGAGCAGCGTGCAGACCAGGCCCGCCTGCAGGTTGGTGATCACCTGGCGCAGCCGGCTCCAGCCGAAGAAGCCGTCGGGGTTGAGCGGGTTCGCGGTGAAGTCGTACTTCTGTTGGCGGTGCAGCCGCCGCAGGAAGCTGACGTAGGTCAGGCCGAGGACGGCCTCGACGTACACCATGTAGATGCCGATCCCGCCGAAGACGACCCAGACGATCCCGCCCGGCCGCAGCGGGGTCAGGCTCGCCCACCAGTGCTGGTACAGGCCGGGTCCGAGGAACGCGAACAGCTCGGCCTGCATCGACAGGTTGACCAGCACCATCAGGATCAGCGCCAGCACGAACGCCAGCGGGGAGAACCGCCCCCACCTGCTCAACCGCTCGTTCACTTCGTTGATCATCTGGGTGAGCTCCGCCCGGTTCGCGTCCTTGACCGTAACGCAGCCCGACTTCTCCAGGTCACTGTGCAGTTTGGCCGCGTCACCGTAAAGGTGGTACACCAGCGCCACCGCCGCGGCGATGGTGCAGGTCAGCACGATCGAGGGGTAGTCGCGCAGCAGCGGGACCGTCGCCGCCTCGGCCGACGGCCGGTGCGCGATGAAGTTCCAGACGTCGGCCCACAGCGCCTGGGGCGTCACCCGCCAGAACAGCAGATCACCTGCCGCCGCCGCCCAGACCACCAACCCGAAGATCAGCACCGGTACGGCCGCCGAGATCCACTGCGGGCGCGCCCTCGCGCCTCTGAGCGGACCGAGCAGCACCGGATCGATGTTGAACGGCTGCAGGTCGGGCAACGACGTCAGCGCCGTCGCCTCGGCCCGCGCGGCCTGTGTCACCGTCATCAGAGTCCCTCCGGTCGGGATAGCTGTCGCAGCAGCCGGTGATGCGAGCGCACGGCCGCCCACAGGCCCGCGTGTGCGGGCAGCTCGTAGCCGGCCTCCCGCAACGCCGCCCGCAGCCGCGCGCTCACCTCGGGCAGTTCGAAGAAGGTCAGGGTCGGCGCGAGATGATGCACGATGTGGAAGTTCACGCCGCCGCACAGCCACCACCACACGCCCCGGCCGTGGCCGACGTCGGTGGTACGCAGCAGCTGCTCGCACAGCGGCAGGCCGGGACTGCGCCCGACGGCGTCGCCGGACAGCGCGGTGTTGTGCTGCACCTGCGTGATCAGCGAGGCGAGAACCCCGGCGACCAGGTGGAACGCGATGAACACCCGCAGCGCGTTCCCAGCGCCGTGGGTCAGCACCAGGGGCGTCCACACCAGCGCGAACGGCACATACTTGTCGACCAGCAGCAGCCAGCCCGGCGGCGGACGGCGCAGCTCGATCAGCCGGGCGTACCGGCCGACGACCCGGGCCTCCTCGGGCTTGAGGATGTTCAGGGTGGCCAGCGCATACAGCGGCCAGATGTGCAGGTGCTGGGTCCGGTGCCTGCGCCGCCACGGCTGCAGCGCGCTCACCCGCACGACGTAACCCAGCTGGATGTCCGGGTCGAACTCGGGATTGCCGGGGTAGCGGTGATGCAGCCGGACATGCTTGAGCAGCCACCACCGCGGGCTGAACCCGACCGGCGCGGCGCCGAGCCGCATGAGCAGGCGGGCCAGCGGATGCCGGATGGAGGAGTGGACGCCGTCATGGAACCAGGAGCCGAGCAGCGAGGTCGTGGCGAACGCGAACAGCACGGCGAACGCCATGTCCAGCGGGTACGCCAGCCAGACCGTTCCGCCGTAGCCGACGGCCAGCGGCGCCAGCCGGGCGATCCCGTCGAGCCACATCGGTCCGGCGCCCGGCCGGGACCGCCGGGCCAGCTCGCGGGCGCGGAAGCCGCGCAGCAGCCGCTCCAGCTCCGGTGAGGCGGCCAGCGCCCGCCGGGCCGGAGCGATAGGTGCGGTCAGGACATCCGTCATCTCGTACACCTGACCAATCCGCCGTGGTCCGCGTATGGCCACGTTCAGCGGCGACGCCGAACACAGCTGTCTCGATGTGATCCCACAAAGGTGGCAGCCGGCCCGGTGCGCCGAGTTGTCGAAAGATTGCCGCGCTGGTCAGACGGCCGCACCGCCACCGCGGTGGCTGCCGGTGCCCGCCGTCGTGCAGCCGTAGACTGCCTCGACATGGACGACCTGACTTTGGACCGGCTGATCGCGAACACCCTCGTCGAGGACTACGACTGGGATGAGGAGCAGGCCGAGGAGGCGGTGGCCGCCTGGCGGGACAGCGGAGAGGACGGCGGCTGGGACGCCGCCGCGATCGCGGAGAGCATCCACCGGGCATCGGAGGACGAGGACTGAGCTCAGCCGCGTACACCCGCGCTGAACTGGTCGATCACCTGCCACCAGCCGTACCCCGGGCAAGCGGCAGGTCGACAACTCAGTCGGCTGGGTAGCCCAGCCGTTCCGCCAGGTCGCCGTAGCGTGCCCGGAAGGCCTTGCGGTGGCGCTCGGTGAAGTGGTTGCGCCAGTCGCCGGGGACGCCGTTGCGGTAGTGGTTCATCTCGTCCACGTCGCCGGGCCTGCGATCCGAGTAGGACAGCCGGGTGAACGTGTAGTGGTCCAGCGCGAGCGGCACGAACGAGCGCGGCAGCCGGCGCAGCGTGAACGCGGGCAGGGCGCGGCGGAGCCGGGCATCGCCTGGTTCGGCGCGCAGCGCGGGCAGGCGCCAGCGGATCGCGGCGGTGCGGACCCACTCGCCCAGGGCCCGGGGCGGCACCAGCAGCCCGTAGTGCTCGAAGATCCGGGTCCACACGCCGATCTGGTCGCTGATCTGGTCCTCCATCTTCAGCTCCAGGACCTCGGGCTGGTGGTAGTCCCAGGTGTTCATGTGGTCGAGGAAGTAGCCGCTGAACTCGATCTCCTCCAGCAGCCCGTCGGGGACGTCGAGTTCGAGCAGGCGCTTGCGGTGGTCGATGAGCTCGTGCCAGGTCACCCCGAGGGCGTGCACGCCGTGGGTGTTGCGATGGCTGAAGTATCCCGAGACGACGATGTCGCGCGGGTCGCGGATGACGTTGACGGTGCGCCGTGGCGGCAGGGTCTCGTAGTGCCGCTGTTCGATGTTGGTCAGCGACAGCAGGTCGACCCGCTCCTGGCGGACGAGTTCGGCCAGCGAGCCGTAGGGCGCCCACTGCTCGGGCGCGATGACCGTGAGCATGTTCAGGCCGAGCAGGGCGGCGGCCTCCCGCAGGATGGCGCGCGACCAGCTGGACGCCGCCTTGTGGCGGCCGGAGTAGACGAGCAGCACGCGACCTCCAGGATCCGTTGCATCGCGGGGTGCCGGCAGCCCGTCGGCGTCGGGCATCGACAGTGATCGAAAAAATATTTTGCAACATTGTTAACTGATAGACAAGCGCTCCAGGATGGCATCGGTTCACATCGCGTCGTCATACCTGCGACTTACGATCGGCTCCGCTTCCCGGCGGGTGGCGAGAGCGGTTCCGGAGGGCGATCATCCTCCCGGCGGAGGTCGAGGGGTGTCGGCAAGGTGGAGGGTGGACTGAGCGCCGCTTTGGGCAACCTGCGGATGGTCCGCCGCTACGGGGTTCCCGAGTGGATGATCGCCGAGTGCACCCGGGCGCGTGAGCGCGGCGATTGGCGGGCCGCGTGTGAGGCGGCCCGGGTCACGGTCTGCTTCGACGATGCCGACCCGGTCGCGGACATGCTTGCGGGTCTCGCGCCGGATCTGCTCCGCTGGCATCTGCCCCGATCGTTCAGCGGGACGGCGGCGCTGGCCGCGAGAATGACGTACGTGCTGGCTCCCGACGGGCCGGTCACCGCCGACACGGTGGTGCTCGTCGTCCGTTCACCGGCTTGGGTGACCGGGACGCAGCGGATCACGCTGGCCGCTGAGCGGGTCGGTGACCTCGCGGAGGGGCACGTCTTCCCGCTTCCGCGGTACCTGTGGGACGCCCGCCGGGTGGGCGAGCTGCGGGCTGCCTTGCGCGGGTTCGCCGCAGGGCCTTCCGGGGTCGCCTCAGCGGAGGATCCGTCGTGGTTCGGCGGGCCGGGGGCGGACGGGGAGCCTTCGCGGGCCGCTCGATCGGTCTATCCGGCCGGACCGGTCGAGGCGTGGTCCGCGGCCGGGTGGCTGATCGACGAGTCGGCGGCCGGCTACTGGTGGCCATCGCAACTCGACCTGCTGCGTCTTGCGGATGCGCAGTTCGCGGTCGCTGAGTTGCGACGTGTCACGGCCCAGTTCGGCGGCACGTCGTACGGACTGCGCGGCGCCGGCCGGCGTTGGCGCCGGCCGAGCGACGTGTGCCCGCGTCTCGAGGTGGCCGGGGGTCGTCACCGGCTCCGCCTCGGCGCGGCGGCGCCGTGTCAGCCGGTTTCGATCAAGGCGGAACTCTGCCTGCATCCGGCGTTGTTACGTCCGCCGCTCGACGTGGACCTCCTCCGGCAGGGCCGGATCGGCGTCATGGACCTGCATCCGCTGGTTCGGTCAGCCCTGTTCCCGTCCACGGATCGCGTCCAGCCCCGGCCCGATCCAGAAGTCTCCATCGTTCCACCTGGTCTAGACACCGAGCAGCGGTTCCGTGTCCGCTGCGGCGGCCAGTGGCACTGGATCGGCGTGCGTGGCGGGCGTCTCGCACTGATCCACCACACCGCGGCCGAACGTCGGCGCGAGCGCGCCCTGCGTGCTTTCGGTGGGGCACTGGGCGGCTGTTTCAGAGCCGAGATCGCATGGCACGACAGCGACGGGGCCGTGCCGAGACGTCTGCGCGCCTACCGCGATGATCTTTGGCGGCGGATGGAGCATGGAGGCAGCAGGGTGGTGCTCGCGCTGCTCGACGCCGGCATGGACCCGCGCATGCGGGACGGTCAGGGACGGACGCTGCTGCACCGGATCCACCAGTTCGAGTACGCGGAGCTGCTGCCGCGCCTGCTCGCCGAAGGCCTGGACGTGAACGACCGTAGCCGACGCGGCTACACGCCGATGTGCGAGGCTTTGGTTCATTCTGCGCCGACCGGCCTGCTCATGGCCTTGAACGAGGCCGGTGCGCACCCTCCGCTGTCCCTGACTGACCCGCGGACCTGGCCCGAACCCGCCTGCGGGCCGTACGCGCCGACGCCGGATGACGGGCCTGTGGGCTCGGGGATGGCTTAGGAACCGCGCGGCAGGCGAGTACCAGGTCAGGGGCGACTTTCCCGGCCCGGTTCAGAGGGTGTGACGGGAGGGTCGGAGCCTTCGGACGCCTGCCGCAGCTCCGGCCAGTGCGCGATCAGGTGGGTCAGCACGGTGCGGTCGGGAAGGGCGCTGAGCAGCTGTGAGACGACCGGACTGCGGCCACCGGTCCAGATCTTCAGGCGGGTCTTGCCGAACTCGATCCGGGTGATGCCGCCCCACGGCACCAGCAGCTCTCGCCAGCGCACGCCCTCATCCATCAGCGTGACGGGCCCGAAGGTCACGACACCGGTGGTGCGAAGTTCGTCGAGCCTGCGCGGCAGCACCAGCGCGGAGACCTGCTGGTCGACGAACGCCACGAGTTCCGGCAGCTCCTGGTAGCGGGGCTTGGCCAGGTCGACGACCTCGCCACCGGCCAGGTCGAGGCGGCACTGCGGCACCTCGGCGTACGCGGTGCCGAGGTTGACGACCCTGGTCCAGTACCGGACGTGGGCGATGTCGTGCCAGGTGACCAGTGACGTGACGGTGCCCCGGTGATCGACCGTCAGGGTCCCGCCGGTGTAGAGGTGGCGCCACGTGTTGGCCTTGCGCCAGGTGACCCAAGCGCCCACCGCGCCGAGCGCGAGCACGCCCACGCCCATCGCGACGACCGCACCGGCGGCGCCCGCGGCGGCCAGCAGCACGAGTCCCAGCGCGACGCAGCACACGACGATCGCGATGTCGGCGCCGACGGCGGGCCGGTAACGGCCGTGCAGCTCGCCCAGGTCGGCCTCGGCCACCGCCTGCTCGACCGAGCGTGGACCCTGCTGGCTCTCCATGCGCAAATCATGCCAAGCCCATGGTCGCGCATCAATGCCTGCGGTCGGTTTTGGCAGCATCGTCGGCGTCGGACCCGACGCCGACGATGCCGGGCGGGTTCTTTCGCGAAGCCGACCCGTCAGAGCTGGGACGTGAAGTCCGGCCCGCCCCCCGAGCGACTCGCGTGCCGCCCGCGAGAATATAGCTGTGAGCAGGCCCGACGATCGGCAAACCGGCTTGCACCGCCGGTGCGAGTCGGTGATCCTGGGCGACGCGGCGACCGGTGCCGCACCTCCCCAGCCGATCAGGAGTGCCGTGGCCGCCCAGCAGATCCTGCTCGCCCTTGCGGGCAACCCCGCGCTGCCGCCCGAGCACGTCGACCAGATCATCGCCGACGGCGACGCGGCCGTGCTGACCGCGCTCGCCGAGGAGCAGCAGCTCACGCCCCGCCAGGTCGACGCGCTCGCCGCGACCGGGCACCGCGACGTCCTGGAGCGGCTGATCATCTCGGAGCAGCTCGCGATCGGCCGGATCCCGCCCGGTGACCCGTGGCTGGCCCTGGCCGCCGTCAAGCGCGCGGACCGGCCCGACGATCTGCTCCGCTCGCTCGCGTCGAGCCCGGACGCCGCGGTTCGCGACGCCCTCGGCAGGTCCGCCTACGACCGGACCGACATCGCCGAGGCCCTGGCCGACGATGCGGACTGCTCGCTCGCCGCGCACGCCGCCGGAAACTGGGACCTGCCCGAGCACCTGGCGCTGCGCCTGGCCGCCAGGACCGAAGCGTGTGTCCGGGTCGCCGTGGCGGCGAGCCGGCACGCCCCGGCCCCGCTCCTCGCCGAGCTGATCGGCCACGGTGGAGCACCGGCGATGCGCCCCTGCCCGCACCGGCCCGACGCGCCGGCCGCCTTGCACGAGTTACGTGTGTCCGCGGCGGGAAACCCGGCGACACCCCTGGACGCGGTCGAGCCGTTCACCACCCACCCCGACCCGCGTACGGCGCTCGCGCTCGCCGCCCGCACCGACCTCCCGGCCGCGACGTACGACCGCCTCACCACGCTCGGGGACAGTCAGGTGACGGTCCGCGTCGCGATCAACTGGGCGGCCCCGCCCGACCTGCTCCGGCTCCTGTTCGACGCGGACGCGGGCCAGTGGCGGGGCGCTGTCCTGGCCAACCCCCGCACCCCGCTGGACCTGCTGGTGCGGCACAGCCGCGAGGGCGGCTCACCCAACACCGCTTTCCACCCGGACACCGACGAGGTGCGCGCCCTCGCCGCGCACGCCGACCCGCGGGTGCGGCTGGTCGCCGCCGCGAGCCACCGGCTGTCCGACGACATACGGACGGCACTGGTCGTCGACCCCGACCTCGACGTGGCCCGCCAGGCACTTCGCGCCGCGTTGTCAGGCACGCAGATCCGGGCGAGCGTCGCCCGGCACGGACCGGCGGTTTTCTCCGAGATAGCCGGACACCCGTCTTGCCCACCCGACCTCCTGCTCGTCATCGCGACACATCCCCAGGCGCCCGCCGCAGCCGTCACGGACGTCGCCTGGAACGAGGCGTCGCCGCCCGCCGCTGTCGCGGCGTGTCTGCGGGACCCGGCGAACGCGGTGTATGCGGCAGGTAACCCGGCCACGCCGCCGGACATCCTGCTGGACCTGGCCGGACACTCCGACCCCGCGGTGGTCGTGGAGGTCGCCCGCAACCGGGGACTGCCGCCGCAGGTCTGCCGACTGCTGCTGGACGCGGCCACGGGTGGAGCACTATAGAACGGGGCAATGCCGGACTCGGCCCCCGTGCGCCGTGGACGGTGCGACATTCGAAAAGCACCTGACGCCTGTCCGGAAGGTCTCCACGTGCGGCATCGTCGGCGTCGGGTCCGGCGCCGACGATGCCGGGCGGGTTCTTTCGCGGAGCCGGCCCGTCAGAGCTTGGAGAGGATGAAGCTCTTCGCCGAGGTCTGCACCGCCGACGTCTGGTACCTGGTGCCGTGCACGTCGTTGGGGTCGCTGGTGTTCTGGCACCACTTGTCGCTGGCGTAGCAGTAGGAGCGCAGCCGGGAGTTGAACTCGCTGAGCACACCCGCGGCACGGGGCCAGGTGCCGGTGCCGGTGGCGCCGCCGACGTTGAAGGGCTCGCCCTTGCGGTAGGTGGGGTCGCCGAAGAACACGACGGCCGCGATCCGGCTGCGGTAGGCCGCCGCGATCCGGTTGGCCGAGTCGCTGGCCAGCGCGTCGCCGATGACGTGCGCGCCCTGGGAGTATCCGACCAGGACGAACCTGGTGGCGTACGAGCACTGGCTGCCGAGTGAGGTGACCAGGTTCTTGAGGTTGACCGTGCCGTCGTGCTGGCTGATCGGGTAGATCGGCGCGATGGCGGTCGCCGGGTACTTCACCGCGATGCGGCGCGCGCTGTAGGACGTCTCGATGACGGTGCTGGAGGTCAGATTGAGCCGGCCGCCGAAGCCACCGCTGGCGTAGTTGTAGGACCCGCCGCCCGAGCCGGCGGCCTCGTTGGTGCCGCGTACCCCGATGACGATGACGCCGGGGCAGGTCAGGGTCGAGGTCACGGCGTGGGCGGGCGTGGGTACGGCCGCACCTGCCGCCAGCGTCGCCGCCGCCAGCCCGACGGCCGCCGCCGTCCGGCGCAGCCTCCGGGCGAGCGGCCGGGAAACCATTCGATGCATCAACGACCTCCAATGGATGACTGGTGGCGTCATGATGGCACGGCCTGCGGAACCCGGCGCACATCCGGCATACAGCGGGCGCACAACCCGTCGGTTCACGCGAGCGCAGCCGGATGGTCAGCCGAAAGTGGGGCAGACGGGCGGGCCGGTGACTCGGCAGAATGCGCCGGTGCCCCCAGTCGCCGTACGCCGCTCGAAACGCCTCACCCCGCTGCCCGCCCTCGGACCGCTCTACCTCGTCGGGATCGCGATCTGCGGGGCGCTGGCCGTCGAGGCGCTCGCCGACGGCCGATACCGCGATCCGATGCTGCTCCCGCTGGCCGTCCTGTTCGCCGCCGCCTACATCGGGCTGCGCCAGGGCGTCTACCTGGCCGGAGACCAGCTGATCCTGCGGTTCGGGCTGGGCCGCACCGTCATCGGGATGAGCCAGGTGCGCGAGTTCACCATCCGCCCGCAGCCCGGCCGGGCCGCTAAGCGGCTGCTCCACCTCGAACTGCTGGACGGCACCCAGGTCCCCACGAGCGTCGGTGTCAGCCGGAACCTGTTCAGCCCGGTGGTCAGGATGCCGTTCGAGAAGCTGGTCGCGCTCGTGGAGCAACTCGACGAGCACCGCCGGCAAAGCCACTGACCGGACGTCGAGGGGGCGGGACCGGCGGCCCCGCCCCCTCGGTCTACGAGCACACCTCCCCTCGTGGATCCGGGTTCGGCTACCCGTGATGGACGGCCCGGCCTGAACACCGGCGCGTGTGGCGGGTCCGTCAGCGCAGCCCGAAGGCCCGCTCGACGGTCTGTGTGACGGTGTTGCCCGCGGTGTCGACGGCGGTGACCCGCACCGCGACGAACCGCGCGGCACGCGGTGCGTCCAGCGTGGTCCGCCAGCCACCGTCACGCTGCGTCAGGGTGGCCCGACGCCAGGTGCGGCCGTCGTCATAGGACAGCTCGACGGTGACGGCGCGGATCTTCCCGGCCCGGTGCGCGTCCGGGTGGTGTGCCGCCGACACGGTCAGCCCGGCCCGCCGGTCGGCCCGGCCGAGCACATCGGTGTCCACCGCGTAGTGCACGCCGATCAGCGGCAGCCGCCACGACTCGTCCGACGCCGCGGGAGTGAACGGGAACGTCCACGCCGTCTGCGTGCTCGTCGAGTACGGCGACACGACCTGCTGCGTGCCGCGGTTGACGATCCGCACCCGGCCGGCGCCGGGCGTCAGCTGCCCGTACAGGCTGCTGCCCGGACCCTCGGTGATCAGGTCGCCACCCTGGTACAGGCTGGTGGTCTGGGCGATCTCGCCTTCCCAGACCTGGCCCTGGTGGTGCGGGTCGGCGTCGCCCCAGCTCGGCAGGTTCCAGATCATCACCTCGTTGCCCAGCTGCGTGGGCACGCCCGAGATCAGGCTGTCGCGCAGCAGGCTGGGCCGGCCCACCGGCGCGAACCAGCTGACCTCGTGGCGCGCACCGGGCCGGTAGCCGAGCAGGTCCGAGGAG
This sequence comes from Catellatospora vulcania, assembly GCF_009720385.1. Classification (GTDB taxonomy): domain Bacteria; phylum Actinomycetota; class Actinomycetes; order Mycobacteriales; family Micromonosporaceae; genus Catellatospora; species Catellatospora vulcania. The sequence goes on along the minus strand of NZ_ML769306.1, from coordinate 157,269 downwards.
AGCATGATGCGCGTCTCCATGGCCTGCTCGAACCACTGGTTGTCGTGCTCGGCCGACACCCAGTCGGTGCGCCGGCCCTGGGCGGGCGCGAGCAGCACCGGCCCGCCGAGGCCGGCGTGCGACTGCTCCGGTGAGACGTCGTAGCGCAGGAAGTTGACGGTGCCCGGGGTGGGGCGTTCGAAGGAGACGTCGATCCGGGCCAGGTCCCGCGGTCCGGGCCGGTAGCTCAGGTCGGCCGGCACCGCGCCGCGGTGGCGGCGGACCAGGTCGTACACGTAGTCCGAAACCGGGTGCGCGGTCACCGTGTGGCGGGCCCGGCCGCGGCGGAGCTGCGCGATGAGAAGTTCGCCCTGGCTGCGGCCGATGGACGCGACCGGAAGCGCCGGGTTCGGGTCGGGCACGTCCGTCCACGCGTCGAGCCGGCCGGGGCCGTCGTTGACGACGACGAGCAGCTTCGCCCCGGCGGCCGCCGCGGCGTCGGTGGAGGCGACGACGTCCACGGCGGGGTCGCGGCGGACGACGGCGACCTTGCCGCGTACGCGGGCCCCGGCGAGTTCGGCCGGGGAGCCGTTGCCCGCGTAGACCAGGTCGAGCTGCTCGCTGCCCTCCGGCAGGCTGCGTGACGCCGTCTGCATCAGCAGGTCGTCGAAGCGCTGACCGTACCCGCCGATGGTCAGCGGCGGCTGGACCAGGCTCCACCGGAACCCGAGGCTGAACGTGCCCTGGGTGACGTCCTTGCCGGTCGGCGTGGCCCAGACGCTGTGGTAGCGCTTGTCGACGGTGTAGTTGTCGAACATCGGGAACCGGTCGGCGTAGGTCCGTCCGTAGTCGACCCGGATCCCGGCGCTCGCGGTGTCGGCCTTGACCTCGGCGCTGACCCTGCGCAGCCGCCGGGCGTCGAGCACGACGGTGCGGTCGCCGGTCAGCACGGTCTCGGGGGCGAAGAGCATGCCCAGGCCGAGGCTGTCGGGTCCGTCGAGGCCGGGCATGTCGGCGTGCATGACGGCGCTGTAGGTGCCGGTCGGCAGGCGCAGGTCCACGTGTCCGGTCGCGTCGACGGCCACCAGCCTCGGCGTGGTGTTGCGGGTGATGTCGTTGATCAGCAGGAGTCCGGACAGGCCGCTGCCGTCGCGGTCGCGGGCCTGGAAGGTCAGCCTGGCCCGCTGCCCTTCCTTGTTCATCCCGACGAGCGTATGGGTAAGCCGCACCCCGTCGGGCCCGGCGGCGTCGACACTGGCGTTGGCATACGTGTCGTCGGCGGCGCGGTCCAGGTCCAGGCGCACGGTGGCCTGCGCGGTGCCGTGGGCGGGCACCGTCACCCGGTCGGCGGTGAGCGTGAACAGGCCCTCGGGGGCGGTGGGGGCGCGCATCGACAGGTCGAGGGTCACCGCGGCGTCGCCGGTGTTGGTGTAGGAGACGGTCCGGTCGATCCGCTGACCGGGCTGGTAGGGCCAGGTCAGGGCGGTGAAGTCCGAGCCGGTGGCGAACACCGTCGCCGCGACCGAGCCGGCGGCGTCGACGCGGCCACTGCCGTCGCGGTACGGCTCCAGCCGCTGCGCCGCCCGGCTCGTGCTCATCAGCGCGTCCTTGAGCTGCCGGCCGGTCCAGCCGGGGTGCTTGGCCGCCAGCAGCGCCGCGGCCCCGGCCACGTGCGGCGTCGCCATCGAGGTGCCGGACATCGTGGTGTACATGCCCTCGCCCTCGCCGGACTGCTGCGAGCGGGCCGCCAGCACGTCGACGCCGGGTCCGGACAGGTCGGGCTTGAGCGCGTTGTCGCCGCGCCGCGGCCCGCTGCTGGAGAAGAACGCCCACCGGTCCTGGCCGTCCACCGCGCCGACGGTCAGTGCCGCGTCGGCCGCGCCGGGTGCGCCGACGGTCTGCATGTCCGGGCCCGAGTTGCCCGCGGCGATGGTGAACAGGGCGCCGGTCTGCGCGCTGAGCTCGTCGACGGCCCGGCTGAGCGGGTCGGTGCCGTCGGTCGGCGCGCCGCCCAGGCTCATGCTGACGACCTTGGCGTGCTGCTGCCGGGCGGCCCACTCCATGCCCGCGATGATCCAGGAGTCCTGGCCCTCGCCCTGATCGTTGAGGACCTTGCCGACGTGCAGCCGTACGCCCGGGGCGACGCCCCGCTCCAGGCCCTGCGAGGCCGCGCCGGTGCCGGCGATCGTCGACGCGACGTGCGTGCCGTGGCCGTGCCGGTCGGTGACCTCCTGACCGGGTACGAAGCTCTGCGCCTCCGCGATCTGGCCCGCGAGGTCGGGGTGGGTCTGGTCGACTCCGGTGTCCAGGACGGCGACGTCGACGCCCGCGCCGGTGTTGCCGGTGGCCCACACGGTCGGGGCGCCGATCTGCGTGGTGGTGTCGGCCAGCGCGGCGCGGACCTTCCCGTCCAGCCAGACCTTCGTGATGCCGCCGCTGAGCACCGGCTTCGCGGCGGTAAGCTTCCCGGCCGCCGCGGGCGCGGTGAGCGCCTGCCAGAACCGGGCCGCGCCGGCACGGTCCTGCTCGACCGCCGCGCCGTGCACGCTGTCCAGCGTGCGCACCTGGGTCGTCCCGGGCAGCGGCGTGCGGCGCGCGGCGGTGGCGCCGTACTCGACGATCAGGGGCAGGCGGCCGATGTGCGCGTCGTCGTACCCGGCGGCGATCAGCCCCGTCACGTCGAACAGGCGCTCGTCGAGCAGGCCCGCGGCCACGTACGGCGCCACCGCGTCCGGGTAGACGAAGGTGCGTGCGCCGAACGTCACCACGTGCGCTCCGACGGCCTGGCCCGCCGGTCCGTGTACGACGGTGGTCGTGTGCCCGCCGGGCAGGTCCGTCACGGTGACACGGTCACCGTTGATCAGGGTGACGGTGTGCATGGCGCCGGACCGCGCCGGTGCGGCCGCGCCGGGGGTCGCCGCGGTGGCGGCCACCGGCGCAGCGGAGGAGAGGCCGGCGACCAGCGCGAGCGCCAGTACGGCGCGCGCCAGGGCCTTGCGGCGGTGGGCAGGTAAACGGGCGGTCATCAGGGCGACTCCACTCGAACGGGGGGTGAACGTGTGGAGATCGTCGCAACGGCGGGTGCCGGCGTGAAGCGATCACGGTGGCACGGTTGTGACTTGCCCATCCGCGACTTTCCGCGGTCAGAGCCACCCGCAACGCGCCGCGTGGTAGGCCAGGCCCGCCCGGGTGTCGACGCCCGCCAGCGCCATCAGCCGGTCCAGCCGCCGCTGCACGGTCCGCCGGCTGACTCCCAGCTGCGAGGCGATCGCCTTGTCCGGCACCCCGCCGACGACCAGCGACAGCACGTAAAGTTCGGCCTCGTCCGGGCCGCCGGCATGATCGGCGCCGCCACCGGGGACGCGGATCGGCACCGCGGCCTGCCAATGGCTGTCGAACAGCGCGACGAGCGCGTGCAGCATCTCCCCGTTGTTGATCACCGCAGCGCGTGGCCCCGCGGCGTCCCCGGGCTCGCGGATTAGTGACAGCACCGCCGTGCTCCGGTCGGCGACCAGCATCCGCACCGGCAGCGCCTGCGTGGCCCGAGCGACCTGCCCGCGGCGGATGCCCTCGGCCACGTTGTCGAGCACGCCGGGCACCAGCAGCGACTCGCGCTCGTAGACGACACGGCAGCCCACACCCCGGGCGAGCGCATCGAACTCGGCGGTGTTCTCGCCACTGGCCAGCGCGACCGGGTTGGCGCGGCAGAACCACAGCAGCTCGCCTCCGGCCAGGTCCTGCACCTGGCGCAGCCGCCGCCGCAGCGGCTCCGCGCCCACGACCAGCTCGGCCACCTGCTCGCCGCCACGCCGGCGGCTGGAGGCACGGTACTGGTCGTGCAGCTCGGCCATCAGCCGGCGGCCCCGTTCGAGAGCCTCCTGCCGGCGCAGCAGGCTCGCGCCGAGCGCCACGTCCGGCGGCAGCGGCTGATACACCGGGTCGGGGCCGGGTTCGACGACGGCCAGCCCGGCGTCCAGCAGGGCTCCCAGCGCGGCCGCGGCCTGCGCGTGCGACAGCTCGCCGAGTTCGGCTACGTCGGCGACCCGCCCTCCACCCGACTCCACCAGGGACCGGTACGCCTGCTCCTGCGCGTCGGTCAGCAGGTCCATCTCCTCGGGCATCGGGGCCGCCTTTCACGATCGTGTTCCGCCCCAACCGACCGCGCAGACAGCCCCAAGGTTCCCTCCACTCGCGGATCGGCACGATACGTGCGCTTGCGCGCCCCTTGGCGCAGTCTCGCAGACCATGTGAACACGGCCGCGCCTCTGCACACGGCAGCCCTCTGCTGTGGAGGGTCCTGCGGGTGCTCGCAGCTCGGAAACGATCTGCGCGTCATGTCGGGCGCGGCGCCAGGGTGCGGGAGTGACGAGTTCACCCCGGCAAGCCGAAGCACGCCTCGGCCGCAGGTCGGGCGGGTTCAGGACGACAGCGCTTTGGCCTTGAGCGCCTCGAACTCGGCCTGGGTGATCGCTCCGGTGTCGAGCAGGGACTTGGCCTGCGCGATCTGGTCGGTGGGCGACATGCCGGTGCCGACGGCGGAGCGGATCTGCGCGTCCATCTGCTGCTTCATGGCCTGCTGCTGCTTCAGGTTGCGCTGCGCCATACCGCGGCCGCGCGCGATGAGGTAGATGAAGATGCCGAGGTAGGGCAGGAAGATGAGCAGGATGACCCACAGCGCCTTGACCCAGCCCGAGGTCTCGTGATCGCGGAACAGGTCCGAGAAGACGATGACCAGCAGCCAGAACCAGATCACGAACAGGAAGAACTCGAACATCCAGAGAAGGAAGTCGCCGTTGCCGAACGACGACTGAGCCAGCGTGATCATGTTCGTCCTCGGATGCCGTAGGTCACTGACCTGGAGAGCTGCCCTTGCCGGTGTCTTTTCACGCTAGGGCAGATCCTTCGCAGATGTGGCGCAATGCTCCAGAAAGTGCCACTTGCGCTGCCTGCTCACGTCCGACGCGTGACCGGGCGGGGGAGCGCACGGCAGTGATCGCAAGGCGGGCAAGGGCATAACCTGGGGAGAGGCCGCGTATCGGCCAGGTGCGTGGTCCCGGAGCAGGGAGGCACCCCATGACATTCATGCAGATCATCGATTGCAAGACCGAACGTCCTGATGACCTCAACCGGCTCATGGACACGTGGGTCGAGCAGACCGCCGGTAGGCGAACGGCCACCCACACGCTGATCGGCCGCGATCGCGACGATGCCGGCCACTACCTGGAGATCGTCGAGTTCCCGTCGTACGAGCAGGCCATGCGCAACTCGCAGCTGCCGGAGACGAGCCGGATCTTCGATGAGATCGTGGCGCTGTGCGGTGAGCCACCGACCTTCACCAACCTGGACGTCATCCGTGACGAGCAGCTGAACAAGATGAACGCCCGGGTGTTCTTCGATCAGATCGCCTCCGAGGGCCGGCTGGACCTGCTGCCGGACCTGTTCGCCGCGGACTACGTCGGCCATGACCCGGCCGGTGAGGGCGAAACGGTCGACGAGGGGGAGACGATCGGCCTCGACGCGCTGCGCACGCAGGTCGAAGGCTACCGCCGCGGGTTCGACTGCCGGTTCGACGTGCAGGCCCAGGTCGCCGAGGGCGACGAGGTCGCCACCCGGTGGAGCTGGGCCGGAATGCACCATGGCGAGTTCCGGGGCGTGGCCGCGACGGGCCGGGAGTGCACCATGACCGGTATAGCGATCTTCCGGTTCGAGGACGGCAAGGTCAGGGAGGCCTGGTGGAACTGGGACAACCTGCACCTGTACCGGCAACTCGGCCTTGTCCCCCAAGCTGCGCCCAGGTGAACACCGCCACCGGCGGTGACGCCGTGGTCGTGAACGTGGCAGGTTTCGATCACTGAGCGCCGGGCATATCGTCGCGACCGCGATGGACGACGGGAGACGACGTGGCTCAGCCATGGCTGGCCGAGGCGCAGCTCGCCCGCTCACTGATCATGACGCTCGGGGCCACGCTCGACGACGTCGTGAGCGGCCGGAGCGGCCTTGAGGTGCACCAGGTGCTGATCGACGCCTTCGACGCGCCCCATGATGACAGCCGGATCGACGGAGTCGAGGTCGGGCGGGACGAGTTCATGCAGCTCTGGACCGGCGTCCAGCAGGGCCTCCGGCTGCCCGAATCGGCCTGGCAGAAAATCGTCCTGCCGGCCGTCATCACGTTCAGCGGTCCGCGCGTCCAGAAGATCCACCTTGAACTGGCCACAGCCCAATGGTTGGCCGCGCGCGCCGCCGTCGACGCCGTGCCCGGCTACGCGGAGATCGCCGCCACACTGGGCCCGGCAGCCCGTCCGGCACAGGACGACGGTGCCGGTGAACCGTGGGCGGGCGGCGGGATCACGGTGCGGCCGAGCGCCGACACCACCCTGCAGACCGCCGAAATTCCCCGTGCGTCGGGCGTCAGAAGCCGCGCGTGGGCCGTCGCGGCAGTGGTCGTGGTGGCCGCGGCGTCGGTGTTCGCGCTGAGCAGTCGCACGCCCGAGACGCCTTCCGGGGCCGCAGCCGGCACGCCGACGGCGTCCGGGTCCACGGCAGCGGTGGTCGTGGCCGGCTCTTCGATGCAGCCCAGCGCCCTGCCGACCGTGCTGGCGTCGGCAATGCGGCCACCGTCGGCGATCACGGATCAGCCGCCACCGGTGTCGGTGTCGGCCGGCCCGGCGTCGAGGCCGCCGTCCGCGCCAAGGGACCTGGCCGCCATGGCGGCCACCCACGACAGCGTGATGCTGAGCTGGTCGGTGCCCGCTGACGTGGGGACCGGAGGTGTGGCGTACTACCGCATCGTGCAGGACGGCGCCGACGCCGGCTGGACCAGGTCCCCGGGGGCGACGGTCACCGGTCTGGCAGCGGGCACCCGGTACATCTTCGTGATCGTGGCGTACAACGCGGCAGGTCAGCAGTCGCCGCCGAGCAGCGCGGTCACCGTGGTCACCGCCGGCCCCGCGGCGTCTGTGCCACCCTCGGTGGCCCCGCCTTCCTCGCCGGGCGCGCCACCGTCCCCGCCACCCTCGCCGTCGCCTCCGGTCGTGCTGCCGGGGTCCGATGTCACCGCGCTCGGTGGCACGGTGCGGGTCACGTGCTCGAACAGGCAACCGGCCGTCGTGCGTGTCACGCCGGCTGCCGGATACACGGTCAGGGATGTTCCGCAGCCCAAGGACCAGGTCCGTATCCTGCTCGTGTCACCGGACAACGACAGCGAGATCACCGCCCGGTGCGACAAGAACGACGTCGTCGCCGCCACGGTGAAAGAACACAGCCATTAGCCGAGGGGTCGGCCGTCGCTGGTGTCCTCACCACTCCTGCGTAGGGTCAGGGCGCGTCGACCGGGGGCGCGATGGTCGCTCGGGCGGCGTCCAAATGCGCGTTGACCTCGGCGACGAGGCCGATCAGGTTGCGCAGACGGTCATCGTCGAGCGACTCGAAGGTGAGGGTCGCGTCGGGGTGCATCGCCATCATCGCCCGGGTGAGCAGCTCGCCGCCGGCCTGAGTGAGGCGGACGACCCGCCGCCGGGCGTCGTCCGGCGCCGGTTCGACGGTGACCACGCCGCGATCGGTGAGCGCCTTGATGGTCTTGGAGACGGCCGGTTGATTGACCTCCATGGCGTCGGCGATCTCGCCGACCGAGGTGCCCTCCGGTGTGCTCATCAGGTGAAAGAGCAGGCTGGTGTGGGTCGTCGTGATGCCGAGGGGGCGTAGCGCGCGGTTGAGCCGGGTGGTCGTGAGCTGATGCAGGATCGACAGCTCCCGCAGTGCCTGTCCCTGCAGCTCCGCTCTCATCGGGCAATCATATTCCATGGAACGCTTGACAGGCCGGCGTCGCCCGGTCAGGATATATTCCATGGAATATGAAATCGCCACCGGCCGGGCCTCGCTGTACACCCACCTGCGGATCGCGGCGCGACGAGCGACGTCGTCGCGACTGCCCCTGCTCCTCGGCCTGTTCGGGGCAGGCTTCGTGGCGCAGCGGGTTAGCCAGGGCGTGCTCGACGGGCTCTATGCGCGGTCGGGCTATCCGGTGCCCTACTACGCCGGGCAGCTCTCCTTCAGCGGCCGGAAGCTGTCGGGGTGGTACTCGGCGATGGAGCGCGGCGGAACCCTGGAGACCTACTGGCAGACGCAGTTCGTGGACTTCGCCTTCATCGCGGCGACCGCCCTGTTCTTCACGGCCGCGCTGCTGCTGGTCGCGCGGGCGATGCCACCGGCGAGCGCGGCGCGATCGAAGGCGGTGGCACTGGTCCCCCTCGCGCTGGTGGCGCCCGTGGCCGACGCGCTGGAGAATCTGATCTCGTTCGTGCTGCTGAGCGACCCGGCGCATGTGAACGGCGCCCTGGCGATCGTCTACTCGACCGTCGCGGCGGTGAAGTTCGCCGGCTTCGCTTTCGTCTACCTCTGGCTTCCGGCGGGCCTGCTGACGGCGGCACTGCTCCGATTCCGCGGTCGCTGCCTCGCCACCAGCTGACAACTCGGTTGGCCAGGGGGAGGACGGGCAGGTGTGCGTTGTCTTCCCCCGGTCAACCCGTTGCGGGCGACGGCGTCGGAGACCGGTTGCCGGTCGGCCCCGGTAAGCGGCCGGTCAGGCTGCGCCCTTCACGCTCCCGGACGCACGTGTCCCTCCACGCCGTCCAGCAGCAGCCGCACGCCGAGCCGAAGTCCCGCGTACAGCTCCGCACCCGCGTCGAAGCCACCGGGTTCGGCTGCTGTGAGCAGCCCGTGCAGGGTCGGGAATCGATCAGGTGTCGCCAGCTTGCGCAGCGCCTCACTGAACTCGGCGGTGGTGCCGTCCTGCTCGGTGGTCAGGTCGATCGAGAGGGCGGCCTGGCCCCTGGTCGACGCGAGGATGTGCTGGGCGATCGCCATCACCTCGGCGCCTTCGAGGCCGCCGCGGCTGAGGGCGTGCAGCAGGGCCTCGAACCACGCCATCTGGTTCGGTCCGATCGGCACGTTCACCGTCGGGACCTTCAGCACCCACCGGTGCGCGTGATAGAGGTCCCAGGTGGCGCGCACCCAGCGTTCGACCCCGTCGCGCCAGTCGTCGCCGTCGTCCGGGACCGGCGGTGGCGGGGTGGCGGCGTCGATCATCAGCTCGATGAGCTGATCCTTGCTGGGCACGTAGTTGTACAGCGACATCGTCGTGTAATCGAGGTCCTTGGCGACGCGTTGCATGGAGACCGCGCCGATGCCCTCGGCGTCGGCGATCGCGAGCGCGGCCCGGGTGATGGCCTCCACGGAGAGCCCGGGGCGCGGTCCGCGGGTGCCCCGCGACGTGCTCACTCCCCACAGGAGCTCGACGGTGCGGGCCAGGCCGCCGGTGTCGCGGGGCATCTTTCTCCGATCGTCGTGGTGAGGCCATCCTAAAACTCTGTATGACATACATTTTTCGTTGTACGCTATACAGAGTTTTTTCGTCGATCGAATGGATCCCCTCATGACAAGCACCGTCGACACGGCAGCGGCGACCACCTCACCCCAGGTAGAACCCCGCCCGCGCTTCTGGCGCCGCCCGTGGATCGGCCCGCTGATGCTCCTGGCGGCGACCTTCCTCGCGTTCTCCGTGCCCCGCTATCTGACCTTCGACCCCGCGCAGACGAACGTGCCGGCCCCCGACGGCTTCGCCGCTCACTACGCGCTGCTGGTCGGTCATGTCCTGTGCGGCACGGTCGCCATGGTCACGGCGTGCTTCCAGATCTGGCCCACGTTCCGCGCCCGCCACCCGAGAGCACACCGCGTCATGGGCCGCGTCTACGTTCTCGCCGGCGTGCTTCCGGGCGGCGTGCTCGCCGTCGTCGTCGGCGTGATGAGCCCGTTCGGGCCGGTCGTCCGCGCCGCCAATGTCACCCTCGGCATCCTCTGGCTCGCGACGACGATCGCGGGATTCCGCATGGCGCGCCGCCGCCGATACGTCGAGCACCGGCGCTGGATGGTGCGCAGCTTCTGGCTCACGTTCGCGATCATCACGACGCGAGTGACCGGCACGATCACCGGCTTCATCATGTACGGCGAGCAGATGGCCGAGCTCACCGGCCCGACCGATCCGCGCGCGCAGATGTTCAGCAGCATCGGCGTCTGGGTCGGCATGATGATCAACCTGGTGATCGCCGAGTGGTGGTTGGAGCGCGGCACGGCCTCGCAGCGCAGGGCCCGCGAGCAACGCCGGCTTCGCGCTGCCCAGGAATAGCGGTCAATCCGGCAGGTCTGAGGCCGCGATGTCGGTCGAGCCGATCAACGGGGCAACCGTACGACCGCCAGGTCCCACTGGCCGTGCAGGTCCTCCCAGGTGGTGACGACATCGCCGAGGGGGAGCGGATTACGGCCGGGACGGTCGTCCCGGTCGAGTTCGACGTCGTTCTCCTCGAACTGCCCGATGACCCGGACCGCGTCGTCGAGGGTGCCGTCGGTGGCCAGTCGCAGGTAGCCGACGCGCCATCGCTCGGGGAGCGTGGTCAGGTCCCGGCCTGTCACGTACCCGGCCGGGGTATCGAACAGTGAGCGGCTCACGTCGATGGCCAGCGGTACTTCGTAGACGGTGAGCCGGTCGTCGTCGAGCAGGCGGTCACCGCGCAGCAGTCCGGGGTCGGCGAACTCGGGTAGTCTGTCGAGCTCGGTCTCGTGGATGAAGTTGCCCCACGCGTAGAGCGCGTACTGCCCGTCCATCATGGACACGATGATAACGGCGCGGACGACCGCGGGTCTGACCGATCCGTCGCCCGCCGATCGGGCCGGGCTACGACGACCGCAGCGGGGCCGGCCGGCACAGCAGCCGGCCCCGGGAGAACTACTTGGCGTCGGCCAGGTCGGCGATGGCCCGCGCCGCACGGAAGTACGGGCTGCGGCCCAGCTCGCCGATCGTCTTGATGCCCAGGGCGTCCTTGAGGTGCTCGGCGGCACGCTCGCTCACACCGGCGAGCGCGGCGACGGGCGCGTTGGCGAGCTCCTCAAGGCTCTTGTCCTGGTAGTCCTTGTCCAACAGCTTGGCGAGGTCAGCGGAAACCGGCATGGCCACTCCTTCGGGGTCGTGGTCCGGCGTGGTGCCGAACGTGCCCCCGAATCCTTTCACTTTCGACATCCGGCCGATCTCGGGGCCCCCGGACCGCTGATTCTCCTGGCGCGGCACGATGCGACGCATCGGGACTCTCTGTTACCGACGGTCGGCAATACCCAACGCAGTGTGGACAGCCTCATTACCTCGCAACCACTCGCCGTTCCTCGTCGGTCATGCTGCGCTGTCAGCCGCCGGTGTACTCCGGATCGTCGGGCCCTTCCGCGGGTTCGATGGGGTGCGGAGTGCGTCCCCGCTGTTCGAGAACCTCGGCCTCGTCGTCCTCACGGACGATTTCCGGCTCCTCGGGTGTCTGGCTCATCTCGGCCTCCTCGGCATGGCACCGGCAGACGTACCCACGAAGCGCCAGTTCCATTCGCCGGCACACCGCAGAGCGCGAGGCGCCGGCGCGGTCGCGCCTCGGCGTATCCGCAGCCCAGGTCGCCAACCACGGCCGGCTCCCGCCGGGATACGACGGTAGAATCGTCCGGTGAGCGATGATCTCGGGCCGGCTCACCGCCTGGCGACCTACGGAAGCCTTGCGCCGGGTAAACCGAACCATCATCACCTGGACGATCTTGGCGGCCGCTGGTTCCCCGGCCACGTACACGGCCGGCTCATCGACGCCGGCTGGGGGAGCGCCCTCGGGTTCCCCGGGCTTGCCGTCGATCCCGACGGCGAGCGCGTAGGCGTGGAGGTCTTCGAGTCCAGCGACCTGCCGGCCCGCTGGCCGCGGCTCGACGCATTCGAAGGTCCGCAGTACGAGCGAGTCGTCACCGACGTGCACACGCCGGGCGGTCCGGTCGAGGCATGCATCTACGTTCTGAAGGCAGCGAAGCCGTGAGGTGAGCGCGTGGACGCGGCGTCTGTAGGGCAGGATGCAAGCCGCTCAACGGGGCGACGGCACCCGCAGGTGTGCTGGGTAGGTTTCATCGCCCGCCTGATCGGCGAGTCGGTAGGTGTCACCGGATCGTCTGGCTCGGTGACCTCCTGCCACGGAAGGACCGCGTCATGGCGAAGTTCTTGACCATCGGATACGGCGACCAGGCCGGATACGACCGTACCGCCGCTGAGCTGCGCGACCGCGCGCATGCCCATGATGCGCGGCTGCGGGAGGCCGGTGCCGAGTCGGGGATCGCCGGCGCGCCGGTGCAGGTGAGAAATCATGACGCCACCGGCGTGGTCGTCGAGAAGGGTCCGTTCATGTCGGCTGGACTTCCCGTGGCCGGGTTCGCCCTCATCGAAGCGGCCTCGCTGGACGAGGCGATCGAAGCCGTGGCCGCGACTCCGTGCGCGATCGCGCACGGAGTCGTCGAGGTGTGGCCGCTGCACGAGTCGGCGTAGGTCGCCGCTGCGCCATGGCCGAGGACAACCCGTCACCGCGACCGCGTGGACCGCTGCGCCTTGTCTGCGCAGGTCGGGCCGAATGAGGTGACCGCGACCGGAACGCCGAGCACCTCTCCGGGATCGCCGAGCCCCGTGTAGACCGGGGTGGCGGTGCTCAACGTCTGGGTGAGCTTCTCCTGGTACGCCAGATCGCCGCGCTCGCCGGGCACGATCCGGTCCAGCTGCCCGTACGCCAGGCACATCTTCAGCTTGTGGTGTTCGGCCGTGTCGGTGTGGGTGACGGCGAGCGCGTCGACGCCGCCGCAGACCTCGACGGCGTAGCGGTGGGCGACGGCGTCGAAGTGACCGGCCCGCCACGCGCCCTGCCATCGGCCGTGGCCGTTGTGCCGTTCCGGCAGCGCCGCCGTGAGCTGCGGATCCTCGGTGACGAGAGGTCCTGCGCCGTGGCGGGTGGTGTAGGTGCGCACGATGCCCAGGCGCAGGGCGTCGCCGTCGCCGTCGCCGTCGGTGGCCAGCAGCGTCTCGGCGTTGTCGAAGGTGGTGGTGGACCAGGTGGTGTAGGGGTGCCAGCCACGCCATTCGTCCAGCAGCACCCCCTGGGCTCCTTCGAAGACGCACGGGCCGGACAGCGCCTGCCGGGACGAGGAGACGAGCCGGACCGCGGTCCCGAACCACCGGAAGGCCTCGGCGACGGCGGCGACCGGTGGCGCGTCGAGAGGTCCGAGTTCGGCGGTGAGCGCGTCGCGGACCGCGCCGAGCTTGCGTTTCAGCGCGGCCGGGGACTCGGTGTCGCCGGCGCGGACCGCGAGGTCGGGGTGGGCCAGCGCGAACGCGGCGGTCTCGCCGACGCCCATGCCGCACGACCCGTGCCGGTCGTCGCCGCGTGCGGCTTCGCGGCGGCGGTTGGCGGCCCGATGCCACGGCGTGGTCAGCAGGGCCCGCCGGTCGACGGTGAGCAGTTCGAACGGCGCGGCCACGCCCAGCTCCGCCAGGTGCCCGGCCTCCGTGGCCAGCGCCAGCGGGTCGACCATCATGAACCGGGACAGGTGGGTGCGTACCCCGTGCAGGGTCCCGGAGCCGAACTGGGCGAAGGTGTGGTGACGCCCGTCGGGCGTCACCACGTTGTGGGCGGCCTGCGCGCCCCCGTTGAACCGGATCACGGTGCTCACCGGCCGGGTCGCGCAGAGCCAGTCCACGATGGTGCCCTTGCCGGCGTCGCCGTAGCCGAGGTCGACGACGATGACGTGGCGGGGCTCGGTCACAGCCGGGTCACCGGCGTGGCCCGGTCGCCGAACCCGGCCGGCAGCGCCGAGCGGACCAGTGCGCCGCGGGTGCTGCCGAGCGGGGCGAGCGCCTTGCCGACGGTCGGGCCGGCCGCCGATCCGGCGTCGGCGAGGTCGACCAGCCCCGAGTCCAGGTCGGTGGCGTCCTCGCCGAGCCCGACGGTCAGGGCGATGGTTTCGCAGACGGCGTCGAGGTCGTCGAGTTCGATGACGTGCTGGCCGAGCAGCCTGCGCCAGAACCCGAGGATCTCGGCGTCGCCGGTGTAGCTGGCCTGGGCGGGCATGATGAAGTACACGTCGTAGCTGCGGCGCAGCTCGGCGACGATCGCCTCGGTGCTGATCGGCTCGGCGATCGTGTCGCCGACGACGCGGCGTACCTCGTCGGGCTTGACCCGCGGGTAGGCCATCTCGTCGCCGATGATGAACAGGTAGCCGCGCCGGCCGCGGGCGACGGCGTCGAGGTCGGTGTGGCGGGCCATGAAGTACATGGCGAGTTCGTAGGACTCGGTGCGCTGCCCGCCGCCGCCGCCTTCGAGCAGGATCCGGCCGAGGTCGTCGTCGGTGCGGTTGTCGGACTCGAACTGCCCGATCTGCAGCGGCGCCCGGTCGCAGGTGGCGTCACCGATCGCGCCGAACAGGATCTGCGGGTCGGTGCAGTAGCCCTTGCGGATCAGCAGGCCGAACAGTTCCGGCAGTTTGGTCTGCAGCACCCGCGGCACCGAGCCCATCGACCCGGTCACGTCGAACAGGATCGCGATCGGCGTCGAGTTCGGGTGCTGGTCGCTGTCGCGGCTCTCCCGCATCGTGACACCGTGCGGGTTGAGCGCGTCGTGTACCGTACGCGCGCCGGAGTCGCTGTAGGCGAACGCGCTCGCGCCGGTCGCTTTGCGGTACTTGGCGGTGGCCGCGTAGACGTCGGTGGACCATCGTCCACTTCCCATGATCTGCTCCTTAGAGGGTGAAGGGGCGGTAGGTGCGGGGCCCGTAGAGCGCTTCGAGGAGCTCGTCGAGTTCGGCGAGCAGCCGCCACGCGTCGTGCGGTCGGTTGTTCGGGTTGGTCAGGGTGCAGCCGCGGGCGAACCGGGCCAGGGCCGGTGGTGTCCGGTCGCCCATGAGCCAGGTCATGCACCGGGTCGCGAGGTGGATGTCGGTCGCCTCGCTCGCGGGCTGCTTGCCGGTGACCTCCGGCGGGTAGAGGTCGTGGTACCCGGCGGCGAGCGCCGGGACGGTCTGGCCGGGTTCGGTGCTGCTGTAGCACCAGTCGACGAGGACGAGGCCGTGCTCGCCCGGGTGGATGAGCACGTGGTCGGGCACGATGGCGCCGTGGACGACACCGGCGTGGTGGGCGTAGCCGACGGCGACGAGCAGCCGCCGCCACATCCAGGCCGCGTCGCGCGGGTCGACGCCGTCGGGGTAGGACTGCTTGACCCGGGCCAGGTTCACGAAACCGTCCTGGTGGGCGAGGACCGTCGCGGTGCGCTGGGTGCCGCCGGCGGGGTCGCGGTGCGTGAACGACTCGATCAGCCGCGGGGCGTAGGCGTGGTGGCGTGCCTCGCCGTGGTCGCGCAGCCGGGTCAGCGCACGTGCCTCGCGGCGCATGAGGTCGCTGTCGGCGGGGTGGCGGGGCAGCTTCAGCAGCGCCGTGCCGCCGTCGACGGTGTACAGGTCGGCGACGTCGCCCGCGTACCGCAGCGGCCCGACGCGGTACGCGCCGCGGCGGGTGACCATGACCGTGCCGTCGCGGTGCGCTGCCCACAGGTCCGCGAGCCGCGCGAACGCGTGCGTCGCGGTCGCGGTCGCGCCGGCCGGTGCGGCATCGGGGTGCAGGACCTTGGCGAGCATCCGGTACGCGTGCCCGCTGTCGCCGCCGAACAGGTCGCCGGGGGTGCGTGCGGCCGCCACCCGGGTGACCGCGTCGTCGAAGGCGTTCATCGAGGTTCCTGGGTGGGTCGCAGCAATGCCGGGTGCAGGATGCGGGCGTCGCCGGCCCGGTAGAGCTTGGACCGGGGGCCGCCGCGTTCGCCGCCGCGCTGGGTCGTGGCGCCGGTGTCGGCGATGAACCCCGGCACGGACAGCACCTTGCGGTGGAAGTTGCCCGCGTGCGGCTCCTCGCCCCAGACCGCCGTGTACACGCCGCGCAGCTGCGCGATCGTGAACTGCTCGTCCACGAACGCGGTCGCCAGCGGCGTGTACTCGATTTTGGCGCGGGCGCGTTCGAGGCCGGCGGCGAGGATCGCGTCGTGGTCGAACGCGAGGCCGGACGCGGCGCCGACGGGGACCCAGCGGGCCGCGGCGGCGTCGCCGCCGACGGTCGGCTCGGGCAGGTGCGGCGCGAAGGCGAGGTAGGCGACCGACATCACCCGCATGCGCGGGTCGCGGCCCGGGTCGCCGAACGTGGCGAGCTGCTCCAGGTGGACGCGGGGAAGGATCCCTGTCTCCTCGGCGAGCTCGCGTAGCGCGGCCTGGTCGAGTGTCTCCTCGCGGACGAAGCCGCCCGGCAGCGCGAGGCGGCCGGCGTGCGGCTGCTCGCCGCGTTCGACGAGCAGCACGTGCAGGACGCCGTCGCGGATGGTGAGCGTGACGACGTCGACGGTGACCGCGACCGCCGGGTAGGCCCGCGGGTCGTAGCCGTCGAGGAACTCGCGCTCGGTGACCATGGCATGTCCTTCTCGATATGAGATTAACTCGAACTGAGAATGACTTTAGGTCGAGGTGTGGCCGTTGTCAATCGCCGGCGGAGGCAGTGCGGTGGCTCGCAAAGCAGATGCTTCGGGCGGCAGTGACACATCGGCATCCGCTGACGCCATAACAGTGAACATTGTTTCCTGTTTGGTCCCACGTCAACGGAGGTCCACTATGAGACGACTGGCACTGGCCGTCGCCGTCGCGATCGGATTGGCCACGCCCGCTCCCGCCGCGGCCGTACCACCGGCCGCCCCCGCCGGGGCGGCGCAGGCGGCGGCCGTGACGCCGATCCAGATCTACGGCGCATGGCATTGCAGCAACGACGCGTGCACCTGGGCGGCGGCGCGTACGGTGGCCGAGTTCGACAGCCAGAACCACTGGCTGGTCGACCGCGGCGACGGCCGACCCTCGGTCAACATCGTCGTGCTCAGCTTCGTCAATCCGCTGCGGCTGCTCAACCAGACCACCGACGCCGGCAACCTCAACGGGCTGCCGCGCGGGATGACGCCTGAGATCGTCAACTACTTCACCTCCCGCGGCGTCCGGGTGATGCTGTCCATCGGCGGCATCACCTACACCGACGACTGGGACGCCGCACTGGCCGCCAACGCGACCCTGCTCGGCCAGCGGGCCGCCGCGGTCGCCGGCCAGCTCGGTGTCGGTATCGAGATCGACTACGAGCAGAACACCAATCCGAACCTGACCGGCCTGCAGAACTTCATCAACGCCTACCGCGCCGTGCACCCCTACAACGCCGCCGGCACGGACCCGACGGCCCGGCTGACCATCGACGTCGCCGCCGGTGACCGGTGGCTGATCGACATCAACCGCAAGGCCACCGCGGACTGGCTGCGCACCGACACCCCGGTGCTCGACTACGCCAACGCGATGGTCTCGGCCCGGCAGCCCTCGGCGTCCACCGCGCAGGCCAACTGGCAGGAGCACATCGACGGCAAGCCGCAGTACAACCCGCCGGTGCTGCCGCTCGCGCCGGCGAAGTTCACCGGCGCCTTCTACGTCGCCGCGGGCGGCAAGGCCATCCCGGAGTGCAACAACTTCGCCAACTCGCTGCAGAAGGCCACCGCCCCGTACGTGCAGTCGGTGACACCCAACGGCGCCGGCGCCAGTGCCGGGATGCTCGGGTTCATGTTCTGGGCGGCGGAGAAGCCCTCCACCCGGGGCATCGGCACCGCACCGCCGAACACCTGCGAGGGCGGCATGGGGGTCGGCGCGACCAGCCTGAACATCCCGATCCCGATGCCGGCGCTGCGCCAGAGCTGACCCGCGGCTCGGCCCGGACGGCGGCCATCCCGGCGACGCGCGTCGCCGGGATGGCCATCCCAGGGATTCCAGCCACGCAGGCCGCGGACCACCCGCATGCCCGGCCGAGAGCATGTTCGATCGACTGACGCAAATTGACATGTCAGACGATAGTGGAGGTTCGCAGCGCCCAGGAAGCTGACCCGGGAGGGTGCCCATGGCTCAGGAGCCGACTCGCAGCGCGGCTGCCGACGACCCCATCGACGGTGCGGCCGCCGAAAGCGGCCCAGCGCCGGCTTCCGGGGCACCGCTGCCACGGCCGACGACGCCGCCGACACCGCCGTCGCGGCCTGCATCGGCTCGGCGGCGCGCGGGGGGCGAGGGCCCTGGGATGCACTCGCGGGGATCTCGGCTGCCGCCGGTGTGGTCGTCGCGCTGATCCTGGGCCTGCCGGCTCTGCTGCGCGGCGACGACCCGACCTCGGACCGTCCCGCGGCCCCGGCCGTGAGCGCTGCCGACTCACCTTCACCCCAGCGCCCGACCGTCTCGGTGTTGTCTCCCGGGTTCGGCGACAAGATCGCCGTGACGTGCGTGCGGGACGCTTGCGCCGTCGAAGTGCGCGGACGGTACGACGGGCACGGCCGGTCGCTGCATCCGTACGTGCTCATCGCCCACGAGTGCTGCCCCGGCAGCACACTGGTCTACTACGTGCAGTGGGACTCCACCGAGCAGGTCTCCGCCGGCGACTGGGTGTCGCGGGCGTACGTGGCCAAGCCGAGCACCGGCACGACGTTTCAAGTGAAGGCGGTCCTGGCTACGGCCGCCATCCGGCCGTCCGGATCGAGCGGGGGCCTGGTCATCTGGTCCGACTCCATGGTCGACAAGTTCGGGGTGGTTGCCGAGTCCGATGTGGTCACCGTGAAGGTGGGCGCCGTGGTGGAAGCGACGGCCTTCTGCGACTGTCCGTGACGACGTGCAGCCGGCAAGACCGGACCCGCGCGTTCCCGGCCAAGGCCCGGTCAGCCCTTACCTCTTTGCAGACAGCGGTGCAGCACTGCGACCACCGCACCGTTCACACGACTATTCCACCGCGTCGCCGGTGGCGGGCCACCCGGACGGCTGGATCTCCGTGCTCGCCCGCGGCGTCGTCGAGGGCGGGATCGTCGGGCCGGCCCGCAGCGGCGCCGGCAGGGCCAGCCGGAAGACCGGCCAGCCGATCTCGGTACGCCACCGGCCAGACTCCTCGGTGTCCCGCGGGCCGACGAGGTAGGTCTCGTGGATCGGCCCGTTCACGGCCAGCGCGTGCTCGACCACCCACGAGCCCAGGCGGCCGTAGGTGACGTCGAGATCGTCGTGCGGCCCGGAGTGGACGGCGACGGCCAGGTCGACCGGCGGCAGGGTGAGGGCCTCGATCCGGCCCGCTCCGCGCGGCCGGCGCACGGGCCGGAACACGGTCATCGTCCCGCTGCCGCCGGTGAACAGCTCGTTGGCGTATCTGCCGCCGGGCGGACCGGTGCATTCGGTCGGCGGATAGGCGGCATCCAGTTCGGCCGTCGCGGCGGCGTACCACGCGACCGCGCTGTCCAGCGTGACGTCACCGGTGATCGCGGCGACCGTGCGTGCGGGCACCGAGCGCAGCTCGACCCGCAGTTCAGCCGGGTCGGGGCGTAGCAGCTGCCGCAGCGACACGACGGCGGCCCGGGTCCGGTCCAGCTCCGCCTCCAGGCGGCGCAGGTGGCCGGTGATGAGGTCGGCACGGCGCTGTGGATCGTCGGTGGCCAGGATCGACCTGACCTCGGCCAGCGGCACGTCCAGCTCGCGGAGCCGATGGATGACCTGCGCGGGTGGGATCTGGTCGGCCGAGTAGTAGCGGTAGCCGGTGAACGGGTCGACGCGGGCCGGTTCCAGCAGCCCGGCCTCGTGGTAGCGGCGCAGCGTACGCACGCTCAGGTGGGTCAGCGTGGCGAACTCGCCGATCGTCAGTACCGGGCGCATGCCGCCATTCTGCGCCCTCTCCCTGGGGGAGGGCCCCGTTCTGGACCCTCCCCCAGGGAGAGGGCCCACAGTGGGCTCATGAGCACAGTCGACCGGAGTCGGGCGACCACGATCGCGCCGGCCGAGCTGCCGGCGATCATCTGCCGCCTCGAGCTGCACGGATCGTCGATCGCCGAACCGGTGATCAAGGCAGGAAGCTCACTTTCCCTACCGACCCTGACATGATCTACAACTACGGGGGATGGCGATGAGGACGTGGTTCATCACCGGCGGGACACCGGGCGGGTTTGGCATGGCGTACGCGGATGCCGCACTGGAGTGCGGCGACCGCGTGGCGCTGACCGCGCGGCGGCCCGAAGAGCTCGCCGGCTGGGCACAGGCGCACGGTGACCGGGTGCTGGTGCTACCGGTGGACGTCACCGACCCGGCGCAGGTCGAGCAGGCGGCACGCGCGGCCGAGGGGCACTTCGGCGGCATCGACGTGCTGGTCAACAACGCGGGCCGCGGCTGGTACGGGTCGATCGAGGGCATGGCCGACGCGGACGTGCGGGCCATGTTCGAACTGAACTTCTTCGCGGTGCTGTCGGTGATCCGGGCGGTGCTGCCCGGGATGCGGGCCCGGGGCAGCGGCTGGATCGTGAACATGTCCTCAGTCGCGGGACTGCGCGGGATCACCGGGTTCGGTTACTACAGCGCCGCCAAGCACGCCCTCGAGGCCATGACCGAGGTGCTGCGCGCCGAGGTCGCGCCGCTGGGCATCCGGGTGCTGGCGGTGGAGCCGGGGGCCTTCCGCACCCGGGCCTACGCCGGGTTCGCCGACGAGCCCGTCGCGGAGTCCGTCACGGCATACCGGCCGATGCTGGAAGACGTCCGCACCGCCATGATCGACCAGGATGGCCGACAGCCCGGGGATCCGCAGCGCGGGGTCCGGGCGGTGATCGCCGCGATGGCCCAGGACGAGCCTCCGCACCGCCTGGTCCTGGGCGGCGCGGGGTTCGACGCGGTGATCGCCACGCTCGACGCGACCCGAAGTGACCTCCGCGCGTGCGAGCCGCTCTCCCGGAGCGCAGATTTCCCGGCCTGATCGGCTGCTCGCGGCTGGCCCGGACCGGGCCGTGTCCACGGCCGAGCCGGACCCGGCAGGCTTGGGCCGCCGGGCACGCGCGCTGCATGCCCGGCGGCACACCTCCGGACCGTCATCACGGATCCGGTGGTGCCGACGTATGACGTCTGATGCGTTCGATGCGTGTCGAGTGTCGCTGATCAACCGCGTTCTTCTGGCGGGCTAGCGCCGGGTCCAGCGCTGATTCGCCGCGCCGGTGCAGGTCCACAGGATGACCAAGGTCCCATTCGCGGTGGCGTTGCCGTTGACGTCGACGCACAGACCCGACTGGCGGCTGGCGACCGTGCCGTCGGAGTTCAGGTTCCACTGCTGGTTGGTGCCGCCGTTGCAGTCCCAGAGCTGTACCTTGGCGCCCGCCGCGGCGTTGAGCGGCGCGTCGAGGCACTTGCCCAGTGCCTGCAGCGCCGCCCCGTTGACAGCCCACTGCTGGTTGGTCTGGCCGTTGCAGTCCCAGATGACCGGCTGGGTGCCGTTGGCGGTGTTGCTCTGCGGGACGTCCAGGCAGCGCCCGGAGGACGTGCTCACCAGTGTGGTCGTCGTCGGTGGGGGAGTGGTGCCGCCGCCGCTGACCCGGTACACCACGGTGCCGTGCGCCGGGACGCTGGCGGAGATGGTCCCACTCGTCGAGCTGGTGGTGTTCGTCCATGCGTCCAGGAGGGTGAAGGACGTGCCGGTCTTGCCGGCGGCCGCGGCGGTCGTGGACACCGTGGTGGTCGTGGATCCCTGGTTGAACAGGGCGACCGCGACGTCTCCGTTGGCGAGCCTCTTGGCGAGCACGCGCCGTGTGCCGTCGTGGGAGACCTGCGTGGCCTGCAGGCCCAGGGAGTCCTGGTTGATGGCGATCAGGTGCGAGTTCTTGAGGATGGTCTGCGTCGCCGTGGACATGGAGCGGAGGTCGTTGCCGGCGATCAGCGGCGACGCCATGACCGCCCAGAGCGCGAAGTGGCTGCGCATCTCGGTGTCGGTCATGCCGCCCCGGCCGACCTCCATCATGTCGGGGTCGTTGAACTGGCCCGGCCGGGCGTAGGAGGCCAGCGGAACGTTGACGTTGACGATGTTCTGGATGCCCATGGGGTAGCCGTTGGTCTGCCCGCTGTCCCAGGTGTTGGTGATGTCCTCGGTGGTGCGCCACATGTTGGCGACGTCGCCCCAGTTGCGCAGCGGCCCGGTCTTGGCGTGGATGCTGTTGGGGTTGATGCTGTAGACGATCTGGCGGCCGGAGGCGGCGAGCGCGTCGCGCATCTTGGCGAACGTCGTCACCTGCTGGTCGATGGTGCCGGTGGGTGAGCACCAGTCGTATTTGAGGAAGTCGACGCCCCAGGCGGCGAACTGCCGGGCGTCCTGGGCCTCGTGCCCTTGGCTGCCGGTGGCGCCCGGGTACGAGCCGAAGTACTGCGCGCAGGTCTTGTCCAGCGGCACCTGGTAGAGGCCGAACTTGAGGCCCCGGGCGTGCAGGTAGTCTCCGAGCGCCTTCATGCCGCTGGGGAACCTGGTGGGGTCGCCCTGCAGGTTGCCGGCCGAGTCGCGGTTGGGGTTGAACCAGCAGTCGTCGACGACGACGTACTGGTAGCCGAGCTCGCGCATGCCGCTGTTGACGATCGCGTCGGCGTGCTGGCGGATCAGGGTCTCGTTGATGTTGCAGCCGAAGGTGTTCCAGGAGTTCCAGCCCATCGGGGGCGTGCGGGCCACGCCGTTGTCGAGGGCGTGGGCGGCGGGGGCCTGCAGGCCGAGCGCGGCGGAGGTCAGGAGCAGCGCTGCCGTCAGGGCAGTGGTCAGGCGATGTCGGAGGGGACGGTTCACGGCTTCTCCTTGGGAGTGGTCGGGCAAGCCAGGGGCGGTGTGATGCGGAGGCCGCCGTGCAGGCGGGCGCACTGCCCGGACAGGGCGGAGCGGGCGGGTGCATATGTGCGGTACGCCCGATGCGGTGCGGGCAGCCGCAGGCGTCGCCCTAGACTGTGACCGATAACATCGAACAACGTCAAGATGTTACCGAAAAATTTCGAGTGGCCGGACCGGTTCGCGGTGCGCTGCTCGACTGAATCGGCGATCCCGCTGCTGGTCGCCTGAAGATAGTGCTTGTGCCGCCGCAAAACGGTGCACCGGAACGGTTTCGATGAGGTGTGCGGCCGGATTCCGTTGTGACGCAACCGTTACTAAACCACCATTGACCAACACGATCCAACAGGCTGACAGTATGTGATCGGTAACAATGTGGACGCGCCGTGAACTTGTCGCAGTGGTGTCCCGGTCGAGATCTGATCCTCCGGCCTGCGGGCCGTCCTGAGCGAAGGAGTGATATGAAGATCGCGAAACTGGCCAGCGCCGCAGTGGGCCTGATGGTCGTGGCCGGTCTGGCCGCCTGCGGATCCAGCACCAAGACGGGCGACCAGGAGCCGGGCGGCGACTCGTCCGCCGTGCTGGTCGGCGTGACGATGCCGACCAGGTCCTCCGAGCGGTGGATCCACGACGGCGACAACGTGAAGTCCCAGTTGGAGGCCCTGGGCTACCGGGTGGACCTGCAGTACGCGGAGAACGACATCCCGACCCAGGTGAACCAGATCGAGAACCAGATCACCAAGGGCGCGAAGCTGCTGATCATCGCCTCGATCGACGGCACGGCGATCACCACCCAGCTGCAGCAGGCGGCCGACAAGAAGATCCCGGTGATCGCCTACGACCGGCTGATCCGCAAGTCGCCCAACGTCGACTACTACGCCACCTTCGACAACTACAAGGTGGGTGTCCAGCAGGCGACCTCGCTGCTGGTCGGCCTCGGCCTGAAGAAGGCGGACGGAACCGACGGCGCGGCCAAGGGCCCGTTCAACATCGAGCTGTTCGCCGGCTCGCCCGACGACAACAACGCCACCTTCTTCTTCAACGGCGCCATGGACACCCTCAAGCCCTACCTCGACAAGGGCACCCTGGTGGTCAAGAGCGGCGAGACCGACTTCAAGACCGTGGCCATCCTGCGCTGGGACCCGGCCACCGCGCAGAAGCGGATGGAGGACCTCCTCACCAAGACGTACGCCAAGGGCGCCAAGGTCAACGGCGTGCTGTCCCCCTACGACGGCCTCTCGATCGGCATCCTGTCCGCGCTCAAGAGCAGCGGCTACGGCACGTCCGGCCAGCCCTACCCGATCGTCACCGGCCAGGACGCCGAGGTCGCCTCGGTCAAGTCGATCATCGCGGGAGAGCAGTACGCGACCATCTACAAGGACACCCGCGAGCTGGCCAAGGTCACGGTCAAGATGGCCGATGCCGTGCTCAAGGGCGGCAAGCCCGAGGTGAACAACACCAAGGACTACGACAACGGCAACAAGGTCGTCCCGTCGTACCTGCTGGAGCCGGTGATCGTCTACAAGGACAACTACGCCAAGACGCTGATCGAGACGGGCTACTACACCGAGTCCCAGCTCAAGTGATCACCGCGACCCGCCCGGCCCGCCTTGGCCGGGCGGGTCGCGCATGCGGAAGGGGACGTTCGTGACCGACGCGATCCTGCAGATGCGGGCCATAACCAAGACCTTCCCCGGGGTTACCGCACTCGACGACGTCAACCTCACGGTCCGCCGCGGGGAGATCCACGCCGTCTGCGGCGAGAACGGCGCGGGCAAGTCGACCCTGATGAAGGTGCTGTCGGGGGTGTACCCGCACGGCTCCTACGCCGGCGAGATCGTCTTTGACGGCCAGGCGTGCCGGTTCTCCGACATCCGCGACAGCGAGCGCCTCGGCATCGTCATCATCCACCAGGAACTCGCCCTGTGCCCGAACCTGTCGGTGGCGGAGAACATCTTCCTGGGCAACGAGCGGGTGACCCGCGGCCTGGTGGACTGGAACCGCACCCATGCCGACGCCGCGCGGCTGCTGGACATCGTCGGCCTGCGCGAGAACCCGGCGACGCTCGCGATGGACCTCGGCGTCGGCAAGCAGCAGCTGGTCGAGATCGCCAAGGCGCTGTCCAAGCAGGTGCGGCTGCTCATTCTCGACGAGCCGACCGCCGCGCTCAACGAGACCGACTCGGCGCACCTGCTCGACCTGCTGCGCGGCCTGCGCGACCGCGGCATCACCTGCGTGATCATCTCGCACAAGCTGAACGAGATCGAGGCGATCGCCGACGCCACGACCGTGCTGCGCGACGGCCGCACCGTCGAGACGCTGGACATGGCCGCCGACGCCGTGACCGAGGAGCGCATCATCGCGGCGATGGTCGGCCGCGACCTCGACCACCGCTACCCCGAGCGCGTCCCCGACATCGGCGAGGAGGTGCTGCGCATCGAGGACTGGACAGTGCACAGCCCGTCCCAGCACGGACGGACCGTGGTCTCGGGAGCGAACCTGACCCTGCGCCGCGGCGAGATAGTCGGCCTCGCCGGGTTGATGGGAGCCGGGCGCACCGAACTGGCGATGAGCGTGTTCGGGCGCAGCTACGGCACCGGCATCACCGGCCGCATCCTCAAACACGGTCGCGAGATCCGCCTGAGGTCGGTCCGCGACGCGATCAGGCACGGCATCGGATACGCCACCGAGGACCGCAAACGCTACGGCCTGAACCTGATCGAGGACATCAAGCGCAACGTGTCCGCCGCCGCGCTGGACAAGCTGTCCACGCGCGGCTGGATCCACGACAACGACGAGTACCGCGTCGCCGAGGGCTACCGCACCGGCATGAACATCAAAGCGCCGAGCGTCGCCGCGATCACCGGCAAGCTCAGCGGCGGCAACCAGCAGAAGGTGGTGCTGTCGAAGTGGCTGTTCACCGACGCCGACGTGCTCATCCTGGACGAGCCCACCCGGGGCATCGACGTCGGTGCGAAATACGAGATCTACTCGATCATCAACATGATGGCGGACCAGGGCAAGGCCCTGCTCATCATCTCCTCCGAGCTGCCCGAGCTGCTGGGCGTCTGCGACCGCATCTACGCGATGTCCGCCGGGCGCATCACCGGACAGCTCACCCGCGACCAGGCCACGCCCGAGCGGCTCATGCAGTACATGACGAAGGTTAAGGAGCAGTAGCCGCGATGACCAGTGTCGGCCCCAACACCGCCGTGCCGACGGCCGCCGAGGACCAGGCAGGGATCCCTCTCGCGCCGGAGCGGTTCAGCGGCCGCCTCCTGTCGGCAAACCTGCGCCAGAACGGGATCTACATCGCCTTCGCGCTGATCATCGTCCTGTTCGCAGTGCTCACCAACGGTGATCTGCTCGCGCCGCAGAACATCTCCAACCTGGTGGTGCAGAACTCCTACATCCTCATCCTGGCCATCGGCATGATCCTGATCATCATCGCCGGGCACATCGACCTGTCCGCCGGCTCGGTCGTCGCGGCCACCGGGGCGATAGCCGCGGTGCTCATGGTCGAGCATGCCGTGCCCTGGCCGCTGGCAGTCCTGCTCACCCTGATCTGCGGTGGCCTGATCGGCGCCTGGCAGGGCTACTGGGTGGCCTACTTCGGCATTCCGGCCTTCATCGTCACCCTCGGCGGCATGCTCGTGTTCCGGGCGCTGACCCTCGCGGTCCTGGGCAATCAGGGCATCGGACCCTTCCCGAGCGAGGTCAGCACCATCGCCAACGGGTTCATGCCGACCTACCTGGGCAACATCGGCCTCGGCCCGCTCGACGGCGCAGACCTGTGCACGCTGCTGATCGGGCTGGCCTTCGTCGCCGGGATCATCGTGACGCAGTGGCGCAGCCGCGCAGGCCGCGTACGTCACGGCCAGACGGTCGAGCCCGTCGCGCAGTTCGCGGCCAAGGTCGCGGTGGCCGTCGTCGTCGTCATGACGGTGATCGTGCAGCTTGCCCGGTTCAAGAACCTGCCCTGGGTGCTGCTGCTGCTCGCCGCGCTGGTCATCGCCTACACGCTGCTCACCGACCGGGTGGTGTTCGGCCGCCACATCTACTCCATCGGCGGCAACATCAACGCGGCCACCCTGTCCGGCGTCAAGGTCAAGTCGGTAACGTTCTGGCTGTTCGTCAACATGGGTGTGCTGTCCGCCATCGCCGGCATGGTGTTCGCAGGACGGCTCAACCAGGCTGGACCCACTGCCGGCACCGGATTCGAGCTCGATGCGATCGCGGCGGCATTCATCGGGGGCGCCGCGGTCCAGGGCGGGGTCGGGCGCGTGGTCGGCGCGATCACCGGTGGGCTGATGATGGGTGTCATCAACAACGGCATGTCCCTCATCGGCGCGCCCACCGAGCAGGTGATGCTCTTCAAGGGACTCGTCCTGCTGGGCGCGGTCGCCTTCGACGTCTACGCCAAGCGGCGCGCGGGCGCGGGCAGGTGAACCTGGTTTCCCGCTGATCGAGATGTTCGTCGCCGGGGCGGGCCCCGCCCGCCCCGGCGGCTCCACGGCCTGCCCGCCGAGGAGCGAACCGCCTGACGTGGTACGAGATTCGCAACGCCAAGACATATGATGTGTGCGCGCCGCGTTCGCGGTAAAAATACGCCCCCACCGCTCCGTCGACCCCGGAGCCAGGTCGGGTCCGCCCTGGTGGCCAGCAGGAGCTGATCAGGCGTTCCTGGTGCACGGCGGGCAATCGACAACAGTCATTGACATGTGACGTGATATGTCGTTACGGTGGCGCTGCCCCTGTGGGGCACGCGGCCCCGGGCAGAGGGCCGAGCACACGGGTCGACGCCGCCGCACGGTGAAAGAAACGCCGGGCCACCCACGGTCGCGCTCCTGGCCTGAACCACCCCGATCGGCTCCACCTGCCGACACATCGACCCACCGTCTCCCCGCCCGGGGCGCGGCGGTCCGGTGGTGCTGTCGGAGTGCTCCAGTCCCATGTGGCCGCGGCAGTGCCGCCCCCCGCTCCCAGCAAGGAGACAGCATCGTGACAGAGACACACCTGGCAAGCCGGCGTCACCGGTGGCTCGCCGCCATCGGCACGGTCACCCTGGTCGTCGCGGGAGCCCTGGCGGCGACCGCGCTGACCGGCCCGTCCGCGTACGCCGCGTCGACCGCGGGATGCGGCAAGGCTCCGACGCTGCGCAACGGCGCCCAGACCATCCAGAGCAGTGGCCAGAGCCGCAGTTTCGTCCTGCGCATCCCCGACGGCTACAGCAACACCCGGCCCTACCGGCTGATCTTCGCCTACCACTGGCGGGGAGGCACCATGAACGACGTCTCCTCGGGGGGCACCAGCGGGACCGCCTGGTCGTACTACGGCATGCAGGAGCAGTCCAACAACAGCGCGATCCTGGTCGCCCCGCAGGGCCTCGGCAACGGCTGGGCCAACACCAACGGCGTGGACCTGACCTTCACCGACGACATGATCCGCCTGATCGAGAACGACCTGTGTGTCGACACCACCCAGCTGTTCGCCATGGGCTTCAGCTACGGCGGGGGCATGAGCTACGCCATCGCCTGTGCCCGAGCGACGACCTTCCGGGCCGTCGTGGCCTACTCGGGCGCGCAGCTGTCCGGTTGCAGCGTCGGCAACCAGCCGATCGCCTACTTCGGCATCCACGGCATCTCCGACAACGTGCTCAACATCTCGCAGGGCCGGTCGCTGCGGGACAGGTTCCTGAGCAACAACGGCTGCGCCGCGCAGAACGCCCCCGAACCGGCCCCGGGCAGCGGCAGGCACATCACCACCACGTATTCCTGCCGCGCCGGATATCCGGTGCAATGGGCGGCTTTCGACGGCGGGCACGGCCCGGCGCCGGTGGAGGGCTGCTCCGGCTGCGAGGACGGCGTCCGGACCTGGAGCAAGGGAGAGGCCTGGCGGTTCCTGTCGCAGTTCGGCAGCAACCCGCCGCCGAGCTCCCCGCCGCCGAGCAGCCCTCCGCCCGGCCGGTCGAACGTGCTGCTGGCGGGCCAGCAGTCGGGCCGCTGCGCCGACGTGCCCGGTTCCGCCACGGCCAACGGCACCCAGCTGCAGCTGTGGGACTGCCACGGCGGGACCAACCAGCGCTGGACCTACAGCGCGAGCCGGCAGCTGACCGTGTACGGCAACAAGTGCCTGGACGCCAACGCCAACGGCAC
Source organism: Catellatospora vulcania (assembly GCF_009720385.1). GTDB lineage: Bacteria > Actinomycetota > Actinomycetes > Mycobacteriales > Micromonosporaceae > Catellatospora > Catellatospora vulcania. Next base: position 128,565 of record NZ_ML769306.1, on the reverse strand, counting down.
CAGCAACGGCACAGCCGTGATCATCTGGGACTGCAACGGGCAGGCCAACCAGCAGTGGAACGTCAACGCCAACGGAACGATCACCGGCGTCCAGTCCGGGCTGTGCCTCGACGTCAGCGGTCAGGGCACCGCCAACGGCACGAAGATCCAGCTGTGGAGCTGCCACGGCGGTGCCAACCAGCAGTGGACCCTGCGCGCCTGACCGCCTGACCGGTGGCGGCGGCCGACACCGCCGCCACCACTCCACCTTCCAGCCAGTTGACGGAGTCGGACCATGACATTCCCCCTGCGGCGTGCGTCGATACGCCTGCTCGCCCTGCTGGTCGGCCTCTCGTGCCTGACCGTAGTCGCTCCGCGCACGGCCCGCGCGGACAACCCGATCGTGCAACACGTCTACACCGCCGACCCCGCGCCACTGGTCCACAACGGCCGGGTCTACCTGTACACCGGACACGACGAGGACGGTTCGACGTACTTCACGATGCGCGACTGGCGTGTCTGGTCGTCGGCGGACATGGTGAACTGGACCGACCACGGATCGCCGATGAACCTGGCGACCTTCAGCTGGGCCAGCTCCGACGCCTGGGCGGGCCAGGCCGTCTACCGCAACGGCAAGTTCTACTGGTATGTGCCGGTGCGGATGGCCAACGGGTCCAACGCCATCGGGGTCGCGGTCGCCGACAGCCCCACCGGGCCGTTCCGCGACGCGCTCGGCCGCCCGCTGATCCAGAACGCCGAGATCGATCCGACCGTGTTCATCGACACCGACGGGCAGGCGTACCTGTACTACGGCAACCCGCGGCTGTGGTACGTGCGGCTCAACGCCGACATGATCTCGTACTCGGGCAGCCCGGCGCAGATCTCGCTGACCACCGCGGGATTCGGCTCCCGCAGCGGCGACGCCAACCGGCCGACCCTGTACGAGGAGGGCCCGTGGGTGTACAAGCGCAACAACCTCTACTACCTGGTGTACGCGGCGAAGTGCTGCTCTGAGTTCATCGCCTACTCCACCTCGTCCGGCCCGACCGGGCCGTGGACGTATCGCGGCACCGTCATGCCCACCCAGGGCGGCAGCTTCACCAACCACGCCGGCATCGTCGACTTCAACGGCGGCTCCTACTTCTTCTACCACAACGGCGCGTTGCCCGGCGGCGGCGGTTTCACCAGGTCGGTGGCGGTGGAGAAGTTCACCTACCACAGCGACGGCACCATCCCGACGATCAACATGACGACCGGCGGTGCGCCCCAGGTCGGCACGCTCGACCCGTACGTGCGCCAGGAGGCGGAGACCATCGCCTGGGGCAGTGGCATCGAGACCGAGCCCGCAGGCGAGGGCGGGATGAACATCGGCTGGATCGACAACGGCGACTACGTCAAGGTCAAGGGCGCGGCATTCGGCACCGGCGCCGCCTCGTTCACCGCCCGGGTCGCCTCGGGCGCCGGCGGCGGCCGCATCGAGGCGCGGCTGGACAGCGCGACCGGAACCACGGTGGCCACCTGCACCGTGCCGGGCACCGGCGGCTGGCAGACCTGGACCACGGTGTCGTGCCCGGTGACCGGCGCGACCGGCACCCACGACCTGTACCTGCGGTTCACCGGCGGGAGCGGATACCTGTTCAACGTGAACTGGTGGCAGTTCACCACCGGCCAGGCCACCGGCTACCCGACCGGCTACCACCCGCTCGTCATCGGCAACAACGGCCTGTGCGTCGACGTGAGCGGCAGCTCCACCGCGGCCGGCGCGGCGATCGTCCAGGGCACCTGCAACGGGCAGAACAGCCAGCGGTTCCAGTTCGTACCGGTCTCCGGCGGCTACGGCCGGCTGCAGGCCCAGCACTCGGGCTACGACGTGGCCGTAGCCGGCAGCTCGACGGCCGCCGGCGTGCTCAACATCGTCCAGCAGGCGCCCAACAGCGCGTCGAACAGCCTATGGCTGCCTGTCCGGCAATCGGACGGCTCGTACTCGTTCCGGAACCAGAACAGCGGACTGTGCCTGGACGTCTACGGCGCCAACAGCACCGTCGGCCAGCAGCTCGACCAGTGGCAGTGCAAGAACGCCCCCGGCACCAACCAGGACTTCACCCCGCGCTGACCACCGACGGCGCGTCATCACCCGATGCCGCACAAGGAGCTGCTCGTGAAACGCATACTCGCCGCGGCGGCCGCCGCCGTGCTCGTCACCCTGGGCGTCGTCGCCGTGGCGGCCCCACCTGCGTCAGCCGCGACGCTGACGCAGGTGACGAACTTCGGCAACAATCCCACCAACCTCAACATGTACGTGTACGCCCCGGACACGACGGCGACCCGCCCCGCGCTGCTGGTCCTGGTCCACTACTGCGGCGGATCGGCGCCGGCGGTCTTCGGCGGCAACGGCCGGGACTTCGCCACCGCGGCGGACCGCTACGGCTATGTCATCGTCCTGCCGGAAGCCACCCGGTCCGGGCGCTGCTTCGACGTCTCCACGGCGCAGGCGCTGCGCCGGGACGGCGGCGGCGACTCCACCGGCATCATGTCGATGGTCGGCTGGGCACGCACCCGCTACAACGTCGACCCGGCCCGGATCGTGGTGAGCGGATTCTCCTCCGGGGCCATGATGGCCAACGTCCTGGCCGCCGAGTACCCGGACGTGTTCGCGGCCGCCTCGGCGTTCTCGGGCGTGCCGGCCGGCTGCTTCGCGACCGGTGACGGCTCACTGTGGAACAGCCAGTGTTCCGGCGGCAACATCAGCAAGACGCCGCAGCAGTGGGCGGACGTCGCGCACGCGATGTATCCGGGCTACACCGGCCGCTACCCGCGCATGCAGCTGTGGCACGGCACCACCGACACCACGCTGGCCTATCCCAACTTCACCGAAGAGATCAAGCAATGGACCCACCTCAACGGCCTGAACCAGACCCCCGCCTACACCGACCATCCGCAGGCGAGCTGGACCCGGACCCGCTACGGCGGCACGGGCACGCAGGCCACCGTTGAGGCGGTGAGCATCTCCGGCACGGGGCACACGCTGCCGCAGGCGGGCATGCTCGCCTATGCCGTCTCCTTCCTCGGCCTGGACGGCGGTGCGACACCACCCAGTAGCCCGCCGCCCAGCCCGGCACCGGGCCGCACCAACGTCATGATCGTCGGGACCGGCTCCGGTCGCTGCCTCGACGACCCCAACGGCTCGACCGCCAACGGCACCCAGCTGCAGCTGTACGACTGCTGGGGCGGCACCTCGCAACGGTGGACGTACACCTCGAACCGGCAGCTGACCATCGCCGGTAAGTGCCTGGACGCCAGTGGACGCGGCACGGCCAACGGCACCGCAGTGATCATCTGGGACTGCAGCGGCCAGTCCAACCAGCAGTGGAACCTCAACAGCAACGGCACCGTCACCGGCGTGCAGTCGGGGCTCTGCGTCGACGCGGCAGGAGCCGGCACCGCCAACGGCACCAAGATCCAGCTTTGGAGCTGCCACGGCGGAGCCAACCAGCAATGGACCGTACGCAACTGAGCCGCATGGTCGCCGGGGCGGGGCGGCGGGGGGGGCCGGCCCGCCGCCCGGCGGGGGCCCACGGGAGG
>NZ_ML769306.1:0-124994 GCF_009720385.1 Catellatospora vulcania | reverse complement strand
CGCCCCCAACCACCACCCCCCCGTCCCCACCGCACCCGCTGGGTCGCCGGGCCGGCACGTCGAGCGTGCCGGCCCGGCGACCATGCGGCGACAATCGGAAGGACACCTGTGAGATCAGCTCTTTCGATCGTGGGACGATCGCTGCTGGCGGGCGCGGTGCTCGTCTCCGCCGCGCTGGCGGCCACCGTCGTCTACCAGGCGCCGGCTTCCGCCGCGATTCAGGCGACCTACTACGTCGCCCCCGACGGCAACGACGCCAACCCGGGCACCATCAGCTCACCGTGGCGAACAGTGCAACGCGCGCGCGACGCCGTCCGCACGGTGAACGCGAGCATGACCGGCGACATCCACGTGTATCTGCGCGGCGGCCGGTATCCGGTGAGCAGCACCATCGAGTTCGGGGCCGGTGACTCCGGCACCAACGGGTACCGGGTCGTCTATGCCGCATACGCCGACGAGACCCCGGTCCTCGACGGCGGGGTGCAGGTGACCGGATGGACCCAGCACAGCGGCAACATCTGGAAGGCGCCCCTGGACCGCGCCAACAAGCTGCGCACGCTGTACGTCAACGACAAGCGGGCGTTCATGGCCGCCAAGACGATCAGCTCGGCGGGCTGCCAGGGCACGTACAACATCACGGCCGGGCAGGCGTCGTGGGCCTGGGAGTCGGGTTCGCAGTGCGACGGGGCTCGATACAGTTCGGCGGACTTTCCCGCCGTCGCCCGCAACCAGGACGACATCGAGATCGAGACGGGCACGACCTGGACCACGGCCATCGTGGGAGTCCGCCAGGTGACGACCGACGGCAGCAACCGGGTGGCGCTGTTCCAGCAACCGGGTGCGGCCATCGCCCAGGGCGCGTTCAACGGCAATGCCCAGGTGGGCGGCTCCCACAAGGTCATGAACGCCTACGAGTTCCTGGACACCCCCGGCGAGTTCCACTTCGACAAGACCAGCCGGACCCTGTACTACTACAAGGGCAGCGCCGAGAACATGGCAACCGCGACGGTCTTCGCGCCGAACAACGTGACCACGTTGCTGCGCATCGCCGGCACCTCCACCGGCAGCCACGCGCGCAACATCACCCTGTCGGGCCTGACGGTGCAGCATTCGGACTGGAACCTGTTCAACGTCGCCGGCTCGGCGTTCAAGCAGGCACAGCAGGGCAACCTGGGCGCGATCGCCTACGCCAAGGGCAACTTCCATGTCTACTACTACCGCAATGTCGATGTCACTCCCGGCATCATCGACGTCCAGAACGCCGACGGGATCGTGCTGCAGCGCAACAAGATCCAGCACACCGGCGCCGACGGCATCAGCTTGGTCAACGACGTGCAGAACACCCAGCTGACAGGCAACTTCACCAACGACGTCGCCGGAAGCGCCATCAGCGTGGGCCATCCGCAGCACGTGTTCATCGGCGACCACACCTCGACCAATCGCGAGAAGTACTCCGCCCAGGTCGAGGGGCTGCCGAAGAACATCGAGATCAAGAACAACTACCTTTACGACAGCGCGGTGCTGTTCAACGGGCACAGCCCCATCTCGGCGTACTTCGTCGACACCCTGACGGTGCAGCGCAACCGCATCGAGAAGGCGCCGTGGTCGGGCATCACGATGGGCTGGGGCTGGTGGAACTTCGACGGCTCGGCGGGCTCGATCACACCCAACCGCCCGACGACGACGGCGAAGAACAACAACATCAGCTACAACCACATCATCGACACGGTGCAGCGCCTCAGCGACACCGCGCCCATCTACACCCTGGGCAGCCAGCCGGGGACCACCATCACCAACAACTACCTGCAGGGAGTTCCGTCCGGCCACAAGTACGGCCTGCACCCCGACGAGGGGTCGGCGTACCTGACGTTCCGCGACAACGTGCTGAGCGTGGACAAGAACGTCACGTGGCTCATCAACTCCGACGACTTCGGGCGCAAGCACGATCTGAGCATCACGCAGACGTACGGCCCGATCAACAAGGTCTCCAACAAGAACCTGCCGAACAGCACCGTCCAGGACATCCTCGTCTCGTCCGACTACGTCTGGCCGGCGGCGGCCTACGGCATCGCCGTCAACTCCGGGCTCGAAGACGCCTACCGGGGCATCGTCCCGCCGGCCAACCTCTCGGTGCCTGACTACGTGCTGCCGGCCAGCACGTTCGTCACCAGCTCGGCGTCGTCGATCCCGGTCCGCAGCACCGGCGACGCGACCCGGTCCATCTGGCTGGCTCCCTCCGGCACCACCGCCTTCGTCGCCGGACCGACGATGACCCGCGCCGGCGGCACCGCGACCACCATCGCCGTCCCGGTGTCGCCGGGCGACTACCGGCTCTACGTCGTGGATGCGCAGGGCACCCGGTCGGCGGAGTCGAAGTCGATCGTCAGGCAGCAGAGCGGTGGTGGCGGCGGCCGGCAGAACGTGCAGATCGTGGGCGGCCAGTCGGGCCGGTGCATCGACGTGCCCGGCAGCGCGACCGCCAACGGCAGCCAGGCCCAGCTGTGGGACTGCCACGGCGGCACGAACCAGCGGTGGACCTACACCAGCGGCAAGCAGCTGACCGTGTACGGCAACAAGTGCCTGGACGCGTCCGGGGCCGGCACGACCAACGGCACCGCGGTCGTGATCTGGGACTGCCATGGTGGACTCAACCAGCAGTGGAACCTCAACGCCAACGGCACCATCTCGAACGTCCAGTCCGGGCTGTGCGCGGACGCGACGGGCGCGGCGACCGCCAACGGCACCAAGATCGTCCTGTGGTCGTGCAACAGCGGCGCCAACCAGCAATGGAGCCTGCGCAGCTGACGACCACCTCAGATCGCCGGCCCGGCTTCCGCCATTACTGTGGCGGAAGCCGGGCCGGCGATCTGGTGCTCTGGTACGTCAGCGGGGCGGATGCGGGCGCGACAGGTCTACGTCCGGGTCCACCGCTGGTTCGCGGCGGCGGTGCAGTTCCACAGGATCACCGGTGTGCCGTTGGCGGGGGAGTTGCCCGACACGTCCAGGCAGAGCCCGTTGGCCGCGTTGCTGATGGTGGCGTTGGCGTTGAGGTTCCAGCGCTGGTTGGCCGCGCCGGTGCAGGCCCAGAGCTGGACCTTGGACCCGGCGGTCGCGCCGGTGGGCGCGTCCAGGCACTTGCCCAGGGACTGCAGGGTCTGACCGCTGACCGCCCAGCGCTGGTTGTCCCGGCCGCTGCAGTCCCAGATGATCGGCTGGACCCCGTTGGACGTGTTGCTGCCGGGCACGTCGAGACAGCGCCCGGAGGCGGCGCTGACCAGCGCGGACGGCGCCGGCTCGGTGCCCGGGGTCCCGATGCTGCCGGGCACCGAGCGCAGGGCGGTGTACCAGGTGGCGGCCATCTTGTCGTAGCCGGTCGCGGTCGGGTGGACGCCGTCGATGAGGTCGGCGGTGGTCAGCGCGCTGTGCATGTCGACCAGGTGGACGTGCTTGCCGGCGTTGGCCTTGGCCTGCACGATGCCGGGGATGGCGGCGTTGAAGGCGCGTGCGGCGGCCTCCTGGCCGCTGTTGCTCAGCGGGATGATGGTGGCCACGAACACCTCCGCGGTCGGTGCGACGTTCGTGATGCGGTCGACCAGCGTGGACAGCCGGCCGGGCGCGCCCGAGAGTTGGTGGTTCTGCAGCACGTCGTTGGTGCCGATGTGCAGGAGCACGGTGTGCGGGTTCGTGTTCTGCAGCCAGCCGGTGACGTTGGCGTCGATCTGGTCGATCCGCCATCCGGGGCGGCCTTCGTGGTCGTGGTCGCCGAGGTTGGCCGGACCGTTGAACTGGGAGCCGACGAAGTCGACGCGGTAGCCGCCGGCGGTGGTCCGCTGCCAGAGGCCCGTGCGGTAGCCGCCTGGCACCTGGGTGCCCTCGGTGATCGAGTCTCCCAGCGGCATGACCCGTACCCCGCCGTTGGATTCGGCGTGGGCGACGCTGCTCTGCGTCGCGAGTCCTGCCGCGGTCATCGCCAGCGTGGCTGCCGCCACGGCGAGCCGGCGTAGGCTCTTGGACATGGTCTTTGCCTTTCTGCCGTCGAGCGGGGGCGTGACAGATCCCGTGCCGCCGTTGTGAGCGCTCACATTCGCGAGCCGGCAGGGGCCCTGTCTCGCCGTGCGTGATAACTGCGTTCCGATCGACGGCTGTCGCGCCCATCGATGCGGACGAGATTGCCACAATGTTACGTCGTCATCAAGTGGCAGTCGTAAATGTAATCCTATGCGGACCGTTGGCTGTCGGGCTTCTTCCAGCGGGGCAGTAGTTCCAGGTCAAGCCAGCTCTGCAAAGGTCGGTGACGGCGCGGGGCCGTGCGTTCGCGCGGTATCGCGACCGTATTGCAGGGGCCGGGATAACAGTATTGCCATGGTGATTTTCGGCGCGGAGGAGGGCCTTCCGGCCGGGGTGCGCGAGTAGCCGTGCATCCCGAGCGAAAGGCCCTCCCGGTACACCTAGGCGCCGCTGCTACAGGACAGCGAAGGAGTGGACGGAATTCCACCGGCGAGGAACCCGAACGTGGTCGAACCCGACGCGGGCAGTGAACCGTTGTAGGACACGTTGCGGACCGTGACGGCCGAACCGCTGACGGACACGGTTCCGCTCCATACCTGGGTGATGCCCTGGCCGCTGCCGAGCGTCCACTGAACGGTCCAGCCGGTGATCGGCGAGCTGCCGGCGGTGACCGTCACCTCGCCCTGAAAGCCGCCCGGCCACGAATTGGTCGTCCGGTAGCTCGCGTTGCACGCCCCGCCAGGGGCGGGCGAGGACGGCGCCGGGCTGCTCGGGGAGGGACTCGGCGAGGACGGCGCACTCGGCGAGGGGCTGCTGGACGGGGAGGCGCTGCCGGAAGGCGAGGCGCTGGGCGAGGGGCTGCCGGTGAACTGGGCCAGGAATGTGTTCACCGCGGCCGAGGTCCACGTCCGCGTGCCGCTGGTCGCGGTCGTTCCGTCCACCGGGTGGGGGGCGTGGTCACCGTCGAACGCGGCCCACTGGACCGGATACCCGGCCCGGCATCCCGCGTAGACGGTGGTGATGTGGGTCAGGCTGCCCTGGGCCGGCTCGCGTGGGCTCTGCGCCGTGCACCCGTTGTTGCGTACGAAGGTGTCGCGCACCGCGCGCCCGCTGGAGATGTTGAGCACGCTGTCGTGGGTGCCGTGGATCCCGAAGTAGGCGACGGGCTGGGTGCCCGGGCTGCAGCCGCTGAGGTTGGCGCCGGAGTAGACCACGACCGCGCGGAAGACCGCCGGGCGGGCGCAGGCCAGGGCGTAGCTCATCGAGCCTCCGTAGCTCCAGCCCATGGCGAAGACCTGGCTGGTGTCCACGCACAGGTCCCCTTCGACGAGCCTGATCAGGTCGTCGACCAGGGTCACGTCGCGGCCGTTGGTGTTGGCCCAGCCGTTGCTGATGCCCTGCGGCGCCACGAAGATCGTGCTGTCGTTCGACAGCTGCTTCTGCCCGTAGAAGGCCCAGGCGGCGCCGTCCGCGCCGCCGGTGGCGACGTCGTTGGCCGTGCCGTTGAGCCAGTGCAGGCCGAAGACGAGCCGGTACGGCCGGGTGTTGGTGTACGTGTTGGGGATGCTCAGGATGTAGCTGCGGCTCTGACCGCTGCTCTGGATCGAGTGGGTCCCGTTGGTCAGCGTAGGGGTCCGGCCGCATCCGGCCGTCGGTCCGGCCTCGGCCAGACGGGGCACCAGCAGGACGGCGCCGGCCAGCGCCAGGGTCAGCAGGCTGCTCAGCATCCAGCGGCGCCGGGCTGGGGTGGTCATTCGTGTCATGAGACTTCCTCAGTAGCAACAAAGTGGGGTTGGCCCGGCCTGCCCTGCCCGCATGCCGGGTCCCTGTTCGCGTACGTCGTCGGGCTCCATCGACGACGTGTGTCACACAGCTTGCCTCTCGGACAGAAAAGTGTCAATCGACCCGTTCGGATGCCTGCCGAGTGGCCGAGGGGGTTCCCGGGCGGGTGACGCGTTCCGAAGGTGGTTCGGAAGTTTCGGTCTGGTCTGGATGGACGATGAGATCCCGTGTCACGGTGGCCTTCGGGAAGCTGTCCGAACGCATCGAAGCAGATCAAGAATCAGTGGCAACTAGCTGGGGGTATCGATTCGATACGAGGGCGCGGGGAGCGCGTCGGCACGAAGGGGGTACCACATTGACCGGACGCGTGTTCCGGAAATTATCGGAAGTAGGCCATTGCGACGCGGTGCGGAGCATGGCAACATGCCCCGGTATCAATGCCCGCCCCCACGGCACTGCGGCCGATCGCCCGACACGTCGCAGCACCGGCCAGAAAGGAACCCATGATGACGGCACAATCCACTGCGTACGGTGGCGACGCCCGGACGAGACGATCACCGCTTCGGATGGCCGCGCTTGCCGGTGCGGCCGGCGCACTCGCGCTGCTGACGGTCGTGCTCGTGATCCCGAACGCGAGCGCCGCGGCAAGCACCCTCGGTGCCGCCGCCGCCCAGTCGGGGCGTTACTTCGGCACCGCCATCGCCGCCAGCAGGCTCGGCGACTCGACGTACACCACGATCGCCGCCCGTGAGTTCAACATGATCACGGCCGAGAACGAGATGAAGCCCGACGCCCTGCAACCGCAGCGCGGCCAGTTCAATTTCAACTCCGGCGACCAGATCTACAACTGGGCGACCCAGCGCGGGCTGAAGGTGCGCGGCCACACCCTGGCCTGGCATTCCCAGCAGCCGGGGTGGATGCAGAGCCTCAATGGCAGCGCGCTGCGTCAGGCGATGATCGATCACATCAACGGCGTGATGGCCCACTACCGGGGCAAGCTCGCGGCGTGGGATGTCGTCAACGAGGCGTTCAACGAGGACGGCAGCCGCCGGTCGTCGAACCTGCAGGGCACGGGCAACGACTGGATCGAGGTGGCCTTCCGCACGGCTCGTGCGGCGGACCCGGGTGTCAAGCTCTGCTACAACGACTACAACATCGAGAACTGGAGCTACGGCAAGACCCAGGGTGTGTACCGCATGATCCAGGACTTCAAGTCCCGGGGCGTGCCGATCGACTGTGTCGGGCTGCAGACCCACTTCACCGGTGGCAGCTCGCTGCCGGGCAACTTCCAGACCACGTTGTCCAGCTTCGCGGCCCTCGGGGTGGACGTGGCGCTGACCGAGGTCGACGTGACCAACGCGTCGACGTCGCAGTACGCGGGGCTGACCCAGGCGTGCATGAACGTGGCGCGTTGCATCGGCATCACGGTGTGGGGCGTACGCGACAGCGACTCCTGGCGCTCCAGCGAGAGCCCGCTGCTGTTCGACGGCAGTGGACGCGCGAAGTCCGCCTACACCTCGGTCCTCAACGCCCTCAACGCCGCCACGCCGTCACCGCCGCAGTCGCCACCCGCGTCGCCGTCGCCGACCTCCTCGCCGACGGCCCCGCCCTCCCCGAGCTCCTCGCCCACACCTCCGGCGGGCGGTGTCAACCAGATCGTGGGCGCGCAGTCGGGGCGGTGCATCGACGTGCCCAATTCGTCGCAGACCAACGGCACGCGGGTGCAGCTGTACGACTGCCACAGCCAGACCAACCAGCGCTGGACCTACACCTCCAGCAGGCAGTTGCAGGTCTTCGGCAGCAAGTGCCTGGACGCGGCCGGCTCCGGCAACGGTGCGGCGGTCCAGATCTACAGCTGTAACGGCCAGGCCAACCAGCAGTGGAACGTCAACGCCAACGGCACCATCACCGGTGCGCAGTCCGGGCGTTGCCTGGACGTCTGGAGCACCGCCAACGGCGCCCAGGTCCAGCTCTACGACTGCAACGGCCAGGCCAACCAGCGGTTCAGCCTCCGCTCCGTGGCCTAGCCGACGCCCTGCTCGAAGCCATCGCCCCGGACCTGACCGACAGGCCCGGGGCGAAGGCCGGGCGGTCGCCGGGAACGCGGCGGTCAGGTCATAGCCGGTGCGGCGGGGCGGGCACCTCGGCGGATGAACCGTGGCGTACCCCGGCGAGCATGTCGGCGACAGTGTGCGCACTGATCCCGAGTTGGGCACCGTCGGCGTGGCGGGCCACCACGGCCCGCACGTGTTCTTCGGCAACCGCGGCCAGACCGTCGTAGACGGCGGCGAACACTTCCAGGGCGGGCTGGCGCAGCCACCCTGACGGCAGCAGCTGCAGCGGCAGTTGAGGGTCGAGGGTGGGGAAGCGACGGTAGGTGTCCATCACCTCGGTGCGGGCCCGCACCGCCTCGGCGCCGGGGATCCGCCCACCGCGTATCCGGGGCAGCAGCGCGCTCCAGCGCCCGACGAAGGACTCGTACTCCGCGGCGATGGCCGGGATGTCCCACGCCTCGACCGGGTTGCGGCCGCCGGCGGCCGCGAACTCCACGTGCCGGGCCTGGAACACGGTCATCGCGCCGAGGTTGAATTCAGCCAGCTGCGCCCGGGCCTGCTCGGTGAACCCGTCGGGGGAGACCCAGAGCCCGTCGAAAAGGGGTGCGTATCCCAGCCAGCGCAGCTGGCCGCGAAGCGCTCGCCGCTGCGTGTTCTCCTCCTGGGGCAGGGAGAAGGCGATCAGCGTCCACCAGCCTTCCCAAGCCCGGGTCGCCGACGCCGACGACGCGATCCAGCTGCCACCGCTCGACAGGTGGGCGGCGGCGGGCTGGGTCAGCCGGTGGGAACTGGTGCGTCCCTGCCGGCTGCCTTCGAGCACACCCCGGCGGGTCAGCCGGCTTATCGCCGTTCGGGCACCGCCAGGGCTCACCCCGGCCTCGCCGAGCAGCGCCGTGATCGCGGCAGACGGCAGCCAGGCACGGGTGCGCAGGGTGTAGTCGGCAAGCAGCGTCACCGCCAGGCCCTGCGGCGCGTTGCCGGATTGCCGCCGGGGAAGCCGGACCGCCCCCACCGCGTCCTGCGGGAACATCTCCTCGATATCGAAGGGGCTGGTCACGTGGGCTGCTCCGGCGTGGATCGAGGTGGATGTCGCCAACGACCGTAACGCACCACGAATCGACCCATCGGCCGACGTCGTGGGCTGAGTCGAGGCAGGCACGGCCGGCATCGATGATCTATCGGGGATGTTCGATTGACAGTTTTATGCCTTCGAGGACACACTATGTGTCACACGATGACGGGCGGGACCAGATCGTCAGGGCCAGGAGCGACACAGGCCACACCGGACCTGCGCGGCGCGTGCTCACGTGACCATCCGGGCCGGGTCACGGGCGCCGCCCGACGGCATCGGCGGGATGACCGCCACCGCGTCGGGCCGCCATGCCTCAGCTGTCAGCCGGCAGCCCATCGTGGGCAAAGGAGATGGACGAATGAGAATCAATCGCAAGCTACTGCTCGCACTCGCCACGTCGTTGGCGGTGGCCGGACTCACCATCCCGGCGATGCAACCCGCCTTCGCGGCGTCGCTGGTCGAGGTGAGCAACTTCGGCAGCAACCCGGGCGGTATGCGCATGCACGTCTACGTGCCCGACGCCCGCCCGGCGAACCCCGCGATCGTGGTGGCCATGCACGGCTGCGGGGGTTCGGGCCCCGGCTTCTACTCCGGCAGCGAGTTCGCGTCGCTGGCCGCCCAGTACGGCTTCATCGTCATTTACCCCAGCGCCATGCAGGAGGCCGGTTTCGGCAGATGCTTCGACACGTGGTCGGCAGCTGCCAAGCGCCGCGACGGCGGCAGCGACCCGGTCTCGATCATGTCCATGGTCGCCTACGCCGGCCTCCAGTACGGCGGTGACCAGAACCGGGTCTATGCCACGGGAAGCTCCTCCGGAGGCATGATGACCCAGCACATGCTCGCCCTCTACCCCGACCGGTTCAAGGCCGGCGCGGCTTTCATGGGCGTGCCGTTCAACTGCTTCGCCAACGCGGCCGACTACCCGCCTGGAGCCAGCCAGTGCACCGGCGGAAACATGAACCGGACCCCGCAGCAGTGGGGTGACGCGGTGCGGCAGGTCATTCCCGGCTTCACCGGCACCCGGCCGCGGGTGCAGCTGTGGCACGGCACCAGCGACACCCTCGTGCCGTACTCGCTGCTGCAGGAGTCGGTGGAGCAGTGGACGAACGTACACGGCCTGAGCCAGACGCCCACCTCCTCCGACACCCCGCAGGCCAACTGGAACCGCCGCCGCTTCGCCGACGCGTCGGGCACCACGCAGGTCGAGGCCCTCAGCATCCAGGGGGCCGGGCACAGCCTGCCGTCGGGCGGCATGGCCGCCTCTGCCGTGGCGTTCTTCGGCCTGACCACCTCCGGTCCGTCGACGCCGCCCAGCCCGTCGACCTCGCCCAGCCCGTCGACGCCGCCCAGCCCGTCCACGTCGCCCAGCCCGTCGACGCCGCCTGGCACCGCTTCCTGCCGCGTCACCAGCGCCATCAACGCGTGGAACAACGGCCTGGTCGAGAACCTCACCGTCACGAACACCGGCAGCGCCGCGATCAACGGCTGGTCCCTGGTCTTCAGCCTGCCCAGCGGCCAGGCCATCACCTCGGGCTGGAACGCGGCCTACTCGCCCACCTCGGGCCAGGTGACGGCCCGAAACCTGCCCTACAACGCCGCCATCCCCGCCAATGGATCGATCGACCTCGGCTTCCAGGCCACCCACACCGGCAACACCGGCAAGCCGGCCTCATTCACCCTCAACGGCGCGGACTGCCTCACCTCCTGATCGACACGCGCCGGGGGTGGGTCCAGCCAGGACACACCCCCGGGGCAGCTCCCGACGGGCGGACGCCGTGCTGCACTAGGGCGCCAACGGGGGTCGGACGCGAAACGAACTCTCCGCGCCGAAGTCGGCGGTGCCGTCAGCGGCAAGGTCGACCCACAGCTCGGTTCCCCGGCGATGCACGAACCAGCCGGGGTAGTTCCTGGACTCGAGCAGGATCGCCCCGTCGGCCTCGGCGGGGCGGACGCAGAAGGTCGCGTCGCCCCGGAACAGCTCGGTGTCGTCGGCAGCGCTCAGCAGCAGCCGCCACGACAGGTGACGCAGGTAGCGACCGTCGCCGGCCCGCAGGGACACGCACTTGGCGTCGGCGAGTCCTGCCACGACCGTGAAGCTGGCCTGCTGTCGTGCCGCCGTGCCGGCGGTCTGCGACACCGACGAGAGGACGCCGCGACCGGCGGCGGTCGTGACGAACAGTCCAGGGTCGTTCAGCGCTTCCAACGAGGTCGGGCCGATCGCCAGCACCCCGGCGGGGTTGCGCGAGGGGGCAGGCTGCTGCCGCGGGCCGGGGGTACGGCTGGGGCTGGGCGGGCGAGCGGCAGGGCTGCGCGGGGGCGTGGCGACGGCAGCGGGGGGCGACTGGACGGCCGGCAGCGGAGGCGGCGTTGCCGCGGGCCAGGTGATCACGGCAACCGTCGCGCCCACCACCACGGTGCCCGTCACCACCGCTGCGGCTACCTTGGGTACGGCGAGGGCCTTGGCCAGCTGGCCGAGTACTCCCGCTTTGGCGGCTCCGGCCAGTGCCACCGAGGAGGTCACGGTGGCGGCCTTGCCGAGCACGGCGGCGGCGAGTGCGACCGGCACGGGCAGCAGGGCGAGGCCGATGAGCAGCTTGTCGGCGGACATCAGGTCACTGGCTGCCGGGTCGCAAGTCGGGCAGGCGCGGACATGCCGTACCAGGCGTTTGCGCAGTGCCGAGGACGGGACGCCGTCCCAGTCGGTCACGAGCAGGTCCAGATCGCCGCAGCGCGGCCGGGTGTCGAGCGCTGCCAGCAGCGCCCGGCACTGCTCCAACTGTTGCCGCATGCGCTGTACGCGTACCCCGGCGTGGGCGATGCTGACTCCGGCGGCGGCCGCCAGTTCGGTTCGGGTGAGCCGGCCGGCGAGCTCGAGCCACCACAGTGACAGCAGGACGCGGTCGTCGTCGTCGAGCCACCGTGCCGCCTGTGCTGCCTGGCGCCGTTGCTCGGCGATGCCCAGGCGTAGCAGGGTCAGCCCTTCGACCTCACCGTGGGCGTCGGGGAACTCGGACAGCCCGGCCAGGTCGCCGGCCCGTGGTTCGGAAGTGCGCCGCCGCTGCAGGTGGTTGCTGATCTGGCGGACCGTGATGGTGCCGACCCAGGCGCGGAAGGTGGCCGGGTCGCGCAGGTCGGGTAGGTCGCGGATGACCCGGACCATCGTGTCCTGCACGACGTCGTCGACGTCGGCGTCGGCGTCGAGGGCCCTGCGCACGATGGTGTAGACGAACGGCAGGTATGCCTCGATCAGGACGTCGAGCGCCCGCCGGTCGCCGGTCTGCGCCGCGACGATGAGTGCGGCTTCGTCTGTGCTGTGGGCTGCCATGTCCAGATCGCTGTCGTCGGTGTTTCGCGGTGGTTGACTTTGACCGACCGCTGGCCTTGCGTCAAGCGTTCGTTGACATCACACATCATATGACTTAGCTTTGCTGCATTCCATCGGACGGCCGGCTCTTCCGGCCATTCTCGAGATGAGAATCAATGAAGCAGCGAGTACTCTGGCCTGCCGCCGTCGTGGTGGCGCTGGCCTTGGCGGGCTGTGGAAGCGCCACCGGAAACGAACCCCCGTCCAACTCCGCGAGCGGCAAACTCGTGGTGTGGGACTGGAAGTCCAGTGACAAGACCGCAACGGCCTATGTGGAGAAGGCGAAGGCCGACTTCGCCGCGAAACACCCCGGCGTGACCTTGGAGTTCGTCGCCCAGCCGTTCGACCAGTACTACACGCTGCTCGGGGCGGCGATCCAGGCGGGCAAGGGCCCCGACGTCATGATGTTCAACGGCGGTGGCCAGATCCGCGACCGGGTCGACGCCCTGGTGCCGCTGGACCAGTACGTCGCTCCGGACAAGGAGCGCCTGGCCGGCTGGGACGCGTTCACCAAGGACGGCAAGGCCTACGCCTCACCGGTGACCCTGCAGGGCCACCCGATCTACTTCAACAAGGACCTCTACAAGAAGGCGGGCCTCGACCCGCAGAAGCCGGCGACGACCTGGGACGGCTTCACCGCCGACTGCGCCGCCATCACCAAGGCGACGAAAGCCAGCTGCTTCGCGCTGGGCAACAAGGAGGGCATCGGCATCCAGTTCTTCCTGTCGGCCTTCGGCTCGGGCATCCTGACCCCGCAGGAGTACGACGACTGGATCGCCGGCCGGCGCGACTGGAACTCTCCGAACGTCAAGAAGGTCTTCCAGCTGTGGAAGGACGTCAACGACCAGGGTCTGAACAGCAAGGGTGGCAACTCGACCACCATGTTCACCGACGCCTTCGGCATCTTCCAGTCCGCCAAGGCGACCAACATCATCGGGCTGATGTCCGACATCGGGCACTGGAAGGACTTCAACGAGTTCATCGGTCCCGACAACCTGGGCGTGATGAAGTCGCCGGTCATCACCGCCGGTACGACGCCGAGCCTGCCGTTCGACGGCGGCATCGGCTACGGGGTCGCCAAGTGGACCAAGGACCCGGCCCTCGCCGCCGACCTGGTGCGCTCGCTGACCTCCACCGACGCGCTGACCACCTTCTACACCAACGCCGGTGCGGTCGTCTCCGACACCACGGTGAAGACCACCGACGGCGGCGTGGCCGTCACCGCCATCGTCGCCGACCTCAAGACCGGCAAGCCCGCGCTGCACGTGGCGCTGTCGTCGAAGACCATCGAACTGATGGGGCGGCTGTCCCAGCAGATCCTCGAAGGGTCCGTCAGCGTCGACGCCGCGCTCAAGCAGCTCGGCGAGTCGGACCGGAGCTGACCTGTGCCACTCGGTGAATCTCCACCGCTGTTGGCCCGCCCCGCTCGGGCGGGGCGGGCCTATGGAACAGACCCCGCGCCGCGCAGGCGCTCCCGGACGGGATCGATGTCGGCCGAACGCCTGGCCCCGTTCGTGCTGATCGCTCCGGCCGTACTCGTCATCGTGCTGTTCCGGCTCTGGCCGCTGCTGCTCGGCGTCAACTTCTCCTTCACCGGAGACGGCGACCGCAACGGGGCGGCCGTGGGTTTGGACAACTACACGGAACTGTTCGCCGACCCGCTGTTCCTGGGCGCGCTGCGCAACGTCGGGTGGCTCGTGCTGCTGCTTCCCGTCGCGGTCGCGATCCCCGGCATGCTCGCCACGTTCATCTACCTGCGCGTGCCGGGCCACCGGCTCTACCGCAGCGTCTACTTCTTCCCCGCGGTGCTGTCCCCGGTGATCGTCGGTTCCATCTTCAACCTCCTGCTGTCCTTCGACGGCCCGCTCAACAGCGTGCTCGACGTGGTGGGGATCGAACCGGTCGACTGGCTGGGCGACTCGAAGGTCGCGCTGTTCACCGTGGTCGGCGTGCACGTCTGGGCGACGTTCGGGATGGCGCTGGTGGTCTTCCTGTCCGGGTTCGCGACCCTGGACCCCGCGCTGCTGGACGCCGCCCGCTCCGACGGGGCGGCCCTGCCGCAGGTGATCCGGCACGTGATCATCCCGGGCCTGTCCCGCACCATCCAGTTCGTGTTCGTGACGACCATGATCGGAATGCTGACCTCCATGTTCGGCCTGATCTACGTGATGACCAGCGGAGGTCCGGGCGGGTCGACCTACCTGCCGGAGTACTACATCTGGATCCAGCAGGGCCAGATGAACCGCCCGGCGTTCGCGTCGGCGGCCTCCACGGTGCTGTTCCTGGTCATGCTCGTCGTAGGGCTCGCGCAGGTCAGCTTCCTGCGACGCACCGGCAAGGAGGACTGATGCCCGGCGCTCGGACGAGCCGGTGGCTGATCGCCGTACCCATGGCGCTGCTGGCCCTGGCGACCGTCTACCCGCTGGTCTTCACCGCCAACGCGGCGATGAAGACCCGTCGCGACTACATCCTGGACAGGTTCGCCCTGGCGGACACCCTGCGCTGGGACAACATCAGCACCGCGTGGACCACTGCGGGCACCGCGCGGTACTTCTTCAACTCGGTGCTCGTGGTCGCCGGGGCGGTGGCACTGCTGCTGCTGTTCGGGTCGATGGCCGGCTTCGCGCTGAGCCACCTGCGGTTCCGCGGTTCGCGGGCGCTGCTGCTGGGATGCCTCGCCGCACTGTTCGTGCCCTTCCAGGTGATCATGGTGCCGCTCGTGCGGACCATGGCCGACACCGGGCTGGTCGACACCTACCCCGGGTTGATCCTCGCCTACACGGCGCAGTTCCTGCCCTTCACGATCTATCTGATGACCAGCTACTACAGCGCGATACCGGCCGAGATCGTCGACGCGGCTCGCATCGACGGCAACACCCCCTACGGCGTATACCGCAGGATCATGCTCCCGATCGGGCGGCCGGCCCTGCTGTCGGTGGGTGTGCTGAACGCGCTGTTCTGCTGGAACGACGTGCTCATCGCGCTGCTCATGATGCCGTCCGCGGAGCATCGCACCCTCATGGTCGGGGTGACGTCGCTGCGCGGTCAATACACGGCCGACATCCCCACGTTCGCCTCAGGGGTGCTGATCGCAGCCGTGCCCGTACTGGCGGTCTACCTGTTCTTCCAGCGCCGGATCGCCGACGCTGTCACCGCCGGTTCGACGAAAGGCTGACATGCGGATCACTGGGTATCGCGCCCTGAACACCGTGCAGGAGTGGGGCCGTGCCGTCGGCGACGCCAACGGCGTCTACGCCGACGGACTCACCGAGGTGCCGATGGTCCTGGTGACCACCGACGAAGGCATCACCGGCGTCGGGATGGGTCCGCACGTGGAACTGGACGCGGTCTTCGCCGCGATCGACGGCGAGGACCCGCGCGGTGTCACGGCCCTCTACGACCGCATGCTGCGGCAGATGTTCAAGGCCGGACACGCCGGAACCGTCTTCGGGACCATCGGCGCGTTCGACACCGCGCTGTGGGACATCAAGGCCAAGGCCGCGGGGGAGCCGCTGTGGCGCCTGCTGGGCGGACGCGACCGTGTCGTGCCCGCCTACGCCTCCGGGCTGGACATCGACCTCGACGACGAGGACCTGATCCGCACGTACCAGCAGTACGCCGAGCACGGTCTGCGTACGGCAAAGCTCAAAGGCGGCCTGGACGTCGAACGCGACCGGCACCGGCTGAGCCTGGTGCGCGACGTGCTGACCGAGGCCGGCGGCGGCGCCCGGCCCGGTCTCATGCTCGACGCGAACGAGTGCTGGAGCCGCAAGCAGGCTGTCCGCCACGTCGCGGAGCTGGAGCGCACACTGGATCTGATCTGGGTGGAGGAGCCGGTGCGGCGGTGGGACGCCGAGGGCCTGGCCGCGGTGGGACGTGGGGTCCGGGCGGCGGTCGCCAGCGGCGAGAACCTCAGCGGGCTGGAGCAGTTCCGGCCGCTGCTGGCGGCCGGAGCCCTGGACATCGTGCAGACCGCATCGGTGTGGGGGATCACCCACTTCCTGCGCGTCGCCGCGCTGGCACACGGCCACGACCTGCCGGTCAGCCCGATCGGCACCAACCCGGTCGGGCTCCTGCATGCGGCGGCGTCGGTGCCCAACCATCTGGCCAGTGAGCTGCAGGTCCTGCAGCCGCCCGTCGGTGTCGCGCTCGATCTGCGCATCGAGGACGGGGCCTTCGTCCTCGGCGACTCGCCCGGCCTCGGGGTGGTCCTGGACGAGGAGCTGATCGGCGCCTGCGAACTCCAACCCGCCACCTCGTCCTTCGACGGGCCCGGCGTCCGGCCGGAGCGGGCAGGTCACCGGCTGCTGGCGGCCGCCGGCTGACCATCGGCAGGAGGGCACGCGCCCTTCCACAGGCGGGTGCGGCGGCCGGGCGGGCTGCCGCACCCGCCCTGCCGTGCGCTTGCCGGCCGCCACGTCAGGCAGCCGACGACGTCGAATCTGGGATGCGGCAATGCCTGATGGTCACGCATAACACTTTCGTGCGAGAATTTTGGCGGAGAGACCGACAGGGTAGTGACATATGACATCGTACCTGTGAGATCGTGAGCGCTTGTCCTACACTCACGGCGACTATTTGCTCCTGGAGGGCACGTTGACGCGGCAGTTCTTGGCGGACCCATTCGGCGTACCCGTGGCACCGGTCGCAGAGGTCGCCCCGCCGCGTGTCCGCGGAACCAAGTTGGGCATCAACGTGGTGCAGCAGATCGTCAACGACATCGTCCGGGGAGTGCTGAACCCGGGCTCGACGCTGCCGCCCGAGGCCGACCTGTGCGACCAGTTCGGGGTCAGCCGCACCGTGATCCGTGAGTCGGTCAAGGTCGTGCAGGAGAAAGGCCTCGTCCGCATCGAGCACGGCCGGGGCACCCAGGTCACCGATCCGCGCCAGTGGAACCTTCTCGACGACGTCGTGCTCACCGCCATCATCGCCCACGATGCCAACCTCTCCTTCCTGGACGAGCTGGTCGCCACCCGTACCGCGCTCGAAGCCGACATGGCGGCCACCGCGGCCGTCTCGCGGGCGGGTGAAGAGAAGCTGCGCATCAGCGCTGCGCTCGAACTCATGCGCTCGAAGATCAATAACGTGGCGGAGTTCGCCGCGGCGGACGCGCACTTCCACGACATGGTCATGGCCGCTTCCGGCAACCGGCTCGGACGCGCCATCGTGAACAGCATCCACGACAAGGCGCGCGGGAGCATGCGCTACCACGGTGAGTACAACGAGGCGGTGATGCGCCGCACGCTGGACGAGCACCAGGCCGTGCACGACGCCATCATGGCCAAGAACGCCGAAGCCGCGGCCGTGGCCATGCGCGCCCACATCACCGGCTCGTGGAGCCGTCGCCGGCCGGTGCCCGACGCCGATGCCCCGGCGCCGGCCGCGCGCCGGCGAGCGACCCGCTGACACGACAGGTCTGCCTCCCAGCCGTCGTGCATCTCCCTGGGCTTCCGCGAGCCGGCCTTCCTGCGGCCGGCGCACTGAACCGGCTGCTGCGCAGCAGCCTCGGCCTACCTGCCTGACGGAAATTCTTGAGTGCCAGGTCAGAGCGATTTTTGCACGGGGGTCTTGCTAAGACGTCACACGTATGATGTTCTTTCGAGGCATTGAACGCGCGTCTGGCGCAGTTGATGCCAAGAGATCACGTGTCGGTCGCCGCTGTGTCCGGAACTGCAGGTATCCAGCAGGTCCGGGCGCCCCGACACCACAAGACGACGCCGGCCCGCACCCGCCGCGTGCGGGCCGGCGTCCCATCCACTGGCATGAGGACCGGCCAGCGCCGATCTTCACTTTGATTCGGAGCGCCAACACAGTGCGTGAGCTGGTTTCCGGTTGGTCGGCGACAGTCCTGCCGACCGTGCACTCGGCAGTTTCCATGAGCGTCACAGCGCAGCCTGTCGGCATCGGACAGCCGCTCGGTGCCGCCGGATGGGCGTGGTGGCCATCGCTTCGGACGGTTTCCGGCGACGACAGGCGGCCCAAATGATCATAGATGCGCACATGCAGCTGTGGGCGGCGGACAGCCCCCGGCTCGCCGCGGCGGAATACGCCCCCGTCCGGCGGGACCACGGCATCGATGAACTGCGAGCGACCATGTCCGAGTCGGACGTGGACGCGTGCGTGCTGGTCGAGGCCGACGGTACCAGCCCGGCGGACACGACGCGGTGCCTGGAGGTGGCAGCCTGGACCCCGCAGGTACTGGGCGTGGTGGGATGGGCGCCGTTGACCGATCCCGACCTCGGCGACGTCGTCGGCAAACATCGTGCCGGGCCCGGCGGTCAGCGGCTCGTGGGGCTGCACGAGCGCGTGTACGAGAAGGCCGATGACTTCCTGGAGGATCCGGCGGTGCGGGCCGGGCTGGCGGTGGTCGACGAACTCGGCCTGGTCATCGAGTTCGCGGCGCGCACCGAACAGCTGCCGTCCGTGGCGCGCCTGGCCGAGGCGATGCCGCAGGCGCGTTTCGTGCTGCAACAAGCCGGCTCGCCGTGGATAACCGGAGGCGCGGAAGGTCTGGCCGAATGGCAGCGCCTGATCCAGCCGGTGGCCGAGTGCGCGAACGTGCGGGCCAAGCTCGGCGGCCTGGTCACCCTCGCGCACTGGGAGCGGTGGTCCGTCGACGATCTGCGGCCCTTCGTGGACCACGCGATCGAGGTGTTCGGCCCGGGCCGGCTCATTTTCGGCTCGGACTGGCCCACCTGTCGCCTGGCGGCCACCCACGCCGAGTCGCTGCAGGCGATCAGCTGCCTGCTGGGCGGCATACACCCGGCTGTCTTCTCGCTCACCGCCATCAGTGCCTACCAGCTCGACGTCACCGAGCTGCCGCACGGCCCCCGTCAGGGCTGACCGGCGCGGCAGCCCGGGGCGATCAGACGGCCGCGGCTGCCAGCCGCGCCGGATCGATGCGGTAGACGCGAGCGGCGGTGGCGGCGAGGATGTCGTCCCAGCCGGCGGCGTCGAGGTCGGCCAGGGTTTGCCGGGCGAGGTCGAACGTGCGGCCGTAGGGCTCGTGGAGCAGGCAGATCGGCCAGTCGCCGCCGTACATCAGCCGCTGGGTGCCGAAGAGGCCGAGCGCGGTGCGGATGTGCGCGCCGGCCCGTGACGGCGCGCCGCCGTCCGCGACGCGCCCCGGGTACAGCCCCGAGAGTTTGGCGTAGACCCTGGGGTGTCCGGCGAGGACTTCCAGCGACTGCCGCCACCGCTCGGCCTGCTCGGGGTCGTCGGACAGGGGTGGTGCGCCGAGATGGTCGAGTACCAGGTGCAGCCCGGGGTGGCGCCGTGCCACCTCGGCTGCGACGGTCAGCGCCTGTGGCCCGGCTGCGACGAAGTCGAACGGCACGCCCTGCTGCTCCAGCAGGTCGAGGCCGGCGTCGGCGGGACGGCCGAGGATCCAATGCGGATCAGGCCGCTCGTGGATGAGGGAGCGCACGCCGGCGAAGAGCGGATCCGCACGTAGGTGCGCCAGCCTGCGCGCGGCGAGGGTGGGCTGGTCCAGGGGCACCCAGCCGACGATGCCCACGACCTGGCGGTGGGCGGCCGCGGCCTCGAACATCAGGTCGGTGTCGAAGTCGCTGTCGGCCGACTGGACCAGCACGACCGCGTTGATCCCCCGGTCGGCGAGCTCGGGTAGCACCTCGGGTAGCGCCATGGGCCGGTTCACGGGCGCAAGGCTGGGGCCCAGCCATGGATATTCGCCACGCGACGGATCCCATACGTGCAGGTGCGCGTCGACGATGGTGCCCAGGGTGGGACTGGTCATGGAGCGGCTCCGTCGGTGAGGGTGAAAGGGGTCGTGATGCCGGGTCGATGTGGAGTGGGACCGGCCTGGGTGGCTCGGGCGGTCGCTGGCGACCCGTTGTCATCCCGTTAAACATATGATGTCATATCTGAGCTGTCGAGGCCGCCAGCTTCGGCGCTGTGCGAGGGCCGCTGTCGACGGCGCGATGTCGGCCCTCGCCACACGTCCCACGGTCGAACCAACGCGGCACACGCACGGCAGCAGAGCCGCACCAGGGAAGGAAGAACATGCGCCAAGCCGTCTACCACGGCGACGGACGCCTGAGCGTCGTCGACGTGCCGGAGACGCCGCCTGCCGCGGGGCAGGTGCGGATCGACGTCGCCTTCACCGGGATCTGCGGCACCGACCTGCACATCCTGCACGGCGACATGGACCATCGGGTCGCCGTCCCGGCCGTGATCGGACACGAGATGTCGGGCACGGTGGCCGACCTCGGCGACGGGGTGGACGGCTGGACTCCCGGCGACCCCGTCACCGTCCTTCCTGTACTGCCCTGCGGCGAATGCACGACCTGCCGCGCCGGACACGGACACGTGTGCCCCCGGCTGACCTTCATCGGCATCGACAGCGCGGGCTCCATGCAGCAGCGCTGGAACGTGCCCGCGCGGGCACTGGTGCGCCTGCCGGCAGAACTCGACCTCGCGCACGGCGCGCTCGTCGAGCCGACCGCGGTGGCCGTGCACGACGTGCGACGCAGCGCCCTGACCAGCGGCGAGCACGCCGTCGTGGTCGGCGGCGGCCCGGTCGGACTGCTGATCGCCGTGGTCGCCCGGCACGCCGGAGCCCAGGTCCTGATCGTGGAACCGAACCCGCAGCGGCGGGCGGTGGCCGAGCGGCTCGGTTTCGCCACCGCGGATCCGGTCGGCGTCGACGTGACCGCGGTGGTGCACGACCGGACCGGTGGCGACGGCGCCGCGGTGGCCTTCGAGGTGTCCGGAGCGGCAGCGGCGGTCACCACGGCCGTGGACTGCCTGGCGCCGCGCGGGCGCCTCGTCATGGTGGCGATCCACGCCGCGCCGCGTGAGGTCGACCTGCACCGCTTCTTCTGGCGCGAACTCACGATGCTCGGCGCACGGCTCTACAGCGCCGACGACATGGTGACGGCGGTGGCGATGGTCGCCTCCGGCCAGATCCCCGCCGCCGATCTGATCACCACGGTGGAACCGCTGCACCGGGTCGGTGCCGCATTCGCCGCGCTGGAGTCGGGAGCTGGTGTGATGAAGGTTCTGCTCGACTGCGCGGGCCCGCGATGACCGCCGCGATGTTCGACCTGACCGGCAAGCTCGCCGTGGTCACCGGGGCGCGCCGCGGCATCGGCCTGGCCATCGCCGACGCGCTCGCCGCCGCCGGGGCCGACATCATCGCCGTGAGCGCCCACCTGGAGCCGGAAGGCAGCGAGGTCGCCCGGCGGGTGACGGCCCACGGCCGGCACTGCGAGGTCCGCGCCGTCGACCTCGCCGGCCGCGAGGCCGTCGCGGCGCTGGCCGCGGAGTTGACCTCCGGGCCCCGTCCGGTCGACGTACTGGTCAACAATGCCGGCACCATCGCGCGGGCGCCGGCTGCCGAGCACAGCGACGAGGACTGGGACCACGTCCTGGCAGTCGACCTCACCGCACCGTTCATCCTCGCCCGCGAAGTCGGCCGGGAGATGCTGGCCCGGCACTCCGGAAAGATCATTTTCACGGCGTCGCTGCTCAGCTTCCAGGGCGGGATCACCGTGCCGGGATACGCCGCGGCGAAGTCCGGCATCGCCGGGCTGACCAGGGCACTGGCCAACGAGTGGGCGGCCCGGGGGGTCAACGTGAACGCCATCGTGCCCGGCTACATCGCCACCGACAACAACCAGGCCCTGCGTGACGATCCCCAGCGCAACGCCGCCATCGTCGACCGTATCCCGGCAGGACGGTGGGGCGCCCCTGCCGATCTCGGCGGCGTGGCCGTCTTCCTCGCCTCGGCCGCCTCCGACTACGTGCACGGCACACTCGTGCCTGTCGACGGCGGCTGGCTGGGCCGTTGACCCGTCCTGCGGGAACGCCGGCTTCGGCCGGGCCGATGCCGCCCACCTCGAACCCTCACCCCCGAAGGAGCACCCGATGCAGGTGATCGGATTGCACACGAGGCTCAAGCCCGGCCGGGAGGCAGACTACGACCGTATCCATGCGGTGCTGTCGCCCGAGCACGAGCAGGCGCTGCGCGACAGTGGGGTCCACTCGTGGCACATCTGGCGCGACGGGCTCGACCTGTTCCACACCGTGGTGTGCGACGACTGGGCGGACATGGAGACGTCGATGGCGCGGCTGGAGCTCACCGCCCGCTGGCACGAGGTCATCCACCCGCTGCTGGACATGTCCGTCTCCCAGCGCGGTCCGCTGCCGCTGGTCTGGCAGCTGCCGTAGACGGCGCAGCGCCGCGTTTCGCCGGGATTCTGATCGCACCGACCGACCATGAGGAGCCGCCGTGACGCCGCCAGCCCACCGCATGACCACCCGGCCGCTGGGCCGCACCGGACTCGACGTGACCGTGCTGGGGTTCGGCGCCGGCGGCATCGGCAACCTCGGCTACGCCCGGCCCGACCGCGACGCCGCACAAGCCGTCGACGCGGCCTGGGCGGCGGGGATCCGGCTGTTCGACACCGCTCCCCACTACGGGCTTGGCCTGTCGGAGCGGCGGCTCGGCGAGGCCCTGCGCGGCCGCCCCCGGGACGAGTACGTGCTGTCCACCAAGGTGGGTCGCCTGCTGCGCCCCCATCCCGCACCGACCGGCTCCGACCTCGCGGCCGGTGGCTTCGACGTGCCCGACGATTTGGTGCGGGTCTGGGACTTCACCGCCGACGGGGTACGCCGCAGCCTGGAGGAGAGCCTGGTCCGGCTCGGCGTCGACCGGGTCGACATCGTCTACGTCCACGACCCCGACCACGCCGTCGACGACGCCATCCGCAGCGCCGTCCCGGCGCTGATCACCCTGCGCGAGCAGGGGGTGATCGGCGCGGTCGGGGTGGGCATGAACCAGTGGCAGGCGCCCCTGCGCATGGTCCGGGAGACCGACCTCGACGTGGTGATGCTGGCCGGCCGCTACACGCTGCTAGACCGGTCCGGCGAGCAGCTGCTGGACGAGTGCGCCGGGCGCGGTGTGGCCGTCGTCAGCGCGGCGCCGTTCAATTCGGGCATCCTGGCGCGGCCGTGGCCGCCGGACGGCGCGAACTACGACTACGGCGCCGCCCCCGACGAGGTGCTCCAGCACGCCCGCCACCTGGCGCGGACCTGCCAGGCGCACGGCGTGCCACTGCCCGCCGCCGCGCTGCAGTTCCCGCTGCGCCATCCGGCCGTGGCCACCGTGGTGGCCGGCATGCGGTCGGCGGAGCAGGTGGCAGCGGCCGTCGACGGCATCCGGGCGTACGCGCCCGACAGCCTTTGGCAGGCCGCCGGCATCTGAGACGGTCCGGGGGATGGCGGCCGGCGGGTTCGCCGGTCGCCATCCCCCCGAGGACAGCGGTCTACGCTCAGCTGCGCAGGGTCCACTGCTGGTTCGTGCCGCCGTGGCACGCCCACAGGTGCAGCAGGGTGCCGTTGGCGGTGCCGTAGCCGCTGGCGTCCACGCACAGGCCCGACTGCACCCCCGTGATGGTGCCGTTGGCGTTGACGTTGAACTGCTGGTTGGCCTGGCCGTTGCAGTCCCAGATGACCAGGCGGGTGCCGTTGGCGGTGCCCTGCCCGGTGGCGTCCAGGCACTTGTTGCCGTACACCGTCAGCTGCTTGCTCGCGGTGTAGGTCCAGCGCTGCTGGGCGGCGCCGGAGCAGTCCCACAGGTTCACCTGGGTGCCGTTGGCGGTGGTGCCGTTGGGCACATCGATACAGCGGCCCGACGGCGTGCCGACGATGCTGACCGTCTGCGACGTGCCGGACTGGACGCCCGCGGCGGCCATGACCGTCCTGGCCGCCGCGGGCCAGTTGCCGCCGCTGACCACGACCGTGCCCGTGTTGACGTTGCCGCGGGAACCGCTCGTGACGTTGGTGTTGCTGCTGGTCGTCCAGTTGTTGGTCAGCGTCAGGTTGCCGGTGTTGTTGTTGGCCCAGTGCTGCCCGTACGCCCACTGGCCGATGTTGTCGAAGACGTTGTTCGAGGCGGACAGGTACCGCGACCCCTCGTCGAAGTACAGGCCGAGCCAGCCGTTGGTGTTGCGGAACCAGTTCTGGTTCACGGTCGTGCCGGGCAGCGCGGACAGGCTGTAGAACGCCGCGCCGTCGGTCATCTGGCGCATCACGTCGTGCACGTGGTTGGCCTGCACGCGGTAGTTCTTCGCGATGGTCGCGGTGGTGTACTTCGGCTGGTAGTTGTACAGGCCGCGGTCGACGTAGTCCTGCGCGCCGCCCGCGTCGTTGGCGCCCCAGCCGTAGCCGATCGCGATGCCGGTGTAGGGCAGGTTGTACACCTCGTTGTTGGCGATCGCCGAGTCGGCCGTGTACGTCATCAGCAGCCCGACGTGGCTGCGGTAGTCGATGGCGACGTCGTGCACGACGTTGTTGCTGTACACGATGTCGCTGTTGATCATCCGGGTGTCGCTGGGGTGGTGGGCGTCGGCCTGCACCCCGCCGGCGATGACCGCACCGGCCGCGAGCTGCTCGAAGGTGTTGCCGATGACGTCGACGTCACGCGCGCCGAGCCCGACGCCGGTGGCGTGGGCGTTGGCGTCCATGCCGATGCCGAGGGCGACCTGGCCGAGATTGGTGAAGCGGTTGCCGGTGAACCTGACGGCGTTGGCGGCCGACACCTGCACGGCGGCGGGCATCTGCCGCCAGTGCGGCCGGGCGGCCTCGAAGGCCGGGCAGCCCGACTGGCACGAGTTGAGCCAGTCCGACGAGCGCGACCAGTCGCCGTAGATGTACGCGCCGGTCTGCTGATCGGCGTAGCCCTGGCTGCTGTTGGGCTGCAGCCAGCTGGTGTGGGAGAACTGCAGCCCGGAGAAGGCGAGGTGGTGGGCGGGGGTGGCGTAGCTGCCGCCGACCCGCAGCAGCGACTCCAGGCGCGGCAGCTGCACGTCGGCCGTGGCCATGTTCTCGCCGCTCAGCGGCTTGTAGTACAGCTGGCCGGCGGCGGTGTCCAGGAACCACTCACCGGCGGCGTCGAGGAACTCCCGCGCGTTGGCCAGGTACACCGGCCCCGAGTGGAAGGGGCGGCTGAGCGTGTCGTAGCCCCAGGTGTTGTTGTTCCAGGCGGGCTGTTCCATGGTGATGGCGTTGTTGTTGATCGACTGCACCGGCACGTAGCGGTCGGTGAAGGAGTTGACCGACTCCAGCTCGATGCGGCCCTCGCCGGAAACGTTGTTCAGGTAGGACAGCGCGCTGCTGGTGAACGTCATGCCGCTGGTCGTGAACGTGAAGTCGCTGCGGTTGAGCTGGGTGCGCGCCCTGGTGGCGAGGCGGCCGTTGACGTAGAGCTGGCGGGTGTCGAAGCCGGAGCTCGCGGCGGCGCGCCAGATGTTGGCCGTGGCGTCCACCTGCGTCCAGCCGGTGATCCGCTGCCCGCCGGAGATGACCGGCAGCGCCCCGGACGCGGCCTGCCAGTACACGGTGTAGCCGTTGGTCCCTGAGTCTGCAGCGGTGAACGTGAGCGGTGCGGTCAGGGCGTAGGTGCCGCCCGCGAGCTGCACGACGATGTCGCCGGTCATCGTGGGTGCGAGCGCGCGCACCGTCGTCTGGGCCTGGGTCAGTGCGCACGGCTGGGCCGACGAGCATGCCGTGCCGCTGCCGGTGGGGGAGACGTAGACGGTCGTCATGACCGCGGCCTGGGCGGGCGTCGCGAAGAGGGCGGACCCGGCCAGGAGCACTGCGACGGCGTAGCGGGACAGCAGTGCGCGGCGGCGGGTGGTTGGTGGATGTGCGCGGCTGTGGGGAGAAGCCACGATGGATTCCTTCCGGGAGGAGAGCTGCCGGCGGTGGCACAGCAGGTGTCGGTGCGACGTCATCAGGTGGAAACGTCGACGAAACCGATGGCCCGCATCACATCACATGTATGACGTCATAGCAATATCGCACCGTCCAGGTCAGACCTGGTCCTCGCTCGGGCGGTTGACAGACCTGCGGCGGGCCTGTTCGTCGCGGCGCTGGAAGCGACAATTGTCGATGTGTAATGTCGAGATTAGGAGATGTGACGTCAGACGTCAAGATTTTGTCCCGAGCCCGGCTCGCCGGTCGAGTGCGCGCGGATGTTACCGATAACAGGCTGCCCGTCAATACGTGACGAAAATGTTTCGTGCGTGCGCTGGTCAGCTGGACTCTTGCCGCCCAGCGCCGCGAACTGCGAGAAGTCGGCGAATGTGCGCGGGTTGACAACCGATGTGTTACCGATAACATCGACCGAGCCGACTCCCTGACACCGCGTCGAAACCGACGGCGGGCCGCCATCTTCGGCGTGCGACACAGGGAACCGGCGAGATCGGCAAAAGTTTCGTCGAGGTGAACCGGCGGCGCGGGACCACATCGACTGGCGATCTCTGATGGTCGTTTCGCGCCGTCAGAGGCCGCCGCCTGCCGGGCGCGGCAACCGGCAGGCAGCACCCCCGCTCCGGTGACGGGCGCGTCGGCGCGCGCCCAGGCCCGGTCCTCACCTGCCACGAAGGGACCACACGTCCATGACGGACAGACCGCACCCCCATCGCTTCAGACGCCTGGCATCCACCGGATCGGCACTGACGCTGGCCGTCGCGGCCGCGTTCGCCGCAGGCCCCGCTCCGCTCGGAGGTCCTACGCCCGTCGCGGCGCATCCCATCGTCAGTTCCGACTTCCAGCAGGTCACGCTGGCCAAGGGTGTCTCCGAGACGGGCGAGCCGATGACGCTGGCCGTGCTGCCGGACCGGTCGGTCCTGCACACCGCGCGCAACGGCACACTGCGCCGCACCGACGCAGCCGGCAACACGGCGGTGGTCGGCACCATCCCGGTCTACACGCACGACGAGGAAGGCCTGCACGGCGTCGGAGTCGACCCGAACTTCGCCACCAACCGGCACATCTTCCTCTACTACGCTCCGCCGCTGTCCACCCCCGGCGGTGACGCCCCGACCACCGGCACCAACTGGTCGGCGTGGCAGGGGGTCAACCGGCTCTCCCGGTTCACCTTGAACTCAGACTTCACCGTCAACCAGTCGAGCAAGGTCGACATCCTCGACGTCGCCGCCGACCGGGGCATCTGCTGCCACACCGGTGGCGACATCGACTTCGACGCCGCGGGCAACCTCTACCTGTCGACCGGCGACGACAGCAACCCGTTCGAGTCGGCGGGCTTCTCGCCCCTGGACGAGCGGACCAACCGCAACCCCGCCTTCGACGCCCAGCGTTCCGCGGCCAACACCAACGACCTGCGCGGCAAGATCCTGCGGATCAAGGTGAACGCCAACGGTTCGTACTCGATCCCCGACGGCAACATGTTCGTCGACTCCGACAACCGGACCCGCCCCGAGATCTACGCGATGGGTTTCCGCAACCCGTTCCGGATCGGTGTGGACAAGGCCACCGGCGTGGTGTACGTCGGCGAGTACGGCCCCGACTCCGGCTCCACCACCAGCCGGGGACCCAGCGGGCAGGTCGAGTTCGACCGGGTGACCGGGCCGGGCAACTACGGCTGGCCCTACTGCACCGGCACCAACACCTCCAGCGAGACCTACGCCGAGTGGGACTTCGCGAGCAACACGGCCGGCTCGAAGTACAACTGCTCGGGTGGACCGACCAACAACTCGTTCCGCAACACCGGCCTGCCCACCCTGCCGGCCGCGAAGACGGCCTGGATCCGCTACGCCGGCGACGCCGGCAGCCCGTCGGAGTTCGGCAGCGGCTCGGAGTCGCCGATGGGCGGACCCGTCTACCGCTACGACGCCGCGCTGAACTCCACCACGAAGTTCCCGCAGGGCTTCGACGGGCAGTTCTTCGCCGGCGAGTTCGGCCGCAGCTGGGTCAAGCCGATCCACGTCAACTCCGACGGCACCCGGGGCGCCATCGAGTCGTTCCCGTGGAACGGCAAGCAGGTCATGGACATGGCGTTCGGACCCGACGGCGCGCTGTACGTGCTGGACTACGGCACCGGCTACTACAACGGCGACGCCAACTCGGCCCTGTACCGCTATGACTACGTCGGCAGCGGCAACCGTGCGCCGACCGCCGTGGCCAGGGCCGACCGGACCTCCGGGGTGGCCCCGCTGACGGTGACGTTCTCCTCCGCCGGATCCTCCGATCCCGAGGGGGGCTCGATCACCTACTCGTGGACATTCGGCGACGGCACGACGTCGACGGCGGCCAACCCGGTCAAGACCTACACCGCCAACGGCGCGTACACCGCCACGCTGACGGTCCGCGACTCCCAGGGAGCCACCGGATCGGCCGGCGTGCAGATCGGCGTCGGCAACACCGCGCCGACGGTGACCATCAGCACCCCGGCCAACGGGCAGCTGTTCAGCTTCGGTGACACCGTGCCGTTCAGCATCACCGCGACCGACCCGGAGGACGGCACGATCGACTGCACCAAGGTCAAGATGACCTACGTGCTCGGCCACGACAGCCACGGCCACCAGATCACCTCGCAGAGCGGGTGCAGCGGCTCGATCGCGGTCCCCGTCGACGGCGAGCACGAC
This sequence comes from Catellatospora vulcania, assembly GCF_009720385.1. Taxonomy (GTDB): domain Bacteria; phylum Actinomycetota; class Actinomycetes; order Mycobacteriales; family Micromonosporaceae; genus Catellatospora; species Catellatospora vulcania. Next base: position 96,302 of record NZ_ML769306.1, on the reverse strand, counting down.
GACGCGGCCAACATCTTCGGGGTCTTCGACGCCGAGTACACCGACGCCGGCGGCCTGACCACCCACACCCAGCACATCCTGCAGCCGCGCCGGCGGCAGGCCGAACACTTCAAGACCTCGTCGGGGATCGCCACCTTCGTCAAGACCGCCGCCGAGGGCGGCAAGACCGTCGGCGACATCCACAACGGTGACTGGATCGCGTTCGACCCGTACCGGATCGGCAACGTGACCTCGTTCACCGCCCGGGTCTCCTCGGCGGGCGCCGGCGGCACCCTGCAGATCCGTGCCGGCTCGGCCACCGGCACCGTGCTCGGCTCGGCGAGCGTTCCGGTCACCGGATCATGGGACACCTTCGCCACGGTCACCGGCTCCATCGCCAGTCCGCCGGCCGGCACCACCACCCTGTACCTCACCTTCGCAGGCTCCGGGACCGGCTTCCTGTACGACCTCGACTCGTTCACCCTGAGCACCACCACCGGCGGCACCGAACGGACCGGCCCGATCAAGGGGCTGGCCGGCAAGTGCCTGGACGTGCGCGGCGGCGCGAGCACCGACGGCACGCAGATCCAGCTCTACACCTGCAACGGCGGCAGCTCGCAGGCGTGGACGACGGGCTCCGGCCAGACGATCAAGGCGTTGGGCAAGTGCCTGGACGTCAACGGCAACGGCACGGCCGACGGCACGAAGATCCAGCTGTGGACCTGCAACGGCGGTGCGGCGCAGAACTGGGCGGCGCAGTCCGACGGGTCCCTGCGCAACCCGCAGTCCGGCAAGTGCCTGGACGTGTCCAACAACAGCTCGACCGACGGCCAGGCCGTGCACCTGTGGACCTGCCACGGCGGCGCCAACCAGAAGTGGACCCTGCCCTGACGTGACAGGGCCCCTCGCCGACGTACTCGGCGAGGGGCCCCGCGTCCATCCCGCAATCCCTTAGGAGCCCCACATGCGCAGACTCATACGGCCCGCCCTCGGCGCGGCCACGGCCGTGCTCGCCGCGCTGGCCGCCACCGTGCCGGCCAGCCCGGCCGGCGCCGCCGACTCCCCGTACGACGTGCTGGTCTTCTCCAAGACGGCCGCGTTCCGGCACGACTCCATCGCCGCCGGCATTCAGGCGATCCAGTCCCTGGGCGCGGCCAACAGCTTCACCGTCACCGCGACCGAGGACGCCGCCGCGTTCACCACCGGCAATCTCGCCCAGTACGAGGCGGTCGTATTCCTCAACACCACCGGTGACGTGCTCAACGCCAGCCAGCAGACCGCCTTCGAGTCCTACATCGGAGCCGGCGGCGGCTACGTCGGCGTGCACGCCGCCGCCGACACCGAGTACAGCTGGCCCTTCTACGGCAACCTGGTCGGGGCCTACTTCGCCTCCCACCCCGCCATCCAGCAGGCCAACATCAAGGTCGAGAACCGGGCCCACCCGGCCACCGCCCACCTGCCGCAGACCTGGACGCGCACCGAGGAGTGGTACAACTACCAGACCAACGCCCGCTCCACCGCGCGCGTGCTGGCCACCGTCGACGAGTCCTCGTACTCCGGCGGCGGGATGGGCGCCGACCACCCGCACGCCTGGTGCAAGACCTACAGCGGCGGCCGGGCCTTCTACACCGGCGGCGGGCACTCGCAGTCGGCGTACTCCGAAACGGCGTTCCGCAGCCACCTGCTCGGCGGCATCCGGTACGCCGCGGGCCGAGCCAAGGCCGACTGCCGCCCGGAGACCGGCTACACCGCCCTCTACAACGGCTCGACCTCGGGCTGGTCGCAGACCGGGCCGGGCAGCTTCAGCAACAGCGACGCCACGCTCACCTCGTCCGGCGGCATGGGCATGCTCGGCTACAGCGCCCGGGAGTACGTCAACTACTCGCTGAAGCTCGACTGGCGGATGGTCGACGACGACAACTCCGGCGTGGTCATCGGCTGGCCGGCGGGCAGCACCGCGCAGGGTGCGCTGGACAACGGCTACGAGGTCCAGATCGACGCCACCGACTCCGCCGACCGGACCACCGGGGCGGTCTACGCGCTCAAATCCGCCGACATCACCGCCCGCGACGCCGCGCTGAACCCGCCGGGGGAGTGGAACACCTTCGAACTGCTCGTCGAAGGTGAGCGGCTCCAGGTGTTCCTGAACGGCTCGAAGATCAACGACTACACCAACACGAACACGGCGCGGTCGATGGCCGGCTACATCGGCATCCAGAACCACGGCGCCGGCGACGACGTCTCCTTCCGCAACATCAGGATCAAGGACCTGGGCGGCACCCCGCCCACGGGCGACATCACCCGCCAGGCCGAGGCGTTCTCCTCAGCCGGCGGAGTCTCGGCGCTGGCCAAGTCGGGTGCGAACGGCGGCCAGGTGCTGGGCAACATCGAATCGGGCGACTGGGCGGCCTACAACGGCCTCGACCTGACCGGGACCACGTCGTTGCGGGCCAGGGTGGCGTCGGCCGGTGCCGGCGGTGCGATCCAGGTCCGGACCGGCTCGGTCACCGGGCCGGTGCTCGGCACCGTCACGGTGCCCAACACCGGCAGCTGGACGAACTTCCAGAACGTCACCACGAGCCTGTCGGGCGTGCCGTCGAGCACCCAGAACGTGTACCTGACGTTCACCGGCAACAGCGGCTTCCTCTTCGACGTCGACGAGTTCGTCCTGGTGAAGGGCAGCACCCCCACCACCCGCACCGGCCCGATCAAGGGGCTGGCCGGCAAGTGCCTGGACGTGCGCGGCGGCGCGAGCACCGACGGCACGCAGATCCAGCTCTACACCTGCAACGGCGGCGCCTCGCAGGCGTGGACGACGGGCTCCGGCCAGACGATCAAGGCGTTGGGCAAGTGCCTGGACGTCAGCGGCGGTGGTTCGGCGGACGGCACGAAGATCCAGCTGTGGACGTGTACCGGTGGTGCGGCGCAGAACTGGGCGGCGCAGTCCGACGGGTCGCTGCGCAACCCGCAGTCCGGCAAGTGCCTGGACGTGTCCGCCAACAGCTCGGCCGACGGCCAGGCCGTGCACCTGTGGACCTGCCACGGCGGCGCCAACCAGAAGTGGATCCTGCCGTGACCCGCGAAGGGAGCAATCCGATGGAACTCGCGAAACGTCGCCGCACCCGGCTGGCGGCCGTCGCCATGTCCGTGGTGACCCTGGCCTTCGCCGGGGTGGCCGTGGCAGTGCAGTCCGGGGTGGCGCTCGCCGCGACGGTCGGCACGCCTACCCGGATCGTGGGCGGGCAGTCCGGCCGCTGCCTGGAGGTGCCGAACTTCAGCACCGCCAACGGCGCGCAGACCCAGCTGTGGGACTGCACCGGCACCCCCAGCCAGACCTGGACCTACACCGCGGCCGGCCAGCTGATGGTCTACGGCAACAAGTGCCTCGACGCCTCAGGCCGGGGCACGGCCAACGGCACGGCGGCCATCATCTGGGACTGCAACGGGCAGAGCAACCAGCAGTGGAACGTCAACACCAACGGCACCATCACCGGGGTGCAGTCAGGGCTGTGCCTCGACGCCGTCGGGGCGGCGACCGCCAACGGCACCAAGGTGAACCTCTGGGCCTGCCACGGCGGCTCGAACCAGCAGTGGACGCAGGCCGGCGGACCTTCACCCACGCCGACGGCCAGCACCTCCCCACCTCCACCCGGCTCGGGCCCCTGCGACATCTACGGCGCGGGCGGCACGCCCTGCATCGCGGCGCACAGCACCACGCGCGCCCTCTACCGGGCCTACAACGGCAACCTGTACCAGGTCAGGCGCGCGTCGGACAACACCACGCGCAACATAGGCGTGCTGGCTGCCGGCGGTGTCGCCAACGCGTCGGCCCAGGACTCGTTCTGCGTGAACACCACCTGTGTGATCACGGTCCTGTTCGACCAGTCCGGGCGCGGCAACGACCTGTGGTACCAGGGTTCCAGCGTGGTCCCGGGCTCACCGCAGAGCAAGCCGGCCGTGGCGACCACCGAATCGCTGACGGTCGGTGGCAGCAAGGCCTACTCGCTCTACATCAACCCCGGCAACAGCTACTGGCGCGACGGCCACCTCACCGGTGTGCCGACGGGCAGCGCACCGGAGGGCATGTACATGGTCACCAGCGGCACGCACGTCAACAGCGGGTGCTGCTTCGACTACGGCAACAGCGAGACGACCCGCAAGGCCGACGCGGCCGGCGCCATGGACGCCATCTACTTCGGCAAGAGCTGCTGGTTCGGCGGCTGCTCCGGTTCCGGGCCCTGGGTTCAGGCCGACCTCGAATGGGGCCTGTTCCCCGGCGGCAGCAGCACGTGGAACCCGAACCAGCAGGCGTTCACCAGCAAGTTCGTCACGGCGACGCTGAAGAACAACGGGACGTCGCGATTCGCGATCAAGGGCAGCAACGCCCAGTCCGGCAACCTGTACACGCTGTGGGACGGTGCGCTTCCCAACGGATACAGCCCCATGCGAAAGCAGGGCGCCATCGTCTTGGGCAGTGGCGGGGACTGCTGCAAGCCCGACGGCGGCGCCAACGACAGCGCGGGCACCTTCTACGAGGGTGCCATCGTTGCGGGCTACCCGTCCGATGCGACCGAGAACCTGGTTCAGGCGAGCATCGTGGCTGCCGGCTACCGATGAACCAGATCGACCCGCCGGCCCTGACAGGCACCAGCGACGTGCCGCGTCAGTTCGAGGACGGCCACGACAGCAGCCATGCTCTTCGCTCCGACAGGCTGCCCTGCTGAGAGTGGCCTTCCCGGTGCACCCGGGCCGCCCGTCGTGTAGTGACGGGCGGCCCGGCCCGATCCGTGGTCGCAGCGGTCGGCCCCGGTGCGCACGCTCAAGGTGGCACGCGCTCCGGCCAGGGCCACAGGGTCAACGACACCGGCGGCTTGGCCGAGAGCCTCGTTGAGCAGGGCGTACGCGTCGGCGATGGCCGCTTGGACGTCGGTGGACTGAAGGACAGCTCAGCCGCGCCTTGCAGAACCGGCAAGATACTTCGACCATCGCCAGTTGTCGAGGTCCGCCAGGGGCCAGGGGCGTCGCGCTGCTGTCGGGCATCCGCGGCCGCAGCGCCGTCTGACACAGGCTTGGCGCGGGGCCCGGACTGCTGTTCGGGCCCCGCGCCATGTCTGCAGCCTGCTCTGCGGCGCATATGCCATGCCGGCAGCTCGACAACGGGGCGCCGGACGGGCCAGTCACCGCACCAGCCGGCGTGGTTACGACCGGCGACTGTGGGCATATGCCCGGCATACACGCTTTGGAAGGAAATGACTGATGGCAGAGAAGAACACCATCCAGGTCGTCGCGGATCAGGCCGTCGATGCCGCGGCCGCGGCCGGTCAGACACTCGTCGACCGGACCGACGACGTCAAGCAGCAACTCGCCACCACCGCGCAGAATATGGCCGACAGGACCTCAGCCTCCCGTGCGGAGGCCGGCGCGGTCGCCACGGCGAGCATGGACAAGGCGAGCGAGGTCACGGCGCTGATGGCGCAGCGAGCACGTGAGGTCACGCAGACGGTCGCCGACCGGATGCCCAACTCGGCCGAGCAATGGCAGGAAGCCGGCCGCGACCTCGCTGGGCGTGTACGGGCCAACCCCGGCCCGTGGGCACTGGGCGCGGCCGCGGTGGTGGTGGTCTGGTGGCTGGGACGCCGCTCAGCTCAGACCAGCTAGCCCTCCCGCGCGCCTGCCAGGCGCGCTCACCGGCACGGCGACGGCAGGCAGCCCGCAGGCTGCCTGCCGTCGCTGCGTCCGAGCCGATCCGGCGCGTCGTACCAGACGTCGATGGTGCGACGGCGTCTGAGAACATACCGCCCCATCGACATAGCCAATGAAGAAACACCGTACGGCCGTCGTCAGCACGCGTGCCCACACGGGCTACGGCAAGTGCCGCAGTGCCTGACGGCAGGGCCGCGATCTTTGCAGGCCCCCGCACGCGACCGCTGGGCGCTGGGCGGCCCGACATCTCCTCGGCGTCCGCCGACCCAACCGCCAGACCGCGCGATGCGAGCCGGCGACAGACCGGCACAGCCGCTACCCCGTGCGGGCGGCTGGCCGCAAACCGGCGTGCAAGCAGGGATTGACCGGACCCGGCTCGGGTATCCGCATGACGCTGAGCATGTCGGCTCTCGCCGAACCGCAGCAAGCTCGGCGCCCCGTGGCCACCGCCTGGGGCGGGTCCTGTCATGGAGGAAATCGTCGTGATCCGTCAGAAGCTGCTGTACAAGCCGATCGGCATGGTCGGGGGAGTTGCCGCCGGCGCTGTCGCGGCAGTGGTGTTCAAACGGGTGTGGCGGCTGATCGACGACCGCGACGAGGCTCCCCGCGCCACCGACAAGGACTTCGGCTGGCCGGAGATCCTGATCGCGGCGGCGCTGCAGGGCGCGATCTTCGGTGTGGTGAAGGCGGCTATCGACCGTGGTGGCGCCACCGCGGTTCAGCAGGTGACCGGTCGCTGGCCTGACTGACCCGCGCCTGGCAGGGTTCCTGGCCGCCTCGCGCACCGCCGGTGCCACCGCGGGCGCCGCGAGCGGAGCGCAACTGGTGGCGGTAGGAGCGACGCCGGTGGCCGAGGCGGTCATCGGCAGGCCGGCTGCCGCACGACACGAGCGGATCATCCGGCAGTTCGGGCCGGTGGCGCTCGATCCGGCGCGGTGCGGAATGCACGTTCCCGTCGGCGTGCCCGATCGCGAAGTCGCCGTCCAGGTCCGCACCACCTGCGGCCCCGGGTGCCCTCGATGTGGGGACGGTGCTGGTCGCGGCCGCCGAACACGTCCGCTGAATTCAGTCAGGCGAGCCGGCTACCAGACGAATGCTGAAGCCTTCTGCGCTGCGGCGCAGCGAAACGTACGCGCACATCTGGTGGGCCAGCCACAGCCCGAGCCCGCCGGGACCGGCTGCGGGCATCAGTCCGGCCGCGACGTCGGCCGGGCCGGGCCCGTGGTCGGAGACCGTGACCACGATCCGGCCGGGCGCGGCCCACGCCCGCAGCAGCACCGGAGCCCGACCGTGCACCAACGCGTTGGTGACCGCTTCGCTGGTGCTCAGCAGCAGACCGTTCAAGTCGTCGCTGGACAGCCGGGCCAGTGATTGCAGGGTGGTGACCGCCTGACGGGCCTGGTGAGGTGCTGGGTCGGCAACCTCGACCAAGGGCGGCTCGGCTTCCAGCGGCTCGACCCAGGCCGTCACCGCATCGGCCAGGAAATCTGCGGGGCGCTGGTAGGTGTCGCAACGCTCGCGGACGCCCTCGGCCGTGACGAAGTGGGTATGCGTGCGTCGGGCGTGGTCGATGACCTGCTCGGGGGTGATACGCAGGTCATAAGGGCACAGCCCATACATCGGATACTCGTTGTAGACGTCGTTTGCGGCGGCCTCGTAGCGTGCCCACCACTCCCACGGGACCCCGGTGCCCGGATGCGGCACCTCTCCGGCGATGCGGATCTGCGTGGCGCCGTCTGCCACATAGCCTGCCAGGATCTGTCGGTGCCGCTGGATCGCCACCGCCGGACTCAGGTGGTGCCCGCCGCCGTCGACGAACTCCACGCCGCTTTCCGGGCCCATCGCATCGCGTAGCAGCCGCTGGTTGTGCTCGGCGAACAGCGAGACCGTCGGTTCGCCTGCCGCGACACCTTGCCGCAGGAACGGCAGCACGACTGACAGGAACTGTTCGTCGGAGTCGTAGAACGTGGTCTCGTGGAAGATGCCCACATGCCCGTCGGGCACACCTGATCTCACGCCGTCACCACCCGCACGTCGGGCAGGCGCAGCAGATTCAGCAGCAGCCGGGTGGCGCTGTCGGCGGCAAGGTGCAGCACCGTCGCCGCGCCCCTGCCGCGGATGTGCTCGACGCACTCGAGCAGCCCTTGATGGTCGATGAAGCTGAGTTCCCGCGCATCGATGATCACTTCCCCGCCGACGGGTGGCAGGTCGATCCGGGCCAGCGCCGAGCGCAGCAGGTCGCGGCCGGCGAGGTCGACCTCACCGGCCAGCACCGCGGAGATGTCGGCCTGGTCGGATGAGAACAGCCGCAGGGGAGTCGATCCGCTACTGGCCAGCGGATGCAGGCAGGCCAGTTCGGCGATGGTCGTTGCGCTCAATCGGGCCCGGTGAAAGCCGCACATGCCGGTCAGCGGGTGCCGAGCCATGTGCGTGTCGACCAGATGCTCGTAGCGCGCGAAGGTCGCAGCCATCGTGGGGTCGCGCACCAGAGAGGTGACATCAGCGGCCACTCGCAGACCCGTGTAGCCGTCAGCGACTGCCTGTTCACACGCTCGTACGAAGGCCCGTGCCGGCGCGGCAGGATCAGCCATCAGCTCGGCTTCGTAAATTCCCAGGTCCTGCACGGCGGCAGCGCCGCGACGACGTGCGGACCCGAATCCGTCGACATGGTCGAGTTCAGTTTCCCGAGCCCTGTCCTCCAGATAGAGGACCTGCTGGCCGGCGGCCAGCCCTTCGCTCAGGAACCGCCCGGCCAGCTGTCGGAATTCCTCAGGTGTGTCGAACACCCAGCAGATGTGATCGTGGCAGCCCGAGCCGTCAATCCTGTCGACGAACCCTGATCGGCGCACGGCCCAAATTATCACGCCACGGCAGGGCGGTGCCTTCACCGCCGGGGTCGGACATCGACCACGGCTACGGCACCTGGCACCACGACCTGGGAGACGATCGACTCCAGGTTCGACGGGCGAACGGCGCACTGCGGAGCCGATGTCACGCCTGCTTATGTCGGCCTGGGGCCCCGAAGGTGGTGTTGCCGGCGGTGAGGGTCGCGTGTCGCAGGGTCACGTCCGCCGGCCGGAGGCCGCTGCCGGTGTAGGTGGTGTCCATGGCGATGGTGTCGGAGCCATGTCTGCTCGACAGGAGGCGACCGGCCGGCAGCGTATGGATCGGTGATAGTACGCGTGACACCGGCATCGGCTGGGTAGGCGATTGACAGAACATTCGAACGCGATCTCGCCGCTATGCAATTTCAGCGGCCGCCGATGCCGGCCCTGTTGCCGGCGCGGACGGCCGGCGGCTGGTATGGACGGCCGGAGGAGCCCATGCAGCAGGTAGCTGAGCCCTTCAAACCACCACCGGCACACACGGCGACCACCCGCTTCGACACCGCGGACGACCTCGCCGGCATCCGGCGCATCGCCTGCGAAACCGCGACGGCTGGAGGGCTGACACCACAGCGGGCAGCAGCTCTCGAGGTGGCCGTCAGCGAGATCGCGACCAATACCCTGCGGTACACCCCCGACGGGGGGACCCTTCGCGTGTGGGCTGACGACGGGTTCGTGACGTGCGAGATCACCGACCGTGGCACCTACCGTCCCCATCAGTCGGAACCCACGCCGGAGGTCGGCGGATGGGGCCTGAACCTCGCCGCGGAGATTTCCGACGGCCTTTACGTCCACAGCCGACCGGGCTGCTCGGTGTGGCGGCTGATGTTCCGGCTCTGAGCCGCCGTCCTTGGCGGTTCCGCTCCGCGCGCTGGCACGCGACGCAGTGCGTGGCCCAGGAAATGGCCTCCTCCGGACGCCGGCGATCTGTGGCTCACATAGCAGATGGTTTACGGCGATTAACTGTGGGTGATCGCGGGCCATGCGGTGGACACGACACTTCGTACAACGGCGGTCCTGCTGGCTCACGACCCTGCACGGCATCTATGTGGAAGAGAAGCTGCTGGACAACTGCGATCTCGATGGCCTATGCGAGGCGATCTCGGTCGCGGCGCGCAGCCTCGGGTTGAGCGGTGAAGGACTGTCACGGCTGTGCACCGCGTTCGGCGAGGTTGCCGCCAGCGCCATCCATCAGGCCGCCGGGATTCGTCAGGTCCTGCTCTGGCAGGACAAGGACGCGGTCTACTGCCAGGTGACCGGTTGCGGCGCGGCGGACCAGAGCGGGTGGCGGTCGGTAGCCGGCGGCTGGCGAACCGCCCCGGCTCTGGTGGACGTGTTCGAGCTGTCGGCGACGACGCCCGCGGTGGCGACCATCGGCGTGCTGCACACCCGCCACGCCGTGCCCGCGTTGGGGGAGCGAGGCGACCCGTGGGGGGAGCCGACGCCCGAAGCGCTCGCCAAGGCAGGAGCCGACGTGCAGACCAGGAACCGCATCGCCGACGCCGCGATCGACAGCATCGCGCTGCCGGTTTCTTGACCCCTGGGCCGGCTTCGGGATCATCGACGTTCGCGACGCGGCACCAGGTTCTCAGTTCTTGGCCGGTACGGTGCCGAGGAAGCCGCGGATGTAGCCGGTGATGGCGTCGAGGTGGGTCTCGAGCGCGAAGTGTCCCGCGTCGAGCAGGTGGATGTCGGCGTCGGGCAGGTCGCGCTGAAATGCGCGTGCGCCGTCAGGTCCGAAGATCGCGTCGTTGGCGCCCCAGACCGCCAACAGGGGCACCTGGCTGCTGCGGAAGTACTCCTGCAGCTTCGGGTACCCGTCGATGTTGGTCGGGTAGTCATGGAAGAGCTTCAACTGGATCAGGTCGTTGCCAGGCCGGTCGAGCAGCGTCTGGTCGTGGAGCCAGTTGTCGGGGCTGACGAGGCTGGGGTCGGCTGCGCCGTTGAGGTACTGCCAGCGGGTGGCGTCCAGGGTCAGCACCTTGCGCGCAGCCGGCTCCGTCTCGGCGCTGGGTGCTTGGGCGTAGGCGAACAGGCCTTTCCAGAAGGGCTCGACGAAGCCTTCCAGGTAGGCGTTGCCGCTCTGGGTGATGATCGCGGTCACCTTGTCGGGCGTGCGCATCGCCAGGCGCCAGCCGATGGGCGCGCCGTAGTCGTGGACGTATATCGCGAACGTGTCGACGCCGATGTGGTCGAGCAGCCCGGCGGTGAGGCTGCCCAGGGCGTCGAAGGTGTAGTCGAACTCCGTCACCGGCGGTTGTGCGGACTGGCCGTAGCCCAGGTGGTCGGGTGCGATGACGTGGTAGCGGTCCGCCAGCGCGGGGATCAGGTTGCGGAACATGTGCGAACTGGTCGGGAATCCGTGCAGGAGCACCAGCGTCGGTGCGTCGGCCGGACCGGCCTCACGGTAGAACAGCTGCTGTCCGTCGATGGTCGCGGTCAGATGCCGTACGGGAACCATACGTTCCTCCAAGGTGCATCGGTGCGGTGACGAACCCATGACCGCCGACGGCGCCCGGCCGCTGGCCAGCTCTGCGATACCAGTATCTATGTCCGATAAGTGTGGATTCGCCGAATCAATGGTATAACGGTGGCCAGAGGTTGCCGGACAGATGCCCGTGACCGGCGTCCCGCGACAGCGGCGCCCGCCGAGCCCCGGATAACCGACTCGCCGTGTCAGCGGGGATGCCGATGTAATCCTGCTGTGCGCATCACCTCAGAAACCGTCGCTGACGGGATCCGCGAGCAGCGGTTCAGTATCGGGGAAATCCCCGGGGTGCTCTGGACGCCCGCCGAGGGCTCCGGTCCGCGTCCGCTGGTCTTGGTCGGGCACTGCGGCGGCCAGCACAAGAAGGGGTGGGAGGTCGTCTCCCGGGCCTTTCCCTACGTCGCCTCGTGCGGTTTCGCGGTCGCCGCGATCGATGCGCCGGGCACCCGTGACAGGCCGGACCACTCCGAGATCCGGCGGCTCCGTCGAGCTCATCCAGGAACGAGAGACTGCGGGCGAGCCCCTCGGCCCGGCGTGGCCCGCCCTCAACGAAACCGTGGCGTCGCAGCTCATACCCGACTGGCAGACCACCCTGGACGCGCTCCAGAGACTGGACCCCGTCGGTGACAGCCGACCCGTCGGGTACTACGGCCTGTCCCAGGCCGGCGAGATGGGCATACGCCTCATCGCGGCCGAACCCCGGATCACGGCCGCGGTCCTCGGCCTCATCGGCAGCGACTGGCTCACCGACACCGCGGCGCGGATCACGATCCCGGTCGAGTTCGTGCTGCAGTGGGACGATGAAGGCAATCCACGGGACTCCGTCATGAAGCTGTTCGCCGCACTCGGCTCCGCTGAGAAGACCCTGCACGCCAACCCCGGCAGCCACTTCCGAGTCCCGTCCTTCGAGATCGACAGCTCGATCCGGTTCTTCGTCCGGCACCTCGGTGGCCCTGGCGCCGACAGCCTCGTCTGACACCAGCGGCGCCACGCCGACCCGCGTTCCGCCGCCGGTGCTGCATTGCCGGTTGTCCTGGCCGTTGCAGTCCCAGAAGCTGCCGGCGCCAGTCCGCAATGGAGCTACCGAAAACTGTTATGAAGCTCGGTGTCACACGGTCGCGGAATTTTCGCCAGCCGCATCCCGAGTAGCGGTGCCACGTTCAGTGCTTCCCTCGTGTCTAATCCCTATCCACCTGCACTTATCTGCCTTCCTGTGCAAGATCTGTTTCCGGAAGTTTTCCGAAAGTCATTGCCTGAAACATGAGTGTGGTGGCAGCATCGACGCTGCTAAATCTCGACACGAACGTCCGGGCAGTCCCGCCAAGACGGCCCGGGCGCTCGCCAGAAAAAGGAGGCCAAGGTGGCTACAAGCCCCTCCGTCCACGGTGGCGGAACCCGGCGGAAGAGACTGCTCATCGCCAGAGCGCTGGTCGCCGGCGCGGCCGCTGTCGCGGCCGTGGCCACGGCCACCGTGATGATGCCGTCGGCGGAAGCGGCGGAGAGCACGCTGGGTGCGGCGGCCGCGCAGTCGGGCCGGTACTTCGGCACGGCGATCGCGGCCGGCCGACTCGGCAACTCGGCGTACACCACGATCGCCGCCCGTGAGTTCAACATGGTGACGGCCGAGAACGAGATGAAGCCCGACGCCACCCAGCCGCAGCGCGGCCAGTTCAATTTCAACTCCGGTGACCAGATCTACAACTGGGCGACCCAGCGCGGCATGAAGGTGCGAGGCCACACGCTGGCCTGGCATGCGCAGCAGCCGGGGTGGATGCAGAGCCTCAATGGCAGCGCGCTGCGTCAGGCGATGATCGATCACATCAACGGTGTGATGGCCCACTACCGGGGCAAGCTCGCGGCGTGGGACGTCGTCAACGAGGCGTTCAACGAGGACGGCAGCCGCCGGTCGTCGAACCTGCAGGGCACGGGCAACGACTGGATCGAGGTGGCCTTCCGCACGGCTCGTGCGGCGGACCCGGGTGTCAAGCTCTGCTACAACGACTACAACATCGAGAACTGGAGCTACGGCAAGACCCAGGGCGTTTACCGCATGATCCAGGACTTCAAGTCCCGGGGCGTGCCGATCGACTGTGTCGGGCTGCAGACCCACTTCACCGGTGGCAGCTCGCTGCCGAGCAACTTCCAGACCACGTTGAGCAGCTTCGCCGCCCTCGGGGTCGACGTCGCGCTCACCGAGGTCGACGTCACCAACGCCTCCACCAGCCAGTACGCGGGGCTCACCCAGGCGTGCATGAACGTGGCGCGCTGCATCGGCATCACGGTGTGGGGCGTACGCGACAGCGACTCCTGGCGCTCCAGCGAGAGCCCGCTGCTGTTCGACGGCAGCGGGAACAAGAAAGCCGCCTACACGTCCGTGCTCAACGCCCTCAACGCCGTCAACCCGAGCCCTTCGCCGACCGGGAGTTCCACGCCGGGCGGCACTGGCAGGATCGTCGGGGTGCAGTCCGGCCGGTGCGTCGACGTGCCCAACGCGACGCAGACCAACGGCACCCGGGTGCAGCTCTACGACTGCAACACGGCGTCGAACCAGCAGTGGACGTACACCGCGGGCAAGCAGCTGAGGGTGTACGCCGGCAAGTGCCTCGACGCCAACGGCGCCGCAACCGCGAACGGCACCGCGGTCATCATCTGGGACTGCAACGGCCAGACGAACCAGCAGTGGAACGTCAACTCCAACGGCACCATCAGCGGCGTTCAGTCCGGCCGGTGCCTGGACGTGTGGGGCACCGGCAACGGACAGCAGATCCAGCTGTACGACTGCCACGCGCAGACCAACCAGCAGTGGCGGACGACGTTCAGCGCCTCGCCCTCCCCGTCCGCGCCGCCGCCGTCCTCGCCGCCCCCGGGTGGCTGCGCGCTGCCGTCGACGTACCGCTGGACGTCCACCGGCGCGCTGACGAACCCGCAGAACGGGTGGGTCTCGCTCAAGGACTTCACCAACGTCGTCTACAACGGCAAGCACCTGGTCTACGGATCCAACGTCAACAGTGGCGGCTCCTACGGCTCGATGAACTTCAGCCTGTTCACGAACTGGTCCGACATGGCCTCGGCCGGCCAGACCGGCATGAGCCAGGGCACGGTGGCGCCGACGCTGCTGTACTTCGCCCCCAAGAACATCTGGGTGCTGGCGTACCAGTGGGGGCCGACGTCGTTCAGCTACAAGACGTCGAACGACCCGAGCAATGCCAACGGCTGGTCCGGGCCACAGACGCTGTCCACCGCCAGCCTTCCCGACGCCCCGTACGGCGTGATCGACCAGACCCTCACCGGCGACGACCAGAACATGTACCTGTTCTTCGCCGGTGACAACGGCAAGATCTACCGGTCGAGCATGCCGATCGGGAACTTCCCGGGCAGCTTCGGCTCGACCTACACGACGATCATGACCGACTCGACCAACAACCTGTTCGAGGGGGTCGAGGTCTACAAGGTGCAGGGCCAGAACCAGTACCTGATGATCGTCGAGGCGATCGGGAGCCAGGGGCGCTACTTCCGCTCGTTCACGTCCACCAGCCTCGGCGGTTCGTGGACCCCGCAGGCCGCCACCGAGAGCAATCCCTTCGCCGGCAAGGCCAACAGCGGTGCCACCTGGACCAACGACATCAGCCACGGTGACCTGGTCCGCAGTAACCCCGACCAGACCAAGACCATCGATCCGTGCAACCTGCAGCTCCTCTACCAGGGCAAAGACCCCAACGCGGGAGGCGACTACAACCTGCTGCCGTGGCGGCCGGGCGTGCTGACGCTGCAGCGCTAGGGGATGGGCTACTGAGCCACCACCCCGTTCGCTGATCGCTCGGGCGTGTCCGGTGTCGGCAGGCACCGGACACGCCCTTCGGGGCCGTCCGCCAGGAGGATCAGGTCGAGGGAGGCGGCGGCGAGCACTGAACGACGTTCGTAGACGTCAGACGTCATACAAACTGTGCTGGCGGGGGTGGGTGGCGTCGAGTTCCAGACGGATCTCGTGCGGCCCGGTGCGCTGGCGAGGCTTGTGGGCACGACTGCTCGCGCAGCATCCGTGGCGTGCTGAGCGGCTGCCTGACGCGGTGCGCACCCACGCCAGGCAGCCATCCGGCCCGAGCATTACCGGTTCGTCGGGGTCAGACTGCCACGATGGTCCATTGGTTGTTGGTGTTGGAGTTGGGCGCCCACATTGCGCAGACGGACCCGGCCGTCGTGTTGCCCGCACCGTCCAGCGCGGTGTTCGTGCCGCGGTTGATGATCTGGTAGCGGCCGTTGCCCGTCGAGTTGAGCCGCCACTGCTGGTTGACTCCGCCGTTCCAGGCGTTCTGCCGGCACGGCGCCCCGTTGGCGGCGTTGCCCCAGCTGTCGGCGACCATCCCGTTGGTGCGGTTGACGATCCGGTACCAGCCACTGCCCAGATCGACGAACTGCCACTGCAGGTTCGTCGATCCGTCCCAGTTCCACTGCTTCACGTTCGCACCCGACGCGACATTGCCCCCACTGTCGAGCACCAGTCCGGTCGTGCCGTTGGCGATCCGCACGTATCCCGTCGGGATCGGGCTGGTCGCCGTCACGACTTTCAATGAGGCGATGGCGTCGTTGTTGCCGGTGTTGCGCAGGTCGGCGTTGTCGGCCGGAATGGTCCAGCTGGTGCCCGTGAAGCCGTCGCCGGCGTAGCCGATGACCTGGTATCCCGAGGAGACGCGCACCGAGGAGATGGCCCGCAGGCCGATGCCCCGCGACTGCAGCGCAGCGGCTGAATAGTCGCCCGGCGCGAGCGCCGCGCCGGCCCCGGCATAGTTAACCTCGGCGTACACGGTCGCCCCGTCGACGGCCTTCTGGGTCACGGTCACCTTGTAGGTGTGTCCGGCCTGGGTGGTGAAGGCGAGGACGTCGGTTTCCGGTCTGGTCGGCGTGACGGCGCTTCCGGTGGTGGTGTCGACGACTTGAACGGTTCCGGTCAGGGCGCGGCTGCGCAGCTTGACGGTGCCGGCGCGGTCGGCCTTGATGACGATCTCGTCGGCCTGGCTCACGCTCCACGTCGCATCCACGGTGTACCCGCCGCGGCCGCGCAGGCCCGTCACCTTGCCGCTGGGCCAGGCCGACGGAAGTGCGGGCAGCACGTGCAGCTCGTTGTTGTGGCTCTGCAGCAGCATTTCGGCGATGCCGGAGGTGGCGCCGAAGTTGCCGTCGATCTGGAACGGCGGGTGCAGGTCGAACATGTTCGGCGCCAGCCGGTCGGTCCGTACGAGCAGGCGGATGAGGTTGTAGGCGCGGGCGCCTTCTTCCAGCCGTGCCCAGTAGTTGATTTTCCAGGCGAGCGACCATCCGGTGCCGTCGTCGCCGCGAAGCTCGAGGGTCCGCCGTGCCGCGTTGTGGAGAGCCGGCGTGCCTCGCTTGGTGATCTGGTTGCTGGGGTGCAGGCCGTAGAGGTGGGAGACGTGCCGGTGGTACTGCTCGGTTTCCACCCAGTCCTGCAGCCACTCCATGATGTTGCCGCGGGAGCCGACGCGCGTGGTGGGCAGCCGGTCCCTGGTGGCCAGGACCCTGGTCCGGAAGTCGCTGTCCACGCCGAGCACCTGGCCGGCCTGGGCCACCCCGTTGAACAGGTCACGCAGAATCTGGTTGTCCATGGTGGGACCGGCGCACACGCTGACGCCGGAGTGATGGTTCAGCTCGGGGGAGTTCGACGGGTTGGTGACCAGGAATCCCAGGGTCGGCTCCTGAACCAGGGTGTCCAGGAAGAATTGTGCGGCGCCCTTCATCGCCGGGTAGTTCTGCTGCAGGAAGGTGGTGTCGCCGGTGAACAGGTAGTGATCCCAGATCATGGTGGCCAGCCAGGCGCCACCGGTCTGCCACATGCCGGCCGCCGCGAAGTCCACCACCGAGGCGCCCCGCCAGGCGTCGGTGTTGTGGTGGGTCACCCAGCCGCCGGCTCCGTACTCCACCTGTGCCACCCGGGCGCCGGTGACCGTGAGGTCGTTGATCATCCGGAATACGGGCTCGAAGCACTCCGCCAGGTTGGTGGTGTCGGCATGCCAGTAGTTCATCGGCAGGTTCGCGTTGAGCGTGTACTTCGACTCCCACGCCGGGGTCAGTGAGTCGTTCCAGATGCCCTGCAGGTTGGCCGGCTGGGTGCCTGGCCGCGAGGACGAGATCAGCAGATATCTGCCGTACTGGAAGAGCAGCGTGGAGAACTGCGGGTCGCTGACCGAGTTGTGCTGGGCGATCCGGACATCGGTGGTCTGGTCTGCCGCTGAAGTGCGGCCCAGGTCGAGGGTGACCCGCCCGAACAGCGCCTGGTAGTCGGCCACGTGCCGGCTGCGCAGCGTGTCATAGGCCGTTGCCTGTGCCGCGTTCAGCCGGGCGCGGGCGATACCCAGGTAGTCGCCGCTGACGTTGGCGTAGTTGACGTAACTGGACCCGATGGAGATCAGCAGTGTCACGCTGTCGGCGTTGGTCACCCGCAGGGTGCCGCCCGAACTGCTGGTGCTGCCTCCGGTGGCGATCGCCTTGGCCAGCGCGACGAAACGCACCGAACCGGCGACACCTCGTTGGTCTCCGGACCGGCCGTCCACCGCGATCGTCGTGCTGTCCGGGCTGGACATGGTGACGCGCTGCGGGCTGGAGTATGAGGCCGTGAACGAGATGGACCCCGGCCTGTCAGCCGTCAGGCGCACGGCGACGACCTGGTCCGGCGCGCTGGCGAAGGCCTCACGCTGATACCGGACACCGTTCTGCGTGTAGGAGACCGTGGTGGTGGCGGTGGTCAGGTCCAGGTGGCGGCTGTACTGCGACGACGTTCCTGCCGGAAAGACCAGGTTCAGGTTGCCGATCGTCTGGTAAGCCAGCTGACCGGCGGGCCGGCCGAGCATGTTCTGGTCGATCATGCTCTGGGCCTGGCTCCACTGGTTGGCGAAGACCAAGCGCCGGATCTCCGCCAGAGCGCCGGCGCCTTGCGGGTTGCTGTAGTCGTGCGGGCCGCCGGCCCACACCGTGTCCTCGTTGAGCTGCAGCCGTTCGGTGTCGGTGTTGCCGTGCACCATGGCGCCGAGGCGTCCGTTGCCGATGGGCAGCGCGCGCAGCCAGTCGGTCCCGGCGCTTTCGTCATACCAGAGGGCAAGGTCATTGGCCGCGAGTACCTGGGGTGGCGCTGCCGCGCCGGCCGAGGCGGTCGCGCTCCATGCCGCTGGCGCCAACACCGCCCCAGCTCCGGCAACCGCAGCCCCGAGTACCCGCCTTCGTGATAGCTCTGTCATGTGTCCTCCAAAGCAGGAGCGGTATGTCGTGCCATCCGGGCGGCGGCCTCGACACGTCTGATCAGTTACGGATGGTCCATTGCCGGTTGGCGCCGCCGCGGCGGCTCCATGGATGGACCCGGGTGTCATCGGCGGTGCATGCCGCGCCGAGGCGGAGCCTGGACCGGACTCCGGTGATAGCGGCGTCGTCGGTGGCAGGCCGACGTCGGCCCGCCCGACCGGCGGGCCCCGACAGCCGAGCTGACAGGGAACCCATCGTTGCTGCGGCGGGGAGTTCGGGTGTGCGGGCGACCGCGGGTGGCCCGGTTTTGCTTTCACCAGCGGGTTCGGCTGTGAAGAGCGGCCCTCTGCCCGGGGCCGCATGTCGCATTGCGACTGTGAAACGTTAGCGACATAAGACGTCACATGTCAACGACTGATGTCGATGCCGTGTCGGGCGCAGGCCGCCGCAGCGCCGATAGACCTCACCCTGGCTGCCGCCACCTACCTGCGGAACTTCGGGCAGGCTGCTCAGCCTGGGCGGCGTCCCCAGGTCGAGATCAGCGGCGCGAGGGTGAGGTCGAGCTCGCCGGCGTCGACAGCGGCCAGGTGCGCGTCGATCTCGGCGTCGTCGGCCAGCCCGGCCGCGAGCAGCTCGGCGCGGACCATGCGCACCGTCGCGGCCTCCAACCGGGCGCAGGCTGTCCCGCCGACCGGGAAGCAGCCGGCTGCCGCCACATCGACCAGGCCCGCCGCACGCAACGCCCGCGGCAGGGTACGGCCGTAGCGCAGCTCGGCGCCGCGGCGGGTCATCAACTCACGCACGGCGCGCCGCAGCCGGTTGGCGCGCCGCTGCGCCGGGCCGACCTCATCGAGGCAGGCCAGTGGCTGCAGCTCGGTGTCGGCATCCTCCACCAGCAGCCAGCCGCCGGGCCGCAGCGCGGCCACCATGTTCGCCAGCGCCCGGGCACGGTCGGGCACGTGAACGAGCACGAGCCGCGCGTGTACCAGGTCGAAGGTGCCCGGCTGCGGCGGCGGGTCCCCGACGACGTCGTGCTGCAGCACCTCGTACCCGCCGCGCGGGTCCAACCAGGCCGGATTGATGTCCGTGGCCAGCACGTGACCGGTCGGCCCGACCGCCGTGGCGAGTGCCTCGGGAATGCTGGGGCCTCCGGCGCCGACTTCCCAGCAGCGCCGGCCCGCCTGCACGCCGAGCCGGTCGAAGTGCCCGCACGTGACACCGTCGAACAGCTCGGCCAGCCAGGTGAACCGTTCGCCCGCCTCCACCCGGGCGTTGTCGAGCAGGTATCGGTGATCAGGGGACGACTCGGGTCCGGGGCCGACGACGGGATGCGTTGAACTCATGCCCACATCCTCACGCTCCACCGGGTGATGTGTCAGCGCGACGCCTGATCGACGACGCCGCCCGCCGAACGGTGTCTTGTCCGGCAGCCGCAAGCCCGAAAGACTGACTGTCTCAATAGTGCACACCCTGTGTCTGGAGGCGGGCGTGGTCAGTCGGGTATGGGTCGGGCTGGGGGTGGTCCTGCTCGCGGTGTTCGGCCTGTTGACCGGCTGGCGGATCGACCAGAGCGGCGGCGACGGCGGGGTGGTCGCGGCGCTCGCGTTGCTGGCGCTGGCCGCCGGTAGCCTGCTGGTGGCCTCCGCCGGCGGGGAGGTTGCGGTCCGGGTGACCGGCGGCGCCCTGTTCCTCGCCGGGCTTGCCGTGGTCGTCACGCACCATGAGGTGTGGTGGTGGCTACCGAGTTCCTGGGTGACCCCGGTGTCGCTGGTCGCGCTGGCCATCTCGGTGGCGGGGGTCGGCGTCCTGCTGCTGGCGTACGGCTTCCGCCTGGCGGGCCTCAGCGGCGCCCTCGGACTACTCGCCCTGGCCAGCTTCGGCGTCGCGCTTCTGCCGTATCTCGGCAGTGACGAGGAGTTGGTGCTCCGGGTGTTCGCGACGGCCTTCGGCGCGGTGGCTCTGGCTGCCGGCGCCGCCGCCACCAGCGCGGGGACGAGCGGCGTACGGCGCGCGATCACCGCCGTCGCGGGCGTCCTGGGCGCGGTTGTCACCGTGTACGCCGGCTTCGACTCGTACCCCGTGTACGCCACCAGCATTCATCACGTCGCGGTGATCGGCGCGATGCTCCTCGGAGCAGTGGCGGCGCTCGCCTTCGGGGTGGCCGGCTGGTGGCCGAGCATGGTGGGCGGCCTGCCGCGGAAGGAGTCGAGCACCGGCCGGACGGTCGGATCCGAGACCGTCGTCCCGCCGACGGCACCCGTGCCCAAGCAGGCTGACGAACCACCGTCGCACCTCGCGCCGCCGGAGCCATCACCGCAGCCACCCGCAGCACCGGCGCAGCCTCACCCGCCCGCGGACGCGGTGACCACGCCGGCGGTGCCGGCCGCCGTTGCGGTCATGCCCTCACTGACGACGACAGCGTCGCCTGCGCCTGCGGCCGCACCAGCCTCGCGGGCACCTGACCGGCTACAGACCGCCTCGGTGGCGGTCGGCCTCGTGATCGGGCTCATGACGATCGCCAAGGAACTGATCGCGGCTTTCCTGGCACTCCTGCACTAGCGCGACTGCTCGTGGTCGCAGCACCGGCGCTGGTGGCGACGGCACGCATGCGCGCCCAGGCGCCTGTCCGTTCTCACGATGCGGTGGTGGCGGCGGGGTGTCGGGGCGCGACGCTATCGTCGGCGGGCGACCCGATCACCGCGAGGAGCGAGGCAGGCCATGCACCGACCAGGAGCGCTGCTCGGCGGCCGTTACCGGCTGGACGAGCGGATCGGCGCCGGCGGCATGGGAGAGGTGTGGCGGGCGAGCGACACGGTGCTCGGCCGGGTCGTCGCGGTGAAGACGGTGCTGCCCGGCCTGCTCGACGATCCCGGCTTCGTCCGCCGGTTCCTCGCCGAGGCGCGTGCGATGGCCGGTGTCCGCCACCGCGGCGTGGTGACCATCCACGACTACCAGGGCGACGCCGGTGGCGCGTACCTGGTGATGGAGCACATCGAGGGCGAGCCGCTGTCGCGCACCCTCGCCCGGCACGGCCGGTTGACCGTCGAGTCCACCCTGGCCGTGGTCGCACAGACCGCCGAGGCGCTGCAGGCCGTGCATGACCGCGGCATGGTGCACCGCGACGTCAAACCCGGCAATCTGCTGGTACGCCTCGACGGAGCCATCGTGCTGACGGACTTCGGCATCGCCCGGACGCCGGACCGCACCTCGCTGACCACGCCGGGCGGCATCCTGGGCACACCGTCGTACCTGGCCCCGGAGCAGGTGCTCGGTCGGCCCGCCGAGCCGCGCAGCGACGTCTACGCGCTGGGCGTCGTGGCCTACGAGTGCCTGACGGGGCACCGCCCCTTCACCGGCGACAATCCGTTCGCGGTCGCCATACAGCGGGTGGGTCAGCCGCCGCCGCCGCTGGACGCCGACGTGCCGGCGCCCGTCGCCGCGCTGGTCGAACGGGCACTCGCGGTCGATCCCGAGCAGCGCTGGCCGTCGGCCGCGGCGCTGGCCGAGGCTGCCCTCGACGCGCTGGGCGACGCAGCCCCCGAAGCGGCGGCCCCTGCCCGGGGTTCACGCCCGTGTGCCGACACCGGCAGGAGCCACGAATCCAGCAGGATCTCCGCGCGTCGCCGGATCCCCGTGCTCGCCGCGGCGGCAGTGGCGCTCATCGTGCTCGCGAGCGGAGGATTGGCCGCCTGGGCGGTGTGGGGTTCGGACACGCTCGCCCAGTGGACGGCACCGGACGGGGCCACGACGACCGGGCCGCAGGTTCCCGCGGGATACGTCGCATGCGGCGCGGCCGCGTGCCCGCCTGCGCCGGAGTGCTGGGGCGGGCTGACTGCCACCGGTGGCACGGCGCACAAGCCGAAGCGGATCGCCTGCGACCAGCCGCACGACTGGGAGACCGTCGTCGTGGGCACCCTGCCGGCCGAGGCGCAGTTCTTGCGCCAGGACGAGCTGATGGGCCGCACGGACGTCGCCGCCCTCTGCTCGGCGCAGGCCGTGGCGCAGCGCAGCCGGGACGCCTCCGCGACCGGGAACTGGCGGCGTGAGGCCTGGCCGATCCAGGTCGGCCAGGACACGTGGCTGCTGTACTGCCTGGCCAGTGCGCCCGAGGGCGGGGAGACCGCCGGCTCGTCGTTCCAGGTGGCCGGCTGACCGGCTCGGACCCGGTCCTGTCCGCGTGCGACCGTCTCAGCGCCACCGGCTGGCACCCGCGTCGGGACAGCAGATCCATCGACGGCGGGGTTACCTCGCATCCTGCCGCGCGTTCAGCTGTCCCGGCGCGTGGCCTGGTCCGTGCGGCGGCGCCAGTTCTCGTGCTCCTCCAGCACCGTGGCCACCGCCTGCACTCCGGCGTGCAGCAGACCCAGGGCCAACAGGTAGCAGCCGAGGATGTACCCGGCCAGGGTGAGGTCGCCGTCCTGCGTGTAATACGTGATCGCGGCGACCAGCAGGAAGCCGACGGTGCTGTAGACCACGGTCCGGGTGGTGTGATGATCGGAAAGGGCGGAGTACTGCACGGCTCTCCTTAAGCTGGGCCCCGCAGCGTATGCGAGCCATGCCCACGCCCGCAGCACTAGGGATTCCACCAGCATGTCTGGCACCTTGCGGACAGAGAGCCGAGGTCCGCGGGGTCCGGTGGGATCCTGCGCGCATGATGCGAAAACTGTTCGGCGCCGGTCTCGCGACCGGTGTGTTCGTCACGCTGACAGCTAGCGTGGTCGCTCCGGCAGGCGCGGTGGAGGAGCCGACCAGGAAATACAGCACGCTCCGGCTGTGCGACCCGACAGCCTGCTACATCGCCTGGTCAGTGGTGGACTCCGACCACGACGGGGTCTGCGACGCCGACGAGCTGCAGGCCGGCACCGACCCGTACGACCCGGCCAGCCGACCGGGCCTGGAGCTGATCGCCGAGCTGCTCATCGACCGGAAGTTGCCGTCGTTCGAGTACGGCCTGGCCTCCCTGGTGGCGTTCCCCGCAGAGATCATCAAGGCGCGCGACGCGCTGGGCGTCGACCCGCTGGGGGCGTTCCCGCTCCACGAGCGCGCTGATGCGCTGACCCGGATGGGCATCTCCGGTGACCAGCTGAGCAAGTTCGGCATCTCGGCCGAGCGCAGCGGTTTCTCCATCGGCCTCGACGGGATCAAGCCGGACGGCACTCCGCCGGGCACCCGGGTCAACGGCATGGACGCCAGCCTGATCAGCGCAGGTGCCAAGGATCCCCGGAACCATGTGTTCGGGGGCGGGATCGTCAACAGCGAGAAGGACTGGTGGGGCAACACCGTCGACACCTACGGCGACGGTTCCACGCGGACCACCACGCCCATCGACAGGGGCGTCAGGATCAAGATCACCGACAAGGAGGGTGACAAGGCGGGCACCATCGTCAAGCACGGCGGGACCGTCCACGAGGGCAATACCGAGGTCACCTACAGCAACGAGGACGTCCTCGACAGCGACGGCAATCTGCTGCAGTCCAAGGACGTGGAGCACCGCAAGGAGAAGGACGGGTCGTCGACGACCACGACCACCACCACGGACTACGTCCGCGACGGGGACGGCAAGGTCATGGGCACGGTCACCGTCACCGTCACCGAGTCGACCTCCTCCAGCGGCGCGACCTCCAAGACCACGAACACCGCCGTCTGCGACGCAAGCGGCAAGCAGTGCACCAACTACCCCGACACCACCGAGTACGTCGATCCCGAGCAGGCGTACAACTCGATGGTGACGCAGGAGATGGTCGACGGCGTGCTGCGCCTGCGCGGTGCGGCGATCAACGTGGTCGAGGGCTGGAACGCCCCCGGCATGGAGGAAGATCCGGAAAACCCGCAGAATCCGCCCACGATCATGCTGATCGACGGGACGGTCGGCGAACTCTTCCTGCTGGCCGAGCCCAAGCGGATCACCCAGGCCCAGCCTGAGGGCCACCCCGGCCTGCCCAGCCCGAAGGACGCCGGTCCGCCTCCCGCCGGCAGCGGATGTGACGGCCTCTGCTGACGTCCCGACAGGAGGTGTCGACGCGACACCCAGCCGCACGCTGACGCGCCCGGTCGATGACCGGGCGCGTCAGCCGTGATCAGTGCAGGTGCCTGGCCTGCCAGGTGAGCGCGATACCGCTCGTGACGTCCCGAAACCCCCGGCCATGGCGTCTGCCTTTCCGCCACCAGGTCCTGCACCGCCGATGCGGCGGCGGTGCAGGACCCGCGTTCACGATGCGGGCACGGGTGCGACAGCGGCAGCGGCAGCGATGCCGTGCTGGAACACTTCGGACGGCCACGAAGCGGATACGGCTTACGGACCTTCGGTCGCGGCGGTTTGCCGTAGGCCGCTCGGGGCACATTCCGGGCATGGATGAGCAGGTGGACGCTGTGGTCGTCGGATCGGGCGTGGCCGGTATGGCGGTCGCCCATCGGCTGCGCGATGCGGGGCTGTCGGTGCTGGCCGTGGAGCAGGGCCTGATCGGTGGGGAGTGCGCCAACTGGGCGTGCGTGCCGACGAAGATGATGGTGCGCGCGGGTGACGCGCTGGCGGAGGCGCGTCGGGTGCCGGAGCTGGCTGGAAGCAGCGCGGTCGAGGCCGACTGGGCGGTGGTCGCGCGGCGGATCCGTGACCAGGCGACACATTGTTGGGACGACAGCAGGAAGGCCGCGGAGCTCACCGGTAAGGGGATCCGTCTGGTCCGGGGGACAGGCAGGCTTCAGGAAGGTGGCCGGGTCCTGGTCACCGGCGACCGCGGCCAGACCCGGTCGTTCGCGGCGCGTGCGACGGTCCTGGCGACCGGGACCAGCCCTGCCGTGCCCGACATCGACGGCCTCGCGGGCACGCCGTACTGGACCAACCGGGACGCGGCCGAGCTCACTGAGGTTCCGCGATCGGTCACGGTGCTCGGCGGCGGACCGGTCGGGCTGGAATTCGCCCAGATCCTTCGCCGGTTCGGCGCGGACGTGACGATCATCGAGGCGGCCGACAGGCTGGTGGACCGCGAGGATCCGGAGGTGTCGGCGTTCGCGGAGCGGACCCTGGTGGCTGAGTGCGTCCGCGTGTTGACCGGGGCACGCGTCGACCGGGTGGAGCATCGTGACGCGGGCTTCACGGTGACGCTGAACGACGGCGGCACCGTGGCGTCGCAGCGTCTGCTGATCGCTACGGGCCGGGCTGCCAATCTGACCGACCTCGGGCTGGATGCGATCGGCCTCGATCCACGAGCCGAGACCGTCGACGTGGACGGCCGTCTGCGTGCAGCGCCGGGAGTATGGGCGGTCGGCGACATCACCGGCCACGGGCAGTTCACGCATGTCGGGACCTACCAGGCACGTATCGCCGCCGCCGACATCCTGGGCCTTGCCGTGGAACCTGCCGACTACCGGGCCGTGCCGCGTTGCGTGTTCGTCGATCCGGAGATCGGGGCGGTGGGCTTGACCCAGGCTCAGGCAGCCGAGCAGGGCGTACGAGTGCGGATCGGTCGCGCAGACATCGCCGAATCCGCGCGCGGCTTCATCCACCACGTCGGCAACGAGGGCTTCATCACCCTGATCGCCGACGCCGACCGAGACGTCCTGGTCGGAGCCGTCTCTGCCGGTCCTGCAGGCGGTGAGGTACTCGGACTGCTGACGCTGGCCATCCACGCGGGCACGCCACTGTCGGTGCTGAACAGCATGATCTACGCCTATCCCACCTTCTGCCGGGCAGTCGAGGACGCCTTGCGCGACCTGGTCGCTGCCGACCCCGTGCGCTGACTGGCGATGGCCGGCACGGTGACATCGGGCGGTGCGGCGCTCCTTAAGTGGGCGTGGCTGCCCTTCACGGCCCGGAATTCCCGGCCGACAGCAGGTTGGCGGCCTGTCGCAGGCTGCCCGCACCGCTTCGGCCTCCACGAGCACGTCTGCGTGCCGCTGGAGTGATGAGTGGCCCAGCGTGCACGGCGGTGGTGCCGACCGGCGACTTGCCGGTCGGCACCGTGATTCAGGAGCGGGAGTGTGGCATCGGACCACCCCGGGTGGTCAGTGCCAGACCTTGAACGTGAGGTGCTGGATCAGGTAGTCGATCTGGTACAGCACGCGGTATTGCGACCCGTCGGGTACTGCGGTGGCCAGGACCACCGGGCGGGAGCGGGGTCCGTGGAAGCAGGCGTTCACCGGCTCGGTGGCGATGGGCTCACTGCCGTCCGTGGGGTAGAAGATGACCAGGAATACCTGACACCGGTCCGACGGGTCGGTCGGGTCCTTGAGGTGCGAGACACTGATGGTCTTGCAGGACGGGTTGTTCGGCACGGTCAGTAGCACGGTGGCGACTCGGCCGGCGGCGTAGAAGTCGGTGGCGGGCCGCACCGATCCGCAATGGTGCGCGGCGGTGGAGGAGTGCGGCGTGGCGGCTGTCGCCGCCGTGGGTAGCAGGACAGATGCGAGCACTGCCCCTGCGGTGAGCAGTGCGTTGACGGTACGCTTCATGATCTGGCCTTTCCGGGGGAAAGTGCCTGGACGGGTCAGAATGATGCAACCCGTGCGCATCACTATCCTCTTAATATCTCCGGACCCATTGACAGAAGTCATACAGAACGCACGAAGCGGCACCCGGTACTACGGATTCCGGTAATAAGGTGCGCCTCCATTCCTGATGGCTGTGGTGGTTTCGAGCAGGTGCCGGTGGAGGGTGGGGGAAGCGGCCAGGGCTGAGCCGTCGCCGGTCAGGACCGGGTCGCCGGACAGGTCGGTGACGGTCGCACCCGCCTCGGCGAGGATCACCGGCAGCGGAGCGAGGTCGTCGTACCCCTGGTGGGTCATGACGAACCCGTCGACCCGCCCGGTGACCAGGTGCACCGCGGCGTGGTGCACCGCGCCGACCACGGTGGCCCGCCGGTGCAGCGCCACCAGCAACTCCTCCGACCAGGTGTGCTGGTTGGCGGCGAGCAGCAGCGGTTTGCCGACGTCGGCGGGGTCCACCTCGACGCGGCGGCCCGCGCCGAATCGGCGTTGCCCGCCGGTGAGCACCCGGCAGCCGCGCCCCGCGGCGGCGACCACCATCTCCTGCTGCATCGGCAGGTTGATGACGCCCACGGCGGGGCCGTGCTCGTCCTCGTACGCGATGAGGTTGGCGAACAGCGGCATCCGCCGGGTGAAGTAGGCGGTGCCTGAGATCGGGTCGCAGACCCACCGCCGCCCGGAACGGCCCGCGCTTTCCCCGGTCTCCTCGCCGAGCAGGCCGTCGTCGGGCGCGTACCGTGCCACCGCCGCCCGCACCAGCTCCTCGACCCGCACGTCGGCGTCGGTCACCTCGCTGCCGTCCTCCTTGAACCGTCGTGGTGAGCCGGCGAGGAAGAGTCCGGCGGACAGCTCGCCCGCGTTCGCGGCCAGCTCGACGGCGAATTCGATCAGGTCGTCGTCGGTGACACGTGGTCGTCGCATACGACGATCCCAGCAGTACGGTGGGGGACTGACCCATCAATTCGGCGTACGACGAAAGGTCGGGCCACGGTGAGCCGCATCCGGTTCGGCGTCAGCGACGCCGCCGACATCCGCTTCTGCATCTCCCCGCTGTGGGAGACGGTGCGCAGCCACTTCGCGCTGGCGTCCGGCGGCCGGCACGCCATCCACCTCGGCTGGATCCGCGCCGCCCGGCAGCTGCGCCCGGATCCGGCGCTCGCCGACGCCATGGCCCTGCTGGCCGAGCTCACCCGACCCCGCGCCTGGCTTCCCGACTTCCTGACCCCGCCTCCGCCGGGGCCGTCCGCCGAACTCGAGGACGAGCTGGCGGTGGTCGCGGCGACCTCGCCGCAGGTGGTCGCCGCCGACCTGGCGGCGACCACGAGGCGGCTGCCGCTGGGCCCGCGCACCGCGGCCGCGCTGGCCCACGACCCGACCCGGCTGCTGGCCGACCTCGTCGCGGCGGCGCGCGAATGGCACCGGCTCGCCGTCGCACCACACTGGACCCGGATGCGCGGGGTGCTGGAGGCCGACATCGCCTACCGGTCCCGCCAGCTGGCCGAGGGTGGGGTACGGCGGCTGTTCGACACGCTGCACCCGACGGTCCGCTGGGACACCGACGGCATCGAGTCCGACGACCCGTGGGACGTCGACCTGGACCTGCGCGGACGCGGGCTGCCGCTGATGCCGAGCGTCTTCGTCGACCGCAAGGTGCTGTGGACGCTGCACGCCGACTCCCCGCCGTTCGCCGTCTACCCGGCGCGCGCCGCGGCCACGCTGTGGGAGCGCGGTGCTTCCGCGGACGGGCCGCTCGCGGCCCTGTTCGGGGCGTCCCGGGCCCGCCTGCTGGACATGCTGCGCGAGCCCGCCACCACCACTGAGCTGTCCCGGCGGCTGGACATGTCCAACGCCACCGTGTCGGAACACCTGCGGATCATGCACGCCGCGGGCCTGCTGGCCCGCAGCCGCCACGGCCGTACGGTCCTCTACGTGGTGACGGCCGCCGGCCTCACCCTGCTCGAGGCAGGTGAACAGGCCGGCTGAGGGCGGCCCGGCCGAAGCCACGGACATGCGGCGTCCTCCCCCGTCGTCCTTCGAGGACGCCGCCGCCCGTCGCGCCCGTGCACTGTCGTCGCCGTGTCCGGTCGCGACTGCGCACAGGACGATCTCAGCAGTGCCGTGACGGGCGGACACAGCGATTCGGCGTACGCCGAAAGATCGAGCCCCGGTGAACCGGATGCTGTTCGACGCGCGCGACCTCGCGAACGTCCGTCTCTGCGTCTCACCGCTGTGGGAGAGGCGGTGCGCAGCCGGTATGTACGGCCGCGGCTCGCGTGCGCGCGGGCCGAACGAT
The DNA here is from genome assembly GCF_009720385.1 of Catellatospora vulcania. Lineage (GTDB taxonomy): Bacteria > Actinomycetota > Actinomycetes > Mycobacteriales > Micromonosporaceae > Catellatospora > Catellatospora vulcania. The sequence goes on along the minus strand of NZ_ML769306.1, from coordinate 67,228 downwards.
CGCGAGCCGAGGTCGGGTGCCCGACGCTGCCGGTGTCCCGGCGGCGCAGCCGACCCACACTGGGTCGGCCAACACCCGACGCGGCATCCAGGAGCCACCATGGACAGACCCGCCCGCTTCCGACGGTTCGCGCTGACCGCCGCACTGTGCGGCGCGATGGCGGTCACGCTGCTGCCATCGCCGGCGTACGCGGCGCCGCTGCCCGACGGCGCCATCCAGCGGCCGAAGGCCAGCACCGTGTACGACCTCGCCACCGGCCGGCCCGCCTGGTCGGCGGTGGCCGTCTACTCGCCGGACAACTGGAACGTCAGCCTGTCGGAAGCCACCGGCCCGTGGCTGGCGTCGAGCACCTACCCGACGGGCCGGACCGAGTTCATCGCGGTCAACTCCCACCTGCGGGGCCTTGGCGCTTACCGGGCCGAGGCGACCCGGATCACCGGGTACAGCCCGTACGTGCAGTGGCGGCAGGCCACCGGGAAGATCGTGCTGCCCGCGGCCGCCAACGACGGGGTGAGCGGTCCCGGGGACCCGGATCTGGCCTTCGCCTGGCTCGACAGCCGGGACGTGGTCAACGTCTTCGACATGTACCTGACCCACGGGGAGATGTTCTGGGCCAATACGACCCCCGACACGGGCTTCTACTTCCTGCAGAGCAACCCCTACGACCCGAGCACGTTCCTGCGCACCCGCGCCCAGTCCGTGGCCGTGCCGGGGATGCGGATCGTCGGCAACTGCACGCTCTACCGCGCCGGATACACCGGCTGGCACGGCGTAGTGATGATCTCGGACACCGCTCCGGTGACCAGCGTGCCCGCCGGTGGCATCGCGGTCGCCCTGCACCGCTACGACCCGGCCCGGCCCGACACCTGCCCTCAGCGCAACTTCCCCGACCCCACCCCAGCCGGCCGGTAGCGGTGCGATCCGGCGGGTCCGCAAAGCGTTTACATCGATGAAACGAAGTACATCGATGTAGGTTGTTAGGATCCGGGCAGTCCCGCGCTCCGGTCCGGGCGCGTGCCCACTCCCAGGAGATCCGATGCCCCGACCGAGGCGACGCCTCGCCCTGACCCTGGCCGCTCTGCTCCCGCTCGTGCCCGCGGCGCCCGCGGCAGCCGCCCCGCCGCGCGACCCGGCGCCCCCGGCCGCCGCCACGATGATCGAGGCGGTGCAGCGCGACTTCGGCCTCACCCCTGCGCAGGCCCGTGCGCGGCTCGCCGCCGACTCACGTGCCAGGGAAATCGACCAGCTGCTGCGCGCGCGGCTCGGCGCAGCGTACGCGGGAAGCTGGCTGACCGGTGAGACGCTCACCGTGGCCGTCAGCGACGACCGGCTCGCCGGGACCGTGAACGCAGCAGGTGCGACCCCGGTGGTGGTGCCGCACAGCGCCGCGACCCTCGGCACGGCCAAGTCGCGGCTCGACCAGGCCCGCGTCCGCGTGTCCGGGGCGGTCACCAGCTGGTACGTCGATGTGGTGCGCAACCGCGTGGTGGTGACCGCCACCGAGCCCGCGGCCGCGGCCGCCTTCATCGCCGCGAGCGGCACCGACCCGGCGCTGGTCGAGGTACGGCACGCGGCGCAGCGCCCGAGCCCGGCCATCGACATCCGCGGCGGCGAACGTTACATCGCCGGCGGCGGCTGCTCCATCGGGTTCTCGGTGGCCGGCGGATACGTCACCGCGGGCCACTGCGGTTCCGCCGGCACGTGGACCATCCACGACAACGGCGTCGTGATGGGCGCCGTGCAGGCCTCGACGTTCGGCGCCGAGGGCGACTTCGGCTGGGTGGCGACCACCGCGGACTGGACACCGACGCCGACGGTCACCCGGTGGAACGGCACCGACGTCACCGTGGTCGGCGCCCAGCCTGCCCCGGTCAACGCGCTGGTGTGCCGCTCCGGCGCCACCACGGGCTGGCACTGCGGGGCCGTCGACGCCCTCAACGTCACCGTGAACTACACCTCCGGCGAGGTCGTCGGCGGCCTCACCCGCACCACGGCCTGCGCCGACTTCGGTGACTCCGGCGGGCCCTTCCTCGCCGTGGACCACGCCCAGGGCGTGCTGTCGGGAAAGGCCGGCGACTGCACCACCAGCGAGTCCGACACCTACTTCCAGCCGCTCGCCGAGATCCTCACGACGTACGGGCTCACTCTGACCACCAGCCCGCGGCAGGCCTGCAACACCTACCCGGCGGTGCAGACCGGGTTCATTCCCCGCATGAACGCCTCGGAGTTCGAACCCGACAGCGCGGGCGCCGGATTCCAGGCGTCGGCAGGCCTGCACCGGGCGTGCCTGACCGCCGGCAGTGCGCTGCGGCTGGAGCTGCAGTTGTTCAGCCTGCGCCAGTGGCGCACCGTGGCGACGTCCGACACCGCGTTCGGTGACGAGTACCTCGTGCACAACGGCGCCGCGGGCAAGTACCGCTACCGGGTGATCGGCGACCGCGGCGGCGCGTCGTACACCTTCGGCTACCAGCGGCCGTGACCGTCGTGCCGGGCGGCCGTACGCGGCCGCCCGGCACCGCCGCCACCGGTATCGCTTCTGGCTGACCCGGCAGCGACACCGCAGCACCGTGCCGGCCCGGCTGCCGCGCAGGGCCGTCAGCGCCGCGCGGTGTCGGCCAGGGCGGCAGCGAGCAGGGCCTGGGCGGTACGTCGCACGGTCTCGGCCGCGTCCTGCCGGGTCTGCCCGGCGACGTCGACCAGCCAGATCAGGGCTTCGATTCCGGTGGCCGAGCGGATCGCCACCGCGAGCGCGCGCACGTCGACGTCGGGCCGGGTCCGGCGCACCGGTTCGAGGGCGTGCTCCAGCCAGCCGACGGCACGGCCCTGGCGCAGCACCGGCCGGTCGCCCGGCTCGTCCAGGGCGAGTCGCAGCGCGGTGCGCAGCTGCGGTTCCCATTCGAGGTTGTAGCCGGTGAAGGCGGCCATGAACGCATCTAGCCGGGCGTGCGGCTCCTCGGGCGCGTCGGCGTCGAGCAGGGTCTCCGGCGAGATCTGCGGGTGGGCCGCCATGAGCAGTGCGCGCTGGTTGGGGAAGTAGCGGTAGGCGGTCGTGCGCGAGATCCCGGCGCGTTCCGCGGCGTGCTCGACCTGCGGGGTTGCACCCTGGGCAAGGAGTTCCCGGGCCGCATCGACCAGTGCCTGTCGGGTCCGCGACTTCTGCCGCGTCCGACCGCTCGCTTCATATGGTATCGCCATTACCATGATGGTACTTCAGTGCCATATCCCGGCGTCGCGCGACGCCGGCCGGACGGAATCAGGTGCGCCATGACCGGTCAGGATCCCCAGGACCCCGTCGTCACCGACCCGGACCTCTACCGTGTCCTGTTCGAGAACGAGCGGGTGCGGGTGTTGCAGTACCGCGACCGACCGGGCGACCGGACGCATCCGCACCGACACCCGGACAGCGTGATGGTCACTCTCAGCGGCTTCCAGCGCCGGGTCTCCAGCGGCGACCGGCACGCCGACATCGAGCTGCCGGCGGCGCACGCCCGGTGGATCGGCGCCCAGGAGCACAGCGGGGAGAACATCGGCGCCACCGAGACGCACGCGGTCTTCGTCGAGCTGAAGGAGCCGTCGCCTGCCCCGGCCCCGGGCGCGGCTCCGCTCGGGCCGAGCGCCCGCTGAGCTGCCGCGGCGGCCGGTGCGCCAGCGGGCGGCCGGCTTCGGGGCTTCGCCGAGGCTCAGGCAGATGTCGGTGAGGCGATACACCATGGCTCATGGCGCGAGCGGCCGTTATCTTGATCTCGATCTGGCGGTCCGGCGGCGCGGAGGGCGCGGTGGAACTCTTTCTCATCGGGCTCGCGTTCATCTGCCTGGGCGCCGCGATCAGGTACTTCGCTGACGCGCTGCTGGACTACCTCCTGCCCGTCGTGGCGCTGCTCGGGGTGAGCGTGCTCGGCGCGTTCGGCCTGTCGGAGCTGTCCGGATGGCCGCTGCCGCTGACGTTCGTGGTGGTGGGCCTGCCGGTGGTCCTGTTCGCGCTGATGCGTCCGTTCGAATGAGCCGGCTGACGCCGCACCGCGCCCGGTCGAGGCCGCGGACGTCCGCCCGGCCGCGGTCAGTGGCGTGTCGTGCGGGGAGCGCCTGTTCGCGGGCGGGCTGCGCTGATGGGGTGCGCGAGGTCGGCTCCGTGCAGGATGCGGCCCCGGGGTGGCCCGTTCAGGCGGCCCGCCAGACCTGCCATGGGCAGCGGCCCGGGGGCGGTGACGGCGGCCAGCACGACGTTGTGCTGTCCGGCACGCCGCTCGAAGCCGTCGTCGGCGATCAGGCAGACGTCGGCGAACTCGGCTCGCGCCGTTGCCGTCTGCGTGTCGGTGAAGGTGTAGGCGGGCGTGTCGAGCAGGTTCGCCGCGTAGAGACCGCCGGGCCGCAATGCTCGCGCCACGTCCCCGGCGAAGCCGGCGGTCGTCGCGCCGTGCGGCATCTGGTCGCCCTGGTACAGATCGGTGATGACCAGGTCGAAGGTGTCGGGCCTGACCGCGGCCACGGCGTGGCAGGCGTCGGCGATGCGCACCCGCAGGTCGCCCGGCGGCAGCGGGAGGACCCGCCGGACCAGCGTGTAGAGCTTGCGGTCGTACTCGATCACCCGCTGGGTCGAGCCGGGGCGGGTGGCCTCGACGTAACGCGGCAGCGTCAGCGCGCCGCCACCCAGGTGCAGGACACGTAGCGGCGCCCCGGCCGGTGCGGCCGCGTCGATGACCGTCGCGATCCGGCGTACGTACCCGAACTCCAGATGGGTCGGGTCGGTGAGGTGGACGTAGGACTGGGCGGTGTCGTCGACGAACAGGGTCCACCCGCCTCGGCGACCCACGTCGGGTACCAGCGCGGCGGTGCCCGCATCGACCTGTTCCACGATCGGTTCGGTCAGCCGGGCGGATCGCGCCATGATCCTTACGGTAGCGGTGGTCCGGCCCGCCGGCCTGGTCGTTGGCCGGACCCGGGACGGTGAGGTGCGCGTCCGAACACTGCGCCGCCACTTCGGTGACCGGCCCGGGTAGGCCCCAGCCCTCGTGATGGGTGGTGCGAGGACCTCAAGGCCGCTCCCGTAAACTATATGCGGATCGCATATAGTTTACGGGCATGGAGTCGAACCTGGAAGACGCGATCAACGAGTGGCACGCGAGTGTGAATGGCGGCGACCTGGCGCGATCCGCGCAAGCGGTCGGCGATCCGATGATCGTCCTCGGCCCGAAAGGAGCGGGACCGATCACCCCTGAACAGTTCGCCGACTGGGTGGAGCGCTCGCAGATCCGGCTGGTGCCGCGATCCTGGCACCCGGTCAGCGAGCGACTCATGGTGGTCGAGCAGGACGCCACCTGGCCCGGCAACCAGACGCCCGCTCGGGTGGCGACGGTGTTCCGCGTCGCGGGAGCCAAAGTGACGGCCGCGCTGCGCCTGCCCGATCTGAAATCCGCGCTCGAACTGGCCTACCTCTGCCGCGAGATGGCCGCGTCCGAATGAGCGTCCAGGGGCCGGGGCAGCTGCTGTTCGGGTTCGTCCGGCACTGGTCGCGCCGCGCCGCCGAGGACGCGACCGCGGAGCAGGGGCGGATCGTGCTGGTGACCGAGGCGGTGAACTCGCTGGTCGAACGCGACGAGCCGGCAACCGTGAACGCGGTCGCGCACGAGCTCGGCATCGACCAGAGCGGAGCGTCGCGGCTGATCAGAAGTGCTGCCGACGCGGGTTGTCTGACGATGGCGAAGGGCGCGTCGGACGGGCGTCGGCGCGAGGTCTCCATCACCGCCGCCGGTCACGAGGCACTGGCACACGCGCACGCGTGGCAGGAAAAGGTCTTCGGCGAGCTGACTGCGGGGTGGAGTCGACGTCAGCGCGACGACTTCCAGCGGGCGATGGCTGATCTCATCACCCGCTCGTACGGGATCGGCCCCTGACTCCGACGAGGCCGGGCCCTGAACGCGCCGGGCTGTTCATGGTTCCAGGCCGTCTCGCCGGTCCCGCCCGGTCGGGGGCGGGACCGGCGAGGACGGTTACGGCAGGGCGTACTTGGACCTGAGGTAGTTCTGGGTGGCCACGCGGTCGGCGTCGCGGCCAATCCCGGCTACTGCGCCACTGACCTCAACGGCAACAGCGGTCCGCGTACGCCGGAGCAGGGCGCGCTGGTCAGTGTGCACCTGGCGACGCTGCCGCCGGACGGGCCGACCGGGGTGCTGTGGGGCGATCTGAGCATGTCGCACGGCGACGCCGCCGACGGCGTGCTGCCCTGGTGAGCACCCGCATGCCGCGCCGGGAGAGCGCGGTGGGCGTGGCGGCGACCACGCGGCGGCGGGGCGGCGGCCGGTGGTTTCGCCGATGCGCGGTGCGTCCACCAGGTCGAATACTCGGCTGATGACGGTGCGGATCTACGACATCATGGCCTGCGACGTGTACTGGGACTTCGAGGACAGCGTGGGGCTGCCCAAGGAGCAGCACAAGTTCCTCGTCTCCTTCTTCCCGTCCGACACACCGGTGCCCGACCAGATCGCCGGCATCGTGGCTCGCGGCCCCGGCGGCTACGAGGCCGCGTTCACGAACCAGATGTTCACCAACGCCAACCGCGACGGGTGGATCTACGACCCGTCGCTGGACTACCACTGGTACATGCTCAACGTCCCGGCCGGGTTCCTGGCCGAGGGCACGTACACGATCGAGGTGACGACCAAGGACGGTGAGGTGCTGACCCGCACGCGCGAGCAGCGTTGCGCGCCGTCGCGCGCGATCGTCGACAGCTACCTCGCCAACCGCGACCGGCTCGCGTACACCCTGACCAGCTGGTCGACTCTGGCCGAGTTCGGCGGCCCGGACGCCTACTACGTGTACCGGCTGGCCAAGGCCGCGTCGCTGCGCGAGTTCGACACGCAGAAGCTGCTGTGGTGGGACAACATCTACATCCGGCGTGCCCGCGGCATCGAGCCCCTGGCCGGGCTGAACAAGGCGTCCGTCGACCTGCCCGTCGAGCTGACCCCGGGGGAGACCTACGGGGTGTTCGTCGAGATCACCGACGGCAACGCCCAGGGCGAGGCCAACATCTGCGTCTTCCAACCACACCGGTTCCTGGCCGCCTGACCGCGCCTCACCCGGCGGTGTGCCATGCACCGTGCCGAGGGCTGGACGCGATTCCTATCCACGCTGGTCCGTGGCTCCGGCCGCCGAACCGGCCCGCCCGGCCCGTCGAGAGTCCGTTTCGGTGTCGTCGGCAGGCGTCACGGGCGGGCCGGCGGGCGCCGGGGGTGCGGTGTGGCGGCGTTCGCGTACGCGTAGTGCCGGCCGGGGCGCCACCGCGGTGGCGTGATGGTGCGGGTTGTAGGGGGCGCAGCCGCTGTCGCTGGTCTTCGCGTCGTGCATGGCCAGGTCGGCGTGGTGCATCAGCAGCCGCAGGTCGCCGGTCAGGCTGCGCTCGGCGACGCCGACGGACATGCGCAGCTCGATCAGGTCGCCACCGGGCAGCCGCAGCGGGTGCGCGCTGACCAGGTGCCGTACGTGCCAGGCGTGGGCCAGGGCGTCGGTCAGCAGCGCATGCCAGGCGAACACGAACTCGTCGCCGTGGATGCGGGCGGCGAACATGTCCGGCAGGTGCGTGCGCAGCACGAGCGCGATGTGCTGCAGCGCCCGGTCGCCGACCTCGTGGCCGTGGGTGTCGTTGAGGGCCTTGAACTGGTCGAGGTCGGCGAAGCCGAGGCTCAGCGGCCGGTGGTCGGCATACCGGCGGCCCAGCTCGTCCAAAGCGCCCGCGCGGTTGGGCAGGCCGGTGAGCGCGTCGACGTGCACCGCGTGCCACAGCCGGGCGAGCAGCCGCCGCCGCAGGCGTGAGCCGGTCAGCCGGCAGATGATCAGCGCGGTTCCCGCGGCCAGCGTCGCGAGCGTCAGCGTCGTCAGGATGTTCGACATCGAGGAGTGCGCCTCCTTCTCGGCGGCGTCGGCAGCGGCAGGTCGGCGCGCCACGGCGTTCGGGCCGGTCGGTGGTGGCGGCGAGGGGCCGCCGGAGTGCCACGTACGTACAACGGTCGATGCCTGCGGTGCGTGGCGGCTGCGGGCGGCCGGATCTGGGCGCGCCGCGCATGCCGGCCGGCGGGACCGGCCTGCACCACGTCCGCGCCGCCCCGTCTTCGCCGTGCCTGGCGACTTCGTGCCTGCCACGACGCGGCCACGCGCCGGTCGGAAGGCTGAGACACCCAGACATACCCAGAAGATCAGAGACGTGGGAACCGGGTGCCGATCCGAACGCCGAGCAATGTGGACCGAGGCCCGGCTGTCCATTCCGGGCCCAGACCACCGACGTCGACGGGCTCGCCTGCAGGCCGGCGTTCGGCCGAGCGGTGACGTCATCCCTCGATCGTGGAGGTGGCCAGATCGCGGAGCACCGCATCCAGGCGGTCACGCGTGGCGGTCAGGTCCCGGCCCCGCTGGGCGGCCAGCGACACGGCGTCGTCGTCCGGAGCGCTGGAGCGCAGCGCGGCCCGCAGCTCGGCGACCTGACCCCGCCAGCCCGCACCGTCTGGACCACCGGCGAGGATCTGCTCAGCCTGCCGGTTCGCGGCGCCGTCGGCCTGCACCTGCAGGTGTGCCCGCCTGTCCCGCTGGAGCTGCGATGCCTTCTCCTGCTGCTGCGTCCGCAGCAACTCCAGCAGCACCGGCGCGACGTCGGCGGCGATCCGCAGCGTGTTGGTGGTGTTCTTCAGTTTCTCCGCGTGGCCAGGGCTGGTGATGCCGCCGGGCTTGCGCAGGTAGCTGATCAGGTCGCTGACGCCCTCATGCCGCTGCAGGTTCGCCAGCTCCTGTGCGTAGGCGGGGTCGGTCAGCACGCCTTCGACGTTGAGCAGGGTCAGCGTTCTGGCGTAGGCGTCCGGGTGGAGGCGGTCGATCAGCGCCTGATACTGGCTCAGGTGTGCCGGCACGTCGGCCGCCTTGACGCCAAGACGCAGCTCCTGCATCTTGTCGGCGAGCAGCAGACCCTTCGCCACGAAGTCGCCGAGCATGGCATCGGGGGAGCCGGAGTCCGCGGTCACGGCGTGCTTGACGAACTGCTCGACCTGCCCGGCCGTGTCACCGGGGCCGAGGGCCGGCGGGTTCAGCTCGATCTGGGCGCGTCTGGCCAGTGCCACCAGCTTGCCGGTGGACTCCGCGTGCCAGGTCGCGACGGAGGCGTTGAGCCGTTCGCTGATCTGCTCGGCCAGCTGCTCCGTCGATTCCACCTTGCCCTGCATGATCACGTTGTGCATCTCGTCGCGGATGTCATCGCGCAGCCGGCTGGCGGCTGAGGCGTCGATCGCGGCGAGCTCCTCCTCCAGCACCAGCACCCGCGACCGGTCCGCGTGAACCTGGCGCAGTTGCGCGTCGGCCTCCGACAACGCCGCGCTCACCTGCTCCAGCGCGGACGCGCCGGTCCTCGCCCAGTGCCGCACCTGCGCCAGGGCGCGCAACCGCAGCACTTGGCCGGCGGCGCTGTCGAGCAGGTCACGCAGCTGTGCCACGCCGTCCCAGTCGCGGCCCTCGGCGTAGGCAGCCGGGTTCGGCCGGGGGTTGCGCGAGTGCTGCCCGCCCGGATCGGCCACGACCGCGATGATCGGCGGGAGTTCGCCGTGGACGTGGCGTGCCAGCGCCGTCGCCACCGAGGCACGTTTGCGCTCGACGATGGCTCGGAAGCCGTCGAGGTCGTCGACCGGGTCGACGCCTGCCAGGTCGGCCTTGCTGATGACCACGACGAGCGCGCCCGGTGGGAAGAACCGGCCGCCGTGGGGGGAGACCGCCGTCCCGTCCACCAGTGCCGCCAGCCGGTCCACGTCGGTGCCGAGCAGCTGCGGGGTCACCGCCACCACCAGCAGGTCCGCCGCGGCTACGGAGGACAGCGCCACGAGGTCGTGCTTGCGCTCGTCACTGCCGAGGCCGGGCGTGTCCACGTAGGTGACACGTGTGGCGCGTGCCTCGCGGATCTGGTAGGTCTCCCGGGAGGCGCTGATGGTCAACCAGTCGGGGACCGCCGTGCCGTCCTCCACCAGCAACCGCTTGATCAGGCTCGACTTGCCGGCGCTCCACGGACCCACGACGACGACCCGCAGCGTGTCGGCATCGGCGACCTGACGCCAAGCGGTGTCGGCGGCGACGGCGGTCTGCGGCCCGGCGGCGGCTTCGATCGCCTCGCGCAGGCGGTGCACCCAGTGCGTACTCATGCGTGATCTCCCTCAAGTAGCCCGATCGCCGACTGCCGCGCTCTGTCGTAGCGGCCCAACCTTGCCTTGATCTGCTCGATCTGTTCGGTGTCCTGCCGCAGCTCCGCCGAGACCTCGTTGATCGCCTGGTCCAGCAGGCCACCCTGTGCCCACAGCCACGACAGGCCCGCGTGGGCCTCGACAAGTTGGGCTACCCACCGCCGGGCGTCTTCGAACAGCCTGGCCTCACCCTGCTCGCGTTCACCCTCGCGGCGCTTGCGGGAACGCGCGCTGAACAGGTCTTCCGCGGTGGTGGCAAGCAGCGGCACGAACGGTGCGATCCGCACGAACCGCGAAGCGACCTTGCTGCCCTGCGCTGCGAACCGCCCGACCGACTTGAGTCTGGCCAGCGCCGAGACCGCGCTGCCCGCCTTGGCCACCAGGGCCGTGTCGGTGGCGCGCTGAAGGAACCTGGCCTGCAGGCGCAGGCGTGGGTCCCGCTGGTGTGGCACGGTGCTGCCGGGATCGTAGGTCTGCATGTCCTGCGCCCAATGCTCGACCTGCCGCTGGGCGGTCGCGGCCCACTCGTTGATGTGGGCCTGCAGGTCCGGCTGATCCCCGATGGTGAGGATCTGCCGCGCGATGGCAGCCTGCACCTCCTTGTCCAGCGCCATGTCCCACTGGTCCAGGTGAGCGCGGATCGCCCCGGTGATGATCCAGTCGAGCCGGTCGACGGCCACGGCACGCAGCGCGATGGCATTCTCCAACCGCAGTTTCAGGTCGGCCTGCAGCATCGCCAGGCCCGCCATCTCCTCCTCCAGGCCGGCCTGCGCCGCCGCGGCCTGTGTGCGGAGCCTGGTCATCCGTGCGACGGCGCCTCGCAGCACACCCACGTCGACACCGGAGGGGATCAGCCACGCCCGGGCCGAGCGCCAACCGTCGGCGAAGTCGGCGGTGCCGTCCCAATCGGCCGGGGTGCCGGATCCGGTCACCGGGTCCGGCGCCAGGCACACCACCTGAACGGAGCTGACCGGACGGTCCTGCCGACCCTGCAGCCGATGCAGCTCGCCGAGCAGTTCGGCCTCCTTGCGCCGGCAGCGGAGCACGAACTCCTCCGGTGAGTCGACCGGGTCCGCGCCCATGACGTCGGCGTGTCCGAGCACGAACACCACCCGGTCCGCGAGGGGGAGGATGCCGTGCTGCGGGTCGCCGACCAGGACGGTGCTCAGATACGGGGTGGCGGTCAGGTTGGGGCTCAGCACATACCAGATGAAGGCGGCGTCGAGTGTGGCGTCCATGGCCTGCCCGTCGGCGCCCAGCGGGGGTGTGTCGACGAGCGTCACGCCCTCCCACGGGTATGTGTGCACCTGCCCGGTCGGGCCCGGCTCGATGTGCACCCGGGCCCCGGTGAGCTGCGTCATCCGCCTGATCAGCGAGGTCTTGCCGGTGCCGCGATCGCCGATGACCACCACCCGGGGGGCCTGTTCGGCATGGAGCAGCCGAAGCTGCGCGACCACCGCCTCCGCGGCCGGGTCGTCGGGGTCGCTCGACCACGCGCGAAGCCACCGCTCGGCGGACCCCGCAGCCGGCGGGCGGGAGCGTCGAAGGGTCTGCGCGACCCGGGCGGCGACGACCCGGTGCTCGGCCGGGAACGGCCGCACGCCGTCGTGACCGGTGGGCGTGCCCTGGGCGTCCACGGCCTCGTCAACCCAGTCGTCGCCGAGCCAGACCCGCCGCCCGGGACGCCCGGTCGCGGCGTACTCGGCTTCGATCGAGGCGACCGCGGTGGCGACCGCGTGCTGACCGAGGCCGCTCGGGCCGACCGCGGCGCAGAAGTCGGTCAGCAGCCTGGCCTGGCACACCGCCCGATGCTGCTGCTCGCGCAGCGCCAGCCCGGCCCTCACCAGCTCGCTGATCGAGACCACGACCTGGTCGAAGGCGAGCCTGAGCAGCCTGCCGCGCACCTGCTGCGACAGCTGCTGGAAGTTCGCGTGCACGGTCGTCCTTGCCTGGGCCAGCGCGACCGCCCTCGATTCACGCTGGCGGATCAGTCCCTTCTTGCGGAACCTGCGGCCGATGATGTCTCCGACGATGCCGACCAGAGCCATCGGTGGGAAGACGATGGTGCCGGCCGCGGCCATGGCCGAGCCATACCGGACGGCGTTGCCGCTGACCCGCAGTCCCTTGCCCGCGCTGCCGTCGAAGGACGCGCCGGTGGGCGCCAGGTTGACCTGGAGGTTCGCCTCGGCGGCGTCCAGGCGGTGCCGCAGGTGGGCGGTGAAGGCCGCGGCGACCGCCTCCACCGCGTGCTCCATCTCCGCCTGCCGGAACACCGTGCCGGCGAACTCCGCTGCGTCGATCATGCGATTGCGCGCGTAGGCGTCGTCCACCAGCACCTCCGCCCGGCGCAGGGCGTCGCGTTCCAACCGGCCGAACTGGGAGATCTGCAGGTTCGTCACGAATTCCACCACCACACCCGGGCGGCTGGAGAAGATCGTCTGGTCACTGCGCCGCTGGAGCTCATCGAGCTCGTTCAGCACCGTCACGGCCTGCGGTGACAGGGCCTCGGGCCCGGCTGCCCGGTACAGCTGCCGGGAATCGCCGAACAGCCACAGCACCTCCGCCACGGCCTGCTCGACGACGACCGCCCGGGACCTCAGGTCTTCGGCCAGCTCGGTCAGCGTGCGGGCGCCGGCCGACGCTTCGGACACCAGCTGCCGGCTCAGCGAACCCAGCCGCAGCCCCACCGCGTCGGTCGTGATCGCCCGGGTCATCAGCCGTTCCAGGGTGGACACGTGCGACCAGGCCATCAGGTTCTCGACGCCGTAGTCGCGCCGATGTTTGCGGAACGTCGCCGCGTCGTAGCCGTCGTAGGTCTCCGGCAGCCGGGCGAAGGCGGCACGCCTGCTGTTGACCGCGACGATCGGCACCTCCGGCAGGCCGATCTCGCTGAGCTGGCCCTGCAACCAGAGTGCCGACTGCGCCACGGCGTCGGACAGCTGGCGGCGAAACGCCGGATCGGGCACCCGGGGCGGCTGCCGCCAGAGCGCGTTCTTGATGTTGAGGACCGCGATGGCCTGCTTGCCGTACTCGGCAACCCATCGGGAGATCTCCGCGAACTCGGTGATCTGGGTGACCGTGTCGTCGAAGCACAGCAGCACGAGATCGGCCGTGCGGACCGCCGCGCGGGCACGCTCGTGCAGCTGTGCGGCGTCGACAGTGCGACCCCAGCCGCCGGTGCCCGGTGTGTCCACCAACCTGCTGCCCTGCCAGAGCAACGCGCCCACCTCGGTGGTGAAGTCGTTGTCCCCAGGCGAGATCAGGGTCCCGTCGCCCCGGCCCAGCGCGGTGATGAGAGTGCTCTTGCCGGCGCCGGTGCGCCCGAAGAAGACCACGTTGAACGTGTCGATCTCGGCGAGCTGATCGGTGACCATGCTGCGGAGCGTCGCGCTGGTCCGCCCGGTGAGCAGGTCGACTTCGTCGGTGACCGGCTCGCCGGATGCGTTGGCGCCCTGGCTCTCGTGCAGCGCGACCCACAGCCGCTCCACCATCTCCCGAAGACCGGCGGCGACCGGCCGGCTCTGGGCCACCGCCGCAGCGCAGGCTCGCTGGAACTCGGCGCCACTGTCCTGTCCGGTCATCCCGGGCACCGCCACACTCCCATGAGCAAGAACCGACCGAGCGATGACGCCCAGTCTGCTGGATCGGTGCGACATACCCGCTCGCGGAGCGGGGTAACCGAGATCATCACAGTGGTCGGCCTGACGCGTTCGGTGCCCTTGAGCTGTGGCGTGGTCAGTCGGTCGGTGGTGGGACGAGCTGGACGGCAAGGCACAGTCGCTGGCCGGGGTGCTCGGTCAGGCCCAACCTTGCAAGGCCGAACGCGACCCGATCAGCCGCGGAACCCTGCAGCGCCCGCCAGCGCGCCGACAAGCCGTACGCCGGCGGTGGGGCGAACGGTGGGGGACCCGCTTCGCGTCTTGTCAGCCGCGCTGACGACAAGGACGGCCCCGATCCGTGGCACGTGCGTGCCATGCTCACTGGGCCGCCCGAGCGTTGGCCAGCGGAATGGCACAGTGTCAAGGCCGCCAGGATCCGCCGGTGTACGCCGGCGGATCCTGGCGGCCCGTAGATCAGTCCTGAGGCGCTGGGCTTGTCAGGCTGTCGCGGTGGCACATGTCGCCGGCTGGCGAGCTGCCGCACGAATTCGACCGCGCCGGTCAGCGTGCGTGACAGGTGCCGGGAAGCCGGTGAGTGGCGACCGGCGAGCCGCGCGAATCACTTGAAGCGTACGAACTGGGAGAACTGGCTGTTGGCGGTGCCCACGGACACGGTGCGGTGACTGTAGGCCGATCCGCCGTTGTAGTTGTACTCGTCGACCTCGAACGTGCCGTTGGAGTTCACCCTGGTCACGAATGCGACGTGGCCCCAGGTGCCGCCGAGGCGGACGGCCACGTCACCGGCCTTCGGGCTGCCGTACACCGGGATGCCGGCGCTGCGGGCGGCGTTGGCCCAGTTGTTGGCATTGCCCCAGTGGACGCCGTCGTAGTAGTTGTGGAAGTCGACGCCCAGGCGGCTTCGCACCGCCCATGCCGCGAAGCTCGTGCACTGGCCCTTGTAGAAGTTCCACGGGTCGACCCCGGTCGTCTGCCCACGGTAGGGATAGTCGTCCTTGGCGGGGTAGCTGCCGCCGCCACCTGCGGAGACCGGCTGGTGCGAGGCGTTGTTGTTCTTCAGCGAGGCGTTCAGGTTGACCTTCGCGCCGGACGCGACGTCCTGTGACGTGCCACCGAAGTCGCTGTTGTAGTAGACGCGGATCGTGCTGCCGGTGCGGTTCCATACCGACGCCGCGTTGTTCTTGACGCACTGTCCCTGGCCGCTGCCGGCACTCTTGAACTCGTAGCACGTCGGCTGGGTGGCCCCGTAGTCGGCCTGCGACGAGACGTGGTCGGAGATCGACCCGGCGAAGTCGCTGTTGTAGTAGTAGCAGAACTCGCCGCTGTCGCAGACGCCGTCGCGTGACGCCGCCTGGGCCGGTGTCGCGGCGATGCCGACTCCGGACACCACGATGGCGATGGACACGCCAAAGGCGCGTAGCGCGCGTCCGACTCTCCCTGACATGGTTTGCCTCCCGGGGTGGAGCTGTTGTGCACGGTGAGGCGAATCTACGAAGACGACTTACAGGCCGTGTACATTCCGGCTACAGCTGCGGACGGCGCCGGTGCGACAGGGCGATCTTGGCGGCATCTGCCCGGGGCGGATCGGCGCCCCACGATTGACGAAGCATCTCGGCCACGTCGGCGCCGAGGTGGCCGGATCGGCTCACAGGGCTCTGACCAGCACAAATGCGGCGTGTCAGACGACCGACATCGCTACCACCCCGCCTACGATTCGCACTGGGCCAGGCGACTGGCGCTACAACGTGCGAGGACAGACGTACGAGCTACGGGGGTCTAACTATGACGACTGCTGTCTTGCGAGCCGCGAAAGCGGGGGCAATTCTGACGGCGCTGGGGATAGGCGTGGGCCTCATGGCCGGCGCCGCGGAGGCACGGCCGCCGCGCACCCACCAATGCATCAGCCCCATCTTCTTCGGAGGGAGCGAGCAGTGGAGGGATCTCAACCAGCGCTACGACGTCCGCGAACGGATCATCGGCCCGCCGGCGCCGGCGACCGACGACATTCCCGAGCCCCCGGACGTGCCCAACCCCGGCTGCCGCACGGCGCTGACCGGGGAGCGCTGGGTCCGCGCCGTCCCTCCCTGGCTCACGGCGACCGCGACTGAACAGGCGGCCTTCATCGACAACTTCGAGAGCGCCCGTTATGTGATCGACGCCGGGACCACCCGGGAGTGGTCCGTCACGGTGGGTCCCGAAATCCTGCGGTCCGGGACGGTGCCCGGCGACGTGCAGCCGCCGGAAACCCGAGGGCTGCCCTATGTCGCACCCGTGTCTCCCGTCTTTCATCCGCTTCGCCCGGGCACGCACACCAGCACCCTGTTCGTGACCATGAAGGAAAGGGTCTGCACCGGCCGCGCGCCCTCCCCGGGTCTGGCCGCGGCCTGTCTGGAAGCAGGCGAATCCGAGTACCCCATCCTTGACAACGGGCCTTTCACGGTTCTGAAGGGCCGCCTGTAACGGCCCACCTCCTGAAGCTGCAAGGTGAGGGCAACGAGCTCGACGTGACGATCGAGGACCCTGACGTCGTGGTGTGCACGAGCTCGATCACGGTGGGCCGGGTGGTGCAGGATCCACTGGGCCGGCGGCTCGGCCATGGCGGCGGGACACCAGGCATCGGCAGTCATGTGCTCGCGGGCCGGACTCCTTCCGGAGCCCGGCCCGCAGCATGACGTACGACGTGCTCAGGCGACCGGGATCGCCTGGTTCTTGAGGGTCTGCACGGTGTAGGCCTGAGCTCCGGTGAGGGCGTCGACGAGGGTGCCCTTGCCCGAGACCGCCGCCTTGAACCCGTCGGAGGCGTTGGCGTAGGTAGCCGTCATGCTGGGCCCCCACGTGAACCCGGCCGGGACCTGCGCCGACGCGGCGGCGAACACCTCGTAGATCTTCTGGTCGCCGTAGAACGCCACGCCGCCGGTCAGGGCGGGCAGGTTCGCCCCGGCCTTGGTCGCCGGGTACAGGTTGGCCTTCTGGTTGAGCAGGGTCAGCGCCTCATCGCTGGTGTTCAGCCACAGGGCGAACTTGGCGGCCTCGTACGGGTGCTTGGAAGACTTGAACACGGCCGTGGACGATCCGCCCCAGTTGCCCGCGCTGGCCTCGCCGCTGCTCCACTGCGGCATCGGCGCTACCCGCCACTTGCCCGCGGTCTTGGGCGCCCCGGTCGCGATCGAGTTGGCGCCCCACACCGCCGAGACCCAGGTCCATGCCTGGTCGGTGTTGTAGGCGTTGTCCCACTCGGTGGTCCACGGCGGCACCGAGGACACGAGCTTGCGGTCGATCAGGTCCTGCCAGTACTTCGCGACCTTCGTGGTCTTGTCATCGGTCAGGTTGACGGTCCACTTCTGCCCGTCGTTGCCGAACCAGTTGCCTCCGGCCTGCCAGGCCAGCCCTGCGAACTGGTTGATGTCGCTCTGGGAGAAGTTGGTGATGTAGCCGCCCGCAGCCTTGACCTTCTCCGCTGCCGCCGCGTACTCCTGCCAGGTGGCCGGCACGGCGATACCGGCCTTGTCGAACAGGTCGGCGCGGTAGAACAGCGCCATCGGGCCGGTGTCCTGGGGGACCCCGAAGGCGGCGGCCGGGTCGCCGAGGCTGACCTGGTTCCAGGTCCACGGCACGAACTGGTCCTTGGCCTTGGCGACGATGTCGCAGGCGCCCAGGTCGAACAGGCCGTCCTGGACCCGGAACCCGGGCAGGGCGTCGTACTCGATCTGGCCGAGGTCGGGAGCGTTGCCCGCCTTCAGCTGGTTGAAGAAGTTCTGGTACGTGCCGCCGTTGCCGTTCGGACCGGTCTGGACCTTGACCTGGATGTCGGGGTTCTTGGCGTTCCAGGCCTGCACGACCTGCTCGATGTTGGGGATCCAGGACGTGAACGTCAGCGTGACCGGCCCGCCGCCCGACGGGGCGCACGCCGAGGCGGTGCTGCCGCCCGGGGACGCGTCGGGCGACGAGCAGGCGGTGACGGCGACTGCTGAGGTCAGCAGGACGCTTATGGTGCGCAGGAGCGCGCTCATCAGGGTTGCCTTTCGGTGAGGGAGGTGTTGCGGGGGAAGGGTGTTACTTGACCGCTCCGGTGCTGATCCCGGTGCGCCAGAACCGCTGGAGCAGCAGGAACGCGACAGCGAGCGGTGCGATGGAGATCAGGGAGCCGACGATGACCAGGCCGCGCAGCTCGGGGACCTGGGTGATCTGCGTGTTCCAGGAGTAGAGGCCGAGGGTGACCGGGAACAGCCGCTCGTCGCTGAGCATGACCAGCGGCAGCAGGAAGTTGTTCCAGACGGCGACGAAGTGGAACAGGAAGATCGTCACCAGGGCCGGGGACATGAGCCGGGCGGAGATGGTGAAGAACGTGCGCAGCTCGCCGGCCCCGTCGATGCGGGCGGCCTCCAGCAGCCCGTCGGGCACGCCCGCGGTGGCGTAGACCCGGGCCAGGTAGACCCCGAACGGGTTGACGAGGCTGGGCAGGAACACCGCCCAGAACGTGTTGGTGGCCTGGAACTGACCGAAGATGAGAAACAGCGGCAGGGCCAGCGCGGTGGCGGGCACGAGCACGCCGCTGAGCACCACGTTGAAGATCAGTTCGCGGCCGGGGAAGCGGTACTTGGCCAGCGCGTAGCCGCACATGGCGGCGAGCAGGGTGCCCAGCAGCGCGGCGCCGCCGGTGTAGGCGACGCTGTTGAGCGTCCACCGCAGGAAGATCCCGTCGCGGTAGGCGAGCAGGTCGCCGATGTTGTCGAGCAGGTGGAAGTCGGCGAACCACAGCGGGTCGGTGCCGGTGAACTGCTCGCGGTTCTTGGTGGAGCCGACGAACAGCCACCACAGCGGCAGCAGGAAGTAGACGGTGCAGACGCCCATGATGAGCATGGCCGCGGAGCGGGGCAGGATGCTGTGGTCGCGGCGGCGGACGGTTTCGGCGGGTGTGGTCGGGTGGGTCGTCACGGCATGCCCCTGCGCTGGGTGGCCTTGAGGAAGGCGAAGGAGAGGACGAAAGTGGTCAGGGCCAGCACCACGGAGAAGGCCGCTGCCAGGTTGAAGTTGGGGATGGCGGACAGGGAGAACACGGTCATGTTCGGGGTGTAGGTGCTCGACACGGCGGAGCTGAAGCTGCGGAAGACCTGTGGTTCGGACAGCAGCTGCAGCGTGCCGATGATCGAGAAGACGGTGGTGAGCACGATTGCGGGCATCACCAGGGGGATCTTGATGGACCAGGCGATGCGCATGCGGCCGGCGCCGTCGAGGCGGGCGGCTTCGTACATCTCGGTGGGGATCGACATCAGCGCCGAGTAGATGATCAGCATGTTGTAGCCGACGTAGACCCAGGTGACGACGTTGGCGATGGACCACAGCACGGTGTCGGCGGACAGCAGGTCGACGGTGCTGGTGATCGGTTTGAGCGGCGACAGCTGGGGCGAGTAGAGGAAGCCCCACATGATCGCGGCGACGACGCCGGGCACGGCGTAGGGGACGAAGAACGCCAGGCGGAAGAACCGCCGGCCGGTGATCAGGCCCGAGTCGAGCAGCAGCGCGAGGGCCAGGGCGAGGCCGAGCATGATCGGGACTTGGACGGCGCCGAAGGCCACCATGCGGGCCACTGACGTCCAGAACGGTCCGTCGCTGAAGACGAGCCGGTACTGGGCCAGTCCGCCGAAGACTTCCTGGGCGGGGCCGTATGTTCCGGTGCGTTTGACGACGTACAGCGACTGCACGATCGAGTAGCCGATCGGGGCGAGGTAGAACAGCGCGAACAGAATGCCGAAGGGCGCCACGAACACGGCGACGGCTCGGGCATAGCGGTGCCTGCCGGGTCGGCGGATCGCAGGTCCGGTCGGGGGCGGCTGTTCGGTCCGGGTGGGGTCGGTGGTGGCGAGCTGCGTCATCGGGGCTGCTCCTGTCTGACCACGCGCACCGTGCCCGCGGGTACCCGCAGCACGGGCCCGGCGGGTTCGTCGGCAACCAGTTCGTGGCCGCTGATGTGGTGTTCGATGTCCTTGTCACCGTGGTTGATCACGAAGGTGTAGCGGTGGTCGTGGCCGCGCCTACGCACGACCTCGACGGTGCCGTCGCTTTCTGGCCCGCAGGCGGTGACGCCCGCGTCGCGGATGGCTCGGCGCAGCACGTCGCGCAGGTCCGCGGGGTCCAGCGCGGTCGCGACGTACCAGGCCTGGCCTGCTCCGTGGCGGTTGCGGGTCACGGCCGCCACGCCGGGCAGGGGGCCGTCGGTGTACCGGTCGACGGTTTCGGCGGTGGTGGTGTGCAGCAGTTCGGTCCAGGCGGTGGCGCGTGCGCCGCTGTCCAGGGTGGTCTCGGCGCCGGGTGGCAGCGGCACGAACTCCTCGACGGTCACGCCGAGCAGGTCGCGGAACGCGCCGGGGTAGCCGCCGAGCCGGATGCGGTCGTGCTCGTCGACGATGCCGCTGTAGAAGGTGACCAGGGCGTGGCCGCCGGCGTGCACGAAGTCCGACAGTGCCGTGGCGTCGCGGTCGCGGACCATGTGCAGGCAGGGCACGACCACGGCGCGGTACCGGCTCAGGTCGGCCGCGGGTGAGACGAGGTCGGTGGTGACGCCCAGTTCCCGTAGCGCGCGGTAGGCGGCGTGGACCTGGTCGAGGTAGCGCACGCCCTGCGAGGGTCGGGCCTCGGTGTCGGTGGCCCACCAGGATTCCCAGTCGAACAGGATCGCGGTGTCGGCCTCGACGGTGCTGCCGCCGACTTCGGCGAGCCGGTCGAGGGTCGCCGACAGTTCCAGGACCTCGCGCCATACGGCAGTCTGGGTGCCGGCGTGCGGGACGATGGCCGAGTGGAACTTCTCGGCGCCCTGTGCCGAGGCGCGCCACTGGAAGAAGCACAGGGCGTCGGCGCCGCGCGCGACGTGGGTCAGGGAGTTGCGCTGCAGCTGGCCGGGTGCCTTGGTCAGGTTGTAGGGCTGCCAGTTGACCGCCCCGGTGGCCTGTTCCATGAGCATCCAGGGACGGCCGCCGGCCAGGCCGCGGGTGAGGTCGGCGGCGAAGGACAGTTCCGCGACCGGGTCTTGCAGCCGGTGGTCGAGGTAGTGGTCGTTGGCGATGACGTCCATCGCCGGGGCCCACTTCCAGTAGTCGAGGTTGCGGATGTGGGCGGTGACCATGAAGTTCGTGGTGACCGGCGCGCTGGAGTGGCCGCGCAGGATGTCGGCCTCGCACAGGTAGTGCTCCAGCAGCGCCTCCGAGCTGAACCGGTGGAAGTCGACGAGCTGGGCGGGGTTGCGCACGGACAGCGCGAGCCGGGGCGGGGCGATCTCGGCCCAGTCGGCGTAGCGCTGGCTCCAGAAGGCGGTGCCCCAGGCCCGGTTGAGGGTGTCGAGGTCGCCGTAGCGGCGGGTGAGCCATTCGCGGAAGGCCTGGGCGCTGGCGTCGTCGTAGCACAGGGCGTTGTGGCAGCCGAGTTCGTTGGACACGTGCCACATGGCCAGCGCCGGGTGGTCGCCGTAGCGGTGGGCGACCTGCTCGACCAGGGCGAGGGCGTGCTCGCGGAAGATCGGCGAGCTGGGGCACCAGGCCTGGCGTCCGCCGGGGAAGCGGGTGGTGCCGTCTGCGGTGACGGGCAGGACCTCGGGGTGGCGGTGGGTCAGCCAGGGTGGCGGTGACGCGGTGCCGGTGCCGAGGTTGACGCGGATGCCGTTGGCGTGCAGCAGGTCCATGATCTGGTCGAGGGCGGCGAAGTCGTAGCGGCCGGGCTGCGGTTCGATGCTGGACCAGCCGAAGATGTTGACGGCGACTAGGTCGATGCCCGCGGCGCGCATGAGGGCCATGTCTTCGTGCCAGACGGCTTCGGGCCATTGTTCGTAGTTGTAGTCGCAGCCCAGCGTGATGCCGGGTGACGGCATCGCGGGGTGGCTGTGCCCGGGGGTCTGGTTCGGCATGGACCTTTCCTCTGTGCTCAGGCGTTTGCCCAGGTAGAGCGTGTGTGCACGAGCACACATTCGACCGGGATGACATCCGTATGGCGAATGTGTGAACGAGCACACACGCTAGCCATGGGGCTGGGCGGCGTCAATACCGTCGTTTACAGTGACCGCGTGACGACCTCCGGTGCACCCCGGCGAGCCACCGTGAAGGACATCGCCGCCGCGGCGGGAGTGTCCCGCGGGACGGTCAACCGCGTGCTCAACGGCGGCTACGTGTCACCGGAAGCCCGCACCGCCATCGAGGCGGCCATCGCCGAGGTCGGCTACGTCCCCAACACCGCGGCCCGCAACCTCAAACGCCGCCGCTCCGAAGCCGTCGGATTCCTCGCCCTCGAACCCCACACCGTGCTGCTGGAGGACCCCAACATCGGGGCCATCATGCTCGGCGCCAACGCGGTGCTGTCCCTGGCCGGCTACCAGATGGTCAGCCTCGTCGTCGACTCCGACCGCGACACCGAGCGCGTCGCGCGCTACCTCAGCGGCGGATTCGTCGACGGCGCGATCATCGTGTCCGCACGCGCCTACGACCCGATCACCAAACTCATCGGCCAGATCGGCTTGCCCGCGGTCTACGTGGGACATCCACCCGACCTCAACCACGCCATACCGTTCGTGGGCATCGACAACGCCGGCTCGGCCAAGGAGATCACCCGGCGGCTCATGGCGACCGGCCGCCGCCGCATCGCCATGATCGCACCGGCGCTCAACCGCGACTCCGGCGTCGACCGCCTCACCGGCTTCCGCGAAGCGCTCGGCGACCTGTTCGACCCCGACCTGGTGGCCGAGGTGCCGCACTACGACTACGCCGGCGGCGTCAACGGCATGCGGGAACTGCTGCACCGCGAACCCGCCGTCGACGGCGTCTTCGCCGCATCCGACGCCGTCGCGGCCGGGGCGATGCAGGTCCTGCGCGAAGCCGGCCGCGAGGTCCCGGCAGACGTCGGAGTGGTGGGGTTCGACGACAGCGCATGGGCGGCCCGCACCCAGCCGCCGCTGTCGACCGTCCATCAGCCGGCCCGCGAGATCGGCCAGAACGCGGCGGAGATCGTGCACCGCCAGATCCTCGGCCAGGGCGACGTGCCACAGAGCATGCTGCTGCCGTCGCCGGTCGTCTGGCGGCACTCGGCCTGAGCACGCACCCGCCCGGGCAGGACCCACGGCCGGAACAGCCACGCCGTATGGCGCAACGATCCTGGCCGGCCCGGCCGCAGGACTGGTCACGGCAGGCGGTAGTCGGCCCAGACCACCTTCCCGCCCAGCACGCTGCGCACACCCCACCGGGGCGAGAGCCGATGGACGATGCCCATCCCGAACCCGCCCTCGACATCGGGCTGGCGGGGCACCGGCGGTTGCGGGCTGCGGTCGGCGACTTCGATGCGCAGGAACTCACCGGTGCGCTCCAGGCTCATCGTCACCGCGCCGCCGCCGTGCAGCACGGCGTTGCTGACCAGCTCCGAAGCCAGCATCAGGATGTCGGCACGGCAGTGGCCGATCCGCCACGACCGCACCAGCAGCCCCGCGAACTCGCGCGCCACCGCCGTGCTGCTCAGGCCTCCGGGAAGGTCGATCGAGACCGCGGCCATCCGGTCACCGCCCCGCACCGCAGGCCGAACCGTCTCGCCGCGGCCACCGGCCGCATGTGCAGATCATCGTGTACGCCTCCTGTCGTGCGCCTGCCAGCGGGCTCAGGCCAGCAGCCCGCGCAGCAGGCTGTCACCGGAGTGGGCGGTGTTGTTGTCGAAGTGCTCGGCCGAGACGTCGACCAGGCGGTAGGTGCTCAGATCGGCATCGGGCGGCAACGTGAACTCGCTGTCGGCGCCGGCCCCGAGCGTGCCGATGGAGAACATCCGCAGGGTGTCGGGGTCGATGAGCCACACCTCGTAGTAGCCGTCGACCGCGGGCAGGCCGTTCACCTGCAATCGCAGCCGGTGACCTTGCACGACCTGGGCACGTCCGAGTGCCGAGGCGGGGGTGTCGCCGAAGGCCGCCAGGTCGGCGGCGGCCAGCACCGCCGGCTGTGCCGGCGCCTGGGGCCTGCTCCACCAGACGCCCCCGACCGCGCCCACGGCGACCGCGGTCACCACGACGGCCGCGGTCATCGCCAACCGCAGCCACCTGCGCCGGCCGCCGGGACGTGTCGGTCCGGTGGCGCCGCGCGGACGGCCGTCGGCGGGACGGGCTGCTGCGGTGGCGCCGCTGATCGGCGGTGGAGCCGCCGGACCGCTGCCTGCCGACTGCGGCGAACGGCGAACGGCTCCGGTCTGCGCCGCGATCGCCGCCCACACGCCAGGCGGGGGAGCGGGCAGTGCGCGCATCTCGCGGGCCTGTGACACGATGCCGGCGAGCTGCTGCATCGCGGCCACCTCCTGGCGGCATGCGCCGCAGACGGCCAGGTGCTTGACGGCCTCGGGCTTTTCGGAGAGATCGGCGAAAGCCAGCAGGATCAGCTCGTCTTGCTCAATATGCTTCACTGTCCACCTCCCAGCGCCGCTTGATGGCACCCATGCCACGCCGAATGTGGCTCTTGACGGTGCCGAGGGCCAAGCCCGTCCGCTCTGATATCTGCTGATGTGTCAGGTCATCGTAGAAGGCCAGCTCGAGCACGGTCCGCTGGTCGGCGGGCAGCCTGGCCAGCTCGTCGGCGACGACGAGCTGGTCGACGACCTGTTCGGCGGAGGCCTCGGGCGCAGGCTCGGGCTGGCGGCGGATCACCTCTTCGACCCGCTCGGCGCGTTGGCGCACCCGTACCAGATCTATGATCTTGCGGCGGGTGATGGCCAGCAGCCATCCCAGGAGGCTGCCGCGTGCTGGGTCGAACGTGGCTCGGCTCAGCCACGCCGACACGAACACCGCCTGGGTGATGTCC
This sequence comes from Catellatospora vulcania, assembly GCF_009720385.1. Lineage (GTDB taxonomy): Bacteria > Actinomycetota > Actinomycetes > Mycobacteriales > Micromonosporaceae > Catellatospora > Catellatospora vulcania. The sequence continues at coordinate 42,604 of NZ_ML769306.1, read as the reverse complement.
TCGGCGTCACCGCGGTTGCGCAGTGACCGTGATGCCAGGTGGTACACGGCTGCGCCGTGGCGGTCATACGTTTCACGCAGTGCCGCCTCGTCGCCGGCCGTGAACCTCTCGGCAAGAGCGTCGGCGTCGATCACGGCGGTTTCCTCGCGTTGCTCGGTCACCAGAGGGATCGCCTTCCGTGGAGTCGACAGGACTGTAGCCGCTGCACTCACACCGCCTCCCTTCGCGGCGCAGAAGCCCCTTCACGGATGCATACGACCGCGACCGCGCCCGTGGATGCGAAGGAGACGTACTTCTCTGTCCGCATCCACGGGCGGCGCGGGTGTCGTAGCCCCCCATGACGGCGCAGACGACCGTCTGGACCAGACGACAAGAGAAGAGAAGCTGATGCCTACCTCGATCGTGCGCCGCCTGCTGGCGCTGGGCGCAGTCACGGCGGCCGTGACCGCCGCCGGCGGCCTGGCCACGGCGATGCCCGCGCACGCTGCCACGTCGAAGGTCTCTGTGGTGCACGGCATTCCCGCCACGCCGGTCGACGTCTACGTCAACGGCAAGGCCACCCTGAAGAACTTCAAGCCAGGCGATGTCGCCGGACCGCTGGACCTGGCGGAGGGCTCCTACGACATCGACCTGACCAAGCCCGGTGAGCCGATCGACAAGGCGATCCTGTCGGTCGACGGCGCCGCGGTTCCCGGCGGCGCGAACATCAGCCTCGTCGCGCACCTCGACGAGGCCGGGAAGCCGAAGATCACCCCGTTCGTCAACGACGTCAGCAAGGTCGGCGCAGGCAAGGCGCGCCTGATCGTGCGGCACACCGCGGCCGCGCCCGCGGTCGACGTGCGCGCCGGTGGAACCCCGGTGTTCAAGAACCTGACCAACCCGAACGAGGCCAAGGCGGACCTCGCTGCCGGCACCGTGAGCGCCGATGTGGTGCTGGCCGGCACGACGACAGTGGCGATCCCCGCCACCGACGTCGACCTCAAGGAGGGCACCGCCACCATCGTCTACGCCACCGGCTCGGCGCAGGACAAGACCCTGGGGGTGGTGGCGCAGGTCATCAGCGGCCTGCACTCCGCTCCCGGTGGCGTGCCCAGCGGCGACGGCGGTCTGGCCGACGAGCCGGGCGTGAACGTGTGGTGGCTGGCCGCGGGCGTCGCGGTCCTGCTGCTGCTCACCGCCGGTAGTGTCCGGCTGGCGACCCGGCGCACCACCAGGTGATGAGGTCGTACTTCGCCGGCGCGCCCCGTCACCACGGGGCGCGCCGTCCCGTCATGTCCCGCCGGAACCTGCTCACCGGATCCCTGGGGGCGGCAGCGCTGCTGGCCACCGGCTGTACGGGCCCCCGGGCCGACGAACCCTCCGCCGACGTCGAGGCACTGGCGAGCCCGTCGCCGGCGCCAACAGCGCAGGCAACTGCGGTGCCGGTCCAGCCGGGCGCGCTGCCGCAGGCCGGCAAGGTCGTCGCGCCGGTGCGGCTGCGGATCTCCGCCATGGGACTCGACGCCCGGGTCCAGGCGGTCGGCATCGACCCGCGCACGGGCGACTTCGCCGTGCCGCCCAGCGTCGACAGCGTCGGCTGGTACCGGTTCGGACCAGGTCTCGAGGCCACCGGCGGGTCCATCGTCATCGCCGGGCACGTCGACAGCGCGGCGCAGGGCAAGGGCGCCTTCTTCGGCCTGCGTGAGCTGGACGCGGGCGACCAGGTCGAGGTTGGCGACCGGGCCGCCCGTGTGGTGCGGTTCCAGGTCGTCGCCGTCGAGCAGTTCCGCAAGACGAAGATCCCTTTGGCGCGCTACTTCGCCCGCGACGGGGCGCTGCGGCTGAGCCTGATCACGTGCGGCGGCCCGTTCGACGAGGCGAGCCGGCACTACCGGGACAACATCGTCGTCACCGCCAGGGCGGTGTGACCGCGGCCGGCGCCGGGTCCGCGTACCCGGCGCCGGCCTTGCCGCATGGTCGGGTGAGGCGCCGGCCGCGGGCGGTCCGGGTACGCCCGGCCGGTGAGCGGGCGGGTCCGGCGGGCGGTCGCGCGCCGGACCCGCCCGCTCCCGTCAGACCTGCCGGATGTGGACGGCGAGATCGCAGAACGCGGCCGCGGTGTGGCCGTCGGCGGTGTAGGCCGTGAACCCGGGACGTTTGGCCAGCGTCACCGCGAAGCGCGGGTCCTGCTGGCGCGTGTGGCCCACCACCGTGCCGTCGCGGGAGCCGGCCAGTTCCAGGGCCAGGGCGGTGGCCACGTCGTCGCCGAAGACGTCGCTGCTGTCGGCGATGGTGCGTGCGCCGCCGGGCCGCAGCTGCCGCAGGGTGTGCGGGACGCGGACACGGCGGGTGGCGGGGTGGTAGGCGAAGCCGGCGGTGAGGTGGCTCCAGCGGACGCCGTCGCGCAGGTCGAGCAGGTTGACGCCGCCGGCGCCCAGGACGCGGCTGCGCTCGTCGCTGCTGCCCGGGTCGGTGACCAGCAGCGCCGTGTTCGGGTCGAGGCCGTAGACCCGGTCGTGGCCGGTGTCTTCGGCGAGTCGGACGGCGCGGCCGAGGCGGCCGTAGGCGGAGAAGTGGGTGTCGATGAGCCCGGAGGTGAGCAGTCCGAACCCGCCGGCGGGCCAGTAGCCGCTGGTGTTCGGGTCGTCGAAGTAGCCGGGCTGGGCGCCGTCGCGCAGGGCTTCGTAGCTCTCGCCGCCGGTGACCATGTCGGCGGCCTGCTGGATCTGGGCTCCGGCGCTGCTGCCGGCGATGACCGCTCCGGCGCGGTGGCGGCGTCGGATGGCGGCGAGCACGAGGGTGTCGGTGTGGGCGTCGCCGTGCAGCAGGGTGGTGACGTAGCGGAACTGGTCGCCGCCGCCGAAGAAGAAGCCGGTGCAGCCGGCGGCGAGGGCGGCTACGGCGGGGTCGTCGGCGGCGGTGATGCGGTCGAGGTCGACGGGGATCCATACGGCGTCGCCGGCGCCGTGGGAGCGCAGCAGGTCGGCGTAGTACTGCCCGTTGGTCTGGCTGTTGATCGCGTCGGGAGTCCCGGCGTCGGGGTCCTGGCTGGGTGGGATGGATGCGGCGGTGAGCACGCCGATGCGGGCCGCGGGGCCGCCGGCGCGGCGGACGATCTCGCCGTAGATCTCGGTGTTGTCGTCGGCGAGGGAGCCGCCGACCAGGATGAGCGGGCCGCGGCGGGGGCCCGCGGCGGTGGCGGGTGCGGCGGGGCCGAAGGTGGTGAGCGCGGCTGCGCCGAGGGCGCCGGCGAGCAGGGTGCGTCGTCGGGTCATGGGGTGCCTCCCGGGGGTGGGAGGCTCCGCCCGCCGCCGCGCGGTGGGATTGGGGTTCCAAGCGGCGGACGGAGCCGGACTGGGTGTCGGCGCGGTGCGGGCGACGCGACAGCACGTTACAAGCTCGCGTACTGTACGTCTAGATGTAACGAACGTTACGGCCGTGTAAGTAATGGAAACTACAGATGTACAAGAATCAGCCTCGACTGTACGGTGCGATACATCCCAGCGTGGTGGGATCCGTCGAGGAGGATCTATGCCCCCCATCTCCCGCCTGGCCGCAGCGACCACCGTCGCCGTGCTGGCAGGCACCCTTATCGGCACCCCGGCGCACGCCTCCGTGACCCGGGTCCGCCAGGGCAGCGCCACCGATGTCAACCGCACCACCTGGTCCGGGCCCGCGTACACGATGAACGGCTCCGGTGCCGTCGTCGCCGCCACGATGAGCAAGGCCGTGGACGCCATCCGCGGCGGCAGCGGCAGCATCGACGTCACCGTCGTGGCCGGATCCGCGCCGAGCTCGGGCAGCAAGACCCCCGAGTGCGACACCATCGTCGGCCTGGCCAACGTCAACTCCTGCACCACGCTGACCCTGACCGCCACCAATGACGGCAACAACAGCCAGGTCAACACCGACATCCGCAACGCCGAGTTCGTCTACTTCGCCGGCGGCGACCAGTGCCGCTACGCCAACTGGAAGGGCACCGCGCTGCGTGCCTCGGTCCAGTCGGTGGTCGCCAAGGGCGGCGGCGTCGGCGGGGGCAGCGCCGGGCACCACATCAACAGCGACGTCGTGTACGACGCCTGCACCGGCAGCGTGCTGTCCAGCGAGGCGCTGGCCGACCCCTACGACAGCTACATCAGCTTCACCACCGCCATGTTCGAGTGGCCGAACTACGCCAACACGATCAACGACTCCCACTTCGTCGCCCGCGACCGCATGGGACGCCTCATGGCCTTCGTGGCCCGGTCCGTCAAGGACGGGCTGACCAGCGGCGGCGCGGCCTGGGGTGTCGGCGTGGAGGAGGGCGCTTCGCTGTTCATCGACGCCGCGGGCAAAGCCACCCTCACCGGGCCGAGCGCGTACGTGGTGCTCGGCGACCACCAGCCCGAGCGGGCCGTGGCCGGGCAGTCGCTCAGCTTCTCCGGGTTCAAGATCTGGAAACTGACCGCCGGCCAGACCTACGACTTCGCCAACCGGCCCACGTGCGGCTACTACCTGCGCAGCGTCACCAACGGCGTCGCCGACGCCAACCTGTACAGCGGCACCCCGCTGACCTCCTGCCCGCCGCCCGGCGGCGGGGGCGGGGGCGGCTCCACCCACGCCGAAACCGAGCCCAACGACTCCCGCACGGCCGCCGACAGCATCGCATCGCTGACCTACCCCGCCACCGTCACCGGGAACATGGGCAGCAGCTCCGACCGCGACTACTTCGCCACCACCCTGGCCTCGGGTCAGACCATCACCGTCAACTGCGCGATCCCGTCGGCCTACGACGCCGACCTGTACCTGCTCAGCTCCTCCGGCAGCACGCTGGTGCGCTCGGTCAACGACGGCGCGGGCGCCGACGAATCGCTCACCTACACCCGCACCGCCTCGGGCAGCGCCACCGTCTACATCGAGCTGGAGGCCTACTCCGGCGCCGGCTCGGCGGCATACTCCTGCACCGTGGCCAAGTGACCGGCGGCTCCCGCCCGGCGCGCGCCGGGCGGGAGCCCTCGCCCGCGCGTGGCTAGGCTGTCCGCGGAGGTGGCAGATGACCGCAGTCGAGCAAGGCGTCGCCGGGATGATCCACGCCCGGCTGGGCGAATGCAGCCCGGCCGAGCGCCGGGTGGCCCGGGTGCTGCTGGCGGCCTACCCCTCGGCGGCGCTGGAGACGGTGGCGGTGCTGGCCGAGCGGGCCGGGGTGAGCGGGCCGACGGTGCTGCGCTTCGTCAACCGGCTCGGCTTTCGGGGCCACCCCGAGTTCCAGAAGGCCGTACGGGACGAGCTCGCTGAGCGCGACACCTCGCCGCTGGCCGCATACACCGCGGAACCGCCCGCTGCCCCCGGCGGGGCGCTCCAGCGCGCCCGGCGGGTGCTGCCCCAGGCCGTGGAGGCCACCCTGGCCGAGCTGCCCGAGGCCGAGGTCGAGGCGGCGGTGCGGCTGCTGTCGGATCCGCAGTTGCGGGTCACCGGCCACGGCGGCCGCTTCTCGGCGCTGCTGGCCCACTACCTCGTGATGCACCTGGTGCAGATCCGCGGCAACAGCCGCCTGCTGCCTGCCGGCCAGGTCGAGCGGGCCGGGCTGCTGGCCGGCCTGGGCCGCAAGGACCTGCTGGTGCTGTTCGACTACCGCCGCTACGAGCAGCCCACGCTGCGGCTGGCGCAGGCGGCCAAGGAACACGAGGCGAAGATCATCCTGTTCACCGACCGGTGGCTGTCGCCGGTCGCGGGCGTCGCCGACGTCGTGCTGCCCAGCCGGGTCGACTCGCCGTCGGCCTACGACAGCTTCGTGCCCACCGTGGCGGTTCTGGAGACCCTGATCGACGGCGTGATCGCCCGGCTGGGCCCGGCCGCGGGCGAGCAGTTGAGCTCAATCGAGGCGGCGGCGCAGCGGTACGGCCTCCTCGAATGATCTTGTTACATCAAAACGTAACTTCACAATCTCTGTAACGCCTATTACAGTCCCGGGTACTGAGTTTCAGTAACCGGGAGGACTTCATGCGTTCGCGCCGTTTCGCCCTGTCCAGCGCCGCGCTCGCGGCCGTCGCGCTCACCGCGGCCGCCTGCGCCACCGACACCCCCGCCACCGGTGACTCCCCGGCGGCCGCGACCGTCACCGTCGCCATCACCGGCGTCGGCGACGTCACCACCGACGCCAAAGTCGCCGCCAAGCTGCCCGCCGACTTCCGCGGCAAGGCCGCCGTCACCATCGCCACCAACGCCCCGTACGAGCCGTTCATCGACTTCAAGACCGAAGGCAACACCACCGAGTTCAAGGGCCTGGACCACGACGTGCTCACCGCCGCCGCGGCCCGCCTGGGCCTGAAGGCGCAGTGGAGCCAGCAGCCCTTCGACGGCCTCGTGCCCGGCCTGCAGGCAGGCAAGTACGACGCCATCGCCGGTGGCATCACCGACAAGAAGGAGCGCCAGCAGGTCGCCACCTTCGTCGACTACTCCGCGTCCGGCACCGGGTTCCTCGTCCTCAAGGGCAACCCCCTGGCGATCAACGACGTGACCGGCCTGTGCGGGCGCACGGTCGGGGTGCAGAAGGCCAGCAACCAGGCCAAGCACCTGACCGCCTACAGCAAGGACAGCTGCGCCGGCAAGGCGATCACCATCAAGGAGTACCCGGAGAACCCGCAGGCCGTGCAGGCCCTGCTCGCCGGCGCCGTCGAAGCGGTCGCCGCGACCCGGGTCAACCTCGCCGACACCGAGGCGCAGCTCAAGGACAAGGTGCAGCTGGCCGCCGACCCGCAGAACCCCAACGGCTGGCTGGCCAGCCCCAACGGCTTCGGCTTCCTCAAGTCGCGCGCAGACCTGGCGCAGGCGTTCCAGGCCGCGGTGCAGTCCCTGATCGACGACGGCACCTACGCCAAGATCCTCGACCAGTACGGGCAGAAGGAGATCGGCCTGGCCACGGCGACCATCGACCAGGCCATCGACTGACCGCGCCCACCGGCACGTGACGGGCGCGCCCAGCGCCCGTCACGTGCCACTGACACGAGGGACCCCACCCCATGACGCAAGACACCCATCCCCCGATCAAAGCCGTTCCCGTCCGCCACTACGGACGCTGGCTGGCCGCACTGGCCGTGGCCCTGCTGGCCTACCAGATCTTCTCCGCGCTGGTGCGCAGCCCCAACCTCGAACCCGACATCATCGCCGACTACCTGTTCAAAGACTTCGTCCTCGAAGGCGTGCGCACCACACTGCTGCTGACCGCCATCGCCATGGTGCTCGGCACCGCCGGCGGCGTCCTGCTGGCCGTCATGCGCCTGTCGGCGAACCCGGTCCTGCGGTTCACCGCCGCCGCATTCGTATGGTTCTTCCGCGGCACACCACTGCTGGTGCAGATCGTGTTCTTCGGCTTCCTCGGCGCCCTGCTGCCGCGCCTGACGATCACCGTGCCGTTCACCGACATCGCGATCTTCGACCAGCCCACCAACGCCGTCATGGTCGGCATCGTGCCCGCGGTACTGGCGCTGTCGCTCAACGAGATGGCGTACGCCGCCGAGATCGTCCGCGGCGGCATCCTCGCCGTCGACAGCGGCCAGACCGAGGCCGCACACGCCCTGGGCATGAAACCCGCACTGACCATGCGACGCATCATCCTGCCGCAGGCGATGCGGGTGATCGCACCGCCCATGGGCAACGAGGTCATCACCATGCTCAAGTCCACCGCCCTGGTGTCGGTCATCGCCGGACGCGACCTGATGACCGCCGTGCAGACCGTCTACGCCCAGAACTACAAGGTGATCCCGCTCCTGGCCGTCGCCGCGATCTGGTACCTGGCCATGGTCAGCGTCCTGTCGCTGGCCCAGTACTTCGTCGAGCGCCGCTTCGGCCGCGGACACCAGGCAACACAGCGGGGAGGCATGTTCCGATGACCGCCATGATCAAAGCGGAGAACGTCCGCAAGAGCTTCGGCAACCTCGAAGTACTACGCGGCATCGACCTGCAGGTCGCCCCCGGCGAGGTCAGCTGCCTGCTCGGCCCGTCCGGCTCCGGCAAGTCCACCTTCCTGCGCTGCGTCAACCACCTCGAATCCGTCACCGCCGGGCAGCTGTGGGTCGACGGCGAACTCGTCGGCTACCGCCGGCGCGGCGACCGCCTGTTCGAACTACGCGAACGCGAGATCGCACACCGCCGCCGCGACATCGGCATGGTCTTCCAGCGCTTCAACCTCTTCCCGCACCTGACCGCCCTCGGCAACATCACCGAAGCACCGGTCAACGTGCTCAAAGAGCCCCGCGCCGCCGCCCGGGAACGAGCCATGCAACTGCTCGAACGGGTGGGCCTGGCCGACAAGGCCGACGCCTACCCGGCCATGCTCTCCGGCGGCCAGCAGCAACGCGTCGCCATCGCCCGCGCCCTGGCCATGCGGCCCAAACTCATGCTGTTCGACGAACCCACCTCCGCCCTGGACCCCGAACTCGTCGGCGAAGTCCTCGACGTGATGCGCGGCCTGGCCGAAGACGGCATGACCATGATGGTCGTCACCCACGAGATGGGCTTCGCCCGCGAAGTCGCCGACACCGTCGTGTTCATGGACGCCGGCGTCGTCGTCGAATCCGGCACACCCGACCAGGTGCTCGGCGACCCGCAGCACGACCGGACCCGCGCGTTCCTGGCCAAGGTCCTGTGAACGCCCGCAAGCTGCGCGAGACGGCCGCCGAGCGCTACCCGGCATTTCTCGCCAGGCTCGCCGAACTCGTCGAGATCGACTGTGGCTCCCGGCAGGTCGCGGGCCTGCGCAAGGTCGCTTCCCGGTTCGCCGGCTACGCAGCGGAAGCAGGACTCGACGTCACCCTCGTGCCGATCTGCGACGAGACCACGGTCCCGCTCGGCGACGCCGTGGTGGCCCGGCTGCCCGGCCGAGGCACCCGGCGCATCCTGCTCGCCGCACACCTGGACACGGTATTCCCACCGGGCACAGCCGCGGCCCGCCCGCTCACCGTCGACGGCGCCACCGGCCGGGCATACGGGCCCGGTGTCTGCGACGACAAGGCCGGCCTGCTGGCCGGCCTCGCCGCGATCGAGACCCTGATCCGGCTCGGCGACCGCAGCTTCGGCGAACTCGTCGTGGTCGCCACGCCGGACGAGGAGATCGGCTCCATCGGCAGCCGCACACTGCTGGCCGAGCTCGCCGCGCAAGCCGACGCGATCCTGTGCCTGGAATGCGCCCGAGACAACGGCGACCTCGTCTCGGCCCGCAAAGGCGTCGCCGACGTCGAGATCGACCTGCACGGCCGGGCCGCGCACGCGGGCATCGAACCCGAACGCGGCGCCAACGCGGCCCTCGCCGCGGCACACCTCACCGTCGCGCTGCAGAACCTCGACGGCGTCAACGTCGGCATCCTGCGGGCCGGCACCCGGCCCAACGTCGTGGCCGACCACGCCCGCCTCGTCGCCGACGTGCGCGCCACCGAGCCCGCCGCCTACCGGGCGGCCCTGTCCGACATCGCCCGGCTGGTCGGCGACACGGTCGTCGACGGGGTCACCGCCACCATGCGGGTGGTGGCGCCGACGCCGCCATGGGCCGGTGGCCCCGGCACGGCCCAGCTGCTGCGTGCTGCCGAGGACGTCGGCAGGCAGCTCGGTATCACGGTCACGCACGCGGCGACCGGTGGATGCGCCGACGCGAACCTGCTGGCCGAATCAGGCGTACCGGTTCTCGACGGTCTGGGCCCGGTGGGCGGCGGCGACCACGGTCCCGAGGAGTGGCTCGACCTCAACTCGGTCGCGCCCCGCGTCGCGCTGCTGGCGGGTCTGATCTCCCGCATCTGCTGACCCCCGGGTGGTGCCCCCCTGCCTGCGCACTCAGGCATGGGGGCGCACCCGGCCAGCCCACTGCTCGGCGTCAGCGGTGACGGCTCATGTCTGCGCCTTGCCGCCGCCGGACGCACACCGAGCGTGCACGGCCGTACTTCGCGCACGCGGCCAGGTCGATGTTCTGGTTCGGGGACGCCTCGGCGGTCAGGCGGCGTCGATCACTCTCAGTCGGGTGTGTTCGGTGTCGCCCGACTCGAATACCGCGGCGATCTTCTTGCCGTCCGGGGAGACGGTCACCCCCAGCCCTTTCCCGGCCGATACCGAAGTCACCTCGCCTGACTGCAGGTCCACCCGCCAGATGCCGTCCTGCGACTTCCACTGCGTGGCCACCAGCAGGCTCCGGTCGTCCGGTGTGATCACCGCGGCCAAGGGCGGGCCGAAGCCCTTCACCACCGACCTCGGCTGGTCGACGCCGGGCGTCCACCGGTAGAGGTTCCACGGATGACGGGTCCGGGAGCCGCCCGACTCGCCCTGCGAGGTGGGGGAGGCGAAAATCAGCAGACTTTTGCCGTCCTTACGCAGGACCGGGAGGTTGGCCTGGCCGTCTGCCGTGCAATCGGCCGCCGCCTCACTGAACCAGGCAGAGTCGATCACCCAGCGGTGACCGTCGAAGGTCACCGGATCCGGGATCCGCTCGGCGCCGTTGCGGGTGAACCGCGCGATGCCGACGCAGATCGCGTCGCTGTGCGAGACGTATCCCTCCTGCAGCCCCGGTGCCCAGGTGACCTGGTTCGCCATGTTACTGAGCCTCACGAGCGGCTCGACCTTCGCCGTCGACGGCTCGTACGCCACCAGATCGAAGTAGTCCTGCCGCGGATCCTCCATGAGGCACAGTCGCTCGATCCCCAGGCGGCCGTCCGGCAGCGCCTGCAGACGCTGGTAGCCGGTGACCCGGCAACCGGGCTGGTCAGGCAGGTTGAGCCGCTCGGCCTTGCCCGCCTGCCTGGTACGCCAGACCTCCTCGCGCGGACCCAACGTCGGATCGTCGCGCAGTACGTAGATCCAGCCGTCGGCGAGCCAGACCGGGCTGCTCAGCGCACCCTGCGGGGCGTCGATCGGGGATCCCGACGGGGTGGCGGGAGCCAGGAACTGCCAGATCCCGCCCGTACACGCCGTCATCGCATACATCGCCATGACGGCACACACCGTCATGAGCAGTCGCCTTCTCGCCACCAACGGTCCTTCAGCCGGTTCCAGCATCGTGTAGGCCACCCGGAGTCCACGAACAGACTCGGCGGTACCTCGAGCATGCTGAACGGGGGTCGCAGGTGACGCGCCCCGCATGGTCTGCCTGGCCCCGCCGACCGCTTGGCCGCCCAGATCGGGCAGGCTCGTGCGGGCTCGGGTCCGGCACACCATGGGTGGCTTGGGCACCGACGTTAACGCATCGGGTCGCCCGGCGACGGTCTGCCGATGAACGCGCACAGGACGTTCACGAATCGGCCACTACCGCTGGCCGACCAGCCGCGCTGTGCCCTCAGGCCGTGGCGCGATCCAAGGCGCCGTCGTCGTTTCGACCGTCCTCGGCAGAATGTTCGTCGTCCGTGGAACAGGTGATACCCGATGCTCGTTGTCGCGGTGCCATCCGAAGCGATGGTGGACGGTTCCGTATACGGGCGGGCGAGCAGGTGCGCGAACTGCTCCCAGAAGGTTTCGCTGTGCGGCCTGGGCCGCAGCAGCGACAGCCCGAGCAGGTCCAACCGCTTCTACGACTGGGCCTGGGCCACCGTCCTCGACGAGGGAGAAGGCTGCCACAGTCTGTTCGCGCGCTGCGGCAGCGTCGGACAGCTGGCCTGTCACCTGTGCTGTAGCCCGGCACCGGTGCCACTGCTGCGCCTGGTCACCGTCGCCGGCAGCAGATGGTCAGTGGAGGAGGCGTTCCAGACCGCGAAAAGGCAGGTCGGGCTCGACCAGTTAGCAGTGCCGCGGCTGGACCGCCTGGCACCGGTTTCACGCTCCTGGCGATGATCGCCCTCGCGGTCCTGACCGTCGCTGCCACCACCGAACGAGCCGCGCCGAGTCGCTGGTCAGCGCTGGAGGGCCTGGACGGCGCTCTTCTCGGTATCGCCGTGACCACCGGCTACGCCGCCTACCAGGACTGGCCTGCGGTCGTACCACTATGGGCGACCCTCGGGGCATGGCGACCACGCTGATCATCGGCGGCTGAGCCGGGGTGTACCCGGCCTGGCGAGCGGCCCGCCTCTCACCCACCGAAGCACTCACCGCACCGTGAAAGATCGGATGCTCCAATGCGAACGTCCGCGGTTCGAAGCGACGTTCGCCTCACCTCCCAGCAGACCTCGCTCTGCTCCGCGGATTCGCAAATCCTTGATTCCGTGAAGCGCCAGTCGTGATCGTCGATGGAATGTCGCTCTCGGCGTCCCCGGGACAGGTCGGCCATGGATATCAGACCGGGGACGCCAACAGCACACGTGGGCCCGCCGGGGCCTGGCCGACCTGCACCTCCCGGGTGGAGATGGCCGTGGCGGAGAACATGCTGCAGCCCCTGACCTGTGCGGCAAGGGCTGCAGCATGTGGTGACGCGGTCAGTCGCAGATGTTGAGCCACTCGCAGAGGGCAGTCAGCACCGAGGCGACCGAGAAGTCGGCCAGGGCGCCGAGGCCGACGATGAAGGCCAGCGCCTGAGGCGCGGTGACCACCCCGGTCGCCGCGATGGAGACCACGATCGGGGTGGTCGGGGTCAGCAGCGCCAGCCCGACAGCGCCGATACCGACCAGGATGGCCGCGGCGGAGTAGAGGCCGATCTGGCAGACGATGCACCGCCAGTCAGCTGTTACGGTCGCTTCGGCGCCGCCGGCCAGCGCCTGCATCAGCGGCTTGTGGGACCGGAAAAAGTTGTTGAAACCGGTGTAGTCCTCGATGTGCAGCGGGTACCCGGCATCGGTGAACGTACGTGCGGGATCGGCGATCAGCATGGCCCGGAACTGCGGATTCTTGGTCGCCTCGGAGAGCAGCAGGTTGGCGATGTCGTACTGCTGCGGGATGTGCGAGCCCGGCAGGTCGTTCAGCCACTTCAACTGCCAGGCCTGGTTGGCGGTGAACGGGTTGTTCAGCGGGTAGGCGCATACCGGTGAGCCGTCTTTGGTCTTGCTGTCCTGCAGGTCGATGCAGATCGGGGTGCTGTCGGCCGAGCCCAGGGTGAAGTTCGTGGACGATCGGTTCAGCACGTCATACCAGATCTGGGCCGCGCCGCCGGAGACATAAGGCTTGACCACGAGCGGCTGCTTGGCTGAAGGGCGCGTCAGCGCCATCACCTGCTTGCCGATCGTCATGGTGAACGTCCGGTAGGTGACCAGCCGCAAGCCGGTCGCTTCGTCGCCTCGGGTCTCGGTCGTCTCCTCCATCGTCCACACCTGGCGGTCGTGGTGGCTGGCCGCGGGCTTGCAGACCACAGTGGTGAGAGAGGTGCCCGAACCGGAGACGGTCAGCACCGGCTGCTCGGTCGAGTTCGGCACCACGCAGGTGGCGATTTGAACGCTGCTTCGCTTGGTCAAGGGATATTCCTCTCTGGACCGGCTCCGGGACGAGCCACACCCAGATATATGTACCATTTGCGCGAGGTGAGGCTATTCATCCCGAGGTGGCCGGTCATGAGTGAATGCTCACGGCTAGGGCCGTGACGTGTGAGGACGCCGAGCTCGGGCCAAGCGTGGCGTGCGCAGGCCGGCCATCGGGTCGTGACTTCGGTGAGCGAGCCGGTGGGTCGTCCGCCTTCCGTACCTGTACTGGTGAACGGACTGCCCGCGGTCGACGGCTGCAACGAGTATGGTCTTCACCCGCGCCGTCGCCCGTCTGATCGACAGCCGACGGCCGCCACATGAAGATCCGCCGGGTCGGTACCGCACCCTGCATGAGATGGTCGGTCTGCCAGATGCGCGGTGGCCACGGCCACCGCCGCAGTGACGGTTGGGCGCGGGTCGGTCAGTCGCAGCACCCTTCAAAACCTCAAGCCGCCCGACTCGCCGTGAGCTCGCGCAGGCGGGCGGTGTCGCGTCTCGCTCGGTCGGCGACCGCAGCGCGTTGCCCACCGCCGGGCCGCTCCAGGGTTCGCCCCGGGCGGCTGCTGCAGGGATGCTGCAGGGACCCCGATTTGTCATCCAGCCGGTGTCCGAGGCGGTAGGCGACTTCGCGGAGGTGACCTGGCACGGGTGCCGGGGCTTGGTCGAGCTGGCCCGGCAACGCGTGACGAAGGCCAGCGCGCCGGCTGAGACGGCCGCCGAGCTCAATGTTGGCGCGGGCGGACTGGGCCATGAGCTGCTGTGTTCGGTGACCTGCCCGACGATGGGTCGATGTTGCGGTGGGGGACGGTCGGTTGCGGTGGCCAACGCCCATACGGTGGTGCGCGCCGTGGCCAAGAAAGTCACTTTGCCCGACGTCGAGGATGGCACGGCGTTGTATCTCGAACGGCTGCTGTCAGCCGCCCTGACGCGGCCGACGTCGGCAAGCGGGTGCCTGCCCTCGGCTGCGAACGCCGCCGGCCGTGGCGCGAGCGGCTCTGCGGCGGCGGGTTAGCCATCGAGACCGAACGCCCTGGCGACCTGCTGGACGAAGTCGTCTTCACCGGTCCCGACATCTGCTGCCAGTGCGGTCAGGGCGAGCTGGGTGGTCTGCCGGGCAAGCCGGTCGGTGAACATGGCGTCGCGTTCGAGCAGGTTGTGCAGTGCGCGTTGCGGGTCACTGGTCTTGGCGATGAAGCCCCATGTCGTGCCGCCGCGGGAGTCGAAGACGTCCCGCCGGAACTGCGGGGACGGCAGCAGCCACACGGCGCGGCGCCGTTCGGCGAGCAGCGGCTGTACGAAGTCAGGCAGGAGCCTGAATCCTTCTGCGACCACCGGCTGGGCGGTCGAGAGGTTCAGCAGGTCGGAGATGATCTGATCGAAGCCTTCGCCGTGGTACCAGTGGAAGGTTTCGAGCATATCGGCCGGGGCGCGGTTGACCCACCGGTCGTTCATGTCCATGTCGGCGAACTTACGCAGGTACGGGGCGGTCTCGGCCGGCATGCGGCGGGCGTGTTCAGGCATGGCCGCGTCGGTGTCGTAGACGCTCAGGCCGTACTGGTCGGCCAGTCGCCGGGCAACAGTCGACTTGCCCGAGCCGCTGCCGCCACCTATCCAGTACACGTGCGCCAGCCGCTGCGGCAGCGTCTTGCTGCCGGCGGGTTGGTTGCGTGCAGAGTGCAGAGTGTCGCCTCGCAGCTTGGTTTGCCGGCCGAGGATGCTGCCGCTTCCCTGGCGGCGCGTGGACGGGTCGAGACCAGCGTACCGGCGGGCGGCGTTGCGCCAGGTGCAGTCGATGACGCGTATGTTGTCGGCTGACGTCGGGCAGCCACGCGACGCTGCAGCTATCTGGTCCCGATAGCTGCCGACGTCGTGCAGGCCAGCGATGTGACGCTGGGGGAGGCTTGCCGGATCTTCGGGGCTGATCGGTGACGACCAGAGGACAGACGCATCGTCGGCTTCCAGGGCCACCATGCAGGCGTTCCGGGTAGTTCGACAGAACGACGGTGTACCCCGCTGTGCGCGCCGTGGAGGCGAGCCCGCTTCACAGGTCTTTTGATGCAGGAGGTCGGCATGGTGCGGAAGTAGCGCGACATCACCGCCACGCACTGGGGTGGCCACCACGACCTTCACGTCCAGGCCATTCGGCCGATCTGCGCCCCCGCCCCGCGGCCGTCCGTGTCTACGGCGTGCCGGGGGAAGCGGGGATCGCGAGCGGAAGCAGAGGCGGTCTCTGGGCAGATGCCGAACGGCGCTGATCATCTCGTGTGTGGCCTGTCGGCCTTTACGACCCTAAACGGGCGCTTCCGCCCCCTGGCCGGAGTCGGTGGCCTCTTGATGGCACGTCGGTTAGGTAGGTTCCTAGGATGCTCTAGACAATGCAGGCTGAATCACCCAGCAAAAGCCGCATGAAACGGACACGGGGGCCGTGTGTGCTACCTCTGTCAGCGTGCGCTACGCTGTACGGGCTGCCGCGGTGAGAGATCAACACGGCAACGGGCTGTAGCGCAGCTTGGTAGCGCACTTGACTGGGGGTCAAGGGGTCGTCGGTTCGAATCCGGCCAGCCCGACAGAACGAAATAGCAGCTCGGGGGCGGTTTCTGCGAGAGCGGAAGCCGCCCCCGATGTTCTTCGAGACACGGTTTTTTACACGTACGAGCGTACGGTTTTGACGAACCCCGCCCACGGAACTTGGTGGTCCGAGCTGGCCAAGGCTTCTTTGATCTTGGTGTGGCCTGACGGATCTTGGGTACTACTCTCAGATACCCTGGTGGGCAGAGGAAATGGCCACGGAAGTCTTCATGATCATGCGCGCGGGACGTGCCGTCGGCCCGGTCCGGCGGCGATCAGAATCTCGGTCGTTTGTGGACTGTGGTGACACGCTCGAGGCACGTGCTCACGCCGTAACCGCAGGTCTTCGACGCCGCACAGGCTTGGAAGAGATGTGCCACTGGCCTTGACCGAGGTTTCTGGGATGTTAGGCGTTGTGGCCCAGGCATCTGGTGAGACAGCTCGTCCTCCCTGGGTGTCAACACCTCGGGAACCCGTGATGTGCGCTGGACCGCCGGCCGAGGTCGAGTCCACTGCTCGTGGACACCTTGACCCACCCGCGCCCAGGGCGGCGAAGACGCCGCGAGCGAGGCCAACGTCGGCATGGCCGACCACGGCGATGTCTGCGCGACCGGGCCGGAACGATCTGGCCGGGCGGGACTATGTACGGGAACCGGACGCCGGTCACCCGGCGGTAGTGGTCCACCGGTAGTGCGCAGGAGCGGGAGATAGCCGCGCCTGGGGGTGGGACAGCGCCCAGCTTGAACGCGGTCTGGGCAAGAGACCAGGTTCACGAACTACGTGCAGGGCACCGCGCGCCCCGCTGACTGAGCAGCTCGACACCCCGCTTCCGCACGTTCGTCGTGGATTGATCGCTGGCCGTGGTTGAGTACACCGCTCGTGGACACCTTGACCCACTGGGCCACGGGCGGCGAAGACGTCGCGAGCGAGTCCGACGGCGGCATAGCCGACCACGGCGACGGTCTGCACAGCCGGATCGGAACGATCTGGCCGGGTACGGCAGCGTACAGGAACCGGACGCTGGGCACCCAGCGGTAGTGGTACACCGGCAGCGCGGATGAGCGGGATGACAGCCGCGCCGTCTCGGCCAGGCTGGCGGTGAGCCGGACCAGGTCCAGCCCCGGGCCGAGTCGCACTCCGGCCCAGCCGCCTGCGGTGGCGTGGCCCGAAGATCGTCGGCTGGGTGGATGCCGGATTGGGCAGAAGAGTGTTCGCGACAATACCGCCGTCGCGCAGTCTCACGTCCGCTGTCTGGGCGCCTGCCGTCGAACTGCTCTGATCACACCGGGGGTAGGGACCTTCGGCCCTGACGGTCGATGACCTTGGCCGATTTCCTCCTTGGGGACCGCATCCGCTGCGCCAAGACCACCGGCCTCGGCCGCCTGCCGTCCCGTGTGTTCGCGATCAACGCCGTCTGGCTGGAACTCGCCCTCACCGGCCAAAACCTGCTCACCTGGGCCCAGCGCCTGCTCCTTAAAGGCGAACTCGCCCGAGCCAAACCACGACGGCCGTGCTTTCAGTTGCTACACGTCGCCGGCCGCATCACCCGCGGCGCGCGACGGGTCCACCGGCGCATCCACGCGACCTGGCCCTGGGCCGCCTAACTGGCCACCGCATTCGTCCGCCTCGCCGCGCTTCCCAGACCACTGACCGACCTGATCAAGCCCATTCATTCAGCGTCCCCGCGACCAGGCCACGGAGAAACCCGGCCGATGCCGGGCCATAAGCATGCCCGCCACCAGGCTCAATCGACAGACACCAGCAGGTTGGCCAACTCGGACCAAGATCCGAAACTTCATGAATGACCGAGGCTAACGGGATGCGCTTGGCGCGGCGTCCTCACGCTGCGACGTCATCATCAGGCGGTGGCTCGGGTGTTGCTCAACGTCCTTAGGCCTGTCAACTCCTGGCTTGGCGGAGCAACGGGTCGGTGCAGCGCGGACATTCGACGGCTTTGGCACGATCATGAGATGTAATCGGTCTTCGCAGTGCGGCGCATGACATTCTGTACAACGAGCGGCTGGTGCTGCTTGGGTGAGAGATGCTCTTGCGCGGTGCAAACACAGTGGTCAGAATGGCAGGATGTGCCCGCGTCCACGTTCTAGGTACCAGCGCATCGCTATCGCCACTCAGGAGTCGGGCAAGACCATCTCCGCATGCGTTGAGAGCTCACGAGATGCTGGCTGACGTTCGGCGACTCGAACAGAGATGGAGACAACTTAGACCACGTCATGCAGACGGCGGCAGGAACGCAGTAGCCGGGTTCCATTATCAATTCCAGGCTACCTTGCTGAGTACCGTGGTCCGGTTTCTCGAGAACAATGCGGCCGGTTCGTATTCCGTAGTAGCCGAATCCCTCTCGGATGTACGCGTAATCGGAAACCAGACCGTGATCGTCACGCAGATCAAGCGCCGACTCACGAGTCAATCCGTTGGTGCGGCCCTCGACGAGTTGTGGGACATCTACCGCCTTGCCGAGGACTTCGCGGAGCTTCGGCCACGCTTGCGGTTCCAACTTCAGGCGGCGGAGTCGGACACCAAGGTCGTCGAGGCGCAGGTGGGCAAGTGGCTCGCTCGACGTGTTATCGAGAATATTTCGACGCAGGAGGTCGAGGACTTCATAGCGGCCGTCTCAATCAACAAGATCGTAGATCCCGCTAGGGAACTACACGCGCTATTGCACGAGAGGTTAAGGGCGCCGGATCCCGTCGGACTTGCCCGCACGTGGCTGGCCCGTCTGATAGAGGCGAGTGAGAACGAGCACGGTTTCGCAAGTGTTGCGAGAGACATCTGGAATGACCTCGTAGGTCTCGACAACAACAAAAGGAGATCCGGCGACATTCAACTGTGGCGCGACGAGTTTTCTCCTCCACCGCAGACTGAGCCCGGAGCCTATCTTACTGGCCAACGGCCGATGATCTATCACCTTCGTGACGGTTATTTCGCGCCTCGCCCCGCAGTGCTTGACCGCGTCCGGCGGGAGTTCTGGGAGTGGCAGGAATCGCGACCGGCCTTCGTGGACAACACCGTAAAACTGCCGGTTTTCTGGCTGGCAGGCCGTTCGGGCGTGGGGAAGAGCGTACTTCTCTTGCAGCTTCTGGCGGACTTGCATGACCGTGGAATCGTGCGCGTGATTTGGCTTGGTAGCAATTCTGGGCTTCTGGGCCGAGCGATAGAGTGGGTTCAGCGCGCCGAGGAGTGTGACCCTGACTCGGATTTGTTGTCGGTGATCGCCATCGACGATCCCTACCAAGTCTCCTCTGTGGAAGCGTCAGCTCATTGGCACGATGCTCTCGCTCGCGTCGACGACCTGCGACAGCGGGGCGAAGGTGAGAGCCTTCCTCTCATTGTCTGCTGTGGGCCTACTGAGCAGGCTCTTAATTTGAGCAACGACTTCGTAGATGCACTAATCGTCAGGCAAAGTCTGGTGGCGAATGAGGCGGCGGAAGATTATGACCAGTTGAGAGAGTGGTTCGTCCGCCGAACCGGCCTTGAACTTAGTCGCGCACATTCTCCGAATATGCTTCTTGTTCAATTGTTCTTCGAGAAGCATCACGGATCGTCGCTCAAGGAGTTCGCTGCCCGGTTCCGAGCGCGGATTCGCTCGATGGACTCGGATGGCCAGGTGTTCGAGGTTGTCGCGAGAGTAATGGCGCTGAATAGGCTTTATGTCGGCTATCCAGCTCGCGCTTTCGAGGCGGTGCTGACGCCACGGCAGCGTGACGCGATGGCAGCCCTTCAAGCCGACGAGCACCTGGAGAATCGGGGTGCTGGCTCTCGGCAGGATACCTGGATATCTCACCCTCAGATCGCAAATTTGATGTACGACGTGTGGTTTCCGCCTGGAGTAGAAACCAACGTCCGGCGCGGCCACCTCTTAAGCGCCATCGCGGACTGTGATGCTTACGGAGAGGGTCCGGCCGGAGCCGCTGCGCCTTTGTGGGCGCTGTCCAGGGCTCTCGTTGACAGAACGGGCGACCTGAGCTCCAGGATTGCTGAGGATAACGTAGGTGATTTGCTCTATACCATATTCCAGAAGCGAGTCAGAGATAGAGGACTGCCGCTCGGCGACTTGCCGGTATGGCTTGAGATCGCTGCAAATCTGCCGTCGATCGAGTGGACGCCGCATCCGGCTACTCAAGCCGTTAACTGCCTCCGCGATGCTGACGTGACCTTGCCTGGGATCCGGCTGACCTGTCATAAGCTGCTTCAGCATTGGGCTAGCCTGACGGGCGTTGCCGATGGCATTGTCGATCTGCTCGGCAGAAGTCTTGCCTGGCACGAATTCCGGCCACTTGTGATCGATGCCTCGAAAAAGCTAAGGGATCCGCGGCTGGGTGCCGTAATTGAACACTGGCTCAGCGTTACCAGGTCTGGGAAGCTGATGATCGGCGACGTGCTAGCCGGCGCGGTGGGAAAGGTCGGCGGGAGTTCGCGCCTTCTCGACCGGTCCGCTGCTCTCTTGCAGAATGCGCCGCTGACGACCTCGTGGTGCGAGGTGGCGATCCTTCTACTTGAACGCGATACTGCTCGCTACCTGCGTTCGGTACTCGCTTGGCTGGAGGGCAATCGGGCACACCGCGAAATCGTGGTCCTGCTCGAGCGGCTATTGAAATATGCACCACATGACCCGGAGCTCGCGAAGTGGGCGTCGGAATGGTTGGCGTCTGACTCGTCGGACCGGAGTCACGTGGTAAGGCTATTGGCATCACGCTACGGGCGGGCCGATGTGGGAGTCTCATGGCTTCTTCGAAATTCTGAAGAACATCAGCAGTGGCCGAATATTTGGCAGGCGACCTGGGAGGCACAGGGCCGGGCGGACGACCTGACGGAGATAGGTCTTGCTTGGCTCGAAAGCTGTCCGGAGCATGCCATGTGGACGAAGGCGTGGAGAGTATTGTGGGATGCCCGATGCGACGCGCGCCGGCTTGCTGCGGTGGGTCAAAACTGGCTCCTGCGTGGATTCGGCTCTCATGCACTGCCCTCTGTTTGGGAACCACTCTGGGAAGCTGGTTCAGACAGAGGGGCACTCGCACCAATCGGTTTGTGCTGGCTCCAAGATAGTCCGACAGAATATCGGTGGCCGCATGTCTGGGAAGCGCTGCGGGAGGGTGACGTCGAGCTCTCGCGTATTAGAGAAATGGCTTTGGTGTGGCTTGAGGGCAACACGCTGGGGCGGCATGGCTGGCATTTTGTCTGGTCGCAGTGCCTCGGCCAGCCGCAAATGGTCGAACGGCTGCTCGTGGTAGCCCAGGATCAGTTGCACGCCTATGTGCGATCTCAAGACAATTCGATCATGGCGCGTTGGTCCCGTGTGTGGAGAGATTCGTGGGAGCGCAGTTTCACGGGAAGGGAGCGCCTGTCGGCTCTGGCGGGGGAGTGGCTCTCGTGTGCCAAAGTCAACAAAAACTGGTGTGCGGTAGCCGAAACTGTTTTGCGACACGGTGCTTCGAGCAAACTCGGGCATATCATCGCGGCCCGACTCGCCGAACTGTCACCGGACACCGTGCTGTGGGCGCAAGTCTGGCTGTTGGCTAAGCAATCTGGAGCGGAGGGAATCGACCTCAGCCGCAGCGGTTATGGATGGCTGTCGAGGAACCAGTTTAAGAGTCAATGGCTTAGAATGTGGAAGACGTTGTGGGACGAAGGGTACGAACTCGATGGCCTGTGGGGCATGGCCATCAATTTGCTTCGGAATCGTCCTGATCATAAGCGTTGGCACCATGTGTGGGCATGGCTTTGGGGTTCCACGGCGGACCATACCGAATTGAAGGAAATTGCTGACCATTGGCTGATGTATCCAAATGCTCGAGACTACTCGGGCCGAGACGTCATCGAGCAATTGCTGTCCTGCACGGACACAGCAGTATCGCATTGATGTTGATGGCTGGGGCGAACGGCTGTCATCGTCCTAATTCTATGGACGGATAACCGTCTTAGCCTCGGTCTTTCGCGAGCGATGGATCTTGCCTTGAGCCCCGTTGCATGACGATGGTGATCGATTCGTGCTGGTGGCGGGCACGTCGATGGCCCGGCTTGGTACCGGGGTTTCCCGTGTCCTGGTCGCGGAATCACTGGATGAATGGCTGGGTCAGGTCGCTGGTCTGGGGAGTACGGCCAGGCGGGCGAACGCGGTGGCCAGCTCGGATGCCCAGGGCCAGATCGCGGGATGCGCAGGCGGGCCCGTCGCGCGTCGCGGGTGATGCGGGCTGCGACGTGCAGCAACTGGTAGCGCAGTTGTCGTGGTTCGGCGCGGGCGAGTTCGCCTTCCAGCAGCAGTTGCTGGGCCCAGGTGGGCAGATCCTGGCTGGTCAGGGCGAGTTCGAGCCAGGCGGCGTTGATCGAGAACACGCGGGATGGGAACCGGCCCAGCCCGGTGGTCTTGCCGCAGCGGATCCGGTCCTCGACGCGGGCGTGGCCGCGGTGGCGGACCTCCAGGTACTGGATCGAGCCCGCGCTGACGGGGGTGTCGGTGGCGATGACCTGGTGGCGCCATCCTTCGACGGTGCCGAACAGGTCGAGCTGCGCGCCGGGGTGCGGGCGTTCGCGCCGGGCGATCAGCCGGGTCCCGGCTGGGTAGACGGCCAGGACCTCGGCGGCGACGAGGTGGGTGAGCTCGACGACCTGCGCGCCGTCGCGCAGCTCGCCGTCGGTGTCCAGGGCGTCGATCCAGGCGCTGGCGTGGACGAGGGCGTCGCGGATCGGCGCGGTGACGGGCACGCCCACCGAGAAGTAGGTCGACAGATCGTGTTGGCGCAGGTCGTGGATGTGGTGCAGGAATCCGGTGGTGTGGCCTGCGGCGTCGGTGCGCACGAGGATGTCGGTGCCGTGGCGGTGCGGGTCGGGGATCTGCGCCAAGGCCATGTTCGGGACAGCGATGTGGTCGGCGGCAGTGTTGGACCCGGCCCCGGCCGGGACGCAGCAGCCCGGCCAGGGCCTCGCGGGTGTTGTCCAGGAGGCACAGCAGCGGGTAGTAGCCGAAGGTCTTCTTCCACTTCGCGGTGGCTTGTTCCTTCTCCGAGTGGGCGATCACGATCGTGGCGTCGATGTCCAGGACCAGACCGGGCACGTCGCCGCCAGCGGCGGTGGAAGCCGGGAGGGCTCCGTGGGTCTCGCGCAGCTGCGCCCAGGCGACCTCGCGGGCGGCGGCGCGCCGCCCGCAGCCTGCTCAGCGCCGCGATGTCGATCATCTCCAGGACCCGCTATGCCGTCGGGTCCGAGGCGACCGGCCCGAACAGTTCGGGCTGGGCGCAGCACGCCCAGGTCGATGATCGCTCTGCCTCCGTCGGCGACCGACAGCGCCAGGTTGAGGGCGACCCGGCCCGCGTCGTGACCTCCCGAACGCTGTCCCGCGACCGCGAGGGGGACGCCGAAGCCGCTGGTCAGGCCGTGGCGTCGGCGAGGTCGGCCAGCAGCCGGGTCCCGGCCCGCCCGACCACACCGCGGCCGTCGCCCGTGACGACGAGCTTCGGAACCGACAAGGTAGTCTGCACACGGAGAGTGTCTCTCCTGCAGTGGTTCTGGACCCTAGACAAGTCCTATCGTTCCAGATGAGAGACGTTGTCGCTTTCAAGATCTACTATGTAGCCCGACGCTCGTGAAAGAGCGAGGCTAGCGTCTGATCCGCTGGCCCAACGCCAGGGAGCCTGGCGTGCGACGATGCGACCTGGTAGCGCTGCGTGCCTGGACGTGAGGGCTGTGCGTTACCGGCGCGGCAGTGCGGCCTTTTTCACGGGCCGACGACCCGCGCCGAGGGTTGACTCGGTGTCGGCGACCCCGAGGACCTCGGCAGCGAGTCTCGACCAATGCTGTGCGTCGGCGCCTCTCAGGTCCTCGGTCCACATGAGCACACCGTTGCGACCGCCGCCCGCTGTATGCGGGAGGAAACCGTTGTTGGCGTACCACGCCTGTTTCAGCTCCCATTTCCGGGCATAGTCCGGCAGGCCGAGCATTCCGGCGTGCTCCCAGATCACGGTACGGCCATCGGCGGTCGAGACGGTGAAATCGGGCAGCACCTCGCGGCCGTCATCGCCGGTGTAGGGCCTCTCGTACTCCCACCGTCCCGGAGCGAGCTTGTCCAGGATCCCGGCGATGATGACCTCGTTCTTGGAGGCCATAGGGATGCCGCTAGCGGACATGTGCATCAGCTTGTGGTCGTAGCGGCGGGTCTGGCCACGCTGTGTCAGGGATACGGGTTGCGGTGCGGTGAACAGGTCGGTAAGGCGGCGTGAAGTCTCCGAGCGCCACGGCTGTGCCAGTTCTCGCAAGTCTGCGAGGGTGCCTTCGTGGAGGATGACAACCCGGTCGCGCTGCCGGGTCAGCGCTGTGTACATGAGTTCCCGGGAGACAGCGGCGCGGGCGGGCAGTACCAGGAACGTCGTACCGAATTCTGACCCCTGGGACTTGTGGACTGTCACCGCCCAGGCTAGTTCGAGAGCAACGTCCTCACGGGACGTGGGCCGGTATCCGTACTGGAAACCGGGCTGTGAGGAGAATTCGACATCGAGGTTGAGCGCGGACTTAGGGAGCTTCTGTGTGGGGATCACGCGCCCGATGCCGACGCCGATCTCACCGTTGGCGACGTAGTCGAGCCCACCGACCTGTGGGTACGCCTTTTGGCGGCGGTTAACGGTCTGCATGACTTTGTCGCCGCGCACGATCAGTTCTGGCCCGATCGGCTTCGGGATGTTGGCGCCTAGCGACCGCTGCGCGAAACGGGTGTCCGAGGCCCGGTAGGTGCGTTTGACGTGCCGGTTGAGCTCGACCGTCCCGAACGCCCGCGACCGGGTCGGTGCAAGGATCTGCCACTTCTCGGCCCTCGGTCCTGCCCCCAGCTCCCAGTTGAGGTACTCGCCGTTGACGGTCGCGCCGTAAGTGAGGGCGAACGCCCATTCGGCATTAGGATGGCGAGCATCGAGGCCCAGTTCCTCCTGCATGACGTCAGTCAGCGCTTGGACCGCGGTCCGGCCGCCCCAAGGCACGTACCGGACCGTCGGGCGGTTCGGCTCAGCAGCGAGCTCGTCCCAAATGGCGTCGTCACCCGCCCCTCGCCCACCGTCGCCGAACCACGACGCAAGCTCCAGGTCGTGGCGGGTGTCGCGGCTGCCGTCGGGCAGCTGGCGTCGTGGGACCTGCAGCTCGACGTAGCCAGCGCCGACCCGGTGCCAGCTGATGAAGGTTTCAGGCCGCAGCTTGTTGACCAGATCGACGAAAGGGCGTCCGGCACCGATGGGCGGTAGTTGGCGCGGATCGCCGACGAGGATCATGCGCTTGACCCCGGTGAACGCGTCGAAGGTCGCGGCGAGCATCTCCTCGGTGAGCATTGATGCCTCGTCGATCACCACGAGGCCGAAGCCTCGGCGGGGCTTGCTCTCGCCTTGGACGAGGTAGCGGCCGGTCTCGCCGTCGTATCGGCTCGAGCTTGCCAGGAAGCTCGCCAGCGTCTTGGCCGGCCGACCCACCTTGGTCTCCAACTGCACCCTGGCCTTGCCCGTCGGCGCGAGCAGCAGCACCCCTCCGTCGGCGACGTCCGGGTAGTCCACCAAGGCTCTGAGCAGGGTCGTCTTGCCTGTGCCGGCGGGGCCGATAAGTACCGACAGCGCGGCGTCATGCAGGGCCGACAGCCCAGCGGCTTTCTCCGTGCGGGCGCGCTCCTCCAGCTCGTCTGCGGTCTCTGTGACGGCGTCCTGATCGCGGTCCAGCGCCGCGTCGAGCGCGGATCGGGCGTCGGTTAGCGCACCCAGTCCAGCTCGCTTCTCCTGGGCGCCGATCCAGTCACGGATGACTCGCGATGTCTCCTCGAATCGGGTGAGTTTGTACGCTGGAGACTCGTCGGCAAGCAGGACGCTGGTCAGCGGTGACCAGTCCGGCCAGTCGATGACGGAGTCGTGATCCAGATCCAGACCGGTAAGGAGGATCTCGGTGAGCGCTGGCGGCTGGCTGAGGTTCCGTGCGTTGGCAAGGTCGATCGCCTCGGCCTGCGGGACGACGGTGTCGCCCTGCGCGCCCTGACGCTCCAGCACATCAGTGAGGAGCGCTTCGATCCGGCGCCGGTCCAGGTGTTCCTCCAGCGCGACGCCGTCCACTGCCGGAGCCTTCCAGACGACGTGCGTGGGCGGAAAGAACGCGCGGTCGACGGTGGCGAACGGCACATGCTGGAGCATGCCGTAGGTGCAGGTTGCAGCGAAGTATGGATTCTCCAGCAGCTCCGTCACCGACAGCTCGACGTCGGTTTGGCCCGCCGTGAGCATCTTGACCTGTTCGGTCGTCACGTCGAACCCGGACAGCAGCCGCAACGCCCGCTGCCACTCGGCGGGCAGCTT
This sequence comes from Catellatospora vulcania, assembly GCF_009720385.1. Taxonomy (GTDB): domain Bacteria; phylum Actinomycetota; class Actinomycetes; order Mycobacteriales; family Micromonosporaceae; genus Catellatospora; species Catellatospora vulcania. Next base: position 16,401 of record NZ_ML769306.1, on the reverse strand, counting down.
GCTCCACACGCGGCCAACCAGCCGTGATAAGTGCTGCCGTAGCGGTACCGGAGCAGCGTTCGGGTCCGCGAGCCACCTTTCTAACGACGGCCAGGGGTCTTCCTGCCCGACCTGCTCCGTGACAGCGCGTGCCGCGACGTGTGGCTGGGTCACGCCGACGGTGGCCAGCACCGCCGCCAGGCCCGGCGCGGAACCGCGCACCTGCCAGAGGCGCTCGGTCTGCATGGCCAGCCAGTGCAGAGCGGCGTCAGGGATCTCAACACCTATCCGGCGCATGCCGAGGGCGGCGCGTTCCAGTGCGGCGAGCGCCTCGATCGCCGCGTCGTCCGACAGATGCTCGGTGACGTAGGAGAACTCCACACGGCGGCCTTCGGGCGCCCAGGCGAGCGCGGCGTCGATGTCCACGCCTTTGTCCAGCAGCGGGACAAGTTGCTGATAAGGCAGCAGGATGCCGTTGTTCATGTCGGGGCGTAGGCTGTGCTCGACCACCGTCTCCCACATGGACGACGAGAACGGCGGACTGCCGGTCTCGTTCCACACCGCCGGCAGCGTCACCTTCGTGATCATCGCCGCGCCAACAAGGAGCCGGTCATTACGCTGTTCCTGTAGCGGAGAGTGCTTGAGGTAGACGAACACCAGCGATTCGTCGGCGACGACTGGCTCGAAGAACGCGTCGATGACCGCGCGCTGGTTGCGCCCGTCCATCACCCAGGCCAGGTTGTCGAATCCGAGGATGGCGTCAACGCGGTCCTCAGCGGAAGCGTCGTACTTGGGGACGCGGTTTAGCGTGACGTCTTCGGCGAGGGTGGCCCGGTTCAGCCAGCGGAAGGGCACAGCTTCAAAGGCGAATCCGGGCAGTGAAACGGCGGTGGGATGGATACGGTCCTTGAGGGCATGGTGCCAGGAATAGGGATGAGTCTTGTTGATCGTGTAACCGACCGGTGACATGAATGTCGCCCGCTCGCTAAGGCACGGTAGGCGGTCTTGGTCGACGGTGTCGATGGCCGCCGAGGCGTTTGCAGCCTCGAATGCATCCACGCGCCGGGGCCCGATGTTGGTGAGCAGAGTGCACGATGAATTGCCTAGCGGGTCGTCGCAGATGAACTGGTCCCACGCGCGGTCCCGCCACGGGACTCTCATTGACAGGTGCTGGATACTGCTCACGGCTACTGATCTATCACGTTCGGCGTGAGTTCGCATCGGCTGACAGTGCCGGCCGTTGGTAGATGCCCGATCGGATGAAGCCGGACGGCGCCGTCGGCGCCAGGCGGGTCGGCCTACCAGCCGCTACGCCGTTCGACCAGGCGGTTGGCATCTTCAACGCCGGAGCTGGCCGATGTTGCCGCGGAGGTCGTTGACGTTCGGTCGTGCCTTTCCGGCGGCCATCGGTGGCGTGCGCAGGTCTCGGCGCGGACCGGCTGTCCGGCGGCTAACGTCCCATCCAACGGCACCATCCACGCTAGCGACATCTGGTACTCCGCCTTCGCCGGTGGCACCCGGCTGACGGCGACAGCCCGACAGCCTTCGGCTTCCCGGCGGGTCCCCTACTGCTGAAGGATCTTGAGGTGGTGGGCTACGGAAGACGGCTAGGTCCGCGCATAGGTGAAGTTTGGTCAATGTCGCAGGTGGTATGGCTTACGAAGTTCTTGGCGACCTCGACGCTGGGCCGCCGCGGCCGTCTGGCACTGTCAGCGCGTTGTCCACGAGGCGTTTCATGGCCTTCTCGACCTGCTGACGGCGGTCTCGCGTCGCCTGCGTGGCCGGTATTTCCGCGTGGCCGTGGTACCAGGCGTATCCGGCCAGCACGGCCTCCCATGCTGTGAGCGCGGTGGTGGCTGCCGAGCCAAGGGACATGGCGTCTGGCCGCCACGCCATTCTGCTGCCGTCAGCAGACATCAAGGCGTCGTCGCGCAACGACCAGGCGACACTGTGAGTCGGCGCGGACGTGAACCGATAGACCGCCGGGTGGTTGGTGAAGCGCTCGTTGATCAGTTGCATGACGTTCGGGCCGGTTGTGGTGACTTTCCCGTTCTCACCCCACTTCAGGCCACTCACCCGCCCATTGTTCGGGTTGACCACGGGGCGGATCCCCGACTGTTTGAGAAGGTTCGCCAGGTCCTGCTGGAACTGGAGTGCAGCCTTTCGCCCAGCCTGCACCGGAAGTTGTTGTATGACGTCGTCCATCAGAACCAGCTTCTCATCCGCGCTGTGGGTCAGCATGGCCGCGCCGCGAAGGAGCCTGGTCGCGCTATCCGCTCGCTCGTCGAGCAGGTGACGAAGCCGTGCCGCTCCCTCCAACGCTCCCCGGACCAGTGGCCAGTGCGCGGTCACGGGAAGCTCGTCGGCGTTCAGCAGGTTTGTCAACGCCCGCAGATGATCGGCGATGTTCATCGTGATCGAGTGGCCGGCGAGGGAGACATGGCGAAACAGATTGGTCAAAGGCTCCCGACGATGGGCAGGCTGCTGGCTGATGAACGCAAGGTCGTCGGCGTAGGGACAGCTGGGAATGTGCTTCTCCAGCAGTTCGTTGAGCGCTGAGTTGAACTCCCGCGTCTCGTCGAGCAGCGCAGCACGAGCGGCTGCGACAACGCCTCCACGCGTATGGGTCATGGTCTCCTCGATCGATGATGTAGATCGATGATGCACGGTTTTCTGACATAGCGCATCCGGGTTCCGAAGGTGCGCCTGTCCGGCGCCCTGCGGCGTATGCGCCTTCAGCCAGGCGAGTTCGACGCGGGCTGCGGTTGGCGTGTGGCTGAGGGGATATCAGCACGTCCCTGCCGGTCAAGGGCTTGCTTCCGTGCTGTCGGTGGGCGTCCGTGCCCGGGTCGGTACGGCGTCTGCTCGGGGTGCGGGGTGGTGGACCTGCTTGTCGCCCAGGAACGTGATCATCGGAGAGGTCGTTGCGCCTCTAAGCAGTTCCGGCCGGCTAGCTGCGCCATCTCGCCGACGACGCCGTCGAGGTCCGCTCCGCCGGCTCCGCCCCCGCCGACGAGATCAACCCCGTCGCGGTCGCCGCGATGGCCGAGGTCGGCGTCGACATCACCGGCCAGACCCTGAAGATGCTCACCCCCCAGGACTCCGAAGCGTCCAGCGTGGTCATCACCATGGGCTGCGGCGACGTCTGCCCGTACTTCCCCGGGCAGCGCCACGAGGACTGGAAGCTCGACGACCCGGCAGGCCAAGGCATCGACGCCGTACGCCCGATCCGCGACGAGATCCGCGACCGCGTCCAAGCCCTCGTCGAGGACCTGCTGCCCAACCGCTGACCGTGGTCGGGCACCCGACCGCCACGACACGGGCGAGGGGAGGGTGAAAACCCATAAACTATCCGAAACAGATGTCGTCTGGGGAACCAAGCTGCAGGCCTATGGCCGGGCCGCCGGTAGGCATGAAAGGGTGTATCGATGACCTTGGCCAGTGTCGCGACCAACGGACTGATCGGCGTCGGCTACGAAGGCCAGGCCATCACCACATTCGTCGACGCCCTGGTCGCCGACGGCGTGACCCGTCTGGTCGACGTACGCCTCAACCCGATCTCCCGCAAACCCGGCTTCAGCAAGACCGCCCTGACCGCGGCGCTGACCGCGGCCGGCATCGTCTACGAACACCGCCCCGAACTCGGCAACCCCAAGCCCAACCGCGCCGGGTTCTCCGGCGAGGCCGACGCGCTGGCAGACGCCCGCCGCGTGTTCAGCGACTGGATCAGCCGACCTTCGGCCCAGCAGGCCCTGGACGCGCTCGCCGACGCGGCCACGTCGCAGCGGGTGGCGGTGCTGTGCTTCGAAGCAGACCAGGCACGCTGCCACCGCGACATCGTCCTGGCCCAGGTCCGCGAGCGTGAAGGTCAGCGGCGAGGGTAGTAGACGCCCAGCACGCTGAACACCCGCACCCGCTTGGCCTGGTTGCCGACGAAGAACGCCGTGTTACGGTCAGGGGCGCACATCATGCCCACGAACTTGTGTCGCAGCTGCGCGTACGTGTGCTCGTCGGAGTGGCCGGCCAGCTGGCGCTGCAGCATCACGAACTCCCAGTCCAGCACGCCCTGCTCGTGTCCGCGGCAGGTCGCCTCGAAGCAGCGGTAGCGGTAGCGGCCCTTGAACCGCGGCGGCTGCAGCGGGGTCTTCTCCCGTGGGTTGTACAGCTCAGGTTGCGCGACATACTTGTCGATCTTGCGTTGCTCGTCCGGTGTCCAGCCCGGATGCTTCTCGAACACCAGATCCGTGATCTCCTTGGGCCGGATCAGGGCCAGGGACTTGGCATCATGACGCTCGCGGGCGTCAGCGTTGACCCGGCACATCGAGGTCTCGACATAGTCGTCGAGCCACACCTGGCGCGGCTTCCACGGCCTGAGCAACTCGCCCGGTTCGATCGACGACAGCACAGGTCGCCAGCTCTCGCGGCGCTGGTCCTGGCGGGCGGGTGTCGCCTCTAGGGTGATGATCTGGTACTTGCCGAACTTGTCGTCGGAGTCCAGGTCCCGGAAATTAATCGGGTAGAGGCGGACGAAGCCCGGATGGGTCATGTCGGCCCGTACGCCCGCCACGCAGACCGTCTCGCCGTAGGTCTCTGAGGGGTTGGGCGCGGCCTTCACGGTGACGAGCACCTGCATCTTGACGGGCCGGTCGCCAGGCGGCTTCGGATCGGGCGCGGGACTGTGGAAGGCGCTGAACAGGCTCTGGGACATGAAGCCTCCAGGGGACGCCGTGGGCAGTCCATCGATGGTCTCATGTGCGTCACCAAGGCGCTACTGATCGTGAGCGGCGCCTGTCGTCGGTGCCAACTTGTCTCTGGGCCGCGTTGCGATATAGCGGACCGTCTGAGGTAACGAGCCCAACCGGCGAGGTCAGCGACGATCCGTGCGTCGCACTTACGGAATACTTGTGGCGAGGACGACGACGCCCCATCGCCGATGCCCGAGGTGGACAGCTTGGTCGACCGGAATCGGCACCGTCGGCCGCCTTACTGTCTGAGGCGGTCAGGCGTGAGGCCTCAGGTGGCGTCCACCGAAGTAACGGTCCCGTGACTGCCGGGCCTACGACCAGCGGTGTGGCAAGGCGGTCATCTGCAGCAGCGGAAGCCGTAGCCCCGAGGTCGGACGTCCAAGACACGAAGATGCGCCCAGCCAGCACAACTCCGGGGATTGGCCCGGCCGGATCGTCGGCTCGAGCGACCGCGACGGCGGGCGCATTGACGGGCGGTGGTCCGCATAGCCGAAAGAAGGTCAGTCCACGGGCCAACCTGCTCCGTGGAATCTCCTGTCGGCTTCCGGCATCGCGAGCGGCCTTCAGGTCGGCGCGGATCTCGTCGGCGTACTCGCCCTCCCAGATTCCGAACGTCAGGCAGGCGGCAAGGTAGGCGTTTTTCAGCAGGGCCAACCGGACGTGGTCATCGTTGGGGAGCGCTCCCTTGAGGTCGACTTCACCACTGCGCAGGATCTCGGCGATTGCAGGATCGTATGGGCCGTCCTGCAGCAGCACGTACTCGCCGTCGGGGAGGTAGCGCAGCAGTAGCCTGCCTGCATGGCGTTGGCCGGGCACGCTGCCGCCGCTGAGTTTCGAGAGGCTGATGGCGTTGTCGTACCAGTCGAGCAGCGCCGGTTCGACGCGGCTGCCGAGCCCGTTATTGCACGGTTCGCAGGTCCGGGTCATTACGTGCCCGTGCAGGCTCTGCGCGGGCACGTGCTCATCTGATGTCGCCGGGTCACCGCAGATGGGACACCGATCGAACATCCGTGGTTCCAGCACATCAAGCACCGTCACGGTTGCCTGTGTGCTGGAGGTGGGCTTGTCCACACTCATGTCCAGGACCCTGCCGTCGGGCAGGGAGATCGACATCGAAGCCGGTGGCCGTGGACGCATTCAGCAAGGCTACAAGCCGCCTCTCCGGCACCGCGCTGAATATCGAACGGGCCTACACGTTTATACCGCGGTCAAGTCGAGGGCGAAGGCGGACCACGTCAGCGCGGCACGCGCCGCGAGGCGCCCGTGGGCGGGCGTGATGTCCGTCGGCACCTGCGACGCGCCGTGTCCGTCGCCGACGTCGTTGCGCAACTCGGCCAGGCTTTGGGTGATCGCCTTGACTTGTCCCAGTAGCCGCACGATCTCCTCACGGTGCGGGCCTGCTGGCACCTGGTTGGGCACGACGCCCAGCGCCATGCTGGCCCGATGCACGAGGGCCGGCATGTTCTCGCTATCGGTCACCGGTTGTCCATATCTGCGCAGCACTGCCTTAGCGGTCGCCTCGACCAGGTTCTTGGCCCGCCCGATCGCCACTGCTGGATCAGTCGGTAGTGCCCGCTCCAGCCGTAACAGCTCAGCGCGGACTGCGGCGGTGTCGGTCAGTGCCGAGGCTTTCGCCCACAAACCGGTGATCATCGCGACTGGGTCGCCGGTTGGCTCTACGCTGTACCCGTCGTCGGACAAGGCGTTGCGCAGCCGAACCAATCGACTCCGATCGGCCTCGGGCGTCGCGGCGTAAATCTCGGCGATGCGTGCGGTGAACCTCAGAACTTGCGACACCACGTCCGGGTCGGTGAGGTCCAACTGAGAAAGGCTGGCGTGGATGTGTGACTGCGTTCCCGGAATGTAGCCGGCTGACGACTGACGCCTGGCAGCGGGCAGGCCTGCAGCTCGCAGCGCCGGAACAACGTCATCTTGGTACTTCACCTTCGTTCCGAGAATTGCGATGGCATCAATCGTTGACTCGCTCAGTAGACGACTCATGCCGAGTAGCGTGCCAGCCAGGTATGACCTTGCGGACCGAGGGCCGCCTGACGGCAAGCCCTCGTCCCGCCGAGCTCGGCAAACGTGCCGGTCTTGCGTTCGGCCCGTGCCAGTTCCAGGTGGGGCGGGAGTAGTTCAAGATCTACGTGTCACGGTGGGTGTGAAGCGAGTCAGGCGTACGAAATCCTCGAGGCCACTGCCGGGCGTCACGTACACGAACTCGTTAGCGGCGCGTACCTGATACCTGTTGAGTTCTTCGACCGTCTCTAGCGGGACCTGTCCGACGGCCTGAGGCCCGAACGCGATCACGATTTTCGGTGAGAGCGGCATGATGACCTGAGACGCCCCGTCCAGCGCGACACCCTCCGAGGGACCCATTCGGCCATCTTTCGAAATTGTGATCACCGGAGCGTCGCCGACAAGAAAAGATCCGGACGCAGGGTGCAGGATCTGCACCTGGTGTCGGGCGAGCCATTCCTTGCTGCGCAGGAACTGCCTTTCCACGCTGTGGCGGAAAAGCAGGCCGCTTTGGAAGTCTTCATCGAACTGCCGTCCAAGCACCATTTCGAAAAAGAAAGCGTGGTCCTCGGCACTTACTGGAGGCCGTCCAAACCTGCGTTCGAAGTCCTGCGCGTATCCGGGAAGCTGGTGGGCGTTGGCGCGTCGTGCCTGCCTCGCAAGGGCGTAGCTGTCGCGGTGGATCTTGAGCAGTGCCCTGTTCCTGATGTAGTGCAGGGCGACCGTGTCTCGTACAACACCGATGTCGCCGGAGTAGGCGTGCAGCATGTCGCTTTCGCAGAGCTTGATCGCTTGCGGAATCCTGGTTTCGACCTCGCTCCATAGTCTCTCGGCGGAGCCCGACGCCTGCGAGACGAAGTTCGTGATCTTTCCCATGCCGGCGGGTCCCCGGGCCACGACAGCTGCGTCTCGGTGGCGAACGCTCACCGCGTGAAGCAGTCGGTTGGGGCCAGCGAATTGCTTCAGAATGACCTTGGAGACGATGTGCTGCTGCTCTATGTGGGGTCGCGTGTCGTCAGCGGCCTCGGCCCGCAAAGATCGTAGGCGACGAGCGGCAAGATTGGCACTCAGTGGTAGCGGTGCGCTCACGCTACAAGCATGGCATCGGAGGCAAGGCAATTCGGTTCTGGGCAAGTCGGGTCACGACGTTCAGGTCCCACCTCATTTGGTGAGGTCCTTGTAGCAGATCATCGTGCTGGCGATGCCCGCAAGGCGAGAAGGGTTCAGTACGGTGTTCTACACCGGCCGAACAGAAGGGTCCTCATCTTCGGTCGTCGCACGTGGCTGCGGAACCCCCGTCGCAGGCAAATGCTCATGGACGTACACGATGACATCGTGGTGCCGCTGCCGGACCACCCGTCGTCGGCCAGTGCTGTCGATGCCAAGCTCAGCGAGCAGCACCGCACACAGCACTGCATGCGCGCCGCGAGCCACGGCACCCAACGCAGGCGAGTCGTACCGGCTGTGGCTCTGGTGAGCGAGCTCGTTGCGACTGCGCCTGGCCGCGGCCACCCACCGTTCTACGGCTTCGTCGCTGCCGAAGATGTCCTGCACCGTCGAACCGAGATGACTCAGCACCGCCCGTATCCGCTTGTCGAGCGCGACACTGCGCCCGACCTGTTCTGCGGCCCGCTCGGCGTGCCCAGAAAACTCAGGAACGGCGTTCACCGCGTCCCGGATGATTCGCCGCAGCCGCCGGTGGGCGCCATCGGACATCTCATGCTCGGGAAAGTTCAATGCTCGGTACGTCTGCTCGATTGCCGTGACCAGGTGCAACGCTCGGATATCGACATACTGTCCTGGCATGAACAGCTGCCCGAGTAGGTTTGTCTGTTCGGATCCGAAGGTTGACGAACTCCTCGAAGTACACCCGTTTCGAACCGGTGCCGTGTTCGACCCCTGCGCCACGCCGCCACTGCAGCGACACCCGAAAGTCGCCCACCACGGCCTCGACCGGCTCGTAGAACAACACGGGCCGACGCGGCCCGACCGGATCGGGATAATCTCCAAGCGTCAGCTGCGTACGACTGTCGGTGAAGTGCCCGAGGTTGTCGATGTCGAGCAGCAGCTCATCGAACACCTTGTCATCGATGCCGGCCACCCAAGTCCGCTCCACCACTCCGTGGCCGCTGATGGACACCTTCGACAGGCCTGGGACGTAGGCGAACGTAACGCAGTCAAGTATCGTGATGCGCTCGTCGTCGACCATCCCATGGATCGCGGCGATCCTGGCCAGACCATTTTCATCGACTGTCAGACCGCTGCCGAACCAGCCCTCGGCAACCACCGAGTCAGACTCCAAGGTGCACTCGCCGTCGTCTCCGGCTGCCAACGTCCCGATGAAGTCGTAGCCGCGGTTACCGGGCAGCCACCAGACACCTCGCGACACCTGTGATGCAGAGGCCATCACGACTCCCAACGGCCGTCGCATAGGAGAAGCCTTGTGAGTTCCTCAAGCGGAGCGGCGGCTGAGCACACGGCCGCCAGGATGGTTGCGGCTCGGTCGGCACGCGTGCGTAGCCGAGCGGTCAAATCTTGGTCTGACTCGTGAGCTTGGAGGAACTCCCGGTACGAACGTTCTGCCATCGACAGGCAGAACCGCCTGAGGTGCAGTGTGTGGAGATCGGGCAGGGGCCCGCCGTGTGCGATCGCATTACGGTAGCGGATGAAGACGTTGACGTGCGCGGTGTAGTCGTTGCGCAGGTTCTTGACCGACGCTGTGAATGCCGCGGCGGAGGCGAGTTGTCTTATCCATTCTCCGAGGAGAAAGGCGAGTACAGAGCCGCGGCCGGTCGACATGATGCTGGCGGCCAAGTTCAGTTCGTGTAGCGCAGTGCCGGGACGACGGTTGTCGAGACGGAGGAACGCTGCACGACCAGGGTCGGTTTCGCCCAAATGCCCGAGATCAGACAGCGCCTGTCTTACCCACCCAAAGGTGGTTAATACAACTTGTTCCAGGATCCATCGGTCTGCGAAATGTGCCACGAGGTGCTTGTCCCACGTCATACTCGCCCTGCTGGCTACGAACTCCACCACTCGACCCGCCATGAGTAGGCTGGGCGTTCCCTGGACGTCGTGACATGCGCGGAGCCACTGGACAGCGTCCAGCCCTCCAGGCGGCAGCCCCTTGCGCAGAATGCTGCCGCCATGTTGCGCGATCTGGTCGATGATGGCATCGCCGTTCTCCTCATGCCGCCAAGAGATCTCAGCCACGTCGATTGCTTGGAGGAACTCGCCCCTGGAGACCAGGTGGCCGTCGAAGAAGTGTAAGTATCCCTTCAGCTGCCGCCATCCGAAGAAGCCCTCGGGCCTGGCCAGACCGATGATTCCGTCCATTGCCTGTTCGGCTCGCTGGACGGCGGTGGCCGCTGGCCCACGGCCGAGGTCAAGCCGCACGTAGATGACGCCTTGGCCGGTGGGCAACTCCTCGCTGAGGAAGCTGCGGCTGTCACTCAGACGCATTTCGGCCGGGACTGCCGCATGGTGAACCGCAGCCGTGTCGAGGTTGGGAACCAGCCAGTCGGCCGGGAACAGCTGTACCTCAGGAATCGGAGCCCAGCCGCCTCGAACTACGGCGTGGTCGTAGGCGAGCCAGACCAGGTTAATCCCTGTTGGTTGCTCACTTCTCAGAAAGTCCGCGACAAGCTGAAGAGATTCGGGCGGCGTGAGACCCGCTGTGCGCGACCCCGGCTCGTCAACGGTCCTGAGTGGCTCGCGCTGCGAGAGTTCTAAGGCCAGGTTCACATGCCAGGAGTGGTCACCGAGAATTCCTGCCAGCCGGGCGGCGGTTTCCCGCCGCGACCAGTGGGCCAGATCCAACAGGTCAAGGAACGTGTCGCGGGTATGGAACATCGCGCGGGCCGAGCTGGCCCTGTTTGCTGCGGCGGCCAGGTCCTGGAACGCCGCAGCGCGGGCATCGCCGGTCTGAAGCAGCTCACGCAGTGTCTTAAGGGCGGATGCGAAAGCCGTGCGCTTGCGTAAGTCACTCCTGCTGGCCTCGTCGGGAGGAAAGCTCTTATGCATCGCCTGGTACGCCTGTGAACAGCACGTCGCCAACCGCTGCCCCGAATTGCTGTAGGCCGACTGGAGGGCTGCGAAACAGCCGTCCCACGCTGAGGCATGGTTGTGATGCTCGTAGCCGCGGCCGTCGTTTACCCAGCCGCTCATCTCGGTCAGCGCTGTTGCCAAGGTCAGCGGCTGCATGGACTTGTTCCGTTCGGGCTGCTCAAGCAACTGCAGCAGCCTCAGAAACGAATCCGGCATGCTTGATCGTGCAGGAAGGTACACGGCTCTCCGACCTCTGACGGACCCGCCGATACTACGACCTCGGTACAGCATCGACTGGTAACGACATGAGGATGAGTTCGTTCGGGGAGCGAGCCGTCGACGATGCCGCAGCGTTTAGGGTCGCGAGGTCGCTATCCGCCGATATCCTGCTCCATCACATCGCGCGACGTCATCTTGGCCGAAGGTGTGCTGCCCGCAGCATCGAGCGTGAGGACCGTCGTCTGTGTGTCACGCCCGCTGTTCGCAGACTGGTCCAGTTCATCGTCGGCCGACCGACCTTGGGTCATCCGTAAGTGTCGGATGGTACCGCCGTCGAGTGGTGTCGGGCGGCCGTCCATAGCCGTGCAGCCAGGTCTGCGTTGGAGAGGCTGCTGGCGTTTGAGCTGTGATCGGACCGGGAGATTCTGTGGATGAGGAAGTGCCGGCCGATGGTGGGGGCGCGGCCGGATGGTGGAGAGCCGCGGATTGAGGCGATCAAGGAGGACCCGGACACGGGTCTGTTCAGCTTCCGGCTGGAGATGGGCCGCAGCCGGGACGACAAGCGGGTCCAGGCGAATCGAGCCGGTTTCCCGGACTACGAGTCGGCGGCGGAGGTGTACAAGCGGCTGCGTGCTCAGCGGGATGCTGGCCGGATACAGGCTCGGCTGACGGGTACGGTGCGGGCGTTGTGCGACAGCTGGTTGCGGGCGCGTGTCCAGCAATTGGAGCCGAACACCTTCTACAACTACAGCTACGCGCTGGGGCTGGCGTGCCGGCACGTAGGCGACACGCGGGTGACCCGGCTGTCGCGCCAGATGGTGGAGCGCATGTACCGCGACCTGGAGCGCGAGGGCTACTCGCGCACGACGGTGCGGACCATGGGCCGGGTGTTCGCCAAGGCGCTGCTCGAGGAGGGCGGCATCAAGCTCGGCGCCCGCAAACCGCGGCTGACCGACCGGCTGCGCCCGGTATGGACCCTCGAGGAAGCGAACACCTTCCTGGCCTACGTCCGTGAGGACCGGCTGTACGCGTTGTGGCGGCTGCTGGTCGTGACGGGCCTGCGTCGCGGTGAGCTCGCCGGCCTCAAGTGGGACGACTTCGATCCGATGACCGGGACGATCCGGGTTGTCCGTCAGCGGGTGGTCGAAGGCGACGATAGTGCGGTGCGGGAGAAGCGGCCCAAGTCGCCGAACAGTATCCGTTCGGTCATGCTCGACAGGGAGACTGCGGCGATGCTCGGCCGGCTGCGGCGGGTGGGCGGCAGCGCCTACATGTTCACGGGTCGGACGAACATGCCGTTGCGGCCGGACAACATCACCGACCGGTTCAACAAGCTGTCGGCGGCCGCGGGTGTGCGGCAGATCGGGCCGCACCAGATCCGGCACATGCTGGTGTCTAGCCTGCTCGACTCCGGCTATGGCGTGCACGAGGTCGCCGAACGTCTGGGCCACGACCCGGCGACGCTCATGCGCTACTACACCCGCGTCAACGCGGTCCGCCGACGCCAGGCCGCCGACCACGCCGCGGCACTTGTCACGGGTCAGCTGCCGTTCACGGGCGCGGTCGGCCCGTCGGTGCCGACCATCCCGCAGCAGGCGCGGCGGGCCCGTGGCCGGTCCGGTAGTCCTGTCGGATGAATTCCGATTTGGGCGGGCTTCGGCTTGGAGTCGCGGTCGGGCATGCGGTTATGATGGGCAAACGCAGTGCAGAAGTGGTGCAATCACAGACCTCTTGACTGGGGCACTTTATACTTCTGGCGACCTCGGCAAACGTTGCCTAGTACACCGCTGACCCTCACAACAACTGGGGGTCAAGGGGTCGTCGGTTCGAATCCGGCCAGCCCGACCAGCTCAGAGGGCATATCCCATCGAAGGATATGCCCTCTTTTTGCTGCATTGCCGCGGCTGAGTCGGGGAGGCTGCCGCAGCAGGTCAAAGTGTGGCTGTCCAGTTTGCAGCACAACGTGCGAAGGCTTGGGCTCGAATCGGCGACCGGCGGCAAGTGGAGCTGGCCCTGGAGCAAGGGCGGGTACTGCTGGAAGGCCTGCCGTACCCGGATGACCTGGATAACCACTTCGTCGTGGACCCGGCGAAGTTCGACTTCTATGCGATGGATGGCTACCGCATCGTGGGCGAAGATCAGCGAGCGGGAATCTACGCCCGCGAGGTGATCCGTTCATCCACGGACCCTGACGGCACGGAGCGGAAGCCGATGAGAATCGCAGAGGCGAGGATCACTCTCGGCGTGCTGGCAGGCCGGGCCGGTGACCTCGACGGGGCGATCACCTACAGGCGACGTGCTCTGAACGGTGATCGGAAGTCGTTGCCATCGCTGCTCATGGTGTCGTCGGAGCTGACGGACCTCCTTCGGACGCAGTACGGCGGCGCGCCGGAGACGACGTCATTCCTCGACGAGATCAACTCCCTTCGGCAGGGGTAGGGCCGGAGTCACCTGCTGCCATTGGCCGGCCACCGACACCCGGTCGGGGTCGCTTGCTGTGCCACTCGATGATCTGCTGAGGCCGGCAGACGTGAGTACGCCCGATGTCCGTTCTGGCGGTGGCATCTGCTCCCGCTTCCGGTAGTTAATGACCGTGGCCACCTGAACGCCAAGGACGCAGCCACCTCGGAGGTCGTCCACCACTCAGCGTCCAAGGTCAGGCGTACTCGTCGGACATCATTCTGCACTACAAGCAGGGCGGGCACGACAGGTGTTTGCCTAGCTCACTTTGTGCTTGACTGATCGGCGCGCCTAGTTGCTGAACAGATGATCTACAGGTGGAGGATTGCGCGTGCAATGGTGATCTAGCACTCTGGATGTCCCGATGGTTACACAAGATGCTGCCCCGGCCGTCGTCATTGCGACACGCCGACTATCGGCTGACTAGCATCGTAAGCGGGTCGAGTACCTGCCACTTCTACAATGACGCCATTAAAGAAGAACTTAGCGAGGACACAGTTATATGGGTCGAAGCTACGCCGAAAAGACGGTCAAATTGCTCTTCGGCAGAGCGAACCGGTGTGGATATCCCGATTGCTCAAACGCGCTGATCTTTGAGGATCGAGGCGCGCTAACCGTAAGCGCTCAGATAGCGCACATTCGATCGGGATCTCCTGCTGGCCCTCGCTATGATCCTAAATATCCGGAAGAACTCGTTGACCAGGAGGAGAATCTCATTCTTCTCTGTGGAGTGCATCACAAGCCAGTCGACGATCATACCTCAATATACGCAGTCGACGAGCTTTTGGAGTGGAAGCATCACCAGATTTCTGTTTCCACCTCTCAGTTGACTGATCGCCAAATAACTAAGATCGTTCAGCACTACGACTTGAATAGTCTTGAGCCTTCCACCTTCGAGATGCTTTGCCAGGCACTGACTGCCGAAGTTCTTGGTCCTGGCACGGAAATCCGTGGTGGTTGCAATCCGCGCCATCGAGAGGATGCCGCTTTTAGGGGTCGACTCACCTCGTTCCCGAGCACCAATAACCCTTGGAGCGGTTATGTGGCAATGCAGGCATGGTTTAACCACAGCGCCAACGCGCCTGTAGGACGCGATATGCTACGGCAAAAGATATGGCATGAAGTAAAAAGGTGGTCAAGCGAGACCGGCGGTGATGGGGGACTGGAGGTCCCAGAATACCTCATCCTAGCTACCAATACTTCGATCCCGGCTGCGTTTGGTCTCGGCGGAAGAGATGAGATTGAAGAATTCGTGCGACGTATTTCCAACGGCCTGTTCAAGGGGTGGCTAATCTGGGACGAGGCCGATCTATTGCGAATGCTCGATCGCTATTCGAAAGTCAGAGACGTGTTTGTGCCCATAATGTCCTCGACTCGTTTGGCTGCCGAACTGATTGACTCCTACCGCCAATCGGCTTGACCAGGATGCGGTCATCGAACGATGGATATCCGCGATCATATCTACGTGCTTGACTCTGCAGATCTGGGTTTGTGAAGGGTGTCCGCGTGAAAGACCTAAGTACAAAAGGCTATTTTTGGCACCCCGGTTTACCGGAACGGCGGGTGCCGGGATGGATTGATTTCACCTCGGGATCGGGCGGGACTCTTCACCTCATAGGCCATCTCGACGCACCTGGTGGAATTAGCTTCGGGGCAGGTGAGGTGGTCCCCAGGATTGTAGGGGAGGGCGATAACGGACTGACTCTAGAAAACTGCTATCGAACCAGCCGGAGGGTGGGTTCCGGGCTCAACGAGGAAACTTATCGCTTCGGCATGATGTTCGAAGGTGCCTTCCGCTTTGAAGAAGAAGAGGAGATCCTACTAGACCAGTTGTTAGTTGAGATGCGTCATTTGCTGGCTTGGTCCGGGCGACATAACCTAAATGAGGTAGAGATTCGGTCCCCTGATAATAAGACTGCAGGATGGACTACGTCGGTTGAAGTTCTGCCGGACGTTTCAGTCGAGATCGAGTCCGGAGTGCGCATGAGTCTTCGGCATTCCCCTCGAATTGAGGGGGGCAAGTACGCGCGCACCCTGTCTCAAAGGGGGTTCATGCATCTTGAGCTGGACTCTCCGCAAGAGCTTGCAACTATTACTGCCTATGCTGCCTCAATTCAGGATCTGGTAAGTATGGCGACTAATCGGATAGCAGAGTTCGATTCGTTCCGCGTCTCCAACCCGGAGTTTGTAAGGAACAAGAGTGCTCAAAACGCATCGGGGATTCGTGAGTACTTGCACCTGCATGTCGAGTGGATTGCCCGAGAGGAATCGGACAAACCACTGAGGGTACTCGTTCCATTTGAGGATATCGGGGGACTGGACGGTGTCGCAGTCTGGCTCCGCAAGATCGCCCCGTTCAGGGATTTGGTATCGCGGGTGATGGCAACGCGTTACAACAAAACTATGTACGCAGACGACCGATTCTTCAACCGAGCTGCCGCACTAGAAGGTCTGCATCGTCACTTGTACCCGCGTCGACGCGGCGCTAATGGAGGAAAACCTACATTCGCCGAACGACTGCAGGACCTTGCTACGACTGCCGGTGATCCATTTGCGCACCTCGTTGAGGATGTGGACGAGTGGGTTCGAAAAGTTACAAGGGGCCGCAACGATCATGCGCACCACTTGCGCAATGCCGTACAGACCACTGGGGCCACGCACCACTTCTTGGCCGATAGTGCTTACTGGCTCTTCATCATGTGCGTGTTTCGTGAATGTAACTACGGTGGCAACGTCTTCGACGCAATCGAGGCGAGTGCGGAGTTCAAGCACTTGCACCTGAGCTTGAAGGCGATCTGAGCTTTTTGTCTAGTCCCAGTTCCTGCTTGACCGATCCGTCCCAGTAGCTACTTGACCGGTGACCTTGGTTAGTTGTTGACCGAGGCCCCAGCCGGGCTCGTGTCAGTGCCCGGCGGGGGTGTCCCCGTCGGGC
>NZ_WARX01000017.1 GCF_009720385.1 Catellatospora vulcania | reverse complement strand
CGTGGCGGCCCCGGCCGCCGCCGCTCAGGCCCCCGCCGCAGCGCCCGCGCCCGCCGCCGTGGCGAAGCCGGCACCGGCGCAGGCCAAGCCCGCCGACAAGGCCGCCCCCGCCGGGGCGCAGGTCGTGCCGCTGCGCGGCATCGCCGCCAAGATCGTCGAGAACATGGACGCCTCGCTGGAGGTGCCGACCGCCACCAGCGTGCGCGCCGTGCCGGCGAAGCTGCTGTCCGACAACCGCATCGTGATCAACAACCACCTGCAGCGCGGCCGCGGTGGCAAGGTCAGCTTCACCCACCTCATCGGGTACGCGATGGTGCGGGCGATCGGCATGCATCCCGAGATGAACAACCACTTCAGCGTGGTCAACGGCAAGCCGTCGCTGGTCAAGCCGGAGCACGTGAACCTCGGCATCGCCATCGACCTGGCCAAGCCCGACGGCACGCGCAACCTGGTGGTGCCGTCCATCAAGGGCTGCGAGCAGATGGACTTCCGCCAGTTCTGGCAGGCGTACGAGGACGTGGTGCGCCGGGCTCGCAAGAACGAGCTGACCATGGACGACTACACCGGCACCACGACCTCGCTGACCAACCCCGGCGGCATCGGCACGGTGCACTCGATCCCGCGCCTGATGCAGGGCCAGAGCGCGATCATCGGCGTCGGCGCGATGGAGTACCCGGCGCCGTTCTCCGGGATGAGCGAGTCGCAGCTGGCCGACATGGCCGTCAGCAAGATCATCTCGCTGACCAGCACCTACGACCACCGGGTCATCCAGGGCGCGCAGTCCGGCGAGTTCCTCAAGGTCATGCACGAGCTGCTGCTCGGCGAGCACGGCTTCTACGACGAGATCTTCACGGCGCTGCGCATCCCGTACGAGCCGGTCCGCTGGGTGCGCGACATCGCGCACACCTCCGAGGGCCAGATCGACAAGGCCGCACGGGTCATCGAGCTGATCCACTCCTACCGGGTCCGGGGCCACCTGATGGCCGACACCGACCCGCTGGAGTTCATGATCCGCAAGCACCCGGACCTGGACGTGCGCCAGCACGACCTGACCCTGTGGGACCTGGACCGCACGTTCCCGGTCGGCGGCTTCGCCGGCAAGGACGTGATGAAGCTGCGCGACATCCTGGGCGTGCTGCGCGACTCCTACTGCCGCCGCGTCGGCGTGGAGTACATGCACATCACCGACCCGGAGGAGCGCAACTGGATCCAGGCGCGGGTCGAGCGCAAGTACACCAAGCCCAGCCCGGAGGAGCAGAAGCACGTCCTGGGCCGGCTCAACGCCGCCGAGGCCTTCGAGACCTTCCTGCAGACCAAGTACGTCGGCCAGAAGCGGTTCTCGCTGGAGGGCGGCGAGTCGCTGATCCCGCTGCTCGACGAGATCCTGCAGGCCTCCGCCGAGGGCGGCCTGGACGAGGTCGTCATCGGCATGGCGCACCGCGGCCGGCTCAACGTGCTCGCCAACATCGTCGGCAAGCCGTACGAGAAGATCTTCGGCGAGTTCGAGGGCCACCTCGACCCGAAGACCGCGCAGGGCTCCGGCGACGTGAAGTACCACCTGGGCATGACCGGCAAGTTCACCTCGCCCGACGGGCAGTTCGCGACCACCGTGTCGCTGGCCGCCAACCCGTCGCACCTGGAGGCCGTGGACCCGGTGCTGGAGGGCATCGTCCGCGCCAAGCAGGACCGCCTCGACCTGGGCCTGCACGGCTACACCGTGCTCCCGCTGCTGGTGCACGGCGACGCCGCGTTCGCCGGCCAGGGCGTGGTCGCCGAGACGCTGAACCTGTCGCAGCTGCGCGGCTACCGCACCGGCGGCTCCGTGCACGTGGTCGTCAACAACCAGGTCGGCTTCACCACCGCCCCGGAGTACAGCCGCTCGTCGCTGTACAGCACCGACGTCGCGCGCATGATCCAGGCGCCGATCTTCCACGTCAACGGCGACGACCCCGAGTCGGTCGTCCGGGTGGCGCGGCTGGCGTTCGAGTACCGCCAGGAGTTCAACAAGGACGTCGTCATCGACATGGTCTGCTACCGGCGGCGCGGTCACAACGAGGGCGACGACCCCTCGATGACCAACCCGCTGATGTACCAGATCATCGACACCAAGCGCTCGGTCCGCAAGCTCTACACCGAGGAGCTGATCGGCCGCGGCGACATCACCGTCGAGCAGGCCGAGGAGGCGCTGCGCGACTACCAGACGCAGCTGGAGACGGTGTTCAAGGCGACCCGCGACGCGGTCGCCGGGGTGTCCAGCCGGCTCACCCGGGCCCGCGAGGCGCTGCCGGAGCCGGCCGTCGCCACCGCGATCCCGACCGACCTGGTCCGCCGCATCGGCGAGGCGCACACCGCGCTGCCCGAGGGCTTCACCCCGCACAAGCGCATCCAGCAGCTGCTGGACAAGCGCGCGAAGATGGCCGTCGAGGGCGACATCGACTGGGGCTTCGGCGAGATCATCGCCTTCGCCTCGCTGCTGGCCCAGGGCGTGACCGTGCGCCTGTCCGGCCAGGACTCGCGGCGCGGCACGTTCGTGCAGCGGCACGCGGCGATCGTCGACGCGCAGACCGGCGCGGACTTCCTGCCCGCCACCGCGGTGGCCGCCGACGACGCCCGCTTCCACGCCCAGGACTCGTTGCTGAGCGAGTACGCCGCCCTCGGCTTCGAGTACGGCTACTCCGTCGAGGACCCGTCCGCGCTGGTGCTGTGGGAGGCGCAGTTCGGCGACTTCGTCAACGGAGCCCAGTCGGTCATCGACGAGTTCAT
Organism: Catellatospora vulcania; assembly: GCF_009720385.1. GTDB lineage: Bacteria > Actinomycetota > Actinomycetes > Mycobacteriales > Micromonosporaceae > Catellatospora > Catellatospora vulcania. The sequence continues at coordinate 316,408 of NZ_WARX01000017.1, read as the reverse complement.
CAGCTCGGGCGAGGTCAAGTGGGGTCAGCAGACCAGCCTCGTGGTGCTGCTGCCGCACGGCCACGAGGGCCAGGGCCCCGACCACACCTCGGGCCGCCCGGAGCGCTGGCTGCAGCTGGCCGCCGAGGACAACATGCGCGTCGCCATCCCGTCGACCCCGGCCAGCCACTTCCACCTGCTGCGGCGCCAGGCGCTGTCGAGCAAGCGCAAGCCGCTGGTCGTGTTCACGCCGAAGTCGCTGCTGCGGCACCGCCTCGCGGTGTCGTCGGTCGCCGACTTCACCGAGGGCACCTTCCAGCCGGTGATCGGCGAGACCGGGCAGATCGACCCGGCGCAGGTCAAGCGGGTGCTGCTGTGCTCGGGCAAGGTCTACTACGACCTGGTCCAGGCGCGCCAGGAGCGCGGCGTCACCGACACCGCGATCATCCGCCTGGAGCAGCTCTACCCGCTGCCGGTGGAGGAGCTGAAGGCCGAGCTGGCCAAGTACGCCGGTGCCGAGGACTTCTGCTGGGTGCAGGAGGAGCCGGCCAACCAGGGCGCCTGGTCGTTCGTCGCCCTGAACCTGCTGGAGCACCTGGACGGGGTGCGCATGCGCCGCATCTCCCGCCCGGCCGCCGCGGCCCCGGCCGTGGGCTCCACCAAGCTGCACGACGTCGAGCAGGCGGCGCTGCTGGAGGCGGCACTGCCCCGCTCCTGAACAAGCGATGACCGCCGTCCCCGGCCCGCAGGCGCGGGGCGGGGACGGCGGCCTTTTCCGGAGGATCCCATGTACTTCACCGACCGCGGCATCGAGGAGCTGGTCGAGCGCCGGGGCGAGGAGCAGGTCACCCTGGAGTGGCTGGCCGAGCGCCTGCGCGACTTCATCGACCTGAACCCCGAGTTCGAGACCCCCGTCGAGCGCTTCGCGACCTGGCTCGCCCGCCTCGACGAGGACGACGAGTAGCTCGCCGGTTAGCCCGGGTAATGCACGTCGAGCCACAGCCACGCCGTACGGTATGACTGTGGCTCGTGGCGTATATGTGACCGGCGTCGAGGCAGGCGGCGGCAAATCTGCCGTGGCCTTGGGCCTCGCGGAACTGCTCAGCAGACGGGTGCGCAGGCTGGGCGTGTTCCGCCCGCTCACCCGCGACGACGGCGAGACCGACCCGATCGTGGCGCTGCTGCGCAGCCGCTACGGCACGGTCGGCGCGGCCGGGCCGAGTTACCAGCACGCCTCGGAACTGCTGGGCGCGCACCGCGTCGACGACCTGGTCGGCGAGATCCTGGAGCACTACCACACGCTGGAACGCTCCTGCGACGCGGTGATCGTCGTGGGCACCGACTTCGGGCGCACCCTGGGCGAGGGCCACGACGAGCCCGCCCTGCCCGAGGAGCTGCAGCTCAACCTGCGCATCGCGGGCGAGCTGGGAGCGTCGGTGCTGCCCGTGGTCAACGGGCACCGCCGGGACTCCGGGGACATCGCCGACGCCGTGCGCGCGGCCTACTACGCCTGCGACGAGCTGCCGGTGCTGGCCGTGATCGCCAACCGGGTCGCCCCGGGCGCGGACTCGCGGCTGCCGTCGCTGCCGGTGCCGGTGTACGCCATCCCGCAACTGCCCGCCATCGCCGCCCCGACGGTCGCCGAGGTGGCCGCCGCGCTGCAGGCCACGCCGGTGCACGGCGCGACCCCGGGCGCGATGGCCCGCGACGTGGTCAGCGCCGTGGTGGGCGCGGCCTCGGTGCCGACCTTCCTGGACCACCTGCGGGACAACTGCCTGGTGGTCACGCCCGGCGACCGGGCCGACCTGATCGTGGCCACGTTCGCCGCGCACCTGGGCGGGCAGGCGGCGGTGTCCGGGCTGCTGCTGACGCTGGGTGTGGAGCCCGACCCGCGGGTGGTGGCGCTGGTCAGCCGGTTCCGGGTGGAGCTGCCCATCTTCACCGTGCCTTCGGACAGCTACGACACGGTGGCCGCGCTGACCGGGCTGGAGGGCCGCCTGCGCGGCGACAACCAGCGCAAGGTCGACGCGGCCCTGGGCCTGTTCGAGTCGCACGTGGACTCGGTCGAGCTGGCCGGGCGGCTGGACCTGAGCCGGCCGGACCGGGTCACCCCGCTGATGTTCGAGTACGAGCTGATCGAGCGGGCCCGCGCCGACCGCCGCCACGTGGTGCTGCCGGAGGGCGTCGAGGAGCGCATCCTGCGGGCCGCCGAGGCGCTCAGCCGCCGCGGCGTGTGCGACCTGACCCTGCTCGGCCCGGTGGACCAGATCGAGCAGCGGGCCCGCGAGCTGGGCCTGGACCTGGGCGACGCGCGGCTGGTGAATCCGGCGGACGCCCGCTGGCGGTCGGAGTTCGCGACCGAGTACGCCCGGATGCGCGCACACAAGGGCATGACCCGCGACATCGCGTACGACCTGATGACCAATGTGAACTACTTCGGCACGATGATGGTGCACACCGGACGGGCCGATGCGATGGTCTCCGGAGCGGTGCACCCGACCGCGGACACCATCCGGCCCGCCTTCGAGATCATCAAGACGCAGCCCGGGGTGGGCGTGGCGTCCAGCGTGTTCTTCATGTGCCTGGCCGACCACGTGCTGGTGTACGGCGACTGCGCGATCAACCCGGATCCGACGCCCGAGCAGCTCGCCGACATCGCGGTCTCGTCCGCGGAGACGGCGGCCCGGTTCGGGGTCGAGCCGCGGGTGGCCATGCTGTCGTACTCGACCGGCGGCTCCGGGCAGGGCGCCGAGGTGGACAAGGTGGCGCTGGCCACGAAGCTGGTCCGCGAGCGCCGCCCGGACCTGCCGGTGGAGGGGCCGATCCAGTACGACGCAGCCGTCGACCCGAGCGTCGCGGCGACCAAGCTGCCCGGCAGCGAGGTGGCCGGCCGGGCCACCGTGCTGATCTTCCCGGACCTGAACACCGGCAACAACACGTACAAGGCGGTGCAGCGCTCGGCGGGCGCGGTCGCGGTGGGCCCGGTGATGCAGGGTCTGCGCAAGCCCGTCAACGACCTGTCCCGCGGCGCGACCGTGCGCGACATCATCTCCACCGTCGCCATCACCGCCATCCAGTCTCAGGTGGTCTCGTGAAGATCCTGGTGCTCAACTGCGGCTCCGCCTCGGTGAAGTGGGGCCTGTACACCGACGGCAAGTCCGTCGACGGCGGGCTGATCGAGCGGGTCACCGACTGCGCCCAGGCGGTGCGGGAGGTGCTGTTCACGGCCGACGTCTCCGACGTGGACGCGGTCGGGCACCGGGTGGTGCACGGCGGCCTGCGCTTCTCCACGCCGACCCTGGTCGACGACGCGGTGCTGGAGGCGGTGACCCGGCTGGTCCCGCTTGCGCCGCTGCACAACCCCGTGAACCTGGAGGGCATCAAGATCGCCCGCGAGATGTTGCCCGGGGTGCCGCAGGTCGCCGTCTTCGACACGGCGTTCCACCGGACCCTCCCGCCGGCGCAGGCGATGTACGCCATCGACGTCGAGGTGGCGCAGGAGAACGGGATCGCCCGCTATGGCTTCCACGGCACCTCCCACGCGTACGTCGCGCACCGCACCGCCGAACTGCTGGGCCGGGACCCGGCCGAGGTCAACGTGATCACGCTGCACCTGGGCAACGGGGCCAGCGCCTGCGCGGTGCGCGGCGGGCTCAGCAATGCCACCAGCATGGGTCTGAGCCCGCTGGAGGGTCTGGTGATGGGCACCCGCAGCGGCAACGTCGACCCGGCCGTGGTGTTCCACCTGCACCGGGTCGCGGGGATGTCCCTCGACGCCATCGACGACCTGTTGAACCAGCGCAGCGGCCTGAAGGGCCTGTGCGGGGACAACGACATGCGCGAGGTGCTGCGCCGGCGCGACGAGGGCGACGCGGCGGCCGAGCTGGCCTTCGACGTGTACTGCGAGCGCGTCAAGATGTACGTGGGCGCGTACTACGCGCTGCTGGGCCGGGTCGACGCGGTCACCTTCACCGCGGGCGTGGGCGAGAACGCGGCCCAGGTGCGGGCGGCGTCGCTGTCGGGGCTGGACGCGCTGGGCATCGTGGTGGACCCGGCCCGCAACGACGCGGCGGAGCGCGGGGCGCGGCTGATCTCGCCCGAGGGCGCGACTCCGGCCGTCTGCGTCGTGCCCACCGATGAGGAACTCGAGATCGCCAACCAGACCGCCGAGCTGCTGGCCCGCTGAGCCACGGCTCGTCCACCGGACACGCGGCGGCGGCGGGCACCGGGCCCGCCGCCGCGTGACGTGGGCGGATCAGTCGGGGATCTTCAGGACCACGCCGACGTTGATCAGGTTGGGATTCGCGATGTTGTTGGCCTTCGCGATCTTCGTGTACTGCCGGCCGTCGCCGTAGTACTGCGCCGCGATGTCCCAGAGCGTGTCGCCGGACTTCACCTTGTAGGTGCGCTCGGCCTTGGGCGCGGGCGGCGCCTTCGGGGTGGGAGCGGCCGCGGCCGGAGGCGGCGCGGGCTTGGGCGCGGCGGCGGCCGGCTCGGTGATCGGCGGCGCGGCCGGCGGAGGAGCAGCCTGCGCAGGCGCGGCCGACGCCTGAGCCTGGGCCTGTGCCTGGGCTTCCTGCGCCTTCTTCGCCTCCTCCTCTTCCTTCTTCTTCTTGCCCCACTTGAACGGGTTCATGAAGCCGGCGGCCTCATGTTCCAGGTTCTCCAGCTGGCCCTCTTTGTCCTGAGGCTCGCTCATCAGTACCCCCGTGTCTGTGATCGATCACGACCCGACGCCAGACTAACGCCGTTTGAAACCGTTTCGGACTGGTTCGCCGGAACCGTGAATGGGGCAGAATGGCCCCCGATCGTGATCACCGCTAGTGGAAGAGGACCAGCATGTTCGCACTCCCCCTCGGCGACGGCGCAGAGCTGCGGCCGCTGGAGCCGTGGCAGGCCGAGGAGTTCCTGGCGCACATCGACCGCGCGCGGGCCGACGTCGACCCGTGGATCCCGTGGGCGAGCCGCTCCACCGATCTGGACTCGGCTCGCGCCACCCTGCAGCGCTACGCCGACATGCAGGCCGCGGGCACCGGCCGCATCGTCGGCATCTGGCTGGACGGCACGCTGGTCGGCGGCACCATGCTGTTCGCCGTGAACGCCGAGTTCGGCAACGGCGAGATCGGGGTATGGCTGGAGCCGGCCGGTCAGGGCCGCGGGCTCATCACCCGGGCGTGCCGGGCGATGCTCGACTGGGCGTTCCGGGCGCGCGGCCTGAGCCGGGTGGAGTGGCAGACCAGGCCGGACAACGTACGCAGCCTCGCCGTGGCGGCCCGGCTGGGCATGACCCGGGAGGGCGTGCTGCGCGAGTCCTACCCGTACCGCGGCAAGCGGCACGACAGCGAGGTCTGGTCGGTGCTGGCGCATGAGTGGCCGCCCGCCTGAGTGCGGAGTTGCGCATCCTGATCGGACAGAGCATCATCAACAATGTCGATGAACGATGCTGTCGATCGCCGAACCTGGGGAGGATGCGTGCACGAGCCGATCACGCAGGCGGGTGCCGTCGGACCGCACAGCGGTCAGGCGGAACGCGGTGCGGGCGGGAGCGGCCGGGTGGCATACCCCCGGGTGTCTCCATGCCTGCACTGCGCCCGCCCGGTGCTGCGCGACAACGACGGCCGCTGGATCCACGCGGATCTGAGCTACGTCTGCCGCGACCCGTGGGGCGGGCTGACGGCGACCACGGCGGAACCGGCGGCCGCCCCGCGGACCTGACGCGGTGGGGCGGGCACTGCCAAGTTCACCGGCGCGCAGACGTGGTCTCGAGGCTCAGCCCTGGTGGTCGAGCACGATCTTGCCGAAGCCCGCGCCCGCGGCCAGCCGCTCGAAGGCCCCGCGAGCGTCGGCGAAGTCGAAGACGGTGTCCACCACCGGCGCGATCTTCCGGGCAGCCATCAGCTCCAGCAGCGCCGCCAGCTCGTCGCGGGTGCCCATGGTCGAGCCGACGACCTCCTGCTGCAGGAAGAAGATCCGGCGCAGGTCCACCGTGGCCAGATGCCCCGAGGTCGACCCGGACACCACGATCCGGCCACCCGGTTTCGTGCTCTTCACGGAGTGGTCGAAGGTGGCCTCGCCGACGGTCTCGATCACCACGTCCACCCGCTCGGGCAGCCGCTCGCCCGGGGCCAGCACGGTCGCGCCCAGCCCGGCCGCGCTCTCCCGCTTGGCGGCGTCCCGGCTGGTCGCGTACACCCGCGCGCCCAGCGCCTGGGCCAGCACCACGGCCGCCGTGGCCACACCGCCGCCCGCGCCCTGCACCAGCACGCTGCCGCCGGCCTCCAGCCGCCCGCGCGTGGCGAGCATGCGGTACGCCGTGAGCCAGGCCGTCGGCAGGCACGCCGCGTCCGTCCAGGTCATCCCGTCGGGCTTGGGCACCAGGTTGCGCCGCGGCACGGTCACCAGGTCCGCGAGGGTGCCCTGGTGGCGCTCGGAGAGCAGCGAGCGCTTCGGGTCGAGCGTCTCGTCGCCGTCCCCGGCAGCCGGGTCGCCGACCACCGCGTGCACGACGACCTCGTTGCCGTCCTCGTCGATCCCGGCGGCGTCGCACCCGAGGATCATCGGCAGCTGCTCGGCGGACAGCCCCACGCCGCGCAGCGACCACAGGTCGTGGTGGTTCAGCGCGCTGGCCATCACCCGCACGGTGGTCCATCCCTCGGCGACCTGCGGCTCGGGCCGCTCGCCCACCACGAGACCCGCCAGCGGGTTGTCCGGATTGATCGACTCGGCATAGACAGCACGCATGGCCCGACGCTAACAGCCGTGCGGGATAGCCGCCGCACCCCCCTGAAGCTCCGTTAAGGACCCTCCCCCGCCTCCCCCGCCTCCCCCGCCCTATTCGCCCCGTCGGCAGTTTCCCCGAAACTGCAGGCCGCCTGCGGGTCGGCGACGCGGGGCGTCGGCGAGTCGGGGCGTGGTGGGGCCGGGTGGGGTGGGTCAGGAGAAGGGGGCCTCAGGGCGGGCTGTGGCGCGTGGAGGGCCGGGGCGGGGGTCGGGCCCCGGCTGACCGCGGTGGCGGCTTCAGCGGGGCCCGACGGCCCCGCAGGGGCCGGTCAGGCGCGTACCACGCCCTCGCGGCGCGCGGCGTCGGCCACGGCGGCGGCTACCGCGGGGGCCACCCGCGGGTCGAGCGCGCTGGGCACGATGGCCTCGGCAGACAGCTCGGCGGCGACCACGTCGGCGATGGCGGTCGCGGCGGCCAGTTTCATGCCCTCGGTGATCCGGGTCGCGCGGGCCTCGAGCGCACCGCGGAAGATGCCCGGGAACGCGAGCACGTTGTTGATCTGGTTCGGGAAGTCGCTGCGGCCGGTGGCCACCACGGCGGCGTACCGGCCTGCGACGTCCGGGTGCACCTCGGGCGTCGGGTTGGCCAGCGCGAAGATCATCGCACCGGGGGCCATGCCGGCCACCGCCCGCTCGGGGATCTGCCCGCCGGAGACGCCGATCAGCACGTCCGCGCCGTCCAGCGCCGCCTCGATGCCGCCGGTGACACCGCCCGCGTTGGTGCGCTCGGCCAGGTCGGCCTTCGCCGACCCCGGCACCAGGTCGGGCCGCCCGGCGTGGATCGCGCCGCGCGAGTCGCACACGATCACCGCCGACGCCTCGACCCCGCCCGCGATCAGCATCTTGGTGACCGCGACCCCGGCCGCGCCGGCCCCGGAGACCACCACGCGCAGGTCGCACAGTTTGCGGTCGAGCAGTGTCGCCGCGTTGCGCAGCGCCGCGAAGACGACCACGGCCGTGCCGTGCTGGTCGTCGTGGAACACCGGGATGTCCAGCGCCTCGACCAGTCGCCGCTCGATCTCGAAGCAGCGCGGCGCGGCGATGTCCTCCAGGTTGATGCCGCCGAAGCTGGGCGCGAGCGCCTTGACGATCGACACGATCTCGTCGGTGTCCTGGGTGTCGAGGCAGATCGGCACCGCGTCCACCCCGCCGAACTGCTTGAACAGGACGGCCTTGCCCTCCATCACGGGCATCGCCGCGCGCGGGCCGATGTTGCCCAGGCCGAGCACCGCCGAGCCGTCGGTCACCACCGCGACCGTGTGCCCGACCCAGGTGTACTCGTCCATCAGGGCCGGGTTCTCCGCGATCGCCTCGCACACCAGCGCGACACCGGGTGTGTAGGCGAGGGACAGGTCTTCTCGGGTACTGAGGGGCACCGTGCTGGCGACGGCCATCTTGCCGCCCCGGTGCCGCTCGAATGCTGGATGATCCACTTTGAACTCCACAATGACAACGCACACGAGCCGGTCGGTTCAACGACGGGTCAGCGTTGACACGGCGCGGCGAGGTCACGGGGTTCTCCCGAGGTCAGGAGCATAGTCCCGGGCAAACACATGATCAATGATCGGGGCCACCGGGCGTGGAGCATTTCACACCTGGTGGGGACGGTGTCCGGTTCACGTCCCGTCACTCATCGGCCTCGGACGTCGCGGCGGACGGACGCCGGCCCGGCCGGCCCGGGTGCGGCCAGTAGCGGCACAGCACCCGGCCGAGCACGTCGGCGACCCCGTACGCCCGGGAGTCGTCGGTGACCAGGTCGTTGTCCCCGATCAGCCACCAGCCGCCGCCCTGTGCCCGCTGGACGCGCTTGACCACGAGCAGCTCCGGGCGCGACCGGAAGCTCGCGACCACCACGTCGCCGGGGCGCACCGGCCGGCCGCCGCGGCGAACCAGCAGCATGTCGCCGTGCCGCAGGGTCGGCGCCATGGACGGTCCGTACACGAGTACCGGAAACAGCGGCCAGCGCAAGTGAGCCTCCTCGGCGGAGTAGGGTCGCAAGGGGATCATTGTCCCGTTCAGACCACGTACCTCATGGAGGATCCTGATGCAGTTCTTGAAAGGACGCAGCCTGAAGCCGCGCACGGTGGTCAGCGCTCACTGCGACCTGCCGTGTGGCGTCTACGACCCGGCGCAGGCCCGGATCGAGGCCGAGTCGATCAAGGCCATCTGCGAGAAGTACCAGGCCAACACCGACCCGGAGTTCCGCACCCGGGCGCTGATCATCAAGGAGCAGCGGGCCGAGCTGGTCAAGCACCACCTGTGGGTGCTGTGGACCGACTACTTCAAGGCTCCGCACTTCGAGAAGTACCCGAACCTGAACCAGCTGTTCAACGAGGCCACCAAGCTGGCCGGCGCCGGTGGCACCAAGGGCCAGGCCGACCCGGCCGTCGCCGAGCAGCTGCTGGGCAAGATCGAGGAGATCTCCAAGATCTTCTGGGAGACCAAGCAGGCCTGAGCCTGTACGTCAGCGCCGACGTATGCCGGGTGGCTGGACGGCCACCCGGCATCACCGGACGACGAGTGCGCACAACCGCCCGGCTATGAGCTAGGCTCCGCGCGGGGGGTTGGGCCAGGTGAGTCAGATTCTGCAACCGGCTGCGACGGCGCTTACCGACAACGTCGTCGCCGTCACCGTGCCTGCCGACGGCGGCTGGCTGGGCGTGCTGCGCACCGCGACCGCGGGCCTCGCCGCCCGGTTGCGCTTCGCGGGCGACAAGATCGAAGATCTGCGCATCGCCGTCGACGAGGCATGCGCCATGCTGCTGGTCATCGCCCCGCCGGGCGGGCAGCTGCACTGCCGTTTCGAGATCGGCGACACCGAGCTGACGGTGGCGATCTCCGCCCCGGTCAACGGCAAGAAGAAGCTCCCGGAGAACTCCGCGTTCGCCTGGAAGGTCCTCAGCGGCCTGACCTCACGCGTCGACGCCGAGCAGTCCGACGGCCGGGCCACGATCCGCCTGGTGACCGAACTCCCCACCTCCTGACCCGACGCGGCCGCCCTACCGGCGGCCTCCGCGCCACCAGGCCTCCGCGCCGCCGCACCACCGGCGGCCAAGATCGCCGTTTTGGGTCACAACGTGGGGTCAGACCGCAGAATCCGACCTGAAACGACGATCTCCGCGCCAAACCGCGCCGAACAGCGCCGGACCGCGCCGGACCGCGCCAAAGCCGCGGCCACGGCCGCGCGGGCGTGTAACCCGGGCCGCGACCTCACCTTGATCATCGGACTTGCCGGGCACACGTGCGTATCTTGAGCGCGCATTCGCCCAGTTGCCAGGCAAGTCGGATGACCTTGATGGTCAGCGGGGATTCCAGCCGAGCCAGCGGGTGGTGGTAGGGGCCAGGATGAGGGCCATCACGGCCAGTGCGCTGAGCAGGACCGTCCAGCCGAGCTGGGGCAGGCCGCCGTTAATCATGAAGTAGGCCGGGGCGCAGAGCATCAGCTCCAGCGCCAGCGACGGCCCGCGGGCGCCCGGACGGCGGCGGGCCAGCGCGCGGGCGAGCCCGCCCAGGCTGCCCGCGATGGCCAGCGCGAACAGCGTCACCCCGACGGCCAGCCGGACGTCGGCGGCCTCGGCGGTCAGGTCGGCATAGATCAGCACCGCGCCCAGCACGGTGACCGCGAGCGCCTGCAGTGCCATCAGCGCCACCGCGCCGTACAGGGTGGCGGGCGGGCGGGCAGTGGTCGTTTCGGCGGCGGGCATGAACGCCACCCTAGCGAACCCGTGGTGGCCGCCGTCTCGCCGCGTGCGGGCGGCGTAACGCGAGGTCACCGCACCCGGTACATTCCCGGTCATGCGAGGTCTGCTCGTCGTCAACCCCAAGGCGACCACCACGTCCGCCCGTACCCGGGAGGTGCTGGCCGGCGCGCTGCGCAGCGAGATGGAGCTGACCCTCGGCTTCACCCGCCGCCGCGGCCACGCCTTCGACCTCGCCCGCGATGCCGCGGCCGGGGGCGCCGACGTGATCATCGCGCTCGGCGGCGACGGGACCGTCAACGAGGTCGTCAACGGCCTGATGGCGGCCCAGCGCGGCGCTGACGCCCCGGCGCTCGCCGTGGTGCCCGGCGGGTCGACCAACGTGTTCGTACGCGCCCTGGGCCTGCCCAGGCACGCCGTCGACGCCACCTCGGTGATCCTCAAGGCGCTGCGCCGCGGCACGAGCCGCCGGGTCAGCCTGGGGCTGGCCGACGACCGCTACTTCACCTTCTGCGCGGGCCTCGGCCTCGACGCGGCAGTGGTGCGCCGGGTCGAGCAGGCGCGGCGCAAGGGCCGCCGCTCGACCCCCGGCCTCTACCTGCGCTCCACGCTGGGGCAGTTCTTCGTCGAGGGCCGCCGCGATCCGGGCATCACCCTGGAGGAGCCGGGCGTGGAGCCCGCGGGCGGACTGGCCAACCTGATCATCCAGAACACCGCGCCCTGGACGTATCTCGGGGACCGGCCGATCCATGCCAGCCCGCGCGCGTCATTCGACAGCGGGCTCGATGTTCTTGCGCTGCAAGCGCTTCACCTGCCGAGCACCCTCCATACGGTCACGCAGATGTTGGCCCACCAGCCGGACGACCCCACCGAACGGGGAGACGTCACCGGAAAGAAGATCATGGTGCGCCACGATCTGGCGGAATTCGTCGTCCGTTGCGCCACCCCGCAGGCGTTCCAACTTGACGGGGACTATCTCGGTGAACGCGAAAAGGTGAAATTCACCGCTGTGCCCGGCGCACTGCGCGTAATCTGCTAAGAGTCGCTGTCGAAAGGCGGCGCGGCGGAGATTTGTGTCAATGGGCACACGTGACACACGCAGGAAATACTGGCGACCTATTACGCCCCGTACTACATTGATCACTGACTGTCGGATGTCGGGGGTCAGGGTAACGCCCGGTGATCCGGACAAAACGGTCGTGAGCTTGCTCACCCGTCTGTCCTAATTTCCGGCACCCCCCTTGACATCGTGGGAGTTCGTGAAAGCATTCACAAGCGTACCGAGCGCTGAACCTGTTGCTCCTACACGCGCTGCTGGTTTCGGTAGCGGTCTGTAACCAAATGGATCGCATCCAAATCGCTTCACGCGCGTTCGCATACAGAGAAGCCCGAACGTACCAAACCAAGCGTTAGCAATTTCCACTGCCATCACAAGGAGTGTTTCCGCCATGGACTGGCGCCACCATTCGGTCTGCCGCGACGAAGACCCGGAGCTGTTCTTCCCGATCGGGACGTCTGGCCCCGCGCTACTTCAGGTCGAGCAGGCCAAGAAGGTGTGCGGGCGGTGCCCCGTCTCCACCGAGTGCCTCAAGTGGGCGCTGGAGACCGGGCAGGACGCGGGTGTCTGGGGTGGGATGAGCGAGGAAGAGCGGCGCGCCGTCAAGCGCCGCGGCGGCCTTCGGGTCCGCGCACACTCGCTCTGAGCACCCGCGAAACCGCAACGCCTTCACCGAAAACGTAGAAAGCCCCGAGCACTGATGCTCCGGGGCTTTTACGTTGTCCGGAACCCGACGCCCCCGAGCCCCACGCCCCACGGCCCACGGCCCACGCAACTCTTAAAGAGTCGCGGCCATCCAGACACCTGGATGCCGCGACTCTTTAAGAGTTGCGGCAGGGAGGGGTCGGGCCGGGGCGAGACGGGGCGTGAGCAGGGGCTTACGGCGGGTGAAGGGGTGCGGGAGGCCGCTCAGACGGTCAGCAGGGCGCGGTGCGGTGCGACCGCGTCCACGCGTTGCAGCACGAGGCGAACGAGCTCCCTCGACGCTCCCAGCGGTGCCGCCGCGCCGACAGCGCCCGCGGCGCGGGCATCGGCGATGACGGCCTCGTAGAGGCGGCCCGGCGCGAGGAAGTACGACGCCACCGCCACCCGGCGGGCCCCGCGGGCCCGCAGCGCCTCCACGGCCTCGCCGCCGGTGGGGGCCGCCGCGCTCGCGTACGCCGTGCCGCACGGCACGCCCAGCCGCAGCGTGAGCGCCCCGGCCACCTCGTCGATCATGGCCCGGCCCGAGGCCACGCTGGTGCCGGCCGCGGCGAGCACCACCGCGTCGTAGCCGGTGACCGACTCGTGCAGCCGCCGGACCAGACCGGCCAGCAGCGGCTCGGAGACCTCGCCCAGGGTGTCGGCGATCACGCAGTCGAACCCGGCGACCTGGGCGGGCAGATCCACCCGTCCGTGGTACGCCCGGGTCAGCAGCAGCGGGACCACCACCGGCGCGGGCTCCCCCGCCGCCCGCAGCGCGCCCAGCACGTCCGCCGGGCGCGGGTCGGCCAGCTCCAGGAACGCCACCCGCACGTCCAGACCCGGACGGGCGGCGGCGACCGCGCGGGCCAGGGCCCGGGTCGCCGCCTGCGCCCGGGGGTCGCGGGAGCCGTGCGCGACCAGCACCACGGGCGCTGCCGTGGTGCCGGCCGGCGACGGATCAGGCCGCATGCAGACCGCACTCGGTCTTGTCGAACATGGCCCAGCGGCCCGCGCGGGCGTCCTCGCCGGGCTGGATGCGCCGGGTGCACGGCCAGCAGCCGACCGAGCCGTAGCCCTGGTTCAGCAGCTGGTTGACCGGGATGTCGTAGCGGGCGATGTACTGGTCCACCTCGTCCTGGGTCCAGGTCGCCAGCGGGTTGACCTTGACCTTGCCGCGGGCCTGCTCGAAGTGCACCACCGGCGTGTTGGCGCGGGTCGGCGACTCGTCGCGGCGCAGGCCGGCAGCCCACGCGTCGTACCCGGCCAGTGCGTCCTCCAACGGCTTCACCTTGCGCAGGTAGCAGCACGAGTCCGGGTCGCGCGAGTAGAGCCGCGGGCCGAAGCGCTCGTCCTGCTCGGCGACGCTGATCTCGGGGCGGACCGTCACCACCGTCACCGGGATGGTGCGGGCGACCTGGTCGCGCACCCGCAGCGTCTCCGGGAAGTGCAGGCCGGTGTCGAGGAAGACGACCTCGATGCCGGGCACCACCCGGGCCGCCACGTGGGCCAGCACCGCATCGGCCATGGAACTGGTGACGCAGAAGCGGGGCCCGAACGTCTCGGCGGCCCAGCCGATGATCTCCTCGGCCGGCGCGCCCTCCAGCTCGGCTCCGGCCCGGCCGGCCAGATCCATCAGCTCGGCGGTGGAACGTCGCACGTCGACGGTCATGGCGTCACCCTCCCCAGCAGTCCGATCATCTTCAGCGCGAAAACCCTGCGACATGCTCGGCACTCCCACTGCCCGTGTGTGCTGGCGGGCTCTCCGTCCTCGTTCTCGGGACCCGCGTGCGGCCGGAGGAAGGCCTCCTCGCCGCAGAACGGGCAGTAATACGGCACCGCGCGTTGCGCACCCTCACTCATCGCGCCGCCTCCGGCGTCGCGATGAGTCGGCCGGCACCCATTGATCCCTCGCTGCGCTCACTCATCGCGGCTCACCGCAGCTCTTCTTCGTCCACCCGCAGCACCCATTCCGCGAACGGCTCGGTGGCGTCCTTGCGGCCGTCGAGGTAACGGCGGGCGAGGCGCTCGGCGTACTCCGGCAGCTCCGCGGCGGTGGTCTTGAGGCCGCGCAGCTTGCGGCCGAAGTTCGGGTTCTGGCCCTGGGCCATGCTCAGGCCGCCGCCCAGGTGCACCTGGAAGCCCTCGACCATCTCGCCGTCCGGGCCCGGGACCAGCTGTCCCTTGAGCCCGATGTCGGCGACCTGGGTCCGCGCGCAGGCGTTCGGGCAGCCGTTGACGTTGATCGAGATCGAGCCGTCGATCCGGCCGATGGTGCGCTCCAGGTGCTCGATGGTGCGCGCCGCGGTCGCCTTGGTCTCGACGATCGCGAGCTTGCAGTACTCGATGCCGGTGCATGCCATCGTGTCGCGCCGCCACGACGACGGCCGGGCCTGCAGGCCGATCCCGTCCAGCGCCGCGATCAGCGACTCCACCCTGTCCTCGGCCACGTCGAGCACCAGCAGCTTCTGGTACGGCGTGAGCCGCACCCGCCCCGAGCCGTGGGCTTCGGCGATGTCGGCGACCTGCGCCAGCACCGTGCCGCTGACCCGGCCCGCGACCGCCGCGGCGCCGATGTAGAACCTGCCGTCGCGCTGGCGGTGCACGCCGATGTGGTCGATCGGGTGCTCGGGCAGCTCCGGGGCCGGGCCGTCGACCAGCTTGCGGCCGAGGAACTCGTCCTCCAGGATCTGCCGGAACTTCGCCACGCCCCAGTCGGCGACCAGGAACTTGATGCGGGCCCGCGCGCGCAGGCGGCGGTAGCCGTAGTCGCGGAACAGGCGGGCCACGGCGGCGTACACCTCGGCGACCTCGCCCAGCGGCACCCACGCGCCCAGGCGCTGGGCCAGCATCGGGTTGGTGGACAGGCCGCCGCCGACCCACAGGTCGAAGCCGGGCCCGTGCTCCGGGTGCACGACCCCGAGGAACGAGATGTCGTTGGCCTCGTAGGGCACGTCGGCCAGCCAGGACACCACGGACTTGAACTTGCGGGGCAGATTGGACAGCGCCGGGTCGCCGATGTACTTCTCGACGATCTCGTCGATGGCCGGGGTCGCGTCGAGGACCTCGTGCTCGCTGATCCCGGCGACCGGGCTGCCGAGCACCACGCGCGGGGTGTCGCCGCAGGCCTCCGTGGTGGACAGGCCGACCGCCTCGATCTCGCGCCAGATGGCCGGCACGTCCTCCACCCGCACCCAGTGCAGCTGGATGTTCTGCCGGTCGGTGATGTCGGCGGTGTCGCGGCCGTACTTGGCCGACACGTTCGCGATGGCCCGCAGCTGGGCCAGGTCGAGCTGGCCGCCGTCGATGCGGATGCGGAGCATGAAGTATTCGTCGTCGAGCTCGTGCGGCTCCAGCACCGCGGTACGGCCGCCGTCGATCCCGGGCTTGCGCTGGGTGTAGAGGCCCCACCAGCGCATCCGGCCGCGCAGGTCGGCGGGGTCGATCGAGGCGAAGCCGCGGTGGGCGTAAATGTTCTCGATCCGGGCGCGCACGTTCAGGCCGTTGTCGTCCTTCTTCGTGCGCTCGTTCGGGTTGAGGGGCTCGCGGTGCCCGAGCGCCCACTGACCCTCACCGCGCGGTTTGCGCGCGGCCCGGCCCGGGGTGGTGGCTGGCGTGCTTGCCGCCGATGCTGCCATCGCAGCGTCCTCCTGTAGTCCAGTGAGCGAGGACGCGCCTATGCGCCAGCACCGCGATCATCGCAGTGAATTCAAGAACATGAATGCTCCCGGCGCGTATGCGCGCCCGGGTTTCGAAAAAACGGACGGGCGCAGTCAGCCAGCCGGACAGATGGCGCTGCGCACGCGGCCGAAATCGATGTGGCGGCGGGCGGTGAGCCCGGGCCCCATCAGGCGGCGGTTCGCAGCGGCGGTCATGCAGTCACTTTCTCACGGCGGACAGTCCCGTGCCAATCACCGTTCGCGCAACGTCCCACATTCTGACCGGAGGGTGACGTAGATCGCTCTTTGTTAAAACGGGACTACCTGTCGCGTTTCGCCAGCGGCACGAACAACAGGGCCTCGGTGCCGCCGCCGTCCCGGTTGCGCAGTTCGATGGTCCCGCGCAGCTCACCGGTGGTGAGGGTACGGATGATCTGCAGGCCGAGCCGCTTGTTCGTGGTCGGGTCGAAGTCCTCCGGCAGGCCCCGGCCGTTGTCGGCGACGGTCACGTGCAGCTCCCGCTTGGCGCGGTTGACGTGCACCACCACCTCGGCCCCGTCGGCGACCTTGCCCTCCAGCGAGTCGAAGCCGTGCTCGACGGCGTTGAGCAGCAGCTCGTTGAGCACCATGACCAGCGGCGTGGCGATCTCGGCGGGCAGCACCCCGAAGGTGCCCTCCCGGCGGGTGCGCACCGGCGACTCGGGCGAGGCCACCTCGGCGGCGGCGTTGGCCACCCGGTCCACGATGCCGTCGAACTCGACCGCCTCGTCGGCGGACATGGCCAGCGTCTCGTGCACCAGCGCGATCGAGGCGACCCGGCGCACCGACTCCTCCAGCGCGGCCCGCGCCTCCGGATGGTTGACCCGGCGGGCCTGCAGGCGCAGCAGGGCCGCCACGGTCTGCAGGTTGTTCTTCACCCGGTGGTGGATCTCCCGGATGGTCGCGTCCTTGGTGATCAGCGCGCGGTCCCGGCGCTTGACCTCGGTGATGTCGCGGACCAGCACCAGCGCGCCGATGGGCACGCCGGCCGGCATCAGCGGCAGGGCCCGGCTGAGCACGGTGGCGGTGCGCGCCTCGATCTCCTTGCGCGGCGGCGCGTCCCCGCGCAGCGCGCCCAGGATGCGGTTGCTGGCCTCGGAGCCCTCCAGCGGGTCCTCGGCGAGCCGGTTGAACAGCGCCGCCAGGTCCTCGCCCACCAGGTGGGCGGAGAAGCCGAGCCGCCGGATGGCAGACTGGGCGTTCGGCGAGGCGTAGGTGACCTTGCCGCTGCCGTCCAGCCGGATCAGACCGTCGCCGACCCGCGGCGCGGACGTGGTCTCGCCCGGGTGGCGCACCGACGGGAAGGTGCCGTCGGCGATCATCTGGGCCAGGTCGTCCGCCGTGGTCAGGTAGTTCAGTTCCAGCTGGCTGGGCGTGCGCGCGGTGGACAGGTTCGTGTCCCGACCGACGACCGCGATCACCGCGCCCGCCTCGCCGTCCTCGCCGCGCCGGCGGACCGGGATCGCCTCGTGCCGGGCCGGGGTGTCGCCGTACCAGACCGGGTCGCCCTCGCGCCAGATCCGGCCCTGCTCCCGGGCGACCCCCAGGTGGGCCACCTCGGCCCCGCTGGAGATGCGCCCCACCTGGTCGTCCTGGTACGCCGTCGGGGCCGTGGTCGGCCGCACCTGCGCCACGCAGAGGAACGACTGACCCGCGCTGGGCTCCCCCTCCACCGGCACCCACAGCAGCAGGTCGGCGAAGGACAGGTCGGAGATCAGCTGCCAGTCACCGGCGAGCCGGTGCAGGTGGTCGATGTCGACCGGGCCGAGCGAGGTGTGCTCCTCGACGAGTTCACGCAGCGTTGACACGCAGTCAGCCTCTCATGACAGGGCTGTGTCATGGACGCCTGCTACCACTCGCCCTAATCGGCGGCCTCCTGCGCTTGGCTCCGGAGACCACCGAGCGGCGAGCTACCGCAGGCGTGCTACAGCGTGGCGGTGACCTTCTTCAGGCCGCGGGGGGCGTCGGGGTCCTCGCCGCGGGCCAGCGCCAGCGAGAGGGCGAGCTGCTGCAGCGGCAGGATCTCCAGCAGCGGGGCGTAACGCTCGTCCACGGCCGGCACGGTCAGCAGCGCCTTCGCGCCGGGGACCGCCTCGGGGCCGACCGCGACCACGTCGGCGCGGCGCTCGTCGAGGCGCGCCAGCACCTCGCGCATGGCCTGACCGCCGAGCCCGGCGCCGACCATCGCCAGCACCGGCACGTCCGGGTCGGTCATCGCGAGCGGGCCGTGCAGCAGGTCGGCCCCGGAGAACGCCAGCGCGGGCAGGTACGACGTCTCCATCAGTTTGAGGGCTGCCTCGCGGGCCGACGGGTAGGCGTAGCCCCGGCCGGTGGTGACCATGCGGGCCGCGAACCGGTAGCGCGCGGCCAGGTCGGTCGCGGTGCTGTCGGCGAGCGTGCGGGTGGCCAGCTCGGGCAGCTTGGCCAGGGCGGCGTGCTCGTCGGCGGGCAGCACGCCGTCGCCGGCGCGTACGCCCTCGATCAGCATCAGCAGCGCCATCAGCTCGGCGGTGTAGGTCTTGGTGGCGGCGACGGCCCGCTCGTGTCCGGCGGCGACGTCGACGGACAGCTCCGCGGTCTGCGCCAGCACCGACTCGGGGTTGTTGGTCACCGCGAGGGTGAGCGCGCCGGACTCCCGGGCGACCCGCAGCACCTCGGCCAGGTCGGGCGAGCCGCCGCTCTGCGAGACGCCGATGACCAGGGCGTGCGACAGGTCGGGGCGGGCGCCGAAGACGGTGATCGCGCTCGGCGAGGCGAGCCCGGCGGGCAGCCCGAGGCGGATCTCGGTGAGGTATGCGGCGTAGAGGGCGGCGTGGTCGGAGGTGCCCCGCGCGGTGAACACCACGTGCTGCGGGCGGCGCTCCGCGATCACCTTCGCGACCTGCGCGATGGCGCCGGCGTGCGCCGGCTCCAGCAGCGTCGCGTACACCTCCGGCTGCTCGGCGATGTCGGCTGCCATTCCGGTGCCACGCTGGGCCATCTCTTTCTCCTACCACTTCGCCCTGGAGTGCTGCGCGATATCGCGCGTTCGGTGCGCAGTCTTGCACGTTCATGACTGCTGAAGCAACACACTGCGCAGAAATGAGCAGGGGCACACAACTCAGCCGAGCGGCTCTAGCCTGTCCGTGCCGGAACATGGCCCGTCCGGGCGCAGCCGCTTCGCGCGGCGGCCCAGGGGACTCTCCACGCGTTCCGCGAACCGAGGGAGAGCACGTGGCTGACGGCGTCAACGACCCGCACCAGGAGGCGCTGGGCGAGCTCGCCCTGGCCACGCTGGCCCTCGACGAGCACGACCTCGACCATGCGGTGAGCCATCTGTCCGTGGCGCTGGCGCACGAGCCGGGCCTGCCCGAGGCACACGAGCTGCTGGCGAAGCTGGCCGCCCGCTCCGACGACGGCGGCCTGGCGCTGTTCCGCCCCGGCGAGCGCGCACCGGTGGGCCGCGTCGTCGCGTTCGCGCACGTGCTGGCCCGGCACGGCGGCTACCTCGACGCGCTGAGCCTGCTGGCGCAGGCGACGGTGCACGACCCGAGCCGCCCCTGGGCCGACGTCAGCTGGGTGCAGGCCCTGGACGCCCGCCTGGTTCCCGCCGATCGCCTGGTGCGGGTGCTGCTCGCCGTGCTGGGCGCGCTGCCCGACCCGGCGCCCGCGCCGATCGCCGCGGCCACCCGGCCCTACCTGCACCTCGCCGAGCGCGCGCTGGCCGCCTATCCGCAGGACGCGCTGCTGCACGGGGCGGCCTCCGGGGTGGCCCGGCGGCTGCGCGAGGTGCCGCTGGCACTGCGCTGGGCCCAGCGCGGGGTGGAGCTGGAGTCGACCAAGCTGACCGAGATGTGGTGGGGCAACGCGCTGCGCGCCGACGGCCAGCTCGCCGCCGCGGTGCACGCGATGCGCGCGGCGCAGCGGCACGACCCCGGCGACCTGTCGGTCACCTCGGACCTCGCGCTGTGGCTGACCGAACTCGGGCACACCGCGGAGGCGCTCGAACTGATCGAGCAGGCCCTGGTCCAGGACCCGTCGTACGACTGCGCCGTGCACACCGCGCACCGGCTGCGCTTCCAGTCCGACGGCGACCCCGATCACCTGGTCGCGCTGGCCGACTTCATGCGCACCGCCACCGACGCCAGCCATGAGCACCACGACCTGCAGCACTGCTGCGACGGGCTGCCCTGGCTGGGCTACGTGCCGGCGGCCGTCGAGGCCTGCATGAACGCGCTGCGCCGGACCACCGAACAGGAGCGGGCCTTCCCGGGTGAGCTGGGACTGTCCGCGATGGAGTCACCCAGCGCGCTCGCCCTGCTGAAGCGGGCCTGGCCGGGCGTGGCCGTCGCGGCCGGCGAACCCGGACCGCCGGACCCGCGGGTGGCGTTGCGGCCGGGCGTAAGGCTGTGGGACTTCGACGGCACCCGGCCGTCGCCTGCGCTGGACCCGCCGACCCCGTCCGCCGCCCGGGAGATCGCCGCGATGCTGCCGCTGGGCTGGGCGCCGCCGCCGATGGCGTACGACATGGCGGTGCGGCTGTCTGCGGTGCCGGTCGAGGAGCTGCTGGCGGCGCTGGTGCACCCGCCGACCTCGACCGTGCAGACCGAGCCCGACCGCGTCACCGTGCCGGAGCGCCAGTTGCAGGTGTGGGCCTGCCTCGGCCTGCTGCACCATCGCACCGCCGAGCCGTGGGCGTCCTCGACCCGACGGCGGCTGCTGGTGGAGATCGCCTTCGGCGCCGAGGACTGGACCACCGAAGCCGCCCTCTACGCCCTGGTCACCGCCGCCTGGGTGGACCCGGCCTGCCGCGCCGACGTCGCCGAGCTGGTCGCGGCACGGCTGCGGGCCCTGCTCGAGGCCCGGCGCACCCGCGCGGTCACCATCGCGGCGTCGGTGGCCCAGCTCGCCTTCATCACCCCGGGCATGCCCGCCCCGGTCCGCGCGCTGGCCCGCGAGCTGGCCGAGGACCAGTGGCCCGCTTCTGCCGCGTACACGCCCGGCCCGGTCGCGCCGCTGCCCCGCCCTCGGCGCTCCTGGCTCGGCCGCCTGCTCGGCCGCGGCTGAACGCCGCTCCGAGGTGGGGCCGCCGAACGCGGCGAGGCCCCGTCATCGGCTGCGGATACAGCCGGGACGGGGCCTCGCTCAAGCAGGTGCGCCGATCGGCTCAGGCACCTGCGTAGATCATTCGACGGCCACGAGCGGGCGGGGAGCCTGCTCGCCGTCGGCGCCGGTCATGCCCTCGGAGCCGCGCAGCGGGACCTCCTTGATGAACCAGGCCGCGATCGGGACCAGGATCGCGAAGCCCAGCGCCCACCAGAACAGGCCCGAGGTGGCGTACGCGATGCCGTGCAGCACCGCCTCCTTGATCGGGGCCGGCAGCTGCTCCAGCTTGTCCGGCTGCAGGCCGCCCACGTCGAACGACATGCCGCCGGCCGGCGCGCCCGCCGGCATGGAGCCCGCCAGGTCGTCCTTGAGCCGGTTGACGAAGACGGCACCGAAGATCGAGACACCGAACGAGCCGCCGATGGAGCGCACGAACGTCGCGGTCGAGCTGGAGACGCCCAGGTCCTTCTGCTCCACGCTGTTCTGCGCGATCAGCATGGTGGTCTGCATCAGGAAGCCCATGCCGACGCCGAGCACCACCATGTAGACCGAGGACTCGGCGATGGAGGTGTCGACGTCGAGGCGGGTCAGCAGCACCATGGCCAGGGCGAGCGTGACGCCGCCGATGATCGGGAACATGCGGTACCGGCCGGTCTTGGTGATGGTCCGGCCGGCCACGATCGAGGTGACCATCATGCCGAGCATCATCGGCAGCAGCAGCAGGCCGCTGTTGGTGGCCGAAGCCCCCTGCACGGTCTGGATGTAGAGCGGCAGGAAGGAGATCGCGCCGAACATCGCGAAGCCGACCATGAAGCCGATGATCGAGACCAGGCTGAAGTTGCGGTTGCGGAAGATGCCCAGCGGCAGGATCGGCTCGGCGACCCGGGTCTGCGTCCACAGGAAGATCGCGAGCATCAGCACGCCGACGACGGCCATGCCGATGATCTCCTTGGAGCCCCAGGCGTACTTGTTGCCGCCCCAGGTGGTGATCAGCACGAGTGCGGTGACGCCGACGCTGAGCAGCGCGGCTCCCAGCCAGTCGATGCGGTGCTCGGTGCGGTACTTGGGCAGGTGCAGCGTGGTGGCCAGCACGAACAGCGCGATGCCGCCGATCGGCAGGTTCACGTAGAACGCCCAGCGCCAGTCGAAGTGGTCGGTGATGACACCGCCGATGAGCGGGCCGCCGACCATCGCGATACCCATGATCGCGGCCATCATGCCCTGGTACTTGCCGCGCTCGCGGGGCGAGACCAGATCACCGATGATCGCCATGGCGCCCACCATCAGACCGCCGGCGCCGAGGCCCTGCAGCGCCCGGAAACCGATGAGCTGGTTCATGCCCGAGGCGGGGTCGATCTCACCGGCCGCGCCGGACAGCGCTGAGCCGACCAGGAAGATGACGATCGAGACCAGGAAGATGGTCTTGCGCCCGTACAGGTCGCCCAGCTTGCCCCAGATGGGGGTGGAGATGGTGGTGCCGAGCACGTACGCCGTGACCACCCAGGAGAGCTTGTCGAGGCCGCCCAGCTCGCCGACGATGCGGGGCATGGCGGTGCCGATGATCATGTTGTCGAGCATCGCCAGCAGGATGGCCAGCATCAGGCCGGGCAGCACCACGCGAAGATTGGGTTTGGGGATTTCAGGGGAGGACGTCCGGTCCTGGACTGTGGTCACGGGGGCTCCACTCGTTCACCGGCACGCTTACCTGCCGCCCGGCTAGAATATTTACTAGCCGTACGGTAAGTTCCCTACTTGCCGGCCGTCAAGTTAGTTCGCGCGACCGGATGACAGTGTGGTCGACGTAACACGGAGCAGTGATGAACGAGCCCGCAGCCAGCCGTGCCGAGCCCCGGCCGGACACCCGCGCCCGCATCCAGACCGTCGCCCTCGACCTCTTCACCGAGCAGGGCTACGACGCCACCTCGCTGCGGGAGATCGCGGAGAGCCTGGGTGTCACCAAGGCCGCCCTCTACTACCACTTCAAGAGCAAAGAGGAGATCGTCGACAGCTTCAGCGCCGACCAGCTCGTCAAGCTCGACAAGATCGTGGAGTGGGCCCGCACCCAGCCCGACCCGAGCTCCTTCGAGTTCCGGCGCGAGCTGCTGCAGCGCTACGCCGACGACCTCTACACCGGCCGGTACTCCAAGGTCATGCAGTTCTTCCACCAGAACCAGCCGGCCTTCAAGAACGCGCCGGCCGGGGCGAAGATGCGCCAGGCCATGATGGACATCATCGGCCTGCTGGTCGAGCCCGAGTCGACGCCGACCGCGAAGCTGCGCGCGGGCATGGCCGTGCTCGCCATCAACACCAGCTGGTTCCTGCTCCGCGACACCGACATCAGCGACGAGGAGCGGCGCGAGGCGGCCATGGAGGTCGCCTTCGACCTGCTCCGCACTAGGCCAGCGGGTAGCGAAGACCCAGCAGGGTGACGCCGGGCAGCGGCGACCAGTCCAGCTCGGGTGCGCGCTCGAAACCCATCCGGGCGTACAGGCGGCGCGCGTCGGCGGCGAAGTCGCGTACGCAGATGACGACGCTGCGGCAGCCCAGCTCTCCGGCGCGGTGCAGGCAGGCCCGCGCCAGCGCCTCGCCCACGCCGCGGCCCTGCGCCTGCGGCGACACGGCGAGCATCCGGAACTCCGCCTCGCCCTCGGTGGCCAGCTCGGCCAGTGGGCTGCCCGGCAGCGCGAAGGTGACCGACCCGAGCACCGCCCCGGTGGCCTCGTCGACGGCGACCAGCACCTCGGCCGCCGCCACCCGGGCGGCCACATCGCGCAGCGTCGGCTCGTACGGGTGGTCTTCGCGGGTCTGCCCGTCGCCACGGTAGGCGGCGACGGACAGCGCGCCGATCGCTTCGTGGTCGGCCGGGGTCGCCGGGCGGACGTGGATCTCGGTCATGCCCGGGGAGGCTACTACTCGATGACCGCGATCAGGTCGCCCTCCTGGACGACGTCGCCCTCGTTGACGGCGATCTTGGAGACCACGCCGTCGGCTTCCACGATGACCGGGATCTCCATCTTCATCGACTCGAGAATGACCAGGGTGTCACCCTCGGACACCTCGTCGCCCGCGGACGCGACGACCTTCCACACGTTGGCCACCATCTCGGCCTTGATCTCCTCGGCCATCGTTTTGCCCCTTCCTGGATCGCAAGCAGGACGAGTCGTATCCAATCACGGAGCGCCCGGACAGCGCCGTTCAACCTGCGCATAGGATCTAAGGCTGCGAACCGCCGAAGACGGAAGGGGTGTTCACCATGGGTAAGAAGGCCCGCAAGAAGAAGGCTCGTAAGGGCTCGAAGGCCAACCACGGCAAGCGACCCAACGCCTAATCACGTTGCCGGAGTGCACGCCGGGGCGGATCATTTCCCGCCGTGCACTCCGCGCTCACGCTCACCCCGGCCCAGCTGCCCGACCTGCTCCTGCACGTCGCGGTGGTCCGGCCTGTCTTCGTGTGGGGCGCGCCCGGCATCGGCAAGAGCTCGCTGGTCCGTGCGTTCGCCGACTCGCTCGGCCTGCCCTGCGTCACCCTCGTCGGCACGCAGCTGGCCGCCGAGGACCTGATCGGCGTACCCGAGCTGCGCGACGGCCGCAGCCGCTTCGCGCCGCCGGAGTCGATCGCCCGCGCGGAGCCGTACTGCCTCTTCCTCGACGAGCTGAACGCCTCCAGCCCCGACGTGCAGAAGGCGTTCTACTCGCTCATCCTCGACCGCCGCATCGGCGAGTACGAGCTGCCGGCCGGCTCGATCGTGATCGGGGCCGGCAACCGCGCCACCGACAACGCGCTCGCCCGCCCGATGGCGTCCGCCCTGGTCAACCGCCTGCTGCACCTGCACCTGCGGGCGTCGGCCGTGGACTGGCTGGGCTGGGCGGCCACGGCGGGCATTCACCCGTGGGTGCTCGACTACCTCACCCAGCGGCCCGACCAGCTGTGGGTGCAGCCACCGAAGACCGAGGAGCCGTTCTCCACCCCGCGCGCCTGGCACATGCTGTCGGACGCCCTGCACTCCTACGGCGACGACATCGTCGAGGACACGCTGCGCCTGCTGGCGGGCGGCACGCTCACCCCGGCGCACGCGTCGGGCTTCTGCGCATACGTCAAGACGGTCCGCCACCGCTACGGCCTGGATGCGATCGTGCGCGGCGACGCCGCCTGGCCGCGCGCCGCGACCGACCGCGACCTGCTGTTCTTCTTCGCCGAGGCGTTCCGGGCCCGGCTGGTCCGGGACCTGCCGGACAGCCGCGAGCACGCGAGCCGGGCCGTGCGCGACTTCGCGATGCGGGCCAAGGGCCTGCTGGTCGAGCTGGCCGAGATCTCGCTGGAGTGCGCGCAGCTCGTGGTCGCCGCCGACGCCGAGGGCCGCCCGGTGCTGCCCGCCTGGTTCCTGGTCGAGGTGACCCGCGACCTGCCGCGCCTGGTCGCGGCCCGCACATGAACGGCCCGGCCGAGCGCACGAAGGGTCACCCGCCGCGCGGGCGCGCAGGCGGCCCGGCATGAGCCGCCGTCGGAGCGAGCCGCGCAAGGATCCGCGGCAGGAGGCCTTCAACAGCGCCGCGCACACCGTCTTCGAGCAGCGCATGTTCCGCACCATGAACGACTCCTCGCACGCCGGCCTGGTGCTGCGCACGTCGTGGACCGAGGACACCGAGCTGAGCCGGGCCCGTGGCTGGGCGCGGGTGCGCTCGGACGGCCGGATAACCGTCAACCGCAACGCCCCCGCCGACCCGGCGGAGTGGATGTGGGTGCTCGCCCACTGCACGCTGCACCTCGGCTTCGGGCACCTGGAGCCGGGCCGGGCCGCCGACCACGCCGCGCAGGCGGCGGCGTGCCTGGCCGTGACCCGGTTCCAGCAGCAGCTGCGGATCGGCACGCCGCCGTTCCCGGTGCCCGCCGAGCTGCCGGGCACCGACGAGGAGCGGCTGGCGGCGCTGTGGCGGGACACCGGCGTGCCCGCCGAGTACGCCGCGCTCGGCTGCGGGGGCGCCTCCTCCGATCAGGACCCGGACTTCACACCGGAACCGGAGCGCGGGCGCTGGGCGCGGCAGGCCGCCGCCGCGACCCCGCCGCCGACCTGGCCGGAGCTGTTCGCGGTCGGGCTGGCCGCCGCCGCCACCGAGGCGGTCGAGTCGGCCGGTCAGCACCGGCCGCGCACCGACGGCGAGCTGGGCCCCGACCACCCGTGGGAGCAGGCGCGGCGCTGGTTCGTGTCGTCGTATCCGCTGCTCGGGGCACTGGCGGCGGGCTTCCGGATCGTCGCCGACGCCGAGCTGGCGCGGGCCTGGCAGATCTCGGTCGCGGCGGTCGACGCCACAGCGGGCGAGATCTACGTGAACCCGCTGCGGCGGATGTCCGCACCGGAGCGCCGCTTCGTGCTCGCGCACGAGATGCTGCACGCAGCCCTGCGCCACGGGCAGCGCGTCGGCCCGCGCGACCCGTACCTGTGGAACGTCGCCACCGACTACGTCATCAACGGCTGGCTGGTGCAGATGGGCGTCGGTGAGCTGCCCGAGGACGTGCTCTACGACCCCGCGCTCAAGGACCACTCCAGCGAGGAGGTGTACGACCTGATCACCGGCAACCTGCGCCGCTACCGCAAGCTGGCCACGCTGCGCGGGCGCGGGCTGGGCGACATGCTCGACCGGCCGATCCCCGGGGCGGGCGAGGCCCGGCGCGCGGGCGACGTCGACGACTTCTGCCGCCGCGCGCTGCTCGGCGGGCTGGCCCACCACGAGCAGACCGGCCGCGGCCTGCTTCCCGCCGGGCTGGTCGCCGAGATCCGGGTGCTGGACCACCCGCCGCCGCCCTGGGACGTGCAGCTGGCGCAGTGGTTCGACCGCTACTTCTCCCCGCTGGAGCCGACCCGCTCGTACGCCCGCGCCTCGCGCCGGCAGGCGTCGGCCCCGGACATCCCGCGCCCCGGCCGGGTCCGGCCCGAGCTGGTC
Organism: Catellatospora vulcania; assembly: GCF_009720385.1. Classification (GTDB taxonomy): domain Bacteria; phylum Actinomycetota; class Actinomycetes; order Mycobacteriales; family Micromonosporaceae; genus Catellatospora; species Catellatospora vulcania. Next base: position 289,491 of record NZ_WARX01000017.1, on the reverse strand, counting down.
GAGCGGCAGCGCACCTTCGGCGTCGTGCTGGACACCTCGGGTTCGATGAGCACCGAGCTGATGGGCCGGGCGCTGGGCGCGATCGCGGCGTACGCGCTGGCCCGGGATGTGCCCGCGGCGAGGGTGGTGTTCTGCGACGCGGCCGCGTACGACGCGGGCTACCTGCCGGTGGAGGACATCGCGGGCCGGGTGAAGGTGCGCGGACGCGGCGGCACCGAGCTGCAGCCCGGCATCCGGCTGCTGGAGCGGGCCGAGGACTTCCCCGCCGACGGACCGATCCTGATCATCACCGACGGCGACTGCGACGTGCTGCGGGTGCGCCGCGAGCACGCGTACCTGATGCCGGAGCGCGCCCGGCTGCCCTTCACCCCGCGCGGCGAGGTCTTCCGCCTGCGCTGACGGCTTTCGTCCAGACATGATCGAAGCTCCGCCCACCCGAGGTGGCGGAGCTTCGATGCGGAAATTGGGCCGGTCAGCCCAGCTCGCGGGTGGCCTCGACCTCGACCACGAGCTCGGAGAGCTTGGCCCGGAGCCGGTCCTTCAGCTCCGCGGGCGCCTGCTCCTGCCCGCAGCACCGGTTCACCAGCGCCTTGACCTCCTGTTCGATGCCGAACTCGCGCAGGCACGGGGAGCACTCGTCGAGATGCTGCTTGATCAGTGAACGGCGGTCGTCGGAGCATTCGAGGTCCAGGTAGAGGTATACCTCCGTGAGCACCTCGCGGCAGTCGCCGTCCTCGTGTTCCGTCGTCATGACGCCTCCCGAGCGCTGGTCGTGCCCGAGAACCCGCGCTCCGCGGCATAGCCCTCCAGGAGCTTGCGCAGGTTGCGCCGGCCACGGTGCAGCCTGGACATCACGGTGCCGATCGGCGTGTTCATGATGTCCGCGATCTCTTTGTAGGAGAAGCCTTCCACGTCGGCGAGGTAGACCGCCAACCGGAACTCCTCCGGCAACGTCTGCAGCGCGTCCTTGACGTCACTGTCGGGCAGCCGGTCCAGCGCCTCGGTCTCGGCCGAGCGCAGACCCGAGGAGGTGTGCGACTCCGCCTCCGCCAGCTGCCAGTCGGTGATCTCGTCCGTGGGCGCCTGGATGGGCTGACGTTGCCTCTTGCGGTACGAGTTGATGAAGGTGTTGGTGAGGATGCGGTAGAGCCACGCCTTGAGGTTCGTGCCGTCCTCGAACTGGTGGAACGCGGCGTACGCCTTCAGGAACGTCTCCTGGAGCAGGTCCTCGGCGTCGGCCGGGTTACGCGTCATCCGCAGTGCGGCCGCGTATAGCTGGTCGAGGAAGGGCATCGCGTCCCGCTCGAAGCGGGAACGACGCTCTTCGACGCTGTCGGTGCTGGTCAACCGCGAGACCACCCTCGGAGTACGCTGTTGCCGCGGCTCCTTGACAGCGGACCGCAGCGCTGAGGCTGACTCTACCGATGCCAGGTGCACCCGCGGGGCGGGCACCGCGGTAATGCCTGATACCGCGTCGTCGTCCAGCGCCGCCGGCCACGCGGGAGCCGACAGCAGCCGCTCCACGGTCTTCAGCACCGGATCGTCGCCCGACCGCATCAGGCAGCGCGTTCCCGTCCGCACCATCGACCCACCTCTCGCCGGGGCCGGACGCTTCCGGCCACCCGCGGTCTGTAACGCCACGCGACGGCTGTCGCATTCCGCGGGACACGGGGGGCAGTGGTGACCATCACTCCGGGCCGGTCGCTACCGCGCCCAGCCCCGCGCGCCCAGCCACGTGACCACGGCCCGACCGACCGTTTCCGGAGCTTTGCGCAGGTCATGGCGCTCCCCGGGGAGTACAACGAGCTCCACCCCCGGTGCGGCATCGGGCACACCGAACGGATCGGCGGACCCGTTGACGACCAGCGTGGGCACCCCTGTGAGCAGTTCCCCGGCCCGGCTGCGCTCCGGCCGGCCGGGCGGGTGCAGCGGGAACGCCAGCGCCACGATGCCGGCCGCGCCCACCGCGGCGGCGGTGCGGCAGGCCACCCGGGCCCCACTGGAGCGGCCGCCGACGATCAGCGGCAGGCCCGGCAGGCGCTCGGCGAGCAGGTCCACGACCGACCGCCACGCCTCGTCGAGGTGTCCCGCAGGCGCGGGCGCACGCCGGCCGGCCACCCGGTACGGCTGGGTGACCAGGGCCACCGCCAGCCCGGCGGCGACCGCGGCGTCGTGCACGGCGACCAGGTCGGGCGCGTCCACGCTGCCGCCGGCCCCGTGCCCGAGCACCAGCAGCGCGGTCGGGGCGGCCACGTCGCCCGCCCCGACCCGCTGTTCGACCCGGTCACCGGATGACCCGGCCGACTCGCCGGGCATCGTGACAGCTACCTGTGCCGGGCCGCGCCCGGTCTCGACCGTTTCCGGACCGCCTCGCATACCGCGATCATGCCGCCTCCACCGCCCGAAGCGCGGGCGGCGCACCCCCACCCGCGTTGATCATGAGGTTGTGGCAGCGACGCGCCGTCGAGCCGTGCCATAAGTTCATGATCAACGCGGGTGGGGGTATGGGTCAGGCGGCGTGGGCGGGTTCTCGGGCCAGGAGCGGCACGCCCTGGAGGGCGTTGTCGCGGTCGGCCTCGCCCAGGGTGCAGAGGGTGAGTTCGGCACGGGACTGGGTGGGGATACGCGGCACCTGCCGCGTCACCCCGGCCGCCCGTTGCGGCGGCGCGAGCTCCCCGGCCGAGACCACCAGGTCCGGCTGCGGCCCGTACGCCGTGTACGGCAGTTCCTCCTGTTGCTCCTCGGTGCGCCAGGCGACGAGCATGGCCCGCCGCTCGCGTGCGGTCGTGCCGCCCCAGACTCCGTGGCAGTCGCCGACGCTGAGCGCCCAGGCCAGGCAGGCCCCCGACACCGGACACCTTCCGCACAGCTGGACGGCCGTGTCGGCCGGCTCCAGCGGCGCCGGAAAGAACGTCTCCGGATCGACGGCCTGGCAGGCGCCTCTGGTGCGCCAGGCGTTGTCATGCCGCTCCCGCACGGCCCGCACCAAACGCGGGTCTCTGCGAGCAGCGGCGACTTCATGCGGGCGTGGAATACGCGCGCGGGTCATCCACCCACCTCCCCCGTGGGTCGGTCCCCCCGCCCCCGGCGGGAGGATCCGGCTCAGACAGACGGTGACGCGCGGCACTGCCGCTTACCACCGACGCTGTGTCTTACCGCACGGTAGAAGGAACGGGCAAGGGTTTACCCGCAAATTCGTGGCGCAAACTGGCACGATCCAGCGCAAAATCAGAACAGACTGGTCTGAATGTCCGGCCCCGCGAGCCGCCTCGTCAATTCAGGACCGTCATTGCGTACATTGCCGACGGCCGCGCCCACCGGACGGATCTCCAGACCGGACAGATACCCAGGCCCCGGCGGTGCGAGCAGTTCCGGGTCGGCCGGGCCCCGCAACCACGCCTCCCACAGCTCCGGCTCCAGCAGCAGCGGCATCCGGTCGTGCACCCGGGCCAGCTCGCCCTGCGCCGCCGTGGTGACGATGGTGCAGCTCAGGCCGAACTTCGATGCCGCCCACAGGCCCGCGAACGCCAGCCCGCGGCCGGGCGCCGAGTCGGTCATGTAGTAGGCCTGCTTGCCCGTCTCAGTGCGCACCCACTCGTACCAGCCGTCCGCCGGGACGATGCAGCGCCTGCCCGCGAACGACGGCGCGAACACCCGGGAGGTGGCCACCGTCTCGGCCCGCGCGTTGATCAGCTTCAGTCCGGTGCGCGGGTCGTCGGCCCACGGCGGCACCAGGCCCCACCGCGCCAGGCTCAGCACCCGGGCCTCCCGCGTCGCGCAGACGCGCACGATCGGGGCCGGGTCGGTGGGCGCGAGGTTGTAGTCGGGGGCGAGCGATTCGGCGGTCTCGTCCTCGGCTGCGAACAGCTGAGTCAGATCCGCCGCCGTACGTGTCGTCGCGTACCGCCCACACATGCCGCTCACCTTACGTCAGCGTCTATCAGGCAGACTGTGAGGCGTACGCGAACGCCATGAGCGAACCACGAGCGGCCGACCCGCCGCCGACGAGCGCAGCGAGGAGCAGGTGTGAGCAGACCACTCGTACCGTGGACCGCACCGACCGCCGTCGATGCCACCGATGCGGTGGTGCGCCTTCCCGGTTCGAAGTCCATCACCGCCCGGGCACTCGTGCTGTCCGCGCTCGGCATGGGCCCCTCGACGCTGCTGGCCCCGCTGCGCGCCCGGGACACCGAACTGATGGCGGCCGGGCTGCGCGCGCTCGGCGCGCACGTGTCCACCTCCGACGACGAGCGCTGGGAGATCCGGCCCCGGCCGCCGGTCGGGCCCGCCCACGTCGACGTCGGCCTGGCCGGCACCGTGATGCGCTTCCTGCCGCCGGTGGCCACCCTGGCCAACGGGCCGATCACCTTCGACGGCGACTCCCGCGCCCGGCAGCGCCCGCTCGGGCCGCTGCTCAAGGCGCTGCGCGAACTCGGCGCGACGATCGAGGCGTCGAGCATCGACGGCCTGCCGCTGACCGTGCACGGCAAGGGCGGGCTGCGCGGCGGCGAGGTCGCCGTGGACGCCTCGCTGTCCAGCCAGCTGATCTCCGGACTGCTGCTGGCCGGGGCCGACTTCGACGAGGGCCTCACCGTGCGCCACGTCGGCGACAACCCGGTGCCCAGCGCCCCGCACCTGCGGATGACGGTGCAGATGCTGCGCGCCGCGGGGGCCGCGGTCGACGACTCGGCCCGCGACGTCTGGCACGTCGCGCCCGGCCGGCTGTCCGGCCGGGCCTGGCAGATCGAGCCGGACCTGTCCGGCGCGGCCCCGTTCTTCGGCGCGGCGCTGGTCACCGGCGGCAGCGTCACCCTGGCCGGCTGGCCGCGCAGCAGCGTGCAGCCGGTGGACAAGGTGCGGCAGCTGCTCGGCGCGCTGGGCGGCACGGTCACCCTCACCGAGCACGGCCTGACCGTCACCGGCACCGGCGCCATCAAGGGCATCGACGCCGACCTGTCCGACGTGGGCGAGCTGACCCCCGTCGTCGCGGCGCTGGCCGTGCTGGCCGACGGCCCGTCGACGCTGCGCGGCGTCGGGCACATCCGCACCCACGAGACCGACCGGCTGGCCGCGCTGGCCCGCGAGCTGACCGCGCTCGGCGCGCGGGTCACCGAGACCGCGGACGGGCTGGCCATCACGCCCGGCCCGCTGTCCGGCGCCGTCTTCGAGACCTACGACGACCACCGGATGGCGCACGCGGCCGCGGTGATCGGCCTGCGGGTGCCCGGTGTGCAGCTCACCGACGTGGCGTGTACCGCCAAGACGCTGCCCGAATTCCCGGCACTATGGAGCGCGGTGGTCGCCGGAAGATGAGAGGCCAGCGGTGAAGAAGAAGCGGGAGTACGACGAGGACGACGTGAAGGTGCGGGCCACCAAGTCGTCCCGTTCGCGTCCCCGCACGCGGACCCGGCCCAAGCACGACGACGCGGTGACCGGGTTCGTGGTCGCCGTCGACCGGGGCCGTTACACCTGCGTGGTCCACGAGGGCAAGAAGGTCTTCGAGGTCACCTGCATGCGGGCGCGTGAGCTGGGCCGCAAGTCCGTGGTGGTGGGCGACGAGGTGGGCCTGGTCGGCGACGTCACCGGCGACGTGGGCAGCCTGGCCCGGATCGTGCGGATCGAGGAGCGGCGCTCGGTGCTGCGGCGCACCGCCGACGACGACGACACCACCGCCGAGGGCCGCATCGAACGGGTGGTCGTGGCCAACGCCGACCAGCTCGTGATCGTCAGCGCGCTGGCCGACCCGCCGCCGCGCGAGGGGTTCATCGACCGCTGCCTGGTCGCCGCGTACGCCGCCGACATCGAGCCGCTGCTGTGCCTGACCAAGGCCGACCTGGCCGGACCGGAGCAGGTGCTGAGCTACTACGCCGAGCTGGACCTCGACCACGTGCTGACCCGTCCCGACGGCGACCTCGACGAGCTGCGCGAACGCCTGTCCGGCCGGCGGTCGGTGCTGGTCGGGCACTCCGGTGTCGGCAAGTCGACCCTGGTCAACCGGCTCATCCCGGACGCGCGCCGGGCGGTCGGCGTGGTCAGCGCCATCGGCAAGGGGCGGCACACCTCGACCAGCGCGGTGGCACTGCGCCTGCCCGACAAGCGCGAGTCGTGGATCATCGACACCCCGGGCGTTCGCAGCTTCGGCCTGGCCCTGGTCTCCTCCGACGACCTGCTGCACGGCTTCACCGACCTGGTCGAAGGAACCGTGGACTGCCCGCCGAACTGCGAGCACAACGGCGGGGAGTGCGCGTTGGACGCCTGGGTGGCGCAGGGCAAGGCCGACGCGCGTCGGCTGGCCTCGTACCGCCGCCTGCTCTCTTCCCGGGCGGGCGACACCGAGACCGGTCAGACCTCGACGTAGCCGCCGGTGCGCCAGTAGAGGCCGTCGGCGCGCGCCATCAGACCGCTGTCGATCAGGTAGCGGCGCAGCGACACCCAGTCGGTCTCGTAGAAGGCCCGCAGCACCGCGTCGACCTCGCGCTCGCTCATCTTCACGCCCGGCTCGAAGGCCGCGACGATGTGCTCCAGCAGCACCCGGCGCTTACCCGCTTTCGCGGGCATCGAGGTCAGCCGCCCGTGCTCGTCGAGGAACGTCCGGAGCACCTTTTCCGGGTCCGCGCCCATGACTCCTCCTTGCCGCGCCCGCCACACCACGAGCCGCGTCCGCGACCGGACCGCGGCTCATGACCGTGAAAGTACCCGGCCCGCCGCGGTCCACGCGTTCTCATTTACGGCGGGTCCGCGAACCCGTTACCTCGGCGGCGCGGAGATCCGATAAGTTCTCGCCATGGCCCGCTACTCGGACGACCTTGGGCTTGCCCACGTGCTGGCGGACACCGCCGACTCCATCTCCATGTCCCGGTTCAAGGCGCTCGACCTCTACGTGGAGACGAAGCCGGACCTGACGCCCGTCTCGGACGCGGACACCGCGGTGGAGAAGGCGCTGCGCTCCACGCTGGCCCGCACCCGGTCGCGGGACGGCGTGCTGGGCGAGGAGTTCGGGGTCACCGGCAACAGCGGCAACCGCCAGTGGGTCATCGACCCGATCGACGGCACCAAGAACTTCGTCCGCGGGGTGCCGATCTGGGGCACGCTGATCTCGCTGATGGAGGGCGACGAGCCGGTCGTCGGCATGGTCTCCGCTCCGGCGCTGGGCCGCCGCTGGTGGGCCGCGCGCGGGCTCGGCGCGTTCGCGGGCCGGCACCAGGCCGCCGCGCAGCCGATCCGGGTCTCCGGGGTGCGCCGCCTGGCCGACGCGAGCTTCTGCTACTCCTCCCTGGACGGCTGGGAGCAGACCGGCCGGCTCGCCTCGGTGCTCGACCTGATGCGCAAGACCTGGCGCAGCCGGGCGTACGGCGACTTCTACGGCTACATGCTGCTCGCCGAGGGCGCGCTGGACATCATGATCGAACCGGAGCTGATGCTCTGGGACATGGCCGCGCTGGTGCCGATCGTCACCGAGGCGGGCGGCACCTTCACCGACCTGTCCGGGCGCACGGGCGCGGGCGGCGGGTCGGCGGTGGCCACCAACGGGCAGCTGCACGATGACGTGCTGGAACGGCTCAGCCCGGCCGGACTTCGCGCACTGTAATCACTCTCATTCACTCGGTGAAGTCGCCGGGCGGGTAGGGCGCAGCCGACCCCTAAGGGTCTAAGCTGCGTGGGTGGTGTCCTCTGGCTGGTGGTTCCTGGTGGCGATGATCGCCGCGTACGGCATCGCCAACCTGCTGCAGTCCATCGCGGCGACACGCACAGCGACGACGGACAGCCTTGATCCAGGGCTGCTGCTGCGCCTGTTCGGCAACTCGACGTACCTGCTCGGGCTCGGCTGCCAGATCCTCGGTTTCTTCCTCGCCCTCGGCGCGCGGCGTGACCTTCCGCTGTTCCTCGTGCAGTCCGCGGTGACCGCGGGCCTGTGCGTCACGGCGTTCGCCGGGGTCGCGGTGCTCAAGTGGAAACTGCCACTGGCCGAGGTCCTGCTGCTGCTGGGAGTCATGGCGGGCATCGGCATGCTGGCCGTGTCGGCCGAGCCCGGCCACGCCGAGCCGTTGGACGCCAAGGGCGTCATCTCACTGGTCTTCGCGCTGGTCGCGATTGCCGGGGTGAGCGCGTTCGCGGGCAAGGTCAAGGGCGTGCTCGGCTCGGTGGTGCTCGGCTCGCTGGCGGGACTCTGCTTCGCCTCCGCCGCGATCGCGGCCCGCCCGCTGGCCTCGGCCCAGACCATCGTCGAGTTCGGCCTGAACCCGCTGCTCTACCTGGTCATCGCACACTCGCTCACCGGCCAGCTGCTGCTCGGCCTGGCCATGCAGCGCGGCTCCACCAACGCCGCCGTCGCGGCCATGGACGCCGCGGGCGCGGTCCCCGCCGCCGCGATCGGCATGCTGCTGCTGGGCGACAAGATCCGCCCCGGCATGGTCCCGGTCGCCGCGCTCGGCTTCGTGATCACGCTGGGCGCGGTCATCGCGCTCACCCGATACGCCGAGCCACAACATGACCTGGTCGCCGAGCCGGTGCCGCTGCCGGTGCGGTTCAGCTCCGCCTCCGTGCCCGGCCTGCCGCCACATCCGGCGCGCGGCGTGTTCCAGGTGCCCGGCGCGGGCGAGGCCGGTCCGCGCACCGGAACCATCCCGACGCCCGCACGCGCGCCCGAGCCCGAGCCTGAGCCGGCCGCCGGCGGCTACGTGCCGGTCATGGTCCCCGTCTCGACAAGCCCGGCCCCGGCGAACGGCCATGCCCCCGCGAACGGCCATGCCCCCGCGAACGGTCACGGCCCGGCGAACGGCCACGCCACAGGCACCGCGAACGGCTTCGGACCTGCTGAGCCGGGCCAGGCCAACGGCCATCACCCTGGCGGCCACCCGCCGATGACGCTGCCCGGCCCCGCCCGCCGCCCGCTGCCGGTCAACGCGGACTGATCGCCGGCCCGATCACCGGGCCATTCGACTCCACCCTCGGAAACCAGACGCCCCGCCAGGCCGGATTGCCCAGGTGACCCCGCCACGCCGGCTCGATGGGCGGATTGCGCAGGGCACGCTCGACCGGCGGCAGCGGCTCACCGGCCTGCGCCTCCAACAGACGCAGACAGTCCCGCTGGTCGTAGCCGGTCACTCCGGCTCCCTGGTACAGCAGCCCGTACAGGGTCGGGGCACAGTTCAGGACGATCCTGCCCGCAGGCCAGGGCGGCGGGCGGTGCTCGGTCAGGTCGAAGACGAACCAGTAGCGCACCAGGTCCGGGTTGTCGATCTCCACGAGGCGAGTATCCGGCGGGACCGGCCGATACGCACTTCCTTTCCATACCCGGGACATATCGCATCATCTCTGCGTACGGTGCGGTAAGGCGCGGCATGCGGCCGCGCGAGAGGTGCGCGTCATGTCCATTCCGAAGGAGATCCTGGCCGCCATCGGTATGCCCGAGAGCCTGGACACCCCGCTCGGGCAGTTCGCCTTCCACGACGGCCTGCCCGCCGCGGACGGCGCCGACCGGCTCTTCGACGCGCTCGACCTGGTCCGCGCCGTCGAGGCCTTCCTGGTGGCCATGCCGGGCGCGTCGCTCGCGGTGATGCGGACGGGCCTGCGCAGCGTGGGCGTCACCTCGGCCCGCCAGATCGGCATCACCGACCCGCGGTTGAACTCCACCAGCCTCTACCTGACCCCCAACACCGACACCACGTACGGCCACACCTTCCTCGACCTGGACACCGACGGGCCGACAGTGGTCGAGGTGCCGCCGAACTCGCTGTGCGTGGTCGACGACTTCTGGTTCCGGTATGTCACCGACCTGGGATGGGCCGGGCCCGACCAGGGCAAAGGCGGCAAGTACCTGTTCCTGCCCCCGGACCACGAGGACGAGGTGCCCGACGGCTACTACACGTTCCGCAGCCCCACCTTCACCAACTGGGCGGTGTTCCGGGCGCTCGACGGCGTCGAGGCGGTCCAGCAGGTCCGGGTGTACCCGCTGGCGCAGGCCGCGTACCCGCCGCCGAACGAGTTCGTGAACCTCGCCGACCGGCCGCACAACACCGTGCACGCCAACGACGCGACCTTCTACGACGAGGTCGACGTGGTGGTCCAGGAGGAGCCGCTGGAGTCGCTCGACCCCGAACGGCGCGGCATCCTGGCGAGCATCGGCATCGTCAAGGGCGACGTGTTCGGCCCCGACCACCGGCTGCGCGCGATCCTCGCCCAGGCCGCCCCGCTGGGCGCGGGTATCGCCCGTGCCCTGGTCTTCCGCCCGCGCGACCCGGCGGCCTACTACTACCCCGACTCCTCGTGGAAGCGCATCTTCGTCGGGGGCAGCCACGAGTTCCTGAGCGAGGGCGCCCGCCTGCTGGACGCCCGCGCGGCGTTCCACTACCTCGCCACCGTGGTCACACCCGCGATGGCCGAGTCGCCGGTGGGCACCGGTTCCGCGTACGCCTACACCGCCGAGGACGCCGACGGGCAGTGGCTCGACGGCGGGCGCTCGTACCGGCTGCACCTGCCGCGGCACGTTCCCGCGAAGACGTTCTGGTCGGTCAGCGTGTACGACTGCCAGACCCGCTCGCTGCTCGTCACCGACACCCTGTACCCCAGCGTGAGCAGCCTTTCGGGCACCGTCGCGGCCAACGCCGACGGCACCGTCGACGTGCGCTTCGGCCCGACGCCACCACCCGGCCACGAGTCGAACTGGATCCAGACCGTGCCCGGCAAGCACTGGTTCACGCTGCTCCGCCTCTACGGCCCGCTCCAGGCCTGGTACGACCAGACGTGGCGGCCCGGCGAGATCGAGCGCACGGGCTGACTGCAGCGGCTCTGTTCCCCTAGCATGTGCCCGACGGGCGATGGGCGGGAACATTCATGGGGCGGCTCAGGAAGTACCTGCGTTGGCGCAGCCGGCCGCATGGCTTCCGCGTCGACGCGCACGGTCTGGCGCTCAGCCGCGACGGCTGGGCGACCGAGGTGCTCTGGTCACAGGTGGAGTCCGTGATCCTGTACCAGGGGCCGGCCGTCACCGACAGCCGCATCGTGTGCCGCCTACTGCTCGTGCCGGTCGCGGGCGCGATGCTCGACCGAGGGCTGGTGCACGCGCCCAACCCCGTCGACGGCCGCCCCTGCCGGGTGCTGCTCGACCTGGCGAAGGTGAAGGACACCCCGGATCAGGTCGCGGCGGCGCTCACGGCATTCGGCGGCGACCGCTTCATCGACCACCGCCCCGCGTGAACCGGGCCGTCCACCAAGATCGAGCGTTTCGGCCGAGTCTCCGCCTGGCGCAGCTCGGCTACCGTGCCACCCGGCACAACCGACGGGTACGGGGGTACGGACGATGCGACAGCACCACCGGAGGCGGCGGCCGGTCCGGCTCGGCCCGCACGGCCACGAGTAGGTTAGATCTTGTGCAGTTCGTGTCGTCCTGGCAGCACCAACTGCACAAGATCTACTTCACAAAAGGTTCACGGCAGCGATTTCCGGGAAATGGTTGCTATGCGAGCGGAAGCCGTGTGACGTCGCCCCTGGCGATGAGTCGCCCCGCGATCTCGTGCGGTTCGTCCGTGTGGTTGAAGAGCCAGACCCCGTCCTGGGTGCGCACCGCTTCCACGCCGTCGGGCAGGCCGGGCAGGATCGGGGCCGCCCCGGCGGCGGCGCAGATGCCGTCGAGCAGTCGGGCCGTCGCCGCCTCGTCCAGGTCACAGGACACGTAGTACGCACGACCCGCGCCGTGCTCGCGCCGGGTCACGGCCGGACGGCCGTCCGGATAGCGGGCGAGCACCGCCGCGCCCGGCGCGGTCAGATGCTCGGTCCAACCGGTCACCAGGTCGCCGGTGTCCAGGGTGACCACCGCGCCAGGCGGCAGCGGATCGAACTCCTCGACCCGGATCCCGAGCATGTCCCGCAGCGCACCCGGATACCCGCCGACCCGCACCCGCAGGTGCTCGTCCACGATCCCGGACAGGTAGGTCACCACCAGGTGCCCGCCCTCGCGCGTGTACTCGTCCAGCCTGCGCGCGGATTCGTCGGTGAGCAGGTACGCCGCCGGCACGACCAGCACGCGGTACCCCGCGAGCGTCGCCGTGGGCGGCACGACGTCGACCGGGTACCCGCGCCGCCACAGTGCCCGGTGCCAGCCCTCGACGATCCCCTGGTAGTCAACGGGTGCGGGTAGGTGCGACGCGCCGACCGCCCACCCGCACACCTCGTCGAACCACACCGCCACCTCGCCGCCACCCGCGCCGGCCGCACCAGCCGCAGGCAATCCGGCTTCGCCGGTTGGGAAGGGCGCCTTCTTATACGCGGAGCGGCAAGAAGGCGCCCTTCCTTCGCTCGCGGCGAGGGTTTCGCCGAGGGCGCGGAGCTCGTGGTAGGTGCGGGCGGTGGGACCGGTGTGGGGAACTATCGCGCTGTGCCACTGTTCAGCGCCGCCGGCGCTGGCGCGCCACTGGAAGTACATCGCGCCCTGTGAGCCGCGGGCGATGTGGCCGAGGGCGATGCGGGCCAGCATGCCGGGCGGTTTGCGGCGCTGTACGCCGTGTTCGGTGACGTGGGCGGGGGCGTGCTCCATCAGCAGCCAGGGGCCGCCGTGCCCGGCGGCGGCCGACCAGCCGCGGGCGGTGTCGGCGGCGAAGGCGCTCTCGGCGGGTGTGCCGTCCAGGGTGGACGGATAGTGGTCGATGGCGACCAGGTCGACTTCGCGGGACCAGCGGGCGTGGTCGACCGGCACCCAACCGCCCAGCACGAAGTTCGTGGTTACCTGCCCGTCCGGCGCGACCGCCTTGATCGCGTCGCGCTGCTCGGTGTAGGCCGACAGCATGCTGTCGGACAGGAAGCGGCGGTAGTCCAGTTCCTGGGTGGGGTTGCCGAGGTACTGCGTGGCGCGGGGCGGGAGCACCTGTGCCCAGTCGGTGTGGCGCTGGCTCCAGAAGTCGGCGGTCCAGGCGTCGTTGAGGGCGTCGAGGGTGCCGTGGCGCTCGCGCAGCCAGCTGCGGAAGGCGCGGCCGCAGTGATCGCAGAAGCACCAGGTGCCGTACTCGTTGTGCACGTGCCACAGCCGCACGGCGGGGTGCCGGGCGTAGCGCTCGGCCAGCGCGGACACGATACGCAGGCTCGCGGCGCGGTATGCGGGGGCGTTGACGCAGTACGTGTCGCGGGAGCCGTGGACCAGGCGTACGCCGTCGCGGCGCATGGCGAGGGCGTCCGGGTGGGCCAGCGTGAACCAGGGCGGCGGGGAGGCGGTCGGGGTGGCCAGCACCGCGCCGATCCCGTTGTCGTGCAGGCCGTCGAGGACCCGGTCGAGCCAGCCGAACTCGTACACCCCGGGGCTCGGCTCCAGGCGCGACCAGCTGAAGACGCCGACGGTCGCCGCGGTGACGCGGGCCTCGCGCATGAGGGCGAGGTCCTCGGCCCGGACCTGCTCCGGCCACTGCTCGGGATTCCAGTCGGCACCGAGGAAGAACGGCTTTGTTGGCACCTCGGCCAAATTAGAGGGAGGCGGAGGGGGCGTCAACCGTTGACGTTTGTTTGGCTACACGGAAAACTAAAAATGTTGTACCTGCAGTAGACGCCGCACTGGGAGCCGATCATGCCGTTCCGTCCGCCACTGGTGGCCCACGAATACTTCTCCGCCGACCCACCGGAACTGCCCCGCCGCGCCTACGGCGAGCTCGGCCCGGAGACCGTCGTGTGGGCCGAACTGACCAGCAAGGACTCCACCGGCGCGACGCTGCACGCGCACACCGACACCGGCTCCGTGCTGCAACTGCACATCGGCGCGGCCGGTGACGGCATGCTGCGGGTACGCCTGTCCGAGGAGGCCGGCGCGCGCAGCCGCAGCGCCCGGCTGCTCCCGCTCACCCAACCCGACCCGGGCGCGGTCGCGACCGTGGTGACCGGAGAGAACACCGTGTCCGTCACGGCCGGCCCGCTTACCGCCGAGGTGACACTGAGCCCGTGGCGGCTGTCCTTCCACGACGCCGACGGCCGCCTGCTGCTGGGCGCCGACCCGGGTCTGACCGACATCTCCGGGCGTATGCGCACGCTGCCGCTGGGCTGCTCGCGGGTCGACGGCCAGATCGTGGCCTACCACGAGAGCTTCACCATGCCCGCCGACGAGGTGCTGTCCGGCACCGGGGAGCGCTTCACCGCGCTGAACCTGCGCGGCCAGCGGCCGGTGATGTGGAACTTCGACGCCTTCGGCAGCGAGTCCGACCGGGCGTACAAGAACGTGCCGTTCTACCAGTCCAGCAAGGGCTACGGCATCGTCGTCGACTCGGGCCTGCCGGTGGAGTTCGACTTCGGCGCGTCCACCGGCAGCGTCACCCAGGTGATCGTCCCCGACGACCTGATCGAGTACTACGTGCTCGCCGGGCCAACCCCGGCCGACGTGCTGGCCCGCTACAACGCGCTCACCGGCCGCCCGGCCTGCCCGCCGAAGTGGGCGTTCGGCTCCTGGATCTCGTCGGGCTTCTGCCGCGACACCCAGGAGCAGGTGCTGGCCCGTGCGGCGACCATCCGCGCGCACGGCATCCCCTGCGACGTGCTGCACCTGGACACCTACTGGCAGGCCGAGGGCACCTGGTCGCACCTGCTGTGGGACGCCGAGGCGTTCCCCGACCCGGACGCCATGCTGGCGACCCTGCACGAGCAGGGCTTCCGGGTGTGCGTGTGGATGAACTCGTACCTGTCGCACCGCACCGACCGCTTCGCCGAGGCCGCCGAGCGGGGCTTCCTGCTGCGCCGGGCCGACGGCTCGGTGTACGTCGCCGACTCCTGGCACGGCTCGTTCCCGGCGGGCGGCATCGTCGACTTCACCAATCCCGAGGCCACGGCCTGGTTCCAGGACCTGCTGCGGCCGCTGGCCCGGCAGGGTGTCGACGTGTTCAAGACCGACTTCGCCGAGGGCGTGCCCGCCGACGCGGTCGCGTTCAACGGCATGACCGGCACCGAACTGCACAACGTGTACGCGCTGCTGTTCAACGACGCGGTCGCCGAGGTCACCCGCGAGGTGCACGGGCACGCCATGGTGTGGGGGCGCTCGTCGTACCTGGGCGGGCAGCGCCATGCGGCCCAGTGGGGCGGCGACACGATGTGCTCGTACGAGGCGCTGGCGTCGTCGATGAACGGCGGGCTCGCGCACGGGCTGTCCGGGGTGCCGTACTGGTCCCACGACAGCGGCGGCTTCTGCGGCACCCCCAGCGACGACCTGTACCTGCGCTGGGCGCAGTTCGGCGCGCTGTCGCCGCTGGTGCGCTTCCACGGCACGACCAGCCGTGAGCCGTGGCGCTTCCCGGCCGTCGAGGCCGACGTGATCGAGGCGCTGCGGCTGCGTTACCGGCTGCTGCCGTACCTGTACTCGGCAGCCCTGCGCTCGGCGGAGACCGGCGAGCCGATGATGCGGGCGCTCGGCGTGGACTCCCCGGCCGACGCGGCCTCGTGGCGGGCCGAGCACGTGTACCGGCTCGGGACGGACCTGCTGGTCGCGCCCATGATCAGTGCAAGCCAGCAGCGTGACGTCTACCTGCCGCCGGGCGAGTGGGTCGACTGGTGGAGCGGCGACGCGGTCGGCGGCGGCGTCACGCTGCGTGTCGCGCCCCCGCTGACGCAACTGCCGCTGTGGGTACGCCGCGACGCCCTGCTGCCCGTCACCGCGCCCGCCCAGCACCTGGCTGACGGTCCATGGGCGCAGCTCACACTGCTGAGCTTCGGCGGCGGCGACGGATCGTGCGAGATCCGCGACGACGGTGACGCAACCACTGTCGCGGCACGGCGGGACGGGGATACGCTCTCGGTGACCATCGCCGGGCCGGCCCGGGTCACGGCGATCGCGTTCCCCACCGTCGCCGGCGGCACCCCTCCGGCCACCGTGCTGGTCAACGGCGTGCGGGCCACGCTGGGCCCGGTGGACGGCCTGCTCACGGCGACCTGGCAGGCACCAGGAGACTGAACCTTATGGCACTCGTCGCCGGCATCGACTCCTCCACCCAATCGTGCAAGGTGGTGGTCCGCGACGCCGACACCGGTGCGCTGGTCCGCCAGGGGCGGGCGAGCCACCCCGACGGCACGTCCTGCCCGCCCGACGCCTGGTGGGAGGCCCTCCAGACGGCGGTCGCCGCGGCGGGCGGGCTGGACGACGTCGCCGCCGTCTCGGTCGGCGGCCAGCAGCACGGCATGGTCTGCCTCGACGCCGACGGCCAGGTCGTCCGCGACGCCCTGCTCTGGAACGACACCCGCTCCGCCCAGGCCGCCACCGATCTGGTCGCCGAACTCGGCGGCGGGCAGCCCTGGGCCGAGGCGGTCGGCAGCGTGCCGGTCGCCTCGTTCACCGTGACGAAGCTGCGCTGGCTGGCCCAGCACGAGCCCGACAACGCCGCCCGTACGGCCGCCGTGTGCCTGCCGCACGACTGGCTCACCTGGCGGCTGGGCGGCACCGGTGACCTCGCCGCGCTGGCCACCGACCGCAGCGACGCCTCCGGCACCGGCTACTGGTCGCCCGGCACCGGCGAATACCGCCGCGACCTGCTCAAGTTGGCCTTCGGCCGGGACCTGCTGCTGCCCGCCGTGCTCGGCCCCGACGGCTCCCCCGGCCGGACCCCGGCGGGCGCGCTGCTCGGCCCCGGCGCCGGGGACAACGCCGCGGCCGCGCTCGGCGTGGGCGCGGCGCCCGGCGACGTGATCGTGTCCATCGGCACCTCCGGCACCGTGTTCAGCGTCGCCACGGTCCCCGCGGCCGACGACACCGGCACCGTCGCGGGCTTCGCCGACGCCACCGGCCACTTCCTGCCGCTGGTCTGCACGCTCAACGCCGCCCGCGTGCTCGACGCCGCCGCGACCATGCTGGGCGTCGACCACGCCGAGCTGTCCCGGCTGGCCCTGTCCGCCCCCGCCGGCAGCGACGGCCTGGTCCTGGTGCCCTATTTGGAGGGCGAGCGCACCCCGAACAAGCCCGACGCGACCGGCTCCCTGCACGGCCTCACCCTGGGCACGTCCACCCCGGCGCACCTGGCCCGCGCGGCCGTCGAAGGCATGCTCTGCGCGCTGGCCGACGGCCTCGACGCCCTGCGCGGCCAGGGCGCGACCGTCAACCGGGTGCTCCTGGTCGGCGGCGGCGCGAAGTCCGAGGCGGTGCGCCGCATCGCCCCGTCCGTGTTCGGCTGCCCCGTCGCCGTCCCCCCGCCCGGCGAGTACGTCGCCGACGGAGCCGCCCGCCAGGCCGCCTGGATCACCACCGGCGCCGCCCCGGCCTGGGCCCTCGACGGCCTCGAACTCTTCGAAGCCGACGCGCACGCCACCGTCCGCGCCCGCTACGCCGAAGCCCGCGACCGCACCCTCCCCCGCCCCTGACGAAGGAAGGGCACCTTCACATCGCTATGCGTTGTAGACGGTGCCCTTCTTAACGCTCCTGCGGGCTGCGGTTGAGCCGCACGAGCTGGTCGCCGGCCTCGGTGCGGTAGTAGAGCACCGAGCGGCCCGCGCGACGGCGGCGTACCAGCTGCGCGTCCAGCAGCACCTACAGGTGTCGGCCGACGGAACCCAGCACCGCGCCCGTGACCGCGACCAGCTGGGTGGTGCTCAGCGGCGCGTCGAGGTGGCACAGGATCGCCGCGCGACCCGGTCCGAGCAGCCGGTCGAGCGCCACCGGGGAGGCATCGCGGTCCGGTGCCGCCAGCCGCCCCGCACACGGGTAGACGATCGCGAACCGGCTGGGCAGCAGCCAGCACACCCAGCCCCGGCGGGCGCTGCTCGGGATGAAGCTGAGCTGCGCGTCGGTCAGCACGCGCGGCGGGTTGTCGTACACGTTGATCTGTAGGCGGCCCCCGCCGAGCCAGCGCAGCCCCGGCCGCAGCCCGTCGAGCGCCGCCGCCCAGCCGCCCGTGCTCAACTGCTGGGTGCGCGCGACGATGTCGGCCTCGAACAACCGGCGGCGCTGCGCCCAGGTCGGCTCGACGGTGTGGGTCCACACCCATTCCAGGATGTCGGCGGTGCGCTCCACCAGGTCGGACGTGTCGAGTTCGGGCCGGACCGGCCCATCCGCCCGCAGGTCGGCGAGCGCCTGCGCCACCGGGGTCTGCCGCAGCCGGGCGAGTTCGTCGGCGAACCCCCGGTCCTGCGGCGCCGGCGGGCGGCAGATGAAGTCGGCGATCGACCTCGGGCGCAGCGCCGTACGCACCAGCGGCCGCCGCAGCGGATCGGCGGCCATCATGCGCTGGTAGGCCGCTCGGTGCTCGCCGAACCACTGCTCCTGTCCCGGTGGCGGGCTGTCGTACTCCAGCAGGCTCAGGCAGGCCAGCGCCTCGGTCAGCCCCGACACGGTGAACCTGCTGGTCGCCAGCACGTCCGCGTCGATCTGCCAGAGCCCCATGTTTCGCCTCCCGGCGAAACTGTAGCTCCGGTGATCTCCACGGCCGAGACTTCCCGCGTGCAGACCTACCGTGAACTGTTCCGCGTACCCGAGTTCCGCCCCCTGTTCGCCGCGATGTCGATGCAGGTCGCCGCGGGCACGCTCAGCGGACTGGCCCTGGGCACGCTCGTCTACACCCGGACCGGCTCGCCGCTGCTGTCCGCGATCGCCATGTTCGGCGCCTCGTTCATGCAGGTCGTGGGCGCGATGACGCTGCTGTCGGCAGCCGACCGGGTGCCGCCGCGGTTCGCGCTGTCCGCCGTCGCCGTGCTGTTCTGCGCCGGTTCCCTGGCGCTGGCCGCCCCCGGCATGCCGATCGCGGCCATGCTCGCCGTGCTGCTGTGCCAGGGGCTGGTCAACTCGGTGACGGGCGGCGTCCGCTGGGGCCTGCTCGGGGAGATCCTGCCGGAGGGCGGCTACCTGCTGGGCCGCTCGGTGATGAACATGTCCGTCGGCGTCATGCAGATCACCGGCTTCGCGCTGGGCGGTGTGCTCGTCGCCACCGGCGTCTCGCCCCGGCTGGCGCTGCTCGGCAGCGCGGGACTGCACCTGGCCGCCGCGCTCTGCCTGCGCCTCGGGCTGACCCGCCGCGCGCCGCGCGCCACCGGCCGCCCCTCCGTGCGGCAGACGTGGCGCAGCAACGCGACCCTGTGGTCGTCCCGCCCGCGGCGCGCGGTCTACCTGTCGCTGTGGGTGCCCAACGGGCTCATCGTCGGCTGCGAGGCGCTGTTCGTCCCGTACGCCCCCGACGCCGCGGGCGTGCTGTTCGTCGCGGGCGCGTTCGGCATGCTGGCCGGCGACATGACCGCGGGCCGGTTCCTGCCCGCGCGGCGACGGGCGGCGTTCATCACCCCGTTCCGCCTGCTGCTGGCCGTGCCATACCTGATCTTCGTGCTGGCCCCGGCGCTGCCGGTGGCCGTCGTCGCCGTGGTGCTGGCCTCGGCCGGCTTCGGCGCGGGGCTGCTGCTGCAGGAACGGCTGCTGGCGCTCACCCCGGAGTCCATGCGCGGCCACGCGCTCGGCCTGCACAGCTCCGGGATGCTCACCATGCAGGCGGTCGGCGCGACCGTAGCCGGCCTCATCGCCCAGCACACCGGGCCGGGCACCGCGATGACCGTACTGGCCGCCGCCTCGGTCCTGGTCACCCTCGCGCTGACTCCCGCGCTGACCCGCCCGCTCCCGGCCACCGACGCCACCGGATCCGGCCGGCCGCCGCGGGTACGCACGGACGCCGCCGAACCCGCGGCCGCCGCCACCTGAGCAGCCGACACCCGGCGGCTCGACCCGGATGCGTCCGACGGACCGGTGAAACCACCGATGCCTGCCCGCCCTCGGCTCCGGAGACTGGACACAGCGCCGCCGGCCGCACGCACCCCTGGGCGGCGTGCGATCGGGCACGGGGCACGAGGAGTCCCTGACCTGATCGGAGATCCGCATGCAGACCTTCACGTCCTTCGACGGCATCACCCTGGCTCACTACTGCTGGGGCGAGCCGGGCGGCGAGCTGCCGCCCGTCGTGCTGCACCACGGATTCAGCACGTCCGCGGCGGCCAACTGGAAGGCCCCAGGCATCGTGGACGCGCTGGTCGCCGCGGGCCGCCAGGTGATCGCGATCGACGCCCGCGGCCACGGCTCGTCCGAGAAGCCGCACGACCCGGCTCGGTACGGCGAGGACAAGATGGCCCGCGACCTGGCCGCGCTCTTCGACCTGCTTGAACTGGACCGGGTGGACCTGGCCGGCTACTCCATGGGCGGCGTCGTCGCCCTGCTCACCGCCGCCGCCGACGACCGCGTCCGGCGGCTGGTGACCGGCGGCATCGGCGCGGGCGCCGTCGAGCAGGGCGGCGTGGACCGGGCCGCGCTGCCGGGCCGGGCGCTGATCGACGGCCTGCTCGCCGACGACCCGAGCGGCATCACCGACGAGCGCGTGATGGGCTTCCGGCTGTTCGCCGACGCCTCCGGCGCGGACCGCAAGGCCCTCGCGGCCCAGGCCCAGGCCGGCCACCGTACCCCCATCGCCCTCGACCGGATCAAGATCCCCACTCTGGTCCTGGCCGGCACCGACGACTGGCTCGCCACCCGCCCCGAGGTACTGGCCGCCGCCCTGCCCGACGCCCGCTGGAAGGTCCTCTCTGGCGACCACCTCACCGTGGTCCGCAACCCCGAATTCGCCGCGGCCCTCGTCTCCTTCCTCGCCTGACCCACCGCCTCACCGCCTCACCGCCTCACCGCCTCGCTGCCGCTCGCCGCCGCGCCGTCAGGTGAAGATCGCTGTTTCGGGACAGAAACTGTGGTCAGACCGCAGATCTTGACCTGAAACAGCGATCTTGGCGCGGCGGCACCGGCGGCGGCGGGCGGCGGGCGGCGTGGAGATCGCCGCGGCGAAGGGAGAGCCGCGGCGATCAGTCTGTGCGGGTGGGAGTCGTGCCCGGTCAGCCCTTGAGGGCGCCGGTGATGACGCCCTTGGTGAAGTGGCGCTGGATGAAGGGGTAGACGGCTACCACCGGGATGAGGACCACCACGACGACGGCCATCTTGACGGCCAGGCTGGGTGGGGCGTTGAAGCCGAGGGCGGGTGGGGAGCCGATGCCGGCGGGGCTCTGCCCGGCGATGATGTATGCCTGGAGCACCTGCTGCACGACCCGGTCCTCGGCGTTGTTGAGGTAGAGGACCGCGTTGAAGTAGATGTTCCAGTAGCCGACCGCGTAGAACAGGCCCACCACGGCCACCACGGCCTTGGACAGCGGCAGCACGATCCGGGCGAGGATGGTCCACTCGCCCGCACCGTCGATGCGAGCGCTGTCGAGCAGCTCGGCGGGGATGCCCATGAAGAACTGGCGGACCACCATCAGGTTGAACGCGTTGACGGCGGCGGGCAGGATCAGCGCCCAGTGCGAGTCCTTGAGCCCGAGGCTGGTCACCACCACGTAGGTGGGCACCAGGCCGGGCCCGATCAGGAACGTGATCAGGAAGAACATCAGCAGCGGACGGTGCCAGAGGCTGCCGGGGCGGGACAGGCCGTACGCGGCGAGCACGGTGCAGAACAGGCTCAGCGTGGTGCCGACGACGGTGACGAACATGCTGTTCCAGACCGCCGACGACACCTCGCCCCGGGTGAAGATCAGCACGTACGCGGAGATGTCGAAGTCGCGTGGCAGGAAGACCATGCCGCCCGCGTCGGCGATCGCCTGCTTCGACGAGAAGCTGGTCACGATCACCGACCACATCGGGATCAGCACGGCGAGCACCACGGCGGTGAGCAGCGCGCCCTTGGCGATCCGGCCGGGGATCGTGGGCGGCTCCTCCCAGGCCGGCCGCTGGGCTTTCCTGCGGCGGTCCCGCATGGCAGGGGTCAGCACAGTGGTCATGAGCGGACGAACACCCCCTCCTCGCCGAAGCGGCGCGCGACCCGGTTCGCGACCAGGATCAGGATCAGGCCGATCAGGGCTTTGAACAGCCCGGCCGCCGCGCCGAGCCCGAAGTCCTGCCGGAGCAGGCCGAGGTAGTAGACGTAGGTGTCGAGCACCTCGGCGGCCTGCCGACCCACCGCGTCGCGCTGCAGGATGAACTGCTCGAAGCCGACCGACAGCGCGTTGCCCAGCTGCAGGATGAGCAGCAGCACCACGACCGGGCGCAGGCCGGGCAGGGTGACGTGCCACAGCCGCCGCCAGCGGTTGGCCCCGTCGGAGGCGGCTGCCTCGTACAGGTTCTGGTCGATCGCGGACAGGGCGGCCAGGAACACGATGGTCCCCCAGCCGACGTCCTTCCACAGCGATTCGGAGCTGACCAGCAGGATGAAGGTGTCCGGGTTGGTCATGACGTCCCACGGCTGGAACCCGTTGTCCCGCAGCACCTGGGCGAGCAGTCCGGCCCCGCCGAGCATCTGCAGGAAGAACGTGATGACGAGCACCCAGCTGAAGAAGTGCGGCAGGTAGACCACGGTCTGCACGAAGCCGCGCAGGCGGGTCGACACGACGCTGTTGAGCAGGATGGCCAGCGCGATCGGCAGCGGGAAGAAGAACACCAGCTGGAACGTCGTGATCAGCAGGGTGTTGCGCAGCGCGTCCCAGAACTGGGAGTCGGCGAACAGCTCGGCGAAGTTGGTGAAGCCGATCCACGGGCTGTTGATGATCGCCTCGACGGCGTTGTCGCCGGACCACTGCTGGTAGTCCTTGAACGCGACCACGTTGCCCAGCGTGGGCACGTAGTGGAAGACCAGCAGCAGCAGCACGGCGGGCAGGCTCATCACCAGCAGCGGCCAGTCCCGCCGCCAGCGGGTCGCGAACGGCACCCGCCGCCGGGAACGCGCCGCCGCCGGGGCCGGCGCCGAAGCGGCCGCGGCTGCGGGTATGCCGCGCAGGGGCACGGGCACGCCGCGCACGGGCGCGTCGCCCTCCGGCGCGTCCCCGGGTGTCAGAGGAGGCCGGGTCACCAGGGACCCGGCCGTTGCGCCGAGCGCGGCCTCCGGCGGGCCACCCGTGGGGCGGCCCGCCGGTTGCTGCCCACCGGCGTCGGTGGTGCCTTTCACAGCGACTCCCTGTTCATCGTCCGGCGTCGCTCAGCGCCTTCGCCATGAACGCGCGGCCTTCCTCGCCGCCCCCGTCACGCCACTCCTTGAGCACCGCGTCCAGGTCGGACAGCGGGCGGCGGCCCCGCGCGATGTCCTTGACCTTGTCCTCGGTCGGCTGCTTGACCTTCACGTATCCCGCCGGCATCTCCAGCTTCATGCCCAGCCACGGGTCGACCTCGAGGTTCTTGACCGCGGCGTTCTCCCAGTTGATCAGATCGTTCACGTAGTTGGGAACCCGTGCGTCGTACTTGATCGTGGGCGCGGTGCCGGCCAGGAAGCGGAACTGGTCGGCCTTCTCCTTGCCCTGCAGGTCGGTGCCGGCCGGCCAGCCGTCGGCGCCCTTGGTGAAGTGCTTGCCCTCGACGCCGTACTCGATGAGCTCGAACTCCTTGGTGCCCAGCGGCGCGGCGACGAAGTTGAGGATGCGCAGGATCTCCTCGACCTTCTCCTTGCCCAGGCCCTTCTTCACGAAGGTGTAGAAGACCGGGTCGCCCGAGCCGTGCACCAGCGGCGCGCTGCCGTCGGCGGCGAAGAACGGCACCGGCTGCATGTTGAACCCGGCGGTGACCTTCTGCTGCTCGGCCTGGACGCCGAGCCACGCGCCCACGCCGTCCTGGATCATCGCGATCTTGCCGCTGGAGAAGAGCAGCTTCGCGTCGGCGCCCTTGCTGGCCACCACGTCCGGGTGGATCAGGCCGTCCTTGTACAGCTTCGCCAGGAACTCCAGCGCCGCCTTGAACTCCTCGGTCTCGTACTTGAACTCGACCTTGCCGCTCTTGGCGCGCCAGCCCTCCTTCGCGCCGGGTACCTTGAAGATCATCTCGACCATGGCCTGGATGTCGTTGAACGCCCATACGCCCTTGGCCGGGTCGGTCATCTTCTTGCCGAACGCGTACAGCTCCTCGGCCGTCTTCGGGATGGTCGCGCCCGCCGGGTCGGTGAGGTCCTTGCGGTAGAACAGCGCCCACGGGTACGGGCCGTCGGTGGGCCACGGCACCGCCATCAGCCGCTCGTTCCACACCGCGTTGCCCCAGGCCACGGTCGGCAGGTTGGCCAGCATCTGGTACGGCTTGACCTTGTCCCCGGCGAGGTGGTCGGTGAGGTCCTCGAACAGGGCCTTGGTCGCCTCGGAGAAGTTGGGGATCTTGCCGATCTCCCAGGACGGGATGCACAGCACGTCCGGGATGTCCCGGGCGGGCAGGATCGCGTTCAGCTTGTCGGCGTACGTGTTGCCGTCCTGGATGCCCGGGGTGACCACGGCGCCCAGCTCCGCGTTGATCGCGTCGAGGTAGGCGTTCTGCCCCGGCCCCGCCGGCACCTGCCCCCAGTACGGGGTCATCGTGGTGATGGTGCTGCCCCGGCCGGGCTTCTCGGCGATCGCGTCGACCAGCGCGGACGGGTACTTGGTGAAGCCGTTGGCGACCGGCGAGACGCCCTTGATGTCCGGCTGCACCAGCTCCAGCGGCTGGTACTTGGGCAGGACCGCCTGCAGCTTGTCGAGCTGCTGCGTAGTGCCCGTGTCCGCCGCCTTCTCACCGCAGGCGGCGAGTGTGCCACTGCCCGCGACGGCGATCGCGCCCAGGCCCAGCAGGCTCAGGAACGATCGGCGGTTCGCCGCCGCGCCCGCGAGGGGGTTGTCCACGGCGTGCTCCCTTCGTCATTTGTCAAGCTCAGGATCAGGGAAAGGGGTGTCTGTGGAACGGTTACGAGGTACAGTTAGTTCGGCTTCCGACTAAACAAACTAGCCGAAGGTCAGGGTGACCACAAGGGAGCGTTCCCATGCCGCGGATCCATGTCGGGTCCACGGCGCTGCTCACCTTCGGCTCCATACGGCATGATGGTGCGACCAGTGCAGCCACACCGGAGGGCAGACGGTGATCACCATGCAGCGCGGCCCTCAACCGGCGGATTTCGCCGATGTCAGGGCCACGAACCTGGCTGTCGTGCTGCGCTACGTGCGCGGGCACGCGCCATGCTCCCGCGCGGAGATCGCCGCCGCCACCGGGCTCAACAAGGCGACCGTGTCCAGCCTCGTCGCCGACCTGATCGAGCGGCGGCTGCTGCGCGAGACCGGGCTCACCGAGCACCGGATCGGACGCCCGGCGACCATGCTCGTGCTCGACGGCTCGCCGTACGCGGCCATCGGGATCGAGGTCAACGCCGACTACCTCACCGCGGTCGCCATCGACCTGGCCGGGGAGCAGGTGCTGTCCTGGCGGCGCTCGTTCGCCGGGCTCGCGTCCAGCCCCGCGCAGGCCGCCACCGCGATCGCGGCACTCGGCCGGCGTGCGGTGAACCGGGTGCAGAAGGAGGACCGCCGGGTGCTCGGGCTGACCGTCGGCGTGCCCGGCCTGGTCTCCCCCGACGGCGTCGTCATCATGGCCCCCAACCTGGGCTGGCGTGACGTCAACCTGCGCGACATCGTCAACCGCGCGCTCGGCGAACCGGGCTTCCCGGTCGCCGTGGACAACGACGCGAACCTCGCCGTACTGGCCGAGTCGCGCTACGGCGCGTTCGCCGGCTCGCAGAACCTGATCTACCTGACCGGCGAGGTCGGCATCGGCGCGGGCATCATCAGCGACGGCCAGCCGCTGCGCGGCCACCGCGGCTTCCCCGGCGAGATCGGGCATATCACCATCGACCCGCAGGGCCCGCCGTGCGCCTGCGGCCGCCGCGGCTGCCTGGAGGCGATCGCGGGCATCACCGCGATCATCGCGCGGGTGCTGCCCGAGGTGGCCGGCGACGGCGACATCACCGACCTGCAACCCGAGGTCGACGAGGTGGTACGCCGCGCGCGCAGCAACGACCCCGCGGCCCTGCACGCCCTCGACGAGGTCGGCCGAGCCCTCGGCCAGGGCGTCTCCATCCTGGCCAACCTGCTCGACCCCGAGGTCGTGGTGCTCGGCGGCTACTTCGTCCCCCTCGCCCCCTGGCTACTCCCACCCGTCGAGGCCGAGCTGAAGGCCCGCCGCATCGGCCCCGAAGAGGGCGGCGCGAAGGTCGTCGCCTCCATCCTCGACCACGGCGCAGCCGCCACCGGCGGCGCCGCCACCGTCCTCGACCACGTCGACGCCGGCCGCCTCCCCCGCCTCTAACCCCCGCCGACGCCCACCCCGCCCCGCCCCCGCCGCGCGCCGCGCGCCCGCCCACCCCGCCCCACCCCTGGCGCAACTCTTAAAGAGTCGCGCCATCTGGCGGCTCGTGAGGGCGCGACTCTTTAAGAGTTGCGACGGGATGGGCGGGTGGGGGCGCGCATCGTGGGTTGTTCACGGGTCGTTAATAAGGGTGTATTCCGGACAAGCCACCCTTATGGACGGAGCCACTCGTGGGCAGTGACCGGCCGGTTTTCGTCGTGGGGTGCCCGCGGTCGGGCACCACGATGCTTCAGCTCATGCTGCACGCGCACCCGCGCATCGCGATCCCCCCGGAGACGCGGTTCCTGCTCGGCGCGTACACCGACCGGGCGAGCTTCGGCGACCTGCGCGAGCCGGCCAACCGGCGCGGCCTCGCCGAGTGGATCACGGGTGGCAAGACCGCCTTCGCCGACCTTGGCCTGGACCCGGACGCGGTGACCGAGGAGATCGTGACCGGGCCGCCGACGCTCGGGTCCGCGCTCGGCATCGTGTTCCGCGCCTACGCGCGCCGCTTCGACAAGCCCCGCTGGGGCGACAAGCGCCCGGCGTACCTGAACAACCTGGGGCCGCTGCTGCGCCTGTTCCCCGACGCGCAGGTCGTCAACATCGTGCGCGACGGCCGCGACTGCGTCGCCTCGCTCGGCGAGACGCCCTGGCAGCAGGGCAAGGACGTGTGCCACGCGATCTCCGACTGGGCGCGGGCGATGGACTCCTCCGCGTACGCCCGGCGGATCCTGGACGAGAACTCCTACCACGAGGTGCGCTACGAGCACCTGGTCGCCGACCCGGAGCCCGAGCTGCGGGCGATCTGCCGGTTCCTGGGCGAGGAGTACGACCCGGCGATGGCCGAGCCGGCCCGGCTGGCCGACGTCGCGGTGCCCAGCCGCAAGAGTTGGCACCGCCTCACCCACGAGCCGGTGACCACCGAGCGGGTCGGCAGCTGGCGGGACCGGCTGGAGCCCTGGCAGGTCACCCTGTGCGAGGCGAAGCTGGGCGGGCGGCTGCGGGAGCTGGGCTATCCGGTGTCCGAGGACGGCTCGCCGTGGTGGAGCGGGCCGGGGCGGGTGCACCACCTGCACTACGCCCACGTCGACGGCCCGCGCCGCACGGTCGCGGCGCGGCGCGCGCTGGGCCGGCTGCGCGACCGGCTGCGCCCCGCCGAGGCGCTGGCCTACCGCCCGGCCGAGCCCCGGGAACTTCTTCCGCGCTGACGGCGGAGCATCGGCGCTGCTGAGCCGCTCGGGCGCGGACCGGCGCCGACCAGCCATGGGAACGCTCCCTTGACGACAACCGGTGGGACACGGTAAATCTCTGGCGTACTCCGTTGCGAAATCAGGCAGAAACACGTGCCGGGCGGGGTCTTTTTCAGACGATCGTCGAAGCGCTTCGACTGTGGATCAGGAGCGACCCGTTCTCGATCCAGAGTCGAAGCGCTTCGACAGCCCCGCCGCACCGCCCACTCCACGACGCATCTTCCGACCGTCCGCCCAGACGAAGGAACCCGGCGATGAACTTCCGCGACCCCTCAGCCCGCCTGTCCGACCGTGTCGCCGACCTGCTCGGCCGGCTCACCCTCTCCGAGAAGATCGCGCTGCTGCACCAGCACCAGCCGCCTGTGCCGCGGCTGTCCGTGGGCGGTTTCCGCACCGGCACCGAGGCACTGCACGGGCTCGCCTGGCTCGGCGAGGCGACGGTGTTCCCACAGGCGGTCGGTCTCGGCGCGAGCTGGGACCCGGACCTGGTGCGCCGGGTCGGCGACGCGGTCGGCGACGAGGTGCGTGCCAGCCACCACAAGGACCCGTCCGGCGCCGGCCTCAACGTGTGGGCGCCGGTGGTCAACCCGCTGCGCGACCCGCGCTGGGGCCGCAACGAGGAGGGCTACAGCGAGGACGCCTGGCTGACCGGGCTGATGGGTGAGGCGTACGCACGCGGACTGCGCGGCGACCACCCCGTCTACCTGAAGACGGCCCCGACGCTGAAGCACTTCCTCGGCTACAACAACGAGAACGACCGCTGTGTCAGCTCCAGCAACCTCGGCCCCCGGGTGCTGCACGAATACGAGCTGCCCGCGTACCGCCCGGCGATCGAGAGCGGGGCTGCGGTCGCCGTGATGGCGTCGTACAACCTGGTCAACGGCCGTCCCGCGCACGTCAGCCCGCACCTGAACGACGACCTGCGGTCCTGGACCGGCGACGAGGTGCTGGTGGTGTCGGACGCGTACGCGCCGAGCAACCTGGCCGACCCCGCCCAGCAGGCCTACTTCCCCGACCATGCGACCAGCCACGCCGCCTCGCTGAAGGCGGGGGTGGACAGCTTCACCGACGCCGATGCGAACTCGCACGTCACCATCGGGCGGATCACCGAGGCCCTGGACCGTGGCCTCATCACCGAGGCCGATGTGGACACGGCGGTGCGCCGGGCGCTGACGATCCGGCTGCGGCTGGGCGAGTTCGACCCGGCCGAGTCGAATCCGTTCACCGGCCTCGACCCCGACACCGTGAACTGCCCCGCGCACCAGGCCCTCGCCCGGGAGGCCGCGACCCGCAGCATCGTGCTGCTCAAGCAGGAGTGCCGGCTGCTGCCATTCGACCGGGAGCAGGTGCGCCGGGTCGCCGTGGTCGGCCCGCTCGGCGACCAGCTGATGGCCGACTGGTACAGCGGCACGCTGCCCTACCAGGTCACCGCGCGCGATGGGCTGGCCGCCCGGCTCGGCGCGGACCAGGTGACGTTCGCCGAGGGCGCGGACCGCGTCGCGCTGCGCCTGGTCGGCGGCGGCTACCTCGCGGTCGCCGACCCCAACGAGGCCGTGCCGCTGCGGCGGGCGTTCGCGGATCCGCACGGCTTCGACGTGTTCGACTGGGGCAGCCACCCCGGCCCGGCCGGGCACCACGGCACCAGCGTGCTGGCGCTGCGCTCGGCCGCTAACGGCCGGCACCTGACCGTGCGCGACAACCTGCTGGTCGCCGACGCGCCCGGCCCGCACGGCTGGGACGTGCACGAGACGTTCCGGCTGGTCGAGCGGGCCGATGGCACGCTGTCGCTGCACCACGAGCTGAGCCGCAGCTACCTCGTCGTCGGCGAGGACGGGGTGGCCGCGGTCGGCGCGAGCTACGAGCAGGCGACCCGGCTCCAGGTGGAGCTGCGCCACAGCGGGGCCGAACAGGCCGCCGCCGTGGCCGCCGAGGCGGACGCCGTGGTCGTGGTGCTGGGCAACCATCCCCTGGTCAACGGACGCGAGACCGAGGACCGGGAGAACCTGTCCCTGCCGCCCGCGCAGGAGGCACTGCTGCGCGCCGTGTACGCCGCCAACCCGCGCACCGCCCTCGTGCTCACCAGCAGCTACCCGTACGCGATCAGCTGGGCCGACGTGCACCTGCCCGCGGTGCTGTGGAGCAGCCACGGCGGCCAGGAGTTCGGGCACGCGCTGGCCGACGTGCTGTTCGGCGACGCCGAGCCCGCCGGGCGGCTGCCGCAGACCTGGTACCGCAGCCACTGCGAGCTGCCCGACCTCTACGACTACGACATCATCACCAGCGACGCGACGTACCTGTACTACCGCGGCACCCCGCTGTACCCGTTCGGGCACGGCCTGAGCTGGGGCGAGTTCGAGTACGGTGCGGTCGGCCTGGACGCCGACACGATCGACGCCGACGGCACGGTCACGGTGACCGTCGAGGTGGGCAATGTCGGGGTGCGCGCCGGCGAGGAGGTCGTCCAGCTCTACACGCACCAGCAGCGTTCCCGGGTCAAGCAGCCGCTGCGGCGGCTGCGCGGGTTCCGCCGGATCCGGCTCGAACCGGGCGAGCGGACCGTGGTCAGCATCCCGCTGGCCGCCGCCGACCTGTCGTTCTGGGACGTGACCACGGGACGGCCCGTGGTGGAGGCGGCCCGGCACAAGGTGATGGCCGGCCGCTCGGCGACCGACATCCGCGGCTGCGCCACGCTGACCGTACGCGGCGAGCGCATCGGCGCGCGCCGGCTGCCCGGCCTGCTGCGGGCGATCGACCACGACGAGGCCTGCGGCGTGGTGCTGGTCGACGCCGCCCCGGAGCGCGGCGACGCGGTGCGCGCCACCGACGCGGGTGCCTGGCTGTCCTTCGGCGCGACCGACCTGACCGGCTGCGACGAGGTCGTCTTCGCCGTCGCGGGCGGCGCGGGCCGGGTGGCGCTGGTGGCCGACGACCCGCTCGACGGCGAGGTGCTGGCCGAGGCGGTCGGGGCCGGCGAGGGCCGGTACGCGTACCAGAAGATCAGCTGCCCGCTGGGCACATCCGGCCGGACCGACCTATACCTGGTCTACGACGCACCGGGCATCATCGTCAGCGAGCTCGTCTTCTCATGAGCGAGCGGAGCGAGCGAATCATGTCGCCAGATCTTCATGGCTGCGACGAGCGCAGCGAGGAGCGGGCATGAACGGGGAGGTGCCGGTGCCGCCGATGAGGAGCCGGCCGCGGCGGTCGTCCCAGCGCGACAGCGTGGTGACGATCGCCGATGTGGCCCGGCACGCGGGCGTGTCCACCAGCACGGTGTCGTACGTGCTCAGCGGCAAGCGGGCCATCTCCGCCACGACCAGCGCCCGGGTGCACGCCAGCATCCGCGCGCTGGGCTTCCACCCGCACGCGGGTGCGCGTTCGCTGGCCAGCAACCGGTCCAGCGTGATCGCGCTGGTGCTGCCGCTGCGGCAGGGCATGCACCTGCCGGTGCTGATGCAGTTCGCCACCGCGGTGGTGACCAGCGCGCGGCAGTACCACCACGACGTGCTGCTGGTGACCGCGGACGAGGGCCCGGCCGGGCTGCGCCGGGTGGCCGCGGGCGCGATGGTGGACGGCCTGGTGCTGATGGACGTGGAGATGCACGATCCGCGGGTGCCGACGCTGCGGCGGCTGGAGCGGCCCAGCGTCCTGATCGGGCTGCCCGCCGACTCGGCCGGGCTGACCTGTGTCGACCTGGATTTCCACCGGGCGGGCGCGGTGTGCGTGGAGCACCTGGCCGCGCTGGGCCACCGGGAGATCGCGCTGCTCGGCGCGCCGCGTGTGGTGTACGACCGGGACACCGGCTTCGCCCACCGCACCCGGGACGGCTTCGTGGAGGCCGCGAAGCGGCTGCGGCTGACGGCGTACGCGCAGCCGTTCGAGGAGCATCCGGAGGCGGTGCACGAGTCGCTGGTGCACCTGCTCGACCACCATCCGGGGCTGACCGGGCTGGTGGTGCACAACGAGGCGGCGGTGGCGCACGTGCTGCACTCGCTGCGCGCGCTGGGCCGCCGGGTGCCCGAGGACGTCTCCGTGGTGGCGATCTGCCCGGACGAGCTGGCGGAGCGGTCGTCACCGGCGCTGAGTTCGGTGCAGATACCGGCCGAGGACGTCGGCCGGCAGGCGGTGGAGCTGCTGATGCGCAAGCTCGACGACCGAACGGTGCCGCCGACGACACTGCTGCCGCCGATGCTGACACCGCGCGCGAGCACCGGAGTCGTGACCAGGTAAGGGAACCGCGCCGAAATCGGGGCTTCACAAGAAGGCAACCGCGCGGTTAAATCGTGCTTGACAGAGGTGGGAGCGCTTCCATCGATGTCGACCGAAACGTACAGGAAAGCCCTGACTAACCCACCGCACCGCGAACTGCGATAGCGGTGGGGCGGATGCGCCCACATCCGCCCCACCTGTGCCCTACCGCAGCGACTCGCGTCGCGCGGCTCCACGGACAGGAGAATCCTAGTGCCTACCCTCAGTGACGGCATCCGCCCTCCGGGCCGGTGGCGTCGGTTGTTCGCCGGAGCCTGCGGCGTCCTCATCGTCAGTTCCCTGGCGACCGGCCTCTCCGCAGCGCCCGCCCAGGCCGCCGGTCCGTACAACTACGGCGAGGCGCTGCAGAAGTCCCTGTTCTTCTACGAGGCGCAGGCCGCGGGCCCCAAGCCGTCGTGGAACCGGGTCTCCTGGCGCGGTAACTCCGCCCTGAACGACGGTTCCGACGTCGGTGTGAACCTCACCGGCGGCTGGTTCGACGCGGGCGACCACGTCAAGTTCGGCTTCCCGATGGCCGCCACGGCCACCATGCTGGCCTGGGGGGCGGTCGAGTACCGGTCCGCCTACACGGCCTCCGGCCAGCTCACGCCGCTGCTGAACAACCTGCGGTTCGTCAACGACTACTTCATCAAGGCGCACCCGTCGGCCAACGTGCTCTACGGGCAGGTCGGCAACGGCGGGACGGACCACCAGTGGTGGGGTCCGGCCGAGGTGATGAAGATGGCGCGGCCCGCGTACAAGATCGATGCGAGTTGCGGCGGCACGGACCTGGCCGCGGAGACGGCGGCCGCGATGGCCGCGGCCTCGATGGTCTTCCGGCCCACCGACCCCACCTACGCGAACACCCTGGTCAGCCACGCTCGCCAGCTGTACACCTTCGCCGACACGGTGCGGAAGAAGTACAGCGAGTGCATCACCGACGCGAGCAGCTACTACAACTCGTGGAGCGGCTTCAACGACGAGCTGGTCTGGGGCGCGATCTGGCTGCACCGGGCCACCGGCGAGGCGGCCTACCTGAGCAAGGCCGAGTCCTACTACGCCAACCTCGGCACCGAGCCGCAGTCGACCACCCACTCCTACAAGTGGACCCACGACTGGGACGACAAGACCTACGGCTCGTACGTGCTGCTGGCCAAGCTCACCGGCAAGCAGCAGTACGTCGACGACGCCAACCGGTGGCTGGACTACTGGACCGTCGGCGTCAACGGCCAGCGCATCACCTACTCCCCCGGCGGCCAGGCCTGGCTGCAGCAGTGGGGCTCGCTGCGCTACTCGGCGAACACTGCCTGGGTCGCCTTCGTGTACTCCGACTGGATCAGCGACGCCACGCGCAAGGCGCGCTACCACGACTTCGCGGCCCGGCAGATCAACTACATCCTCGGCGACAACCCGAACAACCGCAGCTACGTCAACGGTTTCGGGACCAACCCGCCGAAGAACCCGCACCACCGCACCGCGCACGGCTCGTGGACCGACAGCCTGACCAGCCCGGTCAACAACCGGCACGTGCTGTACGGCGCGCTGGTCGGCGGGCCCGGCTCGGCCAACGACGCCTACACCGACGACCGGCAGAACTACCAGATGAACGAGGTCGCCACCGACTACAACGGCGGCTTCACCTCGGCACTGGTACGCATGTACAGCGAGTTCGGCGGCACGCCGCTGGCGAGCTTCCCGCCCACGGAGACGCCCGACGACGCCGAGCTGTACGTCGAGTCCGGCCTCAACACCACCGGAACCACGTTCACCGAGGTGAAGGCGCTGGTCTACAACAAGTCGGCGTGGCCGGCGCGGGCGCTGTCCAACGGCTCGTTCCGGTACTACTTCACCCTCGACGGGGCGACCACGCCGAGCCAGATCAGCACGTCGGTGGCGTACAGCCAGTGCTCGCCGCCGACCGGGCCGACCCAGCACAGCGGCAACGTGTACTACGTGACGATCTCGTGCGCGGGGCAGAACATCATCCCGGCGGGGCAGTCCGACTGGCGGCGCGAGGTGCAGTTCCGGATCACCAGCTCCGGCACCTGGGACGTCTCCAACGACTGGTCGTACCAGGCGACCATGGCCCGCAACAGCAAGATCACGCTGTACGACGGGACCACCAGGGTCTGGGGCGACCCGCCCGGCGGGGGCACTCCGGACACCACCGCGCCGAGCACGCCCGGCACCCCCGCCGCGTCCTCGATCACGTCCACCTCGGCCACGCTGAGCTGGACCGCGTCGACCGACACCGGCGGCAGCGGGCTCGCGGGCTACCGCGTGTACCGCGAGGCGGGCACGACCGATGTGCTCGTCGGCTCGCCGACCGGCAACACGTTCGCGCTCACCGGCCTGACCGCCTCGACCTCGTACACGTACTACGTCGTCGCCGTTGACGGCGCGGGCAACACGTCGACCGCCTCGTCGCCGGTCACCTTCAGCACCACCGCACCGCCGACCGACACCACCGCGCCGACGCAGCCGGGCACGCCGACGGCCACGTCGATCACGCAGACCGGCGCGACGCTGGTCTGGACCGCCTCCACCGACACCGGCGGCAGCGGTTTGGCGGGCTACCGCGTCTACCGCGAGGCGGGCACGACCGACGTGCTCGCCGGCTCGCCGACCACGAACTCGTTCGCCCTCACCGGCCTGACCGCCTCGACCTCGTACACCTACTACGTCGTCGCCGTCGACGGCGCGGGCAACACCTCGACTGCCTCCTCGCCCGTCACGTTCACCACGTCGGGCACCGGCGGCGGCGCGAGCTGCGACGTGGCATACCTGATCGAGAGCCAGTGGCCCGGCGGGTTCAGCGCCAAGGTGACCATCAAGAACACCGGCACCACGGCGGTCAACGGCTGGACGCTGACCTACACCTTCCCGGCCACCGGGCAGGCGGTCAGCAGCGGCCACAGCGCGAACTGGTCCCAGAGCGGCCTCAACGTCACCGCGACCAACCTCTCCTGGAACGCCAACCTGGCCCCCAACGCCTCCGCCACGATCGGCTACAACGGCCTCTGGACCACCACCAACCCCGAACCCCCCGCCTTCAAACTCAACGGCGCCACCTGCACTGTCAGCTGAATGACGAAGGGCGCTTTCCACGACGCTTTCGTTGTGGAAAGCGCCCTTTCCGCTCCTCATTGGACTTCGGGAGCGGGTGGGCGTGGCGTTAGGCTGCCGCAGTGGCACATCGACGCGTAGAGGGGGATCGCGTGAGGTCTGATGAGCGCGCCAGGTCCCAGGTACGCGATGTTCGGTGATCCGGAGCAGGCCTCCCGGCGCATCGACGGCTGGCAGGCGGTGATCGAAGCCCGCGCGGCCCGCACCCGCGAGCTGGCACAGCGGCAGACTGAGCTGGCCGCCACCGCATCGGTCGCCGAAGGGTCGGTGACCGCGACCGTCGACCACTCCGGCCGGCTGACCACGCTGAAGCTCGACGACCGCGTGCACGGCTGGTCGCTGGAGAAGCTGTCGCGGACCGTGATCGAGCTGTGAACTGGGCCGACGACGCCCCCGCGACGGAAACCGCCTGGACGCGCCTGACCCCGGCGGAGCGTGCCTCGATCGAGCGGATCGACGCCGAGCGCCTGGAGCGCGAACGCGCCGGCATGGCGCCCCGTTTCGCCGCCGCGCTGCTCGAACCGAAGTACTCGGTACGCAACCGGTTCCGGCTCTGGGAGCACCTGATCCGCCGGTTGGAGCAGGACAGCCTCGACGACGGCTACCTGATCGACCTCTACTTCAACGACCTGGCCAGCCGCGACTCGCTGGGCACGATGGTCGAGGCCCACCCGGAACTCGCCTCGGGGGAACTGGGCTCGCTGCTGGCCGCGCTCGATCGCCGGTTCGATGCGGCGACCGACTTCGACGGCGGCGCGGAGCGGCGGCGATGGACCTCCCGTTTCGAATCCGAGCAGCTCGGCCCACGCTGGTCCCGCCGACCGCGCGAGCTGCCCTGGGAGCACTGAGCGCGTTCGGCAGGTGCCGACGACACACCCGAGCACGTCGGTGCGGAGCCGCGTCGGGAAGGGCACCTTCCGCCACGTTCAGCGGCCAAGAAGGTGCCCTTCCATCGCGGGACTTCCTCTTACAGGTGGCCGACGCCGGCACCGGCGGTGACCTTGGCGGGGACGGTGGCGGCGGCGTCGAGGGTGTAGCCGTAGAAGCTGCCCGGCTCCGCCACGGTGCCGTTCGCCTCACAGGCCCCTGAGTTGACGAACGCGTTCGCGCGCTGGACCAGGCGGCCGGGCGCGCTGTCGGCGTACCCGTTGGTCGAGTAGCACGGGAACGCCACGTTCTCGAAGTAGTTGCCCTCCACGACCACGCCCGCGTTCTCCGTGGACGCGACGCCGTAGAGCCCGACGTTGCGGTAGTAGTTGTTGTACACGTGCACCGGCTCACCGAACCGCACCCGCGGATGCCGCTGGTTAGAGCCGTCGAACAGGTTGTGGTGGTAGCTCACCTTCAGGTGCCCGATGTCGTCGGGGAACGTGTCGGAGTGCCCGAGCAGCATGGACTTGTCGGTGGCATGGAAGACGTTCCACGACACGGTGACGAAGTTCGACTGCCGCTTCACGTCCACCGAGCCGTCGAAGCCCGGCCAGAACTCATTGTGGTCGATCCACACGTGGTGCGAGGCGTTGTGCACGCTCACCGAGTCGTCGGACGCGTCGCGGAAGGTGATGTTGCGGATGATGACGTTGTTGCCGGGCCGGGTGGTCGAGCCCATCTGCAACCCACCACCGGTGATCTCGGCGGTGCCGCCGACGCCGATGATGCTCTTGTTCGCCACCACGGTGATCATGCCGCTGACCGAGATCCGGCCGGAGACCATGATGATGTACGGCTCCGCCCGTCCCGCGTAGTCGGCCAGTTGCGCCGCGCTGGTGACGGTGACGGTCTGCCCGCCCGCGCCGCCGTACGTGCCGTTCTGGCCGAGGGAGTTCACCGAGGCGTAGCCGTCGGCCTGGCCCGGCGGGGGCTGGGGCGGCGGGCTGGTGCTCGGCGACGGCGAGGCCGGGGCCGACGGTGAGGCAGGCGTCGACGGTGACGGATCAGGGCCGGTGCCGGTGACGACCTGGACGTCGTCGAAGGCAGCGCTGGCGTACGAGCCGACGAGCCCGATCCGGCCCGTGCCGAAGCTCGCGTCGGTCGCGGTGACCAGCTGCGTGCCGTTGACCGAGCCGCGCAGCGTGCTACCGGTGACCTGCAGGGCGAGGGTGTGCCAGCTGCCAGGGCTGACCGTGGTGGCCGCCTGGGCCAGCACCGTCACACCGCCGCCGCTGGTGCGGCGCAGCTCGGCCCGGCCCGCGCCGACCAGCACGAGCGAGTAGAAGCTGGACGTGCTCGACGCGCGCGCGGCGATGCCGGTGGCGCGGGTGCTGTTGCCGAACGCGATCGGCTTGACCCGCGCCGAGACCGTGTAGTCGGTCCAGGAGGCGGTGCCGGACAGTGATTTCGCGTCGGCGCTGGTGCTGCTCTGGCGGTAGGCGCGGGAGCCGTCGGTGACGACCGACCAGCTGCCGCCCGAGCTGCTCCAGCCGGTGGCGTTGCCGTCTTCGAAGTCGTCGCTGAACAGGGTCGCCGCGGACGCGGCGGTGGTGAGGCCGACCGCCAGGGCGAGGGCGGCGGCGATGGTGCCGGCGAGGAGTGCGGTGCGCCGGCGGTGCGGGATCGTCATCTCTCCTCCGGTTCATGTGCGGGCAGATCAAATGCGGTGCAGAGATGGGAAGGGCACCTTCTACAACGCTGAGCGTTGTGAAGGTGCCCTTCCTTTCATCAGATGCGGCCGGTGCCGGCGGAGGCGGTCACGATCGATTTGATCGAGCTCGCCGATTGGAGGGTGTAGGAGTAGGGGATGCTGTTGACGGTGCCGCCGCCGCTGGCGGGGCTGCCGGAGCCGACGAAGTAGTTGTTGCGCTGGACGATGGCGCCCACCGGAGAGTCGGCGTAGCCGACCGCGGTCGGCTCGTCGACGTTCTCGAAGTAGTTGCCCTCGACCAGCACGCCGGCGTTGCAGGTGGAGGCGACGCCGTACTCGTTGCCGTTGTAGTAGTTGTTGTAGACGTGCACCGGGTTGCCGAAGCGCACGCGGGGGTGGCGGGTGCCGGAGCCGTCGAACCAGTTGTGGTGGTACGTGACGCGCAGGTGGCCGATGTCCTGGCTGCCGTTGTCGTCACTATGGCCGAGCAGCATGCTCTTGTCGTGGCCGTAGATCCGGTTCCACGACACCGTGATGTAGTCGGAGCCGCGCTTGATGTCGATCGCGCCGTCGTAGCCGTTGGTCAGGCTGTTGTGGTCGATCCACACGTGGTGCGAGCTGGTCTCGACGTTGATCGCGTCGTCGTCCCAGTCCCGGAAGTTGATGTTCCGGATGATGACGTTGGAGACGTTGCTCAGCGTCAGGCCGCCGCCGACCAGGGTGGCGTTGGAGCCGACACCCAGGATCGTCTTGTTCGAGGCGACCTTGTTCATGCCGCTGAGCGAGAAGCTGCCGGAGAACGTGATGGTCTTCGTCCCCGACGAGTTGATCTCGCTGAGGAACTGGGACGCGCTGGTCACGTTGACCGTGCTGCCGCCTGCGCCACCGGTGGTGGTGCCGGAGACCGTGGCCCAGCCGACCAGCCCGGTGACCGGCGGCTGCGGGCTGCTGGGCACGGACGGCGACGGGGGCTGCGGTGACGACGAGGCCGACGGCTGCGGGCCGCCGGTGGTCGGGGCGGGGCCCGCCGCGTCGGAGACCACGACGTCGTCGAAACGGGCCGTGGCGTACGACGTCACCAGCACGATCCGACCCGAGCCGAACGCGGTGTTCGTGCCCGAGCCGACCTGCGTGCCGTTGACCCAGCCGGTCAGCGTGGACCCGCTGGCGGTGAGCTGCAGGGTGTACCAGGTGCCGGTGCTCACGGTCAGGTTCACGCCGCCGATCACGGTGACGCTGCTGCCGTTGACCGCCTGCAGTTCGGCCCGCCCCGAGTTGAGCAGGGCCACCTGGTAGCGGGTCGACGAGCCGGTGGAGCGGGCGCCGAGCGCGGCGTAGCGGCCGGAGCCGCTGAAGCCGGTCGGCTTCACCCGCGCCGAGACCGTGTAGTTGGTCCACGAGGTGCTGCCCGCGAACTGGCGGGCCAGCTCGCTGTCGACCTTGCCCTGCTGGAACGTGCCGCTGCCGTCGGTGACCACGGACCAGTCACCGCCGGACTTGGACCAGCCGGTGGCCGATCCGCTGTTGAAGTTGTCGGAGAACAGCGTGGCGGCCATGGCGACGCCGCCGGTCAGGTTCAGCAGGGCCGTCATCACGACGGCCAGTGCTGCGGTGGCGGCGGCGGTCACCAGACCGGCTCGCCTGGCGCGGTGCGCGCCCGGGCTGTGCGCGTGTCGCATGGAAGATCCTCCTCAGATCTTTCCGACACCGGCGCCGGCCATCACGATGGCCTTGACGTCGGCGGGGTTGTCCAGCACGTAGCCGTAGTAGGCGCTGGGCTCCTCGACGGTGCCTGAGCAGTCGGGGGCGCCGGGCTCGTTGCCGGTGTAGATGTTGTTGCGAGCCACGCAGCGACCGCCCGGACCTGCATAGCTGTTCGAGATCGGCTCCTCGACGCTCTCGAAGTAGTTGCCCTCGACCACGCAGCCGGCGTCGGTCTGGCAGGCCACGCCGACGTCGGTGTTGTGGAAGTAGTAGTTGTTGTAGATGTGCACCGGCTCGCCGTAGCGCACCCGCGGGTTGCGCTGCGGGGTCTCGTCGAACCAGTTGTGGTGGTAGCTGACCTTCAGCCGCCCGGTGTCCTGCAGGTCGTCGGCGTCGTCCCGGCCCAGCAGCATGTTCTTGCTGTGGTGGTGGGTGTGGTTCCAGGAGATGGTCACGTAGGACGAGCCGCGCTTGACGTCGATCAGACCGTCGTAACCCTGGGCCAGGTCGTTGTGGTCGAGCCAGATGTGGTGCGAGAACATCTGGACGTTGATCGAGTCGTCGCTGGCGTTGCGGAACACCATGTTGCGGATGATCACGTTCTGCACCGCGTTCGCGGGCGGGGACGTGATCGCGTCGTCGATGGTCAGGCCGATGTTGAAGCCGCCGCCGGTGATACCGGAACCGGAGCCGACCCCGATGATCGACTTGTGCGAGCTGACGTTGTACATGCCCGCCGGGACCGTGATCAGCCCCTTGACGCAGATGTTGAGCGGGCCGGTCTGCGCGATCGCCGCGATCAGCTCGGCCGCGGTGTCGACCTCGATGGTCGGACCGCCCGCGCCGCCGGTGGTGGTGCTGCGGCCCCAGGCGTTGACGGCCGCGAAGCCGACCGGGGTGCCGCCGGTGTTGCAGGTGCCGGGCGGCGGTGGGGAGCTGCTCGGCGAGGGCGGGGGTGCTGACCCCGTCGGAGTCGGCGGCGGGCTGCTGGGCGTGCCCGGCCCCGCCGTGTCGGTGACGGTCACGTCGTCGAACGAGACGCTGGCGTACGACGCCATCAGCCCGATCTTGCCGGAGGAGAAGGTGCTGTCGGTGGCCGTGGCGACCTGCGTGCCGTTCACGAACCCGGTCAGCGCCGAGCCGAACGCGTCCAGCCGCAACGTGTACCAGGTCCCCGGGGACACCGCGACCGTCGCGGTGGCCAGTGTGGTGACGCCGCCGCCGGAGACGCGGCGCAGTTGCGCCGTGCCGGAGCCGGTGAGCACCAGCGAGTAGTAGTTGGACAGGCTCTGCAGCCGGGCGGCCACGCCGACCGAGCGCGAGGAGTTGCCGAAGGCAATCGGCTTGACCCGGGCCGACACGGACTGGGCGGTCCAGGTCGAGCCCGCCTGGGCCTTGGCGTCGGCCCCGGTGCTGGTCTGCCGGTATACCTGGCTGCCGTCGGCAACCACCGACCAGCTGCCACCGGACTTGGACCAGCCGGTGGAGTTGCCGTCTTCGAAATCGTCCGAGAACAGCGTCGCCGCGTAGGCGGTCCCGCCGAACTGGGTGGCCCCGAGCGCCACGACGAGGGCCGTGAAGCCCGCGCCCAACGCCGCAGCCAGTCTGCGACGCCGTGGAGCCGCGCGCATGGAGATGGACATGAGCGGTACCTCCTTGGGAGGAACCGCACCCGGTGGTCCGGCACGGGTGTGCCGGAGGGCGCCACCAGGGTGCGGGAGCTCTGTACGCCGTCGGTGAGCGGGACCGCCGGCTTGCGATGCCCGGCGGCCGGGCAGGGTCCGGCCGCCGGGCATCGGGTCAGCGGGCGCCGAGCCGTCCGGCGCCGGAGAGCAGCGTGGCCAGCGGTACCGCCCAGCCGGGCAGCGGCTGGTACGCGCGCAGGGTGGGCGTCCAGCCCGCGTCCGCGGCGAAGTCCGGGTCGTGGGCCTCGTTGTACGCCGCCAGCAGGTTCAGCGGGCCGGGGCGGGTGTCGCCGACCCGGCCGAAGCTGCCGCGCTCGGTGACGGCGGTGCCCTTCCAGTCCTTCAGCACCCGGTCGGCGGTGATGCCGTCGGTCAGCGTGAAGTAGTTGTTCTCCAGGTACACCGCGGACTGGATGCCCAGGCCGACGCTGTAGTCGTAGAACTCGGCGACGCGGAACGTGTTGTTGTACACGTCGACCTGCCCGAACCGCACGCGCGGCGCGCGCTGGCCGACCCCGTCGAAGATGTTGTGCCGCAGGGTGACCCGCAGCTTGCCGACGTCCGGGCCGACCGTGTCCGAGGAGCCGATGAGCATGGTCTTGTCGTGGTGGGTGAACACGTTCGCCGACACGGTGACCAGGTCGGACGTGTGCGTGATGTCGCACGCGCCGTCGTGCACCTGCCACGGGCGGCCGAAGTACACCGGCTGGTTGCTGTCGGGGTTGTCGCCGTCGCTGAAGGTGTTGTGGTCGATCCACACATTCGTCGAGCGGCGCACCGAGACCAGGTCGTACTCGGAGTTCCAGTTGCCCTCGGCGCCGTCGGT
Source organism: Catellatospora vulcania (assembly GCF_009720385.1). GTDB lineage: Bacteria > Actinomycetota > Actinomycetes > Mycobacteriales > Micromonosporaceae > Catellatospora > Catellatospora vulcania. The sequence goes on along the minus strand of NZ_WARX01000017.1, from coordinate 248,000 downwards.
GGGCCGCCAGCGCGGGAAGCAGTCGGCCGCGTCCTCGAAGTTGAGGTTGCGGACGATCACGTTGTTGCCGCCGTCGATCATCAGGGTGAGGTGGCGCAGCGTGGCGCCGCCCAGGCCCAGGATCGTGGTGTTCGGGCCGACCCTCAGCTCGGTGCGGGCCCGCTGGTTGGCCACCGAGCGCACCCGGGCCGCCTCGATCGGGCCGCTCGGGTCGGTGGCCCGGCCCCAGACCGCCGGGTCGTACGCGGCGAGGTAGCTCTCCAGCGTGTAGCCCGGGTCGGCGAGGTCCGCGCAGGTCAGGGCCGTGCCGTCGGCGGTCTTCAGGCCGTCGATGACGCCCTCGACGAAGACGATCTTCGGCTCGGCGCCGGTCAGCGCGGCGGCCAGCTCGTCACGGTTGCGGACCGTGAACACGTGGGCGTCGTCAGCGGCCGAGCCGCCCGTGGTGCCGGCGCCGGAGGCCGCCCAGCCGTCGTTCGCGGCGAGCGGCTGGCGGGCGAGCTGCTGCGCCCACCAGCCGGGGCCGCTGGGGTCGCCGGTCGCCGCCGCGGGCGCCGCGCCCGTCAACAGCAACAGCACGCCGAGGACGGAGCCGGTGGCGGCCCGTCCGACCCGGCCGCGCCCGACAACACTGTCTCGCTTTCGCATCGCGCTCTCCATATGTGTCCGATGTGTTACCTCACCAGGAACATAAGAAAGTGGCGACAGTGAAGTCAATGGATTGGAATAGCAGCTTTGTTGCAGCGATAAATGAACAGTATTGGCTGGTCCGGCCTCCGCAAAGGCCGGATCCTGCGACTATTCAAAATAGCCTTGCCACGCTTGTTCAGCCGTTTGCAGTCCCGCCCGGAACGTTTGCATGCCAGGGCGCGGAAAGCTCGCTCATCAGGGCCCCCTCGGCGGCGCAACGGCGCAGCACCGCGTTCACCCCGACCAGCGTCCGGTGCCCGTCCTCGACGTCCAGCGCCGCCGCGGCGACCTGGTAGGGCGGCTGCGCCACCCGCAGCTGCTCGATGACCGTGGTGAACGACGCGGTGCGGGCCAGCCCCGACAGCAGCGGGACCCCCGAGGCGCGGTGCGCCAGCAGGTTCTCCAACAGCGACTGCCGCCCCTCCACCAGCACGGCCGCCGGGTCGGCAGGCAGGCGCAGCCGGTCCTCGCGGAACGTCAGCTCAGCAGAGCCTCGGTCGCCGTACACGATGAGCTCGCCGTCGACGAACTCCTCCCCCGCCAGCGTCACCGCGACCAGCACGGTGACCCCGCCGGAGAGCGTGACGCGCAGGGTGGCGGTGTCCTCGACCTCGATCGGGCGCACCCGCAACCAGTCCACCTCGACCCGGATGACGGGCAGGTCCAGCACCGCCAGGGCCTGCATCACGGCGTGCGCGAACGGGTTGGCCAGCGCGCCGTCCAGAGACGGCCGGCCGTTCACGCTGCGCCGCCCGGACCAGGGCGAACGCGACCAGTAGGCGTCGTCGCGCCGCCAGCAGCCCAGCACCGAGACCTGCCGGACGGTGCCCAGCCCGCCCGCGGCGACGGCCTCGCGCAGCCGCGCCAGGGCCGGTGAGGCCAGCGACTGGAAGCCGACCTGCACCACCCGGCCGGTCGCGTCCTGCTCGGCCAGCAGCGCATCGTGCTCCACCCGGTCGAGCACGGGCGGCTTCTCCAGCAGCACGTCAGCCCCCGCGTGCAGCGCGTCGCGGGTCAGCGCCAGGTGCGTGTGCGGCGGCGTGCACACGATGACGACCTCGGGCTTCACCTCGGCCAGCATCGCGACATGGTCGGTGTAGATCGGCACGCCGTCCGGCGGGTCCACCACCGGCTGCGGATCGGCCAGCCCGACCAGCCGGATCAGCCCTCGCTCGGCGGGCTCCACCAGGTTCTGCCGGTGGTGCAGCCCATGTCCGTTCGCGCCGATCAGCGCCACCGACGTGGCCGTCATGCCGTCCTCCCTCGACTTGTCGTCCGGGCCGCAGGCGACCGCCGGAGCCGGCGGTCGGCGGCGGTCCGCGACGCGGCGCAGGTCATCAGCGCACCGCCGTCCGGACCAGGTCCGCCGCGCCGTGCGTGGCCAGTGCGGTACGCCATTCCTCGATCATGCGGCGGTGCGTCGGATCCGGCACCTCCAGCACGCCGCCGGGGCCGAACAGGGCCTCGGTGCTCAGGTCCGCGCGGACATCGGCGGCCCGCGGGTCGTCCAGCGGCAGCGCCTGCCCGGCGTCGCCCGTGCCCTCGGCGAACCTCGCCCAGGCGGCGACGATCAGCGTGGCCAGGGCCGGGTCGGCGACGGTGTTGAGCACCGACAGCACCCGTTGCGGCAGCTTCTGCGTGCCGTCCATGGCCACCTGGAGGCAGCGATGGCCGAGCCGCGCGTTGGCGAAGCGCTCCAGCGCCGCGTCGCCATAGCCCGCGACGGTGACCCCGTCGGGGGGCGTCATCGAGGCCGTCACCTCGGTGGCGACATACCGGCGCAGCAGGTCGGCCATGCCGGGCAGGGCCACCGCGTCGGCGATGCTCTCGCAGCCGGCCAGCGCGCCCAGGTACGCCAGGCCGCTGTGCACGCCGTTGAGGCCGCGCAGCTTGAGGTGCTCCCACGGGGTGACGTCGCCGGTGAGCACCGCGCCTCCCGCGGCCCAGTCGGGCACGGCCCCGGCGAAGGAGTCCTCGATGACCCACTGGCTGAACGGCTCCCCGGCGACCGCGGCCAGGTCCCGAGCGCCCAGGCAGCGTTCGGCCGAAGCGAGCGTGCCCGCCGTGGTGGCCGGGACGATCCGGTCCACCATGCTCGACGGGCAGCGCACCGAGACGTCGTACCAGTCGCGCAGCTCGGCCGGGATCATCCCGGACAGCAGCTTGTCCAGCACGACGCCGTTGGACGGCAGGTTGTCGCAGCTGAGCAGGGTGATCGGGCCGGTGTCCGCGCGGGCCCGCGCGATCAGGCCGTCGACCAGCAGCCGCGGCACGGCCGCGTCGGGGGCGTACGCCTTCTCCGTCACGGTCAGCGTCACCACCCGGATCGCCGGGTCGGCCAGCTGGGCGACCACGCCTGCCGGGTCGCTCGCGGCGTGCACCGTGCCGGTCAGCGCGCCCATGACGCGGGTGCGCTCGGCCGACGCGTCGAGCGTCACGATGCTGTAGAGGTGGTCCTGCGCCCGCAACGCCTCCAGCACGTCGCGCGAGCGCGGCGCGACGGCCACGATGCCCCAGTCGCCGCCGCGGGCCGCCATCGCCGCCTCGATGTAGACGGCCTGGTGGGCGCGGAAGAACGCGCCCAGTCCCAGATGCAGCACACCGGCCTTGGCCTCGCCGGGCCGCACGGCCGGGCGGCTCTCGGCGGGCAGCCGGGAGAGCGTCGCCCGGCCGAGCCGGGTCGCGGGGACCGTCATCGCCATACCGGGCCGTCCGGGAACGAGAAATCCGCGATCGACTCCGGCTTGAGCGTCACCGAGTAGCCCGGCTGCGTCGGAAGCTGGTAACGGCCGCCGACCACGGTGATCGGGTCCTCGAAGTGCTCGTGCAGGTGGGCGACGTACTCCACCATGCGCCCGTCGAGCGAGCGGCCGAGCCGCAGGTAGTCGAAGATCGACAGGTGCTGGACGTACTCGCACAGGCCGACGCCGCCCGCGTGCGGGCACACCGGCACGCCGAACTTGGCCGCCATCAGCAGGATCGACAGCACCTCGTTGACGCCGCCGACCCGGCAGGCGTCGATCTGGCACACCTGGATCGCGTCGGCCTGCATGAGCTGCTTGAAGATGACCCGGTTCGCGGCGACCTCACCGGTGGCGACCCGGATCGGGTTCACCGACCGCGCCACGGCCGCGTGCCCGAGCACGTCGTCGGCGTGGGTGGGCTCCTCGATCCAGTACGGGTTCACCTCAGCCAGCACCGCCATGTTGGCGATCGCCTCGTCGACGTCCCAGACCTGGTTGGCGTCCATCATCAGCAGCGCGTCCGGGCCGATCTCCTCGCGGATCAGCCGGGCGCGGCGGATGTCGTCCTCGATCGGCCCGCCGACCTTCATCTTCATCGCCCGCCAACCCTGGGCGTACGCCGCCCGGGTCAGCTCGCGCACCTGCTCGTCGGGGTAGCCCAGCCAGCCCACCGAGGTGGTGTACGACGGGAACCCGTCGCGCTCCAGCACCGCCAGCCGCTCGGCGTATCCGCCGTCGTCGGCCAGCAGCTCCAGCGCCTCGGCCGGGGTGATCGCGTCGGTGATGTGGTGGAAGTCGACGCTGGCCACCAGCTCCTCGGCCGGCATCTCGGCCAGCAGGCGCCACATCGGCTTGCCCTCGGCCTTGGCCCGCAGGTCCCACACCGCGTTGACCAGCGCGCCGGTCGCCATGTGGATGACGCCCTTCTCCGGGCCCAGCCAGCGCAGCTGCACGTCGGCGCTCAGCGAGCGCCAGAACGTCACCGGGTCGGCGAAGATCTCCTCCAGCGTGCGGCCGACGACGTGGTGCGACAGGGCCTCGATCGCCGCGCAGGCGATCTCGTTGCCGCGGCCGTTGGTGAAGGTGAAGCCCGCGCCGAACAGGCCGGACTCGGTGTGCAGCTCGACGTACGCGGCGCTGTAGTCCCCGCGGTTGATCGCGTCCGAGCCGTCGCCCGCGGCGGCGGTCGGGAAGCGTACGTCGTGCACCTTGGCGTCGATGATTTTCATGACTGTCCTACTCGGAAGATCTTCTTGGGCAGGTGGTATGCCAGGTCGGCGATGGTCTCCGCGGCCTCGTCGAGGCCGAGGCGGTGTTCGGCGACCAGGCGCGCGAGGAAGCCCGCGTCGACCCGGCGGGCCACGTCGTGGCGCACCGGGATGGAGCAGTACGCCCGGGTGTCGTCGACGAACCCGGCCGTGTTGTAGAAGCCCGCGGTCTCGGTGACGCCCTCCCGCCAGCGGCGCAGTGCCTCCGGCGCGTCGAGGAACCACCACGGCGCGCCGACGAACATCGCCGGGTAGCCGCCGGCCAGCGGGGCCAGCTCGCGGGTGAAGGTGTACTCGTCCAGCGTGTAGACGACGACCCGGAACCGCGGGTCGTGCCCGAACTCGTCCAGCAGCGGCCGCAGCGCGTTGGTGTACTCGGTGGCCACCGGGATGTCCCCGCCCACGTCGCGCCCGTGCGTGCGGAACAGCGCCGCGTTGTGGTTGCGCGACGATCCCGGGTGCAGCTGCATGACCAGCCCGTCGTCGAGCGACATCCGGGCGAACTCCATCAGCATGTGTGCCCGGAACGCCTCGGCCTCGGCCGGCGCGACCGGCGGCCCGGGGATCACCGGGGTGCCGTCGGGCGTCACGGCCAGGCCGTCGTGCAGCGCCCGCTCGAACAGCAGCTTGGCGTCATCGGGTGACAGCGAGCCGGTCGCCGCGGTCGGGTGGCCGTGATCGGAGCAGGTCGCGCCTGCGGCGATGAAGTCCAGCCGCCGCTGCGCCAGCGCGGCCAGGAAACCCTCGTAGGTCGTGGTGTCGAGGCCGGTGATCTCGCCGAGCTTCGCCACCCGCGCCGCCCAGCCGGGCCAGTCCATGTCCACCAGGTCGTCCGGGCGGAACGTGGTGATCACGCGCCCGCCGGGGCCGCCCCAGCCGTCCGCGGCCAGCTTGGCGTGGCGGGACAGGTCGTCCAGCGGGGACTCGGTGGTGGCCAGCACCTCCAGGTTGAACTTGCCGAACAGCGCCCGCGGCCGGTATTCCGGCTGCTCCAGGCGCGAAGCCAGCTCGTCGTACACCCGGTCGGCGGTCAGCGGCCCGAACGGGGTCTCGATGTCGAACACGGTCTTGAAGGTCTGCTCCAGCCACAGCCGCGACGGCGTGCCCCGGAACAGGTGCCAGTGCTGGGCGAAGGTGCGCCAGATCGCCCGCGGGTCGGTCTCCACCGGGCCGCCGTCGACGCGCGGCACGCCCAGCCGGTCGGGCGTCACGCCCTGGCTGAGCAGCATGCGCGTCACGTAGTGGTCGGGCACGATGATGAGCCGGGCCGGGTCCGGGAACGGCGCGTCCTCGGCCAGGATGCCGGGGTCGACGTGGCCGTGCGGGCTGATCAGCGGCAGGTTCCGCGCGTGCGTGTAGAGCTCCCGGGCGATCGCCCGGGTACGCGCCTCCGCCGGGAACAGCAGGTCGTCCACGTCGTCACTCCCATTCCGAGATGTCGAGCAGTTGCGCCACGTCCACGCTGCGCCCGGAGGCGATCGACGCGTTCGCGGCCAGGCCGGTCAGCAGCGAGCGCGCGCCGTCGAGCGCCGTCGCGGACCGGTGCAGCGGGTCGGCGTCGCCGCCGAAGAGCACCCCGGTCATGCGCACGTCCGCACCGCCGTGGCCCTGCCGGTCGTACGCCGCCACCGGCACCTCGACCGGCGGCTCCCAGAACCGGCGCAGCCGCAGCGAGACGCTGCCGCCCTCGGCGGCCGCCTCCACGCCGTGCAGCGCGGCCGAGTGCCCCTTGACCGCCCCGGCCACTCCGGGCGCGACGTGGTCGGACTCGACGATGTCGAGTTCCAGGCGGCCCCGGCTGCCGTTGAAGGCGATCCGGTAACCCTCCCAGGGCGCGTACGCGGTGAGGTGGTACGACATGGTCGCGCCGCTGGCGTAGCGGACCAGCACCGACATGTCGTCCTCGATGTCGGTGCCGGGCGCGAACACGTTCACGTCGCGGTGATACCCGTCGTGGGACTCGGCATCGAGGTACAGCTCGGCCAGATTCGGGTTGTCGGCCAGGTGCAGCGCGAACGGGTCGCCCTGCGCGGCCGGCGCGCCGTGGGCGCGGGCGTAGTCGCGGGCGTAGCCGTGGCGGGCGCCGCCGTCGCCGTAGAAGAACAGCCGGCCCTCGGCGGTGACCCGCACCGGCGTGCTGTTCAGCCACCAGTTGACCAGGTCGAAGTGGTGGGTTGCCTTGTGCACCAGCAGGCCGCCGGAGTTGGCCCGGTCGCGGTGCCAGCGGCGGAAGTAGTCCGCGCCGTGGCGCACGTCGAGCAGCCACTCGAAGTGCACCGAGCCGATCTCGCCGATCGCGCCCTCGGCCAGCAGCGTGCGGACCTGCTCGTGCACCGGGTGGAAGCGGTAGTTGAAGGCGACCCCGACCTTGCCGTCGTTGCGCTTCACCGCCTCCAGGATGCGCCGGCACTTGGGCACGTCCACCGTCATCGGCTTCTCCGTCACCACGGAGCACCCGGCGTCCAGCGCCGCGACGATGTACTCGTCGTGCGTGGCGTCGACGCTGCACACCACGAGGGTGTCGACGCGCTCCTTGGCCAGCATCGCCGGCACCTCGCCGGCGTCGTAGGCCACGGCGGGCGGGGCGCCCGCCGCCTGCAGGCGGCGCTGCTGGGCGGCGATCCGAGCGGGGTTGACATCGGCTAGTGCGACAAGCTCGCCGTGCTTGTTCAGGGCTTGGGCGAACATCTGCGCTCGAGCCCCGGTCCCCACGATCGCGTACCGCGTGGTCATCCGGCCTCCTGGGCCTCATGCGACTACAAACGTTTGCAGCAGAACTAACCATCAGGCTCCGATCGCGTCAATGGTTGCCCCGGAATCCGCCTTGATTGTCCCCATATTTCCCAGTGCGGACACCGCCAAGGTCCACTGTCGAAACCAGATCGACATCTTCACCCGTTGACACGGTCGCAACCGTTTGCATTAATGGGTCACCACCGTGATAGCCAACACAGGATCGCGTGTACACAAAGGAGTGCAGGTGCCGGCCACTATCCGCGATGTCGCCAAGGCCAGTGGCGTGCACGTCTCCACCGTGTCCCGCGCGTTCAGCGCACCACAGTTGGTGAACGCCGAGACCCGGGCCCACGTGCTCGCCGCGGCGGAAGTGCTGGGATACCGGCCCAACCGGGCCGCCCGCGCACTGATCACCGGGCGCACGCACAACATCGGGCTCATCGTGGCGGACATCGCCAACCCGTTCTTCCCGCCGCTGATCAAAGCGGCGGAAAGTCACGCCCGCGGCCGCGACTACCACGTCTTCGTCGCCGACACCAACGAAGACCCCGGTGTCGAGGAGGAGCTGGTGCTCGCACTGGCCAAGCAGGTGGACGGGGTGCTGCTGTGCAGCCCCCGCATGAGCAACACGCAGATCGAGCAGCTGTCCCGCGAGGTCCCGCTGGTCGTGGTCAACAGGCCGGTCCCCGGCCTGCCCGCGGTCGTGATGGACGTAGCGCAGGGCGCCCGGCTCGCGGTCGAGCACCTGGTCGGCCTCGGGCACCGCGAGATCGCCCTGCTGGGCGGCCCGCGCGGGTCCTGGACCAACCGCGAGATCCGCCGCGCGGCCACCCTCGCCGCCCGCAACGCCGGGGCCGAGCTGGTGGTCCTCGGGCCCAACGCGCCCACCGAGGAGAGCGGATCGGCACAGGCCGAGGCAGTGCTGCGGGCCGGCGTCAGCGCCGTGCTCGCGTACAACGACCTCATGGCCGTCGGCCTGATCGACGCACTCGACCACCGCGGGGTCAAGGTGCCGGATCAGATCAGCGTCGTCGGAATAGACGACACCGCGCTGAGCCGCCGCACCCGCCCCATGTTGACGACGGTGGCCACCCCCACGGCGGCCGCCGGACGGGCGGCCGTCGACATGCTGCTCCAGCATGGCGACGACCGCCGCACCACCGCATTGGTAACGCTTCAGACCGAGTTGGTCATCCGCGACTCGTCAGGCCCGGGCCCGCATCGCACTGCGGGCCCGGGCAGGCGGCAGCAACCGCCCCTTGACGGTGTCGCTTCCGAGAGCAGGGAGTGAAAGCTATGCACCCAGCGACACCCGCGCCGGCCGACGAGCCGACGCAGCACAACGGTAGCCTGCCGGCGGGTGGCTTGAACCGCCGCCATCTGCTGCGTCTACTCGCCGGAACGGCCATCGCCGTGCCCGCGGCCGGCCTGCTGGCCGCCTGCGGCGACGACGAGCCCGCCGTCGACCCGAACGCCCCGGTCACCGTCTCCTTCTTCTGGTGGGGCGGCGAGGCCCGCGCCAAGCTGACCGAAGAGGCGCTGAAGCTCTACACGAGCAAGCACAAGAACGTCACGATCACGCCCACGTGGCAGGCGTTCACCGGGTACTACGACAAGCTCGCCACCATCTCCGCCGGTGGCAACGCGCCGGACATCTTCCAGCTCGACGACAACGGCCTGGCCGAGTACGCCGGCCGCAACGTCACCCTGGACCTGTCCAAGTACACGGCGAGCAAGAAGATCGACGTGTCGAACCACCCCGAGAGCCTCACCAAGTACGGGCAGCTCGGCGGCAAGCAGGTGGCCATCGCCACCGGCGAGAACACCCCGGCCATCATCTTCGACAAGACGAAGCTGGCCGAGCTGGGCGTCGAGGCCCCGCAGGTGGGCTGGACCTACGACCAGATCATCACCTGGGGTGCGGGCATCACCACCAAGTCCGGCGGCAAGTACTGGGGCCTGATGGACCCGAGCTCGGACTACAAGGCGCTGTGGCTGTGGCTGCGCGCCCAGGGCAAGGAGTTCTACGACGGCCCCAAGATCGCCTTCACCGAGGCGGACCTGGTCGCCTGGTTCCAGCTGTGGGTGGACGCCCGGGCCAAGGGCGCGACCCCGCCGGCGGATGTCTGCCACGAGGCCGTCACCGGCAGCGTCGCGACGCAGCTCGTGGTGACCAAGAAGGCCGCCGTGTCGTTCATGTGGTCCAACCAGCTCTCCGAGATGCAGAAGGCCACCAAGAACGACCTGGGCATGACGGCATACCCGGGCGACCCGAAGGGTCAGTGGGCGCGCGCGTCGACGTACTGGGCGGCCTCGCGTACCACCAAGGCCCCTGACGTGGTCGCCGACATCATCAACTTCCTGGCCAACGACGTGGAGGCCGGCAAGATCCTGGGCGTGGACCGGGGCCTGCCGAACAACCTCGACGTGCGCAAGGCGGTCTCCGACGCGCTGACCGACCAGAAGATGAAGGACACCGTCGCCTTCGAGAACGAGATCACGCCGAAGTTCGGCCCGGCCCCCGCGCCGCCGCCGAAGGGCCACAGCGGCCTGCGCAACACGCTGCGCGACATCGCCGAGACGGTGTCGTACGGCAAGGCCACCCCCGAGGCCGCGGCCAAGCAGTTCTTCACCGAAGCCGCCTCCGCTCTGGCATGACCGGACGCTGGTGAGCAGCCTCGGCGGGCGCCGTACAGTCGCCCGCCGAGGTCAGCCGCCAGCGGACGCGGGCCCGGCCCGGCCGTTCCCGGGCCGGGGCCGGGCCCGTTCCATTTCCGCCGTTCATCGATCTCGTTCCTGGAAGGGGACCGCGCGTGGCACTCACCACGGCTTCCCGACCGGCCCTCCCGGTTCCGGCGCCAGCGCCGCCGCCGGCGCGCGGCCGGCGCAAGAAGAACTACGCCTCCCGCCGCTCCGAGGGCCTGGCGGGCTACGTCTTCCTCTCCCCGTGGCTGATCGGCCTGATGGCGATCACCGCGTTCCCGATGCTGCTCTCGCTCTACCTGAGCTTCACCAACTACGACGTCCTGTCGAGCTGGGAGTTCGTGGAGTGGGTGGGCTTCGACAACTACAAGAAGATCTTCACCCTCGACCCGACCTTCTGGCAGTCGGTGCGGGTCACCCTCACCTTCGGCCTGATCGCGATCCCGCTGAAGCTGGCCGCCTCACTGGGCGTGGCCCTGCTGCTCAACAAGGAGCGCCGCGGCGTCGGCCTGTTCCGGGGCATGTTCTACCTGCCGTCGCTGCTCGGCGGCTCGGTGGCGCTGGCCCTGGTCTGGGTCGCCATGTTCAACCGCGAGGGCGCGTTCAACGCCGGGCTGAGCCTGTTCGGCATCGAGGGCAACAACTGGATCAACGACCCGGACTGGGCGCTGTCCACCCTGATGGTGCTCACCATCTGGCAGTTCGGCGCACCGATGGTCATCTTCCTGGCCGGCCTCAAGCAGGTGCCCACCGAGCTGTACGAGGCCGCGCAGGTTGACGGGGCCAGCAAGACCCGGCAGTTCTTCCACATCACGCTGCCGATGCTGTCGCCGGTCATCTTCTTCAACCTGCTGCTGGAGACGATCAACGGGTTCCAGGGCTTCACCTCGGCGTTCGTCATCAGCAACGGCACCGGTGGCCCGCTGGGCTCCACCAAGCTCTACACCCTGCACATCTACGACAAGGCCTTCACCGACTTCCAGATGGGCTACGCCTCCGCGCTGGCCTGGATCTTCCTGGCGGCGATCGGCCTGATCACGATCGTCTTCTTCAGCACCGGCAAGTTCTGGGTGCACTACTCGGACGGAGAGAACTGATGGCCCGCGTACGTGGATGGGTGCGGGTGCTGGCCCTGCTCGGCGTGCTGGCGATCGTGCTCTACCCGCTGATCTGGGTGCTGGGCTCCTCCCTGAAGTCGCCCACCGAGGTGAGCAGCAACCTCTCCATCTGGCCCCAGGAGCTGACCTGGTCGAACTACTCCGACGGCTGGAGCTACATCCCCGGCGTCAGCTTCGGCCGGTTCTTCATGAACAGCATCGTGATCTCGCTGGCCACGGTGGTGGCGAACGCAATATCCTGCCTGGTCACCGCGTACGCCTTCGCGCGGTTGCGGTTCTGGGGCCGCAAGGGCTACTTCGCGCTCATGATCGCGACGCTGCTGCTGCCCGGCCACGTGCTGATCGTTCCGCAGTACGTGCTGTTCAGCGAGTTCGGCTGGATCGACACCCCGCTCCCGCTGATCCTGCCGAAGCTGCTGGCCACGGAGGCCTTCTTCATCTTCCTCATGGTCCAGTTCATGCGGGGCATCCCCCGCGAACTCGACGACGCCGCCAAGATCGACGGTTGTGACCCGTACCGCACGTTCTGGCACGTCATCCTTCCGCTGTCGCGACCTGCCCTGATCACGACCGCCATCTTCTCGTTCATCTGGACCTGGAACGACTTCTTCACCCAGCTGGTCTACCTGCCCAGCGTGCCCAGCTACACCGTGCCGGTGGCGCTGCGGCTGTTCATCGACTCCAGCGGCCAGACCTCGATCGGCCCGATGCTGGCCATGTCGGTACTGTCCCTGCTTCCGGTGTTCCTGTTCTTCCTGGGCTTCCAGCGCTTCCTGGTCCAGGGCATCAACACCAGCGGACTGAAGGGCTGAAACATGACGGCGACGACCACCACGGACTGGCGCGACACCCTGCGTGACGCGGCCGACCTCGCCCTGGTCGGCATCGTGGTGACCGTCGCGGCGGTGCCGGTCGTGACGACCGGCGCCGCCGTCGCCGTCGGTGCCGAGGCGGTGCACCAGCGCTTCACCGACGGCCACTGGCCCGGCCCGCGCGACCTGCTCCGCTCCTTCGGCCGCCGACTGCTGCCCGGCGCACTGGCCACCCTCATCGTGCTGGCCACGATCCTGCTCCTGACGCTCAACATCTTCTGGCTGAACCAGGGCCTGGCCCCGGGCGGCGGAGTGCTACTGGCCGTCACCGCCGTCGCGGTGGTGGCGCTGCTCGGGCTGGCCGCGCTGGCCGTGCCGTTCCTCGGCCGGGGGTACACCTACCGCCGCGCCTTGCGCACCGCGCTGTCCCGCCCGGCCCTCATCTTGACCTGTTCAGGCGTCATCGGGATCGCCTTCCTGATCGGCTCGATCCTCCCGATCACGGCCCCGCTCCTGGTCGGCTACGTCCTGCTCGCCCTGCACACCATCGCCCGCCGCGTCCTCGTCCCCACTCCCGCCGCCTGACGCAGCGCTCGTGCAGTTCCGGGAATCTGCACGAACCCAGACCGGGGAAGACACGCAGTCGACGGCGCGGTCATTCTGGTGAAGCCGCGCTACAGGGACACGTGGCGGTTGCCCGGTGGATTCGTCGAACCTCGAGAGTCGCCCAGGATACGGAGATCCGTCGATCGCGGGATCAACGCCCGCATCCCCATGTGGACTGGCCGGGTGATGGATGGCAGAAACGATCTTCCGGCTCCAGACTCGCCTCGGGCCGGCCACGGCCCCGCGTTGACAGGGGACAACATGCGACCGTTCAAGCTGCTCACCATCGTGGTCCTGGCGCTACCCGCGTTGACCGCCTGCGGCGATCAGGCCACACCCACGTCCATCCCGTCGAAGAGCCCTTCGGCGATCCCGTCGCCGTCGCCGTCGCTCGATCCTGCCGCCGCTCTGCGGAAGCAAACCGCCACCAGCACGCTCCAGGTGTGCGAGGCCTACTACACCTACCGGACCTACCTGCTTGACCCGACGGCACTGGCAGCGTTGCAGAGCGCGAAACGCGATCCTGTCAAGGGTCGGCAAGCCATAGCCAGGTGGAAGAAGCTGCTCACCGACTTCCAGTCGGCGCTCAAGAACCAGATCCGCCAGGCTCAGCATCCGCAGCTGAAGGAGGCGCTGACCGAGGAGAGCAAGGTGGTGGCCTGGCTGCTGGCCGAGGTCAGCAAGCTCCGAAGTGACGGCGCTGCGGCTTGGAACCTGGTCGTCACGGAAGAGTATCGGAGCATCGGCAACAAAATTCTCGTCACCTGCAACGACCTGCGCTGAAATGCCTTCCGGTCCAGGTGACGACGCCGGAGCCCCAATTACGAGGTGGCGGGCACCCCGTGCAGGGGTGCCCGCCGTTCATGCACGGGCCGACCGGGGTCAGCCGTTGGGGAACAGGGCGGCGAAGTCGGCGAAGGCCATCGCCACGTCGCTCTGTGCCCAGAACCGGTGGTAGTTGAAGCTCGGCGCGGGGCCGCCCGCCAGGTGCGCCTGCACCTTCGACCAGTCCGGGTCGGAGGTGTACCAGGACCGGATGTCCAGGAACGACTTGCCGGCCGTGATGACGTCGCCGTTGGGCATGTCGCCCGTCCAGCCGGCCGGGACGTAGATGCCCTGGCCGGTGGTGGCGTTGTAGACGTCGTCGAACCGCGAGTAGTCGCCGCGGGTCTCCGTCGTCGAGACGCCCTTGCTCTCGGCCTTGGCGTACAGCGCGTCGATGATGCCCTTGCCGGTGGTCTTCGCCGCGGCGTTGCCGGACTTGGCGGCGTAGAACAGCAGCGCACGGGCCAGCGACGCGGCGACGCCGACGTCCTGGCCGGTGCTGGTCACCGTGACGTGCAGGCCGGTGTTGGTCGCCGGGCTGGCCGGGTTCCAGGTCGCCGGTGCGCCGGACCAGCCCATCTCGGACGGGACGGCGAAGTTCGTGCCGCTGACCGTGGTGTTGGCGATCGCCCACGGCACCCACTTGTCGAGCAGCGCCTTGGCCTTGGTGTTGCCGGTGGCGTAGTACAGCTCGGCGATGCGGCCCATCGACCAGACCTGCATGCCGAACCACTGGTTCGACGGCGGGTCGTGGTAGACCGGCTTCTCGTCGTAGAACATGCCGTAGAAGGTGGGCGTGTTCGCGGGCGGCGTGGCGTACGAGCCGGCCCAGCTGTTGGTCGCGCCGCCGGCGATGCCGCCCTCGGACGACTGCAGCCACTGGTAGAACTCGAGCTGCCGGTTGAAGCTGTTGGTCCAGTCCGCGTTCGCGGTCGGGGACTGCGGCTTCAGGGCGTTGACGTTGGCCAGCGCGTACGCCGCCATCGGGTTCTGGTAGCCGAAGTGGTTGAAGCTGGAGCCGATGCGCCACGACCAGGCCGACGTGAGGCCGCCACCCCAGGCGTAGTACCAGGACATCAGGTAGTGCATCGAGTCACGGCCGGTGCCGGCGGCGCAGGTGGTCGCGCCGACGCAGTTGCCGATCTTCTTGAAGTACTTGTCGAACATGGCGTAGCGCAGGTAGTCGCCCATCTTCGCCGCCTTGGTCAGCGTCGATGCGATCTGCGACTGCTTGCCCTGCTCGGTGGCCCAGGTCAGCGCCCAGTAGGCCGCCTCGATGGCGCGGGCGTCGGCGTCCGGGGCGTTGGTGTACTTCCACTGCGCCGCGGGCGCGCTGGACTCCTTGACGAACAGGTCCAGGTAGCCGTTGGTGCCGCCGTGGTTGAGGTTGTCGCAGCTCGGCTGCGGGATGGTCTCCCACACCGACTCCTGCGGTCCCCGCTGGAAGGTGTTGATGTACGCCGGACGCGTGGTCCCGTTGCCGCACCGGCCGAAGCCGTACTTGTTGTCGACGTCGAGCAGCCAGTGCATGCCGTAGATGTTGCCGTTGCCGTAGGTGCTGGTCAGCTCGCTGCGCAGCGGGTCGACGCCGACCGGGACGCTGGGCTGCAGCTGGGAGGGGTAGTTGGCCGGGGTGAGGTGCTCGGCCGCGTACTGCGGGGTGCCGGCGACGCCCGCGTTGGGCTGGTCGGCGGCCGACGGGATGATGTACTGCTCCATCACCGTCCAGGCCTGGTTGAACTTGGTCCAGTCCTGGGTGAACCGGCCGTAGTAGGCCTCCAGCCACAGCCAGTAGGAGAACGCCTCGCTGGTGGTCTCGTGGCCGTAGTCGGGCGCCTCGACGATCAGCGTCTCGATCGAGTGGTACGGCACGCCCTCGGGCGAGAAGTACCCGTTGGCCGTGTTCTTGATCTTGTTGTACTGCTCGATGAAGCGCTGGGTGTAGACGTTGACCTCGTCGTCGGCCTCGGTCGCGGTGACCACGCCGGGGTCGTACCCGGTGGCGCTGGCGGTGACCGTCGCCGAGCCGGAGGCGTTGTCCGCGTCCTGCGCCGCCGCCAGGGTCACCGTCTGCTCGGTGCCCCAGTTCGTGGTGCTGAACGTCAGCGTCGCGCCGGTGGAGACCGACACGTCGGTGTCACCGGCGGTGCGGGCCACGGCCACGGTCAGGTTGGCCGACGGCGCGGCCGACAGCTTCACCTTGAACGTGTTCGTGCCACCCTCGGGCACGCTCACCGCCGCCGTGCCGGCCCCGTTGACCAGGATCTTCGGTGCGACGGAGGCGTCCACCACGACCGTCGTGTTCGCCGTGGCGGTCGCGCCGCCGTTGTCGGTCGCCTTGGCCTGGAACACGTACGTGCCGACCGGCAGCGCCGAGACGTCCCAGGTGTACGGGGACGCGGTGTCCGAGCCGAGCAGCAGCCCGTCGCGGTAGAACTCCACCTTCGACACGGTGCCGGGCGCGGTGTCCGCCGCGGTGGCCGCGATGCTGAACGCCGCCGGGGCGGTGTAGTGGGTGTTGTTGGCCGGCGCGGTGATGCTCACGGTCGGCGCCGGGTTGGCCCCGGTGCACGCCGTGCCGTTGATCGTGAACGAGGTCGGCGACGAGTACGTGCCGCTCCAGCGGCCGTTGAAGCCGATCCCGGTCGAACCGTTCGTCGGCACGTTGCCGTTGTAGTTCAGGTTCGTGGCGGTGATGTTCTGGCCGGACGCGGTGAAGTTCGCGGACCAGCCGGGCAGGGTGACGCTCTGCCCGGAGGGCAGCGTGAAGCCGAGCGTCCAGCTCGTCCACGGGTCACCGAGGTTCTTGAGGGTCAGGTTGGCGGTGAAGCCGCCGGAACTCGGGGCTTCGGTCCATGGGTTTGCGGTGTAGACGACCTCGCAGGCGACTGCGGCCTGGGCCGGGCTCGCCGCCACCATCAGACCGCCGGCGGCGACGAACGTCGCCGTGGCGACGGCGCCGAGGCGCCGCAGCAGACTGGGGCGGGAACGCCGCAGTGGGTACAACAAGACGATCTCCTCGCGAATGTGCCGGAACCGTGTCCCGGCGGGAAACCTTGCCGAACCGTCACGGAGGACGGCGGTGCCGCTTCGGCGCGTCCATGCCCTGACGTGCCGTGTCGCGCGACGATGGCTCCCGGTCGCGAATTCGGATCAGTCTTGCATGGGAGCGCTTCCATCGCAAGGGGTCACTGCCGCGACTGATCGGCAGACGCGGTGTGCGTCGATTCACCGATCCGTGCCGGGCAGACTGCCGAGACCTGAGGGCGCGGCACTGGAAGAATGGACCACATGATCGTTCCTGAGGTGACCCTCAACAACGGCGTAGCGATGCCCCAGCTCGGATTCGGCGTGTGGCAGGTCGACGACGACGCGGCAGAGAAGGCCGTGACCACGGCGCTGGAGTCGGGCTACCGCAGCATCGACACCGCCAAGATCTACATGAACGAGCAAGGCGTGGGCCGCGGACTGCGGGCCGCCGGGCTGCCCCGCGAGGAGCTGTTCATCACCACCAAACTGTGGAACACCGAGCACGAGTACGACAAGGCCCTGCGCGCCTTCGACGAGAGCCTGGCCAGACTCGGCCTCGACTACCTGGATCTGTACCTGATCCACTGGCCGGTGCCGTCCCAGGACAGGTACACCGAGGCCTGGCGCGCGCTGGAGAAGCTCCACGCCGACAAGCGGGTGCGCGCCATCGGCGTCTGCAACTTCACCGTGCAGACGATGAGCCGCCTGCTGGACGAGTTCGACGTGGTGCCCGCGGTCAACCAGATCGAGCTGCACCCCCACCTCCCGCAGGAGGAGCTGCGCAAGCTGCACGCGGTGCACGACATCGCGACCGAGGCGTGGAGCCCGCTCGGCCAGGGCAAGGGCCTGCTCGACGACCCGCTGCTGGCGCGGGTCGCGGCCAAGCACGGCCGCACCCCGGCGCAGGTGGTGCTGCGCTGGCACCTGCAGCTCGGCAACGTGGTCATCCCCAAGTCGGTGACCCCGTCGCGGATCGCCGAGAACATCGCGGTCTTCGACTTCGCCCTCGACGACGAGGACATGGCGGCGATCGCCACCCTCGACAACGGCGGCCGCATCGGCCCCGACCCGGCCGTCTTCGCCTGGATGGGCTGATCCACCACCCGGCGGGGTCGTGTCCACTGTGTAGGGATGCGGCCCCGCTCGGGTGTCCCCGCAAGCGTTCCATCTCGTATGCTCGCCGCTGTGTCGGTCACCACGGGGCGGGGTCAACTGAGCCGCAGGCTCTTCAGAGGTCTGCTGGACGGCGTCGCGCCGCAGCTGCGCTGGGTGCTGATCGGCCTGGTGCTGGCGGTCACCGCGGGGTTCGGCGGGCTGGAGACCGCGCCCGCGGAGGACAAGAGTCCCCAGGTCGCGGCGGGCGTCCCGGTGGACGGCGGGCCGTGGCGGGTCGAGGTCATCGACGTGCGCCTGGCCGGAGACCTGCCGCCGTTGCGCCGCCAGGACGACAAGAACCGCTGGCTCTACGTGACCGCCAATGTCACCATCACCGCGAACGAGAGCTGGACGCTCACCAAGAAGATGGTGCGGCTGTCCGGTGTGGAGGGTGTGCTCACCGAGGAGCCCTACGACATGGTCCTCTACCGCGACAAGCGGGTGGTCAGCCGCCTGCACCCGAACATGCCGGAGAAGGTGGCGTTCTTCTGGGAGCAGTCGGGGGACGCGCCGGTGCCCACCACGGCGACGGTCCTCGTCCTCGGCATGACGTACCGCGCCGACTCGTTCAGCTCCGAGCGCACGTGGATGGAGGACGAGGCCGTCCGGGCCGGCGTCACGGTGCCCGTGCTCGACGTGCGGGCCTCTCCCGGCGCGACGCCTTCTCCCGGCGCGACGCCTTCGCCCGGCGCCTCGCCGTCGCCGGGGGCCACGCCGTCGCCGGTGCCCCCGCCGCGAGTCGCCACCTCGGCCAGACCCGGTGCGACGCCGACGGTCAGGACGTCGCCGTGAGCCTGCTGCGCCGTCTCGGTGGTCTCCTGCTCGTCGCGGCCGTGCTGGCCGCCGGCCAGGCCGTGGCCGACTCCCCGCCCGACCGCAACCACCAGCTCCGGCCCTTCGCCGTATCGGGCGACTTCGGCACGGACGTGGTCGGCCGCGACTTCGCGGTACGGGCCGTCGCCGTGCGCTGCGCCGCCCAACTCAAGATCGGTGATGCGATCATGGACACCCAGGGCGTCTGGGTCGTCGTCAAGCTGCGCCTGAGCGCCCGCACCGAGCCGTCGCACATCAGTTACGCCGCCGTACGCGACGCCTCGGGCCGGATCTACCAGACGACCGACCGGTTCGACCAGCTTCTCGTCACCGGGGGCCGGAGCATCCAGCCCGGGCTTCCGGTCGAGGGCGAGATCGCGATCGAGGTGCCCGCCGCCTCGGCCGGCGACCTGACCCTGCTCGTGGCGTCCACCTTCGTCGACCACCGAATGGACTCCATGGCCGAGATCCCGCTGCCCATCTCGGATGTGACCGCCGTGCTGGCGAATCCCGCCCCGACCGAGGTGCTCGCGCCCAGGTCCGCGGCATGAGGGGCCCGGACTCGCTGGGCCGCGGCTGGTGGCGGCGCAACATCTGGGGACTGGTCGCGATGCTGCCGGCCCTCGCCCTGATGATCTACGCGGCGGTCTACTCCGACCTGGAGTACTGGCAGCGGGGCCGGCCCTCGCAGGCGCCGTCCGCCGCCGACGGGTCGGCCGAGTTCGCCGGCGTCCGGCTGCGCCTGGTCGAACTGGCGCCGACGACCGACCTCAAGCGCTATGGCAACGCCCCGTTCGTGCCGCCCGACGGTGTCACCGTGTGGCGTGCCGTGATCGAGGTCGAGTCCCCCGACCCCGAGACGTCTCCGTTCTGCACGATCCTGCTGGAGGACGAGGCAGGCAACCGGTACGACGTCAACGCCGAGGAACTCAGCAAGGCGCGCCTGCCGCTGGCCAACTGCCGGCCGGACACCGAGGACCCGGCCCCGGTCTCAGGCCGCTACCGGACCGTGGCCCACTTCGCCCTGGCCACCGGCGTGGACGCGGTCGCGGTGCGGCTCAGTTTCGGCGGCGTCGACCTGGTGCGCTACGTCCGGCTCACCCTGCGCGGCTGACTGGACCCGCAGCACCCGGTCGACGGTCGCCGCGACCAGGCACAGCTGCAGCACCATGGTGATCGCCTGGTTGATCAGGGCCAGCGGCCCGGACAGCGGCACCCAGAAGAACTGCAGGTGGCCCGGACCGAGGATCTCGCGCTCCAGCTCCCAGAGCCAGGGGGGCAGCGTCTGCACGAGCGTGAACAGCAGGCAGAACAGCAGGATCGGCACCTTGCCCGCGTGCGCCAGCAACCGGAAGGCGTGCGCCAGCGGGGCCGTGCTCTCACGCACCCCCGCGGTGCTGCCGCGGGCCAGCCTGCGCACCGGCGCGGGGAAGCGCGCCCAGCGGCGTACCGCGCTACGGGCCCGCTGAGCCGCCTTCTCGCTCAGTGGCGGCGCGCCGAGGCTCTGCCCGTAGACCACCGTGGCCACGACGAGCCAGGCGATAGGCACCACCAGCACCGTGTCGATGGAGAAGAACAGGCCGGCAAGGAAGAGCCCGGCCGCCCGGGTGGCCGATTCCAGCGGGCCCAGTTGATCCACCACCGTGTGCCAGGCGTCCAGCACCCACTGGTACCCCTGGCGGGCCTCGACGTACGGCACGAAGAGTTTGCTGACCCCCGACACGAACACCGCGACCAGGGTGATCGACAGCACCTCCAGGTACGCCCGGACGAACCCGACCCAGCCCCACAGCCGTCCCGGCCGCAGCCCCAGCAGGAAGCGCAGCACCATCGCGACCACGACCACGGTCACCAACGTCCCGTTGAGCTGGAACGGAAGGCGTTCGTCGATGTTCACGGCGTCCGGGTTGGTGAAGATGTCGGCGTCGTTGTTGAAGGTCTCGTCCAGGTACACCTCGTAGACGTAGTTGTTGCGGTCGTCTTCGAAGTAGCCGTACGAGGCGTACACCGCGATGAAAGGCAGCAGCACGCTCGCGACGTGCGCCAGCGCGCGAAAGCGCGCACCCGGCTCCCCGGTGGCCGTCATCGCGGGCAGCGAGCGCGACAGCACCCGCAGCATCAGCACCAGCGCGGTCATCACGGCGACCGGCACGAGCGCGAAGACCAGGAAGCCGAAGACGCCGTCGAGCTTGCTGGCCTGGACGGCCACCACCACCAGGCCGCGACGCAGCGCGAAGCCGACGAAGACCAGGGCCAGCAGCACCGGCCAGTGCCGCAGCAGCGCCGAGCCGACGGTGCCCAGCACCGCGGCCAGCTGGCGCAGCGACCAGGCCACTCCGTGCTCGGCACGGGGCTCGGCCACCACGGGGCCGGCGGGCGTCGATGCGATGACCGGGGAGGGAATGTCCGTCACGCGAGCACGGTACCGTCCACCCCGGATGGTCAGCTGCCCGCCCGCTGCGCGATGAGCAGACCTACGCCGTCGAGGATCCGTTCCAGTCCGAACACGAACTCCTCGTAGGGCTCGTCCGCCCGGTCGAGCACGCCGGCCTCGATGACGCGCGCCAGGGCCGGGAACCGGGCCGGGTCGACGAGCAGTCTCAGCAGCTTGCCGTATGTCGCGATGGCCTCGTCCAGGGACGTGTCGACCGCCTCGACCGCTGCCTGCATGTCCACGGCGACGGTCGCCTCGTTGCGGACGTACATGCTGAACAGCAGGACGATGGAGAGCTTCTCCTCCTCGCGCAGCCGGGTGTCGGCCAGCGCGGTCAGTCCGGCGTCCATCCACGCCAGCTGGTGCGGGGTGGCGGGCGGGCCGCTGATCGGCACCCGCAGCGTCCACGGCTGAGCCAGGTACAGCTCGCGGCAGGCCCACGCCCAGGCGGTGAGCGCGGCCCGCCAGCCGGCGTCCGGTGCGATCGGGGGCGGATCGCCGATCGCCGCGTCCATCATCAGTTCGAGCAGCTCGTCCTTGGCCCGCACGTACCGGTAGAGCGCCATCGTGGACGCGCCCGCCTCGGCGGCGACCCGGCTCATGGAGACCGCGCCGATGCCGTCGGCGGCGGCGACCCGGATCCCGGCCGCGACGATGCCGTCCAGGGTCAGTCCGGGCTTCGGCCCCTTGCCGGGGCGCTCCCGCAGACCCCACGCGGCGGCGATGTTCGCCGGCACGCCGATGCCGCTGTCGAGCTCCATCACACCTGCTTCACCTCGAACGCTTGACTGCACATCCTAGTGCTGCGTATAACGTACACAGAAACGCGTACGGCATACGCAGTAGCGCGTACCGCATACACAGAAGGTTGGTCCTCGATGAACGAGCCAAGCCCGCCGCTCGCCGGCCGCCGCGAATGGACCGGGCTCGCCGTGCTGCTGCTGCCCCTGCTGCTGGTCTCCATGGACGTGTCGGTGCTCTACTTCGCCGTCCCGTTCATCAGCGCCGACCTCGAACCGACCGCCACCCAGCAACTGTGGATCTTCGACATCTACGGCTTCGTGCTGGCCGGCCTGCTCATCACGATGGGTGCGCTGGGCGACCGGATCGGCCGCCGCCGGCTGCTCATGATCGGCGCGGCCGCCTTCGCCCTCACCTCCGCCGCCGCCGCGTACGCGGGCAGCGCCGAAGCCCTCATCACCAGCCGGGCCCTGCTCGGCATCGGCGGCGCGACGCTGATGCCGAGCACCCTCGCCCTGATCCGCAACATGTTCCACGAGGCCAAGCAGCGGGCCACCGCCATCGGCATCTGGACCGCCGCGCTCACCTTCGGCGTCGCGCTCGGCCCGATCCTCAGCGGCCTGCTGCTCGAACACTTCTGGTGGGGCTCGGTCTTCCTGATCAACGTGCCGTTCATGCTGCTGCTGGTCGTGCTCGCGCCGCTGCTGGTGCCCGAGTCGCGCCGGGTCGCCGGCGGACGGTTCGACCTGATCGGGGCCGCCCTGTCGCTGGCGGCGGTGCTGCCGGTGATCTGGGGCGTCAAGGAGCTGGCCGCCGAAGGTGACGTCCGGCTCGCCGTCGCCGCGATCATCACCGGCCTCGCCGTCGGCGCGGCGTTCCTCCACCGGCAGCGCACCTCGCCGGACCCGATGATCGACCTCGCCCTGTTCCGGGGTCGGGCGTTCAGCGGCGCGGTCGCCGTCAACACGCTCGCCATGTTCGCCCTGGTCGGCTTCGCCATCTTCACCACCCAGCTGCTGCAGACCGTGTGGGGCATGTCCCCGCTGGAGGCGGCGCTGTGGAGCCTGGTGCCCTCGCTCGGCATCGGCGCGGTCGCCCCGGTCGCCGCCGGGCTCGCCCAGCGCGGCGTCCCGCGCAACCGGCTGGTGGCGGCGGGCTTCCTCATCGCGCTGGCCGGGTTCGCCGCGATGACCGCCGTCGGCGCGGACTCCCCGCTGTGGACGCTGATGGCCTGCGCCGCGCTGTACGCCTGCGGCCTGGTCGTGGTGATGTCGCTGAGCACCGAGCTGATCCTGTGGGCCGCCCCGCCGGAGCGGGCGGGCTCGGCGTCCGCGCTGTCGGAGACGGCCTCGGAGTTCGGCGGCGCGCTCGGCATGGCAGTGCTGGGCAGTATCGGCACCGCCGTCTTCCGGGCCCACCTGGAGGTGCCCGCCGCATTGCCGGTCGAGGCCGCGGACACCGCCCGCGAGACGCTGGCGGGGGCGGCCGTCGTCGCGGCCACGGCGCCCGGACCCGTGGGTGAGGCGCTGTTCGCGAGCGCCCGCACCGCCTTCGTGTCCGGCCTGCACGCGGCGGCGATCACGGCGGCCGTGCTGATGGCGCTCGCTGCGGCACTGGCCCTGCTGACCCTGCGCGGCGGCGCCCCGGGCCACGTCGCAGCGCCCGCCGACTGCCTGCCCGATGCCGTCACCGGCGCCGAAGCCGCACCATCGGCCGGGACCGCGCCCTATCCCGCCGCCGAGGCCGCGCCCTCGTCCACAGCCGGGTCTGCCACCGGCATCGTGGCACAGGACACGACCGCAGCCGTTTGACAATGAGAGGGAAGGTTAACCTAACCTAAGCTGCACGCGATGCGGGCTGTCGGCTTCACGTGGCACGTCACGAGCCGGCAGCCCGGCGCAGCATCCCCTCGTACGTCCGGCCCCTCTGGAGATCCCGCGCATGAGCGAACCCATGGTCTGGCGGCTGTTCACCGTGCAGGTGCAGTCCGTCACCGAACTCAGCCCGACCTACAAGCGGTTCACCTTCGCCGGACCCGACCTCGCCGACTTCGCCGACTGCGGCTATGACCTCCGCCTCAAACTGGTGCTGCCCGCGCCGACCGGAGGCTTCGCCGACCTCGACCACGGCCCGGACTGGTACACCACCTGGCGCGCGACACCCGACGAGCGGCGCAACCCGCTGCGCACGTACACCGCCCGCCACGTCCGCCGCGAGCATTGCGAGGTCGACGTGGACGTGGCGCTGCACGGCGACGCGGGACCCGCCTCGCGCTGGGCCCGCGCGGCCCGGCCCGGCGAGAAGATCGTCCTGATGGGACCCAACGCAGCCCACCCGGGCCCGCACGGCGGGGTCGAGTTCGTGCCGCCGGCCCCCGGCGTGCCGGTGCTGCTGGCGGGGGACGAGACGGCGGTGCCCGCCATCGCCGCGATCCTGGAGCGGCTGCCCGCGGACACGGTCGGGGCTGCGCTGCTGGAGGTGCCGTACGCCGCCGACGCGCTGCCGGTGACCGCCCCCGCCGGGGTGCAGGTGCGCTGGCTGGCCCGCGACGGGGCGGCCCACGGCAGCCTGCTGGTGCCCGCGGTGCAGGAGGCCGCGGCGCGGCTGGTGCCGGCGCCCGGCACGGCCGAGGCGGTCGAGGACGTCGATGTGGACACCGACATCCTGTGGGAGGTGCCGGCGGACTCCGCCGGCGGACTGCTCTACGCCTGGCTGGCCGGCGAGGCCGCGGTGATCCGCACCCTGCGCCGTCACCTGGTCAGCGAGCGCGGGCTGGACCGCAAGGCGGTCGCCTTCATGGGCTACTGGCGCCAGGGCCGCACCGAGGAAGGCTGACCGGCTCGGGCCGCCGCCCGGCCCGCAGCTCCCGGCCTGCGGCTCGGGGCTCGCGTCCTGCGGCTCCCGGGGCCCAGTTCCCGGCCTGCGGCTCGGTGCTCGCAGCTCGCGGCTCGCGGCTCGCGGCTCGCGGCTCGCGGCTCGCGGCTCGCGGCTCGCGGCTCGCGGCTCGCGGCTCGCGGCTCGCGGCTCGCGGCTCGCGGCTCGCGGCTCGCGGCTCGCGGCTCGCGGCCATGATCGCCGTTTGCGGTCGAAAAGTGCGGTGGGACCGCAGTTTCTGACCGCAAACAGCGATCTTCCGTCGGTCGGACGGTTACGGGGCGGACTCGGCCAGGGTTTCCAGTACGCCTTCGCCGTATTTTGCCAGTTTGTTCTCGCCGACTCCGCTGATGCCGCGCAGTTTGCCCAGCGAGTCCGGGGCCTGTGCGGCGATCTCGC
Organism: Catellatospora vulcania; assembly: GCF_009720385.1. Taxonomy (GTDB): domain Bacteria; phylum Actinomycetota; class Actinomycetes; order Mycobacteriales; family Micromonosporaceae; genus Catellatospora; species Catellatospora vulcania. Next base: position 223,052 of record NZ_WARX01000017.1, on the reverse strand, counting down.
GCAGGGTCGCGTCGTGGAAGATGACATACGCCGGGACGCCCTGCTCCTTCGCGGTCGCCGCACGCCAGGCCCGCAGCGCCTCGAACCGGGGCACCGCGTCGGCGGGCAGCTCCGCCACGGCCGCGGCGGCCGTGGCCTTGCGCGACGAACCCGACGAGCGGGCTGCGCGCTCCGGCTCGCGGCGCATCATCACCTCGCGGCGGCGGCCCAGCACGTCGGCGCTGGCGTCGGTCAGCGCCAGGGTGCCGTGATCGCCCTGCACCGCCAGCAGCCCCTGCGCCAGCAGCTGGCGCACCACCCCGCGCCACTCCGACTCCTGCAGCTCGGTCCCGATCCCGAACACGGACAGCTCCTCGTGCCGGTGCTGCGCCACCTTGTCGGTCTTGCGGCCCAGCAGGATGTCGATCGACTGTCCCGCGCCGAAGCGCTGGTTGCGCTCGCGCTGCAGCCGCAGCACGGTCGACAGCAACTTCTGCGCCGGCACCGTGCCGTCCCATGACTCCGGCGGCACCAGGCAGGTGTCGCAGTTGCCGCACGGCTCGCTGGACTGCCCGAAGTAGGCCAGCAGCTGCACCCGGCGGCACTGCACCGTCTCGCACAGCGCCAGCATCGCGTCCAGGTGTGCGGCCAGCCCGCGCCGGTAGGCCGCGTCACCGGCCGAGCTGTCGATCATCTTGCGCTGCTGCACCACGTCCTGCAGGCCGTAGGCCAGCCAGGCGGTCGAGGGCAGGCCGTCCCGGCCGGCGCGGCCGGTCTCCTGGTAATAGCCCTCGACCGACTTCGGCAGGTCCAGGTGCGCGACGAAGCGCACGTCCGGCTTGTCGATGCCCATGCCGAACGCGATGGTGGCCACCATGATCAGCCCGTCCTCGCGCAGGAAGCGGGACTGGTTCTTGGCGCGCGTGGCCGCGTCGAGCCCGGCGTGGTACGGCAGCGCGTCGATGCCCTGCTGCACCAGGAACTCCGCGGTCTTGTCCACCGACGCCCGGGACAGGCAGTAGATGATGCCCGCCTCGCCGGGGTGCTCGGTGCGCAGCAGCTCCAGCAGCTGCTTCTTCGGGTCGTTCTTCGGCACGATGCGGTACTGGATGTTGGGCCGGTCGAAGCTGGAGACGAACATCCGCGCCTGCGTCAGCTGCAGCCGCTGCGCGATCTCGGTGCGGGTGGCGGTGGTCGCCGTCGCGGTCAGCGCGATGCGCGGCACGTCCGGCCAGCGCTCGTGCAGCACGGACAGGGCCAGGTAGTCGGGCCGGAAGTCGTGGCCCCACTGCGACACGCAGTGCGCCTCGTCGATCGCGAACAGCGAGATCTTGCCCCGCTCCAGCAGCCGCAGCGCGGCCCCGGAGCTCAGCCCTTCCGGGGCCAGGTAGAGCAGGTCCAGCTCGCCGGCGACGAACTGCGCCTCCACCACGCGCCGCTCGTCGAGGTCCAGCGTCGAGTTGAGGAAGCCCGCGTTGACGCCCAGCGCGGTGAGCGCGTCGACCTGGTCCTGCATCAGCGCGATCAGCGGCGAGATGACCACACCGACACCGGGCCGCACCAGGGCCGGGATCTGGTAGCACAGCGACTTGCCGCCACCGGTCGGCATGAGCACCAGCGCGTCGCCGCCGCCGATCACATGGTCGATGATCTCCTGCTGCTCGCCGCGGAACGAGTCGTAGCCGAAGATCCTGCTCAACACCTGGGAAGCATCCTGCACCCGTCGATCCTATGGACCGCCCCCGACGGCATGCATGCCGGTGCGACGACGGCAACACGACCGGGGGCGCGTCACTCACCCCGGCGTCACCCGCCGGACGCGCTCCGCTGCGCCACCAGCACGCCGGTCACCAGGGTGATCACGTCGTACGGGACGGGCTCGCGCAGCGGGAACCGCAGGGTGCCCTTGGCCGCCCGGTACGGCGCGACGACCTCCTCGAACGCCGCGTCGCCGTCCGGCACCGGGTACACCGAGACGTGGTGCTTCCACCCGGCGAAGTACACGAGGTACCGCCCGTCGAGCGTGATGGTGGGGATCCCGTAGCTGATGCTCTGTCCGGCCTGTGCCGGCGCGGCCGCCAGGATGGTCCGCCGGACCTGCCGCAGCACGTCGCGCACCTCCTCGGGGAACGAGTCGATGTAGTCGTCGATCGTGCTGAACCGGGCCGCCATTCATTCATCATCCCGCCTGCCGGCCGCGTCCGGCAGTCCGGCGCGACCGGTGCGGAACAGAACGCCGCCCTGCGGGCAGTCATGAGTATGTTGCACACCATGGCCGAGCCGCGCCGAAGCCTGCCCGACGTGGCGGGCCTCTTCGACCAGCACGGGGCAGAGCTGCTGCGCTACTGCGCCGGCCGGGTCGGGCCGACGGTCGCGGAGGACGTCGTGGCCGACACGTTCCTCATCGCGCACCGGCGACGGCACCGGCTCCCGGACGGCCCGGCGCGGGCCTGGCTCTACGGCATCGCCACCAACCTGCTGCGGCGGCACCGGCGCACCGAGACCCGGGCGCTGCGGGCACTGGCCCGCACCGGCCGCGACCCGGACCTGATCGACATCGCCGACGGCGCGGCCGCCCGCGCGGACGCCTCGGCGCTGACCCGGCGGCTGGCCACGGTGCTCGCCGCGCTGCCCGCCCGCCAGCGCGACGTGCTGCTGCTGTACGCGGTCGCGGAACTCGGCTACGAGGAGATCGCCCGGACCCTGGACATCCCCCTCGGCTCGGTCCAGTCGGCCCTGCACCGCGCGCGGGTGAAACTGCGCGCCGCCCTCGCCGCCGGCCCCGCCGCCCACGAATCCCCCGACGGAGGCTCCCGATGACCGACGATCCCGACCTGCGCGGCGTGCGCGAATTCCACCAGGAACGCCCGGGGGCCGCGCCCGGCGCACTCGACCGGGTGCGCCGGCGCGTCCAGACCGCGACGGCCGCACCGCACGCGCCCCGCTTCCTGCTGCCCCGCTGGGCGGCGCCCGCCGCAGCCGCGGCGGTGGTGGCCGCCGTGGTCGGCGGGGCGGCGGTGCTGGGCGCGGCAGGCGACGGCACCCCTCAGCCGGGCGGACCGACCGCCGGGCCGGGCCGCCCGACGAGCGCCGCGTCCACCGCGGCGGAGGGCACCGTCGCGCTGTGGCTGAAGTACGGCGCACCGGTGCCGGTCCCCGCGGTCTTCGCCCAGCTGGACCAGGCCGCGGCCGGCAACACCCTGGCCGTGCCGCACCCGGGCGAGCTGCTGTGCTCGCACACCACCATGCTCACCCGGTCCGGCCCCTCGCCCTCGCCCGGCAGCGCACCGGCGACGGCACAGGCCGGGGTGCGCTGCTTCGAACCCGAAGGCCTGCTGGAAGTGCCCCCACCGAGTGCGGGCGATGTCAAAGGACAGTCCCCCGCCGAGCAGCTCGCCGCCGCGCGGGACGGCTTCGCCGCGGCCGGGCCCGGCTGGGGTTATCCGACCGCGAGCTGGCTGGCCACCCTGCCCACCGATCCGGACCTGCTGCTCGCCGGCTTCCGGGCGGGCTCGCGCGGCCCGGCCGAGGTCGACGACCTCACCCGCTGGCAGCAGTACGGGCGCTTCCTGGCCCGGGTCGACCCGCTGCTGCCCGCCGCACAGCGCGCCGCCTTCCACCGATTGATGGGCAGGCTCGACGGCCTCACCGCCGCCGAGGCGTTCACCGTGTCCGGCAAGCGGCTCTACGCGGTACGCCTGACCAGCGGGACGATTGCCGACGAGCTGCTGTTCGAGCCGGGCACGGGACGCCTGGCCGGGCACGTCGAACTGACCGTCGGCCCCGGGGGCGGCGACCCGGTGCCGGTCCGGCAGGAACTGTGGAAGCACGTGTTCCAGCCTGCGGCGGGTTGGGCCGTACCGTCCGCCACCGCGCCGCGGTAGCGCGACGCGGCGCGAGGGCACCGGCACGCCCGGTTCCGCCAGGTAACGAAAGGAGCAAGCGCTTGCCGGTGAAGTGACAGCCATCTATCACCCGTCTAGACTGCGTGGATCTCTCCTCCGGTTGCACCCTCCAGACTGGAGCGGCCATGAATCTAGAGATCCGCCATCTCAGAGTGGTCTGCGCGATCGCGGACACGGGCAGCGTGACCAAAGCGGCCTCGCTGCTCGGGCTGGCCCAGCCCGCGGTCACCGCGCAGCTGCAGCGCATCGAGCGCTCGCTGGGCGGCCCGCTGTTCGAGCGCGGCCGCCACGGGGCCACCCCGACGGCGCTCGGCGAGCTGGTGCTCGCCCGCGCCCGGGTGGTGCTGCCCGCAATGAAGGGCCTGCAGGACGACGCGGCCCAGCTCACCGGCACCCGCATCCGGCCGAACCAGTGGCGCATCGGCGCGGTCAACGGACCGATCCTCGGCGGCCTGATGTCCCGGCTGGCCGCCGAGAAGGACGGCGTGGAGGTGCTCACCCATCCGTCGCACTGGGCCGATCAGCTCTGCGACCTGGCCGTCGCCGGCAAGCTCGACTTCTGCATCGTCGGTGTCTGCGGCGACACCGTGCCGGGCAGCCCCGACGACGGGCTGACCTGGCGGGAGATCGCGATCGACGCCATCTTCGTGATGCTGCCGGAGAACCATCCGCTGGCGCACCGGTGGGAGATCGACCTGGCCGAGCTGGCCGACGCGCAGTGGGCCAGCATGCCCGGCGACGGCTGCTTCGGCGACTGCTTCGCCGCGGCGTGCGCGCGGGCCGGGTTCACCCCGCGCACCATGTACGAGATGGACATCGGCAACGCCGTCGACGCGGTGCTGTCGGGGCACGCGGTCGGGCTGTGCAAGGCGACGTTCCGCCGGGTGGACGGCATCGCCACGGTGCCCCTGGCCGGTGGGCCGCTGCGCTGGCGGCACCTGCTCGGCTGGCATCCGCGCAGCGAGGCCGCCGGTTACGCCGACGTCATGCTCGGCCACGCCGCGGCGGCGTACGCGGAGTCGGCCGCCCGCAATCCGCACTACCTGGAATGGGGCAAGGCCAACCCGCAGTTCGGTCCCCGGGTTTCCATCGCATCGCGGTAGGACGCAAGCGGTATCTACCGTCGCCTATGTCCAACCGCCAAGCTTCCCAGCATGAACCGCAGACTCCTCTTCGCTTCGGCGGCGGCGACCCTCACCCTGGGCATCACCGTCGCACTGACGTATCCGGCCGCGGCGGGACAAAGCCCCGACGCCGCGACCGACGCCGCCACCGCGGCGGGCATCTCGCCCCAGGTCCTCCAGGCGCTGAGCCGCGACCTCAAACTCGACCCCGCCGGCGTGCAGGCCCGGCTCGCCGAGGAGGCCAAGGCCGGCAAGGCCGACCTCAGCCTGCGCAAGTCGCTCGGCGCGACCTACGGCGGCGCGTGGCTGTCAGCCGACGCCAAGACGTTCACCGTCGGCGTCACCAGCCAGGCGCAGGCCGACAAGGTGCGCGCCGCCGGCGCGACCCCGCAGCTGGTCGCCCGCAGCCTCGCCCAGCTCGACGCGCTCAAGGACCGGCTCGACGCCAACGCGGCCAAGGCCCCCAAGGCGGTGCCCGGCTGGTACATCGACGTGGCCGCCAACCAGATCGTGGTGCTCGCCCGCGCGGGCGCCGACGCGAAGGGCTTCATCAAGCAGAGCGGCGTCGACGCCTCGGCCGTGCGCATCGAGGCGAGCACCGAGAACCCGGTCCCGCTCATCGACGTCATCGGCGGCAACGCCTACTACATCGGCAGCGGCAGCCGCTGCTCGGTCGGCTTCCCGGTCAGCGGCGGCTTCGTCACCGCCGGGCACTGCGGCACCACCGGGTCCACCACGACCCAGCCGAGCGGCACGTTCCGCGGTTCCAGCTTCCCCGGCAACGACTACGCCTGGGTGCAGGTGGCCTCCGGCAACACCCCGCGCGGCCTGGTCAACAACTACTCCGGCGGCACCGTGACGGTGTCCGGTTCGACCGATGCCGCGATCGGCGCGTCGGTGTGCCGGTCCGGCTCGACCACCGGCTGGCACTGCGGCACCATCCAGGCCCGCAACGCGTCGGTGACCTACTCGCAGGGCACCGTCAGCGGCCTGATCCGCACCAACGTCTGCGCCGAGCCGGGCGACTCCGGCGGCTCGCTCATCGCCGGCAACCAGGCCCAGGGCGTCACCTCGGGCGGGTCCGGCAACTGCTCGTCCGGCGGCACCACGTACTTCCAGCCGGTCAACGAGATCCTGTCGGCGTACAGCCTGACCCTGATGACCGGCGGCAGCACGCCGCCGTCGTCCCCGCCGCCCGGCGGTGGCGGCTGCACCGGCTACGAGTTCTCCCGCAGCGGCTCGCTGTCCAGCGGCGGCAGCGCCTACCAGCCGGACAACAGCTACTACCAGTCGACCACCTCCGGCACCCACCGCGGCTGCCTGGCCGGCCCGTCCGGCACCGACTTCGACCTCTACCTGCAGAAGTGGAACGGCTCGGCGTGGGCCAACGTGGCCCAGGGCGCGACCTCGTCCAGCTCGGAGACGCTGACCTACTCGGGCACCGCCGGCTACTACCGGTACCGGGTGCACGCGTACAGCGGCTCGGGCTCGTACTCGCTCGGCTTCACCAACCCGTGACGGCCGCCTGACCCCGCACCGGCCGGAGCCCGGTTCCCGATCTCCCGGGAACCGGGCTCCGGCCTTGCCGGCGGGTCACATGCAGCCGGGTGGGGTCTGCAGGGCGAGCTGGTACAGCACCACGGGCTGCGCGGTCTCGACATACCTGGTGTCGATGACGAACCGGGCGGTGTCCGCATCGAGAAGTTCCATCGTGCCCGCCACGAAGCCGGTGATCTTCCGGTTGCCGTTGGACCCGGGGCGCGGGCTGAGATCGCCGGGCGGGGAGTCGCTGTGCCAGTGGCGCCCGCCGAAGCGGGTGAACTCGCCGGTGCAGTGCACGTAGAGGTCGAACGGGTAGGCCGTGCCGACGGCCGGTTTCGCGGGGCCGCGGCGCTCCTCGCCCTCCGTGTAGGGCGGCACCGACGCCCAGACGGTCGGGGTCGGCGCGGCGGACGGTGACGCCGTCGCGCCGGGCGGGGCGAGCGCGCCGGGTTGTTGCTGCCCGGCACACCCGGCGGCCAGCGCGAGCCCGGCGAGCAGCATCGCGGCGGCGGGAACGTTTCGCAGGTGCATGGATAGATCCTCGATCATCCGGCGCGATCAGGAGTACAGGTAGTTTTCGAGCAGGGCTATGTCGTAGATGTTGGGTATCTGCGATGAGCCGGCCTGGGTCGGGTACATGCAGCTCCACTTGCGGTCGTTGTGCCCCACCCCGAGCGCGTGCCCGGTCTCGTGGCAGGCGGCGTTGCGGCGGGACTGGCCGGCGGTGAAGTAGTAGTTGTTGAACTTGATCTGCACCGTGCCGTCGACGAAGTAGACCTGGTAGTCGACCTCCATGTACGTCTTCGCGACCGCGCCGCCCTCCCAGTTGGGGCCGTAGTTGCCGGCGTAGACGTTGACGCAGTGCCGACCGCCGGTGGGGCACGCGCCGGTGGTCCAGTAGGAGTCCACTCCCCGGGCCTTGTTCCACTCGGCCACCGAGGCGCGCACCGGCCACTCTGCCGGGGTGTGGTCGCGGAAGTAGACCTGCGGATCGGCGAAGCTGTTCTCCCGCCAGCTGTAGTAGATGCAGCCGGGGTTGGTGCCGAGGAAGTGCGCCTGGTCGTAGCCGGCGCCCTCGGGCGCGCAGGTGTCGGGCTCGACCAGGACGCTGACGCCGGACTTGGGCGCCAGTCCCTGCGCCTGCAGCCGGTTCAGCAGGTTCCGGCCGCCCGTCGGCTCGGCGGCGGTGTAGATGGTGATCTTCTCGCCGCCGCCCGCACGGGGCTCCCGGATGGTCACCTCGGCGCCGTCGACCACGATGGACGTTGCGGCGGTCGGGGGCGGCGGCTTCGGTTCGGTCGCACCGGCGGGCGCCGGGAGCGCGCCCGCGGCGACGACCAGGATGGCGATGGAGGCTGTCAGCGCTCGCCTGTCGATCATGTTTCCCCCGTCAGGAACAGTCGATGTGCCTCCGAACCTACGCATCAAGTTACGCATGTCAATGCATGCGTTTGGTTGCCGACGGCAACATGGCACATCCGCTGAGTGACCGCTCACTGTCTGAAGCAGCAGCGGGAAGACTACGTCATCATTATCGACTAAGTCGAGAGCCAGAGTTTCCATCGCCGGCTCGCGCGGTGGCTCGTCAACGATCAAGGGCACCCACCCGGTGACTGGATGAGTGCCCTTGATCTGTTCTTTGTAGCGGGGGCCAGATTTGAACTGACGACCTCTGGGTTATGAGCCCAGCGAGCTACCGAGCTGCTCCACCCCGCGTCGGCTGCTTGCACAGACTATGTCACCGTTGTCGACCGTGTCCAATCGGTTAACCGCCCACATTCATGGATGCCATCCTCTTGGCAGGACGACTTCCACAGTGTTCGATTACTGGCAACAATCCTTCCAGAAAGGAGCCAGTCGATGCGAACCCTCCGCGCGGTGGCCGTCACGGCGGCCGTCGCCCTACTGGGAGCCGCGGTCCCCTACCTGACCAGCACTGCGGCACACGCCGCCGGTCCGGTGCTGCGCGCCACGGTCACCCAGGTCAGCGTGTGGGCCACCGGCTACGGCGCGGACGTGACCGTCACCAACACCGGCGACGCCCCCGCCACCGGCTGGACCGTCGCGTTCGACCTGCCCGCCGGCACCACGGTCAGCTCGTCGTGGAGTGCGGTCCGCGCGCAGAGCGGGCAGCGCTACACCTTCACCAACGTGAGCTGGAACGGCACCGTCAATCCGGGCGCGTCGCAGACGTTCGGCTTCAACGCCGCCGGCATCGGCACTCCGGTGAACTGCACCGTCAACGGCGGCTCCTGCGCGGGCGGCCCGGCCCCGTCGCCGTCCACCCCGCCGTCGCCGTCCGCTTCCCCTTCGCCGTCCGCGTCCCCGTCGGCATCACCGTCCGCATCGCCGCCGTCGTCCCCGCCGCCCGGCGGGCCGGTCGTCGACGTGGCCACCGCCGCACAGCTCAGCAGCGCGCTGAGCAGTGCGAACCCCGGCACCACCATCCGGCTCGCGGCGGGCGCCTACCGCGGCGCGTTCGCCACCACGCGGGCCGGCACGGCCAACGCCCGGATCACGCTGACCGGGCCGCGCACCGCGGTGCTGATCAACGACGGGCCGAGCGGCACCGCGCCGTCCTGCCCAGCCCCCACCGCCGGCTGGGACTCCGGCTACGGCCTGTGGCTGTTCGACGCGCCGTACTGGAACCTCACCGGGTTCACCGTGGCCGAGTCGAAGAAGGGCATCGTGCTCGACAACTCGCACCACGTGACGATCAGCGGCGTGTACGTGCACCACACCGAGGACGAGGGCGTGCACTTCCGCCGCTCCTCGGCCGACGGGATCATCCGCGACTCGATCGTCGAGTACACCGGCCTGGTCCAGCCCGGCTACGGCGAGGGCGTCTACCTCGGCTCGGCCGGTTCCAACTGGGCCTGCCACGGCAACTCCGGCGGCGTCGACCGCTCCGACCGGGTCCAGGTGCTCAACAACCGCATCGGCCCGTACGTCGCCGCGGAGCACATCGACATCAAGGAGGGCACCTTCGACGGCGTGATCCGCGGCAACACGTTCGACGGGCGCGGCATCTCCGGCCAGAACTCGGCCGACTCCTGGATCGACGCCAAGGGCATCGGATACCTCATCGAGAACAACACCGGCACGTTCGCCGCGCCGGGCACGTTCGTCAACGGCTACGAGACGCACAACCCGGCGACCACGCCGACGTTCCTGAACGGCTGTGGCAACGTGTGGCGCGGCAACAGCTCGAACCTGGGCGGGGTCGGCCAGTACGCGATCCGGATCACCTCGACCTCGAAGTGCGCCGGCAACCTCAACGTGGTGTACGCCTCGAACACCGTCGTCAACGCCACCAGCGGACTCACCAACATCCCGGTCACCCCCTGAGCCCGGCAAGGCCCGCCCAGCCACCAGGCGGGTCTTTCCACCGGCGCACGCTCGGCGCGGCACCACCCGGCAAGCCGGCCGATCCTCACCGCCGGATCCGGCGGGATGGTGCCGCGCGCGTTGTCAGGCTTCGTCGGCCGCGCCTACGGTCTTGGACGAGCGCTGGTGTCGGACGCAGGTTAGGGCCATCGCTCAAAAGGGTTGCGGGGACGGTGCTGAAGACACCATCCCCGCGAGGTCATCATCGACAACACCGTTAGGAGACGGCAATGAAGACCAAGGCAATGGTAGCGGGTGGTGCTGCGAAGGGCGTGCGCGCGACGCTGATCGCCGCTGCGGCGGCAGGTGCCGTGCTCGTGCTCGCTGCCCCCGCGTCGGCCGCCTACACCGCGACGATCAAGGGCGGATACGGCCACGCGAAGACCCTCGGCGGCATGGAGGACTTCTTCCACGTGTGCGACACCGACGCCAACGGCATCGGTGTCTACGGCCGCTACATCCTCAGCAACGACAGCACGGTGGACGTCTCCGACAGCAACGGCTCCGCGTCCGGATGCGGGCAGGCCGACTACACGGATACGCCGTACTGGGCGGTTCGCCTGCAGGCGATCCAGCGCGACGGCAAGGCCTCGCCCTGGGTCGAAACCGACGGCTTCGGCCCGAACTGACATCCACCTCGATACGCCATCTGATCGTCGGCCTGTCCGCCACCGCATCGCGGTGGCGGACAGGCTTGTTTAGCGGCTTGCCAGCCCACAGTCAGCGGCGCAGGGCTTCGACGGGCTCCGTCCGCGCCGCCCGCATAGCCGGGTAGAGCCCGGCGAGGAGGCCGACCAGGGTGCCGACCAGTGGTGCCGGCAGCACGGTCGACGGGTGCAACACAGCGGTCCAGGAATTGGCGACGGCGATCCCCACCACGAGCGCGACCGCGAGACTCGTGCCGATGAGCCCGCCAAGGGTGCCGAGGGCAGCCGACTCGGCGAGGAACTGGGCCGCGATGTGCTGCGGCCGCGCACCCAGCGACCTGCGCAGGCCGATCTCTCCGGTGCGCTCGAGCACGGCGACGAAGGTGGTGTTGGCGATGCCGACCGCGCCGATAACGAGGCTGATCGCAGCGAGCAGCAGGAACAGCGCGTTCAGATCGCCGGTCACATTGCCGCGCAGAGCCTGGGGATCGGGCGGGGCGGTGGCCTTGAACCTGTCCGGTGCTTCGGGCCGCAGCGCCACGGCGACCTGCTCTGCGACGACCTTCGCCGCGCCGAGCCGGGTTTCAATCAACATCTTGGCGGGAGCGTCGGTTGGCGGCCCGTACGCCGACAGCGCCGTCGTCGACGGGATGACGACGCCGAGCAGCAGTTCCGGCAACCGTTGCAGGTTGTTGATGACGCCGATGACGGTGTACGGCGTGCCGTTGATGAAGATCGCCGGATGGGAATCGAGGCGCGAGATGCCCAGCCGGCGCGCCGCGGTGGGGCCGAGGACCGCCACCCGCTCACGGCGGCTCGTATGGAACGCGTCGGGCAGCCGGCCTGTCTCCACCGTCGGCCGCATCGCGGCCAGTGCGCCCGGATCGGCGGCATAAAGGGTCAGGCCGGCTCCGTCGCCAGGCATACCCGGCGCTCCGGTGAGGGTCGGATCCGGCAGGGGCACCGGCCAGTAGACGCCACCGTCGACCACGCCGTCGATACGCCTGACCCGGCTGGAGGCATCTGCGGGAAAGCTCATCTCGTGAGTGATCTGATCGGCGCCGACGTCCTCGACAGTCACCTCGGTCGCGGCGAGCGCCGTGAACCTCTTGTCGATCTGACCGCCGGCGGTCGCGGTCAGTCCGAGGATGGCCACGAACGCACCGATTCCCAGCACGGTGCCCAGCATCGTGAGCACTGACCGGCTCGGACGCTGCAGCGCGCCCGAGATCGCCTCGCCGACCAAGTCCCGGACCGACAGCCTGGAGCGCTCAATCATGCAACACCCCGTCACGGATAGTAATGATCCGCTGTCCGCGGGCTGCCACATTCGGGTCGTGGGTGATGATGATGACGGTATAACCACTCGCGTGGACCTGATCGAGAAGTTCCAGCACCGCGGCCGCGGTAGCGGAGTCCAGGTTTCCCGTCGGCTCGTCGCAGAGCAGCAGGCTCGGGTTGTTGACCAGTGCTCGGGCGATCGCCACCCGCTGGCGCTCACCCCCGGACAGGGTCGTCGGCCGGGCGTGGGCCCGATGGGAAAGGCCGACCTTCGCCAGGGCCTCGGCGGCACGGGCCTCTCGCTCACGAGCCGGCGGTCCGGTGTAGAGCTGCGCCAATGCGACATTCTCGAGGGCACTGCGATAGGGCAGCAGGTGGAACGACTGGAAGACGAAACCGATGCGCCGACCCCGCAGCGCGGTGCGGTCGGCCTCCTTCAACCCGCCCACATCTATGCCGTCCAGCTCGTAACGGCCGGCTGTGGGCCGGTCCAGCAGGCCGACGACGTTGAGAAAAGATGACTTGCCCGAGCCTGACGGGCCGATCACGGTGGCGTATTCCCCCGGATTGATCGTCAGATCCGCGGGGCGGAGCGCGACTACCGGTGGCGGACCGGGATAGGTGAGCCCGACGCCGGCGAAGCTGACCACCGGGGTCATTGCCCGACCACCACCTGATCGCCGGGATTGAGCGCGCCACCTATAGGCACGACCTCGACGAAACCGTCTCCCGAGACCCCCGGCCGCACCTCGACCCGCGTCTGGCCGCCCCCAGCCGACACCACGGTCACCGTGGTCTTGCCGTCCGCGGCCGCGCTCACGGCCGACAGCGGCACCACCAGCACCTCGCCACTGGTCTGGGCCGAGGTGATGGTCAGCCGCACTTCCAGGTTGTTCCACTGATTGGTCAACGGCGACGACGGTGTGACGATCACCGGGATGAACGCCGCGCCGCCCTGCCCTTCCGGCGACGTCAAGTCCCCGACGAGAGTCACCAGCCCTTCGGCGTCCTTACCGAGCGACTCCGAGATGATGCCCACCTGCATCCCGACTTTCAGCAGCGTGGCTTGGTCCGGCTGGAGCTCCGCGGTGACACTCAGCGCGCCGGTGGCGAAGGTGATCAGCGGTGCGGTGACCTGGTCGCCCACTTTCGCGGTCAGCTTCGCCACGGTCGCCGGAAACGCCGGGAGGAAAACCACTTCGCCCAGCGGAACCATCGGCCCGGTGCTGGAGATCAGTTCGGAACGGTCCTGCTTCGCTCTGGTCAACGCCTTGTTCGCGGCGTTCAGCTGCTGCGCCTGCGACGGCTCGCCAGGCGCGGGCGTCGCACCCGGATTGGCCGCGATGCGCGCCTTCAGCGAATCAACCGCTTGCTGAGCCGCGGCGACAGCATCATCGGCCGCACGCAACGCGGTCTTGTCCCCCTTGCCGCCGACGCCTCCGGTGTCGGGTGAGCTGAATCCTGCCCTCGAGTACAGCAGCCGTACCGCCGACTTCGTCGACGAGCCGAAGTGCCCCTTCGTGTCACCGCCGTGGTACACGCCCAACGTGCGCAACGCCGCCTGCAGTTGGGCGACGTCCTTGCCGTCATCGTTCGGACGCATGTCGCGGTATGACGGAACCGCACCCGGCAGCACCAGCAACGGACGACCCGACACGGTCAGGACCACCTCACCCGGTTCGACCGTCGCGCCAGCACGGACGCGAACCCCCGTGACCAGGGCGACGCTGGCGCCCTGGGCCGAGGCCGGAGTCACCTCCACCTGCCGTGCCGCGCCGACCATTCCGCGGGTGACCACGGTCGAGGCCAGGACCCGCTTCTCCACCGTGCTCGTCAACGTCGTGCGGCCGGGTGGCTGCGCTTCGGCCCGCTGCTGTTCCGGCGACTTCACGAACGCAGCACCGATAAGCCCGCCCACGGCCACAAGACCGGTGCCGCCGGCGACCAGCAGCACCGTACGGCGCTTGGTGCCGGCAGCCGTCGGGCCGGGGGCGGCATGATCGGGTGCGGCAGGGTCCGACTGCATCGCTTGCCGTCCCAACACCGATTTCACCATCATTCCCCTCGTAACCGGTATGACACACGGCGTGCCCGCCGGCGACCGATCCTATGTGTTCCCCGCGATCATGTCCGTGACGAGCCTGACGCGCTTGTCATAGTATTCTTTGAGCCGCTGCATGACTTCGGAGTGCTCCTCGATCAACTGCAGTTCGTATGCCGTTCGAAGCGCTACCACAAGGTCCAGGTAGCCGACTTCCTTCTTGCACTTCACGTCGGCCACGGCGGCCTGGATTTCCTTCGCGGTCGCGGTTTCGGTCGGCCAGCGCGAGTCCTTGGCCGCGTCCTCGGGTGTTTCGAACTGATAACCCTTGTCGGCCATGCATGCCGACCAGCGCTCTGTCATCGCGATATACCGGCTGTCGTTGACGGTCCGCGCGTGGGCCTGCGCCGGCAGATCGAAGGAAAGCGTGAACTCTTCCGCTGGGGGCGCGCCCTCGCCCATCTTCAGTTTGGCTTGCATGACACATTCGTCGAGGGGTCGTGCCCCGTTGGCCTCGGTGGGCGGGAACGGCTTGCCGTGGTAGCCGTATTGACCAGCGATAGCCGAATCGACCAGCCCGAACCGGATGGCCTTCGCCGCCGCGCGGTTGCTGTTGATCGCAGCTGTGGTGGCAGCGCTGTTTCCCTGCCAGGTTGCCCCGGCCTTGCGCATGCAGTCCCGGATCAACAGATCTCTGGCGTGCGCGTCCAGTATCTTCTGATCCGCGCTCAGGCCGTAAGCGTCCATCGGCAAAGCCACGCTCTCCACCGAAGCGACCGCAGCCGGCGAACCGATCGACGGCTCGACGACGGCTGGCTTGCTCGGTTCGGCCGGCGACGTGCACCCCGACAAAGCGACCACCCCCATGGCGATCAGGGCCATAATTTGGATCTTCGCCGAGTGACGCATTCCGCCTCCTTGTCATCCTGTTGCAGCATGGTGCGGTGCCCGCTTCCGGTAACGGCTTTGCCAGACCGGCCGTCACCAAAAGCGGGCACCTGAATCACATCATCCGGCCCGGGCCGAACTATTACACTCCGCTGGGACCGTCGGTGTTCTTCCACGGCGACGCAATGCCGTCGCGCTGGATCGCCTGCAGCCTGGTGGCCCAGTACGGCGTCTGGGTCCAGTCCTGCTCACCGCATCCGGCCGCGGAACCGTTGCCGTCGGAGACGTCCACCGTGCCGGCGCTGTTGGCGAGGATGAAGCGACCGTAGACGCCGATGTTGTTGGCAGCGGTGTCGCACGCCTGGAAGTAGTCCTCCTGAACGCCGATGGTCCGCGCGTTGCCGTATCCACCAGGGATCGAGGTACCCCAGCCCGCCGACGCGGGGGCTGCGAGCACGAGCACGGCGCCCGTCGCCGCAGCGGCGATCAGCGTCGCGCGCACGCCCTTGGCAGCACCACCCGCTACCATTGCCTTGGTCTTCATTGCCGTCTCCTAACGGTGTTGTCGATGATGACCTCGCGGGGATGGTGTCTTCAGCACCGTCCCCGCAACCCTTTTGAGCGATGGCCCTAACCTGCGTCCGACACCAGCGCCCGTCCAAGACCGTAGGCGCGGCCGACGAAGCCTGACAACGCACGCGGCCCCATCCCGCCGGATCCGGCGGTTCGGCGCTGACCGGATCCGCTGGCCCGACGCCTGCACACCGCCACTTTCGCCACCCGTTCGGGCCCTCCGCCAACCCGACACGGTTCGGCCACAATCATCCTCCAATGAGGAGGCTGGGGCGACTCGGGGGCACTTGACAGTCGCGGCGCAATTCGCTGATGATCGATGCCGGTAGCCGGCCAGGCCACCAAGAGAACCCAATAATTTGAGAAAGAGGAGAGAGCTATGTCGGGGGACACGCTCTTTCACCCCAGCGACCTGCAGCTTCGCATCTTGCGTCTGCTACGCGACGGGGCGACGGATCGCGCTATCGCTCTCAGGCTCCACATGGGTGAACGCACCGTTCGCGAACAACTGGCCAAGCTCGCCGAAGAGAGCGAAGCCCAGGGCCGATTCGCACTCGGCGTCGAAGCGGTCTGCCGAGGCTGGCTCGACCTGGAACCGGGATCCTCGCGCACAAGCGATCGGATGCTTCGCGGGGTGATACGCGCCGACAACTGCGTGCAGCCGGCAGCCAAGGTCGGGAGTTGAGGAAACCGGCACTTCATGAGGCCCGGCTCTGACCCTCACCATTGACAGGGGTGACCGTAATCGCGGTCACCCCTGATCGCGCGGGAGGTCAGGCCGTGGTTGTGGCGGGCCGTTCGGCCTTTCCGTTCCTGACCTGCCGCAGAGACGACCTGGCGATGCACGCAGGCAGGGCCTCGCTCCAGGAGTGGTCGCGGGCCCGGTAGGAGCTGGGGCTCTCGCCGACCACCTCGGTGAACCGGGTGCTGAACGAGCCCAGCGAGGTGAACCCGACGGCCAGGCAGACCTCGGTCACGCTCAGGTCGCCCCGGCGCAGCAGGGCCTGGGCACGCTCGATCCGGCGGGTCATCAGGTAGCTGTACGGCGTCTCGCCGAAGGCGGCCCGGAAGCTGCGCGAGAAGTGCCCCGGCGACATCAGCGCGGTGTGCGCCAGCGCGGCCACATCCAGCGGCTGCGCGTACTCGCGGTCCATCCGGTCGCGGGCCTGCCGCAGCCGGACCAGGTCATCCCTTGTCACCCTGTGCACCCTAACCACATATAGAAGGACCCGGCTCCATCGGAACCGGGTCCTTCGTTCGTAGCGGGGACAGGATTTGAACCTGCGACCTCTGGGTTATGAGCCCAGCGAGCTACCGAGCTGCTCCACCCCGCGTCGGTCTCTAAACCATAGCCGGTTGATCGCACCAGCCGCAAATCGACACGGGGTGAGCGCCGTCTCAGCGCTCACCCCGTGTCGTCTCACCGTGTCATCGTCAGCCGGTGGTGGCCGGTGACGGCGAGGGCGGCGGCGGGGAGGGCGAGGCAGCCGGGGGCGGCGTCGTGCCGCTCGCGGCCTCGAACTCCTTCATCGCCGCCTCCAGCGCGGCCAGCGCCTTGCCGTACGCCTCGAAGTTGCCGGACTGCTGGGCGGACCGCACGTCGTCGATGGCCTTGTTGACCTTCTCGGCGGCGGCCGCCAGCGTCGGCGAGCCCGTCGTCGGCGGCGGCGGCTGGTTGGGCGTGGTCACCGGTGGCGTGCCGGCGGTCGTGCCGACCAGCTGTTTGATGCCGTCGGTGAGGGTGTCCGCGAAGGCCACCTTGTCGCCGTAGCTGACCAGCACCTTCTTCATCAGGGGGTACGCCTTCTCCCCGCTGGAGCGCAGGTAGATCGGCTCGACGTAGAGCATGCCGCCGCCGTACGGCAGGGACAGCAGGTTGCCCTTGACGACGTTGGTGCCCCAGATGTTGAGCTGTGTTCGCGCCGCGTCGAAGTTCTCCATCAGCTGCTGCGCCTGGCCCGGTCCGGGGATCCGGCCGTCCTTGCTCAGCTCCAGCACCTGCAGTGTCGGTTTGCCGTCGACGTACGACCCGGAGATCAGCGCGGCCAGGTTCTGCCGTTCCCGCGGGGTCACCGCGGCGGTGAGCTGGAAGCGCGGCTCGGTCTGCCCGGGCAGCTGGGTCAGCAGGTAGTACGGCGGCTGCTTGGCCGAGGTGCCGGCGGCGGCCGGGTCGTTGGGCACGGCCCAGAAGTCGGGCGCGTTGAAGAAGTCGTTGGCGTTGTTCACGTGGAACCGGGTGAGCAGGTCGCGCTGCACCTTGAACATGTCCGCCGGGTAGCGGAAGTGCGACGCCAGCTCCGCCGGGATCTGCGCCTTCGGCGTGATCAGCTTGCCGCCGAAGGCGTTGTTCCACGTCTTGAGGATCGGGTCCTTGTCGTCGAACTCGTAGAGCTTGACGGTGCCGTCGTACGCGTCGACGGTGGCCTTCACCGAGTTGCGGATGTAGTTGATGTCCTGCCGGGCGAGGCGGAACGTGCCGTCGCCGGTCAGCGAGTCACTGGTCGCGTCCTGCAGGTCGATGCGCTGCGCGTACGGGTAGTTCGCGCTGGTCGTGTAGCCGTCGATGATCCATACGATGCGCCCGCCGACCGCGGCCGGATACGGGTCGCCGTCCAGCGTCAGGAACGGGGCGACCTTCTGCACCCGGGTGCGCGGGTCGCGCTCGTAGAGGATCTTCGAGTTGTCGTTGACCGCGTCGGCCAGCAGGAAGTTCGACTCAGCGTACTTGATCGAGTAGAGCAGCCGCCGCCAGGTCGAGCCGAGGTCGACGCCGCCCTGCCCGGTGTAGGTGTAGCGGGCGTCGGTGGCGTCGCCGGTGGGCCGGTCGTACTCGGCGCTCTGACCGCCGTCGGGCTTGCCGACGATGGCGTACTCGCCCATCCGCTCGCCGTAGTAGATCCGCGGCTGGTCGACCGGCAGCTTGTCGGTGGCCGACGAGCAGCCCTGCTCGGCGCCCTGCGCCTGGCCGGTGAAGAAGCCGGAGACGAAGTAGGGCTGGCCGGCGCACACCGTGGTGTTGGCGGGCGCCGCGACCAGGCCGTAGCCGTGGGTGTACACCGTGTGCTTGTTGATCCAGTTGCTCTGCGCGGTGGTCAGCTTGCTGTACTCGATCTCCCGCAGGCCCACCACGTAGTCGGCGATCTTGCCGTCGATGGTGTAGCGGTCGATGTCGAGCTTGTCGCCGAACTGGTAGAAGCTGCGCACCTGCGACAGCTGCGTATAGGTCTCGGCGACCACGGCCGGGTCGAGCAGGCGGATGTTCGGCACGATCGTCTTGTCCTGCGCCAGCGACGCCGGCGGCTCGACCGTGTCCGAGGCGTACGGCGTGGTCGTCGCCGTGTCCAGGCCGTACGCCGCACGCGTCGCCGCGATGGTGCGGTCGATGTACGGCGCTTCCTTGACGTTGCGGCTCGGGTCCACCTGGAACGTCTGCACGCCCCACGGGTAGATGCCGCCGATGGCCACCGCGGAGATCGCCAGCAGGCCCAGCGCGACGCCCGGCCACACCAGGTTGCGCATGACCGCGTTCGAGAAGATCAGGATGGCGATGACGACGATCACCGAGATGTAGGTGAGCATCTCCTTCGCCGGCAGCAGCGCCTGGATGTCGGTGTAACCCGCGCCGGTCAGGTCGGTGCCGGAGATGGTGTCCAGCAGCAGCGCCCGGCGGTCCAGCACGTACGCGATCGCCTTGAGGCTGACGAACAGCGCGACCAGGCCGGTCAGGTGAGCCCGCGCGCCGGTGGTCATCCGGTCGCCCGCGCCGGACAGCCGCACCCCGCCGTAGAGGTAGTGCACGCCGAGCGCGCCGATCAGCGCCAGCACCGTCACGGTGAAGCCGGTGTTCAGCAGGTACTGCCAGAACGGCAGTTTGAAGATGTAGAAGCCGATGTCGATGCCGAACTGCGGGTCCTTCTGGCCGAACGGCACGGCGTTCTCGAACAGCAGCCACTGCTGCCAGTGCCCCTGCGCGGCCAGCCCGGCGAAGAACGCGACCGCGGCCGCGGCCAGCGTGAACCAGCGCATCAGGTGCGGGCCCAGCAGGTACCGGTAGCGCTCCAGCGCCTGCTGCTCGACCCCGGTCGGCGGCAGGAACGGGCGCAGCTTGTACGCCAGGTACAGGTTGCCGAAGAGGAAGGCCCAGATGATCAGGCCGAACACCGCGAAGAGACCTATCCGGGTGCCGAGCTGACCGGTGAACACCTGGGTCGCGTCCAGTTCGTCGAACCAGAGCCACTCGGTCCACGCTTCGACCACCCAGCCAAGGACGGCGAAGAAGACAAGAAGGCCGGTCAGCACGATGAGCCAGGCTCGTCCACGACGGCTCATGTGCGGCAGTTGACTTGATCGGTTGACCACGGTGGAAGCCTACGTTGCCGTGCAAGAGCGTGGCACTGATGGCAGGCCCAATGGAACCGCGGTGAGTCGTCTGACGTGCCGTTTCACGCGGGACCCCGGCAGCCGGGGCCCCGCGTTTTCTCAGCTGATTAACAGGAAGGCGGGGTACCCCCGGCACGCACGGTCGCCAGCGCGGCCAGCGCGTCGTCGAGGGTGCTCACCTTGGCCAGCGGCAGGCCGGGCAGCGCGTTCGCCTTGGCTTCCTCGCAGTTCGCGGCGGGGGTCAGGAAGATCTTGGCACCGGCCGCCTTCGCCCCGTACAGCTTCTGCGGGATACCGCCGATCGGCCCGACGTTGCCCTCGTCGTCGATGGTGCCGGTGCCCGCGATGACCTTGCCGCCGGTGAGGTCCTCCGGCTTGAGCTTGTCGATGATGCCGAGCGCGAACATCAGCCCGGCGCTCGGGCCGGCGATGTCGTCCAGCTTGATGTTCAGCGTGAACGGGTGCGGCTGCTCGGTTTTGACCTCGATGCCCACCCGCGGCGTGTCGTCGGTCGCGGAGGCCGGCTTGGTGGTCACCTCCACCGTGGTGGGCGCCTTGTCCCGGGTGACGCCGAGCTTGATGGTGCTGCCGGCGGGCTTGGCCTGGATCAGCTCCAGCAGCTTGCCGTTGGAGGTGACCGCCGCGCCGTCGACGGTGTCGATCACGTCGCCCGGCTTGAGCTTGCCGTCCGAAGCCCCGCCCGCGACGACCTTCTCCACCGCGATCCGCACCGGGTAGCCCAGCTCGCGCAGCGCCGCGGTCTCCGCGCTGGACTGCGAGTTCTTGAAGTCCTCCTGACCCTGCTGGTCGATCTCCTCGCGGCTCGCGTCCGGCGGGTACAGCAGCTCGTACGGGACGACCGCCTCCTCGTCGGACCACCAGCCCCGGATCACCGAGACCAGGTCGGTGGACGACTGCACGTTGACGGTGACCAGCCGCAGCTGCCCGTCGGACTTCGAGACCGCGGGACCGCCGGTGACCGAGATGACCTCGTGGCAGCCCGCCCCGGCTCCGGCGGCGCCGGGCGTGCAGACCTCGCCCTTGTCGTCGACGGCCGACAGCGTGTCCACCGTGGGGCCGGCGCTCTCCACCACGTAGGGCACCTTCACCTGCCCGATGGCGAACAGCAGCAGCACGGCCAGGAGTGCGCCCAGCACCACAGTCAACCCGCGACGTCTCATGGCGGCCAGCCTATCCAAGCGGTCCGCCACCCCGCCGGACCCTGACTTGTCCCCGATCACGCGGGGGGTATGAGTCACTTGGGCTCAACTTCGCGTACGGTGGAGGGCGTGCCTGACACCCCGTTCGGGTTCGCCCTTCCTGGCGGCCAACCACCAGATCCCAACGACCCGCAGCAGATGCAGCAGTTCCTCGCCGGGCTGCAGCAGCTGATGGCGATGAGCTCCAGCGGCGGAGGCCCCGTCAACTGGGACCTCGCCCGGCAGGTCGCCACCACCGCGCTCAACAGCGAGGGCGACCCGGCGGTCACCGCGGCCGACCGCGCCGAGGTCGACGAGGCGCTGCGCCTGGCCGACCTGTGGCTCGACCCGGCCACCGCCCTGCCCAGCGGCGTGCTCACCACCGCCGCGTGGAACCGCAACGAGTGGATCTTCAACACTCTCGACGTCTGGCGGAAGCTGGCCGACCCCGTCGCCGACCGCATGGTCAGCGCCATGGGCGACCTGGTCCCGCCGGAGGCCCGCGCCCAGCTCGGCCCGATGGCCGCGATGATCAGCAGCCTCGGCGGCGCGCTGTTCGGCGGCCAGTTCGGCACCGCGCTCGCCAAGCTCGCCGTCGAGGTGCTCTCCGCCGGCGACATCGGCCTGCCACTCGGCCCGAGCGGCACCGCCGCGCTCGTGCCCGCCAACCTCCGGGCGTACGGCGACGGCCTCGACGTCGACTCCGGCGAGCTGCGCCTGTTCGTCGCCCTGCGCGAAGCCGCCCACCAGCGGCTCTTCGGCCACGTGCCGTGGCTGCGCGGGCACGTGCTCAGCGCGGTGGAGACCTACGCCAACGGCATCCGGGTCGACCGCGAGGCCATCGAGGAGGCGCTCGGCCGGGTCAACCCCGCCGACCCCGAGTCGATGGCCGAGCTGCAGCTCGAAGGCGTCTTCACCCCCGACGACAGCCCGCAGCAGCAGGCCGCCCTGCGCCGCCTGGAGACCGTGCTCGCCCTGGTCGAGGGCTGGGTGACGCACGTGGTCGAGCAGGCCGCGGGCAACCGCCTGCCCAACGTCGTACGCCTCTCCGAGACGTTCCGCCGCCGTCGCGCCGCCGGTGGTCCGGCGGAGCAGACGTTCGCCGCGCTCGTCGGGCTGGAGCTGCGGCCCCGGCGGCTGCGTGAGGCCGCCGCGCTGTGGGCGGCGCTCACCGAGCACCGCGGCGTGTCCGGCCGCGACGCCCTGTGGGACCACCCCGACCTGCTGCCCGACGACGAGGACTTCGCCGACCCGGCCGCCTACGCGGCCGCCGCCGACACCACCGTCCTCGACCTCAGCGGCCTCGACGACCTCCCCAGCCACGACGAGGGCAACCCCGAGGAACCCCCCAAGCAGGACTGACCCTGCGCGGCGCGCCGCGCTTTACATATACGTCGGCCTATCCGGATGAGTTCGATCCACGAATTCTCATCCAGATAGGCCGACGTCTATTGAGAACGGGGTGGGGCGCAACCGCCGAGTGGTGCGGTGAGGCCCGTCAGGGAAGGGTGCTACTCGGCGCGGGCGTGTTCGGCGGCGGCGATGCCTTCGAGGTAGCCGCGGGCGCGTTCGGTGCGGGGGTAGCGGCCGACCAGGGCCCAGAAGCGGGCGTTGTGGCTCGGCACGATGAGGTGCACCAGCTCGTGGAGCAGCACGTAGTCGCCGACCCAGACCGGCATGTCGCGCACCCGCTCGGACAGCCGGATGGTGCGGTCGGCGGGGGTGCAGGAGCCCCAGCGGCCGTTCTGGTTGCCGACCCAGCGCACCGTGGTGGGCACCGCGACGGCGCCGAACTCGGGCAGGTAGCGGCAGGCCAGCTGGCGGGCGCGGACCTCCAGGTCGGCGTCGCTGCGCTGGCTGCGCTGATCGCGGGCGGCGAGCCGGGCGAGCATCTTGCTCACCCATTCGCTCTCCTCGGCCCGGGAGAACTGGCTCGGGATGAGCACCACCACCCGCTCCCCCTCACGGTAGGCGGACACCGTCCGCCGCCGGCGCTCACTGCGCCGGACCTCTACCACGGGTTTGCGTGCGGCGGCCATTAACGACCGGCGCAGACCAGGGGGCACCCGCGGGTAACCAGGGGGTTGTTACTCACGGAAGGGACGCTAGCGGCCGGGTGCCAGGGGGGCGCAAGGGTCAATCTTGTGATCATCGCCAGATTTGCCGGGATAGTTGGCCTTCGCCAAGAAAATTCTTCTGACCGTGACCCGCACCACTGGTTCGCATAAGGGACATTACTCAATGCACAGGCGACTTTAAGAAAATGCCTCATTTTCTACAAGCGTGATGACTCCGGCGTGTCCCGCGTAACCTGACTACTCAGATCGATTCGGGCAGGCAGACTTCCACCGTCACAGCGCAAGCCGCCGGGACGAGTCACCGTGGATCATGAGGAGGAATCGTGGCCGAAGAGAAGTACAACGGCTACTGCGTGAAGTGCAAGGAAAAGCGTGACTTCACCGGCAAGGTGGAGATCTCCAAGACTGGCATGCGGATGGCCAAGGGGCCCTGCCCCGTCTGCGGTACGACCGTGAACCGCATTCTCGGCAAGGCCTGAGGAACAACGCGAGACAGGAGCCCGCAGACACTGCGGGCTCCTGTCGCTTTCCCGACAATCTTCCCCAAGATCTGTGGATAACCCCGGTCAGCGCTGTGGAAAACCTCTTGATCACGGGGGACGAGCTGTGGATAACCCCGGCCGGACCCCGTCGGACACTGGCAACCTCACGCTGTGAGCCGCTCCCCGATGTCCCGCCCGGCCCTGCTGCCGGGGCTGCGCCCGATGTGGCGCGACCGTCACACCGTCCAGCTCGGCACCGACCCCGAGCATGCCGTGGTGCTGGAGCTGCCGCACCGGTCCGCGGCTCGGCTGCTGGAGCTGCTCGACGGCTCCCGCACCGAGCGGGCCCTGCTGGCCGAGATGGGACGGCTCGGCATGCGGGCCGAGGACGTGCACGAGGTGCTGGCCGCGCTGACCGAGCAGGGTCTGGTCATGCCGGCCCACGCGCTGATGCCCTCGGCGCTGCCCGCCGAGCACCGGGCCCGGCTCGCCGACGAGGCCGCCGCGCTCGCCCTGCGCCGAACGGAGAGCGCCGGCACCCCGGCCCGGGTGCTGCAGCGGCGGGCGCTGGCACGGGTGATCATCGCCGGTGCCGGCCCGACGGCCCGGCTGGTCGCCACGGCACTGCTGGACGCCGGGATAGGCAAGGTGGGGCTGGTCGCCTCCTCCGGCGCGGCGGCCGCGCTCAGCCCTGCACCGGGCACCGCGGTCACGAGCCCTGCGGCAGGTACGGCGGCCACGGGCCACGCGGCAGGTACGGCGGCCACGGGCCACGCGGCCGGCACAGCGGCCAAGATGGGCTCGGCTTCCGGCACAGCGGCCTCGGCGGCCCCCGCACCCGGGACGCGGGGCCAGGCACCCCACGCGGCCACCCTGCGTGCCACGGACGCCACGTTCCGGGTACAGGTGGGGTATGCGGTGGCCACCCGCGGAACGCGGCGCAGGGTGCCGCACCTGGCGCTGACCGTACGCGACGGGGTCGCCGTGGTCGGGCCGCTCGTGCCCGTCACCGGCGGGCCCTGCCTGCACTGCCTCGATCTGCACCGCACTGACCGCGACCCGTCCTGGCCCCGGCTGGTGGCCCAGCTCGCCCAGGCGCCGGCCGGTGGCGAGCCGTGCCCGGCGGCGACCCGCCTCACCGCCGCCGGTTTCGCCGCCGCCGAGGTGCTGGCCTACCTCGACGGGGCCGCGCCGACCACGATCGGCGCCACCGTCGAGATCAACGGTGTCCTGCCCTGGCGACGGCGCACCTGGTCACCCCACCCGTCCTGCGACTGCATCCGGCGGCGGCGCGGCTGACCCCGCACCGACATCTCCACAGGGTCTTCACCTGCCGGAACGGGCCGAAATCCGCGAGGTCGGCAACAATGGCACGGTGACCGACATCCCGCGCCGTGCCGTCTCCCGGACCGCCAAGCTGGCTTCTCTTCCCCTGGGCTTCGCCGGGCGGACCGTGCTCGGGTTCGGCAAGCGGGTCACCGGCATGGCCACCGACGTGATCTCCGCCGAGATCCAGGAGCGTACGGCCGAGCAGCTGTTCAGCGTGCTGGGCCAGCTCAAGGGCGGTGCCATGAAGCTCGGCCAGGCGCTGAGCGTGTTCGAGGCGGCGCTGCCCGACGCGCTGGCCGAGCCCTACCGCGACGCGCTGACCAAGCTCCAGGAGGCGGCCCCGCCGCTGCCCGCGGCCACCGTGCACAAGGTGCTGGCCGAGCAGCTGGGCAGCGACTGGCGGTCGCTGTTCCGCGAGTTCGACGACGAGCCCGCGGCCGCGGCGAGCATCGGCCAGGTGCACCGGGCCGTGTGGAAGGTGCCGCGCAAGCGCACCGGCATCCCGGTCGCCGTGAAGATCCAGTACCCGGGTGCGGGTGACGCGCTGATCGCCGACCTGACCCAGCTGTCCCGGCTGGCCGGGCTGTTCAAGGTGATCCAGCCCGGGCTGGACGTCAAGCCGCTGGTCACCGAGCTGCGGGCGCGGGTCGTCGAGGAGCTGGACTACGAGCTGGAGGCCGCCAGCCAGCGCGCCTTCGCGTCGGCGTACGCCGGCGACGAGCAGATCCTGGTGCCGCAGGTGCTGGCGGCGGCCCCGCGGGTGCTGGTCACCGAGTGGGTCGAGGGCATCCCGCTCTCGAAGATCATCAGTACGGGCACCGTGGCGCAGCGGGACCGGGCGGGCTCGCTCATGGCCACGCTGCACTTCTCCGCTCCCGAGCGGGCCGGGCTGCTGCACGCCGACCCGCACCCGGGCAACTACCGGCTGCTGCCCGACGACCGGCTCGCGGTGATCGACTTCGGCGCGGTCGCGCGGCTGCCCCAGGGCCTGCCGGAACCGGTCGGCCGGATCAGCCGGCTCGCCCTGGCCGGCCGGGCCGACGAGGTGCTCAAGGGCCTGCAGGGCGAGGGTTTCGTCCGCGCCAACGCCGACATCGACGCGCAGGCGGTGCTCGACTACGTGCGGCCCATGCTGGAGCCGCTGGCCGCCGACGAGTTCCGCTTCACCCGGGCCTGGCTGCGTGAGGAGGCGGCCCGGCTGGCCAGCCCGCGCAGCCCGGCGTACGCGCTGGGACGGCAGCTGAACCTGCCGCCGTCGTACCTGATGATCCACCGGGTGACGCTGGGTTCCATCGGCGTGCTGTGCCAGCTGGAGGCCAAGGCGCACTACCGCGCCATCCTGGAGCGCTGGCTCCCCGGCTTCGCGGAGCCGACCGACTGACCGACCGACTGACCTGGATAAATGCGGATGCCCGCCGGCTGAGCCGGCGGGCATCCGTGTTGATTCACTTATCGCTGCGACAGCTCACGTGCACGCCGACGCGCGGCGACCATGATCTGACGGGCGGAACGGGAAGCCTCAGAGGGGATGTTCTGAGGCTCAAGCATTCGAGCCCGACTCATGATTTCGTGGATCATATATATGTCGCTGATGGCGTTTCTCATTGCTTCTCTCCGATGCTCGTCGTAGTGACTTAGCCGGCAGGCGGCTGGATTGGGTGATGCGGAGTTGCTGCTCAGGCAGCGAGCCGGACCGACTCGCGAGCGGTGACCGCGGCGACACGCGCCTCGGTCTCGGCCACCAGGGCCGCCTCGCGAGCGAGGTCGTCCTTGCGCGGACGGCCACGCGGACGCTTACGCGCCACGACCGCACCACGCTCGAAGATCTCGCCGCCCCAGACGCCCCAGGGCTCCTCGCGCTCCAGCGCCCCGGAGAGGCACTCGACCTTGAGCGGGCACTCGCCGCAGAGCGACTTCGCCAGCTCAAGCTCCGCAGGAGCGTCGGAGAACCAGAGGTCGGGGTCAAACTTCCGGCAGGGCAGCTCCGCACCCAGCTCGACGCTGAAGTCGAGGACTGGGGCCAACGCCAGACTCATCTTCCGGTCACCTTCCTTTCATCTCGATCTCGTGGATCGCTTTCCATGGGGGTGGAAATAACTAAGGCCGCGGATCCCGGTGTACGGGTTCCGCGGCCTCGAGGTGAGCCGGTGGTCTGGTTTAGACCTTTGGTTTACCTCGAGGTGGGAGCCCGTCGAATCCATCGAGCTTCATGCCCGAGGACTCCTGGTTCCGGTAGGCCAGGGTGGTGCTGATGGTGCTGGTGGTGCTCTTCGGCTCGGTGGCTCCCGCGGGGGCCACCTTGATCGGGTTCGGGTTCCAGGCCAGCTGTCGCAGGACGGGCAGCTGAGCCACCGGCAGGCCGGTGACGGTCGACGCGCCCAGTGCACCCACTGCGCCACACGTGGCGTGGCCGGCGGGTGCCGACTGCGGGGATGCAGCCAAGGCGATCGGCGAGACGGCGACTGACGAAGCGCGCGCAGCGGCGAGCGCCGGCACGACGACATTCAGGGTTTTGAACGTGATCTCCATGGGACTCGCCTCCTCACTTGCCTCGTCGGTGCAGAACGTTGACCACCCGCCAGGAGCAGCACGGATGTGCGCTCTTGGTGGTGTGTCCGAAGGTTATGCCTCCCGGGCGGGAGGGCGCAAACGGTTTTACGGCTCTGTTGCCAAATCTTTTTGAAGATCTTCTGAAGTCGGTTGTTCAGGCAGCAAATCCGCCACCGAAGCACCCTTCAACAGCGCGAGAACGGCCTCGCCATACAGCTCGAGTTTGCGCGGGCCGATGCCGGCGATCTCCACGAGACCGGCTCTGTCGGATGGCTGACGCTCGGCCAGCGCGGTCAGGGTGGCGTCGGTGAAGACGACGTACGCCGGGATCTTCGCGGCTGCCGCGACCCGGGCCCGCCAGTCGCCCAGCCGCTCGAACAGCTCCTCGTCCAGTGAGGACGGACAGCCCGCGCACCGCCCCAGCTTGCGCTCCGGCCCGGCGAGCAACGTCGCCCCGCAGACCCGGCAACTCACGATCACGGTCTTGCGCGGCGTGCGCGGCGCACCGGGCGCCGGACGCTCGGCACGGGGCACGGCGGCCTGGCCACCGAACGGCGCCAACCCCGGCACGCCCTGCAGGAAGCGGCACGGACGCCGGGCCCGGCCGCCGGACGAGCGGGCCTCGCCGTAGCTGAGCCAGAGCATCCGCCGGGCCCGGGTGATGCCGACGTACAGCAGCCGGCGCTCCTCCTCCAGCGCCTCGGCGCTGCGGGCGTACGCGGTGGGCATGGTGCCCTCGGCGAGCCCGACCAGGAACACCGCGTCCCACTCCAGGCCCTTGGCGGAGTGCAGGCTGGCCAGGGTCACCCCGGCCACGGTCGGGGCGTGCTGCGCGTGGGCGCGCCGGCCCAGCTCGGCGGTGAATGCGGCGAGCCCGTTGTCGGCGCCCGGCTCGGGCCGGAACTCGGTGGCCAGGCGTACCAGCGCGGCCAGGGCCTCCCAGCGTTCCCGGGCGGCCCCGCCGGACGGCGGGCGCTCGGGCTGCCAGCCCAGCCCGACCAGCACCGCGCTGACCGTGGCGACCAGGTCGTCGCCGCCGTCGGCCCGGGAGGCCGAGCGCAGCGCCACCATCGCCTGCCGGATCTCGGCCCGCTCGAAGAAGCGCTCGCCGCCGCGCAGCACGTAGGGCACCCCGGCGTCGGCCAGCGCCTCCTCGTACGTCTCGGACTGGGCGTTGGCCCGGAACAGCACCGCGATCTCCGAGGCCGGGGTGCCTGCCGCGATCAGGTCGGCGCAGCGGCGGGCCACCCCGACCGCCTCGTTGTGCTCGTCGGCGAAGACCCGGGCGTCCGGCTCCGGACCCGCCGGGCGCTGGCCGACCAGGTCCAGCCGCAGCCGGGACTCGCTGCCCTTGGCCTGCCGGATGACCGCGTTGGCCAGGCCGACCACCTGCGGGGTGGAGCGGTAGTCACGGACCAGCCGGACCACGGTCGCGGCGCGGTACGTACGCGCGAAGTCCACCAGGTACGACGAGGTGGCCCCGGTGAACGAGTAGATGGTCTGCGCCGCGTCGCCGACCACGGTCAGGTCCTTGCGGCCGCCCAGCCACGCCTCCAGCAGCCGCTGCTGGAGCGGGTTCACGTCCTGGTACTCGTCGACGACGAAGTGCCGGTACTGCGTGCGGACCTGCTCGGCGACGTCGGAGTGCTCCTCGATGCCCCAGCACATGGCGCGCAGCAGGTCCTCGAAGTCGATCACGCCGGTCTGGCGCTTGACGTGCTCGTATGCCGTGTAGACGGCCGCGACCTGGGCTGCGTCGAGCGGGGTCTCCCGGCCGGCCTTGGCCGCCGCGACGACGTACTCGTTGGGCTCCACCAGGGACGACTTCGACCACTCGATCTCGGCGGCGAGGTCGCGCGCGCCGGTGCGGTCGGCCCGCACCCCGGCCCGCGCGGCGGCGAGCGTGACCAGCCGCGCCTTGCTCTCGACCAGCTCGGGCATCTCCCGGCCGCGCAGCAGCCGCGGCGCGAAGAAGCGCAGCTGGCGCAGGGCGGCGGCGTGGAACGTGCGGGCCTGCACACCGTGCGCGTCCAGCCCGGCCAGCCGTTCGCGCAGCTGCGCCGCGGCCCGTGCGGTGAAGGTGACGGCGAGCACATGCTGCGGCTGGACCTGCCCGGTGACCACCCGGTGCGCGATCCGGTGCGTGATCGCCCGGGTCTTGCCGGTGCCGGCCCCGGCCAGGATGCACACCGGTCCGGGCGGCGCCGTGACCGCGGCCGCCTGCTCCTCGTCGAGTCCGGCGAGCACCTTTGAGGCCGTGTCGGGGGCAGCGTCTCGGGTCACAACAGGGAATCATCCCAGGTGTTGTGGATGTTGCCACCGTTAGAGTCCCCGGGAGCCCCCGCTCCCCCGACCCGAGGATCGCCATGCTGACCATGTACTCGACCACGTGGTGTGGTTACTGCCACCGGCTGCGCAGCCAGCTCGACCGTGAGGGCATCACCTACACGGTGATCGACATCGAGCAGGACCCCAACGCGGCGGACTTCGTGATGAGCGTGAACGGCGGCAACCAGACCGTGCCGACGCTGCGCTTCGCCGACGGCAGCGCGCTGACGAACCCCAGCATCATCCAG
The DNA here is from genome assembly GCF_009720385.1 of Catellatospora vulcania. Classification (GTDB taxonomy): domain Bacteria; phylum Actinomycetota; class Actinomycetes; order Mycobacteriales; family Micromonosporaceae; genus Catellatospora; species Catellatospora vulcania. The sequence goes on along the minus strand of NZ_WARX01000017.1, from coordinate 193,091 downwards.
GTCAAGTCCCACCTCGCCGCCCTCGCCGAAACCGCCGCCGACCCGGCCTGAACCCCACAACGGGAGAAGATCGCTGTTTCGTGTCAAACCTGAGGCCCGACCTCACTTCTCGACACGAGACGGCGATCTTTTGCGCGCCCCAGCACAGGCCGGGAGGGTCAGCTGGGCCAGCGGGGGGCGTCGAGGCGGACCACTTTGACGCGCTGGCGGCCGGAGCGGACGGCGCCGACCGAGGCGAGGGCGCGGGCGAGCTGGAGCGCGGCGTCGAGGCTGTCCGCCTCCGCCACCTGGCGGCGCTGCTCGGGGCTGCTGGTCTCGTCGCGCAGCGGCTCCTCGTCGAGGAACGACGCGTGCACGTCCTCGGGCGCGAAGGGTCGTACCTCGGTGCGAACTATCAGGTACCGCATGCGCTGCTCCGTCACTGCCTGCCGGGCGGAGGTCGACTGTGGAGTCCATGGGTGGAAGTTCCACATTCGGCTGATGTCATGCTTGTGCATTTCCCCAGCTGGAATCAAGCAAGACGCGACGATCGGCGGGCAGCACCGCCCGAACGGGTGACGGAGCGTAGTTTTCTGCCGAGGAGATCAGCTGATCCGGGCGCTAAGCCACGCCTGCGACCGCGCCGGGTCCAGCGCCGCCTCATTGAGCCAGCCGAAGACCCGCGCGTATCGCTCGACGCTGTTGCGGTCAGTGAGCACCAGCTCACGGGCGAGCGTCTCCACGGCCACCGTCTCCGGGTCATCCGGGTCGGGAAAGTGATAGATAGAAAATCCCGTATACGGTATGAAGTGCTGGCTGACCGTCGCCGCACACGGCAGTACTCTGATCGTCACGTTCGGTAACTGAGTGAGCGCCGCGAGATGGGCCAGCTGCCCGTCCCGCACATCGTCCGGCGCACCCCGCCCCAGCAGCGCCTGCTCGTCGAGGATCGCCTCATAGGCCGGCGCGTCCGGGGCCCGGGTCAGGATCGTCTGGCGGGCCAGCCGCGCCGCGACCTCGGTGTCCGGCTCCTGCGGCGCGGGCAGCTCGGCCACCGGCCCCACCACCGGATTCACGCGCTGCGCCGGCACGCCGTCAGCCGGCCGGGCGACCCCGGACAGCGGGCGCGAGGAGAGGATCCGGGCGCGGGCGTACTCCGGTGTCTGCAGCAGACCGGGGACGATGGACAGGCCGTACTCCCTGATCCGGGCGCTGCCCGCCTCCAGCTCGGCGTACCCGCGCTGCCGTTGCGTCATCACCGGATAGGCCCGCAGCCAGCCGCGGGTGTTGCCCGCGTCGCGCGCGATGGCCACCAGCTGGTCCCGGTCCCGCCCGCGCACCTGGTAGAGATCGAGCAGGTCCAGCACGTCGGCGAGGTCCGGGCGGCTGCGCCCGTTCTCCAGTCGCGACAGTTTCGACTTGGCGGCCCAGCCCACCCGGTCGACGACCTGCTCGCCGGTGAGACCGGCGGTCTCACGCAGGCGGCGCAGCTCCACGCCGAGGCGCTGGCGGCGGACGATCGGGCTGGATCCTCGCGGCAAGGGGACCTCCGTCGGTGACCAGCCCTCAGGCTAAGCCGCCCGACTACTCCCACCCCCGCACCGACACACCTTTCGCCCGGTTGAGCACGGTCTCGAGATCCGATTCCCGGAAAGGGCTTGACGAAAGAGTTCTTTCGAAAGCATCCTTTTGATGTGACGGAGAAACTGCCGATGCGGGACATCACCGACCCGCGGATGCTGCGGGCGATGGCGCACCCGGTGCGCCTACGGCTGCTCAACGAACTCGCGCTGCACGGTCCGGCGACGGCGACGGCGCTGGCCGAGCGCGTCGGCGAGTCCGCCGCCAACTGCTCGTGGCACCTGCGCCAGCTGGCCAAGTTCGGGTTCATCGAGGAGGCCGAGGGCGGGGTCGGGCGCAACCGGCCGTGGCGCTGGGTGCCCATGGGCAACCGGTGGGGCGGCCCGGACGAGCCGCCGGAACTGATGCAGGCGGGCCGCGAGCTCAACGCGACGCTGCTGGCGCAGGAGCTCGCCCTGCACAACCAGTGGGACGAGCAGCGGCAGACCGACGACACCGGCTGGCGGCACGCCGCCTTCAGCGTCCAGAACGTCAACTGGCTCACCGCCGAGGAGCTGACGGCCATGGAGGACGAGCTGCTCGCGGTGCTGACCAGGTACAACCAGCGCGTCACCGATCCGGCCGCCCGGCCCGAGGGCTCCCGCCCCGTGCGCATGGTGGCCTGGGCCAACCCCCACCCCAGCTGACCTCACTCCACCACCCCGGAGGCACCGACCATGCGCGCCGTACTACGACGACCCGACTTCCGCCTGCTCTTCGCGGGCCTGTTCTTCAGCATGACCGCCGAGTCGATGCTGGTGCTGGCGCTGGCCATCTGGGCCAAGGACCTCACCGGCTCCGACGGCATGGCGGGCACGGCGATCCTGTGCGTGGTGCTGCCGGTGATGTTCGCGCCGCTGTTCGGGGTCGTGGTGGACCGGTTCCGCCGCCGCCCCTTCCTGATCGCGACGCTGGTCGGCTCGGCTGCGATGCTGACGCCGCTGCTGGCCGTCGACGGACGGGAGGATCTGTGGATCATCTTCGCCGTCGCGATCTGCTACGGCGTCTCGTACATCCTGGTCAGCGGCTCGCTCAACGGCCTGATCAAGGAGGTCATCCCGCCGGACCTGCTGGCCGAGGCGAACGGGGCGCTGCAGACCGTGCGGCAGGGCCTGCGCCTGGTGGGGCCGCTGCTGGGGGCCGCCCTCTACGCCGCCACGAAGGGCTGGGGTCTGGCGGCGCTCGGCATGGCGGGCTTCCTCATCGCGGCCACGGTCATCACCGTGCTGCGGGTGCCCGAAGAGAAGCCCGAGCGCACCGAGCAGCGCTGGGTGGCCGAGGTCAGTGCGGGCGTACGCCACCTGACGGGCAGCGTGCCGCTGCGACGCGCCCTGATCGGCAACGTCATCTCGATCCTCGTCTTCGGGTTCAGCGAGACCGTCTTCTTCGCCTTCGTCGACCAGGGTCTGCACCGGCCGCCGGCCTTCATCGGCGTGCTGGTCAGCGCCCAGGGTGTGGGCGGCCTGCTCGGCGGTCTGACGTCGGCCTGGCTGATCCGGCGGGTCGGCGAGCTGTCGACCAACGCGATCGGCGTCGCTCTGTTCCTGCCCCTGCTGCTCACCAGCCTTACCCCGAGCCTGTGGCTGGCCCTGCCCACCGCCCTGATCGCCGGGTTCGGCCTGCCCTACCTGCTCGTCGGCCTGATGACGCTGATGCAGCGCAGCACCCCCGGCGCGCTGATGGGCCGGGTCTCGGCGGCGATGGACGCGCTGATCAGCGCACCCCAGACGCTCGCCATCGGATTCGGCGCGCTGCTCGTCGAGCTGGTCGACTTCCGGGTGCTGCTGGTCGTCATGAGCGCGGTGATGGTGGTGTCCGCGCTCTACCTGTGGGCCGGGCGCGGGCTGACCCCGCCGTCAGCCCTCGCGCAGCCAGCGCAGGACGAGCTGGTGGGCGATGGAGGACCGGTTCGGGAGCGTGAAGGAGTCGTCTGACCCGTCCAGCACCCGGGCGACCTGCTCCCGCGTGAACCACTGCGCGTCGAGCAGCTCGTCCGGGTCGGTGCGCAGCGGGTCGGCCGCCGGGTCGGCGACCGCGAGGAAGCCCAGCATCAGCGAGCGGGGGTACGGGAAGGCCTGGCTGCCGTGGTAGCGGATGTCGGACACCCGCACGCCCGCCTCCTCGTACACCTCGCGGGCGACCGCCTCCTCGGCGGTCTCCCCCGCCTCCACGAAGCCGGCCAGCACCGAATAGCGGCGCTTGGCGGCCCCGGCCCACACCACGTTCGCGCCGAGCAGGATGCGCCCCTGCGGACCCACCGCCCCGTCGTGCACCGCCATGATCACGGCCGGGTCGGTACGCGGGAAGTGCAGGTCCCCGTCGGCGTCGCGGCGCACCCAGCCGCCCTGCTCCACCGTGGTCGGCTTGCCGCTGCGCGGGGCGTAGAGGTGATCGCGGTGCCAGCGCACCAGCGCCAGCGCCTGGGTGAGCAGCGACGTGTCGCGGGGCGGCAGGTCCGCGCCGACCTCCCACAGGTGCTTGGGCTCCGCGCCGGGCAGCTCGGGCAGCTCGCGGTTCACCGCGAAGTAGGCCGTGCCGCCCGCGTCGACGCCGAGGAACAGCGGCTCGCCGGTCGGGCCGGCCGCGCCGACCTGGCCCGAGGCGAACAGCACCAGCCGGTCGTCACGGATCAGCGCGCGGCCGTCGTCTCCGATCACGACCACCTGGCCGCGTGACCAGGCATCGGCCAGCCACTGCGGGTCGGCGCGCCGGAACGCGGCCCGGTCGAGATCCGACCGGGCCGCAGGCGTCTCACTCATACGGACAGCTCGCTCATTTCCTCGGTGTGCTGCACCTTCACGGCTTCGACTCGACCGTCACCGGCACGATCGCCGAGACCGCGGCCTGGATCTTCTCGGCGTCACCGAGGATCACCGGGGCCGCCACCGCGGGCGCGAGATACGTCGCCGCGACGCGGTGCACGTCTTCCAGCGTGGCCGCGGCCAGCCGGGCCGAGTGCTCGGCCAGGAAGTTCAGCCGCAGCCCGAACCCGGCGTAGGTGCTGGCCAGCCCGGCCAGGCCGGACTGCGTGGACATGCCCAGCTGCAGCGTGCCCAGCGCGTACTGCCGCGCCTGCTCCAGCTCCTCCTCGCGGACCGGCAGCGCCGCGATGCGGCCCAACTCGTACAGCGTCTCGACCAGCGCCGGGGCGGTGACCTCCGTGGCCACCTCGGCGGAGACGGTCAGCGTGGAACCGGCCACCGAGTGCTCGATCACCGAATGCGGGCCGTACGTGTAGCCCTTGTCCTCGCGGATGTTCTCCACCCAGCGGGAGGAGAAGTAGCCGCCGAAGACCATGTTCGCGAGCTGCAGGGCGGCGTGGTCGGGGTGGGTGCGGGTGACCGCCGGCAGCGCGATGCGCAGCGACGACTGCACCGCGCCCGGCCGGTCCACCAGCAGCAGCGGGCCGGGCACCAGCAGCGGAATCGGAGCCAGGTCGGCGCTCTCGCCGCCCCCGTTCCACCCGCCGAGGCGCTTGGCCGCGGTCTGCACCGCCTGCTCCGGGTCGAGGTCGCCGACGATGACCAGGGTCGCCCCGGCCGGGTGCAGCCGCCGGGCGTGCAGCGCGCGCAGCGCCTCCGGGCTCACCGCGCGCACGTCCTCCACCGACGGGGTCTGCACCGCGTACGGGTGCCCCGGGTAGATGCGCTTGAGCAGCGCGACGCGGGCCAGGTGAGCCGGCTGGCTCTGGGCGACCTGGATCCGGTCGGCCAGCCGCTCCACCTCCGTGGTGACCTCGCCCTCCGGGTAGACGGCGTCGTCGAGCACCTCGGCCAGCAGCTCCAGCAACCGGTCCAGCCCCGACACCAGCGAGTTGCCGCTGATCTGCAGCCGGTCCGGGTCGATCCCCGCGCCCAGGCCGCCGCCGACGGTCTGCAGCTCGGCGGCGATCTGCACGGTGCTGCGGGTGCTGGTGCCGGAGAACAGCGTCTGCGCCAGCACCGCCGCCTCGGCCAGCTCGGCCTTGGCGAACGGCACGCGCAGCCGCACCTCGGCCAGCGGCACGCTCGGGCGGCGGATGGCCAGCACGGTCAGCCCGTTCGGCAGCGTCTGCTCGACCTCCGTCGGCAATACCAGCGGCCGGTTCTCATCCAGCTCAGGAAGGGTGATCACGCTCATGCCTGCTCCTCGCTTCGCTCGTCGACGGCATGAGTTGCACCGAGTCTCGTGGTTCGCTCGCTACGCTCGCTCACTGGTTGCCTCCGGGTACGACCTCGATGGACGCCCGGCGGTTCGGGCGCAGGGTGGCCGCGGCGGCCCGGATCTGCTCCTCGGTCACCTCGGCGATCGAGTGCGGCAGGTCGTTGAGCAGCCCCGGGTTGCCCCGCTGCAGCTCCAGCACGGCCATGCGCAGCGCGCGGCCCAGCACCGCGTCGGTCTCGCGCAGCAGGTGGGTGGCCATCCGGGCCTGGGTGCGGGCCAGCTCGCCCGGGGTCAGCCCGTCGGTGGCCAGCCGGTCCAGCTCCTCGTCGATGGTGACCAGCACCTTGTCCACGCTGCCACCGGGCGGCAGGTGCGACTGCAGCAGCAGCGCAGTGGGGTCGCGCACCTCGAACGGCTCGCCCATGAAGCCCAGGTAGCCGCCGACGCTGGTGACGCTGCGGTCCTTCAGCACCAGCCGCTCGACCAGCCGCGACGCGTCGCCGTCGGTGAGCACCTCGGCCAGCACCACGTACGGCAGGTAGCCGGCGAAGTCGGTGACCGGGTCCGGGACCCGCCACGCCGAGGCGACCGCGGGCAGCGGGGCGAGCTTGTCCACGTAGGACTCGCGCCGCTCGGCGCTCAGGTCGGGCTCGGTGAAGTCGGGACGCGCCGGGGCCGGGCGGGCCGGCACGTCGCTGAAGTGCCGCTCGATCAGCATCCGGGCGTGCGCGGAGTCGAAGTCGCCGGAGACGCCGAGCGTGGCGTTGCCGCAGGCGTAGTACTTGTCGAAGAACTCCGCGGCGTCGGGGACGGTGGCCGCCTCCAGGTCGCTGAAGGAGCCGTAGCCGTCGTGCGCGTTGGGGAACGTGTCGAACATGACCGGCGGGAGCTTGAGCCACGGGAAGCCGCCGTACGGGCGGTTCAGCACGTTGACCCGGATCTCCTCCTTGACCACGTCGATCTGGTTCTTGAGGTTCTCCTCGGTGAGCCGGGGCCCGCGCATGCGGTCGGCCTCCAGGAAGAGCATCCGCTCCAGCGCGTTGCTCGGCACCGTCTCGAAGTAGTCGGTGTAGTCCAGGTGGGTGGAGCCGTTGAAGGTGCCGCCCGCCCCCTGCACGTGCCGGAAGTGGGCCAGCTTCTCCAGGTTGGCCGAGCCCTGGAACATCAGGTGTTCGAAGAGGTGGGCGAAGCCGGTGCGGCCCTGCGGCTCGGACCGGATTCCCACGTCGTAGACGACCGCGACACCGATCACCGGTGCGCTGCGGTCCGGGCTGAGCACGACGCGCAAACCGTTGGGGAGCGTGAACCGCTCGACCTCGTACGCCGTGCGCGGGATCTGGATGCTGGTCTCGGTGGACACAAAACCGACCCTAGCAAGCTGGCGGAGGAGGCGTCCGCAGCGGCGGCTGTGAAATGTTCACCCACAGCCGCCGCGGGCGGACTACGACTCCACGCACTCGACGACCGGCGCACGGTCGCCCGCGTCGCCCAGCGCGACGGCGAGCCCCCGGGCCTGCGTCCTGATCTCGGGCGCGGCGGTGGTCTCCCAGAGCACGCCGCGGCGGGTCGGGCCGAGCGTCCACAGCGCCGGGTGCGCCGAGCCGTCCCGGCGCAGCAGCGCGCCGTGCGCGTCGGTGTCGAGTCCGAGGCGGTACGGCCCCGGCCGGGCCATGCCCTCCGCGACCAGGGCCCGGACCAGCGGATCCGACTCGACGAGGCGACCCGGCCCGGTGCAGTTGACCACCGCGGCGAAGGTCGGGGCGGTGATCGCGCCGCCGTGCCGCTCGCGCAGCACCACGCGTACCCCCTCGTCGGCGGCCTCGATGCCGCACAGCTCGGCGGCGCGCACCCGCAGCGAGCCGCTCTCGCGCAGCGCGGTGATGCTGTCCGCGACGGCAGGCGCCATCCGGTGCCGGTGCACCTCCCAGTAGCGGGCCAGGTGCCGCAGGAAGCGGTGCTGGCCGGGCTCGGGCAGGCTCTGCCACAGCGCGTCCCAGTGCGGGCGCAGCGCGTCCAGCACGGCCCGCCAGTCGCCGGTGTCGGCCGCGAGCCGCCGCAGCGACCGCAGCACCCCGGCCACCGAACCGGCGGCCAGCAGCTCGGGCAGCGCCGCCACCGTCGCCGCCTGCGCCGACGCCGCCGCGGCCGTGCCGGGACGGCGGTGCGGCTGGGGGAACAGGCCGTGGCGGGACACCGCGAGCAGGTCGTGCCGGCCCGCGTCGGCCAGGGTCAGCGCCACGTCGACGGCGGTCAGTCCGGTGCCGATGAGCAGGATCGGACCCTCGGGCAGGCCGTCCAGCGCGCCGGCCCGCCACGGGTCGGCCACGTAGGCCCCCGAGCGGGCGGCGGCGGCGTCGAGGCGTGCCGGAGCGGACGGGGCGGGGTGGCCCAGCGCGAGCACCACCCGGTCGGCCGGGATCACCACGTCGTCGGTGAGCAGCACGGTGAGCGGGCCGCCGCCGCCGGACGGCTCGAAGATGCGGGCCACTCGGCCGCGCTGCACGGTGAGCCGGCCCTGCGCGGTCTCGTCGGCTGCCCGCAGCACCTCGGTCAGGTAGTCGCCGTACCAGCTGCGCGGCACGAAGTCGGCGGGGCCGGTGCGCGGGTCGCGCTGCCGGCACCAGCGCAGGAAGTCCTCGGGCTGGTCCGGGTCGGCGCTCATCGCGGCTGCGGGCGAGTTCAGCAGGTGCCACGGTGCGGCGGTGCTGTAGGCCAGCCCGCGGCCGGGCCGGGCGCCCGGGTCGACCATCACCACGTGCCAGCCGGTCCGCAGGAGCTCACGGGTGGCGAGCACGCCACTGCAGCCGCCGCCGACCACCACCGCGATGCCCATGGCCGTACCTCCTCCGTGTCGCTGATCAAGTTAGCGCCGCCCGCCCGCTCGATGCGGGCAGGCCATCGGTAAACCCATATAACCTACCGGCACGATAGGATATACAGCCTACACATACCAGAGGCGGCAGCCCGCAACATGCGAGCGGCCGCCTTCGGCAACGATCTGTTCATCCGCCCCGCGCTCGAACCGGCCCCGGTCCGGCACCTGGGCGGATCAGGCGGCGGGCTGCTGCCGCACCCGGGCCGACCGCACCGCCCACACCGTGAGCGCCAGCAGGAAGAGCAGCAGCGGCAGCGCCACCAGCCAGCGCCGCCAGTCCCGGCTGTCGGCGAGGGCGACCGGCAGGGGTGACGCGCTCGGCGAGGCGGCCGGGTTCGACGCCGCAGGGCTCGGCTGCACGCTCGGCGCGGCCTCCTGCGGCAGGTTCGCGGCCAGCGCCGCGCCCAGGTTGAGCGTGCCCGCGCCGAACCGGCTGTCCGCGCCGGGCGTCCCCGTGTCGGTGGCGGTCGAGCGCAGCCGCTGCAGCACCTGCGCGGCCGTGGCCTTCGGGTACGCCGACCACACCACCGCCGCCGCGCCCGCCAGCACCGCCGCGGCGCTGGACCCGCCGTCCATCCGGTAGCCGCCGCCCAACCCGGTCGTGATCAGGTCGACGCCGGGCACCGTGATGCCGGTGGTGCGCCCGCTCAGCGGCGCGACGGGCACCTGGCCCGAACGGTCCGCCGGGATCGCGTTGAGCACCCCGGGGTAGGAGGCCGGCCAGGGTGTGAACGGCCGGCCGGCCCGATCCGCGTCGGCCGCGACGATCAGCACACCACGCGCGACGGCCGCCTCGACCGAGGCCTGCAGCTTGCTGCTGGGCACGACGCCCCGGCCGATGCAGATGATCTTCGCGCCGCCGAACACGGCCCGGTCGATCGCGGCGGCCAGCGCATCCGGGTCACCGGTCGCACTCGGCCCCGGCGCGAACGCCACCGGCAGGATCTGCGCGCCGGGGGCCACCCCGAGCACACCCGCCGTGCGGGGGTCGGCCGGGGCCGCGCTCGCGCTCGGCGCGGGCAGCCCTGACGGCGAAGCGCTCGGCCGCGGCGCACCCACCGAGACCCCGGGAACATGGCCGTGACCTGCGATGAGTCCGGCAAGCCCGGTGCCACGGCCATCCACATCGGAGTTGGAGACCGGGTCCGGCCCGCCTAGCACCTGGCCGGCCAGGTCCGGGTGGGTCTTGTCCACACCCGAGTCCAGCACCGCGACGAGCACGCCGGCGCCGGTCGCGCGCTGATGCACCGCGGCCAGGTCGAGGCCCGCGAGCTGCCACTGCATACCGCGCACCACGTCCGGCTCGGCCGCGGACGCGGGCGCGCCCAGCAGCAGCACGACAGCCGAGACAGCAGCCGTGACCAGGGATTTCGGACCAGACATCACACGCACTCCGGCGGGTATCGAGGCGTTCACAACAATCATCGTCAACCGGCCAAGGGCGCGGCCGGCGGATGCACCTCCACGACGATACCGGCCTGTGCCGCGTGCCAGGGCGCGAGCACCACGGCCCCGGCCACGCCGACCCCGATCAGCGCAAGGAGCATCACCAGGAGCAGTTCCCGGACTGATGACTCCACGGCGCGCCTCCCACGGGATGCGTGTGTCCGCTCACACAATGCCCGCTGCGTGCGACATCACGCAGTCGTTTTCCGGACTGGTCTGGCAGCGGTTCGGCTGAGTCGCCGGTATTAACGGACTACAGGGCGCACCGCCGCCCGCCGTCCGGACTAGTCGGCGTCCTGTCCCGGCAGCGAGGTCAGCAACGCGGTCAGCCCGGCCTCGTCGAGCAGGTCGGCGGGGCGCACGGTCAGGTTGTCGCGTACGTAGTGGAACGCGGCGCTGACCTTCGCCACCGGCACGCCCGCCAGCGCCGCCCAGGCCAGCCGGTACGCCGCCAGCTGCACCGCGGCCGCGGCCGCCGTCGCGCCGGTGGGCACCCGGCCGGTCTTCCAGTCGACCACGTCGTAACCGCCGTCATCGTCGCGGAACACCGCGTCCATCCGTCCACGCACGACGGTGCCGCCCAGCTCCACCACGAACGGCGTCTCCACCTCGACCGGCACCCGGTCGGCCCAGACGCTGGCCTCGAACTTCTCCTTGAGCAGGCCCAGCGCCTCGTCCGGGGCGGCGTCGGAGTCGGCCGCGCCCGGGAGGTCGTCCAGGTCGAGCAGCTGGTCCGCGCCGTAGCGCTGCTCCAGCCAGTGGTGGAAGGCGGTGCCGCGGCGGGCGTACGGGTCCGGGGCCGCGGGCAGCGGCCTGCGGAGCCGCCGGGCCAGCGCGGCCGGGTCCTTGCGCAGCGCCACCAGCTGCGACACCGACAGGTGGGCCGGCAGCACCACGTCGGCCCGGTTCGCCCGGCGGGCCTGCTCGTCGCGCTCGATCAGCAGCAGGTCGGCCTCCTGCCGCCAGCGCCGCGTCACCTCGTCGTGCTCGGCCGGAACCGCGCCCGCGTCCGGCTCGCCGAGCATGGCCCGGATCAGGTCGGCCGCCGCCTCGACGGTGGGCCGCCGCGCGCCCAGCGGATCGCTGGGCCAGGTCGTGGCGACCTCGCCGCTGGTCGGGTTGACCGCGTCCGGCTCCGGCGCCGCCGTCCACACGTCGACATGGCCCTCACCGGCCCGGCACACTCCGACGATCTCCTCCAGCAGCACCGACGGGCCGCGCGGCTTGCGCACCTTGTCGCCCCACCAGTAGCCGGAGGCGAACAGCCAGCTGCGCGGGCGGGTGACCGCCACGTACGCCAGGCGGCGCTCCTCGCGCGCGTCGTGCTCCTTCCACTGCTGTTCGAAGTCGGCGACGGCGCGGCCCAGCTCCTTCTGGTCGGCGGCGCTCTTCACGGCCAGCGTGGGCAGCCCGTCGCGGTCGCCGCGCAGCGGGAACGGCAGCACGCCCAGGCCCTTGAGGAAGTGATCGGAGCCCTTGCTCGGCCCCGGCCACACGTCCTTGGTCAGCCCCGCGACCGCCACCACGTCCCACTCCAGGCCCTTGGCGGCGTGCGCGGTGAGGATCTGCACCGCGCCCTCGGCCACGTCGATCTCGCCCGGGGTCAGCCCGCGCTCCTCGTCCTCGGCCGCGGCCAGGTAGGACAGGAAAGCCCCCAGCGGCGCGCCGTCGGTCTCGATCGCGAACCGGGCCGCGACCTCGCCGAGCGTGTCCAGGTGCGCGCGGGCCAGCCCGGCGTCCCCGGCCCGCACCGCGACCTCGACGTCCAGGCCCGCGGTGCGCTCGATGTCGGCGATCAGGTCGCTGACCGGCTGGTCCAGGCGGGCACGCAACCCCGCCAGTTCCTTCGCGTACGCCGACAGCCGGGCGTACGCCGCGGGCGAGTACTGGTCCGGCTCGCCGAGGTCGTCCAGCGCCTCGGCCAGCGCCGCGTCGTCGAGCCGGTCGGTGACGATGTCGGCGTCGTCCCCGGCGGGACGGCGGTCGTGCGCCAGCGCCCGGGACCGCCGGTGCAGCGCCACCAGGTCACGGGGCCCGATCCGCCAGCGCGCGCCGGTCAGCAGGCGCAGCAGGCTCGCCCCGTCCAGCGGGTCGTTGAGCACCCGCAGCGTGCAGACCACGTCGCGGACCTCGGGCGTGTCCAGCAGGCCGCCCAGGCCGACGACCTCGACCGGCAGGCCGCGGGCCCGCAGCGCCGCCTCGATCGGCGCGATCTGCGAGCGCACCCGCACCAGCACCGCCGAGGTGGGCCGCCGCTCGACGGGGATGTGCACCGGGTTCTGGTCGGCGGCCGTGCCCGCCTCGCTGCGCCACGCGGTGACGATCTGGTCGGCGATCCACTCCGCCTCGTCCAGGTGCGACTCCAGCAGCGCGCACTGCACGATGCCCGGCGCGTCGCTGCCCGAGGTCAGGGAGACCACCCGCGCCCCGAGGTCGCGCAGCGGCGCGGAGATCGCGTTGGCCACCGACAGGATCTCCGACCGGTTGCGGAAACTGCGTCCGAGCTGCGCCTGGGCTGCGGGCTCGCCGTCACGGTCGGGGAACTCCCCCGGGAACCGGTCCAGGGTGCCCGCGCTGGCCCCGCGCCAGCCGTAGATCGACTGGCACGGGTCGCCGACCGCGGTCACCGGATGCCCCTGCCCGGACACCCCGCCCTCGACCACCGCCACGTCCCCGGCGAACAGCGCCCGCAGCAGCGTCACCTGGGCATGGCTGGTGTCCTGGTACTCGTCGAGCAGCACCACCCGGAACCGCTCACGCTCGGCAGCCCCGACCTCGGGATGGTCGCGGGCCACCCGGGCCGCGCGCGACATCTGGTCGCCGAAGTCCATCGCCTCCAGCACCTGCTTGCGTTCGGCGTACCTGCGCACCAGCGGCAGCAGCTGCAACCGGGCCCGCTGGCGGGCCAGCAGGTCGCGCACGTCGGCCATCACCCGGCCCGGCTTCGCGTCGACGCTCGCGTGGAAGCGGCCCGTCCAGGTGGCCAGGCTGTCCGGGGTCACCAGGTGCTCGGCCAGCTCACCGGCCAGCGCGAGCACCGCCGACACCACCGTGCTCGGCGCGGAGTCCACCGCCGACATGTCCCCGGTGTACGAGCGCACCACCTCGTCGGCGAGCTGCCAGCAGGACGCCTCGGTGAGCAGCCGGGTGCTCGGCTCGTACCCGGCGCGCAGGCCGTGCTCGGTGACGATGCGCGCCGCGAACGAGTGGTACGTGGCGATCGTCGGCTCGCCGTCGAGCCCCTCGGTGAACCGGGTGCCGACGTGGCGGCGCAGCTGGCCCAGGCGTACCCGGACCCGGTGCGCCAGCTCGCCCGCCGCCTTGCGGGTGAAGGTCAGCCCCAGCACGTGCTCCGGGCGCACGTGCTGGTTGGCGACCAGCCACAGCACCCGCGCCGCCATGGTCTCCGTCTTGCCGGAGCCCGCGCCCGCGACGACCAGCAGCGGCGCGACGGGTGCACTGATCACCGCGGCCTGCTCGGCGGTCGGCGGCTTCAGCTCCAGCCGCGCCGCCAGCTCCTCCGGCGTCCAGCGCGGCCCCTCCTCCACTACCCGCCGGCTGATCAGCTCGCTCACGGCTCGACCACCTGACGACCCTTGCCGGAGACGGGGCAGCTGCTCTTCACCGGGCAGACCCGGCACTTGTCGTTGATCTTCGCGACGAAGGTGGAGGCGGCCATGGTCGCGGCAGTGCGGTGCACCATGGCGTGCGCCCACTGCGGGTCGGCGGTCTCGCCGATCGCGTCCTGCACCTGCTCCTTGGCGTCTCGGTGGGTGGTGCCCAGCTGCACCAGCGCCGCCCCGCCGGACTCGTCGCCCTCCGGGAACCCGCCCGCCTCGACGGCCACCTGGTACGCCCCCAGCTGCGGGTGTTCGGGCAGCTCCTCGCGGGTGGCGGTGGTGGTCTTGCCGGTCTTCAGGTCGATCACCACGAGCCGGCCCTGGTCGTCGACCTCCAGCCGGTCCACCCGGCCGACCAGGTCGATAGGCGGCTCGGCGTCCAGCCGCACGGTGAACTCGCGCTCGATGGCCACCAGCCGCCGCGGGTTCTCGGCCAGCCACCGGGTCAGCTTGCCGAGCATCTCCGCCGAGCGGTCCTTCTCCCGCCCGGCCAGCCAGGACGCGGCCAGCTCGATCGCGTCGAAACGGGCCGCGACGTATTCCACCAGCACCGCCGGGTCGCTCATCGCCTCGTCGGCCAGCATCGCCGCGGCGTGCACCAGGTTGCCCACGCCCTGCGCGGCGGTGGAGGCGGCCGCGCCACCGTGCCGTTCCAGCAGCCAGCGCAGCCCGCAGCGTAGCGCGCTCTCCATGGTGGACGGGGTGACCCGCACCGGCTCGTCGGGGCCGTGCAGCGGGCTGTCGTCGGACAGTTCCGGCAGGCCCCACCAGGTGTCCGGGTGCGCGCCGGGCACTCCGGCGGCGGCCAGCCGGGCCAGCTCCCGGGCGGCGGCGTGCCGCCGGACCGGGTCGGCGCCGGTGACCGCGGCACGCAGCTCGGCGACGAGCGCGGACAGCGTCAGCGCCCGCGGCGGCCGGGCCAGGTCCAGCTGCTCCACCTCGTCCTCGTCCACCTTGACCGGCGGGGCGAGTTCGAACAGGAAGCGGCTGGGCCGGTCCTCGCCGTCCGCGCCACCGACCGCGCCGGAGTCCACCGCGGTGACCACCAGCCGCCGCCGGGCCCGGGTCGCCGCCACGTAGAACAGCCGCCGCTCCTCGGTGAGCAGGGCAGCCGTCTGCGCGACCCGCTGCGCCTTCGCACCAGGCTGGGCCCGCTGCGCCACCTCGTCGACGAGCTGCTCGGAGCCGAGCAGGCTGCCGCGCAGCCGCAGGTCGGGCCAGATGCCCTCCTGCACTCCGGCCACCACGACGACGTCCCACTCCAGGCCCTTGGCCGCGTGCGCGGTGAGCAGTCGCACCGCCTCGCCCCGGTCGCCGCTGGCGGCCAGCGAGTCGGCGGGCAGCTGCTGGTCGGCGACGTGTTCCAGGAACGTGTCGATGCGTGCGCCCGGCAGCCGGTCGGTGAACCGGGCCGCGGCGTCGAACAGCACCATGATCGCGTCGAGATCCCGGTCCGCGGTCTCGGCGCGGCGCTGCTGGTCCAGCCCCATCGCGGGCGCGGTGGCCAGCGCGGCCCAGCGTTCGGCCAGGCCGCTGGCCCGCCATACGGACCAGAGCACCTCCTCGGCGGTGGCCCTCGGCCGGCCCGCGGTCTCGCGCGCGGTGGCCAGCAGCATCGCGATCCGGGTCGCGGGCGCGGCCCAGCGCCGGTCCAGCGCGGCCAGCTCCGCCGGGTCGCGCAGCGCCTCGACCAGCAGCTCGCCGGAGCCGCGGGTGTCGCCCCCGGCCACCGCGAGCGCCCGCAGGCCCTGGCGCAGCCGCCGCTCGGCCATCGGATCGGCCCCGCCCAGCGGCGAGTGCAGCAGCGCGACCGCCGACTCCTCGGTCAGCAGTTCCGGCCGCAGCGCGCAGCGCAGCAGCGTGAGCAGCGGCTTCACCGCCGGCTGCTGGTGCAGCGGCAGATCCTCGGCCAGCACCTTGGTCGGCACGCCCGCCTGCCGCAGCGCCCGCTCGTATGCCGGGAGCTGCGAGTTCGTGGAACGCATGATGACCGCCATACGCGAGAACGGCACGCCGTCGACCAGGTGCGCCCGCCGCAGCCGGTGCGCCACGAATGCGGCCTCGCTCACCCGGCTGCGCAGCGCCACCACCTCGACCCCGACATCCGGATCGTCCGGCGGCTCGCTCCGACCGGTCGGCGCAGCACCACCGGCCGTCGTCGACCGCCCGGGACCGCTCACGGCGGCCGTCGCCTGCTCCGCACCGCCGGTGGCGGCCGAGGCTCGGGCGCCTGCCGCCGCTTGCGCGGACTCGCCCCCGGGTGGCGCGGTCTGCTCCTGGCGTGGTGCGGGCACCACCGGCAGGTGGCCGGGGAGGCGGCGGGCGATGCGGGCAGTCGCGGCGCGGACCGCGGGCGCGGCCCGGTGCGTGGTCGCCAGCACCACCTGGGCGGTGCCGGGGAACAGCTCGCCGAAGGTCCGCACGATCTGCGGGTCCGCGCCACGGAAGGCGTACGTCGAGGAGTCCGGGTCGGCGAACGCGGTCAGCGGCAGCCCCGCCGCGATCAATTGCAGCAGCTCCACCTGTGCCGGGTCGGTGTCGGCCAGCTCGTCGACGTAGACGGCGGACAGCCGGGAACGCTCGGCGGCCAGCAGCTCGGGGTCGCGGCGCAGCATCGCGGTCGCGGCTCGGACCAGCTCGGCGTGGTCGTAGCCCGCCGAGCCGCGCGTGGAGGCATCGCGCAGCGCCATGGTCTGCTCGTACTCGTGCAGGAAACGCGCGGCGGCCTGCCAGTCGTCGCGCCGCTGCCAGAGCGGGTCGGCGGGGCCGATGCCCCGCTCGGCGGCCCGCAGCAGCAGGTCACGCAGCTGCTCGGCGAACGCGCGGGTGCCCAGCGCGGGCAGCAGCCGGTCCGGCCAGCCGGCGTCCTCGCCGGGCAGCAGCTCGCGGATGACGAGGTCCTGCTCGGGCCCGGAGAGCAGCCGCGGGGACGGCTCGCCCAGCAGCGCCGCCGAGCGGCGCAGCAACCCGAAGGCGTACGCCGGAAAGGTCCTGACCAGCGGTTCGTGCCCGACACCGCGGGCGATGCGGGCCTCGATGCGCCGGCGCAGCGACTGCGATCCGCGCCGGCCGAACGTCAGCACCAGGATGCGCTGCGGGTCGACGCCGTCGGCCACCCGCCGGGCGACCGCCTCGACCAGCGTCGTCGTCTTGCCCGTGCCCGGTCCGCCGCGCACCAGCAGCGGCCCTGACTCGTGCGCGATCACCTGTTGCTGCGCGAGGTCGGCACGCAGCGTCGACCGGTCGGGGCCACTGCCCCGGACCAGTCGCCAGTCCCGCTGAACGCCGCTGCTCACGCCGAACATTCCAGCACGTGCGGGCGACACCGCGGCAGCAGGCGAGCGGGTTGTGGCGTTGCGGGCATTCGGAGAGCGCTCCCTGGCCGAACGCCGGTCAAGAGCCCGCGACTGGGCAGCCCTTCCATCACCGGCCTGATTTGCGGAGAAAGCGAGTCTTCGTGAGCGCAGTTCCATCGACTTTGACCTATTGACACCGATCGCCGATGGGTTCAATATGCAGGGATAGAGAGCGCTCTCTGGCAAGATCAACTCCCGCCCCGAGCCCCCGGGGCGGGCCTCATGCACCGGTGGAACCTCGCCGCGACCGTCCCCGCAGAACCGGAGGATCCGTCATGTCCAGTAGTGCCCCAAGGGGCAGAATCCGGCCGCGCACCCTCGTGCTCGGCGTCGTCCTCACCACGCTGATCGGCTCATTGCTCACCAACCAGGCGTTGCGCGCCTCCGCCGCCGAGACCCCGCTTTCGCAGGGTCGCCCGGCGACGGCGTCGTCGACCGAGAACGGCGGCACGCCCGCATCCGCCGCGGTCGACGGCAACCTGGGCACTCGGTGGGCGAGCGCGTTCAGCGACCCACAGTGGCTCCAGGTCGACCTGGGCGCCACGGCCACCATCACCCGCGTGGTCATCACCTGGGAGACCGCCTACGCGCGCGATTTCACCATCCAGACGTCCGCCAACGGCTCCGCCTGGACGACGATCAACACCACGGTGAACGGCACCGGCGGTGTCCAGACGCTCAACGTCAGCGGCTCGGGCCGGTACGTGCGGCTGAACACCACCCGCCGCGCCACGCAGTACGGCGCGTCGGCGTGGGAATTCCAGGTCTTCGGCACGGGCGGTGTCCAGCCCAGCCCCAGTCCGAGCGGGTCGTCCGGCACCGGCTGGGTCAAGATGGACCAGGCCGCGTGGAACGCCCAGCTCGCCGCGTTCAACGCGATGACCATCAACCCGGCGCCCCCCAACGCCGTGCGGGTCCCCGAGTTCAACGCCTCATGCGTCTACAGTCACTCCCTCAAGGACGACCCGATCATCTTCCCGGGGCTGCCCGGCGCGTCGCACATGCACAGCTTCTTCGGCAACCGTGGCGCGAACGCGAGCACCACCACCGGTTCGTTGCTCGGCAACACCGCGTCGAGCTGCGGGCCGGTGGGCGACCCCTCCGCGTACTGGATTCCCACCCTGTACGAGCGGGGCGTGCCGATCGAGCCGCGCGGCGTCACCGTGTACTACAGCTCGCGCCTGCCCGACCCGACCAGGACGGTGCCCTTCCCGCAGGGCTTCCGGATGATCGCCGGCGACGCCAAGAAGCAGGTGCCGACCCCGGCCGGTGCGCCCAACCAGTTCTGGTGCGCCGGCCCCGGCGGCGAGATCGGCCGCAGTGCCGACGGCAACTGGCCCATCTGCGCCCCCACCGCCAACCTCACCTACCAGCTGGTGTTCCAGGACTGCTGGGACGGCGTCCATCTGGACAGCCCCGACCACAAGTCGCACGTCTCCTACAACACCGTCGACGGCAGGTGCACCGGCGCATTCCCGGTCGCCATCCCGAACGTCTCCTTCGTCATCGACTACCCCACCCACGGCAGCGCCGACGGCTACACGCTGTCCTCGGGACTGGCCTCGTCGATCCACGGCGACTCGTTCCTCGCCTGGGACAACGCGGCCCTGGGTCACCGGGTGAAGGACTGCATCGTCCAGAAGGCCAAGTGCAACACCGCCGGTACGTTCTGATCGGCTTCCCGACCACGGCATGAGCGTGGCCCTGGCGCGCGGCCGGGGCCACGCGCGAAACGGCCGAGCCGGCCACCCCGGAGGCGGGGTGGCCGGCTCGGCCTTGTGCAGGGTGTGCCGGTCAGGCCGGCTGCAGGATCAGCGTCCACGTGGTGGTCGTGGTGCTGGCCGCGGCGCCGGTGGCGGTCAGACCGCCGTAGGAGCCGGCCGGCAGCGAGGCGCCGGTGTCGGCGAGCAGTCCGGTGACCCGGCCGCCGCCCGTCTGCGACGAGTTGCTGCGCACCTCGACCCCGGCCGGGGCCGACAGCGAGGTGGACGCGGCGTCGCCGTGCACCCAGTACGACACGCCCCAGCTCTGCGCGGCCGTCACGGTCGCGAAGGGCGTGACGCGCGCCGCGGAGCTGGTCGGCTCGGTGGCGCCGGTGAAGACGACGGGCGCTGCCGTGTCGACGCCGCGGTATGCGGCGAGCACGAAGTTGCCCTTCGACTGCTGCCCCAGCGTCACCTGCACCGAGGTGCCCGCGATACCGGCGGTGGCCGTCTTGCGCCAGACCGTCGTGGTGGCGTAGCCGCCGTCGAGCCGCTCGAGCTGGGTCCACCCGCCGCCGGTCGGCGTGCCGGTGGTGCCGTGCGTGTTCTGGCTCAGGAACAGCAGCAGCTGGTCGCCTGCCTGCACGCCGGACGGCACCGTCACCGTGTGGGTGAGGGCGTTGGCGTTCGAGGTGGCCTGCCCGACGAACGAGATCAGCTCCGCGACGGGCGCGACGGTGACCTGCTGGGTGTCCGTGTCGGTGCTGCCTGAGTCGTCGGTGACGGTCAGCGTGACGTTGTAGGTGCCCGCCGCCGCGTACGTGTGCGAGGCGGTCCCCACGCTGTCGGTGTCGGCGGAGGTGCCGTCACCGAAGTTCCACGCGTAGTTCTGGATCGCGCCACCGGTGTCGGTGGAGCCCGTGCCGTCGAACGAGCAGACCAGGCCCGTGCAGGACGGGTCCAGGTTTGCCGTCGGGGGCGTGTTGCCGGTGCCGCCCGACCCCTTCAGAATCTTGATGTAGTCGATGTCACCGATGAAGTAGTCACAGGTGACCTCGACGCCGTCGCACGTGCCCTTGCCGCCGATGGACAGCTGCCAGGTGTTGGCGACGTTGCCGGTCGCGCCGTTGGCGCGGCTGGTGCGCACCCCGTCGACGTACATCTCGACGTAGGCGGAGGTGCGGTTGCAGGTGACGGTGTGCCACTGCCCGTCCGAGATCGACTCGGTCGCGTAGCCGGTCCGCGAGGCGCCGTTGCCGCCCCGGAACAGGCAGCGCGGGATGCCGCCCGGTGCTTCGAACTTCCAGTAGCCGCCGGCCGTCGCGCCCTGGCCCTTCTGCATGATGTTGCCGAAGGAGTAGGTCGAGCGGTAGCGGATGGTGAGCGAGAAGTCACCGGAGTCGGGGTTCAGGTCGTTGTGCGCCGGAACCCGGTTGATGTGACCCGGCTTGTAGGCCATCTCGCCCGGAAGCACCACCGGGAAGCGGTGGCCGGTCGCACCGGCGTAGACGACTCCCGTGGTCAGGTCCGACCCGATGGTGCCGTTACGGCCGTTGCCACTGCTGTCCACGAGCGTGGTCGAGCCGTTGGGCTCGTCCATGCTCCAGAAGGCGACCGTGTTGGTGGCGACCGCGTGTGCCGGTGTGGCGCCTACGGCGACACCGGCGGCCACCAGCGCGGTGGCCACACCCAGTCTGCCGACTGAGCGGAGCAACCGCGACGTGCTGATCTGCATAGGATGATCCCCCTCATCGTGGCCGGGTTACACCCTCGCACGCAGGCATGGAACCGCTCCATAACCCAATGAGCCGATAAGCGGGGTCATCCGGACGCATCCGTATCCACTCGGAAAGGTGCGACCTCGCTGAACGCACGATCCGGGCTGGACGGCCGACGGTCCCCGAATGAGCGTCGGAAAGGCGTCACGACGGGTCGGCAGAATGGCCCCGGGCGGGATCCGAGCCTGTTTCGCTCGGATCCCGCCCGGGGCGGTTACCGGATTTCCGGTCGGGCGCCCGGTGTCTGTGCACTCGAACGCCCGCCCGTGCCTCATCCGGTCTGGCTACATGCGCGTCGTCACCAGGCCGACGGCGCCGGAGGCACGACGACCGGCGGGCGGTCGTCGCAGGTGATGGTGTTCGGCAGCTCCCAGGAGGCCATCCAGGGGCCGGTGGTGCCGCCACCGTCGTTGCCGCCCAGGTCGGTCACCACGAACTCGGAACCCGCCGGGGTGAAGTGGAACGAGCCGCAGTTGTTGATGCCGACCGCCCCGACGTTGCGGGCGTCGACGTTCTCGAACGAGGCCCCGCCCTCGACCCGGCCGCTGAGCACCGAGGTGCCCGTGCCGTCGATCCGCAGGTCCTTGAACTTGACGCCGCGGATCTGGTACAGGTCCTTCACCGACCACTCGCTGACCATCATGATCGCGTTGTAGGTGCTGTCGAGGTAGTGGTCCCCGGTCACCTGGATGTCCGCGTCGATGGTCTTGTCCAGCGCGTAGATCCAGATCGCGCCGAGGCCGATGTTCCAGTTCAGCTCGTACGTGCCGCCCCGGACCACGGTGTTGTTCGTGAACTTGAGCTGCCCGGCGAACGCGGTCGCGCCGAAGCGGGAACCGGCGTGCAGGCCGGAGCCCTCGCGGATCGGGTCGGCGACCAGGTTGTTCGACACCGTGTTGTCGGTGCCGCCGTAGATCGCGATGCCGTTGGCCAGGGTCGGGGTCTGCACCGTGTTGTGGTCGTACACGTTGTTCGCGTCCGCCACGCCGTCGGACCACATGGCCAGGCCGTCGTCACCGGTGTTGCGGATGAAGTTGTTCGCCACCAGCGAGTTGGTGACGCCCTTGCGGAAGTTCAACGCGTCGGCCATCTGGTCCACGATGATGTTGTCGGTGACCTTGATGTTGTCCATCGGGCCGTCGAACCACGCGCCGACCTTGGTGTGGTGGATGTAGAGGCCCTTGATCGTCGAGTCGCTGAGCGCGCCGCCGATGCCGTTGACCTGGTCGGTGTCGATGCGCTCGCGCACGTCGCCCTCGATGGTGAAGCCGGACAGGTGCACGTTGCTGCTCCCGCCGTCCTCGGCGTACCTGCCGTAGAAGCCGACGCCGGTGTGCACCGAGCCGTCCTCGGCCGGCTCGCTGAGCGCGACCTCCTTGCCCTTGATGACCGTGTACCAGTTGCCCGCGCCCTCGATCGTCACGTCGTCGACGATGATGTGCCGGTTGACCTGGTAGACGCCCGGCGGGACGTACACCTTGAGGTGCCACTTCTTCGCGAACGCGATGGCCCGGTCGAACGCGTCGGCCGACTCGCGGCGACCCGTCGGGTCCGCGCCGAAGGCCAGCACGTTGGACGCCACCAGGCGCACGTGCGGCTTGCCGACCAGCTCGGAGTCGAGCAGGTCGATGACGGTCCAGGCGGCGTTGCTGCCGGCCGGGACGGTCAACCGGACCTTGTCGCCGGCCTGGTACGTCTTGCCGAGCAGCAGGCGCTGCTCGTCGTAGAAGTGCATGGGGCGGAACGGCGTGGTGATGACCGGCTTCGGATCGGTGAAGGCCGGCACGCACGCGCACTCGGTGATCCACCAGTCCTCGTGCAGCAGGCCCGCGTTCGGGTCGTTGCTGAACGGGTACTGGTTGTACAGCCAGGAGAACTCGGAGGTCAGGGTCATGACCTGCTTGTTCTTGCCGTTGACGGTGACGTTCAGCGGGGCCTTGATGCCCCCGCCGTTCGGCGCGTCCGGAATGCTGTAGCGAACCGTGATCGCGTTCGCCGCGGCCGGCAGCGTGAACTCCACGTGCTGCCCGCCGGCCAGCTTGACGGCCTTGCGGCCGGAGGCCTCCGCGGGCAGCGAGTACGCCGTCCGGTCCGGGCCGATGAGGGTGCCGTTGGTCGCCGCGTTCTCGGCTTCCTGCTCTAGGAAGTTGACGCTGGCACCGCGGCCCGCGACGAGCGCGGGGTCGAGCGCGGCGCGCGTCACCACGGGCGCGGCGCTGCTGGTGCTGGCTTGTGCCGTGCCGGCGCTGCCGACGAGGGTGAGACCGACGGCCGCGACGGTGGCCGAGGCGACCGCCATCGGGGCCCACCGCCGGGGCCGGCGGGACCTCGCCGCAGCTCCTGTGATGCTCCGTGACATCGAAGACTCGTTTCTGGAGGGAACGGAGGAACGATGGAACGCCTGAGACGCTCGAGGCGGAGCGGACGCCAGGAGGTGTAGGTGACTTTAGATTCCCTGTGTCGCCCACCACAAGGTTCTGCGTAATCTTTTCGTAACGCTGGCACGGCAAATACAAGTAGCCATTAGGTTGTTGCGCTCTCAACGCAATTCCTTGCGTAGACCGCAGTCGATGACTGATCCGTCGTCACGCACGTAGGGGCCAACCCCGACAACCACCGGACTGACAACGGGCGTGTGTTCACCGGACGATGGACGCGGCATCACCGACCGCAGACCACCTCAGCGCAGGGAGCTCGGCGTGCACCCCACCGACAACACCCCATCACCGGATCCGGAGCCGCACGGCAGGCACGCGGCTCCGTCCGATCCGGACGCGACAGTGCCGCTGCGGCGTACCCCGGAGCTGGACGCCACGGTGCCGCTGCGGCCGCACACCGGGCCCGCGGCCGAGCCCACGCCCGGCCCGCAGCCGCAGCCCGCGCCGACTGCGGGCGGCACAGGCGGCACGGCCAACACGGCCGGCGCGGGCGGCGAGGGCGGCGAGGGCGGCGAGGGCGGCGAACGGCCCCCGGCCGCGCCGCGGCGGCGGCTGCCCCGGCCGCAGCTCGGGCGGCGGCTGCGGGTGCTGGCCGGAGTCGACGAGCGGCTGCTGGACCGGGTGCCGCAGGAACGCGCCTGGTACACCTCGCTCGGCGGCGTGGTGCTGGGCACCGCGACCATCGCGGCCATCTCCATGTACTTCGCGATCACCCAGGCGATGGGCGCGTCGAGTTGGCTGGCTGTGTTCCCGGTACTGGTCTGGTTCCTGTTCATCCTGAACGTGGACCGCTGGCTGGTCTCCAGCCGGCTCGGCGAGGGCTGGTTCCGCCGGGTGCCGGTGCTGGCGATGCGCGTGCTGATGGCATTCTTCTTCGGCGTGATCATCGCTGAGCCGCTGGTGCTGCGCATCTTCGAGACCGCCGTCATCCAGCACGTCGCCGACCAGCGCACCGAGGCGCTGGCGCAGCTCGCCGGGCGGCTCAAGGTGTGCAACCCGGTGCCCGGCTCCGAGGAGCCCGCAGCCCCTGCCGACTGCAAGGCCGTCGACACCTTCAACTTCGACCAGTCCCCCACCGCCACGCAGCGCGAGCTGACCGCCCGCCGCGCCGACGCCGCCGAGCTGCAGAAGACCCTCGACGCGGACTCGGCCCAACTGCGGACCATCAACGACCTGGCCCGGCGCGAGTGTGTCGGCGACTCCGGAGCCGGGCTGACCGGTCAGGCCGGTGTCGGCCCGAACTGCCGCCGGCTGCGCACGGAGGCCGACGCGTTCAAGCGCACTCGACAGATCGACGCCAACGGCGTGAAGCTGGTGAACCTGCGTACCCAGATCTCGGAGCTGGAGTCGGCGTCACGCGCCTCGCACGCCAAGTTCGAGGCCGAGCGCGAGACGAAGATCCAGGCACGGGTCGCCGAGGAGCGCAGCCACCAGGGCAACATCGGCCTGCTGGAGCGCCTGGGCGCGCTGCACGACCTGGCCGACTCCAGCGGTGTGCTGGCTGTCGGCATCTGGGCGGTGCGGATCTTCTTCATCCTGGTCGACTGCATGCCGATCCTGGTGAAGTTCGTCGGCGGCTCCACCACCTACGACAAGCTGGTCAGCGCACAGCTCGCGGTCGCCGAGCGCGACCTCAACCACGACATCGAAGCCGAGTACGCCGAGCGCGAGGCGGTGCTGCGCAAGCGCCGCGCAGAGATCGACCTGGAGATCCTCGAACACAAGGCCGAACTCAACTCCCGCCTCCACCGCGCCGCCGACCGCCTCAGCGAACGCGTCTGACCCGTCCGCGGCCCTCACGGCCGTCGCTGCCGGGGCGATGATCGCTGTTTCGGGTCGGAAAGTGCGGTCGGACCGCAGGTTTCGACACGACACAGCGATCATCGCCCGCTGGTCAGTCCGCGATGCCGCCGGAGGAGCGGATGGCGCGCTGCTCCGCGGCGAGCGCTTTGTCGGCGTGGAGGATGTGGTCGACGGCCTCGTCGACGTCGTCGGTGCACAGGAGCAGGTCGAGGTCCGCAACGTTGATCTTGCCGTCGGCCAGCATCGTGTCGCGCATCCAGGACAGCAGGCCACTCCAGTAGGCCTTGCCCATCATCACCACCGGGAACCGGGTGACCTTCTCCGTCTGCACCAGGGTGAGCGCCTCGAACAGCTCGTCCATGGTGCCCATGCCGCCGGGCAGCACCACGAAGGCCTGGGCGTACTTCACGAACATGGTCTTGCGGACGAAGAAGTACCGGAAGTCGATGCCCATGTCGACCCACTCGTTCATGCCCTGCTCGAACGGCAGCTCGATGCCCAGGCCGACGGAGAGCCCGCCCGCCTCGGTGCACCCGCGGTTGGCCGCCTCCATCACCCCCGGCCCACCACCGGTGATCACGGCGTATCCGGCACGGGCCAGCGCAGCCCCCAGCCGCTGGGCCATCTCGCACTCCGGCGAGTCGGGGGCGCTGCGGGCGGAGCCGAACACGCTCACCGCCGGGGGAAGCTCACTGAGCGTGTCGAAGCCCTCGACGAATTCACTCAGGATGCGCAGCGTGCGCCACGAGTCGCGGACCTTCCAATCCGGACGCCCCGCCGAATCCAGCAGGGCCTGGTCCGCAGTGCCCGAGGACACCGCGTCGCGGCGCAGGGTCACCGGACCCCGGTGCCGCTCGGGTCGATGGTTGCTTTGCGTCATCCCATCACCGTAGTCCGGCCCGATCGTTTACGTGACGACGCGGCGCGCACATCCGCAGCAAATTCCCAGCGAATTACGCAACTTTTCGCCATGCTGTGGCGTCAAGGTTGTCATACCCGCTGGATTGAATAAGGCCGACGACGAGGGAGGCGATGAATGTGATGACCCGCAGCGAGGTGCTCCGCCAGAGGCAGGCGATGCGCCAGCGCATCCGCGCCACCGTGCACGCCCGCCGCATCGCCATGGTGGTCGACGCGAAGGAGTTCGAGCCGGTCGAGGAGCCCGTCGCGGCTCGCTGACCGCGATTCGCCGGTGACCCCGCACCGGCGCTTGCGGACCGCACTGCGACCATCCCGACCAGCGGCAACGCTCATTGCGGCCGCTCGCACCCCGTTCAGCTCGCCAGCCAGCGCCGGAGCAGCTCCGCACCCGCTTCGATCTTGTCCAGTTCCACGTGCTCGTCGCGCTTGTGCGCCAGATTCGGGTCGCCGGGCCCGAAGTTGAGCGCCGGGATGCCCAGCGCCGCGAACCGCGCCACATCCGTCCAGCCCAGCTTCGCCGCCGGCGTCGCCCCGGTCAGCGCTAGGAACTCCGCCGCGGGCGGCGCCGACAGCCCCGGCAGCGCGCCGGGCGCCGAGTCAGTGATCTGGATCTCGTACCCGCCGAACACCTCGCGCAGGTGCGTCGCGGCCTGCTCCACCGAGCGGTCCGGCGCGAAGCGGAAGTTCACCTCGACCTCGCACGCATCCGGGATCACGTTGCCGGCCACCCCGCCGCTGACCGCGACCGCGTTCAGTCCCTCGCGGTACCGGCAGCCGTCGATCTCGACCTCGCGGGCCTGGTAGTCCGACAGCCGCCGGAGCACCTCACCGGCCTTGTGGATCGCGTTGTCACCGAGCCACGAGCGGGCGGCGTGCGCGCGTACCCCGGTGGTGCGCACCCGGGCCCGCATGGTGCCCTGGCAGCCTGCCTCGACGATGCCGTACGTCGGCTCCAGCAGGATCGCGAAGTCGGCCTCCAGCAGCTCCGGCCGCTGGTCGCCGACGATCTTCAAACCGTTGCGGGCCGCCTCGACCTCCTCGCACTCGTAGAAGAAGTACGTGACGTCGTAGCGCGGGTCCGGGCAGGTCACGGCCAGGTGCAGCGCGATGGCCGTGCCGCTCTTCATGTCCGAGGTGCCGCAACCCCACATGATCTTGTCGTCCACGGTGGACGGGAAGTTGTCCGCCAGCGGCACCGTGTCCAGGTGCCCGGCCAGCACGACCCGCTGCTCGCGGCCCAGCTCGGTGCGTGCGATCACGGTGTGCCCGATCCGTTCCACGCGCAGGTGCGCGCAGGCTTGCAGGACCTCCTGCACCGCGTCGGCGATCTCCTTCTCGTTGCCCGAGACGGATTCGATGTCGACCAGCGCACGGGTCGACGCGATGGGATCGGCGAGCACCTGCGGCGTCAGGGGGTTCGGCATACGGGTAGCCTAGGGCACCGTGAGCAGCACACGTTCCGACCGGCCCGCTTGGGGCTTCGGTCTCGCCACCGTCAGCGGCGACCACACCCTCGAGGTGTGGTATCCCACCGGCCAGCTCGGCCTCGACCTCTGCGGCATCGACGCGCCCGACCTCAAGGGCGCCGAGCCCGCCCTGCCCGGCCTGCGGATCGTGCCCGTGCACACCGTCATCGCCTCGCTGGCCGACGCGCCGCGCGACACCGCCGACGCGTACCTGCGCCTGCACCTGCTCTCGAACCGGCTCGTCCAGCCGCACCAGGCCAACCTCGACGGCATCTTCGGGCTGCTGCCGAACAACGCCTGGACCTCGGCCGGGGTGTGCCCGCCGGACCGCGTCGACGAGCTGCGCCTGATCGAGCGCGCCGCCGGCCGCCACCTGGCCGTGTACGGCGTGGACAAGTTCCCCCGGATGACCGACTACGTCGTGCCGCCGGGCGTGCGCATCGCCGACGCTGACCGGGTGCGCCTGGGCGCGCACCTGTCCTCCGGCACCACGGTCATGCAGAAGGGCTTCGTCAACTTCAACGCCGGCACGCTGGGCACCTCCATGGTCGAGGGCAGCATCTCCGCGGGCGTCGTGGTCGGCGAGGGCTCCGACATCGGGGCGGGCGCGTCCATCATGGGCACCCTGTCCGGCGGCGGCAAGGAGACCATCAGCGTCGGGCAGCGCAGCCTGGTCGGCGCGAACGCGGGCATCGGCATCTCGCTCGGCGACGACTGCGTGGTCGAGGCGGGCTGCTACGTCACCGCGGGCACCAAGGTCACCCTGGTCTCCACCGGCGAAGTGGTGAAGGCGGCGACCCTGTCCGGGGCGTCCAACGTGCTGTTCCTGCGCAACTCGGTGACCGGCGCCGTCGAGGCCCGGCCGCGTACCGGCACCGGCATCGTGCTCAACGCGGCGCTGCACGCCAACGACTGACCCGCCCACGCTCGGAGGCGCTCCTTTGGACCCGCGACGGATAGCCGGGTTGCTCGACGCGCCCGGCTGCCGTCGTCGGCAGGCCTTGGACGCCGCGCAGGTCGACCTCGGGCTGCTGGCCGAGGCCATCGGCGCGCCGCCGGGCGGGCAGAGCCCGTACGCCCGGGAACGGGACGGGACGTTCACCCACCTGGCCACGGCCCGGCTGCCCGAGCTGGTCGGGCGGCACCTCGGCATCGACTGCGAGGCCGCCGTCGAGACGTCGGAACTGCCGGTCGGCGCGGGCCTGTGGGTGTGGCGCGAGCCGAAGCTGCGCCTGCGCGAGCTGCCGGTCACCCCCGAGCAGGTCGTGCTGGCCGGTGACGGCACGCTGCTGTTCCCCGTGGTGATCAGGTCGTACGCCTGCCTGGACGGGCACGCCGATCCGGCCAAGGTCGCCGGAACGGCCCGCGAGCTGGCCGTCGTGGTGGCCGCGCTCCGGCAGGCCGCACCCGTGCCGGAGCGCATCAGCAGCCGCTGCCTGCTGGTGCTGCCGCGCAACTTCGGCCTCGCCCCGGTCGGCACCCTGCTCGACGTCGCGCCGCAGGTGCGCCGCCTGGGCTGGTCGCTGGCCCAGCTCGACGCCGTCGACCTGCCCGCGCGGCTGCGGACCCCGCAGCTGGCCGGACCATCGCTGGTCAGCGCCCTGGCCGAGGTCGAGGCGCGGTTCGGTGACGGCTGCCCGAGCTGTCCGATGTACACGCACTGCCGCCAGGACGCCGAGCGCACCGGCACGGTCGCCCGCGCGGGCGGCGCCGCCGCGAACCTGTGCGGCCCGGTCGGGGTCGCCGCGCATGCGCTCGCCCTGGCCCACGGCGAGCGCACCCCGTCCGGCGAAGCGGAGCAGGCCATCGCGGACGAACTGGCGCGTGCCGCGGCGGCGTACGGCTGGGCGGTCGGCAGCACCAGCGCCTCCACCGGCTCGGTCGGCTCGACCGGCTCGACCGGCTCGGCCGCGGGAAGGAGCGCCCGGTGAGCCTCGACGTCTACCAGCGGCTGCTCGCGCTGTCGCAGGCCCGCGCCGTGCCCGCGGCGTCCCGTGCCCACCGGCACCTGTCCCCGCGGCCCTGGCTGCTGACCGGATACCACCTGGCCGGTGAGCCGTCCGCGCCGGTCGCCATCCGGTACGGCTCCTTCCGCGACTCCCCCAAGCTGCTCACCGTCGCCGAGCCCCGCGACCGGGCGCTGCGTTTCGCCGCGCTCGGCGGGCTGGCCCGCGACCTGGCCACCTATCTGAGCCGCTACACCGTCACCGAACCCGTGGTGCGGGCCACCGGCAGCGGCCGCGAGCTGGAGGTGGACCACTGCTGCGTGGACGCCCCGCAGCTGGTGGTGCCCAACGAGGCCACCGCGCACTGGGTCGGCCTGCTCGGGCAGTACCTGCGCACCCTGGACGACCCGGTGCTCGCCGCCGCCGGGGCGCACCTGGGCTGGATCGCCTCCCGCCGCCACCTGCCCGGGTCCAGCGTGCTGCTGACCGCGACCGACCTGCTCACCGCGCACTGGCGCACCGGCCAGCTGCCGACCGAGGACGGCCACCTGGGCCGCCTGCTGGCCTGGATCGAACCGCCCGCCGGGACCGACGCCTGGCAGGCCGCCCGCGACGCCGAGGCGATGCCCCCGGCAGGACCGGCCAGCGACCCGTCCTGGGACCAGGTCGTGCTGCGCCCCGCCCTGGAACGGGCCAAGCAGCAGGGCGACGTACGCCGGCTCAAGCTGGCCGCCGCCGAGGTGCTCGACGGGGCGTGGCGCGACACCTGGGCGGCGATCGACCTGGTGCGGATGCTGCCGCCGGGCGAGCACGTGGCCAAGCGCTGGGAGTCCGACCGCTGGTCGTGGACCCGGCACCGGGAGCGGGTGCTGGCGGGCACGGTGTCGTTCAGCGCGCGGCTGTCCGACGTGCCGGCCTACCGCTATCTGCACGAGCTGGAGACCCGCACCGCCGCCCTGGAACGGCAGATGGCCCTGGACGATCCGCTGGTGATGGCCCGCTACCTGGCGACCGGCGAGGCCGTCGCGGGCGTGGTCATCAAGCGCGACCCCGAGCACACGGTGGTCAACGCGGGCGGCCGCTCGGTGCTGCGTCCGCTGCTGTGGGTGCGCACCGCCGCCGCGTTCGACCGTCCCGCGGGCACGGACCTGTGGTGGGGCAAGGTCGGCATGACGGTGCGCGCGTCCACCGACGACACCGTCGAGCTGATGGTGACCAGCGGCGCGGTGACCCGGCCCAAGCTGGGCCTGCTGCCCGACACCGACGCCGAGGTGGTGCTGGCCCCGTTCGGCCCGTTGCAGTACTTTCCCGACAACCTGCCCGACGAACTGCCCTGGCCGACCCGCTCGTCGCGCCCGAAGGCCCCTCCCGAACCCGAGCAGGACGACGACCTGGACACCGACCTGCACACCGCCGTCCCGGCTGCCGTCGCGACCGCCGCCCCCGGCCCTGGTGGCACCCCGCAGGCCGACCTCACGCCGGGTCGCGTCCCCGAGCCCCGCGCAGTGCCGAGCAGCACGGTCACGTCGGACGGCTCGGCCGCGTCGAACAGCACGGCCGCGCCGGGCGGGTCGCGGGGGTCGTGGTGAGCAGCGCCGGAGCGCGGCACGAGGCCGCGATCGAGGAGGTCTGGGACCGGGTACGCGGCGCCGACCGGGCCGTCGTCGTCGACTCCCCGCCCGGCGCGGGCAAGTCCACGCTGGTCCGGGAGCTGACGAAACGCCTGGTCGCGGTCGGCGAAAACGTGCCGATCGTGGTGCAGACCAACGACCAGGCCGACGACCTGGTGATCGCGCTGGCCAAGGCCGGGCTGTCCACGGGCCGCCTGCACGGCCAGGAGTGGACGCCGCCCGCGGGCTGGCCGAGGACCAAGGTGCGCACCGGCACCAAACTCGGCGAGCTCGGCGGCTGCGACGTCATCGTGGGCACGGCCGCGAAGTGGGCGTACGTCAAGGCCGACGAGCGGACGTGGCCGCTGGGCATCATCGACGAGGCGTACCAGATGTCGGCGGCGGCGCTGGTGCGCGTCGGGCACCTGTTCGACCGGCTGCTGCTGGTCGGCGACCCGGGGCAGCTCGCCCCGTTCACCGTCGCCGACGAGCACTCGGTGCGTTCCCTGGCCACCTGGCCGCTGGACACCGCAGCGGGCACGCTGCTGCGCCACCACCCCGACACCCCCGTCATCCCGCTGCCCGTGAGCTGGCGGCTCGCCCCGCACACCGCGCCGGTGATCTCCGACGCGTTCTACACCCGCGCTTTCACCGCCGGAGCCGCGCCGACCGATCGGCGGCTGGAGCTGGCCAGCCTGGCCCACCCCGCGCTGGCGCACGCCGCCGAGCACGGCTGGGCGCTGCTGGAGCTGCCCGCCGCGCACGTGCCGCGCACCGACCCGGCGCTGGTCGCGACGCTGGCCGACCTGGTTCAGCAACTGGTGACCGCGGAGGTGTCCACGGTGGACCCGTCGGGGCCGCGGCCGCTGAGCCGGGCCGACATCGCCGTCGGGGTGGTGCATCGGGATCAGAAGGCCCAGGTCGAAGCCGCGCTGCAGCGGCGGGGCATCACCGGGGTCACCGTCGACACGGCCAACCGGCTGCAGGGACGGCAGTACGAGGTGGTGCTGGCCTGGCACCCGCTCAGCGGGCGGCGCGACGCCAGCGCGTTCCACCTGGAGGCGGGACGGCTGTGCGTGCTCGCCTCCCGGCACCGGCAGGCGTGTGTCGTGGTCAGCCGGGCCGGGGTCGACGAGCAGTTGCACGCGTACCCGGCGGCGGAGCCGGTCTGGCTCGGCACGGACCCGCCGCAGGTCGACGGCTGGGAGGCCAACCGGGCCTTCCTGGAGCGCCTGGCCCCGCACCGCATCCCGGCCCGCTGACCTGCGGCGGCCGCGGTGGCGGCCGGCCGCTAGAGTCCTGCGCACCTGACGGGGTGGAGGAACAGGCGTGTCCATGTCCAAGTTGTCGGCGGGCCTCATCGCGCTCGCGGTGATCGCCGTGCTGCTAGTCGTGCTGGCCATCGTGGTCATCCCGCAGCTCGGGTCGCCGCGGAGCAGGTCTTTCGCGACCCGACACGGGCTGGATCCCACCCCGGAGGACCTGGCGTCCGTCGAGCGCTACCTGCGGCTGACTCGGCGTCGCCGTCTCTGGGGCCTGTTCTTCGGCTTCGCGATCCCGCTGTTCTGGCTGCTGCCCGAGCAGCGGTTCGCCGTCCTGTCCGTGCCACTGCTGGCAGGCTGGCTGCTCGGCGCGGCCTCGGCCGAGCTGGCGGCGGGCACCGCGCCACGGACCGGGACAGCCGTCGCGCTCCCCGCGTGGCAACGCCGCACGCCCGGCGTCCTCGCCGCCGTCGCGGTCGCCTCCACCGCCCTGGCGCTGTGGTCGGGCCTGGGAGACGGCGGAGAGATCATCGCCTGGGGCGTGGGCGCGCTGGTCACCTGCCTGTTCGTCACCGCGACGGTGCAGCACGTCACGCGGCGCGGCTCGATCGCGGGCACCACCGGCGCGGTGGATCGGGCGACGCGAACGCATGCCGTCGCCGCGGTGACCGCGGTCGGCCTGGTGCTCGTCGGGCTCTGCCTGCTGCACCAGGCCGATCAGGTCCGGTCCGAGCTGGACGGCCAGACCGCGCACTGGGCGGGCGTCGCCGACATCGGGTTGACGCTCGGCGTGCTGCTCCTGGCAGTGGCGCTGTGGTGGGCGTCCGCCCCCGGCCGGAGACCGCGTCTCGTGGCTTTCCTCACGGTCGTACTGGTGACGACCTCGGCGGCCGCGGTCGGCTTCGGCGCATGGCAGGACCGCCCGCCTTACGTGCCCGAAGCGGTGCATCCCGTCGCCACGATCCGGCTGACCGACATGGAGCATTTCGACGCCGACGCCGCCGCCCTGGGCGTGTCGGGGGTCACCCCCCTCCTCAACCGGACCGTCCTCGGCCGGCTCGACCTGGCCGTGCCGCAGCCCGCAGGGCGGGGGCGCTATTACCTCGTTCTGATCGACAAGCGGTACGACCGGGCCGCGCCGCAGCTCTTCGGCAAGGACGGCGGCACCTGGGGCGGCGCCGGCATGCGGAACGCCTGGAAGCGATACCCCTGGCTGTCCGCGCTGACCCCGACCTCGGACGGTGACGGCTGGGCCGGGTACCCCGGTATGGCGGTCTCCGTCAGCCCGGACACGACGTCGGCGGGTTTCGTCGGCAGGTTCCGGAAAGAAGATGTGCCGCAGCCCGCCGACCTGCTGGTGGCGCTGCTCTTCCTCGGGCCGCAGGATCAGCTGTACTGGGCGGTGCAGGTGCCGGTCGCGGTGGTCTGACCGGTCAGGCGAGACGGGCCACGGCAGTGCGCACCCGCTCGTCGGTGGCGGTCAGCGCCACCCGTACGTGCTTCGCGCCACCGGGTCCGTAGATCGCCCCCGGGGCCACCAGCACACCCCGCTCGGCGAGCGCGTCCACGGTCGCCCAGCAGTCCTCGCCGCGGGTCGCCCACAGGTAGAGCCCGGCCTCGGAGTGCTCGATGGTGAACCCCGCGCCCAGCAGCGCGCCCCGCAGCAGTTCGCGGCGGGCGGCGTAACGGGCCCGCTGCTCGTCCACGTGGGACTCGTCGGCCAGCGCCGCGATCATCGCCGCCTGCACCGGCGCGGGCATGATCATGCCGGCGTGTTTGCGTACCGCCAGCAGCTCGCCGACCAGCTCCGGGTCACCGGCGACGAACCCGGCGCGGTAACCGGCCAGGTTGGACCGTTTGGACAGCGAGTGCACCGACAGCACGCCGCTGAAGTCGCCGTCGCACAGCGACAGCACCGAGACGGGCTGGGCTGTCCACGGCAGGGTCAGGTAACACTCGTCGCTGACCAGTACGGCGCCGGTCGCGCGGGCGTACTCGATCCAGCCGCGCAGCTCGGCTGCGGAGGCGACCCGGCCGTGCGGGTTGCCGGGCGAGTTGATCCAGACAAGGGCGGGCCGCTCGCCCGCGGGCGGGGTGTCGGCCCGCAACACCCGGGCACCGGCCAGCTGCACGCCGACCTCGTACGTCGGGTAGCAGACCTCGGGGATGACCACGGTGTCACCCGCGCCGACGCCCAGCAGCGTGGGCAGCCAGGCCACCAGCTCCTTGGAGCCGATCGTCGGCAGCACACCGAACCCGGGCGCGGCCGCGCAGAAACGCGCCGTCCAGGTGGTGATCTCCTGCCGGAGCTCGGCGGTCCCCGCCGTCAGCGGGTAGCCGGGCGCGTCGGACGCCTCGGCCAGCGCCTTGCGGATGACCGCGGGCACCGGGTCGACCGGTGTGCCGATCGACAGGTCCACGATGCCGTCAGGGTGCGCCGCGGCGCGCCGCTTCGACGGCTCCAGCAGGTCCCAGGGAAAGTCCGGCAGGCCGGCGGAGAGTCTCCGCCGGCCTGAACCGGAAACCGGCGTGCTCAGTGGTCGCCTTCCTTGGCGGGCTGGCCTGCCACGAACGGCGCGTCGGCGCTGATCTTTCCGATCTTCGAGGCGCCACCGGGCGAGCCGAGCTCGTTGAAGAACTCGTAGTTCGCGGTGGTGTAGTCGCGCCACTGCTCCGGCACGTCGTCCTCGTAGAAGATCGCCTCCACCGGGCAGACCGGCTCACAGGCACCGCAGTCGACGCACTCGTCCGGGTGGATGTAGAGCATGCGGTTGCCCTCGTAGATGCAGTCGACAGGGCACTCCTCGATGCAGGCCTTGTCGAGCACATCGACGCACGGCTCGGCGATGATGTAGGTCACGGGTCGTCCCTCCACGCACTCTCATACGGAACATGACAGTGCACGTTCCGCCGCTCCACGCGGCCAAGTCAAAGCCTAGTATCCGGGTGAGGGAGGTAGGTAGTCAGTGTTGGCTAAGAGTGATCTCGGGTCCCGCGTGGTGGTACGCAGATTCATCGGAATCCGGGATGATCGCCCGCAGTTCACCGATGTGCTGGGCGATCTCACCGAGGTCGGAGACCTGTCCCTGACCGTCGCGACGTCCCACGGAGTGGTCGTCGTGCCGCTGGCCGAGGTGCACCGGGCGAAGGTCGTGCCGGCGCGGCGCGGCCCGACCGCCCGCGAGATCGCCGCACTGGAGCTGGCCGCCACCGAGGCATGGCCGCCGCCGGTGGTCG
This sequence comes from Catellatospora vulcania, assembly GCF_009720385.1. Taxonomy (GTDB): domain Bacteria; phylum Actinomycetota; class Actinomycetes; order Mycobacteriales; family Micromonosporaceae; genus Catellatospora; species Catellatospora vulcania. The sequence goes on along the minus strand of NZ_WARX01000017.1, from coordinate 157,888 downwards.
AGGAACTGGGCGCCTGGCGGCTGCGCGCGGCCGGCGGCTACACCGGCCGGGCCAACTCCGCGCTGCCGGTCGGCGACCCCGGCCTGCCGCTGCCCGCGGCCCTGGACGCCGTCGTCGCCTTCTACCGCCGCCAGGGACTTCCCCCGCAGGTCGACGTGCCGCTGCCGCTGGCCGCGAGCGTCGAGCGGGAGCTGATCAAAGCCGGCTGGCACGCCGAGTGCACGGTCGAGGTGCAGGTCTGCGCGCTGGACGAGCTGATCTCGGCCACGCCGCCCGGGAACGGGTTCGAGCTGAGCCCGACCATGTCGCCCGGTTACCTGACGATGGTGGCCGACGACCGGGGGCCGCTGCCCGAGGCCGCGCTGCACGTGCTGACCGCGGTGCCCGAGCTGGTGTTCGCCGAGCGGTACGACGACGACGGCGCCCTGCTGGCCCGCGCCCGGGGGAGCATCACCGGCGAAGGCCGCTGGCTGGGCGTCTTCGGCGTCGAGACGGCGGCCGCCGCGCGCCGCCGCGGCCTGGCCCAGGAGGCGATGGGCGTGCTGGCCCGCTGGGCCGCCGCACACGGCGCGACCGACGCCTTCCTCCAGGTCGAATCCCGCAACGCCCCGGCTCTGGCGATGTACGCCAAGCTCAACTTCACCCGCCACCACCACTACACCCGCTACCAGCTGCGCTAGCCGCCGGCATGCGTTAAGAAGGGCACCTTCCATAACGCGGAGCGTTAAGAAGGTGCCCTTCCTTCGGACTAGACGCGGCTGGGGCGGGCTTTGGCCTTGGCGCGCTCGGCGAAGGCCTTGAGCTGCTTGGCCCGGTAGTCGGCGGCGAACGCGATCAGGCCGGCCATGCCCAGGCCGAGGCCGGCGGCGTAGACCGCGGCGTAGACCCAGACCTGCTGGAAGAACGCGCCCGCACCGTGTGCGAACGGGCCCTCGCCGGCCGCGAGCGGCCCGACGAAGATGCTCAGCACACATCCGGCGAAGGCGGCCGCGCCGAGGTCGGCGGCGACCCGCGACCACGGCCGCGTACGGCCCCAGTACAGCGCCATCACGAAGAACACGAGCCCGATCACACCCAGTGCGACGAACCCGGCCGTGGCCTCGGTGTCCGGATCGTCAATGCCCTTCGCCACCCAGCGGGCGATCACATTGATCACGAACAGCACGCCGGCGATCACGCCAACCGGCAGCCACCGCTCCTTCATCGAAGCCTCCTCAGGGCTTGGCAGTCAACGGCGGCTTCTTCGCCTCGCACACGAACTGTGGCTCAGCGTCATACCGCCAGGTGAACTTCTCCCGCTTGATCTCTCTACCGTCCTTGCGGAAGATACGCCAGGCATCCTGAGTAAAACCTTCGCTACCCTCAGTAGCGATGCAGGTCGGGCCGTCCTCGAGGACGATTTTCTCCGGCTGCGTGATGTCGCGCTTCGGGTCGTACTGAGTGGTGATGCTGTCGTAGACCTTGGTCGACCACATGCTCACGGTCACCGAGCTGTCGGTGTGCGAGGTGTCGATGAGCACGCCGTACGGGGTGGTGTTGGTGAACCTGAGGTCCAGCGTCGGGTACATGATCGTCGATTCGATGACGGCCGGGTACCGCGAGAAGTAGTACGAGTGCGGCTTGTGCTCGACGTCCTTCATGCCCGCGTAGTACGAGGCGTTGAAGATCGTCGTGGTGAACTGCGAAGCCCCGCCACCGACACCGGGGATCAGCTTGCCGTCCATGATCACGGGTGCGTCGAAGTAGCCCTCGGCGTAACCGCGGGGACCGGTGTGCCCGTTGAGCGAGAACGTCTCCCCCGGCCGCACGATCGCGCCGTCGACCTCCTTCGCGATCTGCACGATGTTCTTGCTGCGCGGGCTGGTGAGCCCACCGGTGAAGTACGTGGTGAAGCTGGAGACCTGCTCCTTGATGCCCAGCTCGGCGAGGTCGCCGGTGGTCGTCGCGGGCTTGACGTCCTTGAAGCCGGCCGGAACCGTGCGGTCGGTGGTGCGCGTGAGCACCGGCATCAGGTCCGTGGCGAGCTTCGCGGTGTCCACCAGCGTGCCGCCGCTGGCCGCGACGACCTGCGGCACGCCACCGGAGCCGTCGATGCTGGCGTTCTTCGGCTGCACCTCGACCTTGGCCAGGTCCTTGCCCAGCGCCTTGCGCAGCCGCTTCTCGTCGACCCGGCTGTAGAGCTCGCCCTTGTCGTTCGCGGTGATCACCAGGCTCGCCGCGATGGCCTTCGGCGGCATGACGACGGAGCCCTTGGCCGTGGTGACGGTGACCGGCGCGGACACCGCGGGCTTGGCCACCTCGGCGACCATCCGGTCGACGTCGGCCTTCGTGCTGGCCGGGTCCTTGTCGCCCAGCGGCACCTCGACCTCGTCCTGCCGCAGCCAGCCGTCGCGGACGGCGTCGGCCGCCTCCGCGGCGTCGAGCCCGCGGCCCGCCTTCGGGTACACCGGCTTGGGCGTGGTGCCGTCGAAGGCGACACCGGGCAGCGTCATCGCCGTGCCGGACTGCTGCGCCACCGGGGCCAGCGCGGCCGCCAGCCGTGCCTCGTCGACGGAAACCACGGGGGCAACTTCATCGCCGCCGAAGAGCGTGGCGAAGGGGTTGTGTGCGCGGGACACGGCCGCGGCGACCGTCGCGTCGACGTCCACCGCCAGGCCGACGTCCTGCGGCTGCACGGCGGCGGTCTGCTCGCCGATGCGTACGGTCAGCGGCGCGGCGAGCTGATCGGCCTTGGCGGCGAGCCCGGTGCGCAGCGCGTCGGCCGCCTCTGCCGAGGTGCCGTCGATGGCGATGCCGAGAACCTTCGCGCCGCGGGGCACGTCGGCGCTGAAGGCGTGGCCGGCGAAGGCACCGGTCGCGGTGAGCGCGAGCACGGAAGCCAGACCTGCGATCAGCCAGCGTCGGTGTGGAACGGGGGCGACGGACAAGACGGCACCTCATCATCATTGGTGGGAGACGTTGATCGGCAAGGCTAGCGCAATATACGAGAGTCGCCCACATTCGAGAAAATGGTGGCTAATGGCCGAGTTTGTCCGAGATGGTGACAGTGGGACGGCCGCCTACTACGAGCACGAGGTGGCTCCCCACGTACGCCGGCTGCGCTCCCGCGCGCTGCACGACCGCCTGCGGGAGAGCCTGCTGTTCCTGCCGATCATGATGCTGGGCGCGTCCGTCCTCCTCGCCTTCCTGCTGGCGGAGATCGACGACCGCTACATGGTCAATCCCAGCGAAGTGATCACTTTCACCCCCGATGTCGCCGTCACGCTGCTCGGCATCATCGCCGGTGCCATGATCACGACGGCCGGGGTGGTCTTCTCGCTACTGGTGGTCTCCCTGCAACTGGCCAGCGGGCAGTTCTCGCCCCGGGTGCTGCGCGGCTTCTGGCGCGACCGCCACGGCCAGGTGCTCGTCGGCCTGCTGCTCAGCACGTTCGCGTTCTGCGTGCTGGCGCTGGCCCGCGTCGACACGAGCGCCGAACACGCACCCCCGCTGACCGTGGGCTTCGCCCTGCTGCTCACCCTGCTCTCGGTCATCGCGATCGTCGTCTACCTGGACCGCATCGCCCGCAACCAGTACGTCGGCCGGATCGTGCAGCGGGTCGCCGGGGAGACCCACAGCCTGATCAGCGAATTGCCGTACGGTCCTCGCATCGGCGTCAAGATCGGCGAGCCGGTCGACGCGCCCGACGTCGGCACACTCGGCCCGCCGCTCATCGTCACCGCCGTCACCGACGGGTGGGTGCAGCAGATGAGCCGCCGCGCCATCGTCGCGGCCGTGCCGGCGAACACGGTGGTGCGGCTGGAGACCCGCGTCGGCGCGTTCGTGACCGCGGGCACGCCCATGGTCACCATGTGGCCGCCGCCGGCCGACCCGGCCACGTCGGCACGCCTGGTCGCCGAGGCGGTCATCATCGGCGTCGCCCGCACCATGCAGCAGGACATCGACTTCGGCCTGCGCCAGCTCAACGACGTCGGCCTGCGCGCGCTCTCCCAGGCCGTCAACGACCCGACCACGGCCATCGAGGTGATCCTGCGCATCGGCTCGGTCATGCGGCCGCTGCTGCTGGCAGACTGCCCGGCCCAGGCGATGCGCGACGGCGAGGGCCGCATCCTGCTCACCCCGTGCGACCTCGACCACACCGAGTACGTCGCGCACGCCTTCAACCAGCTGCGGCACTATGCCGCACCGCATCCCAGCGTGGTCATCCCGCTGCTGCGGACCATCGGCATGCTGCGCGACTGCTGCCTGTCCGGCTACCGCGGCGCGATGACCCCCGACCGGGTACGGACCATCGCCGCGCTGGACCGCCAGATCGAGCTGACGCTCGCGGGCGTACGCGCCAGCGGCATGCTGCCCGAGGACCTGGCCATGGTCGAAGCGGTCGCAGCGGGTTGCCGCTGACCACGGATGTCAGCGGCCGAACTCGCCGACCTTGATCGCTGTTTGCGGTCAAAACATGCGGTGTGACCCGACTTTTTGACCGCAAACAGCGATCAAGGTGCTCCAGCGCTCCGATCCGCGAAGTCGCCGGGTCAGCGGCGGCGTCGCCGGGCGGCGAGCAGCAGGCGGCTGCCGGACAGGCCCAGGATGAAGATCACGACAGTGTTGCGTCCAGTCTCGACCAGGCCTCGGACGTGACGCACCGGCTCAGGCTCGATCATCACCACCGGACGCCGGACCGGGCTGGGCGGCGGAGGAGGCGAGGGCTCCGGCGTCGGGCTCGGCTCCGCGGACGGCTCAGGCGGTGCCTGCGGCTCCGGCAGCGGCGCGACCGGCATCACCCGCACGGGGGACGGCGACGGGCTGGGCGGCGGCGACAGTGACGGACTCGGGCTGGGACTCGGGCTTGGACTGGGCGACGGGCGTGGCGGCCCATAAGGACTCAGCGACGGAGACGGGCTCGGACTGGGACTCGGTGACGGGCTCGGGCTCGGTGACGGGCTCGGGCTCGGTGACGGGCTAGGGCTAGGGCTCGGTGATGGCGACGGGCTTGGACTCGGGCTGGGCGATGGAGACGGGGTTGGGGACGGTGATGGGGTTGGGGACGGTGACGGGCTTGGACTCGGTGATGGACTCGGACTCGGGGACGGTGACGGGCTCGGACTGGGCGATGCAGACGGACTGGGACTCGACGACGGCGACGGGCTCGGCGACGGCGACGGGCTTGGCGATGGTGATGGCGACGGCGACGGCGATGGGCTTGGCGATGGTGATGGGCTCGGGCTCGGCGACGGGCTCGGCGAAGGGGACGGGCTGGGCGAGGGGCTCGGCCCGGTGGGCAGCCAGGCGGCGTCGGTGAGGTACACCGGCTGGGTTGTGGCCAGCAGGGTCGCCTCGCCGGTGGACAGTGCGACGCGGTACTGCCGCAGCGGCCGGCCCAGCCCGTTGCCCGTCGTGTACAGCATGTCGCCGATCACGGCCGCGGAGCCGTAGGTCCCACCCCGCCGCAGGTCCCCGCTGAGGCCGCTGCTGCCGACCTGTCCGGTCGCCGGATCCACCGCGACCAGCCTGGGCGACGGCCCCGACGCGTCCACCCCGATCAGCGCCTGACGGTACGGGTCGTAGTCCCAGTCGCCGACGTGGACCGGCGCGGACAGCGTCAGATCCCGGGTGACCCGCGCGAACGTCGCCGAACCAGGCCGTACGCCGATCCCGATCAGCCGCCCGCCGACCGGCAGCAGCAGTTCGCCGTCCACCACGGTGCCCGCGTTCGCACTGCTCAAGGACAGGGAAGGGCCGCTGATCGGCCCGTGGTCGACGACCGTCCCATCCGGACTGATCGCGACGAGGTGCCCGCGGCCGCCCAGCGGCACCAGCCGGAAGCGGACCGCTATGCCGTAGAGCAGGTGCTGCGCGGGGTCGTACCCGATCGCGTTGACGGTGTGCTGCAGCCAGACGCGGCGGCGCACCGCGCCGGTGTCGGGATCCAGACTGACCAGCTCGGACGGTGCGTTCGGCACGGCGGAGCGCACCTGCAGCAGCTCGCCGGGCGGTATCGCGTGGTTTAGCGCGGCGCGCGGGGCCGCCAGCGCGACGGCTGTCGGCAGGGCGATGCCCGTGGCCATGAACAGCCCGATGGCGAGGGGTCGAAATCTGGACGTCGCACGCATAGCATCTTGTATAGCCCTAAACGTCACGTTTGGGCGAATACTGTTTTTGGAGGACTCATGCGGGCGTACGCGGGCGGTCTCCTGTGGTTTCTCGTCATCTGCAGCGCCGCTGCGATCGCCGTGGTGTTCATCCGCCGCTCGTGGCCCCCGGACCGCCGCGCCGACATCCACGACGTGCTCAGCGTCGTGTTCTCGATGACCGGCACGCTGTACGCCGTGGTCGCCGCGTTCGTCTTCATCGACGTGTGGCAGATCGGCAACGACGCCCGGGACGCCACCTACCGCGAGGCGCAGGCGGTGCAATCAGTGGCGTGGGCTGCCGAGACCGGCCCGCCGGAGGTGCGCGCCGCGATCCACACGCTGTCGCGCGCCTACCTGCGCGAGATCCTCGACCAGGAGCTGCCGCGGCTGCGCGCCGGCAAACCCGTCGGCGAGCAGGGCTGGACCCTGCTCAACGACCTGCGCACGGCGACCGCGCGGGTGCCGGTCCCGGCCGACGCGGAGTCGCCGGAGGCCACCGTGCATGCGGTGATGCAGGCCCGCGAGGACCGGCTCGCCCTGGCGGACAAGCGGATCGGCGACGTGACCTGGTTCGCGCTGCTGTTCGGCGCGCTGCTGGCCGGGATGCCGATCCTGTTCTTCCGGTTCGACAGCATCGGCACGCAGCTCGCCATGACCACCGCCGTGGTCGGCATGATCACGTTGCTGCTGTACACGATCCACCAGATCGAGCAGCCGTTCACCAGCACCGAACGGGTGCCGTCGACGGCGTACCAGAACGTGGTCACCCGCCTGGACGGGCTGGGCACCTGAGCCGCGCGGTCACAGGCCGGGGCGGCGGGCGCGAGGCGCGCCACCGCCCGCGGCCGGGCCGTCAAGGCGCGTACGGGCCGGGCTGAGGGGAGGTCAGCTGCGGGGCGGCGGTCCTCGGTGGTGGCGCGGTGGTGCGCTTGCCGGCGCGATACGCGGCGGGGCCGACGAAGCCGATGCCGCCCGTGGCCAGCACCAGCAAGCCGAGCCAGGATGCGGCGATCTGATCGCCCTCCTGGGTGCCGCCCACCGCGAAGATCATGACCAGGAACCACGGCACGGCGGCGAGCCACCAGCCCCAGGCCAGGCCCGTGACCGCACGTCCGAACCAGCTCAGGAACAGGCTGACCAGTAGGGCTGTCGGCACCAGCCACACCGCGGGCCACCCGCCGATGCGGTACGGCGTGTACACGGCCTCCAGCACCGCCGACGCGGTGCCCAGGAAGACCGCGAGCAGCCCACCGATCCCGCGCAGGGCGAGGTCGAGCAGTTTCACCGCGCGGCGGGTGAGCCGTCGGGCAGGCCGCTGAACAGGTCGGTCTCCCACCCGTACGGGCCGTCGCCGCGACCGCGTACCCCGTGCGCCAGCGTGTAGTGCTCGACGCCCATGAACTCCTGGCCGAAGTTGCCGGCGATGGAGTAGAGCCAGGACGTCTCCGGGATCTGGGTGGCGTGCGCCTTCAGCGCGGCGACCTTGGCGTCGTGGTGGTCGGACCCGTCGATGCAGGCCGCGACCTCCTCGTCGGGCGTGCCGAACGGGAAGTCGGCGACGTCGGTGACCGAGGCGAACGGGTTGTCGGTCGAGTCGGCGAGCGCCTCGACCCCGGCCTTCAGCACGCTCAGCGGCATCGCCGTCCAGTAGATCTTGGACGGGCCGAAGCCGCGCTCGGCGGCGATCTCGGAGGCGCGCATGGCGACCCGGTGGGCCTGGATGTGGTCAGGGTGGCCGTAGAAGCCGTTCGCGTCGTACGTGACGACGATCTGCGGCCGCACCTCGTCCATGATCTCGACCAGGTGCGCCGAGGCTTCTTCGAGGTCAGCCCCCCAGAAGCTGCGCGGGTGCTCGTTGGCGGGCGTGCCCATCATGCCGGAGTCGCGGTAGCGGCCCGCTCCGCCGAGCATGCGGTGGTCGATGGTCCCCAGCGCGGCCAGCGCGCTCTTCAGCTCGGACAGCCGGTATCCGCCGAGCTGGTCGCCCTGTGCGGCCTCCAGCTGCGCGAGCTCGGGCACGTGGATCTCGCCCTCCTCGCCGAGGGTGCACGTCACCAGCGTGACGTGTGCGCCCTGCGCCGCGTAGTGAGCCATGGTCGCGCCGGTGCCGATCGACTCGTCGTCGGGATGCGCGTGAACGAACAGGATGCTGCGAGCCACCCGGTCACTCTAGCCCGCATCAGGCAAACCGCCACGCGCCTGCCTCCCGCGTCGATAGCATCGCGGCCATGGAGGCGCAGCAGCCTGACGGTCCGGGGCCTGGCCACCGCATAGCCGTCAGTGCTGACGGCCTTCGGGTGGGCCACCTGCATGATCACGTGCTGGACGTGTGTGAACCGGCTTCGGGCCGGGTCCATACCGTGGCCGAGGCGGTGGACGACTTCGCCTTCGACCGCACCGGCGCCGTCACCGTCTGGACCTCGGGCGGCCGATTGCACCGCCGCGACGCCGACGGGGTGACCGTGGTGTCCACGCCGGGCCCGGTCGACACGGCCCGGCCCGATCCGACCGGCCGCCGCATCGCCTACCTGCACGAGGGCACCCTGCGGGTGGCCGCCGGCAGCGTGGACGAGCTGCTGGCCGGCGAGCCGGACGGGGTCCGCTGGGGCGAGGCCGATCCGCACGCGGGTTACTTCGGCCGGCGTACCGGCTGGTGGTGGGCGCCCGACGGGGAGAGCATCCTGGCCACCCGGCGCAGCGGCGAGCAGGTCTCGCTGCACCTGCTGGACCTCGACGGCGGCTGGGTCGACGTGCACTGGGACCGCGAGATCTACCCGTACCTGGGCATGGTCCGCTGGGCCGACGGCGGCCCGCTGATCACGGCGCTGCGCCGCTCGCAGGGGCACGGCCTGGTGCTGGCGGTGGACCGCCGCACCGGGGAGACCCAGGTGCACGCCGAGCTGGCCGACCCGCGCTGGGTCAACCCCATCGCCGGCACGCCGCGCCACCTCGCCGACGGCCGGGTGCTGGTCGGCGGCGAGATCTCCCACGACGGGTACGACGCGCGCTGCCTGTTCGCCGACGGCACCCTGCTCACCCCGCCGAACCTGTACGTCCGGCGCGTCGTGGGACGGCTCGGCCCCGGCTCGGCCGGTGGCGAGCTGGGCGACCTGCTCATCGAGGCCAGCGAGGGCGAACCCGCCGAGCAGCACCTGTTCCGGGTACGCAGCAGCACCAGCGGCGGCATGGTGGTGCACCGGCTGACCAGCGCGCCCGGCTGGCACAGCGCCGCCTGCGGCGGCGACACGGTGGTGACCGGCCTGCGCAGCCTCGACGACGAGGACGTCCAGCTCACCGTGTGGCACGCCGGGAACCAGGTGGCCGAGCTGACCCCGCGCCGCCCGGTGCCCGCGACCACGAACCGCCCGGCGCTGGACCGGGTCACCGACCGGCGGCTGCCCACCGCCGTGCTGTACCCGCCCGGCCACGTCTTCGGCCGCCGCCTGCCGGTGCTGCTGTGCCTGCCGGACACCCCGACCGACCAGCAGGTACGCAACGACCACGACGCGTTCACGGCCGCCCGGCACTGGGCCGAGGCCGGGTTCGCGGTGGTGATGGTCGACGGCCGGGGCACCGTCGGAGTGTCGCCGAGCTTCGAGAAGGTGACCCACCGGCGGGTGGCCGACCTGGCCGTCGCCGACCACGCCGAGGCGCTGCGCATCATCGCCGACAAACACTCCGACCTGGACCTGACCCGGGTCACCGCGTACGGCCGGGGCTTCGGCGGATGGCTGGCCGCGCTGCTGGCGGCCCGGCGGCCGGAGACGGTGCGGGCGGCGGTGGCTGTCGAGCCGTGGGACTGGGCGACGCTGCCGGCCCCGCTCGCCGAGCGCTACCTCGGCCCACCGGAGCTGGACAGCGAGATCTACGCCCGGCATGCCCTGGAGGACCTGCCGCCCACGGTGATCATCCAGGAGACCGAACCCTCCGAGATCCATTCCTGACCCTCCAGCCCAAGCGCCCACGCCCGGATCCGCGCGCATCCACGCCCAGGCCCAGGCCACCGCCCACACCCACGCCCGCTCCGGCGCCCGCGCCCGCCCCCGGGCGGGTGGGGACCCGGCACAGGGGCCGGCGAGAGAGCTCCGCCCACGCAGCCAGTTGCGTGGGCGGAGGTTTGGGGCCGATTCAGCTGCCCAGCTGCGCCTTCACGGCGGCCTGCTCGGCGATCTCCTCGGCGGTGGCGGCCTTCTGACGCGCCTTCTCGGCCGCCTTGGCGTCGACGCGGGCCTGCACGGCCGCCTGCTCGGCGATCTCGGCAGCCGTCGCGGCCCTCTGCTTGGCCTGGTCGGCGAGGTGCGCGTCCTGCTCGATGCGCGCCCCGTCGAGGTGGGCCTTCATATCGGCGCGCACCTGGGCGGCGGCAGCCTTGGCGGCCTGCCTGGCGTCGGCGTACCGCTGCTTGGCCTTGGCTGCCGCCTGGGCCGACAGCCTGGCCTGGATCGCGGTCTCGTCGGCGACACCCTGTGCCGCGGCGGCCTTCTGCGCGGCCTTCTCGGCGGCCTTGGTGTCGTGCGAGGCCACCACCAGCTGCGGCGGCGGGGCCGCGAGTGCCGGGGCGGCGTGCATGAGGGCCGGCGCGCCGAGCGCGGCGGTGAGCGTGGCGAGGACAACGAAGCGACGTGTGCGGAATGCCATGACCTGACCCCCGTCGTGAACCGGATGATGCGCCCTGGCCGACTCCGTCGTCTCCCTGGGCACTTCCTACGATCCCGCAGGTCGCGGCCCTTCCACACCCACCGAAAGCCAGCCGTCGTACCCCCCGAAAGTAAGTTTCCCCAGCCCGCCAGCCCCGCCACCGCCGCCGCCGGCCCGCGAAGATCGCTGTTTGGGGTCGAAAAGTGTGGTCAGACCGCAGATCCTGACCCGAAACAGCGATCTTGGGCCGCCGCGCCGGGACGGAAAAGGGCGGCACCCCTGGTAGGGGTGCCGCCCGGTGGAGCAGAGCGCCGTTACTGCTTGACGAAGGCGCGGGTGAAGGCGGGGTACCCGAAGATGCTGTCGATGTAGACGCCACCGACCTTCGAGCCGTGCATCACGAACATGACGTCCGCGTAGAGCGGGACGGCCGGAGCCAGCTCCTTCATGATCCGCTCGTCGAGCTTGGCCCACTCGGGCGCCTGGGCGGCCGGGTCGAGGGCCAGTACGCGGTCGAACTCGGCGTTGATCGCGTCATTGTTGATGTAGGACGTGTTGCTGTTGCCCTCGGCCTTGATGCCACGGCCGTCGAAGAGGACCGGCAGCAGCGCGGCGCCGCTCGGCCAGTCGGCCGCCCAGGAGTCCAGGTACAGGTCCCAGGGGTTGTCCTTCTTCTTGGTCTCGTCCAGCTTGCTGTCCGCCGGGATGACCTTGATCGTGATCTTGAAGCCGGCCTTCTCCAGGTTGTTCTTCACCTGGGTGCCCAGCTCCTGCGCGCCCGAGTCGTCGCCGATGACCAGCACCAGCTCGGGGGTCTTGCCGGCCAGCGTGGTCTTCGCCTTCTCGATGTCGGACGGGTAGGCGTCGAACTTCTTGAAGCCCAGGGTCGACGGCGGCATCAGGGTGGTCAGCGCGGCCACCTTCAGGTCGCCACCGGCAGCCTTGACCATGCCGGGACGGTCGATGGCGTAGTTGAGCGCCTGGCGGACCGTCAGGTCCGGCACCCGCTGGGTGTTGATGGACAGCCGCCACGCGCTCGGGGTGGGCTCACGCAGCGTGCGTCCCATCAGCGCGGAGTCCCCGGCGACCTTGGCCACCAGCGAGGAGTCCACGCCGTTCCAGCCGAGCGTGGCCTGGTCGTCGGCGCCGTCGGCGATGAGCCGGTTGGTCTGTGCCTCGGCGTTCGGGCCGAACTTGTAGACGAACTTGTCCGGGTACTGGTGGCGCACCGCGTCGGTGTTGGCGTCCCAGTGCTCGTTGCGCTCGAACACCATCTCCACGCCGACCGTGTTCTGGACCAGCTTGTACGGGCCGGACGAGAACGGCTTGTTGTCCAGCTCGACGCCGGTGTCCTTGGCCGGCGGCAGCGGCGCGGTGGCCGGCAGCGAGGCCGCGAACGGCAGGTCGCAGTGCGCCTTGGCGAACTCGAACCGCAGCGTCTTGGCGTCCGGGGTGGTCAGGCCCGGGGGCAGCGAGGTCTTGTTGGCCTTGAAGTCCCACTTGGTGTCGAAGGCCGCGTCGTCGGCCAGCCACTCCTGGATGTAGGTCGGGCCGCCGGCCAGGTCCGGGTCGAACGAGCGGGCGATGCCGTAGGCGATCTCCTTGGAGGTGATCGCGCTGCCGTCCTCGAACTTCACCCCGTCCTTGATCTTGAATTCCCAGACCTTGCAGTCCTTGTTCACGTTGACGCCGGGAGTCTCCGCGAGGTCGCCGACCAGCACGACGTTGCCCTTGCCGTCGTCCTTCCAGGTGGTCAGGAAGCGGGCGTAAAGCGGGGCGGTGTTGAGGCCCACGAACGAGTAGACGCGCTGCGGGTCCATGTGCGAGATCTTGGTCTGCCGGATGACGGTGAACGTGCCACCCTTGCTGGCGCCCGCGACCTCGGGGGCGGGGCCCATCGAGTCCTTCGGGTCCGTCGCGATCACGCCGGTCGACTGGCGGTCGGTGTCGACGTTGTTCTCGGTGTTCTTGTTCTCGCTGCACGCGCCCAGGGCCACGGTCAGCGCGAGCACGCCTCCCGCTGCCAGTACCGCTCTGGATCTCATATTCACTCCCGTGCCGGTGGTGTGAAGGAAACTTACGAAATGTGTAGCAGTGATTGATGGATTTCGCCATACCTCTTCGTACGGCGGACGGGTGCGCTAACCGAGCCGCACCCGCGGGTCGATGACCGCGTAGAGCAGGTCGACCACGATGTTGGCGACGACGATGAAGACCGCCGAGATGAGCACGGTCGCCATGATCGTCGGAAGGTCGCCGAGGCGGACCGCCTCGACGGCGGTGCGGCCCAGGCCCTGGATGCCGAAGGTGGTCTCGGTGATCACGGTGCCGCCGAGCGCGCCGCCGATGTCCAGCCCGGCGATGGTCACGATCGGGGTGATCGCCGCGCGCAGCGCGTGCCGCCCGTACGCCCGCGATTTGGTCAGGCCCTTGGCCCGCGCGGTGCGCACGAAGTCCTCGGCCAGCGTCTCCAGCATCTGGGCCCGGGACAGCCGGGCATAGACCGCGGAGAAGAGGAAGGCCAGCGCCACCCAGGCCAGCACCAGCCCGCTCGCCCAGTCCAGCGGGTCGTCCCAGAGCGAGGTGTAGTGCGGCACCGGCAGGATCTTCAGGGTGTACACGAAGATGATCATCAACATGCCGCCCACGAAGTAGAGCTGCATGGACGCGCCGGTCAGCGAGAAGCCGATGGCCAGGCGGTCGAAGACGGTGCCGCGCCGCAGCGCCGAGACCATGCCCAGGCCGATGCCCAGACCCAGCCACAGCACGGCCGCCGGGATGACGATGCTCAGGGTCACCGGGAGCACCCGGGCGAAGATGTCGGAGACCTCCTCGCTGCTGGTGTACGAGTAGCCCAGGCACGGCGCGTCACAGAAGCCGCCCTGCGCGCTGCCCAGGTCCCGGCCCACGAAGATGCCCTTCATGTAGCCGGTGTACTGGTCGACCAGCGGGTCCTTCAGACCCAGCTCGACGCGCACCCGCTCCAGCCGCTCGGGGTTGCAGTTCTTCACGCACATGGTGGCCACCGCGTCGCGCGGCAGCATGAAGAACATGCCGAAGGCCACCAGGCTCACGGCGAACATCGTCAGCGCGCCGAGCAGCAGGCGCTTGATCAGGAATCGCAGCATCTCGTGCCTCCTACCGGGACGACTTGGGGTCGAGCGCATCGCGCAGGCCGTCGCCGAACAGGTTGAACGCCAGCACCAGCAGGAAGATCACCACGCCCGGGAAGATGAGGTACGCCGGATCGGTCTGCGCGTAGCTCAGGCTCTTGTTGATCATCACGCCGAAGTCCGGGGTGGGGTCGACCACGCCGATGCCGAGGAAGGACAGGGCCGCCTCGCCGGTGATGTAGCCCGGCACCGCCAGCGAGAACGACACCAGGATCGGCGCCCACAGGTTCGGCAGCAGCTGGCGGAACAGGATGTGGAACAGGCCGGCGCCGCTCGCGCGGGCCGCCTCCACGAACTCCCGCTCGCGCAGCGAGATCACCTGGCCGCGCACCAGCCGAGCCGTGCCGGTCCAGCCGAACAGCGCGAACAGAAAGATCATCACTCCGATCCGGAACGGCACCGGGATCTCGTCGCGCGGCCCGTAGAAGCGCGCGGTCACCGTCGGCATGATCGCCAGCGCGAAGATGAGGAACGGCAGCGCCAGCGCGAAGTCGATGACCCAGCTGATCACCCCGTCGATCCAGCCGCCCAGGTAGCCGGAGACGATGCCCAGCACGATGCCCAGCGCCGTGGTCAGCAGCGCGGCCGAGGTCGCGATGAACAGCGAGGTGCGCAGGCCGTACACCAGGCGGATGAAGATGTCGCGGCCGAGCTGCGGCTCCAGGCCGAACCAGTGCTCGCCGGAGACGCCGCCGAAGTAGCCCAGCGGCAGGCTGTTGTTGGCGATCTTGTCCTGGAACTGCTCGAACGGGCTGATGCCGTACACCAGCTCGATCAGTGGCGCGGCCAGCCCGAGCACGATGAAGAACACCATGATCCAGCCGCTGACCATCGCGGTGCGGTTGGCCCGCAGCCGGGCCCAGGCCAGCCGGCCAGGTGAGCGGCCGACCATGCCGGGCTGCGGTGCGACCGGCACCGCGGTCGCGTCGACGCCCGCGGCGTCCGTCTCGATCTGCGACAGGCTCATGCGGCCACCTCGCTCACGTGCTCGGATGTAACGCCCACTGCCTCTGGGAAGTGGCAGGCCACCTGCTGGGCGCTGCCCTCGCGGGCGATCAGCGGCGGCTCCTCGGCGGCGCACACGTCCTGCGCCTTCCAGCAGCGGGTGCGGAAGCGGCAGCCGGACGGCGGGTTCAGCGGGGTCGGCACGTCGCCGGTGAGCCGGATGCGCTGCCGCTGCTCGCCGAACGCGGTCACGTCCGGCACCGCCGACAGCAGCGCCTTGGTGTACGGGTGCCGCGGCCGCTCGTAGATGTCGGCCCGGTCGCCGATCTCGACGACCTTGCCCAGGTACATCACGGCGACGCGCCGGCTGAAGTGGCGCACGATCGCCAGGTCGTGCGCGATGAAGACGAAGGCCAGGTCCAGCTCCCGCTGCAGCTCCCGCAGCAGGTTCACCACCTGCGCCTGGATAGACACGTCCAGCGCGGAGACCGGCTCGTCGGCGACGATCAGCTTCGGGCGCAGCGCGAGCGCCCGCGCGATGCCGATGCGCTGGCGCTGGCCGCCGGAGAACTCGTGCGGGAAGCGGTTGTAGTGCTCGGGGTTGAGGCCGACCAGCTCCAGCAGCTCCTGCACCCGGGCTTTCACGCCGCCCGCCGGCTTGATGCCGTTGACCTCCAGCGGCATCGCCACAATCTTGCCGACGGTGTGCCGCGGGTTCAGCGACGAGTACGGGTCCTGGAAGATGATCTGCAGGTCCTGCCGCAGCGGGCGCATCGCCCGGCGGCCCAGCGTGGTGATGTCGCGGCCCTGGAACTCGATGCTGCCCGCGGTGGGCTCCAGCAGGCGCACCAGCATCCGGCCGGTGGTCGTCTTGCCGCAGCCCGACTCCCCGACCAGGCCCAGCGTCTCGCCGGCGTGCACGTCGAAGTCCAGCCCGTCCACGGCGCGCACCGAGGCCTTGGCCCCGGTCGCACCCTGGCGCACGGCGAAATGCTTGGTCAGCCCCCGCACCTTGAGCAAGGCTTCACTCACTGGGCCACCCCCACGTGTGCGATCTCGTCGGTGTAGATGTCGATGCGCTGCTGCTCGGGCAGGTGGCAGGCCACCCGGTGGCCGTCGGCCTGCACCGCGAGCAGCTGCGGCACCTGGGCCGCACAGGGCTCGGGCTTCATCGCGTACGCGCAGCGCGGGTGGAACGCGCAGCCGCTCGGCACGTTGATGAGACTGGGCGGGTTGCCCTTGATCGGCTTGAGGTCGACCTCGGGGTCGCCGTGCAGGCTCGGGATGCTGGCCAGCAGGCCCCACGTGTACGGGTGCTGCGGCCCGCGCATCACCTGCGCCACCGTGCCGTGTTCGACGGCCCGGCCGCCGTACATGACCAGCACCTCGTCGGCCACCTGGCTGACCACGCCGAGGTCATGGGTGATCAGCACGATCGCGCTGTGGAACTCGCGCTGCAGGTCGGCGAGCAGGTCGAGGATCTGCGCCTGCACGGTCACGTCGAGGGCCGTGGTCGGCTCGTCGGCGATGAGCAGGGCCGGGTCGTTCATCAGCGACATCGCGATCATCACGCGCTGGCGCATGCCGCCGGAGAACTCGTGCGGGTACTGGGCGAAGCGCCGGTCCGGCTGCGGGATGCCCACCCGGTCGAGCATGTCCACGGCGCGCTTGCGGGCCTGCGCCTTCGACGCCTCGGGATGGTGCGTGCGGTACGCCTCCACCAGCTGCCGGCCCACCGTGTAGAACGGGTGCAGCGCCGACAGCGGGTCCTGGAAGATCATGGCGACGTCACGGCCGCGCAGCTTGCGCATCTCGCCGTCGGACAGCCCGACCAGTTGCCGGCCGCCCAGCGAGATGCCGCCGGTGATGCGGGTACGGGCCGGATCGTGCAGGCCCATGACCGCTAAACTCGTGACGCTCTTGCCCGAGCCGGATTCGCCGACGATGCCGAGCGTCCGCCCTCTCTGGAGGCCGAAGCTCACCCCGTCCACCGCCCGGACCTCGCCGTCGGCGGTGTTGAAGCGCACCCGCAGGTCGTCGACCTGCAGGTACGGGGGGCTTGCAGCGTCGTGCGTCATTGCCGCTCCCGTCCCTGCTGATGAAGAAAACTTTCATACTCGTGCGGCAAAAGGTAACGGACCCCGGCGTGTCGGCAACAGACGCGCTACGTAACAACTGGCTAACACCACCGGATCGATCACTCGAATTGCCTGGCAAACGGGCGAAAGAGTGCCCATGATTCCCCCGTTTGCCTGGCAAGTCCGACGATCACGACGCAGGGGCGCCGGATCGGTCACCACGGGACTAGGGTGGCGATCATGAGCTTTTTCGACGTCGCGGAGGCGGCGGTGGCGGCGGCGCTGGACGCGGGTGCGCGCTACGCCGACGCGCGGGTGATGCACAAGCGCTACGAGTCGATGGAGGCCCGCAACGGCGAGGTCGAGGAACTGAACTCGGACGAGTCCGCCGGCATCGGCGTACGCGCGCTCGTCGGCTCCAGCTGGGGCTTCTACGCCGTACCGGACCTGTCCGACAGTGCGGCCCGGCTGGCCGGTGCCCGCGCCACGGCCATCGCCAAGGCCAGCGCCCGGGTCGCCGGGCCGGGCGTGGACCTGGTGCCGACCACGGTCAGCACCGCCACCTGGGCCAGCGAGTGCCTGATCGACCCGCTCGCGGTGCCGCTGTCCGACAAGGGCGACCTGCTCACCCACGCCACCAAGACCATGGTCGAGCACGGCGCGGACCAGGCCACCGGCGTCTACCAGGTCTGGGACACCCGCAAGTGGTTCGTCTCCAGCGAGGGCCACCGCATCGACCAGCACGTACGCGAGTGCGGCGCGGGCATCCAGGCCACCTCGATCGGCGAGGGCGAGACGCAGGTGCGCTCCTACCCGGCCGCCCGCGGCCAGTACGGCACCCGCGGCTGGGAGCTCGTGCAGGGCCTGGACCTGCTCGCGCACGCCCCGCGCCTGGCCGAGGAGTCGCGGGCGCTGCTGACCGCGCCGCTGTGCCCGAGCGGCGAGACCGCGCTGATCCTCGGCAGCGAGCAGCTGTTCCTGCAGATCCACGAGTCCGTCGGGCACGCCATCGAGCTGGACCGGATCCTCGGCTGGGAGGCCGCCTTCGCCGGCACCTCCTGGCTGGACCTGTCCCAGCTCGGCTCGCTGCGCTACGGCTCGGAGCTGATGAACGTCACCATCGACCCGACCCTGCCCGGCGCGCTGGGCAGCTTCGGCTTCGACGACGAGGGCACGCCCGCGGCCAAGCGGTACGCCGTCAAGGACGGGATCTGGGTCGGCGTGCTCGCCGGGCGCGACTCGGCGGCGCTGGCCGGGCTCGACTACGGCGGCAGCGTACGGGCCGACGGCTGGTCCCGGCTGCCCATGGTGCGGATGACCAACGTCGGCCTCGAACCCGGCCCGCACACCCTGGAGCAGATCATCGCCGAGACCGACGACGGCGTGTTCATGGACCACAACCGCTCCTGGTCCATCGACGACAAGCGGCTCAACTTCCAGTTCGGCTGCGAGATCGCGTACGAGGTGAAGAACGGGAAGAAGGGCCGGATGCTGCGCAATCCCACCTACACCGGGATCGGGCCGAAGTTCTGGCAGTCGATGGACATGCTGTCCAGTGAGACCGAGAACTGGGGCACGCCCAACTGCGGCAAGGGCCAGCCGACCCAGGTAGGGCACACCGGCCACCCGTGCGCCCCGGCCCGCTTCCAGAACGTGCGCGTGGGGGTGCGGGCATGAGCGAGCACAGCGGGCGAATCATTAGCCGGTCACCTGCCGGTGACGAGCGCGGCGAGGAGCGGGCATGAACGTCTCTGTGACTGCCGAGCAGGTGCTGGAGCTGGCGGTGCGGGCGCTGCCCGGGGCCGAGATCGACGTGACCGCGGACGCGGTGCACCGGGCGCTGACCCGGTTCGCGAACTCGCGCATCCATCAGAACGTCGCCGAGGACACCGTCTCCGTGCGGCTGCGCGCTCACCTCGACGGCCGTACGGTCAGCACGACCACCACGCTGACCAGCCCGGAAGGGCTCACCTCGCTGGTCGCCCGCACCGCCGCCGCGGTGCGCTCGGCCCCCCGCGATCCGGGCTGGCCGGGCCTGGCCCCGGCGGCCCCGCTCGCCCTGCCCGGCACGGTGGACGAGGCGACCCGGGACGCCTCGCCCGACGACCGCGCGGCCCGGGTGCAGGCCTTCGTCGAGGCGGCGGGCGGCCTGGAGACGGCCGGCTACTGCCAGACCGGCCACTGGTCCGGCGTCTACCGCAACTCGGCCGGCCAGGCGCTGTCCGCCCAGGCCACGACCGCGGAGCTGGACGGCATCGCGCGTGATGCCGGCGCCGACGGGGTGGCCCGCCGCTCCAGCGTGCGGCTGTCCGACCTCGACGGCGCGGCCCAGGGCGCCCGCGCCGCGGCCAAGGCCCGGTCCCAGGCCGACCCGGTGGAGCTGCCGCCGGGCCGGTACGAGGTGGTCCTCGAACCGGAGGCCGTGGCTGACCTGCTCACCAACTTCTCCCTGTTCGGCTTCAACGCCAAGGCGGTCCAGGAGCGGCGCTCGTTCGCCAGGCTGGGCGAGGCGCAGTTCGACGAGGCGATCAGCCTCTACGACGACCCGCGCGAGCCGTTCGACGGCGAGGGCACCCCGCGCACCCGGCTCGCCCTGGTCGAGAAGGGTGTGACCACGGCGCTCGCACACGACCGGCGCACCGCGGCAGCGGCCGGGGCCGCCTCCACCGGCCACGGGGGCAGTGCCGCCTGGGGTCCGATGCCGAACAACCTCGGCTTCGCGCCGGGGAGCAGCAGCCCCGAGGAGATGATCTCGCGGATCGAGCGCGGCCTGCTCATCACCGACCTCTGGTACACCCGCGTGCTCGACCCGCGCACGCTGGCGCTGACCGGCCTGACCCGCAACGGCGTCTGGCTGATCGAGGGCGGCGAGGTGACCCGGCCGGTGCGCAACATGCGCTTCACCCAGCTCTACCCGCAGGCCCTCGGGCCGGGCGCGGTGCTCGGCGTGAGCGCGGAGGCTGTCCCGCAGCCGTCGCGGCAGTTCCTCGGCGCATGGACCGCCCCGGCCCTGCACCTGGCCTCCTGGAACATCACCGGCAACGCCAGCGGCTGACGCCGCGCCCGCCCTTGATCGCTCGACTTGCCCGGCACCTGTGCGCATCTTGCACCGGCATTCGCCCACCTGCCTGGCAAGTCGAGCGATCAACAGTGCCCTTGCATGGGCTTCCCGGCAGGTCGAGCGAGCTTGGCTGCTCGCGCACAGGTGATGTCGCCCGGTCGTGCGAAAGGGCGCGGATCGGCTTCGGATTGCCGCATTACCGCTGGTGGCGACCCTCGACAAGGGAACGATGCGACACATCACAGTGTCCCGAGTCACATGATCGACATCTTTCGGCGTAACGTGTCCGTGATTGATCCACGCACGTGTTCCCACGACTGCGTATCTCAGGGAGCGACGAAGATGACGACGACGGCAACGAGGCCGGCCGGCGCGAAACCGCGCGCCGCGATCGAGGCCAAGACGTTGCGCACCGACCGCTGGTGGCTCGCACCGGTGCTGACGGTCATTGGTCTCACCGCCTGGGTCGCCTACGCGACGTTCCGGGTGTTCATGCAGAAGTTGTACTGGGTCGACGCGTACCACTATCTGACCCCGTTCTACTCCCCCTGCGTCTCCAAGGGCTGCTACCCGGCCGCCGCCGAGTTCGGACGGTTCATCCCGGACAACCCGCTGATCCCGTTCGCGGCGTTGTCCCTGCCGTTCCTGCTGCTCTTCCGGCTGACCTGCTACTACTACCGCAAGGCGTACTACCGGTCGTTCTGGCTGTCCCCGCCGGCCTGCGCCGTCCCCGACGGCCACGCGACGTACTCCGGCGAGACCCGCTTCCCGCTGATCTTCCAGAACGCGCACCGCTACGCCTTCTACGCGGCCGGCCTCATCTCGCTCATCAACACCTGGGACGCGGTCCTGGCGATGCACTCGCCGGGCGGCGGTTTCGGGTTCGGCCTGGGCAACGTGATCCTGTGGATCAACGTGATCATGCTGTGGGCGTACACCGCCTCCTGCCACTCCTGCCGGCACATCATCGGCGGCCGGCTCAAGCACTTCTCCAAGCACCCCGTGCGCTACAAGCTGTGGACCTGGGTGTCCAAGCTGAACGCGCGGCACATGGGCCTGGCCTGGATCACGCTGGCGACGCTGGCACTCACCGACTTCTACATCATGGGTCTCGCCGCCAACTGGTGGCCCGACCTGCGGTTCATCGGCTGAGCCGGGATTGGTGTCACAAATGATCAACATTGAGAAGCACTGGTACGACGTCGTCGTGATCGGCGCCGGCGGCGCGGGTCTGCGCGCCGCGATCGAGGCCCGGCTGGCCGGCAAGAAGGTCGCCATCATCTCGAAGTCGCTGTTCGGCAAGGCCCACACGGTCATGGCCGAGGGCGGGGCCGCCGCCGCGATGGGCAACGTCAACCCGAACGACAACTGGATGGTCCACTTCCGCGACACCATGCGGGGCGGCAAGTTCCTGAACAACTACCGGATGGCCGAGCTGCACGCCAAGGAGGCGCCGGAGCGGATCTGGGAGCTGGAGACGTACGGCGCGCTCTTCGACCGGACCAAGGACGGCAAGATCTCGCAGCGCAACTTCGGCGGCCACGAGTACCCGCGGCTGGCCCACGTCGGCGACCGCACCGGCCTGGAGCTGATCCGCACCCTGCAGCAGAAGATCGTGTCGCTGCAGCAGGAGGACAAGGCCCAGCACGGCGCGTACGACGCCCGCCTGCGTGTGTTCGCCGAGTGCACCATCACCGAGCTGCTGCTCGACGAGACCGGCGGCGAGAAGCGGATCGCGGGCGCGTTCGGCTACCACCGCGAGTCCGGCGAGTTCGTGCTGTTCGAGGCCCCCGCCGTGGTGCTGGCCACGGGCGGCGTCGGCCGCTCCTACAAGGTCACCTCGAACTCGTGGGAGTACACCGGGGACGGCCACGCGCTGGCGCTGCGCGCCGGGGCGAAGCTGATCAACATGGAGTTCCTGCAGTTCCACCCGACCGGCATGGTGTGGCCGCCGTCGGTGCGGGGCATCCTGGTCACCGAGTCGGTCCGCGGCGACGGCGGCGTCCTCAAGAACACCGAGGGCAAGCGCTTCATGTTCGAGTACGTCCCGGACGTGTTCCGCAAGCAGTACGCGGAGACCCCCGAAGAGGGCGACCGCTGGTACACCGACCCGGACAACAACCGGCGTCCGCCCGAGCTGCTGCCCCGCGACGAGGTGGCCCGCGCCATCAACTCCGAGGTCAAGGCCGGTCGCGGCACCAAGGCCGGCGGCGTCTACCTCGACATCGCCTCGCGCCGCCCCGCCGCCGAGATCCTCAAGAAGCTGCCGTCCATGTACCACCAGTTCAAGGAACTGGCCGACGTGGACATCACCACGCAGCCCATGGAGGTCGGCCCGACCTGCCACTACGTGATGGGCGGCGTCGAGGTCGACCCGGACACCGCGTCCGCGGGCGTGCCCGGCCTGTACGCGGCCGGCGAGGTGTCCGGCGGCATGCACGGCTCCAACCGCCTCGGCGGCAACTCCCTGTCCGACCTGCTGGTCTTCGGCAAGCGCGCGGGCGAGTACGCGGCGAGCTACACCGACACCCTCGGCGCCAAGCGGCCCAAGGTCGACGACAAGCAGGTCGCCGCCGCGGTCGAGGAGGCGCTCACGCCTCTGGCGCGCGACGGCGGCGAGAACCCGTACACCCTGCAGAGCGATCTTCAGGACGTGATGGGCGACCTCGTCGGCATCATCCGCCGCAAGGGCGAGCTGCAGGAGTCCCTGTCCCGGCTGTCCGAGCTGCGCGAACGCATCCGCAAGGTCGGCGCGGC
Source organism: Catellatospora vulcania (assembly GCF_009720385.1). GTDB lineage: Bacteria > Actinomycetota > Actinomycetes > Mycobacteriales > Micromonosporaceae > Catellatospora > Catellatospora vulcania. Next base: position 135,105 of record NZ_WARX01000017.1, on the reverse strand, counting down.
CGGCGGCCGCCGCTACAACCCGGGCTGGCACCTCGCCCTCGACCTGCGCAACATGCTGGTCGTGTCGGAGTGCACCGCCAAGGCGGCGCTGGAGCGCGAGGAGTCGCGCGGCGGCCACACCCGCGAGGACTTCCCGAAGATGGACTCGAAGTGGCGGCAGGTCAACCTGGTCTGCGCGCTGACCCCCGATGGCGACGTGGACCTCACCCACCAGCCGATCCCCACGATGACCCCCGACCTGCTCGCCCTGTTCGACAAGTCCGAGCTGGCCAAGTACATGACCGACAAGGAGCTGTCGTGACTCTCCGGCAATTCAAGGTCTGGCGCGGCGACGCGGCCGGTGGCGAGCTCAACGACTACAAGGTCGAGGTCAACGAGGGTGAGGTCGTGCTCGACGTCATCCACCGGCTGCAGGCCACCCAGGAACCCGACCTGGCCTGCCGCTGGAACTGCAAGGCCGGCAAGTGCGGCTCCTGCTCGATGGAGATCAACGGCATGCCCCGCCTCGGCTGCATGACCCGGATGTCCACCTTCGAGGAGGACGAGACCATCACGATCACGCCGCTGCGCACCTTCCCGGTGATCCGCGACCTGGTCACCGACGTGTCCTTCAACTACACGAAGGCGCAGGAGATGCCCGCGTTCGCGCCGCCGGCCGACCTGGCCCCCGGCGAGTACCGGATGCAGCAGATCGACGTGGAGCGCTCGCAGGAGTTCCGCAAGTGCATCGAGTGCTTCCTCTGCCAGAACACCTGCCACGTCGTACGCGACCACGACGAGAACAAGCCGGCCTTCTCCGGCCCGCGCCTGTTCATCCGCGCCGCCGAGCTGGACATGCACCCGCTCGACGCCCGCCACGACCGCAAGGAGATCGCGCAGCAGTCCCAGGGCCTGGGCTACTGCAACATCACCAAGTGCTGCACCGAGGTCTGCCCCGAACACATCAAGATCACCGACAACGCCATCATCCCCATGAAGGAACGGGTCGTGGATCGCCGCTATGATCCGCTGGTGGTATTCGGACGCAAGATTCTCCGCCGTGACCAGCTGGCCGCCACCGTGCCCGCCGGCCCCACCGTGCACGCCGGCCCGGTAACGGTCGCCGACGGCCAGGCCCCGGTCGACTTCGGCCGCGAAACCCGGCCCCCTCAGCCCGCCGAGGTCAACGCCGCCGGCCACGTAAACCTGAACGAAATGCTCTCCGACCGGGCCGCCGCCGCGTCCCCCTTCGGCGACGACATCACGTTCCCGATCAACCCCAACACCCTGAACTACTACCACCCCGAGCGCTAAACCCCGCCCGGCCCGGCCCGGCCCCGCCCCGCACCGCACCGCACCGCCAAGATCGCGACGATCTTGCGTGGACTGTGGGTATGACACGCACTAAACGGTCATATCCATAACAGTTCGCGCAAGATCGTCGCGATCTTGCTTTGGGTCGTAGCACAGGGGCGGGGTGGGGTGGGGGTTGTCCACAAGGGTGGGGTTGTCCACAGGTGCGGGGTTGGGGCGGTGGGGTTGAGGGCGGGGTGGCGGCAGCCTGCGGGGCATGACTGTTCCTGGAACGCTTCGGCAGTTGCGCGCGGCGGGAGTGTCGGTGCAGGGGGTGCGGACCGCTTGTGGCCGCGGTGACCTGCGTCGGCCCTGGCGTGGCGCCTATGCCCTCGACACGGATGAGATCAGTCGGGTGCAGGCGCTGTTCGCGCTGCTCCCCGAGGACGCTCGGCTGTCCGGTCCGACGGCCGCGGCGTGGTACGGATTCGGAGTCTCGCCTTCGCCGCTGATCCACGTGACGGTGCCGCAGGGCAGTGCCCACCCGCGCCTGGTGGGAGTGCGGTCCGGCGAGTCCGCCCTGCCGCTGCCCGCGCCGGTCCGGCTGCACGGCGTTCCGGTGCTGCCGCCCGAGCGAGTCGCGGTGACCCTGGCCCGCGTCGTACGCCGCCTCGACGCCCTGCCGATCCTCGACGCCGCGCTGCGCACCGGCACGGTCACCCTCGAGCTGCTCGCGGCCGAGCTGATCACCCACGGCGGCCTGCCCGGCGTCTGCCAGGCCCGCGAGCTGGTCCCCCTGGCCGACGGACGCGCCGAGTGCCGCCAGGAAAGCCAGCTACGCCTCGTCGTCATCGACGGCGGACTCCCCCACCCCGAACCGCAGCTCCAGGTCGGCCGCTTCCGCCTCGACCTCGGCTACGAAGACCTACAGGTCGGCATCGAGTACGACGGCTCCTCCCACCTGACCCGCGACCGCCTCCGCCAGGACCGCCGCCGAAGCAACTGGCTCGCCACCCAAGGCTGGCGCATGCGCCACTTCACCGACGCCGACCTCTACCACCACCCCACCCGCATCCTCACCACCCTCCGCCCCCTCCTCCTCACCCCTTGACCCCTCCCGCCTCCCCGCCTCCCCGCCTCCTCAAGATCGCGACGATCTTGCGCGAACGGTTATGGATATGACCGTTTTGCGTGTGTCATACCCACAGTTCACGCAAGATCGTCGTGGTCTTGGGGTGGGGTCAGGCGGGGTCGTTCATGAATTTCGGGAGGGCGGCGACGATGGGCGCGTCGGCCGGGAGCCACGGCACGGTGTGGAGTTCGTGGGCGGCGAGCCAGCGGAACTCGGCGTGCTCGATCAGCTGGGGGATGCCCTCGACCAGGCGGGCGGTGTAGACCTTGAGGACCGCGCGGCCGTGGCCGAGCATGACGTCCTGGCCGACGCGCTCGCCGACCTCGACGACCACGCCCAGCTCCTCCTCGCACTCGCGGACGAGCGCGTCATGCTCCGTTTCACCCGGCTCCACCTTTCCGCCAGGAAACTCCCACCGTCCGGCCACCTCGGCCGGTTCGGAACGCTCACAGGCCAGCACGCGCCCGTCGGCGATGATGGCTGCACCGACGATGATTCGGATCTCGGAGGAGAAGTTAGGCACGGCGGACAGCGTGCCAGACAAACCGCGTTCATGGTGAACGCGGTGTCACCAAGCGAGTCCGCGCTGCACACAGCGTCCCGTGAAGTGCAGGAAGTCGGTTTTGTTCGCGTGGACACGCGCCACGATAGAAGGCAGGATAGGTCTCACCGAAGTGTCGGTGCGGACAAGATTCGGCCACAAGCCGATATCGCCGCGTGGGAGGTATCGGAGGTGCTGATGGGCGCGGTCTGGAAACGGGGCCGACGACGCGACTACCTCAGCGACGCACTTTCCCAACTCTCCGGCTGGGTGCACGAGGGCGACTGCCTCAAACGCACCCTTCCCCTCGACGACACCGAACATGCCGTGCTGACCGAGCACATCTCGGTCGCGGCGGACACCTTCGGGGTGCGCCCCCACATCCGCCGCCTGGACGGCCGCACCCAGATCCAGCTCTGCGCCGGCGACAACGGCACGCTCACCTCAGCGGAGATCGGCATGGCCGCCCGCGTCGAGGCCGCCTACCAATCGCTGAACCAGTAGATCAGCACCCCGTGACGCGGCTCACGCCACCCCGGCGTGACGGCTAGGCTCACGGGCCATGCCCTCCGGCGCGGACCTCTTCGAGCTGTTCTTCATGGGACCAGGCCTGCTCTGCCTGCCCTTCGCCCTGCTCTTGCCGGTCACGGCGTTCCTGCGCCGGCGAAACCGGCGGCGTGTGGCGTCCATCGGCGACCGCGCCGAGGAGCTGATCGACAGCGGACAGGTCGACGCCGGGCTGGCACTGCTCACGCACGAAGCCGACCGGCTGCGTCGGGGCCGGCGCAGCCAGGGCCGGGTGACAGCCCTCATCAGCCTGCTCATCCAGCATTGCAACGAAGCGCTGACCGTCGGTCGCACCGACGCGGCACGGGCGGCAGCGGCCGAGGCCGTAGAACTCAGCGCGACGCTCTACCCGACCGGCATGCCGCGCGCCCATGCCCTCTTCGCGCTGGGCCGCACGCTGGCCCGGCTCGGCGACGACGACGCGGCGTGCAGACACCTCCAACAGTCGGTCGTGATCGCGGACGCTGACGGCAGCGACCCCCACGGCCGTGTCCTGTTCGCGGCCAACGCCAGCATGGTGCTGCGCCGGGTCGGCGACACACCGGCTGCGCTCGCGATGGCCACGCGGGCGGTGCACCTCGAACTGAGTACCCCTCCGGCGCCTCAGCCGTTCGTGCAGGCGGGCCGTGGCTGGACACACGCGGCGCTCGCCCTGGCCCAGACCGACAGCGGTCTCGACGGCCGCGCGGCCGCGCGCACCGCGCTGGAGACGTTCCGCCGGCTGGACCAGGAGAAGATCATCGTCGACGGCGAAGGCATCGCGCTGACCTGCTACATCGCGGCCTACGCCGGGCACCGGCAAGGCGACGGGCAGGCCCTGGACCTGGCCCGGGAGTCTGTCGACCGGTTCTCGAAGCTCGCCGGGCCCGGTGACGCCCTGCACCAGCGCCGCCGGGCCGACGCCGAGCGACTGCTTGCCGAGATCACGTCAGATCGTGCTGTCACTCCCGTGGAGGACCTGCGGTGAACCTTGTCGTCCGGCCCGTCACGCCCGCCGACGAGCGCCGCTGGCGCGAGCTGTGGGACGCGTACACGCGTTTCTACGAGCGCGAGCCCGACGAGGCCATCACCCGGCACCTGTGGGCGCGTATCCACGATGACGGCGTACCGGTGCACGCGGTGGTCGCCGAGTCCGGCGGGCACGTCATCGGCATCGCGAACTACCTGGTGCACGAGAACACCTCCGCCCTCACCCCGTCCTGCTACCTGCAGGACCTGTATGTCGACCCGGCCGCCCGCGCCCGCGGCTGCGGCGCTGCGCTGATCGACTGGCTGCGGGCGGAGAGCAGGGCCCGCGGCTGGGCGACGCTCTACTGGCAGACCAGGGAGAACAACTACCGGGCGCGGGCCCTCTACGACCGGTACACCCCGCACAGCGGCTTCCTGCGCTACGTCCTGCGCGACGAGCGCTGACGGGCCGCAGCCGCGCAGGCGCCGCAAACGGGATCGCACGGCAGGACCGCTCCTCCTAAACTGTGCGCCGTCCGGCATCCCGCCGTGACCCACCAAGCCTGGGGAGGCATCTGTGCGATTGAGACACGGGGGATGGCGATCCGCCATGGCCACGGCGCTGTCGGTGACGACCGCCGCGGCGACACTACTGGTCGGCGCGCCACCCGCCGGCGCATCGCTGATCAAGTTCGTCCGGGCCGACTCGCTGGCCTACACGGACTCGTACCAGCCGAACACCGCCTTTGTCGACGTACCCGGCAACGCGCCGGTCGGCGCCCGGCGGGACGAGAACCACAAGAAGCACGTGTCGCGTTCCTTCTTCACCTTCGACCTGTCGGCCTACCGCGGCAAGCTGATCAAGAACGCGTACGCCGTCGCCCGTGAGGTCCAGGTCGAGGACTGCACCAAGCAGCGGCGCGTCGAAGTGTGGCGCACCGCGGCGGTGACCGCCCAGACCACCTGGAACAACCCGCCCGCCGCGCTGGCGAAGTTGGGCGAGTTCACGGTCAGCTACTACGGCTGCCCGTCGGGCTACCTGGAGGTCGACGCCCTCGACGCGGTACGCGACGCGGTGGCCCACGGGGACGGCACGCTGACCATCGAGATGCGCATCCCCGAGGACAACGAAGGCAACACGCACCTCGGCCGGACCTTCCGCCGCGACTTCGGCATCTCGATCGACGCCAACACCACCCCGTTCACGCCGACCGCGCTCAAGGTCGACCAGTCCTCGTGCAACGGCCCCGCACCGATCCTGACCGGCAGCCGCGGACCGGTGCTCAGCGCCCAGACCGGTGACTCCGACGCCCCGGAAGGCGGCAACGGCGACTTCGTCTACGCGACGTTCGCACTGTGGCCCGTCGACGACCCGTCGGCCCGCCGCGAATGGGAGAACGTCGGCATCTCGACCTCGCCCGAGTCCCGGATCAGCCTGCACCTGCCGTACGGTTCGCTGACCGACGGCACGTACGCGTTCCAGGTCAAGTCGCACGACAGGGACTCGGAGACGGGCTGGTCCGAGGAGTGCCGGTTCACCACCGACACGGTCCGGCCGGTCGGCGCGCCGACCGTGACCTCCACCGACTACCCGCAGAACGTCTGGAGCGGCGGCGGCGGCATCCCCGGCGAGTTCACCTTCAGCCTGCCCGGCGTCAGCGACCTGGACGGCTTCAGCTACGGCCTCTGGGGCGCTCGCTCCTACGTCGCCGCGGACGCGGACGGCAAGGCCACCGTCACCATCACGCCGACGGACGACGGCCCGGTCCAGCTCCAGGTCAGCGGCCTCGACAAGGCGGGCAACTGGTCCGACACCACCTACTACTACCTCTACGTCAACTCCACGTCCCCGACCATCGAGGACCTCGACCCCGAGGCCTGGTACGGCGAGCCCCACCGCATCGTGTTCCGGCCCAGCATGGCGGGCGTCGTCTCGTACGCGTACACCATCGGTTACGGGCCTGAGCAGACCGTCGCCGCGGCCGCCGACGGCACGGCGCAGATCACCGTCACCCCGCAGGACAGCTACACCGAGATCCGGGTCCGCAGCGTCACCGCGGCCGGGCTGCGATCCAGCGACGCCTGGACGTACCTCGTGTCCACCACGACGCCGTTCGTCTCGTCGCCCGACTGGCCGGAGAACGAGACGGGTAAGAAGTTCGGCAGCACCGGCACGTTCGCGTTCCGGCCGCACATGGCCGGCGTGACGGAGTACGTCTGGTCGATCAACGACATGGAACCGCAGACCGTGGCCGCAGGCCCCGACGGCAGCGCCACCGTGTCCTGGACGGCGAACGCGTTCGACTGGCAGTACGTCGTCGTGTACTCCCGCACCGCCGACGGCACCGAATCGGAGATGTCCTACTACGGCTTCCGGGTCGAGACCGTCGCGCCGATCGTCGACGGTCCCGAGTGGGGGCAGGTCGCCGGAGTGTTCGGCCAGCCGATCAGCTTCGGGTTCAGCCCACAGGCCGACAACGTGGTGTCGTACACGTACCAGATCGACGGCTTCGACGCGGTGACCGTGCCCGCCGGCGCCGACGGCAAGGCGACCACCACCTGGACGCCGCAGTACGCCGGGGAGCCGTACGCCTGGTACACGATGCAGGTACGCAGCCTCAGCGCCGACGGGCTCGTGTCGAACCCGATCTACCTGTACTTCTCCGTACAGGAACAGCAGGGCTGACCTCGCCTCACCGCAGGGCAGAGGGAGCCGGTCGTCAGCCGACCGGCTCCCTCTTTCCGCGCTGGGTCAGCAGCACTCCCACCAGGACGAGAACCGTGCCGCCCACCATGGCCACGGTCAGCGCCTCGCCGAGGAGGGCGGCACCGAGGACGATCGCCACCACGGGTAGCAGGTAGGTGACCACCGACGCCGCGGTCGAGCCCACGTCGGTGATGAGCGGGTAGTTGAGGACGTAAGCCACGCCGGTGCCCAGCGCGCCCAGGACGGCCACACTCACCACGGCATCGGCCCGCCACGTGATCTCCTGCCGCCCGAACACCGGCAACGCGAGCGCCAGTAGCACCGTGGCAGCCCCCAGCTGGCCGGCGGACAGCATGAGGGGCGCGATGCCCCGGCCGGTCAGGAAACGGCCCATGAACACGTAGCTCACGGCTTGGCGCTCGCGCAGCTTGGCGCTCGCGGCCTGCGCGCCTGTCGGCGCCCGCCGCTGTGCCTGCTTCAACCGCCTTGCCACTATCTCGGCTGCGAGCCGCAGGCCAAGATCTGTTTTTGTGGACGCTGGACGTCGCTCTGGGGGCGTCCAGCGTCCACAAAAACAGATCTTCCCGTCAGGCGCCGTCGCCCATGAACTTCGGAAGAGCCGCGACGATGGCGGCGTCGGCCGGGAGCCAGGGCACGGTGTGCAGCTCGTGGGCGGCCAGCCAGAGGAACTCGGCGTACTCGATCAGCTGGGGGACTTCATGTGGATGCAGGAAGATTGCATACCTTCGCCCACGGTCCACGAGGACGAACGCGTGTATCACTTCATCCGCAGCCGCCTCAGGAAGGGCTCAGAGGAACGCCAGTTCACGGTCACAGACATAAATCGCTTGTCCTATGACATAAGGAGCCTGGAAGCGGCATTGAGGATTCACAGGCACCACACCAGGGAAGAATGGCTTGCGAGATACAGGAAGGAGCGCGAAGCCTTGAGTCCGTCTCCTGAAGAGATCGTTAGCGCACTTGCGCCTCCGACCGAACAAGCAGATCAACCCCAGAATCTCGATCAGCCACCCTCGGAAGCGGTGCCCCGTGACGGGACACCGCCTCGGGCGGCGGTCAGACGTTGAAGCGGAACTCCACCACGTCGCCGTCGGACATGACGTACTCCTTGCCCTCCATGCGGACCTTGCCGGCCGCCTTCGCCGCCGCCATGGAGCCGTTCGCGACCAGGTCGTCGTACGCCACGATCTCGGCCTTGATGAAGCCGCGCTGGAAGTCGGTGTGGATGACCCCGGCGGCCTCGGGGGCGGTCGCGCCGACCGGGATGGTCCAGGCGCGCGCCTCCTTCGGGCCCGCGGTGAGGTACGTCTGCAGCCCGAGCGTGCCGAAGCCGACCCGGATGAGCTGGTTGAGGCCCGGCTCGGACTGGCCGATGGACTCCAGCATCTCGGCCGCGTCCTCCGGGGACAGGTCGATCAGCTCGGACTCGATCTTCGCGTCCATGAAGACGGCCTCGGCCGGGGCGACCAGGGCGCGCAGCTCGTCGAGGAACTCGGCGTTGTGCAGCTCGGCCTCGTCGACGTTGAAGACGTACAGGAACGGCTTGGCCGTCATCAGGTGCAGCTCGCGCAGCTCGGCGAGGTCGATGCCGGCCTTGGCCGCGCCGGCGAACAGCGTGGTGCCGCTGTCGAGGACGGCGTGGGCGGCCTTCGCGGCGGCGACGATGCCGGCCCGGTCCTTGCGGACCCGGACCTCTTTCTCCAGCCGCGGCAGCGCCTTCTCGATGGTCTGCAGGTCGGCGAGCATCAGCTCGGTGTTGATGGTCTCGATGTCGTCCTTCGGCGAGACCTTGCCGTCGACGTGGACCACGTTCGGGTCGCTGAAGGCGCGGACGACCTGGCAGATGGCGTCGCAGTCGCGGATGTTGGCGAGGAAGGCGTTGCCCTTGCCCTGACCCTTCGAAGCGCCCTTGACCAGGCCCGCGATGTCGGTGAAGCTCACCGGCGCGGGCAGGATGCGCTGCGAGGAGAAGATCTCGGCGAGCTTGTCCAGCCGCTGGTCGGGCAGCCCGACAACGCCGACGTTGGGCTCGATCGTGGCGAACGGGTAGTTCGCCGCGAGCACGTTGTTGCGGGTCAGCGCGTTGAACAGGGTGCTCTTGCCGACGTTGGGCAGGCCGACGATGCCGATGCTGAGGCTCACGACATCAAAGCTTACTGACCCACCCCCGCCTCCCCCGCTCCCCGCCCTCTCCCCCGTGACCCCCATCGCCGAGATCACGACGATCTTGCGCGAACTGTTGCCCTTTTGGGTGGTATGAGCGTGTCGTACCCACAGTTCACGCAAGATCGTCGCGGGAGAGGGAGAGGTCCGATTTCCGCTAGCAGGTTGGGGTGGGGGCGGGCAGGGTTGGGGGCGTGGAGAGTTATTACCGGGCGGTGAGCAGTCGGGACGGGCGGTTTGACGGGCGGTTCTGGTTCGGGGTGACGTCGACGGGGATCTACTGCCGGCCGTCTTGTCCGGCGCGGACGCCCAAGTCGGAGAACGTGAAGTACTTCCCCAGCGCGGCGGCTGCGGCGCGGAACGGGTTTCGGGCCTGTCGGCGGTGTGCGCCGGACGCGGTGCCGGGGTCGCCCCAGTGGGACAACCGGGCCGATGTGACGGCGCGGGCGGTGCGGCTGATCGGGGACGGGGTCGTGGACCGGGGCGGGGTGCCGGAGCTGGCTTCGCGGCTCGGGTACACCGAGCGGCATCTGAACCGGCTGCTGACCGAGGAGCTGGGGGCGGGGCCGCTGGCGCTGGCGCGGACCCAGCGGGCGCAGACCGCCAAGACGCTGATCACGAAGACCGGGCTCGGGCTGTCGGAGATCGCGTTCGCGGCCGGGTTCGGCAGCATCAGGCAGTTCAACGACACATTCCGCGAGGTGTACGGCTGCGCGCCGTCCACGCTGCGGCGCGAGGACGTTCCGGTGGACGGGGTGGTGTCGCTGCGGCTGAGCTACCGCGCGCCGCTGCACACCGGGGCGCTGTTCGGCTTCCTCGGCGCACGGACGATCGACGGCGTCGACAGCTATGCCGACGGCCGGTACACCCGGTCGATGAGCCTGCCGCACGGCTTCGCGACGGTCACCCTGTGGCCCGCGGCCGGAGCACGGGGCGACGAGACAGGTTCCGGGTTCATCGAGGCAGAGCTGCGGCTGTCGGACATGCGGGATCTGACGCCCGCCGTGGCCCGGTGCCGGCGGCTGCTGGACCTGGACGCCGACCCGGCGGCCGTGGACGCGGTGCTGGCCGCCGATCCCGCGCTGGCCTCGGTCGTCGCCGCCGAGCCGGGCGTACGGCTGCCGCGCAGCGTGGACGGGTTCGAGATGGCGGTGCGGGCGGTGGTCGGCCAGCAGATCAGCGTGGCGGGCGCGCGTACCGTGCTGGCCCGGCTCTGCCCGCCCGCCGACGCCGCGGCGGACCGGCCGGGCCTGCCCACCCGCGTCTTCCCCACCCCGGAGCAGCTGCTGGAGCTGCCCGACGAGGCGTTCTCGATGCCGGCGTCGCGGCGGCGCACGCTGCGCGCGGTGGCCGGGGCGGTGCGCGACGGGCTGCGGCTCGACGCGGGCAGCGATCGGGCCGCGACCCGGGAGGCGCTGCTGGCGCTGCCCGGGGTGGGCCCGTGGACCGCCGACTACATCGCCCTGCGGGCGCTGGGCGACCCCGACGTCCTACTCACCACCGACCTGGGCACCCGCCGTGGCGCGAAGGCGCTCGGCCTGCCCGAAGACCCCGCGGACCTGGCCCGGCACGCCGAACGCTGGCGGCCATGGCGCTCGTACGCGCAGATCCGACTCTGGAGAGCAGCATGATCACGATCGACACCCCGGCCGGCCCGTTCACGATGACCGGCGACGGCACGGCGGTCACCGCCGCCGTGTTCGACACCACCGTGCCGCCCGAGTGGGCCACTCCCGGCGAGGTTCCGGCCGAGGCGGTCGCGGCGGTGCGCGCCTACTTCGACGGCGACCTGTCGGCCCTGGACGGCATCGCGGTGAACCAGCACGGCACGGCGTATCTGGAGCAGTGCTGGGACATGCTGCGCACGCTGGACGGGCCGGTCTCGTACACCCGGCTCGCGGAGCTGACCGGCCGCCCGGCGGCGGTCCGCGCGGCGGCCCAGGGCTGCGCGCGCAACCAGGTCGCGCTGATCGTCCCCTGCCACCGGGTGCTGCGCACCGACGGCACCCTGGGCGGCTACCGGTGGGGCCTGGACGTCAAGCGGTGGCTGCTCGAGCACGAGTCCACGCACCGCTGAGACGGGGCTCACGCGGAGTCATGGATTTCCTACTAGCCCGATAGGAGTTATCGAGTTACGCTGTTCAGGTAATTGCTGAGTCGCTCGTGGAGGGTCCCGTGCCGCGAACGTTCCGATGTCGCCGGGCAATCGCGCACCTGCCCACCCGACCCGCAACGACCAGGAGTTCCGAGATGACAGTCACGCTCACCGAGCCCGCGTACACCGACGTGCCGCTCCAGACCGTCCGCCGCTCCGCCGCCATCCCGGCGGACGGCGACGAACCGCTCACGGTCACGCTGACCCTCAAGCTGACCGGCCCCGACGCGGCCAGCGCAGCCACCCGTCTGGTGCACGCGCTGGCCGACGCGGAACCGCTGCGCGACACGGTCTGGGACGGCGAGCTCGCCACGCCCGAGCTCCCGGCGGCACCGCCGCCGCCGGAGAACCCGGTGCTGATCGACACGACGAGCCGCACGGTCACCGTGCACGGCGAGCCGGTGCGGTTCACCCGCCGCGAGTTCGAGCTGCTGTTCTTCCTGGTGCGCCACACCGGCGCGGCGTTCACCAGGCTGCAGCTGATGCGGGCGGTCTGGGGGCACGAGTTCAGCGGCGAGCGCACCGTGGACGTCCACGTCCGGCGGGTGCGTGCCAAGCTCGGCGAGCACGGCACCGGCCTGGCCACCGTGCACGGCTTCGGCTACCGGCTGGAGCCCGGCAACGGGATCGGGCTGCGGCGCGCCGCCTGACTCCGATCTGGCCGCAGTAGGGTCTGTCGCCATGGCAGACGAGCAGAAGAACAACGGCGCTCCCACCCCGGCCGCCGAGCCCGCCGACGACCTCAGCGTCACCCATCACGAGGTCAACGGGCTCCGCTACACCGCGACCGCGGGCCGGCTGGTGGTGCGCGCCGAGTCGCACACCGACGACGCGTTCGACGGGCACCAGGCCAAGGCCGAGATGTTCGTGGTCGCGTACACGCTGGACGGCGCCGACCCGGCTACCAGGCCGGTGACGTTCGCCTTCAACGGCGGCCCCGGGTCGTCCAGCGTGTGGCTGCACCTGGGGCTGCTCGGGCCGCGCCGGGTGGTGATGGGTGACGCGGGCGCGCTGACGCCCCCGCCGTACGGGCTCGCCGACAACGCCGAGACCCTGCTGCGCCACTCCGACCTCGTCTTCATCGACCCGGTGTCGACCGGTTACTCGCGCGCGGTCAAGGGCGGCAAGAGCAGGGAGCACCACGGCTTCAGCGGCGACGTGGACAGCGTCGGCGAGCTGATCCGGCTGTGGACGTCCCGGCACGGGCGGTGGACCTCCCCGAAGTACCTGTGCGGCGAGTCGTACGGCACGCTGCGCGCCGCGGCGCTGGCCCACCACCTGCAGGACCGGCACGGCATGTGGCTCAACGGGCTGATGCTGGTCTCCAGTGTGCTCAACATCGGCACGCTGGAGTTCCACCCACACCTCGACGGGGCGTACCCGCTGTTCCTGCCGACGTACGCGGCGATCGCGCACTACCACGGGCTGCACGGGGACCGGCCGCTGGGCGAGGTGCTGGCCGAGGCGGAGGAGTTCGCCGACCGCACCTACCCGTGGGCACTGGCCCGCGGCGCACGGCTGTCCGAGGCCGAGCGCACCGCGGCGGTCGGCGCGCTGGCCCGGCTGACCGGACTGGACCCCGACTACGTGGACCGGGTCGACCTGCGCCCCGAGCACGTGCGTTTCTTCACCGAGCTGCTGCGCTCGCGCCGCCGCACGGTGGGCCGCCTGGACGGGCGCTTCCTGGGCTGGGACGCCGACTACGGGCGCGAGCACTGGTCCAGCGACCCGTCCCTGGACGCGATCATGGGGCCGTACACCGCGGCGATCAACCAGTACCTGCGGGCCGACCTGGGGTACCGCAACGACCTGCCGTACAAGACGCTCACCGCGGACGTGCACCCGTGGTCGTTCAAGGAGTTCGAGGGGCAGCACGTCAACGTGGCCGACAAGCTGGCCGCCGCGATGCGCGCCAACCCGCACCTGCGGGTCCAGGTGGCCTGCGGCTACCACGACGGCGCGACGCCGTACTACGCCTCCGAGCACACCTTCGCGCACCTGGAGATCCCCGCCGAGCTGCGGGGCAACATCGAGTTCAAGTACTACGAGGCCGGCCACATGATGTACGTGCACGAGCCGAGCCGCCTGGCCCAGGCCCAGCACCTGGCAGAGTTCGTCACGGCCTGACGTCACGTCGACGGTGACCGGCGGCGCCACATCGGACGCCGGCGGTCACCGCCGACGTGCCCGTTCGTGGTGGAGCGCTCGGTGGAGAAGTAAATCACCGAATCGGATGGTCCACATCTGGCCGATCGCATCTAGGCTCGGTGCGCCGTGCCTACTGAGGAGCCGTCCGTGACGTCGTCCGATTTCCGGGAGTACCAGCAGATCTGGCAACCCCGGATCGCCGCCGAGATCTACGCGTACACCGGCGACCGCGCCGCCGCGGCCGAGATCGCCCAAGAGGTGTTCAGCCTGGCGGGCAGCCGGTGGACCAGGCTGGAGCGGCAGGAGGACCCGATCCGCTGGGCCCGCCAGGAGGCCTGGCAGCGCGTCGACGAGCGGTGGCTCGGCACGGCCCGCCCCAGCGGCGACGAGTCCCACCCCGCGATGGTGGCCGCGCTCGCCGTGCTCGACCCGGCCACCCGCCGGACGGTGGTGCTGCTGCTGGCCGACGTGCCCTCCCACGAGTACGTCGCGCTCGGCGCGACCGCCATCCCCGCCGCGCAGTGGGACGAGGCCCTGGAATACCTGGCCAACTCGCTGCCGGGGCAGGACCCGGCCGCGATGTTCGCGCAGCTGTGCACCGGCTGGGAGATCACGACGCCCCGGTCCCGCGCGCAGGCCCCGGCGGCGGCGCCGCGTACCGCTTCGCACTCGCTCAAGACGTCCCGCCGCCGCCCGCGGCGTACCCGGTCGCTGGTGGCCGCCGGGGCGGTGGCCGTGCTGGTGGCGGCGGTCGTGGTGGTGATGCGATGGCCCGCCGCGCCGGCCGGCGGCACCGCCGCGCCGGAGGTGTCCGCGAGCGCCCTCGCCGACACGCCCTGGCCCGAGCCGTCCGGCACCGAGGATCCCGTCCCGTCCCCGAGCGGCCCGACGGCGACGCCGAGCCCCGGGCCCAGTGCCTCCGCGGCGCGACCGACGCCGACCCGGACCGCGTCGCCGCGACCGGGCAACCCGCCCGCCGGCTCGCCGACCGCGTCGCCCAAGCCCTCGCCGTCCCCGGCCTGCCAGGTGTCGGTCAGCGTCAGCGCCACGGCCGACGGCACCGCGCTCCAGTTCACCGCGCAGGGGGTGGGCGGCGCGCCGGAGTTCTGCGGCACGACCCGGCGCGTGTGGTGGGTCAGCTACACCGTGGACGCCGACGGGGTGCTGCACCTGGCCCATTCGGGCTCCGCGGACCTGGACAAGGACAAGCTGTCCTGGTCCACGACGGTCGAGGTCGACGACTGCGCCGCCGCAGCCTGGTATTACGGGCGCAACGCGGTCGGCTTCCCGTCCACGATCCCGGCGGGCGAGCGCGACAGCGCCTTCAGCTCCGACAGGCTCGGCAGCGCAAGCGGCTGCTGACCCGGCAGCCGTCAGAAAAGGGCACCTGCCACGACGTGGCGGTGCCCTTTCTGCGTACGGGTCAGGAGGCGGCGGCGGCCTTCATGTCGCGCTTGAGCTCCTGGGGCAGGGAGAAGATCAGGCGCTCCTGCACCGTGACGACCTCCTCGACGTCGGCGAAGCCCAGCTCGGCCAGGCGGGCCAGCACGTCGGTGACCAGCTCCTCGGGGACGCTCGCGCCGGAGGACAGGCCGACCGTGGTGGCGCCGTCCAGCCAGGCCGGGTCGATCTCGTGCGCGAAGTCGATCAGGTGGCCCTGGCGGGCGCCCGCGTTCACGGCGACCTCGACCATGCGCACCGAGTTCGAGGAGTTGCGCGAGCCGACCACCAGGATCACGTCGCAGTCGGGCGCGATCTGCTTCATCACCTGCTGGCGGTTCTGCGTCGCGTAGCAGATGTCGTCGCTGGGCGGCGACTGCAGCAGCGGCAGCTTCTCCTTCAGCTTGGCCACGGTCTCCATGGTCTCGTCGACGCTGAGCGTGGTCTGCGACAGCCAGACGACCTTGCTCGGGTCGCGCACGGTCACCGCGTCCACGCCGCCGGGGCCGTCGACGAGCTGGATGTGCTCGGGGGCCTCGCCGGAGGTGCCGATGACCTCCTCGTGGCCCTCGTGGCCGATGAGCAGGATGTCGTAGTCGTCCGCGGCGAACCGCTTCGCCTCGTGGTGGACCTTGGTCACCAGCGGGCAGGTGGCGTCGATCGCCTTGAGGTTGCGCTCGCGCGCCTGGTCGTGCACCACCGGGGCGACGCCGTGCGCCGAGAAGATGACCGTGGAGCCCTCGGGGACCTCCTCGTTCTCCTCGACGAAGATGGCGCCCTTGGCCTGCAGGGTGGTGACGACGTGCTTGTTGTGCACGATCTCCTTGCGCACGTAGATGGGGGCGCCGTAGAGCTTCAGCGCCTCCTCGACGGTCTGCACGGCGCGGTCCACGCCGGCACAGTAACCACGGGGCTTGGCCAGCAGGACACGCTTGCGAGGAGTCTCGATCACCCGACCATCGTACCGTCGGCCTATGGTGAGCCCTGTGACGGAGCAGAGCTCGGCGGAGCAGCCGTGGCCCGTAAGAGTGGTCAGCCAGAAGATCAGTGCCTGGATCGGGCGACTGGGCTGGATCTGGGTTGACGGGCAGGTGGCGCAGCTCTCCCGGCGTCCCGGGTCGGCCACGGTGTTCCTCACCCTGCGCGACCCGTCCGCCGACCTGAGCCTGACGGTGACCGCCAGCCGGGACGTGCTGGACAGCGGTGCGCCGCAGCTCAGCGAGGGTGCGCGGGTGGTCCTGCACGCCAAGCCCGAGTGGTTCGCCCAGCGCGGCACGCTGAGCCTGCGTGCCGACGAGATCCGCCAGGTGGGCGTGGGCGAGCTGCTGGCCCGCCTGGAGCAGCTGAAGAAGCTGCTGCAGGCCGAAGGGCTGTTCGACCCGCGGCGCAAGCGGCGGCTGCCGTTCCTGCCCCGCCGGGTCGGCCTGATCACGGCACGGGCCAGCGCCGCGGAGCGCGACGTGCTCACCAACGCCCGCCGCCGCTGGCCGGCCGTGGACTTCCGAGTGGTCAACGTCACCGTGCAGGGGCCGACCGCGGTCCCCTCGATCATCGGGGCGCTGCAGTCGCTGGACGCCGACGAGAGCGTGGACGTGATCATCATGGCCCGTGGCGGCGGCGCGGTCGAGGACCTGCTGCCGTTCAGCGACGAGGCGCTGTGTCGGGCGGTGTTCGCCTGCCGTACGCCGGTGATCTCCGCGATCGGGCATGAACCGGACACTCCGCTGGTCGACTGGGTGGCCGACGTACGCGCGTCGACGCCGACGGACGCGGCCAAGCGGGTGGTCCCCGATCTGGGTGACGAGATCCGCCTGATCGGGCAGGCCCGGGGGCGGGTCAACCGGGCGATGCGGCACCGCGTCGAGCGTGAGCAGCAGCGCCTGGACAGCCTGCGCAGCAGGCCGGCGCTGGCCAAGCCGTACCAGATGATCGAGAACAGGGCGAGCGACGTGGCGGCGCTGCGGGATCGCGCGGCGCGGGCGCTGACGCACCGGGTGCACCGGGCCGAGGGCGACCTCACGCACACCCTGGCCCGGCTGCGCGCGTTGTCTCCGGCGGCGACCCTGACCAGGGGGTACGCCATCGTCCAGCGCGCCGACGGCCACGTGGTCCGCGCCGCGGGCGAGGTGTCGACCGGTGACGTGCTGCGGCTCCGCCTCGCGGAGGGCGAGCTGGCGGCCGCCGTGACCGACACCGGCGAGGACCGGAAGTGAACCGGCAGACCGGGCGCGGCAGACCGGCCGCCGGTGAAAACAGCGAGCAGACCACAAGCGGTGCTGCCGACGAGCGCAGCGAGGAGAAGGCATGAGCAAGCGCACCGAGGCTGCGGCCGACGACAAGGGCAAGGGCACCGAGGCGGTGGCCGAGGAGAAGCTGTCCTACGAGCAGGCGCGCGGCGAGCTCGCCGAGGTGGTGCAGAAACTGGAGTCCGGCGGCGGCACCCTGGAGGAGTCCCTCGCCCTCTGGGAGCGCGGCGAGCACCTGGCCGCCGTCTGCCAGCGCTGGCTCGACGGCGCCAAAGCCAAACTCGACGCCGCCGCCCCCTGACCCCACCGCCCCGCCCGCCCCGCCCGCCTCGCCCCGCCGCCCGGCCGCCGCCCTCGGCCGCAACTCTTAAAGAGTCGCGGCCATCGACGCTGCCGGAAGCCGCGACTCTTTAAGAGTTGCGGCAGATGGGGGCGCGCCCGGCAGGGCGCGAGGACGGGCGGGATGGTGGGGCGTCAGCCGCGGGAGGCGATGCGGACGGCGAGGAGGGTCAGGGCGGCGCCGGTGAGGGTGAGCAGGTCGGGGCGGCCGGCGGGGCCGGGTAGGACGGCGTCGATGGTCAGGGCGCCGAGGATCTGGCCGGCGATCATGCCGAGGCCGAGCAGCAGCACGCCGATGCGGTGCACCACGGCGGCCGAGATGGCGATGAAGACGATGCCGAGCGGGCCGCCGACGTAGAGCCAGGGTTCGGCGGGGAACGCGCCCGGCGGGCCGCCGCCGCGTACCGCCGTCTCGACGCCGAGCGCGACCAGCAGCGCGACCGTGCCCACCGCGAAGTTCAGCAGGGTCGCGGGCCACGGGGAGGTCGCGGCCAGCGCCACCCGCCCGTTCACGCCCTGCTGCCAGGCCACGCCGATGCCGGCCAGCAGCGGCAGTGCGGCGAAGCCGAGCGAGCGCGGGTCGCCGAAACTGTCGCCGACCGCGATGACCACGGCCACCACGCACAGCACCGCCCCGATCGCCCGGTTCCGGGTGATCAGGCGGGTGCCGCCGGGGCCGACGCCGAGCCGGTCCATGGCCAGGCTGGACGCGGACTGCCCGGCGACCAGCGCCACGATGAAGATCGAGACGCCCAGCCAGGGCACGGTGAGCCCCTGGGTGGTGACCAGGAACGCGCCGCAGGCCCCGCCGATGCACTGCCACCAGCGCAGCTGCCCGGAGCGCAGCGCGTGCACGATGCGGCGGGTGTTGCGGTGCATCCACGGCAGGGCCAGCAGCATCACCACGAGGCCGACGCCGAACGAGACCGTGGCGGCCGCGATGCCGTCGCCGAGCTGGTGGCCGAGCTCGCCGTTGATCCGCGACTGCAGGGCCAGGCAGCTGCCGCCGAGCACGGACAGCGCGACACCGGCGGTCCGGCCGGGCCCGAGGGTCGGCCGGACCTCGGTGTACGTGCTCACGCGAAGTCGACCACCGAGTATCCGGCGAGCTTCTCCAGGCGGTGGTACGAGTCGATGACGCGGATCGTGCCCGACTTCGACCGCATGACGATCGACTGGGTGTACGCGCCGTTGTCCCGGTAGCGCACGCCGCGCAGCAGGTCGCCGGACGTGACGCCGGTGGCCACGAAGAACACGTTCTCGCCGGTGACCAGGTCGTCGTTGGTGAGCACGCGGTCCAGGTCGTGCCCGGCGGCGACGGCCCGCTCCCGCTCGGCGGCGTCCTGCGGCCAGAGCCGGGCCTGCATCGCCCCGCCGAGGCACTTGAGCGCACAGGCGGCGGTGATGCCCTCGGGCGTGCCGCCGATGCCCATCAGCACGTCGACCTCGGAGTTCTCGCGGGCGGCGTAGATGGCGCCGGCGATGTCGCCGTCGGAGATGAAGTTGATCCGGGCGCCCGCGTCGCGTACCTCGCGGATCAGGTCGGCGTGGCGGGGCCGGTCCAGGATGCAGACGGTCAGGTCGGACACGCGCACCCGCTTGGCCTTGGCGATACGGCGCAGGTTCTCGGTCCAGCCGGCGGTGATGTCGATCACGTCGGCCGCCTCGGGTCCGACGACGAGCTTCTCCATGTAGAAGACGGCGCTCGGGTCGAACATCGCGCCGCGCTCGGCGACGGCCAGCACGGCCAGCGCGTTCGGCATGCCCTTGCTCATCAGCGTGGTGCCGTCGATCGGGTCCACCGCGACGTCGACCTCGGGGCCGGTGCCGTCGCCGACCCGCTCGCCGTTGAACAGCATCGGGGCGTTGTCCTTCTCGCCCTCGCCGATGACCACGGTGCCGGCCATGGGCAGCGAGTTGATCAGCTTGCGCATGGCGTCCACCGCCGCGCCGTCGCCGCCCTCCTTGTCGCCCCGGCCGACCCAGCGGCCCGCGGCCATGGCCGCCGCCTCGGTCACCCGGACGAGGTCGAGTGCCAGGTTCCGGTCGAGATCCTGCGGAGTACGGGTCGCCATGCTGCTCCTCCTACGATCGGCTTAAGTGATCCTGTCATGCCCCAGGCTGAACGTACGTTCGGGATGTTGCGTTGCGGTGACCTCGTGACGGTGTGACCTGTGACATCGGTCAAGATGGTGGGGTGAGCAGCGTGGAGACCGACGAGACCGAGCAGGCGTCCGTGCCGGCGTCGGGCGGCCGCACCCCGAAGGACATGGCTCTGTCCCTCGGCGTGCTGCTGATCCCGGTGCTGCTCCTGGTGCTGGGCTACCGGCTGTTCTACGGCTGGGACACCGCCGTGACGGTCGACCCGGCGAACGCGATCGCGAGCGCCGGGCGGGCCTCGTTCGCCCCGCTGCCGATGGCCGCTCCCGAGGGCTGGCAGACCGTGACCGCGAAGTGGGAGCCGGGCGTGCTGCGCATCGGCTACCTCGACCCCGACAACCACGGGGCGCGGCTCGTGCAGTCCCGCGCCGCGCTGGACGTCCTGGTCAAGGACGAGCTGGACGGCAAGGCGCAGGCCGACGGCGAGACCGTGGTCGGCACGGTGACCTGGCAGCGCTTCCGCGGGCCGGACGGGCAGACCGCGCTGGCCCGGACCGCGGGCAACACCACCACGCTGCTGGTCGGCGCGGATGCCGACCTGACCGGGCTGGCCGCGGCGATCGCCCGCTGACGGCGGGGCCGCCCCGACGCGGTCGCGCGCGAGGTGCCGTACGGCACCGGCCCGGTGGAACAGCTCTGTCGGATTCTCCTCACCATTTCTGCCTCGCCGGGCGAGCCGGGACCAGACGATCCGGGGACCCCCTCCGCCGTACAGGCGGACGCCGCGCGCATTTGTTAACGACTACGGTGAGACCGCCCGCCGCGCCGTCGCGAGACGATCTCGTGCCGCGCGGGCCACGACCCCGCACGGGCCCGCTCTGCGCCGCGACGCCACGAGGACTTCACGATGACTGCTCACCCTTCCCCGGACCTTTCGCGCGCCCCTCGCCGGGCCTCGTCCAAGCGCCCCACCGACCCCCGCGGCAGGCGGGTGAACGCGGCGATCGCCGGCGGGCTCGCCGTGCTGGCGCTGGTCACCTGCGCGGCCGCGGCGCACCGGCCGTCGCTGGGGGCGGAGCAGGCCACTGCTGTCGCCGCCGACCTGCGCGCGCTGTACGAGCGCATCCAGGGCACCCCCGCCCAGCGCACCGCCGCGCTGGTGATCACCCACGTGGCCCGCGAGGAGCCGGTACGCGAGTGCATGAAGTCGTCCGGCTTCAAGTACACGCTGGCCCCGTTCGCCGACCCGTTCTCGGACAAGTCCCGGCTGCTGCTGCCGACCGAGGTGTCCGCGGTCGTCGACCCCGGCGCCGAGGACGCCCTCACGCTGATCCCGCAGACCGTGGCGGAGGAGTCGGCGGCCGCGGAGCGGCCCAGGGACCCGTCGTACAAGAAGCTGTCCGCGTCCAAGCGCCGGCTCTACGACGACACCGCGCTGATGTGCGAGCCCCCGATCGAGGGGCAGACCGAGGAGACCACCCCCGCCGTCAGCGGCGACCTGGACGCCGAGTTCCTCGACATGCTGCGCCGGATCGGCGCGGACGTCGAGGTCACGTCGCGGATGGAGTTCTACTCCTCGTGCATGGCCAAGCTCGGCTACCCCGTGCACACGGTCGGCGAGCTGTACGCGGCGGTGAGCAAGAAGTTCCAGGACGACGAGGGTGTGCCGCTGCGCCCCGAGTCCTCGCTGATGCCGCACGCGAAGGCGTACCAGCAGGAGGCGGTGAAGGCCGACAGCACCTGCCGCACCCCGGCCTGGACCGGCGCGATGAGCCTGGTGCAGGGCGAGCTGGCGGCGTTCACCGAGGACCACGCCGACGAACTGGCCGCGCTGGACGCCGCGTGGGCCACCCTGGAGGCCCGCGCCGCGGAGGCCCGCGCGAAGCTGGCGTAGCCGCTGCCAGGTCGCATCCGGGAGCCTTGCGCCCGGGTGCGACCCTGCCGGGATGACCGCACGGATCTCGCTCGCCTGGCTCGCCCACCCGGTGTCGCTGCTGGCGCTCGCGGTGCTGCTGGTCAACGACCATGTGCTCAAGGCCGCCTGGCCGGGTGTGGTGACCGGCAAGCTCAGCGACGTGGCCGGGCTGCTGGTCGCACCGCCGCTGCTCGCGCTGCTGGTCACCCTGGGCGCGCCTCGGCTGCCGCAACGCCTGGTCGCGGCCGGAGCGACGGTCGCGGTCGGCGTCGGCTTCGCCGTCGTCAAATCGAGCGGTACGGCCGCGGCCGCCGCCTCGGACCTGTGGACCGTCGTGGCCGGTCCGTCGACGGTCCGGGCCGACCTGACCGATCTGCTGGCGCTGCCCGTGCTGCTCGGCACGCTCGCGGTGTGGCGGCACGCCCGCACCCGCCCCGCCCCGACCCGGCTGACCCGGGCGGTGCGCATCGGCGTGGTGCTGCCGCTGGCCCTGCTCGGCGTCGCCGCCACCTCGGCCGATCAGACCGGGACCTCGGTCCGCGCCGCGGTCGACGAGCAGCAGCGGCTGGTCGTCGCGGCAGACCGCGGTTACCTGGCGAGCACGGACGGCGGGCGCACCTTCGAGCGGTACGGCCAGCGGCAGTATCACCCCGATCTTTCGCGTTCGGACCGGGAGCAGTGCCTGCCCGACCGGTCGTTCTGCTACCGGGCGGTGTCCGGTCACCTGCGCATCGAAGAGTCCGGCGACCGCGGGCTGACCTGGACGGTCGCCTGGGAGCTGCCCGACCGCACCCGCGACCTGCTGGCCCGTGAGCACAGCAGCCTGTTCGGGTCGCCGGGCGTGATGTCGTACGAGGTGGTGGTCGTGGCGCTGCCCGACGGCGGTCACGTGGTCGCGGCGGCCAACGGCCACGACGGCGTGGTGGTGCGGGACGTGACCGGGGCGTGGACCCGGATCGGCGACGGGGCGGACCCGGCCGCGCCACTGCCTGACGGGCTGCTACCGGTACACCATTGGTTCGACCGCATCTGGGCTGAGCTGGCGTGGCTGTTCCTGGCGACGCTGTGGTTCCTGACCGCCGCGACCGTCGTGGGCCTGCAGCGCTCCGGCGCGCAGCGCAGCGCGCTGACGGCGGGCCTGATCGCGGCGCTGGGACCCTGCCTATTGGCGATGAGCCCGCTGGTCGCGCTGGACTGGACGTTTCTCGTGTGGCCCGGGGACGGCGGCACCGGACAACCCCGGGCCGAGGGCTCGACGGCGCTGGCCGGACTCCTGCTGGCAGCCGGCGCGGTGGCAGTGCTGATCGTTCCGTTGGTGGTCATCCCGATCGGCGCGGCGCGACGGGTGCTGCGGCTGCAGCACCTCCGCCTGGCGATCCTGGCGGGTCTGGCGGTCTACCTGCCGTACGTGGTGTGGGGCTCCGGCGCGACGACGAACTACCGGACGGTCGCGCTGGCCTCGGCGGCCGTCTTCGTGCTCGCCCTGACGGGGGTGATCGTCCACGCCGCCCTCGCCCGGCCCGCTCTGCCGGACATGCCGTTCCCGGTCCCGGTGTGGCCCGTTCCCGCGCAGGTTCCGGTGCCGCCCATTCCCGCGCAGGTTCCGGTGCCGCCCATTCCCGCGCAGGTCCCGGTGCCGCCCGTTCCCGCCGCGCCGGTTTCGGACGGCGGTGGTGACGCCGCTGTCACGGTCCAGCCGACCT
Source organism: Catellatospora vulcania (assembly GCF_009720385.1). Lineage (GTDB taxonomy): Bacteria > Actinomycetota > Actinomycetes > Mycobacteriales > Micromonosporaceae > Catellatospora > Catellatospora vulcania. The sequence continues at coordinate 111,708 of NZ_WARX01000017.1, read as the reverse complement.
CGGACGGCGCTGGTGGTGGTGGTGCCGACCGGCAACGGCCGCCTTCGGACGGTGGTGAAGCGGGAACACCCCTGCCGGGGCTGCGGTCCGCCGCCCCGTCGGGCGGCGGACCAGGTGGTGGGCCGACCCCGCCACCCGACTCACTCGGCTGAGCCGCGTGCCGGTCAGGCGTCGCGGTACGTCGCCGCGGTCTCGGCGAGCACGTCGTCCAGCGGCGTGGGCTTGAGGCCGAGCACCTGCTCGGTGTGTGAGCTGTCCAGCACGAACGGCGCGGCGAACTGGTAGTGCGTAGTGCGCATCTCCTTGAGCATGGTCGAGAACAGACCCGCGGTCCACAACACCGGGTAGGGCACCCGGACGACCCTGGGCGCGGGCAGGCCGACCAGCTCGTTCGCGCGCTGCGCCGCCTCGCGGATGGAGACGGCGGGCGCGGTGGGCACCAGCCACGCCTGGCCCCAGGCCCGCTCGTCGGTGGCGAGCGCGACCAGGGTGCGGGCGACGTCGGCGATCGACGTCCAGCTGTGCGGGGCGTCCGGGTCGCCCATGACGTACGCGGTGCCGCCCTTCGCGGTGCGCGACAGCGCCATCTCGTTCAGCACCCCGTAGGAGCCGGGGCCGGCGAAGTCGCTGGCGCGGGCCTCGGTGGCGCGCAGCCGGCCGGCCCGGTGCGCGGCCAGCGCGTCCTCCCACATGCGTACGCGCATCGCGAGCTTGGGGTGGGTGGCGGCGAGCGGGGTCTGGTGGGTGATCGGGCCGTCGACGGGGCCGTATCCGTACAGGTTGCTCATGGTCACCAGCACCGCGCCGGAGGCCTCGGCGGCGTGCAGCAGCGCTGCGGCCAGCGGCGGCCAGTCGGTCAGCCAGCGGTGGTAGGCCGGGTTCGCGCAGTTGTAGAGAGCCGTGGCGCCCTCGGCCAGCTCCGCGAGCCGGGCCGGGTCGGCGGCGTCGGCGGCGACCAGCTCGATGCCGGGCGCCTGCGGGCCGGTGCCGCGGCGGGTGATGATCCGGACCTGCTCGCCGCGCTCGGCGAGCAGCAGTGCGGTGGCGGAGCCGACGGGTCCCGCGCCGACGATCACGTGCATCTCAGTCTCCCCAGATCTCTGCTTCATTTCGAGAGCACCGCTCTCTGTTGAGAACAGTCAACACCGCGCTCGACGAAACTGTCAAGAGCAGTGCTCTCGTTTTGTTGCTACGCTCTCCGACATGACCGCCAAGAACATCCGCGCTCGCGTACGCGACGAGCTGACCAGCGAGATCAAGGCCATCGCGCGGCGGCAGCTCGCCACCGAGGGGGCCAACCTGTCCCTGCGCGCCGTGGCCCGAGAGCTCGGCATGGTCTCGTCGGCGGTCTACCGCTACTTCCCCAGCCGGGACGACCTGCTCACCGCGCTGATCATCGACTGCTACGACGAGCTGGGCACGGCGGCCGAGACCGCCGAGGCGGCCGTGGACCGCGCCGACCTGCTCGGCCGCTGGCTGGCGGCAGGACACGGCATCCGGGACTGGGCCCTGGCCAACCCGGCCGAGTACGCCCTGATCTACGGCTCACCGGTGCCCGGCTACAAAGCCCCCGAGACCACCATCGGCCCGGCCGCCCGCACCACGGACCTGATCCTCACCCTGCTCGCCGACGGTGTGGCCACCGGTGCGCTGACCACGGGCGGCGCCGAGCCGGCCGCGGTGGCCGGGCACGGCTCGCCACTGCCCGTGGACCTGGCCGCCGAGCTGGACCGGATCGCCGCGCTCGCCTGCCCGACCGTGCCGCGCGAGCTGCTGGCCCGCGGGATCACCGCCTGGATCCAGCTGTTCGGCGTGGTGACCTTCGAGCTGTTCGGCCGGTTCCAGAACATGATCGAGGACAGTCGCCGGTCGTTCTTCGACCACCAACTGCGGGTGATGGCGCGACACATCGGTCTGTGAGGACGGGTGCGGCATTGCCCGGCCGTCGCGGGGCCGCCACACTATCCGGGTGATCGTGGTAGCCGGAGAGCAAGTAGTCGACCTCGTCCCCGCCGGGGAGGGCCTGCTGCGCGCCGCCCTCGGCGGCGGCCCCGCCAACACCGCCATCGCGGCGGCCCGGCTCGGCGCGCCCGTGGCGATGGCGGCCCGGGTGGGCCGCGACTCGTTCGGCGCCGCGTTCCGGCGCCGGCTCACCTCGTCCGGCGTGGACACCCAGTACCTGGTCACCACGTCGCAGCCGTCCGCGCTGGCGCTGGCCGCGGTCGGCGGGGACGGCGAGGCGCTGTACGACTTCTGGCTGGCCGGGGCCGCCGATTTCGGCTGGCGCGAGCGCGAGCTGCCCGAGCTGCCCGACGGCAGCACCATCCACATCGGCTCGCTGGCCGCGTTCCTGCCGCCGGGGGCGGACACGCTGGAGCGCTGGGCGCTGCGCCACCGCGACCGGTGCACGATCACCTTCGACCCGAACGTGCGCGGCGTAGCCCTGGCCCGCCCGGACTCGCTGGTCCGGCTGGAGCGCCTGGTCGAGCTGGCACATCTGGTACGCGCCAGCGAGGGCGACCTGACCCACGCGTACCCGCACGTGCCGCCGATGGAGACGGCCCGCCGCTGGCTGGCCGCCGGCCCGCGGCTGCTGGTGCTGACGCACGGCGACGCGGGCGCGGTGGCGCTGACCGCGGCCGAGGAGGTGACCGTCGCCGCCCCCGCCATCACGATGATCGACAGCATCGGCGCCGGCGACACCGCGATGGGCGCCCTGCTGGCCTGGCTCCACGACGCCGGACGCCTCACCGACCAGCTAGGACGCGAACTCGCCCCGGAGACGCTGCGCCTGATGCTCCGTCACATGTGCGACGCCGCAGCCCTCACCTGTACCCGCCCCGGCGCCGACCCGCCGACCCTCGACGAACTCCGCGCCTTCCAACTCGTCTGAAAGACCCCCCTTCGCCCGGGTTGATCATGAAGTTATGGCAGCGACACGCCGTCGAACCTGCCCATAAGTTCATGATCAACGCGGAAGGGAGTGGGGTCAGACGACGTCTTCGGAGGAGTGGCCGGGGAAGAGGTGGGCGGACGGGTCGATGACGATGGCGGCGTTGTTGACGGCGGTGGCGGCCTCGCCGAAGCCGGTCGCGATGAGGCGGACCTTGCCCGGGTACTCCACGATGTCGCCGGCGGCGAAGATGCGCGGCAGGTTGGTGGCCATCGTCGAGTCGACGGTGATGTGCCGCTTGTCCAGGGCCAGGCCCCACATCGCGAGCGGGCCCAGGTCGGCGGTGAAGCCGAGCGCGGCGACCACCACGTCGGCGGGGATCTCCTCGGTGCCGTTCAGCTCGACCGACTCCACCCGGCCGCTGCCCAGGATCTTCGTGACCTGGCTGTTGATCTCGATGCGCACCGGCAGCGCCTTGACCCGGGCCACCGTCGCGGCGTGGGCCCGGAACTTGTCGCGGCGGTGCACCAGGGTGACGCTCGCGGCGACCCCGGCCAGTGCCAGCGCCCAGTCGAACGCCGAGTCGCCGCCGCCCACGATCACCACGTGCTTGCCGGCCAGCGTGGCCGGGTCCGGCACGAAGAAGATGATGCCGGCGCCGGTGAAGCCGGCCGCGGCAGGCAGCGGGCGGGGCGTGAACGAGCCCAGGCCGCCGGTGATCAGCACAGCGCCGCAGCGCACCTCGGTGCCGTCGCCGAGCCCGAGGATCGGCACGCCGTCGGTGTAGGTCAGCGCCGCGGCCTGCACGCCCAGCCGGTACTGCGGCGAGAACGCGCCCGCCTGCGCGACCAGGTTCGCGATGAGCTCGCGTCCGCGCACCGCCGGGAAGCCGGCCACGTCGAAAATCATCTTCTCCGGGTACATGGCGGTGACCTGCCCGCCCGCCTCCGGCAGCGCGTCGACGACCAGCGTGCTCAGCCCCCGGAACCCGGCGTAGTACGCCGCGAACAGCCCTGTCGGCCCCGCCCCGATGATCGCGACATCGACCTCGCCACGCTCGCTCACGCCTGCTCCTCGCTTGGCTCGTAGACGGCGGGATCGAGCCATCTGACTCGTTCGCTCATGGGGTGAACCTAACCGCGCGGGGCGTTCTCCTCAATGGCCGCGTTGATATCGGCGGCGAAGTGCGACACCTGGGTATAGACGCCGGGGTATGCCGCCCGTCCGCACCCCACACCCCAGCTGACGATGCCGACCTGCACCCAGCGCGCGCCGTCGCGGCGCAGCAGCGGGCCGCCCGAGTCGCCCTGGCAGCTGTCCTTGCCGCCGCGCTTGAGGTCGCCGGCGCAGATCATGTCCGAGTCGGTGAAGCCGTACCCCTGCGAATGGTAGATCTTGCCGCAGGTGGCGTCGGCGACGAAGGGCACCTGCACCTTGCGCAGGTAGCGCTGCTGGGCCCGGGAGCCTTCGCGGGTCGCGCCCCAGCCGACCGCGGTGAGCGTGCCGCCGTCCAGTCCGCCGCCCGAGGGCAGTGCGACCGTCGGCACGTCGACGGCGCGGGACAGCCGGATCACGGCCCAGTCGTCGCCGCGGGTCACGTCGGAGAAGCCGCGGGCCCGCCACACCTGGCTGCTGCGCACCTGGAACGTCCTGCCGGAGCCGAGATCGGCCGCGCCCCCGGTCACCGTGATCGACGAGTTGGCGCCGGTGCGGCCCACGCAGTGCGCGGCGGTCAGCACGTACTGGGTGCGCACCATGGTGCCGGCGCAGCCGTTGCTCAGCCGCACCATCCACGGGAACTCGCCCGCGCCCGCGCGCGATCCACCGACCACCTCGACCTGTGGGGGGTCGTCCGGCCTGGCGGCGGCGGGCGCCGCCACGGCCGCGGCCATCGCCGTCACGCACATCAACAGCGCGATCGCCCGCATCAGCATACTCCTCGGTCGACGGTGATGCCGATATTAGCTTGTTTGGGCGATTAATCCTTTATGTTGCCGAAGCTCCCTGGCGTACTGCCGCGGTCCCGCGCGTCCTCGATGTCGGCCGACGTCCGGCCCGTGACCAGGACTGGCGCGACCCACCATCGGATAGCATTCCTATCCACTATCCGATTCGGTATCGTCGACCGCGATGAAGATTTCCGAGCTGAGCCGCAGCAGCGGCGTGTCACTGCCCACGGTCAAGTACTACCTGCGCGAGGGCCTGCTCCCGCCCGGCCGGGCACTGGGCCGCAACCAGGCCGAGTACGGCGAGTCGCACCTGCGGCGGCTGCGCCTGATCCGGGCGCTGATCGACGTCGGCAACCTGAGCGTGGCCGGGGTGCGCCAGGTCCTGCAGGCCGTCGACGACGCCGAGCTGCCTGGCCACCACCTGCTCGGCACCGCGCACGAGGCGATCGCGGGCAGCTCGCGCGCCGAACGCGGCACCCCGGGCTGGCAGGCGGCGCGGGCCGAGGCCGCACGGATCGTGGCCGACCGGGGCTGGCGCGTGCACGAACACGCCCCCGCCCTGGACCAGCTCGCCGACGCCATCGCGGCGCTGCGGGAACTCGGGCAGGAGGACATGCTGGCGATGGTCGACGGCTACGCCGAGGCGACCGAGCGGCTGGCCCGCCAGGAGGTCGGCCTGGTGCTGGCCCGTGGCGACCGGGCCGCGATGGTCGAAGGACTGGTCACCGGCACCGTGCTCGGCGAGGCGATGCTGACCGCGCTACGCCGGCTGGCCCAGGAGCACACCAGCGCCGGCCTCACCGGACCCGCCTGACGGATCAGTACCAGCCGGCGTCCTCGGAGTGCTGCCAGGCCTTGCACGGAGTGCTGTAGCGCTTCTTGATGTAGTCCAGGCCCCACTTGATCTGCGTGGCGGGGTTGGTCCTCCAGTCGGCGCCGAACGTCGCCATCTTGGTGCCGGGCAGCGACTGCGGGATGCCGTACGCCCCGGAGCTCTTGTTCTCGGCCTTGTGGTTCCAGCCGGACTCGCGGGTCCACAGCTTGTTCAGGCAGGCCATCTGGGTGAGGTCCATGCCGGCGGCGAGCACCAGCGCGCACCCGATCGCGCGGTTGCCGCTGAACTCCTGGCAGCTCTTCGGGATGGGGCCGAAGTCGACGGGGGTGGTGCGGGCGGCCCCGCGGCGGCTGACCTCCTTCTCCACCGCGGCGGCGCGGGCCGCGGCGGCCTTGGCCTCGGCCGCGGCGCGGTCCTTGGCCTCGGTGAGGAGCTGGTGCTGCTGCAGGGTGAGGGCGGCCGACTCGGCCTGCGCGACGACCTGCGCCTGGTGGCTCGCGGTGAGGGCGTCGGCCTGCCACTGCGCGGTCTCGTCGAGCCGCATCGCACCGGCGACCCCGCCGAGCAGGGTCAACACGGCGAGGCTACGCACGATCAGGCGGCCGGTCGCGGGGTGCGCCGATTGGGGGGCGCGACGTTGCCGGGACACAGGGGTTCCTCTCGGCGGTGGGCCCCGGGTCCGCCCGAAGTCGGGGGTGGACGGTCGCGGGGGAGCGCGCCTGCCGGGCAATGCGCGGGCCGCACGGCACGCCGCGGGGGCGGCACGCCGGGGCGCCGGATTGCGGGGCGCTCACTGCCACCCTTACGCAGAGGACCGGGGCCTGTCGTCGCCCGGCCAGGCGACTGTGGCCCCGGTCACACACCAAAGAGTGTCAATTCAGGACAGATTCACTCCTCCAGGAGATCTGTCACCACCTCGGCGATGGCGGAGCGCTCCGACCGGGTGAGGGTCACGTGCGCGAAGAGCGGGTGTCCCTTGAGGGTCTCGATGACCGCGGTGACACCGTCGTGCCGGCCCACCCGCAGGTTGTCCCGCTGGGCCACGTCGTGGGTGAGCACCACCCGCGAGCCCGCGCCGATGCGGGACAACACGGTGAGCAGCACGCCGCGTTCCAGCGACTGGGCCTCGTCGACGATGACGAAGGCGTCGTGCAGGCTGCGGCCGCGGATGTGGGTCAGCGGCAGCACCTCGAGCATGCCCCGGTGCAGCACCTCGTCGCGTACGTTGTCGTGCACCAGCGCGCCGAGGGTGTCGAACACCGCCTGCGCCCACGGCGACATCTTCTCCGCCTCGCTGCCGGGCAGGTAGCCCAGCTCCTGGCCGCCGACGGCGTAGAGCGGGCGGAACACGATGACCTTCTTGTGCTTGCCGCGCTCCATCACCTGCTCCAGCCCCGCGCACAGGGCCAGCGCGGACTTGCCGGTGCCGGCCCGGCCGCCCAGCGAGACGATGCCGATGCTGTCGTCGAGCAGCAGGTCCAGTGCGATGCGCTGCTCCGCCGATCGCCCGCGCAGGCCGAACGCCTCGCGGTCGCCGCGGACCAGGCGCACCGTCTTGTCCGTGTGCACGCGCCCGAGCGCCGAACCGCGCCCCGCGTGCAGGATGAGTCCCGTATGGACGGGCAGCCCCGCCGCCTCGTCATGGTCGATGCCGTCCCCGGCATACAGCGCGGTCATGTCCGCGTCCGACAGGTCCACCTCCGCAAGCCCGGACCAGGTCGGATCGACCGCCTGGTCATGCCGGTACTCGTCGGCCGCCAGGCCCACCGCGGCGGCCTTGACCCGCAGCGGCATGTCCTTGCTGACCAGGGTCACCTGCTGCCCGTCCGCCGCGAGACCGAGCGCCACCGACAGGATGCGGGCGTCGTTCGTGTCGTTGCGGAAACCGCTGGGCAGTATCTGCGGGTCGGAGTGGTTCAGCTCCACCCGCAGCGTGCCGCCGGCGTCGTTCACCGGCAGCGGCACGTCCAGCCTGCCGTGCTTGACCCGCAGGTCGTCGAGCAGTCGCAGCGACTGCCTGGCGAACCAGCCGAGCTCCGGGTGGTGCCGCTTGCCCTCCAGCTCGGAGATGACCACGAGCGGCAGCACGACGTTGTGCTCGGAGAAGCGGCGGATCGCGGCCGGATCAGCCAGCAGCACGGAGGTGTCGAGTACGTACGTTCGTATCGGGACATCGACCATGACTCACGCTAACCGCAAGAAACCCGTTTGGCCAGCATGTCTTCGCGATCCGTCCGACGATCCGCCGATCCTGGCATCATCCGGTCGGGGGATGCCGAAAAACATCGCCGCTCGCTTTACGCATTCACAGGGTCACTGCGAGTCGTGAAACGAGCGGCGATTCACGTACTCAGTACCAGCTGACATCCTGGAAATGCGACCACGCGCCCGCGGGCGTCTGGTACCGGTTCTTGATGTAGTCCAGGCCCCACTTGATCTGCGTGGCGGGGTTGGTCTTCCAGTCGTCGCCGAACTTCGCCATCTTGCTGCCGGGCAGCGCCTGCGGGATGCCGTAGGCCCCGGAGCCGGAGTTCTCGGCCTTGTGGTTCCAGCCGCTCTCGTGCTGCCAGAGCTTCACCAGCGGGCTCATCTGGCTGTACGCGAACCCGAAGCTCGGCAGCAGCTTGCACGCGGTGAGCTGGTTGCCGGAGAAGCTCTTGCACGAGGTCGGCGTCGGGGTCGTGGCGGTGCGCTTGACCGTCGGCTTCGGCTTCGCGGTGGCCGGCCGGTTCGCCTTCGGCGTGGTGGCCCGGGTCGGGCTCACGCTCGGCGACGGCGTGGCGGTGACGCTCGGCGTCGGCGTCGCCTCCAGGAGGCGGTCGTGGTCGCGGGTCGCCGCCTCGGCCTCAGCGGCGCGGGCCGCGGCCAGGTCGGTGGCCGGGGAAACGGAGTCGTCGTTGCCGGCGAGGCCGTAGCCGACCGCGCCGAGCACGGCGGCGCAGAGCACGCCGAGCGCGATCTTTCGGGAGTGGACGGCCAGGAGGCGGGCCGGACCGCTGCGCTGGCGGATTTCACGGTGGCGGCCCAGCAGAGGGTCACGGGGTGTCGACACGAGTCGGTCCCTTCGTAGGGGGTTGCCGCGCCTCGGGGGGAGGAAAGGCGCTGTTCAGGGACCCTGCCGGGTTTTCCGGCGGCGTGCCAAGTCCGTCACGTCGATCGTGAAACAGGTCACATTCTCAACGGGAGCGCAGGTGGGACAGGGGAAGAAATCGGACTCAGGCTATGGGTGGAAAACCCTGAGCCTCACGCGCCGAAGCGGCGCTGGCGGCCGGCGTACGCCCGCAGCGCGCGCAGGAAGTCCACGTGCCGGAAGTCCGGCCAGTTCAGCTCGCAGAAGTAGAACTCCGAGTGGGCCGACTGCCACAGCAGGAAGCCGGACAGCCGCTGCTCGCCGCTGGTCCGGATGATCAGATCCGGGTCGGGCTGGCCGCGGGTGTAGAGGTGCTCGGCGATGTGCTCGACATCGAGCTTCTCGGCCACCTCCTCCAGCGTGGCCCCGGCCTTCGCGTGCTCCTGGAGCAGCGAGCGCACCGCGTCGGCGATCTCCCGGCGGCCGGTGTAGCCGACCGCGATGTTGACGTGCGCGCCGCCGTGGCGGCCCGCGGTGCGCTCCTGGGCGGCCTTGAGCGCGGCGGCCGTGTCGGCGGGCAGCAGGTCGAGCGCGCCGACCATCCGCAGCTGCCAGGGGTTGCCGTCCTCGGCCAGCTCGGTGCTCAGGTTTTCGATGATCTCCAGCAGCGGGTCCAGCTCGGCGGCCGGGCGGCGCAGGTTGTCGGTGGCCAGCAGGTACAGCGTGACGTGGGCGATGCCGGCCTCGTCGCACCAGCGCAGCAGCTCCTTGATCCGCGCGGCGCCGACCCGGTGGCCGTCGTTGGGGTCCACGTAGCCCATGTCGCGCGCCCAGCGGCGGTTGCCGTCGCACATGACGCCGACGTGCCGGGGCCGCGGCTTGCCTGCCAGCAGCTGGATGAGGCGGCGTTCATACACGGAGTAGACGAGGTCGCGGAGTTTCATCCTGGGCAGCCTAACGCCGCTCGCGCAGATCAGCGCGGCTGCCAGGCGTCCGGGACCGTGGTCAGATCTCGGACGGCCTCGGGCAGCTGGCCGGTGACGGCCTGGGCGAGGGTGACCTCGTCGACGACGCCGCGTACCGCGGAGCGCACCGCGACCCATACCAGGGGCAGGTGGGTGGAGGTGCCGGTGTAGCTGGTCTGCTCGGGGCGGTGCCCGCGCACGCCGGCCAGCGGCCCGTCCACGGCGCGCAGCACCATGCCGATGGTCACCTCGGCCGGCGGCGAGCTGAGGCTGTAACCGCCGTCGGCCCCCCGCACGGCGTGGATCACCCCGCTGCGGCGCAGATCGGCGAGGACCGCCTCCAGGAACTTGCGGGGCAGCCCCTGAGCGTCCGCGAGGGCCTGCGCCGAGATGGTGGCCGGGTACGCATTGGCCAGCTCCAGAGCGGCCCGGACCGCATAGTCGCCTCTAGCCGAGATCTGCACGCCTCCATGATGCCCGCAGGCCCCCCGACTCTGCCGGGGGGCCTGCGTGACTGTGCCAAGATCGTGACGATCTTGCGGGAACTGTTAACGATTCGTCCGGTTAGGGCGTGTCATTCCCACGGTTCACGCAAGATCGTCGCCCCGTGGGTCACTCGGTGACGTTGAGGCGGGCCTTGAGGGCGTCGAGCTCGGACCAGAGGACTGCCGGGAGCTTGTCGCCGAACTTGTCGAACCACTCGGTGATCTGCGGGATCTCGGCGGCCCACTCGTCGGTGCGGACTTCGAGGGCGAGGTCGACGTCGGCGGCGGGCACGTCGAGGCCGACGAGGTCCAGGTCCTGGGCGCGGGGGACGAAGCCGACGGGGGTCTCGACAGCGCCGCCGTCACCCTCCAGGCGCTCGACGACCCACTTCAGGACGCGGGAGTTCTCGCCGAATCCGGGCCACAGGAAGCGGCCGTCGTCGCCGCGGCGGAACCAGTTGACGTAGAAGATGCTGGGCAGCTTGTCGGCGTTGCCGTCGACGCCCTTGCCCATGGCGATCCAGTGGCGGAAGTAGTCGCCGGCGTTGTAGCCGATGAACGGCAGCATCGCCATCGGGTCGCGGCGGACCACGCCGACCTGGCCGACCGCGGCGGCGGTGGTCTCCGAGGACAGGGTCGCGCCCTGGAAGACGCCGTGCACCCAGTCGCGGGCCTGGCTGACCAGCGGGATCGTGGTCTTGCGGCGGCCGCCGAAGAGGATCGCCGAGATCGGCACGCCCTTCGGGTCGTCGTACTCCGGCGCCAGGATCGGGCACTGCGTGATCGGGGTGCAGAAGCGCGAGTTCGGGTGGCTGGAGACCTGGTCGGAGTCCGGGGTCCAGTCGTTGCCGTGCCAGTCGGTGAGGTGGGCCGGGGGCTCGCCCATGCCCTCCCACCAGATGTCGTTGTCGTCGGTGCGGGCCACGTTGGTGAACAGCGAGTTGCCCGCGGCGAGCGTGCGCATCGCGTTCGGGTTGGTCTTCCAGTCGGTGCCCGGCGCGACGCCGAACAGGCCGTACTCCGGGTTCACCGCGTACAGGCGGCCGTCCTCGCCGAACCGCATCCAGGCGATGTCGTCGCCCAGGGTCTCGACCTTCCAGCCGGGGATGGTCGGCTCCAGCATGGCGAGGTTGGTCTTGCCGCACGCCGACGGGAACGCGGCGGCGATGTAGTGCACCTTGCCGGCCGGGTTGGTCAGCTTGAGGATCAGCATGTGCTCGGCGAGCCAGCCCTCGTCGCGGCCCATCACGCTGGCGATGCGCAGCGAGTAGCACTTCTTGCCCAGCAGCGAGTTGCCGCCGTAGCCGGAGCCGAACGACCAGATCTCGCGGGTCTCCGGGAAGTGGGAGATGTACTTGGTGGTCGAGCACGGCCACGGCACGTCGGCCTGGCCCGGCTCCAGCGGCGCGCCGACCGAGTGCAGGGCGGGCACGAACTCCGCGGTCTCGCCCATCGCCTCGAGCACGTTGGCGCCCATCCGGGTCATGATCCGCATGCTGGCCACGACGTACGCCGAGTCGGTGATCTCCACGCCGAACATGGGGTTCTCGGCGTCGAGCGGGCCCATGCAGAACGGGATGACGTACATGGTGCGGCCGCGCATGCAGCCCCGGTACAGCTCGGTCATGAGCTGCTTCATCTCGGACGGGGCCATCCAGTTGTTGGTCGGGCCGGCGTCGGCCTCGTCCACGGCGCAGATGAAGGTCCGCTCCTCGACCCGGGCCACGTCGGAGGGGTCGGTGCGGGCCCAGAAGGAGTTGGGCCGCTTGACCGGGTCCAGGCGGACCAGGCTGCCGGCGGTGACGAGCTCCTCGGTGAGGCGCTGCCACTCGTCCTGCGAGCCGTCGCACCACACGATGCTGTCCGGAGTGGTGAGCTCTGCGATCTGGCGCACCCAGGCGAGCAGCTTCGGGTGCGAGGTCGGATGCTGGTCAAGCCCTGCGATGACTGCCGGCGCGGTCATGGATTCTCCTCGTGGTCGTCTTTGACCGACGGATACGACTGACCACGGCCAGGTGGCCGGGGGTCGTCCGGGATGTGGCCTCAGCGTAAGCCCGGTTTGTTGCCTGAGGCCCTTCCCGCCTTGTGAATAAGTGCACAAGCGTCGGTCCGGGTGCTTGCACGCGCACGATTCTTCGGCCGATCGCGCACGTTTCCGCAAATCCCGTTTTCGATCTTGCAGCGCCCGCGTCGCGCGACGGCCCTGGCGCGTGCGAGCCCGGTCACTCCTTCTTGCATACCCGTTCCAGGCCCGGCCGAACGCGGCTATCGCGACTTCATCATGAGCTCCGCATATTCCGCAAATCGGGTGATTGGTCTAACGTCCCTAGCAGCCGGCGAAACCGTGACATTCCCCCCGGAGGCGGCCGTGACCAGTGCGTTTTACCCTGCCCAGGAACAGTCCACCGACCCGCAGAGCGACCCACAACTCATCTCCCTGGTACGTGGCGGCGACACCGACGCGTACGGGCTGCTCTACGAACGCCATCTCGAATCGGCGCGGCGGCTGGCGCGGGTGCTCAGCTCCGACCACGCCGACGCCGACGACCTGATCGCCGACACCTTCGCCAAGGTGCTGGCGGTGCTGCGCAACGGCGGCGGGCCGGACACCGCGTTCCGGGCCTACCTGCTCACCACCATGCGGCACACCCGCTACGACCGGGCCCGGCGCGAGCGCCGCCTCGAACTCACCGACGACCTCACCCGGTACGAGACCGCGGAGCCCGTCGACGACCCGACCATCTCCCGGCTGGAGACGTCGTACGCGGCGCGGGCCTTCAACCGGCTGCCCGAACGCTGGCGGGCCGTGCTCTGGCACACCGAGGTCGAGGGCGAGAGCCCGTCGCAGGTCGCCCCGCTGCTCGGGCTCACCCCGAACGGCGTCGCGGCGCTGGCCTACCGGGCCCGGGAGCGGCTGCGGCAGATGTACCTGCAGGAGCACATCGCGCTCACCGGCAACCCGCGCTGCCACTGGACCGGCTCGCACCTGGCCGGATACGTACGGGCGGCACTGGCCAAGCGCGACCGCGGCAAGGTCGACGAGCACCTGTCCGGCTGCTCCGAGTGCCGCCGCCTGCACCGCGAGCTGACCGAGGAGAACGCCGGCCTGCGCAGCGTCATCGCGCCTCTCTTATTGGGGGCCGCCGCGCCCGCCTACCTGGCCGGCGCGGGCAGGCTCGCGTTCGGCGGCCGGCTCGCCGCCGCCTGGGGAGCGCTCGTGCTGTGGTGGCCGCAGGTCCGGGAGACCGTAGGCGGGTGGTCGGCCGCCGCGGCCGGGCTCGCGCTCGCCGGCGGGCGGTGGCTGCTGACCGCGCCCGGCCGCCTGATCAGCCGGTACGGCGGCGCGAGCATCGTCGCCGGGACCGGCGTCGGGATCGCGGCGCTGGCCGGGATCGTCGTGTTCGTCGCCATGACGGCCACACCCACGCCGCGTGCGGACCCGTCCCGGGCGGTGCCGGTGCCGGCACCGGCCGCGCCGCCGGTGTTCGTACCCCCACCGCCGTCGCCCAGGGTGACCACCGCCCTGCCCTCGGCGTCGCCGCCCGGCAGCACCGCGCAGGCCCCGCCGGCCGCGCAGGCTCCGCCGGTCGACCTGCTGCCCGCCCGGCCCGCGCCCGTCACCGGGCCCAAGCCGCCGCCCGCGGCCCCCGCGCCGGTCGCGCCCGTGGCTCCGGTCGCTCCCGCGCCCCCGGCCGAACCCGACGCCGAGGTCTCGGCACCGGAGTTCACCGAGGTCGACCTGGTGGCAGGCCGCGCCGGCACGCTGCCCATTCCGGTGCGCGCGTCCGCCGACGACCGCGCCGACCTGCCGGAATCCGCAACCGACACGTCGGCTGATCAACCTGGCACCCCTGCCGACACCCCGGATGATCAATCGGGCACCGCTGCCGACACGCCCGCTGCAGCGCCCGGCACCGTCCCGGAGGCGATCGGGGCGGCGGGTGGGGCCCCGACTGTCACCGTCGCCGCCCAGTTCCGGCCCACCGCGCTTCGCCTTTCCGCGTCCGCAGCACCGGAACCGAGCGCATCTCCGGCGGCCGAGCCCGCCGCGCCGCCCGGGGCGGTGCGCATCGACGTGACGCTGCCCGCCGGGCTTCGGCTGGCCGGGACCGGGGCCGGGGACGGCTGGCAGTGCGAGGCGACCGCCTCGGGTGCGTCCTGTGACCGGCCGCGCTGGAAGAAGGGCGCCCGGTCGGTGGCCCGGCTGCCCGTGCTGGCCGACGCCACGGTCAGCGGGTTCCAGCAGGTCGGCGTCACCGCGACGTACGGGCAGCGGCACACCGCGACCGCGTTCCGGGTGCCCGTCGCGCCGTCCGGGCTGCGCCTCGGGCACGCGGCCCGCGGCCGGGTCGACGTCGCCATGGCGGGCAGCAGCCTGCTGTCCTGCCGACCGCGCCCGCTGTGCCTGCTCGGCACGGACAACAACATGCTCGACATGTCCGCGCTGCTGCCCGCGTTCGGGGAGCCCGCCGCGCCCGACGGCCTGCTCGACGAGCCGGGCCCGGCCGGGCCGAAGGGTCCGATCACCGCGCTGGCCGGGGAGAAGGCGGCCAGCGGAGCCCGGCTGGAGGTGCCCGACGGCGCGAAGGTCCGCTGGGCCGGGCTGGTCGTCGCCGCCTCCGCGGCGCGGCTGCCCGAGCTGGTCGCGCTGCACGGGCCGAAGGGCGACTGGTCACCGGTGGAGGTGCGCTTCGAGCACGCCGGGTCCGGGGCGTCGCTGACCCAGGGCTTCGCCGACGTGACCAGGTTGCTGCGCAGGGGCGGTGGCGGCGACTGGTGGCTGGCCGCCCCCGCCGAGCCGCTGCCGCGGGGAAAGAAGCAGTTCGCGGGCTGGACGCTGGCCGTGGTGTACGAGCACGGCGACGTGCCCCGCGGCGAGGCGGCGGTCTACCTCGGCCCGCGTGCCGGGCGGGGCGACGCGGCGACCATCGTCGGGCTGGGCGGGGCGGGAGGAGTGCGGGTCGGCCTCGCCCTGTGGGACGGCGACCTGGCGCTGACCGGCGACGAGCTGGTCATCGACGGCGTCCCCGCGGGAGAGCCGGGCAACCTCGGCGGCGGGCGCAACGCGGGGGCCGCGGCGGTCGCCTGCCGTACCGTGCCCGGTCTGTGCCCCTGGCGCACCCCTGGGCTGGATGTGCTCTGGGTGGCCGGCAAGGCTCCGACCGGCGGCGTCGCCGAGCTGCGGATGGGCGGCGATCCCATGGAGGTGGGGCTGCTCGCGGTGATCACCGGCCCTCCGCGCACGGCGGGCAAGGCCGCCCCGGCACGGTAGGCTCGCGGGGTGACCCCCGAATCGCCGACCGCGCCACCCGCCCCAGCACTGCCGCTGCGGCTCGTCGCGCAGTTCCGGCACCTCATCCACGAGCTGGGCAAGTTCGGCGTCGTCGGCGGAGCCGCGTACGTCGTCGATCTGGTGATCTTCAACTTGCTGCTGTCGGTGACCGGATGGCTGCCCGCCACCGTGATCTCCACCACGGTCGCCGCGACCGGGGCCTTCATCGGCAACCGGTACTGGACCTGGCGCGACCGCGAGCGGTCGAGCCTGGCCCGCGAATACCTGCTCTACTTCTTCTTCAACGTGGTCGGGCTGGGCATCAGCGTCGGCGTGCTGTGGCTCAGCCACGACGTGCTGGGGGCCATGTGGCCGGAGCTGTTCCAGACCCGCCTGGCCGACAACGTCTCCAAGATGCTGGTCGGCAACGCCATCGCCAGCGTCTTCCGGTTCTGGGCATACCGCCGGTTCGTCTTCAACGGCGCACCGGCCGCCGCGACCCCCGCACCCGCCCAGGTGGGGTGAGTTGGCTTGCATTCGGAGTTGCGATGCCGACCCGTCCACACCGACTCGCGTAAGGTGGCCCAGTGCGCCCTGACCTGACGATGCTCGATCGCCTGCTGCCCGAACGCCTCCGCAAGATGGGGCCCGAGGCCCTGAAGTTCGCCATCGTCGGCGGCGTGAACACCGTGGTCAACTTCGTGGTGCTGAACGCCCTGGTGCTGACGATCTTCCCGTCCGGCCAGCTCAAGGCCAACGTGGTCGCCACCATCGTGGCGATGGTCGCGTCCTACCTGATGAACCGGCACTGGACCTACCGCGACCGGATGAGCCAGGCGATGGGGCGCGAGTTCCTGCTGTTCGTCCTGTTCAACGCCGCGGGCCTGGCCATCGAGCTCGCCATCATGGGCGCCACCAAGTACGCCCTGGGCCTGCACGGCCTGCTGGCGCTCAACGCGGCCAAGCTGCTGGGCCTCGTGCTCGGCACGCTGTTCCGCTTCTACACGTACCGCACCTTCGTGTTCGCCCCCGCGAACCAGGTCGCCGTCGCGGCCGGTGGCGTCGACGCCGACCTCGGCCCGGCGCACGTGCACCTCGACAGCGTCGAGGAACTGGTCGACGCCGAGGCCGCCGCGAGCGCGCTGGCCGGCGTGCCGGTGCCGGCCCAGCTGCGGCCCGACGACTTCTCCCGGCTCACCGCCCCGCTGGAGGCGGAGTTCGCCGCCGAGCACCGGGCCGCCGAGCAGCTGGCCGCCCTGGACGCGGAATTCACCGACACGGAGCTCGCCGAGGAACTCACGCGCGCGAAGCCGCGCCCAGAGCGGTAGCCAGACTCACTGCGTCTCTTCGACCTTGGCCTGCTGCACCGGGGTGACCGGCCGCCGCTCGTTGTCGTTGAACGAGTGCGAGTCCCGGTCGGCCTCGACCAGCTCGTACAGCGTCGTCTGCACCTTCTCGACGTGCGGGATGTCGTTGAGCACCGACTGGCCGCGCTCGCCCGCCGACTCGATGGTCAGCGTGCCGCAGCCCAGCAGCCGCTCGATGAACTTCTGGCTCATCGCGTGGTCGTTCACCCGCGACAGCGGGATGTCCCGCCGGTCCCGCGAGAAGACCCCGGTCTGCAGCAGCACGCGTTCGTTGGTCAGCACGTAGTGCGTGGTGCGCCAGACCAGCCACGGCCAGAACGTCAGCCAGGCCACGGCGACCACGGCCAGGCCCGCCACGATGTAGACCAGGATCGCGTCGAGGTCGAACAGCAGCGCGGTGATCACCGCCGCCACCGCCAGGACCAGGATCGTCACCGGCCGGATCATGGCCTTCCAATGGGGGTGCAGGTCGAGCACCACGTGCTCGTCCGCGGTCAACACGTCCTCGGGGAACGCCATCCGTGCCTCCTCGTTACAGCCTGCGATCAAACGCACGATTGTCCGCGAGCAGGGTAGTTCCACGAGGCGACGCCCGGCCATCCGCCATCGGTGCTCCGTCGGCAATCGGTCTGTCCGGGCGGGGACCGCGGTCGCCGCGGCGGGTTCGGGGAGGTTGATCGCCGATTCCGGTCAATCGGTGCGGTCTGGTCGAAGTTCCCACCCGAGAGGCCGATCTTCCCGGGCCCGCCTCCCGCAGCGGGCGTCAGCGCAGGTGGACGACGTCGCCCGCGGCTACGGGCCGGTCCCCGGTCGCGGTGCGCACGACGAGGCGGCCGTCGGTGTCGACCGTCACGGCCTCGCCGGTCAGCTCCGTGGCGCCGCCGGGCAGGAGCACCGACACCTGCCGCCCGAGGGTCCCGCACATCCGCAGGTACGCGTCCCGCAGGCCGCTCTTGTCGGGGTCGCCGCCCGCCTGCTGCCAGGCGTCGTAGCGTTCACCGAGCCGCTCCAGCAGCGCGGCCAGCAGTGCGGTCCGGTCCGGCTCGGCCGCGCCGGCCAGCAGCAGCGAGGTCGCGGGCAGCCCGGTCGAGGTGTCCGGCAGTTCGTCGGGCCGCAGGCTCACGTTCAGGCCGATGCCGATCACCACCGCGCCGGGCACGGGCACCTCGGCCAGCAGCCCGGCACACTTGCGGCCCCCGATCAGCAGGTCGTTGGGCCACTTGAGGGCGGCCTCCAGCCCGGTCACCGCGCGTACCGCCTCGGCCAGCGCGACCCCGCCGAGCAGCGGGAGCCACCCCCAGCCGGAGACGTCCGAGGCCGGGCGCAGCAGTACGGACACCGCCAGCCCGGCGCGCGGCGGCGACTGCCAGGTGCGGCCGAGCCGCCCCCGGCCGGCAGTCTGCGACTCGGTGGTCACGACCAGGCCCTCGGCGGCACCGTCCCGCGCCGCGGCGGCCGCATCGGCGTTGGTGGAGCCGGTCTCGTCACTCACCTCGACGTGCCAGCGCGTCAGCGCCGCAAGGTGGGCGCGGTCCAGCGGCAGCCTGCTCATCTCCACCGCAGGAGCGTATCCAGCCGCGGGTCAGCCCGCGTGGCGGGCGGCGCGCACCGGCGCGGCGTCGCTGTCGGGCACCGACATCGGGCCGAGCCACTCCGGCAGCACGATCTCGGTCTCCCCCGGCTCGGTGGACACCAGCCGCCCCCGCTGGATGCTCTCCACCCGGTGGTGGCGCACCGGCACCCTGTCCGGCCGCGGCTCGGCGCGCCGGGCGGCGGGACGCGGCTTGAGCGGCACCACCGGGCTGGGCGCTCCGACCGGCCCGGCCTGGCCGTCCGACGGCCCGTCCACCACCGGCGCCTCGAAAACCGGAGCTTCGAAGGCCCTGGTCCGAGGGCCGGCCGAAGCGGTCGGCACCGGAGTGATCCTCGGGATCATGGTGGTCACGGGCTCGGGAGCGACTTCTTCGACCGGACCGGCCGGGACCGCGGTCCCCAGACCGCGCACGGGGCGGGGTCGCCGGGCCGCGCCGCCGCCACTCGTCGAAGAGCTACGCATCCTCGCGCCGTCCGCCGTGGTCGCCGCACTGCCGGTCGCCGCACTGCCGGTCGCCGTGCCGCCGCCGGCCGCTACGCCGCCGCGCGCCGCTGCCGCCCCGGTCACCGCCGCGCCGCGGCCCGGACCCGGGCGCGGACGGGACGGCGGAAATCCGCCCCTGCCCGGCGGATCGGCCTTCCGCCGCTCCCGGCCTTCCGACTGCCACGGCCGCACCACGGCAAGCACCGTAAACCCGCCCACCAGCAGCAGTACCCCGAACAGCGTCGTCACAAAATACTCAACGATTCGCCCGAACCGGACGAAACGAACAACCTGAACGGCGCATGATCACGACTATCTTGCGCGAACTGTTACCCATTCATCCGATATGAGTGTGTCGTACCCACAGCCCACGCAAGATCGTCCCTCGGAGGCGGTGGTGTGGTGTAGATGACTGAACGGGGGTTCAGGTGGGTTATAGAGTCCGGGGCGTGACTACTACGGTGCCGGACAGTGGCCGGGTTGACGGGCGGACCACGGCGGGGAAGCTTGCGGACTTCGAGCGGCGGGTTGAGGAAGCCGTGCACGCGGGGTCGGCGCGGGCGGTGGAGAAGCAGCACGCGCGGGGTAAGAAGACCGCGCGGGAGCGGATCGCGATGCTGCTCGACGAGGGGTCCTTTGTCGAGCTCGACGAGCTGGCGCGGCACCGGTCGACGGCGTTCGGGCAGGAGCGGAACCGGCCCTACGGCGACGGGGTGGTCACCGGGTACGGGACCGTGGACGGGCGGCCGGTGTGCGTGTTCGCGCAGGACTTCACCGTGTTCGGCGGGTCGCTGGGTGAGGTGTTCGGCGAGAAGATCGTCAAGGTGATGGACCTGGCGATGAAGACGGGCTGCCCGGTTGTCGGGATCAACGACTCCGGGGGTGCGCGAATCCAGGAGGGTGTGGTCTCGCTCGGGCTCTATGGCGAGATCTTCTTCCGCAACGTGCGGGCTTCGGGTGTCATCCCGCAGATCTCGCTGGTCGTGGGGCCGTGTGCGGGCGGGGCGGTGTACTCGCCTGCGGTCACCGACTTCACGGTGATGGTCGACCAGACCTCGCACATGTTCATCACGGGGCCGGACGTCATCAAGACGGTGACCGGCGAGGACGTGGGCATGGAGGAGCTGGGCGGGGCGCGCACGCACAACAGCAAGAGCGGCAACGCGCACTACCTGGCGAGCGACGAGCAGGACGCCGTCGACTACGTGAAGGCGCTGCTGTCGTACCTGCCGAGCAACAACCTGGACGCGCCGCCGGTCTGGCCGGTCGCGGCCGACCTGGCGACGAGCGACACCGACGCCGAGCTGGACACGCTGATCCCGGACTCGGCCAACCAGCCCTACGACATGCACTCGGTGCTGGAGTCGATCCTCGACGACGGCGAGTTCCTGGAAGTGCAGCCGCTGTACGCGCAGAACATCCTGACCGGGTTCGGGCGGGTCGAGGGGCGGCCGGTGGGCGTGGTCGCCAACCAGCCCATGCACTTCGCGGGGTGCCTGGACATCGCGGCTTCGGAGAAGGCGGCGCGGTTCGTGCGCACCTGTGACGCATTCAACATCCCCGTGCTGACCTTCGTGGACGTGCCGGGCTTCCTGCCGGGCACGAGCCAGGAGTGGGACGGCATCATCCGGCGCGGCGCGAAGCTCATCTACGCGTACGCCGAGGCCACCGTCCCCAAGATCACCGTGATCACCCGTAAGGCGTACGGCGGCGCGTACGACGTCATGGGGTCCAAGCACCTCGGGGCCGACCTCAACTTCGCATGGCCGACGGCACAGATCGCGGTGATGGGCGCGCAGGGCGCGGTCAACATCCTCTACCGGGCGGAGCTGGCCGCGGCCGACGACCCGGTGGCCCGCCGCGCCGAGCTGATCACCGAGTACGAGGACGCCCTGGCCAACCCGTACGTGGCCGCCGAGCGCGGGTACGTGGACGCGGTGATCCGGCCGTCGGCGACCCGCGCGCACATCGTGCGGGGCCTGCGCGCGCTGGCCACCAAGCGGGAGACGCTGCCGCCGAAGAAGCATGGGAACATCCCGCTGTGACGCCGGTGTCGGGCAGTTCGGCACTCCGCTGTGACGACGCCTGTTAATCGTTGAGTGACGGTCATGTGGCAGAACGTTCACGCCGACGGGTCATTGTGTAACGATGTCGGGATGACCGTGCAGGAGCCTGCCGATCGTCACCTGCTGCCGCGCCGGTACACGGTGCTGGTGGACGTGGGCTACCTGTACGCGGCCTCCGGGGAGCTGCTGCTCGGCACGTCGAACCGCTCCGAGTTCAAAGTGGACGCCGAGCGGATGATTCACGCGCTCATGGCGCAGGCGGCGAGCTGCTACGGCGTCGACCTGCTGCGGCTGTACTGGTTCGACGCGGCACGCGACCGGGTGCCCACCATCGACCAGCGCGTCATCGCGCAGATGGCGCAGGTCAAGCTGCGGCTGGGCAACCTGAACCTGCGCGGGCAGCAGAAGGGCGTCGACGCGCAGATCCGCAGCGATCTGGAGACGCTGGCCCGGCACCGCTCGGTCACCGACGCGGTGCTGGTCGCCGGCGACGAGGACATGCTGTCGGCGGTCGAGGCGGCGCAGAGCTACGGCGTGCGGGTGCATTTGTGGGGCGTCGAGCCGCCGTACGGCACCAACCAGGCCGAGCGGCTGGTCTGGGAGAGCGACACGGTGTACACGCTGGACGCGGAGTTCGTCCGGCCGTATTTCACGGCGACGGGGCGGATCCGCACCCCCACACCCGCCGAGGTGTTCTCCGGCCGTCCCGCGATCGCGCTGCCCGCAGCCCAGGTCTCGGTTCCCCCGGAGCCGCGCCCGGTGCCGGCGGCGCGCCGGGCCCACCCGCAGCCGCCGGAGCGCGCCGAGATCCTCGACATCGGCGAGTACGTGGCCCAGAAGTGGATCCTCACCCGGGGCCGTGACAACATCGGCGACCTGCTGCCGGGTCCGCTGCTGCCGACGGTCATCGACAAGGAGCTGCTGGTGGAGGCGGAGAAGGAGCTGGGCATCTCGCTGCGCCCCTTCGAGAAGGCACGGCTGTGGGTCCGCGACGGCTTCTGGTCGCGGGTGTATCGGGAGTTCGGCCTGGCCAGGCCGAACGGGGAGGGTTGAGATGACGGAGCAGCCGATGATCCGGATCGGACGTGGCACGCCGACGGCCGAGGAGGTCGCCGCCCTGGTGGCGGTGCTTTCGGCCCGGCCCGCGGCGGCACCGGCCCCCGCGGCCCCGGTGTCCGCGTGGTGGCGCAGCGGCCTGCCCGCGGTGACCGCGGCGGGACCGGGCGCGTGGCGGAGCTCCGGCCTGCCCCGCTGACCAGCGGACGGGCACGGCCGATAGCCCGGTGTGCATCCTTGCCCCATTTCGGTAGTCTGCTAGCGCTGGACCGCGTTGGTCACCTGACCGCGGCACCGCCGATCGCGGACGAGAACCCCTGGGGAGGGCGTGCGAGATGGGTCTGCCCGAAGAGGACAAAGGACCTGCCTGGCTGCGCGACTACGGTCGCGAGAGCGGGTATACCAAGGCGAACGTGATGACGGGTTACGACGAGGGCTCCCTCGCCGTGGACCTGCAGAGTCTCGTCGACTTCGCCGAGGCGCTGGAGACTGAGCACACCAAGGACTACCGGCCGCACGCGCAGGAAGTCTTCAAGGACATGTCGGTGAAGGTGGCCGATCCGCACGCCGACTTCATCGAGCTGTGCTCGAGTCTGGGCTGGCAGCGAGAGCTGCTGGTGCAGACCTCCGACGCGCTGCTCAAGCACGATCAGGCGGTGCTGGCGTTCGTCACCGCGGCCCGCGAGATCAGCAAGAAGTACGGCGAGGCCGACGCGCTCGGCGCGGCCAAGGCGCAGGACGTGAACCGCAACCTCACCGTGGTGGTGCCCACCACCGCGCAGGTGCCCGCGACCACGCAGCCGGCCACCACCACGCAGCCGCCCGCCGCCACCACGCCGGCCACGACCACGCCGGCCACCACCATCCCGCAGGTGAACCCGACGGGTGGCACCACGACCACCACCGGAGGGGACTACTGATGGCCATCCCACCCGAGGACCGCGCCCCGGCCGGCACCAACTGGTACGGCAAGTCGATGCAGCAGATGTGGGAGCTGGTGGCGGGCCGTCAGCTGACGCCCCACTACACCCAGGCGTCCGGCTGGAAGCGCGCCGGCGAGCTGGCGTACCTGCACAAGAGCCGGCTGGAGACGTACCGCGACAAGCTGGCGCAGGCCTGGCCGCCGGAGTCCAGCGACGCCGCCAAGGCTTACCTGGCCAAACTCGACGACCTGATCAAGGCGGTCGAGGACGTGGCCCGCGTGTCCACCCAGAACCACCAGTACTCCAGCGACATCCCGGCCGCGTTCAGCGAGGCGGAGCGGAAGCTGAAGCCGATCCGCGACGAGTACGACCGCATCGACCGGGCCGTGCGCAACCACCAGCCGGTGGCGCTGCCGAGTGGACAGACGCCGGAGAAGTTCCTGCAGGGCAAGCTGAACGAGGCCCGCGGCGTGATGCGCGGCCTGTCCGCGGACCTGTCCCTGGTCCGGGTCAGCATGGCCCCGCCGAAGCCGTACCTGCCCCCGGGCGGGCACCAGAGCGAGGGCGACAACGACTACGGCGGCGTGGTGCCGCCGGTGATCCCGCCGGTGACGCCGTTCGGCGGCGCGATCGCCCCGACGCCCACGGTGTCCGGCGCGACGCTGGCACCCGTACCGGTGGCGATCGGCCCGGACCTGACCGGGCTCGCCCCGGCCCCCACGCCGACCACGCCCACGCCGACGATCCCCGGTGTGCCCGGCCCGGTGACCCCCGGCGGCACGCCGCCGTTCGGCACCGGCCCTGTCATCGGTGCTCCGCCGCCGATTCCCGGCCTGCCCGGGGTGGGCGGCAAGCCCATCGGCACCAGCCCGGTCATCGGCGGCCTGGGGCCGAACGCGAACGCGCCCCGCGCGATGCCCGCCGGCGGTGTCATCGGCGGCGCTCCCGGTGGCGGCATGGGCGCGCGCGCCGGCGCTGCGGGGGCGCGCGCGAACCCGGTCGGCGGCATGATCGGCGGTCCGGGCGGCGGTGCTGGCGGCCGCGGTGCGGCGGGCACGGTCAGCGGCCGCGGCGCCAACGGCTTGGGCGCGCCCGGGGTCGGTGCGCCCGGTGCGGGCAAACGTCGTGACTCCGACGATCCCGATTTCGATCCGGACACCATGTGGGCCGTGGATCAGGGCGTCGCGCCGGTGCTGGACGCGCCGGACGCGCCCGGTCCGGTGGACCCGGGTCCGGCGATCGGCCTCGCTCGATGAGATTCGCCGCACGTCTGGCGGCGGTGAGCCTGCTCGCCGCCGTCACCACGGTCGGCGTGGGCACTCCCGCCCACGCCGACCGGTACCGCAACGACCAGTGGTACCTGCCCTTCCTGCACGTCAGCGAGGCGCACGCCATCAGCCAGGGCGAAGGCGTGACCGTCGCCGTCATCGACAGCGGCGTCGAGGGCAAGCACCCCGACCTGACCGGCAACGTGCTCAAGGGCTTCGACACGATCGTCGGCGGGGACGGCGACGGCTGGGGCGACGACGAGGGCCACGGCACCAACATGGCCGGCCTGATCGCCGCCCACGGCCACGGCGCCGGCGGCAAGGACGGCGTGCTCGGCCTGGCCCCGAAGGCGAAGATCCTGCCGATCCGGATCTCCACGGCCAAGGGCCACGGCGGCGGCGATGCCATCGCCATCGGCATCGACGAGGCCGTCAAACGCGGCGTGAAGATCATCTCCATCTCGGAGTCGTTCCCCTCGGCCGACTCCTCGGTGCTGATCAACGCCGTGGCGCGGGCCCACGCGGCCGGCGTGCTGGTCATCGCCGCCGCGGGCAACCAGCCGGCCAACTTCTACGTCGCGGCCCCGGGCCGCTACCCCGGTGCGGTCGCGGTGGGCGCGGTCGACCAGAAGGGCGCCGTCGCCGCCGTCTCGGTGCGCGGCCCCGAGGTGCAGCTCGTCGCGCCGGGCGTCGACATCACCAGCACCAGCCGCATCAACAAATCCGCGAACACGCAGTACCGGCGGTCCAGCGGGACCAGCCCGGCGACCGCCATCACGGCCGGCGTCGCGGCGCTGGTGTGGTCGAAGTACCCGGACCTGACCGCCGACCAGGTGCTGGAGCGGCTGACCCGGACCGCCCAGGACAAGGGGCAGCCGGGCCGGGACAACGACTACGGCTTCGGGCTCATCGACCCGGTGGCTGCGCTGACCGCCCCGGCCGCGGGCCCGTCCGCCGTCGCCCCCTCGACCGCGCCCTCGGTCGAGGTCTCCCTGCCCTCGATCCCCGGCCAGCCGGACACCGGCAAGCTCTTCCTGGGCGTCGGGCTGCTGGTCGTGCTGCTCGTCGGCGGGGTCCTGATCGTCGTCGCCGTCGTGGTGTTCCTGGTCCTGCGCAAGCGCCGCTGACCCCCGGTGCGCCGCGCCGCACGGCGCGGCCACCCGGGGCGGCGACCGGTACGCTGCCCTGCATGGCAGCTCGACCGACCTTCATCCTCGCCTCTGCGAGCCCGGCCCGGCGCACCCTGCTCGACTCGGCGGGCATCGACGCCGAGGTGATCGTGAGCGGCGTCGACGAGGACGCCGTCGAGGCGACCACGGCCGAGGCGCTCAGCGCGGTGCTGGCCCGGATGAAGGCGCACGCCGTCGCCGAGCGCCTGCGGCACAGCGCCGAGGCCCCCACCCGGGCGCTCATCCTGGGCTGCGACTCGGTCCTCGCCTTCGACGGGCAGATCCTCGGCAAGCCCGAAGACGCCGACGAGGCGCTCAAGCGCTGGCAGGCCATGCGCGGCCGCAGCGGCGTGCTGCACACCGGCCACTGCCTGGTGGAGCTGCACACCGGCCGGGTCGCCGAGGAGGTCGGCTCGACCGTGGTGCACTTCGCCGACCTCAGCGACGACGAGATCGAGGCGTACGTCGCCACCGGTGAGCCGCTGTGGGTCGCCGGCTCCTTCACCATCGACGGGCTGGGCGGTCCCTTCGTCGAGCGCATCGAGGGCGACCACAGCAACGTCGTCGGGCTCTCCCTGCCGCTGCTGCGCCGCCTGCTGGCGTCGCTGGACATCCCGATCACCGAACTCTGGCGGCAGCGCTGACCGCCCTCCTGGCATAGGGTCTCGGCGTAGGGGTGGACCCGCCGCGGGCACGTGCCGGCGGCGGACGGAGCGAGGAGGAAGCCATGGGCCGCGCGTTCATCACGGTCACCGACGAGCTGCACGACTACGTCGTCGCGCACGGCACCCCGCCCGGCGATCTGGAACGCGACCTGGTCGCCGAGACGCTGCGGGCCACCGGCGGCGCGTCGCGCATGCAGATCGAGCCGGAGTACGCCGCGCTGCTGACCATGCTGACCCGGCTGACCAACGCCCGCAACGCGGTTGAGGTGGGCACCTTCACGGGCATGTCCTCGCTGGCGATCGGCCGGGGCCTGGCCGACGGCGGCAAGCTGGTCTGCTTCGACATCTCCGCCGAGTACACGGCCATCGCGCAGCGCTACTGGCAGCGGGCCGGGCTGGACGACCGCATCGAGCTGCGCCTCGGCCCAGCCGTCGAAGGGCTCGCCGCGCTGCCGGAAGAGCCCCACCTGGACCTCGCCTTCATCGACGCGGACAAGGAGGGCTACGCCGCGTACTGGGACGCCCTGGTGCCGCGGATGCGCCCCGGCGGGATGCTGATCGTGGACAACGTGCTCTGGTCGGGCCACGTCCTGGACGAGAAGCCGAAGGACTCCTCCACCACCGCGCTGATCGCCTTCAACGCCAAAGCCGCCGCCGACGACCGCGTCGACGTCGTCATGCTCCCCTTCTCCGACGGCGTCACCCTCGCCCGCAAACGCTGACCGCCTGCGGTTTCGGGGAAACTGCGGCCATCGGAGGTCCGATTCCCGCAGTTTCCCCGAAACTGCAACCGGCGCGCGGGCTCAGGCGAGGTCGGTCGCCAGGGCCGGGGTGAGCGGGGTGCGGGTGGTGGTGGCGAAGCGCCAGGCCAGGAAGGCCGCGCCCGCGATCAGCAGGGGGATGAACAGGAACGCGGTGTGCGCGCCGACCTGATCGGCGACCAGGCCGAGCAGCAGCGGGCCCGCGCCGAAGCTGACCGCCATGGAGTACGACGCCACCCCGGCGGCGCGGTCGGCCTGGCCGGGCGCGGCGGCCACCGCCAGCGAGATGGCCAGCGGGTAGTGCATGGCGTTGCCGAGCCCCACGATGACCAGGCCCGCGACGGCGACCACGGCGCTGCCGGCGCCCCAGAACACGGTGAAGCCGGCCAGGCTCAGCACCAGCGCGCCCAGGTAGAGCGGGATCGACGGCAGGCGCAGCGCGATCCGCGCCCCGGCCAGCCGGCCCACGAACATGCCGCCGACGATGGCGGACATCACCGCGGTGGCCGCCCCGGCGGACAGCCCGACCTGGTCGCGCAGCACCTCGGCGGTCCACATCGACAGCACGACCTCGACCGCGCCGGTGACCGTCATCATTCCCCAGGCCAGCCAGTACGCCGGCGGCAGCGGCCGGCGCTCGCCCCGCGCACGCGGCTCGGCCACCTCGGCAGGCTGCTCGCGACCGGCCGCGACCGGCCCGGCCGTAGCATCGAGCGGCGCGCGAGCGCCTGACCCGGCGAGAACCGGCACCGGCGCCGGTGCCGGAAGGCCTGACGGGATGCGCACACCCTTGATCTTGGCAATGACCGCGACCAGGGCGATCAGGGCGACCAGCAGGGCGAGACCGGCTCGCCAGCCCAGCCCGGCGCGGATGGCTCCGCCGATGATCAGCGGGGCGGCCAGCCCGGCGGCGCAGGCGACGGCGTTGGCCTCGCTGATCGCGGCGGGACCGGCCGGTCCGTGCCGCTCGGACAGCGCGGAGACGATGCCGCCGATCGCGGCGATGCCGGCCGTCGCGACCAGGATGGTGAGCCCGATGGTCACCGCGAAGTACGCGGGCAGCAGCACGTAGCCGAGCACGCTCGCGGCGATGACGGCCTGGCAGGCCCAGAGCACGGGCCCGCGGCCGAAGCGGCGGGACAGGTGCGGGTAGAGCGCGCCGCCGGCCACCGCGCCGACCGCGATGGCGGTGCTGTGCAGCCCGGCCACGGCGGCGGAGGTGCCCTGCTCGGCGCGCAGCAGCGGCACGATCGGGCCGAAGCCGTAGTTGAAGTAGCCCCAGAGCCCCAGTTGCAGGTAGATCAACCAGGTGGCGAGGTCACGCGAAAGCCGGGGCACCTACCGAAGCTACGCTCCTTACAGGTACCCCGGCCTCGGGTTGAGACGGAGCTAACGCCGTGTTCCGGGCGGCCGGCCCGCGAGTCGGCCGCGCCGCGTCAGCGGACCGACCTGGCGAACGTCCGCGACGAGATGACCAGCGCGAGCACGGTCAGCGGGGTGAGGATCGCCAGCGCCTGCCAGACCGCGTCGTCGCCGGGGTTGCCCGCGAACAGCGCACGCACCCCGTCGGTCGCCCACTTGAACGGGTTGGCCTTGGCGACGTTCTTCAGCCACGTCGGCGCGAAGGTCAGCGGCAGGAAGATGCCGGCCAGCAGCATGATCGGCTGGATGACCGTGTTCAGCATCGGCGCCATGGCGTCCTCGCTGCGCAAGGTCAGGCCCAGCGCGTACCCGGTCGACGACAGCAGCAGCGTCATCAGGCCGATCAGCAGGTAGGCCAGCAGCGCGTCGCCGACCGCGACCCGCAGCCCGAACGGCACCGCGAGCAGGGTCACCAGCACGGCCTGGAACAGCAGCTGCACGACGTCGCGCAGCGACCGGCCGAGCAGCAGCGCGACCCGGCTGACCGGGGTGACCCGGTTGCGCTCGATCACACCGGCCCGCAGCTCGGCGATGATGCCGAACCCGGAGAAGGCGCTGAACAGGGCGACCATGACCAGCATGCCGGGCACGAAGATCCGGTATGCCTGCTCGTCGGTCATCGTCCCGCCCTGGCTGAGCGCCTGCTTCATCAGCGGTGCGAACAGCAGCAGGTAGAACATCGGCTGGATGATGCCGACGGCGACCCAGACCGGGTTGCGCAGCAGCAACAGCATCTGGCGCTGGAAGACCAGCCAGGTGTCACGAAGGAACTTCACTGCTCAGCTCTCCCTCAGGCTGCGGCCGGTCTTGGCCAGGAACACGTCGTCGAGGCTGGGGCGGTGCAGCTCGATGCCCTCGATGGCGACACCCTCGGCGTCCAGGGTGCGCAGCACGTGCGGGATGGCGCTCGCGCCGTCCTCGACGTAGAGCCGCAGCGACTGCTCGGTGGTCTCGACCTTGCGCACGTACTCGGCGTTGTCGAACAGGTCGGCGGCCTTGGCCACCTCGCGCGCGTTGACGGAGACGACGTCGCCGAGCACCTCCTGCTTGAGGTCGGCGGGCGTGCCCTCGGCCACGATCTGGCCGTGGTCCATGATCGCCAGCCGGTCGCAGAGCGCGTCGGCCTCGTCCAGGTAGTGCGTGGTGAGGAAGACGGTCATGCCCATCTCCCGCAGCTTGCGCACCTCGCCCCACATGTGGGCACGGGACTGCGGGTCCAGGCCGGTGGTCGGCTCGTCGAGGAAGACGACCTTCGGCGAGTGGATGATGCCGAGCGCGATGTCGACGCGGCGGCGCTGGCCGCCGGAGTAGGTCTTGCAGCGGCGGTCGGCGTACTCGGCGAGCTCGAAGGTGTCGAGGGCCTCGGCGGCGCGGCGCTGGGCGTCCGCTTTGGAGATGCCGTACATCCGGGCGTGCAGCACCAGCTCCTCGCGGCCGGTGGACTCGTCCCAGGTGCTGCCGCCCTGGGCGACGTAGCCGATGCGGCGGCGCACCTCGCCGGGCTCCTTGCGCAGGTCGGCACCCGCGATGACGGCGCTGCCGCCGTCGGGCTCCAGCAGGGTCGCGAGCATCCGCAGGGTGGTGGTCTTGCCGGCGCCGTTGGGGCCGAGGAAGCCGAAGATCTCGCCTTCGGCGACGCTCAGGTCGACACCGCGTACCGCCTCCACGGTCTTCGTCTCGCGACCGGCACGGGAGCGGAAGGACTTCCGCAGCCCGGAGGTCTCGATGATCATTTTTAGCTCCAAGGTCGAGGGAGACCTGGAGCGTAGGACCGTGGTCCGACAGTAGTCAAGTTTGATTAATCGGTTGCGTGATCCCGTTGCTCCAGTGCCTGTTTCCAGCGCGCCTGCAGCTCCTGCGACATATAGGGCTCACCGGACTCGATCCGCTCCGCCACCCGCTCGCACCACGCGATCTCGCCCTCGTTGCGGGCGATGCCGAGTTCGAGCATCCAGCGCACGTGGGTCGGCTTGTTCTCCGGCACCGCCCAGCCCGAGGCGATGGCCGCCCCGGCACCCTCGTTGTCCGCCCGCAGCCGCCGCGCCCGGTGCCGCAGCGCCGCCGCGACCTCCTCCCGGGGCAGCTCGGTCATCAGCGAGAACCCCGCCAGGAACGGGTCCTCCACCTCCCGCTGCTCCCACAGCGCCCCGCCGAGCAGGTCACGGAACTGCTCGTCACCCTTGACGGTCATCTCGTACCGCATCCGGGCGGGCCGGCCGCCCACCTGCTCGCTGCCGACCTCCCGCAGCGCGCCCTCGTCGGCGAGCTTCTTCAGCGCGTGATAGACCGAACCGGGCTGCACGTTGGCCCACTTGTCCGCATGCCAGCTCAGCAGCTCCCGGCGTACGTCGTAGCCGTGCACCGGCTGCAACATGCGCACCACGCCGAGGATCATCATTCGGGTCGTCGACACGGTGAACAGTGTGCGTCCGCAACGGCGATCCGGGGTATGCCACCCCCACCAGCAGTGATCTGAACGAGCGTTCATGACACAGGTCACATGGCACCTGAGCGCTCGTTAATGATCAACTCCACCGATAGACTCCGCGCAGGCCCGTTCGGGGAGGACGATGATGACGATGCTGTCCAAAGTGTTGATCGCGAACCGTGGCGAGATCGCCGTACGCGTGGCACGTGCCTGCCGCGACGCGGGCCTGGCCAGCGTCGCCGTGTACGCCGACGGCGACCGTGACGCGCTGCACGTGACCATCGCCGACGAGGCGTACGCCCTCGGCGGCGAGACCAGCGCCGACACCTACCTGCGTATCGACAAGCTGATCGAGGTGGCCCAGCGCTCCGGCGCGGACGCGGTGCACCCCGGCTACGGCTTCCTGTCCGAGAACGCCGCGTTCGCCGAGGCCGTCATCGAAGCGGGCCTCACCTGGATCGGGCCCTCCCCGCAGGCCATCCGCGACCTCGGTGACAAGGTCACCGCCCGGCACATCGCGCAGCGCGCCGGCGCGCCGCTGGTGCCCGGCACACCCGACCCCGTCAAGCACGCCGACGAGATCGTCGCCTTCGCCCGGGAGTACGGCCTGCCCGTCGCCATCAAGGCGGCGTTCGGCGGCGGCGGCCGCGGCCTCAAGGTCGCCCGCACCCTGGACGAGATCCCCGAGCTGTTCGACTCGGCCACCCGCGAGGCCGTCGCCGCGTTCGGCCGAGGCGAGTGCTTCGTCGAGCGCTACCTCGACCGGCCCCGCCACGTCGAGGCGCAGGTACTGGCCGACCAGCACGGCAACGTCATCGTCGTCGGCACCCGCGACTGCTCGCTGCAGCGCCGCCACCAGAAGCTGGTCGAGGAGGCCCCGGCCCCGTTCCTGACCGAGGTGCAGCGCGCGGCCATTCACGACTCCGCGAAGGCGATCTGCCGCGAGGCCGGATACCACGGCGCGGGCACGGTCGAATACCTCGTGGGCGTGGACGGCACCATCTCCTTCCTGGAGGTCAACACCCGGCTCCAGGTCGAACACCCGGTCACCGAGGAGACCTCCGGCATCGACCTGGTCCGCGAGCAGTTCCGCATCGCCGCGGGCGAGAAGCTGCGCCTGGCCGACGACCCCGCCCCGCGCGGCCACTCGATCGAATTCCGCATCAACGGCGAGGACCCGGGCCGCAACTTCCTGCCCGCCCCCGGCCTGATCACCAAGATGCACCTGCCCGGCGGCCCCGGCGTACGCGTGGACACCGGTTTCGAGACCGGCAACGCGATCAGCGGCAACTTCGACTCACTCCTCGCCAAGGTGATCATCACCGGCGAGAACCGCACCGAGGCCCTGGAGCGGGCCCGCCGCGCCCTGGACGAGATGGTCGTCGAGGGCATGGCCACCGCCCTGCCGTTCCACCGCGCCATCGTGCGCGACCCGGCCTTCGTCGAGTTCACCGTGCACACCCGGTGGATCGAGACGGAGTGGAACAACACCGTGCCGCCCTTCACCCAGGCTGCCACCGCCGACGACGAAGCCGGCGACCGGCAGACCGTCGTGGTCGAGGTCGGCGGCAAGCGCCTGGAAGTGTCACTCCCCGCATCCTTCGGGGGTACGGCCGTGGCCGCGCCCGCCGGAGCGGGACGTCCCGCCAAGCGGGCCGGCGGCAAGCGCGGCGCGAACGTGGCCGCCGGTGGCGACGCGCTGACCGCCCCCATGCAGGGCACCATCGTCAAGCTCGCGGTCGCCGACGGCGACACCGTGGCCGAGGGCGACACCGTCGTGGTCCTGGAGGCCATGAAGATGGAACAACCCCTCACCGCCCACAAATCCGGCGTGATCACCGGCCTGACCGCCGCCATAGGCGAGGTAGTCCAATCCGGCACCACCCTCTGCGAGATCAAGTAACCCACCACCCGCGCAACTCTTAAAGAGTCGCGGCCTCGGGGACGCCCTGAGGCCGCGACTCTTTAAGAGTTGCGAGCGGAGAACCCGCGCCTGTCACCAGGACGTGGGCAGGGGCATGCCTTCGGTGTAACCCGCGGTGGACTGGACGCCGATGAGGGCTCGGGCGTGGAACTCGTCGAGGGTCTTGGCGCCGGCGTAGGTGCAGGCGCTGCGGACGCCGGCGACGATCTCGTCGATGACGTCCTCGACGCCGGGGCGGGCCGGGTCCAGGTACATCTTGGCGGTGGAGATGCCCTCCTCGAAGACGGCCTTGCGAGCCCGGTCGAACGCCGAATCCTCAGCGGTGCGCGCGCTGACCGCCCGCGCCGAGGCCATGCCGAAGTTCTCCTTGTAGCGCCGCCCGTCCGGGTCGGTGTACAGATCGCCGGGCGACTCGTAGGTGCCCGCCAGCCACGAGCCGATCATCACGTTCGCCGCGCCCGCGGCCAGGGCCAGGGCCACATCCCGGGGATGGCGTACGCCGCCGTCGGCCCACACGTGCCGGCCCAGCTCACGCGCCGCCGCCGCGCACTCCAGCACAGCCGAGAACTGGGGTCGCCCGACGCCCGTCATCATCCGCGTGGTGCACATCGCGCCGGGGCCGACGCCGACCTTGATGATGTCCGCACCCGCGTCCACCAGGTCGCGCACCCCTTCGGCGGTCACCACGTTGCCCGCCACGATCGGCACCTGCGGGTCCACCGAGCGCACCGCGCGCAGCGCGTTGATCATGCGTTCCTGGTGGCCGTGCGCGGTGTCCACCACGAGTACGTCCACTCCGCCCGCCAGCAGTTCGGCGGCCTTGCCGGCGACGTCGCCGTTGATGCCGATCGCCGCCGCGACCCGCAGCCGCCCCTTCTCGTCCAGCGCCGGGGTGTACAGCGTCGCCCGCAGCGCGCCCTGCCGGGTGGTGATCCCGGCGAGCCGGCCTTCATGGTCGACGACCGGGGCGACCTTGCGCCGCCCCTGGTTGAGGATGTCGAACGCCTCGCGCGGGCTGGCTGTGGCCGGCACGGTCAGCAGCTCGGTCGACATCACGTCGCGCACCTGCGAGAACCGGTCCACGCCCGTGGTGTCGGACTCGGTGACCAGCCCGAGCGGTCGGCCCTGCTCGTCGACGACCACCACCGCGCCGTGCGCCCGCTTGGGCAGCAGGTGGATGGCATCGCCCACGGTCTCGTGCGGGCGCAGCGTGATGGCCGTGTCGTGCACCAGGTGCCGCTGCTTCACCCAGCCGATCACCTCGGTCACCACGGCGCTCGGGATGTCCTGCGGGATCACCGCCAGGCCGCCGCGCCGTGACACCGTCTCGGCCATGCGCCGCCCGGCGATCGCGGTCATGTTCGCCACCACGATCGGGATGGTGCACCCGGTCCCGTCGGCGGTGGACAGGTCCACCTCCATGCGCGAGCCGACCTCGGAGCGGCTCGGCGCCATGAAGGCGTCGCTGTAGGTCAGATCGTGCGCAGGTTGCGCACCGGACAGGAACCGCATGAGGCCATCTTCACCCATCAACCGGGCACGCCGTGGCCGACCTCCGGATCACCGCACCCGGGTCAGGGTGACCTCCACAGACTGGCCGGTGTTGGAGGGGCCCGCGTAGACGCCCTTGAGCGGGGGCACGTCGCCGTAGTCGCGGCCGCGGCCGACCACCACGTGGCGCTCCCCGACCGGCACACCGTTCGTCGGGTCGTAGGCGTGCCACTCCCCCGACCACCACTCCACCCAGGCGTGGCTCTGCCCGGTCACCGGCTTGCCCAGCGGCGCGTTCGGGGTGGGGTGCAGGTAGCCGGAGACGTACCGGGCGGGCAGGCCCATAGCCCGCAGCAGCGCCACGGACAGGTGCGAGATGTCCTGGCACACGCCCTGCTTCTGCCGCCACACGTGCACCGCGTCGGTCATCACCCCGGTCGCGCCCGGGGTGTACTCCACCTCCCGCCGGACCAGGTCGAACACGGCCAGCGCCGCCTCGTCCGGCCCGTGCGCGGCGCGCAGCTCCGCGGCGAGCGCGCCCAGCTCCGCGTCGAGCGCGGTACGCGGGGTCGGCAGCAGCAGCTCCTGCCAGCGGTCGACGTCGTCCGGGTCGGTCAGCTCCGCCCAACCGGGCCCGTCGGTGCGCAGCGCGGCGGGGCCGGAGGTCTCCACGGTCGAGTCGGCGATGACCTCCAGCACCTCGTGCGCCACCTGGACGTCGAACGACGTCACCGTCGTTCCCCAGTAGTCCTGGTACCGATAGGTGCGCGCGGTGGGCCACACGCTGACCCGGTCGTCGAGCACCGTCTGCCGCGCCTCCGAGCTGGGCGACATCCGCGCCTCGTTGTACGACGACGCCACCGGCCCGCCGTACTGAAAACCGGTCCGGTGCCGAATCTGCAACCGCCACCCGGGTCCCGAGATCGTCATGCCCTCTCCTCCCCGCGCTTCGCACCGCGGCGGCCCGCCCACCTGGCGCAACTCTGAAAGACATGCGCTCTGATCGTGTCCTGAAGGCCGCGACTCTTTAAGAGTTGCGGCAGAGGGGGGTGCGTCATGCGACGGCTCCGGCCTGCCAGTGGACGGCGGCGGTCTGGCGGAAGTAGCGGGCGGAGACCGCGTCGTTGACCTGGGAGCAGGTGCGTTCCAGGCCGGACAGGACCGGGCCGAGGTCGGCGAGGAGGTCGTCGGGGGCGCGGTAGGCCAGGTCGGTGCGGGCGCGGCCGAGGATGCGCTGGGCGTCGGTGCCCACGCCGACCCGGCCGGTGCGGGTGGTGCCGCCGCCCGGCTCCAGCTCGGCCAGGCAGGACTCAGCGGTGACCAGCGCAGCCAGGATCGAGCGCGGGAAGAGCCGGTCGAGCAGCAGGAATTCGGCGGCGTGCCGGTCGCTGAGCGACCCGCGGTAGGTGCGCAGGTAGGTCTCCCACGCCCCGCACGAGCGCAGCAGGGTCAGCCAGTTCGGGATGCTGCCGCCGGCCCGGGTGTGCGTGGACAGCAGCCGGGCGGTCATGTCGACCCGTTCCACGCTGCGGCCCAGCACCAGGAACAGCCAGCCCTCGTCGCGGCTCATCGTGGCGTCGGCGAGCCCGGCCAGCACCGAGCAGCGTTCGCGTACCCAGGTGAAGAACTGGTGCACGCCGCCCTCCTCGATGCGGCGGCGCGATCCGGCCAGGCCGAGCCAGGTGGTGTTGAGGCACTCCCACATCTCCGCGCTGACCGTCTCGCGGGCGCCGCGGGCGTTCTCCCGGGCCGCGGCCAGCGCGCCCAGCACCGAGCTGGTGCTGGTCAGGTCGAGGCCGAGGCGTTCCACCACGCCGGGCAGGCTGGCGCTCTCCTGCTCGCCGATCGGCAGGCCCATGACCGCGAGCAGTGACCGGCAGGCCTGCTCCTCGTCGGTCCACGGGTCCTGCAGCATGCGGTGCAGGTGTACGTCGAGGATGCGGGCGGTGTCCTCGGCGCGCTCGACGTAGCGGCCGATCCAATAGAGCGACTCGGCGATCCGGCTCAGCATTGAACCCTCCCGTCGGCTCGTGCCTGTTGCTGCTGTTGCTGCTGCTGGCCATGCCCGGACTGGCCGGGTCCAGGGTCGGGGCGGCGCGGCGAGGGGATCACCGCGACCTCGTCGGGGAACGGGTCCTGCTGCCATTCCTCGGCCGGGGCGCCCGGCTCGGGCAGCACCCAGGTGTCCTTGGAACCGCCGCCCTGGCTGGAGTTGACCACCAGCGCGCCTTCGGGCAGCGCCACCCGGGTCAGCCCGCCGGGCAGCACCCGGACCTGGTTGCCGTCGTTGACCGCGAACGGCCGCAGGTCCACGTGCCGCGGCCGGAGCCGGTCCTCGATCAGCGTCGGCACCATGGACAGCTTCACCTCGCGCTGGGCGATCCACCCGCGCGGGTCGAGCTGGATGCGCTGGCGTACGTGCTCCAGTTGCTCCTCGGTGGCCTGCGAGCCGATCACGATGCCCGCGCCGCCGGACCCGTCGACCGGCTTGAGCACCAGGTCGTCCAGCCGGCTCAGCACGTAGGTGCGCACGTCGGGGTCGTCGAGGCGGTAGGTCTCCACGTTGGACAGCAGTGGTTCCTCATTCAGGTAGTAGCGGATCAGATCCGGCACGTACGTGTAGAGCAGCTTGTCGTCGGCGACGCCGTTGCCGATCGCGTTGGCGATGGTGACGTTGCCCGCCCGCGCCGCGTTGAGCAGGCCCGCGCAGCCGAGCATCGAGTCGGCCCGGAAGTGCACCGGGTCCAGGAACTCGTCGTCGATGCGCCGGTAGATGACGTCGACCCGCTGCTCGCCCGCGGTGGTGCGCATCGCCACCTCGTTGCCGGCACAGACGAGATCACGCCCCTCGACCAGCTCGACGCCCATCTCCCGGGCCAGCAGCGCGTGCTCGAAGTAGGCCGAGTTGTGCACGCCGGGGGTGAGCACCACCACGGTCGGATCGTCCACTCCGGCCGGTGCCGACGCGCGCAGCGCCTGCAAGAGCATGCCGGGGTACGACTCCACGGGCCGCACCCGCGTCTGCGCGAACACCTCGGGCAGCACGTGCGCCATGGCACGCCGGTTCTCCATCACGTAGCTGACCCCGGACGGGGTGCGCACGTTGTCCTCCAGCACCCGGAACTCGCCCGCCTCGTCGCGGATCAGGTCGACCCCGGCGACGTGCACGCGCACCCCGTTCGGCGGGACGATGCCGGCCGCCTCCCGGTGGAAGTGGGCGCTGGTCACGATGATGCGCCGGGGCACGATGCCGTCGCGCAGCGCGTTGCCCTCGCCGTACACGTCGGCCAGGAACGCCTCCAGGGCGCGCACCCGCTGGGCGACCCCGGCCTCGACCTGCCGCCACTGCTCGGCGGCGATGATGCGGGGCACGATGTCCAGCGGGAACGGGCGCTCGACACCCTTGAGGGCGAACGTGATGCCCTGGTCGAGGAAGGCTCTGGCCAGCACCTCGGCCCGGATCCTCAGCTCGCTGCCGGCCAGCGGGCGCAGCGTCGCGTGCAGCGCCTCGTAGGTCGGCCGGGGCTCGCCGGGAACGCCGAACATCTCGTCCCAGCCGGGACCGAGCGGGTAATCCTCGAAAAGGTCCGCCATGTCCCGACGCTACGCGGATCGCGTTGCGATTGCGTAAACGATGTGAGATGTGGGACGGGTCCCTTTAGGACGGTTAGGGCATGATCGCTGTTTCGTGTCAGAACCTCTGGTCAGACCTCAGGTTCTGACACGAAAAAGCGATCATGGGCTACTCGACGTCGTGCTGCATCAGCTGGCGGGCGGCTTCGGCCAGGCTGCCGCTGAGTGACGGGTAGATGGTGATGGTGTGGGCGAGCTGGTCCACCGTCATGTGGTTCTCGACGGCCATGGTCAGCGGCATGATCAGCTCGCTGGCGCGCGGGGCGACGACGACGCCGCCGACCACGATGCCGCTGGCCGGGCGGCAGAACAGCTTGATGAAGCCGTCGTCGAGACCGGCCATCTTGGCGCGGGCGTTGCCGGCCAGCGGCAGCATGACCTGCCGGGCCGGGACCTTGCCGCTGTCCACGTCCGCCTGCGAGACGCCGACCGTGGCCAGCTCCGGGTCGGTGAAGACGTTCGCGGCGACCGTGCGCAGCCGCAGCGGGGCCACCGCCTCGCCGAGCGCGTGCCACATCGCGATCCGGCCCTGCATGGCCGCGACGCTGGCCAGCGGGAGCACGCCGGTGCAGTCGCCGGCGGCGTACACCCCGGGCACGTTGGTGCGCGACACCCGGTCGACCGTGACGTAACCGCCGGGACCAACGTTGACGCCGTACTCGGTGAGACCGAGGTCGGCGGTATTGGGGATGGAACCGACCGCCATCAGCGCGTGCGAGCCGGTGACCACCCGACCGTCGGACAGGGTCACCTCGACGCCGTCGCCGACCCGCTTGACCGCGTCGGCCCGCGAGTTGTTCAGGATGGTCATGCCGCGGGCCCGGAACACCCGCTCGATAGCCATCGCCGCGTCGGCGTCCTCGTGCGGCATGACCCGGTCGCGGGACGACACCAGGGTGACCGGCACCCCGATGGCCAGGTAGGACGAGGCGAACTCGGCGCCGGTGACACCGGAGCCGATGACGATCAAATGCTCGGGCAGCGCGGGCAGGTCGTAGATCTGGCGCCAGGTCAGGATGCGCTCGCCGTCGGGCACCGCGGACGGCAGGCGGCGCGGCGTCGCACCGGTCGCGATCAGCACCGTGCCCGCGTCGATGGCGTACTCGGCGTCGCCGTCGGCCGGGCGCACCCGCACCCGGTGGGTGTGGCCGAGGGTGTCGTCACCCATCTTGGCGGTGCCCTTGACCAGGGTGACCCCGGCCTTGATCAGCTTGGCGTGGATGTCGCCGGACTGCGCCAGGGCCAGCCGCTTGACCCGGCCGTGCACCGCGGCGGCGTCGACGGTGACGGTCCCCGGGCCCTCGGAGTGGACGCCGAACTCCTCGTTGTCGCGATAGCTCGTCACGACCTCGGAGCTGGCGATGAAGGTCTTGGACGGGACGCAGTCGTGCAGCACGCAGGCGCCGCCGGCGCCGTCCGCTTCCACGACCGTGACGTCCGCGTCGAGCTGCGCGGCGACGAGCGCCGCCTCGTATCCGGCGGGGCCGCCACCGATGATCACAATCCGACTCACGGTGTCATTCTTCCCTACCCGGCAAGTCCGCCAGGCGCGGATGCGACCCGGCTCACGCTCACCCAGCGTGCCCGAAAAGACACCGAGTGGTCCGACACGCACGGGCGTATTCTCAGCAAGCCGTCCGGGCGGCTATCGTCATCGCCGTGCGTCATTACGCAGCGTACGGCTCGAACCTGGACCCAGCCCGCATGCGGGCCTACTGTCCGCACTCGCCTATGGTCGGGACCGGCTGGCTCGAAGATTGGCGGCTGACCTTCGCAGGCGAGGACGAGGTCGGCTGGGAAGGCGCGGTCACCACGATCGTCGAATCGCCCGGAGACCGGATCTTCGTGGCGCTCTACGACGTGCACCCGTGGGACGAGGCGGCACTCGACGAGGTCGAGGGCGCGAACGCGGGCACCTACACCAAGCTGCAGCTGCGGGTCGCGACACTCGACGGCAGCGCGCTGGCCTACGTGTACGTCTTCCACGGGTACGAGGGCGGCCTGCCGACCGCCTGGTACCTGTCGGAGATCGCGAACGCGGCGGAGAAGGCGGGCGCGCCCGACGACTACGTCGCCGCACTGCGCGCCCGGCCCACCCGCACCGTCCGGCCCTAGCCCAGGGCCGCCCGCTCGTAGATGTTGGCCTGGTAGGCCGCCCGCATGCCGACGCCGGTGTAGAGCCGGACGGCCTCGGTCGGGTTCGCCAGGTCGACCCCGAGCCCGGCGGAGACCCGGCCGTTGGCCAGGTAGCGCGCGAACGCGGCGGCCAGCAGCGCCCGGCCCACCCCGCGCTTGCGGAACTCGGCGCGCACCGCCAGGTGCTTCACCCAGCCCTCGTCGACGGCCTCGCTCTGCTCCGAGGACTGCAGGATGCCGGCCATGGTCCCGTCCACCTCGGCGACGAACCACTCGTCCAGGCGTACCCGGTGCCCGTCCAGGAAGCGCTCGCGCCACCGGTCGTAGCCGGTCGGCTGGTAGTCGGGGGTGTCCCGGAACGCCACATCGAGGACCTCGAAGAACTCGGCCATGTCCGCCTCCCGCACCGGGCGCACGGTCACGCCGGGCACCGGGTCGACCGCCGGGGCGGGCAGGTCCAACTGCATGCGGGCGTACTGCTTGACGAACTCGAAGCCCGCCGCCGTCAGCGACTCGATCCACGGCAGCTCGACCGGGATCGCCCCGGCCCGCACCGTGCCCTCGCCGCCGCGCTCGTGTGCCCGGCGGGCCGCCTCGGCCAGCATCCGGGCCAGCAGCGGCCGCATCGCGGGGCGGCCGCCCTCGGGGTGCACGTACACCTCCAGGAAGTCGCGCGGTGCGGTGCCCGGGTTCTCCAGGTAGCCCCAGCCCGCGATCGCGCCCGCGGCGGTGACCGCCACCGTGCTGTACGGCCCCGCCAGCGCCTCGGCGACGTCCTCCGGGGCGAAGTCGGCGAAGCCGACCGCGGTCATGTCACTCGCGTGCACGAGCGCCAGCAGGTCACCGGCATCCTCGTCACGCGTGGGCCGGAAAGACCAGCCCTCGGGAAGTTCGTCGTCGCTCACGCCGCCATCCTGACAACCCGCCCCACCAGATCACCACCGGATTAGCCGCGGCCGCGTGAGCGGCCAAGATCGCCCGACTTGCCCGGCAGGTGGGCGAATGCGAGCTCAAGATACGCACAGGTGCCGGGCAAGTCGGACGATCATGAGCGGGACGGCGCGGCGGGATCAGCGGCGGCGGGGGTAGACGGTGCGGGTGGTGTCCCTGAGGAGGGTGACCAGTTCGCCGCGCTCGGCGGGGGTGAAGTTCTGCACGGCCTGGCCGCTGATGCGGTCGGCCACCGCGTCGGCCCAGGCACGGCGGCGCAGCAGCGGAGCGACCGGCGGGTACGGCGGCTGCCAGCCGAACGCGACCGCCGCCGCCTCACCCTCAGGCCCGGCGATCAGCGCCTCCATCGGGCTCAGCCCGCTGGACCGCACCCCGAGCAGCAGGGCCCCTGCCCGGTGCTCGCGCAGCAGGTGCAGCGCGACGGCGGCGCGGGCCCCGGGCCCGTCCCCGGGCACCGGCATCGCCCGCCACGCGGCGAACAGCGGCAGGCCGGACCCGTCGGCGGCGAGCACCGCCTTCTCGGTCAGCTCGACCAGGCGGTCCACCTTGGGCACGTCGTCGAGGTGCTCGCTGCCCCAGCGGCAGCACTCGGCCAGCAGGTGGGCCGCGACCTCGCGGGGCGACAGGGCGCGGCGGGCCGCGTCCCAGCCGTCGCGCACCGCCTCCGGCGTGATCAGGCCCAGCGCCGCGGCGACGGTGTCCGGGCGCACGTCGCCCAGCGCACCGCCCCGCCCGGCGACGTAGCAGGCCCAGCCGGTGAGGCCGAGTTCGCGGGCGCGGCGCAGGGTCCGGGGGCATTCGAGGAACGCGCCGCCGAGCCGGTTCACCGCATCGGCCGCCATCGCCGCGGTCTGCATGGGCGTCGCCGTCAAGGGGGGTGTCACATGTGGATTGTGCCGTGCCGGACGCGCCGGGTCAGCCCCCCGGAAAGCGGGTGCGACGTGGGCCCGGCCGCCCTACGCTGGCCCGCGTTGCATACACCCTCGTCGAAAGCGTGGTGCGCAGTGCGCGCGGACATGTACTTCTCGGTCGACGTCGAGGCCGACGGCCCGATCCCGGGGCCGTACTCGATGCTGAGCTTCGGCGCGGCGGTGGCCGGGACCAGGGGCGAGGAGTTCGAGCGGACGGATCCGACCGCGGCGACGTTCTACCGCGAGCTACGGCCGATCAGCGACGAGTTCGTGCCGGCGGCGCTGGAGGTGTCCGGGCTGGACCGGGTCGCGCTGCAGCGCGAGGGGGCCGACCCGGCAGTGGCGATGCGCGAGTTCAGCCGATGGGTGACCGCGACCGCGGGCGAGTTCCGCCCGGTGTTCGTCGCGTATCCGGCCAGCTTCGACTGGATGTTCGTGTACTGGTACCTGATCCGGTTCACCGGCGCGAGCGTGTTCGGGCACTCCGGCTGCCTGGACGTGAAGACGGCGTACGCGATCCGGGCGGACGTGCTGTTCGGCGCGGCGCACAAGCGCGCGATGCCCCGGCACCTGCTGTCGACACGGCGGCACACCCACCACGCCCTCGACGACGCGGTCGAGCAGGCCGACCTGTTCGCGAACCTGATGACCTGGCAACCCTAGAGGTCCACGGACGCCCCCGGGGCGAGCCGGGCGTATTCGGCGCCCGACCGGGCCGTCATGAGGGCGTCGGTCAGGGTGAGCCCGTTGTCCGAGAGCAGGCTGTCGTGCAGCGCGTACGCCCGCTGCGGCTGGACCGCGCGGACGAACTCGATCGACTCGGCGATCTTCAGCCAGGGCGCGGAGACCGGCACGAACAGCGTCTGCACGGTCGCGCCCGCGGGCACGTCGAACGAGTCCCCGGGGTGGTAGAGCGACTCGTTGATCAGGAAGCCCAGGTTCGCCACCTGCGGGATGTCCGGGTGGATCACGGCGTGCAGCCCGCCGTAGGCGCGTACCAGCAGGGTGGCCGCGGTGAACGCGTGCCCGGAGGTCACCGGGACCGCCGCGCCCTCCCACTGGGCGGAGAACTTGTCCACCACGTCCGGGTGCGCGTAGATCGCGGTGGAGGGCCGTTTGGCCAGCGCGTCGGCCAGCCGGTCGGCGTCCACGTGGTCGGCGTGCTCGTGGGTGAGCAGCACCGCGTCGACCCCGTCGAGGGCGCGCTCCGACTCGCTCCATACCCCCGGATCGATCACCACGACCGCGTCGTCGTGCTCGATACGCAGGCAGGAGTGCGAGAACTTCGTCACCCGCATCGGTGGCCGCCTTTCGGTGTCCGTTCGGAACCGTGTCCCGACTGTCGTCCTTCCGTGACCAGTCTGCCGGAACCTGAGGGGTCATGAGTGACGTCCGCAAAGGCATGAGGAAGACGTTCGTAGTAGCGGCGCTGAGCGGCCTGCTGTTGCTCGCGGGGTGTTCGGCGTCGAATGACAAGGCGGCGACCGACAGCGGGGCGGTCGCCCCCGCCGCGGGCAACCCCAACAACAACCTGGGCTACCAGGACCAGAAGGGCGAGGCCGGGGACGCCCCCGCCGCGCCCCCGCAGGACGGAGTCAACGCCACCGGCGGGCCGGTCGTCGGCCGGTCGCTGATCTACCGCGGTGAACTGTCCGTACGCGTCGACGACGTCCCCGCGTCCGCGGAGCGGCTGACCTCGCTGGTCGGCACCGCGGGCGGGCACATCGGGGCGGAGAAGCGCGTCAACGACGGCACCGAGTCCCAGGCCTGGATCACGGTCCGGGTGCCCGCGAAGCAGTTCCACGGCGTGGTGGAGCAGATCGCGAAGCTGGGCACCGAGATCAGCCGCAGCTCGAACACCGAGGACGTCACCGAGGCGGTCGTCGACCTGGACACCCGGATCGCCGCCCAGCGCGCCAGCGTCGAGTCGGTGCGCCGGATGTTCGCGCAGGCCAAGCAGCTCAGTGAAGTGGTGATGCTGGAGCGCGAGCTCAACCAGCGCCAGGCCGAGCTGGCCTCCCTGGAGCGCAAGAAGGCCGGCCTGGACGACCTGGTCTCCCTGTCCACGATCACCGTCACGCTGATCGGGCCGAACACCGTCCTGCCCGAGCCCGAGGAGGAGCCCGCCCCGGGCTTCCTGGGCGGCCTGGAGGCCGGCTGGGACGCGTTCGTCGCCACGGTGCAGGTCGGGCTGGCCGTCCTGGGCTTCCTGCTGCCGTTCCTGGTCGCGCTCGCGATCCCGGTGGTCCTGGTGATCGCCCTGCGCCGCCGGCGTCGTGCGGCCCCGCCCGCGCCGGCCCCGCCCGCGCCGGTCCCGCCCACACCCGTCCCGCCCGCGCCGGCGCCCGTGGCCGCGGTCCCGCCCGCCGCCTCCGACGAGGACTGACCCACCGCGACGCGGCAAGCTGGATGATCGCCGTTTCAGGTCAAGTTGTGCTGTCGCACCA
This sequence comes from Catellatospora vulcania, assembly GCF_009720385.1. Lineage (GTDB taxonomy): Bacteria > Actinomycetota > Actinomycetes > Mycobacteriales > Micromonosporaceae > Catellatospora > Catellatospora vulcania. Next base: position 67,544 of record NZ_WARX01000017.1, on the reverse strand, counting down.
CACTTCTCGACCTGAAACGGCGATCATGCCGCCGGAACGACGGCGAAGCCCCGGCACCGTCGGGGCCGGGGCTTCGTGCGCGGATCAGGTCAGAAGGACGGGGAGGCCAGGGCCGCGAGGGCGGTGTGGACCATGGTGCGGACGCCGTAGCCGATGGCGCGCTCGTCGACGTCGAAGGCGGACTGGTGGATGTCCATCGGGGCCGCGCCGGGGATGCCGGTGCCCAGGCGGATCATCGCGCCGGGCACGTGTTCGAGGTAGAACGCGAAGTCCTCGCCGCCCATGCTGATCTCGGCCTCGACGACCCGTTCCGCGCCCAGCGCCGCGCCGGCCGCGCCCGCGATCACCGCGGAGGCCATCCGGTCATTGATCACCGGGGGCACGCCGCGGGTGTAGTGCACGTCGGCCTTCGCCCCGGTGCCGGCCACCACGTCTTTGATCAGCTGAGTGACCAGGTCGGGGGCCTCGCGCCAGGCGTCGCGGTTGAGCACCCGGATGGTGCCCCTGGCGCTGCCCTCGTTGGGGATGGCGTTGGACGCCTCACCGGCGTGGATCGAGCCGAAGACCATGGACAGCCCGGCTCGCGGGTCGACCCGGCGGCCCAGCAGCGCGGGCACCTCGGTGACCACCCGGCCCAGCGCGTACACCAGGTCGGCGGTCAGGTGGGGGCGGGCGGTGTGCCCGCCCTTGCCGCTCAGCCGCACCTCGACCGCGTCGCAGGCGGCGGTGATCGCGCCGGAGCGCACTCCCACGATGCCCACGGGCAGCTGCGGCGCGCAGTGCAGCGCGTAGATCGCCGCGACGTCCTTCAGCGCGCCCGCGGAGATCATCTCGGGCGCACCCGAGTTGATCGACTCCTCGGCGGGCTGGAAGATCAGCCGCACCCGGCCGCCGATGCCGCCCTGCTGCTCCAGCTGGGCCAGCGCCAGGCCGACGCCGAGCAGCACCGTGGTGTGCACGTCGTGGCCGCAGGCGTGGGCCGCGTTGGCCACCGTCGAGCGGTATGCCACGTCCTTGGTGTCCGGCAGCGGCAGCGCGTCGAGGTCGGCCCGCAGTGCGATGACGCGGTCACCGGACCCGATGTCGCACATGACGCCGTTGCCCCGGGGCAGGAACTTCGGCTGCAGGCCGACGGCCGCGAGCTCGCGGGCGACCAGGGCCGCCGTCTCGAACTCCTGGTGCGAGAGTTCCGGGTGCGCGTGAAGGTGACGTCGTACCGCTACCAGGTTCGCGCCGTGCGCGGTAAGCCAGCGGTCCAGCCGGCCGGGTAGTGGGTCGGTGTCCGACATGATCTCGGACACCATGGACGACGTCAGCAAGCTGCTCTGCGGCAGCGCCAGCGCACTCGTCACGGCAGATTCTCGATCTCGGTCGATGGGATAAACAGCGTCCAGCCTAGCCCTGCACCGGTGACTCTGCGCAACTGCGTCTTTGTAGTAGTTGCGTCGCGCAGAGTCACATTCGAGCAGGTCGGAGCGTTCACAAGTGTGCAGGACCCTCGATTGCATATGTCCTCACCTCCTACAACGGGTGACGACGTGCCGGGTCACGCATCAGGCGAGACTGACATCACCGCCTATATTTCCGTCGCACATGCGGTCCGCACCGATTCCGTTGCCCCGCAAGGAGGACCGCACGGCGGAGTCGATCAGGGACCTCTGGCCATGACACGCCGCCGACCCGTGCCATAAGTTCATGATCATCGCGGAAAAAAGACCACCCCGGCGGGGGTCGCCCGCCGGGGTGGGTGAGGCGCGTGGGTCAGAAGGTCTCGCGCGGGGCGTGCACGCCCCAGACGCCGCGCAGGGCATGGCAGACCTCGCCGACGGTGGCCTTGAGACGCAGCGCCTCGCGCATCGGGTAGAGCACGTTCTCGGTGCCGTTGGCCGCGGCGCGCAGCTTGTCCAGGGCCGCCTCCACCGCGTCGGTGTCGCGCTCGGCGCGCAGCCGGGCCAGGCGCTCGGCCTGCTCGGCCCCGATCGCCGGGTCGACCCGCAGCGGCTCGTAGGGCTCCTCGACGTCGATGGTGAACCGGTTGAGGCCCACCACCACCCGCTCCGCGGAGTCGATCTCCAGCGCGGTGCGGTACGCCGAGGACTCGATCTCGCGCTTCTGGAAGCCGGCCTCGATGGCGTCGACGGCCGAGCCGTACTCGAACACCCGGTCGATCAGCGCCCGCGCCTCGGCCTCGATCTCGTCGGTCATCGCCTCGACGACGTACGAGCCGGCGAACGGGTCCACGGTGGCGGTCAGATCGGTCTCGTACGCCAGCACCTGCTGGGTGCGCAGGGCCAGCCGGGCGGCCTTCTCGGTGGGCAGCGCAATGGCCTCGTCGTAGGAGTTGGTGTGCAGCGACTGGGTGCCGCCCATGATCGCGCCGAGCGCCTGCGCGGTGACCCGGACCAGGTTGACCTCGGGCTGCTGGGCGGTGAGCTGCACGCCCGCGGTCTGGGTGTGGAAGCGCAGCATCCAGGACTTGGGGTCCTTCGCGCCGAACTCCTCGCGCATCACCTTTGCCCAGATGCGGCGGGCGGCGCGGAACTTCGCCACCTCCTCCAGCAGCGTGGTGCGGGCGACGAAGAAGAACGACAGGCGCGGGGCGAAGGCGTCCACGTCCAGGCCCGCCGCGATCGCGGCGCGCACGTACTCGATGCCGTCCGCCAGCGTGAACGCGATCTCCTGCACGGGCGTCGCGCCCGCCTCCGCCATGTGGTAGCCGGAGATCGAGATGGTGTTCCACTTGGGGATCTCGGTCCGGCAGTAGGCGAACGTGTCGGCGACCAGGCGCAGCGACGGCTTGGGCGGGAAGATGTACGTCCCGCGGGCGATGTACTCCTTGAGGATGTCGTTCTGGATGGTGCCGTTGAGCTTGTCCCCCGGCACCCCCTGCTCCTCGGCGACCAGCTGGTAGAGCAGCAGCAGCACGCTGCCCGGCGCGTTGATCGTCATCGAGGTGGACACCTTGTCCAGCGGGATGTCCTTGAACAGCAGCCGCATGTCCTCGATCGAGTCGATCGCGACGCCGACCTTGCCGACCTCGCCGTGCGCGATCGGCTCGTCGGAGTCGTACCCCATCTGGGTGGGCAGGTCGAACGCCACCGACAGGCCCATGGTGCCCGCGTTGAGCAGCTGGTGGTAGCGAGCGTTCGACTCCACCGCCGTGCCGAAGCCGGCGTACTGGCGCATGGTCCACGGGCGCGAGGTGTACATGGTCGGGTACACACCCCGGGTGAAGGGGTACTGACCAGGCTTTTCACCGTCGGCCGGGCCGTAGACGGGCTCGATCGGGAAGCCGGACTCGCTACGCCGTGTTGAACGCTCGTTCATACCGGGGATGTTAGGCGTCCGGGCCGCGTCCCGGGGTGAGGGATAACGCACATCACGCACACCCAGGGTGATGGCAAGCGGACGGAACCGTGAAATTCGGCCTCAGAACCCGCCCACGGCTTTCGCTGCGGCGGCGCGTCGTACAGGATAGGGGTCGAGTGACCCATTCCCCTTTTGCCATCGTCCCCTCTCCTTTGGCGGCATAAGCAGTGACCACCCATGCATCCACCTGGAGCGGCAGCCCTACCCCCGGCCGCGCGGCTCCGGGCACCGTCATCGGCGGACGCTATTCACTCCGCACCGCGATCGGGCACGGCGGCATGGGCACGGTCTGGCGTGCCGCCGACACCGTGCTGCGCCGCGAGGTCGCCGTCAAGGAGGTCGTGCTGCCGCCGGGCCTGGCCGCCAGCGACGCCGCCTCGATGTACGAGCGCACGCTGCGCGAGGCCCGCGCCGCGGCCAGCCTGTCGCACCCGAGCGTGGTCCAGGTCTTCGACGTGGTCACCGAGGGCGGCCGGCCCTGGATCGTGATGGAGCTGCTCGACGCCCGCGGCCTGGCCGACATGGTGATCGAGGACGGCCCGCTGGCCCCGCGCGCGGTCGCCAAGATCGGCATCGCGCTGCTGGGCGCGCTGGAGGTGGCGCACGCCGCGGGCGTGCTGCACCGCGACGTCAAGCCCGCCAACGTCCTGATCACCAAGGACGGCCGCTGCGTGCTCACCGACTTCGGTGTGGCCAAGCTGCCGACCGACGTGCAGCTGACCACCCCGGGCATGGTGCTGGGCTCGCCGCATTTCATCTCCCCCGAGCGGGCTCTCGGCCACCGCTTCGGCCCGCCCAGCGACCTGTTCTCGCTCGGCGTGACCATGTACACCGCCGTCGAGGGCCGCCCGCCGTTCGACAAGGGCGACCCGCTGGCCACCATGCACGCCGTGGTCGAGGAGGAGCCCGTCCCGCCGCAGCGCTGCGGTCCGCTGCGCGAGGTGCTCTACGGCCTCATGGAGAAGGACCCGGACCGGCGCTGGGACGTGCCCACCGCCCGCGCCACGCTGCGCGAGCTGCTGGCCGGCGCGCTGGCGCAGAACGCCGTGCCGCAGCACGTCACCGACCCCTGGGCCGTCGTCGCGCCGCAGCCTGCCACCACCGCCTGGGTCACCCCGGCGGCGGCACAGCCCGAACGGCCCGCCAAGGAGATCGGCGGCCGGGCGCTGCTGCACACCGGCGAGATGCCGTCCTCCCGCTCGGGCGGCCACGGCCGACCGAGCGCGCCGGACCCCCTGGACATGCCGACCGGGGCGCACCCCGCGCCGACCGGCGCCATGCAGACCGTCACGCCCAGGGCGGTCCCGCCCAAGCCCGCCGGCCCGTCGGCGCTGGACGGCGTGGTCGGGCAGGTCAAGGCCCTGCCGAAGAAGATGCGCCTGGCCGTCGGCGCGGGCCTGGCCGCCGTGCTGCTGATCACCGGCGTGGCCTGGGCCGTGATGGGCGGCGACGACGAGACCCCGCCCGGCGCGGCGGTCGGCGGCACGCCGAGCGCCCCGGCCGCCTCCTCCGCCGCCGCGCAGACCCCGGCGCCCGAGGGCATGGAGTGGGTCACCTTCAAGAACGTGAAGGTGCTGATCCCGAAGGGCTGGACACCGGCCAAGTCGGGCAGCTACGTCGACTACCGCGACCCGAACGACAAGGAACGCTGGCTGCGCATCAACGTCTACCGGTCGGGCGGCAACCCGACCCGGGAGCTGGAAGGCGCGGAGAAGAACTTCAAGAAGCCCGACCGCTGCCAGCCGGACACCTACCAGCGGGTCGAGCTGAGCAACCAGAAGCTGAGCACGCTGGAGACCGCGGCGCAGTTGGAGTACCAGTGCACCCCGCCCAACAAGAACCCGCGGCACGCGGTGTGGCGGATCGGGGTCGAGGGCGGCACGGCGTACCACGTCTACCTTTCGACGTGGGAGGACTCGTTCGCCCAGGACAAGGCGGTCTTCGACCAGGCGGTCGAGTCGTTCGCGATCACCGCGACCTGAGGGGTTTGCTGCGCAAAGCACCGGTCCGCGTGTTATGAAACTCCGATGACCGACAACCTTGCCGATCGCGTACGCCACTGGATCGCCCAGGACCCCGACCCCGACTCCCGTACGGAGCTCCAGCAGCTGCTGGACGCCCTGCCGGGCACCGAGGCGGAACTCGCCGACCGGTTCAGCGGACCGCTCACGTTCGGCACCGCCGGCCTGCGCGGGCCGCTGCGGGCCGGCCCGTACGGCATGAACCTGGCCGTCGTCCGCCAGGCCGCCGCCGGGCTGGTCAACTGGCTCACCAAGCACGAGCCGGGCGGCCTGCTGGTCATCGGGTACGACGCGCGCCGCGGCTCGCACGAGTTCGCGCTGGAGACCGCCCGCGTCGCGACCGGCTCCGGGATGCGCGCCGCGCTGCTGCCGCGCCCGCTGCCCACGCCGGTGCTGGCGTACGCGGTGCGCGCCATGGACGCGGTCGCGGGCGTGATGGTGACCGCCTCGCACAACCCGCCCCAGGACAACGGCTACAAGGTCTACCTCGGCGAGCACCTGGGCGGCCCGCTCGGCGCGGGCGCGCAGATCGTGCCCCCGGCCGACCAGGAGATCGAAGCCGAGATCCGCGCCGTCAAGCTGCTGTCCGAGGTGCCGCTCGGCCACCCGGGCACCGTGCTCGGCGACGACATCGTGGACTCGTACCTGACCGCGGCCGCCGCGGTGGTGCAGGACGACCAGCCCAAGGACCTGGCGGTGGCGTACACGCCGCTGCACGGCGTCGGCGGCAAGGTGCTCGGCGACGCGTTCCTGCGCGCCGGGTTCGCCCTGCCCGCGATCGTGCCGGCCCAGGCCGAGCCGGACGGCACGTTCCCCACGGTGGCGTTCCCCAACCCGGAGGAGCCGGGCGCGATGGACCTGGTCCTCGCGCTGGCCGCCGAGCGCCGCGCCGACATCGTCATCGCCAACGACCCCGACGCCGACCGCTGCGCCGTCGCGGTGCCGGTCGGCAACGGCAACGGCTGGCGCATGCTGCGCGGCGACGAGGTGGGCGTGCTGCTCGCCGACCACCTGATGCGCCTGGGCCGCACCGGCACGTACGCGACCACCATCGTGTCGTCGTCGATGCTGCGCGCCATGGCCGCCAAGCGCGGCGTCGGGTACGCCGAGACGCTCACCGGGTTCAAGTGGATCGCCCGTGCGGCCCCCGACCTCGCCTACGGATACGAGGAGGCGCTCGGCATCTGCGTCTCGCCGTGGATGGCCCGCGACAAGGACGGCATCACCGCGGCGCTGCTCGTCGCCGAGTTGGCCGCCGGGCTGAAGGCGGAGCTGCGCACCCTGTCCGACCGGCTCGACGAGCTGGCCGCCGAGTTCGGGCTGTACGTCACCGACCAGCTCTCGGTGCGGGTGGACGATCTGGACGAGATCGGCCGGATGATGGCACACCTGCGCGCCAAGCTGCCCACCTCGCTGCTGGACGAACCCGTGACGTCCACCGAGGACCTGCTCGACCGCCCCGCCGACGAGGCCGCCGACGTGCTCATCCTGCGCACCGACACCGCACGCGTGGTGGTCCGCCCGTCCGGGACCGAGCCGAAGCTCAAGGCATACCTGGAGGTGGTGGAGCCGGTCTCCGACGGCGACGTGACCGCGTCCCGCGAACGCGCCGCCGCCACCATCCGCGCCCTGCGCACCGAGGTGGCCGCCGCCCTCGGCATCTGGTCCGTCAGCCCGTAACCCCGCTTAGGACAAAGGAAGGGCACCTTCTTAACGCTATGCGTTGTAGAAGGTGCCCTTCCTAACGCTTGATGGCGATTGACCTGGCCTTTAGCTCGGTTCAGGTCGTCGGGGACACGAGCGGGGCGACGTCCCAGACGGTGACGCCGCCGGTGCGTACGCCATCGGTGTCCGTCAGGTCCGTGACCAGCTTGCGGAGCACGTCGGCGCGCGGCTCGCGGTCGGTCAGCACCAGCGCGCCCGCCCGCCAGAACCGCAGATCGGCGATCAGCCCCTCGCGCATCCGCGCGGTGACCTTCGGCGCCTTGGCGCCCTCGGCGACGGCGGCCAGCAGCAGGTCGGTCGGGCGCGGCGGCGGCCCGAACGTGGCGGTGCCCGGCAGCCGCCCCGGGCCGATGAAGTACCCGCCCGGAATCGCGAAGTCCGCGCCGGACTGCGCCCACCAGTGCATGCCGTCGCTGTGATGACTGCTGGTGACCGGCACCGTGACCAGGGTGCGCCCCGCCGGCACGTACGCCCGCCAGGTCCCCTCGGTGATGAACCTCGGCACGGGCAGCCCGCGGTGGGTCAGCAGCGGCAGCGGCAGCAGCGGCACCAGCGCCAGCCCGATCAGCGCGTACGCCAGCCGCCGCACCGGGAACTCACCCGCCTTCGGCAGCCGGGCCACCGCCTCGATCGCCAGCGCGATCAGCGCCCCGGCCACCGGGAGCAGCACCAGCCCGAACCGGACCGGCACCACGGACTCCAGCAGCGGCAGGTGCCCCAGCGGCCGCCACAGACCGGGCAGCGCGGTGCGCTCGCCGCCCGCGAACACCTGCCTGCCCATCGCGAAGCCCGCGAACAGGCCGCCCGTCAGCAGCAGCGCCCGGACCAGCGGGCGCTGCCACAGCCAGCCCGCCACGGCCAGGGCCAGCACCGCCAGCAGCGGCCAGCCGAGGAAGGTGTTCTCCTCGGCGGCGTTGGGGGCCAGCAGCCGGACCGCGTCGACGTTGCCGCCCAGCGACTGCCGCGGGAAGGCCGCGAAGCTCGCCAGGTCCGCGCCGTAGGCGGAGGCGCCGGGCGGCAGGCCGCGGAAGCTCTGCGGGCCGAAGAACTGCGACCACAGGGGGTACGCCAGCAGCGCGCCCCCGACCAGCGCCGCGACCGCGCTCGTGGCCAGCACCGGGCGGATCGCCGCCCGCTGCGCGGGCCAGGTCACCGCGGCGTATGCGGCGAGGAAGGCGGCGCAGGCCAGCGCCGTGTAGAGCAGCACCTCCTCGTTGACGAACGCCTGCACGGTGACCAGCAGCCCGAGCAGCACCCCGTTGCGCAGCCAGCGGCCCGGCTCGCCCATCCGCAGCGCCCGGTGCACCAGGAACGGCACCAGGAACTGGGCGGTCCAGTTCGGATGCCCGTTCGCCTGGCTGATCATCCCGGGGCCGAAGCCGCACAGCGCCGCCCCCGCGGCCGCGGCCGCCGCCGAGGTGGTGACGTGCCGGCGCAGGAACCAGTACCAGGCGGTGGCCGTGCCGGCCAGGCCGAGCACCGTCAGCACGGCGAAGCTGATCTGGGGACCCCAGATCGCGGTGATCGGCGCGAGCGGGATGCCGAGGCCGAGGATCACCGTGTTGGCCATCAGGTTGACCCCGTGCGGGGCATTCATCTGCGTGGTGAAGAACGGGGCGGCGTCGCCGGTCAGCACGTCGAGGGCGTGGCGCAGCACGAACTGGAAGAAGACCTGGTCGGGGATGTTCGTCGACAGCAGCGCGCGCGACCCGTCCTTCCACAGCCCGGACGTCACGTACAGGGCCGCGAGCAGGTATCCGGCCACCACCGCGAGATTCCCGTTGAGGCGGCGTCGTGGCTGGTCAGCACGGCTCTTGACCCGATGGGGGCGCTCGGCGGGGACGGGCCGCGCCCGGTGCCACTCCTGAATTTCGGTCTTCACGAGCGTCGAATGTACGGCATTTAGGTAATCTGTCCGGATTAGCCCTGAAAGCTAGGGACAAATAGGAATCCTGTTCACGTTGCAGCTATCGGACGGATGCAGTCGATGACGACGTACGCCACGGAGCCGAGCCTCCTCACCGGGGACCAGAAGATCCAGGCCGCGGTGCTGGAAAGCCTGGCCGAGGCGGTGAACCACCGCACCTGGTTCGCCGGCATGGCCACCCCCTACCTCGGCGCGCACCCGATCGAGATCGGCAGCGGGCTCGGCGACTACCTCATGGAGTGGCTGCCGTACGTGGACCGCTTCACCGCCACCGAGGCCGACCCGGAGCGGCTCGTCAGTCTCAAGCAGCGTTTCGCCGACGACCCGAAGGTCGAGGCCCGCGAGATGCTGCTGCCCACCGACTCCTCCGGCGACCACACCGCCCTGGTCAGCTACAACGTCCTGGAGCACATCGAGGACGACGTGGCGGCGCTGCGCAGCATGGCCCGGCTGATCCAGCCCGGCGCGCCGATGGTGCTGGTGGTGCCCGCGTTCCCGATCGCGATGAGCAAGGTCGACGTGGCGACCGGCCACTGGCGGCGCTACACCCGCCGCACCCTCACCGACGTCGCGCTGTCGGCAGGCCTCACCGTCGAGCGCATGGAGTACGTCAACTCCCTCGGCTTCATCTGCTACTTCATCACCGCGCGCCTGCTCGGCATGTCCCCCAAGGGCGGCGTGATGATGCGCGTCTACGACTCCCTCGTCACCCCGGTCACCCGCCGCCTGGAGTCCCGCCTGCGCCCCCCGTTCGGCCAGTCCGTCCTCGCCGTCCTCCGCCGCCCCGCCTTTCCGGGTTGATCATGAACTTATGGCACGGCTCAGCGGCGTGTCACGTGAACAACTTCATGATCAATAACCTCGGGAAAGGCGCGGGGGCGGGTGCCGCACGCTAGGTGATCATGAACTTATGGCAGTGACACGCCGTCGAGCCGTGCCATAAGTTCATGATCGACGCGAGAGGACCTCAGAAGCGGGGCATGCCGCCGAATTGGCGGTCGCCGGCGTCGCCGAGGCCGGGGACGATGAACATGTGCTCGTTGAGGTGGTCGTCGATGGATGCGGTGACTATGCGGAGGGGGAGGCCGGAGTCGCGCAGGCGGTCGATGCCGGCGGGGGCGGCCAGGACGCAGAGCACCACGATGTCGGTGCAGCCGCGGTCGGCGAGCAGGCGGCAGCAGTGTTCGAGGGAGCCGCCGGTGGCGAGCATCGGGTCCAGGACCAGGACCGGCTTGCCGGTGAGGTCGGCGGGCAGGGACTCCATGTAGGCGCGGGGCTCGAAGGTGTGCTCGTCGCGGGCCAGGCCCACGAAGCCCATCGAGGACTCGGGCAGCAGGCTCAGCGCGGCGTCGGCCATGCCTAGCCCGGCGCGCAGCACCGGCACCAGCAGCGGCGGGTTCGCCAGGCGGGTGCCCACCGCGGTCGCGACCGGGGTCTCGACCGGGAACGTGTCGGCTTTGAAGGTACGGGTGGCCTCATACGCCAGCATGGTGGTGAGCTCGTGCAACGCCGCCCGGAAACTGCTCGAGTCGGTGCGGGAGTCGCGCATGGCGGTGAGGCGGGCCTGGGCCAACGGGTGATCAACGACGAGTACGTCCACGACGTGAAACTACCCGCCCGTAGCCGCCCGCGTCGTGCCAACCGGTGTCCCGGCCCCCGGCACGGTGGTGTAGGCCGCCCCGTCCAGGGGACACGTCCCCGCGGCGGTGTAGACGGCGTGCATGGCCTCGGCGTACCGCTGGGGGGTGTGCCCGGCGGCGCAGGCCCGCGCGGCGGCCCCGAGGCGGCGGGCGGCCCGGCGGTCCGTGAGCAGTCTCAGCACGGCGTCGCCGAACGCCTCAGGATCGGGGTCGGCCAGCACGGCGTTTCCGTCGAGGGTGCCGTAGCGGTGCAGGGACGGGTCGGCCAGCACCGCGGGCAGTCCGGCCAGCGCGGCCTCCTGCAGCACCAGGGCCTGCGTGTCGGTACGCGACGGGAAGGCGAACACGTCCGCCGCCGCGTACGCGGCCGCCACCACATGCGGGGGCTGCTGCCCGGTCAGCACCACCCGGTCGGCGACCCCGGGTCCGGCCTCGCGCAGCAGCCGGGCCAGCCAGCGCCGCTCGTAGACCGCGCCGACCAGCACCAGCCGGGCTTTCGGCGACGCCGCCAGCACCCGGGCGAACGCCGGGACCAGCAGGTCGACGCCCTTCTCCCGGTTGACCCGGCCGACGAACAGCACCAGCGGATCCTTGGGGCCGATACCGTGCCCGGCCCGGAACGCGCCCGCCTCGGCCCGCGACGCCGGGCGCTCACCAACCCCCGTGGGGATCAGCGCCATCCGCGTCGGATGCACCGGCAGCGCCACCCGGTCGAGCACCGCCCGGGTCGGCACCACCACCGCGCGGGCGTCGCCGAGCAGCAGCCGGTTGCCCTCGCTGAGCACGGCGGCCCGCCCGCCGACGAGTCGCGCGGGTTGCCCGAGCCGCCCCGCGTACAGGCGCAGCAGCAGCCGCAGCGCCCACCCCGGCACCCGGTACGCCTCGGCGTAGGCGTGCAGGTCCGTGTGGTACGTCTGCACCAGCGGCACCCCGAGCCGGGCGGCCAGCAGCACCCCGAGCAGCCCGGCCGGTCCGGGCGTGTGCACGTGGACCACGTCGGGCCGGTATTCGCCGAGGTCGGCGACGAGCTGCTCGCGGGTCCCCCGGGCGCACAGCGCCCAGCGGGCCAGCCGCAGGTCGGCGACCCCGCAGGCGAGCGCCGGCAGCCGGAGCAGGCCGGGCTCGTCGACCTGGTCCCCGTGGGCCGGCACGACGCAGTGCACGTCGTGTCCGGCGGCGGCCTGGGCCGCGCGCAGTGTCCGCAGCGACGTGACGACTCCGTCGCGACGCGGCAGGTACGTGTCGGTGAAGTGCATGATGCGCACACCAAGACGGTCGGTGACCAGCGTTGATGCGGCGTTAACGCGGCATGTCGGCCGGATGTGGTGACGGCGGCCACCGATCCGCCGATCCCACGACGTGGACAAGATCGATATTCATGAGACCGCGTAGACTTCGCGGCATGACGGCCACCATCTCACCGTTGTCCGAGGTCACGCGCTCCGACGCGGCGCTGCGGACCTTCCTGCACGGCCTGCCCGGCGTCGACCGGGTCGGCGCCGACGCGCGCGCCGCGGGACTGGGCACCCGTTCGATCAAGACGACCGCGAAGGCGTGGGCGATCGACCTCGCCATCCGGATGGTGGACCTGACCACGCTGGAGGGCTCCGACACCCCGGGCAAGGTCCGGGCGCTGTGCGCGAAGGCCCGGCAGCCCGACCCGGGCGACCCGAACTGCCCGTCCGTAGCCGCGATCTGCGTCTACCCGTCGATGGTGCCGACCGCCCACGAGGCGCTGCGCGGCTCCGGCATCCACCTGGCCAGCGTCGCCACCGCCTTCCCGTCGGGGCAGGCCCCGCTGAAGGTGAAGCTGGACGACACCCGGGCCGCGGTCGCCGCGGGCGCCGACGAGATCGACATGGTGATCAGCCGGGGCGCATTCCTGTCCGGCCGCTACCTGGAGGTCTTCGAGGAGATCGTCGCCATCAAGGAAGCCTGCGGCAAGGCGCACCTGAAGGTCATCCTGGAGACCGGCGAGCTGGTCACCTACGACAACGTGCGGCGCGCGTCCTGGCTGGCCATGCTGGCGGGCGGCGACTTCATCAAGACCTCCACCGGCAAGGTCGCCCCCGCGGCCACCCTCCCCGTCACGCTGATCATGCTGGAGGCGGTGCGGGACTTCCTCGACACCACCGGCCGCAAGGTCGGCGTGAAGCCCGCGGGCGGCATCCGCACCACCAAGGACGCCATCAAGTACCTGGTCATGGTCAACGAGATCGCCGGCGACGGCTGGCTCGACCCGGACTGGTTCCGGTTCGGCGCGTCCACGCTGCTCAATGACCTGCTGATGCAGCGCACCAAGCTCGCCACCGGCCACTACAGCGGCCCCGACTACTTCACCCTGGACTAGACATGAGCAGATTCGAATACGCGCCGGCACCGGAGTCGCGCTCGATCGTGAAGCTGCAGCCGTCGTACGGGCTGTTCATCAACGGCGAGTTCGTCGACGGCGCAGGCAGCTTCAAGACCATCTCCCCCGCCTCCGAGGAGGTGCTGGCCGAGGTCGCCGAGGCCTCGACCGCCGACGTGGACCGGGCCGTCAAGGCCGCCCGCCGGGCTTACACCGACGTGTGGGGCCCGATGCCGGGCCGGGAGCGGGCCAAGTACCTGTTCCGGATCGCGCGGATCATCGCCGAGCGCAGCCGCGAGCTGGCCGTGCTGGAGACGCTGAACAACGGCAAGCCGATCAAGGAGTCCCGCGACGTGGACGTGCCGCTGGCCGCGGCGCACTTCTTCTACTACGCGGGCTGGGCCGACAAGCTGCCGTACGCGGGCTACGGGTCCGACCCGCGCCCGCTGGGCGTGGCCGGGCAGGTCATCCCGTGGAACTTCCCGCTGCTCATGCTGGCGTGGAAGATCGCCCCGGCGCTGGCCGCGGGCAACACGGTGGTGCTCAAGCCCGCCGAGACGACCCCACTGACCGCGCTGCTGTTCGCGGAGATCTGCCAGCAGGCCGAGCTGCCGCCGGGCGTGGTCAACATCGTCACCGGCGCGGGCGAGACCGGGGCTGCCGTGGTGAACCACCCCGACGTGGACAAGGTCGCCTTCACCGGCTCGACCGAGGTCGGCCGGATCATCGCCAGGGCCGTCGCGGGCACGAAGAAGAAGGTCACCCTGGAGCTGGGCGGCAAGGCGGCGAACATCGTGTTCGACGACGCCGCGATCGACCAGGCCGTCGAGGGCATCGTCACCGGCATCTTCTTCAACCAGGGCCACGTCTGCTGCGCGGGCTCCCGGCTGCTGGTCCAGGAGTCCGTCGCCGACCAGCTCCTCGAATCGCTCAAGCGGCGCATGGCCACCCTGCGCGTCGGCGACCCGCTGGACAAGAACACCGACGTGGGCGCGATCAACTCCGCCGAGCAGCTGGCGCGGATCAAGGCGCTGGCCGAGATCGGCTCGGCCGAGGGCGCGGAGCGCTGGTCGCCCGCGTGCGAGCTGCCCGAGCGCGGCTTCTGGTTCGCGCCGACCATCTTCACCGGCGTGTCCCAGGCGCACCGCATCGCCCGCGAGGAGATCTTCGGGCCGGTGCTGTCGGTGCTGACCTTCCGCACCCCCGGCGAGGCGGTAGAGAAGGCCAACAACACGCCGTACGGGCTGTCGGCCGGGGTGTGGAGCGAGAAGGGCTCCCGCATCCTCGCCATCGCCGACCAGCTCCGGGCCGGCGTCGTCTGGGCGAACACGTTCAACAAGTTCGACCCGACCTCGCCGTTCGGTGGTTACAAGGAATCGGGTTACGGCCGCGAGGGCGGCCGCCACGGGCTGGAGGCCTACCTTGCCGGCTAAGAAGAAGGAGTCCGCGGACTCCGTCGCCTCCGCCACCCGGGTCACCGCGGGCGGCGTCGCCGTCGCGCCGCGGCTGGCCGTACGCAAGACGTACAAGCTGTTCATCGGTGGTGCGTTCCCGCGCAGCGAGTCGGGCCGCACCTACGTCGTCGCCGACAGCAAGGGGCAGTTCGTGGCCAACGCCGCCCAGGCCTCCCGCAAGGACGCCCGTGACGCCGTGCTCGCAGCCCGGGCCGCGTTCGGCAAGTGGTCCGGCGCCACGGCGTACAACAAGGGCCAGGTCATCTACCGGATCGCGGAGATGCTGGAGGCCCGCCGCGACGAGTTCGCCGCGCTGGAGGTGCCGGCCTCCGAGGTGGACGAGGCGATCGACCGGCTGGTCTGGTACGCGGGCTGGACCGACAAGCTCGCGCAGGTCGTCGGCGGGGCGAACCCGGTGGCCGGGCCGTACTTCAACATCTCCTCGCCCGAGCCCAGCGGCGTCGTCGCGGTCGTCGCGCCGTCCGAGCCGACCCTGCTCGGCCTGGTCAGCGTCATCGCCCCGGCGATCGCGACCGGCAACACCGTCATCGTGATCACCGACGCCCCGCGCGTCGCGATCACCCTGGCCGAGGTGCTGGCCACCTCTGACGTCCCCGGCGGCGTGGTCAACATCCTCACCGGCTCCGCGGCCGAGGTCGCCCCCTGGCTGGCCTCGCACAGCGACGTCAACGGCCTCGACCTGACCGGCCTGGCCGACGCCAAGCTCGCCCTCGAACTGGAGCAGGCCGCCGCGGAGACCCTCAAGCGGGTACGCCGCCCGGCCCCCGCGCCGGACTGGTCCGCCGACCCCGGCCTCGCCCCCATGACGGCGTACCTCGAAACCAAGACCGTCTGGCACCCCAAGGGCCTGTGAACGGACGAAGGGCACCTTCACGTCGCCATGCGATGCAGAAGGTGCCCTTCCTCACATCTCAAGCTGTCGAGCTGCCGTTTCGGCCTCTGGATCGCGCGCGGCCGCCTGCTCGGCGGCGAGGGCGGGCAGCCGGAGGTCGGGTGTGCGCGGGTTCGCTAGGGTGGCCGATCATGAGCAAGCCCACCTCCGGCAGCGGCCCGATCGAGTACGTCGGCAAGGCGGATCGCCGCGCCGCGAGCCAGGCGGCAGGCAGTCGCCGAAGTTCGCGCTCGGGGTGCCTGTGGACTCTGCTGGTAGTCATCGGCTTCTTCGGCGCGGTCATCGCCTACATCCGCCTCGGCGGGCATGTGCGCGCCGCCCTGCTCGGCTTCGCCTGCGACCTGTCGGCCTGCTCCGCCGCCGGCATGACCGTCGCCGGGTGGCTGATCGTCACCACGCCCGCCGCGATGCTGCTGCTGGTGGCCGCGCTGTGGAACCGGCTCGCCAAGCGCGGGCGGGTGGCGCTGGGCACCGCGACCGCCGTGGTCGGCCTGGTCGCCTTCACCTTCTTCCCCGGCCACAAACGCGACCTGTCGGACCTGGTCAAGGGACCGGGCAGCGAAGCGGTGGACGGCGGCATCCTGTGGGCGCTGGGCGGGGCCGGGGCCGTGCTGCTGTTCCTGCTGGTCCTGGTCTTCGTGGGCAGGGCGGTGCCCGCCGTCGACCGCCACTACAACACGGTCGCGCTCGTCGGCGCCGTGGTGCTGATGGCCGCGGTGCTGCCGCCGGCCACCAGCAGGAGCGAGCCCACCTGGGTACGCGCCGCCGACGTCTTCCCCGCCGAACTGACCATGAACGGCGACCACCTCGTCCGGGTCGCCGCCACCGAGCAGCGCGGCTGCGACGGGGTCCTGCCCGACGACAAGCTGCTCAACCTGCGCAACTGCTACCTGACCGTGCGCGCGACGTTCACCACCGACGACAGCGACGCGGTCGCCACCCTCCGGGCCGTGCTGTACGCCGACGACGAGACCGCCGACGAGGTGCGCGACGGCCTGCCCCGCGGGATCACCCCCGTCGGCGTCACCGGCGACTCGATCACCGTGCTGTCCACCACCTACTCCTGGGTGCTGGTCGGCGCGGCCGGGCACGCCGACGGCCGCACGATCGCCGCGGACGAGCGGCCCTGGGTCGTCTGGCCGTTACGCCAGGTCAGCTACCACTTCATCGGGGTGCAGGGCGGCCTGCTCATCGCTCCCGACCCGAGCGACGAGATCCGGCCACGCACCCCCTGACTCCGGCAAGCTCTTCGGATCTTGTGCACTTCGTGTCGCCCCAGCAGCACGAAGTGCACAAGATCTGGCCCGCGCGGCGGTCTCGGTGCGATCCTGGGGCGATGACGGGAGTGTCGCGTGGATGAGGCGAGCCGGATGCGGGCACGGGCACGGGAGATCGCGGACGAGGTCCTGTTCCCCGCCGCCCTCGCGGTCGACGCAGCCGACCGGATCCCCGCGTCCCAGCTGGACTTGCTGGCCGCCGAGGGCTTCTACGGCATCGCCGCGCCGCCCGGGGAAGGCGGGTTCGGCATGGACTTCCCGCTGGCGGCGGCGCTGGTCGAGACCCTCGCGAGCGGCTGCCTGACCACCGCGTTCGTCTGGCTCCAGCACCACGGCCCGGTCCTGGCCGCGGCCCACAGCGACCGTCCCGGCATCCGCGACACCTGGCTGAAACCCTTCGCCCAGGGGGTACGCCGGGCCGGCATCGCGCTGGCCGGACTGCGCAGCGCCACCGCGCCCATGCGGGTGCGCACCGTCGACGGCGGCTACCTGCTCGACGGGATCGTGCCGTGGGTGACCGGCTGGGACATGATCGACACCCTCTACACCGCGGCGCGGGACGAGCACGACGACGTGCACTTCCTGTTCGTCGACGCCGCCGACGCGCCGACCCTGGTCACCACTCCGCTGGAACTGGTCGCCGTGCAGGCGAGCCGGACCGTGGACGTCCGCTTCGACGGCCACTTCGTGCCCGCCGACCGGCTCGCCGACGTGCAGGCGTACCGGAGATGGTCGTCATCGGACGCGAGCGGCTCGGCGCTGAACGGCTTCCTCGCGCTCGGCGTGGTGAACCGGTGCTGCCGCCTGCTCGGGCCGGGCCCGCTCGACGCCGAGCTGGCCGCGGCCCGCGCCGCCCTGCTGGCCGCCGACGCGGACGCGGTGCCCGCCGCCCGTGCGGCCGCCTCCGACCTGGTGCTGCGGGCCACCGCACAGCTCGCCGTGCAGACCGGCGCGCGGGCGGTGCTGCGTGACGACCACGCCCAGCGGCTGCTCCGCGAGGCGGCGTTCCTGCTGGTCTTCGGCAACCGTCCCGCCATTCGCGACGCCCTGCTCGCCCGCCTGCGGCCGGCCGCGCAACCCTGAGCGCCGCCGCCGCCCCGCCGAGATTTCTTACGGAACGGGTAAACAGCGCGGCCGTGCCGTGACGTCTTAGCCGCGAGACCACCGCTCACCGGCTGAGGAGACCCCCGTGCACCCGGAATTCGAGGATTACGTCCGCGCCCGTTCCGGGCCCCTGGTCGGCTTCGCGTACCTGCTCTGCCGCGACCGCCACCTGGCCGAGGATCTGGTGCAGGAGGTACTGGCCAAGGCGTACCGCCGCTGGGACCGCATCGAGGCCGACAACCCGGACGCCTACCTGCGCAAGGCCGTGGTGTGGGCGCACTCGTCCTGGTGGCGGCGGCTGTCGCACCGGGAGCGTCCGCTGGAGACGGCTCCCGACGCCGCGGGCGACGACGACTTCGTGCAGCGCCACGCGGTACGCGACGAGCTGTGGGCGCTGCTGGGCACGCTGCCCCGCCGCCAGCGCACGGTGCTGGTGCTGCGCTTCTTCGAGGACCTCGACGACGAGCGGATCGCCGAGCTGATGGACTGCTCGCCCGCCACGGTGCGGGTGCACGCCCACCGCGGGCTGGCCGCGCTGCGTTCCAGGCTGGCGAACCCGGTGCCGGTGCCCGCGGGCGAGCGGAGCTTCCCGGCGGTGCCGGTCGAGTCGGTGCGTCGCCGGGCGGTCGGCGTGCGGCGGCGACGGCAGGCGGGGCTGGCCGCCGCGGTGGCCGCCGTGATCGTCGCGCTGATCATGCTGGTGCCCGGCTGGCGGGGTACGCAGCCGCCGCCGGTGACCACGCCCACCCCGACGTCGCCGGCCACGCCGTCGCCGTCGGCCGCCGCGCCGTCGGTGCTGGTGCCGGTGGGGTCCGGTGGCGAGCTGCCGTCGTTCGCGTACGAGCCGGGCTGGCTGCCGGACAAGGTCGGCCCGCTGGAGGTCGTCAGCAGTCTGGACATGACCGGCCTGGAGAGCACCGGGCGGCCGGGATACCTGCTCGTCTACGCCGCGCCGACGCCCTACCGGTGGGACTGGGAGGCGGAGCAGACGCGCACGGTGCAGGTGAACGGCGTCAGCGCGACCCTGCGCACCGGCGACTACGAGACCGGTCCGGCGGTCGGGCTGACCTGGCGGCGGGACAGCCGCTGGCTGACCGTGCAGAGCTTCGGCGGCCTGCTGACCGTGGCCGAGGTCGAGCGGTTCGCCCGCGAGCTGCGCCCCGGCCGGCTGACCGCCTCCCCGCGGATCCGCTACTCGCTGGCCCCCGCCGGGTACGAGCTGGACAGCCTGGGCGTGGACCACCTGTGCCTGAGCCGGGAGCCCCGGCTGCGCCCGGAGGACCCGGTGGGGGTGTGCATCAACATCGGCACCGATACGAGCATGGTCGGCCCCGAGCGCTCGCTGCTGGTCGGCGGCCGTCCGGCCCGGCTGGAGCGGGGTGATCCAGGGGCCCCGCCGACGACGCTGTGGGTCCGGCTGGACGAGCAGCGGGTGCTGTCGGTGACGCAGGACGCGGGTGATCTCGACGAGACCGACCTCATCCGGTTCGCCGAGAGCATCACGGTGGCCGGGCCTGCGGGGCAGTGACCCACGCCATCGGGCACGATGGACAGCGTGGCCCGCCCGTTCGATCCCCGTCTGCTCCGGCAGGTCCCGTCCACCCGGCGGGACGTGCTCCTGCTGGGGGTGCTCGGGGCGGCCGTCGCCGTCGCCGTGGTGACCGCGGCGGTCGCGCTCGCCCGAGCGCTGGCCGCCGCGGTCGAGCTGCGCCTGGAGCCGGCCGCGATCACCGTGTTCCTGCTCGCGCTGACCGCCCGCGCCGCGCTCACCAGCGGGCTGGGCGTGGTCGCGGCGCGGATGGCGGCCACCGCCAAGGCGACCCTGCGGGCCGACCTGCTCGCCGCGGTGGGCCGCCGCGGTCCCGGCTGGCTGGCCGGGCAGCGGGCGGGGGAGCTGGCCACGCTCACCGGCCGAGGGCTGGACGCGCTCGACGGCTACTTCACCGGCTACCTGCCCCAGCTCGTGCTGGGCGTGACGGTGCCGATCGGGGTGCTGGCCACTCTCGCTTTCACCGATCTCGCCTCGGCGGTGATCGTGCTGGTCACCCTGCCGCTCATCCCGATCTTCGGCATCCTCGTCGGCTGGCAGACCCGCATCGCGACCGAGCGCCAGTGGCGGCGGCTGCGGATGCTCGGCGGGCACTTCCTGGACATGCTGTCCGGCCTGCCCACGCTGAAGGCGTTCGGCCGGGCGCGCGCCCAGGTCACCGCGGTGCGCGAGATGGCCGACCGGCACCGTACGGCGACCATGGGCACGCTGCGCATCGCCTTCCTGTCCGCGCTGGTGCTGGAGCTGGTCGGCACGATCTCGGTCGCGCTGGTGGCGGTGCCGGTGGGCCTGCGGCTGCTGGGCGGCGGCATGACGCTGGCCGCCGCGTTCACTGTGCTGCTACTGACCCCGGAGGCGTACGCCCCGCTGCGCGCCGCCGGCACCAGGTTCCACGCCAGCATGGAGGGCCTGACCGCGCTGGATCAGGCGTTCACCCTGCTCGCGGCCGCCGACGGCGAAACATCGGGGAGCGGATCAGCCGGCAGCGCCCGCACCGCGCCGCGCCCCGGCGTGATCGAGCTGCAGGGGGTGACCGTCGCGTACGAGCGCACCACGGCCCTGCGCGACGTCGACCTCACCATCCGCCCCGGCGAGCGGATCGCCCTGGTCGGCCCGAGCGGCGGCGGCAAGAGCACCCTGCTCAACCTGCTGCTCGGCTTCACGACGCCGACCGCGGGCCGGATCCTGGTCGACGGCGCCGACCTGGCCGAGCTCGACCTCGACGGCTGGCGGCGGCAGCTCGGCTGGGTGCCGCAGCGCGCCCACCTGTTCGCCGACACGCTCGCCGCCAACATCGCGCTGGGCGCGCCGGGCACCGCCCGGGAGCGCGTCGCGCGGGCGGCCCGCGCCGCCGCCCTCGGCCCGGTGGTCGACGCCCTGCCGCAGGGCCTGGACACCGTGCTCGGCGAGCGCGGACACGGCCTGTCCAGCGGCGAGCGCCAGCGGCTCGCGCTGGCCCGCGCCTTCCTGCGCGACGCTCCCCTGCTGCTGCTCGACGAGCCGACGGCCCGGCTGGACGCCGCCAGCGAGCAGGCGGTGGTCGAGTCCACGCTGTCGCTGGTCGAGGGCCGCACCGCGCTGCTGGTCGCGCACCGACCCGCCCTGCTCGCCGCGGCCACCCGCGTGGTGCGCATCGACCACGGCACCCTCAACGAACTGGTGACCGCATGACCACGTCCGCCGCCTCGCCGCACGCCGTCGCGGCGCGCTCCGCAGACCTGCCGGGCAGCGAACTCGGGAAGGCGAGCGGGCGCGGTCCGGGTGACGCGGCCGTGCGGCGGGTGCTGGCGTTCGCGTACCCGTTGCGGTGGCGGTTTGTCGGGGCCGGGTTGCTGGCGGCCGGGACCGAGGCGGCGGGCCTGGGATTGATGGCCGCCGCGACGTGGCTGCTGGCGACGGCGGCCGGGCAGCCCCCGCTGATCGCGCTGTCGATCGCGATCGTGCTGGTGCGGGCGCTGGCCATCGGGCGTGGCGTGCTGCGTTACGTGGAGCGGCTGGCGAGCCACGACGCCGTGCTGCGCATGGTCACCGAGGTGCGGGCCCGCATCTTCGCGGCGCTGGTGGACCGGCCCCCGGCCCGCCGGGCCGACGCGCTCAGCCGGATGGTCTCCGACGTCGACGCGGTGCAGGACCTGGTGATCCGGGTGATGCTGCCGATGGCGGCCGCGGGGCTGGTCGCCGTCGCCGCGGTCGGCACGGCCATGTTCGCCGACCCCGCCGTCGCCCTGGTGCTGCTGGCCGGTCTGCTGGTCACCGGCGTGGCGCTGCCGCTGCTGGCCGCCCGGCTGGCCCGGCACGGCGCGGCCCGGCTGGCCCCGCTGCGCGCCGCGTACGCGGTCGACACGGTGGACCTGGTGCACGGCGCGGCCGACCTCGCCGCCTTCGGCGCCCGTCCGGAGTACGAGGCCCGCGGCACCGCACACGCCGCCGAACTGGCCCGGGTGGAACGTGCCCTGGCCCTGCGCTCGTTCGCGGTGGACGCCGCGGCGACCACGCTCGGCGCAGTGACCGCGATGGCCGTGATGATCACCGCCCTGTCGCGCGGCCTGCCCGGGGTGTGGCTGGCGGTGCTCGCGGTGGCCACCCTCGCCACCGGGGAGCTGGCGCTGTCGCTGCTGGCCGCCGCCCGCAAGGGCGCCGAGATCCAGGGCAGCCTGCGCCGCGTCGCCGAGCTGCTGGACGAGCCCGCGGCCGCCGCGGACGGCGGGTTGCCGGTCCCGGACGGATCCGTACACCTGCGCCTGCGCGGGGCTGGAGTGCGCTATCGCGCCGACGCCGCGCCGGCCCTGCACGACATCGACCTCGACCTGCCACCCGGCCGCCGGATCGCGGTCGTAGGCCCCTCCGGCGCCGGCAAGAGCACCCTGCTCGCCCTGCTCACCGGCGCGATCACCCCGGACTCCGGCACCGCGACCGCCGAACCGGCCCACGCCGCGCGGTCCACCGACCCGACCGCCGAAAACGGCGACACGGACGGGTCAGCGTTGGCGCCCTCGGCGCCCGGCGTCGGCATGCCGATCGCGGCGTTCGACCGGCATCAGTGGCCCGCCGCGGTGACCGGGCTGCTGGCCGACGCACACCTGTTCCACGCCTCGGTCCGGGACAACCTGCTGCTGGGCCGACCCGACGCGACGGAGGACGAGCTGGTCGCCGCCTGCCGGACCGCCGGGCTGGGGGACTGGGTGGACGCGCACGGCCTGGACGTGCGCGTCGGCGAGGACGGGGCCGAGCTGTCCGGCGGCCAGCGGCAGCGGCTCGCGCTGGCCCGGGCTGTGCTGGCCGACCCGCAGGTGCTGCTGCTCGACGAGCCGACCGAGGGCCTGGACCCCGCGCAGGCCGACGCGGTCCTCGCCGCCGTGCTGGCGCACCGGCGCGGCCGCTCGGTGGTGCTGGTGACCCACCGGCTTTCCGGTCTCGACGCGTTCGACGAGGTCGTGGTGCTGGACGGCGGACGCGTGAAGGAGCGCGGAACGCAGGGTTGGGTGCGGGCGCACGGGGGCTGACACGAACCACTAGGGTGTGCGGAGAGTCACCGACCCGGTAGAGGTCGGCAGCTGAACGGCGGAGGTCAGCAGTGGCAAGCACGCTCTGGGACGAGTACCAGGTCTCGCCGGTGGAGGTAGCCCTGCCCGGTGGCAAGGTCGGCATGACGCTGCGGGCGTACCGTCCCGCGAGCGAGCTGACCCCGACCGACATCGCCGATCGCGAGGACGACGACGCGATCTTCGCTGGCCGCACCGGCCGTCCCATGGGCGTCGCGGACGAGGAAGAGCTGCCGGAGTTCCAGTGGACCAAGGAGGCCTTGGACGAGGTCGCCGCGGCTCCCGCCGAGGACGAGGTCGCCGAGCGCGTCGTGGAGTCCGCCGAGGCCGAGGAGGCCGAGGAGGAGGACGACGAGGACGCCGCCGTCTCCGACGAGGAGGTGCCCGTCTTCCTCTCGCACAAGGGCCGCCTGCTGCTGTTCCTGTCGGCCAAGGGCCTGGCCGACTTCGTGCGCTCCGGCGCACCGCACGACATGAAGCAACTCGAAGGCTGGGCGAAGCTCGCCAAGTCGGTCAAGGCCACCGACGTGGTCGCGGGCGAGGACGACGCGTACGAACTGGACCTGGTCGTGGAGAACCTGCGCGGTGGCCCGGATGCCTGGGACGCCGAGCTCGTGCTGCGCGCCGGGGAGTTTGCCAGAGATGTGAGCTACGCTCTTCGCCTCAAGCCCGTCATGGTGGCGCTCTCCCCCGGCTCCCCGCTCGACGACCTCGACGATGCGCTGCGCGCTTCGGAAGGGGGCGGCGTCGGTGCGTTCTTCGCAAAGCGAAAGCTGAAGAAAATCGGGGCAGAGCAGGCATCCATCGGCTGGCGTTCGGTAATTGGCAAGATCTCTGGCGCTGTGGACTGGCGCGACTGACCCCTAACCAGGGAACATCAGTCTTTGGCACACGAGGGGTCCGGGAGGAGGACGAGTCCGTGGCGCTCGTGCGGGTGTACTGCGGTATCGCGTCGACAGCTCCGGAGGTCGACGCGGGGGACAACCTTGCGGCGGCCGTCAACCGGCTGACCGTCGCCGTTGTCGACGACTCCGGCAGGTTGCTGGAGTTCTGCGTCATCAACGACGATCCCACCGGCTACGCGCTGGTGACGTCGCTGCTGGCGGAGAGGTTCGGCGGCTCGACGATGGTCACGGTGGCCGCCGACAGCGACGACCAGCAGGTCATCTCGCTGCTCGCCGCGGCAGGCCGGGCGATCGCGTACACCGATGACGAGTCCGCCGACGACTTCGCCGACCGGTTCGCCGACGACGAGTCCCTGGACGAGGTCAACTCCTCCCCCGACGAGCGCCGTGCCGTCGGGCTCGCCCGCGCGCTGCAGGCCGGTGCGCTGTCCGCAGTGGTCGGTCCCGCGCCCCGCGAGTTCGTCGCCTTCAAGCCGGTGCTGGCCGCGCACGCCGCGCTGGCCGTCGGCCGGCACGCCGCCGCGGTGGCCCTGCGCGAGGTGCTGCGCGAGCTGTACCCCGCCGCCCTGCGCGCCTACCCCGACCCGGCCGCACCGGTCGCCCTGGCCGTGCTCGAGGCGCTGCCCGAGCCGGGCATGCTGGCCGGCCAGTCCGGCTCCCGCAACCGTGACAACGGCGCGACCGCCGAGACCGTCGCCGCCCGGCTCGTCGCCGACGGCGTCTGCGACAGCGGCACCGCCCTGGAGGCGGTCACCGCGCTGCGCGTCGCCATCGCCGAGACCCCGCGCCGCAACGGCATCGGCAAGCAGCTGACCGCTGCCGTGGCCGAGTCCGTGCGGCACAGCGTGGCCGCGGTGCGCTCTTCCGACGCCGCCGGCGCCGCCATCATCGACGCCCTCGCCGAGCGGATGGCCCCGCAGGCGGCCGCCGTGCCCGCCCAGCCCGCAGCCCGGCGGACCGGGGTTCCGGTCACCTCCGCACCGCCCGCGATGGCCGCCGCGACCGGCGCCCGCCGCCGGGTGCAGCCGACCGCGGTGAACGCCGCCCCGGCGCAGCCGCGCCCGGTGCAGGCCCCGCCGACTGCCCCGGAACCGGTGTCCGCCACGCCCCTGGCCCCGCCGCCGGTGGAGCGTCCCGCGTGGGCGCCCTCCACGCCGCCCGTGCCGCCCGGTTTCGAGCCGACCCCGATCACGGGTACCCCGATCGTCGCCACGCCCGCTGCGGCGCGCCAGGAGGCCCCTGCCGCCCCCACCCGGCAGGCGCCCACCCCGATCCCGGCCCGGCAGACCCCGATCCCGGCGCAGCGCACCTCGCGGCCGCCGGCCGACGCGGGCAAGCCGTTCGTGCCGACCCTGACCAATGCCGTCATCAGCGGTGAGCGTGCCGCGCGCGGGTTCAACCAGGCCCCGTCCGCGGACCTGCCCGACGAGTCCGTCGAGCCGGTGCAGCGTGGCTACCAGCAGCCCGCCGCCGACCTGGCGGACCACGCGCCGCGGGGCTACCAGCCCTCGGCCGAACCGGCGAACGACGCGCCGCGCGGCTATCAGCAGCCCGCCCCGGAGCTGCCGAACGACCGGGCCGAGCGCGCCCCCCGCGGCGGCTACCAGCCGCCCGCCGAGCCGGTGAACGACCGCGCCCCCCGTGGTGGTTACCAGCAGGCCGCCGAGCCCGCGAACGACCGCGCCCCGCGTGGTGGTTACCAGCCGCCCGTAACGGACCGGGCCAACGACTACGACGACCGCGCCCCGCGCGGCTACCAGCCGTCGGCCGCCGAGCGGCTGGCCAACGAGCTCGCCGAGCGCGCCCGCAGCGGCTTCGGGCAGGACAACCTGCGCGACACCGGGGAGCGGCCGCGCTACAACGCGCCGTCCGCGACCGACGTGCCGAGCGACATCACCCGGATGCAGGTCGACCCGCTGGGCATGACGCCGCAGCCGCCCGCGGCGCCCGCCGGTTCGCGCGCCAACTGGCCGCTGAACCCCGAGCCGGAGGAGCCGGCCCGGCCCGCCGACGGGCGGATCACCCCGCCCTGGCTCGACGACGACCTGGTGCTGCCCGAGTCCCCGTCGCTGCGGCTGGTGGACGAACCCGCCCGGCGCAACGGCCGCGGCGTGCGCGACGAACCCCCGCTGCGCCTGGTCGACGACAGCGCGCTGACCGGGGCCCGGCCCAAGCCGCGCCGCACCGAGCGCGCCTCCAGCCCGGCCTCCGGCGAGGACGACGACCTGCTGATCTTCGCGTCGGTCTCCTCGGCCTGGTTCGCCGGGCCGGGCGACGACACCGAGACCACCTGGAACTCGACCATGGACACCGGCTGGCGCGCCGCCGAGCAGGCAGCGCGCCCGCAGGTCGGCGTCGACACCACGGCGGGCCTGCCCCGCCGCGTCCCGCAGGCCAACCTGGTGCCCGGCTCCACGCCGGAGCGCGAGGAGCGCCCGCTGCGCATAGTCCGCGACGCCGCCGGCATCGCCGCGCACACCAGCAACTACTTCCGCGGCTGGCGCCGCGGCAACCAGGAACTGGGCGGCGCGCCCGGCCAGGGCGGCTTCGCCGTCGGCGGCCGACCGGGCCGGGAGTCTGCCAACGGCTGGGACTTCAGCCGCGAGCAGGACGCACGCGACGACCGGGACGACTACAACTACCGCGCGGCGAACTACCGCTGACCTGCAGTTTCAGTGTGTCCCAGGCCATAGTCCCCTGGCTTGACCCCCGCGCCGGCGGGACAGCACGATACGTGTGCGGCAGTGGCTCACGCCACTGCCCACGCACCCCTGCACCACGGAAAGGCACGTCATGAACAGCGCCACAGGTGGACTGACCCGACGAAGCGCCCTCACCGGCGGACTCGGACTGGCCGCCGGGGTGCTGCTGGCCGCCTGCGCCGAGCCCGACGCGACGGCCGCGGGCGCCACCGGGGAGCTGGTGCTGGGCGTCAACCTGGAGCTCACCGGCGCCGGTTCGACTCTCGGCAAGCTCCAGGAGCAGGCGCTGAAGGTCGGCGCAGACGAGATCAACTCGATCGGCATCCCGTACGGCGAGGGCCGCCTCTACATCCGGCTGGTTGTCAAGGACAACGGCGGCAACGCGGCGACCGCGATGCAGCAGGCCAAGGACCTCATCGAGCAGGACAAGGTCAGCGCGATCATCGGCGGCGCGACCGTCGAGACGGCCCGCGCGATCATCTCCGTGGCCGAGCCGGGCAAGGTCCCGTTCCTGTGCCTCAACAGCGGTGACGACATGACCGTGCCGCTGCCCAACCGGAAGTTCGTCTACCAGCTCGGCGCGAACGCCTCGGATGTCGCGGCCGTCATGGGCCGCGAGATCCGCAAGCAGCAGCTGGTGAAGGTCGCCGTGCTGGCGACCGCAGACGGGCACGGCGACGCGGGTGTGCGCGCGCTGCCCCGGGCCATGCTCGCCAGCGGACGCGACATCGTCGACACCGTGCGCCTGCCCCGGTCCGGCCGGGCCTACGGCAGCGCCGCCGCACGGATCGCCGACGCCGAGGCGGACGCGGTCATCATCTGGGCGCAGGCCCCGGTGAGCGCCGCCGCGGTCGCCGCGCTGCGCAACGCCGGCTACGAGGGCAAGGTGTTCCTCGACGCCGGTGCGGGCGCGGACGAGACCCTCAACGGCCCCAACGCCCGCGCGATGGAAGGCGCCTACGTCGTGCACCCCGCTGTGCTCGCCGGGGCCCCCACGGTGGCCACCACGCCCTCCGGACGCGCCCAGCGCACCTTCATCTACCGCTACATCCAGCAGTACGGCTCGTTCACCGGCTTCGCGCCGTACGGGGCTGACGCGCTGACGCTGATGGCCACCGCCGCCCGCCGGGCCGTCAGCACCGATCCGCAACGCCTGCGCGGCCGCCTCGAGGGCGGTCCGATCGAGGGCATCACCGGGGCCTACGCCTTCCAGCCCATCTCCCACGGCGGCCTCGAAGCCGACGCCCTCGCCCCCTTCGTCGTCCGCCAGGGCGCCTGGGTCCGCCTCAGCTGACCCTCCCTTCCTGACCACCCCGGCCTCTGGCCCGCCCGACCTCTGGCCCGCCCGACCTCTGGCCTTCTGGCACAACTCTTAAAGACTCGCGCCCTCAGAGACCGTCTGAGGGCGCGAGTCTTTAAGACTTGCGGCAAAGGGGCCGGACAGCACTTCAGGCCCGCTGTCCGGGGACGGCGGGCCTTGAGGTGCCTGGCTATGTCAGGCGGGGGCTCCGGTGCGGGTACGCCGCATCGAGAGCACGTACTCCACCAGGGAGATCAGCACCTGCTTGGTCGACTCGCGGTTACGCGCGTCGCAGCTGACCACGGGCACGTCCGAGGAGATCGCGAGCGCGTCGCGAACGTCCTGGGCGTTGTGGTACTGCTGACCGTCAAACTGGTTGATCGCGATCAGGTAGGGCAGCTTGCGGTGTTCGAAGAAGTCGATCGCCGCGAAGCAGTCCGCCAACCTGCGGGTGTCCACCATGACCACCGCGCCGATCGCGCCCCGCACCAGCTCGTCCCACATGAACCAGAAACGCGTCTGGCCAGGCGTGCCGAACAGGTACAGGATCAGGTCGCGATCGATGGAGATACGGCCGAAGTCCATGGCCACCGTGGTGGTGGTCTTGTTGGGGACCGAGCGCGTGTCGTCCACGCCGACGCCGGCCGAAGTCATAATCGCTTCAGTGGTCAGCGGCGTGATCTCCGAAACGGACCCAACCAGCGTCGTCTTACCGACGCCGAAGCCGCCGGCGATGACAATCTTCGCCGATGTCACACGACCGCCAGGCTGTTGCGCCGGGCGGTGTGACATGTCAGAGCCTCCGAAGTCCACTGAGTACCCTCTCCAGCAGTTCAGTGCCTACCGCGTCGTTACTCTCAAACGACGTCGGCTCGTATACCGCGACCAGGCCGTCTGCCGCCATGTCCGCGATGAGGACACGGGCGACACCGAGCGGCAGCCGCATCCGTGCTGCGATCTCCGCGAGCGACTGCACCTTGCCGTCGCAGAGAGACGCGATGTGTTGATGTTCCCGCCCGTGGCCGCCGCGACCCGAGGTGCCGGCAGAGCGACCACGTACGGTCGTCTCCACCAGCGCCTCGATCGCGATCTCCAATCGCGGCCGGGTGCGGCCACGGGTCACGGCGTACGGCCGTACCAATGCGCCGGTCGGTTCTTCTCTGTCGGGCATCGTCGCCGTTCACCCCCTTCCCCAGTGCCGTCCCCGGACCCTCCGGGACGGTTGTGCCTCAGCCCAGCACGCCTGCGGCGCTGCGCGGGGCCGGGGTGAGCGCGTCGCCCACCCGGTCCACGAGAAGCGCCATCTCGTACCCGACCTGGCCCACGTCACAGCTTCGCGAAGCGAGCACCGCGAACGAGGAACCATCGGAGATGGACATCAGGAAAAGGAACCCGTTGTCCATCTCCACGACAGTCTGCAACACCGCCCCGCCCTCGAAACAGCGGGCGGCACCTTGCGTGAGGCTCACCAGACCGGATGAGATGGCGGCCAGCTGGTCGGCCCGGTCCCGGGGAAGATCCCGGGAGGACGCGAGCAGAAGGCCGTCCGCGGACACCGCGACCGCATGGGCGACGCCCGGCACCCGGTCGGCGAAGTTGGCCAACAGCCAACCAAGATCCTGCGTAGTGGTCATGCCTCCTGCTCCTTGCCAGACTGGCTTCCGGTCTCGGTGGAGCCCGGAATCACATCATCGTCCTTGTGCTGAGTGCGGCCACGCTGCACCCCGCGGTGGTAGGCGGAGAGCAGTCCGCGGACGCCCTCCGGCGTACGGCGCTGCACGGTGGTAGCGCCCTTCTCCACACCGCCGGGGACCAGCTGTGCCATCGGGGTGCGCTTGGGCAGCCCGGCGGCCGTCGATTCCGAAGGTGCCGTGTTGTTGGCGATCGCCGTGGCGGCCGCCCATCCGTCGTCCGCGGCTGTCTGCCAGCTCGGCCGGTAAGGCGCCGGTACCTCGTATCCGGCGGCCTCGCGGCCAGACTGTGTACTCCCCATGCTCACGTCCCTGCTCGGCAGGTCGGAAGCTCCCGCCGCTGTGCTGACCTTCGGTCCACCGTTGCTCCCGTGACCGTTGCGCTCAACGGCGGGGAACTGTGCGGTGATCGTAGTGTCTTGGGGGACGTTCGCGGGAGGGGCAGTTTTCTCGTCCTGACCTGGTGTATCGACTGCCGTACGCCGCGTGCTGAACCAGGCCGACTCGAGCTCCCGGAAGATCGGCAGCTCCATCGTCTCGTCAGCGAACGGGATACGCGTGTCCACGACCGGGTACTCGTCCGGAATCCGCGGCATCTCGGCCGTCATGTCCGGCGTCGCCGCCCTGCTGTCCTCGTGGCTGACCGGCGGCCAGACCGGCGGCACGGCGGACGCGGGAACGTCCAGCGGGGCCGCCGAGACGGGCGCTGCCGAGACGGGCACCGCGGAGACCGGGACGGCCGAGATCGGCATGCCAGGGCTCGTGTACGGGCTGCTCGGCGTCTGCGGAGACGCCGGAGCGGGCACCGCCGGCCCGGCCCAGCTCTGCTGGTTCCAGGACGGGTTGGCGCGCTCCTCGGCGGGCGACGAGGACTGCCGCGGGATCTGCGGCTGGTTGAACGAGTCCGGCCGATCGGTGTCGGCCGGCACCCGCCGCTGCGGGAGCGCCTCGCCGAAGCTGGACTGCGCCGCGTTGGAGCCGTTGACACCGGTCAGGTCCGACCACGCCGGCATGCCGGCCCGCGAGGGCGGCGCGCTGACGGGCAGTTCCGGAGCGGGCGGAGCCGGCGGGGCGTCGAAGAGCCGCCCGCCGCTGCCGCCGCCGTTGACCGGGCGGCCGGCACCGGCCGGAGCACCCAGCCCGGAGCCCGACTCCAGCGCCAGCGGCGCGAAGGAGGACGAGCGCTGCGCGGGAGCTGCCGGGGGCTGCTGGCGCACGTTGGGAGCCGGGGCGAACCCGGGCAGTTCCCGCGGCGGGCCGGCGGCGCGGCCGCCTGCCAGGGCACGCGGCACCAGGACCGCGGTCGGCAGCGTGACGTCGGCGATGATGCCCCGGTCGGCCGAGAGCCGAAGCTCCGTCTTGACCCCGTGCCGTGCGGCGAGCCGCGCGACCACGACCAGGCCCATCATCCGGGAGACCGCCACGTCCACCTGCGGCGGACTGGCCAGCTTCTCGTTGATCTCGTTGAGCATGTCCGGCGAGATGCCGATGCCGTGGTCCTCGACGTAGAGCACGGCGCGGTCGCCCACCCGGCGTGCCTCGACCATGACGGTCGAGTCCGGCGGGGAGAACGCGGTCGCGTTGTCGAACAGCTCGGCGATGAGGTGCACCAGGTCGTTGACCGCGTGCGCGGCGACCTCGATGTCACGGTCGATGACCCCGAACTCGATCCGGGTGTAGTGCTCGACCTCGGACTGGGCGGCACGGAGCACGTCCAGCAGAGCCGCGGGTTCGCGCTGCACACGGGTGGAGTCGGCGCCGGCGAGGACCAGGAGGTTCTCGTCGTTGCGGCGCATTCGGGTGGCGAGGTGGTCCAGCTGGAAGAGCTCGGCCAGCCGGTCCGGGTCCTCCTCGCCGCGCTCCAGGCGGTCCAGGTGACCGATGAGCCGGTCGACCAGGATCTGCGAGCGGCGGGCGAGGTTGACGAACATCGTCGCGACGGACGACCGCAGGGCTGCCTGCTCGGCGGCGGTGCGGACGGCCTCCAGGTGGACCGCGTTGAACGCCTCGGTCACCTGCCCGAACTCGTCCTTGCTGCGCACCGGCAGAGGCTCGGCGATCTGGTTGGCGACCTGCACCGGCGACAGCTGTGAGGACAGCGCCGGGTCGCGCAGCCGGGCCACGGCCTGGGGCAGGCCGTACTGGGCGATGCTGAGCGCGCCGTGGCGCAGTTCGCGCAGCGACCGGGCCATCGAGCGGGCCACCAGCCAGGCGAAGAGGATCGCCAGCAGCAGCATGCCCAGCAGCAGGCCGGTCTGCACGAGAACCTGCTGGGTGACCTCGTCACGCAGGTCGCTCGCGGTCACCTCGACGTCGGAGTCCAGCTGCTGCTCGACCTTGCGGAGCACTCCGCCGTGGTCGCGCATGCTCTGGTCCCACTCGGCCGCGGAGAAGTTCAGCGAGGACAGCGACTCGCCCAGCAGCGCCTCGATGTCGGCCTGGAACTTCGACGACTTGCGCAGCGTCGGGCCGGTCACCTGGCTGTTGAACAGGTCCATGTCCGCGTCGCTGGCCACCGATTCGAAGGCGTCGCGCGCCTGTTCCTGGCCGGTCAGCGTGGCGATGAAGTCCTTGCGCAGACCCGTGTTCAGGCCACCGAGCATGTATGCCCGGTGCACGATGACCCGTTCCTGCGAGAGGAATTCCTTGTACGTGGCGATCGCGCTGGCCGCGCGCAGGCCGTCACCGAGGTCGCCGCCACCGGCGATCTGGGCGGCGCTGTCACGGATCTGCAGCAGGTAATCGATGATCACCTGGTAGCGCATCGCCGCGTCGGACTGCTTGATCTTGCGGTCCTTCACCTGCTCTCGCACGGAGGGCAGGCTGGAAAGTCCCGAGTCGATCTGCACGAGCAGGTCCCGGAGGCTGTCGTCGACGTCGACCAGCGCGCCGCGCTGCTGCGCGTACGGCTTCTTGGCCTCGTCGACCAGCTTGCCGGAGTTCTCGTACGACGCCGGCGGCGTGTTGGTCGTGCCGAGCAGCATGACCGCTGCCGCACGCTCGTTCTGGAGGTCGTCGACGAGTGCGCCTGACTCCTTCACCAACACGGAGAGAATCCGTGTGCGGTCGGCGCCCGTCGCTGTGTCGAGGTTGTCCAACAGACCGTTGGTGCCCACGACGATCGTGGCCAGAGTCGGAACGATCATGATCAGGCCCAGCTTGGACCAGATCGGCATGTCCCGGAGCCGGCTCACAGGCCGTCGGAGACGCGAAAGGACCGCGTTGTTCTGCGTTCCTGGCCGCTTGCTCACGTCACCGCCCTCCTGTCGGTACCACCATCGAGATCCGCGAAAGTGCGGATGGCGCGGGGGTCGCGCCGGGCACCGTACACAGCCCATCCCGGCGAGCTAGGGACGGACCCCCGAGATTCCATCACGCCCGGTGAAAAGAGGAAAGCCCAGGCTGCCTGGAATCCGACACCGGATGGGATGCTCTTGCAGGCCAACCGCACAGTTCAGCCCGCAGTTTCCTTGGAGTCACGCACGGTGAGTGTCCAAAGCGCCCGAGTTATCCTTCTTGCCGGTCCTTCCGGATCGGGCAAATCGTACGTAGCGCGCCAGACCGGGCTTCCGGTCCTGTGCCTCGATGATTTTTACAAGGAAGGCACCGACCCGACACTCCCCCGAGTGAATGAGATGGCCGACTGGGAGTCCCCTTTTTCCTGGGACCTGGACGCGGCTATGACTGCGGTCACACAATTGGCTCAAACGGGTCACACTCAGGTGCCCGTGTACGACATCAGCCTCAGTGCCCGGATCGGCGCGAGGCCGTTCCACCTCGACGGCGCGCCCCTGTTCATCGCCGAGGGCATCTTCGCGGCCGAGATGGTCGGCGCGTGTACGCAGGCAGGAGTGCTGGCGGACGCGCTGGCGCTGCACCGGCCGCGCACCGTCACGTTCGCCCGGCGGCTGGTCCGCGACCTGGCTGAGCACCGCAAGCCGCCGCTGGTCCTGGTGCGCCGCGGGCTGCGCCTGTGGCGCGAGGACGCCCAGGTCCTGGGCCGGCAGTGCGAGCTGGGCTGCCGGCCCACCACCGCCGCGGCGCTGCACCGCCGCGCGCGGCTGCTGGTCACAGCAGCTTCGCGTAAGCCGGCTTGATCACCTCGTTGATGATCGTCAGCCGCTCGTCGAACGGGATGAACGCGCTCTTCATGGCGTTGATGGTGAACCACTGCAGCTCCACCCAGCCCCAGCCGAACGCCTCCACCAGCAGCGCCATCTCCCGCGACATCGAGGTGCCGCTCATCAGCCGGTTGTCGGTGTTGACCGTCACCCGGAAGCGCAGGTCGCGGAGTAGCCCGATCGGGTGATCGGCGATCGAGGCGGCGGCCCCGGTCTGCACGTTCGACGACGGGCACAGCTCCAGCGGCACCCGCTTGTCCCGCACGTACCCGGCCAGCCGGCCCAGCTTGCCGGTGCCCGGCTCGATGTCGTCGACGATGCGCACGCCGTGGCCCAGCCGGTCCGCCCCGCACCACTGCAGCGCCTGCCAGATCGAGGGCAGCCCGAACGCCTCGCCGGCGTGGATGGTGAAGTGGAAGTTCTCCCGCTGGAGGTACTCGAACGCGTCCAGGTGCCGGGTGGGCGGGTAGCCCGCCTCCGCCCCGGCGATGTCGAAGCCGACCACCCCCGCGTCGCGGTACGCCGTGGACAGCTCGGCGATCTCCATCGAGCGGGCCGCGTGCCGCATCGCGGTGAGCAGGGTGCCGATCCGGATCGGGGTGCCCGCCGCAGCGGCCTGCTCGCTGCCCTCGGCGAACCCGGCCAGCACCGCCTCCACCACCTCGGGCAGCGTCAGCCCGGCGGTGAGGTGCTGCTCGGGGGCGTACCGCACCTCGGCGTACACCACGCCGTCGGCGGCCAGGTCCAGCGCGCACTCGCGGGCCACCCGGCGCAGCGCGGGCGCGGTCTGCATGACCGCCACCGTGTGCGAGAACGTCTCCAGGTAGCGCTCCAGCGATCCGCTGTCGGCCGCGGAGACGAACCACTCGCCCAGCTCCCGGGCATCGGTGGCGGGCAGCTCGTGCCCGATCTCGGCGGCCAGCTCGACGATGGTGGCCGGGCGCAGGCCGCCGTCGAGGTGGTCGTGCAGCAGTGCCTTGGGCGCCTTCACGATCTCGTCATAGGTCGGAGTCACATGCACCAAGATATTCGGTGTGCTCACCGCCGAGATGACTGACGCGCTGCGCTGCCCCGTCTGCGCCCAGCCCCTGACCCGCACCGACCCCACCCTGCGCTGCCCGAACAACCACAGCTTCGACCTCAACAAACACGGCTACGTCACCCTCGGCACCGGCCGCAAGCTCCCCGAAGGCGACACCCCCGCCATGGTCGCCGCCCGCACCGCCTTCCTCTCCGCCGCCCACTACCTCCCCCTCGCCACCACCCTCACCAACCTGGTTGATCATGAACTTATGGCACGGGTCGACGGCGTGTCGCGGCCACAACTTCATGATCAGCGCGGCGGGACGGTGCCGCTGGTGGTGGATCTGGGTGCCGGGACGGGGTACTACCTGGCGGCTGTGCTCGACGGCTGGACGCAGGCGCAGGGGCTGGCGTTCGACGTCAGCAAGGCGGCGCTGCGGCGGGCGGCGAAGGCACACCCGCGGGCCGGAGCGGTGCTCGCCGACACCTGGGGCACCCTGCCGCTCGCCGACGACAGCGTCGACCTGCTGCTCAACGTCTTCGCCCCGCGCAACGGCACGCAGATGCGCCGGGTGCTGAAGCCCGGCGGCCTGCTGGTGGTGGTCACCCCGACCGAACGGCACCTCGCGGAGCTGCGCGAGCGGCTGGGCCTGCTGTCGGTCGATCCGTCCAAGGCCGAACGCCTCGCCCACGAGCTGCGCGACTTCACCCAGACCGGCGAACAGCTGCTGGAGTGGGACCTCCACCTGACCGCCACGCAAGCCGACGACCTGATCGCGATGGGTCCCAACGCCTTCCACAGCCAGTCCCGCGCCACAGCCCCGGTGACCTGCACGGCCTCCGTCCGCATCGGAACCTACCGCCCCCGCTGACCGCCCCGGTCCCATCACTCCGCCACCGCCACCGCCACCGCCATGATCGCCGGTTCGTGTCAGAACCTGCGGTCCAACCGCACCTTTCGACACGAAACAGCGATCTTGCCCTCCGGACCCGCGGGCCGGTCAGACCGACAGGTCGACCTCTTCCCAACCGCCCGGCGGGTCGTGGAACTCGCCGAGGAACACCGACGACCACTCCAGCGCCCAGCGCCGCTGGCCGATCGCGTTGGCGTTCAGCTCGCCGGGTGGCCGCAGGCCCTGGCGCTCCATCTCCTGGAACGACCAGTCGAGGCAGTAGTGCAGGTCGAGCGCTGCCGCGACGACCGTGGGGTCACGCGGCGCGGCCAGGATGCGGGCCTGCCAGGCCGGGAAGGTCTCGCCCCCGTGCAGGTCCGGCAGGGACTCCATCAGACGCGGCGGCACCAGCAGCGGGTCGAGCGTCTTGATGACGCCGAGCACCCAGCAGATCCCGGCGAGCGCGTCCATGTGCAGCACGAAGGACTGCCGGTCGCCGAGCTCGTCGACGATCCAGGCCCACTCCGGCTCGGTCACGTCCGGGATGAGGGCGTTCGCGTCGAGCCACTTCTCGGCCTCGGCGGGCGGCATGCCGAAGACCCGCTCCAGCGCCACGTGCAGGATCGCCGCGCGGGCCTCCAGCTCGCCCGTGGGTCGCAGCTCGACGGTGTCCCCCGGTTCCCATACCAGCGGGTAGGTGTCCGGTGGCAGCGGCACGCCCAGCCGGGTCAGCTCCTGGAAGCTGGCGGCGCGCACGGCGAGGGGGTCCGGTGCGGGCAGTGCCACGCCGGTCAGCCGATCCGGTCGATGATCAGCGGGCGTACGGGCGCCGGCCCGTCCCCGACGACGACGGCCGACGCGGCGTCGACGCGGGCCGCCGGCAGCCGGGACGGATCGTCGGCGCGCAGCTCGTACAGCACCTCGCCGGCGGCGACCCGGTCACCGGGACGCTTGTGCAGCACGACCCCGGCGGCGGCGCTGACCGGGTCCTCCTTGCGGGCCCGGCCCGCCCCGAGCCGCCAGGCGGCCAGGCCGATGCCGAGCGCGTCGACCGACGCCACGATGCCGGAGCGCTCGGCCTTGACCTGCTCGATCTCGTTCGCCACGGGCAGCGGCGCGTCCGGGTCGCCGCCCTGGGCGCGGATCATCGCCCGCCAGGAGTCCATGGCCCGCCCGTCGTGCAGCGCGTCGGCGGGGTCGACGTCGGACAGCCCGGCCGCGGACAGCATCTCGCGGGCCAGCGCCAGGGTCAGCTCGACCACGTCGGCGGGGCCGCCGCCGGCCAGCACGTCCAGCGACTCCTGCACCTCGACGGCGTTGCCGACGGTCCGGCCCAGCGGGGTGTTCATGTCGGTGAGCAGTGCGACCGTGTCGACGCCGTGCGCCCGGCCGAGTTCGACCATGGTGCGGGCCAGTTCGCGGGCATGCTCGACCGACTTCATGAACGCGCCCCGACCGACCTTCACGTCGAGCACCAACGCGCCCGTGCCCTCGGCGATCTTCTTGCTCATGATCGAGCTGGCGATCAGCGGGATCGCCTCGACGGTCCCGGTGACGTCGCGCAGCGCGTACAGCTTGCGGTCCGCCGGAGCGAGGCCCTCGCCCGCCTGGCAGATCACCGCGCCGACATCACGCAGCTGTGAGATGAACTCCTCGTTGCTCAGCGCAGCCCGCCAGCCGGGGATCGACTCCAGCTTGTCCAGTGTGCCGCCGGTGTGGCCGAGCCCGCGGCCGGACAGCTGCGGCACGGCCGCGCCGCAGGCCGCCACGAGCGGGGTCAGCGGCAGTGTGATCTTGTCCCCGACGCCGCCGGTGGAGTGCTTGTCCACGGTCGGCCGGGAGACCTTGGACAGGTCCAGCCGCTCCCCGGAGGCGATCATCGCGGCGGTCCACCGGGCGATCTCCCGGTCGGTCATGCCGCGCAGCAGGATGGCCATGGCCAGCGCAGACATCTGCTCATCCGCGACATGGCCGCGGGTGTACGCGTCGACGACCCAGTCGATCTGCTCGTCGTCGAGCTCGCCACCGTCCCGCTTGGCCCGGATGACGTCGACAGCCGCGAAACTCATGCCTGCTCCTCGTTCCGACCGGCTTCGACGACCGCGCCCATGACCCGCTCGCTCACTGCATTCCTCCGTTGACAGCTTCCAGCTCGGCCAGGCCGAACCCGTGCGGGAGCAGCTCCGCCATGGTCAGCGGGCCCCCCTCGGCGTCGATCAGCATGCGCGGGCCGCCCTGCTCCCACAGCAGCTGGCGGCAGCGCCCGCAGGGCAGCAGCGGATCGCCGGAGGCGTTCACGCACGCCATCGCGACCAGCCTGCCGCCACCGGTGGCGTGCAGCTGGGACACCATGCCGCACTCGGCGCACAGCACCACGCCGTACGCGGCGTTCTCGACGTTGCAGCCGACGACGACACGGCCGTCGTCGACCAGCCCCGCGGCGCCCACCGGGAACTTCGAGTAGGGCGCGTAGGCGCGGTGCATCACCCGCACCGCCTCTTCGCGCAGCATCTCCCAGTCGACGTCCATCACGGCCCCTTTCCACGTTCGCCCGTCCGGCGTGGCGCCCGGCCGGGCGCCACGCAAGATCGGACCATCCAGCCTAGCCGTCAGCCCTTGACGTAGGGCTTGCCGTCGGCCGCGGGCGCGCGGACGCGTCCCACCAGCCCGGCCACCGCGAAGATCGTCGCGACGTACGGCAGCATGCTCAGGAACTGGCTCGGGATGGGGCTGCTGATGCTGGTCAGGAAGCCGGTCAGCGCGCCGAAGAAGCCGAAGAACAGCGACGCGAAGAAAGCCCCGACCGGGTGCCACCGGCCGAAGATCATGGCGGCCAGCGCGATGAAGCCCGCGCCGCTGACCATGTACTTGCTGAACCCGGTGGTCGACAGCATCGAGAAGTACGCGCCACCGAACCCGGCCACCAGGCCCGCGATCAGCACGTTCGCGTAGCGCAGCCCGAGCACCCGGATGCCGACGGTGTCCGCCGCGGCCGGGTGCTCGCCGACGGCCCGGGTACGCAGGCCCCAGCGCGTGCGGAACAGCGCGATCGTGATCACGGCCACCGCGATGAGCGAGCCGTAGCTGAAGATGTTGCCGTTGAACAGCGCCGGCCCGATGATCGGGATGTCGACCAGCCCGGGGATCGGCCAGCTCGGCACCTTGCCCGGGAAGTTGTACGCGTCCGTGTCCGGCCGCATCACCTGCTCGTAGAAGAACGCGGTGAGACCGCCCGCGAACACGTTCAGCACGATGCCGACGACGACCTGGTCCACCAGGTACTTGATCGCGAACACGGCCAGGATCGCGGACAGCAGCGCGCCGCCGATCGCCGCGGCCAGCAGGCCGAGCCAGAAGCTGCCGGTGAGCGTGCCGAACAGCGCCCCGAAGAACGCGCCGGTGAGCAGCTGTCCCTCGATCGCGACGTTGACCACGCCACTGCGCTCGCACAGCACGCCGCCGAGCGAACCGAAGATCAGCGGGATAGCGGCGGTGAAGGTGGCCGCGGCGATGAAGCCGAGCGGCATGATGTGCGACACCGGGGACACCGACATCTGCCAGCACAGCGCCGAGATGATGAAGCCCATCAGGGCGACGCCGGTCAGCACCCCGAAGTGCTTGCCGGTGACCAGCAGCGCCGCGCCGGCCGCGAGCGCGACCAGCCCGAAGAGGATCGCGCCGGCGGTGCCCGGGATGTCGAACCCGGCCCCGGACACGTTCTCACCGAGCGCGAAGCGCGCGTTCTCGGAGCTGGCCAGGGCACCGAACAGGATCGTGGCCAGCAGGCCTAGGACGATCATGACCGCGCCGGTCTTGCGGGCCCGGGTCCAGTACGCCTCCGGCACCGCCAGCTCGACGTCCATCGTGGAGGTAGTCATGCTCAGCCCTTCGCCAATCCGGCCTGCGCGGCCGCAGCCGGCGACCTGCGCAGCCTGTAGATCGCCTTCACCAGCGCCGGGGCGGCGACGAAGAGCACGATCAGTGCCTGGATCACGCCGACCAGCTCCACGGACACCCCGGAGAAGGTCTGCATCGCGTTGCCGCCCGCCTGCAGGGCGCCGAACAGCAGCCCGGCGCCGACCACACCCCACGGCCGGACCCGGCCGAGCAGCGCGACCAGGATGCCGTTGAAGCCGATCTGGCCGAGCATGTCGACGGTCAGCGCCGGGGCGGTGCCCAGCGCGACGCTGGTGCCGCCGAGACCGGCCAGCGCACCCGCCAGCGCCATGGTCAGCGCGACCGTGGTGCCGACCTTGATGCCGGCGGTGGCCGCGGCGTGCGGGTTGTGCCCGACCGCCCGCAGCTCGAAGCCGAACCGGCCGCGCTTGAGCAGCCAGGCCACCCCGGCCGCGGCCAGCACGGCCAGCACGATGGCGAGGTTGGCCCGCAGCAGCGGGTCCGGGATCAGCTGCGGCAGCCGGCCGGACTCCTGGATCGGCTTGCTGATCGCGTCCGAGCGGGCCGGATCCTTGATCCCCTGTTGCAGGATGAACCAGCCCAGGAACAGGAACGCGATGTTGTTGAGCATGATCGTCAGGATGACCTCGTGGGCGCCGGTACGCGCCTTGAGGATGCCGACGAGGTAGCCCCACAGACCGCCGAGCAGCGCGCCCGCGAGCACGCCGAGCGGCACCTGGACGATCGCGGGCAGGGACAGCGCCAGGCCGACCGTGCCGCCGCCGATGGCGCCCATGATCGCCTGGCCCTGGCCGCCGATGTTGAACAGGCCGGCGCGGAACGGCACCGCCACCGCCAGGCCCGTGAAGATCAGCGGAGCGGCGTTGGTCAGCGTCTCCGAGATCGGGTAGAACACCTGCTGCCAGGTGGTCATGTTCCAGTACCAGCGGTTCACCGTGTCCGGGTTGACGACCGCGCCCTTGAACATGTCGGTGTACGCGGTGCTGACGAAGGCCCAGGTGTCGCCGATCGTCTTGCCCGGCTGGTAGAGCAGGTACTGCCACTGGTCGCGGACCTCGGCGTTGCCGATGACCATCAGCACGCCGCCGCAGATCAGCGCGAGCACGATGGCCAGCAGCGTGACCGTGAAGTTGTTGTTCGCCCACAGCTCCTCGCGGAACGTACGCCCGAAGGACCGCTTTCCTTCCTCGGGCGCGGGGGCGCGGTGCTTCGGCTGCCGCTCCGCCTGGTCGTGGCGCTCCTCGACACCGGCGGCGGGCAGCGACGGATCGACGTGGTACTGGTCCACGCCGGGCGTCGGCTGGGCCGGGCCCTTGTCGGGCGACGCCGCGGTCGCGCCGGGCTCGGCCTCGATCGGCTCGTGCGACGTCATGAGGCTGCCTCGCCGTGCTCGCTCATACCCTCACCTTGGGTGTCCTGCTCGCCGGATGCCGGTGTCCCGGGGGTGTGCGAGCTGCTACTGGGGTCGATGCCGGCCATCAGCAGGCCCAGCGTCTCGCGCGGCGTGTCGGGGGAGACCACCGCCAGCACCCGGCCGCGGTACATCACCGCGACCCGGTCGGCCAGCGCCACCACCTCGTCCAGCTCGCTGGAGACGACCAGCACGGCCGCGCCGCGGTCGCGCTCGGCGACGATCCGGGAGTGGATGAACTCGATCGAGCCGACGTCCACGCCGCGGGTGGGCTGCGACGCGATGAGCAGCTTCAGCGGCGTGGACATCTCCCGCGCCACGATGACCTTCTGCTGGTTACCGCCGGACAGCGCGCCGACCGGCTGGTGCGGCGACTGCGTGCGCACGTCGAACTCGGCGATCTTCTGCTCCGCCTGGGCCTCGATGGCGTCGAGGTCGAGCGCGAACCGGCCGCCGAACGGCGGGAGGTCGTACAGGTCGAGCACCAGGTTCTCGGCGACCGAGAACTCCTTGACCAGGCCGTCGACGCTGCGGTCCTCGGGCACGTAGCCCACACCGGCGCGCAGCACCTCCCGGGTGTGCCAGGTGGTGATCGGCTTGCCGGACAGGTGCACGCTGCCGGCCCGCGCGGGGCGCAACCCCATGATCGATTCGACCAGCTCGGTCTGGCCGTTGCCCTGGACACCCGCGATGCCGAGCACCTCTCCGGCGCGTACCACCAGGTCCACGCCGTCGACCGCACGGTGCTCGCGGTCGTCGGCGACGACGAGGCCGGCGATCTCCAGCACGGGCTCGCCCGGCACGGCGGCCTCCTTCGGCACCTCCAGCACCACGCTGCGGCCGACCATCAGCTCGGCCAGCTCCGACTCGGGAGCGGTCGGCTCGGCGGTGCCCACGGTCCGGCCGCGGCGGATCACGGTGATCCGGTCCGCCACCGCCTTGACCTCGCGCAGCTTGTGCGTGATGAAGACGATGGACTTGCCGGCCGCCTTCAGCCCGCGCATGACCTCGAGCAGCTCGTCGGTCTCCTGCGGGGTGAGCACGGCGGTCGGCTCGTCGAGGATCAGCAGGTCGACGTCGCGGGTGAGCGCTTTGACGATCTCGACGCGCTGCTGGATGCCGATCGGCAGGTCCTCGATGATCGCGTCGGGGTTCAGCGGCAGGCCGTAGCGCTGGGAGACCTCACGGACCAGTTTCACGGCCTTGCCGTGGTCGATGAAGCCGCCGTGGGCGGGCTCCGCGCCGAGCATGATGTTCTCGGCGACGGAGAAGACCGGCACGAGCATGAAGTGCTGGTGCACCATGCCGATGCCGACCTTGATGGCGTCGCCGGGGCCCTTGATGCGTACGGGTGCGCCGTCGACGAGGATCTCGCCGGAGTCCGGCTGCAGCAGGCCGTACAGCACGTTCATGAGAGTGGACTTGCCTGCGCCGTTCTCGCCGAGCAGCGCGTGGATCTCGCCCGGTTCGACGGTCAGGTGGATGTCATCGTTTGCGACGAGGTCAC
This sequence comes from Catellatospora vulcania, assembly GCF_009720385.1. Taxonomy (GTDB): domain Bacteria; phylum Actinomycetota; class Actinomycetes; order Mycobacteriales; family Micromonosporaceae; genus Catellatospora; species Catellatospora vulcania. Next base: position 25,202 of record NZ_WARX01000017.1, on the reverse strand, counting down.
CGAATCGCTTGGTGATGCCGCGCAGTTCGAGTCTCAGCTCCGACCTCCGTTGGTCCCGTGCTCCACCGGAGCGGGCCGGGCGGCGGGGGCCGCGACGTTCCGTCTGCCGAGGGCGAGTGTGCGCTCATTATGTGGGCGGCCCCGGGGGGAGCGCACTCCCCGGTCCGCACTGCGGCGTCAACCGGTCCGGCCGCCATCTCGACCACGGATTCCGTGGCGGGGACAGCGGCCGGTTGAGGAAAGCGAGGCCGCCCTCTCCGGTGATCATCTCACCGGAGAGGACGACCGGGTGTCACTTCGGCTGGGCCGGGGACTCAACCACGATCTTGCCGGAGATGATGTCCTGCTTCAGCGCCTCGACCTCGGCCTTGAGGGCCGGGTCGATCTTGCTGTCGAAGTCGTGGTACGGAGCCAGCGAGACGCCGTTGTTGGCCAGCGTGCCCATGAAGCCGCCGGTCAGCAGGGTGCCCGGGGTGCCGGCGGCCTTGGTCACGGCCTCCTTCACACCGTCGGTCGAGTTCTTCACCACGGTGGTCAGCATGACCGAGCCGTACTTGGTGGTGTCGAAACCGTCCGCGTCGACCCAGATCACGACGAACTTGCTGCCGGCGTTGGCGGCCGAGCCGAGGCCCGCGCCACCCGCGACCGGGAAGATCACGTCGGCGCCCTGGGCGGCCAGCGTGTCCGACTTCTGCTTGCCCTTGTCCTGCGAGCCGAAGTCGTCGGTGAACAGGCCGTCCTGCTTGGCCTTGTCCCAGCCGAGCACCTGGACGTTCTTGCTCTTGGCCTTGTTGTAGGCGGCCACACCGTCGGCGAAGCCGTCCATGAAGATCGTCACCGGCGGGATCTTCATGCCGCCGTAGGTGCCGACCTTGCCCGACTTCGAGTAGCCAGCGGCCAGGTAGCCGGCGAGGTACGCCGCCTGCTGGGTCTGGAACTGGATCGGGTACACGTTCGTCAGGCCGAGGTTGTCGGCGTCGACGATCGAGAACTGCGTGGTCGGGTTGGCGGTCGCGGCCTTCTTGGTCGCGTCGCCCATCAGACCGCCGACAGCCTGGATGTACTTGCAACCCTTGGTGACCGAGTTGGCCAGGTTCGGGTCGTAGTCAGCCATGCTGGTCGACGCGGTGTAGGTCGGGTCGATCGCAGGGTTCGCGGCCTTGGCGGCCTGCAGGCCCGCCCAGGACGACGCGTTGAACGAGTGGTCGTCGATACCACCGGTGTCGGTCACCATGCACGCGCTGTACTTGGCAGCAGCGGCGCTGGTGCCGGTACCCGGCGTCTCTTCAGTCGGCTTGGCACAGGCGGCTGCGGCGAACGCGAGGCCCGCAGACGCGACAAGCGCGACAATCTTCATCCCACGCACAGGGCGCAAGACGGTCTCCTCTCCCATAAAGACACCGCACATGGTCTTCCATCTTGTGTACAGATGGCGGCACGGTGAACCTCGCCCAGCAACATATCCTTCATATCGCTGTCCGGACGACAATCGTGCAGGGTTGTTGAACGGTCGTTACCCCCGCGTGACCAGGACGTGTAATGGGTCACGAAGCTGCGTCGGCCATGCCCGCCTTAACTCACACAGCAAGGTACGAACCGGGCATTCTTTCAGGTCCATACCTGGTTGGGACCGGGGCGTGATGTCCGCGACACCTGCTCGCGTACCCTCGGCGATCGTGGACGCATTGGAAGCTGTACGCCTGATCCTGCGATACGCGCACCTTGTCGGCTTCGCCCTGCTGTTGGGCGGCGCGCTGGTGCAGTACTACACGGGACGCATCTACATCAACGCCGTCATGCTGTGGGGCGCGACCATCCAGGTGGTCACCGGCGTCGCACTGGCCGCGCCGCTGGGCCGCGAGGTCCAGCCCGACCCGGTCAAGCTGGCGGTCAAGGGTGTCATCGCCATCATGATCTTCATCATGGTGCTGATCCCGTACCTCAAGAAGCGCGAGACGGTCAACAAGGGCCACTTCCTGGCCATCATCGGCCTGACCCTGGTCAACGCCGCCGTAGCCGTCTTCTGGCGCTGACCGTCCCGCCACCGTCCTCGCGGCGGTGGCGACCGCGGCCGGCGTCACGGTCAAGATCGCTGTTTCGTGTCAAAAGCTGTGGTCCAAACGCAGATCTCGACACGAAACAGCGATCTTCCTCGTTTCCGGCCGAAGCCGGGCGGGAAACGCACCAGCGGTCGGCCGGGCGCGGAGGCGGAGGCCGGGTCAAGGCAGCCGGGAGCGGAGGCCGGAGGCCGGGTCAAGGCAGCCGGGCGCGGAGGCGGAGGCCCCGCACCGAGCAGCCGGGTCAGGGGTGGGGGCGGCGGGCGCGGAGGGCGGCCTTGAGGTCGCGGACCAGGGAGTCGAAGTCCGCGGCGACGCGCTGCGGGTCCGCGGGCACCGTCAGCCACTCGCCACCAGGCCCCGGCGCGGGCTCGTCCGCGCAGGTGACCGCCACCCGGTGAGCCGGCCAGGCCAGGTCGAGCCGCACCGCGGGCTCCCCGTCCCGGGCCAGCACGTACTTCACCACCGGGGCCGGCACCCCGGCCAGCACCAGCCGCACCCGCACCCGGCTCTCGTGCGCCCCGCGCGCGGCCGGGTCGACCAGCTGCGCCGCCTTCAGCAGCCGCCCCCAGCCGGGCTTGCCGATGCGGGCCTGGGCGTACTCCGTCAGCGCGCCGACGCTCACCGCGCCCCGGGACACCATCACGTCGAGCAGCGCCACCGCCTCCACCACGTCGAGCCAGCGCGCCAGGTCCCAGCCGGTGCGCTGGGGCGTGGTGACCCGGATGCCGTCGACCCGCCGGGTCACGTCCTTCTCCGGCACGGGTCCGCGGTGCACGACGATGCCCGCCATCGGCCCGAACCGGCCCGGGGTGAGCAGTTCCACCGGCTCGTCCGCCCCGTACGGCGCGCCGTACAGGCTGGCGGCGGAGCGGCCGGCGATCACCCCGTCCTCGGGCAGCAGGAAGTCGCTCACGGCCAGGCAGCGCAGGCGGTGGGTGATGGTCAGGTCGCGGTCGGCGTACACCCCGCGGAACAGCGGCCGCCAGGCGGAGCTGCGTAGTTGGGCACGGGTGAGCAGACCCGACTCCAGCGCGTCGGCTCCCCGGAAGATCCGGCGGGCGAGCGCTTCGGGGCGCAGCGGCGGCTTGGGCACGGGCGTCAGCGTAAGACCCCGGTTCACGCGATCTTGCGTGAGTCGCGAGGGCGACACGCCCGAAAAGGACATACCGGCGATCGATCATGTGGAAATCTCACGATCACACGGCGTGTCGACACGTTTACGGCAAGTGGCGGCACACGGGGTCGAACCGCGTGCCGCCACCGCCTGTCAGCGGGGTGGTTCCAGTCGCCACACGCGCAGGGCCGGACCGTCGCCCGGCAGGGTCAGCCGACCCGTGCCGTCCGGTTCGAGGTCCGTAGCAGCGAAGACGCCGACAGCCCGCGCGCCCAGGGCAAGTGAGACATCCTCACCGGCCGCGCGCGAAGCCGCCACCAGAAGTGCATTCTGCTCCGATTCCCGCAGGTAGACCATGGTATCGCTGGTCACATGCAGCCAGCGCAGCCCGCCGTGGCGCAGCGCCGGTTCCGCGGCCCGCAACCCCAGCAACTCCCGGTAGGCCGCGAGCGTCTGCTCGTCGCGATCGGCCGGCCGGCGCCAGGGCATCGGGGTACGCGCGTTCTCGCCGTTCCAGCCGGTCAGGCCGAACTCGCTGCCGGCGTACACCATGGGGGTTCCCGGCAGCGTGACCTGCATGCCCAGCGCGACCAGCTGCCGGGCTGCGGAGCCGGTGACGGTGCGGATGCGGGCCGAGTCGTGCGAGTCGAGGATGTTCCACGAGTGGATCAGCGACCGCCAGGACACCCGCGCCGCGAACGCCCGCATGGTCGCGTGGGTCGCCGTCCCGTCCCGGCTCGGCACGTCGCCCGGGGTGCCGAAGAAGTTGGGCAGGCCCGGAGCCTCGCCGCGCAGCCAGGCCCAGACCGGGCGGGTGAACCCGAGGTAGTTCATGGCCCCGTGCCAGCCGTCGCGGTCCAGGTCGCCGGTGGCGTCGTGCATGTGCTCGCCGACCAGCATCGCCTCGGCGGGCAGGGCCCGGCGGATCAGCGCGGCCACCTCGTGGGCGTCGTCCTGCGCGCCGCGGCGGCCGGTCATGTTGGCCACGTCCACCCGCCAGCCGTCGAAATGCACCAGCCAGCGCCGCAGCACCGCGGTCATCCGCTGCCGCACCAGCGGGCTCGCCCAGTTCAGCTTCGGCAGGCTCCTGACCCCGCACCAGGCCTCGTAGTCGCCGGTCTCGGGATCGAAATAGAACATCTCCCGCTCAGCGGAGTCCACATCGGAGGACGCGTCGGTGAACCACTCATGGGCGTCGCCGCAGTGGTTGGAAGTGATGTCGCCGATCAGCCGCATCCCCCGCGCGTGCACGGCCTCGGCCAGCCGGGCCAGCGCCGCATCCCCGCCCAGCAGCGGATCCACCTCGTCGAAGGTGGAGGCGTCGTAGCGGTGGTTTGACCGGGCCGGGAAGACCGGGGTGAGGTACACGGTGTTCACGCCCAGCCCCTGGATGTGGTCCAGGTGCTCGGCGATGCCGTCCAGGTCGCCGCCGAACAGCTGCTCGGCGGTGCCCGGCCCCTGCCCGATGACCTCGTCGCGGTCCCACTCGCGGGGCAGCGCCCAGTCCGGCAGGTCCAGCGCCGCCATCGGTTTCGCGTCCGCCGCGCGGGCGAAGCGGTCCGGGAAGATCTGGTACAGCACGGCGTCGGCGGACCAGGCCGGGGGCGCGTCGTACGCCACGGCCCGGAAGTCGGTGTCGTCGGGCAGTTCGTGCTCCACGACCCCGCCCGCGGTCAGCCAGTACGTGTCCCCGGCCGCCGTGCGCAGGTGGAAGCGGTAGTTCGTCACCGGGTTGCGCACGGTCAGCGCCGCCCGCCACCAGACGTCGGTCGCGCCGTACCCGCCGACCGCGGCGCCGGTCCGATCCGGATCCACCTCTGCCGCGACGAACGACGGCTCCCCGTCCGGCGTGCTCCGCACGTGCACCGCGCTGACGTCCGCCGCGACCGGCACCCGCACCCACACGGTGACCACGTCGCCCAGCCCCGGTGCGGTGTCCGAAATGTAGAGCGCCGAGCCGTCATGATGCGGCTGTTCGATGAGACGCATTGTCGCGCCATCCTTCCGTTTTCAGAGGATGTCGACGTTTCAGCCCGCAGTCCCGTCACCGGAACCCGAGGTCGCGACACTGCAGCTACTGCTACTGCTGCCCCACCCCCACCGTGTTGATCATGAAGTTGTGGCGACGACACACCGTCGAGCCGTGCCATAAGTTCATGATCAACGCGGCGAAAGGGTCAGCCCTTGACTGCGCCGGCGGTGAGGCCGCTGACGATGTATTTCTGGAGCCAGAGGAAGAGGCTCACGGTGGGGATGGCCGTCAGGAGGGTGGCGGCGGCGAACATGCCGAAGTTGGCGTCCCGCTTGTCGGTCAACATGCCGTACATGCCTACCGCGAGGGTTTTGGCTTCGGTGTCGCGGAGGAAGACGTTCGCGATGAGGAACTCGTTGATGGTGCCGATGAAGGAGAGCATCGCCGTGACCGCGAGCACCGGGCCGACCAGCGGCAGGATGATGCGGAAGAAGGTCTGCACGTGCGACGCGCCGTCCATGGTGGCCGACTCGTCGATCTCCTTGGGCACCGTGTCCAGGTAACCCTTCATCAGGTACGTGTTCACGCCCAGCGCGCCGCCCAGGTAGAGCACCAGCAGGCCCCACGGCTTGTTGAAGCCGAACGTCGGGTAAAGCTCGGTGACCTCGGTGAACACGATGAAGATGGCCACGATCGCCAGGAACTGCGGGAACATCTGGATGAGCAGGATGGACAGCAGGCCCACCCGGCGGCCCCGGAACCGCATCCGGCTGAAGGCGTACGCCGCCGCCACACTGATCAGCAGACCGGCGAAGGCCGAGATCAGCGCGATGATGACCGAGTTCAGGAACCACTTGGTGAACGGGTGGTCACCGGTCAGCAGGTCCACGAAGTTCTTCAGGCTGGCGCCCTCCGGGATGAGCCCGGTGGAGCCGAGCGTGCCCAGCGGGTTGATCGCGGCGGACACCACGAACAGCACCGGGAACAGCGCGAACGCGCAGACCACCAGTACCACCGCGTAGCGCCAGCCGACCTCTCGGAGCCACTTCACGAGTACACCTCCTCCTGCGCCCGGCTGCGCCAGAACGCCACCGTGGAGACCGTGGCCACGATCGCGAAGATGAACACCGAGATGGCCGCGGCGAAGCCGAAGTCGGCCACGCCGGAGTCGAAGCCAGCGACCCGGTACGTGTAGCTGATCAGCAGGTCGGTCGCGCCGACGGTGCTGTTGTCGATGGCGTACGGCCCGCCGTTGGTGACCAGCTTGATGTTGTTGAAGTTGTTGAAGTTGAAGCCGAACGACGAGATCAGCAGCGGGGTCAGCGCCACCAGCACCAGCGGCAGGGTGACCCGCCGGAAGCCGGCCCACGCGGACGCGCCGTCGATGCGGGCCGCGTCGGTCAGCTCCCGCGGCACGGCCTGCAGCGCACCCGTGATCACCAGGAACATGTACGGGAAGCCCATCCACAGGTTGATCACGATCAGGCCGAGCCGGGCCGTGGTCGGCGTGCCGAGCCAGTCGTGCACCCCGAACAGCTTGCTGATCAGTCCGAAGTCGGTGTTGAACATGTCCCGCCAGATCAGCAGCATGGCGAAGCCCGGCATGGCGTACGGCAGGATCAGCATGATCCGGTAGAACTTCGTGCCGCGCACCCGGGGCGAGTGCAGCGCCAGCGCCACGATCATGCCGAGTGCGAACGTCGTCGCGACCGCGCTGAGCGCGAAGACGAAGTTCCAGATCAGCACGTTGAGGAAGTGCCCGGAGATGGTCGGGTCGGTCAGCGCCTTGGCGAAGTTGGCGAACCCGACGTCGACCTTCCAGCCCTGGTCGAGGTGCTTGCCCTCGGCGTCGACGAAGTAGCCCTCGACCTCGTCGGCGACCCACCGGCCGCCGCTCGGGCTGGTCACGCAGTCGCAGGCCGCGTCGTAGGACTTGTCGGCCTTGCCCTCGAAGGCCCGGCTCAGGCCGGTGGCCTTGACGGCGCCGCCCGCGGTCGGCACCGAGAACGCCGCGATCTCCGCGTCGCGCTCGGCCGCCTGGGCGGTCGGGATGACGGTGTACCCGGCGGCGGACAGCACCTTGCCGGTCAGTGACACGTCGGCTCCGGCGACCGGGGACAGGCCGTCGGCCGTGCCCGCCTGGACCGCCTTGGTGGCCGGGTCGACCAGCAGGAACACCATCTTCCCGTCGCTCTCGGCGATGGTCAGGTAGTACTCCGGGGAGCCCGGAACCTGGGTCACCGAGCTGGTCTCGATGGCCCGGATCGCCTCGTCCTTGGTGCCGCGGTGCCCGTCGCCGAAGTTGGTGAAGGCCGTGATGAAGGTCAGCACGATCGGCACGATGGCGAACGCGATGAGGAAGATCGTGCCCGGCACCAGGTACTTCGCCGGGATGTGGCGCGGGGTCAGGTAGAGGTAGGCGACGAGCGCCGTGACGACGCCGACGACGCCCAGGGCGGTCCAGGCCTCCGTCTGGATCAGCGGCGGGAGCGCGTAGATCAGCAGTGCGGCGACGATGCCCAGCACCGCGATACGCGACACGATGAAGCCGGTGGACACCTCGCGGGTGCGGCGGACCTGCTCCGCATCACCGCGCCGTCCACCCCGGGAGCGCTGCTCGGGGGCCTGCCCGGACGACCCCGGGTGCGGGGAGCTCGCGCTCCCCGCACCCGTCACCTCAGTGGTCATGAGGCAGGACTACTTGTTGATCTCAGCGGTGATGGTCTTCGCGGCGGCCTCGGCCGCGGTCTTGGCGTCGCCGCCCTTGACCACCGCCACCTCGGCGTTGGCCATCGGGCCCCAGATCGCGCCCATGGCCGGGATGGCGGGCATCGGGATGCCGTTGGCGCCGGCCAGCACGAACTTCTCGGCGTTCGGGTCCAGCGACTTCACGGCGTCGGCGGCGGCGGTCAGCGCCGCGGGGCGCGGGTCGGCGTTGTAGAGCGCCAGGGCCACGTCCTTGTTGGTGACGTAGTTGGCCACGAACTCCTGGGCCAGCACCTTGCTCTTGCCCTTGGCCGCCACGTAGAACGCCTGCACGCCGAGGAACGGCTTGGCCTGCCCGCCGGCCGCGAAGCCGGGGACGGCGGTGATGTCGTACGCGAAGCCGGCCTTCTTGACGTCGTTCATCGACCACGGGCCGGAGATCAGGAACGCGCACTTCTTCTGCACGAAGCTCGGGATGCCGTTCTCGTTGCCGATCGAGGTCTTGATCGCGCCCTCGCCCTTCTCGCCGAGCGCCTTCATCTTCTCCAGGGCGGCGATCGACTCGGGGGTGTTCACGGTGACCTTGGACGGGTCCGGGTCACCGGAGGCGGTGGTGCCGAACAGCGAGCCGCCGGCCGCCGAGAACAGCGGGTACGTGTGGTACACGTCGCCGGCCGCCCCGAACGGCACGCAGAGGATCTCCTGGACCTTCTTGGCGGCCTTGAGCTCCTTGCCGGTCTTGATCAGGTCCTCGATCGTGGCCGGGGCGGTGGGCACCAGCTCCGTGTTGCGGATCAGGGCCACGTTCTCCATCGCGTACGGCGCGCCGTAGATCTGTCCGTTGAAGGTCACGGCCTTGATCGCGTTCGGGTGGAAGGCGGCCTTCTGCTCGGCGGTCAGCTGCACCGGGTCGATGGCGCCGTTCTGCACCATGTTGCCGATCCAGTCGTGCGCGCCGACCATGATGTCCGGGCCGCTGCCCTGCTGCGAGGCGGTGATGAAGGTCTGCTGCTGGTTCTCGCTGATCTCCTTGACCTCGACCGTGACGCCGTTCTCCTTGCCGAACGCCTCGGCGAACGGCTTGAGCACGGGGGCCCGGGTCGGGTCGGTCCACAGCACGAGCTTGCCGTTGCCCTTGTCCTTGCTGGGGGTGGCGGCCGGCTCGTTGGTCCCGCCACAAGCCGCGACACCGAGCATCAGCAGCCCGGCGGCGGCGATCACACCCGCGGTACGGATGCGCATGAGCACTCCTTCGAGAAGGGTCACGCAGGTGACCCGGGGGTGCCGCGCGGGCGTATCCACGCACCCGTGCGGCGGAGAGGGGTCGACGCATCACCGTTCCTGGAAGGTCTTCCAGAATCGGTGACGCACCACAGCACCCCGTTGCCGGGGTTGTGATGGGTGTTACAGAGTTTGTTGCCGGGAGGTTAGCAAGCCTTTGCAAGCAATGGAAGACCTTGCAACGTGCCCATATCAACATGCGGCTGTCTTCGGCTAGAGTGCCGCCATGCGCGCACGACTCTCTGACATCGCCCAGCAGGCGGAGGTGAGCGAAGCCACCGTCTCCCGGGTGCTGAACGACCGGCCCGGCGTCTCCGCCGACACCCGGCAGGCCGTGCTGACCGCTCTCGACGTGCTGGGCTACGAGCGCCCCGCCCGGCTGCGCAAGCGCAGTGCGGGCCTGGTCGGCCTGGTGGTGCCGGAGCTGGACAACCCGATCTTCCCGGCGTTCGCCCAGATCATCGAGACGACCCTGGCTCAGCAGGGCTTCACCCCGGTGCTGTGCACCCAGACCCCCGGCGGGGTGACCGAGGACGAGTACGTCGAGATGCTGCTCGACCGGCAGGTCTCCGGCATCGTCTTCGTCTCCGGCCTGCACGCCGACTCGACCAGCGACCCCGAGCGCTACCGCAAACTGCTCGCCCGCCCGCTGCCGATCGTGCTGGTCAACGGCTACGCCGAGAACATCGAGGCGCCGTTCATCTCCTGCGACGACCGGGCCGCCGGCGAGCTGGCCGTGGCCCACCTGGTGGCGCTCGGCCACAAGAAGATCGGCCTGATCTCCGGCCCGGACCGCTACCTGCCGGTGCAGCGCAAGATCGAGGGCTACCGGACCGCCATGCGCCGCCTGCTGAACCTCAGCGACGCGCAGATCAACGAGATGATCTCGCTGTCCCTGTTCGGCGTGGAGGGCGGCGACGCCGCCGCATCGCGCCTGCTGGACAAGGGCGTGACCGGTTTCGTCTGCGGCTCGGACCTGATGGCGCTGGGCGCGATCCGCGCGGTGCGCCAGCGCGGCCTGCAGGTGCCCACGGACGTCTCGGTGGTCGGCTACGACGACTCGCCGCTGATCGCCTTCACCGACCCGCCCATGACCACGCTGCGCCAGCCCGTGCGGGCGATGGCCGTGGCCGCCGTCCGGGCGCTCGTGGACGAGATCAAGGGCCACCCGGCGCCCCACTCGGAGTACATTTTCCGGCCCGAGTTGGTCGTTCGGGGGTCCACCGCCGCCCACAGCGGGTGACCCTGCGTCAGTATGACGATTGAAACTTTCTGAAATCCTCTGCTTGACTCTTGCGCAACTTGCACGACATCCTTCATGGGTCCTCACGGCGTTCATAGCCCGCGAGACGCTCGCTCCTGGAGGAAAACATGCGCCGCAGCAGCAGCGCCGCAGCCGTCATCGGCGCGGCGGTCGTGCTGCTCTCCGGCGCCTGCGGCACGGCCGGCGAGAAACCGCTCTCTCAGCCGGTCGCAACGGCCTCCCCCGCCGCTGAGCAGCGCGTACACGATCCCTCCGGGGTGCTGGTCCACCTGTTCCAGTGGCCCTGGGCGGACGTGGCCGCAGAGTGCCCCGCGCTGGCCGCGGCCGGGTACACCGGCGTGCAGCTCTCCCCACCGCAGGAACACGCCGTGCTGCCCGGCCACCCGTGGTGGCAGGACTACCAGCCGGTCTCGTACACGCTGACCAGCCGCCGCGGCGACCGGGCGGCGCTGGCCGCGATGGTCGAGACGTGCCACCGCGCGGGCGTCAAGATCTACGCCGACGCCGTGGTCAACCACATGACCGCTCAGGCGGCCGGGACCGGCTCGGCAGGTACGGCGTTCACCCACTACACCTACCCGGACCAGCCCGCGGGCAGCTTCCACACGCCGTGCGCCGTGCAGGACTACGGCGACCGCGACCAGGTGCAGCAGTGCGAACTGCTCGGCCTCGCCGACCTCGCCACGGAGACCGAGCCCGTGCGCTCGCGCCTGGCGGCGTACCTGAACGACCTGCTGTCGCTCGGGGTCGACGGGTTCCGGATCGACGCGGCCAAGCACCTGCCCGCCGCCGACCTGCGCGCGATCCTCGACCTGCTCGACCGCCCCGCCGTGGTCTGGTCCGAGGTGCTCTACAGCCCCACCGAGCCGATCCAGCCCACCGAGTACCGCGACCTCGGCGCCACCCTGGAGCCCCGTTACGCCGACACGGTGAGCCGGGCCTTCCGCAACGGCACGCTGACCTCGCTGGCCGACCTCGGCGCGCAGACCGGCTCCCCGTTCACCGACCTGCTGCCCTCCACAGGCTCCGTGGTGTACGTCGACAGCCACGACTCGCAGCGCAACGGCAGCACGCTCACCCACGCCGACGGCCCGCTGCACACCCTCGCCGTCCAGTTCATGCTGGCCTGGCCCTACGGCACCCCGCTGGTGATGAGCAGCTTCGCGTACGACGGCTTCGACGACGGCCCGCCCGCCGACGCCGCCGGCCGCACCCGGTCCGTGGTCTGCGACGGCAAGGCGTTCGTCTGCGAGCACCGGCTGCCCGCGGTCCGGGCACTGCTGTCCTGGCGCGAAGCGGTCGGCGACGCCCCGGTCACCGCCTGGTGGGCGCAGGGCGACGCGCTGGCCTTCGCCCGGGGCAGCGGATACTTCGTGGTGAATCGTGCGCCGACGCCGATGACCCGCACCTTCGAGACCGGCCTGCCGGCCGGCCGCTACCGCGACGTGGTCTCCGGGCAGACCGCCGACGTGGACGGCGCCGGCCGGCTCACCCTGACCGTCCCGGCCACGACGGCCGCGGCCCTGCTCCCCTCATGACCGACAGACCGCGCAACCGCTCATGCGCCACCCTTGGAAAGGACTGCCAGTGACCACGCAGGCAAACGACGACTGGTGGCGCGACGCCGTCGTCTACCAGATCTACCCGCGCAGCTTCGCCGACGCCGACGGTGACGGCACCGGCGATCTGCAGGGCGTGCGCGGCAAGCTGCCGTACCTGCGCGAGCTCGGCATCGACGCGGTCTGGCTGAGCCCGTTCTACACGTCGCCACTGGCCGACGGCGGTTACGACGTCGCCGACTACCGCGACGTGGACCCGCGGTTCGGCACGCTGTCCGACTTCGACGACATGATGAAGGACGCCCACGCGCTGGGCATCCGGATCATCGTCGACCTGGTCCCCAACCACTCCTCGGACCAGCACGCCTGGTTCCAGGAGGCGCTGGCGGCAGCCCCCGGCTCGGCCGAGCGCGAGCGGTACATGTTCCGCGAGGGCAAGGGCGAGAGCGGCGAGCTGCCGCCCAACGACTGGGAGTCCATCTTCGGCGGCCGGGCCTGGACCCGGGTGCCCGACGGCCAGTGGTACCTGCACCTGTTCGCCCCCGAGCAGCCCGACCTGAACTGGGAGAACCCCGAGGTGCGCGCGGAGTTCCGCGACGTGCTGCGGTTCTGGCTGGACCGGGGCGTGGACGGGTTCCGCATCGACGTCGCCCACGGCATGATCAAGGAGGCCGGGCTGCCCTCGGTCGGACGCTCGTCCGACGACGGCGGCCGCCAGGTCGAGATGCTGGGCAGCGAGCGCCTGCCGTACTTCGACCAGGACGGCGTGCACGACATCTACCGCGAGTGGCGGCCCATCCTGGACGAGTACCCGGGCGGCCGGATGGCCGTGGCCGAGGCGTGGGTGGAGTCCGCGGAGCGGCTGGCCCGCTACATCGGCCCCGACGAGCTGCACCAGGCCTTCAACTTCGACTTCATGATGGCCGACTTCGACCCGGCGTCGTTCCGCGCCATCATCGACAAGTCGCTGGCCGAGGCTGCCCTGGTCGGCGCCCCGACCACCTGGGTGCTGTCCAACCACGACAAATTCCGCCACGTCACCCGGTACGGCGACGGCGATCTCGGCCTGCGCCGGGCCCGCGCCGCCACCCTGCTGATGCTGGCCCTGCCGGGCTCGGCGTACCTCTACAACGGCGAGGAGCTGGGTCTCAACGAGGTCCTCGACCTGCCCGACGAGCTGCGCGAGGACCCGTCGTTCCTGCGTACCGGGGAGAGCCGCGACGGCTGCCGGGTGCCGCTGCCCTGGGGCGGCACGGCGGCCGAGGGCTTCCGGTTCAACCCGGACGGCCTGGGCACGCCGTGGCTGCCGCAGCCCGCGAAGTGGGAGGCGCTGACCGCCCAGGCGCAGGAGTCCGACCCGGACTCGACGCTGAACTTCTACCGGGCGGCCCTGCGCCTGCGCAAGGAGCTGCCCGCGCTCGGCGGCGGCACGGTGACCTGGCTGGACGCACCCGAGGGTGTGCTCGCCTTCAGCCGCGACCCCGGCGTCGTGGTCGTCGTCAACATCGCCGACCGCGCCGTCGACCTCGCCGAACTGAACCTGACCGGCGACATCCTCCTGTCCAGCGGCCCCCTCCACCCCGACGGCCACCTCCCCCCCGACACCACCATCTGGCTCACCACCTGACCCTGAACCGCCCGGCCGCCCGGCCGGACCCAGACCGCAAGTCTTAAAGAGTCGCGGGGGGGGGGGCGGGGGCGCAGAGGCCAGCGGTAGAATATTTAGGGGGAGGGGGGGGGGGGGGGGGGGGGGGGGGTGGGGGGGGGGGGGGGGGGGGGGGGGGGGGGGGGGGGGGGGGCGCGGCCCCCGGCGGGGGGGGGGGGGGGGGGGTGCGGGTCGGGGAGGATGAGGGGGTGGTGGCTGTGGTGGGTTGGGTGCAGCGGATGACCGAGGACGTCGGCGCCCGTTATGACGCGATGGTGGACCGGGCTCGCAAGCGGTCCGCCGCATTCGACCACCTGTGGCGGATGAAGGAGCGCTACGCCGACGTGCTCGCCGGGCGGCTGGCCGCGGCCATCGCCTACTACGCCTTCTTCGCCGCGTTCGCACTGGCCATGGTGGCGTACGCGGTGCTGGTCAAGGTCTTCTCCGGGGACGCCGAACTGGTGGCCGAGGTCGACCGGTTCCTCACCAACTACTTCCCGGCGATGAACACCGAGCAGCTGCGCACCGCGGCCGGCTCCATCGGCACCGTCGGTCTGATCAGCCTGGTGCTGGCCGGGATCGGCTGGGTGGACGCCTGGCGCTCGTCGCAGCGCGCGATCTGGGGGCTGGACCAGCACCCGGGCAACTTCCTCGTGCTGCGGCTGACCGACTTCGGCATGCTGCTCGCGCTGGGCCTGCTGATGGGCGTCTCGCTGACCGCGATCGACGGCCTGGCCACCCTGTTCGACCTCATCCCGGGCACCAGCGGCGCGTTCTGGCTGAAGGTGACGTCGTACGCGGTGGCGGTCCTGGTCAACGCGATGATCGGATTCGCGCTGGTCACGGTGCTGCCGCGGGTGCACATGACGCCCCGGCGGCTGCTGCCCGCGATCGGCATCATCGGGGTGGGCTTCACCCTGCTCAACGAGTTCGGCAGGTACTTCGTCCAGCGCACCGAGAACAACCCGGCCTACGTCGCGGTGGCCGCGTCCGTCGGTCTGCTGTTGTACCTGTACCTGTTCAACCAGATCGTGCTCTGGGCGGTCTCCTACGCGGCCACCTCCCCCAACGGCAAGGTGTTCGACCTGGCCTGGGGCCGCCCGCGCAAGCACCACCTGGAGTGGGTGCCGCCCGGCGACATCGCCAGGGCCGAGGCGGAAGCCGTGGCGGCGGAGACCGCGGACGACGCCGCGGAACGGGCCGCCCGGCAGGAGGCGCCGGACGACTCCGACGCGCCGGATACGCCGAACACCCCCGAAAAGCATCGCGAAGCTCGATGATGGTCGCGTGGGTGCACTCGTGACTTTGGAGCTGCCGGCCGGAGCGCCGCAGCTCGACCTTCCCTGGATCATCACCTTCGGGCCGCTCGACGACGACGAGGAGTGGGAGCCGGTGGTGTGCGGGCCGTATGAGCGCCCGCACGCGCTCGCGCTCGCGCAGCACGTCGTCGCCGACGAGGACCTGATGGCGGTCGTCGAACCGCTGCTGCCGGCCACCTCGCTCGAACAGATCCGCGCGGAGATCGCCAACGCGCAGGACCTGGCCGCGCAGGAGGCCGACGAGATCGACGACGTGCTCGACGACGACACGGACGACGACGAACACGACCATGACCACGACCATGACGACCACGTGGTCGAAGCCCCGAGCGCCGACGAGCTCAAAGCGGGCTTCGCCCGTATCGGCGCCCGCCTCACCGCCCCCTGACCCACCACCAGGCGGGTCCAGCTCTGCACTTTCGGGGAAACTGCGCGAACGATGACCTCGTTTCGCACAGTTTCCCCGAAACTGCAAACGATCTTGGTGGGGGAAGCGCCGCGCGGGTGCGGGGGTCAGCCGCGCAGCGGGTAGGCGCGGATGGGCTGCCAGCTGCCGCTGCCGTTGTGTTCGTAGCGGGTGAAGTGGTCCACGTCGAAGCGGGCCGAGTAGTCGGCCATGCGGTCGAAGACGTCGTCGAGGGCCGGTTCCGGCACGTCGTGGCCGATGGTGACGTGCGGGTGGTACGGGTGCGCCAGGTCGCGGGCCAGCGGACCGGTGCGGATCGCGCCCGCCAACTGCTCGCACTCCCCGATCCCCGTCGCGAGCGCCACGAACACCACCTGGCTGACCGGGCGGAAGGTGCCGGTGCCGCGCAGCTGGATGGAGAACGGCGCGTTCCGCTCAGCCACGCTCAGCAGCAGCTCGTCCATACGGCGGTCCAGGTCGGCGGAGACCGGCAGCATGGTCGGGCCGAGAAGCGTGACGTGCGAGGGGATCAGCGCCGCGAGCGGGTCGCCGGTGGACGCGCGGGCCGCGTCGAGTTCGGCACCCCACGGTTGCGGGATGCCGATCGCGATACCGATGGTGCGTTCCACCGACGCCTCCAAAATTCGCCTGGCGCCTGCGGCGCCAGACTGACTCCAACCTGCCGGCGCCAACCTGTGCCGGCTAGTTCCTGCCGGCTGCCGCCGGCAGGAACCCGATCTTGTCGTAAACCGTAGCCAGCGTCCGCACCGAGACGGTACGGGCCTTCTCGGCACCGATGACCAGCAGTTTGTCCAGTTGCGCGGGGTCGTCGAGGTACTCCTGTGTCCGCTGCTGGAACGGCGTCACGAACTCCACCACCACCTCGGCGAGGTCCTTCTTGAGGTCACCGTACCCCTTGCCGGCGTATGCCTCGACCAGCTCGGGGATCGGGCGGCCGGCCAGCGCGGAGTAGATGGTCAGCAGGTTGCTCACGCCCGCCTTGGCCTCGGGGTCGAAGATGATGTCGCGGCCGGTGTCGGTGACCGCCGACTTGATCTTCTTGGCGATCTTCGCGGGCGGTTCCAGCAGCTCGATCAGGCCGTTCGTGGTCGACGCCGACTTCGACATCTTCGCGCTCGGGTCCTGCAGGTCGAGGATCTTGGCGGTCTCCTTCACGATGTGCGGCTGCGGCAGCGTGAAGGTCTTGCCGAACAGCGTGTTGAAGCGCCCCGCCAGGTCCCGGGTCAGCTCCAGGTGCTGGCGCTGGTCCTCGCCGACCGGCACCGAGTCGGCCTGGTAGAGCAGGATGTCGGCGGCCTGCAGGATCGGGTAGGTGAACAGGCCCACGCTGGACCGCTCCGCCCCCTGCTTGCTCGACTTGTCCTTGAACTGGGTCATCCGGCTGGCCTCGCCGAAGCCGGTGATGCAGCTCATCACCCAGCCCAGCTGCGCGTGCTCGGGCACGTGCGACTGCACGAAGATCGTGCAGCGGGCCGGGTCGAGCCCGACGGCCAGCAGCTGCGCCACGCTGACCCGGGTGCGCTCGCGCAGCAGCTTCGGGTCGTGCCCGGCGGTGATCGCGTGCAGGTCGACCACGCAGTAGAACGCGTCGTGCGTCTCCTGCATGCCCACCCAGTTGCGCACTGCGCCCAGGTAGTTGCCCAGGTGGTATGAGCCGCCGGTCGGCTGGATCCCGGAGAGCACCCGGGGCTTGCTGTGCTGGGTCGCGTCGAAGGACATGGGGGCCATTCTCCCACCCGGATGATCCGTCCACGAACCTGGGAACCGGCAGCCGGTGGCGGGACTCACTAGAGTCGCCGAGACAACGGACCGGGGAGACCATGACCGCGCAGGACGAGCTGGGTGAGCTGTACCACGCCGGGTACCGCCGGCTGGTGGCGCAGGTCTACGCGTTCACCACGGACCTGACCGAGGCGCAGGACGCCGTCCAGGAGGCGTTCGCCCGCGCGCTGGCGCGGCGGCACGGCCTGAGCGATGTGGACGCGCCGGAGGCCTGGCTGCGTACCGTCGCCATCAACGTGGTGCGCCGCCGCTGGCGTCGTCGCCAGCTGCTGGACACCATCCTGCTGCGGGAGCGGCCGCTGACCCGGGTGACCGCGGCCGCGCCGGAGCCCGACAACACCGATCTGCGCGCGGCGCTGGCTGCCATCCCGAGCCGGTACCGCGAGGTCGTCGTGCTGCACTACCTCGCCGATCTGCCCCTGGACGAGGTCGCCGAACTGCTGGAGGTCCCCGTGGGCACGGTCAAGTCGCGGCTCTCCCGGGGCCGGGACGCGCTGCGCGGGCTGCTCGACGACGTCGAGGCGCCGCCGCTGGAGCAGGTGCGGGTCCGCGCCGGCAAGATCAAGGCCCGCCGCCGTACGGCGCAGGCCGCGAGCGCCGCCGCGGTCCTGCTGATCGCCACCGTGGGGGTGTTCCAGCCCTGGCGGCCGCAGCTGCCGCCGGACCAGACCGCCACCTCGCCCAGCGCCGCCGTCACCGCCCCGCCCGCACCCGTGTACTCGGGCTCAGGCTCCGGATCCGGCCTGGTCATCGACGGCATCTTCAACCCCGCCACCGCCCCGGACGTACCCGGCTCCATCACCGAGTTCGAGCTGGCCGGCGGGGCGGGCTGGCTGCGCGCCGCGTGCTCCAGCCGGGAGCTGCCGAGCTGCAGACCGACTTTCGCCCGTACCGGCGACGGCGGCCAGACCTGGCAGATCGTCACCGATGGCGGCGCGAAGCCGCCGGTCCCGCCCGGCGACCCCGGGTTCACGGTCACCTGGGCCGCACGCGGGCGCACCCCGTCCGGCCTCGCCTGGGCGGGCGGCCTCGACGGCGGCACGGCCTACCTCGCCTCGACCAGCGACGGGAAGTCGTGGCAGCGGCACCCCCTGCCCGGCTCGGCGGGCGCCGACCGGGTCACGGCCACCCTGCGCGGTGAGGACGTGCTGGCGTTCGCCCTGAAGAACAACAAGATCATCGCCGTGTACGCGGGCCGCGTGCCGGTCCGCGTCTCCGCCGGGGCGGGCTTCGCCCCCGTCGGCGAGCCGGTCCACCTGCCCGACGGCCGCATCCTGGTGGCCGGGCCGGAGAGCCGGTTCTACGTCAGCGGCGACCTGGGCGCCACGTTCACCCCCGCGGGTGGCACCCTGCCGACGGTCGGCGAGCTGCGCGCCACCTCCGACGGCTACGTCGCGCTGGACCTGTTCCGCGCGGGCTGGGTGGCCGTATCCACCGACGGCCAGTACTGGCACAAACTCCCCATCCGCTGACCGCCCCTCGGCCCACCCACCGCGCCGAAGGAAGGGCACCTTCCCATCGCTATACGTAGAAGAAGGTGCCCTTCCCAACATGCGCTTCGGCGATGATCGCCGTTTCGGGTCAGAAAGTGTGCTCCGACTCCACTTTCCGACCTGAAACAGCGATCATCAGCGGGCAGCGGCCAGCAGGCGGCCGGTCAGGCCGGGTCGGGTAACGGGGCCGGGTCCACGGGGATCGGCTCCACCGGGGCCGGGTCCACCGGGGTGAGCCGGACGCGGGCGACGCGGCGGCCGTCCAGGGCGAGCACGGTCAGCTGGTACGCCTCCACCATGGCGCTGTCCCCGGCCGCGGGCAGCCGGCCGAGCGCGCTCATCAGGAACCCGCCCACCGTCTCGTACGGCCCGGCGGGCAGCGTGATGCCGGTGCGCTCGGCGAAGTCGGCGAGGTTGAGCATGCCGTCGACCTCGTCCGGCATGGGGCCGCCCGGGGCGTGCGCGGCGGGGGTGTCGTCGTACTCGTCGTGGATCTCCCCGACCAGCTCCTCGATCAGGTCCTCGAGGGTGACGATGCCCGCGGTGCCGCCGTACTCGTCGACGACGACGGCGATGGTGTGCCGCTCACGCCGCATCTCCGACAGGGCGGCGAGCACCGGTTTGCTGGCGGGCAGCCGCTTGATCTCCCGGGACAGCTCGCGCACCGGCCGGTCCGGCCGCTCGTCCCAGAGCAGGTCCCGCAGGTGGACGAAGCCCACCACGTCGTCATGGCTGCCGTCGGTGACCGGCAGCCGGGTGTGCCCGGCCTCGCGGGCCTCGGCGATCGCCTCCGCGACGGTCATCTCCACCGCGAGGAACCACACCTCGGTACGCGGCACCATCACCTCGCGCAGCGTGGCCGCCGAGCGCGACAGCGCCTTGCTGATGATGTGCCGCTCCTCCGGGTCGAGCGCCGTGTTCACGGCGATCAGCTCCCGCAGCTGGGCCTCGGTGATCCGCTCGCGCCCCGCGGTCGCCTCGACTCCCAGCACGCGGCTCGTCCAGCGCGTCAGCGCGTCGGCGGCCCGTACGATGGCCGGTGCCACGGCACGGGCCATCCGCCCGGGCGGACGTAACCGGGGCTCCCGGCGGCGCGGCTCGCGGCCATGGGTATCCCGCTGGCGGGGGGTGTTCTGCCGGGGCACGGACATGGGCGCATATTAGCGTTCCCGGATAACCGTTCTCGCATGACGAGCGGCACAGGCAGGTGGGGGACCGCGATTTCCGGGATTTCGCGGCAGCCTGACGGGGGGCCGACAGCCCACCGGGGACGTTGGAGCCTGTTGCTTTATGTTTGAATGTGATGAGATAGCGATACGACACGACCGCCACGGCGCGGGCTAGGCTGGCCCGCACCAGCAGTTCGAGGAGCGTCTTACATGAAGGTACTGGTCACCGGGGGCGCCGGATACGTCGGCAGCGCCGTTGCGCGGCTGCTCGTCGACGCCGGCCACGAGGTCGTCGTGCTCGACGACCTGTCCCGCAACGACGCGACCCAGGTGCCCGCGGGCGCCCGCTTCGTCCAGGCGCGCATCCACGACGCCGCCACCGTGCTCACCCCCGACGCCGGGTTCGACGCGGTGCTGCACTTCGCCGGCCTGATCTCGGCCGGCGAGTCGATGTCGCAGCCCGAACTGCACTGGGACAACAACACCCTCGGCTCGCTGGCGCTGCTCAACGCGATGCGCGCGGCCGGGGTCAAGCGCCTGGTGTTCTCCTCCACCGCCGCCACCTACGGCGACCCGTCCGAGCTGCCGCTGACCGAGACCGCGATCACCAAGCCGGTCAACACCTACGGCGCGACCAAGCTCGCCGTCGACATGGCCATCGCCTCCGAGGCGCACGCGTACGAGCTGGCCGCGGTCAGCCTGCGCTACTTCAACGTGGCCGGCGCGCTGGTGCTGCCGGACGGCTCGATGATCGGCGAGCGGCACGACCCGGAGACCCACCTGATCCCGATCGCGCTGCAGGTCGCCGCCGGGCAGCGGGACAAGCTCGCCATCTTCGGCGACGACTACCCGACCCCGGACGGCACCTGCATCCGCGACTACATCCACGTCGGCGACCTGGCCCAGGCCCACTTGCTGGCGCTGGAGGCGGCCCGCCCCGGCGAGCACCGCGTCTACAACCTGGGCAACGGCACCGGCTTCTCCTGCAAGCAGGTCGTCGACGCGGTGCGCGAGGTCACCGGGCACCCGCTGCCGGTCGAGATGGCCCCGCGCCGTCCCGGCGACCCGGCCGAGCTGGTCGCCTCGTCGGCGAAGGCCAAGTCCGAGCTGGGCTGGACGCCGGTGAAGACCGACCTGCGCGACATCGTCGCCGACGCCTGGACCTTCTTCCAGAGCGGCCTGTGATGACCGTCGACCAGGGCGTATGGGCCGCGCCGGGCCGGATCAACCTGATCGGCGAGCACACCGACTACTGCGACGGCTTCGTGCTGCCGTTCGCGCTGCCGCAGCGCACCGTCGTGACGGCGACCCGGCTGGACCGTCCCGAGTGGACCGTCACGTCGACGCTGACCGGTGAGACGGTCACCTTCGACCTGTCCGAGCCGGTCACCGGCTGGGCCGCGTATGTCGCCGCCGTGGTCTGGGTGCTGCGCGAGGCAGGCCACGAGGTGCCGGGCGCGCGGCTGTCCGTCGACTCCGACGTGCCCGGCGGGGCCGGGCTGTCCTCGTCGGCGGCCCTCGAATGCGCGGTGCTGTCGGCGCTGGCCGACCTCGGCGGCCTCGACATTCCGCTGGAGCAGCGGCCGCTGCTGGCCCAGCGGGCCGAGAACGTGTACGTCGGCGTGCCCTGCGGGGTGATGGACCAGTCGGCCTCGACGCTGTGCCGCGAGGGGCACGCGCTGTTCCTCGACTGCCGCAGCATGGCCACCGAGCACGTCCCGCTCGACCTGGCCGGTCAGGGCCTGGCCATCCTCGTCATCGACAGCCGCGCCCCGCACCAGCTCGTCGACGGCGAGTACGCCGCCCGCCGCGCCGCCTGCGAGCGGGCCGCCGAACTGCTCGGCGTCCCCGCGCTGCGCGACGCCACCCTCGACGACCTGACCCGGCTCGACGACGATCTGCTGTTCCGCCGCGCCCGCCACGTGGTCACCGAGAACGCCCGCGTCCTCGACACCATCGCCCTGCTCCGCGAGGGCCGCCTGCGCGAGATCGGCCCCCTGATGACCGCGTCGCACGCCTCGATGCGCGACGACTTCGAGATCACGGTGCCCGAAGTGGACGAAGCCGTCGAGACGGCCCTGGCCGCCGGCGCGTACGGCGCCCGGATGACCGGCGGCGGCTTCGGCGGCTGCGTCCTGGCCCTGGTCGAAGCCGAAAAGGCCGCCACCGTGGCCGAAGCCGTCACCACCGCCTTCGCCACCCGCGGCTTCAACCCGCCCGCCACCTTCCTCGCTCTCCCCTCCCCCGGCGCCCACCGCCTCTCCTGACAAAGTCAAAGGAAGGGCACCTTCTTAACGCTCCGCGTTATAGAAGGTGCCCTTCTTAACGCGGTCAGCGCAGGAGCCCTGGTCACGGCAGCGGCCGGAGGCTTCCGGCACACACGGGCGTGCCGCGCCGCCCCGCGAGCAACCGTCCGCGTGGGGCGCGCTCCCGTCGACACGGACCGGCCACGGCAATCCTCCCGGCGCCGACGGTTCCCTTCCCGACACCACAGTGGACGGTCTTGCGGGCATGCGGCAGGATGCCGCGCATGGCTTCCGCGGAACGCAACGTCTACCTCGACCAGGTCGTGGCCCAGTCGGCACAGCTCGAGCAGGACCTGCGGGTCAAGAAGGCCTCCCCGGCCCAGGCCCCGGCACCCGGCGGTGGCGGCGACACCAGCAACCGGGCCCGGCGCAGCGCCGCCGACGCGGCCACCACCCCGCCCACCGCCGTCGACGTACGCGTCACCGGCTTCGGCCCGTGGAAGACCGTCCTGGTCCCGCCGAACGCCTTCGTCGTGCACACCCGGCGCGGCCGCGACAAGCCCCTGCACCTGGGCCTCGGCACGTCCTTCCGGTACCGGTCGGCCACCGACTCCTACCTGGTGGTGCCCGGCACCATGCAGACCATCCTGCTCAACGCCTTCTGCATCTGCCGCGAACTGCAGGGTGTGCTCGTCCAGGCGTACGTCCAGTGGATCGTCCAGGACATCGCCACCGCCTACCGCAAGCTCGACTTCGGCGACGCCTCCGACCCGATGCGCCTGGTCAACCTCCAGCTCAAGGAGCAGGCCGAAGCGGCGATCAAGGACAAGGTCGCCACCATGAGCGTGCACGAGGTGCTCAGCGACAAGCAGCCCATCATCGAGGAGCTGACCGCCCGGCTGCGCGGCGTCGCCGAAGGCGCCGGCGACAGCGACACCGGCCTCGGCCTGCGCATCGTCACCGTCCAGATCAAGGAGGCGGTGGTCACCTCCGCCCGGCTCTGGGAGAACCTGCAGAAACCGTTCCGCTCCGAGCAGGGCCAGCTCGCCCGGCTCGCGGAACTCGGCGCCCAGGAGATCATCACCGGCCGGGAACTGGCCTCCCAGCGCCTGGACCAGTTGCAGCGCCTGGAGAACGACCGCGAACTCGCCGACCTCAAGGCCCGCAACAACGCCGCCGCGTTCGACCGGGACGCCGCCGAGCGGCTGCGCCGGGGCGAGCGCGAGCAGGCCGACGCCCGCGCGCTGGCCAGCCAGGCCAGCGAGACCACCCTGCACGAGCTGGAGCTGGAGCAGCAGCGGCACGCTCAGGAGACCGAGATGCGCCGGCTGCGCCTGGAGCTGGAGCAGACGCTGCAGCGCCTCACCCTGGACCACGAACTGGCCGTCGCCCGCGACCGCGCCGATCAGTCGCACGCCGCCGCCCTGCTGGGGCTGGAGCGCGACCGGGTCAGCCAGGACATCGCCAACGGGCGCTCACCCGAGGCGGTGCAGGCCGAGCTGATCGCACGGCTTCCGGAGATCGTCGCCAAGCTGCCCAAGCCGGACGAGCTGCGTACGGTCAACCTGTCCGGGGCCGACGGCGGCAGCCTGTCCGGGATCGTCGCCGAGCTGGCCGCCGCGGTCACCGCGATCCGCTCGGCGGTATCGTCGCGCGAATGATCGCCTGGGTGAGCCCGTCCGACGCCGCCTTCGGCGCGGTGGCGGAGCTGTTCGACGACTACCGCGCGCACTACGGGCAGCAGCGGGGGTACGGCGCGACCCGGCAGTGGCTCCAGGACCAGGCGACGTCGTCAGGTTTGCGGATCAGCGCGGCCTTCGCGGAGGGGCGTCCATGCGGCCTGCTCACGGCGTTGGTGGTGCCCGCCTCGCTCACACTCGGCACGTTCTGGATGATCCGCGACCTGTACGTGCCGCCGGCGCACCGGGGCCGCGGTCACGCCCGGGCGCTGCTGACCGAGACGGTGTCACAGGCCCGTGCCGTCGGGGCCCGGCGCGTGGCACTCCAGACGGAGACCGCCAACACCGCCGCCCTGGCCCTGTACGCCGGTCTGGGCTTCGCGCCCGTCGACGGGTACGTGTCGCTCAACCTCGGCTTATGACCCTGAGGCTCAGGCTTATGACCCTGAGGTTCACCAGCCAGGATGTTCCGGGCGCTGGTAGCCGCAGGGAGCTTCGCCGAAGGCGTCGTAGACCTCAGCAGAGTAGGCCGACTCGCACATGACGCTGATGCCCTGGTCGTGCACGGCCACGCTGAACGGGGCCTCTTCGAGCTCCTGCTCGGTGACGACCGTCAGCGTCTGCCCCGGCAGCAGCCAGTGATCTGTTCCCCAGGGTTCCACGAACATGCACTGCATGGCGCTGGTCTCGTTGCTCACCTTCAACTTGGCCACTCACGTACCCTGACCAGCCCTCACGTCCCCGCGCTGACCCGGAAAAGCGAAGATCGCCGTCTCGTGTCACTTCGTGGGGTGTGACCCCAGCTCATGACACGAAACGGCGATCTTCAGCCGCCGACCGAGTGGTCAGGCGGCTTCGATGATCATGCCGGCGGCGACGGTGCGGTTGGTGGCCTCGTCGATGATGATGAACCCGCCGGTGGTGCGGTTCCGCCGGTATTCGTCGGCCATCAGCGGGATCGTGGTGCGCAGTCGGATCCGGCCGATGTCGTTCAGCCCGAGCTGGGTGGCCGTCTCGTCCCGGTGCAGGGTGTTGACGTCGAGCCGGTATTGCAGGCCCTTGACGATCGCGCGAGCCGTGCGGGTGGTGTGCTTGACCGCGTACTTCGCGCCGACCGTCAGCGGCCTGTCGTCCATCCAGCAGACGAGGGCCTCGATGTCCTGTGCCGGGGTCGGGGTGTTGTGCGGTCGGCAGATCATGTCGCCGCGGGAGATGTCGATCTCGTCTTCGAGCCGCACAGTCACCGACATGGGTGGGAACGCTTCGGCGACGGGCCCGTCGGCGGTGTCGATACCGGCGATGCGCGTGGTCATCCCGGAGGGCAGGACCATGACCTCGTCGCCGGGCTTGAGGATCCCGGAGGCGACCTGTCCGGCGTAGCCGCGGTAGTCGGTGACCGTCGTGGACTGGGGCCGGATGACGTACTGGACGGGGAACCGGACGTCGACGAGGTTGCGGTCGGAGGCGATGTGCACGTGTTCCAGGT
>NZ_ML769305.1:80207-323919 GCF_009720385.1 Catellatospora vulcania | reverse complement strand
AAGGCCAATACGCCGACGACACCGCCCGAGTCCTCGCCTACGTCGTACTCTCCATGATCCCCGCCCTCGGCTTCTACGCCATCGCCGAACGACAACTCATCGGCGGCCTCGCCGGCAGCGTCAAGGGTTGACGGCGGGCCGGGTTCTTCCGGTATATTTCCGCAACTTCCTGCGACCGGAGCGGGGGAGTGACGGCGGGAGCGTGCCCCGGGTACGCTCTGCCGCGCCGAAACTTTCCGGTCGTAGGCTGAAGCGGTGACGAAGGAGCTGCCCGTGGCTGCGGAAGAGACCCGCAAGATCACCATTGCCGCGATCGCGCGCCTGGCCGGGGTGTCCGTGCCGACGGTCTCGCGCGTCATCAACGGCCGCTCCGACGTCTCCCCGCAGACCCGCGAACGCGTCGAGGAACTGCTCACCCGCCACGGCTACCGCCGCCGCCCGGCCAGCATGCGCACCAGTTCCGGACTGATCGACCTCGTCTTCAACGACCTCGACAGCCCCTGGGCCGTCGAGATCATCCGCGGCGTCGAGGACGTCGCCCACGCCGCCGGCATCGGCACCGTGGTCTCGGCCATCCACCGCCGTTCCGCCTCGGCGAAGCAGTGGATGGACAACATGCGCGCCCGCGCGACCGAGGGCGTCATCTTCGTGGCCTCGGCCCTGGAGCCGCCGCTGCAGGCCGAGCTGCGCCGCCTCAACATCCCCGTGGTCATCGTCGATCCGGCGGGGGTGTCGACGATGGACGCTCCGACCATCGGGGCGACGAACTGGGCCGGCGGCCTGCGCGCCACCGAATACCTGATCGGCCTCGGCCACACCCGGATCGGCTTCATCGCCGGGCCGCCGCGCCTGATGTGCAGCCGGGCCCGGCTCGACGGGTTCCGGGCCGGCCTGGAGTCGGCCGGGCTGCCCGTCGATGACGGCCTGTTCTACCAGGGCGACTTCTACCACGAGTCGGGCTACGCGGGCGGCACCCAGCTGCTGGCGCAGGCCGACCCGCCCACCGCCATCTTCGCCTCCAGCGACCAGATGGCCCTGGGCGTGTACGAGGCGATCCGCCGCCGCGGCCTGCGCGTGGCCGACGACGTCAGCGTCGTCGGCTTCGACGACCTGCCCGAGGTGCGCTGGTCGTCCCCGCCGCTGACGACCGTCCGGCAGCCCCTGGCGGAGATGGGCATGGTCGCCGCGCGCACCGTGCTGCGCCTGGCCCAGCGCGAGAAGATCGAGAGCCCGCGCATCGAGCTGGCCACCGAGCTGGTGGTACGGGACAGCACCGCGCCGCCGCGCTCCTGATCAACCGATAGTTTCCGGAAGTTATTGACTTACGGCGATGGTGGAGCGCAGGATTGGGAGCGCTTCCATTGATGTTCGCCGTGTCCTGTAACGAGTGTCCTCCACCGCCGGCGTCCCCTGCCCGGACCAGACGCCTTCCGTACCACGCGGGAGAGGCACTCCGGGGCACCGCATTGACGCTCCGCCATCACGAGGAGGACACCCATGACGCCCCCACGCGTCTCCGTCCACAGAGCACGCCGCCGTATCACCTCGCTCGCCGTCCTGGCGCTGGTGTCGGCGTTCCTGCCGGTGCTGTCGGCAACGCCGGCCAGCGCCGCGACGCCGCTGCGCACCCTGGCCGCGGCCAAGGGCAAGTTCATCGGCTTCGCCGGGGCCACCAGCCCGCTGGCCAACGAGGCCGCGTACCGCACCATTGCGCAGACCGAGTTCAACCAGATCACCGCCGAGAACGCGATGAAATGGGACGCCACCGAGCCCTCGGACAACAGCTGGAACTACAGCGGCGCGGACCAGATCGTCAACTTCGCGGTCGCCAACAACCAGATCGTGCACGGGCACACCCTGGTCTGGCACAGCCAGACGCCCAGCTGGGTGCAGAGCCTGGGCGCGACTGCGATGCGCACCGCGATGCAGGACCACATCACGACCCTGGTCGGCCGGTACGCCAGCAACACCGCCGTGCAGTCGTGGGACGTCGTGAACGAGGTGTTCGACGAGAACGGCGGCTTCCGGTCCAGCTTCTGGTACAACACGCTGGGCCAGAGCTTCATCGCCGACGCGTTCCGCTACGCCCGCGCCGCCGACCCGGACGCCAGGCTGTGCATCAACGACTACAACGTCGAGGGCATCAACGCCAAGAGCACGGCGATGTACAACCTGGTCCAGTCGCTGCGGGCGCAGAACGTGCCGGTCGACTGCGTCGGGTTCCAGGCCCACCTGGCCACGCAGTACGGCTTCCCGAGCGACCTGCAGCAGAACATGGCGCGCTTCGCGGCGCTGGGCGTGCAGGTGCGCATCACCGAGCTGGACATCCGCATCCAGACCCCGCGCACCGCGGCCAAGGACACCACCCAGGCGCAGTACTACACCAACGTGGTCAACGCCTGCCTCGCGGTGACGGCGTGTGCCGGCATCACCATCTGGGGCTTCACCGACAAGTACTCCTGGGTCCCGGACACGTTCCCCAGCGAGGGCTTCGCGCTGCCGTACGACAACAACTACGCCGTCAAGCCCGCGTACACCGCGATCAACACGGCACTGGGCGGCAGCCCGAACAACGACACCCAGGCCCCGACGACACCGAGCAACCTCGCATCCTCGGGCGTCACGTCGAGCAGCGTGAACCTGTCCTGGACCGCCTCGACCGACAACGTGGGCGTGTCCGGATACGACATCCTGCGCGCCCCCGGCACCTCCGGTGGCACGTTCGCGCAGGTCGGCACGTCGACGACGGCGTCGTTCGGGGACACCGGCCTGACGGCGAGCACGGCGTACCGCTACCAGGTCCGGGCGCGGGACGCGGCCGGGAACACCTCGGCGGTGTCGAACACCGTCACGGTCACCACGAGCGGCGGCACCGGCGACACCCAGGCCCCGACCGCGCCGACCAGCCTGGCCGCGGCGGGCACGACGTCGAGCAGCACCAACCTGTCCTGGACCGCCTCGACCGACAACGTCGGGGTCACCGGGTACGACATCCTGCGCGCCCCCGGCACCTCCGGTGGCACGTTCGCGCAGGTCGGCACGTCGACCACGACGTCGTTCAGCAACACCGGGCTGACCGCCAACACGGCGTACCGCTACCAGGTCCGCGCCCGTGACGCGGCCGGCAACGTCTCCGCGGTGTCCAACACCGTCACGGTCACCACGACCGGCGGCGGCACCGGCGGCGGCTGCTCGGTCACCGCGACCGTGCAGACCCAGTGGACCGGCGGCTACGTCATCCAGCCCGTCACCGTCACCAACACCGGCACGTCGGCGATCACCAGCTGGACCGTCACGTTCACGCTGCCGTCCGGCCACGCGCTCGTCGGCCAGTGGAACGGCGTGATCACCACCAGCGGCGGGACCGGCACCGCGAAGAACGCCGCCTACAACGGCAACCTCGCACCCGGCCAGAGCACCACCTTCGGGTTCCAGATCAGCCGTCCCAACGGCGACAGCAGCACGGCGAGCGGCTTCACCTGCACCACGCCGTGACGAACACCGGATCACGGCTCTCTCCCTTCGGGCCGTGATCCGCCCTCGACGGGCTGCCCGACGGCGCGGGCAGCCCGTCTCCACGTCCGGGTAAGGTCGCGGCGCTCTACGATCTGCTGGTCCAGCCGTGATCCGGAGGTACGCCGTGAAAGTGTTCAGTTCCGCCGCCGAGCTGACCGACGCCGTCGGGCAGAGCATCGGACCGGGCCCCTGGCACCCGGTCGAGCAGTCCCGGGTCGACACGTTCGCCGACGCGACCGGCGACGACCAGTGGATCCACACCGACCCGGCGCGCGCCGCGACCGGGCCGTTCGGCGGGACCATCGCGCACGGATACCTCACCCTGTCGTTGCTGCCGCTGCTGGTGCGCGACCTGTACCGGTTCGAGGGCGCGCGCATGGTGGTCAACTACGGGCTGAACAAGGTGCGCTTCCCCGCGCCGGTGCCGGTCGGGGCGTCGGTGCGGCTGTCGGCGCAGCTCGTCTCCGTCGAGGAGGTCACCGGCGGGGTGCAGGTCACCGCGCGGATGACGGTCGAGACCGATCGCTCCGACAAACCCTGCTGCGTCGCCGAGACGGTGACCAGGGTGTTCTTCTGATGAGGCGGATCACCAAGGTCGTGGCCTACATCGTGCGCGACGGGAGGGTGGTGGTGTTCGCGCACGGCGACCACGACACCCTCGCGCTGGCGGGTCTCCAGGTGCCCGCGGGCACGGTCAAGCCCGGTGAGCTGCCCGAGGACGCGGTGCTGCGCGAGGCGTACGAGGAGACCGAACTTCCCGGCCTGCGCCTGGTCCGCTACCTGGGCGTCGGCGAGTACGACGCCCGCCCCTCGGTCGACGCCGTGCACGTGCGCCACTTCTACGAACTCGCCGTCGACGCCGACGAGGTGCCCGAACGCTGGACGGCGTACGAGACCGGCGACGGCGCACACGACCCCATCCGCTTCGACCTGTCCTGGATGCCGCTGGACCAGGCGCACGTGCTCGCCTTCGGGCAGGGCTCCCACCTGGGCCGCCTGTTCGACTGAGTCACCGGGACGGGGCGCGCCGCCACACGTGCAGGTCGAACCCGTCCAGGGTCACCCAGCGCCCGCCGCCGATGCCCAGCGGGTGGTCCCGCACGTGGTGCGGGTAGCTGATGCCTTCGCTGCCCAGCGTGGTGACGTCGACGAGCCAGTGCCGTACCGGCTCGTCGCCGTGGCTGCGGCTGGTGGACGCCACCATGACGCGATCGTCGACAAAGCCGTGATGCATGAGATCCCAGCACAGGTGGTCTTGGGCGGTGTCCGCCGGATCGCCGTGCGGTGGCAAGCCTGCGAACAGGGTGCCGAGGACCGTGCCGTCGGGGTACCGGTGCACGGTCAGCTCGTCGGGGTCGGCGTGGCCGATGCTGACGAACGTGTGCCCGTCGGGCGACGCGCCGATCAGGACCTGTTTGCCGTCGGACAGGTGGTGTACGTCGAGGACGCCTTCATGCAGCCGTCCCCAGAGCAGCGGGGAGCCGTCCTGGCCCTCGCCGACGCCCAGGCCCATCGCCGCCGGGTCGGGGTGGGGGACGTGGTGCGAGCCCGCCGCGGCGGTGCCGGTCCGCGCGCGGGCCAGGACGCGGCCGTCGGCGGCGGCGAGCACCAGCCAGGTTTCGTGGCCGTGCCACCGGTCGTGCTCCTCAGACAGGTCGTCGCCGGGCAGCGGGCCGCTGACGTGCGCCCACACCGTCGTGCCGTCGGCGCTGATCCAGCTCGAACCGCTGTCGGGGTAGCGGTGCTCGGGGTCTTCGGCGTACTCCGCATACGACACGTGGTGGGCCAGGCAGAAGCTTCCCCAGCAGGAATGCCGGACCTCCCAGCGAAGGCGCCCGCTCGGTTCGACGGCCTGGACGGTGTGCAGCCCGGGGAAGACGGCGAAGGCAAGGTCGGGGCTCACCGCGAGGACTCCACCCACGTCGCGGGGCCAGGGGGCGGGGAACACGGCGGCGGGCGTCCGGTCGCCGGCGCGCAGCCGGCCGAGGTGGTACACCGTGAGCTCGGTGTCCCGGCGCACCAGCACCAGCGGCGGGCGGCCGGGCCCGGTCAGCAGCTGCGGATGGTCGTCGACGCCGGGTTCGCCGGGCACCCGCACGGATCCGGCCGGCTCTGCCGTCACGTCGTTCACGCCGGACATGATCGCAGGCCGGTGGGACATCGGGCGGAGGTCAGTCCCAGTCGAGGCCGAGGAGCAGGTCGAGGAAGTCGGCGAGGCGCTGAGGCCCCCGGCAGACCAGCCGGTGTGCGACGTCGTCGCAGGCCCAGCGGGCTTCGAAGCCGCGCCAGGTGGTGCCGGCGCTGACCCGTACCCGGTGCGGGCCGAGGTTGATCCGGGCGATCTGCCGCTCCAGGGTGTCCTCGTCGAAGCCGAGCACGGAGTGCAGCTGGATCTCGGTGGCGCCGCGCCGGTAGGCCGTGAAGCGCTGGGTCGGGGTGCTGATCCGGCTGTCCGGATCGGCCAGCCAGGCGGCGGGCAGCTCGGGCAGGCCCGGCCACGTCTCGGCCGTTCGCCTGCCGCGCCCGGCCAGCAGCGGTGCGGCCGCGGTCAGCGCCGTGGTGGCGTGACGCAGGGCGGAGGCGTGGAGCGGGGGGACGGTAGCGAGCACGGTGACTCCCGGAGGTCGCGGCGTACGCGACTCGGGGTGGGGAGCGCGACGCGGTGTGGCGGCGGGGGTGGTCGCCGCAGGAGCCCGACGCTGCGCTCGTCCCTACAGTTCACACCACCGAAACCCGCCACGCCCCCACTAGCCCACTCTCCGGGAAACCGGATTCCACGCCGCCCGCCGGCCTGTGTGCGGGCGAAGATCGCTGTTTCGTGTCAAAACCTGAGGTCAGGCCGCAGATCTTGACACGAAACAGCGATCTTCGCCCGGCGCGGCGAGCCGCCGGGTCAGGCCGCGGCGGCCGCCGGGGAGGGGAGGACCCAGTCCGGCTCGGGGGAGTCGGGAGGGGACTCCAGGGTGAGCAGGACCTGGCCGGTGGGTTCGTCGACCAGGACGACCCGTACCGCGGCGGGCTGGTAGCGCAGGCGGGGGACGGCGTAGACCGCGGCGACCTCCTGGCCGTGGTGGCGGGCGGTGAAGACGAGGATGCGCCAGTCGTCGTCGTCCCAGTGTTCGCGCAGGTCGGAGGTGAGCAGTGCGGCAGTCTCCCGCCACACGGGGCTGCGGTGCAGCTGCTCCACCGTGGAGTCCAGCGGCACGTCGAAGCCGCCCGCCGGCAGCGGCCGGGTCACCTGGACCTTGAGCTGGCGCAGCCGGTCGAGCCAGTGGCGGTCGAGCTCGGGGGAGAGGACGACCAGCAGGGCCGTCTCGGCCAGCAGCAGTGCGGCGGCGGGCAGCGGTCGGCCTCGCAGCACGTCGAACCAGCTCCCGGCCGCGGGCAGCGCGAGCATGCTGGCGGCCAGTAGGGCACCGGTGCGGGCGAAGGAACGCCACCGCACCGGGGTACGGGTCGCGGACAGGCAGCCGCACGACGAGTCGGGTGCGGCGACGCGGGCGTACGCCAGGTAGCCGGTGAAGCCGAGCGACAGCGCGGCGGCGGCCAGCGCCTCGGCGGGCAGCGCGGGTGGGGCCAGCAGGACCAGCGCGAGTGCCGCTTCCCCCGCGCCGACCAGCCGGTACGCGGGCAGCGCGCGGGTGTCGCCGACGAGCTTGGCCAGTGCGCTGCGCCCGGCAGCCGCGGCGGCGTGCGGGGAGAGCAGTTTCAGCCGGGCCGACCAGAGCAGCACGATGCCGAGCAGCAGCGGCTGCAGCGGCGCGATCCACGAGATCATCGATCCTCCGGGGTGTCGAAGGGTGTCGTCGGGGGCGGGCGGACGCTCGGGGGTCGGGGGCGTCCGCCCGGGTCGGGTGGCGCCGGCCGGGGTCCCGGCCGGCGCCGCGGGGTCAGGCGGCCGCGTACACCGTGGCGATCTCGACCTCGTTGGTGTCGGGCACCCAGGCGCCGATGACCTGGACGTGCTTGCCGACGCGCAGCATCGACATGTCCGACACGGCGGGGGTGTTGTTGTAGCGGGCCGCGGACGTGCCGGGCACCAGGTGTCCGACGATGCGCTTGCCCTTGTGGTCCAGGTGCAGCAGGTTGCGGCCGATGGCCGCGATGTGGGCGTGCACGTTGACGATGTTGACCCACACGGAGTCGGCGGCGAGGGTGCCGTCGGGCAGGCGCAGGCCGCGGGCGTACAGGCCGTCGCCGACGGCGACCTGGTCGAAAGTGGTGGGGCGCAGTTTCCAGATGCTGGTGCCGCCGGTGATCCGGATGCGCCACAGCGCCAGGTCGGAGCCGGTGACGAACAGCATCCCGGCGCTGATGCCGGTGATGCGGCCCTCCGCGAAGTTGGGGTCGGGCGCGCCGGGTTCGACCGCCTGCTCGCCGGGCGCGGCGAAGGCGGCCTCGGGCGCCAGGGAGCCGAGCGCGGTCGCGCCGGCCAGGGCGGCGCTGCCGACGACGGCGTTGGTGAGCAAGCGGCGGCGGTCCAGGTTCTCGGTCATCTCGGTCCTCCGCTCACACGCTGTCGACGCTGCAGGGCTGCAGGCCGGAGGAGAGGCTGGCGATCTGGCTGTACGCCGCCGGGGTGAGGTCGACGATGCGGTTGGTGCCGCACACCGAGCCGCAGCAGGCGCGCTCGCCGCACCACAGGTCGGTCTGCGGACCGCAGTCGGCGATCGTGGTGCCGATGCGCTTTCCGTTGCACCGGTTGGTGGTGTAGTGCCGGAAGCCGCACCCGCGTCGCGTCATGCTGATGCCGCAGGTGTCGGGCCGGGTGATGTTGAAGCAGGCGGCCGAGGCGTTCGGCCAGGCGTGCTGGTAGCTCCCGCTGTTGCAGGTGCCGCAGGCCCCGTGTCCGGCGGTGCCGCACGGGCCCCAGGAGTTGCCGCAGCAGAACCACGACATCGTTCCGGTGAGCGCAGCCACTGTCCGTCTCCTTCCATGGTGGGGGTGTTTACCAGGAGATCGGCGATGGGCCCATCGACGTTTGTCGAATATCATGGACGGCGGAGAGCTACGCAGTCAATCCATACACTGAAATATTTCTTCATTTTTGCCATGGGGCGGCAGGGAGCGACCGGAACGAAAAGCAGCGGTTACCGTGCACCGCGTACGTACAGCCGCATCTCGGCACGTTTCTCCTTCCGCCGGCCCCCGTGCCGCGACCGGGCGCGATGCGGCGCGCACCGGCGTACGCTGCAGGAATGGACGCGACGCGGGCGGGCGTCGGCAGCGACCCGCTGGCCCATATCAATGTCTCCCGGCTCCGCTCGGAGCTACGGGCGGTGCAGGCGCTCGGCACCACATCCGGGGCGATGCAGGCGTGCACGGTGAGCGCGGACATCCGCCAGGCCTACGGCACGGCGCTGCGCGCCCGCGACGAGGCGGCGGCCTACCTGCACGGCAACCGGGACTGGACGACCGAGGACCTGGCCGAGGTGATCTGCGGCCACCGCGCCGACGAGCGGCGGGTGCGCCTGATCGCCGAATGGTCGACCACCCCGCCGCACCTCTACGACGCCGGGCACGAGCTGCTGCACCGCCAGCAGCTGGCCAGCGAGCTGCGCGACCTGCTGTCGGAGGCCCGCGCCACGGCCGTGCGCCACCTGCGCGAAGCCGAGCTGATGCTGCCGACCGACCCGCTGACCCGGGTGCACAAGGCGACCGACATGGTGCGCTTCAGCAGCTACCACCTGGACGTGGTGGCGGCCAACCGCAACCTGTACGCGGCCAACCTGGTCGTGCACCACGAGTGGGAGCTCGACGAGATCGCGGAGCTGGCCGACGCCGCCCCGGCCGCGATCGAAGGCGCCTTCGACGCCGCCCGCAGCAACCCGCCCTCCGACGCCGACTCCCGCTCGGTGCGCGAGCTGGCCGCGATCGCGGCGGCCATCGCGGCCCGCCGCAGCCACTGGGAGTCCGCCCGCCAGGAGGCCGTGGCCGAGTGCCTGGCCGCGGGCGTCGACCCGGACCTGATCGCCGCCCGCGTATGAGCGGCGTGCCGATCGCCGACCACGCCCTGCTGTCGGACTGCCACAGCGCGGCGCTGGTCACCCGCGACGGCTCGGTGGACTGGCTGTGCTTCCCCCGGTTCGACAGCCCGTCGGTGTTCGGCCGGCTGCTCGACGACGAGGCCGGGCACTGGTCCATCGCCCCGGCCGGGCCGTACACCGCGACCCGGCGCTACCTGGACTCCACGCTCGTGCTGGAGACGACCTTCCACACCCCGACCGGCACGCTCGCGGTCACCGACGCGCTGGCGACCGGGCCCAACGAGCACGGCCACGGCCACGATCTCGGAGTGCACGCCCCCCATCTGTTGATCCGCTCGGTGAGCTGCCGCGACGGCGAGGTCGACGTGCGCGTCAGCTACCAGCCGCGCCCCGAGTACGGCCTGCTGCGCCCGCTGCTGTCCCCGGTCGAGGGCGGGCTGACCGCCCGCGGGGGCGCGGAGTGGCTGGTGCTGACCACCCCGGTGGACCTGCCCACCCGCAACTGCGACGCCGACGGCGGGCTGACGCTGCGGGTCGGCGACGAGGTCTGGTTCGCGCTGCACCGCTCGACGCTGGAGCAGGAGCCGGCCCGGGTCTGGTCGCAGGACGAGCTCGCCGACCAGCTCGCCGACACCGTGCAGGCCTGGCGGACGTGGTCCAAGCCGCACCAGAACTACGAGGGCCCGTGGCGCGACCTGGTGCACCAGAGCGGCCGGGTGCTGCAGGGGCTGACCTTCCGGCCCAGCGGGGCTATCGTCGCCGCGGCGACCACCTCGCTGCCCGAGGGCGTCGGCGGCGAGCGCAACTGGGACTACCGCTACTCCTGGGTGCGCGACGCGAGCTTCACCATGGAGGCGCTGTGGGTCGCCGCCTGCCCCGACGAGGCCGACGACTTCTTCGCCTTCATGACCACCGCCGCGGCCGCCGCGATCGGCCCGGAGACCCCGCTGCAGATCATGTTCGGGGTGGGCGGCGAGCACGACCTGTCCGAGCGCACCCTGCCGCACCTGCGCGGCTGGCGGGACAGCCGGCCGGTGCGGGTCGGCAACGGAGCCTGGAACCAGCAGCAGATCGACGTGTACGGCGAGCTGCTCGGCGCGGCGTACCGGCTGGCCGACAAGATCACCGGGATGGACGACGACATGCGCTCGTTCCTGGTGGCGCTGGCCGACGCCGCGGCCGTGCGCTGCCACGAGACCGACCAGGGCATCTGGGAGGTGCGCGGGCCGGCGCGGCACTTCGTCTACTCGAAGGTGATGTGCTGGGTGGCCCTGGACCGGGCGATCAGGCTGGCCGAGCGGCTCCAGGCGCAGGACCGCGTGCCCGGCTGGACCGCCGCCCGCGACGAGCTGCGCGAGCGGGTGCTGCGCGACGGCTGGAGCGAGACCGCCGGGGCGTACACGCAGTACTTCGGCTCGACGGACCTCGACGCGTCGTGCCTGATGATGCCGATCGTGGGCTTCCTGCCCGCCGACGACCCGCGCATGCTCGCCACCATCGAGGCCGTCGCCGACCGCCTCACCGACGACCGGGGACTGGTCTACCGCTACCGCACCTCCGGTGGTGTGGACGGCCTCGCCGGGGAGGAGGGCACCTTCCTGCTGTGCACCTTCTGGCTGGCCCAGGCCCTGGCCGAGGCGGGCCGCGTGAACCGGGCCACCGAGGTCTTCGAACGCGCCGCCGCGTACGCCAACGACGTGGGCCTGCTCGCCGAGGAGATCGACCCGCACACCGGTGAGCTGCTGGGCAACTTCCCACAGGCGTTCAGCCACATCGGGCTGGTCAACGCCGCCTGGTCCATCACCCAGGCCCGCCACCGCGCCGCCCTCTGACCCGCCCCTGGACGAAGGAAGGGCGCCTTCTGATCGCTATGCGATGTAGAAGGCGCTCTTCCCAACGTCTGGCAGGTCAGGACTTGAGGAGGGTGCGGACCTTCTGGGAGACGGGGTCGCTGACGAGCAGCCAGGCGTGCTCGATGCAGCCCACGTTGGTGTTGGTCGCGCCCGACAGGATCGTGCTCTCGTCGGGGTTGATGAACTCGTCGCAGTTCGACCAGTAGGTCTGGTAGCGCACCCCGCCCGGCGTCTCGTCGCCGGCGTTGAGGTCGCGCAGGAAGGAACTGGACGGGGCCATCTCCGCGCAGGAGGTGATCAGCCATGAGCAGATCGGGGTGAGGTTGGTGCCGTGGTTGGGCCCGCCGAGCGACACCCACTGGTCCACGTACGATGTGCCGCCGAGGAACTTCAGGTACCACCGGGAGTTCAGGCTGCCCATGGAGTGCGCCACGATGTCGACCTTCGCCGCGCCGGTCTGCGCGCGCACCGAGTCGACCAGGGAGCGCAGCTGCGCGGCGGTGGCCTTGTTGGACTGCGCGATGTCGTACGACATCGCGAACAGCCGCCCGCCGCTCCACCCGTCGGCCTTGAAATCGGCGATCATGTCGTTCCAGTTCCAGGCCCCGCCCTTGTAGCCGTGCACGAAGATGACCGGATCGCGTTCGGCGGCCTGGGCGGGCGACGGCGCGACCACGACCATGGCGAGTACGGCGCACAGCGAGCTGAGCAGACCGGCTGACTTTCGCATCTGTCCTCCTCGATGGAGTGGGGTGGGACAGAGCGTGCGTGATGTCGTGCGTGCTTCGCATCCGTGAAACGACGCATCGGTCTTTCGCGGAACGTTAACTTGTGAGTAACTTCTGGACGTGACCCCGCTCGCGAGCCCGCCGCTGCACGGCCGCGACAGCGCGCTGCTGTCGCTGACGTCCTTGTTGGACGGCGCGCGAGCCGGGTGCGGCGGGGCGCTGCTGCTGCGCGGCGAGCCTGGGTTCGGCAAGACCGCGCTGCTGGCGTACGCGATGGGCGAAGCCCCGGACTTCCAGGTGCTGCCCGGGTGCGGAGTCGAGGCGGAGGCGGGCCTGGCCTACGCGGGCCTGCACCGGCTGCTGCGGCCGGTCGCCCGGCGGGTGCCCGAACTGCCCGCACGGCAGGCGCAGGCGCTGCGCCGGGTGCTCGACGGCGAGGCCGGCGAGGCCGACAGCCGTGGCTGCCTGCTGCCCGCAGCGCTGCTCGCCCTGCTGGTCCTGCTCGCGCGGGACGGGCCGGTGCTGGTCTGCGTGGACGACGCAGACCTGCTCGACCCGCCGTCGCGCGAGGCGCTGGCCTTCGCCGCCCGGCGGCTCGGCGCCCCCGAGCCGGGCGAGGCGGTCGTCATCCTGCTGGCCTCCCGCGACGACGACGAACTCCCACCGCCGGGCCTGCCCGTCCTAGAGCTGTTCGCACTGGACGACACGGCCTGCGCCGCGCTGGTCGACGACGTCGCGCCCGTCGCCGTGGCCGAGGGGGTGCGTCTGCGCCTGGCCGCCGCCGCGGCGGGCAACCCCCAGGCCGTCACCGAGCTGGCCGCCGCGCTGACACCGGACCAGCTACGCGGGGTGTGCCCGCTGCCGGAGCCGCTGCCGCCCTGCGCCGGGCTGCAGCGCGCATTCCTGCGCCGGGTCCGGCACCTGCCGGAGCAGACCTGGCAGCTGCTGCTGATCGCCGCGGTCGAGGACGAGATGGACGCGAACCTGCTGGTCCGGGCCGCCGACGAGGCCGGCCTCGACCTGGCGGCGCTGGAACCGGCCGAGTCGGCCGGGTTGCTGCGCGCCGGCCCGGCCGGCGTGGCGTTCCGCCATCCCCAGGTGCGCGCCGCGATCTACCAGTCCGCGCCGCTGGCCCGCCGCCGCGCCGCGCACGCGCTGCTGGCCCGGCTGCTGGACGCCACCCGCCATCCGCTGCGCCGGGCCTGGCACCGGGCCGCCGCCGGCCTGGCCCCCGATCACGAGCTGGCCGAGGAGCTGGAGTCGGCGGCCGCGTCCGCGCGCCACCGCGGCGGGTTCGCGACCGCGTCGGCGGCCTACGAGCGCGCGGCCGAGCTGAGCACCGGCGACGACGGGGCCAAGGCGCGGCGGTTGGCCGCGGCGGCCCGCGACGCCTGGCACGCGGGCCGCTCCGCACGCGCCCGTGACCTGCTCGACCGCGCCCTGCCGGTGGCCCCGGGCGCGGCGGCCCGCGGCGAGCTGGAGCTGCTGCGCGGCGACATCGACCTGCGCGACGGCCGGGCCACCGAGGCGTACGAGGCACTGCTGACCGCCGCGCACCGGCTCGCCCCGATCGATCCGGAGCTGGCCATCCGGGCCATGATGCGGGCGGGCGAGGCAGGGGTCTACGCCGGTGACCATCGGCGTTTCCTGCAGGCCGCGGCGATGGCGGCACCGCTGCGCGGGGCGGGCTGCTCGCCGCAGGCCACGGTGATGCTGGACTACCTGGAGGCGCTGTCGGCGATCTTCCTGGGCCGGTTCGGCGCGGCGCTGGCCCCGCTGCGCGCGGTGCTGGAGGGCGCCCCGCGCATCGACGATCCGTCCGCGCTGATCTGGGCCAGCATCGCCGCGCTGATCCTCGGCGACAACGCCCAGGGCCGGGTGATGGCCGCCCGCGCCGTCGCGATGGCCCGCGGACGGGGCGCGCTGACCATGGTGCCCAAGGCGCTGGAGTTCAGCGCGTACGCCGAGTTCTGGACCGGGCGGCACGCCGCCGCGACGGCCAACGCCCTGGAGGGCCTGCGCGCCGCGACCGAGACCGGTCAGGGCAACGGGGCCTGCCACCACCTGGCCGCGCTGGCCATGCTCGACGCGATCCACGGCGACGAGCAGACCTGCCGGCTGCGCGCCCGCACCGCACTGGACCGGGCCGGCCTGTACGGGCTGGGCCTGCCCGCCGCCCTCAGCACCTGGGCGCTGGCCTTCCTCGACCTGTCCCTGGGCCGCCACGCCGACGCCGCCGGCCGCCTGCGCGGGCTGGCCCGAGCCGGGCCCGGCCAGGGGCACATGGCGGTGGCGGCGCTGTCGGTGCCGACCTACGTGGAGGCCGCGGTGCGCACCGGGGCGACCGAGGCGGCGCGGGCCGCGTTCACCACGTTCGAGCCGTGGGCCGACAGCACCAGCAGCCCCGACAACCTGGCGCTCGCCGCGCGCTGCCGGGCCCTGCTCAGCGAGGGCGGCCAGGCCGAGGAGCACTTCCGGGCAGCCCTGGAGCTGCACGCCCTGGGCGACCGCGCGTTCGAGCGGGCCCGCACCGAACTGCTCTACGGCTCACTGCTGCGCCGCCGCCGCAAACGCGCCGAGGCCCGCACCGAGCTGCGCAGCGCGCTGGAGTCCTTCGAACGCCTGCACGCCGTCCGCTGGGCCGACTGGACCCGCGCGGAACTGCGCGCGACCGGCGAATCCGCCCGCCCCCGGCTCGCCGAGCCCGACGGCGAACTCACCCCGCAGCAACGCCAGATCGCCCGGCTGGCCGCCCAGGGCGCCACCAACCGCGAGATCGCGGCCCAGCTGTTCCTGAGCCCGCGCACGGTCGAGCACCACCTCGGCAACATCTTCGCCAAACTCGCCGTCCGCTCGCGCGTCGAACTGGCCAACCTCCTGCCCTGACCGAAGGCCCCGCGAAGCAGGACAGCTCCTAGCCAGATTGCAACAGCCCCGAGCCAGAGCAAGGAAGGGCACCTTCACATCGCTATGTGTAGAGGAAGGGCACCTTCTTAACGCGGGTTTCAGATTTCAAAGCTTAGGCGCTCGATCGCTTTAGAATTCGTGTTACGGTGCGCGCATGACCACCCTTGATCGTAGTCGGGTGAGCGCCCTGGTGGACCGGGAACGCGACGCCTACCGCGCCGGGCACCCCGAGTCGCTGCGCGTGCACGAGCGGGCCGAGCACCTGTTCGGCCGGGTGCCGATGACGTGGATGAGCAAGTGGTCCGGCGGCTTCCCGCTCGCGTACGCCACCGCGCACGGCAACAAGATCACCGATGTGGACGGCCACACCTACCTCGACTTCGCGCTCGGCGACACCGGCGCCATGGCGGGGCACAGCCCCCGGGCCACGGTGGCCGCCGTCCACCGGCGCATCGCGGTCGACGGTGGCATCACCACCATGCTGCCCACCGAGGACGCCGAATGGGTCGGCGCGGAACTCACCCGCCGCTTCGGCCTGCCGCGCTGGTCGTTCACGCTGTCGGCCACCGACGCGAACCGCTGGGCGGCCCGGCTGGCCCGCCTGGTCACCGGCCGGCCGAAACTGCTCGTCTTCTCGTACTGCTACCACGGCTCCGTCGACGAGACCTTCATCGTGCTCGGACCCGACGGGCAGCCGCGCAGCCGCCCCGGCAACGTCGCCCCCGCCGTCGACCCGACGCAGACCACCCGCGTCGCCGAGTGGAACGACCTCGCCGCCGTCGAGCGCGAACTCGCCCACGGCGACGTGGCGGCCATCCTCACCGAGCCCGCCCTGACCAACATCGGCATCGTGCTGCCCGAACCGGGCTTCCTGGACGGGCTGCGGGAGCTGGCGACCAGGTACGGCGCGCTGCTGATGATCGACGAGACGCACACGGTCTCGGCCGGTCCGGGCGGCATGACCGCCCGCGACGGGCTGCGCCCGGACGTGTTCGTGATCGGCAAGTCGCTCGGCGGCGGCATCCCGTGCGGGGCGTACGGCCTAACCGCAGAGATCGCCGACCGGGTGCACCGGATCACCGCCACGGGCGGCGCGGACATCGTCGACGTCGGCGGCGTGGGCGGCACCCTGGCCGGCAACGCGCTGTCGCTGGCCGCGATGCGGGCCACGCTCGACGAGGTGCTCACCGACGAGGCGTTCGCGCACATGATCCGGCTCGCCGGCGACTACACCGAGGACGTGCGGCGCATCCTGGAGACCGCTGCCGTGCCGTGGTCGGTCACGCAGCTCGGGGCGCGCGCGGAGTACCGGTTCACCAGCCCCGCGCCGCGTACCGGCGGGCAGTCCGCGGCGGCCGCCGACGACCTGCTCGACGAGTACATGCACCTGTACACGCTCAACCGCGGCATTCTCATGACGCCGTTCCACAACATGGCGCTGATGTGCCCCGACACCTCCGACGCCGACGTCGCCCGGCACTCCGAGGTGTTCGAGCAGGCCGTCGCGGAGCTGGTCGGCTGATGGAGCTCGACGCGACCGACAAGGCGCTGATCCGGCGGCTGCAGGTGGACGGGCGGGCGTCGTACACCGACCTGGGGCAGGAGGTCGGGCTGAGCGGTCCGGCCGTACGTCAGCGCATCCAGCGGCTCACCGACGCGGGGGTCATGCAGATCGCCGCGGTCACCGACCCGCTGAAGACCGGCCGGCCGGTGATGGCGCTGCTGGGCATCCGCGTCGACGATGACGCCGCGGCCGTGGCCGCCGCGCTCGGCGAGCTGGACGCCGTGGTCTACCTGGTCGCCACCGCCGGCTCGTTCGATCTGTTCGCCGAGGTCGTCTGCGCCACCATGGCCGACCTGTCCACCCTGATCAACGACCGCATCCGCCCGGTCCCCGGCGTGGCCGCGATCGAGTCCTTCCCGTACTTCGGCATCCACGTCCACCGCTTCACCTGGGGCGTCCCGGACTGACCGCTCGGTCCCGCCCCGCCCTGCCGCCCCGCCGCCGCCGCGGTGATCATGAAGTTGTGGCAGGGACACGCCGTCGAGCCGTGCCATAAGTTCATGATCAACCCGAAAGCGCTCACCCCGGGGAGCGGGCGGGGCGGGTTTTGGTGAGGGTGGCGAAGACGACGATGTTGTTGAGGTAGTTGCGGTCGGTGCGGTCGTAGGGCGGGCCGCAGGTGACCAGGCGCAGGCCCATGTCGTCGGTGGAGCCGTAGACGCGGTGGGCGGGGAAGTCCTCCTTGGGGAAGGATTTGACGACGTCGACGGTGAAGGTGGCGAGTGAGCCGTCCAGGCGCTGGACCTCGATCTTCGTGCCGGGTTTGAGGGAGCCCAGTTGGAAGAACACGGCAGGGCCGCTGGTGCGGGTGTCGACGTGGCCGACGATGACGGCGTTGCCGCGCTCGCCCGGGCTGGGGCCGTAGCGGTACCAGCCGGTGAGGTCGGGGTGTTTGAGCTCGGGCACCTGCAGGCTGCCGTCGAGGTTGGTGCCGACGGTGACCACGACCGCGTCCACCTTGATCGACGGGATCTTCACCCGTACCGGCGCGGACCGGTCCAGCGGCCGAATGCCGCGCGCGTCGGGCCGCCGGTCGGTGTCGACGAGCTGGTAGCGCCCCGAGGCGTCGTCGGCGGGTTGCGGCGGCCCGGCGGGGGTGATCAGGAACGCGGCGGCGATCAGCCCGATTCCGGCCAGCGCCGCGCCGGCCAGCAGCAGGACCGTCCTGCGCCCGGTGCGTCGCGCGCCGCGGTGGCGGCCGCGGCCCGGCAGGAGTTCGGCCGCGGACAGGACCTCGGGTTCGGGAGCGGCCTGGGGTGCCGGGTCAGGCGCAGTGGTGGCCACGGTACCTCCGGCTCCGGACCAGCATCACCAGACCGCCCAGGGCGGACACGGCCAGCAGGCCGGAGCCCGCGCCGAGCAGAGCCCGGCTGGGGCCGTCGGAGGTGGACCCGCCGCCGCCCGCCGGCGCGCCGGTCGGCGAGACGACCAGCGTGCCGGCGCCGGTCTCGCCGTCGCTGCAGGTGACGTTGAGCTGGTACGTGCCCGGCAGGGTCGTCGACGGCACGGTGAGCTCGGCGTTGAACGCACCCGGCCCACCCTCGGTGTACGGGTTGAGCGTGATCTCGGACGGCCCGCCGATCGTGGTGCCGCTGACCGACGCGGAGGACGCGCCCGCGCCGCAGTACGCGGCGAGCGTGAACGCGCCGCCCGGGGCGACCGCGGACGGGTTGACCGTGACGTCGGCCGCGGCGAGCGCCACCGACGGCGAGACCAGCGTCGCGGCGGCGACGCCGATGGCTGCGGACAGGGCCGCACGCCGAAGAGACGTACCCATGGCTGCTTTTCCTTCCCCGAGATCCGAAGATCTTCTGGGTATTACCAAAGCACCCTTTGCCGGACGCAGCTCACGTTTTGCCTGAAGTCATGATTATCGGGATGGCCTCGATCCAGGATGGAGGCTGGGGCGCGTCCGCGCCGACCAGACCGGCGATGATCCGGGTGCGCGACAGGGCCGCCTCCGGCCACGGCGTGTACCCGTCGGTCAGCACGATCACGAAGTGCGGCGGCTCCGGCACGGCCAGCGCCGCGCTGATGCCGACCCGCATGTCGGTGCCCCCGCCGCCGGCCAGCACCACCTCGCCGACCGTGGACACCCGCCGCGCGGCGTGCACGTCGGCGTCGCAGGCCAGCACGGCGACGCGGTTGCCGCGTACGCCTACCGCCCGCAGCACCCCGCCGACCTCGGCCAGCACCGCGGCCAGGTCGTCGTCGGACATCGAGCCGGAGGTATCGATCACGATCGCCACCCGCGGCAGCGGCCGCCGCAGGCTCGGCAGCACGATGCCCGGCAGCGCCGCACCGCGCCGCGACGGCCGCCGATAGGTGTAGTCGACCGCGCCGCCCGCCCAGGCCGCCGCCTCGCG
Source organism: Catellatospora vulcania (assembly GCF_009720385.1). GTDB lineage: Bacteria > Actinomycetota > Actinomycetes > Mycobacteriales > Micromonosporaceae > Catellatospora > Catellatospora vulcania. The sequence continues at coordinate 304,998 of NZ_ML769305.1, read as the reverse complement.
CACCGCCCCGGCCAGGGCCTGCCGCCAGTCGATCGTGGGTTCGAGGACCTGCTCGGCCCAGCGCTGCCAGCCCGCGGGCACCGTGCCGCGGCCCCGCGCGTGGGCCCGCACCGCCTGGGCTGTCTGTCGCCGGATCGCGTCGGCCTCCACCCCGCGCACCGCCGAGGCGCCCGCCTCGGGCAGGTCCCACGGGGACTGGTGGCCGTGCGCGCCCGAGCCGCACTCGACGGGCGGGCAGTCGCAGGCATCACCCGCGTCGCCGACCGCGCCACCGGCCCCCGCGGCGGCGCCGGTGGCGGCTGCGGCGCAGCGGCCGCGGCAGCGGGGGGAGGCGGGTAGTGCGGGCAGGTACTGCTCGAACAGCCGGCCGGTGGGCAGGCCGTACAGCGACGGGTGGATGCGCCCCTCGGGCAGCGGCAGCCCGTCGGCGACCAGGTCGTCGTTGATCTCGCAGTCCTGGGCGAGGTTGACCCGGTAATGGTCGGCGCGCTGGTCGGCGGTCAGCCGGTCGGCTCGGCCGTGGTGGTCGCGCAGCAGGTGCGCCACCTCGTGGATCCACACCCCGGCGAGCTGCTCGACCGGCGTGTCGTCGACGAACGCGGGGGAGACGTAGCAGCGCCAGTGCCGGTCCACGCCCATCGTCGGAACCCGGTCGCTGGGCACCACGGTCAGGCTGTACAGCGCGGTGGCCAGGTAGGGCCGGTCCCCGGCGGCCCGGAACCGGGCAGCCAGCAGCTTCGCCCGGTCGAGTGGCCGCCGTGCCCGCACGGGCGGGTCCCCTGCCGCGGGCACGCCCGGCTCCGGCGGCCGACCGGCATCCGCCGAGGAAGGGTCCTCCGCCGCGGGCACAACCGGTTCCGGCCGTCGGCCCGGGCCCGCCGCGGGCGGGTCCGCCGGAGGGACGGTGGTCATCGTGCGGCCGGGAGCATGCCGGACAGGCTCAGCACCTCGACGAAGGCGTCGATGGCGGGCGGCACCGGCCAGTCGGTGTCGCGCAGCGCGGCCAGGTCCAGCGCGGCCCGCGCGGCGACGTCGGGCACCCCGGCGTCGACCGCCTTGGCCAGCACCACCCAGCCCGCGTCCCAGCGCTGGTGGGTGGTGCGAGCCTGCACCGCCGACACCACCGCGGTGAGGAACGCCAGCTGCCGGTCGCCCCGCTCGGGCAGCGCGAACGCCTTCGGGTCGGCCAGCACCCGCTCCGGATCGGGCAGGTCCAGCTCCTCCAGGTACGTGCTGAACTCCAGGCCCGCGCCGTCGCCCACCGCGCCGACCAGCGCGGTGGTCAGCGCGTCCCGGCCGGTGTCGGTGGCCAGGTGGAACGCCAGCAGCCGCAGCGCCATCTCCCAGCTGCGCGGCGACGGCCACGCCCCGCCGCGGCTGTCGGCGTCGCCGGGCAGGTGGTGCACCAGGCCCGGCCGGGCGGTCAGGAAACCCGCGACCGTGCCCCGGGCGCGGGCCACCGCGCCCGCCATCCGTCCGGAATGGACCACGGGCACCGTGATCGCGGGCCAGGTGCCGGCCAGGCCGCGGGCCACCACCCGCGGGTCGTGCGTCCAGTGCAGGTGCACGAACCGGTTGGCCAGCGGCGGGCTCAGGTGCCAGCCGTCGGCGGCGCTGGCCGGCGGGTTCGCCGCGGCGACGATGCGGATCGACGCGGGCAGCTCCAGGCTGCCGACCCGGCGCTCCAGCACCACCCGCAGCAGCGCCGCCTGCACCGCGGGCGGCGCCGACGACAGCTCGTCGAAGAAAAGCAGGCCCTGCCCGCTGCGGGCGAGCCGCACCGCCCAGTCCGGCGGGGCCATCGGCACCCCGTCGGCCGCCGGATCGTCGCCGACGATGGGCAGGCCGGAGAAGTCCGAGGGTTCGTGCACGCTGGCGATCACCGTCTCCAGCGGCACGCCCAGCCCGGCCGCGAGCTGCTGCAGCGACGCGGACTTGCCGATGCCCGGCTCACCCCACAGCAGCACCGGCAGGTTCGCCGACACCGCCAGCGCCAGCGCCTCCACCCGAGGGTCGGCGACCGGCTCGCTGCGCCATGCCCGCGTCGCCGCGATCAGCTCGTCCGCCGTCCGCAAAGCCTCGCTCACGCGTGCTCCTCGCTTCGCTCGTCACGCGCGGCCACGCCGCCCGTGGTTGTCCGGCTGCGCTCGCTCACGTGCGCTCCTGGATGTACTGCGAGATCAGCTTGAGGTCGCCGTGACCCTCGCCGCTCTCCTGCTCGTAGTACTCGAAGCCCTTGTACTCGACCAGGTCCGTGACCGAGGTGCCGTTGTCGTCCTCGGCCTTCGGGTCCGCACCCGCCTGCAGCAGCGCCAGCACCAGCGCGGGTGTGCCCACCCAGCCCACCGCGACGTGCAGCGGGGTTCGCCGGCGGTGGTCGCGGGCGTCGACGGGCAGGCCCGCGGCCAGCAGCCTGGGCAGCAGCACCTCGTGGTCCAGGCAGCGCAGCAGGTGCAGCAGCGTCGACCCGCGGCCGTCGCGCACATGCGGGTCCAGGCCCGCGTCGAGCAGCGCCAGCAGCGCGTCCGTGTCGCCGTGCAGGATGGTCTGCATCAGCTCGCGCCGCTGCTGCCGCAGCGCCCGGGGCAGCGGAGTCCTACCGTCGGTCCAGCCCTGCTGGGCGGCGAAGCAGCCGGCCACCTTGCCGCCGAGGGCCCGCAGCGCCTGCTCGCGCTGCACCTCCTGCGGCGTGTGGTCGAGCGGGACGAGCCGCCCGCCGGCGTTGTCGATCCGGTGCCACTGCCCCCGGCAGCGCACCCGCACCGGCCCGAACGCCGGGCCGCGCGCCGCCGCGACGCCGCCCGGCGCGTCCGGGAACAGCGCCGCGCGCACCAGCGGGTGCAGGTCCGCGGGCGCGATCAGGCCGCGGTACAGCAGTTCCAGATCCGGGGGTACGCGGTACACCGGCTCGGCCAGCACCGGCAGGTCGCTGCGGCGCTCGTCCTCGCCGAGCATCCGGACCCGCACCGTGTCGCCGTCCGGGGTGAGCAGGAAACGCAGCCGCCAGTCCGCGTTGAGCACCACGCCCTCGGCGGCGTACCGCCGGGCGAGCAGGCGGACCGCGGGGGCGAGCGCGACCAGGTGCATCCGGTGCCCGGTCACCTGCTCGCGGGTCACCTTGTAGTGGCTGTACCGGGAGGCGGGCAGCGTCTCGTCGAGCGCCAGCCCGGCCTCGTGCCAGGCCTCGACGAGCTGGTCGGCGGCGAGCCGGGCGGCGGAGCGCTCGGCCCGTGACGGCGCGCCGTCGCCGGTGGCCGTGGCGAAGTCGGCGAACGGCACCGGCACGCCGTCGGGGGTGAGGAAGGGCAGCCGGGACGCGTCGCCGCCGTACGCCTGCCGCAGCCCCGCGGCCTCGTCGGCCTGCCACAGGTAGCCGGGCAGTTCCGGGCCGGGCGCCTTGCCCAGCGGCGCCGCGGTGAGCCGCAGCCGCTGCGAGCCGTCGACGGTCTTGGGCAGCTCGACCTGCAGCGCCACGGTGTCCTGGCCGACCTTGCCCAGGTCGGGCGCGAGGGTGAAGGTGAGGCCGGTGGCCAGGCTGGTGCGCCCGCCCAGCGCCCGCGGCAGGTGCCAGCGCAGCAGATCGGGCGCGAACCTGGTCAGGTCGGCTTCGATCCGCTCGGCGGCCTCGGCCCCGTGGGCGCGGGCCAGCTCGGCGAGGTCGACGTCGGTGTCGACCCGACCCGCGGCACAGGCTGCCCGCCAGTCGCCGGCGAGCCGCCGGTCCGTGCATTCGGCGATCATGCTGGGTGGCACCGCGTAGCGGCGCACCCGCTGCCAGACGGTCAGTTCGGGGTCGGTCACCGGTACACGCTCGCGATCGCGCTGATGTCGGGGTGGGGCTGCTCGGCCGGGCCCAGGGTCGCCGCGGCCAGCCGCCGCAGCCGGCGCGGCACGCCGTGGTTGATGCCCAGGTAGCGCAGCGGCATGTCGTCGTTCAGGGCGGCCAGCAGCAGCTTCGCGCCGCGCCCGGTGATACCGGTGAAGCGCAGGTCCAGCCGCCGTAGCCGGCTTGCGGGCAGCGCCGCGGCCAGGGCCGCTGCCCCGGCGTCGCCGACCGTGTTGGGCTGCGCGCCCAGCGCCCGCTCCGACGGCGGCCGGGCCAGGTCCAGCGCGGTCCACGCGCCCAGCCGCGCCGCCAGCGCGCCGACCCCGGCCGGGGTGAGGCCGTTGCCGCCCAGGCCCAGCGTCATCGGCAGGCCCTCGACGGCCTCGCCCAGCGCGGCCGCGCCCTCGTCGCCGAGATGGTTCGCGGCCAGGTAGAGCTCGCGTACCCGGCCGTCGCGCACGATCGCCGACAGTGCGGGCACGGCGTCGCGGGCCAGCCCGTTGCCGCCGAGGAACAGCCGCTCCAGCGGGATGGACCGGTGCGCCAGCACCTCGGCCAGGGCCTGCAGCCCGCGCCGGGTGAGGCCGGTGTTGACCAGGTCCAGGGTGCGCAGCGTGGTGTTGGCGGCCAGGGCCGCGCACAGCCGGGCCACGCCGCCGTCGCCGATCGGGTTGCGCTTGAGCCACAGCGCCCGCACCGTCGTGTCGTCGGCGAGCCGGTCGGCGAGCGCGCCCGCGCCGTCCGCGTCGATGCGGTTGCAGCCCAGGTAGACGGTCTGCACGTGGTGGCCGGGCGCGAGCGCGTCGGCGACCGCGCGGGCCCCGTCGCTGCCCAGGCCGTTGGTGCCCAGCAGCAGGTGGGTGGCGTGCGGGAAGCGCACGGCGGCCTGCACCACCCGGGCCGCGACCTGCGGGCCGAGCCCTTGCTTGCACAGGTCCAGGCGGCCGTCGGGTTGCAGCGTGCCGCGTGGGAAGTCCTCCGCCGCGGCGACCCCGGCCGGGTCGGCGAGCCGGGTCAGCAGGGCGTCGAAGTCCGCCGGGTCGGCCAGCCCCGCCTCCGGGCGGCTGATCGCCGGGCAGCGCACCGGGTTCGCGGGGGTCTCGTGCTCGGTCACCATGCCACCTGCCGGTAGTCCTTGAGGAACGCTCCGTGCACCGGGTCGCCGGCCTCGGCGCGCACGATCGGGTCGTACACCCGGGCCGCGCCGTCGATCACGTCCAGCGGCGGCCGGAAGCCGGCCTCGCGCTGGGCCTGCTTGTCCGGGTGCGGCCGCTCGTCGGTCACCCAGCCGGTGTCCACGCTGTTCATCAGGATGCCGGCGCGGTGGTAGTCGTCGGCCAGCGTCCGGGTCAGCATGTTCAGCGACGCCTTGGCCATGTTGGTGTGCGGGTGGCGCTGGGTCTTGTTCTCCCGGGAGAAACTGCCCTCCATCGCCGACACCTGCACCACGTGCCGCACCGGGTGGGGTGCGGCGGCCAGCAGTGGGCGCAGCCGGGAGGTCAGCAGGAAGGGCACGAAGGCGTTGACGACGTGCACCTCCAGCCATTCGCGCGGGCTGACGTCGTGGGCGTGCAGCGTCCAGCTGTTGACCTCGCGCAGGTCCAGCGGCTGGCCGGTCTCGTCGGTGTGCCCGGCCGGGAACAGCGCCTGGGCCAGTTCGGGCAGCACCACGGCGGTGTCCGGCCGGTGGCGGGCCGCCGTCGTGCCGATCCCGGCGGCCGGGCCGGTCAGCGGGAGCAGCTCGGCCGCCCGCACCTCGCGGTGGTACGCCGCGGGCCGGTGCAGGGTCTGCGCGGCGTTGTTGACCAGGATGTCGAGGTGGTCCCAGCGAGCCGTGACCGCGTCGACCAGGCCGAGCACCCCGGCCAGGTCGAGGAAGTCGGCCCCGTGCACGTGCAGCCGGTGCGACCAGTCGGCGGCGTCGGGCAGCGCGGCGAAGCGGCGGGCCGCGTCCCGCGGGAACCGGGTGGTGACCAGCACGTCCGCGCCGTCGCGCAGCAGCTTCAGCGCGATGTGAAACCCGATCTTGACGCGGCCGCCGGTGACCACGGCGCGGCGGCCGGTGAGGTCGCAGCGGGCGTCGCGGCGCGCGCGGTTGTGCTCGGCGCACGCCGGGCACAGCTGGTGGTAGTCGCCGTCGACCTGCCGGAACGGCTCCTTGCACACGTAGCAGCGGCGTGGGCGGTGCAGCAGCGCCCGCGCGGGTTCGGGGTGGGTGCTCCCGCCGCCGTGGGGCAGCGGGCGGTGCGCCGCCGCGGCGTGCGGGATCTCCTCGCGGTAGCGGCTGGCCGTGGCCAGCAGTTCCCGGTCGATCTGCTCACGCTGGGCCGACCGGTCGGCCTTGCGGCGCTTCTTGCCGCCGCGGTGGGCCTCGGCGACCGCCCGCTCGACGGCCAGCGCCGCGGGCCCGTCCAGGTCGCCGCGCCTGGCGGCGGCCAGTACCCGCAGGCAGATGTCGAGATCGGACGGTGTGACCGGCTCGGGCGGCGCCGTCGCATCGGGCGTCGGCGCCGGGCCGGGTGGGGCTGCCGCGGGCACGCGTGCCGCCGGCACGTCCGTGCTGCTGTGCGGCATGCACCCTCCCCAGGTCCGGTAGGGGCGAGACTGGTCGGATTCGAACCGACGTCCTCCAGCTTGCAGTCAAGGCGCGACGACCTCTGCGCTACAGCCTCGCCGCGCGGGACGATACCCGACCCGACCGACACGCGAGCGACCCGGCCGCCGCAGCCCACCGGGGGTAACCGGTTAACAAGGGCGCCTTCCTCGACGTATGGCGATGTGAAGGTGCCCTTCCGTTCCTTTGTGGAGGGTGAGGGAAGGGGGTCTGGGCAAAGAAAAACGCCCGTCTTGGCAACCACGGGGGAAGTCGCCAAGACGGGCGTCACGGTCGAGCATAGCGCTACCGGAAAGCTTTGGCCACTCCGGGCCCGCGTCGGGCGCAGAGAGCGGCGTCACGAGATGTTTTGGCTGATCAGCGTCCTGTGGCAGTGATCGGCGTGCGCGTTGCTCGGAGGATGCTGGGGGCATCCTCAACGGACGGTCGGCGTCGCGTCAGCACCAGACCGCGGCGACCTGGGTGACGACCTGCGCGGACTGGGCGCGTCCGGCGCGGGCCGACGCGGCCCGGTGGGACGGGTCGAGCATGTTGCGGCCGATCGCGGTCCGGGAGTTCCGGTTCGGGCTGATGACGGTCACCCGCGCGCCGGCCGCCGTCAGCTCGGCGACGTGCCGGGCGGTGCTGGTGACCAGGCCGCCGCCGACGGTCACCGGGGCGATGATGACCACCTGCTCGTGCCCGCGGGCCAGGTCGGCGTTGGTCGCCGAGCGCATCCCGCCGTCGATGTAGCGGTGGCCGTTGACCGCCGCGGGCGGCCACACGCCCGGCACCGCGCAGCTCGCGGCGACGGCGTCGATCAGCTCCACGCCGCTGTCGCGGTCGAAGACGGTGAACTCGCCGGTGTGCGCGTCCGACGCGGTGATCTTCAGCGGCTGCTCCGGCCAGTCGACCACGGGCAGCCGGGACGCGATGACCGCCTTGCGCTCCTCGGGCGTCATCGACGCGGCGGCCAGCGCCAGCGCGCCGAGCCGGGCCCGGTACTGCTCCGGGGCGCGGCTGCGCACCATCGCCCACCCGTACGCCAGCAGCGTGCGCATGCCGAGGCGGGCGGCGACCTCGTCCTTCGGGTCCTCCAGCTGGGTCTGGTAGCGCTCCTCCAGGCTGGGCTCGGTGGCCATCAGCGAGGCGACCACCGAGCCGGCCGACGTGCCGACGAGCAGGTCGGCGGTGCTCAGGTCGACGCCGGCCTCGGCGAGTCCGGCCAGGATTCCCAGCTCCCACGCGATACCGGTGACCCCGCCGCCACCGAGCACGAGCGCTCTGCGCTTCACCGCCGCCTCCTTCGTCACCGCTGACGCCCCGCCCAGCAGCCCGGGACCGCCCCGCTCCGCCGCGGCTGCGGCCGGTCGGTGACGCACTCGGCGCTGGACCTTCGACGGTACTCCCGCCGTGTGCGGTCCTGCCCGCAATACCCGCGGACATGGCCGTGCGCACGTCATCGCGCCGCCCGGGCGTGACCCGGGACCCGGCCGCGCGCCGCCGACAGCGGTGTGGCCGAATGGTTCCCGGTCGGTATGCCGCGGACGGGGCGGGGCCGCGACCAGCCGTTTGCCGGACTGTCGGCGCGGTGGTTTAGCGTCCGGTGTCTTCGACAGGAAGGTGGCCGTCCACATGGGATGGTTGGTGGCATCCGGTGGCTATGAAGTCACCCTGCGCGGGAGCGACCTGGTCGCCCGCAACGCCAAGGGCAAGGAGCTGAAGTCGGTGCCGTCGGCGCTGCGCGACGACCCGGTGGTGACCGGGCTCCGGCAGCTCACCGAGTGGCTGGGCCGGCACGAGGGGCAGTGCCGCGCCGACATCGAGCGCTGGATGGTCCGCTCGCTGCCGGTGCCTGTCGCCGTGCTGGCCGACGTCTGGCCCGACGAGACCTGGCGCGCGGCGCTGACCGACCTGGTGGTCGGGGTGCTCGACGACGACGGCGCGTTCGACCCGGACGAGGTGGGCTTCCTGCGCGACGCGTCCGCCGGGCAGATCGGCATCGTGAACCTCGACGGCGACACGGTGCGGCTGCCCGCGCAGCGGGTGGTGATCCCGCACCCGGTGACCCTGCCCGACCTCGACGACCTGCGCGAGTTCGCCGCCGACCTGGGCGTGTCCCAGTCCGTGGACCAGCTGTTCCGGCAGATCTTCAGCCGACCGGCCGACGTGGATCCGTCCGCACGGCGGGTCGGGGAGTACTCCGGGGGCAAGTACGCCGAGCTGCGCCACCTGACCGCCCGCGCGACCAAGCTCGGCTACCCGGTGCGCGGCGGCAACGCGGTCTGCCGCGTGTTCGAGGGCGGCGTCACCGTCGAGGCCCGCTCCTGGGTCGGCTCCGACGACCCGTACTACGAGACCGAGACCGGGGACCTCGTCTTCACCGACCGCAACGGCACCGCGCTCACGCTGGCCGAGGTCGGCCCGGTCGCCTGGTCCGAGGGCACCCGCATGGCGGCGGCCCTGTACGCCGGGCGCGTCGTCGAGAAGGACGAGGACGAGGACGCCGCAGAGGATCAGGTCGCGGACGCCGACGAGGACGACGAGGACGAGGACGAGGACTGACATGAGCGAGCAGAACCTGACGCTGCTGGAGGCGGGGGCGGTGCTGCCCGCCGGAACGCCGGTGGCCAAGGACGACACCGTCGACGCGCTGACCTCGCGCGCCTACCGGCACCCGGTGCTGGGCGAGCGGACCGTGGTGCGGCTGGTGCCGGCGACCATCGGCGCGGCCGAGGACCTGAGCATGGAGTTCCTCGGCTTCGACAAGCCTGTGCCGGTCAACGAGGTGGGCCTGGTCCGGCAGCAGGCGCTGGGCTTCCCCGCCTGGGCGCTGGTCCACGACCCGGCCAACGGCCACCACGCGCTGGCGCTGGTCAAGGAGATCGAGCGGCTGGCCCGGCAGGCCAAGTCGCGCATCGGCCCGGCCAAGGACGGCTTCAACGCCCTCGGCGAGCGCCTGGCCCGCGCCGTGCCGCACTTCCTGCCCACCTACTACGAGGAGGCGGGCCGGGCGTTCCTGGCCGCCGACAGCACCACGTACGCGGCGACCATGTTCGGCAAGGCGCGCGATGCCGAGCGGGCGTACGCGCTGCGCATCGACGAGGAGCGCCAGCACGCGGTGTTCCTGGAGTTCGCGCTGGCCGGTGCGCTGACCGCGAAGGCGCTGTCGCAGCACGCCCGCGAGCTGTCCGCGCGCAGCACGCCCGCCGACGCCTACGACCGCTTCCTGCGCCTGTGCGTGGAGCGGACCCTGGGCGGGCTGCCGCCGTACGCGCAGATGCACACCGACCTGCGCCGCCTGGCCAAGGCTGCCAAGCTCGACCAGGCCGAGGCCGACCGGCAGGTGCTCGCCCAACTGCTGTCCGCGCCGTCGCTGTCGCGCGCGCCGGAGGGCTTCTGGGCCGCGTACGCCGGATCCCTGTCCGAACTCGCCGCCGCCGACCCGGCCCTGCGGGGCCGCCTGCTGAGCATGTTCCCGCAGCACGTCGCCGACGACGTCTGGCTGGAGGTGCTGGAGCGGGCCGGGGCGACCGCCGCGCTGACCGAGCCGCAGGGCACCGTGCCGTTCGCGGCCGAGTCCCCCGACGGCCCCGCGGGCTGGCTGGGCCGCTTCGACGTGCACCGCCAGCGCCGGGGCTGGCGGCAGAACGGCCGCTCGGCCCGCCTGCTGGCACTGCTGGAGCGCATGTCCGGACGGCTGAAGGCCGACGGGCTGCCCGTCGTGCTGTGCCGCCGGCACAGCGGCGTCGACCTCGACCTGCTCGACGCCTGCCTGGCGCTCGGCGTGCCGGTGGCCGACCCCGAGAACGCCCGCTACCAGGTGACGCGATGGCTGTCCGACGAGAACGAGGGCCGCCGCGACCTCGTCGCCGTCGCCGGCGACGGCCGCTTCCTGACCGCGCTCGCCGAGGCGGTCGAGCAGCACCTGCGCCCGAACTACCGGGAGACCGCGGGCGACCCGGAGCGGGTGCGCGCCGTCACGGCCGTGCCGGGCCTGCGCACCGCGGCCCACGCCCTGCTGGACCTGCTGGCCGCGGACACCGCACGGCACGGCCTGCCGACGCTCGCCACGCACCTGGACCGGCTGGCCCTGCTGGGCTGCCCCGACGGCGTCGCCGTCAACCCGGAGGCCGCCGAGCGGGTGCTCGGCCACGACGTCGCCGCGCTGCTGGGCCGTACGCTGCGCGCCGGTGTGCTCGACGAGCTCGGCTGGCCCGCGCTGGAGGAGGCCGTCGCCCGGCTGGGCCTGAGCCCCGCCGACGACGAGGACAACCTCGCCGTCGTCAGCCAGTGGCCGTACCTGGTGCTGCGCCGCGGCGACGTGGTGCTGGTGGTCGGCGAGAACGGCGTGGAGCTGGAGCACCTGCTGCGCATCCCCGCCGACCAGCGCCACTACCTGTGGCGGCTGGTGCTGCGCTACGTCGACCGGCAGCTGCTGGTGTGCTGGGACATCGGCCGGGAACGCTCCGGCTACTGGAGCGGCGCGCCCGACGACGTGTTCACGGTGCCCGACGAGGCCTTCGACATGTCGGACGCGGTCTCGCTGCCGCTGCCCGGCGGAGGCCGCACCGCTGGCGGCCGCCCACTGCACGTCGGCGATCGCAGCGAGCGCCGCATCGGGCGGGTGCTCACCGACGGCGTCTCGCACTGGGTGATCCGCAACAACGGCACCACCCTGGTGTGCCAGGAACTCGACCCGGTCACCGGCGAGCGCGGCCGGGCCAGTCTGCCCGCGTTCCTGGAGGACGGCGCGGCCGACGGCGAGTCGCTGCTGCTGAACGCGTCCCGGCTCGCGCCGCGTGACCCGGCCGCACCCGGCGACAAGGGCCCGCTGGTCGGCTGGCGGGTGCGCCGCCGCGCCGACGGCAGCCTCGCCGGGCAGTCGACCGACGGCACGGTGTACACCCTGCCCGCCGCGGCCGCCAAGGGCGAGTTGTCCGGGGCGGTGCGCCTGCCCGGCTCGGACGTGGTCTGCGGCGTGCTCACCGCACGCCACTGGCGCAACAACACGATGACCCTGGTCGACCCCGAGGGTGTGCTGCTCGGCGAGTACACGGTGCCGCAGGGCCCGTCGGCGTACGCCCGCGGCACCCGGCTGGTGCCCGGGGCCGGTTACTGGCACCTGCTGCGCCCGCGCGACGAGGCCGGTTCGGCGGCGCTGCGCGCGGCCACCGACGAATGGTGCGCCGGGCTGCTGCGCGAGGCCGTCGAGGCCGTCGCCGCCGCGGAGGACGACGCCGCCGCGCAGGAGGCGCTGGTCGCGCTGGTCGCACAGCACCTGCCCGAGGTCACCGATCCGTCGCTGCGGGCCGGGGTCGCCGGGCTCGTAGAGCGGGCCGCCGTGCAGGTCACCCGGCTCGCCGGGCTGCGCGACCGGTGCGAGGGACACGCCGCCGACACGGCCGCCGAGCCGGCCGCGGAGTGGACCGGAGGCGTGCAGGACCACGTGCTCGCCGCCGCCCTGTCCGGTCTCATGCCGTACTGCTACAGCCGCGGTGACAGCGCGGTGCGCCTGCTCACCGGCACCGGTGCGGCGTTCACCGCCGCCGAGGCGCCTGCCGGGAAGCTGGACCTGCAGGCCGACGACGACTGGTTCGACGTGCTCGGCGTGCTGCCCGCGGCGATGTACCGCGCCGCGAGCCCGGTGACCAGCCCGGAGTACCGGGTCGCGCTGCTGGAACTGCTCGACGTGTGCGCCCGCAGCGGGCTGCTCACGCCGGGGTCCCGGCTGCGGCTGCTCACGCTGAAGTCCGACCGGGCCGTCGACGAGGACGCGCTGCCCGGCATGGTGCTGACCTTCGGCGCGCGCCGGCTGCTGGTGCTGTCGGCAGACGCCGACGACCGCGAGGTGAAGGGGCTGGAGTTCGCCCCGGACGGGGTGTTCGGGGCGCTGCCCGGATACGCCATCACCAGCCAGAAGGCGCTGGACACCGGCATCGCCACGCCGGAGGCGATCGCGGAGTTCGCCGGCCTGCTGGCCGGGCACGGGCCGACGGTATGGCAGCAGGAGCGGGTCGCCGCGCTGTCCGACGCCGCCGGGATCAGCCTCGCCGAGGCCACCATGGTGCTGGCGGGCCTGCCGCAGCACCCGTGGCACAAGGCCGAGTCGGAGCCGGTGCGCGAGCAGCTCGGCGGGATCGACGGCGCGGCCGCGGCCGCCGCCGCGAGCCGGATGCGGATGGGCCACGTGACCGCGACCGCGCGCACGCTCGCCCAGCTGCTGCCCGCGGACCTCGCCACGTTGTGGACGGCCGGCCCGGCGGTCGGCGCGTTCGCCGCCGCCTGGACCGAGCGCCACGGCGTACGCCGCCCGGTGCGCGACGACCTGATCGTCGCCATCGACAAGGCCGATGTGGACGGCTCGATGAACGCGTCCGAGCTGATTCACGGCATCGCCAACCCCGACTCCTGCCACTGGCTGCAGGGCTCGGTCCAGGGCATCGACGACGAGGACATGCTGGTCGCGTTCGCCAAGTGTGTGCCGTGGCTGGTCTACCACCTGCCCGCCGACGACCCGATCCGGGCCGCGCTGCCCCGGGCGGTCGAGCTGGCCCAGGCCAGGCTGGCCGACCCGGCGCTGTCCCTGCCGGTCGGCTACATCATGGAGAAGAAGGCCGACGCGATGCTCGCGGCGACCGGCGCCACCCCGGTGACCGGCCCTGACGGCGTCTCGGCCGGTGCGGTGCTGCTGCCGCCGGACAGCGGCTGGCGCGTGGTGCACCTGCGCCCGGCGCTGCTGACCGGCGCCGACGACCCGGTGCTGCACGTGCTGCGGGCCAAGCTGGAAAGCCACGACGAGGGCACCTTCGCCGCGCTGCACGCGCTGGCCGGGGGGCAGCTCGCGCGGCTGGTCGGCTACCCGGTGCCGGCCGGGATCGACGGGTTCGCCCAGGACCCGACCCGTTCCATGCCCGACCTGGTGGCACGGGTCGCGCAGGAGCGTGGCCTGACCGCCGACGCCGCGACGCTGTACCTGCAGCTGCTCGCGCTGCCCGACCCGACCGACCGCAACACCGCGCTGTGGACGGGCTGGAAGCCGGCCCGGCTGAAGGCGGCCCGCGCCGCGCTGGCCGCCACGGACCTCGTGGTCGAGGCCAAGCGGCCGCGGGCCGGGCGCAGCCTGTTCCTGCCCGGCGGCTGGCTCGCGCTCAAGGCCCCGCACCTGCCGCTGGAGCGGTGGAAGCTGCCGCTGCTCATCGGCGGCGAGAACGGCGTGTCCGGCTTGGACATCGTGCTGCCGGTCGCGCCCGCGCCGCAGCTGTTCGCGCTGGCCTGGGACAGGATCACCGCGGGCGACGGACCCCGATTCGACGAGCTGGTAACCGAGAGGCGCCGATGACCACCACCACGACAGCCCGGCAGGTCGACCCTGCCGAGCACGCGTACGACGGCGAGCTGGCATTCCTGGCCGCGTACGACGGCGGGCCGCGCCCGCCCGGCTGGCGGCTCACCCCGCGGGCCGTGGTCACCTTCATCACCGGCAGCGAAGGCCGCGAGCTGGAGCTGGCCAAGGAGGACCGCCGCGAGGGCCTGCCGCACAAGCTGACCGTGCCGGCGAAGTTCGTCGGCGAGCGCGCCCTGGTCGAGCGGTGCGTGGTCACCCTGGCCGGGGAGCGCGGCCTGCTGCTGGTCGGCGAGCCGGGCACGGCCAAGTCGATGCTGTCGGAGCTGCTGTCCGCGGCCGTCTGCGGCACCAGTGAACTGGTCGTGCAGGGCACCGCGGGCACCACCGAGGACCAGCTGCGCTACGGCTGGAACTACGCGCTGCTGCTGGCCCACGGCCCGAGCAGCGAGGCGCTGGTGCCCTCGCCGATCCTGTCGGCGATGCGCACCGGCGCGGTGGCCCGGGTCGAGGAGATCACCCGCTGCCTGCCCGAGGTGCAGGACGCGCTGGTGTCGCTGCTGTCCGACCGCCGCATCGCGGTGCCGGAGCTGGCGGGCACCGACGGCGCGACCGTGCACGCCGCACCCGGCTTCACCCTGATCGCCACCGCCAACCTGCGCGACCGCGGGGTGTCGGAGATGTCGGCGGCGCTCAAGCGCCGCTTCAACTTCGAGACCGTCGGCCCGATCGGCGACCTCGCGGCCGAGACGGCCCTGGTCGGCAAGCAGGCCCGCGCCGCCCTGGAACGGGTGCAGGCCCCGTTCGCGGTCGACGACGCGGTGCTGGAGGCGCTGGTCACCGCGTTCCGTGACCTGCGTGAGGGCCGCTCGGTCGAGGGCTGGGACGTGGAACGGCCCTCTACGGTGATGAGCACCGCCGAGGCCGTCGCCGTGGCGACCTCGCTGGCGCTGGCCCAGGCATACTTCCCCGGCGACCGGGACGTGCTGTCGCTGCTGCCCGGCCACCTGCTCGGTGTGGTGCGCAAGGACGACCCGGCCGACGGCGCGAAGCTGCTCGGTTACTGGGACGGCGCGGTGCGTCGCCGGGCCGAGGACGGCGCGCGGCTGTGGCGGCGGCTCTGGGAGCTGCGCGATGTCCTCGGTGGCTGAGTCCTCGGTGGCGGAGACGGCGGCGCTCGACGGCGACCCGGCGGTCGCCGTCGCCGAGCTGGCCGGGCAGCGCGACCCGTTCCTGATCGGCGTACGGCACCACTCGCCCGCGCTGTCGGTGGTGCTGCCCGAGCTGCTCGACCGGTACGCGCCCGAGGTGCTGCTGCTGGAGCTGCCCCCGGAGCTGGGGGAGTGGCTGCCGTGGCTGGCCGACGAGGCCGCCACCGCGCCGCTGGCCCTGGCCGGGGCGGTCGGCGACGCCGGACTGGCGTTCTACCCGTTCGCGGACTTCTCACCGGAGCTGGTCGCGGTGCGCTGGGCCGCGCGGCACGGCGTGCCCGTGGTGCCGTGCGACCTGCCGCTGGCCGACCGGGTCTGGCACGAGCCGGAGACGTCCGCGCCCGGCCCGGCCGGGCCGCGGCTGTCGCTGGCGGGCGCGCTCAAGGGCGCCGCCACCGGCCGCGCCGACGAGGACATGTGGGACCGCACGGTCGAGGCCCGCGCGCCGGGCGCCGACCCCGAGGCGGTACGCCGGGCGGCGTTGCTGGTCGGCTGGGCGCTGCGCCGCGACGCCGAGACCGGCGACGGGGTGTCCACCCTGGACCTGCGCCGCGAGGCGCACATGCGCGGCTGCCTGGCCGAGCACGCCGGCAAGCGGGTCGCGATGCTGGTCGGCGCGTTCCACGCCCCGGCGCTGCGCGAGGCGGGACCGGCGAACCCGGCCCCGCCGGCCGCGAAGGTGGTCACCTCGCTGGTGCCGTACACCTTCGGGCTGCTCGACGCCCGGTCCGGTTACCCGGCCGGGATCCGCGACCCGCAGTGGCAGCAGTTCGTGCTGGCCGCCGCGGGCGACCCGGCGCAGGTCGAGGCGGCGGCGCTGGGCGCCGTCGTGGCGGTGTGCGCCGGGGTGCGCGCCGCCGGGCACCCGGCCGGTCCGGCCGAGGCGCGCGAGGCGGTGCGGCTGGCCGTCGACCTGGCCCGGCTGCGCGGGCTGCCCGCCCCGGGCCGCGGCGAACTCGTCGAGGCGCTGCAGAGCGTGCTCGCGCACGGCGAGGTGCTCGGCCGCGGCCGGGTCGTCGCCACCGCGATGGAGCACGTGCTGGTGGGGGACCGTCGCGGGCGGCTCGCCCCCGGCACCCCGCGCTCCGGTCTCGGCCCCGCGGTCCGCGAACTGCTGGCGTCGCTGCGGCTGCCCGGGCCGGGTGACGCCGTCAAGGACACCCGGCTCGACCCGCTGCGCTCCGACCTGGACCGCCGCCGCGAGGTCACCCTGCAGCGGCTGGCCGCCTGCGGGGTCGGGTACGCCGAACCGGTCGCCGGCGACGGCGGCGCGGGCGGCGTCGACGCGATCACCAGCCGCTGGCGGCTGCAGTGGACCCCGCACACCGAGGCCGGCATCGAGGTCGCCGGGCTGCGCGGAGTCACCCTGGAACAGGCCACCGAGGGCGCGCTGGCCGAGCGCCGCCGCCGCGAGACCGCCGCGGGCGGCCCGTCGGCGGCAGAGGTCGTCGAGGGCCTGCACGCCGCGGCGGCGTGCGGGCTGCCCGAACTGGCCGCGCGGCGGCTCGCCGAGGTCGCCACGCTGGTGCCCGCGCAGGGTTCGCTCGCCGAGGCGATGACGGCACTGGCCCTGCTCGACCGGCTGCGCCACGGCCACGTGCCCGGCCTGCCCGAACCGGACCAGTCCGCCGTCGCCGAGGCCGCCGACGCGGTGGAGACCGCCGCCGTACGGCAGGTCGACGGGCTCGCCGGCTCCGAGGACGTCGCCGACGCGCGGGCGCTGGCCGCGCTCGCCCAGCGCACCGAGGCGTCCGGGTCGGCGCTGCGGCTGACGGACGCGCTGGCCAGGCTGGCCGCCCGGGGCACACCTCTGATGGCCGCCGCCGCGGGTGCGGTACGCGTGCTGCTCGGGCACGTCCCGGCGGAGGACTTCGGGGTGCGCGTGGCGTCCTGGGTGGACACCGCGGGCACGGACGAGGCCCGGCGCGCCCTGCAGGGACACGTCAGCGGCCTGCTGGCCGTCGCCGAACCGCTGCTGCAGGCCGCCGAGGGCGTGCTGACCGGGCTGCTCGACCGTGTCGAGAACCTGCTGGACGAGGCGTTCCTGGCCCGGCTGCCCGCGCTGCGCGGCGGCTTCCACACGGCCAGCCCTGCCGGGCGTGACCGCCTGCTGGCCGTCGTCGACGAACGGCTCGGCGGCCGTGTCGCCGACCTCGGTGACGTCGACGACCCGGACGCGCTGCTGGTCCGGCTGCTCGCCGACCGCGCCGGCCGGGCGGCCCTGGAACGGCTGGGACTGCTCGCGGGCGACGGGCCGGAACTCGACGCCACCGGTGGGATCGCCGCCGCCGGTGGATCCGACGCCACCGCGAACCCGGATGCGACCGGCAACCCGGATGCGACCGGCAACCCGGATGCGACCGGCAACCCGGATGCCACCGGCAACCCGGAGGTCATCGGCGGCCCGCATGCTCCGGATGGCGGGGTGACGGCACGGGCCGGCCGCGAATCCACCCGGCGGCCGCCGTCGGGCGAGCTGACACCCGCCGACCGCTGGCGGCTCATCCTGGGCCGCGACCGTGCCGGCATGGGCGGCAAGGCCAGGCGGTACGCCACCGCGCTCGACGAGCTCTACGGCATGGGCCGGGGTGAGGGCGCACGGGAGGACCGCGGCGCGGGAGCCGGACGCGAGCCGTCCTTCCCCGGGGTGCGGGAGTGGTCGGAGGAGCTGTCCGCGCTGTTCGGGCCGGGCGTGCGCGAGGAGGTGCTAGCCGCCGCCGTGGAGTCCGGCCGCCTCGACGCCGCGCTGGAGCTCGACCCCGACGCGGTGCGCCCCTCCATGGACCTGCTGCGCGACGTGCTGTCGCTGGCCGGCGGCCTGCCCGAGGCGACCGTGGCCCGGCTGCGCCCGCTGGTGGCCCGCATCATCGCGGAGCTGACCAAGGAGCTGGCCAGCACGCTGCGCCCGGCGCTCAACGGCCTCACCACCCCCCGGCCCACGTCCCGCCCCGGCGGGCGGCTGGACCTGGCCCGCACGCTGCGGGCGAACCTGGCCGCCAGCCGCCGCGGCGAGGACGGCCGGGTCGTCGTGGTGCCCGAGCGCCCCGTGTTCCGCACCCGCGCCCGCCGCGGCGTCGACTGGCGGCTGGTGCTGGTCGTCGACGTGTCCGGCTCCATGGAGGAGTCGGTGATCTGGTCCGCGCTGACCGCGTCGGTGCTGGCCGGGGTGCCCGCGCTGACGACGCACTTCGTCGCGTTCTCCACCGAGGTGGTGGACCTGACCGACCGCGTCGGCGACCCGCTGAGCCTGCTGCTGGAGGTGAAGGTCGGCGGCGGCACGCACATCGCCGCCGGGCTGCGCCACGCCCGGTCGCTGGTCACCGTGCCCACCCGGACGCTGGTGGTGCTGGTGAGCGACTTCGAGGAGGGGTACTCCATGGGCGGCCTGCTGGCCGAGGTGCGCGCGCTGGTGGAGTCCGGCGCGACCGTGCTGGGCTGCGCCAGCCTCGACGACGCGGGCCGGCCGAGGTACTCGGTCGCCGCGGCGGGGCAGCTGGTCGCCGCCGGTATGCCGATCGCGGCACTGAGCCCGCTCGAGCTGGCCCGCTGGGTCGGGGAGCAGGTGCGCCGGTGAACCCGCGACCCGCTCCGGCCCTGCCCGCCCGTGACCGTACCGAGGAGACCCGATGAGCGACCTGCCTGCCGTCACCGCCCCGGCGCTGGCGGAGACGCTCGACGCGCTGCCGGGACGGCTGCGCAAGAAGGTCGACGAGGCGGTGACCCGGGCCGCCGCCTGGCCGGTGTCCACCGCGGACGGCCACGTCACGATCACCGTCGACGACAGCACCACGGTCACCCTGGTGCTGACCGGCGGCGTGGTGCGCACCGGCGCCGACGCCCGCTGCAGCTGCCTGCTCGCGCCCAACTGCCTGCACCGGGTCGCGGTGCTGGCACTGGCCCCGGTCCACGACGGCCTGGACGACGAGCCCGAGCTTGACGCGCAGGCGGCCGAGACCGGCCCGCCCGGCGCGGACCCCGTGTCGGCAATGGACGGCCGGGAATCGCCCGCCGCGCCCGCCGACCCGGACCTGGCGTCGGCAGCGGATGGTCGGGCCGCGCCCGGTGCATCCATCACGGCCGTGGGCGGCGAACCGCAGCCCCTGTCCACCCGGCAGCGCGCGGCGGCGGACGGCTTGTGGCGGGCGGGGGCGGCGGTGCTGGCCGCGGGGACGTCGGGCAGCGGGCTGGTGCTGCGTACCGCGCTGCTGCGGGCGGTGCACGAGGCCCGCGCCAACGGGCTGCACCGCGCGGCCGCGGCGGGCACGCGAGTCGCCGCAGGGCTGCAGGCGATGCGCGAGGCCCAGCCCCAGTTCCGCCTCGCGGAGCTGACCGACGACCTGCGTGACCTGCTGAGCGTGGCACACCGGCTGCGCGACCCGGCCCTGCCGGACGAACAGGCGGCCGAGCTGCTGGGCGTGGCCCGGCGCGGCTACGACCCGCAGGCCGGGCTGCGCCTTTACGGGCTGTGCACGGTCCCCGTCGTCGCCGAGTCCGGGTACGCCGGGACGGCGACCTACGTCGTGGACCGCGACGGCCGGCTGTGGACCGTCACCGACGTCGCCCCCGGCGGCGCGGACCGGGCCGCCCGCTCCGGCGACACCGTGGTGGCCCTGGGCGAGGCCGGGCTGACCCATCGCGAGCTCACCCGCGCCGGAATGATCGTCTCCGGCGGCACCGCCAGCAGCTCGGGCCGGTTGGGTGCGGGCCGCGCGGTGCGGGCGGTGCGCGCCGTGGGCGCGGGCTGGTCCGAGCAGCCGCTGCGCGGCCTGTGGGA
The DNA here is from genome assembly GCF_009720385.1 of Catellatospora vulcania. Classification (GTDB taxonomy): domain Bacteria; phylum Actinomycetota; class Actinomycetes; order Mycobacteriales; family Micromonosporaceae; genus Catellatospora; species Catellatospora vulcania. The sequence continues at coordinate 285,249 of NZ_ML769305.1, read as the reverse complement.
GCAGCCCCTGGACGAGCAGGTGAGCCGCGCCTTCGCCGCGCTCGGCGAGCCGGCCGGGGACCGCACCGCCGGGGCCGACCTGCTGTTCCTGACGGTGGTGGTGCGCGGCAAGGCGGCCGGGGACGCGGTGCTGGCCGAGACCGCCGGCGGGGCGGCCGTGCTGCTCACCGTCGCCGACGACCATCCCGAGCTGGCATACCGGGACAACCTGCGGCTGCTCGGCACGGCGGCGGGCCTCGAACTGCTGGTGGTGGGCCGACCCGAGCCGGGCCGGCGGGCCAGCGTCGCGGCCCTGTCGATCGGGCTCGCGCCCGGCACCGGGGACGGGCTGCGCCTGCCGCCGAGCTGGTCCGGCCACGCCGACCTGGGTTTCGACCGGCTGCACCGCAGCCAGTTGCGGTCCGGGGACGGCGCGGCGTCCACGGCGCGCCCGCCGGCGACCGGTGACCCGGCGCTGCAACTGCTGCGCCGCCACGTGGAGCGGATGGTCGCCGGCGGCCGTGCCGTGCACGCGCTCGCCGACACGCAGGAACGCAGCCTGCGCCGGGCCCGGCTGGACCTCGGGGCCTACCTGCTGGCCTCGGTGACGGCCGCCGCCCGGCACCGGTCCCGCAACGTCTTCGGCCGGGTGACCTCCGACGACGGCGAGGGATTCGCCCGCGCCTGGCTGGCCGCCGCCGTGTACGAGGCAGCCGCGACGCAGACCCTCATCGAGGCCTCGTGGCGGCCGTGAGAGCAGGCCGCCGCCGGGCGGTTCACTGCGGCAGCTGCTCGCGCAGCCGCTCGAGGGTGCGCTTCAGCAGCCGGGACACGTGCATCTGGGACAGCCCGACCTCCTCGGCGATCTCCGACTGACTCATCCGGGCGTACACGCGCAACGCGAGAATGCGGCGATCCCGCGGCGGGATCGCCGCCAGCACCGGTCGCAGGCACATGCGATCCTCGACCGCGGTGTAGCGCCGGTCGACCTCGCCGATGCTGTCGATGAGGTCGACTCCGGCGCTGCCCGCCGGCGACGTGTTCAGCGAGAGCACGCGGTACGCGTGCCAGGCCTCCATCGCGGTCAGCACGTCCGCCAGCGCGACGTGCAGGTGTTCGGCGATCTCGGCGGCGGTGGGCAGGTGACCGCGCTGCTGGCTGAGTTCGTGGGCGGCGGTGGCCACCTGCGGGCCGAGTTCCTTGACCGCGCGCGGCACCCGCATACCCCAGGCGGCGTCACGGAAGTGCCGCTTGAGAGCGCCGAGAATGAACGGCACCGCGTATCCGGTGAAAGGCACCTGCTGGCCGGGGTCGTATCCGTCGACTGCCTTGATCAGTGCAAGCGCGGCGACCTGGGCCAGATCTTCGATGAGTTCCCCGCGTCCGGCGAAGCGACGGGCGAGCCGCCCTGCCATCGGCAGGTGCTCCTCGATGACGCGGGAGCGGATCCGGGCCCGGTCGGGATGGTCGGGTGGCAGCCCGTCGCGCAGGCTCAGTAGTTGCTCCGCGGAGAGCGGGGTGCGCTCGGCGAGGATGGTCATATCGATCAGCGCCCTAGACGGCTGGAGGCAGCGGTGTGCCGGCTGAGCCGGCAGCCTCTGCTGAGGAGCCGGTGTTGCCTGGTCACGACCGCGGGGTCTGGGCGGCGTGTACGACTATGTCGGCACTGGTCAGGAGTGTCGACCGGATCGGGCGTTCCCGATGCTTCCGCTCAGCCTACGCTGCCGTCCGAGCGGCGCAAGGGGATCGGCGCGCGCTCGGGGGCAGCCGGCGCCGGCTGTGTGAGCCACAGCGCGTCTGACCCGTCCACCACCGCGCGGGCCAGCTCGGACAGCCGCTGGTTCCTGCGCCGGGCGCTGTCGCGGAGCAGCTCGAAGGCCTCGTCCATGTCGACGCGGCGACGTTCGGCGATGACGCCCTTCGCCTGCTCGATGATGATGCGGCTGTTCAGCGCGGTCTGCAGCTGTTCGGCCAGCGTCTCGTGGTGGCGGATGGCGCGCGCCTGCAGCAGCCCGATCGTGGCCACGTCGGCGAGCGCCTGTCCCAGCTGGATGGTGCGTTCGTCGAGCGCGCCCGGCTGGCCGCCGAAGAGGTTCAGCGCGCCGATGAGGTCCGTGCGCAGCCGCATCGGCAGAGCGTGGACCGAGGCGAATCCGCTCTCGCGGGCCTGGGCGACGAAGCGCGGCCAGCGATCGGCGGCCGTGGACAGGTCCGCGACCTCGACCGGCCGGCCGGAGTGGAAGCACTCCGGACAGGGCCCCTCATCCGTCTGCAACTGGAGCAGTTCCAGCAGCCGGGTCTGCTCGGTGGAGGCGGCCGCGACCCGCAGGGCGCCGCGCTGGTCGGTCAGCAGCACACCGGCCGCCGCCACGCCGAGAACCTGTGCGCAGCGCACCGTGACCTGATGGAGGAAGTCCATCAGGTCGAAGTCGTCGACCAGCGTGTCGGCCAGCTCGACGAAGGCCTCGGCCAGCTCCCGCTCACTCATGCGCGCTCCCCCTGCAACGATAATCCGCTACGCGCGCGTACCGGTCCTGGGCGGTCATGCCGTCTCCTCGTCACTGTCATGGCTTTCCCGCGCGAGGTCGGGCTCGAACCGCAGCCGGCGCTCGACCACGTCGCGGGCCACGTCGCCGAGCCTGCGGTCGTGGGCGTAGGCGTAGGCGCGCAGGCGGGCGAAAGCCGCCTCGGCGCTGGTCCCGAGCTGTGCCACGATCATTCCGGTGGCCTGGTGCACCTGCACCTGGTGCGCGGTCGGGTCGTCGCGCTGCCAGGCCAGTTCGGCGGTGTCCGGTTGCAGCCCGGCTGCGTCGTCGATCACCATCAGCGCGGTGGCTTCGGCGAACGCCAGTGCGTCGGCGAGTTCGTACGAGCTCATGGCGCCGGGCCGGGCGCGGTACAGGTCGAGCACGCCGAGCCGGATCGCGCCGATCTGCAGGGGCAGGGCGAACACGGCCCGCGCCCCGCTGTCCAGGGCGGCCGGGGTGAACACCGGCCAGCGGGTCAGGCTCTCCAGCGAGCGCAGGTCCAGCGCCATCACCGGGCCGCCCCTGGCGAACGCGTCGACACACGGACCCTGCCCGTAGGTAAGCTGCCACTCCTCAAGATCGGCGGCCACCCGGTCCGAGGTGTGCACGACGTCCCGGGCCGTGGAACTGGTCATGATCGTCACGCCGGCTCCGTCCACGTTGACGCCTGCCACCGTCGCGGCGCAGACGTGCGCCAGCGTCGCCGGAGCACCCTGTGAATGCTTGCCGATCTGCGCCCAGACCCGCATGACCCGTTCATTGATCATGTCGCACCACGCGGGGCGGGTGTCCTGTTCGCGGCCCGCCCAACCGACGGCCGACGCACGACGGCGCAGGTGGAGATCTTCGTGCTCACGAGACCTCCCAGAGTCGACGTTCGTGGACGTCGCCGAGGTCCGGAGCCAACGTATACCACCGATCCTACGCCGATGCGCAGCCGATGAACGGACCGCCGAGGGCAGTGCGGTCAGCCGGCTGCGCGCTCCTGCGAGCGGATGATCTCGGCCTGGGCCGCCGCCCTGCCCGCCCACCTGCCCGCCTGTTCGTCGACTGACTTGCCCGGTTCGAGATCCCGGTACACCGCGAAGAAGTGCTCGATCTCGAGCCGGAAGAAGTGCTCGAGGTCCGCGACGTCGGTCAGGTGGGTCAGCCGCGGGTCGGCCGCGGGCACGCACACGACCTTCGGGTCGGGTCCCTTCTCGTCCCGCAGGCGGAACATCCCGATGGCCCGGCACCGGATCAGGCAGCCGGGAAAGGTCGGCTCCCGCACGAGCACGAGGGCGTCGAGGGGGTCGGTGTCCTCACCCAGGGTCTGTTCGATGAATCCGTAGTCGGCCGGATACTGCGTTGCGGTGAACAGGGTGCGGTCGAACCGGATGCGACCGGTGCGCAGGTCCATCACGTACTTGTTGCGCGTGCCCTTCGGAATCTCGATGGTGACGTCGAATTCCAGGCCGGCACCGCGCGGGTCCTCGCTCACACCGGACCGGCGTCGGCAGTGGCAGCGGCAGTGGCAGCGGCCTGCCCGGCGGTACTGCCGCCCTCGTTCTCCCACGTCGCGCGGCGGCCGTTGCCGTCGACCGCGTTCGCAGGCGCTGCCGTCGCGGCCGGCAGCGCCGCGAGGACGGCGGCGGCGTGCCTGCTGTCGCCAGGATCGGCCGCGGCGGCCATCGCCTGGTGGGCCGCGGCGGGGGTGGTGGCGGGCGGCACGACGAGCAGGTCGATCTGGTCGTCCTTATCGGTGATCGCGATCGCCAGGGCGCTGTCCTGTGAGGCGAACCAGCCCATGCGGACGGTGCGCTCGCCGACCGCCAGCCGGCGGACGCCGCCGTCCCAGGTGGCGCTGCTGAGCATCACGTGCCGGATCGGGCCGTAGCGCTCGGCCAGTGCGACGACGAGGCCGGGGACCTCCGCGGCGGCGTCCCAGGAGCGCGGCCACCAGCCGCCGTCGAGGACGGTCTGATCGGCCCTGGTCGGAGCCAATTCCAGCCTGGCCGCGTCGGGAGGCGGTGAACCGGCCGTGTCGGTGTCCGGAGCGGCGATGGTGTGCGAAGTGTCGACAAGCATGACCGACCGTCCTTGGTCCGGGCCGGCCGCTTCGATCATGCGGCTCAGGTCCCGGTCGGAGTGGGGGTGCGGGCTGGCTGCCACCGAGGTCCTGAGCGACACGCCCAGTCTACGCCGGACCGGCTCAGCCGAGGCGCAGCAGCTCCTCGAGGTTCACCGCGGGCGCACCGGTCAACCGCTCCACGGCGCCGGTGGTGGCGGCCAGCTCCCCTGCGGCGATGGCGAGGTACGTGCTGACCCACGCCTCGACCTGCCAGTCCGGTGCTCCGTAACCGGCCCGGGAGGCGTACGCCTCCGCGACGGTCTCCTCGTGGTAGCTCGTCTGCCGTCCGGTCACGAACGTGATGATCTCGGCGACCTGCTCCAGGGTCAGCGCCTGCGGCCCGCTCAGCTCGTACGTCTGCCCGTCATGGCGGCCCGGTTCGCGCAGCACCAGCGCGGCCACGCTCGCGACGTCGCCGATGGACACCCCGGCCACGCGGCCGCCGCCCGCGGGTCCGCGCAGCACCCCGTCCCGCCCGGCGAACAGCGGCAACATCTCCAGGTAGAGGTTGTTGCGCAGGAACGTCCAGGCCAGTGGCGTGCCGCGCAGGTGCTGCTCGGTGGCCCAGTGGTCGCGGGCGAGCGTGAACGTCGCCTCCGGTCCCGCCCCGAAGAACGAGGTGTACACCAGCCGGCACACCCCGGCGGCGACCGCGGCGTCGATGAATGTGCGGTGGTCGTCGACGCGTTCGGCGGACTCCGCAGCCGACACCATGAACACCGTCTCGATCCCGGTCAGCGCGTCGCGCACCGCCGCGCCGTCGCCGTACGCGGCCCGGCGCACGTCCGCGCCGGGCAGGTCGGGGGCGCGCGCGGGATCGCGCACCAGGAGGCGCAGTGGCTGCCCGGCCTCGGCGAGGCGGCGGGCCACCTGCCCGCCGAGCCGTCCGGTGGCGCCGGTGACGGCGGTCGTCGCATCGGACACGGGACGCTCCTGCCTGATCGGGTGTTTTCTCATGGTATGCGGCCGGAAGCGGGCTGGCGGCGCGGCGGCCGGGCCAGCAGGATGTGACCGTGACCTGGTCCACCGCAACCGACGTCCATGCCCTGCTCGCCGCCGGCGGCGACTTCCTGCGCTCGCGTCCGGTCGAGCACACGGTGCTGCTGACCGAGGCCGCCTACCTGCAGGCCCGGCCCAGCAGCGCGCCGGATCAGGCCTATGGCTGGTGGCGCGACGCGCACGGCGAGGTCGCAGGCGCCTTCCTGCGCGCGCCGGGGCACCCGCCGATCCTGTCGGCGATGCCCCGCGCGGCGGTCGCAGCCCTACCCGAGGTGCTCGGCGAGGCGGAGGCGGTAGGCGTCGACGGCGCGCTGCTGGAGCAGGTGAGCGCGGCCTGGCGGGCGGCTCGCGGCGTGACGCCCGTCGAGCGGTCGCGTATCACGCTGTACCGGCTGGAACGGTTCACCCCACCGGCCCTGCCGGCGGGTCGAGCCCGGGTGGCCGGGTCCGCGGACCGGGAACTGCTCCTGTCGTGGTTCCACGACCTGATGGCCGCGTTTCCGGACGACCCCAGTGAGGCCGCCTACGTGATCGACGACCCGCTCGGCTTCGGCGGCATCACCCTGTGGGAGGTCGCGGGTCGGCCGGTGGCGATGGCGGGCCGCAGCAGGCTGGTCGCCGGGATGGTCCGCCTGGGCGCGGTGCACGCGCCGGGCGGCGACGAGGCCCACGCCGCCGCGGCGTTCACCGCGGCCTGCGCCGCAGCGTCGGAGATCGCCGACCACGTGCTGGTCTTCGCCGGGGCCGACGCCGAAGCGGCCGCAACCGGATACCGGGAGCTGGGTTTCCGCCCGGTCCTGGACCGGGTGATGCTGGGCGTCCCGTCGGCCTGATCGGCCATCCGTTTCGTCCGGGTTCAGGACTAGAATGGCGGCGAGGGGACACGATGACACGACAGCGGCCGGACGGCACCCACGACCACCCGTACAGCGCGCTCAACCTCCGTTTGGCGCTGGCCGGGTTCGGGCTGGTGTTCGCGGGCGTGCTGGCGGTCATCTCGTTCGCCTTCGGACTGACCTGGCTGGGCTGGTTCAGCGTGCTGCTGATGGCGGTCACGGTCGTCGACCTGATCGTGATCGTCCGGCGGCGGCGGCAGCGCCGCCGCGCGGACCACGGCGCCTCGCACTCGCTTTTCGAGTGAGCCCACCGTGCGAACCGGACCGCCGTGAAGAGTTCTGCTGCGCAGGTCAGGCGGCATATCATCAAGACATGATCAACGGTATGCATGCTCTGATCTACAGCACGAACGCCGATGCCGACCGCGCCTTCTTCCGCGACGTGCTCGGCTTCCCGCACGTGGACACCGGCGAAGGCTGGCTGATCTTCAAGGCGCCGCCCGCGGAGATCGCTTTCCACCCGGCCGAGCAGCACACCCGCTGCGAGCTGTACCTGACCGTGGACGACGTGGAATCCACGGTGGCGCAGTGGGGCGAGCGCGGCCTGGAGATCATCGTCGCACCGGCCAAGCGCGACTGGGGCACCGAAGCCGTGGTGCGCCTGCCCGGCGGCGCGACCCTGGGCGTCTACCAGCCGACCCACGCCACCGCCTTCAGCGCCGCCTGATCCGCCGCGTGCGTCCGGTCCAGGGCTGCGGTCAGTCCGGAGCCCACGAGGGGTCGCGGCCGAAGGCGGCCAGCAGGCGGTCCTGAGCGTCGGCCCCGTCGGGCAGGTCGACCCGGGGGCCGACGATCCCGGCCCCGCGGTAGGCGTTCTCCTCGGTGTCGAACCAGTCCGCCACCACCTTCACCGCCTGCGGGTCCAGGGCCGGGTCGACGCCGAGCGCCACGGCCAGGTCCCAGGCGTGAATGAGATGGTCGGCGGTGAGCTGGTAGGCGTATTCGCTGGCCGCGGTGTCGCCGAAGGACAGATGCACGATCCGGTCCATCGCCCCGGGGGCTGTCACCGCCGCCTCGGCCTCGCGGGCCGCGTCGGCCGCCGCCGTGGCGGGATCGGCTCCGAGCAGATCGCCGGCGAACCGGTCCCCGACGTCGTCCACGGTGGCTCCCGCGAAGATCGGCACCGTCCAGCGGTCCTCGCCCACCAGATGGTTGACCAGCGTACGGACGTCCCACTCCCGGCACGGCGTGGGAGAGGTCCACTGCTGCGGCCGCACCTGCGCGACGCGGTCGGTGAACTCGGCCAGACTGGCCCGGTAGCCGTTGAGCAGGTCCATGGCATCCACCCCGCCAAGCAGTATATGCAGGCGGCAGGCGCTGAGATCCGGCTTCGGCGACCCGGGCGGCCGGGTGGGACGTACCGTCGGGAGGAGGGGAGGTCCACCATGTTCGTTCAGGTCATTCGCGGGCGCGTGTCCGATCCTGAGGCGGTGCGCGGGGCTTTCGAGAGCTGGGCACGCGAGCTCTCCCCGGGCGCGGACGGTTGGCTGGGCAGTACCGGCGGGGTCACCGCCGACGGCCGGCTGGTGGTGCTCGCGCGATTCGCCTCGGCCGAGGCCGCCCGCGCCAACAGCAGACGTCCCGAACAGGACCGGTGGTGGCAGCAGACGGTGTCGCTGATCGACGACCCGAGTTTCGCCGACAGCGCCGACGTGCGCGGCTACCTCGCCACGGGTTCCGACAAAGCCGGGTTCGTGCAGGTGATCACGGGGGAGACCACCGATCCGGACCGGATGATGGAAAGTGTCGTGCGGCTGTCGGCCAGCCTGCACCCGTTCCGCCCCGAGCTGATCGGCGGCACGGTGGCCCTGCACGACGGCGGCGCGTTCACCGAGGCCGTGTACTTCACCTCGCTGGAGCAGGCGCGGGCAGGCGAGCAGCGCCAGTTGCCGCCGGAGCTGCAGGGCGCCATCGACCGGGCCGAGGAGCTGACCTCCATGCTGTCCTACCACGACCTGACCGAGCCCTGGCTGCTGTCGCCGCCGCGCTGAGGGTCGCGCCCGCGCAGCCGGGCGCTTAGCATGGGCCGGTGATTTTCGAGCAGGGTCAGCGCATCGTGTTCATCGGCGACAGCATCACCGACTGCGGCCGGCGCGACAGCGCCGCACCGTACGGCAACGGTTACATGAGCCTGGTGCAGGCCTTCGTCACCGCCGGCCGTCCCGAACTCGGCCTGAGCTGGGTCAACCGCGGCGTCAGCGGTGACACGGTGCGCGACCTCGCCGCCCGGTGGCAGGAGGACGTGGTCGAGCAGCGGCCCGACTGGCTGAGCGTGAAGATCGGCATCAACGACGTCTGGCGCTTCTTCGAGAACCGGCACGGCGAAGCGGTGCCGATCGACGAGTACGAGACCACCCTGCGCGGGCTGCTGGCCATCGCGATCGAGCAGACCGGCTGCCGCTTGATTTTGGCCGACCCGTACCTGATCGAGTCCGACCGCGACGACCCGCAGTACGCGATGACCGCCGACTACGCCGCCGTGGTCGCCCGGCTGGCCAAGGACTTCGGCGGGCTGCACGTGCCCGTGCAGGCGGCGTTCGACCGGGCGCTGGCCTCGACCACGCCCGCCGACTGGGCCGACGACCGCATCCACCCGAACCTGGCCGGGCACGCCGTCATCGCGCGCGCCTTCCTGGACGTCATCGGCTGACGGCCGCCACCGCATCCCGTCCGGCGGCCTCCGGCGTGCCCCCGGGGCCGTCGGCCGCGGGCAGGGTGACCGTCACGACCAGGCCGCCGCCCTCGCCCGGCACGGCCCGCACGTCCCCGCCGTGCGCGCGGGCCACCGCCCGCACGATGGACAGGCCCAGCCCCGCGCCGGGCGCGGCGATCCGGTCGCCGCCGTAGCGGTGGAACGGCTCGAACAGGCCAGGCACCTCGTAGCGGGGGATGACCGGCCCGGTGTTGGCGACCCGCAGCTCGACCGTGCCGTCCGCCCGGGACGCGGTCGACACCAGCAGCCGCCCGCCCGCGGGCACGTTGTGCCGGACCCCGTTGTCGACCAGGTTCTGCACCAGCCGTTCCAGCAGCGCCGGGTTCCCGGTGGTCGGAGCCTCGCCGGCCTGTGCCGTAACGCTCACCGTGCCGGGGTCGGTGGTGTCGGTGACGTGCTCGACGATGTCGGCCAGGTCGACGTACGCCCGGTCGGTGACCTCGCGCTCGGAGCGGGCGAGCAGCAGCAGGCCGTCGAGCAGCCGCTCCTGCCGGGTGTTCATCTCCAGCAGGTGCCGGCCCAGGTGCGCCAGCTGCGGCGTGACCTCCCCGCGGTACAGCGCCACCTCCAGCAGTGAGCGGTTCACCGTCAGCGGGGTGCGCAGCTCGTGGGAGGCGTTGGCGATGAACCTTCGCTGCCCGTCGAACGCCTGGTCGAGCCGGGCCAGCATCACGTCGAACGTGTCGGCGAGCTGCTTGACCTCGTCGGGCGGCCCGGCCAGCGCGATGCGCTCGTGCAGCCCGCGGTCGGCGGCGGGGGACTCGGCGATGCGCCGCGCGGTCTCGGTGACCCGGTGCAGCGGCTGCAGCATCCGCCCGGCCAGCAGCCAGCCCAGCGCGATCGTCAGCGCCCCGACCGCGGCCAGCGCGATCGCGCCCCGGGTGAGCAGCGCGTCGAGCGCGTCGTCCCAGGTGTCCTCGGCTACCTGATACGAGGTCGTCAGCACGCCGCCGTCGGCGGGCGCGGCGGTGGGCGGGATCGGCTGCGGGCCGGGGTCGCCGACGCCGGCCTGCGGGCCGGAGACGGTGTGGCCGACCTGGCCCCCGGGCCGCTGCGCGACCATGGCGTAGGTGGCCGCCAGCAGCAGCACCCCGGCCAGCAGGAACAGGCCGCCGTAGACGAGGGTGAGGCGGGCGCGGATGGTCAGGCGCGTCACGGGATGCGGTACCCCACTCCCGGCTCGGTCTGCACCACGGGCGGGTCGCCGAGCTTGCGGCGCAGCTTGAGGATCGTCATCCGGATCGCATGGGTGAACGGATCGGTGTGCTCGTCCCACGCCTTCTCCAGCAGCCGCTCGGCCGAGACCGCGGCACCGTCCGCGCGCAGCAGCTCGGCGAGCACCGCGAACTCCTTGCGCGACAGCGGCACGTACCGGCCGTCGCGGAAGACCTCCCGGCGGTGCGGGTCGAGCCGGATGCCGGCCCGCTGCAGCACCGGCGGGGCGGCCGGGCGGGCGCGGCGGCCCAGCGCGGCCACCCGCGCCGACAGCTCCGCGAACGCGAACGGCTTGGGCAGGTAGTCGTCGGCGCCCAGGACCAGCCCGGCGACCCGGTCGTCGAGTTCGGCGGCGGCGGTGAGCATCAGCACCCGGGCGTCGGCGGCCCCGGCGGCCAGGCTGCGGCAGACGTCGTCGCCGTGCACCACGGGCAGGTCGCGGTCGAGCACCACCACGTCGTACTCGTTGACGCCGATGCGTTCGAGTGCCGCGCCGCCGTCGTGCACCACGTCCACCGCGTGCGCGTCGCCCCGCAGCCACCGCGCCACCGCGTCGGCGACCAGGGGTTCGTCCTCCACCACCAGGATCCGCATCCGCCCAGGGTGGCACGCGGGCCTGTTTCCTCGCCGTCATCACCGGCGGTGACGGCAGGGAGATGCGTCACCCGCTCTACTGCTGACCGCGGCCGAAACGGTGTGGCCGCGGACAGGAGAGCACCATGCGTATCAGGATCGTGCCGATCGTCGCACTGGCGGCGGCGCTGGCGGGCTGCGCCGGACCGGCCGCCGACCCGCAGGTGGCCACGGCCGCCGGGACTGGGGCCCCGCCCGGCGCGAGCGCTCCGGCGCAGCCGCTGAGCGAGAAGGAGCAGGGACTGAAGTTCAGCCAGTGCATCCGCGACAACGGCGTGCCGAACTTCCCCGATCCGGAGTTCCACGACGGCGGCGGGGTGAGCCTCGGCGCGCCGGAGGGCATCAGCAAGGAGAAGCTCGACGCGGCGATGCAGGCCTGCCGCCAGTACGCCCCCGGGGGCGGCGGCAAGCAGAAGCTCGACCCGGCCCGGCTGGAGCAGCTGCGCAAACTGGCCCAGTGCATGCGCGCCGAGGGCGTGGAGAACTTCCCCGACCCCACCGACGAGGGCATCCAGGCCGACGGCAACGCCCCCGGCATGAGCCTCGACGACCCCAAGTTCCAGGCCGCCATGAAGACCTGCGACAAATACGCCCCCGCCCCACCCGGCGAGGGCCCCTCCACCCACCGCGAAGGCTGACCGCCCGCCCGCCCGCCCCGCCCCGCCCGCCCCGCCCGCCCCACCTGGCGCAACTCTTAAAGAGTCGCGGCATCGACACCGCCCTGAGGCCGCGACGCTTTAAGAGTTGTGGCACGGGCGCAGGTGGTGGGGGGTGGGTAGGGTGCGGGCATAGGGGCGTATGGGGTGGGGGCGCTGTCGGCGCTCGTGCAGGTCGCGGCGGGTGCTGTGGCGGGATCGCTGCTGGGTGCGGGCGGGGCGGTGGTCGCGGCGGGGGTGGTCGCGATCGTGGCGGTGCCGTACGGGTGGGCGGTCGGGCGGGTGCGGGCGTATCCGCCCAGCCTGCGCGGGGCCGCGCTGTTCGCGGTCGACCACAGCTGGAGCCTGGTCAACACGATCGCCGGGGCGGGCTTCCTGGCCGTCAACCTGGCCCGCGGGCATCACCTGGACCCGCCACGCTGCTGCGGGCGCGGCCGGATCGACATTCACGAGCAGGCCATGCGGGGGTACGCCACCACGCTGGGCAACGTCATCGCCGGGGGAACGGCGGCCAACGAGCGCCACGAGGACCTGCACGTGCGGCAGGCACGCCTGCTGGGGCCGCTCTACCTGCCGCTGGTCGGGCTGAACTACGCCCTGTTCAGCGTGCTGCCGGTGTGGTGGCTCTACCACGACCACGACGGCTATCCGATCACCGGACCGGGCCGCTACTTCACCCGAGGCGTCTACCTGCACGTCTGGCACGAGGCCTGGGCGTACCGCCGGGACGTGCGGGACCGCTACGGCGATGCCCGGGTGCCGCGGCCCGGCCGCCGCCTGCCCCGCCGCCGTGACCGCGATCACTATACGACTGACAAAACTTGAAATCTGTCATCTGTCAGTCGTAACGTCGATGGCATGGCTACCGACACCGTCAAACCTCGCACCCTCGGCACCTCCGGCCCGCGTGTCTCCGCGCTGGGGCTCGGCCTGATGGGCATGTCCGACCTGTACGGCCCCGCCGACGAGGCGGAGAGCATCGCCACCATCCACGCCGCCCTGGACGCCGGGATCACCCTGCTGGACACCGGTGACTTCTACGGCATGGGCCACAACGAGCTGCTGCTGCGCGACGCCCTCAAGGGCCGTAACCGGGAAAACGCCGTCATCAGCGTCAAGTTCGGCGCGCTGCGCGACGCCGCGGGCGGCTGGAACGGCGTCGACACCCGGCCGGTCGCGATCAAGAACTTCCTCGCGTACACCCTCAAGCGCCTCGGCACCGACCACGTCGACGTCTACCGCCCGGCCCGGCTCGACCCGAACGTGCCCATCGAGGAGACCGTCGGCGCGCTCGCCGACCTGGTCAAGGCGGGCTACGTCCGGCACATCGGGCTCTCCGAGGTCGGCGCGTCGACGCTGCGCCGGGCCGCCGCCGTGCACCCGATCGCCGACCTGCAGATCGAGTACTCGCTGATCTCCCGTGGCATCGAGCAGGACATCCTGCCCGCCGCCCGCGAGCTCGGCATCGGCATCACCGCGTACGGCGTGCTGTCCCGCGGCCTGCTGTCGGGCCACTGGTCCCGCGAGCGCGCCACCGTGCCCGGCGACTTCCGCGGCCACCTGCCCCGCTTCGCCGGTGACAACCTGGACCGCAACCTGGCCCTGGTCGACGCGCTGCGCGAGGTCGGACAGGACAAGGGCGCCAGCGTCGCGCAGATCGCCGTGGCCTGGGCCCTGGCCCAGGGCGACGACATCATTCCGCTGGTCGGGGCACGCACCCGGGCCCGGCTGAAGGAGTCGCTGGGCGCGCTGCCGGTGGTGCTGACCGAGATCGACCTGGCCCGGATCACCTCGGCCGTGCCGGCCGGAGCGGTGTCCGGAGACCGCTATGACCCGCATTCGATGTCGGCGCTCGACAGCGAGCGGTAAGGTCTGCCTCGTTATGGCAGATGCTCCGCTAACACCCGATCGGATCCTCGAAGCGGCGGAGGAGGCCCTCCGCCGCTTCGGACCGGCGAAGGCCAACGTCGTCGATGTCGCGCGCGCGCTCAACGTCAGCCACGGCACCGTGTACCGGCACTTCCCCAGCAAGGCCGCGCTGCGCAACGCGGTCGCCGAGCGCTGGCTGGCGCGGCTGTCCGAGCCGCTGGCCGAGATCGCCGCCGAGCGCGGCCCGGCCCAGCCGCGGCTGCGCCGATGGCTGGACGCCCTGTGCGACTCCAAGCAGAGCCGCGCGCGCGACGAGCCGGAGCTGTTCACCACGTACTACCACCTGGCGCTGGAGGCCGACGAGGTGGTCCGGGCGCACATCAACGCGCTGGCCTCCCAGCTCGGCGAGATCATCGCCGACGGGGTGGGACGCGGCGACTTCACGGTCGCCGACCCGTTCCGGATGGGCCGGGCCGTGTTCGACGCGACCAGCCGCTTCCACAACCCGGCCCACCTCGCCGAGTGGAACGACCCCGACATGAAGACGGAGTACGAGGGCGTGTGGCAGTTGATCCTGCACGGCCTCGGCGTGCCGCGGCCGTGAGTCAGCCCTTCGCCGGGCCGCGCAGCTCCCACACCCGGGTGTGCTTGACCGTCACGCTCTCCAGCGCGAACGGCACCGGCACGTCGTAGGCGGCCACCTCGGCGAACAGCGGTTTGGGCAGGAACGCCCGGTCGGGGTCGCCGACCAGCACCCGCGTGCCGTTCTTGACCGCCCGGCGCAGGAAACCGATCATGCGGTCGGCCATCGCCTGGCTGTAGAACACGTCCCCGGCCAGCACGATCTCCGCGTCGCCCGCGTCGCCGCCCAGGATGTCGGCCTGGTCCACCGACACGTCCACCCCGTTGGCGGCGGCGTTGAGGCCGATCGCGGCGCACGACAGCGGGTCGATGTCCACCGCGCGCACCGACGCCGCCCCGGTCAGCGCCGCGGTGACCGCGACCAGGCCGGAGCCCGCCGCCAGGTCCAGCACCCGCTTGCCCGCCGTCGTCTCCGGGTGGTCGAACACGTACCGGGCCAGCGCCTGCCCGCCGGCCCAGGCGAAGGCCCAGAACGGCGGCGGCTGCTCGCTGCGGTACTCGCCCTCGGTCAGCTCCCACAGGCCGATCGGCTCGTCGGCCTGGTGCAGCTTGATCTCCGGCAGGAAGGGCACCGGGGCGAGCGCGGCGTACGAGCGGACGAAGTCAACAGCGGAGTCGGTCACCCCCGAAGTGTGCCGCCTGCCCGCCCACGCCACGCACGGCAGGTCGGGTGAGCCTGCCCACGGTGCTCACCAGGTGGTGATCCCCGCCTGCTCCTCGATGATGATCGGGATCTGGGTGCCGTAGCGCTCGGGCAGCTCGGCGCGGGCGCGTTCCAGGTCGGCCTTCGCCACGCCGACGGTGATCCCAGAGCCGTCGTGGGCGGCCCCGGTCATGTTGATCGTGATGCCCTGCTTGCGCCAGTGTGCCGCGTCGTCGATCACCCGGTCCGCCAGGGCGCGCAGGGTGGCCTGGTCGAACGCGGCGTCACGCAGGTAGATGCACTCGTCGCCGGCCTGCTGCGTGACGAACTCGTCGAACTCGGCCGAGGGGACCCGGTACACGATGGCGTAGCCCTTCTCCGGCACGACCTCGGTGCCGGCGAACTGCTTGCCGAACCGGCCTTCGCCGGCCTGCATGATGCGGCCCAGCGCCTCGTCGAGGGTGACGCTGGTCGGCCACATGGTCGCCCCGGCGGTCTCGATGGCGCTGGGGGTGGGCCGGGGCAGGCCGCAACCCGGCGTGCCGGGTCCGTCCAGGGTCGGCGGGGAGCCGACGCCTACCTGCTGCCCGGCACAGGCGGACAGGGTGGCGGCGAGCAGCAGGGCCGCCGCCGTGGCGGTGATTCGAGTGCTGGTCATGAATGTCTAGACGCCGCGGCCGGTCCACCGGTTGCGCCGGGGCGGGTTGCCCCGTTAGCAGGGTATGACCCGAGTGGTGATCTTCGCAGCGGCCGTGCTGGTGACGGCCGTGGCGCTGCTGTCGGCGACCGAGCCGGACAGCCGCCCGTGGCCCGGCAGGCCGGATCCGGCAGCCGTGGGCGTGGCCGACCCCGCTGCGACGGACGGGTCGGGGGAGACCGCCGTGTCACCCGCCGCGCAGACCGCCGCGCCTGCGCCGTCGGCGGACAACCCGTTCGCGCTGCCGGGCGCGGCGGCCAAGGCCGGGCAGCCGATCGCCATCCGCACGGCCGACCTGCCCGCCAGCGAGGCCTCGGGGCTGGCGGCCAGCCGCCGCCATCCCGGGGTCTTCTACTGGCTGCGCGACGGCGGCGGGGCCACCACGCAGCGGCCGCGTGCCGCGCTGTGGACGATCCGGCTGGGCGAGGACGCCCAGTCCCATCCGGTGCGCCGCGGCGAGAACTTTCCGTTCGCGCAGGTCTTCGAAGCGCCGAACACCGACTGGGAGGACGTCGTCATCGACGACGACGACAACCTGTGGATCGGCGACATCGGGGCCAACGACTGCGTGAGCAGGCAGTACCTCTACCGCACGCTGGAGCCCGAGCCGGACACCGACGACCCGTTCATGGTGACCGCGAGGTATCCGCTGGCCTTCCCCGACCCGGCCCCGGGCTGCAAGACGCGCAACGCCGAGGCGATGCTCTGGCTCGACGGCGAGCTCTACGTGTTCGCCAAGACCACCAACTCCCCGGTGTACCGGGCGGTGCTGCCCCCCGAGCGCAACATGCCGGTGACCCTGCTGCCGGTGGCGAAGTTCGATCACGCCGTGAACAAGATCTCGGTCAGCACGCTGTCCGACGACCGGACCCGGCTGACCCTGGCCGGCCACGCCCGGTACTGGGTGTTCGCCGCCGACCCGGCGCTGACCGGAGACGCGTTCCTGCGCAAGGCGATGAGCGGCAGGCCGGTGCACACGGCCACCTTCGAATCGGCGGCGGGCAACGCCTCGGTGGAGGGTGGCAGCTACGTGCCCGGCACCCACGACCTGCTCTTCGTCGCCGAGAACAAGGAGATCTTCCTGGTCCCCGACGCCCCCACTCCCGCCGACGCCCGCTGACCCGACGCCCGCCGTACCATGATCAGCCGACTTGCCTGGCACCTGTGCGTATCGTGCGATCGCATTCGCCCATGTGCCAGGCAAGTTCAACGATCATGAAGGTGGTGGCGGCGGTCAGCAGCCGCCGCAGTTGTAGAACAGGATGTCCCAGTGGTTGCCCTCGTCGGTGTAGAGGTTGCCGGCGCCGGAGCGGTACTGGTAGCCCCAGCCGGAGATGTAGCCGACGTAGGTGAAGTGGCCGGTGATGTAGTTGCCGATACACGAGTACTTGCTGATGTCGAGCTTGTAGCCGTTCCAGTGGCTGTACGTGCCGGAGGAGTGGCCGGTCTCGGTGCCCGCGGTGATGTTGATGGCGCAGCCGCTGGCGCTCTTGAGCGTCTTGATGCCGCTGATGGTGACCTGGCGGACGTCGGTGAACGAGGTGCAGCTCGCGTTGTTGCGGTTGCTGCAGTTGCCGCTCGACGACCAGGTGATCCCGGACGCGCTGAGTTGTGAGGCCGCCTGCGCGTGGGTGAGGAAGGTCGCGGCGTGCGCGGGGCTGGCGAAGGCCAGCACGGACGCGATCACACCGGCCACGATGACGGTGACGGCCCGGGGTACGAAGCGGGACATGGGGGCTCCTGAGGGGTGTTGGAGTTATTTGCCGTCCGCTGCGCAGCGATGGGAAGATTTTTACCACACATAGAAGTGTGACGCTAGACGGCAAAGTGTCACGCACCCGGTCACGGTCTCGTGTGGACGGGCGCCGCGGCGATCCTCCGATCAGGCCACTCACCTAGCAGCCTAGGATGGCGTAGCGATGGTGCCGCGCACCACGAGGCGCGAACGCGCCGGGGCACGGCAGTGGTGTGAGGAGAGCGGTCAGGCGGCGGCGGTCGGCGGCCACAGGCCGCGGACCTGCGCGTACGCGTACGCGGCGAGGGTGAACGCGTCGCCCAGCCGGCCGTCGCGGATCATCTGCGTGAACTCGTCGGCGGTGACCGCGCGGAACTCGTCGATGCCTTCCTCGGCCGCGCCGGCCGGGTGCTCCTCGGGCACGCGCGCCAGCCGGGCCAGGTAGATCTCGTCCCCGCCGACCTCGGCGCCGGTGTCGACGTCGAGCGCGCCGAGGAAGATCACCTCGTCGGCGGGCACGCCGACCTCCTCCTCGATCTCGCGGGCGGCCGTGGCCGCGCCGTCGGCGCCGGGCTCGGCGAAGCCGCGGGGGGTCTCCCAGTGCCAGCGCCGGGTGGCGTGGCGGAAGTGCCGGACCAGCAGGATGCGGCCGTCGGGCAGCACCGGCAGGATCGCCGCGCCGACGCCGTCGTGCGGATGGCAGCGACACCGCCACGGAGGAGACCGCCTGAGCGGGGCGGGCGCGGATCAGCCGGTCCGCGCCCGCATCGCCCGGTCCAGGCCGCGCATCCGGGCCGTGACCAGGTCGACCACGACGCGGCTGGCGGGGGAGAGCTCGCCCTCGCGGTGCACCACGGCGAACGTCTCGTACATCGCCGGGCGCAGCGGGGCCCAGCCGAGCCCGGCGGGCAGCCGGTCGGCCAGGCCGTGCAGCACGCCGCGCCAGGTGACGGTGTCGGCCAGGCCGCGGGCCGCGATCTCCAGGGCCGTCTCGGTGTCCTCGACCTCGATCCGGGGGCGCAGCGGGTGGCCGGTGCGCTGCACGGCCTGGGCGAGCTGGCGGCGGGTGGTGTCGGTCTCCCGCCAGCTCGCGTCGGGCAGCACGAGCTGGGCCGCGGCCAGGTCGGCGGGGGTGATCCGGGCGTGCAGCCGGGCCGGGTCGGCGCTGACGTACACCAGTTCGTCGCGCAGCACCGGGGTGACGACCATGTTCTCGTCCTCGACCGGCAGTGCGATCACCGCCGCTTCGAGGCGGCCCTTGCGCAGGTGCTCCAGGACCTCGGCGGAGTTCTGCCCGACCAGCTCGACCCGCACGCCGGGGTGGCGCTGCAGCACGTCGGCGACGAGGTCGGCGGCGAGGTAGAAGCGGGCGGTGCGGAACACCCCGAAGCGCACCGTGCCGGTGAGCAGCTCGCGCACCGAGGCGACGGCCCGGCCGGCCTCGGCGACGGCGGCCAGCGCGGCGGAGGCGTGCGGCTGCAGGGCGCGGGCCGCCTCGGTGGGCACCAGGCCGCGGCCGACCCGCCGGAACAGGGTCGTGTCGAGCTGCTGCTCCAGCAGCCGGACCTGCTCGGAGATCGACGGTTGGGCGTAGCCGAGCGCGCCGGCGGCGGCGGTGAAGGAGCCGTGTTCCAGGGTGGCGAGGAAGCAGCGGAGCTGGTGCAGCGAGAGCACGTGGTGGCCTTCGACCGATCTATAGGAGATTCCTGTGGACAGCGCTGGAAACCAAGGCTACCTCGATGGCTTGCGGCGGCCTAACGTTCTGTTCCGTGACCGCCACCTTCTCCGCGCCCTCCGCCGTGAGCACGCCGATCGCCCGCTCCGCCCGGCGCGGCACCGTGCTGGTGCTCGTCTCCGCGACGGGGTTCGGCATGTCGGCGGTGTTCGCCAAGCAGGCGTACGCGGCCGGGTTCAACGTGCCGACCATGCTGTCCGGCCGGTTCGTGCTCGCCGCCGTGCTGCTGTGGGCCGTGGTGGCCTGGCGGCGCGCGCCGCTGCCCCGCGGGCGGGCCCTGGCCGTCTGCGTCGGGCTGGGCGCGCTCGGCTACGCGCTGCAGGCCGGGTTCTACTTCGGGGCACTGGCCCAGATCGACGCCTCGCTGACCGCGCTGCTGCTGTACGCCTACCCGGCGCTGGTCACCGTGCTCGCGATCGCGCTGCGCCGGGAGCGGCCGGACCGCCGCCGGCTGGCCGCGCTGGGCTGCTCGGCCGTGGGCATGCTGCTGATGCTCGGGGCGGGCGGCGTCGGCGGTGCGGCCGCCACCGGGGGAGTGCTGCTGGCGCTGGGCGCCGCGGTCGCGTACGCCCTCTACCTGACCGTCTCCGCGGGCCTGCCCGCCGGACTGGACATCTTCGCGGTGACCGCGGTGGTCTGCACCTCCGCCGCGGCCAGCCTGGCCGCCGCGGGCCTGGCCACGGGCACCCTGCACGCGCCCCACCAGGCGTCGGGCTGGGTGTGGATCGCCCTACTCGCCGTGGTCTCCACCGTCGTCCCCATCGCCGGCATGTTCGTCGGCGTACGCGACGTCGGCGCCTCCGCCGCCGCGATCCTGTCCTGCGCCGAGCCCGCCGTGACGGTGGCCACCACCGCCCTGGTCTACGGCGAGCGCCTCAGTCCCATGCAGGCTCTCGGCGGCCTGGCCGTCGTGTCCTCGGTCGCCGTCCTGCAACTCCGCCGCCGCGCCACCCGCCCGCACCCCGCGCTCCAGACACCCGAGCCCGCCACGGTCGCGGCCACCGCCCCGGCCGACGCCCCTGCCGAGGCCGTGGCCGCGCCCGGCCACCCCGCCGACCTGGCCGACGCCCCGGCCGAGGTCGTAGCCGCGCCCGGCCGCGGTGTGCGCCGCCGTCTCGCCCGCCTTTCCCGCCGCGCCCGCTCGGCCCCCGCCGCCGGCACCCGCCCGCCCACCGACCCGGCACCCAACCGCCGCGACCAGCGCGCCCCCCACCACCCCGCCCAGAGGTAAGGAAGGGCACCTTCACCTCGCCATACGTGGTGGAAGGGCACCTTCTTAACGCGTCGGGGGCCGTGACCAGCGATGTCGCCGCCTGCCGGCGCGTGGCGGCTGAGGCGGCCCGGGGGACGGCGTGGCGGTCGCGGGCAGCGGTATCGTGCGGCGTTCCCTCATCTGAGCGCAGGAGCCAGACCTTGAGACGCCTCGCACCGCTCGCCGTCGTCGCCGTGTTGCTCGCGGGCGGCTGCGGCCCGGCCGACCCGGCCACACCGTCGGGCGCGCCGTCACCGCCGGCGGCCTCCGCCGCGCCGCCCGCACCGGCCTCCCCGTCGCCCGCCCCCGTGCTCACTGCCGCGAAGCTGCTGGACACGGTGCTGATCGGCGACGACCTGCTGGCGTCGATGCTGAGCGGCGGCACGGCGGAGGTCGACCGCACCTACGACGGCGACCACTCGCCGGGGTACCCGGCCGGGGTCGTCACCGCGTGCGGTAAGCGTTCTGCCTCGTCCACCGGGGACGCCAAGCAGGTCAAGGGTCACGCGCGAGCCTGGACAGCGAACGGCTGGGTGGTGGTCCAGGAGGCGTTCGTGCTGCCCAGGCAGCACGGAAAGGACGTCGTGGCCAAGGTGGCGAGCCTGTTGAAGGGCTGCAAGAGCTACTCGGACGGCGACACCTACCGCAAGACGGCGCGTAACACCGTCGCCGTGCAGTCGGGCCTGTACCGCGGCGCGGCGGCCTGCTTCGCCGTCGCCGGGGTCGTGGAGTGCCACGCGTACCTGGGCCGCGGCCGGGTGGTGACCATGCTGTCCGCGCTGGGGGCGGATCAGGAGATGGCCGAGTTCCTGCTGACACAGGTGAAGACGGCGGCCGAGGCTCAGCTCGCCAAGGTGCCCGCCTGACCGGCACGCCCGCGGCGTGACCCGCCACTCGCCGCATCCGCGGGGTGGTGCGTCGCGCACCGTGCGCCGCCGCGCCCGGACAGCCGACGGCCCCGATCACCTGGTGGTGACCGGGGCCGCGGTGTCAAGAAGGCGCCCCTCTACAACGCATGGCGATGTGCAGAGCTGTCGCTCGTCTCGCTGACGCGAGCCGACGATGCCTTCGTTTCCTAGACCAGGAAGTTGGCGAAGGCCCAGGGCTCGGAGTCGTCGCCGGTCTTCGGGCGGAAGTTGGCGAACGGCTCGTAGTAGGAGCTGCGCGGGGTCCAGTCGGTGTGGACCGACGGGACCGGGCCCAGGTACGGGTTGGCGACGTCGAGGACGGCCTCGGGGTCGAGGTCGTCGGGGACGCACAGGCCCCGGTTCGGGTTGTTGACCATCCAGTGGACGGCGCCCAGGACCGACGCCGCGACCTGCAGCGTGGTGGCATTCTGGTGCGGGACCAGGGCCCGGGACTCGTCGATGCCGAGCTGCGAGCCGACCCACCAGCCGTTGAGCTCGTGGCCGAGCAGGAGCACGCCGAGCTCGTCGATGCCGCTGACGATCTCGTCGTTCATGATGCGCTGGTCGGTCTGCAGCGTGTACCCGGTCATCTGGCACTCGTGCAGGCTGTTCAGCGCGGCGTCGGACGGCTGGTACGCGTAGTGCACGGTGGGGCGGTAGACCGCCTTGCCGTCCTCCCACACGGTCAGGTGGTCGCTGATGGTGAACGCCTCGCCGTGGCGCACGACCATGCCGATGATGGGGCCGCCGAGCGGCACCCAGGAGCGGACCTTGGTGGTGATGCCGGTCTGGGCGAGGCAGATCTGGTTCTGCGGACCCGACTCGTGGGTGTACGCGTTGTCGGGCAGCGTGGGCTCGTGGGTGCCCCAGCCCATCTCGGCGGGCGCGATGCCCTCCTCGTAGAAGCCCTCCACGGACCAGGTGTTGACGAACTCGCCGACCTGCTTGGGCTTGTCGCTGACCTGGGTGTCGCGCTCGGAGATGTGGATGACCTTGGTGCCGGTGAGCATGCCCAGGGCCGCGAAGTCGCGGTTGGCCAGGGCCTCTTCGAGCTTGGCCTTGCGGGCCGGGTCGAGCGGCTTGGGCAGGCGCTCGGGCTCCTTGAGCATCGCGGTGGCGATGTCCATCAGAGCGATCTTGGCCCAGTGGCTGACCAGGCCGGGGTTCGCGCCGTGCTCGACGATCGCGGTGGGGCCGTCTTTCTTCCAGCCCTTGGCCCGCTCGCGCAGCTTCATGTGCCGGGCGTACAGCGTGCGCGACTGCGGGGTCGCGTTGAGCTGGTCGGCGTAGGGGTCCCACTCCTCGACCGAGGTGTCGACGTAGAGGGTGCCGTGGCGCTGGCACCAGTCGATGATCACGCCGGTGTCGATGTTCCACGCCAGGTTGATCAGCACATCGCCCTCGCCGACGTACTCGGCGAGCTTGGTCTCGATGTTCTCCGGGGTGATGCGCTCACGCACGTAGGTCGCGCCGGCGGCGGTGATCTCCGCGGCGGTGTGGGCGAGGTCCTCGAAGTCCATCACGGTCAGACGCGTGAAGTCCATGTCGACGTGGCGCAGCAGCAGGGGCTGCAGGCACTGCGACACCGAGCCGCTGCCGAGCAGGAGGATGCGGCCGGCGAAGGCCAGCTTGGGGATCGTGGTCACGCGTTGTCTCCGATACAAAACGTTGCTAAAGGTGCAAAACCGTTGAATCCAACGGAAGAATACGTGGTCGTATAGGCGCCGGTGCCGAGGATGTCGACGTAGTCGCCCGGTCTCAGGTCCAGGGGCAGCCGGTAGGGCGCCTTCTCGTAGAGGATGTCCACGCTGTCGCAGGTCGGCCCGGCCAGCACGACCGGACCGGTCGGCTCCCCGTCGCGCGCGGTGACCAGGCGGTACTGGATCGCCTCGCCCTCGGTCTCGGCCAGCCCGCCGAAGCGCCCGATGTCCAGGTAGACCCATCGGTGGTCATCGTCGTAGGACTTCTGGGACACCAGCACGACCTGTGCCCGCAGCACTCCCGAGTCGGCCGCGATGAAGCGGCCCGGCTCGATCGCCAGCGACGGCCGCCACGGGCCGAAATGTCGCTCGACCGCGGTGTTGATCGCATCGGCGTACGCCTGGATCGGCGCGACCGGCTCCTGGTAGCCAGTGGCGAAGCCGCCACCGCAGTTGAGCAGCGTCAGCTGGACGCCGCGCTCGCCCAGCTCGCGGAACACCCGCGCGGCCTGGGCGATGCTCGGATCCCACCGGGACGGGTCCAGCTGCTGCGACCCGACGTGGAACGACACCCCGATCGGTTTCAGCCCGAGGGTGCGGGCGGAGTCCAGCAGCTCCACCGCCATGTCCGGGGAGCACCCGAACTTGCGGCTCAGCGGCCACTGGGCGCCGGCGCTTCCGGCCAGCAGGCGGCAGAAGACGGCGGAACCGGGGGCGTGCTCGGCCAGCTTGTGCAGCTCGGCCTCGCTGTCGAAGACGAACATGCGTACGCCGCGATCGTAGGCGTAGCGGATGTCCGCGGCCTTCTTGATCGTGTTGCCGTACGACAGCCTGCTCGGATCGGCGCCTTCGGAGAGGCAGAGGTCGATCTCGGCGGGGCTCGCCACGTCGAAGGAAGATCCCAGCCGGGCCAGAAGCCTGATCAGTATCGGCTGGGGGTTCGCCTTGACCGCGTAGAAGACCTGGGTCTCGCGGAAGGCGTCGGTCAGGCGGCGGTACTGCAACGCCGCGACCTTGGGATCAATGACCAGGTAGGGAGTCTCGCGCTGGTCTGAGTCGAGGAAGTCCTGGATCTCGCGGTTTCCTGCCGCGATCATGGTGACCAGGGTCTTGCCGTTGGTCATCGCCATCGTCTCGCTAATCCTCCAGTGAAAATGGTGAATGCGGCCCGTTTGATTGCCGACGGTGGAGTCTAGGGCCAAATGGTGAACGGACCGCCTTCGGGATGCCGCGACGCAGTGTGTCGATACTCATACTCCGTGTGGGTGACGCTCGGCCCCTGACGTGATCAGAGCCCCACCCGCGCGGCCGAGCAGCGCGGGTGGGGCTCAGACGATCGACAGGCGTCAGGAAACCGTGATCTTGACGTCGTCCACGCCGGCCTCGACGAGGCTCGCCGTGGAGGCGTCGGCGGCGGTGATCAGGATCCGCACCGACTGGCCCGCGTACGCCGAGATGTTCCAGGTGCCCAGCGCCCACGAGCCGTTGCGGTTACTGGCCGCGCCCGCCTGGGTGAACAGCACGGCAGTGCCGGTGTTGTGCACGATGGACACGCGGAAGTAGTCGGCGCTGGACGAGTTCGTGCCGTGCGCCAGGTACCAGTTCAGGCTCAGGTTGATCGTTCCGCTGGCCGGCAGGGTCACCGCCGGCGAGCGCACGCTGGTCACGCCGCCGTCGAGGTCGTAGTCGCCCGCGGCCGTGCCCGCCAGCCGCCCGGTGACCAGGTCGTTGGACCCGGAGACGGTGGTGCCGAGCTGCTTGGCACCGCTGGAGTTGGTGTCGCCCGGGTCGCCGCGCTCCCACGCGCCGGTCGTGGCGGTGTCGGTCGCGCTCGGGTTGGTCGTCCAGCCGGTCGCCGTCTCGAAGGTGTCCGTCCACACCGTGGTCGCCGGGGTGCCGGTGGCCAGCGTCCACAGCGCGTACGCGGCGGCGTCGCCGGCCCGGTTCAGCACCGTGTCGTTGATGTTGGCCGGGTACGTGTCGCAGGACGAGTGGTAGCAGGGGTCGTAGTCCCCGGTGGTGCCGCCCCACTTGGCGACCTGCGCCGAGGTCTTGTTCGCGCTCGCGCCGGCGGCCACGCCCGAGGTCTGGATGCCGACCGCGTTGAACGACGCGTCGTCGGAGCGGCCCGCGCCCTCGACGTTCTCCTCCGGGTTCAGGCCCGGGAAGTTCGTGTCGTAGTACGCCTTCAGGACCTGCCCGACGCCGGAGGTGATCCGGTTGATGAAGTAGCCGCCGTTGGTGGAGCCGACCATGTCGAAGTTGAAGTAGCCCTTGATCTTGGTGCGCTCGGCGGCGGGCAGGCTGTTGGCGTAGAACTCCGAGCCGTTGAGGCCCTGCTCCTCGTCGGTCCACCAGCCGAACCGCACGTGGTTGAGCATCGACGGGTTGGTCGCGGCGAGGGTGAGCGCGATCTCCAGCAGCGTCGACGAGCCCGACGCGTTGTCGTTGATACCGGGACCGGCGGCGACGCCGTCGAGGTGCGCGCCGAACATGTAGACCGTGTTGGCGTCGCCGCCAGGCCAGTCCGCGATCACGTTCGGGCCCGCGCCGCTGGTGCAGCCGGAGGTGCAGTTCTGCTTGACCACGGAGAAGCCCGCCGCGACCAGCTTGTTGTAGACGTAGTTCACCGACGCCGTGTAGCCCGCGGTGTTGGAGCGCCGGTTGCCGCCGTTGCTGGTGGCAATGGTCTGGAACTGCTGCAGGTGCGCCTTCACGTTCGTCAGCGAGATGTCCGGCGCGGCCAGGGCCAGGGACGCTGCCCGCGCGGCGACGGGCGCCGGGGCGGCGGTGGCGGCCGCCGGAGCGGCCAGCGCGGTGCCCGCCAGGGCTAGGGCGAGCAGGGCGCGTGTTGCTGCGTAGGGTCGCAAGGCCTGACTCCTCAGGGGATCACGGGGTGTGCCGGGGGTTACCGGCAGGCGCAGACTAGCCATCGAAATGATTAATGCGAATAGATGCACGTAGCGGTTGACCGTACCGTGACCTGTGTTCCGCGCCTGCCCTAGTGAGCGTTCAGGGGCGCTGGACCGCGCATGATCGTCATGCGGCACGCAGGCAAGGTCGACGGGGCGACGTGGCGCCTGTTCAGCACGGTGGGCAGTACGCCGGACCACCTCGGGTCGTCCGCGCGCGGCATGGTCGCGGTGGAGCAGCACATCACGTACCAACGCGAAGTCTTCGCCGGCGACACGGTCACCGAACACTCTGAGCTGCGGGAAGTCCGCGCCCAGGTGGTCCGCTCGCTAGCTCGGGGCGGGCGGGACGGCGGTGGTCAGGCGGTCCAGCGGGCGCGGGCGTCGGTGACGACGTCGGTGACGAGTCGCATGGAGGCCAGGCCGTCGGCGGCGGTGAACGACACGTCGTCGCCGGCGCGCGAGCGCTCCACCCGCGCACACAGCTCGGCCCACTGCGGCAGCACCTCGGCGGTGTGCCGCGCGCCGCCCGTCTTCGTGGTCACCTCACCCGTCGCCAGCGTGAAGTGCAGCCGCCCCGGCCCGGTCACCGCCCACAGCACCGGGTCCGGCGGGATCGCCATGTCCGGCGGCAACGCCGCGAACTGCGGGGTCGCCCGCTTGGCGAAGTCCGCCCAGTACCCGGACAGGTTGTCCAGCAGCCACCGGCGCAGCACACCCTCGTCGAGCGCGACCTCGGGCCGCTCGCCCAGGATGGGCAGGCCGTGGCGGGCCAGCTCCAGCCAGGTCACCGGGTTGAGCTGCCCGCCGGCCTTCGCGGGCTGGAAGTCTCCGGCCAGGATCTGCGGTGCGGTGTCGCCGTCGGCCGGGGGCGCGGCGAGCTGTGCGCGGGTCAGGTAGATGCCGTCGTAGACCGGGCCGTCCTCCGGCAGCGACAGGTGCGCCTTCGCCAGCCTGCCCAGTTCCCCGGTGGTCGGGGCACGGTCCATGACCGCGACGAAGTCGATGTCGCTGCGGCCCGGCCAGTAGTCGCCCAGCGGCACCGAACCGGTCACGAACAGCCCCGTCACCAGCCCCCGCACCCGCTCGTCGAGCGCCCGCACATGCGCGGCCGTCACCCAAAGCTCCTCGAACACCCGCCGATTATGCCCGCGCCCGCGGCCCGGTCGCCGCCCCGGCGGCCGCTGCCGCGTGCAGTTTCGGGGAGCCGCGTGCAGTTTCGGGGAAAGTGGCGCACTGGCCCCGGGCATTCGTGCAGTTTCCCCGAAACCGCACGCGGCTCGCGCCCGCCCGGTGAACCCGGCGGCGGGGGGAGCGCGGGTGGGGGTGACGGGAGGGCGTCAGCCGCCTACGCTGTCGCGAATGGCAGACGACGAGCGTCGATCGGTGCGCCGGTTCTCCCGGCTGCTCAGCCCGGCCGGGCTGGTGCTGGCGGGCCTGCTGTTCCTGGCCCCGTTCCTGACCGTGTCCTGCGAGGCGCCCGGCGGCTACGGCCGCGCCGCGCCGGGCGGCACGACCACCTACACCGGCTGGGACCTGGCCGTCGGCGGCACCCCCGACGTCACCGCGGACAAGCTGCTGCCGCCCGAGCAGCGGCGCAGCGACGTGCTCGCCCCGCAGCCGCTGGCGGGCGCGGTGCTGGTGGTGCTCGTCGTCGGCGTGCTCGTCGCGATCGGGGTCGGCCGGGCCCGCACCCGCCGCGGCGTGGTGGCCGCGCTCGCCGCGATCGCGGCACTGTTCCTGCTGGTCAACCAGGCCACCGTACGGGTGCTGGTGGAGGAGCGGCTGCGCGAGCAGCTCACCGGACCGCTGCCGGCGGGCAAGGAGGTCGGCGACTTCGTGCAGGACCAGGGCGGGTTCGGGTTCGCGCTGCTGGCGCTGGTGCTGGTGGCGCTGGGCAACCTGGCCGGGTGGATACGGCTGGTCCGCGGACCGGATGCGACGACGGCCGCGGCGGGCGGCGAGGCCGTGACGACACCCGAGCAGGGCGGGCCTGCCGCGACGGCGACGCTCCCGGAGGGCTAACGCTCGTTCAGCCGGTAGGGCAGGATGTGGGGATGGCCGCCACCCACGAGGTCTTCAACCAGGCGCCGCCGCTGGCCGGGCACGACGTCGCCGCCGACCCGGCGCTGCTGGAGGCGGTGGCCCGCGAGGGCGCGGCCTGGCACCTCGACGACCTGCACCGGCTCGGCCGGCTCGCGGGCACCGAGCAGGCCCAGGCCTGGGGGGACCAGGCGAACCGGCACACCCCGGTGCTGCGCACCCACGACCGCTACGGCAACCGCGTCGACGAGGTCGACTTCCACCCGTCCTGGCACGAGCTGATGCGGGTCGCCGTCACCGAAGGGCTCGCCGGTGCCCCGTGGGCCGACCCGCGGCCCGGCGCGCACGTGGCCCGCGCCGCGGGGCTGCTGGTGTGGAGCACCGTCGAGCAGGGCCACACGTGCCCGATCTCGATGACGTACGCCGCGGTGCCCGCGCTGCGCGCCCAGCCCGACCTGGCCGCGCGCTTCGAGCCGCTGCTCACCGGCCGGGTGTACGACCCCGGCCTGCGCGCCCCGCAGACCAAGGGGGGCCTGCTCGCGGGCATGGGCATGACCGAGAAGCAGGGCGGCTCGGACGTACGGACCAACACCACCACGGCCACTCCGGCCGGGGACGGAGCCTGGCTGCTGCGCGGGCACAAGTGGTTCACCAGCGCGCCCATGAACGACCTGTTCCTCGTGCTGGCCCAGGCGCCCGGTGGGCTGTCCTGCTTCCTGGTGCCCCGGGTGCTGCCCGACGGGACCCGCAACACGTTCCGCATCCAGCGGCTCAAGGACAAGCTCGGCAACCGCAGCAACGCCAGCAGCGAACCCGAGTTCGACGACACCGTCGCCTGGCTCGTCGGCGAGCAGGGCCGGGGCGTGGCCGTCATCATCGAGATGGTGTCGCTGACCCGGCTCGATTCCAGCCTCGGCTCGGCCGCCGGCATGCGGGCCGCGCTGACGCAGGCCGTGCACCACGCCCGGCACCGGCACGCGTTCGGCGGCCCGCTGCTGGACAAGCCGCTGATGCGCAACGTCCTCGCCGACCTGGCGATCGAGTCCGAGGCCGCGACGACACTGGTCATGCGGGTCGCGGGCGCCGTCGACCGGGCGGCCCGCGACGATCGCGGCGAGCAGGAGTTCGCGCGGCTGGGCACCGCGCTGGCCAAGTACTGGGTGTGCAAGCGGCAGCCGGCGATGGTCGCCGAGGCGCTGGAATGCCTTGGCGGCAACGGCTACACCGAGGACTCCGGCCTGCCGCGGCTGTATCGCGAGGCGCCGCTCAACGGCATCTGGGAGGGCTCCGGCAACGTCAACGCCCTCGACGTGCAACGCGCGCTGACCCGCGAACCGCAGAGCCTCGCCGCGTACGAGCGGGAGGTCGTGGCCGGCCTGGGCGGCGACGCCCGGCTCGACCAGGCCTGGCAGGAGCTGCGCAAGGAACTGGCCGACCCGGCCGACGCCGAGCTGCGGGCCCGGCGCATCGTCGAGCGGATGGCGCTGGTGCTGCAGGGTTCGCTGCTGGTCCGGCACGCCCCGGCCGCCGTCGCGGACGCGTTCTGCGCCTCCCGGCTGGCCGGCGACCGGGGTCTGGCCTTCGGCACCCTGCCGGCCGGCCTCGACCTGGCCGCGATCCTGGACCGGGTGCCCCCGGCCTGACCGAGGCGCTGAGCCGTTCGGCCGCCGGCCGCGCCGCCCCGTCGCGGCAGACCTCCGGCGCTCCGCTCAGGCCCGCCCGATGCCGGTCCTCAGGACGAGGCGCCGACCGCGGCGACGCTGAACATGCCGAACGCGCCGAACATGGAGACGGCCATGACGCACCACACCAGGAAGAAGGCGACGAACAGGCCGGTCAGGACCCAGCCGACGATGACCCCGGCGTTGGCCAGCTCGATGCCGCGCTCGCCGGAGGCCGCGATCTGCTCCTTGGCCTTGATGCCGAAGTAGATGCCCAGCGGGGGCAGGACGAAGATGCCCAGCGCCAGCGACAGGATCGCGTAGGTGTTGTACGGCGGCTGCGGCGGGTAGTGGCCGTACGGGTACGGCGGCTGCTGCGGTGGCGGCGGGTTCTGCGGCTGCTGCGCGTCGGTCATGACTGCCCTCCTCGGATGTCTGCCGTGCACGCTAGGCCACGCACGCCACCGGCCGTCGTGGCAGCACGACGGCCGGTGGGCGTTAAGAAGGTGCCCTTCCTCTACGCATAGCGATAAGAAGGTGCCCTTCCTTCTTATAGGGCTTGCCAGTCCTGGTGGTAGCCCTGGTAGAGCCAGGTGCGGGTGGGGCCGTTGCGGCGGGCGATCCAGGCGACGCCGTTGCGGCCGCCGGTGACCAGGACGTCGGCGTTGTTCGCGGGGGACGGGACGGCGTTGTACTCGGTGTCGACGCCGACGCGGGTCTGGTTGTTGGGGGCGCTGATCGGCGCGGAGTTGATGTGCACCCAGCCGAGCTGCGGGTTGGGCTCCATGCGCGGGATCGTCTGCTCGTTCCACATGACCCGCGACGAGTCGGCGGTGAACGCCGGCACGGTGGCGAAGCCGCTGAGCAGCGAGCCGCCCCCGCCGAAACCGGTGAACCAGATCTCGGTCCAGTCGGTGGTGTCCAGCAGGGACAGGCACTCGTCGTACACCGCGAAGCACTCGCCGTTCGGGTAGGCGATGTACCTGCCGTCGGGCGACCAGGCCACGGCCAGCGAGTTCTTGGTCGGGTGCCAGGCGGGCGCAGCGGCGGCGGCCACGGCGGGACGCTGGGCCTTCTTCGGCAGGCGGTCGGCCTCGGCCTGCGCGGCCGGGCTGAGCCGGGAGTCCACCTTCGTCGTCGTCACCGTGGCCGCGCCCTTGGCCAGGGCCGGGGACGAGCCGAGCTCGGCGATGTAGATCGTCGGGGAGTAGGGCAGCGTGCCGTACGCGTACGCCAGCCGGTTCCCGTCGGGCGACCAGGCGCCGGCTCCGATGCTGCCGCTGGAGGTGATCTGCAGCGTGGTGGCGAAGCTGTGGCTGGACGCCGTGTAGTGCCCCAGGAACAGGTTGCCGTTCTTGATGACGGCGAGGTCGTCGGTGTTCGGACGCCAGCGCGGCCACTCGTAGCCGCCGCCGGTGGTCACCTGCCAGACGGTGCCGCCGGCCTCGGCCACGAACAGGTTCCCGCCCCGGATGAAGGCGACCTTGCCCGGGACACCCGGGTCGACGGCGGCGGCCGGCGAGACCGGGACTGCAACGGTGGCGGCGACCAGGCACAGCCCGACCGCGAACTTGCGCATTCTCCGCATAGCTTCCCCTTACTATCGGAACGGCATGTGGCGTCGATCCTAGAAACAAAGTCGCGTTCGGACTGTCCCTGATACGATCCGTGTTCTATTCCGGACAGAACATCGACATCACGACCTGCGCCGAGGCGTTGTGGCATGATCACCTGATGGGCCGCCCACCGCAGATCTTCGCCGCATCCGGACTGCTGCGCCCGCCGCCGGGTGTCGCGCCGCGCAAGCGCAGCCTGCTGATGGAGCACGTGGTATCGCTGACCGGGGTGCGCCGGGCCCGGATCTGCTACGTGCCGACCGCCGTGGGCGACGACCCCGCCGCGATCGCCGCCTTCGGCCAGGCATTCGACGACACCGACCACACGGTCACCCACCTGCGGCTGTTTCCGCAGCCCAACCATGCCGACGTGCGGGCGCACCTGCTGGCGCAGGACCTGATCTGGGTCGGCGGCGGCAGCGTGGTCAACCTGCTGGCGGTGTGGCGGGCGCACCGGCTCGACGCGGTCATGCGCGAGGCGTGGGAGGCGGGCGTGGTGCTCGGCGGCGGCAGCGCGGGCAGCATCTGCTGGCACGTGGGCGGCAGCACCGACTCGTTCTCCGACGACCTGGACCCGGTCACCGACGCGCTGGCCTTCCTGCCGTACAGCAACGGCGTGCACCACGACTTTCCCGACCAGCCCCGCCGCGAACGGTTCCACGGGTACGTCGGCAGCGGCCTGCTGCCCGCCGGCTACGCCACCGACGACGGCACCGGTCTGCACTACGTCGGCACCGAGCTGGTCGAAGCGGTCACCAGCGCCGAGGGCGCGGACGCGTACCGCGTCGAGGCCGACGCCGCCGGTGCGGTCACCGAAAGCCCGCTCGGAGCGCGACTGCTGGCCTGACCCGTTCACCGGGAGCGGCCGTCAAGCGGCCGCACGGTGTCGCGTGCCCGCCGGGTGTTGAAAGGAATTTCAGGCTGCCGCTGGAGCAGGGGCGGCGGGTCAGGCGCATGCCATAGATGTGTACGGCTCTTTACACGCCTGAAATCTGTTGCTAGCTTTCAGAAACTTTCAATCGCCTTGCGCAAGAACGGTGTCCGCATCCACACAGGATGAACCGGCCTCCGTCGATGCCGCACGGCCCCGTGTGAGGAGCTGTCGTGAGCGCACAACGTCGTGCTCGCGCCCGGTGGGGAGCAATGGCGCTCGCCCTGACCGGTCTCGTCGCGAGCCTGGTACCGCTGCTGACGCAGCCCGCGTCGGCCGCCAACACCGTCACCGTGTTCTACCGCCCGAACACCGCCTGGACCACCGTCAACATCCACTACGCGCCCACCGGCGGCTCGTGGACCACGGTGCCGGGCGTGGCCATGGACGCCGCCTGCACCGGGTGGCGCAAGAAGACCATCGACCTGGGTACGGCGACCGGGTTGCAGGTGGTGTTCAACAACGGCTCCGGCACCTGGGACAACAACGGCGGGGCCAACTACAGCCTGGGCACCGGCAACGTGACCGTATCCGGCGGGGTCAAGGGCGCCGGCGACCCGTGCGCCACCGCCTCACCGTCGCCGACGCCGTCACCGGGCGCGGGCAACACCGCGACCGTGTTCTACCAGCCGAACGCGGCCTGGACCACGGTGAACATCCACTACGCGCCGACCGGCGGGTCCTGGACGACAGCGCCCGGTGTGGCGATGGACGCCGCCTGCACCGGGTGGCGCAAGAAGACCATCAGCCTGGGTACGGCGACCGGGTTGCAGGTGGTGTTCAACAACGGCTCCGGCACCTGGGACAACAACGGCGGGGCCAACTACAGCCTGGGCACCGGCAACGTGACCGTGTCCGGCGGGGTCAAGGGCGCCGGCGACCCGTGCGCCACCGCCTCACCCTCGCCGTCGGCGTCGAGCTCGCCCCCGGCCTCGCCGTCGCCGACGCCGTCCACCTCGCCGAGCACGCCGCCGCCGACCACGACCGGCACCATGCTCGGCGGCGACCCGCGCAAGGACGCCATCTACTTCGTGATGACCGCCCGGTTCTACGACGGCGACGCCGCCAACAACCGCGGCGGCAGCCAGCACACCAAGTCCGGCAACGCCGCCAACAACGACCCGATGTTCCGCGGCGACTTCTCCGGCCTGATCCAGAAGCTGGATTACATCAAGGGCCTGGGCTTCTCCGCCGTCTGGATCACGCCGGTGGTGCTCAACCGCTCCGACTACGACTACCACGGCTACCACGGGTACGACTTCTTCCGCATCGACGCCCGCCTGGAGTCGCCCGGCGCGAGCTACCAGGCGCTCATCGACACCGCCCACGCCAAGGGCCTGAAGATCTACCAGGACGTGGTGTACAACCACAGCTCCCGCTGGGGCGCCAAGGGCCTGTTCACGCCGACCGTGTACGGCGTGCGCGACAGCCAGTGGAGCTGGTACTACGACGTGCCCAACCCGTCGTTCACCTACGACGGCCTGTCCGTCGAGCCGGGCTCGGGCAAGAGCCACTACACCGGCGACCTGTGGTCGACGCCCGAACCGGCGGGCAACACCTGCCGCAACTGGGGTGTGTTCAGCGGCTTCTACAGCGCCGAGGGCTACAAGGTGTACAACTGCCAGTGGCCCAGCCCCACCTCCGGCATGTTCCCGAGCAACCTGTTCCACCAGTGCTGGATCGGCAACTGGGAGGGCGAGGACGCGCGCAGCTGCTGGCTGCACGAGGACCTGGCCGACTTCAACACCGAGAACCCGGCGGTGCAGCAGTACCTGATCGACGCGTACAACCGGTTCATCGACATGGGCGTCGACGGGTTCCGCATCGACACCGCGGTGCACATCCCGCGCGTCACCTGGAACCGCCGCTTCCTGCCCGCCCTGGAGCAGAAGCTGATCAGCAAGTACGGTGCCGCCAAGGCCAAGGACTTCTACGTCTTCGGCGAGGTCGCCGCGTTCGTCAACGACAAGTGGAACCGCGGCTCGGTCAACCACTCCGCCCAGTTCTTCACCTGGAAGGAGCGGGCCACCTACAGCGCGAACGACGTGACCGCGGCGATCGAGCAGTTCAACTACGAGAACAACCTCGGCCCCGGCAACCAACCCACCAGCACCAACGCGTTCCTGCAGGGCAACGTCTACCACGCGCCCGACCGCACGCAGTTCTCCGGCATGAACATCATCGACATGCGCATGCACATGAACTTCGGGGACGCGCCCAACGCCTTCAACAACGGCAAGGACAGCGACGACAGCGTCAACGACGCCACCTACAACGTGGTGTACGTCGACTCGCACGACTACGGCCCGAACAAGTCCAGCACCCGCTACGCCGGGGGAACCGACGCCTGGGCTGAGAACATGTCGCTGATGTGGACGTTCCGTGGCGTGCCCACGCTGTACTACGGCTCGGAGATCGAATTCCAGGCCGGCAAGCAGATCGACTGCGGGCCCACCTGCCCGCTGGCCGGCACCGGCCGGGCCTACTACGGCGCCAACGTCGAGGGCAGCGTCACCGCCCCCGACTTCGGCGTGGTCTCCAGCGCCTCCGGGGCCGTCGCGACGACCCTGAACAAGCCGCTGGTCAAGCACCTGCAGCGGCTCAACCAGATCCGCCGGGCTGTGCCCGCGCTGCAGATGGGCCAGTACTCGACCGAGGGCGTGACCGGCCAGATGGCCTACAAACGCCGCTACACCAGGGGATCGGTGGACAGCTTCGCGCTGGTCACCGTCTCCGGCAGCGCCACCTTCACCGGCATCCCCAACGGCGTCTACACCGACGCCGTCACCGGCACGTCGATCACCGTCAGCAACGGCACCCTGTCCGCCACCGCCTCCGGCAAGGGCAACCTGCGGGTGTACGTGCTCGCGCTGCCCAACAACCCCGCCCCCGGCAAGATCGGCGCCGACACCACCTGGCTCCACCCGTAGTTCGAGCGAAGGAAGGGCACCTTCACATCGGTTTTCGATGTAGAAGGTGCCCTTCCCAACGGTTCGCGGGCCCGGGCGGCGCGGCCGCGCAAACTGTACGGTCGGATTGCCGACCGCCGCAGCGGTGCCCTGACCAGCCCGAACCCTGAAAGGCAAGCGTCAGACGCGGACGACTGCCGTGAAGGCACTAGCTCACGGTGGCGTGTACGTCGCACAATGCGGATCATGCGTTGGTTCGGTCCCCGGTGTCCCGTCAGTCCCGAGGAGGACGCCTGGGTGGCGTCGTCCCTGACGTGGCTCGTGGGCGAGTTCGGCCGCGGGCCGCTGGAACTGCCGCCGGTGCGCCCGGCGGACCTGGTGCCCGCCGGATACTCCGGCGGCGTGCAGGAGGCACGCACCCTGCTCGACGCGATCTGCCTGCGGATGGGCGTCGACCCGGTACGGGTGGAGCTGGAGCTGCACTCGCGCGAGGTGCCGGACGGGCACCTGCGGCTGCGCGACGGTCACCCCGTGATCGCGGTCGCGTTCGGCCACGCCGCCGACCCGGTGCCGCTGGTCGCCACGATCGCGCACGAGCTGGGCCACGTGCTGCTCGTCGGCGACGGGCGGATCAAACCCGACCAGCCCGACGCCGAACGGCTCGCCGACCTGGTCAGCGTCTACTTCGGGCTGGGCGTGTTCGGCTCCCGGGTGGCGGCGCGGTGCGCGCGCCGCCGGCCCGGGATGGCCCTGCCGCTGTACGCGTACGCGCTGGCGAACTATGCCTGGCAGCGCGGCGAGAGCACCCCCGACTGGGCCGGCGACCTGCGCTTCGGCTCGCGCGTGCAGCTGCGGCGCGGGCTGCGGCACCTGGCCTACCGGGCAGCGGACCCGGCCTCGGCCCACTCGCTGTAGGCGGTGCCGTCCCGCAGCCGGGCCAGCGCCGCCCCGGCGTAGCCGACCAGCGGTGTCGGCAGCTTGCGCAGCGAGAACCAGTGCAGGTCGGCGCACTTGTCCGGCTCGGCGTTGACCGGGCTGCCGGACCACTGCCGGACCTGGAAGAACAGGTTCAGCCGCGGTGTGGACCCGGGCAGGTGCAACAGGTGCACCAGCTCGGCGTGCGCGGGGTCGAGGGCGAGGCCGAGCTCCTCCGCCGACTCGCGCACCAGCGCGTCCAGCGGGGACTCGCCCGCCTCGACGTGCCCGGCCGGCAGGTGCCAGCACCCGTCGGACCAACCCGTGTTGAGGCGCAGACCCAGCAGCACGTCGTCGCCGCGCCGGAGGATCAGGTGTACCGCGACGATCGCCTGTGCCCTGTGCTTCACCTGCGCATTCTCGAACGCCTGTACGATCGCCGTCAAGCGGCGCGCCGCATCGGGTCCGCCCGCACGAGCGAGCGGATCTTTTGTCCGGTGCGGACGGCGCGTTTAGGATGCCGCCATGACCACCCCTGTCACCACCTCGGCCGACTCCAGCGTCAAGCCGCTGCGGCTGCTGTTCACGCTCGCGCTGCTCGGCTACGTCGCGCTGTACCTGGGCTTCCAGTTCCTGCACTGGATCATCCCGTCGGAGAACTCCACCCTGATCTCCCGGTCGCAGTCGTCGGGTTTCCTGGACCTGTTCGTGATGGCGTTCCCGCTGTTGGCCGTCCTGATCGCCACGCACCTGTCGCCGCAGCTGACCGGTTCGAAGATCTTCGCGCTGGTGGCGCTGGTCGAGTACGCCGTGGCGGTCCTGTTCGGAGGGATCACCTTCCTGATCGGCCTGGGCGGCCTGGGCTGGGTCGACACCTTCCCGGAGACGATCGACGCGCTCGGCCACGTGGTGCTGACCATCGCCCGCCTCGGCCTGGTCGCCCTGGCCGGATACGCCGTGCTGCGCGTGTTCCTGGCCCTGGGTGGCCGGGTCACGCTGCCCTCGGCGCTCAACCCGCCCGCCTGATCGAAGGAGTGCCCATGGGCAGCCGGGTCCTGCTGCTGGCCACCAAGGACACCATCGCGTACCGGCGGCGTGCCGGTCGGGAGTCCGTCGCGTCGGGCGCGCAGCTGCTGGCCGCGGCGGGACCGGTCGGCGCGGAGGTCACCGTCGTGGACGTGACCTCCGAGCCGGGCTGGGACATCTCGCCGACGACGATGCTGGCGCTGGGCCGCCGGGTGCGGCAGGCGGCGGGGGAGTACGACGGCGTGGTGCTCACCCACGGCGTCGACACCGTCGAGGAGACCGCGTACCTGGTGGACCTGATGGCCGGCCCGGCCGCCGAGCGGGCCGCGATCGTGCTGACCGGCGCGTTCCGGGCGCTGGACGACGCGGACACCGACGGCCCGGCGAACCTGGCCGCGGCGCTCGCCGCCGCGGCCGACCCGGCGGCACGCGGCCTGGGCGCGCTCGTCTGCGCCGCCGGCGAGCTGCACGCCGCGCGCTGGGCCACCCTGGTGGACGCGTCCGGGCCGGGGTTCAGCTCGGCTCCGTCCGGTCCGCTCGCCCGGATCGTCGACGGCCGGGTCGAGCGGCTGGCCGCGCCTCCGCCGCGCCCACCGTACGGCGGCGGTGAACCCGAGTGGGACGTCGTGCTGTTCAAGACCCACCCCGGCATGGACCCCGAACTGCTCGCCGGGCTGCCCGACCGTGGCGTGCAGGGCGTCGTGCTGGAGGGCACGGGGCAGGGCAACGTCCCGGCGAGCCTGTTCGCCGCGATCAGCGACCTGATCGACGACGACGTCCCGGTGGTGATCGCCTCCCGCAGCCACCACCCGGCCGGATCTGGTGACCTGCCGCGCGACATCGGCATGGCCGAGCGCCTCGGCGCGATCCCGGCCCGCGGCCTGCGGGCGGACAAGGCCCGCATCGCCCTGATGGCCGCCCTCGGCGACGGCTACGGCGTGGACGCCGTACGAGCCTGGTTCGCCCGCCTCTGACCGGCGCCCCCGTCAAGAGCAAGGATGGGCGCCTTCACGTCGCATGGCGATGTGAAGGCGCCCTTCGTGTCGTCCGGCCCGGGATCGCTGCTGCTCACGGCCGTCGCTCGACCGGGTAGGCCGTTCACCCGCGGGGTGGTGGGTCCACCTGTCCGGACTACCGTGTCGCACACCCGGTCCGTCCAGGTGTAAGACAGTTGACTGTCAATGGCACGGATTTGCCCTAGTGTGCGGCTTGAATACCGTTGCCGCGCCGTGGGCGCGAGATCTGGGGAGCGCCATGGACGTCAGGACCGTCGGCGGGACGACGCGTCTGCAGCCGGACTTCACCAGGGTCAACGAGCTGGCGGTGCGGACAGAACGGCTGCCGCGGCGGGAACGCGACGGCGTGCTGCCGTTCCCCGGCGCGATGTGGCTGTGGGTGGGGCCGGCGACGCTGCTCCGCCTGGTGGTGTGGGCGGCCGGGGCGCTGCTGCTGGTGAGTGTCGTCGCGGCGGCCGCGGTGCTGCCCGGCGTGCCGGGACCGGTGCTGTTCGCCATGGCCGCGACGGCTCTGGCGGCGCTGCTGGTCCGGTTCGCACGCGGCCTGCGCCGGCGCAGCCAGGCGAGCCGGCAGGCGGCGGTGGCCCGGGAGTACTGGTCCTGGCGGCGGCCGCCGGCCCGCTTCGAGCACGAACCCGCCCCCGTCGACCTGCCGTCGTGGCTGGCCGACCCGATGCACCGGCGGCTGCTGCGGCTGGTGCGCCCGCGGCGGACGGCCCCGCACGCCGACCGGGTGCGCTGGGCCCACCGCTGGGCGTACAGCCGTGAGCTGCGTATGGTCGTGCCCCGGCTGACCGGGGTGACCGCGCTCGCCGCGGTGCTCACCGTGGCCGCGTGGCGGGCCGGCTGGCTGAGCGCGCAGGCCCCGGCGGCGGTGCCCGCGGACGCGGAGCTGGGCGGCCGGGTGCCCAACCCGGACGTGCTGCCCGCGCTGGACGTCGCGGTTGCCGCGGTCGCCGACTACGCCTGGCACCTGGTGGACATGGTGCCGCTGCTCGGGCTGGCCGACGTGCTCGGCTGGGCGCGCCCGGCGGCGCTGGCGTCCGGCGGGCTGCAGGACGGCCTGGCCGTGGTGTACCGGCTCGCCGTGCTGCTGATCCTGGCGGTGGCCGTGGCCGCCCTGCTGGGCCGACGGGTCGAGGTCGACGCCAAGCCGCCGCTGCTGGCCGGGCAGGTCGAGCGGGCGCTGGTGGAGGAGCTGGTGAAGGCGCGGCGGCTGCTGGAGGGCGGTTCCGGGCGCCACGATCAGCGGCTGCTCGACGCCGCCTGCCGCCGGCTGCGCGCCGACGCGGTGACCCTGCCCGCGCCGTACGAGCAGTGGACCGCCGAGGCGCTGTGCCACGCGCTGGCCCTGGAACAGTCCTGGATGAACGACTGGCGGGTGCCGGAGCAGCGCTCGGTGCTGTCCTGACACACCGCGCCGCCCCACCCGGGCGGGTGGGGCGGCGATCCGGAGGGCCTCAGTTGAGGATGTCCGACGACGGCGGGTTGAAGTCACGCACCGGCTTGTCCTTCAGCGCGAACTTCAGCGAGTTGGTCACCGCGTCCAGCGGCATGTTGTAGTTGCCGTCACCGGCCACGTTCTTGACGTAGTCGGGGTCGGCGATGAAGCTGGCCGCGGCCAGTTCGGGCGTGAACCCGACGAACCAGGCGGCCCGGGTGTCGTCGGTGGTGCCCGTCTTGCCCGCGATCGGGCGTTCCATCATGCCGTACACCCGCGAACCGGTGGACCAGTCGCCGCAGCTGCCACGGGCGGCCTTGTACCCGGTGACGCAGCGCGCGGCGTCGGTGGCGGCGCGGGCGACGTCCTGGCTGAACACCCGGCTGCACTGCGGGGCGGCGGCCTCGACCTGCTTGCCGTCCACGGTCGCGGTCAGCTCCTGCCCGTCGGGCTTCTTGATGGACAGCACCGGGCTGGGCTTGCAGTACATGCCCTCGGCGGCGACGGTCGCGTACGCGTTGGCCATCTCCAGCGGAGTGGTGTCGGCGACGCCGAGCGTGAAAGCGCCCCACTTGTCGGCGTGCTTGGGCGAGGCGTGCAGCCGGTCCACGTCGGTGTGCCAGACCAGGCCCATCTTCTCGGCCATGCGGACCGCCTTGTCCGAGCCCACGGCCTGCTCCAGCTGCACGAAGTAGGTGTTCACCGACTTGCCGAAGCCGGAGTACATGTTCTGCTTGCCGGTCATGCTGGCGCTGGCGTTGGACGGGCACCAGCGGTTGCCGCAGGCGGCCGGCCCGCCCGGCTCCACCACGTAGATCGAGGTGTAGCGCTGCGGGGAGTAGAACGACTTGGACATCTTCATGCCCGAGTCCAGCGCGGCGACCATGGTGAACATCTTGAACGTCGATCCGGCCTGGTAACCCGGGATGTCACCGCCGCCCAGCAGCGGCGCGACCGTGTTCGGGTAGCTGCCCTTGACGTTGAAGGACCGCTTGATCGGGTCGGAGTTCGGGCCGTTCTTGCTCTGGTCCATGGAGTAGATCCGGTTGACGGCCATGCTGAGCACGCGACCGGTGCCGGGCTGGACCACCACGTTGCCGTACGCCAGGCGCATGTCGGTCTTGGACCGGCTCAGCAGGTCCTTCATCCCGTACGCCTGCAGCTTCGGGTCGAGGCTGGTCACCACCTTGTATCCGCCGGTGCGCAGGTTGTCCAGGCGGGCCACCGGGTTGGGCCCGAACGCCGGCTGCTGCATCCACCAGTTCTTGAAGAAGTCGCAGAAGAAGCCCCAGTCGCGGGTGCTCGCGGGCACCGAGCCGCAGTCGCGCGGCGGGCTGCTGAGCTTCAGCTTGATCGGCTCGGCGGCGGCCTTGTTGGCCTGGTCGGTGGTGATGAAGTTGAGCTCGGCCATCCGGCGGATCACGTAGTTGCGCCGGTCGAGTGCCGGGGTGGTCTGGTTCGCCGGGTCGAACGACGAGGGCGCCTTGACCAGGCCCGCCAGGGTGGCGGCCTCGACCAGGGTCAGGTCCTTGGGCTCCTTGGAGAAGAAGATCTGGGAGGCGGCATAGATCCCGTACGCGCGATGGCCGAAGTAGGCCATGTTGAGGTAGCCCTCCATGATCTGATCCTTGGTCCACTGGCCTTCCAGCTTGATCGCAAGGCGGATCTCGGTGAGCTTGCGCTGCGGGGTCTGCTCGGTGGCCGCGACGGCCTCCTGTGCGGTGGTGGCGCTGTCACGCAGCGCCATCCGGACGTACTGCATGGTCAGCGTCGAGGCGCCCTGGGAGACCTCGCCCTGCTGCCGGTTGGCCACGAAGGCGCGGGCGATGGACTGGAAGTCGACGCCCATGTGGGAGTAGAA
The DNA here is from genome assembly GCF_009720385.1 of Catellatospora vulcania. Classification (GTDB taxonomy): domain Bacteria; phylum Actinomycetota; class Actinomycetes; order Mycobacteriales; family Micromonosporaceae; genus Catellatospora; species Catellatospora vulcania. The sequence goes on along the minus strand of NZ_ML769305.1, from coordinate 244,008 downwards.
CCGGGCGTCCTCGGCGGCGATCACCGCGTTGACGATGTTCGGGTTCAGCGACGCCAGCGGCACGAACTTGCGGTGCTCGTCGTAGAACATCGTCATCAGGGTCTTGCCGTCGCTGGCGTAGACGTACGTGGTCTGCCCGACCTGATGCTCCTTGAGCTGGGTCGGCAGGCTGTCGAGGATGGCCGCGCCCTTCATGGCTCCGATGCCCGCCGGTACGGCCAGCGGTAGCGAGGCGAGGGCCAGGACGACCCCGCCCAGGACGCCGGCGCGGAGCATTCCGCTGTACCGGCTGAAAGCGCTGATTAACCGCTGCACCATAGCCCCGAATATAGGCAGGTCAGCATACCGAGGTGAGGAAGATTCACTAATGCTTATACGCGGCGGTCCCGTGTGGAGAAAGCTCAGCCCCGGAAGCAGTCCGCGGGGCGTCCCACCACGTCCACCGGCTGGTGGGCGTAGACCAGGCCGGCGTGCGGATCATCGGGCCGGCCCACCGAGGCCGTCGTGATCACCAGCGTGTCCAGCCGCGGTCCGGCGAACGTACAGCTGGTCACCAGCGGGGTCGGCAGCGTGACCACCCGGTCCAGCCGCCCGTCCGGGGTGTAGCGGCGCACCGCGCCCCCCGCCCACAGCGCCACCCACACCCCGCCCTCGGCATCCACGCACATGCCGTCGGGATGGCCCTGCTCGATCTCGGCGAACGTGCGCCGCGCCGTCGGCTGCCCGGTGTCGGAGTCGTAGTCGTAGGCGTCGACCCGGCCGGTCGGGGTGTCGATGTGGTACATCGTCGCGCCGTCGGGCGACCAGCCCAGCCCGTTGCTGATGGTCAGCCCGGTGAACACGGTGGCCAGCGCGTCGGCGCCCGGGTCGAGCCGGTAGAGGGCGCCCGCGCCCGGCCGCTCGTCGTAGGCCATCGTGCCCAGCCACAGCCGTCCGGCCGGGTCGGCCTTCGCGTCGTTGGAGCGCAGCCCGTCGGTGTCGCCGGGGTACCCGGGCAGCCGCTGCTCGCCGCCGCCTGGCAGCATTCGCACCGGCCCGCCGGGCAGGCAGGCGACGAAGCCGCCGCCGCACACCGGCACCGCCGCGCCGACGTGTGCCGAGATGCTCAGCTCGCCCTGCTCGCCGCCGTGGTCGGAGCGCCACAGTACGCGGCGGCCCAGGATGTCCACCCACCAGACGCGACCCTCGCGATGGCCGTAGACCGGCCCCTCACCCAGCTCGCAGCGCCGGGAGTCGAAGACCTCCACGTCCGACATCGGGTCACCCCTCCGGTCGCACGAGACCCGCCGACCTGGCGGCGGCCCGCACGCTCCACGATAGGGCGTGCCGGGGCCGCGCAGGCCCGGCTCGGCCATAACGGGTCGGGTTCACCAGCGCCACATGGAGACGTTCTTGAAGCGCACCCGCCACGGCGCGACGCCCTCGTGGCCCACGGTCGACACTCCCAGGATCACCCGGCCCTCGAGGAACAGGTCGTTCACCACCGGCACCTGGGTGATCTCCTGGCCGCCGAGGAACAGCCGGAACTCCGAGCCTGTCGCCAAGATCGCGATCCGGGTGCTGCGGCCCAGCGCCAGCGGCTTCAGCGGCGCCGTCAGCGCGGTGTCGAGCAGGGAGCGTCCGTTGCCGGGATCGTCGACGTCGTGGCGCATGAAGCGCACCTTGTCCTGGCACACCCGCATCTCGTAGCCCAGCTGGTTGCGATACCGGAACCAGACCGCCGCGCAGGCCCCTTCGTCGACCAGCGTCACATCCGCCTCGAACCGGAAGTCGTCCAGTGTGTCGTCCGGCCCGCTGCACTGGTAGCTCCAGTCCTTCAGGGTCGTCACCTCGAAGGACTTGTTCACGTACTGGCAGGTGGCGCCGTTGGGGTCGTCGTTGCGTTCCGGCCAGTTACCCGGCTTGGCCATCTTGTCGACCCGGTAGGGCCGCAACGAGGGTGACGGACTCGGCGAAGGCGAGGCAGACGGGGACGGCGAGGGCGATGCCGACGCGCTCGGCGATGCCGACGGCGACGCGGCCGCGGAGGCGGAGGCGCTCGGCGAGGCGGACGGTGCGCTGCCTGCCGCGAACCCGGCCGGCAGCGCACCGGTCAGCAGCGCCACCGTCAAGCCGCCCAGCAGCAGCGTGGTCACGCCGAGCCCGGCAGCGGCCGGCTTGGCCCACCTCGAGTCGCGCAGCCGCGGTTCGGCGGCACCCGGCTGAAGGCTGGTCGGGTCCGCGTCGACCACGGCGAACTTGCTGCCCGCCTCGGCCGCCGCGGCTGCCTGCCGGGGCAGCTCGCCGGAGCTCAGCGCCCGGTCCGGTCCCCGGGTGAGCAGCCGGTCCAGCAGGTCGCGGGCCGTCGGGCGGTCGGCGGGGTCCTTGGACAGGGCCGCCTCGACCAGCTCGCGCAGCGGCCCGGTCAGGCCGTCGAGGTCGGGTTCGGCGGTCATGATGCGCACCGCGACCGCGGGCATCGAGTCGGCGGTGAAGGTGACCCGGCCGGTGCCCGCGAACGCGACCACGGCACCCCAGGCGAACACGTCCGCCGCCGGGGTCAGCGCCTTGCGCGCCTTCGTGTCCAGCCGCTCCGGGGCCATGTACGCGACCGTGCCGATGAGCTGGTCGGTGCGGGTGTTGCCGGGCTGCCCCTCGACCGCGCGGGCGATGCCGAAGTCGATGACCTTCGGGGTGCCCGGCGCCAGCAGCACGTTGCTGGGCTTGAGGTCGCGGTGGATGACGCCCGCGCCGTGGATCGCGGTCAGCGCGGTGGCCACGCCGATGGCCAGGCCGTGCAGGTTGGCCGGGGTCAGCGGGCCCCGCTGCTGGACGACGCTGGACAGGCTGGGGCCGTCGACGTACTCGACCACCAGGTAGGGGGAGTCGTGGTCGGGGTCGGCGTCGAGCACCTCGGCGGTGCAGAACGGCGGCACCTGCTTGGCCCGCTCCACCTCGCTGCGGAAACGCTGCCGGAACTCCGGCTCGCCGGCCAGATCGGCCCGGATCACCTTGACCGCGACCAGGCTGTCCTGGGGATCGCGGGCCAGGTAGACGCTGCCCATGCCGCCCTCGCCGAGGCGGCCCAGCAGCGTGTAACCGCCCAGCTCACGTGGGTCCGTGGGCCGCAGCGGCCGCGATGCGTCGGCGCCGACCATGATGGACTCGATCTCCCGTTCTCGATGCCCGTCGAGGCCGCGGCTCAATGCGCCGCGGCCTTACGGACTGTCCCCGCTGAGTCACGCGACATCCTGCCATTCGCAGGCCGTCGCCGTAACCCTGCCGCGTCACCAGACGCGCGACGGGGGCCGGGAGGTTGCTCAACTCGTGATGCGGTGCAGGATCAGATCGTGGACATGGTGCGACTTCTCATCACCGCGGAACTCCATCTCGTACACGTGCGTGCCCACGTTGATGGCGATGGCCCCGGTCGAGAAGAACTGCCCGGCCCAGGACTTGTTGCTCACCACGCTCACGCTGGTGATCTTCGTATAGGGAATGCTGGTGATCGCGGTCTTCTTGCCCACAAAGGACTTGTCCTGAATGATCACGCGGCGATCGGTCAGCCCGATGAAACCCGTGCCTGCCCCGATGGCGTCGTACACGGCGATCACCTGCTCGCCGGGCAGCAGCCCGCTCTGGATCTGCTGGAGCTGTTCCTTGCGGTCGTACACGATGCTCGCTGTCATGCCCCGACGCTAACCGCGCACCGCAACCTCAATCCTGTCCGCACCAGTCGGCCAGGACCTCCGCGGTGTGCTCGCCCGGCAGCGCCGGGGGCATGTCCAGTCCGGCCGGGGTGTCCGAGAAGCGCGGCGCGGGCGCCGGCTGGGTCACGCCGTCGTGCACGACGTAGGTGCTGCGGGCGGCGAGCTGCGGATCGGTAGGAGCCTGCCCCATCGACAGCACCGGGGCCACGCACCCGTCGGAGTCGGCGAACAGCTGCGCCCAGTGTGCCTGCGGCTGCGCCGCGAACCGTGCCGTCAGCAGCTTGCGCAGCTCGGGCCAGGCCGTCCGGTCGTACTGCGGGGTGTCGGCGGGCAGGTCCAGCCGGGCCAGCAGCTCGGCGAAGAACTGCGGCTCCAGCGCGGCCACCGCGACGTGGCGGCCGTCGGCGGTGGCGTACACGTCGTAGAACGGCGTGCCGCCGTCGAACAGGTTCACGCCGCGCTCGTCGAGCCAGGTGCCGCCCGCGTACATGCCCCACTGCATCGCCATCAGGTGCGCCGCCCCGTCCACGATGGCCGCGTCGACGACCTGGCCCGGCCCGCCGCCGCGCACCCGCCACAGCGCGGCGAGCAGGCCCGACACCAGGTACATCGCCCCGCCCGCGAAGTCGCCGAGCAGGTTGAGCGGGATCTGCGGCGGGCCGCCCGTCCGGCCGATCGCGTGCAGCGCGCCCGTGACCGCGAGATAGGTGAGGTCGTGCCCGGCGGTCTGCGCCCGCGGCCCGTCCTGGCCCCAGCCGGTGATCCGGCCGTACACCAGCTGCGGGCGGCGGTGCAGGCACACGTCGGGTCCGAAGCCCAGCCGCTCGGCCACGCCCGGCCGGAAGCCCTCGACGAGCACGTCGGCCCGGTCGACCAGGCGCAGCAGCAGGGCCACGCCGTCGGGGTCCTTCAGGTCGACGGCGATCGCGCGCTTACCGCGGTGCAGCAGGTCGAACCGCGGGTCCACGGCCGTGACGCCGCCGCCCGGACGGTCCACCCGCACCACGTCCGCGCCCAGGTCGGCCAGGTACATGCCGCAGAACGGACCGGGGCCGATCCCCCCGACCTCGAGCACCTTCAAGCCGTCCAGCGGACCCATGGCGGTGATGGTACGCAGCTTATTCGCGGCTGAAGGTCCACACCCCGTTGGTGTCGATCACGACCACGACCGTGCCGCGGGGCAGCATCGTCTCGCCGGTGAAGTCGCCCTCCTGGCTGATCAGCGTGGCGCTGTCCGAGCCGATGGCCTGCACGGTGAACTTGCCGGAGCCGCGGTGGTCGAACGCGACCTTGACCGACTCCGCCGCGGTGCGCGGGATCAGCAGCACGTCCGCGCCCACCCCGGACGCGGTGCCGCTGAACGTCTGCGCGGACGCCAGCGGGCGCACCACCATCCGCCAGCCGCCCTCGGCCTGGATGCTCACCGCGTCCGGCCGGATCTCACCCAGATCCAGCGGCCGTACCCCTTCGTAGCTCTCCGCGGCGCTCACCAGTGTCTGGATCTCCCGGCCGTCGGTCTTCACGGTGCGCACCACGAACGGGCCCGTGCCGGAGTAGGTCAGCGCGACGGTGTGGAACGTGCTGCCCAGCTCCACCGGCACCACCTGCGGCCCGGTGCCCTCGAAGACCTGGTCCTGCGGCTGCGCCTGGGTGGTTTCCCGGCTCGGGGCCGGGATGGGACGGTCCTGCGCCTGCCGGGTGGGCTCGGTGGCGGGCTGCTCGCCGACCTCGGTCGCGCCCGGCTCCGCGACGGCGCCGGGTGAGCCGCCGAGCCGGGTGGCGAGGAAGCCGCCCACGCCCAGCACGGTGCACAGCAGCAACCCGGCCGCACCGGCCAGCCCCCATACCCACCAGGGCTTGCGCCGCGCCGGGGCAGCGTGCGCGGGCACGTGTCCCGCCGCGTGCGCCGGCACGTGCGCGGCTTCGGGCGGCGGCGCGACCCCGGCCGGCTCCGCCGCGAACGCCATGGTCGGCGCGCCTGCGGCGGGCATGCCCGCGAGCGGCACGCCTGCGATGGGCACGCCGGTCACGGGCATGGCCGGTGTCGCCTCGTGAGCCGGATCCGCTGCCGGCCAGGCGATGCCGGAGGTCAGTGGCGTGGCGGCGACCGGCCCGTACACCGGCCCGACCGGCACGAGCACGACCGGCTCGATTCCGGGCGTATGGGCAGCATCGTGGGGTTCGGATCCCGATGTCACGGCCATGGTCACCGGCTCGGGTCCGGCCGTGAAGGCCGCGCCCACCGGCTCGGCGGTGAACGCCATGCCCGCCGGTTCGAGTTCGGGAGCCGCGGCGGGCTCGACCGGCTCGGGTTCGCCCGCCGCGGTCGAGGCTGCTGCGGGTTCCGGGTCCGGCGACGGTGCGGGCTCGGCCGCCGCCGCGGCGGGCGCCGGTTCCGCGGGTGGGCCGTCCACCGCCGCGCCCTCCTGGGCGGCAGCATCCGCCCAGGCTGGTACGGCAGACGCGGCGGGCTCGGCGTCCCAGGCCGGTGCGGCGTGCGCATCGGTCCAGGCCGGGGGCGGCTCGTCGGACAGGGCCGGTTCGGGCGCGGGCTCGGCGATCCAGCCGGGCTCGGCCGACAGGGCGGGATCGACCGGCCAGGCCGGCTGCGGCCGCTCGTGGGACCACACCGTGTTCGTGGCCGCGTCCATCGCCAGGGCCGTCTCCGCGGCCAGGACCGGTGCGGGCGGCGGCGGGCCGGTCTGCGCCGGCTGCCCGAGCAGGGTGGCGGCCGCAGTCACGGGTGCGGCGTCCGCCGGTGGCACCAGGTCTGCGGCCGGTGCCGACTCGGCCGTCTCCATCGCCGTGACCAGGGCAGACTCCGGCTGCGGGGACGGGTCCAGGTCGGTTGCGGCGGGCACGGCGACGGCGTCGTCCGTCGCGCGGTCCGGCACCGGGTCGGTCGGCGGCTCACCGGCGACAGGGTCGGCGCGATGGCCGATGAGCTCGTCGAGGCTGGTGAAAGGCCCGTCGTCAGGCAGTTCGAACATCAGCGTGGGGTCGTCGGCGCCGTCGGCGACCCAGAACTGCCAGTCGTCGGGCGCGGCCGGCCAGGCGGGGTCGGGCCGCCAGCCCGCAGGAGGGGTCCAGTCCTCCGGCGGCGTCGGCCATCCCGGTGGTGAGTGGTACTTCCAGCCCATCGCCCTACCCCCGTCGTGCTTGCCGCAGCACACTGAGGTGCGCTGCCGTCACCGGGGGTGACCTGATAATACGTGCCGGGCAGGGTCCGCGTGCGTGATCCACTGACGACGCTGTGCCCGCCCGGAGGTTGTAGTGTGCCGTTCACCTCTGGTGTCATACCGGGGTATCGATCGTTCGGTGGAAGAGGCAGCGGTGGCGCGTACGAGGGAACCGGGCCGGGCACACCGGGAGCGGCTGCTGCACATCCTTGCCCGCGGCCCGGAGCGGCCGTCGCAGCTCGGCTTCCGGGCCTGGCTGGGCGTGATCCGCCGCACCGTGGTCGAGCTGCTCAACGACGAACTGGCCGACCGCGCGGCGGCGCTGACCTACTACAGCGTGACGTCGATCCTGCCGGGCATGCTGGTGCTGGTCGCCGGAGTGGGCCTGTTCGGCCGCGCGACCAGCGACGCGGTCGCGGAGAACCTGAGCGAGCTGACGCCGGCGCCGGCCCGGCACGCCGTGCTGGAGATCATCGACAACCTGCGCTACGACCAGCGGGCGGCAGGGGTGGCCCTGGCGGTCGGTCTCGGCATCGCGTTCTGGTCGGCCACCAGTTACATCGGCGGGTTCATGCGCGCCGCGAACGTGATCTACGACGTGCCGGAGGGCCGGCCGATGTGGAAGACGATCCCGGTGCAGCTGTTCGTCACCGCGGTCACCGGCGTGTCGCTGGCCGCGAGCGCGCTGGCGGTGGTGCTCAGCGGCCGGGTCGCCACCAGCGTGGGGCGCGCGTTCGGCGTCGAGGACACCACCGTCAAGGTGCTCGACGTGGTGAAGTGGCCGGTCCTGGTGGTGGTGATAAACCTGCTGCTGGCGCTGCTCTACTGGGCCGCGCCGAACGCCCGGCTCGGCGGCTTCCGGTGGATCACCCCGGGGACCATGGTGGCGATGGGCACCTGGATCACCGTGTCGGGTGGCTTCGCGTACTACATCGCGACCTTCGACTCGTACAACCGGACCTACGGCGCGCTCGGCGGGATCATCGCGTTCCTGGTCTGGCTCTGGCTGACCAACGTCGCGGTGCTGCTCGGGGCGAAGTTCGACGCCGAACTGGGCCGGGCGAGGGCCATCGCGGCGGGCATGCCGCCCGACGCCGAGCCGTACCTTCCCCTGCGCGACGTGCCCAAGCAGGAGCCCCGCAACGGGCTGCCCGCGCTGGAGGCGGGACCCGAAGCGCTGCCCGCAGAGCCGGAGACGTCCGAGGAGCCCGCAGCGCCCGTGGCCGAGCCGTCGGCGGAGGAGGAGGCACGGCCCGACGAGGGCCGGTCCTGATCAGGCCAGCGCGCGCTCGACGGCGCCGACCAGCTCGGGCGACTCCGGGGTGACCTGCGGGCGCAGCCGGGCGACGACCGCCCCGGACCGGTCGACCACGAACTTCTCGAAGTTCCACTTGACGTCGCCGGACTCGCCGTCGGTGTCGGCGGTCTGCGTGAGCAGGTCGTACAGCGGGTGCCGGGCGGGACCGTTGACGTCGACCTTCTCGGTCAGCGGGAAGGTGACGCCGTAGTTCACGTCGCAGAACTCGGCGATCTCCTCGGCGCTGCCCGGCTCCTGCCCGGCGAACTGGTTGCACGGCACGCCGAGCACGACCAGCCCCTGGCCGGCGTACTCCTCGGCGAGCTTCTGCAGGCCGGTGTACTGCGGGGTCAGCCCGCACCGGGAGGCGACGTTGACGACGAGCACGGCTTTGCCGCGGTACTGGGCGAGGTCGGCGTCGCCGCCCTGCAGGGTCTTGATCGTTACGTCGTAAAGGCTCATGGGGGCCAACCATAGCGCCGGTGCCCGGAGCCCGGACGGTCTGTCACGATGTCGGTCATGACGAGCATCGAGCCCGATCCCGGTGTGACCCCGGTGGCCCGCGCCGCCCGCGCCGCGGGATGCGCCTTCGTGTCCTTGGCCGTCTGGATGGGTTTGGCCTACGCGCTCATCCAGCTGCAGGGCTGCACGGCCGAGGGCATGAAGTGCCTCGGCGACGCGATCGGGATCATGTTCCTGTGCCTGCTCGGCGCGGCGCTGTCGATGTGGGGACTGCTGCGGCTGGCCCGGGTGCGCCCGGCGTGGCTGGTCGCGATCACCGGTCCGCTGGTCTTCCTGCTGCTGGCGTTCGGCCTGCTGGGACGCTATTTCCTCGGTACTCCCACGCTGTGGGTCGTCGCCATCATGGCCTCCTACTCGCTCGCCGCCGTGCTGGCCGATCCGCGGGTGTCGGCGCGGGTGCGCTGGCTCACGGTCGGCGTGTTGGTCGCGCTGCTGGTGGCGGGGCTGGCCCGGTTCTGATCGCGGACCCCCGCGGACCTGAGTGACCGTTCAGGTTACTTCGCAGTAGGCTGCTGTCATGCGTGATGCGGTGATCATCGGAGCGGTCCGTACCCCCGTCGGCCGGCGCAACGGCGGCCTGGCCGGCGTGCACCCCGTCGACCTGGCCGGGCAGATCCTGCAGGACCTCGGCGACCGCACCGGGTTCGACCCGGCCGACGTCGAGGACGTCATCCTCGGCTGCGTCTCGCAGACCGGCGAGCAGTCCTGGAACATCGGCCGCAACGCGGTGCTCGCCGCGGGCTGGCCGGAGACCGTGCCCGGCACCACCCTGGACCGCCAGTGCGGCTCCAGCCAGCAGGCCGTGCACTTCGCCGCGGCGACCGTGCTGTCCGGGCAGGCCGACTTCGTGGTGGCCGCGGGCGTGGAGTCGATGAGCCGGGTGCCGATGGGCTCGTCGGTCGGCGAGCTGGGCTTCCCGTACGGGCCCGAGGTGCGCACGCGTTACGCCGGGGTCGAGGGCTTCGCCGGGGACGCCCCGGTGCCGTTCAACCAGGGCGTCGGCGCGGAGATGATCGCCGCGCGGTGGGGCTTCAGCCGCGCCCGGCTCGACGAGTACGCGCTGGCCAGCCACGCCAAGGCCGCGGCCGCCAGCGACGGCGGGCTGTTCGCCGCGGAGATCGCCCCGGTCGGCGACGTGTACGCCGACGAGGGCATCCGGCGCGAGACGTCGCTGGCGAAGCTGGGCCAGCTGGCGACCCCGTTCAAGGCCGACGGCGTGGTCACCGCGGGCACCGCGTCGCAGATCTCCGACGGTGCCGCCGCCATCGCGGTCACCACCTCGGTCTGGGCCGCCGAGCACGGCTTCGCCCCGATCGCCCGCATCCACACCGCCGTGGTCGCCGCCGACGACCCGGTGATCATGCTCACCGCGCCGATCCCGGCCACCGCGAAGGCGCTCAAGCGGGCCGGGCTGTCCATCGCCGACATCGGCGCGTACGAGGTCAACGAGGCGTTCGCACCGGTGCCGCTGGCCTGGCTGGCCGAGACCGGGGCCGACCCGGACCGGCTCAACCCGCGCGGCGGCGCGATCGCGCTCGGGCACCCGCTGGGCGCGAGCGGCGCGCGGCTGATGACCACGCTGGTGCACCACATGCGCGACAACGGCATCCGCTACGGGCTGCAGACGATGTGCGAGGGCGGCGGCATGGCCAACGCCACCGTCATCGAGCTGCTGTGACCGCCAGACCGGCAGCGCGCAGCTTCTCGCGCAGCTCGGCGGCCTCGGCCCGGCCCAGGTCCTCGTAGACGTCCAGGGCCCGCCGCCACCACAACGCGGCGGCCGCCGGGTCGCCCAGGGCCTGGTGGCTGTCACCGAGGTGGGTGTGCGTCGCCGCCTCGCCGACGAGGTCGCCGAAGTCGCGGTACAGCGCCACGGCCTGCTCGTAGCGCGCCAGCGCCGCGATGTGCTCGCCCAGGTGGGCGTGGGCGTAGCCGAGACTGTCCAGGGTGTGCGCCTGCCCCTGCCGGTCGCCCAGCTCGGTGAACAGCTCCAGCGCCTGGCCGCAGTGCTCCAGCGCGGCCCGGTGCTCGCCGGACAGCGTGCGGTACCAGCCGATGCCGTTGAGCGCCCGCGCCTGCCCCGGCACGTAACCGGCGGTGGTGTACAGGACCAGTGCCTGTTCGGTGTGGTGCAGCGCCTGCTCGATGCGGCCCTGCATCTCCAGCGCGACGCCGAGGTTGTGGTGGGTGTGGCCCTGCCCGGCGTGGTCGTCCACCGCCCGGTACAGCTCCAGCGCCGCGTGGAAACTCGCCAACGCCTCCTCGTGCCGGCCCAGCCGCACCTGGGTACGGGCCACATGCCGGTGCAGGTGGGCCTGGGCTGACCGGTCGCCGAGCCGGTCCGTCGCGCCGAGCGCGGCCGCCAGCACGGTGAGCAGGTCGGACCAGTGGCCGCGCCGGTCCAGGTAGGTCGTCAGCTGCCAGGACAGCTGCCAGGCCCGCCGGTCCCAGCCGGCCGCCGCGGCCCGGTTCAGCGCGGCCACCAGGCAGGCGTGCTCGGCGGTGAACCAGGCCAGCGCGCCCGGACCGTCGGCTGGTTCCTCGACCAGCGTGCCGTCGGCGGGCGGGTCGACCTCCAGCGGCTTGCGCACGCTCTCCAGCCGCCGGTCGGCCCACTGGGCCGTGTGCAGGTAGTGGTCGAACAGCCTGCCCAGCGCGGCGGTCCGGTCGGCCTCGGGTTCGCCGGTCTCGGCCAGCTCAGCGGCGTACAGCTGCAGCAGGTCGTGGCACTGGTAGCGCCCCGGGGCGTGCTCGGCGACCAGGTGCGCCCGCACCAGCTCATCGAGTGCGGCCTGCGCCTGCGCGAGCGGCGTCCCGGCCAGGCTCGCCGCGGCCGGCACCGCCAGATCCGGGCCCGGGTGCAGGCCGAGAAGGCGGAACATGCGCGCGGCGGGGGCGCTCAGCGCGCGGTACGACCAGGAGAACACGGCCCGCACGTCGGTCGCGGCGTCCCAGCCGGTGAACGCGTCCAGGCCCGCGCCCTCGGCCTGCAGCCGGTCGGCCAGCTCGGCCAGCGGCACCTCGGCCGAGATCGCGGCGCGGGCGGCGACGATCGCCAGGGCCAGCGGCAGGCCGCCGCACATCCGCAGGATCCGTGCGACGGCCTCCGGCTCGGCGGTGGCACGGTCGGCTCCGATCCGGCGGCTGAGCAGCTCGGCCGCTTCGGTGTCGGCCAGCAGGTCCAGTGTCAGCGGGCGGGCGCCCTCGGTGGCGACCAGCGCGGGCAGCTGGTTGCGGCTGGTGATCAGCACCAGGCAGGTCGGCGAGCCGGGCAGCAGCGGGCGTACATGCTCGGCGTCGCGCACGTTGTCGAGCACCACCAGCACCCGCTTGCCCGCCAGCAGGCTGCGGTACAGACCGAGGCTGCCGTCCAGGGTGGCCGGTATCCGGTCCGGCGGCACCGCGAACGCGTCGAGCAGGCTGCGCACCGCCTCGGCCGGGCCCATCGCGGTGCCGTCCGGGTCGAAGCCGCGCAGATTGAGGTAGAGCTGGCCGTCGGGGAAACGCTCGGCTATCCGGTGTGCCCAGTGCACGGCCAGGGTCGTCTTGCCGACCCCGGCGGTGCCCGAGATCGCCGAGATCACCACGGTGGTCAGCCCGGTCGTCCGGTCCCCGGGCAGCAGCCCTGCCAGCCGGTCCAGCTCGGCCGCCCGGCCACTGAAGACGGGCGTGTCCGCGGGCAGCTGCGCGGGCACGGTGCCCGCGGGGCCGGTCGCGGCAGGCTCGGTGAGGGTGTCCAGGTCGGACACGGCGACGCGGTCCAGCCGGTCGTCGTCGCGCAGCACCGCGGCGTGCACCCGGCGCAGCGCCGCCCCGGCGTCGATGCCCAGCTCGTCGGCGAGACGGGCGCGGGCCGCCCGGTACACCTCCAGCGTGTCGGCCCGCCGCCCGGACCGGTACAGGGCCAGCATCAGCAGCGCCGCCAGGCTCTCCCGGTAGGGGTGGGCGGCGGCCAGCGCGGCCAGCTCCGGTCCCGCCTCGGCGTGGCCGCCCAGGTCCAGGCGCAGGCCGAGACTCTCCTCGCGCGCCCGCAGGTGCTCCTCGGACAGCCGCTGCACCTCGTCGGCCAGCAGGGCGTCCGGCGGCAGGTCGGCGTAGGGCTCGGCGCGCCACAGCCGCAGCGCCTGCTCGAACAGGTCCGCGGCCGCGGAGTCGTCACCGGCGCGTCGCGCGGCGCGGGCCTGGCCGAGCAGGTCGGCGAAGGCGAGGCTGTCCAGCTCGTCGGCCGTGGCGGCGATCAGGTAGCCGCCCGGACCGTGCGAGACCCGGGCCGGGTCGCCGAGGGCGGTGCGCAGGCGGTGCACGTACACCTGCAGGGTCTTGCGGGCGGTGGCGGGCGGGCTGCCGTCCCACAGCGTGTCGGCCAGCCGGTCCGCGGAGACCGGGTGATTGGCCCGGCTGAGCAGCGCGGCGAGCAGGCGGCGCGGCATCGCGGCCGGAAGTTCCACCGGCTGCCCGTCACGGTGCACCGCCAGCGGTCCCAGCACCCCGAATGTGATCACGCTTGCTCCCCTGTCCCGCCCAGGGTGTCCGACACCGTGACGACGGTCAAGTCAGCGTGCAACCGCCGCGCAACCGGCCGCACGGAGGATGGCGACGCACACAGTGGGGCATGGCGATCCGGCCTGTCGGTCTGTCAACGGGGGCGGGCCGCCGGGCCGCCCTTCACCATGCCGCAAAGCCGCTGGCGCGAGCCGGGTCCGGCGCGCTACAACACCGGGTATGACTGTGACGCCGTTCGATCCGCGGCTGGGCCTGCGCGAGCAGCTGGCGTGCTGGCACGAGGTGGCCGCGGCTGCGAGCGCCCACGACGACCCGAGACACGCGTCACTGCCCCCGGCGGCGCGCGCCGCGGCGCTGCTCGCACCCCGCCCCGACGGCCGGGTGCGGCGCTGGCTGGGCTGTGCCGACGGCGCGGTGGTGGGGCTGGCCGAGTTGTTCCTGTCCGATCGGGAGAACCTCGGCTGGGGTTTCGCCGAGGTCACGGTGCACCCGCGGCACCGCCGGTCGGGCCACGGCACCGCACTGCTGGCCGCGATGCGCGCGGCGGCGTCCGACGCGGGCCGGGACACGCTGGTGCTGAGCGCGATGCGGGGCACGCCGGGGCCGGCCTGGGCGGCGGCGCTGGGCGCGCGCAGAGCACAGGAGCTGTGGGAGTCCGAGGCGGACCTGGGCGCGCTCGACCCGGCGGCGCTCGGGGACCGGCCCGCGCCGGGTTACCGGCTGGTGAGCTGGTCCGACGAGGCGCCCGAGGAGCTGCTGGCGTCGTACGCCGCGGCCGTGGACGCGATGGCCGACTCACCCGACGGCGGGCTCGGCTACGAATCCGCGCCGAACACGCCGGAGCTGGTACGGGCCAGGGAACGCTGCGCGCGCGAAGCCGGGTTGCAGCGCCGGGTCGTGGCCGCGGTGCACGAGGCCAGCGGGGCGGTGGCCGGGCTGACGGTGCTGGAGATCCCGTTGCTCGCGCCGGAGCTGGCGCATCAGGACGACACCGTGGTGGTCCCGGCGCACCGGGGGCGGGGGATCGGGCTGTGGGTGAAGGCGGAGATGGTGCGCCGGCTGGCCGCCGACGGCGGGGTGGTGCGCCGCCTGCACACCACCACCGACCCGTCGAACAGTCACATGCTGGCGATCAACGACCGGCTGGGGTTCCGCCTGGTCGGCGTGCGGGAGCAGTGGAAACTGCCGGTCTGATCACTGCACGCAGAACTCGTTGCCCTCGGGGTCGGCCGGCACCACGTGGTGGGTGCCCGGCTCCTGCACCTCCGCAGGACGGTGGCGCCGAGGGCTTCCTTGCGCTCGCCCTCGCCGTCGCGGCGGTCCGGGCCGGCGTGCAGGTCCAGGTGCACACGGGCACGACACCCGCCCTCGGTACAGCATCGCCGTCGACGACCTCGACGAATCCACAGCCTCGCTGCATTGAAGGTGACCTGAATGTGACGGCCCATCAGTTCCCACTCCGACATCGAGTTGAGCAACCTGCCGCGCATGCCAGCGGTCGCCCGCTACCGCTATCGGGGCGACACGATCCCCAGCCCCTGGAACAAGATCCGAACCACCAATGCCGCACGCGACACCATGGAGAGCCGCTGCGAGAGGGGCAAGTTGATCTTGGTGGCGGGGGGACAGCGAAGGCTGACTATTGATGTTACGGTCTCGCCAAGATGGTTCAGGGCCCGCGATTCCTGCCGGACCCTGAACCAAGACTGCAGCCCCGTCTTCCACAACTGGCTGCAGTCACCGACGCGTCACCCTCGAAGGAGAACTTGTGCGGCAGACCACCAGAGTACTCGCGGTGAGCTTGATGCTTATCGCCGGGTCGGTTGCAGTCCCCAGCATCAGTCAGGCGGCTCCGAGCGCACCTCTATGCCTCGTGAGCTCGTTTGATTCGTCCACCAGCCTGTCACGCGCCGATGAAATCAACCTTGAGACGAGCGGCTGGCGCCAGCGCGGAGCGACGCAAGCCGAGGTCGACCGCCGACTTGCCAAGCAGGGGATCGTCAGGATCGGCGCATCGCCGGATGTCGAACCCCTCAGCATCAAGGGCGACCTCAATCTACCGGCGCCGACGTTGTACCACGATACGAGTTGCGGACAGAACCGCTGGTACGTGATCGGGAACTTCAACTGGCGGAACCGTGCATGGGAGTCGGAGGCGAACTGCTACCCCTACCGCTGTGTTCTCGGTGCGGATGACGTCGCAGGAATTGCCTTGTCTCGCCCGGTGGCTTCCTACGGTGGTTGGTCGTTCGTTCACTATGACACGAAGGGCGCCTCTTACCTCGCGTCGTACGCGGAGGACGCGAACACGTCTGGCGTCGTCTACGCCGAACCCGACTATGTTCAATGGATGGGCACCAGCAATGGTGGCTGGAAATACGACTGGGCAAGTGGCCAGATCGTTTACAGTATCGCCGATCCGGGCTGTGGTCCGCTGCGAGCGTTGACCGTCGTGTCCCACAACTGGAGTACGACTTCCATCAATGGTGTCGGCGTCGGACCATGGTCGATCTCGGTTAGCTGGTCACCGAGCGCCTACGGCTGGAAGGCCGTGAGTTCCGGATCCAACACCCTGACTCCCTGCTAGGAGCCTGACATGGCGGCGAAGTTCGTGACTGTGCCAATGCGACACAAGAAGCAGACAGCCGTGATAGTCGCGCTGGCAATCATCGCGGGCTTCGCCGCCTGGTTCGTGTTCGTCGAATATCGGCGGTGGACGCCACCTCAGCTCAATATGACCGCACACGCTTACATCACCGATGGGCACATGCTCTCCGAGGACGCTCTGGTGCGCCGCTTTCGGGAAATGGCGGCATCGGACAACTTCGGAGCGAATGTCGGTGGGCAGGTCGCCGTCACCGAAGTCGAGTGGTCCACCTCAGAAGGATCATCCATCCACGATGGTTGTGAGCTCAATGCGGTGATCTTCGCGCCAGCCGGATGGCAATGGCTGAGTTGGGCGGGTGACGAAACCGTCGGCAACGGCATCAGCGACAGCTATTATCACTTCTTCGACGACGACAAACCCGCCTGGCGCAACCCCGCGTCGTTGTTCACTCGTACCCGCAGCGCCGGGAGACTCGTCGTCATGGCTCAGATACCCGATGATGCCCAGGCTGGAACCTACCAGGAACAAACGTATCTGACGCTCTTCTGCGAAGGTCTGAATCCACCCGGAGTGCTGGTCCCAGGGCCGAATTTGACGCTGACAATCCGGTGAGGCATGGCCCATTGCCGCCCTGGTGACGGGTTTTCCGCCAGTCATCTCCGCTGCCAGGTGCGGATCAAGCGTCGCCCTGGGTCCATAGCTTCGTCGAGATCGGCGGGCCGACGTCCATTCTGCTGGCCCAGGCCGCATGGCGAACAGCGCAGCATGTCCACCACTGGAGCGTACGACGTCAGGGCGAAGGCGGTCGTGTCGTGTCGGTGTAGTCCATTGGCAGAGAGCTGCTCGGCATCCTGTGGATGCACGGTGACCCTTAGTCGAGGCAGAATTCGTTGCCTTCGGGGTCGGTCAGGACGATCCATCCGAGGCTCATCGGCGGCTCGGGCTCGAAGCGGCGCACCCGGGTCGCTCCCAGCGCCACGAGCCGTTCGCACTCGGCTTCGAGGGCTGCCATCCGTTCGTCACCCTGCAACCCGGGAGCCACGCGTACGTCGAGATGCACACGATTCTTAGCGATCTTGTCTTCTGGAACCTGCTGGAAGAAGATCCGCGGGCCGTTCCCGTCCGGGTCCTCGATGGCCGACCTCGAGTTGCGCTGCTCCTGCGGCACGCCGGCCCGCTCGAGGAAGTCGTCCCACGCGGCCAGGGGGTCGGCGCCCTCGGGCAGCTCGACTCCAGGTGGCCCGGGATGGACGTAGCCGAGCGCATCGCGCCAGAACGAGGACAGCGCGCCCGGGTCATGGGCGTCAAAGGTGACTTGGATGTGACGGCTCATCAGTTCCCACTCCACTCGTATCCACTCATGCCTGAGAATCGTCCACGTCCGTCAGGCCACGTGACCGGATCGTTCCGTACCCGACTGGTTCTTGGTTCGTCACGTTTCCCTCGGACACCCGCTGGAACAGCAGGCGGCGGCCGAGCCCGACATCGGTGACCAACTGCACCGGGTCGTCCGGGTGGCGCACCGCGACCAGGTCGCGGAAGGCCTTGCGGCCGTCGACCTCCAGGTGGAGGTCCTCGGTGAGCGCGCCTGTCCGATCAGCTGGTCAATCAGGGCGGAGTTGTCCTCGACCTGGTATCCCAAGGCCTGTGCCAGAACGCGGTCTGCGCGTGCGGGTCGGCGCAGTCGATGAACGACCTTCCACTCCAGTGCCACGAGGTTCCCCTCTCGTCCGGTCTGCACTCCAGCCATGTAACCACATATAGTGGTTACATGGAAGCGGGCATGGTGCTGCGACCGCCGTCGGGCGGGATGTTCCGGTTCGATCCCGGCACGCTCTGGCTGGACCTGCTGGTCTCCGGCGGCCCCGGTGAGCTGGCGGTGTTCGAGACGCTGCACACGCCGGCCGACCTGGCCGACTGGACCGCGCTGAGCCGGCTCCGGCTCGACCCCGCGCAGGTGCACGTCACCGATGTCGAGCTGCTGGCCGGGAAAGGGCTGCGCGACGGGCTGTGGGAGCTGGCCCGGTCGCTGACACGCGCCCGCCCGGTGCGGCCCGAGCTGGCCGCCCTGGTCGACGCTGCGGCCGCACCGCCGCCGCTGGCTCCCCGGGTGCGCGTCACGGGGTCGGGCTTCCGTCGGGAGTGGACGCTGCCCGCCACCGGCACGCAACTGCTGTCGACGGTCGCGCGCGACGTGGTCGACGTGCTGACCGGCCCGTACGCCGACCGGGTGCGCGAGTGCGGCGGGGACCGGTGCGGGCTGGTGTTCCTGGACACCTCGCGGCCGGGCAGCCGCCGCTGGTGCTCGATGGAACGCTGCGGCAACCGCAGCAAGGTGCGCGCCCTGCGGGAGCGGCGCGCACCTTGAGGCTCGTCAGGTCAGCTCTTGTCGCCGCCGCCCTTGTTCTGCTTCCAGGACCAGGGGCCGGGGAGATCCACCCGGTGCGCCCGGGTGCGGGAGTTCCACGACCAGCGGCCGATGCGGAGACTCCATGAGGACAGGCCGCCCTGGGTGAAGTTCAGGCGCAGGGGGCCGAGTTTCCAGGTCTTGCGGAACAGCAGGCTCATGGACCCCATGTAACCGCACGCGCACCACTCAAAACGTGTCCGCGCGTGCCAGAAGCGCGGCGCGGCCGAGTGGGTCCACTTCGGTCGCCGCGACCGTGCACGCATGAGCCCCGGTGATCGCCCCGTAACGTGCGCAGACGTCCGGTGGCAGGCCCTGCGACCGACCGTACAGGAAGCCGGCGGCGAACGCGTCGCCCGCGCCGTTGGAGTCCACCACCGGCCGCGGCGGCGCCACCGCGGCGAACCGGCGCACCGTGTCGTCGTCGCTGGTCAGCAGGTAGCCGCCGCGCGCGCCGTCGGTGGCGACCGCGATCTGCGCCCGGCCCAGCGCCAGCACCCGGCGCAGCGCGGCCGCCGGGTCGCCCAGCGCGGCGGCCGAGACGAAGACCACATCTGCGGCCGCGGCGAACTGCTCGTGGTACGGGTTCTCGCCGTCCCAGTTGTGCAGATCCGTGGAGACGGTCACGTCCAGCTGCGCCAGCTGCGCCAGGGCGAAGGCGCCCGGATGGGTGATGCACACGTGCACGTGCCGGCAACCCGCGGCCAGCTCCGCCAGCAGCGGCTCGGGGAACCGGTCGTGCTCGCCGCCGCGGCTGATGTCGTACAGCGACAGCCGCCGCCCCTCCGGGCCGACCAGGTTGACCGCCCGCTTGGTGCCGGTGCTGCTCGTCAGCTCCGTGAACCCGAGGCCCGCGTCGGCGTGCAGGGCCCGCACCAGCGCGCCCTCCGGGTCGTCGCCGAGGATGTCGACGTGGTGCGTACGCAGGCCGAGCGCCGCCAGCCCGAGCGCGAGGAAGTCCCCGGTCTGCCCGGCCCGCGTCGTGATCGCCGGAACCAGGTAGCTGTCCGCATAGGGCAGTGGCAGCTGCGGGACCTCGACGATGGTGTCCACGCCGGCGCCGCCGAGCACCAGGACGTCGAGGGCAGGGTGATGAGGAACACGCATGGTGTGTCGCCTTCCGTCGATGGGTAGTCGACGTTTCAGCCCGTACGGTCCGCAGTCGGATCATGCGGTGTCCGCCGAGGTCGCGACATGTCGTTGTCGATGATCACGGACGGGGCAGGTGACGTCAAGGCGTCACCCGCTCGACAGGCGAGGTTGGCGAACGCTGATTACGCTGCTGAAGCTGTGCCCCCGGGCAACTGCCGGGGATTCGAAGGGGAGGGACACATGTACGTGAGGACACGACGTCTCGGGGTGGCGGCGGTCGGACTGATCGCGGCAGCGGCGCTCGTCGCGGGTTGCCAGGCGACTCCGAAGACCGAGGCGGGCGCGACGCCGTCCGCTGCGGCCTCGTCGCAGGCGCCGACGCAGGCCTCGGCCGCCGACGCGCTGTCGGCGGCGACGACCAAGCTGAAGACCACCACCGCGAAGATCACCATGACCATGGGCGGCACGGCCTCGATGAAGGCCACCGGCAGCCTGGACGGCCCGAACAAGAAGGCCGCCATGAACATGGTCATCGGGGCCATGGGGCAGAACCTGACCATGGACACCGTGCAGATCGGTGATGAGGTCTGGCTGAAGTACGCCGGTGTCCCGGGCCTGCCGAAGGACTGGATGCACGTCGACATCACCAAGCTCGGCCCGAACAGCACCGTGCGCAAGTCGCTGGAGGACCCGTCCTTCAGCGAGAACCTGCTGCGCAGCGCTGCCCAGGTCAGCTGGGACGGCACCAACAAGGTCAAGGGCACCCTCGACATGACCAAGTCGCCGACGATGAACCCGGCCGCGGCGGCCGCGCTGGGCGACAAGGCCACCGCGGTGCCGTTCACGGCCGCCTTCGACGACCAGGGCCGCCTGGTCAACATGACCGTCGCCGTGGGCGAGGCCGTGCCGCAGGCCGGCATCACCGACATGGTCGTGGCCTACTCGGGCTTCGGCGAGCCGGTGACGGTCGAGAAGCCGGCCGGCAAGGTCATCGAGGCTCCGGTCGAGCTGCTGGCCAACCTCTGACGCACGCTCCGGCCGGGTCGCGGATCTTCTCCGCGGCCCGGCCGCCACGCCGCCTCTGCCAGGGCCGACTGCCCGGCAAAGGCGGCGTTTCGCGTTCAGGGGCGCGGGTAGGGATGAGAACGTGATCTCGTACCCCGCCGCCGGAGAAGGTGACACTGTGACGCCGACCAGCACCGGTCGCCGCTGATGGACGCCGAGCAGCTGATGCGATCGGCGATCGTGGTGACCGTGGCGGTCCTCGCCGCGGTCGTCGTCGGCTGGCTGTCCCGGCTCGTGGTGCGGCTGGTCGCCCGCCGCCGCTACCGGCGGT
Source organism: Catellatospora vulcania (assembly GCF_009720385.1). GTDB lineage: Bacteria > Actinomycetota > Actinomycetes > Mycobacteriales > Micromonosporaceae > Catellatospora > Catellatospora vulcania. The sequence continues at coordinate 223,375 of NZ_ML769305.1, read as the reverse complement.
TCCTGGAGCAGCTCAGCCAGGCGTGCCGGTGGGCGTGGCGGGCCGTGCTGCTGGTGGTGGCGCTGATGGTGGCGCTGCCGTTCACCCAGCTGACCGGTGCGGCCCGCGAGGTCGTGCACCACGCCCTGATCATCGCGCTCATCGGGGCGTCGGCGTGGCTCGCGGTGCGGGTGCTGTTCGTGCTGGAGGACGCCGCGTTCCGGCGGCTGCCGGTGGACGTCGCCGACAACCGGCGCTACCGGCGGGCGCGTACCCGGATCGGCATGGTGCGCCGGCTCACCGCGGTCACCGTCACCCTGCTGGCCATCGCCTCGATCCTGATGACCTTCGCGCCGCTGCGCACCCTGGGCGCGTCCCTGCTGGCCTCGGCCGGCCTGGCCGGTGTGGTCGCCGCGCTGGCAGCCCACGCCACCCTCGCGCACATCTTCGCCGGGCTGCAGCTGGCCTTCACCGACGAGCTGCGCCTCGACGACGTGGTCGTGGTCGAGGGGGAGTGGGGCCGCGTCGAGGAGCTGCGGCTGACCTACGTCGTGGTGCGCCTGTGGGACGAGCGGCGGCTGGTCCTGCCCACCACGTACTTCACCACCACGCCGTTCCAGCACTGGACCCGCAACGACTCCCGGGTGCTCGGCGCGTCGGTCCTCTACCTGGACCACCGCATGCCGGTCGACGCGCTGCGCACCGAGGCGCAGCGCGTCGTCGAGGCGTCGCCGCTGTGGGACCGCCGGGACTGGGTGCTTCAGGTCGTCGACACCACCGAGACCGCGATGGTGGTCCGCGTGCTGGCCTCGGCCGACGACGCGGCGAAGGCCTACGACCTGCGCTGCGAGATCCGCGAGAAGCTCATCGCGTACGTGCGCGAGCATCACCCCGAAGGCCTGCCCCAGACCCGGGTCGTGTTCTCGCCGCCCGAGCCCTGATCAGTAGCGCACGCTGATGCGCCGCGCCACCCCGTCGACCCGCACGTCCCCGCCGATCGGCAGGACCAGCTGCGGGTCGGTGTGGCCGATGTCCAGGTCGAACACGAGCACTGCGTCCGGCGCGTACGCCGCCACGGCCCGGCGGACCGCGTCGCGCTGCTCGGCCCGGTACGCGGCCTTCTGCCCGGCCGTGTTGCGCCGGTCGAAGTGCCACGCCTTGGGCCGCCCGGCCAGCACTGCGCCGAAGCGGCCCAGCATGCCGCGCTCGCCCATGTTGCGCAGCGTCCGGAAGACCTCGTCGGCGCTCGGCATCTCCTCGGAGGTCTCCAGGACCAGCACGTGCCCGTCGAAGCGCTCCGGTGGCGCGACGAAGCCCGCCTGCAGCAGCCAGGACAGGATCTCCAGGCAGCCGCCCCACAGCGGCCCTTCCACGACCCGCTGCGGCCCCTCCCACGCCCAGCCGTCCGCAGGCCGCATCCGCGGCGGCACGTCGCGCAGGGAGGCGTCCGCCCAGTCGTTCGGCTCGTCGGTGTAGTCGGCCGAGGCGGTCAGCTCGTGCCAGCCCGGCGTGAACAGGGCCGCGCGCAGGCTGCTCGCCGACAGCGGGTGCATCGCGCCGCCGCGGGCCAGGCAGGCCATCACCGTCGCGCCGTGAAAGCCGACCACGCCGAGGCCGAACAGGTGATTGAGCAGGTTGGTGTTGTCGGAGAAGCCGAAAAAGGGCTTGGGGTTGGCCCGGATCACCTCGTCGTCGAGGTGGCGCAGCACGGTGATCTGGTCGTCGCCGCCGATGCTGGCCATGACCGCGGCGATGGACGGGTCGGCGAAGGCCGCGTTGATGTCGCGGGCCCGCTCCCGCGGGGTGGCGGCCACCGCGCGGGTGGTCGGGAACTCCACCGGGACCAGCCCGAACTCGTCGCGCAGCCGGGACAGGCCCAGCTCGTACACGTCAGGGAAGACCGCGGGCAGCCCCGCGCTCGGAGACAGGACCGCGATGCGGTCACCGGGGCGGGGCTTGGGCGGGTAGGTCAGGTCGGCCATGGGCGGAAACTAGCCGATCCGCCCGATCGCGGCACCCGATATCAGTCGAGCAGGCCCTGTTCCTCGGCGCGGGTGATGGCGTCGGCCAGCACGTCGAGGTCGACGACCGCCTCGCGGATGGTGGCGGCCACCTCCGCCAGCGGCTCGATGTCGCCGGCGCGCACCGAGAACAGGTCCGCCTCGGAGTCGAACTCGATCTGGTCGAGCACCTCCGGCGCGCGTTCGGCCAGCAGCACCTGCACCACGCCCTCCCAGGCGTAGCCGTTGCCGAGCCAGCCCTGCTCGTCGAAGATGTCCACATAGTCGTCGAAGTCGTCGAAGGTCAGGCTGAACTCACCGGAGTCGTGCTCGACCAGCTTGCCGGGGTCGAAGTCGGGGTCACGTGCCATGACCGCGAGCATAGGCGGTGGCATATGTCATTGCGGTTTCGTCTAAAGGGTGACTTCACCTCCCCCGAACCGGTGAAATCGTGCGGTCAACCTGCTGTTCGCGGCGCGTCCACCCGGCGGCGCACCCGCGCCGGGGGAGTCCGCCGCCGTCCGCGTGCCGCTCGTGGGGGCGTGGTGATCGCTGTTTCCGGTCAGGAAATGCGGGCAGGCCACACTTTCCGACCGGAAACCGCGATCAAGCCCGCCCAGATGTGGCAGGTGTGAGCTGGGAGAAGCGCTCTGCGTGGCGAATCAGCGGTTCGACCATCTGTGCGACCGCGCGAGAACATGGCAGGCTTTCTCAACGTGACGATGGTCAGGCAGTGGCAGCGGGTCTCGGCGTACGGGTTGGCGCGCGAGGGTGACACCGTGCTGCTCGTGCAGATCGGCCGCAGCGCCCACGGGGACCTCGGCAAGTGGATGCCGCCCGGCGGCACCATCGAGCACGGCGAGCACCCGGCCGAGACGGTGGTGCGCGAGTTCGCCGAGACCACGGGCCTGGAGGTGCGCGTCGACGCGCTGCTGGAGGTCGGCTCCGACCACCGTCAGCTGAACGGTGGCATCGACTTCCACGGCGTGTTCATGCTCTACGGCGTGACGGTGCTCGGCGGCGACCTGCGCCCGCAGCCCGACGGCATCATGGTCGAACCCAGCTGGCACTCGTCGGCCGAACTGGACCAGATCCCGATGCTCGACGCGGTGCGCGACGTGCTGCGCACCGCCGTCAAGAAGTAGCGCCGCCCTCGATCGTCTCGCGGCGGACCTGGCGCAGCGTCTCGGTGATGCGCGGCCCGCGGCGGGCGAAGCCCAGCTCCGTGGTGGCTTCGGCGACGACCTCGTCCTCGGTGCGGTTGAGGCCGTCGCTCTCGATCCAGCGGACCAGGTCCACCAGCGTCTGCCGCGGCACCTCGGTGATCTGCGTGGCCGGCGGCAGCTCGGGTTTGGGCAGGCTGCGCGGGGTCGCCGAGGGCAGCCGCAGGGTCACGCCCTCGGCGACGGTGTCCATCGGCAGCCCCGCCGACTCCGACACCGCGAGGTCGTACACGGCCCGTGCCTTGGCGATCTCGACCTCGCGCTGGCGCATCCAGTCGGTGGACCAGATCCGGTGGAAGCGCCAGCCCAGCCGTTCCAGGTGCTGCTGGCGCAGCCGGTCGCGGTCGCGCACCGTCGGCGAGGCGTGATAGGACGCCCCGTCGGCCTCGATCGCCAGCACCAGCCGCTCCGGGTCGTCGGGGTGGGTGGCCGCGAAGTCGATGCGGTGCCCGCCCACGCCGTGCTGCACCACCAGCGGGATGCCCGCCGCGGTGAGCTTGGCCAGCACGTCGGCCTCGAACGGGTTCAGCGCCGGGGAGGTCGTCGTAGCCAGGGTCTCGCGGCGGCCGCCGGAGGAGGCGTACGCGAGGAAGTCGCGCAGCATGACCGCGCCCTCGGCGCGCAGCCGCTGCGGATCCATGTCCAGGTGGGTGAACGAGCTGACCACGGTCATCCGGCGGCGGGCCCGGGTGATGGCCACGTTGAGCCGCCGGTGCCCGCCCTTGGTGTTCAACGGCCCGAAGCGGTAGAGCATCCGCCCGTCCAGGCCCTTCGGGTAGCCGATGGTCAGGATCACCGCGTCGCGCTCGTCGCCTTGCACCCGCTCGATGTTCTTGACGAAGAACGGCTCGTGCCCGTGCTCGGAGAAGTACGGCTCCAGCTCCGGGCGGGTGGCCAGGGCGCGGCGCAGCGCGGCGTCGACGCGCTCGGCGTGGGTGATGCCCATGGTGATGACGCCCAGCGACTCGGCGGGCCGCCCTGCTGCGTGCGCGAGGATCAGCTCCACCACCCGGCGCACCTCGGCGCTGCCGCTCTCGGCGGAGGCGTCCGGGTCGGCCTCGCCGGTGACCAGCACGTGGCTGATGCAGTCCCCGGCGTCCGCGCCCGGGAACGTGGTCAGCGCGTTGCCGTTCGGGGCGTACACGTGCCGGTCCGAGAACGCGATGAGCCGCTCGTCGCGGCTGCGGTAGTGCCAGGCCAGGTGCCGCACCTGCGGCAGTGGCAGGGTGTGCGCGAACGCCTGCAGCAGCGACTCGACGTCGTCGCCGAGCGCGGTGCCGTCGTCGGGGGTGTCGCTGTCGCCGTCGGCGCGCTGGAAGAAGTTCGTCGGCGGCAGCTGGTGCTCGTCGCCGGCCACCACGACCTGGCGGCCGCGCATGATCGCGGGCACCCCGTCGACCGGCTCGACCTGGCTGGCCTCGTCGAAGATGACCACGTCGAACAGCACCCGGGCCGGCAGCACCTGGCTGACCAGCAGCGGGCTCATCGCCCAGCACGGCTTGAGCGCGGTGAGCGCGTCCGGGGCCTGCTCGAACAGCCGCCGCACCGGCAGGTGCCGGGCCTTCTTGGCGGCCTCCCGGCGGACCAGTTGCTGCTGCTCGGGGAACTCGTCGAGCACCGCCATCAGGTTTCGGGCGGCCAGGTGCCGCACCCGCTGCGCGGCCGCGGTGATGTGCGCGGCGTCGGCGGTGTGGAACTCGGTCACCGCCGCGTGCAGGGCAGCCCCGTGGAACGCCGACAGGTGCTCGTCGGTGAAGCGCACGTGCTCCAGCACCGAACTGAGCCATGCGTGGTCGAACGCGGCCCCGGCACGGGCCGTGTCACCGCCGACGCCGCGGGCCGCCAGCTCGTCCAGCAGCCGCCGGGCGCGCCAGTCCACCAGGCCTGCGGCCAGCTCGTTGCGCCGGGCGGTGCGCAGCAGGTCGGCCTGGTCGCCGGCGAGCCGGTCCAGCTCCGGCTGCAGCAGGGTCAGGTCGTCGTTGTCGATCGGCACGTAGCCGCGCAGCGACTCCAGCGCGCCGGTGAACTCGGCGAACACCGCCAGCGAGGCGGCGGCCGACGGGCTGGTGCGCGGCGGCTGCCCGTCGCGGCTCACCACGCGCCAGCGGGCCAGCTCGTCGGCCGCGGCGACGGCGGCCTCGTGCAGCTCGGCGGTGCTGGGGCGGCCGGGCGCGATCCAGTGCGCCCGGATCTGCTTGAGCATCTTGCGCCGCTGCCAGAAGCCCATGCTGCCGCGCTCCGGGCCGGTCGCCGACGCGGTGATCCAGGCGGCGAGGTCGGCGGTGTAAGCCTCCGGCCGCAGCCGCCGCAGCGTGGTGTCCACCTCGGACAGCAGGGCGGCCATCTTCTGCGCCGAACTCAACGTGCCCGGCACGGACAGGCCCAGCTGCGCGGCCAGCGCGGTGAGCTGCTGACGGGCCGGAGCCAGCGTCGTCGCGGCCTGCCCGGCCAGCGTGTACGCCAGCTGCGCGGTGGTCCGGTCAGGCACGGTCGAGCGGACCCACGGTCCCGGGCCGGGCTCGGGGTCGAACGCGCCGAGCTGCGCCAGCTCCGTCACCGAGGCGCGCAGCCGCGCCGCGGTCGGGGCGTCGAGGCGGACCAGGTCGTCGCCGGACCAGCGCTGCGGAGTCATGTCCGCGGGGCTGACGCCCAGCAGCCGCGACTGCAGCTCGAACATGGACAGGCCCCACGGGTCGTGCCGGTGGTGCAGCGCCGCGTGGTGGCGCGACAGCGCGGCGCGCGTGTCGACCAGGCTGCGGTCGGTGTCCTCGGTGGTCGGCCGGGTCTCGTGCCGGGCCCGCTGCAGCCGCGAGTCCAGCGCGCGGGCCAGCTCGCGGCGGCTGCTCTGGTCGCCGTGCAGGTTCTGCACCAGGTCGTCGAGACCGACCTGGTTCAGCCGGTCGAGCACCGCGTCGATGGCGGCGCGCTTCTCCGCGACGAACAGGGCCGTGCGGCCCCGGGCCGCCAACGCCATGATCATGTTGGCGATGGTCTGGCTCTTGCCCGTCCCCGGCGGCCCCTTGACCACCAGGTGGTGCCCGGCGACCGCGGCGTTGACCGCGTAGCTCTGCGACGAGTCGGCGTCCAGCACCAGGAACTCGTCGCCCGGCAGCAGCCGGTCCGGCGCGTCGGGTTCGACCGGGGCGGTGGCGTACAGCTCGCTCAGCGCCCGCGGGTCGCCCGCCAGCGCGGCGATCACCTCGCTGCTCTCCAGCAGCTCGCTGTGCTCGGTGATGTCGGCGACCATGGGCAGCTTCTCGTACAGGAACGTGCCCACCAGCAGCTCCGGGCTGACCGTGAAGCCGCGCACGTCCTGCGCCGCCTTGGCCAGCTGCTCGAACAGCGGCAGCGGATCGTAGGGGCCCTCCGGCAGCGCGTCGAGCAGCGTCTCCGGGTCGAGGTCGAGGCGGTGCTCCTTGAACAGCTTGAACAGCAGCACCGGGTTGACCGTCGGCTCCGGATCGAGCGTCAGCGCGAAGTCGGTCTCGGCCGCCGACGTGGTCCGCACCGTCAGCCGGTGCAGCAGCACCGGCGAGCGCGGCGTGCGATCCGACTCCCACCAGCTCGCGATCCCGCTGGCCAGGTAGCCGACGTCGACGCCGCGCTCCTCGGCGAGCGTGCGCATCCGGGTCCGGATGGTCCGCGCCCGGCGCATCGCATCGGCATGCGCGACGTCGTCCGGAAACAGCTGACGCAGCGTCACGGTGCGCCCGGCCGTCAGCGCCGTCACCGCCACCGGTTGCGCGGTGTCCAACCGCAGCGTGCCGGCCCGCAGATCGCGGTAGTACGCCAGCTGGTTGCGCCCGGAGTCGTCCACCAGCGCATCCGCCCACCGCCTGGTGGCGAGCGCGACATGGGACGGCTGCGGTTGCTGCGGGACGCTCTCCGACACGGTCACGGCCCAACGATGGCAGACTCGCGCACCCCCGCCAAGCACCCTTGGGAAAGGAGGGGCACCTTCATATCGCTATTCGTAGAGGAAGGGCACCTTCCTAACGCTCGGTGAGCTGGAACGGCGTGTCAGTGGTTGGACAGTCGACGAGCGGATTCCGCCGACGGGACGTGGCCCGTGATGACGTGCATCAGGTCGTCGAGGCCTGCGGCGAACTCGGCATCCCAGTCGGGGGGCTGTGCCAGTACCCCCGAAAGCTCTTGATGTGCGGGCGCCGCGCCACCGGCGGCCGTGGCCCGTGCGTGCCGGCGTGGATCGGCCGGCGCGAAGCGGCCGGTGATCTCGCCGATCGCGTAGCCGAGCACGTAGGTCGAGACCAGCCGCTCCAGCCGGGGCACCTGCGCCGCGGGCACGCCCGCGTCCAGCAGCGCCCGGTAGAGCGCGTCCACCAGGCGCACCGCGTCCGGTGTGACGGCGGGGCGCGACAGCAGCAGGGGATAGGCGGCGGGGTGCCGGTGGGCGAGTGCGCGGCCCGCGTGGGCGATGGCGCGCAACCGCTCGTGCCACGGCCCGGCCGTGCGCGCGGCGGGCAGCAGTTCGGCCAGCAGCAGGTCGACCAGGCCGTCGAGCAGCGCGTCCTTGTTGCCGACGTGGGGATACAGCGCCATCGGCGTCACGCCGACCCTTGCCGCGACCGCGCGCATGGACAGCGCGTCCAGGCCGCGTTCGTCGGCCAGCGCCAGCGCGGCGGTCAGGATCTCCCGCCGCCGGGCCTCGACACCCTGTTCCGCCATGCTCTACAGTGTAGATCTATACAGCGTAGATCACAAAGGAGGCGCGGGGTGCTGCACGCGTCGGGGGTGCGCAAGGCGTACGGCCCGGTCACCGCCCTCGACGGCTTCGACCTCACCCTCGCGCCCGGCGAGATCTGCGGCCTGATCGGCCACAACGGCGCGGGCAAGAGCACCTTCGTGGAGATCGTCACGGGGCTGACCCGCCCGGACGAGGGCACGGTGACCGTGGGCGGCCTGCCGCCGGCCCGCGCCCGCCACCTGATCGGCGTCGCCCCGCAGGAGATCGCGCTGTACCTGTCCGTGACCGTCGAACGCAACCTGCGCCTGTTCGGGGCGCTCGCCGGGCTGCGCGGCCGCGCCCTGCGGCAGGCGGTCGACGACACCACGCAGGCGCTCGGCCTCACCGACGTGCTGCGCCGGCCCGTCGGGCTGCTCTCCGGCGGACAGCGCCGGCGCGCCCAGGCCGCGACCGCGATGCTGCACCGCCCCGCGCTGCTGCTGCTCGACGAGCCCACCACCGGCGCCGACCCCGGCACCCGCGCCGCACTGCTCCAACTCGTACGCGCCCACGCCGCCGACGGCGCGGCCGTGCTGTACACGACCCACTACCTGCCCGAGCTGGCCGACCTCGGGGCCACGCTCGCGGTCTGCCGGGCCGGGCGGGTCATCAGCCGCGGCAGCCAGGGCGAGCTGCTCGCCGGGCACGAGACCCTCGACGACCTCTACCACGCCCTGGCGGCCGACCATGCGTAGCCTCGCCCTCGTCCGGATCAACCTGGCCCTGCTGGCGGCCGAGCCCGGCGCGGTGATCAGCCGCATCGGCATGCCGCTCGTGATGATCACCGTGCTGCGCCCGCTCTACCGCGCCGCCATCGGCGACCAGGGCACCACCCACGCGGTCACCGGCATGCTGGTGCTGTTCTCGCTGCTGGGGCTGTCCATCGTCGGCGGCTCGCTGCTCACCGAGCGCTCCTGGCACACCCTGGACCGGCTGCGGGCCACGCCCGCGTCGGCGTGGCAGATCCTGGCCGGAAAGGCGGTCGCGCTCGGCGGGGTGCTGCTGGCGCAGCAGGCGGTGGTGCTCGGGTACGGCGTCGTCGCGCTCGGCCTGCGGGTGGCCCGCCCGGACCTGCTCGCGCTGGCGGGGCTGGCCTGGGCGGTCACGCTGCTGCTGCTCGGCGCCGCCGCGGCGGTGACGGTACGCAGCCACAGCGAGCTCGGCGCGGTCAACGACCTCGGCGCGCTGCTGCTGTCCACGCTCGGCGGCGCGATGGTGCCACTGTCGCTGCTGCCCGGCTGGGCGCGGACGATCGCGCCCGCGTCGCCGGGATACTGGGCGCTGCGGGCGCTGTCCGGCGCGACGGCCGGTGACACGGGCGCCGTGCTGCGCGGCGTCGGTGTGCTGCTGCTCGTCGCGCTCGCCGCAGGCCTGTACGCCGCCTGGCGCATGAACCGCGGCTGGGGCCGCAGCCGCCTGCTCTGAACCCGGCCCCACGCGGCGGCCGGCGTCTATGCAGGGCGCGGCTCGTGACACCCCTGGATCACAGGTAGCAGCCGGTGGAGGGTTCGGGCGTGAGCTGGACCAGGTCGCGGTCGCCGCGCTGGATGGCGAACAGCTCCGCCAGCGTGGCGCCGGACGAGCTGAGGCCCACCGTGCTGCCCAGCCAGGCGCTCGCCTGCGCGAAGGGCAGCGGACCCACCTCGATCTGGGCCAGGCAGCGGCCGGGGCGGACCACGGCGGGGTGCAGCTTGTTGAGCGGTTCGTTGGTGGTCAGGCCCACGAGCACGTCCCGCCCCTGGGCGAGCAGGCCGTCGGTCAGATTGAGCAGGCGTGACAGCGCCTGGCCGCTGGACGCCTTCGCCGCTGACGAGATCAGCTCGTCGCAGTCCTCGACCAGCAGCAGCCGCCAGCGGCGCTCCTCCTGCTCGTCGTCGCCGATGGCCACCTCCATCAGGTAGCTGGAGTCGTGGAACAGGTGCTCCGGGTCGAGCACGCAGTCGACCTGGCACCACGACGACCATGCGCGCGCGAGCGCGCGCAGCGCGGTGGTCTTGCCGGTGCCGGGCACGCCGTGCAGCAGCAGCAGGCGGCCGCTGATCGAGTCCGGGGTGAGCGTCATCAGGCGCTCCAGCGAGCCGGCGACGTCGGCGGAGTAGTTGTCCCGGATCGCGTCCCACGACGGTGTGGTGATCGGCCGGGTGCTGCGCTGCGCGCCGCGCTTGGCCGAGTGGTGCCAGAAGCCCATCGGCACCGTGTCGGCGCGCTCGACGTGGTCCTCCCGCGCGTTGCGCGTGGCGGCGTCGAGGATGCGCAGCGCCAGCTCCTCGGTGGTCGCGGTGACGGTGACCTCGGCGACGCCGCCGCGCCAGCGCGCGGCGCGCAGCGTCCAGCCGTCGCCTGCGGCGAGGTGGCTGCGCAGGCCGTCGTCCGTGGCCACGCGCAGCACTCGCCCCTCCTGTGGCAGCAGGTCGGCGTCCTTGCGGACGCGGGGCAGGCGGGCGGTGTGGGCGTACGGCTGCTCGCCCGTGCTGAACGGGGCGAGGATCATCGCGTCGACGACGTCCCGAGGAGTGTCGGAGTCATCAAGGGTGAGGTTGGTCGACAGCTGTGGCAGAGTGCCCATACGTCGATGATCTCGCAATTGGACCTGCGCACATAGCAGTTTTCCAGCCCTGCCGCCGGGGCTGAGCGTGCGCCGCGCTCAGATTCCGAGTTTCGCCCACGGCCCCCAGATCGCGAAGGTCATCCCGTGGATCGCCAGCACGTTCACGAACAGCGTGTGGCCGTCCGGGCTGAACGCGCAGCCGGCGAACTCGTCGGCCTCGCGGGACACTCCGGCGCGGTTGGTCAGGCGGTTGAGCGCGATGTCCAGCACCTGCCCGTGCCGGGTGAGCCCGCGTACGTAGTTGTTGTTCGCGCCGTCCTCGCACAGGATGAGCGTGCCGTTGGGGCTGGTGGTGATGTTGTCCGGGAAGTCCAGTCCGTCGACCGCCGGCGCCTGGTACACCAGCCGCAGCACCTCCTCCGCGCAGTGGTACGCCCAGATCTGCCCGTGGCCGTTGCCGTAGCCGCTGTCGAAGGGCCCCTCGTCCTTCTCCGGCCGGCCGCCGCCCTGCGTGGAGGTGAAGAACACGACGCCCTGCCGGAACGTCGAGCCCTCCAGGCGCGAGAACAGCGCAGCCCCGCCGTCGCGGCCCTGGTCGCCCACGTGGCGCAGCGCCTTGTGCTCGCTGGTCGGCGCGGGCACGCCCGCGGTGTACGCGAAGCGCGGCGCCGGGTCGTCGATGTCGACCCAGGTCACCGGGAAGACCGCGCCGGGCTCCTGGGCGGCCGCGAGGTCCAGGCGCGGGCGGCCCTTCACCGCGAGCGCCTGCAGCCTGCCGCCGTCGGCGATGCCCCGCCCGTCCGCGCGTTGCGGGTCCGGCGCACGCGGCGGCAGGTAGCGGTAGAAGCAGCTGGCGAAGGCGAAGTTGTCCTCGGTGAGGTAGAGCGCGCCGCCGCCGGGGTCGTACGCCACCGACTCGTGCGCGAAGCGGCCCGCCGAAGTGATCGGCTCCGGGTCCACCGCGCCCTGGGCGGGCACCTCGAAGATGAAGCCGTGCCGCTCCTTGAGCAGGTAGTTGCCCAGGCCCGCCACGTCCGGGCCGTGCACGGTCTCCTCGCAGCTGATCCACGTGCCCCACGGCATCCGCCCGCCGCAGCAGTTGGTGTGCGTGCCGCTCAGGCTCGTGTGCGAGCGCACCACCTCGCCGTACCGGGTGACCTCGATAGTCGTGGCGCCGCCGCAGGCCGCCGGGTCGTAGGTGACGTTGCCGGGCCCGAACGCCTGTCCGGTGATCTTGACTTCGTGGTTGCGTACCAGGATGGTGTTGCCGCCGGGGGCCTGGAACGCGCCCATGCCGTCGTGGCTGCCCGGCAGCCTGCTGCCGTCGTCGAGCACGACGGGCCACTCGGTGTCGTGAAAGGAGCGGTAGGCGAAGCCGTCCGGCACCCACAGGCGCGGCACCCCGTCCCGCAGGTCGGCCACGGGTGCGAGCTTGATCCGGGTGGGCGGCTGCGGGGCGCTCTGGCGGGCCAGGAACCCGCTGAAGGGACCGGCGGCGAACAGCCCGCCCGCCACGGCCGCGCCGCCGAGCAGCGAACGCCGTTTGATCACCATCATCGGGCTCACTTCCGTGCGTCGAGGGAGCTACGGAGGTGCAACGAGCGAACCGCCCGCATGATCACGCATCGACGGTGGGCGGCGGTCCTTACGTGGCCTGGGCGGTGCGCTGCTGGTGGGCGGCCATCCGGTCGAGCACCGTCGCCGCCTTGGCCGACAGCACCTCGGCCGGGTCGAAGCCCAGGCTGCGGATCGCGACGAAGGACGCCAGCGCGACGTCGGCCAGCTCGTCGGCGACGTCGCGGGGGGAGTGCGTGACACCCTTGCGCGGGTTCTGCCCCTGCACGCCGATCCAGGCGCTGGCGGCCTCGCCCGCCTCCTCGGTCACCTTGAGGATGCGCATGGTCTGCTGCTGCGGTCCGCTGCCGTGGTGCGCGTCCAGCCACCCCACCGCCGCGTCCACCGCCCGCCGGGTCGTCTCGTCCACCGGCGCACCCTACCCGCCCGACCGTGTCGTACCCCGTGGTTAGCGTGCGGGGCATGTCGTTGGATGTGAGTGTCGGGGCGGGGTCGCTGGCCGAGGCGGCGGCGCAGTTGCTGCGGCTGCTGCCGGTGCGGGCGCACCAGCCCGGGCTGGCCGGGGTGCTGCTGAGGGCTGACGCCGAAGGTCTGGAGCTGGCCGCGTCTGACGGTGAGGCGTGGGCCCAGGTGCGGGTGCCCGCCACCGCGCACACCGACGGTGAGGCGGTGGTGTCGCGGCGCGCGCTGGCCGACACGGTGGCCACGCTGGACGCCCCGCAGCTGCGCCTGTGCACCGAGGGCGCGCGCCTGGCGGTGCGCACCGACCGGGCCCGCTTCGCGCTGCCCCGGCTCGACCTCGACACGTTCCCGCGGCCGCCGCACGTGCCCGCGGCGCTGGGCACCCTCAGCGGCGCGGACTGGCGGGCCGCCGCCGCGGTCGCCGGCGCCGCCTCCCGCGAGGACGCGCTGCCGCTGTTCACCGCGGTGCGCATGCGCTCGGCCGGCGCGGTGGTCTCCATGCTGGCCACGGACCGCTTCCGGCTGGCCGCGGCGCGTCCGGCCTGGCAGCCGGAGCCGGGCGCGGAGCTGGACGTGCTGATCCCGGCCGCGCTGGTGACCGAGCTGGGCCGGCAGGCGGGCAGATCAGCCGAGGTGACCCTGCATGCGCAGGAGGGCCGGTTCGCGCTGTCCTGGCCCGGCTGGACCGTCGGCACCGCCTCCCTCGCGGTGGCCTTCCCCGACCGGCAGCTGGATCAGCTGCTGGCCGCGCAGCCGGAGGCGACGGTGCGGGTGGACGCCGACGAGCTGGCCGCCGCCGTCGCCCGCGCGGCGCACTACGCCGGGCCGCGCGGCGCGGTCACCCTGGAACTCGGCGACGGCGAGCTGTGCGTGCGCAGCAGCGACCCGCTGGCGGGGGAGTCGTCCGAAACGCTCAAGGCCGACCTGCTGGGCGACCGGCTGACCCGGCAGTACCAGGCCCGCTACCTGCTCGACGCGCTGCGCCCGTTCGCGGGCCGGCAGGCGCGCCTGGAGATCCAGTCGGCGCTGCGGCCCACCGCGTTCACCGCGGTGTCGCCCGAACCGGGCGTCGACCTGCGCTACCTCGTCGTGCCCCTGCGCCCGTCGGACGCCGCCGACCGCGCCTGACCCAGCTCCTCCCACCACCACCCCGCCCGAGCCCACGCATCACCGCCCCGTCCGGCCCGCAGTTTCGGGGAAACCGCGGGCAATGAGGTGCTGTCACGTGCACTTTCACCGAAACTGGCAGCGCCGGGACAGGTCACAGCGGCGTCGCGGTGCCCGCGGCGCGCTGTTCGGTGGCGAGGGTGACGAGCTCGGGATACCAGGGGCCGTCGGTGAGGAGCAGGCGGCGGGCCTCGTCGAAGGAGTGGGCGCGTACCTCCAGCACGGTCTCGCCGTCGTCGGGGTTGTCCGGCGCGCCCTCGATGCTCACCTCGGCGAAGCACCACAGCCAGGCCATCTCGGGATGCGGCTGATGCGGGCGGTACGGCGCGGCCCGGTCGGACACCGCATGGTGCGCGCCGATCACGTGCAGCGGGCCGCGCAGCACCGCCCCGGCCTCCTCGCGCAGCTCGCGGGCGGCGCACTCGGTGACGGTCTCGTCGGGCTCGCGGGTGCCGCCGGGCAGGAACCACACGTCCCGCCCGTCGCGGCAGAGCACGATCCGGTCGCCGTCGAAGCCGACGACGTGCACGTTGGTGACGAGGTGGTCCGCGGGCGCGGTGGTCGAGAACCGGCAGTCGACGCCGGCCCACTCCCAGCGCTGCGGGGCGAACAGCAACGGAAAACGGTCATGAGGGGACGCCACGGCCCGGATCGTAGCGCACCCAGCCATCTCGGCGACCCGGCCGGACTGGCCGGCGGCCGGTCAGGACAGCGGCCCTTGCGGCGGTCAAGACAGCGGCCCCCTGGCAGCCGTTCGGACAGCGGCCCCGGCGGCCCGTCAGGACAGCGGATTGGCGGCGGGCACGGTGAGCAGGTCGAGGAAGGCATGCTGGGTGTTGCCGGTGTCGCGCAGCAGTTCACGGGCCTTGGCGACGGGGATGAAGCGGCAGGTGACGACCAGTCCGGTGTCCCAGACGCCGGGGTCGCCGATGACGGTGTGCGGCCACTGGTCGCGCTCGTCGTCGGCGCGCAGGTGGAAGTAGACGTTCAGGTAGGGCCGGCGGGTGTCGGCGAAGCGGCCGCTCTGCACACCCACGACGCTGAGCACGGCCAGCGGGCCGGTCACCCCGGTCTCCTCGAAGGTCTCCCGGATCATGGCGTCGTTGAGCAGCTCGCCGCGTTCGACGCCGCCGCCGGGCAGGTGCGTGCCGGGGGTGCTCGGATACTCGAAGACCAGCAGTTCCAGCGCGTCGTTCGCACCGCGGGTGACGTAGCCGGTGACGCGCACCCGGGTGGGCCGGTGCGCGCCGACGCCGCTGACCGCGACGAACAGCCCGACCTGCACCAGCGTGACGAGCACCGCGCCGACCGCCCACCACAGGGGGAAGTCGCCGAACACCGACGCGAGGACCAGGCCCAGCCCGAGGCCGCCCGCGATCGGCGCGGTCACCTGCCACCACAGCGGCGTGGCGGCCAGCCGGCGGCGGTCGCGCCAGATCCACCACCAGGCCAGCGCGGACCCGGCCAGGGCCAGCACCGCGCCGACGGTGTCGAGCAGGCCGGGGCCGTGCGCGTCGCTGAACGAGAACATGCGGGGGCCGTCGTCGGGCAGGGCCAGCAGCAGACCGCCCAGCAGGGTGCAGATCGCCCAGGCGGCGATGACGTGAGCACGGCGCACCTTGGGCTGCTCCTCCACTGACGACGGTGGTTGCACCATATCGGCCCGCCTCACCGTTGTGGGGGAGCGTCGTGGCGTCCGGCCAGCAGGTCCTGGAACCAGATCTTCGCCTTGATCACGGGACGCCGCAGCTGCACCTCCCGCCAGGTCGACCTGGTCAGCTTCGCGGCGGCCTTCGGGGTGGGCCTGGTGTAGCGCCAGCGGGCCCAGGGGGAGTGCGGGCGGGCCAGCCGGATCGCGCCGACGATCAGCAGCACCGGGATGAACAGGCCGATCAGCCCGGTCCAGATCTTGCCCTTGACCAGGGTGAGCAGCACCAGCCCGAGGTGGGTGGAGGCGATCGCGGCGGCGATGGCCCAGCCGATGCCGCCCGCCGCGGCGGCGGCCAGGATCAGCGTGTCGATCCCGGCCGGGCGTATGCCGAGCACCAGCAGCCCGGTCACGGCGACCGCGACGAACACCGCGTCGATCGAGGTGCGGCCCTTCTCCGACCAGTACACGTCCTCCAGGTGCAGGATCAGCGCGAACTCGTCCAGCACCAGGGCCGAGCCGATGCCGAACAGCGCGGCGAGGACCGACCGCCAGAACACGTAGTCGTCCGGCACGATCAGCGCCGCCACCCCGGCCACCAGCATGAACACCACGCCGAAGACGACGTGGTGGATGTGTAGCCCACCGCCGGGGGTGACGTTGCCGGGCCACCACTTCACCTGCGCCCGGATCATGCGCACCGAGAACCGGATGAAGGCGAACCCGAAGATCACCCCGGCGAAGAAGCAGAACAGCGGCAGCCGGCCGGTCTCCACGACCGTGCGGTGGAACCAGTCGGACACCGTCCCACCCCCGCCCCTATACCTGAGCTTTCATCGTATTTGCTGCGTTAAGTCTAGTGAGTGCCATATGTTCGTGTTGACGGCCTGGATCTTTCGTCGACGCGAGACGAGGTGGCACGTGGCTCCAGCTGCTGCGGACGCGGCGACCCGCGCGAAACGCGACTGGCGGGAATCGGTGCCCCGCGTCCTCGCCATCCTGATCGCCTGCATCGCGCTGATCAGCGCGCTGGCCGCGATCGGCGGCGCGATCGGGCACAGCACCCAGCCGGTGCGCCGCGTCCTGGACGACGTGCTGATCCCGGTCCCGGCGAACCTCGCGTACGCGGCGTTCATGGCGGTTCTCGCCGCGGCGACCGCACGGCGCAAGCGGATCGCCTGGTGGACCATGATCGTCTACCTGGTCATCGACGTCGGGTCGAGCGTGCTCGCGCTCGGCGTCATCACGCTGGTGCCCGAGGGCGAGCTGGTCGACGACGCCGGAGTGCCGTTGTTCAGCGGCTGGGGCCGGGTGGCCACCAGCATCGCCGTGCTCGTCGGCGTCGCGGCGCTGGTCATCCTGTTCCTGGCCCGCAAGCAGTTCTACGCCCGGATCCGCAAGGGCGCGGTGTGGAAGGCCCTGGCCGTCTTCGCGGGCGTCGCCGCGGTCGGCATCGGCCTGGGTTACAGCCTGGTCGCCGCGTTCCCCGGCACGCTCGGCGCGGACGCCGGAGAGCAGCTCGCGTACGCGGCGGAGAAGGTGCTCGGCGGCGCGTTCGAGTTCGACGTGACCCGCGACGGGGCGGCGCCCGGCTGGGTCAACTTCGTGCTCGGGCTGTTCGGCGCGATCGCGGTGTTCGCGGCACTGTTCACGCTGCTGCGCTCGCAGCAGGTCAACTCGGTGCTGGCGCCCGCCGACGAGGTGAAGGTGCGCGGCCTGCTGGACCACTACGGCGAGCGCGACTCGCTGGGCTACTTCGCCACCCGCCGGGACAAGCTGGCGACCTTCTCGCCGAGCGGCAAGGCGGCCGTCACCTACCGCCCGGTCAACGGGGTCAGCCTGGCCAGTGGCGATCCGATCGGCGACCCGGAGGCCTGGGGCCAGGCCATCGAGGCGTGGCTGGTGGAGGCGCGCAGCTACGCCTGGACCCCGGCGGCCATGGGCGCGAGCGAGGAGGGCGCGACCGCGTACCACAAGGCCGGGTTGAAGGTCCTGGAGCTGGGCGACGAGGCGATCCTGCTGACCGACCGGTACTCCCTGGAAGGCCGGGAGATGCGCCAGGTGCGCCAGGCCGTCAACCGGGTCGAGCGGGCCGGTTACACCTCGACGGTGCGCCGGCACGCCGAGATCCCGCCCGACGAGATGAAGGAGATCGCCGAGCTGGCCACCCGGTGGCGCGACACCGACAGCGAACGCGGCTTCTCCATGGCGCTGGGCCGCATCGGCGACCCCAACGACGGGCAGTGCGTGCTGGTCGAGGCCCGCGACCGCGACGGCGTCGTGCGCTCGATGCTGTCGTTCTCCCCGTGGGGCCGCCGCGGTCTGTCGCTGGACCTGATGCGCCGCGACCACGAGGCCGAGAACGGCGTCATGGAGTTCATGGTCACCGCGCTCATGAACGCCGCGCCCAAGCTGGGCGTGGAGCGGGTCTCGCTGAACTTCGCGGTGTTCCGGGCCGTGTTCGAGGAGGGCGGCCGCATCGGCGCGGGGCCGGTCCTGCGGCTGTGGCGGCGGGTGCTGATGTTCTTCTCCAAGTGGTGGCAGCTGGAGCAGCTGTACCGGTCGAACATCAAGTACCAGCCCGAGTGGGTGCCGCGCTACCTGTGCTTCGGTGAGCGGCGCGACCTGGCCAAGGTCGGCCTGGCCTCGGCGATCGCCGAGGGCTTCCTGACCGTGCCGGGCACCCCGGTCGCCGCGCTGGACGCGACCGCCGCGCCCGTGCTGGAGGGCCTGCCCGCGCCCGTGGAACCGGCCGCGCTGGCCGCCGCAGCGGCCGACGAGAGCGTCAACGAGCAGATGGCGGTACGCCTGGCCAAGCTCGAACGGCTGCGCGCCGACGGTGTCGACCCGTACCCGGTGGGCTTCCATCCGACCGCGACCTGCGGGCAGATCCGCGAGCGGCACCGCGCGACGCCCGCCGACACGCGCACCGGGGACCAGGTGAAGGTCGCCGGCCGGGTGATGCTGCAGCGCGACCACGGCCACCTCGCGTTCGCGACCATCCGGGACTGGAGCGGCGACCTGCAGCTCATGCTCGACCGCGACGTAGCGGCGTGGACCGAGACCGTCGACATCGGCGACCACGTCGGCGTCACCGGCGAGGTCGTCACCACCAGGCGCGGCGAGCTGTCGGTGCACGTGGACACCTGGGAGATCACCGGCAAGTGCCTGCGCCCGCTGCCGGACAAGCACAGCGGCCTGAGCGACCCGGAGGCCAAGGTCCGCCAGCGCTACCTCGATCTGATCACCAGCAGCACGGCCCGCGACCTGCTGCGGGCGCGCAGCGCGGCGGTGCACAGCCTGCGCCAGTCGTTCAGCGACCGCGGCTTCATCGAGGTGGAGACACCGATCCTGCAGCGTATCCACGGCGGCGCCAACGCCCGCCCGTTCACCACCCACATCAACGCCTACGACCTGCGCCTCTACCTGCGCATCGCGCCCGAGCTGTATCTGAAGCGGCTGGCCGTCGGGGGCGTGGAGAAGGTGTTCGAGCTGGGCCGCACCTTCCGCAACGAGGGCGTGGACTACAAGCACAATCCCGAGTTCTCCATGCTGGAGGCGTATCAGGCCTATGCCGACTACGACTCGATGCTGACGCTGACCCGCGAGGTCGTGCAGTCCGCGGCACGGGCCGCCAACGGCGAATGCGTGATCATGCATGACGGCCAGCCGCACGACGTGTCGGGGGACTGGACGGTGCGCACCGTCGACGAGGCGATCTCGTCCGCGCTCGGCGAGGAGATCACCGCCGACACCGACGTGGAGAAGCTGCGCAAACTCTGCGACGACGCGAAGATCCCGTACGACCCGAAGTGGGGCCGCGGCGCGGTGGTGCTGGAGATGTACGAGCGCCTGGTCGAGGAGAAGACCGTCCTGCCGACGTTCTACAAGGACTTCCCGACCGACGTGTCCCCGCTGACTAGGCAGAGCCGCGTGGACGCGCGGCTGGCCGAGCGCTGGGACCTGGTCGCCTTCGGCACCGAGCTGGGCACCGCGTACTCCGAGCTGACCGACCCGATCGAGCAGCGCCGCCGGCTCACCGAGCAGTCGCTGCTGGCGGCGGGCGGCGACCCGGAGGCGATGGAGCTGGACGAGGACTTCCTGCAGGCGCTCGAGTACGCCATGCCGCCCACCGGCGGTCTCGGCATCGGCGTCGACCGGCTGGTCATGCTGCTCACCGGACGGTCCATCCGGGAGACGCTGCCGTTCCCGCTGGTCCGCGGAGCACGCTGAAGACCATACGACCTAATTGGGCATTTTGGTATGGTGCTGGTACACAGGCCGCAGGAGGAACCATGCGGGCCGGACCGGCACCCGGGAACCGAAGACGCGCGATCGTCACCGCGCTGGTGCTGGTCGTCGTCATCCTCGTCGGCGGATTCCTGCTCGGACACCTCGCCGGCAGCCGCTCCCGGACCGGCCTGGGCGACCGGTCGGACGAGCCGAAGACATCCCGTGACCGGGTCGGGTCCAAAGCCCGGCTGGCGCTGCCGCCGCTGCCGCCCCGGCCCCAGCCGATCACCGGGCCCGACCGCCCGCCGCTGCCCGTCGAGCACGGCGGCCCGTTCGGCAGCCGGCTGACCACCGGCACCCCCGAGATCGCGCTGACCTTCGACGACGGCCCGGACGAGATCTGGACGCCGCAGGTGCTGGCGCTGCTGCGCGACTACGGCGTCAAGGCCACCTTCTGCATGATCGGCGCCAAGGCCGCGAAACATCCCCAGCTCGTACGCGATGTCGTGGCGGACGGGCACACGCTGTGCAACCACAGCTGGAGCCACGACGTCTGGCTCGGCATGCGCGACGAGCAGACCGTGCTCGAAGACCTGCGCCGCACCAACGAGGCGCTGACCAGGGCGGCCCCGTCGGCGCGCATCTCCTACTACCGCCAGCCCGGCGGGAACTGGACGCCGCTCGTGGTGGCCGCCGCGCGGCGGCTGGGCATGACCGCGCTGCACTGGCGGGTCGACCCGCACGACTGGCAGCTCGGGCCGTCGCACCGCATCGCGGCCGACGTGACCTCGCAGGCCGTCCCGGGTGCGATCGTGCTGCTGCACGACGGCGGCGGCGACCGCGGCCGCACCCTGTCCGCGCTGCGCACCATCCTGGCGAACCTGATCACGCGGTTCCACCTGGCCCCGCTGCCGCCGGGCATGGAAGAGCCCCGGCCGTCCGGAACCGATTGGTTCGGACAGCCGGGGCGGTGACTTACCGACGCGGTGGCGTGCGGTTTATCGGGTCAGTGCGTCCACGACCTGCTGGGCACGGGTCTCGTGCTTGGCGTAGTGGTACGGGAAGGCCGACACCTGGACCTCCTGGATGGCCAGCGTCAGCGGCATGTCCTGCCAGCCCTGGACGTTGTCGAGGGCCTTGTAGAACTGCGTCGCCGCGTACTTGGGCTGCATCAGGTCGCGCACGGTGCCCCAACCGGAGGTCGGGCGCTGCTGGAACAGGCCGACCGAGTCGTGGTCGGAGCCCTCACCCTGGTTGGTGTAGTTGTACGACTCCGCGTACACGGTGCTGGCCAGGTTGTAGAGCTGGCTCTCCTGCATCGCGCAGGCGACGGCCGCCACGTAGGCGCGCTTGGGCAGCCCCAGCTTCTGGCCGGCCTGCACGATCGCCTGGGCGTTGCGCATCTGGGTCATGTCCAGCCCGGCGACGGGGCGCAGGACGGGCTGGGGGGCGGCCTTCGGCTTCGCGGCGGCCTTGGGCTTCGCGGCCTTGGGCGCCACCTTCGGGGCGGCCTTCGGGGCGGCCTTGGGCGCTGCCTTGGGGGCTGCGGCCTTCGGCTGGGCCTGCGGCACGGCCTTCGGGGCCGCCGCCGCGACGGGCGGGACCGCGCTGATCGCGGCGCGGTCCAGCGAGCGCGTCGCGGCCTGCGCCGCCTCGGCCCGGCTCGCGCTCTGCAGGGTGACCTGGTTGTCGGGTGCGCCGGCGCTGGCCGCCACTCCGCCGACCGTGGCGGCGCCCAGGGCGCCGACGAGGCCGGTCACTGCCATCAGCTTGCGCGAGTCGGCCGACTTGAGCCGGCTGATCGCCTCCGCGAGGGACTTGAGGGGACTGGACAGGGGATTCTGGCGAGCGGCCGCTCGGTGACGGCCGACTTCGCGCTGCTCGTGTGCTCCGTTGCCACGCATTCGCCGATCCTAGGAAGGCGATCGACCGCTGCCCACCTGCGATCAGTGGTCGGGGCCACTGCTGAGCGCTAAGGAGCCGCATTCCGCAGCCCTAGTCCATGCTTTCGGAGATTGTTGATGTAGTACTTTCGGCTGATGGCAATACGGACATTTCACGCGGGCTTGATGCCATACCAATCGGCCTGAAACGGGCCGAAACCGGATAACCCGAGTGCCGGACTCAGGCAGGAGCGCTATGGACTGGAACCTGCTGGCCTGCGCCCGGCGCCACCTCACCTACGCCCCGGACGAGCCCGAACTGCGCGAACACCTGCGGGTGGACACCGTCGAAGGAGCGGCCTGGCGCTGCCTGCGCTGCGGGGACTACGTGCCCGGCCCGCCGCGCGCCGCAGGCCCCGCCGACGAGGCTCCCGTGCCGCTGCGCGGCCAGCTACTGCGCGACGCCGTGGTGCTGCGAGCGCTGGCGGTCGAGCGCGCGGTCCGCGGCGCGCTGCTGCTGCTGGGGGCGTACGCCGTCTGGCGCTTCCGCGGCGAGCAGCCCGCCGTGCGGGCCGAGTTCGACCAGGACCTGCCCCTGCTCCAGCCGCTGGCCGACCGGCTGCACTGGAACCTCGCCGACTCGCCGCTGGTGCACCTGGCGCGCACCGCCCTGGCCACCCGGCCGCAGACGCTGCTCTGGATCACCGCCGCGCTGGCCTGCTACGGCCTGCTCCAGCTCGCCGAGGCCACCGGTCTGTGGCTGCTGCGCCGCTGGGGCGAGTATCTGGCCGCGGTCGCCACCGCGGCGTTCATCCCGCTGGAGGTGTACGAACTGATCGAGCGGGTCACCTGGGTCCGGGTCACCGCACTGCTGATCAACATCGGCGCGGTGGTCTACCTCGTCTACCGCAAGCGGCTGTTCGGCGTGCGCGGCGGCAAGGCCGCATACGACGCCGAGCGTCACCACGAGAGCCTGCTCCAGATCGCCCGCGCCGCCACCGGCGCCTGACCACCACCCCACCCCGGGCCCACCCCACCCCGGGCCGCAACTCTTGAAGAGTTGCGGTGTCAGCGGGTCAGGGAGGCCGCGACTGGTTAAGAGTTGCGGCGGGTGCGGCGGGTGCGGCGGGTGCGGCGGGTGCGGCGGGTGCCGCCGGGCGGGGGACGGAGTGCGCCCGCTCGGCGAGGCCGAGCGGGCGCGGGTAGAGAAGGCCGCGGGAGCGCGGCTCGGTGTCACTGACCGAAGAGCTTGCCCATCATCTGCTGGAGCTGCTGCGGGTCAGGCATCTGGCCCTGCGGCGTCGCCTGGTTGACGATCTCCGGCAGCACCTTGGCGAGGTCGTCGGCGGCCTGGCGCGGCGTGGTGCCGGCCTCCTCGGCCACGTGCTCGAGCGTGCCGCCGCCCAGCGCCTGCTGCAGCTGTGCGCCGGTGACGTCCTCGTTCTTACCCGTGCCGACCCAGGACTGCACCTGGGGGCCTAGGCCCGACTTGCTCAGCTGATCCACCAGACCGCTGAGGTTCGCCTGACCGCCACCGCCACCGCCGCCACCGCTCATCTGGCTGAACAGTCCCTTGAGCAGGCTCTGGATCTGCGGGTCGCTCATCAGCTTCATGATCTGGTTGAGGTCGACTGCCATTTCCCGTTACCCCCGTACTCGGTGCTGGACACTCTTCCTCGACCCTAGAAGGTCGGCCGAACGGCTGAGGCAAAAGCGGTGAAATGCCCTCAGGCATGGGTCGTCTTCGTCCAGAATGTGCCGCATGACGGAATACACCGATCAAGAGCGCCAGACCCTGCGCACCGCGGCCTTCGGCGCCGTGTTCCTCGTGTCCCATGCGGACCCCGGCTTCTTCGCGAGCTTCAAGGAGAGCATCGCCGGCGCCAAGGTGCTCGCCGGCGCGTCGCCCGAGCTGCAGAGCGTGTTCAAGTCCGGCGGCCTGCCCGAGATCCCGAAGGGCTCGCCGGCCGAATTGGAATCCGGCGTCATCACCGCACTCCAGCAGTCCGCGGGCATCCTGCAGGCCAAGTCACCACAGGACCTGACCGAGTTCCGCAACGTGATCACCGCCGCCTGCGACCAGGTCGCCAACGCCTCCGGCGGCGTCAAGGACACCGAGACCGCCGCCATCGCCAAGGTCAAGTCCGCCGTCGGCGCCTGACCCTCCTCGACCGTCCTCAACATCCTTGATCGTTCGACTTGCCTGGCGCGTGTGTGTACGAGGTCAAGATACGCACAGGTGCCAGGCAGGTCCGTCAATCGTGGGGTGGGTCGCGGCCTAGGGCAGGAGGTGGGCGGCGGCGCGGAGTTGGGTGGCGTGGCGGTGCAGGTCGGCGGCGATCTCGGCCACCGTGTTGTCGCGCAGGCGGGCCAGGGGGATGGAGACGCTGATCGCGTCGACGGCGGGGGAGCGCAGCGGCACAGCCACCGCCAGGCACATGATGCCCTCGGTGTTCTCCTCGCGGTCCTCGGCGTGCCCGGCCTCGCGGATCCGGGCCAGTTCGGCGTGCAGGGCGTCCGGCGTGGTCAGGGTGTACGGGGTGAGCGCGGCCAGGGGCCAGTCGAGCAGCCGGTCGACCTCGGCGTCGTCGCGCGCGGCCAGCAGCGCCTTGCCCAGCGCGGTGGCGTGGGCGGGCAGGCGGCGGCCGATCGCGCTGAACAGTCGCAGCGGATGTGCGGACTCGCGTTTCGATATGTAAACGACGTTCGGCCCGTCGAGCCGGCCCAGATGCACGGTCTCGCCGAACCGGGCCGACAGCGCGTCCAGAGTGGCGTTGAGCAGCCCGATCTCGTCGTCATTGTCCAGATAGGCCGCCCCGACCTGCAGCGCGCGTACGCCGAGGCCGAAGCGCGTGCCGGTCGTGTCGCTCTCGACCCAGCCGCGCTTGCTCATCGTCCGCAGCAGGCCGTGCAGGCTGCTCTTGGGGATGTCCAGCTCCCGGGACAGCTCGACGAGCCCGCGCGGGCCCCCGGCGGCGAGCGCCTCGAGCAGTTCGAGGGTGCGGTCGGCGGACTTCACCGGCGGGCGGTCGGCCCCCTGCTGGTTCATTGCCAATCCCTTCGTCCGCCATTAGGGTCACATACGTGACCGCCGTTTATCAACATGAACGCTCATCCGACATCGACCGGCTGCTCGCCGGAGACCGGCTGCTGCCGGTCGTCATCCTCCCCGACGCGTCCGCGGCCGAGCCGCTGGCCGCCGCCCTCACCGCGGGCGGCCTCCACTCCATAGAGGTCACCCTGCGTACACCCGCCGCGCTCGACGCGATCAAGCGGCTCGCGGCCTCCTCCGACCTGGTGGTCGGCGCGGGCACCGTGCTGAGCCCGGAGCAGGCCGAGCGAGCCGTCGAAGCCGGCGCCCGCTACGTGGTCTGCCCCGGCTTCAGCGCCGCGGTGGTACGCCGCTGCCAGGAACTCGGCGTGCCCGTCTTCCCCGGCGTGGCCACCCCCACCGAGATCCAGATGGCACTGGAAGCGGGCCTGGAGACGGTGAAGTTCTTCCCGGCCGAGCAGCTCGGCGGGGCCCCGATGGTCAAGGCGCTGTCGGCCCCGTTCCCGGGGGTGCGCTTCGTGCCGACCGGCGGGGTCACCACCGCCAACCTGGCCGCATACCTGGCCCTGCCGTCCGTGCTCGCGGTCGGCGGCACCTGGATGGTCGCCCCGGACCTGCTGGCCGCCGGGGACTACGCCGAGATCACCCGGCGCACCGCCGCGGCCGTCGCAGCCACGCGCCCGGCGGGGACCGACCCGAACGGAGAGTCCGATGCCCGTTGAGGTCCGTCCCGCCGAGGACTGCCGCTACGACCTGGTCTCGCTCGGCGAGGTGATGCTGCGGCTGGACCCGGGCGAGGGCCGGGTGCGCACAGCCCGCTCGTTCCGCGCCTGGGAGGGCGGCGGGGAGTACAACGTCGCGCGCGGGCTGCGCCGGTGCTTCGGCATGCGCACCGCGCTGGTCAGCGCGTTCGCCGACAACGAGGTGGGCCGCCTGCTGGAGGACATGATCCTCACCGGTGGCGTGGACACCTCGCTGGTGAAGTGGCTGCCGTACGACGGCATCGGCCGCACGGTGCGCAACGGGCTCAACTTCACCGAGCGCGGCTTCGGCGTACGCGGCGCGGTCGGCGTCTCCGACCGCGGCCACACCGCCGCCGGGCAGCTTCGCCCGGAGGACGTCGACTGGGAGCACCTGTTCGGCACGCTGGGCGTGCGCTGGTTCCACACCGGAGGCATCTACGCGGCCCTGTCGGACACCACGCCCGACGTGATCGAGGCGGCGATGGCGGCCGCCCGCCGGCACGGCACGGTCATCTCG
This sequence comes from Catellatospora vulcania, assembly GCF_009720385.1. Classification (GTDB taxonomy): domain Bacteria; phylum Actinomycetota; class Actinomycetes; order Mycobacteriales; family Micromonosporaceae; genus Catellatospora; species Catellatospora vulcania. The sequence goes on along the minus strand of NZ_ML769305.1, from coordinate 197,601 downwards.
TACGACCTCAACTACCGCCCCAGCCTGTGGAAGGCGATCGGCGGCAAGGCGCGGGCGCAGGAGGTCAACCGGCGGTTGGCCCGCTACGTCGACGTGATGATCGGCAACGAGGAGGACTTCACCGCCAGCCTCGGCTTCGAGGTGCCCGGCACCGCCGAGGACCTGTCCGAGTTGGAGGCCGAGAACTTCGAGAAGATGATCGGCCAGGTCGTGCAGGAGTACGACAACTTCAAGGTCGTCGCCACGACGCTGCGTACCGTGCGCAGCGCGACGGTCAACGACTGGGGCGCGGTGGCCTGGAGCCGCGACGGCTTCGCGCACGCCACGCACCGCCCCGCGCTGGAGATCATGGACCGCGTCGGCGGTGGCGACAGCTTCGCCAGCGGGCTGATCTACGGCCTGCTCACCACCGGCGACCTGGGCCGCGCGGTCGAGTACGGCGCGGCGCACGGCGCACTGGCGATGACCACCCCCGGTGACACCTCGATGGCGACCCGCGCCGAGGTGGAGGCCTTGATGGCCGGCACCGGCGCCCGCGTCCAGCGCTGACGCGGTCGAGTGTTGGGAAGGGCACCTTCTACATCGAAAAGCGATAAGAAGGTGCCCTTCCTTCGTGCCTCAGCGGGTGGGGAGGGGGTGGTAGAGGTCGCGGGCGTGGTCGGCGACGGCCGCGCCGACGATGGTCGCCTCCAGGGGCAGCATGTCCAGGCACAGCCGGATGGCGTCGGTCATCTTGACCAGCGGCACCCGCATGGACAGCGTGCAGTGCGGCACCCAGGCCCCGGGCTGGTAGAACGAGCCGGTCTCGATACCCGCCGCGGTCAGCCGCCCGTGCACGGCCGCGTGGTGGGCCAGCAGCTCAGCGGTCGGCACCGGCCCGAGCCAGAGCACCCGGCCCAGGAACTGCCCGATGTGGTCGAACGTCAACTTGATCGGCGGCGCGATCGCCAGCCCCTGCAACGCCGCCTCCACCGCGGGCCCGTCGAGCACGTCCGCGCTGGTGATGGACAGGTGCGGTCGATGCTTGCGGTGGGTGAGGTCGCGCAGGGTGGGCACGCCCTCGGCCTCCAGGGCGTTCCAGAGGGTACGCAGGCGCGCGGTGGCGACGGGGTCGAGATAGAGCTCCAGGGCGGCGGCCATGGTGGGAGACAGTACCGCCATGATCGTCGTCGGACGACCGAGTATTGGCGGCACAAAAGGTACATTTCGCCGTACCATCGGACACCGTGAACCTGGACCCGTTCTACGCCGCGGTCGCCGCGATCAACTTCACCCTGCTGGGCCTGTGGCTGGTGGTGGTGACCGACCGCAAGGAGCTCAGCCGCCACGACGCCGCCTCGCGCCGCATGGCGTACCTGGTCTCCCTGCAGTTCGCCATCCCCGGCACGCTGTCCCTGCTGGCCCAGGTCGCCCCGACCGTGGTCCTGCTCTGGCGCACCGCCTTCACCCTGGCCGGCATCGCCGGCGGCATCGGCGCGATCATGCTCGCCCGCCAGATCCAGCGCCAAACCGGCGCCCACGGCATCGCCAACCTGCTCCGCTACGTGGCCGTCCCCGCCTACGCCCTCGTCACCCTGATCGCCATACTCCCGCCCAGCGCCGTAAAAGCACTGGGCATCGGCCTGACCCCACTCCAACTCGAGGCCGTCCTCCTGTCCATCCTGGTCTTCCTCGGCGTCCAGGAAGCCTGGGCCGTAGCCATGTCCCCCCGCCCCACCGACGCCCCCCAACCCGCCGACGCCAACCGCTGATCACGACGATCTTGCGCGGACTGCGGGTGCGACACGCTTATAACGGGCGTATCGGCAACAGTTCGCGCAAGATCGTCGCGATCTTCAGGACGGGTGGGCGGCGATGAGGGCGGCGACCATGCGGGGGAGGGCCTCGCCGATGGGGTCCCGGATCACCTCGTCGGCGACGACGTCGTAGGGGGTCGGCTGGGCGTTGACGATGGTGGTCTTCGCGCCCTCCGTCATGGCGATGGCGCACAGCGAGGCAGCGGGCTGGACCTGGAGGGAGGTGCCCACGGCCCAGAAGATCCGGCAGGCCTTGGCGATCGCGCCGGCCTGGTTCAGGGTGTCGCCGTCCAGGTTCTCGCCGAACATGATCGTGCCGGCTTTGAGGATGCCTCCGCAGGACAGGCAGGCCGGATCCGGGTCGCCGGCCTCGACGCGGTCCAGTGCGTCGCGCATGGTCCCCTTTTCACCGCAGCCCATGCAGCGCACCGTGAACATGGTGCCGTGCAACTCCAGCACCTTGCGCGGGGTCGAGCCCGCCTTCTGGTGCAGGCCGTCGATGTTCTGCGTGATGATCCGCACCGGGAAGCCGGCCCGCTCCAGCTCGACCAGCGCGAGGTGACCCGGGTTGGGCTGGGCGGTCCACGCCGCGTTGTCGGCGCGCGCCCGCCACGAAGCGCGGCGCACGGCCGGGTCGGCCATGTAGTACTCGTAGGTGAACATCTTCTCCGCGGCCGGATCCAGGGTCCACACACCCTGCGGTCCACGGAAGTCGGGGATGCCGGAGTCGGTGGAGATACCCGCGCCGGTCAGTACGGCGATTATCGGTTTGTCGCTCACCGTCTGATGGTTTCAGAACGGGCAAGCCGAAATCCACGACGGAGCGCGTCGATCAGGTCAGCCCGCATCGTGTGCCGCAGCGGGGGTAGATCGCCCGCTGCGCGCTGGACGTCACCGTGCTGCCGCAGCCTGCGCACGTTTCTTCCTCACAGAGTCCCTGATAGACGCCGAGACCGCCGCCGTAGTGGTCACGATCCGGCCATGCCACCACACGTTCTACGGCGTCGTCGTCGTCCGGTCGGTCAAGACTTCGACAATGATCAGGTCGTTGAGGAAAGCGGGGTCGGCGTTGTTGGCGGCCTGCACCGGCAGCGCCTGCCGCATGACGTCGAGAAACTCGGCCATCGGCAGCGCGACGAGGGCCGCCGCGAGCTCAGCCCGATAGGCCTCGCCGGACCGGTGTTCCTGCTCACGAACCTCGTTCAAGGCACTGTCCCATCAACAGGCGGTCGGTCGTCGTTCCATCGTCGCAGTGCTCGCCAGCCGGTTATCAACTTGCAGCCGGTGCGATGCTCGCGGCGTGGACCGCAGCGTCACACTCCGGGTTCAGCCGCGACGGGCTGGCCCGCCTCGTCCTGTCCGATCTCGCGGCGAGCCTGGCCGGCAACGTCGCCGCGCTGGTCAGCACCCGCAACGACCCGGATTGCGCGAACGGCGGGCGCGCCAGCGAGGCGAACGCCCTCTGGGAGTGCGCGCAGCGGGCGCTCGCTGCGGCGGTGGTGTTCGAACGTGAACGCGGTTGCTGGGAAGACCTCGCCCACTACCTCGGGACCACGGCCGATGAGGCGGAGCACCGGTTCGTTCCGGTCCTGGCCGAGTGGGAGGACGTGCTGGAGCGCAGCGCGGCGGACAGGCCGGTGCGCGGGATTCCGCAAGCCGTCCAGAAACCGGAGTATGTCGGCTCCTGCCTCGACAGATGGGCGTTCCACCGCATCACGCTCACCAAGGACCAGCACGAGGTGACAGGGAGCCTGCTCGGCAGACCTGGTTCCGGCGAAGGCGGCTAGTCCGCATACCGGATGAGACTCAGGAAGGCCGAGGCCGGGTATCGTGACCGGACCGGAGAACAGAGACCGCTGCTTGTTCGGCGGAGGACGCACCCATGAATGCCGGTGGCTGGAGCTGTAGCCAATCACGTCGTCGATGTGTTGACGAGGTTCTGTAGTTGGCCACCCGGCTGTCGAGAACCTGACCGGGAATCGTATGGACTGCATCAGTGGTGCGAGCCTGTTGCAACCACGAGGGCCATTGCTTTTTATGTCGCAATGTACTTAGGTGGGTGCGTTGGTAATGGTGGGTATCTCTGGAGAGCGAAATGCCAACTAGCGCAGATCAGATCGTCGTGAACTCGTTGTTCAAGCAGTTTCACGACTCCGAGTATCCTGGAGAAAACGTCGACGAAGTTTTCGAGCGATATGCGGTGACGCAGGTACTGAAGCCCAACGAAGTGTCGGCCGACGAGTTGAATGAAGGCATTGTCGATGGCGATAAGGATGGCGGCGTCGACAGCTTCTTCGTGTTCCTTGACGGGACTTTGATAAGCCCTGACGACCCGCGCCTTAATCCAGGCGATCCGTCCCTGACGGCAATTCGCCAGAATCCCCATCTCGAAATCTTCCTCGTTCAGTCAAAAAATACGGAAAGCTGGGAGGAGGCAGCGTGGGAGCATCTATTGTCGTCTTTGCCCAACCTACTCGATGTGACCATCGATGATTTGTTCTTGCAAACGCTATACAGGCCGTCGGTAATCGAAAGAACCGGAATAGTGCGAAAAGCGATCAAGTCGCTGGGGCCCAAATTTCCGCAGGTGACCTTTAATGTCGCCTACGTAACTCGCGCACTCGAATCGAACATAACCCCGACGATAGTTGCACGCGGCGACCAGGTTGTGAAGGCCGTCGAATCCAGGTTGACCTTCGGGGCAAAAGTTAATGCTCTACACGTTGGCGCTCGCGAGCTCTATCGACTTGCCGCAATTGACCCGAGCAAACCCGGCGTACTTAAGTTTCGATCACTAGTCCGCGAGAACGACTCCTATCTCGGGGTAGTCGCGATCAAGGATTATCTAACGTTCATTCGCAGTGATGACGGAAATTTGCGGGAGGAACTTTTCGAAGCCAATGTCCGCGACTTCGAAGGCGACAACTCCGTGAACGATGCCATATTAAAGACGCTGGCCGGCGCGGACGACATCGAGTTCTGGTGGCTCAACAACGGCGTTACGGTCATTTGCGATCGAGCCGACAGCCCCCAGAACACAGTTACGGTTTCGGGGCCACTCATTGTAAACGGGTTGCAAACTTCGCATGTACTAGACCGAGCGGAGAAGGAAGGCAAGCTGGCGTCCCCGCGCCTCGACAATGGAATAGTCGTACGGGTTGTGGTGTCGACCGACGAAGACATCAGGGATCGAATAATCGCTGGCACAAATCGGCAGACACAAGTGCCTGGCCCCGCCTTGTTCGCAACGCAGCCACTTCAGAGCGAGATCGAACGATTTCTCGCAGTGCATGAATGGTATTACGAGCGCCGAAAGAATAGATATAAGAACCAGAGAATGCCTGCCAAGCGCCGAATCAGTATGCGGCTACTCGCGCAAGCTCTGATTACGCTCAATCTCGGACAGCCGGACGTAGCTCGCGCTCGTCCATTTACCTTGCTGGCTGATGAGCAAGGGTATAGCAAGGTGTTCCCGGATGATCTTGATATTTCTGCATATCTCGTGGCTGTTCATGTCGTCAAGGGAGTAGATGAATTCTTGGCCTCGGAGGAGGCTAAGAACATCTTCGATGGCTATACGAATGCGCGCTTCTATGTGGCCGCTGGATATTCGATGATATCGCTCAAACTTAAGAAGATCGAGGATCTTCGGTTCGGGCTCAATTTCCGACGCCTAAAGTACCCTCTATCGCAAGTCGGATTGATCAACGCTATTCAAATCTTGGCAGATACAGCAGCAAGTTATCAAAAATCAAACCCCAAAGTTGCCGTGGACGGCATGTTTAAGAGTTCCGACTTTCGATCGAAGTACTTTGCGGCGATCGCGGACCACAACCTGACCTGAGTGAGGCCCGGTTTTCGCCTGGTGGAGGTGGTGACGAGGGGTGTGACGACCGCGGGCAGACTGTCGGCCGGATGCCGTTCCGGGTCGGCGCAGTGGGCGAGCCGTTACCTGCCCCAGGTGCGCCAGGCGTCGGCCCTGCACACCGCGCGCCGACCGTCCGCCTTCTCCGCGAGACGCCGGGCGGAGTACGCCGACTGCTCGGCCGTCCACGGCCTACGCGCCTCGAACAACTGGTCCACCGCCCGGACCAGTGCGTCGGGGCCGTCCCCGAGCTGTCGCGGCATGTCCGCGCTGAGCAGGAGGTGGTACCACGTCGCGCGGAAGCCTCAGACCAGGAATCTGGCCACGCCACGAAGCATGTGCATCCGCCGCAGCAGGTCAAGGTCCGTATCTCGCACCCTGCGTGCTGCGGCAGGGAAGCTGGTCACGGCCACGACAGTAGCGATCGGGCAGCCCGCGTGCCGCGGACTTTTCGCCGGCCGGTGGACCGTGCTCCGGCGGCGTTTGCCAGAGTGCGGGTCAGTCGGTGCTTCAGCCGGGGCCGTCTCCCGCGGGCGGCGGTGGTAGCCGGGGCCGCCCGGCTCGTTCATCTCGCCGCGGTAGACGCCGTGCAGGATCTCCGACTCGTATCCCGCGTACTCGGGCATGCCCATCTCCCGGGCCACGGCCAGCTCGGCCTGCACGTCGTACGGCACCCGGACGAACTGGATCGAGAACGGCGCCTCGGCCTCGGAGCCGTACACCCCCTCCAGGATCACGTACACGGGGGTGGGGTCGTCCATGGAGTTGCCGACGCTGCCGGTGTTGAACAGGGTGCGCCGGTCGCGATCCACCTCGTAGTACGCGTCGTGGGTGTCGCCGTACCCGACGACGGTGGGTTCGGGCCCGTCGCCGGTCGCCGGGGTGTTGGCGAACATCGACAGGAACTCCGCCTCGTCGTGGTCGAACCGCACGCGGTGGTGCACCGTGCCCGACGAGGCGTGGTACAGCCGCACCCGCCGCCCGCTCAGCAGGAAATCGTGGCTGAACGGCAGCGCCCGCAGCCATGCGCCCTGCCCCGGTGACAGCTGCTCCAGCCACCACGCGAATGCCTTCGTGGGGGTGTCGAAGGTCCGGTCGGGGTCGGGCAGGAAGTCGTCCCAGTTGCCGAGGATGTTGACCTCGCACCGTTCCCGGCAAACCTCGATGACCTCGCGTCCGCGCGGTCCCTTGCCGACGTAGTCGCCGAGGTTGAATATGCGCGTGATGCCGCGGGCTTCGATGTCGTCGAGCACCGCTTCCAGCGCGGTCAGGTTGCCGTGCACGTCGGAGATCAGGGCGATGCGGTCGAGAGGCGGGCGCATCGCATGATCCTATTTCGGGCCCGGGCAGAACGCTGTCCCGCGCGGGGCAGCTCGGCCACCGCTCAGCGGGCGGTCAGCGGCTTGACCCAGCGGGACCACTGCGGCTGCGGCCGGTATCCGGCGGCGGTCCACGCGTCGGCGGCGAGGTCGTTGTCGTCGAGCACCATCGCGTCGGCCCGGCGCCCGCCCAGCGCCGTGAAGCGCTGTTCGGCGGCGTCCAGCAGGGCGCGCCCGATGCCCTGACGGCGGCGGTCCGGGTGCACGGCGTACCGGTAGAGGTGGCAGCGCCATCCGTCCCAGCCGGCGATCAGCGAGCCGACGATCTCGTCGCCGTCCACGGCCAGCAGCAGCGCTGCTGGGTCGCGGGCCAGCAGCGCGGCCACCGCCGCGGCGGCGTCGTCGCGGTCGGTGTTCTCGGCGGCGGTCTTCCAGAAGGCGAGCAGCGGCTCGATGTCGGCGGTGTCGGCGGTGCGCAGGAGGAGGGCCATGGCTCCGGATTCTCTCAGCCGGTGCAGCCGGGTCAGGCGGTCGCCACCGCGAACAGCACCGCCGCGAACGCGGACAGCAGCGCCGCCACGACGAGCATCGCGGACCAGATGCTGCTCAGCGCCGTCGGCGCCGGGTGCCTGGCCAGGAACGGCTGGTGGACCGCGGTACGCTCCTCGGCCGGCAGGACGTGGTCGAGCCAGCCTTCGGATTCGGCGTGGTAGTACCGCGCCCACTGCCGCGCGAGGTTGACTCCCGCCGCACCCAGCGAACTCACCAGCGCCGCCAGCAGCGACAGGAACGCCGGACTGGCGGCCAGGGCGAACGTGGAGAACCAGAGCAGCAGGACGCTCCCGAGGGCGAACGCGGCGATGCCGTTGGCGGTGCGCTGGTACTGCTGCACCCGGCCGACGGCGACGTGCGCCAGGCGCAGGTGGGTGTCAGGGGTCGAGATCACGGCACTTTCTAGCACGGGCCGGCAATACCAGGTGGTCCCTGCGGCGACCGGTGTGTGGTGCGAAGACGGGGGACGGGATGGAGCGGAGGCGGACCGCGTTGCGGGTACGCGTGCACGCGGTGACCGGGCGGTCGGGTTCAGCGCCGGGTGTACGCCGTCAGGAACGCCAGCTCGTCCGCGCACAGGTCCAGGGTCCGCGACACGGAGCGGTTGCCGTGCCCGACGTCGCCCTCGCGGCGCAGCAGCACCGGGCGGGCGCCCGTGGTGGCGTGCTGCAGCGCGGCGGCGAGCTTGCGAGCGTGCAGCGGGTCCACCCGGCTGTCGCCGTCGAACACGGTGAACAGCACCGCCGGATACTCGACGCCCTCGTGCACGTGGTGGTACGGCGAGTAGGACAGCAGCCAGCCGAGCTGCTCCGGGTCGGCGGCGGTGCCGTACTCCCCGGCCCAGGTCGAGCCGAGGCCGAACAGCTCGTAGCGGACCATGTCCAGCAGCGGGGCTGAGCAGACCACGGCGGCGTAAGCCTGCGGCCGCTGGGTCAGCGCCGCGCCGACCAGCAGGCCGCCGTTGGAGCCGCCCATGACCGCGAGCTGCTCCGGGGTGGTCGTGCCGGACGCGACCAGCCAGTCGGCGGCGGCGTGGAAGTCGTCGAAGACGTTCTGTTTGCGGGCGAGCATGCCGTCGCGGTGCCACTGCTCGCCCTCCTCGCCGCCGCCGCGCAGGTTGGCCACCGCCCACACCCCGCCGGCCTCCGCCCAGGCGATGGCCATCGGCGAGTACCAGGGGGTCAGCGAGATGTTGAAGCCGCCGTACCCGTACAGCAGCGTGGGCCGCGGACCGGCGGCGGGACCGGCGGGCGCGACCACGAACATGCGCACGTCGGTGCCGTCGGCCGAGGTGTAGGTGACCTGCTCGGTCACCACGTCGCCGACCACGACCGCGCCGGGCGGCCGGGCCCACAGGCCGACCGTGTTGTCCCGGGCGTCGAAGCGGTGCACGGTGCCGGGCGTGGTGTGGTCGCCGTAGCTGAACCAGGCCTCGTGGCCGCCGTCGCGGCGCGAGGTCAGCGGGCCGAGGCTGCCCACGCCGGGCAGCGCCACCTTGGCGATCTCCTCGCCGGTGGCCAGGCCGTGCACGGTCAGCTCGCTCAGCGCGTGCCGGGTGGTGGCGACCAGCAGCACGGGTGTGTCCAGCTCGGGGCCGTCGAGGATGGCGTAGTCGTCGAGCACCGCCCCGGCGTCCTCGGCGATCAGCTCGCGCCAGTTCGGGTACGCCGGATCGGCGGGGTCGGCCACGCACAGCCGCCACCGGGGCGCGTCGCGGTTGGTCTGCAGGTAGACCAGCCCGCCGTGGAAGTGCGGGTAGGTCATCGCGTCGATGCCCTGCTGCACGGCCCGCAGCGCGGGCGCGTCCGGCGGGCTCGCCGACAGGTCGGCCAGCCACAGGTCGTTGCGCGGGTCGGTGCCCTGGGTCTCGCTGATGGTCAGCCAGCGCCCGTCCCGAGACACCCGCGGCATGAAGTAGCGGCCGCGGGGCGAGCCGTCGCCGAGGATCAGCGGGTCGGTGTCCGGGTCGGTGCCGAGCCGGTGCAGGTACACCCGGCGGTGCAGTTTCGGGTCGTCGCCTTCGACCGCGCCGGGCGGCAGGAAGCGCGAGTAGTAGAACGCCTCGCCGCCGGGCAGCCACGCGATCGCGGTGTGCCGCATCCGGTCGATCGGCCCGTCCACGACCGCGCCGGTGGCCACCTCCATGACCCGCAGCAGCGGCTCCTCGGTGCCGCCCACCGACATCGCGTACGCCAGCAGCGTGCCCTCCGGCGACGGGTAGTACCAGTCCAGCGTCGTCGCGCCGGTCGGGTCGACGGCGTTCGGGTCGAGCAGCACCCGCTCGCTCCCGTCCGGTTCGATCACCAGCAGCACCGCGTGGTCCTGCGCGGCGGCGCGCCGCTGGAAGAAGCCGTGCTCGCCGTACCAGACGGGGGCGGTCACCGCGCCGACGGCGAGCAGCTGGGCCAGCCGGTCTCGCAGCGCCTGGCGCTCGGACCAGCCTGCCCGGTGCTCGGCCAGCAGCTCGTCCTGCGCCTGCGACCAGGCCACGGTGTCGAGGTCGGCGGGGTCCTCCAGCCAGCGGTACGGGTCGGCGATCCGGCGCCCGTGGATCTGCTCCACGAGGTTCAGCCGGTCGGCGGGCGGGTAGGCGAAGGGGGCGCGGTCCGTGGACATGCCGTAAAGGATGCACTACACGGGGTGTTGCCGCACGTGCGAGCAGCGGCATCTGCCGCTGGCCGATAGACCGGACAAGTCGGGCATCGGGGACACCGGCCGGGTCGGCGGGCGAATGTCCGCCGCAGCGACAGCAACGAGCTTAGGGTGACGGCTATGCGTGGTTTGATCGTCGAGGCGGGACGCCCGAACTCGGCCCAGTACGTCGACGACCTGCCCGAACCGGACGAGTCCGAGGGGCAGGTGCTGGTGGCCGCGCTCGCGGTGGGCGTGTGCGGCACCGACCGCGAGATCGTCGCGGGGGAATACGGCACCGCCCCCGGCCCCGGCGACCGGCTGGTCATCGGGCACGAGTCGCTGGGCCGGGTCATCTCCGACGACTCCGGCCGCTGGCAGCCCGGTGATCTGGTGGCGGGCATCGTGCGCCGGCCCGACCCGGTGCCCTGCGTCAACTGCCTGGTCGGCGAGTGGGACATGTGCCGCAACGGCCAGTACGTCGAGTGCGGCATCAAGGAGCGGCACGGCTTCGCCCGGGAGCGCTGGCGCGTGGAGCCCGACTTCGCGGTCGGCCTGGACGCCTCGCTGCTGGAAGTGGGCATGCTGCTCGAACCGACCAGCGTCGTGGCCAAGGCCTGGGAGCACATCGAACGCATCGGTCTGCGCGCCCGCTACGATCCGCAGACCGTACTGGTCACCGGTGCCGGCCCGATCGGCCTTCTGGCCGCCCTGCTGGGCCGACAGCGCGACCTCGACGTGCACGTGCTCGACCGGGCCACCGAAGGCCCCAAGCTCGACCTCGTCGCCGGGCTCGGCGCGACCTACCACTCCGGCCAGGTCTGCGACCTCGGCTTCGAACCCGACCTGGTCCTGGAGTGCACCGGCGCGCCGCCGGTCATCGCCCAGGTCATCGACCAGGTCGGCCCGAACGGCACGGTCTGCCTGACCGGCGTCTCCAGCGGCGGCCGCAAGCTCGCCCTGGACCTCGGCGGCCTCAACCGCGACATGGTCCTGGAGAACAACGTCGTCTTCGGCTCGGTCAACGCCAATCTGCGCCACTGGCAGGAGGCCGCCCACGCCCTCCAGTCCGCCGATCAGGCCTGGCTGGCCGCCCTCATCACCCGCCGCGTCCCCGCCGCCGACTACGCGGTGGCGCTGGAGAACCAACCCGACGACATCAAAGTCGTCCTCGACTTCTGACGGCCCGCCGCAGCGCCCTGACCAGCCCCGCCCGCGCCCCGAAGCGGAGGAAGGGCGCCTTCACATCGCTAGGCGATGTAGAAGGCGCCCTTCCTTGCTCCTTGCTGTTGCCGGTCAGGCGGTTCGGGCGGTCGTGGTGAGGATGACCTCGGCGAGCAGGGCCGGGTCGTCGCTCATCGGGACGTGGCCGCAGCCGGGCAGGGTCACGTGGCGGGCCTGTGGCAGCCGCTGCCGGGCGATGCCGGCCTGGCGCGGCAGCAGGATGCGGTCGCGGTCGCCCCAGGCCACGGTCACCGGCACGGACGGCTCGCCCCGGAACTCGTACCCGCGCGCGGCGATCCGGGCCACCGGCCCGAATCCGGGGCCGGTCCGCAGCGCGAGGGCGTCGGCGACCGCACGCTCGGCGTCGAGGCGGCCCGGATGGCGCATCAGCATCGCGAACGCCAGGGCCCGGGTGCGGGAGGGCCGCATGTTGGCGCGCACCATCGGCTGCGGCAGCAGCGTGCCCCAGCGCAGCGCGGTCAGCACGGTCAGCGCGTAGCGCATCTGCCAGCGCTTCCAGAAGCCGGCCGGGGCGATCGCGGTCGCGGAGGCGACCAGCCCGGCCGCCGCCAGTTCCAGCGCGATCGCGCCGCCGAGGCTGTTGCCCGCCACGTGCGGCCGGTGCAGGCCCTGCTCGTCGAACCACGACGCGACCGCGGCGACGGTCTGCGCCATGTCGCCGGGCATGCCATCGGGCGGCACCGGCGAACGCCCGAACCCGGGCAGGTCGATCGCGATCACGTCGTGGCACTCGGCCAGCCGGTCCAGCACCGGCTCCCAGGCCCGCCAGTGATGGCCGATGCCGTGGATCAGCACCAGCGGCTCGCCCGAGCCGCGCCGCTCGTACGCCACCTCGATCGTCACGCCGACCCCCGCCTGCCGCGGCCGGCGTGCTGAGCTCGCGACGCGGCGTGCCCGCTCATCGGATCTCCCCGCGGACGGACTCGGCGCTGTGCGCGCCGAACGACCGGCCCAGCGCGGCCACCTCCCGCTCCAGCTGCGGCACCAGCGACCGCGAGCTCCGCCGCACCAGCCGGTCGCTGAACGCGCTGTTCACCACGGTGCGCAGCAGCTGTACGCCACCGATGGCGCGCGGCACGTAGACCCGCCTGCGCCGCTGCTCGACGCCGCGCACGAACGCGCTCGCGCACTGCCCGACGGAGCTGGTCGAGCCGACCGGCCAGGGCAGGCTGCCGAACGCGGCCCGGAACGACGGCAGGTCGTCCTTGGCGTCGCGGACCAGGTCGGTGTCGATCCAGCCCGGATGGGCGGTGCCGACGGCGACGCCGTGGTGGGCCAGCTCCAGCCGCAGCGCGTTGCCGAAGTGCTCGACCCCGGCCTTGGCCGCGCAGTACGCCGACATGCCCGGCAGCGCGGTGAACGCCGCGGTCGACGACACCAGCAGGTAGTAGCCGCGGGCGGCGATGACCGGCGCGGCCGTGGCGGCGGCCGTGCGCATCACGCCGATCAGGTTCACCTCGACGGTGCGGGCCAGCGCCTCGATGTCGCCGGTCGCGACGGTGCCGAGGCCGGCGACGCCGGCGTTGGCGATCACGCAGTCGATGCGCCCGAACGCCTGCAGCGTCCCGGCGACGGCCTGCTCCAGCGCGGCCGAGTCGGTGACGTCGGCCTCGAACCAGGCCACCTCGCCGACGGTGCTCAGCTCCTGCGCCAGCGCGCGCAGCCGGTCCGGCTCCAGGCCGACCAGCGACAGCCGGGCCCCGCGGGCCACGGCCAGGCGGGCGGTGTGCTCGCCGATGCCCCGGGCCGCCCCGGTGATCAGCACGACCTGGTCGCGCAGCGGATGCTTCATCGTGCCTCCTGGGCGGCGGGGGAGCGGGCCGGCACGGGCCGGTAGGCGGCGGCGTCGAAGCGGCGCGTACGCAGCCAGTACGACCAGGTGTAGCCAGGCCACAGGGTGGAGTTGCGGCCGTTGGCGTCGAGATACCAGCTGCGGCAGCCGCCGCTGGTCCAGACCGTGCCGTCCATGGCGCGGTCCAGCTCGGCGTTGTAGGCGCGCTGCGCGTCCGGCCGGGGCTCGATGGCGGCGACACCCGCGGTGTCGAGGTGGCGCAGTGCGCCCAGCAGGTACCTGATCTGACACTCGATCATGAAGACGACGGAGTTGTGACCCAGCCCGGTGTTCGGGCCGAGCAGCAGGAACAGGTTCGGGAAACCGGTGACCGAGGTGCCGCGGAAGGCGTACATGCTGCCCGCCCAGTGCTCGGCCAGGGTGCGCCCGTCCGCGCCCCGGATCGCCTGCGCCATCGGCAGGTCGGTGACGTGGAACCCGGTGCCGAACACGAGCGTGTCGGCCGGATGCTCGCGCCCGTCGGCGGTGACCACGCCGTCGGCGGTGACCCGGGTGATCGGCTCGGTGACCACGTCCACATTGGCGCGGTCGAGCGCCGGATAGAAGTCGTTCGACAGCAGCACCCGCTTGCAACCCATCGTGTACGAGGGCGTGAGCCGCTCGCGCAGCGCCGGGTCGGCGACCGACCGGTGCAGGTGGCGGCGGGCCATCCGCTGCCCCAGCCGCATCAGCGCAGGGCGCAGGAACGCGGTGGCCTGGAACTCCCGGCCCCAGTAGACCCCCGCCCGCACCAGCCAGTGGGTGAACGGCGCGGAGCGGAACAGCCGCCGCTCCAGTGCGCCGATGTTCCGGTCGCGGCGCGGCAGCACCCACGCCGGGGTGCGCTGGAACAGGGTCAGCGCGCCGACCTGCGGCGCGATCTGCGGCACGAACTGGATCGCCGACGCCCCGGTGCCGATCACGGCGACCCGCCGCCCGGTGAGGTCGAGGTCATGCCGCCAGCGCGCGGAGTGGAACGTGTCGCCGCGGAACTCCGCGAGGCCGGGCAGGTCCGGGATGGACGGCTCGGTCAGCGGCCCGCCCGCCGCGACCAGGATCTGTGCGGTGTACGCCCCCTGCGAGGTGTCAAGCCGCCACAACTGGGCATCGGCGTCCCAGGCGGCGGCATGCACCTCGTGCCCGAGCCGCAGGTGCGGGCGTACGCCGTGCTCGTCGGCGCAGCGGCGCAGGTAGGCCCAGATCTCGGGCTGCGGCGAGAAGCTGCGGCTCCAGCCGGGGTTGCGGGCGAAGGAGAAGGAGTACATGTGCGAGGGCACGTCGCAGGCGCAGCCGGGATAGGAGTTGTCCCGCCAGGTCCCGCCGACCTCGTCGCCGCGGTCGAAGACCAGGAAGTCCCGGTGGCCCGCGCCGCGCAGCCGGATCGCGGTGCCGATGCCGCCGAACCCGGCGCCGATGACCGCGATGCGGGTGTGGCGATTCGTGTCGCTGCTGCTCACCGGCGACCTCCTATGTGGTACCAGGCGGTACCAGCCCGTCCCCGAGAAATTACCATCGGGTAACCGGGCGGGGAAGGCCCGAAACCGTCACGAGCCACCGGTACAGTCTGCACCCAATCGACCCCTGATGCGCCCGACCAGCGGAGGAGCCTTGGCCGCCCCCAACCGGACGCCCGAGTCGGTCCGCCGTGACCTGACCACGGCGCTCGCCGCCTGCGTGGCCGAGAAGGGCTACGCATCGACCACCATCGCCGACATCGTGGCGCTGGCCAGGGTGTCCAAGCGCACCTTCTACGAGCACTTCGCCGCGAAGGAAGAGTGCCTGATGGCGCTCTACGAGCACGTCTGCGACCGGCTCATGCTGATGATCCGCGCGGCGGCCTCCGGCGACCAGCCCTGGCCGCAGCGCATCAGCGACGGGGCGGCGGCCTATCTCGGCGCGCTGGAGACGATGCCCGCGTTCACCCGGACCATGCTGATCGAGGTGCAGGCGGCCGGGCACCGGGCGTTCATGCTGCGCCAGCTGACCCTGCAGCGATTCGCGGGCACGCTGGTGGACCTCGTCGAGGTGGGCCGGCTCAGCGATCCGGACCTGCGGCCGCTGTCGCAGGCGCAGGCGCTGGCCATCGTCGGGGGCATCAACGAGCTGCTGCTGCACGCCATCGACCCGTACACCGGGTCGGCCGGCGAGGACGTCGAGGGCCGGTTCGCGGCGCTGCACGGCGACGTGGTCCGGTTGATCTCGGCGGTGCTCAACCACCGCGCCTGAAACTTTCATCCGCTGGTCAACGCATAGATGTCCGGTGTTGTGTCGGGCTTGTTTCGTGTGCGACGATGACCGCATTCGCGTTGGGAGCACACGCGATTTCATCGCCGAGGGCACCCGGTGTCACACCGGGACGGCGTTGTCACGGACCGCGTTCCGGTCGTCTGCGTTCACCTCAGTTCCGCCCGCCGGGCCGGGCAACCCGCACCACCTCCGTGGCGCCTGCGCGCGGCCCTCCTGTCGGCCGTGTTTGGGCGTCCACACCGGACCCCTGCCCGGGGATCCGGACACGGCCCAAGGAGAAGGCAATGAGATTCCCGATCAGGCTGTCCGGAAGGCGCAAGATCGTCGCGCTGACCGGTGCGAGCGCCCTCGTGGTCGCCGGCCTTGTCACGCTCCCCGCGGCGATCGCGCACGCCGCGCCCGGTTGTGACATCACGTACACCACCAACGACTGGACCGAGGCCCCCGGCAGCGGCGGCTTCACCGCGTCCATCATCGTCAAGAACACCGGCGACCCGATCACCAGCTGGTCGCTGAAGTTCGCGTTCCCGTCCGGGCAGACGTACACCCAGGGCTGGTCGGCGAACTGGACCGCGTCCGGCGCCAACGTGACCGGCACCAGCCTGTCCCACAACGGCAGCCTCGGCACCGGCGCGTCGACCAACATCGGCTTCAACGGCCGCTGGAGCGGCAGCAACCCGAAGCCGACCTCGTTCACGCTGAACAACACCACCTGCACCACGGGTGGGGTGACCCCGTCGCCGAGCACCAGCGCGAGCGCCAGCCCGAGCCCGAGCCCGAGCACCAGCGCGAGCCCGCAGCCCAAGTCGATCATCATCACCCCGTCGTCGGTGAGCGTCGCCGAGGGTGGCAGCTCGTCGGTCACCGTGAAGCTCAGCGCCGCGCCGACCGCCAACGTGACGGTCGCCCTGGCCCGCAGCGGCGACACCAGCATCACCGCCCCGGCGTCGGTCACGCTGACCCCGTCGAACGCGGTCGCCGGCGTGAGCGTCGCCATCGCCGCCGCCGAGGACAGCGACCAGACCCACGGCACCGCGACCGTGGCGGCGTCCGCCTCGGGCTACACCGGCGCGTCGCTGGCCGTGACCGAGATCGACAACGACGTCACGCAGAGCGGCAAGGCCGACAACCCGTACGCGGGCGCACGCGGCTACGTCAACCCGGAGTGGTCCGCGAAGGCGGCCTCCGTGTCCGGTGGCAACCGGGTCTCCAACCTGTCCACCGCCGTCTGGCTGGACCGCATCGCGGCCATCGCGGGCACGTCGGGCAGCAGCTCGAACGGCTCGATGGGCCTGGCCGCCCACCTCGACGAGGCGCTGCGGCAGTACAACGCGGGCAGCGGCCCGCTGACCGTGCAGTTCGTGATCTACAACCTGCCGGGTCGTGACTGCTCGGCGCTGGCCTCCAACGGCGAGCTGGGCGTGGACGAGCTGCCCCGCTACAAGTCGGAGTACATCGACCCGATCGCGGCGATCATGGGCCAGAGCAAGTACGCGGCGCTGCGCATCGTGGCGATCATCGAGATCGACTCGCTGCCGAACCTGGTGACGAACACGAACATCGCCAAGTGCGCGACGATGAACTCCAACGGCGGCTACGTCAAGGGTGTCGGGTACGCGCTGAACAAGCTGGGCGCGATCCCGAACGTGTACAACTACATCGACTCGGCCCACCACGGCTGGATCGGCTGGGACACCAACTTCGGCCCGACCGCGCTCAAGCTCAAGGAAGCGGCCGTCGCCGAGGGCAGCACCGTCAACAACGTGCACGGCTTCATCACCAACACCGCCAACTACTCGGCGCTGGTCGAGCCGTTCTTCACCATCAACACCTCGGTCGGGGGCACCACGGTGCGCCAGTCGAAGTGGGTGGACTGGAACTACTACGTCGACGAGCAGTCGTTCGCGCAGGCGTTCCGCACGCGGCTGGTGTCGGAGGGCTTCAACTCCAACATCGGCATGCTGATCGACACGTCCCGCAACGGCTGGGGCGGTTCGGCGCGGCCGACCGCGGCGAGCACCTCGACCAGCGTGGACACGTTCGTCAACCAGTCGCGTATCGACCGCCGTATCCACGCCGGCAACTGGTGCAACCAGTCCGGCGCGGGCCTGGGCGAGCGTCCGCGCTCGGCTCCGGCGACCGGCATCGACGCGTACGTGTGGGTGAAGCCCCCGGGCGAGTCCGACGGCTCCTCCTCCCTCATCCCGAACAACGAGGGCAAGGGCTTCGACCGCATGTGCGACCCGACCTACACCGGTAACCAGCTCAACGGCAACAACCTGACCGGCGCCCTGCCCAACGCCCCGATCTCCGGTGCGTGGTTCCCGGCCCAGTTCGCCGAGCTGATGGCCAACGCCTACCCGCCGCTCTCCTAACCGGCTGAGCCCAAAGGAAGGGCACCTTCTTTAACGCGGAGCGTTAAAGAAGGTGCCCTTCTTAACTCTGTGCGCAGGGTGCTGCCGGTCAGCCGCCCTGTCCGGTCAGTGAACCGCTTACCGGTGATCGCCGCGGCCCGGCCGCCCATCGCCGTTGCCGCTGGACCCGTTGTCACCTGATTCGCTGTCGCCGGTGCCGTTGTCACCACCGGAGCCGTTGTCGCTCCCGTTGTCACCGTCACCGTTGCCGTTGTCGCTCCCGTTGTCGTCGCCGCGGCCGCCACCGCCGTCGCCGTGGTCGTCGCCGCCGTCGTGGGAGTTGTCGCCGTCGTGGGACTGCTCGTCAGGCCTGGCCTGCTCGGTGGGCTCGGGCTGGGGCGAGAACGCCGACTCGCGCTGCGGGGCGGGGAAGTCCTTGACCTCCAGCCCCTCCGACCCGGTCGCCAGGGTCGAGGCGACGGCCCGGTACACCTTCGACAGCACCGCCGCGCCGACCGCGTCGGTGGGGGTGTCGGGGTTGGCCGCGATGGCGGCCGCGGCCAGCTGCGGGGTGTACGCCACGAACGACTCGGTCATGTTGCCGGTCGAGCTGCCCGTCTTGCCGGCCACCGCACGCCTGCCGAGCAGGCCCGACACCGCTGTGGCGGTGCCGCCGTCACACCGGCCGAACGCGCCTTCCTGCCCGACCGGGCAGCGGGCCGCGTCGGTGGCCGCTCGTGCGATCTCCGGGCTGATCGCCGGCGCGCACGAGGTGTCGGCCACGGCCAGCTGCTTGCCGGTGCCGTCGGTGACCGCGGTGACGGGCAGCGGCGAGCAGTAGACGCCGTCGGCGGCCAATGTCGCGTACGCGTTCGCGAGGTCCAGCGGTGTGGTCAGCGAGACGCCCAGCACGAACGAGCCCCAGCCGGCCGCGTCGGAGGCCGCGTGCGAGGCGTTGTCCGGGTGCCGGAACCTCACGCCGAGCCGCTGCGCCATCTCGATCGTCTTGTCCGCGCCGACCTGCTGCTCCAGCCAGACGAAGTAGGTGTTCACCGACCGGCCGAAGCCGGTCCACATGTCGCGCTCGCCGTCCATCCACGCGGGGGTGGCGTTGCGCGGGCACCAGTATCCGTCGCAGCTGGCTGGGCCGGCCGCCTCGCGCCAGGTGGTGGTGAGCTTGGTCGGCGCGTCGAACCGGGTGTCCAGCGTCTTACCGGCCTCCAGGGCGGCCAGCATGGTGAACATCTTGAACGTCGAACCGGCCTGGTAGCCGTGGATGCCGTTGCCGCCCGCGACGAGCTGGTTCATGGTGTTGCCCGCGCCGGTCGCGGCGCTGTAGCGCCGGTTCACCGCGAGCGCCAGCACCTTGCCGGTGCCGGGCTCGACGACGGCCATCGGCAGGGCGCGCTTGTTCGCGTACCCGTAGACCTTGGTCACCTGGGCCTGCGCCGCGTTCTGGATCTTCGGGTCGAGCGTGGTGACGATGCGGTAGCCGCCCTGGCGCAGCGCCTGCTCGCGGTCCTCCGCGGTGTCGCCGAACGTGTCCTGGTCGCGCCACCAGCTGCGGAAGTAGTCGCAGAAGAAGCCCCAGCCCTGCCGCGAGGCGGTGCAGTCGTTGGGGTTCGCGCCGCGCTTGACCACCGGCGTGCTCGCCTTGGCGGCCGCGGCCTGCGCGGCGGTGATCGCGCCGGTGCCGGTCATCGCGGTGAGCACGTAGTCGCGGCGGGCCAGGGCGCGCTCGATGCCGCCGTTGAGCGGGCTGTCGGCCTCGGGGGACTGGAGCAGCCCGGCCAGCAGCGACGCCTCGCTGAGGGTCAGCTGGGCCGGGTCCTTGGAGAAGTACGTGTGCGAGGCGGCGAAGATGCCGTACGCGCCGGAGCCGAAGTAGGCGATGTTCAGGTAGCGCTCCAGGATCTGCGCCTTGCTGAGCTCCTTCTCCACCGCCAGGGCGTACCGGGCCTCGCGGATCTTGCGGGTCGGGGTCTGCTCGGTGGCCGAGGCGCGTTCCTCGGTCGACAGCGACGGGTCGCTCTTGAGCACGTTGCGCACGTACTGCATGGTCAGCGTCGACGCGCCCTGGGAAACGCCGCCGCTGGTCCCGTTGGCCACCACGGCGCGCAGCACGCCCTTGAGGTCCACCCCGTGGTGGGTGTAGAAGCGGGCGTCCTCGGCGGCGACCACGGCCTGCGGGACGACCGGGGCCACCTCGGCGAGTGTCACGTCCCGGCGGTTCTCGTCGTAGAAGGTGGTGACGACCGTGGTGCCGTCGTTGGCGTACAGGTAGCTGGCCTGGGCTGTGGTGGGGTGCTTGAGCACCTCGGGCAGCGTCTCGTAGGCGGGTGCGGACTTCTCCACCGCCCAGTTGGCCAGCGCGGCGGCGGGCATCGCACCGGCGGCGACCACGGCTCCCGCGACCACGGCGAGCAGCGTGAGTCGGGTCTTCCGGTTGAGCGGCGGCATCGCAGCACCTTCGGGGGAGAGGGCGGGGGATGCTCAAGACTGCCCGCAGATCTCCGATGTGCCAGGATTTGTGGCGTGCATCTCATCTGAAATGGGCATATGTCGACCGGATAAGCAGTCATCCAGTTCATGAGGCTCGGGTGACCCGGAAAACAGCGCGTCGTTGCCGGAAATATCGTTGCGATGCGTATAGTTGAACCGTCACGTAAACAGCTCCACGCTTCTTCTCTCGGAAGGCACTGACATGACCACGCTGAACACCCGCACCTGGAACGGCCTGACCATCCCCGCAGCCGGCACCTACGCCATCGACGCCGCACACACGCGCGTCGGCTTCGTCATCAGGCACATGGTGGTGAGCAAGGTCCGCGGTTCGTTCAAGGACGTCGCCGGTGAGATCGTCGTGGCCGAGGACCCGCTGGCCTCGTCGGTCAACGCCGTCATCCAGGCCGCCAGCATCGACACCGGCGTCGCCGACCGCGACACCCACCTGCGCACCGGCGACTTCCTCGAGGCCGAGAAGTACCCGGAGCTGAGCTTCCGCAGCACCAGCCTGAAGGCCGTCTCGGGCGAGGACTTCACCCTCGTCGGCGAGCTGACCATCAAGGACGTCACCAAGACGGTCGAGCTCGCGCTCGAGTTCGGCGGCGTGAACAAGAACCCGTGGGGCCAGGAGATCATCGGCTTCACCGCCACCACCGAGATCGACCGCGAGGACTTCAACGTGACCTGGAACCAGCAGCTGGAGACCGGCGGCGTCCTGCTCGGCAAGACCCTCAAGATCGAGATTGAGGGCGAGGCCACCCGCCAGGCCTGAGCCTGACGGGCTCCGCGCGGCCGCGACCGACGGCCCGTCGACGTCCCGCCCCGGTGGTGCTTGGGGGAGCGCCCCGGGACACGTGGGAGACGTCCGGGCCGGTCGCGGCCGCGGCGTGCCGGGCGTGCGCGTGGCCGCGTCGCGCCCGGCCGATCGGGGGACCCGCCGCCTTTCTCTCCTCAAGGCGGCTGGGTCCCCCGACTACGCGTGGCGGGTCCTCGAACCACGCGTGGCGGGTCCTCGAACCACGCGCTGCCGCTTCGCGGACGGCGCGACACGGTCTCCGATCGCGCGCGGCACGTTCTCGGCCCGCCGGCCCGCCGGCCCGCCGGCCCGCCGGCCCGCCGGCCCTGGACGGCTGGACGGCTGGACGGCTGGACGGCTGGACGCGGGCCGATCGTCGCGTCGGGGTGGCCCGACCGCGCCGCCATCGCAGATGCCAGGCGTAGATTCGCGGCATGACCGCATTTCGGATCGGTGAAGCGGCGGAGCTGCTCGGCGTCAGCGCGGACACGGTACGGCGGCTGGTCGACTCGGGCCGGCTGCGGGCGCACCGCGACGAGCACGACCACCGGATGGTGGCCGGGGCGGACCTGGCGGCGTACGCCCGCACCCAGGCCGACGACCCCGACGGCCGCGCCGACCGGTCCTCGGCCCGCAACCGGATGCGCGGCATCGTCACCGCCATCGTCAAGGACACCGTGATGGCTCAGGTCGACATCCAGGCCGGCCCCTACCGGGTGGTGTCGCTGATGAGCCGGGAGGCCGTCGAGGAACTCGGCCTCGACGTGGGCAGCGTCGCCGTAGCCGTGATCAAGTCCACCAACGTCGTGGTCGAACGTGACTGAGTGGTCCAACGTGACCGACCCCCGGACCGCGGCCGGCGGTCCGGCCTCGACGGCAGGCCCGAGCTCGATGGTCGGCGGATGGCCCGCGGGGCGGGCGCTGCTGGCCGCGCACCTGGTCGTGGTGCGGCCTGGGTTCCAACTCGACGTGGCGCTGTCCGTGGCCGCCGGTGAGGTCGTGGCGCTGCTCGGCCCCAACGGCGCGGGCAAGACCACGGCGCTGCGCGCGCTGGCCGGGCTGCTGCCGCTGCACGCCGGGCGGCTGCGGCTGGGCGAGGTGGTCCTCGACGACCCCGCCGCCGGGATCTTCATCCCGCCCGAGCACCGCCGGGTCGGCGTGGTGTTCCAGGACTACCTGCTCTTTCCGCACCTGTCCGCGCTCGACAACGTCGCGTTCGGCCCGCAGGCGCGGGGGGCGTCGCGCCGGGTCGCCCGCGAGACGGCGGCCCGCTGGCTGGAGCGCGTCGAGCTGAGCGCGCTGGCCCGGCAGCGGCCCCGGCAGCTGTCGGGCGGGCAGGCCCAGCGGGTGGCACTGGCCCGCGCCATGGCGGTCGGCCCCGACCTGCTGCTGCTCGACGAACCGCTGGCCGCGCTGGACGCGCGGACCCGGATGGAGACCCGGGCTCGGCTGCACCACGACCTGCGCGCGCACGAAGGCGCGACGCTGCTGGTCACCCACGATCCGCTGGACGCACTGGTGCTCGCCGACCGGCTCGTCATCGTCGAGGACGGCCGCATCGTGCAGGAGGGCGACGCCGCCGAGGTCACCGCCCGGCCGCGTACCGAGTACGTCGCCCGGCTGGTCGGGCTCAACCTGTACCGCGGCCGGGCCGACGGCCACGCGGTCACCCTGGCCGGCGGGTTCACCATGGTCGCCGACGACGAGGTGCACGGCGACGCGTTCCTGGCCTTCCCGCCGTCCGCGGTCGCGCTGCACCCGCGGCAGCCCGCGGGCAGCCCCCGTAACACCTGGGCGGCCACCGTCGTCGGTGTGCTGCCGCACGGCGACCACCTGCGGGTGGAGCTGGGCGGCCCGATCCGCGCCGCCGCCGAGATCACCCCGGCCTCCGCCGCCCACCTCGGCCTGCTCCCCGGCAGCGAGGTATGGGCCGCCGTGAAGGCCACCGAAACCCGCGCCTACCCGTACTGACCCGCCGACCGCCGACCCGCTGACCGCCGACCCGCTGACCGCCGACCCGCTGACCGCCGACCGCCGACCCGCGCGGGCCCCGCGGCTCTCGGCCGGGTCCGGCCGATGGCGGAAGATCGCTGTTTGCGGTCATAAAGTAAGGCCGGACCTCACTTTCTGACCGCAAACAGCGATCTTCGCCGCTGCGCTTCCGCGACCATCGTTAAGAAGGGCGCCTTCCACTACGTATAGCGATGTGAAGGTGCCCTTCCTTCGGCTCAGAGGCGGGCGAGGTAGGCGGGGGACGCGTGGCGGGTGATGGAGTCGATCACCCCGGCGTCGCGGACGTCCCGCTCGATGAGGGAGAAGGCGTCGTCCTCGGGGACGGTCAGGGCGCGCAGGGGTGTGCGCATGGACACCTTGGCCTCGGACTTCGCCCGGCGCACCGCCTCGATCGCGGCTGTAGCGGCGGCGAGCGGGGCCGGGTCGCCCGCGAGGCCGTCCAGTTCGGCGAGCGTGGGCCAGGCGGCTTGGTGGATCGAGCCGGGCTGCCACCACGACCAGGCTTCCTCGGTCACGAACGGGAGCACCGGGGCGAGCAGGCGCAGCAGCGCCGACAGCGCGGTGCGCAGGGCGAGCCGGGCCGAGTCCGCGGCGGCCGGCCCGTGCTGGCCGTACGCGCGCACCTTCACCAGCTCCAGGTAGTCGTCGCAGAACAGCCAGAAGAAACGCTCGGCGGCGTCCAGGGCCCGGCTGGCGTCGTAGGCGTCCAGTGCGGCGGTCGCCTCGGTGAGCACCGGCTGGAGCGCGGCCAGCAGGGCCCGGTCGAGCGGCTCGGTGATCGTGGCGTCGGGGGCGGGGTCGCCGAGGCCGAGCACGAAGCGCGTCGCGTTGAGGATCTTCATGGCGAGCCGCCGGCCGACCCGCATCTGGCCGGTGTCGAAGGCAGTGTCGGCGCCGGGCCGGGCCGCCGCGGCCCAGTAGCGCACCGCGTCCGAACCGTGCTCGGCGAGCAGGCCCAGCGGGGTCACCACGTTGCCCACCGACTTCGACATCTTCTTGCGGTCCGGGTCGAGGATCCAGCCCGCGATCGACGCGGTGCGCCAGGGCAGCGTGTCGTGTTCGGTGTGGCCGCGCAGCACCGTGGCGAACAGCCAGGTGCGGATGATCTCGTGCGACTGCGGGCGAAGGTCCATCGGGAACACCCGGGCGAACAGGTCGTCGTCGAAGCCCCAGCCGCCCGCGATCTGCGGCGTCAGCGACGAGGTGGCCCAGGTGTCCATCACGTCGGGGTCGGCCGTGAAACCGCCGGGGCGGCCGCGCTGATCCTCGGTGTACCCGGGCGGGGTGTCCGAGCTGGGGTCGATCGGCAGCGCTTGCTCGGCGGGCGTGATCGGCTTGTCGTGCTCGGGCAGACCCTCGGCGTCCAGCGGGTACCACACCGGGATCGGCACGCCGAAGAAGCGCTGGCGGCTGATCAGCCAGTCCCCGGCCAGCCCGTTCACCCAGTGCTCGTACCGGGTGCGCATGTGCGGGGGCTGCCAGGTCAGCTCCTGGCCGCGCTCGCGCAGCCGGTCGCGTAGCGCGTCGTCGCGCCCGCCGTTGCGGATGTACCACTGCCGGGTGGACACGATCTCCAGCGGTTTGTCGCCGCGCTCGTAGAACTTCACCGGGTGCGTGATCGGCTCCGGCGCGCCGAGCAGTTCGCCGCGCTCGCGCAGCAGCGCGGTGATCCGCTCCCGTCCGGTGTGCACGGTCGTCCCGGCCAGCGACGCGTACGCCGCCCGGCCGTCGGAGGACAGCCCGTCGGGGGCGTCGGCCAGGAACCGGCCGTCGAAGCCGAGCACGGGCCGGGTGGGCAGGTCCAGCTCGCGCCACCAGATCACGTCGGTGGTGTCGCCGAAGGTGCACACCATCGCGATGCCGGTGCCCTTGGCCGGGTCGGCCAGCCGGTGCGCGAGCACCGGCACCCGTGCGCCGAACAGCGGCGAGCGCACCGTGGCGCCGAACAGCGGCCGGTAGCGCTCGTCGTCCGGGTGCGCCACCAGAGCCACGCAGGCGGGCAGCAGTTCCGGCCGCGTCGTCGCCACGGTGATCGGCCCGGTTCCGGCCGCGTCGGGGTGGAAGGTCAGCCGGTGGTACGCCCCCGGTCGGTCGCGGTCCTCCAGTTCGGCCTGTGCCACCGCGGTGCGGAAGGTGGTGTCCCACAGCGTCGGGGCCTGCGCCGGATAGGCGTCCCCGCGGTCCAGCGCGCGCAGGAAGGCCCGCTGGGACACGGCCCGTGCCCGGGCGCCGATCGTGGTGTAGAGCAGTGACCAGTCCACGGACAGGCCCACCAGCCGCCACACCTGCTCGAACGCCTCCTCGTCCCGGGCCGTGAGCCGCTCGCACAGCTCGATGAAGTTGCGCCGCGACACCGGCACCTGGTTCCTGCCCGGTTTCTCCGGTGGGTCGAACCCCGGGTCGTACGGCAGCGACGGGTCGCAGCGCACGCCGAAGAACTGCTGCACCCGGCGTTCGGTGGGCAGGCCGTTGTCGTCCCAGCCCATCGGGTAGAACACCGCCTTGCCGCGCATGCGCTGGTAACGCGCGATGACGTCGGTCTGGGTGTACGAGAACACATGTCCCACGTGCAGCTCGCCGCTGGCGGTCGGGGGCGGGGTGTCGATGGCGAACACGCGCTCACGCGGCGCGGCACGGTCGAAGCGGTACACGCGCTCGGATTCCCAGCGCTGTGCCCACTTGTCGGGCAGACCGTCGATGGTCGGCTTGTCCGGAAGGTTCATGACCTCACCTCGGTGGGGAAGAGCGTCCCGAACGCGAGAGAGGTTGGGTGACCACCGCGCGCCCTGGGGCGCGGCGATCGAAGAGACTACGCGCGGCCCGAGTCGGCTACGCGTACGACGAACGATGCGAAGAGCGTGTGGGTCATGGCTCCTCCTCCGGCATCGTTCGGTTGCCGATGATGGTAGCCGGTCGGACACCGCGGGCGCATCCGCTGAGCGCGGGCACGCCACTGAACGGTCTTCATCACTGCAGTGAATCGGATGATTGCGTTCAGTGACCATCGCTTTGGATAGTGGCCAGGTGACGAATCCTGTCTCCTCGCGCCCGGTCATCCCTTATGTCGGGATCGCGCTCGTCGCCGTCTGCGCGGCGTACTTCGGTTTCCAGGCGTTGGGCATCCCCGGCATCGTCGCCGTGGTCCTCATCGGCTCGCTGGCCGTGGTGGTCGGCCACCTGTGGACTGCCCGCGCCGGCCGCCGCCGCGTGCCGCAGCAGGCTGACCCGGACGCCGACCGCCGTACCGCGCTGCGGGTCGCCTGGCTCGGCGCGGCGGCCGCGGTGCTCGCCGCGGTCGTGACCACCGTGGGCCCGCCCGTCGTCGCCGCCGTATGGCCGACGGCGCAGGGCGGCAAGCCGTCCGGCGACACCACCACGCCGCCGTCGATCCCGGTGTCGGCCACACCGTCGACGACGCCGTCGGCCAGTGCGGTGGTGCGGCCGATCCTGGACAAGGCCGCCTGCGACGCGCTCGACATCGACGTCGACACCCTGCACGACGCGGTCCCGCCCGTCGACGTCGGCTACGCGGTCAACGCCCGGGGCCTGTGGCGCGCGGAGTACGAGACCGGCCGACTGCGGCTGTTCGTGACCGGCGGCGGGACCACCACGCACTTCCCCTACGTCGGCGAGATCGTCCGGGACGGCGACTACTGGATCGCCTGGGGCCTGCCGATCGGGCGCAAGGGCGTCACCGCCGACACCAGGATGGGCGTACGCGTGCTGGAGGTGGTCGTGCTGTCCGAAGCCGACGACAAGGCGCTGCGCGCGCAGACCGACGCCCCGGACTTCTGGTCCAAGGGCGGCAGCGTCAACCGGCTGCCCGCCTCGGCCCGGTCCGTCGCCCGGGTGCCGCTGCAGCGTGTGTGCTGATGACCTGCGGCGTTGCCCTAACGGTGGGGACCGCGCTCCCCGCGCGGATGATCCATAGGTCGACCATGTGGTCGTTGTGTCCTGATGGGGCGGTTGTTACGGTCCGTTTTCGCTGATCGCGGCTCGGCGATCGGCCCACCCTGACACGAAGGACACTTCTGTGACCACGACGACGGCGACGACCAGCAAGTCCTGGCTCGTCACCCTGCTGCTCTGCTTCTTCCTCGGCGCCCTGGGCGTGCACCGCTTCTACGTCGGCAAGATCGGCACGGGCATCCTGATGCTGATCACGTTCGGCGGCCTGGGCCTGTGGGTGCTGATCGACTTCATCATGATCATCATCGGCAAGTTCTCCGACAAGCAGGGCCAGGCGCTCGCCAAGTGAGCTGATTCCCCGCCCGCGCGGTGACGCGGGCGAGCGGCGGCCCCTCGTGCCCGACGGCACGGGGGGCCGCCGCTGTATCCTGACTGTCTTGTGACCACCTCTGACCTGGCCGGAGCCCTCGACGGCGAGCGCCACATGACGCGCATCACCACGTTCTATCCCCGCCGCGGGCGGGTGAGCGGGCGGCACGAGGACGCGCTGACCAGGCTGTGGCCCGCCTACGGTGTCGACATCGCCCACCCGACCGAGCCGCCCACGGATCTGCCGCTGGACACCGCGGCGCTGTTCGGCCGCCGGGCCCCGCTGGTGCTGGAGATCGGCTCCGGGATGGGCGACGCCACCGTCGCCATGGCCGCCGCCGACCCGGGCCGCGACTACCTGGCCGTCGAGGTGTTCCCGCCCGGCCTGGGCAACCTGCTGGCCGTCGTCGAGGAGCGCGGGCTGGCCAACGTGCGGGTCGCCCAGGGTGACGCGCTGCACCTGCTGCGGCACATGCTCGCGCCGGACAGCCTGGCCGCGGTCCATGTGTACTTCCCCGACCCGTGGCCCAAGCTGAAGCACCACAAGCGGCGGCTGATCCAGCCGGACAACGTGGCGCTGCTGCGCTCGCGGCTGGCCGTCGGCGGCGTGCTGCACTGCGCCACCGACTGGGCCGACTACGCCGAGCAGATGGCCGAGGTCCTCGACGCCACCGACGGCCTGGCCAACCTGCACGACGGCTTCGCCCCCCGCCCCGAACACCGCCCCGTCACCAAGTTCGAGCGCCGCGGCATAGCCGCCGGCCGCCAGATCTTCGACCTCCTCTACCGCCGCACCTCCTGACCCTTCACCTGCGACAACTCTTAAAGACTTGCGGCCACCGACACGCGCGGTGGCCGCAAGTCTTTAAGAGTTGCGGCCGGGTTGGGGTGGGCGACGGCCGGAGGTTAGTTTCGTCGTTGAGTTGTTACTTGTAGGTTATCGACGGGATCTATGTATCTTCATTAATGTTTGGCCACCAGATCCTCTTCCCCTGGGAGGCCTCGAATGGTGGCTACCGCCACACCTCTGCTGCGCCGTGCGACGGCGTTCGCGGGCGGCGTCGCGCTGACCCTCGGCGCGCTGCTGTCCGTGCCCACCGCCGCGCAGGCGAGCACCGACTACGGCCCGGCGGCCTGGGTGCCCGCGAGCACCAGCAACTACACCAACGCCAGCCGCGAGTCCGACTACAACATCAACTACGTGGTCATCCACACCGTCCAGGGCTCCTACACCAGCGCCATCAACTGGTTCCAGAACCCGGCCGCGCAGGTCAGCGCCCACTATGTGGTGTCCAAGGGCGGGGCGGTGACGCAGATGGTGCGCGAGGCCGACGTGGCCTGGCACGCCGGCAACTGGACCTACAACACGCAGTCCATCGGCATCGAGCACGAGGGCTACGTGGAGCAGGACGGCTGGTACACCGAGGCCATGTACCAGGCCTCGGCGGCCATCGTGCGCAGCGTGACCAGCAAGTACGGCATCCCGCGCGACCGCGCCCACATCATCGGGCACAACGAGGTCCCCGGCGCGACCCACACCGACCCGGGCAACCGCTGGAACTGGTCGTACTTCATGCAGCTGGTCAACGGCACGACGCCGCCGCCGTCGTGGACGTCGACCGTGGACAACACCACCGCGGGCCGGTTCACCGCCTCGGCCAACTGGGGCACCTCGTCGTACTCGGCGCAGCGCTACGGGGCGGACTACCGGTACGCCAACCCGGCGGCCGTCTCGGACGCCGCCTGGTACAAGTTCAACATCCCGGCGACCGCCAGCTACCGGGTCGAGGTCTGGTATCCGGCCGTCGCCGGCTACAACACGACCACGCCGTACGTCATCGCGACGACCGGCGGCAACCAGACGGTGCAGGTCAACCAGCAGAGCGGCGGCGGCGCCTGGGTGAACCTGGGCACCTTCAGCCTCGCCGCCGGTGACTACAACGCCGTCGGGGTCAGCCGCTGGAGCGGCGGAGCCGGCTACGTCATCGCCGACGCGGTGAAGCTCACCCGCGTCTGATCCGCGCCGCGGACCGCAGCTCCGCCCGTGCCGCCGAGGTGGCACGGGCGGAGCCGCAAGCGCGCACGCCCCGTTGCGCGGGTGCGGATCATCGTGCGGCCTGCTAGGCTCCTGCGCATGTACAGCTGAGCGTGATCCCACGCCCGTGCCGGCATTCCGGCGCGGCGAGCGTGCCGCGCCGGCCCACGGGCCCGCGCCGTCTGATCCGTCTTTCCCCACGCCCCTGCCCGTTCCGGCAGGCGTCGGCGTGCCCGCATCCGTAGGAGACATTCATGCGTGAAGATCACAGCTCGGAGACCCCCGCCGCGGACGAGACCGCGGAAGAGGTCGAGCAGCAGCCCATGAACCGCGCCGAGCGCCGGGCCAAGGGCAAGAAGACCCAGCAGCAGGCGTACGGCAAGCAGGCGGTCACGCCCAAGTCGAGCCAGGGCCACGGCCCGCGGCTGTGGGCCAACCGCCGCGCCGGCTGAACGCCGTCACCACGATCCGCCGAACCCGGCCGCACCAGCGGTCCCGGGGTCGGCGGATCTTCTTTGTCGGTGGTCATGCCTACACTCCCGCGGCATGACGATGCAGACCATTGTGGACCGTGTCGCCGGGGCGGGTGGCGGATGTCCGGCCTGGTGACGTACACCGAACTGCTCGACCGGGTCGAGCGCCTGACCGGTGGTGGCGAGTTCGACGAGGCCGCGTCGGCGCTGGTCGCGCTGCGGCGCTCGGGGGGCGCGGCGGGGGTGGACGGCATGCGGCCGCTGCTGGATCTGGCCGCCGGGCTGCCCGCGGCACAGCTGACAGCGCTGCTGCAGGCGCTGCTGCGGCATCGGCGCGACGACCGCGGCTGGCACGTCGACAGCGTGATCGGGGCGCTGTGCCCGCTGCTGCCCGGCGAACTGCCCCCGGACCTGGTCGCCGAGCTGCTGACGTTCGCCGAGGACAGCTCTTACGACATACCGGTGATGACACTGGCCAAGCTGGTCGCGCTGCACCTGCGGCACGCCCCGCTGCCGCCCGCGGTGCTGGCCACCATGGAGCGGCGCAAGCGGGAGAGCCTCTGGCTGCGGGAGCTGGCCGCCACCGCGGCGGCCCGCTCGGTGCGGTGACTCCGGTGGCTCGTCCCGGCGATCCGCCTGGACGGCGAACCGCCGGCGACTGCCCACCCGCGGTGATCAGGGGCGGGCCGCGGGGGACCGCCGCCGATCGGTGCACACCGGGGGCGCCATCACGGTCACGTCGGCGCTGTACGCCAGCGTGACCGTGACGCAGTAGTCCTTGTCCTTGTCGAAGCCGGGCAGGGTGACCGTCTCGGTCCCGGCGGGCAGCGACTGCAGCGCGCGCATCGGCTGCCCGGCGGGCGCGGCCGACAGCACCACCGCCGCGGTCGCGCCATCGGGGTAGGACCAGCTGATGCGCAGGCGGGTGCCCAGGTCGGCGACGGCCAGCCCGGTCACCGGCGGCGGCGCCGACGGGGCCGGTCCGCTCGGGCTCGCGGCGGGCGACGGCGTCGCCTCACCCTTGCCGCGGTCGGCGGCCAGGATGAACGTGCCCACCAGCGCCACGATCGCGACCACGGCCGCGACCACGGCCAGCGCGGCGGCCCCGCCGCCGAGCCGCCGCCGCGGCGGTGCGGGCGGAGCGTCGCGGTGCGGCACGAGCAGCCCTGGCGGCGGTGTCGTGGCGATCGGGTACGCCGGGTCGACGGGCACGTAGGGCCGGCCGGGCGCGAGATACCTCGCGGGGATCGACTCCCCGCGACCGGTGTGTTCCGGGGCGGCCGCTGAGCGGTCGCGGGCGCTCGGGCCGGTCTCCCGCGCGGGCGTGCCGAAGGCGGTCGGGTCGGACTCCTGGTCGGGGTCGCCGTAACCCAGCAGGTCGTCGAGGCCGCTGTCGGCGCTGTCGGCGTGATCCCGGCGACGTGACGGCGCGGCGGCCGGGCCGGACGGACCTGTCGGGCCGGCCGGACCCGTCGGGCCGGAGCGCCGGGCGCGTGCCTGCCGGGCCGGGTCGTCGTAGCGTTCGAAGATCTCGTCGTCCGGCCATTCGTCCGGTCCCGCGCTGCGCGGCACAGCCTGGTGCGGGCCCGGGATCAGGTCTTCGGCGTGCGGGATCAGCACCGGCAGCACGCCCGGCCCCGGATCCTCCGCCCGCCCGGCCTCGTCCTCGGACGGGGCTGTGCCGCAGCGGTGATCGGTCTGCGCTCTCGCCCGCACCGCCGCCTGCAGCAGCCGGTGCACGTCGTCGTCGGCGGGCAGCGCGCCGGCCTGCTCGCGCGCCCTGGCCAGCAGGTCGTGTGCCTGGTCGAAGTCGCCGCAGTCGCGCCACATGCCGGCCAGCCGGATGGTCATGCGCAGGTTCACCGGGTGCCCCGGGCCGTGCCGGGACACGTGCGCCGTCAGCACTTCGGCCAGCTGGCGGCGGCCGTCGGCGCAGCTGCCGCGGGCGTGCTCCACCACCGCCGCGTCGGCGCGGGCGGACAGGGTGCGGTCGGCGTCGGGCCCGTCGGCGACGGACAGGTCGCGGATCAGGTCCCGGTAGAGGTCCGCGGCGCGGTCCAGCGCGCCGGTGCGGTGCATGCAGACGGCCAGCACGCCGAGCGCGTGCAGGGTGCGCCGGTCCAGGTCGCCGTGCAGGGCCTGCGCGGCGGCGTGGGCGTACGCCGCCCAGCTGCGCGCCGCGTGCGGCTCGCCCAGGTGCAGCAGCACACCCGCGTACAGCGCGGCGGTGTCCGCCTCGGCCGCGTCGGCGTGCCGCGGATCCTGGTGGGCGAGCGCGAGCTGGTCGCGCAGCAGTTGCTGGGCAGCCGGGAAGTCGAGCCGGCTCACCAGCTCGCGGGCACGCGCCAGCCGTCCCCCCTCAGGCATGGGACTCATCGTGCCCGCTACCACACGATCTGTGAAGCCCTGAAGGTCAACACCTCTGCCCGGCCGGTCACCCGCGCCCCCGCGGGCCCCCAAGGTCATCCGAGTTGCCGGGCACCTGTGCGTATCTTGATCCCGCATTCGCCCATGTGCCAGGCAAGTCGAGTGATCAAGGTGTGCTCCGCGCCCCGCCGGGGGCGAGCGGGGCGGGCGGGGTGCGGCGGGGGGCGTGTGCGGGCAGGGGCGGTCGGGTGGGGGAGGCGAGCGGGGCTCGTGCGGCGTTAGGGTGTGCCACCCGCGCGTGCGGGAGCGGTGATCGGGGTGCGGGATGGGGCGGGACGTCGCGGGGCTGACGGTGGCGGTTACCGGCGCGGCCCGGGGGATCGGCGCAGCGGTGGCCGCGCGGCTGGCCGGGGCCGGTGCGAACGTCGTGCTCGGCGACCGTGACCTGCCCGCGCTGACGGAGGCCGCCGCGGCGCTGCCCGGCACGCTGGCGGTCGAGCTGGACGTCACCGACCGGGCGAGCATGGACGCGTTCCTGGACCTGGCGGAGGCGGCGTTCGGGCCGGTGGACGTGCTGGTGAACAACGCGGGCCTGATGTGGGTCGGCCCGTTCGCCGAGGAGCCGGAGCAGGCCGCGCGGCGGCAGTTCGACGTCAACGTGCACGGGGTGCGGCACGGGTTCCTGGCCGCCGCGCCGCGCATGCGGGCCCGCGGCCGGGGCCAGATCGTCACCGTCGCCTCGGCGGCGAGCCGGATCAGCCCGCCCGGCGAGGCCACCTACGCGGCGACCAAGCACGCGGTGTACGGCTATGCCGCCGGGGTCCGCCAGGAGCTGCGCGGCACGGGTGTGCAGGTCAGCCTGGTGATGCCGACGGTGGTGGAGACGGCACTGGCCGCCGGGACCAGCCACGGCGGCGTGCCGCGGCTGCGCCCCGAGGCCGTCGCCGCGGCGGTGGAGCGGGTGATCCGGCGACCGAGGTTCGAGGTCTTCGTGCCGGGACGGCTCGGCCCGCTGACCCGGCTGCTGGCGCTGCTGCCGCAGTCCGGCCGGGACCTGGCCTACCGGGCACTGGTGCCGGACCAGGTGGCGCTGGGGGACGGGGCGGCACGGGCCGCGTACCAGCGGGACGCGGGACTGTCCGAAGCGGACGGCCAATAGGGATTCCGGGTCTTGTGACCTAGGCCACACGGACATTACCCTTCGGTAACCGCGTGCCCGCGCGGCGGTTCGTACCCCCTTATCCGCGTTTTCCGTACCCCCCGGAAGGCAGGCTCCCATGCGTCTCGCGCGTCCGTCCCTCGCGCTCGCCGCTGCCCTGGCCGCGGTCATCCTGTCGGCGAACCCGGCAGCAGCCGCAGGTCCCATCCCCAACTCGATGGCCAGCATGGGTGACTCGATCACCCGAGGCTTCAACGCCTGCGGCTGGTACTCCGACTGCACCGCCCGCTCGTTCAGCACCGGCAGCTACGCCTCGGTGAACAGCCACTACCGCCGCATCCTGGCCAAGAACACGGCCATCAACGGTCGCAACTACAACGACGCGAAGAGCGGCGCGAAGGCCGCCGACATGCCCGGCCAGGCCAACACCGTGGCCGGCCGCAACGTCGACTACGTGACCATCCTGATCGGCGCCAACGACGCCTGCACCGGCTCCGAGTCGAGCATGACCTCGGTGGCCTCGTTCCGGGCGTCCATCGACACCGCGCTGAACACCCTCAAGACCCGCCTGCCCGGCGCGCGGGTCGCGCTGATCTCGATCCCGGACGTCAAACGGCTGTGGGAGGTCGGCAAGGGCTCGTCGTCGGCCCGCAACACCTGGTCGTTGTTCGGCATCTGCCAGTCGCTGCTGGCCAACCCGACCTCGACGGCCCAGGCCGACGTGGACCGCCGCGACCGGGTGCGCCAGCGGGTCGTCGACTTCAACGCCCAGCTCGCGCAGGCGTGCGCGGCGTACGGGTCCAACTGCGACTTCGACGACAACGCGGTGTTCAACTACCCGTTCGCGCTGTCGCAGGTGAGCACCTGGGACTACTTCCACCCCAACACGGCCGGGCAGACGGTGCTGGCCCAGATCTCGTACGCCGCCGGCCACAACTGGTGAGCTGTGCGAAGGGCGTCCCGTATGAACGGGGCGCCCTTCTTTGCGTGCCAGAATCGACAACACTCTTTACTGTTAACCGTCTTTAACTTAATGTGGCATCCAAGCTCATGAGCGTCCGACCGTCCCCACAGCTCGCCGTCGGGCGACGTGCTCCTCGAAGCCGTCGCCCGCCGCGCGCTACCTCGAAAGGACCACCGCCTCATGAGAAGGTCCCTGCGGGCCGGGCTCGCCACGCTCGGCGTGGCGCTGCTGGCCGGCGCACTGTCCCTCGTCGCGTCGTCGCCGGCCCACGCCGCGACCGCGACGTTCACCAAGGTCTCCAGCTGGGGCACCGGCTACGAGGGCAAGTTCGTCGTCACCAACAACACCTCGTCGACCATCACCAGCTGGAACGTGCAGTTCGACCTGCCCGCCGGCACCACCATGGGCGTGTTCTGGGACGCCGCGGTGACCACTTCGGGCCAGCACGTGACGGCGAACAACGTGGGCTGGAACGGCACTCTCGCCGCGGGCGCCTCGACCAGCTTCGGCTTCAACGCCGCCGGCTCGGGCAACCCCACCAACTGCACCGTCAACGGCGCGAGCTGCGGCGGCGGCACGCCGCCGAGCTCCTCGCCGCCGCCCGCGGGCGTGCCGGGTAAGCCGGGCAACCCGTCGGTCACCTCGGCCACCAACACCGCCATCTCGCTGAGCTGGGGCGCGTCGACCGGCACGGTCACCGGCTACCGGGTGTACGAGGGCAGCACCGTGCGCGCCACCGTCACCGGCACCTCCGCCACGCACAGCGGCCTGGGCGCCTGCACGTCGCACACCTACACCGTGAAGGCGTACAACAACAGCGGCGAGTCCGTGGCCAGCAACGCCGTCACCGGAACCACGACCGGCTGCCCGGCCTCGACCTTCAAGGGCGCGGCCCCGTACTACTACGTCGGCTGGGGCAACCCGCCCGCGCCCGCCACGGTCATGAGCGCCACCGGCATCAAGTGGTTCACCATGGCGTTCATCCTGTCCGGCGGCGGCTGCTCGCCGGCCTGGGACGGCAGCCGTCCGCTGACCGGCGGGGCCGACCAGTCCACCATCAACGCGATCCGGGCCGCGGGCGGCGAGATCGTGCCGTCGATCGGCGGCTGGAGCGGCAACAAGCTCGGCCCGAACTGCTCGTCGGCGTCCGCGCTGGCCGGGGCCTACCAGCAGGTCATCAACGCGTACAACCTCAAGGCGATCGACGTCGACATCGAGAACACCGACGAGTTCGAGAGCGAGGTCGTGCAGGACCGCATCCTCGGCGCGCTGAAGATCGTCAAGCAGAACAACCCCGGCATCAAGACGATCCTGACGTTCGGCACCTCTACCACCGGCCCGAGCTACTGGGGCACCCGCCTGATCAACCAGGCGGCGGCGACGGGCGCGAACATCGACATCTTCACGATCATGCCGTTCGACTTCGGCGGCGGCGCGAACATGTACCAGAACACGGTCAACGCGACGGTCGGCCTGAAGAACGCGCTGAAGACGGCGTTCGGCTGGAGCGACGCCACGGCGTACGCCCACGTCGGCATCTCCGGCATGAACGGCCTGTCCGACCAGCAGGAGCTGACCAGCACCGCGACCTGGACCCAGATCAAGGACTGGGCCAACGCCAACGCCATCGCGCGCCTGGCGTTCTGGTCGGTCAACCGCGACCGCGGTTGCGCCGGCGGCGGCGTCCAGGCCGCCTGCAGCGGCATCGCCCAGCCCGACTGGGAGTTCACCCGCATCACCGCCGGCTTCACCCGCTAACCCCCCCAAACCCCCGGCCCGCGGCCATCCCCCGATGCGCGGGCCGGGCCCTCGGGGCGCCCTCGCCCCACCCCACCCCTGCCGCAACTCTTAAAGACCTGCGCCTTCGCGAGTATGCCGAGGCAGCAGGTCTTTAAGAGTTGCGGAGCGGGAGGAACGGGGCTTGTGGGAGGAAGGCGGCATTTAGGGTTGGGGGATGGATCGCAGTGGCGAGCTGAGCTCGGTGCGGCGTAACGCCGTGTTCGGGACGGTGGCGCTCGGGCTGCTGCTGGCGGCGCTGGACCAGACCATCGTGGGGACGGCGCTGCCGACCATCGTGGGGGATCTGGGCGGGGCCACCCACCTGTCCTGGGTGGTGACGGCGTACCTGCTGGCCGAGACGATCGCGACCGCGCTGGCCGGTAAGCTGGGCGACCTGTTCGGGCGCAAACTGCTCTTCCAGGTCAGTGTCGCGGTCTTCATCGTGGCCTCGTTCTTCTGCGGGTTCGCCCACAACATGGCCTGGCTGGTGGCCTGGCGCGGTGTGCAGGGGGCGGGTGCGGGCGGCATCCTGGTCACCGCGATGGCCCTGATCGCCGACTACATCCCGCTGCGCGAGCGCGGCAAGTACCAGGGCGCGCTGGGCGGGGTCTTCGGCGTGGTGACGGTGCTCGGCCCGCTGCTGGGCGGCCTGTTCACCGACCACCTGTCCTGGCGGTGGGCGTTCTACATCAACATTCCGCTCGGCCTGCTGGTCATGCTCATCTGCGCGTCGACCATGCCGAAGCTGCCCACCGCCGCCCGCCCGATCATCGACTACCTCGGGATCGGCATGATCGCCGTCGCCTCCACCTGCTTGATCCTGATGACCAGCTGGGGCGGCACCGAGTTCCCGTGGCTGTCCCCGGAGATCATCGGGCTGGGTGTCGGGGGCCTGGTCGCGCTGCTGCTGTTCGTGGTGGTGGAGCTGCGGGCGCGGGAGCCGATGCTGCCGATGCGGTTGTTCCGCAACCCGGTGTTCACCATCTGCGGGCTGCTCAGCTTCATCGTCGGCTTCTCCATGTTCGGGGCGCTGACCTTCCTGCCCACGTTCATGCAGTACGTGCAGGGCGCCTCGGCGACCGCGTCCGGGCTGCGCATGCTGCCGCTGGTGTTCGGCCTGCTGATCACGTCGATCACCAGCGGCACGGTCGTCGGGCGCACCGGCCGCTACAAGTGGTTCCCGGTCGCCGGCGGCCTGATAACGGCATTGGGCATGTGGCTGCTGTCGCAGATGACGGCGCTGACCACGCTGTGGGTCGAGTCGGCGTTCCTGTTCGTGCTCGGCCTCGGGCTGGGCATGAGCATGCAGACGCTCACCATCGTCGTGCAGAACACCGTCAGCTACCACGACCTGGGCGTGGCCACCTCCGGCGTGACATTTTTGCGCACGCTGGGCAGCGCGTTCGGGGTGGCGCTGTTCGGCACCGTGTACACGCACTCGCTGAACGCGCAGCTGGAGCGGTTCGGGCCGCTGCTGGGGGCGCTCGACCCGCGCCGGCTGGAGAGCCCGGCCGGGGTGCACAGCCTGCCCGCCCCGATCAGGCTGCTGGTGGTCGGCGGCTACACGCAGGCGCTGCAGACGGTGTTCCTGGCCGCGGTGCCGGTGGGCCTGCTGGCCGCCGTCATCGCGCTGTTCCTCAAGCAGGTGCCGCTGCGCGACACGGCCCGCGCCGCGGCCCGGGACCTCGGCGAGGGCTTCGGCATGCCCGAATCCCCGGACCGCACCGAGCAGCTGGAACGGGCCGTCGCCACGGTATGGCGGCAGAAGGGCAACGCCGTCGCACCGCACGTGCTGGCCTCCGCCGGGGTCGACGGCGGCGTCGGGTTGGCCTGGTGCCTGTCCCGGGTGGTGCTGTTCGACGAGCACTACGGGCAGGCCCGGGTGGCCGACGTCGCCGAGCACTACCACGTGCCGCCGCAGGTGCTGTGGCCCGCGTTCCGCAGCTGCGTCGAGGACGGCTACCTGGCCACCGTCGACGGCGCGGTCGAGCTGACCCCGCGCGGCACCGCCGAGTACGACCGCATCGCGACCGCCTGGCGGCAGTGGCTGGCCGGTGAGCTGTCGGACTGGCACGACACCTCCGACGAGGAGTTCGAGCAGGCGGTCCGGCAGGCAGGGCGCGAACTCGTGTTCGAGGACGAGGCCGCGCCCGCCCCGGCCGAGCCGGTTCCGGAACTCGCGGCGGCCCCCGGCCGGGCCGGTCCCGGTCGCCACCGGGCGTAGGCGCGGTGCCCCTGCGGGATCGCCGCGTCGCCACTGGGCGTAGGCGGTGTCCCGTGCGAGGGCGCCGTCCTGAGGGCAGCCGGGCGGCTCGGACCGGCACCGCAGCCGGGCGGGCCCGACCCGGCGCGGGTGAATTCGGTGTGGCAGAAGTGTGAACCGCGTCCGACCCTCGGGATGATCATCGCCAGATCGGGTGATCTCGTGTCACGCTGGCGACCATGGACACGACCGGGCTGCTCGTCGGGGGCGTCGCGCTGCTCGCGGCCACCGCCTACGGCCTGGTCCACCGCCGCCGGACGGGTAGGGTTCGCGCCGTGCCCGCCTCCGCCGAACCCGCGTCTCCGGTGCTGGCCGACCTCGGCGTGCCGCCGGGCGAGGTCACCCTGCTCCAGTTCTCGTCGGCGTTCTGCGCCCCGTGCCGCGCCACCCGGGTGGTCTGCGCCGAGGTCGCCCGCAACACGCCCGGTGTGGCCCACGTCGAGGTCGACGCGGAGAGCCGGCTGGACGCCGTGCGCGCCCTCGACATCTGGAAGACCCCCACCGTGCTGATCGTCGACGCGCAGGGGCGCATCGCGGGCCGGGCCCAGGGCGCGCCCACCCGCGCCCAGGTGCTCGCCGCCGTCGCGCCGCTGCTGCCCGCCGCGGCCGAACCGACCGAGGAGAAGGCATGACCGACCCCCGTGGCCCCCGGTTCGCGGCGGCCGTGACCACCGTGGTGATGGTGGCCGTGCTGCTCACCGGCTCCGGCTTGCTGGCCCTGGCGCAGGCGGCGGTGTTCGCGCTGACCGCGGCCCAGCCCCGCCTCGGCCCGTACGGGCTGATCTACCGCACCCTGCTCGCCCCGCGCCTGGGCAAGCCCGCCGAACTGGAGCCGCTGGCCCCGGTGCGCTTCGCGCAGGCGGTCGGGTTCGTCTTCGCCGCCGTGGCGACCCTGGGCTACCTGCTCGGCTCGCCGCTGACCGGGGCGATCGCCGCGTCCTTCGCGCTCGCGGCGGCATTCCTCAACGCCGCCTTCGGGCTGTGCCTGGGCTGCGAGCTGTTCCTGGCGTACCGCCGCCTCACCGGCCGCCCCCTGGCCGCCCGCGTCCCCGTCTCCTGATTCCACCCGTACGCGTCGGACCCGTCTGTTAGAACGGCGTGGTTGATCCGGCACGACGAAGGAGTGGGCAGATGGCTACACGGATCCAGGTGACGATCGACTGCGCGGACCCGGGGCGCTTGGTGGAGTTCTGGGCGCTCGCGCTGCACTACCGGCCGCAGCAGCCGCCGGACGGGCACCCCACCTGGCGCTCGTACTGGCTCACCAAGGGCATCCCGGAGGAGGAGCTGGAGGGCGCCGACGGCCTCGACTCGGTCGAGGACCCGGACGGCGTCGGCCCGCGCTTCTGGTTCCAGCAGGTCCCGGAGCCGAAGGCGGGCAAGAACCGCCTGCACCTGGACCTGTCGGTCAGCGGCGGCCGCAGCGTGCCGCTCGAAGTCCGTCGTGAGCGCGTCGCAGCCGAGGCCGAACGTCTCATCGCCGCCGGCGCGACCCGCCTGCGTGTCCTGCACACCGAGGGCGCCGACCACTACGGCGAGGTCATGCAGGACCCGGAGGGCAACGAGTTCTGCCTCCACTGACCAGAAGGAAGGGCACCTTCTTAACGCTAGGCGTTGTAGAAGGTGCCCTTCTTAACGTGCGACCAGGTTTGAGCCCGTGCATGTAGCGGTCAGGAGCGGCCGGGTTCGTGGCGGCGCAGGGCCAGGCGGGTCAGGAAGATCAGCACCACCATCTGCACGCCGAGCAGGACCATGCACTTGATCCAGTTCTCCGCGGTGTGCGTCCACAGCGGGTCCTGGAAGTTCTTGGGCAGCATCGTGCCGACGTCGACCGTGGCCGCCGCCGCCCCGAAACCCCAGCGGGTCGGGAAGATCCAGGAGATGATCTCCATGATCTGCTGTCCGGCCAGCACGAACAGGCCGCCGGAGAACACCAGCTGCGCCATCACCAGGACCACCATGATCGGGGTGGTCTGCTCCGTGGTGCGGGCCAGCGCGCTGACCAGCAGGCCGAACACCGTGGACACCAGGGAGATCCCGACCATGGCGACGATGATCTCCGCGGTCTGGCTCGGGATGACCAGCGACTTCGTCGGCGGGCCCTCGAACAGGGTCAGGTAGACGAACAGCGCCACCTGAGCGGTGTTGATGATGAAGAAGACCGTCAGCTTCGAGGCCAGGTATGCCGCCGCCGACACCCCGACCGCCCGTTCCCGGGCGTAGATCGGTGCTTCGGCGACGATCTCCCGGACCGAGGCGGCGGTGCCCAGGAAGGCCGCGCCGGTCACCAGCACCACCAGGAGCTGCTGCGCCTGCAGGCTGAACGGGGGAAGCTTGGCCAGGCCGTCCGAACCCGGCACCGTGTACGCGAGCACCGCCAGGATCAGCGGCATGGCCAGCAGGAACGCGCTGAAGCCCCGGTCGGACAGGATCACGTTGATCATTCGCATGCACAGCGTGAAGTACTGCCGGATGGGCGCGCTGGGGTTGCGGGCGAACAGCCCCCACGTCTTGCGGTCGATGTTGGCCCGGCCCGGTTTGGTCGCGGCCACGTTGGGACGTACCCGGGCCAGGGCGTCGTCGACGCTGACCGACGCGGGTTCGGCGTCGTCGACTGCGGCGTCGGGCACCGGCAAGGGCGCGATCGCCTCGGTGAGGTCGGGCTCGTCGGTGCGCTGCGTCGGCACCAGCGGCTGCTGGGTCGTGACCGGGTCGAACACCACGTCGGCCGGCGCGGGCGGCACCGGCAGCACGGCGGGCTCGGCGCGGTTGGTCGGGGTGACCGCGCTGACGTAGCGGGCGTACAGCGGGGAGTTGCGGAAGGCCCGGGTCCACCGCTCCGGCTCTTCGGTGATCTTCGTGAAGACGTCGGCGTAGTCCTCCGCGCCGAAGAAGCCGAGCAGCTGGTCCGGCGGGCCGAAGTAGCCCATCGTGCCGCCCAGGCACATCACCAGCACCCGGTCGCAGATGTCGAGGTGCAGCACGCTGTGGGTGACCACGACGACGGTCTTTCCCTTGTCGGCCAGCTCCCGCAGCTCGCCCATCACCTCCTTGTCCAGCGCCGGGTCCAGGCCCGAGGTGGGCTCGTCCAGGCACAGC
Source organism: Catellatospora vulcania (assembly GCF_009720385.1). Classification (GTDB taxonomy): domain Bacteria; phylum Actinomycetota; class Actinomycetes; order Mycobacteriales; family Micromonosporaceae; genus Catellatospora; species Catellatospora vulcania. The sequence goes on along the minus strand of NZ_ML769305.1, from coordinate 156,030 downwards.
AGCGACGGCTCGGTGAGCAGCTCCATCGCCACCGAGGCGCGCTTGCGCTGGCCGCCGGACAGGACGTCGATGCGGGCCTTGGCGCGCGGGGTGAGCCGCATGGTGTCCATGACCTCGTCGACCTTCGCCCAGCGCACCTTGCGCGGCACGTCGTCGGCGAAGCGCAGGGCGGCCGCGAAGCGCAGCGCGGTGCGCACCTTGAGCTGCTTGTGCAGCACGTCGTCCTGGGGCACCATGCCGATGCGGTAGCGCAGCTGGGCGTAGTCGGCGTACAGGTCGCGCCCGCCGTACCAGAGGCGGCCCTGGGTCGCGGGACGCAGCCCGGTCAGCGCCTTGAGCAGCGTGGACTTGCCGCAGCCGCTGGGGCCGATCAGGGCGAGCAGGCTGCCCTCGGGCAGGGCGAAGCTGACGTCGTCGATGAGCACCTTGTTGCCCAGGCGCACCGTCAGGTCGTCGGCGATGATCGAGGCGGGGCCGGTGTCGACGTGGTCGTGCAGCTGTACACCGTCGAAGAGCAGCTCGTGCCGCCCGATCGAGACGATGTCGCCGGCGTGCATGAGGGTGGCCTTCTGCACCTGGCGTCCGTTGAGGAAGGTGCCGTTGCGGCTGCCCAGGTCGACGATGTTGAACGCGTCGCCGAGGCGGCGCATCTCGGCGTGGTGGCGTGAGGCCTGCAGGTCGGCCAGCACGATGTCGTTGTCGGCGTCGCGCCCGAGCCGGGTGCGGATCGAGCCGTCGGCGGCGGTCGTCTGTCCGGAGGCGACCGCTGAGGCGGCGCTCTTGCGGCGTCGAGGCGTGCGGGAAGTGGAGGGGTCAGTTGACACTCGCACATCCTTGCGGCAAGACCAGTGCAGATCAAGCGCCATCCGGTCGGATCCGGCCGCCGTCGGGAACCCGATCGAGCCACGGCGGGCCTGGCGCGTCCGGGTGATATTCCCGCCCCATCGTGAAGATCGTCACGGCGGCGGTGTTCGGCGGCCGCGATTTTCGGAGCTATGGTGGTCGAGGTCGGTGCGTGGACAGTGTCCCCGGGCCTCACTTACAAAAGCCTTCACGGAATACCGTTCGGCTGGAGCCGTGTCGCGCCACTCGCCGCGAGGCGACCGCACGCACCGACCATGACTTGCAGTTGCCCGCCCGCTCCGGTGCCCGATCATCACCGGAGCGGGCGGTGCTCTCTGCCCGCGGCAGCGAGGCTGCCGTCGTTACTTCGGCGAGACTACCAACAAACTCTCGCGAAATCCATCGCCGTCTCTTGATCGTGTCGTGCCGTGGATAACGCCGGATCATGGCGTGCAATGGGCGGTATGGACCAACGCACCGTCATCCTCGTGCTGCTGGTGCTCGGCCTGCTCTGCGTGCCGGTCGGCGCACGCCTGCGGCTGCCCGCGCCCGTGGTGGCCACCCTGTTCGGCGCCGCGCTCGGCCTGCTGCCCGGCCACTCCCTGTCGCTGCACCCCGAAGTCATCCTGCCCGTGCTGCTGCCGCCGCTGCTCTACGCCGCCGTGCAGCGCAGCTCGTGGCGGCGCTTCGCGCGCGGCTGGAAGCCCATCCTGCTGCTTGCCGTCGCCCTGGTCTTCGTGACCACGGCCGTGGTCGCCGCCGTCGCGGCGAGCATCCACCCCGCCCTGCCGCTGGGCGCGGCCGTCGTGCTCGGCGCGATCACCTCCCCGCCCGACCCGGCCGCGGTCTCCGCGATGGCCGGCCGGCTGGGCCTGCCCCGGCGCACGGTGACCCTGCTCGAAGGGGAAGGGCTGTTCAACGACGTCACCGCGCTCACCATCTACCAGGTCGCCGTGGCCGGGGTGCTCACCGGCACGCTGTCGGTGTGGGGCGCGGTCGCGTCGTTCGGCTACACGGCCGCGGTCGGCGCGGGCATCGGCCTGGTCGCCGGGATCGTCTTCGGCTGGCTGTTCGACCGGCTGCCCACCGCCGAGCTGCGGGCCGGGCTGAGCCTGCTCACTCCGTACACCGCCTACCTGGCCGCCGACTCCGCGCACGCCAGCGGGGTGCTGGCGGTGCTCGCGGCCGGGTTCTGGCTGGGGGCCACCCGGGCCGACCCCGACGACGTCGCCGGGCGGCTGTCCGGGCGCAACTTCTGGGACGTGGTCGAGGAGCTGGTCACCGGCTTCACCTTCGGGCTGATCGGGCTGGAGTTCATCGAGGCGCTCGACGACCTCGACGCGGGCGTGTGGCCGTACACCCGCTTCGCGATCGTGATCTGCGTGACCCTGGTGGCGGTGCGCTTCGCATGGATGTTCGGCGTCAGCGGGCTGGTCAAGCAGCTGCGCTCGCGCGACCCGGCGGACGTGCCGGTCGGCTGGGGCGAGACCCTGATCGTGGCGTGGGCGGGCATGCGCGGGGTGGTCACCATCGCCACCGCGCTGGCGCTGCCGCGCGACTTCCCGGCCCGCTCGCAGATCGTGTTCGTGGCGGCGGTCGTCGCCGTGGTCACCCTGCTGCTGCCCGGTGTGACGCTGCCCTGGCTCGTCAAGCGGCTCGGGCTGAGCACCGGCGCGAAGCGCCGTCAGGAGGCCGAACAGGAGGTCATCGCCCTGGCCCAGGACGCCGGGCTGCGCCGGCTGGAGCAGCTGCGGGCCGACGGCACGGTGAGCGCGGAGACCGCACGCCGGCTGGGGGAGTGGCAGCGCGCCATCCTGATCGACGAGGAGGCCGAGGACGACGACTGGGTACGCCAGCGCCGGCGCCTCGGCGAGGTGCGGTCGGAGGTGCTGGCGGCCTCCCGGGCCGCGGTGCTCGAACACCGCGAGCGCGAGCCCGAGGCCGTGGACGACGTGCTGCGCCGCCTGGACCTGCACAGCGCCCTCAACTAAGCCGTCCGGCGACCTCCCGGGTCGCCCGACGGCGTGTCCAGCCGGTCGCCGGGCTGCCTGAGGTGATGCTGTCCTAGCCGCTTGACCTGCGGTTATGCATCCATCTCGACATGGAAGGCGGTCTCGATGAGACCTTGGCGAATGTTCGCCGCACTCGCCGGCCTCGCGCTGGCGACGGCCCTGACCGGCGGCGCCGCGCAGGCCGCTCCGCCGGCCGCGCACGACTGCATCACGCCCGGGGGCGCGAACCTCAACCAGATCTACGGCATCGAAGAGCGCATCGTCAGCCCGCCGATCTGCCTGGAGGTGCTCGCCGGCGAGCGGTGGGTGGTGCTGGCGAACTCGTGGACCACGGCGGCCGGCCCCGACGGAGCCGTCTACCCGGCCGGGTACACCCCCGAACTGCCCGCCCCGATCGACGACTTCGACGCGAAGTTCCGCAGCGCGAAGTACGTGATCGACGGCGGCACCGACCGGGAGCGCGTCGTCACCGCGGGCCCCGAGGTGCTGCAGACTCTCGTGGGCGCGGACGGCCTGCCGTTCTCGACCTTCCCGTCGCCTGCCCTCAAGCCGCTGCGCCCCGGCACGCACACGTTCGCCGTGTACATCGTGCTGTCGGCACAGCACTGCGACGGCCTCGGCGACGTCGTCGCGCTGAACTGCCTGCCCGCGGGGGAGAGCGAGTGGTTCCCGCAGACGCCGTTCGAGGTCGTCAAGGCGTACGGGACACCGGGGCGGCCCTGACCCGTGCCGCCGGGTGGCACCCCCGCGGACGGGGGCGCCACCGGTCATCGAGACGTCACGGACTCGTGCAGGTCAACGTCGGCGGGTTGTTGGTCCCGCTGTGGTTGGCCAGGAATCCGAACGTGGTGCTGCCGCCGGAGCCGAGGCTGCCGTTCCAGGCCACGTTCTTGAACGTGGTGGAGCCGGTGGCGTTCGTGTAGGTGCTGCTCCAGCTCTGGTTCACGGACTGGCCGTTGGCCCAGGTGGCCTTCACCGTCCAGCCGTTGATCGCGGTGCCGCCCGCGGTCACCTTGATCTCCCCCTGGAACCCGTTGCTCCAGCTGGTGCCGATCTGGGTGTAGGTCGCCGAACACGCGCCCGGCGGGACGGACGGCGTCGCGGGTCCGGGCGTCGACGGCGCCGGGCTGCTCGGCCGCGGTGAGGCGGCACTGGGCGACGGCGACGCGCTCCGCGACGGCGAAGCCGACGGCGACGCCGGGTTGGACGGGATCGGCGACGGGGTGGTCGGCGGGTTGTTGATGCCGGTCACCTGGCCGTTGCCGCCGTCGAAGATGACGTCCGAGCAGCCGTAGAAGGTCTCCTGGCTGTCCGAGCGCTTCCAGACGGAGTAGATGACGTGCCGGCCGGACTTGCCCGAGGGCAGGTTGCCGTTCCAGTAGTAGTAGCCGTCCGGGGCCGGGCCCGACATCGGCGGGTGGTCGATGCTCAGGAACGGCTGCTCCTCCATGTCCGCCCAGGTGAGCGCCTGGTTGGGGTTGTAGCCGTCCTTGGTGATGTACAGGTAGAACCAGCCCGGGTGGGCGGCCCAGTTGCTGTAGCGCCAGCTGTGGCTGGCGCCGGTGGTGAGGTGGGTCAGCGGCCAGTCGCTGCGCGGCGCGTCGAAGCCCGCGTACTTGGTGAAGCCGCCGCTGCACAGCGCGCCGTCGGGGATGAAGCCGCGGGTGCGGCCCTGCCCGTCGGAGCGCAGCACGCCGAACCAGTCGTAGAACGGCTGGGTGCCGCCGACGGCGGCGGCGTTCTGGCAGGCGCCGTTGGTCGGCTTGACCTCACCGGTGCTGGACTTGCCGTCCAGGTAGCACAGGTAGGTGCGGCTGCCCGGGGTGAGCAGCGCGCCGTGCGCCGCCGCCGTGCCGGGGTTGATCATCGTAAGGGCGAGGCCGGCGGCGAGCGTGGCGGCCGCCGCCAGAGCGGCGGCCTTCAGCTTGTTCATGTGCTGTCCTTTCCAGCACGGACGCGCGTCGCCGCTCCGATGGAGGATCCCGGCGGTACGCCGTGGCGGCGCACTGCGGGAAGACGGAGTGGACGGGACGAGCCGTGCCGCGGATGCGGGATCACCCCTGCCGCGACCACGGTGGGCCGGGGACAGGGGTCAGGGACGGTCCGTCGCGCGCGGCTCACGCACTGGCCGCGGTGCGCTCCACGTATGCCCTCGCAGCACCACGGCATCGATATTCCACCATGTGATCAACCGCGTCGGCAATGGTTGCGCCGTGCCATCGCGGGTGCGAGCATGTGCCCGTGTCGATGACCGCGGTACGCCGAAACGCCTGGTGGCTGCTGCCCGAGCTGCTGGCGCTGGGGCTGGTGGCCGGGCTGTTCGCCGTGGCGGCACCCGCGGATCTGACGGACACCCTCGCCGACCGCGTCGCGGTGATCCTGTCGCAGTCGTCCCCGGCCGAGCACCACCAGCACGGCCACGACGTCGCCGCCGCGGACACCGTGCTGTGCACCGCCGAGACCATGGGCATGGAACCCGCCGACGCCAGGCGGGTCGAGGACGTGCGGGTGGTGTACGCCTACTTCTTCTGCGCCGCCGGGGAACCGGGCCAGCCGTGGGACTTCGCGGCCCGCATCTCCGGCCCGGTCGTCGTCGAGCTGGCCGACCCGCCGAAGGTGCGCATCGCCGAAGCGGGTCTCGGTTATCCCGACCGGGTCAAGGCGATGCTGCCCGACCAGTACGAAGCCTGGGCGTTCGGCGGCTTCCACGATCCGAGCCTGCCGACCGCGCTGCAGCAGCGATACCTGGACGAGGTCGCCAAAGCCTGAGCCGGGGCCGGGTCGCCGTGGGGTGCGCCCCGGGCCGCGACCACGTCGGACCGCCCGGCGACTAGGCTGATCATCATGCGATTCGGATTGTTCGGCACGGGCTACTGGGCGGAGCAGACCCAGGGCGCGGCACTGGTGGCCCACCCCGAGGCCGAGCTCGTCGGCGTATGGGGCCGTGACCCGGCCAAGGCCGCCGCGCTCGCCTCGCGCCTGGGCGCCCGGCCCTACGCCGACGTCGACGCGCTGATCGCCGACGTGGACGCGATCGCGGTGGCGCTGCCGCCCGACGTGCAGGCGCCGATCGCCGAGCGGGCCGCCCGCGCGGGCCGCCACCTGCTGCTGGACAAGCCGCTGGCGTTGAGCACCGCCGACGCCGACCGGGTCGTCGCCGCCGCCGCGGACACCGGTGTGGCCAGCGTCGTCTTCTTCACGTCCCGCTTCGACCCGGACGTAACGCAGGCACTGGAGCAGGCTTCCGCCGCCGGCGGCTGGAGTTCGGCCCGGGTCACCATGTACGCCTCGATCTTCGCCGAGGGCGGCCCGTACAGCGGCTCGACCTGGCGCAAGGTGCACGGCGGGCTGTGGGACATCGGCCCGCACGCGCTGTCACGGCTGCTGCCCGTGCTGGGCCCGGTGACCGAGGTGACCTCGCTGGCCGGCGCGCACGCCACCAGCCACGTGCTGGCCCGCCACGACAGCGGCGCGGTCAGCGTGCTGATGCTCACGCTGGACGCCCCGCCGACGGCGCTGCTGTTCGAGTACCAGCTGCACGGCGAGGCCGGGGTGCTGGACCTGCCCGGCGGCTCCGGCGACCCGGTGGCCAACTTCGGCCGGGCGATCGACGAGCTGCTCGCGCAGGCCCGGCACCCGGGCGAGGGCGGCCCGGCGCATCCGTGCGACGTGCGCTTCGCCCGCGAGGTGGTGTCGGTGCTGGAAGCGGCGCAACTGTCCCAACAGGAGGGACGTGCGGTCGCCGTGCGGTAACCGGTGCCGCGGGGTTCCCGCGCAGGTGGGAGCTGGATCGTTCAAGTGATCTGGAATCGTGTCCGGGTAACCGTTGACACCACAGCGGATCATGCAGCAACGTGCCGTTCATGACCGAGTACGCCTACCCGCTGCGCGCCGGCGACCTGATGGTCGAGCGGTACCGACTGATCGACAGGATCGGCGTCGGCGGCATGGCGGTCATCTGGCGGGCCCGCGACGAGACGCTCGACCGCCTCGTCGCGCTGAAGGTCCTCGACCCGCGCCTGTCCGGCGACGAGCGGCTGCGCGAGCTGGCCCGGCGCGAGGCGTGGGCGGTGGCCCGCCTCAACCACCCGGACGTGGCCGGGGTGCACGACTTCGTGCGCACCAGCACCCCGGACGGTCAGGAGATCGCGGTCATCGTGCTCCAGCTGGTCGCGGGCGAGCCGCTCGCGGACCGGATCGCGCTGGGCGCGCTGGGCTGGCGGGAGGCGGTGCGCATCGGCGCGCGCATCGCCGCCGTGCTGGAGGTGGCGCACCGCCGGGGCGTGGTGCACCGCGACATCACGCCGGACAACGTGATGGTGCACGGCGAGCAGGTCACCGTGCTCGACTTCGGCATCGCGGCCCGCATCGGCGAGCCCGACGACGACAGCACCGGCGCCAGCTTCGGCACCCCGGCCTACGTCGCCCCCGAACGCCTCGACGGCATGCCCGCCGAGTCCGCCACCGACGTGTACGCGCTGGGCGTGGTGCTGTACGAGATGCTCACCGGCCGTCCGCCGTTCCGGGTGCGCGGCTGGGACGACGTCGCCGCCGACCACGGCCCGGTGGTGCCGCCGGACGTGCCCGACCTGCCCCGGTCCGTGGCGACGCTGGTGACGTCCGCGCTGAGCCGCGAACCCGCCGCGCGTCCGACGGCCGCCGAGGCCACCCGGGTGCTGCGGGCGGCGCTCGCGCGCTCGCCGCGGCGGCTGCTGCCGCTGGCGGCGGTGGCCGCCGGTGTCGCGGTGCTGGGTGTGCTGGCCTGGACGCTGCCCACCCGCGAGTCGCCGGACGACCCGGGCCAGGCGGTGGGCACACCACCGGCGAGCACACCCGGCTTCGGCACGCAGTCCGCGGCGACGGCCCCGTCCGGGGTCGCCACGCCGACCGCCGCGTCGCCGGCCGCCACCGGGACCCGGCCTGCGCCGAGCAGGTCCGTGCCGGGGGCGACCAGCGGCCCCTCGACGGTTCCCGTACTCACCGTCAAGCAGGCGCAGGACGCCGCGCTCAAGACGGTCGACGACGCCGCCCGCGACGGCAAGGTGCGCGTCGACGTCGCGACCGACCTGCGCAACACCGTCAACAACCTGGTCCAGGCCAGGCCGAAGGGCGCGCAGCTGGCCGCGCAGGCGCAGGCGGCCCACGTGAAGATCGACCAGCGGGTCGGCGAGGGCACGCTGGCCTATGAGGTCGGCGAGCAGCTGCACGCGGACATCGCCGCGCTCGCCCGAGCCCTGGAGGCCTGAGGCGGGAAAAGCTACGGGCCGGGCGACCGTATGGTCACCCGGCCCAGTCACCCGGCGGCGTGGACGCGAGGGTCTCCCACCACCGAGGAGGCTCTACAGGCCGTTGTCGCGGATCACGGTGCTGTACCAGCGCGCACTGGCCTTGGGGGTGCGCTGCTGGGAGGCGTAGTCGACGTAGACCAGGCCCCACCGCTCGTCGTAGCCTTCCTGCCACTCGAAGTTGTCCATCAGCGACCACACGTGGTAGCTCTCCAGGTTCACCCCGTCGGTGACGGCCCGGTGCGTGGCGGCGAAGTGGTCGCGCAGGAAGGCGATGCGGCCCGTGTCCTGCACGGTCCCGTCGGGACCCATCACGTCCGGGCACGGCAGCCCGTTCTCGGTGATGGTCAGGGCGATGTCGCCGTAGTCCTTCTTGATGCGGGTCAGGATGTCGTACATGCCCTCGGGGTAGATCTGCTGCCAGAACGCCTCGCTGGTGGGGTGTTTCTGGACCGTCTGACCGGCGCCGTCGACGTAGATCGGGCAGTAGTACTGCACGGCCAGCAGTTCCACCGGCGACGAGATGACCTCGAGGTCGCCGTCCTTGATGTGTTTCTGCATGGGGGAGAACCGGGCCAGGTCGTCCAGCACGTCCTGCGGGTAGGAGCCCTTCAGGACGGGGTCGAGGTACAGGCGGTTCTCGTAGCCGTCGAAGAGCACGGTGGCCTGCTGGGCCTCGGGGCTGTCGTCGGCGGGGTAACAGGGGTGCAGGTTCAGCGCGGGGCCGATCCGGGTCTGCGGGCCCAGATGCGGGCGCATCGCCTGCACCGCGAGGCCGTGGGCCAGCAGCTGGTGGTGGGCCACCACGTAGGCCGCGGCCTCGTCGCGCTTGCCGGGGGCGTGCGACCCGTACAGGTAGCCGTTCTGCACGACGGTCTTCGGCTCGTTGAGGGTGAGCCAGTTGGGCACGTTGTCACCGAGCGCCTCGGCCAGCACTGCGGCGTACTCGGCGAAGCGGTAGGCGGTGTCGCGGTTCTCCCAGCCGCCGATGTCCTGCAGCTCCTGCGGGGTGTCCCAGTGGTAGAGGGTCACCATCGGGGTGACGCCTCGCTCGTGCAGGCCGTCCACCAGCCGGCGGTAGAAGTCCAGGCCCTTGCGGTTGACAGGGCCGCTGCCACCGGGGACGACCCGGGGCCAGGAGATGGAGAAGCGGTACGACCGCAGGCCCAGCTCCTTGATGAGGTCGAGGTCGGTGGACCAGCGGTGGTAGTGGTCGGCGGCGACGTCGCCGTGCTCACCGTTGCGCACGCGCCCCGGAGTCTTGGCGAACGTGTCCCATACCGACGGTCCGCGGCCGTCGATGGCGGCGGCACCCTCGATCTGGTAGGCCGACGTCGCGGCGCCCCAGATGAAGCCCTCGGGGAACTGGAGCCCCATCGAGGTGGGCGACGGATGACCTGGCATGTGGTGCTCCTCAAATACTGGGATAAGGACTGATCATGGATGGGAACGCTCCCATGATCAGGTACAGTTGTCCTCATCCCGGTGACGGGTGGAGATGTGGTGTTAAGACTTTCGCATATGTGGCGCAAGTCTGGTGCTGCTGGGCGCTGAGGCGGAGAATGCCGTTTGGTATGGGAGCGGGGAAGGGCAGTCCCCGCCCCCATCGGGTGCTCACGCCCTGTGTCTGCCTTTCGGCAGGGTCACGAGGCAGCGTGACGCGCGGGAGCCGTTGGCACGCGACGTAGTCGCGAGCTTCACCTCCTCTCCGGCACCCGGAGGGAGGTCGGTCGCCGGTCGTAGGGAGATCGGCGACCGACCGCCTCTGGGAGCGGCCGGCGATGGCGTCCGGGCGGGCCATCGACGGGACGAATTCTTACATTGATGAACATCCGTGGAAGCGTTCCCATGGACGTTTGTTGGAACGATAGCGACATCTGAGCCGGAGGGGAAGACCCTTCATCGCCCCAGAATCTGTAGGCAACCACCAGGAAATCCTTGGCTGCTAGCGGAATCGGCCCCTACCTGCGGAAGCGCTCCCACGGGCCGCGCGTCGATGTGTCGGGCGTGTTTCCACATTGACACGAACCGACGGCCGGAGGCCCCTCGGACGGGTGCCTACGGACCCCGTCCGAGGCGGATCCGGGGCTCAGGCGGCCGCGTGCGGCGGGCGGGTCCGGCGGGCGGTTGAGGGTGCTCAGGTGGCGGGATCGCGCCACAGCGTCCACTGTGGCGGGCCGGAGCGCATGGGCGGCTTCCCGGTCACGGTGAAGCCGTGGCGCCGGTAGAAGCTGAGATTGCGCTCATTGGACGACTCCAGGTAGACCGGCAGCCCGGCGGCGTCGAAGCGGGCCAGCGCATCGGTCAGCAGTGCCGAACCCAGCCCGGCGCCGCGCGCCGCGGTCGTGGTGCCGATGAACTCCAGGTACCAGTGCTCGGCCGGCTGCTGCTCGTGCAGGCGGTCGATCTCGCCCATCCGGCCCAGCAGCCGGGGCAGCCGCGTGCCGGTGGCCCGCAGCAGCGGCAGGGCCGCCCGGACGACCGCGGGGGTGGGCAGCTTCCACTCATGCGGTGGGGCCCACATGGTGACCGCCTGCCGGTCCGGGGTGGTGTAGACGTGGCCGCGCGGGATCGCGTACCGCAGCAATGCTCCGAAGATGCGCTCCAGCCGGCCGTGGCGGCCGTCCGGCGGGACCATCCAGCACCACACCGGGTCGTCGCCGAACGCCTCCGCCAGGGTGGTGGCAAGGCCCGGCAGATCAGCGGGTACAGCTACGCGAACAGAATTCACGTCTGGCATCCTGCCGCACTTCCCGCCCCGGCACGAGCCCCTTCCGGCCGACCTCCACCCCACCGACCGCGAATCCCGCGCGCCCGCACGGTCACCGGCTCGCGCCGATGCGCGTGATCATTTGCAGTTCCGGGGAAACTGCGGCAATCACGGCCGCGATTGCTGCACTTTCCTCGAAACTGCACGCGGCGGGTGGGCGTCAGGGCGGGCGAGCGGAGGCGGGCCGGCTGGGAGGGGGCGGGAGGGCTGTGGGTGGGGCGTGTCGGCGATAGGGTCGGCGGGTGAGCGATCATGGGAACAGGCCGCTGGCGGTGATCAGCGGGGCGGGCACCGGTATCGGCGCGGCCACGGCGCTGGCGCTGGCCGAACGGGGATACGACATCGTCGCGATAGGACGGCGGGCGGACGTGCTCGAACACGCCGCCGAGGGCGTCCGTGCGGCGACCGGGGCCGTGGTGACGACGATCGCCGCCGACCTCAGCGCGCCCGCGGGCGCCGAACGTGTCGCCGCGGCGCTGGCGGGGCGGGCGGTGGACGTGCTGGTGAACAACGCGGGCGGGTACGTGGGCCGGGACGGCGACGGGCTGACCGCGGTGGCCGACCAGTGGCGGGCCACCTTCGAGACCAACGTGCTCACCGCCGTGCTGCTCACCGAGGCGCTGCTGCCGCTGCTGCGCCGTCCGGGCGGCCGGGTGGTGCTGCTGAGCTCGATCGCGGCGCAGCGCGGCGGGGGCGGCCCCTACTCGGCGGCCAAGGCGGCCCTGCACGGCTGGGTCATGGACCTGGCGGCACAGCTCGGCCCGGACGGCGCCACCGCCAACGTCATCTCGCCCGGGTACATCGCCGGGACGGAGTTCTTCGACGGCCGGATGACACCGCAGGGGCACGCCTCACGTGTCGCGCAGACGCTGGTCGGACGGGCAGGCCGCCCGCAGGACATCGCGGACGCGGTGTGCTGGCTGGCGGGGGCGTCCGGCGGCTACGTGACCGGCCAGATCATCAACGTCAACGGCGGCTCGGTGCTCGGCCGCTAGGCACAGACGTGAGGAAGGGCGCCTTCTGCATCGCACAGCGATGAGAAGGCGCCCTTCCTTCGGCTTGGTCAGCCCTTGACGCTGCCGGCGAGCAGGCCGCGGACGAAGTAGCGCTGCAGGGACAGGAACACCGTCAACGGCACGATGATCGAGACAAACGCGGCCGCGGTGAGGCGTTGCCACTCGTTGCCGCGGTTTCCGGCCAGTTCGGCCAGGCGCACCGTGAGTGGGGCGTTCTTCGGGCCGCCCGCGAAGATCAGGGCCACCAGCAGGTCGTTCCAGACCCAGAGGAACTGGAAGATGGCGAAGGACGCCAGCGCCGGCACGATCAGCGGGAGGATGACCGAGCGGAAGATCTTGGCGTGGCTCGCGCCGTCCACCCGGGCCGCCTCGACCAGGTCGCCGGGCAGCTCCGCCATGAAGTTGTGCAGCAGGAAGATGCCCAGCGGCAGGGCGAAGCAGGTGTGCGCGAACCAGACCGTGATGAACTTCGCCGGGCCGTCCAGGTCCCAGGCGGGCAGCAGCTGCACCCCGCCCAGCGAGACGCCGTAGTTGAAGAACGACAGCAGCGGGATCAGCGCCATCTGCAGCGGAACGATCTGCAGCGCGAAGATGCCGATGTAGACCCAGTCGCGGCCCCGGAAGCGGGTCCACGCCAGCGCGTACGCGGCCAGCGCGCAGAAGGCCAGCGGGAACAGCACCGACGGGATCGTGATGACCAGCGAGTTGATGAAGTAGCCGGCCAGCCCGCCCGAGGCGGAGCGCGACCCGAACAGCACCTGCTCGTAGTTCTCCAGGGTGAACTGCGGGTGGGAGAAGAAGTTCCACCAGCCGTTGGACTTGATCTCGTCCTCCGGCCGGATCGACGAGATCAGCACACCGAGCGTGGGCACGGTCCACAGCAGTGCGATGACCAGCGAGACGGCGCTCGCGGTGCGGCTGGTCAGCTTCTTGCGCACCCGCCCGCCCACGGTGGGCGGCACCTCCGCATCGGGTGCAGCGACGATGGTCTCAGTGCCTGTGCTCATCGGGCTCCCTCCAGCCGGCGGCGGCGCATCAGCCGGACCTGGTAAATCACGATGGGGATGACGAACAGGAACAGCAGCACCGCCAGCGCGGCGCCCTTGCCCTTCTCGTCGGCCCGGAACGAGTACGTGTACATCTCGTTGGCCACCACGCTGGTGCCGAACTGGCCGCCGGTCATGGTGCGCACGATGTCGAAGACCTTCAGGGTGCCGATGGAGATGGTGACCAGCACGACGACCAGGGCCGGGCGGATGCTCGGGATGGTTACGCGCCAGAACATCTGCCATGCCGTCACGCCGTCGATGCGGGCGGCCTCGACGATGTCGGCGGGGATCGCCTTGATCGCCGCGGAGAGCACCACCATGGCGAAGCCCGCCTGGATCCAGACCAGCACCACGATCAGGTACAGCGTGTTCCACGGGCCGTCCAGCAGCCACTGCTGCGGCGTGCCCCCGAGCCAGACGATCAGCTGGTTCAGCAGGCCGATCTGGTCGGCGCCCTCCTGGCGGTACTCGTAGACGAACTTCCAGATGATGCCCGCGCCGACGAACGAGATGGCCATCGGCATGAAGACCAGCGACTTGGCGAACGACTCGAACCGGGAGCGGTCCACCATCACGGCGTAGACCAGGCCGACGGCGGTGGAGGCGGTGGGCACCAGCAGCACCCAGAGCAGGGTGCTCAGTAGTACGCCGTACTGCACGGTGTCGCCGCTGAAATCGGGCAGCATGCCGGAGTTCTTGTCGGTGAAGATCCAGCGGAAGTTCTCCAGGCCCACGAACTCGCTGGAGTCGGCGTTCATGAAGGCCAGGACCATCGTGCGGACGGCCGGCACGATCAGGCCCACCACCAGCAGCAGACCGGCCGGCGCGAGCAGCCCCAGCGCGATCCACCGGTCCTTGCGTGCCGGCAGCACGTCCAGCACCAGCAGCAACAGGCCCACCACAGCGGCGAAGGCGATGACGCCGTACAGCAGCATCATCAACTTCGGGGCTTCGGCGGTGAAGTCGAAGTTCACGCGTGTCTCCTCGGGGACCGGACGGGAGGAAGACTACGCCGTGTGGACCCCGGACCGGGACCCACACGGCGTAGAAAGATCAACTAGTGGCTCACTTGGGCCAGGTGCCCTCGATGAAGTCGAGGGTGGCCTTGGTGTCGGTGCCGTTGATCCAGTTGGTCATGCCCTTCCAGAAGGAGTTCGCGCCGACGGCGGCGGGCATCAGGTCCGAGCCGTCGAAGCGGAACACCGCGCCGCTGTCCTGCAGGATGCCGACCGCCACCTTGTCGATCGGGTTGGACACGTTCGCCACGTCCAGGCCCTTGTTGGCGGAGATCCAGTTGTTCAGCTTGGCCCGGCTGTTGGCGAAGTCGGGGCTGGCCAGGTAGGTCTGCACCGCCTGCACGGCCGGGGTGTCGGTGAACGCGCCGACGAACTCGCCGCCGCCCAGCACCGGCTTGCCCTTGGCCGGGTCGATCGCCGGCAGGTAGAAGGCGAACGCGTCGCCGTCCTCGGCCACCTTGGTGCCCTTGGGCCACTGGTTGGCGTAGAAGGACGCCTGGCGGTGCATGCCGCACTTCTTCTGGACGACCGGCAGGCCGCCGTCCTGGAAGGTGGTGGTGGCGATGGACTTCACGCCGCCGAGGCCGCCGTTGACGTACTTCTCGTTCTTCAGGATCGAGCCCACCCGGTCGGTCGCCGAGACGATCCGCGGGTCGTTGAACGGGATCGCGTGCGTGACCCACTGGTCGTACACGTCCGGGCCCTGCTCGCGCAGCAGCACGTCCTCGATCCAGTCGGTGGCCGGCCAGCCGGTCGCGTCCTGCGAGCCGATGCCCGCGCACCACGGCTTGATGCCCGCGGTCACCATCTTCTCGCTGAGCGCGATCATCTCGTCCCAGGTCCCCGGGACGGTCCAGCCCTTCTCCTTGAACAGGGACGGGGAGTACCACACGAACGACTTCACGTTGGCGCCCAGCGGGGCGCCGTACAGGGTGCCGTTGACGGTGCCGTACTTCAGCCAGTCGGGGGAGAAGTTCTGCGTGGCCATGGCCTTGGTCTTCTCGCCGGCGGCCTTGAGCTTGCCGCCCTTGGCGAAGAACTCCAGCAGGCCCGGCTGCGGGATGAAGGCGAGGTCAGGTGCGTCGCCGCCTTCCACGCGGACCTTCAGCTGCGCCTCGAACTCGCCACTGCCCTCGTACTCGATCTTCACGCCGGTGCAGTCGGCGAACTTCTTCCAGGCGTCCTCCAGCAGCCCCGCCTCAGCGTCGCGGATGGGGGAGTAGATGGTGACGGTCTCGCCGGAGATGCCCGTGTAGTCCTTGTAGGCGGCGCACTCGGGGGTGTCGAGCTTGCCCTCGGAGGTGGGGTCGGACTTCCCGCCGCATGCCGCGACGGTGAGAGCCAGAACGACCGCACCGGAGAAGGCGAGCAGACGCCGCTGTCTGTTGGATGCCATGGAGTTTCCTCCTCGTAGAGCTTGTCGGAGCGCAGCCCCCTGGAACCGGACTACCGCAAGGTGACGCAAGCCATGCAAGCGCTTTCGGTCTCGAACTGTCCAGCGCTGACAACAGTAAGGTTGGTAACGATTCGGAAACCACCCCGGAACCTGTAATGACGATCATCCGGGTTCCCCACGGCCTCGTGTTGTGGGCTACACTGGCACTCGGTTTTTGATGTACGTGGTCTGCTCGCGTTGCCCTCCCTGAGAAGTGAGGACCGCCGGTTGCCGCTACTCAGTGGCCAGCCCCCGCACGAGGTGTGCGGCGCGGTTCAGTTTGTGCAAGGAAATGGTGAAAATGGCTCAGGGAACCGTTAAGTGGTTCAACGCCGACAAGGGCTTCGGCTTCATCTCCGTCGACGGTGGTGGCGCTGACGTCTTCGTGCACTTCTCCGCGATCCAGGCCAGCGGCTTCCGCAGCCTCGAGGAGAACCAGCGCGTCGAGTTCGAGATCGTCCAGGGCGCCAAGGGCCCGCAGGCCGACGCGGTCCGCCCGCTCTGATCTTCCCAAGGTGACGCCACCGGGGCCTGGTGCTCCGGCGGCGCTCGTCTGACCCTTACGGGCCGGTGTACACCGGCCCGTTTGTCGTTCCAGGTGGCCTACGGCCGCCGGACGAAGCCCATCGAGCCCCGCATCATGCCCTGTATGCGGGGCTCGATGCTGTCCCGGGACCGGGTTGCGAGACGAGAGGGGCCGCGCTATCTTTCAAAACAAGACGTACGTACGGTTTGTAATGGAGGCCGCCATGTGGAACCCCGAGACCTACCTGCGCTTCGCGGACGAGCGCGGCCGCCCGTTCCAGGACCTGCTCGCCCGGGTACTCGCCGAGCAGCCCCGCCAGGTCGTCGACCTGGGCTGCGGGCCGGGCAACCTCACCGCCACGCTGGCCGCGCGCTGGCCCGGGGCCCAGGTGAGCGGCGTGGACTCGTCGGTCGAGATGATCGACAAGGCGCTGGCCGACCAGGGCGGCCCGGGTCCGGTGGCCTACCGCGTCGGAGACGTGCGCGACTACCTGCCGGGGCCGGAGGTCGATGTGATCGTCACGAACGCGGTGCTGCAGTGGGTGCCCGGCCAGGAGGAGCTGGTCGGCCGGTGGGCGCGGGCACTGCGCCCCGGCTCATGGCTGGCCCTGCAGGTTCCGGGCAATCACGACAATCCGGCACACCGGGCGCTGCGTGAGCTGTGTCTCACATCACGCTGGTCCGCGCTGCTCGGCGAGATCGGCGAGCAGACCCGGTCGGTGCCGGGGCCGCAGGAGTACGCGCGGCTGCTGCGTGCCGGCGGGTGCACGGCCGACACCTGGGAGACCACGTACGTGCACCAACTGCCCGTGACCGGCGGCCCGCATCCCGTGCTGACCTGGCTCACCGGCACCGCGCTGCGTCCGGTGCGCGCGGCGCTCGCCGCGACGCCGGGCGCCTGGGAGGCGTACTGCGCGGACCTGGAGCCGGCGCTGGCCGACGCGTACCCGGCGGACGGGGACGTGGTCGACTTCCCGTTCCGGCGCGTCTTCGCCGTCGGCCGCCGGACCGCCGAGACCCCGTGACCGGGCCCGGAAGGTAAAGTGCCGGCATGGCTAAGGACGATCTTGCGAGCTTCGTGGCCGGACTGCCCAAGGCCGAACTGCACGTGCACCACGTCGGTTCGGCCTCCCCTCGCATCGTGGCCGAGCTGGCCGCCCGGCACGAGGGCCGCAGCCCGGTGCCGGCCGACCCCGCGCTGCTCGCCGAGTACTTCACCTTCACCGACTTCAGGCACTTCATCGAGGTCTACCTCAGCGTCGTCGACCTGATCCGCGACGCCGAGGACGTGCGCACGCTGACCTACGGTGTGGCCCAGGACCTCGCCGCGCAGCAGGTGCGCTACGCCGAGCTGACCGTGACGCCGTACTCCAGCGTCAACCGCGGCATCCCGGCCGAGGCGTTCTGCGAGGCCATCGAGGACGCGCGACGCGAGGCGGAGAAGGAACTGGGCCTGGTGCTGCGGTGGGTGTTCGACATCCCGGGCGAGGCCGGCCTGGCCTCTGCCGAGCAGACCCTGCGCATCGCGCTCGACCAGCGCCCGGACGGCCTGATCAGCTTCGGCCTCGGCGGACCCGAGATCGGCGTGCCCCGGCCGCAGTTCAAGCCGTACTTCGACGCTGCCCGCGCGGCCGGGCTGCACAGCGTCCCGCACGCGGGGGAGACCACCGGCGCGCAGACCGTCTGGGACGCGATCCGCGAACTCGGCGCCGAGCGCATCGGCCACGGCATCTTCGCAGCCCAGGACCCGCAGCTGCTGGCGTACCTCGCCGAGCATGCGATCCCGCTGGAGGTGTGCCCCACCTCGAACCTGCGTACCCGGGCGGTGGCCGACCTGTCCGAGCACCCGCTCGCCGCGATCGTGGCCGCAGGCGTGCCGGTCAGCATCAACTCCGACGACCCGCCGATGTTCGGCACCACGCTCAACAACGAGTACGAGGTCGCCGCCCGCCTGCTCGACCTCGACAACGCCGGCGTGGCCGAGCTGGCCCGCCAGGGCGTACGCCACTCCTTCGCCCCCGACCAGGTCAAATCCACCCTGCTCGCCGAAATCGACACCTACACCGCCACGGCCTGACCGCGCACGGTCCCCGCTTCTGATAGACGCTGGCCTATCTGATCGAGAATTCGAAGATCAAACTCGATCGGATAGGCCGACGTCTAAGAAAATCGGATGCGGGGCGCGGGCGGGTCAGGCCTTGTGGAGGGCTTTGACCTTGCGCCAGGTGGGGGTGTCCAGGGCGCCGGCGCGGTTGGCGAAGGCGTCCGTGGTGATGGTGATCGGGTCGCTGAGGTCCAGGAAGCTGTTGTGGTCGGCGTCGGCGTCCCACGACTTCGTCGCGATCTCGATGTGGTCGCTGCGGTGGCTCTGGTCCTGGCTGGTGATCTTCAGGATCTCGTACGCGCTGCCCTTGGCCCGCAGCACCACACACGGGCGGACCTTCGACCCGGGGCCGTCCTCGTAGGGCACGTCGGCCCACCAGATCTCCCCGGGCTGCGGCCCGCCGGCCGGGGTCGGCGTCTTCTTCGGGGCGGTGGGCCGGCCGGGCGGGCGCTTGCCGGCGGGGCGTCTGCCCGCGGGGCGGGCGGCCGGGCGCGACGTCTTGCGCCACCGCCACCAGATGGCGAGCGCCAGCACGGCGACCGAGAACAGGGTCAGCAACAGCCACATGATCGGCAGTCTAGGTGGGCTCGCCGAGCAGCGTGCAGGCCACGTCGGCGGGCACCGGTCGGGAGAACAGGAAGCCCTGGCCGTACCCGCAGCCCAGCCGGATGAGGAAGTCGCGCTGCTCGGGCGTCTCGATGCCCTCGGCGATGAGGTCCAGGCCGAGGTTGCGTCCCATCAGGACGATGGTGCGCACCAGCTCGCCGCTGCGCCGGTCGGTGTCGATCTGCCAGACGAACGACCGGTCGATCTTCAGGGCGTCGATGGGCAGCCGGTGCAGCGCCTCCAATGAGGAGTATCCGGTGCCGAAGTCGTCGATGTGCAGCTGGCAGCCGAGGTCGTGCAGGGTGTGCAGGATGTCGCGGGCCGGGGCGACGTTCTCCATCACCACGCCCTCGGTGATCTCGACGGCGAGGCTGCCCGCCGGGGGCCGGTGCCGGTCGAGCGCGCCGGTGATGTCGTCGATGACGTTGCCGCTCCAGAACTGCCGGTTGGACACGTTGACCGCGACGGACAGGCCGGGCGTGGCGACGCCGGCGGCGTACCAGGCGGCCAGCTGGCGGCAGCACTCGTCGACGACCCAGCTGCCGATCGGGATGATCAGGCCGGTCTCCTCGGCGACCGGCATGAACGCGGCCGGCGACAGCAGCCCGCGCAGCGGGTGCCGCCAGCGGATCAGCGCCTCGAACCCCTTGGTCCGGCCGGAGCGCAGCGCCACGATCGGCTGGTAGTGCACCTCGAACTCGCCGTTGTCGAGCCCCTGGCGCAGCTCGGTCTCGACCTGCAGCCGGGTCACCGCCTTGGCGTGCATCGCCACGTCGAAGACGGCGTGGCGGCCCTTGTGCGCCGACTTCGCCGAGTACATCGCGATGTCGGCGTCGCGCAGCAGGTCCTCGGCGTTGCTGTAGCGGCGGCTGCTCATGGTGATGCCGATGCTGGCGGTGACCACGACGTCCTGGCCGTGCAGCTGGAACGGTTGCGCGAGCACCCCGTGCAGCCGCTCGGCTACCTGGGCGGGGGTGTGCGGCGCGGTCACGTCGTCGAGCAGCACCAGGAACTCGTCGCCGCCGAAGCGGGCCACGGTGTCCGACTCGCGCAGGGTGGACCTGATCCGCTTGGCGACCTGCTTGAGCAGCCGGTCCCCGGCGGAGTGGCCGAGGCTGTCGTTGACCACCTTGAACCCGTCCAGGTCCAGGAACAGCACCCCGAACGGACGCCCGCTGCGCCGCCGCGACTGGCGGATCGCCTGGCGCAGCCGGTCCAGGAACAGCGACCGGTTGGGCAGGCCGGTCAGCTCGTCGTAGAGGGCCGCGATACGCAGCTGCTCCTTCTGCCGCAGCGACTCCTTGAGCAGCGCCTGCCGGTCCAGTGCCACCGCGAGCAGCGCGGCCCACTGGTTGAACGGCTCGCGCCCGGTCGCGCCGCCGGTGGACACGGAGTCGACCACGGCGAGGAAGCCCCAGTCGCTGGCCCCGCCCTTGACCGGCACCACGAACACGATGAGGTTGGCCACCGGGTCGGCCAGCTCCCGCAGCCGGAGCGGCGGGAACGCGCTGACCGCCACCGACGGCTCCGGCGTCGGCGGTTCGCCCGGCAGGAACATGCCGGTGATCTCCAGGGCGGCGTCGGCCAGCGAGGGCGGCAGGCCGCCGGCCCACAGCCCGACGCAGCCGCCGCGGACCCAGGTGCGGCGCATCCACTCCAGCCTGGCCGGCTCGCGGTGCCCGCGCAGCAGTTCCATGCCGACCTCGTACTGCGCGGTCAGCGTCTCGCGCAGCAGCGAGCTGTCCCGGAACAGGGTCCGGCCGCGCATCTCCATGAGGATGAGCAGCACCCCGTTGGCGGGCTGGCCGTAGTCGCGGATCAGCTGCGCGATCTCGTACAGCGCCTCCGGCCGCCCGCCGGACAGCCGCAGCAGCAGTTCCAGCGCCAGCCGCACCTCCTCGCAGCCGGGCCGCCGCGCGACCGCCTCGGCCTCGACGGCGCGGGCCACGGTCTCGGCGGCGTGCACGACGTCGGCCGCGTCGGCCGAGGACAGCGAGCCGTGCACCGGCGCGACGGTGGTGGCGATGAGGTCGGCCAGGCGGCGGTGCGGCCTGGGCGGCTCGATGTCGGCGTGGAACGCCACGTCGCCGCTGCACCCGCAGGACTCGCGGACGATGAGCGAGGTGGGCACGAGGATGCGCGCCGGCGGTTCGGGGTCGCCGCGGATCATGCCGAGCAGGGTCGTGGCGGCCGTCCGTCCGACCAGTTCCGTCGGCTGGCGCACCGTGGTCAGGCGCGGGATCAGGTACGCGCTGGAGCGCAGGTCGTCGAAGCCGATCACGGCCTGGTCGGCGGGCAGCCGCAGGCCCGCGGCGGCCAGCGTGTGCATGATGCCGGTCGCGTTCTCGTCGGTGCCCGCGATGACCGCGGTCGAGGGCACCCCTGCGGCCAGCATGCGCTCGGCGGCGTGCTCGCCACCGTCGACCTGGTTGGTCGGCGCGGAGAACAGCAGGGTCGGGTCGGCCTCGATCCCGTGCACGGCCAGCGCCTCGCGGTACGCCTCGTACCGCTCGCGGATGTCGCCGGTCTCCAGTCGTCCGGCGAAGGCGATCCGGCGGTGCCCGTGGGCGACGAGGTGGTCCACCGCCTCGGTGACGCCGGTCGTGTTGTCCGGCATCACCACCGGGTAGGGCAGGTCGTGCAGCGCGTGGCTGACCGACACGAGCGGCTTGCCGGTCTGCTCGATCGAGTGCAGGTACCGGTGCGTCACCGCCTGCAGCACCACCACGAAACCGGACACGTGCTGCCACGCGACCGGGTACGACAGCTCAGGAGCCTCGGTGACCTCGATGTGCTCGGTGCCCGCGTCCAGGGTCTGGATCGCGATGATCCCCGCGCCCGCCTCCGCCGCGGCGCGCGCGATCCCCGCCAGGACGCCGCCGTAGTACCAGCCCCCGAGGAACGGGGACAGGACCCCGAGCGTGAGGTCTGGTGACACCTTCAGACGGTACCGCGCAGAGCGGGCATCACCGGGCGAAACGGTCCGTCAGGGCCGCCGCAGCACCCACCGGTACGCCTGCACGAGGCCGGTGTCGAAGCTGGCCGCCGAGCCCCAGAGGAACAGCCGGAACCGCCGGTACAGCGGGTCGCCCCAGCGGCGGACGACCTCCTCGCGGGCCGCGTCGAGCCGCCGCGCCCACTCCGCGCAGGTCAGGTGGTAGTTGTGCCGGTCGTCGTCGACGCTGACCAGCTCGAACGGCGAGCGCGCCACGTGGCGCAGGTAGGAGTGCAGCACCAGCGGCGACGACTTGCCCGGGTAGATGTAACGGCTCATGAACGTGGACACCTGGTGCTTGGCCCGCATCGCCAGCGCGTCCAGGTACACATGTCCGCCCGGTTTGACCAGTTCGGCGTACTTCCGCAGGCTCGCGCCGTAGTTGGGCAGATGCTCGGTGACGCCCATGTTGACGATCGCGTCGTAGCGCCGCGGCGACTCGTAGCGCAGCAGGTGCTGGCGTACCACGGTGGCCGGCAGCTGCTCGCGGGTGAACAGGTCGGACAGGTACCGCTCGGACTCCTCGGCCAGGGTCAGCGTGGTGACGTGCACCCCGCGCCGGGCGGCGAACTCGGCGAACGCGCCCCAGCCGCCGCCGACCTCCAGGATGTGGTCGCCGGGGGAGACCTTCAGGGAGTCGAGCGCCAGCTCCATCTTGCGGGTCATCGCGTCTTCCAGCGGCTCGTCGTCGCGTTCGAACACGCCCTGGGTGTAGCAGCGGTGCCGGGAGTCCATGAAGGTCAGGAAGAACTCGGACTCGTTGTCGTAGTGCGACGAGATCGAGCGCCGGTCGTGCTCGGCGCCGCCCAGCCGCAGCGCCGGGGCGAACCGGGCCAGCCACGCGATCGGGTGCCGGTCGTGGAACATGCCGCGGACCTTGAGCGCGGCCATCAGGTCGCCCTCGATGTCGAGCCAGCCGCGCAGGTAGGCCACGCCGATCTGGAACTGGTCGAGCCCGGCGAGGGCTTTCGCGCCGCGCGGGTCGCTGACCACGATGGTGAAGGCCGGGTCGCCGGAACCCAGGACACGGGGTGGCGCGCCGTCGCCGTTGCGGACCGCGAACGGCACCGCAGCACGGTCGGCGAAGTAGGTCTGATAGCGACGATCGAGGGTCCTTGCCAGGTCAGCGCTCGCCATGGCGCCAATCTAACGCCGTCGAAGCCGGTGTGAAAGAGCATCCGGATGAACCGCGGGCGGCCGGAACCGGTAACCGGCATGATCAGCGCGCCCGATAGCATGGCCGGAGCCGGACAAACCGCAGCAGAGGACTTGAGGAGATCACCGTGAGCGTTTCGATCAGCCCGCCACAGGCCGACCCCGTCGTCGTCCGGGCCGGGACGACGGGCGCGGAGGCGATCGCCGAGGCCGGCCTGCCGGTGCACGGCCCCAAGGCGATCGTGGTCGTCCGCGACCCCGAGGGCCGCCTGCGCGACCTGGACTGGTCGCCGACGGTCGACACCGCGGTCGAGCCGGTCGCCATCGACTCCAAGGACGGCCTCGACGTCCTGCGCCACTCCACCGCGCACGTGCTGGCCCAGGCGGTGCAGGACATCTTCCCCGAGGCCAAGCTCGGCATCGGCCCGCCCATCGACAACGGCTTCTACTACGACTTCTCGGTGCCCAAGCCGTTCCACCCGGACGACCTCGACAAGATCGAGAAGCGGATGCAGGAGATCGTCAAGTCGGGGCAGCGCTTCCGTCGCCGCCGCTTCGAGACGCTCGACGAGGCCAAGGCAGAGCTGAAGGACGAGCCCTTCAAGCTGGAGCTGGTCGACATCAAGGGTGACGCCGGCGACGACGTCATGGAGGTGGGCGGCGGCGAGCTGACCATCTACGACAACCTCGACGCCAAGACGGGCGACCGCTGCTGGGGCGACCTGTGCCGGGGCCCGCACCTGCCGTCGACCCGCCTGATCGGCGCGTTCAAGCTGATGCGCTCCGCGGCGGCGTACTGGCGCGGTTCGGAGAAGAACCCCCAGCTGCAGCGGGTGTACGGCACCGCGTGGCCGACCCGCGACCAGCTCAAGGACTACCTGAAGCTGCTGGAGGAGGCGGCCCGCCGCGACCACCGCAAGCTGGGCACCGACCTCGACCTGTTCAGCTTCCCCGACGAGATCGGCTCGGGCCTGGCGGTCTTCCACCCCAAGGGCGGTGTGATCAAGCGCGAGATGGAGGACTACGTCCGTCTCCGCCACATCGAGGAGGGCTTCCAGTACGTCGGGACGCCGCACATCACCAAGGAAGGCCTCTTCCACACCTCGGGTCACCTGCCGTACTACAAAGAGACCATGTTCCCGCCTATGGACATGGAGGGCAGCGACTACTACCTCAAGGCGATGAACTGCCCGATGCACAACCTGATCTACAGGTCGCGCGGGCGTTCCTACCGCGAGCTGCCGATCCGGCTGTTCGAGTTCGGCTCCGTCTACCGGTTCGAGAAGTCGGGCGTGATCCACGGCCTGACCCGGGTGCGCGGCTTCACCCAGGACGACTCGCACTCCTACGTCACCAAGGAGCAGGCGGCCGCCGAGATCAAGCACCTGCTGGACTTCGTGCTCGGCCTGCTCAAGGACTTCGGCATCACCGACTTCTACCTGGAGCTGTCGACGCGTGACGACAGCAAGCCGGAGAAGTTCGTCGGCTCGGAGGAGGACTGGGTCACGGCCACCGCGGTGCTGGAGCAGTGCGCCCTGGAGACCGGGCTGACCCTGGTGCCGGACCCGGGCGGCGCGGCCTTCTACGGCCCGAAGATCTCCGTGCAGGCCAAGGACGCCATCGGCCGCACCTGGCAGATGTCGACCATCCAGTACGACTTCAACCAGCCCAAGGGCTTCGAGCTGGAGTACCAGGCGGCGGACGGCACGCGGCAGCAGCCCGTCATGATCCACTGTGCCAAGTTCGGGTCGATCGAGCGCTTCATCGGCGTGCTCACCGAGCACTACGCGGGCGCGTTCCCGGCCTGGCTGGCCCCGATCCAGGTGGTCGGCATCCCGATCCGCTCCGACGACGAGGCCGGGCACACCGCCTACCTGTACGAGTTCGTGGCGAAGCTGCGCAAGGCCGGCATCCGCGCCGAGGTCGACAGCTCCGACGAGCGCATGCAGAAGAAGATCCGCACCGCGCAGCAGCAGAAGATCCCGTTCATGGCCATCGTCGGCGACCAGGACCTGGCCGACGGCACGGTGTCCTTCCGCTACCGCGACGGCTCGCAGCGCAACGGCGTGAGCCTCGACGAGGCGGTCGCCCACGTGACCGAGATCGTGCGCTCCCGCGTCAACACCGGCCCGTCCGCGGCAGTGGCGCAGGACGCCGAGGCGGTCGAAGCGGCGTGAGCGAGCGCAGCGAGCGAACCAGGTTGCCGGGTTCTCGCGCTGCCGACGAGCGCAGCGAGGAGGAAGCGTGAGCACCCGTGCCAACGGAGCCGGGTTCGTGCTGGACACGGACCCGGCCCGGCTCGACCTCGACACCGTCGAGCGCTGGCTGGCCCAGGAGAGCTACTGGGCCGGCGGGCGCGAGCGCGCGGTCATCGAGCGCTCACTGGCCGGGTCCACCGTGTACGGGATCTACGCCCCGGACGGCACGCAGGTCGGCCTGCTGCGCGTGGTCACCGACGGGGCCACGTTCGCCTGGCTGTGCGACGTGTTCATCGAGGCGGCCTACCGCGGGCAGGGCCTGGCCCGGTGGGCGGTGGCGGCGGTCCGCGACGACGTGCTCGCGCTCGGCGTGTACCGGATCATCCTGGCGACCGCCGACGCGCACGCCGTCTACGCCGAGGCCGGGTTCACCCCGCTGGCCGAGCCGGACCGCTGGATGCAGCTGACCACCCGCGTCATCGGCCGCCCGGACGTGCCGCACACCGCGCAGGCACGGGCATGAACGCACCCGACCCGGACGGCCTCGAACGGCTGTGGACGCCGTGGCGCATGGCGTACGTCAGCGGCGGCGCGAAGCCGACCGAGTGCCCGTTCTGCGTCGCGCCGGTCTCCGACCCGGACGGGCTGGTCGTCGCCCGGGGTGAGGCCGTCTACGCGGTGCTCAACCGGTTCCCGTACAACCCGGGCCACCTGCTGATCTGCCCGTACCGCCACATCGACGACTACCCGGAGCTCGACGCCGCCGAGACCGCGGAGCTGGCCGAGTTCACCAAGACGGCGATGCGGGTGGTCCGGAAGGTCTCCAACGCGCACGGGTTCAACATCGGCCTCAACCAGGGCCACGCCGCGGGCGCCGGGATCGCCGCCCACCTGCACCAGCACGTCGTGCCGCGCTGGGGCGGCGACAACAACTTCCTTCCCGTCGTCGCCCGCACCAAAGCGCTGCCGCAGCTCCTCACCGACACCCGCGACCTGCTCCGGGAAGCCTGGCCGGCCTAGCTCGTCGTGGCAGCAGTGATCGCTGTTTCCGGTCGGAAGGTGCGGTCCAGCGCCAGGTTCTGACCCGAAACGGCGATCATGGCGCGACAAGCCGCGGTCAAGGGCGGCGCGGCGCGCCGGAGCGGGTACCCGGGTGGTGTCAGACCCCTGCGGAAGGATGGCTGCCATGATTGGCACCCTGCGCACCGTCGTGCTGGACGCACCCGACATCAAGGGCCTGGCCGCCTTCTACACGGAGCTGGCCGGCCTGGACGAGCACTACGCCGACGACGAATGGATCACTCTCAAGGCCGCCGACGGCACCCGCCTCGGCTTTCAGCTCGCCCCCGACCTCGTGCCGCCGCGCTGGCCCGACCCGGCGTACCCGCAGCAGATGCACCTCGACCTGCGCGTGCCGGACCTGGCCGCGGCGGTCGAGCACGCCGTCAAGCTGGGCGCGACCCGCCTGCCCGGCGGCGGCGAGACCTTCACCGTGCTGGCCGACCCGGCCGGCCACCCGTTCTGCCTCTGCCAGGGCGAGGTGGACAGTGCCGCCATCGCCGACGTGGCGATCGACTGCGCGGCCGCCTCGCCGCTCGCCCGCTTCTACAGCGAGCTGCTCGGCCTCCCGGTCACCTGGGAGGGCGAGGGCGGCGCGATGATCTCCGCGGAGGGCCGGCTGACGGTGATCTTCCAGGAGATCGCCGACCACCGGGCCCCGCAGTGGCCCGACCCGGCCCACCCGCAGCAGTTCCACCTGGACGTGGAGGTGGCCGACGTCGAAGAGGCCGAGCCGAAGGTGCTCGCCCTCGGCGGCACCCGCCTGGCCGGCGAAGGCGACAACTGGCGCGTGTACGCCGACCCCGCCGGGCACCCGTTCTGCCTGGTCTGGTGACCCGTGGCGGGTCCGCGCCACGGGATGCGCGGGCCCGCCGCACCGTCACGTTGTGTGACGTGATCGTGCAAAGGGAACCGCGGAGGGGCCTTCGCACGTCACCATCGGCGTAGACGGCCCGTCTGCACCGCCCGGCCCCTCGGCGCGGTGGGACGGGGGACGGGGGTCCCTCATGGTTTCTCGGCGCGACATGGTGCGCCTGCTGGCCGCGGGCGGCGTCGGTGCGGCCGTCGCGGTGGCCGCGCCGAGGGTGCGCGGCTGGTTCGGCCCGGACCGGCTGCCCCTCGACGGCGGCTACGCGCCCGCCGGCAACGAGCTGGGCTGGCACAACGGCGCGGTGCGGGTGCTGTGGCACGTCACCACCGACCGGCCGCTGATCGCGCTGACCTTCGACGACGGCCCCGAGCCCGACTGGACGCCCCGGGTGCTCGACGCCCTCGACGAAGCCGACGCCAAGGCGACGTTCTTCGTCGTCGGCGAGCGGCTGGTGCGCAACGCCGCCCTGGTCAAGGGCCGCTACGCCCGCCACGAGGTCGGCAACCACACCTGGGCGCACAAGGACCTGGCCCAGCGCGACGAGAAGGGTGTACGCGACCAGCTGCGCCGCTGCCACGATGCCGTCGCCGAGCACGTCGGCCGGGCGCCGACGCTGCTCCGGCCGCCGTGGGGCCACCTCGCCGGCACCACGCTGACCGTCGCCGAGGAGTTCGGCTACGACGTGGTCATGTGGTCGCAGCGGATGCGCGAGAGCGTGTTCGTGGACAACCCCGGCGGCATCGTCGCCGACACCGCCGAGCAGGCCCGCAACGGCGCGATCGTGCTGGCCCACGACACCGGCCCCGACGACCGCCTGGTCTGCATCGCGAACCTCAAGGGCATCGTCACCGAGCTACGGGCCCGCGGCTTCGAACTCGTCACCGTCTCCGAGCTGCTCGCCGCCGGCCACCCCGCCACCACCTGACCGCCCCAGTGCCGCTGCGCCCCGCCGTCCACGCCGTCCACGCCGTCCACCCGGCCTTACGTAGGCGTTGGCCTATCTGATCGAGTTCGATCTACGAAAACTCGATCAGATAGGCCAACGCCTATCAAGGGCGGACGTTGGCCGACGCCGGGCCAGGGCGCCCGGTCAGCGGGTGGTGGTGTGTTCCTTGCGGGCGTGGTCGGCGAGGTGGCTGGGCATGGGCTCGTAGCGGGCGAACTCGCGGGTGAAGGTGCCCGCCCCGGCCGTCATCGAGCGCAGGTCCACCAGGTAGCGCAGCAGCTCGATGGCGGGCACCTCGGCCCGCACCTGGGTGCGGTCGGCGCCGCCGGGGTCGGATTCGGAGCCCAGCACCCGGCCGCGCCGTCCGGACAGGTCGCTCATGACCGCCCCGACCGCCGAGTCGGGCACCGTGATGACCACCTCGTCGACCGGCTCCAGCAGGGTGATCTGCGCCTTCTCGGCGGCGTCCTTGAGGGCCATGCTGCCCGCGGTCTGGAACGCCGCGTCGGAGGAGTCGACGCTGTGCGCCTTGCCGTCGACCAGGGTCACCCGGAAGTCGACCACGGGGTAGCCGGCCACGATGCCCTTCTCGGCCTGCGCGCGCACCCCCTTCTCGACGCTGGGGATGTAGTTGTGCGGGATGGCCCCGCCCACGATCTTGTCGACGAACTCGATGCCGGCGCCGCGGGGCAGCGGCTCCAGCTGGATCGCGCAGACCGCGTACTGGCCGTGCCCGCCGGACTGCTTGACGTGGCGGCCCTGCCCGCTGGCGGGGGCTGCGAACGCCTCGCGCAGCGCGACCCGGGCGGGCTCGGTGGACAGCTCGACGCCGCCCGCGCGCAGCCGGTCGAGCACCACGTCGGCGTGCGCCTCGCCCATGCACCACAGCACCAGCTGGTGGGTCTCCGGGTTGCGCTCCAGGCGCAGCGTCGGGTCGCCCGCGACCAGCTTGGCCAGGTTCTTGGCGAGCGCGTCCTCGTCGGAGCGGGTCTTGGGCACCACCGCGACCGGCAGCAGCGGCTCGGGCATCTGCCACGGGGCCATCAGCAGCGGCTTGTCCTTGCCGGACAGGGTGTCGCCGGTCTCGGCCGCGCTCGACTTGGTGACGGCGCAGATGTCGCCGGCCACGCACTTGGCGACCTCGCGCAGGTTCGCCCCGAGCGGGGAGTAGATGTGCAGGACGCGCTCGTCGGCGTCGTGGTCGGGGTGGCCGCGCTCGGCGAGGCCGTGGCCGCTGATGTGCACGGGGGTGTCCGGGCGCAGCGTGCCGGAGAAGACCCGGACCAGGCTGACCCGGCCGACGTACGGGTCGATGGTCGTCTTGACCACCTCGGCGACCAGCGGGCCGTCCGGGTCGCACTCGAGGGCGTCACGCGGGGAGCCGTCGACGCCGGTGACCGCGGGCAGCGGGTGCTCCAGCGGCGTCGGGAAGGCCCGGGTCAGCAGCTCCAGCAGCGCGTCCAGGCCGACGCCGGTCTCGGCGCACACCGGCACCGCCGGGTGGAAGTGGCCGCGGGCGACGGCCTTCTCCAGATCGTCGATGAGCACCTGGGAGTCGATGACCTCGCCGGCGAGGTACCGGTCCATCAGGGTCTCGTCCTCGCTCTCGGCGATGATGCCCTCGATCAGCTCGCCGCGGGACTCCTCGATCGCGGGCAGGTGCTCGGCGTCGGGCTGGCGCACCTGGGGCGGGTAGCCGTTGGAGTAGTCGTACACCTGCTGCGAGATCAGGCCGATCAGGCCCTCCACGGACTGGCCGTCGTCGCCGTGCATCGGCAGGTACAGCGGCTGCACCTCCTCGCCGAAGACCCGCTGGCACAGCGCCAGGGCCTCGTCGAAGTCGGCCCGCGGGTGGTCCAGCCGGGTGATCGCCACGGCGCGCGGCATGCCGACCGCCGCGCACTCGTCCCAGAGGGTGGCGGTGGCGGCGTCCATGCCGTCCCAGGCGCTGACCACGAACAGGGCCGCGTCGGCGGCGCGCAGGCCGGCCCGCAGCTCGCCCACGAAGTCGGCGTAGCCGGGGGTGTCCAGCAGGTTCACCTTCACGCCCTGGTGGGACAGCGGAGCGCAGGCCAGCGCGACGGAGCGCTGCTGCTTGACCGCGGCCGGGTCGTGGTCGGTGACCGTGGTGCCCTCGCCGACCGTGCCCGCCCGGCTGATCGTCTGGGTGGCCGCGAGCAGCGCCTCGACCAGCGTGGTCTTACCGCTGCCGGCGTGCCCGACCACCACCACGTTGCGCACGTCTGACGGCTGCTCGGCGACCTGCGCCGGAGCCTGTGAGACCTTCTCCTTGTCGCCGCGCGCCATCTGTCCGCCTCCTGTAGCCGTGTCGGTTACTGCATTGTTTCCGATCCCACACCCATCGGGCGTACGGACACAACCCCGGCGTCAGCGTGTCGCCGCTGTCGAGCAGGCCGACGCCCACCGCTATCGTTAGCGCCATCATGGCGAAGATCCTCAGCGTGGTGGGCAAGGCCGGCACGGCCCGCCTGCTCGATCCCCTCAGCCGGGCCCTGCTGCGAGCGGGGGTGAGCCCGAACGCGGTGACGGTGGTGGGCACCCTGGGTGTCCTGGTGGGCGCGTTCGGTTTCGCGGCGCGCGGCCACTGGATAGCCGCCGTGGTGATCATCTTAGTGTGCGGCCTCACCGACGTCATGGACGGGTCGATGGCCCGCGCCCGCGGCAGCGCCAACCGGTACGGCGCGCTGCTGGACTCGACGATGGACCGGATCGCCGACGGCGCGATCTTCGCGGCCATCGCCTGGTGGTACGCGGGCACCGGCGACCGGCCGTCGCTGGCCGCCGCGCTGATCTGCCTGGTCACCGGGCAGATCGTCTCCTACGTCAAGGCCCGCGCCGAAGGGCTGGGCATGTCCTGCCACGTCGGCCTGGTCGAGCGCGCCGAGCGCCTGATCATCGTCGGCGTCGGCGCGCTGCTGGCCGGCTTCGGCCTGTCCTGGGGCCTGCCCGCGTCACTGTGGCTGCTCGCGGCCGGATCGGTGTTCACCATCTGGCAGCGCATGTGGCACGTCCGCAAGCACGAGTCGGCCGGGGACGCGGTATGAGCGGGCGGCGGATCACGTCGGCGAGGACTCGCGCCGGTGGCGAGCGCAGCGAGGAGAAGGCGTGAGCGAGCCTCGCGAGCGAACCGGTGGGCACCGTTCTCACGCATGCGACGAGCGCAGCGAGGAGAAGGCGTGAGCGGCAAGGAACGGCTGGTCGAGTTCGGCTATGCGGCCGGGTGGCGGCTGGTCCGCGCCCTGCCCGAAGGCGCGGCGTCGGGGCTGTTCCGCGCCGGGGCCGACCGGGCCGCCGCCAAGCGCGGACCGGGCGTGCAGCGGCTGGCCCGCAACCTGCGCAACGTGCTGGGGCACGAACCGTCCGACGAGCTGGTCCGTGACGCGGTGCGCTCGTACGCCCGCTACTGGCTGGAGGCGTTCCGGCTGCCGTCGAAGTCGAAGGCGCAGCTGCGCGACGGGTTCCGGCTGCACGGCGTCGAAAAGCTGCTCGACGCGCACGCCGCGGGCACCGGCGCGATCGTCGCGCTGCCGCACGCGGGCAACTGGGACGCGGCGGGAGCGGTGGTGACGTCGCACGGGGTGCCGCTGACCACGGTCGCCGAGCGGCTCAAGCCGGAGGGCCTGTACCGCCGGTTCCTGGCGTACCGCGAGAAGCTGGGCATGACCATCGTGCCGACCGTCGGCGGTCAGGGTTCGCCGATCGACGCGCTGGTCAAGGCCCTCGGGCAGGCGCACGTCGTGCCGCTGCTGGCCGACCGGGACCTGTCCGCGCGCGGCGTCGAGGTGGAGTTCTTCGGCGGGCGCACCCGGATGCCGGCCGGTCCGGCGATGCTGGCGCTGCGCACCGGCGCGCCGCTGTTCGTGGTGGACATGTGGTACGAGCCGGACTCCGGCTGCGGGCGGGTGGTCGGGCCGCTGCCGGTGCCCGACGCGTCCGCCGGCCCGCTGGACGTGCGGGTCAAGCTGCTCACCCAGCAGGTCGCCGACGGGCTGGCCCGCGGCATCGCGGCCCACCCGGCCGACTGGCACATGCTGCAGAAGCTGTGGCTGACCGAGCCGCCCGCGGGCGACCCGGCGACCGCCCGCGCCACGTCGGCCGCGGGCGTCCCCGACCCCGAGGAGTGACGTGCGGATCGGAATCGTCTGCCCGTACTCGCTGGACGTGCCGGGCGGGGTGCAGTTCCACGTCCGCGATCTCGCCGAGACGCTGATCGCGATGGGGCACGAGGTCAGCGTGCTCGCGCCCGCCGACGACGACCAGCCCCTGCCGCCGTACGTGGTGGCCGCCGGGCGGGCCGTGCCGGTGCCCTACAACGGCTCAGTGGCGCGGCTCAACTTCGGCCCGATCTCGGCCGCCCGCACCCGCCGCTGGCTGCACCAGGGCGACTTCGACGTGCTGCACGTGCACGAGCCGCTCACGCCGAGCCTGTCGCTGCTGGCGGTGATGTCGGCGCGCGGCCCGGTGGTGGCGACGTTCCACACCGCGATGACCCGGTCGCGGGCGCTCGCGGCGGGGGCTCCGGTGGCCCGGGTGGTGCTGGAGCGCATCACCGGCCGCATCGCGGTCAGCGAGCTGGCCCGCCGGGTGCAGGTCGAGCACCTGGACGGCGGCGCGGTGGAGATCCCCAACGGGGTGTCCGTGGCGCACTTCGCCGACGCGGAGCCGCTGCCGGGCTGGCCGGGGGAGTGCCGCCCCGGGTACGGCGGCACGGTCGGCTTCCTGGGCCGGTTCACCGAGCCCCGCAAGGGCTTCGACATCCTCGTCCGCGCGCTGGCCGAGGTGATGCCGCAGCGTCCCGGCATGCGGCTGCTGCTGGCCGGGCCCGGCGACCTCGACGAGGTGGACCTGCCGCCGGTGGTCGCCGAGCGCACCACCTTCCTGGGCAAGGTGTCGGAGGAGGACAAGGCGCGCATGCTGCGTAGCGTCGACCTGTACATCGCGCCGAACACCGGCGGGGAGTCGTTCGGCATGATCCTCACCGAGGCGATGGCGGCGGGCGCGCCCGTGGTCGCCACCGACCTGGACGCGTTCCGCCGGGTGCTCGACGGTGGCCGGGCCGGGGCGCTGTTCCCCAACGGGGACGCCGCGTCGTTGGGCGAGGCCGTCATCGACCTGCTCGACGACGGTGAGCGCCGCCGTGAGCTGGCCGAACACGCGGAGCGGGTGGTCGCGGCGTACGACTGGCCGGTGGTCGCAGCCCGGGTGCTGGAGGTCTACAACAGCGCCATCGAGGCGCTCGGGGAGACGGTCAGCCAGGGCGAGCCCCCCGCGCAGTGGTGAGGCCGTAACAGCGCACCACTACGATGCCCGGCATGGAGTGGGTGATCGGCGTGGTGGCCTTGGTGGTCGTGATCGCCTCGTACGTCACCTGGACCGCCGGGCGGGTGGACCGACTGCACCTGCGCGCCGCCTCGGCGGGTCGGGCGCTGGATTCGCAGCTCGTGCGCCGGGCCGCGGCCGCCGCGGTGCTGGCCGAGACCGAGCTGGCCGGTGATCCGGCGGGCGACGACCTGTACGCGGCCGCCCGTGCCGCGCTGGACGCCCGCGAGGACGACCGGGAGGCGTCGGAGAACGACCTCACCCGGATGCTGCGCAAGCAGGCCCTCGATCCGCAGGAGCCGAACGGGGCGGCGGTGATCGCGGCCAGCCGCCGGGTGGCGCTGGCCCGCCAGATGCACACCGACCTGGTCCGCGCGGCCCTCGGCGCGCGCGAGCGGCCGCTGGTGCGGCTGCTGCGGCTCAACCGCAAGCACGCCCGCCCGGCGTACTTCGACATCGACGACCCGACCTTGAGCGCGGTCTGACGACCGGGTACATTTGCGGCTTCCACTGAGTTGTCGCAGGTCACACCTGTGACGCGGGTCACAGGCCGGGCCACAGGGTGCTGATTGGCCGTCGGGTGGCCCGCTCCTCCCCGCGTAGAATTCAGGCCAGCGGAGCCTGCCGCCGCCTGATCGAAGGCGGCCTCCTCCGCGGTCCTCGATTCCGTGTGTCAGGAGAAGCGCGTCATCATGTCTGCAACCGAGTCTGTGAACGTACCGGTGACCGGCACCGCCCGCGTCAAGCGCGGCATGGCCGAGATGCTCAAGGGCGGCGTGATCATGGACGTCGTCAACGCGGAGCAGGCGAAGATCGCCGAGGATGCCGGCGCCGTCGCCGTCATGGCGCTGGAGCGCGTGCCCGCCGACATCCGGGCCCAGGGCGGCGTGTCCCGCATGAGCGACCCCGACATGATCGACGGCATCATCAACGCCGTCTCCATCCCGGTCATGGCCAAAGCCCGCATCGGCCACTTCGTCGAGGCCCAGGTGCTGCAGGCGCTCGGCGTCGACTACGTGGACGAGTCCGAGGTGCTGACCCCGGCCGACTACGCCAACCACATCGACAAGTGGCAGTTCACCGTCCCCTTCGTCTGCGGCGCGACCAACCTGGGCGAGGCGCTGCGCCGGATCACCGAGGGTGCGGCCATGATCCGCTCCAAGGGCGAGGCCGGCACCGGTGACGTGTCCAACGCCACCACCCACATGCGCAAGATCCGTGGCGAGATCAAGAAGCTGGCCTCGCTGCCCGCCGACGAGCTGTACGTCGCGGCCAAGGAGCTGCAGGCGCCGTACGAGCTGGTCAAGGAGATCGCCGAGACCGGCAAGCTGCCCGTCGTGCTGTTCACCGCGGGCGGCATCGCCACCCCGGCCGACGCCGCGATGATGATGCAGCTCGGCGCCGAGGGCGTCTTCGTCGGCTCCGGCATCTTCAAGTCCGGCAACCCGGCCCAGCGCGCCGAGGCGATCGTGAAGGCCACCACCTTCTACGACGACCCGGACGTGCTCGCCAAGGTGTCGCGCGGCCTGGGCGAGGCCATGGTCGGCATCAACGTCGACGAGATCCCGCAGCCGCACCGCCTGGCCGAGCGCGGCTGGTGAACCCGTGACCGGCCGCGTCCATCCGCCCGGCCGGTCACGTAAAGCTTTCAAGATCGCCGTTTCGTGTCAGAACCTCGGGCCAGACCTGAGATTCCGACACGAGACGGCGATCTTCATTGCGTCACATCGGCCCGACATCCCACTTCCGGATGTGGGAGAAGATCAGCTGGGTTTCCAGGTGGGCCACCTCGCGACGGGAGGTGAAGCCGTCCAGGAGCAGGCGCTGCAGGTGGGCGGCGTCGCGTACGGCGACGTGGACCAGGAAGTCGTCGGCGCCGGCGATGTGGCTCAGCGCGATCGTCTCGGGCAGGTCCAGCACGAAGCGGATGAACGGCTCCACCACGTCGCGGTTGTGCGGGCGCACCCGTACCGCGATGTACGCCTGCAGTGGGCGGCCCAGCGCGGCCGGATCGGCGTCGGCGTGGAAACCGGCCAGGACCCCGCGGCGCTGGAGTGCGCGTACCCGCTCCAGGCAGGTCGAGGCGGCGACATTGACGCGTGTCGCCAGCTCCTTGTTCGAGATCCGCGCATCGTTCTGCAACTCGCGCAGGATCGCCGCGTCGATCGCATCAAGCACGGTGTTCTCCGCCATACCCCGAAGAGTATTCGGAACCTGTTTACCAGGGCCGAAGAAGGCCCGAAGATCACGCCCATGACCTACGCCGTCGACACCCGCGCCGTGCACGCGGGCCGTGCTGACCTCGCCGAGCTCGGTGTGCACGCGCTCCCGCTGGACTTCTCCACCACGTACCCGATGCACGACCAGGTCGCCGCGGGCGCGGCGCTGGGCGCGTTCGCCGACGGTGCGGCCACCGCCGCCACCCCGGTCTACCAGCGGCTCTACAACCCCACCACGGCCCGGTTCGAGCAGGCGCTCGCCGAGCTGGAGGGCACCGAGGCCGCCGTCTCGTTCGCCTCCGGCATGGCCGCGATCACCGCGGTGCTGCAGGCCGCCTGCCTGATGACCGAGCGGCGGCACGTGGTGGCCGTGCGCCCCCTCTACGGCGGCACCGACCACCTGCTCTCCATCGGCCTGCTGGGCCTGTCCGTGACCTGGGTCGACCAGGACGAGGTCGCGGGCGCGATCCGTCCCGACACCGGCCTGGTCGTCGTCGAGACCCCGGGCAACCCGACCCTGGGCCTGGTCGACATCGCCACCGTGTGCATCCAGGCCGGTGACGTGCCGGTGCTGGTCGACAACACCTTCGCCACCCCGGTGCTGCAGAACCCGGCCCGGCTGGGCGCGTCCTACGTGGTGCACTCCGGCACGAAGTACCTCGGCGGGCACGGCGACGTGCTCGGCGGCGTCGTCGCCTGCGCCGAGCGGCGGGCCGGCGCGCTGCGCCAGGTGCGCATCCTCACCGGGGCGGTGCTGCACCCGCTGGCCGGCTACCTGCTGCACCGCGGCCTGTCCACGCTGCCGCTGCGGGTACGCGCCGCCCAGGCCACCGCCGCGACGCTGGCCGTACGCCTGGCCGTGCACCGCGGCATCAGCAAGGTCCACTACCCGGGCCTGCCCGGCAGCGACCCGCGCGGGCTGGTCGGCCGCCAGATGCGCGGCCCCGGCGCGATGATCGCGTTCGAGACCATCGGCGACGCCGCGGCCGTGGTCGCCGCGCTGCGCCTGATCACCCCGGCCGTCAGCCTCGGCTCGGTCGACACGCTCATCGAGCACCCGGCGCTGCTCACCCACCGGCTCGTCGACGCCCAGGGCAAGCAGACCGGCGGCATCACGCCGAGCCTGCTGCGCATGTCCGTCGGCCTGGAAGACGTCGACGACCTGTGGGCCGACCTGGACCAGGCCCTGACCGCCGCGGCACGCGCCACGGTCTCCGTGGCTGCTCCCGCGGCCGTCCCGGCGGCCGTGGACGCGCAGGCGGCCGTCCTCGCCGCGCCGGTCGTCGCGGTGCCCGAGCCGGAGGCGTTCGCCCTCGACGCGGTGTCCGCCACATCGGCGCAGGCCGTGAACGGGAGCGCGCCCGTCCCGGCATAGACTCGACCTACAGTGGATGATCTTCTTGGGAGGACCTGTGCCAGACCTCGTCATCGGCGTATTGGCGCTGCAGGGTGACGTGCGCGAGCACCTGGCCGCGCTGGCCGAGTGCGACGTGATCGGCCGGCCGGTGCGCCGCCCCGAGGAGGTCGCCGAGATCGACGCCCTGGTCATCCCGGGCGGCGAATCCACCACCATGAGCAAGCTGGCGCTCGCGTTCGAGGTGTACGAGCCCGTGCGCAAGCGACTTGCCGAAGGCATGCCGGCGTACGGCTCGTGCGCCGGCATGATCATGCTCGCCGACGAGGTGCTCGACGGGCGGCCCGACCAGAAGACGTTCGGCGGTATCGGCATGACGGTGCGCCGCAACGCCTTCGGCCGGCAGGTCGACTCGTTCGAGGCCCCGGTGGACATCGCGGGTGTGGAAGGCGAGCCGGTGCACGCGATCTTCATCCGCGCGCCGTGGGTCGAGTCGGTCACCGGTGATGTCGAGGTGCTGGGCCGGGTCACCGCAGGCCCCGCCACCGGTAGGATGGTCGCGGTCCGGCAGGGCAACCTGCTGGCCACCTCGTTCCACCCGGAGCTCACCGGGGATCTGCGGGTGCACCGTCTCTTCGTCGACATGGTGCGTGACCAGGCCTCCTGACCCGGGGGAGTCTTCACCAGCGCGCTGACGGAGGATCTGATGTCCGGCCACTCAAAGTGGGCGACGACCAAGCACAAGAAGGCGGCGATCGACGCCAAGCGGGGCAAGCTGTTCGCCCGCCTCATCAAGAACATCGAGGTGGCGGCGCGTACCGGTGGTGCGGATCCGGCGGGTAACCCGACGCTGTACGACGCGGTCCAGAAGGCCAAGAAGAACTCGGTCCCCAACGACAACATCGACCGGGCCCTCAAGCGGGGCTCCGGGCTTGAAGCCGGCGGCGCCGACTGGCAGACCATCATGTACGAGGGCTACGGCCCCAACGGCGTGGCGATCCTGATCGAGTGTCTGACCGACAACCGCAACCGCGCCGCGACCGAGGTGCGCACCGCACTGACCCGCAACGGCGGCAACCTGGCCGACGCCGGCTCGGTGTCGTACATGTTCTCCCGCAAGGGCCAGGTCATCGTGCCGAAGAACGGCCTGACCGAGGACGACGTGCTCGGCGCGGTGCTCGACGCCGGCGCCGAGGAGTGCAACGACCTCGGCGAGGCGTTCGAGGTCATCAGCGAGGCGGGGGACCTGATCGGGGTCCGCAACGCGCTGCAGGCCGCCGGCATCGAGTACGAGTCGGCCGAGTCGACCTTCGTGCCCAGCGTCCAGGTGGCGCTGGACGAGGACGGCGCCCGCAAGGTGCTCAAGCTGATCGACGTGCTCGACGACTGCGACGACGTCCAGGACGTCTTCGCGAACTTCGACATCTCCGACGAGATCCTCGAGAAGATCGAAGCCTGATCCGTATCGGCGCGCAGGGCCCCGTCCGCTGTCGGACGGGGCCCTGCGCCGTTCCCGCTCCGGGCCGCCCCAAGATCGCTCGACTTGCCTGGCACCTGTGCGTATCTTGCGGCCGGATACGCACATCTGCCTGGCAAGTCGACCGATCTTGGAAGGCGGGCAGGTCTTGTTTCCGCTATTCGGGTGACGGAGGGCGAATTCTGGGCATCATGGTCTCTATGGTCGAAGTCCTCAACCCCGGCGAGCTGGAGCAGGGCCTCGCCGCCCTGCGCGGCTGGACCGGCGACGTGCACGGCATCACCCGTACCGTGAAGCTGCCCAGCTTCCCTGCCGCGCTGGCCGTGGTGGCCCGGGTGGGTGAGGCGGCGGAGAGCATGGACCACCACCCGGACATCGACATCCGATATCGCCATCTCACCTTCACCTGCTGCACCCACGCCGCCGGCGGTCTCACCGACCTGGACCTGCGCCTGGCCCGCCTGATCGACGACATCGTCACCGACGCCACCGCCGACCAGCCCGCCAACCACTGACCGCCCACCACCGCATCTACGCCACCCGCGTCCCGTGCCCGCTCCCGCTCCCGTGCCCCCTCCTGGCCCGCTCCCGGGCCCCTGCCCGTGAGCTGCAGTTTCGGGGAAACTGCACGATGGAGTGCGGCGGTTCGCGCAGTTTCCCCGAAACTGCAGCCGGTCCGCGGCCCCGACGCGCCTCCGGCTTTGCAGCTCGCGGCTTCCCAGCTCACTGGGCTTGCGATGTTAAGAAGGGCACCTTCTTTTACGCGGAGCGTTAAGAAGGTGCCCTTCCTTTGTTCTGGACGCGGGGTTAGTCGGCGAGGCGGTCCGGGGCGACGGTGATGATGGAGAAGAAGGCGCCCTGGGGGTCGGCGAGAACGGCGAAGCGGCCGGGCGGGATGTCGGTGG
The DNA here is from genome assembly GCF_009720385.1 of Catellatospora vulcania. Lineage (GTDB taxonomy): Bacteria > Actinomycetota > Actinomycetes > Mycobacteriales > Micromonosporaceae > Catellatospora > Catellatospora vulcania. The sequence goes on along the minus strand of NZ_ML769305.1, from coordinate 116,850 downwards.
GCGGGATGGAGACGGTGCCGCCCAGGTCCTGGGCATGGGCTGCGGCGGCGTCGCAGTCGGCGACGTGGAAGTACACCATCCAGTGCGGGGGCAGGTCCTCCGGCCACTCGTCGCCCTCCATCGGCATCATGCCGCCGATGCGGGCGCCGTCGAGCTGGAACTCGGTGTAGATGACCGGCCCGAGCGGCATGTCCTGCGGCTTCCAGCCGAAGACGCTGCCGTAGAAGATCTTCGAACCCTCCGGGTCGCGGGTGGTGAGCTCGTTCCAGGCCAGCGTGCCGGGCCTGCGGAAGATCTCGCCGCCGCCGTGGGTGCCTGGCTGCCAGACCGCGAACATCGCGCCGGCCTGGTCCAGGAAGACCGCCATCTTGCCGTATCCGAGCACGTCGAACGGCTCCAGCAGGACGCTGCCACCGAACTCGACGACCTTGGCGGCGGTGGCCGCCGCGTCGGAGGTCTCGACGTACGTCGTCCACATCGGTGGCTGGCTGTCGCCCTGGATGGGGCCCGCGCCGGCGACCTGCTTGCCGTCGATCAGGTAGGTCGTATAGCCGCCTGCCTCGGGTTCCGGGGTGACCTCGGCGTCCCAGCCGAACAGCTGGGTGTAGAACTCGGTCGCGCTCTTCAGGTCGGTGGTGCTCAGGTCGACCCAGGTGGGAACGCCGGGTGCGTTGGCCATGCCGATACCCCTCCGCATCGTAGGGCGGACCGGTTTGTCCGCTTCATCCGATGGTGGCAGAAGACCGGTGCGGAACCGCGCGAATCGCACATCGTCGACGTGTCGATTGTGTGGGCGGGTTACATGGCTGTTGCTCCCTGATGAGTCATACGTTTCCCGGGCATTCGCAGTGACCCTGGTCACGTAGCACGAAGCATCACAAGGAGCAGCAGATGAGCTCAGATCACCCGGCTTTACGTGCGCGCGGGCTGACCAAGGAGTTCCGCGGTTTCCGCGCCGTCGACGGCGTCGACCTCGCCGTGGCGGCGGGCAGCGTGCACGCGCTGGTCGGGCCCAACGGGGCCGGCAAGACCACACTGTTCAACCTGCTCACCGGCTTTCTGCCGCCGACCGCGGGACGGATCGAGGTGGCGGGCGTGGACGTCACCGGCCTGGCCCCGGAGGGTTTCGCCCGCCGCGGGGTGGCCCGCTCCTTCCAGATCACCAGCCTATTTGGGCAGCTCACAGCGTTGGAGCACGTCGAACTGGCGCTGCAGAGCGGATCTTCGCTGGGCTGGAAGTTCTGGCGGTCGGCGAAGCTGATGCGCCGCTACACCCCGCGGGCCATGGAGCTGCTGGACATGGTCGGGCTGGCCGACCTGGCGGGCACCACGGCCGACGCGCTCGCGTACGGCCGCAAGCGGGCTCTGGAACTCGCGCTGGCCCTGGCCCTGGAGCCGTCGGTGCTGCTGCTGGACGAGCCGACGGCCGGCATGGGCCTGGAGGACGTGGACCGCACGGTCGCCCTGATCGCCGCGATCCGCACCGGACGGACCGTGGTCATGGTGGAGCACAACATGTCCGTGGTCGGCGCGCTGGCCGACCGGGTCACCGTGCTGCAGTCCGGCCGGGTGCTGGTGGAGGGCCCGTACGACGAGGTGCGCGCGGACGACCGCGTGATCACCGCCTACCTGGGTGAGGGAGCCGTCCGTGCTGCGCGTCGATGAACTGTCCGCCTGGTACGGCGAGGCGCAGGTGCTGCGCGGGGTCAGCCTGGAGATCGCCGCGGGCGAGGTGGTGACCCTGTGCGGGCGCAACGGCGCCGGCAAGACCACGCTGCTGCGCTGCGTGATGGGCCTGCACCAGGGCCAGCGGGGCGCCGTCGAGCTGGACGGCCGCTCGCTGGCCGGGCAGCCGGCACACCGGCGCGCGCGGGCGGGCCTGGGCTGGGTGCCCGACGACCGCGGCTGCTACGCCACGCTGACCGTCGCCGAGACGCTGTCCCTGCCGCCCGTGGTCGGGCCGTCGCCCTGGTCACTGGAGCAGGTGTACGAAGCCTTCCCACACCTGCACGCCCGCCGCAGCGCGCCGTCGACCACGCTGTCCGGCGGCGAGCAGCAGATGCTCGCGCTGGCCCGGGTGCTGCGCATGGGCGCGCGGCTGCTGCTGTGCGACGAGCCCACCGAAGGCCTGAGCCCGCTGCTGGTCGCGCAGGTCGGCGACATCCTGCGGCAGGCCAAGCAGCACGGGGTGGCCGTGCTGCTGGTCGAGCAGAACCTGCACTTCGCCACCACCGTGGCCGACCGCCATCACCTGCTGGCGGAGGGCCGCGTCGTGGAGTCGCTGGCGAACTCCGAGGTCGCCGCGCGCGAGAAGGACCTGCTGGCCTACCTCGGCATCTGAAAGGCACCACCCACACCCCAGGGAGATGTCATGCGTACCAAAGCGGTTTTTGTGATGTTGTGTTCCACCGCGCTGCTGGCCTCGGCCTGTGGCGGGGGCGGCCCGCAGTCGAGTGCCGCCGGTGGCGGGCTGTCCGACGGCAAGGTCGTGTTCGGCGTGCTCAACGACCAGTCGGGCGCGTACTCGCAGCTGTCCGGCAAGAACTCGATCAAGGCTGTTGAGCTGGCCATCGCCGACTACAAGGAGAAGTACGGCGACAAGGCGGTGGTCAAGGAGTTCGGCGTGGAGACCGCCGACCACCAGAACAAGCCCGACGTGGCCAACGCCAAGGCCGCCGAGCTGTACGACCGCAAGGCGGTCGACGTGATCCTCGACGTGCCCACCTCGTCGGCGGCGCTGAAGGTCGCCGACGTGGCCAAGGAGAAGAAGAAGCTCTACTTCAACATCTCCGCCGCGACCACCGACCTGACCGGCAAGTCCTGCAACAAGTACACGTTCCACTACGCCTACGACACGTACATGCTGGCCAACGGCACCGGCCGCAACACCACGGAGGAAGGCAAGAAGAACTGGTACATCGTGTACCCGGACTACGCGTTCGGCCAGGACATGGAGAAGAGCTTCTCCGCGGCGGTCGAAGCGGCGGGCGGCAAGATCGTGGGCCGGGACGCGGCGCCGTTCCCGAACACCAGCGGTGACTTCTCGACGTACCTGCTCAAGGCCCCGACGCTGACCCCGAAGCCGGACGTGCTGGGCACCATGCAGGCCGGGGCTGAGCTGGTCGCCCTGGTCAAGCAGTACAACGAGTTCAAGCTGCGGGACAAGGGCGTGGGCCTGGCGGTCGGCCTGATGTTCCTCACCGACATCCACTCGCTGACCCCGGCCGCGCTGGCCGGCACCACCTACACCGACGCCTGGTACTGGAACTACGACCTCACCAACCGCACCTTCGCCGACCGCTTCAAGGCCGCCGCCGGGGTCCGCCCCACCTTCGCCCACGCCGCCAACTACTCCGCGGCCCTGCAGTACCTGGAGGCCGTGCAGGCCACCGGCACCGACGGCGCCGACGCCGTGGTCAAGCAGATGGAGGGCAAGACCGTCAACGACGTCTTCCTGCGCAACGGCAAGATCCGCGCCGAGGACCACCGCGTCGTGCACGACGCCTACCTGGCCCAGGTCAAGACCCCCGCCGAGGTCACCGAGGAGTGGGACTACGTGAAGATCCTGCGCACCATCCCCGCCGCCGACGCCTTCCGCACCCCCAGCCCCGACTGCAAACTCTCCTGACCTCGTGAAAGGAAGGGCGCCTTCACATCGCCATGCGTTGTGGAAGGTGCCCTTCCCAACCCGGAAGGCCCGCGACTGATGGTCAACTTCCTGCAACACACGTTCAACGGCCTGGTCGGCGGTGCATTCCTGGCGCTGCTGGCCCTCGGCCTCGCGGTCATCTTCGGCATGCTCCGCGTCGTCAACTTCGCCCACGGCGCGATCTACATGCTCGGCGCGTTCGGGGCGTACGTCCTGCTCACCGAGGCCGGTCTGTCGTTCTGGTGGGCGCTGATCGTGCTGCCGCTCGCGCTGGCCCTGTTCGGCATGGCCCTCGAACGGCTGCTGGTCGCCCGGCTGGCCCGCCTCGACCCGCTCTACAACTTCCTGCTCACCTTCGGCCTGACGCTGATCCTCCAGGACGCCGTGAAGTCCCGCTACGGCGTGCAGTCCAGCCCGTACGACGCCCCGGCGATCCTGTCCGGCACCCTCGACCTCGGCGCGTTCGACTTCCCGGCGTACCGCGTGTTCGTGCTGGTCATCGCGATCGCCGTGTGCGTCGGGGTGTGGTGGCTGCTCAGCCGGACCCGGGTCGGCATGGTGGTGCGCGCGGCCACCGAGCGCCCCGAGCTGAGCACAGCCCTCGGCATCGACGTGGGCCGGTGGGTGACGCCGGTGTTCGGCTTCGGCATCGGGCTGGCCGGGCTGGCCGGCGTGCTGGCCGCGCCGATCCGGGCGGTGAACCCGCTGATGGGCGCGGACCTGATCATCGTGGTCTTCGCGGTGGTGGTGATCGGCGGCCTGGGCTCGATCTTCGGCTCGGTGGCCGCCGGGTTCGCCATCGGCCTGGTGCAGGCCTGGGTCCAGGCGCTCGGCGAGGACTGGGCGCTGCTGTCGCAGGTCCTGGTCTTCCTGGTGATGGCCGGCGTGCTGCTGTGGCGCCCGGCCGGCCTGTTCGGACGAGAGGAGGCTCCGGCATGAGCGGGGTGGAGCAGACGACGGCCGCCGCCGGGTCTGTCGCGGTCGAGGATCAGGCCGCGGGGGTACGGGCGCAGGCCCGCGCCACGGCCCCGAGCGGTGACACACCCGCCCCGGTCGGCGGGACGATCGTGCCGCGGTGGCTGCGCTGGACGCTGGCCGGGGCGGCCGCGCTGGTCGCGTTGTGGCTGCCCAACGGGCTCTACCCGACGGTCGCCGTGGACATCGCGTGCTGGGCGCTGTTCGCGGTGGCGGTGGACCTGCTGCTCGGATACACCGGCCTGATGTCCTTCGGGCACGCGGCCTTCTGGGGCACCGCGGCCTACGCCACCGGCCTGGCCGCGATCCACTGGGGCCTGCCGTTCCCGCTCGCGGTGCTGCTCGGCGCGCTGGCCGCGGTGGTGCTGGCGGTGCCGGTCGGCTATCTCGCCGTCAAACGGGTAGGCATCTACTTCGCGATGGTCACCCTCGCGTTCGCGCAGATGGTGTACTACATCGCCAACCAGTGGCGCTCGGTCACCCAGGGCGAGAACGGCCTGCAGCGGGTGCCGCGCGAGCTGTTCGGGCTGGACCTGAGCGACGAGTACTACTTCTACTACGCGGCGCTGCCGATCGTGGCGGGCGGGCTGTTCCTGGTCTGGCGCACGGTGCACTCGCCGTTCGGCCGGGTGCTGGTCGCGATCCGGGACAACCCGGCCCGCGCGCGGGCGCTCGGCTACCCGGTGCACCGGTACAAGCTGGCGGCCTTCCTGCTGTCGGCGTTCACCGCCGGGCTCGGCGGCGGCCTGTTCGCGATCGGCCACCGGTTCGTATCGCTGGACGTGCTGCACTGGACGACCTCGGGCAAGGCAGTGATCATCGTGGTGCTCGGCGGCATCGGCACCCTGTGGGGCCCGGTCGTCGGCGCGGCCGGGGTGACCCGCCTGGAGGACTGGCTCTCCTTCGCCGGCTTCGAACAGATCGGCCTGGTCACCGGCGCCATCTTCGTCCTCACCGTCCTCATCTTCCGCCGCGGCCTCTGGGGCACCCTCACCCACTGGCTCCGCCGCCGCTGACCTCCTCGCCCACCTCGTCCATCGACAACTCTTAAAGACTTGCGCCCTCCGAGCAGCTCGGAGGGCGCAAGTCTTTAAGAGATGCGGCATGGGTGTGGGGGTGAGGGTTGTTATTCCGGGGAGTGGGGAGGGTCACTTTCGAGACGGGACGGTTTCGTATTTGTGGGGGCGGGCGTAGCGTCACTTCCGATACGGAACGGAACCGTATCGGAATCCTGGGGGATGGAACACACGTGGACTCTGCTGCCAACACCGGGCACCCGAGGCGCTGGGCGATTCTCGGCGTGCTGGTGATCAGCCTGCTCGTGGTCGTGCTCGACAACACCGTGCTCAACGTGGCGATGCGTACGCTCGCCGACCCCGTCCACGGCCTGGGCGCGACCCAGAGCCAGCTGGAATGGGCGATCAACTCGTACACCCTGGTCTTCGCCGGGCTGCTGTTCAGCTTCGGCGTGCTCGGCGACCGCTGGGGGCGCAAGCGCTTCCTGCTCATCGGTCTGGTGCTGTTCGGCATCGCGTCGGTGCTGTCGGCGTACGCGCAGGACCCCGGCCAGCTCATCGCGGCCCGTGCCTTCATGGGCGTCGGCGGCGCGGCGATCATGCCGGTGACGCTCTCGATCATCTCCAACGTCTTCGACCCGCGGGAGCGCGGCAAGGCGATCGGCATCTGGGCCGGCTCGGTCGGCCTGGCGGTCGCGATCGGCCCGCTGCTCGGCGGCTTCCTGCTGGAGCACTTCTGGTGGGGCTCGGTCTTCATGATCAACGTGCCGATCATCCTGTTCGGCCTGGTCGCGGTTGCGATCCTGGTGCCCGAGTCGCGTGACCCGCAGCCGGGCCGCATCGACCTGGTCGGCGTGGTGCTGTCCGTGGTCGGCCTGGTGGCGCTGGTGTACGGCATCGTCGACGGCGGCGAGCACGGCTTCGGCCGGCCCGAGGTCTGGGCCTCGCTGATCGGCGGGGCTGCGGTGCTGGCGGCGTTCGTCTGGTGGGAGTCGCGCACCACGCACCCCTCGCTGGACGTGAAGCTGTTCCGCGACGCCCGCTTCTCGGCCTCGGTGGCCAGCATCGGCCTGCTGTTCTTCGCCTCGATGGGCTCGTTCTTCTTCGTCGGCTTCTACCTGCAGCTGGTGCGGGACTACTCGCCGATGCAGAGCGGGGCGCTGCTGGTGCCGTTCGCGGTCGGGCAGATGGTGTTCGCGCCGCTGAGCACGAACCTGGTCAAGCGGTTCGGCGTGCGCACCGTGGCGGCGACCGGCATCCTGGTGGCCGGGGTCACCTTCGCGGTGCTGGCCACCCTGCAGGTGGACACCCCGATCTGGATCGTGGTGGTGAACTTCTTCTTCATGGGCGCCGGCATGGCCAACGTGATGCCGCCCGCGACCAACACCATCATGTCGGTGCTGCCGCGGGAGAAGGCCGGCGTCGGCTCGGCCGTGTCCAACACGGTCCGGCAGGTCGCCGTGGCCATGGGCGTGGCCGTGCTCGGCTCGGTCGTGGCCGGGGTGTACCGGGGCGAGATCGAGACCGCTACGGCCGCACTGCCCGAGCCGGTGCGCGACGTCGCCAACGAGTCCATCGCCGGGGCGTACGGCGTGGCCGGCAACCTCGGCCCGGCGGGCGCACCGCTGGTGAACGCGGCCAACGACGCCTTCGTGCACGCCATGCACTGGGCGGCGCTCGGCTCCACGTTGGTGGCGCTGATCGCGGTCGCGGTAGTGCTGCGCTGGATGCCCAAGAAGCTGGCCGGCCCCGGCGCGCCGGGCGGACCCGCGGCCCCGGCCGAGGTCCCGGTGAACCGGTCGGTTCCCGCTGGTGATGAGGGTGACGTGCAGCGCCCGTCCCGGTTGTCCACGGTCGGGTAAGGTTCCGTTCACCATGACTGAGCTCGCTGAACTGCCGGCGACGCCGGGAACTGCGCGGACGCAGGGTCGTCCGCGCAGTTCCCGTGCGCATGAGGCGATCCTGGAGGCGGTCCTCGACCTGCTCGAGGAGGGCATCACCGTCGAGGCGCTCAGCATGGAGGCGATCGCGGCCCGCGCGGGCGTGGGCAAGGCGACCATCTACCGGCGCTGGGCGGGCAAGGACGAGCTGCTGCTGGAGACGCTGATCAAGCTCAAGGGCCCGCCGACGCAGCCGCTGGGCGACTCGGTGCGCGCCGACCTGATCCGCCTGATCAGCGTGGTGGGCCACAAGGACGAGCGCGCGGTCCGGGTGATGCCCTGCCTGATGCCGGAGGTGTCACGCAGCCCGGAGGCGTACCGGATCTGGCAGGAGGCGATCACCGAGCCGCGCCGCGAAGTGATGCGCGACGTGCTGCGCCGCGGGGTGGCCAGCGGTGAGCTGCGGGCCGACCTGGACCTCGAGGTCACCGTGTCGATGCTGATCAGCCCGTTGCTGCTGCACCGCATGACGCGCTGGAACCCCCGCCTCGACGAGGTCGACGACCTGCCCGCGCAGATCGTGGACGTGGTCCTGCGAGGCGTCGCCGCCTGAGGGCCCCGCCCGGTGGCGCCTCAGACGGCGACGCGCTCTCTCCCTCGGTGAGGAAGGGCACCCTCCACAACACATGGCGATGTAAAGGTGCCCTTCCTCACCGCGAGGCGGTTGCGGCGCGGCGGCGTCCCCTCCAGCGGCGTTGCGGCACCCTGATCCGCAACGACGCCGACCCCCGCTCGCCGTGCCGCGCCGCCGTCATGCCGGCGCGTGCGCCGTGAGGAACGCGGCCAGCTTCGTCCGCACGGTGTCCGTCGCGGGCGGCCCGCCGAGGCTCAGCAGGAACACCCCGTGCCAGTCGGTCGGCACGATCAACAGCTCCTTGGCGGTCGTCTTCGGGGTCAACCCGTGCAGCTCGCGGGCGCTGTCGGCGAAGCTGCTCTCGAACTCGCCCGCGGCATAGAACACCGGCATGGTCAGCTTCGGCGCGGCCTGCGAGGCGTCCGCGCCGAACAGCACGGGCGCGGACAGCGCCACCACGGCCACCGGCGCGGGAGTCACCGTCGGCGCGGCGGCGAGCACGGCGGTGCCGCCCATCGACGCGCCGATCAGCACGATGCTCGTCGCGCCGTCCGCGCGCAGGGTGGCCGCGGCCGCCGCGACCTGCTGCGGATTGTCCAGCTCGCCGGAGGTGGAGACGCCGAAGCCGCCGAAGTCGAACGCGAGCACCCGGTAACCCTTGCCGGCCAGCTCGAACGCGTACGGGACCCACTGGCAGACATCGCCGCCGTTCTGGTGGGCCAGCACGACCCCCGTCGTTCCGCTGCCGAGAATCACCCCGCCCAGGTCGGCCCCGTGGTCGCCGAACCTGGTCTGCCGCGTGCCGGCCGGCAGGTCGCAGTTCGCCCCGGCATTGAGTCCGGCCGGGCTGGGGGCGGGCGGGCTCGGGGCGGGCACCGGGTCGCCGCCCGAGCACCCGGCCAGGGCGACGGCAGCGGCGGCGGCGAGCAGTGCCAGTCTTCGCATCGATTCTCCTCAGTGGACGGACGAGGCCTGTCGTCTGTCACTACCGCCGAGGAGCGGACCCGGGTGGGGTCAGCCGGAGAATTGTTCGGCGTTGCCGCCCAGCCGGTGCAGGCGCAGCGCCAGCTGCACCTCCAGCGCGCGGTCGGGGCGCTGCCAGTCCGCGCCGAGCAGTTGCGCGACCCGGTCCAGCCGCTGGGTGACCGTGTTGACGTGCACGTGCAGCTGCTCGGCGGCGCGGGCCAGGCTGCCGCCGGTGCCGAAGTAGCACTCCAGCGTCTTGACCAGCGCGGTGCCGCGGCGGATGTCGTAGTCCACGACGGAGCCGATGGTGTCGTGCAGGAACCGGGTCACGTCCGGGTCGCCGCCCTCGCGGACCGCGCCCAGCAGCAGCCCGACGAAACCCAGCTCGGCCGTCGAGGCCCCGTCGCCGGTGCGGCCCAGCGCGGTCAGGGCCGTGGCGCAGTGGTCGGCCTCCTTGAACGCCGCCGCCAGCCCGGCCGGCTCGGCGGCGGGCCCGGCCGCGCCAGCGGTCACCGGGCGGCCCAGCACCCGGCCCAGTTCCCGGGCCACCGAGCGGGCCAGCGCGCCCGCGTCGGTGCCGGGCACCATCAGCACCACCCGGCCGTCGCGGGTGGCGGCCAGCCCGGCATGGGTACCGGCGAAGGTGTGCGCCCACGACACCGCCCGCTGCCGGGCCGGCCCCGAGGTCGCCGCCGCGTCGTCGACGCAGATCAGCACGTGCGGGCGGGACAGGTCCACCTGCAGCCGCCGGGCGCGGGCGCGCAGCGACTCGGGGTCGCGCACCGGCCGGGCGATGAGGTCGTCGAGCAGCTCGCCGCGTACCCGGCCCTCGGCCTCGGCGACGGTGCGCCGGAACAGCAGCAGCAACGCGGTGACCAGCGCGGCGCGCTCCAGGATCTGCTGGTCGGCGTGGCCGGAGTCGTCCTGCGGCCGCCAGACCAGGGCGCCGAGGTTCTCCGCCCCGGCGACCACGGCGGCGAACCACAGCCCGCCCCGGCGTACGGCCCGGCCGTCGGCCCGCGAGGTCGCCAGCGCCTCGGCCACGATCGCGGGGTCCGGCAGGGCCACCGAACCGTCCGGCCCGAGCGCGCCCCCGACCGCCCCGGAGTGCGCGGGGCCGCCCGGCAGGCCGACCGCGGCCAGGGTGCGGCCGTCGGCGTCGAGCACCATCAGCCGGCCGCCGAGCACCTCGGTGACCGCGGCGGCCACCTCCTCGACGCCGCCGCCGCGCAGCACCAGCGCGGTCATCCGGTCGTGGGCCGCGGCGGCGCGCTCCACCGAGGCGCTGTGCGCGGAGATCTTGGCCGACGCGGTGGACAGTTCACTCAGCGCCGTCTGCGTCTCGCCGAGCAGGCGGGCGGTGTCGATGGCGACCGCGGCGTGCGCGGCCAGGGACACCAGCAGCGACACCTCTTCGCGGGCGAACGGGCGCTCGGAGCGGTTGGCCGCGTACAGCACGCCGATGACGCGCGAGCCCAGCCGCAGCGGCACGCCCAGGATGGCCACCAGGCCCTCCTCGCCGACGCCCGCATCGATCTCGCCGGTGTGGTGGAAGCGGCGGTCCTCGGGGTAGTTCGCGGTGGCGTAGGGGGTGCCGGTCTGTGCGACCAGGCCGCCCAGGCCCGCGCCCAGCGGCAGCCGCAGCCGCTGGAACTTCGCCGAGACCGAGCCGTCGGTGACCCGCATGTACACGTCGCCCGCGGCGTCGTCGCTCATGGTCAGGTAGGCGATGTCGGTGCCGAGCAGGTTGCGGGCCCGGTGCACGATCGCGTGCAGCACCGCGTCGAGGTCGCGCAGGCCGGCCAGGTCACCGGCGGTGTCGTACAGGCCGGACAGCTCCGCCTCGCGGCGGCGGCGGCGCTCCAGCAGCGCCCGCACCCGCAGCGCGGCGAGTTTCGCCTCCTCCAGCTCGGCGATCTCGTCCGGGCTCGCGCCCCGCGAGCGCGCCTGCACCAGCGGCCCCTCGAACTCGACCGGGGCCGCCTCGCGTTCGAGCAGTTCGAGGAACCGGATGGTCGCGGAGGGCATGGCTCGCATTCCTACCTCGCCGATCACTGGGCTGTCCAGCCGCCGTCCATGGCGATGGACGTGCCGGTGATGAACGAGGCGGCGTCGGTGCACAGGTACGCGGCCAGCTCGGCGACCTCCGCCGGCTCGATCAGGCGCTTGATCGCCGCCTTGGCCAGCATGATCCGCTCGATGACCTCGGTCTCGTCGATGCCGTGCGTGCGGGCCTGGTCGGCGATCTGCCCCTCGACCAGGGGCGTGCGCACATAGGCGGGGTTGATGCAGTTGGCGGTTACGCCGTAGGGGGCGGCCTCCACGGCGATGACCTTCGACAGGCCTTCGAGGCCGTGCTTGGCCGACACGTACGCCGACTTGAACGCCGACGCGCGCAGCCCGTGCACCGAGGAGATGTTCACGATCCGGCCCCAGCCCTGCGCGTACATGTGCGGCAGCGCCCGGCGGACCAGCCGGAACGGCGCGACCAGCATGACCTGGTGCAGGTAGGTGAAGCGGTCGGGGTCGAAGTCCTGCAGCGGCGCGACGTGCTGCAGACCCGCGTTGTTGACGACCACGTCGACAGCCGGGTCGAGGTCGTCGAGCGCGTCGGCGTCGGCCAGGTCGGCCACCACCGCGGTGCCGCCGATCTCGTCGGCCACCAGCCGCGCCGACGCCGCGTCCCGGTCGACCACGATCACCTTGGCCCCGGCCTGCGCCATCCGGGCCGCGCAGGCCCGGCCGATGCCGCTGCCGGCGCCGGTCACCAGTGCGGTGCGGCCGGTGAGGTCGAGTCGTACCAGTGGCGGCGTCGCGGTCGTCATGGCTCGTCAAACTACGAGCACGGTGGGAGCGGGCACATGGGTCCGGTCCACACAGTGTGCCGGGAGGGGGTGTGGCGGGACGTGGCTCGGCCGCGCTGACGGTGGTGTCCGCTAGGGTGTCGTACACACGTACGGCGAGGCGGACGGAGCAGCGGGTGCAGGTGCGGCAGCGGCGGGTGCTCGGTGTCGATCCCGGGCTGACCCGGTGCGGGGTGGGTGTGGTGGAAGGCGTTCCGGGCCGGCCCTGCACGATGGTGGACTACACCGTCATCGGCTCCGATCCCGACGCCGACCTGGCCGACCGGCTGCTGCACCTCGACCGCGAGCTGGCCCTGCTGATCGCGAAGCACCAGCCGGAGAGCGTCGCCGTGGAGCGGGTGTTCAGCCAGCACAACGTGCGCACGGTGATGGGCACGGCCCAGGCGGCCGCGGTCGCGGTGCTGGCGGCCGCGCGCGCCGGGCTGCCGGTGCGCACCTACACTCCCAGCGAGGTCAAGGCCGCCGTGACCGGCTCCGGTCAGGCCGACAAGAAGCAGGTCACCACGATGGTCACCCGGTTGCTGCGGCTGGACGCGCCGCCCCGCCCGGCGGACGCCGCCGACGCGCTGGCGCTGGCGATCTGCCACATCTGGCGCGGTGGCACGCGCGACCGGCTGAGCGAGGCCATCCGTACCGCGAAGGGCAGGCAGTGATGATCGCGAGCGTGGCGGGGACCGTCGCCTCCATCGGTGCGGACGCGGCCGTGGTCGAGGTCGGCGGCGTCGGCATGAAGCTGTACTGCGCGCCGGGCACGCTGTCCACGCTGCGGGTGGGCCAGCAGGCCCGGCTGTCGGCGACGCTGATCGTGCGTGAGGACTCGCTGACCTTGTTCGGCTTCGCCGACGACGACGAGAAGCAGCTGTTCGAGCTGCTGCTGACGGCCAGCGGGGTGGGCCCGAAGCTGGCCCAGGCCGCGCTGTCGGTGCACACCCCGGACGTGCTGCGGGCCGCCCTCGCGCACGGGGACACCTCGACGCTGACCCAGGTGCCCGGCATCGGCAAGAAGGGCGCCGAGCGGATGGTCCTGGAGCTGCGCGACAAGATCGGCCCGGTGTCCGCGGTGCCGGCCCAGGGCGGCCGCGCACAGGCGTGGACCGAGCAGGTGCGCCAGGGACTGGTCGGGCTCGGCTGGAGCCAGGCCCAGGCCGACCAGGCGGTCACCGCGGTGGCCGAGACGATCGACGGCCCGACCCCGCCCGTGCCCGTGCTGCTCAAGCAGGCGATCCGGCTGCTGGGTAAGACGCGATGAGCGAGCACCGCGAGCGAATCCGGAAACTTTCCGCTCATCGTGACGACGAGCGCAGCGAGGAGAAGCGATGACCGATTCACTGGTCAGCCCGCTGGCCTCGCCGGAGGAGCAGGACGCCGAGGCGTCGGTGCGCCCGAAGCGGCTGTCGGAGTTTGTCGCCCAGGAGCGGGTGCGCGAGCAGCTGGAGGTGCTGCTGCACAGCGCGCTGCGGCGCGGCTCGCCGCCCGACCACATCCTGTTCTCCGGCTCGCCGGGGCTGGGCAAGACCACCCTGGCGATGATCGTCGCCGCCGAGCTGGGCGGGGCGCTGCGGATGACCTCGGGCCCGGCCATCGAGCGCTCCGGCGACCTGGCCGCGGTGCTGACCAGCCTGCAGCAGGGCGACGTGCTGTTCATCGACGAGATCCACCGCATCGCCAAGCCCGCCGAGGAGCTGCTCTACAGCGCGATGGAGGATTTCCGGGTCGACGTGATGGTCGGCAAGGGCCCCGGCGCGACCGCGATCCCGCTGGACGTGGAGCCGTTCACGCTGGTCGGCGCGACGACGCGGGCCGGTCTGCTGACCGGCCCGATGCGCGACCGCTTCGGTTTCGTCGGGCACCTGGAGTTCTACAGCGCGCCGGAGCTGGCCGCACTGCTGCAGCGCTCGGCGCGCATCCTCGGGGTGGCGGCGACGCAGGAGGGCATCGCGGAGATCGCCGGGCGGTCCCGGGGCACACCGCGTATCGCCAACCGCCTGCTGCGCCGCGTGCGCGACTACGCGGAGCTGCGGTCGGACGGGGTGGTCAACGTGTCCTCGGCCCGCGCCGCGCTGAAGGTGTACGACGTCGACGACATGGGCCTCGACCGCCTCGACAAGGCGGTGCTGAGGTCGCTGGTGGAGCTGTTCGGCGGGGGACCGGTGGGGCTGTCCACGCTGGCGGTGGCGGTGGGGGAGCAGCCGGACACCGTCGAGGAGGTCGTCGAGCCGTTCCTGGTGCGGGCGGGCCTGCTGGCGCGTACGCCCCGGGGCCGGGTGGCGACCGCCGCCGCGTGGCGTCACCTCGGCAAAAAACCACCAAATGGTACTTTTGGTGTCGGTGCCACCACGGCACCCGACTTGTTCACCGTCGACGGCCAGCCGGACACGTAAGCGGACCTCGCGTTCGTGATCTTAACGTGACCTACACCGCAAGTGTGCGATCGCTCGCGTACCGACTAGACTTCGCGCGGTCCGAACGGACGACAGACGCCACCGCAGGCGCGCAGGGTCGCGCTGCGGGGCCTTGTGGAAAGGTCACATCGTGGGTGGTTCATCCGGCAGCGCGTTGCCGACGATCATCATGTTCGCGCTGCTCTTCGGGCTGATGTACTTCATGTTCATCCGCCCCCAGGCGAAGCGCCGCAAGGAAGCCGAGTCGATGCAGAAGTCGCTCGGCGCGGGTGACAAGGTGATCACCATCGGCGGCCTGTACGGGACGGTGGTCTCCACCGACGACGAGAGCATCACCCTCGAGATCTCGCCCGGCGTGACCGCCCGCTACGCGCGCGCGGCCGTGGGCCGGGTGACCGAGCAGGTCACCGCGCCCACCGAGCACGTGGTGGACAACCCCGTCAAGGAAGACAAGTAAGTCGCTGACCCCACGCCACGCCTGACCGCTCCCCTGCGTCAGGTCGTGGCGTATCCCCATCCGTCATTCATCCCAGGGAGACTCGACAGCCGTGGCACCACCTCAGGGACAGATGCGCCCCGGGAGGCAACTTGCCCTTCTCGGCGCCATCTTCGTCATCCTCGCCAGCGCGGTCTGGTTCGGCGGCAAGGGCGGCTGGGAAAATCGCCTCGCCCCCAACCTCGGCCTTGACCTCGTCGGCGGCTCGCGGGTCACCCTCCAGGCGCAGACCGGCGCTGACGGACAGCCGCCGACCGCGCAGGACCTCGAGCAGGCCCGCCGCATCATCGCCGAGCGGGTCGACGCCCGTGGCGTGGCCGAGGCGCAGGTCGTCATCGAGGGCGACCAGAACATCGTGATCTCGGTGGCCAAGAAGGGCAACGACGCGATCAACGACGTCGGCCAGGCCTCCCAGCTGTTCTTCCGCAAGGTGCTCAAGCAGACCGACGGCAGCGGCCTGGCCGCCGCGCCGCAGCCGACTGCCAGCCCGAGCGCGCCCGCGAGCCCGAAGCCGAGCACCGCGGCCAGCCCGAAGGCTGCCGCCGCGTCGCCGAAGCCGTCGACCAGCGCGTCGACCGGCGGCACCGGTGGCGGTGCCGCGATGGCGCCGACCCCGACGCCGAGCCCGGCAGCCAGCAAGAGCGCCGCCGCGTCTCCCGCGGCCAGCCCGAAGGCCGCCGCCCCGAAGCCGTCCGCCGCCCCGGCGAACCCGAAGGTGACCGCGGCGCAGGTGCAGGCCAAGATCGGCAAGGCCGCCTGGGATGCGGCCGGCAAGCTCACCGCGGTGCCGACCGACCCCGCCCAGATCGCGGCGCTGGAGCCGTTCGCCGCGCTCAACGCGTACGAGGTCGCGCTGCTCTCGCCGCAGATGCAGTACAACGTGCCGCAGGTGACCTGCGAGCAGCTGGACGACCGCCCCCCGGGCTCGATCAACAACCCGGACGCCGAAGCCGTCGCGTGTGAGAACGGCATGAAGTACCTGCTCGACAAGTCCGAGGTCAAGGGCACCGACGTCGACAAGGCGTCGCCGCAGATCGAGCAGAACACCAACCGCCGGGTGGTCTCGCTGGACTTCTCCAGCGACGGTCTGGACAAGTGGACCAAGCTGACCAAGGAGTCCTTCAACAACGAGGGCCAGAAGTGCGACACGACCGCGCTCGGCCCGCAGAGCCACTGCCGCGTCGCGGTGGTGCTGGACAACAAGATCATCTCCTCGCCGGAGATCCAGGGTGTGCTCGGTGACGACTCGGTCATCAGCGGCGACTTCGACGCCAAGTCGGCCAACGACCTCGCCAACAACCTGAACTACGGCTCGCTGTCGATGACCTTCGTCCAGCAGGAGGCGCAGTCCATCACCCCGACCCTGGGCGGTGAGCACCTGAAGGCGGGTCTGCTGGCAGCCGGCATCGGCATGCTGCTGGTCGTCATCTACTCGTTCTTCTACTACCGCCTGCTGGGCACGGTCATCGTGCTGTCGCTGATCCTGTCGGCGGCGCTGACCTTCCTGGCGCTGGTGTTCCTGGGCCGGGAGATGGGCTTCACCCTGACGCTGGCCGGCATCGCCGGATTCATCGTCTCGCTCGGTGTCGCCGCGGACTCGTTCGTCATCTACTTCGAACGTCTGAAGGACGAGATCCGCGAGGGCCGCAGCCCGCGCAGCGCGGTTCCCCGCGCCTGGGTGCGCGCCCGCCGGACGATCCTGACCGCCAACGCGATCTCGCTGATGGCCGCGCTGGTGCTCTACCTCGTCTCCTCCGGCGCGGTGGCGGGCTTCGCCTTCGCGCTGGGTCTGGCGACCCTGCTCGACCTGATCGTGGTGTTCCTCTTCCGCCACCCGATCATGGCGATGTTCGCGCGTACCGACGCGTTCCTCTCCCCGCGCGTCAGCGGCCTGGGCCGCGTGCTGCACGAAGCCAAGGAGGCTAAGTGATGAGTGGTCTCGCAACCCGCCTCTACAACGGTGAGGCCGGTCTACAGATCGTCGGCAGGCGCAAGCTGTGGTTCGGCGTCGCCGGCGGCATGCTGCTGATCGCGATCCTGGCCATGTCCCTGATCGGCTTCAAGCCGGGCATCGAGTTCGAGGGCGGCAACGAGTTCACCGTGCCGAGCTCGGCCGGTCAGCTCGCCGACGTCGAGAAGGCGATCGACGACGCGATCGTGTCGGTCAAGCCCGACGCCACCCTGGTAGCCGCGCAGCAGATCGGCGACACCGCGTACACGGTGCGCAGCTCGTCGCTGACCAACGAGGAGACCGAGGCCGTCAAGGCGAAGATCGTCTCGACGCTGAAGATCGACGCTGACCAGGTCAGCGGCAACCGGGTCAGCCAGGCCTGGGGCGCGCAGGTCACCGAGCAGGCGCTGATCGGTCTGGCGCTGTTCGTCCTGGTCGTCACCATCTACCTGGTGATCCGATTCGAGTGGCAGATGGCCGCGGCCGCGGTCGCCTCGCTCGCATTCGACCTGGTCGCCACGGCTGCCGTGTACTCGCTGGTCGGGTTCGAGGTCACCCCGTCGACGGTGATCGGCTTCCTGACCATCCTGGGCTTCGCGCTCTACGACGTCGTCGTGGTGTTCGACAAGGTGCAGGAGAACACCCGCGGCATCACGGGCAGCAGCACCCAGACGTACGCCGAGGCGGCCAACCTGGCGCTGAACCAGACGTTCATGCGGTCCATCAACACCGCGCTGGTGGCGCTGCTGCCGGTCGGCGGCCTGCTGTTCATCGGCGCGGGCCTGCTCGGCGCGGGCACGCTGAAGGACCTCGGTCTGGTGCTGTTCATCGGTATGGGCACCGCGGTCTACTCGTCCCTGTTCTTCGCCACGCCGGTCCTGGTGTGGCTGAAGGAGAAGGACCCGAAGATCGCCAACCACACCGCGCGGGTGCTGGCGCGCCGCGCCGCTGCGCCCAAGGCCGCCCCGGCGGGCGACCTGCCGGCGCAGGCCGTCGCGGGTGCGGGCAGCGCGGCCCCGAAGGCGGGCGCCAAGCCCACCGTCGGCGCCAAGGCCGGCCGTCCCGCGGGGCGTCCCGCAGGCAAGCGTCGCTGACCTGCCGTAACACGTTCCGAGGCCCGGTCTCCCGTTGAGGGGGCCGGGCCTCGGCCGTGTGCCGGGCGACACAACCGGCTGGTGGGACCCGCGGTGAACGTGTGGCGGCAGGGCCGGGCGTACTAGGGTGTGCCCGTGACCAACGATCTGATCCAGGGTGACAGCGGGCCCGCCACCGCGGCGCTCGTCGCCGACATGGTCGTCGACGTGGCGGACTTCCCGAAGACGGGCGTCCTGTTCAAGGACCTGACCCCGCTGTTCGCCGACGGCAAGGCGTTCCGCGGCGTCATCGACGCGATCGTCACGCAGTACGCCGGTTCGTTCGACGTGGTCGTGGGCGTGGAGGCACGCGGCTTCGTGCTGGCCGCCGCGGTCGCGTACGCCGCCGGCACGGGCGTGGTGGCCGTACGCAAGGCCGGCAAGCTGCCCCGGGTGGCCCATGCCGCCACCTACGCCCTGGAGTACGGCACGGCGACCCTGGAGATCAGCGAGGCCGCGTTCACGCCCGGCCAGCGGGTGCTGGTCGTCGACGACGTGCTGGCCACCGGCGGCACCGCCGACGCCACGCTGGACCTGGTCCAGCGCGCGGGTGGCGAGCTGGCCGGCTTCGTGGTGCTGATCGAGCTGGGCTTCCTCGGCGGGCGCGAGCGCCTGGGTGACCGCCCGGTGCACGCCCTCCTGCGCATCTAGCGCCCCACGCACACCACCGTCCGGGGCGCGCACGCAGCGCCCGCGCTGGCGCCGCAGCAGGCGGTCCGGTCACCGCGTCTGCCACCCGCCCGGGTGACGGACGCCACGAGTGCCCTCCCCGGCTGCTGCCGACGGCGCTGCGCACCTGTCGGCAAATCGGCCGACGAGCCCGAACACAGGTAGCATGGGCTATCCGAACCTCACTCGAAGGAGCGGCCGTTGTCTCAGGAAGTCGCCCCCAGCGTGGCCGTGGCGGAGACGTCGCCGGCCGGGAACGGGCCTGACAAGGCCCAGGCGGCGAAGGGCGCGAAGGCGGCCGAGCCCGCCAAGCGCGAGGCAGCAGCCGTGCTGCCCTTCCCGGGCACGAACGAGCAGTCCCCGGCCGAGGCCGACCGGGGTCCGGAGGAGCGCGCCACCGCACCCGAGGTGCGGGCCGCCCCCGGCACCAACCAGCTCGGCATGTTCGCCGGTGTGCCCTCGGGCCGCCGCGTGCGCGCCCGGCTGTCCCGCTTCAACGCGCCCTGGCAGTCCGCCAGCGTCAGCGAGGAGCTGGAGCCGCTCATCGCCGCCCACCGGGCAGCGCACCCCAAGGCCGACATCCGCGTCCTGCAGAAGGCGTACGAGACGGCCCGGCAGTGGCACGAGGGCCAGTTCCGCAAGTCCGGCGACCCGTACATCACGCACCCGCTGGCCGTCGCGAGCATCCTGGCCGACCTCGGCATGGACACCACGACGCTGGTGGCCGCGCTGCTGCACGACACCATCGAGGACACGCCCTACACCCTGGAGGCGGCCCGCGCCGACTTCGGCGACGAGGTCGCGCTGCTCGTGGACGGCGTGACCAAGCTCGACAAGGTCAAGCTGGGCGACTCGGCCAAGGCCGAGACGATCCGCAAGATGGTCGTGTCCACCGCCAAGGACCCGCGGGTGCTGGTCGTGAAGCTCGCCGACCGGCTGCACAACATGCGTACGCTCACCTTCCTGCCGGTGGCCAAGCGGGAGCAGAAGGCGCGCGAGACGCTGGAGATCCTGGCCCCGCTGGCACACCGGCTCGGTATGAACACGGTGAAGTGGGAGCTGGAGGACCTGTCCTTCGCGACGCTGTTCCCCAAGCGCTTCAAGGAGATCCAGCGCCTGGTCAGCGACCACACCCCGCAGCGGGACAACCTGCTCAAGCAGGTCACCGACCGGGTGCAGGCCGACCTGCGCGGCTCGAAGATCAACGCGAAGGTCACCGGCCGGCCCAAGCACCTGTACTCGATCTACCAGAAGATGATCGTGCGCGGCCGCGACTTCAACGAGATCTACGACCTCGTCGGCGTGCGCATCCTGGTGGACACCGTGCGCGACTGCTACGCGGCGCTCGGCGTGATCCACGCGGCCTGGCAACCGGTCCCCGGCCGGTTCAAGGACTACATCGCCATGCCGAAGATGAACTTCTACCAGTCGCTGCACACGACCGTGATCGGGCCCAACGGCAAGCCGGTCGAGATGCAGATCCGCACCCACGCGATGCACGGCACCGCGGAGTACGGCATCGCCGCGCACTGGAAGTACAAGGAGGGCCCGAAGGCCAACTCCACGGTGGTCGGCCCGTCCAGCCACATCGACGGCATGACCTGGCTGCGCCAGCTGCTGGACTGGCAGCGCGAGACGTCCGACCCGGGCGAGTTCCTCGACGCGCTGCGCCACGACCTGTCCAGCCAGGAAGTGTTCGTCTTCACGCCCAAGGGCGAGGTCATCGCGCTGCCCAACGGCTCCACGCCGGTCGACTTCGCGTACGCGGTGCACACCGAGGTGGGCCACCGCTGCATCGGCGCGCGGGTCAACAGCAAGCTGGTGCCGCTGGAGTCGGTGCTGTCCAACGGCGACGTGATCGAGATCTTCACGTCCAAGTCGGAGAGCGCCGGTCCGACCCAGGACTGGCTGGGCTTCGTCAAGTCCTCGCGGGCGCGCACGAAGATCCGGCAGTACTTCAACAAGGAGCGCCGCGACGAGGCCATCGACGCGGGCAAGGACTCCCTGGCCCGGGCCATGCGCCGGCAGGGGCTGCCGCTGCAGCGCCTGCTGACCGCGGGCGGCCTCCTGGCCATCGCCCGTGAGCTGCACCTGAGCGACATCACGTCGCTCTACGCGGCCGTCGGCGAGGGCCAGGTCTCGGCGCAGTCGGTGGTGCAGCGCCTGGTCGCCGGATACGGCGGCGAGGAGGGCGCGGTCGAGGACATCGCCGAGTCCACGATCCCGACCCGGCCCAGCCGCACCCGTGCTCCCGGCCACGACCCCGGTGTCGCGGTCAAGGGCGTGTCCAACGTCTGGATCAAGCTGGCCCGCTGCTGCACGCCGGTGCCCGGCGATCAGGTGTACGGCTTCATGACCCGTTCCGGCGGGATCAGCGTGCACCGTGAGGACTGCGTCAACACCGGCGACCTCAAGGCGCAGCCGGAGCGGCTGGTCGAGGTCACCTGGAAGCCGACCGCGGGCTCGATGTTCCTCGTCGCGATCCAGGTCGAGGCGCTCGACCGGCACAAGCTGTTGGCCGACATCACCCGGGCGCTGTCCGAGGAGCGGGTGAACATCCTGTCCGCCACGGTCACCACGACCCGCGACCGCATCGCCGTCAGCCGCTTCAGCTTCGAGATGGCCGACCCGAAGCACCTGGGCCACCTCCTCAACGCCGTCCGCGGCGTGGAAGGCGTGATGGACGCCTACCGCGTCACCTCCGGCGCCTGACCGGCCCGTCTCTCCGCAACCAACTCCCGCGGCCCGTCGTGCGGGCTCAGGCACGACCGCCTGAGCCCGCTTCGGGTGTCACGATCGCGCGTCGTACCGGGCCCGGGCCTGGAAGACGCGGTCCATGTTCGTCTCCGCCCAGGTCTTGATCGACACCATCACCGGGTTCAGGTCGTGGCCGAGCGGGGTGAGCTCGT
This sequence comes from Catellatospora vulcania, assembly GCF_009720385.1. Taxonomy (GTDB): domain Bacteria; phylum Actinomycetota; class Actinomycetes; order Mycobacteriales; family Micromonosporaceae; genus Catellatospora; species Catellatospora vulcania. Next base: position 95,306 of record NZ_ML769305.1, on the reverse strand, counting down.
AGTCGACCCGGGTGGGCACCGACGCGGTCACCGTGCGGGTGAGCACACCGTCGCGCTCCAGGGTGCGCAGGGTCTGGGTGAGCATCTTCTGGCTCACGCCCGCGATGCGGCGGGCGAGCTCGCTGTGTCGCTGTGGACCGCCGGCGAGCGCCGCGATCACCAGCGCCGCCCATTTGTCGGTGAGCGTGCTCAGCAGCTCCCTGGTCGGGCATCCCGCCAGATACGCGTCATAGTCGCGTCTGGCCTGCTCTCGTCGCTGTCCAGCGGTCGTCGTCGCCATCATTGCCCCCTTGTCGGTACCTTGGGCACTTCCAGGTTCCTACTTACCCACGGTGCCCGACGATACCTACCGTAAGGGAGACAACGAAACGTTCGACGGAGGGTACGACGATGCGCGCGATCAACTATTCACAGTTCGGCGGGCCGGAGGTACTGCACGTGGTGGCCGGCCTGCCGGTGCCGGAACCGGGGCCGGGCCAGGTGCGCGTACGGGTCGCCGCGTCCGTCGTACACCCGGTCGATCTCATGATCCGCGGCGGTCGGTTCCCGGCGCCACTGCCGACCGGGTTGCCGTACGTGCCCGGTTGGGACGTGGCTGGCACGGTCGACGCCGTGGGTCCGTCCGTCGGAGAACTCACCGTGGGTGACGACGTTATCGGCTTCTCGCCGTGGCTGCGCACCACGGTGGGCACCCACGCCGAGTATGTGGTCCTCGATGCCGCCTGGCTGACCGCCGCGCCCGTCGGCGTTCCCGCGACCCAGGCGGCGACCCTGCCGACGAACGGCCTCGCCGCCGCTCAGGCCCTCGACCTGCTCGCGCTCCCGGAAGGGTCGTCCGTGCTCGTCACCGGCGCCGCGGGACAGGTCGGCGGGTTCACCCTGGCGCTGGCCCGGGTCGCCGGCCTGCAGGCCACCGGAATGGCGGGGGCCGGCGACCGCGAGTTCGTCGAGTCACAGGGCGCGGCGTTCGTGCCACGCTCGGACGATCCGATCGCCGCCGCGGCGGGCGGCTTCGACGCGGTCGTCGACCTCGCCGTGCTCGGCTCGTCGCTGATGGCGCTGGTCAGGGACGGCGGCGGTTACGTGGCCGCGTCACCCCCGCTGCGCCCGGAGCCGGCGCGGGGAGTCGCGACGTTCGCGATGGAGGTGCTGCCCGACGGCATCCGCCTGGGCGAACTGGTGAAGCTGGTGGAAAGCGGCGACATCCCGCTGCGGGTCGCCGGGGTCTATCCCTTCGCCGACGCCGCAGCGGCCCACCACCGGCTGGCCCAAGGCGGAGTACGCGGAGGCGTGGTGATCGTTCCCTGATCCGCCGGGCTGGATCGCCGGCCCCACCACGCAGTCTGCGGCGCCTTGAAAACTCGTGCCCTCGTCATGTCGACGAGGGCGCGAGTCTTGAAGAGTTGTGCCAGAGGCAGGTCAGGCGGGCGGGGTGACGGTGAGGGCGGTGATGGTGACGGGGGACTTCGGGGTGCCGTCGGTCGCGGCCTGGCCCGCGGGGTCGACCGCGCCCGCCTTGCCGATCGCCTGGACGACGTCCAGGCCCGCGGTCACCGTGCCGAGCACCGTGTACTCGGCGGCGATCGGGGTCGGGCCCCAGACGATGAAGAACTGGCTGCCGGTGGAGGCGGGCTCCTGGGTCTTGGCCATGGCCAGGGTGCCCACCGGGTAGGGGTCCGCGCTCGCCGTCGGCAGGTTCTCCTCGGCGAACCGGTAGGACGGGCCGCCCGTGCCGGTGCTCGACGGGTCGCCGCACTGCAGCACGCTGATGCCATCGGTGGTGAGGCGGTGGCAGTTCGTGCCGTCGAAGAACTTCCGGCCGGCCAGGTAGGTGACGCTGGCCGCCGCGCACGGCGCCTTGCCTGTCTCGACCTTGACCTTGATCACGCCGTGGTTGGTGGTCATGGTGAGCTGCTGGACGCCGGTCGTCGGCACGGTCGTCGGCGGGGTGCCGACGTTCTTGATGTTCGGGTTCGACGCCTCGTCGGTCGGCAGCCAACGGCACGGGCCGCCCACCGGGGAGCTCGCGGCGGCGGCCGGCTCGTTGCCGGGCGCGGCACCGGGGGTGGCCCCGTCGCGCAGCCGCATCACCAGCACGACGGCGGCGACGACCGCGCAGATCAGCACCAGGACGATGGCGGTGACCGCGCCCGCGATCAGGCAGCCGCTGGTGCCGCGGCGCTGCGCCGCGGGAGCTTGGTGCGAACTGGCGTCGGGCGTCCAAGGGGGTGTGGCCACAGGTCTCCTGTCACAGGTGGAACCGCAGCGTAGCGCTTTGCGGCACCGGGTGCATCGGCCGCGGATCCTGAGCGTCCACAACCGACGGACCCGGACACGCGAAGAGGGGCGGGGCCGTCAGGCCCCGCCCCTCTTCGGCTGCTGCCGTACCGGTGTCAGCTCTCGGCCGGCGTCATGGTCAGCGAGGTGATGGTGACCGGCGTCTTCGGCGCGATCTTGTCGGCCGCGAGACCGTCCTTGGCCACCTTCTCGACGATGTCCAGGCCCTTGGTGATGGTGCCGAGCACCGTGTAGTCCGGGCCGAGCTGGCTCTCGCCGTACACGATGAAGAACTGGCTGCCGGTGCTGTTGGGCGCCTGCGTCTTGGCCATCGCGAGGGTGCCCGTCGGGTACGCCTTGGTCGGGTCGGTGACGTTGGGCAGGTTCTCCTCGGCCATCTTGTACGACGGGCCGCCGTTGCCGGTGCCGCTGGGGTCACCGCACTGCAGCACCTTGATGCCCTCGGTCACCAGGCGGTGGCACTTGGTGTTGTCGAAGAACTTCTTGCCCGCCAGGTAGGTCATGCTGGCCGCGGTGCAGGGCGCCTTGGCAGTGTTGACCTTGGCCTCGATCACACCGTGGTTGGTGGTGATCGTCATGGTCTGGGTGCCCTTTTTGCTGACCTCGGTCGGCGGCGTGCCGACGTCCTTGAGGTTCGGGTTCGCCTTCGGGTCGTCGGGCGTCCAGGTGCACACGTCGCCCTGCGGCAGCGCGCTGGCGGCCGCGGTCGGGGTGTCGTCGCCGCCGCTGACGGCCTTGGTCAGCCATACCGCGCCGCCGATGACGAGCAGCAGGGCCACCGCCGCGCCGATGACGGCGTTGCGCTGCTTGCGCTTGCGGGCCTCTTCCAGCCGCTCGCCCATCTGGCGCTCGAGCCGCGCGCGGGCCGCCGCGCGCTGGCGCTGGATCGTGGAACTCACGGGTCTGTCCTCCTGCTACTACAGATCAACTGGCGGTCGAGGCCGACGGCTTCGGGGTGGTGGCCGCACCGGACGCGGCCGGGCTGGCCGGCGCGGACGGGCTGGCCGGGGTGGACGGCGAAGCCGGGGCGGTGTTGTCGACCACCGTCAGCGTCTTGACGACGACGTCCTGCTTGGGCTTGATGTCTTCGCCCGCCTCGTTCGCGGTGGTGCCGGCCTGCGCGATCTTCTTGATGACGTCGAGGCCTGAGCCGGTCACCTTGCCGACGATCGAGTACGCGGTCTCGGTGGTCGAGTCCTGGTAGAAGATCACGAACTGGCTGCCGTTGAGGTTCGGCGTCATGGCCACGGTGCCGGCCGGGTAGCGGACCGCGGTGGCGGCAGCGGGGCTCGGCGTCGCGGCGGCCGCCGCGCTCGTGGTGGTCGACGGGGCCGCGCTCGGCTCCTCGGCCGTGGCCGGCGGGTTCTCCATCCACCAGGAGTACGCCGCGCCGCCGTTGCCGGTGCCGGACGGGTCGCCGCAGGCCAGCGCGAAGTTGCCCTCGGCGTGGGTCAGCGCGTGGCACTTGGTGTCGTTGTAGAACCCGCTGTCGGCGAGGTACTTCAGGCTGGCCGCGCCGCACGGGGCGGCGGTGCGGTCGAGCTCGGCCACGACGTTGCCGCCGGCGAACGCGACGGTCATCGCGGACGTGCCCGAGGTCGGCATGCCGCTGGTCGCCGGCTTGCCCGCGTCCTTGAGGGACGGGTTGCCCGCCAGGTCCAGCGGACTCCAGGCGCAGGTCTCGGCGACCGTGTCCGTCGGCTTCGCGTCGAAGGCGCCGAGGCTCCACGCCCCGAGCACGCCGACGAGCACGAGCGCGAACAGTCCGCCGAACACCGCCTTGAGCTGGCGCGAGCGGCGCTCCTGATCGGCCCGGCGCACCATCTGCCGGTCGACCTTGGCGCGGGCCAGCTTGCGCTGTCGGGTATTGCTGGAAGCCACCCGAGCTCCTCCTGTCACCATTTTGACCGCAGCGAAGCATGTCCGCTGTGTCACCTTTATCACGTTAGGGGGTTGGTGTCGCATCACGCGCCGCGCCGGCCTGCGCCGGGCGTGGGCCGCGCCACACGTCCGAGCGAGTGTACGGGTAAACGCTGAGAAACACGTACGCCCGTCCTGGTTCTGTGATGGATGATCGCGTTCCGGGCGGTCCGTGCCGTGGGCCGTCGATGCCCGCACACGCACTAGGCTGGGCGCTGAAGTCTGCGGAGAGGGGTTTTGTCGTGCTTGTGGTGGGCTTTCCGGCGCAGGCGTTCGGGACCAACTGTTATGTGGTCGCCGGCGCTCCCGGCGAGCAGTGCGTGGTGATCGACCCGGGCATCGGGGTCATGGACCACCTGGACGCCGTGCTCGCCGAGCACCGGCTGCAGCCGGCCGCCGTCGTGCTGACCCACGGGCACCTGGACCACACCTTCTCCGTCACGCCGGTCTGCGGGGCCAGGGGCATCACCGCCTGGATCCACCCGGCCGACCGCGAGCTGCTGGCCGACCCGGCCAAGGCGCTCTCGGTCGACCTGAGCGCCATGTTCGGCGGGCGGCTGCCCTACGCCGAGCCCGACGACGTCGCCGAGCTGACCGACGGAGCCGTGCTGAGCCTCGCCGGGCTGGAGATCACCGTGGACCATGCGCCGGGCCATACCGGCGGGTCGGTGATGTTCCGGATGCCCGGGCAGGAGGGCGAGCCGCTCTGCTTCACGGGCGACGTGCTCTTCCGCGACAGCATCGGACGCACCGACCTGCCGGGCGGCAGCATGGCGCGCATGACCGAGAGCCTGCGCGACAAGGTGCTGACCCTGGCCGACGAGACCGTGGTGCTCCCCGGCCACGGGCCGTCGACGACCATCGGCCGCGAGCGCGCGCGCAACCCGTTCCTGCGCGACCTGCTGAGCGTCGGCGACGCGCCCCGCCGGGGTTTCTGACTCAGACTTTTCCCTTGGAGTGACGTTTTCATGAGCAAGCCCACGCCGCTGTCCGGCTTCCCGGAGTGGCTGCCCGCGCAGCGCATCATCGAGCAGCGCTTCCTCGACCACATCCGCCGCACCTTCGAGCTGTACGGCTTCGCGTCACTGGAGACGCGCGCCGTCGAGCCGCTCGACCAGCTGCTGCGCAAGGGCGAGACCTCCAAGGAGGTGTACGTGCTGGGCCGGTTGCAGGCCGACAGCAGGGACACCTCCGACGCGAGTCTCGGCCTGCACTTCGACCTGACCGTGCCGTTCGCCCGCTTCGTGCTGGAGAACGCCGGCAAGCTGCACTTCCCGTTCCGCCGGTACCAGATCCAGAAGGCGTGGCGGGGCGAGCGGCCGCAGGTGGGCCGCTACCGCGAGTTCGTGCAGGCCGACATCGACATCGTCGACCGGGACACGCTGCCGGCCCACTACGAGGCGGAGCTGCCGCTGGTGATCGGCGACGCGCTCGCCGGGCTGCCGATCCCCAAGCCGACCGTGCTGGTCAACAACCGCAAGGTGCTGCAGGGCTTCTACCAGGGCCTGGACCTGGTGGACCCGGAGGCGGTGATGCGGGTGGTGGACAAGCTCGACAAGATCGGCCCGGCCGGGGTGACCGCGGAGCTGGCTCCGCTCGGCGTCACCGAGACACAGGCCAAGCTGGTGCTGGCGCTGGCGGAGATCTCGGCCGACAACGCCTCGTTCGTCGACGACGTGCGCAAGCTCGGCGTCGCCGACCCGCTGCTGGACGAGGGCCTGGCCGAGCTGGCCGCCGTCGTGGAGGCGGCCGGGGCGCACTCGCCGGGGCTGTGCCGGGCCGACCTGAAGATCGCGCGCGGGCTGGACTACTACACCGGCACCGTGTACGAGACGACGCTGGCCGGGCTGGAGCGCTACGGCTCGGTCTGCTCCGGCGGCCGCTACGACAACCTGGCCAGCTCGGGCAACGACCGGTTCCCGGGCGTCGGCTTGTCCATCGGCGTGAGCCGCCTGCTGGGCGTGCTGTTCGGCGAGAACGCGCTGTCGGCCAGCCGCTCGGTGCCGACCGCGGTGCTGGTCGCGGTGGGGGCCGAGGAGGACCGCCGGGCGTGCGACCGGATCGCGGCGCAGCTGCGGGCGCGGGGCATCGCGACGGAGGTTTCGCCGAGCGCGGCCAAGTTCGGCAAGCAGATCAAGTTCGCCGACCGGCGGGGTATCCCGTACGTCTGGTTCCCCGGCGCCGAGGGCGCCGCGGACACCGTGAAGGACATCCGTTCGGGCGATCAGGTCGAGGCGTCGGCCGGAAACTGGACACCTCCGGCGGTGGATCTCATCCCGGTGGTCGAGGGGACTTTTAATTAGGAAACTTAAGTAATAGTGTGTGGTCCTCGACTCTGAAACGGGGGCCGTACGCGCATGACCACGACAGACCACCGCACGTCCCCGGCGCTGGGCACCACGACAGCGCCGGGACAGCGGCCCCACCTGCACGATCGTGGTCTGCTCCGGCTGGCCGACGCGGTTCTGCAACCCGGCTTCGTCGGCACCGTCCCACCGGACTGGCTGCGCCGCCGCCTCAACGACGGGCTGGGCGGCGTCGTCCTGTTCGCCCGCAACATCGTCGACCTGGACCAGGTCGCGGCGCTTAACGCGGCGCTGGTCGCGGAGAACCCCGACGTGATCATCGCCGTCGACGAGGAGTCCGGCGACGTCACCCGGCTCGACGTGGAGCACGGCAGCCGCCGTCCCGGCAACCACGCCCTGGGCGCGGTCGACGACCCGGCGCTGACCGAGGCCGTCGCCGCCGACATCGGCGCGCAGCTCGCCGCCGCCGGGATCACCCTCGACTACGCGCCCGCCGCGGACGTGAACAACAACCCGGCCAACCCGGTCATCGGCGTACGCTCCTTCGGCGGCGACCCCGACCTGGTGGCCCGGCACACCGCCGCCTGGATCCGCGGCCTGCAGTCCACCGGCGTGGCCGCCTGCGCCAAGCACTTCCCCGGCCACGGCGACACCGGCGTCGACTCCCACCACGGCCTGCCGATCATCGAGGTCGACGCCGCCCGGCTCGGTCTGGTCGAGCTGCCGCCGTTCACCGCCGCGATCGACGCCGGGGTCCGCTCCATCATGACCGCGCACCTGCTGGTGCCCGCGCTGGACCCGGAGCGCCCGGCGACCATGAGCCGCTCGGTGCTCATCGACCTGCTGCGCGAGCAGCTGGGCTTCAAGGGCCTGGTGGTGACCGACGGCATCGAGATGGCCTCGGTGTCGCAGCGCTACGGGCTGGGTGGGGCGGCCGCGCTGGCCATCGCGGGCGGCGCCGACGCCATCTGCGTGGGCGGCGAGAGCGCCGACGAGGCCGTGGTCGAGCTGCTGCGTACCAGCATCGTCGACGCCGTGGTCAGCGGCGAGCTGCCGGAGAGCCGGCTCGCCGAGGCGGCCTCGCGGGTCGCCGCGTTCGCCGCCGAGAGCGCGGCCGAGCGCGGTACGCGCGCCGCTGCCGCCGCCCGGTGGCACGCCGCCGACCGGCCCGAGATCGGCCTGGCCGCGGCCCGTCGCGCGCTGCGCGTCACCGGCGCGGGCACGCTGCCGCTGGCCGCGCCCGCGCACGTGGTCGAGTTCGGCGTGGCGATGAACCTGGCCATCGAGGCGCGTACGCCGTGGGGCGTGGGTGCGCCCCTGCAGGCGCTGCGCCCCGACACGACCGTGGTGCGCCTCGACGAGCAGGCGACCGTCGCCGACGTGCTGGCCGGGGCGGACGGCCGGATCCCGGTGCTGGTGTGCCGCGACCCGCACCGCCACCCGTGGCTCGCGCACCTGATCGGCGCCGTCGTGGCGGCCCGCCCGGAGTCGGTCGTGGTCGAGATGGGCGTCGCCGCGGGCGCTCCCGTGGGAGCGGTGCACCTGGCCACGTACGGCGCAGCCGCCGTCTGCGGCCAGGCCGCCGCCGAGGCCCTCACCGGCCACTAACCCTCACCGGTACTACCGACACCGCGGCCGCGTCGTGCCGCGCCGTGCCGCGTCGCGTCGTGCCGCGTCGCGTCGTGCCGCGTCGCGTCGTGCCGCGTCGTGCCGCGCCGTGCCGCGTCGTGCCGCGTCGCGCCGCGTCGCGTCGCGTCGCGCCATGTCGCGGTTCACCCTCCGCACGCCCCACCCGCGGTCTGCCGCGACGTTCTTGCGCGAACAGCGGGTGCGACACGGGCGAATCCGGCATATCCCTAACCGTTCGAGCAAGATCGTCGCGATCTTTCCGGTGGGAGGTGGGTGCGACGGACCAAGATCGCTGTTTCGTGTCGAAAGGTGCGGTCGGGCTGCACTTTGTGACACGAAACAGCGATCTTGGTCCGTGGAGCGGAGCGCGCGGCGGGGGCTGGGCCCCCGGGTTCTGGGAGGGGCGGGGTTCGGGAGGGGCGGGTGGGTCAGGCTTGTTGGCCGCGGCGGAAGCGGACGGCGGCGGCGTGGGCGGGGGCGGGGGGAGCGAGCGAGGTCAGGGTCACCGTGATGCGGGCGCCGCCCAGGTCGCCTCGGTCGACGGCGATGCTGCCGCCAGCTTGGCGGGCTAGTTGGCAGACGATGTCGAGGCCCAGGCCGGTGGAGCCGCCGCCGCTGACGCCGCGTTGCAGGGCCGCGTCGGCGTCGGCGATGCCGGGGCCGCCGTCCTCGACCACCAGGGCGTCGGGGGTGACGCTGACGCGGAAACCGGTGCCGTGCGGGGTGTGCCGGAAGATGTTGCCGATCAGGGCGTCGACCGCGCCGATGGCGTCGGAGCGGGGCACCGGCAGCCAGACCGGCTCGTCCGCGCCGACGACCTGCCATGGGCGGCCGTGGTCCTCGGCGAGCACGGCCCAGAAGGCCAGCCGGTCGGCGACCACGTCCACGAGGTCGGTCTCCTCGGCGGCGCGTTCGGCGGCGGTGCGCCGGGCCCCGGCGATGATGGCATCGATCTCGGCGTCGAGGGCTTCGACGGCCTGGCGCATCCGGTCGCTCTCGGGGCCGGGTGGCAGCGCGTCGGTGTCCAGGCGCAGCGCGGTCAGCGGGGTGCGCAGGCGGTGGGAGAGGTCGGCGGCGCGTTCGCGTTCGGCGTCGATGACCGCGTTGAGCCGGTCTGCCATCGCGTTGAAGGCCTCGCCGACCTCGACCAGGTCGGGCGGGCCGGCCGGGTCGACGCGTACGGTCAGGTCGCCGGAGCCGACCGCGCGGGAGGCGCGGGCCAGTTGCCTGGTCGCGCCGACCACGCGCCAGCCGAGCCGGTCGGCCAGCGCCACCGACACGGCCACCAGCAGCGCCGCCAGCGCGCCCATGGACCACCAGGCGGTGGCCACGCCCCGGGACAGGTCCGCCTCGGGCACGAACACCTCGACGACCGCGTTGCGGCCGCCGTCGAGTGCGGCCGGCTGCAGGTAAACGAGGCCGTCCTCGACGGGCGCGGTCATCGAGCCGCCGCGGTCGGCGGCCAGCTTGATGTCGGCCATCTCGGCGCGGCTCGCGCCCAGCGAGACCCCACTGGACAGGTGCACGGCCAGGCGCTGCCGCGGGCCGTCTGCGGTGGCCGCCATGGCCCGGCTCAGCACCGCCGGGTCGCTGGACACGGCCAGCGCGGTGACCACCGCGGCGGCCTGCTGGCGGGCGTCGAGCAGCGCGCGGTCCTCCGCGATCTGCTTGGTGACCAGCGCCAGCGGCACGAGGAAGGCCAGCGCCACCATCGACGTGACGGCGAGCGCGCCACGGGCCAGGGTGGCCCTCACGACGGCGGCACCAGCATCACGCCGACACCGCGGATGGTGCGCAGCATGCGCGGCTGGGCCGCGGTCTCGCCGAGCTTGCGCCGCAGCCAGGACAGGTGCACGTCCAGGGTCTGGTCGGCTCCGACGAAGGGCTGCTGCCACACCTCGGTGAACAGCTCGCGGCGGGTCACCACCCGGCCCACCCGGGCCGCGAGGTATGCCAGCACGTCGTACTCCTTGCGGGTCAGGGTCAGCGGGGTGCCGTCCAGGGTCACCACCCGGGTGCTCTCGTCCATCCGCAGCGGGCCGATCTCGACCACGGTGTCGGAGGACTCGCCGCGCGGCTGGGTCCGGCGCAGCACCGCGGCCACCCGGGCGGTCACGTGCGCGGCGGAGAACGGTTTGGTCATGTAGTCGTCGGCTCCGGAGTTGAGCAGCCGGATGGCGTCGTGCTCGCCGCGGCGGGCGGTCGCGACGATCACCGGCACGTCACTGACGGCACGCATCATGCGCAGGGCGTCGGCTCCGTCCAGATCGGGCAGTCCGAGGTCGAGAATGACCAGGTCGGGTCGCTCGCTGCGTTCGCTGGTCAGCGATTTCAGTCCTTGCAGCGCGGTGCCGACCGTCTGCACGGCATAGCCGGCGACGGTCAGGGCGTTGCCGAGCGCGTCGCGAATGGCGGGGTCGTCCTCCACGACGAGTACGAGGGGCATGGCTGGCACCGTATCGGAAGCTGTTAGATAGCGGGATGGGTTCGGGGTGGCCGTTTACGGCGAGGTCTGCGGCGTACGTCGGCGGCTGGGCCGCGGTGACGGCCGCGTCGGCAGCCGTGGTCTGGGTGGGACTCGGGCCGGTGCTGGCCACGGCGGTGCCCGAGCCGGTGCCGCTGCGACTGGAGGCGCTCGGCCCGCAACTGCCCGCGCCGCTGGTCACGCCGTCGCGCCCGGTGCCCACGGTGACTCTCGCGCCCGTGCCGTCGTCGTCCCCGTCGGCTCCGGCGACACTGGCGTCCCCGGCCCCGCCGCGTTCCTCGCCGTCCCCGGCGGCCAAGCCGGCCCCGCCGTCACCGGCCATGACCGTCGACGGCTGGCAGGTGTTCACCGAGTCCGACGGCTCCCAGTCGTACCTGCGCAGCTTCCCGACCGCGGGCGGCACCGCGGTGATCCGGATGGCCCACGAGAAGGTGTACCTGGTGTCGGCGACTCCGCGCGGCGACTACCAGGTGGCCACCTCGCAGCCCGATCCGGAGCGGGTGGTGGTGCAGTTCCACCGCGCCTCCGGCCAGATCATCGTCGACGCCATCTGGTGGGAGGGCCGGCCGTACTCGGAGGTGTCCACCGTCGGCTGACCGGGCGGGCGGAGCGTTCCGGCCCCCGCGGCGTGCCGCGTGAGAGGCGGCACGCCGGCCGGGGGCACGCAACGCGGACGTCATGCGAATGAGCCTCGGATCCGCGGGGCCGGGGACAAAGCTCGCTAAGCCCTTCTTGGGCAGTGTTTGAGGCGGATTTCAGGTAGGCCGCGCTCGCGGCAGGGCGAACCCGGGCACATGCGAGAATGACCTCTGGCGCCGCACCGCGTTCCGCGGCGTGTTTCCGCAGTCCGAGGAGAGCATCGTGATCCGTACCCACACCGCTGGCAGTCTGCGTGCCGAGCACGCCGGCCAGAGCGTCACCCTCGCCGGCTGGGTGGCCCGGCGACGTGATCACGGCGGAGTGACCTTCATCGATCTGCGCGACGCCTCCGGCATCGTGCAGATCGTGTTCCGCGACGAGGCCCAGGCGCACGCGCTGCGCAACGAGTACTGCGTCAAGGTCACCGGCACCGTGGGCACGCGGCCCGAGGGCAACGAGAACCCCGAGCTGCCGACCGGCGCGATCGAGGTCACCGTCACCGACCTGACCGTGCTGTCGGAGGCCGCGCCGCTGCCGTTCCCGATCGACGAGCACGTCACCGTCGGCGAGGAGGCGCGCCTGCGCCACCGTTACCTGGACCTGCGCCGGGCCAACCAGGCCAAGGCGATCCGGCTGCGCTCGCGGGCCAACGCCATCGCCCGCGAGGTGCTGGGCGCCCGCGACTTCCTCGAGATCGAGACGCCGACGCTGACCCGCTCCACGCCCGAGGGCGCCCGCGACTTCCTGGTCCCGGTCCGCCTGCAGCCCGGCGCGTGGTACGCGCTGCCGCAGTCGCCGCAGCTGTTCAAGCAGCTGCTGATGGTGGCCGGCATGGAGCGCTACTACCAGATCGCGCGCTGCTACCGCGACGAGGACTTCCGCGCCGACCGGCAGCCGGAGTTCACCCAGCTCGACATCGAGATGTCGTTCGTCACCCAGGACGACGTCATCGAGCTCGGCGAGGAGATCGTCGGCTCGCTGTGGCGCGAGCTGGCCGGCCACGAGATCCCGACGCCGATCCCGCGCATCACGTACCACGACGCGATGAACCGCTACGGCTCCGACAAGCCCGACCTGCGTTACCAGGTCGAGCTGACCGAGCTGACCCGCTACTTCGAGGGCACCGAGTTCCGGGTGTTCCAGGCGGAGTACGTCGGCGCGGTGGTCATGCCCGGCGGCGCGTCGCAGACCCGCAAGGAGCTCGACGGCTGGCAGGACTGGGCCAAGGCGCGCGGCGCCCGCGGCCTGGCCTACGTGGTGCTCGACGCGGAGACCGGCGAGGCCCGCGGCCCCGTCGCCAAGAACCTGTCCGAGGCGCACCTGAACGGCCTGGCCGACGCCGTCGGCGCGAAGCCCGGCGACGCGGTGTTCTTCGCCGCCGGCACCCGCCGCCACGCCCAGGACCTGCTCGGCGCGGCCCGCATCGAGATCGCCAAGCGGGCGAACCTGATCGACGAGTCGGCGTGGGCGTTCTGCTGGGTCGTCGACGCGCCGATGTTCGAGCCGGTCGAGGTGGCCGGCGAGGGCGTCGTCGAGGGCGCGTGGACCGCGGTGCACCACCCGTTCACCTCGCCGAACGAGGACTGGATCGACAACTTCGAGACCGCCCCCGACCAGGCGCTGGCGTACGCGTACGACATCGTCTGCAACGGCAACGAGATCGGCGGCGGCTCGATCCGTATCCACCGCGGCGACGTGCAGAAGCGGGTGTTCACCCTGCTCGGCATCACCGACGAGGAGGCCAAGGACAAGTTCGGCTTCCTGCTCGACGCGTTCGCGTACGGCCCGCCGCCGCACGGCGGCATCGCGCTGGGCTGGGACCGGGTCTGCATGCTGCTGGCCGGCGTGGACTCGATCCGCGACGTCATCGCGTTCCCGAAGTCCGGCGGCGGCTTCGACCCGCTGACCGGCGCGCCGACCCCGATCACGGCGCAGCAGCGCCTGGAGGCGGGCGTGGACGCCAAGCCGAAGGCCCCGGGCGAGGACGCCGCCAAGGCCAAGGCCGCCGCGAAATAATGCGGCTCCTGGTTACCGGAGGCTCGGGATACACCGGTGGCCGTGTGGTCGCCCTCGCCCGCGCGGCGGGGCACGACGTGACCGGCACCAGCCACTCCACCTCGGTGGAAGGGCTGGTGCCGCTCGACGTCCGCGACCGGGCGGCCGTCGACCTGCTGCTCGACGAGCTGCGACCGGACGCCGTGGTGCACACCAGCTACGTCCAGTCGGACTGGGCGGTCACCGCGCTGGGCGCGGCCTACGTCGCGGCGGCCGTGGCGCGTACCGGCGCGCGGCTCGTGCACGTGTCCTCGGATGCGATCTTCAAGGGCCGCCCCGCGCCCTACACCGAGGCCGACCTGCCCGAGCCGGTCTACGCGTACGGCGCGGCCAAAGCGGCGGCGGAGACCGTGGTGCTCGCCACGCATCCGGACGCCGCCATCGCGCGCACCTCGCTGATCATCGGCGACGACGACTCGAAGCAGCACCAGCTCGCGCTGGACATGGCTGCCGGACGGGTGGACGGCGTGCTGTTCACCGACCACATCCGGCACCCGGTCGCGGTCGACGACCTCGCCGCGGCCCTGCTGGAGCTCGCCGAGGGCGGCTACCGCGGCATCCTCAACGTGGCCGGTCCCGAACCGATCAGCCGCCACGAGCTGGGCGTACGCATCGCGGCCAAGCACGGCATCCCCGCCGACCGCGTCCCGTCCGGCTCCGCCCTCGAACGCGGCTTCATCTCTCCCGCCGAGGTCCGCCTCGACACCACCCTCGCCCGGTCGGTCCTGCGCACCCGCCTACGCGGAGTCACCGAGATCCTCACCTGACAGTCCCGTGCCACGCCGGGGCGCCGCCGCCGCGGAGCGGTGCTGCAGGTTCGGGGAAACTGCGGCTACTGGGTCGGTGAGGGGTGCAGTTTCCCCGAAACTGCAGGCGCGCCGCGCGGGAGGCATGGGCGCGTGGGGGATACGGGCGGGGGATACGGGCGGGTGGTGGGGCGCGGGTAGGGTGCGCTGATGTCGATTCCCCTCGGTGACATCCTCGGCGCGCAGGTGCAGCCCCCGTTCGGCGTCGTGGCCGGGGCGGCGCTCATCGCGCTGGCGCTGGTCGGCGTGAACACCTCCTGGCGGGTGGTGCGCAACGCCATCACCATCGCGCACGAGGGCGGGCACGCGGCCGCCGCGGTGCTGACCGGGCGGCGGCTGCGGGGGATCCGGCTGCACTCGGACACCTCCGGGCTGACCATCATGAAGGGCAAGCCGACCGGGATCGGCATGGTCGTCACGCTGCTCGCCGGGTACGCGACGCCGTCGCTGCTCGGCATCGGCGGCGCGGCGCTGCTCGACCGCGGGCACATCCGGCTGCTGCTGTGGCTGACGATCCTGCTGCTGGTGCCGATCCTGGTCATGATCCGCAACTTCTACGGGCTGCTGCTGATCCTGGCCACGGGGGCGGCCGTGTTCGCCGTGTCCTGGTATGCCACCGGGCCGTGGCAGGCGCTGTTCGCGTACACGGGGGTGTGGTTCCTGCTGGTCGGCGGGGTGCGGCCGGTGGTGGAGGTGCAGCTGCACCGGCGGCGGGGCAGCGGTATGCGCTCCGACCCCGACCAGCTCGCCGGGATCACGCGGCTGCCCGGCGGCTTCTGGGTGTTCGTCTTCCTGCTCTGGACCGTGGGCTCGGTGCTCGCCGGGTCCTACCTGCTCGACCTGCTGCCGCAGACCGCCCTGCCCTGGTGACCGCCGGCCGCGCGGCCGCTCCGTTTTTTATAGACGTGGGGGGAGGGGGGGGGTGGTGTGGTGGTGGGGGGGCGCCGGGGTGGGGGCGCGG
>NZ_ML769305.1:0-80197 GCF_009720385.1 Catellatospora vulcania | reverse complement strand
CCCCTCCTGCCTAGCGGCTTCCCATTGTGGTTCGCGGCAACACCGATTACGCCCCACGTCTATGCAGGGCGCCGCGCGGCGGGGCGTATGAGGTGGCGGGTCAGGTGAGGCGGACGGAGGTGCGGGGGATCGAGCGGGTGTAGCCGAGGCGGCGGTAGAGGGCCAGCGCGCGGGTGTTGTCGGACATGACGCCCAGGGAGCTGATGCCGAACTCGGCGACCAGGCGGCGGGTCAGGGCGGTGGTGAGGGCTGCGCCGTGGCCGCGTCCCTGCGCGGTGGTGGCGACGGCGATGCCGGCCAGGAAGCCGACGCCGTTGAGGCTGCGGTCGCCCGCGACGGCCACCAGCCGGCCACCGGCACGGACGCCGTACCACTGCCGGATGCGCGGATCATCGGGACGGCTGGTGCTGTCCGGCAGCGCGTCGTCCAGCACCGCGGCGACGTCGTCGTGCTCGGCCGGATCCAGGGCGACCACGCCGGCCTCGGCCGGGCGCGGCGCGGGTGCGTCGGCCGTCCACAGGTAGTCCCAGTCGTCGTGGGTGTCGGCGGGCAGCACCGCCGCCGCGGCGCGGGTGATCCGGGGCAGGTGCAGCCAGGTGCCGGCCGTCAGCGGGCCGTCGGCGGCGAGCCGGGCGAACAGCGCCACGACCGGGGCCGGGTCGCCGAGCGAGGCCGCGATCGGGCCCCACGGGCCGAGCGAGGTCCAGGCCAGCGCGCCGGCCAGGACGTACCCCCGAACGTCGTCGCCGCCTGCGGTGAGGCGCGCATAGGGGTGGTCGTCCACCTTCGCGAGCAGGTCGTCACGTCCGAAGAAGTCAGGGGTGAGGGCCACGACGTCACCTTACCGGTCGGGTCGGTGAAGATCGGCCGAGGCGGCCCGTCGCGGTGCCGGGTATCGTCTGCGTGATGCAGACCGACGGCCTCTTCTCCCTGGAGCCCTCGCCGACTGATCGCAGGATCGGTTCGCCGGGCTTCGAGGCGCCGTCGGCGGACGCCCCGCTGGCGGTCCGGCTGCGCCCGGCGGGCATCGACGAGCTGGTCGGCCAGGAGCATCTGCTGGCTCCGGGAGCGCCGCTGCGCCGCCTGGTCGCGGGCGGCGCGCCGATGTCGGTGATCCTGTGGGGGCCGCCCGGCTGCGGCAAGACCACGATCGCCCACCTCGTCGCCGACGCCGACGACCGGCACTTCGTCGCGATGTCCGCGCTGACCGCCGGGGTCAAGGAGGTACGCGAGGTCATCGACACCGCGCGCCGCCGACGCCGGGCAGGCGGCCCGCCGACCGTGCTGTTCATCGACGAGGTGCACCGGTTCACCAAGACCCAGCAGGACTCGCTGCTGGCCGCGGTCGAGGACCGCACGGTGACGCTGCTCGCGGCGACCACGGAGAACCCGTACTTCTCGATCATCTCGCCGCTGCTGTCGCGCTGCGTGCTGCTGACCCTCAAGCCGCTGGACGACGAGGCGGTGCGCGGCCTGGTCCGGCGTGCCCTGACCGACCCGCGCGGCCTGGGCGGCGCGGTGACCATCGCCGGCGAGGCCGAGGACCACCTGGTCCGGCTGGCGGGCGGCGACGTGCGCAAGGCGCTCACCGCGCTGGAGGCCGCGGCCGGCTCCGCGCTCGCGATCCACGACGGCGACGGCGTGCCCGAGATCGACGTGGCCACCGCGGAACGCGCGGTCGACGTGGCGGCGCTGCGCTACGACCGCGCCGGGGATGCCCACTACGACGTGATCAGCGCGTTCATCAAGAGCATGCGCGGCTCGGACGTGGATGCGGCGCTGCACTACCTGGCGCGGATGCTGACCGCGGGCGAGGACCCGCGCTTCATCGCCCGGCGACTGATCATCTTCGCGAGCGAGGACGTCGGCCTGGCCGACCCGACGGCACTGACCGCCGCGGTGAACGCCTCGTACGCGGTGCAGCACGTCGGCCTGCCCGAGGCGCAGCTGAACCTGGCCCAGGCGGTCGCCCACCTGGCCACCGCCCCGAAGTCCAACGCGGTCACCACGGCCATCTTCGCGGCGATCGCCGACGTGCGCGCCG
The DNA here is from genome assembly GCF_009720385.1 of Catellatospora vulcania. Lineage (GTDB taxonomy): Bacteria > Actinomycetota > Actinomycetes > Mycobacteriales > Micromonosporaceae > Catellatospora > Catellatospora vulcania. The sequence goes on along the minus strand of NZ_ML769305.1, from coordinate 78,153 downwards.
GCAAGGCGGGCGCGGTGCCCCCGCACCTGCGCGACGCGCACTACGCGGGCTCGAAGGGCCTGGGCCACGGCATCGGCTACCGCTACCCGCACGACGACGCCCGAGGTGTGGTGGGTCAGCAGTACCCACCCGACGACCTCGTGGGCGTGGACTACTACCGTCCCACCGGACACGGTGGCGAACGGCACATCGCCGAACGCCTGCCGAAGCTGCGCGCCGTCGTCCGGGGCGCGGGCAACACAGGTACGCAGCGAGGAGAAGCCGGTGAGTGAGCGCAGCGAACGAGCCATGGGGCTCAGTGCGGCTCATCGTGCCGGCGAGCGAAGCGAGGAGAAGCGATGAGCGAACGCAGTGAGCGAGCCATGGGGCTCAGTGCGGCTCATCGAGCCGGCGAGCGCAGCGAGGAGAAGCGATGAGCAGGGCCGATGCGACCGACGGACGTGGCCGGAAGAAGGGCCGCGGCGGCGAGGCCGAGGAGGTCCCGCAGGAGGAGACCGGCTGGCTTGACGATCTGCGCGGCGCCAAGCAGGCCAAGGACCAGTTCGAGGACGCCGACTTCACCGACGGCGGCAGCAGCCGCTGGGACAAGCTGAGCGCGCTGAGTGAGGACGCCCCGGCGGGCCGTGCCCCCGGTGCGCCCGCGGACGCCGGTCGCCGTCCGCGGGGCGGCGACGCACCCGCGGGCCGCCGTCGCGACGAGGACACCACGGGCGCCCGCCGCCCGGCTGAGGACCCCGCAGGAGGTGCCCGCCGACCCGGTGAGGACACCGCGGGCGGCGCTCGCCGCGCTGGTGAGGACACCCAGGGTGGCCGCCGGCGCACCCCGGAGGAGCCGCCCGCCGGTCGACGCCGTGCCGACGACGAGCCGTCCGGCCGCCGCCGGGCCGGTGAGGACACCGCAGGTGGGCACCGCACCGCCGGTGAGGACACGCTGAGCGGCCGTCGCCGCGCCGAGGAGGACCCCGCGGGCCGCCGCCGGGCCGACGACGACACCGCCGCCGGACGCCGTCGCGGCGGCGAGGACACGCAGACCGGCCGCCGCCGGGCCGAGGACGAGCCCACCGGCGGTCACCGCCGGGCCGCCGAGGAGCCGGTCGGCCGCCGCGCGGCGGAGGAGCCGCCGGGCCGCCGGGCCGCCGAGGAGCCGGTCGGCCGCCGTGCCGCGGAGGATCCGCCGGGTCGACGGGCCGCCGCGGACGACACCGGCAGCCGCCGCGGCGTCGCGGACGAGCCCACCGGCCGCCGTGCCGTCCGGCCGGAGGCGGAGGAGCCGCGCCGGGGCCGTCCCGAGCCCGCGCCGGTGGAGCCGCCGCCGGTCCGTGGCCGCCCCGAGCAGCCGTTGCGTAAACCCGGCGGGGAGCCGCCGGTGGTGCGCCGCCGCGAGATGGACCCCACCCGCACCGGTGAGATGCCGCGTACCCCGAACGCGCCGAACGTGGACGGCGGCCGAGGCCGTCCGGGCATGCCGCCCGGCCCCGCCGGTATGCCTGGTTCGCCGGTGGTGCGCCCGCCGGTGCGGCCGGAGCCGCAGCGCGCTGCCTTCCCGGCGGTGGCCCCGGTCTCCCCGGCCCGCCCGAACCGGGGCGGCGTGCCCGTCCCGCCGGCCGGTCCGCCGCAGGGCGGCCCCGTTCCGCTCGGCGGTATGCCGCCGCAGGCGGGACCCAACGCCGGTCCCGGGCCGAAGTCCGGACCCCATGCCGGTCCCGGCCCGATGGCGGGCCCGATGCCTGGCGGGCCCAACGCCGGACCGGGCCCCATGCCTGGCGGACCCAACGCCGGACCGGGCCCGAAGCAGGGTGGACCCAACGCCGGTCCGGGCGCCGCCGCCGGTGGACGTCCGCCGGGCCGTCCCGAGCCGATCGCGGTGCGCCCACCGGACCCGAACGCGGTGGTGCCGCCGGCGGGCGGCGACCGCCGGGCCGGGCTGGCCGCGGGCGTCGACGTCATCCGCGGCGCCCGGTCGGAGGTGCGCAAGCAGCTGCGCGAGCAGCAGCGGCTGCGCATGTGGACGCTGATCGCCCTGGTGGCGGTCATCGTCGGGGCGCTGCCGTTCTACTTCGTGCTGCGCGCGGCGACCCGTGACCCCGTGCTGACCACGCTGGACGCGCTGGACGTGCCGTCGTGGGCGGTCGCCGCCGGCAAGACCGAGGACAACATCTACGGCAGCCGGTGGTGCCTGATCGACTGCCGCTACCGCGAGCGCTCGCTGGAGTCCGAGAAGGGCATCGACGAGACCACGCAGGCGTACACCAAGGCGCTCACCGACGCTGGCTGGGCCCGCTGGGACGTGCCCAGCTGCGTGCTGGACGAGGGCACCGACGGCAAGTACTCGTGCTGGCGGCGCGACGAGTTCACGCTGGACCTGTGGGTTCGTCCGATCACCACACCGGAGTGCACCGACCTGCTGCGCAACCGTCCCACCATCGGCCCGAGCGAGGAGTCGGCGGCGCAGCCGAGCGCTGACCCGTCCGCGGAGCCGTCCACCGCGCCGGCCGCCGACCCGGACGCCTGCAAGGGCTCCGCGGTGACCATCAAGGTGCAGAACACGGTCGCCGACGACCGCATCCGGTTCACCGGTGACCCGAACGGGGAGCAGGGCGCCGGTGGGGACGAGGAGACCGGCGAGGAGCCCGGGACGGAGAGTCCTGCCCCGACACCGTCGGCGAGCTGAGCCCGGCTGCTGCGAGCGCCGCCGCGGCGGGCGGTAGGGTCTGCACGTCAGGACAAAGTGCGACGTGCGGAGGATGTGGCATGTCTGGAGGCGAGATCGCGGGGCTGATCGCGGCGGGTGCGTTCGCGATGCTGGTGCTGGTGCTTGCCGTGCCGATCCTGCGGCTGCGGCACACCATCGACGCCGCCACGGTGACGTTGCGGCAGGTCAGCCAGCGCACGGGCCCGATCCTGGACAACGTGAACCTGACCGTCGACAACGTCAACACGGCGCTCGGCCAGTCCCAGGTCACGCTGGACGGGGTCAACGTGCAGCTGGCCAAGGTCGACGTGATGACCCAGCACCTGGCGGCGACCACGGCCAACGTGTCGAACCTGGTGAGCGTCGTCACCGCGACCGCGGCCAGCCCGCTGGTGAAGGCGGCCGCGTTCACGTACGGCGTACGGCGCGCCACCGCGGCCCGTAAAGAAGCCGATGAGGCGAAGTCGGTGCGTGACGAGCTCAAGGCGCGCAAGCGCACCCGGCGGGGCTGAGCCATGATCCGCAGGTTGCTCTGGCTCGGCGTGGGCATCGGCGTCGGCGTCGTGGTGGTGCGGTTGGTGACCCGCCAGGCGCGCAAGTTCACCCCGGCCGGGCTGGCCGGCACGGCCCAGGAATCCATTGGTCATGCCGCGGGCTCGGTGCGAAGCTTCATGGACGACGTCCGTGACGGCATGGCCGACCGCGAGGAGCAGCTCTTCGCAGCGTTCGAGGACGGCGTCTCGATCGAGCCCGTCGACCTGCCCTGGGCCCACGGGGTCGGCAGCAAGTTCTATCAGTTCAAGCAGCAGCAGGAAGGCGAGCAGCAGCGATGAGGACCGCGGAAGTCAAGCGACGGTTTCTGGCGCACTTCGAGGCCAACGGGCACACCGTGGTCCCGAGCGCTCCACTGCCGGCCATCGACGATCCGAACCTGCTGTTCGTCAATGCCGGCATGGTGCAGTTCGTGCCCTACTTCCTGGGCCAGCAGACCCCGCCGTTCCGGCGTGCGGTCAGCGTGCAGAAGTGCATCCGGACGCCGGACATCGACGAGGTCGGCAAGACCTCCCGGCACGGCACGTTCTTCCAGATGAACGGCAATTTCTCCTTCGGTGACTATTTCAAGGAGGAGGCGATCCGCCTCTCCTGGGATCTGATCACCAAGCCGGTCGCCGACGGCGGGTTCGGCATCGACCAGAGCAAGATCTGGGCGACGGTGTATCTCGACGACGACGAGTCGATCGGGTTCTGGCGTGCGGTCGGCCTGCCCGCGGAGCGCATCGTGCGCCGCGGCAAGGCGGACAACTTCTGGTCCATGGGCATCCCGGGGCCGTGCGGCCCGTGCTCGGAGATCTACGTCGACCGCGGCCCGGCCTACGGCCGCGAGGGCGGTCCGGAGGTCGACGAGGACCGCTACATGGAGATCTGGAACAACGTCTTCATGCAGTACGAGCGGGGCCCCGGCACCGACAAGGAGAACTACCCGATCCTGGGCGCGCTGCCGGCGCAGAACATCGACACCGGCATGGGCCTGGAGCGGATGGCCTCGATCATGCAGGGCGTCGACAACCTCTACGAGATCGACGAGGTGCGCCCGCTGATCGACAAGGCGTGCGAGCTGACCGGCAAGCGCTACAACGTCAGCCACACCACCACGGCGGCCGAGTCGCACCCCGACGACGTGCGGCTGCGCGTCATCGCCGACCACGTGCGCACCGCGCTGATGCTGATCGGCGACGGCGTGACGCCGTCCAACGAGGGTCGCGGCTACGTGCTGCGCCGCATCATGCGCCGGGCGATCCGGGCGATGCGCCTGCTCGGCTACGAGGACCCGGCCCTGCCGGAGCTGCTGCCGGTGGCGCGCGACTCGATGTCACCGTCGTACCCGGAGATCGCGACCGACTTCGGCCGCATCTCGCAGTACGCGTACGCCGAGGAGGAGGCGTTCCGCACCACGCTGCGGGCGGGCACCACCATCCTCGACGTCGCGGTGGCGGACACCAAGAAGGCCGGCGGGAAGTCGCTGGCCGGTGACAAGGCGTTCCAGCTGCACGACACGTACGGCTTCCCGATCGACCTGACCCTGGAGATCGCGGCCGAGCAGGGCCTGTCGGTGGACACCGACGGGTTCAAGCGGCTCATGGCCGAGCAGCGCAAGCGGGCCAAGGCCGACGCGCAGGCGCGCAAGACCGGCCACGCCGACCTGTCGGCGTACCGGGGCGCGCTGGACGCGGGCGGGGCGGTGGAGTTCACCGGCTACGCCGAGGTGTCGCGTGAGTCGAAGGTGCGCGCGCTGGTCGGCAGCGGCGGCCTGATCACGTCGGCGGGCGAGGGCGAGCTGGTCGAGGTCGTGCTCGACGTCACGCCGTTCTACGCCGAGGGCGGCGGCCAGCTGCCCGACCTGGGTGTCATCACGGTCGGCGGCGGCAAGGTCGAGGTGCTCGACGTGCAGCAGCCGCTGCCGGGCCTGATCGTGCACAAGGGGCGGGTGCTGGAGGGCGAGGTCCGTTCCGGCGAGGCCGGCTACGCCCAGATCGACGTGGAGCGCCGCCGGGCCATCTCCCGCGCGCACACCGCGACGCACCTGGTGCACCAGACCATGCGCAACTTCCTCGGCGAGTCGGCGACGCAGGCGGGTTCGCTGAACGCGCCGGGCCGGCTGCGGTTCGACTTCAACACGCCCGGGGCTGTGCCGACCAGCGTGCTGCACGACGTCGAGCAGCAGGTCAACGAGGTGCTGATGAGCGACCTTGAGGTGCGCGCGTTCGTCACCTCGCAGGCCGAGGCCAAGCGGCTGGGCGCGATGGCGCTGTTCGGCGAGAAGTACGGCGAGTACGTGCGGGTCGTCGAGGTCGGCGAGTACGCCCGGGAGCTGTGCGGCGGCACCCACGCGGCCCGCTCCGGCCAGCTGGGCCTGGTGAAGATCCTGTCGGAGGCGTCCATCGGCTCCGGCGTGCGCCGGGTCGACGCGCTGGTCGGCATGGACGCCTTCCGGCACCTGGCCAAGGAGCACCTGCTGGTGTCGCGCCTGGCCGAGCTGTACAAGGTGCCCAGCGAGCAGGTCGCCGACCGGGTCGAGCAGACCGTGGCGCAGCTGCGCGACGCCGAGCGCGAGCTGGAGAAGATGCGCGCGCAGCTGGTGCTCGGCGGGGCCGCGGCGCTGGCCGAGGGCGCGCTGGACCTGGGCGGCGTGGCGTACGTGGGCACCGAGGCGCCGGAGGGGGCTGCGGTCAACGACGTGCGCACGCTGGCGCAGGAGGTGCGCGGCCGCTTCCCGGCGGACCGTCCCGCGGTCGTCGCGGTGGCTTCGCGGGCCAACGGCAAGGCGTCGCTGATCGTGGCGGTCAACGAGGCGGCCAAGTCCCGCGGGATCTCCGCGCAGGACCTGGTCAAGGGCGCGCTGTCGGGCCGCGGCGGCGGCAACGCCGACCTGGCGCAGGGCGGCGGCGTGCCGGCCGACCAGGCCCCGCACCTGCTGGGCGCGGTCCAGAACGCGGTGCAGAGCCGCTGATCCGAGCAGTCCATCCGGAGCTCCGCCAATGCCGTATCCGCGGCACCGGGCGGGGCTCCGGTCTTTTTCGTGTGGAGGGACAAGTCATGACGTGGACCCGTGGGGTGCGGCTGGGTGTCGACGTGGGCACGGTGCGGATCGGGGTGGCGGTGTGCGATCCGGACGGGATCTTGGCAACGCCCCTGGTCACGGTGGCACGCCAGGCGAAACCGGATGATTCTGACATTTCGGCTGATATGGTGGAGATCGCGCGCCTGGTGGCCGACCATGGCACGGTGGAGGTGGTGGTGGGCCTGCCCATCAACCTCGCCGGGGTCGAGGGGCCGGCCGCCAAGCACGTGAGGGCATACGCCGACGCCCTGGCCGGTCTCATCGCGCCGGTGCCGGTGGTGCTCGCTGACGAGAGGATGTCCACCGTCACGGCCACCCGGCGGCTCGCCGACCGCGGTGTCCGGGGCAAGAAGCAGCGTGCCGTCGTCGACCAGGCGGCCGCGGTGGAGATCCTGCAGGGTTGGCTCGACGCGCAGCGAAGGCGAGCAGGATGATCGACGAACTGGACCGTGCTTTCGACGACGACCACGACGAAGATCCCCGGCAGCAACTGCCGCCGGGCGAGGCGAGTCGTCAGCGCAGGCGGTTCGGTTGGATCCGGTCGGTGCTGGCCATGGCCCTGGCCCTGGCGCTGCTCGGCGGGCTGGGCCTGGGCGCGTTCCTGGCCTATCAGAAGATCAGCGGGGCACTGGGCACGTCCGACTGGGCCACCTCCGCCGACGGCGTCGAGGTGCAGGTCGAAATCAAGAGCGGCGACACTCAGGCAGACATCGCCCGCACGCTGAAGGCGGCCGGTGTGATCGCCAGCGAGAAGGCCTTCGTCGAGGCGGGCGAGCGCAACCCGGACGCCCTGCGCATCCAGCCGGGCTTCTACAAGATGCGCACCCACATGAGCGCCGCCGACGCCGTGCTGCGCCTGCTGGACCTGAAGAACCGCATCGTGAACGGGATCACCATCCCGGAGGGGCTCAGCTCGTTCCGGGTGTTCAAGCTGCTGGCGTCCAAGACGGGCATCCCTGAGGACGACTTCAAGGATGCCGCGAAGGACCCCATCGCGCTGGGCGTGCCGGACTGGTGGTTCAACCGCACCGACGACAAGAAGGTCCCGCGGTCGATCGAGGGCTTCCTGTTCCCGGACACCTACGAGTTCGCGCCCAACGCCACCGCGGAGAGCATGCTGCGGGTCATGGTCAACCGGTTCCTCACCGTCACCGGCAGTATGAACTTCGCCGACACCGTGCCGGCCGAGCTCGGCGGGATCGCGCCGTACGAGGCGCTGATCGTGGCCTCGCTCGCCCAGGCCGAGGCGGGCAACGCCGACGATTTCGGCAAGGTGGCCCGGGTCGCCTACAACCGGGTCTACAAGCGGATCCCCGACTTGACCTGTGCCTGCTTCCAGTTCGACGTGACCGTGAACTACTCGCGGGAGCTGGCCGGCAAGGACCCCAAACCGTCCAGCGGGCTCACCCACGACGAGCTGACCGACCCGAAGAACCCGTACGGCCGCAATGCGGAGGGGATGATCCCCACCCCGATCAACAACCCGGGCAAGGCCGCGCTGGAGGGCGCCATGTCTCCGCCGAAGGGCGATTGGTACTACTTCGTGGCGACCGACAAGGCGGGCCACTCGGCGTTCTCGGAGACGTTCGAGGAGTTCTGCCAGGACAATGAGACGGCCGTGAAAAACAAGGTGCTCACGCAGAGTTCTTGTTGAGCCGCCTGTCTTGTCCGCATGCGCCCGTTAGATCCTGGGCGGCGGCCGAAAACCCGCCGTCCGTCCGGGGGTGTGCAAAACCCTTCACGTGTAACGTAGCCGCCGATGGCGACCCGTACGCGAGAGGGCACCGATGACTGACGAGCTTTTCCTGTCGTTCGAGGAGCACCCCGAACGCGGCCAACAGCGCCGTCGGCACGGTATGGACAACAACCGTGGCCGGAACAACAAGAAGAAGAAGAAAAAGAAGAAGCGCGGCCGCGGCCGCTCCTTCCTCGCGCTCTTCCTCACCCTGTTCCTGCTGGGCGGCCTGGCCGGCGGTGCGTACCTGGGCTACGACAAGATCAAGAGTTTCCTGGTCACCCCCGACTACACCAGTGCGGCCAGCTCCGCCGAGGTCGAGGTCGAGATCAAGCAGGGCTCCCGCGGCGTGGACATGGCCAAGGCGCTCAAGGCCAAGGACGTGATCAAGAGCGAGCAGGCGTTCATCGAGGCGTGGGAGAAGAACTCCGACGCCGAGAAGATCCAGCCCGGCTTGTACAAGCTGCGGGTGCAGATCAGCGCCGCCGACGCGATCACGATGCTGCTGGACACCAAGAACCGCCTGGTCAACGGCCTTCTCATTGCCGAGGGCCTCACGACTTTCAAGATCTACAAGCTGCTGTCGGAGAAGCTGAAGATCCCCGAGGCCGAGTTCAAGGCCGCGGCGAAGGACCCGATCGGGCTGGGCGTGCCGGAGTGGTGGTTCAAGCGGGAGGACGGCAAGAAGGAGAGCCGCTCGATCGAGGGCTTCCTGTTCCCGGACACCTACGAGTTCCCGAAGAACGTGACCGCCAAGTCGGCCCTGTCGATGATGGTCGAGCGGTTCATGAAGGTGACCGGGGACATGGGCTACGCCGACGCGGCCGCGAAGCTGAACATCTCGCCCTACCAGGCGCTGATCGTGGCGTCGCTGGCGCAGGCTGAGGCGGGCAACGCCGACGACCTCGGCAAGGTCGCCCGGGTGTCCTACAACCGGGTCTTCAGCGACAAGGCGGTCGCCGAGATCGGCACCTGCCACTGCCTGCAGTTCGACGTGACGGTCAACTACTCGCGGGAGATGGCCGGGAAGAAGGCCGTGCACTCCAGCGAGCTGACCCAGGCCGAGCTGACCGACTCGAAGAACCCGTACAACCGCAACGCCAAGGGTCTGCCGCCCACCCCGATCAACAACCCGGGCCAGAAGGCGCTGGAGGGTGCGGCCAACCCGCCCAAGGGCGACTGGATCTACTTCGTGGCCATCGACAAGCAAGGCCACTCGGCCTTCTCCTCGACCCACACCCAGTTCTGCAAGGACAACACCAAGGCCGTGCAGAACGGTGCGCTGGAGCGGAGCTCCTGCTGATGCTCGCTGCGGTCCTCGGCAAGCCGGTCAGCCACTCGCTGTCGCCCGTCCTGCACAACGCGGGATACGCGGCGGCGGGACTGACCGGCTGGTCGTACACCGCGATCGAGTGCGCCGAGGCCGACCTGCCCGCCTTCGTGGCGGGCCTGGGGGCCGACTGGGCGGGGCTGTCGCTGACCATGCCGCTCAAGGAGGTGGGGCTGACCGTCGCGACGGCGGTCAGCCCGGTAGCCGCCGCGGTCGGGGCCGCGAACACCCTGGTCCACCAGCCGGACGGCAGCTGGCGGGCGGACAACACCGACGTGCCCGGGATGGTCGCGGCGTTCGGCGAGGCCGGCATCAGCACGGCGTCGCGGGTGGCCGTGCTCGGCGCGGGCGGCACCGCCCGCGCCGCGGTGGCGGCGGCGGCACAGCTGGGGGCCGAATCCGTCATCGTGTACGCCCGCCGTCCCGAGGCGATCGACGAGCTGCGCCCGGTGGCCGACGCGCTCGGCGTGCCGCTGACCGGGGCGGGCTGGCCCGACGCCGAGCAGTGCGCCGCCGCGGACGTGGTGATCTCGACCGTGCCCAAGGGCGTCGCTGATCACCTCCAGGTGCCGTGGCGGGCCAAGACGGTGCTGTTCGACGCGCTCTACGATCCGTGGCCCACCCCGCTGGCCGCCTCGGCGCAGCGGGCCGGATGCCCCGTCGTGTCCGGATTGGATCTCCTGCTGAATCAGGCTCTCGGCCAGTTCGAGCAGTTCACAGGGGTTGCCGCACCGGTCGAGGCGATGCGCGGGGCACTGCGGGACGCTCGTCGCGGTTAGCCTGACCGGGTCGGTGCGACCCTGGGGAGGCAGACCGGTGACGGAAGAGTTCTTTCTCGCGTTCGGCGACGAGCCCGAGCCGCACCGGCCGCGCCGCCCGGCGGACGGGCGGGGCCGGCGCAACCGCCGCAGGCGTCGTCGCAACCGCACGGTGGTGGCCGTGATGCTGACCGTCTTCCTGCTCGGCGGTGCCGGAGCCGCGGTGTATCTCGGCTACGACAAGGTCAAAGGCTGGCTGGGCACGCCCGACTACACCTCCGCGCAGGACTCGGCCGAGGTGATGCTGCAGATCCCGGAGAACGCGACCGGCGTGCAGATGGCCAAGGTCCTCAAGGCCAACGACGTGATCGCCAGTGAGCAGGCGTTCCTCGACGCTTGGGAGGACAACCCGAAGGCCGCGACGATCCAGCCGGGGCACTACCGGCTGCGGGTGCGGCTGAGCGCGGCCGACGCCATCGTGATGCTGCTCGATCCGGCTCGGCGTGTCGTCAAGGGTGTGCTCGTCGCCGAAGGGCTGACCTCGTTCGAGATCTACCGGCTGCTGGCCGAGAAGTTGGGCATTCCGGAAGCGGAGTTCAAGGCCGCGGGCAGGGACCCGGTGAAGCTGGGCGTTCCCGAGTCGTGGTTCGACCGCGACGGCCGGAAGGTCACCAGGTCGATCGAGGGCTTCCTGTTCCCGGACACCTACGAGTTCCCGCCGGACGTCACCGCGCAGGGCGCGCTGAAGCTGATGGTGCGCCGGTTCCTGGACGTGGCCGCCGAGCTGAAGTTCGCCGACTCGGTGCGCGGCGGGCTGAAGGTCGCCCCGTACGAGATGCTGATCATCGCCTCGCTCGCCCAGGCGGAGTCGGGCACCACGGCGGACCTGCCGAAGGTGGCCCGGGTCGCCTACAACCGGATCTTCGAGCCCAGGTCGGGTGTCTGCACCTGCCTGGAGTTCGACGTGACGGTCAACTACTGGCGGTTGTCGAAGGGTCTGCCGCGCAAGGACTCCAAGGACATGACCAGCGCCGAGCAGAACGACAAGAAGAACCCGTACAACCACAACGTGCTGTTCCTGCCCACGCCGATCAACAATCCGGGGCGGGCGGCGCTGGCGGGCGCGGCGAAGCCGACGAAGGCCGACTGGTACTTCTTCGTCGCCGTCGACAAGCAGCGCAACTCGGCGTTCTCGTCGACGTACGCGCAATTCTGCGAGGACAACGACATCGCCGTGCGCAACAAGGTGCTGGCCCGCAACTCCTGCGACTGAGTGGCATCGGTGCGGTGACATCGCGGTGAATTCGCCCGGATGTCACCGCACCGTCGATCACCGGCTGCCCGCGACGGCTGGACTCCTCCTGACGTAACCGTGCATGGAGGAGTAGACGATGGACCGACGTGACCTTTTCATCGCCGGGGCGCTCAGCGCCGCGGTGGCCACCCCCGCCCTGATCGGCGTGCCTGCGTGGGCGTCCGGTGACGGCCATGACAATGGACCGGTGCGTGATCATGACCACGGCCGGCCGCTGGTGGTCGGGCACCGGGGCGCCAGCGGCTACCGGCCCGAGCACACCCTCGCCTCCTACGAGCTGGCCGCCCGGATGGGTGCCGACTTCATCGAGCCCGACCTGGTCAGCACCTCCGACGGCGTGCTGGTCGCCCGGCACGAGAACGAGATCTCGGGCACCACCGACGTCGCAGCCCGGCCGGAGTTCGCGGGCCGCCGGGTCGCCAAGACGATCGACGGCGTGACCGTGACCGGCTGGTTCACCGAGGACTTCACCCTGGCCGAGCTGAAGACGCTGCGGGCCGTGGAGCGGCTGCCCGCGGTGCGCCAGCGCAGCACGATCTACAACGGCCTGTTCGAGATCCCCACCCTCACCGAGGTGCTGCAGCTGCGCGAGCGGCTGTCCAAGGAGCTGCGCCGCGAGATCGGCGTCTACCCGGAGACCAAGCACCCGACGTACTTCCAGAACATCGGCCTGCCGCTGGAGCGACCGCTGGTGGCGACGCTGCGCCGGTTCGGCCTGGACCGCCGGGACGCGCCGGTGTTCGTGCAGTCCTTCGAGGCGGCGAACCTGCGCGAGCTGCGCTCGGCGCACCGGGTCAAGGCGCCGCTGGTGTTCCTGGCCGGGGCGGGCAACCCGTTCAACGACCCGCGCTCGTACGCCGAGTACCTGAGCCCGGCGGGCCTGTCCGGCCTGGCCGAGGTGATCGACGGGATCGGGCCGGAGAAGGGCCTGGTCATCCCGCGGGCGGCCGACGGCTCGCTGGCCGAGCCGACTTCGCTGATCGCCGACGCGCACCGCGCGGGCCTCAAGGTGCACCCGTACACCTTCCGCGCGGAGAACCAGTTCCTGCCGGTGAACCTGCGCAACGGGGCGGTGCTCACCGAGTACGGCCGGATCCTCGACGAGCTGGCGGCGTACCTGGCCGCGGGTGTGGACGGCTTCTTCACCGACAACCCGGACCTGGGCGTGCTGGCCCGCGCGCTGCACCGGTCCTGATCCGGTGCGCACGGCCACCGGACCGCGAAGCGCCACGGTGGCCGTGCGCATTCTAGCGTTATCAGCGTGTTTGCTCCTTAATATCCGATTTTCCTGGTTACTCTGGCGCGGTTGTCCGTAGTCGAGCAGCCGGGAGTCGGGAATGAGCGCGCGCAAGGTCGCCATGGTCGGTGAGGTGGCGCTCGCCATCGTGGTGATCGCGGTCGCGGGGCTGCTGTCGTTCGTGAGCCCGGCGAGCCCGGCCGCGATGACGTCGATCCCGCCGCTCGCCCCGGAGATCAGCGAGCCGTCCTCGGACGGGCAGCTGCTCAACGGCGCGGACGTGCACATGGAGGCGCAGCCCTTCGCCGACGCCGACGTGCACGACGAGCACGCGTGCAGCGACTGGGAGATCTGGTCGGCCGCCCCCGACCCGGTGGAACAGGTGTGGACCGCGCAGTGCGTGCACGGCGCCTCCCGCCTGCACACCCACCTGGGCAACGGCAGGTTCACCGGCTCGCTGGCGGGTAAGGCGGAGCTGCCGCCCGGCCGCACCTTCGAGGTGCGCGCCCGCTTCCGCTCGTCCTCGGCGGACCCGGACACCCAGTGGAGCCCGTACTCGATCCGCTCCTTCACGACGGACGTGCAGCTGGAGCCGCTGCCCGGCGCACCGCAGTGGCGGGCGTTGCAGGACGGCTACGTGGTGGAGGAGGTCGCGTCCGGGTTCGCGCTGCCGGTCGGCATCGCCATGGCGGCCGCCCACCCCACCGCCCCGGACGCCCCGCGCTTCTACGTCAACGAGCTGTACGGCCAGATCAAGGTGGTGCGCGGCGACTTCAGCGTCGCGACGTACGCCAAGAACCTGCTGAACTTCGACCCGACGGACAAGTTCCCCGGCGACGGCGAGCTGGGCCTGGGCGGCATCACCGTCGAGCCGCAGTCCGGCGACCTGTTCGCGTCGATGGTCTACAAGGCGGGCAGCAAGCTCTACCCGAAGGTGGTCCGGCTGACCAGCGCGGCCGACGGCATGAGCGCCACCTCGGTGAAGACCATCCTGGACATGAAGGGCGAGGACATGGTGGCCTCGCACCAGATCTCCAACCTCACCATCGGCCCGGACGGCAAGCTGTACGTGCACGTCGCCGACGCGTTCGAGCCCAAGACGGCCAAGGACAAGAACTCGTTCAGGGGCAAGGTGCTGCGGGTCAACCTGGACGGCAGCGCACCCGAGGACAACCCGTTCTACGACAAGAAGGACGGGATCAAGGCCAAGGACTACATCTTCGCCCTGGGCTTCCGCAACCCGTTCGGCGGCGCCTGGCGGGCCGCCGACGGGCAGCACTACTCGGTGGAGAACGGCCCCTCCATGGACCGGTTCGCCCGCGTCACCCGGGGCACCGACTTCGGCTGGTACGTCGGCGACAGCGCGATGAAGAACAAGGCGCTCTACAACTGGACCGTCGCGCACGCCCCGGTCGGCATCACCTTCGTGCAGGAGGAGGGCGGCCAGGGCGCGGGCTTCCCGAAGGAGGTGTACGGCAACGCCTACATCTCCGAGAGCGGCCCCACCTACGCCTCCGGCCCGCAGGTGCGCGGCAAGCGCATCGTGATGTTCGCCTTCGACGACAAGGGCAAGGCCACCGGGCCCAAGACCCTGATCGAGTACAACGGCAACGGCAAGTCCACCGTCGCCGGCCTGGCCGCGGGCTCCGACGGGCTGTACTTCAGCGCGCTCTACCCCGACGACGTCAAGGACGGCCCGTACGCCGCCAAGTCGAAGATCTACCGGGTGCGTTACGCCGAGCAGGCCGGGGCCGCGCCCAAGACCACCGGCGTGGACAAGAAGCTGTGCACCGACGACGAGCTGAAGGTCACCGCCGCGCCCGCGAAGAAGACCGTGGACCGCAAGAGCCCGCTCAACATCACCCTCAAGGTGCAGAACACGTCCAAGCGTTCCTGCACCCGCGACGTCGGCGCCGATCTGCAGGAGCTGCAGCTGCTGCGCGACGGCGAGAAGGTCTGGTCGTCCGACGACTGCGGCCCGCTGCACGGCAACCAGGTGGTCCGCTTCGGGCCGGGCCAGTCGCGCACCTACACCGTGACCTGGAACGGCAAGACCAGCAGCACCTGCGTGAAGAAGGGCCGCCGGGTGCCGGCCGGGCCGTCGCCGGCGGTGGGGGCCTACGAGATCGTGGCCCGGGTCGGCAGCGACCGCAGCGAGCCCGTCACGATCAAGCTGAAATGACCGTGTCCGCCTGGTGGAACAGCCGCTGCGCAGCTCACGTGAGCTGCGTCCCGTCTGGTGACACCGGCGGGGCGTGCCGGGCGTCCGGCCGGTGCGCCGTGACAGACTGGTGATCGTGTTGCGTTGGCTGACCGCAGG
Source organism: Catellatospora vulcania (assembly GCF_009720385.1). GTDB lineage: Bacteria > Actinomycetota > Actinomycetes > Mycobacteriales > Micromonosporaceae > Catellatospora > Catellatospora vulcania. Next base: position 63,147 of record NZ_ML769305.1, on the reverse strand, counting down.
GGAATCGCACGGGCAGGCGCTGGTCGCCGTGCTCGACGGAGTGCCCGCCGGAATCGAGATCACCAGTGACGAGATCGGCCGCGAGCTGGCCCGCCGCCGGCTCGGCTACGGCCGCGGCGCGCGTATGGCCTTCGAGCAGGATGTGGTCACCATCCTCGGCGGGGTGCGCCACGGCCGCACCCTGGGCAGCCCGGTCGCGATCCAGGTCGGCAACTCCGAGTGGCCCAAGTGGCAGACCGTCATGTCCGCCGACCCGGTCGACCCGGACCTGCTGGCCGCGCAGGCCCGCAACGCCCCGCTGACCCGCCCCCGGCCCGGCCACGCCGACCTGGCCGGCATGCAGAAGTACGGCCACGACGACGCCCGGCCGATCCTGGAGCGCGCCAGCGCCCGGGAGACCGCGGCCCGCGTCGCCGTCGGCACCGTGGCCAAGGCCCTGATCAAGCAGGCGCTGGGCATGGACGTGCTGTCCCACGTCGTCGAGCTCGGCTCCGTGGTCGCCAAGTCCGGCCTGGTGCCGGTGCCCGGCGACACCGAGCGCATCGACGCCGACCCGCTGCGCTGCCTGGACCCGCAGGCCAGCGAGCGCATGGTCGCCGAGGTCGACGCGGCCAAGCGCGACGCGGACACCCTCGGCGGCATCGTCGAGGTGCTGGTCTACGGCGTCCCGCCGGGCCTGGGCACGCACACCCAGTGGGACCGCAAGCTCGACGCCCGCATCGCCACCGCCCTCATGTCCATCCAGGCCATCAAGGGTGTGGAGATCGGCGACGCGTTCACCCAGGCCCGCTCGCGCGGCTCGGTGGCGCACGACGAGATCGTGCCGACGCCCGACGGCGTGAAGCGGATCACCGACCGGGCCGGCGGCCTGGAGGGCGGCATGACCTCCGGTGAGCCGCTGCGGGTGCGCGCCGCGATGAAGCCGATCTCGTCGCTCAACCGCGCCCTGTCCACCGTGGACGTGGTCACCGGCGAGGTCGCCACCGCCATCAACCAGCGCTCCGACGTGTGCGCGGTGCCCGCCGCGGCGGTCGTCGCCGAGGCGATGATGGCGCTGGTGCTGGCCGAGGCGGCGACGGAGAAGTTCGGCGGCGACTCGGTCGTCGAGATCCGCCGCAACCTCGCCGGCTACCTGGACAACCTGCTGATCCGCTGAGACCGGCGCGGGCGATGAGCACAGGGGAGAAGATCGTGAGCAAGCCGTTGTGCGTCCTGGTCGGCGCGCCGGGGGCGGGCAAGTCCACCGTCGGGCAGCTGCTGGCGCAGGCGTTTGGCGTGTCGTTCCGCGACACCGACGCCGATGTGGAGGCCACCGCCGGCAAGCCCATCTCGGAGATCTTCATCGACGAGGGCGAGCAGACCTTCCGGGCGATGGAGACGGCCGCGGTCGCGGCGGCGCTGGCCGAGCACGACGGCGTGCTGGCGCTGGGCGGCGGGGCTGTGCTCGCCGAGGACAACCGGGCCCTGCTGGCCGGGCACACCGTGGTCCACCTGAGCGTGGACCTGTCCGACGCGGTGTCGCGGGTCGGGCTGGGCCAGGGGCGGCCGCTGCTGAACCTCAACCCGCGGGCCACCCTGCGTTTCCTGCTCGACCAGCGGCGGCCGCTGTACCAGCAGGTCGCCGTGCACACCGTGGTCACCGACGGGCGCACCCCGGAGGAGATCACCGCCGAGCTCGTCGAGCTGCTGAAGGGCTGACATGTCGGAGCTGACCCGGATCGCCGTGGGCGGCGACCAGCCGTACGACGTGCTGGTCGGCCCCGGCGTATTGGCCGAGCTGCCCGGCCTGGTCAAGGGCGCGGACCGGGCCGCGGTGCTGTACGCGCCGCCGGTGCGGGCGTACGCCGAGCAGGCCGCAGCCCACCTGGTCGACGCCGGGATCCAGCCCGTGATGATCGAGGTGCCCGACGCCGAGGCGGGCAAGACCATCGGCGTCGCCGAGCACTGCTGGGACGAGCTGGGCAAGGCCTCGTTCACCCGCAACGACGTCGTGGTCGGCGTCGGCGGCGGCGCGGTCACCGACCTGGCCGGCTTCGTCGCGGCCAGCTGGCTGCGCGGCGTGCGCTGGGTGCCCGTGTCCACCAGCATCAACGGCATGGTCGACGCGGCCGTCGGCGGCAAGACCGGGGTGAACACCGCCGCGGGCAAGAACCTGGTCGGCGCGTTCTACCCGCCGGCCGGGGTGCTCTGCGCCACCGAGGCGCTGGCCACCCTGCCGACCGCGCAGCTGCTGGCCGGGATGGCCGAGGTGGTCAAGGGCGGCTTCATCGCCGACCCGGTGATCCTCGACCTGATCGAGCACGACCCGAAGGCGGCCGTCGACCCGGCCGGGCCGGTGCTGCGCGAGCTGATCGAACGCAAGATCGCGGTGAAGGCGCGGGTGGTCGGCGAGGACCTGCGCGAGTCCGGGCTGCGCGAGATCCTCAACTACGGCCACACGCTCGGTCACGCCATCGAGCGGCGGGAGCACTACCGCTGGTCGCACGGGCACGCCGTCAGCGTCGGCCTGGTGTACGCCGCCCGCCTGGGCGTGCTCACCGGCCGCCTCGACGAGGCCGCCGCGGCCCGCCACGCCGCCATCCTGCGCTCGCTGGACCTGCCCGTGTCCTATCCCGCCGACGCCTGGGACGAGCTGCGCGCCACCATGTCGGTCGACAAGAAGGCCCGCGGCAAGGCGCTGCGTTTCGTGCTGCTCAACGGCATCGCCCAGCCGGTCACCGTGCCCGTCGACGACGAGTCCCTGCTGGCCGAGGCATACCGGGCCATCGCCTCCTGAAGGAGACCGCCATGAAGGTGTACGTGCTCAACGGGGTCAACCTGGGCCGGCTCGGCACCCGCCAGGTCGACGTGTACGGCGTCACCACGTACGCGTCCCTGGTGGAGCTGTGCGAGAAGACCGGCGCCCTGCTCGGCCTGGACGTCGAGTGCCGGCAGACCGACCACGAGGGCGAGCTGGTCGGCTGGCTCCACCAGGCCGCCGACGAACAGGCCGCGGTGGTCCTCAACCCCGGCGCCTGGAGCCACTACTCCTACGCCGTCCGTGACGCCTGCGCCATGCTCAACGCCCCCCTCATCGAGGTCCACATCTCCAACATCCACACCCGCGAGGAATTCCGCCACCACTCCGTCGTCTCCGCCGTCGCCACCGGCGTCATCGCCGGCCTGGGCGTAGACGGCTACCGCCTGGCCCTGGAACACCTCTTCCACCGCCTCACCGACTGACCCGCCCGGTCAGTGCCGGCCCCACCCTCGGGGTGACGATCTTGCGTGGGCTGTGGGTACGACACGGGTGAAACGGCCATAAGGGCAACGGTTCGCGCAAGATCGTCGTGATCTTGATGGTCAGCGCTGGCCGGTGGCTTCGGTGAGGAGCTGGTAGACCTGGGCGCGGCCGGTCACGCGGACCGGGTGGCCGCCCTCGCGGGGGCGGTCGACGGTGGCGGGCATGCCGAGGCGGGCGGCCGCGGCCACCAGTGCCTGTGCGGCGGCGGGGGAGCCGGCGCGCACGGTGAGCTGGCCGGCGTGGGCGTCGACGCCGCCGGTGAGCATCGCCATCCGCCACAGGCCCAGCGCCGCCTGGCGCGAATCCGGCGCCGCCGGCGAGGCGGCCAGCAGTTGGGTACGGCTGCGCCAGGCGCCGGTGAGCGCCCGGGTGATCCGGTTGTACGCCCCCGCCGCCACCTCGACCCGCAACCCGTCCCGCTCGGTGCGGACGACGTTCGCCCAGGTCAGCGTCGACAGCAGGCTGGCCAGCCGGGCGGCCGCGGCGGGGGAGGAGGTCTGCGCGATCGCGGTCGCGGCCGCGGGCCGGTGCCAGCCGGACGGCCGCAGCTCCTGCCAGCCGAAAGCCGCTTCCAGCAGCGGGAACGCCCCCAGTGGGGCCTGTGACAGGGCGCGGTCCAGCGGGGCCATCTCGGCCCGGGACGCGTCGGCGGACAGGGTGGGCGTGCCCGGCCCGCCCGTGCCGTGGGCGGTCTCGGCGGCGAGCAGGGGGAGGTCCGTGAGCAGGGTCGCTGACATGGGACGGTCTCCTCTCAGGCAGGTCAGGTGCGGGGGATCTCGCGGTCGGCGACGACGGTGCCGTCGGCGACCCGGTAGGCCCACACGACGATCGCGGAGTCCACGAGCTCACCCTGCGGGGTGAACTGCAGCCGGCCCGTGACGCCGTCGTGGGCGTACGTGTCGACGAAGGCCTCCATGTCGTGGCGGGTGGTGCGGTCGGCCTCGAAGCCGGCCAGGAAGATCGATGCGGCGTCGTACCCCTCGGCGCTGTAGGTCCCGGCGTCCTTGCCGAACCCGGCGCGATAGTGCGCGGGAAAGTCCCGGGACGCCCGTTCCGGCGGCAGGCAGGCGCAGGTGATGACGGCGCCCTCGGCGGCGCGCACCCCCGCGGCGCGGACGAAGCCGGGGTCCTTGACCCCGTCGCCGCCCACGAAGGTGGCGGTCAGCCCTCCGTTGCGCATCGCCTTGAGCAGGGCCCCGCCGCTGGAGTAGTAGCCGCCGTAGAAGACGACGTCGGCCCCGGCGGAGCGGATCTGGCTGACCACCGAGGAGAAGTCGACCTGGCGGGGCGGCACCGCGGCCCGCTGCACCACCTTGCCGGACAGCGTCGCGGCCACCTCGTCGGCCAGGCCGCGGCCGTACGCCCCGGTGTCGTCGATGACGAACGCCTTGCGGGCGCGCAGCACCGTGTCGATGTAGCGGGCGGCCGCCGGACCCTGCGCCGCGTCGTTGCCGAGCAGCCGATGGAACGTCGACCAGCCGCGCTGGCTGAGGTTGGTGCGGGTCGCCGAGGGGCTGACGATCGTGACGAGGCCCTGGTCGAACAGCGGCAGCGCGGCCGCGGACTCCCCGGAGAAGGCCGGCCCGACCACTCCCATGATCTTCGGGTCGGCCACGATCTGCTGTGCCAGCGCGGTGGCCTGCTTCGGGTCGCTCTGCGAGTCGAAGTCCTGCAGCGTGACGGGACAGTCGGGGTGCCGGCCGTTGTACTGCTCGACCGCCAGCGCGGCACCGGAGCGGATGTTGGTGCCCAGATCCGCCGAGGCCCCGCTGAGCGGGCCGATGACGGCGATCTTCAGGCCGCACGGCCGGGCCGGCGGGGCCGCTGTGCCCGCTGCCGCGTCGCAGCCGGACACCGGCGCGACGAGCGCGAGCAGCGCCAGCGCCATGGTGACCCGTGCGAACGGCCCTCGCAACAGCCGACCTCCTCGACGTAGGGTGCGCCTATCCTGCCCGGATGAGCGTGAGGATTGCATGAGTAACCCGGTGGAAACGGCGTGGCCGGCTGCCCGACAGCGGGTCGCGGCCGTGTTTGTGCTGGTCGCGACCCTACTGGGTGGCTGCAGCAGCGGCCAGGCGGCCGTCCAGCCCGCCCTGCCCCCCGCCCCGGGCCGCCCCTCCGACCTGCAGGCCGCCCTGTTCGGCATCAGCTCGGACACCCTCGGCTGGATAGTGATCGACGCCCAGGGCTACGTCCTCTACCGCAGCGAACTCGACGGCAACCGCCCGCCCCGCTCGGCCTGCACCGCCTCCTGCGCGCAGCAGTGGCTGCCGGTCCCCGCCGCCGACCCGATCCGCGTCGAAGGCATCGACCGCCAGCTCATCGGCACCCTCACCCGCCCCGACGGCACCCGGCAACTGACCCTCGCCGGCTGGCCCCTCTACGGCTACACCGGCGACCGCATGCCCGGCGACGCCAACGGCCACGGCCAGGACGGCCACTGGTACGCCGTAACCCCCATCGGCACCCGCGCCGGCCCCACCCCCGCCTAGCCAAGATCGCGACGATCTTGCGTGCCCGGTGGGTACGACACGCGCGAACCGAACAAAAGGGCAACCGTTCGCGCAAGATCGTCGTGATCTTGAGGGTGGCGGCGGGGGTCAGGGGGTGGGGAGGGTGAGGGTGGCTTCGGTGCCGCCGCCTTCGGCGGGGCGCAGGGTGAGGGAGCCGTCGTGGAGGTCGGCCACCCAGCGGGCGATGGCCAGGCCCAGGCCGGTGCCGTTGGGGGAGCCGGGGCGGAAGCGCTCGCCGGTGCCGTCGGGCAGGTCCGCGCCGGGGCCGGGGCCGGCGTCGCGGATGACGACCGTGCCCGGTTCGACGGTCAGCGTGATGGTGGCGGGGGCGTCGCCGTCGCGGCCGTGCTGCACCGCGTTGTGGATCAGGTTGCGCAGGGCGATGCGGACCAGGGTGGGGTCGCCGAGGGCGACCGCGGGCCGGGTGTACGCCGTCGCGGTGTGCGGCGGCTGCACCGTGTCGGCCAGCACCTCCTCGGCGAGCTGGTCGAGCCGGAACCGCTGGCGCTCCAGGTGGCGCAGCCCGGCGACCAGGCGCGCCCGGGTGAGCAGCGCGGCGACCGCGTCGGTGAGCCGGTCGGTGGCCGCGATGACCCGGCGCAGCGCGTCCGGTTGCCGGGCGGGTGAGTCCAGCGCCGCCTCCGACACCGCCCGGATCACCGTCAGCGGGGTGCGCAGCTCGTGCGCCGCGTCGGCCACGAACCGCTCCTGCTGGGTGAGCGCGTCGGCGATGGGCTGGGTGCCGCGGCGGGCCAGCAGGTAACCCCCGACGCAGGTCATCACCGTGAACGCGGTGCCGCCGACGACCAGCGCGAGCGCCAGCCGCCGGTGCGCGGCCTGTCCCGGACCCGGGTCGGCGACCGCCACGACGGTGCCTGCGATCGCCCCCGTCTCGGCATGCCGGAACGGCACCGCCAGCAGGTGCACGACCTCCTGCCGCTCGTCACGGACCGCCTCGCTCAGCTCGCCGCCCACGGCGCGCACCTGCCGTGCCGGCCCGAGCAGCGTGGGCGGGGCGATGACGGCCAGCCGGGCCGGGTGCGCGAAGACCAGGGTGACATCGGTCCGGTCGGCCTCGTACACGTAGACCGCGGTGGACCCCTGCGCGATCGCGTTGTCGTAGAGCTTGTCCAGCAGCAGCGCACCGGAGTCGTAGTACAGCAGCGCCACCGCCGTGCCCGCGGTGCGGTGCAGATCGGCCGTGACCGCCTCCGCCCGCTGCCGCTCATCCACGACCAGCGCCACCGCCCCCATCCCCGCCAGCCCGATGATGTTGAGCGCCAGCAGCAGCGCCGTCAACCGCATCCGCAACCCCGCCAGCCGCTCGGCAGTCTGCAACTGCCGCGTCTCCCGCCTCACCCCACACCCCCGCCCCGCCCCGCCCCGCCACCCAAGATCGCGACGATCTTGCGCGAACTGTTGCCCTTCTGCCCGGTATGAGTGTGTCGCACCCACCGGCCGCGCAAGATCGTCGGGGGCATCAGCGGCCGGCCAGGTCGACGCGGTAGCCGGTGCCGCGGATGGTCGTGATGATGGGTGGGTCGCCTAGTTTGCGGCGGAGTTGGCCTACGACGACGTCCACGACGTTCGAGGTGGGGTCGGCCTGCTCGTCCCAGCAGTGTTCGAAGAGGTCGGCGCGGGTGACCACGGCGGGGCGGCGGACCAGGAGCATCTCCAGGACGGAGAACTCCTTGGGGGTGAGGGTGAGCAGGACGCCGTCGCGGCGGACTTCGCGGCGGGCGGTGTCGACCTCGACGTCGCCGGCGCGCATCACCGGGGGGAGCATGGTGCCGCGGCGGCGGCAGAGGGCGCGTACGCGGAGCACCAGTTCGGCTGCGACGAAGGGTTTGACGACGTAGTCGTCGGCGCCGGCCTCGAAGCCGGCTACGCGGTCGGTGACGTCGTCGAGGGCGGTTAGCATGAGGGCTGGCACGCCGAGGCCGGCCTCGCGGCGGCGGCGCAGCTGGCCGGCGGAGTCGCCCTCGGGCAGGATGCGGTCCAGCACCAGGCAGTCGTAGTCGTTGACGCTCATGCTCACGTCGGCCTGGCTCCAGTCGGCCGCCTGGTCGACGGCGAACCCGACCGAGCGCAGGGCGGTCACGACCACCCCACGCACCTCAGGGTCATCCTCTACCACCAGTACCCGCACGGCGGCGAGGCTAGCAACCGCGGTGCTCGCCCGGCTAGCGCGGCCGCTCGGGACGCCTCGCCGCGACCGTCGCGGACCGGCGGCCGCGACGGGTGATCGTCACAGGGTGTCCCCGGCCACCCGCGCGCCCGGCCTGAGATCACGGGCCGGTAAAGTAGTCAGGTCTGTTCTTTGTCAAGTATCTGATCATGTACGGGAGCCTGGCTGTGGCTAGCACGAACGACCTCAAGAACGGCATGGTGCTCAACCTCGACAAGGAGCTCTGGGCCGTCGTCGAGTTCCAGCACGTGAAGCCCGGCAAGGGTCCGGCCTTCGTGCGCACGACCCTCAAGCACGTGCTCACGGGCAAGGTCGTCGACAAGACGTTCAACGCGGGCACCAAGGTCGAGACCGCGAACGTCGACAAGCGCACCATGCAGTACCTGTACGCCGACGGCGACGACTTCGTCTTCATGGACCTGGACACCTACGACCAGATCCACGTCAGCGGCGTGACCGTCGGCGACAACGTGAACTACCTGCTGCCCGAGGCCGAGGTGGTCGTCGCCACCCACGAGGGTGTGCCGCTGTACGTCGAGCTGCCGACCAGCGTGATGGTCAAGATCACCTACACCGAGCCGGGCCTGCAGGGCGACCGCTCCACCGGCGGCACCAAGCCGGCCACCATCGAGACCGGCGCGACCGTGCAGGTGCCGCTGTTCATCACCAACGGCGAGAAGATCAAGGTCGACACCCGCGACGGCCGTTACCTGGGCCGGTCCTGATGGGCCTGTCGCCCGTCCGGGGGACTGCTCGTGGCTGAGGCGCCGAAGTCGCAGTCGTCCGCGCGCCGCAAGGCACGCAAGCGGGCGCTCGACGTGCTCTACGAGGCGGATCTGCGCGACCTGCCGGTGCGCACCGTGCTGGCGGCATACCTGGAGCGCATGGAGGCGCCGCGCCCGGAGCACCTGCCGTACGCGGTGTCGCTGGCCGAGGGCGTCAACGAGCACCTGGACAACATCGACGAGACGATCGCCACCTTCGCCGAGGGCTGGACGATCGACCGGATGCCGGTGGTCGACCGCAACCTCGCCCGCATCGCGGTGTACGAGCTGCTCTACGTGCCCGAGATCGACGACCCGGTGGCCATCACCGAGGCCGTCGAACTGGCCAAGGAGCTCTCCACCGACGATTCGCCGCGCTTCCTCAACGGCCTGCTCGGCCGTATCGCGGACTACGCGCCGCGCCACTGAGCACATCCGACGCGAAAGCGGCCTTTCACCCTTGCCGGGGTGAAAGGCCGCTTTCGTCGGTGCGGGAGAGTGTCAGCTCGCGAAGAACGCGCGCGGGTCGGCGACGAGCACGCCGTGGTCGGCCAGCCGCTCGATCAGTTCGGTGGGGGTGCAGTCGTAGAACACGGCCAGCGCCTGCAGGTCCACGGCACGGATGGAGAGCACCCGGCCGTTGTAGTCGCCGCGCTGCTGCTGGATGGCGCGCGCGTAGCGGGCGACCGAGGCAAGATCTTCCTTGGCGCCGTCGTAGAGGCGCTCCAGGTCCAGGACGATCTTGCTAGTTGCCTCCTGGCGCGGGGCCGGGCCGTCGGGCAGGAGCTCGCCGACGGGCACGCGGTAGAAGTCGGCCAGCTCGGCCAGCCGGGACACCGTGACAGCACGGTCGCCGCGCTCGTACGAGCCGACGACGACAGCCTTCCAACGCCCGTTCGACTTCTCCTCCACGCCCTGCAGGGACAGGCCCTGCTGCTGGCGGATGGAGCGCAGTCGCGCACCGAGGGACTTGGCGTAATCAGACGGCATTCCGACACTCCCAGCTATATGCCGGGGCGGGTTCCCCGACGATCGCTACGCAGCGTGACGGTACGGCGCGGAAGACACGTGGTCAAGTGCTCGTTGACCACAAGTTGAGACAACCTCATCCGACCAGCTTGATCAACTGAACTGATCCGCCAGTGTCAACGGTATGACCTGCGGATTGACTCACCCCCGCGCGTATAGGCCGCCGTCACACTGCTAAGTTTACTGATCAGATGGTCGTCGGCTCACCCCGCCGACCATGGACATTGACATCCTTTAACGACCCGTCCAGTGAGGCGGGGAAGGAGGTCTGCCTTGGCGCGCCCAATGACAGACGAGTCGAACCACCAGCAGCCGGCCGGGCCGGCTCCCACGAAGATCGTGATCTCCGCCGCGGACGTCTCCCGCGTGCTGGACCGCATCGCGCACCAGATCCTCGAGAAGACCTCCGGGGCCGCGGACGTGGTGCTGATGGGCATCGCCACCCGCGGGGTCCCGATCGCCCGCCGGCTGGCCGAGCGCATCCACGCCTTCGAAGGCGTGCAGGTGCCCGTCGGCATCCTCGACATCACGCTCTACCGCGACGACCTGCGCAGCAGCTCCGTACGCGCGGTCGGGCGCACCGAGGAGCCCGTGGGCGGCATCGACGGCCGCAAGGTCATCCTCGTCGACGACGTGCTCTTCTCCGGCCGCACCATCCGGGCCGCCCTCGACGCCCTGTCCGACCTCGGCCGCCCCGCGGCCGTGCAGCTGGCCGTGCTCGTCGACCGGGGCCACCGGCAGCTGCCGATCCGCGCCGACTATGTCGGCAAGAACATCCCCACCGCCCTGTCCGAGCAGGTCAAAGTGAAACTGGTGGAGATCGACGGGAACGACGAGGTGGTCCTCGCCACCGGTTCGAAGGGCGGAACCCGATGAAGCACCTGCTGTCGACGGCCGACCTGGACGCGGCCACCGCGACAGAGATCCTGGACATCGCCACCGAGATGGCCAGCGTCTCCGGCCGCGAGATCAAGAAGCTGCCCACCCTGCGCGGCCGCACCGTGGTGAACCTCTTCTACGAGGACTCCACCCGCACCCGGATCTCGTTCGAGGCGGCCGCCAAGCGGCTGAGCGCCGACGTGATCAACTTCTCGGCCAAGGGCTCCAGCGTGGAGAAGGGCGAGAGCCTCAAGGACACCGCCTGGACGCTGCAGGCCATGGGCGCCGACGCGGTCGTCATCCGGCACCCCGCCTCCGGCGCGCCGCACCGCCTGGCCAACTGGGTCACCGGCAGCGTGCTCAACGCCGGTGACGGCACCCACGAGCACCCGACGCAGGCGCTGCTGGACGCGTACACGATGCGCTCGCGGATGGGCCGGCTCGACGGCCTGCACGTGGCCATCGTCGGCGACGTGCTGCACAGCCGGGTGGCCCGCTCCAACGTGCTGCTGCTCAACACCCTCGGCGCGAAGGTGACCCTGGTCGGGCCGCCGACCCTGGTGCCCACCGACCTCAACGCCTCGGTCCAGGTCGCCTACGACCTCGACGCGGTGCTGCCGCAGGCCGACGTGGTGATGATGCTGCGGGTGCAGAGGGAGCGGATGACCGACTCCTACTTCCCCTCGGCCCGGGAGTACTCCCGCCGCTACGGCCTCGACGGCGCACGGCTGCGCCGGATGCCCGCGCACGCGATCGTCATGCACCCCGGCCCGATGAACCGCGGCATGGAGATCACGCCCGAGGTGGCCGACTCGCCCCGCTCCACCATCGTCGAGCAGGTCACCAACGGCGTCTCCGTGCGGATGGCCTGCCTCTACCTCCTCCTCGGAGGAGCCCGATGACCGTCCGGAGGACGCCTGTGACCATCCTGATCCGCAACGCCCGCGTGCTGGGCGGCGAGCCCACCGACCTGCTGCTGCGTGACGGTGTCATCGCCGAGATCGGCCCGGGCCTGGCCGCCGACGGAGCCGAGGTCGTCGACGGCACCGGCCTGGTGGCCCTGCCCGGCCTGGTGGACCTGCACACCCACCTGCGCGAGCCGGGCCGCGAGGACGCCGAGACGGTGTACACCGGCTCCCGTGCCGCGGCGCTGGGCGGCTACACCGCCGTCTGCGCGATGGCCAACACCTCGCCGGTCGCCGACACGGCCGGCGTGGTCGAGCAGGTGTACCGGCTGGGTCAGGAGGCCGGACTGGTCGACGTGCAGCCGATCGGCGCGGTCACCGTCGGGCTGGCCGGCGAGCGCCTGGCCGAGCTGGGCGCGATGGCCGACTCGGCGGCGCGGGTGCGGGTCTTCTCCGACGACGGCTTCTGCGTGGCCGACCCGCGGCTGATGCGCCGGGCGCTGGAGTACGTCAAGGCGTTCGACGGCGTCATCGCCCAGCACGCCGAGGAGCCCCGGCTCACCCAGGGCGCGCAGATGCACGAGGGCGACGTCTCGGCCCGGCTCGGGCTGACCGGCTGGCCCGCGGTCGCCGAGGAGTCGATCATCGCGCGGGACGTGCTGCTGGCCGGGCACGTCGGCGCGCGCCTGCACGTCTGCCACGTGTCCACCGCGGGCAGCGTCGACATCATCCGGATGGCCAAGGCCCGCGGCGTACGCGTCACCGCCGAGGTCACCCCGCACCACCTGCTGCTCACGCACGACAAGGCGGAGTCCTACGATCCCGTCTACAAGGTGAACCCGCCGCTGCGCACCGACGCCGACGTCGAGGCGCTGCGGGAGGGCCTGCGCGACGGCACGATCGACATCGTGGCCACCGACCACGCCCCGCACGCCGCGGAGGACAAGGAGTGCGAGTGGGCGTACGCCCGCCCCGGCATGCTCGGCCTGGAGACCGCGCTGCCCATCGTCCTCGACGTGCTCGGTGAGGACTGGCCGCTCATCGCCGAGCGCATGTCCTACGCCCCCGCCCGCATCGCGGGCCTGGACGGGCACGGCAACGCGCTGACCGCGGGCGCGCCCGCGAACCTGACCCTGGTCGACCCCACGGTGCGGTGGAGCGTCGACCCGACCGGGCTGGCCAGTCTCAGCCACAACACGCCGTACGCCGGGATGACCGTGCCCGGCCGGATCGTCGCCACCTTCCTGCGGGGCGTGCCGACGGTGCTCGACGGAAAGGTTCAGAAGTGACCGAAGCAATCTTGGTCCTGGAGGACGGCCGCACCTTCCGGGGTGAGGCCTACGGGGCGGTCGGCGAGACCTTCGGCGAGGCGGTCTTCACCACCGGCATGACCGGCTACCAGGAGACCCTCACCGACCCGTCGTACCACCGCCAGGTCGTGGTGCAGACCGCGCCGCACATCGGCAACACCGGCGTCAACGACGAGGACGACGAGTCCGACCGCATCTGGGTCGCGGGCTACGTGGTGCGGGACCCGGCGCGGGTGCCGTCGAACTGGCGCTCGACCGAGGACCTCGGCACCCGGCTGGAGCGCTCCGGCGTGGTCGGCATCAGCGGCGTCGACACCCGCGCGCTGACCCGCCACCTGCGCGAGCGCGGCGCGATGCGGGTTGGTGTGTCCAGCGTGGAGACCGACCCGCAGGCGCTGCTGGCCCGGGTGCTGGAGCAGCCGGAGATGACCGGGGCGGACCTGTCCCTGCAGGTCTCCACGCCGGAGATGTACACCGTCGACGCCGTAGGCGAGCACCGCTTCACCGTCGCGGCACTGGACCTGGGCATCAAGCGCAACGTGCCGCGGCGGCTGGCCGCCCGCGGGGTGACCACGCACGTGCTGCCCGCGAACTCGACCCTCGGCGACCTGCTGTCGGTGGGCGCGGACGCGGTGTTCTTCTCGCCCGGCCCCGGCGACCCGGCCACCGCCGACCACGCGGTGACGCTGGCGCAGGAGGTCATGAAGCGGAGCCTGCCGCTGTTCGGCATCTGCTTCGGCAGCCAGATCCTGGGCCGCGCGCTCGGCTTCGGCACGTACAAGCTGGGTTACGGCCACCGCGGCATCAACCAGCCGGTGATGGACCGCGCCACCGGCAAGGTCGAGGTCACCTCGCACAACCACGGCTTCGCCGTCGACGCGCCGCTCGACGGCGTGGCCGACACGGAGTTCGGCCGGGTCGAGGTGTCGCACGTGTGCCTCAACGACAACGTGGTGGAGGGCCTGCGCGCGCTGGACGTGCCCGCCTTCACCGTGCAGTACCACCCGGAGGCGGCAGCGGGGCCGCACGACGCCGACTACCTGTTCGACCGCTTCGTCGAACTGGTCGAACGACCCGGCCAGGTCCGCGCGCGACTCATCAACGGAGGCAAGTGAGATGCCGAAGCGGACTGATCTCAAGCACGTGATGGTGATCGGCTCCGGGCCGATCGTCATCGGCCAGGCCTGCGAGTTCGACTACTCCGGCACCCAGGCCTGCCAGGTGCTGCGCAGCGAGGGCCTGCGGGTCAGCCTGGTCAACTCGAACCCGGCGACCATCATGACCGACCCCGAGTTCGCCGACGCCACCTACATCGAGCCGATCACGCCCGAGTTCGTGGAGAAGGTCATCGCGGCCGAGCGCCCCGACGCGCTGCTGCCCACCCTGGGCGGGCAGACCGCGCTGAACACCGCGGTCGCCCTGTACGAGTCCGGGGTGCTGGAGAAGTACGGCGTGGAGCTGATCGGCGCCGACATCGAGGCGATCCGCCGCGGCGAGGACCGGCAGCTGTTCAAGGGCGTCGTGGCCAAGGCCGGGGCCCGGCTCGGGCTGACCGGTGACCTGGTGCCGCGAAGCCGGGTCTGCCACTCGATGGACGAGGTCCGCGACACCGTCGCCGAGCTGGGCCTGCCGGTCGTCATCCGGCCGTCGTTCACCATGGGCGGCCTCGGTTCGGGCATGGCGCACACCCCGGAGCAGCTCGACCTCATCGCGGGCACCGGCCTGGCCGCCTCCCCGGTGACCGAGGTGCTCATCGAGGAGAGCGTGCTCGGCTGGAAGGAGTACGAGCTCGAGTTGATGCGCGACAAGCACGACAACGTCGTGGTCATCTGCTCGATCGAGAACATCGACCCGATGGGCGTGCACACCGGCGACTCGGTGACCGTGGCCCCCGCGATGACCCTGACCGACCGCGAGTACCAGGAGATGCGCGACCTCGGCATCGCGGTGCTGCGTGAGGTCGGCGTCGACACCGGCGGCTGCAACATCCAGTTCGCGATCAACCCGGCCGACGGACGCATCGTGGTCATCGAGATGAACCCGCGGGTGTCGCGCTCGTCCGCGCTGGCGTCCAAGGCCACCGGCTTCCCGATCGCGAAGATCGCGGCGAAGCTGGCCATCGGGTACACCCTCGACGAGATCCCCAACGACATCACCCTGAAGACGCCGGCCGCGTTCGAGCCGACGCTCGACTACGTCGTGGTGAAGATCCCCCGGTTCGCGTTCGAGAAGTTCCCCGGCGCGGACCCGGAGCTGACCACGACCATGAAGTCGGTGGGGGAGGCGATGAGCCTGGGCCGCAACTTCCCCGAGGCGCTGAACAAGGCGATGCGCTCGATGGAGACCAAGGCCGCCGGCTTCTGGACCACGCCCGACCGCTTCGGCTCCGCCGAGGAGGCCCTGGAGGCGCTGCGCATCCCGCATGACGGCCGGCTCTACGCCGTCGAGGAGGCGCTGCGCCACGGCGCGACCGTCGCCCAGGTCACCGCGGCCTCCGGCGGCATCGACCCGTGGTTCGTGGACCAGATCCTGGGCCTGGTCGAGCTGCGCGCGCAGATCCTCGACGCGCCCGTGGTCGACCTGCCGCTGCTGCGCAAGGCCAAGCGGGCCGGCCTGTCCGACCGGCAGCTCGCCGCGCTGCGGCCCGAGTTCGCGGGCGAGGACGGCGTGCGCATCCTGCGCCACCGCCTGGGCGTGCGGCCGGTCTACAAGACCGTCGACACCTGTGCGGCCGAGTTCGCCGCCGCCACGCCGTACCACTACTCGTCCTACGACGAGGAGACCGAGGTCGCCCCGAGCGCCCGGCCCAAGGTGCTGATCCTGGGCTCCGGCCCGAACCGCATCGGGCAGGGCATCGAGTTCGACTACTCGTGCGTGCACGCGGTCATGGCGCTCAAGGGCCGGTACGAGACCGTCATGGTCAACTGCAACCCGGAGACCGTCTCCACCGACTACGACACCGCCGACCGCCTCTACTTCGAGCCGCTGACCTTCGAGGACGTGATCGAGGTCGTGCACGCCGAGCACAGCTCCGGCGTGGCCGCGGGCGGCCCCGGCGTCATCGGCGTCATCGTGCAGCTCGGCGGGCAGACCCCGCTGGGCCTGGCGCAGCGGCTCAAGAACGCCGGCGTGCCGATCGTGGGCACCAGCCCCGAGTCGATCCACCTCGCCGAGGAGCGGGGCGCGTTCGGCCGGGTGCTGGCCGAGGCGGGGCTGCGTGCTCCGGCGCACGGCACCGCCATCTCGTACGAGGACGCCAAGCGCATCGCGGACGAGGTCGGCTACCCGGTGCTGGTGCGGCCGTCGTACGTGCTCGGCGGGCGCGGCATGGAGATCGTGTACGACGACGCCACGCTGCGCGACTACATCACCCGCGCCACCGACATCTCGCCGGAGCACCCGGTGCTGGTGGACCGGTTCCTCGACGACGCGATCGAGATCGACGTGGACGCGCTCTGCGACGCCGACGGCGTGGTCTACATCGGCGGCGTGATGGAGCACATCGAGGAGGCCGGCATCCACTCCGGCGACTCGGCGTGCGCGCTGCCGCCGATCACCCTCGGCGGGCGGCACCTGGACGTGGTGCGCGAGTACACCGAGGCGATCGCCCGCGGCGTCGGCGTGCAGGGACTGCTCAACGTGCAGTACGCGCTCAAGGACGACATGCTCTACGTGCTGGAGGCCAACCCGCGCGCCTCGCGTACCGTGCCGTTCGTCTCCAAGGCGACCGCGGTCCCGCTGGCCAAGGCCGCCGCCCGGATCATGCTCGGCGCGACCATCGCCGAGCTGCGCGCCGAGGGCATGCTGCTGGCCACCGGCGACGGGGGCCTGCTGCCGGAGAACTCCCCGGTCGCCGTCAAGGAGGCGGTGCTGCCGTTCAAGCGGTTCCGCACCCCCGCGGGCAAGGGCGTCGACACCCTGCTGTCGCCGGAGATGAAGTCCACCGGCGAGGTCATGGGCATCGACATGGCGTTCGGCCACTCCTTCGCCAAGTCCCAGGCCGCGGCGTACGGCACGCTGCCGACCAGCGGCAAGATCTTCGTCTCGGTCGCCAACCGCGACAAGCGGGGCATGATCTTCCCGATCAAGCGCCTGGCCGACCTCGGCTTCGAGATCGTCGCCACCGTCGGCACCGGTGAGGTGCTGCGCCGCCACGGCATCGTCTGCGAGGTCGTCGGCAAGCACAGCGAGGACGCCGAACGCGACGCCGTCAGCCTGATCGCCTCCGGCGAGGTGAAGATGGTCATCAACACCCCGCAGGGCTCCGGCGCGAAGGCCCGCTCCGACGGCTACGAGATCCGCTCCGCCGCCGTGGCCGCCGACATCCCCTGCTGCACCACGGTCCCCGGCGCCGCCGCGGCCGTGATGGGCATCGAAGCCCTCATCCGCGGCGACATGACCGTCCGCCCGCTGCAGCACCTGCACGCCGTGATCCGCCCGGAGCTGTCGGCGTGACCCTGTTCGAGAAGGTGGTCCGCCCCCGGTTGTTCCGGATCGGGGGCGGCGACGCCGAGCACGCGCACGAGTGGACGCTGCGCCGGCTGGCCGGGATCTCCCGGCAGCCGGCGGTGCTGAGCCTGCTCAAGCGCCGCTACGCGGTGGACCGGCCGGTCGACGTGTTCGGGGTGCGGTTCCCGAACGCGGTCGGGCTGGCGGCGGGCATGGACAAGAACGGGGTCGCGCTGAAGGCGTGGCCCGCGCTCGGGTTCGGGTTCGTCGAGGTCGGCACCGTGACGGCGCTGGCGCAGCCGGGCAACGACCGGCCGCGGCTGTTCCGGCTGCCGGACAGCCGGGCGATCATCAACCGGATGGGCTTCAACAACGAGGGCGCGCACGCCCTGGCGCGACGGCTGGCCGAGCTGGGCCCGCTGGGCGTGCCGCTGGGCATCTCGCTGGGCAAGTCCAAGGTGACCCCGCTGGAGGAGGCGGTGGCGGACTACCGGGCGTCCTACGACGCGCTGAAGTCCTACGGCGACTACTTCGCCGTCAACGTCTCCTCGCCCAACACTCCGGGGCTGCGCAGCCTCCAGGACCGCGACCAGCTGGACGCGATCCTGGCGGCCCTGACCGAGCCCGCGGGCACGCCCGGGGGCACGGGGTCGGCCAAACCCGTCCTGGTGAAGATCGCGCCCGACCTGACCGACCACGCCGTCGCCGAACTGCTCGAAGTGTGCCTGGCCCGGGGGGTGGCCGGTCTGATCGCGACGAACACCACGCTCAGCCGTGACGGCGTCGCCCCGGCCGACCAGGCCACGGCGGCACAGGCGGGCGGCCTGTCCGGCGCACCGCTGACCGAGCGGGCGCACAAGGTCGTGTCGTTCGTGCACGGCGAGACGAACGGCCGCCTTCCGGTCATCGGTGTCGGCGGCCTGATGACCGCCGACGACGCGGCCCGGATGTTCGACGCGGGCGCGAGCCTGGTCCAGCTCTACACCGGATTCATCTACCACGGCCCCGCCCTGATCCGCGCCGCGGCCACCCGGGCCCCCGAGGCCACCCGGTGACCGACGAGGTTGAGAAGGGCGCCTTCCACAACGGAAACCGTGGTGAAGGTGCCCTTCCTTTCACACAGGACGAGTTGGTACGGCTGGATCGGGCGCATGTGTGGCACCCGTACGGGCCGATGCCTGGCCGCGCCGAGCCGCTGGTCGTGGAGAGCGCGCAGGGCGTCAGGCTGCGGCTGGCCGACGGGCGCGAGCTGGTCGACGGGATGTCGAGCTGGTGGGCGGCGATCCACGGCTACCGGCACCCGGTGCTCGACGCCGCGGTGAGCGCGCAGCTCACGCGGATGAGTCATGTCATGTTCGGCGGGCTCACCCACGAGCCCGCGGTGCGGCTGGCCAAGACCCTGGTCGACATCACCCCGGACGGGCTGGAGCACGTGTTCCTGGCCGACTCCGGTTCGGTGAGTGTCGAGGTCGCGGTCAAGATGTGCCTGCAGTACCAGGTGTCGCGCGGCCGCCCGGCCAAGCGGCGGCTGGCGACCTGGCGGGGCGGCTACCACGGCGACACGTGGCAGCCGATGAGCGTGTGCGATCCCGACGGCGGCATGCACTCCCTCTGGGGCGACGTGCTGCCCCGACAGGTGTTCGTGGACGTTCCCCCGGTCGAGTACGACGAGTCCTATGTGACGGTGCTCAAGGACGCGCTCGCGGCGCACGCGCACGAACTGGCCGCGGTCATCGTCGAGCCGGTGGTGCAGGGGGCGGGCGGCATGCGCTTCCACGACCCGCGTTACCTGCGCGCGCTGCGGGAGCTGTGCGACGAGTTCGACGTGCTGCTGGTGTTCGACGAGATCGCCACCGGCTTCGGGCGCACCGGTGAACTGTTCGCCGCCGACCACGCCGGGGTGACGCCCGATGTGATGTGCGTGGGCAAGGCGTTGACGGGCGGATATCTGACACTCGCCGCGGCGCTGTGCACGGCCGAGGTGGCCCGGGGCATCTCGCAGGGCGCGGTGCCGGTGCTCGCGCACGGGCCCACGTTCATGGGCAACCCGCTGGCCTGCGCGGTCGCGAACGCCAGCATCGAGCTGCTGCTGTCGGGTGACTGGCGGGGCGACGTCCGCCGGATCGAATCCGGGCTGCGTGCCGGTCTCGCACCGGTGCGTGAGCTGCCCGGCGTCGCCGACGTACGGGTGCTCGGCGCCATCGGCGTGGTGCAGCTCGACCACGACGTGGACATGGCGGCCGCCACGGCCGCCGCGGTGGCGCACGGCGTATGGCTGCGCCCGTTCCGCGACCTGATCTACACGATGCCGCCCTTCGTCAGCTCCGATGAGGATGTGTCGGCCATCACGAACGCGATGTACGCGGCCGCTGCCGCCTGTGCGTCGTGACCCGGCGCCGGCGCGGTCGTGCAGCACGACCGTGCGGGCGCGACGGTCACGTCCGAGAGTGAGGAGAATTCATGGAGCCGTTCGGTGCGCGCCTGGCGCGGGCGATGGACGAGCGCGGACCGCTGTGTGTCGGGATCGACCCGCACAGCTCGCTGCTGAAGGCGTGGGGCCTGCCCGACGACGCGGACGGGGTGGCGTCGTTCTGCCGGACGACGGTCGACGCGCTGGCCGGCAGGGTCGCCGTCGTCAAGCCGCAGTCGGCTTTTTTCGAGCGATTCGGGTCCCGCGGAGTGGCGATTCTTGAGTCAACTATCCGACAGTTTAGGCAGGCCGGAACCCTTGTGCTTCTCGACGTGAAGCGAGGCGACATCGGCTCGACCGCCGCCGCATACGCGGACGCATATCTGAACCCATCGAGACCCATGTATGTCGACGCGATCACCGCGAGCCCGTTCCTGGGCCTCGGTTCGCTCGCGCCGATGTTCGACATGGCGGCTGAGCACGGCGGAGGCGTCTTCGTTCTGGCTCTCACGTCCAACCCGGAGGGTCCGGGCGTGCAACACGCTCGGGGTATCGACGGCCGTACCGTCGCGCAGACGATCATCGACGAGATTTCCCAGCTCAACAAGGGTGTGGAGCCGATCGGAAGCCTCGGACTGGTGGTCGGCGCGACCATCGGCGAAACCGGTCACGACCTGTCCCAGGTGAACGGCCCGTTCCTCGTTCCGGGGCTCGGCGCGCAGGGCGGCACGGCCGGTGATCTTCGTCGGATCTTCGCCGGGAACCTCGGCGCGGTGCTGCCCTCGTCGTCGCGCGAAGTGCTCGGCGCGGGTCCCGACGTGCAATCGCTTCGGGACGCGGCATCTCGGACTCTCGATGCCTGCCGGGACGCATTGGGACGTCCGGGCCGGTCGTGACCTTTCCGTGATCATGCGCGGTGACGTTGCCGAAAACGCCGTCGACCGCTAGGTTTCCCCGCGCTGGGCTGATCTGCTCGCGTGGCCCACCAGTCACGCGGGTTTTCACCAGCAACGGATGCCGAAGGTTAGCCGCCGAGTCCGGTGGGGAACCCGACGCACCACACGCCGGCGATCCCGTCGGCGTGACCAAGAGGACCTGAGGAGAACTGGTGCCGCTCCCGTCACTGACCCCAGAGCAGCGCGCTGCCGCGCTGGAGAAGGCCGCGGAGGTCCGCAAGGCTCGGGCTGAGCTCAAGGAGCAGCTCAAGCAGGGCAAGACCACCCTGGCCGCCGTGCTTGACCGCGCCGAGGGCGACGATGTCGTCGGCAAGCTCAAGGTTTCGGCCGTGCTGCAGGCGCTCCCCGGCATCGGCAAGATCCGGGCCACGCAGATCATGGAGAAGCTGAAGATCGCCGACTCCCGCCGCCTGCGCGGGCTGGGCGACCAGCAGCGTAAGGCGCTGCTGGCCGAGTTCGCGGCCTGAGCCGACGAACCTCGTCAGCTGAAAAAATCGCCGCGGGCGGACGCCCCGTCCGCGGCGAACGGGCAGCGGTGTGCCGAGGCTCCACCGCCTGCCCACCGGAACGGTCCGCCACCTGCGGTGTGAGTGACCCTCACACCTTCGGGTGATCGGTTCGTTCCACAGATCGTCGCCCGGCGGCGCTGTCGTTTCGACAGCGCCGCTGGTTCGTTTATGCGGGCAGGAAGGCCCCATCCGGGCCGGAACCCCCTGTTAAGTCTTGGTGACGTACTGCTCAAACAGGGGCCCGGCTGCCACCTCCGCTCCTCGATTGGGTAGAACTTGAGAATGGAAGACGACGTACCGCTCGCCGCCAGAGCGGCCGCGCCCGCCCGCCTGACCGTGCTCTCCGGTCCTTCCGGTGTCGGCAAGGATGCCGTCATCGAGGTCATCCGGAAGCGTTCTCCCTGGGTTTGGCTGTCCGTCTCGGTCACCACCCGCAAGAAGCGCGACTACGAGATCGACGGCAAGCACTACACGTTCGTCAACCGCACCGAGTTCGAGCGCCTGGCCGACACCGGCATGCTGCTGGAGTGGGCCGAGTTCGCCGGCAACCTCTACGGCACGCCGCGCGCCGCGGTGGAGGGCCGGATCGCCGCCGGCATCCCCGCCCTGCTGAAGATCGACCTGCAGGGCGCCCGCCAGGTCCGCGAGACCTGGCCGGACGCCCAGCTCGTCTTCCTCGCCCCGCCCAGCCGCGAAGAGCTGCGCCGCCGGCTCATCGGCCGCGGCACCGAGAGCCCGGACACCATCCGCCGCCGCCTGGCCCACGCCGACGAGGAACTGGCCGCGGAGTCCGAGTTCGACACCACTGTCGTGAACGACTACCTCGAGCGCGCTGCGGACGAGTTGGTAGGATTGCTCGGTTCGCCGGCGCTCGCCGCTGCACGCCCGCGCGTTTAGCGCCCGGAACACTCTTCTACGACAAGGACTGGACACCGTGGCTGGAACCGTCGCACACCCCGAAGGCATCACCAACCCGCCCATCGACGAGCTGCTCGAGAAGACCTCGTCGAAGTACGCGCTGGTGATCTTCGCGGCCAAGCGTGCCCGGCAGATCAACGCCTACTACAGCCAGCTCGGTGAGGGCCTGCTCGAGTACGTCGGCCCGCTGGTCGAGACCACCCCGCAGGAGAAGGCGCTGTCCATCTCCATGCGGGAGATCAACGCCGGCCTGCTCACCGCCGAGCCCACCAACGAGGCCTGAGCCTCCCGGCATGGCTCGCGTCGTCCTGGGTGTAGGCGGCGGCATCGCCGCCTACAAGGCCTGCGAGCTGCTGCGCCTGCTCACCGAGTCCGGTCACTCGGTGCGCGTGGTGCCCACCGCTTCCGCGCTGCGCTTCGTCGGCGCGCCGACCTGGGAGGCGCTGTCCGGCCAGCCGGCCGCGACCGAGGTCTGGTCGGATGTGCCGCAGGTGCCGCACGTCAAGCTCGGGCAGACCGCCGACCTGGTGCTCGTCGTGCCCGCCACGGCCGACCTGCTGGCCAAGGCCGCCCACGGCATGGCCGACGACCTGCTCACCAACACGCTGCTCACCGCGCGCTGCCCGGTCGTGTTCGCCCCGGCGATGCACACCGAGATGTGGGAGCACCCGGCCACCGCCGACAACGTGGCCACCCTGCGCCGCCGCGGCGCGCTGGTGATCGAGCCCGCGGTCGGCCGACTCACCGGCAAGGACACCGGCAAGGGCCGGCTGCCCGACCCGGAGCAGATCTTTGAGACGGCGCAACGGGTGCTGGCCCGCGGCGTCGCGCCGCAGGCCGACCTGGCCGGCCGCCACGTCGTGGTCACCGCGGGCGGCACCCGAGAACCGCTGGACCCGGTCCGCTTCCTGGGTAACCGCTCCTCCGGCAAGCAGGGGTACGCCTTCGCGCGCACCGCGATCGCCCGGGGCGCCCGGGTGACCCTCGTCGCCGCCAACGTGTCGCTGCCCACGCCCGCCGGGGTCGACCTGGTCCGGGTCGGCACCACGGCCGAGCTGCGCGACGCGGTGATCGGCGCGGCCAAGGAGGCCGACGCCGTGGTCATGGCAGCGGCCCCGGCCGACTTCCGCCCGGTGGCGTACGCCGACCAGAAGATCAAGAAAACCGCGGACGGCGCCGCGCCGGTCATCGAGCTGGCCCTGAACCCGGACATCGCGGCCGAACTCGGCGCGGGCAAGCGTCCCGGCCAGGTGCTGGTCGCCTTCGCGGCCGAGACGCACGACGCGCTGGAGCACGCCCGCGGCAAGCTGATCCGCAAACGAGCCGACCTGATCGTGGTCAACGAGGTCGGCCCGGACAAGGTCTTCGGGGCCGACCACAACGAGGCGGTCGTGCTCGGCGCGGACGGCTCACAGCGAGAACTGCCCGCCCGCAGCAAGGACGATCTCGCCGACGCGGTCTGGGACCAGGTCGTCGCGCTGCTGTGATCACCGTCCCGTCCTGCGGACTCTCGGGCAGGGCTTGCGCCCGTGCGGCGCTGTAGGGAACTAGACTTTCGCCAGGACGCCGATGGCCTTACGGTCCATCCATCGTCATCAAGCGCTGTATTGGAGAAATCGAGTGGCACGTCGCCTGTTCACCTCGGAGTCGGTCACCGAGGGTCACCCGGACAAGATCGCTGACCAGATCAGCGACGGCATCCTGGACGCGCTGCTCGCCCGGGACCCGCGCAGCCGCGTCGCCGTCGAGACGCTGATCACCACCGGCCAGGTGCACGTCGCCGGAGAGGTCACCACCCAGGCGTACGCCGACATCCCGACCATCGTGCGCGACACGATCCTGGGCATCGGCTACGACTCCTCCAAGAAGGGCTTCGACGGCGCGTCCTGCGGCGTGAGCGTGTCGATCGGCTCGCAGTCGCCCGACATCGCCCAGGGCGTCGACAGCGCGCTGGAGCAGCGCTCCGGCGAGGGCGCCGACAGCCTCGACGCGCAGGGCGCGGGCGACCAGGGCATGATGTTCGGCTTCGCCTGCTCGGAGACCCCCGAGCTGATGCCGCTGCCCATCGCGCTGGCACACCGGCTGGCCCGCCGCCTCACCGCGGCCCGCAAGGACGGCGCGATCCCTTACCTGCGCCCCGACGGCAAGACCCAGGTCACCATCGAGTACGACGGCTTCAAGCCGGTCCGGCTCAACACGGTCGTGGTCTCGTCGCAGCACGCGCCCGACATCTCGCTGGAGTCGCTGCTCACGCCCGACGTCCGCGAGCACGTGATCGCGCCCGAGCTGGACGGCCTGGGCCTGGACACCGAGGGCTACCGGCTGCTGGTCAACCCGACCGGCCGCTTCGAGATCGGCGGCCCGATGGGCGACGCCGGCCTCACCGGCCGCAAGATCATCGTCGACACGTACGGCGGCTACGCCCGCCACGGCGGCGGCGCGTTCTCCGGCAAGGACCCGTCGAAGGTCGACCGCTCGGCGGCGTACGCGATGCGCTGGGTGGCCAAGAACGTCGTCGCGGCCGGCCTCGCCGAGCGCTGCGAGGTGCAGGTGGCGTACGCCATCGGCAAGGCCAAGCCGGTGAGCCTGTTCGTGGAGACGTTCGGCACCGAGACGGTGTCGGTCGAGCGCATCGAGCGCGCGATCGGCGAGGTCTTCGACCTGCGTCCCGCCGCGATCATCCGCGACCTGGACCTGCTGCGCCCGATCTACCAGCAGACCGCCGCCTACGGCCACTTCGGCCGCGAGCTGCCGGACCTGACCTGGGAGCGCACCGACCGCGTCGCCGACCTCAAGTCCGCCGTCAGCTGACCTGCTCGGCCCCGCCTGCGGCAGGCGCCCCTGAGGCGTTCCGCGCCCCCCGTTTTGCATAGACGTTGGCCTATCTGGATGAGTTCGATCGCCGAACTCTCACCCAGATAGGCCAACGTCTATTTCGGGCGGGGTGTGGGGCGGTGAGGGCGGGGGCGGGGTGGGTGGGGGGAGTCGGAGGGGTCTGCTAAGACTTCCTGGTGACTCCGCGCCCGAAACGTGATCGTGAGCCGGCCGAGCGCCTGCCCGTCGCGCGGGTGTGCGTGGACGTGCCGCTGCCGCACCTGGACCGGACCTTCGACTACCGGGTGCCGGCCGAACTCGACGTCAAGGCGTGGCCGGGGACCCGGGTGAAGGTGCGCTTCAGCGGCCAGCTCGTCGACGGGTGGCTGCTGGACCGGGTCGAGGACACCGCGCACGAGGGACGGCTGTCCTGGCTGGAGAAGGTCGTCTCGGCCGAACCGGTGCTCGACCCGCAGGTGCTGCGCGCGGCCCGGGAGATCGCCGACCGGTACGCGGGCGGCCTCGCCGACGTGCTGCGCCTGGCGGTGCCGCCCCGGCAGGCGAAGGTCGAAGCCGAACCGGCCCTGCCCGCCCCCGAGGGCCGGGTTCCGGAGCCGCCGCACGAGGGCTGGCGGCGTTATCCGGCGGGCGAGGCGTTCCTGCGGGCGCTGGGCGAGGGGCGTGCGCCGCGGGCGGTGTGGTCGGCCCTGCCGGGGGAGCAGTGGCCGGACCGGATCGCCGAGGCCGTCGCCGCGACCCTGCACGCGGGCAGGGGCGCGGTCGTCGTCGTGGCCGACGCCCGCGACCTGGAGCGCCTGGACACCGCCCTGACCGCCCTGCTGGGACCGGACCGGCACGTGGCGCTGGCGGCGGCGCTGGGGCCCACCGAACGCTATCGCCGCTTCCTGCGGGCCCGGCGCGGTCAGGTCGCGGCCGTCGTAGGCACCCGGGCGGCCGGGTTCGCCCCGGTGGCGGACCTGGGCCTGGTGGCGATCTGGGACGACGGGGACGACGTGCACGCCGAGCCGCGCTCGCCGTACCCGCACGCCCGGCAGGTGCTGCTCACCCGGGCGCAGCAGCAGGACGCCGCGGTGCTGGTGGGCGGGTTCGCGCGGACCGCCGAGGCGCAGCTGCTGCTGGCTACGGGCTGGGCGAAGGAGATCGCCGCCAACCGGGACGAGTTGCGCCGGTACGCGCCGGTGGTGCAGCCCGCCGACGAAAATCAGCTGGCCCGGGACCCGGCGGCCGCGTCGGCCCGGCTGCCCAGTGCGGCCTGGCTGGCGGCCCGGGACGCGCTGGCCGCCGGTGCGCCGGTGCTGGTGCAGGTGCCCCGGCGGGGGTACGTGCCCGCGGTTTCCTGCCAGGAGTGCCGCGAGCGGGCCCGCTGCGCGCACTGCGCGGGTCCGCTGGCGCTGGGCAGCGCGCAGGGCGTCGCCACGTGCCGGTGGTGTGCCCGGCCCGCCGCGGGGTGGACATGCCCGGCGTGCGGCGGGCGGCGGCTGCGGGCCGCGGTGACGGGCGTGCGGCGTACCGCGGAGGAACTGGGCCGGGCCCTGCCCGGTGTGCCGGTGCGCACCTCGGGGCGGGAGGCGGTGCTGGCCTCGGTGCCCGCGGAGGCTGCCCTGGTGCTGGCCACGCCGGGCGCGGAGCCGGTGGCCGAGGGCGGTTACGGCGCGGTGCTGCTGCTGGACGCCTGGGCGCTGCTGACCCGGGCCGATCTGCGGGCCACCGAGGAGGCGGCCCGGCGCTGGTTCAACGCCGCCGCGCTGGCCCGCCCGGCCGGGCGGGGCGGCAAGGTGGTCGTGGTGGCGGACACCGGCTTGGCCATCGTGCAGGCGCTGGTGCGCTGGGACCCGGCCTGGCTGGCCGAGCGGGAGCTGGGGGAGCGCCGCGAGCTGGGCTTCCCACCGGCGGCCCGGATGGCCACGCTGACCGGCCAGGCCGACGCCGTGAACGAGCTGCTGGACCTGGTCAAGCTGCCCGACGGCGTGCAGGTGCTGGGCCCGCTGCCGGTCGGCGAGGACGAGGAGCGGATGCTGCTGCGCACCGGCCGTGCCGCCGGCCTCGCCCTGGCCAAGGCCCTGCACGACGCGGCGGGCGTACGCAGCCTCCGCAAGGCAGCCCACCCCGTCCGCATCCAACTGGACCCCCACGAACTCTGACCCCGGCCACCCGGCCTCGACCGCCGCCGCGCCCGGCCTCGCCCGCCGCCGTCCCGTCGCCTGCGGGCGAAGATCGCCGTTTCGTGCCACAAAGTGCGGTGGGACCTCGCCTGGTGACACGAAACAGCGATCATGCTTCCACGGTGACCCAGCCGGACCGTCGCCAACAGGACAAAGGTCTCGCCGCGCGACCGATCGTGCAGGCGGGCACGGGGCACTCCGTAGACTGATCAGCACTGCCCTTCGTGCGACTGCCTAGGAGACGACCCCTGTGACCGTCCAGCCCATCCGTCTTTTCGGGGATCCGGTGCTGCGCACCGCCGCCGACGAGGTGGTCACCTTCGACAAGGAACTGCGCGGGCTCGTGCGCGACCTGACCGAGACCATGCGCGATGCCGGAGGTGTGGGACTGGCCGCGCCGCAGATCGGCGTCGGGCTGCGGGTGTTCAGCTTCGACGTGGACGACGTCGTCGGCCACCTGATCAACCCGGTGCTGCACTTCCCCGACGAGGAGGAGATGGACGGCGACGAGGGCTGCCTGTCCGTGCCGGGGCTGTACTACGACACCAAGCGCCGCAAGAACGTCATCGCCAAGGGCTTCAACGAGACCGGCGACGCGCTGCAGATCGTCGGCACCGGGCTGATGTCGCGGTGCATCCAGCACGAGACCGACCACCTCGACGGCGTCATCTTCATCGACCGCCTCGACATGGCCTCGCGTAAGACCGCGCTGCGCGACATCCGCCGCGCCGACTGGTACGACCCGACCCGGACCGTGGTGAAGGTGTCCCCGCACGCCGCGCCGAGCCCGTTCGGCCTGGGGAGGTAGTCCCCGTGCGCCTGGTATTCGCCGGCACGCCCGAGGTGGCGCTGCCCTCCCTGGACGCCATCGAGAAATCCGGCCACGAGCTGCTGGCCGTGGTCACCCGCCCCGACGCGCCCTCGGGCCGCGGGCGGCGCATGGTGCGCTCGCACGTGGCCGCCTGGGCCGACGAGCGCGGCATCGAGGTGCTCACCCCGGCCCGGCCGCGTGAGCCCGAGTTCCTGGACCGGCTGCGTGAGCTGGCCCCCGACTGCGTGCCCGTCGTCGCGTACGGCGCGCTGGTGCCGCCGGTCGCGCTGGAGATCCCCGTACACGGCTGGGTGAACCTGCACTTCTCGCTGCTGCCCGCATGGCGCGGCGCGGCCCCGGTGCAGCACTCGGTCTGGCACGGCGACGAGTTCACCGGCGCTTCGGTGTTCCAGCTGGAGGCGGGCCTGGACACCGGGCCGGTGTTCGGCACTCTGACCGAGACGATCCGCCCCCGCGACACCTCCGGCGACCTGCTGGAGCGGCTCGCCGTGGACGGGGCTGGACTACTGGTCACGGTGCTGGACGCGATCGGCGCGGGCGGGGCGCGCGCCGTGGCGCAGCCGGCCGACGGCGTCACCCTGGCTCCGAAGATCACCGTCGAGGACGCCGAGGTGCGCTGGGCAGAGCCCGCGTTCGCGGTGGACCGGCGGGTGCGTGCCACCACGCCCGGCCCCGGCGCGTGGACGACGTTCCGCGGTGAGCGGGTCAAGCTCGGCCCGGTGCTGCCGGTGGCCGACGGGCCCGCGCTCAAGCCCGGCGAAATGCTGGTGGAGAAGCGCAGGGTGCTGGTCGGCACCGCCACCGGCCCCGTCGAGCTGGGCGAGGTACGTGCCGCGGGCAAGAAGCCCATGTCGGCGGTGGACTGGGCCCGTGGGGTCCGCGTCGAGGGTGAGGACAGCTTCCAGTGACATCGTTCCGCGGGGGCAGCAGCTCCGGTGCGGCCAAGCCGCGCCAGCACGACCGCGACGCCCGGGGCGGGCGCGGTCCACGGGCCGGGCGGCCCGCGCACGACCCGTCCCGGATGGCGGCGTACCAGGCGCTGCTGGCGGTCCACCGCGACGACGCGTACGCGAACCTGGTGCTGCCGGGGCTGCTGCGCGAGGCGGGCCTGTTCGGCCGCGACGCGGCGTTCGCCACCGAGCTGACCTACGGCACGCTGCGCGCCCGGGGCACCCTCGACATGATCATCGCATCGGCGGCGGACCGCGACATCTCGCGTATCGACCCGCCGGCCCGTGACGCGCTGCGCCTGGGGGCGTACCAGGTGCTGCACACCCGGGTGCCCTCGCACGCCGCGGTGGCCTCCACGGTCGACCTGGTGCACTCCGTCGCGCCGGGCGCGGCCGGCTTCGCCAACGCGGTCATGCGCCGGATCGCCGAGCGCGACCTGGACGCCTGGCTGGCCGTGGTGGCGCCGTCCGAGCAGGACGACCCGGTCGGCCACCTCGCGGTCGTCGAGAACCATCCGGAGTGGATCGTGCGGGCGTTCCGGGAGGCGCTCGGCGGCGACCTCGCCGAGACCGCCCAGCTGCTCGGCGCGGACAACGACCGGCCCGAGGTGCACCTGTGCGCCCGGCCCGGCCGGTCCGACGCGATCGAGCTCGCCGACGCCGTCGGCGGCCAGCCCGGCGCGTTCTCCCCGTACGCGGTCTACCTCGGCGGCGGCTCGCCGGGCGAGCTGGTCGAGATCAAGACCGGTCGGGCGCACGTGCAGGACGAGGGCAGCCAGCTGGTCGCCAGCGCGCTGCTCGACGCCCCGCTCGATGGTCAGGACGAGCGCTGGCTGGACCTGTGCGCAGGGCCGGGCGGCAAGGCGGGCCTGCTGGCGGCGGTGGCCGCGCAGCGCGGCGCGCACCTGACCGCGGTCGAGGTGACCGAGCACCGGGCGAAGATGGTCGCCAACGCGGTGCGCGGCCTGCCCGCGACCGTCGTCTGCACCGACGGGCGCAGCGTCGGCTCCGATCGTGACCTGCCCGAGGGCGGCTTCGATCGGGTGCTCGTCGACGCGCCGTGCACCGGCCTGGGCTCGCTGCGGCGGCGTCCGGAGTCGCGCTGGCGGCGCCAGCCGTCGGATCTGCCGCCGCTGACCAAGCTGCAGCGCGAGCTGATCACCGCGGCGCTGCGCGCGGTGCGCCCAGGCGGGCTGGTGGCGTATGTGACCTGCTCGCCGCACCTGGTCGAGACCCAGGTCAGCGTCACCGAGGCGGTGCGCCGGTCCGGATTGGACGTCGAGTTCGTCGACGCCCGGCAGTCGCTGCCGGCCGGTATGCCCGGTCTCGGCGATGGGCCGACGGTGCAGCTGTGGCCGCACCGGCACGGCACCGACGCGATGTTCCTGGCCCTGCTGCGCCGCAAGGCCTGAGCCCGCCGGCCTCGGCTTGCTCGCGGCCGGGACGCTGCGCCCGGACGTGCTCGGCGGCAAAGGGCGCAGAGTCCGCCGCCGCAACAGCCGAACGACCGACAAGCCCCTCCCGTCGTGTGACGGCGGGAGGGGGACGCGGCGGGCGAATCCCGGTTCACGCTCCGTAAGCTGATCGTGTGACGCCCGACATCATCATCGCCCCCAGCATCCTCGCCGCGGACTTCGCGAACCTCGCCGCCGAGGCGCGAGCGGTGGAGGGCGCGGCGGACTGGTTGCACGTCGACGTGATGGACAACCACTTCGTGCCGAACCTGACCATCGGCCCGCCCGTGGTGGAGAGCCTGCGCCGGACCACTGCGATCCCCTTCGACTGCCATCTGATGATCGAGGACCCGAAACGCTGGGCCCCGGCGTACGCGCAGCTCGGCGCGTACAACGTGACGTTCCACGCGGAGGCCTGCGCCGACCCGGTGGCGCTGGCGAAGGATCTGCGCGCGGCCGGGACCCGGGCCGGGCTGGCGGTGGACCGCGACACCCCGATCGAGCCGTACCTGGAACTGCTGCCGCACTTCGACACGATCCTGGTGATGACCATCAAGGCGGGCTTCGGCGGCCAGGCCTTCATGCCCGAGATGCTGGACAAGGTGCGCACCGCCCGCAGCCACGTCAACGCCGGCCACCTGGACATCCGCATCGAGGTCGACGGCGGCATCGCCGCGGACACCATCGAGGCCGCGGCGCTGGCGGGCGCGGACGCGTTCGTCGCCGGAACAGCGGTGTACGGAGCCGACGATCCCGCGCAAGCCTGTCGTAAACTGCGTGCTCTGGCGGAGGCGTCCCGCGTTCGTCAGACCACATCGGACAGTGGGGGCGCGACAGTTTGACCATCGAGCCGCAGGCAGCCGGTCAGGCCGAGGTGATCCTGGTCGTCGACGACGACCCGGACATCGTACGCGTGGTCGAGGTCAACCTGCGCCTGCACGGGTTCGACGTGATGACAGCCCACAGCGGCCCGGAGGCGCTGGCGCTGCTGGAGCACCGCCGTCCCGACCTGGCCCTGGTCGACCTGATGATGCCCGAGATGGACGGCCTGGAGCTGACCCGGCGGCTGCGCGCCGACCCGATGGTCACCGCGCTGCCCATCATCGTGCTCACCGCCAAGGCGCTCACCTCCGACAAGGTGGCGGGGCTGGCCGCGGGCGCGGACGACTACATCGTCAAGCCGTTCGACACCTCGGAGCTGATCGCCCGGGTGCGCGCTGCGCTGCGGCGCAACCAGGAGGCGCGGGAGGTCTCCCCGCTGACCGGGCTGGCCGGCAACACCCGCATCCTGCGCGAGATCGCCGACCGGCTGAAGGCGGGCGACGACTACGCCGTCTGCTATGTCGACATCGACCGGTTCAAGAGCGTCAACGACGTGTACGGTTTCGGCCGCGGCGACCAGTTCATCAGCGCGCTGGCCCGGTCCATGCGCCGGGCCACGGTGTCGGTGGGCCTGCCCCCGGCGTTCCTGGGCCACGTGGGCGGCGACGACTTCGTGGTGGTCTGCCACCCGTCACAGGTGCAGGAGATCACCAGCTACGCCATCTACGACTTCCAGCGGGCCTCGGACGCGCTCTACGACCCGATCGACTCCTCGCGCGGCTACCTGGAGGTCGTCGACCGGCGCGGCATCGTGTTCGAGGTCAACCTGGTGACGCTGTCCATCGGGGTCGCCGTGTCGACCAGCCGCGCGTTCAGCCACCCCGGCGAGGTCGTCGCGGTCGCGTCCGAGATGAAGATGTCGGCGAAGAAGTACAAGGGCAATTTCGTCGCCCTCGACCAGCGCTCGGACCACCCGCCCGACCCCTCCGCGCCGCTGCCCCAGCGCCGGCCCGCCGCGGACCCCGCGGCGGTGCTGCCCCAGCAGCGCGTCACAGAGAGCGACACCGCCGCCGAAACCGGCCCGCACGCGTGACACACTGGCGTGCCGGTCAGGCACACGTCGCCTGCCGGAGCAGGACCTGGGCGTCCTTCGCAGCGCGGCGGAGGCAGACGCCGATCAAGGCTGCGTGAGCAGGCGAGCAAAACACCGCAGGGAGGTTCGAGCGGATGGGGCAACTACCCACGGTCAGCCCGGCCGAAGACAAGGCCATGGCTCGGGCGATCGAGCTCGCCGCGCGCGGACTGGGCACCACCAGCCCGAACCCCGTCGTGGGCTGCGTGCTGCTGGACTCCGCCGGGCACGTCGTCGGCGAGGGCTTCCACGCGTACGCGGGCGGCCCGCACGCCGAGATCGTGGCGCTGGCCCAGGCGGGCGAGAAGGCCCGCGGCGGCACCGCGGTGGTCACCCTGGAGCCCTGCAACCACACCGGCCGCACCGGCCCGTGCGTCCAGGCGCTGATCCGCGCGGGCGTGTCCCGCGTCGTGATCGCGGTGGACGACCCGAACCCGCTGGCCGCCGGCGGCGAGGCGACCCTGCGCGACGCGGGCGTCGAGGTCCTGACGGGGGTACGCACCGCCGAGGCGGAGGAGGGCAACATCGCCTGGCTCACCTCGGTGCGCCGGGGACGGCCCTACGTGATCTGGAAGACCGCCTCCACCCTCGACGGGCGCTCCGCGGCGGCCGACGGCACCAGCATGTGGATCACCTCCGAGGCCGCCCGCATGGACGTGCACCGGCTGCGCGGCACCGTCGACGCGATCATGGTCGGCGTCGGCACCGTGCTCGCCGACGACCCCCGGCTGACCACCCGTGACCTGCGCACCGGCAGCCTGGCCATCCGGCAGCCGCTGCGCGTGGTGATCGACTCGCACGGGCGTACGCCCACCGGCGCCCGGGTCCGCGACGGCGCCGCCCCGACGCTGATCGCCACCACCGCCCTGCTCGGCGGCGACGCCGAGGGCCGGGTGGACCTGCGGGCTGTGCTCAGTGAACTTCACCACCGCGGCATCCGCAGCGTGCTGCTCGAAGGCGGCCCCCGGTTGGCCGGAGCGTTCCTGGCCGCGGGCCTCGTCGACCTGATCGTCTCGTACGTCGCGCCGAAGCTGCTCGGTGACGGTCCGGCCGCGCTCGTCGGCGCGGGGGTGACAACCATCACGGACGCCATCGACCTCGAGGTGCTAGATGTTGACCGTGTCGGGCCGGATCTGCGCCTGACCGCCCGTCCGCGCGCGAGCGCGGACAGCGGCACTTTGTGACACGGCCGGACGCCAGTCGCCGGCACGCGAGGAGGAACGAGTGTTCACCGGCATCGTGGAAGAGCTCGGCGAGGTCGTGAGCCTGGCCTGGGAGGGCGACGGGGCCAAGGTCACCGTACGCGGCCCGCTGGTAGTCACCGACGCCAAGCACGGGGACTCGATCGCGGTCAACGGCGTCTGCCTGACCGTCATCTCCACCGCGGGCGACACCTTCGAGACCGAGGTCATGAAGGAGACGTTCGACCGCAGTTCGCTCGGTTCCATCGCCCCCGGCGAGCGGGTGAACCTGGAGCGCGCGGTCACCGCGGCGACCCGCCTGGGCGGGCACATCGTGCAGGGCCACGTGGACGGCGTGGGCACGATCGCCTCGAAGAACCCCGGCGGGGGCTGGGAAGATGTCCGGATCCTGCTCCCGGAGGGCATGTCCCGGTACATCGTGGAGAAGGGGTCGATCACCGTGGACGGCATCTCGCTGACCGTGGTCGCGGTCGACGACGAGTCCTTCACGGTGAGCCTGATCCCGACCACGCTGGAGCTCACCACGCTCGGCCGCAAGCAGCCCGGCGCGCTGGTGAACCTGGAGGTCGATGTGATCGCCAAGTACGTCGAGAAGCTGGTCGCAGCGCAGCGGGGAGCGAAGTGAACATGGGACTCAATACGATCGAGGACGCGATCGCCGCGATCAAGGCGGGCAAGCCCGTCATCGTGGTCGACGACGAGGACCGCGAGAACGAGGGCGACCTGATCTTCGCCGCCGAGCTGGCGACGCCGGAGCTGGTCGCCTTCACCGTGCGCTACACCTCGGGCTACATCTGCGTGGCCATCACCGAGGAGGAGGCCGACCGCCTCGAACTGCCGCCGATGTACTACACCAACCAGGACCGCCGCGGCACCGCGTACTGCGTGACCGTCGACGCCCGCGAGGGCGTGTCGACCGGCATCTCCGCCGCGGACCGCGCGCGCACCCTGCGCCTGCTCGGCGAGCCGGCCACCAAGCCCACCGACCTGGCCCGGCCGGGCCACGTGGTGCCGCTGCGGGCCAAGACCGGCGGCGTGCTGCGCCGTCCCGGGCACACCGAGTCCGGCGTCGACCTGGCCCAGCTCGCGGGCCTGCACCCGGCCGCCGCGATGTGCGAGATGGTCAACGACGACGGCACCATGATGCGCCTGCCCGACCTGCAGCGCTTCGCCGAGGAACACGAGCTGGTGCTGGTCAGCATCGCCGATCTGATCGCCTACCGCCGCCGCACCGAGCAGCTGGTCCGCCGGGTCGTCGAGGCCCGCCTGCCCACCGAGTATGGCGAGTTCACCGCTGTCGGCTACCACGCCACGCACGACAACGCCGAGCACGTGGCGCTGGTCTACGGCGAGGTCGGCGACGGCCAGGACGTGCTGGTCCGGGTGCACTCCGAATGCCTGACCGGCGACGTGTTCGGCTCGGTGCGCTGCGACTGCGGGCCGCAGCTGCAGGCGGCGCTGCGCAAGGTGGCCGAGGAGGGCCGCGGCGTGGTGCTGTACGTGCGCGGGCACGAGGGCCGCGGCATCGGCCTGCTGCACAAGCTGCAGGCCTACCAGCTGCAGGACGCGGGCCGCGACACCGTCGACGCCAACCTCGACCTGGGCCTGCCCGCCGACGCGCGCGACTACGGCACCGGCGCGCAGATCCTCTACGACCTGGGCGTGCGCACCATGCGCCTGCTCACCAACAACCCGGCCAAGCGCGCCGGGCTGGACGGGTACGGCCTGAAGGTGACCGGCCGCGAGGCGCTGCCGATCCGGCCACACCCGGAGAACCTGCGCTACCTGCGTACCAAACGCGACCGGATGGGCCACGACCTGGACCTGTCCGAGCTGGACGACCTGGAAGGGCTGAGCTGATGGCCGGTCACGGCGCCCCCGAACCGACGACCGTGGACGCGACCGGGCTCAGCCTCGGCATCGTCGCCACCCGCTGGCACGCCGACCTGGTCGAGCAGATGCTCGACCGGGCGCAGGCCGCGGCCAAGGCGTGCAATGTGGCTGACGTGCAGGTCGTCCACGTCGCGGGCGCGGTCGAGCTGCCGGTGGTCGCGCAGGCCCTGGCCCGCCGCCACGACGCGGTGGTGGCACTCGGCGTGGTGATCCGCGGGGAGACCGCCCACTTCGAGTACGTCAGTTCCTCGGTCACCGAGGGCCTGACCCGTATCGCGCTCGACGAGTCCACCCCGGTCGCGCACGGCGTGCTCACCGTGGACACCGTCGCGCAGGCCCGCGACCGCGCCGGCCTGCCCGAGTCCAGCGAGGACAAAGGCGGGGAGGCGGTAGTCGCCGCCCTCGACGCCGCCGTCACCCTGCGCACCCTCGCCCGCTGACCGACACGAAGGAAGGGCGCCTTCCACACGGACGTCCGTGTGGAAGGCGCCCTTCCTTCGTCCTTCGCCTGAACGGTGGGTGGCGGGCATTGACGGGTGGACGTACACCTGAGGTATGTCTGCGCTGAGGTTCAAGGTGCTCCTGCCGGTCGCGCTGGTCGCGCTGTCGGCCGCGTGCACCCCCACCACGCCCTCACCGGACCCCACGGGGTCAGCGGCGCCGTCGGCCTCGGCCGCGCCGGGCACCACCGCACCCTCACCCAGCGCGCCGGGCTCCACTGACGAGCCCGCCCCGCCCGCGAACACCGCCGGCTCGCTGGCCGTCTACTACCTCGCCAACGACCGCGGCGAGCCGAAGCTGGTCCGCGAGTTCCACCGGCTGTCCACCGGCGACGGGTCCGCCGCGGCGAAGGTGAAGGCCGCGGTGGCCGAGATGCTCGACGGCCGCACCGCGTACGACCCCGACTACTCCAGCATGTGGCCCGCCAGTGCCCGGGTGCGCGGAGCGACCGTGTCCGGCGACACTGTCACCGTCGACCTGGCCGGGGCGCGGATCAACGGCGATGCCGGTTCCTTCGCCGCCCACCAGGCGGTGCAGCAGCTGGTGTGGACCGCGACCGCGGTCAGCGGCAAGCCCAAGGTGCGCATCCACCTCGACGGCAAGCCCGTCGACGAGCTGTGGGGCCACGTCGGCACGAAGGACCCGCTGCGCCGCGCCCCGGCGGTGGACACGCTGCTGCCGGTGTGGCTGATCGACCCGCAGGAGGGCGCGACGGTGCCCAAGGACTTCACCCTGCACGTGGCCGGCATGGTCTTCGAGGCCACCATGAACTACGAGATCCGGCGGGGGAGCACCGTGGTCCGCGAGGGTTTCATCACCCTGGACGCGGGCGGCCCGGCCCAGGGTGAGGCGAAGCTGCGGCTGTCGCTGCCGACCGGCACGTACGTCATCGAGGTCTTCGACATCTCGGAGAACGACGGCGCGAAGATGTTCGTCGACAACCACACGGTCACCGTGAAGTGACCGCCGCCGGGGCCGCCGCCCCGATGCGATGGCGGCCCCGGCGCGGATCTTGTGCAGTTGGTGTCGTTCCAGCGACACCAACTGCACAAGATCCATTCCACCGGTCAGTCGACGGTCAACACGATCTTGCCGGAGGTCTGCCCGGTCTCGCCCAGCTCGTGCGCCTGCGCCGCCTCGGCGAGCGGGAACGTCGCGGCCACCAGCGGGCGCAGCTTGCCCGCCTCGATCAGCGCGGCGACCTCCTCCAGCCCGGTGT
This sequence comes from Catellatospora vulcania, assembly GCF_009720385.1. GTDB lineage: Bacteria > Actinomycetota > Actinomycetes > Mycobacteriales > Micromonosporaceae > Catellatospora > Catellatospora vulcania. Next base: position 26,032 of record NZ_ML769305.1, on the reverse strand, counting down.
GGTCGGGCTCGACGAGCATGCCGGTGCCGCGTACGCCCAGCGCCTGGGCCTTGCGGGCGGTCTCGGCGGCGCTGCCCGCGTTCAGGATGCCGACGAGGATGCCGCCGGGGCGCAGCGTGTGCAGCGAGCGGTCCTCGTAGTCGCCGCCGACCGTGTCGAACACCACGTCGACGTCCTTGGCGACCTGCACGAAGTCGTACGCGGTGTAGTCGATCGGCTCGTCCACGCCCAGCTCGCGCAGCAGCTCGTGTTTGGAGGCGCGGGCCGTGCCCAGCACGTACGCGCCCCTGGCCTTGGCGATCTGCACCGCCAGATGCCCGACTCCGCCCGCGGCGGCGTGCACCAGCACCCGCTGGCCCGCGGTCAGCTGCGCCGTGTCGACCAGGGCCTGCCACGCGGTGAGTGAGGCCAGCGGCAGCGCCGCGGCGTGCACGTGGTCCAGCCCGGCGGGTTTGCGGGCCAGGTGGCGCGACGGCGAGGTGACGTACTGCGCGTAGGCGCTCGCGGCCTGCGGGAAGCGCGGCATGCCGAAGACCTCGTCGCCCACCGCGAACCGGGTCACCCCCGCCCCCAGCTCCACGACCTCGCCGGAGACGTCCCAGCCCACCGTGAACGGCGGGTCGCCGACGGCCCCGCCGCGGGTGCGCACCTTCCAGTCCACCGGGTTCACCCCGGCGGCGCGCACCCGCACCAGCACCTCGGTCGGGCCCGGTGCCGGGCGGTCCACCTCGGTCAGGCGGAGCACCTCGGGCCCGCCCAGGCTGTCCTGGCGTACGGCCAGCATGCGTTCGGTCATACCGCCCATGATCCTCGTTTTCGGCCCGTCCCAGCATGTGCCGCGCGGCCGGGCGCTGCGGGCGCTGTGATCGGGATCGGGCAGAATGGCTCCCGTGAAGACGTTCGAGGAGCTGTTCGAGGAGCTGCAGGCCAAGGTGGCCGCGGGTGACCCGGCCTCCGGCACCGTCAAGGCGGTCACCGCCGGGGTGCACGCGGTCGGCAAGAAGGTGGTCGAGGAAGCGGCGGAGTCGTGGATGGCCGCCGAGCATGAGGGCCCCGAGCGGGCCGCAGAAGAGATCTCCCAGCTCCTCTACCAGACCCAGGTCCTGATGCTCGCCTCAAACCTCACCCTCAAGGACGTCTACCGACATCTGTGATCCCGCCCGGTCTTCCTCCCGGGTTGATCATGAACTTGTGGCACGGCTCGACGGTGTGTCGCCGCCACAACTTCATGATCAACTAGCCTTGATCACAGAGACGAGTCGAGAGATGCTTCGCATTGCCGTGCCCAACAAGGGCACCCTGTCCAAACCTGCCTCCGACATGCTGCGGGAGGCGGGCTACCGCCAGCGCGGCGACGACCGCGACCTGGTCTGCGTGGACGCCGACAACGGCGTCGAGTTCTTCTACCTGCGGCCCCGCGACATCGCCGTGTACGTCGGCTCCGGCGACCTCGACCTGGGCATCACCGGCCAGGACCTGCTGGTCGACTCCGGCGCCCCGGTCAGCGAGCTGCTGCCGCTGGGCTTCGCGCCGGCCACGTTCCGCTTCGCGGCTCCTCCGGAGACCGTCCGCGACCTGGCCGACCTCGCCGGTCGCCGGGTCGCCACCGCGTACCCGGGGGTCGTCGAGCGTTTCCTCGCCGACCACGAGATCAAGGCCGACGTGGTCAAGCTCGACGGCGCGGTGGAGAACGCGGTGCGCCTCGGCGTCGCCGACGTGATCGCCGACGTCGTCGCCACCGGCGGCACCCTGCGCCAGGCCGGGCTGGTCCCGGTCGGCGAGCCGATCCTGGTCTCCGAGGCGGTGCTGGTCGGCCGGCCCGAGGGCGAGCGCAACGGCGCGGTCAGCCAGCTGCTGCGCCGGCTGCAGGGCGTGCTGGTGGCCCGCCGGTACGTGATGCTCGCCTACGACGTACGCGCCGACCGGCTGGAGGGCGCGGTGGCGCTGACCCCGGGCATCGAGTCGCCGACGGTGTCGCCGCTGCACCGGGAGGGCTGGGTCGCCGTCCAGGCCATGGTCATGCGCACCGAGGTGCACCGGATCATGGACGAGCTGTACGACCTCGGCGCCCGCGCCATCCTGGTCACCGACATCCACGCCTGCCGCCTGTAACGCCGGCACGCCACCGGCTCACGCCGGCACGCCACCGGCTCACGCCGGCACGCCACCGGCTCACGCCGGCACGCCACCGGCTCACGCCGTTCACCGCCGTGACCCGGGCTACCCCGTCCGCGTCGCCCGTCCCGAATAGACGTTGGCCTATCTGACCGAGTTTGATCTCGAAAACTCGACCAGATAGGCCAACGTCTATGGAAAACCGTGGCGGTGGCACCGGCCGGCCGGGCGCGTGGCAGACTCGGCCGGGTGAGCAGTGAGGGACAGCGCGTCAGTTTCCGGCCCCAGCGCACCCGGAAGGTGTGCATCGTCGCCGCGGTCGCGGTGCTGGTGCTCTTCACCGTGATCGGCACCGCGCTGACCGAGGTCGGCGAGGGCGTGTTCCGCAAGGGCGACCAGTTCGCGATGATCGGCCTCGGCGTCGTCTTCGCCCTGGGCATCATGGCCGTGGCCCGCCCGCGGGTAGACGCCGACGCAGACGGCGTACGGGTCCGCAACATCATCGGCGGGTACGAGCTGCCCTGGGGTGCCGTGCGCGCCGTCAACATCGAGCGCAACCAGCCCTGGATGAGCCTGGAGCTGGAGAACGACGACACGGTGTCGGTGCTCGCGGTGCAGGCGGTGGACCGGGCGTACGCCCTGGAGGCCGTCCAGGCCCTGCGCGCGCTGCGCGCGGCCGCCCGTGCCGAGCAGCCCGCACCGGCCGTGAGCTGAGCCATAGCCGCACCGTCCCGGAGATGCAATCCCGGGTTGTGGTAATCTTTGCAAGTCGACCTTTCCGGTTGCCCGCGATCATGCCCTGTGCTTGGTCCGGCAGCCCGGAGGCAAGCGGAGCGCCTGCTCCCACCCGTTCGCCATCGAGCGATTCGGGTCCGGTCACCTGGTGAGGGACTTTCCTGTCCTGATCTCAGGTCGTGCACTTGGCGTGCACCCAGACCGGTCGAGCGGGCCCAGGCTGTCGCCTGGGCCTTCTGCTTTCGGTCAGACGCCAAGCGCATCGCCGCGAAATCCGGCGGTGCGGAACACGATTGAGGGAGGCCACATCAGCGTCGAGCCACGCATCAACGATCAGATCAGGGCACGTGAGGTCCGACTGGTCGGCCCCGAGGGCGAGCAGGTGGGCATCGTCCCGCTGGAGCGCGCCCTGCAGTTGGCCGCCGATGTCGATCTGGATCTGGTCGAGGTTGCGCCCATGGCACGCCCGCCGGTCTGCAAGCTCATGGACTTCGGCAAGTTCAAGTACGAGAGCGCGCTCAAGGCCAGGGAAGCCCGGCGTAACCAGCAGCAGACGGTCATCAAGGAGATGAAGCTCCGGCCGAAGATCGACTCGCACGACTACGAGACCAAGAAGGGTCACGTCGTGCGGTTCCTCAAGGCCGGGGACAAAGTCAAGGTGACGATCATGTTCCGCGGTCGCGAGCAGAGCCGCCCGGAGCTTGGCTTCCGCCTCCTGCGCAAGCTGGAGGAAGAGGTCGCCGAGGTCGGTTTTGTCGAGTCGTCGGCGAAGCAGGACGGGCGAAACATGATCATGGTGCTTGCGCCGCACCGCAGCGCGAAGCTCGCGGCCCGCAAGGGTGACGAGGGCACCGGTGCGGAAGGCGACGAGGCCCTGGCCGAAGGGGCCGTGGCCGAGTCCTCGGCACAGGCCTGACGACGCTCGATTGGGCACCTGCCGCACAGCCCCCGCTGTGCGGCGAGATTCTGCAACAGGGGAGAACTTCCTATGCCGAAGATGAAGAAGCACAGCGGCATGGCCAAGCGGGTCAAGGTGACCGGCTCTGGCAAGATCATGCGCGAGCAGACCGGTCTGCGCCACCGCCTGGAGGTCAAGTCCTCCAAGGAGACCCGTAGCCTGAGCGGCACGGTCCCGGTGGCCAAGGCCGACGAGAAGCGCATCAAGAAGATGCTCGGCCGCTGACGCGCGCCTTTTAGACGGAAACCTTTAAGGAGAAGCTGATATGGCACGCGTCAAGCGGGCGGTCAACGCCCAGAAGAAGCGCCGTACCCTGCTCGAGGCCGCCAGCGGTTACCGCGGCCAGCGCTCCCGCCTGTACCGCAAGGCGAAGGAGCAGATCCTCCACTCGATGCAGTACGCCTACCGGGACCGCAAGGACCGCAAGGGCGACTTCCGGCAGCTGTGGATCACCCGCATCAACGCGGGCGCTCGTGCCAACGGCATGACGTACAACCGCCTCATCCAGGGCCTCAAGCTCGCGGGTGTCGAGGTGGACCGCAAGATCCTGGCCGACCTGGCCGTCAACGACGAGGCCGCGTTCGCCGGCATCGTCGCGGTGGCCAAGAAGGCCGTCGCCGAGGCTCAGGCCGCCTGAGCCCGTCGGTGACGCAGCACTTCCATCGACCCGGGGACCCGCTGTTCACGCAGCGGACTCCCCGGGTCGTTGCCGCTGTCAAGCTGCACCGCCGCCGGGACCGGGAGAAGGCCGGGCGCTTCCTGGCCGAGGGCCCGCAGGCGGTCCGCGAGGCCCTGGCCGCCGACGCGGTACGCGAGATCTTCGTGACCGAGGACGGCCAGGCGCGCCACCGCACGCTGCTGCGCGGCGCCAACTTCTCCGTGGTCACCGACGAGGCCATGCAGTCACTTGCCGACACGGTCACCCCGCAGGGCGTGATCGCCGTCTGCGACCTGCTCGACGTGCCGCTGGAAGCGGCCCTGGCCCGTGCGCCCCGGCTGGTCGCGGTGGCCGTCGAGATCCGCGACCCCGGCAACGCCGGCACGGTGCTGCGCACCGCCGACGCCGCGGGCGCCACCGCCGTGATCTTCGCCGGCGACGCCGTGGACCCCTTCAACCCCAAGTGTGTACGCGCCTCCGCCGGCAGCCTGTTCCACCTCGACGTGGTCCGCGCCCCCGACGCCGCGGCGACCCTGTCCGCCCTGCGCGACGCGGGCCTGCGCACCCTGGCCACCTCCGGTTACGGCGCGACCGACCTCGACGACCTCGCCGACGACGGCTCCCTGGCCCGGCCCACCGCGTGGCTGTTCGGCTCCGAGGCGCACGGCCTGCCCGACGACCTGCGCGACGCCGCCGACGCCGCCGTCCGGGTACCCATCCACGGCCGCGCCGAGAGCCTCAACCTCGCCGCCGCCGCCGCGGTCTGCCTCTACGCCTCCGCCCGCGCCCAGCGCTGACGCCCGCGCTCCGGCCTGCCGCCCCACCCCGCCTTACGTAGACGTTGGCCTATCTGGATGAAAAACCTGCGATCAAACTCATCTAGATAGGCCAACGTCTATGGCAAACGGGGGCGCGAGCGCGCGAGCGCGGGCGGTATGCTCCAGGGCGAGAACCCGTCCGAGAGGTGAGCGAGTCATGAAGCGCCGTTCCTTTAGCCAGCCCGCCGGTGGCGGGCGGCGGAACTGACTGCGCTCAGCTCTTCCTCTCAGGTCGCACCGGTGGGCGGCGGCGAAGCCGCGCGTGCCCGTCCTGGCCCTACGCCTAGACTGATCCGGTTGCCGATCTGGAGTTCTGATGACATACCGTCACGATCCGTACGACCCCAAGCAGGCCGCGATGCTCGATCCGGCCGCCCTCGACGACGCCGTCGCCGCGGCGGGCAAGGCCTTCGCGGACGCCGCCGACCTTGACGCACTCGCTGTGCAGAAGGCGGCGCACCTGGGCGACCGCTCGGCGGTGTCGCTGGCCCGCCGCGAGATCGGCGCGCTGCCGCCGGCCGCGAAGTCCGAGGCGGGCAAGCGCGTCAACGAGGCCCGCACCGCGATCCAGGCCGCCTACGACGCGCGCCACGTGATCCTGGAGGCCGAGCAGGCCCAGCGCGTGCTGGAGACCGAGGCCGTCGACGTCACCCTGCCCTGGGACCGCCGCCCCCGCGGCGCCCGCCACCCGCTCACCACGCTGATGGAGCGGGTCGGCGACCTGTTCGTCGGCATGGGCTACGAGATCGCCGAGGGCCCCGAGGTCGAGCTGGAGTGGGCGAACTTCGACGCGCTCAACATCTCGCCCGACCACCCGGCCCGCGGCCTGATGGACACGTTCTGGGTGAAGGCCGCCGAGTCGGCGACCGGGGCCACCGAGTCGGGCCTGGTGCTGCGTACGCACACCTCGCCGGTGCAGGCCCGCACCATGCTCAGCCGCAAGCCGCCGATCTACGTGGTGGTGCCGGGCAAGGTGTACCGCACCGACGAGCTCGACGCGACCCACTCGCCGGTCTTCCACCAGGTCGAGGGCCTGGTGGTGGACAAGGGCATCACCATGGCGCACCTCAAGGGCACGCTGGACCACTTCGCCCGTGCGATGTTCGGTCCGGACGCGCGCACCCGCTGGCGGCCGCACTACTTCCCGTTCACCGAGCCGTCGGCCGAGTTCGACGTGTGGTTCGCCGAGCACCGCGACGGCCCGCAGTGGGTCGAGTGGGGCGGCTGCGGGATGGTCAACCCGAACGTGCTGCGGGCCTGCGGCATCGACCCGGAGGTCTACTCCGGCTTCGCGTTCGGCATGGGCATCGAGCGGACCCTGATGTTCCGCAACGGACTGAGCGACATGCGGGAAATGATCGAAGGCGATGTGCGGTTCACCCGCGCGTTCGGCATGGAGGTGCACTGACCATGAAGGTTGGACTGTCATGGCTGCGTGAGCATGTCGAGCTGCCCGCGGACCTCACCGAGGCCGATCTCGACCTCGCGCTGAACAACCTCGGCATCGAGGTGGAGGAGATCGCGGACCAGCGCCACTCGGTGCAGGGCGCGCTGGTGGTCGGCAAGGTGCTGACCATCGAGGAGCTGACCGAGTTCAAGAAGCCGATCCGCTTCTGCACCGTGGACGTGGGCCAGGCCAACGGCAGCGGCGCGCCGCAGGAGATCGTCTGCGGCGCCCGCAACTTCGCCGAGGGCGACCGGGTCGTGGTGATCCTGCCCGGCGGCGTGCTGCCCGGCGGCTTCGCCATCGGCGCGCGCAAGACGTACGGCCGCAACTCGCACGGCATGATCTGCTCCGCGGCGGAGCTGGGCCTGTCCGGCGACCACGACGGCATCATCGTGCTGCCCGAGTCGGTGCAGGCGCAGCCGGGCGACGACGCGCGCCCGGTGGTCGGCCTCGACGACATCGAGGTGCACGTCACCGTCACGCCCGACCGCGGATACCAGATGTCGGTGCGCGGCCTGTCGCGCGAGCTGGCGCACGCGTTCAAGGCCCGGTTCACCGACCCCGGTCTCGTGCCCGCCCCCGGCGGCACCGCGGACCCGGCCTGGCCGGTGACGATCCAGGACACGGTGGGCTGCGACCGGTTCGCGGCCCGGCTGGTGCGCGGGGTCGACCCGTCCGCGCCGACCCCGGACTGGATGGCCAAGCGCCTGCTCACCGCGGGTGTGCGTACGCTCGGTCTGGCCATCGACATCACCAACTACGTGATGCTCGAACTCGGTCAGCCGATGCACGCCTTCGACGCCGACCGGATCACCGGCGGGCTCGTGGTGCGCCGGGCGGCCGAGGGGGAGAAGCTGACCACCCTCGACGGGCAGGCCCGGGTGCTGTCCGCCGAGGACATGGTGATCTGCGACGACACCGGGCCGATCTCGCTGGCCGCCGTGATGGGCGGGCAGACCTCCGAGGTCGTCGACGGCACGACGAACGTGCTGTTCGAGGCGGCGCACTGGGACCCGACGATGGTCGGGCGCACGGCGCGGCGGCACAAGCTGTTCAGCGAGGCAGCCAAGCGCTGGGAGCGCGGCGTCGACCGGCAGCTGTGCCTGGTCGCGATCGAGCGCGCGGTGCAGTTGCTGGTCGAGCACGGCGGCGGCACGGCGGGCGAGCAGATCCTCGATCTGAACCACCCCGGAGACCCGACCATGATCTCGATGGCGGCGACCGAGCCCGGCCGGCTGATCGGCGTGGACTACTCCGTCGACCGCATCGGCGACCTGCTCACCGAGGTGGGCTGCGACACGGCCGTGTACGACGACCGGGTCGACGTGATCACCCCGTCCTGGCGGCCCGACCTGCGCCAGCCCGCGGACCTCGTCGAGGAGGTCGTCCGGCTGGACGGCTTCGAGAACGTGCCCAGCGTGCTGCCGATCGCCCCGCCCGGCAAGGGCCTGACCCCGTCGCAGCGCCGTAAGCGCTCGGTGGGCCGGGCCCTGGCCGAGCAGGGTTACGTCGAGGTGCTGTCGTACCCGTTCGTGTCCGCGAACGCGCTGGCCGTGCTCGGGCTGCCCACCGACGCGGTGCGGCTGGCCAACCCGCTGTCCGACGAGGAACCGCTGATGCGGACGAGCCTGCTGCCGCCGCTGCTGACGGCGCTCAAGCGCAACGTCGGCCGCGGCCAGCGCGACGTCGCGCTGTTCGAGCAGGGCCTGGTGTTCCTGCCCGACCTGTCGGCCGGTGTGCCGCCGGTGATGGGTGTGGCGGGCCGTCCCGACCCGGCACTGTGGGAGAAGGCGAACGCCTCCGTCCCCGCGCAGCCGTGGCAGGTGGCCGTGGTGCTGGCCGGGGAGTTCGAGCGCTCCGGCTGGTGGGGTCCGGGCCGGGCGGCGTCCTGGTCGGACGCGGTGCAGGCCGCGCGTGACGTGCTGGCCGCCTCGGCCGTGCCGGACGCGTCGGTCGGCGTCGCCGCCGTCCAGCAGGCGCCCTGGCACCCGGGGCGGTGCGCCGCGATCTCCGTCGACGGTGTCGTCGTCGGGTACGCGGGCGAGCTGCACCCGGCCGTGTGCGCCGCCCTGGACCTGCCCAAGCGCACCTGCGCGATGGAGCTGAACCTGGACGCGGTCCCGCTGCCGGGGCCGACCCCGCCGCCGGTGTTCTCGACGTTCCCGCCCGCGCTGATCGACGTGGCCCTGGTGCTCGCGTCGGAGGTGCCCGCGGCGCAGGTCGAGGCGGCCCTGGCAGAGGGGGCCGGTCCGCTGCTGGAGTCGGTGCGGCTGTTCGACGTGTACACGTCCGAGCAGCTCGGGGCTGGTCAGCGCTCGCTGGCGTACAAGCTGACGTTCCGCGCGCCGGACCGGACCCTGACCGTCGAGGAGGCGGTCGCGGCCCGGGACGCGGCGGTGGCCGTCACGGCGCAGCGTTTCGGCGCGGTCCTGCGCGGCGCCTGATGTTCGTCCCCGACATCGCCGCTGCGAAGCGGGTCATCGCCGGACGCGAGTTCGACTTCGACCGCCAGGTCGCGGTGATGGCGGTGGTGAACCGGACCCCCGACTCGTTCTACGACAAGGGGGCAACCTACGCGCTGGACGCGGCGGTCGCGGCAGTCGATGCCGCGGCCGCCGCCGGCGCGGACTGGGTCGACATCGGCGGGGTGAAGTTCTCGCCCGAGGGCGGCGACGTGCCCGCCGAGGTCGAGCTGGAGCGGGTGCTGCCGGTGGTGCTGGCCACCGTCGAGCGGCACCCGCACCTGGTGATCAGCGTGGACACGTTCCGGGCCGACGTCGCGCGGGCGTGCCTGGACGCGGGGGCGCACGTCGTCAACGACACCACCGGCCTGCACGACCTCGCGCTGGCCGACCTGGTCGCGTCGCACCCGCACACCCAGCTGATCGTCACGCACAGCCGGGCGAAGCCGCGCACGCACTTCCCGCGCCCGCAGTACGCCGACGTGGCGGGCGAGATCGCGGACTTCCTGCGGTCACGGGTCGCGGTCGCGCTGGAGCGGGGCGTACGCCCGGAGCAGATCGTCATCGACCCCGGTCACGACCTGAACAAGAACACGTTCCACACCCTGGAACTGACCCGGCGGCTGCCGGAGATCGCCGCGGTCGGGTACCCGATGCTGGCCGCGGTGTCCAACAAGGACTTCGTCGGCGAGACGCTGGACCGCCCGCAGGGACAGCGGCTGTCCGGCAGCCTCGCCGCCGCGGTGGCCTCGATCATGCTCGGGGCCAGGATCGTGCGCATGCACAACGTGCGCGAGTCCGTCGACGCGGTCCGCATGACCGAGGCGATCCTGGGCTGGCGCCAGCCCGCCTACACCGTGCACAACATGTGAGGTCAGCGTATGCGCAGGCTGTCGCCCGAACCCGCCGGTGAGCTGTCCGACGACGAGCTGCTCGCCGCGTATCCGCGCGGGAACGGCACGCTGCTGCGGGCCAACATGATCACCTCGCTGGACGGGGCGGCGACCCTGGAGGGCCGCTCCGGGTCGCTGGGCAGCCCCGCCGACCAGGACCTGATGAAGCGGCTGCGGATGCAAGCCGACGTGGTCGTGGTCGGCGCGGGCACGATCCGGGCCGAGGGGTACGGCGCGACCCTGCTCGACGACGCGGCCCAGGCCTGGCGGGTGGCGCACGGGCTCACCCCGCACCCGCGGTTCGCCGTGGTGACCCGCGGCGGCGACATCCCGGAGAAGTTCTTCGCCGACCCGCCCGCCCGGCCGATCGTCATCACGTACACCTCCGCGCCGCACGCCTACCCCGACGCCGCCGAGGTGATCGACTGCGGCGACTCCTCGGTCGACCCCGCGGTCATGGTGGCCGAACTGGCCGCCCGCGGCCTGCCCCAGATCCTCTGCGAGGGCGGCCCGCACCTGCTCGGCAGCCTGGTCACCGCCGACCTCGTCGACGAACTCTGCCTCACCGTAAGCCCGACCCTGGCCGGCCCGGGTTCCGTCCGCATCGTCTCCGGGCCGCCCGCGGCCCCCCGCCGCATGCATCCCGCCCACGTCCTCACGGACGGCACCCACCTCTTCCTCCGCCACACCCGTACGCGCTGACCTCGATCCGCCGCGTCGAGCGCCACTCGCCGCTCCGGGCGGGCGGGCGGTCCAAGATCGCCGGACTTGCCTGGCATCTGTGCGTATCTTGAGCCCGCATTCGCCCACCTGCCAGGCAACTCGGCGGATCTTGCGCCGCGCGCGTGGCACGCGCCGCGCATGGGCCGGGCGGGTCGGGTCAGGCGGCGACCGGGGCGGGTTCGCGGGCCACGGCGGCCGGCGTGACCGGGGTGTCGGCGCGCAGGTGGCGTACGCCGCGGTTGGTGAGCATGCCGGCCACCGCGAGCACCATCACCGCCGCCGCGCACAGCAGCGCGTTGCGGGTGCCGATCCACGCGGCCAGCGGACCCGCGGCGACCTGCCCGACCGGGATGGCCAGGAACGAGCCGAGCATGTCGTACGAGTACACCCGGGCGAGCCGGTCGGCGGGCACGTGCCGCTGCAGCGAGGAGTCCCAGGCGATGGCGAACTGCTCGGCGGCGACCCCGGCGAGGAACCCGGCGGCCATCAGCACCGGCAGGTAGGGCAGTTCGGCCAGGGCGACCATCGGCACCACGAAGCCGAGCATGCTGACGCAGCCGACCAGCAGCGGCCGGCGCAGGCGCAGCCGCAGCGCCAGCACGGCCCCGGCGACCATGCCGGCGGTGTGCACGGCCAGCACGGTGCCCCAGCCGGAACGGCCGATGGTGGCGTCGGCGACGGTGGGACCGAGCACGTTCATACCGCCGGAGTGCGCCGCGTTGATGAACATGAACGCGAGCACCACCGACCAGACCCAGCTGCGCGAGACGAACTCGGTCCAGCCCACGCGCAGCTCGTGCAGCGTGCTGTCGCGCGGCGTGCCGCGGTCGCGCACGTCGGGCACGCGGACCAGCGCGAAGGCGAGCGCGCTCAGCGCGAAGGTGGCGGCGTCGGCGGCCAGGCCCCAGCCGGGGCCGACGGCGGCGACGAGCACGCCGCCCAGCGACGCTCCCGCGATCATGGCGGTGTTGCCGCCGAGCCGGTTGAGGGCGTTGGCGGGGGTGAGCAGGTGGGCGGGCACGGTCTGCGGCACCAGGGCGGCGGTCGCGGGCATGGCGATGGCGCTGACCATGCCGTTGACGGCGCTGAGCCCGATGAGCAGGGGGATGGTCGCGGTGCCGGTGAGCACCAGCGCGGCGACGGCGGCCTGGGTGAGCGCGGCCAGCACGCCGGATCCGACCATGACCAGGTGCCGGGGGAGCCGGTCGGCGAGCACGCCGCCGAAGAGCACGAACAGCACGTTGGTCAGCGACCGGGCTCCGACGACCAGGCCCAGGGCGACAGGGGAGCGGGTCAGGTCGAGCACGGCGAAGGCCAGCGCGATGGGCGCCACGGCGTTGCCGAGCAGGCTGACGACCCGCCCGGTGACCAGGTGGCGGAACGGGGCGTGGCGCAGCGGCGCGAGCGAGTCGCGGAAGGTGGTCATGCCGTCTCCTGGGGGTGCGGGGCGGGGGTGAGGGGTCCGCTCGTGGAGCGGGCCTCGTCCTGCAGACGGAACAGGGCGATGGTGGCGCTGACACGCACCGTGCCGGGGGTGTGCGGGCGCTGGGCGATCCGGTGCATGTGCTCGCTGGCCTCGGCGATCCGGTCGCGGATGCCCTTCCACTCGTCGAGGTCGACCCAGAGTTCGGCGTCGGTGAGGGTGCCGACGGAGTCGGGGCCGGTGACGATCGCGCGGGCGCGCCGCTGGAGTTCGGCGGCGAGTGCGGCGTACACGATCTGGACCTCGTCGGCCCGCGGGTGCGGCCGGTCGCCGGGCGGGGCGAACGCCTTGTTGACGTCGTACCGGTAGCGCTTGGCCTGCCCGCCGCGGATCTTCTCCTCCCCGGCGACCTCGATCGAGTCGGCGTTGAGCAGCAGGCGCAGGTGGTAGCTGGCGTTGGCGTGGGTGATGCCGAGCTCGCGGGCTACCTCGGCGGCGTTCATCTCCGCGCCGGTGAGCAGCGACAGGATGCGCAGCCGGATCGGGTGGGCCAGGGCGCGCAGGTCGCCGGTGACCGTGCGGCCGCGCTGCGGCGCCGGGCGCTCATCTCCCAAAGACATGTTGGGGAGTGTAGACCACCAAACGTTTCTTGGGGAGTACGCCGAGAGCAACCCCGACGCCCTCCCGCCCGTTAGTGATCACGCCTATTGGTTCACTAACGGGGGTTTTGTGAAAATCCGTCTCCTGGTCGCCGCGCTCGCCGCGGCGATGCTCGTCCCGCTCGCCCCAGCCGTCGAAGCGTCGGCCACTCTCGGCTACGGGCGCGGCGAATGCCGTCCCGGCACGCCCGCGATCGCTCCGGCCACCCAGGTCTTCTTCGACCCGGCCCGCCCGGAGCTCGGCCCGAAGCCGCTGCCGCGCTCCGGCGTGGTCGGCCCGCTGCTGCACGGCTATCAGCGCTTCGGCGCGCTGCCCGAGGCCGACTTCGTAGCGCAGTTCCGCGACGGCGCGAGCTGGGTCTACCCGCCCAACGACGGCTTCATGAGCCACGGCGACATGGTCGACCGCAACCCGCTGGAGCTCACCGTGGGCGCCCGGCTCGACCGCTTCGGCTTCGCGGGCGGCTCCTTCCTGGCCCCGGTGCGCACGCCGTACGCCGACCGGGCGCTGCCGCCGCAGAACCTGAACACCCCGCAGGGCGCGCCGCAGGCCAACTATCACGTGTACTGCGTGGCCAAGGGGTTCACCGTGGACGCGGGCATGACCGCCCCCTGGTTCGGCCAGCCCGGCCTGGGTATGCAGTACAAGCTGATGTCTTCCTACCTGCCCGAGGCGGGCACGCAGCTGAGCGTGACCTGGCTGCTGGACCACGGCTACCTGGTCGAGGAGATGCCGGCGGTGCGCGGGTGATCCCGGATCGGCACGTGCTCGTCACCGCGCTGCTCGAAGCGGGGCAGCCGCCGGAGTCCTTCCAGGTGCCGGGCGTGCACGAGCACGTGCCGATCCCCACCGACTTCTGGTTCCTGCGCCCGGCGGGGGACCGCTGGGAGATCGGCTCCTACGAGCGCGGGGTGTACGAGGTGCGCGAGGCCTTCCGCAGCGAGTCCTCCGCGTGCACCCGGTTCTACGAGGTGATCACGGGTTTCCCCGATGAGTGACGCGGGCCTCATTTGCATGAACATGCACCGGGTCGTATGCTCATGGCGAATGTTTATGCGGAGGTAGGTATGGGAATCCGGATCGGCATCGCCGGGGCCAGCGGGTACGCAGGCGGCGAGCTGCTACGCCTCATCGCCGGGCACCCCGAGTTCGAACTCGTCGCAGCCACAGCCCACAGCCAGGCCGGCAAGCCCGTCGCGGCGGTGCATCCGCACCTCACCGGACTGGACCTGACCCTCGCCGAGACTACGCCCGAGGTCTTCGCCGACGCGGACCTGGTCTTCCTGGCCCTGCCGCACGGCGAGTCCGGCGCGGTCGCAGCGGGCCTGCCCACCGCGGCGAAGGTCGTCGACCTGGGCGCGGACCACCGGCTGCACGACGCCGCGGCGTGGACCCGCTACTACGGCGGCGAGCACGCCGGGGCGTGGACCTACGGCCTGCCCGAGCTGCCCGGCCAGCGCGAGCTGATCGCCGCTTCGTCCCGGGTCGCCGCCACCGGCTGCTACGCCGTCGCCACCACGCTCGCGCTCGCGCCGCTGCTGCACAGCGGCCTGGCCGAGCCCGACGACGTGGTCGTGGTCGCCGCCTCCGGCACCTCCGGCGCGGGCAAGTCGGCCAAAGTGCACCTGCTGGGCAGCGAGGTGATGGGGGACCTCAGCCCGTACAAGGTGGGCGCGCACCAGCACGTGCCGGAGATCAAGCAGGCCACCGGCGCGGCGAGCCTGTCGTTCACCCCGGTGCTCGCGCCGATGCCGCGCGGCATCCTGGCCACGGTCACCGCCAAGCCCACCAACTGCGACATCACCGCGGGCGTGGTGCGGGCTGTGCTCGCCGACGCGTACGGCGACGAGCCGCTGGTGCACCTGCTGCCCGAGGGAGCGTGGCCGCACACGGCCGCCACGCTGGGTTCGGCTGCGGCACACCTGCAGGCCACCGTGGATGTCGACAGCGGCCGGATCATCGTGGTCAGCGCGATCGACAACCTCGGCAAGGGCGCCGCGGCGCAGGCCGTGCAGTGCGCCAACATCATGTTCGACCTGCCGGAGACCTCCGGCCTGTCTGTCTTCGGAGTCGCACCGTGAGCGAGCGTAGCGAGCGAACCATGGCCCTCAGCGCCCATGCCGACGGCGAGCGAAGCGGGGTGCCGGCATGACGGTCACCTCCCCCAAGGGTTTCCGGGCCGCAGGTGTCGCCGCAGGGCTGAAGAGCACCGGCGCGCTGGACCTGGCACTGGTCGTCAACGACGGCCCCGACGCCACCGCCGCCGGCGTGTTCACCGCCAACCGGGTCAAGGCCGCCCCGGTGCTCTGGTCGCAGCAGGTGATCAAGGGCCGTGCGGTCAAGGTCGTGGTGCTCAACTCCGGCGGCGCGAACGCCTGCACCGGTCCGGGCGGCTTCCAGGACACCCACTCCACCGCCGAGTACGTGGCCTCCCGGCTGGGCGGCATGGGCGCGGGCCAGGTCGCGGTCTGCTCGACCGGGCTGATCGGCGAGCGGCTGCCGATGCCCAAACTGCTGGCCGGCGTCGACGGCGCGACCAAGGCACTGGCCAAGGCGGGCGGCTTCGCCGCGGCGGAGGCCATCATGACCACCGACACCCGGGCCAAGGTGGTCGAGGTCGCGACCGGCGACGGCTGGACCGTCGGCGGCATGGCCAAGGGCGCGGGCATGCTGGCCCCGTCGCTGGCCACGATGCTGTGCGTGCTCACCACCGACGCGATGGCCGGCGGCGACGCCCTCGACGAGGCGCTGCGGGAGGCGTGCCGGCTCACCTTCGACCGGATCGACTCCGACGGCTGCATGTCGACCAACGACACGGTGCTGCTGCTGGCCTCCGGCGCGTCCGGCGTCGAGCCGACGCAGGAGGAGCTGACCGCCGCCGTCACCCGGGCCTGCCACGACCTTGCCCAGCAGTTGCTGGCCGACGCCGAGGGGCACACCAAGCAGGTCGCCATCGAGGTCGTCAACGCCGACTCCGAGGAGGACGCGGTGATCGTCGGTCGGGAGATCGCCCGCAACAACCTGGTCAAGACGGCGCTGTTCGGCAAGGACCCGAACTGGGGCCGCATCCTGGCCGCGGTCGGCTGCACCGACGCTGTGTTCGAGGCCGACGAGCTGGACGTCGCCATCAACGACGTGTGGATCTGCCGGGCCGGCGCCGCCGCCGAGGACCGCAGCAAGGTGGACCTGTCCGGGGTCAAGGTGCACATCATCGTGGACCTCAACGCCGGCGACCACAGCGCCACCGTGTGGACCAACGACCTGTCCCACGCGTACGTGCACGAGAACTCGGCGTACTCGTCATGAGTCCGCAGGAGAAGGCCGCCGCGCTGGTCGCGACGCTGCCGTGGCTGACGAGGCTGCAGGGCGAGACGATCGTGGTCAAGTACGGCGGCCATGCGATGACCACGCCTGAGCTGCGCGCGTCGTTCGCGGCCGACATGGCGTACCTGCGCGCCGTCGGGCTGCGCCCGGTCGTGGTGCACGGCGGCGGCCCGCAGATCTCGGCGATGCTGGACCGGATGGGCATCGCCTCGGAGTTCAAGGGCGGGCTGCGGGTCACCACCGCCGACGCGATGAGCGTGGTGCGCATGGTGCTGCTGTCGGTCGGCAAGGACCTGGTCACCGAGATCAACGGGCACGGTACGCACGCGGTCGGGCTGTCCGGCGACGACGCGGGCCTGTTCACCGCCGTCCGCCGCGGGGCCGTCGTCGACGGCGAGCAGGTCGACCTCGGGCAGGTCGGCGACGTGCTCGACGTCGACACCGCGCTGATCGACGGCCTGCTCGCGGCCGGGCACATCCCGGTGGTGTCCACGGTCGCCCCCGACGTGCACGGCGTGCCGCACAACCTCAACGCCGACACCGCCGCCGCGGCCCTCGCCATCGCGCTCGGCGCGCGCAAACTGATCGTGCTGACCGACGTGCCCGGCGTGTACGCCAACTGGCCCGACACCGACAGCCTCATCTCCAGGATGACGGCCAAGGAGCTGGACGCGCTGCTGCCGACGCTGTCGGCCGGCATGGTGCCCAAGATGGAAGCCTGCCTGCGCGCCGTCCGGGGCGGGGTGCCGTCCGCGGTCGTCGTCGACGGCCGGGTCCCGCACTCCACCCTGCTCGAGATCTTCACCGACGAGGGGTTCGGCACGATGGTCGTCCCCGATGATTCAGACGGGCCTCTGTCATGACCTTGACGCAGCGGTGGCAGCAGTCGCTGATGGACAACTACGGCACCCCGCCGCTGGCACTGGTCAGCGGCGCGGGTTCGGTCGTGGTGGACGAGGCGGGCCGCTCGTACGTCGACCTGCTGTCCGGGATCGCGGTCAACGCGCTCGGCCACGGCCACCCGGCCGTCGTCGCCGCGGTCACCAAGCAGATCTCCCAGCTCGGGCACGTGTCGAACCTGTTCGTCGCCGAGCCGCCGGTCGCGCTGGCCGAGCTGCTGCTCGCGCTGACCGGCCGCCCCGGCAGGGTGTTCTTCGCCAACTCGGGCGCGGAGGCCAACGAGGCCGCGTTCAAACTCGCCCGGCGCACCGGGCGTACCCACGTCGTCGCCTGCGAGCAGGCGTTCCACGGCCGCACCATGGGCGCGCTGGCGCTGACCGGCCAGCCTGCCAAGGCCGACCCGTTCCGGCCGCTGCCTGGCGACGTCACGCACATCCCGTACGGCGACACCGCCGCCCTGGCCGCCGCCGTCAGCGACCGGACCGCCATGGTGATCCTGGAGCCGATCATGGGCGAGGCGGGCGTCGTGGTTCCTCCGCCCGGCTTCCTGGCCGCGGCCCGGGAGATCACCGCCCGGCACGGCGCGCTGCTGGTGCTCGACGAGGTGCAGACCGGCGTCGGCCGCACCGGCCACTGGTTCGCCCACCAGGCCGAAGGCGTCGCGCCCGACGTGATCACCCTGGCCAAGGGACTCGGCGGCGGCCTGCCCATCGGTGCGACCATCGCGTTCGCCGACGGCGCGTTCGCCCAGCGCCACCCCGGCGGCGCGGCGGCGCTGTTCACTCCGGGCCAGCACGGCACCACCTTCGGCGGCAACCCCGTGGCCTGCGCCGCGGCTCTCGCGGTGCTGCGCACCATCGCCGCCGACGGGCTGCTCGACCACGTCAAGCGGATCGGCGAGCGGATCCGCCGCGGCGTCGAGGCGCTGGGCCACCCACTGGTCGACGGCGTACGCGGAGCCGGCCTGCTGCTCGGTATCGTGCTCACCGCCCCGGTCGCCCCGGCCCTGCAGAAGGCGCTGCTGGACGCCGGTTTCATCGTCAACGCAGCCCAGCCCGACGTGATCCGGCTGGCCCCGCCGCTGATCCTCACCAGTGCCCAGGCCGACGCGTTCCTGGCCGCGCTCGGCGCGGCCCTCGACCTCGCCGCGCCCCAGCCCGTGACCCCCGCCCCGCCCGCGCAGTCCGCGATCGTCGCGCAGGCGGGTTCCCCCACCGAGACCGGAGCTTCAGCATGACCCGGCGGCATTTCCTGCGCGACGACGACCTGACCTCGGCCGAGCAGGACCAGGTCCTCACCCTCGCCCAGGAGTACGCCGAGAACCGGCGCGGGCACCGCGAGGCCCTCGACGGCAAGTCGATCGCGGTGCTGTTCGAGAAGCCGTCGCTGCGCACCCGGGTGTCGTTCGAGGTCGGCATCTCCGAACTCGGCGCGCACGCGGTCCTCATCGACGCCACGAACACGCACTTCGGCCGGGGCGAGACCATGTCGGACGCGGCCAAGGTGCTGTCCCGCTATGTCGACGCGATCGTGATCCGGACCTTCGAGGACACCCGGATCGAGGAGCTGGCTGCGGCCGCGACCGTGCCGGTGATCAACGCGCTGACCAACCACTTCCACCCCTGCCAGGTGCTGGCCGACCTGCAGACCGTCCGGCAGCGGCTCGGGCACACGCAGGGCCGCACGCTGACCTACGTCGGCGACGCGGCCAACAACATGGCGCACTCGTACCTGCTCGGCGGGGCCGTGGCGGGCATGCACGTGCGCATCGCGGGGCCGTTCGGCTTCACCCCCGACCGGGCGATCCTGGCCCAGGCCGCCGAGGTCGCGGCCCGCACCGGTGGTTCGGTCACCGAGTACATCGAGGCCAAGGACGCCGTCTCCGGGGCGGACGTGATCGCCACGGACACCTGGACCTCGATGGGACACGAGGGCGACGGGCTGGACCGGATCACCCCGTTCCTGCCGTACCAGATCAATGCCGCGCTGCTCGCCCACGCCGACCCGAATGCGATCGTGCTGCACTGCCTGCCTGCCCACCGCGGCGAGGAGATCACGGATGAGGTGATGGACGGTGCGGCGAGCGCAGTTTTCGACCAGGCTGAGAACAGGCTGCACGCGCAGAAGGCGCTGCTGACATTCCTCATGGAGCAGGTATGACCGACGGTGCTCGGCACGCAGCGAAGCGATGCGAGGTGACCGCATGACCGCACCGATGACCCGCACGGCCCGGCACGCCCGGATCGAGGAGCTGATCCGCAGCGGCGCCGTGACGTCGCAGACCCAGCTCGCCGAGCTGCTCGCGGCGGACGGCGTGCAGGTGACCCAGGCGACCCTCTCCCGTGACCTGGAGGAGCTGGGCGCGGTCAAGGTACGCGGCCGCGACGGCGCCCCCGCCGTCTACCTGATCCCCGAGGACGGCCACCCGGCCCTGCGCCCGGCCGCGATCGGCCCCGCCCGCCTGATCCGCCTGCTCCGCGAGGTCCTCAACGGCACCGACCACAGCGGCAACCTCGCCGTCCTGCGCACCCCGCCCGGCGCGGCCCACTACCTGGCCAGCGCCATCGACCGCAGCGGCCTACCTGACCTCGTGGGAACCATCGCCGGCGACGACACCATCTTCGTCGTCGCCCGCGACCCCGCCGGCGGCGAAGCCCTAGCCGCCAAGTTCGCCACCTGGGCCGGCCTCGACAACACCCCCGACGACCTGGTCGTCATAGAAGAAGACCTCACCTGACCACCCCCGCGCGCTTGACCCCGTTGATCATGAACTTATGGCACGGTTCGACGGCGTGTCATGGCCACAACTTCATGATCAACCAATTGAGACGAAGGACGGAACAGAGATGACCCGGCTCTGGGGAGGGCGGTTCGCGGACGGACCCGCCGAGGCGCTGGCACGGCTGTCGGTCAGCGTGCACTTCGACTGGCGGCTCGCGCCGTACGACCTCGCCGCCTCGCGCGCCCACGCCCGCGTGCTCGCCGCGGCCGGCCTGCTCGACCCGGAAGAGCTCGGGAAGATGCTGGCCGCCCTCGACGACCTCGACGCCGCGGTGGCGACCGGCACGTTCCGGCCCACCATCGAGGACGAGGACGTGCACACCGCCCTCGAACGCGGCCTGCTGGAGCGCCTCGGCGCGCTCGGCGGCAAGCTACGCGCCGGCCGCTCCCGCAACGACCAGGTCGCCACCGACCTCCGGCTCTACCTGCGCGACCACGCCCGTGACCTGGCCACCCGCATCGCCGAGCTGGCCGACGCGCTCACCGAGCAGGCCGGCCGCCACGTGGACACGCCCGCCCCCGGCATGACCCACGTGCAGCACGCCCAGCCAGTCACCTTCGGCCACTGGCTGCTGGCCCACGTGCAGCCGCTGCTGCGCGACCTGGACCGGCTGCGCGACTGGGACGAGCGCACCTCGGTCAGCCCGCTCGGAGCGGGCGCGCTGGCCGGCTCCGGCCTGCCGCTCGACCCCGGCGCCGTCTCCAAGGAGCTGGGCTTCCGCACCTCGTTCGCGAACTCCATGGACGCCGTCAGCGACCGCGACTTCGTCGCGGAGTTCCTGTTCATCACCGCGCTGCTCGGCGTGCACCTGTCCCGGCTGGGCGAGGAGGTGGTGCTGTGGACGTCGTACGAGTTCGGCTGGGTCGAGCTGGACGACGCCTTCGCCACCGGCTCGTCGATCATGCCGCAGAAGAAGAACGCCGACATCGCCGAGCTGGCCCGGGGCAAGGCCGGCCGCCTCATCGGCGGGCTGGTCAACGTGCTGACCATGCTCAAGGGCCTGCCGCTGACGTACGACCGCGACATGCAGGAGGACAAGGAGCCCGTCTTCGACGCCGTCGACACGCTCAGCCTCGTGCTGCCCGCGCTCGCCGGGATGATCTCCACCATGACGGTACGGGTGGACCGCCTCGCCGCGTCCGCGCCGGTCGGCTTCTCGCTGGCCACCGAGGTGGCGGACTGGCTGGTCCGCAAGGGCGTGCCGTTCCGCGACGCGCACGAGATCACCGGGCAGCTGGTGGCCCTGTGCTCGGTGCGCGAATGCGAACTGCACGAGGTCAGCGACACCGACCTCACCACGGTCAGCGAACACCTGGACCCGTCGGTCCGCGACGTGCTCACCGTGAAGTCGGCCCTGGCCGCCCGCATCACACCCGGCTCGACCGGCCCCGGCCCCGTCGCCGACCAGCTCGCCTCGGTCGTCGAGCAGCTCAAGACCTGGCACGCCTGGGCCGACGAGTCCGTCGTCCCTCGCTGACCGGTCTCACCGATCGGTCTCACTTGCCGGTCTCTTGCCGGTCTCGCTTACCGGTCTCGCTTACCGGTCCAAGATCGCTGTTTGCGGTCATGATCTGTGCTCCTACCGCAGATCATGACCGCAAACGCCGATCTTGACCCGTGGGCCGGTCCAGGCGGGCGCCCGACTGCCGCGCGGGGCGGGTCAGATGCGGCCGTATGCGCGTAGGGTCCGCAATCGCTCGACGGCGACCAGGCCCTTGGCAGCCCGCTCGGCCAGCGGCCAGGCCTGCGCGTCGACCTCCGCCCAGCTCCAGGTCAGCGGCCACGACCCGTCCGGAAGCTGCTTGCTCAGCACATAGTCGAGATTCGCCTCGATCGACGCGGGATCCACCGCCGCCGACAGCGGCGAGTCGGGCGTCTGCGCCACGTCCAGCGGCTGCAGCAGGTACTCCGTCCACGCCTCGGGCCGGTTCTCCACGAGCCTGGCCGCGGCGCGCCGCATCGCGGCGACCGCCCGCAGCCGGGCCGCTTCCGGCAGGTTCCGGGCCTGGACGAACAGCTCCGCTGCGGTCAGGTCGCCGCGGTCCAGGCCACCGGCCCCCTCGGCCCGGCCCTCCAGCCGCGTCAGCACCGTCTCGGTCAGCTCGCCCAGCAGCGCGGGCGGCACCAGCTCCCGGTACTCCCACAGCGCCCCGGCCAGCCCCGCCGTCGGGTTGAGCACGCAGTCGCCGAACGTGCTCCCGATGTCCGCATACGTCCACCACGGAGCGCGGGGGGAGTCCTCCGTCTCCGGCGGCACGATCCACCAGCGCCGCCCCGCGGCGTCATAGGTGTCCAGCAGATAGCCGACAGCCCGGCGCACCAGCGGCTCCTCGACGCCCGCACGGATCTCGTGCAGCACCGTGCACGCGCACCAGGTCGCCACCGCCGAAGACACGGGGGTACGCAGATCCGGCTCCAGCGCGTGCCCGAACCCGCCGTCGTCGTTCTGGTACGACACCAGCTCGTCGAGCACCGCCCGCGCCGAACCGGACTCGAAATGAAAGCGCAGCCGGGCCCGGTCCAGCGGCCGTCCCTGCTCGTACACGAACTGCGCTGCCCGCGTGAAGACAGTCGACATCCGCCGATGTTCGCGTACGGGTACGACAGCAAGGATTTTGCATTCGGGCCGAAGGCGGCGTTCCCTGGTGACGTGGACGACGCACCCGACTACTCGCTGCTCGACGCCCCCGCCTCGCACGTCACCGACATCGCGCGCGGCCTGCTGGGCTGGGGGCTCGAAGCCAACGGGGTCCGGATCAGGATCACCGAGGTCGAGGCGTACGCGGGCGTCGGTGAGGATCCCGCCTCGCACAGCCACCGGGGACCCACCGCGCGCAGCTCGGTGATGTTCGGGCCGGCGGGTGTGCTCTACGTGTACTTCGTCTTCGGCATGCACTGGTGCCTGAACGTGACCGCGGGCCGCGAGGGTGAGGCCGCGGCGGTGCTGCTGCGCGCGGGCGCGGTCGTCGGGGGAGTGGACCTGGCGCGCGAGCGCCGCGGCCCCGTCGCCGACCGCGAGCTGGCCCGGGGGCCAGCGCGGCTGGCGACGGCGCTGGGCATCGACGGGTCCGCCAACCGCACGTCGTTGCTCGACGGCACCGGCCCGGCGCGGCTGCTCCCGTCGGCCGACCGGGTGCCGGCGGAGGCGATCCGATCCGGCCCGCGCGTGGGTGTGGCCGCCGCGCACGACCGCCCGTGGCGCTTCTGGCTCGACGGCGACCCGTCCGTGAGCCCGTACCGCCGCCACACGCCGCGCCGCCGGAGCGCCACACCCCCCACGGCATAGACGCTGGCCTATTACGTCGACTGAAACGAGATCAAACTCGACGTAATAGGCCAGCGTCTATGAACGGGCGGGGCGGGGCGGGGCGGGCGGGGCGTGGCGCACCGGGAGGTCGGGGTGGGACGAGGTTCGGGCGGGATCTACGCAGGTTCGGGGCGGAGGACCGCGCCGACGCCTTCGTCGAGCCGCACCTCGCTCGCGTTGACGATGATCAGCTCGGCGTCGTTGAGCACCGCGGCCCGGACCAGCGCGTCCTCGGCGCGTACCGGATGGGCGCGGGAAGCCCCCAGCTGCCGCAGCCGCTCCTCGCTCGCCGACAGGTCCGCGGGCGAGTCGCCGATCCACACCCGGGCCTTGGCCAGCGCGGTCGGATCCAGCAGCAACGCCTCGACCTGCCGGTTCTCGAACGCGGCCAGGGTGTCGGCGACACCGCACGCGGCCGGCTCGGCGGCGCTGTCGGGCAGCGGCTCGCCGTCGCGCTTGGCCAGCAGCGGTGTCACGTGCGGCAGGGGGGCCATCTCGGCACTGTCGGTGCACAGCGGCTCCGGCATCGCCTCGGAGTAGTGCACGCGGCCCTGCGCGGCGAAGACGGCCAGGCCGTGCCGCTCGCGCGGGCGCTGGTACTGGGCCAGGGCCCCTTCCAGCGCCAGCAGCGTGGGCTCGTCGATGCCCTCTTCCAGCAGCGTCTCCCGGGCGGCCCGCCAGCGCAGCTTCAGTGCCGCGGCGGTCGCCTCGGTGTGATCGGTCCCGTCGATGTACAGCGACGCCCACGGACCGGGGATTTCATACATGGCGCGAAGAAACGACAGTTCCATGTCCGCGCTATGCCCGCGGCCCGACCGCGGCAACCGCGCGATCATGCCATGTTCGCCACAGGCCTGGGCCGTCGGCAGGGAAACCGGCTGTCGGCCGGTCTGCCCGGTGCGCGACAATCGACGGCGTGACGGACATCCTCGAAGATCTGCAGTGGCGTGGCCTGCTGCAGGACTCCACCGACCTGGACGAGCTGCGCAAGCACCTGGCCGAGGGGCCGGTGACGTTCTATGTCGGGTTCGACCCGACCGCGCCCAGCCTCCAGGTCGGCAACCTGGTGCAGGTGCTGACCGCGCGCCGGCTCCAGCAGGCGGGGAACATTCCGGTCCTACTGGTGGGCGGCGCGACCGGCCTGATCGGCGACCCCAAGGCCGAGGGCGAGCGCTCGCTCAACTCCGAGGAGACCGTCGCCGGCTGGGTCGACAAGATCCGCCGGCAGGTCGAGCCGTTCTTCGACTTCGAAGGCGCCAACGCGGCCCGCATGGTCAACAACCTGGACTGGACCTCGCCGCTGTCGGCGATCGAGTTCCTGCGCGACGTCGGCAAGCACTTCCCGGTGAACCAGATGCTGGCCCGCGAGGTGGTCAAGGCGCGGCTGGAGAGCGGCATCAGCTTCACCGAGTTCGCGTACCAGATCCTGCAGTCGCACGACTTCTTCCAGCTGCACCAGCGCCACGGTGTGACGCTGCAGCACGGCGGCTCGGACCAGTGGGGCAACATCATCGCCGGGGTCGACTTCAACCGGCGCAAGGGTGTGCGCGGCGTGCACGCGTTCACCACCCCGCTGATCACGCGGGCGGACGGCACCAAGTTCGGCAAGAGCGCCGAGGGCATGTCGGTCTGGATGGACGCCGCGATGACCAGCCCGTACGCCTTCTACCAGTTCTGGTTCAACGCGGCCGACGCCGACATCGTGAACTACCTGAAGGTGTTCAGTTTCCGCTCGCGCGCCGAGATCGAGGAGCTGGCGCGGGAGACCGCGGAGCGGCCGTTCGCGCGGGCCGGGCAGAAGGCGCTGGCCGAGGAGCTGACCACGCTGCTGCACGGAAAGGATGAGTGCGAGCAGGTCATGACGGCCTCGCAGGCACTGTTCGGCCGCGGCGCGCTGACCGACCTCGCGCCGTCGACGCTGCGTTCGGCGCTGGCCGAGGCCGGCCTGGTCGAGGTCGACGAGCTGCCGAGCGTGGCGGTGCTGTTCAAGGAGTCCGGCCTGGCGGCGAGCCTCGGTGAGGCGCGCCGTGCGGTCGCCGAGGGCGGGGCGTACGTCAACAACGAGCGCATGACCGACGCCGACGCTCCGGTGTCCGCGGACCTGCTGCTGCACGGCAAGTACCTGGTGCTGCGCCGTGGCAAGAAGACCATCGCAGGCGCTGAGCTGCGGAAATAGGCTGTTGACCATGATGTGACGCGGGACGCGTCCCCCCGATTTGCGGGCGGCGGCGCGTCCCGCGTAATGTTCTCTCTGCCAGCGCGGAACGGACAAAACAGCCGAGACCAGAAGGTCGGAGCAAAGAGGCCGGAGCGCACCGGGTGGGGCCGATTTGATCGGCCGAAACCAACCGGGTATGGTTATCGAGCCGGTGACGAGCCGGGCGGATGAGCTCGCCGAGAATCTTCTCGGAGGAAGCCGTCGGCCGGGTCGCTGGTTCTCCTCGACCTCGTACGGACCTCAGCGGTTCAGCGTGTTCGGGGTGTCCAAACGGACGAGCCGGACAGATCCGAAAATTCGGATTTGACACGGAACGGCCGGATGGGTAGGCTGGATGAGTTGCCCCGGAGACGGACAGGGAGACCTGAAAGTCGCGGTGTGTGCTTGTTCTTTGAGAACTCAACAGGGTGCTATTTAAGCCAAGTGCCAATTATTGGCCATCCCGGCTTGTGTCGGGGTGGTTGCTTTGGTGATGGATTCGGATTCGGACATTAATTTGTCGGGGTTTGATCTTTTGCCGGGTTTTTGAATTCTTTTTGGAGAGTTTGATCCTGGCTCAGGACGAACGCTGGCGGCGTGCTTAACACATGCAAGTCGAGCGGAAAGGCC
>NZ_WARX01000014.1 GCF_009720385.1 Catellatospora vulcania | reverse complement strand
GCGGCGCGCGGCGGCGCGCGGCGGGGCGAGACGCGGCGAGGCGGCGGGCGTGGGTCAGGCGGTGTGGGGGCGGGCGCGGAGCGGGCGGACGGGGCGGGCGGCCCGGCTCAGGGTGTGCAGGGCCTCGGTGATCTCGTCGGCGGGCAGCGGGTGGGAGAAGTAGAAGCCCTGGCCGGCGTCGCAGCCGAGGCGGCGCAGCGCGATCCGCTGGTCGGCGGTCTCCACGCCCTCGGCGACCACCCGCAGGCCGAGCTGGCGGCCCAGGTCGACGACCGCCTGCACGATGGCCGCGGCCTGCCGCGACTCGGCCATGCGCGCGACGAAGGTGCGGTCCACCTTCAGCTCGTCGACCGCGATCCGGGTGAGGAAGGTCAGCGACGAGAACCCGGTGCCGAAGTCGTCCACCGCGAACCGCACCCCGAGCCCGCGCAGCTCCCGCAGCACCTGGTCGGTGACGGGCAGCGGGCTGAGCACGACCGTCTCGGTGATCTCCAGAACCAGCTTGGCGGCCGGTATGCCGTGCCGGCGCAGCAGCTCGTCCACGTCCGCGGGCAGCTGCGGGTCCAGCAGGCTGCGCGGCGACAGGTTCACCGCGACGGGCACGTCGAGGCCCTGCGCGGTCCACTCGGCCGCCAGTGTGAGGGCCTGGTCGAGCACGTGCCTGGTGAACCGGCCGAGCAGGTCGCTGGCCTCGACGGCGCGCACGAAGTGCTTGGGCAGCAGCAGTCCGCGGCGCGGGTGGTGCCAGCGGATGAGCGCCTCCACCCCGGACGGCGCGCCGGTGTCCAGCTCGACCGCGGGCTGCATGACGAGGTGGAGCTGGTCGTCGGCGGCGAGCGCGGCGCGCAGCTCGGCGACCAGCGCGAGCCGGTCGGTGCTGGTCCGGTCGCGGTGCGGGTCGTACGCGGCGACCCGCGAACCGGACTCCTTCGCCTGGTACAGCGCGACGTCGGCGCGGCGCAGCAGCTCGGTGAGGTCGAACTCGCCCGCGGTCGCCACGGCCACGCCGACCGAGACCTCGGCCGACAGCGTCACCCCGGCGACCTCGGTGGGGCTGGCCAGCGCCGCGGTCAGCATGCGGGCCCGGCGCTGGGCGACCAGGTTGGCGGCGCTGAGCCGGTCGACCTCGTCGTGCTCGGCGGACAACCCGGGCAGGTCGGTGACCAGCAGCGCGAACTCGTCGCCGCCGAGGCGGGCCAGCAGCTCGCCGTCGCCGACGTCGGCGGACAGCCGCGACGCCGCGCTCTGCAGCAGCTCGTCCCCGGCGAGGTGGCCCAGGGTGTCGTTGACCTCTTTGAAGTGGTCCATGTCGAGCAGCAGCAGGGCGACCGGGATGCGGGCGTCGAGGCCGCGCAGCACGGCGTCGCCGCGGTCCATCAGCGCGTCGCGGTTGAGCAGCCGGGTCAGCGGGTCGTGATGGGACTCGTACATGGTGCGTTCGCGCAGCTCGCGTAGGGCGTTGTGGGTCGCGGCGTCGTGCAGCGCGGCGGCCAGGGCGTCGCCGAACACGGCCAGCCGGTGCTGGTCGTTCGGGCCCCAGGCGCGCTGGCGCAGCAGGCGCAGGGTGAGCACGCCCACCCGGCCGCCGGCCACCTCCAGCACCCGGGTCACCGAGGGCGCCCGCCCGGCGTCGGCCGGGAGCGCATCCGACACCGGCTCCACCAGGATCTCGTCCCCGGTACGCAGGCCGCTGCGGTATCTGGTCTGCGAGCCGAGCACGGTGAGCTCGACCGCCCGCACCGGGAACAGCGAACGCGCCGCCTGCAGGCCCTCCTGGGCCACGGCCAGCTCGTCCAGCCGGTGCAGTGAGCGGCTGGCCAGCGCGAACGCCCGCCAGGTGCGGCGCTCCTCGTCCTCGTGCACCCGGTGCACGTAGAGCTGGTGCAGCAGCCACAGCAGCGGCGGCAGCACCCAGAGCCAGCTGCTGCCCCACAGCCGCACCGCGACCAGGCCGAGCGCGACGTTGCCGACGATCATCACGGGGGTGCCGCGCAGCGCCTGCCAGACCACCCCGATCATGTTCTGCCCGTCGCGCACGGCCAGGTGCACCGCGAGCAGACCGGCGCTGCTGAGCAGGTAGACGAGGGCGGCCAGCACGACCACGGCGGCGGCCTGCGCGGACATCCCGGACGCGCCGGGCCCGGGGGCCATCGGCACCCCGCCGGCCCACACCACCAGCGCCGCGATGGCGGCGGAGACGGTCAGCGACGCGGCGGCCCGGACCGTCTCGATCGGGCTGGTGCGGTTGCCGGAGAACAGGGACAGCACCGGCTTGGCCAGCAGCACGCCGATGCCGGCCGCGGCGGGGATCCAGGACACCGGCACCAGGATGAAGCCGACGATCAGCGCGGCTTCGCCCCAGTCGACGTCGATGGTGGTGGAGCCGACCCGCATCCGCAGGCCGAACAGGTGAGCCGCCGTGATCAGGCAGATGAGCAGGCCGAACTGGCCGAGGTCACCCTCGCGGACCCCGAGGATCGCACCGATGCCCGCCACCAGCACAGCGGTGACGACGAGACAGGTTATGACAATGCGGACACGTGACGTCAACGAGGAGGCACCGGACCAGCGATAGAGTCCGTCCGCCGCGCGCGTGAGCCACCTGCCCATCCGTGCCCCCTGTCCGAGCGCACCTGAGGCGGAGACCCCGTCGCCTCCCTCTGAAGACGACACGCTCTCCGCCTGACGCGACAGGCCGTGTCCGATTCCCTCGGTCCGCCTCAGCGAGGGTCCGGCGTGACGGGCGAGTCCGTCCGCGCACCGTCACTCATGCTCGCCGAATCGAACGTCTCGGGCAACCGCCTGAGCCGCTGATTCATGTTGCGAATCAGGAAAACCGTTGCAGCGGCCAGGAGCAGGATCAGCAGCAGGGCCATCGGACCGGCGAGACCGTCGCCGGATCGGGTGTCGCCGAAGTTGTTGTCGGCCAGGATCTCCAGCATGTGCCTCACCTATCCGCTCCCGCCGGCGCGCGTACGCCGGCGAACAGGTCGTCCTCGGGGATCGCGGTCGCGACGGTCGACCTGACCAGCTGATAGTCCTCGGTCGGCCAGGCGGTGCGCTGCACGGTCAACGGCGCGCGGAACCAGGGCCCGTCCGGGTCGATCTGGGTCGCGTGTGCGCGCAGCGCGTCGTCGCGCAGCTCGAAGTACTCGCCGCAGGGCACCCGGGTGGTGATGCGCGGCGACTTGTCGCCCACCCAGTCGTCGTTGAGCCGCTCGCCGTAGGGCGACTCCAGGCCCGCCGCCTCCATGGCCTCGTGCAGCGCCGTGAACTTCAGCTTGGTGAAGCTGATGTGGTAGTAGAGCTTCGGCACGTCGAAGGCCGGGCCGAAGTCGGGGTGGCGCGCCGGGTCCGCGGCAGCCTCGACGGCGGCCATGGTGACCAGGTGGGTCTGGATGTGGTCGGGGTGCGGGTAGCCGCCGTCCTCGTCGTAGGTCAGCACGACCTGCGGCTGGAACTCGCGGATCAGCTTGGCCAGCGGCGCCGCCGCCTCCTCGACCGGCACCCGGGCGAAGCAGCCCTCGGGCAGGCCGGACGGGTCGTCGTGCGTGTAGCCCTCGACCCAGCCGGAGTCGACGAAGCCGAGCCAGGCCTGTTCCACGCCGAGGATGTCGCGGGCCGCGGCCATCTCCGCGCGGCGGATCTCGGCGATGTTCTCCCAGACGTCCGGACGGTCCAGTTTCGGGTTGAGCACGTCACCCCGCTCACCACCGGTACACGTGACGACCAGCACCTCCACACCCTCGCGGGCATACCGCGCCATCGTCGCGGCACCCTTGGACGACTCATCGTCCGGATGCGCGTGCACCGCCATCAGTCGCAGCCGCTGCGTCACCGTGCTCTCCCCACGTGCGAGAATCGACCCTGACAGTGTTCCTCACGCGTCTGACGCTTCACACGAAGGACCCCCACCGGTGACCGAGACCTCCACCGACACCGCCGCCGGCCCGGTGGCCGAGCGCGCGCCGTGGCCGGCCGGGCGTTACGGCCGCCGCCGTGAGCAGCGCCGCGCCTCCCGCTCGACCGTGGCCGTGCTGGCCCTGTTGACCGCATTGGCGACGACCCTCATCGGGGTACGCCTGTATGCGGCGTACGGTGACGGAGACTACACAGCTTCGGTGACCGCGTTCGACGACGTCACTGAAGCGCAGGTGGCCGTGACGTTCCTGGTCCGGCTGCCCGCCGACGGGACCGCGGTATGCCTCGTCCGCGCCCGGGACAAAACCGGCATGGAGGTCGGGCGGGAGGAGGTCACCGTGCAGCCGGGTCCGGATCCGGAGCGCACGGTGGTGACCCACCGCCTGGTGACGACGGGACGCCCGGTGACCGGCGAGGTTAAGGGCTGCCACCCAGCGTGAGTCGCTGGTAGGTTGGTAACTTCGCCCATCGCGCTCAACGGGGCAGGTACCTCTGCCACGCGCGGCCGGCGAAGCACCGTCGCAACGTTCCCAGAACCCGTAAGACCTGAGGAGAACGCCCGTGTCCACGACTGATGCCACCTGGCTGTCCCAGGACGCGTACGACAGGCTCCAGTCCGAGCTGAACGACCTCATCGCCGGCCGGCCCGCGATGGCCGCGGAGATCAACGCCCGCCGCGAGGAGGGCGATCTCCGCGAGAACGGCGGTTACCACGCCGCCCGCGAAGAGCAGGGCAAGGCCGAGGGCCGCATCCGCCAGCTCCAGGAGCTGCTGCGGGTCGCCCACGTCGGCGAGGCTCCCAGCGGTGACAGCGTCTCCGTCGGCAACGTCGTCGTCATCTACTTCGACGACGACACCTCCGACACCGAGACCTTCCTGCTGGGCTCGCGCGAGATCGCGGCGACCACGGACCTCACCGTGTACTCCCCCGAGTCGGCCCTCGGCCAGGCCATCCTCGGCGCCCGCAAGGGCCAGACGGTCACCTACGTCGCCCCCAGCGGCGTGGACATCAAGGTCACCGTCGTCTCCTTCGAGGCCTTCAGCGGCTGACCCGCCCGCAGACGTGCACAGGGCCGGCACCGCCCACGCGGTGCCGGCCCTGACGTTTGCGCCGGCACGGGTTCCGGTCAGCTGAAGGGGGTGTCGACGTCCACCTCGTAGCCGGCGGCGCGCAGGGCGGTGACCAGCTGGTCGGAGTGCTCGGCGCCGCGGGTTTCCACGGAGAGCTCGACTTCGACCTCGCCCAGGTGCAGCCGGGGGTCGTGGCGCTGGTGGGCCACGTCGAGCACGTTGGCGCGTTTCTCGGCGATCAGGGTGAGCAGGGCGGCGAGCTGGCCGGGGCGGTCCGCGCAGCGTACGTTGACGTGCAGGTAGCGGCCGGCGGCGCTGAGGCCGTGCTCGATGACGCGCAGCATCAGCAGCGGGTCGATGTTGCCGCCCGACACCACCGCCACGACCGGGGTGCGCACCTGCACGTGGCCCGCGAGCAGGGCGGCCACCCCTACCGAGCCGGCCGGCTCGGCGACCATCTTGCCGCGCTCCAGCAGCATCAGCAGCGCCCGGGAGATCTCCTCGTCGGTGACCGTGACGACCTCGTCGACGAGCTTGCTGATGTGCGCGAAGGTCAGGTCCCCGCAGCGGCCGACCGCGATGCCGTCGGCGATGGTGGCGATGCTGGGCAGGCGCACCGGCCGCCCGGCCCGCAGCGCGGGCGGCACCGCGGCCGCGCCGGCCGCCTGCACTCCGATGATCGTGATATCCGGGCGCAGCGCCTTCGCGGCGACCGCGAGGCCGGAGATCAGGCCGCCCCCGCCGATGCCGGTGATGATCGTCTGCACGTCCGGGCGCTGTTCCAGGATCTCCAGGGCGACCGTGCCCTGCCCGGCGATCACGTCCGGGTGGTCGAACGGGTGGATGAAGACCGCGCCGGTGCGCTCGGCGAACTCCTGCGCCGCGACCAGCGCCTCGTCGACGGTGTTGCCGGCGAACTCGACCCGCGCGCCGTACCCCTTGGTCGCCGCGACCTTCGGCAGCGGCGCGCCCAGCGGCATGAACACGGTGGCCTTGGTCTTGCACAGGCCGGCCGCGAGCGCGACGCCCTGCGCGTGGTTGCCGGCGCTCGCCGCGACCACGCCCCGGGCCCGCTCCTGTTCGCTGAGCCGCGAGATCCGCACGTAGGCTCCGCGCACCTTGTAGGAGCCTGCACGCTGGAGGTTCTCGCACTTCAGCCAGGTCGGCCCGCCGAGTTTCGCCGACAGCGGCCGGCACGGCTCGATCGGCGTGATGCGTACGACGGACCGCAGGCGCTCGCGCGCCGCCTCGATGTCGGCCAGGCTGACCAGCTCAGGTGTCACATGCTGATCGTGCCACCAGCCGCGCCGGGCGTCACCGCGGGGACGTGGGCGGCCCGGCCGCGCTCGATGCGCGACGTCTGCGCCCGGCTCGTCGTGGAGATCAGGATGATCAGGCAGGCCCCGGACACCGCGGTGACGGCCGCCCCCACCAGCTCGCCCGTCGCCGCGCGGTCGAAGTACTGCAGCAGTTCGTCGGCGGTGGCGTTCGCGGAGGGTTCCAGTGCGCCGAACACCCGGCCCAGGCAGTAGCTGCCGAGCCAGCCGGCCCACCAGGCGCCGGCGACCGCTTTGACCCAGTTGCGGTGCACGCTCTGGGTGGACACCTGGTACACCATGCGATAGGGGATGAAGAAGTTTGCGAACGGGACGAACCAGCCGCCGATGGCCCAGCCGGGTCCGTGGTCGGCCTCCGCACCGGGGAACGCGTCCAAGTTCCTGCGCGCCCGCCACAGCCAGATGATCACGAAGACGCCGGCCGCGATCAGCACGGCCACGTCGACCGAGAGTGCGATGAGCTCGATGCGCTCCGCACCCGCCAGCAGCGTCGCGTCACCGGCGTCGACGGCCGCCCGCACCCGGTCGCGGACCAGCAGCGACGACAGTGCCGACAGCACGGTGACCAGCACCGACACGGCGACGCCGAGGCACGCCGCCACGCCGATCCCGCGCACCGCGTACAGCTTCGCGTCGGGCCAGATCAGCGGGGCCTGCCGGTCGGCGTGACAGTGCTGGCAGAGGATCAGGCTCGGATCGGTCTCGCCGTGACAATGGGCGCAGCGCATGGTGATCTCCAGGTCGGGGAACCCGGAGCCTAGGTGACCGACGGGCTGCGCGCTGTCCCGTCCGATGCGGACGCCGCTCAGTTCGGACGCGGGAACCCCGGGGCCTGCCGGCGCCACGGGGCTGCCAGCTCTATCTGGCCGGCCACCGCCAGCAGCAGCAGTTCCGTGCCGGGCGGGCCGATCAGCTGCACCGCGGCGGGCAGGCCGTCCGGGCGTACGCCGACCGGCAGGGTCATCGCCGGGAAGCCGGTGATGTTCCACGGCGCGGCGAACGGCGCGTTGCGCACGTTGGCCACCACGTTGGTCAGCCAGCCGCGACGGTGCCAGTCGCGCGCCTTCAGCGGCGGCCCGGCCAGCACCGGAGTGAGCAGCAGGTCCACTCCGTTCGCGACGAAGAAGTTCAGGCAGGCGTCCCGGAACTGCTTGCGGTCCTGCTCGCGCACCAGGCCGCGCCGCCACGCCCAGCCACCCATCGCGACGTGCCGCCGGGTGCGCTTCTGCAGCTTCGAGCGGTCCAGGCCGGCCGCCTCGACATCGCGGTACGCCGCGGCGAACCAGGTCGCCAGGCCGCGCAGCCCCAGCGAGGTCGAGTACGCCGGGTCGGCGGTCAGCGTGTCGTGGCCGCACTCGGCCAGCAGGCGGGTGGCGGTGCTCACCGCGCCCCGGTTCGCCTCGTCGGCGCTCGCCCCGGCCACCGGCGACTTCAGCGACACCGCGATGCGCAGCCGACCCGGCTGGCTCAGCGGCTGCGGCGCGCGACCGGCCAGCACCGCGAAACCCAGCGCCGCGTCGGCGACCGTGGTGGCCAGCATGCCGTGCTCGACCAGGCCGAACCAGTCGTCGGCGCCCAGGTTCACCGGCAGCACGCCCCGGCCCGGCTTGAGCCCGATCAGGCCGCAGCAGGCCGCCGGGATGCGGATGGAGCCGAGCCCGTCGTTGGCGTGGGCGATCGGCACCAGGCCCGCCGAGACCGCCGCGGCCGAGCCGCCGGAGGAGCCGCCCGGGGTGCGGTCCAGCGCCCACGGGTTGCGGGTCACCGCGCTGTCGTCGTCGGTCACCCCCCACAGCCCCAGCTCGGGCATCCGGGTGGTGCCGAGCACCACCGCCCCCGCGCCACGCAGCCTGCGTACCAGCTCGTGGTCCTCCTCGGCGACGGCCTGGCGCGCGCCCGCGGACCCGTGCCACGTCGGCAGCCCGGCGACCGGGGTGTTCTCCTTGACCGCGATCGGCACCCCGGCCAGATGCAGGTTGCCCATCTCGCTCTGGTCGTCGACCTTCTCCGCCTCGGCGGCCGCCTCCCCGGCCCGCACCGTGCGAAACGCCGCCACCACCGGGTCGGTCCGGGTCACGTAGTCGAGGTGATCGGCCACGACCTGCGTCGCCGACGTGTCACCGCGCCGCACGGCTCGCGCGATCTGCTTGGCGGTGGCGCCGACCCAGGTGTCCGCCATCTCATTCCTCCACCACGTCGTGAGCCAGAACCGGTGCTCCAGTATGGAGTGCCGTGACGCGACGTGAGCAACTGGAGCCTTGCCGCGACGAAATTCATTGGCGATGCTGGGCCCATGCAGCCGGAACCGCAGCGTCGGGATTGGACCGTGCCCGTGGTCGTCGGCGTGGTGGTGCTCGTCGTCGCGCTGGTGGTCTGCCTCGGTGGAGCCGCCGCGGCCTACCTGCTGACCCGGACCGACCCGGTCGCGGCGCCCTCGGCATCGCCCTCGCCGACGCCGAGTCCCGTCGCCGTGCTGCCGTCACCGGCGCCCGCCTCCCCGGCGCGATGCCTGATAGGACAGTGGCGCGAGACGTCGTACACCGCCAGCGCCGACATCTTCGGGGTGAACGTGCAGCTGACCGGGGCCGGCACGCTGCTGGACTACCGCGCGAACGGCACTCTCGTCACCGTGGACAAGGTCACCCGCAAGGGCACGCGCAACGGCGACCGGTACGAGGTGATCCACAGCGGCTCGTCGCGCCTCAACTACGAGGCCGACGAAGAGCTGATCAATTACAGCAACGCGGTGACCACCGGCACCTCCACGTGGAAGATCAACGGCAGCGTCCGCGAGCGCCAGAAGATGACCACCAGCATCACCCCTGACCGGTACACCTGCAGAGGCGACAGACTTCGCCTCTACGGCGACGGCTACTCCATCGAGGCCGAGCGCATCCTCCCGCCCGGCCGCCCCGTCTGACGTTCCCGCGACGCCAAACGAAGATCGCCGTTTCGGGTCGGAAACTGCGGTTCTACCCGAGTTTCTGAACCGAAACGGCGATCTTGACTGCCGCGCTGCGCTCAGCCGAGCGCGGTGGCCAGGTCGGCGAGGAGGTCGTCGATGGTCTCGATGCCAACGGAGAGGCGGATGAGGTCGGCGGGGACCTCCAGCTCGGAGCCGGCGACGCTGGCGTGCGTCATCTTCCCGGGGTGCTCGATCAGGGACTCGATCCCGCCCAGCGACTCGGCCAGGGTGAACACCTTCGTGGTGTTGCACACCCGCTCGGCGGCCTCGGGGTCGCCCATCCGGAAGCTGATCATGCCGCCGTACCGGCGCATCTGCTTGGTGGCCAGCTCGTGGCCCGGGTGCTCGGGCAGGCCCGGGTAGAGCACCTGCTTCACCTTCGGGTGCCGGGTCAGGAACTCGGCCACCTTCTCGGCGTTGTCGCAGTGCCGCTCCATGCGCACCGCCAGGGTCTTCACCCCGCGCAGCGTCAGCCAGGCGTCGAACGGGCCGTTCACCGCGCCCATCGCGTTCTGGTGGAACTTCAGCGCGTCGGCCAGCGCCAGGTCGTTGAGCACCAGCGCGCCGCCGACCACGTCGGAGTGCCCGCCGACGTACTTCGTGGTCGAGTGGACCACCACGTCCGCGCCCAGCGCCAGCGGCTGCTGCAGGTAGGGACTGGCGAAGGTGTTGTCGACCACCAGCAGCGCGTGCGCGTCGCGGGACACCGCGGCCAGGCCGGCGATGTCGGCGATGCCGAGCAGCGGGTTCGTCGGCGTCTCGACCCAGACCATCTTCGTGTTCGGCGTGATCTTGGCCCGTACGTCGTCGACGTCGGAGATGCGGGCCGCCGTCCAGGACAGGCCCCAGCGCTCGGCCACCTTCGCGAACAGCCGGAACGTGCCGCCGTACGCGTCATCGGGAATGATCACGTGATCGCCGGGCTTGCACACGGTGCGGATGAGCGTGTCCTCGGCGGCCAGTCCGCTGGCGAACGCGAGCCCGCGCGAGCCGCCCTCCAGCGCCGCCAGGCACTCCTGCAGGGCGTCCCGGGTCGGGTTGCCGGAGCGGGAGTACTCATAGCCCAGCCGCGGCGAGCCGACCGCGTCCTGCTTGTAGGTCGACGTCTGGAAGATCGGCGGGATCACCGCACCGGTGCGCTCGTCCGGTTCCTGGCCTGCATGGATGGCGAGCGTTTCAAACCCGTAAGACATTCCACCAGCGTAGAGGAGGACACTGGAGACATGTTCCTTCGCCACAAGAAGCTCGACGTCGTCAACGCCAGCGAGGCCCTGCCCGGCCGGGACACCCCGATCGAGGCGCCGGCCGAGCACTACGTCCTCGGCACCCCGCTGACCGGCCCCTGGCCGGACGGTATGCAGGTCGCGGTCGTGGCCATGGGCTGCTTCTGGGGCGCCGAGCGCCTCTTCTGGAAGCTGGACGGCGTCTACTCGACCTCGGTCGGATACGCCGGGGGCATCACGCCGAACCCGACCTACCAGGAGGTCTGCTCCGGCTACACCGGGCACACCGAGGCCGTGGAGATCGTCTTCAACCCCGAGGTCACCTCGTACGCCGACATCCTGCGGGTGTTCTGGGAGAACCACGACCCGACCCAGGGCATGCGCCAGGGCAACGACGTCGGCACCCAGTACCGGTCGGCGATCTACGCCACCACGCCGGAACAGCTCAAGGAGGCCGAAGCCTCGCGCGACGCGTTCCAGCCGGTGGTGACCGCCGAGGGCTACGGCCAGATCACCACCGAGATCGCGACGCTCAAGGACTACTACTACGCCGAGGACTACCACCAGCAGTACCTGGCGAAGAACCCCGACGGGTACTGCGGCATCGGCCCGAACGGCATGAGCTGCCCGATCGGCGTCGCCCGGTCCGACGCCTAGGGTCCGACCCGATCAAGCGCCGCCGTCGTGTCCCTCCGGGCACGGCGGCGGCGCCGTCTCGACCGCCGGCGCTACTGGCTCACGGTGTCGCACTCGGCCATCCGCTCGTGGCCCTGCACCGCGTCCTTGACCTCCCCGCCGACCGAGATCTGGCAACTGACCTTGATCTGGATGGTCAGCTGCCCGACCTTCGCCGTGTTCGGCACCGGCATCACCTTCAGGGTCAGCTTGACGCCCTCGTCCACGGAGACCGTCTTGCGCCACGGGAACGTCACCGACTCGGTGACGGTCTCCCCGGAGCCGTCGACATAGGTGACCGTGCCCGCACCCTTGCCGCCCTCCCCCGCCCCTACGGCGTAGTAGTCGACATCATGGGAAGCGCCGCAACCGGACAGCAGTCCGGCCGCGGCGACCGCGGGCAGGCAGAACTTGGAAACGATCTTCGTCAGGCGCATGGCAGCAGAGGCTAGTGCGCTCCGCGCCGGCTCACCTGCCGCCGACCGGCCCGTCTCGCACCGCCGGTCGGCCAGCGGGAGATCCCGGATCGTCAGACGGGGGCGCCGGTCGGGCCGGTGGTCGCGCCGTCGACGAACCTGCTGCCGGCATAGTGGTTGAGCGCCCCGGCCACCTCGGCGTTGGTGGCGCGCAGCGACTTGAGCGACACGAGGATCACCGACGGACGCCCGTCGACGGTGTTGCGGTAGTCCGTGGACACGCCCAGGTCGACACCGGCGGCGGGCACCAGGACCAGCCGGGCGGTGGCCTCGGTGCGGCCCCCGACCTCCTCGGTGTACGGCTCCAGGATCACCGCGTCCACCGCCGACCACGGCAGCGTGCGCTTGATGCCCGCCGTGCGCAGGGACAGCCCGGCCCCGTCGAGCGTCACCGGCGCGGGCCGGAAGGCGGAGACCAGCACGGCGACCGGGATGAGCGCCGAGAGCAGTCCGAGGCCGAACAGCGCGCCCGCGCCCAGCGGGATGAACAGGAACCGCAGCTCCCAGCCGTTCATCGAGCCCCAGATGAGGAAGAGGCCACCGAGCAGGAAAAAGGCCAGGCCGAGATACGGCGGACGGGCGCGGTGCAGCACCATGACGGTCTCCCCAGGACTTGGTCGTTGATCGCGCCAGAACGTAGCAGCCGCCCGGATCGGGGGCAACGGCGATACGCGGTGGCCGCCCCGTGACGGCCACCGCATATCGAGTCACTCGTAGCAGTCCTGGCCGGCCAGTTGGAGCGACAGCTGGACGACCTTTCCGGAGCCGGTCTCGATCCGGTACACGGCCTCGGCGTTGCCCGGCACCGTGACGTATCCACGGCCCTCGGCCTCGCCGCCGACGGCCTCCCAGGACGGGTACGTCCGGCGCAGTTCGGCGAGGGTGCTGCCCACGGTGATCCCCTCGGGCGTCTTGATGCCCGGGTAGGCGTAGACGGCGGCCAGGCCGAGCTTCGCGGAGAAGAACAACCGGCCCGCGATGTCGTCCTCACCCGTGGCCGGCGATCCCTTCAGGTGGGCGTATCTCCAGCAGCCGTCCTGCCGGCCGGCGAGCGGTGTGATCAGCTTGGTGGCCGCGGCCTGGGCCGGTGTCATGCCGAGCCGCAGCGCGCCGTATCCGGTGGGCCCGAGCACGAGTGCGCCGGCGGGCGGCGAGGGTGCCGGCGACGTGGCCGGCGCGGGGGTGGTGGCCGGCGCGGACGCGGCAGGCGTGGCCGCGGCGGACCTGGCGGCCGGGGGCGTCGCCGGGGGTGTGGTGGTGCCGCAGGCGCC
The DNA here is from genome assembly GCF_009720385.1 of Catellatospora vulcania. Taxonomy (GTDB): domain Bacteria; phylum Actinomycetota; class Actinomycetes; order Mycobacteriales; family Micromonosporaceae; genus Catellatospora; species Catellatospora vulcania. The sequence continues at coordinate 346,780 of NZ_WARX01000014.1, read as the reverse complement.
GAGCAGGACGGCCGAGAGGGCCGCGACGGCGAGTGCGCCGGCGGGTCGCGAGAGGTGCGTCGACATGTGTGTCTCCCCGTGTCGGTTCAGGACGGCTGTCCTGGACTGCCCCCTACACGTTCTCCGGTGACGCTCGGTTGCACCGGAATTTCGGCACGTGTTCAGCAGTCCCGTTCGCACCGGGCGTACGCGGTCCAGCTGTTGCCGACCGCGCCGGCATAGATGACGACCAGGCAGGTAACTCCGTCCTGGTCGAGCGCGCTCAGTTCGAGGTAGGTCTCCACGTCCTGCTCGCCGAGTTGCCGGAAGGTCAGCCGGACGACCGTCTGCGGGCCGTCGGGCGCGGTGGCCGGAGCCGCGATCTGCCAGGTCCCCGCGCCGTCGATGCGCTCGTCGGGGGCGAAACCGCCGCGGTGCGCCTCGTGCAGCGCGCCGTACGGCAGCCGGGTGGCGGTGAACGCGCCGTCCTCGCCGAACACGATCTCCCGGTCACCGTCGCGCCAGGTGCCGACGATGTCCGCCGGACGCGGCTCGACCGGGTCGCTGTAGTTGGCGAAGATCTCGCCCAGCGTGCAGCCTCCCGCCAGCACCAGCGCGAGGACCAGCGCCGTCCTGCGTCTTCCCGTTCCGCCCATGGCCGTCCCCGTCCGCGTGGCCCGATGGTGCACACCGACCGGTGTACTACCGGCGGCCGGCGGACGCCACCTGATGGAGACGCACGGTGGCGGAGTGGTGTGTGGACGGTGAAGACGTTCAGACCGCCACGTCGGCGAGGGTCACCTCGGAGGTCATCTTGCGCAGGTGGCCGACGACGCGCTCGGGGCCCTCCAGGCGGACCCGCACGGTGTGCCGGATGTCGGCGCTGGACGCGCCGAGCCGCAGCTCCAGGTCGCCCGGCTCGACGATGCGCCGCCCGTCGCGCCCGGTGTAGGCGGCCAGGTCGGCGGGCACGGTGAACTCCACCCGCCGCGCCGCGCCCGGCTCCAGCGCCACCCGGGCGTACCCGATCAGCCGCTGCACCGGCCGGGTGACCTGGGCGACCGGGTCATGCAGGTAGAGCTGCACGACCTCGGCGCCGGCCCGCTCGCCGGTGTTGCGCACGGTCAGCGCCACCCGCGCCGCCCCGTCGGTCGGGCAGACCGGCGCGGTGGCGTCGGCGGACACGGCCCAGTCGAAGCTCGTGTACGACAGCCCGTGGCCGAACGGGAACAGCGGCGTCGGGTCGACGGTGCTGACCTCGGTGGCGTGGCCGAGCGGCGGCGCGAGGTAGCTCGCGGGCTGCCCGCCCGGGTGCCGCGGCACGCCGACCGGCAGCCGCCCCGACGGGTTGACCCGCCCGGCCAGCACCCCGGCGACCGCGGGGCCGCCCTCCTGGCCGGGGAAGAACGCCTGGACGACGGCGGCCAGCCGGTCCGCCCACTCGCCCAGCGCGTACGGGCGGCCGGACAGCAGCACGGCGACGACCGGCCGTCCGGTGTCCAGCAGCGCGCCCAGCAGCCGTTCCTGCACGCCGGGCAGCCGCAGCTCGGGGACGTCGCAGCCCTCGCCGGAGGTGCCCTTGCCGAACAGCCCGGCCCGGTCGCCGAGCACCACGACGCAGACGTCGGCCTGCTCGGCGAGCGCGACGGCGACCGCCACGCCCGCGGTGTCCGTGCCGTCGACGGCGCAGCCCGCGACGTGGGTCAGCGTCGCCTTGGGCAGTTCGGCGCGCAGGGAGTCGAGCACCGTGGGGATGGACACGCCGAGCGGCAGGCCCGGGTGGTGCAGCCCGACGTGGCGCGGGAAGGTGTAGCAGCCCAACATGCCGTCGGCGTCGTCGGCCAGCGGGCCGACCACGGCGATCGAGGCTGCGGGCGGCAGCGGCAGCACCCCGTCGTTGGCCAGCAGCGTCACCGACTGCTCGGCGAGCTGCCGGGCCAGGTCCCGGGTCGCGGGCGGGTCGAGGTCGACAGCGTCAGCGCGTGACGGCGTCCAGCCCGGGTCGAGCAGGCCGAGCTCGCACTTCTGCCGCAGCACGCGGCGCACCGCCCGGTCGACCAGCGTCATCGAGACGGTGCCGTCCTGCACGGCGTCGGCCAGCGGCCGCCCGTAGCAGCGCACGATCGGCAGCTCGACGTCGACACCGGCGGCCAGGGCCAGCCCGGCGGCGGCGGTGAGGTCGCCCGCGACGCCGTGCAGCGAGTGCAGGAAGGTGATGCCGAAGTAGTCGGCGACCACGGTGCCGTCGAAGCCCCAGGCGCCGCGCAGCAGGTCGGTGAGCAGCCTGCGGTCCGCGGCGGCGGGCACGCCGTCGATCTCGGCGTACGAGTGCATGACCGAGCGGGCTCCGCCGTCGCGCAGCGCCATCTCGAACGGCGGCAGCATCACGTCGGCCAGCTCGCGCGGTCCCATCGCGACGGGGCCGAAGTTGCGCCCGGCCCGCGAGGCGGAGTAGCCCGCGAAGTGCTTGAGCGTGGCCACGATCCCGGCCGACTGCAGACCCCGGACGTACGCGGTGCCGACCGTGGCGACCAGGTACGGGTCCTCGCCGATGGTCTCCTCGGTGCGCCCCCACCGGGCGTCGCGGGACACGTCGAGCACCGGCGCGAGTCCCTGGTGCACGCCGACGGCGCGCATACCCTGCCCGATCGCGGCGGCCACCTGCTCGACCAAATCGGGGTCGAAGGCGGCGCCCCAGGCGAGCGCGGTCGGGAAGATGGTGGCGCCGTGCGTGGTGAACCCGGTCAGGCACTCCTCGTGCACCAGCGCCGGGATGCCGAACCGTCCGGATGCGACGATCGCCTCCTGCAGCCCGGCCAGCCGGGCCATGCCCTCGGCGGGGGTCACCGGCGCGGTGCCGAACGGGCGGGTCAGCTGCCCGAGCCCGGTGGCGATCAGGGTCTGCCAGTCGAACCCGTCGTCGACCATGTCCTGCTGGTAGGGGGCCACGTCGTCGCCGTCGGAGCCCGCGCCGGGCCACACGCTGTAGAGCTGGGCGATCTTCTCGGTCGGGGTCATCCGCCGGATCAGGTCGTCGACCCGCCGCTCGACCGGCAGCGCCGGGTCCCGCCAGGGCTGATCGCCGGGTGCCAGGTCGGTCACGGCCGCGGTGGCGGCGTCCTTGTGGGTCGACATCGCCCTGCCTGTCTTCCACCCGGAATGACTGCGCTTCCGGTAGTTTCCGGTATTTGCGCCTCGCCACTGAGGCATCAGCCATCGCACCCTAGCACCCTGATCCTGCTTCCAGACAAGGGTTGTCGGCCACTTTGTCACGTACACTGTCGCATTCGGAGGCCGGTCCCAGGTTCCGAAACTTTCGTAGTCGGGCCGTCGACTTCCGGAATCTGCGCCGAGGGGCCGCGGGTGGCGGTGCGGCGGGTTAGGGTCGGGCGGTGATCTACCACATCGCACTACCCGAGGACTGGGCCGCCGCACAGCACGCGGGTGAGTACACCGTCTCCACCCGGGGTGTCACCCTCGCCGAGGAGGGCTACATCCACGGCGGGCAGGACCTCGCCCAGGTCGAAGCGGTCCGGGCGCGGATCTACGCCGACCTCGACGACCTGCGGCTGCTCGTGATCGACGAGAGCCGGCTGGACTCGCCGGTGCGCCTGGAGAGCCCGCCCGGAACCGACGAGCTGTATCCGCACGTCTACGGACCGATCCCGGTCGACGCGGTCATCGAGGTCCGCACGCTCTGACGGGGTGACCGACGTGATCAAGGCAACGCCACCGGCCCCGGTCGAAGCCCTGGTCGGGCGGTAGCGTGCCGGGCATGACGCTGACGATCCGCCGCGGCGGCACGCCAGAGGACGTGGCCGCGATCGGCGAGCTGCACGCGCTGAGCCGCCGGTCGGCATACCGGGAGCTGCTCACCCCCCGGCAGCTCGCCGAGATCACCGTCACCGAACAGCAGGACAAGTGGGCGCGGCGGTGGGCCGTCGAGGCCGGCACGCACCGCCTGCACCTCGCCGAACGCGGCGGCGCGGTGATCGGCTTCTGCTACCTGGGCCCCGCCGGGCCCGAGGAACAGGCCGCGGCGGGCACCGGCGTCCTGAACGCCATCCACGTCCACCCGGACGCGATCGGCTCCGGCGCGGGGCTGGCGCTGATGCACACCTGCCTGGCCGAGTTCGCCGCCCTGGGCCACCACCGGGCATTGCTGTACGTCGTCAGCGACAACACCCGGGCGCGGCGCTTCTACGAGCGGGGCGGCTGGGCTCCCGACGGCGTCACCCGCACCACCCCGATCGGCCCGGCGCTCGTGCCGGTCGTGCGGTACGCCCGCCCGATCCCCTGACCGGTCAGCTGCCGTCGGAGTCCGAGTCGGCGGCCAGCACCAGCACCGCGAGGTAGCCGTCGCCGTCCTGGGTGACCTTCATCAGCATGGTGTTCCGGAAGATGCCGTCACCGTCGTTGAACGTGTCCCGCCCGGTGCGCGAGGCGTACGGCGCCGCCGCGAACACCTTCGTGTTGAGCGCCTCGTCGAACATCAGCTGGGTGGTCAGCACCCGGTTGTCGCCGGCGTGCACCATCGCGTGGATGTGCACGGTGCGGCCGCGATACCAGCCGGGCCAGATCGTGGTGAAGTCGACGATGCCGTCGACGTTGGTGACCTGCGCGCCACGCAGGTAGCGCTTGTCGTCCACCGGCTTCAGGTCGGCCATGCCGTCGCCGCCGCCAGGCGGGTTGCCACCGGGCGCGCCGCTGGGCGCGGTGCCGCCAGGCATCCCGCTGGGCGCGGTGCCACCGGGGCCGCCGCCGGGTGCCCCACTGGGCGGGGTGCCGCCCCCACCGGGCCGGCCCCCGCCGCCCGAGGACAGCGACTCCGCGCCGGAGTACAGGCCCGCCGCGTCGCAGTGCCAGATCTCCACGACCGCGTTGGACAGCGGCTTGCACTGCTCGCTGTCCTGGACCTTCAGCACGACCCGCAGCCGGGTGCCCGCCCGGTCCTCGCGGATGTCACTGCGGATCTTGTCCGCGTCGAAGTAGTACGGCCCCTGCGTGGTCGACGGCGACAGCTTGCACGTGTTGGCGTCCGCGAACAGGCCGGTCAGGTCCGCCGACGTGGTCGCGGCCGGCGACACCGCCTCCCCGCTGGTCGTCGTGGCGGGCGTGCCGTCGCCGCACGCGGCGAGCAGGCTGCCCAGCCCGATCGAGCTGATCCCCGCGAAGATCGACCGGCGGCTCACCCGCTGGCCCTCGTGGTCGTGTCCCATCGCCTCGTCCCCCTGCTCCTTCGTGGCCCTGTGCCGGCGACGTTAGGCAGCCGACGTCGGCGTTTCCTCGGCCCTTGCTGGAAGAACGCTGGGCGTGTCCGGCGCGGTACCCTCCCCCGGTGAAGACGATCTCCACGTGGGGGCGTGCGTGAGCCGGGAGCTGATCGTGCTCGGCACGGCCAGCCAGGTGCCCACCCGCCAGCGCGCGCACAACGGCTACCTGCTGCGCTGGGACGACCAGGGCTTCCTGTTCGACCCGGGCGAGGGCGCCCAGCGGCAGCTGCTGCTGGCCGGGGCCGCGGCGAGCGACATCACCCGGATCTGCGTCACGCACTTCCACGGCGACCACTGCCTCGGCCTGCCCGGCATCGTGCAGCGGCTCTCGCTGGACCGGGTGCCGCACGAGGTGCCGATCCACTTCCCGGGCTCCGGCGCGGAGTTCCTGGCGCGGCTGCGCCACGCCAGTCACTTCCACGACCAGGCCCGCCTCGCCGAGTGCCCGATCGCCGAGGACGGCGTGCTGGCCACCGGGAGCTTCGGCACGCTCAGCGCGCGGCGGCTGCGCCACCCGGTCGAGTCCTTCGGCTACCGCCTGGCGGAGCCGGACGGCCGCCGGATGCTCCCCGAGCGGCTGGCCGCGCTCGGCGTACGCGGCCCGGACGTCGGCGTGCTCCAGCGGGTGGGCACGGTGGTGGCCGACGGGCGGCTGGTGACCCTGGACGAGGTCAGCGAGCCGCGCCCGGGGCAGGTGGCCGCCTTCGTGATGGACACCGGCTGGTGCGAGGCCGCGATCGAGCTGGCCGCGGGCGCCGACCTGCTCGTCATCGAGTCGACCTTCCTGGAGACGGAGGCGGAGCTGGCCGCCGAGGCCGGGCACCTCACCGCGGCGCAGGCCGCCCGGATCGCCACCGAGGCGGGCGTACGCCGGCTCGTGCTCACCCACTTCTCCCAGCGCCACCCGGACGCGTCCGTGTTCGGCCACGAGGCGGCGGCCCACTTCGACGGGGAGATCGTGGTCGCCGAGGAACTGGCCCGGATCGCCGTGCCCATGCGCCGGTGACGGCCGCGGCCTAAACTTCTCCGCGTCGCACGCCGCCCCTGCCGCGCAGAACCCCGGAGACCCCCTTGAGTGAGATCAGTTCGCCGAGCGAGCGCGCCGGCGACGAGGCTCCGGCCGCAGGCCGGTTGGGCAGCGTCCGGCGCTCCCTGGCCGACGCCTGGCCCGCGCTCGTGGCGTACGCCGCCGCCCGCACCAGCGGCCTGGTCGTGTTCTTCCTCGCGGCGCACGTCGCGGGCAAGGACGGCTTGTCCATCCTCGGCCATCGCAACGACGCCGGGCACTACCTCAAGATCGCCGTCAACGGCTACCCGTCGGCGGCTGTCGTCGACGCCAACGGGCTGGCCTTCTTCCCGCTGCACCCGACGCTGATGACCTGGCTCGGGGCGGTCCTGCCGATCGACCTCGCCACCATCGGGGTGCTGCTCACCTGGGTGATGTCGCTGGTCGCGGCGTGGGGACTGTTCGCGGTCGGCAAGCACCTGCACGATCGGCGCACCGGCGTGCTGCTGGCCACGGTGTGGGGGCTGGTGCCGCACGCCGTCGTCGAGTCGATGGGCTACACCGAGGCCATGTTCACCGCGCTCGCCGCGTGGTGCCTGCTGGCCACGCTGCGGCGGCAGTGGGTGGCCGCGGGCCTGCTCAGCGTGCTGGCCGGACTCACCCGGCCCACCGCGGCGGCGCTCTTCCCGGTCGTGGTGCTGGCCGCGTTCCTCGCCATCGTGCGCGGACGGGACCGGTCCTGGCGGGCCTGGTTCGCGCTGCTGGTGGCGCCGCTCGGCTGGCTGGGCTACCTCGGCTGGGTGGCGCAACGGGCCGGGCGCATCGACGGCTGGTTCCACATCCAGGGCGAGGGCTGGGGTTCGAGCTGGGACGGCGGCCGGTTCACGGTCACCCAGACGGCGCAGGCGCTGGCCAAGGGCGACCTGCTGAACCACCTGCTGGTGGCGCTGGTGATCCTGGTCAGCATCGCCCTGTTCGCGATCTCCGTCATCGAGCGGCAGCCCTGGCAGCTGCTGATGTTCAGCGCGCTCGTCATGGCCGTGTCGCTCGGCGGCGCCGGCTACTACAACGTGAAGGCGCGCTTCCTGCTGCCCGCGTTCGCGCTGCTGCTGCCGGTGGCGGGGGCGCTGGCCCGGACCCGGCCCGCGAAGATGGTCGTCATCGTCGGCGCGCTCGCGGCCTTCTCCGCGTACTGCGGGGTCTACCTGCTGCTGATCTGGAAGTTCTCACCCTAGACACGAGTCGGGGCGAGGGTACGTGACCGGACTGCGGGGAACCGGAGATCACGTACCCTCGCCCACTGACGCACCCGTACGGCTGGAGAGAACGCCTGGCCGGAGGCGTTGGTAGTCGACGGAGGCATGTCGACCACCTGATCAGCCGTACAGATGCACGCGGCGCGCCTACGCTGGCGGAGCGCAACGGCGTCGCCGCTGGGACGGGGCCCGAACGAGCACGTGCCGGGGGACGGCAGGAGACGTCGGGACACCCTGTGGTTGGCTAGTCGAAGAGGCTCCTGCGGGTGCCGTTTCGCATGATGGAGCCGCCACGCTCGCCAAGGTCGGCACGCCAGGCCGGGAGCGAGCGCATCCCGTTGATGTCATGCCGTACGGTCCAGGCCTCCCGCCAGTGCCGGCTGGCCGCGGCTTCCGCGCGCTCGGCGAGCCTTCGTGGCGGGCACGGCCAGTGCTGACCGCACCAGTTGCAGAGTTGGTCGTCGTCAGGTCTGTTGTGCCGCCCCAGCATCTGCTGCGCGTCGCGCCACAGCAGGTGGTCGGTTATGTCGGAGGGTTCGATGTGGCTGGTCTCGGTGGGTGGTGCATGGTCGACGGTGACCACGATCCACTCTCCCCTCGGTAGCACTGCCGCTTCCGTACGCTTAGTCAACACTCGGGGCAAGCAGAGCAGTCGCACAGGCTGTGCGACTGCCGCCGAAACGGGCTAACGGAACCGGCGACGCGCCCGGCCACCAGCGATAACTGCGATAAGCAGGGCCAGCCCCACGAGCATCCCGGCGATCCCGAACCACGTCACTGGGCGTGACGCCAGCGCCATCAGCCGTTCCCCGGCCGGCTTGGCCGAAGCCGCCGGGGAACCGGTGCCGACCGGCCCGGGACCGCCCGGCCCGGCCACGGGGCCGGTCTCCAGCGGCGACGGGCTCGGTGAGGCGGACGGCGGCGGGGCGCAGTCCAGGCCGTCCGGGAGGGCGGGAATGCCCGTCACGGGCGCGGGAGCGGCGACTTCGAGCAGCAATCCGGCCTGGCGCAACACGGCCGGCCGGGCTGCCACCGGCGGCAGCCCGAACCTGGCCGACGGCGACACGGTGGGGCGGGAGGGGCCGGGCGACGGTGTGGCGGCGGGCGGCGGGCTCGGTGCGGGCGACGCGCTCGGCGAAGGGCTGGGCGAGGGCGGCGGGTTCGGCACGACCAGCACCTCGGCGTGCGGCGCGAAGACCACGCCGGGAGCCTGTGGACCGGTCAGCACGAGGCGCACCACGCTCGGGAAGTGCCAGACGACGCTGTCGACCGGGCCGCCGCCGAGGTCGCTCACCCGCGGCACGGCCCAGGTCAAGCGGTCGTCGACCAGCCGGGTGTCCACGTTCACGAGCAGCGGCGCGGACTCGATCGGCGCGCTGGTGAGGATGAGTTCGGCTATCCGGTTGAGATCACCCGAGCGGAGGGTGATCACGTTGGTACGGTCCTGGCGCAGGTACACCAGCACCCGCGACCCGCGCGGCAGCGGCCAGCCCAGCGGCCGGCTGTCGGGGTCGCGCAGGTCGACGTTCGGCTCACAGGCGGCCAGCGCCGCCGACCTTTCCAGTTCCACGGGATCCGGAGTCGGCGCGCCCGCACGGGCCGGGCCGGGGACCAGCGCCACGGCCAGCACGAGGAGTACTGCGCACACGGCTCGGCCAGGCACGCCGACGTCCCTCCGGCGCATCCCGCGGCTCAGCGCGCTCGGCCTCCGCATGTCCGGAGGGTAACCCCCCGCCGCACGCCGATCGTGAATGTGGCATCGCCGACACACCGGCGCTGCCGCCACGGTGCGGAACCCCCGTCAGGAGCCCCGCACCGTGGCGCAGGCTTCAGCCCAGCTGGGCCAGCAGGTCCTGGCGGGTGAGCACGCCGCGGGGCTTGCCGTCGATCAGGACCATCGCCGCGTCGGCCTTCTCCAGCAGCGCCACGATCTCGGCGACCGGCTGGCCGCCGCCGATCATCGGCAGCGCCGGGCCGACGTGCCGGTCCAGCGGGTCGTGCAGCGCGGCCGCGCCGGTGAACAGCGCGTCCAGCAGGTCCTTCTCGGCCACCGCGCCGGCCACCTCACCGGTGACGACCGGCGGCTCCGCCTTCAGCACCGGCAACTGCGAGACGCCGTACTCACGCATGATGTCGATGGCGTCGCGCACCGTCTCGGTGGGGTGCACGTGGATCAGCTCCGGCAGCGCGCCCTTGGTGTGCGACTTGGCGGTCAGGATGTCGGCGACGGTGGCCCCGTGCTCGTCCGTGCGCAGGAAGCCGTAACGCGCCATCCAGTCGTCGTTGAACAGCTTCGACAGGTAGCCGCGGCCGCCGTCGGGCAGCAGCACCACGACCACGTCGTCCGGCCCGGCCTGCGCGGCGACCTTCAGCGCCGCCACGGCGGCCATCCCGCACGAGCCGCCGACCAGCAGGCCCTCCTCGCGGGCCAGCCGCCGGGTCATCGCGAACGACTCCTTGTCGGTGACCTCGACGATCTCGTCGCAGACGGTCCGGTCGTAGGTCTCCGGCCAGAAGTCCTCGCCGACGCCCTCGACCAGGTACGGCCGCCCGGTGCCGCCGGAATACACGGAGCCCTCCGGGTCCGCGCCGATGATCTTCACCCGGCCCTGGGAGACCTCCTTGAGGTAGCGCCCGATGCCGCTGATGGTGCCGCCGGTGCCCACGCCCGCCACGAAGTGCGTGATCCGGCCGTCGGTCTGGTCCCACAGCTCCGGGCCGGTCTGCTCGTAGTGCGAGAGCGGGTTGTTCGGGTTCGAGTACTGGTTCGGCTTCCACGCGCCTGGGATCTCCCGGGCCAGCCGGTCCGAGACGTTGTAGTACGAGCGCGGGTCCTCGGGCGCGACCGCGGTCGGGCAGACCACGACCTCCGCGCCGTACGCCCGCATGACGTTCTGCTTGTCCTCGCTGACCTTGTCCGGGCAGACGAAGACGCACTTGTACCCCTTGAGCTGGGCGACCAGCGCCAGCCCGACCCCGGTGTTGCCGCTGGTCGGCTCGACGATGGTGCCGCCGGGCTTGAGCAGGCCGTCCCGCTCGGCCGCCTCGACCATCCGCAGCGCGATGCGGTCCTTGACCGAACCGCCGGGGTTCATATATTCGACCTTGGCGAGCACGGTGGGGCCGCCGGGATCGGTGACATTCCGGAGCTTGACCAGCGGGGTGTTACCGATCAGCTCGACGACGTTCTCGTAGTAGCGCACGCGTCAAGCCTAGACCGGGGTTGAATTACCGTTAAGCGACGTCGCCGTCGATGATCGGACCGCCCACGGGCGTCTTGACGCCGTTCTCCCACATGAGGAAGCGGTCGGTCTCGCTGATCAGGGCCCCGGCGATCCAGCTGACGATGATCACGTCGTCGGCCAGGCCGAGCACCAGCAGGAACGCCTCCGGAACCATGTCGACCGGGGACACCACGTAAAGCGTGGCCGCCGCCATCGCCATGATCCGGCCAAGGCCGTCGTACCGTCCGCGCAACGTGGCCACGACCATGCGCGGCATCGCGCCCAACCGGTCCGCCAGGCTGGCGTTGCTGCCGTTCCCCGTGATGAGTGCCTTCCACAACGCCGTGAACGCTGCGGTACGCCGCAATGTGCGTCCCATCTCGCCTCCATCCGAGCGCAACCGAAGAGCGCTACCTTTCTCGCATGAGCGAGCGTTACCAGCCGACGATCCGCTGGGTACGTAGGAGCCTCAGAGAGGATTCCCCGACGGGTCTCCCGAGTGAGGCGGGTTCACTATGAGCGAGCGTACTGCGCTGGGCGGCGCCGCGGCACATCGTCGCGGCAGGGATCTGGCCAAGCTGGCCGTCTATGGCGGCGGCGCGCTGACCGCGCTCGGCCTGGCCACCGTCGGGGTGCTGCTCGGCCAGGTCGAGGCGGCCCGGCGGACCATCCCCATCGCGCAGGCCCCGCCGCCGCGTTCGGACGGCCTCTACGGCGGCCGGTTCGGCGGCGAGCCGGTGCACATGGCCATGCTGGGCGACTCCTCGGCAGCCGGGTTCGGCGCACTGCGGGCCCGGCAGACCCCGGCCGCGCTGATCGCCACCGGACTGTCCCGGCGTCTGGAAAGGCCGGTGCGCCTGCACAGCCTGGCAGTCGTCGGCGCGACCTCCGGAATGCTGGTGCACCAGGTGGAAGAGGCCCTCGAACTGCGCCCCGACCTGGCGGTGATCCTGATCGGAGCCAACGACATCACGCACCGGGCCGGCCAGGCCGCCTCGGTACGCCACCTCGCCGACTCGGTGCGGCGGCTGCGCGAGGCCGGTGTCACCGTCGTCGTGGGCACCTGCCCCGACCTCGGGGCCGTGCAGCCGATCCGGCCGCCGCTGCGCTGGCTGGCCCGCACCTGGAGCCGCCAGCTCGCCGCGGCGCAGACCGTCGCCGTGGTCGAGGCCGGGGGCCGCACCGTGTCCCTGGGCGAACTGCTCGGGCCGACGTTCTCCGCCCAGCCGCACCGGCTGTTCGCCCGGGACCGCTTCCACCCGTCCGCGGAGGGCTATGCCCTGGCCGCATCGGTGCTGCTGCCGACGGTGGTCGCCGCGCTGCGCAGCCCGGCCGGGCCACAGCGGGTGGAAGCGGGCGCACGAACCGCCGTGGACGGGGTACGGTCGCTGCCACAGGCCGCGGTCGAGGCGGCGCGCCACGCCGGCACCGAGGTGAGCGGGGTACGCGTCGACGGCCGTGATCGCGGCCCGGCCGGCCGGTGGGCGCAGCTGCGCCGCCGCATGTGGGAAGTCGTCCGCCAGGGCGAGGCCCCCGCCGGCCTGGCAGACCAGGCGAACGTTGTGGAGCAGGCATGAGCGAGCTTGTCGAGCGAATCACGGGACTCGTGGGACACGGCCGCGACGAGCGGAGCGAGGAGCGGGCATGAGTTCCGTGGCACGCAGGATCGGGAAGGCCGCCGCGATCACCCTCATCGCGGGCACGGTGGGCGGGGCTGCGCTGCTGGCAGCCGAGGCGGTGGTGGCGCGCAGCCGCCGGTACGCCAAGCCGGGGCTGGGCCTCGCGCTGCGCACCACGGTGGGTTCGGACAGCGCCGCCCCGCTGCGGCTGGTCATGCTGGGCGACTCCGCCGCGCTCGGGGTGGGTGTGGACCGGGTCGCCGACACCGTGGGCGGCCAGCTGTCCGCCCTGCTGTCCGGCGGCGAGTCCGGCAGGGGCGGGCCGGTGCAGGCCGTGGCGCTGTCCAGTGTCGGCGTCGCCGGGTCCCGCTCGTCGGACCTGGCCACCCAGGTGGCGCGGTGCCTGCTGGGCGACCGGCCGGACGTCGCGGTGATCCTGGTCGGCGGCAACGACGCGATCTCGCTGCGCCGCCCGTCGGACGCGGCGGCCTACCTCGGGGCGGCGGTGCGCCGGCTGCGCGAGGCCGGCGTCGAGGTCGTCGTGGGCACCTGCCCGGACCTGGGGGCGGCCCGTGCCATCGCGCCGCCGCTGCGCCAGGTCGTCGGCTTCCTGGGCCGCCGGGTGGCGCGGGCGCAGGTGCGGGCGGTGCACGCCGCCGGAGGGGCGGTGGTCGACCTGGCCGCCGAGACCGGCCCGGTGTTCCGCGCCGACCCGAACACGCTGTCGGCCGACCGCTACCACCCCTCCGCGGACGGCTACCGGGTGTGGGCGTACGCCCTCCTCCCGGCCGTGGCCCACGCCGCGGGAGTGACGCCCCGGCTCCCCTGACGACTTTCTCACCCGGTCTGGTGGGCAAGTTACCGGCGAGTTAACGTTCGTTCATGTCAGATGCTGTCATCGTCGCCACCGCCCGGTCCCCCATCGGCCGGGCCGGCAAGGGCTCCCTGAAGGACCTGCGCGCGGACGACCTCACCGCCACCATCATCCAGGCCGCCCTGGACAAGATCCCCGCCCTGGATCCGGCCGGGATCGACGACCTCTACCTGGGCTGCGGCCTGCCCGGTGGCGAGCAGGGCTTCAACATGGGCAAGGTGGTCTCCACCCTGCTCGGCCTGGACTCGCTGCCCGCCGCCACGGTCACCCGGTACTGCGCCTCCTCGCTGCAGACCAGCCGGATGGCGTTCCACGCGATCAAGGCCGGTGAGGGCGACGTCTTCATCTCGGCGGGTGTCGAGATGGTGTCCCGGTACGCCCGGGGCAACTCGGACTGGCTGCCCCCGGACGCCGCCGCGGCCGTCGGCGGGAGCTGGAACAACCCGCGCTTCGACGCGGCGCAGGCCCGCTCCGTGCAGCGCGCCGGGGCCGGCACGCCGGACTGGACCGACCCGCGCGAGGCCGGCGAGCTGCCCGACATCTACCTGACCATGGGTCAGACCGCCGAGAACCTGGCCCAGCTGCACGGGGTGACCCGCGAGGACATGGACTCCTTCGGCGTACGGTCGCAGAACCTCGCCGAGCAGGGGATCAAGGACGGCTTCTGTGCCCGCGAGATCACTCCGGTGACCCTGCCCGACGGCACCGTGGTCAGCCAGGACGACGGTCCGCGGGCCGGGGTGACGCTGGAGGGCACCGCCGGGCTCAAGCCGGTGTTCCGCCCCGACGGCCGGATCACCGCGGGCAACTGCTGCCCGCTCAACGACGGCGCGGCCGCGGTCGTGATCATGAGCGGCAGCCGGGCCCGCGAGCTCGGGCTCAACCCGCTGGCGCGGATCATCTCCACCGGCGTCACCGCGATGAGCCCCGAGATCATGGGCATCGGCCCGGTCGAGGCGACCCGCCAGGCGCTCAAGCGGGCCGGCATGACGATCGACGACATCGACCTCGCCGAGATCAACGAGGCCTTCGCGGCCCAGGTCATCCCGTCGTACCGGGAGCTGGGCCTGCCGCTGGAGAAGGTCAACGTGATGGGCGGGGCGATCGCCGTCGGCCACCCGTTCGGCATGACCGGCGCCCGCATCACCGGGACCCTGATCAACAACCTCCAGTGGCACGACAAGAGCATCGGCCTGGAGACCATGTGCGTCGGCGGCGGCCAGGGCATGGCGATGATCATCGAGCGCCTCGGCTGATCCCTGCCCGGCGCGGGAGCGATGATCGGTGTTTCCGGTCATGATCTGCGGTATAACGCCAGATCATGACCGGAAACGGCGATCTTGGACCGTTTGGACGTGGCCGAGACGGCAAGGAGGGCGCCTTCCCACACCGCTAAGCGGCGGGAGGGCGCCCTCCTTCACGTCAGGGTGAGGCGGAGAGCGGCGATCTCCTCGGACGCGGCGGTGGTCACCTCGGCCGATGGAGAAGCCGCAGCCAGTTCGGTGACGACGACCCGCAGCTGGTCGGGCAGGGCCAGGTCGGACAGGCGGGGCACGTCGCGGCGCGGGGCGCCGGCGAGGTCCGCGGCCTGGTCGGCGAGGCGCTGGATCAGCTTGTGCAACGGTTCGCCCTGGTCGCGCCAGCGCGCCGGGGTCCAGTGTCCAACCTGGTTGGCCAGGAGGTCGACGGCGCGCGTCAGCTGCTCGATGCTCACCCCCGGATTGTCCCGGGCCGGAAAACGGACCGCCGCCCCGGGGCGTACCCGAGGCGGCGGTCGTCGGCTGTGCCCCGATCGGGGCGGCCGGTCAGTCTTCCGAGAAGTAGGAGATCAGCCGCAGCATCTCCAGGTACAGCCAGACCAGCTCGACGAGGATGCCGAACGCGCCCAGCCAGCCGTACTTGCGCGGCAGCCCGGCGGCGATGCCGTCCTCGATCTGCTTGAAGTTGACGACGAACATCAGCGCCGCGACGACGATGCAGACCAGGCTGAACCCGATGGCGATCGGGCCGCCGTCACGCAGCGGGCCCACCGAATCGGTGAACAGGTAGATCACGAAGTTGACCAGCATGACGACGCCGAGGCCGGCCGCCGCGCCGATGACGATCTTCATGAACTTCGGGGTGGCCCGGATGATCTTCAGCTTGTAGAGCGCGGCCATGGCCAGGAACACCGACAGCGTGGCGATGACCGCCTGCAGCACGATGCCCTCGAAGAAGTGCTCGTAGGCCTTGCTGATTATGCCGAGGAAGACACCCTCGACCACGGCGTACCCGAGGATCACCGCAGCGTTGGTGACCTGGGCGAACGAGATGATCAGACCCACGATCACGCCGAGGAACATCGACGCGTACAGCACCGGCCGCATGACCTCCAGCGGCACCACGGCCCAGGTGATCGCCGCGAACACCGCGGTGGTGGCGAGCAGGGTCACGGTCTTGACGACGACGTCGTCGACGGTCATCCGGTCGACGTGTCCGGACTGGACGACCTCCGGGTAGCCGCCCGCCTGGTAGCCCGCCGGGGCGCCCTGGCCCGGCACCGTGTACCGGGGCTGCTGCGCTGCCGCACTGATGCGGCTGAGCACCGGGTTGGAACTCTTCACAGCGGGTCTCGCCTCCTCCACATGGATTGTGCCGACAGAGTAGCGGATCCGCGCACCAGCGGAGATCGCTGTTTTCTGCGTGATCGCAGGCGGTGGGCACCGGCGCGAGAGGACGGCCAGCGGGACCGTGGACCGGTGTCGCACGTCACGTCGTGCGGCGTCGTGGCGATCCGGTCCCGCGAGCGGTGACCGCGGTACCGGCTCGGTGGCGCTGTCGGCACGTTCGGCGGCGCGGCGGATACGGCGCGGCTGTGCGCGGCCGACGGGCCGGGCAATCATGACGCCCGATCCTTAATGAAACCTTATGAAAAGCCTGCGAATTCACGCTGTGACAGGTCTACCGTCGATCGTTACCACGCCTGGCGAAACTCGGAGCGAAAAGCAGGCAACCAGGGGGTGACAGACCGTCGGACGCTCGCTATGCTCGTCCACAACGCGCTCCAATCGCCCGCTTCCCCCGTGGCAGGCGATCGGAGCGCGTCATTATTTTTGAAGCTTTTCGCCACTCATTGCGCTGTAGTCGGCACCGCGCGGAAACGCCATTCGACAGGCTGCGGCGAGCACGCCGCGAACCCTGCTGGTGCCCGGGGCGGGGGTCGAACCCGCACGCCTTTCGGCAGTCGCTTTTAAGGCAACCGTGTCTGCCGTTCCACCACCCGGGCGCACACTGCACGATGCTGTGCCCTGCCACGTTAGCGGTTCCCCCCGGCCCGAGGCACGCCCGTTGTCGCTATCCGGAGAACGTGAGCACAGCGGCCGACCGGCCACACACGCACCCGAAGCGCTAGGGTCAAGCGCGTGACGAGCACCGCGCCCGCCCTCACCACCACCCCGGAAGAAGCCGTACTGCCTGGCCAACGGGGTGGTAGGGACGCGTCCGCGGCAGGCCGGCCGGCTCGCCGGCACGAGTGGGCACGCGATGTCGTCGCCTTCCTGGCCTTCCTGGCGCTGGCCGGGTGGCTCACCTTCGGGCTCTGGCCCGACCCGGACACCCGCACGCTCGCCCTCAACCCGCCCGACCAGATCCTCTACGAGTGGTTCCTCGCCCACGACACCATGCTGTGGAGCGGCGACTTCTCGCTGGTCACCGACCGCCTGAACGCCCCGTACGGGGTCAATCTGCTGGCCAACACCACGGTCATCCTGCTCGGCGGGCTGCTCGCCCCGGTCACCGCCGTGTTCGGCGCGGCCACCACGTTCGCGCTCCTGGTCGCGCTCAACCTGGCCGGCACCGCGATCGCCTGGTACCTGCTGCTGCACCGCACGCTGGGCGCGAGCCGGGTCGCGGCCGCGGTCGGGGCTGCGTTCTGCGGCTTCGCCCCGGGCATGGTCTCGCAGTCCAACAGCCACCTGCACATGACCGCCCAGTGGCTGATCCCGCCGATGCTGTGGTGCGTCGTCGAGCTGGCCCGCACGGCCCGCTCCGGCACCGCCCGGCCGCGCCCGGTCATCGGGTGCGGCGCGCTGTTCGGCGTGCTGGTCAGCCTGCAGGTGTTCATCGGCGAGGAGACACTGTTCCTCACCGCGCTCGCGCTGGCCGTGGTGACGGTGACCTACGTGGCGATCACCCGCCCGTCGCGGGCCGTGCTGGCTCGTTTCGCCGCCGGGCTGTCCATCGCCGTCGCGGTCGCCGTGGCGCTGCTGGCATACCCGCTGTGGGTGCAGTTCAAGGGTCCCCAGTCGGTCTCCGACGGGGTGTTCAGCCCCTTCTACTTCTCCGCCGACCTGGCCGGCTTCACCTCGTTCTCGCCGCTGACGCTGGCCGGCGACGACACGGCGGCGAAGCTGACCACCGGCCCGGCCGAGTACAACACGTTCCTGGGCTGGCCGCTGGTGCTGCTGTCGCTGGGCCTGCTGGTCTGGCTGCGCCGCAACGCGCTGGCGGTGGCCTGCGGCATGGGCGCGCTGGTCATGTGCTCGCTCGCGCTCGGCCCGCAGATCATGCTGCACGGTGAGCGCACCCCGCTGCCGGGCCCGTACCGGCTGCTCATGCACCTGCCCGTGGTCGACGGCGCGCTGCCGATGCGTTTCGCCCTGGCCGCGATCCCGCTGCTGGCCGTGCTGCTGGTGCTGGCGCTGCGCCAGGCCGGGCAGGCCGACCGGCCCGGCGTGCGGATCGGTGTCCCGGCGCTGGTCGCCGCGTCGCTGCTGCCGCTGTTCCCGACCCCGCTGCCGACCACCGACCGCGCCGCGGTGCCCGCTTTCTTCGCCGACGGCCTGTGGCGGCAGTGCGCCTCCGACGGCGACGTCATCGTGCCGGTGCCGCTGCCGACCCCGGAGCAGCCCCTGCCGATGCGGTACGCGACCGCGGCGCTGACCGCGTTCGCCATGCCCGAGGGCTTCTTCATCGGCCCGCACGGGTCGAACGGCAAGGCGACCATGGGCATCGGCAGGCGCACCACGTCCTGGGTGCTGTCCGAGGTGGCCCGCACCGGGATCGTGCCCGCGATCAACGACGACCACCGCCTGGACGCCCGCAAGGACCTGACCAAGTGGAACGCCGCCTGCGTCGTCCTCGCCCCCGGACACCCCCGCCACGCCGAACTCCAGCGCACCCTGGAAGCCCTCCTCGGCCCCGGCACCCCCTCCGGCGGCGTCCTCTACTGGCCCCGCAACTGGTGACCCCCGCCCAGGCCGGCCTCGCCCCACCTGCGACAACTCTTAAAGACTTGCGGCCTCCGAGTGCTTCGGAGGCCGCAAGTCTTTAAGAGTTGTGCACCGGACCGGCTCGGTCGGCGGGCGGCGCGAGGGCCGGGCGGCGCGAGGGCCGCCGGGCGGTGGGTCAGGGTTGTTGGGTGGGTTGGGTGACCTGGGTGAAGGGGTCCATGGGCTGGTGGAGGGCGCCCAGGGAGACGACTTCGCGTTTGAGGAACAGGGCCAGGGTCCAGTCGGCGATCACGCGGACCTTGCGGTTCAGCGACGGGATGCGGCTCATGTGGTAAGTGCGGTGCATGAACCAGGCGGGCCAGCCCTTGGCCTTGAAGCCGTACACGTGCGCGACGCCCTTGTGCAGGCCGAGGCTGGCCACCGAGCCGACGTGCTTGTGCCGGTACTCCCGGATGCCCTTGCCGCGCACGGTGGCGACGATGTTGTCGGCCAGCAGGCGGGCCTGGCGGACCGCGTGCTGCGCGCTCGGCGAGCACATCTCGCCGGCGGCGGCGGTCAGGTCGGGCACCGCGGCGCAGTCGCCCGCGCTCCACGCGCCCTCGACGACGGCCCCGCCGTCGACGACCCGCAGCGTCGGGTCACAGGTGATCTTGCCCTGCGCGGTGCGGGGCAGGTCGGTCGCGGCGATCATCGGGTGCGCCTTGACGCCCGCGGTCCACACGATGGTGTCCGCGGCGAACTCGCCGCCGTCGGACAGCTTCACCACGCCGTCGACGCAGGACTCCAGGCGGGTGCCCAGGCGCAGGTCCATGTTGCGCTTGAGCAGCGCCTCGACCGTGTACGCGCCCATCTGCGGCCCGACCTCGGGCAGCACCCGCTGCGTCGCCTCGACCAGCACCCAGTGCATGTCGTCGGCCTTGAGCTCCGGGTAGTAACGCAGCGCGTCGCGCGCCATGTCCTCCATCTCGCCCAGCGCCTCGACCCCGGCGAAGCCGGCGCCCACGACCACGAAGGTCAGCGCGCGCTGCCGGGTCTGCGGGTCGGTGGTGGCGGCCGCGATGTCCAGGCACTCCAGCACGTGGTTGCGCAGCCAGATGGCCTCACCGATGGTCTTGAAGCCGACCGCGTGCTCACGCAGGCCCGGGATCGGCAGCGTGCGGGAGACGCTGCCGGGCGCGACGATGATGTGGTCGTACGGGATCTCCCGGGACGGGCCCACCACCGGCTGCACCGTGGCGACCTTGCGGGAGTGCTCGACCTTCGTCACCGCCCCGTGCACGATGTGGCAGTCGCGCAGCTCCCGGCGCAGCGGCACGACGGTGTGCCGGGGGGAGATGTTGCCGGCCGCGGCCTCGGGGAGGAACGGCTGGTACGTCATGTGCGGCTGGGGGTCGACGACCGTGACCTCAGCCTCGGTCGAGCGCAACTTGCTGGACAGGCGCAGGGCGGCGTAGAGGCCGACGTGGCCGGCGCCCACCACCAGGATCCGTACAGGCTTCACACATTCACGCTACCGCCGCGCCTTCGCCCTGATCAGCGCCGATGGCTGTGATCCCGGACAGCGACGGCCGTCACGTCACCCCTGATCAGGGCCGCTTGCCCAGCCGAGTGAGCAGCGCCACGGCGGCCACCACCACGGCCAGGCCGACCACCAGCGCGATCGTCGGCGTGGTGATGTACATGCCCGGCAGCACCGTCATGAGCACGATGGTGAGCGCACCGGCGGCGGCGAGGACCAGCGCCGAGCGCACCGCCCAGCGCAGCAGCACCTGGTTGTCCACGATCGCGTCGTAGGGCAGCACCGCCGCCAGCGCCGCCGCGTTGTGCAGCAGGTAGAGGGCCACCGCCGTGCCCAGCAGCCGTCCCGTCGACGGCTGGGCCAGGAACAGCATGGTGTCGGCCAGCCACATCCCGACCGTGGCGAGCATCACCAGGGTCACCGCGACGCCGCCGGGGGCGATCGCCGGGAAGGCGGCCAGGGCCAGGAAGCCGAGCATCATCCGCGCGGGCAGCCCGCCCGGCGCGGCCAGCAGCAGGCCGGTGAAGGCCGCCACGAAGACCACCCCGCGTACCAGCAGCGGGCCGCCGGTGATCCGGCCCAGGTCGCGGACCTGGGCGAGCAGTTGCTTCACCGCAGCACCGCCTTCGGGGCGGCGGCCAGCCGCGACACGTCCCGCAGCACGGCGTCCAGGCTGCCCGCGCCCGCCCAGGCGACCACCGGCACCCCGTGCTCGCCGAGCTGGCCCATGGTGTTCTCCCGTTCGGCCTTCCAGAGCCGGTACGACACGTCGCTCCAGTTGTTCGCCGGTGGCGAGGTCAAGTCGGAGGGCAGGGTGTCCACGGCTACGACGAAGCGCCCCGAGCGTGCCAGACCGGCCAGCATCGACGCCGACCGGGCGTCCAGCAGCGGCGTGAGCACGACGACCAGCGCCGCCGCGGAGATGCCCGCCGCGAGCTGCGCGCCGCCGCGCTCCTGGGCGGTCGGGCTTGGGTGGGCGTCCAGCAGCCACTCCAGCACCGTCAGATACTGCCGCCGTCCGCTGGCCGGGCGCAGGCGGCGGGCCTGCGCGCCGTACTCCAGCACCGAGACGCGGTCGCCGCGGTGCAGGTAGTGCTCGGCGATCGCGGCCGCCGCGCGTACGGAGCGGTCCAGCACCGAGGAGGCGCCGCCGATGCCGCCGGAGCGGCCCGCGTCGGCCAGCAGGTCCAGCAGGACCACCACCTCGGCGTCACGGTCGGACAGCGTCGCCGCCACGTGCAGCCGCTCGGTGCGCAGCGAGACCCGCCAGTCGACGCGGCGCAGCCGGTCACCGGGGCCGAACTGGCGTACGCCCGCCAGCTCGCCACCCTCGCCGGGCCGCCGCGAACGGTGCTGGCCGACCAGGCCGGCCGCCCGGGGCATCGCCTCGTCGGCCTTGAACGGGTCGGTCAGCGGGTACACCTTCACGCCCAGTGCGCCGGTGACCACGGCCCGGCTGACCAGCAGCCCGTCCGCCGCCACCGCGTGCGCCGACGCGGGGCCCAGCCAGTGCCGCCCCCAGCGCACGGCCGGACCGGCCAGCTCGACGGCGGTGGCCACCCCGCGGGGCACCAGGGTCACGTAGGGCCGGTTGCCGCCGCGGCGGGACGGGCCCGCGTCACCGGTTCCGCCCTCCAGCCGCAGCCAGGGCGAGTGCTGCAGGTGCACCACCGTCAGGTCGTACCCGGTGACGTCGCGGTTCTCCACCTCGACGGTCGCGCCGAGGTCACCGCCCTCGACCGGGAACGACTCGACCGTGGACAGCCGCAGGCCCGGCAGCGTTCGCGGCCGTTTGGCCAGGGCGAACGCCACGCTCAGCGCCAGCGGCGCGGCGAGGATCACCAGGTCCGTGCGGCCCAGCAGCACGGCGGCGACCAGCAGCAGCCCTGCCACCAGCACCGCCCGGCCCAGCGCCCGGGTGGGCGCCCAGTTGTCGCCGGTGTCGGCGGCAGCGACGGGCTCCAGGTCGCCCTCGGGAGAGCCTGGCTGGGACACGTCAGCCTCGCAGCCCGGTCGACCGGTACGGCGGCTCCAGCAGCTCGTCCTCTAACTCGGCCAGGCGGCCCCGGGTGGGGGTCGGCCGCTGGCCGGGAGACGCGGCGTGGCTCGGCAGCGCACCGCTGACCGGAGCCGGTGTCGCGGCGAGCACCTCGGCCACCACCGAGACCGGGTCGATGCGCTTGAGCCACATCTCCGGCCGCAGCGTGATCCGGTGCGCCAGCGCGGGCAGCGCGACCCCCTTCACGTCCTCGGGGATGACGTAGTCGCGCCCGGCCAGCGCGGCACGGGCCCGCGACAGCAGCAGCAGCGCCAGCGAGCCGCGCGGCGACGAGCCGACCAGCACCGCCGGGTGCTCGCGGGTGGCCGCGGCCAGCGACACCAGGTAGCGGCAGATGGAGTCCTCGACCTCGATCTGCTCCAGGCCGGCCTGCATACGCAGCAGCGTGGGCGCGTCGACGACCGGCTCGACCTCGGACTCCTCCTGGCGGCGGACCATTCGCCGGCGCAGCACGTTGAGCTCCTCGTCGGCCTCCGGGTAGCCGAACGACACGCGCAGCATGAAGCGGTCCAGCTGCGCCTCGGGCAGCGGGTAGGTGCCCTCGTACTCGATCGGGTTGGCGGTGGCGAGCACGACGAACGGGGCCTCCAGGCGGTACGTCACGCCCTCGACGGAGACCTGCTTCTCCTGCATCGCCTCCAGCAGCGCCGCCTGCGTCTTCGGCGGTGTGCGGTTGATCTCGTCGGCGAGCAGCAGGTTCGTGAAGACCGGACCGGCCCGGAAGGTGAAGTCGTGGGTGCGCTGGTCGTACAGGAACGAGCCGGTGACGTCGGCGGGCAGCAGGTCCGGGGTGAACTGCAGGCGGCGGAAGTCCAGGCCCAGCGCCTGGGCGAAGGTGCGCGCGGTCAGCGTCTTGCCCAGGCCGGGCAGGTCCTCCAGCAGCACGTGGCCGCCGGCGAGAATGCCCGCCAGCACCAGCTCCAGCGAATCGCGCTTGCCCACCATCACGGTGCCGACCCGGTCGAGCACCTGCTGGGCGAGACGGCCCACCTCAGCGGCGGGGATCGGTTGCATGCTCACAGTTTCTCCAAGGCATTGACGATCACATCGAGTTCGCGGGTGCTGGGCGGGCGCTTGGCCGGCACCGTGAGGAGCGTCCAGAGCGGATCACCGAGCAGCCTACGCGCGCGTTCCGGCTCGGTCGCGCGGTTCACACCGTGGCGCTGGCGCAGCCGCTCGTCCACGACCTCGGCCAGGCGCGGCTGCACCCGGCGCTGGAAGCGGGCCGCGTCGGTGTGGCTCCACTCCAGGATGGTCTCCCAGCGGGCGACCGCCAGCCGCAGCCCGTCGGTGACCTCGGACTGGTCGTCCGCGACGGCCCGGCCGGCCCGGCGCGGGGGCAGCGGGGCCTTGAGCGAGCGCGCCATCCGCCACACCCCGCACACGGTCAGCGCCACGGCGAACAGCAGCGGCAACGGCATGCTCAGGCTGAGCACCTGGAGCGTGATCCAGCCGGCGGCGGTCCAGGCGATGGCGAACCCGAGCAGGCTCAGCCAGCGGGTCGCCTTCGGCCGCGGCGGGCGGACCGCGACCGGGCCCTCCGGCCGGCTGAACCCGCCGAGCAGGTCGCCGAGGGTCGCGCCGTCGTCGACGTCGCCGTCCACGAAGTCGTCATGTTCCTGGTGCCGACTCATGCCTGCTCCTCGCTGCGCCCGTAACAGCCACGACGACCCGCCGACATGATTCCCGCGCTGCGCCCGTTCATGCCGTCGCCTCGGTGCGGGTGCCGGCGGTCAGCTCGTCGCGCAGGCGGTGCAGGGAGGCGCGGGCCTGCAGACGCATGTCGTCGTCGACGCGGTGGGTGGCGTAGCGGGCGCGGCGGTACACGTCGGCGAAGCCGTTGAGCACCCCGGCGTCGAGGCTGCGGCGGTGCAGCATGCGTACGACCAGGTCGGTGGCGGTGTCGTCGGGCAGGCGCGGCACGCCCGCCGCGGCGGCGGCCTGCTCCAGGCGCACCCAGCAGGCGATGACCGCGGTACGCGGATCGGCGGCGTCGTCGTCGAGGTCGAGCAGGCCCGCGTCCAGCGCCGCGACGACCTCCTCCTCGTCGGTGAGCTGCGCGAGGCGTGTCGGCGGCTTCTCCCGGATGGCCCGGCGGCGGAACTTCGTGGTCGACTTCGCGGCTGCCTTGAGCAGCACGACCAGCACGGCCGCCCCGATGAGCAGCAGCGCGCCCAGCCCCACCGCGCCCAGCCAGCCGGCGTCGGCGGCCTCCTCCGGCGCGGCCGAGGGCGACGGGGACGACCGCGGGGTCGGCGAGGCCGAGGCCGTCGGGGTCGGATTCGGCGACGCGGACTGCTCCGGCGCGGCCCGGCCGATCGGCAGCACCGAGACCGAGGCCGTCGCGGCCGCGAGCATCAGCAGCGCGGCCACGGCCAGCAACGGCCACCAGCGACGCAACGCTCCCATGGATCCCCGCTCCGAATATCGCTTCCACACCGGCGCCAGGTCGGCGGCCCGACGTCGTCGAGGTCGACTCAGTCGAGACCGGCCAGGTGCCGGGCCTGGCTCAGCACGTCGTCCAGCATGGCGGGTGTGAGTCGCCCGGTAAAGGTGTTCTGCTGGCTGACGTGGTACGAGCCGAGCAGCGCCGGTCCCCGCTCCGGACTGCCGGAACCGCCCTCCGGGAGGAAGACTGCCCCGTGCCCGAACTTCGGACGCGGCACCGGCGGCTTGACGCCGTACACCGTGGACAGCGTAGGCCACCACGCCGCCCACGCGAACGCGCCGAGCGCGATCACCACCCGCAGGGTTGGCCGCAGCAGCGTGACCTCGCGGTGCAGCCAGGGCGCGCAGGTGTCGCGCTCGACCGGCGTCGGCTTGTTGTCCGGGGGCGCGCAGCGCACCGCGGCGGCGATCCGGACACCGGTCAGCGCCAGCCCGTCGTCGCGGGACACGCTGGTGGGCTGGTTGGCCAGGCCCGCCCGGTGCAGCGCCGCGAACAGCACGTCGCCGCTGCGGTCACCGGTGAAGATGCGCCCGGTGCGGTTGCCGCCGTGCGCCGCCGGGGCCAGCCCGAGGATCATGATGGGCGCGTCCGCGGGGCCGAAGCCCGGGACCGGCCGGCCCCAGTACACCTCGTCCCGGAATGCCGCCCGCTTGGTCGCGGCGACCTCCTCCCGCCAGGCCACCAGCCGGGGGCACCGGCGGCAGCGGGAGATCTCCTCGTCGAGCGCGGCCAGCTCGGCCGCGCCCGAGGACGGTCCACGGGCCGTCCCGGCGGGCCGCCGGGACGAGCCCTCGGCCGAGGTCACAGCCTGGTGCGCAGCAGCTCCACCGTCCGCGCCCAGGCGCTGGCCGCCGCCGAGGCGTTGTACACCTCGGGCCGGTCGTCGTTGACGAACGCGTGGTGGGTGCCGGGGTAGTCGTGCACGATGCAGGTGCCGCCGGCCTCCTCGATGGCGACCCGGGCGGTCTTGATGCCGGGGGCGGCGGAGGTGCCGTCCTCCTCGCTGCAATGGATCATCGCGGTCTTGCCCTGGTAGTTCGACCACTGCGGGGCCATGCGCTCCCACGGCAGCGCCGGGTAGAAGCCGACCGCCGCCGTGATCTCCTCGCTGACCGTGGCGGACCACAGTGCCAGGCTGCCGCCCATGCAGAAGCCGACAGCCCCCACGCCACCGGTGGTCTCCGGCCTTCCGGCCAGGTATCTCGCGGCACCCGCGATGTCCTTCGCCGCCTGGTCCATGGCCAGGCCCATCATCAGCTTGCCGGCCTCGTCGGGCTCGGTGGTGTGCGCGCCGTGGTACAGGTCGGGCGCGAGCGCCACGAACCCGGCATCGGCGAACCGGTCGGCCAGCGAGATGATGTGCGGGACCAGTCCCCACCATTCCTGGATCACGATGACCGCAGGTCCGCTGCCACTCTTGGGCAGCGCGAGGTAGCCCTCGCTGGCACCCCCGTTACTGGGGTAATCCACCATTTCACCCATCGGTCGTCCTCCTGACGGTCAGTCGTCATTGGCTGGTCGCACAGTCGTGGCGTTCCGGGTAGCCAACCACACCGGACGGTACCGGGGAAGACGACGGCGGCGTGGCGAAAGTTACGACTTATGGTCGTAACTCACCACGCCGCCGCGAAGGTGGTATACCGGGCGCGAGTCAGCCTCGCATCACGGTGAACCAGGTCACTTCTTGAGGGGCTCGAGGCACCAGATGTCACCGTTGTTGGTCTTGCCGACGAAGATGATGTACTCGGTGGTCGGGAACGCGTCGCAGATGCCGTCACGGTCGTAGTCGGCCTGGGTCTTGTTCTCCAGCACACCGGCGACCTTGCGGGCCGCGTCGGCGGAGGTGCAGTCCACGACCTTGACGTCATCGACGTCCGTGGCGTTGTTGACGCAGTCGCCGGCCTTGGCGATCGTGATGTCACCGGTGAGGTAGTTGTACGCCGTGTAGCCGCCGAAGACGACAGCGGCGGCCACCACGTAGCCCAGGATCTTCTTGCCGGCGCCGGCCGCGGCGGACTTCGCCTTCGACGGCTCCGGGGTCTCCTGGACCGCGGGGGTTACCTGCTCGCTCATGTGGTTCTTTCCTTCCGAGGGGTGCCCTCGTCCGGAACGAGTCGCGGCGGGGGCGTGACGTCTCACGTACCGTCACGGAGACCGCGTCACCTTAGCGTTCGCTGAGAATCTTCGCGACCCGGTTGACGAACAGCTCCAGGCATGCCGTCCGGACGGTTCGGCGGCACCGCCGCTTCAGCGCGGCCGACCTCGTCCGTTCAGCGACTGATGCAGGCGGCAGTCTGGCACACCGGGCGCTATTTCTTGATCGGCTCCAGGCACCACACGGCGCCCCGGCCACCCCCGCGGCCAATCCAGATCACGTACTCCGTCGCGGGGAACTCGTCACACATACCGTCCGCGTGGTACTGGGCCTCGGTCTGGTTCTCCAGCACACCGGCGACCCTGCGGGCCGCGTCGGCCGAGGCGCAGTCCACAATCTTGACGTCATCCACGTTCGTGGCGTCGTTGACGCAGTCGCCGACCTCCGCATTGCTCACATCGCTGTTGACGGCGTCGACCAGGCCCTTGAAGAAGCCGGCGACGGAATCCGGCCGCAGAGCGAGCACGAGACCGCCTCCGCAGCAGCACAACAGCACCACCGCCGCGACGACGATCGCGATGATCTTTCCGGTCTTCCGGGGCGGCTCCGCCGGAACCCCGTAGTAGGAGATCGGCGCCTGCGGACCGGGCTGCTGGTACATGGAGGACCTTCGCGATCGAGGGGTGGTGGCTGGTCATTGTGCCGGAGCCGCCCGCTGTTCGCTGACCCGTCGCCGAGCCGCCATGCGGTTGTGGCAACTTCGCCGGAGCCACTGCCGCAGGGGCGATCCGGACCGCGCGGGGCACGCGGTGCGGACCACCCCTGGCCGTTCGTCTGCCGTCCTGCGGTCAGGACGCGGGACTCGGCTTCGGCGTGGGCGTGGCCGACGGGGTCGCGGCCGCGACGCCCGGTGACGGTGAGCCCGATGTCGACGGTGACGGCGACGGTCCGGTCGGCGTCTGCCACGGCAGCGGACCCGGGGAGGCGGCGACCCAGGGCAGCTGCGGCGCGCTGAGGTCGGGACAGGACGGGTACACGACCCGCCACTCCCAGCCCCGGCCGCCCCCGCCGGGACCCTCCCAACCGAAACGCTGCGCGCAGTAACCCAGCACGACCGGGCTGCCGTCCTGGTCGACCAGGCGCGCACCCTCGATGATCTGCCCGTCCGGGCCCAGCACGAAGACGTCGTTGACCTGCTGATACGGGTCGGGCGCCCAGGACGCCGCCGAGGGATCCTGCCAGAACGGGCCCATCAGCCGGTCGTCGGCCGCGGCCCACAGCCCCAGGCCGAACACCACCACCACCGCCGTCGCCGCGCGCAGCGCCACCCGTTCCCGGCGGCGGGTCGGCGGGGCGGCCGCGGTGCGCCTGCCGAGCCAGATCGAGCCGACCACGAAGGCGATCAGCACCATCATGCCGAGCACGGTGCTGCCCTCGAAGCGCGGCAGCAGGCCGAGCCCGTCGCCGTCGCGCCACAGCTGCGCCACCAGCATCGCGACCAGCCAGCCACGCACCACCCACCAGGCCGGGCGCAGCAGCGCCAGGAACTCACCGAGCCGCTCGTACCCGATGACCGGGCCGAGCCGGCGGTCGAGCCCGTTCCAGCGCACCTGTGCGCGCGAGACGGCCCGCCCCACCCAGACCCCCGCCCGACCGGGCCGTCCCGGGTGGCCCAGCGTGGCGCGCAGCTCTGCGGCGTACGCGCTGGGCGGCCCGAGCCGCTCGGCCAGCGTCGCACCGCCGCCCTCGGCCTCGATCTCCGCCGCCACCTCGGCCAGGTGCGCGGGCAGGTCTTCGAGCAGGTCGTCGCGCGCCTGCTCCGGCAGGTCGGACAGGGCCGCGCCGACCTGCGCCGCATACTGTGCGATCTCGACGTTCATGCCTTCTCCTCGCTGCGCTCGTCGACGGCATCTCGAAGACTCATGATTCGCTCGCAGTGCTCGCTCATGCGGGCTCCCTCAGCAGGGTGTTCATCGTGGAGGCGAACTCGCGCCACACGTCGCCGCCCTGTTTGAGCTGGGTGCGGCCGGCCGGGTTGAGCGCGTAGTACTTGCGGTGCGGGCCCTCCTCGGAGGGCACCACGTAGGTGGTGAGATAGCCGGCCGCGAACAGCCGGCGCAGGGTGCCGTAGACCGAGGCGTCGCCGATCTCGGTCAGCCCGGCGGTACGCAGCCGGCGGAGGATGTCGTACCCGTAGCCGTCGTCGTCGCGCAGCACGGCGAGCACGGCCAGGTCGAGCACCCCCTTGAGCAGTTGGGTGGTATCCACGCTCAGCACAGTAGTGTGTGATGCGTAGTACCACAAGCAGCGTACTACCACGTGGCGTGGAAGGTGCTGGTCAGTGCTGGATCGAGGCGGCGATGCCGTCGAGGATGTCGTGTTCGGAGACGACGATCTCGGTGAACCCGGTCTGCCGCATGATCTCCCGCAGGATCAGCGCACCGGCGATGATCACGTCCACCCGGCCGGGGTGCATCACCGGGATCGCCGCCCGCGTGTCGTGGTCCATCGCGGACAGCTCCGCGGCGAGCCGCTCGACCGACACGGCGGGCAGCACCGAGTGGTGGATCCGGGCGGGGTCGTAGTGGTCCAGGCCCAGCGCGATGCCGGCCAGCGTGGTGACCGTGCCCGCGACCCCGACCAGGGTGGCCGGGTCGGTGCCTACGTGCGCCAGGGCCTCGGCGACCGCCATGTCGATGTCGCGGGTCGCCGCGTCGAGCTGCTCGGCCGTGGGCGGGTCGGCGGGCAGGTGGCGCTCGGTCATGCGTACGCAGCCGATGTCCATGCTGATCGCGCTGTCCACGGCGCGCCGGCCCCGGACGAACTCGGTCGAGCCGCCACCGATGTCCACCACCAGATAGGGCCCGCTGCCGTCCAGCCCGGTCACGGCGCCGCCGAAGGACAGCGCCGCCTCCTCGGTGCCGGTGATGACCTCGGCGGGCTGCCCCAGCGTGGCGTGCACCATGTCGTGGAAGTCCGCCGCGTTGGCCGCGTCGCGGGTGGCGCTGGTGGCGACCATACGGATGCGGCTCACCCCGTGCGACTCGATGAGCGTGCGGTATTCCGCCAACGCGACGCGGGTGCGCTCGATCGCGCCCGGGTCGAGGCGGCCGGTGCGGTCCACCCCCGCGCCCAGGCGCACGATGCGCATCAGGCGCTCGACGTCCCGGCCGCCGTCGGTGATCAGCAGACGGATCGAGTTGGTGCCACAGTCGATCGCGGCGACGGCATCTCCCACGTCACCACCCTACAGGCGTCAAGAAGGCGCCCTTCCTCCACGGAGAACGATGGGAAGGCGCTCTTCCTTCGCTCGGGGCTTTCAGAGGTGGAGGAGCATGCGGGTGTTGCCGAGAGTGTTGGGTTTGACGCGTTCGAGGCCGAGGAATTCGGCCACGCCCTCGTCGTAGGAGCGCAGCAGCTGCTCGTAGACGGGTGGGGGGACGGGGGCGCCGTCGATCTCGGTGAAGCCGAAGGAGGCGAAGAAGCGGGTCTCGAAGGTGAGCACGAAGACGCGGCGCACCCCGAGCTCGCGGGCGTCGTCGAGGAGGGCTTCGACGATCTGGTGGCCGACGCGGCGGCCGCGCCAGGTCGCGTCCACGGCCACGGTGCGGATCTCGGCGAGGTCCTCCCACAGCACGTGCAGCGCACCGCAGCCGGCGACCGCGCCGTCGTCGTCGACGGCCACCCGGAACTCCGGCACGTCCTCGTATATCGCGACGGTGGCCTTGCTCAGCAGGCGGCGCTCGCCGCTGTAGGTGTCGATCAGCCGGCGGATGCCACGCACGTCGGCGGTGCGCGCCTTGCGTACGGTCAGCTCACTCAACGCAGGAACCCGCCGTCCACCACGGCTCGACCAGCGCGACGACCTCGTCGCCGAACGGGTTGACGCCGGGACCCGCGGCCAGCGCGTGGCCCAGGTGCACGTGCAGGCACTTCACGCGGTCGGGCATGCCGCCCGCGGAGACGTTCTCGATCTCCGGCACGTGCCCGATCGCCTCGCGGCGGGTCAGGTAGTCCTCGTGCGCCTTCAGGTACGCCGCGCGCAGCTCCGGGTCGGTGCGCAGCTGCTCGTTCATCTCCTTCATCAGCCCGGCCGACTCCAGCCGGCTGCACTCCGCGGTGGCCCGCGGGCAGGTCAGGTAGAACAGCGTCGGGAAGGGAGTGCCGTCGGGCAGCCGGGGCACCGTCTCCACCACGTCGGGCTTGCCGCACGGGCAGCGGTGCGCCACCGCCCGGGTGCCGCGCGTGGGCCGGCCGAGCTGGGCCCGGACCGCGGCGAGATCGGACTCGGTGGCCTCCTGCCGCGTCGGCGCGGGCACGAGGTCGCGATCCATCTGGGCTCCTAGTTCTTCTGCTCCTGCTCCGGGTCCAGACGGGTCCAGAGCTTGCCGTACCAGCTGTCGGGCTCGGCGGGCGGCGGCGGTTTCGGGGTCTGGTCCCGGTCGGTCTTCCCGTCCGGGTCCCAGATCGGGATCAGCGGGGTCTGTCCCGGCGAGACCCAGAAGAAGCGGCGGCGGACCTGAGCCTTGATGTACTCGTCGTCCTTCCACTTCTCGGCCTGCCGCTCCAGCCCGGCGATGCGCTCGGCCTGCTCCAGCTGCGACTGGCGCATCGCGTCGATCTCGGCGAGCTGGGTGAGGTAGACCCGCACCGGGTAGGCGTAGCCCAGCGCCAGCGCCGCGAGGATCACCAGCAGCGCGGTGGCCCGGCCGGTGAGGCCGTGCGGGTTCGGGGCGCTGGTGCGCTTGGCGGCTCCGGCGGCGGCGGCGCGGCGGGCGGCGGCGGGGCGGCTCAGCGAGCGCTCGCCCTCCCGGGTCCGGACGGCGGCCGTGCCGCGCGCGCTGCCCCGGACACCGCCCTGGGGGCGACGCACCGGCCCCTGCCCTCCAGGCTGTCGCCGCTGCATCACCCCTCCCCCCTGCGCGATGATCGAAGCCCCTTCCACGCCGTACGTGTCGCATGAAAGGAGCTTCGATCACATGCTAGGCCCTGTGACGTGACACCGTCACGAACCCGCGCTGTTGCTTGATATCCGGCTGTTTCTTACTTTCCCGCGGTGAAGCGCGGGAAGGCCGCCGCGCCGGCGTAGCGGGCCGCGTCGGCCAGCTCCTCCTCGATGCGCAGCAGCTGGTTGTACTTGGCGACACGGTCCGAACGGGCCGGCGCGCCGGTCTTGATCTGGCCACAGCCCATCGCGACGGCGAGGTCGGCGATGGTGGTGTCCTCGGTCTCGCCCGAGCGGTGGCTCATCATGGTGCGGAAACCGCTGCGGTGGGCCAGCTCGACGGCGTCGAAGGTCTCCGTCAGCGAACCGATCTGGTTCACCTTGACCAGCACCGCGTTGGCCGCGCTCTCGGCGATGCCGCGGGCGATGCGGGTCGGGTTGGTGACGAACAGGTCGTCACCGACGATCTGGATCTTGCCGCCGAGCTGGGCGGTCATCGCGCTCCAGCCGGCCCAGTCGTCCTCGGCCAGCGGGTCCTCGATCGACACGATCGGGTACGACTCGACCAGCTTGGCGTAGTACGCGATCATCTCCTCGCGCGACTTCGCGACACCCTCGAAGGTGTACACGTCGTTGTCGAAGAACTCGGTCGCGGCCACGTCCAGCGCCAGCACGATGTCGCTGCCCAGGGTGTAGCCGGCGGCCTGCACGGCCTCCGCGATCAGGTCCAGCGCCGCGGCGTTGGTCGGCAGGCTCGGCGCGAAGCCGCCCTCGTCGCCCAGCCCGGTGGACAGGCCCTTCTTCTTCAGCACGCTCTTGAGCGCGTGGTAAACCTCGGCGCCGGAGCGCAGCGCCTCGCGGAAGTTCGGCGCGCCGATCGGCGCGATCATGAACTCCTGAATGTCCACGTTGGAGTCCGCGTGGGCTCCACCGTTCATGATGTTCATCATCGGCACCGGCAGCAGGTGCGCGTTCGGGCCGCCGAGGTAGCGGAACAGGCTCAGCTCCGCGCTCTTGGCGGCCGCCTTCGCGATCGCGAGCGAGACGCCCAGGATCGCGTTGGCGCCCAGCACGGACTTGTCCGGGGTGCCGTCCAGCTCCAGCATCTTCTGGTCGATGAGGCGCTGCTCGCTGGCCTCGTACCCGATGAGCTGGTCGATGATCTGGTCTTCGATGTTGGCGACGGCCTTCTCGACGCCCTTGCCCAGGTAACGGCTCTTGTCGCCGTCACGCAGCTCCAGTGCCTCGTAGGCGCCGGTGGAGGCGCCGGAGGGCACCGCGGCGCGGGCGATGGTGCCGTCGTCGAGACCGACCTCGACCTCGACGGTCGGATTACCGCGGGAGTCGAGGATCTCCCGGGCTACGAAGCCTTCAATGGTGGCCACGTGTGCTCCCTCGTTCGTGTGCGCTCACTGGCGTGGTCGTCGGCAATGACATCCCCTGGCCGGAGCGGCCGGTGCGTACCAGGGCAGCCTATCGACCCGTCACGGCGCCGGGGTCTTCGGCCGGTGGTCCACCACCCGCGCTCCCTCGGGCAGTTCGAAGACCTCCGCCGCGGGCGACGCGGAGAGCCGGGTCAGCGCCTGGTCGACCACCACCCCGCCGACCACGCCCGCGAAGCTGGCCAGCACACCGCCGGCGGTGACGCAGACGGTGAACCCGCTCGCCTCGGCGTCGGTCAGGCCGGACACGTCCAGGCAGGTGGCCTGCTGGCCGGCCAGGGTGACGTCGTGCGCCTCCACGTCGGCCTGTGACTGCAGCTGGGCTGCCCGCAGCAGGTCGGCGACGATCGGCGCGGTGACCAGACCGTGCCGGGTCACCTCGCTGTAGCCGGTGAGCGCGGCCGGGCCGGGGCCGGGCAGCGGGCGGATCTGGCAGCGCGCCGGGCGCACCGCGGTCACGCAGGAGGTCTGCCCGTCCGGGTCGACCAGGAGCCGGCCGCCCGGGTAGGCGTACAGCGCCCGGGCCGGCGAGGTCTGCTGCGAGATCTCGCCCTGCGTGCCTCCGGTCAGCAGGTACCGCGCGTGGTACGGGTGCTGCGAGGCGCGCTGCAGCTGCGCGGCCATGTCGCCGAGCAGCCGGGCGCGGTCGGGCGCGACACCGTCGTCGGTGATGGCCTGGCAGCCGGTGAGCACGAGCAGCGCGCCCAGCAGGGGTGCGAGGACGGCACGCCGGAATACGGAAGGTCGCGGGGCACGCGGGGTGCCGGGACGAGCCGTATTTCGCATGGGCGACAGCCTCCCCCATCCCACCTGTGCCGCGCAAACCCTCACAGGCCGAGCAGTGTGCGCAGGTGGCGGGGGGCGGGCGAGCCGTACGACAGCATGCGATCGTGCCATTCACGGGGGGTGACGCCGGCCGGGCGCAGCCGCGCGATCTCGGCCACCTCCGCCCAGCCCACGAAGTACGTCGACAGCTGCGCCGAGGACAGCAGCGCGCGCCGCCACTTGCCGGCCGCCTCGCCCTCCTCCTGGAAACCGCGGTCCAGCATGAGCGCCATGCCGTCCGCCTCGCTCAGGTCCTCGCAGTGCACGAGCTGGTCGAGGATCGCGTTGATGCTCGTCCGCAGCTGCATCTTCAGCTGGGTGGCACGCACCGGCAGGCCGCCGTACCCGCGCTCGACCATCGCCTGCTCGGCGTAGACGGCCCAGCCCTCGACGAACGTGCCCGAGTGGCCCAACGCCCGCACCCGGGTGCTGCCCCGGTAGCGGCGGGCGTGCGCCAGCTGCAGGAAGTGCCCAGGCATGGCCTCGTGCACGGTGAGATTGCGGATCGCGTGGTCGTTGTACTCCCGGTAGAACGACTCCACCCGCTGCGCCGGCCAGCCCGCCGGGGTCGGTGCGATGCAGTAGAACGTGGGCACCACCGCGGTCTCCAGCGCGCCCGGCGGGTCGCAGTAGGCCACCGCCATGCCTCGCGAGAACTCCGGCATCTCCTCGATGACCAGCGGATCGTCGATGAGGGAGATCAGGTCGTGCTCGCGTGCGAAAGCGGTGGTCTCCTCGACCGCGTGGTAGGCCAGCCCGACGATCGAGGTGTTGTCCGGGTGCTCGGCGGCGATCAGGTCCAGCGCCCGGCGCACCGTCTCGTCGTCGGCCTTGCCGCCGACCAGCTCGACGGCGACCTCGCGCAGCTCCGCGGTGACCCGCTCCACGTTCTCCTGCGCCCGCTTGAGCACCTCGGCGGCGCCCAGCTCGGTGTCCAGCGTGTGCCACAGCTTGGCCTCCCACAGGCGGCGGCCCAGCCGCGGGTCGCGGCCCTCGCCCCGCTCGGCCTGCGTGCCGCACCAGGCGGCGAAGTCGTCCAGCGCCAGCACCGCCTCCGCCGCGACCAGCTGCATCTGCTCGGCCAGGCCCGGCTCCTGCAGCAGCAGCCGCGGCAGCTCCTCGCGCACCAGGGCGGCGGTGCCGGCGAACTGCCCGGCCGCGGTCTCCAGGTGGATGCGGGGCGCATCGCGCAGCACCGTACGGGCCGTGGCCAGCGCGTCGGGCACCTGGAGCAGCCGGCCCGCGAGCGAGTGCAGGCGCTCCTCCACCGGCGCGAACGGGCGGGCCATCAGCGCGTGCAGCAGCGCGCCCGGGTTGTGGCGCAGCGGATTCCACTGATGCGAGCGCACCTCGGTCAGCTCGAACAGCTGCCGGTCCACCAGCGAGCTGAGGATGGCGTGGTCGACCCGCTCCTCGTCGTCCAGCAGGCCCGCGTCCACCTGCGACAGCGCGTCGGCCGCGTCGCGCAGCATGGCGACGTCGGCCATGGTGCCGTCGGGCGACAGATCCGGCAGGCGGCCGTCGAAGCGGTGGTCACCGGCCTCGGCGGCCAGCTCCGGTGACGACTCCAGCAGGGCGTCGGCGATGTGCTCCGCCAGCGGTGCGAACTCCAGCGTCATCGGCTCAACGTACCCGGCGCCCCGGTGATCGTTCGACTTGCCGGGCACCTGTGCGTATCTTGACCGCCCTTTCGCCCACTTGCCGGGCAAGTCGGACGATCACGACGCCCCGGCGCGCGGGCGGCGGTCAGGGCTTGTCGGCGACGGCGTCGGCGTAGCGGCGCAGTTCCTCGCGGAGGGCGGCTTCGGCGTCGGCGTCCTCGCCGGCCGCGGCGACCAGGGCCAGCAGGCGGCCGCCGAGAGTGTCGGACGGCGCCGGCTCGGGCAGGCCGTGCCGGCGGGCGCGGGTGAGCAGCTTGGCGGCGAGCGTCAGCGAGGGCAGCGACCAGGTCACCCCGTCCAGCGGCGAGCGCGGGCCGCCCTTCTCCTCGGCCTTGACCCGCTCCCAGGTGGCGATGATCTCGTCGATGTCCTCGGCCGGGGTGTCCGCGAAGACGTGCGGGTTGCGGCGGATCATCTTGGCCACGAAGTCCCCGGCCACGTCGTCGACGTTCCAGCGCTCGCCCTCGGGCAGCTCCTGGGCCAGCTGGGCGTGGAACAGCACCTGCAGCAGCACGTCGCCCATCTCGTCGCGCACCGCCGCGTGGTCGCCGGCGACGATCGCGTCGTACGCCTCGTACGCCTCCTCCAGCAGGTACTTCGCCAGGGTGCGGTGGGTCTGCTCTCGCCGCCACGGGTCGCTGCTCTGCAGCCGGTCGGTGACCGCCACCGCGTCGAGCAGGCGCGCGCCGGGCGGGTCCCAGGAGCCGTACATCAGTTCCAGCTCGGCCAGCCCGGGTTCACGGGCCAGCCGCAGGCCGAGTTCGCGGGCGAGGAACTCGTCGCCGCCCGGCCCGGCCAGCCACACGGCCACCGGCTGCGCCGCGTCGAGCAGGGTCGCCGCGGTCGCGTCCGGCACGACGGTGACCGCCGCGCCCGCGGTGCGCAGGGCGAGGATCTGCTCGCCGTCCGCCCCGGCCAGCACGGGAAACGCCCGCACCACGTCCCACGCGGCTGCCGTGAGCAGCCCCGCGGGCATCCGCGGCGACGTGACGAGCAGGATGATCCGGCGGGTCGCCGACGAGGTCACTGCTGGGGCTGGGGCGTGGCCGCCGTGTCCGCCGGGGACTGGGCATCCTGGACCGCGTCGGCCGGCTGGCCGAGGCCGAGGCTGAGCGCCGGTCCCTGGTTGAAGTTCAGCACGCCGAAGTTCATCGGACGGTAACGCGGGTTGACCGAGACGTCCTCCGCCTTCGCGGCCTCGGCCAGCACCTTGCGCTTGGCCAGCGCGTCGCCCAGCTCGCCGCTCTGGGCCAGCTGCGGGGCGACCTTGTCGAAGCTGTTCGCCGGGTCGGCGGCGTTGATCGCGCCGACCGCCACGCCGTTGTCGTACACCTCGCGCAGCTCCTCGGGGGTCGGCTGCACGGCCTTGGCCGGGAGGTTCTCGCG
Organism: Catellatospora vulcania; assembly: GCF_009720385.1. Lineage (GTDB taxonomy): Bacteria > Actinomycetota > Actinomycetes > Mycobacteriales > Micromonosporaceae > Catellatospora > Catellatospora vulcania. Next base: position 309,958 of record NZ_WARX01000014.1, on the reverse strand, counting down.
GCAGTTCTGCAGGCTCTGCTGCAGGCCCGCCAGCTCGGGCTGCCCCGGCTGCGTCTGCACGGGCGGCAGGGTCGCCTTCAGGTCGGCCGCGGCGCGCTTGCAGACCGCGTCGAGCACCAGCAGCTGCACGACCTGGTAGCGGTCCGGCACGGCCTCGGGGTCGATGTTGGGCATCGCCTTGACCTGGTCGATGAGCTGCGTCACCCGGTCCTCGGTGAACGTGGTGTCCCCCACATACGCGGCGACGCTCGGATTCGACCGGCAGGCGGTCAGGGCCAGCATGGCGACGGCGATGCCGGCCGCGGCGGTCAGACGGCGCACGGAATCCTCCAGTGACAGGCGCTTACGCCGCCACTCTCTCACGAACGGCGACTCCGGGAGATCTCAGGGTGGATTCAGGTGTTCGAAGGACGCGTAGACCCCCTCCGACACGGCAGAATTCCGCCCGTGACGACGCAGACGCTTCCTCGTACCACCTCGGGCTGGGTGGGCCTGGCCCGCAGTGGGCCCGACGCAGCTCAGGGCCCCGCGGTGGTCGCCGCCGTCTACCGGCTCTGGCTGGTCGCCTTCGCACTCAAGATGCTGGGCTCGACCTGGGACATGTCGTGGCACTTCAAGTGGCTGCGCGACGACCTGGCCCCGCCGCACCTGCTGAACACCGCGGGCACGGTGATCGTGGTGGGCCTGGTGCTGTTCCAGGCATACCACCACGTGGGCGTGGACAAACTCGCGAAGCGCCTGATGGTGGGCGGCACGGCGACGTTCCTCGTCGCCATCCCGATCGACATCCTGAACCACAAGATCAACGGGCTGGACATCACGGCGTGGAGCGCCAGCCACGCCCTGCTGTACATCGGCACCGCGTTCATGCTGCTCGGCGTCGCCCGCGGCTACTGGATCTCCACCCCGCCGAGCCGGACCCGCACCGTCGTCAGCGCCTTCATCTGGGGCTTCTTCCTGGAGAACGTCCTGTTCCCCAGCCAGCACCAGGAGTACGGCGTGCTCTCGCTGGAGTCGTGGCGGGCCGGCGCCCCGACCGCCGAGCCGATCCTGCTCAAGTTCGCCGCGGACCAGATCCGCCGGCCCGTCGACGACATCGCGGTGCAGGGCTTCGCGCTGCCGGTCGACGCCTGGGTCTACCCGGCCTGGATCACCGGCGCGGCGCTGCTCACCCTGGTCGCCGCCCGCGCCTTCGTCGGCGCCCGCTTCACCGCCACCGCGATCGCGGCGAGTTACCTGGCATACCGCCTGGTCGTCTGGGGTCTGCTGGCCGGCGCCGGCTTCCCCAAGTCCATCCCGCCGCTGCTGCTGCTGGCCGGCGCGATCGCGATCGACGTGGTCTTCCTCGCGTTCGCGGTGTCCCGCGGCGCGAAGGCGCTGATCCCGCAGCAGGCCGGCCCGGATCGGGTCGCCGTCACGAATGGCTCGGCCGGGCTCGGCCTGGCCGTGGTCGCCGCCGTCTTCGGCGCGGCGGTCGCCACCGCGGCCACCGCCGGCGCGACCTGGCTGCAGGACTTCTCCATCGGCGCCCCGCCGATCGACTACCCGGCCTTCGGCTACGGCTTCGCCGTCCTCGCCCTCGGCTGGGCCGCCATCGCCACCGTCACCAACCGCAACCGCGCCTGACCCCAGCTTGGGCAACTCTTGAAGACTTGCGGCCTCCCTGATCCGGGAGGCCGCAAGTCTTTAAGAGTTGCGGCCCACAACAACGGGCCGGGGGCGGGTCAGGCGAGCCAGTCGTGTTCCATGCGGACGCGGGCTTCGAGTTCGAGGAGCTGGCGTTTGCGGGGCAGGCCACCGCCGAAGCCGACGAGCTTGCCCCCCGCGCCGACCACGCGGTGGCAGGGGACGACGACCGCGACCGGGTTGCGGTTGCAGGCCACGCCGACGGCGCGGGCCGCGTCCGGCTCCCCGACCGCCCGCGCCACCTCGCCGTACGTGTGGGTCTCCCCGTACGGGATGCGGGACAGTTCGGCCCAGACGGCCCGCTCGAAGTCACTGCCGCGGCGGACCGACACGGGCAGCGTGAACTCCACCAGCTCGCCCGCGAAGTAGGCGCGCAGCTGCCCGGCGATGTCGTCGAGCAGCGGATCGACCTCCGGCACGACCTCCAGCGCGCCGAACTGCAGCGCGCACAGCCCGATGTCGTCGATCGCGCAGCTCAGCGGCCCGATCGGCGTGTCCACGACGGTCCACCGCACGCTCACGGCTTCTCCTCGCTCCGCTCCTCGACGCCGTCGGCCACCCTCAGCCCCCTGCACAGCTCGCGCATCAGCCCAGCACGTCCTTGAGCAGCTGGGCGCACCAGTCCAGCAGCGCCTGGTCGCGCAGGGGCTCGCCGCCGACCCGGCGGGTCATCGGCGTCGGTACGCTGACCTGCGAGTTCGCCGTCTTGTAGACCGAGTCGGGGTGGTAGCGCTTGAGCCGCAGCTGCTTGGAGTCGGCCAGTTCCAGCGGGCCGAATCGCACGTGCTTGCCCTGCAGCGAGATCTCGGTCAGGCCGTACGACCGGGCGGTCATCCGCAGCTTGGCGACCGCGACCAGGTTGGCCACCGGGGCCGGCGGCTCGCCGTACCGGTCGGTCAGCTCGGCGACGACCTCCTGCAGCGCGACCTCGTCGCGGGCCGAGGCGAGCTTGCGGTAGATCTCCAGGCGCAGCCGCTCGGCGTCGATGTAATCGTGCGGCAGGTGCGCGTCGATCGGCAGATCGATCTTGACTTCGGGCGCCTCCTCCTGGGCCGTGCCGCCGCCCTTGAACTGCGCCACCGCCTCGCCGACCATGCGCACGTACAGGTCGAAGCCGACGCCCTCGATGTGCCCGGACTGCTCGCCGCCGAGCAGGTTGCCCGCGCCGCGGATCTCCAGGTCCTTCATCGCCACGTACATGCCCGCGCCGAGTTCGGTGTGCTGGGCGATGGTGGCCAGGCGCTCGTGGGCGTGCTCGGTGAGCGGCTTCTCCGGCGGGTAGAGGAAGTAGGCGTACGCGCGCTCGCGGCCACGGCCGACCCGGCCCCGGATCTGGTGCAGCTGGGCCAGGCCGAGCAGGTCGGCCCGCTCCAGGATGAGCGTGTTCGCGTTCGGGATGTCGATGCCGGACTCGATGATGGTGGTGGCGACGAGGACGTCGTACTCCTTCTCCCAGAAGCCGACCATCACCTTCTCCAGCGCGTCCTCGCCCATCTGCCCGTGCGCGGCCACGACCCGCGCCTCGGGCACCAGCTCCCGGATGCGGCGCACCGCCTTGTCGATCGTCTCGACCCGGTTGTGCAGGTAGAACACCTGGCCGTCGCGCAGCAGCTCGCGGTGGATGGCGGCGGCGACCTGCTTGTCGTCGTACGCCCCGACGTAGGTGAGCACCGGGTGGCGCTCCTCCGGCGGGGTGGTGATCTGGGACATCTCCCGGATGCCGGTGATCGACATCTCCAGGGTGCGCGGGATCGGCGTCGCGGACATGGTCAGCATGTCGACGTTGGTGCGCATCTCCTTGAGGCGCTCCTTGTGCTCGACGCCGAAACGCTGCTCCTCGTCGACGATGACCAGGCCGAGCTTGTTGAACCGGGTGCTCTTCTGGATCAGCCGGTGGGTGCCGATGACGATGTCGGCGCGGCCCTCGGCGGCCATGTTCAGCGTCTCCTCGGCCTCCTTCGGGGTCGCGAACCGCGACAGCTGCCGCAGCACCACCGGGAACTGCGCCATCCGCTCGGAGAACGTGTTGTAGTGCTGCTGGGCCAGCAGCGTCGTCGGCACCAGCACGGCGACCTGCTTGCCGTCCTGCACCGCCTTGAACGCAGCCCGTACCGCGATCTCGGTTTTGCCGTAGCCGACGTCGCCCGCGATCAGCCGGTCCATCGGGACCGGCTTCTCCATGTCGTACTTGACCTCCTCGATCGCGGACAGCTGGTCGGGCGTCTCCTGGTAGGGGAAGGCGTCCTCCAGCTCGCGCTGCCAGGGGGTGTCCGGGCCGAAGGCGTGGCCGGGCGCGGCCTGCCGGGCGGCGTACAGCTGGATCAGCTGGGCCGCGATCTCGCGGACCGCCTTGCGGGCGCGCGCCTTGGCCTTCTGCCAGTCCGCGCCGCCCATCTTGTGCAGGGTCGGCTGCTCGCCGCCGACGTAGCGGGAGAGCTGGTCGAGGGCGTCGGTGGGCACGAACAGCCGGTCGCCGGGCTGGCCGCGCTTGCTGGCGGCGTACTCGATGACCAGGTACTCCCGGTCCGCGCCGTTGACCTTCCGCTGGACCAGCTCGACGTACTTGCCGATGCCGTGCGCCTCGTGCACCACGAAGTCGCCGGCCCGCAGTTCCAGCGGGTCGATGGTGTTGCGCCGCCGGGACGGCATGCGCCCCAGCTCGCGATTGGCCGTGCCGCGCCCCCCGGAGATCTCCGCTCCGGTCAGCACGGCGAGCTTCGCGGCCTCGTCGACCAGGCCCAGCCGCAGCCGGCCGCAGCTCACCACGACCTGGCCGGGGTCGGGCAGGTCGGCGATCTCGTCGGCGAGCACCGCCCCCACCCCGGCGTCGCGCAGCACCTCGACCGAACGCTGCGCGGGGCCGTGGCCCTCGAAGATCAGTGCCACCCGCCAGCCGTCGGCCAGCCAGCCCTTCACGTCGGCGATCACCTTCGCGGTGTCCCCGTGGTACGCCGGCGGCTGGGTCGCCGACCAGGTCAGCACCGCTCCGGTGTCCGGCGCGACGTGCACCTCGGGCGTGTCCAGCCACGGCTCGTCGGCTGCCTTCTCGGTCGCCACCAGCCCGAAGGGGGACACCGTCCACCAGGGCAGACCCAGCTGTGCGCCGTGCTGGCGCACCTCGGCCAGGGTCTTGAAGGTCGCGGCGCCGAGGTCGATCGGAGCTTTGACCCCGGCCACCTCGGCTGCGGCCGCCCAGCTGGCCTCCAGGAACTCCTCCGAGGTGCGGAACAGGTCGTGGGCGCGGGTGCGGATGCGCTCGGGGTCGGCCAGCAGCACCAGCGAGTCGCCGGGCACGCAGTCCAGCAGCAGCTGCATCGAGTCGCGGCCCTGGTGCAGCGCCGGGGACAGCGACTCCATGCCCTCGACCGGGATGCCCTCGGCGAGCTTGGTCAGCATCTCCTCCAGGCCCGGGTGCTCGGCGGCGAGCTGGGCTGCCCGCTCCCGCACGTCCGGGGTGAGCAGCAGCTCGCGGCAGGGTGGGGCCCACAGCCGGTCGACCTTGGCGATGGTGCGCTGGTCGGCCACGGCGAAGGTGCGGATGTCCTCCACCTCGTCGCCCCAGAACTCGACCCGGGACGGGTGCTCGTCGGTGGGCGGGAAGATGTCGAGGATGCCGCCGCGCACCGCGAACTCGCCGCGCTTGGTGACGAGATCCACCCGGGCGTACGCGAGATCGTGCAGCGTGTGTGTCAGCTCGTCCAGCGGCGCGACCGTGCCCTGGCGCAGGTCGATCGGTTCCAGGTCGCCGAGGCCCTTGAGCTGGGGTTGCAGCATGCTGCGCACCGGCGCGACGACCACCCGCAGCGGGCGGCCTTCGGGGTGGGCCAGCTGGCGCAGCACGGCCAGCCGCCGCCCGACGGTGTCCGAGCGCGGCGACAGCCGCTCGTGCGGCAGCGTCTCCCAGGCCGGGTACACCGCCACGGTGGCCGGGTCGAGGAACTCGCCGAGCGCCTCGGTCAGGTCCTCGGCCTCGCGGCTGGTCGCGGTCACCACGAGCACCGGCCGCTGCCGGGCCGCGCTGGCCACCAGGAATGGGCGGGCCGACGCGGGGGCGGTCAGGTCGAGCTGGGGTTCGGTGCGGGCCAGCTCGGTGGCCCTGGCCAGCGCGGGATCGGCCGAAGCCGCTTGGAGGAGTCCGGTGAGGTTCACGGGTGAGCGCCTTCCCGCCCGGTGCGCACGGGCCATGGGCACGCCACGGCGAAAGCCCCGCAACCAGGCAGGTACGGGGTTTCGTCGTCGAGCCTACTCCTGACCCACGACTGGTTTACGGCCCCGACGCGCGGCGGCCGGGGCCGGGTGGGACCGGGCCGGGTGCGGCATACCCGAAACCGCGCCCGTCCAGGTGGGGACGGGCGCGGTCGCGGGACGGGCGATCAGGCGCAGTACTTGTCGAGCTTCTCGCCGGCGGCGGTGACGGTGGCGCCGTCCATGATCTTGTCGGCGTCGTCCACTGCCTTGATCTTCTCGACCTCGGCCCTGAGCGCGTCGGAGAAGCCCTTGATGTCGGCCTTGAACTGCGGGTCCTCGGCCTTGGCCGCCTCGGTCTCGATACCGGCCGCCCAGTTGGTGAAGATGGTCTTCATGACGGCGATCGTGGCCTTCTCGATGTCGGCCTCGGTCTTCTTGTCCTTGAGCGCCGTGGCCAGCGCGTCGGTGGTCTCCTTCTCCAGCGTCTTGCCGGAGAGCACCTCCTCCAGCGAGGTGCAGACGGTCTTGGTGTTGGCCGAGTAGTCGGGGGCCGCGGCCTCCGGCTCCGCCTCGGTGCCGCAGGCGGCGGTGGCGAGCAGCGCACCGCTCAGGAAGACGGCCGCGAGCACACGACGCATGGGGATTCCTCTTTCTGGCATGGGAGATTTCGCCCGCGACCCGTCTGCGCAGGTGGCGACCGGTCGGGGCGGGATACGAGGACGATCGTGCGGCATCGCGCTGCCGGACCGCCGCGCACCCGCTGCCGGAAACTGCCGAAACGCTGCCGTACACTCCCACCTGCTGAAACCTCCGCCGCCGCGGTGGCCGGCGCGGAATGTAGACGGCAGCTACGTAGATTCGATCTACATAACGCCCTTATGGATTTTTGTCACTTGCACCGGTTTCCGCATTCTCATTATCGTCTGCCCGATGAGTAATGATCTTGCGCACCGGCCGGTCGCACTCGTGACCGGTGTCGGGCGGGCTGCCAACATCGGTGCGGCGGTGGCCCGGCGACTGGTCGCCGACGGCTACCGCGTCATGATCACCGGCCACCCGGCGTACGACGCCGAGCAGGGACTGGCGGGCGGTGACCCGGCCGGCCTCGCCGCCGAACTCGGCGACGACGTGCACTGGCAGCCGTTCGACCTGACCGCGCCCGGCGGGCCGGAGGCGCTGATCGCAGCCGCGGTGGAGCGGTTCGGCGGAGTGGACACGCTGGTCTCCTGCCACACCTATTCGACGTCGACGCCGCTCGGCGAGCTGGCCGCCGCCGAGATCGACCGGCACCTCACCGTCAACGTGCGGGCCAACATGCTGCTGGTGCAGGCGTACGCCGCCGCGCACGACGACGCCCGGCCGGGCCGGATCGTGCTGTTCACCTCCGGCCAGCGGCTCGGCCCGATGACCGGTGAGCTGGCGTACGCGGCGAGCAAGGCCGCGATCGAGTACCTGACCCGCGACTTCTCCGTGCTGCTGGCCGGGCGCGGCATCACCGTCAACGCGGTCAACCCCGGCCCCAACGACACCGGCTGGGCGGACCCCGAGACCCACGCCTGGGTCCGCGACCGCTTCCCCACCAAGCGCTGGGGCACCCCCGTCGACACCGCCAAGCTCGTCAGCTGGCTGTGCTCCCCGGAAGCCGAATGGATCACCGGCCAGATCGTCGACTCCGCCGGCGGCTGGGGCACCCACGTCGCCTGACCCCCGCCCGCCCCGCCCATGATCGCTCGACTTGCCGGGCAACCGGGCGAATGCGCCCGCAAGATACGCACAAGTGCCGGGCAAATCGGGCGATCATGGAGGTGGACGGCGGGCGGGGCGGAGACGATCGCGAATAATGGGATGGCCCGCGTCACACCGCCGCATAGGCCACCAGGGCAGTAGCATCCACCGCAGGACAGCGCCGTCCTTCGTACCAACGGAAGGAACAGCGCGGTGAGCGAGCTGACCTATCACCCCGACGTCGACGGCGCCTCCGGCGACGCGGACGGGGCCGACGCCGCGCTGCGGGCGGACATCCGACGCCTCGGCGGCCTGCTCGGCCAGACCCTGGCCCGCCAGGAGGGCCGCGGACTGCTCGACCTGGTCGAGGAGGTACGCGCGCTGGTGCGCAGCGACGCCGAGACCGCCGCCGTCAAGCTCGGCGGCCTGGACGTGTCCACGGCGACCCTGCTGGCGCGGGCCTTCTCCACCTACTTCCACCTGGCCAACATCACCGAGCAGGTGCACCGGGCCCGCGAGCTGCGCCGCCGCCGCGCCGTGCACGGCGGCTGGCTGGACTCCACGGCCAAGCTGATCGCCGAGCGCAACGTGCCCGCCAGCGAGATCGCGGCGGCCGCCCGGCGGCTGGCGATCCGGCCGGTGTTCACCGCGCACCCCACCGAGGCGGCCCGCCGCTCCATCCTGACCAAGCTGCGCGGCGTCGCCGACCAGCTCGACGGCGAGTTCGCCGCCTCCGCCCTGTACGGCGAGACCGCGCTCAACGACCGCCGCCTGTCGGAGCTGCTGGACCTGCTGTGGCAGACCGACGAGTTGCGCCTGGACCGGCCGGACCCGACCGACGAGGCCCGCAACGCCGTCTACTACCTGCGCGACCTCTACGACGACGCGGCGCCGCAGGTGCTCGACGACCTCGCCGAGACGCTCAAGCGCCTGGGCGTGGACACCGCGCCGACCACCCGCCCGCTGACGTTCGGCACCTGGATCGGCGGCGACCGCGACGGCAACCCGTACGTCACCCCGACGGTCACCCGTGACGTGCTGCTGCTGCAGCACGAGCACGGCATCCGGGCGGTGGAGAACGCGCTGGAACACCTGATCAACGAGGTGTCGGTGTCGCGCCGGCTGCGCGGGGTGTCCCTGGACCTGTCCGCCAGCCTGGCCAAGGACCTGGACGCGCTGGGCGAGGTCAACGAGCGCTTCCGCCGCGTCAACGCCGAGGAGCCGTACCGGCTCAAGGCCCGCTGCATCCGGGCGAAGCTCGCCAACACCCGGGCCCGGCTGGCGCACGGCACCGAGCACGTGCCCGGGCGCGACTACCGCGGCACCCGCGACCTGGTCGCCGACCTGGAGCTGATGCGCGCCTCGCTGGCCCGCAACGCCGGGCAGCTCACCGCGGTGGGCCGGCTCGCCTCGGTGATCCGCACGGTCAGCGCGTTCGGCCTGCACCTGGCGACGATGGACGTGCGCGAGCACGCCGACGCGCACCACGCGGTGCTGGCGCAGCTGTTCACGCAGGTCGGCGAGGTCACCAACTACCCGTCGCTGAGCCGGGCGGAGCGCATCGCGCTGCTGGCCAAGGAGCTGACCGGGCGGCGGCCGCTGTCCAGCGCGGACAGCCCGCTGACCGACTCGGCCCGCAAGACCTACGACGTGTTCGGCACCATCCGCGCCGCGCAGGAGCGCTTCGGCGAAGATGTGGTCGAGTCGTACATCATCTCGATGACGCGCGGGGTGGACGACGTGCTGGCCGCGGCCGTGCTGGCGCGCGAGGCGGGTCTGGTCGACCCGCACGCGCCGCGCGCTTCGATCGGGTTCGTGCCGCTGCTGGAGACGGTGGCGGAGCTGCGGGCCGGTGGCCAGATCCTCGACGAGCTGCTCAGCCTGGCCCCGTACCGGGCGCTGGTGCGGGCCCGGGGCGACGTGCAGGAGGTGATGCTGGGCTACTCCGACTCCAACAAGGAGGCCGGCATCACCACCAGCCAGTGGGCCATCCACAAGGCGCAGCGCTCGCTGCGCGACGTCGCCGCCAAGCACGGCGTGCGCCTGCGGCTGTTCCACGGGCGGGGCGGCACGGTCGGCCGCGGCGGCGGCCCCACCCACGAGGCGATCCTGGCCCAGCCGTACGGCACGCTCGACGGCGCGATCAAGGTCACCGAGCAGGGTGAGGTCATCAGCGACAAGTACACGCTGCCGGCCCTGGCCCGGGAGAACCTGGAGCTGACCGTGGCCGCGGTGCTGCAGGCGACGCTGCTGCACACCACCCCGCGCCAGCCCGACGAGGCGCTGGCCAAGTGGGACAGCTCGATGACGGTCGTCTCCGACGCCGCCTTCGTGAAGTATCGCGAGCTGGTGGAGAACCCGCAGCTGCCGGAGTACTTCTGGGCCGCGACGCCGACCGAGCTGCTGGGCGCGCTGAACATCGGCTCCCGCCCGGCCAAGCGGCCCGACTCCGGCGCCGGCCTGGGCGGCCTGCGCGCCATCCCGTGGGTGTTCGGCTGGACCCAGTCCCGCCAGATCGTGCCGGGCTGGTTCGGCGTCGGCACCGGCCTGCGCGCCGCCCGCGAGGCGGGCCTCGGCGACGACCTTCGGGAGATGTTCGAGCGCTGGCACTTCTTCGGGACGTTCCTGTCCAACGTGGAGATGATGCTGGCCAAGACCGACCTGAGCATCGCCCGCGGCTACGTGCAGACGCTGGTGCCCGAACCGCTGCTGCCCATCTTCGACACGATCGAGGCCGAGTACGAGCGCAGCGTCGCCGAGGTGCTCGCGATCACCGGCGAGTCGGCGCTGCTGGAATCTCAGCCGGTGCTGCACCGCACGCTCGGGGTGCGCGACTCCTACCTGGAGCCGCTGCACCACCTGCAGGTGGCGCTGCTGCGGCAGTACCGCGACGCCGGTATGGCGGGCCGGGCGGGGGTCACCGCGCCGGGCAGCCGCCGCGCGCCCACCACCGACCCGACCCTGGAGCGGGCGCTGCTGACCACCGTCAACGGCATCGCCGCCGGGATGCGAAACACCGGCTGAACGGACCGATTGTTTCGGCGAAGTTGCGCCTACCGGACATATCGGTGGGCGTTGCTTCGCCGAAACCGCGGCACGATCTCATCATGGGTGTGATGCACTCGACCGCGGTGCGCGCTGCTGCCACACTTGTCACCTGTCGGTCATGGGCGACAGCGGAGCGTCGCGATCGCGGTGCCGGCGCTGGGGAGGCGGGAGCAGACGTGAGCGAGCGGAGCGAACGGGTGATCGGCGACGAGGCGCTGCGTGGGGCCCCCACGTGGACCCCCAACCCGACCGAGCTGTCCGACCTCGAGTTGCTGCTGGCCGGGGCATACGCGCCGCTCGGCGGTTTCCTGGGCCGCGACGACCTGCGGTCGGTGGCCGCCACCTCCCGGCTCGTCGACGGACGCCCCTGGCCGCTGCAGGTGAAGCTGGAGGTGCCGGCCGGGATGCTGGACGGCATCGAGGTCGCCGACGCCCCGCCGCTGGTGCTGACCGACGCCGAGGGCGCGCCCGTGGCCCGGCTCGACATCGCCGAGGTGTGGCCGACCCGCGAGGGCTGGTGCGGCGTCGCCGGGCCGGTCACCGCGTACGGCGACGGCGGGCGGGCCCCGTTCGACCGGCTGCGCGTGCCCACCGACCACGTACGCGAGCAGCTCAGCGCGCAGCGGGTGCTCGGCTACTTCGCCGACCGGCCCCTGCACCGGCCGCAGCTCGCCCAGCTCAACCACGCAGCCCGCCAGCTCAACGCCCAGCTCGTCGTGTTCGTGCCGGTCGGCCACCCCGGCCCCGACGGCCTGACGTCGGAGTCGCTGGTGCGCTGCGTGCTGGCCGCCCGGGACCGGATGAACGAGCCCGTGATCGTCGCCATCCCGCTGACCGGTCGCGGCAACGAGGTCACCGACACCCTGATCCGGGCCCGGATCGCCGCCGCGTACGGCGCCACCCACCTGCTCGGCACGGCCACCACCATGTCCGGCGGCGGACCGCGCGTGCTGATCCCGCGCGAGCTCGTCTACGACAGCCGCGACGGCCAGTGGCGCGACCGCGACGAGGTCCCCGAGCGGTTCGAGCGCATCGCGCTCACCGACGAGGAGATCGCCGGGCTGCTCGACGACGGCCTGCCGCTGCCCGAGTGGCACACCCCGCCCGCGGTGGCCCGGGAGCTGTCCAAGGCCCGCCCGCCCCGCCGCCAGCGCGGCGTGGTGCTGTTCTTCACCGGCTTCAGCGGCTCCGGCAAATCCACGGTGGCCCGCGGCGTGGCCGACGCGCTGCTGGAGACCGGCGAGCGCAGCCTGACCGTGCTCGACGGCGATGTGGTGCGCCGCGAGCTGAGCGCCGGGCTCGGCTTCAGCAAGGCCGACCGCGACCTCAACATCCGCCGCATCGGCTGGGTCGCCGCGGAGACGGCCCGCCACGGCGGCATGGCCATCTGCTGCCCGATCGCGCCGTACGCCAGCGCCCGCGCCAACGCCCGCGCCATGGCCACCGCCGCCGGCGCCGACTTCGTGCTGGTGCACGTGGCCACCCCGATCGAGGTGTGCGAGCAGCGCGATCGCAAGGGCCTCTACGCCCGCGCCCGCGCCGGCCAGCTCACCGGGATGACCGGCATCGACGACCCGTACGACGTGCCGACCGACGCCGAGCTGGTGCTGGACACGTCGACCGGGACCGTCGAGGACGCCGTCGACACGGTGCTGGTGTACCTGGGCGAAGAGGGCTGGATCAACCCCCGCAGCTGAACAGCACGACGGCCCGCCATTGCGGCGGGCCGTCGTGTTCGGGCTCAGTAGGCCGGGCCGGTCACGATGTCGAAGGCCGGGTGCCGGCTGAACTGCTGGAACGAGGACAGCCCGGTCGTGGTCATGTCGATCATCGAGCTGCGGCCCTCCTCGGCGCTGGGCGACTCGAAGTAGACCAGCGCCTTCAGCCGCGGGAACAGCTCCAGCTGCAGCCGGGCCGAGTCGAAGAACCGCGCCTGGTGCTGCGGGTTGGACCGGGAGTGCCACACCCCCCACTCGCCCAGCATCAGCGGCTTGTCCGGGAAGGACGTCGCGGCCCAGTTGTAGAAGCCCGGCCAGTCCTTGCGGCTGCCCGACTTGCGGTTCATCATCTCCGCGAAGTCCCCGTAGCCGTAGCCCGGGTCGCTGTAGGCGTAGGTGTCCCAGGCGACCCAGTCCACCACGTCGTCACCGGGGTACAGCTGCTCGAACCAGTCCTTGACGTTCCACGGCACGAAGGCCATGTAGCACATCACCGAGACCAGATTGCTCACCCCGCGCGCCCGCAGCCCGGTGACGACGTGCCGGAAGGCCGCCGCGTAGTCCTGCGCGGTCATCCCGGAGCCCGGCCGCGGAATGACGTCGTTCTCCGGCTCGTGGTTCATCGTGAAGAAGAACTGGTCCTGCAGCGAGCCGCGGATGTGCACGGCCAGCCGGTCCAGGTAGGCCTCGGTGCGCGCGTCGCCCCGGGCCAGGCCCGCCCAGCTGACGCCCTGCGGCTTCCAGTTGAGGAACAGCACCCGCTTGTGCAGCGGGTCCTTGGTCAGCGACAGCTCCTCCGGGGTCGGGAACAGCGAGGTGCCGCGGTGGTACGCGTGGTAGACGACCTGCTGACGGTTGGTGCGCCGCTCGAACTCGTACAGCGCCTGGATGCGGTTCTGCGAGGTGTGCGCGCCCGGCGCGACGCCCCACAGCGCCCCGCAGGTCGGCACCAACGCCTGCCCGATCACGCAGTCCACCGGCTGGTTCGGGTCGACCGATGGGGAGGGTGAGGCCGGCGGCACGGTCGGGTCCGTGGTCGGCGGTGCGCTGGGCTCGGTGCTGGGCGGCGTGCCCGGGTCGACGACCGGTGGCGTGCTCGGCTCCGTGACCGGCGGCAGGCTGGGCTCGGTGACCGGCGGCAGGCTCGGGTCGGTCGCCGGCGGGTCGGTCGGGTCGATCACCGGTGGCAGGCTCGGCTCGGTGACCGGCGGCTCGCTCGGGTCGGTGACGGGCGGGACGCCGGGGCTCGGCTCGGGGCCCGGGTCGGCGCCCGGATCGGGCTGGCCGGGACCTGGGTCAGGACCGGGCGCAGGACCGGGTTCGGTGCCGGGGTCAGGGCTCGGCGGTGTGCCGGGATCGGGAGCCGCGGTCGGCTCCGTGCCGGGATCGGGGCCGACGGTGGGCTCGGTGCCCGGTTCAGATCCGGTGCTCGGCTCGGTGCCGGGGCCGGGTTCCGGGGCCGGGCCGGGTTCCGTGCCCGGGTCGCCGGGCGGGGTGCCCGGGTCGGGGCTCGGCTCGGTGGCCGGGTCCGGGCTGGGCTGCTGGCCGGGCTCGCTGCTCGGGCCCGGTTCGGCGCCGGGACCCGGCTCGGCGCCTGGCTCGGTGCCCGGGTCTGGGCCGGTCGACGGGCCGGGGTCGCCGGGCTGGCCGGGGTCGGTCGGCGCGGCGGTCGGGTCCGGCAGGCTCGGCTCGGGTTCGGGCTCGTAGACCGGGTCGGTGGCGAAGGTGCCGGTCGGCACCGGGCTGGGGTCGGTCACCGGGCCGGTGGTGAACGACGGCGCGGGCGCGGGCGTCGCGCTCGGCTCGAACGTCGTGCCGGGCCACGGGGTCACGGTGGGCTCGGGTGCGGGCGTCCCGGAGGGGCTCGGCGCGGTCGTCGGCTGGTCGATCGGCGGCGGCAGGGTCGGCCCGGCGGGCTCGTTCCACTCGAAGGTGATGGTCGGCGGGCCGGTGTCCGTGCTGTCGCCACCGGCTTCGCCCGCCACGAACTGGGCGACCTGGGTGCTGCTCGGCGCGGTGATCGCGAAGGCGTACCGGCCGGTCCGGCGGACGACCTTGGTGACGTCGAAGGCGACCGCGCGGTCGAACCGGCCCGGGGCGACACTGGCGACCACGCTGCCCAGCCGCGGGGCGGTGGCGGCGGTGAGGGTGCCCTCCCGCCAGCGGGTGTCCGGGACGCTGGTCAGCTCCACGAGTCCGGGCAGCGGGCCGCTGTGCCGGCCGAGCCACAGCCAGGCCTTCTTCGGCTGGCGGCCGGCGGGCAGCTGCACGTCGAATTTGAGGTAGCTGACCGCGGCGCCGCCGCCCACCCCGCCCGCGGTGAGGTAGAGGCGGCTGCCCTGGGTGACCCCGGGTTCGGTGCTCATCGTGTACGAGTCCTCGGACACCGCGACCCGCGTCGGCGGCGCGGACAGCCGTCCCGCCACCAGGCCCAGCAGTACCGCCGAGGCCAGCGTGGACATGGTGACCGTGACCGCGATCCCGAAACGCGTCCTGCTCATCAGGTCGTCCCTTCCCCCGAAAGCGGGCACTCAGATTTATGTCAGATTCTGCGTACCCTTGAGGGCATCATAACCGTTGTGTCTTGTTTGCGAGCTTTTCGCCGAAGAACGCGCTTGTTGACGCTTCCTCACTCATATGCCCTCCCACCTGCACGAACATGCGTTCGCGGCGTATCGGCCGATATGCCTAGTTACGTCGTTACCGCCAGACCGTTGACCTCACCGGACGCAACAACGCCGGAGAAGGGCCACACGCTGTGGACGCGACATACGCCGGGCCACCCCCCTCGTCGTACGACATGAGCGACTACCTGGGTTTGATCGCCCGTCACTGGTGGATCGCGGTGCTGCTGACCCTGGCGGGCACCGCCGGTGGGGCGGCATACAACGAATCGCTGCCGCGCGAATACGTCTCCACGGCGTCGGTGCTGGTGCGCCCGGCCGGGCTGGACGCCAACGTCGCCGGGGGCCGCACCCGTGACGAGATCAACCTGGACACCGAGGCGCAGCTGATGCGCTCGACCGCCGTGGTCGCCGGGGCCGCCAAGGTGCTCCAGCGCGAGGACGTCGACGTGCTCGCCTCCGCGGTCTCGGTCGAGGTGCCGCCCAACACCGCCGTGCTCCAGATCAACTACGCGGCGCCGGAGCCCGCTCAGGCGCAGGCCGGGGCCAAGGCGTTCGCGCAGTCGTACCTGGCCAACCGTGAGGGCAACGCCAAGGCGGAGCTGGAGCGGCAGGCCGCGGCGCTGCGCGACAAGATCAAGGACCTCACCGAGGACCTCACGAAGATCAACGGCAAGCTCTCCGACGCGAGCCCGAAGAGCTCGAACTACGCCACCCTGGACAGCCAGCGCGACACCACGGTGACTCAGATCAACCAGCTCAACAACAAGGTCAACCAGCTGGCCACCGAGACGGTCAGCGCCGGCACCGTCATCCGCGAGGCCCGCGTGCCCAGCCGCCCGGTGAAGCCGACCGCGGCGGTCAACTACGCCGCGGGCGCGGTGCTCGGGCTGCTGGCCGGGCTGGGCGTGGCCGCGCTGCGCGAGCGCCTGGACCGCCGCGTGCGGGCCGGGCGCGACCTGGTGCGCAGCGGCGTGGCCGTGCTCGGCGCGGTGCCCGGCAAGGGCGCGGGCTGCACCGAGATCTTCACCCCGTTCAGCCCCGGCGGGCGGGCCTTCAACCGGCTGCGCAACGAGGTCGTCGCAGCCTTCCGCCCCGGCGAGCAGGTCGTCGTGGTCACCGGTGCCAGCCGCGGCCCGGCGGCCACCCTCGTCGCCGCCAACCTGGCCGCCGCACTGTCGCGCACCGGCGCGGAGGTCGTGCTCATCGGCGCGCAGCTGCCCGACTCGCTGACCGAGGCCGCGCCGCTGGCCCGGCTCGTCGGCGTAGCCCCGACCCCAGGACTGTCCGAGGTGCTGGCCGGGCGGGTCAGCCTGGCCGAGTCGACGCAGCGGGCGGCGCGTACGCCCTCGTTGCACGTCATCACCACCGGCGGCACCGCCACCGCGGCAGGCATGCTGCAGTCGCACGCCCTGCGCGACATCATCACCACGCTGCGCGCCCACGCCGACTACCTGGTGGTCGAGGCCCCCTCCACCTCCGCCAGCGCCGACGCGCAGAGCCTGGCCAGCCTCGCCGACGCGGCGATCCTCGCGGTGGAGACCCGGCGCACCAGCCGCCCCGAGGTCGCCGACGCCGCCGAGCAGCTGCGCCGGGTCGGCACGCCCCTGCTGGGCGGCGTGATGATGCCGCGGCTGCCGCACCGGGCCCGCCGCGGCACGACCGCCGCCGAGACCACGCCCGCCGAACCGGCCGGGCGGCCGCTGCTCAGCGACGACGAGGAGCCGGTCGACGCGGTCGCGAACGGGCACAAGCCGCACGCCGACGAGCAGACCATCATGCTGGCCCCGCTCGACGCCTCGGCCCTGACCGAGCTGGACGAGGCCCACCGGCAATGAGTCTCGCCCTCCGGGCGGGCGTGCCGGACGGCGTCACCACGCCGGTCACCGCGCCCGCCCGCCCCCGCCTGCTGTTCGGGCCCGCCTGGCCGCTGACCTCGCTGCTGGCCCTCTACCCGCTGTGGTGGGCGCTCGGCCTCGGTGTGCTGATCTTCCCGCTGATGGCCGTGCCGATGGCCTGGCAGCTCTACCGGCGGCACCAGCAGGGCCTGCCGGTCCGGCTGCCGCCCGCGTTCTGGATCTGGCTGGCCTTCTGCACGGTCACCGTGGTCGGCTTCGGCGTGCTCGACGTGGACCCCGCGGGCACGATCAGCGCGAGCTTCGCGGAACGGATCACCGCGCCGGTCTACAAGCTGGTCCAGCACCTCGCGCTGACCGTGCTGCTGGTGTACGCCGGCAACCTGTCCGCGCAGGTGCTGCCGCAGCGGCGGCTGGTGAACCTGCTGGCCTGGATGTTCGCGGTCACCGTGGCGGGCGGCCTGCTGGGCACGTTCGCCGGGCACTTCGAGTTCACCTCGCCGGTGGAGCTGCTGCTGCCCGACGGGGTGCGCGGCAAGGGCTTCGTGAAGTCGCTGGTCCACCCGTACGCCGCGCAGATCATGGACCTGGTCGGCGACCCGCTGCCCCGCCCCGCCGCGCCGTGGGGGTACACCAACACCTGGGGCAACAACTTCTGCCTGCTCGTGGTGTGGTTCGTGGCGGCGGTGTTCGCGTACCCGAGCCGCCCGCGCACCCGCGTCCTCGCCATCGGCCTGCTCGCCGTCTCGGTGGTGCCGGTCGTGCACTCGCTGAACCGCGGGCTGTGGATCGGCCTGGGCGCGACGGCGGTCTTCATCGCGGTGCGCCAGGCGCTCGCCGGACGGCTGCGGGCGCTGGTCGCCCTGGGCGTGGTGCTGGCCGGGCTGGCCGTCGCGCTGGCCACCACCCCGCTGGGCGGGGTCATCGAGCGCCGCCTCGACAACGGCAAGTCCAACGGGGTGCGCATGTTCCTCACCGAGCGGGCGGTGTCCGGCGTGGCCGAGTCGCCGGTGCTCGGTTTCGGCTCGACCCGCAGCACCCAGGGCGGGCGGCAGTCGATCGCGGTCGGCGAGTCGGCGGCCTGCGAGCGTTGCGGCAACTTCACCGTCGGCGGCAACGGCCAGCTGTGGCAGCTGCTGTACGCGCACGGCCTGGCCGGCACGCTCACCTACTTCGCCTTCTTCGGGTACGCGCTGTGGCGCTTCCGCCGCGACCGCTCGGCGATCGGGCTGGCGGCCTCGGCCGCGATCGCGGGCTCGTTCATCGCCGCGCTCTGGTACAACTCGCTCGTCACGCCGCTGGCCTTCACGTTCCTCGGATATGTGGTGCTGTGGCGCAACTCCCGCTTCCAGATCGCGTCCAGCTCCGTTGAGCCCGTGGGACATAACGGACACCAGCGGAGGAGCTGACGTGCAAAGCACCGAGCGGGAATACCGGGGTCGGGCGTGACCGCGGTCGAGACGGCCGCGGAGCAGGTCGCCGGCGGCGACGCACAGCTGCGCGGGCAGTACCTGCGCGAGGTGCTGGAGCTGCTCTACCCGGGCTGCTCCACCGCCGCCGAGGGCCGTCGCGTGGTGGAGTACTTGGCGATCCCGGACGCCCGGCGATGCAAGCTGCTGGTGCCCGCCGGCTCACGCCGGGTCGCCGCCGCCGCGGTGCGCCGCTTCTCCGAGCCGCAGGGCCGGCTGGGCCGGCTCAAGCGCGACGCCGTCGCCATGGCGCTGCGCTCCGGCGCCTGGTCCACGCTGGTCCGCGACCGGGTCCGGCTGACCTCCCCGGACGGCGGAACGGACACGGTCGACCGGTTCCTGTCCGAGGCGCTGGGCACAACACTGCAGGTCAGTATCCATATCGGACCGGTGCGGGCCAACCGGAAGCCCGTCCTGCAGCTGCTCGATCAGCGGGGCGGCACCATCGGCTTCGCCAAGTTCGGCGTGGGGCCGCTCACCCGGCGGCTGGTGCGCGCCGAGACCGCGGCCCTGTCCGCGCTGTCCCATGTGCAACTGCCCGAGATCGTGGTGCCGAGCATCCTGCACGCCGGCCAGTGGCGGGGCATGCAGGTGCTGGTGCAGTCCGCGCTGCCGGTGTGGGAGCCGCGGGTGCCGCTGTCCGGCGCCCGGCTGCACCGCGCCATGGCCGAGGTCGCCGGCGCCTGCGGGCTCAGCCAGGGCTGGCTGGCCACCAGCCCGTACTGGGCTGATCTGCGCAACCGGCTCTGCCAGCTCGCCGCCGACACCCCGGAGGGCTCGGGCCGGGCCGCGACCGAGGTGGCGCAGCTGTTCGACGCCGCCCGGGCCCTGGTCGAGCACGCCGCGGAGCTGAACCTGCGCTTCGGCGCATGGCACGGCGACTGGGCCCCGTGGAACATGGCCAACGTCGACAGCGCACTGCTGATCTGGGACTGGGAGCGGTTCACCCCCGGGGTCCCGCTCGGCTTCGACGCCGTGCACTTCGACCTGCAGCGCCAGATCCAGGACGGCGTCGACGCGCAGACCGCGGTCGAGTCCACGGTGCGGCAGGCTCCGGCGCTGCTCGCCCCGTTCGACGTGGCCCCCGGCAGCGCCGAGATCGTGGCGCTGCTGTACCTGGTGGACCTCGCGACGCGATACCTGAGCGACCGCCAGGCCGAGGCCGGGGCCCGCCTCGGTGTCACCGGCACCTGGCTGCTGCCGGTCCTGATCCGCAAGGTCCGGTCCCTCTGATGTATCCCGTTCCGGATCTTGTGCAGTTGATGTCTTCATGGCAGCACGAACTGCACAAGATCC
Organism: Catellatospora vulcania; assembly: GCF_009720385.1. GTDB lineage: Bacteria > Actinomycetota > Actinomycetes > Mycobacteriales > Micromonosporaceae > Catellatospora > Catellatospora vulcania. The sequence continues at coordinate 290,348 of NZ_WARX01000014.1, read as the reverse complement.
GGAGCCTGCCTCGCGCCGACCCGCCCATGGAGAGCCAGTGAAGACGTCGAACGTGCCCGAGTCGGTCAAGCGGGTGGTCCACCTCGGCTCCCGTTCGGTCGGCTGGATGACCTCGGGCGCGCGCATGCTGCCGTCGTTCCTGATCTGCGGCGGCCAGCGCTGCGGCACCACCTCGCTGTACCGGGCACTGGCCGCGCACCCCGCCGTGCTCAAGGCGGTGCTGCACAAGGGCGTGCACTACTTCGACACCAGCTACCACCGCGGCCGGGCCTGGTACCAGGGGCACTTCCCGCTGCGGCGCACCGCCGCCCGCATCGAGCGGGAGCTGGGCGTGCCGCCGCAGACGTTCGAGTCCAGCCCGTACTACCTCTACCACCCGCACGCGGGCGCGCGCATCGCCCGCGACCTGCCCGCCGTCAAGCTGCTCGTGCTGGTCCGCGACCCGGTCGAGCGGGCCTACTCGCAGCACGCGCACGAGGTCGCGCGCGGTTTCGAGACCGTCGCCGACTTCGCGCAGGCGCTCGAACTGGAACCGGCCCGGCTGCGCGGCCAGCGCGAGCGGCTGCTGGCCGACCAGCACGCCTACTCGTTCTCGCACCAGCACCACGGCTACCGCTCACGCGGCGAGTACGCCGTCTACCTGCGCCGCCTCGCAGACCAGGTGGGCCGCGACCGGATCCTGGTGGTGGAGAGCGAGCGCTTCTTCACCGACCCCCGGCCGACCTACGACGAGGTGCTCGCGTTCCTCGGCCTGCCGCAGCTGAGCTACCCCGAGTTCGAGCAGCACAACGCCCGACCGCGCAGCGCGCCCATGCCGGCCCGGCTGCGCGCCGAGCTGACCGCGCACTACGCGCCGCACGACGCTGAACTCGCCGGCTGGCTGGGGCGTACGCCGAGCTGGCGCGCATGAGCGGGCGCCGCGCAGCGCCGACCGCCGTGGCCCACGGCACCCGGCTCACCGCCGCGCCGCCGCGCCCCGCTCCCCCGCCCGAGCCGACCCTGCCGGGCGGTTCGGCCGATCCGTCCGGGATGGCCCGGGGCGGCGTCGCCAACCTCGCCGGAGCGGCGCTCGCCGCGGTGGCCGGGGTCGGCGTCACCTGGCTGGTCGCGCGCGGGCTGGGCCCGGCCGCCGCCGGTTCCTTCTTCGCCGCCACCTCGGCGTTCGTGCTGGTCGGCGGCGTCGCTCGGCTCGGCACGACGACGGCGCTGGTCTACTGGCCGGCCCGGCTGCGGGCCCAGGGTCGGCCCGAGCTGATCGGGCCGTGCCTGCGCAGCGGGCTGGTCCCGGTCGCGGTGCTCGGCCTGCTGCTGGGCGTCGCGGTATGGCTGTCCGCCGGGCACTTCGTGCCTGAGTACGCCGCCCCGCTCACCATGCTGGCCCTGTTCCTGCCGGTGGCGGCGCTGTCGGAGGCGCTGCTCGCGGCGACCCGCGGCTACCGCATGATGCGCCCGACCGTGCTGCTCGAAAAGATCATGCGTCCGGCCACCCAGCTGCTGTGCGTGGGCTCGCTGGCCGTGCTGGCCCTGTCCGACATCATCTCGCCGCCGTCGACGTGGGCGCTGGCCTGGGTGCTGCCGTACGTGCCGGGGGCCGCGATCGCCGGGTTCCTGGTGTGGCGGCGCTGGCACCACGAGCCGACGCTGACCCGCGGCGACCGGCTGGCCGCCCGGATCGAGGGCCGCACCGTCGGCTCCGCGTTCTGGCGCTACACCGCCCCCCGCGCGCTGGCCAACGCCGCCCAGACCGCCCTGCAGCGGGTCGACGTGCTCATGGTCGCCGGGCTGGCCGGGCTCGCCCCGGCTGCCGCGTACGCCGTCGCGGGCCGGTTCGTCGTGCTCGGACAGCTCGCCAACGGCTCCATCGCGCAGGTGGTGCAGCCCCGGCTGGCCGAGACGCTGTCGGTCGGCGACCGGGAGGGCGCGCTGCGGCTCTACCAGACGGCCACCGCCTGGCTCGTGATGATCAGCTGGCCGCTGCACCTGGTCGTGGCCTGCTACGCCGACCTGTACCTAGGGCTGTTCGGCGCGTCGTACACCGCCGCCGCCCCGGCGGTGCGCGTGCTGGCCGCGGCGATGCTGATCAGCACCGGCTGCGGGATGGTCGACATGGTGCTGTCCATGGCCGGGCGCACCACCTGGAACCTGATGAACGTGCTGCTGGCGCTAATCACCATGGTCGCCATCGACCTGGTCGCGATCCCCCGGCTCGGCGTGGTCGGAGCCGCGATCGGCCTGGCCGCCGCGGTCGCGGTGAACAACCTGCTGCCGCTCGCACAGCTCGCCACGTCGCTGCGGCTGCACCCGTTCGGGTCCGGCACGCGCACCGCGATGGCGCTGGCCGCCGGCAGCTTCGGCGTCCTGCCCTGGCTGGTGCGCCTGGTGGTGCCCAGCCAGCCGCTGGGGGCCGGCGCCGCCCTGGTGCTGGCCGCCGGCGTCTACTTCGGCGGGCTGCGCCGCTTCCAGGACCGGCTGGGACTCCCGGCACTGCTCGCCGCGGCCCGCCCGGGACGCCGTAACAACGCCAAGGCCGCTCCGCAGGGGTAGCGACGCCAAAGCACCGACAGCACCACTCAGAGAAGAAAAGGAACACGAACCGCATGCGCGCCGACTACACCGAGATCTTCCAGGACGAGGCGACGGTTGAGAAGTACGAGCACGTCGTATACGCCCCGGACAGCTATTCCTCGGCGATAAATCGGCGCCAGCGCGCCTACCTGCGCAGACTCGCCAAACGGGCGTTCCCCTACCGGCGGCCGGTGCAGCACGACTTCGCCTGCGGCACCGGCCGCGCCATCCGGATCCTGCACGGCCTGGTCCGCGGAGCCCACGGCTACGACACGTCGGCGGCGATGCTGTCCAAGGCCGAGGAAGTGGGCGCGTACGCCGAACTGCACCACGTCGCCGCCGAGGGGGAGGTGCCCGAACCCGCGCCGACCGAGATCCCGGCCCTGGTCACCATCTTCCGGCTGCTGCTCAACGTCGACAACGACGTACGCGAGCGGGCCATCGCGTTCTCCGCGAAGGTGCTGCCCAATTACGACGCGGGCCTGCTCGTGGTGGAGAACCACGGCAACCGGCACTCGCTGCGCCACCTGCGCCACGCCCGGCACACCGGCTCGCCCTGGTTCGCCGAGCTCGACCACACCGAGGTCGCCGAACTGCTCGACCGGCACGGCTTCACCATCGTCGAGCAGCGCGGCTTCGCCCTGTTCACGCAGGGCTGGTACGGCCGCCGGGGCTTGCGCACCCTGGCCAAGCTCGTCGACGACTTCGTCGCCCGCACCGGCTGGGGCGGCAAGTGGGCCGTGAACGTGCTGTACGTCGCCCGCCGCACCCGGACCGTCGACTGACATGCCGGCAGGCCGGCCCAGTGCCTCAGTCCGCCTGCTGCGGATCCTCGCCGGGGTGGCCGCCGCCGCCACGCTGACCACGTGCGGCTCCCCTCCCCCGGTGGACCGCGGCATCGCGGTGTCCCCGCCGCCCGGCTCCCCCGTCGCGCCCGCCGCGGCGGGCGGGCCGGTCGCCGCCCCCGCCACCGGCGCGCTGCTCGGCGCGTGGGTGCGCCCGGAAAGCCTCACCCAGGCGGGCCGGGTCACCGGCGTCGTGGAGTTCGAGCAGGAGCTGGGCCGGCGGCTCGACGTCGTCAACACGTACCGCCGGCTGCGCGAGGAGTTCGGCACCAGCTCCGACCGGACCTTCCTGGAGTCCGGGGCGACGCTGATGTTCAGCTGGACCGGCGGGCCGAGCGCCGAGGTGGTGCTCGGCGACCACGACGACGAGATCCGCGAGCGCGCCCGCCAGGCCCGTGACCTGGACGTGCCGGTGCTGGTGCGGCTGCGCTGGGAGATGGACCGGCCCAACCTGGCCGCCGAGGTCGGCTCGCCGGACGAGTACGTGGCCGCCTGGCGGCATACCCGCGCGCTGTTCGCGCAGGAGGGCGCGAAGAACGTCTCCTGGGTGTGGTGCCCGACCCAGGAGGGCTTCACCGCCGGCCGCGCCCAGGACTTCTACCCCGGCGACGACCAGGTCGACTGGACCTGCGTCGACGTGTACGCCGGCTCCGAGCTGGTCCCCCTGGGCGAGCTCCTGGAACCGTTCCTGCGCTGGGCCGCCGCCCGCCCCCACCCCATCATGATCGGCGAGTACGGCGTCTCCCGCGCCTGGACCGCCACCCAGCGCGCCTCCTGGCTGCGCGACGCCACCGCCGTCTTCCGCCGCAACACCCAGATCAAAGCCGTCCTCTACTTCGAGTCCAACCCCGACAACCGCACCCCTGCCGGCGAATTCGCCCTCCGCCCCGACCGAGCCCCCCTCACCGCCTTCCGCTCCACCGCCCTCGACCCCCACTTCACCCGCTGACCACGCTTCCCCGCGTTGATCATGAACTTATGGCACGGTTCGACGGCGTGTCGCCGCCCTAACTTCATGATCGATCCCAGGCTCCGGGTGAGCCGGCAGCGGTTCGTGGGGCATGATCGGCGTTTACGGTCAGAAAGTGCGGTCTGACCGCAGGTTCTGACACGAAACAGCGATCTTCGCCTGTGAACCGGTCCGGCCGACGTCAGAAGGGCACCTTCCCATCGCGGAGCGATGGGAAGGTGCCCTTCCTTCGTTCGGGGCGGGCGGCGGGCGGTCGGTCAGCGGCGGGGGGACGGGGGCGGGGGTCAGCGGCGGCGGAGGGCTGCGCCGGCGAGGAGGCGGGCGGCGTAGGGCAGGTCGTGGACGAGGTAGCGGCCGGCGAGGCGGCCGGGTTCCTGGGCCAGGCGGTGGGCCCATTCGAGGCCGCTGCGCTGCATCCAGATGGGGGCGCGGTGGAGCTCTCCGGCGACGAAGCCGATCGCGGCCCCGCAGCCGATGAACCAGGTGAAGGGCAACTCGGCGCGCAGGTCGGAGATGACGCGCTCCTGTTTGGGGAAGCCGAGGCCGACGAAGACGAAGTCGGGTTTGGCCTCGATGACGTCGGTGTACACCTGCGCGCAGCTGTCCGGGTCGAGGTCGAAGCCGAACGGCGGCGCGACCTGGCCGGCGATGCGCAGCCCGGGGCACCCGGCGGCGAGCACGGACGCGGCCTTGACCGCGCCGTCGGTGCCGGTCTCGTCGGGGGGCGTGCCGCCGAGCAGGTAGACGGAGCGTCCGGCGCGGCCCAGGGCGGCGGACAGGCTCCAGATGAGACCGGAGCCGGTCACCCGTTCGGGTAGCGGGGTGCGGGAGAGTTTGCTGGCCCAGACCAGCGGCATGCCGTCGGCGACGACGAGGGTCGCGTCCTCCAGGAAGCCGCGCACCTCCGCGGCGCGCACACCGCGGCCCGAAGCGAGCCGCATGATGTCGACGTTCGGGGTGAGGATGCGGCCCCCGTCGCCGCGCTCCAGGGCGTTGATCACTCTTTCGGCCACGGCCTCCTCGGTGACGGCGTCGAACCAGGTGCCGGCGAGGTGGACCTTTCGGCCATAAACAGTCCCCGTAAAAGCCATGAATTCAGACAATACAGACCAACAACACTGTTCGGTCGTTATACCGCATGAGCGCGTCGCGGACCGGCACGCCGCAGTGGGGGATGTATGACGACCAGGGTTCTTTTCGTCGGTGGGCTCGGCCGCAGCGGCACGACGCTGATCGAACGCGTGCTGGGCGAGCTGCCCGGCGTGTGCGCCCTGGGCGAGATAGTCCACCTGTGGCAGCGCGACCTGCGCGACGACGAGCGCTGCGGCTGCGGCGAGCGGTTCAGCGGCTGCGATTTCTGGCAGCGCGTCGGCATCGCCGCCTTCGGCGGCTGGCACCGGGTGGACGTGCACCGCATCCTGGCCCTGCGCGACCTGGTCGAGCGCACCCGGCACATCCCCCGGCTGGCCGGGTCGAACCGGCTGGCCGCCAAGGACTTCGCGGCGCTGGTCACCGAGTACGCCGACTACTACGCGCGCATCTACGCCGCCGCCGCCGAGACGTCCGGGGCGCAGATCGTGATCGACTCTTCCAAGCACAGCGCGCTGGCGCACTGCCTGCGCTGGTCGGACACCGTGGATCTGCGGGTGCTGCACGTGGTGCGCGACGCCCGCGGGGTGGCGTACTCGTGGACCAAGACCGTCGCCCGCCCGGAGACCGACGGCGCCGAGGAGATGACGCGGTACGCCCCGACCCGCAGCGCGCTGCTGTGGAACGCGCACAACGCCGCCTTCGGGCTGCTGCGCCGCCGCGGCGTCGCCGTGCGCCGGGTGCGCTACGAGGAGTTCCTGGCCCGGCCCCGCAGCAGCGTGCAGCGCATCGCCGCGTTCATGGGGCTGGACCCGTCCGTGATGGACCTCGGCTTCGTCGACGACGACGCCGTCGAGCTGTCCGTCGGCCACAGCGCCGCGGGCAACCCGATGCGGTTCACGGTCGGGCGCATCGAGTTGCGCCGCGACGACGCCTGGCGCCGGCAGCTGCCGCCCCGCCAGCGCGCCCTGGTCGGGGCCGTGTGCGCGCCGCTGCTGCGGGCGTACGGGTACCCGCTGAGCAGTACCGCTGAGATAGTGGGAGCACACCGATGAAGGTCAAGGTCAACACCGGCCGGTTCGACGGCACCCGCGGCGCCCGCCCGGCCGCCACCGGCACGTCGCCCGCTGACGCACGGGCAGACGGCACGCCGGGTGGAAACCGGCAGGCAGGCGGCGGACCAGAAGCCAGGGCCGCCGACGGCGCGTCGGCGGAGCGCCGCGACTGGCCCGCGGTCGGCGTCGTCATCCCGACCCGCAACCGCCCCGAGCTGCTGCGCAAGGCCCTCGACGCGGTACGCGCGCAGGACTACCCCGGCCCGCTGCGGGTCATCGTGGTCTTCGACCAGGCCGAGCCCGACCTGGAGCTGGCCCGCGCCGACCACCGGCCGGTGCTGGTGCTGGCCAACTGGCGGCAGCCGGGCCTGGCCGGGGCCCGCAACACGGGCATCGCGGCGCTGGACACCGAGCTGGTGGCGTTCTGCGACGACGACGACCTCTGGCACCCCGGCAAGCTGCGCCGCCAGGTCGACGCCCTGGTACGCACACCGGACGCCGAGTTCGCGACGTGTGCGATCGAGGTGGAGTTCGAGGGGGCGGCCCACCCCCGGCTGGCGGGCACCGATGCGGTGACCGTCGAGCACCTGGCCCGCTCCCGGATGTCGATGCTGCACTCGTCGGGTTTCCTGGCCCGCCGCGAGACGCTGCTGGAGTCCGGGGTCATCGGCCCGGTCTCCGAGGACGCCCCGGGCAGCCAGAACGAGGACTGGGACCTGCTGCTGCGGGCCGCCCGGCGGCACCCGATCGTGCACGTCGACGAACCGCTGGTGCGGGTGCTCTGGGGCCGCAGCAGCTTCTACGCGTACGAGTACTCCACCAAGATCTCGTCGCTGCGCTGGATGATGGCCCGCCACCCGGAGATCTCCGGCTGCCGCCCCGGCGCGGCCCGGGTCTACGGCCAGCTCGCCTGCTGGTCGGCGGCGGCCGGGGACAAGCGGCAGGCCTGGCGCTGGACCCGCGAGACGGTCCGCAACAACTGGCGCGAGCCGCGGGCCGCGATCGCGCTGGCCGCCCTCACCGGCGCGGTCAAGGTCGAGACGGTGCTGACCGCGCTGCACCGGCGCGGGCACGGCATCTGACCACGCCGTACCGGCGCCGCAGCTGCACGCGTTCCCACATCACACCTGCACCGATCACCACGTTCCGCCATTGCCCGTGCGCGTCCGCGTACGATACGGTGTTGAACCTTGTTGGATTTCGGTGACTTAGCCTCCCCCCGGGGGCCGCAGGTGAGGAGACGGGATGCTCGCCCCGCAACGCCAGCAGGCGATCCTCGCCCAGGTGCGCCTCTCCGGCGGGGTGCGCGTGGCCGACCTCGTCGCCGAGCTCGGCGTCTCCGACATGACCATCCGCCGCGACCTGGAGGTGCTCGCCGAGCGCGGCCTCGTGGTCAAGGTGCACGGTGGGGCCACCGCGCCCCCGTCCGGCGTCGCCGACGAACCCGGCTTCGCCGCGAAAGCCGAGCGCCAGCGTACGGAGAAGGCCAAGCTCGCCGAGGCCGCCGCCGCCCACGTGGCCCCCGGCAGCGCCATCGCGCTGTCGGCGGGCACCACCACGGTGCGGCTGGCCCAGCGCCTGGTCGAGATCCCCGGGCTGACCGTGGTGACCAACTCCATCCCGGTCGCCGACGTCTTCTACCGCGCGGGCCGCCCCGACCAGACCGTCGTGCTCACCGGCGGCACCCGCACCCCCTCCGACGCCCTGGTCGGCCCGATCGCCGTCGCCTCGCTGCGCGACCTGCACGTCGACCAGCTCTTCCTCGGTGTGCACGGGCTCAGCGTCGAGGCCGGGCTGACCACGCCGAACCTGCTCGAAGCCGAGACCAACCGGGCCCTGATCGCGGCCACCCGCCGCCTGGTCGTGCTCGCCGACCACACCAAGTGGGAGACGCTCGGCATCGCCTCGATCGTCCCGCTCAGCGCCGTCGACCTGCTGATAACCGACACCGAGCCGCCCGTGGACGTCAGCGAGTACACCGTTGTGGAGATGACCGGATGAAGCGCACCAGCACCACGATGGCCGACGGCCGCGAACTGATCTACTTCGACGAGCACGACGACGCCGTACGCGCCATGGTCGACAGCCGTGAGCTGCCCCCGCCGCCCGCGCCGGCCGAGCTGCGTTTCGACCCGCTGACCGAGGACTGGGTCGCCGTCGCCGCGCACCGGCAGGCCCGCACCTTCCTGCCGCCCACCGAGGAGTGCCCGCTCTGCCCGACGAAGGGCGCGTTCCTGACCGAGGTGCCCGCCGACGACTACGACGTGGTCGTGTTCGAGAACCGGTTCCCCTCGTTCTCCGGCGACGCCGGGCGCTGCGAGGTGGTCGTCTTCTCGCCGCTGCACGACTCGTCGTTCAAGGACCTGCCCGTGCCGCGGGTGCGCACGGTGCTGGGCGCGATGGCCGACCGCACCGCCGAGCTGTCCGCCCAGCCGGGCGTCGAGCAGGTGTTCTGCTTCGAGAACCGGGGCGTCGAGATCGGCGTGACGCTGCACCACCCGCACGGCCAGATCTACGCGTACCCGTACGTCACCCCGGTCACCCGCCGCTACCTGGAGGCGGCCCGCCGGTTCCAGGACGCCCACGGCGGCAACCTCTACGCCGACCTGCTGGCCCGCGAACGCGCGGACGGCTCGCGCATCGTCGCGTCGAACGAGCTGTGGACGGCGTTCGTGCCGTACGCGGCCCGCTGGCCGTACGAGATCCACCTCGCCCCGCACCGGCAGGTCCCCGACCTGGCCGCGCTCACCGAGGCGGAGCTGGACGCCTGCGCGCCGCTCTGGTCGGAGATCACGCGACGGCTCGACGGCCTGTTCGGCGTGGCCATGCCGTACATCGCCGGCTGGCACCAGGCCCCCGTGCACACCGACCGCGACCTCGGCTACCTGCACCTGCGCCTGATCAGCTCCCGGCGCGCGCCGGGCAAGCTGAAGTACCTGGCCGGGTCGGAGTCGGCGATGGGCGCGTGGGTCAACGACATCGCGCCGGAGCAGGCCGCTGCTGCGCTGAGGGCGGTTTCCCTCTAAGTTCGTACATGTGAACGACAACGAGGTCAGCCGAGTCGAAGTCGAGGTCGAACCCGGCGTCCGGTTGCGCCTGCGCCGCCGCGGCCCGGCCGGCCCCGGCACGCCGGCCGCCACGTCAGCCGGTCCGGGCCCAGGATCGACGCCGTTCCTGCTGGTCCACGGGCTGTCCTCGAACGCCCGGCTGTGGGACGAGGTGGCGGCCGCGCTGGCCGCCGCCGGTCATCCGAGCTGGTCGGTGGACCTGCGCGGGCACGGCGAGTCGGACGCGCCGGAATCCGGATACGACACCGGCACCGCCGCCGCCGACCTGGCCGCCGTGATCACCGCGCTGGGCCTGCGCCGACCCGTGGTGGTGGGCCAGTCGTGGGGCGGCAACGTGGTGGTCCGGCTGGCCGCCAAGCACCAGGAGCTGCCCGGGGCGCTCGGCTTGGTCGACGGCGGCTGGATCGACCTGCACGCCGCCTTCCCCGACTGGCAGTCCTGCGAGCAGGCTTTGCGCCCGCAGGACATCGACGGCCGGCCCGCCGACACCATGCGGCAGTGGCTGGCGTCGGGCCACCCCGACTGGTCGGACACGGCCCGGGAGGCGACCCTGGCGAACATGCGGATCAGATCCGACGGCACCGTGGAGCGGCGGCTGACCATCCCGCACCACCTGGAGATCCTGCGGTCGATGTGGGACGGCCCACCAGGACCCGACCTGCCGCTGGTCGCCGTCCCCGCGCTGCTGCTGCCCGCACTCGGCCCGCAGGACGAGCGTGCCGAGACGGTACGCCGGGCGGCGGCGGCGCTGCCCGACGCGACCGTGCGCTGGTATCCCGGCGGCGACCACGACCTGCACGCCCAGCACCCGGACACCATCGCCGCCGACCTGCTCACCCTGGTCAAGCCGTGACCCGCCCCGGTCGCGGCCGCCGACGGAAGGAGAAGGCGTGACCAAGCTGCTCGTGATCATGGGGTCCGGCGAGACCACCCCCACGATGATCAAGCCGCACCGGCAGTTCTTCGCCGCACTGCACGACGACGCACGGGCCGCCCTGCTGGACACGCCGTACGGATTCCAGCTGAACGCCGACGAGATCAGCGCGCGGGCCGTGGGCTACTTCGCGCAGAGCGTCGGGCGAGCCGTCGACGTCGTCTCCTGGCGGAGTGCCCTCGCACCCGGCCTCGACCGTGAACGCGCGCTGGCCGCCCTCCGTGGTGCGAGCTGGATCTTCGCGGGGCCGGGCTCGCCGACGTACGCCCTGCGCCAGTGGCGCGACACCGAGCTGCCGTCGCTGCTCGTCCAGGCCGACGTGCTCGTCTTCGCCAGCGCCGCCGCCCTCACCCTAGGCTCGCACACCATCCCCGTGTACGAGATCTACAAGGCCGGCGCGGACCCGCGCTGGGAGCCCGGCCTGAACCTGTTCGAGCAGCTCACCGGCATTCCCGCGGTGGTCATCCCGCACTACGACAATGCCGAGGGCGGTCACCACGACACCCGCTTCTGCTACCTCGGCGAACCCCGCCTGGCCCGCCTCGAAAGCGAACTGCCCGACGACACCGTCATCATCGGCATCGACGAGCACACCGCCCTGGTCTGCGACCTCGACGCCCGCACCGCCACGGTTCTCGGCAACGGCACCCTCACCCTCCGCCACCGCGGCCGCAGCACCACCTACCCCACCGGCACCGTCCTCCCCCTCCCCACCGAAGAAAGGAAGGGCACCTTCTTAACGGAATACGTAGAGGAAGGGCACCCTCTTAACGCTGGCGGAGGCGGTGAGGCCGGGTCGGCCGGCGGCGCGTCCGGGTCGGCCGGCGGCGCGTCGGGCGGAGTCGGACGCGGCGGGTTCGGACAGGGCGGATCGGGGCGCGGCACGGCGGGCGGCAGCACGGCCGAAGGCGGGGCGGTCCTGGACAGCGCGGCCGGGAGCGTCGCGGCCACGCTGCGCGAGGCGGCCGACGAGGCGGAGGCCAGGTTCTCGACGGCGCTGGCCGGGCGGAACGTGGACGGCTGCGTCGCGGCGGTGCTGGAACTGGAGCAGGCGATCACCGACTGGGGCGCGGACACGCTCACCTCGGACTCCGGCGAACACGCGCACGGCCTGCTCCGGGGCATGATCGTGCGGCTGGGCGCGCTCGCCGGCACGGCAGACCCGACGCCGCTGCTCACCCCGCTGGTGGACGCACTGATCGGCCTGCGCGAGAAGGCCCGCGAGCAGCGCGACTGGGCGGCTGCCGACCGGGTCCGCGACGCCCTCGCCGCCGCCGCCATCGAACTGCGCGACACCCCCGACGGCCCCGTCTGGCTCCGCACCCCCTGACCCCACCCCCACGCCACCTCCGCCCTCTCCTTTGCCCTCTCCTCCACCCCGGCACCGCGCCGGGATGCGCGGCAGGCCGCATGATCGCTGTTTCGGGTCAGAAGATGCGGTCCAGCCTCACTTTCTGACCCGAAACAGCGATCACCGCGCGGCAGCAGGGCAGCCGGCCAAGGCCCTGCGCGCAAAAAACAGTGCCGACCCGCGGACTGCGGGCCGGCACTGTTCGGGAAGGGACTGTCAGGCGGGATTCTTCTGCTGTTTCACCTGGTCAAACGAGCGCAGGCAAGCCAGGAGACGGGTTCCACCCGGGCGGAATCAGGCGCCGAGACGGCGAGCCAGGTTGGTGTCGAGGGTGTTCATGAACTCCTCGGTGGTCTGCCACGGCGCGTCACGCGAGATCAGCAGCGCGAGGTCCTTGGTCATCGCGCCGCCCTCGACGGTCTCGATGATGACCTGCTCCAGCGTGTCGGCGAAGTTGGTGACCGCCGGGGTGCCGTCCAGCTTGCCGCGGTGCGCGAGGCCCCGGGTCCAGGCGAAGATCGACGCGATCGGGTTGGTCGACGTCTTCTCGCCCTTCTGCCACTGGCGGTAGTGCCGGGTGACGGTGCCGTGCGCCGCCTCGGCCTCGACGGTCTTGCCGTCGGGCGTCATCAGCACGGAGGTCATCAGGCCGAGCGAGCCGAAGCCCTGCGCCACGGTGTCGGACTGCACGTCGCCGTCGTAGTTCTTGCAGGCCCAGACGAACCCGCCCTCCCACTTCATGGCCGCGGCGACCATGTCGTCGATGAGGCGGTGCTCGTAGCTGATGCCCGCGGCCTCGAAGTCGGCCTTGAACTCGGCCTCGAAGACCTCGGCGAAGATGTCCTTGAAGCGGCCGTCGTACGCCTTGAGGATGGTGTTCTTCGTCGACAGGTAGACCGGGTAGTTGCGGGCCAGGCCGTAGCGCAGCGAGGCGCGCGCGAAGTCACGGATCGACTCGTCGAAGTTGTACATGCCCATGGCGACGCCGCCGTCGGCGAAGTCGGCGACGGTCAGCTCCATCGGCTCCGAGCCGTCGGCCGGCTGGTACGTGATGGTGACCTTGCCCGGACCCGGCACCACGAAGTCGGTGGCCTTGTACTGGTCGCCGTGGGCGTGACGGCCGATGACGATCGGCTTGGTCCAGCCCGGCACCAGGCGCGGCACGTTGCTCATGATGATCGGCTCGCGGAACACGACGCCGCCGAGGATGTTGCGGATGGTGCCGTTCGGCGACTTCCACATCTTCTTCAGGCCGAACTCGGCGACGCGGGCCTCGTCCGGGGTGATGGTGGCGCACTTGACGCCCACGCCGTGCCGCTTGATCGCGTTGGCGGAGTCGATCGTCACCTGGTCGTCGGTGGCGTCGCGGTGCTCCATGCCCAGGTCGTAGTACTCCAGCTCCACGTCGAGGTAGGGCAGGATCAGCTGCTCCCGGATCTGCTTCCAGATGATCCGGGTCATCTCGTCGCCGTCGAGCTCGACGACCGGGTTGTTTACCTTGATCTTCGCCATCGCGAGGGCGCTCCTTAAAACCTTCGGCGTCCGGCGCGGAAGGCCGGGCGGCGGTCTCGTCTAGCAGTACGAGCGTACTGCCAGATCCACCTGCCGCAACCGCCAGGGTGCCGTGCCCCTTGTCACCGGTCTGCGGACCTGGCCCGCCGCCGCTAAGCTGCCCGCCTGTGACGATCGAGAACGAGTCCCGCAGCCGCCGGAGCGGCATGATGTTCTACGCCGTGGCCTCGATCGCCACCTTGCTCCTGGCCTATCTGATGCGCGAGCCGCTGCTGAAGGCCGAGACCCGGATCCTGGCCGACGTGCCGGCCAGGGTCGTCGTGGCATCGGCCTGGACGGTCATCGCGTTTCCGATGCTGTGCGCCGCGGCGGGCGCGCTGAGCGTGACCTCGCGGCAACTGCGCCGGCCTTGGTTCGAGCTCACCGCGATCGGGTTGCTGCCGGCTCTCGCGCAGGTCGCGATCCTGCTGAGCCGGCACCGGCCGTTGGACGGCGGGCTCTACCGGCGCGAGAGCGCGGAACACCGGGAGGCGCGGCTCTCGGATGTCGGGGACGCGCTGGGCGCCGGGGTCGCCGGCTCGGTCGGCGCGGTCATGCTCTGCCTGCTGCTGTTCCTTGCCCTGCGCTGGGCATGGCGGAGGCTGCACGGGCGCAAGGCCAAGTTCTACGACAGCCTTTCCGGCATCGATCTGCGGGTCCGCCGGTGGCTGGCCGTGGCGGTGATGGTCAGCGCCGTCGCCGGGCTCGCCATCGTCCTGCCGATGTACTGACCTGCCGATGTACTGACCTGCCGATGTACTGACCTGCCGCGCTGCGGCGAGCCCCGCCCGCCGCGCGCGGCAGATCATCAGCTCCAGTTGATCTCGCCGCGGCCGGCTTCCTGGAGCGCGGCCTTGATCTGGGAGAACGGCTTGCTGCCCAGGAACCCCTTCGGGTTCATCGGGCTCGGGTGCCCCGCCTCCAGCACGACGTGCTGCGGGTTGGTGACCAGCGCCGCCTTCTTACGGGCGTACGACCCCCAGAGCACGAAGACCACGCGGTACGGCGAGTCGTTAACGGCCTTGATCGCGGCGTCGGTGAACGCCTCCCAGCCCTGGTTGGCGTGGCTGCCCGGCTTGACGCCGACGGTCAGCACGGCGTTGAGCATCAGCACACCCTGGCTCGCCCACCCGGTCAGGTCGCCGTTGCGCGGCGGCTCGACGCCCAGATCGTCCTTGAGCTCCTTGTACACGTTGCGCAGGCTCGGCGGAACGGTCACGCCGGGCCGCACGCTGAAGCTGAGGCCGTGCGCCTGGCCGGGCTTGAAGTAGGGGTCCTGGCCGAGGACCAGCACCCGGGTGTGTGCGGGAGAGGTGAGCCGGAACGCCGTGAACAGGTCGTCGCGAGGCGGGTACACCGTCTCGGTGGCGTAGGCGTTCTCCACGAAGGAGGACAGCCGCGCCGTGGCGTCGAGGTCCAGGTGCGGCTTCATCACGTCGCGCCACTCAGCGGGCAGCAGGTCGAGCAGGTCCAATGCCATGCCGGACACCATAGTGCCCGCGTCCGACAACCGCGCGGCTCCGCCCGCCCCCGGCGGTTTGCCTCTGCTGACCTGCGGGTATCCGCTGTCGTACAGACGTTCCTGCCCTATCCGGACTTCGCGGCGAGCGCCGTGGCGCTGGATCCGCGCCGGTTGGGCAAGCGGCGGGTGGAGACGATCCAGGTGCTGCGCGGGCTGGCGGTCCCCGGGTACGGCCGGCGGCGTCATCCGGGGGTGCGGATGTGGGCCGGGTACGAGGAAGCGCTGGTCCGCTACGGCCCGGGGAACCTGCCCGGTCTGGTGCGCGGCGAGGGCTTCCCCCGCAGCGACGGTCAGAAGTCAGGAAGGGCACCTTCCACAACGCTGAGCGTGGCGAAGGTGCCCTTCCTGCAAGCCGGTCAGAGGCCGGCTACGTCGGACTGCTTGGCGCGGACGGCCTCGGCGGCCTCGTTGAGGCCGGCGAGCTCCGACTCGGTGAGGTCGGTGATGACGACCTTGCGGGCGCCGGTCGCGCCGATCTCGGCCTCGACGCCCAGGTAGACGCCGGAGATGCCGTACTCGCCGTCGACCCACGCGCATACCGGCATGACCTCGCCGGAGTCCTCGGCCACGGCCTTGGCCATGCGGGCCGCGGCGGCCGACGGGGCGTAGTACGCCGAGCCGGTCTTCAGCAGCGCCACGACCTCGGCGCCGCCGTTACGGGTACGGGTGACCAGCTCGTCGATCTTGTCAGCGGGCAGCAGCTCGGACAGCGGCTTGCCGTTGACGGTGCAGCGCGAGGGCACCGGCACCATGGTGTCGCCGTGCGAACCCAGGGTCAGCGTCTTCACCGAGCCGACCGGGACGTTCAGCTCCTCGGCGACGAAGTGCGTGAAGCGGGCGGTGTCCAGCATGCCGGCCTGGCCGATGACCCGGTTCTTCGGGAACTGGGTGGCGATCTGGGCCAGCGCGGTCATCTCGTCGAGCGGGTTGGACACCACGATGACGACGGCGTTGGGCGCGTGCTTGGCGACCTGCTCGGACACCCCGCGGACGATCTTGGCGTTGACACCGAGCAGGTCCATGCGGCTCATGCCCGGCTTGCGCGGCAGACCGGCGGTGATCACGACGATGTCGGAGCCGGCGATCGCTTCGTAGCCCGAGCCGTCGAGCCCGGTGGTGGCGCCGACGACCTTGGTCTCGAAGCCCTCGATGGAGCGGGACTGGTTCAGGTCCAGAGCGAGACCCTCGGGCTTGCCCTCGACGATGTCGGTGAGCACGACGGTCTCGAAGACGTCGTACTCGGCGAGGCGCTGCGCGGTGGTCGAGCCGTAGAAACCGGCGCCGACGACGGTGACCTTCTTGCCCATTGGCACATACTCCCTGCTGGCGGACGTCTGGCGGTGACCAGCGCGGTCCTGTGACGAAGGTGTAACGATCCGCACCATAGTCCGCACCGTCTATCGACGGCCGGTCGGGTGCGGCGGGTGTGGGCTAGAGCGCCGACTCGGCCTTCTCGACCACGTTGGTGAGCAGCATCGCCCGGGTCATCGGCCCCACCCCGCCCGGATTCGGCGACACGAACCCGGCCACGCCGGCGACGTCGGGGTGCACGTCGCCGACGATGTGCTTCTTGCCGTCCGCACCCTCCACCCGCGACACGCCGACGTCGAGCACGGCCGCCCCGGCCCGCACGATCCCGGCGGTGATGATGCCCGGCACCCCGGCCGCGGCGACGATGATGTCGGCACGGCGGGTGTGCGCGGCCAGGTCCTTGGTCCCGGTATGGCAGAGGGTCACCGTGGCGTTCTCGGTGCGCCGGGTGAGCAGCAGTCCCAGCGGGCGGCCCACGGTGACGCCGCGGCCGACGACGCAGACCTCAGCCCCCGCGATCGGCACGTCGTACCGGCGCAGCAGCTCGACGATGCCGCGCGGGGTGCACGGCAGCGGCGCGGACACGCCCAGCACCAGCCGGCCGAGGTTGACCGGGTGCAGGCCGTCGGCGTCCTTGTCCGGGTCGATCAGCTCCAGCACCCGCTGCTCGTTCAGGCCCTTGGGCAGCGGCAGCTGGACGATGTAGCCGGTGCAGGCGGGGTCGGCGTTGAGCTCGGCGACGGCACGCTCCACGTCGGCCTGGGTGGCGTCGGCCGGCAGGTCACGGCGCAGCGAGGCGATGCCCACCTCGGCGCAGTCGCGGTGCTTGCCGTTGACGTACCACTGCGAGCCGGGGTCGTCGCCGACCAGCACCGTGCCCAGTCCCGGGGTGATGCCGCGGGCGCGCAGGGCGGCCACCCGTTCCCGAAGATCCGCCTTGATCGCCGCAGCCGTCTCGGTGCCGTTGAGGATCGTCGCCGTCATGCCGTCGATCCTGCCATCACGCCTTCGACCACCTGAAACCAGGACATCCGGTTCGGCCGCACCCGCCCGCCGCCCGCCGGGCCGTCCCGCTCGGGCACATCCGTGCCAGCCCGCCGAGGGCCCCCCGAGCACTGCTCAAGATCGACCGACTTGCCGGGCAATGAGGCCTATGCGTCGCTGCGATACGCCCGTTTGCCAGGCAAATCCGAGGATCATGGCGTGCTGGGGGCTAGCGGCTGCGATGACCGCCGTCGATCATTTGGCCCCTTAGCTGGGGAACTAACTGTGGGTAACAGTGGGATAGATCACCGCGTGGGCTTGGTTGCAGGATCTTCCAGCATCCGGGACGCCATAACGGCCCAAATCGGGCTTCCGACAGTCCCACTATGTGACCGGCGACTATTGCCTTGGTCACGCTTCGAATCGGGCATACTGACTTAGTTCCGCCCATATGGCAGGCGGCTCTCTAATACCAGAGTTGGGACAGGGTCCGCAAGTACTTGCCTCGTAGACTGTTGCGAATCTGCAACCCATGGGTTTGGTGCCGGGCCGAGCTTCGTCCTACCTTTGCCGGACGTTGCGCTGCGTGACAACGGCTGGTCAGCCTGCCGTTGTGAGGTGTGACGTAGGAGATGAGGAGGCTCAATGCAGGTCCGTAGGCTCGCAGCCTGGGCTGCTCTCCCGCTCGCTGTCACTCTGGGCCTGTCGGCCTGTGGCAAGAGCGGTGGCAGCGACTCGGGTGGCGCCAACCCCAATGGTGTGGTTTCCATCGGCATCGCCGAACCACAGTTCCTTTCCCCCGGTAAGACCTCGGAGACCAGTGGCTCCCAGGTGCTCGCCGCGCTGTTCGCGCCGCTGGTGGACTTCGACGAGGCCAACAAGCCGTTCGAGGTCGCCGCGCAGGAGATCAGCACCACGGACAACAAGACCTGGACGATCAAGCTGAAGGACGGCTGGACGTTCCACAACGGCGAGCCGGTCACCGCCGACAACTACATCAATGCGTGGAACTACGCGGCGTACAGCCCGAACGGGCAGGACAACGCCTACTTCTTCGACAAGGTCGAGGGCTTCAAGGACGTCAGCTCCGCCGACGCCAACACCAAGCCCGCCGCGACCACGCTCAGCGGCCTGAAGAAGGTCGACGACAAGACCTTCACGGTGACCCTGAACGCGCCGTTCAGCGAGTTCAAGTCGATGCTGGGCTACACCGCCTTCTACCCCCTGCCGAACGCCGCGTTCGAGGACGTCGCCGCCACTCCCCTGGTGGTGAAGAAGGACTTCCAGGAAGCCCCCATCGGCAACGGCCCGTTCAAGATCAAGGGCGCCTGGCAGCACGACGCCCAGGTCGAGGTCGAGAAGTACGACGCCTTCGCCGGCACCAAGCCGAGCATCGGCGGCGCGGTCTTCAAGATCTACCAGAACAGCCAGGCCGAGTACGCCGACCTCCAGGCCAACAACCTGGACGTGGTGAAGCAGATCCCGACCGAGAGCCTGTCCACGGCCCCCGGCGACCTGGGTGACCGCTACCAGACCAGCCCGGCGTCGACCCTGCAGGTGCTGGCCTTCCCGACCTTCGACAAGCGGTTCGAGAAGCCCGAGGTCCGCAAGGCGATCTCCATGGCGATCGACCGCGAGGAGATCGCGAACAAGGTCTTCCAGGGTTCGCAGAAGGCTGCCTACTCCTTCGTCTCCCCGGTCGTCGCGGGCTACCGCGACAAGACCTGTGGCGCGGCGTGCGAGTTCAACCCGACCGAGGCCAAGTCGCTGTACGACGCCAACGACGGCCCGAAGTCGATCAACATCACGTACAACACCGACGGTGGCCACCAGCAGTGGGTCGACGCGACCTGCAACCAGCTGAAGGCCAACCTGGGCGTGGACTGCGTCGGCACCCCCGAGCCGAAGTTCGCGGACCTGCTGACCAAGGCCAAGGCCAAGAAGGACGTCGGCATGTTCCGCATGGGCTGGGTCATGGACTACCCGTCCATGGAGAACTACCTCGGCCCGCTGTACTCCACCGGTGGTTCCTCGAACTACTACGGCTACAGCAAGCCCGAGTTCGACAACCTCCTGAAGGAGGGGTCGGCCGCGGCGACGCAGGACGAGGCGATCAAGAAGTACCAGCAGGCCGAGGACATCCTCGCGCAGGACATGCCGGTGCTCCCGCTGCGCTTCGGCCAGAACGTCTTCGGTCACTCGACCAACGTGAAGGACGTTTCGATCGACCTGTTCAACCGGGTCGACCTGAACAAGATCCAGATGGTCAGCTGACGCTGACGGTCGACTGACAGTGGTGGTGCCGGTCCTCGCGGGCCGGCACCACCACTTCGCCCAGACCCCCCTCGCCGCCCGAGCCATGGCTCGCCATCGGCGCACCGCCACCACGTCGACCGCAGCACCATGGTACGAAGAACACGGATATTTCGTACCAATCGGGCTGCCTGGTGAGAGAAGAATTCGACGATGTTCCGCTACCTTGTGCGGCGCTTCCTCCAGATGATCATGGTGTTCTTCGCCACCACGTTCATCGTCTATGCCCTGATGTACTGGACCGGAGGCGACCCCATCCAGGCGCTGGCCGGCGAGAAGCCGGTGAACGACGTCCTGCGCGCACAGCTGACCAAGGAGTTCGGGCTCGACCAGCCCTTCCTGGTCCGCTACTGGAACTACATCACCAACCTGCTGCATGGTGACCTCGGCAACACGCTGGTCGGCCGCCCCATCAAGGACGTCCTGGCCGATGCCTGGCCCATCACGATCCAGCTCGCCGTGATCGCCATCGTCTTCACGATCCTCTTCGGCGTCACCGCCGGCGTGATCGCCGGTATCCGGCGCGGCAGCATCTTCGACAACACCACGCTGGTGCTGACGCTGATCGTGATCGGCATCCCCTCCGTCGTGCTCGCCCCGCTGGCGCAGTACCTCTTCACCATCCAGTGGAAGATCTTCCCGACCACCGCGGGCGGCAACCCCACCCTGTGGGATCTGCTGCTGCCCGGCATCGTGCTCGGGTCGCTGTCGGTGGCCACCGCGATGCGGCTCACCCGCGCCTCGGTCAGCGAGAACCTGCGTGCGGACTTCGTGCGCACCGCTCGCTCCAAGGGCATGCCGGGCCGCCGCGTCATCGGCATCCACGTGCTGCGCAACTCGCTGATCCCGATCGTCACGTTCCTCGGCGTCGAGCTGGGCAGCCTGATGGCCGGCGCGATCGTCACCGAGGGCGTCTTCAACATCCCGGGCGTCGGTTACCAGCTCTCCAAGGCGCTACGCACCGAGGACACCCCGCTGATCATCGGCATCGTCAGCGTGCTGGTGATCATCTTCCTGGTGGCCAACCTGATCGTCGACCTGCTCTACGCGGTGCTCGACCCGCGGATCCGGTACGAGTAAGAGGTTCCCTGACAATGAGTGACTTCGAATCCGTGGCCGCGACCGAGCTGCACACGGCCACCCCCGGACCGGCCGGCAATCCGAACGCGCCCGGCCAGCCGCACACCCTCGAGGTGTCCAAGCCCCGCAGCGCCAGCGCGGACGCCTGGCGCGAGCTGCGCCGCAGGCCCCTGTTCTGGATCGCACTGTTGATCACCGCGGTGGTGGCTCTGATGGCCGCCTGGCCGTCGCTGTTCACCTCCGCCGACCCGACCAGCTGCTCGCTGAGCAACCGGATGGGTCTGCCGTCCGGCGCCGCCATCTTCGGTTACGACGTGCAGGGCTGCGACGTCTTCGCGAGGTCCGTGTACGGCACCAAGAACTCGCTGCTGGTCGGCCTCGGCGCAGCGCTGGTGGCCGGTCTGCTGGGCATGCTGTTCGGCGTCACCGGCGGCTACTTCGGCCGCTGGTGGGACGTGCTCGTCTCCCGCGTCATCGACATCGTGCTGGGCCTGCCGCTGCTGCTGGCCGCGATCGTGTTCATGAAGCGCGTCGCCAACAGCGGCGGTGGCCAGACGGCCCGCCTGGTCGCCCTGATCGCGGTGCTCGGCCTGCTGGGCTGGACCACCGCGGCCCGGGTCATCCGGTCCTCGGTGATCACGGCGAAGCAGCAGGACTACGTGCACGCCGCGAAGATGCTCGGCGCGGGCAGCGGCCGGATCATGTGGCGGCACATCCTGCCGAACGCGCTCGCGCCGTTCATCGTCATCATCACGATGGCGCTGGGCTCGTTCATCGCCGCCGAGGCGACGCTGTCCTTCCTGGGCGTCGGCCTGCTGCCGCCGAGCCAGTCGTGGGGCATCGACATCTCGAACGCGCGCCTGTACATGCGGGAGAACTTCATCCCGCTGGCCGTGCCCTCGACGTTCCTCGCGCTGACCGTGCTCGCCTTCATCATCCTGGGCGACACGATCCGCGAAGCCTTCGACCCGAAGCTGCGGTGACCCCATGACCGACATCCACGTCAGCTCCAGCTCCTCCCCCGTCGTCGGCGGCGGCGGTCGTCACCTGCTCGAGGTGAAGGACCTCTACGTCGAGTTCCACACCCGCGACGGCGTCGCCCGCGTGATCAACGGCGTGTCGTACCACCTCGACCCGGGCGAGACCCTGGCCGTGCTGGGCGAGTCGGGCTCCGGCAAGTCGGTGACCGCGCAGGCGATCATGGGCATCCTGGACATGCCGCCGGCGAAGATCCCCGGCGGGCAGATCCTCTACAAGGGCGAGAACCTGCTCGCCATGCCGGAGGAGAAGCGCCGGCAGGTGCGCGGCAAGGAGATCTCCATGATCTTCCAGGACGCGCTCTCCGCCCTGAACCCGGTCTTCCCGGTGGGCTGGCAGATCTCCGAGACGCTGCGCACCCGCGCCGGCATGTCGAAGAAGGAAGCGCTCAACCGGGCCGTCGAGCTGATGGACCTGGTCAAGATCCCGGCCGCCAGGGCCCGGGTCAAGGACTACCCCCACCAGTTCTCCGGCGGCATGCGCCAGCGCGTCATGATCGCGATGGCGCTGGCCATGGACCCCAAGGTCCTCATCGCGGACGAGCCGACCACCGCCCTCGACGTGACCGTGCAGGCCCAGATCATGGACCTGCTCGGCGACCTGCGCCGCGACCTCAATATGGGCCTGATCCTGATCACGCACGACCTGGGCGTGGTCGCCGACGTAGCGGACCGCATCGCGGTCATGTACGCGGGCCGCATCGTCGAGCACGCGGACGTGCGCAACGTCTACAAGCACCCGGCCCACCCCTACACCGAGGGCCTGCTCGACTCGATCCCGCGGCTGGACTCCAAGGGCACCGAGCTGGCGACCATCAAGGGCCTGCCGCCGAACCTGATGCGCCCGCCGACCGGCTGCGCGTTCCACCCGCGCTGCAAGTACGCCAAGTCGGTCTGCACCACCGAAACACCCCTCTCGCTGGACCTCGGCCACGGCCGGACCAGCGCGTGCCACTTCGCGAAGGAGATGCTCGATGGCACACTCCGCTGAGAACGTCTCGGGCGCCCGGCCGGCCGGCGAGCCGCTGCTGCGGGTCGAGAACCTGGTCAAGCACTTCCCGATCACCCAGGGCATCCTCTTCAAGAAGAAGGTCGGCGCGGTCAAGGCGGTCGACGGGGTCAGCTTCGAGCTGCACCGCGGCGAGACGCTGGGCATCGTCGGCGAGTCGGGCTGCGGCAAGTCGACGCTGGCCAAGCTGCTGATGCGGCTGGAGACGCCGACCGCAGGCCGGGCCATGCTCAAGGGCAAGGACATCTTCAAGGTGTCCGGCTCCGAGCTGCGCCGCATGCGCCGCAACATCCAGATGGTGATGCAGGACCCGTACACCTCGCTGAACCCGCGGATGACCGTCGGCGACATCATCGGCGAGCCGTACGAGATCCACACCGAGGTGGCGCCGAAGGGCGACCGGCAGCGCCGGGTGCAGGAGCTGCTGGAGCTCGTGGGCCTCAACCCCGAGCACATCAACCGCTACCCGCACCAGTTCTCCGGCGGCCAGCGCCAGCGCATCGGCATCGCCCGCGCGTTGGCCCTCAAGCCCGAGATCATCGTCTGTGACGAGCCGGTGTCGGCACTCGACGTGTCGATCCAGGCGCAGGTCATCAACCTGCTGGAGAAGCTGCAGGGCGAGCTGGACCTGTCCTACATCTTCATCGCGCACGACCTGTCCGTGGTGCGGCACATCTCCGACCGGGTCGGCGTGATGTACCTCGGCAAGATGGTCGAGGTCGGCACCGACGCGGAGATCTACGAGCGGCCGACGCACCCGTACACCCAGGCGCTGCTGTCGGCGGTGCCGGTGCCGGACCCGGATGCCCGCACCCACCGCGACGTCATCCGGCTCGTCGGCGACGTGCCGTCCCCGGCCAACCCGCCGTCGGGCTGCCGGTTCCGCACCCGGTGCTGGAAGGCGCAGGAGCGCTGCTCGGTGGAGGAGCCGCTGCTGATCCGCCGCGGCGTCGACCCGCACCCGAGCGCGTGCCACTTCGCCGAGCTGCGCCAAGTCGTCGGCTGACCCCCAGCGCACAACCCGCAAAGGCCAAAGCGAAGGAAGGGCACCTTCTTAACGGACGTCCGTTAAGAAGGTGCCCTTCCTTCGTCTTGTCAGTGGGCGAAGTGGCGCGAGCCCGTCAGGTAGAGGGTGATCCCGGCGGCCTTGGCCGCGGCGATCACTTCCTCGTCGCGGATCGAGCCGCCGGGCTGCACCACCGCGGTCACACCCGCGTCCAGCAGGATCTGCAGGCCGTCGGCGAACGGGAAGAAGGCGTCCGACGCCGCCACCGCGCCGCGGGCCCGGTCACCGGCCCGGGAGACGGCCAGCCGGCACGAGTCGACCCGGTTGACCTGGCCCATGCCCACGCCCACGCTGGCCCCGTCCTTGGCCAGCAGGATCGCGTTGGACTTGACCGCCCGCACCGCGCCCCAGGCGAACTCGAGGTCGCTCAGCAGCTCGTCGGAGGCGGGCTCGCCGGTGGCCAGCCGCCAGTTGGCCGCGTCGTCGCCGGGCGCGCCGAAATCGTCCCGGGTCTGCACCAGCATGCCGCCGGACACCTGGCGCAGCTCGACCTTGTTCGGCCGGAACGGCGGGGCGAGCAGCACGCGCAGGTTCTTCTTCGCGGTCAGGATCTGCACGGCCTCGTCGGCGTACGCGGGGGCCACCACGACCTCGGTGAAGATCTCGGCGATCTGCTTGGCCAGCTCCGCGGTCACCTCGGTGTTGACCGCGATGATGCCGCCGTACGCCGACACCGGGTCGCACGCGTGCGCCTTGGCATGCGCGTCGGCCGCCGAGACCGCGGAGATCGCGATGCCGCACGGGTTGGCATGCTTGATCACCGCGACGGCGTGCACGCCCTCGAAGTCGTGCACGGTGCGCCAGGCGGCGTCGGCGTCGATGTAGTTGTTGTAGGACATCTCCTTGCCGCCGAGCTGCTGCGCGCGGGCCAGGCCGGGCGCGGCCGACGGGTCGATGTACAGCGCCGCCGCCTGGTGCGGGTTCTCGCCGTAACGCAGCACGTTGGTGCGCCACACCCCGAGCCCGGCGTACTCCGGCCAGGCGAAGCCCTCGGCCGGTGCCGGGGCCAGCTCCTGGGCGCACCAGTTCGCCACCGCGACGTCGTAGTCGGCGATGTCGGCGAAGGCGCGGGCGGCCAGCGCGCGGCGCTCGCCCAGGGTGAACCCGCCGGACTCCAGGGCCGCGGCGATCAGGTGGTAGTCGGCCGCCGAGGTGACCACCGCGACGTTGGCGTGGTTCTTGGCCGCCGCGCGCACCATGGCCGGACCGCCGATGTCGATCTTCTCGATGCACTCGTCCATGGACGCGCCCGAGGCCACCGTCTCGGTGAACGGGTAGAGATTGGACACCAGCAGGTCGAACGGCTCGATGTCGAGTTCGGTGAGCTGCGCGCGGTGCGTGTCGAGGCGTACGTCGGCGAGCAGGCCCGCGTGCACCCGGGGGTGCAGCGTCTTGACCCGCCCGTCCAGGGTCTCCGGGAAGCCGGTGAGCTCCTCGACCCGGGTGACCGGCGAGCCGGTGGTCTCGATCTGCTGCGCCGTGCTGCCGGTCGAGACGATCTCGACGCCGTGCCGCCGCAGCGTCGCGGCGAGGGCCTCCAGCCCGGTCTTGTCCCACACGCTGATCAGCGCGCGTCGAATGGGCTTGCGCTCATCCGTGGTCATGGCATCTCCTCGCTACGCTCGGCGGTGGCATGAGCCACCAGCCCCATGGTTCGCTCGCCAGGCTCGCTCACGCGATCTCCTCGCTACGTTCGTGACCGACCTGAGCCGCCGGCCCGTGTGGTCCCACACCTGGCCGCCTCGGTCCCGGGCCGGCTTCACGGCGCGGGCGGGCGGCCGGTCAGCCGACGACCACTTTCCTGCCGTTGACGGTCCAGCCGTGGCGCGCCATCCGGCCGACGTACTCGACCAGCTGCGCACGCTCGGCGTCCTTGATGCGCTCGGAGAGGGTGTCCTCGGTGTCGTCGTCGAGCACCGGCACCGCGACCTGCGCGATGATCGGCCCGGTGTCCACCCCGCCGTCCACGAAGTGCAGCGTCGCCCCGGCGAGTTTCACGCCGTACTCGACGGCGTCACGGGGGCCGTGCATGCCGGGGAAGGCAGGCAGCAGGGCGTTGTGGGTGTTGACATAGCGTCCGCCGAACCGGTCCAGGAAAGCCTTGCCCACCAGCTTGAGGAAGCCCGCGCCGATGACCAGGTCGGGACGGTGCACCGCGGTCAGGTCGGTGAACGTCTCGTCCCACTCCTGCCGGGTGGCGAAGTCCGGGACCCGGGCGACGAAGGTGGGCACTCCCGCGGCCTGCGCGCGGGTCAGGCCCGCGATGCCGTCGCGGTCCGCGCCGACGCCGACGACGGCCGCCCCGTAGGCGGGGTCGGCGCAGGCATCGAGCAGGGCTTGGAGGTTGGTACCGGAACCGGAGACCAGGACGACGAGGCGAGCGGTCACCTCTGCACCCTATCGGGCAGCCAAGGCGCTGCTCGCGTCGGGTGTGCGGCGCACTTACGGCGTTTTGCCCGACAAACGAGCAAATAAAGTAGATATTGGGCGAAGAACTGCATTCCAGAACGTGCGACCGCCGCCCGGCCAGCCGGGTGGCTCGTCACCCCGCACGCTCTGCCGAACGCGAGGAGCCGAACTTGACGCAACCGCCGTCCGCACCGGAACCGCCGGAGGAGCCGCCGTCCTGGCCGCCCCAGCCCCCTTCGCGCGAGGACCAGCCGCCAGCCCCTCCCTCGCCGGATGTGCCGCCGCCGCCCGGCGAGCCGGTTCCTGCGCCGCCCGAGGGCGCCACCTGGCGCCCCGAGCCGGTCTCCCCGGCCGCCGTCCCGGAGTTCGAACCGGGCGCTGTGCCCGAGCCGCCGTCCGCGCCGGAACCGCCGGCGACGTTCGAACCGCCGTCCGTGCCCGAGCCCGCAGCACCGGTGACGGGCTCGCCCGGCACCGCCGGTGGAGTCTGGCCGGAACCGCCGAGCAGCGTCCCCGAGCCGCCGGCCAGCGTGGACAACCCGTTCAGCCCGCCGCCCGCGCCGGAGTTCGCGCCGCCGGCCGCCATGAGCGACCCGACCGCGCCCACGCCGCCGATCCCGCCGACTCCCCCGACGCCGCCCACGCCACCGAGCCCACCTCCGCCGATCCCGCCGGTGCCCCCGCCGCCGTCGGTCGGGGCGAGCACGCCCACCCCGCCCGGCTGGCCCGAGCCGGCGGAGCAGCCGTACCCGTCTCCCGTGCCTCCGCCGCCGCCACCGCCGGTGTCCGATCCGTACGGCCCGAGCGGCGGCACGGTGTACACCTCGGGCGGCACCCCGGTGCCCCCGCCGCTGCCACCGCCACCGCCGCCACCGCCGATCGGGGGACCGCCACCGCCACCGCCGCTGGGTCCTGCCCAGGGCACCGTGTACCAGAAGGCGGGCGGGCAGAACAACCTGTTCGGCTGGATCGCGCTGGCCCTCGGCATCATCGGCACCGGTTGCTGCTGCTGCCCCTGGATCAACGGCGCGCCGTTCATCGGCGGCATCCCGGCGGTCATCCTCGGCGCCATGCACCTCAACAAGGTGAAGAAGGGCGCGGCGTCGATGTCGTGGCTCGGCTGGGTCGCCATCGCGCTCGGCGTCATCGCCATGATCGCCGCGATCTGCGGTATCGCGACCGGATGGCAGGACCGTATATACGACCAGTACCAGCAGTTCAACTGATCACTTGTGTCGTCTGGTGGGACAGCTGATATCAGCTGTCCCACCAGTCACATCCGTCACAAGTTGCTATTAGACTCCGCACGTTTGGCAACGGCTCACTCCGAGCCACCACCCCAACACCCCTGGAGTCTCCATGACCTACGGTTCCCAGCAGCCGCAGATCGACAACAACCTGACGATGTCGATCGTCTCGATCTTCCTGTTCTGGCCGCTGGCCATCCCGGCCATCATCAACGCCAACAAGGTCAACCCGCTGCTGCAGGCGGGCGACTACGCGGGCGCCCAGGCCGCGGCGGCCGAGTCCAAGAAGTGGTCGAAGCTGGCCCTCATCATCGGCGGCATCGGCTGGGCCCTCGGCTGCGTCTGCTGCGCGATCAACTTCTTCGTCATCGGCGCCAACGGCGCTGCGGGCATGTGATCAGCCGCTACTGCACGAGCTGACGGGCGGTCCGCACGGCGGGCCGCCCGTCGGTCTCTTTCCGCAGACCGCGCACCGCCCAGCAGCCGGCGACCCCGAGCAGGCCGCCCAGCGCGACCACCAGCGCCGACATGCCCGCGACCGGCCACACCACCGGTCCGGTGCGCACCGGCCCGGTCACCGGCAGCAGGCCGCCCGACGCGTACGCGGCAACCGCCAGCAACGCCCCCGCGACCAGCCCGGCGACCAGCGCCGAACCGCACAACCGCAGCCAGCGCGGCTGGGGCGTGAGCACGTCCCCGAGCCGCGAGCGGCGCGGGCGCAGCCGCCGCCGCGCCATCAGCACCGCCGCGGCCACGCCGCCGAGCAGCGGCAGCACCGTCAGCAGCCAGCCCAGCCCCCGCAGCGGGCCGGTCGGCAGCCCGGCGAACACCGGCAGGTGCGTCAGCGGCAGGGTGCCCGCGGCGAACCCCGGGCCGAGCAGGTAGGACGCCGCCCAGACGGCGAAGTTCGGCCCGTACACCAGGCTCAGCAGGATCAGCCCGGCCTGGCCGAGCACCCCGGTGGAGAAGCCGGCCAGATCGTGGGTGGCCTGCGCGCCGTTCATCGCCACCGCGAGGCCCACCGCGCCCGCGCCGACCGCCAGCACCAGCAGTGCGGCGACGACCCCGGCCCGTACGCCGTCGCGCAGCCACACCGGCGTGCGCCGGGCCAGCCGGCGCAGCACCCCTCCGCTGCGCAGCACCCCGAGCGCGCCCGCCACCGAGCCGAGCACCGTGAAGTGCAGCGCGGCCCGCCATGGGGTCACGAACAGTCCCGGGCCGTCGGCCAGCACGGCGGCAGCCAGGCCGAAGCAGCCGTACACCAGCCCGACGGCCAGCGTGCCCTGCACCGCGTGCCGGATCGAGCCGCTGCCCTGGGCTCCCATCGCGCGGGTGATGTGCACCCCGGCCCGGTTGACCCGCCACAGCGCGAACGCGGTGAGCGCCAGCGGCGCCAGCTCCATGGTGCCCAGCTGCCCGTTGACCGCGACGGTGATCGGCACGCCGTGCCCGAGCAGCCACCCGGCCAGCACCAGGCGCAGTGACAGTCCCCAGTCGACGGCCCCCTCAGCGGCGCGCGCCGCCAGCGTCAGCACCAGCAGGGGCGCGAGCACCACGAGCGCCGCCCAGCCCGTGTTGACCAGCGCCGCCACCGGCAGCGGCGCGCCGCGTGGGCGCAGCATGCCGGCCGGGCGGCCGCGCGGCAGCAGCACGGTCTCCATGGTGGCGATCTCGTCGTCCAGCGGCTCCCGCGGCAGCGGCCGGCTCAGGTCGATCTTGACCGTCTCCCGCGCGGCGAGGTGCGACAGATCGATCTTGACAGTGTCCCGGGTGGCTATCGCCGCGTCGTCGTCGAACCCGTCGGCGTCCGGATAGGCCTCGTCGGCCGCAGGGTCGGGGTCGGCGGCGTGGCCCGGGTCGGCGTCGGCCCGGCGGCCCTCGTCCGAGTCGGTGACGACAAGGCGGCTCGCGTCCTGCTCGGCTTCGGCCTCCGGCGTGCCGTTTCGGGGCGGGTCCGGCTCGGCGGCATCGCGTTCGGACGCGTCGGCGACCGCGGCACGGGTGTCCGGTTCGGCCGGCCGCGATCCGCCGGACGGCGGCCGCGAATAGGCGTCCGAACCCTCGCCAGGCGCAGCGCGCCGCAGCTCAGGCTGCACACCGAGGGACTCACCTTGCTCCGTCATCAGGCGCTACCTAACCACAAACGAGCCGGGTTGACTATGAACCCTACCCCGTGGCCATTTCGACCCGATATGCGCGTTAGGAGAGTTACGCTGCGTGCAAGGTCGTTCATCGAGGAGGATTGTCGTGACCTACAACCCGCCACCGCCGTCAGTGCCGCCGCCGCCACCGCCGCCACCGGTGCCGCCACCACCGCCGGGCCCGCCGCCCTACGGGGCGCCGTCCGGCATGCCGGGGCGGGGCGGCAGCGACCGGGTGACGTTGTACGGCGTGCTCGGCATCGTCCTGGGCCTCTGCTGCTGCGGCCTCATCGGCCTGGTCCTGGGCTGGCTGTCGGTTCAGGAGGCGAAGAAGGTCGGCAAGAAGCCCACGCTGGGCTACATCGCGATGGCCATCGGCGTCATCGGCATCATCTGGAACGTCATCTACGGCATCCGCTACGCCAGCGGCGGGATGAAGCTGAATTAACTAGTCCGGATAGGGGAAACCCATGACGAACGACCCGCTGCCGCCGTACGATCCGCCACCGGTGACCCCTCCACCGGCGCCACCGCCGATCAACCCGCCGCCGCCCCCGCCGCCCCCGCCGCCGTACGGCGCGACGCCCGGGCCGAGTGGCGGCAAGGACATGGTGCTGATCTACGGCATCATCGGTATCGTCACCGCCGTGGCCTGCTGCGCGCCGCTGGGCATCCTGTTCGGCTGGCTGTCCATGAAGGAGGCCCGGGAACGGGGCGCCGACCAGACACTGGGCAAGGTCGCCTTCTGGCTCGGTATCGCGTTCACCGCCCTGCAGGTGATCGGCGTCATCCTGGCCTGCGCGGCCGGCGCGTTCAGCGGCAGCATGTCCAGCCACAACGGCTACTGACCGAAAGCACGGTGGGTGTTCTCCCGATCGGGAGAACACCCACCGTGCTGTGTGCGTACCGGCGTCAGCGGCCGGACATGACCTCGCGCATCAGGCGCGCGGTCTCCGACGGCGTCTTGCCGACCTTGACCCCGGCCGCCTCCAGCGCCGCCTTCTTGGCGTCGGCGGTGCCGGACGAGCCCGAGATGATCGCGCCCGCGTGGCCCATGGTCTTGCCGGGCGGGGCGGTGAAGCCCGCGATGTAGCCGACGACCGGCTTGGTCACGTGCGCCTTGATGAACTCGGCGGCCCGCTCCTCGGCGTCGCCGCCGATCTCACCGATCATCACGATGGCCTCGGTCTCCGGGTCGTCCTGGAAGGCCGCGAGCGCGTCGATGTGGGTGGTGCCGATGATCGGGTCGCCGCCGATGCCCACGGCGGTCGAGAAGCCGATGTCCCGCAGCTCGTACATGAGCTGGTAGGTCAGCGTGCCCGACTTCGAGACCAGGCCGATGCGGCCGGAGCCGGCGATGTCGGCCGGGATGATGCCCGCGTTGCTGGCGCCCGGGGACGCGACGCCGGGGCAGTTCGGCCCGATGATCCGGGTCTTGTTGCCGGTCTCGACCGCGTGCGCCCAGAAAGCGGCGGTGTCGTGCACCGGCACGCCCTCGGTGATCACGACGGCCAGGCCGATGCCCGCGTCGATCGCCTCGACGACGGCGTCCTTGGTGAACGCCGGCGGCACGAAGATGACGGTGACGTCAGCCCCGGTCTCCTTCATCGCGTCGGCGACCGAGCCGAACACCGGCACCGCGGTGCCGTCGAAGTCGACCGAGGTGCCCGCCTTGCGCGGGTTGACGCCGCCCACGATCTGGGTGCCCGCGGCCAGCATGCGCCGGGTGTGCTTGGAGCCCTCGGAGCCGGTCATGCCCTGGACGATGACCTTGGAGTCCTTGGTGAGCCAGATAGCCATGTCAGTTCACTTCCCAGCCGCAGCGAGCTCGGCGGCGCGCTTGGCCGCGCCGTCCATGGTGTCCACCCGCTGCACGAGCGGGTTGTTCGCGCTGTCGAGGATCGCGCGACCGGCCTCGGCGTTGTTGCCGTCGAGGCGTACGACCAGCGGCTTCGTCACGGTCTCGCCGCGGCTCTCCAGCATGGCCAGCGCCTGCACGATGCCGTTGGCGACCGCGTCGCACGCGGTGATGCCGCCGAAGACGTTGACGAACACGCTCTTGACCGCGGGGTCGGACAGCACGATCTCCAGACCGTTCGCCATCACCTCGGCCGACGCGCCGCCGCCGATGTCGAGGAAGTTCGCGGGCTTGACCCCACCGAACTGCTCGCCGGCGTACGCGACCACGTCGAGGGTGGACATGACCAGGCCCGCGCCGTTGCCGATGATGCCGACCTCGCCGTCGAGCTTGACGTAGTTGAGGTCCTTGGCCTTGGCGGCCTGCTCCAGCGGGTCGACCGCGGCCTTGTCCTCCAGCGCCTCGTGGTCGGCGTGGCGGAAGCCGGCGTTCTCGTCCAGCGTCACCTTCGCGTCCAGGCACAGCACCTTGCCGGAGCTGATCTTCGCGAGCGGGTTGACCTCGACCAGCGTCGCGTCCTCGGCCCGGAAGGTCTGCCACAGCTTGATCGCGATGTCCACGACCTGGTCGGCGACCTCGGCCGGGAAGTGGCCGGCCGTGACGATCTCGCGGGCCAGCGCCTCGTCGACCCCGCGGTTGGCGTCGATCGCGACCTTCGCGACCTTCTCCGGCTGCTCCTCGGCGACGGTCTCGATCTCCATGCCGCCGGCGACGCTGGCGATGCACAGGAAGGTGCGGTTCGCCCGGTCCAGCAGGTAGGAGAAGTAGTACTCCTCGACGATGTCGGCCGTCTCGGCCAGCATCACCTTGTGGACCGTGTGGCCCTTGATGTCCATGCCAAGGATGTCGTTCGCGCGGTCGTACGCCTCGGTCGCGTCGGCGGCGAGCTTGACGCCGCCGGCCTTGCCGCGGCCGCCGACCTTCACCTGCGCCTTGACGACGACCCGGCCGCCCAGGCGCTCGGCGATGGCGCGGGCCTCCTCAGGGGTCTCGGCGACGCCACCGGCGAGCACGGGCAGACCGTGCTTCTCGAAGACATCGCGCCCCTGGTACTCGTACAGGTCCACCGATACCTCTTCGTGTCCAGCCCATGGCGTCGCGGGCTGGACGCCCGCTGCGACGCGTAGGGACCATTGCCCATCCTCCGCTGGCTGGGCCTTCCGCGCAGCCTAACGGTCGGTCAGCGCAACGTATCGGCACGACCGCCCGGTGTGCCCAACTGCACACCACTCCGGCACCCGTCACTCTTTTCGGTGACCCTGCGAATGGCCGTAACCCCGACCACGGGCCGTCGTTGAGTCTGATGTCAGAGAGCTGAGGCCGGAACGGCTGAGGCAGGAT
Organism: Catellatospora vulcania; assembly: GCF_009720385.1. Classification (GTDB taxonomy): domain Bacteria; phylum Actinomycetota; class Actinomycetes; order Mycobacteriales; family Micromonosporaceae; genus Catellatospora; species Catellatospora vulcania. Next base: position 257,542 of record NZ_WARX01000014.1, on the reverse strand, counting down.
GGCACAAACGGCCGATGCCCTGTCGGTCGAGGGGTGGCGGCGGGGCATCGTGCATAGAGGAGCCGGACGTGTGAGGGGTGCGTCCGGCTCCTCCCTTTTCGTATATATGTGAAAGCACCCCCGAGCCGATCCGGCTCGGGGGTGCAGATGTCTTCGGGGGTACGAGGTCAGGCAGGCTGCGCGGTCGCCACGTTGGCCCGCACCCAGTCCACGATCGCGTGGGTGGTCGCCCCGGGCGTGAAGACCTTGGCCACGCCGAGCCGCTCCAGCTCCGGGATGTCCGCGTCGGGGATGATGCCGCCGCCGAACACCACCATGTCGCCGGCGCCGCGCTCGCGCAGCAACTCGACCACGCGGGGGAAGAGCGTCATGTGCGCGCCGGACAGCACGGACAGGCCGACCGCGTCGGCGTCCTCCTGGATCGCGGTCTCCACGATCTGCTCGGCGGTCTGGTGCAGGCCGGTGTAGATGACCTCCATACCCGCGTCGCGCAGGGCTCTGGCCACCACCTTCGCGCCGCGGTCGTGCCCGTCGAGCCCGGGCTTGGCGACGACCACGCGAATACGAGTGCCCATCAGTGCTCACCTCTCCGCCGTACTGACCTTAACGAACGGTAACCCACTCACCGACGGTCACTGCCAGCGGTCCAGCGGTCTCGGTCCGCGACACCTATATATACGCGCTGCCCCGTGGTCCACTACACAGCGTATGTATCGCATTTCTGGACAAATAATGGCGCTATCGGGCAAGCCGGGCCGGACAGTCGCACTCATAGCGAAGAGATGGCGGACAGGAGCTTGTGCCTACCCCTACGGGTTGGTTAAGTTGTGCCGCAGTGCGACCAGAAACACCGTGCGAACCAGAAACACCGCGCCAACCAGAGTGCCATCCAAAAGTGGGTGACAGAGCGTCGCAGATCCGGCGGCGCCACCGATGACGGAGGCTGTACGTGCAATACAGGCCAACACTGTTACGGGAGGGTGACCGCTACCGCGGCCGCCGACGGGCTCCCGCCCCGCCCCGGAGCAGATACCTCGCCGTAGTCACGACCGCTTTCGTAGGCGCCGGGGTTGTCGCCTTCGGCGCCGGAGCCGGCATCCAGGACGCGAAGACCGACGCTCTCGTCGGCGACACGTCCGCCTCCGAACTCAGCGGAGCCCGCCTCGAGGCCGCCGAACGCGCAGGCCGCGGTGAGGACCGCTCGCTCTCCACCTCGATCGCCCAGTCCCCGAACGCCTGGGTCCTGCCGAACCACGACTACCGCCTGACCTCTCTCTTCGGGCAGCGCTGGGGCAAGGCACACAAGGGCGTCGACATCGCCGTGGACGAGGGCACCCCCGTCGCCGCGATGCACGAGGGCATCGTGCTGCTGGCCGCCTACAACGGCGGCTACGGCAACCAGGTGATCATCGACCACGGCGGCGGCATCAAGACCACCTACGGCCACAACAGCCGCGTGCTGGTCAAGGAAGGCCAGCGGGTCAAGGCGGGCGACATCATCGCCCTCTCCGGCAGCACCGGCCACTCCACCGGCCCGCACGTCCACCTCGAGATCCACGTCAACGACGTCGCGGTGAACCCCATCCCGTGGTTCAAGGCACACGGCGTCGATCTCGAATTGGAGATCGAACAGGCCTACGACGGCTCGGTGAGCTGATTTACCTCCGCTAAGCCGCCCGGTATCGAAAGATCCGGGCGGCTTTGTCGTGTTCCACGGGGCCCGGCGGTGGCCCCGGTCACCGGATTCCGGTGGCGCAGGTCACTCGACCCTGACAGGACTCAGGGTGGGCCCGGGTACGTAAAGGGGACATAACTCCCGAGTGGTACTCGCCCGCATGTCCGTTCCGGGTTTTGGCCGGGCTGGCCATACCTGCTTTGACCAGGCAACATAGCTCGAGCCCGTGTCAACGTAGACCCGGAGGTTCCCACCTCATGCAAGGCAGCAGTACCGAAATCCTCAAGGCAGCCCGCGCCAAGTTCGACGTGGTGAACGACAAGATCCGAAGCGGCCTCCGCGGCCGCTCGCGTCATGTCGTGGCCATCGCGGCACTGGCCGGCATCGCGTCTGTAGGCCTGGTCGCAGCCAACATCGACAACGGACCCACCGAGGTCACCCCCGTGGCGGCGACGTCCACGGTGAGCCGCGAGTCGGCGGCGGAACGCGCCGACCGATCCGCGCGCACCACGGCCAAGACTCAGGTCGCGGCTCCCAAGGCGGCGCCGAAGGCCGCTCCCAAGGCGGTCGCTCCCAAGGCGGTCCAGCCTGCGGAGAGCAAGGCCAAGGCCGGCACCTCGGTGCCCAAGGCCGCGCCGAAGGCCGCCGCGCCGGTAAAGGCCCGTCCCGTCTGGGGCAGCCCCATGCCGGGCGCTCAGGTCACCTCCTGCTTCGGTCAGCGCTGGGGCGTCCTGCACGCCGGCGTCGACCTGGCCGAGCCCGCCGGCACCCCGATCCGCTCGGTCGGCCCCGGCACCGTGTTCAGCAGCGGCTGGGCCTACAGCGGCTACGGCATCTCCGTGGTCGTCGACCACGGCGACGGCTACTTCACCCACTACGCCCACATGAGCCGCGACGCGGTCCAGGTCGGCCAGAAGGTGAAGGCCGGCGACCTGCTCGGCTACGAGGGATCCACCGGCGACTCCACCGGCCCCCACCTGCACTTCGAGGTGCACAAGGGCATGTGGAACCAGATCGAGCCGAGCGCGTGGCTGAAGGCCCGCGGCGTCCCGATCAGCTGCTGATCCCACCCTCCCCGTAGGGACACCCATCCCGGAACGCCGGTGTGCGCAGCCATGCGCGCACCGCGCGTCCCCCAGCGAAAACCCCTTCCCCCCGAACACGTGTGGCCCGGATCTCGCGATCCGGGCCACACGTGTGTCACCGCGTCACCGCGTCACCGCGTCACCGGCGATGATCGCTGTTTCGTGTCGAAAGGTGGACTCGCACCGCACATTCCGGCACGAAACAGCGATCAAGGCCGGCGCGGAAGGCAGGTCAGATCTTCTCCAGGGGAGCGTGGCGGAGGACCAGCCAGAGGACCTGGTCGCCGAAGTCGACCTGGACCTGGGCGCGGGCTCCGGCGCCCTGCACCGCGAGCACCCGGCCCAGGCCGTAACGCTGGTGGTTGACCCGGTCGCCGGCGGACAGCGACGGGGCCGCGGCGAGGTCGCTGGCGGTGGCGAGCTTGCTCGGGTCGATGCCGATCTTGCTGGCGAGCGCCGCGGCGCGGGCGGTGCCGCCCACGAAGGTGCCGCTCCCCCGCTCCTGTGCCCGCTCCCGGCCGCCGATGCCGCCGCCGCGCGAACCCCAGGAGGTGTACGCCCCCTCGGTGCGCTGCCAGTCGAGCAGCTCGGGCGGCAGCTCCTCCAGGAAGCGCGACGCCGGGTTGTACTGCGGCTGCCCCCACGCCGAGCGGGTCACCGCCCGGGACAGGTAGAGCCGGCGGCGGGCGCGGGTGATGCCGACGTAGGCCAGCCGCCGCTCCTCCTCCAGCTCCTTGACCTCGCCCAGCGACCGCAGGTGCGGGAAGACCCCGTCCTCCAGGCCGGTGAGGAAGACGACGGGGAACTCCAGGCCCTTGGCGGTGTGCAGGGTCATCAGCGTGACCACGCCCTGGTGCTCGGGGTCGTCCGAGGGCACCTGGTCGGCGTCGGCGACCAGCGCGACCTGCTCCAGGAAGCCGGCCAGGGTGGGCGTCTCGTCGGCCGCGGCGGTGCGCTCGGCGTACTCCCGGGCCACGCTGACCAGTTCCTGCAGGTTCTCGACCCGGCCCTCGTCCTGCGGATCCAGGCTCTCCTCCAGCTCCGAGAGCAGGCCGGACTCGGTCAGCAGCTGTTCGAGCACCTGCTCCGGCGGCGCGGTGCGGGCCAGCTCCCGGGCGGAGTCCATCATCGCCAGGAAGTCGCCGATCGAGTTGACCGCCCGGGTCGAGATGCCCGGCGCCTCCGCGGCCCGGCGCAGCGCGGCCCCGAAGGAGGTCCGGTCGCGCGCGGCCAGCGCCTCCACCACGGCCTCGGCCCGGTCGCCCAGACCGCGCTTGGGCGTGTTGATGATCCGGCGCATGCTGACCGTGTCGTCCTCGTTGGACACCGCCCGCAGGTAGGCCAGCGCGTCGCGGACCTCCTTGCGCTCGTAGAAGCGCACCCCGCCGACGACCTTGTAGGGCAGGCCGAGCCGGATGAAGATGTCCTCGAAGACCCGGGACTGGGCGTTGGTGCGGTAGAACACCGCGACGTCGCCGGGCCGGGCCGACTCGGCGTCGGTGAGCCGGTCGATCTCGCGGGCCACCCAGTCGGCCTCGGCATGCTCGTTGTCGGCGACGTAGCCGACGATCTGCTCGCCGGCCCCCTGATCGCTCCACAGCCGCTTGGGCTTGCGGTCGCTGTTGCGGTCGATGACCGCGTTGGCGGCGGACAGGATGGTCTGCGTGGAGCGGTAGTTCTGCTCCAGCAGGATGGTGCGCGCCTGCGGGTAGTCCCGCTCGAACTCCAGGATGTTGCGGATGGTCGCGCCGCGGAACGCGTAGATCGACTGATCCGCGTCACCGACCACGCACAGCTCGCCGGTGTCGCCCACCAGCTCCTTGACCAGCGTGTACTGCGCGTGGTTGGTGTCCTGGTACTCATCCACCAGCACGTGCCGGAAGCGCCGCCGGTATTTCTCCGTCACCTCGGGCTTGGCCTGCAGCAGGTGCACGGTGCGCATGATGATGTCGTCGAAGTCGAGCGCATGGGCCTGCTGCAGCCGCTGCTGGTAGAGCGTGTATGCCTCGGCGAGCACCCGCTCGGCCGGCCCGTGCGGCGTGAACGCCTCGGGGTCGACCAGCTCGTTCTTCAGGTTCGACACCTGCGCGGCCAGGCTGCGCGGCGGGTAGCGTTTGGGGTCGAGGTCCAGCTCGCGTGCGACCAGTTGCATGAGCCGGCGCGAGTCGTCCGCGTCGTAGATCGAGAAGGTCGACTTGAGGCCGGCGTGCTCGTGCTCCGCGCGCAGAATCCGCAGGCAGGCCGAGTGGAACGTGGAAACCCACATCATCCGGGCCCGGCCGCCGACCTGCGCCGCGACTCGTTCCCGCAGCTCACCCGCGGCCTTGTTGGTGAACGTGATGGCCAGGATCTCGCCGGGGTGCACGCCGCGGGCGGCCAGCAGGTAGGCGATGCGCTGGGTCAGCACCCTGGTCTTGCCGGAGCCCGCCCCCGCGACGATCAGTAGCGGCGTGCCCTCGTGGGTGACGGCTGCCCGCTGGGGCTCGTTGAGGCCGTCCAGGAGCGCCGCTATCCGCGGCGCGGACTCGGTGGGGGTCCGCTCGCCCTGGGACGGCCAGGAACCGCCGGAGGCCTTCTCGGCGGGCGGTTTCACGGTGGCGGGCCTGCCCCCGGGCGTCGTCTCGGACGGCGTCATCTCGGGGAGATCGAAGAGCGCATGCATCGTCTGGAGAGTCTATGCGCCCCCACCGACATCGCCCCAGCCCGCCACCGCTGAGCGCGAAACCGGCCCGTAGCGAGAAGGTCGTGCAGGTGTCACCGATGGGCTGTGGCGCGGCAGAAACGCATACGCAAGGATGCCTTCATAAATCATCGCGCACCCCCGCGCGATGCCTACTCTGGAGGCCCCCCATGAATCACCCCCGTTCTCGGGGCTGGGCAGGCACAATGCGGCACCTGGCGCTGCCGGCGCTGGCGCTGGCCGTCGTCGCGACGATCCCGCTGAGCAGCGGTTCGAGCGCTTCCTCGGCCCCGGCGTGGACACCCCTCACGCCCGTGTCGGTCGACCTGGCCGCGGCGGCATCGGCCGACCACGCGGCATACGGCAACCTTCTCGCGTTCAACGACTTCCACGGCGCGATCGACCCGCCGACCGGCAGCGGCGCGGCGGTGCTCGGCACCCCCGCGGGCGGTGTCGAATACCTGGCCCACTGGGTCAAGCAGCTGCGCGCCGAGGGTGAGGCGGCCGGCCAGGAGGTCGTCACCGTCGGCGCCGGCGACATGATCGGCGCCACCCCGCTGGTCAGCGCGGCGTTCCACGACGAGCCCACCATCGAGCTGCTCAGCGAGCTCGGCCTGGACGTCAGCTCGGTCGGCAACCACGAGTTCGACGAGGGCGTCACCGAGCTCAAGCGCATGCAGCACGGCGGCTGCCACCCGGTCGAGGGCTGCTTCGCCGGCGACGGCTTCGACGGCGCGGAGTTCCAGTACCTCGCCGCGAACGTCACCGACAAGCGCACCAAGCTGCCGATCCTCCCGCCGGTCGACGTGAAGATCATCGACGGCGTGCCGGTCGGCTTCATCGGCATGACGCTGGAGGGCACCCCGGGCATCGTGAACCCGGCGGGCATCACCACGGTCGACTTCCGGGACGAGGTCGAGACCGCGAACCTGTGGAGCGGCCTGCTCCGCCTGCTCGGCGTCAAGGCGCAGGTGCTGCTGCTGCACGAGGGCGGCCAGCAGGGCGCCACCGGCAACGTCTCCACCTGTGACGGGTTCACCGGCGTGATCTCCCCGATCGTGGCCGGCCTGCGTGACGAGATCGGCGTCGTGGTCTCCGGCCACACGCACCGCTTCTACACGTGCCAGCTGCCCAACAAGTCGGGCAAGCCCGTCGTCGTCACCAGCGCCGGCACCAACGGCCAGCTGGTCACCGACATCACGCTGAACATGGACCGCCGCAGCCGCACCTTCACCTCGGTCGAGGCGCGCAACGTCGTCGTCGAGAACGGCGTCCGCAACGCCGACGGCACCTGGCAGACCACCGCCCCGGGCGTGTTCGTGCGCAACCCCGCGCTGGTCGACCCGGCCGCCAAGACGATCGCGGACAAGTACCGCGTCGCCGTGGCGCCGCTGGCCAACCGGATCGTCGGCAGCATCTCCGCCGACATCGTGCGCGACGTCGCGCCCAGCGGGGAGAGCCCGCTCGGCGACGTCATCGCCGACGCCCAGCTGGCCTGGACCGCCTCGGCCGGGGCACAGCTCGCGCTGATGAACCCGGGCGGCATCCGGGCGCCGCTCACCTTCGCGAACTCGCCCGGTGGCGAGGCCGCGGGCCAGGTGACCTACGGCGAGGCGTTCACCGTCCAGCCGTTCAACAACCTGGTGGTCACCCAGTCGCTGACCGGGGCGCAGCTCGACGCGGTGCTGGAGCAGCAGTTCGCCGGCCAGGCCGGCCAGAACACCACCAAGATCCTCCAGATCTCGGCGGGCTTCTCGTACTCGTACGACACCACCCTGCCGCTGGGCAGCCGGGTCTCCGGTCTGACGCTCAACGGCACGCCGATCGACCCGGCCGCCACGTACCAGGTCACGACGAACGACTTCCTGGCCAACGGCGGCGACAACTTCACGGCGCTGACCGCGGGCACGGGCCGGGTCTACGCGCCCGGGTTCGACGTCGACGCGCTGGTGGCGCACCTGGCCACCGGTCCGATCACCCCGGGACCGGCCAACCGCATCACCAAGCTCGGCTGACCCACCACCCGGATAGATCAAGGTCTCACATGATGGTCGAAGTGCTTGCGTCGCGAAGTGGGCATGGCATACTTGGCAACGTGATCAACCAGGCGTGCTCGTTTACCTATGGCTCCGGGAACCCGGCAGCCGTGGGTCGCGCCTGAGCACACAGACCTCACGAAAGCCCCGGGCTCCCAGAGCCCGGGGCTTTCGCCTTGCCCCGGCCACTGGTGAGCGACAATCCCACTGAGGAGTCCCACATGAGCGCCATCGCCCACGAGACCGGCACCGCCGCGCCGGAGGCAGCCACCGAGATCAGCTCGATGCGCGAACGCATCGACCAGATCGACGCCACCCTCATCGCGCTGTGGCAGGAGCGTGCCGCGATCTCGCAGCAGGTCGGCAAGACCCGCGTCGCCTCCGGCGGCACCCGCCTGGTGCTCAGCCGCGAGCGCGAGATCATGGACCGCTTCCGCGCCGAGCTCGGCCCCGACGGCACCCAGCTCGCCCTGCTCATCCTCCGCGCCGGCCGCGGCCCCCTCTGACCTGCGCAGCCGCGCACCCGCGCACCGCTCCTGGCCGCAACTCTTAAAGAGACGCGGCCATCGCGACCCGCCGTAGCCGCGACTCTTTAAGAGTTGCGGCAGGTGGGGGGCGGCGGGTGGCCGCAGGTGGGGTCGGGTGGTTGGGGGCACATGCACAGGGCACCGCCCGCTATGCGGACGGTGCCCTGCTCTATGTTGACCCGGTGGCGGGCGGTCCGGCCGGAGGCTCATTTCCACCTGACCGTTCGCCACCGGGAGACACTCCTACCCCGCGTGCACCACGTCCTTCTCCTGGGCGAAGTGGCACGCGCTCGGGTGGCCCGAGGTGGGGCGGATCTGCAGCAGCGGCGGCTCCGTCGCGCAGATCTCCTGGGCCTTCCAGCACCGGGTACGGAAGCGGCAGCCCGACGGCGGGTTGGCCGGCGACGGGACGTCGCCCTCCAGCCGGATGACCGCCTTGTGCTGACGGACCGTGGGGTCCGGCACCGGCACCGCGGACAGCAGAGCCTGCGTGTACGGGTGCGTCGGCCGGACGTAGATGTCGTCGTCCGTGCCGACCTCGACCATCTTGCCGAGGTACATCACGCCCACCCGGTCGGCGATGTGGCGCACCACCGACAGGTCGTGGGCGATGAAGATGTACGACAGGTTGAACTCGTTCTGCAGCTGGTCCAGCAGGTTCATCACCTGCGCCTGGATCGACACGTCGAGTGCCGACACGGGCTCGTCGCAGACGATGACCTCGGGCTTGAGAGCCAGCGCGCGGGCGATGCCGATGCGCTGGCGCTGTCCGCCGGAGAACTGGTGCGGGTACCGGTTGATGTGCTCGGGGTTGAGGCCGACCACGTCGAGCAGTTCCTGCACCTTGCGCCGCCGGTCGCGCTTGGGCGCCACGTCGGGGTGGATGTCGAACGGCTCTCCGACGATGTCGCCCACGGTCATCCGCGGGTTGAGCGAGGTGTACGGGTCCTGCATGACCAGCTGGATGTTGCGGCGCAGCCGGCGCTGATCGGCCGGGTTGAGCCGCAGCACGTCCCGCCCCTGGTAGCGCACCTCACCGGAGGTCGGCTTCTCGAGGTTCATCAGCAGCTTGGCCAGCGTCGACTTGCCGCAGCCGGACTCGCCGACGATGCCCAGCGTCTCACCCTTGTGCAGGTCCAGCGAGACGCCGTCGACCGCCTTGATCTGCCCGATGACGCGCTTGAAGAGAACGCCCTGGCGGATCGGGAAGTGCTTGACCAGGTCGCGTACTTCGAGGATCACTTCACTCACGGCCGTACAGCTCCTCTGCGAAGTGACAGGCACTTGACCGGACGCCACCCAGCTCGAGCAGCGCGGGGCGCTGGGTCGAGCAGATGTCACGCGCCATCCGGCACCGCGGGTGGAAGGCGCAGCCCGACGGAATGCGCAGCAGGTTGGGCGGAAGGCCCTTGATGGTGTTGAGCTCCTGGCCCTTGAGGTCCAGGCGCGGCAGCGAGTCCAGCAGGGCCAGCGTGTACGGGTGGCAGGGCTTGCCGTACAGCGCGTGCACGTCGGCCTGCTCCACGATCCGGCCCGCGTACATGACCGCGATCCGGTCCGCGACGTCGGCGACCACGCCGAGGTCGTGGGTGATCAGGATCATGCCCATGTTCCGGTCGCGGCGGATCTCCGCCAGCAGGTCCATGATCTGGGCCTGCACCGTCACGTCGAGCGCCGTGGTGGGCTCGTCCGCGATCAGCACCTCGGGGTCCAGCGCCAGCGCCATGGCGATCATGACGCGCTGGCGCATGCCGCCGGAGAACTGGTGCGGGTAGTCCTTCAGGCGCGTCTTGGCCGCCGGGATCTTGACCAGGTCCAGCAGTTCCGTGGCGCGCTTGTACCCGTCGGCGCGGCTCATGCCCCGCCGCTTGCGGAACAGCTCGGCGATCTGGAACCCGACCGTGAAGACCGGGTTCAGCGCCGAGAGCGCGTCCTGGAACACCATGGCGATGCCCTCGCCGCGGACCAGCCGACGCTCGTCCTTGCCCATGGTGAGCAGGTCCTTGCCGCGGAAGCGGATGGACCCGTTCGTCACGAAGCCCGGCGGGGTGTCGAGGATGCCCATGATGGTCTGCGCCGTGACGCTCTTGCCGGACCCGGACTCGCCGAGCACCGCCAACGTCTCACCGGCGTCCACGTGGTACGACACGCCGTTGATCACCTTGGCCACGCCGTCCCGGGTGCGGAACTCCACGTGCAGGTTCTCGATCTCGAGCAGGTGGCCGGCGGAGCGGCCGTCGACGCCCAGCACCGGCGCCGTCTTCACTTTGATGTCACTCACGACGCCTCCTAGCGCAGCTTCGGGTCGAGTGCGTCGCGCACGGCGTCGCCGAGCATGACGAAGCTGAGCACCGCGATCGCGAGGAATGCGGCGGGGAACGCCATCATGTACGGCGCGGCCTCCATGTACTGGCGGCTGTCGCCGATCATGATGCCCCAGGAGACGACCGGCTGACGCAGACCGACACCGAGGAACGACAGCGTCGCCTCCGCGCCGATGTACGCACCCAGCGTGATCGTGCCGACCACCACCATCGGCGCGATGGCGTTGGGCAGGACGTGCCGGAAGATGACCCGGCCCGGGCGTGCGCCCAGTGCCTGCGCGGCGTGGACGTAGTCCAGCTGCTTGGTCGACAGCACCGCCGCCCGCATGATGCGGGCGAACGACGGCCAGCCAAGCGCGATGAACGTCAGGATCACCAGGCTGGTGATCCGGAAGGCGCTCGGGTTGCTCTGCACCGGCGCGAAGGTCGACAGGATGACCAGTGCGCCCAGCACGAACGGCAGACCGAGGAAGATGTCGCCGAACCGTGCCAGCAGGGTGTCGGTCCAGCCGCCCAGGTAGCCGCTCAGGATGCCGAAGAACCCGCCCAGCAGCATGTTGCCGATGACGGCGGACAGACCCACCAGGATCGAGGCGCGGGCGCCGTAGATCGTCCGGGCGTAGATGTCCGCGCCCTGCAGGTCGAATCCGAACTGGCCCTGCTTGCCGAACTGGAACCACGCGCCGAAGTCCGGCGGGGTCAGGCTCCGGTTGAGGTCGGCCGCCAGCGGGTCCGCGGAGGTGAACAGCTGCGGGACGGCGGCCATCAGCACGAAGAGCGTGATCAGGATCGCCGAGATCACGAACAGCGGCTTGCGCCGCAGCTCGTACCACGCGTCCGTCCACAGGCTGCGGGGCTTGTCCTTGCGGGGGGCCGGCTCCACCACCGCCGGGGTCACCGGCATCGGGGCGGCCTCGGCCGTGGGGGTGGCCACTTCCGGGCTACTCATAGCGGATCCTCGGGTCCAAGACCCCGTACAGAAGGTCGACGAGCAGGTTGACGATGAGGTAGACGAGCACCAGGATCGCCACGATCGACACCACCACACCGGACTGCCGGCGGTTGATCGAGTCGAACAGCAGACCGCCGATGCCGCGGATGTTGAAGATGCCCTCGGTGACGATGGCGCCGCCCATGAGCGAGCCGAGGTCGAGGCCGAGCCAGGTGACGACCGGGATCATCGAGTTGCGCAGCAGGTGCACGCCCGTGACTCGGCTGGGGGCCAGGCCCTTGGCGACCGCGGTCCGCACGTAGTCGGCGCGCCGGTTCTCCACCAGGTTCACCCGGGTCAACCGGGTGATGTACGCCAGCGAGCCGCTGCCCAGGATGAGACCCGGGATGATCAGCTCCACCCAGGGCGCCTCCGGCGACACCGACGCCAGACCCAGGGAGTAGCGGGCCACCAGACCGATCACGAAGATCGGCATCGCGATCAGGACCAGGGTCGACACCAGCACCAGGTTGTCGATGAAGCTGCCCCGGCGCAGGCCCGTGAGCACACCGGCGGTGATGCCGATGAGCGCCTCGGCCGCCACGGCGACCAGCGCCAGCTTGATCGAGACGGGGAAGGCCTGCGCGAGCAGGTCGCCGATCTCGGTGCCGTTGAAGGTCTGACCGAACTCGCCCTGCAGCAGGTTGGTCAGGTAGTTGAAGTACTGCACGGGCAGCGGGTCGTCCAGGCCGAACTTGTCGGTCATGAACTTGACGTACGACTCCGGGCACTGCCGCTCGCCGCAGCGTCCCGCGAAGGGATCACCTGGTAGTCCCCACACCAGGAACCAGATGAGAAAGGTGGTGCCGATGAACACAGGGATCGCCTGCAGCAACCGGCGGAGGGCATAACGCCCCATGACTACTCCTCACTGAACCTCGCCGAGATAGGGCCGACCCCACATGCCACGGCGGTCACCCGCCGCGTCACCTGGGGTCGGACCCGCCGGCGTGCCGCGCCCTCGCGGGCCACGGCACGCCGGTTCATATCCGGTGCCTAGCTCACTTGACCGTGACCGTGGCCAGGTCGAGCTCGCCGAAGGTGTTGATGGTGACGGTGCCGAGCTTCGCGGACCACACCGACTGCTGCGACGAGTGCCACATCGGGATGGTCGGCATGAGCGCCGGCAGCATCGCCTCGGCTTCCTGGTACAGCTTCTCGGCGGCCGCGAGGTCGGAGGTACCGTCGGCCTCCTTCAGCTTGGCGTCGAGGGCCGCGTCCGAGAACTTGCCGTCGTTGGACGAGGCACCCGTCTTGACCAGCGGGTTCAGCCAGTTCTCGATGTGCGGGTAGTCAGCCTGCCAGCCGGCGCGGGACATGCCCGTCATCTTCTGGGTCTGGACCAGGGTGCGGAACTCACCGAAGGTCGGGAACGGCTTGCCCACGCACGGCACACCCAGAGAGGTCTGGATGCTGTTGCAGACCGCGTCGACCCACGCCTTGTGCGGGCCGTCACCGTTGTACGCCAGGGAGATCTCGGCCGGCTTGGTGGCCGCCGAGTCGAACAGGGCCTTGGCCTTGGCGGCGTCGAACGTGCAGAACTCGCCGCACACGCCGTCCTTGAAGCCGGCCATGTTCGGGTTGACCCAGCCGTTCATCGGGATGCGGGTGTTGTTGAAGATCTTCTCGACGATCAGCTTGCGGTCGATCGCCATCGAGATCGCCTGGCGCACCTTCGGGTCGTTGTAACCCGGCAGCCAGGTCGGCATCGCGAGGAAGGCCGACGACGAGACCGGCTTGTTGCTCGAGGCAGCGCCGAAGTCCGTCTTGTACAGGTCGCCGACCAGCTTGGCCTGCGGGACCTGCTGCTGGAAGTCGATGGTGCCGTTCTTGACGTCCTCGTAGGCGGCGGCGTCGTCGGTGTAGACGCGGAAGATGACGTCCTTCACCTTCGGCTTCTCGGCACCCTGGTAGTCGTCGAAGCGGGTGACCTTCAGCTCGACGTTCTTGGTCCACGACTCGAGCTTGAAGGGGCCGTTGCCGATCGGCTTCTGGCCGAAGGCAGCCGGGTCCTTGAAGAAGGCCTCGGGCAGCGGCATGAACGCCGAGTAACCGACCTTGATCGGCCACAGGTTGGACGGAGCGCCCAGGGTCACCGTGAAGGTGGTGTCGTCGACGACCGCGAGGCCCTCGAGCTTGTCGGCCGCCGGCTTCGGAGCCTCCTTGGGGCCGTCATCGTCCGGGTCCGCGGTCGCGACCTTGTCGTAGCCCTTGATGTCGGCGAAGAAGGTGCCGTTGACCAGGCCGTTCGGCGAGTACGCCGCGTAGTTCCACGCGTCGACGTAGTTCTTCGCGGTGACGGGGGTGCCGTCGTGCCACTTCCAGCCCGACTTCAGCTTGACCGTCCAGGTCGCGCCGCTGTCAGCGGAGGTGATCGACTCGGCGTTCGCCATCTCGGTCTTGGCGTCGGCAGCCGCGTAGTTCGTCAGACCGGTGAAGAGCGCGTCGATGACCACGCCGCCCTGGGTCTCCGAGGTACCGGCCGGCACGAGCGGGTTCTGGGGCTCGCCCCAGCTGATGATGAACGAGCCGTCAGTCTTGGGTGCTTCCGGCTCAGGCGTGCTGGTGCAACCAGCGGCGGCCAGGGCGACAGCGGTCAGACCGACTGCCACCTTCCATGGGGTAATCCCACGCATGCGTGTGCCTCCTCAGGCGTCTCACGAGGGGGTGTGAGGTGGCCACACTTTCGCACCCCGTGAGCACGCGCCGGAAGGGCCTGATACCAACCCGTTACCGAGACGGGACGACGCCGATATCCCGTCAAGAAATCCTTCACATCTCCGCGTAGCTTTTTGACCAGCGGATTTAGGCCGCCTGACGGAGAAGTTGATCGAGGAACGAAACAAGATGGTAACTGGCATCCCAGCCTGTGGGCGATACCGAGAGTTACACGAGGCGTCGATCTGCGGCCCAACGCGACAATTCGTACCGGTTGGACATCTGTAGCTTTCGGAGCACATTGGAGACGTGGGTCTCCACCGTCTTGATGGAGATGAACAGCTCCTTGGCGATCTCCTTGTACGCGTACCCCCGCGCCAGCAGCCGCAGCACCTCGCGCTCCCGGTTGGTCAGCTGGTCCAGCTCCGGGTCGGCCACCGGCGCGTCCGGGCGCGCGGCGAAGGCGTCCAGCACGAAGCCGGCCAGCCGGGGCGAGAAGACCGCGTCCCCGTCGGCCACCCGCCGGATCGCGTCCACCAGGTCGTCCGGGGAGATCGTCTTGGTGACGTAGCCGCGAGCCCCCGCCCGGATCAGGCCGATCACGTCCTCGGCCGCGTCGGAGACCGACAGCGCCAGGAAGCGCACCTGCGGCTGGGTCTTGCGCACCGCGTCGAGCACCGCCCGGCCCCCGCCGTCGGGCATGTGCACGTCCAGCAGCACCACGTCCGGCACCACCGAACCGATCATCGACACGGCCTGGGCCACCGTCGCCGCCTCGCCGACCACGTCGACGTGCGCCCCCAGCTCGGCCCGCACACCCGCCCGGAACATCCCGTGGTCGTCGACCAGGAACACCCGCAACCGCTGCCCGCTGACGCTCTCGCTCATGCCCGCTCCTCGCTACGCTCGTTCATGGCTCGTCGCCCGCTGCCCTGCCGTGCCCGCTGTCGCCCGCTCATGCCGGCGTCTCCTTGGGCTCCTTCGGCGAGGCGACCGTCATGGTCAGCCTGACCTCGGTGCCCTCGCCGACCTCGCTGCGGATCTCCGCGTGGCCGCCGTGCCGCGACATGCGCCCGATGATCGAACCACGGACGCCGTGCCGCCGCTCCTCGACGCCGTTGAGGTCGAACCCGACGCCGCGGTCGCGGACGAACACGCTCAGCATGGTCGGCTCCGCCTCGGCGTACAACGACACGGTCTTGACCTTGGCGTGGCGGGCCGCGTTGACCAGTGCCTCACGCGCCGCGGCCACGATCGCCGAGACCTTGTCGTCCACCAGGCGGTCACCGACCACCACCGCCTCCACGGCGATGCCGTAGGTGTCCTCGACCTCGGCGGCGGCCTGCTGGAGCGCCGCGGCGAAGTGCTCGGTCGGCGACCCGGTGGGCTGGTAGAGCCAGTTCCGCAGGCTGCGCTCCTGGCCGCGGGCGATGCGCTGCACGGCGGCCGGGTCGGCGGCGTTGCGCTGGATCAGCGCCAGCGTGTGCAGCACCTGGTCGTGCACCATCGCGGCGAGCTCCGCCCGCTCCTGCTCGCGGATGCGGCCCTCCCGCTCGGCGCGCAGCGCGGTCAGCGTGCGCCACAGCACCGGTGCCGCCACCAGGCCGACGCCCGCGAGCGCGACCAGCGCGAACGCGATCGCCCGCCACATGTCGGCCCAGGAGACGTTGGCGACCGGGGAGTAGAGGAAGACCAGCCCGAGGATGCCGACCGCGACCAGCACCCCGCCGGCCAGGAAGCGCAGCAGGTAGATCCGGCGGTCGCCGTCGGAGAGCGCGGCCAGCCAGGGCGCCGACGGCGACTCGTCGGACCAGCGCTGGCGGCGGTCCGGGTCGCTCTGGTGCCAGATGATGCCCGCGCCGACCGCGACCAGGGCGACCAGCCAGCCGACGGTCATCCCGATCCCGCCGTTGCGGTTGATCAGGGTGCTCACCGTCATCAGCGCCAGCCCGGCCAGCACGAACGGGGCCAGCCGCAGCAGCGAGCGGGGACGGGTCTCCCCCGGCCCGGCGGGCAGCACGGCCCAGAAGGCGGCATACAGCAGCGCGCCCAGGCCGTTGATCGGCAGCAGCAGCACGAAGGCGATCCGGATCAGGGTGGGTGACAGCCGTACGTTCGCGGCGATGCCCCCGGCCACCCCGGCGACCAGGCGGTCGGAGCGGGAGCGGGTCAGGCGGGGGTACTCGGGCACGGAGGGCTGCACAGGGTCGATGGTTTCACGAGGTGGACGCCATCGCCCACGGGTGAGCCCCGGAGATGGGCCACCCGACATTCTCAGGGTCCGCTCAGGGTCGCCGCCTGAGGCAGGTCAGGCCAGCTCAGCGCGACTATCGTCATATGACCGACGAGACCCCGGCGCCCCCCGGCGCGGTGCCCTCCGCGGAGGCTCCGCCCGCGGCACAGGCGCCACCCCCACCCCAGGGCGAGCCCTCCTCCCCGTACGTCTCCTGGGCGGCGCCGTACGGCCTGATCCGGCCGCGCCACGGCCGCTACCTGGCCGGCGTGTGCGGCGCACTGGGCCGCGCCACCAAGACCGATCCGCTGCTGTGGCGGGTGCTGATCGGCGTGCTGTCCGTGTTCGGCGTGGGCATCGTCATCTACCTGGCGGCCTGGCTGCTCACCCCGGCCGAGGGCGACAGCTCCTCGCCGGTCGAGGCGCTGTTCGGCCGCGGCTACTCGGGCACCTCGTCCACGCTGACGCTGGTGATCGGCGTACTCACGGTGATCATGATCGGTGCGGTGACCAACAGTTTCGAGGTCGCCGTCATCGCCGCGATCGGGCTGGTCATCGCCGCGCTCGTGGTGAGCCGCAACACGGTCGGCGGCCAGCCGCCGCGCAGCCGCCCCGGCGCGACCTACCTGCCCCCCGACTACGCGGCGGCACCGGTCACCGTGCCGGCCGCCGCCCCGATGCCCAGCGCGGTGACGGTGCCCGTGCCGCCGGTGGACCCCGCCGGTTACCGGGCCCCGTTCGCCCCGCACGGGCCGTACGCCCCGGCCGCGCCGCCGCCCCCGCCGCTCCCGCCCAAGCCGCTCAAGATCAAGCGCGAGCCGTCCCGGCTCGGCCGGCTGATCTTCGGGCTCGCCATGGTCGCACTCGGCGGCCTGGCCATGATCGACATGACCGGCCGCTCGGTTCCGGGCAGCCTCTACGTCGCCGCCGCGCTGGGTGTGGTGGGCTTCGGGCTGGTCATCGGCGCCTGGTTCGGCCGGGCCCGCGGCTACATCCTGATCGGCATCGTGCTCGCCCTGGCGCTGCCGATGGTCGCCGCGACCGGCGACTGGAGCCGCGAGCGCACCCAGGCCGGCAGCGTGACCTGGATGCCCACCACCATGGAAGAGCTGCACGACCGGTACGAGCACCGCTTCGGCGAGGCCACCCTCGACCTGAGCGGGCTCGACCTGACCGGCAAGGACGTGCAGGTGACCGCGCAGATCACCGGCGGCGACCTGAGGGTCATCCTGCCGCCGGACACCGACGTCACCGTCGTCACCAAGGTCAACCTCGCCGACGCCGACGTCTTCGGCCGCAGCATCAGCGGGGCCGGGCAGCGCGACACCCAGACCAGCCTCGGCGACGACGGCAAGCCAGGCCCCGGCAAGCTGCACCTCGTACTCGACGTCAACCTCGGTCACGCGGAGGTGGTCCGGTGAAGAACCACCGCACCGATTCGGTTTCACTGTTCTTCGGCCTCATCTTCCTGCTCGTGGCAGGCGCCTTCCTGGTCGACCAGGTGACCGACGTGGCGCTGCCCTCGCTGGGCTGGTTCATCGCCGGCGGCCTGATCATCCTGGGCGTGCTGGCCGTGCTCGGGGCGCTGTCGCCCCGGCGGCCCGCCGCCGTCGAGCCGACACCGGAGCCGGAGCCGGAGCCGGTCGGGGCCGCCGCCGAGCCGGAGCCTGAGCGCGCCGGCTGAGCGCCCGTCTCCACCAAGCGCCCCTCACCGCGCGAGCCCGCGGTGGGGGGCGCTCTATGCTGACCGGTGAGACACCGGCCGACGACGACGAGGAGCAGCCACCGTGCGCGAGCAAGACCCGCTCGGTCAGGCTGCCGACGAGCGCAGCGAGCAGCAGGCGTGAGCGAGCGCAGCGAGCCAGCCACTACGCCCGGTCACGCCGCCGACGAGCGCACTGAGGAGAAGGAATGAGCCAGCACCCGACCGATCGACCCGGCGCCCCCGCGCTGGGTCCCCTCGGCCAGATCCGGATCGGCGACCGCGCCGCCCGCACCCTGACCACCGAGCTGGCCCGCCACGCGGGCCCCAAGACCGCCCTGCTGGTCGGCGCGTCGGCGGACTCGCTGGTGCTGGCCGAGGCGCTGGACGCGCTGCTGCCCGGTGACAAGCTCACCGTGGTCGCCGCCGACGCGAGCGTCGCGGGCCACCTGGCCACCCTGGGCAGCTTCCTGGCCGAGCGGGTCAAGGTCGTCGACGACCTGCCCGCGGCCGAGGCCGCCGACCTGGTCATCGTCGCCGAGCCGGTGGTCGGCTCCGGCGAGGAGGCGCGCAACACCGTCGAGCAGCTGAGCAAGTACGTCGCCGAGGGCGGTCTGCTGATCATCGCCGCGGTGGCGCTGCCCGGCCTGTCCGGCGGGGCGACCGACGAACTCGACCGCATCGCCGCCCGCCAGGGCGTCGGCTCCGACCTGGTGCTGCGCAACACCCCGCCGGTACGCGTGCACCGCCTGCGCTTCACCGACGTCGACCCGAGCGTGGCCGGCAAACTCAGCCCGGCCTTCCGCCCGTCCAGCGTGCCGCTGTTCGGCACCATGAACATCGACTCCAACGGCGTCGCGGCGGCCGGCATCGCGCTGGGCGCGGCCGCGTTCCTCAAGGCCACCCGCCCGAAGTCGAAGGCGTGGGTGCTGCCCGCGCTGCTCGCCGCCCCCGTGGCCGCCTTCTTCCGCGACCCCGAGCGCGAGATCCCCGCCGACCCGAGCGCTGTCGTCGCCTCGGCCGACGGCCGGGTCCTCAGCGTGGAGCACATCTACGACGAGCGCTTCGCCGACGAGGAGTTCCTGCGCATCGCGGTGTTCCTGTCCGTGCTCGACGTGCACGTCAACCGGGCCCCGGTGGCCGGCAAGGTCGTCGACTACTTCGTCGAGGACGGCGGGTACGCCAACGCGATGAAGCCGGAGGCGGAGCACAACGTGGCCGCGTACACCGTGCTGGAGACGCCGGACCGCAACCGGGTCGTGGTGGCCCAGCGCACCGGCCTGATCGCTCGCCGCATCGTGCAGCGGGCCCCGATCGGCGCGCTGCTGGCCAAGGGCGAGCGGTTCGGCCTGATCCGCTTCGGCTCCCGCACCGACGTCTACCTGCCCGCCGACAAGGCCGAGGCCCTGGTCGCCCCCGGCGACCGCGTCTCGGGCGGCTCCACGGTCATCGCCCGCCTGCGCTGACCCTCCCGCACTCCCCCGGACCGGGGCCCTGCCGCACCACGCGGCGCGGCCCCGGTCCGTTTTCGCATAGACGTTGGCCTATCTGGATGAGAAAACCGCGATCGAACTCATCCAGATAGGCCAACGTCTATCTTGAACGGGCCGCGAAGCGGTGTGCGGCGGCTGCGGAGCGGCCGGGGCACGGAGCGAGCGCAAGAAGCGCCGCCCCGGTCCAGTGGACCGGAGCGGCGCTCGGTAGGTCTTGTGCGTCAGGCGATGCGGGCGGCGGTCCTGCGCTGGCGGGCCCAGATGACCGGGCCGCTCATCAGGTACACCAGCACCAGCAGGCCGAACGTGACCTGCGTGTTCCAGACCAGGCCGACCAGCGGCAGCAGGAACAGCGTCGGCGGCAGCTTGACCACCTTCGCGAGCTTCGCGTACGGGAAGCTGGAGACCATCGCGATGGCCAGCAGCACCACCCCGAACACCATCGCCCCGGCCGGCAGCTCGCTGCCCATCGTGGTCTTCAGCAGCACGGTCACCGCCAGCACCGTCGCCGCCATGGTGGTCGGCACGCCGCAGAAGAAGCGGCCGTCCTTCGGCGAGACGTTGAACCGGGCCAGCCGGACGGCCGCGCAGCAGGCGACCATGGCGCAGGCCACGATCAGCACGGGCGTCGGCACGGCGTCCTTGAGCGTGGCGAACACGACGACGGGGGCGGCGACGCCGAACGACGTCATGTCGCCCAGCGAGTCCATCTGCACGCCGAAGGGGCTGGCCACACCGAACTTGCGGGCCAGCGCGCCGTCGAGGCCGTCGAAGGTGATGCAGGCGAGCAGGCACAGTGCGCCGTACATGGGGTTCTGCTGGGTGACCGCGAGGAAGATGGCGGTCATACCGAGCAGCAGGCTGCTCAGCGTGCAAGCCTGTACCAGTGCGAACTTGATGCGGCGGTCGAGCGTGCGCTCGCCCGGCAGCAGCGGGATCGTCGTCGGGGTCGGCTGCTCCACCGTCTCGGCCGTGGCGGCCTGCTCGATGGCACGCAGTTCGACCGGGTCAAGGCCAGGCAGCGCGGTGCTCGTCGCAACGGAGTGATCAGCCTTGCGCAGGCGGCCCACCGGCACCAGCAGCATCTGCCGGGCGAAGGAGCCACCGGCACGCAAGCGGCCGGTCCACTGGCGGCCCGCAGGGCGCGGGCTGTCCGTCAAGCGACGCCGACGCCATAAGGCTCTCGGCACGTGTCGTCCCTCCATACCGGTTTCGGTTCCTTTCCGCCGCCTCAGCGGACCGACCGGCTTTTGCGGCCTACACCATCGCACACGTGCGTGTGCCTTGGCGATACCCGGCGCGATCTTCATGCGCCGTCCCTGCTGACGGGGGCAATCCGCCCATCGGAGGGCATGAGCGCTCCGGGGGCTGTTCGTCTTGTCAGCGTCCGAGTCTACCCGACAGCGGCAATCAGGAAATATGTCGCAATTCTCGGTGAGCCGACTCCGTGAGCGGAATACCGGCCAGCTCAGCGTGGGTGAACCAGCGGGCCTGCGCGGTGGACCCGCCGACCGCCTCGGTGACCGACGGCACTGTGGGCTCCGGCACCTCCACCCGGTACACGGCGCGCACGACATACCAGTCGTAGGGCTCGCCCTCGGGGCCCATCGCGGCGGGATTGTGTGTCGAGTTCACCCGCAGCAGCTCGGTCACCTCGCCGACCTGCCCCGACTCCTCGAACACCTCGCGGACCAGGCCGACCGGCGGGGTCTCGCCGAAGTCGGTGCCGCCGCCGGGCAGGTGCCACTTGCCCGCGCCCGGATAGTTCTCCGCGATCAGCGACAGCAGCACCCGGCCGGCCGGGTCGGTGACCACGCCGTACGCCCCGAAGCGGGCCACCTTGCGCGCGCCGGCGAGGTCGCGGCCGTCCGGGCCCGTCTCCCCCGACTCGTCGGGCCGGGCGGGCCGCTGCCCCGCGGCGGGGCCCGCGGTCTCCAGCCCGAGCGTGCGGGAGGCGAAGGGAATGAGGTCCAGCGAACCCAGCCGCGACGGCTCGATCCACGCGGGCAGGTCGGAGGTGCCGTCGGTTTCCACGGTCAGGTCGCCGCCGGTGACCGTCATGTCGTAGATGATCCGGTCGTGGTGCAGCAGCACCCCGCGCCACGGGAACTCGACGAGGTCGGATGTCACCTCGCGCAGGCCCGCGATGCGGGCGGTCAGCCCGGTCTCCTCGCGGAACTCGCGGACCACGGCCGCCGCCGGGTCCTCGCCGTGCTCCAGGCCGCCCCCGGGCAGGAACCACACGCCCGGGAAGTTGGACCTGGCCGACGAGCGGACCAGCAGCAGCCGGCCCTGCTCGTCATGCGCTATGCCGTAGGCCCCGATACGCCGCCGCTTCTCCATGCCGTCTCCTCGCTGACGCAAGCCGGCGGCATGACCAAGCGTCATGATTCGCTCGCTGCGCTCGCTCACCACGACAGGCTATCGGGCGCCCACGACACGGCCGGTCAGCCCGCCTGGTGATCCAGCGAGGCCGCCTTCAGCGCCTCGAAGGTGACCTCGGTGACGTCCTCCGGGCCGAGTTCGCCCAGCTCGTCCTTGGTGACCCAGCGGGCCTCGGCGGTCGAGCCGCCGACGTCGTACACCTTGGGTTTGGTGGCCCGGTCGACGCGGACCCGGTAGAAGGCCCGCACGCCGTGCCAGTCGATGGGGTAGCCCTCCGGGCCCAGCGACGCCGCGTCGCGGTGGCTGGCCACCCCGAGCAGCTCGCCGAGCCGGCCGCGCTGGCCCGTCTCCTCGACCAGCTCCCGGATCAGGGCGACCCCGGGCTGCTCGCCGTAGTCGGTGCCGCCGCCGGGCAGGTGCCACTTGCCGGCGCCCGGGTAGTTGGCCGCGATCCGGGTCAGCAGCACCCGCTGCAGCCGGTCGGTGACCACGGCGTACGCCGCGAAGCGCTGCGCGCGGTGCAGCCCGTCCGGCCCCGGCGCCGCGAAGAAGGACGGGAAGTCCGGCACCTCGTCGGGCAGCAGGTCGATCGCCGCCTCGGTGACGCCCAGCGCGCCCGCCGTGAACGGCCGCAGCGGCAGCAGGGCCGCCTCCTCGGGGCTGAGCCAGCGCACCAGGTCGGTGGGCTGGTCGACGCGCTCCCGCAACGCGCCGCCGCGAACCCGGGCCGCGTAGATCACGCGGTCGGTGTGGATGGTGACGCCGCGGTGCGGCAGCGCCCGCATGTCGGCCAGGACGTCGCGCAGCCCGGTCACGGCCACGCTCAACCCGGTCTCTGCGGCGGTCTCCCTGACGACGGTGTCATTGGGATGCTCGCCGTGGTCCACTGCCCCGCCAGGCAGGGACCACACGCCCGGCGTACCGGACTGCATGGAGGCCCGGACCAGAAGGACCTGGTCGGCCTCGTTGGTGATGACGGCGTAGGCGGCGATCCGCCGCAACGGCTCCAGCGCGGTGGTCACGAGAAACCATTCTCCCCCGGCGAGAAGATCACGACAAGATGTCCGATTTTACGATCATGTTTCCACCGCTATGCGCTGGTTTGCACCGGCCGTTCGGCCTACCCCAGAAGTGATCAAAGGCCCCACCCGGTAAGGGTGAGGCCTCGATCAGCAGATAGCGGGATTCACTCCCATTCGATGGTGCCCGGGGGCTTGCTCGTCACGTCCAGCGTCACCCGGTTGATCTCCCGCACCTCGTTGGTGATCCGGGTCGAGATCCGGGCGATGAGGTCGTACGGCAGGCGCGACCAGTCGGCGGTCATCGCGTCCTCGCTGGAGACCGGGCGCAGCACCACCGGGTGGCCGTAGGTGCGGCCGTCGCCCTGCACGCCGACCGAGCGCACGTCGGCCAGCAGCACCACCGGGAACTGCCACACGTCGCGGTCCAGCCCCGACGCGGTGAGCTCCTGGCGGGCGATCAGGTCGGCCGCCCGCAGGATGTCGAGGTTGTGCTGGTTGACCTCGCCGATGATGCGGATGGCCAGGCCCGGACCCGGGAACGGGTGCCGCCAGACCATCTCCTCGGGCAGGCCCAGGGTCGCCCCCAGCGCCCGCACCTCGTCCTTGAACAGCATGCGCAGCGGCTCGACCAGGTCGAACTTGAGGTCGTCGGGCAGGCCGCCCACGTTGTGGTGGCTCTTGATGTTGGCGGTGCCGGTGCCGCCGCCGGACTCGACCACGTCGGGGTAGAGCGTGCCCTGGACCAGGAAGCGCACGTCGCCGGCGGTGGCGATCTCGCGGGCCGCCGCCTCGAAGACCCGGATGAACTCCCGACCGATGATCTTGCGCTTGGCCTCCGGGTCGGTCACCCCGGCCAGCGCACCCAGGAAGCGCTCGGTCGCGTCGACCACCTTGAGCTTGATACCGGTCGCGGCGACGTAGTCGCGCTCCACCTGCTCCGCCTCGCCCGCGCGCAGCAGGCCGTGGTCGACGAACACGCAGGTCAGCTGGTCGCCGACGGCCTTGTGCACCAGCGCCGCGGCCACCGCCGAGTCGACGCCGCCGGACAGGCCGCAGATCACCTCGGCGTCGCCGACCTGGGCGCGGATCGCGGCCACCTGGTCGTCGATGACGTTGCCCATGGTCCAGACCGGCTCGATGCCGGCCACCTCGTGCAGGAACTTCTCCAGCAGGCGCTGGCCGTACGGGGTGTGCGCCACCTCGGGGTGGAACTGCACCCCGGCGAAGCCGCGGCTGACGTCCTCGAACGCGGCCACCGGCGCGCCCGGCGAGGCCGCCGTGACGGTGAACCCGGCCGGGGCGGCGCTCACGCAGTCGCCGTGGCTCATCCACACGTCCTGCTGCGCGGGCAGCCCGGCGAACAGCACGCCCGCCTCGGGCTGCGCCTCGACCACGGTGCCGCCGAACTCGCGCAGGCCGGTGTGGCTGACCGTGCCGCCCAGCGCCGCGGCCATCGCCTGGAAGCCGTAGCAGATGCCGAACACCGGCACACCCTGCTCGAACAGGCCCGCGTCGACCTGCGGGGCGCCCTGCTCGTACACGCTGGACGGGCCGCCGGACAGGATGATCGCGGCCGGGTTCTTCCGCATCATCTCCTCGACCGGCATGGAGTGCGGCACGATCTCGGAGTAGACCCGAGCCTCCCGCACCCGACGGGCGATGAGCTGGGCGTACTGGGCACCGTAGTCAACCACCAGGACGGGGCGAGGCGTCGTCATGACGTCAATCTTAGGGTGCGACGCAGGTCACCCCACGTAGTGGACCCCGTCCGGGTACGGGTACGGGTTGGGCTTGCAGCCCTGCAGCGACTTGGTCTGCTGCTGCATCACCGGCGCGAGCCTGCCCTTGCCGGGGCAGTTGACGTGTCCCTTGCCGAGGAAGTGCCCCACCTCATGGTTGATGACCATGTGCCGGTACACGTCCATGTCGGTGAACCCGTCCGCGCCGCTGGTCCAGCGCCGCAGGTTGATCACCACGTTGTCGCCGTACCGGCAGGAGAAGATGCCGTTGGTCTGCAGCCCCGCCTTGGCACAGAGCCGGTCGGTGGTGCCGGGGGTGGACAGCATGATGCGGAAGTTCGCGCTCGCGCCCGCGGCGACCCGCTGGAAGCGCCACTTCTTCGAGGCGATCCAGCTGTGCTCGTCGGCCAGCACCTCATCCACCACCGCCGCGAACCCGTCCGGGTCGAACGCGGTGATGCCCTCCTCCACCTGCACCTGGTACCGGCGCAGGGTGCCGGCGTCGCCGACCACCGGCGAGCTGCCCGCGGCGGTGCTGAACGTGCCCTCGCCGCGCTCCAGCACGGGGGCGTTCTTCGTCGGCTTCGGCGACGGCGCCTTCGACGGCGACGGCGACGGCTCGGCAGCCGACGGCTCCGCCGACACCAGCGGCTGCGGCGACGCGGCCTGCTGGAACTCCGGCTGCTCGGGCGTGCCGCACCCGGCCAGGGCCAGCGCCAGGACGGCGACCGTCGTCAAACGAGCGGTGAAGATCCTCCCCATGGCGATCACCTTATGTGGGCAGACCGGTCCTGTGGAGGTAGTCCCGCGCCCAAACCTGCTCCACGCCCTCGGCGAACGCGCCACCGGGCGGATCCGACGTCCAGACGTGCATCATCTCGGGCACGGTGACCGCGACCGACAGCGCCGGGCAGCCGCCGTACGGGGTGACCACGCCGATGCCCGGCGGCGCGACGGACAGGCACAGGTTGTGCGCGTGCCAGCGGGTCACCGGGCCGCCCGGATCCGGCCCCGGCGCGCCCGCGCGTTCCATCACGAAGACCACCCCGAGCAGGCTCGCCCGGCCGTCCTCGATCGCGAAGACGAGCATCTCCGGGCGGGCCGGGTCGAGCACCGCGCCGTCGGCCTTGAAGTCCGGGTGTTCCAGGTGCACGTCCGTTCCGGTCCGGCCGGTGATCGGCAGCTGGTATCCGGCGGCCAGCGCGTCGCCGAGACGGGCGAACCTGCGCATCGACTCCCTGGTCGCCGACGCCAGGCGGGTGGCGGCCGTGGCCTGCGCGGAGGTCGGATGGTGGTCCCCGGACAGCGGCCGCATGATGACCCCGGCCTGGGCGCGGGCCAGGTGCTCGTGGCCGCCCGCGTGGCTGTGCCCGACCGCCGGGGCCTGCTCGGTGCTCGCCGCCGACCCGGCCGACTGGTGCGCCTGGAGCGTGGACAGCCAGATCACCAGGCCGGTCAGCAGCACCCCCGCCACGGTCGACGTCGAGCCCAGCGCCCGCAGCAGGCGGCGCGGCCGGGCCGGGGCACGGACGGGCACCGCGGCCAGCCCGAACGCGACCAGCTCGACCAGCGCCGCGGCGATGCCGACCTGGTCGGCCTCCTCACCGCCACGCAGCAGGACGATCACGTAGCCGAGCAGGTTCAGCGGCACGAGCAGCACCGTCCCGGTCCGCCAGCCGCGGCGGCCGGTGAAGGCCAGCCAGGCCAGCAGCCCGTAGACCAGGCCGCTGCCGAGGAAGCCCGTGGTCAGCAGCGCGCTGTCCCGGTGGCCCAGCGGCAGCGCCAGGTGCACCGCTCCCGCCGCGCCCAGCAGCACGAACGCCCAGCGCGACACCGGCGCGACCGGGCCGCCCCGCAGGAACGGCAGGAACAGGCACGCCACGATGCCGGCGGTCAGCGCCGCGGTGTGCTCCGGTGCGATCCCGGTGAGCAGCGACTCGACGGCGTTCACCGGACCACCCCCACGGGCGGCAGGGCCGGTGCGGCCGGTTCCGGTTCGGGCTCGATCAGCAGGCGTACGCAGGTCACGGTCACCGCGACCGGTAGCACCAGCCCGGTGAGCAGCCCCGTCAGCGTCGGCGTGAAGTCCAGTTGCGGCAGTGCCCCGGCGACTACGCTCAGCGCGAACCCGGTCAGCGTCAGCAGCTGCAGTGCCACCACGGCGATCAGCGCGCCACGCCGTCCGCGTACCACCAGCGCCGCGAACACCAGCGTCACCGCCGCCTTCGTCACCGGCGCGAGCGCGTAGAGCGGGTTGCCGCCCATGAACAGCAGCTCGCCCAGCATCGCCAGCAGCCCCGCGCCGACCTGCACCAGCAGCAGCACGTACACCACGTCGGCGCGCCCGCCCCGGGCCGTGCGCACGGTCTCGTCCACCCGGTCAGGGTGCGGTGCCCGCATCGCGTTCAGGTCACGCTCAGGTGATTTTCCGGTACGGCTCGCCCAGCGGCGGCCGTCGATCCGGCTCCCCCTTCACCGGCCACGCCGCGAAGGCCCGCTCGGCCTGCGCGGTGATGGTCAGCGACGGGTTCACGCCCAGGTTCGCGGCGACCGCCGCCCCGTCGGCGACGTGCAGCCCCGGATGCCCGAAGACGCGCTGGTACGGGTCCACGACGCCATATTCGGCGTCCGCCCCGATGACGGCCCCGCCGAGGATGTGCGCGGTCAGCGGGATGTCGAGCACCTCCGGCAGCGCCCCGCCCGGCAGCCCGCCGATCTCCTCGGCCAGCAGGCGCACCGCCTCGTTGCCCGCCGGGATCCAGGTCGGGTTCGGCGCGCCGTGGCCCTGCGTCGAGCGCAGCCCGCCGCGCCGCAGCCGCACCGTCAGCGAGTTGTCCGCCGACTGCATGACCAGCGCGATGATGGTGCGGTTGGACCAGTCGCGCACCGACATGGCCCGCAGGTAAGCGAACGGCCACCGGAACATCGCCGCAGCCCAGCGCCGCCCGCGACCCGGCCCGCCGTCGGTCAGCGCCGACTGCAGCAGGCCCATCGAGTTCGAGCCCTTGCCGTAGCGCACCGGCTCGATGTGGGTCCGCTCGTCCGGGTGGAACGAACTCGTGATCGCCACGCCCTCGGTGTACTTGAGCCCCTGCTTGCGGGCCTGCCCCGGCAGCACCGTCGCGCCGACCAGCGACTCGGAGTTGGTCCGGGTCAGCGCCCCCAGCCGGTCCGACAGCCCCGGCAGGACGCCTGCGGCCTTCATGCCGTGCAGCAGCCGCTGCGTGCCCAGCGCGCCCGCCGCGAACACCACCTGCCCGGCCTCGATCACCCCGCCGCCGGCCGCCCGCCGCCTGCGCCCGAACCGCGTCCCGGTTCGAGCCAGCTCGACCCGGTAGCCGCCGCCGTCGACCGGCTTCACGGCGGTGACCGTCGACATCGGGAAGATCTGCGCCCCGGCCTGCTCGGCCAGCCACAGGTAGTTCTTGACCAGGGTGTTCTTCGCGTTGTGGCGGCAGCCGGTCATGCACTCGCCGCAGTGCAGGCAGCCCGCGCGCTCCGGGCCCTTGCCGTCGAAGTACGGGTCCGGCACGGACTGGCCCGGCATACCGAGGAAGACCCCGACGGGGGTGGGATGGAACGTGTCGCCGACGCCCATCCGCTCCGCGACCTTGCGCATCGCCTCGTCGGCAGGCGTGGTGCGGTCATAGACGGTCACGCCGAGCATCCGCTCCGCGGTGTCGTAGTGCGGGGCCAGTTCGGTCTTCCAGTCGGTGATGTCACGCCACTGCGGGTCGTTGTAGAACGCGTCCAGCGGGCGGTACAGCGTGTTGGCGTACACCAGCGAGCCGCCGCCGACGCCCGCGCCGGACAGCACCAGCACGCCAGCGCCGTCGTGGCCCTTGTCCGGCCTCAGCAGGGTGATGCGCTGGATGCCGTAGCAGCCCAGCGCCGGTGCCCACAGGAACCGCCGCAGCCGCCAGCTCGTCTTCGGGAAGTCGGCGTCCGCGAAGCGCCGCCCCGCCTCCAGCACGGCCACCGAGTAACCCTTCTCGGCCAGCCGCAGCGCCGCCACACTCCCACCGAACCCGGAACCGATCACCACCACGTCGTACCGCATGCCGAGATTATTACCGGCCAGTTAACTAACCGGAAGACCCGTCCGCCGCGCCGCTTCCACGCATGATCGCTGTTTCGTGTCGGAACCTGGGGTCAGACCTGAGGTTTTGACACGAAACAGCGATCTTGTCGCGGCGCGACGGTGAAACGGCGGGGTGTCACTGGGCGGGGCGGCCGGTTTCGAAGAGCCACTTCTGGAAGAAGTCGGTGAGGTTCTGGCCGCTTATGCGCTCGGCGAGGGTGATGAACTCGGCGGTGTTGGCGTTGCCGTCGCGCTGCTCGGCGGCCCAGGTCTTCAGGATCTCGAAGAACTTGTCGTCGCCGACGAGCTTGCGCAGCGCGTGCAGGGTCATCCCGCCGCGGTCGTAGACACTGCCGGAGAAGATGTTGTCGGCGCCGGGCGAGCCGGGCGCGATGTCCCAGATCCGGCTGCCGGGGTCGTCGTAGCGGGAGTCGAACTCCTCCTGGATGGTGGAGACGCCGATCTTCTCGCCCCACATCCACTGGGCGTACGTGGCGAAGCCCTCGTTGAGCCAGATGTGCTCCCAGCGGTCCACCGAGACGCTGTCGCCGAACCACTGGTGGGCCAGCTCGTGGGCGACCACGACGGTGTTCTGCCCGCGGCTCCAGAAGGCGTTGGAGTAGACCGGCCGGGTCTGCGTCTCCAGCGCATAGCGCACCCGCTCATCATCGATGACGATGCCGCCGTAGGCGTCGAAGGGGTACGGCCCGAAGTACTGCTCCAGGAAGTCGGTGATGTCGGTGGTCTGCGCCATGGCCTCGTCGATGTTGCCCTTGGGCAGCGACTCGGCGACCGCGGTCAGCACCGGCTTTCCCTTGTGCACGCCCTCGACCGTGCGGTAGTCGCCGATCACGAAGGTGGCCAGGTAGGGGGCCATCGGCGAGGTGACGCGCCAGCGCCAGCTGGTCCAGCCGTTCGCGGTGGACTTGCCGTCGAGCAGGCCGTTGCTGATGGCGTCGAGGTCACCGGGCACGGTCAGCTCGATGGCGTACAGCGCCTTGTCCCTGGGGTGGTCGTTGACCGGGAACCAGGTGGTCGCCGACTCGGGCTCGCCGAGCGTGAACGCCCCGTCGGCGGTGGTGAGGAAGCCGGTGATGCCCAGGTCGGGGGCGGTGATCGCCTTGGGCACGCCGCCGTAGGTGACCACGGTGACGAACTGCTTGCCGGACGCGAGCGGGACGGCCGGGGTGATGATCAGCTCGTCGCCCTGCCGGGTCGAGGCGGCCGCCACGCCTTCGACAGTGATCTTGTCGACGACCAGGCCGTGCAGGTCGAAGTGGAACTTCGACAGGTCGGTGGTGGCGGTGGCGGTCACCGTGGCGACGCCCGCCAGCTTGTCGGTCGCCGGGTCATACTTGATCTTCAGGTCGTACGCGGAGACGTCGTACCCGCCGTTGCCGTAGCCGGGGAAGTACGGATCACCCGCGCCGGCCAGGTCGACGGGCATGGCGACCGGGTCGGGGAAGTCCTGCGCGCCCGCACCGCTGAACAGGGGCCGGGTGGCGCCCGAGCATCCGCCCAGCAGCGCGGCCGTCACCGCCGCCACCACGACCCACGTACGCCTGACCATGCGACCTCCCGCCTTAGAGCCCCACCCTAACCGCAGCCGACTACGCCGCACGTCCACTCGGGGCCATCCGGCGCGTTACCGCACAAAGCCCCGCCGGGCTGCGCAGGCAGCGCGACGGGGCTTCGCTGACGTTCCTCTGCGCTCAGTTGTCGAGCAGCAGGCCGACCTTCTGGAACTCCTTCAGGTCGCGGTAGCCGCACTTGGCCATGGCCCGCTTGAGGCCGCCGAACAGGTTCAGCAGGCCGTCGGGGTCGGTGGCCGGGCCGTAGAGCAGCTGCTCCAGCGAGCCCAGCGGCTCCGGGGTCAGCCCGATCGAGCCGCGCGGCAGCTTCGGGTGGCTGGCCGACGGGTGCCACCACAGGCCGTTGCCGGGCATGTCCTCGGCAAGTGACAGCGGAGCGCCGAGCATGACCGCGTCCGCGCCGCAGCCCAGCGCCTTGGCGATGTCGCCGGAGGTGTGCAGGTCGCCGTCGGCGATCAGGTGCACGTACCGGCCGCCGGTCTCGTCCAGGTAGTCGCGGCGGGCCGCGGCCGCGTCGGCGATCGCGCTGGCCATCGGCACCCGGATGCCGAGCACGGTGTCCGTGGTGGTCAGGTGGTCCGCGCCGATGCCGACGATGACGCCCGCCGCACCGGTGCGCATCAGGTGCAGCGCCGTCTGGTAGTTGGTGCAGCCGCCGACGATGACCGGCAGGTCCAGGTCGGCGATGAACTCCTTGAGGTTCAGCGGCTCGTCCACCGTGGAGACGTGCTCCGCCGACACCAGGGTGCCCTGGATGACCAGCAGGTCCACCCCGGAGTCGAGGATGACCGGGGCCAGCGCCAGGGTGTGCTGCGGGGACACCCGCACCGCCACGGTGACGTTGCCGTCGCCCGCCAGTGCGCGCATCTCGCGCACCCGCTCCGCGATCAGCTCCGGCTTGATCGGCTCGGCGGCGTAGAGCTGCTGCAGCCGGGCGGTCAGGTTCTCCTCCTCGCCGGCCTCGGCCAGCGCTTCGAGCTGCTTGCGCGGGTCCTCGTACCGGGTCCACAGGCCCTCGACGTTGAGCACGCCCAGCCCGCCGAGCCGGCCCAGCGCGACCGCGCTGGCCGGGCTCATGATCGCGTCGGACGGGTGCGCCACGCACGGGATGCCGAACTTGTACGCGTCCAGCTGCCAGTTCGTCGAGACGTCGTCCACATCGCGGGTACGTCGGCTCGGCACGATCGCGATGTCATCCAGGTGGTAGCCGCGCTGGGCGGTCTTCCCCATGCCGATCTCGACGATGTCACGCACAGTGGATCCTCTCCGCGGTTCTCTTCAGCTTCGCAGACGCTACCGCGAGTGGTAGTTCGGCGCTTCCACGGTCATCTGGATGTCGTGCGGGTGGGACTCCTTGAGCCCCGCCGCGGTGATGCGCACCAGCTGGCCGCGCTCGCGCAGCTGGGCTATGTCGGCCGCGCCGCAGTAGAACTGCGCCTGGCGCAGGCCGCCGACGAGCTGGTGGGCGACCGTGGCCAGGGTGCCGCGGTAGGGCACCTGGCCCTCGACGCCCTCGGGGATGAGCTTGTCGGCCTGGGTGACGTCGGCCTGGAAGTAGCGGTCCTTCGAGTAGGACTGGGCCGCCGGGCCGCGGGCCAGCATCGCGCCGAGCGAGCCCATGCCGCGGTACGCCTTGAACTGCTTGCCGTTCATGAAGACCAGGTCGCCGGGGCTCTCCTCGCAGCCGGCCAGCGCCTGCCCGAGCATGACGGTCTCCGCGCCGGCCACGATCGCCTTGGCGATGTCGCCGGAGTACTGGATGCCGCCGTCGCCGATCACCGGCACGCCCGCGGGCGCGCACGCCCGGGTGGCCTCCATGATGGCGGTGATCTGCGGCACGCCCACGCCCGCCACGATCCGGGTGGTGCAGATGGCGCCCGGCCCGACGCCGACCTTGACCGCGTCCGCACCAGCCTCGACCAGCGCCTTCGCGCCCGCGTAGGTGGCCACGTTGCCGCCGACGATGTCGACCTCGGCCTCCCTCTTGAGCTGCGCGACCAGCTCCAGCACGGCCCGGTTGTGCCCGTGCGCGGTGTCCACCATGATCACGTCCACGCCGGCCTCGATCAGCGCCCGCGCCCGCTTGTAGCCGTCCTCGCCGACACCCACCGCGGCGGCGACCCGCAGCCGTCCCGCGGCGTCCTTGGTGGCCAGCGGGAACTGCTCGGTCTTGACGAAGTCCTTGACGGTGATGAGCCCGCGCAGCCGGCCGGCCTCGTCGACCAGCGGCAGCTTCTCCACCTTGTGCGAGCGCAGCAGTGTCAGCGCCTGCTCCTTCGACGCCCCCACCGGCGCGGTGACCAGCGGCATCGGCGTCATCACCTCGCGCACCCTCACCGACATGTCGGTGACGAAGCGCATGTCCCGGTTGGTGACGATGCCGACCAGCGTGCCGTCGGCGTCGGTGACCGGCAGGCCGGAGATCCGGTAGCGCGCACAGGTGGCGTCCACGTCGCGCAGCGTGTCGTCCGGCGAGCAGGTGACCGGATTGGTGATCATGCCGGACTCGGACCGCTTCACCAGGTCGACCTGGGCCGCCTGGTCCTCCACCGAGAGGTTGCGGTGCAGCACGCCGATGCCGCCCTGGCGGGCCATCGCGATCGCCATCCGGGCCTCGGTGACGGTGTCCATGGCGCTCGACACCAGCGGGATTTGCAGCGTGACGTTCCTGGTCAGCCGCGTCTGGGTGGTCACCTGGCTGGGGATCAGGTCCGATTCACCGGGCACCAGCAGGACGTCGTCGAAGGTGAGGCCGAGTGGAATCTCGCGGGCGGCGTCCATCTTTTTGTCCCCCTGGGTCCGGAGCGCTCCACTGTTGGCTCGTCCCGGTCGTCCGCCTGAACGGCGGCCGCCGACGACTCCCCAACAGCGGCATGTGGGTATATCGGGCTCCAACAAATCGTACCCAGCGCGTGAGCTGCCCCGAATTCGCCCATGGGTGGGGTGGCCCACCTCATGGAGATCTGTCGCTGACGCGCGGGGGACTCATGCCCCCGCTGCCGCGCTCAGGGGTCTAACGTGAAGGGGTGCAGCACGACGAGCCCATTGATCCCTTCCACGGGGACCCGACCGACCCCACGGCCGGCCTGGACGACCCCGAGGGCGACGCGTACGGCGAGCTCTCGACCCAGGAGCGCGCCGACCTGCTCGCCGACCTCGCCGAGCTCGAGGTCTACCAGGTGCTGCTCTCACCCAAGGGCATCCGCGGCCTGGTGGTCGACTGCGAGGACTGCCGGGAGCCGCACTACTTCGACTGGGACCTGCTCCGGGGCAACCTGCGCCACCTGCTCGACTCCGGCCGCCCGCGGGTGCACGAGCCCGCCTACGACCCCGACCCGGACCACTACGTGACCTGGGAGTACGCCCGCGGCTACGCCGACGCGGTGGACGACATGGTCGAGGAGTAGCCCACCACACGTGCCCGAGGCCGCACCCGGATCACCGGGTGCGGCCTCGTTGCTTGTTCAGCGCGGGAGGGTCAGAAGACCAGGCCGGCGCGGAAGCCCGCGGCGACCGCATGGGCCCGGTCCCGCGCGCCGAGCTTGCGGAACAGCCGCCGGGCGTGGGTCTTCACGGTGTCCTCGGAGACGAACAGGTCGCGGCCGATCTCGGCGTTGCTCTGGCCGTCGGCCATCCCGCGGAGCACCTGGAGTTCCCGCTCGGTCAGGGTGACCGAGCGGGCCGGGCGCACCGCGCCACCGGGCGGAGCCTCCCCCGGCAGGTCGCCGCGCTGGGCGGGCACGACCGCGGACGACACCGTGCCCGGACCGCGGTTGGCGTACGGCACCGACATGCCCGGACCCGCGGGAGGCATGGCCCGGCCAGGTCCGTGGACGCCGGGGGCGGGCGCGCGGGAGGCCCCGGCCATCACCCCGCTGACCGCGGGGCGGATGGCGTCGGCGGTACGCGTGGCGGGTCGGCTGACCAGCAGCAGCGCCTTGGCGGCGGTGCTCACCGGATCAGGGTCGGTCCCGCCGATCAGCCCTCTGGCCCCGGCCCGGATGGCGGCCTGCGCGGCGGCAGGCTCCTCCGGGCCGAACAGCACCAGCTGGGCGTGCGGCACCGCGGTCATCACCTTTCGGGTGAAACCCACGGTGTCGGGCCGGGTGAGCGCGGTGTCGGCCAGCACGATCCCGGCCGGGAACGCGGCAAGCTGCGCTATCGCCTCGGCGGCACTGGTCACGGTACGTACTCCCGCGGCCACCCCCAACCGGTCGGCACATGAGGCGATGGTCGCGGCCGCCGCGGCGGTGCGGACGCATACGAGAACGGTCTGCACGGTGATCCCCCTCTCTCCTGCGAAGAAGACCACGAGACACCCAGATCATTACGCACTTTCCGGGGATTCCGTCGAAATCTCGGTCCAGCACTACCTGATCATCCACTGGATGGCGACAAGTGGACGTACGCGGAGTAACGTGCTGACGTTGCCTAAATCTCTTCGCTTGAACTCAAGCCTCCCATCCCCTAGGAGGTCAGATGGCTCACTTCCGCAGACTTCCCGGTCCGATAGCCGACGTTTGGGACTGGCAGCATCACGGCGCGTGCAAAGGCCGTGACAGCCTGCAGTTCTTCCACCCCGATGGTGAAAGAGGCTCATCTAGGGGCCGTCGCGAGAACGCGGCGAAACAGGTATGCGGCCGCTGCCCGGTGCGATCCGAATGCGCCGCGCATGCGCTTACCACCCGCGAGCCATACGGCGTATGGGGCGGGTTCACCGAGCACGAGCGGCACCAGCTGTTACAGCTGGGCTGGCGTGAATGCGCCGACCGGCGCGGCGACCGCGTCGACGTGCAGCGGCTCGAGGCTCGCCTCTCCGAGGACGAGGACGTCAGCGCACCTGCACGCTGATCGTGTGCCAGCCGGTCGCCCCGTCCGGGGCGGGATCGGCACGGTCCTCCGTCTGCACCTGACCACTGGTGTCCGCCGCGCGCACGGCGAGCGTGTGCTCGCCCGGCGCGGCGTCCCAGCGGAACGTCCACTGCCGCCAGGTGTCCGGTGAGACGGTGCCGGCCAGGTCCGCGGGCTGCCACGGGCCGTCGTCGACGCGCACCTCCACCGCGGTGACCCCGCGGTGCTGGGCCCACGCGACGCCGGCCACGGTCACCGTGCCCGCGGTGACCGTGCCGCCCTCGCGCGGGGTGTCGATCCGGGACTCGGTCTTGATCGGGCCCTGCGCGGACCAGCCCCGGCGCACCCAGTACGCGTCGAAGTCGGCGAAGGAGCTCAGCTCCAGCTCGGTGACCCACTTGGTGGCGCTGACGTAGCCGTAGAGGCCGGGCACCACCATCCGCACCGGGAAGCCGTGCTCGACCGGCAACGGCTCGCCGTTCATGCCCACCGCCAGCATCGCGTCCCGGCCGTCGCGCAGCGCCGCGGTCGGCGTGCCGCAGTTCCAGCCGTCCACCGACCGGCTGACCACCTGGTCCGCGCCGTCCAGCGGGCCGGCCTCGTCGAGCAGGTCCTTCAGCGGCACGCCGAGCCAGCGGGCGTTGCCGATCAGGTCGCCGCCGACCTCGTTGGAGACGCAGGCCAGCGTCACGTACCGCTCGATCATGGGGCGGGCCAGCAACTGCTCGTAGGTCAGCGTGATCGGCCGGGCCACCCGGCCGTGGATACGCAACTGCCAGCCGGCCGGATCGACCTGCGGCACGATCAGCGCCGTGTCAATGCGGTAGAAGTCGCCGTTCGGGGTCACGTAATCGGACAGGCCCGCCACCTCCGGATCGACCGTGCCCGGCAGCGCGGGCGCGGGCGTCGCCGGCGGCGGCAGCTTGATCCCGGCTCGGGCCTGCTCCACGTCCTTGCGGGACGCCAGCGCACGCCCGACGTATCCGGCGACCAGCGCCGCGCCGACCCCGGCCGCGCTCAGCCGCAGGAACCGCCGCCGCCCCGCCGCGCGGGAGGCCTCGGTGGCCGGGCTGTCGGGCAGCGCCGCCACGCGGTCGGCCACCCCCAGCAGCAGGTGCAGCACGCCCACCGCGGCGGCCGCGCCGAGCGCGGCCGGCAGGAACGCGAAGGCTCCGGCGTCCGGACGGGTCAGCGCCGCCACCGCCCCGATCAGGCCGAACAGCCCGATCCCGGCCACGCCCCAGCGGAAGTCCCGCCGCGCGGCCAGGCCCACCAGCGCGGCGAACACCGCCAGCAGCAGCGACGTGCCGACCAGCAGGGCGACCTTGTCGTACACCCCGAAGACGCTGATCGCCGCGGCCTTGACCGGCTCCGGCACCAGGTCGATCACCGCGCCGCCGACCGCGATCAGCGGCGCGCTGCGCGGTCCCGTCCACACGGCGACCAGCTCGCCCAGCCCGACCGCCACCGCGGCCGAGACCACGCCCGCCACCATCGCCCGACTCCGACTCACCACGCCGCCAGTCTGCTCCGAACACCCCCCGAACAACATCACCCGCGCCTTACCGATCCCTTACCGATGCCGACGCCCGGGTCCGGAATCGCGCCGCAGTTTCGGGGAAACTGCAGCCTCGCGGCCCCCTGATCACGCAGTTTCCCCGAAACTGCAGGCCGGGCCGCGGCGCGGCCCGGGGTGGGGTGGGGTGGGGTTAGTGGGTGATGGGGATGTCTACGGCGATATTGGGTGGGGTGTCGAAGCTGCCGTAGATGGCGCTGAACGAGAGGCGTACCGAGTCGACGTCGGGGCCGAGCACGCCGTCGAAGACGATGACGCCGGTCGCCTCGCCGCCGGCGGGCACGGTCCCCTGCCAAGTGCTCGCGCCGGGGTCCGGCAGCAGTGTCTCGCCGGCGACGGTGAGCTGGGCCCGGCCGAACACCGGCAGGGTCAGCGCGTCCCGGCCGGTGTTCTCGCCGCGGATCTTGACCTTGGTGGCCTGGCTGGTGACCTCGACGCTCAGCACGGTGATGGTCAGCGGCCCGCCGGTCTCGGACGCCTCCGACGCCAACCGCTCCTGGCCGGACTCGTTGCGCTTGTTGATCCACGGCGGGGTCGCGAACTCGCTCAGCTTCGCCACCCCGGCCTGCACCATCGAAGTGGCCAGGTAACCGCCGCCCGCGCACAGGGCCAGCAGCAGGAGCGCGGTCAGCACCATGCCGATCCCGCCGCCACGCCGCGCTGACGAGCCCGCCGCCGCGCCCGCAGGATGACCGGGGGTGCCGGGATAAGCCGCACCGTGCGTGCCCGGGTACGCCGAGCCCTGGGTGCCGGGTGGGGCCGCCCGACCGGCGGGATAGGCGGAGCCGCCCGGGTAGACGGTCCCGCCGCCGGGCCGGGTCGCGTCGCGTCCGCCCACCTGAGCGCGGCCCGCCGCCGGGAACGCGCCCGGCGCCACCCCGGGCAGTTCCGTGGCCGGGGTCCGGGAGCTGCTGCTCTTGGCCAGGTCGATCAGGCCCAGCAGCAGGGCCACCACCAGGCCCACGCCGCCCGAGATGGCCAGCGCCCTGGCCCGGCTCACCTCGGCCGCGGTCAGGTAGTCGGTCAGGCCGGTGCCCAGCGTCGCGACCAGGTAGGCCAGGCCCACCAGGCCGAAGTACCGCAGCATCCCGCGCCCTGTCATGCCAGGGACCCTATCGACCGTTGCGCATGCCACAAAGGACGGAAAGGCGACAGCGGGCCCCGGCCGGAGCCGGGACCCGCTGTCGAGGTCAGCTGCTCAGGCTCAGAAGCCCGGGCCGTGCGAGTGGCCGTGACCGTGGCCGTGGCCGCCGCCGTTGCCCGCGGGCTCGGCCTTGGCCGGCTTCTCCACGATCAGCGACTCGGTGGTGAGCAGCAGGCCGGCGATCGACGCGGCGTTGATGGCCGCGTTGCGGGTCACCTTCACCGGGTCGACGATGCCGGACTTGACCAGGTCGACGAACTCGCCCTTGGCCGCGTCGAGGCCGGTGCCCCATTCGCTGGCCTGGACCTTCTGCACGATGACGTAACCGTCGTGACCGGCGTTCTGCGCGATCCAGCGCAGCGGCTCGACCAGCGCCTTGCGCACGATCGAGACACCGACCTTCTCCTCGCCGGTGAAGCCGAGGTCGTCGTCGAGCACGGAGACGATCTGCGCGAGCGCAGCGCCGCCACCGGGGACGATGCCCTCTTCGACAGCCGCACGGGTGGCCGCGATGGCGTCCTCGATGCGGTGCTTGCGCTCCTTCATCTCGACCTCGGTCGCGGCGCCGACCTTGATGACGGCGATGCCACCGGACAGCTTGGCCAGGCGCTCGCCCAGCTTCTCCTTGTCCCAGTCGGAGTCCGAGGCCTCGATCTCCTTGCGGATCTGCGAGACGCGCGAGTCGACCTCGAGCTGCGAGCCGCCACCGTCCACGATCGTGGTGGTGTCCTTGGTGATGACGGCGCGGCGCGCCGAGCCGAGCTGCTCCAGGGTGACGCCGTCGAGCTTGTAGCCCAGCTCGGGCGCGATCAGCTCGCCGCCGGTGAGCACGGCGAGGTCCTGCAGCATCGCCTTGCGGCGGTCGCCGAAGCCGGGGGCCTTCACCGCGGCGACCTTGACGGTCTTGCGGATCGAGTTCACCACCAGCGTGCTCAGCGCCTGGCCGTCGACGTCCTCGGCCACGATCAGCAGCGGCTTGCTGGTCTGGAGAACCTTCTCCAGCAGCGGCAGCAGCTCCTCGATCGAGGAGATCTTGCTGGTGGTGATGAGGATGTACGGGTCGTCCAGCACGGCCTCGCCCGACTCGGGGTCGGTGACGAAGTGCGGCGAGATGAAGCCCTTGTCGAACTGCATGCCCTCGGTGATGTCGAGCTCGGTGGTCATGGTCGAGCCCTCTTCGACGGTGATGACACCGTCGCGGCCGACCTTGTCCATCGCCTCGGCGATCAGCTCACCGATGGTGGAGTCCTGCGCCGAGATCGTCGCGACCTGCGCGATGTCGGACTTGTCGGCGACCGGGGTCGCCTTGGCCAGCAGCGCGTCGCTGATCTTGGTGACGGCCGCGTCGATGCCGCGCTTGATGCCGGCGGGGTAGGTGCCCGCGGTCACGTTGCGCAGGCCCTCGCGGACCATCGCCTGGGCCAGCACGGTGGCCGTGGTGGTGCCGTCACCGGCGACGTCGTTGGTCTTCGTCGCCACCTCCTTGACCAGCTGCGCGCCCAGGTTCTCGTACGGGCTCGACAGCTCGATCTCCTTGGCGATGGTGACGCCGTCGTTGGTGATCGTGGGCGCGCCGAACTTCTTGTCGAGGACCACGTTGCGGCCCTTGGGGCCGAGCGTGACCTTGACGGTGTCGGCGAGTGCGTTGACACCGTGCTCCAGCAGGTGCCGCGCTTCGTCGGAGAAGGCAAGGATCTTAGGCATCAATCGTCTCCCTTAAACGTCACGATGCCCCGGCCCGCCCGCGAGGGCGTGCCGGGGCATCGCACGGATCACTTCTCGACGACCGCGAGGACGTCGCGGGCGGAGAGCAGCAGGTACTCCTCGCCGGCGTACTTGACCTCGGTGCCGCCGTACTTCGAGTAGATGACCTTGTCACCCACCTTGACGTCCACCGGGATGCGGGTGCCCTTGTCGTCGACGCGGCCGGGGCCGACAGCGAGGACGGTGCCCTCCTGCGGCTTCTCCTTGGCGGTGTCGGGGATCACGAGGCCCGACGCGGTGGTGGTCTCAGCCTCGTTCGCCTGGACCAGGATCCGGTCCTCGAGCGGCTTGATCGCAACCTTCGTCGCGGTAGTCACGAGCATACCCTCCTGGGGTATAGCCCCGGTTCTCGCAACACGAGACCCGGGTGTTGTCTTCTGGTCAAGTCTTCTGCCCGAACGCAGCCGTCGTCGCGGGTGTCGGCGTCGCCGGGCGGGTCATGCGTTAGCACTCTGCATGGCAGGGTGCTAACTCCGAACATTATGCCGCGTCT
This sequence comes from Catellatospora vulcania, assembly GCF_009720385.1. Lineage (GTDB taxonomy): Bacteria > Actinomycetota > Actinomycetes > Mycobacteriales > Micromonosporaceae > Catellatospora > Catellatospora vulcania. The sequence goes on along the minus strand of NZ_WARX01000014.1, from coordinate 217,491 downwards.
AGCACTCAGTCAAGGAGAGTGCCAGCCGCCACTTGGTGAATTATCCGATTCACCTGGTGTCCAGCGCTCAGCGGGGGTGTGTCGCGGGCCGCTGTGACGTCGTCGATCCGCCTGCCGCCGCCGGGACGCCCCCCGGGCCCGCTGCCAGAATGAGGGCGTGGATCTCGATCAGCTCGCGCAGCTGCGTACCCCCGACGGTGTGGCGGCGCTGGACCTGGCCGCGGAGCTGGCCGGGACCGACGAGCTGGCCGCCGCGTCGGCGCTGCGGGCTCGCGGCGTGCCGCCGGGCCTGGCCGCCGCCGCCCTCACCCAGGTGGCCCTGCGCCGCCGGGCGTCGGCCAAGTTCGGCGCGGACGCCGGGCGGGTCTTCCTCACCCGCGCGGGGCTGGAGCAGGCCACCCGCGAGATCGTCGCGACGCGCCGCGCGGCCCGGCTGCGCGCCGCGGGCGTGACGGCACTCGCCGACCTGGGCTGCGGCCTCGGCGCCGACCTGCGCGCGGTCGCCGCCACCGGCATCCGGGCGTACGGCGTCGACGCCGACCCGCTGACCGCCGCCTGCGCCGCGCTCAACGCCCCCGACGCGACCGTGGCCTGCGGCGACGCTCAGGACTTCGACCTGAGCCAGGTCGACGCCGTGTTCTGCGACCCGGCCCGGCGCAGCGGCGGACGGCGCGTCTTCCGCCCCGAGGACTACTCGCCGCCCTGGGACTGGGTGGTGTCCCTGCCCCAGCGCGTGCCGCACACCGTGCTCAAGCTGGCCCCCGGCATCGATCAGGCGCTGCTGCCCCCCGGCTGCGAGCTGGAGCTGGTCTCCGTCGACGGCGACGTGGTCGAGGCCGCCGCCTGGTGCGGCCCGCTGGCGGCCGCGCCGCGCCGCGCCACCGTGTTCCGCGACGGCGTCCCGCATGAGCTCACCGGCACCGGCGACCGGACCGCCCCGGTGGCCCCGCCCGGCTGCTACGTCACCGACCCCGACGGCGCCGTCGTCCGCGCCCACCTGGTCGCCGAGTTCGCCGCCGCCCACGACGGCTGGCTAGCCGACCCGAACATCGCCTACACCTGGTCCGACACCCCCATCACGTCCCCCTTCGGCCGCTGCTTCGCCGTCGACGAGGTCCTCCCCTTCTCCCTCAAACGCCTGCGCGCCACCCTCCGCGACCGCGGCGTCGGCCGCCTCGAAATCCTCAAACGCGGCAGCGCCCTCGACGTCGAACAACTCCGCCGCGACCTCCGCCTCGCCGGCCCCCACCCGGCCTCCCTCCTGCTCACCCGCACCGGAACCACCCCGCTGGCCATCCTCGCCACCCCGGTCCCTCAACTGCGTTGATCATGAACTTATGGCACGGTTCGGCGGCGTGTCGTGTCCACAAGTCCCTGATCGATTCCGCGGCCCGCGGCGGCGGTAGCATCGCGGCGTGGCCAGCCAGGGGACTCCCGCGACAGCACTGCTCACGAAGCAGAAGGTGAAGCACACGCTGCACCCGTACGAGGTGTCGCCGGACTCCCCCAACTACGGCGCGCTGGTCGCCGACGCCATCGGCGCCGACCCGGCACGCGTGTTCAAGACGCTGGTCACCGAGGTCGACGGCGCACTCACCGTGGCGGTGGTGCCGGTGACCGGCGAGATCGACCTCAAGGCGCTGGCCGCGGCGGCGGGCGGCAAGAAGGCGGCGCTGGCCGATCGCGACCTGGCGGAGAAGACCACCGGGTACGTCCGCGGCGGCATCAGCCCCCTCGGCCAGCGCAAACGCCTGCCCACGGTGATCGACCGGTCGGCCCTCGACGCCGACCTGATCTACGTCTCCGCCGGCAAGCGCGGCCTCCAGCTCCGCCTGGCCCCCGCCGACCTGGTCCGCCTCACCTCGGCCGTCCTCGCCCCCATCGCCCGCACCTGACCCGTCGCACCGACCCGGTCCTGACCAGGCCGTCTTCGTCACATCTCGTTAAGAGTCGCGCCTACCCGGGCACCCGGAAGACGCGACTCCTCCAGAGTCGCGGCCGCCAGACGGCGGACGCCCGACGCCGGACGAAAGACGGCGGGCGGCGGGCGGCCGGGCGGGTCCGACGAAAGCTCGCAAGATCAAGATGATCGCGCGGGGCGGGTTGTCCAATTGCCGGGATTGAGTGTGTCGTACCCACAAAACGTGCAAGATCGTCGCCCCGGGAAAGGGCAGCGAGCGGGCGGGTTACGGGGACGTTGCTGAATTGTTATTGCCAACAACAAACCTTGGGCTTGCGCGTTTGCATTTGTTGCGCATACGTTGTCGCACACAACAAAACCCCGTGTGACCGGCCTCACGCACTGATGAACGCTGTTGGACTCGCCTGGAACCGGAACCCGGCGGGGCCGCCCGCACCACCTGAATACACACCCCTGAATCCGAGAGGATTTGAGCAACGATGCGCAAAGGGATCCTGGCTGTAGCCATGACCGGCCTGATGGCCGTCACCGGCTTGGCCGCCTGTGCGGAAGACGCCCAGCCCGCCGACTCGAAGACGCCCTACGTGGGCGTCATCCTGCCGGACAGCAAGTCCTCGGCCCGCTGGGAGACCGCGGACCGCAAGTACCTGGAAGAGGCCTTCAAGGCCGCGGGTGTCAAGTACGACATCCAGAACGCCCAGGGTGACAAGACCCAGTTCCAGAGCCTCGCCGACCAGATGATCACCAAGGGCGTCACCGTCCTGGTCATCGTCAACCTCGACTCCGGCACCGGCAAGGCCGTGCTGGACAAGGCCGCGGCGCAGGGCATCCCCACGATCGACTACGACCGGCTCACGCTGGGCGGCAACGCGAAGTACTACGTGTCCTTCGACAACGTCGCGGTCGGCCGCCTGCAGGGTGAGGGCCTGGTCAAGTGCCTCACTGAGAAGGGCGCCAAGAACCCGGCCATCGTGCAGCTGAACGGCTCGCCGACCGACAACAACGCGACCCTCTTCAAGGAGGGCGGCGTGTCGGTGCTGAAGCCGAAGTACGACGCCAAGGAGTACACCCTCGCTGACGACCAGGCCGTGCCGGACTGGGACAACGCGCAGGGTGGCGTGATCTTCGAGCAGATGCTGACCAAGGCCAACGGCAAGATCGACGGCGTGCTCGCCGCGAACGACGGCCTGGGCAACGCGGCGATCTCGATCCTGAAGAAGAACAAGCTCAACGGCAAGGTCCCGGTCACCGGCCAGGACGCGACCGTGCAGGGCCTGCAGAACATCCTCCTCGGCGACCAGTGCATGACCGTGTACAAGGCCGTCAAGAAGGAGGCCACCGCGACCGCCGAGCTGGCGATCGCCCTGGCCAAGGGTGAGACCAAGTCCGTCTCGCAGACCACCAAGGACTCCGAGACCGGCAAGGACGTGCCCTCGGTCCTGCTGGAGCCGCAGGCGATCTACTTCAACAACGTGAAGGACGTCGTCACCGACGGCTACGTCACCAAGGCAGAGCTGTGCACCGCCGACTTCGCGGCCAAGTGCACCGAGGCCGGCATCAGCTGACCTGCACGCTCAACCAGAATGTGGTCCCTGGGGGTCGCAAGGCACCCCGGGGACCACGTCTGTGGAACAGGCAGTAACCCCTCGAACGGAGCGCCCTGATGGGAACCCCTCTACTCGAACTGCGTGGGATCAACAAGAGCTTCGGCCCGGTGCAGGTGCTGCGGGACGTCGCCCTCACCGTCCACCCAGGCGAGGTAACCGCACTCATCGGCGACAACGGCGCCGGCAAGTCAACGCTGGTCAAGTGCATCGGCGGGATCTACCCCATCGACTCAGGCGAGTACCTGATGGAGGGTAAGCCCGTCCACGTGCACAACCCGCGCGACGCCGCCAGCCACGGCGTCGAGATCGTCTACCAGGATCTCGCCCTGTGCGACAACCTGGACATCGTCCAGAACATGTTCCTGGGCCGTGAGAAGAAGAGCGGCATGATCCTCGACGAGCCGACGATGGAGCAGCTCGCGCAGCAGACGCTGGCCGGCCTGTCCGTGCGTACCGTCAAGTCGGTGCGCCAGCAGGTGTCGAGCCTGTCCGGCGGCCAGCGGCAGACCGTGGCCATCGCCAAGGCCGTGCTCTGGAACAGCAAGCTGGTCATCCTCGACGAGCCGACCGCCGCCCTGGGCGTGGCGCAGACCCAGCAGGTGCTGGAGCTGGTCCGCCGCCTGGCCGACAACGGTCTGGCCGTTGTCCTGATCTCCCACAACATGAACGACGTGTTCGCTGTCTCCGACCAGATCGCCGCGCTCTACCTGGGACGGATGGCGGCCCAGGTGAAGACCTCGGACGTCACCCACTCGCAGGTCGTCGAGCTGATCACCTCCGGCCGCAGCGGCACGCTGGGCCTCGTCGAGGAAGGAGCCGCAGCGTGAGCACCACCACCACGAACCCCTACGAGACCGGGGAGAAGGTCGCGCTCCCGGCGAAGGACGACGGCGGTCTCTGGGGTTACCTGCGCAGCTACGGCCAGCGGGTCCGCGGCGGCGACATGGGCGCGCTGCCGGCGGTGCTCGGCATCATCGTACTGTCGATCGTCTTCTCGGCCGCCCGGCCGTCCTTCCTCACCCCGCTGAACTTCGCCAACCTGCTCACCCAGGCCGGACCGATCGTCGTGCTCGGCATGGGCCTGGTCTTCGTGCTGCTGCTCGGCGAGATCGACCTCAGCGCCGGCTTCGCCTCGGGCGTCTGCGCCGCGGTGCTCGCGATCATGCTGACCACGCACGGCTTCCCCTGGTACGTCGGGGTGCTCGCGGCGATCGTCACCGGCGTCGTGATCGGCCTGCTGCTGGGCTTCCTGGTGGCGAAGGTCGGCATCCCCTCCTTCGTGGTCACCCTCGCCGGCTTCCTGGCTTTCCAGGGCACCGTGCTGTGGCTGCTCAAGGAAGGCACCAACATCTCGATCCGCGACGAGGTCATCATCTCGCTGGAGAACGAGTACCTGCCGCCGACGGTCGGCTGGGCACTGGGCGCGTTGACCGTGCTCGGCTTCGCCGCCACCCAGCTCATCCAGCAGCGCAACCGCCGCCGCCGCGGGCTGCCCGCGCTGCTCTGGCAGGTCGTCACCTTCCGCGTGGTGGGCCTGGCCGTGCTCGTCGGCATCGCCGTCGCCGTGCTGAACGAGGAGCGCAGCCGCAACGCGCTGTTCTCGCTCAAGGGCGTGCCGATCGTGGTGCCCGTGATCGGCGTGCTCCTGCTGCTGTGGACGTTCGTGCTGCGCCGCACCGCCTTCGGCCGCCACATCTACGCCGTCGGCGGCAACCGCGAGGCGGCCCGCCGGGCCGGTATCGCCGTGGACCGCATCCGCATCTCCGCGTTCGTCATCTGCTCCGCGATGGCGGCGGTCAGCGGCATCCTCGCCGCCAGCATGGCGCGCTCGGTCGACCCGAACACGGGCGGCTCGAACGTGCTGCTGTACGGCGTCGCCGCGGCCGTCATCGGTGGCACCAGCCTCTTCGGCGGCAAGGGCCGCGTCCTCGACGCGGTGCTCGGCGGCCTGGTCATCACGATGATCATCAACGGCATGGGCCTGGTCGGCTGGAGTTCGGCGTACAAGTACGTTGCCACCGGCATCGTGCTGCTGCTGGCGGCGAGCGTGGACGCTTTCTCGCGTAGGCGTTCCGCCGCGAGCAGCTGAACCGACGTACGCCTGTAAACGGGAGAATCATGCGAGCGGGACCGAGCCAGGAGGAGATCCGGCGGCAGAACCTCGGCGCGTTGCTGCGGTTCGTGCACGTGCGCGGCTCCATCTCCCGCGCCGAGCTCACCTCCGAACTCGGTCTCAACCGCTCCACCATCGGCGCCCTCACCGCTGACCTGGCCGCTGTCGGCCTGGTCAGCGAGGAGGCGCCGCGGGAGACCGGCCGCGCCGGCCGCCCGTCGCTGGTGGTGCGCCCGTCCTCGGACCTGGTCTACGCCTACGCCGCGAGCGTGGAGGTGGACCGGATCCGGGTGGCGCGGGTCGGGCTGGGCGGCGTCATCCTGGATCAGCGGGAGGCGCCGCGCCCGCACGGCGAGGCCATCGAGGCGGTACGCCCCGTGGCCGAGTTCGTCGCGCAGATGGCAGAGAGCGTCAAGCCGCAGGCCCGGTGCATCGGGGCCGGCATCGCCGTGTGCGGGCTGGTCCGCCGCGAGGACGGCCTGGTCCGGCTCGGACCGCACCTGGGCTGGCTGGACGAGCCGCTCGGGCACGCGCTGCAGGACCGGCTGCCCGACCTGCTCCCGCAGGTCGCCGTCGGCAACGTGGCAGATCTGTGCGCGCTCGCCGAGCACACCCGCGGCGTCGCCGTGGGCTGCGACAACATCATCTACATGTACGGCGACGTCGGCGTCGGCGCGGGCATCATCGCCGGCGGGCGCCGGGTCACCGGGCACGGCGGTTACGGCGGCGAGGTCGGCCACATGGTGGTCAACCCGCACGGCCGCCCCTGCGGCTGCGGCTCCCGCGGCTGCTGGGAGACCGAGATCGGCGAGCAGGCGCTGCTGCGCGCGGCCGGCCGGGACACCGCGCTGGGCAGCGAGGCGGTGCTGGCCGTGGTCGAGGCCGCCGCGCGCGGCGACGCCACCGCCCAGGTCGCGGTACGCCAGGTCGGCGACTGGCTCGGGTTCGGCGTGGCCAACCTGGTCAACATCTTCAACCCTGAGCTGGTCATCTTCGGCGGCACGCTGCGCGACGTCTACCTGGCCTCGGCGGCGCAGGTGCGCAGCCGGCTGAACAGCATCGGCCTGCCCGCCACCCGCGAGCACGTCCGGCTGCGCACGCCCAAGCTGGGCGGCGACGCGGCCCTGCTGGGCGCGGCGGAACTCGCCTTCGAGCAGTTGCTCGCCGACCCGCTGGGGTGAATACCGGCCGGTAGCCCGAACCATCCAGCACAATGGATGGTTGTGCTCGCCCCCTTCCCGCCTCGTCGCCTGCCCGGCCTGTCCGACGCGCCGCACGCGATCCCGTACCAGGGCAGCAAGCGGCAGCTCGCACACGCGATCGTGCCGCTGCTGCCGCCGGACACCGCCCGGCTGCTGGAGCCGTTCGCCGGGTCGGCCGCCGTCGCCATCGCCGCCCGCCACCTGCGCATCGGCGACACCGCGGAGATCAGCGACGTGAACGAGCCGCTGATGCGGCTGTGGCAGCGGGTGCTGGCCGAGCCGGTCGCGCTCGCCGACGACTACGAACGGCTGTGGCACGAGCAGCTGGCCGACCCGAAGGCGTACTACGACGCGGTGCGCACCCGCTTCAACCAGACCCACGAGCCGCACTGCCTGCTCTACCTGCTCGCCCGCTGCGTCAAGGCGGCGGTGCGCTACAACCGCGACGGCGGCTTCAACCAAGGCCCCGACCGGCGGCGGCTGGGCGCGCGCCCAGCCGCGATGCGCACCCGGCTGGCCGCCACCGCCCGGGTCCTGTCCGGCTGCCGGGCGTACACCGCCGACTACGCCGACGTGCTCAGCAGCGCCGAACCCGCCGACGTCGTCTACCTCGACCCGCCCTACCAGGGCGTGAGCCAGGCCCGGGACCACCGGTACATGGCCGGGCTGCCCCGCGAGGCGTTCGTGGCCCGACTGCGCGAGGCAGTCGCCCGGAACACCTCGTTCCTGCTGTCCTACGACGGCCTGTCCTACGACGGTCCGTCCCGCGAAGGCGACGCCGCCGAACGCACCTACGGCGACCCGCTCCCCGCCGAACTCGGCCTGCTCCACCTGCACCTCGACGCGGGCACGTCCTCCCAGGCCACCCTCAACGGCCGGCACACCCGCACCGTCGAGTCCCTCTACCTCTCCCCCGCCCTGGCCGCCCGCCTCGGCGGCCCCGACGCGGTCCACGCGGCCCTGACCGGACCAGCCGCGGGCGGCTCACCCGCCCCCCGATAGACGTTGGCCTATCCAGATGAGAATTCGGCGATCGAACTCATCCAGATAGGCCAACGTCTATGAAGAACGGGCTGCGGAACGCGGTCAGGACTGCCAGGACCGCCAGAGCGCGGCATAGGAACCGTCGGCGGCGACGAGCTCGTCATGCGAGCCCAGCTCCGCGATGCGGCCGTCCTCGACCACGGCGACCCGGTCGGCGTCGTGCGCCGAGAACAACCGGTGCGCGATCGCGACCACGGTCCGCCCGTCCAGCACCGCGGCCAGCGAGCGTTCCAGGTGCCGGGCCGCGCGCGGGTCGATCAGCGAGGTCGCCTCGTCCAGCACCAGTGTGTGCGGGTCGGCCAGCACGAGGCGGGCGAGCGCAAGCTGCTGCGCCTGCGCGGGTGAGATCTCATGCCGCCCGCCGCCGACCTCCGTGTCGAGGCCCGCGGGCAGCTCGTCCACCCAGTCCAGCGCGTCGACGGCGGCCAGCGCCTCGCGCAGCCGCTCCTCGGACGCGTCCGGCCGGGCCAGGGCCAGGTTGTCGCGCAGCGTGCCCACGAAGACGTGGTGCTCCTGGGTGACCAGCGCGACGTGGCCGCGCAGCTCCTCCAGCGGCAGCTCGACCAGCGGCGCGCCGCCGACGGCGACGGTGCCGGTACGCGGCCCGTCGATGCCCGCCAGCAGCCGCCCCAGCGTCGACTTGCCCGCGCCGGACGGGCCGACCATGGCCAGCCGCTCGCCGGGCGCGATGGACAGGTCGACGCCGTGCAGCACGTCGCGGCCCTCGACGTACGCGTAGCGCACGTCCGTCGCAGTGAGCCGCTCCGAGTCGGGGCGCACGCCGGTGACCTCCCGGTCGTCGGCGATCTCGGCCACGCCCAGCAGCCGGGCCAGCGACGTCGCGCCGACCTGCAGCTCATCGGCCCAGCCGAGCAGCCGGTCGATCGGCTCGATCAGCTGCTGCACGTAGAACACCGCGGTGACGACCAGGGCCAGCGGCACCCAGCCCTTGATGTAGAACCAGCCGCCCAGCAGCAGCGTTGCCGCCACGGGCAGGGTGAAGCCCAGGTCGACGATCGGCCAGAAGAAGGTGCGCAGCCGCAGCGTGGCCCGCTCGGCCCGGTACTGCTCGTGCAGGTCGTGGTCGGTGCGGCGGATCCGGCGGGCGCCGGTGCGCAGCGCCTCGGTGGTCCGCGCGCCGTCGAAGGTCTCCGTGAGCCCGTCGATGACCTCGGAGGAGGCGGCGTTCTCGCGCAGGTAGGCCTTGGGCGCGCGGCGCAGGTACCAGCGGGCGCCGCCGACGATGATCGGCGCGCCGACCAGGCAGGGCAGGGCCAGCAGCGGGGACAGCCAGACCAGGGCCGCCGCGGTCAGCAGCAGCGTGATCAGGGCGATCAGCGTCTCCGGCACGCCCCGGCGCATGCTGTGCGACAGCTGCGCGACATCCCGGCTGGTACGGGTGACCAGGTCACCGGTGCCCGCCCGCTCCACGGTGGACAGCGGGATGGCCAGCACCCGGTCGACGAACTCCTCACGCAGCTCGGCCAGCACCCGCTCGCCCAGCGTCGCCGACGCGAACGCGGCGAACCGGGTGAGCACGGCCTGCACCAGCACGAACGTCACCAGCGCGAGGGCGATCCCGTCGACGTCGGACAGCGTCATGCCGTTGCCGATGCCGCCGATCAGCCGCCCGAGCAGGTACGGCGTGACCAGGCCCGCCAGCGCGGCGAGCCCGTGCAGCACGACGACCCGGGCGAGCGCGCCGGGGTGCCGGCCGAGCAGCTGCCGGGCATACCGGCGCACCGCGGCCACGTCCGCGACCGGCAGTTGCACCCTGCTCATGCCTTCTCCTCGCTGCGCTCGTCGGCGGCATGAGACTGCCCCCACCGCATGGTTCGCTCGCTGCGCTCGCTCACGCCTTCTCCTCGCCGCGCTCGTCGGCGGCCTGGCCCGTCCACATGATTCGCTCGCTGCGCTCGCTCATGCGTCCACGCTCCTGGTCACCACGGCGCGGTAGCGGGGCTCGCCCGCCAGCAGCTCGCGGTGGGTGCCCTCGGCAATGACCTTGCCGTCGTCGACGAAGACGACGTGATCGGCCTGGTCCAGCAGCAGCGGGCTGGTGGCGGCGAGCAGCGTGGTGCGGCCCTGCCGGGCGGGGCCGATGCGGCGCGCGATACGGGCCTCGGTGTGCGCGTCGACGGCGCTGGTCGGCTCGACCATGATCAGGATCGGCGCGTCGGCGAGCAGCGCCCGGGCCAGCCGCAGCCGCTGCTGCTGGCCGCCGGAGAACTCCCGCCCGCGCTCGGCGACGAACGCGGCGAGGCCGTCCGGCAGCGCGTCGAGGACCTCCTCGGCGCTGGCGACCCGCAGCGCGGCGAGGATCTGCTCGTCGACGGCCGTGCCGGTGGGGTCCAGCTCCTCGCGCAGCGGGCCGCTGAACAGCCGGGCGTTGTTGTCGGCGACCAGGATGCGGGCGCGCACCTCGTCCCGCGTCGCGGCGGACAGCGGCACGCCGCCCAGGGTCACCTCGCCCTCGGCGTACCGGCCGAGCCGGTCGGCGATCTCGATCGCGTCCTCGGGCCGGTCCGCGGCCAGCACGGTCAGCACGCCGGGCCGCAGGGACAGGCCGGACTTCACGTCCACCAGCGTGCCGTGTTCGGGCAGCGGCTGCGGCGACGCCGGGGCGGTGATCTCCGGTTCGAGCCGCAGCACCTTGAGCACCCGGCCCGCCGAGACATGGCCGCGCGTCATCTTCTCCAGCATCTCCGCGAGCGTGCGCATCGGCATGACCAGGAACGCGGCATAACCGTAGAAGGCCGCCAGGTCACCCGGCCCGATCTCGCCCGCGACGGCGAGCCGCGCGCCGAGCCAGGTGACCAGGGCCAGGAACAGTCCGGGCATCAGCACCTGGATCGACTCCAGCAGCGAGTCGATCCGCGCCGCCCGTACGCCCGCCTCGCGCAGCTGCTGCGACTGGGTCCGGTAGCGGTCGGCGAAGACCTGCTCGCCGCCGATGCCGCGCAGCACGCGCAGGCCCGCGACGATGTCGACTGCCCGCCCGGTGAGCGCCCCCTGCTGGTCGCGGTATGCCTGCTGGCGGCGGTGCAGCGGCTTGATGAGCAGGCTCACCACCGCCATCTGCACCGGCACGCCGAGCAGCACCACCAGACCCAGCTTGACCGACGCGGTCAGCAGGATGACGGTGACGGTGATCAGGCTGACGACCGCGGCCGAGCCGCGGGCGGTGATGTCGAGCGCGTTGCCGATGTGGCTGGTGTCGGCGGCGCCGATGGCGACGACCTCACCGGTGGCCATGCGCTTGGGCAGGGTCGCGCCGAGGCGGTTGGCGTGCCGCACGACCGCCTGCACGGTGCGGAAGTTCGCCGACATCCAGTTGAACACCGCGTTGCGGTGGCGCATGATGCCGCTGCCCGCCTGCACCAGCCCCAGCAGCATGAACGCCCCGGCCCAGCGGGCCAGGGCGGAGGTGTCCTTGGTGGTGATGCCGGCATCGATCGCCTTACCGATGACCATGGGTATCAGCGCGCCCACCAGCATCCAGGTGATGCCGAAGAACATGCCCAGGCCGATGGTCCGGAACTGGTGCGAGGCCAGCCACCACAGATACCGGAAGGCTGACCTGCTGTCGGGGGTGCCGGGATCGGCCAGAGGTAAGGAACGCATAGCGGAGCCGAACTTACTAGTCCACCCCGTCGAGCGCCACCGGTTTTCCCGGCATTCAGGCAGCCAGCAGGGCGGGCAGGTCACCCAGACGGTGGACGGTCTCCCCGTTCCAGCCCGGATCGCTGTCGGCGTGCTCGACCGAGCGCACCACCCGCATCCCCAGCGCCGCGGCCGCGGCCAGCTCGCCGCCGTGACCGTCGCCGACGAAGACGCACTCCTGCGGCGGGACGCCCAGGTCCCCGCACACCTTGAGGAACAGCACCGGGTCGGGCTTGGTCACCCCGAGCAGGCAGGAGAACCCCGCGACGTCGAACCGCGGCGCCAGCGGCTGCTCCCGCCACAGCGTCACGGTCTCCGTCGAGCAGTTCGTGACCAGTCCCAGGGGGTGGCCCGCGGCGCGCAGCCCGTCCAGCACCGCCAGCACGCGGGCGGAGGGCCAGAGCACCTCCCGGGTGAACCGCAGCCGGGCCACCTCCGCGAAGCGCACCGCCGCGTCCGTGGGCTCACCGCCCAGCCGGTACGCCAGGGTGCGGATGGTCTCGCTCAGCGTGCCGAACTCGCCGCGCATCCGGGCCGCCATCGTGCCCCGGAACAGGGTGGCGAACCCGTCCGGATCCACGCCCAGCGCCCCGGCCATCCGTCGGCTGACCTCGTCACGCTGCGCGGGCGTCCGATCCGGGATCAGGGTTTCGTAGAGGTCGAACAGGATCGCGCCCCGCCGTCGCGCCCTCCGGATGTCCAGCACGCGCAGAGGTTACCGGAGGGTGGGACGCTCGCGGCACCTCCGCACGGCCGGGAAATCGTCACGGACGCTCCGTCTCCGACCACACCGTGCGGTCGGCCTGCTCCTGCGGCGAGAACGCCTGCGGCCCGGTGTACGGGCGCAGGTAGCGCCGCTGCAGGCCGGGCACGCCGTCCGCGATCACGAAGCCCGCCTTGCGCTGGGCGGGCGCGCCGGCGCGGTGCACGTACGGCAGGGTCATGAAGTCCGCGGTCAGCTCGGCCGGGGTGACCGTGGCGCGCACGTAGCCGCGCTGGCCGTTGTAGAGGCGCAGGTGCTTGTTGTGGGCCAGGAACGGGTGCGTCGCCGGGTCCGAGTCGGACCCGTCGCCGCCCGTGGTCAGCGAGGTGCAGACCAGCTCCGACCCGACCACCGGCGCGTCCGGGTCGGCGAAGTCCAGCTTGACATCGGCCGCCCAGTGCGCGTGCACGTCGCCGGTCAGCACCACCGCGTTGCGCACCTTCGCGTCGAGCCAGCCCTGCACCACCCGCTGCCGCGAGGCCGCGTACCCGTCCCAGGCGTCCTGGCTCGTGCTCAGCACCGGCCCCGGGTCCCTGTCGCGCTGCGCGAAGAAGACCTGCTGGCCCAGGATGTCCCAGGTCGCGCCGCTGCGCCGGAACCCGTCCAGCAGCCACTTCTCCTGCGGCGCGCCGAGGATTGAGCGGGCCGGGTCGCCGGCCGCCGGGCAGTCCCGGTAGCCGTCGCCGCAGCCCTGGTCGTCGCGATACTGCCGGGTGTCGAGCAGGTGGAAGGTGGCCAGGCCGCCCCAGCGCACCCGGCGGTACAGCGGCAGCGCCGTGCCGCGCGGCTGCCGGGCGTTGCGCAGCGGCATGTTCTCCCAGTACGCCCGCATCGCCGCGGTGCGGCGCTGCTCGAAGCGCGGGTTCGGCCGCTCCGGCACCGGCCCCGCCCAGTTGTTGTCCACCTCGTGGTCGTCGAAGACCACCAGCCACGGCGCGACCGCGTGCGCCGCCTGCAGATCCGGGTCCAGCTTGTACTGCGCGAAACGCTGCCGGTAGTTAGCCAGGGACTGGGTCTCCGGACCGGCATGGTCGCGCACGTTGCCGCTCGGCGCGTTGTAGACCCGGGCCGCGTACTCGTAGACGTAGTCGCCCAGATGCACGATCAGCTCCGGTTCGGACTCCGCGATCCGGCGGTAGCCGGTGAAGAAGCCGTGCTCGTACTGCGCGCACGACAGGAAGGCCAAGTCCAGCGCTATCGGCATCGAGCCACGGGCCGGGGCGGTGCGGGTACGGCCCACCGGGGAGATCCAGCGGTCGACGCCGAAGCGGTAGAAGTACTCCCGGCCAGGCGCGAGGCCCGACGGTTCGACGTGCACGCTGTGCGCCCAGGACGGCTCCGCCCAGGTCGTGCCGGACACGGCCAGCCGGGTGAAGTGCTCGTCGTGGGCGACCTGCCACCAGAGTTCGTAAGCCCGGTCGGCCATGCCCCCGCGGCCGTCGTCGGACATCGGGCTCACCGCCAGCCGGGTCCAGATCACGAATCCGTCCGGGGACGGGTCACCCGAGGCCACACCCAGCGTGAACGGATCGCTCGCCGGGCCCTCCGCGCTCGCCGGCCGCCCGAACAGCCCCGCCACGACCACGGCACCGCCGCCGAACAGCACCCCACGACGCGAGACCATGCGTACCCCCTCGAACCGGGGGTGGCTCTCATCGTCGCCGCCCGCTGCGGCCCGCGCCGCCACGCCACGCCGACACTCGCCCGCACGACAGCCACCGACGCGCCCAAGATCGCCGTTTCGGGTCGATCAGTGAGGTGGAACCGCAGATTCCGACCAGAAACAGCGATCTTCACCGCCCCGGGGCGGGCCGCGGCGGCGCGGCGGGTCAGCGGTCGACGGGGGCGAAGTCCCAGACGTGAGGGGAGCGGGCGGCGAGGCCGTCGGGGGGGTCGGCGAGGGGGCGGGGGTCCCCGCGCCAGCGCGAGATCACCACGATGCGCAGGTCCGTCGAGGAGAACACCTCGCTCGCGATGTGCAGCGGCTCGACCTCCAGCCGCGGCACCGCCTCGTCACACACCCAGGTCAGCAGATCGGTGAAGGTACGCGGGTAGGCGCGCACCTCCCACATACGCACGATCACGTCGTCGCCCACAGCACCGGGCAAAGCTACACCCCGACAAGCGTCAGCGGCATCGCGGAGTCGGCCGCGAAGTCCAGCTTGGACGGTGCCGTTCCGGCGGCCACCAGATGCGCGCCGAGCGCGGCCACCATGGCCCCGTTGTCGGTGCACAGCTTGGGCCGCGGCACCCGCACGGTGATGCCGTACTTCGCCGCGCGCTCGGCCGCCATCGCCTTCAGCCGCGAGTTCGCGGCCACGCCGCCGCCGATGACGAGCGTCTCGATGCCCTGGGTCCGGCAGGCGTCGATGGCCTTGCGGGTCAGCACGTCGCAGACCGCGTCCTGGAAGCTCGCCGCGACGTCGTTGACCGGCACCGGCTCACCGGACCGCTCGCGCGCCTCGACCCAGCGCGCCACAGCGGTCTTCAGCCCGGAGAAGGAGAAGTCGAACCGGTGCTCGACCAGGTCCTTCGGCCCGGTCAGGCCGCGCGGGAAGGTGATCGCCAGCGGGTCGCCGTCGCGCGCCGCCTTGTCGATCGGCGGGCCGCCCGGGAACGGCATGCCCAGCAGCCGGGCCACCTTGTCGAAGGCCTCCCCGGCTGCGTCGTCGATGGTCGCGCCGAGCGGGGTCACCCCACGGGCCAGGTCGTCGACCCTCAGCAGCGAGGAGTGCCCGCCCGAGACCAGCAGCGCGATCGCGGGCTCCGGCAGCGGGCCGTGCTCCAGGGTGTCCACCGCGACGTGCGCCGCGAGGTGGTTCACGCCGTAGATGGGCTTCTCGGTGGCCAGCGCCAGGCCCTTGGCCCCGGCGACGCCGACCAGCAGCGCCCCGGCCAGGCCGGGACCGGCGGTGACGGCGATGGCGTCGATGTCGGCCAGGGTCACCCCGGCCTCGTCCAGGGCCCGGTGCAGCGTCGGCACCAGCGCCTGCAGGTGCGCGCGGCTGGCCACCTCGGGCACCACCCCGCCGAAGCGGGCGTGCTCGTCCACGCTGGACGCCAGCGCGTCGGCCAGCAGGGTGTGCCCCCGCACGATGCCGACGCCGGTCTCGTCACAGCTGCTCTCGATCCCCAGGACCAGGGGTTCGCTGCTCACGCCTTCTCCTCGCTGCGCTCGCGGATGTATGTCACGGCTCTTCCCGGCGCATCACCAGTGCGTCGGTGTTGCTGGGCTGGTAGTAGCCCTTGCGGATGCCGATCGCCTCGAAGCCGTAGGCGGCATAGAGGCGCTGGGCCGGCGTGTTGTCCGCGGCGACCTCCAGCAGCACCTGCTTCACCTGGTGCCGCCGGCCCTCGGCCAGCAGCGCCTCCAGCAGGGCCCGGCCGATGCCGCGCCGCTGCGCGTCGCGGCGTACCGCGATGTTGTTGACCCAGCCCTCGCCCTGGCCGACGGCCAGCCCGGCGTACCCGAGCACGGTGCCGTCGTCCTCGGTGGCGATCAGGTAGTGGTGGCCGTTGGCCAGCTCGTTCCAGAACATCGCCGCGGTCCACGCCTCGGCGCCGAACAGGTCGGCCTCGACCGGCAGCAGATCCTCGATCTGCCACCAGCGCAGCCGCTCGATCTTCATCGCTCGCTCGCGGACAGGGCCGGCTTGCGGGCGGCCGGCTCGACCGCGTCGGGTCGGCGCAGGTAGAGCGGCGTCAGCGGCTCGCTCGGCGCGCCGTCGCAGACCCGCGACGCGGCCAGCTCGACGAGGGCCGACGGCTCCGGGTAGAGCTGCGCACCGGCGGGCAGGCCGAACACGTCGGCGTACTTCGCCGCGCCTTCGCCCACCGCGGCGGTCACCGCGTACCCGGCCAGTTTCGGCGCGACGTCGGCGGGCTTGTCCACGGCGGGGCCGGTCAGCGGGCGGCCGTCGGCGTACACCGCCCAGTAGACCTCGCGCCGCCGCGCGTCGGTCGCGACCAGGGCCCGGCCCGCGGTGCGCAGACCCAGCGCGTCCAGCGTGCAGACGCCGTACGCCGGGATGTCCAGGGCCATCGTGAACGACGCGGCGGTGACCAGGCCGACCCGCAGGCCGGTGAACGGGCCCGGCCCGACCCCGGCGATGACGGCGGCCAGGTCGCGGGGCTTGACCCCGGCCTCGGCCAGCAGCGCGTCTATCTGCGGAGCGAGCAGCTCACCATGCGCGCGGCCGTCGACCGTCGCCCGCTGCGCCAGCACGGCGTGCCCGGACGGGTGCACCTCGGCGAGCGCGGCGGTGACCGCAGGCGTAGCGGTATCCAACACCAGCACCAACACGCCCCCCACCCTACTGTGCCGCCCGCCCCACCCAGATGATCATGAACTTGTGGCACGGCTCGGCGGCGTGTCGTGGTCACAGGTTCATGATCGATGGCGGCTCGGCAGGGCGGCCGGAGTGGGCGGCACCACGTGGGACCGGGCGCGGCCCTCGAGGGTCCGCCGCGTACTGCTGGGTAGGCTGGGACTCATGTGGCAGGCCGACGCTCAGTCCCAGGTCGTGGTGGACCTCGACGCGATCCGCGCCAACGTGCGCACGCTGCGGTCCAGTACGCCTGCCCAGGTCATGGCCGTGGTCAAGGCAGACGGGTACGGGCACGGCATGGTCCCCGCCGCCCGCGCCGCGCTGTCCGGCGGCGCGACCTGGCTCGGCGTCTGCACCCTGGAGGAGGCGTTCGGGCTGCGCGCCGCGGGCCTGACCGCGCCGGTGCTGGCCTGGCTGTGGCTGCCCGGACAGCCGGTCGACCGGGCGATCGGGTGTGACGTGGACCTCAGTGTGGCCGGGCTGTCGCAGCTCGCGGCGGTGATCGCCGGAGCCCGTGAGGCCGGGCGGGCCGCCCGGATCCACCTCAAGATCGACACTGGGCTGTCCCGCAGCGGGGCTGCCGCGCCTGACTGGCCGCAGCTCGTCGAGGCCGCGGGCAAGGCCCAAGCCGACGGGTACGCCGAGGTCGTCGGCGTGTGGAGCCACTTCGCCTGCGCCGACGCACCCGGCCACGAGACCGTCGACCGGCAGCTGGCCGGCTTCGCCGACGCCCTCGACGTCGCCAAGCGCCTCGGCGTCGAACCGCAGCTGCGCCACATGGCCAACTCCGCGGCCACGCTGACCAGGCCCGACACCCATTTCGACCTGGTCCGCCCCGGCATCGCCGTGTACGGACTGTCCCCGCTGGACGACCCCGCGGTGCGGGCCACGCTGCGCCCGGCGATGACCGCCCGCGCCCGGGTGCTGCTGTCCAAGCGCATCCCCGCCGGGCAGGGCGTCTCCTACGGGCACACCTACGTCACGCAGCGGGAGTCGACCGTCGCACTGGTGCCGCTCGGCTACGCCGACGGGGTCCCCCGGCACGCCTCCAACCTCGGTCCGGTGCAGCTCAACGGTGGCCGGTACACCGTCGCCGGGCGGGTCTGCATGGACCAGTTCGTGGTCGACGTCGGCGACGCCGAGGTCACCGAGGGCGACGAGGTGACCCTGTTCGGGCCCGGCGACCAGGGCGAACCCACCGCCGACGACTGGGCCGAGGCCGTCGGCACCATCAACTACGAGATCGTGACGCGCTTCGGCAGCACCCGGGTGCCCCGGGTGTACCGCGGTGGTGCCGCGTGAGCGAGCGGAACCTGCGACGGCACCCGGCAGGGCACGGCATGCACATCGACGGGGTGATCTCGTGAGCGACGCGACGACCGAGGACAAGGCCGTGGCCAAGGTCGTCCCGGCGACCCGCCGCAAGGCAGGGCTGATCGGCGCCGTCATCGGTGTCGCCGCGGCCGGCGTCGCCGCGGGTGTCGCCGTCGAGCGCCTGGTCGTCAAACGCACCCGCCGCCAGGACACCGACCCGTTCGCCGACGAGCCCTTCGGCCGCCTGCCCTACGACGAGACGCTCACCGTCACCACCGACGACGGCGTACAGCTGCACGTGGAGATCGTCGAGCCGGTCGACGGGATCACGGTCGACTACGGCAAGGCCGGACCGCCCGAGCCGACCATCATCTTCGTCCACGGGTTCTGCCTCGACCAGGGCACGTTCCACTTCCAGCGCAAGGCCCTCGACGCGCTCGGCGAGCACCGGATGGTCTTCTACGACCAGCCCGGCCACGGCCTGTCCACCGCCCTGCACGAGGGCGAGTACGAGCTGCCCGCGCTCGGTGACGCCCTCTACGACGTCATCAAGGCCACCACCCCGGTCGGCCCGATCGTGCTGGTCGGCCACTCGATGGGCGGCATGGCCATCATGGCCTGCGCCGAGCAGCACCCCGACCTGTTCGCCGACCGCGTCGCCGGGGCCGTGCTCATCTCCACCTCCGGCGGCCAGCTCGACGGCGTCAGCTACGGCAACCTGCCCGACATCCTCAACCGCACCAGCGGCCCGCTGCTCGCCCTGCTCACCGGCGCGGCCCGGTTCACCGGCCCGATGATCGACAAGGCCCGGCAGGCCAGCACCGACCTCGCCTGGCTGCTGACCCGGCGGTACGGCTTCGGCGGCGACAAGCCCAGCGCAGCCCTCGTCTCGTACGTGGAGCAGATGAACTCGCGCACCACCACCGAGACCGTCGCCCGCTACCTGCGCACCATCAACAGCCACGCCCGCTACCCGGCCCTGCGCGCCCTCAACCAGGTGCCCGTCATGGTCGTCGTCGGCGACGCAGACCTGATCACCCCGGTGTCCCACTCCGAGGAGATCTGCCGGCTGCTGCCCCACGCGAAACTGGTGCTGATCCCCGACAGCGGCCACGTGGTGATGCTGGAGCACGCCGACGAGGTCAACCAGGCGCTGGTCACCTTCCTGGACGAGCTGGAGCTCCTATGATCCTCACAACCGTCGACGACACCCGCGACTTCGGCGTACGGCTGGCCGCCGTGCTGCGCGCCGGTGACCTCCTCGTGCTGAGCGGCCCGCTCGGCGCCGGCAAGACCGCGCTGGCCCAGGGCATCGGGCGCGGGCTGCGGGTGCTCGGTGACGTCACGTCGCCGACGTTCGTCATCGCCCGGGTGCACCGCCCCGACCGGGCCGCGGGCGGCACCGTGCCGATGGTGCACGTGGACGCGTACCGGCTGGGCAACGTCACCGACCCCCGCGCCCAGGTCGACGACCTGGACCTGGACGCGTCGGTCGAGGACTCGGTGACCCTGGTCGAGTGGGGCGAGGGCATGGTCGAGCAGCTCGCCGACGCGTACCTCGAGGTCCGCATCGACCGCCGCGACGACGACTCCCGCACGGTCGACCTGATCGGCCACCACGGCGACTGGTCCGACCGCGTCGCGGCCCTGTCGGAAGCCGCCGCCGAGCGCGGCTGAGCTCGGTCAGGACTCGGCTGCGTCGTTCTCGGGGTAGTGCCACCCCTCGGCGGCCCCGCGGATCTCCGGATCGGGTGAGCGGCGGGCGGCATCCATCAGCAGGTCCGCCAGCGGCACGAGTCGCACCTGATGCGCCAGCCCGATGGCGCCCCAGTACTCCGACGCGTCGCGCTCCGGGTCGGCCAGGAACGCCGCGACCAGCGGCGTGAGGTCTTCGACCAGGTCGTGCGGGTCCAGCTGTCCGATGACCTTCCACATCCGGACGCTGATCCAGTGCACAGCCAGCGAAAGCTCGAACAACTCCGGCAGCAGCCTGCGGATGACGTCGAGGTGGAGGCCCTCCGCCTCGAACACGACATGGACCGCCACGCGGCGGTCGTCCTGGGTGTGCCGCGTCTTCGTCGACAGTCCGTGCCGGAGAACCTCGGTCGGATCGCCCGCGAGCAGCCTGCCCAGGCATCGGGCGTAATCCTGCTCGGCCTGAACGAGGTCCGCCCGGCCCGCCGCCACATCCGCCGCGCTGTTGCCCGGCGCCATCCGAACGCGGGCCCGGGTGCATTCCCGATCGGCTCGCAGCAGGTCGGCCCAGTCCGCCGACGCGTCCGCCATGCTGCCTCCGTCCCCTGATCCGCGTCGATTGTCGCGGGTGGGCGCAACATGTGTGCGCCCGGCGGGGCGTGGCCGCTAGGGGGGGCCGCTGCGGTAGACCGCGCCGAAGGCGGCGCGTACCGGAGCCGTGCCGGTCGCGACGACACCCAGCGAGGCGACCGCGGCGCGCAGGGAGGCGGCCACGTCGACGGCGGTGACCGGGCCGGAGTCGGCGGCGATGCGCCCCGCCAGTCCGTGTACGTAGGCCGCCGCGACCGCCGCGCGGATCGCGGGCACCCCGGCCGCGAGCAGCGAGCCGAGCAGGCCGGACAGCACGTCACCGGTGCCGCCGGTGGCCAGCGCGGGGGTGCCGGTGGGGTTGACCCAGGCCTCGCCGGACGGTCCGGCGACGACGGTGCGGTCGCCCTTGAGCAGCACCACCGACCGGGTCCACGAGGCCAGTTTCTGGGCGGCGGCGACCCGGTCCTCGCCGGGGTCCTGACCGGCGAGCCGGGCGTACTCCCGGTCGTGCGGGGTGAGCACCGTCGGCGCGTCCCGGCTGCGCAGCTCGCCGGCCATCGAGCCGTCGACGAGCAGGGTGATGGCGTCAGCGTCGAGCAGCGCGGGCACCGGCGCGGCCAGCACACCCCGCACCTCGACCGCGGCCCGCTCGTCCGTGCCCAGGCCGCTGCCGCAGACCCACGCCTGCACCCGTCCCGCCTCGGCGACGCGCGGCGCGGCGATGACGCTCGGGTGGGCGGGCACCACGATCTCGTGCGCCGACCCGGCGTAGCGGACCAGCCCGGCCGGGCCGGCCAGCGCGCCGGACAGGGAGAGCAGGGCAGCGCCGGGGTAGCCGGCCGAGCCGGTCGCCACGCCGACGACGCCGCGGGTGTACTTGTCCGAGACCGGTCCGGGCTGCGGCCACCAGGCGGCGATGTCGGCGGTGTCGGCGACGCGCAGTGCCGGGTCGCCGTGCAGGTGCGGGACCAACCCGATGTCGACGAGTTCCACCTGCCCGGCCAGCACCGCGGCCGGGCCGACCACGTGCGCGGGCTTGAGGCAGCCGAAGGCGACGGTCACGTCGGCGCGGATCGCGGTGCCGGGCACGTCACCGGTGTCCACGGCCACCCCGGACGGCACGTCGACCGCGATCACGGGCGGGCGCGGGGCCAGTGCGGCGAGCTGCTCGGCGAGCGTCAGCGCGGTGCCGCGCAGCGCGCCGGTGGCACCGATGCCGAGCAGGCCGTCGACGACCAGGTCGAGCTGTTTAGGCCAGTCGGTCAACACCCGGCCGCCCGCGCCGCGCAGCGCGGCCAAGCCTTCGGCGTGCGCGCGTTCCGGGTCGCTCAGCAGCGCGCCGACCCAGACGCCCTGCCGCGCCAGCATCGCTCCGGCGTGCAGCGCGTCGCCGCCGTTGTCGCCAGGCCCGACCAGCAGGACCACGCGGGAGGCATACACCCCGCCGAGCCCGCGCAGGGTGACCGCGCAGCGGCGGGCCAGCCCCGCGGCGGCGCGCTGCATCAGCGTGCCCGCGGGCAGCGTCGCCATCAGCGCGGACTCGGCGGCCCGCACCTGCGCCACGCGGTAGACCGACCTCATGCGGGGGCTCCGTTCCGCTCGTCTGCGCCTGAGTGTCGCCCGCCGCACCACCCGTTCGCGCCCGAATCGGAGACGAGCGTGCTTGCCGTATCCGCCGCGGCAAGGCCTGCCGAACCGGCGAGGCCCGCTGACACGGCAAGGCCTGCTGACACGGCACTGCATGCCGCGAGCGGCGGCCTGGACGCGGCCCGCCCGCGGTACGCGTTCACAGGCCCGCCTCGGCGATGACCACGGCGGAGGCGATACCGCCGTCGTGGGACAGGGACAGGTGCCAGCGCTCGACGCCGCGCTCGGCGGCGACCGCGGCGACGGTCCCGGAGACGGTCAGCCAGGGGCGGCCGTCGGCGTCGACGACGATCTCGCAGTCGTGCCACTGCATCCCGGCCGGTGCGCCGAGCGCCTTGGCGACGGCCTCCTTGGCCGCGAACCGGGCCGCCAGCGACTCCGGCGAGCGCGGGTTGCCGCTGCGGGTGGTGCGCTCGGCCTCGGTGAACAGGCGCTCGGTCAGATTGGGGGTACGCCGCAGCGCCTGTGCGAAGCGGTCGACCAGGACGACGTCGTTGCCCACCGAGACAATCACGTGTTGACCTTAAGGTCTCAGGTGTGGATCTGGTACTTCGCTCCGGCAACGTGTACGGGTCGCCGGGCGCGACCGCGGTGGCGGCAGACCGCGGCGTGATCGTCGCGGTCGGCTCCGACGCCGAGATGAAATCACTGGTCACCGGGCGTACCGAGGTGGTGGACCTGGCTGGGCGCCTGCTGCTGCCGGGCTTCCAGGACGCGCATGTGCACCCGGTCTTCGCCGGGCTGAACCTGCTGCGCTGCGAGCTGACCGAGCAGCACGACGCGGCGGCGTACCTGGGCGAGGTCGCCCGGTATGCGCACGCGTACCCCGACCGGGCCTGGGTGATGGGCGCGGGCTGGTCGTACGACGCCTTCGGCGGCGACCAGCCGAACCGGGCCATGCTCGACCGTGTGGTCCCCGACCGCCCCGTCTACCTGGCGGTACGCGACGCACACAGTGCCTGGTGCAATTCCCGTGCGCTGGCGCTGGCCGGGATCGACCGGCACACGCCCGACCCCGAGGGCGGCCGGATCGAACGCGACGCCGACGGCGAGCCGACCGGCGTGCTGCACGAGAGCGCGATGGAGCTGGTCGGCGAGCTGGCGCCGCGGCCGGACGCGGCCGAGATCCGGCGGGCCCTGCTGCTGGCCCAGTCGCGGCTGCACGCGCTGGGGGTGACCGCCTGGCAGGACGCGATCCTGGGCGACTACGGCGGCTGGCCGGACGCGTTCGAGGCATACCTGGCCGCCGACGCCGAAGGGCTGCTGACCGCGCGGGTGCGCGGCGCGCTGTGGTGGGAGCCGTCGCGCGGCCTGGAGCAGCTCGACGAGCTGCGGGCACGCCGGGAGCGGGCGCGGACCGCGGGTGGGACGAACTTCCGCGCGGAGACTGTCAAGATCATGCAGGACGGGGTGGCGGAGAACTTCACCGCCGCGATGCTCGACCCGTACCTCGACAGCTGCGGCTGCGCGACCGACCGCAGGGGTATCTCCCGGGTCGATCCGGCCGAGCTGACCGGGGTCGTGGCGGTGCTGGACGCGGCCGGGTTCCAGGTCCACTTCCACGCCATCGGCGACCGGGCCACCCGCGAGGTGCTGGACGCGGTGGGTCCGGTGGCCGGCTCGCCGCTGCGGCATCACGTGGCGCACGTGCAGGTGGTGCATCCCGCCGACGTGCCGAGGTTCGCCCAGCTCGGGCTGACGGTGACCATGCAGGCCCTGTGGGCGGCGCACGAGCCGGCGATGGACGAGCTGACCATCCCGTTCCTCGGCGCGGAGCGCGCGAGCTGGCAGTACCCGTTCGGGGCGGTGCACCGCGGCGGCGGGCGGCTGGCCGCGGGCAGCGACTGGCCGGTGTCCGACCCCGACCCGATGCGCGCGGTCCACGTGGCGGTGAACCGGGTCGGCTACCGCTTCGACGAGCCGCCGCTCGGCCCCGAGCAGGCGATCGACCTGGACGCGGCGCTGGCGGCGTACACGGCCGGTTCGGCGTACGTGAACCACTTCGATGACGCGGGGCGCATCGCGCCGGGCCTGCGCGCGGATCTGACCGTGTTGGACCGGGACCCGTTCGCCGGGCCGCCGGCGGAGATCGGGGCGGCACGTGCCCAGCTGACCTGGGTGGCCGGGCGGCTGGTCCACGGCGGCTGACCCTGGCGTTGTCCACAGGACCCCTACCAGGGCAATCACCTGTGGACAAGGGCTGTGGAAAACCTGTGGGCAACCGGGCTCCGAGTTATCCACAAGGCTGGCCGGGGGTGGCGCGGAGCGGAAGCATCGGCGGTATGGATGCCGAGAACCCTTCCGGGACCGTGCCCGAGCCCGTGCACGTCGAGCCGGACGAGCTGATCAGATTGGGTGGCGGGCTGGCGCGGCTGGCCGACGCGGTCGCGCGCGAGGTGCCGTACGCCACCGGGCTCACCAGTGGGCCGTCGGGCTGGGCCGTGAGCGGGGCGCAGGCCGGGCTGGCCCACGAGGTGGGCACCTACCTGGTCGGCTTCTCCGACGACCTGGCCGCCTTCGGTGAACGGCTGCGCGTCGCCGGGCTGATCTACGCCGATCGCGACTCGCAACTGGCCCGCAAGATCGCCGCGGCGGGTGCGCGCCGATGACCGTCTCGTACGCGCTGCTGCTGGCCGCTGATCCCGCGCGCTGGGTCGACAGCGCCTCCGCCTGGCGGCGGCTGAGTCGCGCGCTGGACGACCACCACGACGACCTGGCTCTTCGGCTCACCGGGCAGGAGCGGTTCTGGCACGGCGGCACCGCCGCCGTCGCGGCCCGCGAGTCCGGGGCGGCCCTCCGCCGCCGGCTCGCCACCGCGCCCCCGGCGCTGCTGGAGGTCGACCAGCTGCTGTGGCGGCACGCCGAGCGGATCCGGCTGCTGCAGCGGCGGCTGGCCGAGGCGCTGTCCGCGGTGCGCGGCACCGCCGTGCAGGTGTCCGACGACGGGCAGGTGAGTGTGGTCGTGCCGGACGGCCCCCGGCCGGACCCGCCCGGGATGCGCGGCGGTCAGGGCAGTGTCCCGGCGAGTGCCGGCACATCGGCCGGCGGCCCGGCGGGCGCTGTCGGGTGGGCCGCGTCGCGCGGCGGCGCCTACGCGGCCCCACTGGCGGGCCGGGCTCCCGGGGCGTCGGATGTGGCGCTGGCGGTGCGGGTCTCCGCCGAGATCGACGCGGTGCTGCGGGAGGCACGGGCGAGCGACGAGGAGATCTCCCGCCGCCTCACCGCGCTGGCCAAGGCAGCCGCGCAGGCCTGGTCCGGCACCCGGGTGTCGCTGCCGGCGACGGGCACGCCGGCGGACGTGGCCCGCTGGTGGGCCGGGCTGACCGACGCCGAGCGCGTCTGGCTGGTCGCCGCCCGGCCGGAGGAGCTCGGCAGGCTGGACGGGGTGCCTGCGGCGGTCCGCGACCGCGCCAACCGGGAGCTGCTCGACCGGGAGCTGGACCGGCTGCGCGACGCCGCCACGGCGCGCCCGCCGGAGGCCGGCGCCCAGCAGCGGCTGACCGCGCTGGCCGGCCTGGCCGAACGGCTCGACCAGGCGCACCCACGGGCCTACCTGCTGCGGCTGGACCCGAGCGGAGACGGCCGGATGGTGGTGGCCTTCGGCGACCCCGACGGCAGCGACAACGTGGCCACCTACGTGCCGGGCGTGGGCACGTCGCTGGACGCCTTCGCCGGTGAGGTGGACCGGGCCGCGGCGCTGCAGGCGCGGGCGGCGGCGACGGCCCCGGACGCCGCGACGGCGACGGTGATGTGGCTGGGTTACGACCCGCCGGACGGCCTGGACGCGGCGAGCGAACGCGCCGCGCTGGCCGCCCGCGGCGACCTCGGCGCGTTCCAGGCCGGGCTGGCCGCCGCGCACGAGGGCGAGCCCGCACGGCTGAGCCTGATCGGCCACTCCTACGGCAGCCTCGCGGTCGGCGTGGCCGAGCGCGACGGCGCGGTCGTCGCCGACGAGATCGTCGCCCTGGGCAGCCCCGGCATGGGCGTGGCCGGCGCGGCCGAGCTCGGGCACCCCGGGCACGTGTGGGCGTCCACGTCCCGCAACGACATCGTGCTGTACGCGTCCTCGAAGGGCGAGCTGGCGCTGGACGCGCTCGGCGGGCCTGCTTACCTCTTCGCGGGTTCGGCCACGGACGCGGTGGTGCGCGGCAACGCCGACCTGTGGCACGGCGTCGACCCGTCGTCGGAGCAGTTCGGCGCGCGGGTGTTCGCGTCGGACCCGGGCCGGGACCCGTTCGACGCCCACGGCGTGTACTTCGCCGAGAGCAACCCGGGCCTGCAGACCCTGGCCGAGATCGTGACCGGCGAGCACGGAACCGCCCCCGGCCCGCCGCGCTGAGGGCGGGCACGCGACGGCCCCGGTGGGCTGCCGTGACAGGCAGGCCACCGGGGCCGGTGCGCGGGCTACTCGACCGTGACGGACTTGGCCAGGTTGCGGGGCTGGTCGACGTCGTGGCCGCGGGCGTCGGCGATCGCCGCGGCGAGCACCTGCAGCGGCACGGTGGTCACGAACGGGGCCAGCAGCGTGGGCGTACGCGGCACCCGCACCAGCACGTCGGCGTAGGGGACGACGGCGTCGTCGCCCTCCTCGGCGATGACGATGGTGTGCGCACCGCGTGCCCGCACCTCCTGGATGTTGCTGACGATCTTGTCGTGCAGCAGGCCACGCCCGGCCGGCGAGGGCACGATGCAGACCACGGGCGTGCCGTGGCCGACCGGATTTCCCAGCTCGTCGTCGGCGGGGCCCGCGATCAACGCGATCGGGCCGTGCTTGAGCTCACCCGCGGCGAAGCCCTCGGCGTGCATGTACGCCAGCTCCTTGAGCTTGAGCGCGCCTTCCAGCGCCACCGGGTAGCCGACGTGGCGGCCGATGAACAGCACCGTGGACGCCTTCTTGTCGGCCAGCTCGCGGCCCAGCTCACGGACCGGGTCCATGCCGGCCAGCACCTTCTCGATCTTCGCGGGCATCTCCTGCAGCTGCGCGACGACCGCGGCCACCTCGTCGGCGTACTTCACGCCGCGCACCTGGGCCAGGTGCAGGCCGACCAGGAAGCAGGCGGCGAGCTGGGTCAGGAACGCCTTGGTGGAGGCGACCGCGATCTCCGGGCCGCCGTGGGTGTAGAGCACGGCGTCGGACTCGCGCGGGATGGTGGAGCCGTTGGTGTTGCAGATGGCCAGCACCCGGGCCTTCTGCTCCTTGGCGTGCCGCAGTGCCATCAGCGTGTCCATGGTCTCGCCCGACTGGGAGATGACCACGACCAGCGTGGAGCGGTCGAGCACCGGGTCGCGGTAGCGGAACTCGCTGGCCAGCTCGACCTCGCACGGGATCCGGGTCCAGTGCTCGATGGCGTACTTGGCGACCAGGCCGGCGTGGTAGGACGTGCCGCAGGAGACGATGAAGACCTTGTCCACGTCGCGCAGGTCCTGGTCGGTGAGCCGGACCTCGTCGAGCATGATCTCGCCGGTCTCGCCGATGCGGCCGCGCAGCGTGTCGGCCACGGCCTGGGGCTGCTCGGCGATCTCCTTGAGCATGAACCAGGCGTGGCCGTCCTTCTCGGCGGCGCGGGCGTCCCAGTCCACGTGGTAGTCGAGCCCTTCGGCGGGGTTGCCCGCGAAGTCGGTGATCTCGATGGTGTCGGCGGTGATCAGCACGATCTGGTCCTGGCCCAGCTCGACGGCCTCGCGGGTGTGCTCGATGAACGCGCTGACGTCGCTGGCCAGGAAGTTCTCGCCGTTGCCGCGGCCCACCACGAGCGGGGAGTTGCGGCGCGCGCCGACCACCGCGCCGGGCGCCTGCGCGTCGACGGCGAGCAGGGTGAACGCGCCCTCCAGGCGGCCGCAGACCCGGCGCATCGCGTCAGCGAGCGCGTGCGGGCTGCCGTCGATCCCGGCCAGCTCGGCGGCCAGCAGGTGCGCCACGCACTCGGTGTCGGTGTCGCTGGCGAACTCGATGCCTTCTGCCTGCAATTCGGCCCGCAGCTTCGCGAAGTTCTCGATAATGCCGTTGTGGATCACCGCGATGCGGCCGTCGGCCGACAGGTGCGGGTGCGCGTTGCGATCGGTGGGACCCCCGTGGGTGGCCCAGCGGGTGTGACCGATGCCCGTGGTCCCCGCGCGCAGGTCCGCCTCGGCGGCCTCGGCCAGCATCTTCTCCAGATTCGACAGCTTGCCGGCCTTCTTGGCCAGCAGCAGCCGGCTGTTCGCCAGCACGGCGACGCCGGCGGAGTCGTAACCCCGGTATTCCAGCCGCCGCAGCCCGTCCAACACCACACCGAGCGCCTGCTGGCCGCCCACGTATCCCACGATCCCGCACATGCCCGTTACCTTAGCGGAGTTTCGCTCATCTTGCATGTTCGGAACCTGGTCAATCACGCACCGGATTTGCTTGCAACCCGGACGGACCTCGGCGTGACCGATAAGTGACGGATTGCTGCCACCGCCTGCCGCCGGTGAGCGCGGGGGGCCTACCATCCGCGGGTGAGCAAGCGGAGCGGGTCCCCGGTGGCCGACGCGCCGCCTCCCCCGCCGACGAGCGCAGCCAGGAGAAGAAGGCATGAGCTACCCCCCTCCGTATGACCCGAACCAGCCGACGCCACCGCCGTGGCAGCCGAACCAGCCGCAGCAGCCCTACGGCACACCGGCCTATGGGACCCCCGCCTACCAGCCCTCGCCGGTGCAGCCGCCCAAGAAGAGCAAGGCCGGTCTGATCATCGGCATCATCGTCGGCATCGTGCTGCTGCTCTGCGCGATCTGCGGCGTCGGCGCCTACTACCTCTACAACAAGGCCGACGAGGCGATCCAGGACCTGCCGGACATGATCCCGAGCGTCGGCGTGGCGACCGGGGACGCGACAGGCTCGCACTCGGTGCGCTACGCCGTCGAGGGCACCGGCCAGGCCCTGATCACGTACTCGGAGGGGCCGGGCAACACGCAGAGCGAGACGGTGACCCTGCCGTGGACCAAGAACTTCACGCTGAACAGCGACTCGTTCGGCCTGTCGGTGATCGCCTTCCGCGCGCCGGGCGGCGAGGCCAACGTGACCGGCTGCTCGATCTCCGTCGACGGCACCGAACGGCAGCAGCGCGACGGCACGGGCACGTCCGCGACCTGCATCAGCGTGTTCGTGGCGGGCTGACACCCCGCAACTGATTCAGGGCGTCCCCGTGCACGGGGACGCCCTGAATTCATGCTGTGGCGACGTTCACGCCGCCGGGCTGGCCGCCCGCACGTCGGCGGCGATGTCCTCGGCGATCTTCTGCGCGATGTCCTCGCCGGACGCCTCGACCATCACCCGGACCAGCTGCTCGGTGCCCGACGGGCGCAGCAGCACCCGTCCGGTCCCGTGGAGCTGGGCCTCGGCCGCGGCGACCGCGGCGAGGATCTCTGGAGCGCGGGCCACGGCCTTGTCGGCGACCCGTACGTTGATCAGCACCTGCGGCAGCCGGTTGACCACGGCCGCCAGCTCGGCCAGCGACTTGCCTGTCTCCGCGACCCGGGCCAGCAGGCGCAGGCCCGTCAGCACACCATCGCCCGTGGTCGCGTGCTCGGTGAAGACCACGTGGCCGCTCTGCTCGCCGCCCAGGCTGAACCCGCCGGCCCGCAGCTCCTCCAGCACGTACCTGTCGCCGACCTTGGTCTCGACCAGGGTGATGCCGGCCTCGCGCATGGCGATGCGCAGCCCGAGGTTGCTCATGACGGTCGCGACCAGGGTGTCGTTGACCAGCGTGCCCGCGTCGCGCATGGCCAGCGCGAGGATCGCCATGATCTGGTCGCCGTCCACCTCGGCCCCGGACGCGTCGACCGCCAGGCACCGGTCGGCGTCGCCGTCGACCGCGATGCCCAGGTGGGCTCCGTGCTCGACCACGGCCGCCTTCAGCGGCCCCAGGTGGGTCGCGCCGCACTCGTCGTTGATGTTGAGACCGTCGGGCTCGGCGTTGATGGCGATGACCTCGGCCCCGGCCTCGCGGAACGCCTCGGGCGCCACGTCGCTGGCCGCGCCGTGCGCGCAGTCGACCACGACCTTGATCCCGGCGAGCGGGTGGCCGGTGGCCTCCACCAGGTGCGTGGCGTAGTGCTCGGCCCCGTCCAGCAGGTCGTGCACCCGCCCGACCGACGCTCCGGTGGGCCGCGTCCAGGTCGCGCCGAGCGCGGCCTCGATGGCGTCCTCCTGCTCATCGGTCAGCTTGTGCCCGCCGGCGGCGAAGAACTTGATGCCGTTGTCCGGCATCGGGTTGTGACTGGCGGAGATCATCACGCCGAAGTCCGCCCGCACCTCGGCGGTCAGGTAGGCCACGCCGGGCGTCGGCAGCACCCCGACCCGCACCACGTTCGCGCCGGCACTGGCCAGGCCCGCGACCACGGCCGCCTCGAGCATCTCCCCACTGGCCCGGGGGTCGCGGCCGACCACCACCAGCGGCGGCTGCTCGCGATCAGGGTCGGGCAGGGTGTGCGCCGCGGCGACAGCCAGCGAGAGTGCGAGCTCGGGGCTGAGGTCCGCGTTGGCCAGACCGCGTACGCCGTCGGTGCCGAAAAGGCGTGCCATTCGGTGGCCCTTTCTGTGGGGTGCGAAAGGAGGGGTTCGAGACGACCCGGCCCACGGATGACGGGCCAAAGTCGAAAGGCCGGGCACGCATTCCCGCCGTGAAGCAGGAGCGTGCCCGGCCGATCAGCAGACAGCGATCAACGCTTGGAGTACTGCGGGGCCTTACGGGCCTTCTTGAGACCGTACTTCTTGCTCTCCGTGACGCGGGCGTCACGAGTGAGGAAGCCGGCCTTCTTCAGCGCCGGGCGGTCGTCGATGTCGAGCTCGCACAGGGCGCGCGCGATCGCCAGACGCAGCGCGCCGGCCTGGCCGCTGATGCCACCGCCACGCAGGTTGGCGATGATGTCGAGACCCTCGGTCTTCTCAGCGGTGACCAGCGGCTCCCGCACCGACTGCTGCGCGACCTTGCTGGGGAAGTACTTCTCCAGCTCCTGGCCGTTGCAGGTGATCTTGCCGGTGCCCGGGATCAGACGCACCCGGACGATGGCCTGCTTGCGGCGGCCCACGGTCTGGATCGGGCGGTCACCCTTGAACTTCGGGGTGGCCGGCTTGACAGCGACGGCGGTGGCGACCGAGGCCTCAGCCTCAGCCTCGACCACGGCCTGGGTCGGCACGGAAGTGTCGGTCATGGTGATTCCTTCGTCCGCGCTCACTGCGCGATCTGCTTGAGTTCGAACGGCACGGGCTGCTGCGCCGCGTGCGGGTGCTCCGCGCCAGCGTAGACCTTCAGCTTCGACATGATCTGACGGCCCAGCTTGTTGTGGGGGATCATGCCCTTGACGGCCAGCTCGATCGCCCGCTCGGGACGCTTGGTGAGCAGCTCGTCGTAGCCGATCTGCTTGAGGCCGCCCGGGTAACCGGAGTGCCGGTAAGCGATCTTGGTCGCGCGCTTGTTGCCGGTCAGGGCAACCTTGCCGGCGTTGATGATGACCACAAAGTCGCCGGTGTCGACGTGCGGCGCGAAAGTCGGCTTGTGCTTACCGCGCAGAAGGTTGGCGGTGTGGGTGGCGAGCCGGCCCAGCACGACGTCAGAAGCGTCGATAACGTGCCACTGACGCTCGATCTCACCCGGCTTCGGGCTGTACGTACGCACAGGTCTACCTTGTCTCGTCGTAGGTCTGTGTGACCGCGGGCGAAACTGCCCACGATCAACGGATTCTGCGATGCCGGCCGGTCGCAAACGGACCGGCGCGCGAACGACAAGCCTACCTGAGCATCAGGAGTACCGGCTCGGCGCCACCTCTCGCACAACAGCCGCTAACGATACCCGGTGCCTCCCGGCGAGGTCAAAACGGCCTGCTTGCACTGTGGTATGCGATCCGATGTCCGTTTTCCCGCCGCCGGCTCACAGCGATCGGGGTCGCGCGGTGCGGCAGGGTTCACACCACGGGTACGCGCGACGGAACAACATGGCAATCACATGTTCGTAACTTGCTGGCCATGACCGCCATCGCGCCTGCGCCGCCGGCACCGAAGCCCGCCGCGATCAGCACCTGGGACCCCGAGGACCCGCAGTTCTGGGCCTCCACCGGCCGCCGTGTCGCCCGGCGGAACCTGGTCTTCTCCATCTTCGCCGAGCACCTCGGGTTCTCGGTGTGGACGCTCTGGAGCGTCGTGGTGGTGGCGATGCCGGCCACCGCCTTCCCGTTCACCGTCGACCAGAAGTTCTGGCTGGTCGCGCTGCCGAACCTGATCGGCGCGGTGATGCGCATCCCGTACACCTTCGCGGTCACCCGGTTCGGCGGCCGCACCTGGACCATGATCAGCGCGCTGCTGCTGCTGATCCCGATCGCGGGCATGGTGTTCGCGGTCACGGCCAAGCCGCCGTACTGGGCGGTGCTGCTCATCGCGGCGACGGCGGGCCTGGGCGGCGGCAACTTCGCCTCCTCCATGACCAACATCTCCTTCTTCTACCCGGAGAAGGAGAAGGGCACCGCACTCGGCCTGAACGCGGCCGGCGGCAACCTCGGCATCAGCGTGATGCAGCTCGTGGTGCCGATCGCGCTGTCGTTCGGGCTGGTGTACGGCGGGCTCATGTGGCTGCCGCTGGTGCTGGCCGCCGCGCTCTGCGCCCGCCTGTTCATGAACAACCTGGAGGTGGCGAAGTCGCCGCTGAAGGCACAGTTCGCCACGGTCAAGCGGGCGCACACCTGGATCATGTCCTTCCTCTACATCGGCACCTTCGGCTCGTTCCTGGGCTACTCGGCCGCCTTCCCGCTGGTGCTCAAGCTGCAGTTCCCGCAGGCGCCGACCGCCCACCTGGGCGCGGCGACGATCACCCTGGCCTTCACCGGCCCGCTCGTCGGCTCGCTGTCGCGACCGTTCGGCGGCTGGCTGTCGGACAAGGTCGGCGGGGCCCGGGTCACCGCGGCCTGCTTCGTGGTGATGGGCCTCGGCTCGTACGGCGTCATCACCGCGGTCCAGGCCAAGAACATGGCCGGCTTCCTCGCCGCGTTCCTGGTGCTGTTCACGGCGGCCGGGGCCGGCAACGGGTCGACCTACCGCATGATCCCTGCGATCTTCGCGGCCACGTCCCCCGACCTGGCCACCGCGAAGCGGGAGTCGGCGGCCACGCTGGGCATCGCCGGCGCGGTCGGCGCGCTGGGCGGCTTCTACCTGCCCCGGGCCATCAGTGACTCGATCAACGCGACCGGCGGCATCGGCACGGCCTTCGGCTGGTTCGCGGTGATGTACGGCACCTGCCTGGCCGTCACCTGGTGGTGCTACCTGCGCCGCCGCGTCCTGGTCACCCAGGCCCCCAGCCTCGCCCACGCGGGCGTCTGACACCCCGGTTCCTCCCCGCCCCGATCCCGGCCGCCTCCGGGGTCGGGGCATTTCTCCGCCCACTACCGGATGGATTTTCCGTCTGTCAGACTTTCTGAATGAGTGATGTCCAGCACGACCAGGACTCCGATCGCAGTCGCGCCGGGGCGAAACGTGCCGAACGGCGGGCCGCCCGCAACCGCGGGCTGACCGCCACCCTGCGCGCCAAGGGTGGCGTGACCATTCCCCAAGCGGTACGCGACCAGCTGCAGTTGGAGGAGGGCGATCAGGTGATCGTCTCTGTCCGCGACGGCAGCATCGTGCTCACTCCGGCGGCGCTCGTGCCCCGTGACCAGGAGTGGTTCCACTTGCCGCAGTGGCAGGCCCGCGAAGCCGAGGCCGACGCCGACCTCGCGGCCGGCCGATTCACCCGATACGGAAGCGACGAGGAGTTCCTGGCCTCGCTGGACGGCGCCTGATGCCGACACACGACCAGTTGGACAGCTTCTTCCACGACTACAAGCGGCTGACCGAGGCCGAGAAGGCGCTCTTCCGGCAGGCCGTCGGCCACTTCGTGCACGATCTGCGGACCGGGGAGTTCCGCAAAGGGCTGCGCGTGAAGCAGATGTCCGGCCACGACGACATCTGGGAACTGACCTGGGCACCCGACGGCCGCGCCACGTTCCAGTACGGCGCGGAGCTGCCCGGCCAGCCTGGTCCGCACATCATCTGGCGCCGCATCGGCTCGCACGACATCTTCGGTCGACCGTGGCGCCTTTGATCGCCCGACTTGCCAGGCAGGTGTGCGTATCTTGAGCAGGGATACGCCCGGTTGCCTGGCAAATCCGCTGATCAAGAGGGATGTCGGTGTCGGGTACGCCACAGTGGCGGTGCTTGCGAAATAGTTGAAGGTTCACCAAAGTTGGTGACAGGTGGCTGACCTGGCCAGACCGACTTCGGAGGAAACACAATGTCGCTCGTTCTCGACAACCACGCGCAGGACCTGCTGTTCCGCAGCGCGCGCACCGCCAACACCTTCACCGACGAGCCGGTGACCGACGAGCAGGTGCGGGCGATCTACGACCTCGTCAAGTACGCCCCGACCTCGCTCAACATGCAGCCGCTGCGGGTCGTGCTGGTGCGCTCCGAGCAGGCCCGTGAGCGCCTGGTCGAGCAGATGGCCGACGGTAACAAGGAGAAGACCGGCAAGGCTCCGCTGGTCGCGATCCTCGCCGCGGACACGAACTTCCACGACAAGTTCGACCGCACCTTCCCGCACGCCCCCGGCATCCGGGACTGGTTCACCGGTGACGACGCCGCCCGCGCGAACACGGCGCAGTTCAACGGCGCGCTGCAGGTGGGCTACTTCATCCTCGGCGTACGCGCGGCCGGGCTGGCCGCCGGCCCGATGACCGGCTTCGACGCGACCGGCATCGAGAAGGAGTTCTTCGCCGACGGCGAGCACAAGGTGCTGGCCGTGGTGAACATCGGCAAGCCGGGCGAGGGCGCCTGGTTCGACCGCAACCCGCGGCTCGACTACGACGATGTCGTAAAGACGGCCTGACCAAGACGATGAGGGGTGGGGACCGCTGTCCCCACCCCTCTAGGGTGTGACTCATGGCGACCACCGCAACCCAGACGACGGCCGTCCCCTGGCTGACCGAGCCGGAGCAGGCGGCATGGCGCAGTTTCATCACCACGGCGAAGCTGGTGATGGCAGAGCTTGAGCGCGGAATGGCCCAGCACGACCTCTCGGGCACCGACTACGGGGTGCTGGTGAGCCTGTCCGAGGCGCCGGACCGGCGCCTGCGCATGTCGGAGCTGGCCCAGTCGATGCTGCTGGAGAAGAGCCGGCTGTCACACCAGATCACCCGGATGGAGCGCGCCGGGCTGGTGCGCCGGCAGAGCTGCCCGTCCGACCGGCGGGGGCAGTTCGCCGTGCTCACCGACGCGGGGTGGGAGACGATACAGCGGGTCGCGCCGCATCACGTCGAGCTGGTGCGCTCGATCTTCATCGACCGGCTGACCCCGCAGCAGCTGGCGCAGCTGACGGAGCTGTTCACTCCGCTGCACACCTCGATGCGCGAGCAGTGCCCCAGGGAAGAGGGCGACTGCCCGGGGGACTAGAGGTCCTGGATGATGCGCAAGGCCCGGCCGACCTTGCGCATCGTGTCGGTGTCGACGACGTCCACCATGTCGGTGAACCACTTCTTCATGGGTGACGACACCCGGTCGGGCATGATGATCAGCTCGCCCATCGGCACCGCCAGCGGCGAGTCGCGGAGCTCGTCCTCCTCGACGACCTCCGCGACGATGACGATCGGCACATCGGTGCTGTTGTACACATCCGAGCTGATGACCAGGCCGAGCCTTTCCCGGGCCCCGTCGATACGCCAGATCTCGCCTCTACGCAGCACGCCGCCCCCGTCCTGACAGTTCCAGGCGTACCAATTCGACTTCGCGCTCATCGTCCAGCGCGTTCTTCTCCAGCCGGTCTACGCCGGCCCGGCGCACCACGTCAGCGTGCGCGGTGAACAGTTCCCTCAGGGCCTTCTCCCGCGCGGCTTGGTCCATCCAAGCCGACAGCGACAGCCCGTCGCGCTCGGCGTACCGGCGCGCTTCCTCAATCGTCTCGTCCGTGAAGGACAGCGTCACTTTGGCAGTCATGCCGATTAGATTACGCCCGGTGTGACCACGAGTCATCCTGTTCTTCATGCCAGTTGCGTGAGTGATAATCGCCCGTTCTGAGCCCTTTTACGCACTGTGACGTCATCGTAACCGTAAGCGCCCGGATGGGATAATCGACCATTCGGACGATCATCACCGTCACTGGACGGCTGACCCCGTAAAACGCCTTCCCCGGCGGGCCCTTCGGCGCGGGACACCGTCACCAACAGCGCTTTCGCGCCCGACGTGCGGTGCTCTTAGCAGGTTGGAAACATGGGGGACGTCCCGGCGAAACTCCCGGACCGCAGGATTTCGCCTATGACCCCCTCGGCCCCACCCGCCACTCGAGTAACGGCATTGCCGATGCTCGGGTCCGCGCGTGAGGTCGCCACCCACTGCCCTTACTGCGCACTGCAATGCGGAATGACGCTGCGGGAGACGCCGGACGGGCGGGTGGAGGTCGGCGCGCGTGACTTCCCGACCAACCGTGGTGGGCTCTGCCAGAAGGGCTGGACCTCGGCCGAGCTGCTGGACCACCCGGAGCGGCTGACCACCCCACTGATCAAAGGCCGGCCCGCGACCTGGGACGAGGCGTACGACTTCATCGTCGACGGCATCCGCCGGGTGCAGGACGCGCACGGCCGCGACGCGGTCGCGGTGTTCGGCGGCGGCGGCCTCACCAACGAGAAGGCGTACACGCTGGGCAAGTTCGCCCGGGTCGCGCTGCGCACCGCGAACATCGACTACAACGGCCGCTTCTGCATGAGCTCCGCCGCGGCCGCCGGCAACCGCGCCTTCGGCATCGACCGCGGCCTGCCCTTTCCGATGGCCGACATCGCCGAGGCCGACACCCTGCTGCTGATCGGCGCGAACGTCGCCGAGACCATGCCGCCGTTCGCGCGCTACCTCACCGAGCAGCGCCAGCGCGGCGGCACCCAGATCGTGGTGGACCCGCGGGCCACGCCGACCGCGCGCGCCGCCACCCTGCACCTGCAACCCACCCCCGGCACCGACCTGGCACTGGCCCTGGGCCTGCTGCACATCGTGGTCGCCGAGGGCCTGACCGACCCGGCCTACCTGGCCGAGCGCACCACCGGCTGGGACGCGGTCCGCAAGACCGCTGCGGGCTACTGGCCCGCCCGGGTGGAGCTGCTCACCGGGGTGCCGGTCGCGGATCTGGAAGCCACCGCGCGGGCGCTGGCGAGTGCCGACCGCGCGATCATCCTGACCGCGCGCGGGGCCGAGCAGCACGCCAAGGGCGTGGACACGGTCACCGCCTTCATCAACCTGGCACTGGCGCTCGGACTGCCGGGGCGTCCCGGCTCCGGCTACGGCTGCCTCACCGGGCAGGGCAACGGCCAGGGCGGACGCGAGCACGGACAGAAGGCCGACCAGCTGCCCGGCTACCGGAGGATCGACGACCCGGCCGCGCGGGCGCACGTCGCCGCCGTGTGGGGCGTCGACCCGGACAGCCTGCCCGGCCCCGGCCTGTCCGCGTACGAGCTGCTCGACGCGCTGGGGCAGCCAGGCGGGCCGAAGGCGATGCTGGTGTTCGGCTCCAACCCGGTGGTGTCCGCGCCCCGCGCGGCCCGGATCACCGAGCGACTGCGGTCGCTGGATCTGTTAATTGTCTGTGACTTCGTGCTGAGCGAGACCGCGGCCATCGCCGATGTGGTGCTTCCCGTGGCACAGTGGGCCGAGGAAGACGGCACCATGACCAATCTGGAGGGCCGGGTGCTGCGGCGCCGTGCCCTTCGCAAGCCACCGCCAGGGATAGGGACGGATCTGGCGGTGATGGCCGAGCTGGCCTCCCGGCTCGGCCGAACCGGGGACGGTAGCTCCGTCACCGGTGGCGAACGGTCCGGCGGGTTCTCCGCCGACCCGTACGCCGTCTTCGAGGAGCTGCGGCGTGCCACCGCTGGTGGGGTGGCCGATTACGCAGGCGTCACGTGGGAGCGGGTGGACGCCGAGAACGGTGTTTTCTGGCCCTGCCCCGCAGCGGACCGGGCAGGCACGCCGCGGCTCTTCGAAGAAGGCTTCCCGACCCCGGACGGTCGCGCCCGCTTGATCGCGGTGGAGCACCGGCCGGTGGCCGAGGAGATCGACGCCGAGTACCCGCTCTACCTCACCACGGGGCGGGTGCTGGCGCAGTACCAGTCCGGCGCGCAGACCCGCCGCATCGCGGCGCTGCCCGGCGGGCCGTTCGTCGAGCTGCACCCGGATCTGGCCGAGCGGCTCGGCATCGACGACGGCGCCACGGTGCGGGTGCTCAGCCGCCGCGGCGAGATGATCGCGCCCGCCCGCGTCGTCACCACGATCCGACCCGACACCCTCTTCGCGCCCTTCCACTACTCCGGCACGGGCCGGGCCAACTCGCTCACCGGCGACGCGTTGGACCCGATCTCACGGATGCCGGAGTTCAAGGTCTGTGCCGTACGAATCGAGCCGGTGACACCATGAACCCTGGCAACACCGCGCGGCCTGGCTCAGCCATGCCGCCTGCCGAGCGACCCCGCACCTCCCCTGACCACGTGATCGTCGTCGGGTACGGCATGGCCGGCGCCCGGCTGGCGACAGAGCTGTCCGCCGCCCCCGGCGTCGAGGTCACCGTGCTCGGCGCGGAGCCGCACCGGGCCTACAACCGCATCCTGCTGTCCAGCGTGCTGGCCGGTAAGCACGGCGAAACCGACATCACGCTGACCGAGGCCGCCGGGCACGGGGTGAAGACCCGCACCGGGGTGAGCGTCACCGCCATCGACCGGGCCGCCCGCACCGTCACCCTCGACGGCGGCGAGGAGCTGAGCTACGACCACCTGGTGCTGGCCACCGGGTCGCAGGCGATCGTGCCGCCGATCCCGGGACTGGCGCAGCCGCACCCGCGGGTGGCCACGTTCCGGACGCTGGAGGACTGCCGCCGCATCCTCGACGCCGCGCAGGG
The DNA here is from genome assembly GCF_009720385.1 of Catellatospora vulcania. Lineage (GTDB taxonomy): Bacteria > Actinomycetota > Actinomycetes > Mycobacteriales > Micromonosporaceae > Catellatospora > Catellatospora vulcania. Next base: position 178,693 of record NZ_WARX01000014.1, on the reverse strand, counting down.
CGCGCGCACCGCCCTCGTGCTCGGCGGCGGGCTGCTCGGGCTGGAGGCCGCCCGCGGGCTGGCCGGGCGCGGGCTGGCCGTCGAGGTCGTGCACGGCGTCGGCCACCTGATGGAGCGCCAGCTCGACACCGGCGCCAGCGCCGTGCTGGTGCGCACGCTCGCCGAGCTGGGCGTGGCTGTGCACCTGGCCTCGTCCGCGACCGGGGTGAGCGCCGACGACGACGGCGTGACGCTGCGGCTGGACGACCGTAACCTGCGGGCCGACCTGCTGGTGCTGGCCTGCGGGGTACGCGCCGAGACGAGCCTGGCCCGCGCGGCGGGGCTGCGCGTGGAGCGCGGCATCGTGATCGACGAGCGCCTGGCCACCTCGGACCGGCGCATCTCGGCCCTCGGCGACTGCGCCCAGTTCGGCGAGGTCGTCGGCGGGCTGGTCGCGCCCGCCTGGGAGCAGGCCAGGGTGCTGGCCGCCCGGCTCACCGGCGTCGACCCCGACGCGGTGTACGTGCCGAGTTCGCCGGTCACCCGGCTGAAGGCCTCCGGCATCGACCTGGCCGCGATGGGCAGCCTGCAACCCGACGCCGCCTGCGAGGACGTCAGCTTCGCCGACCCGGCCCGGGGCACGTACGCCCGGCTGGTCATCCGCGACGACCGGCTGACCGGCGCGGTGATGCTGGGCGACAACCCCAGCGTCGGCCAGGTCATCCAGCTCTTCGACCGCAAGGGCCTGGTGCCGCGCGACCGGCGCGCGCTGCTGCTCGGGCGGTCCCTGGGCGGCGTGGACGCGCCGGTCGCCACGACCACGCCCGCGCTCATGCCCGACAACGCCACCGTGTGCCAGTGCAACACGGTCACCAAGGGCGCGCTGGTGCGCTGCTGGCGCTCCGGCGCCCGCTCGCTCGACGACGTCGTCGCCCGTACTCGCGCCACCACCGGCTGCGGCAGCTGCAAGGACGCGGTTGACGGCATCGTCGGGTGGCTGTCCACCTCAGACAGTGTGGGGGTGTCTTGATCATGAAGAAGCTCGTTGTCGCCGGGTACGGCATGGTGGCGCAGCGGTTCCTGGAGGCGTTCGCCGAGCGGGCCGCGGACGGCTGGTCGGTGACCGTGCTGGCCGAGGAGGACCGCCCGGCCTACGACCGGGTCCGGCTGTCGGCCTGGTTCGACGACTACGACGCCGGAGCGCTGCACCTGGGCGGCGCGCCCGACGGGGTCGCGGTGCGGCTGAACGAGGCCGTCACCGGGATCGACCGTGACCGGAAGGTCGTGCACAGCGCGTCCGGCGAGACGCCGTACGACGCGCTGGTGCTGGCCACCGGCTCGCGGGCGTTCGTGCCGCCGATCGCGGGGGCCGACCTGCCCGGCGTGTTCGTCTACCGCACCCTCGACGACCTCGCCGCGCTCAAGGACTGGGCGACGGCGGGCGGCCGGAAGATCGGCGCGGTGCTCGGCGGCGGCCTGCTCGGCCTGGAGGCCGCGAACGCGCTGAAGCTGCTCGGCATCACCACGCACGTCGTCGAGTTCGCGCCGCGGCTCATGCCGCTGCAGGTCGACGAGGGTGGCGGCGCGGTGCTGCGGCGGCACATCGAGGCCCTGGGCGTCACCGTGCACACGGGTCGCGGCTGCGCCGGGCTCACGGGTGACGCGGACGGTGTCCGGCAGATGCTGTTCAACGACGGCGGCTCGCTCGACGTCGACGTGGTCGTGGTCGCGGCGGGCATCCGGCCGCGTGACGAGCTGGCCGAGCCGGCCGGGCTGGTCCGCGGCCCGCGCGGCGGTTTCACGGTCGACGCCGCGTGCGCGACCGCCGACCCGGCGGTGTGGGCGATCGGCGAGTGCGCCGCGCTGTCGGTCGACTCCGGCGACGGGGTCTGCTACGGCCTGGTCGCGCCCGGGTACGCGATGGCCGAGGTGGTCGCCGACCGGCTGACCGGCGGCGAGGCGACGATGACCCGCCCCGACACCTCCACCAAGCTCAAACTGCTCGGCGTGGACGTGGCCAGCTTCGGCACCCCGTTCGCCGACGGGCTCGACGTGGTCGTCACCGACCAGGTCACCGGCGTGTACGCGAAGCTGCTGCTCACCGACGACGCGAAGACGCTGCTCGGGGGCGTGCTCGTCGGTGATGCCAGCGCGTACCCGACGCTGCGGGCCTCGCTCGGCGGGCCGCTGCCCGGACCGCCGCTGGCGCTGCTAGCCCCGGCCGGGGACGGGTCACCGAAGGCGGAACTGCCGGGCACGGCGCAAGTGTGCTCCTGTCACGCGGTGACCAAGGACCACATCACCGACGCGATCGCGGGCGGCTGCACCGACGTGCCCGGCCTGAAGGCCTGCACCAAGGCGGGCTCCGGCTGCGGGTCGTGCGTGCCGCTGCTCAAGCAGCTGCTGGCCGCGGGCGGCGTGGTGCAGTCCAAGGCGCTGTGCGAGCACTTCACCTACTCGCGCCAGGAGCTGTTCGACATCATCCGGGTACGCGGCATCCGCTCGTTCACGGAGCTGGTGGCCGCGCACGGGACCGGTCGGGGCTGCGACATCTGCAAGCCGGCGATCGCGTCGATCCTGGCCGTGACCAACAGCGGCTACATCCTCGACGGCGAGGAAGCAGCGCTGCAGGACACCAACGACCACTTCCTCGCCAACATCCAGCGCGACGGGACGTACTCGGTGGTCCCGCGCATCCCCGGTGGCGAGATCACCCCCGAGAAGCTGATCGTGATCGGCGAGGTGGCCCGCGACTTCGGGCTCTATACGAAGATCACGGGCGGGCAGCGCATCGACCTGTTCGGTGCACGGGTCGAGCAGCTGCCGGAGATCTGGCACCGCCTGGTCGACGCGGGCTTCGAGTCCGGGCACGCGTACGGCAAGGCGCTGCGCACGGTGAAGAGCTGCGTCGGCGAGACCTGGTGCCGCTACGGCGTGCAGGACTCCGTCGGCCTGGCCATCGAGCTGGAGCTGCGCTACCGGGGCCTGCGCGCCCCGCACAAGCTCAAGTCGGCGGTCAGCGGCTGCGCCCGCGAGTGCGCCGAGGCCCGCAGCAAGGACTTCGGCATCATCGCCACCGAGAAGGGCTGGAACCTGTACGTCGCCGGCAACGGCGGATTCCGGCCCCGGCACGCGGACCTGTTCCTGACCGACGTCAGCACCGAGGAGCTGATCCGCACCATCGACCGGTTCCTCATGTACTACATCCGCACCGCCGACCGGCTGCAGCGCACCGCCGCCTGGCTGGAGGCCATGGAGGGCGGTCTCGACCACCTGCGTGCCGTCATCGTCGACGACGCGCTGGGACTGTGCGCCGAACTCGACGCGCAGATGGCCCGCCACGTCGGGTCGTACGCCGACGAGTGGCAGGCCACGCTGCAGGACCCGCAGCGCCTCGCTCGTTTCGTCTCGTTCGTCAACGCACCGGGCACGCCCGACCCCGACATCAGCTTCGAGGTCGAACGCGGGCAGAAGATCCCTGCCCGTGGTCCGGTGCCGGTAACCCTGGGAGGTGCCCGATGACCACGGCGACCATGACCGTCACCTGGACGGCGATCTGCTCGTACACCCGGCTGGAGGCCGAGCGCGGCGTGGCCGCACTCGTCGACGGCGTCCAGATCGCGATCTTCCGTACCTTCTCCGGCGAGCTGTTCGCCATCGGCAACCGCGACCCGATCGCGGGCGCGCAGGTGATGTCGCGCGGCATCGTCGGCACCCGCGGCGACGCCCCCACCGTCGCGTCCCCGCTGCACAAGCAGGTGTACGACCTGCGCACCGGCGAGTGCCTGGACGTGAGCGGGGTGGCCGTGCCGACGTACCCCATCCGCTGCAACGGGGACACGGTCGAAGTGGCTGTGGAAAGACCATGATCGAGCGCAGCGAGGTCATCAGCAGGCTCAGCCGCCATGACGCGGCAGAGCGAAGCTCGGCCGTGTCATGACCGAGCGCAGCGAGGTCATCAGGTGGCGGGCGGGCCATGACCGGGCCGCGCGGAGCGGGGACCGGTCATGACCGAACTTGCGGGGTTCACGGTCGGGGTCACCGCCGACCGGCGGCGCGACGAGCTCGCCGCGCTGCTGGAGCGGCGCGGCGCGCGGGTCGTCATCGCCCCCGCGTTGCGCATCGTGCCGCTGCACGACGACTCCCAGCTGCGCGAGGCCACCCGGCGGTGCCTGGACACGCCACCCGACGTGGTCGTGGCCAACACCGGCATCGGCATGCGCGGCTGGTTGGAGGCCGCCGAGGGCTGGGGCCTGGCCGACCCGCTGCGGGCGGTGCTGGCCGAGGCGTACATCGTGGCCCGCGGCCCGAAGGCGCGCGGCGCGGTGCGCGCGGCGGGCCTGCACGACCAGTGGTCGCCGGACTCGGAAAGCTGCGACGAGTGCCTGGCCCACCTGCTCAAACGCGGCGTGGGCGGGCTGACCGTCGCCGTGCAGCTGCACGGCGACCAGCAGCCGGAGTTCTGCGCCTCGCTGCGGGCCGCCGGCGCCGAGGTCATCGAGGTGCCCGTCTACCGCTGGGCGCCGCCGCTGGACTCGGCTCCGCTGCACCGGCTCGTCGACCTGGTCTCGAACCGCCTGGTAGACGCCATCACCTTCACCTCGGCCCCGGCTGTCGGCGCGCTGCTGGCGGCCGCCGGGCCGGGCGGGGACGCTGTCCTGGAGGCGCTGCGGGCCGACGTGGTCGCCGCGTGCGTCGGGCCGGTGACGGCCGCGCCGCTGATCAGGCACGGCATCCCGGTGATCGCCCCGGCGCGGGCCCGGCTGGGCGCGCTGGTCCGTGCGATCGCCGACGAGCTGCCCCGGCGCGCGGTCACCCTGCAGGTCGCCGAGCACCAGCTGACCCTGCGCGGCCACGCCGCGATGGTCGACGGCGAGCTGCGTCCGCTGGCCCCGGCCCCGATGGCGGTGCTGCGGGCGCTGGCGTCGATGCCTGGCAAGGTGCGCTCGCGGGCCTCGCTGCTGCCCGCGCTGCCGCGCGGCGCCGACGAGCACGCAGTGGAGATGGCCGTGGCTCGGCTGCGTGCCGGTCTGGGCGATCCCGCATTCGTCCAGACGGTGGTCAAACGTGGCTACCGACTGCCGGTGGACTGAAACCGCCAACGGACGTATGGTCCCCGCGTGATGCGTTTCTGGGGAAGGCTGCTGGCAGCGGCGTTCGGCATGGCGGCGCTGGTCGGGGCCGCCCAGTTCGGCGTCGTTTATGGACTCGATGTGCTGCGCCTGGACCGCGAGTTCACGGCGGGCACCGACAATGACTGGAACCTGCAGCTGACCTGGGTGGTGTGGTTCACCATCGTGGCCGTGGCCGGCGGGGCGACCTTCGCGGCCGGGCTGGCCCTGCGCGACCGCCGGCGCATCGGGGCGGCGGTGCGCATCGTGACCGCGCTGGCCGCGGCGCTCGGCGCGGCGGCGGCCGCCTTCCCGCTGACGTTGCAGCCGGCGCAGTACGCCCGGCTCAGCGCGACGTTCGACCCGGAGCTGACCGCCGCGATCGCGGTGGCCGCCGGGGTCGTCGCGGGCCTGTTCGTGGCATTGCTGGCGGTGGGCCGGATGCCGCTGTCGGCCAACCTGTGGGCCTGCACCGGCGCGGTGTGGCTGCTGGCCATCCTGTCCTACCTGGACACCACCGAGTTCGGGCGCAACCGCGACGCGATGGGCGAGTACTACGACCCGATGCGGCTGGGCGTGCTCGACATCAGCGGCCTGCAGCCGATCCCCCGGGCCTCGTTCTCGATGCCGGTGATCGCACTGCTGGTGGCGCTGGCCTGCGGCCTGGTCGCCCGGCACGTGGGCCGGTCACGGCTGCTGATCGCGCTGTCCGGGGCGGTCGGCCCGCTGCCGGTCGCGATGGCGTACGTCATCGGCGGCCCCGGCATCTCCCGCGCCCTCACCGACCAGGCCGACGCCTACCTCGGCGCGATGATCGCCGTCATCGTCGGCCTCATCGTCTCCTCCGTCATCGCCCTGGCCCCCCGCCGCCCCGGCATCCTCTGACCCTCACCCCACCCCGCGCGGCCCAAGCCCGCCGCCCCACCCCACCCCGCGCGGCCCGCGGCCGCCGCCCCATCCCTCGCGCAACTCTTAAAGACTCGCGGCCTCACGACTGTCGTGAGGCGGCGAGTCTTTAAGAGTTGCGGCGGAAGAGCGGAGGGGGCGGCGGGTCAGGCGGGGGTGATGGGGAGGTAGACCTGGGCACCGGAGGCGACGAATTCGGCGGACTTGTCGGCCATGCCCTTGGCGGCGTACTCCTTGAGCTCCTGGCTGATGCGCATGGAGCAGAACTTCGGGCCGCACATGGAGCAGAAGTGCGCGGTCTTCGCGGCGGCGGCGGGCAGTGTCTCGTCGTGATAGGAGCGTGCCGTCTCCGGGTCGAGGGACAGGTTGAACTGGTCCTCCCAGCGGAACTCGAAGCGCGCCTTGGACAGCGCGTCGTCCCACGCCTGCGCGCCGGGATGCCCCTTGGCCAGGTCCGCGGCGTGCGCCGCGATCTTGTACGCGATCACCCCGGCCTTGACGTCGTCACGGTCCGGCAGCCCCAGGTGCTCCTTGGGCGTGACGTAGCAGAGCATCGCGGTGCCGTGCCAGGCGATCATCGCGGCGCCGATGGCACTGGTGATGTGGTCGTAGGCCGGGGCGATGTCGGTGGTCAGCGGGCCGAGCGTGTAGAAGGGCGCCTCGTGGCACACCTCCTGCTGCAGGTCCACGTTCTCCTTGATCTTGTGCATGGGCACGTGTCCGGGCCCCTCGACCATCACCTGCACGTCGTGCCGCCAGGCGATCTCGGTCAGCTCGCCGAGGGTGCGCAGCTCGCCGAACTGCGCCTCGTCGTTGGCGTCGGCGATCGAGCCCGGACGCAGTCCGTCGCCGAGCGAGAAGGTGATGTCGTACCTCGCGAAGATCTCGCAGAGCTCCTCGAAGTTGGTGTAGAGGAAGTTCTCCCGGTGCTTGGCCAGGCACCAGGCCGCCATGATGGAGCCGCCGCGCGACACGATGCCGGTGACCCGGTCCGCGGCCAGCGGCACGTAGCGCAGCAGCACGCCCGCGTGCACGGTCATGTAGTCCACGCCCTGCTCGGCCTGCTCGATGATGGTCTCGCGGTAGATCTCCCAGGTCAGCTTGAGCGGGTCGCCCTTGACCTTCTCCAGCGCCTGGTAGATGGGCACGGTGCCGATCGGCACGGCCGAGTTGCGCATGATCGACTCGCGGGTCTCGTGGATGCGCGGGCCGGTGGACAGGTCCATCACCGTGTCCGCGCCCCAGCGGGTGGCCCAGGTCAGCTTCTCGACCTCCTCCGCGACGTCGGAGGTGACCGCGGAGGTGCCGATGTTGGCGTTGACCTTCACCAGGAACGCCTTACCGATGATCATCGGCTCGACCTCGGGGTGGTTGATGTTCGCGGGCAGCACGGCCCGGCCGGCCGCGATCTCGTCCCGCACCAGCTCGGGGGCGACGCCCTCGCGCAGGGCCACGTACTCCATCTCGGGCGTGACGATCCCGGCGCGGGCGCAGCCGAGCTGGGTCACCGGTGCGCCGTGGAGCCTGCGGTCGGCCACCCAGTTCGTCCGCGGCAGGTGGTCGAAGACCCCCGGGCCGGACGTGTCGTAGAGCCGGACCGGGGTGCTGCCGTCGGTCAGGTCGACCTCGGCGAACGGCACCTGGATGTCGGGGCGGGACCCCGGTACGTAGACCTTGCGCCTCATGCTGCCTCCTTGTGCTACAGGCGGGGAAAATGGTTCAGCGGACCGGCTCCGCTGCCGAGCCGCCACTCCGCCGCCGCCAGCAGCGCCGAGCGGACGTAGCGGTTCGCGTAGGCGATCGAGTCGTCGACCGGGTAGCCGTGCGCCAGCCGGGCCGCGATCGCCGCCGAGAAGGTGCAGCCCGTGCCGTGGTTGTTCGGCGTCTCCACCCGCGGCGAGCGCAGGAACCGCGCCCCGTTGGCGGTCCACACGGCGTCCACGACCTCGGGGCCGCCCAGGTCGCCTCCGGTCACCACGACGCACTGCGGGCCGTGCGAGGCCATCTGCGCGGCCGCGCCCGCCATGTCCGCGGGGGTGCTGACCTGCCAGCCGAGCAGCGCCGACGCCTCGTCGATGTTGGGTGTCACCACAGTCGCGTACGGCAGCAGCCGCTCGATGGCGCTGACCACGCCCAGCCGCCGACCGGTCGACGCGGTCAGCACCGGGTCGAGCACCATCTTCGGCAGCTCGCCGTTGCGGGCGCGGGCCCGGATGGTCGCCGCGATCTCGCCGCTGGCCACCATGCCGACCTTCACCGCGGCGATCGGCATGTCGTCGAGGATCGCGCCGAGCTGCGCGGCCACCACGGTGGGCGGCATCGGGTGCACATCGGTGATCACTTTGGTGTTCTGCGAGGTGACCGCGGTGATGACGCTCGCGCCGTAGCAGTCCAGCGCGGCGAAGGTCTTCAGATCCGCCTGGATGCCCGCGCCGCCGCTGCTGTCCGACCCGGCGATGGTGAGGACGACATGTGGGCTGCTCATGACGCCGCCCCGCGGCCGCCGGCGGCGCGAAGACGGTGCATACACAGGGTTCGTTCGACAGGTTCGCTCATGCCAGCACTCTCCCGCTGTCGCGGGATGATCCGTCGCACACGCCGTCCCACGCGGCGCGCAGCCGGGCGTATGCCGCCGCCGGGTCGGCCGCCCGCATGACGGAGCCCATCACGGCGACCCCGGCGACCCCGGCGTCGCGGCACGCCGCGGCCTGCTCGGGTGTCTCCACCCCGCCCAGCGCCAGCACCGGACGGCCCGCACGGGCGGCCAGGCGGCGCAGGCCGGCGGATTCCAGCGGCGGTCCGTAGCCGGGTTTGCTCCGGCTCGGCCACACCGGGGACAGGGTCACATAGTCCTCCGTGGACAGCCGGCCGAGCTCCACCTCGTCGTGGCACGAACGGCCCAGCAGGCGGGGCCGCCCCAGCGGTGCGGCCGCGCCCGCGCGCAGGTGCAGCGCCTCCCCGTCGAGGGTGTCCTGACCTGCCGCGATGAGCACACCGCCCACCGGCCGCAGCAGTTCGCGCAGCACGATCGCCAGGCGCAGCCGCTGCGCGCGCGGCAGGTCCTTCTCCCGCAGCAGCACGGTCCGGGCCCCGGCGGTGATCAGCGCCGCGACCACGTCCACCAGCGGGCGCGTCGCCTGGCGGCGATCGGTCACCACGACCACCCCGCCCACCGTGCCGGGGCGGCGGCCGGTGGGCGTGACGCCGCCCGGCTCGGACTCCCCCGTCACCTCGCCCGGCCGGGTGGCGTCACGAGCCTGTCCCCGCTGCCCGGTCACCATGACGCGAGACCTTCGGCAGCCGTGGAGGCGAGCGCGTGCCTGCGCACCGGGATGCGCCCGGCCTGTGCGGCGAGCCGCCCCGCGACGACCGCGTGCCGCATCGCGGTCGCCATCGCCACCGGGTCGGCGGCCCGGGTGACCGCGCTGGCCAGCAGGACCGCGTCGCAGCCCAGCTCCATCGCGCGGGCGGCGTCGCTGGCGGTGCCGATCCCGGCGTCGAGGATGACCGGGCAGCGTACGGCCTCGCGGATCAGTGCGATGTGGTGCGGATTCGAGATGCCCAGGCCCGACCCGATCGGCGCGCCCGCGGGCATCACCGCGGCGCAGCCCAGATCGGCCAGCCGGCGGGCCAGCACCGGATCGTCGGTGGTGTACGGCAGCACGGTGAAGCCGTCGTCGACCAGCCGCTCGGCCGCCCGGAGCAGCTCGACGGCGTCGGGCAGCAGCGTGCGGTCGTCCCCGATCACCTCCAGCTTGATCCAGTCGGTGTCGAAGGCGTCGCGCGCCAGGTGGGCGGTGCGCACCGCATCGGCGGCCGTGTAGCAGCCGGCCGTGTTGGGCAGCAGGCGTACGCCGCAGCGCTCCAGCACGTCGAGCAGACCGGCCGGGGTGTCCGGGTCGACCCGCCGCAGCGCGACGGTGACCAGTTCGGTGCCGCCCGCCAGCAGCGCCTGCTCCAGCGACTGGAGGCTGCTCGCCCCGCCGGTGCCGAGGATGAGCCGGGAGCCGAACTCCACGCCGCCGAGCACGAACCTGTCGTCCACGCCGGTCATCCGCCCTGCGCGGCGGTGAGGACCTCGACCCGGTCCCCGTCGAGCAGCCGGTGGGCCGGCCAGTCGGCGCGGCGCACCACCTCGCCGTTGACCGCGACCGCGACGCCGCGGGACGGCACGGCGAGGCCGTTCAGCAGCTCGGCGACGGTCTCGCCGCGCCTGGTGGGGCGGGGCTTGTCGTTCACGACCACGGTGATCATCGGATACCTCCGGCGGTCAGGCGTTGGGGGGTGAAGGGTTGCCACAGCGGGGGCAGCGCGCCGCCGTCGATCAGATCGGCGACGGCTTGCGCGGTGTACGGGGCGGCCAGCACGCCGTGCCGGTAGTGCCCCGTGGCGACCAGCACGCCCGGTGCCAGCTCGCCCACGATCGGTCCGTTGTCGGCGGTGCCGGGACGCTGCCCCACCGACACCTCGACCAGCGCGTGCTCGGCCAGTTCCGGCACCAGATCGGTGGCGGCGCGCAGCAGGTCGCGTACGCCGCCCGCGGTGGCGTGGCCGTCGGCCCGTTCCTCGACCGTCGCCCCGACCAGCACCTCGCCGTCGCGGCGGGGCACCAGGTAGACGGCGCGGCCGTCGGCGTACCCCCGGATGACGTGGCGTGGCGCGGCCTGGCCGCGCAGCCGCAGGACCGCGCCCTGCACCGGCCGCACCGGCAGCCCGCCCAGCGCGGCGCTGGCACAACCCGCGGCGAGCACCACCACGTCGGCGTCCAGATCGGACAGCCGGTGCACCGTCTCGCGGCGCACCGGGACGAGTTCGCGCAGCGCGGCCACCACCCGGCGCGGATCCACCTGGTGGTCGGACTCGACGAGCACACCCCGTGCCCGCGGGCTCAGCAGCGGCTCGCGCTCGCGCAGCCGGTCGCCGTCGAGCGCGACCACGTCCGCGCCCAGTGCCCGCTGGTGGGTCCACAGCCGCCGCAGTTCGGCGAGATCGTCGGCGGTCAGCCCGACCTGCAGCGTGCCCTCGGTCCGGTGCCCCAGCTCGTGCCCGGTCGCCGCCGCCAGCTCCGCCGCGTATCCCGGCCAGCGCCGGGCGCACTCCAGCAGCAGGTCGGTCAGCTCCCGCTCGCCGAAGTAGGACTCGCCGACCGGGGCCAGCATGCCGGCGGCGACGTGTGACGCGCCCCGGCCGGGATCGGGATCGTGGACCGTGACGGCGTGCCCGCGCCCGGCGCATGCCCAGGCGATGCTGAGCCCGATGATGCCGCCACCGACGACGGATACGGAAAGGGGTGCCACCGCGGCCTCCTCCCTGCGCCGGCATTACCCGGATCAGGTTCTACGGTCGGGAGCGAGAATCAGCTCCCCTCTCAGCCCGGTTCACCGGGCTCCCGTGGGGTTCTTGGTTCCAATGTGGTTCACGCGTTACAGGTGTGTTGCCGTCCGTGACGACTGTCGGGAGCGTAACCCCGTCCGCACCCCGAGGCAACCCACCCCTCGCCCACCGCGACCCTCGCCACACTCCGCCCACACCACCGCGCGCTGGTCCGCGCGTAGCCGACGGCTTTCGCAGTTTCGGGGAAACTGTCGATTCAGGACCCCCGTTTACCGCAGTTTCCCCGAAACTGCGGTCGATCGGGGGTGGGGACGGCGGTGGCGGGTGGGTCAGGAGGTGACGGCGGTGAGGAGGGCGGCGACGGCGCGGGCGGGGTCGGCGGCGTCGGAGACCGCGCCGATGACGGCGACGCCGTGGGCCCCGGCGGCGAGCAGTTCGGGTACGCGGGCAGCGGTGATGCCGCCGATCGCGATGATCGGGGTGCCCGCGCACTGGCGGGCCACGGCGCGCAGGCCCTCGGGGCCGATCGACACCGGCAGTCCATCCTTCGTGGACGTCGCGTAGCAGGGGCCGACGCCCAGGTAGTCCGCCCCGTCGCCGACCGCGCGCAGGGCGGTCGCGGGCAGGCGGGACGTCGCGCCGAGCACCGCGGCGGGGCCGAGCAGCCGCCGGGCCGCCGACACCGGCAGGTCGTCCGCGCCCACGTGCCCGCCTGCGGCCCCCGTCGCGAGCGCGACGTGCAACCGATCGTTGACCAGCACCGGAATCCCGACCGGGCGGCACAGCGCGACGATCTGATTGGCCAGCTCGTACGCGAGCCGGTCGGTCCAGTCGTCCGCCGGCCGGAACTGGATGACCAGGTCCGGCGTGGCCACGCTCAACGCGGCCCGCACCAGGGCCACCGGGTCCCGTCCGGGCCTGCCGTCGGTGATCAGATGGAGTCTCCCCAGCGCCATACGCATACCCTATCGATTCTCATCGGTGAATGGGACGGGCCCCTCCGTGACAGCCGCCGTCTACATCGGCTCATCCAGATCACTGATTCTGTGAAAAGTCTTTACAATTACTTTGAATCGGTATGAGATCCCGCATCGCCCTCGTCGCCCTCCTCCTGGGCAGCACCGTCGCCGCCGCCTCCACACCAGCTCAGGCTGCCCCTGCTCCCGTCACCGCCGGGGCCGCTGCCGCGGCCGCCGGGTACGTCAAGGTCGGCTACTTCGTCCAGTGGGGCATCTACCGCCGCAACTTCCTGGTGAAGAACCTGCACACCTCCGGGATGGCCGCGAAACTGACGCACATCAACTACGCGTTCGCCAACGTCGGCGCCGACGGCCGCTGCCTCGAGGCGAACGAGGCCGGCGTCGGCGACGCCTGGGCCGACTACCAGAAGCGCTTCAAGTCGGGCGAGTCCGTCGACGGCGTCGGCGACGTGGTGAGCCAGCCACTGGCCGGCAACTTCCACCAGCTGCGCAAACTCAAGGCGATGTACCCGCACCTGAAGATCCAGCTGTCACTCGGGGGCTGGACCTGGTCGAAGTACTTCTCCGACGCCGCGCTCACCCCGGCCTCGCGCCAGGCCATGGTCGCCAGCTGCATCGACATGTTCATCAAGGGCAACCTGCCCTTCATCGGCACCTCGCCGCACGGCGGCGCGGGCAGCGCGGCCGGCGTGTTCGACGGCTTCGACCTGGACTGGGAGTGGCCCGCCTCCGAGGGCAACACCGGCAACGTGGTGCGGCCCGAGGACAGGCACAACTACACGTTGCTGGCCGCCGAGTTCCGCAGCCAGCTCGACGCGTACGGCGCGCAGGTCGGCCGGACCTACTCGCTCAGCGCGTTCCTGCCCGCGGACCCCGCGAAGATCAACGCCGGGATCGAGACGGCGTCGCTGTTCTCCCACCTCGACTTCGCCACCGTCCAGGGATACGACCTGGTCGGCGCGTGGGACCCGGTAACCGGGCACCAGGCGAACCTCTACTCCACGCCGTCGTCGCCGTTCAGCGTGGACCTGGCCGTGGACACCTACCGCGCCCAGGGCGCACCGGCGAACAAGATCGTGGTCGGCATCCCGTACTACGGCCGCGGCTGGACCGGTGTCGGCACCGCGAACAACGGCCTCTACCAGCCGGCGAGCGGCCCGGCCCGGGGCGCCTACGAGGACGGCGTCGAGGACTACAAGAAGGTCATCGCCAAGCAGGGCCCCGTCTTCTACGACCCGGTCGCGGGCGCGTCCTGGAAGTACGGCGGCGGCGCCCTCTGGTCCTACGACACCCCGCAGGTCATCGCCCAGAAGACGGCGTACGTCAAGGCCAACGGCCTGGGCGGCACCATGGCCTGGTCCCTCGACGGCGACACCCCCACCGGCGAGCTGACCACCGCCATCCACAACGGTCTGAACTGACCCCCGGGCGGCAACGGTGATCGGCGCTTGTGCTCAGGATCTGCGGCGCAGCCGCGCTTCCTGACCGCAAGCGCCGATCACCACCGGCGCGCGCCCCGCCGAACACCACCGGCCCGCGCGCCGAGGGACGCCGCGCAAGTCAGCGGGGCGTGCCGCTGTGCGGCGTGAACGGGGCGCCGTGGCCCGGGACCACCAGGTCGGCCACCGCCAGCACCCGCTCCCGGCTCGCGCGAAGCTGGTCGCGGTCCGGCGCGACGGGGTCGTCGGCCGGCCCGTCGGCCCGCCACCACAGGTCGCCGGCGAGCGCCACGACGCCCTCCGGCGTACCGGCGAGCAGCGTGATGTCCTCGTGGCTGTGACCCGGCGTGCTGAGCAGCCGTACGGAGTCGGAGAAGGCGTAGCCCTCGGCATCCCGGTCGGTCCAGCCGTGGCCCTCGTAGATCGCCTTGTGGTCGTGCATCCGCGCCCCGGCGAACAGCCCGGCGTTCATGACGTTGTCCGGGTGGTGGTGGCTGAGCACGACGTCGGTGACGTCGTGCGCCGCGAGCCCGAGCGCGGCGAGCGCGTCGAGGATGACCGAGGGGTGCGCGACCATCCCCGGGTCGAACACGATGCGCAGGTCGCCGTCGCGCACCAGCGAGACGGTCGCGGCCACGCCGGGCCCGGTCGAGCTGGTGTATCCGGTGGCCAGAACGTCGAAGGCGGCGGTACGACCGCGGGGTGCGTCACTCATGCCGTTCATCCTGCGGGCGGCCGACGATCATGACGAGTGGCATGGTTGCCACCGATCGCCGAAATCGTGCCATCGTCGCCGGTGCGCTCCCAGCCCGGGAGACGCGCCCCGCCGCCCGCAGACAAGCTGGCGGCGAGGTCAGCTCAACGGACGTCCCAGACGGGCTCGGGGGTCTCCACCACTTCGCCGTCGCTCTGGAACAGCAGGAAGCGGTCGAAACTCCGGGTGAACCAGCGGTCGTGGGTGACCGCCACGACGGTGCCCTCGAAGCCGAGCAGGCCCTGCTCCAAGGCCTCCGCACTGGCCAGGTCCAGGTTGTCGGTGGGCTCGTCGAGCAGGAGCAGGGTGACGCCGCTCAGCTCCAGCAGCAGCACCAGGAACCGGGCCTGCTGCCCGCCGGACAGCGTGCCGAAGCGCTGCTCGCCCTGCTTGGCCAGCTCATACCGGTCGAGCACCTTGTACGCGGCTTCGCGGGCCAGTGACGGCCGGTGCGAATCACCGCGCCACAGGATGTCGATCAGCTCCTTGCCGGCCAGGTCGGGCCGGTCGTGGGTCTGCGAGAAGTGGCCGGGCACGACCCGCGCGCCCAGCCGGGCGACACCCGTGTGCTTCACCTTCGCGTGTGTCGCGCCGTCGGCCGAGCGCCCGGCCTCCTCGCCGCCCCCGTGCGCCAGCAGCCGCAGACTGTGCTCCCCGCTCTGCGCCAGCAGGCGCAGAAAGTGCGACTTGCCGGTGCCGTTCGCGCCGAGCACCGCCAGGCGGTCGCCGTACCAGAGCTCCAGGTCGAACGGGAAAGTGAGGTTCTCCAACTCCAGCTGCTCGCAGATGACCGCGCGCTTGCCGGTGCGCGAGCCCTTGAGCCGCATCTGGATCTGCTGGTCCTTGGGCGGCAGCGGCGGCTGGCCGGCCTCCTCGAACTTGCGCAGCCGGGTCTGCGCGGCCTGGTAGCGCGAGGCGAGGCCGTCGTTGTACGCCGCCTTCTGCTTGTACATCAGCATGAGCGTGCGCAGCTTCTCGTGCTCCTCGTCCCAGCGGCGGCGGCGCTCCTCCATGCTGTCGTGCCGGGCCACCCGCGCCTCGTGCCACGCCGCGAACGAGCCGACGTGCGTCCAGGCGCTGCCGCCCTCGACCGCGACCACCCGGTCGGCGGTCTGGTTGAGCAGCTCCCGATCGTGCGAGACGTACAGCACGGACTTCTTCGACTCGCGCAGCCGCTGCTCCAGCCACCGCTTGGCGGGCACGTCGAGGAAGTTGTCCGGCTCGTCGAGCAGCAGCACCTCGTCCCCACCGCGCAGCAGCAGCTCCAGCGCGAAGCGTTTCTGCTGGCCGCCGGACAGGGTGCGCACCGGCCTGTCCCGGCACTCGTCCCAGGACAGGTCGAGGATCAGCGTGGCGACGGTGTCGAAGAGCACCTCGGCCTCGTAGCCGCCCGCCTCGCCGTACGCCGACAGGGCCTCCGCGTAGCGCAGCTGCGCCTGCTGGGCGCTGCTGGTCAGCTTGCCCCGGGAATCCGCCACCCGCATCGCCTGCTCCGCCTTGACCAGGCGTGCGCCGGCGGCCTGCAGGCGCGGCTCGACAAGTCCCAGTGCCATCTCGGCCAGCGTCATCTCCGCGCCACCGGGCGCGCCGGTCGCCGCCGAGGAGCCGAGCATGCCGATGAACTGGCGCATGACCCCCAGGCCGCCCGAGCGCGCGATGCCGCCGACGGTCACCGGCAGGTCGCCGGAGACCATCCGCAGCAGCGTCGTCTTGCCCGCGCCGTTCGGGCCGACCAGGGCCACCTTGGCCCCTTCGCCGACGCGGAACGACACGTCGGAGAAGAGTTCACGCCCGTCCGGCAGCGTGTACGCCACGCCGGCCACATCCACATATCCCACGCCGGAATAGTGCCTGATCAGGCAGCTTGAGGGCGAGTCACTTTCAGCACCCGGAAGCCCGACCCGCTGGCGTGCCGGTCAGCCTGCCAGCCCTGGGCGGCCAGCCACTGCTGCAGCGAGTCCGCACCCTTGTGCTTGGCGACGACCAGCCAGGCCGTGCCGCCGGGGGCAAGGCGCGGCAGCCAGCGCAGCAGCAGCTGGTGCAGCTCCTCCTTGCCGACCCGGATCGGCGGGTTGGACCAGATCTGCGCGAACTCGACCTCGGCCGGCACCCCGTCGGGCTCGGCGACGCGCACCCGGTCGGCCACGTTCAGCCGCTGCGCGTTCTCCTCGGTCAGCTCGCGGGCACGCGAGTTGACGTCGATCGCCCAGATGGCGGCCTGCGGAGCCCGGGTGGCCAGGACCATGGTGATCGGGCCGTACCCGCAGCCGAGGTCCAGAAAATTTCCGGTGACCGCCGCGCCCGGCAGCTCACCCTTCTTCAGCAGCACGGTCGTGCCGGGGTCGAGCCGGGTCGCCGAGAAGACCCCACCCGCTGCCACCAGGTCATACTCCTGACCCTCGATGTTGAAAACGACCTCGCGCGGGCGCGCCGACGCGCCCGGCTCCGCAGTGAAGTAATGCTCGCCCACCCGCACATTCTCCCCCGAACGGACGGACTCGACGGCCGCAGGGTTATTGGCGACTGTGTCGTCCATTACGCTGTGCGACATGGCTCACGGCTACGGCACCGGTTCGGGGGACTGGACGCCACCTTCCCGTCGTGATCCGCGTGACAGAGAGACGCCCGATCCCCGCTTACCCGGGGACACGGGCGCCGGTCGGCGCGGGTCACTACGCGACAGCGCCCATGACTCTGAGTCACCAAGCCGGACGGGAGCCGGCGGCGGAACAGGCCGGCGGCGCGCACCAGACCCGCCGCAGAACCCCGACCGGTTCGACGGCTTCGTGGAGCGCAAACCCCCGCACGAGCACCCCGGCGTCACGCCGGGCCGGGCCGGCGGACGTCCCGTGCCGCCGGCGCAGCCGCCCCGCGGCCAAGGCCCCGGCCTCGCCCCGGGGGCCCGCACCCCGGCGGCGCCGCACGGATACGAGCCGCCGCGCCGCGGCGAGCCGCGGGTAGGCGAACCACCCCGGCGCAACGTGCCGGGCGAGCCGCCCGGTGCCCGTAACGGGGCGCTGGCGCGTCCACGGGGCGTCGAGGACCCTCCACCCACCATGCGCCGCGGATTCGCGCCAGGCGGCCCCCCGGCGGCCCCGCCCCGCCGCAACGTCACCGAGCCTCGGCAGCGTTCCGCGCCGCCGGCGACTCCGGTGTCCCCTGCCGTCGGCGCGCCCGGCCGTCCCGGCATGCCGCCGCGCACCGCGCCGAACCCGGCCATGCCGGTGCGTGTCGTGCCGCCGCCGCCCACCCGACCCACTGTCGCTCCGCCGCCCCCACCGCCTCCGCCGCGGCGCACCGGGCCGCGCCCGGCCGCCGCGGGCGAGCCCGGCGTGGCCGCCGGCTGGCAGCGGCTCGCACCGCACCCGAACATGTCCAGCCGCTGGAAGAAGGCGCTGAGCGTGCTCGGCGTGCTGGCCGTGCTGACCGTGTGCGGCGTCGGCTCGTTCCTCATGGTGCTGGACGAGAAGAAGGGCACCGGCGCGCAGGCCAACAGCTCGCCGCCGCCGACCGCCACCCCCATCGACATCACCACGCGCGAGGTCGACCCGAAGCCGCTCACCGCGAACGAGGTCTTCCCCGGCAAGCAGATCGTCATCGACCCGAAGAAGCCGACCGAGGTCTACACGGTCATCAAGCCGCAGGTGCTGACCGACTGCCGAGCGGCCGCCAGCGGCCAGATCAGCAAACTGATCACGGACCTGGGCTGCTCCCAGGTGGTGCGCGGCACCATGCGCTCCCCCAACGGGGCCTACCTGGTGACCGGCGGCATCGTGAACCTGGACACGGTCGCCAACGCGGAGAAGGCGTACGAGGCGATCAAGCCGATCGTGGACGAGGGCAAGGGGCGCTTCCTCGGGTACGCCCCCGACCGCCAGGCCAAGAAGAGCATCACCAAGCCGCTGGCCCTGGCCTCGACCCACGCCGGCTGGAACATCCGCGGCCACTACCTCGTCTACTGCGTGATCGCCCGGTCCGACGGCGGTGAGATCCCGATCGGCGACCCGTTCGCCAAGCAGATCCTCTTCGACGTGATCGAGTTCTACCTCCGCGGCAAGGTCCTCGAAGACCGCGCCAGCGACCCCATCTCCCCCGACGCCACCCCCGCCCCCGCCCCCTCAGCCACCAACTGACGAGAACAAAGGAAGGGCACCTTCTTAACGCTATGCGTTGTAGAAGGTGCCCTTGTTAACGTCTACCCGTCGGTGAGCTGCGGAGATGCGGCGTCGGCCGTACGCAGGCCGGCGGGCACGCCGCGCAGGTTCCGGGTCTGCTGGGCGCGGGCCGCGAACTCCGCCTCGTCCGGGTAGCCCACGGCGATCAGGTTCAGCCCGTGCGCCGGGGCGACCAGCACATCGCTGACCCGCTCGGTACGGGTCAGCAGGGAGGCCGGCCAGTCCGGCTCGCGGCGGCCGTCGCCGACCGTCAACATCGCCCCGACCAGGCTGCGCACCATCGCCTGGCAGAACGCGTCGGCCTGCACCGTCGCCACCAGCACCCCGTCCGGCTCGCGCCGCCACGACATCCTGGTGATGTGCCGGATGGTGGTCGCGTGCTCCTTGCGCTTGCAGAACGCCGCGAAATCATGCTCCCCGCACAGCCCCGCCGCGGCCGCGTTGAGCCGGTCGGAGTCCAGCGGACGCAGCCAGAACAGGGTGTCGCGGCGGCGCAGCGGGCTCGGACCCGCCTCGGTGTCGGTCACCCGGTACTCGTAGCGCCGCCACAGGGCCGAGAACCGCGCGTCGAAGGCCGCCGGGACCTCGCGCGCGGACCACACCCGCACGTCCCCGGGCAGCAGCCCGGCGAGCCGGCGCACCAGCGTCGGGGCGAGCGCCTGCCAGCGTTCGTCAGGCAGCTCGACGTGGCACACCTGACCGGTCGCGTGCACCCCGGCGTCGGTACGGCCGGCCACGGTCAACCCGGTCGGATTGCCCGGCCCGAACACCTTCTCCAACTCGGCCAGCAGCACCCCCGCGACGGTGCGACGGCCCGGCTGCGCCGCCCAACCGGAGAAGTCCGTGCCGTCGTAACCGACGTCCAGCCGTACCCGCGCCATCTCCTGCTCCTCCTCTACCGCCCGGGATCGCCCCGCGACGGCGTCGACGCAGGCGAAACGCCCGCGGATATGGCGAAGCTCCCCTCCCGGCTGCGTGAGCAGCGGAAGAGGAGCTCCGACCAGTGGAACGTCAGGCCTTGTCAGCAGCCTCGTCGGCGGCTTCGTCGGCCTCGCCGGACAGGACGGCGACCTTGTCCTCCTGCGCAGCCTTCTTGGCCTGGGCCTTGGCAGCCTTCGCCGGCGCCGCGGGCGCCGCCACCTCAAGCGCCTCGACCAGCTCGATGATCGCCATAGGAGCGGCGTCACCCTTGCGCGGGCCGGTCTTCACGATCCGGGTGTAGCCACCCGGACGGTTCGCGAAGCGCGGCGCGATCTGCTCGAACAGGGCCACGAAGGTGTCCCGCTCGCCGATCGTCTTACGGACGTCGCGGCGAGCCGCGAGGTCGTCCCGCTTGGCCTTGGTGATGAGACGCTCGGCCAGCGGGCGCAGCCGCTTGGCCTTGGTCTCGGTGGTGGTGATCCGGCCGTGCTTGAACAGCGCCGTGGCCAGGTTGGCCAGGATCAGCTGCTCGTGCGCGGGGCTGCCCCCGAGGCGGGGACCCTTGGTGGGCGTGGGCATTGGTGCTCCTTGATGTCTATCCGAGCTGCCGAGGCAGGTTGGTTACAGCTGCTCGGTCTCGCGGTAGTCGTCAGTGTCGTAATCGGCGTCGCCGTAGGAGTCCACGACGTGAGCCGGGTCGAAGTTCGGAGCCGAGTCCTTCAGCCCCAGACCCATCCCGGCGAGCTTCATCTTCACCTCGTCGATGGACTTCTGCCCGAAATTCCTTATGTCGAGCAGGTCCGCCTCGGTGCGCCCGATGAGCTCACCGACGGAGTTGATGCCCTCGCGCTTGAGGCAGTTGTAGGAGCGGACGGTCAGGTCCAGCTCCTCGATCGGCAGCGCCAGGTCGGCAGCGAGCTGCGCGTCCTGCGGCGACGGGCCGATGTCGATGCCCTCGGCGGTCTCGTCCAGCTCACGGCACAGGCCGAACAGCTCCACCAGGGTGGAACCGGCCGACGCCAGCGCGGTCCGCGGCGAGATGGACGCCTTCGACTCGACGTCGATGATCAGACGGTCGAAGTCGGTGCGCTGCTCGACACGGGTCGCCTCGACGCGGTACGTCACCTTGAGCACCGGCGAGTAGATCGAGTCGACCGGGATGCGGCCGATCTCGGCGCCGGCGTTCTTGTTCTGCGCCGCCGTGACGTAGCCCCGGCCCCGCTCGACGGTCAGCTCCATGTCGAGCCGGCCCTTGCCGTTCAGGGTGGCGAGCTTCAGGTCCGGGTTGTGCACGGAGACACCGGCCGGGGGCTGGATGTCGCCGGCGGTCACGTCGCCAGGGCCCTGCTTGCGCAGGTACATGCTGACCGGCTCGTCGTGCTCCGACGAGACGCACAGGTCCTTGACGTTCATGACCAGCTCGACCACGTCCTCCTTGACACCGGGGATCGTGGTGAACTCGTGCAGCACACCGTCGATCTTGATGCTGGTGACGGCCGCGCCCGGGATGGAGCTGAGCAGCGTACGACGCAGCGAGTTGCCGAGGGTGTAGCCGAACCCGGGCTCGAGCGGCTCGATGGTGAACCGGGAGCGGGTCTCGTTGATCGACTCTTCGGTGAGAGTCGGCCGCTGAGAGATAAGCACTGGTGAACTCCTATACGTTGGGCGCCCACTATTTGACGCCACGCGTAACGGCGGCCGGTGCGGCATGACGCCGCACCGGCCAGAGCACTACTACTTGGAGTAGAGCTCGACGATCAGCTGCTCCTGGACCTGGGTGTCGATCACCTGGCGGGCGGGCAGCGAGTGCACGAGGACCTTGAACTGGCTGGGGATGACCTCCAGCCAGGCCGGAACGCCGCGAGAGCCGGCCTCCGCCTGCGCCACCACGAACGGCGTGAGCTCGCGGGACTTGCCCCGGACCTCGACGATGTCGTGCTCGGTGACGCGGTACGACGGGATGTCGACCTTCTTGCCGTTGACCAGGAAGTGACCGTGCTTCACGACCTGACGGGCGTGGTCACGGGACTTGGCCAGGCCGGCCCGGTAGACCACGTTGTCGAGGCGCGACTCGAGGATCTGCAGCAGAACCTCACCCGTCTTGCCCGACTTGCGGTTGGCCTCTTCGTAGTAGCCGCGGAACTGCTTCTCCAGCACGCCGTAGATACGACGGGCCTTCTGCTTCTCACGAAGCTGCAGCAGGTACTCGGACTCCTTGGTACGACCGCGGCCGTGCTGGCCGGGCGGGAAGGGGCGCGACTCGAACGGGCACTTGGGCCCATCGCACTTGCTGCCCTTGAGGAACAGCTTGACCTTCTCACGACGGCAACGGCGGCAGTCAGCGCCGGTGTAACGAGCCATCTTTCAATCTCCCCTTAGACCCGGCGACGCTTGGGCGGACGGCATCCGTTGTGCGGCTGCGGCGTGACGTCGGAGATCTGCCCGACCTCGAGACCGGCAGCGGTCAGCGAACGGATGGCGGTCTCACGGCCAGAGCCCGGACCCTTGACGAACACGTCGACCTTGCGCATGCCGTGCTCCATCGCGCGACGCGCGGCGGCCTCGGCGGCCAGCTGGGCGGCGAACGGAGTCGACTTACGCGAGCCCTTGAAGCCGACCTGGCCGGCGGAGGCCCACGAGATCACAGCACCGGTCGGGTCCGTGATGGACACGATGGTGTTGTTGAACGTGCTCTTGATGTGCGCCTGCCCGTGGGAGACGTTCTTGCGTTCTTTACGCCGGACCTTCTTTACAGCGGCCCCAGCGCGTGCCTTGGGTGGCATATCTTTATGCGCTCCTTCTAGATGCGATTGCTAGCGGGACAGGCTTACTTCTTGCCGGCCTTCTTCTTGCCGGCCACGGTGCGCTTCGGGCCCTTGCGGGTACGAGCGTTCGTGCGAGTGCGCTGTCCACGGACAGGCAGGCCCTTGCGGTGCCGGATGCCCTCGTAGCAACCGATCTCCACCTTGCGGCGGATGTCAGCGGCGACCTCGCGGCGCAGGTCACCTTCAACCTTGAAGTTCGCTTCGATGTAGTCACGAAGCTGAACGACCTCTTCGTCGGTGAGGTCCTTCGCCCGCTTGTTCGGGTCGATGCCCGTGGCGGAGCAGAGCTGCGCCGAGCGGGTGCGGCCGATGCCGTAAACGTAGGTAAGCGCGATCTCCAGCCGCTTTTCGCGGGGGAGATCAACGCCGACGAGACGTGCCATGGTGGGCTGCTCCTCGTAGCTTGCGGAGGTCTGCGCCCGATCCATCCCCCACCTGCCCAGGTGGGGCCCCGGCCTCCGACCGGGGGTTGATCCGCAGAGCTGTCCGACAAGTCGGAGCGTTCCCGCGGCTGGAACGAGCTATTGCTGGTGATGCTGCAACGACAGGCGTTGCCAGGAGCCGAATCAGCCCTGGCGCTGCTTGTGGCGCGGGTCGTCACAAATGATCATGACCCGGCCGTGCCGGCGAATGACGCGGCACTTGTTGCAGATCTTCTTGACACTCGGCTTGACCTTCACGGCTCGCCTTTGCTGCTATTCCCGGCCCGCACAGCGTCGAGCCAGGGAAAGACGGACACGGACTCACCCCGGTGGAGTCAGTTCGATTACTTGTAGCGGTAGACGATCCGCCCGCGGGTGAGATCGTACGGCGAGAGCTCGACGACGACCCGGTCCTCGGGCAGGATGCGAATGTAGTGCTGACGCATCTTGCCGCTGATGTGGGCCAAGACCTTGTGGCCGTTAGCGAGCTCGACCCGGAACATTGCGTTCGGGAGTGGCTCGATAACTCGGCCCTCGATCTCGATGGCCCCGTCCTTCTTCGGCATATCCTCCGCTACCTGACATAGGGTGAATGGGTCGGCTCACCTGGTCCATCACGACCCGGTAGGACCGGATCGCGCCAGCCGCGGTTCCGCCCGACCCCCGAAGCGCGGGGAGCATGGCGGAGTGGACGCGGTGCGCCGATTGACCAGTCTACGCCCACCTCGGCATCGACACCAAACCACCCCCCGACCCCCGCGGCCGGGAGTGTCGGACCACACACTCGCCACTCCCCGACCGGCCCCGTCTCCGGGCGCAACTCTTAAAGAGTCGCGCCTACAGACGCCCTACGAGCCCGCAACTCTTTAAGAGTTGCGGGGCCGTGCGGGGCGGGCGGGCGGGGCGGGCGGGGCGGGGGCTGGGAGGTCAGGCGGTGGCGGCGGAGGTGAGGAGGTCGCCGAGGCGGGCTCGGCCGCCGTCGACGGCGGTGAGGACCCATACCCCGTCCTCGAACAGGCCGATCGAGTGTTCGACGTGGGCGGCGTGCGAGCCGTCGGTGGTCACCACAGTCCAGCCGTCGTTGAGTTCCGCGGTGCGGGCCGAGCCCATGGTGATCATCGGTTCGATGGCCAGCGCCATGCCGGGGATCAGCTGCGGGCCGCGCCCGGGGCGGCCGTGGTTGTGGATGTGCGGATCCTGGTGCATGGCGGTGCCGATGCCGTGGCCGCCGTACCCCTTGACGATGCCGTACTTGCGGGGCGCCTTGCGCACCGCCGATTCCACTGCCCACGAGATGTCGGTCAGCCGGCCGGTGCCAGAACGCACCCCGCGCGCGGCGGCGGCGATGCCGGCCCACATCGAGTCCTCGGCCACCTCCGCCATACGCAGCAGGTCGGGCCGGGTCTCGCCGACCCCGACGGTGATCGCCGCGTCGCCGTGCCAGCCGTTCAGGATCGCCCCGCAGTCGATCGAGATCAGGTCGCCCTCGGCCAGCACGTGCTTGGGGTTGGGGATGGTGTGCACGATCTGCTCGTTCACCGACGAGCAGATGGTGCCGGGGAAGCCGTGGTAGCCCTTGAACGACGGGACAGCCCCGTGCGACCGGATCACGTCCTCGGCGACGGCGTCCAGCTCAGCGGTGCTGACCCCGGGCTTGACCGCCTCACGGGCCGCCGCCAGCGCCGCGGCCACCACCAGCCCCGCAGCGCGCATCAGGTGCAGCTGCTCCGGCGTCTTGATCTCGATGCCCATGTGCTCGGCCGTTGCCTTTCCCCGCCGGCCCGGTCCGACCGGGCGTTTCCTGCCCGGCGGGGACCGTCCGGCGCTTTCGTCGCCGCACGTCCGCGGGGCGAGCCGTCCGCCGTCCTGTGGACGGCGACAACATGCCGTCGCCCGAGCGCGGGCCCGACCGTCACCGGTCGGCCGCGTCCAGCGAGTGCAGTGGCTGTTCCCGCAGGCGCCGGCCCCACCGCCGAGCGCCAGGCAATGTTACGCGCTGAACGAGCGCAGCTCGTTGATGGCCCGCTCGGTGACGTCCTCCACCGGGCCGGTGGCGTCGATCCCGACCAGGCGGCCCTGTGCGCCGTAGTGGTCGACCAGGGGGGCGGTGTCGCGGGCGTACACCTTGAGCCGCTCCGCGATCGTCTCGGCCTTGTCGTCGTCGCGCTGGTAGAGCTCGCCGCCGCAGCGGTCGCACAGGTTCTCGCGGCTCACCGCGTCGAACTCGATGTGCCAGATCTTGCCGCAGCCATGGCAGGTGCGCCGACCGGACAGGCGCCGGATGACCTCGTCGTTGTCGACGATGAGCTCCAGCACCAGGTCCAGGTTCGCGCCCGTGTCGGCGAGCATCTTGTCCAGCGCCACGGCCTGTGGCACGGTGCGCGGGAACCCGTCGAGCAGGAAGCCGTCGGCGGCGTCGGCCTCGGCCAGCCGGCCGCGCACCATGTTGATGGTGACCTCGTCCGGCACCAGGCCGCCCGAGTCCATGTAGCGCTTGGCCTCCAGGCCCAGCGGGGTGCCCTGCGAGACGTTGGCCCGGAAGATGTCACCCGTCGAGATCTTCGGCACGGACAGGTGCGAGGCGATGAACTCCGCCTGCGTCCCCTTGCCCGCGCCGGGCGGACCCACCAGCACCAGCCTCATCACGACACCTCACTAAAACCGGCGAACCGGCGGCGCGAGAACGCGCCGCCGATCCGCTGCGCCCGCTGGCTCATCGAAGGAATCCCTCGTAGCTGCGCTGCATGAGCTGGCTCTCGATCTGCTTGACGGTCTCCAGACCCACACCCACCATGATCAGCACCGCGGTGCCGCCGAAGGGGAAGTTCTGGTAGGCCTGGGAGTCCAGCCAGATGAAGAACATGTTCGGCAGGATCGCGATGATGCCGAGGTAGAACGCGCCCGGCAGGGTGATCCGGCTCAGGATGAAGTCGAGGTAGTCGGCGGTGGGCTTGCCCGGCCGGATACCCGGCACGAAGCCGCCGTACTTCTTCATGTTGTCCGCGATCTCGGTCGGGTTGAACGTGATCGAGACGTAGAAGTACGTGAAGAAGATGATCATCAGGAAGTAGAGCAGGATGTAGCTCCACTTGCTGGGGTCGGTCAGGTAGTCGCGCAGCCAGATCTGGACCTTGCCCGGGTCGTTCTGGTTCATGAACTGCAGAGCCAGCGTGGGCAGGTAGAGCAGCGACGACGCGAAGATGACCGGGATGACACCCGCCTGGTTGACCTTCAGCGGGATGTAGGTCGACGTTCCGCCGTACATACGGCGGCCGACCATGCGCTTGGCGTACTGCACCGGGATGCGGCGCTGCGCCTGCTCGATGTACACCACCAGCGCGATGACCACGACGACGAGCGCGAGCACGCCGACGAAACCCCACCAGCCCTTGGACTCCTTCAGCTGCCAGCCCTCACTGGGGAGGCGGGCGGCGATGGAGGTGAAGATCAGGACGGACATGCCGTTGCCCACGCCGCGGTCGGTGATGAGCTCACCGAGCCACATCACGACGCCGGTGCCGGCGGTCATGGTGACGACGAGCGCGGTCAGCGTGACCCACTGCGGCATCTGGGTGTTCGGCACGATCGGGAACGCGTCGCACGCGCCCTGGAACAGCTGGCCGGAGCGGGCCAGGGCCACGAAGGCCGAGGACTGCAGGACGGCCAGGCCCAGGGTCAGGTAGCGGGTGTACTGGGTGATCTTCGCCTGGCCGGACTGGCCCTCCTTGCGGAGCTGCTCCAGGCGCGGGATGACCACGGTGAGCAGCTGCAGGATGATCGACGCCGTGATGTACGGCATGATGCCGAGCGCGAAGACCGACAGGGACAGCAGAGCGCCGCCGGAGAAGAGGTTAAGGAGCGTGAAGACGCCGCTCTCGGCACCCGACTCCATGGCGGTGATGCACTTCTGCACGTTCCCGTACGAGACACCGGGGCTGGGCAGCGTGGCACCGAGGCGATAGAGCGCGATGATCCCGAGCGTGAACAGAATCTTCTTGCGCAGGTCAGGCGTCTTGAACGCACTGACAAAAGCGGAGAGCAACTTCTTCCTCCTGCGCGCGGCACCGGGGGCCGGTGGCTGTCGTGTAAGGGGCGGGACAGATGACTTGGTTCGGCTGAGCCGTGACCATTACGGTCGGCCTTCACCGCGCCACGCGCAGTTTACGCGTAGCTGGGATCGGACTCTAACAGTCCCGACCCTCAACGGTCAGGTCTGCGCGGCACATATCTGTGCCAGCCTAGGCCTTGGCAGCGCTCGTGCCCAGTGGCAACGACCTGCATCTTGCCCACAGAACCCGGAAGCCGAGCGTGGCGCCCGACCAAGGTCGGTCGGGCGCCACGTCTGCGACTGTCGCTTACAGCTCCGTCACGGAGCCGCCGGCGGCTGCGATCTTCTCCTTGGCGGAGGCGCTGAAACCGTGCGCCGTCACCTGGAGCTTCACGCCGCCCAGCTCGCCGGTGCCGAGCACCTTGACCGGGTGGCCCTTGCGGACGGCACCGGCCTCGGCCAGCTCCAGCGGGCCGACCTGGCCGCCGTTGGGGAACAGCTCGGCGAGCCGGTCCAGGTTCACGACCTGGAACACGACCTTGAACTTGTTCCGGAAGCCCTTCATCTTCGGAAGCCGCATGTGGATAGGCATCTGCCCACCCTCAAACGACGGCTTCACCTGGTAGCGGGCCTTCGTACCCTTGGTACCGCGACCGGCGGTCTTGCCCTTGGAACCCTCACCACGACCCACGCGGGTCTTGGCGGTCTTCGCACCGGGCGCCGGGCGGAGGTGGTGGATCTTGATCGTCATTACTCAACCTCCTCGACCTTCACGAGGTGGCTGACCGCGAAGATCATGCCCCGAATCTCGGGACGGTCCTCTTTCACCACCACGTCGTTGATCCGCTTGAGACCGAGCGAACGCAGCGACTCGCGCTGGTTGCGCTTGCGCCCGATGTCGGACCGCAACTGGGTGACCTTCAAACGTGCCATGGTTACGCACCCGCTCCCGCACGCGCGGCCAGCAGCGCGGCCGGCGCGACGTCCTCGACCGGCAGCCCACGGCGAGCCGCGATGGCCTCCGGGGACTCCAGCATCTTCAGCGCGGCGACCGTGGCGTGCACGATGTTGATCGGGTTCGAGGAGCCGAGGCTCTTCGAGAGCACGTCGTGGATGCCCACGCACTCCAGCACGGCACGCACCGGGCCGCCGGCGATGACACCGGTACCGGCGCTGGCCGGCTTGAGCAGCACCACACCGGCCGCCGCCTCACCCTGCACGGGGTGCGGGATGGTGGAGCCGATCCGGGGAACCCGGAAGAAGTGCTTCTTGGCCTCCTCGACACCCTTGGCGATCGCCGCGGGCACCTCCTTGGCCTTGCCGTAGCCGACGCCCACGTTGCCCTCGCCGTCGCCGACGATCACGAGCGCGGTGAAGCTGAAGCGCCGACCGCCCTTGACGACCTTGGCAACACGGTTGATCGTGACGACCCGCTCGAGATGCGGGGTCTTCTCGACCGGCGCGTTGCCACGGCCATCGCCGCGGCCACGGCGCTCGCGACCACCGCGGTCGCCGCCCTCACTGCTACCGGAACCCGTGCCCCGGCGTTGTGGTCCTGGCATTATCCCAGCCACCTTTCCTAGAACTCGAGTCCAGCACCGCGTGCGGCGTCCGCCAGAGCCGCGATGCGGCCCGCGTAGCGGTTGCCACCGCGGTCGAAGACGACCTTGGTGATACCGGCGGCCTTCGCCCGGTCGGCGAGCAGAGCGCCCACCTTGCCGGCGATGGCGCTCTTGTCGCCCTCGGCGCCCTTGATCGAGGCGTCCATGCTCGAGGCGGACACCACGGTGTGACCCTTGGTGTCGTCCACGATCTGAACCCAGATGTGGCGCAGCGAGCGGGTGACGACCAGACGGGGGCGCTCAGCGGTGCCGCTGAGGTTCCGGCGGATGCGGAAGTGCCGACGCGCCTTGCCGACGGCCCGCTTGGCGGCGACGCCGTTGCGGCGCTTGAGCAGCGTGGCGGTCACTTCTTACCTGCCTTTCCAGCCTTACCGGCCTTGCGGCGGATGACCTCGCCCTGGTACTTGACGCCCTTGCCCTTGTAGGGCTCCGGCGGGCGGATCTTCCGGATGTTGGCGGCGATCTCACCGACAAGCTGCTTGTCGATGCCGGAGATGTGGAACAGCGTCGGCCGCTCCACCGCGAAGGTGATCCCGGCCGGCGGCGCCACCACGACGGGGTGCGAGAAGCCGAGCGCGAACTCGAGCTCCGAACCCTTGGCGGTGACACGGTAACCGGTGCCGTTGATCTCCAGGCTCTTCTTGTAGCCCTCGGTGACGCCGACGATCATGTTGGCGACCAGGGTACGCGAGAGACCGTGCAGCTCCTTGGCACGACGCTCGTCGTTCGGGCGGGTGACGAGCAGCTCGCCGCTCTCACCGCGCTCGGCGATGATCGGCTCGCTCAGCGTGTGCTGAAGCTCGCCCTTGGGGCCCTTGACCTTGATGGTCTGGCCATCGATGGTGATCTCGACGCCGGAAGGCACCGGGATCGGCTTACGTCCGATTCGCGACATTGCAGACCTTCCTCACCAGACGTAGGCGAGGACTTCCCCGCCCACCCCGCGCTTACGGGCCTGCCGGTCGGTGAGCAGCCCCTGAGACGTCGAAATAATCGCCACACCCAGACCGCCGAGAACACGCGGCAGCTCCGGGGACTTGGCGTAAACCCGCAGGCCGGGCTTGGAGACACGCCGGATGCCGGCCAGGCTCCGCTCCCGGTTCGGGCCGAACTTCAGTTCGACGATCAGGCTCTTGCCGACGGCACCCTCGGCGGGCTCCTCGACAGCCCAGGCGGCGATGTAGCCCTCGGCCTTGAGAACCTCGGCGACGTTCGCCTTGATCTTCGAGTAGGGCATCGCCACCCGGTCGTGGTACGCCTGGTTGGCGTTGCGCAGACGCGTGAGCATGTCTGCAATCGGGTCGGTCATCGTCATTGTTTATCAGCCTTTCTCGCCGCGGTTCCCGGTGTCACACCGGGCCTACGGCGAAGGGGAAGCCTTGGATTTACCAGGAAGCCTTGGACACGCCGGGAAGCTCACCGCGGTGGGCCATCTCCCGAACACAGACCCGGCAGAGCCCGAACTTGCGGTAGACGGCCTTCGGCCGACCGCACTTCTGGCACCGGGTGTACGCGCGCACCGCGAACTTCGGCTTGGCCGCAGCCTTGATGATCAGCGCCTTCTTCGCCATGTGCTCAGTTCTCCTTGAACGGGAAGCCCAGGAGCTTGAGCAGCGCCCGGCCCTCATCGTCGGTCTTGGCAGTGGTCACCAGCGTGATGTCCATGCCGCGGACCGCATCGATCCGGTCCTGGTCGATCTCGTGGAAGACCGACTGCTCGGTCAGACCGAAGGTGTAGTTGCCGTGACCGTCGAGCTTGCGCCCGTCCAGACCGCGGAAGTCGCGGATACGCGGCAGCGCGATGGACAGCAGCCGGTCCAGGAACTCCCACATCCGGTCGCCGCGCAGGGTCACCTTCGCGCCGATCGGCATGCCCTCACGCAGCTTGAACTGCGCGATGGACTTGGTGGCCTTGCGGATCAGCGGCTTCTGGCCGGTGATCGCGGTGAGGTCCTTGACCGCACCGTCGATCTTCTTCGAGTCACGGGCCGCCTCGCCGACGCCCATGTTGACCACGATCTTCACCAGGCCCGGCACCTGCATCGGGTTGCCGAAGCCGAACTGCTCGCGCAGCTGGCCGACAACCTCGGCGCGGTAACGCTCCTTGAGACGCGGCAGCGTCTTGGTCTCGGTCGCCGTCGTCATCACAGCTCCTTGCCGGTGCGACGGGAGACGCGAGTCTTCACGCCGTTCTCGTCGATCTTGTAGCCGACCCGGACGGGCTGGCCGTCCTCGACGACCATCACGTTGGAGACGTGGATCGGCGCCTCCTGGGTGATGATGCCGCCGGTCTTGGCGCCACGCTGGGTGGTACGGATCTTCTCGTGCTTGGTGATCCGGTTAACGCCTTCGACCAGGATCTTCTCGGTCCGGGGGTAGGCCGCGATGACCGTACCCTCCTTGCCCTTGTCCCGGCCGGCGATGACCTTGACCTTGTCGCCCTTCTTGACCTTCATGGTCACAACACCTCCGGGGCAAGGCTGATGATCTTCATGAAGCGCTTGTCCCGCAGCTCACGGCCAACCGGGCCGAAGATGCGGGTACCGCGCGGGTCGCCACCGTCCTTGATGATGACGGCGGCGTTCTCGTCGAAGCGGATGTACGAGCCGTCCGGACGGCGCCGCTCCTTGACGGTGCGAACGATGACCGCCTTGACGACGTCACCCTTCTTCACACCGGCACCGGGGATGGCGTCCTTGACGGTGGCCACGATGACGTCGCCGATGCTCGCGTAGCGCCGACCCGAACCACCGAGAACGCGGATGCACAGAATCTCCCGGGCACCCGTGTTGTCGGCGACTCGCAGTCGCGACTCCTGCTGGATCACGTCAACTCCTGTATGTCTGCCGGTTCTCCGCCCGCCCGGTTGCGGGGGGACCCGTACTGTGCGGGCGGAGCCTGGCGGAACTCGAACCGCCCGGAACGCCCCTCAGGGCGCCCCGGCCGGCTATCTGATCTTCGGCCGCTAGGCGGCCGGCGAACCTGCCGGAGGCAGGGTCACTTGGCCTTCTCGAGGATCTCCACGACCCGCCACCGCTTGGTGGCGGACAGCGGACGGGTCTCCATGAGCAGCACCCGGTCACCGATGCCGCACGCGTTCTGCTCGTCGTGCGCCTTCAGCTTGCTGCTACGGCGCAGAACCTTGCCGTACAGCGAGTGCTTGACCCGGTCCTCGACCGCCACGACGACGGTCTTGTCCATCTTGTCGCTGACGACCAGGCCCTCGCGTACCTTACGCCGGTTCCGGTCGACTGCGTTCTCGTTGGTCTCGCTCATGTTCCCTACGCCACCTCAGTAGGCGCGGCAGAGAGCCCAAGCTCACGCTCGCGCATGATCGTGTAGATCCGGGCGATCTCCCGACGGACGACGTCCAGCCGACGGTTGTTGTCGAGCTGCCCGGTCGCACCCTGGACGCGGAGGTTGAACAGCTCCGCCTTGGCCTCCCGCAGCTTCGCGACCAGTTCCTCAGCGGAACTCTCGCGCAGCTCGGCTGCCTTGGTACCGGCTGCCATCACGCCTCACCCACTTCGCGCTTCACGATTCGGCACTTCATCGGGAGCTTGTGGATCGCGCGGCGCATGGCCTCACGAGCAATCTCCTCGTTCGGGAACGCCATCTCGAAGAGAACGCGTCCCGGCTTGACGTTCGCCACCCACCACTCGGGCGAACCCTTACCGGAACCCATGCGGGTCTCGGCGGGCTTCTTGGTCAGGGCCTGGTCCGGGAAGACCGTGATCCAGACCTTGCCACCACGCTTGATGTGACGGGTCATGGCGATACGCGCCGACTCGATCTGCCGGTTGGTGACGTACGCCGGCTCGAGCGCCTGGATGCCGAACTCGCCGAACACCACCCGGTTGCCGCCCTTGCTCCGACCGGAACGGTCGGGGTGGTGCGGCTTGCGGAAGCCATTCGGAGGCTTACGCGGCATCAGCATTGTTCAGCCCTCCTGCTCAACCGGCGCGGCCGGAGCCACGTCGGCGTTGTCCTTGGTGAGCTCCGCGGCGGCCGCACGGCCGGCCTCGGTGCCTGCACCGGTCGTGCCGGTGGCACCCGAACGGCCACGGCGCGGTCGCTCGGACCGCTCGCCGCCACGGCCTTCACGGCGCTGGCGGCCCGGAGCCTCAGCCGGGGTCTCGCGACCCGGCACGGCGTCACCCTTGTAGATCCAGACCTTCACGCCGATGCGGCCGAAGGTCGTACGGGCCTCGAAGAAGCCGTACTCGATGTTGGCGCGCAGCGTGTGCAGCGGCACGCGACCCTCACGGTAGAACTCCGTGCGGCTCATCTCAGCACCGCCGAGGCGGCCCGAGACCTGGACACGGATGCCCTTGACCATCGGGTTCTTCATGGCCGACTGGATCGCCTTGCGCATCGCCCGGCGGAACGCCACGCGGCCCGAGAGCTGCTCGGCGATGCCCTGCGAGACCAGCTGCGCATCCGACTCGGGGTTCTTGACCTCGAGGATGTTCAGCTGGACCTGCTTCTTGGTGAGCTTCTCGAGCTCACCGCGCAGGCGCTCGGCCTCCGCACCCTTCCGGCCGATGACGATGCCCGGCCGGGCGGTGTGGATGTCGATGCGGACCTTGTCACGGGTGCGCTCGATCTCGACCTTCGAGATACCGGCGCGCTCGAGGCCCTTGGCCATCATGCGGCGGATCGCGACGTCCTCGCCGATGTAGTCCTTGTAGAGCTTGTCGGCGTACCAGCGGGACTTCCAGTCGGTCGAGATGCCGAGCCGGAACCCAATCGGGTGGACTTTCTGACCCATTACTTGGTCTCCTCCTGCTCGGCGGCCTCAACCTCGGGCTTCGCTGCGGCCTTGGTGGCCTTGGCCGGCGTCGCCTTGGCGGCGGCGGTGGCCTTGCGGACCGGAGCCTTCGGCGCGACTGCCTCCACCTCGACGGTGATGTGGCAGGTGCGCTTGCGGATCCGGTAAGCCCGGCCCTGCGCCCGCGGCCGGAACCGCTTCAGCGTCGGGCCCTCGTCCACGTAGGCAGCGCTGACCAGCAGCGCGTCCGGGTCGAGACGCTCGTTGTTCTCAGCGTTGGCGATAGCGCTGGCCAGCACCTTGTAGACCGGCTCGCTAGCCGCCTGCGGAGCGAACTGGAGCACCGTCAGTGCCTCCTTCGCGGGCAGACCGCGGACGAGGTTGACCACACGGCGCGCCTTGCTGGCGGACAGGCGCACGTGGCGGGCGACCGCACGGGCGCCCGGCGCGGCCTGCGCGTCATTCGTAGGCATCGTGTTTCCCCTAAATCCTTATTACGGTCCGCCGTCAGCGACGGCGACTCTTCCGGTCGTCCTTCTCGTGACCCTTGAACGTGCGGGTCAGCGCGAACTCGCCGAGCTTGTGCCCGACCATCGCCTCCGACACGAACACCGGGACGTGCTTGCGCCCGTCGTGCACGGCGATCGTGTGGCCCAGCATGTCCGGGATGATCGTCGAACGCCGCGACCAGGTCTTGATGACGTTCTTGGTGCCCTTTTCGTTCTGCACTTCCACCTTCTTGAGCAGGTGGTCGTCGATGAAGGGGCCCTTCTTCAGGCTGCGAGGCATCTGTCAGCTCTCCCTATTACCCGCGCTTGCGGGTGGCGTAGCGGCGGCGGACGATCAGCTTGTCGCTCGCCTGGCCCTTGCGGCGGGTACGACCCTCGGGCTTACCAGCCGGGTTCACCGGGTGGCGACCACCGGAGGTCTTGCCCTCACCACCACCGTGCGGGTGGTCGACCGGGTTCATGGCGACACCACGGACGGTCGGGCGCTTGCCCTTCCACCGCATACGACCAGCCTTGCCCCAGTTGATGTTCGACTGCTCGGCGTTGCCGATCTCGCCGACCGTCGCGCGGCAGCGGACGTCCACCTTGCGGATCTCGCCAGAAGGCATACGCAGCGTGGCGTAGTCCTCCTCGCGGCCCAGCAGCTGGATGCCGACGCCGGCCGAGCGGGCCAGCTTGGCGCCGCCACCCGGACGCAGCTCCACGCAGTGCACGGTCGTACCGACCGGGATGTTGCGCAGCGGCAGGTTGTTGCCCGGCTTGATGTCGGCCCCGGGGCCCGACTCGACCGCGTCGCCCTGCTTCAGGTCCTTCGGCGCGATGATGTAGCGCTTCTCGCCGTCGACGTAGTGCAGCAGCGCGATGCGCGCGGTGCGGTTGGGGTCGTACTCGATGTGCGCGACCTTGGCCGGCACGCCGTCCTTGCCCACCCGAGTGAAGTCGATCAGCCGGTACTGACGCTTGTGGCCGCCGCCCTGGTGCCGCGTGGTGATGCGGCCGTGAACGTTACGACCGCCCTTCTTCGGCAGCGGAACGACCAGCGACTTCTCCGGCGTCGACCGGGTGACCTCGGTGAAGTCGGCGACGCTGGAGCCACGGCGACCGGGCGTCGTCGGCTTGTACTTACGGATACCCATTGTCTTATACCCCTCAGCTCACCGGTCCGCCGAAGGCTTCGATGCGGTCGCCTTCGGCGAGCTTCACCATCGCGCGCTTCGTCGCCTTGCGCTGACCCCAGCCGGTGCGGGTGCGCTTGCGCTTGCCCTCGCGGTTGAGCGTGTTCACCGTCAGCACCCGAACATTGAAGATCTGCTGAATAGCGATCTTGATTTCGGTCTTGTTCGCGTCCGGGTGCACCAGGAAGGTGTACCAGTTGCGGTTGAGCTCGCCGTAGCTCTTCTCCGAGACCACCGGAGCGACGATGATGTCGCGCGGGTCGGCAATCGTCGTCACTTGGAACCCTCCTCAGCGGGCACGCCCAGGAACTCCTCGAGCGCCTCGGTGGTGAAGACCACCGCGTCGCTGACGAGCACGTCGTACGTGTTGAGCTGCCCGGCCTCGATCAGGTGCACCTGCGGCACGTTGCGCAGGCTCACCCAGTTGACCTCGTCGTTGGCGCCGAGCACGACCAGCACGCGCGGGGCGTCGCCCGCGACCTTCTGGATCGTGGCCAGGGCGGCCTTCGTCGACGGCTTCTCGCCGGTCACGAACGCGTCGACCACGTGCAGCAGGCCGTTGCGGGCCCGGTCCGACAGGGCACCGCGCAGGGCGGCGGCCTTCATCTTCTTCGGGGTCCGCTGGCTGTAGTCACGCGGCTGCGGGCCGTGGACGACGCCACCGCCGGCGAACTGCGGGGCGCGGATCGAGCCCTGACGGGCGCGACCGGTGCCCTTCTGCTTGTACGGCTTCTTGCCGCCACCGGCGACCTCGCCGCGACGCTTCGTCTTGTGCGTGCCCTGGCGCGCGGCGGCCAGCTGGGCCACCACGACCTGGTGCATCAGCGAGATGTTCGCCTGCACATCGAAGATCTCGGCGGGCAGCTCGACGGAGCCGGCCTTGGCGCCCTCAGCACTGATCACGTCAACCGTGGTCACTTCGAGGCACCACCCTTCTTCTTCGTCTTCGCGGCGCTACGAACGAGCACCAGCGCACCCTTGGGGCCCGGGATGGCGCCCTTCACGAGCAGCAGGTTGTTCTCGGTGTCGATGGCGTGCACGGTGAGGCCGGGCGCGGTGTAGCGCACGCCACCCATGCGGCCGGCCATGCGGACGCCCTTGAACACGCGACCCGGCGTGGCGCAAGCGCCGATCGAACCGGGCGAGCGGTGCTTGCGCTCGACGCCGTGGCTGGCCTTGAGGCCGTGGAAGCCGTGGCGCTTCATGACACCGGCGAAACCCTTGCCCTTGGTCTTGCCCGTCACGTCGATGGCCTGACCGGCCGCGAACGTGGAGACGGTGACCTCCTGGCCGAGCTCGTACGAGCCGGCGTCGGTGGTGCGCAGCTCGACGATGTGCCGACGGGGCGCGACGTTCGCCTTGGCGAAGTGGCCCGCCTTGGGCTGGCTCACCTTGCGCGGGTTGATCGCGCCGAAAGCCAGCTGGACGGCCTCGTAGCCGTCCTTCTCAGTGGTACGAACCTGGGTGACGACGCACGGGCCGGCCTGCACCACGGTCACGGGGACGACTTTGTTGTTGTCCCAGACCTGAGTCATGCCGAGCTTGGCGCCCAGGATGCCCTTAACTTGCCTGTCCATCAGTCCGGTCCCTACAGCTTGATCTCGATGTCGACGCCAGCCGGCAGATCGAGTCGCATGAGCGAGTCGACCGTCTTCGGGGTCGGGTCGATGATGTCGATCAGACGCTTGTGCGTGCGCATCTCGAAGTGCTCGCGCGAGTCCTTGTACTTGTGCGGCGAACGGATCACGCAGAAACGGTTGATCTCCGTGGGCAGTGGCACCGGCCCTGCGACCTGAGCACCCGTACGGGTCACCGTCTCGACGATCTTCCGTGCCGAGGAGTCGACGACCTCGTGGTCGTAGGCCTTGAGCCGGATGCGGATCTTCTGTCCCGCCATGGTGGCTTCTGTTTCCTTCTCTCAAGCCGCTACCTGCGGCGGCAGACGGTGGGGCCTGCCCCCTGTCCGACCCCCGCGGTCGGGCGTGTCGCGCGCTGAACCAGACTGATTCCCTATTAAAAGGTCATTTGCCTTGGCTCAGCGGGCATCAAGCCCGATCACAGGAGCTTCACGTCAGAGGCCCGAAGACCCCCACGTCACGCGACACGGCACACCCACTGGGCGCGACTGGTCGCAACGCAACCTGTTCATTATGCCGTATCGGGTACGCCATTGTGAAATCAGGGTGCCTAGGCTCACTAAAACGGGCCCGGCCTGCGTACATGTAAAGGTGCGGGCGCCCCACCCGAAAGCGGGGCGCCCGCGGTGATCACTTGGTGATCTTGGTGACTCGGCCGGCACCGACCGTGCGGCCACCCTCGCGGATCGCGAAACGGAGGGTCTCCTCCATGGCGATCGGCTGGATGAGCTTCACGGACATCTCGACGTTGTCGCCGGGCATGACCATCTCGGTGCCCTCGGGCAGCGTGACGACACCGGTGACGTCGGTGGTGCGGAAGTAGAACTGCGGCCGGTAGTTCTGGAAGAACGGGGTGTGACGGCCACCCTCCTCCTTGGAGAGGATGTAGACCGACGCCTCGAACTCCGTGTGCGGGGTGGTCGTGCCGGGCTTGACCACGACCATGCCGCGCTCGACGTCCTCGCGCTTGATGCCACGCAGCAGCAGACCGACGTTCTCACCCGCGCGGGCCTCGTCGAGCAGCTTGCGGAACATCTCGATGCCGGTGCAGGTGGTCTTCATCGACTTCTCGCGAATACCGACGATCTCGACCTCCTCGTTCGGCTTGAGGATGCCGCGCTCGGCGCGACCGGTGACGACGGTGCCACGACCGGTGATCGTGAAAACGTCCTCGATCGGCATGAGGAACGGCTTGTCGACCTCACGCTCGGGCTGCGGGATCGCGGAGTCGACCGCGTCCATCAGGCCCATGAGCGCCTCGGACCACTTCGGGTCGCCCTCGAGCGCCTTCAGCGCGGAGACCCGGACGACCGGCAGGTCGTCACCCGGGTACTCCTGGTTCGACAGCAGCTCGCGGATCTCGAGCTCGACCAGCTCCAGGAGCTCCTCATCGTCAACCATGTCGCTCTTGTTGAGCGCCACGACGATGTAGGGCACGCCGACCTGACGGGCGAGCAGCACGTGCTCGCGGGTCTGCGGCATCGGGCCGTCGGTAGCGGCGACCACCAGGATCGCGCCGTCCATCTGGGCGGCACCGGTGATCATGTTCTTGATGTAGTCAGCGTGACCCGGGCAGTCAACGTGCGCGTAGTGCCGGCTCTCGGTCTGGTACTCGACGTGCGCGATGGAGATCGTGATACCACGAGCCTTCTCCTCCGGCGCCTTGTCGATCTCATCGAAAGGGGTGTACGGGTTGAGTGCCGGGAACTTGTCGTGCAGGACCTTAGTGATGGCCGCCGTCAGCGTCGTCTTACCGTGGTCGATGTGACCAATGGTGCCGATGTTGACGTGCGGCTTAGTCCGCTCGAACTTCGCCTTCGCCACTGGTGTCCTCCTGTGGACTGGTGATTCGTTCGCCCGACGGCGCCGAGGCGGCGCTTAGGACCTTTGCCCGCCGGGGTCGCCGGCGCTTTCTTGCTGTGCTGAGACCGTGAAGAACTCAGCCGCAGTGAGGCCGGCGCGAAACGCCGGCCTCACCACCGCGGTCACTCTCCGGTGGCCTTAGCGATGATCTCCTTCGCCACGTTCTGCGGAACCTCGGCGTAGGAGTCGAATACCATGCTGTAGCTAGCCCGGCCCTGCGTCTTCGACCGGAGGTCGCCGACGTAGCCGAACATCTCCGACAGCGGCACCAGGGCGCGGACGACGCGGGCGCCGCTACGCTCCTCCATCGCCTGGATGATGCCACGGCGGGAGTTCAGGTCGCCGATGACGTCACCCATGTTGTCCTCGGGGGTGACGACCTCGACTGCCATCATCGGCTCGAGGATCGCCGGGTCGGCCTTGCGGGCCGCTTCCTTCAGCGCCATCGAACCGGCGATCTTGAACGCCATTTCCGACGAGTCGACCTCGTGGTACTTACCGTCGAGCAGCGTCAGCTTGACACCGACCAGCGGGTACCCGGCGAGCACGCCGTACTGCATCGCGTCCTGGGCGCCGGCATCGATCGAAGGGATGTACTCCTTCGGGATGCGGCCACCGGTGACGGCGTTGACGAACTCGTACTGCGCCGGGGCGTCCAGCGGCAGCGGCGCGAGGCCGATGAGCACGCTCGCGTACTGACCCGAGCCACCGGTCTGCTTCTTGTGGGTGTACTCGAGCTTGTCCACCGTGCGGCGGATCGTCTCGCGGTACGCCACCTGCGGCTTGCCGACGTTGGCCTCGACGTTGAACTCGCGCTTCATGCGGTCGACGAGGATCTCCAGGTGGAGCTCGCCCATGCCGGAGATGACCGTCTGACCGGTCTCCTCGTCCAGCTTCACGCGGAAGGTCGGGTCCTCCTCAGCGAGTTTCTGGATGGCGACACCCAGCTTCTCCTGGTCGGCCTTCGTCTTCGGCTCGATGGCCACCGAGATGACCGGGTCCGGGAAGGTCATGGACTCCAGGATCACCGGGTGCGCCGGGTCGGACAGCGTGTCGCCGGTGGTGGTCTGCTTGAGACCCTGCACGGCGATGATGTCGCCCGCGAACGCCTGGGGGCGCTCCTCGCGCTTGTTGGCGTGCATCTGGTAGATCTTCCCGACCCGCTCCTTGCGGTCCTTGGTCGAGTTGATCACCGCGGTGCCCGAGTCGAGCGTGCCCGAGTAGACGCGCACGTAGGTCAGCTTGCCCAGGTGCTTGTCAGTCTGGATCTTGAACGCCAGGCCGGAGAACGGCTCGGTCGAGTCGGCGTGCCGGGCGACCGGGGTCTCCCCGTCCATCAGCGTGCCGTCGATGGCCGGGACGTCCAGCGGCGACGGCAGGAAGTCGATGACCGCGTCCAGCATCGGCTGCACGCCCTTGTTCTTGAAGGCGGAGCCGCAGACGACCGGGTTCAGCTTGTCGGCGATGGTGGCGCGACGGATCGCGGCCTTGAGCTCCTCGACCGAGAACTCGACACCCTCGAGGTAGCCCTCCATGATCGAGTCGTCGGCCTCGGACAGGGTCTCGAGCAGCTTGACGCGCCACTCGTTGGCCTGGTCGACGAGGTTCGCCGGGATCTCCTCGATCGCGTAGTCCTCACCCTTCTGGGTCTCGCCGCGCCAGGTCAGCGCGCGCATGCCCAGCAGGTCCACGACACCGATGTGGTCGCCCTCGAGACCGATCGGGATCTGCAGCACCAGCGGGGTGGCGTTGAGACGGGTGATCATCATGTCGACGCAGCGGAAGAAGTCCGCGCCGGTGCGGTCCAGCTTGTTGACGAAGCACATACGCGGCACGTTGTACTTGTCGGCCTGGCGCCACACGTTCTCGGTCTGCGGCTCCACACCGGCGACACCGTCGTACACGGCGACGGCGCCGTCGAGCACGCGCAGCGAACGCTCCACCTCGACGGTGAAGTCGACGTGGCCGGGCGTGTCGATGATCTGGATCGTGTGGCCCTTCCACTCACACTTGGTAGCAGCGGAGGTGATGGTGATACCACGCTCCTGCTCCTGCTCCATCCAGTCCATGACGGCAGCGCCCTCGTGAACCTCACCGATCTTGTGCGTGATACCGGTGTAGAACAGGATCCGCTCGGTGGTGGTGGTCTTACCGGCGTCGATGTGCGCCATGATGCCGATATTGCGGGTAGTGGCGAGGGCGGCGTCTACGGCGGCCACTTCACGATCCTTTCGGAGTGGGACTCAGTCCCGGAAAGTCAAGGTTGTGGAGCCGGAACCGAAGGATCGGCCCGGCTCCACGTGGTTCACCAGCGGTAGTGCGCGAAGGCCTTGTTGGACTCGGCCATCTTGTGCGTGTCCTCGCGACGCTTGACAGCGGCGCCCAGACCGTTGCTGGCGTCGAGCAGCTCGTTCATGAGCCGCTCGATCATGGTCTTCTCGCGACGGGCGCGGGAGTACGTCACCAGCCAGCGCAGCCCGAGCGTGGTCGCCCGAGCCGGGCGGACCTCGACCGGCACCTGGTAGGTCGCGCCACCGACACGGCGGCTGCGGACCTCGAGGGTCGGCTTGACGTTGTCCATGGCGCGCTTGAGCGTCACCACGGGGTCGGTGCCGGACTTCTCGCGGCAGCCCTCGAGCGCGCCGTACACGACACGCTCGGCCAGCTGGCGCTTGCCGGCCAGCAGGATCTTGTTGACCAGCTGGGTGACCAGCGGCGAGTTGTACACCGGGTCTGCGACCAGCGGTCGACGAGGAGCGGGGCCCTTACGCGGCATTACTTCTTCCCTTCCTTGACCAGCTTCGCGCCGTAGCGGCTACGCGCCTGCTTGCGGTTGCGGACACCCTGGGTGTCGAGCGAACCACGAATGATCTTGTAGCGCACGCCGGGCAGGTCCTTCACACGGCCGCCGCGGACGAGCACGATCGAGTGCTCCTGCAGATTGTGGCCGACACCCGGGATGTACGCGGTGACCTCGATCTGGCTGCTCAGCTTGACGCGAGCGACCTTCCGCAGTGCCGAGTTCGGCTTCTTGGGCGTCGTGGTGTACACACGCGTGCACACACCGCGCCGCTGGGGGCTCCCCTTCAGCGCCGGCGTCTTGGTCTTGCTCGTCTTCGCCTGGCGGCCCTTGCGGACCAGCTGCTGGATTGTGGGCACCGGTGTTCTCCGCTCCCTTTTGCTTTCTCTCCGCGGCTTCCCGCCGCGGAAACTTATGTATGGCCGTGGCCGCGAATGCGGCCCGAACTGCTGCGATCGGCGCTGTCTCGGAGTGATCCGCGACAAGTGCCGACCCCCGCGGTCGGGCGTGTCGTCCGGCGCACGGGCCCGGCGGCTCGATTTCTCGAGCTGTCGGAGTCTGTCGTTGTCGTGGTGCTTGCGGGTTGCCCGACCAGTGGTCGGACTCTCCCGCGTCGGCGCACGCACGAGGGGCCCGGGCAAGCCCGGGCACGAGGGGAAAGAGTACCGAACCGATGGCCCACTGGTCAAAACGGGGTGACCCGACCCCTCGTCGATGCGAGGCAACCAGCCGTTCCGAGCAACCAGTCCGCCGTCAGTGCGAACTCCGACAGCCAGTCTACCTCTTCGATTCCCCGGGCCCGAACGGGATACCGCACCGTGAGGTAGCTCGCATGCCGGGCTCCCCGAAACGTTCCCGCAGACCGCCGTCGCGCCGACGCCGACCGCCGCAGTGGTCGGACCGCCGAGTTGTTCAGCCGTCGCTCAGGCGATCGCGGTGATCAGGCCGCCGGGGCTGTTCAACCAGCACTCAGGGCGATCGCGGTGATCAGGCCGCCGGGGTTGTTCAACCAGCACTCAGGGCGATCGCGGTGATCAGGCCGACCGCGGCCAGCAGCAGGCCGACCGCCCCGCAGACCAGGCCGGCGATGGCGACCCCACGGCCGGTCAGGTTGCCCGCCGCCAGGCGGATCTGGCGCATCCCCAGCCAGCCGAGCAGCACGCCCGCCGCCCCGAGCAGGATCGACAGCACCGCGAACGCTCCGGCGACCAGGCCTCCCCAACCCTGCTGCGCGCCGGCTACACCGAAGCACCACACCACCAGCGAGACGAGGACCGAGCCGACCCCGGCCACCAGCGCACTGGCCGCGACTCCGGAAGCCGTCTTCGGCGCCCCCAGCACCGCGAGCCCGTACGGCGTACCCGGTACGACTTCCAGCCGCACCGGCGGCGGATAGTTCACCGGCCGCGGCCCGGTCACCTGTCCCGGCCCGGTCACCACGGGCGGCCCGGTCACCGGCGCAGGCCCGGACAACACGGGCGGCCCGGTCACCGGCGCGGGCCCGGTCACCACGGGCGGCCCGGTCGGCGACTGGCCTGCCGGAGGCGGCGTGGACGGCCACTGCGGTGCGGGCGGCTGCTGGCCCGAGGGCACGGACGGCCACTGCGGCACCGGGGGCGGCTGATAGGTCACGCCGCCGATCCTGCCACGTCCCGCCTACTCCCGCCCGCAGCCCTCCAGCCCGCGACCATGATCTGTTTTTGTGGACGCTGGACGCCGCTCTGGGGTCGTCCAGCGTCCACAAAAACAGATCATGCAGGGCACCACCGCACCCGCCGCCGAACGATCATGAAGTTGTGCGCGCGACACGCCGCCGACCCGTGCCATAAGTTCATGATCAACGGACCGGGGCGGGGCGGTGGGTCAGTCGATGGTGGGTGGGAAGTCGTGGGTGCCGAAGCGGACGCCGCGTAGGAACAGCCAGACGGTCAGCGCCAGCAGGGCCAGGGCGGCCAGGGCCAGGCCGAGCCAGGCCAGCCGCTCCGCCCACAGCACCCGGCCCGCCCCGGTGCGCCAGCCCTCCCCCGTGTGCAGCTCCTCGCGGGCCTGGCGGGCCAGGGCCAGGGCGATCGTGGCGGGCACGATGCCGCCCACGGCCAGGCCGGTCACCGCGGCCAGCAGGCCGAGCCCGAAGGCGGCGGTGGCCTTGCTGTCGGCGACGGGCTCGGGATCGGCGGGATCCCGGGCGGGTGCGGATACGAAAGCGGCGTCCCCCATGCCGTGTAAACGACAGGGAGGACGCCGCGATCACTTCAAGCGATTACCGGTACGACCCGAAGTCGAAGTCGTCCAGCGGCACCGCGACACCGGACGCCGGGCCGAAGCCGTAGTCGGTCTCGCCGTACGAGGTCATCGAGTAGACCTTGGCCTTCGCCTCCTCGGTCGGCTCCACCCGGACGTTGCGGTACTTGCTGATGCCGGTACCCGCCGGGATGAGCTTGCCGATGATGACGTTCTCCTTGAGACCGATGAGCGAGTCACTG
This sequence comes from Catellatospora vulcania, assembly GCF_009720385.1. Classification (GTDB taxonomy): domain Bacteria; phylum Actinomycetota; class Actinomycetes; order Mycobacteriales; family Micromonosporaceae; genus Catellatospora; species Catellatospora vulcania. The sequence continues at coordinate 134,939 of NZ_WARX01000014.1, read as the reverse complement.
CGCGCGTTGATGGCCGCGTCGGTGAGCACCCGGGTGGTCTCCTGGAAGGAGGCCGCCGAGAGCCACGACTCGGTCGCCAGCGACGCCTTGGTGATACCCATCAGCACCGGACGGCCGGCCGCGGGCTCGCCGCCCTCGGAGACCAGGCGGCGGTTCTCGCCCTCGAACTGCGCACGGTCGACCAGCACACCCGGCAGGAACTCGGTCGCGCCGGAGTCGATGATCGTCACGCGCTTGAGCATCTGGCGAATGATGATCTCGATGTGCTTGTCGTGGATCATCACACCCTGCGAGCGGTAGACCTCCTGGACCTCATTGGTCAGGTGGACCTGGACCGCGCGCGGACCCATGATGCGCAGCAGCTCGTGCGGGTCGATGGTGCCCTCGGTGAGCTTCTCGCCGACCTCCACGTGCGAGCCGTCGTGCACCCGCAGCTTCACCCGGTTCGAGATCTTGTCGTGGACGATCTCCTCGCTGCCGTCGTCCGGCACGATGATGATCTTCTTCGACCGGTCGCCCGCCTCGATCCGGATGCGTCCCGGAGTGTCCGCGATCGGCGCCTTGCCCTTGGGCACACGCGCCTCGAAGATCTCCTGGACACGGGGCAGACCCTGGGTGATGTCCTCACCCGAGGCCGCACCACCGGTGTGGAAGGTACGCATCGTCAGCTGGGTACCCGGCTCACCGATCGACTGGGCCGCGATGATGCCGACGGCCTCGCCGACGTCCACCAGCTTGCCGGTCGGCAGCGAACGGCCGTAGCAGGCCGCGCAGACGCCGAGCTTGGACTCGCAGGTGAGCACGGACCGTACCCGTACGCCCTCGATGCCGGCCTTGACCAGCGCGTCGACGACGATCGAGTTGAGGTCGGTGCCGCGGGCCGCGACGAGGTTGCCGGACGGGTCCGACATGTCCTCGGCCAGGGTGCGGGCGTGCGCGCCGGTCTCGGCGTGCTCGTGCACCGACAGCACACCGTCGTGGCGCGCCCCGATCTGCATCGGGATCGCCCGGTCGGTGCCGCAGTCGTCCTCACGGATGATCACGTCCTGCGACACGTCCACCAGACGACGGGTCAGGTAACCCGAGTCGGCGGTACGCAGCGCGGTGTCGGCCAGACCCTTGCGGGCGCCGTGCGTGGAGATGAAGTACTCCAGCACGCTCAGGCCCTCGCGGTACGAGGACTTGATCGGCCGCGGGATGATCTCACCCTTGGGGTTGGCCACCAGACCACGGATCGCCGCGATCTGACGCAGCTGCAGCATGTTGCCTCGAGCGCCCGAGTGGATCATGCGCCACAGCGGGTTCTCCAGCGGCAGAGCGGTCTCCAGCTCCTTGGCCACCTCGTTGGTCGCCTTGGTCCACAGCTCGATCAGCTCGCCGCGGCGCTCCTCGGCGGTCATCAGACCACGCTGGTACTGCTTGTCGAAGCGCTCGGCCTCCTTCTCGTACCGCTCAAGGATCTGGCCCTTGCGCGGCGGCGAGATGACGTCCTCCATGCCGATGGTGACGCCGGACCAGGTGGCCCAGTGGAAGCCGGCCTCCTTGAGCGCGTCCAGCGTCGCCGCCAGGGCGACCTTCGGGTAGCGCTCGGCCAGGTCGTTCACGATCGCCGACAGCTGGCCCTTGCGGACCTCGTGGTTGACGAAGCGGTAGCCCACCGGGAGGGTCTCGTTGAAGAGCACCCGGCCCAGCGTGGTGTCCAGGATGACCTGCTCGTTGGGCTCCCAGCCCTCGGGCGCCGACCAGACCGGGCCGGCCGGGCCGTTGTCCACCGAGGTGATGCCCTTGAGCCGGATCCGCACCGGCGCCTGCAGGTGCAGCTCGCCGTTGTCGAACGCCATCATGGCCTCGGCCTCGGAGCTGAACACCCGGCCCTCGCCCAGCATGCCGGGACGCGTGTGGGTCAGGTGGTACAGCCCGATGATCATGTCCTGGGTGGGCATGGTCACCGGCTTGCCGTCGGCCGGCTTGAGGATGTTGTTGCTGGACAGCATCAGGATCCGCGCCTCGGCCTGAGCCTCGGCGGACAGCGGCACGTGCACCGCCATCTGGTCACCGTCGAAGTCCGCGTTGAACGCGGTGCAGACGAGCGGGTGGATCTGGATGGCCTTGCCCTCGACCAGCTGCGGCTCGAACGCCTGGATGCCCAGACGGTGCAGGGTGGGTGCACGGTTGAGCAGCACCGGGTGCTCGGTGATGACCTCTTCCAGCACGTCCCACACGACCGGGCGCTGACGCTCGACCATGCGCTTGGCCGACTTGATGTTCTGGGCGTGGTTCAGGTCGACCAGCCGCTTCATCACGAACGGCTTGAACAGCTCCAGCGCCATCTGCTTGGGCAGACCGCACTGGTGCAGCTTCAGCCGCGGGCCGACGACGATGACGGAACGGCCCGAGTAGTCCACGCGCTTGCCGAGCAGGTTCTGACGGAACCGGCCCTGCTTGCCCTTGAGCATGTCGGACAGCGACTTGAGCGGGCGGTTGCCCGGACCCGTCACCGGCCGGCCACGGCGGCCGTTGTCGAACAGTGCGTCGACGGCCTCCTGCAGCATCCGCTTCTCGTTGTTCACGATGATCTCGGGCGCGCCGAGGTCGATCAGACGCTTGAGGCGGTTGTTGCGGTTGATGACGCGGCGGTACAGGTCGTTCAGGTCGGACGTCGCGAAACGGCCACCGTCGAGCTGCACCATCGGGCGCAGGTCCGGCGGGATGACCGGGACGCAGTCCAGCACCATGCCCAGCGGCGAGTTGCCGGTGGCCAGGAACGCGGCCACGACCTTGAGCCGCTTGAGCGCGCGCAGCTTGCGCTGGCCCTTGCCCGAGCGGATGGTCTCGCGCAGGAACTCGGCCTCGGCCTCGAGGTCCATGTTCTGCACGAGGGCCTTGATGGCCTCGGCGCCCATGCCGCCGGTGAAGTACTCACCGAAGCGGTCGCGCAGCTCGCGGTAGAGCAGCTCGTCGGTGACCAGCTGCTTGGAGTCGAGCTTGCGGAACGTGTCCAGCACCTCGTCCAGGCGGTCGATCTCGCGCTGCGCCTTGTCGCGGATCTGGCGCATCTCGCGCTCGCCAGCCTCCTTGACCTTGCGGCGCACGTCGGCCTTGGCGCCCTCGGCCTCCAGCTCGGCCAGGTCGGACTCGAGCTTGACGGCCCGCTTCTCGATCTCGGCGTCGCGGGCGTTCTCGGCCTGCCGCTTCTCGGCGAAGATCTCGTTCTCGATGGTGGTCATGTCGCGGTGACGCGCTTCGGCGTCCACGCTCGTGATCACGTACGAGGCGAAGTAAATGATCTTCTCAAGGTCCTTCGGCGCGAGGTCCAGCAGGTAACCCAGCCGGCTCGGCACACCCTTGAAGTACCAGATGTGGGTGACCGCGGCGGCGAGCTCGATGTGGCCCATCCGCTCACGGCGCACCTTGGAGCGGGTCACCTCGACGCCGCAGCGCTCACAGACGATGCCCTTGAAGCGCACCCGCTTGTACTTGCCGCAGTAGCACTCCCAGTCCCGCTGAGGGCCGAAGATCTTCTCGCAGAAGAGTCCGTCCTTCTCGGGCTTCAGGGTGCGGTAGTTGATCGTTTCGGGCTTCTTGACCTCGCCGTGCGACCAGCGCCGGATGTCTTCAGCGCCCGCCAGGCCGATCCGAAGCTCATCGAAGAAGTTAACGTCGAGCACGTTGTATGTCCCTCTTTGCTCGTGTCTTCATCAGTGTCAGTTGATGGCGGAGGCGTCCTCCACACGCCGGAGCGCGCGGAGGACGCCTTTTACATCAGACTTCCTCGACGCTGCTCGGCTCCCGCCGGGACAGATCGATACCGAGCTCCTCCGCCGCCCGGAACACCTCGTCGTCGGTCTCGCGCATCTCCAGGGCAACACCGTCGCTGGACAGCACCTCGACGTTCAGGCACAGCGACTGCAGTTCCTTGAGCAGCACCTTGAACGACTCGGGGATACCCGGCTCGGGGATGTTCTCGCCCTTGACGATGGCCTCGTAGACCTTCACGCGACCCAGCACGTCGTCGGACTTGATGGTCAGCAGCTCCTGCAGCGCGTAAGCCGCGCCGTAGGCCTGCATCGCCCAGCACTCCATCTCGCCGAACCGCTGGCCACCGAACTGCGCCTTACCACCCAGCGGCTGCTGCGTGATCATCGAGTACGGGCCGGTCGACCGAGCGTGGATCTTGTCGTCGACCAGGTGGTTCAGCTTCAGGATGTACATGTAGCCGACCGAGATCGGGTCCGGCAGCGGCTCACCCGAGCGGCCGTCGAACAGCTTGGCCTTGCCCGACTCGCCGATCAGCTGGGTGCCGTCGCGGTTGGGCAGGGTGCTGCCGAGCAGACCGGCGATCTCGTCGTCGTGCGCGCCGTCGAACACCGGGGTCGCCACATTCGTGTTGGCCTCGGCCTCGTGCGCGCCGATCGAGCGCAGCGCCTTCTTCCACTCGGCGTCGTCGCCCGAGACCTTCCAGCCGGTCTTCGCGACCCAGCCCAGGTGGACCTCGAGAACCTGGCCGATGTTCATTCGGCCGGGCACACCCAGCGGGTTGAGCACGATGTCGACCGGAGTGCCGTCCTCGAGGAACGGCATGTCCTCGACCGGAAGGATCTTGGAGATGACACCCTTGTTGCCGTGGCGGCCGGCGAGCTTGTCACCGTCCTGGATCTTGCGCTTCTGGGCCACGTACACCCGGACCAGCTCGTTGACGCCCGGGGGCAGCTCGTCGCCGTCCTCGCGGGAGAACGTGCGCACACCGATGACCGTGCCGGTCTCGCCGTGCGGCACCTTCAGCGAGGTGTCACGGACCTCGCGCGCCTTCTCACCGAAGATCGCGCGGAGCAGCCGCTCCTCCGGGGTCAGCTCGGTCTCGCCCTTGGGCGTGACCTTGCCGACCAGGATGTCGCCCGGCACGACCTCGGCGCCGATCCGGATGATGCCCCGCTCGTCCAGGTCCGCCAGCATCTCTTCGCTGACGTTCGGGATGTCGCGGGTGATCTCCTCCGGGCCCAGCTTGGTGTCGCGGGCGTCGACCTCGTGCTCCTCGATGTGGATCGAGGTGAGCACGTCCTCCTGCACCAGACGCTGGGACAGGATGATCGCGTCCTCGTAGTTGTGGCCCTCCCACGGCATGAAGGCGACCAGCAGGTTGCGGCCGAGCGCCATCTCACCGTTGTCGGTACACGGGCCGTCGGCGATGACCTGACCGGCCTCGACGCGGGCACCCTCCGGGACCACCGGCTTCTGGTTCACGCACGAGCCCGAGTTGGACCGGCGGAACTTGTGCAGCAGGTAGGTCCGGCGGAAGCCGTCGTCCTGGTGCACGGTGATGTAGTCCGCGCACAGGTCCTCGACCACGCCGCCGACCTCGGCCACGACCACGTCGCCGGCGTCGGTCGCGGCACGGTACTCCATACCCGTGCCGACCAGCGGGGCCTCGGCCTTGACCAGCGGCACCGCCTGACGCTGCATGTTCGCGCCCATCAGGGCCCGGTTGGCGTCGTCGTGCTCGAGGAACGGGATCATCGCGGTCGCGACGGACACCATCTGCCGCGGCGACACGTCCATGTAGTCGACCTGTGCCGGCGGCACGTAGTCGACCTCACCGCCCTTACGGCGGACCAGGACGCGGTCCTCGGCGAAGGAGCCGTCACCCATCAGCACGGCGTTCGCCTGCGCCTTGATGTAACGGTCCTCCTCGTCCGCGGTCAGGTAGTCGATCTGGTCGGTGACCCGGCCCTCGACGACCTTGCGGTACGGCGTCTCGACGAAACCGAACGGGTTGACCCGCGCGAACGTCGACAGCGCGCCGATCAGGCCGATGTTCGGGCCTTCCGGCGTCTCGATCGGGCACATCCGGCCGTAGTGCGACGGGTGCACGTCGCGGACCTCGAAGCCGGCGCGGTCACGCGACAGACCACCCGGGCCGAGCGCCGACAGGCGGCGACGGTGGGTCAGACCCGCGAGCGGGTTGGTCTGGTCCATGAACTGCGACAGCTGCGACGTGCCGAAGAACTCCTTGATCGCAGCCACCACGGGGCGGATGTTGATCAGGGTCTGCGGCGTGATCGCCTCGACGTCCTGCGTGGTCATGCGCTCACGCACGACGCGCTCCATGCGGGAGAGGCCGACCCGAACCTGGTTCTGGATCAGCTCGCCCACGGTGCGCAGACGACGGTTGCCGAAGTGGTCGATGTCGTCGGCCTCGTAGCCGTCCTCGCCCGCGTGCAGGCGGGCCAGGTACTCCACGGTGGCGACGATGTCGTCCTCGGTCAGCGTTCCCGTCGTGATCGGGATCTCGAGCTCGAGCTTCTTGTTGAACTTGTAACGACCGACCTTGGCGACGTCGTACCGCTTCGGGTTGAAGAAGAGGTTGTCGAGCAGGGTCTGGGCGTTCTCGCGCGTCGGCGGCTCGCCAGGGCGCAGCTTGCGGTAGATGTCGAGAAGGGCCTCGTCCTGACCGGCGATGTGGTCCTTCTCGAGGGTCGTCATCAACAGCTCGGACCACGCGAAGCGCTCGCGGATCTGGTCGTTGGTCCAACCGATCGCCTTCAGCAGGACGGTGACGGCCTGCCGGCGCTTGCGGTCGATACGCACACCGACGGTGTCGCGCTTGTCGATGTCGAACTCCAGCCAGGCACCCCGGCTGGGGATGACCTTGACGCTGGAGAGGTCGCGGTCAGAGGTCTTGTCCGGCTCCTTGGAGAAGTACACGCCAGGAGAGCGGACGAGCTGGCTGACGACGATGCGCTCGGTGCCGTTGATGATGAAGGTGCCCTTCGGCGTCATCATCGGGAAGTCACCCATGAACACGGTCTGGCTCTTGATCTCGCCAGTCGAGTTGTTGGTGAACTCCGCGGTCACGAACAGCGGCGCGCAGTAGGTGAGGTCCTTCTCCTTGCACTCCTCGATGGAGGCCTTGACCTCGTCGAAGCGCGGGTCGGAGAAGCTGAGCGACATGGTGCCGGAGAAGTCCTCGATCGGGCTGATCTCTTCGAGGATCTCCGCGAGTCCCGAGCGGGCGTCTGCGAGAGCCGACGAACGGGACTGCCAGGACTCATTGCCGACAAGCCAGTCAAAAGACTCGGTTTGGATAGCGAGCAGATTGGGTACTTCGAGGTGTTCGGTGATCCTGCCGAAGGAGATCCGGCGGGGAGCGAACGCGCTCGACGATCGACTGGTCTTCGCAGGGCGGGAGGCTGCCAAGATACGTCCTTCCGAGGACCGGTGGTGCAACGGCCGTTACGCGAGCAACCCGACAACCCCTGGTCCAGAGCCGACGTCAAAAAACGTCCGGCATTCCGGGCAGGGGGAAAGTCGAAGGGCAGCGCAAACTAGCACTGTAGCAGAAGCACCGACCGCTGTCGAGTCCCCACGGCAGGCTTCCGCAGAACGTGCCCGGGACCACCTTCAGATCGGTGTCCACCACGCTCTGTACCCCGCCCGCTACGCACTCGGAAGGTCGTACTGAAGAAAGACTGCCTGGCGTCGTCGTTCACGTCAAGACCCGGCGGCGTCTTCCAGTGTCCAACACTGCGTCAAGTTCGTATCACTGCGCGTTTGTGCAGCAAGAACAAGGGGCGGGCATCCCGTGGATGCCCGCCCCTCGATGCGGTCACGCTCTTGGCGTAAAGCCCGGCGTGACCTCAGATCACTTCAGGGTGACCTTGGCGCCCTCGGCCTCGAGCTTGGCCTTGGCCTTCTCCGCGGTCTCCTTGTTGGCCTTCTCGAGGATGGCCTTCGGCGCGGCCTCGACCACGTCCTTGGCCTCCTTCAGGCCCAGGCCGGTCAGCTCACGCACGACCTTGATGACCTGGATCTTCTTGCCACCGTCGGACTCGAGGACGACGTCGAACTCGTCCTTCTCCTCGACCTCGACCGGAGCGGCCGCGGTCGGGCCGGCGCCGATCGCGACGGGCGCGGCGGCCTTCACGTCGAAGGTGTCCTCGAACTGCTTCACGAACTCGGAGAGCTCGATCAGGGTCATCTCCTTGAACGCGTCGAGGAGTTCGGTGCTGCTCAGCTTCGCCATGTCAGGCGTCCTTTCGTTTCGGGTCTACATGCCGCGGCAGGCAGCCGCGAGCTGGTTGGATCGGATGACGTCGACGCCGGTCAGGCGTCGGCGCCCTCCTTCTCGCGCTTGTCCTGCAGGGCGGCGACCGTACGGACGGCCTGCGCCAGCGGGGCCTGGAAGAGCGCCGCGGCGTTGCCCATGCTTGCCTTCATCGCGCCGGCCAGCTTGGCCAGCAGGACCTCACGGGACTCGAGGTCGGCGAGCTTCGCGACCTCAGCCGCGCTGATCGCCTTGCCCTCGAAGACGCCGCCCTTGATGACGAGCAGCGGGTTCGCCTTCGCGAACTCCTTCAGGCCCTTCGCAGCCTCGACGACATCGCCGGAGACGAAGGCGAGCGCGGTAGGACCGGTGAACAGAGCGTCGAGACCGGTCAGACCGGCGTCGGTCGCGGCGCGCTTGGCAAGCGTGTTCTTGGCAACGGTGTACTCGGCACCGCCCAGCGAACGACGCAGCTCGGTCAGCTGCTTCACGGTCAGGCCGCGGTACTCGGTGAGCACCGTGGCGTTCGACTCGCGGAAGCGCTCGGTGAGCTCCGCAACACTGCCGGCCTTGTCGGCACGGATCTTGTCCGCCATGTCCCCTCCTCTCTCGTACTCCAGGCTGGTCTCGCGGGACCCGGCGTTCGACAGGAGCGGACAAACAAAACGCCCCGGCGCAGGGCGCACGGGGCTTCGCACGGCACGAGGCCGTCAGGCTCACCGTTCTTCCCTGCGCGGGCCGCCCGTGGGTCCGCTCGTTGCCGAGCGACGGGGCCTTCGATCATGCTCCGGAGTGATCCGGATCAGATGACCAGCGGTCTTTGGGTGGAACTGTTGACGGCAACGATACGTGACCTGGTCGCCGCCCTCCAAATCGGGGGTGGTGTGAGCTGGCTTGTATCAATCGTTTGACACAAGACGCAGTGATGACGTTCACTTGTATCAGTTGCTTGATACAACAGGGAGGTCAACATGAACGGAGCCGCCTACGTGCGGTCGGCCGGTGTCGTCCTGGGCGGGGCGCTGAGCTTCACTGTCGCCAACAGCACCCTGATCCCGCTCGCCGTGCCCCTGTTCGCGGTGTTCGTGCTGGCCGGAGTCGCGGTCAGCGAACTGATGTCGCCCCGGCCGTCCCCATCCGGGCAGCCGACGGCGCAACTCACCGCGCGCGACGTCGACGCGTACCTGCCACCTGGGTCCCGGGCGCAACTGCGCTGGCTGGGCCTGGCACTGGTGGTGGCACTGCCCCCGCTCGCCGTGCAGATCGGCGTCAACCCCATGGCCACAGCCGGGGAGTTCCACACCACCGGCGCCATGGTGCGCCTGGCGCCCACCGCCGTGGTCCTTGCCTGCTGGGGCCTGCTCGCCCGGCATCTGCTGCGCCGCATCGCCGAGGCCGGCCACGCCGGGCTGGACCCGCAGCACCTCGCCGCGGACGAGGCATGGCGGCGGCGGGCGTCCCGGCTGGTCCTCGGCACGACCGGGGTCCTGCTCTCCGGCACCCTCAGCGGCGCGATGTTCTACTACAGCCAGCGCGCCTGGCTGATCTTCGTCGGCGGCTGGGGCTGGTGGATGTTCGGCCTGCTCACCCTTGGCCTCACCACGTTCCTGGTGTTCGCGCACTACCTGCACCTGCTGATCCACCCGGGTCCGTCGGGCGTGGTGAGCGCCGTCGCGCAGCAGCAGGAGCCGGCCGAGGCCGCGGCGTGATCCCCACGATCACCATCCGGCACGGCCCGGTGCCGCCCTACGAACAGATCCGGGCCCAGGTCGAGGCGCTGATCAACGGCGGGCTGCTGGCGGCGGGCCACCGCCTGCCGCCGATCCGGCAACTCGCCGCGGACCTGGGCCTGGCCACCGGCACGGTGGCTCGGGCGTACCAGGAACTGGAGGCGGCCGGGCTGGTGACCACCCGGCGCGCGGCAGGCACGGTGGTGGCCGCACGAACCCCCGACCCGCCGACGGACCGACGGGGGCCGTTGGCACAGGCGGCGCATACCTACACCACCACCGCCCTGACCCTCGGCGCGGACCTCGACGAGGCCCTCGCCGCGATCCGCACCGCCTGGCCCCACCCCTGACCCCAGCCCAGCCCAGTCCTCGACCAGCCCCCGACCACGTCCTGGCCTCGGTTCGACCCTGGTCCCGGCCCGCCGCAGCCCGGCTCGTCGGCTCGGCTCAGCTCGGCTCGGCTCAGCTCGGATCGGCCGGCTCGGATCGGCCGGCTCGGCTCGGCCACCCCGGCTTCGGCCCTTGATCGCTGTTTGTGGTCAGAAAGTGCGGTCGGACCACACTTTCTGACCACAAACAGCGATCAACGCCAGTGGCGACGTCAAGAAGGGCACCTTCCTCTACGCATAGCGATGTGAAGGTGCCCTTCCTTCTCCCCGAGCCCGAGTCCCGAGTCCCGAGCCCGAGTCCCGAGGGGAAAGCGGAAGGCCCCGCCTCGCGGGTGCGAGGCGGGGCCTTCCGGGTGGAGTGTGGCGAGGCGGATCAGGACTCGGGGTTCTCCTGGATGTTGCGGGTCACGTTGGGGTCGACCGGGATGCCGGGGCCCATCGTGGTGGTGACGAAGACCTTCTTCAGGTACTTGCCCTTGGACGCCGACGGCTTGGACCGCAGCACCTCCTCCAGCACCGCGGCGTAGTTGTCGACCAGCTGCTCCGCAGTGAACGACGCCTTGCCGATGATCAGGTGCAGGTTCGAGTGCTTGTCCACGCGGAAGGTGATCTTTCCGCCCTTGATGTCGGAGACCGCCTTGGCGATGTCCATGGTGACCGTGCCGGTCTTCGGGTTCGGCATGAGGCCGCGCGGGCCCAGGATCCGCGCGATCCGACCGATCTTGGCCATCTGGTCCGGCGTCGCGATCGCGGCGTCGAAGTCCAGCCAGCCCTCCTGAATGCGGGCCACCAGCTCGTCGGTCCCGACGGCGTCGGCGCCGGCGGCGGTCGCCTCGGCGGCCTTCTCGCCGGAGGCGAAGACGATCACGCGGGCGGTCTTACCGGTGCCGTGGGGCAGGTTGACCACGCCGCGGACCATCTGGTCCGCCTTACGGGGGTCGACGCCGAGGCGCATCGCGACCTCGACCGTGGCGTCGAACTTGACCTTGGTGGTGCCCTTCGCGAGCTTGATCGCCTCGACCGGGGTGTACAGCTTGTCCCGGTCGACCTGCTCAGCGGACGCGTTGTAGCTCTTGCCGTGCTTCATTCTCGAATCTCCTGTGGTTGTGTCGAGCCCTGCCGGGCCCTCCCACGAAACTTCTGACCGTCAGGCGGCGGACGCCGCGGGCGGCGTTCAGTCCTTGACGGTGATGCCCATCGACCGGGCGGTGCCGGCGATGATCCGCTCGGCCATGTCCAGGTCGTTGGCGTTCAGGTCGGACATCTTCTTCTCGGCGATCTCGCGCACCTGGGCGCGGGTCACCGAACCGACCTTGGTGGTGTGCGGCACGCCGGAGCCCTTGGCGACACCGGCGGCCTTGATCAGGAGACGGGCGGCCGGCGGCGTCTTCAGCACGAACGTGAACGAGCGGTCCTCGTAAACGCTGATCTGTGCCGGGACGATGTCACCGCGCTGCGACTCGGTCTGGGCGTTGTACGCCTTGCAGAACTCCATGATGTTCACGCCGTGCTGACCCAGCGCGGGACCCACCGGCGGAGCCGGGGTGGCCTGGCCGGCCTTCAGCTGCAGGGTGAACGTCTTGACGAGTTTCTTCTTCGGAGGCATGTCTACTTCCTGGGACTTGTCGACCCGCCGTCTCGGCGGATCAGGGTGGTTTACACCGGACCGGCCGGTGCGTTCGCGCGCACGGTCAGCGCGCGGCACAGGCCGGACGTTCTAGATTAGCGCATACTCGCGGGCGCCTATCCGGCGAGGTGGGACCTTCGCACCGGATGTGAGCTGCGACGCGCCGAAACGCCGCGCGGCGGGGGCCCGAAGGCCGCCCGCCGCGCGATCGCGTTCTTCAGGAGGCCGCAGAGCGGGCCTCCGCATCAAGCTGTCAGATCTTGGCGACCTGGTTGAAGTTCAGCTCGACCGGGGTCTCCCGACCGAAGATCGACACCAGCACCTTGAGCTTCTGCTGGTCGGCGTTGATCTCGGAGATCGTGGCCGGCAGCGAGGCGAACGCGCCGTCGGTGACGGTGACCGAGTCGCCGACCTCGAAGTCCAGCACGCGGATCTCGGCCTTGGCCTTCTTCTGGCCGGCGCCGGGCGCCTCGACCGCGGGCAGCAGCCACTTCAGCACCTCGTCGAGGCTCAGCGGAGCCGGGCGGTCGGCCCGGTCCGTCGCGCCCACGAAGCCGGTCACACCCGGGGTGTTGCGCACACACGAGTAGGACTCGGGCGTGAGATCCATCCGGACCAGCAGGTAGCCGGGGAAGACCTTGCTCTGCACCTGGGTGCGCTTGCCGTTCTTGACCTCGACCTCTTCACGGGTCGGCACCTCGACCTGGAAGATGAACTCCTCCATGTCGAGGCTCGTGATCCGGGTCTCGAGGTTGGTCTTGACCTTGTTCTCGTAGCCGGCGTAGGAGTGCACGACATACCAGTCGCCGGGCGCGAACCGCAGCTTCTGACGCAGCTCCGTGGCCGGGTCGAACTCGTCCTCAGCGGGTGCCGTCGCAAGCTCCGGCTCGTCGGACACCGCGACCGCTGAGGTCGCCTCGGTGTCGTCCGTCTGGGCCGTCTCGTCGTACTCAGGCACGTAGCTGCTCACTTCCGTAGTTTGTGTTACTTCGCGTCGCCGAAGACGAACAGCACACCCTGGGCGTAGGCGAGATCCAGCAACGTCACGATGGCCATCATGAAGGTCACGAAGATCAGGACGACCGCGGTGTACGTCAGCAGTTCGTTGCGCGTCGGCCAGATGACCTTACGCAGCTCGGCGACGATCTCACGGACAAAACGTCCGATCCGGCCGAAGAAGCCGACCTTCTCGGCCTTCTCCGTGCTCTTGACCGCGCGGGAGCCCTTGCCGTCCGTCACCTTGCGGGACTTGGTCGCGGTGCCACCACCGGAGACGCCGGACTCGTCGTCGTCCTGAGCGTCATCGTCGACAGCGTCGTCGAACACGTCGTCAACGTGCTCGGCCGCGGCGTCCTCGCCACGTCGGTTGCTCTCGGCCACTTCGCCCTACTTCCATCTCGCGGGGTGGTGTCGGAACCGTGCAGGGACACGATCCCGTGTGCCCGACGCAGTCGCACGAGGAGCACCTGTTCCATCTGGCCCGCCCCCAGTGGGGGCCGATACGGGCCATACGACCATGGTCCACCAGCCGAGGACGTCACGGAAGACATCCGGTGGGCCGATTCCCATGATCGCCCACCGCGGGCCGGTAGGCCAAAGCCGCAGGGGCGACAGGACTCGAACCTGCAACCTGCGGTTTTGGAGACCGCTGCGCTGCCAATTGCGCCACACCCCTGTGCGGGAAGAGCACCCTGCCGATGGCCGAAAACCACCGGCGGAGTTCACTAACCCCACGGCCGACCAGTGTACGGGTAGACAGGCGAGTGGGCCAACTGGCACTCCCTATTTTCTCTCGCCACCGGCCGGCCGGCCAACGAACGAGCCCCTCAGATCTGCTTGACCACGACCCTGGCCTGCGCCAACACCTTCTCGCCGGCACAGATCGCGGTGAGGTCGAAGGTGACCAGACCGTCCTCGGAAACGTTCTTGATCACCGCGGTGAACTCCACCTCGGTGCCCTCGTCGGTGTCCGGCACCGGCACCGGGCGGGTGAACCTGACCCCGATGTCGAGCACCGCGTCCGCGGCGCCCACCCAGCCGGTGACGGCCCGGCCGGCCAGCGCCATGGTGTACATGCCGTGCGCGATCACGCCGGGCAGTCCGACGCCGACGGCGGTGCGCTCGCTCCAGTGGATCGGGTTGAAGTCGCCCGACGCGCCCGCGTAGCGGACCAGGTCGGCCCGGGTCACCCGGAACGTCTGCAAGGGCAGCTGCTGCCCCTTCTCGTACGCCATCTCACTCACCATGCCCTCGGACGACGAGCTTGCACACCACGGTCACCACGGGCTCGCCGGCCGGCGTGGCCAGCTCGGCCCGAGTGGTCAGGAAGTCGTGGCCGCCGCGGTGCGTGATGTCGTCGATGCTGCTGACGACCACCAGCTCGTCCCCGGCGACGATCGGGCGGCGGTACGAGAATCGCTGGTCGCCGTGGACCACGCGGGTGTAGTCCATGCCCAGTTCCGGGTCGGTGACGATCTGCTCCATGGCGGCGAAGCTCAGGATGATCGGGAAGGTGGGCGGGGCCACGACGTCGCGGTAGCCGGCCTTCTGCGCGGCCTCCACGTCGTGGTACAGGGCGTCGTCGGCACCGATCGCGGTGGCGAACTCCCTGATCTTCTCGCGGCCCACCTGGTAGGGCTCGGTCGGCGGATAGGTCCGACCGGTGAATGACTGGTCCAACGGCATGCCTGTGAACCTATGCCAGCAGGGGACGGCCCGATGGGCCGCCCCCTGCTGGGAACGTCTGCTGGACCGGAAAGGTCAGCGGGTCTCGCGGTGCGCGGTGTGCTTGCCGCAGCGCGGGCAGAACTTCTTCAGCTCAATCCGATCCGGGTCGTTACGCCGGTTCTTCTTGGTGATGTAGTTCCGCTCCTTGCAGTCCACGCACGCCATGGTGATCTTTGGACGTACGTCAGTCGCCTTGGCCACGGGAGTGCCTTTCTAGAACAAGCTGCTTAGTTACCGGCATACCAAGATAGACGACGTCCATCCAGACATGCAAAAAGGGCCGCCATGGCGATCCTTACACCGCGACCAGGGAATACCCCACCGGTCTGCGATCTAGCGTTGACTGGCGACACGCGCCAGCGATTCAACACAACGTAGCGGTGGCCGGAATTGAACCGGCGACACAGCGATTATGAGCCGCTTGCTCTGCCATCTGAGCTACACCGCCGTGGCGGGCACTCCCGGTGGATGCACCGGGAGTCCGGTCGAGCCCCCTTACGGAATCGAACCGTAGACCTTCTCCTTACCATGGAGACGCTCTGCCGACTGAGCTAAGGGGGCGTGCTCGTGGCCTGGTGGTTTCCCACCTCGCCGCGCGCCTTGGTAAGAGTACACAACAACAAGCCGCCGTGGAAATCGGGATACCCCCGGCGCGGCGCGGTGTGGTTCAGCCCACCGCGCGCAGTCGCCGGACCTCGCCCAGCGGGGTCGGTTCGGCGTCGGTCTGGGCGCCCAGCCAGGCTTCCAGCCGCTCGTACGGCAGCGGACGGCTGAACAGGAAGCCCTGCCCGATGTCGCAGCCGATCTCCTCGAGCAGCTCCAGCGTCAGCTCGCTCTCCACGCCCTCGGCGACCACGCTCAGCCCGAAGTGGCGCGAGATGTCCACCACGGCCCGCACGATGGCCAGGTCGCCCGGGTCGGTCGCCATGCCCTGCACGAAGGAGCGGTCCACCTTCACCTCGTGCACCGGCAGCCGGCGCAGATAGGACAGCGACGAATAGCCGGTGCCGAAGTCGTCCACGCTCAGGTGCACGCCCAGGTCGTAGAGCCGGCGCAGGGTCGGCAGCAGCCGGTCGACGCCGTCCACCACCCCGTCCTCGGTGATCTCCAGGGTCAGCCGGTCGGGTGACACGCCGTACTCCTGGAGCAGCTCGTCCACCCGGTCCGGGAAGGCCGGGTCGACCAGCGTGCGCGGCGAGAGGTTCACCGCGACCGAAAGCGGCCGGCCGGCGTCCACCCACTGCCGTGCCCGGCGCAGGCCCTCGCGCATCACCACCTCGGTGAGCCGGGACAGCTGCCCGGTGTGCTCGGCCACCGCGACGAAGTCCTCCGGCTGCACCGCGCCGTGGGTCGGGTGCTCCCAGCGGGCCAGGCACTCCACCCCGACCAGGCGGCGGTCCCGCAGGTTGACCTTGGGCTGGAAGTAGACCTCCAGCTCGTCGTTGTCCAGGGCGCGGCGCAGGTCCCCGGCCAGGCCGAGCCGGCGCACCGAGCGCGACTCCAGGGCCAGGTCGAACAGCTGCACCCCGCCCGCCAGCGCCTTCGCCGAGTGGGTCGCCACGTCGGCGCGCTGCAGCAGCGTCGCCGGATCGGAGCCGTGCTCCGGGTGCAGGCTGATGCCGACCGCGGTGTCGACGTCCAGGGTCAGCGAGCCGAACGTCATCGGGTTCTGCATCTGGCTGCGCAGCTCCGCGGCCAGCTGCAGCGCGGCCTCGGCGTTGGGCAGGCGCAGCGTCACCACGAACTCGTCGCCGCCGACCCGGCCCACCAGCGCCGCGGGTGACGACAGCGTGCGCAGCCGGGTGGCCACCTCGGCCAGCAACTGGTCGCCCGCGGACTGCCCCAGCGAGTCGTTCACGTCCCGCAGGCCGTCCACATCGAACATCAGCACCGCGACCACCTCACCGGGGGCGCGTACGCGAACCGCCTCCTCCAGCGCCTGGCTGATGCGGCGGCGGTTGGGCAGCGCGGTCAGGGCGTCGTGGTACGCGTCGAAACGCAGCCGGTCGACCAGGCGGTTGTTCTCGACCGCGACCGCCGCGTGTGCCGCGACCGCCTCCAGCAGCCGCACATCACCGGACCTGAAGTGCAGGTTGTCGCCGAGCCGGCCCGCCACCTCGAGCGTGCCGATCACCGCCGAGCTGGCCCGCAGCGGCACGACGATCGCATCCTTCGCGCCGAACTCGCGCAGCTGCGCCCGGATCGAATCGTCGCCGAGCTTGGCGCCGCCGGCCACCGTCTGGCCGGATTCGACGGCCTGCTTGCGCAGTGATTCCGGGGACCCCGCCACGTCGAGCAGGCCCTTGTCGTCGGCGCGCGCGCTGAGCAGCACCTCGGGGTGCCGGCCCTGTGCGGGCATCCACAGCGTCGCGTACTCGGCCTGCAGCAGCCTGCGCACCCGGCCGAGCAGCACGTCGGGCAGCGTGCCGTCGTGCGGGGTGTCGGAGATGGCACCGGTCAGGTCGTAGATCTCGGTGAGGGTGCGGTGCTGGTTCATCGCCCCGGCATAGGAGCGGTACGCGAGATAGAAGAAGGCGACCAGCACCGCGAGCAGCGCGTACGCGGCCGCACCCTGTTGCAGGATCAGCAGCACGGCGAGCCCGATGGCGGTGTTGAGGCCGGCCACCAGGATGCTCGGCAGCACGGAGACCGCCATCTCCTGCGGGGCGAAGCGGCCCTGGACCAGCGAGATCACGCCCACCACACCGGCGGCCGCCACGAGCACGCTGGTCAGCACGGCCACCACCAGCACGAACCAGCTGCGCGGATCGTCGGCCACGATCGGCCCCTGCTCGACCACGACGAGATTGGCGAACGCGGTGCTGGCACCCAGCAGGGCTATGTTGAAGGCGGCTTTCACCGGCGCGGTGCCGCGCCGCCACTGCGCCAGCGAATACACGGCGAGGCGGACGATCAGCAGCGTGACGGGCGGTAGATACGCCAGCGCGAGCAGGAACGGCACATCGGCCAGCGTGAGGATCATGCTGTGCCGACGGACCTCGAACTGCAGGCCGGTCATCTCGGCTACGAAGAACAGGCCGAAGAAGACGAGCCCCAGCCACCACTCGCCGAGTGGCTCATCGGAACGGGCGAACGCCAAGGCGGTGAGCCCGATGGTCATCAACACCAGCGGGCCGGTGATCAGCCAAGCCAGTTCGGGCGATCGTTGGACGCGCCGCTCAGGTCGTGCCAATGCCGTTCGCCCATTTCCTTCGGATTCATCCGCCTACGCGGCGAATCAAGCCCATTCGATGGTCTTTTCCTCCAGCCCGGTGCGATCCGGCTTGACGTCCGGATCGCGCGTCGGGATCGAGGCCCATTCGATAGTGGACGCGGTTCCCCACTCGATGGTCGTGTCGGTCTGGTACATCACGGTGGTCTCGTCCGCGGCAAAAGCCGGACCCGCGGCACCCACGGCGGCAATGCCCACGGCGGCGAGGATCGCGCCTCGGCTTACCAGGCGGGCAAGTCTGCTCGTACGCATCGTCGACTCCACAGCACAGCGGTCAGTAGGGGCTGACATGGATCGTGCCACAGCCGCTGGCACCGGAGGAAGCCCACAGAGCGTGCCACGCCGCCGACACGCGGATTTCTAGCCGTTCGGTGGTGATTCGCGTGACCGCCAGAACCACCCCTCCTGACGGCCGGAGCATGAAGCAACACTGTACGTCCCCGGCTCGCCCCCGGATAGTCTTCTGCGCCCGTTCGAACATGTGTACGATACGCGCCATGATGCGACTGGTAGAGCACCGATGGAACGGCACCACCGCCAGCTACCGACGGCAGGACGTGTTCCTGCGCGCCAACCCGGCCGGTCCGTGGGAGGTCGAACACCGCCAGCACGGCCGGTCGGTGATGCGCGAGTACGCCACCGAACGGGAGGCGCGGCGCGTCGCCGACGGCCTGTGTGCGCAGGGCGAATGGCGCAACCTGGAGCACCTGCACCGCTGACCGTGCCCGGGTCGCCGCCGCGAGGCGCCCCTCCCGCCGGTCGCCGGGGCGGCGGCACACGACGGTCGGCCGAGCCGTCCGCGTACGCCGCTCCCCACCGCCTCGGCACGACCGCGGATGCTCCCCCACCCCGCCCGGCGCCGCGCTGCCGGTGCCCGGCCAGTCGCCCACGATCACCCGGCCGGGTGACGGCCGCTGCCCCCGGATCAGCGCGCCAGCTGCGCGACGAAGTCGTCGACGAGTCTGATCTGCCGCTGCGGCGGGAACCGCGCCGGATCGAAGAGGGCCTGCACCACCAGGCCGTGCCCGAACCCCGCCGCAGTGGCCACGACGTCATCGGGGTCGGTGCCGGCCGGCAACTGTCCCGAGCGGACGGCCGCGTCGACGTGCGGGCGCAGCATGCCCCGCCATCGCTCGTAACGCCGCAGCTCGACCGCGGCCAGTTCGTCGTCGCCGAGCGCGGCGTCCCAGAAGCTGACCCACACCCTGTTCATCGCGGCGGTCTCCGGCGTGAGCGGCATCACGTCGAGCAGGGCGACCCGCAGGCCGGGCAGACCCTCACCCTCGGCCGCGCGGCGCTCGCGCCCCTGCGTGTGCTCCTGCGCGATCTCCAGCGCGTGCCGCACCAGCGCCTTCTTACTGGGGAAGTAGTGCGTGAGCAGCCCGGTCGAGGCGCCCATGTGCGCGGCGACGGCGCGCAGGGTCAGCCCGCCGAAGCCCTTCGCCGCGAGCACCTCCCATACCGCCTGGGACACGTCGCGACGCCTGGCGTCGTGGTCACCTTTCGCGGGCACCGCCACTCCCTCCGCCGGACAGCCTGTGCCAAGATACATAACAAACGTTTGGTACGCGAACAGGAGCATCCGTGCTGGCCTACTCCCTCACCGACACCGCCGAGATGCGCGTCCTGGAGCCCGCCTACGCCGCGCAATTCGCGGACTTCATCGAACGGCACCGCGCCCACCTCGCGCCCTGGCTGCCCTGGGCCACCGCCCTCACCGACGAGCCCCAGACCCGCGCCTGGCTTCAGCGGTACGCCGACGACACCGCCCGCGACGGCGGCCGCATCTACGGCATCTGGCAGCACCGCGAGCTGGTCGGCGGCACCCTGTTCCGCACCTTCGACACCCGCTTCCGCACCGCCGAGATCGGCGTCTGGCTGGCCCCGGACGCCCAGGGACAGGGCCTGATCACGCGGGCCGCCACCCGCATGATCGCCTGGGCGGTGGACGAGCGCGGCATCAACCGCGTCGAGTGGCGCACCGTGCCCGGCAACGCCGCCAGCATCGCCTGCGCGAAACGCCTGGGCATGACCCTGGACGGCGTCCTGCGCGAAGCGTTCCCGCACCAGGGCGAGAACCACGACGTCCAGGTGTACTCGCTGCTCGCCGCCGAGTGGCGGGCGATGGGCCGCCGGTAGGCTCCGGCCGGTGACGACAGCCTTCGACGACTACGAGCGCCGCCTGTGGCAGGGACGCGCGTCGGCGTACCAGCGAAGTTTCGCCGCCCTCTGCGGGCACACCGGCCCTGCGCTGCTCGACGCGGCCGGGGTCGGTGACCGGACGCGGCTGCTCGACGTCGGCGCCGGAACCGGCACCGTCGCGGCTCTCGCCCTGGCCCGCGGTGCTGCGGTCACCGCGGTGGACGCCGAGCAGAGCATGGTCGACGCCGCCCGGCGCGCCGTCCCGGGCGCCGACGTACGCCACGGCGTGCTGCCGGAGCTGCCGCTCGACGACGGCGGCTTCGACGCCACCGTGGGCAACTTCGTCGTCAACCACGTCGGCGACCCGGCCGCGGCGACGTCGGAGCTGCGCCGGGTCACCCGTTCCGGCGGCCGCGTCGCAGTGAGCGTCTGGCCCGCGCCCGCGCCGCCGCTGCAGCAGCTCTGGGGCACCGTCTCGGCGGCCTGCGGCCTGCGCCGCCCGGACTCCGCACCACTGGTCGCCGAGGAGCTGAACTTCACCCGCGACCCGGACGGGCTCGCGGACCTGCTGCGCGGCGCAGGGCTGACGGACGTGTCGGCGCACACCGTCACCTGGACCCACCGGGCCGACCCCGAGGACTGGTGGGCCGGACCGGCGAACGGGATCGGCGTGCTCGGCGCGATGCTGTCGGTCCTGGACGCGGCCGAGGTAGCCGTGGTCAAGGCACATTACGACCGCGCCGTCGCGGCTCACCTGGACGGGGACGGTCGGCTCGCGCTGCCCACCGCCGCGGTGATCGCCACAGGTCAGGTGCCCTGAACCCGGGCCGTCGCCGCCGGAAGGCACCGCGGGCGTGGGCCGGTGTGAGCGGTCCGCTCCCGGGGCGGGGCACACGTTTCGGCAGCCTGCGCCTATCCTCTCGGCGTGCTCAACAACATCAACATCCCCGACATCCTGGTCTGCTTCTCCGTCGCGGCCATGGTGGTCTTCGCTCTCGGCTACTTCGGCGGACGGGCCTTCGCGCGCCGACGCCCACCGGCCGGTCTCGATCAGACGGCGAGCGTGCTGGCCGGACGCCAGCGCACCGGCGAGATCACACGCGACGCCGCGATCGCGGATCTGGCCAGGTGCTACCCCGCGCTTTCGGCAACGCAGATCAGCGAAGCGCTCGACCGGAACCTGCCGACCGCCTAGGTACCGGCCGGCGCCGGCAACCGCGCCTGACCGGGGACCATTCGGTGATCGGGCTGTGACACGCCGACCCTAGGCTGCCGAGTGATCAACTCGGCAGCCTGGATACAGGCGCCCATCGTCGAACCGAAGGAACCCAGTCATGCGCCGCGTCATCGCGACCCTCTCCCTCAGCCTGGCCGTTTTCGGCACCGCCGCCTGCACGGACACGCCCACGACCGAGGCGGGACCGGGCTCCTCCGCGGCTCCGTCGGCCACGGCCGCCGCCGCGCCGGCCGGCACCGCCGACAAGAAGACCACCTGCGCGGCGTACGAGAAGGCCGAGCTCGCCGCCAAGATGGCCCTGGTCAACACGCTCGGCGAGGCCATGAAGGCCATGGACGACAAGACCAGGCAGCAGCAGCTCGTCGTCGACCTGAAGAAGACCATGACCGACTTCGGCGCCGCCCTCAGCACAGCCGCCGCCGACAGCGCCGACGCCGAGGTCAAGGCCGCTCTCGACGCGACCGTCGCCGCCCTGACCACGGCCACCAAGGCCATCGAGTCCGCCGGCGGCGACTTCGACAAGGCCAGCAGCGCGATGGACGCCCCGGAGTTCGAGGCGGCCGGCAAGAAGCTCGAGGAGCTCTGCGCGGCCTGAGCCCGGCGGCCGACCGCACGAAAGAGCCCCTCACCAGATTTCACTTGGTGAGGGGCTCTTTGCGCTGTTGGTGGCGGGTAGAGGATTCGAACCTCTGTAGCTTTCGCGACGGATTTACAGTCCGCTCCCATTGGCCGCTCGGGCAACCCGCCTGGTACAGCGTCGCCAGCACCGCAGGCGATGTTGGCTCGATAAGGATAGCGGTATGCCGGCAGCCGCGTGCAACCGGGTTGGACCATGAGCACGGCGCGCCGCCGGATCTGCTAAAACGGTACGCATGGCAGCTAACCCGTCGTTCGACATCGTCAGCAAGGTTGATCGGCAGGAGGTGGACAACGCTCTGCACCAGGCCGAGAAGGAGCTGGGCACGCGGTTCGACTTCCGTGACACGGGAGCATCCATCACCTGGGCCGGCGAGGAGGGCGTGACGATCCAGGCCAACACCGAGGACCGGGCGATCGCCGCCCTGGACGTCTTCAAGGAGAAGCTGATCAAGCGCAACATCTCCCTGAAGTCGCTGGACGCCGGCGATCCGAAGTCCTCCGGCAAGATCTACAAGATCGATTGCAAGATCATCCAGGGCATCGACCAGGAGAAGGCGAAGGCCATCTCCAAGAAGATCCGCGACGAGGGCCCCAGGGGCGTCCAGGCGCAGATCCAGGGCGACCAGCTCCGGGTGACCGGCAAGAAGAAGGACGATCTGCAGGAAGTCATCGCCCTGCTCAAGGGAGGCGACTTCGACGTCGCCCTCCAGTTCACCAACTACCGCTGACACCGCCCGCAACAGCACTTGGCCCCGCACGGTCGCCCTCGGGCGACGTACGGGGCCAAATTCGCCCCGGGCCATGGCTCCGCGGCGGACCAACTTTGACGGCAGTTCAGCCACCCTAGGCTGGTCCCGCGCTGCCGTTCGCAGCACGGAGCAGGGCATTGAGTTCGTCGGCGACGTCGTCGGCCTTGCTCCGCCGACCCGCCAACCGGGCCAGATTCGCCGCCTGCACGGCCCATACGGCGATCCGACCGCCCCGCTCCGGCAGCAGGAAGACGGTCAGCAGATCGAAAGCCTGGAAGCGCTCGATGTCGGACCACGGGACGACATGGGTCGTCAGGACGTTCACGATGGTGACGCCCTCGACGTCGGCCACGATGCGGGGGCGGACGTAGCCACGCCAGCAGACCAGGACGGCGAGGATGCTGAGCGGTACGAAGATGAACCCGTCGTCGACGTTCCCGCGAACTGCCCACGCGCCGGACAGACAGCACAGCGCCACGAGCATCGAGGTCCAGCCGAGCACCGGGTACGCGCCGTTACGGAAGGTTCGCGGCAGTCGCGACATGCCCGACCCGGCTCCGGCAGGCACGTGATCGGGACTCACACTCGCGGATTATGCCAGTTCAGAAGGCAGAGCCGACCGAAACACCGCCCGGCTTCGCCGCTGGAGACCGAAGCACCGCAAACACGAGTAATCGAGTCGGCTCACGCTCAGAGAGCATTTCGGCGAGCCTGGATCGGATGAACGGACATGAAAAGGGCCCCACCGGGCGGTGGGGCCCTTCCGCGGAGCGTCAGCGCATGTACTGGATCGGGCCGGAGCTGGCGGCCATGGCTTCCAGGCGCCGGACCCGCTCCTCCATCGGCGGGTGCGTGGAGAACAGCGACGCGATGCCGCCGCCCTTCAGCGGGTTGTCGATCATCAGGTGGGCCGAGCTGGCGAGCTGTCCCTCGGCGGGCAGCGGCATCTGCTGCACCCCCATGTGGATCTTCTTTAGGGCGCTGGCCAGGGCCAGCGGGTCGTTCGTGAGCTGCGCGCCGGAGGCGTCGGCCTGGAACTCCCGGCTGCGGCTGATGGCGAGCTGGATGATCGTCGCGGCCAGCGGGCCGAGGATCAGCATCATCATCAGCGCGAGCGGGTTGGGGCCGTCCTCGTCGTCGCCGCCCAGCGGGATGAACCAGGCGAGGTTGGCCAGCATGGTGATGATGCCGGCCAGCGCCCCGGCGACGCTGGAGATGAGGATGTCGCGGTTGTAGACGTGCGACAGCTCGTGGCCGATGACGGCGCGCAGCTCGCGGTAGTCGAGGATGCGGGTGATGCCCTCGGTCACCGCCACCGCCGCGTGCTGCGGGTTGCGGCCGGTGGCGAAGGCGTTGGGCTGCATGGTGGGGCTGACGTACAGGCGGGGCATGGGCTGTCCGGCCTGCTGCGAGAGTTCCCGCACCATCTGGTGGAGCTGGGGGAAATCGGCCTCGCTGACCGGTTGGGCGCGCATCGAGCGCAGCGCGAGCTTGTCCGAGAAGAAGTAGCTCACACCGTTCATGAGCAGCGCCACGATGACGGCGATGAACAGCCCGGCGCTGCCGCCGAACCAATAGCCGATGCCCAGGATGATCGCTGTCAGCAGGCCCAGCAGGGCCGCCGTCTTCAAGCCGTTGTGGCTGTGCATGCCTTCCCTCCACGAGTGGCGCGGTCGGTGAACCGCGCATCTGTGTCAACCAGTGCTCCTGGTCTCCACGTTCCCGCCGAGGGCTGTGAACATGCTGAAAACTCGCGTTTTGCCCGGCCGTCGCACCGCGGTGATCGCTGTTTCGTGTCAGAACCTGCGGTGGGACCGCAGATCATGGCACGAAACAGCGATCTTGCACCTGACCCGCTGGGTCGGGTCAGCGCCAGGCGGTTACTGCGGCGTAGAGGAGTTGGGGGTCGATGGTGAGGAGGAGGCCGGCGGCGGTGGCCAGGCCGAGCGCCGCGGCGGGGGCCCACGGCACGCGGGCAGCCTCGGCAGCCCCGTCGGCGGCGCGGTAGAGGGCGGCGACGGGACGCCAGTACACGGCGAGGCCGATGACCGAGACCAGGGCCACCAGTACGGCGAGCCGGTAGGAGTCGACGCGCAGCAGCGCCTGGATCACGGTGATCTTGGCGAACAGCCCGGCCAGCATCGGCGGCAGGCCGGCCAGCCCGACCAGGGCGAAGGTCAGCGCCGCGGCGCGCCACGGCGCGGTCCGGCCCAGGCCGCGCAGGTCGGCCAGGGTGCCGCCGTCGGGTGCGTCCGGGCGCAGCGCCACCACCGCGCTGAACGCGGCCAGCTCCAGCACCAGGAAGAACACGGTGTACGCGAGCGCGGCGTCGAGCAGCCCGTCGGCCTGGCCGGCCAGCGCCAGCCCGGTGAGCCCGCCCAGCGGCGCGAGGATGAACCCGGCCTGCGCGATCGACGACCAGGCCAGCAGGCGCACGGTGCGGCGCTGGCGCAGGGCGACCAGCGTGCCGATCAGCATCGACAGCGCGGCGAGCACGGCCAGGGTGATGCCCGCGGTGATGAACATGCTGCGGTCGTCGCCCGCGGCCCCGGTGGCCAGCACGCCGTCGACCACGATCAGGATCGCCACCACGCCGCCCAGCTTGGAGGCGGTGGACAGGAACGCGGCCACGGGCACGGGCGCGCCCTCGTACGTGGCCGGGGCCCAGGCGTGCAGCGGCGCGGCGGCGACCTTGAAGCCGAGGCCGACCAGGATCAGCGCCAGGCCGGTGAGCGCCACGGGCCGCCACTGCCCGGTGGCGAACAGCGGGGCCGAGACCAGCCCGCGCAGCTGCACGGTGCCCGAGGCGAGGTAGAGCAGCGCCGCGCCGAGCAGGGTGACCGCGGTCGCGGCGACGCTGTTGGCGAAGAACGTCACCGCGGCGGCAGCGGCCTCACCGGCCCGCCGGCGGTGCAGCGCCACCAGGGCGTACAGCGGGATGGTCAGGGTCTCCAGGGCCACGATCAGGGTGATCAGGTCGCCGGCGGCGGCCAGCGCGACACCGCCGGTCATCGCGCAAGCGAACAGGAAGACCGTCTCGCCCGCGGGGGCGTCGCCACGGCGCAGCGCCGGGACGTAGAGCAGCAGCGCACCGACGGTCAGCGCCGCCACCAGCACGGATACCAGGCGGGCCCGGGAGTCGAAGACCAGCGCGCAGTCCACCGGCATGATCGCGTCGCTGCCGGGTGCGGCGAGCCCGGCGCAGAAGGTGCCGATCTGGCGCGGCTGCGTGAACGCCGCGGTCATCGCGGTCGCCACCGCGCCGAGCAGGCCGGCGCCGAGCGGCCAGCGCCAGCGCGGTTGCGTGATCAGGTCCACGACCAGCACCGCGAGCGCGGTCCCGGCGGCGACCAGCAGGGGCAGCATCAGCTGGAGGTTCATGGTGCCACCGCTCCCGTCGTCGACGTGGCCGCCAGGTCGGCGGACAGTCCCGGCTTCGGCTTCACGGCGTCACCGCTGCCGTCAGCGCGGCCACCGCGTCGGCCGACATGCCCAGCACCAGCATCGGCATCACGCCGAGCAGCAGTGCCAGGGCCACCAGCGGCGACCAGGCGACCAGTTCGGGGACCCGGGCCTCGGGTGCGCCCGCGAGCGTCGCGGCCTGCGGGCCGTGGCTGACCCGCCGCAGCAGCCGCAGCAGGTATGCCGCGGTCAGCGCGCCGCCGATCGCGGCCAGCACCGCCAGCACGGTCCACAGGGTGCCGCCGCGCTGCACGGACGCCACCACGGCGAACGCCTCGCCCCAGAACCCGGCGAGGCCGGGCAGGCCGAGGCTGCCCAGCGCGGCGAAGCCGAGCACGCCGGCCAGCCAGGGCTGGCGCTCGCGCAGACCGCCGAGGTCGGCGAGCAGGCCGGTGTGCGCCCGGTCCTTGATCGCGCCGGCCAGGAAGAACAGCAGTCCGGTGAGCAGGCCGTGCGCGATGTTGCCGATCAGCGCGGCCTGCAGGCCGATCTCGTTGAGGGTGGCGATGCCGAGCAGCACGAACCCCATGTGCCCGACGGAGGAGTACGCGATCAGGCGTTTGACCTCGACCTGTGACAGGCAGACCAGGGACCCGATGAGGATCGCGGCGACCGCGAGCACACCGAGCGCGGGCGCGAACGCCGCGGCACCTTCGGGCGTCACCCCGACCCCGACCCGGATCAGGCCGTACGTGCCCATCTTCAGCAGCACCCCGGCCAGGATCACGCTGCCGACAGTCGGCGCTTCGGTGTGCGCGTCGGGCAGCCAGGTGTGCAGCGGCCACAGCGGGCTCTTCACGGCGAACGCGATCGCGAACAGTCCGAAGATCCACAGTTGGGCGTCGTGCGACAGCAGGCCGGGCTCGGCGGTCAGGCGTGCGATGTCGGCGGTGCCGGTCTGCACGACGACCGCGACCACACCGATCAGCAGCAGCACCGATCCGGCCAGGGTGTAGAGCGCGAACTTCAGCGCCGCCGCGCGCCGGGCCGGGCCGCCCCACCCGGCGATGACCGCCGCCATCGGCAGCAGCACCACCTCGAACGCCAGGAAGAACAGCACCAGGTTGAAGGCGAGGAAGGTGCCGAGGATGCCTACCTCGATCACCAGCAGCAGCGCGGCGAGCTGGTTGGCCCGTTCCGGCCGCTGCCACATCAGGTAGCCGCAGCACAGCAGGGTCAGCAGCGCCGTCAGCACGACCAGGGGGTACGAGATGCCGTCCACGCCGAGGTTCAGCCGCAACTCCAGCGCGGGCACCCAGGTCCAGTCGACCTCGTGCCACAGCGCGGCCCCCCGGCCGGACGACTCGACCACGCCGCGGGCCATGAACATCGGAGCCGCCAGCAGCAGGCTCAGCGCCGCGGCGACGGTGGCCGTGATCGTGCCGGCCCGCCCGCGCAGCAGCAGCGCGGCGACGGCCCCCAGCAGCGGCGCCAACAGCACGCCCACCAGGAGGAACTCAGAGGTCGTCATGCGAACACCACCGCCGTCACCGTCACCAGCACCGCGCCGACCAGTATCCCGGCCAGTGCCCGGGGCAGCGCGGCGCGGTGCCACGCGGCCAGTCCCGCGCCCGCGCCGGTGGTCGCCCGGCCGAGGCCGTTGACCGCGCCGTCCACGCCGGACACGTCGACCGCGGTGACCGCCCGGGAGAGCGCCCGCACGGGTTGTACGACCAGGCGGTCCTGGACGGTGTCCAGACCGAGCCCGCCCGCCAGGAACGGCCCGGCCCGGCCGAGCACCGCGGCCGGGTCACCGGCGTCGGCGCGGCGCCAGCCCCACCAGGCGGCGGCGACGCCGAGCACGGCCAGCACCAGCGGCAGCACCAGTTCGAGACCCAGGTGGGCCAGTTCGTAGTCGGCGACGAGCGCGCCGACGCCCAGGCCGGCCGCGGGCACGGCGAGCAGCAGCAGCGGGGCCCGCATGGCCCAGCCGGGCTCGTGCGCGTGCACCGTGGCGTCGCGGGCCGGGCCGAAGAAGGTCAGCAGCCACAGGCGGGTGGAGTACCAGGCGGTCAGCGCGACGCCGAGCAGCGCGGCCAGCCACAGCGCGGGCTGCGCGTGCAGCGCCCCGACGACGGCTTCCTTGCTGAAGAAGCCGACGAACGGCGGCAGCCCGATCAGCGCGCCGAGGCCGATCGTCATGGTCCAGAAGGTGAGCGGCATGTCCTTGCGCAGCCCGCCCATGCGCGACATCAGGTTGCTGCCCACCGCGTGGATCACCGATCCGGCGCAGAGGAACAGCAGCGCCTTGAACGCGGCGTGGGCCAGCAGGTGGAACATCGCCGCGTCGACGGCCTTGGCGGACAGCGCGGCCATCATGTAGCCGAGCTGCGAGACGGTCGACCAGGCCAGCACCCGCTTGATGTCGTCGGCGGCGGTCGCGGCCAGCGCGCCGAGCAGCAGGGTCACCCCCGCCATCGCGGCCATCACGGCCAGCGCCGTCGGGGAGGCCGCGAAAACCGGGAAGAGCCGGGCCACCACGTACACACCGGCGGCGACCATGGTGGCGGCGTGGATGAGCGCCGAGATCGGCGTCGGGCCGGCCATCGCGTCGGGCAACCAGGTGTGCAGCGGGAACTGGGCGCTCTTGCCGGCGACCCCGGCCAGCAGCAGCAGCGCCGCCGCGGTCACCGTCGGGCCGGACATCGCCGGGACGGCGGCCAGCACCTCGGTGATGCGGAAGCTGCCCGCGGTGACGCCGAGCAGCACGATGCCGAGCAGGAAGCCGATGTCGCCGACGCGGGTGACCAGGAACGCCTTCACCGCGGCGGCCGGGGCCTCGGGCAGCGTGCGGTCGTGCGCGATGAGCAGGTACGAGCAGGCGCCCATCACCTCCCAGCCGATCAGCAGGGAGATCAGGTCGCCGGAGAACACCACGGTCAGCATCGCGCCGGTGAAGATCGAGATCTGGGCGGCGTACGGCCCGTAGCGCCCGTCCCCGGCCAGGTAGCCGACCGAGTACACCTGCACGCACAGCGCGACCACCGCGACCGCCAGCGACATCAGCAGCGCGCGCGTGTCGACCAGCGCGGTCAGCGTCACGCCGAGGTCGCCGAAGCTGGCCCACGTCGTCGAGAACTCCCCGCGCGTGCCGTCGGCCAGCAGCAGCACCGTCAGCACCAGGCTGACCGCGGCACCGGCGATGCCCAGCGCCGCGCCGACCGGCCGGTTGCGCATCGGCAGCAGCAGCCCGACCAGCCCGCACACCAGTGGGGCCAGCACCAGCGTCGCGATCATGCTTGCTCCCCGTCGAGCGTGGGCGCGCCGGTCGGACCGGCGAGCACGGGCTCGGCGGACGGCGCGGCGGCACGCGGCTCGTCGTCGAGCGCCACCTGGTCGATGTCGATGTCCTGGCGCAGCCGGAACAGCCGCAGCACCAGCGCCAGGCCGACGCCCACCTCGGCCGCCGCGATCACGATGACGAACAGGGCGAAGATCTGGCCGGTCACCCGCTCGCGCATGGTGTCGCCGGTGACCAGGATCAGGTTCACCGCGTTGAGCATCAGCTCGACCGACATCAGCACCAGCACCGCGTTGCGCCGCCGCAGCACGCCGTACGCGCCCAGCCCGAACAGCAGCGCCGCGGTCACCAGCGGGATCACCGGACGGATCATCGGCTGCTCCCCTGTGCAACGGCAGTCGTCTCCTGCGGCGCGGACGGGCGCGACAGCACGATCGCGCCGACCAGCGCGGCCAGCAGCAGGATCGACAGCACCTCGAACGGCAGCACCCAGTCGCCGAAGACGGCGTCGCCGATGCGCTCGGCGGTGCCGACCGCCGGGGCCGGGACCTGGAACTGCGCGAACACACCGACGAACAGCGCGGCCAAACCGAGCCCGGAAGCCGCGCCGACCAGCGCCGCGGGCAGGGCCGGGCGGTCCAGATCAGAGCTGCGGCCGATCGGCGCGCGGGTCAGCATCACCGCGAACAGCAGCAGCACCACCACCGCGCCGACGTAGATGAGCACCTGCACCCAGGCCGCGAACTCCGCGCCGAGCAGCAGGAACTCCACCGCGACCGCGCCCAGCGCGACGACCAGCCACAGGCCCGCCCGGACCAGCTGCTTGGTGGTCACCACGGCGACGCCGCCCGCGACCGCGACCAGGCCGGCCACCGCGAGCAGCACGTCCTGCAACGTCACGAGGCGCTCGCGCGCTTGGCCACGGCGGTCTCCTCCTTCGACGGCTCACCGAGCGGGTCGTGCGGGGGCGGCGGCGGCACGGTGGCCATCCACTCGCCGAGCCGGTCCTTGTCGTGCATGAGGTCGCGGATGTCGTACTCGGCGTACTCGAACTCCGGCGACCAGTAGAGGGCGTCGAACGGGCACACCTCGATGCAGATGCCGCAGTACATGCACAGCGAGAAGTCGATGTCGAACCGGTCGAGGACGTTGCGCTGCCGGGGGCGGGCCGCGCCCGGCACCACGACCTCCTCCTTGTGCGAGTCGATGTAGATGCACCAGTCGGGGCACTCACGCGAGCACAGCATGCAGACCGTGCAGTTCTCCTCGCGCAGGGCGATCACGCCCCGGGAGCGCGGCGGCAGCTCGGGCGCCACATCCGGATACTGCTGCGTCGTCGAGGGAGTCACCAGGGTCTTCAGCGTGACCGCCAGGCCCTTGCCCAATCCCGCGCCCGGAATGCTCATGAGCTCCATCCTGCCGTGTCGCCGGTCGGCGCGCGAGTACCGGTACGCACGGATGATCCGGTAGCCCCCATGATCCGTTACGGTGAGCGCGTTTCGAAACGGGGAGGCTCCATCCATGCGCAAACGCGCGCCGGCCGTCATCGCCCTTCTGGCGGCGGCACTAATCGTCCCATCGTCGTCCCAGGCGGTGCCGCCGAACGTCTCAGTCCAAGGCACCTTGTCCCAGGTCGCAGCCGTCCAGACCGCGTCGCACACCGCAGCCGTCCAGGCCGCATCGGCGACCGCCGCCCGGCGGCAGGCCGCACCGGCGGCGGCACCCGCATCCGCGCCCGCATCGGCGCCGTCCGCCACGGCGGTCACCAAGGCCACGAGCCAGATCAGCGGAAAGGTCACCGACAAGGCCTCCGGCAACCCGATCGCCGGGGCCTGCGTGACCGCGTACAACAACAACCGGCAGACCCTGGGGCGCACCTGCACCGGCGCCGACGGCCGGTACACCCTCGCCAACGCCTACGCGTACACGATCTTCCTTAAGGCCACGATCGACGACCACAACTGGTGGTGGCCGGGGTCGCTGGACCAGAACTACGCGGTCGCCGTGGGCGCCTACCCGGGCCAGGCCCCGGTCGCCGACTTCGTGATCGAACGGCGCAAGGGCACCTTCCGCGGCTCGCTGACCCGCCAGGACGGCACTCCGGCGATCTTCGCCACCGCCGTCCTGTACCCGGTCGGCGCCGAGAAGCCGATCGCCTACACCGCCGACTTCGGCAGCGGTTTCGAGCGCACCGGCCTGCCCGTCGGGAGCTACCACGTGGCGTTCAACGGCAGCGGCTACGCCACCCAGTGGTATCCGGCCAAGGCCACCCGGGCCGAGGGGGCGACCGTGGAGATCACCGAGGGCGGCACCGCCACGGCCGTCGAGCAGTTCCGGGCCGTCGACCCGATCCCCACCGCGCCCCAGCTCATCACCGTGCAGGGCACCGTCATGCAACCGGACGACACGCCGGTGCCGAACGCGCAGGTCAGCCTGTATGGCAACGGCCTGGTCCCCGTCACCACGGTGCAGACCGACGGCGAGGGCCGGTTCGCGGCGCCGAACATCCGGTTCGGGATCCCTGTGTACACGAAAGTGAGCGCGGCCGGGTTCGCCACCACCTGGGACGCCAACGATCCCGAGCCATACCGCGGCAGGACGGCGTCAAGCACGCCCATCGCCATCAGGATGGGCGCGGGCTCGGGTCGGCTGAAGGTCAACCTCAAGGACTACGACGGGACGTTGCCCCCGCCGGGTGTCAACGCCACGCTGTCGACGGCGAACGGCGCCTGGACCTACACGCTGCCGGTCCGCTTCGACGGCACCATCGACCTGGCCGAGGTGCCCGCCGGCCGGTACCAGCTGAAGCTCACCCACGCAGCCCCTTCGGGCCCGTCGCGGCCGGCGCAGTGGTATCCCGCCAAGCCGGACAGCACCGCCGCGCAGGACATCACCATCGTCGACGGCCAGACCACCGAGATCACCGAGTCGATGCTCCGCCCGGCCACGATCGAGGCCACGCTGCTCGACGCCGTCACCGGCGCCCCGATCTCCGGCGCGTGCGTCCACATGTGGCAGGAGGTCTGCACCGACGTCGACGGCGTCTACCGCGGGGAACTGGACTGGCAGACAGGCCCGTACACCGTCACCGCGACGCACGAGCCCTACCACTTCCGGGCGCAGACCTCGGTCACCGCCAGGCCGGGCGAGGTCACGAAGGTGACGCTGAAGATGGCGCCGGGCGCGGTCATCGCGACGACCTACCGGGACCAGACCGCCTACCCGGCTGAGGGATCCCCGGTCTGCGTCCACACGGTGCGCGGACGCTGGGGGCTGGAGGACGACGGCCAAGGCGCACCGGTATGCGCCATGCCCGCCGGCGACGGAACGCTGCTGCTCGGTCCTTTCCAGCCGGGATTCGTGCAGCTGTTCGTCAGGTCCCGGGGTATGGCCGGGGCGCAGTGGCTCGGCTACCAGGGCGGGACCGGCGACCGCCGCAGCGCGGCGACGGTGCGCCTGCAAACGGGCGCGGTCACGACGGCGCCGACGATCATCGCGGCCGAATCGGGCGGGGTCTTCGGCAACATGCGGGAGGCGGCCACCAACAAGCCGGTGCGGGACACCTGCGCGCAGGCAGGGCCTGGGATGACGAGCTGCGGCGACGGCGGCTTCTACCACTTCGCTGACCTGGGCCCGTACCAGTGGGCGATCGCCTATTCAGGCCCCGGCATGGTCACCGTCAGGCCGGGCGAGGCCGGCGCGCCCGCGTCACTGATGATCATTTCACGGACGGAGATCGTGGCCGACGCCTTCCTGCGGCCGGGCACCATGGTGCAGTCCTTCGCGTTCGGCGGGACGGCTCCGGTGTTGTGGTATGTGACTGCTTACGACGCGTCGACCCGCGAGATGGTCAACGCCTCGGGCAGCGGCTTCGGCATGATCCTCCCGCCCGCCCGGTCCGTGGTGCTGCGGCTCGACTACGACGGCCAGCACTGCTGGGCGTACTTCGGCTCCGGCAGCGGACGGACACCGTACTACCGGGTCGGCGCGAGCACGATCAGCAGGATCACGCTGACACCGGGGCAGAACTGCCTGGATGCCGAACCGACGCCGGTCCCGGAGCGGATGCCCCCGGCGTCCGGCCACAGACCGCGCCCGCGGCGCTGAGCGGCGGTGGCCGCCGGTGTGCGGGTGGTGCTAGCTCAGCGCCACCCGCACGCCGGCGGTCAGCACCAGCTGCGCCAGCGCCAGCGGCACCAGCACCAGCCAGCACAGGCGCTGCAGCTGGTCCTCGCGCAGCCGGGGCCAGGAGACCCGCAGCCAGATCACGACGAACGCCACCGCGCCGGTCTTGAGCAGCATCCACAGCCAGCCCACCGAGTCGGCCCACGGGCCGTGCCAGCCGCCGAGGAACAGCGCCGCGGTCAGCGCCGAGATGACCACGATGCCGACGTACTCGGCGAGCAGGAAGAACGCGAAGCGCAGGCCGGTGTACTCGGTCATGTAGCCGAAGACCAGCTCGGAGTCGGCGATCGGCATGTCGAACGGGGGGCGGCGGATCTCGGCCAGCCCCGACACGAAGAAGACGATCGTCGCGGGCAGCTGCCACAGCAGCCACCACGGCTGCCAGGCGGCCACGATGCCGGGCAGGCTGAGCGTGCCCGCGGCCATCGCCACGCTTGCCGCGGACAGCACGAACGGCAGCTCGTACCCGAGCAGCTGGGCCGCCGCGCGCAGGCCGCCGAGCAGCGAGTACTTGTTCGCCGAGGCCCACGCCGCCATCAGCACCGCGATCACGCCCACGCCGACGACGGCCAGCACGAAGAACAGGCCGACGTCGAGCTGCTGCCCGACCAGGTCACCGGGGCCGAGCGGGATGACCAGCAGCACCAGCAGGTACGGCAGCAGCGCGACCGCGGGCGCGAGCCGGAACACCGGGCCGTCCGCGGCGCGCGGGGTCACGTCCTCCTTCTGCGCGAACTTCACGCCGTCGGCGATCAGCTGAGCCCAGCCGTGGAACGCACCGGCGTACATCGGGCCCAGCCGGGCCTGCATGTGCGCCATCACCTTGTGCTCGGTCTGGCCGACGATCAGCGGCAGGGTCAGGAACGCCACCGCGACCAGCGCGACCCGCAAGATCACTTCCCAGGTCATGCCGTCGCTCCGCTCCGCTGCGCGCCTGGACGGCCCGGAAGACTCATGATTCGGTCACTGCGTTCGCTCATGCCGCCGGCCCCCACTCCCCCGGCGCGGGCACGCCCGGCGGGCGGATCGCCTGGCGTTTGGAGCCGGTCTCCGACTCGCCGGGCTCCTTGGCCCCGGGCCACGGCTTGGCGACCCGGCTGGCCAGCACGAAACTCTTGCGCAGCGGGTGGCCCTCGAACTCGGGCGGCAGCAGCAGCGGTTCCAGCGGGCCGGGGAAACCGATGCCGAACATCTCGTACGTCTCCCGCTCGTGCCACGCCGCGCCGGGATACACGTCGACGGCGGACTCCAGTGACCCGTCCACTGGCACCCGGGTGCGCAGCAGCACCCCGTGCCGCCGACCCGTCGACCACAGGTGCGCGACCACGTCGAAGCCCGCGTCCAGCTCGTCCACGGCCGACAGCCAGTCGAAGAAGTCGCAACCCAGCTCGTCGCGCGCGGTGGTCAGCGCGGACAGCCAGGACGCGGCGGGCACGTCGACGACCGCACGCGCGTACGGACCGCCGCCCGACACGCCCGCCTGCGCGCCCGTGACGGACTCCGCCAGGCGCGCTCCGATCTCCTCCGGCGTCATGACCGGCATCCTATGCCCGCCGCCGCCCGGCGCGCCCCACCTCACCGGCGGCGGCCACCCGAGCGGCCCTCCGACGCCGTTGATCGGACCCGCTATGCTGCGGCGGATTTCTGACACCCCTGGAGCTGCCCGTGACCGAACACCGCGAATTCGCGGAGTTCTACAGCGCGTCGTTCCAGAAGCTGGCCGCCGCGCTGTACGTGTACACCGGAGACCTCGCCGAAGCCCAGGACGTGGTGCAGGAAGCCATGATCCGGGCGCTGGCGCGGTGGTCGACCGTGTCCACGTACGACGAGCCGGCCGCCTGGGTGCGCCGGGTCGCCTGGAACCTCGCCACCAGCCGCTGGCGGCGCGTGCGGCGCGGCCTCGAACTGGCCTCGCGCGGGCACCGCGAGGAACTCTCGCCCGGCCCGGAACCTGACCGGGTGGCCATCGTCGCCGCACTGTCCGACCTGCCCACCCGCCAACGTCAGGCGGTGATCCTGCACTATCTGGAGGATCTGCCGATCGCGGAGATCGCTGCGATGATCGGGGTAGCTGAGGGAACGGTCAAGTCCTGGCTGCACCGGGCCCGGGCCACCCTCGCCGACCGACTGTCCGAGCTGGCTCCGGAGGAGGTCGACCGTGTCTGACGACCTCCGCCGGATGCTCGCCGAAGCGAGCCGCGCCGCGCAGCCGCACCTGCGGCCGCCCGGCCCCGACGCTGCCCGGAACACCCTGCGGCGCCGCCGGGTCATGCGGGTGTCCGGGCTGGCCATGGTGCTGGTGCTGGCGCTCGTCCTCGCCACGAACCTCCTCCCCCGACCCACCTCGCCGATGCCGCCGCTGGTGCCCACCCCGTCGATCGGCCCCACGGTCGACCCGTCGGCCTCGCCGTCCGGGCCGGTCTCGGCGACGCCGACGGTCGTGCCCTCGCTGTCACCCTCGGCGACACCGGCGCCGGGCTCCTCGCCGTCGCCCGGCGCGACACCGAGCGGCAGGCCGGGTTCGTCCGGGCAGCCGGTCGCGAACCCGAGCCCGAGCCCGTCCCCGTCGCCCTCACCGCCGCCGCCGGCCTGCGTCGACATCGTGGAACCGCAGATCACCAACGCGACCACGCCCGCGCCCGCCACGATGACCTTCAGCATCGCCCCGGCGGACCTGGAGCGGCTCTGCGACGGGTGGCAGATCCGCATCACCTGGGCGGCGTACTACGTCTACCAGGACTCCTCCCAGATGATGGCCAGCGCCAACGACTTCGTGCTCAGCGCCGCGACGCCGACTCGGACCGGCCGTCTGTACAGCGAGTACAACTGCCCGGCGGACCGCTACTTCTACTTCGGCGCCCACACGTTCCCCGAGACGATCCCCGCCGGCGAGCACCTCGACCTGCCGGCCTGGTCACCGGGCCGCAGCACGGGCCTCTTCCGGCAGCACTTCCTGAACGTCAACTGCTGACCGGGTCACACGCCCGGGATCGCGCCGTTGCGGAACAGGTCGACGAAGAGCTGGTGGTCGCCGCGGGCCTGGGCGCCGTACGCGTGCGCGAACTCGACCAGGCCGCGCACGAAGCCGGCCTCGTCGCGGTCTAGTTCGGCCACGATCGCCTCCTCGGTGGAGAAGTCGACGAGGTCGTGGCTGGACTCGTCGTCGGCGACCGAGTGCATGCGGGCCACCGCCCGGCCCAGCTCGCGTACCACGCTGACCAGCTCGTCGGGTTCGTTGACGTCGGACCAGTCCAGGTCGGCGGCGTACGGCGACACCTCGGCGACGAGCTGCCCGACCCCGCCCAGCTCGGTGTAGCCCAGCCAGGCGTCGGCGGCGGCCTGCAGCGCCCGCTGCGACTCGGCGGTGCGGTGGCCCTGGTGCAGGAAGTAGCCGCGTACCCGGGCGTCGTCGATGTGCCGGGCCACCGCCGGGGTCTGCGCCTGCTTCATGTAGACGACGACGTCGTTCTCCAGCGCCTGGGTGTGCCCCTCGAGCAGCAGGCTGTACGACGGCAGCCCGGCCGAGCCGATGCCCACGCCCTTGCGCAGCACGACGTCCTTGATGGTGCGCTCGACGCCGGAGTGGCCGTTGTGCGCGTGGTACGGGTTCAGCGTGCCGAGGTAACCCCGGAAGGCCTCCTCGACGGCGGCCCGGGTCGGCGCGTCGATCTGGTAGACCCCGTCGCGGTCGGCGAAGCGGCGCTCGTACCGGTCGATCACGGTCATGCCCTGCAGCAGGTCCACCCGGGTGTTCAGGCGGGCCTGCTGGAGCACCCGGTGCAGCGGCCCGGTGGTGGTGGACAGGGTCAGCGAGCCGATGGCGTCGTCGCCGCCGAGCGCGATGGCGCGCAGCTCGGCCAGGTACGATCCGGCGAAGTCCTTGATCAGGTAGCCGATGGTCTCGTCGGACAGCGCCTTGGCGTAGCCGAGCAACGCGATGCTGGCGCACAGCCGCCGCAGGTCCCACAGGAACGGGCCGACGTACGCCTCGTCGAAGTCGTTGACGTTGAACACCAGCACGCCTTCGGCGTTCATGTAGGTGCCGAAGTTCTCCGCGTGCAGGTCACCGTGGATCCACACCCGGCTGGTCTGCGGGGTCAGAAAGGTGTCGTCGGCGTACTGCCCGTTCATGTCGGCGTAGAACAGGGCCGCACTGCCGCGGTAGAACGCGAACGCGCTGGACGCCATCTTGCGGAACTTGCGCCGGAACGCCGCGGGCTCCGCCGTCATCAGCGGCCCGAACTCGGTGACCAGCACGTCCAGGATCTGCTCGGAACGCGTCATGGCTTGGACGCTAACGCGTGATCGCAACCAGGCGCTGCGGAAACAGGACAGGTCAGCGCGGTGGTGACACGATCGGGGCGGTCAGCGCGGCCGGGTCGGGGCGGTGCACGCCGCCGAAGCCGGACTGCTCCGCGGCGATCTTCTCCTGCAGGCGCAGGATGCCGTGCAGCAGCGCCTCGGGCCGCGGCGGGCAGCCGGGCACGTACACGTCCACCGGGATGATCTGGTCCACGCCCTTGGTCACCGAGTACGAGTCCCAGTACGGACCGCCGCAGTTGCTGCACGCGCCGAAGGAGATGACGTACTTGGGTTCGGGCATCTGGTCGTACAGCCGCTTGATGGCCGGGGCCATCTTGTCGGTGACCGTGCCCGACACGACCATCAGGTCGGCCTGGCGGGGGCCGTGCGCGAACGGGATCACGCCCAGTCGCATGAAGTCGTGCCGGCCCATGCTGCTGGCGATGAACTCGATCGCGCAGCAGGCCAGGCCGAAGTTGAACACCCACAGCGAGTAGCGCCGACCCCAGTTCAGCACGAACTTGATCGGATCTCCGAGCACCGAGGGCAGGGCCATACGGGTCAGCCTAGACCGCGGAGGTGGGCGGGACGTAGCCCAACCACGCCTCGACCTCCTCCTGCGTCAGGATGCGGTCGACGCGCACCTGGGCGGTGATCGGGAAGCGCCGCCCCGGCCGCCAGTGCCGGCTGTAGCGGGCGTCGTCCAGCACCAGGATGCGCGAGCCGCTGACCACGGCGATGTCGGCCGGACCGGCCTCGTTGCGCATGGTCGCGCCGGTCGCGTCGGTGAGGTGGAAGCTGTCGTCCACATGCTCCAGCACGGTGCCGTCCGGCCCGTGCTGGAACGCGCTGATCCAGCGCGCGTCGGGCCGCTTGCCCTGCACCAGGCCCGCCCCGATCAGCGCGTCGGCGAGCAGCGTCTGCAGCTGGAAGTTGTCGGCCACGCCGCTGACGAACACCATCGCCCCGCGCCGGGTCGGCCGGTGCAGCACCAGCAGGTGCTCGTCGATGATGCGCAGCGCCAGGATGAGCCGCATGAACGCGGGGGCGGCCGAGTGCAGCGGGTCGACCTGCGCGGTCCAGGCGGCCCGGTCGCCGAGCTGGGCCCGCGCCTCGGCGTGGTGCAGGCAGGCCACGGCAGCGAGCGCCCAGTGCGGGGCGTCGCGCCACGCGGCCACCAGCGGCATCGCCCGGTCCGGGCCGAGCTGGGAGGCCAGTAGGCCGGTCGCCACCGTGATGTCCAGCTGCGTACGCTCCGGCAGCGGCCGGCCGCCGGCGTACGCCATCCACGCGTCGATGAACGCGTGCGTGCCGGTCAGGGCACTGTTCAGGCGCTCCAGCACGATCCGGGTGAGCGGGCCGGGCGAGCCGCCCAGCTCGACGAGCGCGCCCGCGGCGGTGGCCGCGGTGGCCGCGACGAACGGGATCGGCGCCGCCCCGATGGCCGGGGCCAGGTGGGTCACCGCCGGGGTCAGCTCGTGCGCCGGCGCCAGCCGGGCAGCCTGCACCAGCGGAGCCACCGCGGCCAGCGCGGAGTTCACATCCTGGCCGAGGATGAGCTGGTGGAACCGCTGAACATGCTGCACGAACATGTGGCGTGCACCCTCCCCTGAGGTCCTGTACGCAAGACGTGGAGCTACCTGGCCGGAGCTGCCTCGGGCAGCGGTTCGCCGCTCGTGACGGCCGGGTCGCCACCGAGGTCGTACCCGCGCAGCAGCACCAGCGCGATGCCCACGATAAGACCCGGCACCACAGTGAACCCGAGCAGTACTCCCGTCTTCGCCAGATCGCTCTGCGCGACCGTCTCACCTGCGGTGGTGGAGATGTAGCCGAAGAGCTGGAGCACCACGCCGAAGATGAACGGCCCGAGCGCCAGACCCAGGGTCTCCCCCGCGGTCCACACCCCGGTGAACACGCCGGCCTGCCGCTTGCCGGTGCGGGCGGTGTCGTACGCGATGCAGTCGGGCAGCATGGACAGGCCGAACAGCTGCTGGCCGGCATAGCCGAAGCCCATCAGCGCGATGATCGAGTAGATCGTCCAGTGCGGCAGCAGCGGGGCCGCCGACAGCGCGAGCGTCGCCACGGTGAGCGTGATCGAGGCGACCACGTAGCCCTTGAGCTTGCCGAGGCGCTCGCCGACGCGGCGCCACACCGGCATCACGAACAGCGCCGGGCTGACCACGACCACGAACAGGGCGGTGGTGGTGCCCGCGTCGCCGAGCACGTGCTTGGCGAAGTACTCGACACCGCCGAGCATGCAGGCCACCCCGGTCGACTGCGCCACGAAGCAGGCCACCAGCACCCGGAACGGCCGGTTCGCGGCGACCACCTTGAGCTGGGCGCGCAGCGACGGCTCGCTGGCGGTGATGGTGCCGGTCGGGGCGGAGCGGGTGCTCACGAACACGATCAGCGTGCCGCCCACCATGATCGTGGCGACGAACAGCGCCATCCAGCGGTAGCCGGGCAGGCCGCCGCCCATCGCGTCGCGGATGATCGGGGCCATCGCGCCGGAGACCAGGATCGAGGTGGCCAGCAGCGCCACCCGCCAGGTCATCAGCCGGGTGCGCTCGGAGTAGGAGCCGGTCATCTCGGCGGGCATGGCCACGTAGGGCACCTGGAAGAAGGCGAACGCGGTGGCCGTGAGCAGGAACATCACCGCGACGTACAGGCCCGCCTGGCCGCCGTCGCCGAATGGGGCGGCGAACAGCAGCGCGAACAGCACGGCCATGGCCAGGCCGGCGAAGAGCAGGTAGGGGCGGCGGGCGCCCCAGCGGGTCTGGGTGCGGTCCGAGATGCGGCCGACCACCGGGTTGAGCATGACGTCCCAGGCTTTGGGTAGCAGCACCAGCAGGCCCGCCAGGCCCGCGGCGACACCCAGGGTGTCGGTCAGGTACGGCAGCAGCAACAGGCCAGGGACGGTGCCGAAAGCACCGGTCACCAGGGAGCCGAGCGAATATCCCACTCGCACTCGAGTGGGAAGCGCTTCGTCCGGAGCCTCCATCACCTCCACACTGGATGTCATGAGCGCGGATCGTACGGGAGGCGAGTGAATGCTGGTACCTGCCGGTGTGGCAGCGGGCCATCCGGCCACCGCTGATGTAGGCCTTCGGGTACTGCGGATGGGCGGAACGGCGGCCGACGCGGCGGTCGCCGCGACGCTGGCCGCCTGCGTCGCTGAGACGATCTTCACGGGACTGGGCGGCGGCGGGTACGCCACTTACTACGAATCTTCGTCTGGCCAGGTCACCTGCCTTGACTTCTTCGTTGCGATGCCCGGCCTGGACGGTGATCGCAAGGCGGAGCCGATGACGCCGATCGCCGTGCGGTTCGGCGAGGTGCCGCTGCCGTACGAGATCGGCGGGGCCTCCGTCGCGGTCCCCGGCCTGCCCGCGGGGTGTGGCGAGATTCACTCGCGTTGGGGCGCCCTGCCCTGGGCCGACGTCGTCGCGCCCGCCGCCGGGCTCGCCCGCGCCGGCGTCGCCATGCCCTTCGCGCACGCGGTCACCCTGCCCTCGCTCATCGAGGCCATGCTGCCCGGCCAGGGCGGCCCGGCGTACGCGCCCGGCGGCCGGCTGCTGCAGGGCGGCGACCGGCTGTTCCACGCCGGGCTCGCCGACGCGCTGGACATCCTCGCCGACGACGGCCCCGCCACCTGCTACACCGGCAAGCTCGGCGCGGCCGTCGTCGAGTCGGTGCGCGCCGACGGCGGGGCGCTCGGGCCGCTCGACCTGTCCGCATACCAGGTGCTCGAACGGGCGGTGACCACCGCCGAGCTGGCCGGGAGTCTCGTGCACGGCCGCGCCGACCTCAACCGCACCGTGCAGACGCTGCGCGCGCTGCCCCCGGACCTGGCCGCCATGCCCCACCCGGAACGCGCCGTGGTGCTGGCCGACGCGCTCGACGTACGCGGCCCCGACGACCGGCTCGGCGACACCACCAACGTCACGGCCGTCGACAGCGCCGGCAACGCCTGCGTCATCACCACCACGCTCGGCCTCGGCTCCGGCGTCTGGCTACCCGGCCTGGGCGTGCACCTCAACTCGATGCTCGGCGAGGGCGAGCTGTACTCCGGCGAACTCGCCCCCGGCGAGCGCCTGGCCTCGATGATGTGCCCGCTCGTGGTGCTCGACGCCGACGGCGCGCTCCGCCTGGCCATCGGCTCCGCCGGAGCGTCCCGGATCCGCTCCGCCCTGCTGCGCACGCTGGTCGGCGTCCTGATCGACGGTGAGGACACCACCGCCGCCGTAGCCGCCCCGCGCCTGCATCCCGTCGACGACGTGGTCCACGTGGAACCGCACTTCCCCGTCCCCGAGGAGATGGCCCTGGCCGAATCCGGCTACACCGTCAACCGCTGGCCAGACCGCAACCACTACTTCGGCGGCGTCTCCGCCATCGGCACCGCCGGCGCCTCCGGCGACCCCCGCCGCGGCGGCGCCGCCCGCCTCCTCCTGTAGGCGGGTTGATCATGAACTTATGGCACGGCTCGACGGCGTGTCGTGGCCACAACTTCATGATCATGATCGCGGCCCGGCGGGCGGCGGTGTTGATCCTTCGACTTGCCAGGCAATCGCGGGTAAGCGGGGTCAAGATACGCACAGGCGCCTGGCAAGTCGGGCGATCTTGAGGCGCATGTGCGATCGGCCGCCGCCGGTGCGGGCGGCCCGGTCAGCGCGTGCGGCCTGGTCAGCGGGGGCGGCCCGGTCGGCGGGGGTGCCCCGGTCGGCAGGGTGGGGCGAGACGGCCGCTAGTTGATGGCGGTGGGGGCGACGCGGTCGCCGCGGAAGGGGACGCCTTCGGCGGTGAGGCGACGGCGGGCCTCGTTCTCGTGACCGGGAGGAAGGCGGCCACCGGCGCCGACCACGCGGTGCCAGGGCACCCCGCCGCCGTGTTTCGCCATGATCGTGCCGACGCGGCGGGCCGAGTTGCGGCCCGACTCGTCCGCGAGCGCGTCGGCGATCGCGCCGTAGGTCATCACCCGGCCGGGCGGGATCGCCTCGACCATCCGCAGCACCGCTTCGGCGTACTCCTCGGGGGTCATGGCCGAAGGCTAATTGATCAGGAAGTTGTGCACACGACACGCCGCCGACCCGTGCCATAAGTTCATGATCAACGCGGGAGGGTGCCGGGGGACGCGCCAGCAGGTGGGATCGGTGCGGGGTGGGGGGAGGTGGGGGCGGCAGAATGGGCGGATGCGTGCAGTAGTCACCCGGGCTCGGCGGGTGGTGGTGAAGGTGGGGTCGTCGTCGTTGACGACTGCCGCCGGTGGGTTGGATCCGGGGCGCTTGGCGGCCCTGGTCGGGGCGCTGTGCAGCGTGGACGACCAGGCGCGGCGGCGGGAGGTCGTGCTGGTGTCGTCGGGGGCGATCGCGGCGGGGCTGGCTCCGCTCGGGTTGTCGCGGCGACCGCGGGATCTGGCCACGCAGCAGGCGGCGGCCAGTGTGGGCCAGGGGCGGCTGATGCACGCGTACACCGAGGAGTTCGGGCGGCACGGGCGGACCGTCGGGCAGGTGCTGCTGACCGTCGATGACGTGACCCGGCGTGCGCACTACCGCAACGCCCACCGCACGCTGCGCAAACTGCTCGACATGCAGGCCGTGCCGATCATCAACGAGAACGACACCGTGGCCACCGAGGAGATCCGCTTCGGCGACAACGACCGGCTGGCCGCGCTGGTGGCCGCCCTCGTCCAGGCCGACCTGCTGGTGCTGCTGTCGGACGTCGACGCGCTCTACACCGGCCACCCGTCGCAGCCCGGCTCCCGGAAGGTCGACGAGGTCACCGACTTCGCACAGCTCGCCGAGGTGTCGGTGGGCGGCGTCGGCAGCGCCGGGGTGGGCACCGGCGGCATGGTCACCAAGGTCGAGGCGGCCCGCATCGCGACCGACGCGGGCATCCCGGTGGTGCTGACCGCGGCGCCCCTGGCCGCCGCGGCCCTGTCCGGCGAGGCGGTGGGCACGCTCTTCCACGCCGCGGGGGTACGCGCGACCGCCCGCCTGCACTGGCTCGCCCACGCCACCACGGCCCGCGGCCGCCTGCACCTGGACCCGGGCGCGGTCACCGCCGTCGTCGACCGCCGCGCCTCCCTGCTCCCGGCCGGCATCACCCGCGTCGACGGCGCTTTCACGGCCGGCGACCCCGTCGACCTGATCGACGTCACCGGCCACGCGGTGGCCCGCGGCCTGGTCAACTACGA
Organism: Catellatospora vulcania; assembly: GCF_009720385.1. GTDB lineage: Bacteria > Actinomycetota > Actinomycetes > Mycobacteriales > Micromonosporaceae > Catellatospora > Catellatospora vulcania. The sequence goes on along the minus strand of NZ_WARX01000014.1, from coordinate 91,043 downwards.
CGCCCTCGAACTGCCCGGCCTACTCGGCCGCTCCACCGGCGAACTGGCCGCCACTTTCGGCCCCGCCTACGAACGCGAAGTAATCCACCGCGACGACCTCGTCCTGCTGTAGGGAAGGCGCCTTCGTCGGCTCGCGTCAGCGAGGCGAGCAGAATTGCAGCACGCTATGCGTGGCGGAGGGGCACCTTCTTAACGCAGCTCGCAGGGTGAGCTGCGGCGATGTGGCGACGAGCCCGAGCACCAAGGAAGGCTGGAAACGACATGAGCGTCATCGAGCAGGCGGCGCGAGCCCGCGAGGCGGCACAGGTGCTGGCCACGGCCTCGCGCAGGGCCAAGGACGCCGGGCTGGCGGCGATGGCCGACGCGCTCGCCGCGCGTACCCCCGAGATCTTGGAAGCCAACGGTCTGGACGTGGCCGCGGCGCGCGAGCAGGGCACGCCGGAGTCGACCGTGGACCGGCTCGCGCTCAACGAGTCGCGGCTGGCCGGGATGGCCGACGGCCTGCGCCAGATCGCGGGCCTGCCGGACCCGGTCGGCGAGGTGGTACGCGGCGGCACCCTGCCCAACGGCCTGCAGGTGCGCCAGCTGCGGGTGCCGTTCGGCGTGGTCGGCATCATCTACGAGGCCCGCCCGAACGTCACCGCCGACGCGGCGGGCCTGACCCTGAAGTCGGGCAACGCGGTGCTGCTGCGCGGCTCCGGCTCGGCGGCCCGCTCCAACGCGGCGATCGTCGACGTGCTGCGCGACGCGCTCGTCGCGGCCGGGCTGCCCGCCGACGCGGTCCAGCTGGTCGACTCGACCACCCGGGACACCGTCAAGGAGCTGATGCGGGCGCGCGGCCTGGTCGACGTGCTGATCCCGCGCGGCGGCGCGTCACTGATCCGCACCGTGGTCGAGGAGTCCTCGGTCCCCGTGATCGAGACCGGCGTCGGCAACTGCCACATCTACGTCGACGAGTCCGCCGACCTGGACATGGCGCTGACCATCCTGCTCAACGCGAAGGTGCAGCGGCCGTCGGTGTGCAACTCGGCCGAGTCGCTGCTGGTGCACGCGGCCGTCGCGGACGCGTTCCTGCCCGCCGCCCTGGCCGCGCTGCGCGAACACCGCGTGACCGTGCACGGCTCGCCGGAGATCGCCGCGTACTCCGCTGACGTCGTGGCGGCGACCGAGGACGACTGGGGCACCGAGTACCTGGCCCTGGAGCTGTCCGCGCGGGTGGTGCCGTCGCTGGACGAGGCGGTCGCGCACATCCGGCGCTACGGCTCCGGCCACTCCGAGGCGATCATCACGTCCTCGCTGCCGGCCGCGAACCGGTTCACGGCGCAGGTCGACGCGGCGGCGGTGCTGGTGAACGCGTCGACCCGGTTCGTCGACGGCGGCGAGCTCGGCTTCGGCGCGGAGATCGGCATCTCCACCCAGAAGCTGCACGCCCGCGGCCCGATGGGCCTGCCGGAACTGACCAGCACCAAGTACGTCATCACCGGCGACGGCCAGATCCGCACCTGACCCCAGCCCACCCGACCCGCGCCACCTCCCGCCCCACCTCCCGCCCCCGACCCGACCCGACCCGACCCGGCCCGGCACGCGACGCCTGCGGTGCCACGCGGCACAACTCTTAAAAACTTGCGGCCTCAGAACGCTTCTGAGGCCGCAAGTTTTTAAGAGTTGTCGCAAGTGGGTGGCAGGCCGCAGGCCGGCGGGCGGGCGGGCGGCAAGGCCCCGGGGGTGGGTGGGTCAGAGGAGGCTGGACTGGCCGGGTGGGGTGACCTCGTACAGCGCCCGGATGACGTTGAGGGTCAGGTGGACGTCGAAGGTCTCGCCGTCCTCGGACTCCCAGCCGCCGTCGGTGCGCTGGGTCTCCGCCAGGCGGCGCTTCGCGGCGATCATCGTCCAGTCGTCGGCCGACACGCCGACCCGGCGCATCGTGGCCGCCATCGCGGCGGCGTCGGCCGGGGCCATCGCGGGCAGGCGCTCGCCCAGCACCGCCTGCATACGCGCGGCCTCGTAGAACATGTCCTGCCGGTACATCACCGCCGCGCCCAGCCAGCCGGTGACCAGGTACGACGGCCAGGTGCCGTCCGAGTTGAGGCTGTTCTTGATGAACTCCGCGCCGCGCAGGGCCGCATCTGCGTACGGGATCGGCGTCGGGTCGCCGTACGGCAGCGACGAGCGCACGTCGAGCCCCATCACGGTGAGCCAGAACGTGGCGTTCGCGGTCAGGTAGAGCGTCGCCTCGGGGTCGCCGGGCTGCGCCCACTCGGGGGCGTCGACGGCCAGCTCCTTGGCCTCCTGCCAGCTGCCGTCGGCGGCCTGGCGACCGGCCAGCCAGTCGAACGCCCGCTTGACGCCGGGACGTCCGAGCGCGCCGAGGTCGTCGAGCTGGGCGAGCCGGAAGCAGGTCACGTCGACGGAAGGGATCTTGCCCCGCTGGGTGGCGAACCAGCCGCCGCCGTCCGCCTGTCCTGCCTCGGCCGCCGCGAGGATCTCCTCGGCCGGCGTAACGCCGGTACGCAGGTACGACAGGCGTGCCCGGTCGACCGGGTCGCCCTTCTTCACCACGAAACCGATAGCCGCGTCGAGATCCACCACGGTCATCGAGGGTACGTGCCCGGTGACCCTCCGGCCTCATCAGGTCGGCCAAGGTCAACAGCACTGGCGGGTGAAATAAATTCGGAAACAGCCGTTTCAGGCCTCCGTGACGGCCTACAAAACCGCCGTACGGCGGCGTTTTCCGCATCCGGGCGCGGACCGCGAGACGAACCTCACGCATGGACGGTGATCGAAGTCACAGCCGGAAACCCGACAGCCACACCGCCCGGGTCCGGAGACGGCGGAGGCCGGCGACAGATGCTGTCGCCGGCCTCCGCCGTGCGGACCGGGTGGTCCGGGGTGAACTCAGTAGCGGGGTGAACCTCAGTAGCGGGGTGAACCTCAGTAGCGGGGTGAACCTCAGTAGCTGGGCAGGGACGGATCGACGGTCTTGACCCAGGCGAGCACGCCGCCCTGGACGTGGACCGCGTCCTTGAACCCCGCCGCCTTCAGCGCGGCGAGCGCCTCGGCGGACCGTACGCCCGACTTGCAGTGCAGCACGATCTGCTTGTCCTGCGGCAGCTTGGCCAGCGCCTCGCCGGACAGGATCTCGCCCTTGGGGATCAGCACGCTGCCCGGGATGCGGACGATCTCGAACTCGGCCGGCTCGCGCACGTCGACGAGCAGGAAGTCCTTGTCGGCGTCCTGCATCTCCTTGAGCTCGCGGGCGGTGATGGTCGAGTCGACGACCGCCTCCTGCGCCTCGACGGAGACCGCGCCGCAGAAGGCCTCGTAGTCCTCGACCAGCTCGGTGATGCTCGGGTTCTCGCCGCACAGCACGCAGGACGGGTCCTTGCGCACGCGGATCTTGCGGTACGACATCTCCAGCGCGTCGTACACCATCAGCGACCCGACCAGCGGCTCGCCGATGCCCGCCAGCAGCTTGATCGCCTCGGTCACCTGGATCGAGCCGATGCTGGCGCACAGCACGCCCAGCACGCCGCCCTCGGCGCACGACGGGACCATGCCGGGCGGCGGCGGCTCCGGGTAGAGGCAGCGGTAGCAGGGGCCGTGCTCGGCCCAGAACACGCTGGCCTGCCCGTCGAAGCGGTAGATCGAGCCCCAGACGTACGGCTTGCCGAGCAGCACCGCAGCGTCGTTCACCAGGTAACGGGTGGCGAAGTTGTCGGTGCCGTCGACGATCAGGTCGTACTGCCCGAAGATCTCGAAGACGTTGTCGCGGTCGATCGCGGTGTTGTGGATGACCACGTTGACGTACGGGTTGATCTCCCGAACGCTGTTGGCGGCGGACTCCGCCTTGGGCCGGCCGATGTCCGACTGGCCGTGAATGATCTGGCGCTGCAGGTTCGACTCGTCGACGGTGTCGAACTCGACGATGCCCAGCGTGCCGACGCCGGCCGCAGCCAGGTACATCAGCGCGGGCGAACCGAGCCCTCCGGCGCCGACGCACAGCACCTTGGCGTTCTTGAGCCGCTTCTGACCCTCGACCCCGACGTCGGGGATGATCAGGTGGCGGCTGTAGCGGCGGATCTCGTCCACCGAGAGCGACTCGGCAGGCTCCACAAGTGGCGGCAACGACATAGGCACATTCTCGCGCGCCGCGGTAGGGAATGCCATGATCTCCAACCCGCTGGGATGCGAGTTGCATCACGCCCTGATCAGCCTTCTTTTGATCATGAACTTATTCCCGCGACACGCCGCCGAACCGTGCCATAAGTTCATGATCAACGGCTCGGGCCGGAGGCCCGACGCCCGGTCAGGGGATGGCCGGGCCGCGGTAGAGGGCGGGGTCGGTGGGGGCGGCGGGGTGGGGCCAGGGGTTGGGGGTGCAGGTTTTGAGGCCGGTGGACTGTTGCTGCATGACGGGGGCGGGTTGGCCGGGGGCGGGGCAGGCCTCGTGGCCGTAGCCGAGCTGGTGGCCGAGTTCGTGGTTGAGCGCGAAGGCCTGGTAGTCGGGCAGCGGTGCGCCGTAGCCGGGGACCGCGTTCAGCCAGCGATCGAGGTTGAGGATGAGCTGTCCGGGCAGCCGGCAGGAGGTGAAGCCCTCGGTGTGCAGGCCGCCCGCGGCGCAGAGCTTCTGCGTGGTGCCGGCCGAGGCCAGGTACACGGTGAACTCGTTGGCGGCCTTCTCCGCCACCCGCTGGAAGCGGTGCTTGCCGCCGCCGGTCCAGCCGCGCGGGTCGGCGAGGATCCGCTCGACGTCGGTCGCGAACGCCTTGACGTCGGTGTCGGCGCCCTTCTCCACGGCCACCCGGAACTTGCGTACGGTGCCCGCGGTCCCCAGCACCTTGCCGGTGCCCGTCGCGTAGCCGAACGTACCGCTGCCGGACGGCACCGGCGTGCTCTCCTCGCGGGGCTGCCCCGACGCGGCGGGCTCCGCGGACGGGCTGCCCGAACCCGCGGGATCGGGTGATCCGGCGACCGGTGCGGCGGACCCGCCGAACAGCAGGCCGTCGTCGCCGCGGGCGAGATCGATCCCGGTCAGCACCACGATGAGGCCGAGCACACCGGCGAGGATGAAGCCGTTCCGGCGGCGCCGGGCCTGGATCACGGCGCGGCGGCGGGCCCGGAATCCGGTCGCCTCGTCCGCCGGCCGGCGCGGGTCCGCCGCCGGCTGCTCGAAGAGCTCAAGTTCGTCGTTCATCAGGCCACCGGAGGCCCGGTGTAGCGCTTGCCGTCGATGTACGGCCAGGCGTTGGCGGTGCAGCCCTTGAGGCCGTACGTCTGCTGCTGCATCACCGGGGCGGGCTTGCCCTTGCCCGGGCAGCCCTCGTGGAAGCGGCCGAGTTCGTGGCCTACCTCGTGGTTGATCACGTACTGCCGGTAGGAGTACAGGTCGATCTTGCCGTTGACGTAGTCGGGCACCGACAACCGCCAGCGGTTGAGGTTGATGACGACCCGCCCGGGCAGGCGGCACGAGGTGTACGACACGCCGTCGAGCCGGGTGTCCATGCCGCCCGCGCCGCACAGCTTGCGGGTCGTCTCCCCGGTCGCCAGATAGATCGTGAACTGGTACGACGAACCGGTCGGCACTCGCTGCAGCCGGTACTGCTTACCCGCGATCCAGCTGCGCGCATCGCCCAGCGTCTCGTCCACCAGGTCGGTGAACACGTCGATCTCGGTGTCGGCGACGTTCTTCTCCACCGCGACCCGGAACCGTTTGATGCTGCCCGCGGTGCCCAGCACCTTGCCCTGGCTCTTCGCGTACGTCCAGGTCCCCGGGCCGGACGGGGGGAACTCGCCGTCCATCTGGTAGACCGTCTCGGGCTGCGCGCTCGGCGAGGGCTGCGCGGCCGACGGCGACGGCTCGGCGGTCGGCTCAGGGTTCTCGGTCACGGCGGGCGTCGACGCCACCTGCCGGGTGGGCCCGGGATCGGGCGCGCCGCGCAGCAGGTCCACGCCCACCAGCAGGGCCGCGCCGAGCAGCACGCACACCGCCGTCGCGCGGCGGCGGCGCTGCCGGGCACGGGCCCTGGCGAGCCTCCCGGACTCCACTCGCGAGGACCGGGAAGGAGCTTCCCGTTCGGTCCTCGGGGGCGGTGCAAGGGCGGTGCGCATCGACACAGCCTGCCACATCCCTACGGCAACAGCGCCGCTAGCCGCCTGTTCACCGCGCTGAGCGTGGCTCGGACCACCGCCCGGCGGGGGTCCCCGGAGACCAGCGCCGACCCGGCGAGCTGCTCGACCCAACCACCGCAGACCAGCAGCACCACCACCACGGCGACCTCACAGCTGCCCATCGGGACGATGGTCGCCTGCTCCACGAAACACCGGCCGGACTCCCCGGTCGTGGTGCCCTCGCGCAGCAGGTCGTCGATGGCCACCGCGGTCGCGGCGGCGCACAGGCGCAGCACGTACGCGTCGACGGCCGGCCCGCTGGCCACCCCGACGGCCTGCCGGTCGCCGGTGTTCAGGCGCACCTCCACCGTCGCGTCCAGGCCGAACGTGCTGGTCTGCACGTGCTCGATGATCGCGCGGGGGCCCTGGTCGCGGTCGTTCGGCAGTGGCGGCGGCGAGGCCGTGGCGGGCAGCTCCGGCTCGCTGTTCACCGGCCCCGAACGCAGCGCGGCGACCCGGTCGCGCAACTCGCCGGGCGCCCGGCGGGGCACGCTCACCGGATGGCGGCGGCGCGGCTCGCGCGGCGACTGGTCCGACAGCGGATCCGGGTGCAGCCCGGTCAGCCCCGGCGGCGGGGCCGCCCCCGCACCCGAGCGGGGTGCGGGCAGCGTGGCCGTCGGCGGCGCGGCGTCTGAGGCGGGCGCGGGCTTGGGGACCAGCGGACCGGCCGGTGCGGCGTCGATGCCCATCTGCTCCTGCAGCATGCGGGCGACCATCCGGCTGATCGCCGCGGGGTCGGCCCCCTCGGCGAGGTCGAGCCGCAGGTGGTGGGCACCGGTGGCGGTGGTCCGCAGGGCCGCGTCGCGTACCCCGGCGACGCCGCGCACGGCGCGCAGCACCGCGTCGACGTCGAACCCGTCGGGCCGCTCGTCGGTGCCCACGTCGTCACTGCGACGCAGGTGGGAGGCTATGCGGTCGAGCTGCGGCGTCGCCGCGACGACCGGCTCCGCCTCGACGACCGGGTGGATGGCGGGCGGCACGTCGGGCACCGCGGGAACCCGCTGCGGCAGGTGCTCCGCGCCGCCCGGATCCCCTGCCGGTTCGGGCTCGGCGCGGCGGGCGTCGGGCACGGTCGGCTGCTGGGACGGAGGCAGCTGGGCCGCCGCGGCGGCAGGCTGCGCGGCCGGCGGCTGGTGCGGCGGCGAAACCGCGCCCGCGGGCTGCGGGATGTGCGGCTGCGGTGAGGGCGGCAGGTAGGGCCGCGGCTGCGAGACGAAGGACGGCTGGCCCGGAGGGCCGGCGGCCGGCGGGGCGTTGTCGTCGCGTTCCCGTTCTCCGGGGCGGCCATGATCCTGGCCCGGGGCGCCCGCGGCCTGCGGCACACCGCCTCGCTCGCCCCGGCTGGTGCCGGCGCCCACAGCACGAGCATTGCCGGCGCCGTGGATGTCGGCGTGGTCGCGGCCCGCGCCGGCATCGTCGCGCGGAGCGCCTGCGTCGCGGATCGCCGCGGCGTCGCGCAGCGCCGAGGAGCCCGGTCCGGTCGCGGCCAGCGCGCCGATGTGGTCCTCGCGGGACGTGCCGAGCTGCGCGGCGCGGGCTGCCTGGCGGGCCATGCCGAGCTGGGCGGCGGCGTAGCCCTCGCGGGCCGCGTCGAGCCGTGCGGCGGCCGCGGCGGCCGGATCCGGCAGCACCGGGAACTCGCCCGTCCGGCTCCGTTCGGCGGCGTCGCCGGAGCGCGCCACGTTCTGCCCCGGTTTCCACCGGTCCGCGGGACCGGTCTCCGCAGCATCGGCGCGGCCAGGTTCCTGCGACGGCACGCCGGGCCGGCCGTTGGCAGCCGATCGTCCCGGCGGCGGCGACTCGGGGAAGGCCATGCCGAAGCGCGCGCCGAGCGACATCCGCTCCGCCTCGTCCTGCCTCGCCTCGTCGTCGATGTCGTCGAGGTCCTCGATGCCGTCGTCGAGGGCGTCCGCGCCGGGCGAGCGCCGCTCGGGGGCAGCGGGCGCGCCGGGCGGCACGGCACGGGTGGCGGCCTCGGCCATCGCGGCCAGGGGGGCGTCCGCGGGCGGCGCGGCGGGCACCGGACCCGAGAGCTCGGCGGGCAGCGAGGGCCGCAGGCCCGGCGGCGGCACCGGATAACCGCCGGTGGGCATGGTCAGCGCGGGATTGGCCCCGGCGGGCAGCGGCGGCATGACCGGGATCGGGATCACCTCCGGTGGCGCGACCGCGGCCACGGGGCCGGGGTGGTACGGCGTGAACACGGGGATGCGGCCGGTGTCGTCGTTGCCGAGCACCGGCGAGCCGTTGACCGGGGTGGGCTCGTCGAACGCGGCGTGGCGGGCGAACTCGGCCGAGGTCTGGGCGAACTCGTCGGCATACGGGTCCTCGCCGGGGGAGGAGAGTTCCGGCAGGGGACGCTCGAAGGGGCGGTGGTGGCCGTTGCGCGTGGACGGGGCGGTGTCCGACGTGCGTACCAGCGTGGTGGTGACCGGGTCGGCGCCCGTGAGCGCGTCTATCCCCCGGCGGTCGGCTACCGTGGCGTGCCACGGCGTCAACGGTTCGAATCCGGGCTCCAACGCTGCGCCCGCACTCGACCATGCATCCGAACGGTCGGAATCCGCCCAGCTCGCGGGCTTATGCCCGTTAGCCGTCGGGTGTCCGACTCCGCCGGCTGACCCGTTGGCGGGGTCGTCAGCTCCCGCTGTGTTTCCGGTCTGCCCTGTTACGTCCACCGTGCGCTCCTCCGTCGCCCACGCTGAGGCTACCGTGAACGGCGAATGACGATAAGTTGCAACGACGGGCCAGTTTGCAAGATCCGTCAAAGGATACGTCTGCAGGGTGAGGGAGATTCGATGACCGCGGCCACCAGTGGCGCCAACCCGACCGGCTTGCCAGCCACGGGCCGGCCGACCCGGCTGCCCCGGTCGGCACGACGCAAGCAGCTGCTCGCCGCTGCTCAGGACGTCTTCGTCGCCCAGGGTTACCACTCCGCAGCGATGGATGACATCGCCGAACGGGCGGGCGTGTCGAAGCCGGTGCTCTACCAGCACTTCCCCGGCAAACTCGAGCTCTACCTGGCACTTCTCGACACGCACTGCGACGCGTTCGCCGAGCGCATCCGCTCCGCCATGGCGGCGACCCCGGACAACAAGGAGCGGGTCCGCGGCGCGATGCGGGCCTACTTCGACTTCGTCTCGCACGAGAGCGAGGCCTACCGACTGGTGTTCGAGTCCGACCTGCGCAACGACCCGGCGGTCGCGGAGCGGGTGGACCGGATGGAGCGCCTGTCCGTCGAGGCCATCACCGAGACCATCATGTCCGACACCGGCGTCAGCCGGGCCCGCGCCGAGGTGCTGGCGGCCGGCCTGTGCGGCGCGGCGCAGGTCTCGGCCCGCTGGTGGCTGGCCGGCGGCCGGGTCATCGCACAGGACGAGGCCGAACAGCTCATCACCACTCTCTCCTGGCGCGGCATCAGCAGCTTCCCGCTCAGCGGAACTGATCACTGACACGGTTGCGCGCTTGCGCGCCGTCCGGACGCGACAGCGGGGTAATCTCGCTGACGAGCCGAGGAGGTTGTGTGGAGGTCAAGATCGGTGTGCAGTTCGCCCCCCGCGAGTTGGTGGTGGACAGCACGCAGACGCCCGCTGAGGTCGAGCAGATGGTCGCCGACGCGCTTGCGTCGAAGGCCCAGCTGCTGACGCTGGTAGACGAGAAGGGCCGGCGGGTCATCGTCCCGCTGGACAAGCTGGCATATGTGGAGATCGCCGAGGCGTCGACGCGGAGTGTCGGCTTCTCGGCCCGCTGACGCGGCCGCAGCACATAACTGCAGGTGAACGGCACGGCGCAACCTGCGCCGTGCCGTTCCGCCGTTTCCGGCGGATGCCGAGGGTGTGTCGGGCCGGTAGTCTGCGGGCGTGTCCGCTGACGCCGGAGTGATCGATCTACTGGGCATGCTCGCCTACGGCGAGCTGCTGGCCTTCGACCGCATGGCAGCCGATTCCCGGCTCGCCCCGGACCTCGGCCGGCAGGCCCGGCTGGCCGAGATGGCGGCGTGGGAGATGGCCAACTACCGGCGGCTGGCCAACCGGCTCACCGCGCTGGGCGCGGACCCCGAGCAGGCGATGCTGCCGTTCGTGACGGCGCTGCGCGCGTACCACGACAACACCGAGCCGGGCGACTGGCTGGAGGCGCTGACCAAGGCCTACGTCGGCGAGGGCATCTCCGACGACTTCTTCCGCGAGGTGGCGCAGGTGCTGCCCGCGGGCGTGCTGGCCGACACCGACCGGGCGCTGGTGCTGGACGTGCTGCACGACGACAGTTACGCGGACTTCGCGGCCGGCGAGATCCGCGCGGCGATCGCGGCCGACCCGAAGGTCGCCAACCGGCTGTCGATGTGGGCGCGGCGGCTCACCGGCGAGGCCCTGTCACAGGCGCAACTGGTGGCACAGGAGCGCACCCCGCTGGCGGCGCTGGTGCTGGCGGGCGTGGGCGACGGCGGGTCCGTCGATGTGCTGTTCCGGCGGCTGACGACCGCACACACCGCCCGGATGACGGCGGTCGGCCTCAACAATTGACCGTTTTGCGTGGGAAATCCCACTAAGAACCGGGAATTCGACACACACCAGGTGACCAGACGGCCACCGGGCCGTACGATGGCTGAGTTGACATGGGCCCGATGCCCATGTCGTCGCGTGTGCGGCGCCGCGGTCCCCAACGATCGCGCCGCGCGATGGGATCCACATCCTTCATCGCCGCGCCCCGCGCTCGAGACTACATATACGCCCTTCGATGAACCGGGCGTACCGACATCCGCTGGGCAGCCCGCAGGGTCCGCCGTACGCGGATCACTGAGAGGGCACCCCAGAACCTGATGACCGAAAACATCGAAAGCACCACCGAGGCCACTCCCAAGATCGTCACCCTCGCGCCGAAGTTCTCCGAGCTCGGCGTGCGCCCGGAGACCGTGGCCGCACTCGCCGCGATGGGCATCGAGCGCGCCTTCGCCATCCAGGAGTACGCGCTGCCGATCGCGCTGCGCGGCGGCGACATGATCGGCCAGGCGCCCACCGGCACCGGCAAGACCTTCGGCTTCGGTATCCCGCTGATCGACCACGCGATCGCCCCGGGCGAGGGCGAGTCCAGCGGCCAGCCGCAGTCCCTCGTCGTCGTGCCGACCCGTGAGCTGGGCCTGCAGGTGGCCAAGGACCTCGCCGGGGCCGGCAAGTCCCGCGGCGTGCGGGTCCTGGCGCTGTACGGCGGCGTCGCGTACGAGCCGCAGGTGGAGGCGCTCAAGGCCGGTGTCGAGATCGTGGTCAGCACGCCCGGCCGCCTGCTCGACCTGTGCAAGCAGAAGCACCTCAAGCTCGACCAGGTCAAGGCGCTCGTGCTCGACGAGGCCGACCGCATGCTCGACCTGGGCTTCCTCGACGACGTCGAGAAGATCCTCAAGATGCTGCCGACCGACCGGCAGACCATGCTGTTCTCGGCGACCATGCCGGACCCCATCGTCACCCTGTCGCGCAAGTTCCTGCGCACGCCGGTGACGGTGCACGCCGGGCACACCACCGAGCCGGGTGTCAGCCCGCAGACCAAGCAGGTCGTGTACCGCACGCACCAGCTGAATAAGCTGGAGCTGCTGGCCCGCATCCTGCAGGCGCAGGGCCGCGGCCTCACCATGATCTTCACCCGGACCAAGCGCAACGCCGACCGGGTCAGCGAGGACCTCGACTTCCGCGGTTTCGCGGCGGCCGCGGTCCACGGCGACCTGGGCCAGGGCGCCCGTGAGCGGGCCCTGCGCGCGTTCCGGGCCGGCAAGGTCGACGTGCTCGTCGCCACCGACGTGGCCGCCCGCGGCCTCGACGTCTCCGGCGTCACGCACGTCATCAACTACGACTGCCCGGACGACGCGGAGACCTACGTGCACCGCATCGGCCGCACCGGCCGCGCCGGGGCCACCGGTGTCGCGGTGACCTTCGTCGACTGGGAGGACATGCCCCGCTGGCGGATCGTCGACAAGACGCTCGGCCTGGAGCTGACCGGCCCGGACGGCCCGCCGGAGACGTACCACACCTCGCCCTGGGTCTACACCGACCTGGACATCCCCACCGACATCAGCGGCACGCTGCCCAGCGCCCAGCGCTCTCGGGCCGGCCTGTCCGCCGAGGTCGAGGAGGATCTGGGCGGCCGTTCCCGCGGCAGCCGCGACCGCGGCGAACGCGGCAAGCGCGGCCCGGCGGCCGAGCAGGCCGCCCCGCCGCGCGAGCGCGCGCCGCGCCGCCGCCGTCGTCTGGACGGCGACGACGAGGCCGCGCCTGTGGCCGAGGCCGGCCCGCAGGACACGCCCGCCGGCACCGACACCGATGCCGAGGGCGAGGCCGCCCGTGGCCGCCGCCGTCGCCGCGGCAGGGGTGCCGGGACCGGGACCGCCGTCGCCGCGTCGGTGACGCACGAGGGCGGGCTTGCACCGCTGTTCGCCGCTCCCCCGGACGGCCCGGACGGCCCGGCGGAGCCCGCCGCGGGCGAGGCAGGCGCTTCGCGCTCGCGTTCGCGCCGCCGCCGTCGCCGCTCCGGCTCGGGCGGACCGGCCGAAGGCGCGCTGGAGACCTCGGTCGAGAGCTGACGTTCACGTCAAAAGGGACGCCCCCACGCTGTAGAAACAGCGTAGGGGCGTCCCTTTTTCGCAGGCCGGAATCTTTTCGCAGGCCAGGATCAAACGAAAGTTTGAGGTTAGGGTGTCCTTACTCGCGTACGGTGCTGCGCATGAGTGAGCCCTTCTCCACCCGCCTGCGCGCCGCCACCTGGTCCGACCACAGCTCGGCCGAGCAGACGACGTTCCTGGACGACCTGACCCGGGGGCGGCTCACCGTCGCCGCCCACGCTGCGCTGACCGCGCAGCACTACCTCGTCTACCAGGTGCTGGAGGAGGCCGCCGCGCACTGGAGCGGGGAACCGGTCGCGGCCGGCTTCCACGCCGACGCGCTCACCCGCCTGCCCGCGCTCGCCGAGGACCTCGCCTTCCTGCTCGGGGCCGACTGGCGCGACGCGCTCATCCCCGTCGCGACCACCGCCGAGTACACCGCCCGCCTGCGCGAAGTCGCCTTCACCTGGCCCGGCGGCTACGTCGCCCACCACTACAACCGCTACCTGGGCGACCTGTCCGGCGGGCAGTACGTGGCCCGTGCCCTGGCCCGCTCCTACGGGCTCACCCTGGGCGGCGACGGGCTGCGTTTCTACGCCTTCGACGGCATCACCGACCTCACCGCGTTCAAGGAGGCCTACCGCGCCCGGCTCGACGCCGCGCCGTGGGGCGCCGCCGAACAGGACCGCATCATCGACGAGGTGAAGCTCGCGTACCGGCTGAACACCGACCTGCTGGCCGACCTGGGCCGGGTGCACCCGAACCCGTTCCCGCCGGAGGTGATCGCCCAGATCATGCGGCACATGAACGAGGACCACCCGGCCGACTCGCTGCTGATCTGCCAGGCCGCGCTCCCCGAGCCGGCCCGCCCGGACGCCACCGCGGCGCTGATGTCGGGCATGGACAACCGCGGCATCGAGTTCAACGCCGTGATCAACGGTGTCGAGACGCCGATCCGGGTGCCCTTCGCCGAGCAGCTGACCGAGCGCGCCCAGGTGCGCGTCGAGGTGACCCGGCTCTACCGTGAGGCGTGCGCCCTGCTCGGGGTGCCTGCCCGGTGAGCGCGGGCGTGGAACACTGGCCGGTGTGGAGACGGCACACGACGTTCTCATCGCGCTGACCAGGCGGTACGCCTTCGCGGAGGTGGCCGCTCTGGTCGCCCCGGACTCCGGTGTGCTGCCGCGCGCCGGCGGCGGGGCGCTGTCCACCGAGTCGGTCGCCCACGTGCAGCAGCTGTGCGCGTTCGGGCAGCGGCTGCTCGACCTCGACGCCGAGGACTTCGGTGAGCTGAACGCCGCCGCGGAGGCCAACACCGAGCATGCCGTCGCCGACCAGGTGCACGGCGACCACATACCCGAGCACCTGCGGGAACGGGCACTCGCATGCCGGATGCCGCAGGCGCCCAAGGAGGTGCACCGCGGCGCGCTGGGCAGCATGCGGCCCACGTTCCGGCTGCTGCTGGAGGTCATCGACGCGCGCTACCGGCGCGGCGAGACCACGGCGGTGGTCGCCGCGGTGCACATCGCCAGCGAGTACGGGCCGCTGCTGGTCTGGGAGCGGGTGCTCGGGCACGCCGCCGACCCGGTGCGCATGCCCGCGGCGGTGGGCGGCGACGGCAGCGCCTGGGGCGACTTCGAGGACCGGGACTGCCCGCACACCAAACCGGAGAAGTCGGCCGCGCGGCGCACCCTGACCGTGGCGCACGAGAACAACGCCGGCTGGCGGACCTACCTGGACCGCCAGCACTCGAACACCTCGCACGCGCTCTGCGTCTGCGCGACCACCTGCCACCGGCGGTGCAGCGTCTACCGCCGGCTCGACGCGCGGCAGGCGGAGCTCGTCACGCACGGCTGTCTGCTGGCCGGGACGCTCAACGAGTCGGCGGTGGTGAAGCTGCGCCACAGCGCGCCGGTCGGTCACGGCTTCGGCGTGCCGTCGCAGCGCGAACTGCTCGACGCCTGGGGCCGCACCCGCGCCTCGCTGGCCAAGCACGATCCGGCGATCGCCGACGAGGACGGCTACCCGCTGCCCGGGTTCGCCACCTTCGTCGCCGCGCTGGCCGGCGCGCCCATGCCGCCGGACACGCTGCTCGCCGACACCGCCATCGAACTCGCCAAAGCCCTCACCCCCTGACCCGCGGGGTTGACCGTCCGACTTGCCTGGCACCTGTGCGTATCTTGAACCCGCTCACACCCATCTGCCTGGCAAATCGAACGATCTTGACCATGGGCCCGGACCACCGGGGCGCGGACCCGCGGAGTCGGGCGACGGGGTCGGGTCAGGCGGGCGGGACGTCGGCCAGCAGGCTCGCGAGGTGGGGCTGGACCTGCCACTCGGCAAGCAGGGCCGCCAGTTCCGCGGCCGCCTGGGGCGACGGCGGGCGGCCGGTGCGGTGGGCGCGGATCATCGCGTTGCGCGGGGTGTGCGCCGAGTCGATGAACTCGACCACCTCCACCGCGTACCCCTGCCGGCGCAGCAGTGCCGCGCGCACCGTGTCGGTGAGCACGTCCGCGAACCGCTCGCGCAGGATGCCGTGCTCGGTGAGCAGCGCCGCAGCCCCCTCCGGCGGCCGCCGCCGCAGCTGCCGGGACAGGTCCTTGTGGCAGCAGGGCGCGGCCAGGATCCAGCGCGCGTCCCAGGACAGCGCGCGGGCCAGCGCGTCGTCGGTGGCCGTGTCGCAGGCGTGCAGCGCCAGCACCACGTCGGCCTGCCGCACCGGCGCGTCGGCGATGGTGCCCGCGACGAAGCTGACGTGATCCTCCCAGCCCAGCTTGCGGGCGATCGCGGTGTTGCGCTCGCGCTGGTCGTCGCGCACGTCCACGCCGACCAGCCGCACGTCCACGCCGAGCCCGGACAGGTGGCGGTACGCGGCGAAGGTCAGATACGCGTTGCCGCAGCCCAGGTCGACCACGTGCAGCGGGCTCGGCAGCTGCGCCGGGTCCGGCAGGGTCGCGTCCAGCGCCCGCAGGAACGCGTCGACCTGCCGGCGCTTGGCCGCGTCGCCCCCGATCACGGCGTACAGCGGATCGCCGGGGTCGATCAGGTGCTCCCGCGACCGGTCGTGCGCGGTGACGGCGGGCGCGGCCGCCGGAGCCGCGGAGCGGTGCAGCACCGCCCCCTTCTTCGTGGTCTGCAGGCGCAGCGTGCCGTGCCCGGTCTCCACGGTCCAGCTGCCGAACGGCTCGGCCAGCAGCTCGTCCACCCGGCCCGCCAGCTCCGCGCCGGGGGCGAGGTTCACCGTGGTCGGACGCTGCCCGTCCTCGGTGACCAACTGCACCCGGTCGCCCGATTTCAGGGTCACCGGGCGCAGCGTGGCCCGCTGCACGGACGGTGTCCCGTCCCGCCGCTGCCCGCCCGCGGTGGCCCGGATCAGGTCCGGCGCCAGCAGGAGTTCGCGTACCTCGGCCAGGGCTTCAGGGAGTGCTGCCATACGTCAAGGATGCGCGATGGGCCGCGGAGCCGGTCAGAAGGCCCCCGGCGGCTCGTAGTGCCCGGCCGGGCTGTCCGGCAGGAAGACGATCAGCGCCACGAATCCGGCGATGACGAGGACCGCCAGCGCGGTGGCGATCCAGCCGACGATGATGCCGGTCAGGGCCATGCCGTCGCCGTCCTCGCCGCTCTCGCGGATCTTGCGCCGGGCGACGTGCCCGAGGATCGCGCCGAGCGGGCCGAGGATGAGCGCGGGCACGCCGTAGAAGCACAGCAGGAGCACACCGGCCAGCGCGGTCACCATCGCGCCGATGGCCATGCCGTTGGTGCGCCGCTGCACGTGGCCGTAGCCGTACGGGCCGTACGGGCCGTAGCCCGGCGGCGGGTAGGCGCCGTAAGGACCCGGCTGACCGGGCGGGCCTGCGGGCGGCGCCGGCTGTCCGGCAGCCTGCGGCCAGCCGCCGGTCGGGTGACCGCTCGCGGGGTGGGGACCGGCCGCCTGGTACGGATTGGGCCAGTGCCCCGGCACCGCGGCGGGGCTCGCGGCCGGGCTGCCCGACGCGGCCGGATCCGTGGCAGGGCTGCCGAAAACGGGTGCCGGAGCAGCCGGAACGGGGTCGGCCGAGCCGAAGGTCAGCGGCACCGGCTCCGGGAACGCCGGCTGCGGCTTGCCGAGATCGGGGCTCGCAGGCGGCGGCGCGGTGGGGTCGGTCATCGGCCTGGCTCCATCCGGTGAAGGGGTCCCGACAGAGTAAGCGGTGCCTCCTACTGGCGTCAGCTCGGACAAACCGGCAGGATCAAGCCATGAACGAGCGGATGGATCTCTTCCGGCTGGACGGCCGGGTCGCACTCGTCACCGGTGCCGGCAGCCCGCACGGCATCGGCTTCGCCACCGCTCGCCAGCTGGCCGCACTCGGCGCGAAGGTCGCCGTCGTCTCCACCACCCGGCGCATCCACGAGCGCGCCGGCGAACTGGGCGTGCTCGGCTTCGTCGCCGACCTGACCCTGGAGGCGGAGGTCGGCGCGCTCGCCGACGCGGTCACCGAGCAGCTGGGCGACGTCGACATCCTGGTCAACAACGCCGGCCTGACCAGCCGGGCCAGCCCGGAGGTGATCCGGCCGGTGGCGCAGCTCAGCTTCGAGGAGTGGAAAGCCGAGATCGACCGGAACCTGACCACGGCGTTCCTGTCCAGCCGGGCGTTCCTGAGCGGTATGTCCGAGCGTGGCTGGGGCCGCATCGTCAACCTCGCCGCCACCGCCGGACCGGTGAACGCGCTGCCCGCCGAGGCGGGTTACGCAGCCGCCAAGGCCGGCGTGCTGGGCCTGACCCGCGCGCTGGCGATGGAGCTGGTCGCCGACGGGATCACCGTCAACGCGGTCGCCCCCGGCACCATCCACACCTCGGCGTCCACCCTGGCCGAGCTCAAGCTCGGCTACGACACGCCGATGGGCCGCCCCGGCACCCCCGACGAGGTCGCCGCCACCATCGCCTTCCTCTGCTCCCCCGCCGCCGGCTACATAACCGGCCAGATGCTCGTAATCGACGGCGGCCAATCCGTACGCCAGGGCTGACCAGCCCGAAGGAAGGGCACCTTCTTAACGCTATGCGTTGCAGAAGGTGCCCTTCTTAACGCCCGACCTGCGCCCACCTGCGGTGGGGCAGGTCGGGCTTGCTTTGTGGTGGGCGAGCCTCGTGGTGGGCGGGCGCGGGGGGTGGGCGGGCGGGCGCGGGGGGTGGGCGGGCGCGGGGGTGGGCGGGCTCGGGGGTGGGCGGGCGCGGGGGTGGGCGGGCTCGGGGGTGGGCGGGGTCGGGGGTGGGCGGGGTCGGGGGTGGGGTCATACCCCCACGGGCTGGGGGGTCATTGCGAGTGCGGCTGCGTCGGGCAGGGTGCGCGCGGACTCGCCGGTGAAAGCGTCGTCGGAGGCGAACTGCAGGTGGTCGGCGAGGTCCGGGGCGGCCAGCCGGATGGCGCGGATGCCGAGCGCCTGCGCGCCGGTCAGCTCGCGGGAACCGCCGTCGCCGACGAAGACGCACTCCTCGGGCGAGACGTTCAGCCGCTCGCAGGCGGCGAGGTAGATCCGCGGGTCCGGCTTGGTGCAGCCGGCCTGCACCGAGAAGATCTTCGCGTCGAGCAGGTGGTAGACCGGCAACGAGCGCATGATCTCGGGCAGCTCCCAGGCGCAGTCGCTGACCACGGCCAGGCGTACCCCCGCGCGGCGCAGCCGCCACAGCGTGGGCACCGCCTCGGGCCGCAGGTGCGTGTCGGCGCGTACGGCCGTCAGCCGGGCCGCCTGGGCGGCGCGCAGCCGCGCGGGGGTGACGCGTACGCCCAGCTCGGCGGCGACCCAGCGCATGGTGTCCAGGGCGTCGCCGTACGCGCCGCGGCAGCGGGGGTAGAAGGAGGTGTTGAGCACCGCGAAGTACTCGGCGGGCTCGCAGCCGAGCAGCCGGGGGGCCAGTTCGTGGGCCGGTCCGCGGGTGCACGCCGAGGTCAGCGTGCCGTAGAAGTCGAACAGGATCGCGCGCGGCATTACGCCGGATAACGAAGGTTCTGAATCCATTCGTGCGACAGTAATCAGCCGCTCACATGAAGTACATAGGATGATCGCGCACAGTGTGCGGATGAACGCATTTAGTATTTGTCAGCGCGCCGACAGGCCGCTCACCTGCGCCTGGCAGGATCGGGCTTCATGCGATCACGGCTCGACCCGCTCACCATCGCCGCGATCACGGTCGCGATCGTCGCCGTGTCGTCGTCCGGGCCGCTCATCGCGTACGCCGCCGCGCCCGCGCTGGCCATCGCCTTCTGGCGCAACGCCCTCGCGGTCGGCGTGCTCGCCCCGGTCACCCTCACCCGCCGCCGGGCCGAGCTGCGCGGGCTGCGCGAGGGCCACGCCTGGCGGTGGAGCGTGCTGGCCGGGCTCGCGCTGGCCGGGCACTTCGCCACCTGGGTGCCCAGCGTCAAGATGACCACCGTCGCCACCGCCACCGCGCTGGTCGCCACGCAGCCGGTCTGGGCCGGGCTGATCGCGCTCTGGCAGGGGCGGCGGCTGGGCCGGTGGACCTGGATCGGCATCGGCAGCGCCGTGGTGGGCGCGGCGATCGCGACCGGCGCCGACTTCACCCGCGGGGGTACGGCGGTCGTCGGCGACCTGCTGGCCGTCGCCGGCGGCCTGCTCGCGGCGATCTACACGTCCTTCGGCGAGAAGGCGCGCAGCCGGACCTCGACCACGACGTACACGACGCTCTGCTACTCCGTCTGCGCCGTGCTGCTGCTGGGCGTGTGCCTGCTCTTCGGCGTGGAGATGACCGGCTTCGACGACCGGACCTGGTTGGCCATCATCGCGCTGACCGCCGGGGCGCAGCTGCTCGGGCACTCGATGTTCAACTACGCCCTGCACAAGGTCTCCGCCACCACGATCAGCGTGCTGATCCTGCTGGAGGTGCCCGGTGCCGCCGTGCTCGGCTGGGTATGGCTGGGCCAGGCCCCGCCCGCCGCCGCCTGGCCCGGCATCGCCCTGCTCATGGCCGGTGTCGCCGCCGTCATCCTCGGTGCCCGCCGCCCCGCCGCCCTACCCACCCCCGACCCGGTGGACGTCGACCTGCCCGCCACCGGCCGCTGACCCGCCACACACCCCGTGCAGTTTCGGGGAAAGTGCCGCCATCGGCGGAATCCGGAGCGCAGTTTCCCCGAAACTGCACGACCGAAGCCCCACTTGGTGGGGTGTCGGCTCGGCTCCTGTCGCGGTGGCCCGGAAGTGGGCAGGTCACCGTGGGTGCGGCGTTAAGAAGGTGCCCTTGCTCTACGTATAGCGATGTGAAGGTGCCCTTCCTTTGGGTGGGAGGATGGGCGGTATGACGCATCCGTTGGTGGAGGAGGCCGCTAAGAAGGCGGCTGTGGCGTGGGTGTCGGTGGGGGGCGGGCCCGCGTAC
Source organism: Catellatospora vulcania (assembly GCF_009720385.1). Classification (GTDB taxonomy): domain Bacteria; phylum Actinomycetota; class Actinomycetes; order Mycobacteriales; family Micromonosporaceae; genus Catellatospora; species Catellatospora vulcania. The sequence continues at coordinate 70,935 of NZ_WARX01000014.1, read as the reverse complement.
GCGGTGTGGTGCCTGCCGCAGGACGGGCGGCTGCACGTGGTGGTCGGGCCGGGCGAGCAGGCGCTGCCGGGGCTGGCCGAGGCCGCCGAGGCGACGGTGACGCTGCGCGGGGATCACGGCGGAGCGGTGGTGACCTATCCGGCGCAGGTGCAGCGGATTGAGCCTGGTGGCGAGCAGTGGACCGCGGTCGCGGTGACGCTGGCCGGCAAGCGGCTCAACTCGCCCGGCACTGCCGAGGCGCTCGCCGAGCGCTGGGGGCGGGAGTGTGTCCTGGTGGCGCTCGTTCCGGCCGGCGACCCGGCGTCCGCGGGCGAGGACTCGGGGCGGGCCGAGCCCCGGCCGACCCCGGCGGCGAACGCCACCCGCAAGCCGTTCCGCCTGCACCGGGTCCGACGCCGATAACTCCCAATCATGTGAGAAATACGCATACCATGCGAATATGGCCACGCTGACCAGGGTCTTCGTCGCCCGGCTCGCAGGCCTGCCCGTCTACGACCCGAACGGCGACCAGGTGGGCCGGGTGCGTGACGCCGTCGCCCGGCTGCGCTCCGACGGGTCCCCGTCGGTCGTCGGCCTGGTCGCGGAGATGCCGCTGCGACGGCAGATCTTCCTGCCGATCGCCCGGGTCACCTCCATCGACGCCGACAGCGTGGTGCTCGGCTCGGGCACCATCAACCTGCGCCGCTTCCAGAAGGGCCCGGCCGAGCTGATGGTGCTCGCGGACCTGCTGGACCGGCGCATCACCACCCCGAACGGCACCCCCGCCACCGTGGTCGACGTCGCCATGGAGTCCGACCGGGCCGGGCAGTGGAACCTCGGCCGCGTCGCCGTACGCGACATCACCAGTCGGCTGAGCCGGCGCGGCCAGCTGCACCAGTTCGAGTGGCACGAGCTGACCGGCCTCGTCGACGCCGGTGCGCTGCAGGGCACCGCCTCGCTGCTGTCGGTGCTGGAGAAGATGCGCCCGGCCGACCTCGCCAACGCGCTGCAGGACCTGCCCGACCAGCGCCGCCACGCGGTCGCCGCGGCGCTGGACGACGAGCGGCTGGCCGACGTGCTGGAGGAGCTGCCCGAACACGCCCAGGTCGACATCCTGGCCCGGCTGGACCGCGAGCGGGCCGCCGACGTGCTGGAGGAGATGGACGCCGACGACGCCGCCGACCTGCTGGCCGAGCTGCCGCCCACCGAGCGGGCGCTGCTGCTGGACCTGATGGAGCCGGAGGAGTCGGCCCCGGTGCGGGCCCTGATGCAGTACCGGCCGAACACCGCCGGCGCGCTGATGACCAGCGAGCCGGTGATCCTGACCCCGGACGCCACCGTCGCCGACGCGCTGGCCCGCATCCGCGAGAAGAACCTGTCCCCGGCGCTGGCCGCGCAGGTGTTCGTGTGCCGCGCCCCGATCGACACGCCGACCGGCCGGTACCTGGGCGTGGTGCACTTCCAGCGGCTGCTGCGCGAGCCGCCCGGCGACCTGCTCGGCGGAGTGCTGGAGCGCGACATCACCCCGCTGTCGCCGAGCCTGCCGCTGGCCGACATCACCCGGCGGATGGCGACCTACAACCTGGTCGCGATCGCGGTGGTGGACTCCAACGACCGGCTGGTCGGCGCGGTGACCGTGGACGACGTGCTCGACCACCTGCTGCCGCGGGACTGGCGGGAGCAGGAGCGCGCCACGGACCGCACCCCATGACCGCGCCCGGCCCGGAGGAGGTCCGATGAGCGACCGCCTCGACCAGCCCCGGGAACCGCACGCCATCCGGCTGCCCCGGTGGGACCCCGACGCGTTCGGCAACTTCGCGGAGAAGTTCGCCCGCTTCATGGGCACCGCGCGGTTCCTCGTCTACATGACGGTCTTCGTGATCGTCTGGATTCTGATCAACCTGATCGGCGTCTTCGGGCTGCAGTGGGATCCGTACCCGTTCATCCTGCTCAACCTGTTCTTCAGCACCCAGGCGTCGTACGCCGCCCCGCTGATTCTGCTCGCCCAGAACCGCCAGGCCGACCGCGACCGGCTGACCATCGACGAGGACCGCCGCCGCGCCCAGGCCCAGAAGGCCGACACGGAGTACCTGGCCCGGGAGATCGCGTCGCTGCGGATGGCGCTCAACGAGGTGGCCACCCGTGACTACATCCGCTCCGAGCTGGCCAAACTGGCCGAGGAGCTGGACGACGCAGCGGCCCGGCGGCACCACCAGGAGAAGGCCGACCGCAAGGAAAAGAAGAGCCGCGCGTCGCAAGGGGCATGACGCGCGGCAAGCTCCTTCGATGGTCCCACGATCGGGCGAACGCGGGCAACGGGTTGCGAGAATGTTGCGCGTGCCACCCGGCCCACGCGTCGGCCGGTCATGATCGATGCCGCGGGTAGCATGGGCGCATGTCCACCGCTGTGCACGCCGACGACCAGGCAGTCCTGGCCGCACTCGCCTCCGTGAACGACCCGGAGATCAAGCGTCCCATCACGGAACTCGGCATGGTCGAGTCGGTGAAGGTCGACGCGGGTGTGGCGTACGTCCGCATCCTGCTCACCGTCGCCGGTTGCCCGCTCAAGGACACCCTGCGCACCGACATCACGGCCGCCGCCGTCACGGTCGAGGGCGTCACCTCGGTCGAGATCGACTTCGGCGTGATGAGCCCGGACCAGCGCCAGGACCTGCAGAAGCGGCTGCGCGGAAACGCCGCGGCCGAGCCGGTCATCCCGTTCGCGCAGCCCGGCAGCCGCACCCGCGTCTACGCCGTCGCCTCCGGCAAGGGCGGCGTCGGCAAGTCCAGCGTCACCGTCAACCTGGCCGCGGCGCTGGCCGCCCGGGGCCTGTCGGTCGGCGTGGTCGACGCGGACATCTACGGCCACTCGGTGCCCCGGATGCTCGGCGTCGAAGGCCGCCCCACCCAGGTCGAAGACATGATCATGCCGCCGCAGGCACACGGCGTGAAGGTCATCTCCATCGGCATGTTCACCAGCGGCAACGCCGCCGTCGTCTGGCGCGGGCCGATGCTGCACCGGGCCCTGCAGCAGTTCCTCGCCGACGTGTACTGGGGCGACCTGGACGTGCTGCTGCTCGACCTGCCCCCGGGCACCGGCGACATCGCGATCTCGCTGGCCCAACTGCTGCCGACCGCCGAGATCCTGGTCGTCACCACCCCGCAGGCCGCGGCCGCCGAGGTGGCCGAGCGCGCGGGCGCGATCTCCATGCAGACCCACCAGCGCCTGGTCGGCGTCATCGAGAACATGTCCTGGCTGGAGCTGCCCGACGGCACCCGCATGGAGGTCTTCGGGGCGGGCGGCGGGCAGACCGTGGCCGACTCGCTGACCCGCCTCACGGGCGCGTCGGTCCCGCTGCTGGGCCAGATCCCGCTGGACACCGGCGTACGGGAAGCCGGCGACAACGGCACCCCGGCGGTGCTGGCCACGCCGGGCTCGCCCGCCGGAACCGCCCTCAACGCCATCGCCGACCGCCTCGCCCAGCGCCGCGAGTCCCTCGTCGGCAAATCCCTGGGCCTCTCCCCCGCCAAGCGCTGACCCGGACGGCCTCCGCCCCGACGGGCCGGCCAGGGGCGACCACCCCACCCTGCTGCGACAGCTCTTAAAGACTTGCGGCCTCAGATGCACTCTGAGGCCGCAAGTCTTTAAGAGTTGTGCACGCGGGACGTGGGGGGCGCGCGGCGCGGCGGGCAGGGGCGCGGGGCCGGCGCGGGCCGGGTGGGTCAGGTGGCGTCGTCGAAGCGGGCCGGGGCCGGGGCGGCGGGAGTCGAGGACGACGACGAGGGGGTGGCGGTGGCCATGGCGTTGACGTTCGCCTTGGTCTCGGCGGCCAGCTTGCCGGCGTTGTTCAGCTCGCCCCGGAGGTCGTCGTAGATGCCGGTCAGCGGCTTGCGGAGGGCGGCTTCGTCCTCCTCGCTGAGCAGGTGCTTGCGTACGAACGCCTTGGGGTTGAGGTCTTCGAGCTTGATGTCGGTGCCCAGCTCCTTGCTCAGGTCACCGGTGGCGTTGGTGGCCATGGCGCGCAGGCCGCGCAGCATGCGCATGCCGTCGCCGATCACCTTGGGCAGCCGCTCGCCGAAGATCAACAGTGCGATCAGCAGGAGCCCGATGAACTCCCAGCTGTTCAGGTTGTCCAACACCGCTGCCTCCTGAGTGTGTCCGCCGTCGCAAGGGTACGTGCGCGAAGGCCGGACAGGCCACCCCTCAGTCAGCGTCAGCGACGAGTGTCACGGCAGCGTTGTGGCTGGTAGAACCCCGTTTGTAGGTCACTTCGACCACCTCACCCGGTGCAGTTTTCCGCACAAGTGCGATGAGGTCCGTAGGCTCGCTGAGCGGCCGGCGGTCGAAGCTGGTCACCACGTCACCGGTGCGCATGCCGGCCTCGGCGGCCGGACCGGTGGCCACGACCTCGCCCAGGCGTACCCCGCCGGCCGGTCCACGGAACGACTCCTCGACCTCGGCCCCGATCACCGTACGGTGTGCCCGGCCCGCGGTGATGATCTCCTCGGCGACCCGGCGGGCGTGGTTGATCGGGATGGCGAAGGCCAGGCCGATGTTGCCGGACGACTCTTCGCTGCTCGCCATCGACTTGATCACGGCGTTGATCCCGACCACCTGGCCCGCGGCGTCGACCAGCGGGCCGCCCGAGTTGCCGTGGTTGACCGCGGCGTCGGTCTGGATCGCGGCGTAATACCTGGTCGTGCCGTTGTCGGAGTCCGTGGCGATGGGCCGGTCCAGCGCGCTGACGATGCCCGCGGTCACGGTGCCGCGCAGCGCCAGCGGTGAGCCGATCGCCACCACCGAGTCGCCGACGGCGACCGCGTCGGAGTCGCCCAGCATCGCCGGGTGCAGCTCGCCACGCTTGACCTGGAGCACCGCGACGTCCGACTCGGGATCGCTGCCGATCACCTTCGCCGGGGAGCTGGTGCCGTCGTCGAATATGACGCTCACCACTCCGGTGCTGCCGGAGACCACGTGGTCGTTGGTGATGATGTGGCCGTCGGCGCTGGCCACGAAGCCCGAGCCGAGCGAGACGCTGCCGTCCACCGGCACCCGGACGGTGACCACGCTGGGCAGCAGCAGGCTGGCCACGGCGGCCAGCGTCTCAGGGGCGCGATAAGGCGGGGTGGCGGTCGGGCCGAGCAGCGAGCGCGCCGTCTGGCGGTCGTCGCTGAACCGCACGCCCATCGCGCCGCCCAGCACCCCGGCCAGTACGCCCGCCAGGACGGCCGCTCCGGCGACTGTCCACAACGTACGCCGTCGGGTATGGTCAGGCTCGGCCAACGGCTCCGGCTCGGGTGCGTGCGCGCGCTCGGCGGGTGGCACGAGCGCCACCGGCGAGTGCGGATCGCGCCACGGATCGTTGAGCGCATCAGACCACCAAAACGACGCCGGCGGTGCGACGGCCGGCGGCGTCTGCTGCGTTGCCGTCCAGTCGTCGTCATCCGGCCGGCGATAACCCCAGCCGTCGGTCACTGACCAGCCCTCCGTCCCGTTCCCGGTTTCAGGATGGCATGGTTTCAACGTGAAAAATCACTGTTCACGGAAGGTGCCCCATGACGACGCTGCATCGCCAGCCAGGTAGCGCAGGCGACTTCATCGCGTCGTTCGTCCCCGAGGACGTGATCGCGCAGACGGCTCGCGGGCTGGCTGTCGAAGTGGGCCTGCAGCCGGTGGCGCCGGCCGTCGGGGCCGCACTGCGCATGCTGGCCGGGGCCTGCGCCGCCAAGGCGGTCGTCGAGATCGGCACCGGCACCGGGGTCAGCGGCCTGTGGCTGCTGCGCGGCATGCGGGCCGACGGCGTGCTGACCACGATCGACCGGGAGTCCGAGCACCAGCGCATGGCGCGACGGCTGTTCACGGAGGCCGGCTTTTCCGCCTCGCGGGCCCGGGTCATCACCGGCCGCGCCCTGGAGGTGCTGCCCCGGCTCGCCGACGGCGCCTACGACCTGATCTTCGTCGACGCCGACCCGACCGAGTACGCCGCGTTCATGGACGCCGCGGCGCGGCTGCTGCGGCCGGGCGGCGTGGCCGTCCTGCACGGCGTGCTGACCAGCGGCCGCGACGTCTTCACGGTGCGCGAGCTGGCATACGGCGTCCGCGACAGCGACCTCTGGCAGCCCGCCCTGCTCCCCCTCGGCGAAGGCCTCCTCGCCGCCGTCAAAGCCTGACCCTCCTCACAACTCTTAAAGACTTGCGGCCTCCGAAGCACTCGGAGGCCGCAAGTCTTTAAGAGTTGTCGCGGGAAGGTCAGGAGACCGTCGAGAGCCAGCGGACCAGGGTGCGTACGCCCCAGCCGGTCGCGCCCTTGGTCAGCTCGCCGTCGGGGGCGGCGGACCAGGACGGCGAGGACATGTCGATGTGCACCCACCGGTCGCGCAGCGGACCCGCGAACTCGCGCAGGTAGAGCGCGGCGGTGATGGTGCCGGGGTTGCCCGCGGCGTTGTCCAGGTCGGCGATGTCGGAGGCGACGTCCCCGGCGTACTCCTCGGCCAGCGGCAGCCGCCACACCGGCTCCCCGGCCGCGGCGCCCGCGGCGGTGAAGCCGCCGATCAGCTCCTCGTTGGCGCTGAACAGGGCCGCGGTCTTCTTGCCCAGCGCGATGCGCGACGCGCCGGTCAGCGTGGCGAGGTCGATCAGCAGGTCGGGCGCGAGGTTGCGCACCGCGTACGCCATGGCGTCGCCGACCACGACCCGGCCCTCGGCGTCGGTGCTGCGCACCTCCGAGGTGAGCCCGCCGTAGTGGGTGACCACGTCGCCGGAGCGCCAGGCGCTGCCGGAGACCATGTTCTCGGCCAGCGGGGCGAGCGCGGTGACCCGCACCGGCAGCCCCAGGTCGGCGACGGCGAGCAGCGCGCCGACGACCGCGGCCGCGCCGCCCATGTCCTTGCGCATCAGCTGCATGGCGTCGTTGGGCTTGATGTCGATGCCGCCGGTGTCGTACGTGATGCCCTTGCCGACCAGCACCACGTGCTTCGTGGCCCCCTCGGGGGACCAGCTCAGCTCCAGCAGGCGGGGCTCGTGCACGGAGCCGCCGCCGACGGCGAGGATGCCGCCGAAGCCCTCGGCCTCCAGTTGCTCGCGCTCGCGCACGGTGACGGTCACGCCGTCCCCGGCCCGCTCGCGCACCTGGCGCACGAACCACTCGGGCGTCTTGGTCAGCGACGGGGTGTTGGTGAGGTCCCGGGCGAAGCGGGTGTGCCCGGCCACGGTGCGGGTCGCCGCGAGCGCCGCCTCCCGCTCGGGGCTGCCCGCCACGGCGATGACGACCTCGGCCAGCTTCGGCGTGGCCTCGGGCTTCTCCTCGGCCACGCGGAACCGGTACGACGCCAGCCACAGGCCCTCGGCCAGGCCCCGCAACGCGGCGTCGGTCAGGTCGGCGGGAGCGAGCACGGTGAGCGCGGCCTCCTTGGCGGCGGCACGCGCCAGCGCGGCGCCGGCCGCCCGCCAGCCCGCCTCGTCACCGGAGCCGACCCCGACCAGCAGCACCTTCGACGGCTCGCGCAGCGGTCGCGGCAGCGTCTGGACGACACCCGCCGAGCCCTTGTGCTCGGTGGCGACGAGGAACGCGTCCGCCTCGGCGGCGACGTCTGCGGGCAGCACGGCGAGCGGTGTGCCCGCCGTGGACTCGCCCTCGGCGGTGCCCACCGGGCACGCGACGGTTCCGGCGGGATCCGCCGCGCCGTCCAGTCGAATCGAGATCATCCCTGCCCCTTCACTGGCTGTGCCGCCGACGCCCCACCGGCCGCCGACCGCCTGACCATATCGCGCTGCCTCCGGCGCCGGCCGCGACGGAGTGCTGGTGCGCGCGCGCCCGGCGACGGTGTGCCGTCCGCGCGGCATACCGGATCCAGGGCACGTTCCCGCTGGTCAGGAGGGGGTGGGTGCAATGGGGGTGAAGGCGGCTCCGCGCCGCGCGGTCAGCGCGCCACGTGAGCCGGTGAGGGGTGGGTTGGACGGCCGGGATGGGGCCCGGCCGGTCCCGATGTCAGCCGACGGCCAGTTTGAGGGCCTCGCCGAGAGCGGTGGCCTCGTCTGGTGTCATCTCCACCACAAGCCGCCCGCCGCCTTCCAGCGGCACGCGCATGACGATTCCCCGGCCCTCTTTGGTGACCTCCAGCGGACCGTCGCCCGTCCGCGGCTTCATCGCCGCCATGTGTGTCTCCCCTCAGACTTGCCAGACCTGCACTCGGGTTGAATGCAAGACTTGGCGGGTCTCCCCGCCTGCTCCGCCGACGAAACCTCGCGACGGCTGCCGATGCAGCCTCGCCGCGACGCGCCGTCCCGTACGCCGTCCGGCACCGGCGTGTGGTTGGGTGGGGCCACACGAACGGGTGCCGACCAATGATTTTCCCTGATGGACTCCGCTAAGCCCAAACCGGGCCGGTCACGGTGTGACATCATCTCGCCAGCACAGTTCACATCTGTCACAATCACCCCTCATGCAGGCCCGTTCCGCACTCTTCGACCTCTACGGCGATCACCTGCGGCAACGTGGTGGCAGAGCCACCATCGCGGCCCTCATCCGGCTGCTCGCGCCGCTGGGTGTCGCCGCACCGGCGGTACGTACCGCGGTGTCCCGCATGGTGCGACAAGGCTGGCTCGCGCCGGTACGACTGCCCGCCGGACCCGGCTACCACCTGACCCCGCGGGCCGTTCGCCGCCTCGACGAGGCCGCCGCCCGCATCTACCGGACCGGCCGCAGCTCCTGGGACGGACATTTCGACCTTCTGGTGATCTCCGCACCGGATGTTCGCACCGAGCGCGACCGGCTCGCCGCCGAGCTGACCTTCCTCGGCTACGGGCGGCTGGAGACCGGTGTCTGGCTCGCCGCCCGGCCCGCAGGCGAGGTCGACGGGCTGCTGGCCGACGCCGGGGTGCGCTTCGAGCGCTTCTCCGCGGCCCACACCGGCGGGGATACCGGCGCCCGAGAACTGATCATGAGAGCGTGGAACGTGCCGGCCGTGGGCGCCTCGTACGCCGGGTTCGTGGCGCAGCTCACGCCGGTGGTCGGCGCGATCACCCGGCTGACCGACGACCGCACCGCGTACGCGGCCCGGTGCGCCCTGGTGCACGCCTGGCGCGCGTTCCTGTTCCGCGACCCGCAGCTGCCCGCCTCGCTGCTGCCGCCGGACTGGCCCGGCACCGCCGCGGCCGCCTTCTTCGACCGGCAGGCCGCCCGGCTGCGGCCCGCCGCCGACCGTTTCGTCGACCACTGCCTCAGGGAGAGCTGATGTCCGCACCGCTGCTCGTCGACCGCGCCGAGGGCGTCGTCACCGTCACCATGAACCGCCCCGACTCCCTTAACTCGCTCGACGTCGCGCTCAAGGTCGCGCTGCGGGAGACGTTCGAGGAGCTGGCCGCCGACCCGGCGTGCCGCGCGGTGGTGCTCGCGGGGGCGGGCCGGGCTTTCTGCGTCGGGCAGGACCTGCGCGAGCACATGGCCACCATGGGCGACAAGGCCCCGCTGGACACCGTCGAGGAGCACTACAACCCGATGGCGCTGGCGCTGGCCGAGCTGCCCAAGCCGGTGGTCGCGGCGGTGCGCGGCCCGGCCGCGGGCGCAGGGGCGGGCCTGGCCTTCCTGTGCGATCTGCGCATCGGCGGCCCGTCGACGTCGTACCTGATGGCCTTCGCGCGGGTGGGCCTGGCCGCCGACACCGCCGTGTCCTGGACCCTGCCCCGCATGATCGGCGCGGCCAAGGCCGCCGAGCTGCTACTGCTGGCCGAGCCCGTGAAGGCGGACGAGGCGCACCGGCTGGGGCTGCTGACCAGGCTGACCGACGACGACGACCAGGTGCTGCCGGTGGCGCAGGAGCTGGCGGCCCGGCTGGCGGCCGGCCCGACGGTGGCGTACGGCCAGATCAAGCGCGAGCTGCTGCACGGCGCGACCGGCACGCTGGCCGACGCGCTGCTGGTCGAGCTGGCCGCGCAGCGGCTGTCCGGCGGCACCGCCGACCACCGCGAGTCCACCGACGCCTTCGTGAACAAGCGCAAGCCGGTGTTCGGGGGGCGCTAGTCCTCTTCGGGATCGAGGGGGGCGACGCCGTCGGTGACGTACGCCGTCATCTGCAGCTCGTCCCCCGCCGGCGACACGTAGGCGGGCAGCTCGTCCGGGCCCAGTTCGCTGACGTAGCGCCAGTACTCCCGGACCGCCTCCTCCGCCGACTCCGCCTCGATCGGCAACGCCACACTGACCAGCCACTTCCTACTCACCCGCTCATCCCATCACAGCGGCCGGACGGCAACGTGGCAGCCTGCCAGGTGATCGTCGACCATGCCGGTGGCCTGCATGAGCGCGTACGCGGTGGTGGGTCCGACGAAACGCAGCCCGCGCTTCTTGAGCGCCTTGGCCATCGCGACGGACGCCTCCGAGGTGGCGGGCACGTCGGCACGGGAGGCGGGACGACGGCGGCCGGGCGGCGGGGCGTACGACCACAGCAGCGCGCTCAGCCCGCCCGGCAGCTCCAGGGCGACCCGGGCGTTGTGCAGCGTGGCCTCGATCTTGGACCGGTTGCGCACGATTCCGGCGTCGGCCAGCAGCCGCTCGACGTCGGCGGGCCCGAAGGCGGCCACGGTCTCCAGGTGGAACCCGGCGAACGCCGCCCGGAACCCGGGCCGCTTGCGCAGGATCGTGATCCAGGACAGTCCGGACTGGAACGCCTCCAGGCTCACCCGCTCGAACAACGCGTCGTCGCCGCGCAGCGGCGTGCCCCACTCCTCGTCGTGGTAGGCGCGGTACTCCGGCGCACCGGCCGACCACGCGCAGCGGGCCAGCCCGTCGTCACCGACGATGAGGTCGCTCACCCTATTGCCCCCTTGTTAGAACGCGAATAGCCTTCGGAACTCATGGAGCTCCCGGCCTTCCCACCAGTGGTGCTGTACTCGGTGCCGCTGTTCATTCTGCTCATGGTCCTCGAACGGGTGTCCTACTGGTTCCATCCTGACGAGGACGAGGTGGGCTACGGCGGCAAGGACACCGCGACGAACATCAGCATGGGCCTGGGCAGCCTCGGCTGGGACGTGCTCTGGGGCCTCGGCACGGCTGTCGCGACCAGCGCGATCTACCTGGCGACGCCGCTGCGGATCGACTTCCACTGGTGGGCCCTGCCGCTGTTCCTCATCGCGCAGGACCTCTGCTACTACTGGTCGCACCGCGGCCACCACGTGATCCGCCTGCTGTGGGCCTCGCACGTGGTGCACCACTCGTCGCGGACGTTCAACCTGTCGACCGCGCTGCGCCAGTCGTGGACCGGCTTCACCGGGTTCCTGTTCTACCTGCCGCTGGCCGCGGTCGGGGTCAACCCGGCCGTCACCGCCTTCTGCGGCGGCATCAACCTGCTCTACCAGTTCTGGATCCACACCGAGCGCATCGACAAGATGTGGCGGCCCTACGAGTTCGTCTTCAACACCCCGTCGCACCACCGGGTGCACCACGCCTCGCAGGGCGGCTACCTCGACCGCAACTTCGGCGGCATCCTGATCATCTGGGACCGGATGTTCGGCTCGTTCGCCCCCGAGACCGAACGCCCGATCTACGGCCTCACCAAGAACATCACGACCTACAACCCGCTCCGGGTGGCCTACCACGAGTACGCCGCGATCTTCCGCGACCTACGTGCCCGCCCGGTCTGGCACTGGCTGCCGACGCTGGTCCGCGGGCCCGGCTGGTCCCCCGGCGCGGCACCCGCCCCGAGACCGGTCCCCGCAGCGGCGGCTGCCGCCGCACCGCCCGCCTCGCGGGCCGTCCGGGTCGAATGACGCCGGATCAGGACGTGCCGACGGACGGCCTGCGGTAGCGCGCCGTCCGCGCGGCCAGCGCCGGCAGGTCGATCTCCACCGGCCAGGGCTGCTCCGTGCGGAACACCCCGGACGTGTAATGCGTCGCGTAGCGGTATTTGCCGCCCTCCAGCACCAGTTCCGCGAGTGCGATGGCATCGGCGTCGGGATCCGGCACGACCACCCAGTAGAACGGGACCCCGGCTCGCGCGTACAACACGCGCTTGACCTCGGTGTCCCGTAGCGCCGACGTCGGCGACACGACCTCCACCACCAACTGCACCCCGTCGACCGGGAACGGCGAATCGTCGATGTGGGCTGCGGGCAGCACCACGATGTCCGGGCGGGGCTCGTTGTGATCATCGATGGCGACGGACTGGTCGGTGCTCACCACGTAGCCGTCGCCGGGGTCGGCATCCTCGATCAGTTGCGCGATCCAGCGCGCGATCATGTTGTGGGCGCTGGTGGCGGAGGGGGACATGACGATGCTCCCGTCGAGCAGCTCGTACCGCGGGCCGACTTCCGGGAGGGTGTGCAGATCGGCGACGGTGTAACCGCGCACGCCTGGGCGCAGCTGCGCGAGCTTGGCGACGGCAGCACTCATCGCGTCCCCTTCGGAAGTCGTGGGAGCCACGGTTGAAGGCTACCGTGACGGCTCACGATAGAAGGTTTCGCTGATAGAAGGTTTCCCTGCTTACCGTTCACTCACGGCAGGCGGCCGGCTTCGACCAGCTTCGCGAAGCGCTTCAGGGCCTGTTTGAGGCTGACCTTGGACCCGGGCCAGAGCAGGGGCCAGGCCAGCCGTCCCGCGACGCCGCCGGGCAGGTGGAACCACTCGTGCCAGACCACCTGAGTACGGTCGCCGCCCATCGGGGTGCACCGCATGACACCCGGGCCCCGCAGCACCTTGCCCTGGTGGACGACTCGCACCTCGTAGGGCGGGTCCACTTTGACCACCCGCATCTCGTCGCGCAGCACGGCCGGACCGGCCACGGTGATCGCCTCGATCACGGTGCCCTCGCCGCCGTCGCCCTCGAGCACCCGCACCTTGGTCAGCGGGATCCAGTCGCTCTGCCGCTCCCACGCCATGAACGCGGCGAACACCCGCTCGGCCGGCGCGGCCACGATGATCGTCGCGGTGACCTCTCCGGCGCCGGGGGTGGTGGGATCGTCTGCCGTCACCGCCGGACCGGCTCGCCGGCCGACGCCTCGTCCACCTCGGCGGGCACCGGGTCGGTCTCGTGGTCGGCCTCGTCGACCGGCTGCTCGCCGGCCTCGGCGTCGATCACGGCCGGGTCGGCCGCTTCGGCGTCCTCGGCGGGGGTCTCGTCGGCGGCGTCCACCGGCTCGTCGGCCGCGGCACCGGAGGTGATCACGCCCAGCGCGCTGGCACGGGCGCGGGCGAGGGTGTCGGCGTCCTCGACGCGACCCTCGCGCAGCGCGGTGACCTCGGCTTCGAGCACCTGGATCAGCTCGCTCTTGTAACCGATGTCGTACGCCAGCCGGCGCAGCGTCTGATCGACCTGCGCCATCCGGTATCCGCGCCAGGTCGGGTCGAACGTCACCCGGGACACGTCGCCCTCGACGAGCGGGCGGTCGGCGGGCAACGGAGTGGCTCGCTCGTCCGGCTCGGCCGGCGCGAGGCCCGGGTCACCCCCGGTGACCAGCGTCATCACCCCGAACACCACGGCGCCCACGGTGAGCGCGACGACGATCAGCAGCAGCAGGTTGCCCATGCCCACGATCGTGGCACGAGTGGCGCTCCAGCGCGACCCTGCCACCCGAGCTGTCCGGCCCGTGGCACGGGAACCGTCCGGCTCATTACCACGCGGTAACTCGGCGTTCAGCCGACCGGGCGCGGGGTGCGCGACGCGGTCACAGCCAGCGCAACGCGTTCTTCCGCCACGCGTAGAGCAGGCCCAATGCCAGCACGGCGACGAAAACGGCCATCTCCAGGACCACCGCCATGCCCGATCGGGCATAGACGACCGCCCACGGGAACAGGAAGACCGCCTCGACCGCGAACAGCACATACAGGTACGCGTAGACGTAGTAACGAATCTGCATCTGCGCCCAGCCGCCCTCGACCGGGTCGAGACCGCACTCGTACGTGTCGAGTTTGCCCTCGGCCGCGTTGGGTCGCGACGGGCGCAGCAGCCGGTTGGCCGCGTACGCCCCTCCGATGATCAGCACACCGACCAGCAGCAGCAACGCCACCGTCGCGTACGCGTCGAGGTAACCGTTCACGACCGCAGCCTAACGGCTGGCGATGAACGCCGGGGATTTCGTGCAACCGCACGGCGGGCCATCGTGTGTGACCCTGCATGACGATGTCCGTCCCGCCCCCGCCACGACCGGCGGCGCTGTCGGCCCCCGCGTCGCGCGCCGCGGCCCGGCGTGCCCTCGACGCCACCGACTTCGACGCGTTCTACCAGGCGAACTACGCAGGCACCGTAGCGGTGGCGTTCGGTCTGACCGGTGACCGGGAGCAGGCGCAGGATCTGGCCCAGGAGGCGTACTGCCGGGCCTGGCAGCGCTGGGCTGAGATCTCCCGCTACGACAACCCGCCCGCGTGGGTGTACCGGGTGACCGTCAACCTGGCCCGGTCCCGCTGGCGCAATCTGAGGGTGGCTGCGGCGCACCTGGTGCGCCAGCGCCCCGCTGACGTGCCCGCGGCCGGCCCGGAGCACGTGGCGCTGGTGACCGCGCTGCGCGCGCTGCCGATGGACCAGCGCCAGGCGATCGTGCTGCACCATCTCGTCGACCTGCCGGTGAGCGAGGTGGCGCGGGAGATGGGCGTGCCCGCCGGGACGGTCAAGTCCTGGCTGCACCGCGGCCGCACCGAGCTGGCGGCGCTGCTCGGCGAGCACGCCCACGGCGACGGCGGGCGCGTCGCGCCGCAGGACGTGCGCCGGCGGGGCGACCGGCGGCGGCAGCTGCGCCGCGGTGGGCTGGCCGCCGCGACCGCGGCGATCTGCGCGCTGGTGGCCGTGTTCGCGCTGCAGGCGGTCCGGGCGGACCGGACGCCGCCGCCCCCCGCGCAGTCCCCGAGCCCCAGCCCCGCCGCCCTGCCCAGCGCGCCGCCGCCGAGCCCCGCGCCGATCGCCGTCATCTCGGCGGACGACCCGATCCGCGGCGTCGACTGGCGGGGCGCCGTGATCACCGTGCCGCCCGCCCCTGGCTGCCCGGCCGGGCGGCTGACCTTCCGGACGGCCACCGACGAGGGGTCGCCATGGGTCACCAGCGGCAGCGGCTTCCCACAGCTGCGCTTCGACCCCGTCGACGTCACCCACGTCGACCTCACCGGGGACGGCCGGGCCGAGGCGGTGCTGCGGACCGGCTGCATGTCCGACAACGAGACCAGCGGCGACGGAGGGTCGCAACTGCTGGTGGTGACCCGCGAGGCGGACGGCACGCTGCGCGGGCTGGGCTGGGCCGGGGAGCGCGGCGCGTTCTACCCCGCCGTCTGGGCCGGGGACCAGGTCGTCTATCTCGAGATGCAGCCGTGGCACGGCGGCCCGCAGGACTACCGGATCGGCATGGTCTACGGCTACGGCTGGAACGGGCGGGCGATCGTGCCGGTGGACGTGTCGGCCGCGTACCCGCCGGTGGCGCCGACCGTGGAGGGGCGCCGCCTGGACCTGACCGGGCTGGCCGACGAGCTGGCCTGTGCCGGCCTGCCCGCGCCCGCGGGTCCGGTCCGGCCGGTGTTCGACGCCGACGGCGTGGCCGAGGATGGCGACCGCGAGTGGGCGCTGGTCCCGGGCGCTCCGTCGAACGGCCCGCACCTGGCGCGCCTCGACCCGGACCGGCGGCCCTACCTGGTGCTGCTGCTGGCGTGCGCCGCCGACGGCGCGCTCGACTCCACGAACCTGCGGGTCGGCCACAACCTGGTGGTCTTCGACCTGGCGCCGGACGGATGGTTCGCGGTCGCCCGCGTGCCCACGCCCGCGGAGCGCACCATCGGCTCCTGGTACCTGGCGCCCGGCGGGCTCATGGTGGGCACGTTCCCGGCGGGCGGAGGCGAGGGCGGCGACGTGATGTACCGCTGGAATGGCACATCGTTCGCCGAATAGCCGATGGAATGCCACTCTGTGGGACAGACCAGTGATATGCGCGACCCGTCCTCAGAATTGCTGTCGTGTTTATCACGTTACGCATGGTTTCGCTGGGGGGCCGTGTCAACGCTATTCCCTACCGCCGACGTAGGCTGACCTTAATCGAGACGTAACAGCACACCACCCCAGCAGGAGGTCGCGTCCAGTGGCCGAACATCGTGAGGGCGCCGGGCAGGCCGGTCAGCTCAGCGAGCACGGGCATCCCGCCAAGGAGATCCATCAGCTCGACCGGGTGGTGATCCGCTTCGCGGGTGACTCGGGCGACGGCATGCAGCTCACCGGCGACAGATTCACGTCGGAGACCGCCCAGCTCGGCAACGACATCTCGACGTTGCCGAACTTCCCGGCGGAGATCCGTGCTCCCGCAGGCACGCTGCCCGGCGTGTCGAGCTTCCAGGTCGCGTTCGCCGACTACGACATCCTCACGCCCGGCGACGCGCCGAACGTGCTGGTGGCGATGAATCCGGCGGCGCTCAAGGCGAACATCGCCGACCTGCCCAAGGGCGGCACGATCATCGTCAACACCGACGAGTTCACCAAGCGCAACCTGGCCAAGGTCGGCTACGAGGCCAACCCGCTGGAGGACGACTCGCTCGCGGGCTGGGACGTGCACAAGGTCGGGCTGACCAGCATGACCGTGGGTGCGCTGGCGGAGCTCCCGGTGAGCAAGAAGGACGCCGAGCGCGCCAAGAACATGTTCGCGCTGGGCCTGCTGAGCTGGCTCTACTCGCGGCCGCACGAGTCCACCATGGCATTCCTGGAGAAGAAGTTCGCGGCCCGCCCCGAGCTGGTCGCCGCGAACAAGGCCGCCTTCAACGCGGGCTGGAACTTCGGTGAGACCACCGAGGGCTTCGCGGTGCGCTACGAGGTGCCGCCGGCGCAGATGGCCCCGGGCAACTACCGCAACATCACCGGCAACACCGCGCTCGCCCTGGGCCTGGTCGCCGCCGGTGTGAAGGCGCAGCTGCCGGTGCTGCTGGGCGCGTACCCGATCACCCCGGCGTCGGACATCCTGCACGAGCTGAGCAAGCACAAGAAGCTCGGCGTGACCACGGTGCAGGCCGAGGACGAGATCGCCGCGATCGGCGTGGCGCTGGGCGCGGCGTACGGCGGCGCGCTGGGCATCACCACCACCAGCGGCCCCGGTGTCGCGCTCAAGGGCGAGACCATCTCGCTCGCGGTCGCGCTGGAGCTGCCCCTGGTGATCGTCGACGTGCAGCGGGCCGGGCCGTCGACGGGCCTGCCGACCAAGACCGAGCAGGCCGACCTGAACATGGCGCTGTTCGGCCGGCACGGCGAGGCGCCCGTCGCGGTGGTGGCGGCCCAGTCCCCGGTGGACTGCTTCCACGCCGCGATCGAGGCCTGCCGGATCGCGCTGAAGTACCGCACCCCGGTCATCCTGCTGTCGGACGGCTACGTCGCCAACGGCTCCGAGCCGTGGCTGCTGCCGGAGATCAGCGAGCTGCCCGACCTGCGGGTCGAGTATGCGACCGGTCCGAACGGCGACGACGGCAAGTTCTACCCGTACCTGCGCGACCCGGAGACGATGGCGCGGCCGTGGGCCGTGCCGGGCACGCCGGGGCTGGAGCACCGCATCGGCGGCCTGGAGAAGGCCGACAAGACCGGTGACATCTCCTACGACCCGGCCAACCACGACTTCATGGTGCGCACCCGGGCCGCCCGCATCGAGGCGATCGACGTGCCGGACATCGCGGTCGAGGACCCGTCGGGCGAGGCGAAGGTGCTGGTGCTGGGCTGGGGCTCGACGTACGGCCCGATCGGGGCGGCGTCGCGGGCGCTGCGCCAGCGCGGGGTGAACGTGGCGCAGGCTCACCTGCGGCACCTGAGCCCGCTGCCGAAGAACCTGGGCGAGGTGCTGGCGTCGTACGACAAGGTGGTCATCCCCGAGATGAACCTGGGCCAGCTGGCCCACGTGATCCGGGCGCGCTTCCTGATCGACGTCGTCGGCTACAACCAGGTGCGTGGGCTTCCCTTCACCTCCACCCAGCTGGAGACCATGCTCGAGGAAGTGATCAAGAATGTCTAACGCGCTGCCGGTCCAGCTGTCGGCGAAGGACTTCAAGTCCGACCAGGAGGTGCGCTGGTGCCCGGGTTGCGGTGACTACGCGATCCTGGCCGCGATGCAGACCTTCCTGCCCGAGCTGGGCATCCCTCGCGAGCGCACGGTCTTCGTCTCGGGCATCGGCTGCTCCTCGCGCTTCCCGTACTACCTGAACACGTACGGCATGCACTCGATCCACGGCCGGGCCCCGGCGATCGCCACCGGCCTGTCGGTGTCGCGCCCGGACCTGACCGTGTGGGTGGTGACCGGTGACGGCGACGCGCTGTCCATCGGCGGCAACCACCTGATCCACGCGCTGCGCCGCAACGTGAACATCAAGATCCTGCTGTTCAACAACAAGATCTACGGTCTGACCAAGGGCCAGTACTCGCCCACCAGCGAGATCGGCAAGGTCACCAAGTCCACGCCGACCGGCTCGTCGGACGCGCCGTTCAACCCGATCTCGCTGGCGCTGGGCGCGGAAGCCTCCTTCGTCGCCCGCACCATCGACTCCGACCGCAAGCACCTGCAGTCGGTGCTGCGCCAGGCGGCCGAGCACCAGGGTTCGGCGTTCGTGGAGATCTACCAGAACTGCAACATCTTCAACGACGGCGCGTTCGAGGTGCTCAAGGACCCGGAGACGCGCGACGCCTACCTGATCCGGCTGGAGCACGGGCAGCCGATCACGTTCGGCAAGGACGGCTCGCACGTGGTCACCCACCCGGCGGGCAGTTTCGGGCTGGCCGTGAGCGAGGCCGACCAGGTCGACGCGGGCGAGGTGCTCACGCACGACGCCCACGCCGAGGACCCGGCGTACGCGTTCGCGCTGTCCCGGCTGGCCGGGCCGGACCTCCGGCACACCCCGGTGGGCGTGTTCCGCTCGGTGCGCCGCCCGTCCTACGACGAGCTGGTGCGCAACCAGCTCGACGCGGCGAAGGCGAAGGCCGGCGAGCCCGAGGCGGATCTGGCCGCGCTGCTCAACTCCGGCGACACCTGGACGATCCTGTAGCCGTCGGCTGACACAGGAAAGCGCCGCCCGTGACCAGCCGGTCGCGGGCGGCGCTGCATGTGCCGGGGGTCAGGCCTTCGGCTCGGTCTTGGTCTCCAGTTGGCCGCGCTCGCCGGCGAACTTCGCCTTCACGTCGGCGACCTTCTTGTCGAAGTACATGATCGAACCGACGCTGCCGGCGTCGATCCACACGCAGACGGCCATCGGCGTGTTGTCCGACGTCATCCCGGCGCACTTGGCCAGGCCGCCGAGCGGCCCGGCGGGCACGTCCACCCACGGCTCGGTCACCTTGGAGTCGCCGACCACCGCCTTGGTGAACCCGTCCATCTCCTTCTCCTGGTTCAGCACCGGCACCGCCGCGGCGAACGCCATGACCATGTTCTTGGTCTTCACGTCCCCGTAGAAGGCCGAGACGGTGGCGGTCACCCCGAGCTCGTCGCTGGTCATCTGGGTGCCCAGCTCCTTGGCGGCTTTCACCAGATCGGGCGAGGTGTTCTTCAACCGCCCGCCGAGCTGGGTCGGCTCCTTCACCGTGATCGTCGCGGCGGTCTCGACCGTCTTCTCGACGTCGTCGACGACTCCGCTGAGGAAGTAGTACGCCCCGCCGGCGCCGCCGCCGCACAGCACCAGCAGCACCACCAGCGTGATCCACAGGCCCTTGCGGGACTTCTTGTACGGCGGGTCCGGGTCGTGGCGGCGCTTGCTGCGCGGTTCGTGCCCGGCGAACGGGTCGTCGTCGACGCTCACGTCGCCCAGGAAGCCGCCCTGCTGCGGGTAGCCGCCCTGGTAACCGCCCTGGCCGGCGGGCTGGCCGTACGCCGCGGGCTGGCCGTAGGCCTGCTGGGGGTACCCGCCCTGCTGCTGGCCGCCGTAGCCGCCCTGGGCGTGGCCGCCTTGCGAGCCGTAGCCGCCCTGGCCGGGCTGTGCACCGTACCCACCCTGCTGTGGATATCCGCCCTGGCCGTATCCACCCTGCTGTGGGTAACCATCACCATGCTGTGGGTAACCGCCGTCCTGGCGACCATGGCCACCCTGCTGTGGATAACCACCCTGAGCACCCGGCGCGTCCTGCTGCGAATAGCCCCCTGCCTGCGGATATCCACCCTGTGAGGGGTATCCGGCGCGTCCTTGCTGGGGGTGTCCGCCCGAGTTTCCACCGGGCCCGCCGTATCCGCCGTCCTGTGGATAACCTCCCGCCGGTGGATAACCCGGCTGCTGTGGATAACCACTGTTCTGCTGGGGATAGCCGTATTGCTGGGGATAAGTTCCATTGGCGCCGGAGGTCGGCGCAGCCGGCTGTCGGCCGCGCCCGTCGTCCTCCACCGGCCGCCGCCACGGTTCCGTCGGGTGGTCCTCCGGCTCGTCGCGGCGCGAACCGTAGTCGGAGTAGGACATTGTCAGCTCCCCACCTGTGGCCGGCGACACCGTGCCACCGTCCGCCAGATGGTAGCGGCAGATGAGAAGTGCTCGGGAACCGTACCTATAGAGACTCTTGCGTTCTTGGCTGGATGGTGAAAGTTTTCTTCGGACTGCACATTGCCAATGGAGGAATTCTCATGCGCATGAGACTGATCGCGGCCGCGGCCGCGACAGCGCTGCTCGGCGCGCTGCTGGTGCCCGGCGGCGCGCAGGCCGACCCGCTGTCCGCAGCGCAAGCGGCCTCGCCGGACACGACGGAGTGCACGCTCAACCCCGCACTGCCCAAGCGCGAGCTGCGGGCGATGTGGATCGCCAGCGTGGTGAACATCGACTGGCCGAGCGCTCCCGGCAAGGCCGAGGAGGAGCTCAAGGCCGAGTACCGCGGCTGGCTCGACCTCGCTGCGCGGCTCAACCACAACGCTGTCGTGGTGCAGATCCGGCCGACCGCGGACGCGTTCTGGCCCTCGCCCTACGAGCCCTGGTCGGAGTGGCTGACCGGCAAGCGCGACAACGTCGGGCCGGGCTGGGACCCGCTGGCCTTCCTGGTCGCCGAGTCGCACGCCCGCAACCTGGAGTTCCACGCCTGGTTCAACCCGTACCGCATCTCCATGCCGACCAGCGCCACCGGCATGGGCGCGGGCACCGACGTCAACAACCTCGCGCCCGGCCACCCGGCCCGCGAGCACCCCGAGTGGGCGGTCGCCTACCCGCTCAACGCGGCCGGCAGCCGGCTCTACTACAACCCGGGCATCCCGGAGGTACGCGAGTACGTGCAGGACGCGATGATGCACGCGGTCGAGAACTACGACATCGACGGCGTGCACTTCGACGACTACTTCTACCCGTACCCGGCGGCCGGGCAGGACTTCGGCGACCAGGCCACGTTCGAGCAGTACGGGGCCGGCTTCGCGAGCAAGGCCGACTGGCGGCGCAACAACATCGACCTGCTGGTGCACGAGATGAGCGGGCGCATCAAGGCCGCCAAGCCGTGGGTGAAGTTCGGCGTCAGCCCGTTCGGCATCTGGCGCAACAAGGCCGCCGACCCGCTGGGCTCGGAGACCAACGGCACCCAGTCCTACGACGCCAACTTCGCCGACACCCGCAAGTGGGTCAAGGAGGGGTGGCTGGACTACATCGTGCCGCAGATCTACTGGAACATCGGGCTGGCCGTGGCCGACTACGCCAAGCTCGTCCCGTGGTGGTCCGACGTGGTCGCCGGCACGAACACGCAGCTCTACATCGGGCAGGCCGACTACAAGATCGCTACCGCGGGCCAGCCCGCGGCATGGTTCGACCCGGCCGAGATGAGCAGGCACCTCACCTTCAACCGCGACTACAACGTGTCCGGCAACGTGCACTTCAGCGCGGTGCAGGTGCGGGCCAACCGGATCGGCGCCACCGACCTGTACGCGGCCGACCACTACAGCAAGCCGGCCCTGGTGCCGACCATGTCGCACCTGCCCAGCAAGCCGCTGCTGTTCCCGGTCGTCACCAAGGCCGAGCGCGGCGACGCCGGCGTGGCGCTGAAGTGGCAGCCGCTGGCCGACGGAGCCGGCCCGTTCGGCACGGCCACCTCGTACGCGGTCTACCGCCTCGACGGGCTGCGGATCCTGCCGAGCGGCTGCGACTTCGCCGACGCGACGAACCTGATCGCGACGACCCGCGGCACGACGTTCACCGACACGACGGCGGTGGCCGGGCAGCGCTACACCTACTTCGTCACCTCGCTGGACCGGCTCTACAACGAGAGCCTGCCCAGCCCGGCCCGCTACGTCCCCTGATCCGGGGGTGAGCACGCGCCCCCTCGCGTGCTCCGACGGGAAGGGCGCCCACCGTGATCCGGTGGGCGCCCTTCTCCCTGTCAGAGGTGCAGCTCCGGGTCCAGGCCGACGGCCTGCCACAGCTCGGCCAGGAGCAGCGGCTGCTTCTCCGGGTGCCCGACGAAGAAGTCGGTCCCGTCCGGCTTCACCACCTCCACCACCACATCGTTCGCCTGCACCATGACGCCCGGCGATGTCGCCGGCACCCCCTCGCCGCCGGGCGTTTTGCCGGCCAGCTCGGGCCGCTGCTCCGGTTGCTCGCCCGGCGGGTCGATGACGGGAACGCGGCCGACGTGGATGCGCACGGACGCGGTGACGTCCCCGACGGTGATCTGCCCCAGCCAGTCGAAGTTCTGCTCGCGCAGCTGGTGCAGCGGGGAGTCGGCGGGGCAGGCGGTGTCGAAGGTCGCGGCGTCGTAGGGCACGAGCCGTGCGGACGGCACCGCGTCCGGCTGGCACTGGTGCATCTGCCGCTGCAGCGTCTCCAGCCCGGTCGCCCCGGGGGCCTCCCGGGAGATCGCCGTCTTGAGGACCGCCAGCAGCCGCTGAGCCGTCTGGTCGGGCGTCTCCGCGGTCGTGGACGCCGCCACCGAAGCCACGGCGGGCACCTGCGGCCCTGCGCCCGGCGCGCCGAGCAGGCTCACCGCGGACAGCGCCGCGACCGCCGACAGCGCCAGCCCGCCCGTGGCCGCGGCGAGCCGGCGGCCCCGCTGCGCGCGCCGCCCCCGCACGACCAGATCGTCGACGTCGATGGCCGTACGCGGGGCGGTGCCCACGTACTCCTCCATGGTGTTGCGGTAATCGTTCATCGCCATTCCTCTGCATTCGCCTCGGTCGCCAGGCCACGCAGGGTCTCGAGCCCCCGAGCCGACTGGCTCTTCACGGTTCCCTCGGAGATGCCGAGCAGACCCGCGGTCTGCTCGACCGACAGGTCGCAGTAGAAGCGCAGCACCACCACCGCCCGCTGACGCGGACCCAGCCCGCGCAGCAGCCGGCCGATGGCACCGCGGTCACCGGGCTCCACCGGCGCGGCCACGGCCTCGGGCAGGTCCGCCTCCGGCCGTTCCCGGCGCCACGGCCGACGCCGCTCGTCCAGCCAGGCGTTGGTGAGCATGCCGCGCACGTAGGCGTCCACGTTGTCCGCCCGGCGGACCCGTGACCAGGACCGGTACAGCTTCAGCAGCACCGTCGACACCAGGTCGTCGGCGGCGTGCCAGTCGTGGCACAGCAGGAACGCGATGCGCCGCAGGCTCTCCAGCCGTGCCGCCACGTACTCCCGGTACTCCGGTTCGTCCTCGCGCTTCACGTAGTCCCTTCCCGTCGTCTCCGGCCAGGGGACGTAAGGCATGTGCAGCGGGGTTGCATGTCCTTGCAGCGCCGGAAAAATCAACACTTCCGAAACATGGCCGCAACGACTACATTCAGCTCCACCGATGCTCCATCCCCGCATCGGCCGACCGGCTCGTTGAACCCCTGACGAACCCTATTCGCCGAGGTGAAGCCATGTCACGCCTGCGCCTGCTGCTCGCCCCCGCGGCCGCGGTGATCGCCGTTCTCGCGATCGCCGCACCGGCTCAGGCGGTGACCCCCGCCGAGAAGCTGTCCGTCATGTCCAGCTGGTCGCAGACCAGCGTCGGCAGCTACAACGCCTGGAACAGCGGCCGGCAGAACCAGGGCGCGTGGGCGGCGTACGCCTTCGACTGGAGCACCGACTACTGCTCCACCAGCCCGGACAACCCGCTCGGCTTCGACTTCAAGCTGTCCTGCTACCGCCACGACTTCAACTACCGCAACTACAAGGCGATGGGCCAGTTCTCCGCGAACAAGGCCCGGCTGGACAGCGCGTTCTACGAGGACCTCAAGCGCAAGTGCGCGACGTACAACGCCGTCGTACGACCCGCCTGCACGAGCCTCGCCTGGACCTACTACCAGGCCGTCAAGGCCTTCGGCAGCGTCGGCGCCGTGAGCCAGGCCGACATCGCCAAGGCGCAGAAGCTGAAGGACGACGCTCTGCGCGCCGCCGCCGAGAACAACTGACGCCCGCCCCCGCGGTTCCTGCGCAGGCTTCCCGATCCGTCTCCGGGAAGGCTGCGCAGGACTGCGTTCGGGGCCGGCTCAGGAGCCGCTGGGCAGCTCGGCGAAGCGGCTGGAGTCCACCGCGAGATCCGGGTGCTCCACCGCCAGCGCCAGCGAGGCCGTCTCCCCCAGCGACAGCGCCGCCCCGCGGGCGTACGCCTCGTCGAAGACCGCATCCCCCAGCGCTACCCGGGCCGCCTCCTGCTGCGCCGTCCAGAACGGCGCGAAGATGCCCGGACCGCAGTGCAGCCGCACGGTCGTCGACTCGGCCGCGCCGAACAGCGTCGCCGCCGTCATCGCGTCCCCGCCCTGCACACACCGTGCCGCCATCGCCTTGACGGCCACACAGGCCCGCCCGTGGAAGCCGTACGCCATCCGCGAGCGCAGCGCCACGGTCAGGTGCTCGTGCGCGGCCACCAGGTCGCCCCGGCGCAGCGCCACCATGCCCAGCAGCAGGTCCAGGGTGCGCCGCCCGCGCTCGGCCGGGCGCAGCTGCTCCAGTTGGCGGGAGGCGGCCAGCAGCGTGGCGGCCTCGTCCAGCGCGCCGCGCAGCCACAGCAGCTCGGCCAGGTTGCACACCGCGAACAGCGCGTCCGGCGCGACCTCGTAGCGGGTCGCCCAGGCGAGCACCTCACGGCAGGCCTGCTCGGCGTCGTCGGGCTGGCCCGCGTCGCGCAGCGCGCCCGAGCGCCCGGCCAGCACGCGCGCCAGCAGGCCCGGGTCGCCCGCGCGGCGGCCCGCGGCCTCGGCGCGGCGGCTGAACCGCAGCTCCTCGACGAACTCGCCGTCGACGGCGGCGTGGCCCGAGTGCGCGTGATAGGCGCGGGCCAGTTCGGCGTCGGGCACCTGCTCACCGGTCTCGGACAGGCGCGCGTACAGCCGGAACAGCCACAGCCGGCCCTCCCGGGCCAGGCCCCGCTCGCGCCACCACTGATCCAGCCCGCAGGAGATCTGCAGCCCGGAGCGGGCGCTGCCGCCGGTGCCGCACCAGCGCAGCGCGGCGCGCAGCTCCGCGGCGAACGGGTCGATCGAGTACAGCGACAGGGTCACCGGCTGCCCGTCCGGGCCCCGCCCGACCGCCTGCAGCGCGCGCAGCGCCCAGGCCACGTGCCGGTCCCGGGCCGCCGCCTCCTCGCCGTGCGCGGCCAGGCGCCGGGCGGCGTACCCCCGGATCGGGTCGAGCATCCGGTAGGTCGTGCCGTGCGCGCCCGGCTCGGCCTGCACCAGCGACTTGTCCACCAGCACGGTGAGCGGGCCGAGCGGGTCGCCGTCCATCAGCCACTCCACCCCGGCCAGGCTGACCGGCCCGGCGAAGACCGACAGCCAGCGCAGCAGGCGTGCCGCGTCGTCCGGCAGGGTGCGGTAGGACCAGGTCACGGTGGCCTGCATGGTGGCGTGCCGGGCGTGCGCGCCCGAATGCGGCCCGCCCGCGTCCAGGGCCCGCAGCGGGTCGCTCTCCTCCGCGGTCAGTTCGGCGTGCAGCCGGGCCGCCAGCTCGCCGCCGGACAGCACCCGCAACCGGGCCGCGGCCAGCTCGATGGCCAGCGGCAGCCCGTCCAGGCGGGCCGCCACCCGGGCCAGGTCAGCCAGCTCCGCCGGCTCGACCGCGCGGCCGCCCCGGGCCGCCGCGGTGCGCTCGGCCAGCAGCGTCACCGCGTCGCTGACGGCGCCGCCCGCGGCGGGCGACAGCGACAGCGGCGGGATGCGCCAGACCAGCTCGCCCGCGATGCCCAGCGGCTCCCGGCTGGTGGCCAGCACGGTCACCTCACGCGCACCTGCCAGCAGCTGTGCCACCAGCGGCGCGACGACGCCCACCTGCGCCTCGCAGGTGTCCAGCAGCAGCATCAGCCGCCGGGTCGAGGTGTGCTCGACGAGCGTCTCGACGACCGGGCGGCCCGGCTCCGGGCGCAGGCCCAGCACCGTGGCGACGGTGAACGCCAGCAGGCCGGGGTCGGTGACACCGGCGACGTCGACGCTCCAGATGCCATCCGGATAGGACTCGACGAGGTCGTGCGCGACGGCCACGGCCAGCCGCGACTTGCCCGCGCCGCCCGCGCCGACCACGGTCACCAGCCGGTGCGCCGACAGCAGTTCGGCCAGTTCGGCGCGCTCCGGGTGCCGTCCCACGAACGAGGTCAGCGGGCTGGGCAGGTTGTGCGGCGCGGTGCGCTCGGTGCGCGGGCGCGGGAAGTGCTGCTCCAGTTCGGGCGCCACGAGCTGGAACAGGCGCTCGCGGCCGTCGAAGCCGCGCAGCCGGTGCAGCCCCAGGTCCAGCAGCCAGGCCTGGTCCGGCAGCGCGGCGGCCTCGGCGGTCGACGCCGACAGCAGGATCTGCCCGCCGTGCGCCGCCGCGGCGACCCGGGCGGCGCGGTGCACCTCGGGGCTGGCGTACTCGCCGCCGTGCGGCTGGGCGAGTCCGGTGTGGAGGCCCATCCGGACCTTGGGCTGCGCCTGCGGATCCGACCAGGTGTGCGCCTCCAGCGCCCGCTGCGCGCAGGCGCACGCCGCCACCGCGGTCGAGGCGTCGGCGAAGGCGAAGAAGTAGGAGTCGCCCTCGGTGAACAGCTCCACGCCACCGGCCGCCGCGAGCACGGCACGCAGCACCCGCCGGTGCTCGTGGAGCACCGGCCGGTAGCCGTCACCGAGCATCTGGGCCAGTCGGGTCGAGCCCTCGATGTCGGTGAACAAGAACGTCACCTGCCCACGAGGCAGATGTGTACGCTGCTGCACGCGCGGATAACCTCCGCCCCCCTGGAAGTCGCGGTTCATGCTGCCGTACCCCCACCTGCACAGGACATCGTGAGAACGGGTTGATCGAGCCATCCGAGGTGTCACCACCTACGACGATGAAGACGATCAGTGCCGTGTCGAGCTGCCAACCGTCGTAACGACGACACCGCAGGGCGGATGTGGGCCGTCAGGTCACAACCGGATCACCCATGCCGCCTCGACGGACAGCACGTGCGCACGACAACGCGGCGCGGGCGAGGCATACTCGACGCGTGCGGGACGGGGAGGACACCACGGAAGCGGCGGCACGGGCTGAGAAGCCGGCCGCCGACGATGCTGCGAGCGCGACGGCGTCGCGGGACGCGGAAACCGTTGCCGCGGCAGCGGCTGACGCCGACGGCGACACCGCGACCGGGCCGCAGACCGTTCCCGCGCCTGACGACGCGAGCAAGCCGGTGACGACGGACGAGCCGGAGACCAGGGCTGAGCCGGAAACGACGGACAAGCCGGAAACGACGGCCGTGCCGGGCGGCGATCCCGCACCGGCAGGCGACGCCACGGCTGCGGTCTCGGTCGGCGCGGCGATGGTGCGGCTGCGTTCCGCGGCGATGGACGCGGGCCGCGTGGTCTGGCGGCAGTCACGCCGACCGGTCGGCAGGCTCACCACCACCGGCGTCACCATCGTCATGCTGGTCGCCGCGGCAGGCGCGTCCGGCGCCCTGCTGATCCCGGCGCTGGTCGGCGCGAAGGCGGCACCCGCCCCCTCGCCGTCGGTGTCCGGCGCCCCGGCGCCCGAGAGCGCGCCGCCCAGCCCCACCGTCGAACCGGCGCCCACGGCCATCGCCTCGCCCAGCCCGGTGGCCCGGCCGGCCGCGGCGTTCCACCGCTGGGCCGAGGCCACCTCGCCCAAGGTGAGCGTGCCGGTGACGGCCCTGGAGGCGTATGCGTACGCCGAATGGGTGGTGACGTCGACGCGCCCGTCGTGCAAGCTGCGGTGGACCACCCTCGCCGCGATCGGCAAGATCGAGTCTGATCACGGCCGCACCAAGGGCGCGAAGCTGGGCGACGACGCGAAGGCGCTGCCGCCGATCGTCGGGCCCGCCCTGGACGGCACCAAGAACACCAAGAAGATCAACGACACCGACGCGGGTCGGCTCGACTTCGACAAGAAGTGGGACCACGCGGTCGGCCCCATGCAGTTCATCCCGGCGACGTGGACGACCTACGGAGTGGACGCCGACAACGACCAGCTGATCGACCCGCACGATCTCGACGACTCGGCGCTGGCGGCGGCGTACTACCTGTGCGCGCCGAACAAGGACCTGACCGTCGTGGCCAACTGGAAATCGGTGGTGCTGTCATACAACAACGTCGGGGTGTACCTGCAGAAGGTGTACGACACCGCGCAGGCGTACGGTCGTAGCAGTCAGGCCTGATCAACCGGACGTCTCGCACAGTTCAGCGAAACGGCCCATAACACTACCGTCCGCCACTACCTTCATCGTTGATCGCCACTCAGCGTAATGGTTTGCATACGATGACAGGTGGGACCCTTCCGTTTCGGGGGCGCAGTGTGCAAGCTGGACAAGTGAAGGTGCGCGAATGGGATCCCCGTACCGCCGCCGCCACTGAGATCACCTCTCTGGTCGCACTCCTCAACGAGGTTTCCGCGGTCGACCTACCTGATGATCCGCTGTGGCAAGACGGCAGGATGCGCGACTACCTGGCGGTCACCATGCCCGGTGAACGCAAGATGATGTGGCTGGTCGAAGAGAACGAGGGCGACGCCGCGCGGGGCGTGGCGCCGCTGGGCGCCGGGAGCATCATCCTGCTGGGCGACATCGGCGTCGTCGAGATCCTGGTCCACCCCAAGGCGCGCCGCCAGAACATCGGCCGTGCGCTGCTGACCGAGCAGGTGCGGGTGGCCATGCGCAAAGGCTTCACCACCCTGGGCGTCGAAGTGGCCGGCGCGACCACCGCCGTCGACTTCTACCAGGCGCACGGCTTCACCCTGGCGTTCACCGAGATCCGCAGCGTGCTGCGGCTCGACACGGTCGACTGGTTCTCCCTCGGCGACCTGGCCGCCGGCGTGGGCGCCGGATACCAGATCGAGTTCTACGCCGACGGCCCTCCCGAGCACCTCATCGAGCCGTACGCGGCCGCCAAGGCCGAGGTGCGCGACGACTACGACCTCGGCGACCTGGACCTGCGCCCGAGCTCCTACGAGCCGGAGCGGCTGCTGGCCAGCCTGCGCACGCTGGCCGCCCGCGGCCTGCAGCTCTACATCGTGGTCGCCGTGCAGGAGAAGACGGGCGACGTCGCCGGGCTCACCGAGGTCGTGGTGCCGGCCCAGCGCCCCGGCCGGGCGGACCAGTACGACACCGTCGTCGTGCCCCGCCACCGCGGCTACGGCGTCGGCCGCGCCATCAAGGCCCGGATGCTGTTCGAGCTGCGCTCGGCCGAGCCGAACCTGACCGAGGTGCAGACCTGGAACGCCGCGGTCAACGAACCCCTCATCAAGGTCAACCAGGAGCTCGGCTTCGTCGCCGACCGCCAGTGGCTGGAATACGAGGGCGACGTCATGGAACTGGCCGCCATGCTCGGCATAAGCTGACCCGATGCCACGCTACGACTTCCGCTGCCGCGCCTGCGGCGACACGTTCGAGGTGAACCGGCCGATGGCGGCCGCGGGTGACCCCGCGCCCTGCCCGGCCGGCCACGGCGACACCGTGAAGCTGCTGACCACCGTGGGCCTCGCCGGCCGCGGCGACGCCATCCCCGCGCCCTCCGGCGGCGGTGGCGGCGGTTGCTGCGGCGGCGGCTGCTGCAGCTGACCTGGCGACGCCGCGCGCCCGCTCCGCCCCGCACCGCGGCGCCCCGTGCCGCAACGCGAAAGATCGCTGTTTCGTGTCACAAGCTGAGGTTCAGCCGCACTTTTTGACACGGAACAGCGATCTTGCCAACGTCTCCACAGCCCGGAGGCCTGCGGCGCGGTCCCGGCGCGGCTAGTAGTCGGCGCGGAGGTGGCGGGCGGCGTCCATGGCCCAGTAGGACAGGATCAGCTGGGCGCCGGCGCGGCGGATGGAGTGCAGCGTCTCCATCATCACCCGGTCGCGGTCGATCCAGCCGTTGGCCGCGGCCGCCTCGACCATCGCGTACTCGCCGCTGACCTGGTAGGCGGCCACGGGCACGTCGACCATGTCGCGGACCGCGGCGATCACGTCGAGGTACGCCAGGGCCGGCTTGACCATGACGATGTCGGCGCCCTCGGCGACGTCGAGCGCCACCTCGCGCAGCGACTCCCGCAGGTTCGCCGGGTCCTGCTGGTAGGTACGCCGGTCGCCGTCCAGCGAGGACTCGACCGCGTCACGGAACGGGCCGTAGAAGGCCGAGGCGTACTTGGCCGCGTACGCCAGGATCGTGGTGTCGCGGTAGCCGGCCTCGTCCAGCGCCCGGCGGACCACGGCGACCTGGCCGTCCATCATCCCGGACGGGCCGACCACGTGCACGCCGGCCGCGGCCTGGGCCACCGCCATGCGGGCGTACGCCGCCAGCGTCGC
Source organism: Catellatospora vulcania (assembly GCF_009720385.1). Lineage (GTDB taxonomy): Bacteria > Actinomycetota > Actinomycetes > Mycobacteriales > Micromonosporaceae > Catellatospora > Catellatospora vulcania. The sequence goes on along the minus strand of NZ_WARX01000014.1, from coordinate 40,383 downwards.
GTCGTTGTCCACCGAGCCGTCAGGGCGCACCAGGCCGCAGTGGCCGTGCGAGGTGAACTCGTCCAGGCACAGGTCGCTCATCACCACGACGCTGTCGCCGACCTCGGACACGACGTCGCGGATCGCCACGTTGAGGATGCCGGACGGGTCGATGCCGCCGGAGCCGACGGCGTCCTTCTCGGTCGGGATGCCGAACAGCATGACCCCGCCGATGCCGGCCTGGGCCGCCTCGGCGACCGCCTTGCGCAGCGACTCGCGCGAGTGCTGGAGCACGCCGGGCAGGGACTTCACGGGGCGGGGCTCGGCGAGGCCCTCCTTCACGAACAGCGGCAGGATCAGCTCGGCCGGGTGCAGCCGGGTCTCGCTGACCATCCGCCGCATCGCCGCGGTGGTGCGCAGCCGTCGCGGCCGCACGTTCGGGAAGGACATCACGCACTCCCTTGGATCTAAAATCGGCACGTCCTCGCAGATCAACGAAGCATCCGCGAGGACGTGCCGAATCAGCTGTCCTAGCGGAACCGCAGCGCGGTCGGCCCCTGGACCTTCGAGCCGCGGCGCTGCTTGGCCGGCATCGCCGCGAGCCGCTCGCGCAGCTCGACGGCGTACATGGCCAGCGCCTCGACCAGGTCGGGGACGGACGCGTGTTCGGGCTGCACGTCGACACGCAGACCGAACTCCAGCGCGGTCTCGGCCGTCTTCGGGCCGATCACCGATACGACCGTACGCTGGTGCGGCTTGCCGGCGATACCTACCAGATTGCGCACTGTGGAGCTTGACGTGAACAGGACCGCGTCGAATCCACCCGACTTGATGGCGTTGCGGATCTCCTCCGGCGGCGGGGCAGCCCGCACGGTCCGGTACGCCGTGACGTCGTCGACCTCCCAGCCGCGCTCGGTGAGCCCGGCGGCGAGCGTCTCGGTCGCGATGTCGGCGCGGGGCAGCAGCACCCGGCCCACCGGGTCGAAGATCTCGTCGTACGGCGCGAACTCGGCGAGCAGGCCCTCGCTGGACTGGTCGCCCGCGGGCACCAGCTCGGGCTGGATGCCGAACGCGCGGACCGCCTCGGCGGTCGCCTCGCCGATGCAAGCGATCTTGACGCCGCCGAAGTGGCGGGCGTCGAGGCCGTGCTCGGCGAACTTCTCCCACACCGCGCGGACGGCGTTGGCGCTGGTGAAGATGACCCACGCGTACCGGCCGTCGACCAGGCCCTTGATCGCCCGCTCCATCTGGGCCGGGGTCCGGGGCGGCTCGACCGCGATCGTCGGCACCTCGCACGGGATGGCCCCGTACGCCCGCAGCCGCGCGCTCATCACGCCCGCCTGCTCCTTGGTACGCGGCACCAGCACCCGCCAGCCGTACAGCGGCCGCCGCTCCCACCAGCCGAGCTTGTCCAGGTTCTGCACGCCGCCGCCGACGGTCACCACGACGCGGCCGGAGAAGCCCAGCGCCGCGGCGACGAAGCTGTCCACCGACGAGGTCGTCGTGTACTGCGTGTCCCCGGTGCCGTCACCGGTGATCGCCACCGGCGAGGTGCCGTCGACGCCCGCGGCCAGCAGGCCGTCGCGCACCGAGGCGAGGTCGCCCGCGTCCACGGCCAGCGCGACCGAGCCGTGCCGCACCGCGGCGGCCAGCCCGTCGAAGTCGAGCGTGGTGACGTCGTCGACGTCGGCGGCGGTGCGCACGCCGGTCAGCGGCACGCCCGCGTAGGTCGCCACCCCGGCGGCCTGGGGCACGCCGGGCACGACCGCGAAGCGCACGTTGGTCCGGGCGACGGCCTGGACCTCCTTGACCACAGCATCGTGGCCGAAGGGGTCACCGGTCACCAGGTGCACCGCGTTGCGTCCGGACCGCGCCTCGGACAGCAGCACCTTGGCCACGTCCCCGGGCACGCCCTCGGCGGGGCTGTATTCGGTCAGTTCGCCGGTCTCGGCCCGCAGCGTGTCGAGCAGCGCGTCGGGCACGCTGCGGTCGTACACGATGTGGTCGGCTTCGAGCAGCGTGTCGTACGCGCGGCGGGTGAGCAGTCCCGGGTCACCGGGTCCAGCCCCGACGAACGCGACGTGCCCGGCGGGCTTACGGGTGCGGGTCATTCTGCACTCCCAAGTACATTCTCGGCACCGTCTTCGAGCAGGTCGGCGGCCAGAGCCCGCCCGATCTGCTCGGCCTCGGCGAGCGTTCCGGTGCGCGACAGTCGGAGGGCGAACCGCCCGTCCACGCTGATCACCGCACCGCGCAGGTAGATCTCGTCGTCTTCGGTTGTCTCGGCCAGCGCGGCGACGGGTGCGCTGCACCCTGCCTCCAGCGCGGCCAACAGCGCCCGCTCGGCGGTGACCGCCGCGCGGGTCGCCCGGTGGTCGAGCGCGGCGAGCGCCTCGACCAGGTCGGCATCTGCGGACCGGCACTCGATGGCCAGCGCGCCCTGGGCGGGGGCCGGCAGCATCAGCATCGGGTCCAGGATCTCGGTGACCTCGGCGGCGCGGCCCAGCCGGGCCAGGCCCGCGCGGGCCAGCACGACCGCGTCCAGCTCGCCGTCGGCGACCTTGCGCAGCCGGGTGTCGACGTTGCCGCGGATCGGCACGGTCGTCACGGGCAGGCCCAGCGCGTTGATCTGCGCGATGCGGCGCAGCGCGCCGGTGCCGATGACGGCGCCGGAGGGCAGCTCGGCCAGGGTCAGCCCGTCCCGGGCGATCAGGGCGTCGCGCGGGTCGGCCCGCTCGGGCACGGCCGCGATGGACAGGCCGTCGGCGGGCGCGGTGGGCAGGTCCTTGTACGAGTGCACCGCGAAGTCGATCTCTTTGGCGGTGAGCGCGTCCCGCAGCGCGGAGACGAACACGCCCACGCCGAGCTGCTGGACCGGAGCCGACGAGCGGTCCCCCGCCGTCGTGATCTCCACGAGCTCGACCCGCAGGCCGGTCGCCGCGGTCACCATGTCCGCCACGGTCTGCGACTGCGCCATCGCGAGGGCGCTGCCTCTCGTACCGAGGCGGAGCACGCCTGTGCTGTTCATCAGGCACCCCCCTTCAAATCTGGCACATCTGCCACCGTGGTGTGGTCCGGCGATCCGGGGATCACCGACAGGTCGAACAGGTCGCGCAGCAGGCTGGCGTACGCCTCTCCGCCGGGCTCGGCGGCCAGCTGGCGCACCCGCACCGTGGGCTGATGCAGCAGGCGCTGCACGATCCGGTGCACGGTGTGCGCCACGTCGGCGCGCTGCTCCTCGGTCAGGTCGGCGCGGCGCTGGGCGAGACGGCGCAGCTCGGCGCTGACCACGTCATCGGCGCGGGCCCGCAGCGCGGCGACCGTGGGCGCCACCTCGGCGCCGCGCAGCCAGCTCGCGTACGAGTCGACCTCGCCCGCCACGATCTCCTCCACGGCCGCGACCTCGCGGTCGGCGGACGAGCGGGGGCAGACCGGGGCGCCGGCGGTGGCCGGGTCCAGCACGGTGCCCAGGCGTGCGACGTCGACCAGCCGCACTCCGGGAAGCTCGGCGACGGCCGGTTCGACGTCGCGCGGCATCGCCAGATCGATGATAGTCAGGATCTTGTGCGATCCCGTGCGCGCCGCACCGACGTTCTCGGTCGTGAGCACGTGGCCGGTGGACGCGGTCGCGGTGATCACGACGTCGGCCTCGGCCAGCAGCTCGGGCAGTCGCTCGATCGGGGCGGCGGCGGCGCCGTACGCGTCGGCCAGCCGCTGCGCCCGGTCCAGCCCGCGGTTGACCACGGTGACCGTGCCCGCGCCGCGGCGGGTCAGCTCGGCGACGCTCAGCGCGCCCATCGCCCCGGCGCCGATCACGAGCCAGTGGTGGCAGTCGGCGGAGTTGGCCACGGCGTGGTCCAGGGCCGCGCTGACCATGCTGCGCGGCGCGTGGTCGATGCCGGTCTCGGCGTGCGCCCGCTTGCCGACCCGCAGCGCCTGCTGGAGCAGCTCGTGCAGCACCTTGCCGGCCGCGTCGGCCTCGACAGCCTGCTGGTACGCCTCGCGGAGCTGGCCGAGGATCTGCGCCTCGCCGGCGACCATCGAGTCGAGCCCGGCGGCGACCCGGAAGACGTGACGCACCGCGTCCTGCCCGTGGTGCACGTAGAGGGTGTTCGCCAGCTGCTCGGCGGGCACCCCGGACAGCTCGGACAGCACCTCGCCGAGGTGGCTCAGGCCGAGGTGGAACGCGGGCACGGCGGCGTAGACCTCGACCCGGTTGCAGGTGGAGACCACGACCGCCTCGGCCAGCTCGCCGCCGGACAGCAGCCGGGGCAGTGCCTGCGGGCCTTCGACCAGCGACAGCTTCTCCAGCAGTTCCACCGGCGCGGTCCGGTAGGACGCGCCGACCACGATGAGGTTCACGCGGCCACCTCTCCTCGCGCGGCGACGGGGCTGCCGTTGCGGGCCACCGTCTTGGCAAGTTCGGCCCCGCGGGCCAGGGCTTTGGCCTGCTCGGCCCCGCGGGCGGATTTGCGGTGCTCATGGAACGAGAGGATCTGCAGCTCGACGGCGAGATCCACCTTGCGGACATCGACCTGCTCCGGGAGGTTGAGCACCACCGGGGCGAAGTTCAGGATGCTGGTGACGCCGGCCGCGACGAGCTGGTCGGCGACGGCCTGGGCGGCTCCGGCGGGGGTGGCCAGCACGGCGATGGAGATCGCCTCGGACTTGACCACCTCGGGGATGTCGCCGATGTGCCGCACCGCGATGCCGTTGATCAGCTCGCCGACCCGGGTGAGATCCGCGTCGAACAGGGCTGCGATGCGGAAGCCGCGGCTGGCGAAACCGGCGTAGCCGGCCAGCGCGTGGCCGAGGTTGCCGACGCCGACCAGGGCGACCGCCCGGCGCTTGTTCAGGCCGAGGATGTACTCGATCTGGCCGACCAGGGGCTCGATGTCGTACCCGACGCCGCGGGTGCCGTACGAGCCGAGGTGGGACAGGTCCTTGCGGAGCTTGGCCGAGTTGACCCCCGCGGCGAGCGCGAGGCCCTCGCTGGAGACCGTGTCGTGGCCGGTCTCTGCGAGGTGATGCAGGGCACGCAGATACTCGGGCAGGCGGGCCACCGTCGCCTCGGGCAGATCCGGGAAATCCGGCTGGCTACCCAGAACTGCGGAGGGCGTGACCGCGCCGACACGGCCGGTGATCCCGGCTTCGTGACCGGTGCGCTGCTGACTCATGAGACTCCGTGCCGAACAAGGCTTAGACCCCAGATCACATGGCCGAACGGCTCTGTGCTAGCGGGGAACGTCGAGGTAACAGACTAAGCGCTTGTGAACAGGTGCACAAATCGCGATCTTGAAAGCGCGCCCATCCGGGATCGCGAATCGGCCAGAATGCCCCCGCGGCATGTGTGCCCCCACTCTGGCCGAACCCCATGCCACCCGTCACGGAGAGTCGCCGGAAAGGCGGTTCGCGACGGGCGTCCGGATGGGCGCTGCTCCGCGATTATGTCGCAACCCTGACAATCGCTACCAAAACACGCCCACTTGATCCGGTGTATAACCGGCTGAAAGCCGCTATTCGCCCAAAGCGCTTACAGCCGTCGGCGGCGAGGTGCTTCCAGAGACGAACGTCACGCCGCGAGCGCGACCGCCTCCAGCAGCGAGTCCGCCACCGGTACGCCGTACGCGCGCAGCTTGGCGGGGTCGGTGAAGCCGCCGGTGTAGAGCACGCAGCGCGCCCCCACCGCCGCGGCCGCGTCGGCGTCGTCGATGGAGTCGCCGATCAGCACCACGTCGGCGCCCTCCAGGCGCAGCTCGGCCAGGTGCCGCTTCAGGTGGCCGGCCTTGTGCGCCTGCTCCCCGCCCAGCCGCTCCCGCAGCCCGTCCACCCGGATGAAGTGCGACGTCAGCTCGTACCGGGTGACGGTCGGCACCAGCTCCTCGTGGAACCACATGGACAGCAGCGACTGCGTCCCGGTCCAGCCGCGCAGCGCGTCCAGCGCGCCGGCGGCCAGGGCCAGCTCGGCCAGGCCGGTACGGTACGCGTCGTGGAAGATCCGGTCCAGCTCGGCGAACTCGGCCTCGGTGATCGGGCGGCCCAGCACCGAGCCGTAGTACTCGCTGATCGGGCGGCGGAAGTCACGGCGGTGCTCGTCGGCGGTCACCTTGATCGACAGACCGGGCGCGGCCACCTCGAACGCGACGTTGGTGGCGTTCACGACCAGGTGCAGGTCGTCGACGAGGGTGCCGTTCCAGTCCCAGACAAGGTGCTTCGCGCCGCGCTTCATCGCGCCAGATTACCCGTGCCGCCCCTGCTCAGGGTGCCCGGCCCGGCCGTGGCGGCGAGTCGGCGCGGGCGGTCAGACAGCCTTGGCGAGGTCGCGGCGCAGCCGCTGTTCCTCCACCCGCCAGTAGCCGTGCTCACGGCCATCGAGCATGATCACCGGGATGCGGTCGCCGTACTCGGCCTCCAGCTCCCGGTCGCCGGAGATGTCGATCTCGGCGTACGGCTCGCCGATGCGCTCCAGCGCCGCCACCGCGTCCTCGCACAGGTGGCAGCCGGGCCGGGTGTAGAGAGTCAGTCGGGTCACGGCTTCATTCTCACAGCAGGCCTTTGCGAACCTTGCCGATGACCGAGTACGGCAGGCTGTCGGCGAACTCGATCGCGCTCGGGCACTTGAACCGGGCCAGGTTGCGTGCACAGTGCGCGGCCAGCTCCGCCGCGGTGACCTCGCCGCGCTGCACCGGCACCACCACCGCGCGCACCTGCTGCCCGGTCATCGGGTGCGGCGCGGCCAGCACGGCCGCCTGGGCCACGCCCGGGTGCGCCAGCAGCACCTGCTCCACCTCGGCCGGGTACACGTTGAAGCCGCTGACCAGGATCAGCTCGCCGAGCCGGTCGACCAGGAACAGGTCGCCGTCGCCGTCGGCGTAGGCCACGTCGCGGGTGGGCCACCAGCCGTCGGCGTCCGGGCCGCCCCGGCCGTCGGGCCAGTACCCGGCGAACAGGTTCTCCCCACGGGCCAGGATCTCGCCCGGATCGGTGCCCGGCGAATCCGGCACGTCGAGGTCGAGGTCGTCCTCGTCGGCGGCGCCGAGCGGCTCCCCGCCCCGCCACACGTCCTCGCCGGCCCGGTTCACCAGGCGCAGCTCGACCCCGGGCAGCGGCCGCCCGATGGAGCCCGGCTTGGCCGCCGGGGCGGTGACGGTCGAGGCCAGCACCGGCGCGGTCTCGGTCAGCCCGTAGCCGACCTGCACGGTGTGCCCGGTCAGCGCGGTGAACCGGGCCGCCGCGGCGGGTTCCAGCGCGGCCGCGCCGCACACCGCCAGCCGCACCGAGCGCAGCCGCTCGGCGATGTCCGGCACCGCGCTCCAGGCCAGGAACATCGGCGGCACGCCGACCAGCACGCTCACCTGATGCTCGGCGATCAGCGCGGCGGAGCCGACGGGGTCGAAGTCGGCGACCAGCACGCCCGCCGCGCCGTGGCACAGCACCGAGCCCAGGCCGGTGTTGAGCCCGTACGCGTGGAACAGCGGCAGCGCCAGCAGCACCGTGTCGCCCGCGCCGACCAGCGGCGGCTCGACGGCGGCCAGCTGCCGGTGGTTGGCCAGCAGTGCCGCGTGCGGCAACATGGCGCCCTTGGGCACGCCTTCCGTGCCGGAGGTGTAGAGCAGCAGCGCCAGCCCGTCGCCCGCGTCCTCGGCGGGTGCTGTGCCCGCGGCGAGCGGCAGCGCGGTCAGCGGGTGCGCCACCGCGTCGGCGACCCCGGCCAGCAGCTCCTGCGGCGCGACCAGCACCTGCGCCCCACTGTCGGCCAGCACGTGGCCCAGCTCGCGCGGGGTGAGCCCGGGGTTGCAGGGCACGGCCACCAGCCCGGCGCGTAGCACGGCCAGCAGGGCGACGGGGAAGTCGAGGCCGTTGGGCAGGGCGATCGCGACACGCGCGGGAAACCCGTTCGAGGCGGGCAATGCCAGCCCGTGCAGGCCGCGCGCCGCGGCGTCGACCTGCGCGTCCCACTCCGCCCAGGTCAGGCTGTCCTCACCCGCGCGCAGCGCGATGCGGTCCGGGGTCGCGGCGGCGTGCTGGCGCAGCAGTGTGGCGAGGTTCACGGAGGCTGAGTTTTCCACAGCGCGGCTCGCGAGCCCACCCCTCGCGTTCACCGTCCTGACACGACGCCGTCACAGCCGCCGCTGTCACGGGGACTACGAGGGCATCACCCGGCCGGGTGAGCCGCCTCGAAACTTTCGGTTAGTACGCGGACCAGCGCACAACGTGTGCGACGACACCTACGGGGGTCGGTGCAACATTTCGGTCCGGCGTGTAACTGACTCCACACCGCTGGGTGAGTTGGGGCCTTTATAGTCCTCAGGGTCGGCTCACCCTTTTTGCCCATGAGTCGACACCCCTCAGCCAGAGGAGGCCTTTGTGCCGTTTATCGCACCGAACGAGTACCTCATGGGTGTTCAGCGGCTTATGGTGGAGATTGCCCGGTACGCCGGAGAGCGCACGCGTCCTCCTCAGTACCGGGGCGGATCGGTCTGGGGGCACGCGGAGGTGGCGGGATGAGTTCTCTGTTGTTCGGCGACGAGCTGGTCACCAGCGAAGTGGCGGCGGCCCGTCGGGCCCTGGTCGACGGCCTGACGCTGCTCCGTACTTCGCTCAACGAAATGCTGGCCACGGCGGTACGAGGCGACGGCGGCACCCAGCGCATTCGCACCCGGCAGACCAACGACGCCACTGCCCGGCACCAGCCTCCGGGCACCAAGCCGGTGGGCGGGCGGGTCAACGGGCGCAGCGCCCCCACCCAGGCCAGCGGCTCCGCGGTGGAGAGCGGCGAGACGCAGGTCCTGCCGGCCGTCGAGGAGGGCGGCACCGGCACCGGGGGCACCGGCTACCCGGACCGGCCCGATCCCAGCGATGCCGCGCACGAGGTGTGGACGCTGGTCGAGCGGGCCCAGCAGGGCGACTCGGCGGCGTTCGGGCTCATCTACGACCGGTACGTCGACACGGTCTTCCGGTTCATCTACTTCCGGGTCGGCAACCGGCCGCTGGCCGAGGACCTGACCTCGGACACCTTCCTGCGCGCGCTCAAGCGCATCAGCAGCTTCACCTGGCAGGGCCGCGACCTGGGCGCGTGGCTGGTCACCATCGCCCGCAACCTGGTCGCCGACCACTTCAAGTCCGGCCGGTACCGGCTGGAGGTCACCACGGGCGACGTCCTGGACGCCGACCGGGAGGACCGCGGCCCCGAGGGCAGCCCCGAGACCGCGGTGGTCGACCACATCACGAACGTGGCGCTGCTGACCGCGGTCAAGCAGCTCAACCCTGAGCAGCAGGAGTGCATCGTGCTGCGGTTCCTCCAGGGCTTCTCTGTCGCGGAGACCGCGCAGGCGATGGGCAAGAACGAGGGCGCGATCAAGGCCCTCCAGTACCGCGCCGTACGCGCGCTCGCCCGCCTGCTGCCCGAGGGGTTCCAACCGTGAATGTGACTCACATCACTATGGGTGACCCGTCACCCCTGGCGGCCGTAACTGATCGTGCCCTGGTCCCGTTTGACCGAGTGCGAGCGGCATTCTCAGCGTTCGCCGTAACCATCACCGCGATCAGCGAAGGGGGGTGCCCGCGGTGAACAACATCTCCTTGTTCGATCGTGGGCGTGCCGAGCGCTTCGCCCAGCTAGTCGACGAGGCCAACGGCGGCCGCCGTCACCACACCCGGTCCCGCCTCGACAGCCAGCTCGCCGAGCTGGTCACCGTCGGCCAGCAGCTGCGTACCGTGGCCCTGCCCGGCGTGCCCGAGGCCAACTTCAAACGGGATCTGCGCGCTCAGCTGATCGCCACCGCGGAACGCGAGGGCATCGGCGTGACCGCCCGGACCGACGTCGAGGACCAGCGCGCCACGGCGCCGTGGTCGGCTCGCACACCCGGCCGGGTCCGCGCCCGCGGCGCCATCGTCATCGGTATCGCGGCCGGCACCCTGGCGCTGTCCGGTGTCTCGGTGGCCAGCGGTGAGGCGATCCCCGGCGACGCCCTCTACGGCGTCAAGCGGCAGACCGAGAAGGCCCAGCTCGCGCTGGCCGGCTCGGACCTGTCCCGCGGCCGGCTCTACCTCGAGTTCGCCCGCACCCGCCTGTCGGAGGCGCACGCCGTGCGCACCGACGCCACCGGGTTCGGGGCCGCGCTCACCGACATGGACGCCGACACCACGCAGGGCATCCGGATGCTGATCACGTCCGCCATGGCGCGACGCGACACCTCCGCCCTGGACGCGGTCGACCGGTTCGTCGCCGACCAGCGGATGCTCGTCGGGCAGCTGCTCGACGGCAGCACCGACCGGGAGAAGGTCACCGGCTCGCTGTCCCTGCTGGACCGGATCGAGAAGCGCTCCGCTGCGGCTCGTACGGCGCTGGCCTGCGGGGCGGGTGCGAACGGCAGCGACCGGCTCGGCTCCGTGCCCGGCGCCTGCGCCAACACGGTCAACCAGGCCCCGCGGCCGGAGCAGCAGCCGCAGCCGGCCGAGACGACCAAGGAGAACGCCAAGCCGGGCAGCAACGGCAACCCCGCCGCCCCGCAGGCGTCGGCGAGCCCGAACGCCTCGGCGTCGCCCGCGGCACCGGACAGCGAGCCGACCGAGCAGGCACAGGACGACGGCCTGCTCGACGAGCTGGGACGGATCCTCGGCGGCCTGCTCGGCTAGCCCGGACGCCAAGCACCACGGGGGCGCGATGCCGGCAACGGCGTCGCGCCCCTACTGTGTGCGGCGGCCTGAGCCGCATACGCTCTAGCGGTCCGGCCCCGCGCACCCGGCACCCCGCGTTCCCCGCAGAAGGAGGGCCCCGATGGCAAGCCGTCGCAGTCCCGCGCAGCCGACCGCCGCCGTCGGCGCGGCCGTGCCACCGATGCCCCCGCTCGTCATGCCGATGCCGCTGGCCGAGCCGCCCGTCCCGGTCGCCGACCGCACCGGGGCCGCGTTCTTCGACGTCGACAACACGATGATGCAGGGCGCCTCGCTGTACTACTTCGCCCGCGGCCTGGCCTCGCGGCGTTACTTCACCACCATCGACCTGGCCAAGTTCGCCATCCGCCAGGCCCGGTTCCGGCTGCTGGCCGCCGAGCACTCCGGCGACATCGCGCAGGCCCGCGAGGCGGCGCTCGCCTTCATCAACGGCTGGAAGGTCGACGACGTCCAGCGGCTCAGCGAGGAGATCTTCGACGAGCTGATGGCCGACCGCATCTGGTCCGGCACCCGTGCGCTCGCCGACCAGCACCTCGCCGCGGGCCAGCGGGTCTGGCTGGTCACCGCCGCCCCCGTGGAGCTGGGCCGGGTCATCGCGGCGCGGCTCGGCCTCACCGGCGCGCTGGGCACGGTCGCCGAGATCCGCGACGGGGCGTACACCGGCCGCCTGGTCGGCGAGATGATGCACGGCCCGGCCAAGGCGCACGCCATCGAGGCGCTGTCCGCCGCCGAAGGGCTGGACCTGTCCCGCTGCACCGCGTACAGCGACTCCATCAACGACGTTCCGATGCTGACCAGCGTCGGCCGCGCGGTCGCCGTCAACCCCGACAGCGCGCTGCGCCGGATGGCCCGCACCCAGGGCTGGGACATCCGCGACTTCCGCTCCGCGCGCAAGGCCGCCAAGGTCGCCGTGCCCATGGCGCTAGGCGCGGGCGTGCTGGCCGGCGCGGTCGCGGGCGGCCTGGCGCTGAACCGCCGCCGGAAGAAGACGTGACCCTGCCCGGACGGCGCACCACCCCACCGCCGACGGACCTGTCACCACCCGGACTGCACCGGCACCCGGCCACCCTGCCGGTGACCCGTGCCGTGGCCCTACTGGCGGCCCTCGGCGCGGCGGGTCTCATGCTCGCGCTGAGCCCGCGGCAGCCTGCCCCGCCCCGTTCGGCCGAACCCGCGCTCACCGAGGCGTACCCGGGCGCGACCGCGCAGGACACCCCCGGCACGCTGGCCGACGGGTCGGTGTACAGCCCGCTCTACTTCGTCAGCGCGACCGCATCCGTCGGCACCGCGCTGTCCGGCGACGACCTTCGCCTGCTGCTGCGCGACCGGGGCGGCGAGCGCGAGCTGCGCCGCATGCCCAAGGACAGCGCCGCCGAGTTCGCCGGGTTCACCAGCGACGGCACGATCCTGGCCTGGATGGAGCTGAGCAGCGACACCGACGGCGCGGCCCGCAGCGGCGTCTGGACGGTCCGGCTCGACGGCGGCGCGCCGCGCCTGGTCACCGAGGACACCGGCCCCGTGATGCTCTTCGACAAGCAGGGCGACCTGGCCCTGCACGACGGAATGCTGAGCTGGATGGCCGACACCGGCAGACCCGGCTTCTCCGCGATCCGTACGGTGCCGCTGGCGGGCGGCAAGCCCGTCGTGCAGGAGCTGGCCGGCGGGTACGCCATCAGCGCCTGGCCCTGGCTGGTCGGCGAACCGGTCGCCGACGGCGGCTCGATCGAGCTGGCCAACCCCCAGACGGCCGAGCGCATCCTCGTCGGCGTGCAGGCCGGCGAGCTGATGAGCTGCTCGGCGACCTGGTGCCGGTCGCTGATCATCGGCAGCACCGAGGCGTCCACCGTCATCGAGCTGCTGCGCCCGGACGGCTCCGAGCGCCTGCGCACGGTCACCGGCGCGGTCTCCTCCGCCATCACCGACGTCGCGGTGCTGGACCGGTTCGAGGTCTACACCCGCTCCACCCAGGGCCTGACCACGACCCGCGTCATGCTCTACGACCTGAAGACCCGCAGCCTCACCCTGGTCACCGCGAACGCGGGCCGGGTCGCCTCCCGCGGCGGCGTCCTCTGGTGGTCCACCGGCGACAACGAAACCCTCACCTACCACGCCCTCGACCTGCGCACCCTCCCCTGACCACCCACCCACCCGCCCGCCGCCCCGCAAGATCGCCTGCGGTTTCGGGGAAACTGCGCCCACCGGCCTCCGCTTTCGTGCGCTTTCCCGGAAACTGCACGGAGCGCGCGGCGGGTGTCAGGCGGCGAAGGGGTCCGGGCGGAGTTCGAGGGTTTCGTGGAGCATCGTCTGGATGGTCTCGCGGACCTGGTCGGCGAGGTTGAAGACGACCGCGGGGTCGTCCGCGCCGTCGGCGTACGGCGTGGTGTGGATGGGCTCGCCGAAGCGGATCAGCCACTTGCTCGGCAGCGGGACCAGGCCCAGCGGCCCGAGCCACGGGAAGGTCGGGGTGACCGGGAAGTACGGTGTGCCGATCAGCCGGGCCAGCGGCTTGATGTTGCCGAGCAGCGGGTAGATCTCCTCCGCGCCGACGATGGCCACCGGCACGATGGGCTTGCCGGTGCGCAGCGCCGCCGACACGAAACCGCCCCGGCCGAAGCGCTGCAGCTTGTACCGGTCGGCGAAACGCTTGCCGACGCCCTTGAAGCCTTCCGGGAACACCCCGACCAGCTCCTCGGCGTTCAGCAGCCGCTCCACGTCGGGGTTGCAGGCCAGCGTGGCGCCCGACTTGCGGGCCAGTTCCGACACGAACGGCATACGGAACACGAAGTCGGCCCCGAGCAGCCGCAGGTACCGGTGGGCCGGGTGCTCGTCGTGGCAGGCGACCGACAGCATCAGCGCGTCCAGCGCGACGGTGCCCGAATGGTTGCCGACGACCAGCGCTCCGCCCTCGGCGGGCAGGTTCTTGACGTCGATCACCTCGGTGCGGAACCAGCGCCGGTAGAGCTGGCGCAGCACCGGCTGGAAAACCTGCTCGGTCAGCTCGGGGTCGAACCCGAACTCGTCGATCTGGTACTGCCCGGACAGGCGGCGGCGCAGGAACGCCAGGCCCGCGGCGACCCGCTCGTCGAACTCGTCGTCGACCTCGGGGACCGTCACCTGCCCGCCCTCCCCTGCTTCTCGCGCACCGATCTGATCATGTCGAGCATCCGCTGCTCGGCCGCGGCCACCAGCGCGGGCGTGATGACCGCGCCCGGCTTCTGCGCGTGGACGAAGTCGTCGAAGGCGTCGGCCGTCGAGCGGGGCGTGAAGCCATACTCTCGGACCAGCCGCGCGGTGTCGACCACCCGCCCGTGCACGAAGAGGTCCACCTGGTCCAGGCTCAGCCCGGCCACCCCGCGGCCGAACGAGGCGGCGGCGTGCATGGCGGGCTCCAGCACCGGCAGCGCGATGCGCCCGGACCGGCGCACCGCCTGGGACAGGGTCAGCGTGCCCGGACCGGCCACGTTGAAGGTGCCCTGGTGGTCCTCCAGCACCGAGCGGCGCAGGATCTCCAGCGCGTCGTCGACATGGATGAACTGCAGTCGCGGGTCCCGCCCGAGCACCGTCGGCACCGCCGGGCGGGCCAGGAACTTCAGCAGCGCCGTGTCGGCCTGCGGGCCGATGAACGGGGCGAAGCGCAGCACGGTGGTGGTGACGCCGGGCCGCCGGCGGCGGAAGCCCCGCACGTACGACTCGATGTCGAGGATGTCGCGCCCGTAGCCGCCGCGCGGCACGTCCCGAGGCTCGGTGTCCTCGGTGAACACGGCCGGGTCGCGGAACGAGACACCGTACGCCGCCGTCGACGAGCGCACCACGAGCCGGCGCAGCGACGGCATCTGCTGGCAGGCGGCCAGCAACTGGAGCGTGCCGATGACGTTCTGGTCCTTCATCGCGGCCCGCCCACCGCCCTCAGGATCGGGCGAGGACATCACCGCGAGGTGCACGAGAGCCTCGGCGCCCAGCTTGACCAGCGACGAAGCGCCGTCGGTCAGATCGACCCGGCGCACCGCGACGTCGCGCAGCAGCGGCGCGAGCTCGGCGGGCGGATCCGCCCGGTCCACCCCGACCACCTTGTGGACCCGGGGGTCCGCGGCGATCCGGGCGGCGATGGTCGCGCCGAGGAACCGGCTGACGCCGGTGACGATGACGACCCGGGGAGCGCGTGCGCGATCGGCGGCGGAGCCGTTGGCGACCGCGATCATGACGCGCCTCCCCGGGGCGGCGAAGAATGAAGAGGAGCACCGCGAACCCCGCGAGCCGTACGGCCCGCAGCGGGTTTCGCGGGACTACGCCCGGGCCTGAGACCGTCGCAACGAATTCGCCGGTGGCGCGCGATCACGCGCCGCGAATCGGCCGGTCAGCTCCAGCGCCGGGCGCGGGCCTCACTTGCCGAGACGGCGACGCTGGACGCGGGTCTTGCGCAGCAGCTTGCGGTGCTTCTTCTTCGCCATACGCTTGCGGCGCTTCTTGACCACGGAGCCCATACGGCATCCCCTCGAAGTTGACGGTGGTGGAACCCGTTCAGGGTAGCCGAGCAGCCGCGAGCCCACTGCCAGGGGTCACCGTCAGGGTGAGCCGGGATACGGCGACGCTGTCAGCTAACGCTGCGGGGCTCGCAAGCTCACTCCTCGCGGTCGCCCTACTGCTCCGAGAACGCGCCCCGCAGGTACTCCTGAACCGCCTGCTCAGGGACCCGGAACGAGCGCCCCACCCGGACGGCGGACAACTCCCCCGAGTGGACCAGGCGGTAGACCGTCATTTTCGACACCCGCATCAGGGTCGCCACCTCGGCGACGGTGAGGAATCTGACCTCCGCCAGCCGCGCGTCCTGTCGTGTCGATCCGATCATGAGCAGGCCCACCTCCTCCGGTACAGGCCGCGCCGCCGGGCGGCGCGTCGCGGTCGCGGCAGGTGTCGCGAGCACGGATTCCTGTGTATTGAGTACGGTACCGGGACGGTTGTGACCGATGCGAGCCTTTCCCCAAGATCGGGCAGATCGCGTCTTGATCAGGCGACGCTGTGCCGGATGAAATCGGCGCATTCGCGCTCCAGCGCCGCCCACTCCACGCCCAGCACCTCCTGCGCCGCCGCCTCGACCGTCAGGTTGTCGTGGACCACCCGGTGGAAGAACTCGACCAGTAGCGGCTCGCCGAACCGCTCGGCCACATGTGCCATGGCGAGCGCGGACATGCCGTACCGGGCGGAGACCATCCAGCCGTCGGTCGACTCCGGCGGCTCGGCGGACTCCACGTCGCCGTCCCAGCCGGTCTCCACGAGCCGCCGGATGGCGGGCAGCCGGATGTACTCGCGCACCGGCGCGCCGTCCATCAGCGCGTAATCGGCCAGGCCCTCGTGCAGCCACCACTGGGTATCGGGGTTCTTGAACGGCCCGACCAGCGAGGACGCATGGGTCAGCTCGTGCCGCAGCACCCCGCCGAGCACCTCCGGCGTGATGTTGACGTCGTACAGCATCAGCTCCCAGCGCTCGGTGCTCACCTGCACCGCGATGCCGGAGACGGTGTTGCCGGGGTTCCAGGTGAACCAGCGCTGCCACTCGGCCCGGCCCGCGTAGTAGACGACGTACCGCGAGGGGGCCGCACCGGCGCGGGCGAACCGGTCGGCGACCAGGGCGGCCTTTTCGGCCTCGGCCAGCAGCGTCGGCAGCTCGCCCGCGAACTGCGGCGTGGTGGCGACCACGGTGCGCTCGCCGGCGTCGGCCACCAGCTCCGACACCTGCCACGGGTGCGGGGACGGCCGGGTGGCGACCGGCAGCCACTCGACCAGCCAGGCCCGCCCGGCCCGGATCCGCCACCGGGTCTGCGCCTGCGCGCCGGCCGTCGCGCAGGTCGGCGTCACGAAGCAGGGAGTGCCGTGCAGCTCGGTCGACCACAGATCGCCGTCCTCGGCGCCCACCGGCACCGGGTTGCTCGGCGCGTCGGACCACCCGGCCACCCGCATCGCGCGCAGCGAGCGGAACTGCCTGCGCATCCCGTCCAGCACCGGCTTGGCCTCGGGGTCGATCACCGAAAGGTAGGCCGCCTCATCGCCGGCCAGCAGCGCCCGGTGCTGCTCGGTCAGCGCCGCCCCGATCCGGTCCTTGACCTTGTCCTTGAACCACGGGAACGTCACCACGGCCAGGCCGCCCGCCACGAGGCAGACCACCACCAGCACGACGGCGACCAGCACGACCAGCCGCCAGCGCCGCCGGGGCCGCGGCGGCGGCCCGACCTGCGGCCAGGCCACCTGGTAGCCGCCCGGCACGCCGGACGCGGGATACGCCGGATACCCGCCGGGTACTCCGGACACCGGATAGCCGGGCTGCGCGGCGGCCGGATAACCGCCGGGCACGGCGGAGGCCGGGTAGCCCGCCGGGGCTGCCGACACCGGGTGGCCGCCGGGCAGCGCGGACGTGGGCCAGGGACCGGGTGCGGCGGAGACAGGGTGCCCGCCGGGTGCGCCGGCGGGCAGCGCGGACGTGGGCCAGGGGCCGGGTGCAGCGGAGACGGGGTGCCCGGCGGGCGGGGGTCCGGCGGGTGGCGGTCCGCTCGGCGGCATCGGCGTGGGCGGTGGCACGAAGGTGGTGTCCGCCGCCTGCCGCGCGTAGCCCGCCGGAGGCAGGGTGGGCGGCTCGGTCCGAGTGCCCGGCAGCCCCGCCAGCGGGGCCGTGGGCGGCTCGACCGGCGACGGCGCGTACCCGGCCAAGGGTGCCGTGGGCTGCTCGTCGTCGGGCGGGGCTGCGGAGTACGCGGCGGCGATCACCGCGGCCGGGGTGGGGTCCTCATCGTCGAGCGGCAGGAGGTCGGGGGCGCTCTGCGCCCAGGGGTCCACGGCCCCCGTGCCGGTCTCGTCGGGCGAGCGTCGATCGGCAGGCGGGGGCCAACCGGCGGAAGGGGTCTCGTCCTCGGGGGGCACGGACGTGGAGGCTACCAACGGGTTGCGGCCACGGGTAGGGCTCGCGGCCGTCGAATCCGGTATGAGCGGCATGGGCGATACAGGCGCTCCGCCCGTTTCACTGCTGTTCGACGGCCCGTCCGCCCAGCCGCGCCCGCGGCCGGACGGTCACTTCTTCGAGATCAGCGCCCGGCCGAAGAAGGCGAGGTTGGCGGGGCGCTCGGCGAGGCGGCGCATCAGGTAGCCGTACCACTCGGTGCCGTAGGGCACGTAGACGCGTACGGTGTGCCCGGCCCTGGCCAGGCGGGTCTGCTCCTCGGGGCGGATGCCGTAGAGCATCTGGAACTCGAACTCGTCGGGCGCGCGGTCGAACCAGCGGGCCCGGTCCTGCGCGATCGCGATCAGGCGCGGGTCGTGGGTGGCCAGCATCGGGTAGCCCTCGCCCGCCATCAGGATGTTCATGCATCGCACGTACGACTTGTCCACCTCGAGCGGGGCCTGGTAGGCCACGTGCTCGGGCTCCTTGTACGCCCCCTTGCACAGCCGCACCCGGGACCCGGCGGTGGCCAGCTCCCGGCAGTCGCCCTCGGTCCGGCGCAGGTACGCCTGCAGCACCGCCCCGGTGTCCGGGTGGTCGCGGCGCAGCCGGGACAGGATGTCCAAAGTCGAGTCGGTGGTGGTGTGGTCCTCCATGTCCAGGGTGACCGTGGTGCCCAGGGCCGCGGCGGCCTCGCAGATCTCGCGGGCGTTCTTCTCCGCGAGCTGCTCGTCGAAGGCCTGGCCGAGCGCGGACAGCTTCAGGCTGACCTCGGCGGTGGCCACGGTGACCTGGCCGCCGCCTTCCTTCGGCGCGGTCAGCCCGGCCTGGCCGAGGGCGGCCAGCAGCTCCAGGTACGCCTCCTTGGTGGCGTTGGCCTGGTCCGCGGTGAGGGTGTCCTCGCCCAGGTTGTCCAGGGTGATGCAGAGTCCGGCGTCCGCGAGCTGCCTGGTGGTGGCGAGCGCCTCACCGGTTCCGGAGCCGGCGACGAAGCGCCTGACGACGTCGCGGCTGATCGGGGCGGTCTCTACGAGCCGTTCCACCTTCTGGGATCGGGCGGCGGCGAGGATCACGGAGCGAAGCATGAGGGCAGCGTAACCCGCCTGTGCCGGAGTACTCACGGGACTCCTGCCCGCTGTATACAAGAACACGCCTCGATATCTCGGTGAACGGAGGGTTGTATGCGTCGGCTACAAACTTCAGCTGTGAACTCCAACCCGCTCCGCTCCCCCGCCGTGATCATCGGTGGGGTCGTGCTGCTCGTCGCCGGCCTGGCCTGTGCCCTGGACGACGATGACGACGACTGCTGGGGTCAGCCCGACCCGCAGCAGACCGTCTTCGCGGCCGGAAGCTCCGGCATCCGGCTGGCTGAACCCCCGGCCCCGACCGAGGCCCTGCCCGACTCGGGCGGCTTCGGCACCCACCTCGCCTCCTGCGGCGGCTGATCGCACGTGCAGCGGCATCAGGTCGAACCCCGCCCGGACTGGCGCGAGACGGTCCGGGCGCAGGGCATGCTCTACGCCGACACCAAGCTCGACGACGGCGCCACCACCCCGTACTGGGACGAGTCGGCCTGCTACTCGTTCAGCCTGGACGAGGTGCTGCGCCTGGAGGACGCGACCGAGGAGCTGCACCGGATGTCGCTGGCGGCCGCAAAGCACGTCGTCGAGCAGGACCGGTGGGCCGAGTTCGGCATCCCGGCCTGGGCCGTGCCCGAGGTGCGCCGGGTGTGGCGGGAGCAGCCGCCGACCCTGTACGGCCGCTTCGACCTCTGGTACGACGGCAGCGGCCCGCCGAAGATGCTGGAGTACAACGCCGACACGCCGACCTCGCTGTTCGAGGCGTCGATCATCCAGTGGTTCTGGCTCACCGACACCCGGCCGGACCTGGACCAGTGGAACAGCCTGCACGAGCGCCTGATCGCCACCTGGCGCAAGCTGGGCCCGCAGTTCGCCGCGGGCCCGGTGCACTTCGCGTGGTCGAACCTGGAAGAGACGTTCGAGGACCTGATGACGGTCGGCTACCTGGCCGACACCGCGCACCAGGCGGGGCTGGACGTGCGGGTCACCCCGATGCTCGACATCGCCTGGGACGGGCGGCGCTTCCGGGACAGCGGCGGCGACCCGATCAACACGATCTTCAAGCTGTACCCGTGGGAGTGGATGGTCGCCGAGCCGTACGGGCGGCTCGCGCTGGAGCCGGGCACCCCGACCACCTGGATCGAGCCGGCGTGGAAGCTGCTGCTGTCGAACAAGGCGCTGCTGGCCGTGCTCTGGGAGCTGTACCCCGATCACGAGCTGCTGCTGCCGGCATACCTGGACGGCCCGCGGGACCTGGCCGAGTACGTGGCCAAGCCGCTGCTGGGCCGCGAGGGCGCCAATGTGCGGATCGTCACTGCGGCGGGTGAGCAGGTCACCGACGGTATCTACGACACCGGTGGCACGTGTTTCCAGGAGTTCCGTGCGCTGCCGTCGTTCGAGGGCAACCACGTGGTGCTGGGGTCCTGGATCCTCGACGGCGAGTCGGCGGGTCTGGGACTACGCGAGAGCACCAGCCTGATCACCGACGGTCACGCGCGCTTCATACCCCACTATGTTGACACCCCACGCACGCCGTAGTTGCACTACCTTTGTCGGGTGAACTTCGATGCGTACGCCCGAACGGCTGTTGATCTTGTCAACGCGCCGCTGGACGACCTGAGCCAGCTCCGCGCTGTCCTGCCGGGGCCGGACTGGATGTGCGAGGACGCCACCGAACGCGACCTGCAGGTGTTCCGCAAGGCACAACGGCGGTTGCGCGAGGTGTTCGAGCACGGTGCCCACGGCCGCGAACGCGAGGCCGTCGAAGAGCTCAACTCGCTGCTCGAAGCGCATCCCGTGCATCCCCGCATCTCCGGCCACGAGTCCGGGAACTGGCACATCCACGTCACCAGCCGCGGCTCCGCGGTCAGCGCCGAGTACCTCGCCGGCGCCGTCTGGGGCCTGTCGGTGTGGCTCTGCGAGTACGGCAGCGCCCGCTTCGGCGTCTGCGCCGACGACCGCTGCGGCAACGTCTACCTCGACACCTCGTCCAACAACTGCCGCCGCTTCTGCTCCGAGCGCTGTGCCACCCGCTCGCACGTGGCGGCCCACCGCGCCCGCAAGAAGGCCGCGGTCACGGAGCTCGCCGCCCATTCAAAAGCCCAGCTCAAGCCGGCTGTCCCGCAGCAGGGGAGCTTGACTTCGGTCGGCTGAACCGCGCGAACCACCGCGGGCCGCTCCCCTTCGGGAGCGGCCCGCGCCACATCAAAAGCAAGGAAGGGCAGCTTCTTATCGGTTTTCGTAGAGGAAGGGCACCTTCCAAACCGCCGGAGGCGGATGGCTAGGAGCGCGTGTTGGCGACGCCTGCTGCCAGGTGCGTGCGCGCGAACGCCAGCGCCTCGGCGAGGTCGGCCTCCCGGGCCGCGCGGCTGCCGGCCTTGCGGGTCGCCACCTCCATCGCCACCGAGCCGGTGAACCCGCGCTGCTCCAGCCCCGCCAGCAGGCTCGCGCACGGCTGCGTGCCGCGACCGGGCACCAGGTGCTCGTCCCGGCCCTCGCCGGTGCCGTCGCCCAGGTGCACGTGCGCCAGCCCGGCGCCCATCGTGTCGGCCATCTCCAGGGCGTCGGAGCGCGACGCCGCGCAGTGCGACAGGTCCAGGGTGTAGGAGTCGTAGCCGGCCTCGGTCGGATCCCAGCCCGGGTGGTACGGCACGACCTGGCGCTTACCCATCCGCACCGGGTACATGTTCTCCACCGCGATGCGCACCCCGGTGTGCCGGTGCGCCAGCTTGCCCACCGTGTCGGCGAACCCGCGGGCGTAGTCGCGCTGCCAGCTGAACGGCGGGTGCACCACGACCGTGGGCGCGCTCAGCGTGTCGGCGAGGATCACCGCACGGCGCAGCCGCTCCTTCGGGTCGCTGCTCCACACCCGCTGGGTGACCAGCAGGCAGGGCGCGTGGATCGACAGCACGGGTACGCCGTAGTGCTGGGACAGCCCGCGCAGCGCGCCGGCGTCCTGGCTCACCGCATCGGTCCACACCATGACCTCGACACCGTCGTAGCCCAGGGACGCCGCCAGCTCGAAAGCTGCGGCGGTGGGCTCGGGAAAAACGGACGAGCTGGACAGGAGCACGGGAACGGACACGTTGTCCAGAGTAGCCCCGGTCAACCCGCCGAGAGCTGATCCAGGCGCGTCAGGATGACGCCTTCGCGCAGTGCCCAGGGGCAGATGCGCAGCTCGTCGACGCCCAGCCGGCGCATTGCGGCCTCCGCCACAACCGCCCCGGCGAGCAGCTGGTGGGCCCGGCTGGCGCTGACTCCGTCCAGTTCGGCCAGACCCGCCGAGGGGATCCGCTGGATGAAGCCGCGCACCTGGTGCAGTCCCTGCAGGGTGAGCGCGCGCGGCGCCCACAGGCCGTCGCCGCTGGGGGCTGCGCCGGCCAGCCGGGCCAGCGACCGGAACGTCTTGGAGGTCGCCGCCGCGATCTCCCAGCCCTTCAGCCCGTCCAGCTCCCGGTGCATGAGCTGCTCATCCACGTAGGACTGGAGCGCGGCCAGCTCGACCGAGCCGGGCGGGTCGGCCTTGAGCCAGCGCCGGGTCAGCCGGCCCGCGCCCAGCGGCAGCGACACCGCCACCGTGGGCTCCTCGTCGATGCCCGCCGCGATCTCCAGCGAGCCGCCGCCGATGTCGAGCACCAGCAGCCGGCCCGCCGACCAGCCGAACCACCGGCGTACCGCGAGGAAGGTCATCCGGGCCTCGTCCTCGCCGGAGAGCACCCGCAGCTCGACGCCGGTCTCCTCGTACACCCGGCGCAGCACCTGGGCCGAGTTGGTGGCGTCGCGGACCGCCGAGGTCGCGAACGCCATCAGCTCCTCCGCGCCCTGCTGCTCGGCCGCGGTCTTGGCCTGCTCGCACGCCTTCACCAGTGCGTCCGCCCCGGCGATGGTCAGCTCACCGGCCTCGCCGAGCTGCTCAGCCAGGCGCAGCCGCTCCTTCTGGGAATGGGCCGGCCACGGATGGGCACCACGGTGCGCATCGACCACCAGGAGATGAACTGTATTGGATCCGACATCGAGGACACCAAGCCGCATGCGCCTACGTTATCGGTGCCCGACACCGCCGTAGGCTGGGATCGTGGACCATGAGGGCGAGACTTCGCTGGACTTCCCGCGGGAGTGGATCGAGTTCGCCGACCCGGCGGATCCGGCCCACCTCATCCGCGCCGACCTGACCTGGCTGCTGTCGCGCTGGACCTGCGTGTTCGGCAGCGCCTGCCGGGGCATCATCGCCGGCCGCGAGGAGGAGGGCTGCTGCTCGCACGGCGCCTTCTTCACCGACGCCGACGACGTCAAACGGGTCAAGGCCGCGGTCAAACGCCTGGACAAGACCACCTGGCAGCACCACGTGCGCGGCTTCGACAAGTGGACCGAGCTGGACGAGCTGCACGACGAGAAGCCCGCCCGGCGCACCGCGATCCAGCACGGCCCGGACGGTGAGGAGGGCCCGTGCGTCTTCCTCAACGACGCGGACTTCCCCGGCGGGGGCGGCTGCGCGCTGCACGCCCAGGCACTGCGCGACGGCGTGCACCCGCTGACCTACAAGCCCGACGTGTGCTGGCAGCTGCCGATCCGCCGGGACCAGCAGTGGGTCAAGCGCCCCGACGACACCAAGATCCTGGTATCGGTCATCGGCGAGTTCGACCGGCGCGGCTGGGGCGCCGGCGGCCACGAGCTGCACTGGTGGTGCACCTCGTCGCCGGACGCGCACGTCGGCGCGGAGCCGATGTACGTCAGCTACGGCCCGGAACTCACCGCGCTGGTCGGCGAGCCGGCGTACGCCCGGCTGGCCGAGATGTGCGCCGAGCGTGACAAGCGCGGCCTGGTCGCCGAGCACCCCGCCACGGTCGAGGCGCGCCGGCGCACGCCGCTCAAACTCATTGCCCGCCCGGCTAACCTCGACTCATAGGACTTCGGAGGTACCCATGAGCGACGAGCAGCTCCGCGGGCGGCAGGCCCCCGCCCAGCCCGCGGTCGACGACGAGGAGCGCCTCGCCGCGCTCGACGACCTCGACGAGATCGAGCCCGGCCCGGCCGGCTTCGCCGCCGCCGTCGACGAGATCATCGGCGCGCACACCGACCTGCTCGCCCGGCTCGCCCGGTGAGCGAGGTCTACGTCCCGACGTACGCCGACGTGCTGGCGATCGCCGACCGGCTCGGGGTCGCCGTACGCGACCCGGGGCTGGTCGAGTCGGCGGTGGCCCGCCCGCGCAGCACCGCGTTCGGCGCGGACGCCTACCCGGACCTGTGGACGAAGGCGGCGGCCCTGCTCCAGTCGCTGACCCGCAACCATGCGTTCGTGGACGGCAACAAGCGCATCGGCTGGATCACGGCCACCGCCTTCCTGACCGTCAACGGCGCGGTGAGCCGTCGCCGCCTCGCCGTTCTCGACCAGAACACCGCATACGACCTGGTCATCGCCGTCTGCACCGGCGAACTCCGCGACATCGAAGAAATCGCCCAAGCCCTACGCGCCCTCTTCTGACCCCCGCTCCCCCGCCGCACACCACCCGCCACCGGCGGCCCGTTCGTGCACTTTCGGGGAAACTGCGGTTACCGAGCACCGGATTCCCGCAGTTTCCCCGAAAGTGCGGGACCTACATCGGGCCGTCGACCGGGGGGAGAACGCGCTGGGTGTATCCGCTGGGAACGGTCACCGTCAGGGGGGCGAGCGACTCGGGGGTGCGGGACAGCCAGGTGAAGTCGAGGCGGTTGCGCGCGTCGCCGTCGGGGGTGTGCTTGACCGTCTCGCGGCGGACCGCGCGGTAGCTCGACGCGTCCACCCACAGGTCATCCGAACCGTCCTCGAACACCAGGCGCAGGTGCAGCACGGCCTGGCCGTCGAGCTCCTCGGGGCCGACCAGGGTGTAGCCGTCGCCGCGCTCCAGCGCCGCGCGCAGCTCGTCGGGGGTGCCGCCGGACGGGCCGGTGGGCCGCTTGCCCTCCAGCGGCCGCTCCAGGCGAAGGAAGCTCCGGTCGTGGTGGAACACGTCCGTCATAGTGAGCGTGTCGCCGCGTACCACCTGCCAGAGGTCCCGGTCGACGGCCCCGCCGGGAGCCGCCAGGTAGGTGATGCGCGAGTCGCGTGTCTCCTGGTCGAACCACCACTCGCCGTGCTCGGTAGCGCCCCGGTAGGTGACCGCCGAGATGACGTGCTGCACGTCGTCGGCCGCCAGTGCCGCGACGGCCCGCTCCGACACCATCGCCACGGTCAGCAGCTCCGGCGCGGGCCGCGTGCCCGGGTCGGCCGGCGGCGCGGCCGGTGTGCCGCCCAGCGCCGTCATGGCCACCGCCACCACGGCCGCCAGGCCGAACACGCCCGTGCCGGTCGCCATGCCCGCGGTGCGGCGGCGGTTGCGGCGAGCCGCCCGGTCCAGCAGGTCCGCGCTCGGCGCCAGGTCGGCGGTGTGCTCCCGCATCCCTGCCGCCAGCTCGTCTTCCAGGTTGATGCTCATGATGGTGCTCCGATCCGCAGTGGGGATTCGTCGAGGGCCCAGGCGGCCGTGATCTCGCGCAGCCGGGCCAGGCCGCGCGAGGCGCTGGATTTGACCGTGCCGACCGAGCAGCCGAGCACCGCCGCGGCCTCGGCTTCACTGAGCTGCTCCCAGTAGCGCAGCACCAGCACCGCCCGCTGCCGGGGCGGCAGCTGCGCCAGCGCCTGCACCAGCGCGTGGCGCAGGGCGAGCCGATCCGTGCCGTCCGGGTGGGCCGGCGGCTCGACCGTCGCGACGACCTCGCGCCGCCGCAGCCGTAGCCGCCAGCTGTCCACGGCCAGGTGGTACATGGTCCGGCGCAGGTAGCCCTCGGGGTCGCCGTCGATGCGGCGCCAGGCCCGCATCATCCGCTCCAGGGCCGCCTGGAGCAGGTCCTCTCCGGCGGTGCGCCCGCCGCTGAGCAGTGTCGCCGTGGCCAGCAGGGCCGGGCCGCGTGCCGCGACCAGGTCCGCCAGCCCGGCGTACGCGTCTCGTGACCGCACAGGCTCTCCTCTCGTCGCCCACCAAGGACGACGCAACCCTGCGGAAGGTTGACCCGCCGACACGAAAAACTCCGCCCACGAAAAGCTCCGCCCGTGCCGCGGGACCCGGCACGGGCGGAGCTTCGAGAACACCGCGTGAACGGTCTGGGCCTACGGCTCGAACTTGTAGCCCAGGCCGCGGACGGTGACCAGGTACCGGGGCGTGGACGGCTCCGGCTCGATCTTCGAGCGCAGCCGCTTCACGTGTACGTCCAGGGTCTTGGTGTCGCCGACGTAGTCGGCCCCCCACACCCGGTCGATCAACTGGCCGCGGGTCAGCACCCGGCCCGCGTTGCGCAGCAGCAGCTCCAGCAGCTCGAACTCCTTCAGCGGCAGCTGCACCGGCGCGCCATCGACGGTCACCACGTGCCGCTCCACGTCCATGCGCACCGGCCCGGCGGCCAGCGTGCCGCCCGCCACCTCGACCACGTCGGTGGTCTGCCGGCGCAGCACCGCCCGGATGCGGGCGACCAGCTCGCGCGGGGAGTACGGCTTGGTCACGTAGTCGTCGGCCCCGATCTCCAGGCCGACCACCTTGTCGATCTCGCTGTCCCGCGCGGTGACCATGATGATCGGCACGTGCGAGCGCTGACGCAGCTGGCGGCAGACCTCCGTGCCGGACATCTCCGGCAGCATGAGGTCGAGCAGCACGATGTCCGCGCCGGTGCGGTCGAACTCGGTGAGCGCGGCGGTGCCGGTGGCCGCGACGGACACCTCGAAACCTTCCTTGCGCAGCATGTACGACAGCGCGTCCGAGAACGACTCCTCGTCCTCGACGACCAGTACGCGGGACATCACGCCCACCTTTCGCAGTTGCCAGTCAGCCGGTCTGTGCCGGTCGTGCGGGGTTCGCAGCCGCCGCGGGGGTCGCGTCCTCGGCTGCGAGATTCACGGCGTCGGCCGCTTGGTTCAAGTCTGCCGGGGCGGAGCCGTCGGCCGGGGTCGGGCGCACAGGCGCAGGGGTCTCGACGCCGGGCAGCGGCGACGCATCGATCTCAAAGGAGGCAGGTAGCGGAAGCATCGCCTCCGGGGGGCGGGCAGGTAACCGAAGGGTGAACGTCGAGCCTCCACCCAGTCGGCTGCGCACGTCGACCCGGCCCCCGTGGTTGGTCGCGATGTGCTTGACGATGGCCAGGCCCAGCCCGGTGCCGCCGGTCGCGCGCGAACGCGCCTGGTCGGCCCGGTAGAACCGCTCGAACACCCGATCAAGATCACCCGGACTGATGCCGATGCCCTGGTCGGACACGCTGATGTCGACCCGGTCGCCCTCGGCCAGCGCACTGACCACGACCGCCGAATGCTCGTGTGAGTACGCCACCGCGTTCTCGACCAGGTTGCCCAGCGCCGTGGCGAACTGGTTGTCGTTGCCGTACACGGTCAGCCCGCGGGTGCCGACCACCACCAGCTCGATCTGCTTGGCGGCGGCGTTGGTGCGGGCGCGGTCCAGCGCCTCGGCCACCACCCCGTCGACCATGACCGGCTCGGGGTCGGGCAACCGCTCAGCCCCCTGCAGCCGGGACAGCTCCAGCAGCTCCGACACCAGCCGGCCGAGCCGCGTGCTCTCCCGCTGGATCCGCTCCGCGAACCGCCGGCTCGCCGCCACGTCCTCGGCCGCCTGCGCCGCCGCGGCCTCCGGGTCGGCCGACTCCTCCGAGGCCGGCTCGGTGGCGTCCAGCAGCGCCTCCGACAGCAGTTGCAGCGCGCCGATCGGGGTCTTCAGCTCGTGGCTCACGTTCGCCACGAAGTCCCGGCGCACCCGCTCCACCCGGTGCGCGTCGGTGACGTCGGCCGCCTCCACGCACACCAGGCCGCCGCCCACCGCCACCGCGCGCAGGTGCACGCCCAGCGGCTGCGACTCGCCCAGCTCGCGGCCCCGCGGCAGGTCCAGCTCCACCTCGCGCGGCACGCCCGTGTGGCGCACCTGCCCGGCGAGCGTACGCAGGATCGGGTGGGCGGCGATCGTGCCCGGCACGGCGCTGGCCCGCAGCATGCCCATGGCCCGCGCCGACCGGTTGACCAGCACGACCTGGTCGGTGCCGTCGAGCAGCACCACCCCGACCCGCAGCGCGTCCATGCTCTTGCGGCCCAGCCCGGCCAGCGGATCACCGACCGGCGGCGCACCCAGCCCCGAGGGCCCCAGCGTGTTCACGGCGCCCGCCGCGCGCCGGTGCGCCAGCCAGCGGGCCAGCAGCAGGCCCGCGGTGAGGCCCAGCACGATGCCGACCGCGATGGCCAGCATGAGCGTGCCGCCGTCCAAGGGCGCTGCCAGTACCTTCACGTTGCGATCGTAGGTCAGATCATTCGAACAACGTTCTCGTACAAACCATCTGTAACCTGGCCATATACGGCATTGGTTGCACAGTGTTCACCGTCGCGCCCATTGCCGTTCACCGGCGTTCACCTTCCGGCCGTGCACGCC
Organism: Catellatospora vulcania; assembly: GCF_009720385.1. Lineage (GTDB taxonomy): Bacteria > Actinomycetota > Actinomycetes > Mycobacteriales > Micromonosporaceae > Catellatospora > Catellatospora vulcania. Next base: position 12,292 of record NZ_WARX01000014.1, on the reverse strand, counting down.
GCCTAACCTGGGGCGGACTTGACCCCCATCGTTACTGGAAGTGATCAATGCGCGAGGAGTTCCGTGCCGACCTGCTCGAGGTCGGCCGCCTGCTGGTCTCCATGGCCGAGGCGGTCCGCACCGCGATGAGCGCGGCAACCACCGCCCTGCTCAGCGCCGACAAGGAGGGCGCCGAGCGCGTCGTCGCCCGCGACGAGGAGATCAACGCCCTGTTCCGCGCCGTCGAGGAGAAGGTGCTCCGGCTGCTCGCGCAGCAGGCCCCCGTCGCCTCCGACCTGCGCATGGTGATCACGTCCCTGCACATCGGCACCGACCTGGAGCGCATGGGCGACCTGGCCGAGCACGTGGCCAAGTCGGCGCTGCGGCGCCACCCGGCGGTCTGCGTGCCCGCCGAGCTCGCCGGGGTCTTCGGCCAGATGGCCAACATCGCGGACCGCATCGCCGGGAAGATCACGCTGGTGCTCGCGTCCCGCGACATCGAACGCGCCGCCGAACTGGAGCGCGACGACGACGCCATGGACGAGCTGGAGAAGGCGCTGTTCGAGAAGCTGCTCAACTCCGAGTGGACCCACGGCGTCGAAGCCGCTGTGGACGCCGCCCTGCTGGCCCGCTTCTACGAGCGCTACGCCGACCACGCCGTCAACGCCGGCCGCCACGTCATCTACCTGGTAACCGGCGAATCCTGACCCACCGGTGCGGTGCCGCGCACGGCCCGACGCCCCGTTCTTTCATAGACGTTGGCCTATCTGAATGACTTCGATCGCGAAAATGTCATCCAGATAGGCCGACGTTTATGTCTGGGAGTGGGCCGGACCACCCCGGACGCGGTCACGTTCAGGGCCGTCGATGGCGGGCGCGTGTCGCGAGCATGCGCGCCACCTCCGAGCGGACCGCGTCGGGCTCGCGCATGAGCCGCGCACCGGTGTACCGCACCACGGTGTAACCGAGGGCCGTCAACGCCGCATCCCTGCGCAGGTCTCGTTCGCGGTCCTGCCGTGACGAGTGGTACGCGACCCCGTCCAGCTCTATGTTCAGCCCCGTGTCCTCGTCGAGGAGATCAAGAGCGACCGTCCGCTCACCCAGCCGCGGGCAGCATGAACGTGCGAGGCAGCGGACGGACCACCTGCCCGTTCCGGACGGCGTACTCGACGCCGTTGCGGTCGAGCCGTCCGCCTGACTCGACCTGGGACCTACTGGCCACGCCGTCGCCCGCCGCCAGCACCTCACGAAGCGCCGCACGCATCCCGGCAGGCTCCACGACAACCGGCCCGACCTCCACCGGCACGTCACACCCTGTGGACGACACGCCGACCCATCCACAGGGACCGTCGCGCGATACATAAACGTCGGCCTATCTGGATGACATTTTCGCGATCGAAGTCATCCAGATAGGCCGACGTTTATGTCAAGACGGGGCGGGCAACGCGCGCCCCGCCCCCGAAGGCTGCTACTTCAGCGTGGCGCCGGTCAGGCCGGATTGGACCTGGCGGTGGAAGATGAGGTAGACGGCGAGGATGGGGAGCATGGCCAGGGTCATGCCGGCGAACAGGCGGGCGAAGTCCGTCTCGTACCGAGCGTTCGTAGCCAGTTCCAGCAGCCCCTGGGTCAGCAGCCGCTTGTCCTCGTCCTTCATGATCACCGTGGGCAGGATGAACTGGTTCCACTGCCCGATCACGTTGAAGATCCCGATGCCGATCAACCCAGGCTTCGCCATAGGCATCATCACCTGGAAGAACAACCGCACATGCCCGGCCCCGTCCACCGAAGCCGCTTCGGCGATCGACGTCGGCAGCGTACGGAAGAACGCGTGCAGGAAGAACACGGTGAACGGCAGCGAGTAAGCCACATACACCAGGATCAACCCGAGGTGGGTGCTCAGCCCGATGACCTCGCCGAGCCCGAGCGCGTTCGCGACGTTGTCGACGGTCAGGTAGAGCGGCAGGATGCCCAGGTAGATCGGCATCGTGAGCCCGGCGACGAACATCCAGTACACGGCCCGGTTGCCCCGGAACGGGTAGCGGGCCAGCACGTACGCCGCCATGGAGCCGAGCAGCATCGTCAGCCCGACGCCGCCGATGAGCACGAGCACGGTGTTGAAGAAGAACTCGCCGATGTGGCCCTTGGTCCAGGCGCGGCCGAAGGCTCCCCAGAGCCACTGGTCGGGCAGGCCCAGCGGGTCGTTGATGATCTCGGTGTCGGTCTTGAACGACTGGATGACGGCCCAGAGCAGCGGGATGGTGACCAGGGCGCCCCAGATGAACAGGAAGCCGTGGGAGAAGGCGTTGAAGACGCGGCCGGTGTCGGCGGTCATCTTCGGGGCGGGCTTGGCGGGCGCCGGGGCCGGTGCGGGCTCGGGCGTCGCGGGCGCTGTGGTGGTCGCGAGGTTGGACATGGCGTTGCCCCTCAGAACTCGATCTTGTCGCGGCTGCGGGTGAGCCGCAGCTGCGCCGCGGCGAAGAGCAGCGTCAGGATGGCGATGGAGACGCCCATGGCACAGGCGAACGCGAACGAGTCGAACCGGGCGGGCCGGAACGCGTTCGACATCATGTACGAGCTCATGACCTGGCTGGCGTCGTTGGGTCCGCCGCCGCCGGGGCCGGGCGTCATGCCGACGACCAGGGCGTAGAAGTCGAGGGCGGCAATGCCGAGGTAGACCCAGGCGACCGAGACGTGCTCCCGCAGCAGCGGCAGGGTGACCCGGAAGAACGTCTGCACGCGGGTGGCGCCGTCGAGCGTCGCGGCCTCGAAGATGTCCTTGGGGATCGACTGCATCGCGGCCGAGAAGAGGATGAGGTAGAAGCCGACGCCGCCCCAGATCGCGATGAGGATCAGGCAGACCAGGACGACGGGCGCCTCGAAGGTGAAGTCGCCGATGTGGATCGGCGGGAAGACGGAGTCGGACTCGGCGAGGAACAGCAGCGGCTTGTCTTTTTCGACGAGGCCGAGCTTCATCAGCAGCGAGTTGATCATGCCGCCGTCGTTGCTCTGGAACACCCGGCGCCAGATGACGGCGACGATGGCGATGGAGAGCACCTGCGGGAAGAAGAAGATGAACTTGTACACCGACGAGCCGCGCACGCCGCGCACTCCGGCCTTGTCGCCGCGTCCGCCGACGTTGAGCATGAAGGCGAAGAACAGCGCGAGCAGGATGGTGACGACCGGGTAGACCGTCAGCACCACGACGTTGTGGCCGAGCGCCCGCAGGAACACCTCGTCGGAGAAGAGCTCCACGTAGTTGCCGAATCCGACGTACGCGTAGTCCGGGCTGAAGCCGGAGAAGTCGGTGACGGAGTAGTACGCCGTCTGCCCGTACGGGTAGAGGACGTACACCGCGTACAGAACGATCGGGGCGAAGAGGAACCCTGTGATGAAACGGGCTCTGCCGAACGACATGGTCGGAAGTCCTTTGCTGGCCACGACAGGAGGGGATTGGGCGGGGCCGGTGGTCCGGCCCCGCCCGTTCGCGATCAGGAAGCCTTCTGCTTCACGATCTTGTCGTCCTTGGCCACCTCGTCGGCGGCCTTCTGCACGGCGGCCTGGAAGGCGGCGGCGCTGCTCTTGCCGGCGGCCAGGTCGGTCGCGGCCGCGAAGACCGCGTTCTGCAGCGGGACGTACCAGCCGGCGTAGCGCCAGTTGATGACCTCGGGCGCCGCGGCGGCGACCTTGGAGGCCGACGACAGGGCGCTGGAGATGGTGAGGCCGTCGGCCGCACCCTTCACCACGGGCAGCGACTTGGTCAGCTCGGCGAACTTGCGAGCCTGCTCCTTGCCCAGCATCATGCGCAGGAACTCCTGGCCACCGGCCGGGTTCTTGGCCTTGGTGGGGACGATGAAGCCCTCACCGGGAGCCGCGTGCACGGTGCCGTACTTGGTCTTGTCCGAGGCGGACAGGTCCCACGGCGGCGCGACGGCCAGCTTGACCGACGCCGGCAGGGTCTTGGCCATCTCGCCCTCGAGCCAGGAGCCGCACCAGATGAACAGCGCCTTGCCGTCGAGCACGGCCTGCTGCGTGGTGGTGTGGTCCAGGCCGGACGCGCCTGCCTGGATCCAGCCCTTGCTGGCCATCTCGGCGATGCGCTCGGCGGCGACCTTGACCGCGTCCTGCTTCCACGCGTCGGGCTCGAGGTTGTCGATCTTGAGGATCGCCTCCTTGCCGCCGACCTTGTAGATCCACTCAGTGATCACGTTGTGGATGTACCAGGGGTGGATGCCCTGGAAGGTGTAGGCGGCGATGCCCTTCTTCTTGGCAGCCTCGGCCAGGGTGGCGAACTCGTCCCAGGTCTTGGGGACAGTCCAGCCCTCCTTGGCGAACAGCGCCTCGTCGTACCAGTGGCCGTAGATCGAGTAGGCGTAGTTCAGCGTGTACATCTTGCCGTTGAACGTGCCCTCCTCGACCACGCCGGCGACCAGGGTGTCGCGCACCTTGACGGCCGGGTCGTCGTAGCTCGGCGCGTCCAGCAGCGCGGTCAGGTCGACCAGCTGGCCGCCCTGCACGACCGGGCCCACCGGGATGGTCTCCGGCGAGGAGTTGTTCAGCACGTCCGGCGGGTTGCCGCCGTAGAAGCGCGGCTGGTAGTCGGTGAGGATGGTCTTCGAGAACTTCAGCTCGACCTTGCTGCCCGGCCACTTGGCCTCGTAGGCCGCCACGTCGAACTTGGCGTAGTCCTCGCCGAAGCCGCCGTTGAAGAACGCGACCTCCAGCGGCTGCTTGTCACCGACGCCGAACGGGTTGGCCGTGGTCTTCTCGGCGGTGGTGCCACCCTCGCCGTCCTCGCTGGCGCACGCGGCCAGGGCGCTGATGGCGGGGGCGGCGAGCAGACCGACGGCAGCGGCCCGGCGCAACACGGTGCGGCGGTTCAGCTCCGACGGGCTGTCGGGGGTTACGGTCATGACAATCTCCTCGTACGAGATATCGCGGCGCGTCGGGCCCATCCGGCGCGTCGCTGCACTTCGATCTGGTGTTGCGCTTCCCCGGGGGGACCGGGAAACGTCACGCCGCGGGGCGTGACCAGATGCCGCAGCGGTGCGTCGCTTGACGTCGCCGCGTCTACCGGCACTAATGCGCCGGAGTCTGTGGAACGGCCGAGGGCCGTGAGGGTGGACATCGCTCACACCACCTCCCGGAGGCGGTGGCCGGCGACCGCTTGCGCGGTGCGCTGGAACGCCGCGTGCGCACGCTCGTGGGTGCGCTGCGCGACGGCGATGTACAGCAGGTCGAGCACGACCAGCTGCGGGTGGCGGGCCGATAGCGAATCCGGCCGGAACGTGGTGGCCTGCGTCGCCGTGGTGAGCACGACATCGGCGACGTCGGCCAGCGGCGAGCGAGGGAAGCTGGTGAGCGCGACCGTGGTCGCGCCGCGGCTGCCGGCCTCGGCGACCATCTCGATGGTCTCCCGGGTCTGGCCGGAGTGCGAGATGCCCAGAGCCACGTCGCCGGCGCTGAGCAGCGCCGCGCTGGCGAGTCCGTTGTGCACGTCGGGCCAGGACCAGGCGGCGATGCCGATGCGGTGCAGCGAGAACTGCATCTCGGCGCCGACCAGGGCGGAGCCGGAGGCCCCGTAGATGTCGACGCGCTCGGCCGCGGCGATGGCGTCGGCGGCGCGCTCGACCTCGACCAGGTCGGTCATCGCGGCGGTGTCCTGCATGGCCCGGGTGTCGGCGGCCATGATCTGGCCGAGCACGCGCTCCAGCGGGTCGCCCGGCTCGATCTCGCGGCCGATGTCGGCGAGCCAGCCCGCCGAGCGGGCGGCCCGGCCGGTCTCCCCGGCGATCGCGAGCCGGAGGTCGGCGTACCCCTCGAAGCCGACCGCCCGGCAGAACCGGGTGATGGTGGCGGGCGAGGTGTGCGAGCGCTCGGCGAGCTCGACGATGGTGGCCCGGGAGGCGCCCGAGGGATCGGTGAGCACCTGCTCGGCGACGCGGCGCAGGGCTCCGGTGAACTCCGGGAGTTTGGCGCGCAAACGGGCGAGCACGCTGTCCGTGCCTGCCGTCGGGTACGCGCCTCGTTCCACGTTCGTCAACCTCTTTTAGGAAGGAGTGTTAACTGTATGTGGAAAGAATTCTTACTTAATTTGGCGCTGTGTCAACAGTCACGTCGGCCGTTTTCAAACCGTTACTTTGCGACATCCTTCGATGGGATGAGGCACCCATCAGCTATTCGGTGGAGTCGATGTCACCCGATTATCATGACACTGCGGCTCACGCCGACGGCGCGCCGCGTTCCCTTGCCGATCAGGCGAAAGCGGGCTCGACCGTCGCTTGTGGGGTGATTTCCGCAGCGCGGATCGACGCGGCCCGTGCCTCGCGCCGGCGGGCCGTCCACAGGTGGCCCGCCGCGCCCAGCAGACCCAGCGCGCCGCACGCGAGCCAGTGCCACGGGCCCAGGTGCTGCAGGCTCCAGCCGCCCACCGACGGCGCGACGAACCCGGCCGCCGGGAACACCAGGAAGAAGACGCCCTGGTAGCGACCGCGCAATGCGGTCGGGGCAAGCTCCGCGATGATCGAGGCGTTCGGCGGCGCGGCCAGCATCTGGCCCACCGTCCACACCGCCGCCGCGGCCACGTACACCCACAGCCGGTCGGCCAGGAACACCGTGCTGTACCCGACCGCGAGCAGCGCGAACGCCGCCGCCAGCACGACCGCGTGCCGGCGTGCGCCGATCAGCCGCGGCACGAAGAGCTGCCCCACCACGATCATCGCCCCGCCCAGCGAGACGACCAGCCCGTACGCGGACGGGCGCAGCCCGTCGCCCTCCATCGCCAGCTGCAGGATCGACTGCCCCTGCACGGTTAGCAGGGCCAGCACGAAGGTCAGCCCGACGAAGGTCAGGAACACCCGGTCCCGCAGCACGACGGCCAGCCCGACCCGGTCCCCGGAGCGGTCCGCAGCCCGCATCCGGCGCAGCGCGAACCACCGCGTCACGCCGCCCGCCGGCTCCGTGACCGCCGAGCCGTCCGCGGCGGCCACCGGATTCGCGATCGCGGGCCCTCGCCGCTGCAAGGTCTCCGGCACCAGCCGCCAGACCAGCAGCGCGGTCACCGCGGTCATGCCCGCGTCGATGAGGAACAGAGCGAGGAAGCTGAACTCGGCGATCACACCGGCCAGTGCGGCGGCGATCGCGCTGCCCATGTTGAACGCCCAGAACTGCAGGTTGAAGGCGCGCGAGCGGTCGGCCTCGGGCAGCACGTCGACGATGGCGGCGACGACGGCCGGGCCGGGCAGCGAGTGCGCCAGGCCGACGGCGGCGGCCAGCACCGCGATGAGCCAGACCGGCCGGGCCAGGCCGAGCCCGACCATCAGCGCCGCGGCCGTGCTGGTGCCCGCGAGGTACGTCGCCTTGCGCCCCCAGCGGTCGGCCAGCACCCCGCCGAGCAGGGTGCCGCCGGCCCCACCGGCCCCGTACGCGCCGACGACCAGCCCCGCGATCGCGACCGAAGCCCCGCGCGCCGTGGTCAGGTAGATCGGCAGCAGCAGCATGCCGAACGCGCCCACCCGGTTGACGAGCATCGCCGAGAAGAGCATCCAGAAGGTACGCGGCAGCCCCGCCACCGACTCCCTGACGAACCGCATACCCGTCCTCACACCGCTTGCAGTGCCTGTGCCCGCCGCTCGCGGGCCGGGCCCGACCAGAGCTGACCGGCCGCCGCGACGATAGCGATCACGCCGCAGCCCAGCCACAGCGCCTCGTCCCCGAGGTGCTGCTGCACGTACCCGCCCAGCACGGGTGCGGCGAATCCGGCCACCGACCAGGACAGCGACATCACTCCCTGGTAACGACCGCGCATGGCGGCCGGGGACAGCGCCGCGGTCAGCGTCGAGTTCGACGGGGAGTTCAGCATCTCGCCGACCGTCCAGATCAGCACGGTCAGCGCGTAGAACCCGGCCGAGTCGGCGAACGCGGTCAGCCCGAAGCCCAGCCCGATGATCAGCGCCGCCACGGCCAGCACCCGCGAGCGGTCGTACGACTTGATCAGTTTGGGGATGAACAGCTGCCCGGCCACGATGAGCACCCCGTTGAGCGCGATGACCAGGCCGTACTGCTGCGCCGGGATGCCGTCGCCGGTCATCGCGATGGGCAGCGTGGACAGGTGCTGCATGAAGACGAACGAGATCAGCACGTTCACCCCGACGAAGGTCAGGAAGACCCGGTCGCGCAGCACCACGCCGATGCCGGTCCGCTCCAGCGGCGCATGCGGCGCGGCGGCGGGCCGCTCCCGGTGCGGCTCGCGCACCTTGAGCAGGATGAACAGGAACGGCGCGAGTGCCGTCGCGGCGTCCACCAGGAAGATCAGCTTCGGATCGGCCGCGGCGGCCAGCCCGGCCAGTGCGGCGGCGACGGCGAAGCCCACGTTGACGGCCCAGTAGTTGAGCGTGAAGGCGCGCAACCGGTCCTTCGCCGGCACCACGTCCACCATCAGCGCCTGGAACGCGGGCCGCGAGGCCTCGCCGACCAGCCCGAACAGGAACGTCAGCGGCGCGATCATCCAGAAGCCCTGGGCGAAGGCCAGCGACACCAGCAGCACCACGCCGCCCAAGTGCGCGACGAGCAGGGTGATCCGGCGGCCCACCCGGTCGGCGGCCACGCCGCCCGCCATGGTGCCGATCGCGCCGCCCGCCGCCCACAGGCCCAGCACCAGCCCGGCCTGCGTCGGGGTGAAGCCCTGCACCCGGGTCAGGTAGATCGTCAGGTAGACGATGACGAAGCCGCCGGCCCGGTTGATCAGCGACCCGGTCCACAGGTACCAGTACGTCGCGGGCAGCCCGCCCACGGTCTCGGCGAACCAGCGCCGCACCCTGCCACCCGGCGCAGGGTCGGCGGCGTCGGCTCCGCCAGCGGACCCCGCCGAGTCGGGTCCGGCAGCGGACCCGACCAGGACTGTCTCGGCTCGGCTTGCCGCCACCGGCCCGGTCCCGGCCGGGCGCGGTGTCGTGTCACGCGGCGACGGGGGCAAGGTCAGCTCCTTCCCCGACGGCCGGCTTGGGCTCGGCCAGCAGGCGGGCGCGGCGCTCGCGGACCGGGCCGCTGAACAGCTGGCCCGCCGCGACGGCGACGCCCAGCAGCGCCAGCACCAGCCACAGCGTCATCGGCGGCGCGTGGTCGAGCAGCATCCCGCCGAACACCGGCGCGAAGAAGTTCGCCGCGGTGAAGCCCATCGAGGCGACGCCCTGGTAGCGGCCGCGCATGGCGGGCTGGGACAGGTCGGCGATGAGGGTGCCGTTGACGGGTGCGTTGAGCATCTCGCCCGCGGTCCACACCACGACGGTCAGCATCAGCATGGGCACCGTGCCCGCGATCGCGGTCGCGCCCATGCCGAGCCCGACCAGCAGCGCCGACACCGCCAGCACCCGGCTGCGGTTGCGCCCCGCCAGCAGCTTCGGCACGAACAGCTGGAACGCCACGATCATGACGCCGTTGACCGCGATCACGGTGCCGTAGTCGGCGGCGTCGAGGCCGCGCTGATGCATCGCGATCGGGATCAGCTTGCAGGACTCGATGATGATCCACAGACCGAGGTTGAGCAGCACGAACGTCATGAACACCCGGTCGCGCAGCACGGTGCGGATGCTGCCCTCGACCGGCGCCCGGTGCGGGACGGCCGCGCCCGGCGTCACGGCCCGGACCGGCTGGGTCTCCGGCACCCGCCAGAACACGATCGCCGCCATGGTCAGCTGGGCGGCCGCGTTGAGCAGGAACACGGTCAGGTGCGGGGTGCGCGAGAGCACGCCGGCCAGCACCGCGGCGAACGAGAAGCCCAGGTTGATGGCCCAGTAGTTGAGGTTCATGCCGCGCATGCGCTTGGTCGGCCCGAGCACGTCGACCATGGTCGCGGAGAAGGCCGGGCGGCCCAGCCCGTTCCAGAAGCCGTACACGGCGGCGAGCAGCGCGACCGCGACCGGCTGGAACACGAAGCCGAGCACCACCGCGGTCGCGGCGAGCGCGAGGTTGGACACCAGCAGCGTCGAGCGCCGCCCCCAGCGGTCGGCCAGCACACCGCCGACCAGCGAGCCGAGTGCCATGCCACCGCCGAACAGCCCGAGCACGAGCCCGGCGAACGTGGCGGAGAAGCCGTACTCGACCACCATGTGGATCTCGAGGTACAGCATGACGAAGGCGCCGGTGCGGTTGATCAACGTGCCGGTCCACAGATACCAGAAGATCTTCGGCAGTCCGCCCGCCGTCTGCGCCAACCAGCCCCGCAACACGCACCCCTGTAATGCTCGTAAACCATCTGGTGCCTTACAACCTAGGGTGCGGGCACGACGGAAGTCACCTCGAATTTCACGTGGTGGTCGTCACGTGGGGCTGGTCACAGGCACTTGACGGCCATCGGGAAAGATGGGCCGCATGGTTGGAACACTGGTGCTGCTGCGGCACGGCTACAGCGAATGGAACGCCAAGAACCTCTTCACCGGCTGGGTCGACGTCGACCTGAACGCCCAGGGCGAGGCGGAGGCGCGCCGCGGCGGCGAGCTGCTCAAGGAAAACGCACTGCTGCCCGACGTGGTGCACACCAGCGTGCTGCGGCGCGCGATCCGCACGTCCGAGATCGCGCTCGGCGCCGCGGACCGGTCCTGGATCCCGGTGGCGCGCAGCTGGCGGCTCAACGAGCGCCACTACGGCGCGCTGCAGGGCAAGGACAAGAAGCAGACCCTCGACACGTACGGCGAGGAGCAGTTCATGCTCTGGCGCCGCTCGTACGACACCCCGCCCCCGCCGATCGCCGACGACGACGAGTTCTCGCAGGTGGGCGACGCGCGTTACGCACTGCTGCCGGACGAGCTGAAGCCGCGCACGGAGTGCCTGAAGGACGTCGTGGCCCGGATGCTGCCGTACTGGTACGACGCGATCATCCCGGACCTGCGCACGGGCCGCACGGTGCTCGTGGTCGCCCACGGCAACTCCCTGCGCGCCCTGGTCAAGCACCTGGACGGCATCTCCGACGAGGCGATCGCCGCCCTGAACATCCCGACGGGCATCCCGCTGCGCTACGACCTCGACGAGAACCTGCGTCCGATCACCCCCGGCGGCACCTACCTCGACCCCGCCGCGGCCGCCGAAGCCGCCGCCGCCGTCGCCAACCAGGGCCGCTGACCCCGTCCCACCCACCCCACCCTGCGGCAACTCTTAAAGACTCGCGCTCTCAGGACACGGCTGAAGGCGCGACTCTTCAAGAGTCGCGCCAGGTGGGTGGGGCGGTCGGGCGGGTGGGCGGGGCTGGATATGCCGGTGGCCGGCGGCGACGCTCACCCCCGTTAGCGTCGCCGGCCGGCCGACCGGTCTCAGGTGGCGGCCGTCCCCCAACGGCGTGGTGCCACCCATCCCCCGGCGCATCCGCTCGGCGCCACAACCGATAAATGATCGGCTGGGCCATCCCCCGGGTTTCATCGAGCGATGCGCTTGAGAGAGACGCTACGCCGCTGGTCAAGTGGCCGTCCAGTCATTTGCGAATCTCATTCGTCACAGTTGGTGACCACAATCTCTACGGTACGCTACCGTCTCCCAGCTTCTTGATCAACTCGATCCGGGTGCGCACCCCGAGCTTGCGATAGATGCTGGCCAGGTGGGTTTCCACGGTGCGCTCGCCGAGCACCAGAGCGGTCGCGATCTCCTTGGCGGGTGCGCCGCGCAGGGCCCACGCCAGCACCTCCCGCTCGCGCGCGGTCAGCCCGCCCGGCCCCGCGTCCGGGCCGGACCAGCCCCGCAGCGCCCGGTCGGCCGCCTCAGCCGCGGCCGGGTCGACGAGCTGCCCGGCAGCCAGCGACCGATCCGCCGCCACCGGATCCGGTCGGCCGCGCAGGGCTGCCAGCTCGGCCGCGGCCCGCAACGCGTACCAGCGCACCAGCGCCGTGGGGCGGCCCTCGCCGAGCGCCGCCGTCTGGGCCAGCAGCGCCGCGGCACGGGCCCGGTCGCCGCGCCGGACCGCGTCGGCCGCCGCCAGGTCGTAGGCCCTGGCCTGCAGCTCGGCGTCGCCCAGCGCGGCGGCTTCGCGTACCACCTGGTCCAGCGGGCCGTCCACGGCCAGCAGCGCCTCCGCCACCGCGCGCGGGTCTCCACCGGCGCGGGCCAGATCCAGCGCCCGCTCGGCCAGCTCGGCCCGGCCCAGCTCGTCGGCCAGGCGGGCCATGAGCCGCGCCGCCGCGGAGTACTGCTCCGGCGGCAGACCCGCGTCAGGCAGCGCCGCGCACGCGTCCCGCAGCGCGGCCGCCCCGGCCAGCGCGCCTGCGCTCGGGCGCGGCCCCAGCCCCAGCGCCGCCACAGCGATCAGGCCGATGTCGCCGGCGCGCAGGCCCAG
>NZ_ML769304.1:320996-375308 GCF_009720385.1 Catellatospora vulcania | reverse complement strand
CGACGATGGTCTCGACGGCGACGCCGTCGGTGCTGGTGATGCCCGCGCCGAGGCAGACGATGCCGTCGTCGAGGCAGAACCAGGACTTCTTGGCCTGCAGCGTGGACTCCAGGCCGCGGGTGTCCTGCCCGATGGCCGCGTACACGCCGTCGGACGCGCCGCCGACCCAAACCGTGCCGGGGTTCGACGCGCCCCAGATGCCGCCCGCCCCGTCGGCGAGGGTCTTCTTCGACACCGTGGTGCCCGGTAGCCGGTACGGGTCGACGGTCGGCCAGAAGGCGTCGGAGTACTGCCCGTTGCCCCAGGTCGCACCCCAGTACGACAACATGCCGTTGCCGGTGTGCCAGCCCTTGAGGTTCTCCCCGTTGCCGGTCTCGTAGTAGGTGGTGCGCTGCGAGCACAGGTTCAGCGAGGCGGCCCAGCCCGTCCGGCGGTGCACGGCCCGGTCCATCGCCGCGAACAGGCGGTGGTTGACCGGTTCCGCGCTCGCGGTGATCGCCGCGTTGTCGCGTACGCCCAGGCAGCGGGCCAGCGCGGGCACGCCCATGGTGCGGTCGTCGGCGAGATTGCCCCAGTACTCGCGCTGGATCCAGCCCTTGACCATGCCCCGCCACGTGGCGGCCTCGGCGGGGGAGGCGGCGTCGGCGAGCGTCAGGATGCTGTTGGTGATGCCGTGGCCGCGTACGTGGTCGTCGCCCTGCACGCCGAGCAGGTCCTGCACGGCCAGGCCGCGGCTGATGGCACGGCCGCTGACGCCGTCCATCATCAGGCCGTTGTACATGAACGGGGCCCAGGCCCGGGTCACCGCGTCGAAGATGATCTGCCGGTGGGGGTCGGCGACGGCCCAGGTCGAGCCGGACAGCAGCCCGAACAGGCCGCCGAGGCCGCCGAGCAGCACCGCGCCGTAGCTGCCCGCGTACGGCACGACGGTGTGCTGGAGGTAGGAGCCGTCCTCGAAGATGCCGTCGCCGGTGCGGACGTACTCGAACACGGCGGACAGCCCGTCGCGGGCTTCGGTGACCTTGGCGGCGTTCTTGCCGAGGATGCCGCGCCGGGCGATGACGACGCAGATGTCGACCCGGTTCGCGCCGGTGCTTGCGCCGCCGTTGAGCATCGGCGCGACGTACGGCGTGAAGTGGTCGACGGCGGCCAGCCAGTTGCTGATCTGCGTCGGCGTGAGCACGTCGTAGACGAGCGCCATCACGTCCATCAGCGTCTGCGGTGCGCCGATGTTCCAGTGGTACCAGTTGCCGTAGTAGGTGGTCGACGGGTTGTACACCTTGGTGTGCAGGTGGTCCAGACCGGTGACGACCTCGGCACGGACGGCGGTGTTGCCGGTCAGGCCGGTGCCGGGCTGCGCATACGCCAGTGCCATGGTCTTCAGTCGGCCGTAGCTGTTGCTGATGGAGGCCGGGTCGCTCAGCGGCAGGTCGGGCCAGAGCGCCGCGCCGGCCGGCGTCATCGTGGCACGCCGCTGCGCGGCCTGGGCGCCGATGTCGGCCAGCCGGGAGGCGTAGGGCTCGACGGCCGGGTCGAAGCCGGTGCCGGTGATCGTGTCGCGGTAGCGCAGGCGCAGGGTGTCGAACTCGTCCGCGGCGTACGCGGCGGAGCCGAGTGCGGGCAGCGCGATGGCGCCGAGCGCGGAAACGCCACCCGCTTGGAGCAGGCGGCGGCGGGACAGCTGCATGGGTCGTCCTCTTTACGGCAGAGCTACATCGATCTTTCGTAAACGTTTCCCCCGATGAGTACGCAGACCATAATGCACGTGTCCCCCGTCACACAACCTCACTCCAGTAACCGTTATCTGCCCCGGGGCGAAGGAAGGGCACCTTCACATCGCTATGCGATGTAGAAGGTGCCCTTCCCATCAGTTCAGTGGCGGCGGACGGTGACGATGCAGGTCAGGTGGTGGGTTCCGGCCTCCAGCTCCGCGGTGAGCATCGGCAGCGCGGTGCGGCCGAACAGCACGTTGCCACCCGCCGTCGGCACCAGCACCTGCCCGGCGCGGGGCGCGCTGCTGCCCTGGTCGGCGACGGACGAGACGACACCGTCCGAAGCAACCTCGGCCCGCCCGGCGTCTTCGACCGCTCCCGCGGGAGCATGGCCCGCCGCGGTCCACGGCACGCAGAAGCCGGTCTCGGCCGTCTGCAGCGTCCGGGCCGTGACGACCTCGTGGGTGCGCCGGTGCCCGCCGCCCTCGAAGCGCAGCGTGGTCCGCACTGTGACGTCCGGCCACGGGTGCCAGGTCAACAGCAGCGTGTCGCCGTCGAGCACGCAGTCGCCGCGCTCGCGGACCCGCCAGTGCATCCCGTCCTCGCTGAGCGCCAGCGCGCTGTCGTATGCCCCGTGCCCCAGCCCTTCACCACCGGTCGGGACGCTGAACCCGGCCAGCGTCGAGTACGCGAACTTCGCCGCCTTCGCGGTGCCGCCCCGCGCCCACACGTACGCCTCCTGCCCGCAAAGCGCCGTGACGTCCCCGTCGGCATCATGGCTGACCAGCATCGACGGCGCGGGCTGCAACTCCACGCGGGCTCGGCGGCCGGCGGGCGCGGGCTCGGCGGTCCAGAAGGGATGCTCGGCGGGCACGGCCAGGGCGGCGAAGAACTTCGTGCCCCAGTACGGCGACCCGCCGCCCATGTACTGCTCGACCACGCCGGTGTTCGGGTAGCGGTAGCCGACGCTGAGCAGGCCGTCACGGTCGAGGATCGGCTGCTCCCACCACCAGGCCAGGTGCCGTTCGGCCAGGCCGCGGGCGTGCGCCCAGGGGACGGCTTCGAGATCGGCGACCGGCAGTGTGGCCCAGAACGCGCCCTGTGCGAAGCGGTAGCCGAGGCTGCGGCCGTATGGCAGGGCGGAGCCGTCGGCGGCGAACCAGTGCTGGAACTGCGCCGCGAACGCGGTGGCGCGCTCGCGTACCCGCTGCGCCCGCTGCTCGTCGAGCACGCCCAGGCCCAGCAGCTGCAGGCCGTAGTAGTGGAAGCCGAACGGGTTGTAGTAGTCGCGCTGCTGGCCCTGGCCGTCGAAGTACCAGCCGTCGACGGTGGCGAACTCGTCGAGGCGGTCCAGGTGCGCCCCGATCACGGCCTCGTCGACGGCGACGCCGACAGCGCGCAGCCCGGTGGCGGCCAGGACCGGGAAGAAGTGCCAGTTGTTGTCGACCGGCTCGGCGGCCGCGGCCGTGGACAGCCACGCCGCGAGGTCGTCGCGCTGGGTTCCGGTGAGCGGATCCCACAGCTCGTGCGGGGCGACGGCCAGCGCGTAACCTACCGCCGCCGACTCGACGAGCCGCTGGTTGCGGTCGAAGGGCGGGCCCGCGTACCAGGGATGGCCCGGGTCGACGGCGGCCGTGAGCGCGCCACGGACCTCCTCCCATTGCCGGGGCGCCTGGCCGCCGCCGGCGGCGTGCGCGGCCAGGCCCCACAGCGGCCGGGTGACCAGCTCGAACCAGGTCGCCCCCGGGTCGTTGGTGGACGGGGTCGCCGGCTGGTGCGCCGGGCCGCGGGACGCGAGCTCCGTCGCCGGCGCGACCAGCCGTGTCATCGCCGCCGACCAACCAGCGCGGCCGGGCCGGAGTGCTGCGTGCAGGTCCCGGGGTGTCGGCATGCGATCACGCGTCCGGTCGGTCGGCGGGCGCCTCGCCGTCATCGGGATCCAGCACGAAACTGAAGGGCCGCATCCCGGACAGGAAGTCGAAGGCGTCGGGGTCGACCGGCACCCGCCCTTCGGCACCCGCCGCCTTGGCGGTGCCGGAAGGCCTGCTGACGACGGCGGTGCCGTCGGCCCATTCGTCCAGCTGCAGGTCGCCTATCACTTCGTCCAGCACCACGCCGCCTCTCCGTCGGGTTCAAAGACTAAGGGCCTGCGCAAGTGCCGGGCCGGGCGGTCAACCGGTGCCGGACCGGCCGGATACGATGCGCCGCATGACGCAGACGGCCCGTGTGCCGCGCCCACGGCAGGCGCTCGCCGAACCCGCCCCGCCGTCCGGACCCGCCGCCCGGGTCCCCGACGTGGTACGCCGTCGGCTGTCACCGGCCCTGCTCGACCCCTACGCCTGGCCCGCCGCGCTGTTCGTGACCCTGCTCGCCGGCCTGATTCGGCTGAACGACCTGGCCAACCCGCCGGGCAAGATGTTCGACGAGACCTACTACGCCACCGACGCCCACTGGTTGTGGGAAAAGGGCTTCGAGTGGAACGAGAAGGACAACACGACCGGCTACGTCGTACACCCGCCGCTCGGCAAATGGCTCATCGGACTCGGTGAGCAGGTCTTCGGCTACAACGAACTGGGCTGGCGCATCTCCGCCGCGGTCTTCGGCACCCTTTCGGTGCTGCTGCTGACCCGCATCGCGATGCGCATGTTCGGCTCCGTCGTGCTCGGCTGCGCCGCCGGGCTGCTGATGACGTTCGACGGCATGCACTTCGTGCTGTCGCGGGTCGCGATGCTCGACATCTTCCTGATGTTCTTCATCCTGGCCGCGTTCGGCGCACTGGTGCTCGACCGCGACCAGCGCCGCACCCGCTGGCTGCGCTTCCTCGCCGACGGCGGCGACCCGCAGGCCAGGGGACGGCGCAGCCGCCCGCCGGGCGCGGTGCCGTGGTGGCGGCTGGCCGCGGCCCTGCTGTTCGGGTGCGCGCTGGCGGTGAAGTGGTCGGCGCTGGCGTTCACGCCGGTGCTCGTGCTGCTGGTGCTGTGGTGGGAGGCGGGTGCGCGGCGCAGCGCCGGGGTGCGCCACCCGATCCGGGACACGATCCTCGACGAGACCGGCTGGCTGCTGGCGGGGCTGCCCCTGACGTTCGGGGTGTACCTGGCGAGCTGGACCGGCTGGCTGTCCACCGACGGCGGCTACGCCCGGCACTACCTGCGCGACAGCGGCCAGGACGAGCCGCCGTTCTGGGGCGCGCTGCGCAACCTCATGCAGTACCACGAGCTGGCGTACGGCTCCCACCAGGCGATCACCGAGGCGCACAGCTACCAGTCCGTGGGCGAGTGGGCCCCGATCCAGTGGCTGCTGCTGGGCCGGCCGGTGCTGTTCTACCGCAGCGAGTCGCTGCCCTGCGGCGCGGACAAGTGCATGGCCGACGTGCTGCTGCTCGGCACACCGCTGCTGTGGTGGGCGTTCATCCCCGCGCTGCTGGCCGCGATCTGGTTCGGGTTCGCCCGCCGCGACTGGCGCGCCGGGGCCGTGCTGGCGATGACCGCGGCCGCGCTGGTGCCGTGGTTCTTCTTCCCGGCGCGCACGATGTTCTACTTCTACGCCCTGCCCGCCGAGCCGTTCCTGATCCTCGCCGTGGTGTTCGTGCTCGGCGCGGCCATGTCCCCGCCACCGGGCCGACCCGGCGACCCCGACCGGCAGCTGTTCGGGGCCGTCATGGCGGGCGTGTTCGTGCTGCTGGTCGCCGTCGTGTTCGCGTACTACCACCCGATCTACACGGGCGGTTCGCTGCCGTACGAGGACTGGAGCCGGCGCATCCTGCTCGGCAACCTGTGGATCTGATCAGTACCGCTCCATCAGCGCCCGGACGTTGGCCACGTACGGCGCGTTGGGATACCACACCTCGTCACCGTCGTTGATCTCCTTGTCGACGGCGTTCTGCCCGTAGTTGTAGGCCGAGATGACCGCGTTGAGCAGGCACCATTCCTTGCTGTCGGCGACGGCCGGGTCGCGGCGGCAGTCGTCCTCGCGCAGCGTGTAGTCCGGCGTGCAGGCCGGGGCGGGGGACACCGCCGGGTCCGGCTCCTCGCAGCCGATGCCGTACTTCATCCCGAAGTACCGGATCAGCCACTGCAGGTAGGCCGAGCCCAGCACCGTGTTGCCCTGGAGCGTGTTGACGTCCTCGTCGAGGGTGAACGGGGAGTCGTCGTTGAGCCACGTCGCGGTGCTCGACATGACCTGCATCGTGCCGATGCCGCCGTCGCACGCGATGATGGCCGACTGCCAGCCGCTCTCCTGCATCGCCACGGCTTTGATCAGCTTCGGCGGCAGGGTGACCTGCGAGACCGTCCAGAACTTACGGGCCGCGGCGGACTCCAGCGCCGCCTCGACGTCGGCCTTGGGCGCGTTCGTGCCCTTGTAGGTCGGGCACTTGACGCCCGACGGCGTCGACGCCGGCTTGGGCGCGGGCGGCGGCGGGCCGGGCAGGTCCACCTTCTTCGGGCTCGGCTTGGGCTTGGGCTTCGGCTTGGGTGACTTCGACGGCGACGGTTTCACTGAGGGCGACGGGCTCGGCGAGGCCTCCGCCGACTCGCTCGGCCCGGCCGGCTCGTCGGTGGCGAACACCGCGTTCGGGCGCGGCTCGGCACCGGTCTCCGGGTCACCGCCACGGTCCAGGACCAGCACCACGCCGGCCAGCACCGCGGCGACCACGGTCAAGGTGCCGACGACGGCATGCGTACGCGTGAAGCGCATTGGTTTTCCTCCCCAGGGATCCCAAGGCGGCCGAGCCTAGTGCACCTCGACGCCGGCCGTGCGCCCGTGCCTGCGAGTGCGCCGGGCACGGCCGCCCGCGGAGGACTAGTCTCAGCGTGTGGCCAGGTATTTCGACGTGCACCCGGACAACCCGCAAGCCCGCTCCATCCGGCAGGTCGTCGACATCGTGCGGGAGGGCGGGCTGATCGCCTACCCCACCGACTCGTGCTTCGCCTTCGGCTGCAAGCTGGGCGACAAGGACGGGCTGGACCGCATCCGCGACATCCGCAAACTCGACGAGCGGCACCACTTCACCCTGGTCTGCCGCGACTTCGCCCAGCTCGGGCAGTTCGTCAAGATAGACAACTCGGTGTTCCGGCTGATCAAGGCGGCGACGCCAGGCAGCTACACCTTCATCCTGCCGGCGCTGCGCGAGGTGCCACGCCGCATGCTGCACCCGAAGAAGCACACCGTCGGCGTACGCATCCCCGACCACCCGGTGGTCCAGGCCCTGCTGGAGGAACTCGGCGAGCCGCTGGTCTCCAGCACCCTGCTGCTGCCCGGCGACACCGAGCCGATGACCCAGGGCTGGGAGATCAAGGAGCGCCTCGACCACCTGATCGACGCCGTCATCGACTCCGGCGACTGCGGCACCGAACCCACCACGGTCGTCGACTTCTCCGAAGACGAACCCGTGATCCTCCGCATAGGCGCCGGCGACCCCACCCGCTTCGAATGAAAGCAAGGGCACCTTCACATCGCCATAGGTAGAGGAAGGTGCCCTTCTTAACGCCACTGCGCGCTGACCTGCGCTGCCGGCGACCTTCGTCCCAGGCCTCGTCAGGGCCGTCATCGACGTGGGGTCGCCGAATGAACCAGCGGCTTGGCGAACCCGTGGCGGGCGTACGGGTTGTCGTTGTAGGCGGGGATCTCCTGGTAGCCCGAGGTGCGGTAGAGCCGGATCGCCTCGGTGAGGGTGCGGTTGGTGTCGAGCCGCACGGAGTCGGCTCCGGCGGCCGCCGCGTGCCGTTCCAGTTCACCCATGATGCGGCGGCCCACGCCGAGGCCGCGCACGGACTCCGAGACCCAGACGCGCTTGATCTCGGCGGGTTCGCCGGGGTGCAGACGCAGCGCGCCGCAGCCCACCGGTTCGGCAGACAGGGTGGCGACCAGGAACAGTCCGTGCGGGGGCGTCATCTCGTCCTCGTCGACGCCACTGCGCGTGGGGTCGAATCCGCCGTCGGCGGAACCCGTGATGACCAGTAACGGGCGCGGCGACAGGCCGACGCGGATGAGCGTGCGATGGTCGCGGAAAAGCAAACGGTGCGCGTGGTCGTCCACGCGCACCGTCGAGCAGTGGCTCGTGCCGTCGGGTCAGACCGTGGCGGCCTTCTTGCGGGCGGTACGGATCCAGCCGTACGCGGTGTGTCGCGGCACGTCGTAGTGGTCGGCGATGACGCTGGCACTGTCACCGGCCTGGCGCAGCACCTGCTCGAAGTCCTCCGGCAGCTTGCGGTAGCTGCGGCTGGCACCGCTCGGGCGGCCGCTGTCCGGGGTGGACGAGGCGGCCTTCTTCGCCGTGGCCTTGGCCGGGGCCGCCTTCTTCTCCCGCGCCGCGGCCGCGGCGTTGCGCGCGGACGCCTTGGCCCGCGCCGCCTTCGCCGCAGCGGGCTTCGCCGCAGCGGGCTCTGCCGCGCCGGGCTTGGCGGTGCCGGTCTTGGCCACTCGTGCCTTGCCCGCGGACTTGCCGGTGTCGGACTTGCCTTCAGCCTTCGCGTCGGCCTTGGCAATCGCGGCAACGGCGGCCTCGGTCACCACGGGTGCGGCCGGGGTTTCCGCCGCGTAGGCAGCCGGTGCCGCCTTGACTGCGGGACGCTTGCGGCCTGCCGCCTTCGTCGCGACGGGCTCGCCCTCGGCCGGGGCCTGCATCTCCAGCTCACCGGGCACGGCGGCGGGCACGGCCGGGGTACGCCGGGACGGCTTGGCCGGTGCGGCTGCCGGGGCTGCCCCGGACGTCGCCGCGAGCACCGCGGTGACGAGCTGGTTCAGGTCGAGCACAGGCAGATCGCCGGGCGTCAGGCTGCCGCCGGAGCCGGCCGACAGGCGCAGCTCGCGCACCGTGGTCGCGGCCCCGTCGAGGTCGAGCCGGATCGTCGTGACGGCCTGAGCGGGGTCGTCAGGCGTGATGGTGACGGTGTACGAAGTCATTGCGCGCGGCCTCCATGCCTGACGCCGCCGGCGTGCGTCCCCGTCGCGCGCGTCGGCTCTGGCCGTGAGAATTGTTCGCGCCAAGGTACTGCACAAACGTCATTCCACCAAATCACCGGGGGTGCCTTCGGGTCGGTCGTGCGGACCAATCGATGGGGTGATGCCGGTTCTGTGGGATCTGCTGGATGATGTCCAAATGCGACTCATGTCCCGGGCGACCTGGTGGTATGCCGCAGCGGCACTCGTTGTCGCGGGAACGGTGACCCTGATGGTCCGGCTGGTGCTCTTCCTGGTCGGGCAGACACTCGGCGACGCGGACAGCTGGATGAGCGTCGCCGGCGGCCTGACGGCTCTGCTCGGTGTGGCGGTGGGATCAGCGGGCTGGCTGCTCCACCGGGGTCGTTCGGCACACGAGCAGGAGGCCGGATCGGCCGGCCGGACAGCCGGCTGGGAGGCCGCGCGCCAGGCCTACCGAACAGCGGTGCGCAGGCGCTTCCAGAGCATCGACCTGGAGGTGCTGACACCGCTGTCGGAGCAGGACGACCACCCGCCCCTGCGGCTGGGTGAGATCTTCGTCGGCCAGCTCGTGAGAAGCGATCCACCGACCGTCGAGCTACCCCGCGAGCTGATGCTGCGCCTGGCCCAGGACGACCTCCAGGACCTGCGTGACCTACCACCCGACGTGGACCGGGCACTGCTGGCCGACGTACGCAAGGCATACACCCAGCGCCCGCCGGTCCAGGCGCTGGAACTGCTCGCCGGTGAGGGTGCGCGCCTGGTTCTGCTGGGCGATCCGGGCGCGGGCAAGACCACGCTGACGAAGTATGTCGTCTACACGCTCAGCGGCCAGGTGCAGCCGACGGATCCGCTGGCGCCGCTGGCCGGATGGCTGCCGCTGCTCGTCGAACTGCGCGCGTTCTCCCGCGTGCTGAGCGCCGACCCGGTGGACGCGTTCGCCCGGTACTGGCAGCAGCGGCACGCCGAGGGAACCGGGCTGCCCCCGGAGGACCTGGCACATCACCTGCGCACCGACGGCCGGGCGGTGGTCTTCTTCGACGGGCTCGACGAGGTGTTCGAACCCGAACTGCGCAACCTCGTGGAACGGCACATCGTCGGCTTCGCCGACGCCCATCCACAGGCTCGGGTCGTGGTCACCTCCCGTCCCGTCGGATACCAGGGCGAGGACCTGAGGACGGCCGGTTTCGCCAAAGCCAAGATCCAGGATCTCGACGACGGGCAGGTCCGCGATTTCGTGACCCGGTGGTATCAGGTGACCTGCCGGGCCGACCCCGCACAGGGCGAGCAGCTCGCAGGCCGTCTGCTCAACGCCATCGGCAACTCCACGGCCGTGGCCGAGATCGCCGGGAACCCGATGCTGCTCACGATCCTCGCCATCATCGGGCGGCGGCGGGCCCTGCCGCGCGACCGGAGCAGCGTCTTCGAGCACGCGGTCACGGTGATGGTCGAGCACTGGGACCCGAGCAAGTTCCTGAACCAGGAACTGCCGTCGGCGAACCTGCCCTACCTGGACGCCACCGACAAGCTGGAGCTGCTGCGCCTGGTCGCCCGGCGGATGCAGGACAGCCCGGCCGGGCTGTCGGGCAACTTCATCAGCGGCCACGATCTGACCGGCGAGTTCGCCGCCTTCCTGCGGGAACGGGACCCCGGCCACGTGCCGCTCGACAAGGCCAAGCAGGCGGCCGCGTCCATGCTTCAGCAGTTCCGGGACCGCAACTTCATCCTGAGCCGATTCGGCGGCAACGTGTACGGATTCGTGCACCGGTCCTTCCTGGAGTACCTCGCCGCCGCGGACATCGTGGACCGTTTCCATCGCACCCGGGAGCTCACCGAGGACCAGCTCGTCGACCTCTTCCAGCGCCGCTGGCAGGACCCGGCCTGGCAGGAGGTGCTGTTGCTGATCACCGGTATGCTGGGCGAGAGCACCGCCGAGCGCTGCATCCTCAGCCTGCTCGACCGGAACCCGCACTGGGCCGTTCGACATGAGGCTTCGCCGACCCACCTCGCGCTCGCCGTGCGGTGCCTGGCGGAGGTGCGCAGGCTGAGCCGGTTGACCCTGGCCGGTCCTGCCGTGTTCCGTCACCTCATCCACGCGCTGGAGGTGCTCTCCTTCACGGCGAAGACCAACCTGCTCGGCGGCGGGGCGGCTGTGAGCGGCACGATCGTGCCGACGGTTGCCGGGCTGGGGACTGCGCTGCCAGGTTGGGAGGGCTACCTCGACTGGTTCCATCGTCGGGTGTGGGACCTGGCCGACGCCGGCGCCGTGCCGGCCGCGGTGCTGGCAAACGCCTGCCGCGAGCCCGGTGCGAGCACAGACCACCTCGTCGAACTCGCGTTCCGGCACCCGGTGACCGACGTCCGCCTCAGCGCGATCGAGGCGCTGCGGGCGCAGCGTCGCCGTCCTGTTCCGCTGGCGAGACTGCGCGAACTCGTCGCGCAGGAGCCCGGGTTGTACGTCCGCACCGCGGCGCTGTCGCTGATCGGGGTCGGGTGGCACGGGGATGCCGACGCGTTGTCTTTCCTGCGTGGCGTGGCCGCCGGTGACGGAGACGTCGCTGCACGTATCGCTGCGGTCAGGGCGATCGGGGCCGGATGGCGAGGCGAGCCCGCCTCGTTCGAGTTCTTGCGCGACCTCGCGCAGAACGCCGAGGAACGATTCCTGCGAATCGCGGCCGTCGTGGCGATCGGGTCGGGCTGGCAGCTGCATCCGGGTGCGCTTGAGTCGGTCAGAAACCTCATAGCCGCGGCCGACGACATCGATGTCCTGGTGACCGCGGTCCAGACCCTCGAAGCGGGCTGGCCCGATGACACAGGGACCTTTCCACTGCTGCACAAGGTCGCAGTCGGACGCGGTGAGCCGATCGTGCGCGCGGCGGCGGTCGTCGCGGTGGCCTCCCGACGCCGACGACGCGACCTGCTGGAGCTGTTGCGACGCCTGGCGGTGGACGAACCGAGTTTCGCGGTGCGCCGATCCGCGCTGACCGCGATCGGCGAGTGCTGGCTTGACGACCCCGGCACCTTGCCGTTGACGCTGGAGATCGCGGCACGCGACCCTGATGAGAACGTCCGATCCGAGGCGGCGTCCGTCATGGGTCGCGGTGGCAGGGGCAATGCCGAGGTGCTGGCGTCGTTGCACAGGATGGTGGCGAGCGAGGGAAGCTCGATCGTGCGGCAGGCGGCGATGCGGGCGATCGTGGAGGGCTGGCCGACAGATGCGGGCACGCTGCCGATGCTGCGCGATCGGGCGTTGCACGAGGAGAACTGGTGGACGCAGGCCGAAGCGGTGAACACGCTGGCACGCGATTGGCGTGGCGACGCCAGGACACTTCCTGCGCTGCAGGCGCTGTCGAGGTTGACGGGACCTTCGGAGGGGTTCCTGGAGATCGGGCCGTCGATCGTCAGCGCGGCGGCGATGCGTGCGGTGGCCGCCGGTTGGCATGACGAGGGGCAGACGCCGGTCATGCTGCGGGAAGTGGCCGTGGCGGACGTCGAGGAGTTCAATCGCAAGGTCGCCATAGCGCTGCTCGCCCTGGGCTGGTGGGACGACGAGCGCACGTTGTCCCTGTTGCGGCAGCTTGCGGTCGCTGACCAGGATGAATCGGTACGCGAGATCGCACACACGGCGGTGAGGGTGGCGACCGGCGTGCCGGCCACGGTCGACTGCGACGATCAGGCGTAGTCCGCGCGAGGATCCCGTGCCGGGGGACGCCGGGCAAACGGGACATCGGCCTGTGAAGATCGTAAGTGCGGTGCGGGCCGGACCGGGCCCGCACCGCAAGGTGTCTTCAGACCAGCGCGCCCTCGCGTTCGGGTGTCGCCGCCACGGTGGCCTCGGCCGACGTGGGCAGCTCGTTCGTGCGGGCCTTGCGGGGGAGCAGGAACGCCAGGCCGAAGGCGACCACCGTCAGCGCGATCGCCACCAGCGTCACCCGCTGCGAGGCGTGCAGGAACCCGGCGGCCTGCCCGGTGGCCCCGGCCGCGGTGAAGAACACGGTGCCCAGCGCGGCAACCCCCAGCGAAGACCCGAGCTGCTGGACCGACTCCAGGATGCCGGAGGCCGAGCCGACCTCGTGGTCGGCGATGTCACCCATGATCACGTCGAACAGCGGCACGAAGATCATGCCCATGCCCAGGCCGTACACGAACAGCGGCAACGCCAGGCTCCACCCGCCGATGCCGGTGCCGTACGCGGAGAACATGGCGTAGAGCAGGATCAGGCCGACGGTCATCAGGGCCAGGCCCAGGTGCAGGATGCGCCGTCCGAGTCTCGCCATCGCCCCGGCGCTGAAGCCCGAGCCGAGGAACGCGCCGACCGCCCACGCGGACATGGTCACGCTCGCCCGCACCGGGCTGTAGCCGAGGCCGAGCTGCAGGAACAGGCCGACGGCGAGCGAGAAGCCGACGATCGCGCCGAAGAACACCAGCACGAACAGCGTGCCCGAGGTGTACGAGCGCTTGGCGAACACGCTCAGCTCGACCAGTGGCGTACGCCCGGATGCCTGGCGGCGGCGCTGGTGGGCGGCGAACACGCCGAGCACCACGACCGACGTGGCCAGCATGACCCAGGTCCACGCGGGCCAGCCGTGCTCGCGGCCCTGCATCAGCGGAAAGACCAGCAGGAACATGCCCGCGGCGGCCAGCAGTGCGCCGACCGTGTCCAGCCGCCGGGCCCGCGCGGGGCTGATCCCCGCCGGCAGCGTACGCAGACCGACGATCAATGCGAACAGCCCCAGCGGCAGGTTGATCGCGAACACCATGCGCCAGCCCGTGCCGAACAGGTCGGCGTCGACGAGCACCCCGGACACCACCGGGCCGAGGATGGTCGACAGTCCGATGGCCGGGCCGAACACCCCGAACGCCTTGCCGAAGTCGGCGGGTCCGAACAGGTCGCGGATCAGGCCGAAGCCCTGCGGGATCATGACGGCGCCGAACAGGCCCTGCGCGACCCGCGCGCCGATCAGCGACTCCGGCGACCAGGCTGAAGCGCACAACGCCGACGCGGCGACGAAGCCGACGACGCCGATGAGCAGCACCCGGCGGCGACCGAACATGTCGCCGAGCCGGCCACCGACCAGCAGGCCCACCGCCAGCGCCAGGGTGTATCCGGCGGCGATCCACTGCAGGTCGCCGTAGGTGCCGTGCAGGTCGGCCAGGATCGACGGGGCGGCCACGTTGACCACGGTCGAGTCGAGCAGGTTCATGAGGGTCGCGGCGAGGATCGCCATGAGGCCGAGCCAGCGGCGGCCGTTGCTGATGTTCTCCATGCCGATGACCCTGCCAGGCCATTAGGAACAGTTCGTTCCTAATGGCCTGGCATTATCGGAACCATGTTGGAGACATCAGCACGACTGCTGAAACTGCTCTCGCTCCTGCAGACCCCGCGGGAGTGGAGCGGCGCCGAACTCGCCGGCCGTCTCGACGTCAGCACCCGCACGGTGCGCAACGACGTCGAGCGGCTGCGCAGCCTCGGCTACCCGGTGCACGCGACCCGCGGCGCGATCGGTGGCTATCGGCTGGGCGCGGGGGCGAATCTGCCGCCGCTGCTGCTCGACGACGAGGAGGCCGTCGCCGTCGCGGTCGGCCTGCGCACGGCCGCGGCCGGGTCGATCGCCGGGGTCGAGGACACCTCGCTGCGGGCGCTGGCCAAAGTGGAGCAGGTGCTGCCGGTGCGGCTGCGGCGGCGGGTGAACGCGCTGCAGACGTACACGGTGGCGGTTCCGGCGCGCCGGCGTGGGCCGGAGGTCGACCCGCAGGTGCTGACCGCGCTCGCCGCGGCGTGCCGCGACCACGAGCGGCTCCGGTTCGACTACCGCGCCCACGACGGCACCGCGACCAGGCGCGACGCCGAGCCGTACCGGCTGGTCAACTGGGGCCGCAAGTGGTATCTGGTCGCCTACGACGTGCAGCGCGGCGACTGGCGCACGTTCCGGTTGGACCGGATCGAGCCGGTCTCGCCCGGCGGGCCCCGCTTCGCCCCGCGCCCGCTGCCGGCCGAGGACCTGGCCGCGTACGTGTCCCGCGGTGTGTCCACCGCGACCTGGCACTACCGGGCGCGGATCGTGGTGCACGCGCCCGCCGAGGTGATCGCGCAGCGGCTGCCGGCCACGGCCGGCTCGGTCGAGGTGATCGACGAGCAGACCTGCGCGGTGACCACCGGCGCGGACACCGCCGAGTCGATGGCCATGTGGATCGGCCTGCTCGACGCCGACTTCACGGTCCAGGACGCCCCGGAGCTGTCGGCCGCGCTGCGCCGCCTCGCCGACCGCTACCGGCGGGCGGCCGGATGAAAGTCGCTTACTTGAAGTAAGTGACTAACCCGTGGTTTGCGATCGGCGGACGCCGCGGCCAAGCTGGGGGAGCGCCGTGATCACTGCGGCGTTTCCCCTCGCGAACGAGACGTGTGATGAACAGACAACGATCAGTGGACGACAACCCCCTGCTGGCCGAACTGCAATGGGTGCACGGCATGCTGCGGCGCGACCTGGCGACCGTACGCAGGCTCGCCGACCAGGCCGCCGGCGGCGCCCCGGCCCGTGACCTCCAGCAGGGCCTGCGCAAGCTGCAGAGCAACGGCCCGCTGTTCCAGCTGAAAATCAACTGCCTGAGCTACTGCCAGTTCGTGCACCACCACCATCAGGCCGAGGACGCCATGCTGTTCCCGGCGGTACGCCGCGCTGCACCGCAGCTGCGGGCGACCGTGGACCGGCTGGAGTCCGACCATCGCGTGGTCTCGGATCTGCTCGACCAGGTCGAGGGCGCGGCTCGGGCATTGGGCGGCGACGACGCCGAGATTCGCGCGAAGCTGGTGGTGGCCCTGCGCACGCTCTCCGACCGGCTGCTCGAACACCTGGAATTCGAGGAGGGCGCCCTGGGTCCGGTGCTGAAGACCTGGAAGAGGTGGCCGTTCCATGGCTGACAAGCTGCAGTTCGGGCTGGCGGTCACGCCGTCGGCCCACGACGTGGCCGCGATGACCGCGCTGGCCCGGGCCGCCGACGAGGCGGGACTGGACCTGATCGCGGTGCAGGACCACCCGTACCAGCCGGGGCACCTGGACACCATGACGGCGCTGACCCACCTGGGCGCGCTCACCAGCCGGGTGCGCCTGCTCACCGACGTCGCCGACATGGCGCTGCGCCCCGTGCCGATGCTGGCCAAGGCCGCGGCGTCCCTGGACGTGCTGACCGGCGGCCGGTTCGAGCTGGGCGTCGGCTCGGGCGGCTTCCCCGACGCGGTCGCGGCGATGGGCGGCACCGCGGTACGCGGTGGCGCGGCCGTCGAGTTCACCGCCGAGGCGCTGCGGCTGCTGCGGGCGGCGCTCGACGCCGACGGGCCGATCGCGATGGACGGCCGCCACCACCAGGTCGGCGGGTACGAACCCGGGCCCGTCCCGCCGCACCGGGTCCCGGTGTGGCTGGGCGCGCAGGGCCCCCGCATGCTCGGCCTCATCGGCGAGCTGGCCGACGGCTGGATCAGCCCGCTGAACGTGTACGTGCCGCCGGGTGAGGTCCCCGCCAAGCAGACCATGATCGACGATGCGGCGGCACGGGCCGGTCGGGACCCGGCGCAGGTGCGCCGCCTCTACAACGTGCTCGGCATGATCGGCGGTTCGCACCGCGGCAAGGGGCTGTTCGGCTCCGCCGAGACGTGGGCGCAGACGCTGGCCGGATGGGCGCAGGGGCTGCGCTTCGACACCTTCGTCTTCTGGCCCGCGATGTCAGAGCTCGACCAGCTCCAGCGGTTCGCCCAGGAGGTCGTGCCCCGGGTGCGCGAACTCGCCGACTGACGGCGTACTGAGGCCCGTCGGCGGTTGCCCGCATTTACGGCAGTGGATACCCTCGGTCGACGCACTTCGGGGTCCAGTCATGGGGGCGGGCGGATGGCATTTCCGGATGAGCTTCTGGTCGGCGACGAGCAGGTCGTCGAGCGCTACGGGCCGCGATTTGTCGACATCGTCGTGACCGAGCTGCTGCGGTTCGTCGGCTACTTCAGCGTCGTCTGCGTCTTCTGGGCGGTCGTCAACTCCCGGTGGCTGGACGACCCGTTGATGACCGGGATCGCGGTGATCCTGCTGCTGGTCGCCGGGCTGGCCCTGGTGGTGTCCTCGGTCGCGCACGTGCTGCGCGGGCTGACCACCCGGTACGCGCTGACCGACCAGCGGCTGCTGCTGCGCGAAGGCGTCCTGAGCAGGCACGACCGCACCGTCCCGCTGAACATGATCCGTGGCATCGACGTCCACCAGGACCTGCTCGACCGGATCGTCGGCAGGGGCAGCCTCCGGGTGAACACCGCCGTGCTGCAGGGCCAGGGCGTGACCGTGCTGCGCGACGTGCACCGCCCCAGGGACCTCCAGCGCCGCCTGCGCGAACTGGCCCAGGGCGCGGCGTAAGCCCCGCCGGAGAGTTTCTTCTCGGAGCACCGATGAGTTGGCCCCGCGCGAGCCGTCAGAGCAGATGTAGACACATCCGCGATACCCGAGGAGATCATCATGAGCACCACCGAGTGGACCGGCGACGCGGCGGGCACCGGCCGGTACGCCGAGGTGAACGGCATCAACCTGTACTACGAGACGCACGGTTCCGGGCGGCCGATGATCCTGCTGCACGGCGGGCTCGGCTCGGGGGAGATGTTCGGGCCGATCCTGCCCGCGCTCGCCGAGCGCCACCAGGTGATCGCCGTCGACCTGCAGGGACACGGCCGCACCGCGGACATCGACCGGCCGCTCGAGGTGCCGCTGATGGCCGACGACATCGCCGCGCTGATCGACCACCTCGGCCTCGACCGCCCGGACGTGGTCGGCTACTCCCTCGGTGGCGGGGTCGCGCTGCTGACCGCGATCCGGCACCCCGGCAAGGTCGGCCGCCTGGTCTCGGCGTCGGCCAACATCCGCCGCGGCGCGATCTACCCCGACATGCTCGGGCAGCAGGGCCAGGTGAGCGCGGCGGCTGCCGAGTTCATGAAGGACACCCCGATGTACGAGCTGTACCAGCGTGTCGCACCGCGCCCGGAGGACTTCCCGCGGCTGCTGGACAAGATCGGTGTGGCGATGGCGAAGGACTTCGACTACACCGACGAGGTGCGCGGCCTGCAGGTGCCGACGCTGATCGTCGCCGCCGACGCCGACATGGCCCCGCCGAGTCACTTCGTCGAGATCTTCGGCCTGCTCGACGGCGGCCAGCGTGACGGCGGCTGGATGGGCGACGGCCGGCCCAAGGGCGGTCACGCGCTGGCGATCCTGCCTGGCCTGACTCACTACAACCTGTTCAGCTCGCCGCTGTTCGCCGCGACCACCCTGGCCTTCCTCGACCAGCAGGACTGAGCACGACCCGCCCTTTCGAACAGCGTCGGCATCGTGGAATCGGCCCAGGCCGACCACGATGCCGACGCTTTGTTGCAGCAAGACGCCCGCATGCTTGACAATTCAATCGATGGATATCAAACTCTGACATCGACAACCTTGTCTGCGTGGACGG
The DNA here is from genome assembly GCF_009720385.1 of Catellatospora vulcania. Lineage (GTDB taxonomy): Bacteria > Actinomycetota > Actinomycetes > Mycobacteriales > Micromonosporaceae > Catellatospora > Catellatospora vulcania. The sequence continues at coordinate 357,204 of NZ_ML769304.1, read as the reverse complement.
CGCCACGCGAACCCGAACGCCCCATCCGGTCGAAGGGAATCGCTCATGCGCCGAAACCTCCGCACACTGCTGACATTCGCCGCGGCGCTCGCCGCCGGCACGCTGACGCTGCTGCCGGCCACACCGGCCTACGCCGAGACCAACGGCGGGGTCCGCGTCATGCCGCTCGGCGACTCCATCACCGACGGGTTCAACGTGCCCGGCGGCTACCGCATCAACCTCTGGCAGCGGATGGCGGCCGGCGGGCACACCGTCGACCTCGTCGGCTCAGGATTCAACGGCCCGGCCGGCCTCGGCGACCACGACCACGAGGGCCATTCCGGCTGGCGGATCGACCAACTGGACGCCAACATCGTCAACTGGATGCGCACGCACGCGCCGCGGACCGTCCTGCTGCACATCGGCACCAACGACGTCGGCCAGAACTACGACCTGCCCAACGCGCCGGCCCGGCTGTCCGCGCTCATCGACAAGATCCGGCTGCTCGGGCCGCAGACCGAGATCTTCGTCGCCCAGGTCATCGTGCGCAGCAACCCGACCGAGGAGGCCCGCTCGCAGACGTTCAACGCCGCGATCCCGGGCATCGTCGCGCAGAAGGGAGCTCGCACCCACCTGGTCGACATGCACTCCGCGCTCACCCTCGCCGACCTAGCCGACGGGCTGCACCCGAATCAGACCGGCTACGACAAGATGGCCGCCAGGTGGTACGCGGCGTTGCAGTCGGTGCCCGGCAGTCTCGCGCACGTCACGGCGCCGCCGACCGGCTCGTATGTCCTGCTGTCCAACCCGCTGTCCAACCGCTGCCTGGACGACTCAGGCGGCGGGACCGCCGGGCCCGGCTCCCAGGTGACCGTGTGGGACTGCCATGGCGGCAACAACCAGCGGTGGACCCGGACTGCGGCCGGTGAGCTGCGCGTCTACGGCGACCGGTGCCTCGACGTGAACGGCAACGGCACGGCCGACGGCACGAAGATCCAGATCTGGCCCTGCAACGGCACCAACGCGCAGCGTTTCACTGTGAACGCCAACGGAACCATCGTCGGAGTCGGCTCGGGCAAGTGCGTCGACGTCAAGTCGAGCGGCACCGCCAACGGCACGATCGTCCACCTGTGGACCTGCAACGGCACCGGGGCGCAACGCTGGCTCGTGCGATAAATCCGGCGCAGAGTCTGCCGCGCGGCTCATCGTGACGACACGTCTCGATGAGCCTGCGCGGCCGCCTCATCGGCGGGCTAGTGCGTGTTTCAGAAGTGATCGGCGGTGTCGTTCGCCGCGTGTCTCCGGTCAAGCTGTGTGGGCTTGCGGGTGGTGGGTGTTTGTCGGGGGTGTGTGGCAGGGTGTGCTGCCGTGGCCCGTTTCACCACGTTCCGGTTCTGTCTTGACCCGACGGTCGAGCAGGAGGTCGTGCTTCGTCGGCACGCGGGTGCGGCCCGGTTCGGCTACAACCAGTGTCTGCGGCTGGTCAAGCAGGCCCTGGGCGGCAAGTGTCGTGGGACGGTCGGGCAGGTGCCGTGGTCGGGTTTCGACCTGATCAACGTGTTCAACGCGTGGAAGCGCTCGGCCGCGGCGGGCCGGGTGCTGGTGGCCGCCGCCGACGGCACCACCACGGTGGAGGCCACCGGCCTGGCCTGGCGGGCCGAGGTGTGCCAGCAGGTGTTCGAGGAGGCCGCGGTCGATCTGGGCCGCGGGCTGGCCGCCTACACGGCATCGCGCAACGGCGAACGTGGAGGTCGCCGGGTCGGGTTCCCCAGGTTCAAGTCGAAAAAGCGCGCGCAGTTGTCGTTTCGGATCCGCAGCAAGACCTCTGCCACGGGACGGGCCGGTATCCGGGTCGGTGAGCGGGCACCGCGGACGGTGACCCTGCCCGGCATCGGCACGATCGCCGTGCGGGAGGACACCCGACGGCTGCGGCGGATGCTGGCCAAGGGCAGGGCCAAGATCCTGTCGGCGACCGTCAGCCACCGGGCCGGCCGCTGGGCGGTGTCGCTGACCTGCGAAGCCGCCGACCTGCACGACGCCACCCGCCACCGGCCCGACAGTGATACCGGCTGGGTGGGCGTCGACCGCGGACTGGCCACGTTCGTCGTCGCCGCCCGCGCCGACGGCACCGAAACCGCGCGAGTCGACGACTGGCCGCGGCCCTCCCGGGCGGGCATGGCGCGGCAGCGTCGCCTGGCCCGCGCCGTCACCCGCAAACCGCTCGGTTCGAACAACCGCCGTGAAGCCGCGGCCCGGCTGGGCCGCCACCACGCCCGCGTCGCGGCGATCAGACGCCGTTTCCTGCACGAGGTCTCCAACAAGCTGGTCAAGACCCACGACAAGCTCGCCATCGAGACCCTCACCATCACCGGCATGCTCGCCAACCGGCACCTGGCCGCAGCCGTCGCCGACGCCGCCTGGGGCGAACTGGCCCGCCAGATCATCTACAAGCAGCAGTGGCGCGGCGGCGACCTGATTCCGGTCGACCGCTGGTACCCGTCGACCAAGACCTGCGCCCCATGCCGGACCGTCGCCCCCGCCGTGCCCCTGAACCAGCGCACGTTCACCTGCGCCTCGTGCGGGTATCAGGCCGACCGGGACCTCAACGCCGCGGTCAACCTCGCCATCTGGGCCGAGCAGCACCACGCCCAGATCCGGGACCTCCACGCAGGGGGCCCGGTCACCAACGCCCGCCGAGGGGAAGGCTCTGGCCCGCGCACCCGCGCGAGCGAAACCAGCCCCGATGACGCGGGAACCGCACCCACCCCACCCCGGGGTGAGGAACGGACGCCCGAGAAGGGCGCTGTCTCACAACTCCCACGAGTTATGAAACAGGCCGTAGCACCATCAGGGACCGGAACGGTCAGAAGGGAGGCTGGTCCTCGCCCAACAGGGCCAGAACCGTGTTCTTCGTGCCGCCCTTGAGGCTCTGCACGACCACCTTCCCGGACCGGCCGTCAGGCATCTCCAGGGTCAGCGTCAGGCCGACCGGGTTCGTGAAGGCCGCGGAATCGGCCGTGGGCCGGAAATCGCCCGCCCAGGGCCTGAAACCGCCATTGCGCCCAGGCTCGGTGAAAAGGGCGGCGGAACCGGACGTTCTCGTACCGTCTGCGGAGACCAGCACTGCGGGACTTCGATAAGTAGCCATATGCCCCCACCCTATACCGTGTCGGGTCCGGGCGGGGTGACGGACGGCACGTGAGCGCGTGCCAAGCTGCTGGTAAGGGCGGGGCAGGTGACCCACGTCAGGAGGCTCGGGTGGCGGCGTCGCGTACCTCGACGACCTCTTCGGGTTTGAGGGTGCGGGTCCACACCTGCACGCCGGCGATCTGGCCGCGCAGGCCGTTGCCGGGCTGGCCGTTCCACCTGGCCCGGCCGATCGTCAGCGGCCCCTTCGCCTGCCATGGTTTGCCGATGGTCTCCGGCTTGCCGGGGACGCCGTTGACGTAGAGGGTGATCTGACGGGTGCGGGCCTCGTAGGTGCCCACCAGGTGCGTCCACTCGGTGGTGACCGGCTCGTCGGAGGTGGACGTGCGGTTGTGGACGGGGTCGACCACGTCGGCCTCCATCCAGTTGAACGCCCACTTGCGGTGGTACCAGCTGTACTGCAGGTAGAAGCCGCTGGCGTGGACGCCGTCCTGGGCGACCGCGGTCATGGCCAGACCGTCCGGGGGCACGAACAGCTTGACCCACGCCGACACCGAGTAGTCGCCGGTGGTGCGGATCAGCGGCCCTCCGGTGAGGCAGAACTGGTCGGCCCCGTTGAGCATGATCACCTGGCCGTGTACCGGGTCGTCGACCCAGTCCACTCCCTTCGGGCAGTCGGCGGTGGCGACGTCGTGGCCGTCGACGGTGAACTCGACGGCCGCACCGGGCGCGGGCACGGCCGCCTCGACCGGCGGCGGTGACTGCGCCGGCCACAGCAGCACGACCGCGGCGGCGAGCACCACCACTGCCGTGCCCAGGCCGGTGGCCAGGGCGGTGAGCCGGGACATCAGGACTCCTCAGGGGTCGGCACGGCCTGCGCGAACGGGCCGCGCAGCTCGGCGTCGCGGATGCAGCGGGGGCGCGACCAGGCCATCGGCGCGGGTTCGTCCGGCCCGAGGACCGCGCCTACGAGGAAGCAGTAGCCGGTGCCCCGGGTCAGCCCACCGATCCGCAGTTCGGTGACGCCGCGCGGCGCGATCTCGTCCCGGGGCCGCATGCCGGGTTCGGCGGACAGCACCCGCACCAGGACCCGGTCGTCGCGGCCGCCGGTGACCGTCCAGCGGACCAGCGCGGATGCCTCCTGCTCGTCGAGCACCGTGACGTCGTGCGGCCGGGCCTGTTCCAGGGCCGCGCCGGTCGGCACCTCGGGCGGCGCGGCAGGCGGCGGGGCCGGGGCGGGCCAGAGCGCGAACGCGGTCACCGCCACCAGCAGCGCGCCGACGCCCGCGCCTGCGGCCAGGTCGACGCCGAAACGTCGGGCGGCGGCGGGCGAGGGCTTGGCCGGCAGCGCTCGGTCGGGCCGGAACATCGTCTCGTCGGCCGGGGCGGGAGCCGGGCGGGGGACAGCCGCGGGAGGTCGGGGCGGCAGGGGCGGCACCGGTGCCGGGGCGGCGGTCGCGGCGGGCAGCAGCGCGGCCAGCGCTTCGGCGAACGCGGCGCCGTGCGGGTAGCGCTGCGCCGGGTCCTTGGCCATCGCGGTGGTGAGCACGTCGGCCAGTCCCGGCGACTCGGGCAGGTCCAGGTGCGGCACCGGGTCGTGCACGGTGCGCCAGAGCACGGCCGCGATGGCGTCGTCGCCTTCGCCGCTGTACGGGGCGCTGCCCCGCAGCAGGTGGTACATGGTGGAGCCCAGCGCGTAGACGTCCGAGGCCGGGCCGGGGCGGCCGCCGTTGACGGTCTCCGGGGCCACGTGGTGCGGGGAGAAGACGTCCAGCATGGTGGCCGAGGAGTGGCCGTCGAGCAGCCAGGCCACGCCGAAGTCGGCGAGCACCGGCTCGCCGTACCGGGAGATGAGGATGTTGCTGGGTTTGACGTCGCGGTGCACCATGCCCGCCTCGTGCGCGGCGGCCAGCGCGCCGGCGATCTTCACGCCGATGCGGACGACCTCGTCGGGGGCGAGCCGTCCCTGCTCGCGGACGCGTTCGTGCAGCGAGCCGTGCTCGTACAGCTCGGTGGCCAGGTACGGCCGCCCGGAGGCGGTCATGCCCGCGTCGAGGATCGTCACGACGTGGGGGTGGCTGCTGAGCTGTGCGGTGAGTTTGACCTCGCGCAGGAAGCGGCGGCGCAGCGCCTCGTCGGAGCCGACCATGAGCACCTTGACGGCGACCTCGCGCTCGAACACCTCCTGGTGGGCGCGGTAGACGACGCTGAACCCGCCGTGTCCGATGCGGACCAGGTCGTGGTACCCGTCGATGGCCTCGGGGCCTTCGTACATCATCGCTGCCTCCGTCGCCAGCGGGCGGCGCCTCGCGGCGCCGCCCGGCCGCCCCCGATCACGCGCCGCCGGCGCGCGAGATGTTGCTGAGGATCTTCTGGACCGAGCCCTGCAGGTCGGCCAGCGCTTCGCGCATGCGGTTGAGGTCGCCCTCGGCCTTGTCCCACACCCCGCGGAACTGGACCGCGAGCGGGCCCTCCCAGTTGTTGGGGTCCTTGAGCGCCCGGCCGGTGCCCTGCAGCTGGGTGATGAGCCCCGGCATCTGGTTGTTGATGATGCCCAGCAGCCGCTGCGCGTCGGCGTGGGCCTGATCGGTTACCTTGACTGTCGCCATGACCTCTCCTCGTACGTTCACCCCGGCCCTGGTGGCTAGGGGAGCAGGTTGTTGTCCAGGTTGTTGACGACGGAGTAGAGCGTGCCGCCGTCCAGGTGGTATTTGCGGGCCAGCTGCAGCGCGTCGCGCCTCTTCTTGAACCACTCCTCGTATTTGCCGGAGTCCTCGGGCGGGCGTTTGTCGGCCAAGGCGTCGAGCATCTTGGCGAAGTCGGGGTCGGCTTGCAGCTGGGCGAGCGACACCGGGGCGCTCTGGCCTGGCAGCGTGATCCGGCCCTGCGCGAGCAGGGTCAGCACGAGGGTGGAGATGGCCGCCTTGCGCAGGTACACCCGCGGTTCGTACTCCTCGCCGGGCTTCACCTCCAGCTGCTTGAGCAGCCACTCCTGGCCCTTGTCGATGGGGACCAGCTGCGTGGCGATGTCCTTGGCCACGCCGCCGGGGATGCGTTCGAGCACCAGGTCGGTGGCGATGCCGAGGAGCAGTTCCGGGAAGAGCGTGCGGAAGGCGGTGGCGTCCTCGTAGTGCTGCCCTACCCAGTCGGAGATCTTGTTGAGGCTGTCGAGGGCGGTGGCGTACTTGATCACCCACCCTTCGACGTCGCCGCCGGGTCCTGGCACCGGCTCCTTGAGCTTGGGCAGGCTGTCGAGCAGCAGCTCCCGCAGGACCGGCTCCAGCGGCTTGAAGTTGGCCGGGTCGACGTGGCCGGGCAGGTTCTCGGCGAGCAGTTTCAGGTACCACTGGACCTCGTTGGGGTCCTTGGTGTCCTTCAACGCGGTCTGGAGTACCCGCAGGGGTTCGATCTGGGCGCCGGGAATGGGCTTGCCCGCGTACAGGCTGACGAGCTTTTTCCAGCCTTCGGGGCCGATCGCCTTGAGGAAGTACTTCGCCGCGGCCGGGTCGGCGGCGAGGTAGCGCAGGAACGCGGCGCGCGAGTCGGCGGGCAGGTACTGGTGTTCGGGGGAGATCTCGTGCATGCCGGAGATGTGGCTGAGCGCCTCGACGATCTTCTTCGCGGCGTCGGGGGTGACCAGGTTGTGCGCGAACGCGTACGACAGCAGCAGCCCGTTGGCCGGGTTGCGCAGCAGCCGGGCGATGTCGTTCGGGTCGAGGTTGTTGAACACCGCGGCGAGGTAGTACGGGTCGTCCTTGTGCAACTGGAGCTGCTCGGTGACCCAGGTGAGGGTGGCGGAGTCGGTGGAGTCCTTGAATTTGGCGGCCAGCTGCTTGCCCGCGTCCATCGACGGCAGGTGTGCGGCCAGGTCGACCTTGGTGTCGTCGACCTGGTAGACGATGGGGCGGGTGGCGCCGGGCGCGATAGGGCCCTGGATCGGCGGTCCCTGGGTGCCGGCTTCCAGGAAGACCCGGCCGACCTGCTTGACCCAGGCGTCCAGCCGGGACGCGTCCGCTGCCGCGGCGGCGAGCAGGGCGTCGACGGACCCGGCGGTGCACACGCCGCCGAGGCGGTTGCGCAGCGCGGCGGTGTCGATGTTCTGCCCGTCGGCGCCCGGGGCGGAGCGGGCGAAGAAGGTGGTGATCGCCGGGCGCAGCCGGGTGCCGACCAGGGTGCGCAGCGCGTCGTCGGCGGGCACGCAGCGGTCCGCGTACGCGCTGAGGTTCTCGGGGATCGCCGAGCTGGTCGCCATCGCCCGCGCCTACCGGTGCCGCTTGTTGACGTCGTGGGCCTGCTGGCTGATCCGGTGGAGCACCTTCAGCGCGTCGCGCAGGTCGTCCTCCAGTGCGGCGAGTTTGCGCTGCTGGCTGGTGAAGTCGCGGTCGAAGTCCCTGCGGTGCCTGCCGTCCCAGGCCAGGCCGGGTTCCGCGCCGAGCAGGCTGGTACGGGCGGCCTTGCGCTGCTCGATCAGCGCGTGGGTGTCGTTGGCCGCCGCGGTCAGCGCCGACGCGAGCTGGTCGGCCGCGCCGAAGTCGTAGTTGACGTGCACGTACGGCTCGCCCATCGGATACCTCCCCAGGTCTTCGCGACTACTCGACAGTCGCAGATGGACGGTGTGCCGGTCGACCGGCCGGGGGTGGAAGTTCCTGGTAGACCGTGCGCGGTAGCCGTCTACAACCGGTGCGGTATTGACGGGACGGCGTCGGGCAGGGCGAGCTGCACACCTTCGACGCCGCCGTTGACGACGAGGTAGCCGCGGCCGGGCACGGGCGCCATCCGGTCGTGCCGGGGCAGGGTCACGCCGAGCAGGTCACCGTCGAGGTCGTGGTCGGGCGCCAGCAGCACGCCGGTGCGGCAGTCGCGGACCCGCTGCACCCAGCCGCCGTAGCTGCGGCGTACGGCCTCGGCCCGGCCCGCGGCGACCAGGTGCCGGCCGGGGCCGCCCGCGGCCAGCCACACGTCGAGCGCGTCGGCGGTGTCCTCGACCGCCTCGGCGTCGTCGACGAGCAGCAGCGTGGGCCGGTCGGTGGCGGACAGGACGGTGCGCAGCCCGTCGTAGTCGGTGCAGACCCGAACCCGCGGGTCGAGGTCGCGCAGCGGGGAGCGGCGCGGGGTGTACGCGACGACGGCCGGTGCGGGGTCTGCGGACAGTGCGGCGAGCGCGACCGTGCACAGCGCGGTGCTGCGGCCGGACCGCGACGGGCCGGTGATCACCGCGTGTTCGCGCTCGTAGAGGGTGAGCCCGACCGGGTCGAGGGATTCGGCGGAAAGGCCCAGCGGCAGCTGCCACGGTTCGGGGCCGCACGCGGCCGGGGCGGCCAGCTGCGACCAGCCGACCTGGTGCGGTAGCGCCCGGACCGCGGGGGCGGTGCGGGCCGCGCCCGGGCACCGGGCCGCGACCGTCTCGACCGCGGCGGCGGTCTCGGCTCCGGGGTGGGCGAGCTGGACCACCTGCCGGGTCGCGGCGATCAGGGCACGTCCGGCGGTGAAGGCGGGCACGGCGGTGCGGGGTACGTCGAACGCGCCGTACTCGTTCGGGTCGGCCAGGCGCAGCAGCAGTTTCTGCTGGGTGAGGGCTGCCCACGAGCCGGGTACGGCACCGGCGCGGTCGGCGGTCGCGGCGACGTGCACCCCGACCGCGGGACCGTCGGCGTACACCCGGGCCAGCTCGTCGGCCAGGGCCATGCCGGTGGCGTCGCGGTCGAGTTCGGACAGCAGCGCGCCGACGTTGTCGATCAGCACCAGCCACGGGGTCTGCGCCGCCCCGGCCTTGCGGGCGTCGACCTCGCGGCGCAGCAACCGGATCAGGCGGCTGCGGCGTTCCTTCTCGGCCGCGCCGACGTACGCGCCGGTGTGCGGCAGGTCTGCCAGCGGCGCGAGGTCACCCGCCCCGAGGTCGAGCACGTACAGGTGCTGCCGGTCGGGCGGTGCCGCGGCGGCCATGGCCAGGGCCAGGGTGGCCAGGGTGGTGGTGGCTCCTGCGCCGACCGAGCCGTAGCAGAGCAGGTTGCCCGCCTCCGGGTCCCAGCCGACGGGGTACTGCGCCTGCCGGTCGGGGTCGTCGGCCAGCGCCAGCGCAGGCAGGGCGCGGATGTCACCCTGCAGGGTGCGGGCCGCCTCGCCGAGGTCCGCGAGCCCGATCAGCGCGGGCAGCGGGTCCGGCCACGGGCGGCGGGGCGCGCCGATCTGCGCGACCGCGCACGCGTCAGTGGCCGCCTCGACGATGCGTTGCAGGTCGGTGGCCCCGTCGCCGGACTCGCCCGCGGCGACGCCGCCGCCGAGCAGGAACGGCGTCAGCGACACCGCGGCGGCCGCCCCGGCCCGCGGGCTCACCCCGGTGGACAGCGCGGTCTGCACCGGCAGCACCTCGCGCAGGCTGAGCCGGTAGTAGGCGCGGCCCCACTGGCGGCTGCCGATCCCGGCGGCGGCCGGGCTGTCGATGACGTCCTGCGAGTCGCCCGTGCTCTCCAGCCGCAGCGCGATGCGCAGCTTCACGTTGTTCTTGATGGCGTCGCTCACCGAACCCGCGGGCCGCTGCGTCGCCATGATCAGGTGCATGCCGAGGCTGCGGCCCCGCTGCGCGATGCTCACCAGCGAGTCCACGAAGTCCGGCAGCGACTTCACCAGCGTCGCGAACTCGTCGATCACCACCACCAGCCGCGGCATCGGCTCCAGCTCGGGCTGCCGCGTCTGGCGCAGCCGCTGATAGTCACGCACATGACCGAGGCCCGCGTCGCGCAGCGCGTGCTCGCGGTGCTTCAGCTCGGCCTCCAGGCAGCGCAGCGCCCGCTCGCCCAGCTGCTCGTCCAGGTCGGTGACCAGCCCGACCACGTGCGGTAGCTTCGCGCACTCGTCAAGTGCCCCGCCCCCCTTGTAGTCCACCAGCGCGAACGTCAGGTGCTGCGGGTCGGTCTCCACCGCCATGCTCGCGATGAGGGTGCGCAGCAGCTCGCTCTTGCCCGACCCGGTGGTGCCCGCGATCAGGCCGTGTGGCCCGTCGTCGTCGAGGTCCACGCCGAACAGGTCGCGCTCGCCGACGCCGAGCACCGCCCGCACCCGCAGCGCCCCGGCCCCGGCCTGCCAGCGCTCGGCGAGCGCCGGGCCGGTCACGTCGGGCAGGCCCAGCAGCGGCAGCAGGTTCACGCTGTCGGGCAGTCCCGCGCCCGCCACCGGCGACTCGGGGTCGTCGAACCGGGCCAGCGCCCGCGCGGTACGCCGGGCGTGCTCCTCGCCCACCCCCTGCGGCAGGATTCCGGTGATCTCCTCCCCGGTCGTGACCTGGTGCAGCCGCCCGGTGCCGTCCCCGCCCAGCGACAGCACCGACGTGCACAGCGCGGGCAGCCGGTCGGTCAGCACGATCCCGCCGGACCGGGTCGCGCTGCCCGCGAGCAGGTCCCGCAGCGGGCACGGCCGTCCCTCCAGCAGCGCCGCCCCGTCGACCACGATCAGCGTCGCCCGGGAAGCCGCCGGATCGCCCGCGGCCAGCAGCGCCCGCGCCAGCGCCGCCGACTGCTCGTCCCCGACGGCGACGAGACGCCCGGCCCCGCCGCCGGGTTCGGCCAGGTGCGGCAGCCACTTCGTCCAGTCCCAGTCGGCGATCCGGTCCTGGTCGGCGAACAGGGCGACGGTGACGTCGGCGGGCCCGCTGCTCACCACGGCCTGGCACAGCAGCGACCGGGCCACGGCCAGCGCGGCGGCCCGATCGCCCTCCAGTCCGATCACACCACCGGCCGCCGAGGCGACCACCGGCACCTGCGGCAGCGGCTCATCCGCGTCGAGCTGCGCGGCGTCGGCCGGGTCGGGGGCGTTTCCGCCGTCCGTGGTCAGCGGCGGCAGCCACGGCTGGTCCGCGACGCCGACGCTGAGCTGCATGAAGTCCGCCGCGCCGGGGCGGCGCTCCCACAGCCGCGCCCCGGGGCCCTCGGCCCTGGCCAGCAGCGCGGCCGGGTCGGCGTGCGCGGCCCGGCGGGCGGCGATCTCGGCGGCGCGTCGCCGGGTCAGCTCCGCGCGGGCCTCGTCGAGCCGGCGGGCATGGTCGCGACGGCCCCGGCGCAGGCTGACCCGGCCCCGGGTGCGCTGCTCGACGAACTCGCCCACCAGCATCACCGGCGACAGCAGCGCGAACAGCGCGAACCGCCAGTCGCCCATGACCATCACCATGACCCCGGCCATCGCCATCGGACCGATGAACAGCGCCAAGCTGAACGGCGTACGGTGCCCCGCCGACGGGGACCGCGGCACCCGGATCGGCGGCGCGGAGGCGGCCGACGCGGCGCGGGGCGGCCGGTTGAACGGCATGGTGCCACCGGGTCGGGCTTCCCGCACCGGGTTGACGTGCTGCACCCGCTCCAGCCGCGCGGGCGGCAGCACCCGCAGCAGCACCTGCCCAGCCAGCGAGATGACGTCGTCCGGGCCGACGGCCGACGGGCCGCTCAGCCGGGCGCCGTTGAGGTCGGTGCCGTTGCGCGAGCCCAGGTCGGTGACGGTGACCCGGCCGTCGGCGGCCACGTCCAGGGCGCAGTGCTCCCGGGACACGTCCGGGGCCGAAACGCAGACTCCCGCCGCCGGAGCGCGGCCGAGCGTGGTGCGCCCCACCGGCAGCCCCACGGTGCGGCCCGCGGCCAGGCCGCCCGCGATCCGCAGCACCGCCACGGGCGCGGCTGCGACCGTGGGCCCTGCCTCCCGGGCGGTCACCTGAGAACCCGTCACCAGCCCCGACTCGACCAGCGCCGTCTCCGCGCGGGCGGGCCGCCCGTCGACGAGCAGCCCGCCGGGCAGATCCAGCGCCGCCGCCAGATCGCCCACCGTCGCGTCCGGGCGGCCCAGCCTCAGGTCCAGCTCGTGCTCGGTGTCGGCCAGGCTAAAGACGAACTGCATACCGATCAACCTCCCCGGCCCATCGTCGCAGCGCAGGCAGGCGAGCGCGTGAACCCGGAGTTGGCCGTCACCCTCCAACCAGGAGGGTAGGCGGGTCAACCCGACGGTGTAGTCAGCCGGCGGAGCCGCCCGGGGTGACCAGACCCGTCTCGTACGCGATCACGACCGCCTGGGCCCGGCTCGACAGCGACAGCTTCGACATCAGCCGGTTCAGGTGCGTCTTCACCGTCGCCTCGCTCAGATGCAGCTCCCCGGCGATCTCCGTGTTCGACAGCCCGCGCGCGACCAGGCGCAGCACGTCCAGCTCCCGGCTGGTCAGCACCGCCAGATCCGGGCTCGGGCCGCCCGCCGCCCGGCCGGGACCCGTGTTCGCCTCGATCAGGCGGCGCACCACCGTCGGCGTGAACAGCATGTCCCCGCCCGCGATCGCGGCGATCGCCGCGAACAGCCGCTCCGGGCTGGTGTCCTTCAACATGAACCCGCTCGCCCCGGCCCGCAGCGCCGCGTACACGTACTCGTCCAGGTCGAACGTGGTCAGGATGAGCACGCGCGGCGGCTCGTCCTCAGCGGCGGCCAGGATCTGCTCGGTCGCCGCGACGCCGCTCAGGCCCGGCATCCGGATGTCCATCAGGATCACGTCCGGCCGCAACCGCGCCGCCAGCTCCACGGCCTCCTCGCCGGAGGCCGCCTCACCGACCGCGTTCAAGCCCGGCGCGGCCTTGATCATGGCGACCAGCCCTGCCCTGATGAGCACCTGGTCGTCCACGACCAAGACGTCAACCATCCGCGTGTTCCCCGATCGGCAGCGTGAGGCGCACCTCGAACCCGCCCTCCGGCCGAGGTCCGGCCGACAGCGTCCCCCCGTAGATCCTCGCCCGTTCCCGCATGCCGATCAACCCGTGACGCACCACATCGGACGGTGATTCAGGTCTCCGAGCCGCACCGCGATCGGCGACGGTGACCGCCAGCGCATGGGCGTGCCACACCAGCGACACCGTCGCCTCGGGCGGCACGGCGTGCTTGAGCACGTTGGTCAGCGACTCCTGCACCACCCGGTACACGCACAGCGCCAGTCCCGGCGGCAGCGCCACCGGCTCGCCCTCGGCCTGCGACTCCACCGTCGCCCCCGCCGCCCGCACCCGCTCCAGCAGATGCGGCAACCGGTCCAGCCCCGGAGCCGCGTCGAACTGCGCCGGCTCGCCCGCCTCCACCGACGACACCCGCAGCACCGCCAGCAGCCGCCGCATCTCGCTCAGCGCCTCGTGCGCGGTGCCCGCGATCACGTCCAGCGCGGTCCGCGCCGTCTGCGGATCGGAGTCCAGCACATACCGGCCCAGCCCGGCCTGCACCGAGATCACCGACATGTGGTGCGCCACCACGTCGTGCAGCTCGCGGGCGATCCGGCCCTGCTCCTGCGACACCGCCTGGTGCGCCCGCTCCTGCTGCTCGCGGCGCAGCTGCTCGGTCAGGTACGCCAGGTGCCTGCCCCGCTCGCGCAGCCGCCCCGAGTTGTCGCCGAACCCCCACGCCACCAGGATCATGAACGTGACCACGACCGCGCCGAACAGGCGCTCGTTGCCGTGCAGCAGGCGCTGGGCGTACAGCAGCACCGCCCCGCCGAGCAGCGCGCCCGGCACCGACAGCTTCCGCGGCCGCGCCTCGGCGACCGTGAACACCGCCAGCGCGACCGCGAACGTCACCACCGAGTGGTAGTAGTCGAGCGCCAGATAAGCCGTCGCGGCGGCGGTGACGGCGAGCAGAACCGGCACCGGGAACCAGACCCGCACATACAGCGGCAGATGGAAGGCGAGGATCAGCGCCCAGCCGACGGCGTCGATCGGCACACCCGTGGTGGCTCCGGTGACATCGGCGCCCGCCAGCAGCAGCGCGGCGGCCAGCAGCCACGACACCAGCACCAGATCGGCCAGCCGACGCCATCGCATCCGCAAGACGGTAGCGGCGTACGCCGTCCGGTGTCATCAACCCACAGCCTTATGCGGCACCAGGGTCAGTCCCGGCCGCGACGTCCCGGCATCAGTCCGCGTTCGAACGCCTCGACCTGAGCCGGGTCGATCGTGCACTGCACGGCGCAAGTGATAGTGGTACCACCATGCGGCCCGCCGGCCTGGCGCCTCACACCGTCGACATCGGCGGTTCGGCGGCCGAGAACGCCGAACGCAGGTCCTTGCGTGAAGTCACGCCCAGTTTCGCGAAGACCTTGCTCAGGTGCCACTCGACGGTCCGCGGGCTGATGAACAGGTGGGCCGCTATCTCGACGTTGGTGCGCCCCTCCCGGGCCAGCCGGGCGATCTGCGCTTCCTGACCGGTGAGTTCGCTGAGTGCGGAGGCGTCACGTTTGCGTGCGGTCTCGCCGGTGGCGAGCAGTTCTTTGCGGGCGCGCTCGGCGAAGGCGTCGGCGCCGACCCGGCTGAGCATTTCACGGGCCGTGCGCAACTGCTCGCGGCTGTGCATACGGCGATGCTGCCGCCGCAGCCATTCGCCGTACAGCAGCCGGGCGCGGGCCAGATGCACGGTGATCCGGCACTGGCTCAAATATCTGATCGATTGGCGGTAGTGCGGCTCGGCATCGTCTCCGCTGCTGGTCAGCGCCAGTGAGCGGGCCTCCATGCCCAGGGCCCACGGGGTCGCGGCGGCGCGGGTCCGGTCAGTGAGCTTTTCGAGCGCTGCCGCAGCCGCGTCGGGCTGCCCGCTGCGGGTGGCGGCCTCGATCAGTTCGACCAGCACCCAGCCGAACAGCCCCAGGTCTTCGTACTCGCCGGCCTGGGCAGCGGCGGTGAACGCCGCGTCGTAGCGGCCAAGGCCGTTGTGGAGCACGGCGGTGGCGTAGTCGGCGATGGCCAGCGCACGTCCTTCGCCGCGGGCGCTCGCTTCGGCGCGGGCCGCGTCGATGAGCCTGCGGGCCTGGGACTCCCGGCCCTGCCAGGCGGCGAGCAGCAGCGACGGGTACATCATCGGCGCGCTGCCGATGGCAGTCGAGATCGCGGTCGCCTCGTCGGCCAGGGACGCCGCGGTGGAGAGGTCGCCGGTGTGGACGCGGTAGCAGGCTTCGTAGCTCAGTGCCATCGGCAGGACGCCGAGCGCGCCCGCGTCGCGGGCGAGGGTCACCGCTCCGGTGGCCAGTTCGTGCCAGGCCTCGTCGTTCCACAGTTCCGGTGCCAACGGTTCCGGTGTCACCGGGCAGGCCAGCCACATCCACCGCCGGTCGGTGCCCGGCGTGGCGGACCGCTGCTCGTGCTGAATCCTGTTCAGCGCTTGGCGCAGCCGGTCGGCGGCGCTGCCGTAGCCGTCGATGGTGAGGGCGGTGAGGGCTTCGAGCAGGACGTCGACCGGCCGCTGCGGCGACGACGCGGGCAGCGGTGTGGTTCGTATGGTTCGGGCGATCTCCGGCAAGTCGGGGCCGGTGTTCAGGCGTCCGGCGAACAGTGCCGCACCGAAGGCTTCCAGCAGGGTGTCGCGGGTGAGCGCGGCGTCGAGCGGCGCGAGTCGGCGGGCGGCGTCGAGCAGCAGCCGGGGCGCGTCGTCGCCGCGTTGCTGCGTGAACGCCAGGCGGGCGCGCAGCCGTTCGAGCCGGGCCTGTCGCGTCTCGTCCGGGGGCCCGGCCGCGGCCGCGGCCAGCATGTCGTGTGCCTGGACCGCGCCACCTGCGTCGATGCCGACCTGGGCCGCGGCCAGCGCTCTGTCGGCGCGCCGCGCCGGGTCGGGGGTCAGTTGCGCGGATCGGCGCAGGAACGCCGCGGCCGTGGCGGCTGCGCCCCGGCCCTGTGCCCGGAACGCGCAGTCTTCGAGTGCGGCCGCGAGGGTTTCGTCGGGGCGGGTCGCGGCCTGGGCGCTGTGCCACGCTCTGCGGTCGGGGTCGGTGTGCGGGTCGGTGGCTTCGGCCAGCGCCTGGTGTGCGGTGCGCCGGTCCGGCGCCGACGCCTTCCGGTAGACGGCCGAGCGTGCCAGCGGATGCTGGAACCGCACCGCGGTGTCGAACTCGACGAGACCCGAGGCTTCGGCGGGCGCGGCAGCCCCGGTCGGGATGTGTTGGATTTCCGCGGCACGCCACAGCAGGTTCGCGTCTGCGGTGGGGTCGGCCGCGGCGGTCAGCACCAGTCGCCTGCTGTCCGGCGGAAGTTGCTGCAAGCGCAGGTGGAAAGCGTCTTCGATGGTGTCGGCCACGGGGCGTCGGCCGGCGAGCCAGAGCCCGCCCGCCAGGTCGGTGGGTGGGATCAGGCGCGGCAGCATGAGCAGCGCCATCGGGTTGCCGTGTGCTTCGGCGACGATGCGGTCGCGTATCCGGGGTTCCATGGGGACGTGTGCGGCTGAGGCGAGCAGGGCGCGGGCGTCGGTGTCGTGCAGGCCTTCGACGGTCATGCCGGGCAGGTCGGTCAGTTCCTGGTCGCCGCCGGGCGAGCGGAGCGTGAAGATCATGGCGATGGGTTCGGCGGTGAGCCGTCGCGCAGCGAAGGCGATCGCCTGCATGGACTCCTCGTCGAAGCACTGGGCGTCGTCGACGATGCAGAGCAGCGGCCGATCTTCGGCGGCTTGGGTCAGCAGGCTGAGCGCGGCCAGCCCGACCAGGAAGCGGTTCGGCGGCGAGCCCTGGCGCAGACCCAGGGCGGCCGAGAGCGCTTCGCGCTGCGGTTCGGGCAGCAGCGGCAGCCTGCCGAGCAGCGGAGCGCAGAGCTGGTGGAGGCCGGCATAGGGCAGCGTCATCTCCGATTCGACCCCCATGACACCGGTGGTCCGGAAACCCGCCGCCTGTGCTGCCGCATATTCCAGCAGCGCGGTCTTGCCTATACCCGGCTCGCCACGCAGCACCAGCACGGCGCTCACGCCCGCTCTCGCATCGGCGAGCGCCCGGTCGAGCCTGGCGAGTTCCCGGCCTCGGCCCCGAAGCCCGGCCCGGTTCCCTACCGCCGACGCTCCCATAGGTCGAATCCTCCCAGGTCGGGGAGGGAGCGGTGACCATCACTCGGAGGCTCGACGTCGGTGGAGCACCCCTGATGTCCGCACTGCCTCGGTGCACCGTTCATGCCCGTCTGTACCTTCCGGCCCGAGGTCCGGGGGTACAGACCGGGGGGTGGGCCGGGGGTCGACACGGGGGCGATCCGCCTTCCGGGCTGCGATCGTCGACAGGCCGGTCAAGCCCAGGCGATGGGCCGGACAGAACCGCCGCCGAAGGGTCTTTGGGCTCCGGCTTCCACCTAGAATCAATGCAAATGGGGGCAGAGCATGCCTGATTAGCGCAAGTCCGGGCGACAACCTTCAGCCAGGTGCTCGTCGCACACCGCCGGCCATCGCCGGCACTCACCGGAGGAAGGCCCGAAGCCTTCCAAAGCTCCAATCAGCACAGCAAGGAAGCTACTCATGTCTGTCACATCCGACGCCGCCGCGATCCGGCCGTTCAAGGTCGAGGTATCCGAGGCCGACCTCAAGGACATGCACGCGCGCATTCTGCACACGCGCTGGCCCGAGAAGGAGACCGTCTCCGACGACTCGCAGGGCCCGACCCTGGCCACGATGCAGGCGCTGGCCCAGTACTGGACGCACGACTACGACTGGTACCGCTGCGAGGCACAGCTCAACTCGTACCCGAACTACCTCACCGAGATCGACGGCCTGGACATCCACTTCATCCACGTACGGTCCCAGCACGAGAACGCCCTGCCGATCATCATCGCGCACGGTTGGCCCGGTTCGGTCATCGAGCAGCTCAAGCTCATCGAGCCGCTCACCAACCCGACCGCGCACGGCGGAACCGCCGACGACGCGTTCCACGTGGTCATCCCGTCGATGCCCGGCTACGGGTACTCGGGCAAACCGACCGAGAAGGGCTGGGGCCCCGACCGCATCGCCCGCGCCTACGGCGAGCTGATGAATCGCCTCGGCTACGACCGCTACGTCGCCCAGGGCGGCGACTGGGGCGCCATCGTCGTCGACCTGATGGCCGCGCAGGAGGTCGACGGCCTGATCGGCCTGCACACGAACATGGCCGGCGTGGTACCCGCCGAGATCGACAACCTGTTCCAGAAGAACGTCATCGGCGCGGCCAACGCGCTGGAGAACCTGCCCGCCGGGCTGTCCGACGAAGAGCGGGCCACCTGCGAGCAGCTCGACTTCACCTGGAAGCACGTCGCCTACGCGCTCCAGATGGGTTCGCGGCCGCAGACGCTGACGGGCCTGGCGGACTCGCCGGTGTTCCTGGCCGCGTGGCTGCTCGACCACGACCCGCGGAGCATGGCGCTGATCTCGCGCTCGTTCGCCGGGGTGCCCGAGGGCCTGACCCGCGACGACGTCCTCGACAACATCACGCACTTCTGGCTGACCAACACCGGGGTGTCGGCGGGCCGGCTGTACGCGGAGAACACGTACTCGTTCTTCGGCGTCAAGGGCGTCAAACTGCCGGTCGCGGTGAGCGTCTTCCCCGACGAGCTCTACCAGGCACCCCGGAGCTGGGCGGAGAAGGCCTACCCGAACCTGGTCCACTACAACAAGCTCCCCAAGGGCGGCCACTTCGCCGCCTGGGAGCAGCCGGAGTCACTGGTGGACGAGGTCCGCACCGGGCTGCGCTCCCTGAGGTAGCCGGACCCCCGGCGCGCACCGAGCGGCTCGCCGTTTCGAGCCGCTCGGTGCGCCAGGCGTCCACGGCGCTCGCCGAGAACCATCCTCAAGAACCAGGGAATGTCCATGCCTTCACCCGTCGAGGCACCGGCGATCCGGCCGTTCCGGGTCGAGTTCGCCGACGCCGACCTCAAGGACCTGCAAGCCCGGATCCTGCACACGCGCTGGCCCGAGAAGGAGACCGTCGCCGACCGGTCGCAGGGCCCGCAGCTGGCCACCATGAAGGAACTGGCCAGGTACTGGGTCGAGGAGTACGACTGGCGACGGTGCGAGGCGAAGCTCAACTCGTATCCGAACTTCGTGACCGAGATCGACGGCCTGGACATCCACTTCATCCACGTGCGGTCGAAGCACCCCGAAGCGCTGCCGATCGTCATCTGTCACGGCTGGCCGTACTCGGTCGCGGCGCTGCTGAAGGTCATCGAGCCGCTCACCGACCCCACCGCGCACGGCGGTCGTGCCGAAGACGCGTTCCATGTGGTCCTGCCGTCGATGCCCGGGTACGGGTTCTCGGGCAAGCCCACCGAGCCAGGCTGGGGACCCGACCGCATCGGCCGCGCGTGGGCGCAGCTGATGCAGCGGCTGGGCTACGACCGCTACGTCGCGCAGGGCGGCGACTGGGGTTCGATCGTCGTGGACCTGATGGCCGCGCAGGAGGTCGAGGGGCTGGCCGGCATCCATACCAACATGCCCTGCGTCGTCCCGGCCGGGATCGACAACCTGTTCCAGCAGAACATCCTCGGCGCGGCCAACGCCCTGGAGAACCTGCCTGCCGGGCTGTCCGACGAGGAACGGGCCGCGTGCGAGCAGCTGAACTTCACCTGGCAGCACGTCACGTACGCGCTGCAGCAGGGCTCGCGGCCGCAGGCCCTGGCCGGGCTGGCCGACTCGCCGGTGTTCCTGGCCGCGTGGATGCTCGACCTCGAAGCCAACAGCCTGGCGCTGATCTCGCGGGCGTTCGCGGGATCGTCCGAGAGCCTCACCCGGGAGGACGTGCTCGACAACATCACCCTGTACTGGCTGACCAACACGGGTGTGTCCTCGGCGCGGCTGTACGCGGAGAACAGGTTCTCGTTCTTCGCCGCCAAGGGGGTCAGGCTCCCGGTCGCGGTGAGCGTCTTCGAGGACGAGCTGCACCTGCCGCCGCGAAGTTGGGCGGAGCAGGCATACCCGCAGCTCATCCACTACAACCGGCTGCCTGCGGGCGGGCATTACCCCGCGTGGGAGCAGCCGGAGTCGTTCGTCGACGAGGTCCGCACGGGTCTGCGCTCACTCAGGTAGGAGCGGGTGCTGCAGGACAGTCCGAGAATGACGCGATGGACGCGTGTCAGCGGCCTTGGGCGGGTAGGCGCAGGGCGGTCGCGACGGTGCTTACGACGGCGACGGTGAGGAAGTGGAAGGAGACGGAAGGCCAATCAGTGCTGTGGCCGATGCTCCAGCCGACGGCGGTCAGCGCGCTGACAGTCACGAGGGCGCCTGCGGTGAGCGCCGCGTCGCGGCGCAGCCAGCCGGTCGCGGCCAGGGCGATGCCCCACGGCAGTCCGAAGAGCAGCGCGTACGCACCGAGCAGGGTGATCGGGGACAGGCCGCCCAGCATCGCGACCGGCAGGCCGACCGCGACTGCCGCGCCGGTCGCGAAGGCGACCCAGCGCTGGTATCCATGGGTTTGCGCGGCCAGGACGCCGCTGCGACGCATCACGGCCAGGCAGACCACCGCGGCCACCGCGCCCGCGACGGCCAGGACGGCTGCCAACGGCATCAGCAGGGGAAGAATGTTGTAGCCGGTGCCGACCATGCCGGAGAAGGGACGCCAGTGCTTCACCGCCCAGATGCCGGTGGCGCTGAGCTGTCCTGCGGCGAACAGACCTGCTGTCGCGGCGACGTCGGCGGCGACCGGTCTGCCCCGCAACAAGACGAGTCCGCCTACGGCCAGCAGCGCCAGCAGTACCCAGCGGCCCGCGCCGTAGAGGGTGGCGACGTCGTCGAAAATACGGAAGCCACCGGGCACGGCCAGCACGACGGCGCTCGCCGCTGAGGCGAACAGCACCGCCGTTCCCGCCCGCCGGTGATCCGAAAGCTCGGTCCCCGGAGTTGCCGACGTACTGAAGATGGTGGCCCCCGTCGATCTCGTGCGGTCGTCTCATGGTGTCCGGTCAGGACGGAGTTCGCAAGGCGAGCCGATCGGCTGAGCCGCGCCGAATCCGCACCGGGCGCTCGCTGCCGGCGGTGGCGGGCCGGCACCGCACCCGACGCGTGCGGTGCCGGGCTCACCGCCGGCGGTGATCTGGGTCCTCCGCTACCCAGAGTAGTGTTCGCAGGTCAAGCGCGTTCGGCTATGGCAGGGACAGGAACCCGCACTCACTCCCGTCCCAGTACTCCATCCAGGACCGGGTCTGCGGACCGTAGCCGCCGTCGGTGGCGATGCCCACCCCGTAGTAGCGGTTGACATACTTCTGCACCTTGATCAGCGCGTTCTTCGTGAGCGAGCCGAACTCGCCGTCCTCGACCAGCGGATCGAACCGCAGGTCGGTGTAGCCGCTGCCACTGGCGATGATCATCGGTCGCATGCACTTGTTCAGGTTGTACTGAAGGCCCTCCACGCCCGCGTTGTAACCGCCCTCCCCGTCACCGGGGGTGAGCTTGCACCGCTGACTGGTGTTGTAGAGGGGGACCTTCGTGCCGTAAGCCTGGTGCTCGAGCCAGGCCTGCCCCTTGCTGTTGCAGGTCGATTCCGCCGCCTGGGCGGGAGCGCCGAACCCTGCTACCAGCGCGCCGGCGACCAGCGCGGTGGCGAGGGCATGCCGCGCCATCTTGTGGAAATTCATTCGCGAAGCGTAAATGCGCGGACGCACGCGTGGGGGGCAACGGCCATCCGGCTGGGCGCGGACCCGCGCCGGCAACGGTTGCCCGTCGACACGCACCACTCACACCCGCCCGCCGTCCACGATGCGGCGGTCGGTCGAATTCGTGTCGTCAGTCTGGACGCATGACGGCGGCGCGATCGGTGATCGCTGTCAGCCACTCGGCAGCCTGCTGCGGATCCGGGCCGGTCAGGCCGTACAGATCGGTCACGGCACGGGCGGCACTGACCCAGTCGCCGTCGCGCAGCGCGGTGCAGGCTCGCGCGGCCGCGTAGTCCCACCAGGCTTGCCGGTCGGCGGGCGGCTGCGGCCAGCCGGTCTCGAACCTGGTCAGCCGCCGGTACGCCGCATCGCAAGCGTTGCGCAGCCACGCCTGCTCCGCCGCCGAGACCTCCGCACCGGCGGCCGCGATGGCCAGCGGCCGCCGCCACGATGTCGGCAGCAGCTCTTCGTCGATCGACCGTAGCGCCTGCACGACAATGTCACGCAGCACGTCGTCGTCGGCTCCGTCGAGGTGCCGGACGGCCCACCCGAGGTGCGCGAACACGTCCGCGTCGGGGAACGGCACCCATGAGTCGAGTTCGCTGAACGCGTGCGCGAGGTCGGCGTGCGCCCCGGCTGCGCCGAGCGCCACGGCCTGGCGTACGCCGATGGTCCGCCCGCGGGTCAGCAGACCCGCGGCGGGGGTGAGCTGGACCCGCTGGTGTGGGGCCGACCGGGGATGGAATCCCTGGTCGGGGCCCCAGCACCAGCGGTCGGGCCGCGCGGCATGGGGGATCAGCCGGCCGAGCGGGCCCGTCGACGACACCGGTGTACAGCGGTGGACAACGGCTTGGCTGCGCACCTGGTTCGTCGATCCGGTCATGGGGCCACCTTCTATCGGGTCTTGGCTGCGGCGAAGGGGATGTTCGGCAGTTCGCGCGCCGGGTCGCCGGCCGGGTGCGTCCACAGGCCGCGCTCGCGCAGGATCGGCAGCACGCCCTCGCCGAACCAGTACGCCTCCTCGACGTGCGGGTGGCCGGAGAGGATGAACTCGCTGATGCCGAGGTCGGCGTACTCGGCGATGCGGTCGGCGATCTCGGTGTGGCTGCCGACCAGCGCGGTGCCCGCGCCGCCGCGGACCAGGCCGACGCCCGCCCACAGGTTCGGGGCGATCTGCAGGTCGTCGCGCTTGCCGCCGTGCAGGGCGAGCATGCGCTTCTGCCCCTCGGACTCGCTGCGGGCCAGGCCCGCCTGCACCTTGGCGATGTCGTCGTCGCTGATGCCTTCGAGCAGCTTGCGGGCCTGGGCCCAGGCCTCGTCGGCGGTGTCGCGGGCGATGACATGCAGCCGGATGCCGTAACGCAGCTCGCGGCCCTCCTCGGCGGCGAGCTTGCGGATCCAGTCGAGCTTGCCGGCGACCTGCGCGGGCGGCTCGCCCCAGGTGAGGTAGACGTCGGCGTGCTTGGCGGCGACCGGGCCGGCGGCCTGGGACGAGCCGCCGAAGTAGATCGGCGGCACGGGGTCGGGCACCCGGGGGATGGTCGCGCCCTCGATGCGGTGGTGCTCGCCGGTGAAGTCGACGCTGCCGCCCCGCCACAGCGAGCGCACGACGTGCAGGAACTCGTCGGCGCGGGCGTAGCGGGCGTCCTTGTCGAGCCAGTCGCCGTACGCGCGCTGCTCGTGGGTCTCGCCGCCGACGACGACGTTGAGCAGCAGCCTGCCGTTGGAGTGGCGCTGGAAGGTCGCGGCCATCTGCGCGGCCAGGGTCGGCGACAGCAGGCCGGGGCGGAACGCGACGAGGAACTTCAGGCGTTCGGTGACCTCGGTGAGCATCGCGGTGGACAGCCAGGCGTCCTCGCACCAGGCCCCGGTCGGCGTGAGCGCGCCGACGAAGCCCAGCTGCTCGGCGGTGCGGGCGATCTGGCCGAGGTAGGCCAGGGTCGCCGGGCGCGCGCCGCCGGCCACGCCCGCGGGCAGGCCGTGGCCGCCGCCGACGATGAACCGGCTGTCGCCGTAGGTGGGCAGGAACCAGTGGAAGGTGAGGCTCATGTGCTGTCTCCGTGCTGTTCGGGTGGGTCGCGGTCCGGGAGCCGCCACGCCGTGGTCGCCGAACTCGCGGCGTCGCGGCTCCCGGACCGACGTCTGTCGGGCGGTCAGAGCAGGCCGTGGCGGGGTGGGGGAGTGCCGTTGAGGGCGGCGCGGCCGAGGTGCTGGATCTTCCAGCGGACGGGGTCGTGCAGGGTGTGGGTGCGGGCGTTGCGCCAGTGCCGGTGCAGGTTGTACTCGTCGAGGCTGGACCGGGTGCCGCTGACTTCGAACAGGGCGCTGCTGATCTCGTTGGCGGCGCGGTCGGCGTACGCCTTGGCGGCGGCGACGGCCAGCGACGCGCCGGCGGCGGAGTCGTCGTGCAGGTCGGCGGCGGCCCGGTCGACCTCGGCGGCGGCGTGGGCCAGCAGCGCGCGGGCGGCCCGCAGCTGCAGGTCCAGCTCGCCGAAGCGCTGCACGAGCAGCGGGTCCTCGGCGGCGGTCGGCACGTCGGCCTCGAACCAGGGCCGGGTCTTGGTGCGCACGAACTCGGCGGCGTCGGACAGTGCGCCCTCGGCGATGCCGACGTCGATGGCGGCGTGCACGATCTGCGCGAACGCGCCGTAGAGCTGCGGGCCGGTGAAGGTCAGGTGGTGCGGGACGATCCGGTCGGCGGGCACGGCGACGCGGTCGAGGTGCACGGTGCCGCTGGCGGTGGTGCGCTGGCCCATGCCGTTCCAGTCGTCGACGACGGTGACGCCGGGGTCGTCGGCGGGGGTGTACGCGACGTGCAGCCTGTCGTCGTCGGCGCGGGCCAGCACGGCGATCCAGTCGGCGAACAGCGCGCCGGTGGCGTAGAACTTCGTGCCGTCGAGCCGGTAGCCGTCGCCGTCGGGGGTTAGCCGGGTGCGGTAGTCCATGAGGTGCTTGGTGCCGGTCTCGGACTGGGCGTTGCCGATGCGCCTCCCGGCGAGCACCTCGCCGAAGAAGAACCTGCGCTGCTCGGCGGTGCCGTTGTGGCGCAGCACGTTGACGTACACGAAGTGGCTGTGCGGGATCTGGGCGATGTTCGGGTCGGCGGCGGCCAGCAGCCGGAAGACCTCGGTCACGGTGGCCGTGCTCGCGTCGGCGCCGCCGTTTTCGGCGGGCACGGTGATGGCCAGCAGGCCGCTCGCGCTCAGCCGGGCGATCTGCGCGTGCGGCAGCCGGCGGTCGGCGTCGCGTTCGGCCGCGCGGGCCGCGAACTCCACGGCGAGCGCCGCCGCGACCCGCAGCGCCTCGGCGTCGTCACGGATGACGTGCGCGGGCACGGTGTCGGGAATGGACAACGCATCGACGGGTGCCGAAACGAGATCCGGTGTGGAGCTGACCATGAACGGATGCTGACACGCGCAGGTAGGGCAGCACAATCCATCGAGCAGATAATTCATATTAAATCTATGGGATATACAGGAGAAGTGTGTGAGCTGGGTCACAAAAGCCTGGACGGTCTTGCCGCGGCGCTCCTACGGTCCCTACCCATGAAGCGGAGCCTGCGCCTGACCCAACGGCGCCATGTGGACTTCCAACGGGTGTGCAGCAGCGGCTGTTGACGCCGCGCACCGGCCTGCCTCAGGCCTGATCGTTCCGCGGCGTCGCGCCGAGCGGCACCGTAGCCCTCGCCCCGACCCGCGCTCCTCGACTCCGAGTCCCGAGCCGCTCTCGACCCCACGAGAGCGGCCGTCTCGGCACACCCCTACCCCTTGTGAAGGGCTTCACCGTGCGTTTCATCCTGTCCACCCGCCTGCTCGCCGCGACCGTCGCGATCGGAGCACTGGCCGCCTGCGGCTCCGGCGGCGGCACCACTCCCGCCAGCGCGGACGCGTCGTCGCGTACCGCAGGGGAGGTGCTCAACGGCGGGGGCGCCCCCGCCGACGGGGGCATCCTGAACCTGTCGATGTCCGCCGACCCGCTGTGCCTCGACCCGCACGCCATCTCCTCCGACGTGGAGCAGATCTTCGGGCGCATCCTCACCGACAACCTCATCTACCTCGACGCCGCCGGCAACCCCGGGCCGTGGCTGGCCGAGAAGTGGGAGATCAACACCGACGGCACCGTGTACACGTTCCACCTGCGCAAGGGCGTGACCTTCAGCGACGGGGCGGTGTTCGACGCGGCGGCCGTGGTCGCCAACTTCGAGCACATGCTCGACCCGGACACCCGCTCGCCGCTGGCCGGGCCCTACATCGCGCCGTACGACAGCAGCCGCATCATCGACCCGTACACGCTGGAGGTGAAGCTCAAGCAGCCGTACACCCCGTTCCTGGACGTGCTCGCGCAGGGCTGGCTCGGCCTGCTGTCACCCAAGGCGATCAAGGAGAGCACCCCGGCGCAGCTGTGCGAGAAGCCGGTGGGCTCCGGTCCCTTCGTGCTGACCGGGTACACCAAGACGCAGGGCGCCACGTTCGCCAAGCGCCAGGGGTACGACTGGGCTCCGCCGCAACTCGGCCTGACCGGCGCGGCGCACCTGGACGGGATCAACGTCTCCTGGGTCGGGCAGGACGCCGTCCGGTTCAACTCGCTGGTCAGCAACCAGTACCAGGCCACGGGCTACGTGCCGGCGCAGAACGCCGCCGCGGTCAAGAGCGACCCGAAGCTGGTGTACTCCAACGTCAACCGGATCGGGCTGCCGTACACCATCGAGTTCAACACCTCCCGGGCTCCGTTCGACGACCTCGCGATCCGGCAGGCGTTCGTCGCCGCGGTCAACCGGGAGGCCCTGGTCAAGACCGTCGGCTTCGGTGAGCGGCAGCTGGCCACCAGCTTCGTCGACCGGGTCACCAAGTACTACGACCCCGAGGTGAAGCTGCGCGGGCACGACCTGAAGCTGGCCGACGAGCTGCTCGACAAGGCCGGCTGGACCGGCCGCGACGCCGAGGGCTACCGCACCAAGGACGGCAAGACCCTGCTCGTGCAGTGGCCGGTGGCCCAGACCGCCACCATCAGCCCGATCTTCGACCTGGTCCAGGCGCAGGTGAAGGCGGTCGGCATCAAGGTCAACATCGAACTGCTGCCCAGCGCCCAGCTGACCACCCGGCGCTACGGCGGCGACTACGACCTGTCCGCGGGCGTCTGGCACACCAACACCCCGGACGTGCTCTACGTCAAGTACGCCACCTTCAGCATCCCCAACGACAAGCGCCTCGGCCAGAACACCTCCCGCATCAGCGACGCCCAGCTCGACGGCTGGCTGGAGGAGGCCCGGCGCACCGGCGACAAGACGAAGCTGACCGAGCTGTACAGCAAGGCCCAGCAGCGGCTTACCGAGCTCGTGCCCGGCTTCCCCGTCTACGACAACTCCGTGCTCTGGGCGTTCAGCGCCAAGCTGCACAACGTCGTCGTCGACACCTCCCACGGCACCCCGTACTTCGCCTACGCCTGGCTGGAGAAGTAGCCATGCGCCAGCTGAAACGCATCGCCACCCGGTTCGCCGCCGGCATCGGGGTGCTGTGGGGCGCGGCGACGCTGTCGTTCGTCGCGCTGCACGCCACCGCCGGCGACGCGGCCCTGGCCACGGTGGCCGGGGACGGAGCCAACCCGACCCAGGCCGTGCTCGCCCGGGTACGCGCCGACTACGGCCTCGACCAGCCCCTGTGGCAGCAGTACCTCGGCTACCTCGGCCGGCTGCTGCGAGGGGATCTGGGCGAGAGCTACCAGCAGCGGGTGCCCGTCGCGAAGGCGATCGGGGAGCAACTGGGCGAGACGGTTCAGCTGGCACTGGCGGCCGCGCTGGTCGCGGTCGTCCTGGCGGTGGGGACCGCGGTCCTCACCGCCAGGAGGCGGCCGTGGATCCGCTCCGCGGCCTCCGGGACCGAACTGGTCCTCACCTCGTTCCCCACCTTCGTGCTCGGCCTGGTGCTGCTGATCGTGTTCTCGTTCCAGGCCGGCTGGTTCCCGGTGTCGGGTAACGACGGGCTGTCCGCGCTGGTCCTGCCGACGTTCACGCTCGCCCTGCCGATCGCGGCGACGCTGTCGCAGGTGCTGCGCACCGAACTGGAGGAGGTCCTCGAACAGCCGTTCATCCTCACCGCCCGCAGCCGCGGCATGCGCGACGCGGGCGTGCGGCTGCGCCACGCCCTGCGGCACGCCCTCATCCAGATCGTGACCATGTCCGGGTTCGTCATCGGCGGCCTGCTCGGCGGCGCGGTCATCACCGAGACGCTGTTCGTGCGCCGCGGCGTCGGCCAGCTCATGCTCACCGCCACCACCACCAAGGACATCCCCCTGGTACTGGGCGTGGTCCTGTTCGCGGCCGCGGTCTACGTGGTCGTCAACCTCGTCGTCGACATCGTCTACGGCCTCATCGACCCGAGAGTGGTGACCGCGTGACCGCCATAACCGTCCCCGCCGTCCTACCCGAACGGCGCGACCACACCGCGGGCCGGCGGCGGGCCTTCCGGCCCGGCGTCGCCCTGGGCCTGGCCTTCCTCGGCCTGCTGGCGGTCGCCGCCGTCGCGCCCGGACTGCTCACCTCGCACGACCCGTTGGAGATCAGCACCGCGGGCGCGTTCGTGCCGCCGAGTGCCGAACACCTGCTCGGCACCGACCAGTCCGGCCGCGACACCCTGGCCCGCATGGTCTACGGGGCGCGCTCGTCGCTGGTGATGGGCCTGGGCGCGACCGCGATCGCGGTCGCCCTCGGCTCCGCGATCGGCCTGCTCGCGGGCCTGGCCAACCGGTACGTCGAGGGCGCGGTGATGCGGCTGATCGACGTGGCGCTTTCCATCCCGGACCTGCTGCTGGCCCTGGTCGTCATCACCCTGCTGGGCACCGGCACGGTCAACGCCCTGTTCGCGGTCGCGTTCGCCAGCGTCCCGTACTACGCCCGGATGATCCGCGCGCAGACGCACGTGGTCCGCGACGCGACCTACGTCGAAGCGGCCACCGCACTGGGGCTGCGCCGCCGTACGGTGATCCGCCGGCACATCCTGCCCAACGCGTTCAAGCCCCTGGTCGTGCTGGCCACCATCGGCGTCGGCAACGCCATCGGCGCGGGGGCTTCGCTGAGCTTCCTCGGCCTGGGCACCAAACCGCCCGCGCCGGAGTGGGGCAACATGCTCTCGCTGGGCATCCAGTACATCTCCAACGACCCGTTCATGGTCATCGTGCCGGGCCTGGCCATCACACTGACCGTGCTGGCGGTCACCGTCGTCGGCCGCGACCTGCGCCGCCGCACGGAGGGCCGGTCATGAGCGCGCTCGGCACGGCGCCGGACGCGGCCACGGTCGGCGGCCGGGACCCGCAGGCCCCGCTGGTACGGGTCGACGACCTGCGGGTGTCGTTCGGCAGGCACGGGGCCGACGTCGTGGACGGGGTGTCGTTCACCATCGCGCCGGGGGAGTGCCTGGCCCTGGTCGGCGAATCCGGGTCGGGCAAGAGCGTCACCGCCCGCACCCTGGTCGGGCTCACCGGGTACGGCGCGCGGGTGCGGGCGGCGGCCCTGGAGTTCGACGGCCGCGACGTGTCCCGCAACACCGAACGGCACTGGCGCGGCATCCGCGGCGCACAGGTCGGCTTCGTGCTCCAGGACGCGCTCAGCTCGCTCGACGCGCTGCGCCCGGTCGGCCGGGAGATCGCCGAACCGCTCGCCCTGCACACCACCCTGACCAAGGCCGCCCGCGTCGAGAAGGTCCTCGACCTGCTGCGCTCCGTCGGTGTCCCCGAACCCGAACTGCGCGCCCAGCAGTACCCGCACCAGCTCTCCGGCGGCCTGCGGCAGCGGGCGCTGATCGCCTCCGCGATCGCCTGCGCGCCCCGGCTGCTCATCGCCGACGAGCCCACCACCGCACTCGACGCCACCGTGCAGGCGCAGATCCTCGAACTGCTCGGCGAGCTCAAGCGCGGCGACGCGGGCATGCTCGTGGTCAGCCACGACCTGTCCGTCGTCGCGCGGCTGGCCGACCGGGTCGCGGTGCTGCGCGCCGGGCGCATCGTCGAGCAGGGCCCGACCCGGCAGGTGCTGGAGGACCCGCGCGACGAGTACACGAAGGCACTTCTCGCGGCGGTGCCCGCGACGCACGCCAAGGGCACCCGGCTGTCGTCGGCGCCCGCGGCCGCGATCCGGGCCACGCCGCGCGAGTTCGACCGCACCACCCCGATCGTGGCAGCGGAAGGACTGGTCAAGGCGTACACCGGACCCGACAAGGTCAACCGGACCGTGGTCCGTGAAGTGTCCTTCGCGGTGCACCCGGGGGAGACGCTCGGCATCGTCGGGGAGTCCGGATCGGGCAAGACGACGACCGCCCGGCTGGTCCTGGGTCTGGAACGGGCCGACGGCGGGCACGTCAGCGTGCGCGGCCGCCGCTGGGACAGCCTCACCCCGGCCGACAAGCGGGCCGAGCGCCGCCGGCTGCAGATCGTCTACCAGGACCCGCTCAGCTCGTTCGACCCGCGCTACACCGTCGAGCGGGTGCTCGGCGAGGCCATCGGCGTCACCGGGCTGCGGGCCGCGTTGCGCCGCGACCGCGCCGTCGAGCTGCTCGAACAGGTCAGCCTCGGCGCGGAGCACCTCAAGCGGCGGCCGCTGGAGCTGTCCGGCGGGCAGCGCCAGCGGGTCGCGATCGCCCGCGC
Organism: Catellatospora vulcania; assembly: GCF_009720385.1. GTDB lineage: Bacteria > Actinomycetota > Actinomycetes > Mycobacteriales > Micromonosporaceae > Catellatospora > Catellatospora vulcania. Next base: position 327,097 of record NZ_ML769304.1, on the reverse strand, counting down.
GCTGGCCCCGGAACCGGAGCTGATCGTCTGCGACGAGCCGGTGTCGGCGCTGGACGTGTCGGTGCAGGCGCAGATCCTGGACCTGCTCGCCGACCTGCAGGAACGGCTCGGCATCGCGTACCTGTTCATCTCGCACGACCTCGGCGTGATCCACCACGTCAGCGACCGGGTGCTGGTGATGAAGGACGGCGAGGTCGTCGAGTCCGGCGACGTGCGCCAGATCTTCACCGCGCCCGCGCACGAGTACACCCGCACGCTGCTGTCGGCCGTGCTCACCCCCGCCAGCCAGGGAGGCCCGCGTGCCTAAGAAGATCCACGTCAACCTGTTCGAGATGAACTGCGTCGGGCACATCTCCCACGGCCTGTGGGTGCACCCCGACAACAACCGGCACCGCTTCAACGACATCGAGTTCTGGACCGAGCTGGCGCAGTTGCTGGAGCAAGGGACCTTCGACGCGGTGTTCCTGGCCGACGTCATCGGCGCGTACGACGGTTTCCGGGGTGGGCCGGAGACGGCGCTGCGGGAGTCCGTGCAGATCCCCAACAACGATCCGTTGCTGCTCATCCCGGCGATGGCGGCGGTGACCCGCAACCTGGGGTTCGCGGCCACGTTCTCGACGACCTACGAGCCGCCGTTCGCGTTCGCGCGCCGCATGTCGACGCTGGACCACCTGACCAAGGGCCGGGTGGCGTGGAACGTGGTCACGTCGTACCTGCCCAATGCGGCCCGCAACTTCGGCCTGGCCGACGAGGTCGAGCACGACCGGCGGTACGCCATCGCCGACGAGTACCTCGACGTGCTGTACAAGCTGTGGGAGGGGTCCTGGGACGACGACGCGGTGATCCGGGACGTCGACAACCGGGTCTACACCGACCCGGCGAAGGTCCGCTACATCAACCATGTCGGAGAGAACTACCGCGTCGCCGGGCCGCACCTGAGCGAGCCGTCCCGGCAGCGCACCCCCGTGATCTACCAGGCCGGGGCGTCGGACGCGGGACGCGGCTTCGCGGCCAAGCACGCCGAGGCGGTGTTCGTCGGCGGGTTCTCCCTCGACGACGTGCGCGCGAACATCGAGGACACCAAGGACCGGGCGGTCGCGTACGGCCGCGACCGTGACCACATCAAGTTCCTCGCGGGCGCGGCCGTCATCGTCGGCCGCACCGACGCCGAGGTGGACCGCAAGGTAGCCGAGTTCCGGCGGCTGCGCAGCGTCGAGGGCCACCTCGCGCACGCCGGAGCGGGCCTGGACTGGACCCGCTACCACCCCGACGAGCGGGTCGCCGACATCATCGCCAGGCAGGACCCCGGCCACCAGCGCCTGACCAGCCGGTTCCGGCCCGAGCAGACCGTCGGCGAGGTCCTCGAACGGTTCGGCGGCTTCGACCGCGGCCCGTTCTTCGTCGCGGGCACGCCCAAGGTCGTCGCCGACGAGCTGGAGCGCTGGGTCGACCACGGCGGCATCGACGGCATCAACCTGCGCCAGTTCCTGACCCCCGGCACCGCCGCGGACTTCATCGAACTGGTCGTCCCGGAGCTGCGGCGGCGCGGCCGCTACCGGGAGTCCTACGACGAGGGCGAGACGCTGCGCGAGCGGCTGTTCGGGGCCGGGCGGTCCCGGCTGCCCGCCGTCCACCCCGGGGCCCGCTACCGCGATCCCGCCGCGCTCGCGGCCACCACGCCCGAACCCGTGCCCGTCGGCTGAGGAGGAACCCCATGCCCTCGATCCTCGCGATCTCCGGATCGCCGTCGCCCACCTCCAAGACCGCGCGCGTGCTCCGCCACGTCACCGACAACCTGCCCGGCTCCGGCTCGTACGAGGTCCAGCACCTCGCGGTCCGGGACCTGCCCGCCGAGGCGCTGCTCGGCGCGGACGTGCGCCACCCGGCGATCCTGTCGGTCGGCGCGGCGATCGCGGCCGCCGACGGCGTCATCGTCGCGACACCCGTCTACAAGGCCGCCTACAGCGGCATCCTCAAGTCGCTGCTGGACCTGCTGCCGCAGTACGCGCTGGCCGGCAAGGTGGTGCTGCCGCTGGCCACCGGCGGCACCCCCGCCCACGTGCTGGCCATCGACTACGCGCTGCGGCCGGTGCTGTCCAGCATGGGCGCGACGCACATCGTCGGCGGCTGCTTCATCCACGACAAGACGATCGTCGACACCGACACCGGCGGCATCCTGCTCGACGCCACCGGGCAGGCATTCCTGGACACCGTCGTCACCGGCTTCACCGACGCCCTCGCCGCCCGCTACCTGCAGGCGGCCTAGCGTGCCGAGCACAGAATCGGACCTGGCCGGACCGGCGACCGAGGCGCTCAGCGCGCGGGTGCTGCACGAGCGGGCCGCGCCGGTGCTCGCCGGGATCCGGGCCGGTGCGGCCGACCGCGAACGGCTGCGGGAGCTGCCCTTCGACCAGGTCCGGGCGGTGGCGAAAGCACAGCTGTTCGCCTTCCGCATCCCCGCGGAGCACGGCGGCGCGGCGGCGAGCGTACGCGACACGATCCGTTTCATCGTGGACCTGGCCGCGGCCGACTCCAATGTCGCCCAGGCGCTGCGGCCCGACTTCTCGTTCGTGGAAGGCCTGGTCGCACAGGGCTCCGACGCCGAGCGCAGGACCTGGTTCTGCCGCCTGCTGGCCGGGCAGGTCGTCGGCAACGCGGGCTGGGAGATCGGTGGGGCCAACGGCGCGATCAGCGCCCGGATCACCCGGGAGGGCCCGCACCACCGGGCCAAGGGCAGCAAGTACTACAGCACCGGCTCGCTGTTCGCGGACTGGGTCAGCGCCACCGCCCTCGACGACGACGGGCAGCCGGTCTCCTTCATCGTGCCCCGCGACCGAGAGGGGCTGCACCTGCACGACGACTTCGACGCGATCGGGCAGCGGCTGACCGCCAGCGGCACCACCGACCTCGACGACGTCGTCGTGTACCCGCACGAGCTGCGCGACCGGCGCGGCTTCCGCGACCGGCGCTCGCCGGTGACCGCATTCCTGCAGCTCTACCTGGGGGCGGTGCTGGCCGGCATCGCCCGCGACGCGCTGACGGACGCGACCGCGTTCGCCCGGGACAAGGCCAGGCCGATCAAGCACAGCACCGCGGCACGGGCCGTCGACGATCCGTACGTGCGGCTGGCGGTGGGGGAGATCGCCTCGCGGGCGTACGCCGCCGAAGCGGTGGTGCTCGCCGCGGCGCAGGCCATCGACGACGCCTGGGCGGCCGACCTCGCCGAGGACGTGCTGGTGCGGGCCTCGGTCCAGGTCGCGCAGGCGCAGTACGTCGCCGCCGAGGCGGCGCTGCGCGCCGGGGAGCTGGTCTTCGACGTCGGCGGCGGCTCGGCCACCGCCCGGACCCACAACCTCGACCGGCACTGGCGCAACGCCCGCACCGTCGCCAACCACAACCCGCGCCTGTGGAAGGCCGCGGCCGCGGGCGCGTACCACCTCACCGGCGAGCAGCCCCCGCTCAGCGGGCTGTTCTGACCCCTGCCGGCGAAGGCCGCGAGCACGCGTCACGTGCCGATCCCATGCCCGGCCAGGGCGCAGATTTCAGCAGCAAGGAGCAACTCCCATGAGCACCAAGCCGCGGCAGATGAGCATCGGCATGAACATCCTCGGGTTGGGCGGGCACAGTTCAGCCTGGCGTTACGGCGAGGTCGATCCGCTGTCCTACCTCGACATCGGCTACTACCAGAACATCGCCCGCATCTCCGAACGCGGCACCCTCGACGCGATCTTCCTCGCCGACGGGCCCGCGCTGGCCGGAGACCCCGGCGGCGGGCCGAGCGGCCGGCTTGAGCCGACCCTGGTGCTGACCGCGATCGCGCTGGCCACCGAGCGGATCGGGGTCATCGCCACCGCGTCGACCAGCTACAACGATCCCTACAACCTGGCCCGGCGGCTGGCCTCGCTGGACCACCTGTCCGGCGGCCGGGCCGCCTGGAACATCGTCACCACCGCCGGGGACGCGGCCGCCCGCAACTTCGGGCTCACCGGCGCACCCGTGCACGACGACCGGTACGGCCGCGCCGAGGAGTTCGTCGACATCGCCGTCAAACTCTGGGACAGCTGGGAGGACGACGCGATCATCGCCGACCGGGCCCGCGGCGTGTTCGCCGACCGGGACAAGGTGCACACCATCGACCACGAGGGCGGCCACTTCGCCGTACGCGGCCCGTTGAACATCCCGCGTTCGCCGCAGGGCCGCCCGGTGCTGGTGCAGGCCGGTTCTTCCGAGCACGGCAAGTCCCTGGCCGCCCGCAGCGCCGACGCCGTGTTCACGGCGCAGACCACCCTGGAAGACGGGCAGGCCTTCTACGCCGAGATGAAGGCCCGCGCGGCCGCGTTGGGCCGGGACCCCGACTCGCTGAAGATCATGCCGGGGCTGTCGACGGTGATCGGCAGCACCGAGGCCGAGGCGCTGGCCCGGCAGGCCGAACTCGACGAGATCCAGGGCATCGAGGCGCAGCTCGGGCAGGTCGCGCAGCGGCTGCAACTGGACCGCAGGCACCTCAAGCTCGACGAGGAGCTGCCCTGGCACCTCATCGGCGACGCGCTGCGGGTCGAGAACGGCTCGCGCGGCTTCTTCGACGCGCAGATCAACCTGGCCAGGCGCGAGAAGCTCACCGTCCGCCAGCTCGCCGGGCGCATCCGCTCCGGGCACCGGCTGGTCGCCGGATCGCCCGAGCAGATCGCCGACACGCTCGAAGAGTGGTTCGTCAACGGGGCCGCCGACGGGTTCAACCTGATGCCCGACATGTTCCCGTCCGGCGCGGAGGTCTTCGTCGACCACGTGGTGCCGATCCTGCGCCGACGCGGACTGTTCCGCACCGAGTACACCGGCACGACCCTGCGCGACCACCTTGGTCTCGAACGCCCCGCCAGCCAGTACGCCGCCGTGCCGCACGCCGTCGCGGCCTGACCGAGGAGAACCACCATGACCGAGCTACGCCCCTTCGGCCGCACCGGCGTGAAGGTCAGCCCGCTGACCCTGGGCGCGATGAACTTCGGCGCCCGCGCCAACCCCGACCACGAGGACGGCATCCGCATCATCCACCGGGCGCTGGACGCCGGGATCAACGTCATCGACACCGCCGACGCCTACTCCCAAGGCGAGTCGGAGACCATCGTCGGCAAGGCCCTCGCGGGCGGCCTGCGGGACGAGGTGTTCCTGGCCACCAAGGTGCACATGCAGATCGGCGACAACCCCAACCACCGCGGCAACTCCCGGCGCTGGGTCATCCGGGAGGTCGAGAACAGCCTGCGCCGCCTGCAGACCGACCACGTCGACCTGTACCAGATCCACCGCCCCGACGCCGACACCGACTTCGACGACACCCTCGGCGCGCTCACCGACCTGGTCCGCCAGGGCAAGATCCGCTACATCGGCACGTCGTGCTTCCCGCCGTCGGCGATCGTGGAAGGCCAGTGGATCGCCCAGCGCCGCGGGCGGGAGCGGGTCGTCAGCGAGCAGCCGCCGTACTCGCTGCTCAACCGGGGCATCGAGCGGGAGGTGCTGCCGGTGGCCCAGCAGTACGGCCTCGCGGTGATCCCGTGGAGCCCGCTCGCCGGGGGCTGGCTGTCCGGCCGGTACCACCGCGGGCTGACCGAGCCGATCTCGCTGCGCGCAGGCCGCCAGCCGGGGCGCTTCGACCCGACCCTGCCCGCCAACGCGACGAAGCTGGCTGCGGTCGAGCAACTGGGCGCCCTGGCGCAGGAGGCGGGGCTCTCGCTGATCCACCTCGCGCTGGCGTTCGTGCTGGAACACCCGGCGATCACCTCGGCGATCATCGGTCCGCGCACCTTGGAGCACCTGGAATCGCAGCTCGGCGCGGTGAAGGTGACGCTGTCGCAGGACGTGCTGGACCGCATCGACGAGATCGTGCCGCCCGGCACGGTCCTCAATCAGGCCGACGCCGGCTACCAGGCGCCTGCGATCACGAACCCCGCCCTGCGCCGCCGGCAGGCCGTCACCCCGGCGCGGTAACCCGTCGCGGCGAGGCTCCCCGGCGTGTCATGGTGAAAGGCATGCCCACCGCCTCCGGTCGTGGGGGGGGGCGGCCCCCCCCCGGCCCAACCCCACGGCCGCCCACAGCTGCGGCCAAGACC
>NZ_ML769304.1:0-320986 GCF_009720385.1 Catellatospora vulcania | reverse complement strand
GCTCTCCCCCCTCCCCCCTCGGCGGGGGGGGCGGGCCCCCCCCCCCCCCCCCCCCCACGACCCGGGGTCGTCACCGCTGTTCGCAAGACCCGACCCCTGGAGCGTGATGTCAGCGCCGTCGCCGCCAGCGCCACCGAAATATCCGCCCCCGAAGTCGACCATCGATCCCGACCAGAGCCGGTCCTGGCTGCGGCGCGCGCTGCCCATCGTGCTGGCGCACCGCTGGCTACTGCTCACCTCGCTCGGCCTGTCCCTGGTGGGCCTGCTGGTGCAGGTGCAGATCCCGAACGTGATGCGGCTGGGCATCGACGACGCGCTGATCGCGCGCACCGCGAGCCTCACCGGCTACGTGTGGTGGCTGGCCGGGCTCGCCGTGGTGGCCGGATTCGTCAACTACCTGGCGCGCCGGTACCTGCTGCGCACCGCGTACGAGATCGAGTACGACCTGCGCAACATCATGTACGCGCACCTGATCCGGCTGCCGTACGGCTTCTACGACCGGGTGCAGACCGGCGAGCTGATGTCGCGGTCCAGTTCGGACATCCGCGCGGTGCAGATGTACCTGGCGTTCGGGCCGTCGATCCTGGTGCAGTGCCTGATCGCGGTGTTCGCGTTCGCGCTGATGGTGTCGATCGACCCGCTGCTGGCGGTGGTCGCGATGGCCACCATGCCGGTGATCGCGCTGCTGGGCGTGTGGATGCGCAAGGCCATCTTCCCGGTGTCGTGGCTGATCCAGTCCCGGCTGGCGCAGGTGGCCACGGTCGTCGACGAGAACATCAACGGGGTGCGCATCGTCAAGGCGTTCGCCGGCGAGCAGCGCCAGGTCACCCTGCTGGCCTCGGCCGCCGACCGGGTGCGCTGGGCGTACCGGCGGGACGCCTACATCCGCAGCCGCTGGTCGCCGACGCTGGAGAACCTGCCGCGGCTGGGCCTGGCGCTGGTGCTGCTGTGCGGCGGCTGGATGGTGATCCAGGGCCGGACCTCGGTCGGCGCGATCGTCGCGTTCAACTCGTACGTCCTGATGCTCCAGCCGCCGTTCCGCATGCTCGGCATGATGATCATGATGGGGCAGCGGGCCGCCGCCTCCGCACAGCGCATCTACGAGGTGCTCGACACCAGCAGCGAGATCACCGAGCAGGCCGACCCGGTACGCGCCCGGATCCGAGGCGAGGTCGAGTTCGCGGGCGTCGAGTTCGCCTACCCCGACGGCACGGTCGCACTGCGCGGCCTCGACCTGCACGTGCCCGCCGGGACGACGGTCGCCGTCGTGGGCCGCACCGGCTCGGGCAAGTCGACCCTCGGCCGGCTGCTGGCCCGCTACTACGACACCACCGCGGGCAGTGTCCGCGTCGACGGCCGCGACGTGCGCGACCACGCCCTGGACAGCCTGCGCGACCAGATCGGCATCGTGCCCGACGAGCCGTTCCTGTTCTCGGCGTCCATCCGCGACAACATCGCCTTCGGCCGCCCGGACGCCGACCTGGCCGACGTCGCCGCCGCCGCGCAGGCCGCCGGGGCCGACGGCTTCGTGCGCGCGCTGCCCGAGGGCTACGACACCGTCATCGGCGAACGCGGGTACACCCTGTCCGGCGGGCAGCGCCAGCGCGTCGCGATCGCCCGCGCGCTGCTGGTCAACCCGCCGGTGCTGGTGCTCGACGACGCGACCAGCGCCGTGGACGTGCACGTCGAGCAGCGCATCCACGCCGCGCTGCAAGACCTGCTCCAGAACCGCACCACGATCATCGTCGCGCACCGGCTGTCGACCATCGCGCTGGCCGACACGGTCGTGCTGATCGACGACGGCCGCGTCGCCGCCCAGGGCACCCACGACGAACTGCTCGCGGCCGAACCGCGCTACCGCGAGGTGCTGGCGACCATGCAGGCGGCAGACGTGCTGGACGAGCAGGTCGCGGCATGACCGGGCGACCCGGGCAGGAGCGGACACGAGCGAGCGCAGCGAGCGCGTCATGTGGACCGGCACCATGCCGCCGACGAGCGTAGCGAGGAGAAGGCATGAGCATGTTCGGGGGCGGGTTCGGCGGGCCGGGCGGGGGACCGGGCAGCGGCCCGATCGGCGGTCTAAGCGCCGTCGGGGCAGGCCGCGGCACCCGGCGCACCGGTGACACGCTGCCGTTCGCCGGGGTGCCGGACGAGCTGGCGGTGGGAGTGCGCCGGTTGGAGGAGGCCGAGCCCGACCACGGCGTGCCGGCGGACCGCTTCCGGCACCGCCCCGCGGGCGGGCCCGAGCTGAGCCTGCTGTCACTGCTGACCCGCCGCCGCGGCGTGTTCCTGGCGGCCTGCCTGACCATCCTGGCCGAGACGCTGCTGCTGCAGGCGGGGCCGTTCCTGGTGCAGATCGGCATCGACCACGGCATCGTCGCCCGCGACCTGCCGGTGCTGCTGTGGTCGGCGGGCGCGTTCACCGCCGCGGTGCTGGCCGGCTGGGCCACCACGACCGCGCGGATGCGACAGACGGGCTCGCTGGCCGCCGACGCGATGCGCGACCTGCGGGTGCGGGTCTTCACCCACCTGCAGCGGCTGTCCATGGACTACTACACCGACGAGAAGGCCGGGGTCATCATGACCCGGATGTCGTCGGACGTGGAGTCGCTGCAGCAGCTGCTCCAGGAGGGGCTGGCCCAGTTCGCGGTGCAGGGGCTGACCATGGTCGTGGTGACCGCGGTGCTGTTCCACTACGACGCCGGGCTGGCCGCGATCACGCTGCTGCTGGTGGTCCCGGCGCTGCTCGCGGCGTCGCTGTGGTTCCGGCGGGCCTCCGACGTCGGCTATGCCCGCCAGCGGGACGCGATCGCGGCCATGTTCACCGATCTGGCCGAGAGCCTGCACGGGGTGCGCGTGGTGACCGCGTACCACCGCGAGGACCGCAACATCGCCCAGCACCGTACGGTGGTCGGCCGCTACCGCGACGCCAACGACTTCACCGGCCACATCAGCGCGATCTACGGTCCCGGCACCTCGGTCATCGGCCTGGTCGGCATGGCGCTGCTGCTGCTCATCGGCGGGCGGATGGTGCTGCGCGGCGAGCTGAGCATCGGCGAGCTGACCGCGTTCGTGCTCTACCTCAACGCGTTCTTCGCCCCGGTGCAGCAGTTGGTGCAGCTGTACACGAACTACCAGCAGAGCCGGGCCGCGGTGGTGAAGCTGCGCGGGCTGCTCGGGCAGGCGCCCACGGTGCCCGAGGCCGCCGACCCGGTCGAGCTGCCGCCGGTGACGGGCGGGATCGTGTTCGAGCGGGTCGTGTTCGGGTACGACCCGGCGCGTCCGGTGCTGCGCGGGGTCGACCTGCGCATCGAGGCGGGCGAGACGATCGCCTGCGTCGGGCCGACCGGGGCGGGCAAGTCCACGCTGGCGAAACTGGTGACCCGGCTGCACGATCCGGACTCCGGCCGGGTCCTGATCGACGGCCACGACCTGCGCGACGTCAGCCTGGTCTCGCTGCGCCGCCAGATCGGGGTGGTGCCGCAGGAGCCGTTCATGTTCGCCGGTTCGATCCGGGACAACGTCGCGTTCGCCCGGCCGGCGGCGAGCGAGGCCGAGATCTGGGCGGCGATCGACGCGGTCGGCCTGCGCGACCTGGTCGAACGCACCGAGGCCGGGCTCGACACGCCGCTGCACGAGCGCGGGCAGTCGGTCTCGTCGGGCCAGCGCCAGCTGCTGGCCCTGGCGCGGGCGTTCCTGGCCCAGCCGCGCGTGGTGGTGCTCGACGAGGCGACCTCCAACCTGGACCTGCGTTCCGAGCTGCGGGTGGAGCAGGCGCTGGACCGGCTGCTGGAGGGCCGGACCGCGCTGCTCATCGCGCACCGGCTGTCCACGGCGATGCGGGCCGACCGGATCGTGGTGCTCGACGAGTCGGGTGTCGTCGAGATCGGATCGCACACCGAGCTGCTGGCCGCCGAGGGCCGCTACGCGGACATGTTCGCGACCTGGTCGCGCCACCAGTGACAAAACCTATATTTCCCATAGGAGATAGTGACTTAACGCCTTCGCGCTGCTAGCGTCGGGGTATGAGCGCGAAGCGATGTCGGCGGTGACGCCCCGCCAACAGTCACCTCCGCCCCGAGAGGCACCCCCATGACGCTCACCGCCCTGCCGCCCACCGCCGCCGACGACCTGCCCGGACCCGCCGTCGGCGGGATCGAACTGCACCGCTACCTCGGCCTGCTGCGCCGGCACGCCACCACGGTCACCGTGGTGACCGCGCCCGGCCGGCCCGGCGGCCCGCCCGTCGGATTCACCGCCACCTCGTTCACCTCGGTGTCGCTGCGGCCGCAGCTCGTCTCGTTCTGCCTCGACCGCGACTCGACCAGCTGGCCCACTGTTTCGCAGGCCCGCCACGTCGCGATCCACCTGCTGGCCGAGGGGCAGCAGGACGTCGCCCGCACCTTCGCCGCCCGCGGCGTCGACCGCTTCGCCGACACCACACTCTGGCGGCAGGGCCCCTACGGCACACCGCTGCTGCAGGGCGTGCTCGCCGTGCTGATCTGCGAGGTGGTCGAGCGCATCCCGGTCGGCGACCACGCGATCGTGCTGGGCCGCCCGGTCAGCGCCGAACACCATCCGGGCGAGCCGCTGCTGTACCACATGGGCGGGTACGCGCAGCTGTCGCATTGAAACCGGGTACGCCCGCGACGGTTCGATTGTGGATAATGGCCTGGGACCGTAGCGCAGAAGTCGTCGCGCCCGCCTGCACAGCGGGAGGACGCCGGTGCGAATCCGGCCGGCCCCACTCGTCCCCTGCGTGGACGTGTGCCCGCCGGGGACGGCGCGCAGGTGTCGTGGACAAAGGCGCCTGCCGGCCCACCAGGAGGGCCGGCAGGCGGTCTAGGCGGCCACTCCCAGTCGCTCCAACAGGTGGCGGCGCAGTGTGCCGAAAGCCGGGTCGTCGGGTGTGCGCGGATGCGCCAGCGGGACCGGGGCGTCCTCGACCAGGCGGCCGCCCTCCAGCACCAGGGTGCGGTCGGCCAGCAGCAGTGCTTCGTCGACATCGTGAGTGACCAGCAGCGCCGCGAAACCGTGCTGCTCGCGCAGCCGGATGAACAGCTGCTGCATGCGCAGCCGGGTCAGCGCGTCCAGCGCGCCGAACGGCTCGTCGAGCAGCAGCAGCTCGGGTTCGCGTACCAGCGCGCGGGCGACCGCGACGCGCTGTGCCTGCCCGCCGGACAGCTCCGCGGGCCAGGCGGTGTCGCGATCGGGCAGGCCGACCTCGGCCAGCGCCGCGCGGGCGCGGGCACGCACGTCCGGGCCGGTCAGCCCGAGCGAGACGTTGTCGAGCACGCGCTTCCACGGCAGGAGGCGGTGCTCCTGGAACACGACGGCCTGGTGCAGCGGACGCCGCACCGTTCCGGACGCGTCGGGGTCGAGCCCGGCGAGGATGCGCAGCAGCGTGCTCTTGCCCGACCCGCTGCCGCCGAGCAGCGCGACCACCTCGCCGGGCGCGATGGCCAGCTCGACGCCGTCCAGCACCACGGTGGCGCCGAACGAGCGGCGCACGCCGTCGGCGGTCAGCACGGGGCTCAGGTCGCCTTGAGGCCGCGTCGCCATGACAGGGTCCTCCTCTCCGCGAATCGCAGCAACAGGTCCGACAGCAGGCCCAGCAGCGCGTACACCAGCAGGCCGAGCAGCACCACGTCGGTCTGGGCGAACTCGCGCGCCTCCATCATCAGGAAGCCGATGCCGGTCTGCGCGTTGACCTGCTCGCCGACGACGAGGCTGAGCCAGGCCGCGCCGATGGCCAGGCGCAGGCCGAGGAACAGCGAGGGCAGCGCGCCGGGCAGCACCACGTGCCGCAGCCGGGCAAGCTGGCCGAGGCCGCAGGTGCGGGCCGCCTCGACGAGGCGCTCGTCGATGTCGCGGATACCGGCGTAGGTGTTGAAGTAGATCGGGAAGAAGCTGCCCAGCGCGACCAGCGTGATCTTCAGCTCCTCGCCGATGCCGACCCAGATGATCAGCAGCGGGACCAGGCCCAGGTGCGGCAGCATCCGGGCCATCTGCACGGGCGGGTCGACGAGGTCGTCGCCGATGCGCAGCAGGCCCGCGACCGCGCCCAGCAGCAGGGCCAGCCCGCCGCCGAGGGCCAGGCCGATCGCCGCGCGCTGCAGCGAGTCCAGCAGGTGCACGGCGAGCGTGCCCTCGGCGGTCAGCCGCCAGCCGGTCTGCAGCACCGCGCTGGGCGCCGGCAGTTTCTCCGGCGGCAGCAGGCCGGTCTGAGCGGCTGCCTCCCAGACGGCCAGCAGCACGATCGGGCTGACCAGGCGTAGCAGGCGCCGGCCGGGGCGCGGCCGGGTGGGCCGGCCCGGTGCAGGTGTCACCGCGTCGGCCGGGGTGGTGCGGACGGTGGCCGGAGCCACCGTCCGCGGTGCGGCTGTCATCGCAGCGTCTCGGCGAAGCGGCCGTCGATGCGGGACTTGATGTCGATCTTCTCAGGGATCAGCTGGAGCGCGGCGAAGCCGTCCGCGATGGCCTGCAGCTCGTCGCCGATCTCCGGGGTGATCGCGGCGAGGGGCTGGGCGCTGCGCGACAGTGCGCGGGTGGCGACGTCCAGCTCGATCTTCAGCTCCGGGGCGAGCACCGCAGCCCGCTCGGCCGGGTTGGCGATGCCCCAGTCGGTCACCGTGCGGTACGCCTTCAAGAACGCGCCGATCTGGTCGGTCTTCTGCTCCAGCGCGGTCGGGTCTACGAGCAGGTACTCGCGGTTGCTGGCCAGTCCGGTGGCGTCCTCCAGCACGGCCACGCCGGGCTGCTCGGCCAGGGCGAAGTAGGGGTCCCAGATGATCCAGGCGTCGACCTGGTCGCCGTCGAAGGCCGGTCGTGCCTCGGCGGGCTTGAGGTACTTGACGTCGATGTCAGTGATCTTGAGGTTGTACTTCTCCAGCAGCTTCACCAGCAGCCAGTTGACATTGGAGCCCTTGTTGAGCGCGACCTTCTTGCCCTTGAGATCGGCGAAGGTCTTGAACCCCTTGGCCTGCTTGACGAGCACGGCCTCGCCCTTGGGCACCGGGGCCGAGGTGCCGATGATCTTGAAGTCGATCTTTCCGGCGGCGGCGAAGATCGGCGGAGCCTCGCCGGTCTGTCCGATGTCGATCGCCTTGCCCTTGAGGCCCTCGGTGAGCGCGGGTCCGCTCTCGAACAGCGACCAGGTGGCCTTCGGGTCGGCGGCGTTGCGCGCCTTGACCAGGCTGAGCCCGCCGAAGCGCTGGTAGCCGATGCGCAGCGGCTGCCCGGCGGCGGCCGGCTCGTCGCTGCCGCAGGCCGACAGCAGGGTCGCGGACAGCGGTGCCGCCGCGAGCGCCGCCAGCAGTGAGCGGCGGGAAAGTCCAGGCCGAACGTGCATGAAGTATCTCCTGAGGGATGGAAGCCGGATCTCGTCACCGATGACGGGGGAGCGTGCCCGGTAACGCGGGAATGCCGGGGCAGCCCGCGCGCGGTGGCAAAAGGCTATCAACCCCATAGGATTTATGGGAATAGCACTTGACCTGGATCGCAGCCGGCCAACTCAGTTTACTTAGGCCGAAGGGCTGCCCCCGCCCGTAGACAGGAACAGCCCTTTCGCTCGTGGTGGGACCGGCTACCAGCGCTGGCGGCGCGGCGGTGCCTCACGGTCGCGGTCGCGGTCACGGCGGGCACTGACGCGCTTGCCCTTGATCGTCGCGTTCCGGAGCGCCTGGATCACGTCGTCGGCCGCCTCCGATGGGACCTCGACCAGCGAGAACCGGTCCGCGATCTCGATCGCGCCGATGTCGCGTCCCGGCAGACCGGCCTCACCGGCGATCGCGCCGACCAGATCCTGCGGGCGTACGCCGTTGCGCCGGCCGAGTCCGATGAAGAGCTTGACCGCACCGGCGGCGGGGCCGCGCGAGCCGCCCCGGGGACGGCCGTCGCCCTGCCCGGGCCGCTCGCGGCGCTCGACGGGCTCGGCGATGTCGGGGATGACCTCGTCGTCGGGCGCGTTGCCCATCGCCTCGTGCGCGACCTTCACCGCAGCGAGGGCGACCTCGACGATGTCGTACTCGTCGGCCAGGCTCTCCACGACGACCCGGAAGCGGTCGAGTTCGTCCTCGAGCAGGCTCTCGTGGATCGCGGCCCGGGTCATCTCCAGCCGCCGGGCGTGCAGGTCGGCGACGCTGGGGATCTTCTCCATGGTGATGCGCTGGCGGGTGACCCGCTCGATGGCCTTGAGCATGCGGTGCTCGCGCGGCTCCGCGAGGGTCACCGCGACGCCTTCGCGCCCGGCCCGGCCGACGCGCCCGATCCGGTGCACATACGCCTCGGGGGCCGACGGCACGTCGTAGTTGATGACGTGGGTGAGCTGCTCGATGTCCAGGCCGCGGGCGGCGACGTCGGTGGCGACCAGCAGGTCGGCCGTGCCGGCGCGCAGTCGCCCCATCACCCGGTCGCGCTGCTCCTGGCTCATGCCGCCGTGCAGCGCCTCGGCCCGGTAGCCGCGGCCGTTCATGGTCTCGGTGAGCTGGTCGACCTCTTCGCGGGTGCGGCAGAAGACGATCGCCGCCGTGGGCGCCTCGACGTCGAGGACCCGGCCGAGCGCGGCCGGCTTGTGCGCGCGGGCCACCACGTACGCGCTCTGGCGGACCTTCGGCGACTCGCCCGGCGCCTGGGTCGCTCGGCCCATCTGGATCCGGGCCGCGTCGCGCAGGTAGCGCTTGACCAGACCCTCCACCCGGGACGGCATGGTCGCCGAGAACAGCACGGTCTGCCGGGTGTCCGGCGTCTCCTGGAGGATCGCCTCGATGTCCTCGGCGAAGCCCATGTCGAGCATCTCGTCGGCCTCGTCGAGCACGACCGTGCGCAGCTCGGCCAGCTGCAGCGTGCCGCGGCCGATGTGGTCCAGCGCCCGGCCCGGGGTGGCCACCACGATGTCGACGCCGCGGCGCAGGGTCTGCAGCTGGCGGCCGATGGGCTGCCCGCCGTAGATCGGCAGCACGCGCACCCCGAGGTCGCGGCCGTAGCGGTGGACCGCCTCGGACACCTGCACGGCCAGCTCGCGGGTGGGCACGAGGATCAGCGCGGTCGGGTCGACGCTGGTGCGGCCGTCGGCGCTGTCGGCCCACTGCTGCAGCAGCGGCAGGGCGAACGCAGCGGTCTTGCCGGTGCCGGTGGCGGCCTGCCCCAGCAGGTCCTTGCCGGCCAGCAGCGGGCCGATGGCCTCACGCTGGATCGGCGTCGGCTCCTCGTAGCCCAGCGCCGAGAGCGCCTTCGTCAACTCGGGCCGCAGGCCGAGGTCGGCGAAGGTGACGGTCTCTTCGGACGTGGCCGCTGAGGGCTCCTGGCTCAATGTTCCGCCTTCTGCTCGACAATTCCGGGTCATCAGTACGCTACCCGGGCAGAACTGCCACCCTGGACGGTACCCTGCGATCGCGCTCTCGGAGGCGTGTGCTGCGCAGATCGCCGCACCGCGCCGTCGTGTCGGGCTCCGGGGCCGCGTTGCCGGCCGAACCCTCGCTGACCTGGCGTTGATCAGCCGGCGAGCAGCGCGGCAGCCAGGGCGACCAGCGGGGTCAGGCCCTGGATGACGGCGGCGCGGGCCATCCGGCGGTCGGTGGCGACCAGCACCACGGCCGCGCCGAGCATGCAGGCGCAGCCGAACAGGGCGACGGCCGAGCCGACGGCGGCGTGTCCGGTGTGCACGGCCACCACGCCGCCCAGCGCGCCCAGGGCCAGGAACAGGTTGTAGAAGCCCTGGTTGAAGGCCCACGGCCGGACCGCGTCGAGGTCCTGGGAGCGCACCCGGAACCGCCCGTGCACCTGTGGGCGGCGGAACAGCACGCTCTCCATCGTGAAGATGAGCACATGCAGCAGACCGGCGAGCACCGCGAACACCTGAGCCACCACGTTCATGAACGCGATTGTCGCTCACGCGCCCGCGGGCTCGGTCACGCGGTCGGCTGCGGGTGCCGGGTCCGGGTCGCGGCCAGGTACGCGACGATCAGGGCGGCCGCGAGCACGACGAGGCTGAGGCCGAGCGCGTTGACGCCCCACGTGCCCAGCACCACGCCGATGATCGCCGGGATGATGGAGCCGCCGAGGCCCGCGCCCGCCATCTGCAGGCCGATGGTCCGGTCGGCGTGCGCGACCCCGACCCGCTCCGCGGTCAGCAGCGTGAACAGCGGGAACACCGCCGCCGCCGCGAAGCCGATGACCATGAACCCGAACGCGGCCAGCCAGCCCGGCCCGGGGATCGCCACCAGCACCGCCCCCGCGGCCATCCCGCCGATCGACCACACCACGGTCTGGCCCGGCAGGAACCGGTGGGCTGCGAAGCCCTGCAGCACCCGGCCCACGAACAGGCTGCCCCAGTACGCCGACACGCAGACCCCCGCGACCGCGTCGCTCATGCCCCGGCCCTCGGTGAGCAGCTGGTACGCGAACAGGCCCGCGGCGACCTCCAGCGCGACGTACACCGCGATGGTGAGCACGCTGAACCAGACCGCGGGCAGCTTGAGCGTGTCCCGGGCCCGGATCGGGCCGCCGTGCGTCTCGTGCGCGGCGTGCTCGGGCGCCGGCCGCTGCGTCCACTGCCGGGCGGTGAGCACGAACGCGACGGCGAGCACTGCCTGCCCGGTCGCGACCACGAAGTAGCCGGGCCGCCACGCGTTGCCGTACTGGATGGCGGCGGTCATGATGAGCGGGCCCATCGCCACGCCCAGCCCGAAGAACGCGTGCAACCAGTTCATGTGCCGCGGGCCGAACGCCGACGCGGCGTACGCGTTGAGGCCCGCGTCGATCGCGCCGCCCGCGAAACCGGCGAACAGGGCGGCGGCCATGGTGAACGCGAACGCGGGGGACAGGGCGTAGCCGAACAGCGCCAGGCTGGCCAGCGCGGTGCTGCCGGCCAGCAGCCGGCCGACGCCGAGTTTGGACAGCACGAACCCGGCCGTAACGCTGGAGATCAGGTAGCCGCAGGTCGACGGGATGAGCAGCAGACCGATCGTCTCCCGGGGGACGTCCAGGTCGGCGCTCATCGACGGCCACGCCACGCCGAGCAGGCCGTCCGGCAGCCCCAGGCTGATGAACGCGAAGTAGGACAGGGCCAGTACGGACATGCGGATCGGGGTCGCAGGAGACTTCACTTCGCGATCATGCCTGATGCCTGGCAGACGCGTTCCAGGGGCTTGTCCGCTGCCACCGGCCACAACCTGAGCGATGCCGTCCTCGCCAGCACGAGTCTCGTGCCATCCTGAGCGGGGCAGGTGGCGAGCGGCGCGGCAGGCAGGGGGCACGCGGTGGGTGACATCGGTTTCGTGGGCCTCGGCGCCATGGGCGGCCGCATGGCCGACCGGCTGCTCGGCCGCGGACACCGGGTGCACGGCACCAACCGCACCCGCGCCAAGGCGGAGCCGCTGGTCGGACACGGCCTGGTCTGGCACGACACGCCACGCGAGGTCGCCGCCGCGGCGCAGGTCGTCTTCAGCATGGTGACCGACGACGCCGCCCTCGACGCGGTCACCTCCGGCGGCGACGGGATCCTCGCCGGACTGTCCGCCGGAAAGATCTACATCGACATGAGCACCGTCAGCCCGGCGGCCAGCACCCGGCTCGGCGAGCAGGTGTCGGCGGCCGGTGCGCGCATGCTCGCCGCGCCGGTCTCGGGCAGCGTCGGCGCGGTCGAGGAGGGCAGCCTCGCGATCATGGTCGGCGGGGATCGGGACGCGTACGAGCAGGCGGAGCCGCTGCTGCTCGAACTGGGCCGGCAGGTGACCCATATCGGCGCCAACGCCGAGGCGCTGCTGCTCAAACTGGCGATCAACGACAGCCTCGCCGCGCAGCTGCTGGCCTTCAGCGAGGGCGTGCTGCTGGCCGAACGCGGCGGCGTCGACCGCCGCAAGGCGATCGAGGTGATGAACGGCAGCGCGATCGGCTCGCCCTCGCTGCGTGCCCGGGCCGATTTCCTGGTCGACCAGCCGGCGGAGGGCTGGTTCGACGTGCTGCTGATGCGCAAGGACATCCGCCTCGCCCTGGCCACCGCGGAAACGCTGGGCGTCAGCCTGCCCGCGGCGCAGGTCAGCGACGCGCTGCTGACCCGTGCCGACGAACTTGGTTACGGCGACCGCGACATCGCGGTGCTGATCGAGGTGCTCGACCAGGCGGGCTCGACGCTGCGCGGTGACGCTCCCGGCCGTTGAGACGGCGGCACCGCGACCAGGCCCGTGCGGCCCGTCGTCCGGCCCGGGGATCGGCGGAACCGCCGTATTAGGGTGGGCCGGTGGAGGACGGCATGGTGGACGGCGACGCGGACCTGGTCGCGGAGTCGTTGCAGGGGTGGCTGGCCGCGGTGGCCTTCGCCGATCGTGATGCCGACCAGGTGACCGAGCTGCTGACCGAGGCCGTGCTGGCGTGGGGCACCGCGCAGGGCTGGCGCGTGTACCGCAGGGCCGCCAGCGTGGTGAAGCTGCCGCCGCCGTACGAGGACCGGCATTCGTGGGTGGACGTGGGCATCGCCAGATCGGGACTGCCCCCGGTCGTGGTGGAGATCGACCAGTCCGAGCGGCGGCGCACACTGGAGAAGCTGACCGCCGAGGCGGCGGAGGGCCGGGTCGCGGTGTGGCTGCGCTGGGGCGCAGGTCCGTTCACCACGCCCGCGCTCCCGGTCCGGCTGGCGACGTGCCAGGTGAGCGGCCGCAAGGACGCCTCGGGCCGACGGCTGTTCTCCGCACCGGTCGCGTCCCGGCCCGCGCCTTCGCACAGCGGCGCGGACCTCGGCGAGGCAGACCAGGGGGACCTCTTCGCAGCCGGTGGCCCGGGTCCGGCCTGACGGACCGCCGAGCGCCCGCGGTGCGGCGTCGGCGGTCCGAGGCAGGGGTCAGCGTCGCGGGGCGGTGATCTCCGCGGGCGACCGGGTGCCGCCCAGTTCGTCCCGGTCCCGGTCCCGGTCCTCGTCCTCGGCCGCTGCCGCTGCCGCAAGGGCGCGGGCGTCGCGGCGGTTGGCGGCAATGCTCGCCAAGGTGACGGTGACCAGAACGCCGATGATGACGGCCAGCGACAGCAGCGTCGGCACCTCCGGCAGCACCGGCCAGACCCCGTGCGCCCAGTGCAGCACCAGCTTGACGCCGATGAACGCCAGGATGAGCGCCAGGCCGTGGTTCAGGTAGCGCAGGCTGCTCAGCGCGTTGTGCAGGACGAAGTACAGCGCGCGCAGGCCCAGCAGCGCGAACGCGTTGGTGGCGAAGACGAGGTACGGGTCCTCGGTGACGCCGTACACGGCGGGCACCGAGTCGACGGCGAACACCACGTCGGTCATGAAGACCGCGGCGACGACCAGCGCCATCGGGGTGAGCGTACGGACACCGGCGCGGCGGACCGTCAGCTTGGAGCCGTTGTACTCGTCGGTGACCGGCATGAACCGGCGCAGCATCCTCACGCTGCGCATCTTGTCGATGTCGATCTCGTGCGCGCCGCCGCGGAGCGCGTCGCGCATCACCTTCACCGCGGTGGCCAGCAGCACCGCTCCGAACAGGACGAACGCCCAGGTGCCGGTCTGCAGCACGGCGGCGCCGGCGGCGATGAAGACCGCCCGGAGCACGAGCGCGCCGACGATGCCGTACAGCAGCACCCGCTGCGCGAGCTGCGCGGGCACCGCGAACGCGGCCAGCAGCAGCATGAACACGAACAGGTTGTCCACGGACAGGGACTTCTCCACCACGTACCCGGTGAAGAACTCGACCGCGGGTGTGCCGCCGAACCGCCACCAGACGAAGAAGCCGAAGGCGACGGGCAGCGCGAGGTAGAAGACGGTCCAGCCGACCGCCTCGCGCATGCTCACCGCGTGTGGGCGGCGGGTGATCGCGAAGTCGACGGCGAGCAGTCCGAGCAGGACCAGGACGGTGGCCGCCCACAGCCACGGGGTGCCGATGGTGGTCAGGGCAGCGGCAGAGGTGTCGACAGGCATGCGGAGACTCCAGACGTGTGCGTCTGAGGTCTCCCTCACCCGCGCGAAGCGCGGGCGACCGCCCGGGGCCGGAAGGCCGGCCGTACTGACCGGAGCGATCTGTCGAGGTACTCCCCTCGCAGGTCAAAGTACCGGTGCCGACTGTGAGTTTCCTGAGGGTGACGGGTGGGGCGGGTGCGCTTGCCGTGGCCGGGCCGTGCGACGACCGTGGAAGGGAAGCCGTCGTTCGAGAGAGGGGACGATGATCGAGTTCGTGATCACCTTCTTGCTGCTGGCGTGCGGCATCATCGCCGGGCTGGCACTGATGACCCCGCCGTACCGCGGCCCGGGTGAAGACCGCCTGCGCCACCGCTGAACCCTCCGCGTCGATCATGAACTTATGGCACGGCTCACCGGCGTGTCGCCGCCCTAACCTCATGATCGACTGGCAGGGGCGGCTCGTAATGCCGCGTAGATCGCTGTTTCGTGTCATGAACTGCGGTCTGGCCCCAGGTTTCGACCTCAAACAGCGATCATCTCGGCCGCCCGCCCGAGGACGGCGGTGATCATGAAGTTGTGGCGGGGACACGCCGGTGAGCCGTGCCATAAGTTCATGATCAACCCGTGAAGGCGGGGTCAGGGTTTGGTGGCGGTGAAGGCGAACAGGTCGGGGACGGCGTTGCCGCCGGTTTCGGTGACCCGGTCCAGGTGCAGGCCGGCGGTCATGACCGCGTTGAGCAGGTCGGCTAGGGGGATGTGCCAGCCGCCGACGCGGGCGCGTACGCCGTCGGGGTTCCAGGTCTCGAACGTGTGCTCGCGGTCGGCGTAACGTTCGTCGACGACGACCCGCGGCTGGCCGCTCCAGTCGGCGAACGCGCCGATGAAGCACGGGTGCACGCCCAGGTGGACGAACCGGCCGCCGGGTTGGAGCACCCGGGCGATGTCGGCGATGACCGCGCCGTAGTCGGGCACGTCGGTGCTGGCGAGTACGCATACGGCGGCGGGCAGGGAAGCGTCGGCGAACGGCAGCGCGGCGGCGTCGGCGACCGCGACGGGCAGCCGGTGCAAGGCGTGGCGCAGCTGTCCGGCGGACAGGTCCACCCCGACGGGTGTCCAGCCGAGGTCCGCGACGGCGGGCGCGTGCGCGCCGGTGCCGCAGCAGACGTCCAGGCAGATCCCGTCACCCGGACCGAGCAGTTCGGCGATGGTGGCGTGGACCCGCCGCAGGTATTCACCCGCGGCGGGTGACATGAAGTCGTTGTACCAGTCGGCATGCGCGTCGTACGCGGCTGTCGTCCCCGTCCCCATGCCGTCGAGATTAGGCAGGGGACCGCCCGGCGGCGGTCCTCGTTCGCTCAGGGCGTTCAGGCGGCCCAGACGCGGTCGGCGTAGTCGAGGAAGTTGCGGCCCATGACCTTCTCGATCCTGGTGGAGCTGAAGCCGCGCTGCTCCATGAGCCGGATCAGCTTGTGGAACTGGTCCACGCCGCGCAGGTCCTCGACGAACGGGAACGTGTCGGCGCGCTCGCCGGCCGCGCCGACTCCGGCGGCCTGCCGGTGCGCGACGTGCTCGGCGAGTTGCTCGCGGTAGCCGTCGAGGTCGTCGATGGAGGTGACGGTGCCGTCGGTGCCGATGCCGACGAAGTCCTCGCCGCACACGTTCACCGCGTGGGCGATGTGGTCGACGACGTCTTCGGCGCGGGCGTGGCCGGTGGCGTTGACGAACGGCATGAAGTAGATGCCGACGAAGCCGCCACGCTCGGCGACCAGCCGCAGCTCCTCGTCGGTCTTGTTGCGGGGCAGGTCGACCAGGGCCCGGCAGCCGGTGTGGTTGATGGACACCGGCAGCTTCGCCACCCGGGTGGCTTCCAGGCAGGTGTTCTCGCCGCTGTGCGACAGGTCGACCATGATCCGGCTGTCGCACAGCGCCTCGACGACCTCGTGCCCGAACGGGCTGAGCCCGCGGTTGCCCGGGGCCATCGAGCCGTCGCCGATGTGGTTGGCCTGGTTGTAGGTGAGCTGGATGACGCGTACGCCCAGGTGGTGGAACTGGGCGACGCGGGTGGGGTCGTCGCCGACGGCGACGGCGTTCTGGAAGCCGTAGATGATGCCGACCTTGCGGTCGCGGTGCGCGGCGCGGATGTCATCGGCGGTGAGCACCTTGACCAGGTCGCCGGGGTTGGCGGCGACGAACCGGTCCCAGATCTCGATCTCGCGCAGGGTGTGGGGGTACGGCTCGGCGTCGCCCATGGTGTAGCCGAGGGTGATGTTGACCGCGGTCAGGCCGGAGGCGTGCGCGTCGGCGATGGTGCGCGCGTCGATGGTGAGGTCGTCGCTGTCCTGGACGAGCTTGTGCGCGGCAGACAGCGAGTGCTCGGCGTTGGGGTTGTCGAGGATGCCCAGCGCATTGATGATCATGTAGTCGGTGCTCACTGCTCGTCCTTCCGGAAGTCGCCGCGGTCGAAGCGGCGGCCGCGCTTGACGGTGTACTCGATGCTGTCCAGGTTGGCCATGTCGGCACGCGGGTCGCGGGCCAGCACGACGAAGTTGGCCAGCTTGCCCGCCTCGACGGTCCCCATGGTGTCCTGCGCGCCCATACTGATCGCGCCGACCAGCGTCGCGCAGCGGATGACCTGCTCGGCGGGGATGCCGCAGCGGTCGGCCAGGAACGCCATCTCGGCGTGCAGCGACGGGAAGGGGTGCTCGGGGTCGGTCTCGTAGTCGGTGCCCGTGGAGACGAGCACGCCCGCGCGGAACGCGTCGCCGGTGAGCTTCGCCGACAGCACGTCGTTGGCCAGCGCCCGCGCCTTGCCCTCGGCGTCGTCGGCCTGCTCGGCCATCCACGTCCACATGCTGCCGGTCGCGTCGAGCACGGTGCCGCGCTGGCGCATCAGGGCGTAGAGGGCGTCCAGTCGCTGGTCGCCGTCGCGCACCAGGCGCTCGACGTCCACCGGGGCCTTCGTCTTGTACGACGTCAGCGGCTCGTCGGCGGTCTCCTGGGCGAGCAGCGTCACGTGCGAGACCGCGTCCACCCCGGCCGCGACGACCTGGGCGGGCGTCGCCGGGAACACCGCGGCGTGCGCCCACACCCCGATGCCCTGCCGCTTGGCCTCGGCCGTGATCGCGGCGACGGTCGAGCCGGGCAGCTCCGCGTACACCTTGATGGCCGTGGCGTGGGTGCCGCGCGCCATCGCGACCGCCAGCGGCAGGTCGGTGTCGTCGTCGATCGCCTGCATCCACGGCACGTGGCCGGGGGTGCCGCCCTGGGAGACCTGCCAGGTGCGCGGGTCGTCGAAGAAGGTCGGCCCGGCCATCAGCGACGCGTAGGCGATGTCGGGGCCGGGGATCTCGCCGGTCCGGGTGGCGCGGGTCAGGTCGGCGATCTGGCGCAGGTCGTCGGCCATGTCGCGGATCGCGGTGACGCCGCCGTACACCTGCCGGCGCAGCGCGGCCTCGGCGACCGGCCGGTTCGGCGGGGTGGCCAGGTGCTGGTGCGAGTCGATCAGGCCCGGGATGACGTACGCGCCGCCGACGTCGACCGTGGCCACGCCGTCGGGCACGGTGACCTGGTCGTCCGGCGTGACCTCGATGATCACGTCGCCGTCGACCACGATCGTGGTGCCGGGCCGGGCCGGGCCGCCGGTGCCGTCGATGAGCGTGGCGTTGCGGTACGCGGTGACCGTGCCGGGCTCGGGCGGGGCGTACGGGGTCGGCGCGGGCTCGTCCACGTGGGCCATCGGTGCTCCTTGTTACAACAGATGTAACGTCTGTATCGTTACTTGAAACGTCAGTGCACTGTACCCCAGGAGGCGACCCGTGCCGAGATCCGCCAGCTCGGCGGTGGACAAGGCGCTCGACCTCATCGAGGCCGTCGCCCGCGCCGACCGCCCGCTCCGGCTCGGCGAGCTGGCCCAGGCCGTCGGCCTGCACCGCGCCACCGCCTACCGGGTGCTGCTCGACCTGGTCCGCCGCGGCTGGGTCCTGCGCGCAGGGGAGCACTACCTGCCCGGGTCGGCGGCTTTGCAGGTGTCCCGGTCGGCCGCGACGCGGTCACTGGGCGCGCTGTGCCGTCCCGTTCTGGAGGCGCTCGCCGAGCGCACCGGGATGATGGTCAACCTGCAGGTCCTCGAAGCCGACCGGTCCCGCGTCATCGACGTGGTGCGCCCGCCCCGCCTGGAGATGATCAGCGATCTGCGCGACGAGGCGCTGCCCGTGCACCGCTTCGCCGGGCCGCTCGCTCTCGTCGCCCAGCTCGACGAGCAGGCCCGTACGCCGTATCTCGCCGTAGCCCAGGCCGCGGGGCACCCGCTGGACGGCCCCGGCGGCCTGCTCGCCGACATCGCCCGGGTGCGCGACACCGGCTTCGCCGTCGAACACGGCCGCAACGACAAGGTGATCGGGTCGATGAGCCGGGCGGTCGTCGCCGCGGGTGGCGGGCCGTTGTGCGCCGTCACCCTCGTCGGACCCGACGCCGAGTTCGGCGTACCCCGGCTGGCCGGACTGGAACACGCGCTGGCCGAAGCCGCCACCGCACTGGCCTCGATCCTGACCGACCGGGCCGCCGCCAAGCCCGCCACCCCCGAGGGGAACCTTCGATGAACCAGGTGCTCGTGCTCGACAAGGAGCAGACCAGGGCTGGGCTCGACCTGCTGCGGGTGCTCGACGCGGTCTCGGTCGCGCTCGTCGCGCTGAGCCGGGGCGAGGTCAGCGCGCCGCCGCGCATCGCCGCCCAGGCGCCCGGTGGGTTGCTCGGCGCGATGCCCGCGTACGTCCCAGGGATCGGCCTCGCCGCCAAGCTGGTCTCCGTGTTCTCCAGCCCCGGGCAGTCCGGGCGCAGCTCACATCGCGGCCTGGTGGCGCTGTTCGACGAGCACGACGGCCGGGTGCGTGCCCTGCTCGACGCCGAGCCGCTGACCGCCGTACGCACCGCCGCGTCGGCGACGCTCAGCATGCGGGCACTGCTGCCGCAACCGTCCCGGGTCGCCGTCCTCGGCGCCGGCGTGCAGGCCACCGCGCAGGTCGCCATGCTCGCGGCGCTGGATGCGACGATCCCGGTCGTCGTCGGCGGCCGGGACGCCGCCCGCACGGCGGAACTGGCGGCCCGGCACCCGAAGGCCGAGGCGGCGACCATCGAGGCCGCGGTACGCGACGCCGACGTGGTGTTCTGCTGCACCGGCGCGACAGAGCCGCTCTTCCCGAGGGCCTGGCTGCGCGAAGACGTGCATGTCAGCTCGGTAGGCGGCTCGCACGGGCACGAACTCGACCCGGCCGTGGTCGCCGACGGCACGCTGTTCGCGGAGTGGCCGGGGGCGGTCACCGCCGCGCCGCCCGCCGGGGCGTACGAACTGCAGGGTCTCGACCCGGGCCGGGTCACGCTGCTCGGCGCGGTGCTGGACGGCGCCCGCCCCGGCCGCGCGGGCCGGGGCGGGCTGACGGTGTTCAAGTCGACCGGCCACGGCGCCCTCGACGTGGCCGCCGCCGCGGTCGTGCACGACTGGGCGCGGGCCCATGGCGTCGGCACGGCCGTGGCCATGTAGTCAGACGCCCGCGCCGACCAGCTCGCGGTTCGGGTCGAGCACGTACTTGCTCGCCGCGCCGTGGTCGAAATCGGTGTAACCCTTCGGGGCGTCGTCGATGGGCAGCACCGTGGCGTGCACGTTCTTGGCGATGTGCGTGCGGTCGTGCAGGATCGCCATCATCAACTGCCGGTTGTACTTCTTGACCGGGCACTGCCCGGTGGTGAAGCTGTGCGACTTCGCCCAGCCCAGCCCGATGCGCACACGCAGGCTGCCGACCTTGGCCTCCTCGTCCTTGCCGCCCGGGTCGCCGGTCACGTACAGCCCCGGCACACCCAGCCGGGCCGCCGGCCGGGCGATCGACATGATGTCGTTGAGCACCGTGGCCGGTTCCTCGCCGGCGTCCGCGCCGTGCCCGCGCGCCTCGAACCCGACCGCGTCGACCGCGGCGTCGACCTCCGGGTCACCGGTGATCTGCTCGATCATCTCCGCGAGCGCGGCATCCTCGGTCAGGTCGACGGTCTCGCAGCCGAAGCTGCGGGCCTGGGCCAGCCGCTGCTCGTTGAGGTCGCCGACGATGACGACCGCCGCGCCCAGCAGGAACGCCGACGTCGCCGCCGCCAGCCCGACAGGTCCGGCCCCGGCGATGTAGACCGTGGAACCGGTGGTCACGCCCGCGGTGTAGCAGCCGTGGTAACCGGTCGGGAAGATGTCGCTCAGCATGGCCAGGTCCAGGATCTTGTCCATGGCCCGGTCCTTGTCCGGGAACTTCAGCAGGTTGAAGTCCGCGTACGGCACCAGCACGTACTGCGCCTGGCCGCCACGCCAGCCACCCATGTCCACGTAGCCGTACGCCGCACCGGCGCGGGCCGGGTTGACGTTGAGGCATACGCCCGTGTGGCCCTCCATGCACATGCGGCACCGGCCGCAGGCGATGTTGAACGGCACCGAGCACAGGTCGCCGACCTTGATGAACTCGACATCAGGGCCGACTTCGACCACCTCGCCGGTGATCTCGTGGCCCAGTGTCTGCCCCTCCGGGGCGGTGGTGCGGCCGCGGACCATGTGCTGGTCGCTGCCGCAGATGTTGGTGGCGACGACCTTCAGGATCGCGCCATGGTTGATCTTGCGGTGCTGTTCCGGTAGTTCCAGCTTCGGGTAGTCGAGGTCTTCGACGCTGACGTGCCCAGGGCCCTGGTAGACGACGGTCTTGTTGCCCGGCATCGGTGCCACCCCCAGTCGTGTATCGGCACTTCCTTTCCATTTTCCCAGTTCAGAGACGTTTTAACGCGATCGCTGAGGCGAAATCCGGTAGGTGCGGGGCGGGCCTGTGGGAATACTTGGGTCGATCAACGACAGGCGGGGGACATGCGTACCAGCGAGCAGATCTACCACCGGGTGCGCTGGGATCCGCGGTTCGACCCGGAACGCTTCGTGCTCGGCGTACGCCAGCGCGGGGCCGGGCCCAAGCGGGTGCCGCTGCCCGCGTTCAAGCCCGGCGGCGACGTCCCGTGGCACCGGGTGATGTTCATCGAGGCCGACGGCGTGCTCGTCTGGGATCGCGCCACCGGCGTCGACCGGGTCGACACCTCCGGCGCGGGTCTCGTGCGCCACCAGGGCCTGCTGCCCGCGCCGTTCTTCACGCCGGGCACGGCGCACACCTTCCAGCCGGGCCGGGGTTGGCGTCCCGCGCCCGCCCCGGAACCCGCCGCACCCGGCCGGCTGCGGCTGCTCACCTGGAACACCCTCTGGAACCGGTACGACAGCGACCGCATCGACACCGCCCGGCGGCGGCCACTGCTGCTGGCGGCGATCGAGGCCGCCGACGCCGACGTCATCGCGCTGCAGGAGGTCGAAGCGGAACTGCTCACCATGCTGTGCGCCGCGCCCTGGACACGCGACCGGTACACCGTGAGCTCCGCACTCGACGAAACCGTCCCCGGCGGGCTGGTGCTGCTCAGCCGGCTGCCCGTACGGGAGGTCGGCAGCCACCGGCTCGCCCCGCACAAAGCCGTCGTCGCGATCGTCGTCGACACCGCGGCCGGGCCGCTGGCCGTCGCGGCCACGCACCTGAGCAGCGACCACTCGGCCGACGGCGCGCGGCGCAGGCAGGACGAGCTGACCCTGCTGGCGGAGGGCCTGTCCGACATCGGGGCCGACGTGGTGCTGCTCGGCGACTTCAACGACGACGGCAGCGCGCCGACCGCGATGCTCGGCATGGACGACGCCTGGACACAGGTGCACGGGCCGGGCGACGCCACACCCACCTTCGACCCGGTCGCCAATCCGCTGGCGGCGGTGTCCTCGCTGTCCGGCGCGGCCCGGCGGCTGGACCGGGTCCTGCTGCGCGGCGCCGCGGCCACCTCGGCCGTGCTGATCGGCGACCGCCCCGAGCCGGACGGGCTCTTCCCGTCCGACCACTACGGCGTGGTGGTCGACCTGGCAGTCGCCGGGGCGAGCGAGAACGACGTGCTCGACGTGGCGCCGACCGCGCGGACCGCGCTGGCCTGGCTGCCGCCCGAGCGGCTGTGGCCGGCGGTCCAGGAGCTGCGGCAGGCCCACGACCCGCAGTTCCACCGCTGGCCGCCGCACGTGAACGTGCTGTTCGGGTTCGTGCCCGAGGCCGACTTCGAGCGGGCCGCGCCGCTGCTGGCCGCGGCCGCAGCCGAGGTCCCGCCGTTCCCGGTGCGGCTGGGCGGCGTGCACACGTTCGGCCATCGCGACGACGCGACGATCTGGCTCGACCCGGCCGCCGACGGTGACGCCCCCTGGCATCGCCTCTGGCAGGCGCTGCGGCAGCTATTCCCGCGCTGCCGCGGCCGGGCCGAGGGCTTCACGCCGCATCTGACCCTGGGCCGCAGCCGCGACCCGCAGCGGGTCGCCGCCGCCTGTGCCGCCGCACTCGGCGAGTCCCGGGCGCAGGTCGGCGAGCTGGTGCTGCTGTCGCGGCGCGGCGACGAGCCGATGCGCCCGCGCGCCGTGCTGACGCTCGGCGCCGGCGACCTGCGCTGGCTGCCCGACCCGCCCCACCCGGACACCGAGGCCACCCCGACCCCGTCGGCCGTCGAGGCAGGCGTGGCCTCCGTCGTCGAGCGCCTGGCCGGGGCGTTCGCCGAGGGCGTCGTACACGTCACCGGATCGCGGCGGATGGGCTGCGCGCTGCCGGGAGCCGACCTGGACCTGGTGGCGGCGCTGCCGGGCCAGGCCGATCTCGCCGAGGTGGCGGCGCGGGTGACGCGGGCGCTGCCCGACGCGGTCGCGGTGCGGTCGGTGGCCGAGGCCCGGGTGCCCAGGCTGCGGTTGTCGGTCGGGGACCTCGACGTGGACCTGGTGGCGGTCGGCACGGGTGGGCTCGATCCCGCCGAGGCGGTCGGCCGCCGCGCCGAGCTGGGGCAGGACGCCGCCGTGGCGCTGAGCGCGGTCAGCGACGCCGCTGCGGTACGCGCCGCGACCGGCTCCCGGCACGCCGCGTTCGCGCTGCTCGCGCTACAGGTGAAGGGCTGGGCGCGAGCGAAGGGGCTCGACAGCGCGCCGTTCGGCGGGCTGCCCGGTCTGGCCTGGTCGGTGCTCGCCGCACGGACCGTGCTCGGCGCGCCGGTCGACGCGACCGCGCAGGCGCTGCTGCGGCGGTTCTTCGCGGACTGGGCCGCATGGGACTGGCGGCAGGCGGTGTCGCTGACCGGCGACGTCGGCGGCGTACATCCCGAAGGCGCCCTGCTGACGCCGACCGCGCCCGTGCGCAGCTGCGCCGACCAGGTCGGACCGGGCGGGTGGGAGCTGCTCGTCCAGGAGCTCTACCAGGCGTGGGAGACCACGGAGGAGGCGTCGGGGGTCGGTGTCGAGGCGTGGTGGCCGCTGCTCACCGCGCCGCCA
This sequence comes from Catellatospora vulcania, assembly GCF_009720385.1. GTDB lineage: Bacteria > Actinomycetota > Actinomycetes > Mycobacteriales > Micromonosporaceae > Catellatospora > Catellatospora vulcania. Next base: position 297,698 of record NZ_ML769304.1, on the reverse strand, counting down.
CCGCTGCACCGGCGGCACGCCCACTGGCTCGTGGTCGAGGTCCGGGGCGACGAGGCGACACCCGGCCGGGTCCGCGGGCGGATGCGCGCCCTGCTGAGCCTGCTCGGCGAGGCCGGGGCCACCCACGCGCACGCCTGGCCGCGGCCGTTCGAGACGGGGGCGGTGACCCGCTACGCCGTCGGTCTCGGCCGCGCCGAAACGGGTCCGGCGCTGGCCGCCGCCCGGCGGTGGGCCGGGGAACTGCCCGGCGTCGAGGTGGCCGTGGTCGACAACGGCGCGGTCCCGACCCTGCGCTGAGCTGCTGCCGTGGGCCCGTTTCGCGGCGGGCCCACGGCGGAGGTGATCAGAGCGGGGCCACCCAGTACGGGCTGACCTCCAGCCACCCGTGGGCGCCCGCGCCGTTGAGCCGGCCGCTGCTCGCGGTGGACAGGGTGTACCAGGCGTCGACGAAGTCGGGGTCGTCGGTCCACCAGGACGTCGGGATGGCCGACAGGATCGCGTCGACCAGCGGGATGTACGCCCCGACGTCGGCGATGGTCAGCAGCACCGCGGCGATGGCCTGGGCGAGCTGCTGGTAGTTGGTGTCGCCGTCGTCCTCCATCATCACGACGTCGGCAAGGTTGTACTTGTACGCGGAGAAGTGCACCAGCAGCTGGTTCGGGTAGTACGTGGTGCCGTCGTGGTCCAGGTAGGGCATCTGCACGACGTCGACCTTGGGGTGGCCGTCGAGGCCGAAGCCGCTGACGATGCTGTAGACCTCGGCCGCGCCCTTGATCCACGGTTCCTGGTCGTCGGACAGCCGGACGGCGTTGACCTTGGTGGCCCAGTAGCCGCCGTTCGCGAGCGCGGCGGGCGCGGACACGGGGGAGACGCCGCGCTGGGCGAGCGCCTGCCGCAGGATGTCCAGGCCGGCGGGCAGCGCCTTGGCGACGTCCACCTCGACGACGATCACGGGGCGGGTGGGCACGCGGGCCGGGTCGAGCAGCACGCGGCGGCCGTCGGGCTCGTAGGCGACGATCGCCGCGGCCTCGTCGTCACCGGGGGCGGCGGCGACCAGCGGGACGGCGCCCGCGGCGAGGGCGGCGGACATGCCGTCGGCGGCCAGGCGGGCCCGGACCAGCGAGCCGACGGACGCAGGCAGGCCCTTGGCGGCGCGTACGGCCCGGTCGGCGGTGTCGACCCGGCCGGTGAGGGCGGTGCCGGCCCGCAGCGTGGACAGGTCGACGGGACCGGATCGCACCGCGGAGACCAGGGCGCGGCGCGCGGAGGGGTCGGTCAGCGAGGCGGCCACCTGCCGGGCGAGGGTGTCCAGGGTGGACGCGACCCCGGCCGGGGCGAGCGCGGGGGACTGCTGCGCGATGGCCTGGTGGGGGACGTGCGCGGTGGCCGGGGACGCGGTGAGCACGGCGGCGGCCGCGATACAGACCGGTAGGACGAGATGGCGCAGGGGCGATGGGCGCATGACGTCTCCTTCGCATCCGATCCCGCGCTCGTGGCGCAGGATCTCATGTGTCTCAATGGATGCGGTACATAGTGGACCGTCCGGCATGCCGAAGGCAAGGCTTGCCGATCATGTGCACGGGGAGTTCGGCCCGCGTTCACGCAGCCCCCGCCACGACGCTGCTCAGCAGCACTGCGGTGTCAGGAAGGGCACCTTCACGACGCATGGCGTGGTGAAGGTGCCCTTCCTTCGTCTCAGCCCTTGACGCAGACGATCTGCTTGAGGCGGGCGACCACGGTGACCAGGTCGGACTGCTGGGCCATGACCTCGTCGATGTCCTTGTAGGCGGCGGGGATCTCGTCCACGACACCGTTGTCCTTGCGGCACTCGACGCCCTTGGTCTGCTCGGCCAGGTCGCGGGTGTTGAAGCGGCGGCGTGCCTCGTTGCGGCTCATCTTGCGGCCCGCGCCGTGCGAGGCCGACTGCAGCGCCGCGGCCGAGCCGAGGCCCCGCACGATGAACGACGACGCGCCCATCGAGCCCGGGATGATGCCGAAGTCGCCCGCACCCGCGCGGATCGCGCCCTTGCGGGTGACCAGCAGCTCCTGCCCGTCGTGCGTCTCCTCCGCCACATAGTTGTGGTGGCAGGAGATCTCCGGCTCGAAGGCGACCTTCTTGAACTGCTTACGCACCACCTCGCGCAGCAGCGCCATCATCACCGCCCGGTTGCGCCGGGCGTAGTCCTGCGCCCAGAACAGGTCCCGGCGGTAGGCCTCCATCGTCGGCTCGCCGGTGACGAACACGGCCAGGTCCGGGTCCGGCAGGTCGGCGTTGTGCGGCAGGTCCTTGGCCTTGGCGATGTGGTACTGCGCCAGGTCGTTGCCGACCCCGCGGGAGCCCGAGTGCAGCATCAGCCACACCCGGCCCTCGCCGTCCAGGCACACCTCGATGAAGTGGTTGCCGCCGCCGAGCGTGCCCAGCTGCTGCATCACCCGGCCCTTGCGCCGCAGCACCTGCTGGGCCGACAGGTCGTCGAAATCGGTCCAGAACCGGTGCCAGCCGCGCAGGCCCGTGTTGAGGTGGTCGACGTCGACCGAGTGCTGGTGCAGGCCCATGCCGACCGGCACGGCCTTCTCGATCGCGGCCCGCAACCTGGCCAGGTCGTCGGGCAGGTCGCCGGCTCGCAGCGACGTCAACTGTGCGGTCATGCCGCAGCCGATGTCCACGCCGACGGCGGCCGGAGCCACCGCGCCGCGCATGGCGATGACGGAGCCGACCGTCGCGCCGATGCCGACGTGCACGTCGGGCATCACGGCCACGGCATGCGTCCACGGCAGGGCGGCGACGTTGCGGAGCTGGTCCATGGCGCGTTCGTCCACGGCCGCGGGATCGGCCCACAGCCGCAGCGGCGCTGCAGTGTCACTGATGGTCTGGAAAGGCATTTCGGTGTTCCCCCGTCGTTGGCGCCGACTGAGGAGTGTGCCGAGCCGCGTGCCGTCTGGCCACTCAATATCAGTGTCCCGCGCGCAGCGTGCGAGCGACCATCGGCGTGCTGCGCCAGGTCGCCCGACGGGCGAGACGGTAGTCAGTCGTCGTCGTCCGAGTCCGTGAAGTCGGGCACGGGATGGTCCAGACCGGTGTCGTCGCCCGTGCCCGACAGCTGGTGCGCGGGCGTGATCCGCCGCCTGCGCAGCACCGCGAACAGCAGCCAGAGGCCCGGGGCCAGCCACAGCAGGGCCTGGATGCTCGCCATGATCAACTGGTCCTGGAAGGCCCCGTGCGGGCCGTCGCCGTAGACGGCCAGGGTGGCTCCGGTGTCGCGGGCGGGCACGGCGGTGCCGGGCCGCATGTCGGGCGGTGGATTGTCCAGGCGTACGCCGTCGCGGATGTCGTGATCCTCCGCGATGAACGTGCCGATCCAGGTCTCCGCGGCCGGCGTCGAGTCGTTCACGTTCACCTCGGTGGCCACGAACCGGCCCGCCACGCCGTCACCGCGCTCGGCGTGCCACGAGGCCACCAGCTCGTCCGTGGTGCGCGATCCCGTCATCGAGCAGAACGCCGCCGCGGGCAGCAACAGCAGCAGCATCCAGATGGCGCCCCAGCGGCGCATGGCGCGCCATGCGACGGCCGCCAGCACCAGGTACAGCACCGCCAGCACAAACGGCAGGTACGCCACGACGCGCTCGATATCGGCCACGGCCGTACGGTATCGGGGCGGTTCAATCCGCAGGGGGTTCGCCGTAGGCCACGGGGTGGCCGGTGCGCAGGCAGGCGGCCAGCCAGCGGGCCCAGCGGTGCACGGCGCGCTGCGACTCGATGCCCATCATCAGCACCGCGAAGTTGCCGAACCGGGGGTGGACCGGATCGTCCTGGCCGGCGGCGCGCATCCGTTCCGCGTCCTGTTCGTACTCCGCGAGCAGGCGTGCGGACCGCTCGGCGAGGTCGATGTAGACGGCGGCCATGGCAGCGGGGTCGGCGCTGGTGGCGGCATACGCCTTCAGGGTGATCTCGCTGCGCGGCTGGGCGGTCGGCGGGATCACGAGCCACGCGCGCAGGGCCGCGAGCCCGGATGCGGTGATGGCGTAGGTCTTCTTCGCACGGGGGCCCGGTCCCGCCTGCTCGACGGAGTCGACCCAGCCCGCGGCGGCGAGGCGGGCCAGTTCGGGGTAGATCTGGCTGTGCCGGGCCGTCCAGAAGTGCCCGAGGGGTGCTTTGACCTGCTGGGTCAGCTGGTAGCCGGTGGCCGGGCCGCGGGTGAGCAGGGACAGCAGCGCGTAGCCCAGCGTCGAGCCGGCCGTCGTTGCCGAATCGTCACTCTCGACGGCCGCCATACCGCCTCCTCACTATGTAACTTCTGACATGTCAACTCTGACATAGGGGGTACCCGTGAAACGAGTCCTCGCCCTGCTCGGCATCGTCACCGTACTCACCGCCTGTAGCCCCGCCGCGCCGACGCCGCCCGCGGCGAGCCCGAGCCCGGCGCTGAGCCTGCCGCCGGACCAGCCCGGACCGGGCGACCACCGTCTCGCGATCGTGCACGCCGGGGTGAAACGCGACTACACCCTGCACGCGCCGCCCGGCTACCAGCCGGGACAGACGCTGCCGCTGGTCCTGGTGCTGCACGGCAGGCCCGGCACCAGCGCGGGCGCGGCGGGCCAGAGCGGCATGAGCCCGCTCGCGGACAGGGCCGGGTTCCTGGTCGCCTACCCGCAGGGCGCGGGCGGCTCGTGGGATCCGGGCACCGCCGGTGACCCCGCCAGCGGCGACATCGGATTCATCGCCGCCCTCGTCGACCACCTCGTGTCCACCTGGCACGCCGACCGCAAGCGCGTTCACGTCGCAGGCTTCTCCGCCGGCGCCGCGTTCAGCTACCGGCTGGCCCGGGAGCTGCCTGGCCGCTTCGCGGCGATCGCGCCGGTCAGCGGCCGGATGGACAACGTGGCCGCGTGGACCGCGTCGCTCGGCGCGGCCAACCCGGTGTCGGTGGTGACGTTCCAGGGCGGGCAGGACATCCTCTCGCCCGCGTGGAGCACCACGAACCAGTCCTGGCGGGAGGCCGCGGGCTGTGCCGAGCCGGTGGTCACCCCGATCGCCGGCGCGCGCGGCAAGGCCGAGCGCCGCGTGTCCGGCTGCGCCAACGGCGGCGAGCATGTCGTGTATGCGATCCCGGCCATGGCCCACGAGTGGCCGAACAGCCGCGAGCACCCTGTCGACGCGTCCAGCCTGATCGCCGAGTTCTTCGCCCGCCATAGCCTGCCGTAGCGCCACGGCCTGCCCGGCCGCCGCGACGAGCGGGCCGGGCGGGCGGGCCGGGCGGGCCGGCTAACCGTCGACGATCTCCGCCCGGCGTACGTGACCGAGCTTCGGGGTCACCTCCAGCCGCAGCCATCCGTCCTTGCGCAGCCGGTGGTAGAGCGAGGCGGCGATCTCGTAGCGGACGGCGACGTCGCCGCCGTCGTCGACCGCCACGCGGTACGTCGTGGTCTCGTCGCCGACACCGGATTCCAGCCAGATCACCGGTCCGCTGACGATCCGTGTTGGGCGCAGGACGTCGTGCAGGCCGCGGTAGCCGAGCAGCGCGATCCCGGCGACCGCGAGGATCCAGAGCACCCAGCCTGCCGCGAGCAGCAGCGCCGGCCAGCTCACCGCCCCCTGGACGCGCAGGTCGGCCGAGAACATGCCGAGCAGCAGCAGCCAGATCCCGAAGAACACCGCAGCCGGTATCATCGACAGCAGCGCCGCCCACGGCGACCAGCCGAACGTGAACCCGCGACCGTCGACGACCGCGACCCGCCGCCACGTCCCGTCGCGCCGCGACCACGCGAACGACTGCCTGCCGTCGGCGAACGGAGACGTGCCCAGCCAGGGCGGGCGCGCCCCGGCGGCCACGGCGTACGCCACGCGCGGGTCGCCGGGCCCGATGCCCGGCTCGGCGCGCAGCCGGGCGTACCGGGCCGCGAGGGCCACGCCACGGCCGTCCGGCACCAGCCGCTTCAGCAGCCGGAACGGCAGGGAGACCAGGCGCGCGACGAGCACCACGGCGATGGCGAGCGGGGCGCGGTCGGCCTGCCACACCACGACGGCCGCGCCGACCCACAGGACCGTGAAGACGCTCCAGAGCGCGACCCGCACGCTCAGCGGAGCGCGCGGGCGCACCAGCCCACGGGCGGTCGCGGCCTCGGCGACCAGGTCGGTGAACCGCTCACGCCACTGCGCTGCCTGCTCCGGGGAGCCGAGGTCGATCGCGCCGAGCGGGACCGGCCCGGATCCGCCCGGCACCCGGGCGACGACGGCGTCGAAGACCTGCTTCTCGTACGGCGCCAGCCCCGCGGGCTGCGGCTGGGGCGCCTGGACCGTCCCGGCCGCCACGTCCGTCACCAGGACACCTCGCGCGATGAGGTCGAGCATGGTCGCGTACGCCCCGGCGGCCGCGACCCGTCGCGGCTGCACGAGCAGGGCCGCCACGGCCGGGGGTGCGACGGTCAGATCCGTCAAGGAGTCGGCCATGCGGCGACGATATCGAGCACCGTCCACCTCGTCGTGGACGGACGGCGGAGGGCGCACGTCCACGGGCGAGGTCATCCCGCTGTCACAGGCGGGGCAGCGGCCTGCACCGGGACCTGCTGGAACGTCCCGGCAGCAGGTGAACCGCTGCCGGGACGCCGGCTCACTTGACTTCGCGGCGGGCGACCCGGATCAGGCCGAGCACCAGCGGCAGCACGATCCAGACCGCGACCGAGGTCCCCAGGCGGGCCCAGTCCCGCCCCGTCATCACCGGTTCCAGCAGCAGGCCCGAGGTGACCGACAGGTCAAGCCACTGCGCCGGGCGGGCCAGTGCGGTGACCATCTCGCCGAGGATGCTCCACGCGATCGGCAGCACGAAGTACAGCACGATCGCCAGGGCCGAGTTCAGCAGCAGCATGCCGAACGCCACCCCGAGCAGCACGTTGACGACGAGGAACAAACCCGCCTTGCCCAAGGCCGTCGCGCTGAGATGCCACGGGTCGGGGCCGCCCGCGAACGGCAGCGCCGCCGCGGTGGCGGCCAGGCACGCCGCGTACGCCAGCACGGCCAGCACCAGCGACGCGAGCACCTTCGCGGCCGCGACCCGCATCCGCCGCGGCACCAGCGCGTACGTGGTCAGGGTCGTGCGCTGGGACCACTCGCTGGTCACCGACAGCACACCGAGCACCGGCAGCAGCACGGCGGCGGGCAGCACGGTCGGCCCGAGCAGGCCCGCGAAGTCGAACGCGGGGGCGTCCGAGGTCAGCGACAGCACCGTGACGACGGCCGCGGCGAGCAGCCCGACGACGGCCAGCAGCCACGCACCGGACCGGGTGTCGGCCATCTTGCGCAGCTCCACGGCGGTCAGCCGCCACAGCGGGACGGGGGAGAAGGACGTGGCCGCGACGGCGGGGGCCTCGCGCACGGCGGTGACGGTCATCGGGCGGTCCTTTCGGGAGAGGTGGCGCCGTTGGTGAGGCTGAGGAACATCTCCTCCAGGCCGCGGGCCCGGCCGGGCTGCAACTCCAGCAGCACCACGCCCGCGGCGGCGGCGGCCCGGCCGACAGCCTCGGCCTCGGCGTCGACGAGCAGCGCGCCGCCGTCGGCGGGGGAGGCGGACAGCCCGGCCGCGGCGAGCGCGGCGTGCAGCGCGGCGGGGTCCAGGGCGCGTACCCGCATCCCGGCGCCGGACAGCAGCTCGTCCTTGGCGCCCTGGGCCACGACCCGCCCGTTGCCGATCATGACCAGGCGATCGGCGACCGCCTCGACCTCGCGCAGCAGGTGCGAGGAGAGCAGCACGGTGCCGCCGCGGTCGGCGAAGTCGCGCAGCAGGCCGCGCATCCAGAAGATGCCCTCGGGGTCCAGGCCGTTGGCGGGCTCGTCGAGGATCAGCGCCCGCGGCTCGCCGAGCAGCGCCTGCGCCAGGCCGAGGCGCTGGCGCATGCCCAGCGAGTAGTCGCCCACCCGCTTGCGGGCGGCCGCCGCCGGCAGGTCGACCCGCGTCAGCAGCTCGCCGACCCGGCTGGTGGGCACCCGCAGGAGGTGCGCGGCCAGGGTGAGGGTCTCGCGGCCGGTGCGGCCCGGGTGCTGGGCGGAGGCGTCGAGCAGGATGCCGACCTCCCGGCCGGGGTTCGGCAGCTGCCGGTAGGGCCGCCCGGCGACGGTGGCGTGGCCGCCGGTCGGCGGGGTGAGCCCGCAGATCATCCGCATGGTGGTGGACTTGCCGGCCCCGTTCGGGCCGAGGAAGCCGGTGACGGTGCCGGGCGTGCAGCGGAACGACACGTCGTCGACGGCCGTCTGCGCGCCGTAGCGCTTGGTGAGATGCGCGACTTCGATCATGCGTACCAGCGTGGCGGGCGCGGGACCCGGCCCGCAGCGGCCGCAGGGCGACGATCGCGGACTTTGGTCGACGGCAGGCGTAGACCAAAGTCGGTACCCGCCCGACCAGGCCGCCCGTACCCTGGGAGCCACCATGACGAGCACCGCCGCCACCCCCGCCCACCCCGCGCGCCTGCTGCGCCACCTGCTGCCGGGCGACCTGCACCCGGACGGAGCCGCCCGCCGGCGCACCGCCCGGGACTGGGCCGTGGACCTCGCCTGCTTCGCCGTCGCGGTGCTCATCGGGCTGTCCGTGTACGACCTGGAGGCGGCCGGGCGGCCGGTGCCGGACGTGATCCAGCTCGCCGACGTGGTTGCCGGCGCGGTGCTGTGCGTGGCGCTGTTCTGGCGGCGTCGCTTCCCGCTCGCGCTGGCCGTGGCCACGGCGGTGGCGGGGGCGTTCTCGCCGCTGTCGGGCGGGGCGGCCGTCGTCGCCCTGATCACGCTCGGTGCGCGGGGGCGGCTGGGGGCGGTGCTGGCCGTCGGGGCGGCACACGCCGTGCTGTCGCTGCCCTACCTGCGGCTGTACCCGGACCGCGAGCTGTCGTTCTGGCCGTCGGTGGCGTGGACCTGGCTGGTGCTCGCCATGATCACCGGTTGGGCGCTGGTGGTTGGGGCCCGCCGGCAGCTGGTGCACACGCTGCGGGAGCGCGCCGTACGCGCCGAGGCCGAGCAGGAGCTGCGCGTCGCGCAGGCCCGCCAGCTGGAGCGCACCCGCATCGCCCGGGAGATGCACGACGTGCTGGCGCACCGGATCTCGCTGCTCAGCCTGCACGCGGGGGCGCTGGAGTTCCGGCCGGACGCGTCGCCGGAGGAGGTCTCGCGCGCCGCCGGCGTGATCCGCGACAGCGCCCACCAGGCCCTGCAGGATCTTCGTGCGGTCATCGGCGTGCTCCGCGCGCCCGACGAGTCCGGCGACGAGCCCGAACGTCCCCAGCCCACCCTGTCCGACCTGCCGGAGCTGGTCGCCGAGTCGCAGTCGGCCGGGATGCGGGTGCAGCTGACGCAGCGGCTGCCCGATCCGGTCGCCCTGCCGGGACATGCGGGGCGCACCGCGTACCGGGTGGTCCAGGAGGGGCTGACCAACGCCCGCAAGCATGCGCCCGGCGCGGCGGTGCGGGTCGCCGTCGAGGGCGGGCCGGAGCACGGCATCACCGTCGAGGTGCTCAGCCGCGCGCCGGTCGGCGCGACGGCCGGACCCGGCATCCCGGGGACCGGAACCGGGCTGGTCGGCCTCGCCGAGCGGGTGTCGCTGGCCGGCGGGCGCATCGAGCACGGGCGCACCCCGGCGGGCGACTTCCGGCTGTGGACGTGGCAGCCGTGGCCGGCCTGATCCGGCTGCTGATCGTCGACGATGATCCGTTGGTGCGCGCGGGTCTGTCGATGATGCTGGCGGGGCTGGACGACCTGACCGTCGTCGGTGAGGCCGCCGACGGCAGCGAGGTGCCGGCTGCGGTGGCCGCGCACACGCCCGACATCGTGCTGATGGACATCCGGATGCCGCGCCTGGACGGGCTGACCGCCACCGAGCTGCTGCGGCGGCGGCCGGACGCGCCCGACGTGGTGGTGCTGACGACCTTCGACGCCGACGAGCAGGTGCTGCGGGCGCTGCGGGCCGGGGCCAGCGGTTTCCTGCTCAAGGACACCCCGCCCGCGGAGCTGGTACGCGCGCTGCGCCGGGTCGCCGCGGGGGAGCCGATGCTGTCGCCGTCGGTCACCCGGCGGCTCATCGACCAGGTGACCTCGGGCACGGGGGCGGCTCGTGCGGCGCGAGCGGAGCACCTGCTGGCCCGGCTGACCGAGCGGGAGCGGGAGGTGGCGGTGGCGATCGGGCAGGGGCTGTCGAACGCCGAGATCGGCGTGCGCCTGCACATGAGCGTCGCCACGGTCAAGGCGTACGTGTCGCGCCTGCTGGCGAAGCTGGAGCTGAACAACCGGGTGCAGATCGCGCTGCTGGCCCACGACACGGGCCTCGCGCCGTGACCGCGGTCAGAGCTGGATCTTGACGGTGATGACGATGCCGGGGTCGCGGCCGGTGAAGCGCACCTCGTCGGTGAACTGGCGGACGACCCACAGGCCGCGGCCGCCCTCGGTGCTCAGCGGCACCTGCTGCATACCCGCGGCGGCGGTGTCGGCGATGCCGGGCCCGTCGTCGCTGACCTCGCAGTAGATCGCGCCGTCCTGGCGCCACAGCCGCAGCCGCCCGCGCCCGCCGCCGTGCCGGATCGCGTTGGTGGCCAGTTCCGTGGCCACCACCAGCAGCCGGCCCAGGCCCGGTTCGGCCAGGCCGAACTCGCCCGCATGGGCGGCGACCGAGGCCCGCAGGGCGTACAGGTCGTCGGCGACGAAGACGGTGTCGAGCCCGGGCGGATCGGCCATCGCGGGTGAGGGATCCGGGAACCGGTCGGCTTCGGCGGTCATGACTGCCTCTGCAGTGCGAGCTGCGGCACGTGTTCGGCGCCGACCGCGTCGAGCACCGCGGCCACCGTCGGCGGGCAGGCCACGGTCATGCGCCGCCCGGCGGGCAGGGCCGCGGCCGCCTTGATGATCGCGGTGGCCGCGGTGACGTCGATGAACCGCAGTTTGACCAGGTTGAGGTGGATGTTGTCGTCGAGGCGCAGTGTCTCGGTCAGCGCCTGCTGCAGTGGCTGCAGGTGGGTGTAGTCCATCTCGCCGGCGACGCGCACCCCCGGCGGGCGGTGCTGGCGGCAGATCCGCAGCAGCGGAGTGTCGTGGTAGGCCAGCGCCGCGACCGTCTTGTGGTGGGCGTCGGTGGCGAAGGCCAGCGTCACGGAGTCGAACGTCTCCCGGTCGTACTGGCAGATCGCGGTCAGCCGCCCGTCGGTGAACAGGGTCGCCGCCTGCCGTTCGAAGGTGACCAGCTGGTCGACGGCGATCGGACGGCCCGCCCAGCACATGTCCGCGCTGACCCGCAGGCCGGGCATGCCGCGCCGGGCGGCCTGGTGGCGCTCCTGTGCGATGAGGGCGACCATGCGTTCGGCGGTCGCGCCGCCGTCCACGGCCGGGGCGTCCTGGCTGGTGTACATCGTGAGCTGGCCGCGGCCGATGGCCGCCGCGGTGGCGACCTCGCGCATGGCCAGCTCCTCGGCCAGCTCGTCGGGGGTCAGCGCGTCGGTGAAGCAGATCACCCGCTGGCCGCGGTGCAGGCCGTCCGCGACGAACTCGGCGACCAGGTCCAGACGCTCATCGGGGTCGGTGAACGTCAGGCACGCGTGGTCGCCTGGGTTGATCTCGTCAACGGTCACCGCATCCGCCATGGGGTTCCTTTCCTCGGCGCGGCTGGCAAGCCGTCATTACCCGGCGGTCTGCCCGCCTAACCATGTCGGCCTGCATGTTCTGCGGCATACGCCACATCTTCCGCCACATGATCGGACATTCCCCACCCTGACGTCCAGCCGGGCAGGTGGCTGTCCCGTCCCGGTCGCCGACGATCGTGGGCAATCGCTCTCCCATGATCCACATATCCGGGTCGTGCCAACTCGCCCGCCGGAATGCTGTACCCGGCAACAAAAGCGCTGCCAGGGCACCTTCTGAGCGGATCTCCGTGTCACACGGCGGAAACATGCCCTTGACAGCTATCGAACAAACGACAACCCTCTGTTTCAGAGAGCGCTCTCTACCGTCCACCGACCGTCCTGATCGCACAGGCCGGCCGGCCCCGTCCGGAGTCCCCTAGCAGGGAGAAGAGATGCAACCCGTCCCCCGTCTGGCCGTATCCCGCGGCAGACCCCTCTACGCCCTCGTCCTCGCAGTCGTCGGCGTGATGCTCATGGCCTACTTCGTCGTGATCGGCAACAGCACGGCGAACGCCGCGGTGACGCTGCTGTCGCAGGGCAAGCCCGCCACCGCGTCGTCGGTGGAGAACGCGGGCACGCCCGCGTCGGCCGCGGTCGACGGCAACACCGGCACCCGCTGGTCGAGCGCGGCCAGCGACCCGCAGTGGATCCAGGTGGACCTCGGTGACACCGCCACCCTCAGCCAGGTCATCCTGCGCTGGGAGGCGGCCTACGCGACCGCGTACCAGATCCAGACCTCGGCCAACGGCACGAGCTGGACCACCGTCTACAGCACGACCACCAGCACCGGTGGCGTGCAGACGATCAACGTGACCGGCTCCGGCCGCTACGTGCGGGTGTACGGCACCGCGCGGGCGACCGGCTACGGCTACTCGCTGTGGGAGTTCCAGGTCTACGGCGAGATCGGCGGCGGCACCGGCGGCTGCGGCGCCACGAACGTGGCCCAGGGCAAGCCCGCCACCGCGTCCTCGGTCGAGAACGCCGGCACGCCGGCCTCCAACGCCGTCGACGGCAGCGGCACCACCCGCTGGTCCAGCGCCTTCGCCGACCCGCAGTGGCTGCAGATCGACCTCGGCGTGGCGACCCCCATCTGTCAGGTCATCCTGACCTGGGAAGGGGCCTACGCCACGGCGTACCAGATCCAGGTGTCGGGCAACGCGACCACCTGGACCACGGTCTGGAGCACCACGACCGGCACCGGCGGCACCGCCACCATCAACGCGTCGGCCTCGGCGCGCTACGTGCGCATCTACATGACCGCCCGGGCCACCGGCTGGGGCTACTCGCTGTGGGAGGTCGCCGTGCGCTCCGGCACCCCGACGTCGCCCAGCCCCAGCGCATCGCCGTCGCCCAGCCCCAGCGGCGACCCGATCCCGGGTGGCGGCTCGCTCGGCCCGAACGTGAAGGTCTTCGACCCCTCCATGTCCGGAGCGACGATCCAGTCGCAGGTCGACGCCGTCTTCAACGAGATGGAGTCGAACCAGTTCGGCCTGCAGCGCTACGCGCTGGCGTTCAAGCCGGGCACCTACAGCGGGTTCAACGCCCAGATCGGCTTCTACACCTCGATCATGGGTCTGGGTCAGAACCCCGGTGACGTCCGCATCAACGGCGACGTGACCGTGGACGCCGGCTGGTTCCAGGGCAACGCGACCCAGAACTTCTGGCGCTCGGCCGAGAACCTGTCGGTCTACCCGTCGGCCGGGTTCACCCGGTGGGCCGTCTCGCAGGCCGCTCCGTTCCGGCGCATGGACATCCACGGCGACCTGAACCTGGCCCCGAACGGCTACGGCTGGGCCAGTGGCGGCTACATCGCCGACAGCCGGGTCTCCGGCTCGGTCGGGCCCTACTCGCAGCAGCAGTGGTACACCCGGGACAGCCAGATCGGCAGCTGGGTCAACGGCGTGTGGAACATGGTGTTCTCGGGTGTGCAGGGCGCGCCGGCCAACGGCTTCCCGAACCCGGTCTACACCACGCTGGCCAACACCCCGCAGAGCCGGGAGAAGCCGTACCTGTACATCGACGGCGGCGGCGCCTACCGCGTCTTCGTCCCGTCGCTGCGCACCAACGCCTCCGGCACCACCTGGGCCGGCGGCTCCACCCCGGGCACCTCGCTTCCGCTGACCTCGTTCTACGTGGCCAAGCCGGGCGACAGCGCGGCGCGCATCAACCAGGCGCTGGCCCAGGGCCTGCACCTGCTGTTCACGCCGGGCGTCTACCACACCAGTGGCACGATCAACATCAACCGCCCCGACACCGTGGTGCTAGGTCTCGGCTACGCGACGATCATCCCGGACACCGGCGCCATCCCGATGTCCGTCGCCGACGTGGACGGCGTGAAGATCGCCGGCCTGCTGTTCGACGCCGGCCCGGTCAACTCGCCGGTGCTGCTGCAGCTCGGCCCGAACGGGTCGGCGGCCAGCCACGCCGGCAACCCGACCTCGATCTCGGACGTGTTCTTCCGGATCGGCGGCGCGCACGCCGGCAAGGCCACCACCAGCCTGCTGGTCAACAGCAACAACGTGATCGTCGACCACATCTGGGCATGGCGCGGCGACCACGGCGCGGGCATCGGCTGGACCGTCAACACGGCCGACTACGGCGTCATCGTCAACGGCAACAACGTGCTGGCGACCGGCCTGTTCGTCGAGCACTACCAGAAGTACAACGTGGTCTGGAACGGCCAGGGCGGCAAGACGATCTTCTTCCAGAACGAGCTGCCCTACGACCCGCCGAACCAGGCGGCCTACATGAACGGGGCCACCAGAGGCTACGCCGCGTACAAGGTGGCCGACACGGTGACCAGCCACGAGGCCTGGGGTCTGGGCGTCTACTGCTACTTCAACGTGGATCCGACGATCCACGCCGCGAGAGGCATCGAGACGCCGAACAACCCCAACGTCAAGTTCCACAGCATCTCCACGGTGTCGCTGGGCGGCAACGGTGTGATCGACAACGTCATCAACACCACCGGTGGTCCCGCGCAGGGCACCGCCACCGTGCCGAGCACCGTCACCAACTACCCGTGACCCGGGTGGTCCGCAACTAGGTGAATGATCGAAGGCCGACCCGGCCGGTGTGCCGGGTCGGCCTTTCCGCGTCCCGGGAAAAACACCGATGGACCTGGATGTTTGTACAGGTCGTGGCTAGTCTTCGTGGGGTCGGTCAGCCGTGCACATGGAGGTGACGGGGTGACGATCGCGGGGGAGATCGGAACGCTGGCGCGTGCCGCGCTGGTGGTGGAGGCAGGTACGCCGTGCGAGTCGCTGGAGTCGACGTTCCGGGCGCGCAGCGACCTGATGGCGGTGATCGTCGCCGACGGCGACCGGCTGGGCCTGATCATGCGGGGACGCTTCGACCAGGCCATGTCGGGGCCTATGGGCTATGGACGGTTGTTGTGGCGGCAACGTCCGGTTTCCGCGATCGCCGACTGGTCCCCGGTGCGCCTTCCGGGCGCGACCACCGTGGTAGCCGCGTCCCACCTGCTGCGCACGCGGCCCGCTGAGCGCCGGTACGACGACCTGGTCGTGGACCTCGACGGCGGCCGGGTGGGCACCGTGTCCGCGGCGCACCTGTTCGACGCCCTCGCCACCCAGTTCGCCGACCGCGCCGTACGCGACGACCTCACCGGCCTGGCCAACCGGGCCCACTTCCTCGATGTGCTGACGGCGGCGTGCACGGACGCCGGGGCGGACGGCGACCGCGTCGCGGTGGCCTTCCTCGACATCGACGGCATGAAGCGCATCAACGACTCGCACGGCCACCAGGCCGGCGACGCGGTGCTGACCCTGGTCGGCCGCCAGCTGTGCGACGCGATGCGACCGGGGGAGATCGCGGCCCGGCTCGGCGGCGACGAGTTCGCCGTGCTCGCCCGGGTGCGGCGGGGCGCACCGGCCGAGGAGGCGGCGCTCGAACTCGGCCGCCGGTGCCTGCTGGCGATCTCGGCCCGCGACGGCCGCCACGACCCGGACCTGCACCCGTACGCCAGCGTCGGGGTGGCCGTGTCCGGCAACCGCTCCGACCCGCAGACGCTGGTCAGCGAGGCGGACATGGCCATGTACCGGGCCAAGCAGGCCGGCGGCAACCAGGTCGAGCTGGCCGTCGGCGTGGAGGCCGGGCTGGCCGGCGACGTCGACCTCGTCGACCGGACCGTCGCCCAGGCCGTCGAGCAGGGCGAGCTGCGGCTGCACTACCAGCCGATCGTGCGGGTCAACGACCGGTCGGTGGCCTCGGTGGAGGCGCTGGTGCGCTGGCAGCACCCGACCATGGGCCTGCTGCCGCCCGGCCGTTTCCTGCCCGGGGCGCGCCGAGCCGGGCACCTGCCCGCGCTGGACCGCTGGGTGCTGCGCCGTGCCTGCGCCGACCTGGTCGCGATGGACGAGGAGCTGGGCGAGCAGTCGCCCAAGTGGGTCAACGTGAACCTGTCCGCGCCGACCCTGGCCGGCCCGTTCGACGAGACGGTCGTGCGGACGCTGGCCGATACCGGTCTGCCCGCCTCTCGGCTGCGACTGGAGCTGCCCGAGGACGCGGACCTGCAGACGCTGGCCGACGCCGGGCCGCGGCTGGAGCGGCTGATCTCGCTCGGCGTGTGGCTGACCCTCGACGACATGGGGGCCGGGTCGACGAACCTGCGCTACCTGTCGACGCTGTCCATCCACGGCATCAAGATCGACCGGGCGTTCGTGTCCGGGATGCTGCACAATCCGCGCGACCACGCGGTCGTCAAGCTGCTCACCGACCTCGCGCACGGCCTCGGGCTGCGGGTCACCGCCGAGGGCGTCGAGTCCGCGGCACAGCTGTCCGAGCTGGCGCGGCTCGGCGTCGTCCACGCCCAGGGCTACCACCTCGCCCACCCGATGCCGCTGAACGCGCTGACCACGCTGCTGGCCGGTGAGACCAAGGCGCGGCCGCACACCGCCCGCACGGCTCGCTGAGCCCGACGGCCCCGCGCTTGCGCCGGGCCGCTGCCCGCGACGGGTACCCGTCCGGCGTGGCCCGGCCGCCGTTCGGCCCCGCGCCGTGCATTCTGGTGATCAGCCCGGCCGGCCGTGCAGGCCGGAGCAGGGCGGATTCCAGTGGCGCGAGCGGGGCGTGGGGTGGCCGGTGTTCGGATGGCGTGAGGTCTACGGGGGCAGGACGCCACCGCCCGGCCAGGTCGTCGCGCCCGACGAGCGGCTGTCGTGGCCGCGCATGGTGGGCCTGGGGGCGCAGCATGTGGTGGCGATGTTCGGGGCGACGTTCGTCTTCCCGGTCGTCATGGGACTCAACCCGCAGCTCGCGATCATGATGAGCGGCGTCGCCACCATCTGCTTCCTGCTCATCGTCAAGGGCATCGTGCCCAGCTACCTTGGCACCTCGGCGTCGTTCGTCAGCGCCGTCGCCGCGATCCGGGCCCAGGGCGGCGACTCCGCCCAGGTCACCGGCGCGATCCTGGTGGCCGGTCTGGTGCTCGCGCTGGTCGGCCTGCTCATCCACCTGCTGGGCTTCCGGGTGCTGCACGCGGTGCTGCCGCCGGTGGTCACCGGCGCGGTGGTCATGCTGATCGGCTTCAACCTGGCCCCGGTCGTCGCCTCGGTCTACTGGCCGCAGGACCAGTGGACGGCCCTGGTGACGATGACGTTCGTCATCGTGGTCGCGGTCGCCGCGCGCGGTTTCGTGGGCCGGATCGCCATCTTCCTCGGCCTGATCTTCGGGTATCTGCTGTCGTGGCTGCTCGACCGGGTCATCGGTCCGATCACCTCGGTGCTGCCCGGGTCGGCCGGCCCGACCACCCATGACCGGGTCGACTGGTCGGGGGTGGCCGCCGCGCCCTGGCTCGGCTTCCCGCCGCACACCACCACCGGAGCCGACGGCAACGAGGTCGCCGGCTGGCACGCCCCCGCCTTCACGTTCGCGTTCATCCTGCTGGTGCTGCCCGCGGTGGTCGCGCTGATCGCCGAGAACGCCGGGCACGTCAAGGCGGTCGCCGAGATGACCGGCCGCGACCTGAACCCGGTGATGGGCAAGGCCATCGGGGCCGACGGCGTCGCCACGGTGCTGGCCAGCTCCGTGGGCGGTTCGCCGACGACCACGTACGCGGAGAACATCGGGGTGATGGCGGCGACCCGGATCTACTCGACGGCGGCGTACTTCATCGCGGCGATCGTGGCGATCCTGTTCGGCTTCTCGCCGAAGTTCGGGGCTGTCATCTCGGCGACCCCGGGCGGGGTGCTCGGCGGCATCACCGTCGTGCTGTACGGCATGATCGGCCTGCTCGGCGCGAAGATCTGGAAGGAGAACGGGGTCGACTTCGGCAACCCGATCAACCTCGTGCCGCTGGCCGCGGGCATCATCATCGCGATCGGCGACACCTCCCTGGTGTTCAGCCCGACGTTCCAGCTCAGCGGCATCGCCCTGGGCACCATCGTCACCATCGCCGGCTACCACCTGGCCCGCTGGCTGGCCCCGGCGCACCTGCGCGAGCAGCAGAACCTGGAACGGCCCTGCCCCGGCGTCGGGGTGTCGCCGGCCGAGCAGCGCGGCGCCGCCGACGCGTAACCGCGCCATGTCCCGATCGGCCCTGCCGGGGGCCTGCCCGCTGCCATGATGGTCCGGTGATGATCGATCTGTCCGGGCGCACGGCGCTCGTCTCCGGCTCCACCCAGGGCATCGGGTACGCCATCGCCGAGCGGCTGGCCCGCAGCGGCGCGCACGTCGTGGTCAACGGCCGCGGCGCGTCGACCGAGGACGCCGCGGCCCGGCTGCGCGAGACCGTGCCGGACGCGACGGTCACCGCGGTCGCCGCCGACCTGGCCACCGCCGAGGGCGCGGCGGCCATGCTCGAAGCGGTGCCGCAGCTCGACATCCTCGTCAACAACCTCGGCATCTTCGAAGCCAAGCCGGTGCTGGAGGTCGAGGACGCCGAGTGGCTCCGCTTCTTCGAGGTCAACGTGCTCTCGGCGGTCCGGCTCATCCGGCTGTACCTGCCGGGCATGATGGCGCGCGGCTGGGGTCGCGTGCAGTCCATCGCCAGCGACTCCGCCGTGGTCACCCCGGTCGAGATGGTGCACTACGGCGTCACCAAGACGGCGCTGCTCGCGGTCACCCGCGGGTACGCCAAAGCGGCGGCCGGCACCGGGGTCACCGTCAACTCGGTGATCGCCGG
The DNA here is from genome assembly GCF_009720385.1 of Catellatospora vulcania. Classification (GTDB taxonomy): domain Bacteria; phylum Actinomycetota; class Actinomycetes; order Mycobacteriales; family Micromonosporaceae; genus Catellatospora; species Catellatospora vulcania. Next base: position 278,917 of record NZ_ML769304.1, on the reverse strand, counting down.
GCCCACCCACACCGCGGGCGTGGAGACCTTCGTCGCCGAACTGGTCGGCGACGACCTGCCCTGGGACGAGGCGCAGCAGCGCTTCATGCGCGAGCACCGGCCGTACTCCCTGATCCAGCGCCTGATCGAGCCCGAGGAGATCGCCAACATGGTCGCCTACCTGTGCTCCGACCAGGCCTCCGCCACCACCGGCGGCGCCCTGCGCGTCGACGGCGGCTACGTCGACGCCATCCTGCCCTGACCCCCTCCACGTTGATCATGAGCCTATGGCACGGCTCGACGGCGTGTCCCCGGCACAACCTCATGATCACGTACCTGGGGCCGTTCGGCAGGTGTCAACGGGCAGTGGGCGGGTACCTCAATCACCTCGTGCGTGGACAGGGGGAGAGATGGGCGAGTTGGCGTGGCTGGGGGCCGTGCGGCATGCCGAGAGCGTCGGCAACGTCGCCGCGGTGCTCGCCGAGGGCTCGGGGGCACAGCGGCTGGACCTCGCGCCACGCGACCCGGACGTGCCCCTGTCGGACCTCGGCCGCGAACAGGCCGCCGCCACGCGGGGCTGGCTGGCCGGCGTGCCGCGGCCCGACCTGGTGCTGGTCTCGCCCTACCTGCGCACCACGGAGACGGCCAAGGCCATGACCGACGGCCTGGACCTGCGGCTGTCCTACGACGAGCGGCTGCGCGACCGGGAACTGGGCATCCTCGACCTGCTCACCGCCCGCGGCGTGCAGGAGCTGCACCCGACCGAGGCCGACCGCCGCCAGCGGCTCGGCAAGTTCTACTACCGGCCGCCCGGCGGCGAGTCGTGGGCCGACGTCGCGCTGCGGATCCGGACGCTGCTGTCCGACCTGCGCCGCGACCACGGCGACCGGCGGGTGCTGCTGGTCACCCACGACGTGGTCGTGCAGATCATCCGCTATCTCGTCGAGGACCTGGACGAGGCGCGGCTGCTGGACCTGAGCCGGGCCGAGGCGATCGTCAACACCTCGGTCAGCACCTGGGTTCGCGACGGCGCCGGCCGCCTGACGCCGCAGCAGTTCAACGACGTCGCCCACCTGCGCGCCCGCGACACCACCCCGACCCGCGAGGAGGGCCTGCGTGCCGAACCGGTCTGAACCTGCCATCGTCACCGTCCAGCTGCTGCGCGACTGGCCGCTGCCCGAGGTCGCGGGGGCCAAGGACAGCCGCGGCACCGCCCTGATCGTCGGCGGCTCGCGGCACACACCCGGTGCGGTGCTGCTGGCCGGGGTCGCCGCGCTGCGCGCCGGGGCGGGCGTGCTCCAGCTCGCGGTGGCCGAGTCGACCGCGACGGCGCTCAGCATCCAGGTGCCCGAGGCGCTGGTGCTCGACCTGCCCGAACCCGACTCCGGCCGGGCCCTTCCCGACCGGCTGGCCGAGCTGGCGGGGCAGGCGTCGGCCGTCGCCGTCGGGCCGGGGCTGGGCGACATCGACCACGCCGACGCCGTGCTGCGGCACGTGCTGGCGGCGACCCGGCCCGACACCACCGTCGTGCTGGACGCCTACGCCCTGGGTGCGCTCAGCAAGGACCCGTCGCTGACCGCGGACCGGCCCGGCTCGTACGTGCTCACCCCCAACATCGACGAGGCGAGGTACCTGCTCGGCGGCGACCTCGACGATGACCTGTTGGACGTCGCGATTCGCATCGCGCAGCGCTACCGGGCCGTGGTGTCGCTGTTCGGGCGCGTCGCGGACCCGGACGGCCGGACCTGGTGGGAGCAGACCGGCGGCAGCGGCCTGGGCACCTCCGGCAGCGGCGACGTGCGCGCGGGCGTCGTCACCGGCCTGCTCTGCCGCGGCGCGGAGCCCGCCCAGGCGGCGTGCTGGGCGGCGTACGCCCACGCCGGCAGCGCCCAGCGGCTGGCACCCCGGTTCGGGAAGATCGGGTTCCTGGCCCGGGAGATCGCCGACGAGATCCCCGCGGTGCTGGCCTCGGTGTGATTGCCCGCAGCCGGGGTCGCCGTCCACGACACCTGTCGGGCGCTGCCATTACCATCCGGCCGTGAAGCTCACCACGGTGCCCCGGCCCCTCGACCTCGCGCAGCTGTTCCCCGGGCTGGCAGCGCATGCGCGCACCGCCACGCGCCTGCATCCCCGGCCCGGCGTGCCGTCGATCAGCGGGAGCCACGTCGGTGGGCCGCTGCTGTGGCCTGCCGACGAGGCCTGGCCACGGTGCGCTCAGCCACACCGTGTGGAGGTGCGGCATCCGGTCCCGCCGGAGGAGGCGGCCCGGCTCGGCTCCCGGCCTGACCCGATCAGCACGGCCCGGCGTTATCCCGGTTACTTCGGCGTCGAGCACCATGCCGCCGGCACCCACCTGATCACCCACGTGACCCGGCCGGAGCCGGTGTCCGGCCCGCTGCTGCCGGTGGCGCAGCTGCGCGCCCAGGACGTGCCCGACCTGCCGCTGCCTGCCGGGAAGGACCTGCTGCAGGTGCTGTGGTGCCCGCACGTGCACCCCGAGGTCCGCGATCAGTCCGGACCGGCCGTGCGACTGCGATGGCGGGCTCAGGCCGACATCTGCGGCCCGTCGGCGGCCGCGCCCGCGCCCGTCCGCGAACCGGACGAGATGTTCCGCCCCCGTGCCTGCGTGCTGTATCCGGAACAGGTCGTGGAGTATCCGTGGTGGCAGGAGCTCCCCGAGCAGCTGGGCCGACAGGTGCGCGCCTTCGACGACAGCCGCGAGTTCGGGCAGCCGTCGTACTACGCGGTGTCGCAGGCGCGGGGCTGGAAGGTCGGCGGACATGCCAACTGGGGCAGCACCGATCGGCAGCCGATGACCTGCGAGGGGTGTTCGCGGGAGATGACGCTGGTGCTGTCCATGACCTCGTCCGAGTCCTTCGGCGGCACCTGGCGGACCGAGCAGGAGGCCGATCTGGAGCCGTCGTGGACAGACCCGCGGTGGCGCGACGCCGACCGGCCGACCGGCGTGAGCGTCGGCTGGGACGACGCGCTACGGATCTTCGCGTGTCTGAGCTGCCCCGGCACGCCGTTCCGGCTGAACGCCCAATAGCCTGCCTGCCGGTGGGCCGGGGCGGGTGACCGGCCGTGGCCGCGCGCCACGACGCAGGACGCCCGGCGGGACACGCCGATTCGACGCCCCAGGGCTCACGCATTTGCGGCCGCATGCCGCGGGTCAGGTCGTAACGTCGACACCATGGATGAGCAGAGCATGTCTTCCTGGTGGAACGACGGGTTGTCGGGCGAGGACCGCGACGAGTGGTGCGCGGCGCTGGACACGGGCGCCATCGGCGAGGACTTGTTGATCACGCTTACCGATGCGCAACGGGCCTGGCTGGAAAACGACCAGACGACCACCGCGTCCATGGGCCCGGCTCTGCAGGCGTTCATCGCCGAGGAGTGTTCCAAGCGCCTCAGATGAGCGGCCCGGGCGGTCGCCGGACCCTTCCGGGCGCCGGGACCGCCGCAGGCCGGAGCAGTCTCGGCCGAGCTACGCCCCGTGCAGGCCGGGCACGGTCTCGCCGGCGGGCACCGGGCCGGGCGGGGTGCCGTCGCCGAACGGTCGGCCGCCCAGCTCGTCGCGCCCGTGCGGGGTGAGCCAGCCGGACAGGTCCGGCCCGGCGGGCACCACCCCGGTCGGGTTGATGTCGCGGTGCACCTCGTAGTAGTGGGACTTGATGTGCCCGAAGTCGACGGTGTCGCCGAACCCCGGGGTGGCGAAAAGATCGCGGGCGTACGCCCACAGCACCGGCATCTCGGTCAGCTTCTGCCGGTTGCACTTGAAATGCCCGTGGTACACGGCGTCGAAGCGCACCAGCGTCGTGAACAGCCGCACGTCGGCCTCGGTGATCGTGTCGCCGACCAGGTAGCGCTGCCCGGCCAGCCGCTCCGACAGCGCGTCCAGCCGCGCGAACAGCCGCCGGTACGCGGCCTCGTACGCCCGCTGCGACCCGGCGAAGCCACACTGGTAGACACCGTTGTTCACGTCCCGGAACACCAGCGCGTTCACCTCGTCGATCTCGGCGCGCAGCGCGGCCGGGTACAGCTCGGGCGCGCCCGGCCGGTGATGGGCGGTCCACTCCAGCGACAGGTCGATGGTCATCGGCGCATAGTCGTTGGTGACCACTGCGCCGGTGGTGACGTCCACGATCGCGGGCACGGTGATGCCGCGCTCGTAACCGGGGAACCGTGCGAAGAACGCCTCCTGCAGCCGCTCGATGCCCAGCACCGGGTCCCGGCCGCCCGGGTCCAGGTCGAAGGTCCAGCTGCGCGCGTCGTGCGTCGGCCCGGCAACCGCCATCGGCAGGGCCTGCTCCAGCCCGAGCAGCCGGCGTACGATCACCGCCCGGCTCGCCCACGGGCAGGCCCGGCTGACGACCAGCCGGTAGCGGCCGGGCTCGACGGGGTAGCCGTCGCGGCCGTCGGCGGTGATCCGGGTGGCGATGTAACGCTGGTCGCGGGTGAACTCCCCGCCGGGGTTGACGTAGCGGCCCTGGTCGTCGGAGGCGGTGGTGTCCGTCGCGGTGTCGGTCATGCCGACCATCATGCCGCGGCGCGCGAGACAGCGGCGCGGAGCTGTGTGCGGCCGGCCGTTGTGACGAACTGGGCACGGTGGCGGCCGGTTGACCTGGACGCGCCGTAGCTAGGGTCGTCGCATGAGTGCCGAACAGGATCTGCGGGAATGGCTCCGCGGTCGCGGAGCCGAAACCATCGATCATGCGGGTGGTTCGCTCTACGCCCACCTGTCGCGTGTCCACGATCGGCTGGTCCGGCTCGGTCTGAGCGCTGACGTCCAGCTGGCCGGTCTCGCGCACGCGGTGTACGGCACTGACGGCTTCGACGTCGCGCTGCTCGACCGAGCCGAGCGGGCGACGCTGCGGCAAGTGATCGGCGGGGCCTCGGAAAACCTGGTCTACCTTTATGGAGCGTGCGATCGCCGCCGCTCCTGGGCGCAGCTTGCGGACACCGGCACGGTCTGGGATCGCTTCACCGGCCAGGCCGAGTCCCTTGACGCCTCGCAGTTGCGGCCGTTCGTCGACTTGAGCATCGTCAATGAACTGGATGTCGTGGAGCAGGACCCGGCGGTCGCAGAGAAGCACGGAGTCTACTTCCGTTCGCTGTTCACCTCCTGGTCCCGGATCGCATCCTCGCAGGTAAGCGCCGAAGTGGAGTCGGTTCTGGCGAGGTGATGCCAACTGACGGTCCACACTGGACATATATGTCGCGCGATGTGTGAGATGCGGACCATACTGGTCGGACGCTGTGTTCTGTCCCGGCTATCCGACAGAAGGGTTGATCGTCGGGCCGGTGGGGCGGAGCCTTCGCAACGGGCAGGCCGCGTGTCGAGCAGACCGGAGGGCGGACGACGATGGTCAGCGGGCCGAGCCGCCGGATCGTGGTCGGCGCGGCGGGCTACGGCAAGACGACCCTGCTGCGTGGCCTGTGTCCGCCCGCTCGGGCCCGCTGGTGGCGGGGTGGCGGCGACCCGTGCGGGTTCGTCCGCCAGGCGGAGTCGGACGGGGTCCGCTGCCTCGTGCTGGACGACCTGCCCCAGCTGTCCGTGCCGGACCTGCGCGACCTGCTGATCGCGATCGAGGACCTGCCGGAGGACGCCGAGGTGTCGCTGGCCTCGCGCTGGCCGCTGCCGTGGCGGCACGCGGGCCGGCCCGGCCGCTGGAGCGAACTCGGCCCGGCCGAACTCGCCCTCGCCGTTGACGAGATCGCTGCGCTGCTGGCGGAGGAGGGCGGGCCGGCCGACCCCGACCTCGCCGACGCGCTGCACGCGTCCACCCGCGGCTGGCCCGCGCTGGTCCACTTCGCGGTGGAGTCGGTGCGGCTGGGCGGCCCGGCTGCGTCCGCCCCGGCCGCGGGCGGGCTGGCCGAGTACGTGCGCACGGAGGTGCTGAGCGGGCTGCCCGACGCGGCACGCCGGCTGCTCGCCGACCTGGGCGACCGTAGGCCGGTGACGGTGGGCCTGTGCGAGGCCTTCGGTCATGCTGATGCTGAGGCGCTGCTGACCCTACTGCGACGGACCGGGCTGCTGGTCCGCGGGCCGATGGTGCCCGGTCTGCCCGACGACGACCACGTCGTGCCGGTGATCGCACAGGTGGCGGCCGTGGCAGGCGGCGTGCCGGGCGGCGACGCGGACCACGACCGTACGGCCGGGCCGCACGTCGCGCAGCCGGACCGAGGCGACACCGCTCCCGGCCGGTCCGGCGTCGCGGCCGCCTGGTACGGCAGGCATGGTCCGCCGGGCGCGGCGGCGCGGGAGCATCTTCGCGCCGGTGACCACGCCGGGGCCGCCAGGGTGCTACGCGAACACGGCGATCGCGTCATCGCGGCCGGGCAGGCGGCACTGGTCACCGACGTGTTCGACCGGCTGCCGGAGCCGGAGCGCGACAGGCGGCTGACGCTGCTGCGAGCCGATGCGCTGCGTACGGCCGGGGACCTGGAGGCGGCAACGCGGGTCTACGAAGACCTCGGCGCGGGTCGGCCGGACCTGGACGCGGGGCTGGCCTGGCGCGCGGGCCGGGTCGCCTACCAGCGTGGCGACGCCCACGGCGCGCTGGACGTGTTCGCCCGCGGGGGCGAGCGCGGCGACACAGCCGACACCGCCCTGCTGGCCGCCTGGCGTGCGCACGCGTTCCTGCTGGCCGGGGACACCGACAGCGCGGTCGCGACCGCACGTGCGGCGGTGCACCGGGCCGTGCGGTCCGGTGACGACGGTGCGCTGGCCACGGCGTACCTGAGCGTGGCGCTGTCGCTGGGCGTCGCCGGGGACACCGCGGGCAGCGAGGAGCATTTCGCGCTCGCGCTGCCGATAGCCCACCGCACCGGGGACGTGATGCTGCTGACGCGCATCCACACCAATCGCACCTTCCAGCACCTGCAGGCGGCACGCTACCCGGCGGCGCTGGAGTCGGCGCAGCTGTGCGCGGCGTACGCGCAGGCGGCCGGATCGCCGAGCCTGCAGGCGATCGCCACCTGCAACGAGGCCGACGCGCTGGCCATGCTCGGCCGCTACGAGGAGGCGGTACGCCGGTACCGGGCGGCGATCGGCCATTACCAGCGCTTCGGGTCGCGCCGCTTCGCCGGGGCGGTGCTGGGGCTGGCCGAGTTGTATCGGCGGCGCGGGTGGCGCGAGCAGGCGCGTGCCGCGTACGAGCAGGTGGTGCAGGTCGCCTCGGGCACCGGCAACGCGCACGTGCTGGTGCCGGCGCTGGCGGGGCTGGCCCTGGTGCTGCTCGGCGACGACGTGAAGACGGCCGCCGGGCACGCCGACGCCGCCGCCGACCAGGCCGGGCCGGAGATCTCCGGTCCGGCGCTGCTGGCCCAGGGCTGGATCGCGCTGAGCCAGGGCGCGGCGGGCCGGGCCGGTGACCTGTCCACCGAGGGCGCCCGGGTGGCCCGCGCGCAGGGCGACCGGGCCGGGCTGGCCGACGCGCTGGAGCTGCGGGCGGCCGCCGAGGACGATCCGGTGCGGGCCGGTGCGGCGCTGCGGGAGGCCCGTGCGATCTGGACCGAGGCGGGGGCCGAGGTCGAGGCCGCCCGGATCGCGGTGCTGATGAGCCGGGTGCCCTGGGCGGGCCCGGACGAGCGGGCCGGTGGCGTGCTCGGCGAGCAGCGGCTGGCGGCCGCCGACGCGCTGGCCGACCGGATCGGCGGCTTCACGGGCGCGGCCGTGGACCGTTCCCCGGTGGTGGTGCGGGCGCTGGGCCGGTTCGAGGTGGAGCTGGCCGGGCAGGTGGTCCCGGCGTCGTCGTGGCAGTCGCGCAAGGCCCGCGACCTGCTGCGCATCCTGGTCGGGCGGCGTGGGCGGCCGGTGCCGCGCAGCGAGCTGAGCGAGCTGCTGTGGCCCGACGGCGACGGGCAGCGCACCGGGCACCGGCTGTCGGTGCTGCTCAACATCGTGCGCGGGGTGCTCGACCCGTCCCGGGCGTATCCGGCCGACCATCACCTGGTCGCCGACCAGGGCAGCATCACGCTGAACACGGCCACCACCGGCGTCGACGTGGAGGACTTCCTGGAGCAGGTGGCGCGCGGCCGCCGTCTGGTCGAGCAGGAGGCGCTGCCGCAGGCGCGGCTGGTCCTGCTGGCCGCGGACCAGCTGTACCGGGCCGACGCGTTCGAGGACGAGCCGTACGCCGAGTGGGCGGGTCCGCTGCGCGAGGAGGCGCGGGCGGCGTACCTGGCGATGCTGCGGATGCTGGCGCACACCTGCCGGTCGGCGGGCCAGCCGGGTGCGGCCGTCGGCTACCTGCTGCGGCTGCTGGAACGCGACCCCTACGACGAGCGGGCGTACCGGTCGCTGGTGCGCACGCTCGTCGCGGGCGGGCAGCACGGCGAGGCCCGGCGCGCGTTCGACCGCTACGCCGAGGCGATGCGGTCGATCGGCGTACGCCCGCCGGACCCGGACCTGCTGGTCCCGGTGCGGCGGGCGCCGGCCCCCCGGTGAGCCTCCGTCAGTGGAACGTGCCGATGCGCGCGCCGTAGGTCGTCAGAGTCGGGTCCTCGGCGGGACCCAGCAGGCTCGCGGTCCGGGCCGGCGTGCGCGGCGCCGCCAAGCCCGACGTTGCGTTGATGCGGTCGGCCCGCGCCAGGCCGTCCCCGAACGGCCGCAGCTGGAACCCGTCCAGGTGGCTGTCAGAGCCGCTGACGGTCGCGCCGATGCCGAACGTCCAGCCGAGGAGGTTCGGCATCAGAGGGGCGAGTTTCGGCCAGGTCGAGCCCGTGACGGGGAAGCTGCTCGCCCGGTAGACGCCCGCGAACGCCCCCGGGAGGTCCACCGCCGTGTGGCAGATGCCGTACGCGGTCAGCGCGCCGCCCGTGCCGCTGCCCGAGGCGTGCAGGCTGACCTGCGACAGGTAGCCGTCCGGCAGCAGCTCGTCGATCCGCCAGCTGTCGACCCTGCGGTCCATCCTGAACCCGAAGCCCAGCATGACGGTCGGCTTCGGGCATACGACCTCGATGGAACTGCCCTGCATCGTGGTGTTGTCCACGCGGGTCGGGGGCACCACCGTCCGGGCGCAGATGACCTGGGCGGTGACGGAGAACGCCACCGCGCTGTCGGTGCGCGGCCGGGCCGACACCGTGGCGGAGCGCAGGTCGGCGGCGGGCTCCAGCCGGGTCAGCAGCACCCGGCCGGTGCTGCCGTTGACCCAGCCGCCGACGGCGAACACCCAGCTCTCGTCCGGGCAGGACACGACGACGGTCTTGGCGACGGTGTCGGTGGTGCTGGTCTGCTGCTCCAGCGTGACCAGCGGGTCGGCGGCGGCCGCTGCGGGCGCCGCCGGGGCGAGCACGGCGCCGAGAACGGCGGCCGCGACGATCGCACGCGTGGTGGGTGCTGCCTTCACCGCTTGCTCCTCTCGTGGCGGTCCGCTGTGGACGGCCGTCTCCCATCATCGGGACGGGTATCACGGTGGCGTCATGGTCGCCGGAAGCCCGACAGCCGCCGGGCCGGACCGCGGTTCAGGTGAGCGCCGCGTCCGGGCGGGTCAGCATCGGGGTGCGGCCGACGCCCACCATCCAGAGCATGGTCATCGTGGTGACCGTCGGGTTCCTGACCCATCGGACGGTTCAGGCCCGGACGGCTCCCGGACGCGCGTCCCGCTCCGGCACGGTGCCGTCGTAGATCGTGTAACCGCCCGGGTCGGTGCGTTTGGCCTGGTACATCGCGAGGTCCGCGTGGGTGACCAGCTCCACCGGGTCGGTGCGGCCGGGGATGTTCAGCGCCACCCCGATGCTCGCCCCGACCCGCAGCTGCTCGTGCGCCACATGCATCGGTTTGCCCAGCGCGGTGGCGATCCTGGCCGCCACGGCGGCGGCGTCGCGCGGGCCGCCGACCCGGTGCAGCATCACCGCGAACTCGTCACCGCCGAAGCGCGAGGCCAGGTCGCCGCCGCGCAGCTGGGCGGCGATCCGGTCGGCGGTCACCGTCAGCAGCTGGTCGCCCGCGGCGTGGCCGAGCGTGTCGTTGATGTCCTTGAACCGGTCCAGGTCCAGGAACAGCACGGCGATCGTGGTTCCTTCGGCGTCGGCCACCGCCAGCCGCTGGGTCAGCTGCTCCATGAACAGGCGCCGGCTGGCCAGCCCGGTCAGGGCGTCGTGGTGGGCCTGCTGCATCCGCACCACGGTGTTGGCGTCGGTGAGCGCCAGGCTGACATTCTGCGCGAACGCCCGCAGCGTCTGCACGTCGGAGGGCCCGTACACCCGCCCCGGGTCGCAGGACGCGACGACGAGCGCGCCGGTCACCACGCCGCTGTCGTGCACCGGCGCGCCCATCGACGCGCACACCGGGTCGCGGCCGAACCGGCTGACCACCTCGGTCGAGGAGATGCCGCCCTGGCGTACCACCACGTCGCCGACGGTCATGGCCTGGCTCGCGGTCGCGGCGTCGGCCAGATCCGCGGTGAGCGCGCTGCCGGGCAGGATGCCGGTCGCGTCGGCGGCAGCGGCCAGCCGGGCCCGTCCGGTGTCGTCCTCGTCCCGCAGCCACAGCAGGCTGATCTCGTCGCCGAGCAGGTCCCGGGCGGCCAGGGTGATGGTGTCGAGGATCTGCTGCAGGTCCTCACGGCGGGAGATGGCCCGCTGGATGGTGAACAGTTGTTCCAGCAGCCGCTGGCGCTCCTGCAGGGACTCGCGGATCGACTGCTCGGCGGCCAGGGTCCGCAGCATGGTCAGGGTCAGCTCCAGTAGCCGGGCCATGCCCCGGATCAGGTTCTGCTCCTCGATCGCGAACGGCTCGCCCCACCGGGCCAGCACCAGATGGCCCGGTTTGCTGCCCTCCCACGCGGCGGTCGCCACCGGGCACCGCCCGATCCCGGGCACCTCCAGCATGTCGCGCTCGTGCAGGCTCACCGCCACGATGTCCTCGTTGGGCACCGCGTCGAGCGGGAAGCCGATCGACGCGGCCACCTTGCCGTCGAAGACCACCGCCGCGACCTCGGCCTCCAGCGCCTGCGCGGAGCGTTCGACCGCGTGCTGCACGGCCGAGGCCTCGTCGGTCGACGACGACACCACAGCCATCAGCTCGACGAGCTGCTGGATGTACAGCGACTCGGCCGAACCCGGCATCTCAGCTCAACGCCAGCACGGCGAGGGTCTGGTTGTGGAACCCGTCGATGCCGTGGTTTCGGGCGATCTCCCCGTAGGTGTAGAAGCCGGCGTACGGCAGGTCGCCGGCCCAGCGGTCCAGCCGCGCGCCCTCCCGCTGGATGCCGTCGTCGCCGAGCACAGCCCGGATCGCGGCGCAGCTGAACGTGAGCATGCCCAGCGGCGCGTGTCCGTCCAGGCGTGACAGCGCGTCGCGGCACGCGTCGTCGGTGGCCTCCAGGATGGACTCCTCGTCGCCGGTCATCACCCAGGTCAGCCCGCCCGGGTCGATCGCGCCGCCGCCCCCGATCGACCTGCCGACGAGGTCCACCTCGGTGGACAGGTTGCGCGCCTCGACGCCGCTGCGCCGCTGGACACCCAGCGGGCGCGGCAGCGCGAACTCGGTGAACGCGGCCGGATCGGTGTACGCCTCCGGCGGCGCGTCGAGCCGCTCCAGGTAGACGTCGAGCGCGGGCCGGTCGTCGAGGGTGTACACCCGGCCGTCCACGCTGCGGGTGACGATCATCGGCTGGCCGACCGTGTGCCAGCCGTGCTTGACCGCCACCGCCAACGGGGCCTCGGAGGCGATGGCGACACCGATCACCGCGTCGGTCAGCACCTCGCCGTCCTTGAACAGGTAGGCGCCGCTCATCCGCCAGCCGTCGGCTGCCGCGCCGCCGAACAGCGGCACACCCGCGCCCAGCGCCCGGTAGCAGCCGCGCACGATGCTCTCCTGATCGCGGACCAGGCCGTCGGTGAGCAGCATCAGCACCTTGTGGGGCAGGTCCACCTCGCCGACGCAGCCGGCCACCTCGAAGCCGGCGTCGCCCTGCCGGCCGGTCACGCCGGTGGCCACGGTCGTCTGCACCTGGAAGCCGGCGCCGCCGATGGCGGCCACCGTGATGGTGCCGTCGGCCGGGCCGCCCGGGCCGATCTCGCCGTGTGTGGTGCAGCCGACCACGGGCACGCCGGGCACGGCCTCGGCCAGGCCCGCCAGCACGGCCCGCGGGTCGTGGGTGATCGCCGCGAAGGCGATCAGCAGTTTGGGGTCGGGCCCGGTCAGCGCGCCGCGCGCGGCCTCGACCGCCGCGGGCCGGGATTCGGCCGCCTGACTGCGTCCGACACCCATCCAGCGCCTGCCCGGCCCTTGATCACCGGAGACGTCCACCGCAACTCCCGTCGCCAGCCGACCACGGACACGTTCGATTTCTCCTGAATTACGCTACTACGCTGGCCTGCGCGTCGGGGCTGCTGATACCGCTGGTGCCACTGTGCACGGAGTGATCCGGCCCGGTGCGCGACCGGGCCCGCGGTCAGTGCCGGTGCGTGCGGAAGAACTCCCAGATGAGGTCGGTGGCGTTCACCCCGGCGTCGGGGTCGGCGAGGGTGCCCTGCTGCGCGCCGGGCCAGCTGTGGCCCATCTGCGGCAGCCGGTAGACGACCTGCTCACTGCCGTCGGCGCAGGTCGCCAGGCGACGGCTGCCGCCGTTGGGCAGCTTCGGGCCCGCCGCCGCGGCGGGCTTGCACGACAGGCGCTCCTGCCAGGCCGTCAGCCCCGACTCGAACGCCGTGGCGAAGCGGTCCTTGCCGCCGACGAAGGTGATCACCGATACCGGCCGGCTGGGGCGGAAGTCGGCCTGGGTGGCCTTGCCGCCGCTGAATCCGCCGCTGACCGGGGCGATCGCGGCGAACGTGCCCGGCAACTCGACGGCGAGCCGGTAGGCCATGTCGCCGCCGTTGGAGATGCCGGTGGCGAAGACCGCCTTCGGGTCGGCGTGCCAGCGCTCCACCATCCGGGCGACCAGGCTCTTGATCAGGCCGACGTCGTCCTCCGAGCCGCAGCACGACAGCGCGTTCATCCCGCCGGCGAAGCCCTCCGGATAGAGCACCAGGAAGTTCTCGCGGTCGGCCTTGGCACTCATCCCGCTGGTGGCGGCGATCCCGGCGGCGTCGCCCGGGAAGTAGTGCATGACGACGACCAGCGGCAGCGGGGAGGCCGCGTCGTACGACGGCGGCGCGTGGACGACGAACGAGCGGTTGGTGCCGTTCCAGGAGGTGGTCAGGCGATGGTCGCCGGGCGCGGGGGTCTCCACGGGTTCGGGGGACGGGGTGGCCGAACCCGTGGGCGCGGGCGGACCTGCGGGGTCCGCGTCGCAGCCGGCCACGGTGGCGGCGAGCAGGGCGACGACGGCGATGGCGTGGCGCAACTCAGGCATGGCCGGAGCCTAACGCGCACGGTCCAAGCACGACGGTCCCTCGCCCGCGAGACCGCGACAGGCGCGGCCCGCCGATGCGCCTGCCCGCGTCGATCGTCGCTGATCCGCGGGGTGGTCGCCCCGCGGCTCAGCGAGCTCAGTACAGGCGTCCGGGCCGTGGCGCGGGCTCGGGCCGCCATTCCGACGGGCCGGTGCCGGGGGTACGCGCCATACGCAGCCACAGGAACGGCTGCAGCTCGCCCGACGGCGTGAAGTGGTGCTCGCGTTCGACCTGCACGACCTGGAAGCCGGGGAACTGCACGGCCAGGCTCTCCTGGTGGAAACGCGCCACCGGCAGGCCCGAGCAGGTCTCCGGACCGGCCTCGGAGAACGCGCCGATGACGATCTGGCCGCCGGGCGCGACGGCGGCGTCGAGCACGCGGCGGTAGCGGTCGCGGTCCGCCGGGTCGGTGAGGAAGTGGAACACGGCCCGGTCGTGCCACACGTCGTAGTGCCGCAGCGGGGCCCACGTGAGCAGGTCGCGGTTCATCCAGTGCGCGGCGCCGGCGCGCGCGCCGACCCGCTGTCGGGCGGCCTCGAGCGCGGACGCGGCGATGTCCAGCACGGTGACGTCGGTGTAGCCGCGTTCGAGCAGCACGTCGACGAGGGTGGAGGCGCCGGCTCCGACGTCGATGACGGAGCGGCCGGGGCCGGCTGACTCGACCAGCCGCACGGACACGGCGGGCTCGGCCTGGTACCAGCTGACCTGGTGCGCAGCGGTGCGGTGGTAGACGGACTGCCAGTGCTCGGCAGTTCCGGAGGGGCGTGACACACGATCAGATTGCCACCGCCGCGGGTTGAGACGATCACCGACCACCAGCTGATCATGCGCGCCGATGTGTTATGTGCGGCTACGTAAAGGGTCGTTACAGAAGGTCGGCCAGTGCCGCCACGGCGGCCGCCAGCTCGTCGGGGGACTGCGCGGCGTAGCCGAGCACCAGCCCCGGCGGGCCGGTCGTGCCCAGGCGCAGGTCGGACAGGGCCAGCGGGCCGAGCCCGGCGGCGCGGGCACGGGCGGCCAGGGCGTGGTCGTCGATCGCCGCCGGCAGCTCGGCGACCAGGTGCAGTCCCGCGGCGATGCCGGAGACCCGGGCCTGCGGCAGGTGCCGTCGCAGCGCGCCGACCAGGGCGTCGCGGCGGGTGCGCTGGGCGCGGCGGGCCCGCCGCAGGTGCCGGTCGTAGCCGCCGCTCGCGAGCAGTTCGGCGAAGGCCAGCTGCTCCAGGGCCGAGCCGCCCATGTCGGCGTCGCACTTGGCCTGGCGCACCGCGGCCAGCCAGCCCGGCGGCGGCGCGAGCCAGCCCCGCCGCAGACCCGGCGCGAGCGCCTTGCTGGCCGAGCCGACCAGCGCCACCACGTCCGGGGCTAGCCCCTGCAGGCAGCCGACCGGCTCGCGGTCGTAGCGGAACTCGGCGTCGTAGTCGTCCTCGATGACCAGGCCGCCGGTGCGCCGCGCCCAGGCGATCAACTCGGCGCGGCGGTCCGGGGCCAGCACCGCGCCGACCGGGAACTGGTGTGCGGGCGTCACGAACACCGCGTGCACCTCGCCCAGCGCGGAGACCACCAGCCCGCGGTCGTCGACGGGCACCGGCCGCAGGCGCAGCCCGTGCGCCAGCAGGTGGTCGCGGATGCCCGCGCTGCCCGGATCCTCCACGCCCACCTCGTGCATGCCTCGTGCCGCCAGGACCCGGCCGAGCAGGCTCAGCGCCTGGGCCGCGCCGGTGGTGACCACGACCGCGTCCGGGCTCACCCGCGCCGCGCGTACCCGGCCGAGGTAGCTCGCCAGCTCCGCGCGCAGCCGCGGCACGCCGGCCGGATCGGTGTAGTCCAGGTCGGTGTCCAGGGCCGTGGCCAGCGCCCGCTCGTACGCCCGCCGCCACGCCGCCCGCGGGAACATGCCCAGGTCCGGCACGCCGGGACGCAGCGGCGCGACGCCGGTCGGCGCGGGTGGGGACGACAGCGGACCGGGCACGGCGGCCTCGGCCGCGGCCGGCGCGACGACGGTGCCCGAGCCGCGCCTGCTCACCAGCCTGCCTTCGGCGCTGAGCTGCTCGTAGGCGCTCACCACGAGCCCGCGGGACACGCCGAGGTCGGCGGCGAGGTCCCGGCTGGACGGCAGCCGGGTGCCCGGCGCGATGCGCTGCTGGGCGATGGCGTCACGCAGTGCCCCGGTCAGCCGCTCGCCGACACCGGGGCGGGAGCGGTCCAGGTCGACCAGCGCTTCGCGTACCGCCAAGTGGTCCTCGATTCGGTGCGGCAAGTGGCTCTGTCGGGTGTACCAAAGCCACCATAGCGTCAGGGACGTGAACCGTGACAGCTACGCCGGAGCGGCCCTGTGCACCTTCGGCATGATCATCCTCGGCGGCTCGTTCAGCCTGAGCCGCCTGCTGCTCGACTACCCGGTGCTCACCGGCCAGACCGTGCGGTACACGCTCGCCGCCGCCCTGCTGGCCGCGCTGCTGCGGCTGTTCCCGCGGCTACGCGGCGTCGCCGTGCGCCCCGACCGCCGCGAGCTGCTGGTGCTGGCCGGGGTCGCCCTGTTCGGCCTGGTGCTGTTCAACGTGCTGCTGCTGACCGCGCTGGAGCACGCCGACCCGGCCGTCGTCGGCACCGTCGTCGGGGCCGCGCCGCTCGGGCTCGCCCTCACCGGCCCGCTGCTGCGCCGCGAGCGCCCCGCCGCCCGCCTCGTGGTGGCCGCGCTGATCGTCGTCGGCGGCACGGCGCTGGTGCACGGCACCGGCGCGACAGACACCGTCGGCACCCTCGCCGCCCTGGGCACCCTCGTCTGCGAGGTGATGTTCTCGCTGCTGGCCGCGATCGTGCTGCCGCGGCTCGGCGCGGTGCGGGTGTCGGCGTGGAGCTGCGGGCTCGCGGTGCCGATGCTGGCCGTCGCGGCGCTGGTCGCCGGGGAGGCGGGCCGGCTGCGGCCGCCCACCGCGACCGAGACGCTGACCCTGCTCTACCTGGCCGTGCTGATGACCGTCGTCGCGTTCCTGGCCTGGTTCACCGGGCTGGGCAGACTCGGCGTCGAACGAGCGGGCATGTTCACCGGCGTGGTGCCCGCCGCCACGCTCGTCGCCACCGCGCTGCAGGACCGGGCGATGCCGGACCTCAGCCAGGTGCTGGGCGTACTCGTCGTGGCCGGCGGCCTGGTCCTCGGCGCGACCACGGGACTGAAGGCCGGGCTGCGTGACATGGCGCGATCGGGTGGGACCGTCCCGCCGTTGCCCCCGGAGACGTCCAGGCCGCTCAGCTCAGCTGCTCGGCCAGCGCGAGGATGATCCCGCTCGGCCCGCGCAGATAGCAGAGCAGGTAGCTGTCCTCGTAGCGGGTCACCTCGCCGACGAGTTCGGCGCCGTGCGGGCGGAGGCGGGCCAGGGTGCCCTCGAGGTCGTCGACGGCGAACATGACGCGGTGCAGGCCCAGCGTGTTCGCCGGGGTGATCGCGGGCTCGGGGGTGATCGCCTTCGGGTGGTGGTACGTCACGAGTTCGAGCCGCCCCGGGGCGTTCGGGATCCGCATCATCGCGACCTCGCTCCGTGTTCCGGCGAGCCCGACGACGTCTCCCGCCCAGCTTCCTTCGATCGGCATCCTGCCTTCCGGCTCCATGCCGAGTTCGGTGAAGAAGGCGACGGCGGCGTCGAGGTCGTCGACGACGATGCCGACGTTGTCCATACGTTTGATCGTCATGTCCCCGACGATAGGGACCGGGTCCGACGCCGTCGGCCCGGCCGGCCGCCTCCGGTCACCGGATCTGGAGGGTGCCTCGCATGCCGGACGTGCCGTGATACAGGCAGGGCATCGGGTAGGCGCCCGGCTCGCTGATCTCGACGGTCACCGTGTCGCTCGCCGAGCCGTTGATGTTGCCGGTGCCCGCCCCGGCCGGGATGCGCAGCGCGATGTCGTGCGGGGTCAGCCCGACGTTGCGGAACGTCAGCTCGATCCGGCCCGGCCGAGCCGTCACCACCTGCGGCGTCAACCGCAGCTCGTCGTCCACGGTGATCTCGATGCGCTGTACGCCGTCCGCACCCAGGACCGCCGCGACGGCGGGCGGGGCGGTGACGGCCGCAGGGGGCGTGGCGGCCCCCTGCGCGTCAGGGCCGCCCTCCAGCCCCCACAGTGCGCACCCGGACAGCGCGAACGTCACCGCCAGCGCACCGGACGCCGTCAGCAGGCGGGGAATCGCCCGCAGCCGCGACGAGGCGGTCAGGCGCGGGCTTGTCTCACGGGGCGTGGATGTCATGCGGGGTCGTCTCCGAAAAGGTCCTGACCGAGGTGTCCACCGGGCGTGACGCCGTGCGGCATCGCGAACAGGGCGCTGGTCTCGTGCCTGATGAACCGGTTGAGGGCGTCCGCGGCGGCCAGGCGCTGCTGGACGGGGACGAAGCCGCGCCGCGGGTCGGCCTGCCAGGCCAGGAAGATCAGCCCGGCCGCGTCCCCGTCGGTGTACGAGTACCCGCGCCGCAGCATCGCCGCGCCGTTGTTGAACGCGGGCGTGGCCAGCCGGATGTGCGCGTCGGCAGGGATGGCCGGCGCCCCGTCGCCGGTGGTGGTGCCGAAGTTCGCCGGGGTGCGCTCCTGCCCGCCGCTGAGCGGCGCACCGGTGTCCTTGTGCCGGCCGATGACCCGCTCCTGCGCCTGCCGGGGCTGGGCGTCCCAGTCGTCGAGCAGCATCCGGATCCGGCGCACCACCAGCACCGACCCGCCACGCAGCCAGGCCGGGGCGGCCGGGTCGGTGACGTACACCTTCGAGGTGAAGTCCTCGTCGGCGGGCTGCGGGTTGTTGGTGCCGTCGAGCTGGCCCATCAGGTTGCGGCCGGTCGCGGCCTTGGGCGTGACACCGGGGCTGGTGTTGAACCCGTCCAGCTGCCAGCGCACCCGGGCCTGCGGGGCGGCCAGCCGGGTCAGCGCCCGCGCGGCGCGGAACGCGACGAGCGCGTCGTCGGCGTGCACCAGCAGGCAGAGATCGCCGTCGCTGCGCGCGGCGTCCAGCTGCTCGCCGGGGAACGCAGGCAGCGGCGTCAGCTCGGCGGGCCGGGCGGACGTCGGCAGGCCCGCCTTGCCGAACAGGCTCGGCCCGAACCCGACCGTGACCGTCAGCGACGACGGCCCCGAACCGCTCACCACGTCGTCGCCGGTGTCGCCGAGCGGCAGGCCCTGGCTGAGCTGCGCGGCGGCCTGGGTCCAGCGGCGCAGCAGGCCCTGCAGCCCCGCCCGGTCGACGCCGTCGGCGAGGTCGAACGCGACGATCCGCAGCTGGGCCTGCGGGCGGGCCGGGGTGCTGATGCCCGCCTGGCGCTCGCCGTGGAACGCGATCCGGGTCGCGCCGACGCCCGTCAGCGGCTCGGCCGGAGTACCGCCGGACGGTGCCGCCGGCTCGCCGGGGGTCCCTGCGGCGATGCCGGCCGCCCCGCCGAGGATCGCCCCGACCCCGCCGGCAGCCAGCGTGCCCGCGAAGCCTCGACGGCCCACGGTGGCGGCCCCGGCCTGCTCAGGGGCTGCCTCGTCGGTCGGCGGGGCCGCCGCTGCGCGAGCGGCGCGGGCACCCAGCACCACCGGCGGAGCATCATCCCGTACGGCGGGCGCGGCAGTTTCCGGGCTGTCGGTAGACACCGCCCGGTGGGACGCGGGCTTGAACCGCCGCCACAGCAGCGGTCCCGCCAGCAGCAGGCCCGCACCCAGGCCGACGACCAGGGCCACGCCCGCGCGGTTCAGGTCGGCGGGCAGCGCCGACGGGGCCGACGAGCGCCACCACACCGGCGCGTCGTCCAGCGCCATCATCGACGACAGCAGCCCGCCGACGCCCATCGCCACGAACCCGAGGAAGGTCGCCCGCCTGGCGATCAGCACCGCCGCCGCGAGGCCGAACGGCCAGATGAGCAGGCCGGTCATGCCGTCGCCGAAGAACGCGCTGATCCGTTCGGGCACGTTGCCGGTGGTGACCAGCGCGATCCCCGCCGCGTGCAGCACGTCCGCGGCGACCAGCGCGCCCAGCGCGGCGGCGATCAGCGCATGCGCCCGGCGGGTGAACACCGCCCCGACGACGAGCAGCGCGGACACGGCGGCGAGCAGGTACCACGGGGTGGGGGAGGGACCGGGGACCCAGTCCAGGGACCCGGTGGCGGACAGGACAGCGCCGTCGTGGTCGAGGTCGACGTGCCAGTCCGACACCCGGTGCGCGGCGGTCGGGGCTGCGGCCACCGCGGTGGGCAGGGTGCTGAGCATCCAGTGGATGCGGTGGTCATGCCAGCGGTGCACGGTCTCGTCGGAGATCTTGCGCCAGCGCGGCGGGGCGGCCGGGTCGGCGTCGGCGGGCACTGTCGTGCTCGCGAACCGGTCGGTGTTGAGATACGTGGCCGGCGAGCTGTCGTTGAGCCAGACGCCGTCAGGGCCGATCCGGGCGTACGGCTCGTCGCTGTAGCCGCGTACCACGACCTCGCGGCCGGTGGTGTTGCGCAGCTCCAGCCGGGAGCCGTTCTCGACCACGGCCAGGCTGACCCCGGGCACGGCGGGCGACAGCGCGGACAGCGTGGTGGCGAAGTTCGTCGCGCCGACCCCGCCGACCTCGTGCGCCCAGGCCGTGCCGGACGGCAGCAGCGCCGCCGCCAGCCCCGCGACCACCGCGAGCAGCCAGTGCGGCGCACGACGCGCCCTGACCGAGATGTCCACGATCCTCCCCAACCCGACACCGTCGCCGAACCGGGCCGGTGGCGCGCTGGACGCCGTCGGCCCTGGCGGCTCGGTCAGCGTTGGTCGGCGGTCGGCCGCGTCCGGTTCCCGGATGTGCCCGACCTCTCGGCATCGGCCACGGACGATGTGCGTTGCTACCGGTGGCGGCGACGGGGCTCGCGACCGCGGCCGGCACCGTGCGGAGACCGGCTCGGAGTGGGGAGGCCTCGCGCTGACCGGTCGAGGTCGGCCTGGGTGAGCACCGGGCGTTCCAGGCGATCCGCCAGCCATCGGCGCTGGTAATCGCTCAGGTCGTTGATGAAGACGACAGCGTCGATGTTCTTGCTCGCACAGGTCGCGGCGATCTCGGCCAGTTTTCCAGGGCGGATGAGGAAACGGCGCGACAGCGGCGCGGACATCAGCCGCACCCCGCCGTCGGAGACGCTTCTGCGCTGGACGAACCGGTCCAGCACCTGTCCGCCCAGCGCGATCACCCGTGCCTGCAGCGCGTCGAGGCGGCTTTGGTGATCGCGCTCCTTCGCGGAGAACAGCCCCACCAGGATCACGGAGCGGATGGCGGTCACCGGGACAGCATCCCAGGTCAGCGGGTGCACGCAAACCTGTATTCGATCACCGGCGGCAGCTGGTGCAGCCCGATGCCTGAGAGCGAGCAGCGCCGCGTTCACTCAGCAGCTGGTGAGTCCGCGGCACAAGAGTCAACCTCGAGATCCTGTACACGGGCGCAGTCTGCCAGGCACTGTGCCGGGCGGCCAGCCGACGGTGATCTTCACAGCCGCGGCCGAGGTGTGCGTGTACACCCGGGTCAGGGGAGCTTGACGTGCGGCGATCCTGCATGATGATCTTTGTGACCGAAGTTTCGACCGTTGCCTTCTACCGTCCGCGGGGCGGCTGGCGGGACCGTATGCGGGCGTACTGCCTCGTCGTGGACGGCTCCGTGATCGGCGAGATTCGCCGGGGCCAGGTGGTTCGCGTGCCGGTGCACCCCGGGCGACACCAGGTGCGGGCCACCATCGACTGGACGGGCAGCCCGCAGGTCACGGTTGACGTGCCTGCCGGCAGTGAGGCGAGGTTCCGGGTCGAGCCGGCCGGTAACGCGTTGATGGTGTGGCAGGTGCTGTCCTTGACCGGCTGGCTTCGCCTGACCTTCGAAGGAGTGGCTTCCGGGCCGGAGGCATGACGGGGTCGGGGTGTGGTCGCTGACTCGGCTGGCGCCGACAGAGCGGGTCCGACGTAGCATCCGACCGTGGACGTCGTCGGCCGTACGCTGGAGCCCGCGGTCTTGCAGGCCTTGAACTACTGGCCGCGGTACCGGGACATCGAGCGTCGGCAACAGGTCGATCTGACGGTCCTGCTGCCCTTCTTCGACGGTCTGCTGCTCGAACTGCCCTGGTGGAACCCGGTTTGGCGGGTCACCCACGTCGAACCTGCCGATCCGCACGAGTTTCCCAGTGAGCACGACCGGCAGCGCAACAGGTTCACCGAGGTCTCGGTACCTGGCACGGTCAGCCCCGGCGACGGCACGGCGACGGCGTTCGTCGGCCGGGTGCGCTTCGAAGGTGACCGCCTGCTGCGCTTCCAAGCCAAGATCGGCGACGTCGTACTCGGACCGGCGCTCGCCGAAGCGGGCAGAACGGAGCCGCACCCCTTCGGACCCCTGCTCCGCAGCTTGATGGACAACCGGGGCCTGTCCATCAAGGACCTGGCTCGCGCGACCGGACGCGCCATGTCCACCATCGCCGCGCTCCGAGGCGGAGGGCACAGCCCGCACCCGGTCATCGTCCGGGAAGTGGCCGATGCGCTGGACCTGCCTGCGGAGGACCTGGCCGCGATAGCCGGAGTCGACGGCGTCGAGAGCTGAGAACCAGGTCAGGCTGAGGAACCTGAATTTCAGGCGACCAGGCCGGTCGTGGCGCTCAGTGCCGCCACCAGGCCGCGCAGGGCGGGCCAGGTCCAGCGGCCCATGAGGCTGATCTGCAGCCAGTTACGGTCGCGCAGATAGCCGCTCTGGTACGCGAGCAGATATCCCGCCTGTTCCAGCCGCGCCCCGACCTCGGCGGCCGGGAGCGCGGCGGGCAGCGCGATCGTCACGATGCCCGGCGCTGACTCCTCCCGCGAGGCGACCACGGCCAGCCCGAGGCGGCGCAGCCGGGCGTCCAGCCACGTCGCGGCCCGCGCCAGGCGCGCGTACCGGTCCGGCCAGTCGGTGACGGCCAGCGCCGTGTCCAGCGCCGCGACCAGGTTCGAGGACTGGGTGTACGCGATTCCACCCGCCTCGGCGTAGCAACCCAGGTCGAGGTAGCGGGGGATCCGGCCGGACGGCCGGGGCAGCTCCCGCAGGAACACCATCGACAGCCCGGGGTACCCGCCGAGCGCCTTGCCACTGGTGCCCGTGGACAGGTAGGCCCCCGACAGATCCACCGGCAGCGTGCCCACCGAGCTGATCGCGTCCACGCACAGCCGCACCCCGGCGGCCGCGCACAGCGACGTCAGCCGGGGCAGGTCGATCAGCTGCCCGGTCGAGGTCTCGCAGTGCACGGTCCACAGCCAGCCGCCTGTGGGCAGGGCGGCCACGGCGTGCTCGATCGCGGGCCACGGCAGCGGCGCGCCCCACGGCCCGGCGAGCACCCGATGGTCGAGGCCCGACCGGGCGGCGTGGTCGGCGAGGCGCTCGCCGAACTCGCCGTAGGCCAGCACGACCCCGGGCCGGTCCAGCAGCCGCAGCTGGGCGGCGACGGCGTCGTTGGCGACGGTGCCCGAGCCGAGCAGCAACTGCGCGTGGCGCACCTGCACGAACGCGGCCAGGCGGCGGTGCAGCGCGTCCACGACCGCCTGCTGCTCGGGCGAGCGGTGGTAGGCGGGCGGGCGGCCGAACGCGGCGGCGACCTCGGGCGCGACCGAGACCGGTCCCGGCAGCAGATTCTCCGGCTGCCCCACGGGACCGGTCCCGGACAGCCCGGCCCAGGTCTGGCGGCGGCCGTCCTCGAGGGTCAGGTACATCGGCTGGAACTGCGCGCCGGGCTCGCCGGTGAGCGGGCCGAACGGCACGCAGCCCATGCGCCGGTACATCTCCAGCGCGCGGGTGGTGCCCGACAGCACCGCCAGGTCGCAGCCGCGCGCCGCGAAGTGTTCGCCGATCATCGCGAGCAGCCGGGGCAGGATCGTGCCGCGGCGGTAGCGCGGATCGACGGCGAGCAGCCGCACCTCTACCGGCCTGCGTCCGGCGGGCAGGTGCTCGTCCAGGCCGGTGAGCTTGCCGTCGAGGGAGAACGGCCGCGCGGTGCGCCCGCAGACCATGCCGACGACCTCGTCGCCGTCGAGGCAGACGGCGTAGGTGTTCTCCGCGTGGAAGCGGTCGACCAGCAGACCCTGCGGGTTGGCCGCGTGCTGGGGGATCTCTCCGGCGAAGGTGCGGTGGTTGAGCGCGTGGATGCCCCGCTCCTCCGCCGGCGAATCGGCGATTTTGTATGTCAGGGCGTCCGGCATCCGGGCAGGATACCGCCCGCGTCCCCGCCGCCGATGTGGACGGCGAACGCCCGCGACTCCGAGCCGTGTGCTCCATAGGCGACGCGGGGCGCTGGACGCACCGGGATGCCCGCGAGCAGCCCGTATCATCGCCACGGTGACGGATTCCGCAACATCGGCAAGGCTGCCCGACCGGCTCGCCATGGTCCTGGTCTTCTTCGCCAGTGGGGTCGTGCTGGTGCTGGAGACGGTGTCGATGCGCCTGGTCGCGCCCTACCTCGGCCTCAGCCTGCAGGTCACCAGCGCGGTCATCGGCATGTCGCTGGGCGCGATCGCCTACGGCGCCTGGCTCGGCGGCTGGCACGCCGACCGCCGCGACCCGCGCCGCGTGCTGGCCCCGCTGCTGGGGCTGTCGGCGCTGGCCGTGGCGGGCACCCTGCCGCTGGTCCGCTGGCTGGGCGAGGCGCTGCGCGGCACCTCGGTGTCCGTGGTCCTCGCGCTCACCGCGGTGACCGTCTTCGTGCCGATCATGCTGCTGTCCGCGGTGCCGCCGATGGTGGTCAAGCTCCAGCTCGGCGACCTGGAGCAGACCGGGCGCGTGGTCGGCCGCCTGTCCGGCATGGGCACCCTGGGCGCGGTGACGGCAACCCTGGTCACCGGGTTCGTCCTGGTGGCGGCGCTGCCCACCAGCGTCATCATGATCGCGGCGGCGGTGCTGCTCGCGCTGGCCGGGCTCGCGCTCGGGGCATACCTGCACCGCACCGGCGAGCGGTCGGCGAAGGCGTCCACGACGCACGGCCGGGTGGCCGCGGCGGCGCTGCTGGCGGCCGGCACCGGGTTGTCGGTGCTCGCGCCCGACCCGTGCGACGTCGAGACCGCGTACCACTGCGCCCAGGTCACCGCCGACCCGCTGCGGCCGAGCGGGCGTGTGCTGCACCTCAACGCCGCGGAGCACTCCTACGTGGACCTCGACGACCCGACCCGCCTGGAGTATGCCTACACCCAGTGGATCGGCGTGGTCGCCGACCTGGCCGCGCCGCGCGGGGCCGCGGTCGACGCGGTGCACCTCGGCGGGGGCGGGTTCACCGTGCCCCGCTACCTCGCCGCGACCCGGCCCGGCAGCCGCAGCACCGTGTTCGAGATCGACGGCGGTCTGGTCGACCTGGCCGAGCGCACCCTGGACCTGCGCCCCGGCCCCGACCTGCGGGCCGTGGTCGGCGACGCCCGGATGCTGCTCGCCGAGCTGCCCGACGCTTCGGCGGATCTGATCGTCGGCGACGCCTTCGGCGACCTGGCGGTGCCCTGGCACCTCACCACCCGCGAGATGATGGCCCAGGTCCGCCGGGTGGCCGGCGCGGACGGTGTGTACGCGCAGAACGTCATCGACGGCCCGCCGACCCGTTTCATCCGCGCCGAGGTCGCCACCGTCGCGGCGGTCTTCCCGCACGTTGCCCTGATCGCACCGCGCGGCGCGCTCGACGGCCGCGAGGGCGCGAACTTCGTCATCGTCGCGTCGGCCCGGACACTGCCGGTGCAGGCGATCGCGGCCCGGCTGCTGATGCTGCAGGAACCGGTCGCGGTGATCACCGGCACGGAGCTGGCCGCGTTCGCCGGCGACGCGGCCGTGCTCACCGACGACTTCGCGCCCGTCGACCAGATGCTGGTCCGCGTGTCCTGACGGCGAGGACGCGGCTCAGGCGTGGGTCTCGTGCTCGTGGCCGAGGTGGCCGGGCGGTTCGAGCTGGAACGTGGAGTGCTCGACGTCGAAGTGCCCGCTGATGCACAGCTGGAGCGCGTCGAGCAGCTGCGGCGCGTGGCCGTCCTGGAAGCAGCCGTCCTCGACCACGACGTGCGCGGTCAGCACCGGCAGGCCCGAGGTGACCGTGTAGACGTGCAGGTCGTGTACGCCGAGCACGTGGTCCAGGCCGGTGATGTGGGCGCGGATCTCGTTCACGTCGATGCCCGCCGGGACGGCCTGCAGCAGCACGTCGGCGGCGGCGCGCAGCAACTTCAGCGCCCGCGGCACGATGACCAGCCCGATCAGGATGGACACGATGGCGTCGGCCTGGGTGTACCCGGTCCAGGCGATGACCGCGGCGGCGACGATCACCCCGACGGAGGTCGCGGTGTCCGTGGCGACCTCCAGGAACGCGCCGCGCATGTTCAGGCTCGCGTCCCGGACCCGGTAGAGGATCGCGATCCCGATCGCGTTGCCGACCAGGCCGATCGCGGCGAACAGGGCCATCCCGCCGGGGTGCACGTCGGCGGGCACGAACAGCCGGCGTACGCCCTCGATGAGCACGTACACGCCCATGCCCGCCAGGACCAGGCCGTTGATCGCCGCGGCGAGCACCTCCGCACGGGCCCAGCCCCACGTGCGCCGCTCGGTCGGCGGCCGGGCCGCCAGCACCGCCGCGCCCAGCGCCAGCGCGACCCCGCCCGCGTCGGCCAGCACGTGCCCCGCGTCGGCGAGCAGCGCGAGGCTGCCGGTGACCACCGCGCCGACGACCTCGATCACGAAGATGACCAGCGAGATGGCCAGCACCGCGGCGAGCGCCCGCCGATGCCGCCCGGTCGCCGTGACCGCGTGGCTGTGCCCGTGGCCGTGTCCCGAGCCCATGCTCACACGCTAACCGTCCGCGCTGATCAATCCGCTGAGCCGGCCGACTTCCAGATGGGCGATGTCGCCGCCGGAGTCCATCGCGGCCTCCAGCAGCATCGCCAGCGAGGTCCCGTAGAGCGGGACGTCGGCAGGTGCGTCGAGCAGGTCTCCCTGCTTCATGTGGCCGTTGTCCCCCTGCCCGGCGCGCTTCTCCACGTGGCAGGCCACCCAGTGCATGGTGAAGTCGCGGATGACCGCGGCGAGGCCACGCCCGTCGGCCAGTTCACCGATCTTGACAAGTTGGCCGGCGGGCGCGCCCCACACCTCGATGTGTTCGGTCGGCGGGAGCAGACGCAGTGCGCCGCCGCACAGCGAGGCCGAACCCACCCGGCTGTATAGCGCGACCAGCTCCTCGCTGGCATCGTCGAACCTGACCTGAACGGGAGGGCTTGTGTCGTGGTCGCGGACGATACGGTCGATCACGTCGTCGATCTGGATCGTCGCGGTCATCAGGTGCCAGCCCGCGACCGGTCGCAGCGCGCCGTCGTCGTCCTGGGCGATGCCGACGAGCCCGGCGTGCAGGGCAACCGCCCGGTTCTCCCCGGTGACCTGGTCGTTGACGTTGACGATCGACTTGCTGAGCGTGGCGGGCACCGTGTTGGTGCCAATGCCGGGCCCGTCGTAGGACCAGGCGTCGGGGTCCTTCACGGCTCGCCCACGCGGCTCGTCGATCGGCAGCTCCAGCATCCGGTTCGGCACGTCGACCTGCCCGGCGATCTCCAGGTACGGGTAGAACCGTGTCGCCCAGCCGGTGACGACCTCCTGGCCGTAGGTGTCGACAGGGTTGTAAATGCGCTGCCAGAACTCCGTGTCGACGTCGCCCGACGCGGCTCGTACGAACTGGTCGAGTATCGGCCGCAGCGAGCGGCACCAGCTCTCCAGCCCGAACTCGGCGATCGTGTCGACCCGAGCCCGGATCCGCCGCCAGTCGTCGACGGTGCCGGTCAGCGGGATCGACGGGATGCCGCAGACGCAGATCATCCAGTACGCGAAGTACGGCGAGTAGGCGTCGAGCATGATGACCCGGCCCACCATTCGTTCCACATCGGTGCTGGTGGAGAAGTCGCACTCGAACAGGTCCGCGCCGGTGATCTCGGCGTCGAGCTGCTTGGCGAGCTGGTCCACGATGCCGCGCCAGGACTGCGCGTCGGTCGGCATCGCGCCGCCGGTGAACACCGACAGGGTCTTCTTGCCGGTGTGACCGACCAGCAGTGGCCGCAGCTCCTCGGCGTGCAGGCGGATGTGCTGGGCCAAGCCCTGAGCGATGGTGATCCATACCGTGTCGGGGGACAGCACGAGCGGCCGGTGGTCCGCGAACGCCCGGCCGATCGCGCCGAGCAGCGGATGCACGCCGTTGGGCAGCAACAATTGCACGCCCTCGTCGCTGCTGCCCAGGACGTGCAGCTCCGGGTCGCCGCCGACTGCCAGCGCGTCGGGATACAGCTCACCGAGCGGACGGGTGGGCAGCGGCCCGGCTGCGGGAGTGACGTCGTCGACGGGGAAGGTGACCATGGCGAGGACTCTAGCGCCGGGTTCGCGGTCGCCGGTCACTCCTTGCTGGCGCCCTCGGCGGCACCGCGGACGAAGTAGCGCTGGAAGATCACGAAGATGATCGCGACCGGGATGGTGGCCAGCAGCGCCGCGCCGAGCTTCAGCGGGTACTGGGTGCCCGCGCCGAGCGAGCCGCTGACCAGGTTCGCGATGCCGCGGGGCAGGGTGAACAGCTGCGGGCTCTGGACCGCGACCACGGTGTGCGGGAACTCGTTCCAGGACGCCTGGAACGACAGGATGGTCAGCGTGATCAGGGCGGGCCGGGCCATCGGCAGGATGATCGACCAGTAGGTCCGGAACACGCCCGCCCCGTCCATGCGGGCGGCCTCTTCCAGGCTCGGCGGCACCGACAGGAAGAACTGCCGCATGATGAACACCCCGGCGGCGTCGACCAGCAGCGGCAGCACGAGCGCGGAGTAGGTGTTGTAGATGCCGAGCTGGTTGAGCACCAGGAACTTCGGGATCAGCAGCACCACGCCCGGCACCGCCATCACCGCCACGATCATCGCGGTGACCGCGCCGCGGCCCCGGAAGCTCAACCGGGCCAGGGCGTATCCGGCCAGCGAGTCAAGGAATACACGGCCGACCGTGATGAGTACGGTGACCAGTATCGAGTTGCCGATCCACAGGGGGAACGCGGTGCTGTCGAAGATCTTGGCGAACGCCGCGGTGGTGAACGGGTCGGGCACGGGCGACAACGGGTGGGCTGCGGCGTCGGCCTCGGTCTTGAACGCGTTCGCGGTCTGGATGACGAACGGATACAGGAACATCAGCGCGAAGAAGACCAGCACCGCGTACCCGAGGAAGACGCCCACGACCGTGCGGAACCCGCCCCGGCGCGCGGGCCGCCCGGCAGCGTCGCGGGTCATGACGCCCTCCGGCGTGGCGGCCACCAACGGCGGCGTGGCCTGACCTCGTCGCGGTCGCGCATGATCCAGCGCTGGAGCAGCGTCATCGTTACGATGATCAGGAACAGGACGAACGAGATCGCCGCGCCGGTGCCGTACTCGAAGTCGCGGAACGCGGTGCGGTAGGACAGGTAGGCGGGGGTGAGGGTGGTGTTGGCGGGCTTGCCCTGGCTCATCACGTAGATCTGGTCGAAGACCTGCCAGGTGCCGATCAAGCCGAGGGTGATAACCAGGAACAGGGCGGGTTTGAGCATCGGCAGGGTGACGTGGCGCAGCCGCTGCCAGGCGTTGGCGCCGTCGATCAGGCTCGCCTCCTCGACCTGCACGGGTACGTCCTGCAGCGCGGCCAGGAAGATCAGCATGAAGGTGCCGCTGGTGGTCCAGACGACCAGCATGATGATGGTGGACATGGCGACGCTGGGCCCGGCCAGCCACTCCCACCAGGACAGCCCGAACGGCCCGCCGCCGGTGAGCGCGGCCGGCGGGTTCGCGAGGTCGACCAGCCCGAGCCCGTCGAGCACGAGGTGCAGCAGCCCGCGCGGGTCGGCGAACCAGGCCGGGCCGCTGATGCCGACCATGGCCAGCAGCGCGTTGACCGCCCCGGAGTTGGCGAACAGGAACAGGAACACCACGCTGATCGCCACCGAGCTGGTGACCGACGGGAAGTAGAACGCGGTGCGGAAGAACGACGTGCCCTTCAGGAAACGCTGGTTGACGACCAGGGCCAGGGCCAGGGCCAGCACGGTCTGCGCGGGCACCGCGACGGCCACGTAGTACAGGTTGTTCCGGATACTGATCATGAAGTTCTCGCGGGTGAGACCCTCGTCGAGGAACAGGCTGGTGTAGTTCTGCGCGCCGACGAACGGCACCCCGGGGGCGAACGGGCTGCCCTGGCCGTTCCAGCCGCTCACGCTGACCCACAGCGCCATGCCGATCGGCAGCACCAGGAACAGGCCCAGGATCAGCACCGCCGGTGCGACGAACAGCCAGCCGGCGACGGCCTCGTTGCCCCGGATGCCGCTGCGGCCCCGTCTCGTCCGGTCAGTCACGCAGAGCCGCCGTCATGTTCTTCTGCAGCCGCCGCAGGATCGCCTGCGGGTCGCGCACGGCCAGCCCGGACAGCTGGGTGTCGAAGTCGGACATGACGGTCTCCATCCCCGGCGCGTTGACCGGACCCTGGGCGTATGCCGCCCCGTCGAGGAAGGCCCGGTCGGCCGGATAGGCCTGCAGGTAGCGGTCCCGGGCGGTGGTGACCGACGGCATCACGCCGTACGCGGAGGCGAAGGCGAGCTGCTGGTCCACGGCCGTCATCGCAGTGACGAAGTCGATCGCCTGCTGCTGGTACGGGCTCCGGGCGGAGATGCCCCAGCACGTCGTGAACGACAGCGTGCCCTTGCCGGCAGGCCCGGCGGGCAGCTCGTGCACGGTGTACCGGACGTCCGGGTAGTCCCCGGCCAGCGCGCCCCGGATCCAGTTGCCCTCGATCGTCATCGCGGCCAGACCCCGGCCGAACGCCTCCCCGGCCCAGCCCGTGTCGACGTCGCCGGGGTAGCGGGCCAGCCCGGCGCGCAACAGTTCCTGCAGGTAACGCAGCGCGGCGGCGTTCTGCGGGCTGTCGGCCGTGGCCTGCCGCCCGTTCGGGCTGATCAGCCAGCCGCCGGCCTGCACCAGCAGTGCGCCGATCCGCTCGACGGTGTCCCCGAGCACCAGCGGTGTGATGCCGCGGGCGGCGATCCGCCCGGCGACGGCGGTCAGCTGCGCCCAGTCGCGGGGCACGTCGGCGGCGGTGAGCCCGGCCTGTGCCCACAGATCCTCGTTGATCTGCAGGGCCAGGGTGGCGAAGTCCTTGGGTGCGCAGTAGAACCGGCCCTGATAGGTGAACGCCTGCCGGAGCGTGCCGTAGAACGTGTCCGCTGCCGGGAGCCGGTCGGCGTATGGTTCGAGCGCGCCGACGCTGGCGAAGTCGGCGAAGCGGGCCGCGTCGACGTAGAACACGTCGGGCGGCGACGAGCCCGCGAAGGCCTGCCCGAGCTGCTGGTCCAGGTCCTGGGCGGGGATGACGGTCACCGAGTTGCCGCTGGCCTTCGCCCACGCCGCTGCGGCGTCGGTGACGGCCTTGGTCTCCGCCGCGCCGGAGGAGCCGATGAGCACCTGAAGCGCGGCCGGGCCGGTGCGCTGGGGGACCGGGCCGGGCGTGTCACCGCACGCGGCCAGCGCGAGCAGGCACGCTGCGGCGAAGGCGCGCAGCCCCGCTCGTCCCATGACCGAACCACCCTTTTGCCCGATGTGCCGGACTTAAGGTTAGTGTGTGATCATGGTTGGCCGTGTTCACCGGCGACCGGCGTGTGCCGCGCCGCCCTCACAGCGCGCCCGGAGCAGCTCTGACCAGTGCATATGTCAGGTCATCGCGCCAGCGGGGTCAGGCTCGTCCGCCCGCGGAGACCGGAACCGGTTCCGGGCGCGGCACGGTCGCGAAGAAGTTCGCCCGGAACCACGACGGGACCGCGCGACGCAGATCCTGCGGGCCCTGGATGTCCACGTCCCCGCGGCGCAGCCCGTCGGCCCAGGACAGCTCGCCGAGCCAGACCCGGGTCAGCCCGCGCAGGCTCGCGGTCACCGTCACCGCCACCTCGTGTCCCGGGTCGAAGTCGCAGACGTCGGCCTCGCCGGGCGTGATCACCAGCCACCAGTCGCGCAGGGGCCGCGCGACGTCGTGGAACGCGAACTGCAGGACCGTCCGCCCGTCCGGCACGGCCGCGTGGTCGACGTGGCGGTGCATGTCCCACAGCAGCAGCTTCGGGTCGAGGTCCTGCTCACCGAGTTCGCCGATCCAGCGCACGCCCCACGCACCCAGTGCCACCACGATCGGCTCCAGCTCCCGCCCGGCCGGGGTCAACAGGTACTGCACCTCGGTGTCGGACGGCCGCCGCTCGACCACGCCCGCCGCCACCAGCTGCTGCAGCCGCTTGGACAGCAGGGTCGGCGACATCCGGGGCAGGCCCCGGCGCAGCTCGTTGAAGTGTCGGCTACCCGCCACGAGCTCCCGGACGAGCAGCATCGTCCAGCGCTCGTCGAGCAGCTCCATGGCCTTGGCCACCGGACAGAACTGACGGTAAGAGGCTCCCATACCGGCGACCGTAGGGCTTGGACACCGGTCCGGTACAGATCCTGTACTGGTCGGACATCGGTCACCTTACCTAGCGTGAAGTCACCACTGATGAACAGGAGTTCCACAAATGACCGCACCGACCGATGCCGATCGCGCGCTCAAGACCAAGCACCGCGCGATGTGGGCGCTGGGCGACTACCCGGCGGTCGCCGCCGAGGTCATCCCCGAGCTGGGCGCCGTCCTGGCGCAGGCGAGCGGGGCCGGACCCGGCCAACGCGTGCTTGACGTCGGGGCCGGGTCCGGCAACGCGGCCATCCCCGCGGCGCTGGCGGGGGCCGACGTCGTCGCCAGCGACCTGACGCCGGAGCTGTTCGACGCCGGACGCAAGGTCGCCGAGCAGCGCGGCGCGAAGCTGAGCTGGGAGCAGGCCGACGCGGAGGCGCTGCCGTACGCGGACGGCGAGTTCGACGTCGTCATGTCCTGCGTCGGCGTCATGTTCGCCCCGCACCACCAGCCCGCCGCCGACGAGCTGGTCCGGGTATGCCGCCCCGGCGGGACCATCGCGCTGGCCAACTGGACCCCGCAGGGCTTCATCGGCCAGATGTTCGCGGTCCTGAAGCCGTACGCCGCGCCGCCGCCGCCCGGGGCGCAGCCCGCCCCGCTGTGGGGCAGCGAGGAGCACGTGGCAGCGCTGTTCGGCGACCGGGTCACCGACGTCTCCGCGCAGCGCCGCACGGTCCGGGTGGACCGGTTCGGCAGCGCCGAGGAGTTCCGCGACTTCTTCAAGGCCGCCTACGGCCCCACCATCGCGGTCTACCGCAACATCGCCGACCAGCCCGACAAGGTCGCCGCCCTCGACGAGGAGCTGGCCGAACTCGGCCGCCGCAACGACCTCGGCTGGGGCGCGATGGACTGGGAGTACCTGCTCTACACCGCCCGCCGCGCGGCGTGACCGAGCCCGGGGCGCGCCCGCACGGGTGCGCCCCGGCCGTCGACTAGCCTGGGCTGATCGCCGACGAGCCGCGCCCGAGCAGGACGGCAGCGGCCGACGGAGGCGGAGACGGCATGGGTGCACGGCTGCAGGAACTCGGCTGGCGGCAGACGCCGATGGGCGTCATCAGCCTGCGCCGCCGCTGGGACCCGATGTTCCGGACCGACGTGTACGAGGTGAAACTCGACGACGACTTCCTCATGTCGAGCCTGTTCACCGTCGCCGAGGAGGCCGTCGCCGACCTGGCGCTCGCCGAACTCGACGGCACCGGATTCGACGTGGTGGTCGGCGGGCTCGGCCTCGGCTACACCGCGCTGACGGTGCTGAAGGACGAGCGGGTCGCCTCACTGCTGGTCATCGACGCGCTGTCCGACGTCATCGCCTGGCACGAGCAGGGCCTGATCCCCGCGGGCACGACCCTGTCCGCCGACCCGCGCTGCCGCCTGGCCGAGGGGGACTTCTTCGCCCGCTGCGCCTCGCCCGGCGGCCTCGACCCGCACCGTCCCGGCCGGCGCTTCCACGCGATCGTCGTCGACATCGACCACTCGCCGAGCCACCTGCTGCACCCGAGCCACGCCGGCTTCTACGAGCCCGCGGGCCTGCGCCGGCTGGCCGAGCACCTGCACCCCGGCGGCGTGTTCACGCTGTGGTCCAACGACCCGCCCGAGGCGGATTTCACCGAACGCCTGTCCGGGGTCTTCCGCGACGTGCGGGCCGAGGTCGTCAGCTTTCCCAACCCGCTGCAGGACCGCGAGTCCACCAACACCGTGTACGTGGCCAAACGCCGCTGACCCGCGGGGGCGGTGTTGACGGCGTCCGGGGCGGCGCTTACGGTACGGCGGACAACTTAATACCTCGCCGACAGAACCACGGCGGGAGAGGCCCGGTGCGACCGGGCCGCCGAAGGAGCAACTTCTCCCCGGAATCTCTCAGGCCCACGTACCGCCGTGGCGAGGCGAACTCTGGAAAGTCAGGATGCAACAGTCCTGCGCCCACGGTGCAAGCCGCGATCCGCGGTGAAGCTCTCAGGCAGCGATGACAGAGGGGGAGGCCATCCGCCACCGGTGCCGCCTTGCGGCACCCGGACGAGGGAGCCTCCCGTGAGCGCCGTCGCGCCACCGACCGCTGCCCACCCCTGTCCCGAACGGGACACGGCCGGGCACGACCAACCTTCCCCCAGACGCACCCCGCTGCACGACGTGCACCGCGGGCTCGGAGCCGTGCTCACCGAGTTCGCCGGTTGGACGATGCCGCTGCGCTACGGCAGCGAGACCGCCGAGCACCATGCCGTACGCCGCAGCGCCGGGCTGTTCGACCTGACCCACATGGGCGAGATCGAGGTGACCGGCCCCGACGCCGCGGCCGCGCTCGACCACGCGCTGACCGGCCGGCTGTCCGCGGTCGCCGTCGGGCGGGCCCGCTACACGATGCTCTGCGCCCCGGACGGCGGGGTGCTCGACGACCTGGTCGTCTACCGCCTGGAGGCGGAGCGCTACCTGGTCGTCGCCAACGCCGCCAACGTCGCGGTGGTGTTCGCCGCGCTGACCGAGCGCGCCGCCGGGTTCGACGCGCTGGTCCGGGACGTGTCGCAGGACTGGGCGCTGATCGCCGTGCAGGGGCCGCGCTCGGCCGACATCCTGCGCGAGGTCACCGCGTCCGACGTGGACGCGCTGCGCTACTACGCGATCGACCCGGCAGTGCTGGCCGGGCTGCCGGTGCTGCTGGCCCGGACCGGCTACACCGGCGAGGACGGCTTCGAGATCTACTGCGCACCCGCCGACGCCCCTGCGGTCTGGGCCGCGGTGAGTGCGGCAGGCGCCGGGCACGGCCTCGTCCCGGCGGGGCTGGCCTGCCGGGACACGCTGCGGCTGGAGGCGGGCATGCCGCTGTACGGCCAGGAGCTGACCGCCGGGCGCACCCCGTTCGAGGCCGGGCTGGGCCGCGTCGCCGTGCTCGACAAGCCCGCCTTCGTCGGCCGCGACGCGCTGCTCGGCCGCCGCGAGTCCGGCCCGGCCGAGCTGCTGGTGGGCCTGCTGCCCGCCGGGCGGCGCGCGCCGCGGCACGGATACGACGTGCTCGACCCGGACAGCGGCGTCCGGCTCGGCACGGTGACCAGCGGTGCGCCCTCGCCCACCCTGGGCCGCCCGATCGCGATGGCGTACGTGCCCGCCGACCGCGCCGCGGCCGGCACGGTGCTCGCCGTCGACATCCGCGGCAGCCGCGACACGGTCACCGTCGTCGAGCTGCCCTTCTACCGCCGCCAGGCCGGAGGCCACGCATGAGCACCGTTCCCGAGAACCTGCGCTACACCCGCGACCACGAGTGGCTGTCCGACGAGGATGTGCCCGCCGTCGGCATCACCGCGTTCGCGGGCGAGGCGCTGGGCGACATCGTGTACCTGGAGCTGCCTGGAGTCGGCACGACCCTCACGGCAGGGGAGGCGTGCGGGGAGGTCGAGTCCACGAAGTCGGTCAGCGAGCTCTACGCCCCCGCCGACGGCGAGATCGTCGAGGTCAACCCGGCCGTCACCGACGACCCGTCGCTGGTCAACTCCGACCCGTACGGGCAGGGCTGGCTGTTCCGGCTGCGCCTGACCAGTACCCCGGAGCTGCTCGACGCGGCGGAGTACGCCGCGCTCATCGGGGCGGAGGCGAGCCGGTGACCACGCTGGACACACCGCTGGCCGAGTTCGACCCCGAGGTGCATGCGGCGCTGCGCGCCGAGCTGGGCCGCCAGCGCGACACCCTGGAGATGATCGCGAGCGAGAACTTCGCGCCGCTGGCCGTGCTGCAGGCGCAGGGCTCGGTGCTGACCAACAAGTACGCCGAGGGTTACCCGGGGCGGCGCTACTACGGCGGGTGCCAGCACGTCGACGTGGTGGAGCAGCTCGCGATCGACCGGGTGAAGGCGCTGTTCGGCGCGGGGTACGCCAACGTGCAGCCGCACTCGGGCGCGCAGGCCAACGCGGCGGCGATGATGGCGCTGATCGAGCCCGGCGACACGATCCTCGGCCTGGACCTGGCGCACGGCGGCCACCTCACCCACGGCATGCGGATCAACTTCTCCGGGCGGCTGTACCAGGCGGTGGCCTACCACGTGTCCGCCGACGACGGCCGGGTCGACCTCGCCGAGGTGGAGCGGCTGGCCCTGGCACACCGGCCCGCGCTGATCATCGCGGGCTGGTCGGCGTACCCCCGGCAGCTGGACTTCGCCGCCTTCCGCAAGATCGCCGATCTGGTCGGCGCGCGGCTGATGGTGGACATGGCGCACTTCGCGGGGCTGGTCGCCGCGGGCCTGCACCCGAACCCGGTGCCGCACGCCGACGTGGTCACCACCACGACGCACAAGACCCTGGGCGGGCCGCGCGGGGGAGTGATCCTCACCGACCACGAGGACGTCGCCAAGAAGGTGAACAGCGCGGTGTTCCCGGGTCAGCAGGGCGGCCCGCTGGAGCACGTCATCGCCGCGAAGGCGGTCGGCTTCAAGATGGCCGCGACGCCGGAGTTCGCGCAGCGGCAGCGGCGGACCCTCGACGGCGCGCGCCTGCTCGCCGAGCGGCTGTCCGCGCCCGACGTCGCCGCGGCCGGGGTGTCCGTGCTGACCGGCGGCACGGACGTGCACCTGGTCCTGGTGGACCTGCGGGCGTCCGAGCTGGACGGGCGACAGGCCGAGGACCGGCTGCACGGCATCGGCATCACCGTCAACCGCAACGCCGTGCCGGGCGACCCTCGCCCGCCGATGGTCACCTCGGGGCTGCGGGTCGGCACGGCCGCGCTGGCCGCGCGCGGGTTCGCCGAGGCGGACTTCACGGAGGTCGCCGACATCGTCGCGCAGGCGCTGCTGCCGTCCTTCGACGACGACGCTGCCGCCGCCCTGCGGGCCAGGGTCGCCGCGCTGACGGCTGCGCACCCACTGTATCCGGCGCTGTGAGAGGCCGCGCCCTGTCCCTGCGCCGCCACCATCCGGGAGGCGCGGGGACAGGGCGCTCATGCTTTCAAGACGATCTATGTAGAAGTCTTTCGCTGGTTCATTGATATTGGTTGAATAGTTTCACTCTCATTCCTCAACACCCCTGACGGAGAGATAGTGAGACTTCCCCTCGCCCTGCGCGCTGCCGTCGCCGGGCTCGCCACCGCCACCCTCGTCGTGCTCGGCCCCGCCGCGCCGGCCTCGGCGGCGACGACCATCGTGGACAACGCCACCGCCGGCGGTTTCACCGCCAGCGCCAACTGGGGCACCTCGGCCTGGTCCGCGCAGCGCTACGGCGCCGACTACCGCTTCGCCAGCCCGGACACCACGGCCAGCGACGCGGCCTGGTTCACCGCCACGATCGCGGCCGCCGGCCCGCACACGGTCGAGGTCTGGTATCCGGCCGACGCCGGCTACAACAACGCCACCCCGTTCGTCGTGGCGGCCAGCGGCGGCAACCAGACGATCGTGGTGAACCAGCGCGCCAACGGCGGCCGCTGGGTCAGCCTCGGCACCTTCAACCTGGCCGCGGGCACGCGCAGCGTGGTCGGGGTGAGCCGGTGGACCAACGGCGCCGGCTACGTCGTCGCCGACGCCGTCCGCCTCACGTCCACCACCGGCGCACCGGCGTTCTCCCTGCCGCTGGCCAAGAGCGCCCTGCCGCGCAGCGAGTACGACGACCCGCACCACGACTACCCGGCGATCGACCTGCCGGTCGGCACGGGCACGCCGGCGTACGCCGTGCGCAGCGGCACGGTGGTGGTCATCGACGACAGCTCGTGCGGCCGCGGCATCAACCTGACCGGAGCCGACGGCAACGTCTACACGTACTGCCACTTCTCCGCCTGGTCGGTGGCCAACGGGGCCACCGTCACCACCGGACAGCAGCTCGGGCTCACCGGCAACACCGGCAACTCGACCGGCCCGCACCTGCACTTCGGCATCCGTACCGGCACCACCCGCCGGTGCCCGCAGAACTTCCTGCTGGCGCTGTACGACGGTGTGACGCCACCCGCCGCGACCAGCCTGCCGACCACCGGCTGCTTCTACACCAGCCTGACCTCGGCCACGGTCCAGCCGCTCGGCTGACCCGCCCGACCGGTGGAGCGGCCGCTCGCGGGCGCTCCACCGGTGCATGGTCAGAAGAAGCGCAGGTACAGGTACGGTACGCAGATCGCCACGGTGATCACGGTGACGATCAGGCCGTACTTGGTGAACTGCCAGAACGAGATGGGCTTGCCCGCGCGTTCGGCGATGCCGAGCACGACGACGTTGGCCGACGCGCCGATCGCGGTGGCGTTGCCGCCCAGGTCCGCGCCCAGGGCCAGGGCCCACCACAGCACGTTGCCCTGCGGCGTCCCGTCGGCCTTCACCAGGTCGGCCACGATCGGGCTCATCGTGGCGACGTACGGGATGTTGTCCACGATCGCCGACAGCGCCGCAGACGCCCACAGCAGCAGCATCGTCGCACCCCACAGCCGGCCCTCGACGGCGTCGACGGCAGCCGCCGAGATGCTCGCGATGACCCCAGTGTTGACCAGCGCGCCGACCATGATGAACAGCCCCGCGAAGAAGATCAGTGTGTGCCACTCGACGTCCCTGGCGATCTCGTCCGGGTCGAGCCGGGACGCGGCCAGCAGCAGCAGCCCGCCGACGATCGCGACCACTGCCGGCTCCAGGTGCAGCACCGAGTGCAGCACGAACGCGGCCAGCACCGCGGTGAGGAAGACCAGGCTGACCGCCAGCAGGCGCGGGTTGCGGATCGCGTCGCGCTCCCGCATCGCCATCACCGCGGCGACCTTGGCGCTGTCGGAGCGGAACGCGTCCCGGAACAGCCACCGGCACAGCCCCAGGAACACGATCAGCAGCACCACGACGATCGGAGCGAGCACGTTCAGGAAGTCGTTGAAGGTCAGACCGGACCGGCTCGCGATGATGATGTTGGGCGGGTCGCCGATCAGCGTGGCGGTGCCGCCGATGTTGGACGCCATCACCTCCGCGATCAGGAACGGCGCGGCGGGCAGGCCGAGCCGGTCGCAGATGAACAGCGTCACCGGCGCCACCAGCAGCACGGTCGTGACGTTGTCCAGCCCCGCGGACGCGACCGCGGTCAGGACCACGAGCAGGACCATCACCGGGTACGGCCGCCCGCGGGCGCGTTTGACCGCCCAGATCGCCAGATACTCGAACAGCCCTGTGCGCCGCAGCACCGCCACGATCAGCATCATGCCGATGAGCAGCATGATGACGTTCCAGTCGATGCCCGCCTCCTCGGAGAAGAAGGCATGCTCGGCATCCGTCGCGCCGATCAGCAGCATCACCACCGCCCCGCCGAGCGCGGCCGCGACCCGGTGCACCCACTCGGTCGCGATGAACACGTAGGCGGTCACGAACACCGCCACCGCGAGCCACGCCTGGACGCTCATTGCGGCACGACCCGGTCGAGCAGGCCGTGCAGCGTCACCGCGCCGAGCAGCCGGCCGCCGTCGACCACGGCGACCAGCGGGCTGCGGGTGCGCGCCATCAACGAGGCGAGCTCCAAGGCGGTCGCGTCCGGCTCCACCACGGGCAGCTCGTGCGGCTGCGGCGGAAGCAGCTCGCGCACCGTACGGCCGCCCAGCTCGCGGACGAACACATCGGCGGCGGCCTCGTCGACCAGGTGGGTCAGGTTCGGATCGTCCTGGAAGTACGACGGCACCGCCAGGCGCAGCACCTGCGTGGCGGGCAGCACCGCGAACGGCGCACCGGCCTCGTCGACCACGATCAGGCCCGGCAGGTCGGCCTCGGCCAGGATGTGGATGGTGTCCATCGCGGGTGTGGACAGTTTGACGGTGGGCCAGGGCACCACCAGATCGGACGCGCGCATGGGCGGGACTCCTGTTCTGGCCGTCGACGAATACCGTGCCGACCAGACTTCCCGGCGCTCCGCGGCCCAGCCTAGCCGATCATCATGCGGCGGTCCACGTGACGACGCCGCGCCGTGCGGCCTGACGGGGGATCGATCGGGTGGCGGCGGACGGCGGCCGTCGGAACGATGACACGCCGACCGACCGGATCTATAGTGGACTGCTGTCCATTCGCGACGATCATTGGAGGTCCGGACATGGTGACCATGGCTCCGCCCGTGACGGGCCCCGATCTGCCCCCACGACAGCCCCGCCGCGCCGCGGCCCTGTTCGCGCACCTCGGCTGGGAAGCGATCCTGTTCGTGCTGGTCGCCGTGGCAGCCGTCATCGTCGGCGCGCAGAGCGACGGCGACGCCTTCGGCCGCGGCCTGTGGATGGCGGTCGCCACGACGGGCCTGCTCGCCAGCGGCTTCGCCCTGTCTCTGCGTACCGGCAACCCGAACCTCGCGGTCGGGGCACTGGGGATGCTGGCCGGGGTCGTCTACGCCAAGCTCGCCCAGGAGAACTGGCCGGGCCTGCTCGCCGGGGCCACCGCGGTCGTGATCGTCGTGCTGTTCTGCCTCATCCTCGGGGTGCTCACCGGTCTCACCTCGGCTCCCGCCTGGGCGGTGTCGCTGGGCGGGCTCAGCGTCGCCCAGGCCGTCGCGCTGGGGCTGGCCGACTCGCGTGGTCTTCCGCTGCCCGACGGCCCGGCCGCCGACTGGGCGGTATGGGTCTGGGCGGCGGTGTTCGTGCTCGGGACACTGGCCGGCGGAGCCGTCTTCCTCAGCCCGGGGGTGCGCCGCGCGCTCACCGCGGCCCGATCCGACGGCGCTGTCCCGCGCTTCCAGGGCAAGCGGCTGCTCGGCGCGGTGCTCGGGTTCGCCGGGTCCGGCCTGCTGGCCGCGCTCAGCGGCATCGCCCTGGCCGGTCAGCTCGGCGGGGCCTTCGTCGTCTCCGGTGACCGCATGCTGGTCGCGGTGGCCGCGGTGCTGCTCGGCGGCGTCAGCGCGTTCACGTACCGAGGCGGGGTGGCCGGCACGCTGCTGGCCGTCGTGCTGCTGGTGCTGGTCGACTTCGCGCTGCGCCTGGCCGACGTGCCCAGCTGGCTGGCCTTCACCCTGCCCGCCGGCTTGGCGATCATGTTCGGGGTCGTCGTCGGCTGGGTGCTGGACAAGATCTCGGGCCCCGAACTGCCCGCCTAGGGCACACGACGGCGGCGGGGGCCGCCCGGGCCGCGCAGAGCTGAACGCTCGCGCTCCCGGGCCGCGACCGCCGCCCGTGCTACGTCAGGCACATTCGACGCACACGTCCTTGCCTGCCGCCGCCCGCTGGTTGCGGTGGCGGACCAGGAAGCACTTCGTGCAGCGGAACTCGTCCGCCTGCTGTGCCACGACCGGCACCGTCAGCTCCTCGTCGAGCTGTTCGCCGCCGGGCAGGTCGTAGGACTCGCTCTCCTCGACGTCCACCGCCGAAGCGTTGGGCGCATCCCGCCGGGCCCGCAGTTCCTCGAGGCTGTCTTCCTCGACGGCGGGCGTACGGGGCGTGTCGTAGTCGGTGATTGCCATGGTCTTCTCCCCCCTCGTGACGCACCGTTGGAACACCGTCACTGTGGTGCCTATTCCAGTCCCGCCGATGTTGTTCCGCATCACATCTCGGCAGCGGCGGGGTGTTGCAGGTTCAACGCCGGGGCCGTCGTTTCGGTTCGCGGCTGCGAGGGTCATTTTCCGTCCCTCACCGGACCTATTTACGGCTCGGAGATTCCCTGGTGGGGGAGGTGCGCGAGCACCCGCCGCGCCCCGTCGCGGCGGTGCGGCAGGAAGCGGGGACGAGCTGGATCCCACTCCCGCCGACGCACGCGGCCCACCACCACGTGCGGGCGAGAGTGTAGCCCTCCGCGCCGTACTGAATCGTGAACCTCTTGAAGATCGGCGCGCCGCCCGTTGGCGGCTCGACGCCGTCCGGGCGGGGCGGCGGCCGCACGAGGGCCTCACGGTACACCGGAGCTGGGTGCGGATGCGTTGCCGACCAGGAGGTCCGGGCCACTGGCGCGGCTCGCCCGCGGCCGCTCAGGGCGCACGGGACACCGGTCCGTGCGGGGGCCGGTGATCTCGGCCACGGTGACCTTGGCGGGAGGCATGCGGCGAGGTTAGCCGCTGCAAGCGGACATCACACGGTGAACCGCTCATTCATTCCAGTACCGGACGGTTCTTGTGGGTGGGCACGGCCGCCCGCCGCCACCGTTGCGCGGTGGCGGCGGGCGGCGTCGGTCACGAGGCCGGCTCTCCCGAGGGCGCCGTCAGGGTGACGCCGGTCGCGACCGGCACGCCGAGGTTGGGGGTGCCGTCGGCGTTCCAGGTGATCTTCTGGACGCGGGTGGAGCGGTTCATGTCGCAGCCGCCGCTGGTCGAGCTGTTCGCGTGGTACACGATCCAGTCCTCGGTGCCGTCGGGCGACTTGAAGAAGCCGTTGTGGCCCGGCCCGTACACGCTGTTGGCGTTGGAGCGCTGGAACACCGGGTTGGGCGACTTCGTCCACGACGACGACAGCAGCGGGTCGCCGGTGCCGTTGTAGGTGAGCATGCCCAGCTTGTAGTCCGGGGTCGAGCAGTGGCTGGCCGAGTAGATGATGAACGTCCTGCCGTTGCGCTGCAGGACTTCACCGCCCTCGGCGACCGCCCCGCCGACCGTCTCCCAGCTCAGCGTCGGGGTGGTCAGGATGCGGCGGGTGCCGCTGGCGGTCCACGGGTTGCTCAGCGGCCGGATGAACAGCGGCTGGGAGCCGTTGTAGAACGTGCCGAGCAGGTACAGCTGGCCGTTGAGCTGCAGGATGCCCGGGTCCAGCTCCCAGGTGTTGTTGGCCGTCGGGTCGAGCAGGTCGGCCTTGAAGCTGTACGGGCCCATCGGGTCGGTCCCCGCGCTCTCCAGCACGTGGATGCGCTGGGTGCCCAGGTTGTAGGGCTCCTGACCGGCGGTGTAGTAGAAGTACCAGCGCAGCCCGTTCGGGCCGTTGAGCAGGTGGAACTCGGGCGCCCACATGGTGCCCGCGCCGTTGGGGTTGGTCAGGTTGAACAGCACCTGGTCGGTGGCGGTGGCCAGGCCGCGCATGGTGGTGGCCCGGCGCATGGTGATGGTGCGGTTCCAGGTGGTGGTGGCCAGGTAGTAGTAGCCGTTGTAGTACTGCAGCCACGGGTCCGGACCCTGCGCCTTGATCGGGTTGGTGAACGTGTTCGTGCTGCCGCCCGACGTGACCGTCCAGCTGAAGGTCGCGCTGCCGCTGACGCCGCCGCTGGTCGCGGTGGCGGTGACGGAGTACGACGCGACGGTGGTCGGGGTGCCGCTGATCACGCCGGTCGAGCCGTTGATGCTCAACCCGGCCGGCAGGCCGGTCGCCGTCCAGGTGTAGCCGCCGGAGCCGCCTGAGGCCTGCAGGGCGAGCGAGGTGGCGGTGTTCACGGCGGTGGAGCGGCTGCCGGGGTTGGTGACCGTGACGCCGGTGCTGTCGGTGACGTACGACGGCAGGCGCCACACCCGGCTCGTCGCGGTGCTGCACGGCAGTTGGACGAGGCCGGTGTTCGCCGCCGACGAGCCGCCGCTGGGCACGATGCACTTGCCGGAGCCGACCGAGACCACGTTGAAGGTCTTGTCGGTGCCGCTGACCGTCACCGGGGCCAGCCGCCAGCGCTGGTTGGCGTTGCTGTGGCAGGGCCACTGGATGATCGTGGCGTTGTCCGCCGTGGACGCGCCGTTGACGTCGACGCACTTGCCCGAGGTCGACGTCGCGACGGTGTAGGTGTCCGTGGTGCCCGACACCGGCGTGAAGGTGAACCGCTGGTACGTGGCGGAGTTGCAGACCTGCTGGGTGAGCTGCACCAGGTTGGCGGTGTCGCCGCCCGGCAGGGCTGCGCAGTTGCCGCCGTTCTGATTGACGGCGGTCGAGCTGAAGGTGACGATCGCGGCGGCGGGCTGCGGGACCAGCAGCGTCGCGGCCACGACAGCGGGCACGATGAGCAGGGACAGTAGTCGGGAGCGGGTCATGTTCGCGTCCTCCGGGTAGGGGCGGCTCGGC
Source organism: Catellatospora vulcania (assembly GCF_009720385.1). Lineage (GTDB taxonomy): Bacteria > Actinomycetota > Actinomycetes > Mycobacteriales > Micromonosporaceae > Catellatospora > Catellatospora vulcania. The sequence continues at coordinate 235,299 of NZ_ML769304.1, read as the reverse complement.
GAGGCGCCGCCATGGGCCGCCGCGGCGCACGCCGTCTCCCCGGCCGGCGGGACGCGCCGTTGGGGGAGCCGTGCCTACCCGGTCACCGCGGGGCTGGTCGGTGCCTCACCTGTTCAGGGCTGTTCGGTGGTGGCGGGTGCCCGCCACCGCTGTTCGCTGAGGTCGGGTCCGTGCTCCTCTCGCCGGGGTACCGGTGCATCGACAGCTGCCACGATGACGGACGAAAACCTTTTCGGCAACGGCACGCACGCCCTGCTCCCCGGCAGCGCCGCAACGACAGCGCCGTCGGCAGTGAAAAGTCCACTGCCGACGGCGCAGGATACGAAAAGGTTTCGCCGGTTCAGGCCGCCGCGGTCCGGATGCGCAGCGACTCGTATGTCGGCACCAGCACCCGCCGGGCCGGGGCCCGGGACACCACCTGCCACGGCCGCCCGTCGGCGGTGAGCGTCTCCAGCAGCCGGGTCAGCTGCACCCGGGCCACCGCCGCGCCGAGGCACAGGTGCCGGCCCGCGCCGAACCACAGCTGCCGGGTCTCCGGCACGTACGCGCGGGTGATGTCGAACGGACCCGCCTTGTTGTCGGCCACGTAGGTCAGCATCATCACCCGGCCGTCCCGGCGCAGCCTGCGCCCGTCGATCTCGGTGTCGCGGGCGATGTGCCGCCCGATCACCGGCGCGGGCGTGGTGACCCGCAGCCCCTCCCGCACCGCGTTGGCCGTCAGCTCCGGATCGGCCAGCAGCCGGTGCTGCTGGCCGGTGTCGTGCAGCAGCGCCACGGTGCGGGTCAGCGACGACGCGCCGGTCTCGGTGCCCGCGATCACCAGCAGCGTGGTCAGCCCCTTCGCCAGGTCAAGCCCGAGATCGAGGTCGCGGCAGCGGCCCAGGATGGTGTCCGGCCCGCCGGTGCGGTACGCCTGCTCGACGCCGCCGGTGATCGCCTCGACCAGCCCGCCCGCCTTCGCGAGCACCTCCGGCGCGAGCGCCGTGGACGCCTGCGTGCCCAGCGCCAGCGCGGCCAGCCGCTCCGCGGACGCGAACAGCGCCAGCGCCGCGTCGTCATCGGACACGGCCACCCCGAGCAGGTCGGCGACGGTGTACGCCGACGTCGTGCGGACCACCGCGGCGAGGTCCACCTCCTCGCCGGCCGCCAGCCGGGCGCGCAGCCGCGCGTGATGCGGGCCCTGCACCCGGTCGACCAGAAGCCGGGCGCTGTCCTCGGTGAACATGTCCCGGGCCAGCGAGCGCAGCTCGGCGTGGCGCGCCCCGGCGAAGAACGACGCGAACTCGGCCCCGAACAGCTGGCCCCACAGGTCGCCGACGCCGCCCTCGCCGACCATGCTGAACGCGGGGTCGTTGAGGATGCGCCGGGACAGCACGGGATCGGTCACCACCCAGCCGAGCCGGGGCAGCCGCACCATCGGGCCGAGCACGCGGCCCACGGTGAGCAGGGTCCACAGCGCCGGGTTGCCCGCCCGCAGCAGCCGGGCCTCGTGCCTGCGGGCCTGTGCGTGATCGGTCACCAGACCCTGAAGCATTTTCACCCTCCGACTACCGTGCTCAGATGGTAGGCCATGCCGGGACGCCCTCGGGCGCTCCGGCCGTGTTGGAGGTGGGATGAGAGCCAGGATCGTCGGGGTGGAGGCGCACCTGCCGCCGGTGCGCGTCAGCAGCGCACAGGTGGAGCGCCGGATCGCCGAGCACAGCCAGGGGTTCGTCCCGCATCCCACGATCGTGGAGCGGCTGACCGGCATCCGGCACCGGCACTACGCCGCCGACGACGTGCAGGCTTCCGACCTGGCCGTGGCGGCCGCGGAGAAGCTGCTGGCCGGGCACGGCCTGGCCGCGTCCGACGTGGACCTGATCATCTTCGGGTCGGCCTCGCAGGACCTGATCGAGCCCGCCACCGCGCACATCGTGGCCGCCAAGCTCGGCGCGAGCTGCCCGGTGTTCGACGTGAAGAACGCCTGCAACAGCTTCCTCAACGCGGTGCAGCTCGCCGAGGCGCTGATCGTCACCGGGCAGCACCGCCGGGTGCTGGTCTGCTCCGGCGAGGTGCCGTCCCGGGCGATCCGCTGGCAGGTGCGCGACCGCGCCCAGTTCATCGACGCGTTCGCCGGGTACACGCTGTCCGACGGCGGGGCGGCGATGCTGCTGGAACCGGCCACCTCGGCCGGGGTGTTCCACCGGCGCTTCGCCGCCGACTCCACCGCCTGGGACGTCGGCACCCTGCCCGCCGGCGGCACCATGCACCCGCGTGATCCCGACGCGACGTTCTTCAGCGGCGACGGGCGGCGGCTGCGGGACGTGTTCGTGCGCAACGGCGCCCGGCTGTTCCTGGAGGCGCTCGGCGACACCGGCCTGAGCTGGGACGACTTCGCCGTCGTGTGCGTGCACCAGGTCGCGCTGCCCTACCTGGAGCAGCTGCGGGCCGGGCTGGGCATCCCGGCCGACCGGCTCGTCGTCACCCTGCCCGAGCACGGCAACCTGGCCAGCGTCACGCTGCCGCTGCAGCTGGCCACGGCGATCCAGGACGGACGCTGCGGGCCCGGCGACCGGGTCGCGCTGATCGGGCTGGCCGGCGGCGTCAGCCTCGGCGTGATGTTCGCGGAGCTGTGATGGGCCACCGGTTGTGGGTCGTCATCCCGGCGTACGACGAGCAGCGCTCGATCGGGGCGACGCTGCACCGGCTGACCGAGCAGACCGATACCGCGTTCACGGTGGTCGTGGTCGACAACGCCAGCACCGACGCGACCGCGTCGATCGCCGCCGGGTTCGCCGACCGCCTCGACCTGCACGTGATCACCGAGCCGGTGAAGGGCACCGGGGCGGCGGCGGACACCGGCATGCGGTACGCCATCGCCCACGGTGCGACGCTGCTGGCCCGGACCGACGCCGACTGCCTGCCCGCGCCCGGCTGGATCGCCGCGGTGCGCCGCGGCTTCGACGCCGGGCTGCGGATGCTCAGCGGCCCGCTGCGTCCCCGCGCCGACGAGTTCCGGCTGCGCTGGTGGGAGCGCCGTCTGCTGCCCGCGGTGGTGTCGACCGCGGCGGCGTTCGGCCGTTTCCGGCCTGGCAACCGCGATCCGGCGTACGTCGGCCCGTACGTGATGATGCCCGGCTGCAATCTGGCCATCACCGCCGAGCTCTACGAGGCGGCGGGCGGCTTCCCACGCACCCGCATCGAGGACGTCCATGAGGACCGGGCGCTGGTCAACCGGGTGCGGCGGCTGACCCGCGACTACGGCCTGCGCCGCGACGTGCTGGTGCACGGCTCCGTCCGGCGGCTGCGCGCGTACGGCCTGATCGGCACCCTGGCGTGGTACGCCGACCACCGCTACACCCCGGACCGGGTGGACATCCGGTGAACCCGGGCACCTGGGAGCGCCGGCTCTACCGGCGCGCGCACCCGTTCGCGTACCCGCTGCTGCGGTTGCTGGCCCGGCGCGGGCCGGTGGTGCGGGTGCCGGGCCTGGGCGTGGTGGTCAACGACGCGGGCCTGGCCCGGCAGGTGCTCCTGGACGGCGAGACGTTTCGCAAGGACGGTCCGGGGTCGTCCGGCGACCTGTGGACCCCGATCCTCGGCCCGTCGGTGCTGCTCAACATGGAAGGCCCGGCGCACCGGGCCCTGCGCGGCAGGCTCGCCGAGCTGTTCACCCCGGGCTACGCCGACCGGCTGTGCGCGCAGGTGCTGGCCGGGCCGCTGGCGGCGCTGTCCGGCCGGCTCGGCCGCGGCGAGCCGGTGGACCTGGTCGACACGATGCGGGTGATGGCGGGCGCGGTGATCTGCGCCGTCGTCGGGCTGGAGTCCGGGTCGGAGGACGACCACCGGCAGATGTTCCACCGGGGCGAGCAGATCGTGTCCATGGTGACCCTGCGCACCCGCATCCTTTCCCCGGCGCAGGCGCGCCGCGCCCGCGAGGTCCTGGCACCGGTCGGCGACGTCGCGGCACGCGCCTACCGGGCCGGGGACGAAGCCACCGTCATGGGTCGGATGCGGGCGCTGGGCATCTCCGAGGCCGAGGCGCGCGGCGCGGCGGGCGCGTTCTTCCTCACCGGCACCGAGACCGTGGCGACGCTGGTGCCCCGCCTGATCGCGCTGCTGCACGACTTCGGCGAGCTGGACCGGGTCGCCGCCGACCCGACGCTGCTGGACCCCGCCGTCGACGAGGCGATGCGGGTGAGCACGCCGACCCCGGTGATGCTGCGCAGCGTGCACGCCGAGGCCGCGATCGGCGCGGTGGCGGTCCGGCCCGGGGACCGGGTGCTGCTCGCCACGCACAACTGCTGCCAGGCGTACGGGCCGTTCGACCTGGACCGGCCGCACCCGCCCGAACTGCGGCGGCTGTGGTTCGGCGCGGGCCCGCACTTCTGCATCGGCTACCCCCTCGCGATGGCCGAGATCCGGGCGGTGGCCCGCACCGTGCTGGCGGCCGCGCCGCTGCGCATCCTGCGCCGGTCAGCCGCACGCGGCGTGCTGATCCCGACCTACCGGGAGCTGGTGGTGGGCCGGTGAGCCTGGTGGAGAAGGTGCTGTCGCAGGCGTCGCGGACCCCGTCGGCGGTGGCCCTGGTCGCCGGGGACGGCGCGGAGCTGAGCTACGGCGAGCTGCGGCGGCAGGTGCTCTCGGTGCGCCACGGGCTGCGCGAGAACGGGCTGCGCCCCGGCGACGGGGTGCTGTTCTCGGTGCGCCCGTCGCCGGAGTCGCTGGTGCTGGCCATCGCCGTGGTCGCCGCCGGGGGCTGCGTGATCTTCGCCGACCCGGGGGCGGGGCCGGAGATGTTCACCGCCCGCATGCGGCTGGCCCGCCCGCGCTGGTCGGCCGCCGAGTCCCTGCTGTACGCGGCGAGCCGGCTGGCCCCGGTCCGGGCGTACGCCCGCCGCCGGGGTCTGCTGCTGCCGAACCTGTCCGCGCTGGACGTGGCCCGCCACGTCTATACCGGACGCCGGCTGCCCGGCGTGCCCGCGGGCGCGCTGTCACTGAACGGCCTGCTCACGACGTTGCCCGCCGAGCCGGACTCGTTCACCGACCCGGACGCCCCGGCCGCGGTGATCTTCACCTCCGGCACGACCGCCCACCCGCGGGCCGTGGTGCACACCGGGGCGTCGCTGTCTGCGGCGCTCGGGCTGCTGCGCGAGCGGGTGCCACTCGGCCCCGGCGACGTCGTGCACACCGACCAGCTGATGCTCGGCCTGCCGACGCTCGCCTCGGGCGCGCGCTGGTCGCTGCCGCCGCTGACCGGCTCGGCGGCCCTGTTCGGCGAGCACCTGCGGCAGCGGCAGGCCACCCACACCTACTGCGTGCCGGTGCGGCTGGCCGAGGTCCTCGACGCGGCCACCGGCCCGCTGCCGCCGAGCCTGCGGCACATCCTGCTGGGCTCCGCGCCCGCGCCCGCCGGGGTGCTGCGCCGGGCCGTCGCGGCCGCCCCGCACGCCGAGGTGCTGTCGGTGTACGCGATGACCGAGATGCTGCCCGTCGCGGTGGCCACCGCAGCCGACAAGATCGCCCACGTGGCGGGCGGGGAAACCGGCGACCTGCTCGGGGAGCCGCTGCCCGGGGTACGGGTCAGCGTCGCCGCCGACGGCGAGCTGCTGCTGGCCGGGCCGAACCGCAGCCCCGGCTACCTCGGCGAGCCGCCGTCGCCCTGGCTGCCCACCGGCGACCTCGCCCGCCTCGACGCGTCGGGCCGCCTGGTGCTGCTCGGCCGCAAGAAGGACATGCTGATCCGGGGCTCGTTCAACCTCTATCCCGGACTCTACGAACCCGCGGTCACCGCGCTGCCCGGCGTCGCGGAGGCCGCGTACGTCGGGGTGCCCGACCCGGAACACGGCGACGAGCGGGTGGTGCTCGCCGTCGTCGCCGCGGACCCGGCCGAGTCGGCCGCGCTGCCCGCCCGGCTGCGGCGTGAACTGCCCGGGATCATCGACCACGACGCGCTGCCCGACACCGTCGTCGTGCTGCCGCGCCTGCCCCGTTCCGGCCGCGGCCGGAAGGTCGACCGGGCGGCGCTGCGCGACCTGGTGAACCCGGCGAGCCGGTGAGGATCGCGGTCACCGGCGCGTCCGGCTTCGTCGGCGGCGCGGTGTGCCGGGCGCTGACCGGAGCGGGCCACGACGTCGTCGGCTTCGGCCGCCGCCCTTCGCCCGCGCCCGGCCACCTCGGCTCGGCCGCTTACCGGCGATGGGACCTGACCGGGGGTCCGCTGGCGGACCCGCCCGCGGTGGACGCGGTGGTGCACTGCGCGGGCACCGTCTCCGACTGGGGACCGCGCCGCGAGTTCTTCGCCGTCAACGTGGACGGCACGAGGCACGCCCTGGCCACCTGGCCGCAGGCGCGGTTCGTGCACGTCAGCACCGCCAGCGTGTACGACCCGAGGCGGCCGACGGTCATGGCGACCGAGGAGCAGGCCCCAGCGGGCCGGTACCTCAACGCCTACGGCGAGTCCAAGGCGGCGGCCGAGCGGGTCGTGCTCGCCGCGGCCATGGACCGACCCGCGATCGTGCTGCGACCGCACGCGATCTACGGTCCCGGCGACACCACACTGCTGCCCCGCGTGCTGTCCGCGGTTCGCGGCCGGTGGCTGCCCGCGGTCGGCGACGGGCGGCAGCCGATCAGCCTGACCTCGGTCGGCAACCTGGCACAGGCTTGCGCGCTCGCCGCATGCGGTCCGGTCGAGCGGGGCGTCTTCAACGTCACCGACGCCGCACCCGTCGTGCTCGACGACGCTCTGCGCGCCATCCTGGCCGCCCGCGGCGTCGCCGCCCGGCCGGTGTACCTGCCCCTGCCCGCGGTGTGGCCGCTGGCCACAGCCGCCGAAGGGCTGTACCGGCTGGCCCGGTCCCGGCGCCCGCCCCGGCTGACCCGTTATGCGATCAGCCATCTGGCCGTGGAGCGGACGCTCGACATCACCGCGGCCCGCCAGGCGCTCGGCTACCGGCCTGACCCGACGTCGTTCTCCGGCGCGGCGGCCTGGTAGCCCGGCTCCGTCCCGGGTCTGCGTCCAAGTGTGGTCGAGGTCGGAGGATGGGCTCGTATTGCCTGCTCCAGCTACCAGGTCACCGGCTTTTCGAGGTATCGGCCCGCGACCTCGCCTCGGTATGGGGTCACCCGAATCGGATAGCTCTTGCCCACGCCGCAGGTCTGGTTCGTCAGTTTCCTGGTGCCGTTGGCGGTGTCGGGGAATGTGGCGCCGTTGACGAGGATGCGTACGCCACCGGCGCCCTTCGAGGTCCATGTCACCGTGATGTCACCGAGGCCGACGACACAGCTGCCCCTGGTCACGGTGAGCGCCGTGGTCCGCGGCGAGTCGGGCCATCTGCCGTGGTAATCGCGGCGAGTGCCTGACGCCGACCCCTTCTGCGGGACGGCCCTGATCACGAACGAGGTGTTCGGCTCGCAGACGAGCTGGAAGGTGGCGGAAGTGCCGCCAGCGTCGTAGCCGCCGAGGAAGTCGGTGGACTTGGGGCCGTAGAGCTGAACGTTGTCACCGCGGGCGATGCTCCACTTGACGTCGACGTAGCCGATCCAGCCGCCGGCGTCAGTGAACTCGTCGCACCGGATACCGGTCACGGCCAGGTTGGTGATGGTCGGCCCGGTCGGTGTCGAGGGCGGTGCCTTGACGGTCGGCTGCGTCGGGGCGACGGTCTGGGCCTGTGCGGACGCCGGTGCGTCGCCGGGTGTGGCGGAAGGGCCGAGCGTGAGCTGCACCTGCGGACTTTTCGCGGCCGGGGCATTGTCGGAGCAGGCGCCGAGCGCCATCGTCAGCACGGTGGCCGCAGCGAGTGCCAGCGGGCCGAGCCGACGCGGCGTGGACATGCGGCCGCGGTCGCTTGGCGGGGATGCGGCGACTTCACGCCCCGGCCATGGCCGCCGAACGTACCGCGGTCTCATCTGCACTCCCTCATACGTGACTGATCGGCGTGCCGAAGTCTAGGAAGCCCACGTCGCGGCGACATCGGTGCTGACACCTAACGCTGGAAACAGGCGGAACACCATCAGCTGGGCGAATACGGCGTGGGAGCGGTGCGGTCGCAGCCGGTCAGGCGACCCAGCCACCGAAGGGCAGGTGGCCGCCGCGCCAGGCGGTGGTCGTGCCGATCCAGGTCTCCAGCGTCATCAGGTCCGGGTGCAGGTCGAACAGAGCGGCAGGCTTCGGCACCGCGGGGCGGGAGTCGATCCAGGCGAACATTCGGGCCAGCTCGGGGTCGAAGGCGCGCAGGCTCTCGGCGGGCAGCCGGGCGAACCGGCCGGGCAGGCCCGCCGCGCGACCGAAGGCGGCGGCCGCCTCCGGTCCGGTGAGCACGTCGCCGGCGATCTCCAGGACGGTGTCGCGCAACCGGTCCGGGTGTTCGAAGGCGACGGCGGCGAACTCGCCGATGTCGTGGGCCGCGATCAGCGGCAGCGGCGTCTGCGGGTGCAGGGCCAGCGGCAGGATCACCTCACGCGCCACGATCGCGGGTCGGGTCAGCGTGGTGAAGGTCTCCATGAAGGTCACCGGCCGCAGCACCGTCGCGGGCACGCCCAGGGTGCGGATGCGGTTCTCGATGGCGGCCTTGCTGTCGTAGAAGGAGATGTCGGTGCCGCTGTCCGCGCCGAAGACCGAGCTGTAGACCAGGTGCTCGACCCCGGTCCGGACGGCCTGCTCGACGACGGAGAACCCGCGCCGCTGCTCCGCCGCCACGCCCTCGGCGGTGACCAGCGGCCCGTTCAGCACGGGCAGCGCGAGGAACACGCCGTGCACGCCGCTCATCGCGGCAGTCAGCGACCCGGGGTCGTCGAGGTCACCCGGCACCAGCCGCGCTCCGGTGGCCCGCAGCCGCTGCGCCGTGGGCGTGCCGGAATCGCGGACCAGCGCCCGCACGTCCCAGCCGCGTATCAGCAGCGCTCTGGCCGCCGCGCCGCCCTGCTGACCGCTCGCCCCGATCACCAGCACGGTCCTGTCATTCATGATCATGTCGACCCCCGTCGTCACGTTCGCGGAAGCGGTTCGAGCGCCCCATACAGTTGACGCCTTCCCCCGCCGGTAGGTGGTGGCGCGGATGAGGAACTTCGTGCCGATTCGGCCCGGTGCGGTCGACCGCCAGGCGACGATCAGCGCACGCCATATAGCCGTTCGACGATGCCTGCGTCATCGAAGGGCGTCATAGTCTGCGCAGATGACGGAGCGTAGACCCCGCATGTTCGACATGTCACTGCGCCTGGACGCCGCCGGGCCCAAGGGCGTGCCGCTGGTCAACAACCTGAAGTTCATGGCGACCTCCGCCGACTACGCCACCCGGGTGATGGCCCCGTTCCACGACCAGCCTGTCATCCCCGTCACCCGTGGCCACGGCTCCGTCGTGCTGGTCACCGGCGAGCAGGCGGTGCGTCAGGTGTTCACCGACAACGACACCTTCCACCGCGCCGGCGAGGAGCTGTTCGACCTGCCGAAGGGACGAACGTTCTCCGGCATGTTCGACGCGGTGATCACCGCGAACGGCGACGAGCACCGCCGCCGGCGGCGGCTGCTCATGCCCGTGGTCCAGAAGTCCGCCATGGACCACTACCGCGAGATCTTCGCCGATACCTTCCACCACAGCAGGTTCGCCGACGCCGCCGCGTGCGACGAGCCGTTCGACATGGCCGCGGAGTTCCTGGAGATCTCCATGACGAACCTGCTGCGGGGCATGCTCGGGCTGCCGGACAGCGCCGAGAACCGCGAACTGGCCGCGCTGATCCTCAGCCTCACCGCGTCGATCACCCACCCGGCCGTGATCCTGTTCCGCCACGATGCCGCCTGGACCCCGTACGGGCGCTGGGTGCGGCGGGTCGCGGCCGCCTACGAACGGCTCGCCGAGCTGATCGAGCAGCGCCGGCAGGAACCGCCACGGTGGGACGCGCTGTCCATCGTCTGCAACACCACCGGCGAGGACGGCGAACGCCTGAGCACCTCGGAGATCGCAGGGGAGCTGCACGCCTTCTTCTCGGCCGGGTTCGAGACCACCGCGCTCACGCTGACCTGGGCACTGCTCACGATCATCGCCCGCCCCGCGGGGTCCGGCACGGCCGGACCGCTCGGGCTGGACCTGACCGACGAGACCGTGCTCGACGCCGTGGTCAAGGAGTCGCAGCGCCTGCTGCCCGCCGTGCCGATATCGCTGCCCCGGCGGGTGGTGCGCGACGTGGAGATCGCCGGATCCGCCGCCGTGCCGCGCGGGGCGATGCTGTGGGCCGCCTCGATCGTGGAGCACCACCGGCCGGAGTCCTATCCCGAGCCCGAGGTGTTCCTACCCCGGCGCTGGCTCGACGCGGCGACCGGCCCCCGCCCGCACGAGTTCTTCCCGTACGGCATAGGCGCGCGCCGCTGCCTGGGCGCGGCCTTCGCCGACCTGCAGGTGCGGGTCACCCTGGGACTGCTCGCCAGACAGCGCCGGCAGCCGGAACTGCTCACCCGCGAAGTGGCGTACCGGATGAGATCGGGTGTGTCCGCGGCCCCGCGCGGGCCGGTGCTGGTGCGGCTCGGACCGCCCGGCGCGGACCGCACCCCCGTCACCGGCGGCGTGACCGCGTACTGGCGGCAGTGACCGGGCATAACCGCGCCGCGCCCGGGTATCGGGCCCGGCATGACGGAGACTGTGCAGACCCGCGGCGACGGCCACGACGAGATCCTCGCCCTCGACACCAACGGCGACGGGCAGCCCGACCTGTGGGCCATCGACACCGACGGCGACGGCAAGGCCGACCTGTTCCAGTCGGACACCGACGGCGACGGGCAGCCCGACGTGACCATGGTCGACCTCACCCAGAACGGCGAGATGGACATCATCGTCGACGGCGACGGCGGCCACCCGGTGGAGTGACCCGCCCCCTTGACGGCGCACACCGGCCCCAGCCCGGCCGGTGTGCGCCGCGGTGGCCGCCGGGCACGCCCCGTTCCGGCGGCCACCGTCCGCCGGGAGCACCGCCCCCGCCGCAGCCCGGGTAGGTTGGCCGGATGCGGTTCATCGTCTACGGGGCCGGCGCGGTCGGCGGCGTGCTCGGCGCGTGCCTCCACCGGTCCGGCCGGCAGGTCGTCCTCGTCGCCCGCGGCGCCCATCTGGCCGCGCTGCGCGAGCACGGGTTGACCCTGCAGGACGTCGGCGGTGAGCGCACCATGGCGATCCCGGCCGTGTCCGGCCCGGCCGAGATCGGCTGGCAGGACGGCGACGTCGTGCTGCTCGCCGTGAAGGGCCAGGACACCGAGGCCGCGCTGCGCGAACTCGCGGCGTACGCGCCGGCCGCCACCCCGGTCGTCAGTCTGCAGAACGGCGTCGACAACGAGCGGCAGGCCCTTCGGATCTTCGAGCACGTGTACGGCGTCTGCGTCATGTCGCCCACCACGCACCTGACCCCCGGCATCGTCCGCGCGGACTGCCACCCGGTCCCCGGCCTGCTCGACATCGGCCGCTTCCCGTCCGGCACCGACGCGACCGCAGAGTCGATCGCGGCCGCGTTCCGAGCGGCCGGGTACGAGAGCGTGCCGCGCCCCGACATCATGCGCTGGAAGTACGGCAAGCTGCTGCGCAACGTCGGCAACGCCGTCGACGCGGTGTGCGGCCGGACCGCGGGCGTACGGGAGATCGTCGGCCGGATCCGGGCCGAGGCGGCGGCCGTGCTCGACGCGGCCGGGATCGCGTACACGCCCGAGGACGAGGACGACGAGCGCCGTGCCGACATCCTCAAGGCCGCCGTCGCCGACTCCCGTGGCGGCGGCTCGTCCTGGCAGAGCCTCGCCCGAGGCACCGGACACATCGAAGCCGACTATCTCAGCGGCGAGATCGTGCTGGTGGCACGGCTGCACGGGCTGAGCGCGCCCTACAACGAGAACGCCCGACGCTGGGCGAACCTGTTCGCCCGCGAGGGCCGCGCACCGGCCTCGCTGACCCCGGGGGAGTGGCTGGCCACCCTGCCCGCGGACGCTTAGGCAGAGACCCGACCTGCCGCCCTGCCCGGACGCATGTGACCAAATGATCGGTGCTTGCCGAGGCGTCGATTCGCCCCGGCGCGCTCAAGATCCAAAGTACAGTGGCGGGATGGTGGACGGGGCGTACCGCGACTTCCTGGCCGCGCTCGCCGGGACCACCGGGGCGCTGACGGGACTGCTGTTCGTCGCCATCTCGGTGGCCCGGATCAACACCTCCAAGCACCGGCTCACCCGGCAGGTCCGCGCCGGAGCCGCGCTCATCGCGTTCACCAACGCCCTGGCGGTCTCCCTGTTCGCCCTCGTTCCCGGTACGAACATCGGCTACCCCGCGATCGTGGCGGGGGCGGTGGGCCTGCTGTTCGTCGCCGCCGCGGTCCGGTCCATGCTCACCGACCGCCCGAACCTGTGGCAGGGCATCCGGCAGCTGGCACTCATGCTCCTGCTGCTGCTCATCTTCGGCATCGAGCTCGTCTGCGGATACGCCGTCCTGCGCGCGCCCGGCGACGGCACACCGCTGGACCTCATCGGATACGCCCTGGTGACCTTGGTGATCATCGGCATCGCCCGCTCCTGGGAGCTGGTCGGCGGCCGTGACACCGGCCCGCTGGCGTCGGCGGCGATCATCGTCGGCGGCCGGCCACCGCCGCTGCCGGAAGACCGCGCCGACAACTGAAGCGCCGGTCGGCTGGTGTCGGAGCACCGGCTCCGGGCCGACCCGCGCTCCGGTGCAGCTCCTCCGGGACGGGTTCGAGCCAGGTGGTGGGGTCGCCGCCGTCGGGCAGGGTCTCCAGCATGGCGAGGTGGCTCATGAAGGTGTCGGCGGTCGCGCCGTGCCAGTGTTCCTCGCCCGGCGGGCAGACGACCGTGTCACCGGCGCGGATGCGCAGCACGGTGCCGTCGCGAGTGCCGACGAGTCCGACGCCTTCGGTGACGTGCAGCGTCTGGCCCACGGCATGGACATGCCAGTTGGTGCGGGCGCCCGGAGTGAAGCGGACGAGTGCGACCGTCAGGTGCGACGGTGCGGTGGCGCTGTGGATGGGCGTCAGGTAGACGTCGCCGGTGAAGTTCTGTGCTGGCGTCTTGACGGTGGCCGCGACCGGCTTCAGTTCCATGATCGGCTCCTCATGCCTGGTGAAGGTCGGCGTTCGACGGGGCGGTCCAGCTGGCGAGGAGGTTCAGGGCTTCCTGGGACCGTGAGCCGGGTTCGGCGGTGTAGGCGTTGAGGCGCAGGCCCGCGTCGGCGGTCACCTCGAGGGATTCGTAGGCCAGGGTCAGGTCGCCGACGTCGGGGTGGTGCAGGCGTTTGACGCCGGTGCGGTGCTGGCGCACGTTGTGCGCGGCCCACGCGGTGCGGAACCGTTCGCTGCGGGTCGACAGCTCGCCGATCAGGTCGGTCAGCGCCCGGTCGTACGGGTCGCGTCCGGCTTCGGTGCGCACCAACCTCGCCCGCAACCTGCACATCGCCGACGAGGTGCAGGCCGTCGCGGACCAGGTCGGCGCGACCCCGGCGCAGGTCGCGCTCGCCTGGCTGCTGACCAGGGGCGGCGACGTGGTGCCCATCCCGGGCACCAAGCGCGTCGACCGGGTGGAGGAGAACACCGCCGCCGACGCCGTCGAACTCGACCCCGCGCAGCTCGCCGTGCTGGACGGGCTGACCCCGGCGGAGGGCGGCCATCACACCGAAGCCCAGATGCAGATGATCGAACGTTAGTCCGCCCGACGCCTGGCGCAGCGTGCCGACGACCGCCGTCGACCTGGCTGAAGCGGAACGACCTGCACAACTCGTGACCGCCGATATGCCGGTTAACGACCGTTACAAGTGCATATGCTGACTGGCGGCTGCACGGACGGGGGACGGTATGGAGTTCGGCGTCGGATACTTCCCGACCCATGACGGCATGAGTCCGGGCGAGGTGGCCCGGCTAGTCGAGGACCGCGGTCAGAACGCGCTGTTCTTCGCCGAGCACAGCCACATCCCCGCCAGCCGGGAGAGCCCCTACCCGGGCGGTGAGATGCCGCCGAAGTACTGGCACAGCTACGACCTGTTCGTCGCGCTGACGGCTGCCGTGGCCGCGACCTCGCGGCTGCGCGTGGGCAGCGGCATCTGCCTGATCATCCAGCGCGACCCGATCCACACCGCGAAGGCCGTGGCCAGCGTCGACCACCTGTCGGGCGGGCGGTTCGAGTTCGGGGTCGGGGCCGGCTGGAACCGCGAGGAGATGCGCAACCACGGCACCGATCCGAAGGTGCGCATGGCGATCCTGGCCGAGCGCGTCGAGGCGATGAAGGAGATCTGGGCCCGGCACGAGGCCAGCTACGCGGGCGAGCACGTGAACTTCGACCGGATCTGGTCGTATCCGAAACCCGCGCAGTGGCCGCACCCGCCGATCCTGGTCGGCGGCACCGGCCCGACGGTGCTGGACCGGGTGCTGGCCTTCGGCGACGGCTGGCTGCCGAACTGGGGCGAGGACGCCGCCGTGCTGGACCGCATCGCGCAGCTGCGCGCCCGTGCCGAACGGCCGGTCCAGGTGCAGGTCATGTCCGTGCCGGCCGACCCGGGCGTGCTGGCGCAACTGGACCAGGCCGGGGTGCGCCGGGCCATGCACTGGCTGCCGTCCGGTCCCGAGGCGGTCGTGCAGCGGGCGCTGGACGACTGGGAGCGCGCGATCGGCACGTACACCAAGGGATGAGCACGGCCCGGCAGCGGTTCGCGTCCGCCCGGGTCGCCCGGCTCGCGACGGTCGGCCCGTCCGGCGCGCCGCACCTGGTGCCGGTGGTCTTCGCGCTGGCCGGGGACACCGTCTACAGCGCCGTGGACCGCAAGCCCAAACGCACCCTCGCCCTGCGCCGGCTGGCGAACGTCGCAGCGGATCCGCGGGTGTGCCTGCTCGCCGACCACTACGCCGACGACTGGTCGGCGCTGTGGTGGGTCCGCGCCGACGGCACCGCCCGAATCCTGGCCGCCGATGAGTCCGAGGCGACGACCGCCCTGTCCCTGCTGGCCGAGCGCTACCCGCAGTACGTCGCCCAGCCGCCGCCGGGTCCGGTGCTGGCCGTCGACGTCACCCGGTGGACCGAGTGGAGCGCGGCCGGCGGTTGACGCCGGCGACGTAGTCCCAGGTCAGGTGGACCGTTCGGATCCGCGGCGGGCCGGGTTCGCGCGACGATGGTCGAGGTGAGTGCCTTCGCCCCGGCGCCGTGCCGGTGGCCTCGTGGAAGGGGAACGTCATGCCGCAGGACCCGGAGGAGAAACGCGACCGCCGCCGCAAGCACGTCACCTCGTCGGTGCGCACCATGGAGCGCAAGGTCGGCGAGGCGGAGGCCAAGGCCAGCCGGGTGCCCGGCACCGAGGAGATCCTGGCGATGGAGGCCAAGCGGGCGCGCGCCAGGGCCAAGAAGGAGATCAAGTCCGGCCGGATGCTGTCCATGCCGCCCGCACCGGCGGCCGGTGAGCTCAGCCGGGACGAGCTGTACGAGGAGGCGCGGCGGCGCAACATCAAGGGCCGCTCCTCGATGACCAAGGCCCAACTGGAGCACGCGCTGCGCCGCTGACGCCGCCTGCCTGGCGCTGACCTGGTCGAACGCTCGAGCCGTGACGTACGCTGCGGTAGGCACGACACGTATACACACGATGTATACGCGTGGTGTACAGTCCTCCGCATGTCGATCGGTCACTCATTCCTCGGCCTGCTGGAAGGCCGGCCCCGACACGGGTACGACCTCAAGCGCGCCTACGACGAGCGCTTCTCACCCGGCCGCCCCCTGCACCACGGCCAGGTCTACGCCACGCTGTCCCGCCTGCTCAAGAACGGCCTGGTCGTCGTCGACGGCCTCGAACCGGGCGAGGGCCCCGAGCGCAAGCGCTACGCGGTCACCGACGCCGGGATCACCGACGTGCAGGAGTGGCTCAGCCAGCCTGAGAAGCCCGAGCCCTACCTGCAGAGCGTCCTGTACACCAAGGTCGTCCTCGCGCTGATGACCGGCCGCCCCGCCGACGAGATCCTCGACGTGCAGCGCACCGAGCACCTGCGCCTGATGCGCGAGGTGACCCGCCGCAAGACCGGCGGCGACCTCGCCGAGCAGCTGATCTGCGACCACGCCCTGTTCCACCTCGAAGCCGACCTGCGCTGGCTCGAACTGACCGCGGCCCGGCTCAACGAGCTGGCCGCCCGCGTGCGCCCGTGACCCTGGACCACCCCCGCAAGGAGAACCACCCCATGACCGAGCCCCTGCTGGTCGGCACCGACCTGTTCAAGATGTACGGCACCACCCCCGCCCTGCGCGGCTCCTCCCTCACCGTCCGGGCCGGGGAGATCGTCGCCGTGATGGGCTCCTCGGGCTCCGGCAAGTCGACGCTGCTGCACTGCCTGGCCGGCATCGTGCGCCCCGACGACGGCACCGTCGTGTACGCCGGCCGCGAGATCTCCGCGATGTCGGACGTGGAGCGCAGCGCCCTGCGCCGCCGCGACTTCGGCTTCGTCTTCCAGTTCGGCCAGCTCGTGCCGGAACTGACCTGCGTCGAGAACGTCGCGCTGCCGCTGCGGCTGGACGGGGTGCGCCGCAAGGAGGCCGAGCGCCGCTCCCGCGAGTGGCTCGACCGCCTTGAGGTCGGGGACGTGGCGGGCAAGCTGCCCGGACAGATCTCCGGCGGCCAGGGCCAGCGTGTCGCGGTGGCCCGCGCCCTGGTCACCGAGCCCAAGGTGGTCTTCGCCGACGAGCCCACCGGCGCCCTGGACTCCCTCAACGGCGAGCGGGTCATGCAGCTGCTCGGCCAGGCCGCCCGCGACACCGGCGCGGCCGTGGTGCTGGTGACGCACGAGCCGCGCGTCGCCGCGTACGCCGACCGGGAGGTCGTGGTCCGTGACGGCGCCTCGCTGGACCTGGAGCGTGTCGCGTGACACCGTCCTGGCTACGGGAACTGCTGCTCGGGGCGCGCATGGCGCTGTCAGGCGGCCGGTCCGGGCTGGCTCGCGCCGCGCTGACCGCCGTCGGCGTGGGCCTCGGCGTGGCGATGCTGCTGGCCGCCGCCAGCATCCCGCACATGATGCAGGCCCGCGGCGACCGCGGCGCCGCCCGCGCCGACCAGAACTACGGCATGCAGGTCGAACGCACCGATCGGAGCACGCTGGTCGGACTCACCGACATGCAGTACCGCGACCAGTCGATCCGCGGCCGGCTGGTGCAGGCCGAAGGCGCCGACCCGGCGCTGCCGCCGGGGCTGACCGCGCTGCCGGGCCCGGGTGAGATGGCCGTCTCCCCGGCACTGGCCAGGCTGCTGCTGTCCCCGGAAGGAGCGCTGCTGCGCGAGCGGCTGCACTACCCGACGACCGCCGTCATCGCCGACGAAGGACTGCTCGGCCCCGCGGAGCTGGCCTTCTACCTCGGCGCGGACGACCTGGCCGACGACGTCGGCGGGGTGGGCCGCCGCAACTCGTTCGGCGACGAGAACACCTCCGAGGGCCTGGACCCGGTGCTGCTGCTCCTCGTCGTGATCATCTTTGTGGTGCTGCTGTTGCCGGTCGCCATGTTCGTCGCGTCGGCGATCCGCTTCGGCGGCGACAGCCGCGACCGGCGGCTGGCCGGCGTACGCCTCGTCGGCGCGGACACCGGCATGGCCCGGCGCATCGCCGCGGGTGAGGCCATGCTCAGTGCCCTGCTCGGTGTCGCGACCGGAGCGCTGATGTTCTATGCCGGCCGGTCGTTCGTCGGTTCGATCGAGCTGATGGACATCAGTGTCTTCCCCTCCGACGTCCAGCCCGATCCCGTGTTCGCCGCGCTGATCGCGTTGGCCGTGCCGACGGCCGCGGTCGTGGTCACCGTGCTGTCCCTGCGCCGCGTCATGATCGAACCGCTGGGCGTGGTGCGCCGGGGCGGCGACACCCGGCGCAGGCTGTGGTGGCGTCTGATCATGCCGGTGCTCGGCGTGCTCCTGCTGCTGCCGCTGATGGGCAGCGTCAGCAAGGAGAGCGAGGGCTTCAGCGAATGGCAGGTCATCGGCGGGGTGTGTCTCATCCTGCTGGGTGTCGCCACCCTGCTGCCCTGGCTCGTGCAGTCGGTCGTCCGGCGTCTGCACGGCGGCCCCGTCGCCTGGCAGCTGGCGATCCGGCGGCTCCAGCTCGACGGCAGCATGTCGGCGCGCGCCGTCACCGGCGTCGCCGTCGCGGTCGCGGGAGCGATCGGCCTGCAGATGATGTTCGCCGCCGTCGAGGCCAACTACCAGCGCTTCAGCGGCCAGGACCCGACCCGCGCCCAGGTGTACGCAGCCGTCGGCCTGCCCCACGGCTGGTCTGACGCGGCCACGGTGACCGCCCGGTTCGCGGCCACGCCGGGCGTGACGTCGGTCGGCTCCCGCAGCATCCTCACCATGGAGCTGCCGCCCAAGCCGGACGGCGACATCCCGAGCGCGCCGCTGGTCCTCGCCGACTGTGCGGAACTGCGCCGGCTCGCCGAGATCGGCGACTGCGCCGACGGCGACGCGTTCGTCGTGGACAACGCGGAATTCCAGGCGCCCGCGCCCGGGACCGCGGTCACGATCCGTGACGAGTCCCTGGCCGAACCCTGGACGGTCCCGGCCGGGGCACGCCGGGCGCGGCCGCTGACCGACCCCGTCAACGGGACGACCGCCGGGGTGCTGGTCACGCCCGCGGCCCTGCCCGCGGCAGTCGTCGGCCGGCCGGGGTTGTCGCTGCAGACGCTGATCGCCGTGGACCCGGCCGCGACCGACGCGGTCGACCGGGTGACCAACACCCGGTGGGAGGCCGACCAGCTCGGCGCGACCTGGGAACTCAACCCGACCGTCGTCGACAACAAGTTCGCCCAGATCCGGCGCGGCCTGTACGCCGGGGCCGCGGTGACCCTGCTGCTGATCGGCGCGAGCCTGCTCGTGGTCGTGCTGGAGCAGCTGCGCGACCGGCGCAGGCTGCTGGCCGTGCTGGTCGCGTTCGGCACCCGTCGCCGCACCATGAGCTGGGCGATCCTGTGGCAGACCGCGGTGCCGGTGGTGCTCGGCCTGGTCCTGGCCTGCGCCGCGGGCCTCGCCCTTGGCGCGGTGCTGTTGCGCATCATCGGCGCGCCGGTGGCGATCGACTGGACCGGCATCGGCGTGGTGTCCGCACTGGCCGGAGCGGTCATCCTGCTGGTCACCGCGCTGAGCCTGCCGGTCCTCTGGCGCCTCATGCGCGCCGAGGGCCTGCGCACCGAATGACGGCCCGACCGGGCCGGTGAAGATCGCTCCGTTCGGACCGAAGATCGCTGTTTCGGGTCAAGACCTGCTGTTCCACCGCAGGTCTTGACCCGAAACAGCGATCATGTGCCGCGCCGGAATCAGCGGCGGGCCACCGTGAGGCTGGAGACGCCGGCCACGGCGTCGATGTCGTAGCGGTCGGCCGCGGTGTCCCAGCCCGCCGGGGCGAACACCGTGCCACCGGCGATCCCGGTCCGTCGGGCGCCGTCGACCGTGACGTTCGCCGCGCCGCCGCCCGCGGTGACCCGCACCGGCACGCCGTCCGGCGCACGCACCACGAACTCGCTCGCCCCACCGGCCATGCGCACCGTCACCGGCCCCTCCGGCCGGGGCAGGATCGTCTCGATGCGGCTCGAACCGGCGGAGAAGTCCAGCCCGGCCACCCGGCCGCCGCCCAGGTCCACCAGCGTCTCGTTCGCGCCGCCGGAGAAGCGCAGGTCCCAGCGCACCCGCTGGTCGAGCAGGATCTCCACCGCGGCCGGCCCGTTCTCGCCGGTGCTGTTGAGGTGCAGCTGGTGGCGGCCGCCGGACTCGACGACGTCGGGTGCGATGCCCGAGTGGTCCGGGGTGCTGATCCGGTAGAGGTCGTCGCCCAGGTCGGCGGCGCGCACGGTGACCGTGGTCGCGCCGCTGACGACGGTCAGCGAGGCCGCGTCGCGATCGCCCCGCTCGGCGGAGACCAGGTGTGCCCGTCCGAGGCCGTCGCGACCGCGCTCGGGGTCATCGTCGTCGTGCCAGGGGGCGCACCCGCTCACCAGCAGGGTCAGGGTCAGTCCGGCCAGGACGGCGCGTGCTCTCATGATCGGCCGATACCCGGCCGCGTGCGCGGCTACACGGCGACATGGCCGGGCGTTTGCCCGCCGTGCGCCGCGAGCGCCGGAGACGATGGCAGCATGAGACCATGACGCCGCTGCCCACCCCTTACGTGTCCGTCGATGTCGACGTGCTGGACCGCAACATCGCCCGGATGGCGGCGTTCACCCGCGAGCGCGATCTGTCGCTGCGCCCGCACGCGAAGACCCACAAGTGCCTGGAGATCGCCCGGCGGCAGCTCGCGGCGGGGGCGGTCGGGCTCACCGTGGCGACGGTCGCCGAGGCCGAGGTGTTCGCCGCGGGCGGCTGCGAGGACCTTTTCATCGCGTACCCGCTGTGGGTCGACCAGGCGCGTGGCGCTCGACTGCGCGAGGTGGCCGCCCGCGCTGCGGTGCGCGTCGGCGTTGACTCCGCGGAGAGCGCCCAGGCGCTGGCCCGCTACGCGGGCCGGGACGTCGAGGTGATGGTGGAGGTCGACAGCGGCCACCACCGCAGCGGCGTGCGCCCCGCCGACGCAGGCACGGTCGCGCTCGCTGCGGACAAATCGGGCCTGCGGGTACGTGGCGTGTTCACGTTCCCGGGCCACGGCTACGGACCGGCGCTGGCCGAGGGCGTGGCCGCCGAGGAGGCCGTGGCGCTGGCCGACGCCGCGGACGCGTTGCGGGCGGCCGGGTTCGACCCCGACGTGATCAGCGGTGGGTCGACGCCCACGGCGTCCTGGAGCCACGTCCCGGCGCTCAACGAGATCCGGCCCGGCGTTTACGTCTTCAACGACGCACAGCAGGTCGAGCTCGGTGTCTGCGACTTCGAGGACGTGGCGCTGAGCGTCGTTGCCACGGTGGTCAGCCGATCCGCCGACCACGTGATCCTCGACGCGGGCGGCAAGGTGCTCGGCGCGGACCGGTCCGCCTGGGCGACCGGGCACGGGCGGCTGCCCGACCTGCCCGACGCGCGCATCACCGCGCTGTCCGAACACCACGCGACAGTGACCGTGCCGCCGGGCGCGGAACTGCCCGAACGCGGCAGCAGACTGCGCGTCGTGCCGAACCACGTGTGCGCCACCGTCAACCTCGCCGACGAGCTGATCGTCGTCTCCGCCGGCGGCGCGGTCGTCGACCGGTGGGCGGTCGCCGCGCGGGGGGCCAACACGTAGTTCCGGCCAGGTATGGCCTGGTGAGGCCGGATGAGCGTTTGCTCGTCCGGCCTCTTTCGTGTCCGGTGGCCGCGGCAGCGGACCCGCCGCGGGCAATCGGTGAAGAAATTCTTTCTTGTAATCGATTTCACCGGTTGATAGTTTCAACCTGATCGATCGACGTAGGTGGATCACGCGCGTTCCGCGGCGGACGCCGTGGCCCTGATCGTCCGCCGCTCGGCGGCGACGCGTCGCACTCCCTCCACACCCCTGAGGACGTGATCGTGCACCCCCCATCGGCACGTTTGCTGGCCCGCGCCCTGGCCGGGCTGATCGCCCTGGCCTCGGTCGTCGTCGCCCCCGCCGCGGCCTGGGCCGCGCCCAACTTCAAGGCCCCGTTCCCGTGCGGGCAGCGGTGGACCTACAGCCATCACAGCGCCGAGGTCCGCCAGGCCCTCGACTTCGTACGCGCCGACGGCGGCGTCACCGGCGGCACCCCCGTCGTGGCGTCCGCGGCCGGCACGGCCTACCGGTTCTCGCAACCCAGCGGGGCCGGCAACTACATCGCGATCGAGCACGGCGGCGGCTGGAAGACCTACTACTTCCACCTCACCTCCTATTCGGTGCCCGACGGCGCGTATGTGCAGCAGGGCCAGCAGATCGGGATCACCGGCACCACCGGCAACTCCTCCGGCCCGCACATCCACTACGAGCAGCTGCTCAACGGCGTCGGGCAGGTCATCGCGATCAACGGGGTGTCCCTGGCCCCGTACCCGGGCTCGTACAACC
Organism: Catellatospora vulcania; assembly: GCF_009720385.1. Classification (GTDB taxonomy): domain Bacteria; phylum Actinomycetota; class Actinomycetes; order Mycobacteriales; family Micromonosporaceae; genus Catellatospora; species Catellatospora vulcania. The sequence continues at coordinate 213,384 of NZ_ML769304.1, read as the reverse complement.
AGCGCTACCTGACCAGCGACAACTGCGGCGGCACGCCGCCCGGTCCGAAGCTGTTCGGTGGCTCGCCGACGGACTTCTCCGGCGACGGCAAGGACGACATCGTGTTGTTCACCCACGGCTCGCTGGCCGACGTGTACGTGTCGACCTCGACCGGCAGCGGTTTCGCGGGCACCTCGGTGAAGTGGAACGACTTCTTCGCGCTGACCGGCGAGACCCCGCTGACCGGTGACTTCAACGGCGACGGCAAGGACGACGTCATCGCGTTCACCCACGGCACCACGGGCACCGCGGCGGGCGACGTGTACGTGGCCCTGTCCACAGGGTCCGGGTTCCTCGGCGGGGCGAAGTGGCACGACTGGTTCGCCCCCGGCGCCGAGGCGCCGGTCGTCGGCGACTTCAACGGCGACGGCAAGGACGACATCGCCACCTTCACCCACGACGCCGCAGGCGACGTGTTCGTGGCGCTGTCCAACGGCTCGTCGTTCGGCGCGGGCGTCAAGTGGCACGAGTTCTTCGCCCCGGCGGGGGAGTTCCCGGCGGCCGGTGACGTCGACGGCGACGGCAGGGACGACATCATCACCTTCACGCAGGGCCCGGCGACGGCGTCCGATGTGATCGTGGGCCTGTCGAACGGCTCTTCCTTCGGGCCGGGCCTGAAGTGGCACGACCTGTTCGCGGTCGGCGCCGAGCAGCCGCGGGTCGGCGACGTCAACGGCGACGGCAAGGACGACATCGTCACGTTCACCTGCAACGCCGACGCCGACGTGTACGCGGCCGTGTCCAACGGCTCGGCGTTCGTCGGGACCACCGTGAAGTGGAACGACTTCTTCTGCACGGCAGGGGAGTTCCCGTACCTGGGCGACTTCGACGGTGACGGCAAGGACGACATCATCGTGTTCACCAAGGGCTCGCTCAACGACGTGTACGTGGGCCTGTCCACCGGCACCGGGTTCCTGGGCGGGGCGAAGTGGCACGACTTCTTCGGCCTGACCGGGGAGACCACGCTGTAGCGAACCGCGACGACGAGGGCGCCCCGGAACACGGGGCGCCCTCGTTCATGTTCAGGACAGCACGAGGCCCGGCCGGGGCAGGTCCGTCGCGGTGGCGAAGTCGTCGTGCCACTTCCAGCCGTTCTGGACGAAGCGGCCGCCGTCCGACAGCGACACGTACACGTCCGCCGCGCTGCCGCCGGTGTAGGTCACCACGTCGGCGCGCCCGTCGCCGTCGAAGTCGGCCACGCCCGGTGTCTCCGCGCCGATCGCGAAGTTGTCGTGCCACTTCCAGCCCGTCTGCACGAACCGCCCGCCGTCGGACAGGGACACGAACACGTCCGCCGTGCTCCCGCGGCTGAAGGCGACCACGTCGTCGCGGCCGTCGTTGTCGACGTCGGCCAGGGTCGGCAGGTCGGTGCCCGCCGCCAGCTGGTCGTGCCACTTCCAGGCGTTCTGCACGAACCGGCTGCCGTCCGACAGCGCCACGAACACGTCGGCCGCGCTGCCGCCGGTGAAGGTGACGATGTCGTCGCGGCCGTCGCCGTCGACGTCGCCCAGCGCCGGGGTCTCGGAGCCGAACGCGAACGTGTCGTGCCACTTGATCCCCGGCCCGAATCCGCTGCCGGTGGACAGCGCCACGTACACGTCGCCGGTGCCGCCGCGGGTGAACGTGACGATGTCGGCCCGGCCGTCGCCGTCGACGTCGCCGACGGCCGGGACCTCCGTGCCGACGGCGAAGAAGTCGTGCCACTTCACGCCCGCGCCGAACGAGGAGCCGTTGGACAGGGCCACGTACACGTCGGCGGCGTCGCCGCGGGTGAAGGTGATGGCGTCGGCCCGGCCGTCGCCGTTGACGTCGCCGGTCAGCGGCACCTCGCCGCTGATCGCGAAGAAGTCGTGCCACTTCGTGTTCGCGCCTAACGAGGAGCCGTTCGACAGCGCCGTGTACGCGTCGGCGGTGTCGGCGCGGGTGAACCGCAGGGCGTCGTCGCGGCCGTCGCCGTTGACGTCGCTGGTGTCGCGGACCCGGGTCGTCGCCGACACCACGCCCGAGGCGGGTCCGGCGTTGCCCGCCGCGTCGAGGGCGACGACGCGGTAGTACCAGGTCTGCTTCGCGGGCAGCGGTCCGTGCCGGAACCCGGTGGCCGACACGGTGCCGACCAGGTTGCCGGGCACGGTCGCCACGTCGGAGGTGCGGGAGGCGTACACCCGGTAGCTCGCCACGCCGACGTCGTCGCTCGCCGCGGCCCAGCTCAGGCTGAGCGCGTGCGTCCGGCCGCCGCCGAGCGTCAGCCCGGTGACCTGCCCCGGCGCGACCGTGTCGGCGAACGGCGTGACCAGGCTCAGCGCCTCGTAGCGGGCAGCCGTCCAGGCCGGCGATCCGGCGACCGGGGTGAGCGTGACCGTGATCGCGGACTTGCCCGCGGTGAGCGCTGCGGGCAGCGCGAACTCGTCGGCCAGCCACCGCTGGGTCGCGTTGCCCAGCGGCTGCAGCCACGTCCCGGCGGACACCCCGTCGACCGACACGGCCGCCTGCTGGCCGGGGGACTGCTGGTCGCCGGTGCGGCGCAGGCGTACCCCCTGGTTGCCGGAGGCGACCGCGAGCCGGAAGCCCACCTGAGCACCCGAGGCCCGCACCTGCCCGGTGACCGTGCTCGGGTCGTCGCCCTCGAACGCCGACACCAGCGGATACTGCGTCGCGCCGCTGTCGGACCAGGCGTGCGCGGATCGGCTGGCCGCATCGCCCGCGAGCACCGTGTCGGTACGCCGCGAAGCGGCCGTGACCTGCGTGTACAGGTATGCCGTCGATCCGTAGTCGGCGGGCATGTCGTTGCCGGGACCGTGCTCGATGCCGAACCGCAGTGCGGTGGTGAACGCGACCGCGTCGCCGATCAGCAGCCGGTAGGCCCCGTCGCACTCGTCGGCGCAGCCGCCGGAGCGGAACTGGTGCGCCGGGTTGCCGGTGAACACCCCGCTGTACTCGCCGCGGTTGAAGTACCAGCCGGACTCGTAGAAGTCCTCGGTGCCCGTGCCGTGCCACGACGGGCTCGGCGACCCGTCGACGTGGATACGCTCGTCGCCCTCCAGGTAGTTGCGGGTGTTGCCGCCGGTGATGTGCCCGCGCATGGTCTGCGTGACGCCGACGAGCCGCCCCCGGCCCGACTGGTCGGCGAGCGTCCAGTCCTGGCCCATGACTGCCTCGCCGCGCGCCGAGCGGGTGCTGAAGTAGCCCGCGTCGCCGGTCGCGGCCAGCAGGTCGGTCCACTGCGCGCCCGGCGCGGAGGTCACCTCGACGCCGACGCCGTTGACGGCCTGCCCCGTGGTGTTGACCAGCTCGACACTCGCGCTGCTGCGCAACGGCATCGGCCACCAGGAGCTGTACCAGCCGCCGGACGCGGTGTCCATGGCGTACATCAGCGCTCGCACGTGCCGTTCGGCCAGGCCGGAGCCGAAGAACTCACCGATCGGGGAGTCCACGGTGCGCCGCCCGTCGAAGGAGATCCGCAGCCGCAGCCCGGCCAGTACCGCCGGGGTGGCGGCGGCGTCGGGCACGCGCAGCCGCAGCGCCGTGATCAGCCGCGGCCCGGCCAGGTTCGCCGCGGTGACCGCCCCGCCCGCGGGGACCGACACGGTGGCGGCGGTGGTCGCCGACCCGGACTGGGCCGGTTTCGGGTCGCGGGTGCCCGCCGCCCGGAGCATCGTGATGACATCGTTGGCCCTGTCTGCTGTGCTGAACGTGGTGATCCCGTCGGCGTCGGCGAACTTCCGGTAGGACACGTGGTGGAACAGCGGATTGTGCTGCGTGGTGATCCGCATCGAGGTCCGGTACGGCATGGGCACCTTGACGGTCACCCCGCCCGAGGTCTGGTCGGCGTTGGTGACCAGCGGGTAGCTGAACGGCGCCCCGAGGTTGCCGTTGACCAGGTTCTGCAGCCCGGTGTCCACGACGGTCACCCCGTCGAGTTCGATGCGGATCCAGCCGGTCGCGGTGACGTTGCCGTCGTCGCGGGTGAACCAGATCGACTGGACCTCGCCGGGCCCGCGGTCCTCGGCGATGACGCAGCCGCCGGACTGGCGCAGGCAGGAGTACGCGCCGCTGAAGCCGTCGTCGTTGGACCCGTCCCGGCCGAAGCTGGAGAACTGCGCGGTGCGCGTGCCGGCGGCCAGGTGCGGCAGCAGGTCGAGCCGCCGGTAGACGTCCCACCCGACCGGTCCCTTGTTCGCGGCGACCGCGAGTTGCGCCGCGGCCGTGCGGGGACTGGCCGGCGCGGCTGCGGCGGTGCTGGTCAGGGCGAGCGCGACGGCCGCCGCCACGATGAGGGCACGCAGGTGAGGAGGGCGCATCCCGGGAACGTATATTCGACGTCCGTGAATGTCAATAAGTGTCAGTGTGTGCCGTGAGGAGTGAGAAAACCTTCACTATCGGGGTTTGGCCGCAGCCCGCATCTGCCAGACCCGGGTCGCCACGGCGATGACGGCGAGCCAGGTCAGGCCGAGTGCCCAGCCGCCGAGCACGTCGCTCGGATAGTGCACGCCGAGATACACCCGCGACAGGCCGACCAGGACGGTGCCCGCCGCCGCGGCCACCCACGCCGTCGCCCACACCGTGCGGTTGCTCGTCAGCATGCACACCAGCCACGCCAGCAGCGCGAACCCCACCAGGGAACTGGCGCTGTGCCCGGACGGGAACGAATAACCGGCCGCGGTGACCACCTGGTCGGGCGGGTTGGGCCGGTCGCGGCCGATGATCTCCTTGATGGCGTACACGATCAGCTGCAGCACTCCCAGCGACAGCAGCGCCAGCACCAGCGGATACCACGAGCGCCTGCGCCACCCGACGACCGCGACCCCGATCACGGCCGCGATGGTCAGCGCGACCGCGCTGCCCAGGTCGGTGACGGCGATCTGAAGGCGGGTCAGGCCCGGGGTGCGATGTCCGGCCAGCCACTCGACGGCGGGCCGGTCGATCACGGTCAGGTCGTCGGCGTCGACCACCGCGTCGAGCACCTCCACGAACACCGACGCCAGCGTGAACACCAGCGCAGCGCCGATCACCAGCAGCACGATCTCGGCGGCGACCCGGGCCGTGAGCCAGGTGAACGCGGCCCGCCCGCGCCGGTCGGAGGCCTGCGTCCAGCGCCGGCCGGCGAGGTACGCGGCACCGGGCCGCACCGCGCACACGACCGCGTACGCGGCCACCACCAGCACCGTCACCACGCCCAGCCCGAGCAGCACGCTCCCGGTCATACCCGCTCCTCTCCGCCGCACGCCATTCGATCAGAGCCACCTGGACGAAGTCTGTTAACTGGCGTCGCTTCCATCGGCAAGTCGACATCGCCGCTGGCCGTGATCCGACTCCCGCGTGGTGGAACGCCGCTTCCGGCGCGCCTACCCTCGGTGCCATCCCGCGGCCCGAGCCGGGGGAGTCCCGAGTCACGGGGAGCGCAGATGCTGACCGTAGGACGCCTGGGAAGACGCCCGCCGCGCCGCACCGGCGACACCGAAGCGCTGCTGGAACGCATCCGCCGCAGCGTGATCGGCGACGACCTGGTCGTGGTCGGCCCGTTCGGGCCGCGGCGGATCGTCTACGCCGACTACACCGCGTCCGGGCGGGCGCTGTCGTTCGTGGAGGACTTCATCCGCCACCGGGTGCTGCCGACGTACGCGAACACGCACACGGAGGCGACGGCGACCGGGCGGCGCACCACGGCGCTGCGCGAGCAGGCCCGCCGCACCATCCACCGGTCGGTCAACGGCGGCGACGGCGACGTGGTGGTGTTCTGCGGCACCGGGGTCACCGGTGCGGTGGACCGCCTGCTGCGCGTGCTGGGCCTGGTCCCGGGCGGGCCGCGGATCGCGGCGCCGGGGCGGCGTCCGGTCGTGTTCGTCGGCCCGTACGAGCACCACTCCAACGAGCTGCCCTGGCGGGAGTCCGACGCCGACCTGGTGACGATCCGCGAGGCGGCCGCCGGCGGCGTCGACCTCGACGACCTCGCCGGGCAGCTGCGGGCGTACGCGGACCGGCCAGTCAAGCTCGGTAGCTTCTCGGCGGCGTCCAACGTGACCGGCATCCTCACCGACGTCGACGCGGTCACCGCCACCCTGCACGCACACGGGGCCCTGGCCTGCTGGGACTACGCCTCGGCCGGGCCGTACCTGCCGATCGACATGAACCCGGCCGGCAACCCGGCGGCGGCCAAGGACGCGGTCTTCCTCTCGCCGCACAAATTCGTCGGCGGCCCGGACACCCCCGGCGTGCTGGTCGCCAAGCGGGCGCTGTTCGCCAACCCGGTGCCGGTGGTGCCCAGCGGCGGCACGATCCTGTTCGTCAGCCCGACCACGGTGTCCTACCACCCGGACCCGTCGATCCGGGAGGAGGGCGGCACCCCGGCCATCGTCGGCGCGGTCCGCGCGGGCCTGGCGTTCACCGTCAAGGACGCGGTCGGCGCCACCGAGATCGCCCGCCGCGAGGCCGGGCACGTGCGCCGCGTGCTCGCCTCCTGGAGCGAGGATCCGCGGATCGAGATCCTCGGCAACCCGACCGCGCGGCGGCTGGCCATCGTGTCGTTCGGCCTGCGCCACGGCTTCGGCCTGCTGCACGGCAACTTCGTGGCCGCGCTGCTCAACGACGTGTTCGGCGTCCAGGCGCGCAGCGGATGCTTCTGCGCGGGACCGTACCTGCACCGCGACTTCCCGATCGGCGACGCCTGGTCGCGCCGCATGGAGCAGGAGATCCTCGACGGGCGCATGGGCGCGAAGCTGTCGTTCGTCCGCATCGGCTTCCCGTACTTCGCCGACGACGCCGTCGTGGACTACCTCGTGCAGGCGGTGCGGCTGCTGGCCGAGCACGCCTGGAGAATGCTGCCGCAGTACGGCTTCGACCCGGTCACCGGACTGTGGACGCACCATCGAGCCCCGGCCGAGCCGCCGCCTTCGCTCACCGAGGTCCTGTCCACGATCACCCCGGGGCGGCCCCGCCCCGACCGCCTCGACCGGGTGCTGGCCAGGCAGCTCGCGGCGGCCCGGGAGATCTTCGCCGCGGCAGGCCGCCCCGGCGTGGTGCCCGGTCCGAGAGCGGGGGAGAGCTGCGCCTTCGAACCGATCCGCTGGTTCCCGCTGCCCGCCGACGGTCCGCCCCGCCCGGACAGCCCGGTCCCGTACGCCTGCCCGCCCGCCGACGGCCAGACCCCGGCAGGTGACCTGTAGGGACTGTGTACCGCCGGTGTAGAGGCGCTGCCTAGCCTCGCCGTCAGTGAGCCCGCACCCGGGCCCGCCGCACAGTGGGGAGGGCCCGATGGTCACCAGGAGACGCCTGACCGGCGCCGCGATAGTGGGCGCGCTGGTCGCACCGATGGCGGCATGGGCGCGGGCGTCGGCCGCGCTGCCCACGGTCGACATGGAGGCCGTCGTGAAGGCAGCCCAGATCGACCCGCGCCGCGCCGACTCGGCGATCACGCCCGGCAGCCGCGACAGCGTGCTGCTGGTCGAGAGCGCGCTGCAGGCCAAGGGGCTGCTCGCGGCGTCGTACGTCGACGGGCACTTCGGCACCAAGACCATCGACGCGTACGCGGCCTGGCAGCGCTCGCTGGGCTACACCGGCCTCGACGCCACCGGCCTGCCCGGCCCGACCTCGCTCACCAAGCTCGGCGAGCAGCGCTTCACCGTGGTGCGCCTGCTGTCGCCCGGCGCCGAACTGACCTTCCACGGCGTGCCGATGAACGCGCGCACCAAGGCGATGCTGCTCGAGGCCGAACGCCTGCTCGGCCGCCAGTTCTCCGTCACCCAGGGCTCCTACAGCCCCGGCGAGGACCCGACGTCCGCGGGCACCCACGACGGCGGCGGCGCGCTCGACCTCGCGGTCGACGGCCTGACCTCAGCCCAGCGCACCTCGGCCGTACGGCGGCTGCGGCAGGTGGGCTTCGCGGCCTGGCTGCGCACCCCGTCCCAGGGGAACTGGCCGTATCACATCCACGCGATCGCGCTGGCCGACACCGACCTGTCGATCCCGGCCCGCAACCAGGCGGGCGACTACTACCTGGGATTCAACGGCCTGGCCAACCACGGGGCCGACGACGGACCCGTGGTCGATCCGAAGGTCACCTGGGAGCAGTACCAGCGGGCTTAGCGGGCGGAAGCTGGATGTTGAGCTGCTTCACCGCGGCGAGGAGTTCCTCGTGGTGCTCGGTGATGACCGGCAGCGCGTCCTTGGCGAGCTGCACGACCGCGGGATCCTGACCCTTGGCGATCTCGGCCTGGGTCGCCGCCATCGCCGCCTCGTGCGCCTGGAGCTGAGTCGGCACGAACGCCTGGTCGAACTCGGCGCGGGTCAGGTGCTGCATCTGCTGGATCAGGGCCTGCTGCTCGGTGTCCGGTGTGGCCGGCAGGGCGACCCCCTGCTGTTGCGCCACGGACATCAGCGCGTCGTCGAGCTTCTGGTGATCGTCCTTGAACTGCGCGCCGAGCCGCACGACCACCGGCGAGGCGCCCTGGTGGGTCGCCGCCAGGTTGCTGATCGTGATCTCGGCGAGGTTGGCCTGATGCGCGGCGGCAAGGTAGGCGTCGTCCGGCGGCGCGACCGTGGCGACGGGCGCCGCCGCGACCGGCCCTGCCGCGGTGAGCAGCGCGGCGGCCAGTGCCGCGGCCGACACGCAGATGTTCCGCACGAAGCTCATGGCCGTACCCCCGTAGGCCGGGCACCGCGAATACGCGGTGCTGTGCCCTGTCAGTTCCCACGGATGCCGCAGGCCCAAACCCGGGCACCGGCAAGTGCGACAGTGGGGCCGATTTCGGACGAGTCACCGGGAGCAAGGCCGCGTGGCGGCTCCGTCTCGTGACCGGAGCCGCCACGCCGCCGTCAGCGCCGCTTCAGCACGAAGACACCCCAGCCGAGGTACGGCCGCAGGTAGCGGACGTAGTCCAGCGGGGCCTGGTCCAGCTCGGCCCGGAACTCGCCGGCCAGCTCGTCCTCCGGATTGGCGTCGAGCCACTGCCGCACCGTGAACCACTGGGCGGCGACGTACCGGTCCCAGCTGTCCTCATCGGCGAGCACCATCTCCACCAGGTCCCACCCCAGGTCACGGAAGTGCGCGACCAGCGCGGGCAGGTCCCGGTAGTCGTCCTTGGCGGAGGCGTGGCAGGCCTCGACGGTCGCCTGGTCCGGCGGGTCCATCCGCCAGAACGGCTCGCCGACCAGCAGCAGCCCACCGGGACGCAGGCTGCGTTCGAGCAGCTCGACCGTCCCGGCGACACCGCCGCCGATCCAGGTCGCGCCGACGCACGCCGCGACGTCGTACCCGGCGGGCTCGACGTGACCGCCCGCGTCGCCGTGCACGAACGTCAGCCGGTCGGCGACGCCCAGCTCCACGGCCCGCGCGCGGGCCTTGCCGAGGAAATGGGTGCTGATGTCGACGCCGGTGCCGCCGACGCCGTGGTCACGCGCCCACAGGCAGAGCATCTCGCCGCTGCCGCAGGCCAGGTCGAGCACGGTCGTGCCGGGCCGCAATCCGATCGCCCGCCCGAGGACGGCGAACTTCTCCGCGGTGAACGGGTCGTGGATGAGGTGGTGCTGCTCGCGAATGACGAAACTACGTGGAAGATCCACTTCGGAAGGTCTCCAAATCGGTGTCACGGGTGGTCAGGAGTTCGGGAACAGCGACCGTGACCCGCATTGAATGCACCTCCAGAAGTCGTGAGCGACAGCCGAGCCCGGGCCGGGTTCGGGCTGCGGCCGCCGAGACTACGCGACGGCGCGCGTCCGCGCTGACCCTTCAGCGCGGACGCGCGCCGAGGACGACCTCGGCCAACGCGGACAGCGTGGCGCTGCCGGTGTCCAGATAGCCGTCGTGGCCCGCGACGCCGTCGGTCGGCAGCAGCCGTGCGCCGAACGCCGCGGTGCCGGGCCGGGTTCCGTGACCCAGGCCCAGCACCCGTACGCCGGGGACGCGGCGGATCCAGTCCGTGGGTGCTTCCGCCGCCCATACCCTGGCCTCGGTGCCGAGGTCGCCGACGTGGTCGTGGCCCATGCCGGGGCTGCCGACGGCGACCAGGTCGCCGACCTGCGCGGGCAGAGCGCTCGCGGCCAGGCCCAGCACCGTCGAGCCGTAGCTGTGCCCGACCAGCGTGATCGCCGCGGCCGGGCGTTCGCGCACCAACCTCCCCACGAACCGGGTGAGCGCCGCCGCACCGGCCACGGCCCGGGACTCCGTGGCCACGTCGACCCCCCAGCCGTCCGGCGGGTCGTAGCCCAGCCAGGCCACCACCGCCACCCGTGTCTGCGGTGACTGGCGTCGTAGCTCCGCGTACAGCTGCCGGGCCTGCACCGCGGGCGCCCGGCGCGCGACGCCGCCGAGCCCGCGGTCGAAGTCGGCCAGGGTCGTGCCGACCCCGGGCACCAGTAGCGCGACCCGGTCCGCGGTGGACAGGTCACCGAGGACCTCGGCCGCGAAGCCGTCGCCGGTCGGATCGAACAGCAGGAACCGGCGGCCCGCCGCGGCCCACCCGGCGAACGGCTCGCCGGCGTCGGACATCGCGGCCGTGGCCTGCGCGAAGTCGGCGGCATCGGGCAGCGGCACGGCGGTGGGCGCGGCGAACAGGCCGAGCGCCAGCGCGCTGACCGTGCCGACGGAAAGGAATCGGGATCGCATGAGCGCCACCGTGTGCGGCGGGCCGCCGCGCCGGCGTCGCGCTGCGGAGCCATTCCCAGGCCCCTACCGCGGTACTACTCCCCGGCGGCGACCAGACCCGACTCGTACGCCAGCACCACCGCCTGCGCCCGGTCGCGCAGCCCGAGCTTGCCCAGCACCCGGCTCACGTGCGTCTTGACCGTCTGCTCGGCGAGCACCAGCAGCTCCGCGATCTCCTGGTTGGACATGCCCCGCGCGATCAGCCGCAGCACCTCGGTCTCCCGCGCGGTCAGCCCGTTGAGCGACACCGGCCGGGGCCGGTCGGCCCGGGGCCGCGACGCGAACTCCGCGATCAGCCGCCGCGTCACCGACGGGGCGAGCAGCGCCTCACCGCCGGCCACCACCCGCACGGCGTGGATCAGGTCGGCGGCCGGGGCGTCCTTGAGCAGGAACCCGCTGGCCCCGGCACGCAGCGCCTCGTACACGTAGTCGTCGAGGTCGAACGTGGTCAGGATGATCACTTTGGGGCGCTCGCCGCCCGCCAGCCGCCGGGTGGCCTCCAGCCCGTCCATCACCGGCATGCGCACGTCCATCAGCACCACGTCCGGGTCGAGGCGACGGGCCGCGGCCACGCCCTCGGCCCCGTCCGCCGCGTCGCCGAGCACCACCAGATCCGGCTGGGCGGCCAGCAGCGCCCCGAATCCCTGCCGCACCATGGCCTGGTCGTCGACGATCAGGACCTTGATCAATGAACTCCTCCGTCCGGCAGCAGCGCCGTCACCGCGAACCCGCCGTCGCCGGTCGCCTCCGTGCTCAGCTCGCCGTCCAGGATGGCGACCCGCTCCCGCATCCCCACCAGGCCGTGTCCCGCCCCGGGCGGGCGGGCCGGACGCCCGGTCGGCCGCCCGTTGCGCACCCGCACCCGCAGGCCCGGCTCGTCGGCGGCCAGCGACACGTCGACCCGTGCCCCGGGCGCGTAGCGGGCCGCGTTGGCCAGCGCCTCCTGCACGATCCGGTATGCCGTCAGCGCCGCGGCCTCGCCGACCGGCCGCATCGGCAGTTCCATCGCCAGGTGCACGTCCACTCCCGCGGCCCGCGCGTCGTCGACCAGCGTGCCGAGTTCGGCCAGGCCGGGCTGGGGCGCGGTGAGGGCCGGGTCGTCGGCCTGGCGCAGCACCGACAGCAGGCGGCGCATGTCGTCCAGCGCCGTACGCGCCGACGCGGCGATCTCGGTGAACTCCTCCCTGGCGGGCCCGGTCAGCTCGGCGACGCGATAGGGGGCCGTCTCCGCGCGCACCGCGATCATCGACATCGAGTGCGCGACCACGTCGTGCATCTCCCGGGCGATGCGCGTGCGTTCCTGCAGCACCGCACGCCGGGCCTGTTCCAGCTCGCTGCGCTCGGCCTGCTCGGCCAGGGCACGCTGGCTGCGCCGCCGACGTCGCACCTGGTCGCCGACCAGCATGATCGCGGCCAGCAGCACGGTCACACCCCAGGCGTTGCCGGCGTTGGGCACGTACACCCACACCGGCAGCAGGCTGAACAGCCAGCACCAGACGCTCACCCCGGCGTCCGCGCGCAGCGCGACGAACCACAGCACGGCCAGCAGCGCCAGAATCTGCACCGGGTTCCACGGCCACGACTCCGTCGGGACGTATCCGGTCGTGCCGAACAACAGCGCGGCGAAGCCGATCCGCCAGGCCGCCAGCGGGCGGCGTGCCATCAGCGCGGCGGGCGCGGTCCCGGCCACGGCCAGCAGGATCGACCAGCCGCCGCCGAGGTTGCGGTTGTCGCTGAGGTATTCGTAGGCGGCGCTCGTCAGCCCGATCAGCGCCAGCAGCAGCACCGGTGACATGAGCAGGCGAATCCGCGGCCACCGCCGGCTCGTAGGCGCCCCGGGTGGGTAGTCCGCGCCGACGAACAACCGGCGCAGGTCGCCCATCACCTGTCCACCCGGCCGCCGCGTCGCGCTCTCCACCGGCGGAAGCCTACGGCGTGCCCGGGGTCGCGGTCGTCATACCCGGGAGCCATCCGCAGGTCGTACCGGGGTAGCGGGTGGCCGGTCGGCGGTTGTTCACCCCCCGTTGTCCTGATCAACTCCAGGCGGTCAGCCGTGCTCGGTACCAAGACCAGGTCCACCCTTGGTTTGGAGCACCGATGTCTTTCACCACCCGGGCGATCGCGGGAGCCGGCGCCGCCGGTCTCGCCGCGACGCTCCTGCTCAGCGGCCCCACGCAGGCCGCCGATTCGCCACAGACGTTCACCCGCACAGCGACCTTCCCGGTCTACCTGAACACCTCGGCCGCCGACGCCGCGTCGGCCGAGATCTCCGCCGTCAGCGCCGACGGCAAGACCGTGATCTACACCGACGCCTCCGGCGACCGCATCGGCTTCGTGGACATCACCGACCCGAACGCCCCCGCCCCGGCCGGCGTGCTCGGCCTGCCCGGCTCGCCGACCTCGGTCGCGGTGCTCGGCCGGCACGCCCTGGTCGCGGTCAGCACCGGCGCGGACTTCACCCACCCCGACGGCGAGCTGCTCGTCGTCGACGTGGCCACCCGCACGGTCGAGCGCAGCATCGACCTGGGCGGGCAGCCCGACTCGGTGGCGGTGTCACCCGACGGCAGGTTCGTCGCGGTCGCCATCGAGAACGAGCGCGACGAGGACGTCGACGACGGCGCGATCCCGCAGGCGCCCGCCGGCCGGCTGGCGGTCGTGGACGTCAAGGCGGCCGTGGCGGACTGGGCGCTGCGCACCGTCGCGCTGACCGGCCTGGCCGAGGTCGCACCGACCGACCCGGAGCCGGAGTACGTCTCGATCAACAGCGCCGGCAAGGCCGTGGTCTCCTTGCAGGAGAACAACCACCTCGTCATCGTGGACCTGGCCGCCGGCACGGTCGACAAGCACTTCAGCGCGGGCCAGGTGGCCGTCTCGGCGGTCGACACCGAAGACGACGACAAGATCTCGCTGAGCGGCAGCATCAGTGCCCGCCGCGAGCCCGACGGCGTCGTGTGGCTGGGCACCGACCGGTTCGCCACCGCCAACGAGGGCGACTACGAGGGCGGCTCGCGCGGCTGGACCGTCTTCGACACCAGCGGCAAGGTCGTCTTCGACGCCGGCAACAGCCTGGAGCACCTCGCCGTCACCCACGGCAGCTACCCGGACAAGCGCAGCGATGCCAAGGGCGTGGAACCGGAGAACGTCGCCACGGGCGTGTTCGGCGGCAGGCCGTACCTGTTCGTCAACGCCGAGCGCGGCAACTTCACCGCCGTGTACGAGGTCAGCGACCCGGCCCACCCGAAGTTCACCCAGCTCATCCCGACCGCGAACGAGCCCGAGGGCGTCATCGCGGTGCCGTCGCGTGGCCTTGTCGTGATCTCCAGCGAGCTGGACGACCCGGACAACGGGCTGCGCGGGGCGGTGACCATCGCGCAGTTCGGGCAGGCTCCGGCGTACCCGTCGCTGGTCTCGGGCAAGTCCGGCGGCCTGCCCATCGCCTGGGGCGCGCTGTCCGGCCTCACCCCGGCCGCCGGCGAGCCGGGCAGGCTCTGGGGCGTCAGCGACAGCGTGTACGCGCCGACCCGGCTGTTCGCGATCGACACCACGGCGACCCCGGCCGTGATCACCAAGGACCTGACCGTCACCAAGGACGGCAACGGCGTCGCCCTGGACGCCGAGGGCCTGGCCACCCGGCCCGGCGGCGGCTTCTGGCTGGCCGTCGAGGGCGCGAAGGGCCCGGCGAACAAGCTCGTGCGCATCGACGCCGCAGGCGCGGTGCAGCAGGAGGTCTCGCTGCCCGCCGACGTCACCGCCAAGCTCGGCAGCAACGGCCTGGAGGGCGTCGCGGTCACCGGCGCAGGCGTCACCGAGACCGTATGGGTCGCCGTGCAGCGCGAGCTGACCGGCGAGAAGGGCACCGCCCGCATCGGCCGCTACCGCGTCACCGAGGGCGACTGGGCCTGGCTGGGCTACCCGCTCGACGCCGCCCAGACCGGCGCCTGGGTCGGCCTTTCCGAGCTGGTGGCGCTCGACGCGGACACGTTCGCGGTGATCGAGCGAGACAACCAGCGCGGCGAGCTCGCCAAGCTCAAGAAGGTGTACACCTTCGACGTGCCCGCCACGCTCGGCGCGGGAGTCACCCCGGTCACCAAGAAGCTCGCCGTCGACGTGCTGCCCGCGCTGCGGTCCGGCCACGGCTGGACCCAGGACAAGCTGGAAGGCCTCACCGTCGGCGGGGACGGTCACGTGTACGCCGTCACCGACAACGACGGCATCGACGACGCCACCGGCGAGACCGTCTTCCTGCGCCTGGGCAAGGCGAACGCGGTGTTCCCGGGCGTGTTCCCGCCCGCCGACGGCGGCGGCCTGCCCGTCACCGGCGCCAAGGTCAGCACGATCGTCGCGACCGGCTTCCTGGTCCTGGCCCTGGGCGCGGGCCTGTTCCGGCTGGCCCGCCGCCGTCGCCCGGCGAGCTGAGTGAGCCGAGGGGGTCGCGACGGCACTCCGCGGCCCCCTCACCCGGCGATCAGGACGCGCGGCGGCGCAACATGAACTCGGCCACCAGCAGGTTCGGCACCCAGCACAGGAACGGCACGTACGCGTACGCGACCGGGAACGCCTCCTCCGGCGCGACACCGAACCAGCCGATCGCCGCCACCATCAGCACGACCAGCCACAGCCGCAGCATCACCCCCGCGTACGTCATCGCGAAGGCACGCACCGCCCAGCGCCGGTGCGCGGCGAAGTCCCGCCGCCGGGCCGCCCGCAGCGCAGCGGCCGCGAACCACGACCACAGCACCGCCAGCGCCCCGAACCCGGCGGTGCCGACCGGCCCGGCCTGGTTCATCGGCGCGAGCACCAGCCCGGCCGCCCCGCCGAACAGCATCGCCGTGACGGCGACCCGGCCGACGGCCCGGTGCACCTGCGGCAGCCGCGCCCGCACCCGGGCCGCGAACTGCAGCGGCGACACGGCCAGCGCGATCCCGCCGCCGACGATGTGCGTGTAGAACACCACGTGCACCCAGGCCGGCCGGCCCGCGTAGCCGGCGGCGAGCCCGGCGTCGTCCTCGGCGAGCCGCTGCAGCGACGCGGTCAGGTACGGCGCCACCGCGAACGCCGCGACGGCGGCACCGCTCAGCGCGAACCACCAGAAACCCAGCACGCGAGCGGTACGGCGGCCGGTGGACAGGCCGGTCGTCACCATGGAAACCCCTTGTCGGTCGGTGGATCCGTCCGGCCGAGCGTAGGCAGGCGCAGGTGCGTCCCACCCCACTCGCCACAGGGATCCCGCCTCCCTCGCGCGAGGGGTTTCCGTACTGCGGCTGCCGTTGGGCGACCCGGATCCGGCAGGATTGCCGCCATGGCCACCACCCCCGCAGCCGTCCGGCGTTTCGCGTTCGCCGACCTCGGACCTGCCGCCGGGCTGTCGCTGGTCTCCGTCCTGGCCGGACTGTTCATGCCGGTGAGCCCGCCCTACCGGCCCGCCGACGCGGTCGGCCTCGCCCTGGGCGCGCTCGCGCCGCTGGCGCTGCTGTGGCGTCGCCGAGCGCCGCTGCGGGTGCTCGCCGTCGCGGGCGCGGCCGTGCCGCTGACCGCGGCGCTCGGCTACGCGGTCACCACGGTGCAGTGGGTGGCCTGGATCGCCCTGTTCACCTGCTTCTCGCATACCGAAGACCTGCGTCGGCGGGTCCTCGCGGTGACGCTGACCGGCCTGTCCGTCGGCGGGTTCGCACTCGCCGACGGAGGCGCGGTCGGCACGCTCGACTACTTCGGGATCGCGATGTGCTTCGGCATCGCGACGGTCGCCGGCGACGCCGCGCGCAGCCGCCGGATCGCCGCCGCGGCCGAGCGCGTGCGCGTCGTCGCGGCGGCGAGGGAGCAGGCCGCCGCGGCCGACCGGGTGCTCGCCCAGGAGCGGCACCGCCTCGCCGGGGAGCTGCACGACGCGCTCGGGCATGCGGTCAACGTGATGGTGATGCAGGCCGGGGTGGGCAGGCGGGTGTTCACCGACAACCCGGAGTTCGCCGCGCAGGCCCTCGTCCACATCGAGACCGTCGGCCGCGACGCGCTCGGCGAGCTGGACCGGCTGCTGCGGGTGCTGCACCCGGACCGCGCCGGCGAGCCCGCCGCCGAGCCTGCCCTGACCGATCTCGCCGAGCTCGCGGGCCGGGTCCGGGCCGCCGGGCGCGAGCTGGTCCTGAACCCCGCGCCGGTGTCGCTGTCGCCCAGCGGGGAGCGGGCGCTGTTCCGCATCGCGCAGGAGGCCGTCACCAACGCGCTGCGGCATACGGCCGCCGGGCGCATCACCGTCGACATCGGGCAGACCGCGGACACGGTGGTGCTGGAGGTCGTCAACGAGTCGCCGCCGCTGCCCGCGCCGACCCCCGGCCGGGGGCTGGTCAACATGCGCGAACGGGCCCGGCTTGAGGGCGGCCTGTTCGAGGCCGGCCCGGTCGACGGCGGCTTCCGGGTACGGGCCGCGCTGCCCGTGGCGGTGCGGTCGTGATCAGGGTGCTGCTGGCCGACGACGACGCGCTGGTGCGCGGCGGGCTGCGGGCGCTGCTGGCCGCCGAGCCGGGAATCGTCGTCGTCGGCGAGGCGGCCAACGGCCGGGACGCGGTGGCCGCGGCCCGCGCGCAGAGGCCGGACGTGGTGGTGCTGGACATCCGCATGCCGGTGCAGGACGGCACCTCGGCCGGTCGTGAGATCGTGTCCTGGCCGCCGCCGCGCCCCCGGGTGCTGGTGCTCACCACCTTCGACCACGACGAGGTCGTCGACGACGCCGTCGCTGCCGGGGTGGACGGGTTCCTGCTCAAGCGGGCGACGCCGGAGCAGCTGGTGGCCGGGATACGCACGGTGGCGGCCGGGGACGCGCTGATCGCCCCGGCGGTGACCCGGCGGCTGCTGGAGGCGGCGGCCCGGCGGGGTCCGGCCGACCCGGCGGCCGTGGCGGCGGCCCGCCTCACCGAGCGGGAGGCGGAGGTGCTGCGGGCGCTCGCCGCGGGCAAGTCGAACGCCGAGATCGCGCGGGCCATGTTCATCTCGCTGGAGACGGTCAAGAGCCACGTCAAGAGTCTGCTCGGCAAGCTCGGCGCGCGTGACCGCACGCAGGCCGTGGTCTGGGCGTACCGGACCGGCTTCACCGGCCGCTGAGCCCGCGCGGTCAGGAGTCGCGCAGCATCGCGTCGGCGAATCCCGGCGCGACCCGGCGGATCACGCGGAAGGGCCGCGCCCGCCCGACGGCGATCACCGGCACGCGCCGCGCGATGCCCTGCAGGATCTGCCGTGCGGCCTGCTCGGCAGGCATCGCGCCGTCGTTGCGCCCGTCCGTCATCGGGGTGGCGACCAGCGGCATCAGCGCTTCCTGCACGGTCACTCCGGCGTCGGCGTCGTCCCACTGGTAGCGCAGCGCCCTGAGGAACACACCGAGTCCCGCCTTTCCGGCGCAGTACACGGGCGCGCTCTTCTTCGGCGAGTAGGCCAGGGCCGAGGTGAGCGCGGTGAACACGCCGCCGGATCGCCGCAGGTGCGGCCAGGCCGCACCGGCCAGCACGACCGGCCCGACGAGGTTGGTCGACACCTCGGCGAGCACCGCCGCGCTGTCGGTGGCGGACCAGCCGGCCGTGAAGGACTGCCGGTGCTGCACGGCGGCGTTGGCGACGACGACGTCGAGCCCGCCGAGCGCGGCCGCGGCGTCGGCCACCAGCGCGGCGGTGCGGCCGGGGTCGGCCAGGTCGGTGACCCAGCCGGTGACACCGGGGTGCCGGGTCGCCTCGGCCAGCCGGTCGGGGTCGCGGCCGCAGGTCGCGACGAGTGCGCCCTGCTCGGCGAGCAGACGCACCAGGTGGGTGCCGATGCCGCTGGTGCCGCCGGTGACGAGGACGCGGGTGCGATGGAAGGTCATGCCCGAAGCCTGGCCGAAGCGGCGGCCCCGACGCTTGTACGATTCCGCCATGCAGGTCCGGGTTCCCGCGCACGAGCGCACGGTGCACCCGGACCTGGCCCGGGCGGCGCGGCTCGGCGCGCACCGGTTCGGCCCGAGCCCTGCCGCGGACGCGGTGGCCCGGCGGCAGGCGGCGGCCGAGCCCGTGCCGGAAGCGCTGCACCACGCGCTGCTGGCGGAACTCGCGGGTCACGGCTGGCAGGCGCTGCGCGGTGCGGCAGAGCACCTGCTGGACCGGCCCCGCGAGACGGACATCGCGGAGGTCATCGAGCGGGGCTCGGTGCCCGAACTGACCTCCCGGCTGCCCGAGCTGCAGCTGCGCTTCCACGTCGGCCACACCACCGACCTGCGGCTGGAGCCGGGCCGGCTCGTCGCGTCCCACCGGCCCCTGCTGGGCGGTTTCCCGAACCCCGCGGAGAGTCTGTTCACCGCGGCAATCCACGCGGTGCTGCTCGGGGCTTGTGCGGGTCGGCGACCGGCGGTGACGGTGCGGTTCGCCGACGGCAGCGCGCTGGTCGATGATCAACCCGGGGAGCGGAGCCTGACCGCGCGCGGCAGGGTCGAAGGCTGGACTCTGGACCTGGCGACGCCGCAGGAGACGGCCGCGTCGCCGGTGTTCGCCGTACGCGACATGATCGCGGCGGATCCGGCACGGCGCTGGCGGCTGGCCGGGGCGGCCGTGCGGTCGGGCGTTTCCACCCGCAGCCTGCAACGGACGCTGGCGCAGCAGGGGACGGGCTTCCGCGTGCTGGTGACCGGCACCCGGCTGGACATCGCTCGCGGCCTGGTCCGGCGCACCGACCTGGGTCTCGCGGAGATCGCGGCGGCCTGTGGGTTCACCGATCACGCGCACCTGACCCGGTGCTTCACCACTCGGCACGGACTCGCCCCGTCCGCCATGCGCGGACGAGCCCGTGAACACGGAGAGTGACTGAAATGTCTCTCCAGGTCGACAGGTCGTCGGTGCGGGATCACAACGGGCCCCGATCCCTTGGCGACAGGCCCCTGAGCTGGCAATCTTGCCGTCGTGCAGGCAGAGCAGCTGGCCGATTTCACCTGGGCCTTCGACGTCGTACACCCGGACGCCGACCGGCGGCGGGCCGCCATCGAGCGCGAGAAGGGCTACCAGGACGACTGGGCCCGCCTGCACTCGTGGTCGCGCATCGTGCGCCCCCGCTCCGGTGACGCCGCCGACCGGCCCGACCCGCGCCTGGTCGCCGAGCACGACCAGACCGAGGCCGCCAAGCGTGATGTGCACGCCCGCATGTTCGCCGCCCCGATCTGGCACTACGTGGCCGCCGAGACGGCGCGGGAGCGCGCGCCGCTGGCCCGGTTCGCCGTGCTCTACCTGCGCTGGGAGACCGACTACCCCGCCGAGTGGGCCAAGCACGCTCGGAGCTGGCAGGCCAAACGGCACATTTTGCGCGCCCTCGCCGCCGACGGGCCGACCCTCGACACCCATGCCGAGCTGCTGGGCCTGGTCGCGGCCGCGGTCGGGCGCGAGCACCGCTGCGAGGACCTCGGCTACGTCAAGATCGCCCGAACGCTGCACGAGCCATCCGTGCGCATGATCATCGAGTCGGCCGAGCAGAGCCTCGACGGTCTGATCAGGCTGCGCGCCGGCTACCTGCGCTGGGCCTTGGACAACCCGGCTGCCCCGGTGACGGCCGGGTCCTGGCGGCGCTGGTTGCGCGGCTGAACCGCAGCCAGGCGAGCTGCCCGGCCACCGTCACGAGCAAGGCGAGGCTGAACGCGGCCGCGATGCCCCATCTGTCGACCAGCATGGCGACCACGAAACAGAAGGCCGCGAAGCCGACCAGCCCGGCCAGCACGCCGCGCAGGGTGCGCACCGTCTCCGCCGTACCGTGCCGGGCCAGCACGAACGCCGCCACCACGCTGGTCGCGATCGGGAACGGGGCCAGCACCCCGGTCAGCTCCGGACCCAGCGCGCTCGACAGCGTGGTCACCAGCACCACCAGGCTCGCGGTGGCCACGGCCCGGCCGGGCAGATCCCACCACGGCCACGACGTCGCCGGGCGTACCCCCGTTGCGGCCGCCACCGGCGGCAGCGCGCGGGCCGCGGCTGAGATCCCGGTGAGCGCCAGCAGCAGGCCGCACCAGGCGGGCACGGTCACCTGTGCCACGACCAGGTCCGCCACCAGGCATGCCGCCCAGGCGACCGCCAGCGCGCCGGCCCAGCGCATGGTTCGCGAGCACCAGGCGAAGACGACCGCGAACAGCGCGAGTGTCACCAGTCCGAGCAGCGATGACGACGCCGCGGCAGCCCCGAAGACGGTGCCCTGCTCCAGGCAGGTGATCAGCAGGATCGGGCCCGCCACGATCGGCAGCGTGACCAGCACTCCGGTCACCTGGGCTCCCCACCGCCGCCCGGCCAGCGACGAACCGACGACCAGCGCGGGAGCCAGCAGAAGCTTGAGCAGCAGCGTCACGGGCACAATCTAGACGTCGCCCGGGATCGCGCCATCTCCTGTGGCAGTCATCAGTGAAGGCGGGCGGCACGACCGAAACTCATCGCCGCCGGAGTCAGGGCGTGGCGCGCAGGCGATGTGCCGCGTCGCGGAAGCCGCGGTTCTCGGTGCGGACTGCGCGGCGCAGCAGGGGGCCGAGCAGCGCCCAGAACAGTCCCGCGCCCCGGCCGCGCACCTCGATGCCCAGCGTGTTGCGGCAGCCGCCACCGACCGGCTCCACCAGGTGCGAGCCGACGACGGTCAGGCCCAGCCGGCTGGTCTGCCAGGTGAACCCGCGACCCTCGTCGAGCGCCGTCACGGTCCACACGGCTTCGGCCTGGCCCGGCTGCTTGATGCGGGCCCGGCTGCCCACCCGGAGCGGCCCTTCGTCGAGGCGGACCACCCGGGTCATCGTCGGCGTGGCGGCGGGCCACTGCTCGACGTCGGCGGTCAGCGCCCAGACCGCGTCCGCCGGCGCGTCGATCACGATCTCGTCTTCCCATCGCATGACGCCAATGTACCATGTGGTACATGATCGTCAGTGCGAGCTCACGGGAGCTGCTGGAACGCGTGGTCGCGTACGCCGCAGCCGAGGGCATCACGGGCCGGAGCCTGCGCGAGATCGCCGCCGGGGTGGGCACGAGCCACCGCATGCTGCTCTATCACTTCGGCTCGCGCGAGGGCCTGCTCGCCGCCGTCGTCGGCCTCATCGAGCAGCAGCAACGCGACCTGCTGAGGGAACTGGTCGAACAGGTCGCGGCCGGCGGGACCCCGGCCGAGGGCACCAGGGCCGGCGAACTCATGCTCCTGCTCTGGGCGCGGCTGTCCGATCCGGAGCTGCGGCCGTACGTACGGCTGTTCTTCGAGGTCGTCGGAGTCGCCGTGCACGACGCCCCCGGCACCGGCGGCTTCCTGGCGAACCTGACCGGCCCGTGGCTCGACGAGAGCGAGGCGGTGGTGCGTCGCCTCGGCCTGCCCGTCGACCGCGACGCGCTGCGGCTGGGCGTGGCCACCTGCCGTGGCCTGCTGCTGGAGCTGCTCGCGGGCGCCGACCCGCAGGCGACGGACGCCTCCTACCGGCTGTTCGTCCGGATGTGGGAGGGCTGGCTCACCGATCGCCGCACCCGCGAAAGGTGACCGGAAGCCGATCACCATCTGCTTTATCGGGTGGAACGGAGGTCTTCCACCACGCGGAACCGTTCGAGCACCACCAGGGTCTCGTCGTTCACGGTGAAATCCGGGTCGCCGAATTCCGCGCGCTGTTCCGCGCTGTGCCAGCCCAGCTCGTGCTCGGCACGCCACTGCGCCACCGTCGTCAGGCCCTCGCCCTCGTCCACCACGTGTCCGAGATCGACCTGCGCCAGCGGCACCACGCGCACGCTGGTGGTCTCGATGATGACGACGGGGCGTTCCGCGGAGTCGATCACGACGGAGCGGGTGCCGACCCGGCGCGGCGCACCGCCTTCGTGCTCATAGCCCTTGAGCAGTGATGTCGTGGACGACTTGGCACCGTCGAGCACGGCGGCGATGAGCTTTTCACGCAGCGGGCCGGGGAAGGCGAACTCGAACAAGGGCAGCGCGGTCATGGCGACACCGTAGACCGTCGCTGAGCGCCTACGGCTGTCGACCAGCTCAGTTTCGAAACATTTCGAGAGGGAGGGTAATCACCCGGACATCTTGCCGAAATGGTTTTCGTAGGACATCGTCGATGCGCCGGACACGTCGCTCTCACCGCCCCGTCTGAGAGAAAGGCGAATCGATGTCCGCACTGTCCCGCCGTACCGTGCTGCGTGCAGGGGCCGTCGGCGCCGCGGCCGCGGCTGTCGCCGGCAGCCTGCCCGCGTCGCCCGCCCATGCCGCCCGCACCGACATCGGTGTATCCGTCTACCCGTTCCCGCTCGGCGCGGTGACGCTGCTGTCCGGCCCGTTCCTGGCCAACACCGGCCGCACCCAGAGTTACCTGAGCTTCCTCGACGCCGACCGGCTGCTGCACACCTTCCGGCTCAACTACGGCCTCAGCTCCTCGGCGACCGCGTGCGGCGGCTGGGAGTCGCCCACCACCGAGCTGCGCGGGCACTCCATGGGCCACGTGCTCACCGGCCTGGCCCAGGCGTACGCGAGCACCGGCACAGCGAGCTTCAAGACCAAGGGCGACTACCTCGTCGCGCAGCTGGCGATCTGTCAGGCCCGCGCGACGACCGCCGGCTACAACACCGGCTACCTGTCGGCCTACCCGGAGAGCTTCATCGACCGCGTCGAGGCCCGCCAGCAGGTCTGGGCCCCGTACTACACGCTCCACAAGATCATGGCGGGGCTGCTGGACATGCACCTGCTCGCCGGGAACGCGCAGGCGCTGACCGTGCTCACCGCGATGGCGTCGTGGGTGAAGTTCCGTAACGACCGGCTCACCCTGACCCAGCGACAGAACATGCTCGACACCGAGTTCGGCGGCATGAACGAGGTGCTGGCCAACCTGTACCAGCTGACCGAGAACAGCGCCCACCTCACCGCAGCCCAGCACTTCGACCACGCCGAGGTCTTCGACCCGCTGGCCGCCAACACCGACGCGCTGAACAACTACCACGCCAACACCCAGATCCCGAAGGCCCTCGGGGCGATCCGGGAGTACCACGCCACCGGCACCACCCGCTACCTCGACATCGCCCGCAACTTCTGGGACATCGTGGTCAGCCGCCACACGTACGCCATCGGCGCCAACTCCAACGGCGAGTACTTCAAGGCCCCCAACCGGATCGCCAGCGAGCTTTCCGACAACACCGCCGAATGCTGCAACACCTACAACATGCTCAAACTGAGCCGGCAGCTGTTCTTCACCAACCCGGCCCGCGCCGACTACATGGACTTCTACGAGAAGGCGCTCTACAACCACCTGCTCGGCGCGCAGGACCCGAACTCCTCGCACGGCTTCCACAGCTACTACATCCCGCTGCGGGCCGGCGGCATCAAGACCTACAGCAACGATTACAGCAACTTCACCTGCTGCCATGGCACCGGCATGGAGACCAACACCAAGCTCGGCGA
The DNA here is from genome assembly GCF_009720385.1 of Catellatospora vulcania. Lineage (GTDB taxonomy): Bacteria > Actinomycetota > Actinomycetes > Mycobacteriales > Micromonosporaceae > Catellatospora > Catellatospora vulcania. The sequence goes on along the minus strand of NZ_ML769304.1, from coordinate 189,317 downwards.
CACCATCTACTTCCACTCCGGCGACAACCTGTACGTCAACCTGTTCGTCGCCTCGCAGCTGAACTGGGCCGCCAAGGGCGTCACGATCCGGCAGGACACCACGTTCCCGGAGGCGGCGTCCAGCAAGCTGACGGTCACCGCGGGCTCGGGCACGTTCGCGATGCGCATCCGGGTGCCGGCCTGGGCCACCGGCGCGACGATCCGCGTCAACGGCACCCTGCAGAGCGGGATCACCCCTGGGTCGTACGCCGTGGTCAACCGCACCTGGGCCACCGGCGACGTGGTCGACGTGGCGCTGCCGATGGCACTGGTGCGCGAGGCCACCCCGGACAGCGCGACCACGCAGGCGGTCAAGTACGGCCCGATCGTGCTGGCCGGGGCGTACGGCAGCACCAACCTGTCCGCCCTGCCCACCCTGACCGCGTCGTCGATCACCGCGACGGCGACGCCGCTGCAGTTCACCGCGACCGCGTCCACCGGCACGGTGACCCTGCTGCCGTTCTACAAGGTGCACGGCCAGCGCTACACCGTCTACTGGAACGTCACCACGACCAACCCGCTGCCCGCGTTCGTGGCGCACTACCTGTTCAACGAGTCCTCCGGCACGTCCGCTGCCGACGCCACCGGCAACGGAAAGACGGCGACGACGGCCGGGGGAGCGACCTGGGTCGCCGGGCGCACCGGCAACGCGGTCAACCTCAGCGGCACCTCGCAGTACGTGTCGCTGCCGTCGGGCATCCTCGCCGGGGCGAGCGCGTTCAGCATCGCCACCTGGGTACGCCTGGACGCGGTGACGAACTGGGCGCGGCTGTTCGACTTCGGCACCGGCACCACGGCGAACATGTTCCTGGTCCCGAGCAGCAGCTCCGGCACGGCCCGGTTCGCCATCACCACGTCCGGGTCCGGTGGGGAACAGCGCATCAACGCGCCGTCCGGGCTGCCGATCGGCGTGTGGACACACGTCGCGGTCACGGTCGGCGGCGGCGGCGGCATCCTGTATGTCAACGGGGCCGAGGTGGCCCGCAACGCGGCGATGACGCTGACCCCGGCGTCGCTGGGCAGCACCACCCAGAACTGGATCGGCCGCTCGCAGTACAGCGACCCGTACCTCGACGGCGCCGTGGACTCGTTCCGCGTGTACAGCCGGGTGCTGACCGCGTCCGAGGTCAGCGGCTTCCACTCGTCGGGCCTGTAGGCGCGCAGGCGGTGGCCGCGGCACCCGGTGCGGTGTCGCGGCCGCTGTCGTCAAACGGCTGTACCTGCGGGTCTGAAGATCTGTCGGCGGTCGGGCGTAGCGTGGTGTCCTATGCGGACCACCTCTCTCCGCGACGACCATCCCCGTGGCGGCGACGCCGGCCGCGTGCCGGAGTTCCCGGCGCCGCCGGGCGACTCCGGGGGCCGGACGGGCGCGCGGACTTCGCCCGTCGGCCCCGTCCACCTGTGCGGGACCTGGCTCGCGATCCACACCACCGACCAGGCGGCGGTGCTGGCCGCCCTCGACCTGTCCGGCCCGGTGCCGGTCACCATGCGCCAGGGCGAGGCCGCCTGGAACCGCGACCACCACTCGTGGGGCCTCGCCCGCGACGACCACCGCTCGCACGGCCGCGTGTACGTCGCCCCGGCGATCGACGGCTGGACCCTCGTGTTCGGCACCCTGCCCGAAACCGCGCACATCGACCCCGCTGACCGCAGCACGTGGGCACGGCGTGTGCAGACCCTGTGCGCGCGGCTCAGCACCCGGTTCGGCGCGACCCACCTCTACGGGATGAGCTGCGGCGACGCGTGGACGATGTGGTGCCTGGCCGAGGCGGGGGCCGTGCGGCGCTACTACGAGGCCGGCTCGGGGGAGCGGCTCGGCGGACCCCACCGCGCCGAGGACGGCTACCGCCTGCCCGACGAGGACGACGAGCTGCCGGCCGATGCGTACGACGGGATCGACCCGGCCGACGTCGACGCGGTCATGGCCCGCCGGGCGGAGCTGTTCGAACGGCACGCGCTGCCGGAGGTGTGCTACGCCACCGACATCGCCGCGTCGACCTCCGTCGACCCGAGCGTGTTCGGCCCGGACACGCCGGTGTCGGGGCAGGCACTGCTCGCGCTGACCGCCTGCGGGCGCGAGCACGGGGTCGTGCCGGACCCACCCGGCCGATGATCCGGCCCGGGTGTTCTCCGCGTGGCCGGCTGGGCGACCCGGCCCGTCACGTGTACCGTGTCCGCCCGTGATCACGTCCGACGAGGTGCTGGCGCAGCTGGACCGCGCCGCGAAAGGGTTCGACTTCCCGGACCTGGAGAACGGCTACTACTACGCGATCGACGCCAGGCTGCACGCGTTCCGCGACGACGCCCGCTGGGCGCTGGTGGTCGAGCTCGTCGGCTACAACCCGCGCGCCGCGAACGTCATCGACGTGCTGCACTGCTTCGGCAACTGCCTGACCGAGGGCCAGCCGGGCTACACCCACGGCGACTTCCTGGACCGCGTCGACAACATGCACCAGGTCGAGGACCCCGAGGACGGCGAGCTGCTGCGCGGCGGACGCCCGCCGATCGTGGTCCGCGGGCAGGCCATCGAGGTCGAGGCGACCGCGGGCGAGCCGCTGTGGGACGTGTTCCGCCGGCTCGTGCCCGAGCACCGCGACCTGCTGCTGGCCGACGACGAGGAGCTGCGGCACCGGCTGCCCGACGACCTGCCCCGGATCATGGTGCTGGAGCAGTGGTGGCACCGCGACCCGGACCGGTTCGACCAGCTGCCCAGCGAGACCGAGACGTTCCAGCAGCTGGCACAGGTGCTCGTCACCGGCGACATCGGCGCGTACCGGCCCACGCACGCGCCGAACACGCACTGGTCCTTCTGGCCGGAGTCCGGCTCGCTCTGACGGTGGTTGCGGCGGACCGGCCGGTCGGTCGGTTCACCGCGATCTCGGTTGCGCATTTGTTCACCCGCAACACAAAATGCGGCACGTGATCCGCAAACCAGGCCCGTGGCCGTCGCTCGTGCTCCTCAGCGCCGCCGTCTTCGTGTCGGTGACCACCGAGCTGGTGCCCACCGGCCTGCTGCTGGGCATGAGCCGTGACCTGGGGGTGTCGGAGTCGCAGCTCGGCCTGCTGGTCACCGGGTACGCGCTGATGGTGGCGCTGTTCGCGGCCCCGCTGGGCACGCTGACCGCCCGGATGCCGCGCAAGTCGCTGCTGGTCGCGTCCCTGGCCGCGTACACCGCCAGCAACGCGGTCATGGTGGTGGCCCCGGACTATCCGGTGGCCTTCGTGGCACGGCTGCTCGGCGGGGCCACGCACGGGCTGTTCTGGGCGGTGGTCGGCGGGTTCGCGGCACGGCTGGTCACCCCCGACCGGATCGGCCGGGCCGTCACCGTGGTCTCCGCGGGCGGCAGCATGGCGGTGCTGATCGGACTGCCCGCGGGCACCAGCGTCGGCACCGCGCTCGGCTGGCGGGCCACGTTCACCGCGCTGACCGCAGTGGCGGTCGTGCTGACGCTGCTGGCCTGGTGGCTGCTGCCTGAGGTGCCGGGCAGCACCGCCGCCGTGCGCGCCCGGATGCGGGAGGTGCTGCGCGTGCCCGACTTCCCGCCGATCGTGGCGATGACCGCGGTGACCATGCTGGGCACCTACATGATGATCACTTACACGGCTCCGCTGCTGCAGCGCGCCGGGATCAGCGAGCACGGGATCGCGCCGGTGCTGCTGGCCAACGGGCTGGCCGGCACGCTGATGCTGCCGCTCGCCGGCTGGATCGCCGACCGCCGCCTGCGGGCAGGCATCATGGCGGCGTGCGGGGTGCTGCTCGGGGGACTGGTGCTGCTCTGGCTCCACGGCACCGCGGCCTGGGCGGCCGTCACCGCGGTCGTCGTGCTCGGCGTCGGCATGGGCCTGCTGCCGATCTTCATGCAGGCCGCGACGCTCCGGATCGCCCCTGACCACACCGAGCAGGCCTCCGGCATCAACGCCAGCGCGTACAACGTCGGCGTCGCCGCTGGCGCGCTCAGCGGCGCGTTCGCGCTGGAGACCTGGGGCCTGGGGGCGATTCCGCCGCTCGGCGCGCTGCTGGTCGCCGGCGGCCTGGCGCTCTACGTGTCCGGCACCGCATCCGCCCGGGTGCAGCCGGAACGCCTGTGACCCACCGGCGGGTACAGAGGCGGCACACGGTCCCCGCAGGTGCCCGAACGGGACCACAGGCGCCGTTATGCGATCCTTTGGGAATGCCCCAACCGATCTTGCGCACTGACCGCCTGCTGCTGGTGCCCCTTGCGGACCGGCATCTCGAGCTGGAGGTCGAGCTCGACTCGGATCCGGAGGTGCTCCGCTACATCTGGGGCCGGGCGCGGTCCAGGGACGAGGTGGTCGAGTCCCATGCGCAGCGGATGGCCCTGGCGGGCAGGGTGGACGGCCTGGGCTTCTGGATGGCGTTCGGGTGCGACGGCGGCGCGCGTGCCTCGACGGCACCGCCAGCCGAGGACGAGGGCGAGTTCATCGGTCTCATGATGCTCCCGCCGGCGCACGGGCCCGACCAGCCCGACGACCCGACCGTCACGGACCTCGGCTACCGCATCCTCCGCCGGCACTGGCGCAAAGGCCTGGCGAGCGAGGCCTCCCGGGCCCTGCTGCGGCACGCCTTCGACACCGTCGGCCAGCGCCGGGTGATCGCGCAGACCATGGCCGTCAACACCGGGTCCCGAGGCGTGATGGAGGCCGTCGGCCTGCGGTACGTGCGCACGTACTTCCCCCACTGGGATGAGCCGCTGCCGGGCGCGGACCTCGGGGAGGTCGAGTACGAGATGACCCGCGAGATGTGGGAGGCGGGTCGCGCACCGGCTGAGGGGTGATCGTGCGGCACGCGTCCGGTTAGGATCGGCCGATGGCGCGACATCTGCTGGTACCGGGGCGTGGCATCCCCCGGCCGGAGCACTGGCAACGACGCTGGGCGGACGCGCATCCGGAGTACCGCTGGGCGCCCTACCCGCCAGGTCCGCCGTTCAGGCTGGAGGACCGGGTGGCCGCGCTGCACGAGGCGGTCATGGCCGACGACGAGCCGGCGGTGCTGATCGCGCACAGCGCAGGGTGCATCACGACGGTCGCGTGGGCGGCTCGCCATACCGGCCCGGTGCGCGCGGCCCTGCTGGTCACGCCGCCCTACCTCGACCCAAGATGGACACCCGGCCCGGACGATCCCGCCGACTCGGTCTTCGGGGCGGTGCCGCGCGAGCCGCTGCCGTTCCGTGCTGTCCTGGTGGCCAGCCGCACCGATCCGTACAACGACGTTCCCGCAGTTCGAGAGCTACGCCGCGGACTGGGGCGCGGAGCTGTACGACGCGGGCGACGTCGGCCACATCGAGACGGCGAGCGGCCACGGCCACTGGCCGGACGGCGAGCGGCTCGTCGCCGGCCTCGGCTGAGCGATATCTGACCCGGTTCACTGCGCCTGCGCGCCGGCCTCGGGTCCCGCGGTGGTGCGGACACGATCGCGGATCAGCCCGACCACGGTGTCGGCGGTCCGGTCGAGGTGAGGTCGGTGAGGACACCGGGCAGCACCTGCACCGCGGTGCGCGCCAGCTGCTCCATCAGCGTGACGGCCGACGGCGGGCCGGCGAGGGGTATCAGTCACGACCGATACCGCGTGATCCGCCCGTGACGACGGCGACCCGGAGCTGACCGTCGCGCCTCATGGTGCTCGTCATGGCGTACCCCCGTCCGCCGCCCCGCCGCGGGGCGGCAGCGTAGATGACAGGCCGGGAGGGTCCGTTATGTTTGTTTTGACCTTAACAAGCCGGTGGCGACCAGGCGCACGGTGCCGCGAATCCTGACCCGGGTGTGCCGCTCGCGGCTCAGGCCGCGGTCTCGACGCCGGCGGCGAACGCGGCGGTGCGCTCGGTGACCAGCTCAGGGCTGTGCACCTGCAGGTCGTGGCCGGCGCCGGGAACGACCTCGGCGTGCGCCGCCGGCATCAGCGCCCGGATGCGCGCCGCCACCTGGGCGGCGTCGTACATCTGGCTGCGCTCGCCGAGCAGGGCCAGGGTCGGCACGGCCACCCTGCGCAACTCCTCGTCGGTGAGCGGGGGAGGGCTGGGCAGCCGCCGCCGGAAGCTCGTCGACACCAGTGCCAGTCCCATCAGGTCGTCGTCCAGCAGGGTCGCGTTGCGCAGCCAGCGCGCCGCCCGGCGGCGCAGCGGGCGGGGGGTGAGCCCGGCGAGCCCGCCCATGACCACCCAGAGGAGGAACCGCTTGGTGATCCGGCCGAAGCCCGCCGGGTCGAGCAGCGTGATCGTGGCGGCGCGTCCCGGCGTGTGCAGCGCGTGCTGCAGGGCGACCCAGCCGCCATACGAGCACCCCACGAGGTGTGCCCGGTCGACGTCCAGCGCGGCGAGCACCTCGTCGAGCCAGTGGGCGAGGTCGCGGCCGTCGGACATGGCTTTGTCCGGCGTGGAGTGTCCCGGTTCGCCGACGGGGTCGATCGCGATGACTGGCCGGACCTGACCCCATCGCGCCACGTGCCGGTGCCAGCCCAGCGCGTTGCCGCCCGCGCCCGGCAGCAGCACGAACGGAACGCCGTCGGATCGCCCGCTCCGGTAGACCCGGGTGTTGCCGAACGAGGTGGGAATGTCGAGAGACCGGTGGTCGGCGGGCCAAAGCCGGTCGAAGGCGCGCGTGTAGACCGCCAGGAACTTCATGCGCGCGTTGTCACTGGTGAAGGTGCTGATCCGTGCCTGGGTCACCACGGTCTCCGATCGCCCATTTTGATGGTACGACCGTATCATCAAGAGGCTGTTGCATGATAGGCCGACGTGACCGCACCGCCAGACCCGAACGGAGGGCCGTGCCCAAGCGCGTGGACCACGACCTGCGGCGCCGACAGATCGGCGAGGCACTGCTGCGCATCGCGAGCACCAGGGGTCTGCAGGCGGCGAGCATGCGCGAGGTGGCGGCGGAGGCCGGCGTCTCGCTGAGACTGGTGCAGTACTACTTCCACACCAAGACCGAGCTGCTGCTCGGCGCGCTCGCCTATCTCGGCGAGCAGCTGTCCGCCCGGGTGGAGGCGCACATCCGGGCCCTGGGCCTGCCGCCGACCCCGCGCAGCCTCGTCTACGGCACCCTCACCGCGATCCTGCCGACCGACGCCGAGAGCCGCCGCCTGACCAGGACCTACGCCGCGTACTACGCGCTGGTGCTCGCCGAGCCGGCGCTCGCCGCGGACCACGGCACGACCTATCCCGACGCGCTGGAGCGGTTCCTCGCCGGCCACCTGCGCACCGCCCAGGCGGCCGGCCAGGTCGATCCGGGCCTGGACGCGCCGACCGCGGCCGCCGGGCTGCTGGCCCTCACCAACGGCCTCGGCTCCAGCGTGCTCGGCGGCCAGCGCGACGGCGACGCCGCGCTCGCGATCCTGACCTACCACCTCGACCGGCTGTTCGGCCATCAGCCGGGGTCAGGTGAAGCTGCGGACTCGGCCCGAAGCGCGGCGGGTGATCTGACTCACTGATGTCACAAACCGCCGCACCTGCGGTGTCTTGAGGTCGGACCTTGGACACGAAGGAGAGGTCAATGGCTGAGAACACCGATGTCATCGTGGTCGGCGGCGGATACGCCGGCGTGATGGCGGCCAACCGCCTGACGCGACGCGACGGCGTGACTGTGACCCTGATCAACCCCCGTCCGGCCTTCGTCGAGCGGATCCGCCTGCACCAGCTCGTCGGCGGGTCGGACGACGCGCTGGTGGACTACCAGCGGGTGCTGGCCGGCGGCGTCGGGCTGGTGGTCGACACCGTGACCCGGATCGACGCGGCGGGGCGTCGGGTGACCCTGGCCGGCGGGGGCGTCCTCGACTACGACTACCTGATCTACGCCGTGGGCAGCGGCAGCGCCGACCCGGGCGTGCCCGGCGCGGCGGAGCACGCCTACCCGATCGCCACCCTGGAGGAGGCGCAGCGGCTGCGGCCCGTCATCGACGCCGCACCGGCATCGGCCGCGCTGACGGTGGTGGGAGGTGGGTCGACCGGTATCGAAACCGCCTCCGAGCTGGCGGAGCTGGGCCGCAAGGTCACCCTCGTATGCGGAAAGGTGTTCGGGGCCTACCTGCATCCGCGTGCCCGGCGCGCGGTGGCCGGGCGGCTCGCCAAGCTCGGTGTGACCGTGCTTGAACTTGACGGCCGGCTCGACGGCGTCGCCGCACTGCGGATCGAGGACTCCCACGTCACCGGCATCTACTACGTCCGCAACCCGGAGAAGCTCTCCCGCCTCGACGCCGAGATCTCGCTCACCTTGCGCTGAGACCCACCGCATGGACGGAAAGCCGGGCCGACGGTGCCGCTTGACGCGTTCTCATCCGTGCCAACCGCGACGAACGACTGCCGGATCGCGGCTTCTCATTCGCCAGCGGGCGAGGTTGGCGCGGGTGGTGAGGGTGTCGGGGTGGTCGGGTCCGAGGACCCGCAAGGTGTCTGCCAGCAGGTGCTCGAACGCGGTGGCCGCGTCGGCCGGGTCTCCGGCCTCACCCCGCCATTCGGCGAGGTTGTGGCGAGTGGTCAGGGTCTGTGGGTGGTCGGGTCCGAGGACCCGCAGCCGGTCTGCCAGCAGATGCTCCGTCGCGGTGGCCGCGCCGGCCGGATCCCCGGCCTCACCCCGCCAGTAGGCGAGGTTGTGGCGGGTGGTGAGGGTGTCGGGGTGGTCGGGTCCGAGGACTCTCACCATTTCTGCCAGCACCGGCTCGAGCGCGGCGGCAACGCCGGTCCGGTCCCCGGCCATGCCCCGCCACCAGGCGAGGTTGGCTCGGGCAGTCAGGGTGTCGAGGTCGTCGGGTCCGAGAAGCCGTGACGAATCTGCCAGCAGGTGCTCGAAGACGGTGGCCGCACCGGCCGGGTCCCCGGCCTCACCCCGCCACCGGGCGAGGTTGGCGCGGATGCGCAGGGTGTGCGGATGGTCGGGTCCGAGGACCCGCAATGTGTCTGCCAGCAGGTGCTCGAACGAGGTGGCCGCGCCAGCCGCATCCCCGGCCTCACCTCGCCAGTAGGCGAGGTTGGCGCGGACGGCCAGAGTGTCAGGGTGGCCGGGTCCGAGGCGTCGCTGAGCGTCGGTGTGTAGGTGCAGGTAGTAGTCCGCGGCCTCGGCAACCTGCCCGGTCTCGCCGAGGCTTCTGCCTGCGGCGAACAGCACCAGATGCGCGCCGTGGTCGGTCCACAGCGGATCGGGGCGGATGTGGTGCAGCCGGAAGGTGTTGGCGCGCAGGACCTGGCCGAGTTCGGGGTCGGTCTCGATCGGCGGCCACGCGGACTTCAGCGCGTCAGCGGCAGCGCGGGTCGCGGTGTCGAGCCGCTCGGGTGGGGTCTGGTCGTGGGTGGCGCGTTGGACCAGAGCGTGTACGCGCAGGCTCCAGGTGGGACTGTCCGGGTCGTGGGTCGCCAGGTTCAGCAGGTGGAGGTTGCGGATCGCGTCGTGCACCTCGTCCGCGCCGACGGGTGTGCCGGTTTCGGTGTCGAGCCAGGCGAGGACTTCGGGTTCGGTGAGTACGGCGGCGGGGATGCCGTCGGGGTCGAGCAGGCTGGCCAGTTGGAGCAAGGGCTGTGCCACGCCGATCGGTTCCATGCAGTCGGCCTGCTCGATCGACAGAGACCAGGCCGCCGCGACAGTATCGCGGTGCTGGTCGGGCAGCCTGCGCGGGGCGAGCCGGCTAAGGTGTCGGCTGCGGTCGGCCAGCGCCGACCGGTACCAACTGCAGGGGCGCTCCTGATTGATCAGGTAGACGGCGGCCTGGGCCAGGGCCAAGGGCAGGTAGCCCAGGTCGGCGGCCAAGCCGTCGATATCGTCGGCCAGCGCGGGCCGGTCGGCGAGCCGCGCGGCCAGGTAATCGCGCGCCTGTTCGGAGGTGAACAGGCCGACCTGCACGAGGCGCCGTCCAGCGCCGGTCAGGGCGGCGTCGCGGCTACGGGTGGTCGCCACCGTCGATCCGGCTGGGTTCTGCGGCGGCCACAGGTCCCGCAGGTCGTCGGGATCGGCCATGTCGTCCAGTACGACCAGCCACCGTTTGTCGGTCGCGGCCAGCCAGTTCAGTAACCGGACGGCGGCTCGTTCGCCGGTCAGGCCCTCGTCGATGCCCAGTTGGCCTGCTGCGTCGGTGTAGCTGTCGACGATTCCGGAACGCGACCTGGCCGGCACCCATATCAGCACGTCCAGTGACCGCTGCTGCCACAGCCGTTCGGCGTGTGCGGCGGCCAGCTGCGTCTTACCGACCCCGCCCATGCCCGACAGCACTCGCGCCGGCATCGTGGTGGCGTCCGGTCTTGCAGCCAGGATCTCTTTCTCGAGGCACCGGTCCTGCAAGCAGTCGGCCAGCGGCGGCACCACCCCCACCCGCAGCGGCCATGTTGTGCGTGCCACCGGGCTGTAGTAGTGATTGTGCTGGGTGTTGCGGTCGCCGATCTGCTGGCCCTGGCCGTGGGCGGCATCGATGTGGAAGGCTGCTCGGTCAGGTCCCACACCCGCACTCCTTGATCGACATTGCTGGGCGGTTGGTCCATTGTGGACAAGCGTGGAAGAGAAGTGGATGGTGGGGTTGATGGACCCGGTGACACTGGTGGTCACAGCATTGATCGAAGGCGCGAAAGCAGGCCTGGCCGGCACGGCCACGAAACTGGTCGTCGACGCGTACGACACGCTGAAGTCCCTGGTGGTCGGCCTGCTGCGTCGTGGCGGCACCGCCGCGGACACCGGACGCGAGCTGGTCGAGCAGGCCAACGGCGGCGCGACCGACAGCAGCGCCGCGCTGACTTCGAAGCTGGAGGCGGCCGGTGTCGACGATCCGACCGAGGAAGCCGCACGCCGACTCCTGGAACTGCTCAACAGTGCGGGGGCGAAGTTCAACGTGCACGCACCGGACGCCAAGGGTCTGATCATCGGCGACCACGCCACCCAGCACAACACCTTCAACTAAAGCCACGTCACGCGGCCTTGATCGTTCAAGCGCAGGTTCAGTCGGGGCCGGCGGCAGACCGCGCCGAGGCCACGACCGCCCTGCGCTCCCTGCAGAGGGGACAAGGCTCACCGGCCTATGCGCCGCGCCGATCATCGCGGCCGTCGCCGCCACCTGGTAGGGCCCCGCAACCGGCAAAGTGGTCTTCTCGGCTAGGCTGCGGTCCTGCGGTCGCCTGGCGATCCTCGATGCCGGCGCATTGCCGTGTTGTCCGGCGTGCTGCCCGTGTAGTCCTCGGCGCGCGATCCGGCCCACCGCGGGCCGCCGTCCGCGGCAGTAGCGGCAGCCGTCCAGGAATGCGCTGGTACAGCACGAACCGGCGCTGGTGTATCAGCGCTGAGGATCGGTTGCCAGCCCTCGTCAGCGCGGTCGGGTGCAGATCCGGACGGGAGCCCAGGGCATCACCGCAACTTCGCCCACCGCCCTTCGGAGACCACCTCGATGGAGCCGTTGACGACCTTGATGGCCGTCTGTTCGTCGATGGCACAAGCCGGCACCCCGAGGTCAGCGGCCACCGCTGCGCGTCAGCCAGGGTGTTCTCCGGGCAGGCGTTCAGGTGCGGGAAGATCGAGGCCAGCCCGGACTCTCGCGCTGACCGCCGATCCCAGCACGACTTCGTCATGAGCGGGTGAGGGGCCTCCGGGGAGTCGAGGTATTGATATCTTTTACCGGCCCGCGTCCCGGTCGAGCCGTCCGGCGCGCCGCCAGACCGCGGTGACGACCCCTGGGGAGGGCTCATGCGCCGAAGGCGCCACACCGCCGGTCTGGCACTGGCAGGAATCCTGATCGGACTCATCACCGCACCCGGTGTGAAACCTGCGACGGCTGCCGCGGCGCCGCCCGCGGGCGGCATGACCGGTGCGCAGCTGACGGAGCTGTTCGCCGGCTACGGCAACACCAGCGGCCGGTGGAGCGGCGCCGACAGCACCGCGTCGGTGCTGCTGCCCGACGGGCGGGTGGCGTGGTTGTTCTCCGACACGATGATCGGCACGGTCAACGCCGACTTCAGCCGACCCCGGTCCAGCCCGATGATCAACAATTCGCTGGTGGTGCAGGACGGCGCGGCGCTGACCTCGACCGTGCACGGCGGCTCGGCCGCCGCCCCGCAGTCACTGATCCCGTCCGCGGTCAGCGGCGAGTGGTACTGGATCGCCGACGCCACGGTCGAAGCCGGCACGATGAAGGTGCTGGTCAACCGTTATCGCAAGACCGGTGACGGCGGCCTGGACTTCGCGCTGACGGGCACCGCGCTGGCGAGCATGGCCCTGCCGGGCCTGACCGTCAGCAGTGTCACCGAGCTGCCGCTCGGCGACACCGTCGCGTGGGGTGCGGCGCTGCTGGAGGACGGCGGTTACACCTACATCTACGGTTCGGAGTACGTCGCCGCCGACGCGATGCGGTTCGCCCGCCTGGCCAGGGTGCCCGCGGGCGAGCTGAGTGGAGCGTGGCAGTACTGGACCGGCAGCGCCTGGTCAGCCTCGGCTGCGGCGTCGGGTCGGCTACCCCTGTCGGGGGTCGGCACCGCGTTCGGGGTGCAGAAGGTCGGCTCGCAGTACGTCGTGGTGACGATGGAGAGCAACACCCCGTTCGCCGCGCACGCGGTGGCGTACACGGCCAGCAGCCCGACCGGCCCGTTCGCCGGCCCGGTCGAGTTGTTCACCGCGCCGGAGCCGGCCCAGCGGGAGGGCGTGATCGTGTACGACGCGCGAGTGCACCCGCACCTGGCGCCCAACGGCAAGCTGCTGGTGTCGTACAACGTGCACAGCCTGGTCAGCGAGGACCTGTATGCCGACGCGCGGATCTACCGGCCGCGGTTCGTGGACGTGACCTGGCCGGTGCCGGCACCGGACCCGGCTGCGGTGCCGGCCGCGCCGGCGGGCCTGACCGCGGCCGGCGACCCGACGGGCGCGGTGAGCCTGACCTGGCCGGCGGTGTCCGGCAGCGGCGTGGCCTACATCGTCTATCAGCGTGATGTCACCGCGGGGCAGACCCACTTCGCCCGGGTCGCATCGCCGACGGCCGCGAACCAGACGCTGGGCGGGTTCCGTACCGGCCACACGTACGAGTTCCGGGTCACCGCCCGCAACGCCGCAGGCGAGGGCCCGCCGTCGGCGGTGCGCAGCGTCGCGGTGACCATCGCCGCCCCGCCGGCCCCGAGCGGGCTGACCGCCGTCGCGGGCAGCGACGGCACCATCGCGCTGAACTGGGGGGCGGTGCCGTACGCGTGGCGCTACGACGTCCTCCGCCGGGACGTGACCGCGGGTGAGACGGCGTTCAGCGCGGTCAACGACGCCAACCCGGGCGACACCACGCTGAGCGTCACCTGGCTGGCACACAACCACGAGTACGAGTTCGCCGTCACGGCCAGCCACGGCGGGGGCACCTCGCCGCAGTCGGCGGCGGTGCGGGCCACCGCCCGCTACGCGCTGCCGCCGGCGCCCACCGGACTGACCGCCGTCGCACAGGGCAACGGCACGATCCGGCTGACCTGGTCCGGCCCGGCCAGCAACGTGTACTACCTGGTGTTCCAGCGTGACGTGACCGCCGGTGAGACGACGTTCACGCAGCTGCCGCTGCCGCTGCCGTGCTGCGAGCTGGCCGCCGGTTACCTCGCCCACGGCCACGAGTACGAGTTCAAGGTCGTGGCCAGCAACTCCGGCGGGGAGTCGGCGGCGTCGAACCTGGCCAGGGCCGTCTCGTCGTATCCGCTGCCGGCCGCGCCGGGCACCCTGTCCGCGGTGGCGGGCAACGGCCAGGTGCAGCTGACCTGGGGTGCCAGCAGCAGCCCGGACACGTGGTACTGGGTGTACCAGCGGGATGTGACGGCGGGGGAGTCCGCGTTCACGCGGCTGTCCATCCCGATCTCGACCTGCTGCACGATGACGGCGGGTTACCTGGCCAACGGGCATGTGTACGAGTTCAAGGTGACCTCGACGAACCAGGCGGGGGAGTCGGCGGCGTCGAACACGGTGACGGCCAAGCCGCTGCGGCCGCTGCCCGGTCAGGTGACCGGGCTGACGGTGACATCGCTGAGCAGCGGCGAGCTGCGGCTGAACTGGACCGCGCCGGACACCGACCTGTACTACTGGGTGTACCAGCGCGACGTGACGGCGGGGGAGACGGCGTTCACGAAGCTGTCGCTGCCCGTCGGCACGTGCTGCACGTTCACGGCCGGGTTGCTGGCGCACGGGCACGTGTACGAGTTCAAGGTGGCGGGCACCAACCAGACCGGCGACGGCCCCGCGTCGGCCGCGGTGCGGGGCACCGCGACCTATGCCAAGCCGCCGGCCCCGGCGAACCTGCGCGCATCGGCCGCCGGTGACGGCAGCATCGACCTGGACTGGGACGCCACCGCGGGCAACGTCCTGTACTGGATCTACTCGCGCGATGTCACGGCCGGTGGGTCGTTCACGAAGTCGGTGTATCCGACCGACCGGACGTCGGGCAGCTTGGGCTGGCTGGTGCACGGGCACGTGTACGAGTTCAAGGTGACCGCGGAGAACCAGGGCGGTGAGGGCCCGGCGACGGCGGCGGTGCGGGCGACGGCGACCGGCGGCCTGCCGCAGGCGCCCAGCGGCCTGACCGCGACCGCGGGCGACGGGCAGGTGACGTTGCGCTGGACGGCCAGTGGCACCGCGAGCGTGTACTACTGGATCGAGCAGCGGGTGGCGGGCGGCACCTGGCAGCGGCTGCAGTACCCGCTCAGCACCTGCTGCGTGTTCACCGCGACGCTGCTGACCAACGGCACGACGTACGAGTTCCGGGTGCGGGCCAACAACGTGCACGGTGACTCGGCGGCCTCGAACGTGGCGAGCGCACGGCCGCTGCCGCCGCTGCCGCAGCCCCCGACGGGCCTGATCGCGATCGTGGGCGACGGGCAGATCACGCTGCGGTGGACGGCCAGCCCGACTCCGAACGTGTACTACTGGGTCGAGCAGCGCCCGGCGGGCGGGACGTGGCAGCGGCTGCCGCTGCCGGTCACCACGTGCTGCCAGTTCACGGCCGGGCTGCTCAGCAACGGCACGTATTACGAGTTCCGGCTGCGGGCGACGAACCTGGCAGGCGATTCGGCGGCGTCGGTCGCGGCCGGGGCCAGGCCGATGCCGCCGCTGCCGCAGGCGCCGGGCGGGCTGTCGGTGAGCGCGCAGGGTGACACGGCGGCGAGGCTGACCTGGACGGCCAGTTCCACCGGCAGCGTCTACTACTGGATCTTCTACCGCATCGCCGGGCAAAGCGCCTGGACGAAGGCCCAGTACCCGCTGAGCACGTGCTGCGCGTTCACGATGAGCATGCTGACCCCGGGCAAGCGCTACGAGTTCCATCTCAAGGCCGAGAACCTGACCGGGATGTCGGGGGCCTCCAACACCGCCGCGGTCACCCTGACCATCACCGCGCCGGGCCGGCCCGGCGGGGTCAAGGCGGTGCCCCGGGTCGACTCGTCCGACGTGGACGTGTCCTGGAACACGGTCGCCAACGCCACCGGGTACACCGTGGAGGCGCAGGTCTGCAAGACGTCGACGTGGTACCGGGTCGGGTTCATGATCACGGGTACCTCGCACCGGGTCGGCGGCGCGGCGGGCTGCTACACCTACCGGGTGGTCGCCGACCGGTTCGGCGTCTACGGCCCTGACTCGACCGGCACCATCCTGGCGTTCGGCACGGTCGACGACTACCCGTGGAACGGCGGCTGGTCACCGATCGACCGGTACGGGTTCTGGCGCAAGCAGTGCACCTCGTTCGTGGCCTCGCGAGTGTGGCGGCACTATCCGAACCCGGACCCGCCGGGCTTCGTCGTCACCAACTACTGGCACGCCAAGAACTGGGACGAAGAAGCGCCCAAGCACGGCGGAGCGGTCTGGACCACTCCCGTGGTGGGCTCCATCGCCCAGCACAGCCGAGGAGACTACGGGCACGTGGCCTGGGTCGCCGGCATCGACGGCGCATACGTGATCATCGAGGAGTACAACGGCGTCAACTCCGAGGCGTACTCGCGGCGGCGGGTGCTCGCGTCGTCGTTCGACACGTACCTGACGGTCATGTGAGTTGACCGTTGCCGGGGCGCTTGCTCGACGCACAGGTCGAGAAAGCGCCCCGGCAACGGGCGAACCGCCGACAGCGTCGGCAACGACGCCGGGGCGGCCGCCGGATTTGCGCTGCAGGGCAGAATGCGCCGGCACGGCGTCAACTTTTGGCGGTGCCGCATCGTTTTAGCAAGGTGACATCGACTGATCCACACGTATGTGGCTCCGCGCGCCGCCGTCCCGCCGCGGCCGGAATTCTCGCTGTACTCGCGATGCTGGGCTCCCTGATCGTCCAGACGCCGGCCGTGGCCGACCCGCTGACCCCGACCAAGATCATGCTGGTGGGGTCGTCGACCACCCAGGGCAGTGCCGGGGACTACACCTGGCGCTACCGCTTCTCGAAGCACCTGACCGCCAACAACGTCAGTGTCGACTTCGTCGGGCCGAGCAACCAGGTGTTCGACAACATCCGCTCGGCGGGCAGCACCTTCGTCTTCAACGACGCCTACGCCGATCCGGCCTTCGACCGCGACCACTTCGCCCGCTGGGGCGGATTCGTGGGCACGTTCTCCGGCTACCCGACCGGGGCAAAAGACACCATCGCCGCGCAGGTGAGCGCCTACCAGCCTGACTACGTCGTGGTGATGCTCGGCCTCAACGATCTGACCTGGTTCAGCACCCGGACCCCGGCGGCCGTCGCGGCGGACATGCAGACCCTGGTCGGCAAAGCCAGGGCGGCCAAGCCGAACGTGCGGCTGGTTTTGGCGGCGATCCAGCCGACGAAGTGGGCCGCGGGCAACGCCGACAACGCCGCTCGCGTCGCCGAGTACAACCAGCGCCTGAGCGACCTGGCGGCCGCGTCGTCGACCCCGACGTCGCCGATCGCCTACGTCCCGCAAGCAGCCGGATACCAGCCGGACTTCAACGTGACACCGCACGACAGCTACGACGGCACGCACCCCAACGCCCACGGCGAGATCCGGATCGCCGACGCGGTCGCTGACGTGTTCTCCGCCGCGTTCGGGATCGGCCCCGCCTACCCGCTCAGCCTCTCCGGCGTGACGACCGGACCGGTGCTGCCGTTCCAGCTCACCTGCACGGCGGGGCAGAACATGGCCCGGTTGCAGTGGACCGAGTCACCGGGTGCGACCGGCTACTGGTTCCAGCGCCGCCTCGCCGGCGGCACCTGGGACGCACAGGTCTACCAGCTCAAGTTCCTCACCGACAACCCGCTCACCAACCTCTACCTCACCGCCGGCCAGACCTACGAATACCGGCTGCAGGCAGCGAAATGGTACGACAAGGGCGTGTTCTCGAACGTCTGCTCGGTGACGCCGTACGCCTGACGGAGCCGTGTGTGTCCAGGAACCGGCAAGGGTCCGCGACCTCGCGACGGGGTCCGTGGTCGTCCGTGTAGTGGTAGCGATCGAGGTGGCGACGGCCGGTATCCCGGTAGCCGCGCCGAAGGTACAGCGCGGCCGCGGGCAACCGGCCTGTGCTGTTCCGGCTGGCCGCATGCGCGACCGCGCGGGCGATCATCTGCCGGGCCAACTGCGGCTTGGTCGCGAACTCCCGCCCGGCCGGAACCCCAGCGGCTTCACAGCGGCGTCCAGAGCCACCCGGGCAACGTGGCCGCGGTGGCGATCCGGCGGCTGTAGCCGACCCAGTCGGTGCTGGCCGGCGCGCTGCCGACGCTGTCGGAGGCGCCGCGGGCCTGCGGTCCGGCCGATCAGCGCTGGCTGTCCGCGCCGGACGGCGCCGGCCTGGCCGGCCTGCTGCGCGAGGCGGGCCTGCTGTAGGACGGCGTCAGTACGCGATGGCCGCCAGGTCTGCAGCGGTCAGTTCGCGAAGCTCCGCGGTCAGCAGCCGCCCCGCGGCGACCGGAGGCTCCGAGGGGCTCTGGAAGGTGATCCACGAGTTCCGGTAGCCGACGAACACCATCGGCTGGTCCGGGCTGCCGCTCTGCCAGCGATCCGGCGCGACGCTCCGGCACGTCGGATCGGGTTGCTGCCCGCCGGGCGCCGGGCTCGGCAGCAGCCAGCCCGACGGCTGGCCGCACTGGCCCTGACCGTCGTTGGCTGTCACGGTGACCGTGATCTGGCCCCGCTCGCCGCCGGCCGCCTCGACAGGATTCAGCCAGATGCTGACGGTTCGGCGGTCGGCGGACATGTGCGCGATCGTCGGCTCGTAGCCGGCCACC
Organism: Catellatospora vulcania; assembly: GCF_009720385.1. Classification (GTDB taxonomy): domain Bacteria; phylum Actinomycetota; class Actinomycetes; order Mycobacteriales; family Micromonosporaceae; genus Catellatospora; species Catellatospora vulcania. Next base: position 171,127 of record NZ_ML769304.1, on the reverse strand, counting down.
GCCGGGTAGGCGACCGCGAACGTGATCTGTGCGAAGTCGTGCTCCCTGCGCAGGGTGGGCAGCGCGGCGGACATCGGCGCGCTGGCGGCGATCGTGGCGACGGACAGCACGACGACCCCGGTCCGCAGGGCGGTGGCCCGCCTGACGCTCAGCGGCAGCCGTGCGATCAGCACTGCGGCCAGCGCGTAGCTGATCGGCGCCAGCGCGACGCCGATCAGCGTCCATGCCGGCAGGTGCTGCCGGTAGTCCAGGCTGTAGAGGACCCGCAGCGTCGATGTGAACGCCCAGAACAGGAGCGGGCCGAGCAGCGCGATCCAGACCGCTCGGCGGCCGCCGTACGCCAGCGCGACCAGCCCGCCGATGGCCACCGCGACGACGGCGAGGGTCGCGTGCCAGCCTGGGGTGTAGTAGCCGGAGTCGAGCAGGTCGTTCGTCGTGTCTCCCGCCAGCATGCTGTGGATCAGGACGGTGACCATGAAGCTCATGAACGTCGTCGCGCCGCCGAGCGCCAGCCCCAGCAAGCCGATCACCCATAGTGGCAGTTCGGCGGACGGCTGCTGCGGACTGTTCGGTGGATCCGCCGGCATGCTGGGATGGAAGCTGCTCTGCGGCTGCGGCATGTCGACAGTGTCGGGGACGGACGGTCCGGCGGCAACAACGGCTCGGCCATGACCGGCGGGAGCGGGCCGGGCCTGGTGATTGCCGATCTGCCGGCAGGTTGCTGTTGTGCGCTGGTCTGTGCGGGGGTGGCGCGTACTCGGCGGCCACCGCGACGGCGGTCAAGCGATGGCAGAAGGCTCTGGGCCTGCCGCACCGGTCCGACAGCAGGAAGGCCGTGCCGGTGACCGTGGAGTTCGCGGCGAACGAGCACGCCAAGGCGGTGCTGGTCGACCGGATCGACCCGCACAAGTCGTGCACGCTGGTGGGCCGGCTGCGAGACCCGAAGCCTGTGGGCTGGGGCGATCCCGCCCTCTGGGAAACCGGCTCCGCGGACCTGCTCAGCACCGCGCGCGTGTACCGGAGCAAGGACCTGCAGAATCCGAAGCCGTTGGGCACCCGGTACAACCTGATCTGATCGGTGGTCGTGGGCCGGCCGCCGGTCGCGACTCTCCGGCCATCATGCGATCAGAGAGTCGCGTCTACCGTGAGTCGAGCGGGTTCGTCGATGTCACCGGGCGCCAATCGGCTTCTGCCCCCACAGCTGCGGCCGGGTCACGGCCACTGCGGCTGGAACGCGGTAATGACGTCGTTGCCCTCCTGGATCACGCCGTAGGTCGACTCCGGCACCGCGTTCCACGCGCCGGGTAGGTCGCCGAGCGGTTCGGAGACGACGAGCCGGCTCTCGTCCGAGACGTGCTGCAGCACGGCGACGTCCGGGTGGAGCTGGCGCAGCGTGGCGACGTTGGTGCTGTAGAACAGCGAGCGGGAGTCGCCGATCGACGAGTAGCGAAACGCCCACACCCTGTCCCCGTCCGAAGTGGCGACCGTCATCTGGATCGGGTGTTCGATCCCGTGCTCGCGGCCGGTCTTCTCGACGAATCCGACCATGCGCGCCACGGCACTCGGCGGATCGTCGCGCAGTCCGAAGGTGAGCGCGAGGTAGAACATCAGCTCCGAGTCGGTGGACCCCTCGATGAAGGGGTACAGCTGCGGGTCGACCTTCAGGACGAGGTCGCGTTTGACGGTGGGAAAGGCGGTGATGGAGCCGTTGTGCATCCAGAGCCAGTTCTGGTACTGGAACGGGTGGCAGTTGCTCTCCTGAACCGGCGTGCCGGTCGAGGCCCTGATGTGGGCGAGCACGATCGGCGCCCGGATGTGCGCGGCGAGGTTGCGCAGGTTGCGGTTGTTCCAGGCGGGACCGATCCCGTGGAAGACGCCTGGGTCGCCTTCCGTGTACCAGCCGACGCCGAAGCCGTCGCCGTTGGTCGTCTCGACACCGAGGGTCGAGTGCAGGCTCTGGTCGATCAGCGAATGCTTCGGCTTGTAGAGCAGGTCATCCAGGAGCACGGGCGAGCCCGAGTAGGCAAGCCATCGGCACATGGTGTCCTCCTGTCGGTGGCGGGTCAGCGATGGAACGCGGATGCCGCCGAGGCCGTGATGCGGCCCGCATTACGCGGCGAGTCCCGGCAGGTCGCCGCGGGCGACCGCCTCCTCGGCTCCAGGCTAGGCGGGCCTGGTGCGGGTCGGCTGGGATCGCCGGTATTGCCACCGGCTCGGCGACGGCCATCCAGAGACCGAGACGGCGGACAGGCCGGGCCGGTACGCCGGCACCAGGGGCGCGACCGCGGGCTCACGATCTCGCCAACGCGTCCGGTCGCCCGTCTCGGGAAGCGGCGGGCGACCGGATGCGCCGGGGGTCAGGCTGCGCGGCAGGTGAACCCGCTGGCTTGTGCACCGATCCCGATGAAGCCGAAGGTCGTCGTGCCATTCGGTGCGAGGGAGCCGTTGTAGGCGACGTTGGTCGCCGTCACGGCGCTCCCGGAGGTGGTGAAGTTCGCGCTCCAGCCGTTCTGGAGAGCGCCGGTGAATCCGACCGACCAGCCCCGGGTGCCGCTGGTCCCAGTGACCTGCACCTCGGCCTGGTATCCGGCCTGCCACTGGCTGATGATGCGCAGCGTTGCGGTGCATCCGGTCGGAGCCGGGCTGCTGGGCGCCGGGCTGCTGGGGGCGGGGTCGCTGGGCGACGGGCCAGGGCTGGACGGGCTCGGGCTGGCCGGGCCGGAGTTGGACGGTGACGGTTCCGAGCCGCCGCCGAAGATCACATCGCTGCAGCCGTAGTACGACTGGTCCAGGTGGCTCGCCTGCCAGATGGTGTAGACGATGTGCCGGCCGGTCCGGTTGCCGGCGTTGACCTGTGCCGTGTAGGTGTTGCTCGGCGCCTGCCTGCCGGTCTGAGTCACCAGTTCCAGCGCGCCCCAGGTCAGCTGCTGGCTGGTGGGGTCGAAGCCCTGCCGGGTGATGTACACCTTCAGGTAGTCCGCGCCGTGGGCAGAGGGGTCGTTGAGCTTCAGGGTGAAGTTGTTCGCCTTGTCGACCGCGTGCCACCGGCCCGGTGTGTCCATGGCGGCGTAGCGTCCAGCAGCGGTCAGGCCGCCGCTGCACAGTGTCCCGTCGGGGATCGCCGCCTGGTGGTTGCCGGCGACGCCTTCCCGGAACAGGCCGTTCCAGTTCCACATCGCCCCCGGCTCGGCCTGCCAGGCCTGGTAACACATCGGGTCCTGGGTCTGCATGGCCGGATTGGTGTGGTCGCCGCTCCATCGCAGATAACAGCTGTACGCCCGGGTGGCCGGGTCGGAGACCGCGCCGTGCGCGTCCGCCCCGGAGGACACGAGCAGGGCGACTCCCGCCGTCACCACCGTCGTGACCGCGGTGACCACGGCGACTTGTGCTCTCTTCCAGTTCATCGTGACTCCATTCGCATGTTGTACGGGCTGATTGGGGGAGTGGGCGTTACCGCTGGGCACTGATGAAGCCCACGAGAGTGGCTGTCCACCAGCCGACCTGGGAGATGGCCGCCACCGAGACCGCGGCGGCCAACAGCCGGCGTGACGGCTGAGCGCCGCTGGTTGCGGCGAGCCGCTCCTGCACCCGTTCGGCCCACTGGCCGTTGAGCGCCACCGCCAGCACCGCGATCAGCTTGACCACGGTCAGCGGCGACGAGGTGTCGGGCGACAGCAGTGCCCCGCTGACCACCAGCACACTCAGCCCGATCCAGATCGGCGTCTGCACGACTCGCGCCACCGACACGAGAGTCACCAGATCCTGGCGGCCGAGCATCCACATGAGGCCGAACCAGTCCACGGTCAGCACTGCGCCGAAGCCGAGAACCAACGCCGCCAGGTGCACGAACAGCACCACCGGACGTATTTCCGCGCTGGTCGGAACGTAGGGCACGGCAACGATCAGAACTCCCCAGGCGACCAGCAGACCTGCTGCGGTCACCGCGGCCGGGACCTTGCGACGCTCCCGCGGCGCGGAGTCCACCACCGACATGCCGTACTCCTCAACCGTTGTGGGAACGCTCCCATCATCGCATTGCGTCAATGTCAGGCAAGCCGGTAACGCTCGCGAAATCCGACGTTCACGGCGCGGCGGTACGTCCGGACCATCGTGGTGCTGCACCGACGGCGCCGACTGTCGATCGTCGGGACGCCGGACGCGTGTGCGCGCCCATGAAAGTTTCTGCGGCATCCCACGTCAGGCTCAGCCGGGTGCGACCCGGCGCGCCGTGTGCTGTTTCTGGACTTCCGTCACTTACGTGGCGGTCTGAGGGGGAATGCCGGGCTTCTACGTGAACAAAGTTCGCCATCGACGATTAGCGGAGATTTATTGGGGAACGGCTTAGTTTGCGCAGAACCTAGGGGGTTGGGCCATGACGCAGACTGTGGAACGTTCACCAGTGCCGACCATGGCGGCCGGCGACAAGGAAAAGCCACACAATGACCGGCTGTCCACCGACGCAGGCAAGATCAGCGTTGCCCAGGGAGTGGTCCAGAAGATCGCCGGCGTCGCCTGCCGGGAGATCGCCGGTGTGTACTCCATGGGTACCGGCAGCGCGCGTGCATTCGGGGCGATCCGGGAGCGGATCCCGGGTAGCAGCGGACCCAACGTGGCGCAGGGCGTCGGCGTGGAGGTAGGCGAGACCCAGGCTGCTGTGGATCTCGACATCGTCGTGGACTACGGGGCCAGCATCGCCGAACTCGGCCGCAGCGTGCAGCGCAACGTCAAGCAGTCGATCGAGCGGATGACCGGGCTCGAAGTCGTAGAGGTCAACGTCAACGTCGACGACGTGCATCTACCGGACACGGGCGAGGAGCGCAGCCCGGCCCGGGTCGAATGATGAACGCCCCGGCGGGTTCGGCCCTGTCACTGATCGACGGCGTCGACGTCGATGCGGTGGCAGGTGCTGCCCGCGCCTGCCGCGGCGTGGAAGATCTCGAAAGCGGCTTCCCGGAGGTGGCGACCTACCTCCCCGGCCGGCGTGTGCGGGGAGTGCGGATCGTCGGCGATGCAGTGGAAGTCCACATTCGCGTGGCCTGGGGGGTCCCGGCGTACGAGATCGCCGCGGCGGTTCAGGCTGCCGTTGTGCCACTGATCGGCCGACATGAGGTCAACGTGATGATCGCCAGTCTCGGCGACCCGCCGCTCACGGCTGAGCCGGTGACCGCCGAATCCGACCGGACCGGCACCATCGGCCTGATCGGGCGGGCACCGCTGGCGCACGCCTCGCAACGAGCGGGCAAGGTGCAGGGCGATCCGCTGCTGGGCGAAATCCAGGCGACGCCCACCGCGATCGCCACGCGCCCCGGCCCGCTGAGCGCCGCGCTGCCAGGCCCGGATCCGGCAGGCCCAGACGGTACATGACACGTCGGCCACCGGCGGGTTGAGCCGGCACCCATTCGCGTACAGCCAAGGAGCAGAAGATGAACCACACCATGTTCGGCACCGCCGTGGGACTGCTCCTCGGCATAGTGCTGGTGTTCGCCGGATTCGGGCCGATGCTGGTGGTGGCACTGTTCGGACTCGTCGGCTGGGCGGTGGCGAAGGTCCTGGCGGGCGAACTCGACCTCACCCGGCTCGGCGAAGTCGTCAGCCCGCAGCGCCGGAGCCCACGATGACCCAGGTACTCAGCGGGCGGCCCACCGAAAAGCCGGTGCCCGCCCCGACCGCGGACAGCGCCGCCCGCCTCGGCGGGACGATCCACATCAACGAAGACGTGATCGCGAAGATGGCCTCGCATGCCGCGAGCGAACTACCCGACGTCGGCTGCCCCACCCGCGGGCTCGGCCACATGGGAGCGGACACGCTCGGCACAAAGGCGGATCTGCGCCGCCGACCCAAGGCGTCCGCACAGATCGACGGGGACAACGCGTACGTCGACCTGGTGGTCAGCGTGCGCTGGCCCGCCCTGCTGCCGCAGGTCACCTCCGCGCTACGCGAACACGTCCGCACCAGGATCGAAGACCTGGCCGGCCTGCACGTCCACACCGTCAACATCTACGTCGCCGACCTGGTCGACGACACTCACGCCGGAGCCCGCGTGCACTGACCGGGGGAGGCAACATGAGACGGGTCGTCAACCGCCTACTCGCGCTGGCCGTGAGCCTCGCACTCATCGCCTTCGCGGCACTGGTCCTCATCGAGATCATCGCCGCGCTGCTGGGCAGAGCACCGCTACTGGTCGACTGGCCGGCGGCGACCCGCTGGGCGCAGGGCACCACCTGGGGCGACAGCCAGCCGCTCGCGATCAGCCTGCTGCTGCTCGCCGTCGGCGCCGCACTCGTCATCGGGCAGCTGTGGCCTGGAGGGCTCACCCGCCTGGCCGTCGACAGAGCCGATCCGGACACCGACGTCGCCGTCAGCCGACGCTCGGTGGCCCAGGATGTGACAGACGCAGTCCGGCAGGTAGACGGCGTGGTCCCGCAGCGGGTGAAGGTCGGGCGAACCCGGATCGCCGTCCGAGCAGCCGCACCCGCCACCGATGACAGGTCGGCCCTGACCGACGACGTCAAAACCGCGATCGTCCAGCGGCTCGAGCGGCTGCACCTGCGTCGGCCACCGCGCCTGGCCGTGAAACTGTCACGGAGGGCCTGATGAACGTCGACCGCTTCAACCGCATCGCACTGCTCGTGGCAGGGCTCCTCCTCCTGGGCGCCGGGACCGCCGGAGTGCTCGCCCACACCGACGCCCTGGGCTGGTCGGCCACCGAGCAGCCTCTCGTCGGCGATCCCGTGAACCGCTACCTGTCCGCCAACACCTGGGTGCGGCCCGCTGCCGTAGCCGCCGCCCTGATCCTGCTGCTACTGGCCGTGCGCTGGCTGCTCGCCGTACTGCTGTCCAGCGACCGGCTGCGCACGCTGGTACTGCGCACCGACCAGCAGAGCGACGAGCACACCACCGTGGCTGCAACAGCACTGGAAGGGGCGGTACGCGACCAGATCGAGCGGTACCGCGGGGTGACATCGGCCAAGGTCCGCCTGCTCGGAAAGCCGGAGAACCCGACCATGACGGTCGCCGTCGACACCGGCGACCAGGGTGACATCGCGGCACTGTGCGAGCGCATCGAGCACGGCGCGCTAGCCGACGCCCGCCAGGTCCTGGGCCGGCCGAACCTGCCTGTCCGACTGGACCTCGACACTCGCCGCCGGCAAGCCCGCGTGGCGTAGCCAACGGACCGGCGCATCACCACGGACGGTGCCGTACGCGACGCGACGTCGGCGCGGGCCATTTCGACGACTCGACCGCACTGCCGGAGCGGCGGCCGTACGTAGCTATCTGCGGCTTAGGTCTGCCTGGTGTGGATGCCGTCGAGTAGCACCTGTAGGTACTGGTCGATGCGTTTGGTCGGATCGTCACCGATTCGCAGGGCGAACGCGGTGCCGCAGACCAGGTGGTGCGCCGCGCCCAGCCGCCTCCCACGAGCCACTGCACGCGCGTCAACGCTTCCCGCCGACGCCGGGCCAGCAGATGTGATCACGGGAGCCCGAGCCGTCAACCCTGTCAACCAAGCCCGATCGGCGCACGGCTGAATTCATCACGGCACGGCAGCGCAGTGCCTTCGTCGCGCGGCCGGCGAGGATCGCAACTCCCAGGGCGTTTGTACCGTCGGTATCAGGTGGCTGGGTTGCCCTGTCGTCGATCCCGACGCCGATCGACGAAGATCCGCATGCGGGTGGAACCGCCGAGGGACGTAGATCGGTAACGTATGCCGCGTGACGATCATCCTTGTGCCGTACCACCTCGACGAACGACTGCCCGATGAGGACTTTCCCCTGCCGCCCGGCCACCAGGTCAGGACGGTGACCGAGCAGCTTCCCGACGGGGACGTCTGGGCCCGGCTCGGCCACCTCTACGAGTCGGTGGTCTGGCAGGTCGCCCACGCCGTGCAGGCCGGCGAGACGCCGACGGTGGTGTCCGGCGACTGCACCGTGTCCCTCGGCACGCTGGCAGGCTTGCAGCAGGCGGGCGTGGACGCCGCGATCGTCTGGTTCGACGCGCACGGCGACGTGCAGACACTGGAGACGACCGCGTCGGGCTACGTCGGCGGCATGCCGCTGCGGATCATCGTCGGTTACCGGCCCGAGCTGATCTCCGCACGGCTGGGCCTGCGCCCGCTGGCCGAAGACCGGGCGCTGCTGGTGGACGCCCGGGACCTCGACCCGCCGGAGGCCGACTACCTGGCCACCGCCGCGGTACGCCGCTGCGGCGTCGACGATCTCGACGAGGCGATGCTGCCGCCCGGTCCGCTGCTGCTGCACCTCGACCTCGACGTGATCGACGCCGCGGAGCTGCCGGACCTGCGCTTTCCGGTGCCCGGTGGCCCGACGGCGGCCGGGGTGCTCGCGGCGGCGCGGCGGGTGCTGGACACCGGCCGGGTCGCGGCCGTCGACATCGCCTGCACCTGGTACCCCGGCCGCCCCGACCCGGACGGCGTCCGCGCCCGCCTGCTGGCCGCGCTGACCGAGCGCTGACGGGCGCGCTCCGGGCCGCTGATCGCGGGCGTTGGCCGTCGAGCCGGAGGGCTGCCCGGCGAGCGGCGCAGCCCCCGGCGTCGGCTCAGACCTCCGCGATCGTGCTCTCGGCGGTCGCGGAGTTCGCACGCCGGCGCTGCCACGGAGTGAAGTGGACGATGCCCACGCAGCCGGCCAGGCCGACCGCGATCACGGTCGCGGCGAGCGGATTGGCAACCTGGTTGGCCAGCGGGTACATGAGGTCGGTGGCGAGCAGCATGCTGTCGGTGTCCGGATCCGGCACCATGCTCAGCACGTTGTCGACCGTGTTCGCCAAGCAGGCGTACAGGACTGCGGCTCCGAAGAGGAGGACCAGCGCCTGGTCGCCGCGCCCGAGCCGCGCGAAGCGGTGGGCCAGCCAGGCCGTCACCGGCCAGGGCACGACCAGACCGACGGCGAACCCGGCGAGCGCGGCGGCGAGCACACCGTTCGGCTCGACCTGGTACACGTCCACGAGCACGGTGGATTCCCGACCGTCGGGGCGGTAGTCCGACACGCGCAGCAGGAGACCGTCACGGACGGCCCAGAGGGCGCCGCAGCCGCACCCCTCCGGCCGCGTGACGGCGCCGGTCTGCCAGCCCTCCTCCTGCAGACGCCGCTGGGCGGCGGTCAACACGCCACCGGTCGCGACATGTTCGTAAATGCGGAGATGGCCGGCCGGCACCGGTGTCACCTCGGGCAGGTCTTCTGCGGCGAGGGTCTGGAACAGGCCATGGGCCTTGTAGCTGTAGGCCATGTCGAGGGGGTCGCTCGCGTCGATGCTGACCCGGCTGGTTGGCTGCCCGACGAGCGCGTCGCCGAGGGCGGCGATCCGGGGATCGTCGAGTGCGGGCCGTGCTGAGGGGTCGTCCCAGGCGAGGTAGGCGCCCACCCCGCCGAGCACGACGGCCATCCAGAGCGTGGCGATGCCCGCCGCCGTCTTCCCGGCCCACCCAGGCGGCACGAGGCGAAGGCGCAGCCCGGACGCGATCAGGTGGACCGCCTCGCCGAACGTCGCCCGGACCTGCCCCGGCCGCGCCGCGTCGAGCAGCGTGGTGAGGATCTCCAGCCCTCGCTCGCGGCGGTAGAAGCCCGGGTAGGCGCGCAGCAGGCGTTGGTACGAGCGCTCCAGTTCGTCCTGCTCAGGCATGCTGCACCGCCATGCCGAAGCCGTACGCCTCGCGCAGGCGGGTCGCGGCGACGGTGGCGTCCGACCGCATCCGCTCCACCGCGGACTCCAGGGCCGCGCGGCCGTCGTCGGACAGCACGTAGTAGCGGCGCAGCCGCCCACCCACGGCCTCCTCCCGGTCCACGGCGATGAGCCCGGCCGAGGTGAGCCGGTCCAGGGCGGCGTACAGCGTGCCGGCCTTGAGGATGATCCGGCCGCTGGACAGCTGCTCGACGGCCTGCATGACGCCGTATCCGTGCAATGGGGAGCGGACCAGGGCGGTCAGGATGAAGAACGTGGGTTCCTGCATCGTCATGGCAGCAATATAGACCATCTGTATATACAGTCAATCTGTATAGTCGGCTCAGGACACCGGCAACCGGCGCTGCTCACCCGGACGCGGCATGACGCGCGGCAGGTCGGCGCGGTCCGGTTCCGGCAGCCAGTCGCGGTCCGGATCGAACCGGATCGTCCCGGGACCGGGCAGCAGTTTGAGCAGCCGGGGGAGCAGCGGATGCGGGTTGTCCGCCCGCCAGACCACCGACCAGGGCAGGTACGGCACCGGCCGCAGCGGCACCCGTACGACGTCGGCGGGCAGCTGCCACCACGCGCCCAGCGGGGTGACCCGGTGCGGATGCCGCCGTAGCTCGGCGAGCGTGTGCTCGACGCCGATGTTCAGCGCGGTGCCCGTGATCGGCACGTCCAGCGCGGCCGCGTACGCGCGCAGCAGCCCGGTCAGCTCCGGCGGCCGGTCCTCGAACGGCATCCACAGCCCGTGCTCGCGCAGCTCGGACGCCCCGAGCGCGACGGCGTCGGCGAGCGGATGCCCGGCGAGCACCCCGGCCGCGATCGGCTCCAGGCACACCAGCCGCCGCCGCAGTCCGGCGGGCCACGGGCGGCCGAGGTCGTGCGCCCTGCCCCAGGCGACGTCGAGATCGCCGCGGACCACGGCGTCCAGCGCCGAGCCGAGGCTGCGCCGCATGCTCAGCTCCAGCAGCAGGTCCGGGTACGCCGAGACCAGCTCGCCGAGCAGCGCGAGCGGCCGGTGCACCGGCCCCCACACGTCGACCTTCAGCGGCAGCGGCTCGCCGCGCACCGACCGGGCCGCGGTCGCGCCGAGCGCCAGCAGCTCCCGGCCGTGCGGCAGGAACCTGGTCCCGGCCGCGGTCAGCTCGACCGGACCGCGCCCGCGCACGAACAGGGTCGTGCCCAGCGTCTCCTCCAGCCGGCGGACGCGTTTGGACAGCGCCTGCTGGGTGAGGTACAGCGCGGCCGCGGCCCGTCCGAAGTGCAGCTCGTCGGCGGCGCGCACGAACGCCCTGACCTGAGCGAGATCTAGATCCACAGCGCACAGCCTGGTCCGACAACCAACGGTTGTCCAGTCGATGGGCATGGTTGTTCGACTCCACCCCGCTCGCGGGCTTGACTGGTGCACATGACGCTCAGAGGAACCGCGGCCGGAGTGCCGTACGTCGCCCTGCCGCCCGCCGACCCGACCTCGGCCGCCCCGCTGGTCGTGGCGTGGCACCTGCTCGACCCGCCGCGCAGCGAGGCCGCCATGGCCGCCGCCCTGCCCCTGTCCGGCCTGAACGCCTGGCGGGTGTACCTGGGCCTGCCGATGACCGGCGACCGCATGGTGCCCGGCGGCCCGGAGGCGCTGCTGAAGCTCGCCATGGAGGACGCGGTGATGAACGTGTTCGAGCCGCTGACCCGGCAGGCGGTGGCGGAGTTCCCGCCCGCGCTGGCCGAGCTGCGCTCGCTGCTGGACGCGCACGGTCCGCTCAGCGTGGTCGGCGGCTCCATCGGTTCGATGACGGCGCTGCGGCTGCTCACCGAGACGGCCGTGAAGGTCGACCGGGTGGCGCTGGTCAGCCCCGCGGTGCAGCTGTCCGCCCTGGTGGACGCGAACTCCCGGATGTTCGGCATGCCGTACGCGTGGACCGACGAGAGCCGCGCCGTGGCCGACCGGCTCGACTTCGTGGCCCGTGCCGCGGAGATCGAGCGCCCGGTGCTGATGGTGATCGGCGACGAGGACGACCGGGACGGCTTCCGCGACCCGGCCGAGCGGCTGTGGGCGGCGCTGCCGGAGGGATCCTCGCTGGTCGCGATCCCCGGCATGGGCCACGCCCTGGCCGAGGAGCCCGGCATCGAGGCGGCTCCGCAGACCGCGCACGCCGCCCAGGTCGACGCCATCGTCACCGACTGGCTGTCCCGCTAGATCGTCGGCGTCGGCGTCGGCGTCGGCGTCGAGTCCGGTCGCAGCGGAATGCGGTGTGTCCGGCTTCCGGTGTTCACCACCGGCCGCCGGACACACCGCATCATCGGCGAGCCGGACCGGAGTCGAAGTGTCCAGGGTGGTCGGGGCGATCGCTCTCGTCCACCTCCGTGAACCTGCGAAGGGGCGGGATGGGCGGGTCCGCCCAGAGGTACCGGCCCACCGGGTACGGGCGGCGGTAGAACAGGCGCAGCCGTCCGGCGATCCGGAGGGTCTCCTCGTCCGCCGGCGGCCCGCTGCGGACGGTGTCGATCGCGTCGGCGAGGGCGTCCAGCTCCTCAGGCGTGAATTCGATGCGGTCGACGGTGCCCAGATTCAACGAGACCCGCCGCCCCGCCGCGTCGTCGTGGGCGACCAGCGTCACCCGTCCGTCAGCGGGATCGTCGATCTCTCCGCGAACCGTGGCCGCGGCCAGGTCCACGGACCGGGTGCGGAACGGCCCTCGCACGCTGAGCACGGAACCGTGCAACCACGTGCCGCCCCGCAGGATCGTCAGCAGGCCGAGGAGCCCCAGGCAGGCGACGCCCAGGAACTGGGCGAAGTTGAAGGCGGCCTCGCCGACGCTCACGGACTCCGCGGCGGCGACGTGCCTGGCGTACCGCCACAGCAGGGCGAAGCCGCCCACCAGCAGAGCCCAGCAGAAAAGGACCGTTCCCCGGTGCTGCTGCCGCGTCCATGGGCCCAGCGGCGTCCGCGTCGGCTCAGGCGTCTCCATCGCCGCAGCGTAGGCACCGCAGGCAAGGCCGCGGCGGCGTCACTTCACCGGCGGCAGCGAGCGCTCCACCCACTGCAGCAGCGCGTCCGGCGGGATCGCGCCGAGCTGCCGGGCCGTCACCTCGCCGCCGCTGAGCATGAGCAGCAGCGGGATCGACTGGGCCCGGTAACGCCTCGCCGTCTCCGGCGAGTCGTCCACATTGACCTTGACGACCTTCAACCGTCCCGCGTACGCCAGCGCCGCCTTCTCCACGCCCGGCGCGACCATGCGGCACGGCCCGCACCACGGCGCCCACAGGTCCAGCAGCACCGGCAGCGACGACTGCACCGCCACGGCGTCGAAGTCGTCGTCGGTGGCGTCGGTCAGCCATGGCAGCATGCCGCGGCAGCTCCCGCAGCGGGCCAGCCCCGCCGCGGCGGCCCGCAGCCGGTTGCGCTTGCCGCAGTGCGGGCAGGTGACCAGGTCGGCCCTGGTGTCCTGCTGCGGTGCCTGTGCCATCGTCAAACTCCCGTTCCCGCGCCCGCCTCCGCCATCTGCGGAGCCGGTGCCGCGTCGAAGGTTACCGCCAATTCGCCGTCGCGCACCCCGACGTGGATCACGGCGTCCTCACGCAGGTCACCGGCGATGATGGCGCGGCCGATGCGGGTCTCGACCTCGTGGGCGATGTAGCGGCGCAGCGGCCGTGCGCCGTACACGGGGTCGAACCCGTGCTCGGCGATGAGCTTGCGGGCGTCCTCGGTCAGGTCGAGGCTGATCCGGCGCTCGGCGAGCCGCTGGCGCAGGTCCTCGAACTGCAGGTCGACGATCTTCTCGATCTGCGGCAGCGTGAGCCGGTGGAACAGCACGATGTCGTCGATGCGGTTGAGGAACTCGGGCCGGAAGTGCCCGCGCAGCTCACCGAGGACCTTCGCGCGGGCCTGCTCGGAGATGTCGGCATCGGACCCTTCGAGCAGGTGTTCCGCGCCGATGTTGGAGGTCATGATGATGACGGTGTTGCGGAAGTCGACGGTGCGGCCCTGCGAGTCGGTGATCCGGCCGTCGTCGAGGACCTGCAGCAGCGTGTTGAACACGTCGGTGTGCGCCTTCTCGATCTCGTCGAACAGCACCACCGAGTACGGCTTGCGCCGCACCGCCTCGGTGAGCTGCCCGCCCTCCTCGTAGCCGACGTACCCGGGCGGCGCGCCGACCAGGCGGCTGACGGTGTGGCGTTCCTGGTACTCGCTCATGTCCAGGCGCACGATGTTGTCCTCGGAGTCGAACAGGGCCGCCGCCAGGGCCTTGGCCAGCTCGGTCTTGCCGACGCCGGTGGGGCCCAGGAAGATGAACGACCCGATCGGGCGGCGCGGGTCCTTGATGCCGGACCGGGCGCGGATGATGGCGTCGGCGACGACCTGGACGGCCTCGTCCTGGCCGATGACGCGCTCGTGCAGGATCTCGTCGAGGCGCAGCAGCTTCTGGCGCTCACCTTCCTGCAGCCGGGACACGGGGACGCCGGTCCAGGCGGAGACGATCTCGGCGATCTCGTCCTCGGTCACCGTCTCGCGGAGCAGGCCGGGCTGGCCCTGCTGCCGGTCGGCTAGTTTCTGCTCCTCGGCGGCCAGTCGCCGTTCGAGGTCGGCGATGCGACCGTAGCGCAGTTCGGCGGCGCGGTTGAGGTCGTAGGCGCGTTCGGCCTCCTCGACCTCGTGGCGCAGCCGTTCGAGTTCCTCGCGCACGTCCTGGACGCGGCGGATGGCCTGGCGCTCGCTCTCCCACTGGGCATGCTTGGCGTCGGCTTCGGCGCGCAGGTCGGCCAGCTCGCGGCGGAGCTGGTCGAGGCGGGCGAGGCTGGACGGATCGGTCTCCTTGGCCAGGGCCGCCTCCTCGATCTCCAGGCGCATGACCCGGCGGGTGATCTCGTCCAGCTCCGCGGGCATCGAGTCGATCTCGGTACGCAACCGCGCGCAGGCCTCGTCGACGAGGTCGATCGCCTTGTCGGGCAGGAACCGGTCGGTGATGTACCGGTGCGACAGCGTCGCCGCGGCCACCAGCGCCGAGTCCTGGATCTTCACGCCGTGGAACACCTCCAGGCGTTCGCGCAGCCCGCGCAGGATCGAGATGGTGTCCTCGACCGACGGCTCGTCGACCGTCACCTGCTGGAAGCGCCGGGCCAGGGCGGCGTCCTTCTCGATGTGCTTGCGGTACTCGTCGACCGTGGTCGCGCCGATCATGTGCAGCTCACCGCGGGCGAGCATGGGCTTGAGCATGTTCCCGGCGTCCATCGCGCCCTCGCTGCCGCCGCCGGCACCGACGACGGTGTGCAGCTCGTCGACGAACAGCAGGATGCGTCCCTCGGCGGCGCGGACCTCGTTGAGCACGGCCTTGAGCCGCTCCTCGAACTCGCCGCGGTACTTGGCCCCGGCGATCAGCGAGCCCATGTCCAGTGCGAACACCGTCTTGTCGCGCAGTCCCTCGGGCACGTCGCCGCGCACGATGCGCTGGGCGAGGCCCTCCACGATGGCGGTCTTGCCGACGCCCGGGTCGCCGATGAGCACGGGGTTGTTCTTCGTCTTGCGGGACAGGATCTGGATCACGCGGCGGATCTCGGCGTCGCGGCCGATGACCGGGTCGAGGCGGTTCGCGCGGGCGTCGGCGACCAGGTCCTGCCCGTACTTCTCCAGGGCCTCGTAGGTCACCTCGGGCATCGCGGAGGTGACGCGCTGGTTGCCGCGGATCTGGGTCAGCGCGGCCAGGAACGCCTCCCGGGTGACCCCGTTCTCCTTGAGCCGTCGTCCGGCCGCCGACGCCGAACCTTCGTCGGCCAGGGCGAGCAGCAGGTGCTCGGTGGACACGTACTCGTCCTTGAGCCGCTTGGCCTCGCGCTCAGCCGTGTCGAGCACCCGGGACAGGCGCTGGGTGACGAAGACCTGGCCGGGCTGCGCGCCCGGCCCGCTGACCTTCGGGCGGCGCTGCAGGTCCTGCTCGACCTCGCCGCGCAGCCGGCTCGGGTCGGCCCCGGTCTGGGCGATCAGCCGGGGCACGATCCCGTCGGGCTGGTCCAGCAGCGCCAGCAGCAGGTGCTCGCCGTCCACCTCGGTGTGCCCCATCCGCAGCGCGATCGTCTGCGCGTCATGCAGCGCCTCCTGCGACTTCTGCGTCAGCTTGTTCATGTCCACGGCGCTCGCTCCTTCGCAGTGCGGTCTGCAGCTCGTCGACGCGGTCGAGCAGGTCCATGACCAGGCCGATCGCGGTGTAGTTCAGGGACAGGTCGGCGTGCAGCCGCTGCACCCGCGCCACCCGGTGCAGCTCGGTGGGGGAGAACCACAGGCCGCCGCCCGCGTCCCGGTCGGCGTCGAGCAGGCCCAGCGCCACGTACCGCTGCACCAGCACCGGGTGCAGGCCCGCCCGGCGGGCGAAGTGGTCGAGGCTGAGCCGGGTCGGGACGGCGAGCGCGTACACCTTCATCGGGCGCTCCTCGGGTCGAACGTGGACTCCTCGGCCAGTTGCTCGTACAGCTCGCGTTCGCGATCGCTCAGGCTGCGCGGCACCATGATGCGCACCTCGGCGTACAGGTCGCCGTGCTCGCCGCGGTGGTGCGGCATGCCCTGCCCGCGCAGGCGCAGGCGCTTGCCGCTGGACGTGCCGGGGGGCACTGTCACCTTGGTCTCGCCGCCCGGGGTCGTCAGCGGCACCGTCGCACCCAGCGCCGCCTCGGACGGGCTCACCGGCAGCGGCACGTGGATGTGGCGGCCGTCGAGCCGGTAGCGCTGGTGCGGTTCCAGCCGCACCACCAGGTACAGGTCGCCGGGCGGGCCGTTGCCCCGGCCCTTGCCGCCCTGCCCGGCCAGCCGGATGCGCTGTCCGTCGGTGACCCCGGCCGGGATGTTCACGTCGTAGCTGCGCTCACCCTGCGCTCCCGACAGGGTGATGGACCGCTTGCCGCCCTGGTACGCCTCCTCGACGCTGAGCGGCAGCTCGGCCTCCTGATCCGCGCCCGCGATCGGGCCCGTGGCCCGCCCCGCGCCCCGGCCGCCACCGCGGAACATGCCGCCGAGCAGGTCCTCCAGATCGACGTCGCCGCCGTCGTACGACCACGAGAACGGCTCGCCGGTGTCCCCGCCCCGGAACCCGCCGCCCGGGAAACCGCCGCCGAAGCCGCCCTGACCTGCGCCGCGTCCGCGGAAACCGCCCGCGCCCGCGCCGGCCATCTCCTCGTACCCTTCGGGGACCTTGCGGAAGTCCTCGCCGAAGCGGTCGTAGCGGGCGCGCTGCTTCGGGTCGTGCAGCACGTGGTACGCCTCGTTGATCTCCTTGAACCGGTCCTCGGCGTCCGGGCTCTTGTTGACGTCCGGGTGGAACTTGCGGGCCAGCTTGCGGAACGCCTGCTGGATCTCGTCAGCCGACGCGCTCCGCGAGACCCCGAGCACGTCGTAGAAGTCGCGGGCCACGGCTCACCCCTGGGTGTTGCCGGCGACGACGACCGTGGCCGGGCGCAGCTGCCGGTCGACCTCGCCGTAACCCGGGCGGATCACCTGCAGCACCGTCCCGTCCGGCTCGCCGGTGTTCGGCACCACGCTGACCGCCTCGTGCCACACCGGGTCGAACGGCATGCCGGTGTCCTCGCGGCGCGGGAAGCCGAGCGTGGACAGCGTGTTCACGGCCTGGTCGCGGACCGCCCGGACGCCGTCGACGACCGCGGCCGGGTCGCTGTCGGCGTGCGCGAGCGCCAGGTCCAGGTTGTCCACGACAGGCAGGAACACCGCGGCCGTACGGGCCCGTTCGGCCTCGCGTTCGGAGGCGAGCTGGCGCTCGTACCGCTTGCGCATGTTGTCGAGGTCGGCCAGCGCCCGACGCAACCGGCCCTCCAGCTCGGCAGCCGACGGCCCGGCGGGTGCCTCGATGTCCGGCGCCTCTGCGGACGGCTCCCCGGCATGCCCGGCCGGGACCGCGACCTCGTCGGGGTCCACGGCGACCGGGCCCGGCGGGTCGAGGCCGTGCCGGGCCACGTGGTCGTGCCCGGCCTGTTCCTCCGGTTCGGTGTCGGCCTGCGGGCCGCTGCCGCCGTGCGGGTGGTGTGCCATCGCGGCCCTCAGCTCGGCGAGAACTCGGCGTCGATGACGTCGTCGTCACCCTGGCCCTGACCGGTGCGCGCGCCCGCGCCGGCGGTCGGGCCGCCCTGCCCGCCCTGGCCCGCGTCGCCGCCGGGCGGCGGTCCGCTGGGCCGCGCCATCAGGCCCTGCGCCACCTGCTGCAGGTCGCCGATGAGCGAGCGCAGCCGGTCGACCGGCGCCTCCTCCTTGATGGCCTGGCGGGCGTCGCCGACCAGCAGCTCCGCGCGGGCCTTCTCGTGCGCGGGCGCGGCCTCGCCGAGCTCGCCGAGGCGCTGCTCGACCTGGTACGTCAGCGATTCCAGCTCGTTGCGGGTGTCGATGAGCTGGCGGGTGCGGGTGTCCTCCTCGCGGTGGGACTCGGCGTCGGCGACCATCCGCTCGACGTCGCTGCGCTCGAGGTTGCCGCTGTCGGTGATGGTGACGGCCTGCTCTACCCCGGTGTCCTTGTCCTTGGCGGAGACATTGAGGATGCCGTTGGCGTCGACGTCGAAGGTGACGTCGATCTGCGGCACGCCGCGCGCCGCCGGGCGGATGTTCTCCAGCCGGAACTTGCCCAGCGTGCGGTTGTCACCGGCGAGTTCGCGCTCGCCCTGCAGGATGTGGATGTCCACGGCGGGCTGGTTGTCCTCGGCGGTGGAGAACGTCTCGGCCCGGCGGGCGGGGATCGTGGTGTTGCGCTCGATGACCTTGGTCATCCGCCCGCCGAGCGTCTCCAGACCCAGCGACAGCGGGATGACGTCGAGCAGCAGCACGTCCGGCCCCTCACCGGTGAGCACACCGGCCTGGATCGCCGCGCCCAGCGCCACGACCTCGTCGGGGTTGACGCTCATGTTCGGGTCCTTGCCGCCGGTCAGCCGGCGCACCAGGGCCTGCACGGCGGGGATGCGGGTCGACCCGCCGACGAGGATGACCTCGTCCAGGTCGTTGGCGGTGACCTTCGCGTCGGTCATGGCCTGCTCGACCGGGCCCAGGCAGCGCTGCACCAGGTCCTTGGTCAGGTCTTCGAACTTCGACCGGGTGATCGTCGTGGTGAGGTGCTTGGGGCCGGCCGCGTCGGCGGTCACGAACGGCAGGCTGACCTGCGTCTGGGTGACCGACGACAGCTCGACCTTGGCCTTCTCGGCGGCTTCGAACAGCCGCTGCAGGGCCTGCGGGTCGGTGCGCAGGTCGATGCCGTTGTCGTTCTTGAACTCGTCGGCCAGGTGGTCCACGAGGCGGCGGTCGAAGTCGTCGCCGCCGAGGTGTGAGTCGCCCGCGGTGGCGCGTACCTCGACCACACCGTCGCCGACGTCGAGGATGCTCACGTCGAACGTGCCGCCGCCGAGGTCGAACACCAGGACCGTCTCGTGGCCCTTCTTGTCCAGGCCGTACGCCAGCGCGGCGGCGGTCGGCTCGTTGATGATGCGCAGCACGTCGAGCCCGGCGATGCGCCCGGCGTCCTTGGTCGCGGTGCGCTGGGCGTCGTTGAAGTACGCCGGCACCGTGATGACGGCCTGGGTGACCTTCTCGCCGAGGAACTTCGACGCGTCGTCGACGAGTTTGCGCAGCACCTGCGCGCTGATCTCCTCGGGGGAGTACATCTTGCCCTTGACGTCGAAGCGGACCAGCCCCTCGGGGCCGGGCACGACGTCGAACGCGACGGCCTTGGCCTCCTCGCTGATCTCGTCGAAGTGCCGGCCGATGAACCGTTTCGCGGAGTAGATCGTGCCTTTCGGGTTCAGGATCGCCTGCCGCCGGGCCAGCTGCCCGACCAGGCGCTCGCCCGCGTCGGTGAACGCGACCACGGACGGTGTGGTCCGCGCGCCCTCCGCGTTCTGGATCACCGTCGGCTGACCGCCTTCGAACACCGCGATCACCGAGTTCGTGGTCCCCAGATCGATACCCACTGCCTTGGCCATGGCGCAGCTCCACATCCGCTGTCTGCCGGCGCGTGCGTCCTGCGCGTGGCGGAACCGTCGGTGGGCCGCCTACCTGCGGACACACCGAGCGCACGCCCGGTATTTGCACATAAATCGGACTCACATAATCTAGCCGACCACCATGCCCGAGGTTGCCGTTACCGCCCGACGCGAAGTCTCCGCGCCATGTCGCGGCCCCTGGCCGCGCTGTCCTGCCGCTGCCCGGCGAAGATCGCTGTTTGAGGTCAAAATCTGCGGTCAGGCTACGGAATTTGTCACCAAACAGCGATCTTCGTCCGGAACCGCACCCGCGGCGCGACTCAGCTGTCGAGGTCGTGTGCGCCGGACGCGCGCAGCAGCCACTCCAGCGCACCCGAGGGGAACGGGTGACCCTCGATCTCGACGTCGACCCAGCCCCCGGCGGGCCCGTCCAGGCCGGCGTCCCACCACTGCCAGCCGCGGGAGTCGCCCAGTTCCTCCGGCTCGAACCAGCCGAGCCAGCCGGACAGCTCCCAGGCGGCGGTGGTCTCATACCGGTGCCGCTGCTCCGGCGTCGTCGAAGGCCGCCGTGCCTGTTCGTCCTCGGCGGCCGGATCCGGCTCCGGTGCGCACGCCGCCACGAAGCGCTCGGGCAGCCGCTCCCGCCACTGCACCAGGTCGGGCCAGACGAGGCCGGGGTCCAGCACCGTGGCGAGCGCGTCGCGGGCCAGCGCGATGACCGAACGCGGGTCGTCGGCCGTGAAGGTGAACCGCTGCAGGAAGTGCTCGCTCACCTCGCCGGGCAGCGGGCCCTCCAACACCCGGCGCAGTTCCGCCTGCCGATCCATCCGTGGCCGTCCCCTCCGCCGTTCCCGGTGATCGACCCTAGCCGAGCGGGTCGTCGGATTCCCGATCGGATGACGGCGCGGCCCACCTGGGCGCCCGGCACGGCCACGTGCTGGTTACCATTCCGGCGTGCGTGACATCGCGGTGTTCAGCGGTAGTGCCCATCCCGAACTCGCGGCCGAGATCTGTGCCCATCTGGAAGTGCCGCTGCACCCCGTGCGGGTGTCGCGCTTCGCCAACGACTGCCTGGAAGTGCAGCTCGGCGCGAACTGCCGCGACCGCGACGTGTACCTGGTGCAGCCGCTCGTGCCGCCCGTGCAGGAACACCTGGTCGAACTGCTGCTGATGCTCGACGCGGCCCGGGGCGCGTCGGCGGGGCGGGTCACCGTGGTGATGCCGCACTACGCCTACGCCCGCTCGGACAAGAAGGACGCCCCGCGCATCTCCATCGGCGGGCGGCTGGTCGCCGACCTGCTGCGCACCGCCGGGGCCGACCGGGTGCTCGCGATGACGCTGCACTCGCCGCAGATCCACGGCTTCTTCAGCATGCCGGTCGACCACCTGCACGCCCTGCGCGAACTGGCGACCTACTTCAAGCAATACGACCTCGCCGACACCGTCGTAGTCTCGCCCGACCTCGGCAACGCCAAGGAGGCGGCCGCGTTCGCCCGGCTGCTCGGCACACCCGTGGCGGCCGGCGCGAAGCAGCGCTACAGCGACGACCGGGTGCAGATCAGCGCGGTCATCGGCGACGTCGCGGACAAGCACGTGATCGTCCTCGACGACGAGATCGCCAAAGGCAGCACCGTGATCGAGCTGATGGAGCACCTGCGCGGCCTCAACGTGCGCTCCATCCGCCTGGCCTGCACCCACGGCCTCTTCTCCGACAACGCCCTCAAGCGCCTCAGCGAGCAGGACGGCGTGCTGGAGATCGTCTGCACGAACACGGTGCCGATCGCCGCCGAAAAGCACGTTCCGAAGCTGAAGGTGCTCTCCGTGGCCCCCGCACTGGCCGAGGCGATGCGCCGCATCCACAACGGCGAGTCCGTCAGCGCCCTTTTCTCCTGACGGCCCAAGATCGCGACGATCTTGCGCGAACTGTTGCCGATACGTCCGAACGGCGCGTGTCGCACCCACGGTTCCCGCAAGATCGTGCCTCAGACGGGCAGCGACAGCACGTGTTGGAGCAGGGCGACCAGGACGGCGCGGGATGAGGTGCGGTCGCGGGCGTCGCACATCAGCACGGGGGTGCCGGGGTCCAGGTTCAGGGCCAGCTGGACGTCCGCCGGGGTGAAGCGCTCGCCTCCTTCGAAGCAGTTCACGGCGACCACGAACGGGGTTTCGCGCTCCTCGAAGTAGTCGATGCAGGCGAAGCTCTCCTTGAGGCGGCGGGTGTCGGCCAGCACCACCGCGCCGATCGCGCCGGAGGCCAGCTCGTCCCAGAGGAACGAGAAGCGGTCCTGGCCGGGGGTGCCGAACAGGTACAGGACCAGGTCGCGGCTGATGGTGATGCGGCCGAAGTCCATCGCGACGGTGGTGTGGGTCTTGGCTTCCACACCGGACAGGTCGTCGACCCCGATCCCGGCGTCGGTGAGCACCTCCTCGGTGCGCAGCGGGCGGATCTCGCTGACCGCGCCGACCATCGTGGTCTTGCCGACGCCGAAGTGCCCCGCGATGAGGATCTTCACGGCGGTGGGCAGCACGACCGGTGCCGCGTCAGAGCGTACGGAGTCCATGGATGACCGCCTCGAGTACAGGTCGGCTCGCCACACCGCGGGCCGGGGTAGGGGAACGGGTGACGATGAGCCGCTGCGACAGCAGGTCGCCGAGCAGCACCATGACCGTGCCCGCGGGCAGGTCCAGCTCTGCAGCCAGCTCGGCGACCGACACGGGCTCCTGGCTCTGCCGGATGATCTGCGCGGACTCCGGGTGCAGACCGTCGTGAGGTTCGGGCGGCCGGGTGGCCAGCACGATCGAGATGAGGTCGAACGCGCCGCGCACCGGGGTGGTCCGGCCGGACGTCATCGCGTACGGCCGCACCACGGGCACGGCGTCGGGCCACTGCTCCTGTGGCGCCTCCACCAGGTCAGCCCTGCGCCGCGGCGGGCTGGCGGACCGGTGTGGTGATGTACTGGCCCACCCGGACCACCAGCATCTCCATTTCGTACGCGGCCACGCCCACGTCGATGTCGCTGCCGCACACCACGGCCAGGCAGGCCCCGTTGCCCGCCGACGTGACGAACAGATACCCCGTCCCGAACTCGATCATGGTGCGGCGCACCACGCTGTCGCCGAAGTGCCGGCCGGCGCCCCGGGCCAGGCTGCTCATCCCGGCCGCGGCCGCCGCGAGGTGCTCGGCGTCGGCCTTCGCCAGCCCCGCCGAGCCGGCGATCAGCAGCCCGTCCGTGGACAGGATGATGGCGTACCTGGCCTCGACGACCCGGTGGACCAGGTCGTCCACCAGCCACGCGAGGTCGACGGTCGCTGCGGTCTTCTCCGTCACGATGGGTGTCCTTCCGGATGTGCTGCGGTCGGGGACTGTCCGGTCAGCTCGGCGTGCGCACGGCCCTGCCGCGCGGCGTCGGCGTAGGCCGCCAGGAACCGGCTGACCTCCTGCGGCTCGCGGCCGTTGGGATACGACGGCCCGGTCCGGCCGAGGTCGCGGGTCTGCTCGGCCTCGGCGAGGTCGCGCGGGCGGGGCACGACCCGCTTGGGCCGCTTCTCGCGCCACGGCAACCCGGCGGGGGTGAGTTTGGTGTCGTCGTCGCCGCCGACCGGCTGCGCGGCAGCCGCCGGGTCCGCGCCGGCCGGCTGGTCGAGGGGACGGCGGGCGTGCGGGTTGAGCGCGGCCGCGGCCGCGACGGTGGCCAGCAGCCGCTCCCGGGGACGGTCGCCGACCTCCGGCGCGGTCCGCGCGATCAGCTCGGCGGGGATCACCACCGCGGCCGTCACCCCGTCGTGCGGCGACCGGCGCAGCTGCACCACGAGCTGGTAGCGCTGCGCCAGCCGGCCGACCACGTAGAAGCCGAGCCGGGCGGCCCCGGCGAGCTGGAACTCCGGCGGGTCGGCCAGCTGCCGGTTGGCTTCCTGCAGGTCCAGGTCGGTCATGCCCAGGCCCCGGTCGCTGACCTCCACCAGGTAGCCGCCGGGCACGGCGCGGCCGATCACGTCGACGTCGGTGTGCGGCGGGGAGAACGACACCGCGTTCTCCATCAGCTCCGCCAGCAGGTGGATGACGTCACCGGCGGCGTGACCCGCGAGCGCGGCCGGCTCTGCGGCTCGCAGCCGCACCCGCGGGTAGTCCTCGACCTCGGCCAGCGCGCCGCGCAGCACGTCGACCATCGGCACCGCGGCGCGGTAGGTACGGCTGGCCGGCACACCGGACAGCACCACCAGGTTCTCCGCGTTGCGCCGCATGCGGGTGGCCAGGTGGTCGATCTGGAACAGCTTGGCCAGCTCCTCGTCGGTGGCGGCCTGCCGCTCCATCAGGTCGATCATCTTCAGCTGGCGGTGCACCAGCGCCTGGATGCGGTGCGCCAGGCTCAGGAACACATCGCGTACGCCGCGCCGCAGCTCTGCCTGGTCGACGGTGGCCTGGATCGCGGTCTGCTGCACGACGTCGAACGCGCGGCCCACCTGCCCGATGTCGTCGTCGCCGAACGCCAGCGGCGGGGCTGCCTTGCCCACGTCGACCTGCTCGCCGAGCCGCAGCCGCTCCACGACCCGGGGCAGCCGCACGTGCGCGAGGTCCAGGGCGGCGGCCCGCAGCTGTGCCAGCTGCGCCTGCAGCGAGCGCAGCGACCGGATGGTGAACCGGATCGACAGCACCACGGCGATCAGCCCGAGCCCGGCGGCCAGCACCAGCTGGACGACGATGCCGATCATCGCCGGGCGGAACCGGACCACGGTCTGGTCGGCCAGGTCGAGCACCAGCGTGCGCGTCGCGTCGATGGCTCCGGTGACCGCGGCGCGCCACTGCACGGCGTCGGTGACCGGGGCGGCGCCCGGCGGGGCCCGCATCACCCGGTCCTCCAGGGTCCGCAGCGCCAGCATCTCGGGGCTGTCCAGCAACCGGAGGTACTGGGCCTTCTCCGGCTGCGGCAGCCGCTCGGCGACCTGCGTCGACAGGTACTTCTGCGCGCCGACCAGCTCGGTGAACGCGGCCCGGTCGGCTTCGGCGAACAGGTTCGCGCCGATCACGCCGGACAGCACCGCGTCCTCCCGGGAGATCATCTCCTGGGAGTGGGTCAGCAGCACCAGCGTGGACGTATGGAAGATGACGTCCGAGTCGTCCCAGGCGGTGTACGTGCCGTACACGTCGAAGCCGAGCTGGGCCAATCCCGTGAAGTACGTGTTCGCCCGCACCCGGTCCAGGCTGCCGCGGTCCAGTTCGAGACGGCGGTCGGGCAGGCCGTTCAGCGCGGTGAGCAGGTCGGCCAGCCGGGCGTCGCTGGCCTCGCTGGTGGACCACTGCGCGACGGTCCCCTCCAGCGCAACGCGCATCCGGTGCACGGCCTGGTCGGTGCCGGCGCGGGCGGCGTCGAGCGCGCCCCGGTCGGCGGCGGCCCCGGACGCGGCGAACGTGACCGACTCGCGGCGCTCGGCCTGGATCGCCGCGATGAGCGACTCGGTCGGCTTGGCGACCTGCTGCTCCAGCGCGGCCAGCCAGACCAGGCTGAGCCCCTGCCCCACGGTGACGTACGCGGCGAACGCCCACAGCGCCACCAGCGACGCGAGCACGGCGAAGATCTTGTTGCGCAGGCCGGGGTTGCGGGGCGGTCGGGGGTCGGAATCGTTCATGGCACCCGCTCGGGAGAGGACGCTGTGGAGGTGGTGGCGTGTGGTGCTCGCGTCCCGCGAGTGAACGGGGCCGCGACGGGGTGTTCACGCGAAGTCGTGACCCGTTGTAACAACGCCGGTTCCGCCAAGGTCGCACACCGCGTGCGACGCTCCCGAAGCTCAGCCGTGAGGCCGATTCGCGCTCGCCCGATCCGGGCGCGCACCCGGCCGGACGGCCGCCCCCATGTCGCGGGGCGGCCGTCCGGTAACGCGTTCACCAGCCGGTTCGGCCGGCTCCGTACGGGTAGAGCGGGTTGCCGTACGTGGTCGGCACCGGCTGTCCGGCGTCGATCCGCGCCCGGATCTCGTTGCGCTGGGCCGCGGTCGCGCCCAGGTCGTAGGGCAGGTCCCAGAACTCGGTCGCGTCGGCGGGCACGTCGGTGCCGCCCGGCCGCAGCACGTCGCTCAGCGCCCGGGGCAGCTGCCACGGCAGCTTGCCGCTCGGCGTGTAGTCGCCGAACAGCAGCGACGCCAGCGCCGGCCCCATCTCCTCACCGCCGCGGTAGGTGACCACGGTCGCCCCGGCCAGGCCGTCCCACTCGGTGATGACGTACGGCCTGGGCATCACCAGCACGACCACGACCGGGATGTTCTGGTTGCGGAAGTTCTGGATGACCGCGAGCTGGTCGGCCGGCAGGTACGGCTGCTCCTTCACCCAGCTGGTGGCGTGGGTGTACGAGCCCTCGCCGACGGCGACGACCGCCACCTTCGGCGCGGGACCGGTGTCCTGGTAGACGTTGACTCCGGCGGTCGCGGCCCGGGTACGGATCGCGTCGATGATGTTCTTGGACCCGTGCTCCTGGTGGAAATAGCTGGTCCAGATGCAGCACGCGAGCGCGTCCGTGGCCCGGGGACCGGCGACGACGATGTTGTCACCGGCGTTGAGCCGCAGCGGCAGCACGCCGTTGTTCTTCAGCAGCGTCATCGCCTCCCGCGAGGCCTGGTTGGCCAGCGCCGTGTACGCGGGCTGGTGCATCCGGTACGGCCCGTTGACCGGGTCCCCGTACGGCGCCTCGAACACGCCGAGCTGGAACTTCAGCCGCAGGATGCGCCGGACCGCGTCGTCGATGCGGGCCGCCGGGACCCCGGCGGTGAACGTGGCGATGGAGTAGCCGGGCGCGCCCGGGTCGGCCCCGCCCATCACGTCCGAGCCGGCCTTGGCCGCGCCGACCCAGGAGCCCGAGGGCAGCCAGTCGGTCGTGATCAGACCGGTGAACCCGAGGTTGTTGCGCAGGTACGCCAGGATCGGCGCGCTGTCGCCGGCCCCCGGGCCGCCCGGGTCGAGCAGCGAGCTGCCCGCGTACCCCGGCATGATGTTGACCGCGCCGGCCTCCATCGCCGCCCGGAACGGGATCATGTGGTACTTGATCGTGACCGCGTCGTACACGATCAGCGCCTCACCGCCCGCGCCCTCGCCCGGCCAGTGCTTGACCGTGGCCAGCACCGACGCCGGGTTGAGCTCCGGACCGCCCTGCAGACCGGCCACCAGGGCCCGCACCTGCGCCGCGGCGACGTCGGCGTTCTCCCCGTTGCCCTCCTGGATGCGCGGGTAGAGCACCTTCGTGCCTACCTCGGCCAGCGGCCCGAGCACCCCGCGGGTGCCGACTTCGAGCTGCTCGCGCCGCTGCATGTCGCCCAGCTTGTACGCCAGTGGGTAGTCCCTGGTCGCGGCCAGCGCGCTCTGCGTCGGGTAGGTGGTCTTGTAGCCGTGGATGGTGTCACCCGCCGACACGAACGGGATGCCCAGCCGCGTCGACGCCGACGAGGTCAGGAACCCGTGCAGGTCCGGGCCTTCGGCGGGCCCGAAGTGCCAGCCCGACCGGTTGAAGGTCTGGGCGTTGTAGAACATCTGGTACGCCTTCTCCTCCAGCGTCATCCGCCCGAGGAGATCGTTGACCCGCGTCTCGACCGGCTGCCGCCAGTCCTCGTACGGCTCGATGGCGCCGTTCTTGTTGAGGTCGCGGCTGCCGTTGACGACGTTGACGCCGTCGGCGACGTTCTCCAGCACCGGCAGGTAGACGCTGAACCGGCGGATGTTCGACACTCCGATCGTGCCGCCGGAGGCGTTGACCGCGACCACGTACCACTTGTAGGTCCACCGGTCCGGCAGGTCCCAGGTCGGCGTGTAGGTCGTGCCGGTCGGTTCGGCGACCTTGGTGTACAGGTCGATGAGGTTGCCGGGCTGGGTGAAGTCGTAGTCGGTGCGGCTGATGTTGGTCCATACCTGGTAGCGGGCCGCGCCGCCGACCGCGTTCCAGCTCAGTGCCGGTCGGCGGGTGGCGGTGACCATCGCCGCGTCGGCCGGGCCGGTCAGTGCGAACTGGCCGGTGGTCGCCGGGGGACGGGTCGGCCCGGACAGCATCGGCGGCGTCGTCGCCGACGTGCTGACGGTGCCGAACACCTGCAGCTCCCACAGCGAGTAGCCGTAGCCGGTGGCCCGTGCGGTGCCGTAGAGGCGCAGGTAGCGGCCGCTGCCGCTGATGTTGAGCGTCTCGACGCCACCGGGGCCGGTGGTGGTCGAGTGGATCGTCGTCCAGTTCGTCGCGTCGTTGGACGTCTCGATCCGGTAGCCACGTGCGAACGCGGATTCCCAGTTCAGCACGACCTTCGAGATCGTCGCGGCCCCGCCGAAGTCGATCCGGATCCACTGCGGGTCGCTGAACTGGCTGGACCAGCGGGTCGTGGTGCGGCCGTCGAGGGCGGCGGCGGGGGCGTTGCCGCCCTCGTACGACGACGCCTCGACCTTCTTGAACTCCGAGATCGGCGTGCCGCCCGGGTTCGGGTTCGGACTCGGGCTGGGGCTGGGGCTGGGGCTGGGCTGTCCGCCGATGGTCCCGAAGACCTGGAACTCCCACAGCGAGTAGCCGTAGCCGTTCGCGCGCACGGTCCCGTACACGCGCACGTAGCGGCCGCTGCCGGTGACGGCGAGGGTCTGCGTGCCGCCGGCGCCGGTGGTGGTCGTGTAGATGTTGGTCCAGTTGTTGCCGTCCGGTGACACCTGGATCTGGAAGGCGGTCGCGTACGCCGCCTCCCAGACCAGTTTCACCTGGTCGATCGCGGCGGTCGCGCCGAGGTCGACGCGGATCCACTGCGGATCGCTGAACTGGCTGGACCAGCGGGTGCCGGGATCGCCGTCGACGGCGGCGGCGGCCGGGGTGCCAACCCCCTCGACCGACGAGGCGAGGACCGGCTTGCCCTGCGAGATCAGCGGGCCGGCGGCCTGCGCGGGCACACCGGCGAGGGACTGTGCGAGCAGTGCGAGCACGACGGCGACTGCCGCCGCCAGGCCCGCGCGGCTGCGCCACGGCAGCCGGACGGTGGTTCTGAGCGACATGGGCTGCTCCTGATGGAGACGGGACGGGACAGGCCCTTGCCGGGTGGGGGACGGCCACGGTCGGCAGGACCTGCTGGAGAGCGCTCTCCCGACAGACTCATCGAAACAACCCGATTAGTCAACCCCGAGGTCGCCTCGCCCGCCGGGGTCGTGGGCGCGACCCCGGCCGGCGATGCCGGATCAGGCGGCGACGGCCTCGCGCTTGCGGGCGAGGTACTCGCCGATGCCCACGTGCAGGCCGAGGTTGAGCAGGGCCGGGAAGGCGACGAGGAACTCGAACAGGCCCGGGGAGGCGTTCTCGGTGAACTGAGCGGTGAGGATGCTCCACGGCGCCCCGCCGAGCAGCACCGGGATGCTGAGCAGCACGGTTCCGAAGCCGGCGTCGGGATCCCCCGAGCCGACCACCACGAACACCGCGACCAGCGGTATCACCAGAAGGGCGTGTACGAGTACGGCCAAACGTCGTACCGAGACAGTCATTCGGAGGAGGGTAGCGGGGTCTCGCCCTGCGCGAAACCCCCTCTACCCACAGCAATCAGGACATCACTCCTCGGCGAGCAACCGTCGCATCGGGATCCGTTGCTGCGCCAGCGCGGGCGCGACCGCCGCCAGCCCGGTCGACAGCACGCCCGCCCCGGCGGCGAACAGCGCCGTGCCGACCAGGGCCGGTGGCGTGGACCCGGCGAACCAGGCCGTGCCCGCCAGGCCCGCTGCCGCGCCGAGCGCGGCGCCCATGAGTCCGATCCCGAGCCCCTCGTACGCCACCAGCCGCGCCATCGCCCCGGCGGACCAGCCCATGGCGCGCAGCGCGGCAAGCTCGGCGGAGCGGTCGCGCACGTTGACGAACAGCACGTCGGCCACCGCGGCCAGGCCCAGCAGCAGCACCGCGGCCACCGCGACCTGGTCGACGCCGCGGGCCCGCACCGACACCGCGTCGCCGAGCAGGGTGCCGGTGACCGAACCGTGGAACGCCCAGGTGACCGCGGCGACCAGGGTGAGCCCGGCGACGCCGAGCGCCAGCGCCACGATCCCGATGAGGGTGCGGCCGGGCACCCGGAACAGGTTCGCCATCGCGAGCGAGAACACCGTACGGCGGCGGGCCGGCCGCCCGCGGTGGGGCCGGGCCGGGGCGTGCAGCACGGTGCCGGGCCTGGCCCGGGAGGCGCGCCAGGCGGGCGGCAGTGCGGCGAGCAACGCCACGACGAGCGCAACCGGCACCGCCGAGGCGGCGTGCACCGGTGACAGCGTGACGCCGAGCGCGCCGGCCAGCGGAACGGCCAGCAGGCCGGCGAGCACGCCGCCGACCAGCCCCAGCAAGGCGACCTCGCCGGCGATCAGGCCGGCCAGCCGGCCACGGGGCCAGCCGGTGCACGCCAGGATCGCGAGTTCCCGCTGCCGGCTGCGCACCCCCGCGGCCGTCGCGTTGGCCAGGAACAGCACGCACACGACGAGGATCAGCCCGAACAGGACGAGACTCTTGCGGTCGACCGCCTTGACGATCGCCGCCGCCACGCCTTTGCGGGACCAGCCCTCCTCCAGCACCAGTGCGGGCCGTCCGAACCGGCCCGCGGGCAGCGCGATCTGCTGCGGCGTCGGCGACGAGCCGAGCATGATGTCGACGTCGAGTCCGGTGCTGGTGGCGATCTCCTCGGCGGTCCGGCGGACGATCTCGCGCGACAGGTCGTCGAAGCCGGTCACCCCGGCGACCCGCACCCGCACCGCAGACACCGGGGTGCGGCCCGCATCGGCCTGGCGGTACTGGGCGCTGTAGAACTTCGGCAGCGCGTCGATCGTGGTCAGCATCAGCGGCGGTTGCTGCTGGTAGCCACCCGGGGCGAGGCTGGGCAGCAGGTCGCGCCCGCCGAGCGCCGCGCACGACGCGCTGTCGCCGCAGGCCAGCCGCGCCGGCCGGTAGGTCGTCAGCGGCACGCCCGCCAGCATGGAGAAGTCCTGCAGCGCCCGCGGGTCGAAGGTGCCGATCGTGCGCAGCTGTACGAGCGGCTTGCGGACCGACTCGGGGTCCATCCGGCGCTGCCTGGTGAGCCCGCGGAACGCCGTGTCGAGGACCTCGGGCGGCAACTGCGGGTGGTCGGTGACACCCCACTCCTGGGACTGCGGGTCGGGCACGGCGACCGGGGTCAGCCGCCCCGCCGCGTCGCGGGTGTACCGCACGGGCTGCGGGGTGAAGTACGCGCCGACCTTGCCCAGGTAGACGTTGCGCAACGACGTCGCCAGCTCCTGATGCGCCTGCGCGGCTGAGACGGTGCCGGTCCACACGACGGTGCCCCGGGCCGCGGACAGGCGTGGGGCGAGTTCGGAGACGTCGGCACCGGGCACGGCCGCGGCGAGTTCGGCCGGCAGCCGCTCCACGACGACCTGGTCGGTGGCGTCCACCGACGGCTGGGAACTGTAGAGGACCGGCACCCCGGTCACCAGGTCCGCCCCTTCGTCGTCGACCGGCAGGGTGGTGGTCGGGCCGGTCAGGTATTCGCCGCTGTCCACGGCACGGTCGAGGCCCACCAGCGCGGCCTCGGCCGCCGGGTCGATCGCGGCCAGCAGGAACGGCAGGCCCCAGACCGAGGACGTGATGCCAGGGTGGTCGACGTCGCGACCGTACTGCCGGGTCTGCGAGCCGCAGCCGAGCTGCACCGCGGTGCCCGTCAGCTCGGAGAGCGCGTCGAAGTCGAACTCGCCGCCCGTGCAGATCGGGACCTCCCGCCCGTCCACGATCTCCATGAACGGATCCTGCTGCCGGGCCGGATCGTCCGAGATCGCGAGTTCGTTCGGGGTGAAGTAGTGGTACCACGGCGGGGTGGTGATCCGGGTCGTGCCGCCGTCGGTGATCCGGGTACGGGTGAAGCGGTAGACGCTGCGGCTGTCTCGCGGCAGGACCGCCGACAGGTCCAGATCCACCGATGCCGGGGCGAAGCTGATGCCGATCATCGCGATCGGCGCGGCGACCTCGACACCGCGCACCCCGCGGATGGCCGCCACCTGGTCCAGTGAGATCCCGCCGAAGTGGTCGGACAGGAAACTCGGGCGGATCAGCCCGGCCGTGTCCTCCAGCTCCAGCCGCGAGTCCTTCGGGCGGACCAGGATGTCGTAAGCGCCCCGGTAGTTCTCGCTCACCTGCTGCGTGACCTGCAGCCGGGCGGTGTCGACGGTTCCGGTGAGGACGGTGAAACCGGTGGTCGCCACCAGCACCCCGGTCAGCAGCGCGACCGAGCGGGCGGCACGGCGGCGCAGCTGCGCCAGGATGATCCGAAACATGGTTGGCATCCTGTCCCATGCATTGTGACAATGCAACCCGTTCGTGCGGTCGACCTCGCCCGGATTGTCGGACGCCGCCCTTAGGGTGAGGCCGTATCAACGAACGATGGGGGTAGCACCATGTCCGTATCCGCCAAGACCGTCACCGGCGAGCGCGCCGACCTGCTGGAGACGCTGGGCAAGCACCGCTTCTTCCTGCGTTACACCGCGCAGAACCTCACTGACGAGCAGGCCGCCGCCACCCCGACCGCGAGCGCGCTCAGCGTCGGCGGCCTGGTCAAGCACGTCACCGCGATGGAGAAGCAGTGGATGGGCTTCGCCGTCGAGGGCGCCGCCGGCATGGGCGCCGACGACAACGGCGAGGTCGACTGGGCGGACGGGTTCCGGATGACGGCCGGGGAGACGGTCGACGGCCTGCTCAAGGCGTATGACGAGGTGGCCCGGCACACCGACGGGCTGCTCACCACCCTCGACCTAGACTCGGCGCACCCGCTGCCGGAAGCTCCCTGGTTCGAGCCCGGCGCGCATTGGTCGGTGCGCCGCGTGGTGCTGCACCTGATCGCTGAGACGTCCCAGCACGCCGGGCACGCCGACATCATCCGCGAGACGATCGACGGCCAGCGCACCATGGGGTGAGGCGGACGTGGCCTGGGCGGTCCCTGCGGCTGATGTGACCGCCCTTAGTCCGCCTTTGTCCGGCGGTTAACCTGCCGGAAACCCCAGGTAGGCAGCGTGGAGGGCTTCACCTGCCGAAAGGGGAGCACCCATGATCACAACAGAGACGAACCGGGCGGGCCCGGTGGTCGCCGGATACGAGCTCGGCGGCGCCGGCTCGGCGGCGCTGGGCATGGCCGCCGACCAGGCCGCGGCACACCACACGGGGCTGCGCGTGCTCGTGCCCCGGCCGCTGCCCGTGTGGACCAGCCATCTCGCCATGGGCGCGTACCCGCCCGGAGCATTCGACGACGACGAGGCCACGGCCGAACGCGCCCGCGAGGCCGTCGCGTCGGTGCGGCACGACCACCCCGGCACCGCCGTCACCCTGTACGGCACCGGCCGCTCGCTGCCGCAGGCGCTGCTGCGGGAGGCGTCCACGGCGTCCATGCTGGTGACCGGCCGCGACCTGGCCCATCCGGGTGCGGCGACCCGTCTGGTGGGGCGCGCCGCCTGCCCGGTGCTCAGCGTGCCCGGCGAGGCCGTCCCGGCGCCTGACGCGCCCGTGCTGCTCGTGGGAGCCGACGCTCCGGGGGAGGCGGCCGAGTTCGCCATGGCGGAGGCCTCGACCCGGGGCGTGCCCGTGCTCGCCTGCGATCTCGGACCTGCCACCGGCGCCTTCGCCGACGCCGTCGTGCGGGCCGCGGACCGCCACCCGTCGGTCGAGGTACGTCACCAGGCCCGGAGCGGCCTGTCCACGGCTGCGGCGGGGCTGGCGGTGCTGCGTACGCCCGCGCGGCGGCGGGACGCGGCCTGGCCGCTGCTGACGGACCTGCTGCGCGAAGCGCCGTACCCGGTCGCCACCGTCCCGGCCACGAGCTGAGGTCGGACCGGCGGGCAGCGCCGCCCGATCGGTCCACTCCGGAGCAGGGCCGCTGTCGATAGCGTGGCGCGAGTGGACCAGTACACCCGCGCCCGCGAGGCGGCTCTGAAAGCTCTCGGCGGCAACGCCGCGACCCGTGTCACCGCCTACTACCGGCCGGACAGCGACTACACCGGCCACACCTTCCTGACCGTCGGACCCAACGACCCGTTCCGGATCACCGCCACCGACCTGTTCGCCGTCACGCTGCTCAACGCCGCCGTCGGCCCGCGCGCCACCCGCGCCGTCCTGGCCGACGAGCAGCTCACCGTGGACCTCAAGGCGGTGCCCGCCGACGTGGCGCTCGAACATGCCGACGACGAGACCCTCGTCCTGGCGGGCGTGTTCTACGAGCGGATCAAGCAGCTGTTCGTGGACCCGACGGCCCGGCAGTCCGAGCCGTGGGTCGCCCCGGCGAAGCTGGCCGCCCGCAAACGTCCCGAGCTGCTGCCGGTGCGCGACGCGCTGGTGCGGCGCTACCTGGGGATCGAGCCGCCGTACAGCTTCCGGACCGACTGGGACACGTACCGGCGCCTGATGCTCGACCCGGAGATCCGCGGGCTGCTGGACGGACTGCCGCAGCTCGACCCGCCGCTGCGCCTGCTCGACGTGGTGCTGTGGACCAAGGCGCGCTGGTGACCTGCCTGCCGAACCCCGGAGTGGGCCGCGTTCGTGCGGCGTAGGCTCGATGGAGCCGGAGCTTTCGGGGGAGAGCCATGGTCGCGTACGACAGCGGGACGACCGGTCTGATCATCACGGACCCGTACAACGACTTCATCAGCGAGGGCGGCAAACGCTGGCCGCAGCTGAAGGAGGTCGCCGAAGCGGTGGGCCTGCACGAGCACATGCGGCAGCTGATGGCCGCGGCGCGAGCCGCCGGGATCCAGATCTTCTACTCCCGGCACCGCCGCTGGCGGCCCGGCGACTACGAGCAGTGGCGCAACGCGACGCCGTACCTGCTGCGCGCGGCGGGGATACAGCTGTTCGCGAAGGGCACCTGGGGCGGGCAGTGGCACCCCGACTTCGAGCCGTTGCCCGGCGATGTCGTGCTGCACGAGCACTGGGCGCAGAGCGGATTCGCCAACACCGACCTCGACGTGCAGCTCAAGCAGCACGGCGTCAGCAAGCTGATCCTGATCGGCCTGATCGCCAACACCTGCGTGGAGTCGACGGCCCGGTTCGGCATGGAGGCCGGCTACCACATCACGCTGGTCCGGGACGCGACGGCGGCGTTCAGCTTCGAGGCGATGCACGCCGCCCACGAGATCAACGGACCGACCGTCGCCAACGAGATCACCGACACCGCGAGCCTGGTGACGGCGCTGGCCGGCTGATCCGGTAGTGGACGACGCTGGCTACCGTGCCACACCATGACGACCTCCGAGATCCCCACGCTGCGCTGCCCTCTGTGCCAGGGCGTCGACTTCCAGCAGGAGGTGGGACGCCTCGACAGCCGGTGGGGCCTGACCTCGCACCGGATGACCTTGCTGATCTGCACCAACTGCCGCTACATCCTGCACTTCTACGACAAGAACTCGATCTTCGACTTCGACTGAGGTTGCCGATGCGGATGCCGGAACCGGGGCAGCACGGCCACCGGGCGTCGCGTAGCCTCGCGCGGATGGACGTGCAGTCGCAGGACGCCGGATCACCCCGACCTGGCCGGCACCTCATCGGGTGGTTCCAGTACTCCGTGGTGGCGGTGTTCCTGCTCGGAGCGGTGTCGCTGCTGGTCGCCGCGGCGGCGGGCACCGGTGACTGGGCTGGTCTGGCCGACCCGGGCCTGGAGCGCTACGGCGACCCGAAGGACTGGAACCCGCCGCTCGGCCCGGACTCGGTGTGGAATCCGCTGGCCTGGCTGGTCGAGATCTGCCGGTGGATCGTGATGACGTCGCTGATCGTCGTGCTCGGCTTCATCGGCGCGCTGATCGGGTTCGTGCAGTTCGCCGGACAGCGGGGGAGCCTGACCCGGGGCGCCTCGGTGAACCTGCTGGTCGCCACGGTGCTGTGCGCGTCGACGGCGCTGGTGATGCTGACGCCGTACGGCGCCCAGCTGCGCAACTGGCTGCTCGACTAGCGCCCGCGCGGACACGGCGCCGGTCCCGCCGGGTGGCGGGACCGGCACCGCCGCCTCGCGCCCCCGTTCACTTCGCGAGGAGGTCGGACAGGCCGGCCGGGTAGAGCGGCGTCGTGTCGTCGAAGCTGCTCAGCGGCCGCCACAGGACGGGGGTGCCGGCGTCGTCGAGGATCTCGCCGACATGGTCGTGTTCGTACAGCGTCCGATCCGCGAGGTCGCAGGCGAACACGAACACGATCTCGTGCCCGGCCCGGCCGAAGGCCTGGAACAGGTTCTCCAGCACGCCGAGCAGCCGTACGCCGGTCAGCTCGACGGCCAGTTCCTCGCGCAGTTCCCGGTGCAGGGCCTGCGTCGCGGTCTCGCCGAACTCGATGCCGCCGCCCAGCGGCCGGTAGAAGGTCTGGTCGCGCGCCGGGTCGTGGCCGCGGAACACGAGGACGTCGTCGCCGCGTCGGGGCACGGCGAGGGCGAGGTTTCTGATGGAGGTCATGCCGGGAACCTAGACGGCCGAGCGCGCGGTCAGCTGCATTACCGCGGCGGCCGCGTTGCCCGGACCGTCCACGCCTGCGTACACCTCCCGGATGCGCCCGGCCGCGGCCCGGTACGACGGTTCGGCCAGCATCCGTGCCGCGGCGCGGGTCAGCCGTGGCGTGCCCGCCAGGTGGGGTGAGACGGCGCAGGCCGCGCCGCGGGCCTGGACTAGGGCCACGTTGAGGTCCTGCTCGGCGTGCAGGGGCAGGCCGAGCAGCGGCGTGCCGCAGGCCATCGCGGTCTGCACGCTGCCCTGCCCGCCCGCGGTGACGGCGAGGTCGACGCGTGGCATGACCAGGTGGCTGGGTAGCACACCACCGATGCAGGTCCGCTCGTCGGCGAGGTCGCCGAGGTCGTGCACGGTCCCGGCGACGAGCAGGCGTACCCCGAGCGGGCGCAGCGCCTGCACGACGCGGCGGACGAAACGCGGCGAGGTCGAGGTGACCGCGACGTAGACGATCGGGCCGGGCCGGTCGAGGAAGTCCGCCACGTGGCCGGGCAGCGGCACGTCGAGGTGGGCGAAGAGCGGGCCGCTGTAGCGCAGCCGGGTCGACGGGCGCAGGCGCCGGCCGCGCGGCCGCCATGCCTCCAGTTCGGCGGCGGGCACGCCGAACACCTCCGGCACCTCGGGCACCAGCGCCAGATCGCCCAGCACCAGCGCACCGAGGCTCGGCACGCCCTCGACGCCGAGCCGGGCCGCGACCCGGTTGAAGCCGCCGCAGTAGAGCCGGGTGCGCGGCAGCATCCGGTTGGCGATGATCCGCCCCGCCCAGCCTGGCAGGCGTCGAGTCGCGCGCCACGTCGGAGCGGGCACCAGGCTGCGCTCGAACGCGGCCGGCACCCAGCAGCAGGCGTGCTCGGTCACCAGCGCGGCACCGGCCAGGCGGGTGGAGAGCATGGTCGTCAGGGTGTATCCGGTGACGACGGTCCGCACCCCGTGCTCGCGCCAGTACGCCCCCTCGGCGCGGACGTAGGTCTCCAGCTCGTCGTCGGGGTAGATGCCCTGCCGCGGGTCGCCGAGCCCGGTCGCGTTCGCCACGACCTGTGCCGAGCGGGCCGGGCTCATGTGCGGCCCCACGATGTCGTAGTCGATGCCCGCCGCGCGCAGCAGCGTCTCGTAGGTGCCCCCGTGGGTGACCATGCGCACGCTCGCGCCCCGCTGCGCCAGCGCCCGGTAGATCTCGATCATCCGCGAGGTCTCGGAAAGGTAGCCGCAGTGCGGCATCAGCGCGATCTGGTGTTCGGCGGCCATAGTTAGGTAATATATTGCGCATGTCCACTCCCGACAAGACCCCGTTCCTCGGCGACGACCTCACCCCGCCCGTCCGCGCCTTCCGCGCCACCCTCTACCTGGCTCAGCGGCTGCGATACCTGATGGACGAGCGGCTGCGCGCCGACGGCCTGACCACCCAGCAAGCCGCCCTGCTCACCCTGGTGAGCGCGCTGGGCACCCCGTCGCTCAAACAGGCCGCCGCCGGTCTGGGCAGCACCCACCAGAACGTCACCCAGCTCGTGCAGGCCCTGCAGCGCAAAGGCATGCTGGAGGTGCGCGACGACCCGGCCGACGGCCGCCGCAAGCTGCTCGCGGTCACCGAGGCCAGCCGGTCCTACTGGGCCGCCCGCGACGACGGCGACCACGCCGCCGTCGCCAGCTGGTTCACCGCCCTGTCCGAGGCCGAACTCGACACCTTCGCCGCCCTCGCCGACCGCCTCGTGTCCGCCCTGGACCAGCGCCCCGACCGGGCGGCGCGCGACAGCCGGTCCTGATCCGCGTCCGCGGCTACCGGGTGCCCGAAGCCGCGTGCACCGCCAGCTGCACCCTGTTGGCGCTGCCGGTCTTCGCCATCAGGTTCGCCACGTGCGTCTTGACCGTCGTCACCCCGAGGTGCAGCCGCGCCGCTATCTCCGGGTTCGACAGCCCCTGGCCGACCAGGGCGAGCACCTCCCGCTCGCGTTCGGTGACTCCCGGCAGGGCGGGCACCGCCACGGGGGCCTGCTGGTGGCGTACCGCCTGCTCGACCAGCCGTCGCAGCACCGCCGGACTGAACGGGCTGTCGCCCGCGGCCGCCCGGCGCACCCCGTCCAGCAGCTCGTCCGGGCTCGCGTCCTTGACCAGGAACCCGCACGCGCCCGCGGCCAGCGCCGGATACAGGTGCTCGTCGTCGTCGAAAGTCGTCAGCACGACGACCCGCGCCGAGGGACGCTGCGCCAGGATCCGCGACGTCGCCGTCGTGCCGTCCATCCCGGGCATCCGCAGGTCCATCAGCACCACGTCGGGGTGCACCTGCTCGGCCAACCGCACCGCGGCCGCGCCGTCCGCGGCCTCGCCCACGACCTGCATGTCCGGCACCGACTCGCACAGCATCCGCAGCCCCGCCCGGACCAGCCGCTGGTCGTCCACGAGCAGCACCCGGATCACACGGCCACCCCCGCCGTCGGCAGCGACGCCGACAGCAGCCATCCGGCGTCCGCCGGACCGGCCTGCAGCCTGCCGCCCAGCACCTCGACCCGCTCCCGCAGACCCACCAGTCCGTGTCCGCCGCCCGGCCCGCCCGGTGCGGCGGGGCCGCCGAAGTCCCGCAGCTCGAAGGCGACCTGCTCGCCGCCGAGCCGGATCGACAGCCGCGCCCGCGCCGCCGTCCCCGCGTGCCGGGCCACGTTCGCCAGCCCCTCCTGGGTCAGGCGCAGCAACGCCAGCGCCGTACGCGAGTCCAGCCCGACCACCTCCGGGTCGATGTCGGCCTGCACGCTCAGGCCGATGCCGTGGCAGCGGTCCACGGCGGCCTGCAGCGCCACGGGCAGGCCCTCCGGGTCCACGAAGAACACCTGCTGCGCGGTGCCCGGATCACGCAGGACCGTGACCAGCTTGCGCAGGTCGGCCAGCGCACTCGAACCGGTCGCGTGCACGTCGTCGAGCACCTGGCGCACCCGCGGATCGGACGGCCGCAGCACGTCGCGGGCCACCGCGACGCGCAGCACGATCGAGGCCACATGGTGGGCCACCAGGTCGTGCAGCTCGCGGGCGATGCTGGTGCGCTCGTCGTCGCGCACCCGGGCCTGCTCCTGCGCGGCCCTGCCGGCGGCCTGCCGGTTCAGCTCGCCCAGCGCCCGCACGTGCATACCGAGCAGCAGCGGCGCGGCCACCGCCGCAGCCGCGCCGTACGCCACGGTCTGCGGGTCGGCGATGAACTCACTCAGATCGGACACGACGTGCGCGGCCAGCCCGAGTCCGAGGCCCGTCCACACCGGCCAGCCGCCCCGGCGCGCGCCCAGCTCGAACATCGCCCACCCCAGCCCCACCGTCGGCAAGGTGTCGTTGTCGCCGCCGATGACGAACCCCAGCCCGAGCACCAGCGACACCCAGACCACGGCGGCGAACGGCCACCGCACCCCGACGTAGGAGAACAGCAGCACGCCGATCGCGAGGGTCAGGTCGACGGGGCTCACCGACCGGCCCTCCGGCGTCATCGTGAGATAGCCGACGCCGCTGAGGACCACGAGGGTGAGGCGGACCGCGGTGTACCGCTCCTCGAACAGCCGTCCCACCCACAGCATGGCCGCCATCCTAACCGGACACCCGGTGCGGCCACCGTATCGTGATCACCGCACCGAGCACGGTGGCCGCGAACAGCCCACCTGCCGCGGCGAGCGTGAGCGCGTCCGGTGCGAGCAGCGGCTGACCCCGCAGCGCCTGCCAGGTGACCAGGACCAGCAGCCCGGCGTAGCCGAACGAGAACACCACCACCAGCCGGGCACGCCGTGCCACGTCCGCGACCAGTGCCGGCAGCAGCATCGCGAACAGCAGCACCGCCTGCAGCCCGTGCATGCCGACGAAGTGCCCGATACGCAGGTCGCCGCCCGTGGTGCTCCAGCCGGTCAGCGGCATGCCAGGGCCGCCG
The DNA here is from genome assembly GCF_009720385.1 of Catellatospora vulcania. Lineage (GTDB taxonomy): Bacteria > Actinomycetota > Actinomycetes > Mycobacteriales > Micromonosporaceae > Catellatospora > Catellatospora vulcania. The sequence goes on along the minus strand of NZ_ML769304.1, from coordinate 131,141 downwards.
TCGCGCACCCCGACCGCATGCGCGCCCATCAGCGTCTCCACACCCTGCTCGTCGAGCGCGAGCTGCTCGGCCGTGGGCACCACCATGGTGAACCCCTGCAGCAGTCCCAGCAGCAGCAGGAGCATGCCCAGCCGGACGGCCCAGGTGCTCGCCCGGTCCGGCAGCCCGTCGCGCCACAGCAGCACCGTCAGCACGACCGTCGCGACCCACAGCACCATGATGGTCGGGCCCATGACCTGCCACAGGGCCTCGTCCAGCGGCGTGGCCTCGTTGTAGTGGCTGGCCCGGCCGCGCGCGGCCTGGAACACGATGATGCCGACCTCCAGCGTGCCGGTGACCACGATGGCGTACGCGGCCCACCGCGCGAGCCGCCGCCCCCGCCGCAGCTGGCCGAGCAGCCAGGCCATGGTCAGCCCGTACACCGCGAACGAGATGGCGAACTTGGCCGGCTTCAACCACGCGGCCTGGCCGCCGACGGTGCGGTCGTCGACGACCAGGCCGACCAGGGCGACCAGGAGCAGCGCCCCCATCAGGGCGGACAGCCAGGTGAGGACGCGGCTGCCGTGCAGCGCCGCGCGCACGGGAGCGGTGGTGCGCAGGAGTGGATTCATACCTCGACGCTCGCGGATGCGGCGCCGCCGAACCTCCTGCCACGAGCCCGGACCGCCCTCCTGCCATCGGCCGCCCCTCCTCCCACAGCAGGAGGCCGACCGGCCGGTGCAGGTCAGTGCGTCAGGTGGCCACCTCGGCCTGCGCGGGGGCGGTCAGTTTGGCGGTGAGCTGCGTGAGCGTGCCCGCGAGCTGTCCGACCTGGCCGGTCAGCTCGTCGACGCGCGCCCGCAGCGCCGCCGCCTCGGCCACGGCGGCGTCCCGCTGCACCGTCAGCACGGTCACGTCGGTCTGCCGATGCTGCGCCAGCGTCTCCGCGGCCGCCCGTGCGGCCTCCGCGGTCGCGGCTGCGGTCCGCGCCTCGCCCAGCTCCGACCGCAGCGCGGTGAGCTGCTGCGCCTGCTCCTGGCGTACCGTCGCAGCCTCAGCCTGGATCGACGCGGCCTGCTGCTGCGCGCGGACCAGCTCGGCCTTCGACGCCTCGGCTTCGCGCCCGGCCTCCTCGGCGACGCCACGGGCCAGGTCGAACGCCGCCTGCACCTGGTCGGCGGCGGCCCGGGTGGCGTCACGGTCGCGGTAGGCCTCGGCCCGCAGCGCCTCCGCGGCCGAGTGGTCACGCCGGGCGGCGTCGCGCTCGTCGGTCGCTGCGGCTGCGGTCCGCGCGGACTCGACGGCCGACGCGGCAGCCTTCTGCGCGAGTTCACGCTGCTCGGCGGCGCGCGCTTCGGCGGCGGCGACCGACGCCTCGGCGGCTTCGCGGGCCTCGCGGACGGCCGTCTCGGCGCGCTGCTCCGCCTCGCGTACCGCCACCTCGGCGTCGGCCCTGGCGCGTGCGGCGGCCTCGACGGCCTCCCGGGTGGCCTGGGCGGCCCGTTCGGCCTCGTCACGGGCCTGGTCGCGTTCCGCGTGAGCGTCGGCGACCTGGTGCGCGGCCGCTGCACGGATCTCGGCGAGCTGCCGTTCGACCCCGGTGGGGGACAGCTCGGCGTCGAGCGCCTCGGCCAGGGTCTCCGCGACCTGCTCCAGCTTCTCGACGACCTCGAACGCCTTGGCGACCTGGCCCGCGAGGCCGGGGGAGTTACGGTGACGCAGCCGGCTGTTGCGGGCGGAGGCCTGGCACGCGCCGTCGTTGTCGCGGCAGTACCGGAACGGCCGCCCCGCGGCGGCACGCTGGGTGACCGGCTTGCCGCAGTATGCGCAGGGCCGGGTCGTCTCTTCGGGGTGCGGTGTGGACATCAAGTGCGCAGCGTAGTCGTTGGCGGGCGGGGCTGCCATGGGCTGATGCGAGGCCCTACGCTGAGCCGGATTCGGCCTTCGGGGGGACCACATGAGCGTTCGATACAGCGACGTGCTCGCCGGGCTGCGGCAGGCGTACGACGGTGGCGCGGCCGAGCGCGACACCTTCGACAAGGAGCCCTGGAAGGTCGCCGAGCGGGCGGAATTCGAGGCGCGGCTGCGCGCCGAGGGGCGGCGCAGGCTGCTCGAGATAGGGGCGGGAACCGGCCAGGACAGCCGGCACTTCATGGACGCCGGCTACGAGGTCGTCGCCGTCGACCTGTCCCCGGAAATGGTGGCCCGGTGCCGGGCCAAGGGCGTGGACGCCCGGGTGGCCCACTTCCTCGACCTCGGCCTGCCGGCGGAGTCCGTCGACGCGGTGTACGCGATGAACTGTCTGCTGCACGTGCCCGACGCCGACCTGGCGGAGGTCCTGGACGGCATCCGCCGCGTGCTGGTGCCCGGCGGACTGTGCTACGTCGGTGTGTGGGGCGGCCACCACCGCGAGGGCGTGCTCGACACCGACCAGCACGAGCCGAAGCGGTTCTTCGCCTGGCGCACCGACGAGGTGCTGCTGGCCTACGCGCGCAGGTTCTTCGAGGTCGAGGACTTCCACGTGGTCCCCGTCGGGGAGTTCCGGTTCCAGTCCCTCACCATGCGCCTTGCCGGCCGGGCGGCCGGCACGGGCGGACCTGGTCACATACCTCGCTGAGTGGCCGCAGCATCCGCCACTGTCGTGGCGGGTGGCGGTGGTGACGCCGGAACCGATCACGGACAGGGCGCCGACCTGGGCTGGTAGCCTTCGGCCGTGCCCGGGACCATTCTGTTCGACCTGTTCCATACGTTGCTGGACGGCGCTGACGCGCAGCGGGACCGGGTCGTGGCCAGGATGGGAGAGATCGTCGGCGTGGATCCGTCGGCGCTGGTCCGGGCATATCACGACTCCTGGCCCGAGCGGCTGGTCCGGTGGTCGGCCGAGGAGACGGTACGGGTGCTCGCCGGTCGGCTCGGCGTAGCCCCCAGCGCGAAGCAGGTGGCCCGCGCGGCCGCGCTGCGGCTGGAACTGGCGTCGTGGCTGCTGAACTCGGCGCCGTCGAGCACCCTGGTGGCGCTCGACGGCCTGCGGGCGGCGGGATGGCGGTTGGGGCTGGTCAGCAACGCGACGGCGGAGGTCGCCGAGGCATGGCCGGGTTCGGGCCTGTCCCGCCGATTCGACGCGGCGGTGTTCTCCTGCGAGGCCGGGGTCGCCAAGCCCGAGCCGGGGATCTATCGGGCCGCCGCCGCGGCACTCGGGGTGGCGCCGAGCGGCTGCGTGTTCGTCGGCGACGGCGCGGACGGCGAGCTGGCGGGCGCGGCCGCGGTCGGCGCGGCTGTGGTGCGTACGGCGGAGTTCGTCGACCGTTCCCGGGTGTGGGCGGGCCCGGTGGTGGGTTCGCTGGCGGAGCTGTCACAGCTGCTGGGTGAGGTGCCGGCGGGCCGGGGTGTGCTGCAGCCGGGGGCGAGCACGGCCTAGGCGTGGAGGGTCGAGGTCATGCCGTCGGCTGTGCGTGTACCGGTGCCGGCGCCGGGTGCAGGGCGCGTGGTGAGCGCTGGCGGTGGGCGACGGCGAACGACAGCAGGCCCATGGCGATCGCGACGAACGCGGCGATGGCGTAGAGGTGTGATATCGGTGTGCCGGAATTGACGAGCGGGCCCGCGCCGAAGGCGGCGATGCCGTACCCGAGCTGGTAGGCGGCGATGACGCCACCCGCGACGGCGGCGGAGAACCCGGTGAGCTCGCCCTGCCCGAAGCTGATGGTCAGCGGGAGCAGGGCCGAGCAGCACAACCCGGCCGCCCCGAAGGCGATGACGCCCTGGACATCGTGGCCGTGGGGCAGCGTGGCGATGACGCCGAAGATCCCGGCGAGGGCGAAGGGCAGCAGGTGGAAGGTGGCGCGGGCGGGCAGCCACCGGGTGATGGCGGCGAACAGCAGCCGGCCCAGGGTGACCATGGCCCAGAACGCGGTGAGAGCGAGCGCGGCGGTCGTGGTGCTGGCGCCGACGCTGCTGGTCATGTCGAGCTGGGCCCAGTTGCCGTTGACGGTCTCGCAGATGCCGTAGAGCAGCGCGAACGCGGCGTAGAGCCAGAACCGGGCGGGCAGTCGGCCGCGGGCGGCGGTCGCGGCGGCACGCGCGCCGGTGTGCATGGGCAGCCCGAGGCTGACCGCGAGCAGGCCGACGAGCAGCAGCGTGGACAGCACGGGCAGCCCCCACCAGAAGCCGAGCCCGACGAACAGCGCGACGAAGACGGGCGCCAGGACGGTGCCGAGTCCGAGCAGCGCGTTGAGGATGAGCACGGCCTTGTCCACGGCGCCGGGGTGGAACGCGGCGGCCAGTGAGTTGAGTGCGGGCACGGCGAGGCCGAAGCCTGCGCCGAGGAACGCGGTGGCGGCAAGCAGCAGCGGGTAGGCGATGTCCTGCTGGTGCATGACGGCGGCGCTGGCCAGCAGCAGCACCATGGACGTCAGGGAGCAGGCCAGGCCGGCGAGGTAGACGGCGTGGGTGCCGTGGCGGCGGGCCAGGCCCGCGCCGGCCAGCGAGGCGGCGATGGCGGCGACGACCTGCGGGGCGAACATGGCACCGTACTGGGCGGTGGACAGCCCGTAGTGGGCCGGGTCGGTGAGGATCGTGCTCGCGGCGGGGATGGTGACCAGCACGATGCCCTGTACGACCCCGGCGATGTCGACGACGGTCGTCTGGGTGCGTGTGGCCATCAGGATTCGCGCCGGTTGACGAGGGTCTGCAGGGTGGACAGCTGCGGCCGGAGTTTGCGCAGGCGGTCGTCGGCGCGGACCTGGACGCGTCCGCGGCCGTAGGCGTCGCGGTGTCCCCAGCGGCCTGGCACGTCGAGCAGGGCGAGGTGGCCGATGCCGACGGGCAGTGCCGGGTCGACGACGAGGTGGTCGTCGACGGCCTGCAGGCCGAGCATGGTGCCGAGCAGCAGCAGCGGGGTGCCGGTCGACCAGGCCTGCGGGCTGCAGGCGGTGGGATACGGGACGGGGTATTTGGTGACGGCGCGGTCGTAGCCGCAGAAGGCTTCGGGCAGCCGGCCGTTGAAGAACTCGGCGGCGTCGAGGATGCCGGCGGCGACGCGGGCGGCTTCGTTCTTGTAGCCGTAGCGGCGCAGGCCCCAGGCGATGAACGAGTTGTCGAACGGCCAGACGGTGCCGACGTGGTAGCCGACGGGGTTGTAGCGCTGCTCGCCCTCGGCGAGGGTGCGGATGCCCCAGCCGGAGTAGAGGCGTGGCCCGAGCAGGTGTTCGACGACGTGGTGGGCGCGGCGGCGCTCGACGATGCCGGACCAGAGCAGGTGCCCGATGTTCGAGGACAGGGAGTCGACCTGGGTGCCGTCGGCGTCCAGCGCCAGGGCGTAGTACTTGCGGTCCTCGATCCAGAAGTCGCGGTTGAAGCGGCGTTTGAGGTCGGCGGCCTCCTCGTCGAGCCGGTCGGCCAGGGTCGGGTCCTGCCAGACGGTACGGGCCAGGCGTGCGGCGCGTTTCTTGGCGTCGTAGGTGTAGCCCTGCAGTTCGCAGGTGGCGCGGGGGAAGCCGGGCAGGCGGCCGTCGGAGTAGGAGATGGAGTCCCAGGAGTCCTTCCAGCACTGGTTCTCCAGGCCGGTGTCGGGGTTGCGGGTCTCGTACCAGACGTAGCCGTCGCCGCGCAGGTCGGCGTACTGGTCGATCCAGTCGAGGGCGGCGCGGGCCTCGAATTCGAGGTCGCGGACCAGCTTGGTGTCGCCGCTCCAGCGCTCGTACTCGTCGAGCAGGATGAGGAACAGGGCGGTGCTGTCGGCGGAGCCGTAGTAGGGGGAGTGCGGGCGTTCCTCGAAGGCGGTGAGCTCGCCGTAGCGCATCTCGTGCAGGATCTTGCCGGGGTCCTCGTCGCGGAAGTCGTCGATCCGGCTGCCCTGGCGGGCTCCCAGCTCGGCCAGCGTGGTGGCGGCCAGCGACGGCGCGTACGGCAGCGCCTGCAGGCTGGTGAGGATGCTGTCGCGGCCGAACATGGTCATGAACCAGGGCAGCCCGGCGGCGGGCAGGGTGCGTTCACCGGAGGTCATCGGGGCGAACCGCAGCGCGGCCAGGTCGGTGAGGCTGCGCCGGTAGGTGTGCTTGAGGGGTTCCCAGTCGCATTCCAGTTTCGGGGCCCCGGCGAACCACTCCTCGAGATCCTCTTCCATGTCCTTGCGGGTGTGCCCGGACTCGGTGCGGGCGGTGACGCGCTGGTTGGCCGCCCAGCCCCACAGCGAGCAGCGCACATGCAGGTCGGTGGTCCAGCTGCTGTGCCCGCCGAGGTGCACGGTGAACGTGACGCCGTCGTCGTCGATGGCGGCGGCGGGGGCCTCGGCGGTCTGACCGTGCGCGTCGACGTGGGTGGAGGCGGCGGTGTTGATGAGGGTCTCGCGGCGGTACGTCTCGCGCTCGTACCCGAGCAGCAGCAGGTTGTCCTCGATGCGGGTGTAGTACTTGCCCTTCTTCTTGAGGTGGTCCTTGACCTCGAACAGGTCGGCGAAGTCGGCGGCGGCGTCGAGCCGCAGGGTGAGGTCGACGGGGGTCGCGCTGTGGTTGAGGATGGTGAGCTCCTCGCGGAACCCGTCGACGACCTCGCGGCGGCGGATGATCGACAGGGTCGCGTCGACGTACACGGTGCCGGTGCCGGGCACGAGGAAGAACCGGGTCTCGAAGTAGTGCAGGTCGTCGGTGGACAGCGGGTTGAGGCGGTGGCCGTCGAGGGTGAGCACCCACCGGGACAGGTAGCGGGTGTCCCAGGAGAACAGGCCGTTGGGTTCGGTGGGTGAGGCGTCGATGTCGCCGGCGGTGTCGCTGACGACGAACGTGTTGCCGTCCAGGGTGCTGACAGAGCCGGTGGTGGTCATTTCCGGTGCCTCCGGGTTGCCGGTGCGGGCAGCGACGGCCGCCCGGGGAACAGCCGTTGCAGCATGACGATGAGGTGCAGCTCGCCTTCGACGTCGATCTGGCCGCGCAGCACCGCGGCCATGGTGTTGACCTGGCCGGTGACCATGCCGTCGAACAGGTTCTTGGCGACGTGCACGACGCAGTCGGCGGGTTCGCTGCCGCGGCCGACCTCGATGCGGCCTTTGTCGATGGTGACGCGCCAGTGTTCGGCGTGGCCGTCGCCGCCGAGGTCGAACCGGATGGTGCCCTTGGTGGCGCGCAGCAGCGGGTAGCGGCCGTGTTCGCCGAGACTCTGGAAGTAGTCGGCGGTCGGGTCGGTCACCGGGGCGCTCCCGGGGCCGTGGCGGCGGATGCGGCGTAGCTGACGCCGAGGCGTCCGGCCAGGTGCTCGCCGACGCGCAGAGCGTTGGCCATCGCGGTGAGCGCCGGGTTGACCGCGCCGATGCTCGGGAAGAAGCTCGTGTCGACGACGTACAGGTTGTCGAGTTCGTGCGCCTTGCAGTGCGCGTCGAGCACGCTGGTGGCCGGGTCGGCGCCGAAGCGGCAGGTGCCGGCCTGGTGGGCGACTCCGGCGATGGGAATGTCGGTCTTCATGTAGGCGAACCGGTGGATCAGGTGGTCCTCGTGCAGCCGCATCGTGCCGAGCATCGACTTGAGCTGGTGGTAGAGGCGTTTGGCGGCGGTCGGGTTGCTCGGCGTGTAGTCCAGCACGATGCTGCCGTCCCGGCTGACGGTGACCCGGTTGTCGGGCTGCGGCAGGTCCTCGGTGGACAGCCAGAAGTCGACGGCGTGCCGGGCGACGTCGGCCAGTGCCCAGCTCGGCGCGAGTTTCGTCGCCAAGGGCTTCTCGCCGCGGTACATGTCGGCCTCGGATTTGCCGATCATCTGGATGTTGCCCATGGGGTAGTCGAAGTCGGGTCCGCGGAAATAGAAGTCGTTGAGGCCCAGCGTCTTCTGGAACCGGGTGTTGTTCGGTTCGCGGGACAGGGCGAGCACGGCCTGGGACAGGTGGTACATGTAGTTGCGCCCGACCTGGTCCGAAGCGTTGGCCAGGCCCCGCGGGTGGCGGTCGTTGGCCGACATGAGCAGCAGTTTCGCCGAGTTGGCGGCGCCGGCGGACACGACGATGATGTCGGCGGCGTAGCGCTCCTCGTGGCCTTCGTGGTCGACGACGACCTGGGTCACCGCGGTCCCGGCGGCGTTGGTCTCCAGCCGGGTGACGTGGGCGTGGGTCAGCAGGGTGACGTTGGGCGCCTGCAGCGCGGGCCGCACCGCGAGGGTCTCCGCGTCGGACTTGGCGTGCAGCGGGCAGGGGAAGCCGTCGCAGTGCTGGCAGCGTACGCAGATGCTGTAGGGCATGTTCTGCTCGTTGAGCCGCACCCCGACGGGGGCGTGGAACGGGCGGTAGCCGGCGTTGGCGAGGTCGTCGGACAGCTGCTGGATACGTGGTTCGTGGGACACCGCCGGGAACGGGTACGGCCCGGACGCGGGCGGTTCGGTGGGGTCCTCGCCGCGGTTGCCGTGCACCTCGTAGAGCTGCTCGGCCATCGTGTAATAGGGCTCCATCTCCTCGTAGGAGATGGGCCACGCCGGGCTGATGCCGTCGTGGTGCTGGAGCTGGCCGAAGTCCTCGCGGCGCAGCCGGTAGAGGGCCGCGCCGTAGAGCTTGGTGGCGCCGCCGACGAAGTAGTGGACCTGCGGCTGGAACGCCGAGCCGTGCCGGTCGTACCAGGTGTCGGGGGAGATGTAGCGGCTGTCGATGAAGACCTCGGCGGTGTCCCAGTTCTCGGGTTCGCGGGGCAGCCAGTCGCCGCGTTCGAGCAGCAGGATGCGCTTGCCGGACGGGGCGAGGTAGCGGGCCAGGGTGCCGCCGCCGGCGCCGGTCCCGATAATGATCACGTCGTAGGCGTCCATCAGAGTTCCCCCAACAGCTCCGCAAGGATGATCATCCCGGGTGCTCCGACGCACGCCGGATGTGAGAAAGCCATGGTCATGGCATCTTTCCGGGCGGGTTCTCGTCGACGATCCACGGGCCGCGCCAGCCGTGACCCGCGACGAGCTGCTCCGCGCCGGGCGGGCCCCAGGTGCCGGGAGCGTAGGACTCGATCGCCGACGGCTTGTCGAGCAGCGGTTGCAGGATGCGCCAGGTCTCCTCGACGCCGTCCTGGCGGGTGAAGCGGTTCGCGTCGCCGAGCAGGGCTGCGTGCAGCAGCACCTCGTACGGGGTCGGGCCCTCGCCGCCCTCGGTCGCGAACTCCATGTCCAGGGTGATCGGCTCGGCGCCGTCGGCGTCGGCGCGGCGGGCGTCCAGCCGCAGCCGGGTCCCCGTGGTGGGGTCGAGTTTGATGATGAACTGGTCCGGTTCCGGGGTGCGCCCGGCGAACGCGGGCAGGCCCAGCCGCGGCGGGCGCTTGAACACCACCCGGAACTCGGTCTGCGTCACCGGCAGGCATTTGCCGGTGCGGATGAAGAACGGCACCCCGGACCAGCGCCAGTTGTCGATCTCCAGTTTCAGGGCGGCGTACGTCTCGGTGGTCGAGCCGGGTTTGACCCCGTCGATGCTCTGGTAGCCGTCGTACTGCCCGCGCACGTAGTTCGCGGGGTCCGCGTCGAGCACGGCGCCCCACAGCGCGGTGCTCGCATTCTTGAGCGCGGCGGGGTTGCGCCCGGCGGGCGGTTCCATCGCCCCGCCGGCCAGCACCTGCATCAGGTGGTTTACGACGACGTCGCGCAGCGCCCCGACCGGGTCGTAGAAGTGGCCGCGGTCCTCGACACCGAAGCTCTCGGCCATGGTGATCTGCACGCTGTCGATGAAGTTGCGGTTCCACACCGGTTCCAGCATCGTGTTCGCGAACCGCAGGTACACCAGCTCCTCGGTGCCCATCTTGCCGAGGAAGTGGTCGATGCGGAACAGCTGCTTCTCGTCGAGGTACTGGTGCAGCTGGTCGGCCAGTTCCCGGGCCGAGGCCAGGTCGTGGCCGAACGGCTTCTCCACCACGACCCGCCCGCCGCGCACGATCCCGGCCTCGGACAGCCCCTTGACGACGGTCGCGAACAGCGACGGCGGGATCTCCAGGTACGACACCGGGGTCCGCGCGTCACCGACGGCGGTCGCGAGCCGCTGGTACAGCGCGGCGTCGGTGAAGTCGCCCGACAGGTACGACAGCCGGGCCGCGAACCGTTCGAACACGGCGTCGTCGATCGGCTCGCCGGTGCCGGCGATGCATTCGCGGGCGTGGTCGCGCAGCTGCTCGATGCTCCAGTCCTGACCGGCGACGCCGATGATCGGGCAGTCGAGCAGCCCGCGCCGGTCGAGGCGGTACAGCGACCGGAACGTCATGACCTTGGCCAGGTCGCCGGTGATGCCGAAGATGACGAACACGTCCGCGGGCGCGGGCGTCGCGGGTGCGGTCATGATGCGCTCCTGGCGGCAGCGGTGGTGGCGGGCGGCGTGAGCAGCCGCTCCGGGCAGTGGCCGGGATGCAGGTAGAACTCCTCGGCCCAGGTGATGAACGCGTTGGTCTCGGCGCGGGCGTCGGCCATCAGGTAGGCGTGGATGCCGAGCCAGGCCGCGAACGCGATCCGCCCGTGCAGCTCGTGGTGGCGCGCGCCGAGTTCGGCGATGGCCGCGTCCCGGCCGATCATCGCCATGATGCCCTTGTCGTGGTACGCGAACGGGCTGCGCGGCCGCCCGCACGCATCGGCGATGATGTTGAACCCGACGGCCCGTCCGGCCTGCTGCGCCACCGACGCGAGCTGCGGCAGGGGCAGGCCGTCGCTGCCGGCGACGTTCGCGGCGTCGCCGGCGGCGTACACGCCGGGGTAGCCGTCCACGGTCAGGTCGGGACGAACGTCGATGCGGCCGCCCCGGCCGGTGGCCATGCCGCACTCGCCGACCAGCTGCGCCGCGGAGATGCCGCCGCCCCAGATGGTCGCCCTCGTCGGCACGGTGGTGCCGTCGTCGAGGACCACGTGGTCGGCGGCCACCTCCGTCGCGGTGACGCCCAGCCGCAGCCGCACCCCGCGTCGTTGCAGCTGCTCGGCCGCGTAGGCCTGCGCGCCCGGCCCGAACGGCGCGAGCACCGCGTGGCCGTGGTCGACGAGCACGACCCGGGACCGGATCAGCGCCAGCTTCTCGAACTGCCGCGGCAGGATCGTGCCGACGAGTTCGGCCAGCGCCCCCGCGGTCTCCACACCGGTCGCCCCGCCGCCGACGACCACGAACGTGATCTCGCCGGCGCTGGCGGGCCCCTCGGCCGCCGCCTCCTGGTACACCGAGCGCAGCCGTTCGCGCAGCGTCAGCGCGTCGTCGAGGGTGTAGAGCGGGAACGCGTGCTGGGCGGCGCCGGGCACGTTGAAGAAGTTCGCCTGCGCACCGGCCGCGAGCACCAGCACGTCGCCGGTGACGGTGCTGCCGTCGGCCAGCGACACGGTGTGGGTGTGCGGGTCGACGGCGACGACATCGGCGGTGCGGACCTCGACGTTGTCGTACTCGGCGAACATCTCCGCCAGGTCGTAGGAGACGTCGGCAGGGTCGATCTCGGCGGTCGCCACCTGGTAGAGCAGCGGCTGGAACTGGTGGTAGCCGTTGCGGTCCAGCAGCGTCACCCGGATGTCGGGCTGCCCGGTCAGGGTCCTGGCGCACGCCACGCCGGCGAACCCGCCGCCGATGACGATCACATGCGTGCTGCGCTCGTTCACGCCGCTCATCCTTCCAATATCGGGATGTAGGCGGGCGGTTACTGCCAAACGCACATTTCTGGTGCAGGTGCGTTGCGAGCATGGGTGAGTGGTCCACCTGCAGCCGCTCACCCTCGCGCTGGCCCTGACCGCGAGCCTGCTGGTCGGCCCCGGCGCCGTCCAGCAGGCCGCCGGGCCCACGCCCGCGCCCACCCCGGCCCCGTCCCCGCTGCCGCAGGGCGCGCAACCCGTCCGGCTCGACCCGGCCGACTTCACCGACCGCGTCGACAACCCGTACCTGCCGCTGGCCATAGGCGCCCGCTGGAGCTACAGCGCTCCTGGCCCCGACGGAGACGTGCGCACCGAGGTCACCGTCGCTCCCGGCCCCGCCGTGGCCGGCATCGCCACGGTGGCGGCCCGCGCGCAGGTCACGGATGCCGGCGGCGGCCTCGTCAGCGACCAGACCCGCTGGTACGCCCAGGACAGCGCCGGCAACGTGTGGCTGCTCGGCGAGGCCGCTCGCGATTACGTCAACGGCACCCTCACCGGCGTCGACGGCTGGCGGGCCGGCACCGAGGGCGCGCAGCCCGGCATCGCGATGTCCGCCCGGCCGGTGGCCGGGCAACGCTGGCGGATCGGGTACAGCCGCGGCCGGGCCGAGGACTCCGCCCGGGTGCTCGCCGTGGACCAGCAGGTCAGCGTGCCCGGGGGTGCGTACCGCGACGTGGTGGCGATCGAGCAGACCTCGCCGCTGCTGCGAAACGTACGGCTGCACCGTTACTACGCCCCGGAGGTGGGACTGGTGCGGTCGGAGACCGCGGGGTCCGCCGACCGCACCAGCCTGGTGGCCTACCGCAAGCCCTAGGCTGCGGCCCGGGCCCGGGCCATGGTCCGGAAATCGTTGGGAAGCTGCTGCATGACGTGGTCGAACGTCTCGTCGCCCAGGTCCTCCCGCAGGGCCGTCAGCACGCCGCGCACCCCGGCGTCGGTGTCGCGCTCGTTGAGCCCGGTGCGCTCCTTGACCCGCCGCAGCAACTCCGGCAGGTCGAAACACTGGATGCGCTCGTTGGGCGGCAGCGAGTCCCGCAGGCCCTCGTGCAGGTGCATCGCCAGATGCCGGTTCTCGCCGTTGCTCAGCCGCGCGGCCAGGCACTCCAGCGTGGCGCGCGTGGTGTCGGCGGCCTCCTCCACGGTCAGCCCCGACAACTCGGCGACCTTGCGAAAGAACTGCTTGTCTCCCATACGTTCCCTCCCGTACTCGATCCACACGGTCGGGGGTGATCCATCAACACCCTAAGCCCCCATGCCCCCTACACCACCCTTTACACCGTTTCACCCCACCCCGTTCGAGGTCGTCACGGACCTGCGCCGCGCCGGAGACCGTCAGCGCGCCGTGTGCGGGTTGTGCGAAAGCGGCTCTGAGCTGCGGCGTCCAATGGCATTCTGAGATGTCCATTCCATGCCGGTCGCCGGCGCGGCAGGGCCATACGGCGACCGGGCGGCGGCCGGAGGCGTCCCGTGAAAACCACCCGAACCACCGCACGCGCCCCATCTGCGCAGGATCAGTACACCGTCGACGTGTTCACCGTCGTCAACGGCGCACCGGCGCAGTGGCGCGTCGACACCCGTACCACGTTGCTGGAGGCGCTGCGCGACACGGCTGGGCTGACCGGCACGAAACGCGGCTGCGACCAGGGCGCCTGCGGCGCGTGCACGGTCCACGTGGACGGGCAGCGGGTGCTGTCGTGCCTCATGCTCGCCGCGCAGGTCGACGGCAGGCAGGTCACCACGGTCGAAGGGCTGGCCGGTGAGCTGGGGCCGCACCCGCTGCAGGAGGCGTTCATGCGCCACGACGCGTTCCAGTGCGGTTTCTGCACCCCCGGTCAGCTCATGTCCGCGGCGTGCCTGCTGCGCGAGGGCCGCGCGGGCAGCGACGCCGACATCCGCGAGTACATGTCGGGCAACCTGTGCCGGTGCGGCGCGTACGACAACATCGTCGCCGCCATCCGTGACGTGGCGAAGGGAACGGACTGATGCGCGCCTTCCTCTACGACCGCCCCACCGCCGTCGGCGAGGCCGTCGCCGCGGTGGCCGCCGACCCGCAGGCCGCGTTCCTGGCCGGCGGCACCACCCAGGTGGACCTGATGAAGGACGGCGTGTGGACCCCTGACCGGCTGGTCGACATCACCCGGCTGCCGCTGCGCGGCATCCTCGTCGAGAGCCAGCAGCTCAAGGTCGGCGCGCTCACCACGATGGAGCAGCTGGCCGCCGAGCCCGTGGTCGAGCAGCGCCTCACGTTCGTGCGCGAGGCCCTGCTGCTCGGCGCGTCGGTGCAGCTGCGCAACATGGCCACCATCGGCGGCAACCTGCTGCAGCGCACGCGCTGCCGGTACTTCCGCGATCCGACCGTGTCGGCCTGCAACCGCCGCAGCCCCGACTCGGGCTGCGCCGCCGTCGACAATGTCGCCCGCATGCACGCCGTGCTCGGCGTCGACGAGCGCTGTATCGCGCTGCACGCCTCGGACGTGGCCGTGCCGCTGATCGCCGTCGAAGCGTCCGTGCTGGTCGACGGGCCGTCCGGGCAGCGGCGCATCCCGCTGACCGAGTTCTGGGTACGCGCCGACGAGGGCCCGTCCATCGAGAACGTGCTCGGCCACGGCGACCTGATCACCGAGATCGACATCCCGCTGCTGCCCCAGGGCTGGCGCTCGGGCTACCTGAAGGTCCGCGACCGGGCCTCCTACGAGTTCGCGCTGACCTCTGCCGCGGTCGCGCTGCAGATGGACGGCGACATGATCGGCGACATCCGGATCGCGCTCGGGGGCGTCGGCTCCGTGCCGTGGCGGGCCCGCGAGGCCGAGGAGATGCTGCGCGGCACCCACGTCGACCCGGTGCGCTTCGAGCAGGCCGGCCGGGCCGTCATGGCCTCGGCGTTCACCGTGCCCGGCACCGCGTTCAAGGTCGATCTCGCGGTGCGCACGCTGTCGCGCCAGCTGCTCACGATGACGGAGGCGTCGCGATGACCGCCACCAAGCCCGATCTCGGCACCTGGGTCGGCAAGGGCATCGACCGGGTCGACGGACCGCACAAGGTCACCGGCAGCGCGCCGTACTCCAGCGACATCGCGCTGCCCGGCATGCTGCACGCCGTGGTGGTCACCTCGACCATCCCGGCCGGCACCGTCACGAAGATCGACACCAGCGCGCTGCTGACCCTGCCCGGGGTACGGGCCGTGTTCACGCACGAGAACTTCCCGCGCCTGAACGCCCCGCCGCCCGTGCTGTTCGGCGAGGCCCCGGTCGCGCCGATGCAGGACGGCCGGATCACCTTCCACGGCCAGGAGATCGCCGTGGTCGTCGCGGACACGCCGCAGGAGGCGACGGAAGCCGCCCGGCTCATCGAGGTCACCTACGCGGCCGAGCCGCCGCTGCTCGACCCCGCCGGCGGTCGGCTCGAGACGCTGGCGCTGTCGCCCGACACGTCACGCGGTGACACCGAGGCCGGCTGGGCCGCCGCCGACGTGCGCGTCGGCGCGACCTACACCACTCCCGAGAACACCAACAACCCGCTCGGCCTGATGGGCTGCGTCGCCGCGTGGGACGGCGACCACCTGGAGATCCACGACAGCACGCAGGGCACCAACGCGCTGCGGACGACCCTGGCCGTCATGTTCGGCGTGCCCGAGTCGGGCGTACGCGTACACGTGCCCTACCTCGGCGGCGGCTTCGGCGCCGGGCTCAACCAGTGGCCGTACAAGCTGCTGGCCGCCGGTGCCGCCCGGGAACTCGGCCGCCCCGTCAAGCTCATGCTGACCCGCCCGCAGATGTTCAAGCTGGTCGGGCACCGGCCCAGCAGCGAGCACCAGGTGCGTATAGGCGCCGCCCGCGACGGCACGCTCACCATGATCGAGCACCGGGCGACCTGCCTGTCGTCGATCGACTTCCCGGCGGTCGGGCTGCTCACCAGCGGCACACCGCACCTCTACCAGTGCCCGAACGTCGCGACGGTGGAACGCACCGTACGCCTCAACCGCCGCTACCCGACGTCCATGCGCGCGCCCGGCGAGGCCGAGGGCAACTGGGCGATCGAGACCGCCATGGACGAGCTCGCGCACGAGCTGGGCATGGATCCGCTCGAACTGCGGCTGCACAACCTCGCCACCGAACTCGACCCGGCCACGGGCAAGCCCTGGTCGTCCAACGCCGTGATCGAGTGCTGCCGGGTCGGCGCGGAGCTGTTCGGCTGGTCGCGGCGCGATCCGCGGCCGTCGTCGATGCGCGAGGGCGACCTGCTCATCGGCTGGGGCATGGCCACCGCGGGCTTCTTCGCCTACATGCCCATGTCCCAGGCGCGGGTCACCGTGTACGCCGATGGCACCGCCGCGGTCCGGTCCGCCGCCACCGACATCGGCACCGGCACCTACACGATCATCACGCAGCTCACCGCCGACCTGCTCGGCCTGCACCCGCAGCAGGTCGACTTCCAGCTCGGCGACAGCGACCTGCCCGCCTCGGCCCACTCCGGCGGCTCCGGGCTGGCCTCGTCACTGTCCAACGCCGTCATCGACGCCGTGTCGCACCTGCAGGGCGCACTGCTCGACCTGGCCGCCGAGGACTCTCCGCTGCACGGTCTGGGCCCCGACGACGTGGTCTGCCGCGACGGCGCGCTGTGCCGCCGGGACGACCTGTCGGTGCGGGTGCCGATCGCCGACCTGCTCGCCGGGCAGAGCCTGGTCGAGGCGTCCGGCGACGGCCGCCTGCGGCCACCGGACGCGGCCGCCGCGGGCATGGTCCACGCGGGCGCGTACGGGGCCCGGTTCGTCGAGGTCGCCATCGACCCGATGATCGGCCGGCTGCGGGTGCGCCGGGTCGTCAGCGTCACCGACGGCGGGCGCATCCTCAACCAGAAGCTGGCCCGCAGCCAGATCCTCGGCGCGACCGTCGGCGGCATCGGCCAGGCCCTGTTCGAGGACACCCTGACCGACCCCGGCACGGGCCGGGTCGCCAACGGCACCTTCGGCGACTACCTGGTGGCCGTCAACGCCGACGTGCCCGAGATCGAGGCCGTCTTCGTCGGCGAGCCGGACCGCTACACCCCGTCGGGAACCAAGGGCATCGGGGAGATCGGCCTGGTCGGCATCGCGGCGGCGATCGGCAACGCCGTCTTCCACGCCACCGGCCGCCGCCTGCGCGACCTGCCCATGACCATCGACCAGCTCATGATGTGACGTTTGGCCCCTGTCCAGCACCGGGTAATCACCAATCATGACAACCAAGACCAAAGCCACGTGGCGGGCGCACGAGGTCGACGGCGAGCTCAGCACGGCGGACAAGAACCGCCTGCCCGAGTCGGTGTTCGCGTTTCCCGACAAGCGCAAGCTGCCGCTGACCGACGCCGATCACGTCCGTAACGCGCTGGCCCGCTTCGACCAGGTCAAGGACGTCAACGACGACGAACGAGACCTCGCCTTCGCCAACCTGCTGGCTGCCGCCGGACACTACGGCGTCGACGTCGCCGAGACCGGCTGGCGCCAGCTCGGCCGCAAACCGCACACCGCGAACCCGGCGCACTGAGCCAAAGCCCCATACGACAGGCATCCGGCGACGGATGCTTTGTCGTATGTGGATGGTCGCGCAGGTTCGGCACGTTCTGGCATGATCTCCCGCATGGTGCAGCCCTTCCACCCCGGCCCTGTCATGCCCTTCACCGCGTACCCGATGCCCGTGCCCGTGCCGGAGGGCCATGGTGTGCTGGTCGTGAGCTTCAACCGCGGCCCGTACCTCGTCTCGGCGGCGTCCACCTCCAAGCTCAAGGTCGACGGTCGGCAGGTGCCGTTCGGCGGCGAGGGCACCTACCACGTCGTGGTCCCCGCGGGGCCGCACGAGGTGAAGGTGACCGACCCGTTCGGCATGCCGATGATCAAGACGAAGCTGACCGTGCATCCCGGTGCCGGCCACCAGCTCGCGTTCCGGTTCGGCGGCTGGCGCAACCGCGTCCACGACGGCCAGGGCAACGACGTCACCACGTTCGGCATGTGGTCCAACTACGCCATCATGCTCGTCGTCCTGCCGGCGATCCTGCTGGTCTGCTGCGGCGGCAGCGCCCTGCTCGCCAGCCTCTCCAACACCCCGTAGCGCGCCGCCCCGCCCGGGTCGATCATGACCTCATGGGGTTCGACGCGTGTCGACACCCTCAACTTCATGATCGACCCGGGCGGGGGCGGCCGTTCAGGCCGCGGTGAGCACGCCGGACAGGTCGGGCAGGTCGACGGCGGCCTCACCGAGGGGCTGCAGCGGCGTGACCGTGGCGTACCCGTCGGCCAGCAGCGCCATGTCGGTGCCCGGCTCCAGCCGCGCCCCGGTGTCCTCCAGCGCGGTGCGCACGAAGCCGCTGCCGCGCTCGGCGATACGCATCTGCACCTGGCCGAACCGGCCGAACCGGGCCCGGCACAGCCCGCGCACCTGGTCGGCGGGCAGGTCGGGCACGTTCAGGTTGAGCACGGTCTCCTTCGGCAGCCCATCCAGCAGCGACAGCAGCGCGACCGCGTACAGCGCGGCGGTGTCCCAGTACCGGTCGTCGTCGGTGAGGTCCCCGTCGGCCAGGTTCAGCGACACGGCCAGGCCCTTGCAGCCGTACGTGGCCCCGGTCAGCGCCGCGCCGACGGTGCCGGAGTGCAGCACAGCCGGTCCGGCGTTCGCGCCCCGGTTGATGCCCGACAGCACCACGTCGGGCGGGTCGCCGAACGCGCCCCGGGTGGCGATCAGCGCGGCCAGCGCCGGCGTGCCGGTGACCGCATACGCGGGCACCCCGTCCAGGCCCGGCAGCTTGCGCTCCTCGACGACGACGCGCCCGTCCTGGGCGACGGCGCTGATGGCGGCGCTCGCGCCGCTGGAGTCGCGGGCCGGGGCCGCCACCACCACGTCGTAGCCCGCCTTGGCCGCGGCCAGCGCGAGCCGGTGCAGGCCGGGGGCCTCGATGCCGTCGTCGTTGGTGACCAGAACCCGGGTCATGACCGCTTCACCTCATCTGCGAGCTGTTCAGGGGACGTGTGACCGCCGCTTCTGGCGGCGCCGGACGCGGGCGGGGGAGCGCCGGAGCTGGCGCCCGGCAGCGCCGTCAGCTTCACTCGGGTGGTGAACTGGCTGATCACGTCGGCACGGCCGGTGCCCAGCCCGTGCCGGGTGACGTTGAGCGCGCCCGCGGCCGCACCGGTGCGTACGGCCTCCTCCAGGTCGCGGCCCCGGGCCAGCATGGCGGCGACGCCCGCGGTCATCGAGTCCCCCGCGCCGCGGTGGTCGGCCGGCTCCAGGCGGGGCAGCTCGACCTGGCGCACCTCGTCGCCGATGAGCACGAGCGCCGGGTGCTCGGCGCGGCTGAGCACGACGTTCGCCGCCCCCTCCTCCCGCAGCCGGTACATTGCCGCGACCAGGCCGGGGATGGTCTCCTCGGTGGCCCGGCCGTCGCGCAGCACCTCCTCGTGGGACACCTTGAGCACGTCGACGCCGCCCTCCAGGACGGCGTTGAGGTATTCGCCGGACAGGTCCGCGACGACCTTGGTGCCGTTGCGGCGCAGATCGCCCGCCAGCCGCCGGTACATGTCAGGCGGCAGCACCTGCGGGTCGGCCACCCCGGCCAGCATCGCGACCTCGGCGCGCAGGCCCTCGGCGAGCGCGACATTGTAGAGCTCGTCCTGGTCGTGGCGGCTCAGCGGCTGCCCGGGGGCCTGCGCGATCTCGTTGCGGGTGCCGTCGCGGCGGTCGTGCACGTACGCGCCGTTGCGGGCCGCCACGTCGATCGCGCCGACCTCCAGGCCCTCGTCGAGGATGAGGGTGCGCACCACGTGGCCGGTCTCGTCGCCGAACGCGGAGCACAGCACGACGCGTACGCCCAAGGATTTGATCATGCGGGCGACCCAGACGCCCTGCCCGCCGGCGTGAAGATGGATCTCCTCCTCGTCGCCGACCTGCTCGATGGTGACGGTGAGCTGCGGGGACGGTGAGAACACCATGACTGATTCGGGCATGATCAGCGCTTACCCCGGCGGCGCGGAACTCAATCCTGCGCCGCCGGAGGGCCGGTCAGGTGTGCGAGGGGGTGAAGGCCTGCCCGGCCTGGCGCAGCAGCGGCAGCAGGTCACGCGGCGAGCCGACGATGACGTCCATCATGGCGGCGACCTGGTCGCCGGTCTCGGGGTTGGACACCCCGACCCGGAACACCGCGAAGTCCGGGTCGGCCTTGGCGCGGTCGGCCAGCGCGGTGAGCGCGGGCAGGTCGCCGAGGTCGTCGCCGAAGTACCAGACGCAGTCGAGGTCGCGGGTGGCGCTGTGCATGACGCCGCCCTTGTCGCGCCGGATCGGCGGTTTGAGTTCGAGGACCATGCGGCCGGGCAGCGGCGCCAGGCCGTATTCGGCGGCCCGGTCGCCGCCCCAGCGTTCGACCTGGGCGCGCAGGTGCGGTGCGGTGCGGTAGTGCAGGGCGACCGACAGCCGTTTGTCCTCGACCAGCACGTCGGGGTCCAGCTCGGTGACGGCCCGCTTGGCCACGTCGGCGACCGCGGAGATCCATGGCACGACCTCCGGGTCGGTCCACAGGGTGCCGTTCTCGTCGAGGGACTCCATGCCGTAGAGGCCGTACAGCCGCACCGGCAGGCCGCCGAAGTGCTTGCGCAGGAATTCGACGGGGCGTCCCGACACGACCGCGACGGTGCGGATGTGCTCGGCGATCTCGGCGATGGCCGCGACGACGCCCGGCACCGGCTCGACCCCGGCGGGGTCGTCGCGGATCTCGGACAGGGTTCCGTCGAAGTCGAAGAAGAAACCGCAGTTTTGACGTCTTTCGGCTGCTATACGTAGTGCGTCAGTGACGCTCTGCGATTCGATCACTTGCCTACTCTAGGCCATCCGTGACCGTGTGATCACGTGAAGTGCACGATCATTCGTGTCCAGCCGGTGTAGGGTGTGCGACTCGGTGACGTCCGGGGTCTCCCACTTGCCGATCAGCTTATCGATCACCGCGTTCGGCACCGGCACCGGCCTGCCCGCGTTGCGCGCCCGCAGCACCGGACCAGGGGCTTCCAGCGCCACCACCTCGACCCGCGCCCGGTACGCCGCCGCCAGCCCGATGCAGATCTCCCGGTGCTGGCGCGACACGTTCGTCGCGTTCCACACGAACGAGCGCCCCGCCCGCAGGTGCCCGCGTGCCAGCTCGTGCGCCGCCGCGGCGACCGCCCGCTGGTCACCGGCCGGGTCCACCCCCGACTGCGCCCGGATCGCGTCCAGACTGACCACCGGCAACTCGGGCCGGTTCGCCGCCAGCCAGGTGTCCTTTCCCGCGCCCGGCAGCCCCGACAGCACCGTCACGGTCAGCCGGGTGTCGTCGAACGCGGCATAGCGCGGATCGCGCCCCGGCGTACGGAAGTACACGAACCGCGCATGGTCCGACGCGAACTCCCACGGCCGGTCCAGCACCCCCAGGTCCGCGCAGTACTCCCGGAACAGCCCGACGTTCTCCAGCACCGTGTCCGCATCGGCGCAGACCCGGCCGAGAATGTCGGCGGTGGCCAGCAGCGCCAGGTCGTCGTTGCGCGCCGTCAGCGACACCCGCAGCACGATCTGCTCCAGATCGGGACGCTCCAGGGCACAGAACGGCACCTGATGGTGGCGCACCAGCGCCGCCACGTGCTCGCGCCACTCGATCGGCGCGCCCAGCTCCCACAGCACCCGCCGGGCGGTCAGCTCGCCGCGCCGCGAGTGCCCGTGCGCGGTGATCCGCCCGTCTTCGTGCCGGGTGCAGTCGGGCTTGGCCACGTCGTGCAGCAGCACCGCCGCGAACAGCCGCACCTGCTCGTCGCGCGGCCGGTCCCGCCACTGCGCCAGCGACACCAGCACCTCGGCCGCCATCCGGGTATGCGTCAGCACGTCGCCCTCGGCATGATGCACCGCATCCTGCGGCACCCCGGCCAGCCGCCGCACCCAGGCGAACGCCTGCTCGACCGCGGCCCAGTCCAGCACCCAGCCCGGCCCGGCCGGGCACAGCCGCTCAAAGACCTGCATAGAGCACCTCCGGGTCGGCCAGGCGGTTGGCCACGATCGGCCGGTCCGCCCAGTGCGAACCCGAGTCCAGCACCGCGGTCAGGAAGCTGTGCCGCACCCACTTGTACCGCTCGACGACCCGCCCGCCCTCCTCGACCTTGAGGTAGAGCCCCTCCATCTCGTCGGCCCGGTCGCTCTCCGCCGCGGCCCGCGCCGGGTCGACCCCGGCCTCCACCGCGGCCGCCGCGAGCCCGTCACGCCACCCAGGCGTACGGCACACCGACGGCCCCACCAGCGCCGTCAACTGCTCCAGCCGCTCGAACGGCCCCGCCGCCAGCACCGGCACGCTGCGCACCGGCAGCCCGTCCAGCAGCTCACGCCGCCGCGGCGTGTCCAGGAACTCGCCCGTCGCCGTGTCCAGCACATCGAACTCGCAGAAGTAGTGCGGCAGCGCGTCGTAGAAGACGGTGTGCTTGGCGTACATCCACTCGCCGTAGCAGACGTAGCGGTCGCCCAGCCGCTCCCACAGCAGCGGGGCTATCGTCGCCGCCCACGACTTGAGCACCGCGAACTGCCGTTCGCGCGGCCCGCCGGACAGGTGGTGCCCGCGCGACTGCAGCCGCAGCGCGCCGTCGGCGGTGAAGCTGATCCCGGCGTTCGCCCCGTCGAGCTTCTCCTCGGCGACCACGTGGCGGCCGCGGATACGCGCGAACGGCACCTGGGCCAGGTCCTCGTCACCCGGCTGCAGGCGCGATCCGGCCAGATGCGGCGTCCGCGGATACTTCACGATCACGCCGTATGTTGTAGCCGTCCCACGCCCGCCGGAGCCAATGGATTACCACCGCATGGCCCTATCAGAGAATGCGCGCTACTCTATTGGACATGGGTGAGACCAAAAGCTTCTACCTGGCCGACGACGTCGTCGCGTACCTCAAGACGCACGAGAACGCCTCCGCCGAGGTGAACCGCCTGGTCCGGCGCAAGATCGCCCAGGACGCGGAGGCGGAGGCCTACCAGCGCCACCACGGCGAGCCGCTGACCGAGGAACGCCGCCGCCGCGCCCGCCTGTGGGCCCGCGAGCAGCTCGACGACGCCGCCCGGCGCGCCGAGCACGGCAGCGCCGACCGTGACGAACTGCGCCGGCGCATGGGCTGGGCGGCGTGACCGAAACCGGCGACGGCGAGATCGGCATCCCGCCGATCCGCCTCATCCTCGACGCCTCAGCGATCTGCGCGTTCGGCGCACACGAGACCGTCGGCGAGATCATCGGCGAGTTCGACGACGAGGGCGAGCTCTTCGCCGTCACCTCGGCGTCGCTGGCCGAGGCACTCGCCCGCGGCGCCGACGCCCACCTGGTCGACGTGCTGCGCACCAACGACAACTGCGTCGTGGTCGAGTCCACCGCCGACTGGCGCAGCCTGGGCAGGTTCATGGACCTCACCCGCCCCGGCCCGGACCGCCTGCACGAGCTCGCCGACTCCGACCTGACCATGCTCGCGGTGCGCACCGACGCCTACATCCTCACCGACCGCCCCGAGCGCTACACCGTCATCGTCGACTCGGTCACCACCATCCAGCTGGAAAAACCCTGGTCCTGACAGCCGTTGCGGCACCGTCGGGATAGGCCTGTCCCGGGCCGCACGGAACCGGTATCGCGGCGAGGATTAAAGGCCGAGCGGATGGGTAGTCGCCCGCCATGACGGCGACCGGAATCCTGAGCGCAATCCTTATCGGAATCGTGATCGGCACCCTCGGCCGGCTGGTTCTCCCCGGCCGCCAGGACATCGGAATCATCGCTACCTTCGTGGTAGGCATTCTGGCCGCACTGCTGGGCACCTGGGTCTCGCGCCAGATGGGCTGGGAGACCATGTGGCCGGCCCGCCTGGACTGGAACTGGGCAGGCTGGCACTTCACCTGGAGCTGGTCCGAGCTGCTGGTGCAGGTGGCCTGCGCGGTCATCGGCATCATCATCGCGATGGCCCTCACCCGCACCTTCATCGCCGACGACGGCCCGGTGCGCCGTCGCCGCCGCCGCAACACCACCACCTGACCGAACCGCCGCAAGCATTCCTTCCCTAGGGACAGTTGGCGGCAGCATCGATCTGCTTTAGTGCTCTCTAGTTTGCTAAAGTGACGCGTGAACTTGAAGGGGTGGGCAGCGGCCACCGGTATCTCGTACGCGACCGCGCGGCGGCGCTATGAGGCGGGGACGCTGCCCGTTCCCACGTACCGGCTGGGCCGGCTCATTATGGTCGGCGAGCCGGTGACCGGGGCGAAAGCTGGCGCCGGGCAGGTCGTGGTGTACGCCGGCGTCTGTTCGTCGGATCAGAAAGCGGACCTGGACCGGCAGGTCGCCCGGGTCACCGTGTGGGCCACGAGTCAGCGGCATTCGGTGTCGCGCGTGGTGACCGAGGTCAGCTCGGCGCTCGATGGGCACCGCAAGGAGTTCCTCGCCCTACTGCGTGACCCGGCCGTTACGACGATCGTGGTCGAGCACCGCGACCGGTTCGCCCGCTTCGGCGCCGAGTACGTCGAAGCCGCCCTCGCCGCGCAGGGCCGTCGGCTGCTGGTGGTCGACCCGGCCGAGGTGGACGACGACCTGGTGCGTGACGTTACCGAGATCCTGACGGCGCTGTGCGCCCGCCTGTACGGTGCCCGTGCGGCGGCCGACCGCGCCCGGCGCGCGGTCGAAGCCGCCATGCAGGACAGCCCGGCATGAAGAAGATCCAGGCGTACCGGTTCGCCCTCGACCTCACCCCCGCCCAGGAACGTGACGTACTCGCCCACGCCGGGGCGGCCAGGCTCGCGCACAACTGGGCACTGGCCCGGGTGAAGGCGGTTATGGACCAGCGGGCGGCTGAGCGCACATACGGCGTGCCGCACGAGCAGCTCACTGCGTCGGTGTCATGGTCGCTGCCTGCCCTGCGCAAGGCGTGGAACGCCGCAAAGCCCGACGTCGCGCCGTGGTGGAACGAGTGCTCGAAGGAGGCGTTCAATACCGGCCTGGACGCGCTCGCCCGCGCTCTGAAGAACTGGTCGGACTCCCGCACGGGCAAGCGAGCCGGGCACCCGGTCGGGTTCCCGCGGTTCAAGTCCCGCCGCCGATCGACACCCTCGGTGCGGTTCACGACCGGCACGATCCGGGTCGAGCCCGACCGCAAGCACGTCGTACTGCCCCGGCTGGGCCGGCTGAAACTGCACGAGTCCGCCCGCAAACTCGCCCGCCGCCTGGAAGCGGGCACTGCGCGGATCATGTCGGCCACGGTGCGCCGCGACGGCGGCCGGTGGCATGTCGCGTTCACCGTCGAGATCGAACGCACCGTACGCACCCCGGCCCGCCCCGACTCGATCATCGGCGTGGACGTCGGGATCACGCACCTGGCCGTCCTGTCGACCGGCAAGTTCGTGCCCAACCCGCGCCACCTGAACCAGGCGCAGCACAGGCTGCGGGCACTCGGCCGCGCCCTGTCCCGCAAGAGCGGCCCGGACCGGCGCACCGGCGCGCACCCGTCGAACCGGTGGCAGCGCGCCCGAGTCCGTATCGCCCGCGCCCACGCCCGGGTGGCGAACCTACGCCGCGACGGCCTGCACAAACTCACCACCCGCCTGGCCCGCGAACACGGCACACTCGTGGTCGAGGACCTCAACGTGTCCGGCATGCTGCGCAACCGCAAACTGGCCCGGCACATCGCCGACGCCGGGTTCGGCGAGCTGCGCCGTGAGCTCACCTACAAGACCACCTGGAACGGTGGCCGGCTACACGTGGCCGACCGCTGGTATCCATCCTCGAAAACCTGCTCGGGCTGCGGCGCGGTGAAAACCAAACTCGCCCTGTCCAAGCGCGTATACGACTGCAAGGCGTGCGGCCTGGTCATCGACCGCGACCTCAACGCCGCCCGGAACCTGGCCGCCCTCGTGGCCGAGATCGACCCCGCCGGGAGTAGCCCGGTGGCAGGACGTGGAGCCATCCAGAAGACCCGCACCAGCGGGCAGGAGGCCGTGAAACGTCAACCCGGCACGGCATCAGCCGGTAACACCGGGACCGTCCCACCGCAAGGCGGGACTGCCAACAGCGCGCTCACTAGAGCACACTGAAGGTAACGGTAGGGAAGGAAGGGCACCCCTTTCTCTTCCTTCCCTCTACATGGCATGCGATGTAGAAGGTGACCTTTCTAACGCTTACGGGTCTTCGATGTGCCGCTGAAGCGGCCGCCGCGGTGTGGCTTGGCGGCTTTGGTGCGCGCCCCGGGGATTCGTGTGCTGGCAGGCCGCTCCCGGCTCTGCCGCCCCGGCGGCATCACCCCGAACCACTGCCCGACGGCGAATGCGAGCACGACGATGTAAGCGGTCGCCCACACCGCGTCCAGGTAGTCCCGGCGTCCCAGTGCCGGACCGGCCAGCAGCGCCACCACCATGACGAGCACCGTCAGCAGCCGCCACACCGACAGGTCGCCGGACGCCGACGTGCCGCCCAGCGGTGTCAGCACCACACCCCAGGGTCGACGGCGCAGCGTGAAGCTCGACGGCCAGATCCGGCCCTGGCCCTCGACGTCGAGCACGGCCACCCCCGCGCGGCGGCGCACCAGCACCCGCTGCTCACCGGTCAGCTCACGCAGCCACCGCTCCCACACCACCCGCTGGTGCAGCTGCGGGGCGCTGCCACGACGCAGCACCGCCCACACCGCGTACCCGGCCGGCGTGACGTCCGCGTCCCCCGCGCGGGCGACCGCGTCGGCGACCCGGACCGCCCGCCCCCGCTGCCCCGCCTGCGCGCCCTGCGCCAGATGCAGGGTCAGCCGGGCCGGCCACGGAGGAGCACCGGCCGCCAGCATCCACTGCCCGAGCCGCACCGCCCACGCCAGCGCCAGCAGCAGCCCCAGCGGAACCAGCAGCGCGGCGTACCCGACCGGCCCGGTCCGGTACAGGAAAGGCGCGGCGGCGGACAGCCCGAGCAGCGCCACGACGGTGGCCGTGACACGGTATGGGGCGGAGACCGGTCTGATCACGACCCGCACGGTAGCGCGCCGGTCAAGCGGCGGTGTTCACCACGCAGAACAGGTTGCCCTCCGGGTCGGCGAGCACCACGAAGTCCGCGTCCTCGGGATAGTCCCAGTCGACCTGCACCGCGCCGAGCGCGACCAGGCGCTCGACCTCGGCCTGCTGCTCGGCGGCGCTCGCCGCCCACAGGTCGAGGTGGGTCCGGTCGTCGGCGTCGAGGTGCAGCCTGGGGCCGTCGCCGTCCGGCGGGACGAGGAACGCCGGGTCGGCCGGTGAGGCCTCGTAGCCCAGCGCCCGGGTCCAGAATGCGGCCGCTCTGGGGATGTCGTTCACCTTCAGGACGATCGATCGGATACGCGCCATCGAGACAGCTTCCCACTCGGGCCGCCCGAGCGCACGGTGAACCCGCTCCCGTCGGTCGCGCGCGAGCGCGGCGGACGCCTCCTCGGCCAGGACCAGTACCTGGACCTGTAGAAGGAACATCTCGACGTGGCCGACGGTCCCGCCGCGGAACTCACCGCAGGGTCGGTGCCGCGGCCGCCGGGCGGGTTCGCGCCCATTCGGTCAGGCCCGCGGGGCGACCAGATCCCGTCGCAGCAGCACGCCGAGGGCCAGCACCGGCAGGCCCAGCAGCAGCCACAGCGGACGCCCGGCCCACCACGCCCAGGACTCGACCTCGCCGACCCGCTCCACGCTGTACCCCTCGTTGCCGAGCACGTACGCGTCGATCGAGCGGCTCTGCGAACGCGGCTCCATCTCCTGGTAGAACAGGGTCAACCGGCCGCGCTCGTCCCGGCCGCCGGCCCGCCACGTCGCGCCCTCGCAGTAGAAGTCGGCCCGCGGCCCGCGCCGCCAGATGGTCCCGTGGCGGCAGTCGGCGTCCATGACGGTCACCTGCACGCGCTCGCCGTAGCGGCCGATGTAGTCCGCGGGTGCGAACTGGCGCATCGCCACCCCGGACAGCCCCCAGCTGAGCCCGGTCGCGCCCGCCGCGATGAGCACGGCCAGCGTGATCGCCCCGATCCGCCGCGGCCGGGCCGAGCCGCGCGGGGCGGCGTCGAGCAGCGCGTACCCGAACGCGATCGCCGGGACCGCGATGTTGACCAGGGTCAGACCGACCCCGGCCAGCGAATTGGTGCACAGCACGAGCACCAGCCCGGCCGCGCCCAGCGCCCCCACCAGCAGGCCAAGCCCTGCGACCGAACTGGCGGCGACGTCGAGCGCCGTGTTGTCCTTCTCGGTCCGCCCCGCCGGGCCACCGTCGTGCTGCGCCATCGCTGTCCCTTCGACGGCAACACTCTATGGCCGACGCGGCCGCAGGTCATGTAGAGATTGGACGGTGCGGCTCAGAGCCATGCGACGCCCTGGCCATGCGGCATGGTGAAGGCGACCGGCCGCCCGTCCACGGCGAGGACGAACCGGCCCGGTGGAGCCTCGCCGGGCAACCGCGCGGCCACCTGCGGCACCACTCCGGGTGCCTCGTTGCTCAGCCACACCGTGCCCGGCCGCCGCCCAGCCAGCTCGCCCATCTGCGCCGCGAACCGATCCACGCCCGCCGCGTCGAGGTAGGCGAGCACCGCGGTGTGGAACACGACCAGCGTCGCCTCGGCGGGGGCCTGCTCGGCCAGCCGTGCCAGGGACTCGTTGAGGTCGCCGCGGACCAGCAGTGGCGGTTCGGCGGCGGCGATCGCCGCGGCCGCGGTCAGCCGCTCGCGGCGTTCGGTGTGCTCCGGCCAGATCAGGCTCTGCAGCCAGCGCACGTCGTCAGGGTCGGTGACGTCGAGCGGGTTCAGGTCGATGCCCGTACGCCACACGACCTGCGGCAGCCGGTCCGGCACGGGCACCGACCCGTCGACGGAGCACTCCAGCAGCGGCGCACCGGCCGGCCCGAGCGGCGCGCGGTCGCCATACCGGTAGCGGTACCGGTCCGGGTACAGGCACAGCCCCGCGGACGCGCCGACCTCGATCAGTGCGAGCGGCTGCGGCAGCGCGGCGAGCACCGGCAGCAGTGTCGCGCACCGTGCGGCCTCGTTGGTCTGCGTGCTGCGGGCCAGCAGCTGCTCGCGTACCGCGGCCCAGTGCGCGACCACCCAGTCCCGGAACGCTGCGTAGTCGCCGACCGGCCCGCCGAGCAGCCGGACCGCGCCCAGCAGCAGGTTCGGCTGGCGTTTGGCCAGCGGCAGCGCGCCGACGAGGCCGAGCACCTCGGCGTCGGCGGCCACCCCGAGACACAGCCGCTCGTAGGCCGGAGACCTTCCGGCCGCCTCCCGCAGTGCGAAGTCGCGGTAGGTGTGGGCCAGGTCCTCATCGGTACGGGGGATGCCGTGCATGTCGGTACGGTAGGCCGCCTACCCGCCGCGGCGCATCGTGATCAACATGACACGCGCCGGCTGTCAGCTGCCGGAGACCGCGGCGGTGGACGACGACGCGATGCCGCCGGTGACCGCGGCCATGACGGCCATGTTCATCGCGTAGATCACCTTGCCGAGGGCCGGGGCTGCCCACTCGCCCTCGGCCAGCTCCATGACGCGGTGGCGCATGTCGTCGTGGTTGACCTCGGGGTAGTAGTGGCGGTCCAGCATCATGGTGTGGGTGAGCGCGAGCAGGCTGACCGAGTCGCGGTCGGGCTCGGCGATCCGGTTGACCACGTTGCGCAGCCGGTCCACCAGTTCCTTCTTGACCGCCTGGTCGGCCAGCGGATAGCGGGGCCGGTGGAAGACGCCGACCACCCGGTGGTCCTCGTGCCGCAGCACGCCCTTGGCCACGAGGTTGTCCAGCAGCCGCTGGCGGTGGTGCGGGGATGCCAGGTGGTAGATCCACCAGTCGGGCGCGTGGCCCTTGGCGTCGTCGCTGATCTCCATGAGCGCGGCGTCCTGTGACGGGTCGCCGGTGAGCGTGTGGTCCACGACCTCCACATGCCCGCGGCGTATCGCGATCCGCCCGGCGTTGGCCAGGCTGAGCAGGACCGCACCCTCGATGCCGCAGTCCAGATGGTTGATGGGCACCAGCGCCCTGCCGGTCACATCGTCATAACTGAGCAGGACCAGCTGCTCGGCCAGCGAGAGCTCCATAGGCCGAGTTTAGGTCGCTTTGACCGCATACGTGACCTCTACCGCGTGCACTAGGCTGCCGCCATGCGCGAGCACCGGTACGAGCTGACCGTCGAATGGACCGGCAACGAGGGCACCGGCACCGACAGCTACCGCACCTACCGGCGTACCCACGAGGTCAGCGCGCCCGGCCTGCCGACCCTGCCCGGCTCGTCGGACCCGGCGTTCCGCGGCGACCCCGGCCGCTGGAACCCCGAACAGCTGCTCCTGGCGTCGCTGTCCCAATGCCACCTGCTCTGGTACCTGCACCTGTGCGCGGTCGACGGCGTCGTCGTCACCGGCTACACCGACCAGCCGCAGGCGACGATGACCGAGGACGACGGCGGCGGCCGCTTCACCGAGGCGGTCCTGCGCCCCCACGTCACCGTCGCCGACGCCGCGATGACCGAGCGGGCGCTCGCCCTGCACCACGACGCGCACCGGGCCTGCTTCATCGCCAACTCGGTGAACTTCCCGGTACGCCACGAGCCGGTGATCGTCACCCCCGGCCAGGGCTGACCGCTAGCCGAGCAGAGAACCTTCCCGCAACCGTCGTACCCACCGCTGGACCTGGGCCCGGCCGCGCAGCCGGACCACCGCGACCTGCTCGCCGCGCTGCTCCAGCAGCGCCGCCACCCGCCCGGCGGGCTTGCCGTGGGTACGCCACGCCCAGCGGATCACGTGCTCGGGGTCGGTGAGGATCGTGTACAGCGGCCCCTCGACGTTGCCGTTCCACAGCTGCTCGCGCTGCCACCTGCGGCGCACCGTGCGCCGGGTGACCTGCCACATCACCAGCGGGCGCGGATGGTCCAACCAGACGACCGTGTCGGCGCGGCCGGACAGCAGGTCGCCCAGCTTGTCCGTGTACTGCCACTCGGTCACCCAGCGCGGCTGCGCGGCGAAGACGCCGACCTCGTCGGCGAACGCGGCCCTCGGCACCCAGCCGGCCCCGTGGTGCAGCGCGTCCAGCTCGACCCGCGGCATCGCCAAAGCCGCGGCGATCTCCCTGCTCAGCGTGGTCTTCCCCGCCCCGGACGTGCCCGTGACCAGGACACGCCGCGGCTCCCACGGCAGCAGATCATCGACGGTCAAAACGGGCACCGCGCGAGTCTAACCCGCAAGATCCCTCGCCGTGGCCCCGCTATGATCCCGACGATCTTGCGCGAACTGTTGGCGATACGCCCGGAACGAGTGTGTCGTCCCCACCGTACGCGCAAGATCGTCGGGGGAGTGGGTCAGCGGACCTCGAGGAGGTCTACGACGAAGACCAGGGTGTCGCCGGGCTTGATCATGCCGCCGGCGCCGCGGTTGCCGTACGCGAGCTTGGCCGGGATGATCAGCTGGCGGCGGCCGCCGACCTTCATGCCGGCCACGCCCTTGTCCCAGCCCTCGATGACACGCCCGCCGCCGAGCGGGAACGTGAACGGAGAGCCGCGGTTCCAGGACGCGTCGAACTCCTCGCCGCCGTCGAAGGTCACACCCACGTAGTGCACGACGACCTGGCGGCCGGGTACGGCCTCGTCGCCGGTGCCGACCACCAGGTCGGTGATCACCAGGTCGGTCGGGGCCTCGCCCCCGGGGAATTCCACAGTCGGTTTGCTCAAGGTCATGAAGCCATCCTAGGCGGGGCCCGGAGAACGTTGTCAGCGCAGCGCCGCCGTCGACCCCCGCACGACCAGTTCCGGCCGGAACATGTACTCGCTGTGCGGGGCCGCGTACCCGCCGATCTCGTCGAGCAGCGCCCGCACCGCCGCCTGGGCCATCGCCCGCACCGGCTGGCGCAGCGTGGTCAGCGGCGGATCGGTGTACGCCATCAGCAGCGAGTCGTCGAACCCGACCACCGACACGTCCCCCGGCACGGACAGCCCGTTGGCCCGCACCGCCCGGATCGCGCCCAGCGCCATCAGGTCCGACCCGCACAGCATCGCCGTCACGCCGCGCTCCAGCAGCCGCAGCGCCGCCCCGTGCCCGCCCTCGACGCCGAACGGCGCGATCTCGATCAGCTCCTCCAGGTCCCCGTCGTACAACCCGGCCATCGCCGCGGCGTACCCGGCCACCTTGCGCCGCGTCGGGGTGTACCGCCGCGGCCCGCAGAGCAGCCCGATCCGCCGATGCCCCAGCGACGCCAGATGCGCGACGGCCAGCTCCGCCGCCCCGTGCTCGTCACACGACACGAACGGCGCCGCGACCCCCGGCAGAAACCCGTTGACCAGCACGAACGGCACCCCGTCAGTGGTCAGCCGGTGATAACGCGCAGGATCGCCGTCAGCCGCCGCGTGCATACCCGACATGAACACGATCCCGGCGACATCCCGCTCACGCATCATGTCGACGTACTCGTCCTCGCTGACCGTGCCCGGCGTCTGCGTGCACAGCATCGACGTGTACCCCTGCTGGGCCAGCGTCGACTCGGCGATCTGCGCGAACGCCGGAAAGATCGGGTTGTCCAGCTCCGGCAGGATCAGCCCGACCAGCCCCGCCCCGGTCCGGTGCAGATGACCCGGCCGCTCGTAGCCCAGCACGTCCAGCGCCGTCAGCACCGCCTGCCGCGTGCTCGCCGACGCCCCCGGCCGGTCGTTGAGCACCCGGGACACGGTCGCCTGGCTGACCTGCGCCTGTGCGGCGATGTCGGCCAGGCGTGCCCGCGTCTGCGTACCCACCTCAGCCCTTCGTTCCACCGGCGGTCAGGCCGGACACCAGGTGGCGCTGGGCGTACAGGAAGACCAGCCCGGCGGGCACCGTCACCAGCACCGCCGCGGCGGTCAGGTACTCCCACTGCGCGTTGAACTGCGGCACGAACTGCTGCATGCCGTACGCCAGCGTGAACCGGTCGTCGGTCTGGATGAACGCCGACGCGTACGCGACCTCGCCCCACGCCGTCAGGAACGTGTAGAACGCCGTCACCGCGATACCCGGCCGCGCCAGCGGCATGATCACCCGCCAGAACGTCTGGAACGGCCCGCACCCGTCGATCGACGCCGCCTCGTCCAGCGACGTCGGAATCGAGTCGAAGTACCCCTTCAACATCCACGAACAGAACGGCACCGCGATCGTCAGGTACGCGATCACCAGCGACGCATGCGTGTTGATCAGCCCCAACGTCGCCATGATCTGGTAAATCGGCACGATCAGGATGGCGACCGGGAACATCTGCGTCACCAGGAACACCATCATCAGCTTGCGCCGCCCCGGGAAGTTGAACCGCGACAGCGCGTACCCGGTGGTCGCCGACATCAGGATGCCGATCACCATCGTGCACAGCGCGATGATCACCGAGTTGAGCATCCAGGTCGGGAAGTTCGTCTCGAACAGCACGTACTCGTAGTTGCCCAGGGTTGGTTCCTTGACCAGCGACAGCTCGCTGCTCTGCACCCACTGCTTGGGCTTGAACGAGCTCAGCACCACCCACGCGATCGGGAACACCGCGATCAGCGACGCGCCGATCAGCGTGGCGTGCAGCCCGAGCGAAGCCAGCGGGCTGCGCTTGGCCCGGCTCTGCTTGTTGGTCTGCGGGGTGGGCGCGGACTGCCCGGCCGTCGTGCCGGGGGCCATGGTCATCGTCATGTCACCACACCTCGCCTTGCTTGCGCAGCGCCCGCCGGTAGAACACGGAGAAGACGAGCAGGATGGACAGGATCAGCACGCCGTACGTCGAGGACAGCGAGTAGTTGCGGATGCCCTCGAACGCCGACCGGAACGCGCCGGTCACCAGGATCTCGGTCTGCCCGGCCGGCTCGCCGCCGGTGACCAGGAAGATGATCGGGAACATGTTGAACGTCCAGATGAAGCCCAGCAGCAGGACGGTCATGCTGACCGAGCGCAGGCCGGGCAGCGTGATGTTGACGAACCGCTGCCACGGGGTGGCTCCGTCGATCTCGGCGGCCTCGTACTGCTCGCCGGGGATGGTCTGCATCCCGCCGAGCAGGGTGACCATCATGAACGGCACGCCCAGCCAGATGTTGGCAATGATCGCCGTGAGCAGCGCGGTCTTCCAGTCGGCGAACCACTCGACGCGGTCCAGGCCGACGGACTCGAACAGCGAGTTGATTAGGCCGAACTGCTCGTTGAACATGAACCGCCACGCGAACGCCGACACGAACGCGGGCACCGCCCACGGCAGGATCAGCAGCATCCGGTAGAGGCCACGGCCGCGCATCGGCCGGTTGAGCAGCACGGCCAGGCCCAGTCCCAGGCCGTAGTGGAACACCACGCAGGTGACCGTCCAGATGAGCGTGACGCCGAACTGCCGCCAGAACTCGCCGACCTTGCCGGTGAGCAGGTTGACGTAGTTGTCGACGCCGACGATCTCCCACGCGTTCGGGTTGGGCTTGCACACCTCGCTGCCGGTGATCGACTTGCTGCAGATCTCGGCGAGCTGGTTCGCCTCGGTGAGGTTGGTGAACGACAGCAGGATGCCGCGGCCGAGCGGATAGAAGATCAGGACGCCGAGTACCAGCACGACGGGGGCGACCATCACCCAGGCGTACCAGTGCTTGTCCCAGCTGCGCCGCAGCCGGCCGGGTCGTCGGGTCTCACGCGGCGGGGGGCTGGTCCGGGCCGGCGTGGCGGTGTCTGTGCTCACGGGCGTGCTCCGAGGGGTGAAAGCGGGGCGCGGGGGATGGGCCTGAGGCCGGCCCCCGCGCGGGGGACCGGCCTCAGGTGAGGGTCAGGACGCCGTGTAGGCGGTGACGACCTCGGTCTTGTACTTGTTCGCGACCCCGTCGAGGGAGGTCTTCGGGTCCTTGCCCTGGATCAGGACCTCGGTGGCCATCGTGTCGAGCGGGCCGAAGAACTGGCCGCCCTCGGGGATCCACGGGCGGGCCACGGCGGCGGCCACGACCGGCTGGAACGCCGCGATGATCGCGTTGTTCTTCACCTTGTCGATCTCGTACGCCGACTTGCGGGTGGGCAGGGTGCCCAGCTTGTCGGCCAGGAACGCCTGCGAGGACGCCGAGGACATGAACTTCACGAACGCGATGGCCGCGGCGGCCTTGTCCTGCGCCATGCCGGAGTACAGCACGTAGTTGTGGCCGCCGACCGGTGCGCCGGCCTTCGCCGAGCCCGCCGGAACCGCGGCGACGCCGAGGTTGTCGATGCCGCCGAAGGTCGGGGCGTTGCGGAGGTTGTTGACCTCCCACGGGCCGTTGATGATCATGGCGACCTTCTGCTCCTTGAACAGGGTCATCATGGTGCCGTACGAGTCGTTCGCCGGCGGCTTGACCGCGGCGCCCGACTTGACCAGGTCGGCGGCAACCTGGATGCCCGCGACGTTGGCCGCGGAGTTCACGGTGATCTTCTTGGCGGCGGTGTCGACCAGGTCGCCGCCCTCGCCGTAGATGAACGGCAGCAGGAAGTAGCCACCGGCGTTGATGAACAGGCCGTCCTTCTTGGTCTTGGCCTTGATCGCCGCGGCGGCGGTCTTCACGTCGGCCCAGGTCTTGGGCGCCTCGGTGATACCCGCATCGGTGAAGATCTTCTTGTTGTACATCAGCGCGAGCGAGTCGGTGACCTGCGGAACACCGTAGGTCTTGCCGTCGAACTTGTTCGCCGACATCGGGGTGGCGAAGAAGTCGGACTCGTCGGCCAGCAGCTCGCTGCCGTCGAGGTTGTACAGGTAGCCCAGGGACGCGAACTCCGGCACCCACGCCACCTCGGCGCGCAGCACGTCCGGAGCGCCGGAGTTGGCCGCGGCGGCGGTCTTGAACTTGTTCTGCGCCTCGCCGAACGGGACCGACTGGTAGTTGATCTTCACGTTCGGGTAGGTCTTGTTGAACTCGGTGATGAGCTCCTTGTATGCCGGACCCTCGTTGGCGGGGTCCGACGTGTCCCACCACGTCAGCTCGGCCGACAGGGCCGCGGGGTCGGTCTTGGTGGTGGGTGCCTCGGTCGCGTCGTTGCCACAGGCCGTCACCGCAAGTGCGATGGCAGCGGAGGCAAGAACGGCGATCCCTCTGGCGGTGCGACGCATTATTCGCTCCTCGGGGGTATGCCTGTCCTTCCAGCGCGCGACGTTAGCAAGAAGTTTCTGATTCAGAAAGTCCTTGCGCCTTTTCTTGCAGCCCCGTTACCAAACGGCGTCCACAAAACCGTAAAAACACCACAATATGCATGCGTGACGCCGTTCACAGCCTGGTGATCTACTGAAATCAATTGGCAGACCTTGCTAACAGTTTCAGCAGCTCGGCGAAACGGGTGTCGCCGCCCCCACCGAACGTGACACAGTGCACCGATGCGCGATCCCGGTCACGACGACGTCAGGCAGGCCCTGCAAGCCCTGCAAACCGCCCTCGCCCCGCACCTCGCGGCCGACTGGGGCGCGCCCGCCGGCACACTCGACTGGAGCTGCCGCGACACCGCCGCCCACATCGCCCACGACCTCACCGCGTACGCCGGCCAGCTCGCCGCCGCCCCCGACGACGCCTACCTGCCCTGCGACCTGACGGTGCGCCCCGAGGCCACCAACGCGCAGCTCCTGCAGATCATCACCGCGGCGGGCGGGCTGCTGGCCACCGCGCTCGCCGCCGCCGACCCGGACCTGCGCGCCTGGCACTGGGGCCCCTGCGACCCGAGCGGCTTCGCTGCCATGGGTATGGCGGAGACCCTGCTGCACACCCACGACATCACCCGCACCCTGGACCCGGCTTGGCGCCCGCCCGCCGACCAGGCTGCGCTGATCGTGGCCCGGCTGTTCCCGGAAGCCCCCGATGGCGAGCCCGCCGAGGTTCTGCTGTGGTGCACCGGCCGCGGCGAGCTGCCCGGTCGCGCCCGGCGTGACGGGTGGACCTGGCGCGCCGCCCGCGGGTGAACCCGGCTCGTATGAATTGCCCCCAGGCCGCTGAGGTCTGCCCGGTCACGCCGCCGAGGTAGCTGACGCCCTGTTCGAACCCGACGTCGGCCCGTCAGCCGGAGACGGGCCGTTCGCGGCGGGCCACGGCTTTGTCAATCGCACCCCGCTCAGCTGCCGGGCTGGTCGTCGTATGGCGCGCGGGCCGTGTACACCATGCCGGATTCGACCGGATCCGGCCGGCTCGGCCGCGTTGCCGCGTCGAGGGAACGGAGTTCGGGGACCTTCGAGAAGAGGATCCACATCGGAGCAGACAGGAACACCGCGGCGATCACCACCAGCGCGACCCGCAGGCCGGCCGCGTCGGCGAGGAACCCGCCCGCCAGCGCCCCGAGGGGCATCACCCCCCAGGCGACGAACCGGTAGCTGGCGTTGACCCGCCCGAGCGTGTCCGGCGGCGTCACTGCCTGGCGCAGGCTGACCATGTGCACGTTGGCGATGCTGAGACCCGCTCCGCCGAGGAAGAACGAGACGACCAGCAACGCCAGGCCCACCGGCCGCTGGTCGTGCACGACCGGAAGCAGCGCCGGGGCCGCGCCGCTCAGCAGGGTCGCGATGAGGATCGCGGGCCCGTGTCCCCGCCGGCGCGCGAGCCTGCCCGCCACC
Organism: Catellatospora vulcania; assembly: GCF_009720385.1. GTDB lineage: Bacteria > Actinomycetota > Actinomycetes > Mycobacteriales > Micromonosporaceae > Catellatospora > Catellatospora vulcania. The sequence goes on along the minus strand of NZ_ML769304.1, from coordinate 94,057 downwards.
ACGGCCCCGCCGACCGAGCCGACCGCGCCGCTGCCCATGACCAGTCCCAGCAGGCTCGGCGACATGCCGAGCCGCTCGGTCGCGTAGGGCAGGAACACCGTCTGCTGCGCCAGCCAGCACATGTTGTACGTGGCGGCCTGGCCCAGGCAGGCGCGGAGCAGGTTGTTGGAGAAGGTCAGCCGCAGGCCGTCGCCGATGTCGCGCCAGAGGCTGCCGCGCTCGCGCCGCGGGGCGGGCGGAACCTCAGGGCGGCGGATCAGCAGCAGCGACCACAGCGAGACCAGGTAGGACAGGCCGTTGGCGACCAGCGCGATCGGCGCCGTCAGCAGGTCTACGAGGATTCCGGCCGCCCCCGGACCGGCGACCTGGGCCAGCGCCGCGCTGCCCTCCATCCGGCTGTTGGCGCGCACCAGTTCCGTCGGAGCGACCAGCGCGGGCAGGTACGACTGGTAGGCCACATCGAAGATCACCGAGCAAGCGCCGAGGACGAGCGCCGCGCCGTACACGATCTCCAGGCGAAGCTGGCCCGTCCAGGCGAGCAGCGGCAGCGTGAGCAGCACCCCGGCGCGGATGATGTTGCTGCCGATCATCGCGTGCCTGCGGCGCACCCGGTCGATCCACACCCCGACCAGCAGCGCCCCGGTGAACGGGACGAAGCTCAGGGCGTTGAGCAGCCCGACCTCGCGGACCGACGCGTGCAGGACCTCCAGCACGGTGAGCGGCAGGGCCAGCAGCGCGACCTGCGCCCCGACGAGGGATACGCTCTCGCCGAACCACAGCTTGGTGAAGTCGGCGGCTGTTGCGGTCCGGGCCTGCCCGATCCTCATCGCTGCCCGGCGTGGTGGAACACGCAGCCGAAGCGGGCGCCCCGGTCGACGCTGACGACCCCCGCGTCGTGGTCGGTGGTGCCCTTCACGTAGGCGCCCGCGTCGGCGGGGGAGACGCCGACGAAGATCCCCCAGTTGAGGATGGCGCGGGCGTAGCCGTCCGGTGCGGTCGGATCCACCACCCGTTCCCGTACGGGCACGACGCGGCGCTGCACGATGTACGACCCGTCGACGGCCGCCTTCACCAGGTCGGCCCACTGCTCGTCGTCGACGGTCCAACCGGCGGTCACCCCGTGGCCGTCGTAGGCGCAGTTCGGTTTGAGGACCAGTTCGCTGCGGTGGGCCAGGGCGTAGTCGAGCAGGTCGACCTCCTCGCCGTCGGCGCGGACCCGTTCCCGGCGCACCTGCCGGGTCCACGGCAGCATCCGCTCGACCAGGTCGAGTTCGTGCGGCTCGAAAGCGCCGCGGTGGCGCTCGTCGCTGAGCAGCGCCATGCACGCCTTGTTCCCGTAGAGCTCGATGTCGAACGGGGCGCACAGCCCCACCGCGCCGCGCTCGACCGCCTCCAGCAGGGGGCGCAGCAGCTCCGCCGGCTGCGGGCCCTCCAGCAGGTGGTCCAGCAGGTACATGCGGTAGACGACGTCGACGCGGCGCCCGGCGAGGTACACGCCGCCCTGGCGGTACTCCAGCTGTCCCATGTGGCACGCCTCGGCATCCACGCCCATCGGGCCCATGAGCGTCGCCATCGTGCGCATGCGCTGCTCCTCGATGGGGAAGCTGGTCGGCCAGTCGGTCACCGCCACGAACGGGCGCGACGGGGCGTCCTTCGGCAGGCTGGTGGCCAGCATCGTGTCCACCAGCCCACGCAGGCTGTCGCCGTATCCGAGGGACTCGTCGGCCACGAACGCGCGCAGGTGATCGTCGTGCAGCATCACCCGGTTGAGCAGGGTGCCGTGCCAGCCGCCGAGCCCGCTGGTGAGGTTGTACTCCAGCATCCGGAAGCCGGTCTGCTCCTGGTATAGGTCGGCCCGGCCGATGCACACCGGCTCGTCGGTCGCCGTGCGCAGGATCGCCTCGGCCTGCAGCGCGGGCGTGCCCGTCGCGTCGGCCAGCGCCTGGATGCTCCCGCCGAACAGGCGGTCCGGCAGGGAGCACATCAGCGCGAACATGGCGGCGAGATCGGCCCGGATCCCGGCGTACTGCCCGGCGTCCAGGAAGAACGGCCGGTTGAAGTTCCGGTCGCTGCCGTAGGTCATGAAGTCGGGGAAGTCGGCGAACCTGACGGACGCGACCCGGCCGTCTCCCCGCGACTCGTGCAGGAAACGTCGCGTGATCGCGTTCTCCGCGCTGGTGGCCATAGTCATCCTCTCCGACGCCCCGAGGGGTGCGTCATTCGATGTCGGCGACCTTGCCGCCGGTGATGCGTTCCAGTTCCCTGAGCGAGGTGCAGAACATCGTCATCTCGTCGCCTGCTCCGGCCCACACCTGCTCGTAGCGGCCCAGCCAGGTGTCCACTACGGTGCGGATCGCCGCCGGGTGCCCGACCGGCGCGACGCCGCCGACCTCCTGACCCGTGGCGGCCAGCACGAACGCGGGCGTGGCCCGGCGGATCCGGGCGGCGCCCAGCAGCGCGGCCACCTTGGCGGTGTTGACGCGGTGTGCCCCGCTGGCCAGGATCAGCAGCGGTTCCCCGTCGGCGTCGAAGACGAGGCTGTTGGCGATCGCGCCGACCTCGCAGCCGAGCTGGGCCGCGGCCGCCGCGGCGGTGGGGACGGGCTCGATGAAGGTGCGGATCTCGCCCGCGACGTTGAGGTCGCGAAGGGCGGCGGTGGTTCGGGCGACGGCGTCGGACATGTCAAACCTCACTGTGGTGTCGACTGGTACGGCTGACATCGTAAGCGTGACGTTTCATGCCAAACGAGTTGATTTTCTGGCACGTCCCAGGTACGCCTTGACGACGGCTTCGTCGGCCAAAAGGTCACGAGCCGATCCGGACGTCGTCGCCACGCCGTTCTCGATGACCACACCCGAGTCGGCGATACGCAGCGCCGCGCGGGCGTTCTGCTCCACGAGCAGCACCGAGACACCCTCGCCCCGCAGCCGGTCGATGATGCCCATGACCAGGTCGACCATGAGGGGTGCCAGCCCCATCGACGGCTCGTCCAGCAGCAGCAGCTTCGGACCGGCGACCATCGCCCGCCCGATGGCCAGCAACTGCTGCTCGCCGCCGGACAGGGTGCCGGCCGCCTGCGCGCGCCGCTCCCGCAGCCGCGGCAGCAGCTCGTAGACGTGCGCGATCCGCTCGGCGGCCGTGTTGCGGGCGACCAGGTGCCCGCCGAGCTGGAGGTTCTCGTGCACGCTCATCGTGCTGAAGACCCGGCGTCCTTCCGGCACGTGCACGATGCCGGCCGCGACGATGTCCTTGGGGTGCGCGCGGGTGATGTCGCGCCCCTGCCAGCAGACAGTGCCCGCCGACGGGCGGACCAGCCCCGACACCGCCAGCAGGGTGGTGGTCTTCCCGGCCCCGTTGGCCCCCAGCAGGGTGACGATCTCTCCTTCGCGGACGGCCAGGGACAGGCCGGCGACCGCCCGCACCCCGTCGTAGCCGACTTCCAGGCCTGTGATCTCAAGCACCAGGCTCACCGTCCGTCTCGTCATCGCGCTCGCGGCCCAGGTAGGCCTCCACCACGACCGGGTCCTGGCTGACGTCCTCGGGTGTGCCCTGCGCGATCCGCCGGCCGAAGTTCAGCACCACGACCTGGTCGGAGATGTCCATGACCAGCGACATGTCGTGTTCGATGAGGAGCACGGCGGTGCCCAGGTCGCGGATGCGCGCGATCAGGTCGGCGAGGGCGCCCTTCTCGCTGTGGTTGAGCCCGGCGGCGGGCTCGTCCAGCAGCAGCAGGCGGGGCCGGCACGCCAGCGCCCGGGCGATCTCGACCATGCGCCGGTTGCCGTAGGACAGCGTGCCGGCCGCCCTGCCCCGATCGGCGTGGAGTCCGACGAAGTCCAGCCACCGCTCGGCCTCGACGGTGCTGTCGCGTTCCGAACGCCGGAACCGGCGGGTGTGCAGCAGCGCGTCGAGCACGTGCTGGCCGGTGCCGCGGTGGGTGCCGGCGCGTACGTTCTCCAGCACCGACAGCTCGCCGAACAGGCGCAGGTGCTGGAACGTGCGGGCCACCCCCCGCGCCACGATCGCCGAGGGGCGCAGCCCCACCAGGTCGCTCCCGTGGAAGCGGATGGCGCCCTGCTGCGGCCGTGCGAACCCGGTCACGCAGTTGAACAGGGCGGTCTTGCCGGCGCCGTTCGGGCCGACCATCGACCACACCTCGGCCGGGCCGAGGGTGAGCGAGACCCCGTCGAGGGCGTGCACGCCGCCGAACGACAGGCGCACCTGGTCGATCTCAAGCATCGCGCCTCCCGAGGCCCGCCCTGCCGGGCCAGAGCCCCCGTGGCCGGAGGATCATGATCACGATCAGGAGCACGCCGAAGGCCGCGTACTGGTAGTCGGCCACGTCGCGCAGCAGTTCGGGGCCGAGCGCGATGAACACCGCGCCGACGACCACGCCGCGCGAGACGCCCTGCCCGCCGAGCACCACCGCGACCAGCACGAGCACCGACTGCAGAAAGGTGAAGCTCGCCGGAGAGATGGCCGACAGCTGAGCCGCGAACAGCACCCCCGCCAGTCCGCCCCAGACCGCTCCCGCGACGTACGCCGCGAGCTTGGTCCGGTACGTGTCGATGCCGCACGCCTCGGCCGCGTCCTCGTCCTCCCGGATGAACCGCCAGGCCCGGCCCAGCCGCGACGAGGACAGCCGGGCGGCGCCCACGACGGCCACCGAGACCACGACGACGACCGCGTAGTAGAAGACCACCGGATCGCTCAGGTCCAGGCCTCCCACCGCCAGCCCCGGGATGCCGTAGATCCCCGACGGGCCGCCGGTGAAGTCGAGGTTTCCGGCGGTGACCCGGATGATCTCGCCGAACCCGAGGGTGACGATGGCCAGGTAGTCGCTGCGCAGCCGCAGGGTGGGCAGCCCGATCAGGACCCCGGCGCCCGCCGTCACCAGCACCACCGCCGGCACCGTGGCCAGCAGCGGCAGGTCCAGCCGCGTGGACATGATGCCGGCCGTGTACGCGCCCACGGCGAAGAACGCCGCGTAGCCCAGGTCGAGCAGCCCGCAGTATCCGACGACGATGTTCAGCCCGGTCGCGAGCATCACGAACACGGCGGCACTGGTCATGATGGACATCGCGTACGGCGTGGCGATGACGAACGGCGCCAGCAGCGCGGCGGCGAAGCCGAGCCAGCCGATCCATCTGGCGTTGAGCACCGCGGGCAGCGACATCAGGCACGCTCCGCGACCGGGGCGCCCCACAACCCGGTGGGCCGGATCGAGAGGAACAGGATCAGCACGCCGAAGGTGAGCACGTCACGCCATTGCCCGCCCAGCACCGAGGTGCCCACCGACTCGACGAGGCCGAGCAGGATCCCGCCGGCCATGGTGCCGTAGATGTTGCCGATGCCGCCGATGACGGCTGCGGTGAACGCCTTGAGGCCGATGACGAACCCCATCAAGAAATCGATCTTGCCGTAGTACGCGCCGGCCATGAACCCGGCCGCGCCCGCCAGCGCCGACCCGATGAAGAACGTCTGGGACACCACCGCGTTCACGTCGATGCCCATGAGCGCGCTGGCACGCGGATCGAGCGCGATGGCGCGCATCGCCCGCCCCCGCCTGGTCCGCGACACCAGCAGGTGCAGCGCGACCATCAGCGCCAGCGCGAACCCGATGAGCGCCAGCTGCTGCCCGGACAGGCGCACACCGAGCACCTCGAGCGCCGCCAGGTCGAAGCGCACCGGGTAGACCTGCGGGTCGGCGCCGGCCACGATCCGGACGCCGTACTCCAGCGCGAACGACGCTCCCACCGCGGTGATCAGCAGTGACAGCCGTGACGACCCGCGCAGCGGCCGGTAGGCGAGCCGTTCGAGCGCCACGCCGAGCAGCCCCGTGACCAGCATCGTGGCCACCAGCGTGAGGATCAGCAGCGGGATGCCGACACCGCCGGTGCGTACGCCCAGCGCGCTGAGCGAGATGAAGCCGACGAACGCGCCGACCATGTAGAGGTCGCCGTGGGCGAAGTTGAGCAGCCTGATGACGCCGTAGACCATCCCGTAGCCGAGCGCGACGAGCGCGTAGAAGGAGCCGACGAAGATCCCGTTCCAGAGCACCTGCAGCATGGGCCCCCCTACGTCAGCGGGTCGGCCAGCGTGAACCTGCCGTCCTTGACGACGAGGATCTGGAAGCCGCCGCTGCTGAGGGTGTGCTCCGGGGTGAACCGCAGCGGGCCGGAGAACATCGGGAACCCGTCGACCTTGGCCAGCGCCGCGATGACCTTGGCGCCGTCGGTGCCGCCCGCCGCCCGGACGGCCTCGGCCGCGAGCCGCACCGCGTCGTAGCTCTGGTTGGAGTAGGGGCCCGGCTCCTGGCCGAACTTGGTCTTGTAGGCCGACAGCCAGCCCTGCGCCCCGGGCAGCGTGTCCGGTGTCTGGGTCATGGTGGCGAACACCCCTGCGGCCTCGGTCGCACCGGCGATCTCGACGAGCTTGGCCGACACCGCGCCGTCGCCCACCATGATCGCGCCGCGGTAGCCGGCGTGGCGCAGCTGGCGGATGATGAGCCCGCCCTCCTGGAAATAGCCGGTCCAGTAGATGAGGTCCGGTTTGGCGCGCAGCGCGACGGCCACGTTCGCGGAGTAGTCGCTCTCCTTCGGAGTCACGATCTCCACCGCGACCTTCACTCCCGTCGAGGCCAGGCGGCTCTGCGTACGCACCGCCATGTCCCGGGGGGCGCTGGTGTTGTCGTGCATCACCACGACCGAGGCCGCGCGCTGCTTGCCGATCCACGTCGCCGCCGCCGCGGCCTGCTGGTCGCCGGTGCCGTTGATCAGGAAGACGTTGTCGAGCTTCTGCTCGACCAGCTCGTACGAGTTGGCCGCCGGGATGATCATCGGGATTTTGACGCGGTGGAACACCGGCAGGGTCGGCAGCGTCGCGCCGGAGCAGTAGCCGCCCACCGACACGTGCACGCCCGCGGCGATGAGCTTGTTCGCGCCCGCGACCGCCGTCTTGGGGTCGCACGCGTCGTCCTCGACGACCAGCTCCAGCATGCGGCCGTCCACGCCGCCCTTGGCGTTGATCTCGTCGATCGCCAGCTGCGCGCCGTTCTGCATGTAGGGACCGATCGCGGCCTCACTGCCCGTCCGCGGAGCGAGCATGCCCAGCCGGATCGGGCCGTCGTCGGACGCCGCGCCGCCAGGATCGCCCAGCAGCCCGTTGCCGCATCCGGACAGGATCAGCCCGGCCGCGACCAGCACCGCTGTCCACCGCGACGACCTGTGCCTCATCATTGCCGAGCTCCTCATTTGGTGAAGGGTGTGCAGACGGCATGCCTGCCGAGGTGGACCTTGCGGCTGGTGTTGACGAACGTCGCGTGGCCGCCGAGCATGCTGCTTCCGGTGCCGGCCCGGGTGAAGATCGGGGTCAGCCGCAGCCGGGCCCGGGGCATCAGGCACAGCTGACCGGAGTGCGGATGCAGGAACTGCACGTCGAAGCGGTCGCTGTCCGCCAGGTCGCTGATCAGGAAACTTGTGTCTGCGTGCTCGGGATGCCCGGGGATGTGCCCGGCGGCCGCGGCGTCCACGGCGGCGTGCCACCGGCTCGCGGACTGGTCGCCGAAGTAGACGCCCCGGCTGCCCCAGGTGAACTCGACGCCGTCGGAGTCCACCACCTTGAGCACCTTGCGGCGGCCGTGCGCCTTGAGGTCGGCCAGGAACTCCGGCGTCGGATCCTTCGGCATGAGCGCCGAACGGGGGACGCCCTCACGCAGCACCGACAGCTGCGCAGCGCCCATCCGCGCCGCGAGCTCGTCCTCGAGCCGCTCGTCCCACGACAGCGACAGCAGCCCCTTCGTGCCGTACCCGTGGAACAGCGGGTTGACCAGCTGCTCGGCGCTGCCGAGGATCTCCGCCCGGAGCCTGGCGTCGTACTGGCGGAACTCCTTGACGTAGCAGAAGCGCCACCCGATCCGGCCGTCGTCGCGGAACCGGGAGAACGGCTCGACGTCGACGTCCATGCCGAAGTCCTCGCCCATCCGCTGCGCGACGAGCTCGTTTTCCGAGCGGTACATCGGGTAGCCGTCGTCGAGCCAGATGTGGGCGAACCCCAGCCGGCGGAACGTGTCGAACAGCGGTGCCGCCGACACCCCGTACGCCCGCTCGAACGCGTGCGCCTTGCCGGCGTTGCCGAAGATCTCCTCGACCTCGGTGAGCAGCGGCCTGCCCCCGCTCACCACGACGTCCAGCCGGAACATCTCGATGTAGCGTGCCAGGTCGAAGCCGCGCAGGTCCTCCGGGACACCGGTGTCCAGGTGTCCGCGCACCGCCGCGTCGCCCTCCCGGTAGAGGTCCTGTGCGGCGTCGACCAGTGCGAACACCGCGGCGCCGAGCCGCTCCAGCCGCTCCCACAGGTCGTCGCCCAGCGCGAACGGCCGGGCCGCCACGAGCCACGGCGCCTTGTCCCGCTCGGAGCCGGTGAAACTGACCCCCAGCTTGACCAGCGACTCGGTGGCGTACGCCGCCGCGTCCAGCAGCTCGCCGTCCGGCTCCGCCGGCGTGTAGCGCACGTCGGCGAGGTCGTCGAGCATGTCCCGCTTCGCCGCCATCACACACCGCCCCCGATGACGATCTCGTACTTGTTCGCCAGCGCCGAGATCTGGTCGACGTGCTCGTCGACGGCGTCGGTGGTGATGTCCGGGCAGCAGCCGCGGATGAAGTCCTTGATCAGCTCGTCCATGTCGAACAGGTCGCCGGTGCGGTACTTCTCCTTGACCGACTCCAGGTAGTCGCGGTCCACCCGCAACCCGAACTCCTTCGCCCTGCTCTCGGCGTGCTCGGGGTGGGTGAGGTAGCGGAAGGACTGCGATCCCGGGATCGGGCACAGCGGGCCGAAGTCCAGGGCCGCGAACGTCTTCGGGTGGCTCTCGACGATCCGGGTCAGCACCGCCAGGTTCTCCGCCATCAGGTTCGGCGTGATGCCGAGGTGGGTCAGCACCAGGCCCGCCGTGACCATGCCGCCCTGGCTGACCACGCTGTCCAGCGCGCGCAGGTTGTGGTCCATCGGCGCGTCCTTGCGGCCCTTGCCGCCCGCCGACTGCTTGTTCATGACCCGCAGGGAGATGTCGGACAGCCCGTCGAACCCGATGAAGAAGTGGTCGAAGCCGAGCACGTTGATCAGCGTCGCCACCCGGTCCGGCACGGTGGCGAAGGCCTCCGCGCGGGTGTACCCGAACATCTTCGGCCGCTCGTGCGGGGGCAGCTCGGCGAACCACGGCGGCACGTGCTCGGCCATGCCGCGCAGCATGCGCCACAGCGTCAGCGGCAGCTCGTCGGCGGTGACGTAGAAGTAGTTGAAGCCCTGCCGGTACACGTTCTCGAGGATGCGCCAGGCCCGGTCGGCCTCCGGCGCGATGATCTCCCTGCTGCCGGGGATGATCCCGCAGAAGTCGCAGGCGTTCAGGGGGATGCCGTCGAGCCGCTCGCCGGCGAACTTGATGCAGCCGCGGCCGATGTCGACCACCTGGCTGCGCAGCTCCCGATCCCGCATGAAGAAGTAGACGTCCTGCTGCCCGCGCAGGTAGTGCTCCTGGTGCGGGAAGAGGGTGTCCGCCAGGGAGTAGTCGACCAGCGGCAGCGAACCGTACTCCGCAGGGCGCTCGGGATTGCGCAGCACGGTGCCGTCCGCGGCACGGTACACCAGCCCCGCGTACCCCGACAGCGGCCCGCGCGATCCGGCGACGCCGTCGCGCATGAAGTCGGCGAACCCGGTGACGACGTCGTTGCCGTAGAACCCGAAGTCGATCGCGGGCTGGCTGCGCATCGCGTTGTCGTAGAGGGCGGAGAAGTGGTCGTTGCCGAACACCGTGGTGACTGCGGGGTTGCGTCGCTTGGCCCGCGCGGCCAGCTCGACCGATGCGCCGTAGTTGGCGGTCAGCACGCTGAAGCACATCGCGTGGATGCGGTGGGCGTTGCCGTCGATGAAGTCGGCCAGCTTCTGGTTCCCGTGCACCGTGCCGTCGAAATAGGCCACCCGCACCGGCCCGTCGCCGAGCTGCTCCCGCAGGGCGCTCATCAACGTCAACAGGCCGAGATTGGGGTAGATGGAGGCGTTGGCGCTGGAGGTGTGTCTTGAGGTGTCGGCGGCATTCACGAACACGATTAATTGAGTCGAGTCAACGGACATGACAAGAGAACCCCGTTTCAGTTCTATCGCATTCTGGAGCGGACTCGGCCCCTACTTGACCGATCGACAGCAGATCGGGGAATGCATCGGGCGGCCCAGTGCCACACCATGGCTGAGAATCGGCGCGAATGATCGTCGCCGAAACCTCCCCCGGTCGGTTGCCGGGGGGAACGCTACCAAACGCCGATCTATGCCCGCAACGCTTTGGGGATGACGATTGTCGATGAATCCATGCTTATCACTGCACTGTCCACACAGGACATGTGAGCGTCGTCACATAGCACAACGTCGATGACGCGCTCCCGGGTCTCTTTGGTGTGGCACCTTTGACGGCTGTTGGCGATAGGGCCTGAACAGGTATGTTGGCATCATCCGACTACCTTGTCCTGGCCTCTGCAAAAGCCGATTGTCCACTTTGCTCGCTTGACGACACGGCGGCTTCGGCTACTCTCGGACGTCTGGCACGCACGACACGCGACCGCCTGCGGGGAGGCAAGCATGCGCACGTTCTATCCGGAGACCAATCCATACATGGAGGGTTTCCTCGATGTCGGAGACGGCAATTCCCTACACTGGGAGATCTCCGGAAATCCCACCGGAAAGCCCGTGGTATTCCTTCACGGCGGGCCCGGAGCCGGCTCCAAGCCGGAGTATCGGCGACTGTTCGACCCACGCTTCTATTCGGTGATCCTCTTCGACCAGAGAAACTGCGGACAGAGCGTGCCGCACGCCAGTGAAGCCGGCGTGGACCTCAGCGCCAACACGACCTGGCACCTGGTCGCCGACATCGAGAGGCTGCGCGAGAGCCTGGGCATCGAGCGCTGGATGGTCGCCGGCGGATCGTGGGGTGTCACCCTGGCGCTGGCCTATGCCCAGAAGCATCCTGACCGGGTCACGGAGATGATCCTCCGCGGCATCTTCACCGCTCGTCGCGCCGAGCTCCTGTGGGCTTTCCAGGAAGGCGCCAGCTGGCTCTTCCCGGACCACTGGGAAGACTTCGTCGCGCCGATCCCGCTGGACGAGCGGCACGATCTCCTCGGCGCCTACCAGCGCCGCCTGTCGCACCCGGACCGCGACACCCGGATCGAGGCGGCCGTGGCCTGGGGCCGGTGGGAGGGCACGATCCTCACGTTGCTGCCCGACCCGGAGCTGGTGCAGACCTTCTCGCAGGACGACTACGCCGCCGCGATCGCCCGCATCGAGAACCACTACTTCGTGCAGGGGGCCTTCCTCGAGGAGGGGCAGCTGATCAACGAGGCGGCCAAGCTCTCCGGCATCCCAGTGGTGCTGGTGCAGGGACGGTATGACGCCGTCTGCCCCGCCCGCACAGCGTGGGACCTGCATCGCGCCCTTCCCGACAGCGAACTGTTCATCGTCGACGACGCGGGACACGCCTTCGACCAGCCCGGCATCCTGCACCACCTGATCGAGGCGAGCGACCGCTTCGCCACGCGCAACCTGAACCACACCTGGCGCGCCCCCACGGTGCAGCCGATGTAGCCGCGACGCGACCGCGGCGTCACTGTGGCCGGCTGCGGCGACGGAGGTCGACCGCGCTCGCGTCCCTCCACAGGTGCGGGAACACCTCGATGCCCCGGTCCGCCGCGACGGTCAGCGCGGCGGTGAACGGCAGCACATCGACCATCGCCACGACCGCGGCCCCGGCGCCCACCGCGTCGGCCGCCCGCCGGACCTCAGCCAACCCGGATCCGGTGACCGTCCTGCCGACAAGGGTAGATCACCAGCCGATTCTGCCGCATACGGCAGCGAGGCCGCACCAGCCGGACACTCCGACCGTGCGGCCCCGCCACCCGAAACCACTCAGGGCTGCGGCTGCTCCGGCGAACCGACCGCGACCGCCGTCGGCAGACCCACCACGTTGCCCGCGGCGTCCAGGTTCACCGTGAACTCGACGTCCAGCCGCTTGCCCCAGCAGGCCTCAGCCGGGTCGCCGGGCTGGATCGGGTTCGGCGGCACCATGTTGTACGTGCCGGTGAACTCCAGCGTGCTCGCCGATGCGAGCCGGAAGTGCTGGCTGCCCCGCGCGGCGCAGGACACCTCGGTGCCGGTGCCCAGGCCGTCGACGAGCCTGGTGTGGATGATCTGGAAGCCCTGCGGGCTGATCGGGTTCGGCGGCACGGCGAGCAGGACCTTGCCAGCGAAGGTGAGCGTGCCCAGGTCGGCGAAGGTTGCCTGGCCGGTCAGCGGCACCTCGAACCTGCTCACCGGTCCCGTCGGCGGCTCGCTGGGCTTGTCGCCGGGCTTAGCGGCCGATGCGGCTCCCGCCGACCCGGCCACTGCCGCTGCTGCGACCGCGGCCACGGTGACGGCCCATCGCGCGATTCTGGATACGGACATGAACTACCCCCGTAGGTGATGACCGCGGAACACCCGCAGTACCCAGTCAGCCATACGGAAAGTGACGCTATAGGCACACGGCGTGCTTGCGGGGTATTTGCTGCCGTGTCGGGCGATGTTCGCCGGAACAGGAGCGCCGCGGCTCACGATCCACTGCGCCCCGACGGTTCCCACGATCGACCACCTGATCCTTGCGGACCAGCTCATTCGTCAACCCTTGAGCGTTCGTGAGCATTCTAGGACCCGCACCCAGGGGTTCTGCCCGTTCCAGTACGAAGCGTTGACCCCTGGGTTCGGGTCGACGTCGAACACCGATCGGCAGACCTGGAGCGCAGCGAAGGTCCTTAAGTGGTGGTGGGAGACCAACTCGGCCAGCTTGGGGAAGAACACTTTCGGCTGGCCGCTCCGATAACAGTTACCTCGGCTGGAACCGTTCGACGGATCGTGGTTACTGCCGCCTGGCGCCCTCAGGGCGGAATCACCCACCTGTCCTGGTTCTTCAAAGGGGTACTGAGGCTGTAGCCGACGACCGTTTCGATCATCGATGGCAGGGTGGTCAGGGCAGGCGCTTACGCCACGGCCGACTCAAGCGACGGCGGGACCGAGTCGGCTGGAGCAGGTGCGAAACGGGGGAGGGTGCAGCAGATGCGTGTTAGACACGTGCGAGGTGCGGCGGCCTGCGGCATCTGCCACAGCGACAGCCTCGCCGTCCATCCCCACGAACCCGGCGAGCCTGCCGTCGTGCCTGGACACGGACTGGCCGGTCGCATCGACGCGGTCGGCGAGGGTGTGACCCGGTGGTCGCTCGGCGACCGGGTCGGCGTCGGTTTCCTCGGCGGACACTGCGCGGTGTGCGACCAGTGCCGGCGCGGCAACTTCACGAGCTGCACCGACCAGCCGATGACCGGAGTGACCATCGACGGCGGCTACGCCGAGTACGCCTACGCCCGCCAGTCGGCGCTGGTCGCGATACCCGACGGCCTGTCATTCGAGGAAGCCGCGCCGCTGCTGTGCGCCGGCTTCACTACCTACAACGGGCTGGTCAAAGCGCCCGTGCGACCGGACGCGCTCGTCGCGGTGCAGGGCATCGGCGGCCTGGGGCACCTTGGCGTGCAGTACGCGCGCCGGATGGGAGCCCGCGTCGTGGCCGTCGCCCGCGGCACCGACAAGGCCGAACTCGCCAGGCGCTTGGGCGCCCACCATTACATCGACAGCGTCGCCGCCGACGTCGGCGCGCAGTTGCAGAATCTCGGCGGAGCGGACCTGATCGTGGCCACGGCCGCCAGTGGCGCCTCGATGACGCGGTTGATCCCCGGCCTGGCCAAGCCCGGCACGCTGATGGTCCTGGGCGCTTCCCACGAGCCGATCGAGATCCCGCCACTGGCGCTGATCATGGGCCAGGCGCGGGTGCTCGGCCTGCTCACCGGTTCCGCGATCGAGAACGAGGACAACCTGCGCTTCACCGCCGATCAGGGCATCTCGGCGATGATCGAGCAGGTGCCGTTCACCGACGCCGCCGCGGCCTACGACCGCATGATGAGCGGCGCCGCACGCTTCCGCATGGTGCTGACGATGTCCTGACCGCGCGTGGCGCAGCTGCGAACCGGAGGCGATCTTCGCCGACGTCGGATCGTTCAATGCCAGCTGAGCGGTCACGGGGCTGTTCGCCCCGGGACCGTGGTCCAGCAACCGCTTCCGACCAGGCTTGAGTTCGCCACAATCCCCGATGCTTCATGGCAGCTGTCGGGCGCTGAGCCAGACGGTGCCTGGGTTGACGCGATCGGGGTAGCGCCGGGTCATCTCATCGAAGAACTCGCGCGCTGTGGGCTTGCCGGCGATCACCTGGCGGGCGGTGTGCAGGTATTCGGCGGTCTCGTCGAGGATGGCGGGGTCGTCGCTGCGGCTGGGGTCCTTGTGTCCGGCGACCACGGCTGTCGGCTGTAGTGTGCGCACGATGTCGATGGCCTGCAGCCAGGCGTCGATCCCGCCGTCGAAGCCGCCGTCGGCGAGGTACTGGTGCACGTTGTTGTAGGCGACGTCGCCGGCGATGACCAGCCCCAGCGCCGGCACGTGCAGCACGGTCGTGTCGTCGGTGTCGCTGTGGCCGACTTCGATCGGGTGCAGTGGGTGTCCCTCCAGGGTGAGGCCGTCGGCGGGGACCGGCTGGGCGGTCACGGGGGTGTCGGCGATCTGGCCGGGCAGCATCTGGTCCCAGGTCGCCGCCCGGCCGGCGGCCATGGCGCGCATGCGGCGGATCGTGCCCTCGGTGGCGTGGACTGTCGTACCGGGAAACCGATCTGCCAGCGGCGACAGGCCGAACCAGTGGTCGCCGTGGCCGTGGGTGATGTAGACGTGGGTCAGCCGCTTGCCGGAGCGTTCGACCCAGTCACCGACCCGCCGGGCCTGCTCGGCAGTCAGCGGCGGGTCGACCAGAACTGCGTCGGTGGCGCCGGAGACGAGGGTGGTCGAGATCGGCGACCACATCAGCGGAGCACCGCTGGGCAGCGTGGCGGTCGTGGGGACCTGCTCGGATACGAACACCTCGTACGACAGCGGTGCAGTGCCCGGCTCGATCATGTTCCACCCCGCGCTGGATCGCGTAACATCCCGAGATAGAAGCTACGCGGCATAACGTGGGTTATTGCGCCAAACCACTCCAACGTTCGTGCCTCAGACAGAGCAGGCATCGGCTGACCGGGAAATGCCGTGACCGTGGAGGCGGCCCAGCGGCGGCGTGGGCGGCCCCGCAGGGGTTCCTCAGGCTCGTAACCGGGGCGAACAGAGTCGTCGTCGGCGGGAGCCCGTACTGGGTCCACGGATCGTTCAAGGCGAACACTGCTGAGAGACGAAAGGCCGGTCATGCCTCAAACCATGCGCGCGCTCGTAGCCGGCAAGGTCGGTGAGCCTGCCGACGTCCTGCGACTGGAATCCCGCCCTGTCCCCGCGCCACGAACCGGTCAGGCGCTGATCCGGGTGAAGGCGACGCCGATCCACGCCAGCGATCTGCACGTACTGCGCGGCCGCTACGGGTTCACCCCCGAGTTCCCCACCGTCGGTGGTCACATGGAATGCGTGGGCCATATCGAGGCCCTGGGCCCGGACACCGACGGCTTCAAGATCGGCGAGCGCGTGGTCGCCGTCGCCATCCCGGCAGTGCCCGGACCCTCTGTGGCAGGCACCTGGCAGGAATACCTCGTCGCCGATACCCGAAGGCTCCTGCCGGTCCCCAGCCAGCTGAGCGACTACAGCGCCTGCCAACTCGCCGTCAACCCGCTGACCGCACTGCTGCTCGTGACGCGCGAACTCGACGTACAGCCGGGTGAATGGCTCTTGCAGACGGCTGCCGGTTCCACCGTCGGGCGGCTGGTCATCGCGCTGTCCAAACATCTTGGCATTCGTACCGTCAACGTCGTGCGGCGGCGCGAGGCCGTTGCGGAGATCAAAGCACTCGGCGGGGACGAGGTCATCTGCACCGAGGACGAGGACCTGCTGCGCCGCGTGGCCGAGATAGCAGGCCCGGACGGCGTGCGCAAGGCTGTCGACTGCGTCGCGGGTGTCGTGGGCGCCCAGGTGTCGCAGGCGCTGGCTCCGGGAGGACAGCTGGTGGTCTATGGAGCACTGTCCACCCATCGGCAGACCGACCCGGCGGCGCTGACGATCCCGCTGCAGGCGCGGTCGGTCATCTACGAGACCAAAGCCGTCCGTGGCTTCTGGCTCAACCGCTGGTTCGGCGCCACCTCGCCCGAGGATGCACTGCGCGCGCTGTCTGAGGTGCGCAGCCTCGTCGCCGAGGGCGTGCTGAGCATCCCCGAAGGCCAGCCTTTCCCGCTCGAGCGCTTCGGCGAAGCCCTCGTGCTTGCCGAGTCGCCCGCCCATGGTGCCAAGCCGCTCTTCGTCTTCGACGCCCAGTAGGCACCACGCGAGCGAGCTTCACCGCGGCACGCGAGCAACTCGCACACCCGTGCTGCATCCGGCCGTGGCGTGGCGATTTCAGACGCGCTTGTTCGGAGTCTCGACCTCGCCTCGCCCGGCCCTCGTATCGCTGCCGCGTTCTTCGATGAACTTCTTGAACCGTTGAGCGTCGGCTTTGACCTGGCGCCGGTCGGCCCCGATTGCGCAGCCGAGATTTTCCAAGAAGCCTTCGGGCTTCCAATCCAGGTGCACCGTCACCCGCGTGTCGGACTCGCCGAGCCTGTGGAAGGTGACAAATCCGGCGTGCTCGGTCTGACCGCTCGTGCTCTTCCAGGCGATCCGCTCATCCGGGTGCTGGTCAGTGATCTCGGTGTCGAATTCCCGGACCGCCCCGGCCATGTTGACGACCCAGTGGCTGTGCGTGGCGTCGACCTGCTCGACAGACTCGACACCCTTCATGAAATTCGGGAAAGACTCGACCCGGGTCCATTGGTTGTAGGCCGTGCGGACTGGTACATGGACGTCCACCGACTCTGTCACCGTGCTCATCACGGGCCTCCCGCCGAATATGTCCGAAAGATCGTTACCAGATATGACGGCCTTCAAACGGCAGGTCGAGGCGCTGATAGGGGTGCCTTGCGAACCAAGCCGCCGCGGCCGGCCGCCGTCGGGGACGCGGTAGCCGCCGGGGCTCATGGGCGCGTCAAACGAGGGTCAGAAACCGCATACGGGGTCGATCGACAGGGGTACACATCCCGGCCGTACGAGTAGAATATTTCGTGTTGACTGATTGATCATCCACTGCCCCAGACCTCGGCAGGCGTGTTCGACGAGCCAGAGGTGAGGACGTGGACAAGCACCCCATGAGCATCAGCGTCGCTCGCAGCCCCGAAGGGCGAGTGGCCTGCATGTCCATAGCTGGCGACGTCGACTTGGTCGACCCCGTCGACGTGGACGTCGCTCAACGTCAACTGGTCGGCATGTCCTGCGACATTCTGTACGTGGATCTTGCCAGCGTCACCTTCGGCGGATCTGGCTTGATTCACTACCTCTACAACATGTCGGAGCAGCTACCGGACGTGCCGATAACGCTGTGCGGATCGTCGGCGATCACCCGCCAGGTCCTCGAAATCGCGGGCCTGGACCGCCTTGCCGCCATGTGCGACACCCTGCCGCAGGACTGGGCGTCGGCCAAGACGCCGCCTGCCCTCGACCGGCGGCTGGTCGTGGACCGGGCGACACCAGTCAGGCCGCAACCGGCCACGTAAGAAGGTCGATGTTTGTCGCTGCGGCAGAAAGCCGTCGTCAGGGCTGATAGACGGTTGAGCCTGATTCAGGCGTTGACGGCGGGGGCGCAGCAGTTCAGGTGTAGTACCAATCGCCATACGTTCGTTCCCGGTCGGCTGTAGAGGTCGACCCGGTCGCATACCTCGTCGGCGATCCTCAGTCCCCACCCGCCAGGCGATTCGGAGGAGCGTCCGAATGTCCGTACTCGGCTGAGGCCGCCGGCAGCATCGAAAATGAGCACTGGAACGCCAGCGGGAGGTGGGTCGAAAGGTTGGGTCAGCAAGTTCACATCGGCCACCGCCCTACGCGCTACTCGACTTCTACCGGCCGTGACGCAGCAGCGGGACGAGGCGATAGCCGCCTATTACCGTAATAGTCTTGTTTACCCGATGTGGGTGCTGTGAAACCACACCACCTCCGATCACTGCCCCGTGCGCGGGTCGCGGGCACGGGGCAGCGCTTGACAGTGATTGCCGAGGTCACTGCGGCTTCACCCCAAAGTCGGGCGCAGCCTTCATCAGGGCCTCATGGTGTGCGGTGATGACCGGCATCGCCGCCTCAGCGGCCTGCTTGACCTGCGCGGCCTCGCCCTTGTCGATTTCCTGCTGAGTCGCCTTCATGGACTTGGTATGTGCCGCGAGCTGCTGCTCGATCCACATCTTGTCGAACGCGTCTCCTGCCGCGGCGGCCTGAAGCTTGTCGGCCACGGCTTTCTGCTCGGCGTTCGGCTCGGCCGGCAGGGTCACGTTGAGCTTCTGCGCCAAGGCTGTCAGCGATGCGTCGAGTTTGGTGTGGTCGGTGACGAACCGCTGGCCGAGGCCTTTGACCTCGGCGGAACTGCCTTTGTCCTGTGCCATCTTGCCGGTCGCGATCTCGGCGAGATTGGCCTGGTGCGCCGCGATCATCCAGGCGGTGTCCTGCTCTGACGGCTGTACGACAGCCGCTGGTGCCGCGGTGGTGCTCGCCGTGAGCGCCATGGCCGCACCGGCCAGCAGGACTGCCGTCCGTCTCCAGAACCTCATTGTGCTCAGCCCCCTTCGTGGCTCGCATTCGATTCCGATCAACTACCCGTCTGGCGCCAGCCCGCAAACGGATTGGCCTGCTGGTTTGCCGTCGGTCCATCAGGGAACGGACATACATGACAATTGGTCGCCCGCAGGCTGGCGGCAGCGGCTGATGGGCACGAAGGGGGAATCGCGATGAAGGCAGTGGTGTGGCACGGCAAGCGTGACGTACGTGTGGACACGGTCGCCGACCCGGTGATCCAGGAACCCACCGATGCGGTCATCAAGGTGACCTCCACCGGTATCTGCGGCTCCGACCTGCACCTGTACGAGGTGCTGGCGCCGTTCATGACCGAGGGCGACATCATCGGCCACGAGCCGATGGGCATCGTGGAGGAGGTCGGCTCGCAGGTCACCCGGCTCAAGCCCGGCGACCGGGTGGTGGTGCCGTTCCAGATCGCCTGCGGCTCCTGCTTCATGTGCGATCAGAACCTGCAGACCCAGTGCGAGACGACCCAGGTGCGCGCCGAGGGGATGGGCGCGGCGCTGTTCGGTTACACCCGCCTCTACGGACGGGTTCCAGGTGGGCAGGCGGAGTACCTGCGGGTTCCGCAGGCGCAGTACGGGCCGATCACCGTGCCGCCCGGTCCGCCTGACGACCGGTTCGTGTACCTGTCCGACGTGCTGCCGACCTCGTGGCAGGCGGTCGAGTACGCGGCCGTGCCGCAGGGCGGCACACTGCTGGTCCTCGGCCTGGGCCCGATCGGGGACATGTCCTGCCGGATCGCGTTGCACCGCGGTGCCGGCCGGGTCATTGGCGTCGACCCCGTGGCGGAGCGGCGCGACCGGGCCATGGCCCGCGGTGTGGAGGTCCTCGACCTGGAGGACCAGGACACCATGGTCGCCCGCATCCGGGACATGACCGGCGGCCGCGGCCCCGACGCGGTGATCGACGCGGTCGGCATGGAGGCCCACGGCTCGCCGATCGCCAAGGCGATGCAGCAGATGACCGGCGTCCTGCCGGACGCCTGGGCCGCCAAGCTCATGGAGAACGCCGGCATCGACCGCCTCGCGGCGCTGAACCTGGCCATCGAAGCGGTCCGCCGCGGCGGCACCATCTCGATCATCGGCGTGTACGGCGGCATGACCGACCCGCTGCCGATGATGACCCTGTTCGACAAGCAGATCCAGATCCGGATGGGCCAGGCCAACGTACGCCGCTGGGTCGACGACATCCTGCCCCTGCTCACCGACGCCGACCCGCTCGGCGTGTCCGGCTTCGCCAGCCACCGGCTGCCGCTGGCCGACGCGCCCGCGGCATACCAGCAGTTCCAGGAGAAGAAGGACGGCTACATCAAGGTGCTGCTGCAACCGTGACACGGGTGCAGACGCGGTCGGCCCAACTTCGACGAACCGAGCGGCGCCGAGGGCTCTGAAGCATCTGGGCGACTGCGCAGATCGAACCGCGGTAAGAAGTTGCGCCAACGAGCGGCTGTAGGAGCCGTTCGGTATCGCCTGCAGCAACCCCGCTGCGATATTCAGGTTTCGTATCGGGCGCGGCGTGGGTACCCGTGTGAAAGGTGTTCTTGTGGCTGGTACGCCGCCCGGATGTCGTACATGGCGATAAAGCTGCCCTGGCCCTAGGTGGCAAAAGCCCAGGAGGGGCGGATGCTGCAGCCGACGACAGCTTGCTTCGAGGCATACGTAACACCCTTCTCTTATGATCTTGCCATCACGGGACTGGGGTGACGACGTGACAGATCGCTACGCCCAGGTGGAAGCGCTCGTTAGACAAGAACCCTCTTCCGGTGCGGAGCGGGGCGTGGCAGCCGGCATGCAGCGCCTGTGCTCGGCCGCCGGACGAGCGCTGTCAGCGTCAGGAACCGGCCTGACCGTGATGGCCGAAGGCGGCCAACGAGGCGTGACAGCCGCCTCCGACGCGGCCACCGAACGCCTGGAGGAGCTCCAGCTCACCCTCGGCGAGGGGCCCTGCATCGACTCATTCGAGTCCATGTCCCCGGTGCTGGTCCCTGATGTCACGGACGGAGCCCCGTCTCGCTGGCCCGTCTATGTCCCGGCTGTGCACACCCGCGGAGTGCGGGCGGTATTCGCGTTCCCTCTGCAGGTCGGCGCGGCGCGCCTCGGCGTGATGGACGTGTTCCGGGCCGACACGGGGATGCTGTCGCCCGACGAATACACCCTGGCGTTGACATTCGCCGAGGTCGCGGTCGCGACCCTGCTCGACGGGCACGACAACACCGGCACAGGCCCGGCCGATGGCTGGCTGGACGACCCGCTGGGTTCGCGGGCCGAGCTCTTCCAGGCCCAGGGGATGGTCATGGTCCAGCTCGGGGTGAGCCTGGCCGAGGCGATGGTGCGGATGCGTGCCCACGCCTATGTCCAGGACCGCCGCCTCTACGAGGTCGCCGCCGACGTGGTGGCACGCCGCCTCAGGTTCGACACATAGTCGTGAGAGCACCAGATATCCCGGGAAGGGAAGCGGGCAGCCAACCATGACCACCCCGACCGTATCCGCGCAACGGCTCGCTCGAGTGTTCGTCGAGATCGCCGACACCCTCGTCGACGAGTTCGACCTCATCGAGTTCCTGCAGCTGCTCGCCGGACGCACCGCAGACCTGCTGGACGCCTCGCCCGTCGGGCTGCTGCTGGCCGACCAGCACGGACGGCTGGAGTTCATGGCGGCCTCCGACGAGAACGCCAAACTCCTCGAGCTGTTCCAGGTGCAGAATCGCGAAGGGCCATGCCTAGACGCATTCCGCACCGGCACGCCGGTGGTCAACGCGGACCTGAGCCGGGCCGCCGACCGGTGGCCGCTGTTCGCGCCCCGGGCGGTGCAGGCCGGGTTCCGTTCGGTGCACGCGTTCCCGCTGCGGCTGCGCGCTGAGCGCATCGGGGCGATGAACGTGTTCAGTGCTCAGGTCGGTGGGCGCCTGGCCGACACCGATGTGGAGATCGTCCAGGCGCTGGCCGACGTCGCTTCGATCGGTCTGCTGCAGGAGCGGGCCATCATCCGCGGAGAGCGCCTCGGTGAGCAGCTGCAGGGCGCGCTGAACAGCCGCATCGTCATCGAGCAGGCCAAGGGAGCCATCGCGCAGGCACGCGGCGTCAGCGTGGACGAGGCCTTCACCCTGATCCGCGCCTACTGCCGGAGCAACAACCTGCGCCTGGGCGAGGTCGCCCATACCATCACCACCGACTTGTCCAGCATTCCCGAGCTGTCGAGCCGCTGACCTGGAGGGGGCTCTCGCGGCGCGTTGGCGGGGTGTGCTGGGCTGGCGAAGACGGCGAGAGATGGCGACGTGATGGCATAGCGGCGATCAGCGTGCAGGCATGGAAGATCTCGTGGTGGCCGAAGACGGCCCGGACGGGGTCAGGGCGGCGTAGGCGACCAGGGCGGCGCCGACGCTGTGGACCACCCCGCCGATAGCCATCAGGACCAGTGACCAATCCGCCTACCCGGGCGACACCGGCAGGATTGCTACGGCCGCCGATCTGTGTCAGATAGAGCAAACGAATTTCGATCGGGGTGCGTCGCCCGGTCGGATCATCGACGCGCTGAACCCGGCCAGATCATCGACGCGCTGAACCCGGCCAGATCGCCGGCCCGGATTGATCATCAGCAGGATGTCGTTTTGCCTGGCCGAGCAGTAGGACACACGGGCGGCATATAGGTGCCGGCGGTGGACACGAAGATTCTGGCGTGGTCGAAACGACGCATGACTTGGGTAGCCGTGGTCGCTCCAGGCGCGGCGGTAGCAGGCCGCTGACGGCAACGGACCAACGGGGCGCCGACGAGATGCTCTGGCCGACGCCCCGTCCCTCATGCCAATCCAGGTCGGCGGCCGGTGGCTATGGTGTGACCGGCCGTGCTTACCGCCAGTTCTCGCTGCGTCCC
This sequence comes from Catellatospora vulcania, assembly GCF_009720385.1. GTDB lineage: Bacteria > Actinomycetota > Actinomycetes > Mycobacteriales > Micromonosporaceae > Catellatospora > Catellatospora vulcania. Next base: position 71,452 of record NZ_ML769304.1, on the reverse strand, counting down.
CGGGCGATCGACATGCCCAGGAAGATTCCGATGATCAGCCCGGCTGCGCCGGAGGCCACCGCGGCGGCCAGTCCGGTGATCGAGGCTCCCATCGTCGCCGCTTGGCCCGCCTGTGCCGCAGCCTGAGTGGCCTGGGCCCCGGCTTGCGCGGCAGCTTGAGTGGCCTGCTCTCCGGCCTGAGTCGCCGCTTGAACGGCCTGCTCCTTCTGTAAGGTCTGCACCTTGTCTTCGATCTGCATGCTGCCGTTCTGGCTGCGTTGAACGTCCACGCTCATCTCGTACCCCCGTTGTCGTGCTGGTGGATGGCCGGCGAGACGCCGATCAGGCTGGGTTCCTTTCTCGCACGGATCCTTTCTTGTTCTGTTCCTCCCGCATGACCTGCCCAAACAACCTGATCACGCAAAATTGAAGATCAAATACGTGCGAGTCCACGGCCCGAAGGTGGCGAGCGGCGGCAAGGCGGCTGGGTCTGGGAGGGGGCGGGTCACAGCGGCGGGATAGGGGGCGATCGGGCAGGCCCGCGTGAAAGTGGGCTGGCAGGTATCAGGGACCTGTGGTGGCGCGTAGCACGACCTCTTCGAATATGTCCCCGGGCGGGTGTCCGGACGAGTTCGCCCGCGACGCTTCGGGAGCCTGCCTGCCGGCGGCACCATGAATGGTCCTCGCCATCGGGGACACCGATGACACCTCGGTGATCGCCGCCCCCGCGGCGTCGAGCCGGTGGTGTACCGCGATCACCCCCCCGTCGTTGAGCGCGCCGAGCGACTCATGGACCTGCTGGGGGCTCAACCGCAAGGCGGTAGCAATGCCGATGACGTCGATGCCGCAGACTCCGCTGTCTGCGCAGTGACCACCCGAACCAGTACTGGTCGGTGCTGCGCCTCCCACTTGGTGCTCATGCAGAGACAACGGCACAGATCTCGTCACGGTTTTGTTCTTGAAGTTCGCGATGCCGTCGAGCGCTTGACCATAGCGAGCTGTTCACTGCCCGCGGCCTTGGCGTCCGGCGGGGCCCGCCCAAGGGCAGGGCGGAGGTGAACACCGTCTGTTTGGCGAGGGTACGGGCCGGGTACTCCTAATGATCTTGTCGCCAAGTGTCGAGGACTGATCATGCTTGACTTGGTCACTGATACGAGGAGCCGGGTCGACTGCGACGCGTACCAACGCTTACGCGCTCTCGGTCTACAAAGCAGCGGGCGGTGCCGTCGGATGATAGCCGCCGACGACATGGTGGTAATCCACGCCGATTTTCCTGGCCACGCCGCGAGCGGGGACTTCACCGGGTTCGAAATCATCAGACTGTGCGGCGATGAAGTCGCCGAACGCTGGTTGGCTCTACAACCCGCGATCGGCCTGCCGACGCAAACGGACGCGCCCGACCACGCGGAACATCCCGAGCAGACCCGGCTCAGCCGCCGACTGGTCGACTACTACACCGACAACGTGCTGATCGGCGGGAACCTGCCGCACATCAGCCGATTCATCGTCACCGATCTTGCCCACCACGCGCCGGGACTGGGTGACGGCATTGCTCCTCTGTGCGCAGTGCTGGCCAACCGGCTCATGTGCTACCACAACCGCCTGCTGACCGTCGCCGAAGGCGAATTCGTGCTGACCGTGTGCACGGGCGGCGTGCACGACGAGCCCGCAGTGTTCTACGACCTCTACCGCCTCGACCTGGCCATGATCGTCGAGCACTGGTCCGTGACGACCGCTGTGCCAACGAGTCTTCCGCGGTCCGTGATGCAGTAGCGGGCCGGTGCCACCTTGTCCCGTCAGCGTCTAGTAGACCGCCAACCGGCTTCCGTCGCGTCGACAGTCGCCCGCGGCAGCACCAGAGGAGGTTTCATGTCCAGGCAACTCGAAGAACTACGCGATGACTATGCAGCCGGACACCGCCGGCCCCTCAGAGGCTATCTGACCCTGCTGGCGGCCTACGGCAGCGTTGTCGCGGGCCTGACTGTGTTCGTGCGCGCCACCGGCCGGCGGCTTCCCGAGCCCACCCTGGGCGATGTCGCCCTGCTCGCGGTCGCCACGCACAAAGCGAGCAGGCTGATCACGAAGGACGCCGTGACAAGCCCGCTGCGAGCGCCGTTCACGCGCTACGAGAAACCTGCCGGAGAGGGTGAGGTCTGCGAGCAGGTCCACGAGGACGGCGGGCAGGTCAGACATGCCGTGGGTGAACTTGTCAGCTGCCCGTTCTGCGTGTCGGTGTGGACCGCGACCACCCTGACCGCCGGTCTGGTGTTGGCGCCTCGCTTCACCCGTCTGGTCGCCACGGCGTTGTCAGCGGTCGCGGGCTCCGATTTCCTGCAGCTGGCCTACGGCATCGCCCGCGACGCCGCCGCCGAAGAGCCGGCACCCCCGGTCCCAAGCACCAGCCGGGTGCCAGCCGCGGTTGCGGCACCACACGGTTACGAACGAGCCGGCCTACCGTGAGTCTCGGCGAGATTCGAAAAGTCGAGTTCAGGGTATTTGCGCGCTATGGCCAGTGATCCCATCAGCCCTGATCCGATCGACACGTGGCGAGCCGGGGATCTTCCGCCGTATCTGTCCAACGGGCTTGTCGGGCTGCGGGTGCGCCACATTCCCTATCTGAACGGTGTGGCCATCGTCAGCGGGTTCGACGGGGTGGATCCGGCCGCGGCGGTGGAGACCTTCGCCCGCGCCCCGTACCCGCTCTCCGGTGACATCCGGGTGGACGGCAAGTCACTGGACTACGCCCCCGAACGTGCCACCTTCGTCGGCCAGCGCTACGACTTCGCATGCGGAGAACTGCACAGCCGTTTCGTGTTCGATCCCGGCGATCATCCCGTGCATGTGCAGGTCACGACGTTCTGCAGCCGTACCCATCCGACGCTGATCCTGCAGGAGACGCACCTGCGGGCCGAGCGCCCGTGCGAGATCACCATCTCGGCGGGGATCGACCCGGCGGGCGTGGCGGGGGAGTGGGCCGACCGGCATCTGGGCGAAGTCGAGACGATCGCTGACGGCTGCGACGGGATGCTGCGCTGGCGCAGCTACGGGCAGCTGAGCAGCTGCGGCGCGGCGTACCTGACCTCCTTCGACGGCACCGACGACGTGCGCCGCGACCTCGAACGCAGCCCCGTGGCCGCGCTGCGCACCGACTACACCTTCACCGCCCGGCCCAAGACCTCCTACCGGCTACGACAGATATCCAGCCTGGTCGCTGAAACGCTGCATTCGCAGCCGCACCTGCAGGCCGGGCGGCTGTTGCGCGGCGCGCAGATCCGCGGCTTCGACACCCTGCGCAAACTGAACCGCCAGGCCTGGGACCAGCTGTGGCAGGGCCGGATCGTCCTGGACGGCGCTCCCACCCGCTGGCAGGCGATGGCCGACGCGGCGTTCTACTACCTGCACAGCTCCGTGCATCCATCCTCGCCGGCCAGCACATCGATCTTCGGGCTGGCGTACTGGCCGGACTACCACTACTACCGCGGCCACGTTATGTGGGACATCGAGGCGTTCGCGGTCCCGCCGCTGCTGCTGACCTACCCCGAAGCCGCCTCCACGATCCTGCGCTACCGCGCTGTGCGAGCCGACACCGCCGCGGCCAACGCCGCGCTGAACGGCTACCGCGGGCTGCAGTTCCCCTGGGAAAGCAGCATCAGCACCGGCGCCGAAGCCGGCCCGGGCATCGGCGCGGCGACCTCGCTGGAACACCACGTCGGACCCGACATCGCCCTGGCGTTCGCCCGCTACGTGCACGCCACAGGCGACATGGGCTTCGCCCGCCACCACGCGTGGCCCGTGATGTCCGGGGTGGCGCAGTGGGTGAGCAGCCGGGTCGAGCGCAGCGACCGCGGCTACGAGATCCGCCGCGTCACCGGCATCGCCGAGACCGCCACCCCGCACAACAACGACGCCTTCACCAACATCGCCGCGATCCTCGCCCTACGCGAAGCAGCCGCCCTCGGCCAGGCACTGCACGAGCACGTGCCCAGCCACTGGCGTGAAATTGCCGACCATCTCCTCATCCCCATGATCGAGGACAGCGACGTGATCGCCAACCATGACGGCTACCACCCCGACCAGGAGAAGGGCGAAACGCCGGAGGCGGCTGCGGCGCTGTTCCCGTTGGGCTGGGAGCCGGACCCGAAAGTGGCCGAGGCGACCCTGCGTTACTACCTCGACCTCGGCGACAAATACGCTGGGGCGCCGATGCTGTCGGCGCTTCTGGGCGTGTACGGGGCCCGGCTGGGCGACCGCGGCGCGGCGCTGGAGATGTTCGAGCGCGGCTACGCCGACTTCGTCACCGACCCGTTCCGCATCACCCTGGAATACGCCCCCGACGTTTTTCCCGAACAGCCGAAGGCCGGACCGTTCACCGCCAACCTCGCAGGCTTCCTCACCAGTTGCCTCTACGGCCTCACCGGCCTGCAAGTCGGCCCAGGAGACCCGGACACCTGGCCGCGTCACCGCGTCGTCATGCCCGACGGCTGGCATGGCGTGCACGTCGAAAGGCTCTGGGCGCGAAGACAAGCCCACCAACTCACCGCTGACCACGGCCAAGACCGGGCACGCCTTGCGCCGACCGACGGTGGCAGGGACATCGGATAGCGCTCGCCTCCCTCTTCCCCGGACTGGGAACGTCTGTCTTCGCACTCTCTAACGTGTACAGCGTTGATGGAGCCCTGTACTCGACCGGATGGTTCGGCGCTGTGATCCAGATCGTGTGGCTGTTCGCCGGTCAGCAAGGCGGCGCGATGAAGAGGCCTCGGTCGGGGTCGTTGAACGACTGCTTGGCGACGAACTCGTTCATGGGGTTGGCGGTGCCCCACTGATCGGCTACGGACGGGTCGCTGAAGTCGTACAGGTGGGGGTGCCAGGTGTCTTCGTCGAGCTGTTCGAGTTCGGTGGTGTACTCGACGGTGTTGCCGTGCGGGTCGATGAAGTAGCTGAAGGTGTTGTCGCCGGCGGTGTGGCGCCCGGGTCCCCAGACCTTCTCGACACCGGCGCGCAGCAGCCGTCCGGATCCGCGCATGAACTCGTCGATGCCGCGCAGCTCGAACGACGCGTGGTGCAGGGCGACGTGCGGGCCGCGGGCGATCGCCAGGCTGTGGTGCCAGGTGTTGCAGCGCATGAACCACATGACGTCGCCGAGATGTGGGTGGGTGAGGGTGTCGGACAGCGCGAACGCGAGATGCTTGTCGTAGAACGCGACGGTCGCGGTCGGGTCGGGGGAGTTGACCACGACGTGCGACAGCCGGACCGGGATGGACTCGCGTTGCTCGACGCGGCGGTGGGTGCGGGTCTGCACGTCGGCGGAGATCTCGACCGTGCGTCCATCGATGTCGAAGAACCGGAAGCCGTAACCGCCGCCGGGGGTGTCCATGGCGGCGGGCTCGGTGATGAGGGCGACGCCGTCGTGGGCGAGGCGGCCGGCGAGGGTGTCGACGTCGGCGGGGGTGGCCGCGCCGAAGGCGATCAGGTCCAGGCGCTTGTCAGCGGCTTGGCGGATGCGCACGACGTACTGCTCGGGTGAGCCCTCGGCGGCCAGGAACGTGATGCCGGTGTCGGCGGCGACCTCGGTCAGACCCCACATGGCGGTGTAGAACGCCTGTTGGCGGGCGAAGTCGGGTACGGCCAGGTCGACGTGGCGCAGGTGGGTGATGAGTCGTCGGGTCACGGGGCCTCCTCGGGCGGCGGGGCGGAAGCCCACTGTCGGCCGATGGGGCTGCGGCGGGGAAGGCGAATGTGCCGATAGCGCCTATCCGTGCCATGGATGCCTGGAAACTCAGTGCTGGACGAGGTGTGCCGCTTCGGCGAAGCGCTGGCGTAGCCACTGGTGGCCTGCGTCGCTGTCGTGCATGGGGTGCCACCACATCGCCTCGATCAGCGGTGCGGCTTCGAACGGGCACGGTACGGCCCGGACCTGACCTGTGGTGCTGAGCTGCAGTCCGAGCTGACGTTGGACGAGAGCCACCCGCCGAGTACCGATGATCATGGCGGGGAGCAGGGCGTAGCTCTCGGCGACCATCCGCACGTCGAGCTCGACGCCGAGCCGGCGCAACTCGTGGGCTGCGGTGGTGAAGGCGGTGCCGCGGTGATACGTCAGCACCCACGGCATCGCGGCAAGCTGGTCGAGGCTCAGGGAATCGCCGACGTTGGGGTTGTCGGCGCTGACCAGGCACATCCACTCGTCGGAGTACAGGTCCTGGTGGGGCAGGTCAGTGACGAAGCCGTGGGGGAGAACCAGCAGGTCGGTGGTACGCAGCGTTTCATGCGCAGCGTCGACGTTCTCTCGGGTGGTGGGCTGGACGTACAGCCTCACCTTCGGGGCCAGGGTGTCGAGCAGCGCGGAGACCGCAGGGCCGAGGATCGACAGGGCGTAGTCGGACATCAGGACGGTGAACTGCCGGTCGGAGGTGGCCGGGTCGAAATCGGGTTCGCTGGCGAACACCCGATCGGTGGCGGCCACGGCGGTGGTGACGCGTTCATACAGCTGTACGGCTAGCGGGGTGAGCTGGTAGCTGTTGCCCACGCGGATCAGCAGGTCGTCGCCGAAGTGGCGGCGCAGTTTCGCCAAAGCCGCGCTGGTGGCCGGCTGGCTGAGGCCGAGGCGCTCTGCGGCGCGCGTGACGCTGCGTTCGGCCAGCAGCGCCTGCAGCGGCAGCAGCAGGTTCAGGTCCGCGTTGCGGGGCACCCGACCAGCCCTTCCATCCGTGTCGCGAATAACGGCCATAGGCACAATCGCCTTCCCGGATAGTGCGGCGGCCCGCAGAGTGTGTCAAGTCACACCGCCGTCACCAGCAGGGAACCTCATGGAAACAGCGACGCCGCCCATGCCGGACCGCGCCGATCCTGCCGGTGCCATCGCCGCAGCCGCGCAGGCGTACTCCAACCGCGGCCGATGGGGCGAGCACGATGTGCTCGGCACGATGAACTTCTTGACCGAGGCTAAACGCCGGCAGGGCGCAGCGCTGGTACGCCGCGGTGTGTCGTTCTCCCTGGCGCAGCGGTTCGACACCGACGGGCCCCAGCGCGGCTGGCGTCGGCGGACCAACCCGGTGCACACCATGCTCGACACCGGCTTGGACGCCGAACGCGGCCAGGGCTTCCCGCATGGGCTCGGCGGCGCCGACGACGTGGTGTTCATGCCGCTGCAGTGCTCGACCCAGTGGGACGGGCTCGGGCACATCTTCGACCATGGAATGGCCTACAACGGCCGCCGCGCCTGCGACGTCGTCACCTCCGCAGGCGACCAGGTCACCGGTATCGAAACCGTCGCTGCCGTCATCGCCGGACGAGCAGTGCTGCTCGACGTCGGCCGTGCCGTCGGCGGCGGCGAACTGCCCGACGGGTTCGCGATCACCACCGCGCACCTCAACGCCACCATCGCCGCCCAAGGCCCCAGCTCGCAGGTCGGCAGCGGCGACATCGTCGTCGTACGGACCGGGCAGCTGACCCGCGCCCGCCGCGACGGCTGGGGCGAGTACGCCGGCGGCCCGGCCCCGGGCCTGTCGTTCACGACCGCCGGCTGGCTGTACGGCCGTGAGATCGCCGCGATCGCCACCGACACGTGGGGCTTCGAGGTGCGGCCCAACGAGTTCGACGAAGCGTTCCAGCCCCTGCACCAGGTGGCCATCCCGCACATGGGCCTGTTCATCGGCGAGATGTGGGATCTCGACGCCCTTGCCGACGACTGCGCCGCCGACGGTGTCTACGACTTCTGGCTCACCGCCGCCCCCATCCCCGTCACCGGAGCTGTGGGCGCCCCCGTCAACCCCATCGCCGTGAAATGAGGCAACGATGCCCGCAGTGAACCATGTCCTGGTTGTCGGTGGCGGCCTGGCCGGCGCCGCAACCGCGATCCTGCTTGCCGACGGTGGCGTCACCGTCGACCTCGCCGAGATCAAACCCGATGCCGCAGCGCTCGGCTCCGGCATCACCTTGCAGGGCAACGCGCTGCGGGTGCTGCGCCAGCTCGGCGTCTGGACTCAGGTCCAAGCGTTCGGGTACGCCTTCGACACCCTCGGGCTGCGTGCACCCGACCCGCACGGCACCCTGCTGGCCGAGCTGCCCGACCACCGTACCGGCGGAAGTGACCTGCCCGCGACCGTCGGCATGTACCGGCCCGACCTGGCCCGGATCATGCACGACCGGGCCCGGCAAGCCGGAGTACGGATCCTGCCCGCGACGAGCGTCGAGCAGTTGACCAGCGATGACGACGGCGTTGACGTCGTGTTGACCGGCGGCGCCATGGGTCGCTACGACCTGGTCGTCGGCGCCGACGGGCTGCGCTCGCACACCCGGTCCCTGCTCGGCATCGACCTGAAGCCCGAACCCACCGGGATGGGCATCTGGCGGTCGTTCACCCCGCGCCCGCAGCAGGTCACCCGAACCGACCTGTTCTATGGCGGCCCCAGCTACATCGCCGGGTACTGCCCGACCGGCCCGGACAGCCTCTACGCCTACATCGTGGAAAAGGCCCAGGACCGCAGCGGCCTGTCGGCGCAGCAGCGCCTGGACACGATGCTGGAACTGGCGTCGGCCTACCACGGGCCCTTCGATGCGATCCGCGACCGGCTCACCGACCCGGACCAGGTCAACTACACCTGGTTCGAGGCCCATCTGCTGGACCGGCCCTGGCACCGCGGCCGGGTCGTGCTCATCGGCGACGCCGCCCACGCCTGCCCGCCGACCCTGGCTCAGGGCGCCGCTATGGCTCTGGAAGACGCCGCTGTGCTGGCCGAACTCCTGGTCGCCGCCGATCGGGTCGACGACCGGTTGTGGGAATCGTTCATGGACCGCCGCCACGACCGCGCCGGACAGGTAGTCGCCGCATCGCTGAAGCTGGGGCAGTGGCTGCTGGAAGGCCGCCGCGACGCCGACGTGCCCGCGCTGATGGGCCGCATCGCCGCATTGGTCAGCACTCCGGCATGAAACTCGCCACCTTCGGCCACCGCGGCGAGGTCAAAGCCGGTGTCGTCGTCGGCGAGCTGATCCAGCCGCTGGCCGGCGGCCTCACCGTCGCCGACGTAGTCGCCGGCCACCCCGCCGACACGGCCGGGCCGCAGATCCCCGTCGCGGAGGTGCGGCTGCTGCCGCCGCTGCAACCACCGACGGTCCGGGACTTCGTCGCGTTCGAGGAGCACGTCGAAGGAGTCGTCCGGTCTGTCGGCGGCACGGCCACTGTGCCGCAGCAGTGGTATGCCGCGCCGACGTTCTACTTCACCAACCCCTACGCGATGATCGGCGCCCACGACGATGTCGCCGTGCCTCCCGGCTGCCAGGTCCTGGACTTCGAACTCGAAGTCGCCGCGGTCATCGGCAGACCGGGCGCGGACCTGACGGTCGAACAGGCCCGTGACCACATCTTCGGGTACACGATCTTCAACGACTGGTCGGCCCGCGACCTGCAGCGCGCTGAGATGCAGGTGCAGCTCGGCCCGGCCAAGGGCAAGGATTTCGCGACCACTCTCGGGCCGTGGCTGGTCACCGCCGACGAGCTCGACCCGTGGCGCGACCCCGACGGGCATCTGGCGCTCGGTATGAGCGTGGCCGTCAACGGCCGCACCGTCGGCGTGGACCTGCTGTCGAACATGGGCTGGCCGTTCGAGGCCCTGGTCGCCTACGCCTCCCGCGGCACGCAGGTCCGGTCCGGTGACGTGCTCGGCTCGGGCACGTGCGGCAACGGCGGCTGCCTGGCCGAACTGTGGGGCCGCAGCGGCACCGCCGATCCGCCGCCGTTGCGGCCCGGCGACGTCGTGTCGATGACCGTCGACGGCATCGGCACCATCGCCAACCGCGTCGTGGCGGGCCGCGACCCGCACCCGATCCCCGCCGCGCGGACACCGTCGCGCCGCCGGCCCGCGCACCACCCCACCCACCCGGCTGATCAAGGAGCCTGACGTGTTCGAGTACTTTCCCGGCAACTACGTGTGGAACCTCGCTGTCATCGGCGCGCTCAACAGCGGCGCGCTGATCGACGAGGTCGACCGGGCCTGCCGGCCGCTACGGGAAGCCGCGGCCCGCGGCGCCGACGCCGGTACCGAGGAGTTCTTCGCCTCCTGGACCGCGGTGGCCGACCGTCTGGAAGAACTCGCCGGGCAGGACCAGGTCCGCGGCTGGTGGCGCAGCGCCGGCCAGAAACTGCACCGCGCCGCTCTGTACGTGCAGGTCGCCGAACGGCTGCAGAGCCGGCACTGGGCTCCCCGGCAGAAGGCCTACGAACGTGCCCTGGATCTGTTCGCCCGCGCCACTGCCATCGGCCGCGACAACTGCACCCGCGTGGAGATCCACTACGGCGACGGGTCCCTGCCCGCCTACTACGTGAAGGCTGCGGGCGTCGACGGGCCTGCACCGTGCATCGTGCTGTGGAACGGTTTGGACAGCACCAAGGAGATGATGTACCAGTCCGGGTTCGGCCATGAGCTGGCCGCCCGCGGCATCTCCACTCTCATGGTCGACGGCCCCGGCACCGGCGAGGCCCTGCGCCTGCGCGGCGTGACCGCCGTCGCCGACACCGAACGGCCCGCGGGCGCCTGCGTCGACTGGCTGCTGGCCACCGGTGAGGTCGACCCGGCGCGTATCGGCGTCGTGGGCTGGTCGCTGGGCGGCTACTACGCCCCGCGCGCAGCGGCGTTCGAGCCGCGGTTCAGCCTGTGCGTGGCCTGGGGCGCCAACCACAACTGGGGCCAGATGCAGCAACGGCGCCTGCAGCGCGAAGGCGAACACCCCGTCCCGCACTACTGGGACCACGTCATGTGGGTCTGGGGCAGCCAAACCATCGACGACTTCATCTCTACCGCGCAGCAGGTAACCCTCGACGGCGTCGTCGACAAGATCACCGTCCCGTTCCTGGTCGTGCACGGCGAGAACGACCGCCAGATCCCCCTCGAATACGCCCACCAGTCCTACGACCAGGCCGTCAACAGCCCCGACCGGCACCTGACCGTGTACACCGCCCGCGACGGCGGCAACGAGCACATCGGCCTGGACAACCTGCCACTGGTCAGCACCTACATCGCCGACTGGATCAGCGACCGCTTCACCCGGCAGGCCGCATGACCGCGACCCTTCCCGACCGGCTCGAAGGCCACCCCGTCGGCAACACCGACAACCGCATGTACTTCGCCGACGGGTCGCTGATCTACGCCGGCGGATACCGGCACGACGGCGACTTCGGCGTCCACACCCACAGCTTCATGGAGATCGCGTTCGCCGTCGCCGGACACGGCACCCACCACGCAGCCACCGGACGCCACACGATGCACCGCGGCGACGTGGTGCTGCTGCGCCCCGGCGTCTGGCACGGCTACGAAGACTGCCACCAGCTCGACCTGGTCAACTGCTGCATCAGCATGGAGATCCTGCGCAACGAACTCGGCTGGATGCGCCACGACCCGCTCCTGAGCTACCTGCTGTGGACCGGACCCCACGCCCAGCAGCGCCGCGGCATCCTCGCCGCCACCCTGCCCCCCGCGGTGCTCGAGGAGTGTCTGCAGCACCTGCAGGCACTCGACGAACTGCGGGCCAGGCCCGCCGACCGCTACCGCGCCGACACCCTCGCCCGGCTGGCGCTGGTCCTGGGTGCGCTGGCCCGAGCCGTCGTCGACACCACCGGATCGGGCTACGAACCGACCGGGCCCACCCACCCGGCGGTCATCCAGGCCATGCGGCTGCTCGAGCAGGACATCGCCCACCGGTGGACCCTCGACGAGCTGGCCGAAGCACTGCACCTGGCCCCCGGCTACCTGGTGCGGCTGTTCAAAGCCGCCACCGGCCTGCCGCCGATGGCGTACCTGTCGCGGCAGCGCGTCGAGCACGCCGCCGCGATGCTGCTGTACACCGACGACCCGATCAGCCACATCGCCGACACGATCGGCTGGCCGGACCAGAACTACTTCGCCCGTCGCTTCAAAGCCCACTTCGGCCTGCCCGCCAGCGCCTACCGGGAGCGGTTCCGGCACGACAGCGGCCGGCTGCGCACCCACCAGCAGCTGACCGCGCCACGCCCGCACGGCCACCCGCTCCTGCGGGAACTCACCGGCACGAGCTGACCGCACGACAGGTCAATTTCGTGCTACAGGCGGTTCATTGCGGGCTACGCCCCAGGTCAGGCCGCCGACCATCATTTCGGACACAGCCGAAACCGGTATGCCACACCACCGCAACAAAGCACATTGCCTCGCCGGCGCTCGGCCGGCGACACCACATCACATCCCACCCGCATTCGAGGAGAACAGCGTGAAGCTTCGCAGCGTCGCGATCGCCGCGGCGGCCATGCTCGCCCTGGCCGCGTGCAGCTCCGGCACCGACGACCCCGCAGCCGCCACCGGCCCGCTGGAGGTCAAGTACTACTCCGTGCAGCAGCCCACCGAGGGCTGGCCGCTGGTGTTCGGCAAGCTCACCGACGACTACGCCAAGACCAAGCCCGGCACCACCCTGAAGGTCGAGGTCGCCCCGCAGGCCGACCTGGACCAGAAGCTGCAGCTGCTGGCCAGCCAGAACAACCTGCCCACCATCTTCAACGCCCCCAACAGCAACGAGTTGCTGCAGCAGATGTACGACGCCGGGCAGATCCTCGACCTCGAGGCGACCCTCAAGGACCTCGGCGTCTTCGACAAGCTCAACCCCGCCGCCGTCGAGCTGGTCAAGAAGACCCAGGGCGGCAAGCTGCTCGGCCTGCCGCTCGAACTGAACATCGAAGGCATCTGGTACAACAAGAAGCTGTTCGCCGACAACGGCATCACCGCCCCCACCACCTGGGACCAGCTGTCCGCCGCCGCTGCGGCGCTGCAGGCCAAGGGCGTGCAGCCGTTCGCCGCGTCCGGGCAGCAGGGCTGGCCGCTGACCCGCCTGATCGGCAACCACCTGTTCCGCACCGTCGGCCCCAACGCCCTGGCCGACATCAAGGACGGCAAGGCCAAGCTCACCGACCCGCAGTACGTCGCCGCCGCGCAGGCGGTGGCCGACCTGGGCACCAAGGGCTACTTCGGCAAGGGCGTCGGCAGCCTCGACTACGCCACCGCCCAGGACCTGTTCCTGCAGGGCAAGGCCGCGATGTTCTACATGGGCAGCTGGGCGGTGCGTGACTTCGGCAACCCGCAGACCAACAAGATCGGCGCCGACAACATCGGGTTCCTGCCGTTCCCGACCGTCGCCGGCGGCGCCGGCACCGCCGACCAGACCCCGATGAACGCCGGCCTGACCACCGTCGTGTCGAAGAAGGCCTACAACGCCGAAGTCGGCGCCTGGCTCAAGTACATCGTGACCAACTACGGCGACCGGGCCCTGGCCGAGATCGGGCTGGTAAGCGGCTTCACGGCCAACCCGCCCGCCGACGCCGGCGCCCTGACCAAGGGCGTCGTCGCCCAGATCGGCGCCACCAAGCAGCCGCTGCTGTGGTTCGAGGCCCAGTTCACCACCAAGGCCACCGACACCGCCACCAAGAACGTGACCCGACTGGTCACCGGCGACATGTCGCCCGCCGACTACATGAGCACCCTGCAGAAGGCCATCGACCAGGGCTGACCCGCCCCGGGGCTGCCGCACCCGGTGCGGCAGCCCCACCCACAAAGTCCCACCACCCCATCCGTAGGAGGACTCCCGTGCGCTCGATGCTCGGGGACAAGCGGGCGATCGCCGTGTTCGTCGGACCCGCACTGCTCGTCTACACCCTCGTCATGATCGTCCCGATCGTGTGGTCGCTGGGCTACACCTTCTTCGACGGCAGCGTCATCGGCGGGTTCACATACACCGGACTGGACAACTACCGGCAGCTGCTCGACGACCAGGCGTTCTGGGACTCGACGTGGTTCACCGTCAAGTACGGCGCAGCCGTCACCATCGGGCAGGTCGGATTCGGGCTGCTGCTGGCCCTGCTGTACACCTTCTACCTCAAGCGCGCCTCCGCGCTCGTGCGCACCCTGGCGTTCTTCCCCGTCGTCCTGCCGACGGTCGCAGTCGCTGCCATGTTCACCAAGCTGTTCGCCGTCGCCCCGCAGCCCGGCCTGGTCAACTCCATCGCCTCGATGCTGGGCCTGTCCGGCGACCGCGACTGGTTCGCCGACTCCGGCAGCGCGTTCATCGTCCTGGTCCTCATGGACGTGTGGCGGTCCATGGGCTTCTACGCCGTGCTGCTCTACGCCGGGCTGGTCGACATCCCCGACGACATCGTCGAAGGCGCCCGCCTGGACGGCGCGCAGGGCTGGCGGCTGGTCCGGCACATCATCCTGCCGATGCTCACACCGATCCTGCTCTCGTCAGTGATCTTCAGCATCAACGGCACCCTCAAAGTCTTCGACTCGATCATGGCGCTGACCGGCGGCGGGCCGGGCGACACCACCAGCCCGCTGACGCTGTACATGTACAAGACCGCGTTCAGCTTCGGCGACTACGGCTACGGCTCCACCATCGCCATGCAGCTGACCCTGCTCAGCCTCCTCGTCACCCTGATGATCTTCCGCTACTCGCGCAAGGACCAGAACCGATGAGCACGCACACCGCAACCCGGCCCGCGCACGCCGCCCGCCCCGAAACCCCCGAGCGCGAACCCCGGCCGCGCCGCTTCAGCCTCGGGCAGACGCTGCGCCGCACACCGCTGCGCGCCGCGGTCGCGCTGCTGCTGGTCATCGAGATCTACCCGCTCGTCTGGCTCATGCTGTCCTCGCTCAAGCGGGAAGACGAATTCTCCCTCAAACCCGTCTGGGCGCTACCCGAAGGCTTCGACTGGGCCAACTACAGCGAAGCGTGGACGACCGGCAACATGTCCGGCTACCTGCGCAACAGCCTGCTGGCCACTGTCCCGTCCCTGGCCGCGATCATCGTGTTCGGCGTTGCCGCCGGATTCGCACTGCAGGTCATGGTCTGGCGCGGGCGCAACACCGTCCTGCTGGCGTTCCTCGGCGGGATCATGGTCCCGATGCAGATGGTGCTGCTGCCGCTGTTCACCATCTACTTCAAAGCCCAGCTCATCAACTCGCTGTGGTCGCTGATCATCACCTACACCGCGTTCGGGCTGCCGCTGACGGTGTTCCTCATGGCCGGGTACTTCCGCGCCATCCCACCCGAGGTCCTGGAAGCGTCGTTCCTCGACGGCGCCGGCATCTTCCGGACCTTCGCCACCGTCGTGCTGCCCATGGTCCGCAACGCCATCCTCACCATCGCCCTGGTGCAGTTCTTCTTCATCTGGAACGACCTGCTGCTGTCACTGACATTCATCAGCGACGACAGCCTGCGCACCGTGCAGACCGGCCTGCTCAACTTCGTCGGCCAGTACGGCCAGCGCCAGTGGGGACCCACCTTCGCCTCCATCTGCCTGACCGTAGTACCGACCCTGCTGCTGTACCTGGCCCTCAACCAGAAGGTCATGAAGGGCCTGACGGCCGGATCGGTGAAGGGCTGACATGCACACGCACCACCTGCGCTTCGAGCACCTCGGCGAAGCGCTCGGGACTCACCGCACCACGCCGCGGCTGTCCTGGCACACCAGCACCGACCAGGTCGCCTACGAGATCGCCGTCGACGGCGGACTGCAGCCGTACACCACCGGCCGCATCGACGACACCGACAGCAGCCTGCGACCCTGGCCCGCGCCGCCGCTGACCTCCCGGCAGCGCCGCCACGTACGGGTCCGGGCCTGGTCCGCAGACAGACCCGACCCGTCGGAGTGGAGCACACCAGCCGTCATCGAGACCGGACTACTGCACCCGCACGACTGGCAGGCCACGGCGATCAGCCCGCACCCGGACGCGGCAGGGCCGCTGCCGCGTCCGGCGATGCTGCTGCGCCGCGACTTCACCGCCACCGCACCGGTGACCGCCGCCCGGCTGTACGCCACCGCCCACGGCCTCTACGAAATGGAGATCAACGGCCGGCGGGCCGGCGACCACGTCCTGGCCCCGGGCTGGACCAGCTACCCCGACCGGCTGCGCTACCAGACCTTCGACGTCACCGACCTGCTCCACGATGGCGCCAACACGATCGGGGCGTGGCTTGCCGACGGCTGGTACCGGGGACTGGTCGGATTCAACGGCGGCACCCGCGACCACTACGGCACCCGCACCGCGCTGCTGGCCCAACTCGAACTGCACCACCCCGACGGCACCACCACCGTCGTGGCCACCGACCGGAACTGGCGCAGCACCACCAGCCCCATCACCGCCACCGGCCTGTACGAAGGCGAACGCCACGACGCCCGAAACGAACACCGCGGCTGGTCATCGCCAGGCTTCGACGACCGCACCTGGGCAGGGGTGACCGAACAGGAACTCGACCTGACGCGGCTGACCGCTCCCGTCGGGCCGCCGGTGCGCCGCATCCAGACCCTCAACCCCGTCGCCGAGCTCACCTCACCATCCGGGCGGCGCATCATCGACTTCGGGCAGAACATCTCCGGCCGGCTGCGCATCCGGGTCCGAGGAAACGCCGGGCAGGTCATCCGGCTGCGGCACGCCGAAGTCCTCGAACACGGCGAACTGTGCACCCGCCCCCTGCGCAACGCCCCGTCAGTCGACGAATACGTGCTCGCCGACCGCGACGACGTCCAAGAATGGGAACCCCGGTTCACCATCCACGGATTCCGTTACGCCCAGATCGATGCCGAGACCGACGTCGACGTCGAAGCCGTCGTCATCCACACCGACATGAGCCCGGCCGGGCGGTTCGACTGCTCCGACCCGCTGCTGACCAGACTGCACGACAACGTCGTCTGGAGCATGCGCGGCAACTTCGTCGACCTGCCCACCGACTGCCCGCAGCGCGACGAGCGCCTCGGCTGGACCGGCGACATCGCCGCATTCGCGCCCACCGCCACCTACCTGTACGACTGCACCGGCCTGCTCACCTCGTGGCTGGCCGACCTGGCCGCCGAACAGGTTCGCTTCGGCACCGTGCCGCACTACGTTCCGTGGGTGCCGGTGCTGTTCGACCTCGCCCCGGCCGCCGCGTGGGGCGACGCCGCGGTCCTGGTCCCGTGGACGCTGTACCAGCGCACCGGCGACCTGCAGATCCTCGCCGACCAGTACCCGAGCATGACCGCGTGGGTCGAGCAGATCGCCGCGATCGCCGGCCCCGCCCACCTGTGGAACACCGGCTTCCAGTTCGGTGACTGGCTCGACCCCGCCGCACCGCCGCGCCGCCCTGACCAGGCACGCACCGATCCATACCTGGTCGCCTCCGCCTACCACACCCACACCACGGCACTGCTGGCCGACATCGCCGCGCTGCTCGGCCGGCCCGAGGACCGGCGACGCTACGCCGAGCTGGCCGCGGCCGCCCGGCAGGCGTTCACGACCGAGTTCGTCACCGCGTCCGGGCGCATGGCCTCCGACGCACCCACCGCCTACGCCCTGGCGATCATGTTCGACCTGCTGCCGGACGGACTGCGCAAGCGGGCCGGACGCAGGCTGGCCGAACTCGTCGCAGACAATGACCACTTCATCGCCACCGGCTTCGTCGGCACACCGCTGATCTGCGACGCGCTCACCGCCACCGGTCATCTGGACACCGCCTACCACCTGCTCACCCAGACCGGCTGCCCGTCGTGGCTGTACCCGGTCACCATGGGCGCCACCACCACCTGGGAACGCTGGGACAGCATGCTGCCTGACGGCAGCGTCAACCCCGGTGAGATGACCTCGTTCAACCACTACGCCCTCGGCGCGGTCGCCGACTGGATGCACCGCACGGTCGCCGGCCTGGCCGCCGACGCTCCCGGCTACCGCAGGTTGCGCATCGCACCTCGCCCCGGCGGCGGACTCACCCACGCCCGCACCGAACACCTCACCCCCCACGGCACCGCCGCCGTGGCCTGGCACCGCGACGGCGGCACCCTGCACGTGCAGGTCACCGCCCCTGCCGGAACCACGGCAGTCGTCGACCTGCCAGGCCAGGCACCGACCGTCGTCGGCAGCGGCACCCACACGTTCACGGTCGCGCACCGGCCCGCTGACCACGACCCCGTCCGCCCAGTGAACACCAACATCCACGACCGCGAAGCCGCAGGAACCCCCGCATGAGCACCCGCCCCTGGCACGACCCCGCCCTGCCGCTCTCCGACCGTGTCACCGCAGCGCTCACCGCCCTGACCGCCGAGCAGCTGACCGCGCTGGCGCTGGCCGACTACACCGTCCTGCAGGACCTCGGCCTTCCACCGCTTGCCTACCGCGACGGACCCAGCGGCGTACGCGACATCCCCGCAGGCACCGCCATGCCGGTCACCCTCGCCCTGGCGGCCACCATGGACGCCGACCTCGCGCACGCGTACGGTGCCGCGATCGGCGCCGAAGTCCGCGGCAGTGGCCACACCGTCCTGCTCGGCCCCGCCCTCGACCTGGTCCGCACCCCGCTGGCCGGGCGGATCCCCGAAACGATGGGGGAGGACCCGTGGCTTGCCGGACACCTCGGCGCCGCATACGTGCGCGGGGTGCAAAGCCAACAGGTCATCGCGATGGTCAAACACCTGGTCGCCAACACCCACGAACGCGGCCGCACCGGCGACGGACACATCTCCGACCGCGGCGACGCCCTCGACGTGCGCGTCGACGAACGCACCCTGCACGAGCTGTACCTGGCCCCGTTCCGGCACGCGCTCACCGACGGCGGCGCGTGGGCGGTGATGGCGTCCTACAACCGGCTCAACGGCACCTACCCCAGCCACGACCCCGACCTGTGGCACCTCGTCAAACACCAGTGGGACTGGAAGGGGTTCACCGCCCCGGACTTCATCTTCGCCGTCCGTGACCCCGCCCAGGCCGTACGCGCCGGCCTGGACGTGCCCGGCCTGGACGGCCCATCCGGCCGCACCGCCGACATGCTCACCGACCCGCAGCGGCTACGCGACATCGCGACCCGGATCCTGACCGCCGTCATCGGCTGCGGCCAAGCCGACAACCACCGGCAGCCCGCACCCGATCCGGCCACCCACGACCGGCTCGCCACACACGTCGCCGCCGAAGCCAGCGTGCTGCTGACCAACGACGGCGTCCTCCCACTGCCGACCGACCTGACCGAGATCGCCGTCATCGGCTGCGCCGGCACCGACGCGATCTACACCGTCGGAGGCTCCGGCGGCGTCACCGCCGACCCCGACCGGATCATAACCCCGCTGCTGGGCATCCGTGCCCGTGCCGCCGACAGCACCCGCGTCACCCACGCCCAGGGCACCCTCGGCGACCTGCCGCTGCCGACGCTCGCCGCCGAGGTGCTCACCCAGCCGGACGGCAGCCTGGGTGTGCTCGCCGAATACTTCACCGTCGACGGCAGCCCC
This sequence comes from Catellatospora vulcania, assembly GCF_009720385.1. GTDB lineage: Bacteria > Actinomycetota > Actinomycetes > Mycobacteriales > Micromonosporaceae > Catellatospora > Catellatospora vulcania. The sequence goes on along the minus strand of NZ_ML769304.1, from coordinate 52,215 downwards.
ATCTGCGCCGCGGTCGAGGCGGGCATCGACCGGCACGGACCACCCGACGGCGTCGGCGGGGCGTTCAGGGCCCGCTACACCGCCTGGCTCACCCCGCGTCGCACCGGCAGGCACCGGTTCAGCCTCACCGGCGGCGGCCACGCCACCCTGCACCTCGACGGAGCACAGGCCACCGCAGGCGCCCACGAAACCGACCGGATGTTCGCCGGACCGGCCTACAGCCGCCAAGCGGTCGTCGACCTCACCGCCGGACACCCCGTCCAACTGGAGGTGCGCTTCGACCACGGGCCGGCCCTGGACCTGCCGTTCCTCGGGATCCGGCCCGGTGTGCGCCTCGGCTGGCAGGAACCCGACGACCTGATCGCCGACGCCGCCGAGGCAGCGACCCGTGCCGACGTCGCGATCGTCGTCGCGCAGGCCGTCAGCGGCGAGGCGATGGACCGCCAGAACCTCGCACTGCCCGGCGACCAGGACGACCTGATCGCCGCGGTCGCCACCGCGAACCCGCGCACCGTCGTCGTGCTCAACACCCCCGGCCCGGTCCTGATGCCGTGGCTGGCGCAGGTCGCCGCCGTCGTGCAGGTCTGGTACCCGGGCCAGCGCTTCGGCGACGCCCTGGCCGCTGTCCTGTTCGGCGACACCGAACCCGGCGGCCGCCTGCCGGTCACGTTCCCCGCCGACGCACAAGGACCGATCAGCACCCCCGAGCAGATGCCCGGCGTCGACGGGACCGCCGTGCACAGCGAAGGCCCCCTGACCGGCTACCGGCACTTCGACCACCACCGGCGGCAGCCACTGTTCCCGTTCGGGCACGGCCTGTCCTACACCGACTTCCGCTACGACGCCATCAGGGTCACCACGAACAACCACACCCTCGCCGCGACTGTGACCGTCACCAACACCGGCACCAGGGCAGGCACCGAGACCGTCCAGCTGTACGTCACCGCCCCGAACGCCGCACGGCAGCCCTACCGGCAGCTCAAAGGCGTTGCGAAGCTGCGCCTGGAACCCGGCGCCACCGCCAGCGCGACCATCGCCGTGCCGCTGCGAGACCTGGCCGCCTACCACCCCGGCAGCGGCTGGCAGCTGCACCCCGGCTTCTACCAGGTGCAGGTCGGCCGATCCAGCATCGACCTGCGCCTGCGCACCGACTACGACCTCGACACCCCCGCCGACAATCCGGAAGGCCAGCACCCATGAACCCCACCGCCATCACCGACATCCTGCGCCGGCAGGAGATCGAGACACCGTCGTGGGCCTACGGCAACTCCGGCACCCGGTTCAAGGTCTTTGCCCAACCCGGCGTACCCCGCGACCCGTACGAGAAGATCGCCGACGCCGCCACCGTGCACCGCTTCACCGGCATCGCCCCGTCGGTGGCCCTGCACATCCCCTGGGACAAGGTCAGCGACTACCAGCACCTGGCCGCCTACGCCGCCGAGCACGGCATCCGGCTGGGCACCATCAACGCCAACGTCTTCCAAGACGACGACTACCGCCTCGGCTCGGTCACCAACCCCGACCCGGCAGTACGCCGCAAGGCCGTCGAGCACCTGCTCGAATGCGTCGACATCATGGACGCCACCGGCTCACCCGACCTGAAGCTGTGGTTCGCCGACGGCACCAACTACCCCGGCCAGGACGATCTCCGCACCCGCCAGGACCGGCTGGCCGACGCCCTGCAGCAGGCATACGCGAGGCTGACCGGCCAACAGCGGATGCTGCTGGAGTACAAGCTGTTCGAGCCCGCGTTCTACGCCACCGACGTCCCCGACTGGGGCACCGCCTACGCCCACTGCGTCGAACTCGGCCCCCGGGCGCAGGTCGTCATCGACACCGGCCACCACGCTCCCGGCACCAACATCGAATTCATCGTCGCGTTCCTGCTGCGCCAGCACCGCCTCGGCGCGTTCGACTTCAACTCGCGGTTCTACGCCGACGACGACCTCATGGCCGGAGCCGCCGACCCGTTCCAACTGTTCCGGATCATGAACGAGATCGCCGCTGCCGGCGCCGTCACCCCCGACGGCGGCATCGCGTTCATGCTCGACCAGTGCCACAACATCGAACCGAAGATCCAAGCAGTGATCCGGTCGGTGCTCAACGTCCAGGAAGCCACCGCCAAGGCGCTGCTGATCGACCGGACCGCGCTGGCCGCCGCACAACGCGACGGCGACGTCCTGGCCGCCAACGACATCATCATGGATGCCTACCACACCGACGTCCGTCCCATGCTGCGCCAGCTGCGCGAAGACATGGGCCTAGAACCCGAGCCGATCGCGGCCTACCGCGCTTCCGGCTACCTGGCCAAGGTCAGCGCCGAACGCGTCGGCGGCAACGCCGCCGGTTGGGGCGCCTGACCCCGACACCGACCCCGCACCTGACCCTCATCACATCAAGCACACGGCGGCCACCGCCGTGGGGGAGTACGCACCGTGAGCACCGTCGACGACCTCATCGCCCGCAGCAACCGCCTGGGCGCCGACCCGGCCAACACCAACTACGCCGGCGGCAACACCTCCGCCAAAGCAACCGGCACCGACCCGGTCACCGGCGACCCCGTCGAACTCGTCTGGGTCAAAGGCTCCGGCGGAGACCTCGGCACCCTGACCGCAGCCGGCCTCGCCGTGCTGCGCCGCGACCGGCTCGACGCACTCGCCCGCACCTACCCCGGCGTCGAACACGAAGACGACATGGTCGCCGCGTTCGACTACTGCCTGCATGGCCGCGGCGGAGCCGCACCCAGCATCGACACCGCCATGCACGGCCTGCTCGACGCCGCCCACGTCGACCACCTGCACCCCGACAGCGGCATCGCCATCGCCACCGCCGCCGACGGCGAAGACCTCACCAAGAAGATCTTCGGCGACAAGGTGGTCTGGGTGCCGTGGCGGCGCCCCGGCTTCCAGCTCGGCCTCGACATCGCCGCCATCAAGCAAGCCAACCCGCAGGCGATCGGCACCATCCTCGGCGGCCACGGCATCACCGCCTGGGGCGACACCAGCGACCAATGCGAGCAGAACTCCCTGTGGATCATCCGCACCGCGCAGCGGTACATCGATGAGCACGGCATCGCTGAGCCCTTCGGCGCCAGCCGGCCCGGCTACCAAGCCCTACCTGACACCGAACGCAAGGCCAAAGCGGCCGCCCTAGCCGCGACCATCCGCGGCCTTGCCTCCACCGAAAAGCCCATGGTCGGACACTTCACCGACACCGACGTCGTGCTCGACTTCCTTGCCTCAGCCAAAGCCCCTGCCCTGGCCGAGCTCGGCACCAGCTGCCCCGACCACTTCCTGCGCACCAAGGTCAAGCCGATGCTGCTGGACCTGCCCGCCACCGCCAGCGTCGAAGACACCATCGCCGCCCTCAAACAGCAGCACCAGGCATACCGCGCCGACTACACCTCCTACTACCAGCGCCACGCCGACGCGGCCACCCCCGCGATGCGCGGCGCAGACCCGCTGATCGTGCTCGTGCCCGGCGTAGGCATGTTCAGCTATGGCGCCAACAAGCAGACCGCCCGCGTCGCCGGCGAGTTCTACGTCAACGCCATCAACGTCATGCGCGGTGCCGAAGCCCTGTCGACCTACCAGCCGATCCCCGAGTCGGAGAAGTTCGGCATCGAATACTGGGTCCTGGAGGAAGCCAAGCTGCAGCGCATGCCGAAACCGAAGTCCCACCAGGGGCGGATCGCGCTGATCACCGGGGCCGCATCGGGCATCGGCAAGGCCATCGCCGCCCGCTTGGCCGCCGAAGGCGCCTGCGTCGTCATCGCCGACCTCGACCCCGCGAAGGCACAAGCCGCAGCCGCTGAAATCGGCAACGCCGACACCGCCATCGGTGTGGGCGCCAACGTCGCCGACGCCGACGCCGTACAAGCCGCCGTCAACGAGACCCTGCTCGCGTTCGGCGGCATCGACCTCATCGTCAACAACGCCGGCCTCTCACTGTCCAAGCCACTGCTGCAGACCACCGAATCAGACTGGGACCTGCAGCACAACGTCATGGCCAAAGGCTCGTTCCTGATCTCCAAGGCAGCCGCCGCACCGCTGATCGAACAAGGCATGGGCGGCGACATCATCTACATCTCGTCGAAGAACTCCGTGTTCGCAGGCCCCAACAACATCGCCTACTCCGCGACCAAGGCCGACCAGGCACACCAGGTCCGGCTGCTCGCGGTAGAGCTCGGCCAGCACGGGGTGCGGGTCAACGGCATCAACCCCGACGGCGTCGTCCGAGGGTCGGGCATCTTCGCCGGCGGGTGGGGCGCCCAACGTGCCGCGACCTACGGAGTCAAAGAGGAAGACCTCGGCCAGTTCTACGCCGACCGCACCATCCTCAAACGCGAAGTCCTGCCCGAGCACGTCGCCGACGCCGTCTACGTGCTCACCGGTCCAGAGCTCAGCCGCACGACCGGCCTGCACATCCCCGTCGACTCCGGCGTCGCCCCGGCCTTCCTGCGATGAGCCGCACCTCGGCACACGTCGCCGCAGTCGACCTCGGCGCCACCAGCGGCCGGGTCATCGTCGGCCACCTCGACGACGGCGCGCTGCGCATACAAGAGGTCTCCCGGTTCCCGAACGAGCCGGTCCGCCTCGGCGACGGCCTCCACTGGAACCTGCTGGACCTGTACCGGCAGACCCTGGCCGGGCTCGCCGCCGCCGAGCGGCACTCACCCGGCATCGCCAGCGTCGGAGTCGACTCCTGGGCCGTCGACTACGGCCTGCTGCGCGCAGACCGGCTGCTAGGTATCCCGCACCACTACCGCGACGCCCGAAGCCAAGCAGGTGTCGCAGCCGTCCACGCCCGCATGGCGGCACCGCAGCTGTACCAGCAGAACGGCCTGCAGCACCTGCCGTTCAACACGCTGTTCCAGCTGGTGGCCGACGGTGAACTGCTGGCCGTCGCCGACCGGATGCTACTCATCCCAGACCTGATCAACTTCTGGATGACCGGCGTCCAAGCCGCCGAGCGAACCAACGCCTCCACCACCGGGCTGCTCGACCCACACACCCGGCAGTGGAACCTCAGCCTGGCCGACACCATCGGGATCCCCACCCGGCTGCTGGCACCCCTGGTCGACGCCGGAACACAGCTCGGCCGGCTCACAGCCGACGTCGCGCGCACGGTCGGCCGATCTATCGACGTCGTCGCCGTCGCCTCCCACGACACCGCGTCCGCCGTGGTCGCCATCCCCAACACCGAACGCGACTTTGCCTACATCTCATGCGGCACGTGGGGACTCGTCGGCCTGGAACTCGATGAGCCAGTCATCACCGACGATGCGCTCAATGCGAACTTCACCAACGAAGGCGGCGTCGACGGCCGCACCCGATTCCTGCACAACGTCATGGGACTGTGGCTGCTGTCGGAATCGCTACGTCACTGGGAGCCCACCGCCACCGACACACAGCGAGCCGCCCGCCTGCAGCAGCTGCTCCACGAAGCCGCAGCCGTCAACGGACCCGTCACGGCGTTCGACGTCAACGACCCGGTATTCCTGCCGCCAGGCGACATCCCGGCACGCATCAGACAGTGGTGCCATGACCATGGCAGCAGACCGCCGCTGACCCCAGCGGAAGTCGTCCGGAGCATCGTGGAAAGCCTCGCGGCGGCATTCGCCCAGGCGGTCCACGACGCCGCACGACTAGCCCAACGGCCCGTCACGGTCATCCACCTCCTGGGCGGCGGGGCGAACAACGCCCTGCTCTGCCAGGCGACCGCCGACCGCGCCGGACTGCCCGTCATCGCCGGTCCCGTCGAAGCCACCACCGCGGGCAACCTCCTCATCCAGGCACGCGCCCTCGGCATGATCGACAATGATCTCCGATCGCTGCGCGCAATTGCCGCACGGTCTTTCACCCTGACCCGATACGAACCCCGGTAGGCACAAACCGATGGTCAAGCGACAGTTCCCCCGACCGGCCGAGATGGCTGAGCTCGTGCGGTTCAAACGCCCAGAACTCAACGCATCCAGGCGTCGCCTGGCCAAAGCCCTCACCATCCACGACCTGCGCGCCATCGCGAAACGGCGCACCCCGAAGGCCGCGTTCGACTACACCGACGGCGCCGCCGAAGGCGAAATCTCGCTCACCCGCGCCCGGCAGGCGTTCGACGACGTCGAATTCCACCCTTCGATCCTGCAGGACGTATCCGCCGTCGATACCTCGACCACGATCTTCGGCGGGCCCTCCGCGCTGCCCTTCGGGATCGCCCCGACCGGCTTCACCCGACTCATGCAGACCGAAGGCGAGCTCGCCGGTGCCGGCGCCGCCGGTGCCGCAGGAATCCCGTTCACCTTGTCGACGCTGGGCACCACTTCGATCGAGGACGTACGCGCCGCTAACCCCCAAGGCCGCAACTGGTTCCAGCTCTACGTCATGCGACAACGTGAAATCTCGTACAACCTGGTCGAACGCGCCGCAGCCGCCGGCTACGACACGCTGATGTTCACCGTCGACACTCCGGTGGCCGGTGCGCGGCTGCGCGACAAACGCAACGGATTCTCCATCCCGCCACAGCTGACAGCCCGCACCATCCTCGACGCGGTCCCGCGCCCATGGTGGTGGTGGGACTTCCTCACCACCCCGAAACTGGAATTCGCCTCACTGTCGTCGACCGGCGGCACTGTGGGGGAGCTGCTCGACTCCGCGATGGACCCCACGATCTCCTACGCGGACCTCAGCATCATCCGGGCGATGTGGCCGGGCAAACTCGTCGTCAAAGGCGTCCAAACCGTCGAAGACGCCAAACGGCTGGTCAACGCCGGTGTCGACGGCCTGGTCCTGTCCAACCACGGAGGCCGGCAACTCGATCGCGCGCCTGTCCCGTTCCAACTGCTACCGCACGTCACACGTGAGGTCGGTAAGGACACCGAGATCGCCATCGACACCGGGATCATGAACGGCGCCGACATCGTGGCCTCCATCGCACTCGGCGCCAAATTCACGCTCATCGGACGGGCCTACCTGTACGGCCTGATGGCCGGCGGCCGCCCAGGCGTCGACCGGACCATACAGATCCTCACAGAGCAACTGATCCGCACGATGAAGCTACTGGGCGTTGCTGCCATCGGAGAGCTCGAACCACGTCACGTGACCCAGCTCCATCGACTGCTACCTCGGGCGCAGCATTTGTAGCCAGCACGGCGCGCCGATCTACCTGCACACGCCCGGTGTCGGGGCGGTGCAGGTAGGCCTGACCAAGGTACGCAGCAGCCCGATGTTCTCGCTGCGGCCTGCGACCGAAACCGAGATCGCCGACGTCTTCGAACTGTTCGACGGTTCGACGCGTGGCTGAGTACCCAGCTGCCCGAAGCCATGCAGTGGGTCGGCTCAGGTCTCGACGTCGGGTTCGACGAGGTGTTCCGCTCGGTTGCGGTGGATGCTCGCGAGGTCGACGATTCCGGCGGCTTTCTGGAATACCACCAGTGCCAGCAGGCCATGGTTGACAACATGGACTACTAAGCCGTCGCAGCGCCGTCGGTGCGCGGGGCTGGGCAGATAGGTGGCAGGGCGGCGGCCTACGAACACTGCGAGGGGGCGCCCTGGCTTCTCGGTCACTGGCTCAGCTGTCGGCTGCGGCCGGTGTGCTGGTGCTCGGACGGACTTGTCCCTAGTCAGCGTGGACTCGACCACTGCCCGGGCTCACCACGATGCTGCGGGGATGCACCTTGGCCAGGACGTCATCGCTGCTCTGGGTAAGGCTGCCGCCGAAGAGGAGGAGGCCTGGCAAAAGGGGGCGGCTCGAAAGGACGAGACGGACAGGGCACCAGAGACTGCATCGAGGAGGACGAGCGGCGATGCATCCGGCGACGGCGCAAACTTCGGTTGAAGGCTGCCCTTCTCGGACGTTCGAGGGGCGGGCAGACCAGCAAGATTCATCTGGCTGCCGACCGGAAGTGCCGTCCGCTGGCGTTCGTCCTGACCGCGGGGCAGGCCGCGGACAGCCCGCAGTTCATTCCGGTGCTCAAGAAGTTACGGGTCCGAGTGCCTGTCGGCCGTCCTGGCACCCGAGCACGGAGAACACGTCGCCGGCACGGCGATGGCCCAGCAGATCATCGGCGACCTGGTCGCCAACACCCTGCAAGCGGCACACACCCTCGACGTGGACACCGGCCTGCGGGCGCGGCTGCGCGAAGTGCAGGCCCGGCTGGACCCCGGCCTGCGCGTCGGCGCATGGGGACACCTGCAGGAATGGAAAGCAGACCTCGACGACCCCGCAAACACCCACCGGCACGTGTCGCAGCTCTTCGCGCTGCACCCCGGCCGGCACCGACCTTGCCGCCGCGGCATCGGTGACGCTGGCCGCCCGCGGCGACGGCGGCACCGGATGGAGCCGAGCCTGGAAGATCAACTTTTGGGCGCGGCTACGCGACGGCGACCGCGCCCACCGCCTGCTCACCGGCCAGCTGCGCCACAGCACCCTGCCGAACCTGCTCTGTGACCACCCGCCGTTCCAGATCGACGGCAACTTCGGAGCCACCGCCGGCATCGCCGAACTGCTGCTCCAAAGCCACCTCGGCGTGATCGACGTACTGCCCGCACTGCCCGCCGCCTGGCCCGACGGCACTGTCACCGGCCTGCGCGCCCGCGGCGGCGTCACCGTCGACATCGGCTGGCAGGCCCGGGCGGCGACCGCACTCGACCTGCACACCACGACCGCACGGCTGCTCACCGTACGCAGCACACTGCTCGCCGACACACCGCTGATCGATCTCGCCACCGGCACCCCGGTGCAGGGGACCCGCGGCGACACCCAGATCACCTTTCATACGCAGGAGGGCCACCACTACCGCGCCTGCCGCTGACATCAATAATGGCAGCTGTTCGTCGCACGCCGAGGCCGCGTAGGGCCCGGATGAGGGGGCGTGGTGCGGGAGATCGCGAGCGCGATAGCGACCCGGCCAGGCGGCCCGGCATCGACGTCGGCGGCTGACTCCGCGCGCGTTGCGCGAACGGACGCTTGCTGCCAGGCCGAGGACCACTGACCGGGGCGTAGGTAGTCGTCCGCGGCGTGCATTCCTCTGCACTAATGCTTCCCGGCCCATCATGGATTGTTGGACTAGGTCAAGATATCGCGTCAGCACATCCCTCGGCGAATCAAGATCATCCCTTAGCGTTAGTTCCGTTACCGATACTCCCCGACGCAGGACGCCCGCGCCGGTCCCGGCGCGGGCTGCGTAAGTTCAGCTAGGCGTTGAGGCGGTCACGGTGCTCCAGTCCTGCCGCGCTGCCCACTGCGCGAAGGTCGTCGTGGTCAGGCCGTAGGCGGCGGAGTGGTGGGGGCGTGCGGGGTAGCCGACACGGTCATTCCAGACGTCGCCGAACGCTGCGGATGCGCCGTAGCGCTGCGTCAGCTCTTCCAGGGAGATGAAGTCGGTGGTGATCTCGCGGCGCCCCCATGCCCCCACCCGGTGCGCAGCTGCGGCGGCCCCCCGGCGTCTCCGGACCGCCTCGCGACCCCGCCCGGGACGCCCAGATCCTGCGCGCCGCGACGGAGTTGCTCGCCGAGGGCGGTTACCCGGCCTTGACCATGGACAAGGCCGCCGCACGAGCCGGGGTGGGCAAGGCGACCGTGTACCGACGCTGGCCCTCGCGCGCTGAACTCGCCGCGGAAGCCCTCAGCCACGCGGGACTCGCCGACGACGTCGTGCCGGTCGTCCTCGGGAGCGGGCGCCTGCGCGAGGAGCTCCTCGCCACCCTGGCCAGCACCACGGGCAGCCAGAACACCTCCCGGGTCGACCTGGTCTCGGCCCTGCTGGACACAGCCCGGCAGGAGCCGGAGCTGTGCAGCCTCATCCGAAAGCGCTACGTCGACTCGTTGCACCAAGCTCTCGCAGGTGTGCTGGACCACGCGGCGCAGCGTGGCGACCTGCCCCCCCGACGCAACCCTCCGCAGGACGGACGCACGATCGCGGTATCCGCCGCCATCGCCCTTCTAGTCCACTGGGGAGTCGTCCACGATCGCCCAATCAGTGACGATGACATCGCACAGATCGTCGACGGCGTCCTCCTGCCCCTGCTCCGGTAACCCTTAGGACCGGGTCGCCATGACGATGCCCTGACCCCACACCTGGTCACAGGTCCTCGACCCGGGTGCCCCGCCCCACGCCAGTGTTGCGGATTCCGGGGACGGCGGTTCGGTCAGCGGTCAGTTCGATCCTGTATCTATTGCCGATGACGTCAAGGGAGACGTCGTTGTCAGCGATGATGAGCTGAACATTCAGCAGCTCGGAAAGTGTGACCAGACGGCGGTGGATCCGGTGTCCGAGGGCACGGTCGGCTGGAGTGTTGCCGATCGCTTTACGCGGCGAGTCAATGATCAGCAGGCTGGGGTAGTTGTTTGGTCGGTTCGCGGAGTAGGCCAGCAGAGTGAGGTGGTAGGCGACGTTGAGTGCCGTGCTGCCGCCATAAGCCGGCCGCTCGGTCGCCCTCGCGGATCCGCTGACGCAGGTTCTCAGCTTGCACACTGAGCTGCGCGACGGTCTCCATCCTCGGCGACACGGTGGAGGAGGTGGCGGCATCGAACTCTCGATGCAGCTGAGCGAGCTTCTGTGCGGCGAGGATCGCGTGGGCGGCAGCCTGCTCTAAGGCTGTCTGGTCGGCCGCCCCCGCCGCCCTGCTCACCGCCGCATCTGCCGAGCCCGGCCCAGCACCTGCTCGCGCGGCCGCAACTGCGTCTCCACCAGGTAGGCGATCTTGCGCAGGCGGGGGACAACCTCCTGCTGAGCCATGCGCCGATCTGGGCCGTGCGCGGCGCGACCCCGGCCGGCAACCCGGTGTGGATCGACGAGATCCTGTCCGCCGCCGTGGCCTCGACCAGCCTCGGCATCCTCGACCGGCGGATCAACCTGGTCCTGGCCGGGCACATCCACCTGTACCAGATGCTCGCCTTCGACGCGAGCGCCCAGTTCCACCGCCCGCCGGTGGTGACGGTGGGCGCGTCGGGCACCGAGCTGGATCCGCAGACGTGGCAGGACAGCGCCCTGGTCGGCAGGCCCCTCGACGGGGTCGCCATCGGGGAACTCGTCACGGTGGACCAGTTCGGCTACGGCGTCTTGCGCGACACCGGCACGACGTGGAACCTGCGGTTCTTCAACCAGTTCGGCACCCGGGTGCCGGGCACCGACTGCACCCTTGTCGGCACCAGGTTCCCCGACTGCGTGTGACGGCGGCGGTGGCAGTGTGGGTCGGGTGGGGCCGACTCGGGCTAGGTGTTCAGATAGGTGCTGATCACGTCTGGGTCGGGATCGATGCCCAGCCCGGGGCCCTGCGGCACGTCGACCCGACCGCTCTTCAGGGCCAGGTGGTCGCCGTAGATCTGCGCCTCGAGATCGAAGTAGCGCCATTCGATCATCGTGTCGGCCGTTCCCAGGACGGCGACCGTGTGCAGCGCGGCGAGCAGACCGGGCCCGTCGTAGAAGCTGTGGGGCATCACCGGGACGTTGTGGACGGACGCGAGCGTGAAGGCCTTACACAGCTCGGTCACTCCGCCCACCTTGGCGGGGCTCGGCTGGACGTAGGTCACGGCCCCGGCGCCGAGGAGGCGGTCGAACTCGAGGAGGGTGGGCACGTTCTCCCCGGCGGCGATCGGCATGCCCGTGCGGCGCACCTGGGCGAGGCCGCTGTAGTTCTCCGGCGGCCAGACCGGTTCTTCCAGCCACGTGAGCTTGAGCGGCAGCAGTTCCTCGGCCTTCGCGATCGCCTGGTGCACCGTCCAGGCGCAGTTCACGTCGACCATGAGGTCCACGTCGGGTCCGGCTTCCGCGCGGCCGGCGCTGATCATGGGGAGCTGTTTCTCGTGCAGCTTGACGCCAGCAAACCCGGCGTCGACCGCCTGCCGAACGGCGTGGCGGACGAGGTCGGGATCGCCGTACGCGTCCAGGCTCGCGTAGCAGGGCAGGTCTGCCTGGCCGCCGCCCAGCGGCCGGTGGAGCGGGATGCCGGCGGCCTTGCCCGCGATGTCCCACAGGGCGATGTCCACTGCGGACAGGGCGTGGGTCAGTGGCCCGCCGCGTCCGAAGACGTGCAGTTTCTTCTGCACGTCGAGCATGAGCGCGACGATCTGCGAGGGGTCCTGGCCGACGCACATGGGTGCGATGACGTCGTCGATCGCCCGGCGTGTCACCGGAAGGCCGGTGAAGCCGAACGATTCGCCCCAGCCTTCCAGCCCTTGGTCGGTCGTGACCCTGGTCAGCAGGGTGTCCACCGCGTGCAGGCCCTTCGGGCCCCAGGCGGAGGCCGCGGAGGTGGGTCCGGGCTTGAACGGAATGCGCAGCGGGAAGGTTTTGATCTCAGCGATGATCACGTTGACTCCAAACCTGGTCGACTTCACCGGGGCGAAGGCAACAGTCAGGAAGCTCCTCAGGTCTCGCGCGGATCGTTTCGAGGGTCGACGTAATCCAAGGAAATCGGACCGATCGCGGTCACCTGCGTCACATACTGGCCGGATTTCGCCCAGTGGAAGTGGGAGGTTCCGCCCGGCAGCACGATGACGGAGCCCGGCGGGTACGCCTCCAACCTGTCCTCGTCGAACTCGTCGCCTCGGCCGATGTAGAAGACGCCGGAGATGACCGTGTAGACCCGGTCCTCGTGGTGCCGGTGCGGCATCAGCCGCTCACCGGCGGGCAGCTTGACCCGGACCACGTAGGGCTCGGGCTCCGTCGGCTTGCCCACCATGACGGCGAGGCGGGCCGTGGGCGGGAATCCGGGGAACGGCTGCCAGTCGATGTCCTCCTGCAAAACCGATCGGAAGACGTCCTGGTCGACGTGGTGGGTGCTCATCCGTGCTGACCTCCCCGTGCGAGAAATCTATACAAAACAGTCTAACCGCACGTCGTAACGGCACCCTGACCATGAGGACATGTCCGCATGACTGGCATGCGCTAGCGCAGCACAGTCCACGTCAACGCTGAAGGAGCAGCAATGGTGCGGCCGCCGCCCAGGACTGAGGCGAGCATGAGTGCGGGTACGGGATGGGTCGTGGCGCCTGGTCGCGGGGCAGCCCGGACATGACCTCCGGCAGCCGGCCGCCGGTCGCCTGCGCGGCCGCCAGCAGTCCGTCGGCGAGGCGGTCGGCTGCCGCGCGGGCGCCGTAGCGGCGCAGGCCGGCGACCGCGATGGCCGTGTCGTGGGGCCACACGGATCCGTTGTGGTACGACGCCGGGTGGTGACAGGGCTGGCCCGCGGCGAGCGTGCGTACGCCCCAGCCGGAGAAGAAGTCGTCGCCGCCCAGCCTTGCCGCCACGGCCGCGCCGTGTTCGGAGTCGAGGATGCCGGTCCACAGCACGTGCCCCGCGTTGGAGGCCAGCGCGTCGACCTGGCGGCGCTGCCCGTCGAGGGCGAGCGCGACGAACCCGTCGTCGGGCATCCAGAAGTCGGTGAGGAAGTCGGCCTGCAGCTTGTCGGCGCGGGCGTCGAGCGCCGCGGCGTAGTGCGGGTCGGCCCAGACGGTACGGGCGAGGTCGGCGATGCCGCGCAGTGCCGCGTACGCGTATCCCTGCACCTCGGCGGCCGCGATCGGGCCCTGCGCGGGTGTGCCGTCGCGGAAGCAGATGGCGGTGGGTGAGTCCTTCCAGCACTGGTGCACCAGGCCGGGGCCGTCGGTGCGGTAGACGAGGTAGCCGTTCTGGTCGAGGCCGCCGTGGTGCAGCATCCAGTCGACGGCGGCGCGGGCCGGGGCCTCGAGTTCGGCGGCGAGTTCCCGCTGGGCGGCCATCAGCATCAGGAACAGGGGCGTGGAGTCGACGGAGCCGTAGTAGCGGCCGTACGGGATCTGGCCGAAGTGGGCCAGCTCGCCGCTGCGCAGCTCGTGGATGATCTTTCCGGGTTCCTCCAGGTGCGCCGGGTCGATCCGGGTGCCCTGTGTGGCGGCCAGCGCCCGCAGCACGTCACGGGCCAGGCCGGGCAGGTACGGCAGGGCGAACATCGCCGTCAGGGCGCTGTCGCGGCCGAACAGGGTGAGGAACCACGGCACCCCCGCCCCGGGGATGCGCAGGCCGGGCAGCATCGGCAGCTCGACCCGCATCGCGGCGAGATCGCGCAGGCCCTGGGCCACGGCGTTGTCGAGCTCGGCCCGGCCGGTCACCGGCACCGTGGCCGAGGAAGTGAAGGCGGCGTTGTCGGCCGCGGCGCGGGCCTGGATCTGCTCGGCGTCGCCGGGCGGCCGACCGGTGGGCCCGGCGTTGAGGTCCAGGACGGCTTCGCCGTGGCTGGGCACGGTCAGTGCCCACCGCAGCGTTGCGGCGGCGACCTGCGCGGGCAGGTTCGAGGTGATGACGGTCTGCCTGGTCCAGTCACCGCGCCGGTAGCGCAGCGTGGCGCCGTCGGAGGTCAACTCAGCGCCTGGTTTGTCGAAGCTGCGGTCGGTGCGCAGTTCGAACTGGTCGGCGAAGTCCGCGCCGAACTCGTATCCGATCTCCACGGTGCGCGGCTCGGCGTCGTGGTTCACGACGCGCAGCCGCTCGGTGAGCCCGGCGTTGTCGATGGCCTGGGTGCGGAACACCGTGTACGGAGCCGGATGTCCGCGGCGGGCGGGTGGGGCGAGTACGCCGGCGGTGAGCAGCACCGGCGCGACGCCGTCGACGAGCAGCCGCCAATGGCTCAGGTGCCGGATGTCGTCGATGAACAGGCCGTCGGTGGCGTCGCCGCGGTCGTCGGCCAGCCAGAACGTGGTGCCGCTGATGTTCAGCATCGGCTGCCCTCCGGGGACTGTTCGGCCAGTAGGTCGAGGGTGAGCGCGGCGGTCCAGCTGAAGTCGTCGGCGCCGAGGCCGCGGCCGGAGAGGGGGTCGACGTACTCGCGGAAGCCGGCCGTGGCGACGGTGTCGAGCATGCTGTCGCGCAGCCGGTCGGCGTCGCGCAGGTGGCTGTGCTCGCGCAGGCCGCGCCAGATGATCCAGCTGGTGTTGAACCACGATGGTCCGCGCCAGTATCGGGTGCCGGAGTATTCGGCGGCGGTCAGGTCGTAGCTGGGGACCATGGCGACGCGGCCGAGGCCGAAGCGGTCCGAGCGCAGCGTGGCCACGAGCCGGTCGGCGACGGGCAGGCCGGGTACGGCCAGCGGGGCGAGCCCGGCGACGGTGTGGTGGCCGATGGTGTCGCTGCCGACGAGGTCGCGGGCCAGGAAGATGCCGGCCTGGGGGTCCCAGAGCCGGGTCGTCAGGGCGTCGGTGACGGCGGCGGCGCGTTCCAGGTGGGGCTGGGGATCGGCGTCGACCTCCTTGGCGATGGCGGCCATGGCGTGCTCGGCGACGGCGAGCAGGGCGTTGGTGAGCGGGTCCTCGATCGCGAAGCCGAACGCGGCGGCGTCGTCGGCGTAGCCGCGGTCGCGGTAGTCGGCGGCCAGGCGTACGTAGCGGCCGTAGTCGTCGTCGGTGGGCCGCTGGTCGGCGCCGGCGTGGTCGAGGTCGCGGCGGCGGTAGGCGTCGGCCGGCACGGGGGTGATCCGCGCCAGTGGGGCGTCCCAGGCGGGGCTGTTGTCCATCCCGGACTCCCACGGGTGCACGGTCGCGGCCAGGCCGCCGCCGCCGAGGTCGCGGTCGTTGAGCAGGTAGCGGTGCCAGGCTTGCAGGCGCGGGTACAGACGGTCGAGGAAGCTGCGGCGGCGGGCGTGTGCGGGGTCGGCCAGGAACGTCTCCCACGCGGCCAGGGCGTGCACCGGGGGCTGGATGATCCCGGAGGTGGCTACCCGGTCGTGGCGGCGGTGCGGCTGCCAGAAGTCGGGGCCGGGGAAGTACGCGTCGGCGGGGGTGGCCGGGTCGAAGACGATGTGCGGGATGCGCCCGTCGGCCCATTGCGCGCCCAGCAGTGCTTCGAGTTCGAGCTGGGCCCGGTGGGGCGACAGGTGCCGCAGGCCGAGGGCGATGAAGGCGGAGTCCCAGCTCCACTGGTGGGGGTAAAGCCGCGAGGCGGGCACGGTCGACAGGCCGCGTGCGTTGCCGATCAGGACCCGGATCGCGGCGTCGCGCAGGTCGGTCATGCCCCGGCCTGCCCGGTGGTGCTCATCCGGCGCAGGAACGCGGGCACGGAGGCGACGGCCTCGGCGGGCTCGCCGCGCAGCCGCGACTCCAGCGCCAGGTAGTGCGGGTAGCCGTCGGCCTCCAGGACGCCGAGCACAGCAGGCCAGTCGATGTGGCCGGTGCCGGGCTGGAATCGGTTGGACTCGCTGACCTGGACGTGTCCGATGTAGGGCGCGGCGGCGTGTAGGGCCGCGATCGGGTCGTCCTCCTCGATGTTCATGTGGTACGTGTCGGCGCCGACCCGGACGCTGTCGAGGCCGACCTCGCGGATCAGGTCGATGGCTTGGTCCAGCCGGTTGACCATGTGGTCCTCGTAGCGGTTGAGCGGCTCGAGGTAGAAGGTGACGCCTTCGGCGGCGGCGTGCTCGCCGAGCTGGCGCAGACCGTCGAGCAGCACCTGCCGGTCCTCGGCCTCGCTGCGCGGCGGCTCGAACGGGGGCAGCCGGCGGGAGAACATGCCGTACGAGGCCGGGCTCATCGCGCCGAGGCCGCCGAGCTCGCCGATGACCGACAGCTGTGACTTCATCTGGGCGATGGCGTCGGCGCGCAGGTCGGCGTCGAACGCGCCGAAGAAGTGCAGCATCTCGACGCAGACGGTGGGCATCACGACGCCGTCGCGCAGGGCCTGGCGCAGTTCGGGCAGCCGGCCGCGTAGCGCGAAGTCGGCGCGGCCGCGCAGCTCGATGGCGTGGTAGCCGGCGCGCTGGGCGAACTCCCACTTCTGCTGGAGGGTGTCGCCGGGCAGGAGCTGTTCCTGGGCGGAGAGCTTGAGCATCAGAACTCCAGAATGGTCTGCAGGGCGTCGGCGGGACGGTCGTCGAGAAGGCGGTAGATGTCGGGGGCCTGGGCCACGGGGACGGTGTGGGTGATCAGGGCGGCGGGGTCGATCTGGCCTGCGGCGGCCAGGCGTAGGAAGGTGCGGTTGAGCCGGTCCTGGTCCCAGCGCAGCCACATGCCGGGGCGGACGCCGCCGATCTGCGCGGTGACGATCTCGACGCGGTTGTGGTGGAACTCCTCGCCTAGCCGCAGCGCGGTGGCCTCGCCCTGGTAGAAGCCCGCGGCCACGACGCGCCCGGCGGGGGCGACGGTGCGGATCGCCTCGTGCAGGGCGGGGTAGGCGCCGCTGATCTCGATGGCGGTGTCGGCGCCCAGCCCGCCGGTGAGGGCCTTGACCTGCTCACCGACGTCGCCGGTGCGGGCGTCGAGGGCGTGGTGGGCGCCGAACGCGGCGGCCTGCTGAAGCCGGGCGTCGATGGCGTCGACGGCGATGACGGTGGCCCCGCTGAGCACGGCCAGGCGGGTCGCGAGCAGGCCGATGACGCCTTGGCCGAAGACGGCGACCGTCTCGCCGAGGTGCAGGTCCGCGGCGTGTACGGCGGTGAGCGCGACGGCGCCCACGCGGGCGAAGGTCGCGGCCAGCGGGTCGAGCCCGGCGGGGACCTCATGGCCGGCGAGCTTGCCGGCGGGCAGCACGGCTTCGCTGCGGTGGCCCCAGATGCCCCAGACCAGGGTGCCGACCTGCGGCGTGGCGGGGTCGTCGGCGATGTCGGGGGCGACCTCAGTGACCTCGCCTACCTCGGAGTAGCCCCAGCCTGTCAGCGGGTAGGCCAAGGTGTCGGCGCCGTTGCGGAACAGCCGCTGCTCGGGGTCCCACCGGCGGGTCAGGTAGGGGTTGGTGCCGCGGTAGGCGGCCAGTTCGGTGCCGGCGGAGATGCCCGAGAAGCGGGTGCGCACTCTCACGTGTCCGGATTGCAGGGGTTCAGGGGTGTATGACACCACCTCGACGACCCTGGGTGCAGTGAATTGGACTACTTCGGCCATTTCGACCCTCGATCACGATCGACGACGTGCTTGAGCCACAAAAGTAGCCTCCACCGCAAGGATTTGGAAGTGACTTAGGTGTTGTCATTACGCAAAAGTTCTGGTGTCATTGCCAACACGTAACCGAAGTAAGTCCCTCAAGGGAGCTCAATGATGAGAAAGCGTTACGGCGTGCGAGGGCTCGCCGCGCTGGGCCTCACCGCCGCGATGGCCGGCGGACTCCTCACCGCGTGCGGCACCGAGCAGGACCCGGCAGCCGCGAACGAACTCACCGTCTGGAGTCTGGAGAACCAGACCGACCGCGTCGCCGCCACCCAGGCGATCGCCGACCGGTTCACCCAGCAGACCGGCATCAAGGTCAAGATCGTCGGCATCGACGAGAACCAGTTCAGCCAGCTCATCACCTCCGCCGCGGCCGCGGGCAAGCTCCCCGACGCCGTCGGCGCGCTCTCGCTGCCGGCCGTCTGGCAGATGGCCGGCAACCAGCTCGTCGACACCGCCGCCACCAAGGCCGTCGTCGACGAACTCGGCGCCGACACCTTCTCCGCCCGCGCCCTCGAGCTCACCCGCCGCGGCAACGACCAGCTGGCCGTGCCCTCCGAGGGCTGGGCCCAGCTGCTGGTATACCGCAAAGACCTGTTCGACAAGGCCGGCCTGGCCGCACCCACCACCTTCGCGGACATCGAGAAGGCCGCCAGCACCCTCAACAAGCCGGGCATGGCCGGCATCACGATGGCCACCGTGCCCAACGACGCCTTCACCGCGCAGACCTTCGAGAACTTTGCTCTCGGCAACGGCTGCGAGCTCGTCGACGGCGCGAACGTCACGCTCGACAGCCCCAAGTGCGCCGACACCTTCTCCTTCTACGGGGACCTCGTGCGCAAGTACTCCGTGCCCGGGGCGCAGGACGTCGACTCCACCCGTGCCACCTATTTCGCCGGCAAGGCCGCGATGATGGTCTGGTCGTCGTTCATCCTCGACGAGATGGCCGGCCTGCGAAACGACGCCAAGCCCAACTGCCCGCAGTGCGCGGCCGACCCGGCGTTCCTGGCCAAGAACTCGGGCATCGTCAGCGCCATCGCCGGCCCCGCCGGAAGCCCGGCGTCGTTCGGCGAGTTCGGGAACTGGGCGCTGACCCCCGGCCCGAAGGTCGACGCCGCCAAGAAGTTCGTCACCTACATGCTGGGCGACGGCTACACCGACTGGCTGGGCGTCGCCCCCGAAGGCAAGTTCCCCGCGCGCAAGGGCGACAAGACCAGCGCCTCCCGGTTCGTAGACGCCTGGGGCAAACTGCCCGCCGGCGTGGACACCAAAAAGCCCCTCGGCGAGATCTACCCTGCCGAGACCGTCGCCGTCCTGCGCGACAGCATCGACAGCTTCGACCGCTGGGGCATCACCCAGGGCCAGGGCGCGCTCGTCGGCGCCACCCTGTCCGAGCTGCCGGTGGCCAAGGCGGTGAACGAGGTGACCGGCGGGCAGGTCGACGGCCCCGCCGCCGCCAAGCAGGCAGCCGACCGGGTGCGCGCCATCCAGAAGTCGCTGAACTGATGTCAGCCGTCACAGCAAGGTCGGCGGCGCCCGCCTCGGAGCGCCGCCGGCCGCTGACCCTCAAGCAGCGCGAGAACCGCACCGGGCTGGGATTCCTCAGCCCGACCCTGATCGTCGTGCTGGCGGTCGTGGTGGTGCCGATCCTGTGGACGATCCTGCTGTCGTTCCAGGAGATCCGCCTCATCAACGTGCGCTCCGCAGGCGTGTTCGGCAACTACACCCTCGAGAACTTCACCACCGTGTTCACCTCCCCGGGCTTCTGGGGATCGCTGCTCACGACGATCGTCTACACGGTCGGGGCCACCACGCTGTCCATCAGCATCGGCCTGGCCGCGGCGCTGGCACTGCGGGCACCGTTCCGCGGCCGGGCACTGGTACGCGGCGCGATGCTGCTGCCCTACATCGCACCCGTCGTCGCGGTCAGCTTCGTCTGGGAGGTCATGCTCAGCCCCCAGTTCGGCATCGTCAACACGTTCGGCACCAACGTGCTGGGCTGGGACGCGCCGATCGCGTTCCTCAGCCAGCGTGAAAGCACGGTGCACCTGTTCGGCCTGGAGCTGCCCGTCCCGGTGGCGCTGCTGACGGTGATCGCGTTCGAGGGCTGGCGCTACTTCCCGTTCGCGTTCCTGTTCATCATGGCCCGGCTGCAGGGCGTGTCACGCGACGTCGAGGAGGCCTCGCTGGTCGACGGAGCCACCCTCACCCAGCGTTTCCGCCACGTGCTGCTGCCGCAGCTGATGCCCGTCATCGCGCTGCTGTCCGTGCTGCGGTTCATCCTCACCTTCAACAAGTTCGACGACATCTACCTGCTCACCGGCGGAGGCGCCGGAACCGACGTCATCAGTGTCCGGGTGTACGACTTCCTCACCTCGCGCTTCGACATCGGCGCCGCGTCCGCGCAGGCACTCATCCTCGCCGTGTTCCTCATCATCGGCGTCGGCGTCTACCTGCGGTTCTTCGCACCCAAGGCCGAGGAGGGCACCCTGTGAACCGCGACCTCGTGGAAAGAAAGATCTTCGGCACGCTGCGCTGGCTCGTGATCGGCGTGCTGGTCGTGGTCACCGTGCTGCCGTTCTACTACATGGTCCTGCTGTCGCTGCGGCCCATCGACAAGCTGCTGCAGGACCCGGGGGACCTGGGAATCTCGGCCGGTGAGCTCACCTGGTCGACGTACGGCGACGTATTGACCTCCGTCGCCGACGGGGGACAGGGCTTCCTCAGCCTGCTGACCAACTCCGGGCTGGTCGCGCTCGCCACCGTCGCGATCACCCTGATCCTCGCCGTCCCCGGCTCGTACGCCATCGGCAGGCTGCGCTTCTTCGGCCGCAAGCAGATGCACTTCCTGTTCCTGGCCGTGTACCTGTTCCCGTCGATCCTGCTGGCGATCCCGCTGTTCGTGTTCTTCACGCGTGCCGGGCTGCGCGGCTCGCTGGTCGGCCTCACCATCGTGTACGTGGCGCAAGCCGTCCCGGTCTCGGTGTACATGCTGCGCAACTACCTCGCGTCGCTGCCGGCCTCGATCGAGGAGGCCGCCGCGATCGACGGGTGCAACCGCCTGCAGACGGTGTGGCGCGTCATCATCCCGCTGGCCGCGCCCGCGCTCATGGCCAACGCCCTCTACATCTTCATGATCGCCTGGAACGAGTTCCTGTTCGCGCTGCTGTTCCTCGTCGAGAACCGACCCTCGTGGACGGTGTCGCTGGGCCTGGCCCAGCTGGCCGGCGGCATCGAGGTTCCCAAGACCACCCTGATGGCCGCCTCGGTGATCCTGACGATCCCGATCGTCTTGATATTCTTCGCTGCCGAGAAGATGCTCACGGAAGGACTGACCAGCGGTGCCGACAAGGGATGAAGCCGTTGCTGCGTCGACCGGGGCGTACCACACACCCGGCCACCTGCTGACGCTCATCCGCAACGGCACCGTACGCACCCGCCGCGAGATCCAGGACTTCACCGGCCTGTCCCGGGCCACCGTCGCACAGCGCATCGAGCAGCTGCTGCGCGGCGGCTACCTCGACGAGACCGCCACCGCCGCGTCCACCGGCGGCAGGCCGGCCGTGCTGCTCCGCTTCAACGAACGGCACGGCTACATCCTGGCCGCCGACCTCGGCGCCACCCGCGGCCGGTTCGCGCTGCTCGACCTGGCCGGCCGGGTGCTCGCCGAACAGGCCTGCGACCTGACGATCGGCTCCGGGCCGCAGCTCGTCCTCGACTGCTGCGAACGGATCTTCGCCGAACTGCTCGACCAGGCCGCAGTCAGCCGCGACGTGGTGTGCGGAGTCGGCCTGGGCGTGCCCGGTCCCGTGGAGCACGAGGCCGGGCTGGTGCGCCAGCCGCCGATCATGCCGGGCTGGGACGGCTTCCCGATCGCCGACCATCTGACGCAGCGCTGGCAGGTGCCCGTGCTCGTCGACAACGACGCCAACCTGATGGCCCTGGGCGAGCACAACGCCCACTATCCCGGCTCCCCGGCCACCCTGCTGGTCAAGGTGTCCACCGGCATCGGCGCAGGCGTCGTCATCAACGGCCGCGTCTACCGCGGCATCGACGGCGGCGCCGGCGACATCGGCCACGTCCGGCTCCACGGCCATGACGACGCCCGCTGCATGTGCGGCGCATTCGGCTGCCTGGCCGCGGTGGCCAGCGGCGGCGCCATCGCCGCGGCGATGACCCGGGCCGGAGTGCCCACCGACGGCAGCCGCGGCCTCGTCGCACACCTGAACGCCGGACAGCCCGACGCCGTACGCCTGACCCGCATCGCCGGCCAGCTGCTCGGCGAGGTGCTGGCCACCGTGGTGTGCCTGCTCAACCCACAGGCCGTTGTCATCGCCGGCGACCTCGCCGACACCCACTTCGTCGCCGGCGTACGCGAGGAGCTCTACCGCCGGGCCCTGCCGCGCGCCACCCGGCACCTGACCGTCACCACCTCCCGCCTGCGGGAGCAGGCCGGGTTGCACGGCGCGCACGCCATGGTCATGGACCACGTCTACAGCGCCGCCGCGGTGGACACCCGCCTCGGGGCGGTCGCCGCATGAGCGCCCCCGTCACCATCGGCCTCGTCGGCGCCGGCCCCTGGGCCAGGGCCATGCACGCCCCGGTCTTCGCCGCCGGACCCGAAACGGCACTCACCGCGGTGTGGGCGCGCCGACCGGAGGCCGCCGCACCTCTGGCCGAGCAGTACGGTGCCGCGCTCTGCACCGACTTCGACGAGCTGCTCGACCGCTGCGAGGCGGTCGCCTTCGCCGTCCCGCCGGACGTGCAGGCTGACCTCGCCGTGCGCGCCGCGCGGGCCGGCAAGGCGCTGTTCCTCGACAAGCCCCTGGCCCTGGATCTGCCCGCCGCCCGGCGGCTCGTCGACGCCGTCGAGGACGCCGGCGTCCCCACGCAGATGATGCTCGGCCGCCGCTACCACGCCACGGTCCGGACGTTCCTCGACGAGGTACGCGCCGTCGACGCCATCGGCGCCCGCTCGAGCCTGATCTCAGGTTCGCTGCTGGGCGGCGATTTCGCCACCCCGTGGCGGCTCGCCCAGGGAGCCCTCTACGACCTCGCCCCGCACCTGCTGGACCTGCTCGACGCCGCGCTCGGCCCCATCATCGACCTCAGCGCGCGCGGCGACAGCCGCACCTGGATCGAGATCAGCTGCACCCACGCCAACGGTGCCATCAGCCAGGCGTCGCTGTCCGGCGCCGTCGGCGTGCCAGGCGGGCGACGCGAACTGAGCGTGTACTCGCGCGACGGGGCCTGGGAACTGCCCAGGGACATCCACTACCCCGACGCGTTCGCGACCGTCCGGGCCGAGTTCGCGACCGTGGTGCGGACCTGGCGCTCCCATGAACTCGACGCCCAACGCGGCCTGTACCTGCAGCAACTGCTGTCAGCGCTGGAATAGGGCGACCGCCCGAATCACCAGGGTTAAGGCATCCTCCCGCGTTCAACGCCGCACTTGCTTACGTGTCGGTCGGCGCCTCAGCCATACGCCTGCCGCCGCGCCGAGTGCGGTCATCTATGGATGCGCAAGGAGGATGTCGTGCCCACGAAGATCACGTTGATGACCTGCCCGACTACACCCGAGGTGAGCTGGACGACATCACAGAGGCCGATGCTGTACCTCGACAGCAGGGTGATCTGACCTTGGCAGACATTGACGCCTCCGTCATCGTAGGGTGATAGGCGGCCCGTGCGCCGACCGCCACACCGGCGATCATCGAGGCGGTTCGCCACCTCGGCTCTCCCGGCCCGACCGTACCGCCGCGTGCAGCATCATCTCGACCCGGACGGCGATGTACACGAGGAAGATGGCGAACGCGATCGCTCCGACCCGGAACAGCGGATCGTCATCGGGCAGGCCCCAGCCGACGACCGTCCACGCCAGGATGGTCGCCACCAGCAGCCATACGAGCACTCGCCACAGGACCGACATGGCGAGTGCCTGTGGGCCGTTCTTCCGGGGTGAATGCATGACCATCAGGATTGCGCTGTGAGGCCGCCGACGGTAGAGCGCCGATCGCTGCGCTGTTCGTCGGCGGCCTCTGCGCCAGGTGTCGGCGCTGCGCTACCGGGTTTTGAGGCGGTGGCGCAGCCACCACGCGGTTATGCCGTACCAGGAGAACGCGACGATCGCGAGGATCCGGTTGATGAGGCCGCCGACGCCGGCGCGTTCCAGTGGCGACGCCGGGTTCAACGCGACGAAGGTGAAGACGAACATCGCCACTGCCGCGATGGCGCTCCACGTCGAGTAGCGGGCCAGGCCCCGGCCGCCCGGGATGCGTCGGAACGCCCGGCCGCCGTGGAACGCGGCGGCTATGGCCGCGGCCAGCACGATGAGGAATCCGAGGAGGAAGTGCAGCAGCCCGGTCGCTGGCGTGGCTGGGAAGACGACCGCGCCGACCAGGCCGAGGCTGGCACAGGCGATGAGGACGGCGCCGGTCGTCGCGCTGCGGCCGAGGTCCTGGGTGAGGGCGCGTCGGTAGCCGACCGCGTACCCGATGAGCAGGGTGGCGAAGAGCAGGAAGTTGGCGTTCTGCAGCCACGCGTTGTGTCCGACGCCGAGATCGCTGACCGCGCTGCGCATCGCCGAGTATCCGGGGCGGACTAGGCCGGCGACGGTGAACCCGACGACGAATACGACCGGTGCGGCCACGCCGGCGGCGAGTAAGACGCGGGTCATTTCCACGGTGGGCCTACGCATCGCTTCTCCGCCCCGTAGCCGCGGCGAGGTCCCAGGCGCGATCCTGGAGGCTGATGTCGCGTAGGCGAGCCGGCAGCGTGGTGAGGTTCCCGTCGTAGTACCCACCGGTGTCCGTGGGCCGCAGCGCCAGGTCCGCAGGTTGGCGAGCTGCCTTCTCCGGGCTGGCCAGGCGCTGTACGGCGCGGACGATCGGCCAGATGCGACGCCACGCCGGGATGGTCTTGGGCGTGAGTGCGGCGACCCCGGGGGTCCACGCCATGCCCGGGTTCACCGCGTTGACGTGACAGCTCCCGGCCAACTGCCGGGCCAGGCTCAGCGTCGCCAGGAGCGCGAGTTGCTTGGCCCGAGCGTACGCGGCGAGCGCCCGGTGTGGTGTGGGCTCGACGAACGGGTCGCCGGTGTGCATGGTCAACGCACTGGAGACGATCTGGACGATCCGGCTGCCGGTGGCGAGGGTGGGCATAAGGGTGCTGGTCAGGGCGACCGGCCCGAGATAGTTCAGCGCCAACGTCGCCTCGTGTCCCTCGTCGGTCACGATGCGATCCGGGCCGGGGATGCCGCCCACGTTGTTGACGAGGATGTCCAGGGTCGCGGCCTGATCGGCCAACCATGCCGCGAGGCGAAGGTTGTCCGCGACGCTGACATGGTCGGTGGCGATGAACGTCGCGCCGAGCGCGTCGGCGACGGCCGCTCCTCGGGCGGGATCGCGTCCGGTGATGTAGACGGTCGCGCCGGCCGTGCGCAGCTTGCCCGCGATCTGCGCACCGATGCCGGCGGTGCCGCCTGTGACAAGGGCGATCACGCGACACCGGCCATGGCGGTCGCGCGTCCGAGGCGGGCCGGACGGTGGGCGGGGAGAAGCAGGCTCACCAGGATCAGCCAGACCAGACCGCCGAAGCGTGCGATCGGCAGCGTCGGCGCCGCGTCCAGGGTCAGCAGGACCGCGGTGGAGAGTTCGGCGGCGAGGGCGAGTACCAGACCGAAGATCGCGAGCGGTCGGCGTATGCCGAGTAGCAGCATGGGCACGCTGACGCCGGCGATGAGCAGACCGAAGAACATGACGTAGCCGGGACCGCCGGTCGCGAAGGCGAGGTCACGCTGCAGGCCGGCCACCGCCGTGGCACCGGGGTCGTCGCCGAGGCCCGCGCCGGCCCAGCCGACGAGCCCGCACAGCGCGGTCATCGCACTGGCGAGCGTCCCGCCGATCAGGGCGATCGTCGAGCCCGGCGCGGTGGAGCCGAGGGCTCGCATGCGCTGGTAGACCGTTGCGGTCCAGATTGCCAGCGGCACGGCGGCTGCGACGGTGAGGAAGGCGGCCAACCGGGCCTGTGCGGCGTGCTCGCCGAGGTACGCCAGCACGGCCGCAGCGGATGCGTCCGGCCGGGGCGTGTTCGTGCTGAGCGCGATCGCGGCGATGGTGAGGCCGGCGAAGGCCGAGGCGGGAATGATCGGCGGCGGGCCGGGAGGTGGTGTTGTCATGACGCTCTCGAAATCGTGTACATGCTTATACGATACACACTTGTATACGATCGTCAACGTGTTACGGTTTGGTCATGCAACCGGACGGCCGTGGCAGCGTGGCATTCCTGCTCGCCCAGCTCGGGGCGCATGCTGCAGCGCTCTTCACGGAACGGGTGGCGGTGCTGAACCTCACGCCGGCACAGGCCGGCCTGCTGCGGTTGATCACCGTCATGCCGGGCCGCAGCCAGCAGACCTACGCCGAGCGGCTCGGCGTACCCCCCAGCCGGTTCGTGAACCTGGTGGACGAACTGGAGTCGCGTGATCTGGTCGAACGACGCCGCGGCGAACCCGATCGGCGCTCCTACGCCCTGCACCTGACCACGCAGGGTCAGGCCGCCATGCGCGACATCGGCGCCCTCGGCCGGGCGCACGAGGACGACCTGTGCACCGATCTCACGGCCGACGAACGCCAGACCCTACGCGAACTGCTCGCCCGGATCGCGGAGCAGCAGGGCCTGCTCCCGGGGGTCCATCCGGGCTACCGCCGAGGGTAGCGGCGCTCAGTCCTTCGTCAGTCGTGGTTCGGTCATGGCGACGGGACCGGATCTGAGTCCACCGGAGTTGGTGTTCCAGCGGGGGAACCAGGCCGTACCTGTACGGCGCCGTGCATCGCCTGGAGGAATCGGCGGGCGGTGTCGAGTTCGTCGTCGGTGAAGGCCTGCATCGCGGTGACCATGCGCTCGATGAGGGGGCCGAAGAACATCCACCCGAGTTCGACTGCGGACGGGTCGACGCTGAGCAACACCCGACGCCGGTCGGCAGGATCCCGTGATCGCCGGACATGGCCGAGCCGCTCCAGCCGATCGATGAGCGCCGTCGTCGAGGCGGAGTTGAGCCCGACCTGTGCGCCCAGCCAGCCAGGAGTCGCAGCGACGCCGGTCCGATCGGCGTCGAGCAGATGGATGAGGGCGCGGACATCCGTCGGATGTAGACCATGGGTGTTGGCAAATCCTGCGCCGAGCAGGTCGAGGCCGACCGTCACGGCGCGAAGCAGGTGCACCAGCTGCATCTGCGGCAGCTCGGCGGTGGCTGGTGGGCGGCGGCTCATCGGCGTACTCTCTCGATTATCAAGTATCTCGTTCGTCGAGAGAATATCACCGAGGCTGAGGATGAGCGACGACTTCGCACGCGCCTACACGGCACTGCTGGACCGGTGGCCCCCCGACCGGGCGGACCTCGATGTGCCGCACCGATTCGGCACGACCCGTGTATACCTGACCGGGCCACCATCGGCGCCACCCGTGGTGCTGCTTGCCGGTGGCGGGGCGACCGCCGCGGTCTGGTGGGCCGTGGCCGGACGGCTCAGTGCGAGTCACCGGGTATGCGCGGTGGAGATGACCGAGGACTTCACGACCACCCGGCCTGCCCGCACACCGGACGACCTGGCCGCCTGGTTCGGTGACGTCCTCGATGGGCTTCACCTCGGCCCCGACGGCGCACAAGCCACCGTGGTCGGTCACTCCTACGGTGGATGGGTCGCCCTCAACGGTGCGCTGACCCACCCGAAGCGTGTCGCGCGCCTCGTTCTGCTGGATCCGACGACCTGCTTCGGCGGCTTCTCCGTCTCATACCTGCTGCACGCGATGCCGTTCCTGCTCCGACCCAGCGCACGCCGGCTCGACCGGCTGCTCGACTGGGAGACCGGCGGCACGGGCCTGGACCCGCTGTGGCGAACGGTCACCACGCAACGGGTGGGCCGCCCCAGCCCCAAGCTGGTAATACCGAAACGGCCGAAGCCGGCCGACCTGCGCCACCTCAAGGTGCCGGTCGCACTCGTGCTGGCGAAGCGGAGCCGGGCGCATCGACCCGCGAGGATACGGGCGATGGCCGAATCCTGCCTGTGCCGACTCGACATCGTCGAATTGCCGCACGCGACGCATCACAGCCTTCCGACCGAACACCCCGACGAGATCGCCGCCGTCGTCGGCCGGTGACCACATCAATCAGCGCAGCGGGCTGCGCAACTGCAGGTGTGCCGGACGGGCGTACACACCCTGCCGTGCAGCGCGCACCGCAAGGGTCGCGCACACGGTGCACCAGATCGCGACCAAGGCCACGCCCAGCACGTGGAAGTCAGGGCGTTGCGGCCGGACGCTGTCGGAGTTGAGCAGCCCCACACCCACCGGCACGGCGATGATAGACATGACCGCCAGCAGAGTGTTCTGCCACCAGCTGAAGATCGCCCTTTGCCGCATGTCCACGACCGCGACGTCAACACGGCCCGCAACATCCTGACCGCCGGACTGGCGACCGCGGCGACCAGGGCGCCGCCGGCCGCTCGCACGCCGCGCTGCTCGCCGCGCCAGGCTGGCGGCCCTCTGCCACAACCTGGCCGGGCTGGCGCACAGCCGCGGCGAGTTCGCGGCGGGGGAGCGGTGGTCACGGCGGTCGCTCGCCTTGCGCCGCGCCGGTCATCCGGCCGGACACCCGGCGATCATCGCCGACGAGGCGCACCTGGCCGCACTGCTGCACGCCCAGGGCCGACACGGCGAGGCGGACCCGCTGCTGCGGCACGCGATCGCGTACTTCACGCACCGGCACGGTCCCGAGCACCACGAGGTGGCCGTCAACCTGCACAACCTCGCCTCGGTGCGGGCCGCGCTGGGGGACCTGGCCGAGGGTGAGGTGCTCTACCGCGCGGCGCTGGCGGGCAAGCGGGCGTCGCTCGGGGCGGAGCATCCGGACACCGCGCTGACGCTGCACAACCTGGCCGTCGTCGTCGCCGACCGCGGCGATACGTCCGAGGCGTACGTGCTGGCCGAGCGGGCGTACCGCATCCTCGCCGCAACCGTGGACGGCGGGCATCCGGCGCTGGCGGCCG
This sequence comes from Catellatospora vulcania, assembly GCF_009720385.1. Taxonomy (GTDB): domain Bacteria; phylum Actinomycetota; class Actinomycetes; order Mycobacteriales; family Micromonosporaceae; genus Catellatospora; species Catellatospora vulcania. The sequence continues at coordinate 23,293 of NZ_ML769304.1, read as the reverse complement.
CCGCGGACAACCGCCGGCGGCTCCAGGTCCCGTCCTGACCGGATGCTCGGTCATTCCGCTTCTCGGGTCGGGGGTTCGAGGATCCTGCGCAGCGCCGCCTCGAGTCGAGGAGCCGGCGTCAGGGTGATGCAGGATGCGGCTGGTCGAACCGCACTGCACGTCACTCTTCGGCCTGCTGCGGAACCACCTCCTCCACCGCCGGGCTTGATCCGCCCGGATACTCATCACGCTGAGGAATTGTCCGGTCCTCAGGCGGGCCGAAAACTCTGGCTGTTGCGCTCCATGAAGACCGAGCACAGCCGGCGCATCCCGGCCACCGCCCTGTTCGTGTTCATCGGCGCCGAGCCGTGCACCACCTGGCTGGACGAGCAGATCGCCGTCGACCACAACGGGTACGTGCTCACCGGCCCGGACGTGCCCGCCGACGCCGTCACCGACCTGCGCCAGGGCACGCCTCGGCGGCCCTACCTGCTGGAGACGAGCCGGCTCGGCGTCTTCGCCGCAGGCGACGTACGCAGCGGCTCCATCAAACGGGTCGCCTCCGCCGTCGGCGAGGGCGCCATGGCGATCCGGTTCGTCCACGAACACCTGCGCCTGCGCCAGGGCTGAACAGACCCCACGGAGCGCGCATCGCTGCCGGAACGGCTCGGGTGAGCCTGCCTGGCCGCACATCCGAGCCGGAGGACGGTTGCCGGGGCACGGCGACTCGCGTATGAATGGCGCTAGTTCATCCGAGGTCGAGGAGAGCGTCATGCCCTCATCGGGGTATCCCGTGCAGTCACGCATAAGTTCTGCGCAGACCAGCGCGCCCCCGACGCCGTCCCGTAGCACCACCGCACTGCTGCGCATGTACCACCCCGTCAGCCTGGATCACCTCTACACCACCTCGGCCGCTGAGCGCGACGACGCCGTGGCGGACTTCGGCTACGTCGACGAGGGCGTCGCCTGCCAGGTGCTCGCGACCGCCGGCACGGGTACCACGCCGCTGCTGCGGGTGTACAAGCCGGCCACCGGGGATCACTTCTTCACCACCTCGGTGGCCGAGCGGGACGACGCGGTCGCCACGCACGGCTACGTCGACGAGGGCGTCGCCTGCCACGTGCTCCCGCGTGCCGGCACGGGTACCACGCCGCTTATGCGGCTGTGCAAGCCGGCCACCGGGGATCACTTCTACACCACCTCGGTGGCCGAGCGGGACGACGCGGTCGCCACGCACGGCTACCTCGACGAAGGCGTCGCCTGCCACGTCTACCCGAACTGACACGGCAACGGATCCACGCGAGCGCCAGGTCGATCAGGCCGGCGCTGCTTGCAGCGGCCCGCTTCCACACCCCGGAATCAGAGCGTGATTCACATCGCGATGGCCTTCGGCGGCTGCCGTACTAGGCTGCGGGCATGGTCGAGATCAAGTCGCCGACGCCTCAGGAAGCCTTCGAACTCCTGCTCGCCGGCAACGAGCGGTTCATCTCCGGTATGCCGGAGCACCCGAACCAGGACGCGGTACGCCGCGCCGAGACCGCACCGGGCCAACGTCCGTTCGCCGTGGTGTTCGGGTGTTCCGACTCGCGGCTCGCAGCAGAGATCATTTTCGACCGAGGGCTGGGGGATCTCTTCGTGGTCCGTACGGCGGGCCATGTCCTGGGCGCCGAGGTGCTGGGCAGCATCGAGTACGGCGCGGACGTGCTGGACTGCCCCCTGGTAGTGGTCCTGGGCCACGACTCGTGCGGCGCGGTGGCCGCCGCATGCACCGCGCTGGAACTCGGGATGCCATCGGCCGGCTACGTCCGCGACGTCGTCGAGCGGGTGACGCCCAGCGTGCTCGCGGCCCGGGCCGCCGGCCGCACGGAGCCCGACAAGATCCTGGTCGAGCACGTCAGGCACACCGTCGATCTGCTGCTGGACCGCTCCCGGGTGCTCGCAGCACGGGTCGAAGCCGGCAAGGCCGCCGTATTGGGGCTGTGCTACCGGCTGGCCGACGGCACTGCGCAAGTGGTGGCGGCCCGCGGCATCGAGGTCACGGCCGAACCGGCGCGATGAGCTGATCGGCGGGCCGGGGGCCTGCGGCGCGGCGCAGCCGATTGGCGATAGCCAGCCCCAGCCCCTGCTCTACCGGCAGCGACGCGACGATGAGGTCGCATCCTGCCTGGTCGAGTTCGCGCAGGAAGCCGTACAGGCCGCGCGCGTAGGCGGCGGACGAGCCAGGGAGCATGATCGCGGCGTGCGCCTTCACCTCCGAGGCGGCGGCGCCCGGGGGCAGGAACACTCCGACCTGGTGACCTTGCTGCTGCGCGTGCTCGGCCTCTGCGACGACCTGATCGGGCTCCACGAGAACGACCCGAGCCCGCGGCGCGTAGTGCGACGGGTGCTGGCCAGGCACGCGTACGGGGCTGACCGACGGCACGGAGACCGGGTCTCCCAGCACCGCTTCAAGGTCCTCGCGGGTCACCCCGCCGGGCCGCAGCAGGGTCACGGTGTCACCAGTGACCCCCACGATCGTCGATTCGACACCGACCTCGCACGGGCCCCCGTCGAGCACGTAGTCCACGGCGTCACCCAGCTCCGCGCGGACGTGGTCGGCCGTCGTCGGACTCACCGACCCGAAGCGGTTGGCCGACGGCGCCGCGATACCGCTACCGAAGGCCGACAGCAGCGCCCGTGCCACCGGGTGATCGGGAACACGCAACGCCACGGTCTCCAGACCGCCGGTCACCTCGAGCGGCACGCGGCGGCCGCGCCGCAGCACCAGCGTCAGGGGCCCCGGCCAGAAATGCTCGGCCAGCCGGCGCGCTGTGGCGGTGACGTCCTCGGCCCAGTCCGCCAGCTGCTCGACGCTGCCGAGGTGAACGATCAGCGGGTGGGTCGGCGGCCGGCCTTTGGCCTGGAACACCCGCGCTACGGCGGCGGGGTTCTGGGCGTCGGCGCCGAGGCCGTAGACGGTCTCGGTCGGAAGGGCCACCAGGCCCCCGGTCCGCAGGACACCGACTGCCTGCTCGATGTCATCGGTTCTGACTGTCACCCTCGCATCATTCCACTGCCCTGATCTGCCCGTTTCCTGGCCCGGGTCCGGGTGGCGCTCGCCCTCCGCCATGAGGCCAGGACAGATCGCCGAGACAGCCGCCGGGTGTCGCACTTAGACTGACGATTCCACATATGGAGGGCGATGTGACAAGCCTCGATCACTCTGCGCCGCACCTTCCCGCCATGCCCGCGCCGACCGCGCTGCGTCGCATCACGGGTTGGCTCATCGACTACGTGATCGTCATGGTCCCCGGCGTCACCATCGTGGGATTCGGTCTGGCCGGCGTCGTCAACGGGCTGGCCGGCTCTGCCGGCGCCACCGCCGCGGAGACGGCACTGGACCTGGTCACCGGCAGCGGCGCAGCGCTGGGCAAGACCGCCTCCAGTTTCTGGAGCAGCGTGACCAGCCCCCTGCTCGCGACGATCCTCGTGGTCCCGTTGCTGCAGTTCCTTTACCTGTCCGCGATGCTGAGCTGGCGGGGCCGGACCGTCGGGAAGATGATCGCGGACACCACCGTCGTCACCGCCGCGGCCGGGCATCCTCGCCTGCGGGCCGGACGCGCCACCGGCCGGGCGTTCTGCACCACCCTCCTCGAGACCGGCCTGCTCGGCATCGCCTTCGTGCTCCTCATCACCGGGCCGCGCATCGTCGGGCTGTCGCTCTGGGCGGCTGCGATCGTCGCGTTCTGGTTCAACCTGCTCAGCGCCCTGGGCGCACGGCGACGCACCCTGGTCGATCTCGTCACGGGAACCGCCGTCGTGCGCACCACGGTGTACGCCGACGCCGCGGCCCGTGCGGCCGTCCTCGCCCGCCGGACCTCCGACGCGGCCGTCACCGCGGCACGCCGGACCTCCGAGGCCGCGACCGTGGCAGGGCATTGGAGCGCTGACGCGGCCGCGGTCGCCGCGCAGATGGCCTATGAAGGCACGGCTAGGTTGGCCGCCAGTGCCCCCGTGCAGCAGACGGTGACCGGCGCCGGGCAGGCGGCTGCGCAGGCCGCGCAGCTGGCCCGCGACAGCGCGGCGATGCTGGCCCGCAGCGCCCCGGTACACCAGGTGAAAGCGAAGACGGCAGACCTCGCGGCATCGGTCACGCAGTCGGCGAAGGACGGCGCCGACAGGCTCGCCCGCAGCGCACCGATGCAGCAGGCACTGAACTCGCAGGCCGGACAGCAGGTCCAGGCGCTCGGCGCGGCAGGCGCTCAGCGTGCCCGGGAGCTCGGCGGCCAGACCGCCGACCGCGCCCGGCAGGTCGGTGGGCGTGCCCAGCAGTTGTGGCGCGACCGGCGTGCACGGCGAAACGGCCTGCCCCAGGCAGTGACGCCCGCGCCTCTGGAGGGGGAGTGGGCGGAGATCTTCGAAGAGCCCGACCCGGCAGCCCTCGCCGACGGGCCGACCGGGTCCCGGCCCACCGCGGCACCACAGGCCGCGTTCGACCCCACGCCCTCGCCCTGGCCGGACGAGCGCGGCATCATCTGACGCTGGCGGTCAAGACCGGCACGAGGCGGCACGAGGATGAGCCGTCAGCTGGATTGGTGGCGGAGCCGATCGACGAGCGAACCGACGCAGACTTGCGGTTCGCTCGCCTGGAGTCGACGCTGTCGCGACGATGAGGTCTAGGTCCGGGTGGGCCGGGCCGAAGTGCGGCGTCGGAGGTTGCGATGGGTATCGAAGCGAAGATCAGCAATGTCTCGCGCCGGTGCGCGGGACGTTCGATGGAGTTGATCGGTAAGTTGACGCACAGCACGCGATGGCAGCTGACTGGCTACACCACCTGGGTGTCGGCGTGCGAGGACGCCGCGCGCGAGCAGGCCAAGGACCTCGCCAAGGCGATGGAGGCGGTGGCGGCCTACAGGGCTGGTGGCGCTGCTCCCTCAGGGCGGGGTACGACGCTGCTGGGCGCGCCGGCATCGGCGGGAGAGCGCTTCTTGATCGACTCGCGGCCTGCGCTGGCGGCGACCGATGTTCAACCGACGGGCGGGGCATGAACGCCGCGTGACCGCACGGGCCGGACTTCTCTGGAGTCCGGCCCGGCGTCGCTCGCTACCAGGTTGCCCGGCCGGATCGTCTGATTCTCGAGGTTTGCGCCTGTTGGTGACAGGGACGGGCCCGCGGGCACCGGGAGGGTCAGGGAGTGTGCCGCGGTCCGGCCGGATCGGCCGTGAGACCGCCGACGATCCAGGCGACGAGCTGGTCGGCGAGCCGGTCGGGATCGGTGCCCGCAAGCATTCCGGCGAAGAAGTCGCTGCCCAGAGCGCCCAGGGCGGCGAGCACCGCGGTGTGCCGCAACCACAGCTCTTCCTGGGACAGGTGGGGCACGTGCCGGCTGATGCGGTCGAGGAGATGAAGCTGCACGGGTGCGGCCATCTCGGCGAGCAGTGCACTGATTGCCGGTGAGGGCTGGTGGAGTGCGTCCTGCAGGATACGCGTGCGGCGGCGCCGCGCCTCGTCCTGCCCGGCATGGGCGGCGAACGTCGGCAGGACCCAGGCGCGGACCAGCTCTTCGAGCCCGGCGTCGTCGGGCAGCTGTGCCAACAGGGCGGCCTGCTGCTCGAACACCTCGGTGAGGGAGTCACGGACGACCTCGTCGAGCAGGGCGTCCTTGGAGCCGAAGTGGTAGCCGACCGAGGCGACGTTGGCCCCCGCGGCGTCGGTGATGTCACGCAGTGACACCCGAGCGGCACCGCGCTCGGCGAGCAGCCGTTCGGCTGCCTCGCGCAGTCGGCTCGGGGTGTCCTGCATGACTCCATTCAAGCACTCGCTTGACATCAAGCACGGGGCGGGCTTTACTCAGGCCTCCGAGTAAAGCATCTGATTAAATCAGTCACTTGAATTCGCCCCTGGTGGCGCGGGCTGACCTCGGCGAAGGCGGCTGCCCCACCGTGGGCGCCACCAGGGGTGACCGAATGCGCCGCCGCGCATCCGCTGTCCTACGACACTGCATGGAGAGAGATCTGATGTCCTGGTTGTCCCGGCTGGGTGGCTCCGCCGCCCACCATCCGGTCCGCGTGATCGTGGGCTTCGTCCTTCTGCTGCTCGTGCTGGGCGGGGCGGCCGGCGGCGTCGGCGCGGGCTTCACCGACGGTGTCCGGCTGCCGGCCACCGGCTCGCAGGACGCCGCGGACCTGGTCGGCGACCGGTTTCCCGCGCAGGCCGGGGACACGGCCACCCTGGTGTTCGCGCAACAGGCGGGTCCCGGCACGCTGAACCTGCCCGACGACCGGGGCCGGGCCGCGGTCGAGCAGGTCCTCGCCGAGGTCCGGACCCAACCCGACGTCGCGACGGTGATGCCGGCGCAGGTCTCGCCGGACGGGCGGATCGCCTTCACCACGGTGCAGTACACCAAGGTCGCCGCCGACCTGGAGAAGGCGAACCTCGACCGGCTGGCGCAGGCACAGACCGTGGCCGCCGCCGCCGGGCTGGAGACATCGCTGCGCGGTCCGGTGGTGAACCAGCTCCGGCAGCGCTCGGCGCCCGTCGGCGAGGTGGTCGGCCTGCTGGCCGCACTCATCCTGGTCAACCTGCTGTTCCGGTCGTTCGCCGCGACCGCGGTCACCCTCGGCGCCGCGGTCCTCGCCCTGATGGTGGGCATGGTCTCGCTCACCGTCCTCTCCGGCTTCATGGACGTGCCCAACGTCGCACCGACCATCGCGGTGATGCTGGGCCTGGGCGCCGGGGTCGACTACGCGCTGTTCGTCGTCGCCCGGTTCCGCGACCGGCTGCGCGCAGGCGACGACCCGGTACGCGCCGCCGCCAACGCCAACGGCACGGTCGGCGTCTCGGTGCTCACCGCGGGCGCCATCGTGGTCATCAGTATCTGCGGCCTCTACGTCACCGGCATCCCGGTGATCGGGCGCATGGGCATGGCTGCGGCGCTCGTGGTCGCCGTCGCGGCGATGACCGCCGTGACGCTCGTACCGGCTCTGCTGCGGCTCGCCGGCCGGCGGGTGCTGCCCCGAGCCGAACGGGCCCTGCCGGCCCCCGCGACGGCACCGCACCCGGTGGCCGGCGGCGGGGAACCGGAACGCCGCTCCGGGGCCGCCCGGCTGGCCGCGACCGTCGCCCGGCGCCCCGCCCCGTGGGCGACCGCGGTCACCGTGGCCCTGCTGTCCCTCGCCGCACCCGCCCTGGACCTCCAGCTCGGCCAGCCTGACGACGGCACCCGGCCCGCCGGCGACACCATGCGCGTGGCCTACGACCGCCTCGCCGAAGGCTTCGGACCCGGCTTTAACGGGCCGCTTCTGGTCGTCGTGGACCTGCGGGAGGCCACCGACCGCCCGGCCGCGCTGGATCAGCTGAGCACCGCGATCGGCGGCACCGGCGACGTCGCCGCCGTCACCCCCGCACAGGTCAACCCTGCCGGCGACACCGCGGTACTGACCGTGATCCCGGACAGCGCACCGCAGGACCGGGCGACCTCTGAGCTCGTCGCTTCCCTGCGGGACCGGGTCGCGCCCGCGGCGTTGCAGGACACCGGCGCCCGGGCGTACGTCGGTGGCACGACCGCGACCTTCGACGACCTCGCCACCCGTGTCTCCGACCGCCTCTGGCCGCTGCTGGCAGTGGTCATCGGCCTGTCACTGGTCCTGCTCGGCATCGTCTTCCGCTCCGTGCTGCTGCCGGCCGTCAGCGCCGTGCTGAACCTGCTCTCCATCGGCGCGGCCTACGGTGTGGTCACCCTGGCGTTCCAGACCTCCTGGGGGACCGACCTGCTGGGAGTCGCGCAGCAGCCGATCGTCTCCTTCGTGCCGATGCTGATGTTCGCCATCCTGTTCGGACTCAGCATGGACTACAACGTGTTTCTGCTGTCGGCCGTCCGTGAGGAGCGGCAGCGCGGCGGCGAAGCGGGGACGGCCGTCGCCCGTGCCGTCGGCCGCACCGCCGGACTCATCGGTACCGCGGGAGCCATCATGACCCTCGTCTTCGTCGGGTTCGTCGCCGACGGCGAGACGGAGGTCAAGATGATCGGCCTCGGACTCGCCACCGCCGTGCTCATCGACGTCACCCTGGTCCGGATGGTGCTGGCCCCGGCAGTACTGGAACTGCTGGGCGAACGCGCCTGGTGGCTGCCCCGACGGCTGGAGAGCCGCCTGCCGCGCGTGGCGCTCGCGGAGCACTGAGGCCCGCGCCACCGGCCCGGCGGCGAGCTACCCGCCAGGTATCACGATGTGGAATTCGTTGCCGCCGCCCGGTCTGGGCGTGACAGCCACGGTGCCCTGGTGGGCGGCGGCGGCCTGGGCCACGATGGCCAGGCCGAGGCCGGAGCCGGGGACCGCGCGGGAGGTGTCCAGCCGGTGGAACCGGTGGAAGACACGTTCGCGCTCGTCGGCGGGGATGACGGGATTGCGGTCCAGGACGCTGATGTGGGCGGTGCGGGACTCGCCGTGGCCGGTGCTCAGGTGCAGTTCCACGGTCTGGCCGGCGGGCCCGAACTTGGCGGCGTTGTCGAGAAGGTTGACCATGGCGCGTTGCAGGGTCGCCGGCCGTACCTGGGCGGTGACGGTGTCCGGTGCGTACAGGCGGAACCTGGTCTGCGGGAAGTGGGCTTCGGCGAGGCTGATCGCCGACTCGCCCAGCTCGGTGAGGTCGACGGCGGTCATGGGCTCGTCGGTGGTGCGCGAGCGGGCGAGGTCGACGAGGTCGGCGACCAGGTCGGCCAGTTCGACGCTCTGCAGGTCGAGGTCGGACAGCAGCGCGGCCCGGTCGCGGTCGTCGAGCCGGTCACCGGCGTGGATGAGGACTTCGACATTGGTGCGCATGCTGGCCATCGGGGTGCGCAGCTCGTGGGCGGCGTCTTCGATGAGGTCGCGTTGCTGCTGCTGGGCATCGCCGAGGCGGGTGAGCATGTGGTTGAACGCCTGGCCGAGCCGGGCGATCTCGTCGTGCCCTTCGGTGGGGATGGGGCTGCTCAGGTCGCGGGTCTCGGCGACGCGGGTGGCCGCAGCGGTGAGCTGCCCGACCGGGCGCAGCCCGGCACGGGCGACGAACCGGCCGGCGACGGCGGCCACGGCGGCCGCGGCGACGATCAGCGCCGCGATGAGGGTGCCGAACCGCTGCACGGTGGCGTCGGCACTGGTCAGCGATCGGGCGAGTTGAATGGTCTGCCCGTGCGGGCCGGTGAACGTCAGCACCCGGAAGCGGCCCTGGTCGGTGTCGGCGGTGTACGTGCTGCGCGGGCGTGCGCCGGAGGCGACGGCTGCGTCGTCGGCGGTCCACGGCAGCGGCGTGCTGGTGCGGGGCACGGTGATGGTGCCCGTTGGAAAGCGGATCTGTATCCGCACGTCCTGCTGGGCGTCCAGCGGGTTCGGCGGGATGTTCGCGGCGCTCGCCGGGGTCAGGCCGCCGAGCGGTCCCGCGGCGATGGCCTGCAGCTCACGGTCGGTCTGGGAGATGAGGGTCTGGTGCAGGGCCAGCAGTGCCAGGATGCCGACCGCGACGGCCACGACGGTGACCGCGGCGGCGGCGATGATGGTCAGCCGGCTGGTCAGCGACGGTCTGCCGGTCACGGGCGCTGCTCACTGGAGCGCAGCACGAAGCCGACGCCGCGGACGGTGTGCAGCAGGCGCGGGCGGTCGTCGGCTTCGAGTTTGCGGCGCAGGTAGCCGATGTACACGTCGAGGCTGTTGGACGACTGGTTGAGGTCGAAGCCCCAGACGTGCTCGAACAGCTGCGCGCGCGAGAGCACCCGGCCCTGGTGTTCGAGCAGGGTCTGCAGCAGGTTGAACTCGGTTCGGGTCAGTTCGATCGCGACGTCGCCGCGGCTCACCTGCCGGGTGGAGCGGTTGAGGGTGAGATCGCCGATGCGCAGCACGTCGTCGTCGGCGCCTGCCGGGCTGGTGCGCCGCAGCAGGGCGCGCATGCGGGCGAGCAGCTCCTGCAGGGCGAAGGGTTTGGCGAGGTAGTCGTCGGCGCCGGCGTCCAGGCCGGCGACGCGGTCGGCGACGGCGTCGCGGGCGGTGAGCATGATCACCGGGGTGTGGTCGTTGGCCCGGCGCAGCCGGCAGCAGGCGTCCAGGCCGTCCAGGACCGGCATCATGACGTCGAGCAGCAGCAGGTCGGGCTGCAGTTCCAGGGTCTTGGCCAGGGCCTCGGCACCGTCGGCGGCGAAGTGGACGGTGTAGCCCTCCAGCCGAAGGGCACGATCGAGGGACTGGCGTACGGACGCGTCATCGTCAGCGACCAGCACCTGGCTACCCGGTGTCATGGGACCACGATAGGGACCGGCTGGGCTGGCCTGCGCTTTTCTTAGCCAATTCTTAGGTCGTCGCGGGTGGCTCTGACTTCTTAATGAATTCTTAGGCCTTCCACCGGGGTTTCTTAGATTCGGTCCCCACGCTGATGGGTGTTCACCTTCGGTACACCCCTGATTCAGCCGTCGTTCACCTCACGGCGGGCGGCTCGGGGCTAGAGAAATGGTACGCCAATGCGACTGCTCCCGCGCTCAGCTCCGACGGGACCTGACAAAGGCGGCGGCCCGGCCCGCCCCGTCGCGGGCCGGACGGCCGACGACCAGACCGGCCACACGCTGCGCGCGCCCAGCCCCCTGCACGCGTTCAACCGGTACGAGATCAAGTATCTGGTGCCGTCGGAGCGCCTGGCGGCGATCCGCGAGGAACTGCGTGCCCGCCTCGACCTGGACAGCCACGTCACCGAGGGCGGCTACGGGGTGTGGAGCGTCTACTACGACACCCGCCTGCTGCGCTTCTACTGGGAGAAGATCGAAGGGCTGCGGTTCCGGCGCAAGCTACGGGTACGTCACTACGGCGACCGCACCACCATCGACGACGACACCACCGTGTACGTGGAGATCAAGCAGCGGGTCAACCGGGTCACCCAGAAGCGCCGCGTCGCGATGCCCTACGGCGACGCGCGGCTGCTGTGCGACGGCCGGCAGATGGTCCGGCACTCACCCGGCCAGACCGGCTTCATCCAGGAAGTCCTCGGCCTGGTTCAAGGCCTGGACCTGCGGCCGACGGCGATGACCGGCTACCAACGCGAGGCCTACGTGGGCCGCGACGCCGACCTGGGCCTGCGGGTGACCCTCGACCACCGGGTGCGCGGCCGCGACCGCGAGTTCGCACTCGGCTCCGACGCGCAGAACCGGCTGATCATCCCGGCGTCGCTGTCGGTGCTGGAGGTCAAGGCCAACGACCGCGTCCCGTACTGGCTGACCGACCTGGCCGCCCGCGCCGAACTGAACGTGGTGCGCGTGTCGAAGTACTGCCAGAGCGTCGAGGCCTTCGGCCGGGCTCCGCGCTCGCTGTTCCACATCCCCGACTACGACGCCGACGGCCCCGCCTCGGCCGAGCGCACCGACGACCCGATCCCCTCCGAAGCCGCCGCTGCCGAGGCACCGGCACTGATCACGAAAGCAACCCGATGAACTTCGAACTCCAGGACCTCACCGCCACGTTCAGCGTCACCGACATCGTCATGGCGATGTCGCTGGCGTTCCTGCTCAGCGCGTTCATCGGCTGGGTGTACCGGGCCACGCACCGCAACGTGTCCTACAGCCAGTCCTACGTGCAGACCCTGGTCATCCTCGGCATGCTCGTCTCCCTGATCATGCTGGTCGTCGGGTCCAACATCGCCAGGGCGTTCGCGCTCGTCGGCGCCCTGTCGGTGGTTCGGTTCCGCAACGCCATCAAGGAAACCCGCGACGTCGGGTTCATCTTCCTGGTCATGGGCGTCGGCATGGCCGTCGGTACCCGGTTCTACAGCCTCGCCGTGGTCGCGACCGTCGCGATCTGCCTGGTCATCTTCGTCATGTTCCGGTTTTCCTGGTTCCAGCTGTCCGTGCAGCGGCAGGTCGTCAAGGTCCAGGTCCCGCCGGAGGGCAACCACACCGCTGCGATCAACGACGCGCTGATCGCCCACACCACCGAGTTCGAGCTGGTCAGCATGGAGTCGATCCGCGGCGGGGCGCTGACCGAGCTGATGTACACGGTGCGGCTCAAGAAGGGCAGCGAGCCCGGCGACCTGATCGCCGCGCTGAGCCGGCTCACCGCCGGACAGCGGGTCACCGTGCTCACCGGATACGACCAGACGGACCTGTGATGACCACGAGTCCTGCGTCCGAGCCCTCGGTGCCGCCGCCGCGGGCCCGGCTCAAGCACCGCATCCCGGTGCGCGTACGCCACTACTGGAAACTGCTGGCCACCTGCGTGGCCGTCGTCGCGCTGCTGGTCGTGGTCGCCGGCAACGTGCGGATCGCGCCGATCGTGACCAGCCAGGCCTCCGGCAAGCACGACGAGGTGACCCAGAACATCGAGGGCACCGTCGACCTGTTCGACGCCACCGTCGCGCACACCGTGACGATCACCTACGACGAGGCCGACTACCAGCGCATGTTCGACGAGTACATGGCGACGGGGGAGAAGGAGTACGTGCGCGTGGATGCGACCGTCGACGGCACCCTGATCCGCGACGTCGGAATCCGGCTCAAGGGCAACTCGACCCTGTCCGGCGTCACCCACGAGGGCAAGACCAGGTCGCTGTTCGGGGACCGCGGAGGCGGTCCGGGCGGCTGGCCCGGCGGCGGCGGATTCCCGAACATGCCCGAAGGCGGGTTCCCCGGCATGCCCGAAGGCGGCATGCCGCAGCAGCCAGGCGGCGGGGGCGACAACCCGGGCGGTGGGCAGGGCGGACCCGGCGGGATGATGGGCGGCGGGCGCGGCGGGTTCGGGCGTACGAGCCTGGACAGCGCCAAGCCCGAAGAGCTGCCGTGGCTGATGAGCTTCGACGAGTTCGCTGACGGCCGCCGCTACCAGGGCCGCAGCGAGGTCGCGGTGCGGGTGTCGGGCATGGGCGGCGGCTCGACCGTGGTCAACGAGGCGGTCTCGCTCGCGGTCGCCCAGGCCGCGGGTCAGCCCACGCAGCGCTACTCCTACACCGCGTTCGAGGTCAACGGCCGCCCGGTCAAGGCTCGGCTGCTGGTCGAGCACCCGGACGAGGACTTCGCCGACCGGCTCGGCAACGGCGTGCTCTACAAGTCCCTGGCGACCGGGCAGTTCACCTACCAGGGCGAGGACCCGACCGCATACGCCGACGACTTCAAGCAGGTCAACAACAAGGGCAGCCACGACCTCGCGCCGGTGATCGACCTGGTCGAGTGGGCCAACGAGTCCTCCGACGCCGACTTCGACGCCCACCTGGGCGACCACGTCGACATCGAGTCGTTCGCCGAGTATGTGGCGTTGCAGAACCTGGTGCTCAACTTCGACGACATGTCAGGTCCGGGAAAGAACTACTACCTGTGGTACGACCTGGACACCAAGAAGTTCCAGGTCGTCAGCTGGGACCACAACCTGACCTTCAGCGGTAGCGCCACCGCCGGCCCTCACGACACCATCTCCATGGGCGGCTTTCCCGGTGGCGGGCAGTTCCCGCTGCCCGAAGGCATGGAACTGCCGGAGGGAATGCAGCTGCCGGAGGGGTTCACTCCTCCGGGCGGAGGGCCCGGCGGGATGACGGGCGGCAACAAACTCAAGGAGAGATTCCTGGCGTCGAACGCGTTCAAGAAAACCTACGAGGACGCATACCGCAAGCTCTACGGCAAGATCTACGCCGACAAGGCGGCCGAGAAGGCACTCGACCAGATCACGTCCACGCTCGCCAAGGTGCGGGGAGCCGATGCTGCCGCAGTCAAGACCGACGTCGACAAGCTGCGCAGCACGGTCCAGCAGCGGGGCGAGGCCTTGGCAGAAGACGATGTGATCAAAGCCTGACCGGGGCGATGCCCGCGCCGCGGAGGCGACCGTCCCATGACGGTCGCCTCCGCTCAGCGACCCGCTGTTACACGCGCTGACAAGCTGTCCAGGCCGGCCGGCGCCGGCCGTGAGCGTCCGCGACGTGCATCTGGCGTTCGGCGCCAACCGTGTGCTGCGCGGTGTGGACCTGCACGTGCCCCTCGGTCCACCGCCTGCGTCATCGGGCCGTCCGGCTCCGGCAAGTCCACGCTGCTGCGGACTGTCAACCGGCTCATCGAGCCGGACCGCGGCGACGTGCTGCTGAACGGCCGCAGTGTCCTGGGCGACCACCCCGACCGGCTGCGGCAGCGGGTCGGGATGGTGTTCCAGCAGTTCAACCTGTTCCCGTACATGAGTGTGCGGCGCAACCTCGCCCTCGCGCTGCGACGGATCCGCAGACTGTCCGCCGACGAGGCGGTGGCAGTGGCCCGCCGGCACCTGGACCGGGTCGGCCTCGCCGCGAAGGCGGAGGCCCGGCCCGCGCAACTGTCCGGCGGCCAGCAGCAGCGGGTGGCCATCGCCCGGGCGCTGGCGTTGCAGCCGCAGGTGATGCTTTTCGACGAGGTCACCTCGGCACTGGACCCCGAACTGGTCGAGGGCGTGCTGTCGCTGATGGCGGACCTGTCCGCCGACGGCATGACGATGGTGGTCACCCATGAGATGGCATTCGCCCGCGAGGTAACCGACCTGGTTGCGTTCATGGACCGCGGTGTGGTGCTGGAGGCCGGTGCGCCCGAAGCCGTCTTCGAGTCTGCCGAGCACCCCCGGCTACGCCGGTTCCTGTCCCAAGTCGTCTAGATCATCCAGCACGGCGCGCCCCCTGCCATCGCGACGCCGAACCGGCCGTCCCCCGGAGATTGGATGGGCCGCCGGAGGGGTACTCCTACTGCCTGTTGGCAGCACTGAGGGTGTGATCGCGACGGTCGACGTGACGATCCGTTTCGGCAGCCGTTCCTGGCTGGCCCTGTGCGACGCGAGCCGAGCCGAACTGGCCGCACGGCTGCTGTCGGCGCGTGGGCCGCAGCGGCGCGGCGTCCCGCGACCCCGGCGGCCGCATCAGCAGGCCACGAAAGCTGCTGATCCGCCCGGCGAACCCAAGGAACTCGCCCCGGTGTTCGTGCTGCTGGCCTCGGACGAGGCGAGCTACATCTCGGACGCGATGATCCGGTGACCGGCGGCAAACCCATACTGTGACGCGGCCCCGGTCCTGAACGGGCATGGCCACCACGACGGTGGGAAGCGGTGAGCGGCCTGTCGACCGCCCGGCGCACATCGCCGGAGCCGTCGACAGGCCGCTCTCGTCGTCAAGCGCTGGTCGAGCCGGGGCTCGCCTGCTCGCGTACCGTCGATGCGCGTCGCTCACGGTCGAGCCGACGGAATCGACGGCCTGCTGCACCGGCTCGCGCAGGTGCTCCTTGACCTCCGCGGCCTGCTCGCGCAGACCTCGGCAAACGTTGCCTAGTGCAGCACCGCGTTAGTTCGTCGGGGGTCATGCGGCCTTGAGTGGGGTGCCGTCGTAGGTCCATCGGTATGGCGTGGTGGTGGTGTTCTTCTCGATCACGTAGGTTTCGATCTTGTTGATGAGGTCGGTGCGGGAGCTGAAGTCGCCATGGCGTAGGACGCGGCGGGTCAGCGCGGAGAAGTACAGCTCCACCTGGTTCAACCACGAGGCGTGGACCGGGGTCGGGTGCACGTGCCAGCGTGGGTGTGCGGCCAGCCAGGCGCGGGTGGTCTTGGCGACGTGGGAGGACCAGTTGTCCAGCACGACGTGGATCTGGCGGGAGGGGTCGATGGACCGGTCGAGCATGGTCAGGAAGCGCTGGAAGGTCGCCGCGTCGTTGCCGGTGATCGTCTCGGTGAGGACCTCGCCGGTGCCGACCTCGAGTGCGGCGATGATGGACACGGTGCCGTGGCGGATGTACTCGAACTCCTGCCGGGCGGGCCGTCCTCGGGCGGCGGCCTGGCCGGGGTGTTTGCGGGATCGGGCGGCGATGGCAGTCTTCTCGTCGATGGACAGCACGACCGCGCCGGGTGGTGGGTTGAGGTAGAGGTCGCACACGTCGGCGGCGCGGGACCAGAACAGCGGATCGTCTCTGCGGGTGATCCAGCCGCGTACCCGATGGGGTCGCAGATCGCAGTCGGCCAGGATCCGTCCGACCTGCGACGCGGAGATCGCCAGGTCGGCCAGGTGCGCGGCGATGCGCCGGTGAGACCAGGTCGCTTCCGGGAACGCTGGGGCGCAGGTCGCCACAGCGACGACCCGCACCCGCTGCTGGACGCCGTAGCGGCGAGGCCGACCGGACCGTTTCGCGTCGGCGAGTGCGGCCAGGCCCGCCTTGGCGAACCGGCCCCGCCACTTGCGGACCGTGTCGGGGTTGACGTGCAGGTCCGCGGCAATACGCGCGTTCGGGGTGCCTTCGGCGGCTGCGAGGACGATCCTGACGCGTTGCACCCTCCGGACCTGCGAGGTGCCGGCACGCACGATCCGCTGCAGTTCAGCGCGGGTGGGCTCGTCGAGTGACACGGGTACAGCCAGCACGGCCACGAGCCGCTCCTGCCATCGATCATCCTGACACGGTCAGGACATCGTGGCCGATCCCGACCGGTTCCGGCAGCATGAGCTCATGGCCAAGAAGAACCCGCCGGAATCGATGCAGCATCACCTGCGGCAACGACTCGACGAGCACGCCGCATCGCGCTGGCCCCAGCTGTCGAAGGTCCAGGTGCGCTACCGGGCCGGGTTCGCCTACGTCGACGCTGTCATGCCTGACGGGCAGGTGCAGCCGTTGTGCCGGCTGCGGTTCAACGGCGTCCTGCACACCTGGGGCTTCGCGATCTACCTCGCCAGCCGCGACGGCTACCAGGACAGTGTCCTGCCCTCCGGGCTGCCTGCGGGCAGCCCGGAGGAAGCCCTGGACTGCGCCTGCGGCCTCTACCTCGACGACCCGACCGCCTGGCTCACACCCCCGACGCATTCGAGCGGCGCAGCATAGGGCGCTGCCACCACCGGGACCGTCTGAGTCTGGCGCCTTCGACGGCGGCGATTGCCTGACGAGGAGTGGCTCCCCGCGCCCTCATGATCAGGTACTCCAGGAGTTCCGGCTCTTGCATGTGGCGGTCGTGCGGATCGAGGACCTCTATGCAGGTGTCTCGCGCGCTGACAGTGAAGGTGAGCCCATCCCCGTCCTCGCCGGCCTCCTCGTCGAAGAAGTCGACGTGAACCATGCAGCCGTGCTCAAAGGGTTCCAGGCACGTGAAGAGGCGCAGTCCTTCTGACATGAACAGACGCCGGGCCGCTTCCACCACCTGCTCTGCACGTCGAGTGTCTTCGTCCACCTGGACATTCTCGCTGCTCAGACCGAATCCGGAAACCACTCGATCTGGCAGGAACACCACGGCCAAGACCCACCGACAGCCCCGGCACCCCTACCAAAGGCTGCATGACCCCCACGAACTAACGCGGTGCTGCACTAGGCCGCGTTTTCAAAGTGGGTAGGTTCGGGATGGGAAGATCACGGACATGGCTTCTCTGCCTCAGCCCGAGGATTTGACGTCTCTGGTCCTGCGATCAGACTTTGGCGACGAGGCAGCTTGGGCTGCGGCCAAGGCTGCGGTCGACGGCTCCGGCGGACACCGCAGCGCGACATACGTCAGCGATCCGGCATACGCCGGGGTGTCGGTTCAGGCGCTGGTCGAGGCAGATGCCGCAGCCGACGACGGGGACAAGGTCACTTACTTGTTCCTGGCCGATGCCGTCTGCATGGCTGACGAGGAGCACCTGCTGCTGGCGGTTGACCTCTTCGACGAACCCGGGCGTTCTTTCCGGTTGCCACCCCGCTGGTTCCCGGACGTCTCCACCAATCTGAGCATCGCGAACCTGGACTTCGCCGATTTCGCAGACGCCGCAGACGAGTTTGGCACGTTTCGGGGCTTCGACGGCAGGTGACCTGCGATGGACCCGGTTGCAGAGAAGGCTTGCGCTCAAGGCGTGTCAATGATCGACAAGCGGCGAGGTCTCCGGTAGACCGTTCAACGACCAAGAAGAACGAAAGCCGGAGACCTCGTGGCCACCATACCGGCGGCGAGGCGGCACGACCTGACCGACTCGCAATGGGCGGCGCTGGAACCGCTGCTGCCCAAGGGCAAGAAGCCGGGCTGGCCGCCGAAGTGGGACAAACGCCAGCTCATCGACGGGATCCGTTGGCGGGTGCGGGTCGGCTGCCCTTGGCGCGACGTGCCCGACCTGTACGGACCTTGGCAGACCGTGTACGGGCTGTTTCGCCGCTGGCAGCGCGGCGGGATCTGGCAGCAGATCCTCACTGGCCTGCAAACCCACGCCGATGCGGCCGGGCTGATCGACTGGGATGTCAGCGTCGACTCCACGATCACCCGCGCTCATCAGCACGCCGCCGGCGCCCGGACCCGGCCGCAGGAGCAGAAGGAGCCGCCCGGCGGCGTCGAGGACGAGCCCGCCGACCACGCTCTGGGCCCCGTTCCCGGGGCGAAGCTGCACCTGGGCTGGCGAGCAAGGCCAGAAACCCCTCGCCGTGGTGGTGACCGGTGGGCAGCGTGGTGACAGTCCGCAGTTCACCCGGGTCCTGGCCCGCATCCGGGTACCACGCCTCGGCGGCGGGCGTCCGCGGACCCGCCCGGACCGGGTCCTGGCCGACAAGGCGTACAGCTCGGCCGCCAACAGGGAGCACCTGCGACGGCGCGGGATCAAGGCGACGACCCCGATCAAGGACGACCAGGCAGCCAACCGGCGCAAGAAGGGGCCGAAGGGCGGACGGCCGCCGACCTTCGACCCCGAGGTCTACAAGCAGCGCCACGCCGTCGAGTGCGGCATCAACCGGCTCAAGCGCAACCGCGGCCTGGCCACCCGATACGACAAGCTCGCCGTCCGCTACCAGGCCACCTTCAACATCGCCGCGATCAACGAATGGCTCTGACCCCGCTAATGAAACAGGCGCTAGTACTCAGCTGCGGCTACTGGTCGGGCAACCCACCGGTAGTAATGCTGGCGGGCGATCTTCAAGACCCGGCACGTCACCGCGACGGGGATGCCGTGGGCGGCAGAAGCGGCCACGAGCGGGTAGATCCTTTCCCGGCAGGTACGCCTGCGACAGGGACGCCGCGGCCCGGCGCAGGACCTCGTTCTCCTGCTCCAGTAGTCTGAATGGTGGTCAGCCAGGTGGCGGACTGGGCGAGGCTCGCGTACCCGCCCAGACCGACGGCAGCCAGCTTCTGCGGTGTCCAGCCGGTCGTCAGGAGTCCGTCCCATTGGCCGGCGTTGAGGATGAGCACCCGCAAGGCCGGGAGGGCTGCGATCGAGGCGATGTCGGCGACCTCCGCGCCTCGGCCAGATCAAGGCGCAGAAGATCGGGCGGATCGGGTCGTACTCACATTCACGGCACGAGCGTCACACACAGTCCCAGAGGAACCTGCCCTCTCGTTCGTCGGCGCTCAAGAACGCGTATCCGGTGCCGCCGCCGAAGTTGAGCGCGTACGCGTCCTCGCCGCAACCTTCCGCGCCGTCCAACTGGAAGAAGA
Source organism: Catellatospora vulcania (assembly GCF_009720385.1). GTDB lineage: Bacteria > Actinomycetota > Actinomycetes > Mycobacteriales > Micromonosporaceae > Catellatospora > Catellatospora vulcania. The sequence goes on along the minus strand of NZ_ML769304.1, from coordinate 3,977 downwards.
ACCGCCACGATGGGTTGACACGGGTAGTCCACGGCTGCCAGCACAGCGGCGGACCACCCACGTGGCTGCGACACTCGACCCAGTCCGCGTCATGGCCCTCGTCCGGGTCGGACACCTCGCCTCGACGCGCCGCCGCCTGCAGCGCGGCTTCACGCTCGACGGCGCGCTGGGTTGTCCGCTCGGCAGGATGAGCATCGATGTGCAGCTCAACGGGGACACGCTCAGTCCATGTGAGCCCGCGCCGCCACAGCGACGGCCCAGTGCTGACGTGTAGCCCCGTCACGAACGCCGGCACGCGGCCGTTCGGCTGCACGAGCAGCGCGTTCTCGCCGGCCTCCGGCTCGAACGTCAGCGCTCCGTCGTCGTCCTGCGCGATGAACAGATAGCCCATGCGCGCCTGCGGGCCTGGTAGCGGGAACTGGCCGACGAATGTCATCGGTGCGCCGGAGGACGCCGAGACCGGCCAGAACGGCTCGTCCAACCAGACTGGCTGACCACCGAGCTTGGCCACCAGAGCGTCGATCGGCTTGGCGCTGCTGCGCCACGTCATCTCCAGCCGCGGCGTCAGCCACGCGTCGTAAGGCCCCGCCACCGAGGGGGACCGCCGCAACCCATGCCACCACATCACCGGCGCCCTTCCTCCATGACGCTGCCTCAACGGCATGATCGCCTGCATCACAGCCTCGGTCAATGCCCGCTCGAGGGCCGAGGGTGCATGTGATGTCCGGGGGTCGGTTGCCAGGCCACGCTCATGCCTCGATACGGAGCCATACGTCGCCGGCTCGTAGCCAAAGGTGGCCGTCGCGTCCCTGGCCGCATCGCAACACGACGCGACCGGGTACCGCTGTCTTGTGGCGTTCTGTGACGATCCACGAATCGCCGACCAGCACGGCGCGGAAAACTTCGGTCGACTGCTCATTGTGGTTCCGGCGGGTCAGGACCGCGCGGTCGCCTCGTACGGCCAGCCCGTCGGGAGACGGCACGGGACTGCGCCAGCTGGTCATTTCACCTGTCAGCGGCGAGATCCGCGTCAAGAAGGTACCGTCGGCACCGGCGTTGGAATACCACGCCAACCACACCTGATCGTCCTCCGTGGCGGCGGCGCAACCGGCCAACGGCCATTCTGGCAACCGGCCCTTCGGCGCCCAGGCGACCCGACCTCGGTCGGTCCAGCCCGCAAGTCCGGCTGCTGACTGTGGATGGCCTCCGTAGATGCCCTCATCGCCGTAGGCAGCCCAGATTGCTCCACTCTGGTCGGTGACCAAGACGTCGATGTCGTCGCCGATGCAGAAGGTGTTCTGCTGCTCGCCGTCCGGGGAGAGCACCAGCGCGTTCGGCGTCCACGCGCCCGTATCATCCCGATCAGCGCGACCACCCACGATCAAGATCCGGTCATTCGGTAGGAGCGCGATGTGACTCGTTCCCATCGGGAGGGACTCGATGGTCCGGCGCTGCACCGATCCATCGGTGTTCCGAATCACGAGTACGCCGCCGAACGGGACCTCGGGGATCAAGCCGACCCAGCCTTTGATGTAGGGCACCTGCCTGAGGTGGCGTCGATCGACGAACAGAACGGCAAGCGCCCCTGACGGGCCAACCGTCCACCACAGCGGGCATCGCCCTGCAGACAGATCCGCCGCGGACGGCTCCCATACCATTTGCGGCACGGCTATTGCCGACATCTGCGCCCTCCATGCGTGCTGAGACGCGTGCTACTCGGCATGATCGTACGTCGCTCGGTAGGTCAGTTCACCGGGTGGATTCGGGCGCCGATCACAGAGTGTCGGGTTGCTCGTGGGGTCTTCAGGATCTTTCGGGCGCGCTCGGGAGTGATCAGGTGACGTAGGTCTGGGTCGGTGATCAGGATGACCGGTGCGATGCGGTGTGGCGAGTCCGCGTGCCACCCGGGCAGCGATGCTTCCAGTACAGTCCACGCCTGGTCGGGGAGTCCGTCGCGGAGAAGCCGGCGCCCGCGGTCGAGTGCGTCCTGGAAGCCGGCGGGCTCGGGCAACGGTGGTGGTGTGAACCTGTCGGCCGCGTCCATCTCCTCCTCGGTGAGGATGCCGGCGAAGAGCTTGCGGTACGGGTCGATCGCCGACCGATGGAGGAAGAGCGGCACCGCCTCGGCCCGCACCTGATCCAGGCCGACTTCCTCGACGACGTGTGGGTGGGCGAGGATGCTGTTGCGGATCTGATGGTGCACCGTCGCCGGGTCGAGGAATGCGTTCAGCATGACGGCCAGGTATGTGCCGGCGCCGGAGCCCTTGTCTGCGGCGCGGGCGAAGGCGTCGGCTGCGCCGTCGGCATCGCCCTGCAAGGTGAGGCTGCGCCCCGCAGCCAGCAGATCCGCTGCGCCTGCCGGATCGACCGGCCGGCCGGCTCGTCCGTTGAGCTGCTCGAACGACGACCGCTCGGCGTCGACGAGCGCGGCGAACGATTCATGCCGCTCGCCGAGGCCGGGGTACCAGCTCGCCCAGATGTAGGCCGCCCATTCGCCGTCTGGTGACACGTCACCGGGGTCGAGCAGCCAGTACTGGGCGTCCCCGTCGCCTGAGACCAGCAGGGCGCGGTCGCCCAGTGACGCATCCTCCGGCGGGGCGTGCTCCCGGAGGATGCCCAGCAGGTCCGGGTCGGCGTCGCGGAGCCAGCCGACGTCGCCGGTGGTGCGCATGGTCCACATGAACGTGGAGATGTTCAGCCAGCCGTCGGATGCCGCCAGGAACGAGCGGTAGCTCGGCGGCAGCGCGGTGCCCAGACGCTGCTCCAGCACCGCGAGCTGTGCGGCGCTCGCACCGTCGAAGCCCAGCCAACGACTTGCCCGCTGAGCGTCGCTGACCTGGCCGAGTTCGTCGTCTTCGGCGACCCGCAGGACGTCGGCGCTGTACTCGGCGAGATAGCGCCGCCACTGCTCGACAGTACGGGGTTCTTCGCCAGCGGCCATGCGTGTCCGTTTCTCTGATTCCCGAGGCAAGGTCAGGTCATGGTGCCACGCCGAGCTGCTGCCTGGTGCGCAGGTGACGCAGCTCTGCTTCGGCGCATCTGGGCAGCGCGGAACGGGGGTCAGCTCGTTGGCGTGCAGTCGGTGCCGAGGCTGCGCATGGCGCGGTCGTAAAACAGCTCGGCGAGGCGCGGCAGCGCCGCGAACATCCGGTTCCGGTCGGTCCGCTTGATCGGACGGCGGACAGGAAGCGGGACGCGGTCCCGCATTACCCGGTACTCCCGACGTTCCAGCTCGTACCAGAGGCCCCCTTCCTCGGTGCCGGTGACGCGGTCCCAGGCGTGCTCGGCGACGTGAAGGAACTCCTGGCAGTCGGCGAAGTCGTTGCCTGTTGCGGTGACGGCCGTCGCGGCGGGCACGTCGGCGAGGCTGTCGGGGTCGGCGAGCGCAGCCTCGTACACCGCGCGGCCCTGCACGATCAACCAGTTGCGGAAGTAAAGGAATGGATCGTCGGAGTCGAACCCGCCGTTGATCAGATAGCAGGCAGCCCCGAGGTCTTCGCGGTATGCCTCGTGTTCGAAGCGGTCGTGCAGCTGCGCGAAGTCGGCGATCTCCTCGGTCGGCAGCCAGGTGAGCGTCCTGGCCACGATCGCGGCGACACCGGTCCAGTCACCTCTACAGCGGCGCCGCGCGCCTGCGATGACCGCCCAGAAGCCGTCAACGTCCATCGTCGCCCCGAGCCGGGATCAGGGCCCGTTGGGCGACGTTCTCCTCGGCGGAGGCCAGCCAGTTCAGGTACCACGTGCCGAAACCGACGGGGGTGTGGCCGTCGTCGAGCATCGGTTCCAGGTCCTGCTCGTCGCAGCTGCAGTCCGACCACATCTGCCCGCGGGCCGGTCCGCTGATCACCAGCCAGGCACGTTGCGCGCACCCGTAGTGGACCAGGCAGATCGCGCCGCCGGTGAACCCCGGATCGAGGAAGACCGCGTACAGCCGCTCCTGCCATTCCTCCATGGCGGTGTCGAAGTCCTCGATGTCG
>NZ_ML769303.1:149978-465009 GCF_009720385.1 Catellatospora vulcania | reverse complement strand
GCACGCCGCCAGCGTTCGTCCTGAGCCAGGATCAAACTCTCCAAAAAGAATTCAAAAACCCGGCAAAAGATCAAACCCCGACAAATTAATGTCCGAATCCGAATCCATCACCAAAGCAACCACCCCGGAACGAAGCCGGGATGGCCAATAATTGGCACTTGGCTTAAATAGCACCCTGTTGAGTTCTCAAAGAACAAGCACACACCGAACACCACCCGATTCCTCGGGAAGCGCTACGGGGCTGTGTCGTTCACAGTACCGGACCGGTTTCGCGGCCCCCAACCGGGGTCCGCCCCACTCCGGGCGGCCAAGCGATCCGGCCTCCACCCGAGCTCTTCAGCCCCGGTGTTTTTGTCCGTTCCTCGCTGGCAGAGAGAACATTACGCGGCCCCCCGACCCGGATGCAAATCGGGGTCGGTTGTCGCCGGTCACATCATCACCGCCCGCCTATCTTAGCTGTTCACACCGGTTCGATGTCGCTAAAGGAGTGTTCCGGCAGGCAACGTGGAGGCAGAATCTGACCCGTGAGGGTGACCGCGGACACAGTCCTGGCCGAGTACGCCCCCACGGTCATGCCCTGGCTCAGTAGCGAACCGATCCGCAACAACCAGCTGCTGACACTGCTGCAGTCGCGGATGGACGGCATCGTCGCGCCCGAATCGGACCTGCTCATGCTGCGGATACTCGGCGACGGCGACACCCTGGCCGGCGTCGCGGTGTGCCCACCGCCCTTCGCCATGCTGCTGAGCGAGCTGGCCGAGGGCGCCGAGGCGGCGCTGGCGGATTACCTCGTCGCGCACGCGCCACAGGTTCGGCGGTTCACCGGGCTGCCGGAACAGACGCAGCGACTCGCGGCGGAACTCGCCGGGCGCGCCGGTGGCAGCGCGACCCTGCTGGCGTCGTACCGCATGTTCGATGTCGTGCGGGTGGTGCCACCGGCGGGGGTGGCCGGACGGCCGCGGGAGGCCGCGACCGCGGATCGGGACCTGCTCGTAGCCTGGTCTGCCGCGTTCCAGCGGGAGGCGCTGGCGGACCACCCGCACTCGAACCCGGCCGCGCCGATCGACGGCCGGCTCGCGCTGGGCGGGCTGCTCTGGGTGTGGGAGGCCGGCGGCGAGCCGGTCAGCATGGCCGCGCTCACCGCGCCCGCGGCGGGCGTCGTACGCCTGAATCTGGTCTACACCCCGCCCCGCCGCCGCGGAAACGGCTACGCCGGAGCGCTGGTCGCCGCGGTGAGCACGGCCGCGCTGACCGCGGGGCTGCGCCCGACGCTCTTTACCGACCTCGCCAACCCGACCAGCAACAAGATCTACCAGGCGATCGGGTATCGGCCGATGCAGGACACCGCGCTGTGGGAGGTCGACTAGGCCGACGCGCCGGCCGCGACCGGCTCGCGGTGGGCGATCTCCGCCGCGCGCAGCCTTCCTGCGGCGAGCGCGACGATCGCGATGAGGCCCGTCACCAGTGCGAACGAGAACGGCAGCGAGGTCGCGTGCGCGATCCCGCCCATCAGGCCCGGCGCGGCCAGACCGGCCCCGTACGACACCGTGGCCACCCCCGCGATCGCGTGCGCGGGATGGTCGCCGGTGTGCCCGGCGGCGCTGAACGCCAGCGGGACCACCACGGCGCAGCCCAGGCCGATCATGCCGAAGCCGAGTATCCCGACCAGCGGCGTCCAGGCGGTGACGACCAGCAGACCGCCGATGATGCCGACGACTCCGGCCACCCGCACCGTGCCGACCGCGCCGAAGCGCCGGACCACCGCGTCACCGACGAGCCGGCCGCCTGCCATGGACAGCGCGAAGGCGCTGTACGCCACCGCGGCCTGCCCCTCGCCGGCGTCCAGGACCTGGCGCAGGTAGACGGCACACCAGTCGGCGGTGGCTCCCTCGGCGAAGACGGCGCAGAAGCCGACCAGCCCGATGATCAGCACGGGTCCGCGGGGCAGCGAGAACCGCGGCCCGTCGTCGGAGGCCGGCACCGGCGCGTTCGGCAGCAGCCATCGACCGGCGGTGACGCCCACCACGGCGAGCAGTACGCCCATCACCCCGAGGTTCACCGGGGCGCTGATGCCGAGGTATGCCGCCCCGGCGCCGATGCCGGAACCGATCAGGCCGCCGACCGACCACATCCCGTGCAGGCTTGACATGATCGAGCGGCCGAGCCGTTGCTCCACCTCGACGCCCTCGGCGTTCATCGCGATGTCGGAGGTGCCCGCGGCCGCCCCGGCGAGCAGCAGCATGCCCATCAGCGCCCACTGACTGGGCGCGAGCGCGAGCACGCCGACGGCGAGGCTCCAGGCCGCGATGAGGACCCGGGTCGCGGTGCGCCCGCCCCAGCGCTGCACCAGCCGCCCGGCGAACGGCATGGTGCTCAGTGAGCCGACTGCCGGCATGATCAGCGCAAGACCGAGCGAGCCCTCGTTGAGGTGCAGGTTCTCGGCGATCCACGGGATGCGGGAGGCGAAGCTGCCGCTGGCCGCACCGTGCGCCGCGAATACCGTCGCCACCGCCCAGCGGGCTCGTGTCACCACCGAAGTCACAGGTGGGACGTTACGTGCCGGGCTCACCGGCGGCCACAGTGATTTCACCGGCCCCGGCCCTGCCCGCATCCGGGACCGCTTCCGCGAAGCGCTCATGGTGAGGGAGCACACCATCACGTCGCCGGGGCGGTGCCGCCTGCCTTGAGGGTTGCCGCACTGCGGGTCCACAACTTCTGGGTTGTACGCACAACCCAGAAGTTGTGGACCGTGCGACAGGAACAGCCGGGCCGGGCCGGCCGGGTCGCCGCCGCACGGCTGTCGCCAGGGTTCAGGCCGCGGCAAGGACCAGCGCGGTCGCGGCCATGCCGAGACCCGCGAACTGCACGGGGCGCAGGCGCTCCTTGTTCACGGCGAGTGCCAGCAGCACGGTGCTGGCGGGGTAGAGCGAGGCGATCGGGGCGACGATGCTCAGCTGTCCCTGGTGCGCGGCCAGCAGGTAGAGGCCGTTGGCAACGATGTCGAGTGTGCCCGCCACCGCGGTGAGCGCCAGCACCGATCCGCGCAGCCGCAGCGTGCCGCCCATGGGCCGGAGCAGGAGCAGACCCACCGGGATCGACGCGAACCGAGCCGCGGCCAGCGGCCACATGCCGGCGCTCTCCCCCGCCTGGGCCAGCAGCAGGAAGAAGATTCCGAACATGGCCCCGGCGGACAACGCGAGCCCTATCACCCGAGGGCTGGTCGCGCTCGCGCCCTCGGCAGGCCCGAGGCTGACCAGCGCGATCGCCCCGATGGCGCAGACCGCCCCGATGAGCGAGGCGAGGGCGGGCCGCTCGCCGAGCAGCAGTCCGCCGGTCAGCGGTACGAGGGCGGAGGTGACCGCGGTGACGGGGGCCACGACGGCCATGGCGCCACTCGCCAGCCCTTGGTACAGCAGGACAATCCCGAAAAGTCCGGCAATCCCGGCCGCTGCGCCCCATCCCAGTGCCGACACGCCGAGCCGACCCGGGACCAACAGGAGGAAAGCTGCGATCATCGGTATTGCGCACAACTGCGATACCACGGTCACCGAGTACGAGTGGCCACGCACGCTCGGGGCACCCTGTACGGCCTTGCCGCCGCAGAAGTCGGCGGTGCCCCAGACCAGGGCGGACGTGCCCGCGAGCAGGATAGAGATCACGACGAGTTCGTATCACAGTATTGACCGCAAAGGACAGCGTGTTGACCGATACGACGATCGAACGGGCCCGATCCACCGAGCGCGGCGACGGTTCGCACGCGCCCCGGCCCCGGCATCTGCCCCTTGAGGAGATCAACGCCGCGGTCGCGCTGCACGTGCGCGCGCTGCGGGCCGGCCGCGGCTGGTCCCTGGACGAGCTGTCCGGCCGGTCCGGGGTCAGCAAGGGCATGCTCGTCCAGATCGAGGGCAGCCGCACCAATCCCAGCGTCGGCACCCTCGCCCGCATCGCGGACGCCTTCGGTGTCACCGTGGCGCGCCTGCTCCAGCCCGCCGCCGACCGGACCGTGCACCTCAGCGAGATGGACGACGCCCCCGTGCTGTGGCGCGGCGGGCGCGGCGGCACCGGACGGCTGCTGCGCGGGCTGAACGACCCGGACTTCGTAGAGCTGTGGGACTGGCGGTTCGCCCCGCAGGAGCGCTACGAGGCCGAGGAGCTGCTGCCCGGCACCCGGTGCATGGTGCACGTGCTGGTCGGGCAGATCGCGGTCACCGTCGACGGCGTCGACCATCCGGTGCACGTCGGGCAGACCCTGGACTTCCGGGCCGACCGGGCGCACACGTACCGCAACGCGCTGGACTCCCCCGCCCGACTGGTCATGATCGTGGCGATGCCGCCGGGCGACTTCGACCGCCGGCGCGGCTCACTGATCGCCCAGCGCTAGCCGGAAGACGACGAAAGCGCCGTCCCCGACAGAGGGACGGCGCTTTTCAGCGTGTTCAGGCGGTCTTCTCCTCGCGGTGGTGACGCGCCCGGCGGCCGGTGCTGAGGTCGCGCCGCGGCACGATGGTCGGGTAGACCTTCTCCAGCACGGTGTCGCGGGTGATCAGCACACGCTCGGCGTTCGGGTCGCTGGGCACCTCGTACATCACGGAGAGCAGGACCTCTTCCATGATCGCCCGCAGGCCGCGGGCGCCGGTGTTGCGCAGCATCGCCTGGTCGGCGATGGCCTCCAGGGCCTCGGAGTCGAAGTCGAGCACCACGTTGTCCAGCTCGAACAGGCGCTGATACTGCTTCACCAGGGCGTTGCGGGGCTCGGTCAGGATCTTGACGAGCGCCTCGCGGTCGAGGCTGCGCACCGTGGTGATGACGGGCAGGCGGCCGATGAACTCGGGGATGATGCCGAACTTCAGCATGTCCTCGGGCATGACCTTGGCCAGCACCTCGTCGTTGGTGCGGTCGGACACCGCCCGCAGGTGCGCGCCGAAGCCCAGGCCCGAGCGCGCGGTGCGCTGCTCGATGATCTGCTCCAGGCCCGCGAACGCGCCACCGCAGATGAACAGGATGTTCGTGGTGTCGATCTCGACGAAGTCCTGGTGCGGGTGCTTGCGGCCGCCCTGCGGCGGCACGTTGGCCCGGGTGCCTTCCAGGATCTTCAGCAGCGCCTGCTGCACGCCCTCGCCGGAGACGTCACGGGTGATCGAGGGGCTGTCGGACTTGCGGGCGATCTTGTCGATCTCGTCGATGTAGACGATGCCGGTCTCGGCACGCTTGATGTCCCAGTCGGCGGCCTGAATGAGCTTGAGAAGGATGTTCTCGACATCCTCACCCACGTAGCCGGCCTCGGTCAGCGCGGTCGCGTCGGCTATCGCGAACGGGACGTTGAGCATGCGGGCCAGGGTCTGCGCGAGGTGCGTCTTGCCGGTGCCGGTCGGGCCGATGAGCAGGATGTTGCTCTTCGCGACCTCGACGGCCTCGCCGCCCCTGGTGTGCGCCGCGTCGGCCTGCAGCCGCTTGTAGTGGTTGTAGACCGCGACGGCCAGCGCCTTCTTGGCGCCGTCCTGGCCCACCACGTACGAGTCGAGGAACTGGCAGATCTCCATCGGCTTGGGCAGCTCTTCCCAGCGGACCTGCTCCTCGCCGGCGAGCTCCTCTTCGATGATCTCGTTGCAGAGGTCGATGCACTCATCGCAGATGTAGACGCCGGGCCCGGCGATGAGTTTCTTCACCTGTCGCTGCGACTTGCCACAGAAGGAGCATTTCAGCAGGTCGCCGCCGTCGATCCGTGCCACCTACGACTCCCCCTGCCCCTGAAGCGGACGAACGCCGCGCCGCACGAGACGGCGCGAATTCGGTTCTGCCTTGACGTTACCTGTTGTGAGCCGGTTTGCGGCGTCCCCACCCCGCCTACCGATGAACCTGATTCTGACACGTGGCTGTGACACCGCGGTGGTGCCGTCCACCTGTTGGGGTGAACGGCACCGCGCGACACTCAGCGAGCGCCCGCCATCAGGCTCTTCTTGCGGCTGGTCATCACGGAGTCGACCAGACCGTAGTCGAGCGCCTCGGCTGCGGTGAGGATCTTGTCGCGGTCGATGTCCTTCTTGACCTGTGCCAGGTCCTTGCCGGAGTGACGCGACAGCATCTCCTCCAGCTGGGTGCGCATGCGCATGATCTCCCGAGCCTGGATCTCGATGTCCGAGCCCTGCCCGTAGCCGCCCTCGGTGGCCGGCTGGTGGATAATGATGCGGGAGTTCGGCAGGGCCAGGCGCTTGCCCGGAGTGCCCGCCGCCAGCAGCACGGCCGCGGCGCTGGCCGCCTGGCCCAGGCACACCGTCTGGATGTCCGGGCGCACGAACTGCATCGTGTCGTAGATGGCGGTCATCGCGGTGAACGAGCCGCCGGGCGAGTTGATGTACATGGTGATGTCACGGTCCGGGTCGGCCGCCTCCAGCACCAGCAGCTGCGCCATCACGTCGTTGGCGGACGCGTCGTCGACCTGCACACCCAGGAAGATGATGCGGTCCTCGAACATCTTGTTGTACGGGTTGGTCTCCTTGGTCCCGTACGACGTGCGCTCGATGAACGAGGGGATGATGTAACGGTTGCTGACTTCGGCGAAGCTCGGCTTCAGGTTTGGAAACATCGTTTAGCTCCTTCAGTTCCCGACCGGCACGGCCTGCGCCGAGGTGATGACGTGGTCGATGAAGCCGTACTCCTTGGCCGCCTCCGCGTTGAACCAGCGGTCACGGTCGCTGTCCGCCTCGATCTGCGCCACCGGCTGGCCGGTGTGCTGGGCGATCAGGTCGATCATCAGCTTCTTGGTGTAGATCATCTGCTCGGCCTGGATGGCGATGTCGGCCGCGGTGCCGCCGATGCCTCCGGAGGCCTGGTGCATCATGATCCGCGCGTGCGGCAGCGCCGAGCGCTTGCCCTTGGCGCCCGCGCACAGCAGCATCTGCCCCATCGAGGCCGCCATGCCCAGCGCGATCGTCGCCACGTCGTTCTTGATGTACTGCATGGTGTCGTAGATGGCCATGCCGTCGTACACCGAGCCGCCGGGCGAGTTGATGTACAGGTAGATGTCGCGGTCCGGGTCCTCGGCGGACAGCAGCAGCAGCTGCGCGCAGATCCGGTTGGCGACCTGGGTGTTCACGTCACTGCCCAGGAAGACGATGCGCTCCTTGAGCAGGCGGTTGTACACAGAATCGTCGAGGCCGCCGGCGATCGGATCGGAACCCCGCGCAGATGGAACGTGCAGCTCGCTCATATCGGCAGCCTTTCTCGTTGTCCTACAGCGACCCTAACCGCTGCCACTGACCGCAGCTTCCCCGAGATCGGCGTGTTCGCTGTCAGCGCACCCCGCCCCGGCATGAACGGAGAAGGACCCGCCCACGGTGGTGAACGGGTCCTTCTCGATCTTCATGTCAGTGGTTGTGACCCTCGTGGTCACCGTGGTCGTGGCCCGCGTGGTCGTGGCCCTCGTGGCCGTTGTCCTCGCGCAGCGAGTCCAGGCTCAGCACCTCGCCGTCGGTGTCGGTCATCACGACCCGCTCCATGACCAGCGCCAGCGCCTTGCCTCGGCGCACGTCGCCGTAGACGGCGGCCGCCGCGCCCTGCTGGACCAGGCGGTCGTAGTAGACCTGCGGAGCGACCCCGGCGCGCTGCGCGCGGTGCACGATCTCGTGGCCGTACTCGTCGTCGCTGACCTCGACGTTCTCCGCCTCGGCGATGGTGTCCAGCACGAGCTGGATCTTCACGCCCTCGGCGGCGGCGTCGGCGAGCTCGGCGTCGATCTGCTCCTCGGTCTTCTCCTCGGCGGCGAGGTACTCCGGAAGGCTCGCGCCCATCCGCTCGAGCTGCTCGACCATGGCGGCCTTGCGCTGCTCGACCTCGTCGGAGACGACGCCCTCGGGAGCCGGCACGTTGGCCTGCTTGACCAGCTCGGCGAGCGCCTTGTCGCGGGCCGCGTACAGCTGCTCGACCTTCTTCACCCGGGTGATCCGCTCGCGCAGGTCGCCGCGCAGCTCCTCCAGGGTGTCGAACTCGCTGGCCAGGCCGGCGAAGTCGTCGTCGAGCTCGGGGAGCTCCTTCTCCTTGACCGTGCGCACGGTCACCTTCACGTCGGCGTCGCGGCCGGCGAACTCGCCGCCCACGAGCTGGCTGGTGAAGGTCGCCTCCTCGCCGGCGGACAGGCCGGTGATGGCCTCGTCCAGGCCCTTGAGGAGCTGGCCGGAGCCGACCTCGTGGGAGATGTTGCTGGCGGTGCCGCCCTCGACCTCTTCGCCGTCGACCGTGGCGATCAGGTCGAGCTGCACGTAGTCGCCGGTGGCGGCGGCGCGCTCGACCGTCTTCAGGGTCGCGAAGCGCTGGCGCAGGCCGTCGACCTGCTCGTCGATCTCGGCGTCGGCGATGGCCAGCGGCTCGACCTCGACCTTGATGGCGCTCAGCTCGGGCATGGTCAGCTCGGGGCGCACGTCGACCTCGGCGGTGAACTTCAGCGGCTGGCCGTCGGAGAACTCGAGGTTGTCCACGGCCGGGCGGCCGAGCAGCTTGACCTCGTGCTCACGCACGGCGGCGAAGATCTGCTGCGGGATGGCCTCCTCGATCGCCTCCTGCAGCACGGCGCCACGGCCGACGCGCGCGTCGATGACCTGGGCCGGGATCTTGCCCTTGCGGAAGCCGGGGATGTTCACCTGCGCCGCGATCTCCCGGTACGCCTTCTTCAGGCTCGGCTCGAGCTCTGCGAACGGCACCTCGATGGCGAGCCGCACTCGCGTCGGGCTCAGAGTCTCGACGGTGCTCTTCACTGGCGTACTCCTTGGGATCTTTCGGTCGTTTTGACGGGCCTTCGCACTGTACTGCTCGGCCACGCCGCGTCATGAGGCCGGTCCGACACGCGGACAGCGAAGCCCGGTCGAGTGTAGGCGAATACCTGGTGGCCCCCTGGCATCGGGCCGCGGTTCTCGGCGGATGTCACACATCCCGGGCGCGGCACCACCATAATATCCAGCAAAGCAGACAAACTGGGCGGGTTGTCCGGGGAGGGGTCCGCCGTGCCACCGATCGATGCGTCAATGCTGCTCGCCACCGTGCTCGCCGACATCGGCGGGCCGCTGATGAGCCTCGCTCCCGCCGCGGACCCGCTGCCCCGCCCGAGCATGATCCTGGCCTCGCCCGCGGCCGGCGACAAGGAGCTGGCGCTGCTGGGGGCGGTCTTCTTCGCCCTGCTCACGGTGGCGCTGACGGTGTGGCTGCACAAGAAGATCAGGCCAGAGCGGCTCACCCCGGCCAACGCGCACCTCGGGCACAACGAGCGGCCCGCGCAGCCCGGTGGAGCCCCATCCGCCTGATCGAACAAAGCCCCACCGGGGGTCCGGGCCACACCGCCGCGCCGAGCACCGGCCCTGCCATAGGCGCCGGCCCAGGAGCGTCACACGGCTCGGACGAACGAACCCCGGTGCACTCCTGAACCGGCGAGCGAGGGGCGCATCGTCTCCCCGTCCCTGACTCCACCGTAGGACGGCAGAGAGGTCGGCACGGGGCAAATGCCGAAAATGATTCACAACGGGACACGGTTATATGGGTGTGCGACAGCGTGCGAAGACCGCATACACTTCCGGGGGCGCCGGTGACCCGGCGCAACGGGGTGTAGCGCAGCTTGGTAGCGCACTCGCTTTGGGAGCGAGGGGCCGTCGGTTCGAATCCGGCCACCCCGACCAGCCACGGTCCGGCAGGAACCACCTCGCCGGAGGGCCGTGCTGACGGGCCGCTAAACTAGGGTCCGCGCGGGCGTAGCTCAATGGTAGAGCTTCAGTCTTCCAAACTGACTACGCGAGTTCGATTCTCGTCGCCCGCTCCAACGATGAAGGCCCAGGTCACCGGCACCCGCCGGACCTGGGCCTTTCTCATCGCCGGAGGCCTGTCACGCGGCCTGCGGGTCCGGGTCGCCGGCCGGGCGGGCGTTGTACACCAGGTCGCCGTGACCTGCCCAGATCACCACGCCCGCGCGATGTGCCCTCGCCCGCTCGGCGGCGGCGCGCAGGTTGCCGACCCGGAACCGGACGTAGTCCTCGCCCCGCCCGGCGGCGGCCGCCACGTCGACCAGGTGCTTGAGGATCAGCTCGCAGTCGTCGACCAGCTCGTCGAGCCGCCCGAAGTCGACCCACACGTCCCCCTGGGACAGCCCGACCACCACCGTCGCGCCCAGGGCGCGCACCGCGGGCGAACCCCACAGGGTGTGCCGCGTGTCGTCATGCCCCACCAGGTCGGACTCCTCCGGCGGGGTGGTGAGGATGACGAGGTTGCCGGAGTCGTTGCGCAGAAAGACGTCGACCGAGATGCTCACCAGCGCAGCAGACCACACCTGTGGGTAGCGCTCCAATCACGACTCACGCCATAGAGCGACAGCCGTACGGCCCGGCGTATCTGCCCGGACGGTCCATACCAGGGCCGGCGGCGTCCGCTCAGGCGTTGCAGAGTCGCTGGCGGGCGTACTCGTCGGCCGTCGTGTCGCACCGGTAGGGCGAGCCGAGGATCTCGCGCAGGTGCTCGGTCAGCGGGATCAGCTCGATGACCCCGGGGGCGAACACCCGCACCCGGTAGCCGTCGCCGACCCGCGGCAGGCCTTCGAGGCTGTCCGGCACGACCGTGGCGCCGCTGTCGTCGGTGTAGCGGAAGCCGGTGTAGAGCAGGTGGGGCGCGCCGGGGCTCAGGTCCACCTTGAGCGTCGCGGTGGCCGTGCAGCGGACCGGGACGGAGATGCCACGGCACGGGCCGAGTTCGATGCGTTCGGTGGCCGTGCCGTCGGGCTCGATCGTCATCTCCGCGCCGTGCACGCGCCACGTGCCGACGTATGGAGCGAGCTCGGGGATGACCAAGGCGGGCGTCGAGGCCGGGGTGCCGCTGGGCGTCACCGAAGCGGCGAGGTGCGCAGGCGCCGCGGCGACCGCGGTCGGGGTGGGGTCGCCGAGGCGTCCGTGGCCGAGCGCGATGCCGCCGCCGAGCAGCAGCACGCCCAGCGCCGCAGCCAGCGGATACCGCACTCCCACCGTGGCCTCCCCGCGTCCGCGCAAACTACGTCGGGCCGATTCACCCTAGTTCACACCGATTCGCGCCATCCAGCAAACGCGAAGATCGCCGTTCGAGGTCGGGATCCACGGTCGAACCACGGATCCTGACCTCAAACGGCGATCTTCAAGGGCGCGGCACGCGCCCCGAGGACGCGGAACGCGGGTCAGCGCACCCCGCGCAGGAAGTTCCAGGCGTCGACGACCCAGTCGATGGAGCGCAGGTACTGGATGCCGGCCACGACCAGGAAGATGCCGATCACGGCGTGGGACAGCCAGGCGGTGCGCCGGGTCCGGCCCATGATCTTCTCCAGCACCACCCCGCCGACGAGCCGGGACAGCGCGAACAGGCCGGCCCCGACCACGAAGATCAGGAACAGGGCCAGGGTGGCCGTGCCGTGGTCGCTGTCCGCGCCCGCCGAGGCCGCCCACAGGCCCCAGGAGACCAGCAGGAAGATCGCGCCGGCGACGCTCCACCGGCCGCCCGCCTTCAGCTGGCGCATGCGCACACCGAACGGCACATCCGGGCGCTTGAGGTGGCCGGAGGTGACGATCTGCCCAGGCATGAGCGTCGGCTCGAAGGAGACGGTCTGCTCCACCTGGCGCTGGGCGGGCACGGCGGCCACACCCGTCTTGTAGTCCTTCTGCCCCGGCGCGGGCTGCTGGGTCTGCAACGCCTCGGTCGGGATCTCCTGCGTACGGTCGAAGCGCAGTTCCTGCGTCGGATCGGTCCCCTCAGTCACGCCCGACATGCTAGCCGCCTGGCACGACACCGCCAGCCGAGTATCGCGGCCGCCCCCGTCGAACGACTAGCCTGGCGGGATGCAGGAATACGAGCGCCGTAGGCATCGTGGCCGCTCCGACGACGATGACGACCACGACCTCGAACGGGGTCTGCGCGGTCTGATCGGTCCCGGTGCGTCGCAGATCAGCCTGTCCGCGGCGATGCGGGCGCGCGACGCGGCCCGGCCCACGGCGGAGGATCTGGCCCGCGCCGAGGCCGAGCTGGAGATCGTCCGCCGTGGCTGGGTGCCGCGGGACCCGCTGCGCTGACGCCGCCGGAATCGCCCCGGATCAGTCAGGAATCCGTCAGTTCGGCAGCGGGGGAAGCTCGCCGGTCTTCTCGTAGACGGCGACCTCGTCGATGCGCCGGGCGTGCCGCTCGGCCTGCGAGAACGGGGTGCTGAGGAACGCCTCCACGATCGCGGTGGCCTCTTCCAGCGAGTGCTGGCGCGCGCCGATGCCGACGACGTTGGCGTCGTTGTGCTGGCGGCTCAGGGTGGCCGTGTCGATGTTCCAGGCCAGCGCGGCGCGTACGCCCGCGATCTTGTTGGCGGCGATCTGCTCGCCGTTGCCGGACCCGCCGATCACCACGCCGAGGCTGCCCGGGTCGGCGACCACCCGGTGCCCGGCATGCAGGCAGAACGAGGGGTAGTCGTCCTCGGCGTCATAGGCGTGCGCGCCGACGTCGACCACGTCGTATCCCTTGGCCTGCAGTTCGGTGACCAGGTGGGCTTTCAGTTCGAAACCGGCGTGGTCCGCCGCGAGGTAAACGCGCATGGTCAAAGTCTGCCAGCCGGACCCGGCCGCCGTGCAGCGGACCCGATCCCCGCCTCGCCCAAGCGGAGCGGGGTCCGCACCAAGGTCTTTCGACTTGCCAGGCAACTGGGCGAACAGATTTTCAAGATACGCACAGGTGCCCGGCAAATCGGACGATCATGAAGCGCGCGCCCCGACCCGACGCCGCTGCTCGACCGCACCGGCCCGTTAAGAAGGGCACCTTCTACATCGCAAAGCGATAAGAAGGTGCCCTTCCTTCGGCCTGTTGTTACGGGAGCTGGGCTACGACCAGGCCGGCGCGGGCTTTGGGGGTGAACCAGGTGCTCTTGCGGGGCATCTTCTGCCGGGCCAGGTTCACCGCGACGAAGTCGTCGACGGTGACGGGGGCGATCAGCACCGCGAGGGCGGACCGGCCCGCGTCGACCTCGGCGGTGAGCCAGGAGGCCGGGTAGTCGCCGCCGACGTAGGTGATGCGCTTGTCGCCGGGCTCGGTGTCCAGCGCCTCGCCGAACAGCACCCGCTCGACCAGAGCGTGGTCGATGTTGTCCACCACGGACCCGGCGGGGTCGCGGGGCAGGGTGACCGCGTAGGAGCGGCCGGCCGCGTACAGGTGGATGACGCCGCCGGTGGCGGGCACGTCCGGGGTGCCCTCGGCGACCTGCGCGCCGGCCTTCTCCAGCCGGGTCAGCAGCTCCTCGACGGTGACGTCGAGTTTGTGCACGAGGCGGTTGTAGGGCTGGATCGCCACCGAGGCCGGGGTGGTCACCACGGCCAGGAAACGCGCGAAGCCGCCGGTCTGCGCGGCCAGGCTGCGGTGGTTGCCGTCGGCGACGACCAGGTCGCCGCCGCCGGCCAGCGCGACCAGCGCGTCCGCCTGCGGGCCCGCGGGCAGCGGCCAGATCGCGTGGGTACGCCCCGACGGGTCCACGTCGGTCGCGGCCGGTTCGCCCGCCTGGGCGACCGCGTCGGCGAGCGCCGCGTGCAGCTCGTCGCCGCGGCCGGTCTGCAGCAGCAGCACCGGCGACAGCAGGTGGCCCAGCGCCTGGGCGAGCGCCACGCGCTCGCGCACCTTCTCCAGGAAGACGTCCTCGTTGCGGATGACCAGGCCCGGCTCGTCGGCGCTGGTGGAGATCTGGTCGGTGTCGACCATGCACCAGAGGCCGTATGCGGCCGAGCCGTCGGGGGCGGTGATCGCGTAGAGCACCACCACGTCCTGCTCGGCGCGGTACGCCCCGGCGTCCTTGGCCTGCGTCAGCCGCGCCACCGCGTCGGGCAGCGCGTCGGCGAAGGACTTGCCCAGGCTGTCCGGGGCCCGGTGCGGCATCTCGACGGCGAGCGCGCTACGCGGGTTGGCGGTGATGATCTCGGTGATCTCGGCGTCGTCGGCGAACTCGTCGTAGTTCTGCGCGCCGGTGGCTCCCGTGGTGAGCCAGGCCGTGTGGATCGGGTGTACGACTGTCACGGCTGCTCACGCTACCGCCGTCCACCGGCTGGGACGGGATGGCCCCGGAAGGTGGACGGCGGCGTGGCGTGGCTGCGCGCTCAGCGGCGCCGGGTGACTCCGAAGCCGGCGGGCGAGGCGCCGACCAGGACCGGCTCGGCGAGGAAAGCGGCGATCTCGGCGGGCAGGTTCGGCTGCCAGGTCGCCCACCTGCTCTCCTCGACGGTGAAGCAGGAGGTGCCCAGGCTGTCCGTGACGGCCTGGGCGGGTGCGTCCAGGCGCCAGGGGTCCGCGGCGACGTCCGCCATGATCTGTTCTCCCGACTCGTCGGTGAAGTGGTGAAAGTGGTCCACCTCACCAACGAGCGGGCGCGCGGAAAAGGTCGCCCCTGCGCGGTAGGCCGGTCGGCCGGACCTCAGTCGAAGATCGGACCGAGCTCGCGGCTGCGCTTGAGCTCGTAGAAGCCGGGGATCCCGGCCACCAGCAGCACGCCGTCCCAGAGCCGTCCCGCGGCCTCGCCCTTGGGGGCGGGCGTCACGACGGGGCCGAAGAACGCGATGCGCTCGCCGTCCGGGCCGTCCGTGTGGATCACGGGGGTGCCCACGTCGGTGCCGACCGGCTTCATGCCCGCGTTGTGACTCTCCACGAGCAGGTCGTCGTGCACGGTCTCGTCCGCGGCCGCGGCCAGCGCGGGGTCTAGCCCGGCGTCGGTGAGGGCGGCGGCGTACAGCTCCGGGCCCAGCTCCTGCTTGCCCAGGTGGATGCGGGTGCCCAGGGCGGTGTAGAGGTCGCGCAGCACGTGGTCGCCGTACTTGCGGGCGGCCGCGATGCACACCCGCACCGGACCCCAGCCGCGCTCCATCAGCCGCTGGTACTGCTCCGGCACGTCGCGGCCCTGGTTGAGCACGGACAGGCTCATCACGTGGAAGTCCACCCGCACCGGGCGGACCTGCTCGACCTCCAGCAGCCAGCGTGAGGTCATCCACGCCCAGGGGCAGATCGGGTCGAACCACATGCCGACCGAGGAGGGGGTTTCACCAACAGGGGTCATGTGGTGAATCATGACGCGGCGGTTTCACTCCGGCGCGTGACCTTAGCCACGCCCCTAAGACACAATGTGAAACAGTTACTTCGCGCCCTCACCCGGGACGTGATGAAAGACTGCTCTGGGCAGCGACACTGCCCTCCATGCTGCTCACGACCGCAGCCGACAGGAGTTAACACGCCGTGACCGGTACGCGCAATCTCTCCCAGGCCGAGGCCGCCGACAGGGCTCGGTTGCTGGACGTCAACTCGTACGACATCTCGCTGGACCTCACCGACGGGGCCGGCAACCCCGGCGACGGCACGTTCCGCAGCGTGACGACGGTGAAGTTCACCGCCGCGCAGCCGGGTGCGGGCACCTTCATCGAGGTCGCCGCGAGCAAGATCGCTCGGGCCGAGCTGAACGGCGTCGCGCTGGACACCAGCGCCTGGACGGCCGAGACCGGCCTGGTGCTGCCGGAGCTGGCCGGGCAGAACACGCTCGTGGTCGAGGCGGACTACCCGTTCTCGCAGCAGGGTCAGGGCCTGCACCGCGCGGTCGACCCGGCGGACAAGGAGGTCTACCTCTACAGCCAGTTCGAGACCGCGGACGCGCAGAAGGTCTTCGCGTGCTTCGACCAGCCCGACCTGAAGTCGGTCTACACCTGGCACGCCGTGGTTCCCAAGCACTGGAAGGTCGTCTCCAACGCGCCCGTCGCGTCGGTCACCACCGAGGGCTTCGGCAAGACCGTCCACTTCGAGCAGTCGGCGCGCATGTCGACGTACGTCACCGCGCTGTGCGCCGGGCCGTACCACGAGGTGCGGACCACGCACGACGGCATCGACCTGGGCGTGTACTGCCGCGCCTCGATGGCCGAGTACCTGGAGCCCGACGAGCTGTTCGAGATCACCAAGCAGGGCTTCGACTTCTTCCAGGCGCAGTTCGGCGTGCGCTACCCGCTGCCCAAGTACGACCAGCTGTGGGTGCCCGAGTTCAACGCGGGCGCGATGGAGAACTTCGGCTGCGTCACCCACGCCGACGCGTCCTACATCTTCCGCAGCGAGGTCACCGACTTCGAGCGCGAGCAGCGGGCCAACACGATCCTGCACGAGCTGGCCCACATGTGGTTCGGTGACCTGGTCACCATGCGCTGGTGGGACGACCTGTGGCTGAACGAGTCGTTCGCCGAGTGGGCGTCGCACTGGTGCAACGCCGAGGCGACCCGCTTCTCCGACGCCTGGACCACGTTCCTGTCACTGCGCAAGAACTGGGGCTACGGCCAGGACCAGCTCTCCAGCACGCACCCGGTCTACTGCGACATGCCCGACGTGGACGCGGTCGAGGTCAACTTCGACGGCATCACGTACGCCAAGGGCGCCAGCGTGATCAAGCAGCTCGTGGCGTACGTCGGCATCGACGCGTTCGTCACCGGCCTGCGCTCCTACTTCAAGCAGCACGCCTGGGGCAACGCCACCTTCGGCGACCTGCTCTCGGCGCTGGAGGCGGCCTCCGGCCGCGAGCTTCGCGAGTTCGCCGCGGCCTGGCTGGAGACCGCCCAGGTCAACACGCTGCGCCCGGTCGTGGAGATCGCCAAGGACGGCACGTACCGGCAGGTCACCGTGCTGCAGACCGCGCCGGAGAGCCACCCGACGCTGCGCCCGCACCACCTCGCCGTCGGCCTGTACGACCTCGTGGACGGCGCACTGGTGCGCCGCGAGCGGATCGAGACCGACGTCGCCGGCGCGGAGACGGTGCTCGCGGAGCTGGCGGGCCGCAAGGCCGCGGACGTGCTGCTGCTCAACGACGACGACCTCACCTACACCAAGCTGCGCCTGGACGAGCGCTCGCTGGCGACGGTGGTCGGCAACCTGAGCGGGTTCGACTCGTCGCTGGCGCGGGCGCTGTGCTGGGCCGCCGCATGGGACATGGTCCGCGACGCGGAGATGGCCGCCCGCGACTACGTGGCCCTGGTCACCAACGCCCTGCCGGGCGAGCGCGACATCAACCTGGTCACCGCCACGCTGCGCCAGGTCCAGCTCGTGCTCACCCAGTACGCCGACCCGGCCTGGGCGCCGACGGGCTGGGCGAAGCTGGCCGACACCGCCAAGGCCGCGCTGGCCGTCGCCGAGCCCGGCAGCGGCTTCCAGCTCGCCTGGACGCGGGCCTTCATCAGCGCGGCCCGCGGCAGCAACGACCTGGCCACGCTGCAGGGCTGGCTCACCGGCACCGGGGTGCCCGACGGCATCACCATCGCCGGCGAGCTGCGCTGGCAGCTGGTGCAGTGCCTGGTCGCCAACGGCGGCGTCGACCCGTCGATCATCCAGGCCGAGCACGACGCCGACCGGACCGCCTCCGGCGACATGGGCGCCGCGCTCGCGTACGCGCTGATCCCGACGCCTGCGAACAAGGCCGCGGTGTGGGCCGAGCTGACCGGCCCGACGGCGCTGCCGAACTGGCGCAACCGGGCGCTGATCCAGGGCTTCCAGCACTCGGCTCAGGCGGAGCTGACCGCGCCGTACACGCCGCGGTTCTTCGCCGAGGTGGCGGGCGTGTGGGCGGCCCGGGACAGCGAACCGGCCCAGGAGTTCGTGGTGCTCGCCTACCCGGTGCTCGACGTGTCCCCGCAGACCGTGTCCGCGGCGGAGGCGTGGCTGGCCGAGGAGGGCCACCCCGGCCCGCTGCGCCGGCTCATGGCCGAGGGCAACGACCGGGTGCTGCGTGCCATGAAGGCCCGCGCCAAGGACGCCGCGGCCTCCTGAGCGGAAGCGAAAGGGGCCGGACGCATCGCGTCCGGCCCCTTTTCCGTGCCTGCCGTCAGGACTTGCCGGCCAGACCGGTGAGCTGGGCGAGGCCGCTGACCAGGCCGCCGGCCAGGTCGCCGCCGCCGAACGAGGCCGCCATGGACAGCGCGGCCAGCTTGCAGTCGCGGTCCGACAGACGCTTGCGGGCCTGCGACCCGGTGACGATCTCCAGCTGGCGCTGGCCCGGCGCGACGGCGATGAGCACCGACTCCGCCGGGTGTGCCAGGCGGGCGTGCAGCAGCTCGGCCCCCTCGCGCACCGGCTCGTCGACCTCGCCGACGTACACGCTGAAGGTCAGGCCGGTGTTCTCGTCGGCCTTGCGCAGCGCGTCGTCGAGCCGCAGCAGCTGACGGGTCGTGAACGGCCCGTCGAGCACCGCCGTGCTGGACACGGCGTAGTGGTCACCAGCGGTCACTTGCGCCCCCTGTCACGTCCACGACCGGCGTGATGTCGCCGGCCGCGGTCAGCTCCGCGCGAGCGGCCGCGTCCAGCGCCGCGTGCTGCGCCTCCGGTCCGTCCGATTCGGGCCGGGCGAGGAACCACACCGGCGCGAACTCGTACGGCCGGCCGGGCCGGTACCGCTTGGCGTTGCGGCCGCCGGCCGCATAGACCAGTGCAAAGATGATCGCGATCACCGCGAGCGGGATGCCTGCGTAGATCAGCAGATCGGGTAGATCTGGCGTGGACACCGTGGAAGCCCCCCGGCTCGGTTCGAATGAACGTCTCAACGCTAGCGGAGCGGACGCGGCCACCTGCTCAGGGGTGGTCGCGTGCCGTCTCAGTCACCCAGCCGCGACAGCTCGGCGAGCACCGTCGGCCAGGCCGCCGACAGCGGGTCGATGACCCCGAAATGGGCCGCGCCGGGCACCGCGACGAGCCTGCTGCCGGGCTGCCCGGCGGCGTACGACTCGGCCACGGCGATCGGCACGATCGCGTCCGACACCCCGTGGACCAGCACCGTCGGGTCCGCGGGTGCGGGCAGCCGGGCCGGATCGAGATCCTCGCGGGTCGATGCGTCCGCGCCCAGGAAATCGACGACCGCGCCGCCGTCGAGTTCCAGCCGCTGGGCCAGTCGCAGGTCTGCCACCGGCGCCAGGGCCAGCGTACCGGCCTGCTGCGGCGCCGGGGCGGCGATCGCCGCCCACAGCACCAGGTGACCGCCCGCCGAATGCCCGACGGTGATCACCCTCCCGTCGTGTCCGCCCAGCTCACCAGGTATGACGGCGAGCGCGTCGGCGACGTCGCGGACTGTCGCGTCCGGATCGCCGGGCTCGCGGCGGTACTCGACGGACACCACCGTCCAGCCCGCGTCGCGGATCGCGGCGGCCATCGGGCGGGTGTGGGCACGGTCATACTCCGGCCGCCAGAAACCGCCGTGCACGATCACGACCAGCGGCCGGGCGGCGGCCCGCGCGTCGCCGCACCAGGCGTCGGCGACGTGTTCGGGCCGCGGACCGTAGCGCAGGGCGAGATCCGGGGCGACCGCCTCGCGGGTGAGCACGGAACGGTCCTCGCTCACGCCTCCTCCTCGCTGCGGCCGCCGCCGGCGCGTTCGCTCATGCGGCCCTCCCCAGGAAGGCCAGCGCGTTGCCGCCGAGCAGCTTGGCGCGCTGGGCGTCGGTGAGGAAGTCGGACTTGCGCACCACCGCCCCGACCGGGCGCTCGCCCAGCGGGTACGGGTAGTCGCTGCCCAGCAGCACCCGGTCCTCCCCCATCGTGTCCACCAGCAGCCGCAACGCGGCCGGGTCGAACACCACGGTGTCGACGGAGAAGCGGTGCGTGTAGTGGCTGGGCGGCAGCGCGGACTGCCCGCGTACCACGTCGCCGCGCCGGTGCCAGGCGTTGTCGGCCCGGCCCAGCCAGAACGGGAAGCTGCCGCCGCCGTGCGCGAAGCACAGCCGCAGCGTCTCCGGGACCTGGTCGAACACCCCGCCGAGGATCATCGACAGCACCGACAGGTGGGTCTCGGCGGGCATGCCGGTGAGCCAGCGGGCCATCCACCGGTCCAGGCGCGGCCCGGTCGGCATGTCCCAGGGGTGCACGAACACCGGCACCCCGACCTGCGCGCAGTGCTGCAGGAACTGCACGATGCCCGCGTCGTCGAGGTCGCGGTCGCCGACGTGGTTGCCGATCTCGACGCCGACGTGCCCGTTGGCCAGGCTGCGGTCCAGTTCGGCGCAGGCGAGGTCCGGGTCCTGCAGCGGCACCTGGCAGAACGGCACCAGCCGGTCGCCGCCCGCGGCGCAGACCTCCAGGGCCAGGTCGTTGAAGATGCGGGCCACCTTCATCGCCTGGTCGGCGGGGCGCTCATAGGAGAAGAACACCGGCGTCGGGGACACGACCTGGACGTCCACGCCGTCGTCGGCCATGTCGGACAGCCGGGTCGGCGCGTCCCAGCACTGCGCGCCGATCGGGCGGAACTCGGTCTCCCCGATCATGATCATGGCGGCGCGTTCGGAGTCGACCCGCAGCCAGGGCCAGTCGTCGCCGCCGCACGCCGACGACAGCTCCGGCCAGCCCTGCGGCACGACGTGGGTGTGCACGTCGACGACGGGGGCCATCAGCCCTTGCCCGGGTGCAGCGTGCCGCACTTGGCGCAGGTGCGGGCCTGCTCGCTGTCGTAGAACGCGGTGAAGACCGGGGGCAGGTCGGCGACGATGTCGCGCACCTGCAGCTCCACCTCGTGCACGACGTTCGCGCAGTTCGGGCAGTACCAGCGGAACTTCTCCAGCGTGCCCTCCTCGCGGACCCGCTCCATGACCAGGCCGATCGAGCCGGCCTCGCGCTGCGGCGAGTGCGGGGTGAGCCGGGGCAGCATCCACATGTGCCCCTCGGGCACCGTGATGGTCCGCGGGCCGTCCGGCGTCATCAGGTTGATCCGCAGGGTGCCCTTGATCTGGTAGAAGAACTCCTCGTACGGGTCCACGTGGAAGTCGGTGCGCTGGTTCGGGCCGCCGACCACCATCACGATGAAGTCGTCGCCGGTGGGGAACATCTGCTTGTTGCCGACCGGCGGCTTGAGCAGGTGCTGGTTCTCGTCGATCCAGCCGGGGAAGCTCACCGGCTCGGAAATCTCCGTCACTTCGGTCCTCCTTCGGGCAGCAGTGCGACAGCCTGGATCTCGATCAGCAGGTGCGGGTGCGGGAGCTGGTGCACCGCGACCGTGGTGCGGGTGGGCCCGGTGGCGTCGAAGTACTCGCCGTACACCTCGTTGTACCCACCGAAGTCGTTCATGTTGACCAGATACGTGGTGACCTGGACGAGGTCGGACAGGTCGGCGCCGACCGAGCGCAGGATGTCGCCGATGTTCTCGATCACCGCCCGGGTCTGCTCGCGGATGTCGAGGCTGGTCGTGCCCATCGCGTCGACCTGCGCCCCGGCGATCGTGTTGTCCGGCCGCCGACTGGACGTGCCACTGACGAACACGAACCCGCCCGCGACCTTGACGTGCGGAAACCGCCCCCGCGGCGTCGCCTTGCCCGCGACCGTCTTCGCCCCGGTCATGCCCTCTCCTCGCCGCGTCCGGCTCGGCCGGTCTGCAGTTTCGGGGAAACTGCGGGAATCGACGGCTCGATTCCGTCACTTTCCCCGAAACTGCACCAGCCTCCGCCGCCCGTGGCGGTGCGACCCGGGCGGGGGGTCATCGTGACACCTTCAGGGAGGCGGTGCCGATGGTCTCGACGACGGCGCGGACGTGGGCGCCGGGGGTGAGCGGGACGGCGGCGGTGGCCGCGCCGGCGAGGAAGACCCAGCCGGGCTCCAGGGCGAGGCCGTGGCGGGCGGTCAGGGCGCGGCCCTCGGTCAGGGCGCGGCGCGGGTCGCCGAGGATCGCCGCGGTCGAGCCCGCCTGGACCACCTTGCCGTCGACCTCCAGCAGCACGCCGAGGTTGTCCACCCCGGCCGGCATCGGCTGCCACGCGCCGATCACGAAGGCCGCGCCGGAGGTGTTGTCGGCGACCACGTCGGGGTGGGTGAACTGGAAGTCCGCGTACCGGGAGTCGATGATCTCCAGCGCCGGGGCGACCGCGGCGATGCCGTTCTCGCCCAGCAGGAACGCGATCTCCGGCTCGACCCGCGGGTGGATGAACCCGTCCAGGCTCAGCTCCCCGCCGTCGGGCACGGCCATCGCGTCGGTGAGCCGTCCCCAGATCACCTCGTGCACGCCGACCTGCGCCATCTTGGCCCGGCTGGTCAGCCCCATCTTGACGCCGACCAGGCGCTGGCCCCGGTCGAGACGGCGCGCGATGAGCGCCTCCTGGACCGCGTACGCCCCGTCGACGTCCAGCTCGTGGCTCAATGTGAGCTGCGGGATCGCGGTGGCGTCGACCGCCGCGTCGTCCAGCAGCACGGCCATCTCGGAGATGCTCACTTGGTTCCCTCCGCCGCCTGGACCAGGTCCAGGGCCACGTCCACGATCATGTCCTCCTGGCCGCCGACCATGCGGCGGCGGCCCAGCTCGACCAGGATCGAGCGCACGTCCACGCCGTACTTCGCCGAGGCGCGCTCGGCGTGGCGCAGGAAGCTGGAGTAGACGCCCGCGTAGCCGAGCGACAGCGTCTCCCGGTCGACCTGCACCGGCCGGTCCTGCAGCGGCCGCACGATGTCGTCGGCCGCGTCCATCAGCGCGAACACGTCGCAGCCGTGCTGCCAGCCCATCAGCTCCGCGGTGGCCACGAACACCTCCAGCGGCGCGTTGCCCGCGCCCGCGCCCATGCCCGCCAGGCTCGCGTCGACACGCACCGGCACGCCGGGGCGGTCGCCGTGCTCGACGGCGATCACGCTGTTGGCGACGCCGAGCGACAGGTTGTGGTGGGCGTGGATGCCGACCTGCGTGGTCTCGTCCAGCACCTGCCGGTAGGCGTCGACCCGCTCGGCGACGTCACGCATCAGCAGCCGGCCGCCGGAGTCGGTGACGTATACGCAGTGCGCGCCGTACGACTCCATGAGTTTGGCCTGCTCGGCCAGGCCCGCCGGGTCGTTCATGTGCGACATCATCAGGAAGCCGGCCACGTCCATGCCGTTGTCCCGCGCCCAGCCGATGTGCTGGGCGGAGATGTCGGCCTCGGTGCAGTGCGTGGCGATGCGCACGCTGGTCACCCCGAGGTCGCGGGCGGCCTTCAGGTCGGCGATGGTGCCGATGCCGGGCAGCAGCAGCGTGGTCAGCTTCGACCGGGTCATCACCTCGGCCGCCGCGGCGATCCACTCGGCGTCGGTGGCCGCGCCGTGGCCGTAGTTGACGCTCGACCCGGCCAGGCCGTCGCCGTGCGCCACCTCGATCGCGGCCACGCCCGCCGCGTCCAGCGCCGCGGCGATCTGCCGCACCTGGTCGACGGTGTACCGGTGCCCGATGGCGTGCATGCCGTCGCGCAGGGTCACGTCCTGTACGTAGATCTCCGTCATGCCGCCAACTCCATGCTCACGCCGCGCCGCTTCTCGACCAGGCGCTC
Source organism: Catellatospora vulcania (assembly GCF_009720385.1). Classification (GTDB taxonomy): domain Bacteria; phylum Actinomycetota; class Actinomycetes; order Mycobacteriales; family Micromonosporaceae; genus Catellatospora; species Catellatospora vulcania. The sequence goes on along the minus strand of NZ_ML769303.1, from coordinate 441,730 downwards.
CGCGGTGCGCAGCGCGGCCGAGGTCATGATGTCCAGGTTCCCGGCGTACTCCGGCAGGTAGTGCCCCGCCCCGGAGACCTCCAGGAACACCGACACCTGCAGCGCGGGTCCGGCCAGCATCGGCACGGTGACCTCGTCGAACTGCACCTTCTGCTTGAGCCGGTAGCCGGGCACGTAACCCTGCACCTGCTTGACCATGTCCTCGATCGACGCCTCGATCGCGGCCCGGTCGGCCCCGGCGTCCGCGCACAGGCAGTACACGGTGTCGCGCATGAGCAGCGGCGGCTCGGCCGGGTTCAGCACGATGATCGCCTTGCCGCGCGCCGCGCCGCCGACGACCTCGATGGCCCGCGCCGTGGTCTCGGTGAACTCGTCGATGTTGGCCCGGGTGCCGGGGCCCGCCGAGCGCGACGCGATGGACGCGACGATCTCGCCGTACGCCACCGGCGTCACCGCGTCGACCGCCGCGACGATCGGCACCGTCGCCTGGCCGCCGCAGGTCACCATGTTGACGTTGGACTGGTCCAGGTGCTCGTCCAGGTTGACCGTGGGCACGACGTACGGCCCGATCGCCGCCGGGGTCAGATCGATCACGATCTTGCCGTGCTTACGCAGCACCTCGTCGTTGCGCCGATGCGCCCCGGCCGACGTGGCGTCGAACACCACGTCCACCTCGGCGAACTCCGGCATCGCCACCAGCCCGTCCACACCGGCGGCGGTGGTCGCCACGCCAAGCCGCGCGGCCCGCGCCAGCCCGTCCGACTCCGGGTCGATCCCCACCATCGCCACCATGCGCAGCGACTCGCTCAGCCGCAACACCTTGATCATCAGATCGGTCCCGATGTTCCCCGACCCGATCACCGCCACTCCGGCCTTCACCGCACCCACCGCTTTTCTTGGTTGATCATGAACTTATGGCACGGGTCGGCGGCGTAACGTGACCACAACTTCATGATCAACTGATCTGCCGCGCCGGGCCGAGCCGGGTCTGCCGCCCGGAGGCGGGTTGCGGGAGCCACGCGCCTCACCCGGCCAGGCCGGAGAAGCGGGTGCGGACCGAGCCGAGGCCGGAGATGCGAGCCTCATAAACAGCGCCCGGTGTCACCGGGACCATCGGCCCCAGGGCGCCGGACAGGATCACGTCACCGGCGCGCAGCGGGGTGCCCGCGGCGGCCATGGTCTGGGCCAGCCAGGCGACGGCGTGCAGGGGGTTGCCCAGGCAGGCCGCGCCCGCGCCGACGGACACCGGCTCACCCTCGTGCTCCAGCACCATGCCGCACAGGCGCAGGTCCACGTCGGGCAGCGCGACCGGCCGGTTGCCCAGCACGAACATGGCGCTGGAGGCGTTGTCGGCCACCGTGTCCACGATGGAGATGTCCCAGTTCGCGATGCGCGAGCCGACGATCTCGATCGCGGGCAGCAGGTGGTCGGTCGCGCGGACCACGTCGGCCACCGTGACCTGCTCGTACGGCAGGTCCCGGCCGAGCACGAAGGCGACCTCCGCCTCGACCTTGGGCTGCAGGATCCGGGTCACGTCGACCTCGGCCCCGTCGAAGGCGGCCATGTCGGCGAACAGCACCCCGAAGTCGGGCTGGTCGACGCCGAGCTGCCGCTGCACCGCCGGGTTGGTCAGGCCGATCTTCGCCCCGACGATGCGCCGTCCGGCCGCGACGGCCTGCTCGGTCATGGCCCGCTGCACCGCGTACGCCGAAGCCACGTCCCCGGCCGGCAGCAGCCGCTCGCGCAGCGGGGCGCACGGCGTACGGGTCTCCTGCGCCTCGCGCAGCAGCCGCACCGCCTCGCCGAGGGTCTCCTTGCCGATACTCATGCTCACCTCTCGGGTCGTGGCGATGTCGCTCACGACAGGTCCACGCATACGTTGGTCAGTTCCGAGTAGAAGGCCAGCGAGTGCACGCCGCCCTCGCGGCCCACCCCCGAGGCCTTCACCCCGCCGAACGGGGTGCGCAGGTCGCGCAGGAACCAGGTGTTCACCCAGACCAGCCCGGCGTCCAGGCGCGACCCGGCCCGGTGCGCCCGGCCCACGTCCCGCGTCCACACCGTGCTCGCCAGGCCGTACACGCTGTCGTTGGCCAGCGCGTACGCCTCGTCCTCGTCGTCGAACGGCAGGAGGCTGCACACCGGCCCGAAGATCTCCTCGCGGTTGACCCGCGCGTCCTGGGCCAGCCCGGTCAGCACGGTCGGCTGCACGTACGCGCCGCCGTCCCGCGCGTCGCCGAAGCTGGGCACCCCGCCGCCGGCCAGCACCGTCGCGCCCTCGGCGCGGGCCAGGTCGTAGTAGCCGAGCACCTTGTCCCGGTGCTGCCGCGAGATCAGCGGCATGTTCACCGTCGCCTCCTCGTGCGGCCAGCCGAAGGCCAGCTCGGCTGCCTGCTTGGCGAGCCGGTCGGCGAACTCGTCGAAGACCGAGCGGTGCACGTACAGGCGCTCGGTGCACAGGCACACCTGGCCGCCGTTGGTGAAGCTGGACCGCACCGAGCCGGCCACCGCCGCGTCCAGGTCGGCATCCGGGAAGACCAGCCCGGCGTTCTTGCCGCCCAGCTCGAACGAGACCGCTTTCACGCCATCGGCCGCGGCGCGCATGATCGCGCTGCCGGTGGCCGACTCGCCGGTGAACGTGATCGCGTCCACGCCCGGGTGCCTGGTCAGGAACTCGCCGGCCGAGTCCGGGCCGAAGCCGTGGACCAGGTTGAAGACGCCCTCGGGCACACCTGCGGCGGCCATCACCTCGGCCAGCAGCGTGGCCGACGACGGGGTCTCCTCCGACGGCTTCACAATGACAGCGTTTCCGCAGGCCAGAGCCGGGGCGAGTTTCCAGGTGAGCAGCAGCAGCGGCAGGTTCCAGGGCACGATGACCGCGACCACGCCGACGGGCTTGCGTACCGCATAGTTCAGGGCGCGGCCCCCGGCCGCCGTCGTGGTCATGAACGATTCGGTGGGGGTCGTCGCCACGATGTCGGCGAAGGCCCGGAAGTTGGCCGCGCCGCGCGGGATGTCGAGGGTACGCGCCTGCGAGATGCTCTTGCCGGTGTCCGCGACCTCGGCCGTGACCAGGTCGTCGAAGCGCCGTTCCAGCTCGTCGGCGACCCGGCGCAGCACTGCCGCGCGCTCGCCCTCGCTCATCCGCCCCCACGGCCCGTGCAGGGCCCTGCGGGCGGCGGTGACGGCCGCGTCCACGGTGGACGCGTCCGCCTCGGCGACGTCGAAGACCTTCTCGCCGGTCACCGGCGACACCTTCGCGAACGTCTTGCCCGTCGCGACGAACTCCCCGCCGACGAAGTTGCGCAGCAGACCCGGCTCACCCGCCGGGCGGCCGGTCATCAGGATCGGATCCCAGTTCATCGGCCCGTGCCCTTCCGGAAGGCGAACGCGGCCAGCGCCCCCACGGCCAGCGCCGCCGCACCCGCCGCCGCGGCGAGCAGCCGCTGCTGGCGGCGCACCCGCTGCTGGACCTTGGCATATGGCGTGGTCGAGAACGACACCAGCTCGTAGCGGGAGACGTACCGGCCGGGCAGCGCCCGCTCCAGCGCGTGCTCCACCTTCTTCTGCGCCTGGAACACCGGGGAGGCGACCTTGTCGCGCATCTCCACGAAGTTCTCCAGCGCCATCTGCGCGATCGCCTCGGTGTTCTCCCGGCGGCGCGCCTCGAACTCGGGCAGCGCCCGGTCCCAGTCGTCGCCGGTCTCGTCCAGGATGCGATCCAGCTCGACGACGTCCTCGAAGGCGCAGTTCGCGCCCTGGCCGTAGAACGGCACGATGGCGTGCGCGGCGTCGCCGAGCAGACCCACCCGGCCGTAGGCGTGCCACGGGCTGCACCGGACCGTGCCCAGCACACCCACCGGGTTGTACAGGTAGTCGTCGACCAGGTTCGGGGCCAGCGCGATCACGTCCGGGTACACCCGCGCGAAGTGCTGCTCGATCGCGGCCGGGCTGCTCAGCGACGCGAACGCGTCGGTGCCGCCGGTCGGCCAGAACAGGGTGCAGGTGAAGGAGCGGTCCGGGTTAGGCAGCGCGATCATCATCGACGCGCCGCGCGGCCAGATGTGCAGCGCACCCGGGTCCATCGCGAACTCGCCGTCGCGGGCCGGGATGGTCAGCTCCTTGTAGCCGTGCTCCAGGAAGTCCAGGCTCTCGGTCAGGCCGGTGTGGGCCAGGAGCTGCCCGCGTACCGCCGAGCTGAAGCCGTCGGCGCCGATGACCACGTCGGCCTGCGCCTCGACCGCGCCCTGCGGGGTGTCGAAGCGCATCTCGCCGGTCTTCGGGTCCAGCCCGACCAGGCGGTGGTCGAAGAACGCCGTCACGTTCGGCAGTGCGGTCGCCGCCTCCAGCAGGGCGTTGTTCAGCGCGCCGCGGCTGATCGAGTTGATCGCCCGCTCGCCGTCGCTGCTGTAGGGCTGGAAGCCCGGCTCGCCCTCGACCGGGTGGATCATCCGGCCGCGCATCGGCAGCGCGTCGGCCATCACCGAGCGGTCCAGGTCGATGCGGCGCAGCGCGTCCAGGCCGCGCTCGGACAGCGCCAGGTTGATCGAACGCCCGCGCTCGACCTTGCCGGTACGCGGGTCCGGGCGGCGCTCGTACATCGTCACCGGGTAGCCCCGGCGCGCCAGGTAGCAGGCCAGCAGACTGCCCGCCAGCCCCGCGCCGACGACGGCGACCTTCTTCTCGTGCGTCATGCCTTCTCCTCGCCGTGCGGGAAGATCGCGGCGAGCGCCTGGGCGACCCGCCAGCAGTCGTGATAGGTCGAGTACAGCGGCACCGGCGCGAAGCGCACGATGTCGGGCTGGCGCGCGTCGGCGATCACGCCGTGCTCGTGGCGCAGCCGCCGGGCCAGCTCGTTCGCGCCCAGCTCGGTGGTCCGCACGGACAGCTGACAGCCGCGCCGCTGCGGGTCGCGCGGCGTCACCTGGGCCAGCGGCCGTCCCGGCAGCACCTCGTCGAGCAGGCTCTCCAGGTATGCGGTCAGCCGCATGCTGCGCTCGCGCAGCGTGTCCATGCCGACCTTGTCGAACAGGTCGAGCGACGTGCGCACCGGGCCCATCGCGAAGATCGGCGGGTTGGAGATCTGCCACGCCTCGACCGTGGCCGGCGGGCGGGAGGTCGGCGTCATCTCGAACCGCGTCGACGCCTCGGTGCTCCACCAGCCCTCGAAGCGGGGCAGCTCGGGGTCGCCGAGGTGACGCTCGTGCACGAAGACGCCGCCCAGCGCGCCGGGGCCGGAGTTCAGGTACTTGTACGAGCACCAGGCCGCGAAGTCGACGTCCCACTCGTGCAGCCGCAGCGGCACGTTGCCCGCCGCGTGCGCGAGGTCCCAGCCGACGACCGCGCCCGCGGCCCGGCCCGCCTCCGTGATCGCCGGGATGTCCATCAGCTCACCGGTGAGGAAGTTGACCCCGCCGAGCATGACCAGGGCGACCGTGTCGCCCTCGTCGCGCAGGAACGCCAGCACGTCCTCGGTGCGCAGGGTGTCCTCGCCGGTGCGCGGGCGCAGGCGTACCACGGTGGTGTCGGGGTCCAGGCCGTGGAAGCGGGCCTGGCTGCGCACCGCGTAGCTGTCGGACGGGAACGCCGCGTCCTCGATCACGATGCGGGTGCGCGCGCCCGCCGGACGGTAGAAGGACACCATCAGCAGGTGCAGGTTGACCGTCAGCGAGTTCATCACCACGGCCTCCGCGGGCAGCGCCCCGACCAGGCGGGCAGCCTGCTCGGTCAGCAGCTCGTGGTACGGCAGCCACGGCCGGGCCGCCTCCAGATGCCCCTCCACCCCGAGCTGCGCCCAGGCGTCGAGGTCGGCCAGCAGCTCGTCCCGGGTGGCCCGGGGCGGCAACCCGAGCGAATTCCCCGCCATGTAGGCGGTCTGCTCGTACACCCCGCCCTCCGCCGGTGGAACCCGGAACAGGTCTCGATGGCCGGGATCGGCCTGGTCCCGAAGCCGGGCGTCTTCTTCAGTGAACGTCATGCTGCTCTCGCTGTGTCTCGTCAGATGTCCTGATCATGAGGTTATGGCACCGACACGCCGTCGACCCGTGCCATAAGTTCATGATCAGCGCTTACATGGCGGTGCGGGCGGTCCAGAGTTCCGGGAAGACGGTGCGGGACATGCTGCGCTGGAGCCAGGCGTAGCCGTTGGAGCCGCCGCTGCCGACCTTCGCGCCCATGGTGCGCGCCACGGCCTTGAGGTGCTTGTAGCGCCAGTCGTCGAAGCGCTCGGCGACGTCGGTCAGCGCCTCGCCGAGCAGGCGCAGGTGGTTGTCCGGGCTCTCGTCACCGTAGATCCGCACCCAGGCCGCCTCGACGGCCGGGTGGGCCTCGTGTTCGGTCGCGAAGTCGCGGGTCAGCAGGTCAGCAGGGATGTCGAAGCCCTGGCGGGACAGCAGCGCGATCACGTCGTCCCACACGCTCGTGCCGTGCAGGGTCGCCAGCAGGTCGTGGTACACCTCGTCCTGGCGCTGGAACGGGCGGACCAGCGACGCCGTCTTCAGGCCGAGCAGGAACTCCAGATGCCGGTACATCGCCGACTGGAAGCCCGAACCCTCGCCGAGCAGGTTGCGGAACCGGTTGAAGTCGGCCGGGGTCATCCAGTGCAGCGTGTGCCAGGCCGCGTTGAGCCCGTCCAGGTGCAGCGCGGTGCGGCGCAGCGGGGCGAGCGCGCCGTACACGTCGTCCTCGGCCAGCAGCCGCTGGGTCTCCCGCAGCTCGAAGCGCACCAGGCCGAAGTACAGCTCCATCACCTGACTGATCATGAGGAAGGACATCTCGCCCGGGTCCTTGCTCAGCGTCTGCTGCAGCGTGTGCAGGGTGCTCGCGTGCACGTAGGCGTCATACGGCGTGCGCTGGGCGAACTCCAGGGTCGGCTCACCGCCGTTGGCCTCGGCGCGCTCGGCGCGTTCCTGCGCGGTCGCCGGGCGTACGGCGTCGGTCGTCGTCGATGGAGCGGTCACGCGTTCCTCCAGGTGCTCTGGTCAACGTCATGATGTCTCCGTTGGGGGCCGAGATGGAATGCCGAATCAACGGCGCTCGGGGCGATCGGCTTAACGTTCATACTGGGGTAGGGGCGTTTCGTTTACGAAGGGAAAGCGCGTCGTGGACGACATGGATTGGGCGCTGCTGCGCGAGCTGCAGGACGATGCTCGGCTGTCCTTCAGCGAGCTGTCCCGGCGGGTGCACCTGTCCCCGCCGGCGGTCGCCGAACGGGTACGGCGGCTGGAGGAATCCGGCGTGATCGTCGGCTACCGGGCACACGTGGACCTGACCGCGGCCGGGCGGCCGGTCGTCGCGCTGATCCAGATGTCCTGCTACGGCGCGGGCTGCGTGCTGCGCGACCCGGCGGTGCCCGAGTGGCCGGAGATCCTGGAGATCCACCGCATCACCGGCGACGCCTGCAGCGTCCTCAAGGTCGCCGCGACCTCGATGGACGCCTTCGAAGCCCTCATCGACCGGCTGGCCCCCCACGGCCGCCCCTCCAGCACCCTCATCCTCTCCACCCCCCTCGCCTGGCGCCCCCTGACCCCACCCCCCACCCCCTGACCCCACCCTCTTTCCTGGCGCAACTCTTAAATAGACGCGGCATCGGGAGGCCCCAGAGCCCGCAAGTCTTTAAGAGTTGCGTAGGGAGGTGGCGCGGGGCCGAGGGCAGGCGATGGTGGAGTCGTCCGTTTCGGGCTCTTTTTCATGTTTCCAAGGGTGGTGGGTGGGGCCAAGGTGAGAGGATTTGCGGTAGCCCGGGGTGATCGGGTGCTGATGAGTGATTTGGGGGAAACATGCGGTCTGCTCTCCGGGTGGCGGCCGGTGCCGCGGCGCTGGTCGTGGCGGCGCTCACCGCCCCGGCGCCCGCGCACGCCGAGGGTGTCTTCGTCGAGGTCAACCCGAGCACCATCCAGGCCGGTTTCCAGGTGGCGATCCGAGCCAGCTGCGGCGACGCGCTCAACAACGCGAAGGTGCACTCCGAGGCGTTCGGCACGGTCACCGTGGAGCCGGTCAACGTGTACCTGATCGCGGCCGCGACGGTGCCCGAGCACAAGAAGGCCGGCGGCTACAACGTGAAGCTGACCTGCCCGAGCCGGCAGACCGCCACCACCACGCTGTGGGTGGTCAACCACGACAGCCCGCAGCACGGCCCGAACACGGGCGGCGGCGGGCTGGCCGGGGACAACGGCGCGACGCTGATCGGCGCGGGCGCCACGGCGATGGGTCTGGGCCTGGGCGTGCTGCTGCTGTCCCGGCGGCGCGGGCGCAGCCCGCTGACCCCCGCCTGACGCCGTGCTGCGCCGGCTGCGCGGCCCGCTGGCCGTGGCACTGCTCCTGGTCGGGATGTTCAGTGTCGGCATCGGCCTGGGCAAGGCCAACGGCTTCTCGTTCGCGGAGCTGTTCCGGGGGCCCGGCAAGGCTCCGCCGGGCGAGTTCCCCGTGCTGGGCCCGAGCCGCCCGCTGCGGATCCAGATTCCCACCATCAAGGTCAAGGCGTACATCCACGGGGTCGGCCTGGACGAGCGCGGCGCGATCGACACCCCGTCGCTGCTGCTGCGCAACGAGGCGGGCTGGTTCGACGACGGGCCCTCCCCCGGCCAGTACGGGCCGGCGATCATCGTGGGGCACGTGGACACCAAGGATCAGCCTGGTGTGTTCCACCGCCTGAACGAGCTGAAGCCGGGCGCGAAGATCGAGATCACCCGCCGGGACAACAAGGTCACCGTGTTCGAGGTCAACACGGTCGAACGGTTCAGCAAGCAGAAGCTGCCCGTCGACCGGATCTACCACGACTACACCCGGCCCGGCCTGCGGCTGATCACCTGCGGGGGCCGCTGGGTGGGCGGCGAGCTGGGCTACGCCGACAACATCGTGGTGTTCGCGAGCCTGGTCAGCGCGCACAAGGCCTGAGCCTCAGGCGGTCTCCAGCCACTGCGCCCAGCGCGGGTCCGGGGTGCGGTGGCCGAGCACCCGCCAGATCGCGCCGTGCGGCACGGTGGGCTTCATGGGAAGACGCCAGCCGAGGTCGGCCAGCGTCTTGTCGCCCTTGTGGTGGTTGCAGCGGGCGCAGGCGGCGACCACGTTGTCCCAGGCGTGCTGCCCGCCCTTGGAGCGCGGGTGCACGTGGTCGATGGTCTCGGCCGGGCCCTGGCAGTACACGCAGCGCCCGCCGTCGCGGGCGAATATCGCGCGCCGGGACAGGCCGACCTGGGTGCGATACGGCACCCGCACGTAGCGGGTGAGCTTGGCCACCAGAGGGACGGGCACCCGGGCACGGGAGCTGTGCAGCACGCCGTCCCCGTCGGCGACACAGATGGCCTTGCCTGAGAGAATGAGTATTGCGGCCCGGCGCACGGACACGACACACAGCGGTTCATAGGTCGCGTTGAGGAGCAACGCGGCGGAGGCGGCTGTGGGTCGTATGTCAGGCATCGGTCTCACCCTCCGGCGGCCAGTCACGTCATCGCGTCATTGTGACCATCGTCCCCGATTGATCTGGTGAATGCACCTACAATTTGCGGCGGTCTCATGAATTCTCAGCCGCGTTATGCCCTGCTCATTGGCATATGCGAGGAAAGTCCCCCCAGGCCGCCCGCACCGTCGACCGACCGATGAGGTAGCTAGTTAGCCATGCCGTTGAGCCTTCTCGCCCCCGACCCCGCGACACCCTGCACCGAAAGCGACGTCATCTGCCAGTGGCTGTACAAGGCCACCGACTCGGCATGGCTGGCCGACGGCGGCTATTACCTGCTCCTCAAGCCGATCCGCATCATCGTCATCATTCTGGTCGCGATGATCGCCCGCGCGCTGCTGAACCACACGATCAACAAGATCGTGGCACGTACCGCGCAGGGCAAGGTGCCGACGATGCTGCGGCCGATCCGGGAGAAGGTGCCGGTCTCGGTGCTGAACACGGGGGCGATGTTCCCCGAGCGCCGGCGCCAGCGCGCGGAGGCCATCGGCTCGGTGCTCAAGAGCATGGTCACCGTGGGCGTGTTCTCGGTCGCCTTCCTGATCGTGCTCAGCGAGTTCGATATCAACGTCGGGCCGCTGATCGCCAGCCTCGGCATCGTCGGCGTGGCCCTGGGCTTCGGCGCGCAGTCGCTGGTCAAGGATCTGATCGCGGGCCTGTTCATGCTGCTGGAGGACCAGTACGGGGTGGGCGACGTGATCGACACCGGCGAGGCGGTCGGCGTGGTCGAGTCGGTCGGCCTGCGCACCGTCACCATCCGCGACGGCCGCGGCGTGATCTGGTACGTGCGCAACGGTGAGATCATCCGCATCGGCAACAAGAGCCAGGGCTGGGCCACCGTCATGATCGACGTGCCGATCGGCTTCGTCGGCGTGGAGGAGGCCACCGCGGTGCTGCGCCAGTCCGTCGACGCCTTCGCCAACGATCCCGAGTGGTCCGCCGACTTCGTCGAGCCGCCGCAGGTGCTGGGTGTGGAGAACATCAGCGTGGACGGCGCGGTGATCCGCACCGTCTGCAAGACCTCCGCCGACCGGCAGTGGGATCTGCAGCGGGAGATGCGCCGCCGGCTCACCGAGGCCCTGGAGGCGTCGGGCATCGCGGCGCAGATGCAGGCGGCCCGCGCGATGCGGACGTCGGTCCCGGCCGAGGAGCCGCCGTCGGCTCCCTGACCGGACACCGTGGCATCAGCCGTAGAGGCTAGCGCTTTATCCACCGATCGGGCAGAATCAACCGACGACATCCCTTCTGGGACGGTCATTCGGCGTGACTCTGCGACAGGATGGCGGTCCTCGACACTCATGTCGTGATCGATGGAGGACCATCCGGTGGTGCACCACCCCGCTCGCACCAACACACCCCCGCCGAACGAACCGCCCGGCTCGCAACCCGAGCACCGCGCGACCTTCGGTGAGGTGCTCGCCATCCGCGAGTACCGGGGCATGCTCGGTGCGAGCGTGCTGTCCTGGATCGGCGACTACCTGGCCAAGGCCGCGGTCACCACGCTGGTCTACGAGCAGACGCAGTCCGCCGGCATGGCCGCGGCCACCTTCGCGATCAGCTTCGCGCCGTGGGTGCTGCTGGGGCCCATGCTGTCCGCGGTCGCCGAGCGGTATCCGTACCGCACGGTCATGATCGTCAGTGATCTGGCCCGCATGGTGCTCATCGCGCTGGTCGCGGTGCCCGACCTGCCGATCCCGGTCCTGATCGGCCTGCTCTTCCTCACCGCTCTCGGCAACCCGCCCTACGAGTCCGCCCGCTCCGCGCTGTACCCGTCCATCCTCACCGGCGACCGCCTGGTGGTCGGCATCTCGCTGAACATCAGTGCGGGCCAGGCCGCACAGATCGGCGGCTACCTGGCCGGCGGCGTGCTGGCCGCGATGAACCCGCGCGCCTCGCTGCTGCTCGACGCCGGCACGTTCGCCGTGTCCGCGCTGATCCTCACCTTCGTCGTGCGGCACCGCCCGGCCGTGAGCGATCCGAAGGCACGGCGCAACCTGGTCCGGGAGACCGCCGACGGCTTCCGGGTGGTCTTCGGGATGCCCGCGCTGCGTGCCATCGCCCTGCTCGTCTTCAGCGTGACCCTGTTCGCGATCGTGCCCGAGGGGCTGGCCGCCGTCTGGGCGCACCACCTGGCACCGGGCGAGGACTCCGAGCGCGGCTTCGCACAGGGGATGATCATGCTCGCCAACCCGGCCGGTTACGTGCTGGGTGGCATCGTGGTCGGCCGGTTCATCGCACCGCACCTGCGCCGTTCGATGATCCGCCCGCTGGCCCTGCTCACTCCGATCATGCTGGTGCCGGCGCTGCTCAACCCGTCCCTGACCGCGGTGTGCCTGATGGCCGCGGCCTGCGGCTTCTGCGTGGCGGGCATGCTGCCCACCATCAACGGGCTCTTCGTGCAGGCGCTGCCCAACGTCTACCGGGCGCGCGCGTTCGGCGTCATGCAGGGCGGGGTGCAGGTGATGCAGGGCGGCGCGGTGCTGATCACCGGGGTGCTGGCCAACCACTGGCCGCTGCACCAGGTCATCGGCCTGTGGAGCGTGGCCGGCGTGGTGCTGGTGCTGGTGGCGCTCAGCGCCTGGCCCCCGCAGGAGCGCTTCACGGCCGCCATCGAGCGCGCCCGGCGGCTCAATGAGGCCCCCGTCGCCGGGTAGCCTAGGGCTGGTGAGTGACCAGCCCGCCCCCGCGTCGACCGCCCTGCCGACCCCGAACTACTTCGAGCTGCTCGGCGGTGAGGACGCCTTCCGTCTGCTCGTGGACGAGTTCTACGCCGGGGTCGCCACCGACCCGGTGATGCGCCCGATGTACCCGGAGGAGGACCTCGGCCCGGCCAACGAGCGGCTGCGCCTCTTCCTCATCCAGTACTGGGGCGGCCCGACCACGTACTCGCAGGAGCGGGGGCACCCGCGGCTGCGCATGCGCCACGCCCCCTTCGTCATCGGCGCCGTCGAGCGCGACGCCTGGCTGCGCCACATGCGCCACGCCGTCGACGTCCTCGAACTCACCCCCGAGCTGGACAAGATGCTCTGGGACTACCTGGAGCGGGCTGCGTTCTTCATGGTGAACGCCGAACACTGAGCGGCTCGGCAGTGACCTTGGGCACCCTTCTCGACTGACCTGCCGAGAGGGGTGCCCTCCTTTCGGTCGCCTCGTTAACCAGGGCGAGATTGCCCGGATTTGCGAGGAGACGTCCTGATGCGCCATCGCGTGGTATCGCTGGCCGCCCTGGCCGCGGTGGCCCTGCCCACCGCCGTGTGGGCCGCACAACCCGAGACCCCGGCCGAGAACCTGAAGCCGCGCGCGGTGCGCACCGTGGACGAGGATCCCGCCGACTGGACGCCGCACATCCTCGACGGCGAGGTGCACGCGCTGGCCGTGGTCGGCCAGACCGTCGTGGTCGGCGGCGACTTCACCAGGGTGAGCGACAACCTCGGCACGCAGGAGTACGAGCGCGAGCACCTGTTCGCCTTCGACCTGCGCACCGGGGACGTGCTCGACTTCGCCCCCGACGTGGACGGCATGGTCTACTCGCTGACCCCCGGCCCGGACAACTCGGTGTTCGTCGGCGGCTCGTTCCTGGAGGTCGACGACGAGGACCAGCGCGGGCTCGCCCGGCTGGACCTGGCCACCGGCGAGCAGGTGGAAGGCTTCGACGCCGAGATCAACTGGGGTGACATCCGCGGGCTGGCCGTCTCCGGGCGGTGGCTCTACCTCGGCGGCTCGTTCACCGCGGTCAACGACGTGCCGCGGCGCGGCCTGGCCCGGCTCGACCCGCTCACCGGCGCGGTGGACCCGCTGTTCGACGCGCGGCTGGACGCCCCGGAGATCGGCCGGGTGAAGGTCGAGGACATCGCGCTCTCGCCGGCCGGCGACCGGCTGCTGGCGATCGGCGCGTTCACCCGGGTCGGCTCGGCCCGCCGGGTGCAGGCCGCGATGTTCGACCTGACGGCCAACCCGTCCAAGGCCGCCAACTGGTCGACCGACGCGTACGTGCCGCTGTGCCGGGAGGGCTTCGACACCTACATGCGCGCGGCCGACTTCTCCCCCGACGGCGAGTACTTCGTCATCGTCACCACCGGGCGGCTCAGCGGCTTCGAGATCAACTGCGACACGGCGGCCCGGTTCGAGACCTACGCCACCGGCAAGGTCCGCCCCACCTGGGTCAACCACACCGGCGGCGACTCGCTGTACGCCGTGGAGATCGTCGGCGGAGCCGTCTACGTCGGCGGGCACCAGCGCTGGCTGAACAACCCGTACGGCATGGAGTCGGCCGGGCCGGGGGCGGTGGAGCGTCCCGGCGTGGCCGCGATCAACCCGGTCACCGGGATGGCCCTGCCCTGGAACCCGACCCGCTCCCGCGGCGTGGGTGTGCGCGCGTTCGCCACCACCCCGGAGGGCCTGCTGGTGGGCTCGGACACCGACGAGCTGGGCCGGGAGTACCACGGCCGGATCGGCCTGTTCCCGCGCACCGAATGAGGCCGTGACCCGGCCCACCCGGCAACGGGGCGGCCGGAGCGCGGCTCTGACGAGATCAGCCGCCTGCCCGGGTGTACGAGACCCGGACAGGCGGCTGTCGCCGTCAGAGGGCCCTGCGGCGGTGGAACGGCGTCCTCAGAGCAGCAGGCCGCCGTCGCTGTGCATCCAGTCCACGAAGGTGGTGGAGACCGAGGCGGCGCAGTCGAGCAGCTCCATCAGCAGCGCGTCGTGCACGCCGGAGCGCAGGGGCACCTGCCATTCGGCGTAGATCGGCAGCTGGCCGCGCTCGGTGGGGTCGCCCACATACGCCTTGGCGAAGCGGCGGGTGTGGTTCCACTCGTTGACCGCGCGGTACGCGAGGTCGGCCAGCTCCGGCGGCACGGTGGCGTGCGGGCGGGCCCGGATCACGAGGATCTCGTCGTCGGGGCCCTCGACCGCGAACAGCAGGGCGTGCCGCTCCCAGAGCGCCAGCAGGCTCTCCTCGCCGTCGGAGAGGTAGCGGATGTCGAGCAGGTCCAGGGTGGCGGCGATGCGGCGCAGGGTGACCTGCGGTGTCTCGGCCGGCGCCAGGGTCGTCGGAGCCGGCGGCAGACTGTCCATCATGGACAGATCGTCCGGCACCTCGAACAGACTCCGTTGCTGCGGGACCGTGCGCGGTCGCGCCGTCCCCGCCGTCGACTGCCCCACCCGCAAGCGTTGCCACGAAAACCACGCCATGCCCATGCTCCTGTCCGACCGTAGCCTGAAGCCGACAGATCAATGCTGAGGGAGATTGCTTGCCTACCCTCAGTTCCATCCCCGGCGAGGAGGCTACCCGGACAGCCGTCTTTCGTCATCCCCTTACCGAAGGTCCCAGGCTGAACAGCCGATGCGCGATCAGCCGATCGGCCGAGTAGCAATCGGTCGCACGGACAACACGGGTGTCCGGAACCAGGCGGTGCCAAAGGATCCGGCGAGTCCGGTCCACGTCCCCGCGGTGACGACGGTCACCTCCGCCGTGCCGAGGAAGCCCATCCGCACCAACCCCTGCACGAGCCGCTGCGGCACCGCGAACGCTACACCGTCCACATCGGACGTGCCGCTCACCACGACGTGGTCCAGGAGCGCGTCGCGCAGCACCCGCTGCCCGACGACCCGGCCCTTCACGCCGGTCGTCTCGACGTCGCGCAGCGCCTGGGCCGCGGCCGCGGCCGCCCCGCCGACCACCGCCGCGGGCAGCCGCTCGACGGCGCGGGCGGTCGCCGGGGGCAGCGCACCGCGCCACCGGTCGTCCAGCACCGGCGGCTCGGCAACGCCTTCCAGCAGCGCCGACGCCGCGGCCACGCGGTCGCGGTCGACGTGGCCGGCGACGGTGCGGGTAACGAGCACTCCCCATGGCAGCGAGGCCCACAGCGCCACCCGGCCCGGCCCGGCCGGGCACAGCCGCACCAGCGTCGCCGGGTCCAGCCGCAGCAGCCGGCGCAGGAACACCGCCGCGTCGGCGCGGTCGCTCAGGTCGACAGCCATGGCTTCAGGAAACTCTGCTCGGCCTCGCTCATCCGGCGCGGCCGCTGCTTGTCCAGGTCATACGGCACCAGCACGGACTTCGCCCGGCTGGCCAGCAGGTCACCGTCGAACAGCTCGTAGCAGACGGTGAACCGGGACGGCTTGAGGTCGGTGATCCACAGTTCGATGCGCACCGGGTCGCCGTAGTCGACGGGCCGCAGGTAGTCCACCTCGTGCCGGGACACCACGATGCCCTCCTCGAAGGAGGTGACCCCGGCCTCCCGCGCGCCGACGAACATCATCGCGACCCGGGCCTCCTCGTACAGGGTGAGGAAACGCGCGTTGTTGACGTGCCCGTACGCATCAAGATCGGACCACCGCAGCGCGCAGTGGTAGGTGAATCTCATGGTTCTCCCACTCCCCATGATTTCGGCCTGCCGACCGCACAGGCGGTCGGCAGGCCGTGGATCTACACGATCCGGATCAGTCGCGGGTCAGCCTGCGGTGGGTCACCCGGTGCGGGCGGGCCGCCTCGATGCCCAGGCGCTCGACCTTGTTCTTCTCGTACGACTCGAAGTTGCCCTCGAACCAGAACCACTTCGACTCGTTCTCCTCGGTGCCCTCCCACGCCAGGATGTGGGTGGACACGCGGTCGAGGAACATCCGGTCGTGGGAGATGACCACGGCGCAGCCCGGGAACTCCAGCAGCGCGTTCTCCAGGCTGGACAGCGTCTCCACGTCCAGGTCGTTGGTCGGCTCGTCGAGCAGCAGCACATTGCCGCCGATCTTGAGCGTCAGCGCCAGGTTGAGCCGGTTGCGCTCGCCGCCGGACAGCACGTTGACCGGCTTCTGCTGGTCCGGGCCCTTGAAGCCGAACGCGGCCACGTAGGCCCGCGACGGCATCTCGACCTTGCCGACCATCAGGTAGTCCAGGCCGTCGGAGACGACCTCCCAGACCGTCTGGCCGCTGTCCAGGCCGGCCCGGGTCTGGTCGACGTAGGACAGGGTGACCGTCTCGCCGACCCGGACCGCGCCGTCGTCCGGCTTCTCCAGCCCGACGATGGTCTTGAACAGGGTGGTCTTGCCGACGCCGTTGGGGCCGATGATGCCGACGATGCCGTTGCGCGGCAGCGAGAACGACAGGTTCTCGATCAGCACCCGGTCACCGAAGCCCTTGACCAGGTCCTTGACCTCGATCACCGTGTTGCCCAGGCGCGGGCCCGGCGGGATCTGGATCTCCTCGAAGTCCAGCTTGCGGGTCTTCTCCGCCTCGGAGGCCATCTCCTCGTACCGGTCCAGACGGGCCCGGGACTTGGTCTGGCGCGCCTTGGCGTTGGAGCGCACCCACTCCAGCTCCTCGGACAGGCGCTTGCGCATCTTGGCGTCCTTGCGGCCCTCGATCGACAAGCGCGCCGCCTTCTTCTCCAGGTAGGTGGAGTAGTTGCCCTCGTACGGGTGGGCGCGGCCGCGGTCGAGCTCCAGGATCCACTGGGCCACGTTGTCCAGGAAGTACCGGTCGTGGGTGATCGCGATCACCGTGCCGGGGTACTTCGCCAGGTGCTGCTCCAGCCACAGCACGCTCTCGGCGTCCAGGTGGTTGGTGGGCTCGTCGAGCAGCAGCAGGTCGGGCTGCTCCAGCAGCACCTTGCACAGCGCCACCCGGCGCTTCTCGCCGCCGGACAGCGGGCCGACCTCGGCGTCCGGCTCCGGGCAGCGCAGCGCGTCCATCGCCTGCTCGAGCTTGGAGTCGAGGTCCCACGCGTCGGCGTGGTCCAGCTCCTCCTGGAGCCGGCCCATCTCGTCCATCAGCTCGTCGGAGTAGTCGGTCGCCATCAGCTCGGCGATCTCGTTGAACCGGTCGAGCTTGGCCTTGGTGCCGGCGACGGCGAGCTCGATGTTCTGCAGCACGGTCAGCGACTCGTCCAGGCGCGGCTCCTGGGCCACCATGCCCACGGTGTAGCCGGGCATGAGCCGGGCCTCGCCGTTGCTGGGGATGTCCTGACCGGCCATGATCCGCAGCAGGCTGGACTTACCCGCGCCGTTCGGGCCGACCACGCCGATCTTGGCACCCGGCAGGAAGCTGAGCGTGACGTTGTCGAGCACAACCTTGTCGCCGTGCGCCTTGCGTGCCTTCTCGAGCGTGTATATGTACTGGGCCACGGTCGGGCCAACCCCCTTCAGACAGTCTTCGTGTCAATACTCCCAGGTGGCCCCGCGGCCTGGGCGGTGGGGCCGTGTGAGCCCACTCGCTCCGCCCGGGACGTGCGCCGATCCGGACATGCGGTTTGGCCGGGCACGGCCTGGGCATCACGCAGCGGGTTGTGATCAAAGCGCCCCGCTGGGATGATCTACACGTATCGCCTACGCGTGCCGCGCCGTTGATCCACCTTTGCGGGGACTTCAGTAGTCTCAGAGGATGGCCCACGATCCACCGATCGGAGGAGAGGCAGCGATGGTCGATCGCAGCCCGTTCGTTGTCGTCGCCAACCGGCTGCCCGTGGACGAAGTGACCACGGACACCCCGGGAGGCCGCGTCACCGGCTCCGGTGATTCCCGCCGCCGCTGGCGGCGCAGCCCCGGCGGTCTGGTGACCGCCCTGCACCCGGTGCTCGTCGAGCGCCATGGCACGTGGATCGGCTGGTCGGGCTCGCCCGGCGACGCTCCGGACCCGTTCGAGCTGGACGGCATCAACCTGCGGCCGGTGCCGCTCTCCGAAGAAGATCTTGAGCGGTACTACGAGGGCCAGTCCAACGCCACCATCTGGCCGCTCTACCACGACAACGTCGAGCCGCCCGTGTTCCGCCGCCGCTGGCGGGAGGCCTACCGGGTGGTCAACCGGCGCTACGCGGAGGCGGCCGCGGAGGTCGCCGCCGAGGGCGCGACCGTCTGGGTGCAGGACTACCAGCTGCAACTGGTGCCCGCGATGCTGCGGGAGCTGCGCCCCGATCTCAAGATCGGCTTCTTCCTGCACATCCCTTTTCCGCCGATCGAGCTGTTCATGCAGCTGCCGCAGCGCGCCGAGGTGCTGCGCGGGCTGCTCGGGGCCGACCTGGTCGGCTTCCAGCAGCGGCTGGCCGCGCAGAACTTCATCCGGCTGGCCCGGCACCTGCTCGGCACGCCGTACCACGGCAACGTGATCGAGTACGAAGGTCGCCAGGTCAAGGCGGACGCGTTCCCGATCTCGATCGACGTGGGCGAGATGCAGCGTCTCGCGGACAACCCACTTGTCCGGGAGCGGGCGGTGCAGATCCGGGCCGAGCTGGGTGACCCCAAAACGGTCATCCTGGGCGTGGACCGGCTCGACTACACCAAGGGCATCGAGCACCGGCTGAAGGCATATCGCGAGCTCCTGGCCGCGGGACGGCTTTCCGTGCCGGAATCGGTGATGGTGCAGGTCGCGACGCCGAGCCGGGAACGGGTCGAGCACTACCAGGCACTTCGCATCAAGGTCGAGCGCGAGGTGGGCCGGATCAACGGGGATTTCGGCCGCGTCGGCGTGCCTGCCGTGCATTACCTGCACCAGTCGTACAGTCGCAGTGAGTTGGCCGCGCTCTACTGCGCGGCCGACGTCATGATGGTGACCCCGTTGCGGGACGGTATGAACCTGGTGGCCAAGGAGTACGTGGCAGCACGCTTGGAACACGGTGGGGCGCTCGTGCTGAGCGAGTTCGCCGGCGCCGCGGGGGAACTGCGGCAGGCGTTCCTGTGCAACCCCCACGATCTGGACGCGGTCAAGGACGCACTCATGCGCGCGGTCACCGTCGACGAGCACGAGGCCCGGCGCCGGATGAGCGTGATGCAGCGGCACCTGCGCCGCCACGACGTGGCGCGCTGGGCGTCAGACTTCCTGACCGAACTGGGAGCAATACCATGACCCTGGGCATGACCGTCGATCTCGACCGCGACGGCTTCGACCCCGAACTGCGCTCCGCACTGGCGCAGCTGGCCCGTGTGCCGCACCTGCTCGTCGCGTGCGACTACGACGGCACCCTGGCCCCGATCGTGGAGGACCCGTCCGCGGCCGCCCCGATCCCGGAGGCGGTCGCAGCGTTGCGATCGCTGGCCACGCTCCCGCAGACCACCGTCGCGGTGGTCTCCGGGCGGGCGCTGCGCGACCTCGCGGCGCTGTCCCGGCTGCCCAGCGAGGTGCATCTCGTCGGCAGCCACGGCTCCGAGTTCGACATCGGCTTCGTCCAGCGGCTCGCCTCCGACCTGGTCGAGCTGCGCAGCAGGCTGCAGACCGAGCTGGAGCGCATCGCCGCCGAGCACCCGGGCGTACGCCTGGAGAACAAGCCCGCCAGCGTCGCAGTCCACCTGCGTACCGCCTCCCGGGCGGTGGCCAGCGCGGTGACCGACGCGGTCCGGTGCGGCCCGGCGTCCTGGCCCGGTGTGCACACCACCGAGGGCAAGGAGGTCGTCGAGTTGTCGGTGCTGGCCTCGCACAAGGGCACCGCCATCGACGAGCTGCGCCGCCAGGTGTCCGCGGGGGCCGTGCTGTTCATGGGCGACGACGTCACCGACGAGAACGCCTTCCGGCAGCTGTCGGGCAAGGACATCGGCGTCAAGGTGGGAGCGGGCGAGACCGCCGCGAACTTCCGGGTGCACGACCCGCTGCAGGCGGTGCGCATCCTGGCGCTGCTGCTGGACACCCGGCGGCACTGGCTGTTCGGCGAGCGGGCGGTGCCGATCGAGCGCCACTCGATGCTGGCCGACGGCCGCACCGTCGCGCTGATCAGCCCGGACGCCCGGGTGAGCTGGCTGTGCCACCCGCGGCCCGACAGCGCGGCGATCTTCGCCGACCTGCTCGGCGGCGCCCCGGCAGGCCACTTCACGGTCGCGCCGCTGCGCGGCGGCCACCCGCTCGGCCAGCGCTACCGCCCCGGCACGATGACCGTGGAGACCCGCTGGTCCGGGCTGACCGTGACGGACTGGCTGGAGGGCGACAGCCTGATGCGCCGCCTCACCGGCAACACGGTGGTGCGCGTCGAGTACGCCCCGCGGCCCGAGTTCGGGCAGGTGCCGGTGCAGTTGCAGCCGCTCACCGACGGGCTGCTGGTGCTCGGCACCAGCGAGCACCTGTGCCTGTACTCCCCCGGCGTGGAGTGGGACGTGGTCGACGACGGCGGGCACGACACCGCCCGCGCGGTGATCGACCTGTCGAAGATGAACGGCGAGGCGCTGCTCGAGATGCGTATGCGCAGCCACAACCTGACCGCCCACCCGCTGTCCGCGGGCGAGCGGCTGGAACTGGTCGAGCAGCCGTGGCGGGAGTGGGCCAACTCCCTGGAGCTGCCCTCGGTCGAGAAGGAGGTGGTCATGCGCAGCGCGCTCACGCTGCGCGGGCTGTGCCACTTCGAGGGCGGCGGCGTCATCGCGGCGGCGACCACCTCACTGCCCGAGACGCTCGGCGGCATCCGCAACTGGGACTACCGCTTCGTCTGGCTGCGCGACGGCGCGATGACCGTCAAGGCGCTCGTCGAGCTGGGCTCGCTGACCGAGGCCGAGGCGTTCCTGCGGTGGGTCGACGGTGTGGTCGACCGGACCGGCGGGCACCCGGAGCGGCTGCACCCGCTCTACACCGTGGACGGCTACGAACTCGGCCCGGAGGCCGTGATCGAGAGCCTGCCCGGCTACGCCGGCTCCCGGCCGGTGCGCGTCGGCAACGCCGCCAACAAGCAGCTCCAGCTCGACGTGTTCGGGCCGGTCGCGGATGTGCTGATGGCGGTCGCGGACCGGCGCGGCAAGATCCGTCATGAGGAGTGGCGGGTCATGGAGGCCATGGTGCAGGCCTGTGCCCAGCGCTGGCACGAGCCCGACCACGGCATCTGGGAGGCCCGCCTGCCTCCGCGGCACCACGTGTACTCCAAGGTCATGTCCTGGATGACGGTGGACCGGGCGCTGCAGGTGCTGGAGCGGCACACCACCGAGGAGCGGCCCGAGTGGGTCGAGCTGCGGGACCGGATCGCCGAGAACGTCCTGCACCAGGGCTGGCACGAGGGCACCAAGGCCTACACGGTGGCCTACGGGTTCCCGGAGATGGACGCGTCCAGCCTGTGGATCGGCCTGTCCGGCCTGCTGGCCGACGACGACCCGCGCTTCCTGGACACGGTGCTGGCCGTCGAGGCCGAGCTGCGCTCGGGACCGGTGGTCTACCGGTACAAGTGGGACGACGGCATGCCCGGCAAGGAGGGCGGCTTCCACATCTGCACCGCGTGGCTGATCGAGGCTTACCTGCGTACCGGCCGCCGGGCCGACGCCGAGGAGCTGTTCGACCAGATGCTGGCCACGGCCGGCCCGACCGGCCTGCTCCCCGAGCAGTACGACCCGGACCTGGAGCGCGGCCTGGGCAACCACCCGCAGGCCTACAGCCACCTCGGCCTGATCAGGTGCGCGCAGCTCCTGGGCCGCTGAAAGGAAGGGCACCTTCACATCGCCATGCGTTGTAGAAGGTGCCCTTCTTAACGTCTCGATAACTATGGTAGCTGTAACTATCATAGTTGGCGCTACCATAGTTGCGTGAATGCGTCCAAGCCTGAGCGGTTGCACGGCCGCACCCTCGAATGGGACGAACTGACCGACTTCGTGTCAGCGCCGACGCCCGGCGCGACGCTCGGGCTCGTCTACGGCCGCCGCCGCCAGGGCAAGACGCTGATGCTGGAACTCCTCGCACAGCAGACCGGCGGCTTCTTCTTCGGCGCGACGCAGCAGACCGAGAGCCAGAACCTCGCCGACCTCGGCCGCGCCCTGGCCGAGCACCGCGGGCTCGGCTCGCCCCTGGCCCCGGCCGACTGGCGCGAAGCCCTGGCCGAGCTGATCCGGCTCGGCCGCGAGCGGCAGCTCCCCGTGATCATCGACGAGTTCCCCTACCTCGTCGCCACCACGCCCGCCCTGCCCTCATACCTGCAGCAGGCGCTCAGCCCGCTCGGCGAGGCCAAGCAGGACACCCGTACCCGGCTCATCCTCTGCGGCAGCGCGCTGACCACGATGTCCACGCTGCTCGGGGCGGGCGCGCCGCTGCGCGGCCGGGCCGTGCTGGAACTGGTGGTGCGCCCGTTCGGCTACCGCGAGGCCGCCGCCTTCTGGGGACTCGACGATCCCGAACTCGCGTTCCGGGTCAACGCACTGGTCGGCGGCACCCCGGCGTACCTGGAGATGAGCGGCGGGGCCGGGCCGCGCAGCGTGGCCGATTTCGACCGCTGGGCGCAGCGCCGGATCGTCAACCCCGCCTCGGCGATGTTCCGCGAGGGCAGCCTGCTGCTGCGCGAGGACCCGTCGATCGCCGACCCCACCTCGTACGCCGCGGTCCTCACCGCGCTGAGCGCCGGCAAGGTCCGCCGCACCGAGATCGCGGCCGAACTGGGCCGGCCCGCTTCGGCGCTGGCCCACCTGCTCAACGGCCTGCAGAGCATCGGCCTGGTCGAGGCCGTCGACGACGCGCTGCGCAGCAAACGCACCGTGTACCGGATCACCGAGCCCGTCGTGCGGCTGTACCAGCTGATCATCACGCGCCACGAGGCCGAGCTGGTCGCCGGGCGCGCGGACCAGGTGTGGGCGCGCAACGCCGACACGATCGCCTCTAAGATCTACGGGCCGCACTTCGAGGACCTGACCCGCCAGTGGTGCCAGTGGCACGCGAGCGAGCAGACCCTGGGCGGCCTGGCGAGCCGGGTGCTGCCCACGCAGATCGCCTGCCGCGAGCACCGGGCCGGCCACGAGCTGGACGCCGTCGTCTGGGAGACCCGACCCGGCCAGGCCGACCGCATCATCGCCATCGGCGAGGCGAAAGCCACCACCAGCCCCGTAGGCGCCGACGAGCTGTCCCGCCTGGACCACCTGCGCACCCTGCTCCCCGCCGACGCCGCCGCCCCCACACCCCGACTGCTCCTGTTCAGCCGCTCCGGCTTCACCCCCGCCCTGAAACGCACGGCAGGCACCCGCGACGACGTCGAACTGGTCGACCTGGCCCGCCTCTACCAGGGCTCCTGACCCACCCTCCCGCCACTGCTGCGCAGTTTCGGGGAAGCTGCACGATCCACCGCCCCGTTTCATGCACTTTCCCCGAAACTGCGGGCCGGGGGCGGGCGGGGCCGGCCGGGGTGGGGTGGGCCGGCCGGGGTGGGCCGGGCCGAGGCGGGGGTGGGGGGTGGGAGGGTGGGGTTTGGGCGTGGGTGGGGTGGGTGTCAGCGGGTGGGTGTCAGCGGGTGGGTGGGAGGACGTCGGCGACGTGACCGACGACGACGATGGCGGGCGGGTTGAGTTGCCTAGCCAGGTCGGGGAGGTCGGCGAGGGTGCCGTGGACGGACTTCTGGTGGTCGGTGGTGCCCTCCTGGATCACCGCGGCGGGGGTCGCGGCGTCGCGGCCGTGGGCCAGCAGCGTGGCCACGATGGCGGGCAGGTTCTTCAGTCCCATCAGGATCACCAGGGTGCCGCGTAGGCGGGCCAGCGCCTGCCAGTCCACCAGCGAGTCCGGGTGGTCGGGGCCGATGTGCCCGCTGACCACGGTGAACTCGTGGGCCACCCGGCGGTGGGTCACCGGGATCCCGGCTGCGGCGGGCACCGAGATGGCGCTGGTCACGCCGGGCACCACGGTCACCGGGACGCCCGCCTCGGCGCAGGCCAGCACCTCTTCGCCGCCGCGGCCGAACACGTACGGGTCGCCGCCCTTGAGGCGCACCACGAACAGCCCGGCCCTGGCCCGTTCCACCAGGATGCGGTTGATCTCCTCCTGCTGCGCGGCCGGCCCGTACGGCAGCTTCGCCACGTCGACGAGTTCCACGTCGGCGCGCAGCTCGTCGAGCAGCAGGCCGGGCCCGAGCCGGTCGGCGACCACCACGTCCGCGGCGGCCAGCAGACGGCGGCCCTTGACCGTGATCAGTTCGGGGTCGCCGGGACCGCCGCCGACCAGGGCCACGGTGCCCTTGACCGTCTCCGGGACCGTGGCCTCGTCGGTGGCCAGCAGGTTCGCGATGCGGTCGCGCACCGCCACGGCCCTGCGGGGTGAGCCGCCCGCGAGCACCGCCACGGTCACCGCGCCGTGCCGGGCCACCGCCGGGGTCCAGGCACTCGCGGCGTGCCGGTCGTCGGCGCGTACGCAGAAGATGCGGCGCCGCTCCGCCGCGGCCGAGACCGACTCCGCGGCCTCGTGGTCGTCGACCGCGACCTGCACCAGCCAGACGCCGTCCAGGTCGTCCTCGGCGAACGGGCGCTCGTGCCAGGTGAACCGGCCCGCGTCGGAAAGGCCGCGCAGCGCGGGTGTCAGCTCCGGCGCGACCAGGCGCACGTTCGCCCCGGCCGCCAGCAGCGCCGGCACTCGCCGGGTCGCCACCGCGCCCCCGCCGACGACCAGCACCAGCCGCCCGTCCAGCCGCAACGCGAGGGGATAGAGGTCACTCACTGTCGGTGCACGTCCTTTGTGGGTGCCGGCGCAGCGTCCCCGGTCGGGCTCGCTGCGTCCGTGCTCAGTCTTCGGTCCTGGCGGAGCCGCCCGGGCTCGGCCGGGCGAGGCCCGCTCCGCTCACTCATCGACTTTCGCGGCGACACCGGCGCTGTCGAACGTCGCCATCTCGTGCAGGACCCGCACCGAGCCGGCGACGATCGGGTAGGCCAGCACCGCGCCCGTGCCCTCGCCCAGCCGGAGGCCGAGGTCGAGCAGCGGGTTCAGTTCGAGCTGCGACAGCGCCACGCTAGCGCCCGGCTCCACCGACTGGTGTCCAGCGATCATGGCGTCCCGGCTGCTGGGCGCCAGGGCCACGGCGGTCAGCGCGGCGGCGGCCGCGATCACGCCGTCGAGGATGACCGGCACCCGGCGCGACGCCGCGCCCAGGATGAAGCCGGTCAGCCCGGCGTGCTCCAGGCCACCGAGCGCGGCCAGCACCGCCACCGGGTCGGTGGCCGGGTCGCCGCCCCAGGACGGGCCGTGCAGCCCCAGCGCCTGCCGGATCACCTCGACCTTGCGCAGGTGGGTGGGCGCGTCGATGCCGGTGCCGTAACCGGTGACCACGCCGGGGTCGCGCCCGGTGAACGCGCAGATGAGCGCCGCCGACGCGGTGGTGTTGCCGATGCCCATGTCACCGGTGAGCAGCACGCGGGCTCCGCCGTCGATCATCGCGTGCGCGGTCTGGATGCCGACCTCCAACGCGGCCAGTGCCTCGGCGCGGGTCATCGCGGGCTCGACGGTCATGTCCCGGGTGCCGTGCCGGACCTTGGCCGAGATCAGGCCGTCGGCCGGGGGCAGCTCGGCGGCGACGCCGACGTCGACCACGGTCACCGTGACGCCGGTCTGCCGGGCGAGCGCGTTGACGGCGGCGCCACCGGCCAGGAAGTTGCCGACCATCTGGGCGGTGACCTCCTGCGGCCACGGCGTCACGCCCTGCGCGTGCACCCCGTGGTCGCCGGCGAACACGGCCAGCTGCGCCGGTTCCAGCAGCGGCGGCGGGCAGGCCGCGGTCAGCCCGGCCAGCCGCACCGACAGTTCCTCCAGCTCGCCCAGTGAGCCGGCGGGCTTGGTCAGCCGGGCCTGCAACTCACGGGCCTGGTTCATCGCGGCGGCGTCGAGCGGACGGACCGCCTCGATCGTTAAGCCCAACAGCTCACTCGTCACGACCTCACCTCACCACGTCGGCTGTCGCGATGCCGACTCGGGGGTAGAAATCGTCGCGTCTTTTACTGCTTTGAATCCATCTACTGAGTAGTTTGTCCTACCTTTGTAGGGTGAAGCCGCTTAGCCGCCTAAAAGGTGCAATTTCCGCCACCGGACGTCTCGCGCCGATCCTGCGCTCGGGCCTCATCGCAGGCGTCGTCGTCGCCGCGGTCACCTACCCCCTCGCCGCGGTGGGCGGCCTGGGGCTGAAGGCCGGCGCCGATTTCTACGACTCGCTGCCGTCGGAGCTCAAGAGCCTGCCTCCGGCACAGACCAGCTACGTGTACGCGTCGGACGGCAAGACGCTGCTCACGAACTTCTACGAGGAACATCGCAAATACGCGCCGATCGGCGACGTCTCGGAGAACATCCGCAAGGCGATCGTGGCCAGTGAGGACGGGCGCTTCTACGAGCACAACGGCGTCGACGCCAAGGGCATCGCCCGTGCCTTCGTGGCAAACCACACCGCGGGCGAGGTGTCCCAGGGGGCGTCCACGCTGACCATGCAGTACGTGCGCATGGCGCTGCGCGACGGCGCGCAGACCCCCAGCGAGGTCATGGCGGCGACCGAGCAGACACCGCTTCGCAAGATCCGCGAGGCGCGGCTGGCCATCAAGGTCGAGAAGGAAATGTCGAAGACCGACATCCTGGAGCGCTACCTGAACGTGGCCTACTTCGGGCACCGGGCCTACGGCGTCTTCGCGGCGGCGCAGATCTTCTTCTCCAAGCTGCCGAAGGACCTGACGCTGGCCGAGTCGGCCACGCTGGCCGGCCTGGTCAAGGCGCCCACCGCCTACGACCCGGCGGGCAGCGACCAGACGGCGGCCACCCAGCGGCGCAACTACGTCATCGACCGAATGGCCGAACTCGGCTACATCACGCCCGCCGTCGCCGAGACGACGAAGAAGGAACCCATCAAGCTGAAGATCACCGAGCCGCCGAACGACTGCATCGCGGTGGCCAAGAAGAACAACAGCTGGGGCTTCTTCTGCGACATGTTCAAGAACTGGTGGCTGTCGCAGCCGGCGTTCGGGGCCAACCCGGGTGAGCGCGAGGACAACCTGCGCCGCGGCGGCTACAAGATCACCACATCGCTGGACCCGAAGGTCCAGGACATCGCGATGGACCACGTCACCAAGCGGCAGCCGATCGGCAGCGCGTACGCCCTGGGCGAGGTCGTGGTGCAGCCCGGCACCGGGCTGGTCAAGGCGATGGCGGTGAACCGGACGTACTCGCTCGACCAGGCGGGCAACGGGGCGCACACCGACCCCAAGCGCTACGGCAAGGTCAAGGGCAACTACCCGAACACGGTGAACCCGCTGCTCGGCGGCGGCAACCTGCCGGGTTACCAGGCAGGCTCGACGTTCAAGATCTTCACGATGGTGGCCGCGCTGGACGCCGGCATGAAGATGAACACCTGGTTCTACGCGCCGCACCGGTACAAGTCGCAGTACTTCGCCGGCTGGGGCGAGCGCGGCTCCTGCGGCGGCGGGCACTGGTGCCCGTCCAACGCCAGCGGCTCGATGACCGGCAACCACGCCATGTGGTCGGGCTTCGGCAAGTCGGTCAACACGTACTTCGTCCAGCTGGAGCAGAAGGTCGGCGCGGACAAGGCGGTCCGCATGGCCGAGCGGCTCGGCCTGAAGTGGCGCACCGACATCGACCAGCTGCAGGCCTCGCCGGGCAAGTCCAAGACCTGGGGCTCGTTCACCCTCGGCGTCGCGGACACCACGCCGCTGGAGATGGCCAACGCGTACGCCACCATGGCCGCCGAAGGCAAGTTCTGCGAGGCGCTGCCGGTCACCGGGATCGTCAATCCCGACGGCACCCCGGCGATGATGACCGTAAAGGGCCAGCAGGTGCCCGTCGCGACGCCCCGCTGCCGCCAGGAGGTCAGCAAGGACGTGGCCCGCGCCGCCACCGACGCGATGCGCTGCGTCACCGGGTACGGCGCGGCCAAGGGCGGCTGCGGCGGCTGGTCCACGGCCCCCGGCGTCTACGGCATGGTGGACCGCCCGGTCGCGGGCAAGACCGGCACCACCGACGACACCCGGGCCGCCTGGTTCGTCGGGTTCACCAAGGAGCTGGCCGCGGCGGCCTTCATGGCCGACCCGGACAACCCGTTCCACGCCACCGGCGACTACAACTCCTGGAAGCCGATCGAGACCGTGGCGTACACCCTGAAGGACGCGCTGAAGGGCAAGGACGTCCAGCACTTCAACCCGCCCTCCGACAAGATCCTCGGGAAGAAGCCGGCCAACCTGCCGAAGATGAAGAAAAAGAAGAAGAACTGAACGGCTCACACAGCGAAGGGGCCCCGCCGGTCGGCGGGGCCCCTTCGCTGTTCCGGCTGTGTTCGGCGATTCAGCGCAGGTCGGCCGCGACGATGGACCAGACCTCCAGGTCCACCCGGCCGCTGTGCACGTACCCGGCGTTGCGCAGCAGGCCCTCGTAGGTGAAACCGGCCTTCTCGGCCACCCGCCGCGACGCCGTGTTGCCCGGGGCCACCCGCAGCTCGATGCGCTGGAAGCCGTGCTCCAGCACCAGGGCCAGGGTCAGCGCGTCCACCGCCTCCGGCGCCATGCCCAGGCCGCGGGTGTCCGCGGAGACCGCGTACGAGATCTCGGTGACCCGGCCGACCCAGTCCGTGCGCTTGGTCCACAGGCAGCCGACCAGCCGCTGGTCCTCGCGCCGCACGATGCCGTAGTGGTCGCCCGCCCCGCTGTCGCGGCGCTCCCCCGCCATCTCCGTGCACCACGAGCGCCCGTCGATCTGCCCGAACTCCTTCGGGAACGGCAGCCAGCGCTGCGTCTGCTTGTCCGCGAAGATCTCCGTCACCGGGTCGGCGTCGGCGCCCACCAGCGGGCGCACGTCCAGCCGCGGCGTCTGCACGGTCATCGTCGGAAACCGGCGCACCGCGACGTTGCCCAGCCCGGCCCCGCCGGAATCGGGATTGGCAGACATACGGAGAACTCCAGACGTAAGGGCGGCCGCCTCGGCGGAGCACAGGTGCTGTTCTTCAGACGCGCGGCCGCTGTCCGAAGCTGCACCATACCCGCTGTGCCATCCGGTCGTCCGAGTGACCGCTCCACCGATCGGCCGTGACAGAACTCACAGCTCACGGCCTGGGTAAACTGCCCGGGTGCACGCCCTCCTCTCCCGCCGCTGGCTGACCGTCTTCGCCGTCGCCCTGCTCGCCTCCTTCGTGATGGTGCTGCTCGGCCGCTGGCAGTGGAGCCGTTACGAACTGCGCAGCGCGATCAACGACCGGATCGACGCCAGCACCGTGGTCACGCCGGTGCCGGTGGGCGACGTGCTGGCCGCCGCCCCCGCCGGCAAGGGCGCGGCGCCCGGCCCCGGGGACGACTCGGCCTGGACCCGGGTCACCGCCACCGGGCGGTACGACACCACGCAGGAGATCCTGGTCCGCAACCGCACCGTCGACGGCACCGTCGGCTACGAGATCCTCACCCCGCTGCTGCTGGCCGACGGCTCGGCGCTGCTGGTCGACCGCGGCTGGGTGCCGCCGCACCCCGACGGCATCACCGTCGCGCCGGCGTTCCCCGCCGCGCCGACCGGCCCCGTCACCGTCGTCGGCCGGGTGCACCTGACCGAATCCGGCGCGGGCGCCGTCGACCAGCGCAACGGCCACTGGGAGACGCGCCGGGTCAGCCTGCCGGCCATCGCGGACAAGCTGCCCTACCCGGTGCTCGGCGCGTACCTGCTCGCCGACGCCGACACCCCCGGCGCGCAGGGGCTGACCGCGATCGAGGTCGGCCACGAGAACGACTGGCTCAACCTCGGGTACGCCGTACAGTGGTGGATCTTCGCGGCCGGCGCCCTGGTCGGCGTGGCCTATCTGGCCCGCAAGGATCTGCGCGAGCAGGCCGCCGCCGAGTCCGGCGCGGGCCCGGACCCGGAGCCGACTGCCGCACCGGCCGACGCCGCCGCATCGGCCTGACCTGGCCTGCCGTTCCGGCATCACCCCGGCCGCCGCCGTAAGCACACTGTCCGGTGCGGACGCCGGGTGATCGCACCGCGGCCCGCGCACGTGCGATCACCCCGGTGAGCGCTGATGCCGTGGACGGGCAACGGCTATCGTGCCGGTGTGACCGACGAGCAGCCCGACCAGCCGCGCCCCGACCTGCCGCCGACCCTGCCGCTGCCGACCCAGCCCATGTCGGCGTTCGGCGCACGCGCCCGTGCCGAGATGCCCGACGCGGCACAGGTCCCGGTCGCCGCCCCGCCGAGCGAACCGCCGGCCCCGCCGACCATGCCCGTGGTCTACCTCGCCGCCCCGCCGGTGACCCCGTCCACGCCACCGGCCGACCCGACGCAGCCGATCCCGTCGGCGCCCGCGGTCGGCTCGGCGTCCGTGCCCGCCCCGCCCCTCGCGCCGACGGCGCCGATCGCCTCCGCGCCTGCGGTGGGATCCGCGCAGGTCTCCAGCCCGCCCGCCGCACCACGCACACCACCGCTCGCGCCCACCATGCCGATCGCCTCCGCGCCTGCGGTGGGATCCGCGCAGGTCTCCAGCCCGCCCGCCGCACCACGCACACCACCGCTCGCGCCCACCATGCCGATCGCCTCCGCACCCGCGGTCGGATCCGCGCAGGTCTCGACTCCCCCGGTGGCTGCGTCGCCCTGGACGCCGCCGGTCGCCGCCGCGCCACCCGCCCCGCCCGCCGCGCCGCCGGCCCCGCCGCCGGTGGCACCGCCGCCCACGGCGCGAGCCGCACAGCCCGCGCCGCCGCGACTGCAGATGCCGCACACGCCTGCTCCGGCGACCCGTCCCCCGGCCACGCCGCCCGGGCGGCCCTCCGCCGGCCCCGGGCCGGTGCTCGTGCAGCTCGGCGAGGTGTCCGTCAGCTCGACCACGATCCACACGCCGTCGGGTGAGATACCGCTGCGCGGTTCGCAGTGGGCGGTCAGCGATCAGTGGCACTCCCAGCAGCGCATCCCCGCCTGGGCGGTCGTCTGCGCCGTGGTGGGCTTCTTCCTGCTCTGCTTCCTGAGCCTGCTCTTCCTGCTGGCCAAGGAGACCCGGTACACCGGCACCGTCCAGGTCATCATCACCAACGGCCCGCGCCAGTACGTGGTCCGCATCCCGGTGACCGACCAGCGCGTGGTCGCCCACATCCACGCCCAGGTCAACTACGCCCGCTCCCTGGCCGCCCTGTAACCCTGGCCGCCCTGTAACCGGACACCCCGTCATGCATAGACGCTGGCCTATCTGGATGAGAAAAACAAGATCGTACTCAACCAGATAGGCCAGCGTCTATGAAAAAGTGGGGACCCGCACCGCCCCGACGCCCGGCACGGGCGCGAGGCGGGACGGGTCCCTGGTGGTCGGCGGTCAGGCCTTGGCGGCCTCGGCCACGTTGTGCAGGAGCAGGGCCTCGGCGAGGCAGACCCGGGCGAACTCGCCCAGGTGCAGGCTCTCGTTCGGGCCGTGTGCCTTGGCGTGCGGGTCCTCCACGCCGGTGACCAGGATGGACGCTCCGGGGAACATCTCCTGGAAGGTGGCGATGAACGGGATCGAGCCACCGACGCCGATCTCGACCGGCTCGGTGCCGTCCCAGGCCGTGGCGAACGCCGAGCGGGCCGCGTCGAAGTACTTGCCCGTGGCGTCGATCACGCACGCGTTGCCGTCGTGCTCGAACTCGAAGCTGATCTTCGCACCCCACGGCACGTGCTTCTCCAGGTGCGCCATCAGCGCCTGGTACGCCGACTTCGGGTCGTCGCCGGGGGCCAGGCGCAGGCTCAGCTTGGCGCGGGCCGCCGGGACCAGCGCGTTGGGCGCCTCGGCCGTACGCGGCGCGTCGATGCCGAGCACCGCCAGCGCCGGCTTGGTCCACATCCGGTCGACGATGCGGCCGGTGCCGATCAGCTCGACGCCGTGGAGGATGCCCGCCTCGGCGCGGTAGCGGTCCACCGGGTAGTCCAGCGGCGCGGCTTCGCCGCTGACCAGGC
Organism: Catellatospora vulcania; assembly: GCF_009720385.1. Lineage (GTDB taxonomy): Bacteria > Actinomycetota > Actinomycetes > Mycobacteriales > Micromonosporaceae > Catellatospora > Catellatospora vulcania. The sequence continues at coordinate 409,703 of NZ_ML769303.1, read as the reverse complement.
CGGGCACCGCGACGTCGCCGTCGGCGTCGTGCAGCGTGGCCAGCAGCCGGCACAGCACCGTCAGCGCGTCGGGGACGGGGCCGCCGAACATGCCGCTGTGCACCGCGGACTCCAGCACCTGCACGTCGACGAAGCTGTTCACGATGCCGCGCAGCGACGTGGTCAGCGCGGGCACGCCGATGTCCCAGTTGCCGGAGTCGGCGATGACGATGACGTCCGCCGCCAGCTCGTCCTTGTGCTTGGCCAGCAGGCCCGGCAGCGAGTCGGAGCCGAACTCCTCCTCGCCCTCGACGAACACGACCACGCCCAGCGGCAGCCGGTCGTCGTCGGTTCCGCAGCCGAACGCGCGCAGCGCCGCGATGTGCGCCATGACACCGGCCTTGTCGTCGGCGGCGCCGCGGCCGTAGAGGCGGCCGTCGCGCTCGGTCGGCTCGAACGGCTCCGACTCCCACTTGCTCAGGTCGCCCACGGGCTGGACGTCGTGGTGGGCGTAGAGCAGGACGGTCGGTGCGCCGGCCGGGGCGGGGCGGCGGCCGATGACCGCGGGGTGCCCTTCGCCGATCCGGCTGACCTGCACGTCGAGCCCGACGCCGCGCATGAGTTCGGCGACCGCCTGGGCGGAACGCTCCAGCGGGGCGAAGTCGAAGCCGTCGAAGGCGATGCCGGGGATGCGTACGAGCGCCTCGAGGTCGGCCCGTACCCCCGGGAGCTCGCGCTCGATCGCAGCGCGCAGCTCGTCAACAGTGAGGGTCGTCATGAGGATGATCCTGTCACGGCCCCCGGACGACCTGCACGGTGATCGGCCCGTTGGGGCCTGTGCCACCGGTGGGCCGTCCCGCTCAGCCCGCCCCGTCGATCCGCAGGTCGGCGAGCGCGGCGGTGCCGTCGGCGGCGAAGTGGATCGCCTCGCGCCGCCGCCACTGCCGCAGCACCGGCTGCATCGCCGGTCCGTCACGCAGCACGCTGCGCGCCCGGCGCACCTCGGCCGGGGCGTCGACGTACACGGTGAGGCTGGCCAGGGGGCGGCCCTCCGCGCGGGCGCTGCCGACCCCTTCGACGATCACGATCTCGGCGGGCCACACGGTGATCCACTCGGTGCCGAAGCGGCGCAGGTGCCAGTCGTACGGGTGGTAGCCGCCCGGCGCGCCGAACCGGATCGGCGTGAGCACCTGCCGCTCCAGCCGCGGCCAATAGGTGAACTGGTCGTCCCAGCCGTCGAGCAGGTCGTCGGTGTGCACGACCGAGACCGACCGTGCGCCCAGCGCCTCGGCCAGCCGCGCCGCATGGAACGTCTTACCCGCCCCGCTGGGGCCGTCGACCAGCACCAGTCGGGTGCGCCCGAGCCGCGGTTCCGCCGCCAGCACCCGTGCCGCCTCAACGCTCGTCATCTCGCTCCTCACCGGCTCGGCCGCCCACAGTTTCGGGGAAACTGCACCCATCGGCGTGGCCGTTCCTGCACTTTCCCCGAAGCTGTGGGCCGTCCGCCGGGTGGGGTCAGGTGAGTGAGGGTGCGCCGGGTGGGAGGAAGGGGAGGTCCATGGGCGCTCCTTTCTCGATGAGGCGCCAGAGGGCGTCGGTGTCCAGATGCTCCTCGACCAGGTCGCCGAGGCGGTCGACGGTCGCCTCCCGCATCGCGGCGAAGCTCGTGTCCGGCGCGACCTCGAAGCCGCGCCGCCCGGCGAGGCCTGCGGCGAGGGTGAGGAAGCGGCGGCGGAACTCGTCGGACTCGAACGCGCCGTGCCAGTGCGTGCCGAACACGTTGCCGGCCGCCGCGCCCTCGGTGTCGCCGCCGGGCAGGGTGATCAGCGACGCCAGCGCCGGATCCCGGTACGCCACCCGCCCGTGATGGATCTCGTACCCGCGCACGTCGGCGCCGAGCGCCTGACCGGCCGGCCGGGACAGGGTCTTGTCCGGCGCGAACACGATGCGCACCGGCAGCAGCCCGAGTCCGGCGACGTCGCCGCGGCGGCTCTCCACCTCGTCGGCGATCTGCTCGGACAGCATCTGGAAGCCGCCGCAGATGCCCAGCAGCGGCCGCCCGGCCCGTGCGTGCGCCAGCACGGCCTGGTCCAGGCCGGTGTCACGGAGCCAGCGCAGGTCGTCCACGGTCGCCTTGGTGCCGGGCAGCACGACCAGGTCGGCGTCGGCCAGCTCGCCCGGCTCAACGGTCAGCCGGACGCTCACCCCGGGCTCGCAGGCCAGCGCTTCGGCGTCGGTGGCATTGGAGATGTGCGGCAGCCGCACCACGGCGACCCGCAGCCATTCCTGCCCCCGCGCCGGGGCGGGCCGCCCGAGCACCCGCCCGTACGCCAGCGCGTCCTCGGCGTCGAGCCACAGGTCCACATCGAACGGCAGCACGCCGTACACCCTGCGGCCGGTAGCCGCCTCGATCATGTCGACGCCGGGCTGCAGCAGCGCCCGCGAGCCGCGGAACTTGTTGACCACGAATCCGGCAACCAGCGCCTGGTCCTCGGCGTCGAGCAGGGCGACGGTGCCGAACATGGCCGCGAAGACGCCGCCGCGGTCGATGTCGCCGACCACGATCGTCGGCATCCGCCCGTGCCGGGCCAGCCCCATGTTCACGTAGTCGTGGTCCCGGAGGTTGATCTCCGCCGGGCTGCCCGCGCCCTCGCACACCACCACGTCAAACTCGGCGGACAGCTCGTCGTAGGCGGCGAAGGCGGCTCCGGACATGGCCGGCTTCAGCCGCCGGAAGTTCGCCGCGTCGATGGTGTCCACGGCCTGCCCCAGCAGCACGACCTGGCTGGTGTGGTCGCTGCCCGGCTTGAGCAGCACCGGGTTGAACCGCACCTGCGGCTCCTGCCCGCAGGCGAAGGCCTGCAGCGCCTGCGCCCGCCCGATCTCGCCGCCGCGGCCCTGCGCGTCGACGACGACCGCCGAGTTGTTCGACATGTTCTGCGCCTTGAACGGGGCCACCCGCACACCTCTGCGGTGCAGCCACCGGCACACCCCGGCGGTCAGCACGCTCTTGCCGGCGTCGGAGGTCGTGCCTGCGATCAAGATCCCGCTCATGCTCCCAGCCTAGGGGACCCCACTGCGCCGCCCGGCGGGCCGGACCTGCGGTGTGAGCGGGCGCAGCGAGCGAACCACACGGTTCGGTCGTCACGACGCCGACGAGCACGGCGAGGAGGGGGCGACCCGGCCACACCATCGGCCGGCTCGGCCGAACGAGCCGGACCGGGCTGGAGCGGGGCGGCCGGTCTCCCCAGTTTGCCCACCGGCCGCCCCTCCCCTGCAGAACATCGCCCGCCCGGCGACGCGCCCGCCGCTACCGCGGGCCGCCGCCGCGCGTCCCTACCGCGGACGGCAGGACGGGCCATGTCCCCCTCCCAGGGGTCTACGCCGCGACAGGCACGCGCGAGCGGGCCGCCGCCTCGTTCTCGTCCAGGTCGTCCTCGTCCTCGTCGTCGGCGTCCTGTTCGCCGGTGACGAGTTCGGCCTGCAGGCCGCCGCCGCGCAGCGAGGAGATCGCGTCGAGGTCGAACGCGCCGCCGAAGGACACGTCGTCGTCCTCGGCGAACAGCGGATCGTGGGGGTCCGGGCCGATCCGCATGTCCGGAGCGGCCTCGGTCTCCTCGCCGCCCACCCGGCTCTCCCCCGTGCCGTCCTCGAGCGCGCTGGTCGCCGTGCTCGGCTTGGTCCGGGCGAACTTGCCCCGGCCCCGGGACAGGTCGTGGCCGACCGCCGCCGCCTCCAGCTCGTACATCACGCGGCGCTGGCCGTCCTCGTCGATCCAGTCCCGGGTGTAGAGGCGGCCGACGACCACCACGGGGTCGCCGACCATGACCGAGCTGGCGACGCCCTCGGCGAGCCGCCGCCAGCAGTTGACCCGCACGCGCAGGCTGTTGCCGTCGACCCAGCGGTTGTTGGCCCGGTCCAGCCGGCGGGCCGTGGAGGCCACCTTGAAGTTGGCCACGAGCTGCCCGGACTGGCTGGTGCGCCGCCACTCCGGCGCGGTCAGGACATTTCCTACGATCGTGATGTTCGTGTCAAACACCGTTGTTTCTCCTCTCGGCGGGCGATGACACGAGGGTGCGCTGCGAGGGCGGCTCCGAGCCATCGACGTGGGCCGCATTCTGTGGACGGCGGGCTGCTTGGGGATAACCGCCTGATCATGGAGTTGATCTGTTATGACCGACCCCTACTTCGCGGTAACATAGGCCCGTGCAGACGGACATCCTGGGCGCGCCCTACCTGCAGCGGGTCATCGACCTCCCCGACGACGACCAGGGAAAGGTCGTCGCGACGCTGGTCAGCCGGCGCGCACCCGGGGACAGCCGGCGCGCGGTGCTCTACCTGCACGGCTTCACGGACTACTTCTTCCAGACCCACCTGGCCGACTTCTTCGTCACCCGCGGCTACGACTTCTACGCGCTGGACCTGCGCAAGTACGGCCGCAGCCTGCTGGCGCACCAGACGCCGAACTTCACCCGCAGCATGGACGAGTACTTCCCCGAACTGGACGAGGCGGCGCGGATCATCCGCGAGGAGGACGGCCACGACACGATGGTGGTCGCCGCGCACTCCACCGGCGGGCTGATCTCCGCGCTGTGGGCGCACGCCCGCGCCGACGCGGGCCTCGTCGACGGCCTGCTGCTGAACAGCCCGTTCTTCGACATCAACGCGCCCTGGATCATGCGCCGTCCGGCGGTGTCGGCGGTCGGCTCGCTGGCCCAGCGCGCGCCGTACCGGGTGATTCCGCTGAAGCTGCCCGGTCTGTACGGCCGCAGCCTGCACCGCGACCACGACGGCGAGTGGGACTACCGGGTCGACTGGAAGCCCGTGTCCGGCTTCCCGGTCCGGGTGGCCTGGCTCAAGGCGATCCGCAGCGGCCAGCGCCGGCTGCATGCCGGGCTCGACCTGAAGGTGCCGGTGTTCGTCGGCTGCTCGACGGCGTCGTACCGGCAGCGGCAGTGGTCGGAGCTGGCGCACGAGGCCGACGCCGTGCTCAACGTGGACCACATCGTGCGGTGGGCGCCGGCGCTGGGCCGCGACGTCACGCTGGCCCGCATCGAGGGCGGCAAGCACGACCTGACGCTGTCCCGACGGCCCGCCCGCGACCGTTTCTTCGCCGAGTCCGACCGCTGGCTGCAGACCCGGCTGCACTGACCGACCGACCAGTCGATCATGAACATAAGTCGCTGTTCGGCGGCGTGTCGCTGCCCTAGGATCGTGGTCAACTTCCGCCGGGTAGCCGATCACGCCGATCGTCTCGCACGGTAGCCTTCAAACGCGCGCTCGTAGCTCAGCTGGATAGAGCAGGGGCCTTCTAATCCTCAGGTCGCAGGTTCGAGTCCTGCCGGGCGCACCACATCGAAGTCCACGCTGTGCGCCCGGCCGTGGGCTCGGTCAGGCCGGGGACAGGTAGATCGACCAGGTCCCCGACTGCCCGGGGATCGGGGCGACGAACGGACGCCACCCTTCCAGGAACGTGCCCGGCCGCGGCGGCGTCCGCAGGACGACCGCGACCAGCTGTCCCCGGCCGCGAGCCGAGACGAGCGCCGCAGGCTCGGTGTTGTTGGGCGCGCTGCCGAGGGCGTCGCAGCCGAGCTCGTACGCGATGTGGAACCTGCCCTCGCCGGCGACCGCGCAGTCACCGGTCACGCCCAGCTCCCGCAACCGCTCGACGACCGCCGTGTAGGAGACCGTCCGGCTCGTCATCCCGGTGCGGTTGTTCACCGCGGCGAGCAGCTGAACCCCGGCCAGGCCGAGCGCGATGGCGACGGCGAGGACGGGAGCGGCCAGGCGCGCCCGCGGCAGGCGCAGCATGCCGACCTCCAGCACGCCGTACGCGACCGGCAGCACCAGCAGCCCGATCACCGGCAGCACGAAGCGCAGCTGGCCGTAGCGCATCATGAACAGGTAGGGGAAGGCGACGCACAGCCCGACGACCAGTGGGGCCAGGAACGGGGTCGCGCCCTCCGCCGTGCGGCGGGCGCGCACCGCGCCGAGGGCGCCGACGGCGAGCGCGAAGGCTGCGGCGGCCCACCACAGCAGGTCGAGGTAGCTGGCCCCCGGCAGTTGCACGGTCGCGACGGTGGCCGCGCCGCCGCGCAGCGGCACCGGGACGTCCAGACTGACCGCGCCGACGCTGCCCGAGTTCCAAAGCTTCACGTACAGCCCGGCCATGGCCAGGTCCGGGTACAGGTGGGTGCCCCCGAGCATGGCGCTGGACAGGTGCAGGCGCTGGAACGGGCCGCCGAACAGGTAGAGCGACTCGATGATCCACGGCGCCCAGCCGGCGACCTGGCCCGCCGCGACCGCCACGAGGATCCCCGGACGGCGCCAGTCGCGCAGCGCCAGCCAGGCCAGGCCGAGCGGCAGGACGAGCCACAGGCTGTCGCTCGGCCGCACCAGCGCGGCCAGCGCCACGGCGGCGGCCAGGCCGAACAGCGACCGGCGGCGGTTCTCGGCGCTGCGCCGGCAGACGACGAAGTAGCCGGTCGCGGCGACCGCCGCGAGCGCGGAGTAGAGGTTGGGCAGCGCCAGGGAACCGTTGAACACGACGACGGCCGTGCCGGCGAAGAGCGCGGCGGCGACCGGCGCCAGCGGCCGGGCGGACACCCGCAGCCAGGGCCGGAAGGCCAGGAAGAGGCCGGCACTCGCGAGGACCACGAAATAGAGGCGCACTGCCCAGAGCGGGGCGTCGAGCGCGGCCATCGGGGCGCCGAGCACCGGCATGCCCCAGGCCCGCCAGGCCGCCCACCCGTAGGTCGGCACGTCCGGGTTGAACTGGCTCAGGTAGATGGCCTCATCGGTGCTGTACGGGTAGCCCAGGCCGACGACCACCGGCACGAAGACGCCGAAGGCCACCGCCACGGCCGCGAGCAGCCATCCGTTGCGCCGGGCAGGTGGCCAGGAGGCGACGTCGAACCGCCGGCGCGAAGGCGGCTGCGGGCGGGACTCGCCGGCCTCCGTGGACGTGTCCGTCAGCGTCAGCACGCCGGATGCAGCACGGTCGCCGTCCCCGAGCCGGGCTTGTTCGGCACTGCTGCGCCGTACGTCCATGTCATGCCCTCTCCCGAACCACGTCCGGCGTCATCGGTGCGGCTCGAACGCGGTCACCTGTGCGCCGGACGCCCGGCCTTGCGCGCTCGATCGGCAGCATCCTAGACCCCGTCGGGGCCGTTGCCCGAGCCGGAGAAGCGATGGTACCGGCTGATCAGCCGCTCCCGCCGTGCCGTGGTCCGCGAAAACGGACGGACACCGCGTCGTCCCCTGGTGATAACTTCCGTCGGTGAACTACCCCTCACCTGAGTCGACTCCACCGCCGTACGGGCAGCCGCCGTACCCGCAGGTCCCGGCACCGCCGCCGGCCGCGCCGCAGTCCGGCCCGCCCGCCGACCCGTACGCGCCCTACGGCACGGGACCCCAGTACGGCACGGGCCAGCAGTACGGCAGCGGCCAGCAGTACGCCGTGAGCCAGCCCTACAGCGCCCCGCCGCAGCAGACCCCGCCCGGCGGCTACGCCGTGCCCTACCAGCAGACGCCCCCGCCGTCGGGGACCAACGGCTTCGCCATCGCCGCGCTGATCTTCGGCATCATGGGCGGCTGGCTGCTCGGCTTCATCTTCGGCTTCGTCGCGCTGTCGCAGATCAAGAAGCGCAACCAGAACGGCCGCGGCATGGCCATCGCCGGCCTGGTCCTCAGCTCGCTCTGGACGCTGGCGATCTGCGCCGTGATCGGCATCGCGATCGTGGCCGCCAACGAGACCGGCGCGTCCGGCACCACCGGCACGACGGGCGGCGACGACACGTCGGTGCACTCGCTGCGCATCGGCGACTGCCTCAACGACCTCAGCACCGAGGACGAGATCGAGGAGCTGCCGGTCGTAGCGTGCAGCGCGCCGCACGACGGCGAGGTGTACGCCGAGTTCAAGCTGACCCAGGCCACCTTCCCGGGCATCGACGCGATCGAGAAGGAGGCCGACCCGCGCTGCGCGGACCTGCTGAAGTCGTACGCCCCCGACGCCGTGGACGACCCGGCCGTGGACACGTACTACCTCTACCCGACGGCGGAGAGCTGGGCTCGCGGCGACCGCGCGGTGACCTGCATCGCGAGCTTCGACCCGGCGCGCACGGGCAAGCTCAAGGGCTGATCTCCGATCGCACCGGACGCCGCCCGGAACGAGTGGTCCCGGGCGGCGCCGCTTGCTCATCCCCGCCGTCGGCGGCGGCGCAGCAGCATCACGACGGGTGTCGCGAACAGGCCGGTGAAGACGACCAGGCAGCCGAGGAAGGCCCAGTCGAGCGGTTCGCCGCCGCCCGCGTCGACCGCGACGGCCACCAGCAGCACCGTCGTCAGGGCGAGGACGAGGGCGACCAGACCCAGTAGCGCGATCGCGATGATCTCCCCGACGTTGCCGCCGTCACCGGCGGCGGGCGGCACGGTCGCGGGCCGGACGGCGGCGGGCCGCGGGATCGAGGCCGGGTCGCGGGCGGGCTGCGGCAGGTGCCGGGCCGGGCCGACCCCGGCGTCCAGCGCGGCGATCTCCTGGTACGGCAGCGCCCACATCGCGGGTTCCAGGTGCAGCACGATGCCGTCGTGGCCGATGAGCCGGCGGGCGCCGTCCGGCCAGCTCATCATGGCCGCGCAGGCCGCGTAGTGAACCGTGGAGCAGGACCGCGAGCGCACGATGCTGACCGCCTCCGGGCCGATGACCAGCGCGAGCTCGCCGTCCTCCCGGTGGGCGTACCGGCGGCCGTCGGCCTCGCACTCCGACGAGGTCGGCGCGGCGGCGAACCCGGCCCAGTCCGCCGTGGTGCGGTGCGGCGTCTGCAGCAGGGCGGAGTCGGCGGCCTCCACCGCGACGGCGTGCACCTGTGCCACGGTGACGGCCGACAGCTCGGCGCGCAGTTCGGCCACGGTCAGGTTGCGCTGGCCGGTGAGCAGGTTCAGCGCGTGTCCGGGCAGGCGGGCCGCCTCGATCTCCGGGTGGTTCAGGTTCTCCAGGGACTTGGTGCGTACGGCCGCGACGCTCGCCGGGTCGATGGTCCCGTGACGCAGCCGGGCCAGCACGTCGACGAAACCGCCGAGCACAGCCCCCTGCTTCTCCGGCAGCGCGTCCGCGTGCGCGGTGATCGTGGCGTAGCCGTCGCCCCGGGGGTCGTACGAGGTGGACGCGGTGTACGAGTAGCCGCCCTCCTGCCGCAGGTCGCGGAACAGCTCCCGTTCCAGCACTCCGGAGTAGACGCTGGCCGCGGTGCTGCGGCGGACCACCGCGCTGCACACCACGCTGCTGTCGTCGCCGGTGTACCAGGCCGGGGTCTGCGACAGCGCCGAGGTCGGCACGGGCACCGGCCGGCGCGCTCCCGGTCGCAGCCGCAGCCGCAGCCCGGCCGGGACCCGCTCGCCGGCGATCCACAGCACGGCGTTCTCGCGGGTGAAGTAGTTCTCCACCCACCAGCGCAGGTCCTCGGGGCGCAGCCGGGCCAGCCCCCATTCGGGGTAGCTGGGCAGGCCGTAGCCCTGCGCGCCGTACCGCCACAGCGGCAGGGCGGAGGTGCCGCCGCGGGTGCGGCTCTCGGTGCGCAGGATCTCCTTCTCGGTCTCCAGCCGGTGCATCGGCAGGTCGGCGAGCCCGTCGCACACCTTGCCGAGATAGCCGACCACATCGGACTCGCCGCCCCGCAGGTGGAAGTGGGTGTACACCGAGGCCGTCTCGCCGTTGTAGTGGTAGTCGGACAGCCCGCTGTCGTGCAGCGCCAGATGCTCCACCAGGTGGGTGATGCCGTGCAGCGGCAGCGTCTCGTCGGCCTGGCCGACCCGGAAGATCAGCCCGGCCGCGGTCCGCCCGGTGGACGGCGCGAACAGCGTGGGCACGCCGTCGACCTCGGTCACCTCGACCACGGGTCAGCCCGCCTTCAGCGCGAGGTCGCGGTGCTTGACGTACTGCTGCTCGGCGTCGCCGCCGTAGGCCCAGGGGTATCTGTCGGCCAGGCCGCCCAGGGCGCGGAAGTGCACCGCGGCCCGCCGGTGGTCCCCGGCCAGGCTGAACGCCCAGGCGAAGTGGCTGTGCGCGCCCACCCAGCCGTAGGTGGGGCGGAACGCCGGGTGCAGCACCGAACGCAGCGCCGCCTCGGCCACCTCCCGCTGCACCTCGGGCCGGCGCAGGTACGCGTCGCGCTCGCCACCGCGCAGCGACAGCCAGTACTCGGCGTGCAACTCGGGGATGAGCGCGCCGCTCAGGCTGCCCTCGGGTGCGGCGGCGGCGCACCGGCGCGCGAACCCGAACGCCGCGTCCCACGAGCCGCTCCACTTCGGACACAGCTGCTGCAGCAGCTGCGCCTGGGCGAAGTACATGTGCGGGTGGTGTTTGGCCAGCCGGTCGTAGCGCCGTCGCGCCTCGGCCTGGCCGAGTTGCAGGCCGCGCGCGTTGGTGATGCGCAGCGCCCAGGCCGCCCCGTTGCCCGGCTCCCGGGCGGTGACCTCCAGCAGCCGTTCCTCGCCGTAGCGCAGGTGTTCGTGCATCTCGTCGAACTGCTCGCGGCTGACGTGCGCGGCCCGCGCCGTGGTGCGCGCGTCCCAGGCCAGCGCGGCGGCGCGGGCGGCGAGCAGCAGCTTGGGCAGCACGGCCGACGGCTGTGCCTGCGCCACCTCGCCGACGAAGGTCATCACGCCCGGCAGCTCGCCGACGGCCCGCACGGTGAAGTACACCGCGTCGGCCGTCGGCAGCTGCGCGAAGTGACGTGCCACCGCGTCCCAGTCGCCCTGGCGGCACCAGGCCTGCACGGCCTGCACCTCGGGGAAGGCCGCGGCGCGGTCGAAAGTGGGCGCCGCCACGGCCGGGGTGATCGTCACCGGGGCATCCTAGGTGACCTGTCACGCTGTGCGATGCCCCGTGACGACGCCCGTACGGCTAGAGCTTCACCACCATCTTGCCGGTGTTCGCGCCGCGCAGCAGGCCCAGGAACGCTTCCGGCGCGTTCTCCAGCCCCTCGACCACGGTCTCCTCGGCCTTGATCTCACCGGCCGCGTACCAGGCGCCGACCTCGCGGATCAGGTCGGCCATGCGGTCGTTGTGGTCGGAGACGATGAAGCCGCGCATGGTGATCCGCTTGCCGATGAGCAGCGCCAGGTTGTCCGGCCCCGGCACCGGCTCGTTGTACGCCGAGATCGCGCCGCACAGCGCGAACCGGGCGAACGGCTTCGCCCTGGCGATCGCCGCGGTGAGGTGGTCGCCGCCGACGTTGTCGAAGTACACGTCGATCCCGTCCGGCGCGGCCTGCTTGAGCAGTTTGGACACCTCGCCGTCGCGGTAGTTGAACGCGGCGTCGAAGCCGAGGTCGCCGGTGAGGTGGGCGACCTTCGCGTCGCTGCCCGCGCTGCCGACCACCCGGGCCGCGCCCTTGAGCCGGGCGAGCTGGCCGACCAGGCTGCCGACGGCGCCGGCGGCACCGGACACGAACACGGTGTCACCGGGCTTCATCGCGGCGATGTCGAGCAGCCCGACGTACGCGGTGAGGCCCGGCATGCCCAGCACGCCCAGGAAGGCGCTGGGCGGGGCGATCGGCTCCAGCTTGCGGAAGCGCCGCGCGTCGTCGACCACGAAGTCCCGCCAGCCGTAGCCGTGCAGCACCAGGTCGCCGGGCTTCAGGTCGGCCGAGCGCGACTCGACGACCTCGCCGACGGCCCCGCCGTCGAGCACCGCGTCCACCGCGAACGGCGGCACGTACGACTTCACGTCGTTCATCCGCCCGCGCATGTACGGGTCCACCGACATCACCAGGTTGCGCACCTTCACCTGGCCCTCAGCGGGTTCCGGCACGTCCACCTCGACCAGGCGGAAGTTGTCCGGGGTGGGCACGCCCACGGGGCGCGAAGCCAGGTGGATCTCACGTCCGACGGTCACGTCGTCTCCTTGTCCGGGGCGGCCGTGGCCGCCTCAGTGATCTTGCGCAGCGTGTCACGCAGATAGGCGAGTTCGGAAGCGGGCACGCCGGTCGCCTCGGCGATGGCCCGCGGGATGCCGGTGGCCTGCTCGCGCAGGCGGTCGCCGGACGGGGTGAGGCTGACGACCACGGAGCGCTCGTCGCGCGGGTCGCGGGCCCGGTCCACCAGACCGGCCGCCTCCAGCCGCTTGAGCAGCGGGGACAGCGTGCCCGAGTCGAGCTGCAGGGACTCCCCCAGCGCCTTGACCGAGGTCTGCCCGCGTTCCCAGAGCACCAGCATCACCAGGTACTGCGGATAGGTCAGGCCGAGCCGTTCGAGCACCGGGCGGTAGACCGCGGTCAGCGCGCGGCTGGCGGCGTACAGCGCGAAGCAGACCTGCTTCTGCAGGTCCAGGTCACCGGGGTCCGGGCGGTCGGCGCGGGTCATGGTCTCAGCGAAGCACGAGCTGGACGTCGATGTTGCCACGGGTGGCGTTCGAGTACGGGCAGACCTGGTGCGCGGTGTCCACGAGCTGCCGCGCCGTCTCGGCGGGCACGCCCGGCAGCGCGACCTCCAGGGTGACGGACAGGCCGAACCCGGCGCCGTCGCGGCCGAGCCCGACGTGCGCGGTCACCTCGGAGCCGTCGACGTCGGCCTTGGCCCGCCGGGCGACCAGCCGCAGCGCGGAGTGGAAGCAGGCCGCGTATCCGGCCGCGAACAGCTGCTCGGGGTTGGTCGCCCCACCGGCTCCGCCGAGTTCCACGGGCGTCGCCACAGCCGTCTCCAGCAGCCCGTCCGAGCTGCGCACCTTGCCGTCACGTCCGTCACCGGTGGCCGTCGCGACGGCCGTGTAAAGAGTAGTCATGCCCCCGACGCTAACGACCGTTTAGATTGTGCACAACCAAAACGCACGCGACTAAAGTCACTTCCACCCCGGAGTCGTCTGCAGTTTCGGGGAAACTGCTGCATTCGACGGTGGGGTGGCCGCAGTTTCCCCGAAACCGCAGACCGGCCGGGCGCAGGCGACGCAGCCCGCGGACGGCAGGGCGTGGTGCGACGATGGGGCGGTGGGGCGAACACGACAAAACGGGCGACTCCGGGAGCGGCGGGCGACGTTGTTCTGGCTGGTCGTGCTCGTGCTCGCCGCGGGCGGTTGGCTCTGGTACGCCTACGGCCGCCCCGATGCCCGTCCGCCCGGCGCGACGGCGTCATCGAGCCCGTCCGCCCGGCTCACCGGGCCGCCCGCCGGAGCGCAGCAGGTACGCGTGGACTTCCCGCTCGACGGTGACTCGTTGCAGGTCACCGCGGATCAGCCGGGTCCGGTGATCGACATCACCGACCCGGTCCAGCTGCGCCTGCTCGGCATCGACGCCCCTGAACTGCACGGCGCCGACGGCACCCCGCAGTGCTGGGCGCAGACCGCGCTTGCCGAACTGCGGAAACTGGCCCCGCCCGGCGCACGGCTGTGGCTGCTGCCCGACAGCCAGCGCCTCGATCCGTACGGCCGCCGACTGGTCTACGCCTGGACCGCCGACGGCCGCTTCGTCAACGGCGAGCTGGCCGCCCGCGGGGCCGTGCGCGAACTCGCGATCCGTCCCAATCTGGCGCACCAGCAGGACTTGCACGACGCCGTCGAGCAGGCCCGGACACAGCGGCGCGGCCTGTGGGGAAGCTGCGTGGAACGATAATCATTTAGCGAAGATTTCAAGTATGTCCAATGGCTTTGTGTCGTTGATTGCGGAAGAATCCCGCCCGTGGAGGTCCCGATCGGTACCGCGCTGGCAGGGCGATACGTGCTGACCAGGCCTCTGGCGCGCGGCGGAGTATCCACTGTGTACCAGGCCGTCGACGCGACCGCCGGCCGCCGGCTCGCCGTGAAGGTGGTCGACGACCGCTATTCGGGCCTGATCCGGCACGAGGCCGCGATGACCGACCGGCTGCGCCATCCGCATGTGCCCAAGGTGCTCGACGTCGGCGTGGAGACCGGGCCGGACGGCCGCGACATCGGTTACCTGGCGCTGGAGCTACTCAAGGGCGAGGCGCTGACCAGCGTGCTGCTGGACGGCCCGCTGCCGTGGGCCGGGGCGGTGCGGGTCGCCGCGACCGCCGCCGACGTGCTCGCGGTGGCGCACCGGCGCGGCGTCGTGCACCGGGACCTGACCCCGGGCAACGTCATGATCACGACCACCGGGCCGAAGGTGGTCGACTTCGGACTGGCCGAGCTCATCGGCAGCACCGCCGCCCCGGCGGGCGAGTTCGCCAGTCCCTCCGACGACGTGTACGCGCTCGGCGCCCTGCTCTACCAGGTGCTCACCGGCAAGTCCCCGTATGCCGGGGTCAACCGCAGCCCGCAGGGCACGACCGCGCTGCGCTGGCTCGCGCCCACCCCGGTGCTGGGCGTGCCCGGCCTGCCGCAGGCCGTCTCCGACCTGTGCCGCGCCTGCATGGACAAGAACTCGCTGGCGCGGCCCAGCGCCCGGGAGGCGTCGCTGCGGCTGTGGACCATCGCCGGCAACGCCCTGCACTAGTGCTGCTCAGGCACGCAGCTCTCCGGCGGCGAGCCCGGCCGTGAAGGCCCGCCACTCGTCCGCGTCGAAGGTCAGCCACGGGCCGTCCGGGTCTTTCGAACTACGCACCAGGACCAGCTCGCCGTCGAAGCACACTTCCACGCACTGCCCGGACTCGCATCGGGACGACCGCCGCCAGTGACGGTCCTGTTGGTACTCGGACATGGCCTACCGCCTTACGCCTCGTTCCGGTTCCCGCTCATCACTGTGACATATCCACGAATGCACGAACATGCCATGAGTCGTGAACGACGGGTACTCGCGCGAGGACATTCACGTCTACTCCCCCGGGCAAACAAAAAGCCGGCACGGGCGTCGTCGCGTGCCGGCCGGAGCCTGTTCATCCATACGGGGTCAGCGCAGGTCGAACTCTCCGGTTTTCACGCCGGCCACGAAAGCGCGGAACGCCTCCGTCGACACGACCAGATGCTGCGCCGGACTCACCGAGTCCCGAAGACCGACTCCGGTGTTGCCCAAATCTGCGATCTCCACGCAGTGGGCCGATTCGCAGCGGCCGCTCTTGCGCCATGCTGCGCCCAGCACAGACGTCATAGGTTCACTCCAGGTCACGATGTGTAAAGAGTTTCGCCCCGCGGTTACTGGCACGCCGGTGGTTGGCGCGCAGGGCTGCGCCCCCAGTAAACTCGTCGGAAAGATTGGTCGCAAGTAGCCATACGGCGTTTCGCCAGCGGCTCAGTCCGTGGCGTGGGGCGGAAGGCGGAGATCAACGTGAGCGCGCAGAGCCCGGCGGTCGCCCGTCTCAGGCTGCGACACGCGCTCCGGTCCGCCCGGGAGGGCTCCGACTACACCCAGGAGCAGGTCGCCTCCGAACTCGAATGGTCACTCTCCAAGGTGATCAGAATCGAGAACGGCACCGTCCGGATGACCGTGACCGACGTGCGGGCGCTGATGCAGCTCTACGGCATCGACGACGCCTCCGAGATGTCCGAGATGGAGAGCCTGGTCCGCGCGTCGCGTCAGCGCTCGTGGTGGACGCAGTACGGCAGCGAGGTCATGTCGGGCCGCTTCGCCACCTACATCGGGCTGGAGGACGGCGCGTCGGCGCTGGCCATGTACCAGGCGCTGGTGGTGCCGGGGCTGCTGCAGACCGAGGCCTACGCGCGCGCCGTCATCGCCGGGCTGCGCATGCCCGAGGAGGACACCCGCAACCACGAGACGTATCTCGACATCCGGCTGCGCCGGCAGGAGAACGTGCTCCAGCGCAAGGACCCGCCGCAGATCCACGCGGTGCTGGACGAGGCCGTGCTGCGCCGCATCAACGGCGGCGTCGGCGTGCAGCGTGACCAGCTGCTGCACCTGGTCTCGCTGGGCGCCGCGCCGCACATCCACCTGCGGGTGCTGCCGCTGTCCACCGGCATCCACACCATGGAGTCGACGTTCGTGCTGCTGTCCTTCCCGTTCGGCGAGGACGTCGTCTACCTGGAGCTGAACAGCGC
Organism: Catellatospora vulcania; assembly: GCF_009720385.1. Taxonomy (GTDB): domain Bacteria; phylum Actinomycetota; class Actinomycetes; order Mycobacteriales; family Micromonosporaceae; genus Catellatospora; species Catellatospora vulcania. The sequence continues at coordinate 393,787 of NZ_ML769303.1, read as the reverse complement.
GCTGGCGGGCGACCCCGACCGGGGCCAGTTCCTCGACCGCGGCGAGGTGGCCGCGCCGTACCGGGACACCTTCACCATGCTCACCGGCGCCGCCCTCAGCGAGGCCGACTCGCTGGCGTTCATCGCCAAGGTCGCCGGGGATCTCCGTTGATCACCACGCGCCGTCCCGCCGCAGCGTGCGGCATAAACTCGGCGGCATGAGCTTTCCTCCCTCCGCCGCGCCCTGCGCCGACGTGCAGCGCGTGCTGTGCGTGTTCGCCCATCCCGACGACGTCGACTTCGGCGCGGCCGGCACGGTGGCCCGCTGGGTGGACGAGGGCCTCGAGGTGTCGTACCTCCTGGTCACCAGGGGCGACGCGGGCGGCTTCGACGAGACGCCGCGCGCGGAGATGCCCGGCCTGCGCGAGGCCGAGCAGCGGGCCGCCGCGGCCGCCGTCGGGGTCAAGCAGGTCGACTTCCTGGAGGGGTATGCCGACGGCTCGGTCACGGCGAGCCTGGCCCTGCGCAAGGACCTCGTCGCGGCGATCCGGCGCGCCCGCCCCGACCGCATCCTGACCAGCTCCCCGCTGCGCCGCTGGGACCGCATCGCCGGGCCGAGCCACCCCGACCACCTGGCCGTGGGCGAGGCGGCGACCTGCGCGGTCTACCCCGACGCCCGCAACCCGTTCGCCCATCCCGACCTGGGCGCGGCGGGCCTGGCCGCCTGGACGGTCCGCGAGATCTGGTATTCGGGCGGCCCTGACCCCGACCACGCGGTGGACGTGACCGACACCTTCGACCGCAAGCTCGCCGCGCTGCGGGCGCACTTCTCGCAGACGGCCCACCTGCACGAACTCGACGTGATGCTGCGCGAGCGCCTGGGCGGCCTGGCGGAGTCGCTCGGCCTGCCCGGCCGGCTGGCCGAGGCGTTCACCGTCATCAGGACCGAGTGAGCCGGGGACGCGCAACGAGGGCGTTGCCGCGGGTGCGGCAACGCCCTGTTCTGTTCAGGCGGGCAGGTCAGGCGGCGCGTTCCCAGCCGGACCGGCTCCCGCCGGGGACCAGTCGAGAGGGGTGCATGTTCGAGGGGTGCGGCACCCCGCGGCTCGGCCTGGGCCGCGGGAGGTTCAGGTGGCCCAGGCGCGCCTCGACGAGGCTGCGCCGCAGGTAGCGCTCCACCGCGTGGAACAGCCACCAGTCGTCGCTGACGAACAGCTGGGTGGGGTGACCGTGGTAGTCGGCCCACAGCTCCAGCCGCCGCGGCCGCCGCCGCGCGCTGATCAGCGTGGCCACGGCCAGGCCGCTGAGCACGGCGACCGCGGCGACGATGCCGGTCGCGTTCAGCAGCGGCGCGAACGCCCCGAGCAGGACCATGCCGACCACGGCCATCGCTCCGGCGCGACGCGTCAGCGGGTCGTGCCCGGCCTGTCGCATGTGGACGTTCTCGATGGCGCTGAGGGTGAAGTGACGCCCGCCGACCTGGAAACATGTCGACGAGATGTGCAGCCCCGGGCGGATGGTCACGATGGCTTGTTCTGGTGGCCGTTCCGGTGCCCGTGTAGGCTCCATGGAAGTCTCCCAACTGCTCGACACGCGGGCCCGGCTGGTGGTGGTGCCCGCGGAGGTGGCGACGCCTGGCATGTGGTGGAGCTTGTGGACCGACACTCGGTGGCCGCCGGGTGTCGGTCTTTTTCGCTTTTCGAGCCGCCGCGTTAGCCGTCCGTCGGTGGACTTCCCGGCTGCCTCGTGACCTCAGTGTGACCGAGACAGCCGTCGTTGTGAAGCCTCTCAATCAGCCACCTGTCAGATTGGCACGTTCCCTGAACCTAATGTGCGTTCAGGAATCACCTAATGTGACGGAACTTTTCTCGCAATTCTGGATCAGATCGGGCACATGGTTTATTACGCCCTTGGGCTTGGCGGTTTCCGGGACTACCGTGGCCAACACTGGCCGGTCGTCCGCCGCCCACCCCCGGGCGGCACCGGACCAGCGCCGCCGAATCGCCGCGCGATCGTGAAGATCGATTAGCTCGTTTGCGCGCGAACCGGGGACCCAGGTTATCGGGGTGAATCAGTGGTCACGCTAAGTGACCACAGTAGGGCGCCCTTCGCCCGAACCCGTCAGCTAACTCGGTAGGCGGCTGCGGAGAAGGGCCACCCACACCTTGTCATCCCCCCATGGCAGGGGCTGGCGCGCTGCGGCGCGCCTGCTCGTCCCTGCCGGAGCACTGATCATCGGACTGCTTGCGACCGGCGCTCCCGCGCACGCCGCGCCCAGCGCCGCCGAACTCCGCAAACAGATCTCGGAGAAGTCCGAGCAGCTGGAGAAGGTCGTCGAGCAGTACAACAAGCTCAACACGCAGCTCAAGCAGAGCCGCGCCGAGGCGGCCGCGTTGGAACGCGAACTCGGCCCGCTGGAGATCAAGGTCGACCAGGCACAGGGCAACGTCGCACGGATCGCGGCGACCGCGTACCGCACCGGGTCGTTCAGCGGCTTGAACGCGCTCCTGGACTCGGCCGGCGACGGCAAGCTGCTGGCCCGGCTCAGCGCCCTGGACCAGCTCGCGACGAGCCAGCGGGCGCAGATCGACGAGGCGCACCAGGCGGCCGGCGACCGGTTCGAGGTCAAGGCCGCGCTGGAGGCGCGGCTGCAGGAGCAGACCACCCGGTTCACCGCGGTCGAGACCCAGCGCAAGGGCATCGAACGCGACCTGGCCAAACTCCAGGAGCTGCGACGCAAGGCGGGCCTGCGCGACGAGAAGTCGTCCACCTACACGGGCAACATCCCCGCGTACAAGGGCAAGGCCGGCGTCGCCGTGGCGTTCGCGTACAAGCAGCTCGGCAAGCCGTACGTGTGGGCCGCCGACGGGCCGGGCGGGTACGACTGCTCCGGTCTGACGCTGGCCGCCTGGCGTGCCGCGGGCGTGAGCCTCTACCACCAGGCCGCGACGCAGTGGCGTGAGACGACCCACATCAGCCGGTCCCAACTCCTGCCGGGAGACCTGGTCTTCTACTCGGGCCTGGGGCACGTGGCGATCTACGTCGGCAGTGGCAAGGTGATCCACGCGCCCACCACAGGCGAGGTGGTGAAGATAGCCAGCGTCAACATGATGTCCCCCTACGGCTACGGCCGGGTGCGCATCTGACCCGGCTCCGCACGGCAAGAAGCCCTCTCCCGCATCGGGAGAGGGCTTTCTGCGTCAGTAGGGAGAGGGTTCGGTCAGACGGACTGCAGGCCCTCCGCGCGGGCCAGCTCGCGCAGCCGGCCCAGCGCCTGGATCTCCAGCTGGCGGATGCGCTCGCGGGACAGCGAGAACCGCGACGCCACCTCGGTCAGCGAGTGCTCGCGACCGTCCTCCAGGCCGTACCGCGCGCGCATGATGCCGGCGGAACGGTCGTCGAGGTGGTTGAGCAGGCCCTCGATCCGCTGGCGCTCCAGCGCCGAGAGGACGATCTCCTCCGGGCTGGGCGTGTCACGGTCGGCGACCAGGTCACCCAGGTTGGTGTCGCCGTCGTCGCCCACGGGCGTGTCGAGCGAGACGGTGTCCTGCGACCAGCGGATCAGCTCGGTCACCCGCTCCACGGTCACGCCGAGGGCGGCCGCGATCTGGTCCGGCTCAGGGTCGCTGCCCAGCTCACGGGTGAGCTGACGGGTCACGTTGCGCATCCGGTTGACGTCCTCGACCAGGTGGACGGGCAGCCGCACGGTGCGCTCCTGCTGGGCGATGGCACGGCTGATCGCCTGCCGGATCCACCAGGTCGCGTACGTGGAGAACTTGTAGCCCTTCACGTAGTCGAACTTCTCGACGGCCCGGACCAGGCCGGTGTTGCCCTCCTGGATCAGGTCCAGCATGGGCATGCCCGAGCGCACGTAACGACGCGCGATCGAGACCACCAGGCGCAGGTTCGCGCGGATGAACAGGTCCTTGGCGTGGCTGCCGTCGGCAACCAGCTTCTCCAGCTCGTCGCGCTTCAGCCCGCGCTTGAGCTTGTCGGCCTCCAGCAGATGCTCAGCATATAGTCCTGCCTCGATCGCCTTCGAGAGGTCGACCTCCTGCGCCGCGTCAAGCAGCGGAGTACGCGAGATCTCGTGCAGATATACACCGACGAGGTCTCGCTCCTCAGCCACCTGGTCGGTGCGCAGCATGGTCATGTTCTCCACGTTCGGGTCCCTCCCACGTAATCGCCGCAGGGCCTTGCGGTACTGACACCTTCACAACAGATGACGCCCGGAGATGATTCCGCGTTGCCCATCGAAACTGTCACGAAAAGCTGTGAACTCGCTGATACCGGCTTGCCGACTCGCTGGAAGCTAGCCGACCGGTCCGCAATGCCCTATTTATGACACCACGGAGCTCCACAGGGTACAGCGATCCACCTCACTACAACGCTGTGACCTGCGTCGCCATTTCTTGTGACGTCCGAGCCCGCGCGCTATTGCACGGTTCCACACCTGCCCACCCGGACGCAGGACCCGCATACCCCATCGAGTGGAAAGCACACCCATTCGGCCATGAAGTCCCCGCGAATGGGGTCCGGCTTTCGAGTCCGTGCTCCTGTTCCAGGAAATGATCTGGGGCCCGGACGCATGTTTCGACCCGAAACAGCGATCGACTCCGGTTCGCTCGGGCGCCGGTCAGTCGGTGAGGGCGGCGACGGCGTCGCGGACGCGGTTGCCGTGGCCGGCAAGGGCGCCACGGGCGGCGGCCACCTCGCGGCCGGCCAGCAGGGCGACCAGCGCCGCCCGCAGGTCGCCGCCGGCCGCGTCCAGGGTGCGGCGGCAGTCCTCCTCGTCGTGGCCGGTCGCCTCGACGAGGATGTTCAGCATGCGGCCGCGCAGCTTCGCGTTGGTCGGCACCATGTCGATCATGAAGTTGGAGAACACCCGTCCCAGGCGCACCATCACCGCACTGGAGAACGCGTTGAGCAGCAACTTCTGCGCGGTGGCGGCCTTCATCCGGGTGGACCCGGTGATCACCTCGGGGCCGGTGTCGACGCCGATGAAGACATCCACCCAGGCCGCGGCGGACGCGTGCGGGTCGGCCGCGATGAGCGCGGTCCGGCAGCCCAGCTCCCCGGCGGCACGCAGCGCGCCGAGCACGTACGGCGTGCGGCCGCTGGCGGCGATGCCCACGACCACGTCCCCGGTGCGGGCGCACCGGGCCAGCTCGTCGGCCCCGCCCGCCGTGTCGTCCTCCGCGTCCTCGACCGCCGCCAGCAGCGCGCCCGGACCGCCGGCGATGTGGGCGCAGAACCAGCTCCGCGGGGCGTTGAAGGTCGGCGGCAGTTCGGCGGCGTCGAGCACGCCGAGCCGGCCGGAGGTGCCCGCGCCCACGTAGTGCACGCGGTTGCCCCGCTGCAGCGCCGCGACGGCGTCCTCGACCACCACGGCCAGCGGGTCCAGCACCGCGCCGACCGCACCGGCGACGGTGCGGTCAGCCTCGTTGATCACTTGCAGGATCTGGCGGGTGCCCAGCAGGTCGAGTTCGGCGCTGGGGGCATACCGCTGCTCGGTGGGGGCGTGGACACGGACCGGGAGGGAACCGGTGGGCAGCTCAGGCATCGCCGGACCGGCGCCGGGCAGTGCTGACGCGACGTCCGCGCACCGCCTCGGCGGTGACCTCCAGCGCCTTGCGGGCCTTGCTGCGGGTGCGGGCGGCCACCCCGACGAACAGGCAGTCCACCACCGTGAGCTGGGCGAGCCGGCTGGCCATCGCGCCGGACCGGTAGGTCGTCTCGCGGGCCGCGGTGGTCAGCACGAAGTCGGCGACGTCGCAGATCGGCGAGCGGGGGAAGTTGGTCAGCGCGACGGTCAGCGCGCCCGCCGCCTTGGCCCGCTCCAGCACGTCGATGGTGTCGGCGGTGGTGCCGGTGTGCGAGATGCCCAGCGCCACGTCACCGGGGCCGAGCAGGGCCGCGGAGGTGAGCGAGGTGTGCAGGTCCGGCCAGTAGTACGCGATGCGGCCTATGCGGTGCAGCTTGGCCTGGAAGTCGGCGGCGACGAAGCCGCTCGCACCCGCGCCGAAGACCTCGACCCGGGACGCCTTCACCAGCAGGTCCACGATCTTGTCGCAGACCTCGGGGTCGAGCTGCTCGGCGGTCTCCTCGACGGCACGGGCGTCGTTGAAGGCGATGGTGGCGATGATCTGGGCCATGTCGGCGCCGGGCGGGATGTCCCCGCCGACCACCCGCGAGTCGGTCGGCTCGACCCGGCGTGCGGCCTCGGCGGCGAGCCGGATGCGCAGCTGCGGGTAGCCCGACATGCCGATGGACCGGCAGAAGCGGATGACCGTCGCCTCGGAGGTCTCCGCGGCGGCGGACAGGTCCGTGATGGTGCGGCGGGCCGAGGCGGCCGGATCGGCGAGCACGAGCCGTGCCACGCGCTGTTCGGCCGGGGAGAGCGCGGGCAGCAGACCATTGATCTGAACGATCAGCCCGACAGGTTCCTGACCGGCGCGCGCCGCACCGTCATTCTCCTCGGAAACTTTCGACTTCTTCGCCACGTTTGAAACTTACTTTCATGACAGCCCCGCGTCAACTGCCAAACCCCGTTTGACGACCGGCCAAACGACCGCCCAGACGGCTTGGGCGACCGCGTCGGGATCACCACTGCCGTCGACGTGTACCGCATCCGACAGTACGTCTTTGTAGGCCGCGTAGCTCGCGTTCAGATATTCGATGTCCTCGTGGTCGTCGCCACGCTGCTCCACCCGGTGATAAGCCACCTCGGGCGGGACGTCGAGAAAGATGATGACAGCCGGTCGAGGGAAAGGGGCATACGCCGCGCGTACCGTCCGCGTCAGCCACTCGCCGCCCTCATGTGCCCGAATGCTGACCAGCTGGCAGGGGGTGTACCGGTCCATCACCGCCGTCGAACCGGTCAGCCGCGCCGTCAGCAGTGAGCGGGCGATGGCCAGCCAGCGCAGCACGGCCTCGACGGTGAGCAGGCCCCGGCGCCCGAGCAGGGAGACCGCGTCGTCGCGGCCCACCTTGCGGGCGACCCGCCCCAGGAAGTGCCGGCCGCCCGCGTTGCGGCCGTAACGGGCGGTGACCCCGGCCGCGCACAGTGCCGCGGCCAGCCGTATCGCCTGGGTGGTCTTGCCCGAGCCGTCGATGCCGACCAGGGCGACCACCGACGCACTCGTGCCTGCCATGCCCTGACGCTACCCGGCCCCCGCCAGCGGTGATCGACAGTGCGGACACGGACACGCTGTGCGATTGAGTGAGCCTCATTCATGGCGCAATGACAACCTCCCATCCATCCCGGAGGCGCTCCCATGGCAGAAGTGCACCATTTCGCGTACGGCTGGTTCAATCCGGTGACCGCGTACCTGATGGCCTTCATCGGCTCGCTGCTCGGCCTGGTGTGCACGGCCCGCGCCCGCCGTGCGCCCACCGCCGGCCGGCGGGCCCGCTGGCTGGTCATCGCCTCGCTGTCCATCGGCGGCACCGGCATCTGGCTCATGCACTTCATGGCGATGATCGGCTTCGACGTGCCGGCCAGCCCGGTCCGCTACGACCCGGTCGTCACCTTCATCAGCTTCGCGCTGGCCGTCGTCACCGTCGGCATCGGCCTGTTCATCGCGGGCCAGGGCCGCCGTTCCGCGATGCGGATCGTGGCCGGCGGCGGGTTCACCGGCCTCGGCGTCGTCGCGATGCACTACAGCGGCATGGCCGCGATGCGGGTCGCCGGGCAGGTCAGCTACGACCTCGGCCTGGTGGGCGCATCCGTGCTGATCGCCGTGGTGGCCGCGACCGTCGCGCTGTGGTTCACCGTGACCGTCTCCGGCATGCGCTCCATCATCGCCGCCGCGGCCGTGATGGGCGTGGCGGTGTGCGGCATGCACTACACCGCGATGGCCGCGATCCGGATCACCCTGGACACCGGCGGCACCGGCCAGGTCGAAGGGCTCAGCCCGTTCGTGCTCATCGTGCCGATCGTGCTGCTGTCGGCGCTGTGCCTGATCGGTGTGATGTTCAACGCCCTGCAGGCCATGACGCAGGAGGAGTTCGACGGCGCGGACGCGGGCCGGGCCCGGCACCGCCCACCGGTGGCGACCGTCATCCCCGGCCCCCGCACCACCGTCGACCCGCCGGCTGTCCCGGTGAACCCGCCGTTCAGCCTGGCCAGGGCGCTGGCCGACCGCAACCGCACCAAGATCCCCCGCTGACCGCCGGATCCGGCGCGCGCCGTGCCCCTGTCGAAAGAACGACACTGGGGCACGGTGCGCACCTCGGTCCGGATCGGAGGGAGCGCGCGGGCGGCGTTGATCCGATATAAACGGCGGCATGGACGCCCCGGCATACCTCATGACCATGCCCCTGCACGCCATCACGGAGGTGCTCGGCGAGCAGGGCCTGCGTGACCGGTTCGCCCTGGAGATCCAGCGCCTGTCCGAATCCGATCAGGCCGTGCTCACCGAGGCGCTGGAACTCGCCGCCCGGCTGCACGCCGAGCAGCGCCGGGTTCGCGAGCCGTACCTCAACCACCTGCTGCGCGTCACCATCCGGATCATCACCTACTACCGGATCACCGACCGGGACGTGCTCGTCGCCGCCCTGCTGCACGACTCGGTCGAGGACCAGCCGTGGGGCATCGTCGGCCAGGCCCACCGCGGCGGTCCCCCGCCGCGCGAGCAGGCCCTGGCCGTGCTCGCCGAGCGCTTCGGCCCCCGCGTCGCGCAGCTGGTCAACGCGGTCACCAACCCGGAGTACGACCTCGACCGCGACAAGGACGAGCAGTATCGCGAGCACGTCGTGGAGTCGCTGGACGTGGACCCGTGGGCGCGGATCATCAAGGTCTCCGACTTCACCGACAACGGGGTCGGCGTCATCCACACCATCGGCCCGAAGGTGCTGCGCGCCGCGACCAAGTACCAGCCCCTGGTGCCGCTGCTGCGGGAGCTGGTGGCCCGGCCGGACACGCCGCTTCTCGGCGAGGTCAAGGCGCACATCTTCGCCCAGTTCGACCTCGCCGAGAAACGCTTCTCCGCCATCCTGGCCGGAAACTGAGGGTCAGAAGTCCTCGTCGAGGCTGACCGTGCCGGGGACCGCCACCTGGTAGGCGGTGACCCGGCGCTCGAAGAAGTTCGCCAGCTCCTGCACGTCCTGCAGGGCCATGAACGGGAACGGGTTGCTCGAACCGAACCGGGCCGGCAGGCCCAGCCGGGCCAGCCGCTGATCGGCGACGTACTGCAGGTACTCCCGCATGTCGGCCAGGGTCATGCCGGGCAGGCCCGCGCCGCACAGGTCCTCGGCGAAGGCCAGCTCGGCGTCGACCGCGTCCTCCAGCATCCGGGTCACCGCCTTGCCCAGCTCGTCGTCGAACAGGTCCGGCTCCTCGGCGCGGACCGTGTCGACCACGGCGAAGGCGAAGTCCATGTGCATGGACTCGTCGCGGAACACCCAGTTGGTGCCCGCGGCCAGCCCGTCCAGCAGGCCGCGCGAGCGCAGCCAGTAGACGTACGCGAAGGCGCCGTAGAAGAACAGGCCCTCGATGCAGGCCGCGAAGCAGATCAGGTTCAGCAGGAAGCGCCGCCGGTCGTCGGCGGTGGCCAGCTCGGGCAGGTCGAAGACCGAGTCGATCCACTCGAAGCAGAACCGGGCCTTGCGGGCGATCGACGGGATGTTCTCCACCGCGTCGAACGCGGCGGCCCGCTCGGCGTCGTCGGGCAGGTACGTGTCCAGCAGGGTCAGGTAGAACTGGACGTGCACCGCCTCCTCGAACAGCTGCCGGCTCAGGTAGAGCCTGGCCTCGGGGGCGTTGATGTGCCGGTACAGGTTCAGCACCAGGTTGTTGGCGACGATGGTGTCGCCGGTGGCGAAGAATGCGACCAGGCGGTTCACCAGGTGCCGCTCGCCGTCGCTGAGTGAGGCCAGGTCGGCCAGGTCGCTGCCGAGGTCCACCTCCTCCACCGTCCAGGTGTTGCGGATCGCCGCGCGGTAGCGCTCGTAGTAGTCCGGGTAGCGCATCGGCCGCAGGGTCAGGTCCAGGCCCGGGTCGAGCAGCATCTTCTTGGTGTCCGTGGTCACTGGCAGGCCTCGCAGATCTCGGGGTTTTCCAGGTTCAGGTCGATCAGGCTCGCCGCGGTGCGCAGCGGCTGCGCAGGCAGACCGCCGACCCCGGCCGCAACCGGCGCGGCCACCCCGAGTGAGGCGTTAAGAAGGTGCCCTTCCTCTACGGAAACCGATGTGAAGGTGCCCTTCCTTACGGTCGTCTGGGTGATGGCGGTGGCGGGGCGGGAGCGGAGGTAGTAGGTGGTTTTCAGGCCTTTTCGCCAGGCGTAGGCGTACATGGAGGAGAGTTTGCCGATGTCGGGGGACGCCATGAAGAGGTTCAGGGACTGGGACTGGTCGATGTAGGGGGTGCGGGCGGCGGCGAGGTCGATCAGGGCCCGCTGCGGGAGCTCCCAGGCGGTGCGGAAGCGGGTGCGCAGCTCGGCCGGGATCTCGGTGATGCCCGCGACGGAGCCCTCGGCGGCGAGGATGCGCTCGCGCAACTGCGGCGTCCAGAGGCCGCGGGCCTTGAGTTCGTCGACGAGGTAGCGGTTGACCTGGAGGAACTCGCCGGACAGGGTTTCGCGCTTGAAGACGTTGGCGACCGGGGGTTCGATGCACTCGGCGCAGCCGGCGATCGAGGCGATGGTGGCCGTGGGCGCGATCGCGATCAGGAGCGAATTGCGCAGGCCGGTGCGGGCGACCTTGGCGGCCAGCTCGTCCCAGGCCCACGGGCGGGTGCGGGACGCGTCCGGGTAGTGGTCGGGGTGCAGCACGCCGCGGGCGGCGCGGGTGTCCGCGTACGACGGGTGCACGCCCAGCTCGGCGGCCAGGTCGGCGCTGGTGTCGTAGGCCGCGAGCGCGATCTCCTCGGCGATGCGGGTGGACAGCGCCAGCGCCTCGGGCGAGTCGAAGTCCAGCCGCAGCGTGGCGAAGACGTCGGCCAGGCCCATCACGCCCAGGCCGATCGGCCGCCACCGGTTGTTGGCCCCGGCTGCCTCGCCGGTCGGGTAGTAGGACAGGTCGATGGTGCGGTCGAGCACGCGTACCGCGGTGCGCACGGTCTCGCGCAGGGCGTCCCAGTCGACGCCGTCGGCGCCGAGGTGGGCGGCCAGGTTGACCGAGCCGAGGTTGCACACCGCGGTCTCGCCGTCGCTGGTCACCTCCAGGATCTCGGTGCACAGGTTGGACAGGTGCACGGTGTTGCCGGCGACCGCGGTCTGGTTGCAGGCGCGGTTGGCGGCGTCCTTGAACGTCATCCAGCCGTTGCCGGTCTGCGCCAGGGTGCGCATCATCCGGCCGTACAGCTCCCGGGCGGGCAGCGTGCGCACCGCGCGCCCGGCGGCCTCGGCGGCCCGGTACGCCGTGTCGAACTCCTCGCCCCACAGGTCGACCAGCTCGGGCACGTCCTTCGGGTCGAACAGCGACCAGCTCGCGTCGGCCTCGACGCGGCGCATGAACTCGTCCGGCACCCAGTTGGCCAGGTGCAGGTTGTGGGTGCGGCGGCTCTCCTCACCGGTGGAGTCGCGCAGCTGCAGGAACTCGTCCAGGTCGGCGTGCCAGGTCTCCAGGTAGACGCAGGCAGCCCCCTTACGCCGGCCGCCCTGGTTGACGGCGGCGACGCTGGAGTCGAGCGTGCGCAGCCACGGCACGATGCCGTTGGACAGCCCGTTGGTGCCGCGGATCAGCGACCCCCGGGACCGGATCCGGCTCCAGGCCACCCCGATGCCCCCGGCGTACTTGGACAGGCGCGCAATCTGGCCGTAGCGCTCGTAGATCGACTCCAGCTCGTCGCGCGGCGAGTCGAGCAGGAAGCAGCTGCTCAGCTGCGGTCGGCGGGCTCCGGCGTTGAACAGCGTAGGCGAGCTGGGCAGGTAGGCCAGGCGGCTGAGGATGGCGTACAGCCGGGCCACCTCGGCGGTGCTGCCGGGCAGCCGCCGTCCGGCCGTGCCCGCCTCGCCGACCTCGCCCATCAGGCCGCAGGCCACCCGCAGCAGGAAGTGCTGGGGCGTCTCCAGCACCTTGCGGGTCACCGGGTGCCGCAGCAGGTAGCGGTCGTACACGGTGCGCAGGCCGAAGTACTCGAAGCGGTCGTCGGCGGCCGGGTCGACGAGCACGGCCAGCTCGTCGGCGTGCGCGGCGACGAACGCGGCCAGGTCGTCGGCGAGCAGCCCGGCCGCGTGCGCGGCGCGCACCGAGCTCGGGAAGCCGGTCACGCCCTGGGTGGCCGCCTCCGCGGCGATGTGCACCGTGAGCAGGCGCGCCGCGAGGCGGCTGTACGACGGCTCCTGTGCCACCAGGGCGGCGGCCGTCTCGATGGCGCGCAGCCGCAGGTCGGCTTCGGTCGCCCCGGGCCAGACGCCGGCCACCACGGGGGTCAGCACCGCGGTGTGGTCCACATCGGGCAGCCCGTGGGCCGCCTCGGCGAGCAACCCCTCCAGCGGCGCCGCGGCACCTGCCTGATCCGTTGCCAGTGTGGCTGAGCTGCTCATTATCGTGCTGGTCAAGGCGTGCGCTCCCTCGTCGAACGCGGGAGGGCACGCCGAACAGCACTCACCCGCCAGGGTGGGCACAGTCCACCGTGGACCGTCCCGCGCGGCCCGGTGATGCCGACGCGGCCACGGCCCGAGGGCGCGGGGCAGCATCGTCAGCGCGTCGCGGAACCGTCCGCGGCACGCACGCCGGCAGGTCTTCGGGCTCGTGGGCACGGCCGGGCCGCACAGCTGGACGCCGTGCCGCCGTAGACCCCCTACGCCGTCGCTTCCCAGGCCGGACCGGCCCAGTGCTGTCCACACCCCTCTTCGCGGGAGGAGCGCGGGACGGCTTCGTTCCCACTCACCGCTGCGGGGCAGCTCCGGAATCGCACCGGATTCCCTCAGCGCGGGCCGCCCTGCGGCGGCACGCGCGCACCCCGAAACCCGGTCCCGAAGGGGGACCGGAGGGGTGGACCAGCGATGTCCTCACACTACATCTAGTGGCAGCCGCGCGAAAGCGACCCCATATAGGCTCGGCGTGTCGTCAATGGCCCACCCTCACCACCATCGATGCGTACGGTCAGCAGGCGCAGGCCGCGCCGCTCGCCGGGGCCGTCAGCGGGTCCACGTCGTGCTTGCGGAGCCCGAGGAAGGTCTGCGTGTCGAAGCCCTCGCGCACCCAGTACTCGTACCCGCCGAGCATCTCCTTCACCTGATAGCCCAGCCGGGCGAAGGCCAGCGCGGCCCGGGTCGCGCCGTTGCAGCCAGGCCCCCAGCAGTAGGTGACAACGACGCTGCCGGCCGGGACGGCCTCGGCCGCCCGGGACGCGATCTCCGCGGTGGGCAGGTGTACCGCGCCGGGCAGGTGGCCGTGCTCCCATGCCTCCAGCGAGCGGGAGTCGACGAGTACGAAGCCCGGCGTGCCCGAGGCCAGGTCGGTGTGCACATCGGACACGTCGGCCTCGAACGCCAGCCGGGCGGCGAAGTGGGCGGCGGCCTCGGCGGCGTCGGCCGGGGGCGTGCTGAGCACTGCGGACGTGCTGACTGCGGTGGACATGGCCACTCCTTCGGGTCGGTCACTGGTTCCATCCTGCCGAGCGGCCGGGGCGGCCAGAAGTGGCGAGAACGCCGCTGTCCGCTAATATCTCGCCATGGGTACACCCGTGGCACTCCAGACCCGCGCCCGGCACCGGATCGCGGTGCTGGCCTTCGCCGGGATGGCGCCCTTCGAGCTGGGCTGCGTCGTCGAGGTGTTCGGCCTGCCCCGCCCCGAACTCGACATCGCCTGGTACGACCTCGACGTCTGCGCCGAGACGCCGGAGCCGATGCCGGCCGTCGGCGGCTTCTCGATCACCGCCCGACACGGCCTGGACGTGCTGGCCGCCGCCGACACCGTGATCGTGCCCGGGGTCGCCGACGTGCGCGCCGAGGTCTCCCCCGCGCTGGTCGAGGCGCTGCGCACGGCCGCCGCCCGGGGCGCCCGCATCGTCTCCATCTGCTCCGGCGCGTTCGCGCTGGCCGCGGCCGGGCTGCTGGACGGCCGGGCGGCGACCACGCACTGGAAGTACGCGCCGCTGCTGCGTGAGCGCCACCCGCTGGTCGAGGTCACCCCCGACGTGCTCTACGTCGACAACGGCCAGGTGATCACCAGCGCGGGCAGCGCCGCCGGGCTGGACCTGTGCCTGCACCTGGTGCGCCGCGACCACGGGGCGCAGATCGCCAACACGGTCGCCCGGCGGCTGGTGCTGCCGCCGCACCGCGACGGCGGCCAGGCGCAGTTCATCGAACTGCCGGTGCGCGACGTGATCGACGACGACGGCGTGGCCCGCGCCATGGCCTGGGCGCTGGACCACCTGACCGAGCCGCTCACGGTGAACCTGCTGGCCGCGCACGCGCGCATGTCCCCGCGCAGCTTCCTGCGGCACTTCGCCCGGCACACCGGCACCAGCCCGATCCGCTGGATCGTCGACCAGCGGGTGGCGGCGAGCCTGCCCCTGCTGGAGACCTCGGACTCCCCCGTGGAGCAGGTCGCCGCCGCGGTCGGGTTCGACTCACCGGCCACCTTCCGGCACCACTTCAGCCGGTGCATGCGCACCTCGCCGTCGTCGTACCGGAGGACCTTCCGCGGCCGGTGAGCCGGGATCAGGTCAGCAGCACCAGCTGGCGCTCGCGCTGCCGGCCGTGGCGAAGACGCCGACGGCCGCCGCGGTGACCGCCAGAGCCGACGCGATGATGAACCTGCGCATGGCTGCGCTCCTCTCGTTCGGGAACTGTCACAGGCATCGACGCCCGCCACGGCCCGCCAGGAGGGGTGTCATGACGAAGTCAGGCGGGACATCTCCACGGTGGACTGCAGCCGCCGGGCCTCCGCCAGGTACGCGTCGGACAGGCCGAAGCGCTCGTCGCCGCGGTGCAGCTCGCCGAGGCGGCGCGCGGTCTGCGCCTGGGCGCGGCGGTCCCCGATCCGCTCGAAGATCTCCAGGGCCTGGGTGAGCCGCTGCACGGCCACCTCGGGCGCCTCCAGCGTCGCCAGGTCGGTCAGACAGTAGGCCTCGCAGTGCGCGTCGCCGAGCACCGCGAACCGGTCCAGCGCCGCGATCAGGTCGGCCCGCGCGTGGGCAGGATCGCCGCTGCGCAGCCGGACCAGGCCCAGCTGGCGGGTCAGCAGCGCGGCCCGGTGCGCGTCGCCGACCTCCTCGGCGATGGCCAGCCCTCCGGTGAAGTCGCGGTACGCCTCGGCGAGGTCGCCCTTGGCCAGCCACACCATGCCCAGCGCGCCCCGTGAGTAGGCCTCGCCGTGCCGGTGCCCGAGCAGCCGGTACGCCTCCAGCGCCTGCCGGTAGCAGTCCAGCGCCTCGTCGTGCTCGGCCCGGATGCGGTGCCCCGTGCCCAGCCCGGCCAGTGCCGCGGCCTGCCCGCACAGGTTGCCCAGCCGGGCGAACAGCAGCCGGGACCGGCTGAACGCCTCCGAGGCCTGCTCATAGTGGTCGCGGTAGAGGTGCAGCTGGCCCAGCCCGCGCAGGGTCACCGCCTCACCGAGCAGGTTGCCCTGCGCCCGGCAGGCCGACAGCGCGGTGCGGTGCGTCCGCTCCCACACCGCGGTGTGCCCGCCCAGGTCGCACCAGGCCACCATGGCATGGGCCAGCTCCCAGGCCAGATCGGACAGCCCGTTGGCGGCGGCCGCCTCGACCGCGCCGAGCAGCGCCTCCCGCTCGGTCGAGAACCAGCGCACCGGATCGCGGGCCAGCTCCGCGGCCCCGGGCACCGGCCAGCGCGCCGCGACGGTGACGCCGGGGCCGAACACCTGCGGCGGCAGCCCCGCGGCGGCGCGCTCGGCCAGCGCGAGGTATCCGCCGAGCACCCGGGTCAGCGCCGCGCCGATCGCCTCGCCCGGCAGGTCCGGGGCCAGCAGGCCGACCAGCACCGGCAGCCCGTAACGCGGCTGGTCCAGCTCGTCGGTGCCGGTCGGGCGCAGCAGCCGGGCCCGGTCGAGCGCGTCGAGCACCTCCGTCGCGTCCGGCCGGTCCAGCAGCGCGGCGGGCACCCAGCCCGGCGTGGCGGCGATGCCCAGCCGGGCCAGGCCGCGCAGCACCAGTGCGGCCGCGCCGTCCAGCCGGGTGCCCAGCACCGCCGGGCCCTGCTCCTCGACCAGCAGCGTGCGATGCAGCCGGCGCAGCGGCTCACCCGGCTCCACGCCCAGCTCCTCGGTGAGCGTGCGGCGGGCGGTGGCGTACGCCGACAGCGCCTCGGCCCGGTGCCCCGCATCGCGCAACGCGGTCACCAGCAGCAACCACGCCTCCTCGCGCAGCGGCTCCTCGGCGACCAGCCGGCGCAGCTCGTCCACGGCCGCCGCCGGCTGCCCGGCCTCGATGCGCAGCCGGGCCCGGGTCTGCCGGACCGCCCGCCGCCGCTCGACCAGCCGGTCGACCTCAGCCCGCCACAGCGGTGAGGCGGGCAGGTTCTCCACCGGCTCGCCACGCCACAGCCCCAGCGCCGCGTCGAGGCTGTCCAGGTCGCCGCCGCGGGCATACTCCTCGAACCGCAGCACGTCCAGCTCGGCGCACTGCAACTCCAGCCGGTACCCGGGCGCCTGCCGGCGCAGCCGGTCCTCGCCCAGCCGGGTACGCAGCGCGCTGACGTACGTCTGCACATTGGCCAGCGCCGAGCGGGGCGGCTCCTGCCCCCACAGCACCTCGATGAGCTGGTCCACCGACACCGTGCGGCCATGGTTGAGCGCCAGGGTCGCCAGCAGCTGGCGCGGTTTCACACCGCCCACGGGTGCGTCGACGCCGCCCAGGGTCAACTCGAAGGAGCCCAGGATGCGCAGTTCCAGCCGGTCCGACATCGTCCAACCACCCACACGTTCCGTGATGGAATCGCCTGAGCCTACGCGTGCTCGGCTGATCGGACCAGAGCGCTGGGCTGAACGGCTGTAGTGGTTCTGGAGAAACGTTGGAGCGCTTGTCGCGACGCTGTGGTCACCCAGCCAGCTCGGGCTTCCTGTTCCACCACCCCACGGAAGGGAATCGTCCATATGCGACCAATAAGGTTGCTGACCGGCGCCGCCGCGCTGATCATCGGCCTGGCGAGCTCGGTCCTGCTCGGCAGCCCGGCCCACGCCGCCCCCGCCTTCCAGCTGCCCTTCCCCTGCGGCCAGACGTGGAACGGCAACAGCAGCAACAGCAGCGCCCACGTGTCCTGGGAGATCGACTTCAACCGCGGCTCCACCGCCACCGCCGACCTCGGCGACACCGTGGTCGCCGCAGCAGCGGGCACCGTCGAGGTGTCCGCGCACCAGGGCTCGGTCAACGGATACGGCAACCTGGTCGTCATCGACCACGGCGGCGGCTACTTCACGTACTACGCCCACCTCGACACCCGCGCCGTCACCGCGGGCCAGTCGGTGCTGCGCGGCCAGGCCATCGGTTCGGTCGGCAACACCAGCAAGCCGGGCAACGGCATCTCGCCGCACCTGCACTACGAGGTGCGCTACCCGGACCGGTCCCAGTCGCACATCATCAAGGCCGTCTTCAACGGCAGCACCTTCGGCTACGGCTCGGCCAACGTGACCAGCAACAACTGCGCCACCTCATACGACCCGGCGGCCGAGTGCGGCAGCGGGTTCCAGATCATCGACTCGGTGAAGCTGGGCACGGCGGGCACTGCCAACCTGCTGTGGAAGGGCTCCACCGGCCAGAACTGCGTCATCACCCTGAAGATGGCCAGCGTCGGCACCCCCACCGCCACCAGCGCGTTCCTGGAGCCGCAAGGGGCAAGCCGAACAACAGACTCCGGCAGCTTCTCCTACTACGCCGGGCCGGTCATCCGCACCGCTCCGAGCTGTGTGAAGTGGGGCGGCAGCGCCGGCGGCACCAGCTACACCTCCGGTTTCGAACACTGCGCCTGAGCGCCTACCCCCACTCACCCCAACGCAAGGAGCACCCCGTGCACATCAGACGCATCCTCGGGCTGGCCGTGGCCGCCGTGGCCGTAGGCGCGGCCGTCCTGGTCGAAGCCTCGCCGGCGATGGCCGCCCCGACCTTCAAGGTCCCCTTCCCCTGCAACCAGGTGTGGTCGGGGCAGACCCGCACCAACCACAGCCCCGCCAACGCCGTCGACTTCAACCGCACCGACGACTCGGGCGACCCCGTCGTGGCCAGCGCGCCCGGCACGGTCGACGTGGTCACCAACCTCGGTGACACCAGCTACGGCAAGTACGTGCGGATCAACCACGGCAGCGGCTACACCACGTACTACGCGCACCTGAACTCGTTCGCGGTGTCCGTGGGCCAGACCGTCAAGTACGGCACCGTGATCGGGTACGTCGGCACCACCGGCGGCTCCACCGGCCCCCACCTGCACTACGAGCAGCGCTCCGGCGGCTCCGCCATCCAGGTCAAGTTCAACGGCGTGACCGCGCTCTACTGGGGCACCAAGAACTACACCAGCGACAACGGCTGCGGCGGCGGGGCTGCGCAGGGCACCGTCAACACCGCGGGCTCCCCGCTGACGGTGCGCTCGGGCCCCGGCACCGGCTACTCGTCGGTCGGCACCGTCGGCGACGGCGCCACCGTCTCCATCCAGTGCCAGACCACCGGCACCTCGGTCACCGGCACGTACGGCACCAGCACCATCTGGGACCGGATCGGCTCGGGCCGCTTCATCTCCGACGCCTACGTCTACACGGGTTACGACGGCTTCATCCCCGGCGTCCCCCGCTGCTGAGACCAAAGGAAGGGCACCTTCTTAACGCTCCGCGTTAAGAAGGTGCCCTTCCTTTACCTATAGCGATGTGAAGGTGCCCTTCCTTTGCCGCAGGGCTTGGGCTAGGAGGCGGGCACGGCGGCGGGTGGGGACGACGGCTCGGCGGGCGAAGACGTCGTGGTCGGCGCGCTCGATCTCGTCCAGGATCGCGCCGTAGACCAGGTACGCCGTGCGCACGCAGGTCCGCGAGGCGCCGGGCAGCAGGTCGAGGCCCGGCCGGGCCGCCGCGTAGTGGGCGCGGGCACGGGTGGTCTCGTACGCGATGAGGCTCTTGATCTGCGGGGTGGCCCGGCCGGCCGCGGCGGCCGCGTGGAGCTCGGCGGTGGTGACGCCGAACCGGGCCAGATCGTCCTGGGGCAGGTAGACGCGGTCGCGGGCGAGGTCCTCGGCGACGTCGCGCAGGAAGTTGGTCAGCTGGAACGCCAGGCCCAGCTGCCGCGCGGGCTCGCGGGCCGCGGCCGGGTCGGCGGGGCCGAGGATCGGCAGCATCAGGGTGCCGATGACCGCCGCCGAACCCTCCATGTACGACAGTAGCGCCGGGTAGTCGGCGTACCGGCGCACGGTCAGGTCCATCGCCATGCTGCCCAGGAACGCGGCGAAATCGTCCCGGTCCAGGTCGAAGACCTCGACGGTGTGCAACAGGGCGGGCAGCAGCGGATCGTCCACGGGCTCGCCGCGCAGCCCGGCGAGGAAGCGGTCGGACCAGTCACGCAGCCGCCGGGCGCGGTCGGCGGGGGTGCC
Organism: Catellatospora vulcania; assembly: GCF_009720385.1. GTDB lineage: Bacteria > Actinomycetota > Actinomycetes > Mycobacteriales > Micromonosporaceae > Catellatospora > Catellatospora vulcania. Next base: position 374,333 of record NZ_ML769303.1, on the reverse strand, counting down.
CGCGTCGGTGCGGTCGACGATCTCGTCGGCATACCGGGCGAAGCCGTAGAGGGCGTGCACGTGCGGGCGCTTCCAGGCGGGCAGCAGCCGGGTCGCGAGGTAGTAGCTGCGGCCGTGGCGGCGGTGCAGGTCCCGGCACCTGCGGTACGCCTGCGCCAGCTCGGCGGGGATCGGAGCGGCGGGGATCGGGGCGGCGGAGCTCGGGGCGGCGGAGCTCGGGGCGGTGGAGCTCGGGGCGGCGGGGATGGGACTGCCGGGGATCGGACTGCCGGGGATCGGACCGGCCGCCATACCCACCTGCCGCACCGCCGCCGCTCCCCCACGCCCTGCCGCCCGCACGTTCGCGCAGGTCACCGGACATGCTAGGCGCGCCCTGCCGTCGGCCCACCACCGGGCGGTCGGGAAGATCGCTGTTTCCGGTCAGAAAGTGAGGTCCGGCCGCAGTTTTTGACCGGAAACGGCGATCTTGCTCTGGGCACCGCCTCCCACCGAGCGGCCGGCGCAGCGCCGCCGCAGAGCCGCCGCAGAGCCGGCGCAGAGCCGGCGCAGGCAGCGGCGCTGCGGCGTTAGGAAGGGCACCTTCTTTAACGCGGAGCGTTAAGAAGGTGCCCTTCCTTTGCCTCAGGTTAGGAGGGGTAGACCTCCAGTTCCCAGAGCGAGTAGCCCCAGGCGGTGGCCCGGGTGGTGCCGTTGACGCGGAGGTAGCGGCCGCTGCCGGTCAGGCCGGTGAGGTCGTCGACCCCGCCGTCGCCGCCGGTCACGGACCGGACCGTGGTCCAGGTGGCGCCGTCGGCCGAGGTCTGCACCTCGTACGCCGACCCGTACGCGGCCTCCCAGGTCAGCTTCACCCGGGAGATGCTGTACGTCTGGCCGAGGTCGACGCGGATCCACTGCGGGTCCGTGAACGCGCTCGACCAGCGGGTGGCGGTCGCGTTGCCGTCCACCGCCGCCGAGCCCGGGTAGGCCGCCGACTCGGTGCTGGAGGTCAGCGTCGGCTTGTTCAGGGCCACGTTGACCGGCTGGGGCGGCACGGTGCCGCCGCCGTAGACCTCGAACGCGAACAGCGAGTAGCCCCAGGCCGTGCCACGCGCCGTGCCGTTGATGCGCACGTAGCGGCCGGTGCCGGTCAGGCCGGTGAGGTCGTCGACCCCGCCGTCCCCGCCGGTCACGCTGCGGACGGTGGTCCAGGTCGTCGCGTCGTTCGAGGTCTGCACCTGGTACGCCGAGCCGTAGGCCGCCTCCCAGGTCAGCTTCACCCGGTCGATCGTCTTCGACGAGCCGAGGTCCACGTAGATCCACTGCGGGTCGCTGAACGCGCTGGCCCAGCGGGTGGCCGCCTGCCCGTCGACCGCGGCCGAGGCCGGGTAGGTCGCGTTCTCGACGCTGGACGCCACCGCCGGACGGTTCAGCGCCAGGTCACCGCCCGGGTCGGGCGGCACGGTGCCGCCGCCGCCGAAGGTGAACTCGTCGATGTCGAACAGCGAGCCCGCAGCCCCCTTGAACACCAGGTAGAGCGTGTTCGACCCGGCCGGCGGGGTGACCGTGCCGGTGACCGTGACCCAGTTGGCCCAGCCGCCGGTAGGCGCGACCGTCAGCGTGCCCGCGAGCGGCCCGGTGACCGAGCCGGCCCGGAACTCGATGGTGCCGCCCGCCCCGGCCGAGGCGACCCGCGCCGAGACCGTGTTGACGCCGGTCAGGTTGTACGGCGTGAACGAGATCCAGTCCCCGTTGTCGATGTAGCCGACCGCGGAGCCGCCGTTGGCCCCGGCGTTCGCGCTGGGCTGGATGCCCTGGCTTGCGCCGAAGTGCTCGGCCTGGCGCACCCGGGGCTGCGCCACGTTGGTGGCGTGGCTGGTCAGCGCGGGCTGGCCGTTCGCGCCGTTGTCGGTGTACTCCGCGTCGAACACCCCGAAGATGTTCGCCGCGGTGTCGTGCTCACCGTCCTGGGTGGTCTGGATCGTGCCCGAGCAGCCGTTCTTGCTGGTGACCGGGTGGCCGTGGGTATCGTGGCCGAGGATGTAGCTGACCTTGACCCGGTTGCAGTCGATGGCGCCGTCCTCGGCGTCGGTGACCGTCACCGAGTAGCTGACCAGGTCGCCGAAGCTGAACACCTGCCCGTTGGCGGGCGTCGTCAGCGTCACGACCGGGGCGGAGTTGCCCACGGTGATGACGACGCTGGCGTTGCCCGACTTGCCCGTGCTGTCGGTCACGGTCAGCGTCGCGGTGCGCCGGCCGACCGTGGTGTACGTGAAGGACGGGTTGGCCGCGGTCGAGTCGACCGTGCCGTCGGTGTCGAAGTCCCAGGCGTAGGTGAACGGGTTGCCGTCCGGGTCGTAGGTGCCCGCCGAGGAGAACGTCACCGCCAGCGGGGCCGCGCCCGAGGTGCGGTCGGCCGCGGCCAGCGCGACCGGCGGGCGGCCGGCGCGGGCGTACTCGATGCGGTAGAGCGCCGAGTTCGCGTCGCCGCCGAACCACGAGGTGCCGTAGTCCAGCACGTAGAGCGCGCCGTCGGGGCCGAACTCCATGTCCATGACCTGGGTGCCGGTCCACGGGAACGGGTTGATCTTCAGGTAGTTGCCGGCGCTGTCGATCACGAAGTTCTTGATCCAGCGAGCGCCGAACTCCCCGTGGAAGTACGTGCCGTCGTAGTACGCCGGGAACGCCACCGGGCTGGTGTTGTTCGGGTCGTACCGGTAGACCGGCCCGCCCATCGGCGCCATGCCGCCGCCGCCCATGTCGGCCGGCGTCCCGCCGTTGTACGGCACCCACGCCGGCTTGAGCGGGGGCAGCTGGGTGATGCCGGTGTTGTTCGGCGAGTTGTTGACCGGCCCGCCCGCGCAGTTGTACTTCGGCAGCGACGGACCCGACGGGAACGTGTACTCGTTGTACGCGTCGCCGAAGCTGGAGCAGTACGGCCAGCCGTAGAAGCCCGGCGCGGTGACCCGGGCGATCTCGACCTGTCCCGCGGGGCCGCGGTTCGGGTCGGCGGTGCCCGCGTCGGGGCCGTAGTCGCCGAGGTAGACGACGCCGTTGGCCTTGTCCACGCTCATCCGGAACGGGTTGCGGAAGCCCATGGCGTACACCTCGGGCCGGGTGTTGGCCGTGCCCGGCGCGAACATGTTGCCCGCCGGGATGGTGTAGCCGCCCGCCGCCGACGGCTTGATGCGCAGCACCTTGCCGCGCAGGTCGTTGCTGTTGGCGGAGGTGCGCTGCGCGTCGTAGGCCGGGTTGCGGTCGGTGCGCTCGTCCAGCGGCGAGAAGCCCGCCGAGTCGAACGGGTTCGAGTCGTCGCCGGTGGACAGGTACAGGTTGCCCTGGGCGTCGAAGTCGATGTCACCGCCGACGTGGCAGCACATGCCGCGGCTGGTCGGCACGTCCAGCACGGTCACCTGGCTGGCCGGGTCGATGGTGTTGTCGGCCCGCACCGTGAACCGGGCCAGCCGGTTCACCCCGTTGAACGGCGCGAACTGCGCCGCCGTGCCGGTGGACGGGGCGTCCCCGGCCGGCGTGGACAGCGGGGGCGCGTAGTACAGGTACACCCATCTGTTGGTGGCGAAGTTCGGGTCCGCCTTGACGCTCTGCAGGCCCTCCTCGTCGTGGGAGTACACGGCCAGCGTCAGCGCGACCTTGGTGTTGCCGTTGACGTCGGTGTGCCGGACCACGCCGTCACGCGAGGTGTGCAGCACCCCGCGGTCGGGCAGCACGGTCAGGCCCATCGGCTCGCCCGTCTCGGCGACGCCCTTGGCCAGGGTCACCTGCGAGAAGTTGCTGCTCACGGTCGCGGTGCAGTCGGCCGCCACGGCGCCGGCCGCGGTGCGGATGCCGCCGAGCAGGTGCGCCCGGAAGTTCGCCTCCGCGTAGCTCTCCTGGGTGTGGCCGCCGCCGGTGTACCAGGCCCGGCCGCCCTCGTAGTTCTGGCACCAGGCGATCGGGTGGTCGACGCCCATTGTGCCGCCCGGGTAGCTGGTCTCGTCGAGCGTCGCCAGCACGTGCGCCTTGCCGCGCACGTTGGTCTGGTACGAGTACCACTCGTCGAACCGGTTCCAGCGCTCCGGCAGCGAGACCGTCGACGGGTGGACGTGGTCGGCCACCTTCACGGTCGCGTTGGCGGGCGCGGGGTGGTTGGCGAAGTACGCGCCGACCAGGTTGCCGTACCAGGCCCAGGTGTACTCGGTGTCGGACGCGGCGTGCACGCCGACGTAGCCGCCACCGGCACGGATGTAGCGCTCGAACGCCCCCTGCTGCGTCGGGTCGAGCACGTCGCCGGTGGTGGACAGCCATACGACGGCCTTGAACCGGGCCAGGTTGGCGTCGTTGAACTGGGCCGCGTCCTCGGTCGCCTCGACCGCGAAGTTGTTCGCGGCGCCCAGGGCCTGGATCGCGGCGATGCCCGCCGGAATCGAATCGTGCCGGAAGCCTGCGGTCTTGGAGAAGACCAGAACGGTGAAGTCCGGTGCGGCACTCGCGGTGCCGGGCCAGGCGGCGGCTGCGGTGACGGCGAGCGCTGTGGACAACAGCACGCCGAGCAGCCTTCGCCGCCTGGAGGGGCGGACGGTGGGCATGGCTTTCCTTCCTGTGCATACGGAAGGGGCCGTGCGCCGATCACGTCCCCCGGGGGCGAACACGGGGGCGCGTGTTCGGAGGAGCTCGCCCGCTGCGAGGCGGACGGTGGTGCGCTTGCTGGCTGTGCAGTTGTGCGGCGGCGCCGGGCTGGGAGCCGTTCCTGCGGGTGGTGCGCGGCTCCGGGCCGGGAGCCGGTCCTGCCGGTGGTGCGGGCCCGCCGGCCGTCACGTGGGAGCAGCGGCCGGCGGGGGCCGGGGCTCAGTCCGAGCTGAACGCCGCGTCGAACGAGGCGGTGGGCGGGTCGAACAGGAGGCCGCGCACGAACTCCAGCGCCTGGGGAGCCCCGACGAGGCGGTCCATGCCGGCGTCCTCCCACTCGATCGAGATCGGACCGTCGTAGCCGATCGAGTTCAGCGCCCGGAAGCAGTCCTCCCACGGCACGTCGCCGTGGCCGGTGGACACGAAGTCCCAGCCCCGGCGCAGGTCCGCCCAGGGCAGGTGGGACGACAGGATGCCGCGGCGGCCGTCGCCCATGCGCACCTTCGTGTCCTTGCAGTCCACGTGGTAGATGCGCTCGGCGAAGTCGAGGATGAAGCCCACCGGGTCGCAGCCCTGCCACACCATGTGCGACGGGTCCCAGTTCAGGCCGAACGCGGGCCGGTTGCCCAGCGCGTCGAGGGTGCGGCGGGTGGTGTGGTAGTCGTACGCGATCTCGCTCGGGTGCACCTCGTGCGCGAACACCACGCCGACCTCGTCGTACACGTCCAGGATCGGGTGCCAACGGCGGGCGAACTCCTCGTAGCCCGCGTCGATCATCGACTGCGGGACCGGCGGGAACATCGCCACGAAGTGCCAGATCGGCGAGCCGGTGAACCCGACGACGGTACGCACCCCCAGCTTGGCGGCGGCGCGGGCGGTGTCGGCCATCTCGGCGGCGGCGCGCTGGCGCACGCCCTCGGGCTCGCCGTCACCCCAGATGCGGGCGGGCAGGATCCCCTTGTGCCGCTCGTCGATCGGGTTGTCGCAGACGGCCTGGCCGACCAGGTGGTTGGAGATCGCGTAGACGCTCAGCCCGTACTTGTCGAGCTGGGCACGCTTGCGCGGGATGTAGGTCTCGTCCGACAGTGCCTTGTCGACCTCGAAGTGGTCGCCCCAGCAGGCGATCTCCAGGCCGTCGTAGCCCCACTCGGACGCCAGCCGGCAGACCTCCTCGAAGGGGAGGTCCGCCCACTGGCCGGTGAACAGGGTGATGGGTCGGGGCATGTGTTCGCTCTCCGATCTGTGCGGTGCCAGTGCGGCGGTGGACGCCGGGTCGTTGGGCGAGAGGGCCGGTCGGTCGGCGTCCGGCCGGCCCTCCCACGTTCGGTGCCGGTGCGGTCAGGCCGCGACCGGGACGGCGGGCTGCGCCACCTGCGTCCAGGCGGACCCGGACGCGGCGGAACTCTGCACCGCTTCGAGCACGAGCTGCACGCCGAGGGCCTCCTCGAAGGAGGGGTGAGGGTCGACGCCCTCCGCCACGGCCTGCACGAAGTCGCGCATCTGGTGGGTGAAGGAGTGCTCGTACCCGATGATGTGGCCGGGCGGCCACCACGCGGACAGGTACGGGTGCTCCGGCTCGGTCACCAGGATCCGGTTGAAGCCCTGCTCCGCGGACGGCTTGGTCGCGTCGTAGAACTCCAGCTCGTTGAGGCGTTCGAGGTCGAACACGAGCGAGCCGAGCGAGCCGTTGATCTCGACCCGCAGGCCGTTCTTACGGCCCATCGCGAAGCGGCTGGCCTCGTACGTGGCGATCGCCCCTCCGGACAGTCGCGCCGTGAACAGCGCGGCGTCGTCGACGGTCACCTGGCCGACGGCCTGGCCGTTGCCGGTGGCCGCCAGGCCGCTCGCCTCGGCCGGGATCGGCCGCTCCTTGATGAACGTCTCGGTCAGCGCGCTCACGCCGGTGATGCGCTGGCCGGTGATGTACTGGGTCAGGTCGATGATGTGCGCGCCGATGTCGCCGAGCGCGCCGGACCCGGCGCGCTCCTGCTGGAGCCGCCAGACCAGCGGGAACTGCGGATCGGTGATCCAGTCCTGCAGGTACACGGCACGCACGTGGCGGATCACCCCGAGCCTGCCGGCGGCGACCATCTGACGCATCAGCGCCGCCGCCGGCACGCGCCGGTAGTTGAACCCGCACAGCGTACGAATACCCGACTCCCGCGCCGCGGCTGCGGCATCGACCATCGCCCGGGCTTCCGCCACGGAGTTCGCCAGCGGTTTCTCGCACATGACGTGCTTGCCCGCGGCGAGCGCGGCGATGGTGATCTCCGCGTGGCTGTCGCCGGGTGTGCAGACGTCGATCACGTCGATGTCATCCCGGGCGATCAGTTCCCGCCAGTCCGTGACGTAGCCGTCCCAGCCGAGCTTGTCAGCCGCCTCGGACACCTTGGCCTCGTCACGGCCGCAGACCGCCGCCATCCGGACCCGCAGGGGCAGGTCGAACGCGCGGTTCACGGTGCGCCACGCCTGTGAGTGCGCGGCGCCCATGAACGCGTAGCCGACCATGCCGACCCGCAGTTCCTTGTTGTCGTTTGTGGACACGGGGTGGGCTCCTCCGTTACCGAGCCCGCTGGTGCGGGCGAACCATGTCGGGCTTAGAAACCGAGCGGCAGGTACGTGCTCGCGTTCTCTTTCGTGATCGTTTCAGAGGCCAGGATGATCTCCTTGGGCACCTGCAGCTCCACCAGGTCGGACATGCCCCGGCCCTGGGCGATCAGGCGGGCCAGCGAGATCGCCGACGACGCCATGGAGGGGCTGTAGGTGACCGTCGCCTTGAGCACGGTCTTGTCGGCGGCGATGTCCTCGATCGCCTTCTTCGAGCCGGCGCCGCCGACCATGAAGAACTCGCTGCGGTTGGCGGCCGTGATCGCGGCCAGCACGCCGATGCCCTGGTCGTCGTCGTGGTTCCACACGGCGTCGATCTTCGGCAGCGCCTGCAGGAGGTTCTGCGCCTCCTTCTGGCCGCTGTCGGCGGTGAAGCGCGCCGCACGACGGTTGGCCACGACGAAGCCGTAGGTGGCCAGCGCGGCCTTGAAGCCCGCGCTGCGCTCCTGGGTCAGCTCCAGCTCGTCCATGCCGGCGATCTCGCCGATGATCGGGCTGGCCACGTTCTTGGCCTTGAGCGTCTTGCCGATGTAGTGGCCGGCGGCCACGCCCATGCCGTAGTTGTCGCCCTTGACCTGCAGGCGGTACGCCAGCGCGTCGGGGAAGGCGCGGTCGAGGTTCACGACCGGGATGCCCGCCTCCATCGCCTTGAGGCCGAACGCGTTGAGCTCCTTGCCGTCGTGCGGCAGCAGCACGATCACGTCGGGCTTCTCGGCGATCAGGGTGTCCAGCGCGGCACGCTGGGCGGCGGCGTCCTTGCCCGCCTCGACCTGCTTGAAGGTGACGTCCTTGAACGCCCCGGCCTGCGCCTTGGCGTTGTTGGTGATCGCCGCGATCCAGCCGTGGTCGGCGGCCGGGGCGGAGAAACCGATCGTGACCGCCTTGCCGGCGGCGTCGTTCGGGTTGGTCGTGTCGGCGCCCTTGGTCTGCGCCGGGGTCGGCGTCTGCTCGTTGCTGGTGCAGGCGGTGAGCAGAGCGCCGGCGGCGATCGCCGTGCCGCCGAAGAGGAGCCGGCGGCGGGACGTGTCCGGAATCGGGTTGGTCATCACGACCTCCTGGTCGTCGCGAGGGTGCATTCGGTCCGGCGACCGTCGCGTTCGACGGTCGCCCCAGATGGAGCGGGCTGTGCGGTGGTGGAACCCTTACACAGGGGGCGGTCAGGCCTGCGGTTTTGCCCGGGTGAGACCGTGCCTTCGGGCGAACTGCGTGACGGACGAGAACCGCACCTGCTGGAGAAGGACCGCGACCACGATGATCGCGCCCTTGACCATGTTCTGGACCTCGGTGGGCAGGTTGGCGATGGCGAACAGGTTGGTGATCGCGGAGAACACGATCACGCCGAACAGCGAGCCGACGATGGTGCCGCGGCCGCCGGAGAGCAGCGTGCCGCCGATGATCGCCGCAGCGATCGCGTCGAGTTCGTAGAGTTCGGCCGCGGCCGCCTGGGACGAGGTGGCGAGCGAGGTGAGCATGATGGCGGCGATGCCGCAGCACAGGCCCGAGAGCGCGTACAGCAGCATGGTGTGGCCGCGGACGTTGATGCCGGCCAGGCGGGCCGCCTCGGCGTTGCCGCCGATGGCGACGGTGCGCCGGCCGAAGGTGGTGCGGTTGAGCAGCACCCACCCGAGCCCGGCGACCACGAACAGGATGATGGCCAGCAGCGGGATGCCGAACCAGCGGGTGGTGGCGAGGCTGTTGATGATCTGGTCGGTGGAGATCTGGGTCTGCTTGCCGGAGATCTGCGCGGCCAGGCCGCGTGCGGCGACCAGCATGGCCAGGGTGGCGATGAAGGGCACCAGCCGGCCGTACGCGACGAGCGCGCCGTTGACCAGGCCCGCCCCGATGCCCACGGCGATCGCGGTGAAGATCATGCCGGCCGTGCCGAAGCTCTGCGTGGCCAGCGTGGTGGCCCACACGCCGGACAGCGCGATCAGCGCCCCGACGGACAGGTCGATGCCGCCACCGATGATCACGAAGGTCATGCCGACCGTGACCACGCCGATCGCGGCCGCCTGGGTCAGGATGACCATGATGTTGTTGACGACCCAGTCGGCGTTGCTGTACAGGTCGGGCCGGATGTACGCGCCGATGGCGAACAGCGCCAGCAGCACCCCGACCAGGCCGAGGTTGCGCCGCAGCGGCTCCTGCGCCTCGTCCTTCCACCAGCTCGTCCCACCGGCACGCTCTGCGGCGGCGTGGGGCGCGTGCCCCTCGGGCACCGCGTGTTCCACCTTCTGCTCGCTGCTCACGCTCATGCGGCCACCTCTTCAGTCGTCGCGGCGGTCAGCGATCCCGCCATCACCAGATCGAGTACGTCCTCTTCACTGAGCTCGGACGCGGGCGCGGTGCGCACCACCCGGCCCTCGCGCATGACCAGCACCCGGTCGGACAGTCCGAGCACCTCCGGCACCTCACTGGAGACCAGCAGCACCCCGACGCCGTTCGCGGCGAGGTCGCGGATCACCTGGTACAGCTCCGCCCGGGCGCCCACGTCCACGCCCCGGGTCGGCTCGTCGAGCAGCAGCAGCCGGGTGCCGCCCAGCAGCCACCGGCCGACCACCACCTTCTGCTGGTTGCCGCCCGACAGCGTGCGCACGGCCCGCCGCACGTCGCGCGGGCGCAGTTCCAGCTGGTTCGCGACCTTCATGGCCTCGGCCTGCTCCTTGCCGGTGTCGGTGAACCCGGCCGTCGCGTACGAGCTGAAGTTGGTCAGCGTCATGTTGCGGTAGATCGGCTGGCCCAGCAGCAGCGCCTGGCTCTTGCGCTCCTCCGGGGCCATGCCCAGGCCCGCCCGCACCGCCGCGGCCACGTTGCCCGGCGGCAGCCTGCGCCCGTCCATCACCACCGTGCCGGCCTCGGCCACCCGTGCGCCGAACACCGTCTCCAGCAGCTCCGAGCGGCCCGAGCCGACCAGGCCCGCGATGCCGACGATCTCGCCGGAGCGCACGTCGAGGTCGACGCCGGCGAACTCGCCGGAGCGGCCCAGCCCGCGCACCTCCAGCAGCTTCTCGCCCGGCTCGGTGTCCGGCCGCGGCGGGAAGACGTACTCGATGGAGCGGCCGGTCATCCGGCTCACCAGGTCGCGGGTCGGCGTGGTGCGGGCCGGCAGGTTGACCGCCGAGGTGCGCCCGTCCTTGAGCACGGTGACCCGGTCACCGATCTCGCGGATCTCCTCCAGCCGGTGCGAGATGTAGACGACCGCGATGCCCTGCGCCGTCAGCTCCCGGATGATCCGGAACAGGTTGCCGACCTCGTCGTGGGCCAGCACCGCGCTGGGCTCGTCCATGATGATCAGCTTGGCCGAGTGCGAGAGCGCGCGGGCCATGCTGACGATCTGCTTGCCCGCGGCGGGCAGCGACTTGACCAGCCGGTGCGGCGGGATCTCGCCGTGGCCGAGCCGGCCCAGCAGCTCCCGGGCCTGGCGGGCGGCCTGTCCCTTGTGCACGAAACCGAGGCTGCGCGGCTCGTGGCCGAGGTAGATGTTCTCCGCCACCGACAGGTAGTCGACGAGGTCGAGCTCCTGGTAGATGGTGGCGATGCCGGCCTTCATCGCGGCCTGCGGGCCGCTGAACGCGACCTGCTCGCCCAGCCACTGCACGTCGCCCTCATCGGGGCGGTGCACGCCGGCCAGCACCTTGATCAGCGTGGACTTGCCCGCGCCGTTCTGCCCCAGCAGGCAGTGCACCTCACCCGCGCGCACCTCCAGCTCGACGCCGTCGAGGGCGCGTACGCCAGGGAAGGTCTTGACCACACCGGACAGCCGCAGGACCACCTCACCGGTGGCGGCCTCCGCCGTCGTGGCCGGCTGCTCGCTCATGCTCGACTCCTCGGTCATCTGAAGCTCACGCCTGCTCGAAGGCGATCTCGCTGGCCAGCACCGCGGCGCCGGCGACACCGGCGCGGGGGCCCAGCTCGGACAGCACCAGCGGCAGGTTCCCGGTGGCCAGCGGCAGCGACCGCCGGTACACCACGCTGCGGATCTCGGCGAGCATGATGTGGCCCAGCTGGGCCAGCCCGCCGCCGATGACGATCATCGAAGGGTTCACGAAGCTGACCAGCCCGGCCAGCACGGTGCCGATGCGGCGGCCGCCGTCGCGGATCAGCTGCACGCAGGCGACGTCGCCCTCGACCGCGGCGATCGCGACGTCCATCGCGGTGACCACGCCGTTGGTCGCCAGCCGCTCGGCCAGCGCGGGCGAGGTGCCCGAGCGGGCCGCGGCGGTGGCCTCGCGGGCCAGCGCGGCGCCGCTGAACACGGCCTCCAGGCAGCCGACGTTGCCGCAGGTGCAGACCGGCCCGTGGCTGTCGACCTGGATGTGGCCGATGTCGCCGGCGCAGCCGTCGGTGCCCCGGTAGACCTCGCCGCCGAGGAAGACGCCGCAGCCGATGCCGGTGCCGATCTTCACGAAGAGGAAGTTGTCGACGGAGTGCGCCACGCCCGCGTTGCGCTCGCCGATCGCCATGATGTTCACGTCGTTGTCCACCACGGCCGGGCACCCGTGTTCCCGCGTGAGCAGCTCACGCACGGGGAAGCGGTCCCAGCCGGGCATTATCGGCGGGGAGACGGGCACGCCGTCACGGAAGCTGACCGGGCCGGGCACGCCGATGCCGATGCCGTCGAGGTGCGCGAACGCGCCCTCCACCTTGGCCTTGGCGAGCAGCTCGTTGACCCGCTGCAGGGTGACCTTCGGACCGCTGCGGATGTCGGCCGGCTCGCTGTAGTGCGCGACCGGCTCCAGCCGGCCGTTGGTCACCTCGACGTCGATCGACGTCGCGCCGAGGTCGACGCCCGCGAAGCGCATGCCGGGGTTCAGCTCCACCAGCGTGGAACGACGGCCGCCGCGCGACTCCGCCGGGCCCGCCTCGGCGACGTGGCCGCCGGCGACGAGCCGGTCGAGCTCGCCCAGCAGCCGCGGACGCGGGATGTCCAGCCGGTCGGCGAGTTCCGCGCGTGACAACGCGCCCTCGTCGCGCAGCAGCCGCAGCACTCTGACGTGCAGCGGGTCCCAGAGCGTCCGCGCAAGGCTCATCCGCTCATTCCTCCGACCTGATAGGACTCCACCGATGTGGTGTGTCGCACAGGTTACGAGCTTTCGACAATCATGTCCATAGCTTCTCGCCGAATCCGCGAAACTTTTGTTTGATCTAGCAGAAGTTAGCCATGACCATCCAGAACACCCCCTCCTCTTTCGCGCAAGTCTTAAAAAGTCGCGGTCTCATAACGGTCTGGAGACCGCAACTCTCACGCAGTAGCGGCCCGTTCGCGCCCGACCTTGCGGCGAGGTGGCATCGTCACAGCTCACGGCCGGTCTGATCACGGCCGTGGGAGGCGGCAGAACGGCGGACGCGCCCCGGATGGCCGCGACCCCGACCAGTCCACAGGCCCGTCCGAGCCGAAACGAGGCGTCCCACGGATGCCTCTACGCGACCGCCGAGGCCACGCCGGAACGGCGGAGGCGGACCGGGCCGCGAGCGACTCCACCCCCACCGAAGGGCGCCCGGCCCCACAGGTGAACGCACCCGATTCACGCCGGGCGCGGCGAAAAGTAGGCCTGTCCCGAGCGAAACCCGTCCTTCGGGCACACCCGGCCCCATGATCATTGGACTTGCCCGGCACCCGTGCGTATCTTGGGCGCGCTTTCGCCCACTTGCCCGGCAAGTCGAACGATCATGGACCGGCACGCCGGTCGCCGGTCGCCGGTCGGCGTGCGGCGTGCGGCGGTCGCTGGTCGGCGGTCGGCGTGCGGCGGTCGCTGGTCGGCGGTCGGCGTGCGGCGGTCGCTGGTCGGCGTGCGGCGGTCGGCGTGCGGCGCGGAGTGCGGCGTGCGGCGTGCGGCGTGCGGGACGCGAGAGGAGATCGTCAGGGGCGCGGTGGTCGCTGTTCCTGCCAGCGCTGCAGGGCGGTGCCGACCTGCTCCTCCACGAAGCGGAAGAAGTCGCGCATGTCGGCCATGCGCTCGCCGGCCAGGGTCCGCGCCCCGCCCGCCGCCCCGATGACGACGTCGGCCTCGTCGGAGAACTGGCCGTAGAAGCCCCGCTTGGCCGTGGTCACGCCGTACCAGGGCTGGTCGGGCAGGCGGTAACGGTCGCGGCGGGAGCCGGGCGCGGGTTCGCGCACCACGAAGCCCATCTGCATCAGGTAGCGGACCGCACCGGAGATGGCCGCCGCGCTCACTCCCAGCCGCTCAGCCAGGTCACCAGCGGTGAGCGAGGTCTCCTCGGCGCTCATCATGGTCATCAGCACCCGCGACGGCATCCGGGGAAACCCCATGTCGGCGAGCATCATCGCCATGTGCTCCACCGACCGGCGCACACCGTCCTCATCACGCGACGCGACCGCGTCAACCTTGTCGCTCATCATGGACGATCATAACAACCTTCGGAGTCTTCACAATTTTATGAACACCGTGCACGTCCTCCGCCCGTCCTTCAATAGACGTCGGCCTGTCTGGATGTGAATTCACGGATCGAACTCATCCAGACAGGCCGACGTCCATGCAAAAGCGGAGCGGGCGCTAGGAGCCGGCGCCCTTGGCCGTGCCGGTCAGTGCGCCGACCACCCAGCCGACGAACAGCCCGTAGGTGGAGCCGGCCGCGGCGGTCTGGAGCGCCCCGACGAAGGTCGGATTGCTGATGATGAAGGAGGTGATGAAGGCCGCCAGCGCCGCCGCGAAGATCAGCGCCGACCAGCCGAGCAGGAAGCCGCCGGCGCCACCGGTGACCGCCTTGCTGACCACCCCGAGGATGAGAGCCACGAAGAGGATCAGCAGCAGCGCGCGCAGGTCGTCGGCGAGCAGCCGGCGCATCGCGCCGCTGGATCCGTCGACGGGACCGAAGGCCCACCGGGGCCAGGTCAGCACACGCAGGAACCAGCCCCACGCACTGTCGGAGCTGGTGTGCCTCGACACCCACTCCACGAAGGGCTGATTACCGAACAGAAGGACGAGCGCCACGGTTGCGATGATCCCGGCACCTGTCACCGTACGAGTCCGCGCCATGACGAAATGATAGTTGGCTAAGCACGCATATGTCGATGGGTCATACCGCTGGTAACACTCGCCCACTCAGCCCGTCGACCGGTCACCGGCGGCTGTCGCACCTAGACTGACGCCCATGCGCACCGCCCACGTACGCTGCGGCGACGACCTCCGGGAGACCCTCGGACCGGCCGGTTTCCCCGGTGACTTCGTGCCCTTCACGGACCCGGTGTGCCAGGGACCGGTCCCCCGCACGGCTGACCCGGCCGAGTTCGACGCGATCCGCGCGGACTGGCTCGGGCAGGCGTACGACCTCGACGTCGCGCAGGTCCGCGAGCGCCTGTCGCGGGAGCGTGCCGGCCTCGACGCCCTCGACGGTTATGACCGGGTGCTGCTGTGGTTCGAGCACGACTGGTTCGACCAGGCGATCCTGATCCGGCTGCTGGCCCTGCTGGCGCACCGGCCCGCGCTGCACGGGCGGCTGTCGCTGCTGTCGATCGACGCGTTCGCCGGCGAGGACCCGTTCATCGGGCTCGGGCAGCTGTCCGCACCGCAGCTGGCGACGCTCGCCGGGCGGGACCGGCCGGTCACCCCGGACCAGTTCGCCGCGGCGCAGCAGGCATGGGCCGCGCTGGCCGCGCCGGACCCGGTCGCGCTCGCCGGGATCGGCGGCGACGCGCTGCCCTACCTGCCCAGGGCGGTGCGCCGGCACCTCGCCGAGCTGCCGTGGACCACCGACGGGCTGTCCCTGTCGGAGCGGCTGTGCCTGCGCGCGGTCAGCGCCGGGCCGCTGCCGTTCCCGGCCGTCTACCGGGCGCATCAGGACGGGGATCCGCTGCCGTACCTCGGTGACGTCATGCTGCTGCCGGTGCTGCGACGGCTGCACGACGCGGAGCGCCCGGCGCTGGCGCTGCGCGGCGGCGAGTACCAGCTGACCGCGTACGGCCAGCGGGTCCTGCACGGCGACGCCCGCTGGCAGACCTTCCCCCGCTGGGTCGGCGGCATCCTGCTCCCCGGCTGGCTCTGGCACCCCGACACCGCCCGCCCCGTCCCCGCCTGAACTCGGGCCGCAGTTTCGGGGAAAGTGCGGGAATCTCCACTCGGATTCATGTGCTTTCCCCGAAACTGCAGACACGACATCGGGCGGCCGGTCAGGCCGCCAGGGGTGCGGCGGCGAAGGAGACCTTGAAGCGGGCGCACCAGATGGTGACGCTGCGCAGCTCGGTCGGGTCGGCGCTCGCGGGCACGGCGTAGACCTGGGTGCCGTGGGTGCCCTTGAGGCGGCCCAGCTCGACGTGCTTGCCGTCGTCGAACACGTGCCAGCCGGCGCGACCGGGCAGCACGGGCTGATCGGTGAGCCATACCCGCAGGTCGGGCCCGTCCGATGTGGCCAGATCGCGCAGGATCACCTGGTAGCGGCCGTCCGGCAGCCGCACCAGCTGCGCGGTGCCGGAGCTGTCGTGCTCGTGGGTGACCAGCTTGCCCTCCGCCACCAGCACGGCGACGGCCGACGGCGAGGGCGCGCCCGCGGCCGGGGAGGAGGCCGGCGAGGGCGTCGCGCTCGTGGTCACCACCGCCGGGGCGGCGTCGTTGACGGTCTTCGAGGTGAGCAGCTTCCAGGGCTGGAACCAGTACATGCCGAACGCCAGGCCCACGGCCAGCACCGCGGCCACCGCCCAGAAGGCGGGCTTGCCGAACATCCTCGTCATGCCCTGACGCTAAGGCCCGAACCGGGTCCGGCGGAGCCCACGTTCGCGGATCGTAAGGTTCCGATGCCGCCGCGTCCGGCGGTCGTCGATGATCTCGACGTACGCTCGCGACATGGCCACCAGTGTGCTCGTCGTCGACGACGATCCGACCGTCAGCGACGTGGTCCGCCGCTACCTGGAGCACGCCGGGCACCGGGTGGTGCTGGCCGCCGACGGGCAGGCCGCGCTGGACGCGTACGCCCGGGCACGCCCCGATCTGATCATCCTGGACCTGATGCTGCCCGGCGTCGACGGGCTGGAGGTGGCCCGCCGGCTGCGCGCCGAGCCCGGCCCCGGCGTGCCGATCATCATGCTGACCGCGCTCGGCGAGGAAGTCGACCGCATCGTCGGCCTGCAGGTCGGCGCGGACGACTACGTGACCAAGCCGTTCTCCCCGCGCGAGCTGGTGCTGCGGGCCCAGTCCGTGCTGCGCCGTACCGGCCCGCAGGCTGCCCCGGCCGCCGTGCTGACCGACGGCGACCTGGTCGTCGACCCGGTACGCCGCACCGCCCACCTCGCCGGCCGGGAGCTGGCGCTGACCGTACGCGAGTTCGACCTGCTGGCGTTCCTGATGGCGCACCCGAACGAGGCGCTGCGCCGGGCCCAGCTGCTGGAGTCGGTGTGGGGCTGGACCTTCGGCGACCAGTCCACGGTCACCGTCCATGTGCGACGGCTGCGCGAGAAGATCGAGCCCGACCCCGCGATGCCGCAGCGCATCCACACCGTCTGGGGCGTGGGCTACCGGTACGAGCCGGTCCGGGCGGCCGACGATGCGTGACGTACTGCTCATCCTGCTCGCCGCACTGCTCGGCGCGGCCGCCGTCTGGCTGCCCGCGGCGCTGCTGCTGCGCCTGCTGCACCGCCGCTCGCTCACGCTGAACGTGTGCGTGCTGCTGGTGGCCACGGTGCTGGCGATGCTGGCCGGGGTGCTGGCGGTCGCCGAGGGCATGTTCATCTCCCCGCACGATCTGCAGGTGCTGCTCGTCGTGGTGCCGCTGTCGGGGCTGGTCAGCCTCGGGATCGGCGGCTGGGTGGCGTGGCGGCTCGCCCGCTCGGCGATGTGGGCGGCCGACGCCCGCGAGCGGGAGCGGCAGGTCGAGGCGAGCCGCCGCGACCTGGTCGCCTGGGTGTCGCACGACCTGCGCACCCCGCTGGCCGGCATCCGGGCCATGGCCGAGGCGCTGGAGGACGGCGTGGTCAGCGACCCGGCCACGGTCGCCGAGTACCACCGCCGCATCCGCACCGGCACCGACCGGATGGCCGCACTGGTCGACGACCTGTTCGAGCTGTCCCGGATCAACGCCGGGGCGCTGGCCCTGTCCCCCGTCGACGTGCCGCTGGGCGAGGTGGTCTCCGACGCGGTCGCCGCGGCCGCGCCGGTCGCCGCCGCGCGGGGGGTGCGCCTGGTGGCCGACGGCGACTGGCCGGTGGTGCGGGCGGGCGAGCGCGAGCTGTCCCGGATCGTGGCGAACCTGGTGCTCAACGCGGTCCGGTACACCCCCGCCGACGGCACGGTGACGGTCACCGGCGGCCGCGACGCCGACGGCGGCTGGCTGGCCGTCGACGACACCTGCGGCGGCATCGCCGACACGGACCTGCCACGCGTGTTCGACGTCGCCTTCCGCGGCGCGAAGGCGCGCACCCCGGACGCGGACGGCGGCGGGGGCGGCCTGGGCCTGGCCATCGTCGCCGGGCTGGTCGACGCCCACGGCGGCCGGGTCGACGTCGCGAACACCGCGGCAGGATGCCGGTTCGAGGTGCACCTGCCGACCGCCGCCTGACGTCTCCGACGACGTGCGCCGCAGCCGGGCCCGCGGCGGAGCGCGGCATCCGGGCCTGGCCGCGCCGCAGGTGACGCGGCGTACCCGGATCACGTGTCCGGCTCCCGGGACGGGCCGGGCTGCCACCACCGGCCCCGCACTAGGCTGCCTGACATGCCTTCGGTTTCCCCTGACCTGGTCCACATCGGCTCCTACACGGCGAAGGCGGGGACCGCGCAGGCGATCACCGCCTGGCGGCAGGACCCTCGGACCGGGCGGCTGGAGCCCGCGCACCCGCCCGTCGAGGCCGTCGACCCGTCGTGGCTCGCCTGGCACCCCGCCGGCACCCACCTCTACGCGGCCAGCGAATCCGCGGCCCAGGTGCTGTCGTACGCGGTGACGGAGGACGGACTGCGGCTGCTCGGCGCGTTGCCCAGCGGCGGGGACGACCCCTGCCACCTGGCCGTCGACCCGCAGGGCCGGTTCGTGGTGGCGGCCAACTACAGCGGCGGCTCGGTGGCCGTGTTCGCGATCGGCGCCGACGGGGCGCTGCTGCCGTACCACCAGCTCGTCGCACACGACGGCAGCGGCCCGGACCCGGAACGCCAGCAGGGCCCGCACGCGCACATGGCCCTGCTCGGCCCGGACGGGCTGCTCTACGTCAGCGACCTGGGCACCGACGAGGTCCGCAGTTACGCGGTCGAGCCGGAAGGGCTGCGGCACGTGGCGACGTCGCCGCTGATCGCCGGGATGGGCCCGCGCCACCTGGCCTTCCACCCGTCCGGCACGGTGTTCGTCGCGGGTGAGCTGGACTCCACCGTGGTCGTCTGCGAGGTAGGCGACGGCCGGTTGCGGCCCGTGTCGGCGGTCGCGGCGACCGCCGGCGAGCCGGGTGAGCGCAACTATCCGAGCCACCTGGAGTGCTCGCCCGACGGGCAGTTCCTCTACGTCGCCAACCGCGGCGCCGACTGCCTCACCGTGTTCGCGGTGGCGGGCGGGGCGCTGCGGCCGGTCGCGGACGTGCCGGTTGGCCGCTGGCCCCGGCACTTCGCGCTGCTCGGCGACTTCGTGTACGCGGCCGGCCAGGACGGCGACACGGTGACGGTGTACCGCCGCGACCCGGTCACCGGCATCCCGTCGCCGACCGGCGACACCATCACGGTGCCGAACCCGACCTGCGTGCTGCCCGCCCCTGCCCGCGTCTGACCGCTTCTGACCGCTTCTGACCGCGCAGGATCCTCCTGGTAGGCCCGAGTCCGACGGATATCCCCAAACAACTCCATACCCTCCCGGGACCGGCTGATACTGGCCACGTAGCAGTCATGATCACGGGAGGCGTACATGATCGGGACGATCCTCTGGGGCATCATCGGCGGCGCGATCGTCGGATACCTGGGCCGGCTGCTGCTGCCCGGGCGTCAGAACATCTCCGCGCTGACGACGGTGCTGGTGGGCATCCTGGCCGCGACACTGGGTGGCATCATCGCCGACTGGCTAGGCGTCGGCGAGACCCGAGGCATCGACTGGATCAGGCACATCATCCAGCTCGCACTGGCCATGTTCTTCGTATGGCTGGCCGCGAGGATGTCGGCCAAGCGCCACACGCAGGCGGTCCAGCCGCGGCGTACCACTCCCTGATCTCCTGAGAGCCGGGCGCACGTCCGCTGTGCGCCCGGGTCACGAAGGATTATTCAGTACACACCGGACACACATGTTTACTGACCGTGGCCCTCGGCAATCGAGGCGCCATGGTACTTGCCGCATCGCGATACCGCACCACGACCGGTGCGGGCGTTCTCGCCGCACTCATTCTCGTGCTGGTGTTCGGCAGCCCCGTCTACGTCGACTGGGCGAACGACAACGCCAACACCAACACCGCCGGTGGCTGGTTCCTCAAGCTGCTGACGTGGCCTGCCTGGAGCTTCGACGCAGACAGCTCGGTGCAGGACGTGCTCGCCGCCGACCTCAAGGCGATCCTTCTCATCGTATTGACGGCCGTGTTCCTGG
The DNA here is from genome assembly GCF_009720385.1 of Catellatospora vulcania. Classification (GTDB taxonomy): domain Bacteria; phylum Actinomycetota; class Actinomycetes; order Mycobacteriales; family Micromonosporaceae; genus Catellatospora; species Catellatospora vulcania. Next base: position 354,632 of record NZ_ML769303.1, on the reverse strand, counting down.
CCCTGACGACCAACGCTCAACTGGGACGCGCCCGCGGCAGCTTCAGCCAGCTGCTGGCCGGCTGGTCGGGGTACATCTTCGCGGGTGCGGTGGCGGGTCTGCTGACCGCCTTCATCCGCTCGGACGCCTCGCTGCTGGGCGCCTTCCAGGCGGCCGGTTCCGGCGCCATCTACGGCCTGTTCGTGGGCTGGATCGTCGGAATCGCCACGCTGGGCCACTACCGCGGCAACACCCCCTGACCGCGGTTCACCGCGCCCAGCCTGTTTCTGGGGAATCCGCACCCTCCGCTCCCCCGGAGGCCGCGGGTTCCCCGGAACCGTCTCCGGGCCCCTGCCCGCCGGGTTGACCGGCGGGTAACGTGCGGCGGGTGGAGATGACTTACGACACGACCATGCAGGGCGCGCTGGCCGAGCGCATGGGCATCAAGCTGCTGGAGGCGACCCCGGAGCGGCTGGTCGCCACGATGCCGGTGGACGGCAACACCCAGCCCTTCGGCCTGCTGCACGGCGGCGCGTCCTGCGTGCTGGCCGAGACCCTCGGCTCGATCGGGGCGACCCTGCACGGCTCGACCATCGGCCGCCCGTACGCCGTCGGCGTGGACATCAGCGCCACCCACCACCGAGCCGCCCGCTCCGGCCTGGTCACCGGCGTGGCCACCCCGCTGCACCGCGGCGGCACCATCGTCACCTACGAAATCGTCATCACCGACGAGGACGACAACCGCATCTGCACCGCCCGCCTCACCTGCCTCCTGCGCAAGTAGCCGCCGCGACGCGGCATGATCGCCGTTTCGTGTCAGAAGGTCTGGTCAGACCACAGTTTCTGACACGAAACGGCGATCACTGTTCCACCGCTACCACGACGGACGCTGCAGCAGGCTGACGAACTCGACCAGGAGGCGTTCGCGCAGGCGGGGTGGGGCGGCGGCGAGGACGGCGTTGACGACGGCCATCCGGGGGGCCGTGCCGGGTTCGCCGCCGGTGAGGCCGAAGGTGTCGGCCAGGCCCGCGACCATCTCGGCGGTGAGCTGGTCCGGCGGGAGGTGGGCGGCCATCGCCAGGAGCTCGGCGGGCAGCTCGACCGGGCCGTGGGTGCGGGCGGCGGCGGCCGACTCGGCCAGGGCCGGGCCGAACTGGGGCACCTGCGGGAGCACGGACGCGGTCACGGTCAGGTGGATGCTGGCCGGGATGCCGGCGTACGGCAGCTGCGGCTGGGTGTGCCAGCCCCGCGCGGCCAGCTCGTCGGCGAGCACGAACAGGTCCAGCCCCGGATCGTCCGAGGTCAGGCACACGACCGTGAAGTCGGCCGGGGCGAGCAGCCGCAGCCCGTCCACCTCGGACACCGCCTTGGCCAGCCCGGCGACGGCGTCGCGGGTCTGCCGGGCCAGCTCCAGGTAGCCCTCGTCGCCGACGTGGCGCAGCGTGGCGAACGCCGCCGCGATCGGGCCGCCGGAGCGCGTCGAGGAGATCACCGGGTTGACCATGGTGTAGCCGGGCCAGTCGGCGAACGCGAAGTACTGCGGGCGGCGCAGCCCGGCGTCGCGGTGCAGCAGCACCGACACACCCTTGGGGGTGTACGCGTACTTGTGCAGGTCCACCGACATGCTCGTCACACCCGGCAGGCTGAAGTCGAACGCGGGCACCGCGACCCCGACCCGGCGCAGGAACGGCAGCGCCCAGCCGCCGAAACACGCGTCCACGTGGCAGCGCACGCCCCGCTCGGCGGCGATCGCCGCGATCTGCTCGACCGGGTCGACGACCCCCTGCGCGTACGACGGCGCGGAGCACGCGACCAGCACCGTGTCCGCGGTGATCGCGGCGGCGATCGCGGCCGGGTCCGGCGTGAACGTCTCCGGGTCGACCGGCACCAGGTCCAGCGCCAAGCCCAGGTAGTGCGCCGCCTTGGCGAACGCCGCGTGCGCGGTCGACGGGGCGACCAGGCGCGGCGAGGTGATCTCCGGGTGCGCGTCGCGGGCCGTCTTCACGGCCAGGATCAGCGACTCGGTGCCGCCACTGGTGACCGAGCCGACCACGTCCGGCGCGGCCGTGCCGGGGCCCGCCCCGAGCACCCGGGCCGCGGCGGCGACCAGCGCGTTCTCGGTGGCCAGCAGGGACGGGAACGCCGTCGGGTCCAGGCCGTTCACGTGGGCGGACAGCGCATAGGCGGACATCGCCAGCTCGTCCAGCCCTGCCTTGGCCGGGTCGTACACGTAGGCGAACAGCCGCCCGCCGTGCGTGGGCAGGTCGGCCGCGCGCATCCCGCGCAGCTCGGCGAGCACCTGGTCGGCGGGGACGCCCTGGGGCGGAAGTGCGTCGATCATCGGGCCACCGTACCTGTCTCGACCTGCACGGATGCCAGGCGCTCCGGGGTCAGGTCGTAGCGGCGCAGCAGCAGCGTCACCGGGCCGACCAGCAGCGCGGGCACGAGGCTGAAGCCGAGCAGCACGCCGAGCTTCGCGCCGTCGGACTGGGCCGCAGCCCCGCTCGCCGACGAGGTGTAGCCGGAAAGCTGGAGCACCAGCGCGTAGAGGCCGGGGCCGAGCGCGAGGCCGAACGTCTCCCCCGCCGTCCACAGGCCGGTGAACACGCCGGCCTGGCGGCGGCCGGTGCGGGCGGCGTCGTACGCCACGCAGTCGGGCAGCATCGCCATCGCGAAGACCTGCTGGCCCGCGTAGCCGACGCCGATCACGCCCGTGATCACGTACGCGACCACCGGCGGCACGGAGCCCGCCACGATCAGCGCCAGCGCGCCGCCCGCCAGCAGCACCGAAGCCAGCGTCAGCGCCTTGGTCTTGCCAACTCGCGCGCCGACGCGGCTCCACAGCGGCATGACCAGCAGCGCCGGGCCGACGAAGCAGGCGAACAGCAGCGTCGGGCCGTCCTCGGGGCGCTCCAGCACGTGGTCGGCCACGTACTTGACCCCGGCCAGCATCGTCGCGACGCCGATCGACTGCACCACGAACACGGTCAGCAGCACGGTGAACGGCTTGTTCCGGCGTACCACGGCGAGCTGCGCGCGCAGCGTCGGCTCGCTCTCGGTGACCCGCCCGACCGGCGCTCGCCGGGTGCCGAAGAACGAGCCCAGCGCGCCGACCACGATCAGCGCGGCGACGAACACGCCCATCCAGCGGTGTCCGGGCACGCCCCCGCCCCCGGCCTGCACCACGATCGGCGCGACCGCGCCGGAGACCAGGATCGCCACCGCCAGCACGGCGACCCGCCAGGTCATCAGGCGGGTGCGCTCGCTGTAGTCGTCGGTCATCTCCGCGGGCATCGCCACGTACGGCACCTGGAAGAACGCGTACGCGGTGGCGGTGGCGAGGAACGCGACCGCGACGTAGATCGCCGCCCCGGACCCGGCCCCGAACGGCCCGGCGAACATCAACGCGAACAGCACCGCCACGGCGAGGCCGCCGAACAGCAGGTACGGCCGCCGCGCGCCCCAGCGGGACACGGTGCGGTCGGAGATCCGGCCCGCGACCGGGTTGATCAGCACGTCCCACGCCTTCGGCACGAGCACCAGCAGGCCCGCCAGGCCCGCGGCGACGCCGAGGTTGTCGGTGAGGTACGGCAGCAGCAGCAGGCCGGGCACGGTGCCGAAAGCCCCGGTGGCCAGCGAGCCCAGCGCGTACCCGGCGCGCACGCCACCGGTCAGCGGCTGGTCCTGGTCAGGGGCGGTGACCTCGGAGGATGCGGGGGGCGAGACGGTCATGGCTGCGGATGTTACGCGGCGTGTGGCGTAGCGCACAGAGGGAGGTGAGGGAATTTCACAGAGTTCTTGATGCTTCAACAACCTAGTAGCAACGCGCGCGTTACCTGAACGGGCACGTTCCGACGACGAGACTGGTGAGCCATGACCGAGCAGCTGGGTGTACGCACGAGGGTGACCGTTCCGCTGCGCTTCCCCGACGGGTCCGCCACCACCGCCGAGGTCTTCACCTTCACCGGCCTGTCCGACGGCCTGGAGCACCTGGCGCTCGGCCTCGGCGGCTTCGAGCAGGCGGCCACGCCCCTGGTGCGGGCCCACTCCGAGTGCATGACCGGCGACGTCTTCGGCTCGGCCCGCTGCGACTGCGGCCCGCAGCTGCGCGAAGCCGTCCAGCGCATCACCGAGCACGGCGGCTACCTGCTCTACCTGCGCCAGGAGGGCCGGGGCATCGGCCTGTACGCCAAGCTCGACGCGTACGCGCTACAGGACTCGGGCCTGGACACGTACGCCGCGAACCGGGCGCTCGGGTTCGGCGACGACGAGCGGGACTACACCGCCGCCGCGCAGATGCTGGCCGCCCTCGGCGTGCCCCGCATCGACCTGCTCACCAACAACCCGGACAAGCCCAGCCAGCTGCGCGACCACGGCGTCGAGGTGGCCCACGTGGTCCCCACCGCCGTGCACGCCGCCCCGGACAACCTCCGCTACCTCCACGCCAAAGTCACCCACACCAACCACACCATCACCCTCCCGGTGGCCGCCTAGCCCGGCCCGGCCCGGCCCGGTTTCGCCCGCGCGCCGGTGGTGATGATCGCTGTTTCGTGTCGGAAACTGCGGTCTGACCACAGGTTCTGACACGAAACAGCGATCACTCCCGGTCGACGGTCAGGAAGGGCGCCTTCCTTTCACTCGGCGCGGAGGTTGTCGAGGTCGAAGGAGCCGGGGCTGAGCCAGAGGTAGACGGCGTGGACCTCGTTCAGCGAGGACGGGTCGCAGGACAGGCCGGTGTTCAGGTCGACCTCGACCGTGGCCAGGGCCGTGTTCTGGTTGACCCAGTTGAACGGGCCCTGGCACCAGGTCCAGGACGGCCCGGTCTGCAGGACGATGCTGGTGGACGTGCCGGCCGCGGCGGTGCGGAGGTCGAACTTGACGTAGGACTTGCCCGACAGGTCCACGGGGGCCGGGAAGCTGACGCCGAACCAGCCGCCGTCGACGGCGTCGGCGTGCAGGCCGGCGGTGCCGTCGGTGTGGAAGTCCGACTGCGGGCTGAGCGTGCCCGCGTTGGCCTGCCAGCTGCCGGGCGCCCAGCCGTCCACGCCGGTCTCCCAGGAGGCCAGCGGGATGGCGGCGGTCGGATCGGGCAGCACGGTGACCGTGACGGTGGCCGCGTTGGACAGGCGGGCCGCGGTGTCGCGGATCGTGTACGTGACCGCCGCCTTGCCGGTGAAGCCCTCGGTCGGCGTGAACGTGAGCTGGCCGGAGGTGGCCAGGGTGAACGTGCCGCCGGGCACGGTCGCGCCGGTCTGCCGACCGTCCGCCGCCGGGTCCAGGTCGATCCGGTCGGGCCGCACGTGTGTCTGGTACGCGATGTCGTTGGCCGCCGGGCTGAGCACGGCCGTGGTCCCGAACGGCACCACCGCGCCGTCATGGTCGGCGACGGGCGGGAAGGTGCGCCGCCCGCTGCTGATGATCGTCCCGGCGTTGGTGATGGTCTGGCAGACCGGCGTCGGGCACGCCACGGTGAAGCCGTCGTAGTCCGGGTACATGGTGCCGTCGTCCTGGATGCCGTTGAGCATCCAGTAGAGGAAGCCGTCCCCGCCGTCGCTCGCGGCGGCTTCGGTCCACTGCTGGTAGACGGGGTTGCGGGTGGCCTTGTCGCGCCAGCCGAACTCACCCATCACGGACGGCTTGGTCGCCCGCTTGGCGTCGCGGTTGTGCCGCTTGATCCAGTCGGCGCCCCACTGGGCCGTCTTGTTGCCCCAGCCGTCCGGGTAGAGGTGGAACGAGACCACGTCGACGGCGGGCAGTTTGCCGAGCGCGACCGAGTCGACGCCCTCGCCGCAGTTGGTGGTCCAGTCCGCCGAGGCCGGGTCGTCGCAGTAGAAGCCCTCGTCGCCGACGCCGACCAGGTGCCGGCGGTCGACGCTCTTGACGTGGCGGGTCATCTCGTCGGCCCAGGCGGTGAGCGTGGCCGGGGTGCACGAGGCCGACGGCGGGTAGAGGCCGGAGCCCTTGCACCGCGGCTCGTTGCCCAGCTCCCACAGCATCACCGCCGGGTCGTCCTTGTACGCCAGCCCGGTCAGCGGGTTCACCCGGTTCAGCAGGTGGCTGATCCAGTCCTTGAACCAGCCCTTGATGACCGGGTCGGTGTAGAAGTCGTCGTGGTTGTCGGCCCCGGCCCAGCGCACGTACTGGTCGATGCCGCCGAAGTCGGACCAGTTGTTGGTGAACGGGATGACCAGCTTGATCCCGGTCTGCCCGGCCTTCCACAGCACGTAGTCCAGCCGCTGCAGTCCGTCCGGCCCGTCGTTGTACGCCGGCCGCGTGCCGTCCCAGTACTGCAGGTAGACGCCGTTCTTCTTGCCCGACACCGAACCGGAGTCGTCCTGGTTGCCGATGTCGAGCCAGCCCCAGCTGCGCAGGACGGTGAGATCCGCCCCCTCGGCGCGGGCGAACACGTCGTCGACCATCGCCTGCGACGAGTAGATCAGGTAGTAGTTGTTCGTCCCGGCGAACCGGAACGGCTTGCCGTTGAGTTGGAGATCGCTGCCGTGACGGGTCACGAACCCGTCGGGGGCGGGTTGACCGGCCGCGGCGGCGCTGCCGCTGCCGGTGCCGAGCAGCAGGATCAGCGCCCCGGCGGCGACCGCCAGGATCCGTCTGTTCATGTGCGTGCTCCTTTCGCCGCCGGCCCGAGCCGCCCGCCCGCACGCCGCCGGTGGTGCGGCGGGACGGCGTCGGGCGGGTCGTGGTGGCCGGTCGGCATCCGTGGAAGGGATGGGCCTTGCCGGAGATCCGGGATCTCTACGGCCGGTGACGCCTGGGCGATCACCGGCCGTAGAGATCCCGATGGTGGTGCTAGGGGATGTCGTTGACGCAGCGGAGCACCGGCTGGGCGGCCAGAGCGGTGGCGTCGAGGCGGGCGGTGGTGTGCACGGTGAAGGTGACCGACTCGCCGGGCAGCAGCGTGACCAGGGCCTGGTCGACGGTGGCGGCCGGGTCTAGCCGGTCGGGGAACAGGGACAGGTCGCGCAGGATGGTCCCGGCGGTGACGGTGACCTCGTAGCCGTCGGCGGTGGGTGCGACGGTCGTCTCGTACCGCGCGACCGGGTAGTCGATCTCACGGTCCTCGGCGTGGAACCACCAGGCCTGCTGCTCGCCGGCGACGGCCCGGAGCAGCTCGGACCGGGGTTCCTCGGGCAGCGCGACGCCGTCCGGGATCGGCGTCAGCACCACCGAGCGCGGCGCGACGTCGAGGGCGACCGTGATCGCCGCCAGCACCTTGCCGCTGAGATCGTGACTGGTCACGGTCGCCTCGGACGGCCACGGCTGGTCGGTGTCGTTGGACGCGACCAGGACGAGACCGCCGTCGCGCGGCTGGATCGTGAGCAGCCGGTCGGCGTACGCGTCACGCAGCGCGTGCCACAGCGGCTTGCGCCGCCCGTCGCCGTCGATCGCCGCCCAGGACGTCACCGGCCAGCAGTCGTTGAGCTGCCAGACGATCGCGCCCATGCAGACGGGCTGGTGCGAACGGAAATGCTCGACGGCCAGCCGGATCGCGCGGGCCTGGTTGACCTGCGTGAGGTAGTGCCAGTCGTCGAAACCCTGCGGCTCGGGCAGGTGCGCGTCCAGCCCGCGCCGCAGCTTCAGGTCGCCGTCGGCGGCCTTCTGATGGTGGCGCATACCGGGCGAGTCGCTGGCCAGCGGCTCGTCGTGCAGCGCCCGGCGCAGCGTCGCGTACGCCGGCGGCGCCTGGAACCCGAACTCGGCGCAGAACCGGGGGATGTAGTCCCGGTAGTGGATGTAGTCGATCTGGTTCCACACGTCCCAGATGTGCATGGTGCCGTGCGCCGGATCGTTCGGGTGGATGTCCGGCGTGCCCGACCAGGGGCTGCCCGGCCAGTACGGCCGGGTCGGGTCCAGTTCGGCCACGATGGACGGCAGCAGCTCGTGGTAGAAGCCCGCGCCCCAGCTGCGCCCGTGGAGCTGCTCCGGCCAGCCCCAGTCGGCGAAGCCCCAGATGTTCTCGTTGTTGCCGGTCCAGGTCACCAGGCTGGGGTGGGACGCCAGGCGCACCACGTGCTCGCGTGCCTCGGCCGCCACCTCGGCCGCGAACGGCTCCTCCTCCGGGTACGCCGCGCAGGCGAACAGGAAGTCCTGCCCGACCATCAGGCCCAGTTCGTCGGCGAGTTCGTAGAAGTCCTCCGACTCGTAGCGGCCGCCGCCCCATACCCGCAGGTAGTTGATGTTCGCGTCGCAGGCCTGGCGGAAACGCTCGGCCAGCCGCTCCCGGGTGATCCGGGTGACGAACGCGTCGTCGGGGATCCAGTTGACCCCCTTCACGAACACCGGCTTGTCGTTGACCACCACCGTGTACGGCGTGCCGTGCTCGTCCGGGGTGGTGTCGACGCGCACCGTGCGGAAGCCGACCCGGCGCTCCCACCGGTCCAGCTCACGCCCGCCCTCGGTGGCCAGCACCACGCGCAGCGGGTAGAGCGGCTGCTCGCCGTGGCCGCGCGGCCACCAGCGCCGCACGTCCGGCACGGACAGCCGCAGCGTGGCGCTGATGCTGCCGGCGCCGATGGAGGCCACCCCGACCACACCGCCGACCTCGACGGTGACGTGCAGCGACTCGGTGGACGCCCGCTCCACGTCGACGTGCACGTCCACCACCCCGGTCGTGCCGTCCACGGAGATCTGCGGGCGCACCTGCGCCAGCCGCGCCGTCGACCAGCTGTGCAGGCCGATCGGCTGCCAGATGCCGGCGGTGACCACGGTCGGGCCCCAGTCCCAGCCGAAGTTGCAGGCCATCTTGCGGATCAGGTTGTACGGCTCGTCGTAGGCCCCCGGCCGGGAGCCGACCTGCCGCGCCATCGCCGCCGTGTACTCGTACGGCGAGTCGAAGGTGATGCGCAGGTCGTTGCGGCCGGGGGTGAGCGCCGAGCGCAGGTCGAAGCGGTAGCCGCGGTGCATGTTCGCGGTGCGCCCGACCTCGGTGCCGTTGAGGGAGATGGTGGCGACGGTGTCCAGCCCCGCGCACACCAGGTCGATCCGGTCGTCGACCGGGCCGGACCATTGGAAACTGGTCTCGTACGTCCACCGGGTGCGCCCGATCCAGCTCAGCTCGTTCTCGTTCGCGTCCAGGAAAGGATCGGGAATGAGACCGGCTGCCAGCAGGTCGGTGTGCACGCACCCGGGCACGGCCGCCGGCACCCGGCTGACCGGCACCGGCGTGTTGCGCGCCGACACCACCCAGCCGTGGTGGAGCTGGACCATGCTTCGGGACCGAGACGCCATCATCACGATTTGACCGCACCCTCCATGATGCCGCGGACGATCTGCCTGCCCCCGACGAACAACAAGATGATCAGTGGCACGGTAGCCACGAACGCGCCGGCGAGCACCCGCCGGTACAGCACATAATTACCGCTGGCCAGGTCGAACAACGCGACCATCGAGGTCGGGTAGTCCGTGCCGCCCAGCGTGATCAGCGGCCACTGGAAGTCGTTCCAGCTGCCGACGAAGGTGAGCAGGCCCAGCACGGCCAGCGCGGGCCGGACTGCGGGCAGCACGATGCTCCAGTAGATGCGCATCGTGGTCGCGCCGTCGACGCGCCCCGACTCGATCAGCTCGTCGGGCACCGCGCCGAGGATGAACTGCCGCATGTAGAACACGCCGAACGCGCTGACCAGGCCGGGCACGATGACCGCGAGCAGGCTGCCGTTCCAGCCGCCCTCACCGGGCAGGTAGCCCATCAGGATGTACAGGGCGACGATGCCGAGCTGGTTGGGCACGGTGAGGGTGAGGATGACCATCACCATCAGAATCCGGCTGCCCCGGAAGCGCAGCTTGGCGAACGCGAACCCGGCCACCGAGCAGAAGAACAGCACCGAGACCGTGATCACGGTGGACACGATCACACTGTTGACCAGGGACTCGGCGAAGTACACGTCCTGCAGCGAGAAGACCTCGGCGAGGTTCCTGGCGAACTCGCCGCCCGGCAGGAACTTCGGCGGGATCTCGGCCAGCGCCGCGTCGGTGCTCGTCGCGATGACGAACATCCAGTAGATCGGGTAGATCGACAGCAGGAAGGTGAGCCCGAGCAGGATGTAGGTCCACTTGCCGGCCGGGGTGTCCTGGGGCGCGCGGCCCGACATGGACGGCCTCACCTTGTGGCGCGGCGCCTGGCCGGGGTCTGCGCCGGGCGGGGCCGCGACGTGGGTGTCGGTGGTGGTGGTCACCGCTTTCCTCCTCCGAGCCGGTTGGTCACCAGGGTGTTGACGACCGCGACGACCACGATGATCAGGAACAGGGCCCAGGACATCGCCGCGGCGTAGCCCAGGTTGAGGTTCTTCCAGCCGACCTTGTAGATGAGCTGGGCGATGGTCTGCCACTCGCCGTTGGAGCCGCCGCTGGCCGAGGCCGGGTTCGCGTCGAGCAGCATCGGCTCGGTGAACAGCTGCAGGCCGCCGATGGTGGACAGCACCACCGTGAAGATCACGACAGGCAGGATCATCGGCACGGTGATCCGCCACAGCTGCTTCCACGACGTCGCGCCGTCCAGCGCGGACGCCTCGTAGATGTCACGCGGGATGGTCTGCATCGCCGACAGGTACAGCAGCGCGTTGTAGCCGATCCACTTCCAGTTGACCATCGTGGCGATGGCGACCCAGGACTGCAGCTTGCCCGCGCGCCAGTCGATCGGGTCGTCCATGCCGAAGACGGACAGCACCCAGTTGGCCACGCCGTAGTCGCGCCCGAACACCACCAGGAAGACCAGCGTGGACGCGGTCAGCGGGGTGATGTACGGCAGCAGCATGCTGACCCGGAACCAGGTCTGCCCGCGCAGCCTGCGGTTGAGCAGGAACGCGACACACAGGGCGAGGAACAGCTGCGGCACCGTGGACAGCACGAAGATGCCGAAGGTGTTGTAGAGCGCGTTCCAGAAGTCCTCGTCGGTCAGCAGTTTCTCGAAGTTGGCCAGCCCGGCCCAGCCGTCCTGGGCCGGGTCGTCCAGCCGCCAGGTGCGCAGGGCCACCACGCCGTTGAAGATCAGCGGGAACAACCCGAAGATCGCGAAGAGGATGAAGAACGGTGCGATCAGGACGTAAGGCATCTGCTTCACGTCGAATCGGTGCAGCCGGTGCGATAGCCCGCGCACGATTACCTCCGTTTACCGAGGATGGTCGATATGATGCGGAACGTGGCGAGCGCCATGGCGGGCCAGGTTCCGTCGCGGCGGGCGAAGGGGTGGACGCCGTAGGGAGACGCCCACCCCTTCTGATCCCCACTGCAACGCGCGTGCGCGATCAGGCCTTGGCGGCCTTCTCGGCTTCCTTCACGGCTTGCGCCCAGGCGTCGGCGGGCTTGGTGGTGCCGGCCTGGACGGAGTTGATGACGTTCTCGACCGCGACCCGGGTCGGGCCGTTCTTCTTGCCCAGGTACTGCGGGGTCAGCACCTCGGCGGTCTTGCTGAAGATCTGGCCGACCGGGGCGTCGCTGAAGAACGGGTTCTTGAAGTCGGCGATCGCGGGGTCCTTGTAGAGGGCCGGCTGCGAGGGCAGGTTGCCGACCTTCTTGAAGATCTCGATCTGCTGCTCCGGCTGCACCAGCCACTCCAGCAGCTTGTACGCCTCGTCGACGTTCTTGCCCTGCTTCGGCACGGTCAGGAACGAGCCGCCCCAGTTGCCGCCGCCACCCGGGATGGCCGCGACGTCCCACTTGCCGGCGGTGTCCGGCGCGGTGTTCTTGATGTGGCCCTGCATCCACGCCGGGCAGGCCAGCACCGCGAAGTCACCCTTGACGAAGCCGGCGTTCCACTCGGGCGAGAAGGCCGGCAGGTTGGCCGACAGGCCGGCGCCGACGGCCTTGACCGTGAGGTCGAACGCGGCCTTCGGGCCGCCGTCCATCTTCAGCGTCTCGGACTCGTCGTAGAAGCCGACCGGCTGCTGGCCCAGGATCGGGTTGAACAGGTTGGTGGCGTTGTCGACGAACTTCTTCTTCGACTTGGCCGTGTAGTCCTGGCCGGTCTTGATGAAGTCGTCCCAGGTCGGCCACAGGGCGGACACCTTGTCCCGCTCGACCGGCAGGCCCGCGGCCTTGAACAGGTCGGTGCGGTAGCACATGGCCAGGCCGCCGACATCGGTGCCGAGCCCGATCTGCGTCTTGCCGTCGGCCGACAGCGACTGCTTCCACTTCCAGCCCAGGTACTTGTCCTGGTACTTGCTGGCGCCCTTGTCCAGCAGGTTCACGAACTTGTCTGCCTGGCTGCGGAAGCTGACGATGAAGCCCTCGTCGATCGCGGCGATGTCCGGGGCGCCGGAGCCGGCGATCAGCTTCTTCTGCAGGTCCTCGTGCTGGGCGTTGTACTCGCCCGAGTTGAGGACGATCTTCACGTTCGGGTTGGCGGCCTCGTATTTGGCCTTGAGCTCGTCGAGGCCGAAATCGCCCCAGAAGGCGATCTTCAGCTCGACCGGGCCGCCGGGCTTCGACGGCTCGCCGCTGTCACCGCCCTTGCAACCGGCGAGGGTGAGCGCGCCGACCGCGATCAGCGCGGTCGCCACGACCCAGCCGGACCTGTGCAGTCGCATGTACGTCCTCCGAAACAACTTGGAGCGCTCCCAGAGATAGCGAAGCGTCTACTGAACCGGATAAGTGCACACACGGTATGGGTGCGCTCCCAACGTGTCAATAGGAGGTCATTCTCGTGACGATCCTGTGACGTGGACCATGAAAACCGCTTAAGCAACTTCGTCTGCCATCGATGGCTAGACTGGTCGGTGCGGAAAACCGTGCCGTGAACGCGCTCTCCGTACGGCATGATCGGCGGGCACGAAAAGACACCGGAAGGGGGTGCGCAGCACCGTGGCCGAGGACCTGAAGATCACTGATGAGCTCGTGATACCGGACAGCGAGCTGCGTGAACGCTTCTCGCGTAGCTCCGGGCCGGGCGGGCAGGGAGTCAACACCACCGACAGCCGGGTGGAGCTGTCATTCGACGTGGAGCGCTCCCACAGCCTGTCCGACGAGCTCCGGCTGCGCATCCTCGAACGGCTGGGCAACCGGCTCACCGCGGGCGTGCTGACCGTCGCCGCCAGCGAACACCGCGCCCAGCTGTCCAACCGCGAGGCCGCCCGCGAACGCCTCGCCGGCCTGCTGCGCGACGCGCTCGCGCCCCCGCCGCCGCCCCGCCGCCCCACCAAGATGAGCAAAGGCGCCAAACAGCGCCGCCTGCAGTCGAAAAAACACCGCTCCGCCATCAAACAACTCCGCCGCGGCTCCCACGACTGACCCGCCGCGCCCCTGCCGCGCCCACGCCGCGCCCACGCCGCGCCCACGCCGCGCCCCTGCCGCAACTCTTAAACAGTTGCGGCTTCGGCGGGCGCCTGTGGCCGCGACTCTTTAAGAGTTGCGGCAGGTGGGAGCCCCGGTGGTGGGTCAGTTGCGGGTTTGGCGGACGTCGGTGTTGACGGGGGCTTCGGCGGCCAGGCGGAGGAAGAGGTCGCAGGCCGTCTGGGCCTGCACCCGGCGCTGGTAGGCACGGCTGGCGACGGCGACCGCACTCGGCCCGGCCTCCAGCCGCCACGCCCAGGCGAGCCGGCTCACCCGGTGGATCACCGGTTCGGCCTCGGTCGCCGCGGCGCGCACCTCGTCCACGGCGCGCAGGCAGGCGTCGACGTCGGGGAAGCCCACACCCGACCGTCCGAGATCACGGTTGTTGCTGGACAGCAGCCGCCAGGTGACGCCGGCGCTCGCCCGCTCGTAGAACTCGAACCGAGCGGTCAACGTCATCTCCAGCGGTCGGTGAGCCGATCACCCGACCCTTTCCCGCCGAGATGGACGGTGGTTGTCCTGATGGTGAACAGAATGTCCACCGTTGGGCGAAGAGACGGTCACAGGACCTCGCCGCGCAGTTCGGGAAACACCTTCCCGACCTTGCCGAGCAGGTAGTCGCCGTAGGTTCCGGTGAAGACGCGCAGGTCCTGGCCGTCCCAGCGGGGGTGGCCGTCCGCGCCCTCGCGCGCCCGGCCGGGCAGCGGCGGCACCGCCGCCGAGAAGTCCGGATCGAAGAAGAACGGGAACGACAGCCGCTCGTTGCCGCTGACGTTGCGTACCCGGTGCGGGGTCGAGCGGTAGTACCCGCCGGTGAGCCGGTCGAGCATGTCGCCGATGTTGCAGACGAACGTGCCAGGCACCGGCGGCGCGTCGACCCAGCCGCCGGGCGTGCGCACCTGAAGACCGCCGTTGTCGTCCTGGGCCAGCAGGGTGAGCAGGCCGTAGTCGGTGTGCTCGCCGACGCCCCAGCCGTCGTCCCCGGCCGGCGACGGAGGGTAGTGGAAGACCCGGAACAGGACCGTCGGGTCGGCGGTGTACCCGCTCGCGAAGTAGTCCTCGGGCAGGTCCAGGCTCACCGCGACGCCGCGCATCACCTCTTGCGCCACCGCGGTCAGCGCGGCCAGGTACGCCGGCACCACCGCGGCCAGCTCGGGCACCTGACGCGGATACAGGTTGGCGCCGTGCAGCGGGAGCCCCGCCAGCACCCGAGGATCGTCGGCGGGCAGCTCCGCACCGAAGTACAGACCCTCCTTGAGGTCCGGCCGCCCGGAGGTCAGCTCGCCGCCGACCGGGAAGAAGCCACGCCAGGCCCGGCCGCCGCGGGCCATCGCGATCTCCGTCTTCTCGTCCTCGGGCAGCGCGAAGAACTCCCGCGACGCCGCGTCGAGCCGCTTGAGCAGCTCGTCCGGGACGCCGTGCCCGGTCAGGTAGAAGAACCCGCTGTCGCGGCAGGCCGCCCGGATCCCCGCCGCCACGACGGCGCGATCCGCGGACAGGTCGATGATCGGCAGAGATCCACTCATGCCGCCATTCTGGCAGGCCGCGGCTCAGCGAGGAGGGGACGCACCTCCACCCGGTCGCCGCCGGGCCGCCCCGCGCGGTTGCGGAAGGCGGCCCGGCGGAGTCAGGAACCGAGCGAGCTGAGCTGCGTGGAACGTCGGCATCCCGCGGGCTCCACGACGTGCATCGGATCGTCGAGCTGCATCAGGAGTTCGAGGTCCTTTGGCGCGGGCGCCCGGCGGATGGTCGCCAAGTCCGTCCACAGCAGATCCGTACCCCGGAAGCAGAGCGGGAACCCCAGGTGACGCTTCGGCAGCGAGATCCGGCGCAGCACCAGGCCGTCGACCGTCGAGAACTGGAGCACGTCCGTCACCTCGGCCGACCCACCTGCGCCCAGCACCTCGACCCCGGCCGTGTCACCGGGGGCGGCGAGGATTGACCAGCTGCGCATCGACTCACCGGTCTCGATCCGGCCGGTCGCGTCGACGGTGATCGCGCGGACGGCACCCGTCGACGGGTCCACCACCTCCAGCGGGACGGAGGTCGTCGTGGGGCTGCCTGCCGACCGCAGCAGCTCGCCGCTGTCCAGCACGACCTTGGTCGCCCGGTCCCATGGCACGGCAGGAAGGTCACGGGCCGTCCAGTCAGGCAGGTGATATAGCGTCTCGCCGGTGCCCGCCCGCGCCGGCAGCAGGAACCAGTCGCCGCCGGGCGACCAGAGCGGTGCGGTCAGCGTGGCGGGCAGCTCGCGTATCTGCGTGCCGGTGAGGTCGCGCACCGTCGTCGCCGTACGCGTCGACCAGGTGAGCCAGCGCCCGTCCGGCGACAGCGAGGGCGCGCTGACGAAACCCGATTCGGGCGCGGGAACCGAGTAGTGGCGGCCGTCGACCATGACCAGCGACGCCCGGGGCCCTGCCGATGTCTGGTCGTCATGGACCTGCAGCACCGCCGGGCCGGGGCCGCGGTCGTCGGGCAGCGGCTCGCTCCGCGTGTTCGGATCGAGCCGGGACGGCAGCGCGGGTAACGGCTTGACCGGGGCCGGGATGCCAGATGGCGTGCTGGTCACCGGAGGAGGCACCGTGTCGGGGCCGCGCGAGGCGAACCAGAGCAGGCCGACCAGCATCGGCACAGCCACCAGCACGGCGGTGACCGCCCGGCCGGTCCGGCGGCGTCGCGCCAGGGCCAGGGCGGCATCTGCATCGGCGTACTCCCCCGCCCGGTCGGCGAAGAGCGGCAACGCCCGCCGGAGGTGACCCAGCGCCAGGTGGGTCTGGCTCTTCACGGTGCCGACGGAGCAGCCCATCAGCGCGGCGGTGTCCGCCTCGGACAGATCCTCGTAGAAACGCAGCACGATGACCGCACGCTGGCGTGGGGTGAGCGTGTCCAGGGCCCGCCCGAGCGCGATCCGCTCCACAGCCCGGCCCGGCTCGTCGGGACCGGCCCGCTCGGGCACCTGCGCGACCGGGCGTGCGGGCCGCTTGCGCCACCACGAGATCTGCTCGTTGATCATGATGCGCCGGATGTACGCCTCCGGCTGCGTGTGCTCCACCAGCCAGCGCCACCGCACCGCCGCCTTGGCCAGCGCGGACTGGACCAGATCCTCCGCCGCGTGATGCTCCCCCGTCAGCAGGAAAGCCGTCCGCGACAGCGCCCCGCCCCGCGCCACGACGAACTCGTGGAACCCGTCATACCTGTCCATGCGCCACCTCCGTCCCCATGACGCAGCGCGCCCTTCACGGGTTGGAGGTCACCGTGCGGCAATCCGCGGCGGGCAACGAGACGTCAGGCACGGCAGCGACCGGCCGCACCGTGCCACCGGGTGGCTCGGTTTCCGTCAGGTCATCCCCGGCGGGTAGCCGCGCGCAGGCAACCTGTGTGGGTGATCTCGTGCTCGCCGCTGAGGGCGATGACGACCTCATCCCGGCGGTTGCGGGGACGTGGCCGGTCCGCGTACGGCCTGGCGAACCCGAACCATGCAAGATCACGCCGCGATCTGCCCGCCCTCCCGGCAGCCGGGCGGGTGGACTGCCGCGCTCGGGTCGAGCGGCATCACCACCTCGTCGTGGTCCGCACCCGCCGGCCTGCGGCGCAGGTTCACGCCGTCGGTCCACAGCAGATCACCGCTCTGGTAGCAGAGCACCCAGGCGACGATGTCGGGCACCAGGTCGATGCGGCGCAGCACCCGGCCGTCCACGGTCGAGAATTCGATCACGGACTGCCCGACGGACGTGCCGGCGACCGGCTCCTCGCGGACGACCCGGAAGGCGGCCACGCCGACACCGATCTGAACGTCGATCCGCGTCGGCAGGACCGCAGCGGGGGCGGTGATGGATTCGCCCGCACCGAGCAGCCCGGCAGCGTCCACCCTGATCTGGCGGACCGCGCCGGTGAACGGCTCTGCCAGCACGAACGCGGCGGCGGTGGGGCTCACCGCCCGAGCGGAGCGCAGCAGCTCCCCGCTGTCCAGCACGGC
The DNA here is from genome assembly GCF_009720385.1 of Catellatospora vulcania. GTDB lineage: Bacteria > Actinomycetota > Actinomycetes > Mycobacteriales > Micromonosporaceae > Catellatospora > Catellatospora vulcania. The sequence continues at coordinate 337,396 of NZ_ML769303.1, read as the reverse complement.
CCAGGTCATGTGCTCCGGTGCGGCCTGCGCGAGCGGGTGAGCCGCCCAGTCCGGCATGCGGTAGAGCAGGTCGCCCCGGGTGGGCGTGGCCGGGATGAGGAACCAGCCGCCGGAGGGTGACCAGAACGGCGCGCCGGACGAGGGTGGTAGCTCGCGCACCGTGGTGTCGGTCAGGTCGCGCACCATCGTCGCCTGTGCGGTCGTCCAGGTGAGCCACCGGCCGTCCGGCGACAGAGCCGGGGCGTTGAGGAGCTGTTCGGCGGGCACGAAGTGGTGGTAGAGACCGCCGTCGCCGCCGACCAGTTGCACCAGGCCCGGACTGGATCCCGCCAGCAGCAGCGACGCGCCGCCGATGCCACGATCCGCAGGCAGGTTGCCGACGCTGGTCGGCTGCTCCGGACGCGGACGCAGCCGGGGCAGCGACACCGGGCTCACCGACGGCGGCACCGTCGCGGGCGGCGGCACGTCGGCGGGGTCGCGCACGGCATACCAGAGGGCAGTCAGCAGCAGCGGCACGATGGCCAGCGCCACCACGGCCGCCCGGCGGGAGCGGCGTCGGCGTGCCGCTACCAGGGCGGCGGGCGCGTCGGCGTACTGGCCGGCCTGCTCGGCATACAGCGGCAGGGCGCGCCGCAGGTTGGCCAGCGCGTGGTGGGTGTGGCTCTTCACGGTGCCGACCGAGCAGCCGAGCACGGCTGCGGTGTCCGCCTCGGACAGGTCTTCGTAGAAACGGAGCACGACCACCGCCCGCTGGCGGGGCGAGAGCGTGTCCAGCGCTTCGCCGAGCGCCACCCGGTCCACGATCCGGTGCGGCTCGTCGGGACCGGGCAGGTCGGGCAGGTCGGCCACGGGCCGCGCCGGGCGTCGGCGCCACCACGAGATCTGCTCATTGATCATGATGCGGCGGATGTACGCCTCGGGCTGCCCGTACTCCACGATCTGCCGCCAGCGGCTCGCCGCCTTGGCCAGCGCCGACTGCACGAGGTCCTCCGCCGCGTGGTGCTCCCCGGTCAGCAGGAACGCCGTACGCGACAGCGCGCCGCCCCTGGCGACCACGAACTCGTGGAAACCGTCGTACCTGTCCATCCGCCACCTCCGCTCCCCAATACGCGGCGGGGCCCTGCCGGGTTGAGGGTCATCATCCGGCAGCCCGCCGCGAGCGGGTGGCGAGCTAAACGAAAGAGTTTCGCGTTCGCTATGCTGCCGGTCACATCGCCGTGTATCCAGGAGAGTGGCAGCGTGGACGCAGACGTCATCGTGGTCGGAGCCGGGCTGGCCGGGCTCGTCGCCACCGCCGAGCTGGCCGACGCCGGCAAGCGCGTCATCCTGCTCGACCAGGAGCCCGAGGCGTCGCTCGGCGGCCAGGCGTTCTGGTCGTTCGGCGGCCTGTTCCTGGTCGACACGCCCGAGCAGCGGCGCATGGGCATCAAGGACTCCCCCGAGCTGGCCCTGCAGGACTGGCTGGGCAGCGCCGGGTTCGACCGCGAGTGCGACGCCTGGCCGCGCCGCTGGGCGCAGGCCTACGTGGACTTCGCCGCCGGCGAGAAGCGGTCCTGGCTGCACGCGCAGGGTGTGCGCTTCTTCCCCGTGGTCGGCTGGGCCGAGCGGGGCGGCTACCTCGCCGACGGGCACGGCAACTCGGTGCCGCGCTTCCACATCACCTGGGGCACCGGGCCCGGGGTGCTGGCCCCGTTCATCCGCCGGGTCCGCGCCGCGGTGGACAAGGGACTGGTCACGCTCGCGTTCCGGCACCGGGTCGACGAGCTGACGCTGACCGCCGGGGTGTGCGACGGCGTACGCGGCGCGGTGCTGGAGCCCAGCTCGGCCGCGCGGGGCGAGGCGAGTTCGCGTACCCAGGTGGGTGATTTCTCCTTCCGCGCGCAGGCGGTGATCGTGACCTCCGGCGGCATCGGCGGCAACCACGACCTGGTGCGGCGCAACTGGCCGGAGCGGCTGGGCACCCCGCCGCAGCGGCTGCTGTCCGGCGTGCCCGCACACGTCGACGGCCGGATGCTGGGCATCACCGAGGACGCGGGCGGCAACCTGATCAACCGCGACCGGATGTGGCACTACACCGAGGGCATCGAGAACTGGGCCCCGATCTGGGACAAGCACGGCATCCGGATCCTGCCGGGCCCGTCGTCGATGTGGCTGGACGCGACCGGCAAGCGGCTGCCGGTGCCGCTGTTCCCGGGCTTCGACACGCTCGGCACGCTGGAGCACATCATGGGCACCGGGCACGAGTACACCTGGTTCGTGCTCACCCAGAAGATCATCGAGAAGGAGTTCGCGCTGTCGGGCTCGGAGCAGAACCCGGACCTGACCGGCAAGAGCGTGCGGCAGGTGCTCAAGCGGGCACTGCCCGGCGCGCCCGGCCCGGTCGAGGCGTTCAAGCGCAACGGGGCGGACTTCGTCGTCGCGGACACCCTGGCCGAGCTGGTCGCGGGCATGAACAAGCTGACCGGCGAGGACCTGCTGGACCTCGCCGACGTGCAGCGCCAGGTCGAGGCGCGCGACCGGGAGCTGACCAACACGTTCACCAAGGATCTGCAGATCACCGCGATCCGCGGGGCGCGCAACTACCGCGGGGACAAGCTGATCCGGGTCGCGACGCCGCACCGGCTGCTGGACCCGAAGGCGGGGCCGCTGATCGCGGTCCGGCTCAACATCCTCACCCGCAAGACCCTCGGCGGGCTGGAGACCGACCTGGAGGGCCGGGTGCTGCGGGCCGACGGCACGCCGCTGCCCGGGGTGTACGCGGCCGGCGAGGTGTCCGGGTTCGGCGGCGGCGGCGTGCACGGCTACCGGTCGCTGGAGGGCACTTTCCTCGGCGGCTGCATCTTCTCCGGCCGCCAGGCGGGCCGCGCCGCCGCCGCGGCCGTGTGACCGGGCCGTGGCCGACCACACCCGGCCACGGCCCCCTTTCCCGCGGCCTGCTCCGCGCCCGCACGTTCCGCCTGCGTAGCGCACCTGGCTGGTTAGGAAGGGCACCTTCTTCTACGCAAAGCGTTAAGAAGGTGCCCTTCCTTTCGCTGGGGGCGGGAGAATGCGGGGATGACGGAGACGGCTGTGGGGGTCGTGGTCGCGACGCGGGACGGGCGCGTGCGGGGGCGGGTCGACGACGGGGTCGCGGTGTTCCTGGGCATCCCGTACGCGGCAGCGCCCTTCGGCGAGCACCGGTTCGCCGCGCCCGCGCCGGTGACGGCGTGGACGGGCGTGCGCGACGCGCTGGCGTACGGGCCGACCGCGCCGAAGGCGCCGTTCCCGCCGCCGATGGACCGGCTGCTGGCCGACCCGTCGATCCCGGGCGACGAGTGCCTGAACCTGAACGTGTGGGCGCCCGCGGGCGCGGTGGGCCGTCCCGTCCTGGTGTGGATCCACGGCGGCTCGCTACGCAACGGGTCGAACTGCCTGCCCGCGTACTCCGGGCACCACTTCGCCCGCGACGGCGTGGTGCTCGTGTCGATCAACTACCGGCTCGGCATCGAGGGCTTCGGCGTGTTCCCCGACGCCCCGGCCAACCTCGGCCTGCGCGACCAGATCGCGGCGCTGACCTGGGTACGCGACAACATCGCGGCGTTCGGCGGCGACCCGGCCAACGTGACCGTGTTCGGCGAGTCGGCCGGGTCGATCTCCATCGGCGCGCTGCTGACCAGCCCGCTCGCGCAGGGGCTGTTCCACCGGGCCGTGCTGCAGAGCGGGGCCCCGGCCGCGCAGCCGCCCGAGGCCGCGGGCCGCTCCACGAGGCTCATCGCAAAGCGGCTGAAGATCCCGGCGACCGCCGCGGCGTTCGCACGGGTCGACCGGGCCCGGCTGCTGGCCGCGCAGGTCTCGATCACCCGGGGCGGGCCGCCGATCGGCAACGGCAACGGCTTCACCCTGGCCGTCGACGGCGACGTGCTGCCCCGCGACCCGATGGTGGCGCTGCACGACGGCGCGGGCGCGGACATTCCCGTGCTGCTGGGCTACAACGCCGAGGAGTACCGACTGTGGTTCGTGCCGACCGGCCTGGTCGACCGGATCAACCGGCTCACGCTGCGGCTGGCCCTGGCCAAGTTCCGGGTGCGGGCGCGCACCGCCCGGGCCTACCGGGCGGCCCGGCCGGAGGCCTCGCCGGGCGAGCTGCTCGGCGTCATCGCCACCGACCGGCTGCTGCGGCGGCCGCTCAACCTGCTGGCCGACGCCCGGGAGCCGGGCAGCACCTGGCTGTACGAGTTCGCCTGGCCGTCCCCGATGGAGCGCCTGGGCGCCTGCCACGCCCTGGAGATCGGCTTCGTCTTCGACACCCTGGGCACCCCCGACGGCCTGCCCCTGTCCGGCCCTAACCCACCCCAGGAGCTGGCCGACACGATGCACCGGGCCTGGATCGACTTCGCCACCACCGGCGACCCGGGCTGGACCCCCTGGAACGACACCCGCCCCGTCATGCGCTTCGACGCCCCCACCTCACGCCTCATCCACGCCCCCAACGACGACGAGCTCCGCTCCTGGACCTGACGCCGCCGGCGCGCCGGGGCCGAATGCAGTTTCGGGGAATGTGCAGGTATCGGAAGGTCCATTCGCGCAGTTTCCCCGAAACTGCACGCCGTCAGGCGGGGTGTGCTTCGGCGAGTTGGGCGGACAGCAGCGCGGGGGCTTCGGCGAGGGAGGGGCCGTACCAGGTGAGGTGGCGGCCGGAGAGCAGGGCGCAGGGTTTGCCGGGGAAGGCTTCGGGGCCGTCGGCGCGGGTGAAGGCGTAGGGCTCGTCGGGGAGCACCACGAGGTCGGCGTCTCGCGCGTGGAGTTCGTCGGGGGACGGGCGCGGGTAGCGATCGGGCGCGTCGTCGTAGACGTTGCGTACGCCGAGGCGGCGCAGCACGTTCCCGGCGAAGGTGTCGCCACCGAGCACGATCCAGGGCCTCCTCCAGACCGGGACGATCGCGCACCGGGGCACTGTCGGGGTCGGCAGGCCCGCCCAGGCGGCGCGGGCCGTGGTCAGCCAGGCGGGCTCGGCGGTCGCGCCGAGCGCGGTCAGCATGCGGCCCAGCTCGTCGAGGGCCTCGTCGACGGTGCGCGGGTAGGTGACGTACAGCTCGACGCCCGCGGCCCGCAGGGCGTCGGCGTCCTGCTCGCGGTTCTCCTCGACGTTGACCAGCACCACGTCCGGCCGCAGCGCCAGCACCCGGTCGAGATCGGGATACTTGCTGCCGCCGACCCGCGCCGCGTCGAGCCCGGCCGGATGGGTGCACCAGTCGGTGACGCCCACCAGGGCCCCGGGCAGGGTCGCCGCGACGGCCTCGGTCAGCGACGGCACCAGGGAGACGATCCGCACCCGCCCGACCCTAGTGCGCTGCCGGGTCGTCGAGGTCGTCGACCAGCCAGGGAAACGTCTCCGGGCCGGGCAGCGGCTTGCTGAACAGGTAGCCCTGGCCGTAGGGGCAGCCGATGTCGGCGAGGATGTCGCGCTGCTCCTGCGTCTCGATGCCCTCGGCGATGACCTCCAGCCCGAGCGTGTTGGCCAGCCGCACGATGCCCTCGACCAGGGCCCGCTGCTGGGCGGAGACGGCGATCTCGCCGACGAAGGACTTGTCGAGTTTCACCACGTCCAGCGACATCTGCCGCAGGTAGCTCAGCGACGAGTAGCCGGTGCCGAAGTCGTCGATGGCCACCCGTACCCCGGCCTCGCGCAGCTCGGCCAGGTCGGCCCAGACCTCCTCGTCCTCGTGCAGCAGCAGCGTCTCGACGATCTCCAGCATCATCCGGTGCGCGGGCAGGCCCGCCTCGTCCAGCTCGCGCAGCAGGTCGGCGACCACGCCGGGGGTGCGGAACTGGCGCGCCGAGATGTTGATGCTGATGTACGGGCTCAACCCGGCCCGGCTCGGCCACCGGGCCGCCGTGGCCAGCGCCTGGCGCACCACCTGGGTGCCGATCGGCACGATCAGCCCGGACTCCTCGGCCAGCCCGATGAACTCGCCGGGCGGCAGCGTGCCGCGACTCGGGTGCTCCCAGCGCACCAGCGCCTCGAAGCCCACCGTGCCGTCGCCGGTCAGCCCGACGACCGGCTGGAAGCGCAGGCTGAACTCCTCCTCGGCGACGGCCCGGTCCAGGTCGGCCTTCAGCTGGAGCCGTTCGACCAGCGCCTCGTGCAGGGCCGGCTGGTAGCGCCGCCACTGACCCTTGCCCTCGCCCTTGGCCGAGTAGAGCGCGAGATCGGCGTGGCGCAGCAACTCGTCGCCGTCGTCGGCGTGCCGGGTGGTGGCCACGCCGATGCTGGCCCCGGCGGGCACCCGCTGGTCGCCCACCGGCACGGGCAGCGACAGCGCCCGCACCACCCGTTCGGCGACCGCCTCGATCGCCTCGGTGCCGGTGGAGTCCTCGATCAGCGCCGCGAACTCGTCGCCGCCCAGGCGCGCGGCGGTGTCGTGGGGGCGCAGCACGCCCTTGAGCCGCTCGGCCACCGCGGTCAGCAGCTCGTCCCCGACGGGGTGGCCCATGGTGTCGTTGACGTCCTTGAAGTCGTCGAGGTCGATGAACAGCACTCCGGCGATGGAGCCGTTGCGGCGGGCCCGGTCCACCGCGAGTGTCACCCGGTCGATGAACAGGGCACGGTTGGCCAGTCCGGTCAGCGAGTCGTGGAACGCCCGGTGCGTCAGCTCCCGTTCGAGCCGCCGCCGCTGCGTCACGTCGCGCAGCGTGATGACCAGACCGGCGACCGCCGGGTCCTCGCGCAGGTCGCGGCTGGAGACCTCGACCTGCAGCCGCCGGTCGCCGAAGCCCCACACGGTCCAGTCGGTGGTCTCGCCGCGCCGCTCCTGCCGCGCCCGCAGCAGGTATCCCGCGCTGCGCTCGCGCTCCTCGGGCACGACGAGATCGAGCAGGTGGTTGCCTTCGAGGGCCTCGCGGCCGAACATCGCCGCCGCCGACGGGCTGCAGTAGCGGATCTCGTCGTCACCGCCCACGATCATGATCACGTCGGCGGTGTTGTGCACCAGCGCGCGGAAGTACGCCTCGCTGTCGCGCCGGTTGACCTCGTCGTTGAGCATGATCCGGGACAGCGCCAGCGCCGCCTGCAGGGCGAGCACCTCCATCGTGCCCTGCAGCGTCTGCAGCACGTCCTCCTCGGCCGCGACCAGCAGCGTGCCGATGCTGTGCCCGCCCGAGGTGCCGTCCGCCGGCGCGAGCGGGCAGCTCAGCACGGCGTCGAAGCCGGCCAGCTCCTGGGCGTGCTCCGGGGACAGCTCGCCGGTGCGGCATAGCACCGCCGGGCGGGGCGACCCGTCCGGCGGCTTCGCTCCGGCCGCAGCCCGGTCGTTGCCCTCGACCGCCAGGATGACCCGGTGTTCGGCGTGGCTGGGCATCAGTCCGGTGGCCGTGTCGCGTACGACGTCGGAGACCTGGGCGATGTCCGTGGCGGCCACCATGCTGACGCCCGCCTCGCGCAGCATCCGCTCGCGGGCCAGCGCCTGGCGGTGGATGCGCATGGCGTCCAGCAGCCGGATCAGCACGAGCACGAACATGGCGATGCACAGCAGCGCGATGCCCTCGGCGTTGCGCACCGGCCCCCGCAGCGCCTGGAAGAGCAGCACCATCGGCGGGATGAACGACGACAACCCCAGCACCACCACCCGCCGCCCGCTGAGTTCCGCGGTCGGGGCGGGGCGGGGCTCGGTCAGCCAGACCATCGAGGGCAGCAGCGCGGCCAGCCCCCAGCCCCAGTAGAGCAGCATCCAGCCGACGTCGAGCGACCCGCCGATGTGCCAGAACCCGTCCAGCCGGGCGAACAGGTGCAGGTTGTCGCTGACGAACATGCCGACGCCGCCCGCGGCCAGCAGCGCCACCGGCGCGCTCCAGCGCGCGACCAGCACGATCCGCACCACCATCGCCAGCAGCAGCAGGTCGGCCAGCGGATAGGCGACCGCGGCGATCTGGTCCACCGCCGTCAAGCCGGGGGTACGGAAGCGCGGCTCGATGATGAACATCCAGGCGAGCAGGCCCAGGCCCAGGATCAGGGTCACCGCGTCGAGCACGCCGGCCCGGTCGCGCATCGCCCAGCCGGAGCGGGCCAGACCCATCAGGCCCATGCTCATCACGACGAACATCGCCAGGTAGACCATGTCGACCAGGAACGGCACGTCGTAGGGCGCCAGGTAGTCGCTGTTGAGCAGGGCGGAGAAGAGGTCCCCGAGGACGAACAGCAGCAACGCCCCAGCCAGCAGGTACCACGGACGGGGTCGGCGCGGCCGGTTGCGGCGCACGCCGTGGACGATCGCGGCCGCGCCGCTCAGCCCGAGCGCTGCCCACAACCCGACCTGCCACGGCCTGATGACGTAGTAGAGCACGCCAAGCAGCACCATCCAGGCCGTGAAGAGCACTGAAACGGCGCGAGACGACACAATTCCCTCCGGATAACACTATTACGCGGCCGGTTCCCTGACGGGGCAACGCGAAAACCTACGATTCGGGCAAAGCGGTGCACGTTCGTCGATCGTTTTGAGCGCCCCCGTGAGTACCGGGTACTCTGACCGCCTGCCCCTACGGCACCGAGGCTGTCTCACATAAAGATCTGCCGAAGCCACCGTCGCGCATCCCCGACGACGGCACGGCCGCCCGGCCCGCTGCTCCCCCAGCAGTGCCGCCGACGCGCCGAGCCCCCCGCGCGGCGAACGACGGAAGGAAGCACCTCCGTGACCCCCACCGTGCCCCTGCGCCAGTGGGTCGTCCCGGCGGACCGCCTGGACGGCGGACCACCGCGGACTCCCCACCGGCGCACCCGACGACGACGCGCCGCCTACCTCACCCTGCTGCTGGCTGCCGTGTTCCTGGTGGTCAGCGGGCTGTCGCCGGCCGCGCCCGCGTTCGCGGAGCCCAACGAGGGCAACTCCAAGACGCTCGCCAAGCTGCGCGAGAACCTGGACGCGGCGGCCAAGGGCTACCTGGAGGCGCAGGCGGAGCTGGAGGCGGCCCAGGCCTCGCAGAAGGCGCTGGCCGCCGAGCTGACCGCGGCCGAGTCGGAGCTGGAGCAGCTGCGCGTGTTCGTCGGCCAGTACGCCGCCGAGGCCTACAAGACCGGACGGCTCGGCATGGTCAGCCTCATGATCAACGGCACCTCTCCGGGATCGCTGCTGACCAAGGCCAACGCCATGGACCGGATGACCCAGCGCGACGAGGCCCGGCTCAACGATTACCGCACGCACAAGCAGGAGATCACCGCGAAGAAGGCGGCGATCGACATCCAGCTGAAGCTGCAGCAGGACGCGGTCAAGAACATGGAGAAGCGCAAGAAGGCCGCCGACGCGGCCCTGCGGGCGGTCGACGGGCGCGACTCCACCGGCTACATCAACCCGAACTCACCGCTGGCCAAGCCCGCCCCGCGCAACGCCAACGGGTCCTGGCCCAGCGAGAGCTGCTCGGTCAACGACCCGACCACCAGCGGCTGTATCACCCCGCGCACCCTGTGGGCGATGAACCAGGCCAAGGCCAACGGCTTCAAGCGCTACGTCTCCTGCCACCGCTCCGGCGGCGGCGGCGAGCATCCCAAGGGCCGGGCCTGCGACTTCGCCTCGGCCACCGGCGGCTTCACCAACTACTCCGCCAGCGGCGGCGACCGCACCTACGGCAACAACCTGGCGTCGTTCTTCATCAAGAACGCGAGCCGGCTCGGGGTGATGTACGTGATCTGGTACTGCAAGATCTGGATCAACGGCGGGTGGAAGACCTACGACTCCGCCGGCTCCAACTGCGGTGACAACCCCGCCGGGGACCACACCAACCACGTCCATCTCTCCATGCTCTGACCTGGCGACACCAGGGGCGTCCTCCGGCGGAGGGCGCCCCTTGCCGTATCCCCCGGCTTGTCGCGGATCGGTGGCGTAGCGGGCCCGCGAACGGGCACAGTGATGGCATGACGAACGTCGGAGATCCGCCCCAGTACTTCTGGTGCATCAAGCACAACCGGGTCGAGCACGGCGACGACAAGTGCCCGTCGAAGTTCCTGCTCGGCCCGTACCCCTCCCCCGCCGGCGCCGAGCAGGCGCTGACGAAGGTCAAGGAGCGCAACGAGCAGTGGGAGGAGGAGGACGCCCGCTGGCAGGGCGACCCCTCCTGAACCGCTGATCAGAGCGGGACGGCCGCCGCCTCCCGGAGCAGGATGGTCAGGTCGGCGGTGGCCGCGCGCTGCCGCCGGCCGGCGTGCTCCAGCTCGAACGTCAGCCGCACCACGACCTCGGCGAAGCCCTTCGGCCGGGTACGCGTGGACAGCAGGTCGGCGCCCATCCGCACCAGCGCGCCGACCGGCACCGGGGCCCGCAGCCGCAGGTTGTCCAGCCCCTGGTTGACGGTCATGTCCACGCCCTCGACCCGCCAGATCTCGGCCAGCAGGGTCGGCGTCAGCGACATGGTGAGGAAGCCGTGCGCAATGGTCTGGCCGTACGGCCCGCTCGCGGCGCGCTCGGGGTCGGTGTGGATCCACTGGTCGTCCCACGTCGCCTCGGCGAACAGGTCCACCTGACGCTGGGTGATCTCATGCCACGCGCTGTGGCCCAGGAAGCTGCCGACCACGTCGGCGAGGTCGCGCACATGCGTCACGGTCTGCGGCACAGCCGTGATCCTATGCGGACACCCGCGCTTTTGTGACCGGTGCAGGTGCCACAACCAGCCGATGCGATGAGTCGGATGTCCGCGGGGTGTGCGAAGCTGCCTCGAGCTCGTCGGCTCGCCTCAGCGAGACGAGCAGCAATCCTTCCGCAAGCGCGTTTGTCTCGCGCGTTCACTTTGGAGGTCTTCGTGGCCTGGTTCATCGGCCAGTCGCTCCTCATGATCCTGACAGCGTTCCTGCTCGGCCTGCTGGTGGGCTGGTTGCTGTTCAGCAGGCGCGGCAAGTCCACCCCGGCGGAGCAGCCGGCCGCGGCCGCCGCCCCGTCTTCCCCGGTCGTGGCGGATGCCGCGCCGGTCGCCGCGGTCACCGTGGCCGACGAGCCCCAGGCCGAGAAGCCGAAGGCCGCCAAGAAGTCGTCGAAGAAGGCCGTGCCCGCCCCGGCGGCGCCCGCCGACGACGAGATCGAGGTGCAGCAGCGGCCGGTGTCGCTGGTCGCCCCGATCGCCAAGCCCGAGCCGGTCACCGAGCCGGAGCCGGTCGCCGCACCGGCCGAGCCGGTCGCTGTCGCCGCGGTGGCCGAGCCGGTCGCCGTCGCCGACGAGCCCGACGACGCGGTCGAAGCCGCGGTCGAGGCCGCCCAGGACAAGGCGTTCAAGGTCGAGGCCTCGACCCTCACCCCGATCGAGAACATGCTGGTCGCCGCCGGGGACAACCTGCAGCGCATCGAGGGCATCGGGCCCAAGATGGAGGCCGCGCTCACGGCCGCCGGAATGGGCACGTACGCCGCGGTCGCCGCAGCCGACAACGACGCCCTGCGCAAGGCCATCGAGGATGGCGGGCTCAACTTCGCGCCCGCGCTGCTCACCTGGTCGCGCCAGGCCCAGCTGCTCGCCGACGGTGACGAGGAGGGTCTGGCCGACCTGCAGCGCCGCCTCGTCGCCGGCCGCGACACGGGACGGGAATGAGCATGGCGGACAACGCTCGCAGGTTCCACCCGGTGGTCGGGCTGGCGGTCGCGGTGCTCGGCCTGGCCGGCATCGTCACCGCGCAGCACCTGCCCATCCGGGAGACCGTCCAGGACGATCTGACCTCCCGGTCCGAGCAGGCCCTGCGGGCCGCCGGGCTGCCGGCGGTGGAGGTCGGCTTCATCGGGCGCGACGGCACGCTGAAGGCGGCCTCGGCCGACGAGGCCGACCGGGCGCTGGCGATCGTGCGCGGACTGGAAGGCGTACGCGTCGCCGTCGCCGACGTGCCCGCGGTGGCCGCACCGGCCCCGTCGCCGTCCCCGACCGCGACGGCCACCCCGCCGACGGTGGTGCTCACCGTGTCCAGCGGCGGGGCCACGCTCACCGGCACGGTGCCCACCGAGGAGTCCCGCAAGCGGCTGGTCGACGCGGCTGCTTTCCTGGCCGGCACCCGCCCGGTGGACGACCAGCTCAAGGTCGACCCGAGTGTTTCCGACGCCGGGCTGGACGGCCTGGCCAACGTGGTCTCCGCGTTCGGCCAGGGCGCCAAGGACGTGTCGGTGGAGCTGCGGGACGGCAACCTGTCGCTGGCGGGCACGCTCGCCTCGCAGGCGACCAAGGACGCCGTGACGGCCGCCGCCGCCCAGTCCGGCTCGGTCGTGGCCGACCGCACCGAGGTGGCGAAGGTCCAGCAGGAGCTGGTCAAGCTGCCCGCGGTGACCTTCCTCGACAACAGCACCACGCTGACCGCGGCGGGTCGCGCCGCGCTCGGCGAGGCGGCCCGCATCCTGACCGCCAACCCGCAGGTCAAGGTGCGGATCGAGGGTCACACCGACAGCAACGGCACGGCCGCGGACAACCTGGCGCTGAGCCGGTCCCGCGCCAAGACGGTGCTGGACTACCTGGTGAAGCAGGGTGTCGCAGCCGACCGGCTGACCTCGGCGGGCTACGGCGAGAGCCGCCCCGCCCGCCCCAACACCACCGAGGCCAACCAAGCCGTCAACCGGCGGGTCGAGTTCATCGTCCTCCCCTGACGCACGTCAAGAAGGGCGCCTTCCACAACGCATAGCGTGGTGAAGGCGCCCTTCCTTCGTTCGAGGTCTACTCGGCGCCGGTGTAGCGCAGACGGTAGATCTTGGCGGCGGGGTCGTCGGGGGAGGTGGTGTCGGCGTCGGGGTAGAGGGCGGTGAAGTAGAGGCCGTCGGGGCCGGCGGCCAGGCCGACCACGCTGGCTTTGCCGGTGCCGTTGTACTCCAGCAGCGTTTTCGGTTTGCCGACCTTGCCGCCGTCGAAGGTGAACTCGACGATGCGCTTGCCGTTGTCCTGCGGGCCGCTGGCGAAGGTCGGGCCGCTCTCGGCCACGAACATGTGCCCGTGCTTGCTCTTCGGGAAGCCGGAGCCGTGGTGCACGTCCGGGTCGATGAACGCGATCGAGGTCGGCGCGGTCGACGGCTCCCAGATGTAGAGCTTCGGCTTGAGCATGCTGTCGCGGGTGCCGTCCCAGCCGTAGTCGACGCCCTTGTCCACCCGTGACAGCCGGTCGATCGCGGTGCCGTTCTCGACCTGGTAGTAGCTGCCGTCGGCACGCCACGCGCCGCCGAACGGGTTGCGGAAACCCGAGGCGTAGACGTAGTCGCGGGCGGTGATGCCGTCGCCGTCGTCGTAGAACGGGTTGTCGGCCGGCGCGCTGCCGTCCAGGTTCACCCGCAGGATCTTGCCGCGGAACGAGTTCAGGTCCTTGGCCGTGTAGGCCAGCATGCCGTCGCCCATGTGCACGTAGAGCTTGCCGTCGGGGCCGATGGTCAGCTGGGAGATCTGGTGGGCGGCCGACTGCGGCTCGGCGGGCATGTCCAGCAGGGTCGTCTGCTTCGCGGCGGTCAGGCCGCCGTCCTTGCTGGAGAAGCGGACCACCTTCGGGTAGTGCACGCCGTCGCGCTCGTAGAGCACCGAGGCCAGCACGTCGCCGTTGTCCGGGTCGACGACGACGCCGGTGACGCCCTTCTCCCCGGTGCCGGGGAACGTCCCGCGCGGGTTGAAGTTCAGCAGGTTCCTGGCGTACACGCCGGTGCTCAGGTCGCCCTTGACGACCTTGATCTGGCCGTACAGCTCGGTCACGTAGAACATCGGCGCGGCCGGGTCGCCCGTGTGCCCCGGGACCATGGCCAGGTGCACGGGCAGCTGGAAGCCGCCGGCCACCTCCTCGACGCGGTAGCCGTCCTGGCGCACGTGCCAGGTGCCGGCCCCGGCCAGCGGGGCCCGCTGCGGGATGGTGCGGAACGCGCGGTAGCCCCACGGGCTCCACCGCTTCACCTTGTCCAAGCTGGCGTCGCGGTAGCGGACCCGCAGGTCGTACTCGCGGTCGGCGACGAGGTCGCGGCGGGCGGCGAAGGAGTTGTCGAACACGCCGTCGCCGAGGTGCGCGTGGACCAGCTGCGGGCCGTCGACGCACGGCGAGTGCCAGACCCGCTCGGCGGGCTCGACGGACCAGATCTCCCACTCGGTGCAGACGTGCTTGACCTTCCTGCCGTCCTTGCGGGTCGGCATGGGCGCGCTCTCCATGTGCACGTCGGCGCCGCTGACCAGGTGCCCGTCGGCGCGCGGCTCGGTGACGGCGGGTGCGCCGGGCAGCGGCGCGCCGAGCGTGCGCACCGGCCGGGCCGGCTGCAGCGGCGCGCCGCTGCTGTACGCCTGCCGGAAGGAGAGGTAGCCGATGCCGCCCAGCACGACGGCCACCACGGTCGCGGTGATCAGAAAGCGCCTGTTTTTCATATCTTCCCCACATCGCAGACAAGTCAGCGAATTCGGGCAAGGTTACCGGCGCGACGCCGGGCGGCAGGTGTTACACGCCCGGCGTCGCGCCGGTTGGCAGCGAATTCACAGCGACGGGCGGCCGGTCACCACTGGTACATCTCGCCGTTCTCGTCGAGCATGAACCAGGCCCCGTCCATGCCCTGCCCGTGGGCGTCGCCCGGCTTGTCGTTGCCGAACCGGTAGAGCGGCAGGTTGCGGTACGTGGTCTGCACCGTCCCGTCGGGCCGGGTGTGAGTGGACAGCAGGAAGCCGTCGACGCCCTCCCCGTTGACCGCGTCCCCGACCATCGGCGGCCAGGTCGCCGCACACTTGTCCAGGCAGGCGCTCTTGCCCTTGGCATCGCGGAGGAAGACGTAGAGCGTGCGGCCGTCCTGGTCGACCAGGGCCTTGCGGCCGCCCACATTGGCGACCCGCACCGCGGCGCGGGCCTTCGTGGGCGAGGCGGCCACCGGGGTGACGGCCACACCCGGTTTACCCGCGACAGGCGGGGTGACACTCTCGGCGCAGGCGCCGAGGGCCCCTGCGGTGATCACGGCGGCGAGCAGAGCGAATCGGCGTACGTACATTGGTGCCACCCCGTTGGCGGATCCGACATTGTCACAAAGCGTAGTGACCGGGGGACTTTCCACAGGTGAAAAGCGCCAGAACACGCCCATCCGGAGGATATGAATCCAATTCGGATATAAGTAAGTTGAAGCCGCAACGACCACCGACAACGCTGTCGAGGGCTGAACGTGTCGTCATATGACACCGATGTGTCCATCCGGTGGACGTTTCGGGGGTTGTGGTGAAGGTTGTTGCCCGTAACTCTCATGGGAGTCCCACCGAACAGTCGAGAGGCACAGGCGATGGCAGTCACCGGCGGCGCACCGCCGTGGGCACCCCAATACGTCCAGGAAGCCGATGTTCCGATGGTCACGGCACGACGCCGTCCCCGTCGCTCCATCGGCTTACGCCTGCTCCTGCCCATCGCCGTGGCCACCATCGGCGTCGGCGTGCTGGGCAGCGTGCAGACGTCGTCGGCCATGGACGCCGCAGCCGAGGCCGAGTCCTCCGGCGCGGTGGCCCAGGCGCTGACCGCCACGGTCAAGCTGAACCACCAGCTCGAACAGGAGCTGTCGGAGACCGAGGCGCTGCTGCAGCGCGGCGGCAAGGCGGGTGAGCTGCTGCTCACCGCACAGCGGCGGCGCACCGACGAGGCGGCGACCCGATACCGGGCGACCGTGCCCGTCGCGGCCCGGGTCGCGCCGGAGATCCGCGGGCTCGTCGACGAGGCCGACGCCGCGCTCGCCGAGCTGACCCGGCTGCGTGAGCTGGCCCAGTTCCCGCCCAAGGGCGAGCCGGCCGTCAAGACCTCCCCGGAGTCCGTGTACGACGAGCTGACCCACAGCATGTTCGCCGTCGGCGAGGCGCTGGCCGCCGCGCCCACCGACGCCAGGCTCAGCGCGCTGACCGAGACGGTGGCCGCGCTGAACGCCGTCGAGCACCACTCCGCCGAGCAGCGCGGGCTGCTGCGCACCGTCTTCGCCAGGGGCCGGTTCGAAGACGGCGAGCTGGCCGAACTCGGCGAGCTGCACGGCGCGGAGACCGAACGCGTGGCGCAGTTCGAGCGGGTGGCCGGCCCTCAGCTGGCCGCGCGCTACCGCGAGGTCGTCCGCGGCGCCGACGTGGACAAGGCCCGCGTGCTGCTCGAGGGAGCGCTCACCGCCGACAGCACGCCCGCCGGCCTGGACGTCGACCCGGACGCCTGGTTCGTCGCCAAGTCCAACGCGCTGCGCCGGCTCTACCTGTTCGAGCTGGAGGTCATCGGCTCGCTGGAGGCCGAGGCCGCCCGGCAGCACGCCGCCGCCGAACGCGACGCGCTGACCAGCGGCGGCGCGTCCGCCTTGATCATCGCCGTCTCGCTGGGCGTGGCGGTGCTGCTGTCCGTGCGCACCAGCCGCGGGCTGCGCCGGCTCAGCCGGTCCGCGATGGACATCGCCAGCGGCGAGCTGCCCGCCGCGATCGCCGAGGTCTCCTCCGCCCCCGGCGTCGAGACCGTGCGCCGCCTGGTGCGCGCCTCCAACGAGCAGGCCGCCAAGGCGCTAGCCGGCCCCAACGACGAGATCGGCGAGGTCGGCGCGGCGCTGGCGAACCTGCACCAGCAGGCGCTGCGCCTGGCCGCGGACCAGGCCATGCTGCGCCACGACATCTCGCAGATGTTCGTGAACCTGTCCCGGCGCGGCCAGACCCTGGTACAGCGACAGCTGCACCTGATCGACGAGTTCGAGCGCGGCGAGACCGACCCGGCCTCGCTGGCCAAGCTGTTCGCCCTGGACCACCTCGCCGCCCGCATGCGCCGCAACGAGGAGAACCTGCTGGTGCTGGCCGGCGGTGAGCCGGGCCGCCGGTTCGTCAACGCCGAGCTGCTGGTCGACGTCGTGCACGCGGCCGCCGCGGAGATCGACCAGTACGCCCGGGTGGAGACCAACTCCATCGCGGACCTGTGCGTCGTGGCGCACGCCGTCGGCGACGTCGTGCACCTGCTGGCCGAGCTGCTGGAGAACGCCACCGACTTCTCCCCGCCGAACAGCCGCGTGCTGGTCACCACCCGGCGCGGCGTGGACGGCCTCACCATCAACATCTTCGACGCCGGCATCGGCATGCCGCCCGGACAACTGCAGGAGATCAACGAGCGGTTGATCCGGCCGTCCATGCTGACCAGTGAACTGGCCCGCACCATGGGCCTGCTGGTGGTCGCCCGGATCGCCGGCCGCCGCGGGATCACGGTGCAGCTGCGCAGCAGCCCCGGCGGAGGTACCGTGGCGCTGGTGCTGCTGCCGACGGCACTGCTCGCCCCGTCCCACAGCGCCGTGAGCAGGCTGACAGTGTCGTCTGGCAACGGCAGCCTGCCCGACGGCGAAACCCTGCGCACCCGCCGGCCCGGCGCCCGCCCGGCCATCGCGAACGCACGACCGCCCGTCTCCGCACCACCGTCCGTCCCCCACCCCACCGTCCGTCCACCCCTCGACACCCCCGCTACGCCCGCTCCGGCCACCGCCACCTTCGCGGAGGTCGGCGACGCACCGACCCAGGCGATCCCCGCGGTCCGGCAGGCGCCCACCGAACAACCCCGACTACTGCCCTCCGGCCTGCCCCAGCGCCGCCCCGCCGACCTCTCCCCGCCCGGCGGCGCAGCCACCACCCCCTCCCGGACCGACAGTTCCGGGCTGCTGGACCCCGAAGCGGTCCGGGCCCGGCTGTCCGGTCTGGCGGGCGGTATCGCGGCCGCTCACCGCGAACTGGCCCGTGAGCAGCGCTTGTCAGCCCCGCCAGCAACGAAGGAAAGCACCCGATGACTCAGAACCCCGCGCAACTCGCCGGCACCGACGAGGTCGGCGGCCTTGACTGGCTGCTGACCTCCTTTGCCCAACGGATCGCCGACGTCACCTACGTGCTGGCCGTCTCTGTGGACGGCCTGACGATCGCCCACTCGGACGGGCTTCGTCAGGACCTGTCCGACCAGCTCTCTGCCATCACGAGCGGGATGGCCAGCCTCACCATCGGCGCGGCGCGCTGCCTGAGCAGCGGCCAGGTGCGCCAGACCGTGGTGGACATGGACGAGGGCGTACTCCTGATCATGGCGGTCCGCGACCGCGCATTCCTCGCCGTGGTGGCCGCGCCCGGCTGCGACCTCGGCCAGATCGGCTACGAGACGGCGCTGCTGGCGCACCGGGTCGCGTACGCCCTGGAGCCGGAGGCGCGGGTGGACGGCCAATGGTGAGGCGCCGCCGGCTGGCCCTGCTGCTCTGCGTGCTGCTCGGGCCGGCGCTCGCCGCCTGCTCGGCGGACGCCGAAGAGGCCGCACCGGCCTGGCACGGCGGCACCCTGACCATCGGCACCGGCCCCACCAACGGGGTGTTCAACCAGGTGGGTGGCGGCTACGCCGACCTGATCAACCGCCACCTGCCCGGTTACGAGGCGCTCGCCCCGCCGACCAACGGCGCGGGCGAGAACCTGCAGCGGCTGGCGATCGACGACGTGCAGATCGCGTTCACCTTCGCCGACGTGGCCGCGGACGCCGCCGCGGGCAAGGGCCTGTTCGAGGGCAAGCCCGTGCAGTTCCGGGCGCTGGCCCGGGTCTTCAACGGCCAGACCCACCTGGTCGTGCGCCGCAACGCGGGGATCAAGTCCATCGACGACCTGCGCGGCAAGAAGGTCGGCACCGGGCCGCAGAACTCCGGCAGCGAGGAGGTGGCCGTACGGCTGCTCACCGTCGCCGGCCTGGACCTCAAGCGCGACATCAGCCAGGTGTCGGCGTCGCTGTCGCAGATGACGAACTCGATGCGCGCCGGTGACCTCGACGCCATGTTCTACTCGGCGGGCCTGCCGACCACCGGCATCCAGGGCCTGTTCGACCAGTCGCCGGGCGTGTTCACCCTGGTCCCGCTCGACGAGCTGGGCCAGGCCATCAGCAAGGCGTATCCCGACATCTACGCCCCGGGCGCCATCCCGAAGGGCATGTACGGGCTGACCGCCGAAGTGGACACGATCGCGGTGCCGAACCTCGTCGTGGTGCCGGTCGACATGCCCGAGGAGGTCGCGTACCGCCTCACCCAGCTGCTCTTCGACCACCAGTCGGAGCTGGCCGCGGTGCACCCGGAGGGCGGCAACTTCAGCCGGGAGATCGCACCGCTGGTGTCGCCGCTGGAGCTGCACCCGGGCGCGAAGCGATTCTACGGAGTGTCCTGATCCGCCGGCGCGGATTCACCGGACCCCACCCCACCCGGACGGCCCCGGCGTAGCGTCGGAGCCGTCCGGAGGTGTGTGATGCCGTTCTTCGCTGCCATCTGGTTCACCGTCGTCGTCGGCTGGCTGATCCACGTCGCCGTGGACAAACACCCGCAGCGGCGCAGCAAGCACCGCGCCACCGAACTGGCCCTACTCTGGATCATGGTGGTCGGCGCCGGCATCTGGGGCGTGCTCGGCGGGCTCAGCCATATCGGCCCGACGTCCGACCAGACCGCCGAGCAGATCGGCTACACGCAGTCGATGTTCCAGTGGGAGGTCGGCTGGGGCGACCTGGCGATCGCCGTGCTCGCGATCGGCTGCGCCTGGCGGCGGCTGCGCGGCACCTGGCTGACCGCCGCGGTGACCGCACTGGCCATCTCGTTCTGGGGCGACGCCTGGGGCCACTTCAACCAGTGGGTCTTCCATGACAACCACGCGCCCGCCAACGTCTGGGCGCTGCCGTCGGACATAGTGATGCCCCTGCTGGCCATCATCCTGCTGGTCCTGTACCGCCGCGGCGCCCCCGCGCAGTCGTTCGAGCAGCCGTCCACCGCCCTGCCGACCCGACCCTGACCCCCGGGCCACCCGGAACGCGTCCGACCCGCGCGGCCCAGCCGGGCGCGGCTCGCACCAAGGTCACTCGACTTGCCAGGCACCTGGGCGAATGCGGTTCCAAGATACGCACAGGTGCCTGGCAGGTCGGACGATCACGGGCGGTGCGGGGCGTGGCGCGGCCCGTCAGGCCTGACCGGGGGCGTCGATGACGTAGGGCATCAGCGCGACCGGGAGTTCGGCGGCGCCCGGACCGCCGGCGGCGGCCCAGGCGGCGACGTACTCCACTGCCGCCTCGTCGAGGATGCCGCCCAGCCACACCGGACGGCCGCCGTCGCGGCGACCCGTCGGGCGCGGGTGCACCACCATCACGTTGGAGTGCTCGCAGACGTCCAGGCACTGCGCGATGCGCACCCGTACCCCCGCCTTCTCCAACTGCCGCAGCTGACCTTCGTGATCGGTGTCCGGGTGCTTGGCGGTGCCGCAACAGCAGTCGCGGCACACCGTCACCCTGGCCTTCACGCGGCCGCCCGCACGGCGGCGGCGTCCGCGACCGCGCCGGCCCGCAGCCCGGCCAGCCCGAATCCGACGCCGATCCCGGCCCACAGCACCACCGAGGCCAGCAGCGACAGCAACCGGAACGACCACAGCAGATCGGCCGGCGTGCTGATCGGATCACCCGACGACGGCAGCACGAACAGCAGGGCGAGCCCCACCAGCACCACCCCCACTGGGGCCAGCTGGCGCAGCGGCAGCGACGCCCCGCGCTCAGCGAGGCGGGTCGCCAGCAGGCCCGCCGCGGACACCGTGGCCAGCCCGATCGCGATCGCGGCCAGCCACGTCACGGTGCGCGCCTGCTGCGTCGCCTCGCTGCCCACCCCCGGCGGGTTCGTCGGGAAGCGCAGGAACGGCAGGAACGCCACGCCCAGGAAGCCGCCCCCGGCCAGGCGCAGCGCCCGGCCCCACGGGTCGGCCCCGGGATCGCGGCGGTGCAGCACCGCGTACACCAGGCCGAACAGCAGCCCGACCGCCATCCCGGCCAGGATCACCGAGACCAGCATGCCGACGTGCTGCGTATCGCGGCTGAACAGCTCCGCGCCGTGGCCGTCGCCGGCGTTCGCGTGTTCGAGGGCGATCGCCCGGTCGATGACCGGCTCGGCGAGCACCAGGGACACCACGGCGGAGAGGGCGCCGGCGCACGCACCGGCCAGCCCGCCCCGCCCCATGAGCGAGAGCAGGGACATGTCCGCCCCGCTCAGTGGCAGTTGGCGGCGAACAGGTGCCGCCCGTCGTGGGACAGCTCGTGCAGATAGTTGGCGCTACGGGAGAGTTCCCCGTACACCGGGGACAGCAGTGCGCCCTGGTCCAGGAACACCGCGTAGAGGATGAACAGCGCCAGCGCGACGAGCACACCCGCGATGACCTGATCCCGCAGCCGCCCCGCGATTCCGGCCGTCTCCTGCGACGGCACCGCGGGCGTCGACAACGCACCCATGACAGACCTCCTCCTCGGGGTTCACCGCCCCGAACTGGACAACGACGGGTCAGTGTCCTGACTCCCGGGTGGATGGAACTTCGTCGCGCTTGCCGCGCCTTCCAGCCGCTGCGGCGGCCGTGGCTCGTGCGGGGCGCTCCCCGGTCACAGTGGCGGGACCGTCCCGGATTCTCACCGGGTTCCTGCGCACCGTCGTCTGATGTGAACTTGTTGCCCTCACCATGCCAGCAACGCTCGCCGGCCGTCAAACCTCCTCAAGGATGACGTTGGTGAATATCCGCATGAAGACGGCCGTGATCGTGGCTGTGCCCGTACTCGTGGCTGTGACTGTGGCTGTGCCCCGCGTCACCCGGATGGTGGTGCGGGGTCTGCGGCACGCCGACCCGGTCCTCGAAGCCCGGCAGGCTGACGCGGTACACACAGGAGTCGCAGTTCATCCGGATGTCTCCGGCCAGTGCCTCGCCGTAGCGTTCGATCACCAGGTCGGCCAGGGCGTCGGTGTCGCCGAGCACCTCCGCGCAGGCCACGTCCACCCCGGGGCGGCCCGCCGCCCAGGCCGCGGTCTGCTCTGCCACGCGGCGCGGCAGCACCCCGGTGAACAGGAAGTACGGCAGCACCACGATCCGGCGCGCGCCCAGCGCCGCGCAGCGGTCCAGCCCCGCGGGCACGCCGGGGGTCGCGAGGGAGATGAAGGCGTACTCCACGCCCGCCACCCGGGTCGTCTCGGCCAGCAGCCGGGCCGCCCGTGCCACCTCGGCGTTCGCGTCGGGGTCCGTGGACCCCCGACCGACCAGCAGCACCGTGGTGTCCTGATCGGCTCCCGCCTGGTCCAGCCGCTCCCGGAGCAGGGCCAGCACGGTGGGATGCGCGCCGAGCGGGCGGCCGTACGCCACCGTCAGGCCAGGGTGTCGCAGCTGCTCGCGGGCCAGCGCCGCGGGGATGTCGCCCTTGGCATGCCCCGCCGCGACCAGCATCAGCGGCACGGCCGCCAGCCGGCGGTGGCCGCCCGCGACGAGGTCGGCCACCGCCTCGCCCAGCGGGGGCGGGGACAGCTCGATGAAGCCGCCGCCGACGGTCACGCCGCGCGGGGCCAGGCGCTTGCCGACCCGTTCGGTGAACGCGCGGAACTGCTCGGCGCCGTCCGCGTCGGACGTGCCGTGCCCGGCGATGAGCAGCGCGGGCGGGGTGGTGGTCACAGTCTCTCCAGGGGTTCGCGTGACAGGGGTTCCGGCCGTGACAAGGGCTCCGGCGGTGACAAGAGTTCCGGCGATGCCAGGGGGTCGCCGTAGAGCAGGGCGTTCACGGCCGCCGCGGCGACCGCCGAGCCGCCGCGGGCGCTCACGTTGGACAGCTGCGGCAGCCCGGACGCGCGCAGCGCGGCCTTCGACTCGGCCGCCCCCACGTAGCCCACCGGCAGGCCGACCACCAGCGCCGGGACGACCTGCCCGGCGGCGGCCAGCCGCAGCAGCTCGAACAGGGCGGTCGGGGCGTTGCCGACGGCCCATACCGCGCCCGCCGGGTGCTCGGCCGCGGCCAGCCGCACCGCCGCCGCCGACCGGGTGACTCCCCCGGCCGTGGCCAGCTCCGCGGCCTGCGCCGAGGCGACCAGGCAGCGCGACGGGTAGCGGGTGATCCCCGCGCCGACCATCGTCACGTCGACGACCAGCGGCGCGCCCGCGGCCAGCGCCGCGGCCCCGGCGGCCAGCGCGGCCTCGTCCAGCACCAGGTCGGCGACCCAGCCCGGATCGGCGGTGGTGTGCACGATGCGCTCGGCCACGTCCCGGCTGTGCCGGGGCAGCCCCGCGGTGTCCACCGCGGACCGCAGCAACCGGTAGGACTCCGCCTCGATCGGGTGCACCGATCTGCGCACGACGGTCATCCCGGCTCCCCCACGATCTGCCGGGCCCCGCCGACGAGACCGTCCCCGACACCGGCCTCGACGCGCTCCGGGCCGGCTCCGGCATACGTGAGCGTCATCGCGCCTCCCACTCGACCAGGACGACCGCGTCGACCGGGCACACCTCGACGCACTCGCCGCACCCGGTGCACAGGTCGGGCCGGGCGTACAGCCTGGCCGGGCCGGTGCCGCCGATCGGCCGGATCGCGTGCGTGGGGCAGGTCAGCAGGCACGCGCCGCAGCCCTGGCAGCCGTCGAAACGCACCGGGCTCACCGCGCCATCCACGCGTACCCCCGCGGGGTGACCATGCGCCCGGCGACCGTGCGGGTCGTGCTCGCGCCCACGATCACCACGGTGTTCATGTCGACGTCGGCCGGGTCGACCGCGTCGAGGGTGGTCAGCGCGATCCGCTCACCGGCCCGGGACGCGTCGCGGACCAGCCCGATCGGCGTGCCCGGCGGCCGGTGCGCGCCCAGGATCGCCAGCGCCGCGGGCAGCTGCCGGGTACGCCGGGCGCTGCGCGGGTTGTACAGGCACACCACGAGATCCGCCCGTGCCGCCGCCTCCAGCCGTCGCTCGATCATCTCCCAGGGGGTGTGCAGGTCCGACAGCGACAGGTACACGTGGTCGTGCCCCAGCGGCGCGCCCAGCAGCGACGACGCGGCCAGCGCCGCGGTCACCCCGGGCACCGCGGTCACCTCGATGTCGTCCCCGGCGAACTCCAGCGCCGGGGAGGCCATCGCGTACACGCCCGCGTCGCCGGACCCGATCAGCGCCACCGCGTGCCCCTGCCGCGCCAGCTCGACGGCCGAACGGGCCCGCTCCTCCTCCGCGCCCAGTCCTGAGTCGACGATCCGGGTGCCGGGGCGCAGCAGGTGCCGGACCTGGTCCACGTACTGGTCCAGGCCGACGACGATCGAGGACGCGCGCAGCTGCGCCGTGGCCCGGGGCGTGCGCAGGTCCGCCGCGCCGGGGCCGAGGCCGATCACCGCGAGCCGGCCCATCGGCGTCAGCCGGGCCACCGCCACGGTCGCCATCGCCGACGCGGTCTTGCCCGCGACCAGCTCCACCGCGCGCCCCCGGGCACCGGCGGCCAGCAGCGCCGCCGCCTCGGCCACGCTCGGTGTGCCCACCGCGGCGCGGACCACCTCGGACGGGTTCGGCACCGCCACCGCCGCGAGTTCGGCCGCCGGGAACGTCACCAGCGGCAGACCACGGGACGCCGCGTACGCCACCAGCCCGGCCTCGTCGGCCTTGACGTCGGCGGTCGCCACCGCGCACACCGACTCCATCGCCAGCCCTGCCTCGGCGAGCACCCGCTCGACCAGGTCGGCGACCTCATCGGCGGGCACGCCGCGGCTCGCGCCGACGCCGAGCACCAGCGACGGCGGACGCAGCACCAGGACCGCCCGGTCCGCGTCCGGCGCGTCCACGGTGCCGCCGTCCGGCACGCGGCGATCGGTGATCAGTACCGTCCGTGCCGCGCCGGGATGGTCGCCGAGGTTGGCGGGCAGTGCCGGCAGCGGCCACACCTGATCGGAGCGCAGGAGCACCGGCTCGCCGTCGAGCAGCGCCCGCGACACCGGCGCGACGGCTTCCGGGTTCGCGACGGCGAACCCGAGCGTGTCCAACCCGGGCAGCCCGGAGGCGTCCGTGCCCGTGGTCACCACGGGCGCCGCGCCCAGCACGTCGGACACCCGCGCGGCCAGCGCGTTCGCCCCGCCGCCGTGCCCCCCGAGCAGCGCCACCGCCCACCGCCCCGCCTCGTCCACACACACCACACCGGGCTGCGTGTGCTTCCCGCCGACCGCACCCTGCGCGTCCCCCACCCCGCCGACCTCCTCGGCAGCAGCCGAACCGGCACGGGCCGTCCCGCCGGGAGCTGCTGCACTTTCGGGGAAAGTGCATGAATCCCCGCTCTCTGAGCTGCAGTTTCCCTGAAACTGCGGGCCGGGCGGCGAGGTGAGCGTGGGCGTGAGTAGGGGCGCGAGGAGTCGGACGGTGGCACCGGCGGCGAGGAAGGCGACGATGGTCTCGGAGTCGGACCAGGCCCTGGTGAGCTGGTCGCGGACGCGGCCCTCGTGGACGGTGCACTCGCCCGGCCACGCGGCGGCCAGCCGCTGCGCGGCTGCGCGGCCGGCGGCGGTGGCCCAGATCAAGCCGATGGTCATGGCAGCTCCCCGGAGACGATGAAGACAGGGTTGGTGGCGGCGAGCCGATGGCTTCCGTCAGGCAGCGGGCTCAGGCGCGAAGCCTGCAGCTGTACGCCCTCCGTCCGGTACCCGGCGTCGGCCAGCACCGCCAGTGCCGGGCCGACGCGTTCGAGCCCGGCGAGCGCGGTCACGATCCGGGCCGGGCGGCGCTCGGCGCACGCGGCCAGCACCGGTGCGCCGCCACCGCCGACGAAGACGGCATCGGGATCGGGCAGCCCGGCCAGGCAGTCAGGCGCGTTCCCCGCGACGAGCCGCACCCCGAGACCGGTCGCGTTCGCGCTGATCAGCGGCAGGGCAGCCGGGTCGCGTTCGACGGCGAGCACCGCAGCCCCGAACCGGGCGCACTCCACGGCGACCGAGCCGGATCCGGCCCCCACGTCCCAGACCAGGTCGCCGAGGCGCGGGCCGAGCCGGGCCAGCACGTACGCGCGCACCTCCGCCTTGGTGATCATCGAGTCGCGGTGGGCGTAGGCGGCCTCCGGCAGCGCCCACCCGGCGGGCCCGGGACCTGCTCCGGCGATCCAGCCGGGGCCAGGTCGCTGTTGCGGCCGGGCCGGGTCCAGCACCAGCACCACGTTCGGATCGGCCCAGGCAGCGGTGGCCGCCTCCGCCGCGGTGACAGTGGCCAGGCGCTCCTGCGGCGTGCCCAGCCGCTCGGCCACCACCAGCGTGCGCTCCCACCCGGCCAGGGCCGCCCCCAGCTCCGCCGGACCGCTACCGGGCGCGGTCAGCACCGCCACCTTCGGGTAAGCCCGGCAGACGTTGACCGCCCGCCGCAGCCCCCGCCCCGGCGAGCCCGAAGATCCGTTTTTGTGGACGCTGGATGCCGCTATAGGGACGTCCAGCGTCCACAAAAACGGATCATGGCGCGGTGCCGAGGAGTCGTGGCCGTCGTGGCCGTCACGGACATCGCGGCCGTCACGGACATCGCGGCCGTCGAGGGTGTCGAGGGTGTCGCGGCCGTCACGGACATCGCGGCCGTCGAGGGTGTCGCGGCCGTGCGCGGACACCACGAGCGCGTCGTCCCAGGGCAGGCCCGCGCGGCCGAACGCGGCCGCGACGCTGGACACCGCCGGGATCACCACCGGCTCGATCCCGGCCCGGCGCAGCGCGGCGACGATCCCGAAGAACCCGGGGTCGCCACTGGCCAGCACCACCGCTTCGCCGCCGTGCGCGGCCACCCGCGCGACGACCGGCGCGACCGGCCCCATGACCAGGCGCTCGGCGGTCACGTCCAGCCCGGACAGGTGCCGCTCGCCCCCGGCCACCAGCGTCGCGCGCGCCAGCGCCGCACCCGCGGCGGCACCGAACCCGCCGCCGTCGTGACCGATCACCGTCACCCGGCGCATGCCACCCACCCCGGCCTGGTCGCGGCACCGGCTGTTCGCAGGCCGACCCGGTTTTGGCCGATCACCGTCAGGGCGCGCATGCGACCCACTCCGGCCTGGTCGCCGCCACGACCGTCCGGCCCGTGAAGTCCACCATCGCGACCTCGGCCCGCAGCGCGCCCTTGCCGAAGCGGACCAGCACGTCGCGCACCCGCCCGCACAGCACGTCGCCCGCGACGCGCAGCAGACCCGCCGCCTCCCACAGCTCATACGCATGCCGCGCGGTGTTCGCCCCGTCGACCTGCTCGGCCAGTTCGGCCGAACCGCCCACCGCCGTGGTGACCTGCCCCAGCAGCACCGTGTCCACGGCCGAGCGGGTGTAGTGCGTCATCAGCACCCCGGCGGCGAGCTTGGTCAGCTTGCCGGCCATGCCGACGAAGACCACCTCGCTCATGCCCCGCTCGGCCGCGGTCCGCAGCGCGGCCCCGGTGAAGTCGCCGACCTCGACGAAGCACACCTCTGGCAGGCCGGGCAGCAGCGCCATCGCGCCCGCCTCGGTGCGCCCGCCGGTGCACAGCACGATCGTCTGCTCGCCCTGCGCGGCGGCGACCTGCACGGCCTGCATGACGCTCGCCCGCCACGAGGCGGTGGAGAACGGCCGCACGATGCCGGTGGTGCCCAGGATCGAGATGCCGCCGAGGATGCCCAGCCGCCGGTTGGTCGTCTTGCGGGCCATCCGCTCGCCGTCGGGCACCGAGATCACGACCTCGATGCCGCGCCCGCCTGCCACTTCGGCCACCGCCTGGGTGATCATCTGACGCGGCACCGGGTTGATCGCCGGTCCGCCCACGTCCAGGCCCAGCCCCGGCCTGGTCACCGTGCCCACGCCGTCCCCGCCGCGCAGCGCGACATCCGTGCCGTCCTGCCAGCGTACGGTCGCGGTCAGCCGGGCCCCGTGGGTCACGTCCGGGTCGTCGCCGGCGTCCTTGACCACGACCGCGCGGGCCGCGTCACCGTCCAGCACCGACTCCGCCACCGCGAACGTCACCCGCCGCCCCGACGGCAGCGCCACCTCGACCCAGCGCGGCGGCACCCCGCCGACCAGCAGCTCCGTGGCCGCCTTCGCCGCCGCCGACGCGCACGTGCCGGTGGTCCACCCGGTACGCAGTGCCTTCGGCCGGTCCTTGGCGGTCCGCGGCAGATCGGGTTCGCGCAGCTCGGGGCCCTCCGGCCCGACCGTGCCGGGGGCCTGCTTGCGCGTCCGTCCTCGCGTCGGCCGCCGCGCGGGCACGCCGGGACGGGACAGGGCCTCCGGTGCCAGGTCGCCGGGTTCCAGCTGCTCAGTCATGACTCGCGCGTCCGGCGTCGGCGCGACCGGCTCGCAGGGCGGTGCGGGCGGCCGGGTCGGCCCGACGGAAGCCGTGGAAGTGGCCGGGGTGGTAGAGGTGACTGCGGGTGCCGCCGGCCTCGCCGAGCGCGGGCCCGACCAGGAACAGCGTGTGCTTCCACAGCTTGTGCTCCTTGACCGCCGCTTCCAGGGCGCCGACCGTGCAGCGCACGATCAGCTCCTCCGGCCAGGTCACCCGGTACGCGACCACCACCGGCGTGTCCGGCGCGTACCCGCCCGCCAGCAGCTCCGCCGCGAGCTGCCCGGACCGGGCCGCGGACAGGAACACCGCCATCGTCGCCCCGTGGGCGGCGAACGCGCGTACCGACTCGCGCTCCGGCATCGGCGTCTTGCCGCCCTCCAGCCGGGTCAGCACCACCGACTGGGCCACCTCGGGCACGGTCAGCTCGCGCTGCACCGCCGCGGCGGCCGCGGTGAACGAGGACACCCCGGGGATCACCTCGGTGGGCAGGCCCAGTTCCCGGCACGCGTCGAGCTGCTCGCCGAGCGCGCCCCACAGCGCCGGGTCGCCGGAATGGATCCGTGCCACCACCAGGTCACGTTCGGCGGCCTCGCGGTAGAGGTCGAGGGTCTGCTCCAGGGTCAGCGCCGCGGAGTCCACGATGCGCGCCCCGGGCCTGGCGTGCCCGAGCACGTCCGGGTGGACCAGGCTGGCCGCCCAGACCACCACGTCGGCGGCCCCGATCGCGGCCGCGCCGCGCAGCGTGAGCAGGTCGGCAGCGCCCGGCCCGGCTCCGATGAAGACGACCTTCACAGCTTTCCCCCTCTTCCGGCACGGCGGCCCGGCACCAGCACCGCCGACAGGTACGGCGCCTCGACCGCCTCGGCCAGCGGCGTCACGTTCTCCCCCGGCAGTCCCAGCCGAGTGCCGAGCACGGCCTCGTCCAGCCGCCCGGCCTCCTTCACCGCGGTCGTCACCTCGGCCAGATGACGGCCACCCTTGTACGCGACCACCGTCCCGTCCTGCGCGTACGCCAGAGCTGCCGACAGCGCCGTGGCGCCCCGGGCCAGCGGCACCAGCACCAGGGGCTCGACGCCCTCGGCGAGCGGCACCCCGGCCGCGGCGGCCAGCGCCTGCATCGCGGTGATCCCGGGCGCGGTCTGCACCGCCACCTCGGGCAGCAGGGCGCGGACCGTCGCGGCCAGGTAGCCGAAGGTCGAGTACACGTTGGGGTCGCCGATGGTGGCGAACGCGGCGGTGCCGCCGGTCTCGCGCAGCCAGTCGGCGACGCGTGCACCGGCGGCGTCCCAGTGGGACTCGCGGCGGCGCGCGTCGTCGCGCTCGTTGAGTGCGAACACGAGCCGCTCTACGCGGTCGTGGCCGGCGTGCGCGCGTACCGTCGCCTCGGCGCGGCCCTGCTCGGCCACGTCCATGACCGGCACGAAGACCCGGTCGGCCTCGCGCAGCAGGCGCACCGCCTGCAGCGTCACCAGTTCCGGGTCGCCGGGGCCGACCCCCACCCCGATCAGGCGCATGCGGCACGCACCATGCGGCGGGCGAAGCCCGGCTGCCCGGCCCAGTGCAGGTGCAGGTAGGACGCGTGCACTCCACCCTGGACGAAACCCTCGGCGGGCTGCCCGCGCCACGCCCACGCGGGCGACGGCCCGGCTGCCGGGGTCACCGCGGTGCGGTGGAACTCGTGCCCGGTGACCCGGGTGCCCGCGTCGGCGAGCATGCTGCCGGTCACCGCGACCGCGTCGCGGTAGCCGAGGGTGAGCCGCTCGGTCATGACCGCCTCGGCGTCGAGCACGCCGCACATCTCGCGCCCGTCCAGGGACCTGGCCAGCCACAGCAGGCCCGCGCACTCGGCGGCGACCGGCGCGCCCGCGGCGGCGAGTTCGCGTACCGCGTCGCGCAGCGGCTTGTTGGCGGCCAGCTCGTCGCCGTACACCTCGGGGAAGCCGCCGCCCACCACCAGCCCGGCGGTGCCCCGCGGCAGCGCCTCGTCGCGCAGCGGGTCGACGTGCACGACCTCGGCCCCGGCGGCGCGCAGCAGCTCGGCCTGCTCGGCGTAGCCGAACGTGAACGCGGGCCCGCCCGCGACCGCGATCACCGGCCGGTCCCCGGCCCGCTCCGGCGATCCGGCCGCTTCGGGCCCGGCCGTCGCCGCACCGGCCGTGCCCTGGCCGGTCGACTGCGCTCCGGCCGCCTCCGCGGCGGCTCGCACCGCGTCGGCCGCCGACCACGGGGTCACCGACAGCGGTGGCGCACTGTGTGCGACCGCCAGCACCTCGCCCAGGTCGACCCCGTCCTCGACCAGCGCACCCATGGCCCGCACCGCGTCCACGGCCGCGCCGCTGCGCTCGGCCGCGGGCACCAGCCCCAGGTGCCGCGACGGCACCGCCACCGCCCCGGCCCGCCGCAGCACGCCCAGCACCGGCGTGCCGACCTCCTCGCAGGCCTCGCGCAGGATCTGTTCATGCCGGTCGGAGCCGACCCGGTTGAGCACCACCCCGGCCAGCCGCACCGAGCCGAACGAGCGGAACCCGTGCAGCAGCGCGGCGACCGAGCGGCCCTGGCCGGTCGCGTCCACCACGAACACCACCGGCGCGTCCAGCAGCCGGGCCACGTGCGCGGTCGAGCCGAACTCGCCCTCCCCGGAGCGGCCGTCGAACAGGCCCATCACGCCCTCGACGACCGCCACCTGCGCGCCGGTCGCCCCGTGCGCGAACAGCGGCGCGACCAGGTCCTCGCCGACCAGCGACGGGTCCAGGTTGCGGCCGGGCCGCCCGCAGGCCAGCGAGTGGTACGTCGGGTCGATGTAGTCCGGCCCGACCTTGAACCCGGCCGCGGTCATGCCCCGCGCCGTCAGCGCCGCCAGCAGCCCCGTCGCCACGGTCGTCTTCCCGTGCCCGGACGCCGCCGCGGCCACCACGATCCTGGGCACCCGCAGCACGTGCGCGGACGAGCCCTCGTCCCGCTTCACCATTCGATCCCCGCCTGGCCCTTGCGCCCCGCGTCCATCGGATGCTTCACCTTGCCCATCTCGGTGACCAGGTCGGCCAGCTCCAGCAGCGGCGGCGCGGCGTACCGGCCGGTGATCACGACGTGCTGGGAGCCGGGCCGCGCGCGCAGCGTCTCGACCACGTCTGCGGTGTCCACCCAGCCCCAGTGCATGGGGTAGGTGAACTCGTCCAGCACGTAGAAGCCGTACCGCTGGACCGCCAGGTCGCGCTTGACCTGCGCCCAGCCCTCGGCCGCCTCGGCGGCGTGGTCGCGCTCGTCGCCGGGCCGGGCCAGCCACGACCAGCCCTCGCCCATCTTGTGCCAGGTCACCGGCGCGCCCGTGCCGGACTCGTCATGTGCGCGGCCCAGCGCCCGGAACGCGGCCTCCTCGCCGACCCGCCACTTGGGACTCTTCACGAACTGGAAGACCGCGATCGGCCAGCCCACGTTCCAGGCCCGCAGCGCCATCCCGAACGCCGCGGTGGACTTGCCCTTGCCGATCCCGGTGTGCACGGCCAGCACCGGGGACTTCCGGCGCTGCCGCGTGGTCAGCCCGTCGTCGGGCACCGTCTCGGGTCTGCCCTGCGGCATCATCGGCCTCCGGTGGTCGGTTGTCCGGGCACGTCCTGCCCGGTGCCTCGGTGTGCTGCTCGCCGTGCCGTGGCCATCACGCCGCCCTGCGCCGGTCGCGCCGGGCCACCCCGGCCAGGCCCTGGGCGGTGACCTCGGTCAGCGGCACGTGCTCCGCGCCGAGCCGGACGGCCAGCCGCTCGGCCAGCCCGAGCCGCACCACCCCGGACTCGCAGTCCACGACCACGGCGGAGACCCCGGTCGCGGCGAGTCCGCCCGCGATGTGCATGGCCTCGCCGACCGGGTCGGCCCCGGCGGTGGCCCGGCCGTCGGTCACCACGATCAGCAGCGCCCGCCGGTGCGGGTCGCGCAGCCGCTCCACCCGCAGCGTGTGGGCTGCCCGGCGCAGACCCGCGGCCAGCGGGGTACGCCCGCCGGTGGGCAGCTCGCGCAGCCGTGCCGCGCCCGCCTCCACGCTGGACGTCGGCGGCAGCGCCAGCTCCGCCTCGCTGCCCCGGAAGGTGACCAGGCCGACCTTGTCGCGCCGCTGGTACGCGTCGAGCAGCAGCGACAGCACGGCCCCCTTCACCGCGCCCATCCGCTTCCGGGCCGCCATCGAGCCGGACGCGTCCACGCAGAACAGCACCAGGTTGGACTCGCGCCCCTGCCGCACGGGTTCGCGCAGGTCGGCCGCGACCAGCCGCAGCGGCCCGCCGGGTGCCCGGCCGCGGGTGTGCTGCTGCCGCGCCGCTGCCCGCACGGTCGCCGCCAGGTGCAGGGCGGTCAGCGCGCCGCCGGGCTCCCGCGCGCCGACGGTCCGGCCCGTCCGGGTGTACGCGGGCGAGCGCCGCCCCGCCGCGCCCTCCCCCACCCCGGCAACCGCGAACAGCCTGGCCTTCCGCGGTGTCGCCGCCTCGGCATGCTGCTGCCCCGCGGATGCGTAACGTCCCTCGTCGGCCCCGTCCCGCTGCCGCGTGTCCACTGGCGATCCCGGCCGCGGCGGCGCGCCGTCCCCGTCGGGGGCCCCGCCACCCGGCCCGCCCGCTCTCGGCCCGCCGTCGGGCCCACCGTCGTCAGGCCCGTCCGGGCCGTCGTCCGGACCGGAGCCGTCGGGCCCGTCACCGTCCAGGTCACCGTCCGGATCGACGTCGCCGTCCGGGCCGGTGTCCCCGCTGCCGTCGTCGCGCGCTGCGCGGTCACGTTCGCCCGGCGCGCCCGAGGCGTCGCCCAGGCCGGGGTCTCTGTCCGCGTGGGAGCCGTCCGTGGGCGGGGGTGCGCTGTTCAGCGCGTCCTCCAGGGCCTGCTCGTCAAGGTCGGGGGCGTCGAACGGGTCGCGCCGTCGGCGGTGCGGCAGGGCCAACCGGGCCGCGTCGCGCACGTCCTGCGCGGTGACCCGGTCGCGGCCGTGCCAGGCGGCCAGGGCCAGCGCGGCGCGGGCCACCACCAGGTCGGCACGCAGCCCGTCCACTTCGAACGTGGCGCACACGTGCGCGATGCGGGTCAGCTCCGCGTCGGGCAGCGTCACCGCGGGCAGCCGCCGCCGGGCGGCGTCGATGCGCTCGGCCAGCTCGGCGTCGGCGTCGGCCCAGCGCGCGGCGAAACCGGCCGGGTCGGCCTCGTACGCCAGCCGCCGCCGCACCACCTCCACCCGCTCACGCGGCTCGCGCGGGGCGCGCACCTGCACCGCCAGCCCGAACCGGTCGAGCAGCTGCGGGCGCAGCTCGCCCTCCTCCGGGTTCATGGTGCCTACCAGCAGGAACCGGGCGGCGTGGCGCACCGAGACGCCGTCGCGCTCCACGTACGCCTCACCCATGGCGGCGGCGTCGAGCAGCAGGTCGACCAGGTGGTCGTGGAGCAGGTTCACCTCGTCGACGTAGAGCACCCCGCGATGTGCCCCGGCCAGCAGACCCGGGGAGTACGCGGCCTGGCCCGCGGTCAGCGCGCGCTCCAGGTCGAGCGCGCCGACGAGCCGGTCCTCGGTCGCGCCGACGGGCAGCTCGACCAGCCGGGCGCGCCGGGTGACGGCGTCGCTCCCCGCCTCGTGCGGCCCGTCGGGGCACGCGCCGTAGGGCGACGCCGGATCACAGCCGAACCGGCAGCCGGCCACGACGTCCACGCTGGGCAGCAGCCCGGCCAGGGCGCGTACCACGGTGGACTTGGCGGTGCCCTTCTCGCCGCGCACCAGCACCCCGCCGATGGCGGGCGAGACGGCGTTGAGCAGCAGGGCGAGCCTGAGGTCGGGCAGGCCGACGACAGCGGAGAACGGGTACAGCGGGGTCAATTCCCGCTCAGGCACGAGCCCATGCGCGAGTCCTCTCCGCGGGTTTCCTCGCCCGCGAACACCGGTGAAGTGACGCCGTGCGGCGTCGCGAGCGGCCGGAGTGTCCTGGCTCCCGGATCGACGCTTCCCCTCGGCCTTCCAACCGTGTCAACGGCCGTGGCCTGGTGCCGAAACGGCGCGTGTCGTCAAGACGGCGCCGCTCGGGAGGGTTCGCTCCCCGGTGACAGTG
Source organism: Catellatospora vulcania (assembly GCF_009720385.1). Classification (GTDB taxonomy): domain Bacteria; phylum Actinomycetota; class Actinomycetes; order Mycobacteriales; family Micromonosporaceae; genus Catellatospora; species Catellatospora vulcania. Next base: position 303,356 of record NZ_ML769303.1, on the reverse strand, counting down.
GCGGGACCGCCCCGGATTCGCACCGGGTTCCTCCACTGCCGCTCACCGGCCATCGTGACGGACGCGGTGCGCCGCGTCAAAGCGGGTCGCCCGTACGGAGGCGTGTGTCACCGCCCCGGCGCGCCGTGACATCAGTACGTAACAATCAACTTCGATATTGCTATGCATCACTGTCTTCCGCTAGCTTCCAGGGAAACTCTCCGGCGATCCGGCGCCAGAAGCGCTCGGCGCCGGGTGGACCCTGGGAGGATCCTGTGCGGAATTCACTACGAACGGCACTGCGTGCCGGCGCGATAGCGCTGGCCGGCGCCATGCTCGCCCTCGGCTCGGCCGCCGTCCCGGCGCAGGCCGCGCCCGCGGACGCCCCTGGCGAGGTCGGGCCTCAGGTCGTCGGCGGCACCCCCGCCGCGCAGGGCGAGTTCCCGTGGATCGTGCGGCTGTCCATGGGCTGCGGCGGCGCGATGTACACCCCGAGCCTGGTGCTGACCGCCGCGCACTGCGTCGGCGCGACCGGCAACAACACCTCGATCACCGCCACCTGGGGCGTCATCGACCTGCAGGACCCGGCCCGGACCACCCGCACCTCGAACTACGTGTACCGCGCGCCGGGCTACAACGGCACCGGCAAGGACTGGGCGCTGATCCGCCTGTCCAGCCCGATCACCACCGCCCCGCTGCTGAAGATCGCCACGGACACGTCGCTGCACAGCGGCGAGTTCGACGTGATGGGCTGGGGCGCGACCGCCTCGGGCGGCGCCCAGCAGCGCTACCTGCGCAAGGCCAAGGTGCCGTTCATCACCGACACCCAGTGCCAGAGCGCGGGCGGCGACTACTCCGGCCTCGTCTTCAACGAGGAGATCTGCGCGGGCAACTGGGCCTCCGGCGGCGTGGACACCTGCCAGGGTGACTCGGGCGGCCCGATGGTCAAGCGCAACGCGAGCAACGAGTGGATCCAGGTCGGCATCGTCAGCTGGGGCATCGGCTGCGCCCAGGCGCAGAAGCCGGGTGTGTACAGCGAGGTGCGCTACTTCTCGACCGACATCTACAACGCGGCGGTCTCCCTCGGCGGGGCCCCGGGCGGCGTGTCCGTCACCGGCCCCGGCAACCAGTCCACCACCGTCGGCACCGCGGTCACCCTGAACAGCACCGCGTCGGGCGGCACCGCGCCGTACAGCTGGTCGGCCAGCGGCCTGCCGGCCGGGACCTCGATCAGCTCGTCGACCGGCCAGATCACCGGCACCCCGAGCGCCGCGGGCACCTACACGGTGACCGTCACCGCGACGGACAGCGCCAGCAAGACCGGCACGGCCTCGTTCACCTGGACGGTCAATCCGGTCGGCAGCTGCGCGGCGACCACCAACGGCACCGACGTGAGCATCCCCGACAACAACACCACCGGGGTGTACAGCAACATCACGATCGCCGGCTGCACGGGCAACGCGTCGTCGACGTCCAAGGTCGAGGTGCACATCGTGCACACCTACAAGGGTGACCTGATCGTGGACCTGGTCGCGCCGGACGGCTCGGTGTACAACCTGCACAACCGCTCGGGCGGCAGCGCGGACAACATCGACACCATCTACACGGTGAACCTGTCCACCGAGGTCAAGAACGGCACCTGGCGCCTGCGCGCCCGCGACGCCGCGTCGATCGACACCGGCTACATCAACTCCTGGACGCTCACCCTCTGAGTCCGTCGCACCACCCCGGGCCCGGTGCCGCGACCAGCGGCGCCGGGCCCTCCTCCCGACCCGCCTCCACCTACCCCCTCGGAGGTAACCCGTGCGCAGACTCGCGCTCATCCTGACCACCCTGGCCACCGGCATCGCCCTGACCGTGCCGGGCCCGGCCGGCGGCGCGCCCGCCGACGACTTCACCCTCGCCGGATCCCAGCAGTACAAGGTCACCGGCCCGAAGACCTTCGACGACCGCAACGCGGTCGCCCGCACCGGCGCGGCGATCGACCTCATCGAGCACGGCATCATCTACATCACCGCCAACTCGGCCGAGGCCGACCGCATCCGCCGCCTCGGTTTCGGCCTGGAGCTGCTGCCGCCGCCGTCGTCGCGGGTCACCGGCCCGAACGCGGTCCCGCTGGACTTCCCGTCGGCCGACGGGAACTACCACAACTACGCCGAGATGAACACGGAGATCAACCAGATCGTCGCGGACCACCCGACGCTGGTGCGCAAGAGTGTCATCGGCACCTCGTACGAGGGCCGCCAGATCGTCGCGCTGAAGATCTCCGACAACGTCGCCACCGACGAGAACGAACCCGAGATCCTGTTCAACGCGCACCTGCACGCCCGCGAGCACCTCACCGTCGAGATGGCGCTCTACCTGGCGAACCTGTTCACCGACGCGTACACCACCGACAGCCGGGTCAAGGCCGTGGTCGACTCGCGCGAGATCTGGATCGTGCCGGACCTCAACCCCGACGGCGGCGAGTACGACATCGCCACCGGCTCCTACCGCTCCTGGCGCAAGAACCGCCAGCCGAACTCGGGCAGCTCGTCGGTCGGCACCGACATCAACCGCAACTTCGGCTACAAGTGGGGCTGCTGCGGCGGCTCCTCGGGCAGCACGTCGAGTGAGACCTACCGCGGCCCGTCGGCGTTCTCCACCCCGGAGGCGTCGGTCCTGCGCGACTTCGTGCTGTCCCGGCGGGTCGGCGGCGTGCAGCAGATCAAGGCAAACATCGACTTCCACACCTACGGCGAGCTGATCCTGTGGCCGTTCGGGTACACCACGGCCGACACCGTGAACCCGGGCATGACCACCGACGAGCGCAACACGTTCGCCACCATCGGCCAGCAGATGGCGGCGACCAACTCCTACACCCCCGAGCAGGGCAGCGACCTGTACGTCACCGACGGCGACATCACCGACTGGCTGTGGGGCGACCAGCGGGTGTGGACGTACACCTTCGAGATGTACCCGAAGTCGTCCAGCCCCGGCTTCTACCCGCCGGACGAGGTCATCTCGGCGCAGACCTCGCGCAACAAGAGTGCGGTGCTGCTGCTGTCCGAGTACGCCGACTGCCCGTACCGGGCCATCAACAAGCAGGCCCAGTACTGCGCCGCGACCAACGACTTCTCGATCACGGCCGCGCCTTCCTCGGGCTCGGTCAACCCGGGCAGCTCGCTGACCTCGACCATCAGCACCGCCGTCACCGCGGGCAGCGCGCAGACGGTGAACCTGTCCGCGAGCGGCCTGCCCTCGGGCGCGACCGCCACGTTCAGCCCGGCCTCGGTCACCGCGGGCGGTTCGTCGACGCTGACGATCGCCACCAGCGCGTCGACCCCGGCGGGCAGCTACCCGGTCACGGTGACCGGCACCGGCACCGGGGCGACCCGGACCGCCACGTACACGCTGACCGTGAACGGCGCGCCCGGCTGCACGGGGACCAACCCGACCGACGTGACCATCGTCGACGTGGCCACGGTCTACAGCGACATCACCATCGCGGGCTGCAACCGCAACGCGTCGTCGACGTCGACGGCGGAGGTGCACATCGTGCACACGTACAAGGGTGACCTGGTGGTGTCCCTGCTGGCGCCGGACGGCACCGCGTACACGCTGCACAACCGCTCGGGCGGCAGCACCGACAACATCGACACCACCTACACCGTGAACCTGTCCTCCGAGGCCGCCAACGGCACCTGGCGGCTGCGGGTGCAGGACGCGGCGTCCGGTGACGTCGGCTACGTCAACACCTGGACCCTGACCCTCTAGCCAGACCCCCGGTGGCGCCCGCAACGGCGCGGGCGCCACCGGTTAAATCGCTTGCCTTCGCTGCTAGACAGGCAGGGTGACGAGTGAACTCCTGATCCGCGAGATGACCATCGAGGACGTGCCGGCGCAGGCCGCCATCCGGTACGCGTCCTTCCCCTGGTTCGTCGCCAGCGTGGCGCAGCAGGAGGTCTGGTGGCGCACCACCCGCCCGGAGGCCCGGGTGCTGCGGCTGCTGGCCCTGCGCGACGGTCACGCCGTGGGCTGCGCCGTCGGCGGCTTCAACATCTCCACCTCGGAGCCGGGCGCGAGCTACGTGCAGGTCGAGGTGCATCCCGACCACCGCGGCCAAGGCGTCGGCAGCGCCCTCTACCAGCGGCTGGAGGAGCACCTGCGCGCCATCGGCGCCCGCCGCGTGCGCACCTTCGCCACCGAGGACCCGGCCGATCGGCGCTGGGCGCAGAAGCAGGGCTACACGCAGGGCGCGCACGACCGCTACGCCCAGCTCGACACCGCACAGCTGCCGTCCCTGCCGCCGCTGCCGTCCGGCGTGACCACGGTCAGCCTCCGCGAGGCAGGCCCGCAGACGGTGTACGACCTGGACCTGGCCGCCTCGGTCGACGAGCCGGGCGACATGTCGTTCGACGGCATCCCCTACGACGTCTGGCTGGGCCGCTACTGGAACAGCCCCGACCAGCAGCTCGACGTCGGCACCGTGGTGCTGGTCGACGGCGTGGCCGCCTGCGCCACGTTCCTGGAGGCCAACCTGGCACTGGGCAAGGGCGTCTCCACCGGCACCTGCACGCTGCGCGAGTACCGCGGCCGGGGACTGGCGAAGATCGCCAAGTCGGTCGCCCTGCGCCAGGCCGCACAGGCCGGCATCCACACCGCGATCACCTGCAACGACTACACCAACGCGCCGATGATCGCGGTCAACGACTGGCTCGGCTACCAGCCCTTCGCCAGCGAGTACTCGTACCTCAAGCAGCTCGCCGACTGACGGCCGGAGCTACTGGCCGACGCTGCGCAGTTTCGCGACGATCGTCTCGACCATCAGCACGAACGTGTACGCGTTCGCCATCAGGCCGAAGTTCACCCGCGTCCCGCGCGGTCTGCACTGCCGGTCCACCAGCGACAGATGACTCTCCTCGACGTGGTTACCCCCGACGTGGTCGATCTCGACGCCGCCGATGTCCGACCAGGGCGTCAGGAATCCCCCGTAGGCCACGCCCTCGTCGGTCACCGTCAGATCGCCGAAGGTGATCGGGTTGCCCTTGTCGAAGTACGCCATCGCCTTTGGCAGCTGCGCCTGGGCGACGCGCGCGCTGACGAGCGGGCCGAAACGCGCCATGTCGACGTGCACGTGCCAGATGTCCATCCGGCGGCCGTCGACCATGGTGATCCGGATGCCGTAGGGCGTCCTGCTGCTGATCTCCGCGGTGAAGGCGGCCAGGTTGGCGAACAGCGCCTGCACCTCGTCCCAGCGGTACGCCTCCGTGCCGCTGCGGCGGGCCCACACCCAGCCGTGCTCGAACACGTGCACCCGGAACTGCCGGGCCCGCCTGGACACGGCCGGACTGCGCAGCAGCACCCACAGGAAGCCCAGCAGGCACGGCGCGGTGATCGTCCAGAGGATGTTGGCGGCGACCCAGACGACCGGGTCCCCGATGATCGCGCCCCAGGTCGCGGCACCGGCGAGCACCCCGAACAGCACCGTGAACATCCCCAGGGAGACCAGCAGTGGCTTTGAGGTCACCGCCGGGTAGCTCTCGCGGTGCTCGCCCAGGTTGCGCATCGAGGCCGCCAACGTCACGTCGGGGCCGAGCCCGAGCGCGGACTCCACCAGCAGTGTCATGTCAGCCCGCCCTCATCCACGCCGCCGCGGCCTCGATCTGCGCCTGATCCTTCTTGTTCTCCCGCGAGCCCGCCACCACGAAGCCGCCCGCGGCCAGCACGAACAACCCGCCGACCCCGCCCAGGGCACCGAGCAGTATCGGGCGCCGGGCATCCTGCTCGGCCTTGAGCTCCGCGTAGGTGTGATAGGTCTTGCGGCCGTCCTTGGCCACCTCCAGGCACACGTCACCCGGCCGCATCGCCTTGCCGTCGCAGGTCACCTCGCCACCGGAGCTGAACGCGGCGACGACGAAGAAGACCACGCCGATCACGGCCAGCGCGGACGCGCCGATGACGACACCTGCCTTGGGCTTTGCCACGTTCCTGTGCCCCCTCCGGGCTGTCGGACTTTTCGCGGACGGCGCGTTACGCCTGCGCGCCGCGCAGCTTGCCGAGGACGGTGTCCATCATCAGCAGGAACGTGTAGCCGTTGGGGATCTTCCCGAGCAGCGTCTGCGGGGAGATCCGCTTGCCCGCCCGGTCGGCGATGCTGACGTGCCCGTTGTCCAGCAGCACCCCGCCGATCTCCGACCAGGCCAGCACCTTGCCGCGCCTGGTGCGCACACCCTCGTCGGTGATCGTGAAGTCGCCGAAGGCGACCGGGTTGTCCTTGTCGAAGTAGCTCATCGCCTTGGGCAGCTGCGCCTGCGCCACCTGCGAGGCCAGCACCGGGCCGAACCGCGCCATGTCGGTGGCGAGGGTGCCCAGCACGATCTTGCGCCCGTCGGCGAAGGTCAGCTGGTAGCGGTAGCTCGTCTGGCTGATGCCGTTGGTGACCTGCACGGTGACCTGCGCGTACAGCGTCTGCACCTCGTCCCAGCGGTAGACCTCGACGCCCTTGCGCCGCACCCGCACCCAGCCCTGCTCGAACACGTGCACCTGGAGCCGGCGGGCCGCCTTCGACACCGCCGGGCCGCGCAGCAGCACCCACAGGAAGGCGGCCAGGAACAGCGCCGCCGCCCCCGTGAAGCCGATGGCGGGGCCGACGGCGCTGTCGTCACCGGAGCCGACGCCCACCAGGGCGAGGACCGCGATCGCGCCGAGGACCACCCAGAGGACGCCGAAGCCGAAGAGCAGCCGCTTGGAGGTCCGGTTCGGGTAGCTCTCCCGGTGCCCGCCCAGATCCCGGGTGGCAGCCACCGCCGCGACGTCGGCGGGCACGGTCGTGGAGTCGAGTCCTGACGTCATGTCAGCTCTCCCTGGTCCATGCCTGCGCCGAGGCGTCCTGCAGCGCTTCCTTCGCGCTGTCGCGCATGCCTTTCACCAGGGTGCCGACCGCGCCCAGCAGGAGCAGCACGCCGAGGCCGCCGAAGATCGGACCCCGCTGCTTCTGCTGGTCCTGCATCTCGGTGTAGCTGTGCCAGGCGCTACCGGAATCGCCCGTGACCAAGCACTTGTCGCCCGGCTGCATCGGGTCGTTGCCGCAGAGGACGTCTCCGAACACGACGAGCGCGAGCACGATGCACAGAGCGCCGCCGACGGCGAGTGACACGGCGCCCAGGATGGCGCCGGCCTTGGGTCTGGCCACTATGGATCTCCCCGTTCGCATGATGAGGGCGCCACCATAACGACACTGAAGATCGGCCGAGAATCGTCCGATCGCCCGACCGCGGGGTCGTCCGTGACCCCTCGCCTCGCACCGGCCCGGATCAGGCGGGATTCTTGGCGAGAGCGTGGACCAGCAGCAGGAACGTTCTGACGTTGGGGATCTCGTCCACCGCCGCCTGCGGGGATGCCCGCCTGCCCTGCCGGTCGAAGATGCTCACCTGGTCGGACTCGACGCTGACGCCGCCGAACTCCGGCCATGCCAGGAATCCGCCCTTGCGGGTGGCCACCCCGCCGCCGGTCACGATGAAGGCGCCGAAGGCGACCGTACCGTCCGCGCGGAGATGGGCCGCCGCCCTGGGCAGCTGCACCCGCGTCACGGCGTCCACCAGCAGCGGACCGAACCGCACCATGTCCGTGGAGTAGTTGCGCAGGCTGACGTGCCGACCGTCGGCGAACGTGATCCGGTAGTGGTGGACGGGATGGCGGAGATGGCCGGCTTTGCTGGTGCCGACCGCGGCGTACAGCGTCAGCACCTCGTCCCAGCGGTAGACCTCGACGCGCCTGCGGCGCACCCGCACCCAGCCGTGCTCGAACACGTGCACCTGGAGCTGCCGCGCCCGAGCCGACACGATCGGGCTGCGTGCCAGCAGCAGCAGGAAGCCGGCCGCCGAGACCGCCGCCAGCACGGTGAACGGCAGCGCGGCCTCCCACGGGCTCGACCCGTACAGGCCGGGCGAGTCGCCCGCGCTCACCGCCATGAGGCCCGCCACCGCCGTCCACAGCACCACGAAGATGCCGAGGCCGACCAGCGGCCTGCCCGCCGTCTGCACCGGATAGCTGACCTGGTGCGGGCCGAGCGCCCGCGACCCCGCGGCGACGGCCGCCTCCATGGGCACCGAGTCCGAGCCGAGATACGTCGTCATGTCACCGCACCGTCATCCACGCGCGGGCCTCCAGCGCGTCCCGCCGCTCCAGCCTGCTCCGGCCGACGGCGGCGGCGACCGCGCCCGCGGACACGAGCAGGAACAGCGCACCACCGCCCCGGAGCAGCAGGAGCTGCTGCCCCTGCTCCTTCTGCTTCTCCGCATAGGTGCGCCACAGCGCCTCGCCCTCGGAGATCTCCAGGCACCGGTCGCCCGGCCGCATCGGGTCGCCGTCGCAGGTGACTCCGGCGATCGAGCCCCAGGTGGCGACGCCGACGCCGGTCAGGCCGATGACCGCGAACACCGCGGCGTTCGCGATCCGGCCCACGCCGATCCTGGCCACGCCTGCTCCCCCCGCAGAGTCGGTTCAGGCAGCCACCATAACGACGCGGGGTGTGGCCGAGAATGGCCCGATCACCCGACCTGGTCAGCCTTCCAGCTCGCCCTCCACCGACAGGTACGCCTGGCGCAGCGCCTCCAGCGTGGCCGGGTCCGGCTCCGCCCACAGCCCCCGGTCGGCGGCCTCGATGAGGCGTTCGCTGATGCCACGCAGCGCCCACGGGTTGGACCGCTCCATGAACTCGCGCACCTCCGGGTCGAAGACGTACGCCTCGGCCAGTTTCTGGTACATCCAGTCGTCGACGACCCCGGCCGTGGCGTCGTAGCCGAACAGGTAGTCGACTGTCGCGGCCAGCTCGAACGCGCCCTTGTAGCCGTGGCGCATCATCGCGGCGATCCAGCGCGGGTTGACCACCCGGGCCCGGAACACGCGTTTGGTCTCCTCGCCCAGGGTGCGCGTCTTCACGCTGTCGGGCAGGTGCGAGTCGCCGATCACCGCGGTCGGGGACACGCCGGTCAGCGTGCGCACCATCGCGATCATGCCGCCGTGGTACTGGAAGTAGTCGTCGGAGTCGACGATGTCGTGCTCGCGGGTGTCCACGTTCTTCGCGGCGACGCTGACCCGGCGATAGACCCGTTCCAGGTCCTCCCGGGCCGCCCGGCCGTCCAGGTCGCGGCCGTAGGCGTAGCCGCCCCAGACCGCGTACACCTCGGCCAGGTCCTTGTCGTCGCGCCAGTTCCGGGCGTCGATGAGTGGGAGCAGGCCGGCCCCGTACGCCCCCGGCTTGGAACCGAAGATGCGCGTGGTGGCCCGCCGCCGGTCGCCGTGCTCGGCCTCGTCGGCGCGGGCGTGCGCGCGCACGAAGTTGTCCTCGTCGGGCTCGTCGAGGTCGGCCACCGCCCGCACCGCGTCGTCGATCAGCGCCACCGCGTGCGGGAACGCGTCTCGGAAGAACCCGGAGATGCGCACCGTCACGTCCACCCGCGGCCGGCCCAGCTCCGCCAGCGGCACCACCGCGAACCCGGTCACCCGCCGCGACGCGTCGTCCCAGGTCGGACGGCAGCCCAGCAGCGCCAGCACCTCGGCGATGTCGTCGCCCTGGGTACGCATCGCCGACGTGCCCCACACGGTCAGCCCGACCGTACGCGGCCACTCGCCCGTCTCCTGCCGGTGCCGGGCCAGCAGCGAGTCCGCCAGCGCCACGCCCACGTCCCAGGCGTTGCGCGACGGGATCGCCTTCGGGTCGACGGAGTAGAAGTTGCGCCCGGTCGGCAGCACGTTGACCAGGCCGCGGGTCGGCGAGCCGGACGGCCCGGCCGCGACGTAGCGCCCGTCCAGCGCTTTCAGCACCGCGGTCACCTCGTCCACGGTCGCGTCCAGCCTGGGCACGACCTCGGTCGCGGCGAAGCGCAGCACCGCCTCGACGGCGTCGTCCGGCCCGCCCAGCACCTCGGCGACCACCGCCGGGACCTTCGACGGCTCCCAGCCCAGCGTCTCGTTGCCGATGACGAGCCGCCGGGCCACGCCCTCGATCAGGTCGACGGCGTCCGCGCCGGTGCGGGCCGGGCCGTCGACGACCTCGGTCAGGTCCGCGGGCACCGCCACCGCGGCTCCGGGCTCGGCCAGCAGCGCGCGCTCGTCCAGCCCGTACCGGCGGCACAGCGCCGCCCGCAGGCCCGGCAGCGCGCCGCGCACGCCGCCCCAGACCTGGTTGGCGCGCAGCACCGCGAGCACCAGGTTGATCCGCGCCTCACCCTCCGGCGCGCCGCCGAGGATGTGCAGGCCGTCGCGGATCTGCGAATCCTTGACCTCGCACAGGTAGCCGTCCACGTGCAGGATGAAGTCGTCGAAGTCGTCCACTCCGGGCATGTCGGCCTGGTGCAGGTCGTGGTGCAGCTGCGCGGCCTGGATCAGGGTCCAGATCTGCGCGCGCACCGCGGGCAGCTTCGTCGGGTCGAGGGCCTGCACGGTGGCGTACTCGTCGAGCAACTGCTCCAGCTTCGCCATCTCGCCGTACGTCTCCGCGCGGGCCATCGGCGGCACCAGGTGGTCCACGATCACCGCGTGCCCGCGCCGCTTGGCCTGGGTGCCCTCACCCGGGTCGTTGACGATGAACGGGTACACCAGCGGCAGGTCGCCGAGCACCGCGTCCGGGGCGCACTCGCGGGACAGGCCCAGCCCCTTGCCCGGCAGCCATTCCAGGGTGCCGTGCTTGCCCAGGTGCACCACCGCGTCCGCGCCGAACTCCTCGTCCAGCCAGCGGTACGCGGCCAGGTAGTGGTGGCTCGGCGCGAGGTCCGGGTCGTGGTAGATGGCGACCGGGTTCTCCCCGAAGCCGCGCGGCGGCTGGATCATCAGCAGCACGTTGCCGAACCGCAGCGCGGCCAGCACGATCTCGCCGCGGTCCACGTACAGCTCACCCGGCGGCTCGCCCCACGCGGCCACGATGCCGTCGCGCAGGCTCGCGGGCAGCGCGTCCAGCCAGCGCGTGTGCGCGCGCAGCGGCACCCGGGCCGGGGCCGCCGCGAGCTGCTCCTCGGTCAGCCACTCCACGTCGTGCCCGCCCGCCGCGATCAGCGTGTGGATCAGCGCGTCGCCGTCCTCGGGGAAGCCCTCACCCAGGTCGTACCCGGCCTCGCGCAGCGCCCGCAGCAGCACCACCGCGCTGGCCGGGGTGTCCAGGCCGACCGCGTTGCCCACCCGCGAGTGCCGGGTCGGGTAGCTGGACAGCACGATCGCGAGCCGCTTGCGCTCGTTGGGCACGTGCCGCAGCCGAGCCTGGCGCACCGCGATACCCGCGACCCGGGCCGCCCGCTCCGGGTCGGCGGCGTACACGCCGATGCCGTCCGGGCCGGGCTCCTTGAACGAGAACGGCACCGTGATCAGGCGGCCGTCGAACTCCGGGATCGCCACCTGCATCGCCGCGTCCATCGGGCTGAGCGCCGCGTCCGAGTCCTGCCACCCCGCCCGTGACGAGGTCAGACACAGCGCCTGGAGCACCGGCACGTCGAGTTCGGCCAGCGCCGCGACCGACCAGGCCTCGTCGTCCCCGCCGCCGCTCGCGTCCGCCGCGATCGTGCCGCCCGCGGCCAGCACCGTGACGATCAGCGCGTCGCAGCCGCGCAGCAGGTCCCGCAGCCCGTCGGACACCCCGCGCAGCGAGCCGCAGTACACCGGCAGCGAGTTGGCCCCCGCGTCGTGCAGCGCCCCGGCGAGGGTGTCCACGAACGCGGTGTTCCCGGCCAGCTCGTGCGCCCGGTAGTAGACGATCCCGACGGTCGGCCGCCCGGCCTCGTGCGCCGGGCCGGGGCGTACGCCGTACTCCGGCGTGGCGTGCGGCGGTTCGAAGCCCTCACCGGTCATCAGCAGCGTGTCGGACAGGAACCGGTGCAGCTCGCGCAGGTTGTCCGCGCCGCCCTCGACCAGGTATGCCAGCGCCTCCCCGGCGACCCCGGCGGGCGCCGTCGACTCGGCCTGCAGCGCGGCGTCGGGCTGCGCCTCCCCGCCCAGCACCACCACCGGCAGGCCCCCGGCGAGCACCGCGTCGAGCCCTTCCGGCCAGGTGCGGCGGCCGCCGAGTAGGCGTACCACCACGAAGGCGACGTCTTGCAGCAGCTCGGGAACGTCGCCGGGGTCGACCCGGGCGGGGTTGGCGATACGCCAGGGCGCGTCCGACGCGCGGGCGGCGAGCAGTTCGGTGTCCGCAGTGGACAGCAGCAGACCTTGCACAGCCGTCATGGCCGCGTACCTCCTGTCGGGGTCCGCGCCCCGGTAGCAGAGTCGATGCGGCGGCCGGAGTCTCCTGACTCCCGGATCAACGCCCGGCCCCGGGCCTTCCCTTGCGGTGGCCTCGACAGCGTGTCGACGGGGTGGGGACGGGCTCCCCGGTCACAGTGGCGGGACCGTCTCGGCTCTTCCCCGAGTTCCTCCCTGCCGCCGGTCCGATCCTAACGGCAGCGGACGCGGGACGGCCCGTCGGCGCGGTCGGGACGGCGGTCACGGCCCGGCAACGGCGGCGACATCGAGGGGAAACCATTCGCCGATGTAATCCACGGTGACTCACCGAAGGTGAGGCGCGCCTAGGGTTCCGCCGTTCCGGCCCTGTCGTTACGGGTCGCCGGACGGGCCTGGTCCGAGAGGCGCAGGCGGCCCGCGCAGCGGCGTGGCCGTTCCACGGCGGGACAAAAGCCCGGGAGACAGCCGAACACCTGGCTGTTTCGCGGCCAGGCTCCTCGTCTCGGAGGCGCCCCATGGGCTTCGCCCACCACCATCACCGCCACGGCTCGCCCGACGACAACGCCCTGCGCGAGCAGCACGGCCTGCACGAGCACTACGGCCCCGAGGCGGCGTACGCCGTCGCGCGCGAGGCCGAGCTGCCCACCACGAAGTGGGAGGAGGAGATCGCCCGGGGCCTCGAATACGGCCTGCCCGGCGCGGACTCCATCGTCGACAAGCGCATCCCGACGTTCTCCCGTGGCGAGCTGCCGCACTTCGCCGGGATCAACACCTTCCTCAAGGCCCCGTACCTGGAGGACGTGCGCCGCTGCGGCGAGTACGACGTCGCGGTGCTGGGCGCGCCGTTCGACGGCGGCACCACCTACCGCCCCGGCACCCGGTTCGGCCCGCAGGGCATCCGGCGCATCTCCGCGCTGTACGGCCCGTACAGCTTCGAGCTGGGCGTGGACCTGCGGGAGTCGATCACGATCGCGGACCTGGGTGACGTGTTCACCATCCCCGCCAACATCGAGAAGACGTTCGACCAGATCTCCAAGGCCGTCGGCCACGTGTACGCCTCGGGCGCGTTCCCGGTCGTGCTCGGCGGCGACCACTCCATCGGCTACCCCACCGTGCGCGGGGTCGCCGAGCACCTGCAGGGCAACCTCGGCATCATCCACTTCGACCGGCACGTCGACACCCAGGAGACCGACCTCGACGAGCGGATGCACACCACCCCGTGGTTCCACGCCACGGACATCCCGAACGTGCCGCCGAAGAACCTGGTGCAGATCGGCATCGGCGGCTGGCAGGCCCCGCGGCCCGGCGTCAAGGTGGGCCGGGAGCGCGGCACCACGATCATGACGGTCACCGACTGCGTCGAGATGGGCATCGAGGCCGCCGCCGAACGCGCCCTCGAAGTGGCCTGGGACGGGGCCGAGGCGGTGTGGCTGTCCTTCGACGTGGACTGCCTGGACGCCGCGTTCGTGCCCGGCACCGGCTGGCCCGAGCCGGGCGGTTTCCTGCCCCGCGAGGTGCTCAAGTTCATCCAGCTCATCGCCGAGCGGCCGCTGGCGGGCATCGAGATCGTCGAGTGCTCGCCGCCGTACGACAACGCCGACATCACCTCGCTCATCGCGACCCGCGTCATCTGCGACACGCTCGGCTGCCTCGTCCGCGCCGGCCACCTGCCCCGCCGCACCTCCTGACCTTCTCGCATCCTCCAGGAGACATACATGAACCGTCGTTTCCGCCACCGCCTCGCGGCTGTCACCGCCGTCGCCGCGCTGGTCCTGCCCGCCACCGCCTGCGGCGCGGACGAGCCCGCACCGGGCGCGCCCGCCACCGTCGTGCTCGGCTTCAGCGCCTGGCCCGGCTGGTTCCCCTGGCAGGTCGCCCAGGAGCAGGGCCTGTTCGCCAAGAACGGCGTCACCGTCGAGCTGAAGTACTTCGACAGCTACACCGACAGCCTCACCGCGCTGGCCACCGGCAACCTCAGCGCCAACAGCCAGACCCTGGGCGACACCCTGACCTCGGTCAGCGGCGGCGCACAGCAGACCATCGTGCTGGTCAACGACAACTCCACCGGCAACGACCAGATCATCGCCAAGCCCGGCATCAACACGCTCGCCGACCTGAAAGGCAAGCGGGTCGCCGTCGAGCAGGGCACCGTCGACCACTACCTGCTGCTGCTCGCGCTGAAGACGGCCGGGCTGACCGAGGCCGACATCCAGCTCAAGCCGATGCTGACCGACGCCGCCGCGGCGGCCTTCACCACCGGCGAGGTCGACGCGGTGGGCGCGTTCGCCCCGTTCACCACGACCGCGCTCGGCCTGGCGGGCAGCAAGGCCATCGCCACCAGCGCCGACTTCCCCGGCGCGATCCCCGACCACCTGGTCTTCACCACCGCGTTCGTCAAGGACCACCCGACCGAGGTGCAGGCCGTGGTGAAGACCTGGTTCGACACCCTGGCCTGGATCAAGGCCAACCCGGACGCCGCGATCGACGTCATGGCGAAGAAGGCCGGGGTCAGCGCCGCCGACTACAAGTCGTACGACGCCGGTACGACGATCTTCACCCGGGAGCAGAACCTGGCCGCGTTCACGCCCGGCTCGACCCCCGCCAACCTCGACTTCCAGGCGAAGTCGATCGCCGAGTTCATGGTCTCGGCGAAGCTCGTCGACACCGCACCCCCGCTGGACGGCCTGCTCGAACCCAAGTTCGTCCAGGCGGTATCGCCATGAGCGTGCTCACCGAGGGTGGGCCGGAGCCGGCCGGCAGCCCAGGCGGGCCGGGCACGGCCGGCCCGCTCGCCGCCGCTGACGCCGCGTCGCGGGAGAGCCCGCCCGCCGCGGGCGATCCGTCCGCGGCACACCTGGACCTGACCGGCGACACCGCCGCGGCCGACGGCGCGGCCGTCGCGGTGCACGCCGGCACGGGAGCCGGGGCGGCGGCGTTCGCGCCGCTGCCCCGGCGGCAGCCGCCGCGCCGTGTGCCGCGGGTCTTCGCGATCCGCACCCCGATCCCGCGGCCGTCCCGGCTGGCGCTGACCGCGCTGTCGGTGCTCGTGCCGCTCGCGCTGTGGCAACTGCTCAGCACCGTCATCGACGGCCGTCCCGACTACCTGCCGTCACCCGCCCAGGCCTGGGCGGCCGGGCTGGACCTGGCCCGGGACGGGCTGCTGCTCGGCGACACCGTCGCCAGCATCAGACGGGTGCTGCTCGGCTTCGGGCTGGCCGTGGCGGTCTCGGTGCCGCTCGGCATCGCGATGGGCGCGTTCCAGGCCGGGCGGGCCGCGTTCGAGCCGGTCATCGGCCTGCTGCGCTACCTGCCGGCGAGCGCGTTCATCCCGCTGCTGGCGCTGTGGCTGGGCATCGACGAGATGTCGAAGGTGGCGCTGCTGTTCCTCGGCACCGTCTTCTTCAACACCCTGATGACCGCCGACGCGGTACGCCGGATACCGGGCGCGCTCGTCGACGTGTCGTACACCCTCGGCGCCCGGCGCGGAGAGGTGCTGCGCAAGGTCGTCATCCCGCACTCGCTGCCCGGCATCCTCGACGCGATCCGGGTCAACGCGGCCGCGGCCTGGAACTTCGTGGTCGTCGCCGAGCTGTTCGCGGCCGAGGAGGGCCTCGGCTACCGCATCGTGCGGTCGCAGCGCTTCAACCAGATCGACCGCATCTTCGCGGTCCTCGTGGTCATCGCGCTGATCGGCCTCACCATCGACATCGCGCTGCGCCTGCTGCGCGACCGGGTCGGCAGGTGGACCTCGTGACGAGAACTCCGCCGCGCCGAGGCGGCACGGCCGGAAGGTGGACCTCGTGACCGGGACGCTGTGCCTGAAGGCCGTCGGCAAGGACTTCACCCGCGGCTGGGAGCAGGTGCGCGCGCTGGAGGACATCGACCTGGAGGTCGCCCGCGGCTCGTTCGTGTGCGTGGTCGGCGCGTCCGGCTCCGGCAAGTCCACGCTGCTCTCCCTGATCGCGGGCCTGTCCCGGCCCACCACCGGCGAGGTCCTGCTCGACGGGGTTCCCGTCGCCGGCCCCGGACCCGACCGCGGCATGGTCTTCCAGACCGGCGCCGTCTACCCCTGGCGCACCGTCGAACGCAACGTCGCGTTCGGACTGGAACTGCTGCCGCTGAGCCGCGGCGAGCGCGCCGCCCGCGTCGACCACTACCTCGCCGCGACCGGCCTGACCGGGCTGCGCCACGCGCTGCCCCGGCAGCTGTCCGGCGGCCAGCGCCAGCGCGTCGCCATCGCCCGCGCGCTGGCCTGCGAACCCGAGGTGCTGCTGCTCGACGAGCCGTTCGGCGCGCTCGACGTGCAGACCAAGGAGGACATGCAGCTGTTCATCCGCCGCCTGTGGCACGAGTGCGGCACCACCGTCATCATGGTCACCCACGACGTGGAGGAGGCCGTCTTCCTCGGCCAGCGCGTCATCACCCTGGCCAGCAACCCCGGCCGCGTCGCCGCCGACGTGACCGTCCCGCTGCCCGGCGAACGCGACCTCACCGTCAAACGCGACGCCGCCTTCCTGGGCGTACGCGCCGAGATCGAGGACCTGGTCCGGCTCTACCACCACCAGGCCTGACGGCCTGTCCGGGCGCCGGCCGCAGCGGGATGCCGCCGCGGCCGGCGCTTCACGCGCGGCCCACGGCGTTGCCTGACCGTCATAGGGTGCGTTGATGATCGAACAACTCACCCCCGGCGGGCGTCCCGCATTCGTCGTCAACGTCGAGGTCCACCTGCATCGCGACGGCCGCTGGCTGCTCATCAAGCGCGCCGAGCAGGAGGCGCACGCCGCGGGCCTGCTGTCCGGCGTGGGCGGCAAGGTCGACCTGCCGGCCGGGCCCGTGGTCCCCGACGTCCTCGCCGTCGCCACCATTGATCATCGTGGCTGAATGATGTCGTACGTGAGTTCTAAAATGGAGTCATGTGGGAGGCGTTGACGCAGGCAGGGCGAGCAGTCGCCGCTTGCGCCGATGCACCCGCTTGGCCGCTGACCGACGCCGAGCTGATCACCACGCTCGACTCCGCGCGAGGCCTGCGGGAACGCCTGGCAGCCGTGGAGCTGTCCCTCGTCCGCGAACTCGACGCCCGTGCCGTCCCGGCCGCCCATGGTGCCTCCAGCACGGCGGTCTGGCTGCGTGAGCACTGGCGTATCGGCATACGCGGCGCCAGGCAGACCGTCGACCTCGCCCGAGCCCTGGACCGTCTTCCCGCCACCGCCGAAGCCCTCGCCGCCGGAACCATCAACACCGAGCAGGCTGCCGTCATCGCCCAGGCCCTTGAGGCACTGCCCACCGCATCGGAACTGGAGACCACGGCGAAGGCCGAGACCGCGTTGATCGGATTCGCGGCCCAGTTCGAGCCGTCCATCCTGCGCCGCTTCGGCGAGCGCATCCTCACCCACGTCGCCCCCGACGCCGCCGAGGAGCACGAACGCGAGGCGCTGGCCGCGCAGGAGGAACGCGCCCACGCCACCCGCACGCTCACCCTCAGCCCCGACCGCAGCGGGCGCGTACGCGTGACCGGCTGGCTCGACACCGAAGCCGCCGCCGTCATCACCGCCGCCCTCGATCCTCTCGCCCGGCCCGGTGTCCTCGATCCCGCGCACCCCCGGACCACCCTCGGCGGTCACCTCCTGGGCGACGGCAGCGCCGGACGTGCCGACGACATCGCATGGGCCGGCCATCGCGCGTCCGACAGCACCCGCGACATGCGCACCGCCGGTCAGCGGAGAGCCGACGCCCTCACCGAGGTCTGCCGCCGCGTTCTCGCCTCCGGCGAACTGCCCGACAACGGCGGTGACCGCCCACAACTCGTCATCACCGTCGACTACGGCGACCTCGTCCGACGCACCGGCGCGGGGCTGCTCGACGACGGCGCGACGCTCACTCCTGAGACCGTCCGCCGCGTAGCCTGCGACGCCCAGGTCATCCCCGCCGTGCTCGGCGGCGGCGGACGACTGCTCGATCTCGGCCGGACCCGCCGCCTCGTCACCGGAGCCCTGCGCCGAGCACTCGTCCTGCGCGACCGAGGCTGCGCCTTCCCCGGCTGCGACCGCCCACCGCGCTGGTGCCAGGGCCACCACATCCGCCACTGGGCGGACGGCGGCCCGACCGACCTCGACAACTCCGTGCTGCTGTGCGGGCACCACCATCGCGTCGTCCACCACGAGGACTGGCAGGTTCGGCTCGGCCACGACCGGCGACCCGAGTTCGTCCCGCCCAGCTACGTGGACGTCACCCGGAGTCCCCGCCGCAACACCTACCACCTGCGGCCCTAGGCCGTGCCCGAGCGGCAATCACACCTGCCCGAGCCGGCCACCCACTCGGGCACACGAGCACCTCGAATCCCAGCGCCTCCGTTGCGACCCGGCGACCTCGGAATCGGCCGCCCAGGCAGCGCCGTGACCTCAACGGGTGTGCGGTTCGCAGGTTTCGAAAACCGCGATCAGGCCACCAGCGTCGCCGCACGAGCGGCCAGGCCGACGCCGACGAGCAGCACCATCGCGCTCGCGGCGTAGGGTCCCGCCAGGCGGATGCGACGGAATCGGTCGAACCGCCCCGCCCAGCGGTCGCGAACCTTGAGCAGTAGCAGCCCGGCCGCGGTGAGCGTGCCCGCCATGCCCAGGCCGTAGGCGAGCACGAGCAGGATGCCGAAACCGGTCCGGCCCAGCGCTATCGCGCCCAGCAGCACGACCAGCGCGGACGGACTCGGCACCAGCCCCGCCGCCACTCCGATCGCCCCGAGCCCGAACCGCCCGCGTCCGGGGGGCCCCTGCGCATGGCTGCCGTCGTGGGAATGCGCCCGGCCGAACAGACCATGCCGATGCACCTGCCCATGCAAGCCGTGAACGTGCGAGCCATGGGCGTGCGAGCCGTGGTCGTGCGTGTCGTGGGCGTGCGTGTCGTGGTCGTGCGTGTCGTGGTCGTGCGTGTCGTGGGCGTGGCTGTGGGCGGCACGGCGGCGCAGCGCGGTCAGCAGCATCGCGAGGCCTACGGTGATCACGATGGTGCCGCTGGCCAGGCCGAGCCAGCCGAGCACGGTCTGGCCGGTCAGGCCGGAGACGGCGGTGAGCAGGAGGCCGAGGGCGATGACGCCGCCGGTGTGGGTCGCGGTGACGGTCGCGCCGACGGTCAGGGCGTCGCGCGGGCGGCCCGCACGACCGGCCAGGTATACCGCCATCACGGTCTTGCCGTGTCCGGGCAGCAGCGCGTGCCCTGCCCCGAGCACCAGGGCGAGCAGGACGGCGAGGAGGCCGACGAGCGGGGTGAGCCGGTCGGCGCCGACGGCGTCCAGGACCTGCTGCTGTGTCCAGGCTGCCCAGCGCAGCGGCGCAGGGTCGTCGGGTCGTGCGGGCGCGCCCAGGTCAGGCGCCGATCCGGAGACGGCGCCGGTCGCCGGGTAGCCGGACGCCGCCGTGCCTGTGCCGGGGCGGGCGGGCAGGCGGGCGTCGCGGACGTCGAGCGGGGAGCCGAGCAGGTCGACGGGGTAGTCGCGCAGCTCGTTCGTGGTGCTGCGCGCCGGTACGGGCGAGCCGGGCAGGTCGACGCCCGCGCCGGTGGCGGTGATCTCCCGCCAGCCGATGTGGTCGGCGAGGTGGCCGTTGTGGATGGTGAGCACGGCGGGCCGGTCCAGCCGTGCGGGTGCGCTCAGGGTGCAGGTGATCCGGCTGGTGGGCAGGCCCGCGGAGCCTGGTTCGAGGGTCATCGCGGCGGAGCGGACGGCCCAGCGCAGGGCGCGGTCGTCGACGCGTACCGCCAGGTCGCGGGCGAAGGCGTCGCACGCGGCCGCGGCGTGCGCACGCAGCTCGGGCGGGTCGGCGACGCCGTCGCCGGAGGTGTCGACCGTGCCGCGCTGCTGCAGGGTGGGCAGTTCGGCGACGTCGAGGACCGTGGTGGCGTCGACGGCGGCGGGACGCAGGGTCAGCGCGACCAGCTGGTTGACGGACAGGTTGCCGAGCGGGTGCGCGGAAGCGGGGGCGGGCAGCAGCGCGAGCGCGGCTCCCACCAGCGCCGCGACCGGCAGCGTGCGGCGGATCGTCGTCTTCGGGTTCATCAGGCACCTGCCGAGGCCAGGGCGCGCGCCGCGGCGGGCGCGTCGACCGGGGAGAAGTGGGGGTTGAGCCGCAGGGCCCGGGCGAGATCGCGGCGGGCGGCCGCGCGGTCGCCGAGGGCGAGTTCGATCATTCCGAGGTGGTACGCGTGGAGCGCGCTGCGCGCGCCGAGCGCCGCCGCGGCTCGGGCCAGGGGCAGCGCCTCGGCGGGGCGGCCGGCCTGGTGCAGCGCCCAGGCGAGGGTGTCGGCGACGTCGGTGTGCCTGCGCCGTCGCCACTCTCCCTCGGCCAGGCGCACCGCGGTGGCGTGGTCGCCGCGGGCCAGGGCCAGTTCGGCGGCGGCGAGCGCGTCCCCGCCTCCCCCGGCGGTCAGCAGGTCGAGCGCGGCTTGGGCCAGGGCCAGCTGCGTTTCGGCTTCGTCGGCGCGGCCGAGCGAGCGCAGCAGCAGCGCGTGCTCGACGAGCAGGGACGGGGTCGGCGAGGCGGCGGTCAGTGCCGCGTACCCGGCCAGCGCCTCGCCGGTGCGGCCGCTCGCCGCGTCGACGCGGGCGAGCCCGTGGCGCAGCGGCAGGTAGCCGCCGTCCGCGGACAGCCCGGCCTGGTAGGCGGCGCGGGCCGCGGTGAGGTCGCCACCGTGCCAGGCGAGGTCGCCGAGCTGGTGGTGGACGAAGGCCAGGTCGGCGGGCGCGATCGCGGTGGCGAGCGCCTGCGTCCACAGGGCACGGGCCTCGTCGACCCGGCCGTGCTGTTCGAGGTCGTACGCCGCCCGGGACAGCGCGGGCAGCCCCGGCCGCAGGTCGAGCATGCGCTGCGCCGCCTCGGTCGCCTCGGCGGGGCGGCCGAGCTGGGTCAGCGCATCGGTCAGCACCCCGTACGCGTCGGCGCTGAACGGGTTGGCCGCGACCGCCTGCCGGGCCAGCCGTTCGGCGAGCGTGAAGTCGTGCCGCGCGTTGGCCAGCGCGCCCAGCCCGGTCAGCGCGGCATGGTTGCCCGTGCCGTCCCCGGCCCCGGCGCTGGTCCCGGCGCCTGTTCTGGCACCACCGGAGCTGGCGGGGTTGCCGGATCCGGTCGACGGCGTGCCCGCCGGGTGCAGACGCAGCGATTCGCGCAGCGCACCCTCGGCCCTGGTGTAGTAGCCGGGGTCCCCGGTGATCCGGGCCCGCTCGACGTACGCGCTGCCCAGCGCCGCCCAGGTGGTCCAGTCGCCGGGCACGTCCCGCAGCCGCGCCTGCGCCTGCTCGATCGATTTGACCAGCGGATCGGCCTGTGCGTGCGCGGGCTCGGCGATCCAGGGCGCCGATGACGCGCCGAACGCACCCCCGAGGCCGAGCAGCGCCGCGGCGGTGACGCCCACCGCGATGATCCGTCGCCACATGACTACCTCCCCTTTCGCAGACGAGCGATGGGAAGGGCACCTTCTACAACGCATAGCGTCGTGAAGGCGCCCTTCCTTTCAGTGGACGTGGGTTTCGGGGCCGTGGGGGTGGGTGCGGTTGCGGCGGCGCATCCACCAGCCGGCGAAGAGGAGCAGGCCGAGGCCGCCGGCGACGGAGGAGCCGACGACGGCCATCGTGTCGCCGGTGGACATGCCTTCCTCGACGGTGGTCGACGCGGACGCCGGGGACGGGTCGGCCGAGGCCGGTCCGGCCGGGGCCGCGGCGGCCGCGTTCACCGCGGTCGCGTTGGGCAGGGCGACGTACGGGAACGTGTCGCCGAAGGCGTTCTCGTTGGCGTCGACCGCGTCCCCGGCTGCCAGCGCGTCCACGATCTGCCCGGTCTGCGCCGCGCCGACCAGGGCCTGCAGCTCGATGTCGACGACGTCGTCGGCCAGCCGCCGCCCGTTCGGGAAGCCCTGCAGGTCGCCGCCGATGACGCCGAGCCGGTTCGGGTCGGCGGTGACCGGCGTGGACAGGTTCAGCCGGAGCATCTCCGACGGGCGGAACTTCGACGGGTTCACGTCGGCGTTGTTGAGCTGCGAGTTGAGGTCCGCCTTGATCGGGCCGTTCGCCTTGGTGGTGATGCCGGTCAGGAAGATCTCGACCAGGTCGTTGCGCGGGGTGGCCGGGGCGGGGATGTTGTAGATCGCCTCGATGAGCTTGGGCACCTCGGGTTCGGTGACCCGCTTGACCAGCTGCGGGATCTTCGCGTCGCCGTCGGGCCGGGAGGCGTTGAACGCGTCCTTGAGTCCGGCGGGCACGACGACCTCGTTGACCAGCGGGTTGCCCAGCCGGGAGACCTGCACCCGGTCGCCGCCGCGCGGGTCGCCGGTGCGTCCGGTGATGCGCACCCGGGGCCGCTCGGTGGTGGTCCACACGCCGATCACGGGGTTGCGCTCGCCGTCGCCGCGCAGGGCGACGTCCTTGAACGGCACCTCCAGCGCGATGGTGTTGACGTTGTAGCCGGCCAGGGTGTCCTGCCCGGTCTCGCTGAGGTCGCCGCCGTAGAGCAGGTCGAACACCCGCAGATCGAGGAAGAACGGGTCGTCGGCCTGCCCGGCGAAGATGCGCCAGCCGCCGGGCAGTTTGACGGTGGCCTGCTCGCGCAGCGCGCCGTAGTCCGGCATGGACGCCGGGCCCACCCGCGAAGGTGCGACCCCGACGTTGGTGGCGCGGGTGCGGAAGGCCTCGCCGTTGAACGAGGACTCCAGCGTGTACGTCTGCTTGAACAGCAGGTTCTCGTCGTCCAGCGAGGTCACCGGCCCGTTGTTGAGCAGGAAGGTGGAGTTGCCGCGCTTGTCGACGTTCTTGAACGTCCACCGGAAGCGGGCGTCGGGCCGCGCGTCGCCGTCGCTGTCCACATTGATCATGTATTGCGCGTCGGTGGCGAACGGGTAGAAGTTGGGGCCGCCGTTGGGCTCCTGGAACGGCACCCAGTTCGCCACGAACGTGACGTATCCGGGCCGGTCCGGGCTGACGAAGGCGTACAGGTCGGTCGCGTCGACGGCGGGATCGAGCGCGACGAGAGGCGCCTCGCGGTGGCTGGACGCGCCGGCCGGGCCGGGCCCGAGCGCGTACAGCCCGCCGGAGACGGCCACGCAGGCCGCCAGGGCGAGCACGGTGCCGGTGCGGCGACCCCGTCGGCGAAGGGTGAGTCTCATGGTCGGGTCCTCCCCGGTTCTGAGGGGCAGACGCGCCAACCGCGTCTGTCGCCGGAACTTCGGACCCGGCCTCACGTATAGATGGCTGCCTGTCCACTTGCCGTCAGCGGCCCATCCGGGAGCCCACCGGCGCCGAAGCACCTTCTCGGTGCT
This sequence comes from Catellatospora vulcania, assembly GCF_009720385.1. Classification (GTDB taxonomy): domain Bacteria; phylum Actinomycetota; class Actinomycetes; order Mycobacteriales; family Micromonosporaceae; genus Catellatospora; species Catellatospora vulcania. Next base: position 279,893 of record NZ_ML769303.1, on the reverse strand, counting down.
CCGAACACGAGACATGAAATACACGATTTCCGCATTCAACCCAGACACGGACTATCAGGCGTAAAATGTGCTATTAACCGCCATAGGATGTCGCGGTGACCCGAACCTTCCCCACTCGCCGCGCCCTCGTCGGCCTGACCGTCGTCACGTTGCCGCTGACCCTCGCCGCCGCGGCCGTGGAGGAGCCGGACCCCGATCCCACCATCAGCGTCGACGACGTACGGCGGGCCAGCGTGTCCGATGTCATCGACGTTCCCGCGCAGGTCAACGCCCGCAACGCGGCGACGCTGCGGGCCGCCGCCCGGGGTGTGCTGGTCGATCTGAAGGTCGAGCCCGGACAGCTCGTGGAGGCCGGCGACCTCATCGGCTTCATCGACTCGCCGATAGCGCAGCAGCGGCTGGCCCGGGCGAGCCAGGCCGCCAAGCGGGTCAAGAACATCAAGAAGATCGACCCCGCGAGCCTGGACGACCTCATCGACGACCGGCGGGACGCGGGCAACGAGCAGTACAACGCAGCACGCGACAACGCGAAGCTGATCCCCTTCCCGCAGCTGCGCCAGCAGACGATCGACCAGATCAACGAGCAGCAGAACACCTTCAACGACACCATCGACGACCTCGACGACTTCACCGACGACGTCGACGACAACCTGGAGAAGGTCGACGAGATCCTGGTCGGCCTCAACGCGGTGACCCGGCTGCTGACCCAGTCGTCGTTGGACGCCGCGCAGGCCACGGTGGCGGCGCTGACCCTGCGCGCGCCGATCGGCGGCACCGTGCAGCTCGGCGGGCCGGAGAGCAACGCGGTCATCTCGTCGCTGCTCGCCGACCGGCTGCCGTCCGGCCCGCTGGCCACGCTGCTGCCGGGCCTGACCGGGATCGACATCGGCGCGGGTGGCGCGGGCGATCCGGGCGTGAACGCCGCCCCGGAGGTCGGCGACCCGGTCACCGCGGGCAAGGCGATCGTGACCATCGTGGACATGAGCGAGCTGTCCGTGGTCGGGCAGATCGACGAGACCGACGTGCTCTCGGTGCACCCGGGCGACGTCGCCGACGTGTCGCTGGAGGCCACCCCGGGCACCTCGTACAGCGCGACCGTCACCTCGATCGACGTGCTGCCCACCCCGGCGGCCCGCGGCGGGGTGTCCTACCGCACCACGTTCAAGCTGGAAGGGCCGCTGGACCCGGCACCCCTGCCCGGCATGACCGGCACGGCGCACCTGCCGCTCGGCGGCACCGGCTCGGCGCTGTCGGTGCCGCTGGGGGCGATCTTCCAGGAAGCCGGCAAGGACTTCGTCTGGCTGGTCCGGGCCGGCAAGGCGATCAAGCAGCTCATCAAGGCCGGTTCGGCCGGGCCGGATCGCCGCGAGATCCTGGAGGGCCTCGTCGAGGGCGACCGGGTCGTCGTCAGCGGCCTGGAGCAGGTCATCGAGGGAATGACGGTCGAGTGACCGCGGCCATCGAGGTACGCCAGGCCGCCCGCGCGTACCGGGTCGGCCAGACGGAGGTGGCCGCGCTGCGCGGGGTCAGCCTGACCGTGCGCCGCGGCGACCACCTGGCCGTGGTGGGCCCGTCCGGGTCGGGCAAGTCGACGCTGCTCCAGCTGCTCGGCGGGCTGGACCGGCCGACCGCCGGCAGCGTCGTCATCGACGGCCACGACACGGTGACCGTGGGCGAGGCGGAGCTGGCGCGCATCCGCAACCGGGTCATCGGCTTCGTGTTCCAGGGCTTCCACCTGCAGCCGCGTACCTCCGCGCTGGACAACGTGGCGCTGCCGCTGGTCTACCGCGGGGTGCGCCGCGCCGAGCGGCGGCGGCGCGCGGCCGAGATGCTGGCCCGGGTCGGCCTCGCCGCGCGGGCCGGGCACCTGCCCGGCCAGCTGTCCGGCGGTGAGCAGCAGCGGGTGGCGATCGCGCGGGCGCTGGTGACCGGGCCGGCGGTGCTGCTCGCCGACGAGCCGACCGGCAACCTCGACTCCGCCGCCGGCAGGCACCTGCTCGACCTGCTGGAACAGCTCAACACCGAGCACGGCGTGGCACTGGCGATCGTCACCCACGACCACGAGGTCGCCGCCCGCGCCCGCCGGCAGATCGTGATGCGCGACGGCCGCATCGTCAGCGATACCGACACGGACACCGCCACCGACACCGACACCATCACCGACAGCGGAGTCTGCTCATGAGGATCGGCGAAGCGGCGCGGGTCGCGGTCGGCGCGCTGGTGGCGGCGCGGCTGCGGACCGGGCTCACCGTGCTGGGCGTCATGATCGGGGTCAGCTCGGTGATGGTGCTGATCGCGATCGGCGACGGCACCCGCCGCGAGGTGGCCGGGCGGGTCGACGAGCTGGGCTCGAACCTGCTGCTGGTGGTGCCCGGCAAGGTGGAGATCGGCATGCCGACCATCTCCCGGATGCAGCTGTCGGACGTGGAGGCGGTGGCTCGCGTCGTCGGGGACCCCACCCGCGTCGCGGCCTCGGTGGCGTCCGGCGAGCTGGTGCAGGCAGGACCGGTCAAGACCTTCACCACGGTGGCCGGGGTACTGGAGAACAACCGCACGGTGCTGGTCCGCGACATCGCCCGCGGCGCGTACCTGAGCCGCGCCGACGTGGACAGCGCGCGCCGGGTCGCGGTGCTCGGCGCGACCGTGGCCCGGGTGCTCTACGGCGGGACCGACCCGGTGGGACGTCAGATCACCGTGGCCGGGGTGCGGTTCCGGGTGGCCGGGGTGTTCGCGCCGCTCGGGCAGAGCCTGGGCGTGGACCGCGACGACGAGGTGCACATCCCGCTCACCACGGCGCAGCGGCTGTTCGCCACGACCCGGGTGGACGGGCTCGCGGTACGGGCCACCGACCCCGCGGGCATGGCCGCCCTCGGCGACCGGATCGTGGCCGAGCTGGGCGAGCGCCACCCCGACAGCGCTTTCAGCGTGGTCACCCAGGACCAGATCCTCAGCGTGCTCGGCGACATCCTGGACGTGCTGACCGGCGTGCTCGGCGCGACAGCCGGCATCTCACTGCTGGTCAGCGGCGTCGGCGTCTCCAACATCATGCTGGTGTCGATCCGCGAGCGCACCCGCGAGATCGGCCTGCGCAAGGCCGTCGGCGCGCGCCCGTCCGACATCGCCGCCCAGTTCCTCACCGAGGCGGTCCTGCTGACCAGCGTCGGCGGCGTGCTCGGCATCGCCCTCGGCGTGGCCGCCACGGTCGCCGTCGAGCGGTTCACTCCCCTGCCGACCCTGCTCACCGGCTGGTCCATCGCCCTGTCCTTCGGCGTCGCGGCCGGCGTCGGCATCATCTTCGGCGTCCTACCGGCCCTGCGCGCCGCCCGCCTCGACCCCGTCCCCGCCCTCCGCACCGAATGACCCGAACGTTGGGAAGGGCACCTGCTACATCGCATAGCGATGTGAAGGTGCCCTTCCTTTCCCCAGACGCGGGGTGAGCTGCTGGTGGTCAGCTCTGGGCGAGTTTCGTGGTCGGGGTGACCTTCACGATCACGCGTACCTCGTCGGCCTTGCGCCACGGGTAGCTGTCCTTGCCCAGGTACTTGTACGCCAGCTTGTCGATGTGCGCGTCAGCGCCCTCCTCGACGAACTCGACGTCGCCCTTGATCCACAGGGTGCGGTAGTCGTTCGCCTTGTCCACGACGGAGATGCCGACCCGCGGGTCGCGGACCATGGCGTTGTACTTCACCCGGCCCTTGGCGGTGTTGAACAGGATGTGCTCGCCGTCGGTGTCGATCCAGACCGGAGTGACGTGCGGTGCGCCGTCGAAGTCCACCACCCCGACGTGGGCCAGCTGAGGCTCGTTGAGCAGCGCGACGTCCTCGGCAGTCAAAATAGTCATAACGCGCAATCTACCCGTTACCTCCGCGCCGAACCGGCTACTCGGCAGGCATCGGGATGCGCAGCGACATGGTGCCGCGCAGGTCGAGCCAGGCGCTGCTCGGGCCGCGGACCAGCCGCATCAGCACCTGCTGGCAGGAGGGGCAGCGGGCGACCAGGCCGGGCGCGTGGGCGTACACCTTCATGCCCGCCACCGGCCCCTCGTCACCGCAGCCGGCGCAGCGCCCGGTGGCCGTGGTCATGTCCACCGCGAAGATCTCGCGCAGCGGCCCGGCCAGCGCGTTGCCGTCGGTGAAGTCGTCGGAGAAGAGTTCCATCACGGTATGCCTTCCGTCAGGTCCCGCTCGGGCCGAAACGTTCGGTCTTCACCCGGCGCGCGTCGTGGCCGAGCGCGATCAGGATGTCGGCCACCGCCTCGACGAAGCCGGTCGGCCCGCACACGAAGCAGGCCGGCTGGAAGTCGGGCGGCCAGCCGCCGTTGTTCACGTCGGCCACGCCCAGCCGCCGCGGCGGCAGCGGCCAGCCCTCGGGCGTCTTGCGGGTGTACACGTAGCTGACGTCCAGCCCGAAGTCGTCGCGCGCCCGGGTGCGCAGCTCGTCGGCGTAGTACCGGTCCTCCGGCGTGCGTGCCGAGTAGATCAGCCGGAACAGGGCCTTGCTGCCCGCCGCGCGCCGGGCCCGGATCATCGCCATCAGCGGCACGACGCCCGAGCCGCCGCCGATCAGCAGCACCGGGGCTGTGTCCGCCGGCCGCCACACGAACCAGCCGCCGACCGGCCCGCGCAGCTCGATCACGTCGCCGACGGACAGGGTCTGCGTGAGGTACGGCGACACCTCCCCGTCCTGCACCAGCTGCACGGTCAGCGCCACGCGCGTGCCGTCGGCGGGCGTCGCGATGGAGTAGCTGCGCTCGGTGCTGTACCCGTCCTCGGCGGTCAGCCGCACGTCGACGTGCTGCCCCGGCAGGTGCCCGGGCCAGTCGGGCACGTCGAACACCAGGGTCCGCGCGCTGGGCGTCTCGTCCCGGAACTCGACCAGCCTGGCCGCCCGCCAGACCAGCCGCGGGCTCAGTCCCCCTGGTACCGCTGCTCGCGCCATGGGTCACCGTAGTCGTGGTAGCCGGCGCTCTCCCAGAAGCCCGGGGTGTCCTCGTCGGTGAGCGTGATGCCGCGCACCCACTTCGCCGACTTCCACAGGTACAGATGCGGCACCAGCAGCCGGGCCGGCCCGCCGTGCTCCGGCGTCAGATCCTCGCCGTCGAACTTGTACGCGATCCAGGCCTGCCCGTGCAGCAGGTCCTCGTACGGCAGGTTGGTGGTGTAGCCGCCGTAGGAGTGGACCATCGCGTAGTCGGCCGCGGTGTCCACGCCTTCGAGCAGCACGTCCAGGCTGACGCCCTGCCAGCTCGTGTGCAGCTTCGACCATTTGGTCACGCAGTGCAGGTCGACGGTCGGCCGCTCGCTGGGCAGCGCCATCAGCTGCTGCCAGTCCCACCGGTGCTTCTCGCCCGTCTCCGTGACGATCACGAACTCCCACGTGTCCGTAGGCACCCGCAGCGTCGGCCCCGCGGTCAGCACCGGGAAGTCCTCGGTCAGGTACTGCCCCGGCGGCAGCCTGACCTCGCCGCCCTCAACCCCCCGCCGCCCCCGGAACCCCGGCGAAACGATCCCACCCATCCCCCACAACTACCACCCGGCCCGCAGCCCACCGCCACCTTTCCCGCGTTGATCATGAACTTATGGCACGGCTCGACGGCGTGTCGCTGCCACAACTTCATGATCAAACGCGGGAGGCGGACGCCCCGCCGGCTGGAAGACGCGAAAGCGCGCCCGCGGGTGCGGGCGCGCTTTCGCGTATGGGTGAGCTGAGCTGCGGGTCAGCGGTCGGTGACCGGGATGAAGTCGCGCTCCGGGGCGCCGGTGTACACCTGGCGCGGGCGGCCGATCTTGGTGGCCGGGTCGCTCATCATCTCGCGCCACTGGGCGATCCAGCCGGGCAGGCGGCCCAGCGCGAACAGCACCGTGAACATCTTCGTGGGGAAGCCCATGGCCTTGTAGATCAGGCCGGTGTAGAAGTCCACGTTCGGGTAGAGCTTGCGCGAGACGAAGAAGTCGTCGGCCAGCGCGATCTCCTCGAGCTGCATCGCGAGGTCCAGCAGCGGGTCCGGCTTGGCCATGCGGCCGAGCACGTCCTGCGCCATGTTCTTCACGATCGCCGCGCGCGGGTCGTAGTTCTTGTACACCCGGTGGCCGAAGCCCATCAGGCGTACGCCGTCCTCGCGGTCCTTGACCTTCTTGACGAACGCCTGCACGTCGCCGCCCTCGGCGCGGATGCGCTCCAGCATCGACAGCACGGCCTCGTTGGCGCCGCCGTGCAGCGGGCCGGACAGCGCGTTCACGCCGGACGACACCGACGCGAACAGGCTGGCCTGGGCCGAGCCGACCAGCCGCACGGTCGACGTGGAGCAGTTCTGCTCGTGGTCGGCGTGCAGGATGAGCAGCAGGTCCAGGGCCTTGGCGAACACCGGGTCGACCTCGTAGCCGGTGGCCGGCACGCCGAAGGTCATGCGCAGGAAGTTCTCCACGTACCCGAGGGAGTTGTCCGGGTACAGCATCGGCTGGCCGATGGACTTCTTGTACGCGTACGACGCGATGGTCGGCAGCTTGGCGAGCATGCGCACGGTCGAGATCTCGACCTGCTCGTTGTCGAACGGGTCCTGGCTGTCCTGGTAGAACGTGCCCAGGGCGCTGACAGCGGCGGACAGCACGGCCATCGGGTGGGCGTCACGCGGGAAGCCCTCGAAGAACCGCTTCATGTCCTCGTGCAGCAGCGTGTGCATGCGCACCCGCTCGGTGAACTCCGACAGCTGCGTGGCCGTCGGCAGCTCGCCGTACATCAGCAGGTACGAGACCTCCAGGAAGCTGGAGTGCGCGGCCAGCTGCTCGATGGGGTAACCGCGATAACGAAGGATTCCCTCGTCACCGTCGATGTAAGTGATCGCGGAAGTGCAGGCCGCGGTGTTGACGAAGCCTGGGTCGTACGTGACGTACCCGGTTTCCTTCAGCACCTTGCCGATGTCGAGCCCGCTTGGGCCCTCGACGGCCGGCTGCACTTCCAGGGAGAGGTGTCCACCCGGGGTTTCCAGGTTCACGTCCGCCACGACTTCCCTCGCTTTATCGGGAGCTTCTTTTACCAAAGTTAAGTTTCAGGGTAAGCACTCGGCGGCGGCATCTGCCCCATCGGGGGCTGAGGGGAGAATCACGGTGCCCGGCTCGCTTTAAGCCGACTTACCCTCTTTTCTGCCGAATTAACAGGGGTTGTGTGTCCAGAGCGACTGCCCCGCGCGGCCCCGCGCCTTAGGCTGGACCCGTGGCGACGGAGCCCCTGGCCAGCGTGGACATGTCGGGCGAGGAAGCCGAAAGATGGCTGGCCCTCGCGGTGAAGTTCGCTGTCGCGAACGTGGAGTCGGGCGGCGGCGGGCCCTTCGCGTCGATCATCGTACGCAGCGGCGAGGTCATCGGCCGCGGCGTCAACCGGGTCATCCGCGACCTGGACCCCACGGCCCACTCCGAGATCGTGGCCATCCGCGCCGCCTGCCGCCAGGCCCTGCACTTCCGGCTGCCCGGCGCCGTGCTGGTCTCCACCTGTGAGCCGTGCCCCATGTGCCTGACCGCGGCGCTGTGGGCCGAGGTCGGCCGCATCGTGTACGCCGTCGACCGCCACGAGGCCGCCGCAGCCGGATTCCCGCAGGTCGAGCTGTACGACCTGTTCGAGGACCCGCAGCACAAATGGACCGTGCCCGTCGGCAAGATCTCCATCGCCCAGGCCCAGGACCCCTTCGAAGCCTGGCAACGTACCAAGGCCGAACGCCAAGCCCGCTCCTGACCCCCCGCCCCGCGCCCCGCGCCCCGCGCCCCGCGCCCCGCGCCCCGCGCCTGCAGTTTCGGGGAAACTGCGCCCAACGGCGAGCGGATGCCTGCACTTTCCCTGAAACTGCAGCCCGAGCTCGATCGTGGGCCCGAGCGTGAGGGACCTGGGACGGGTCAGGCGGGGTGGGTCGACTTCCAGGCGGTGAGCAGGGCTGCCTCGTCGTCGCGGGTGATGCCGGCCCAGGGCTTGCGGGTCGGGCCGGTGGCGAGCCAGGCCAGGGTGTCGCGGGCGGTGTCGGCCAGCGGGCGCGGCGTGAGCCCGGCGGCCAGCGCGTCGGTGGTGTCGCGGGACAGGAAGCCCGCGTATTCGGGCAGCGGCAGCCACATCGGCAGCGAGCGGTCCCCCGCCCACGGTTCGACGCCCTGCGCCGCGAGGAACTCCTGGTCGACCCAGGTCAGCTGGGGTGTGGTGCCGACACCCTGCGCGATGCCGGCGAGGAGGTCCGCGCGGCCGATCGGTGCGCTGATGCCGTCGTACACCCCGGCGAGCCGCAGCTCGGCGGCCTGCACCAGCCAGGCGGCCAGGTCGCGTACGTCGATCCACTGCACCGCGTCGTCCGGCGTGCCCGGGGCGAGCACCTCACCGCCGTCGGCGAGCCGGGACACCCAGTAGTCGAAGCGGCCCGTCGGGTCCTCCGGCCCGACGATGAGCCCGGCCCGGCACAGCATCGCCCGGTCGGGGCCGACGGCGTCGAGCAGCGCCTGCTCGCAGGCGACCTTGGCCGGGCCGTAGTTCTCCCCGGTCGCGTCGTCGGTCTCCAGGGGCAGCGGCGCGAGCACCGGGGCGTCGGCCGCGCGCTGGCCGGGGGTGCCCTGGTCGGCGTAGACGGAGCAGCTGGACACGTAGACCCAGTGCGGGATGCGCGCGCCGAGCGTGGCGACCGCGTGGCGGACGTGGCTCGGCCGCCGGGCGACGTCGATCACGGCGTCGAAGTCGCCGTCGAGGCCGGCCAGGCCGCCTGGGGCGTCCCGGTCGGCGGTCACCAGCGTCGCGCCCGCGGGCGCCTCGCCGGACGTCCCGCGGGCGACGCAGGTCACGTCGTGGCCGGCCGCCAGCGCATGCGCGGCCACCGCGCGCCCGAGGAACACCGTGCCGCCGAGTACCAGGAGTCGCATGGGCGCAAGCATCGCCGACCCCGCCCCGGTTTCGCACACCCGTTCGCCATCGGCGTACCCCGCCCATCCGGACCCGCCGGCCCCGGGCCCCGCGGCCGCCGCCAAGGTCATCCGACTTGCCAGGCACTCGTGCGGAAGCGCGGTCAAGATACGCACAGGTGCCAGGCAAGTCCGACGGTCAAGACGAGGTCAGGCGGGTGGGAGGAGGCGGTGGTCGAGGGCGGTGTGGCGGCGGCCCGCGCCGAGGGTGCGCACCGCGACGGCGAGGGCGCGGGTGGACCCGGCGAGCACGACCAGCTTCTTGGCCCGGGTGATCGCGGTGTAGAGCAGGTTGCGCTGGAGCATCATCCAGGCGCTGGTGGTCAGCGGCACGACCACGGCCGGGTACTCCGAGCCCTGCGACCGGTGGATGCTGATGGCGTACGCGTGGACCAGCTCGTCGAGCTCGTCGAAGCCGTACTCGACATCCTCGTCCTCGTCGGTGCGCACGATCAGCTTGTGGTCGTCGGGGGCCATGCCGGTGACCACGCCGACGGTCCCGTTGAACACCCCGGCCGTGCCCTTGTCGTAGTTGTTGCGGATCTGGGTGACCTTGTCGCCGACCCGGTACACCCGCCCGCCGTAGCGGCGTTCGGGCCGGCCCTCGGCAGCCGGTGTCAGCGCCTCCTGGAGCAGCTGGTTGAGGTTGCCGGCCCCGGCCGGGCCGCGGTGCATCGGGGTGAGCACCTGGATGTCGCGGCGCGCGTCCAGGCCGAACTTCTTCGGGATGCGCCGCGCCACCAGGTCGACGACCAGCGGCGCGGTCGCCTCGCTGTCGTCACACTCGAAGAAGAAGAAATCGGGGAAGCCCTTGAGCTGTGGGAACTCCCCCGCGTTGACGCGGTGTGCATTGACCACGACACCGGACTGCTGCGCCTGTCGGAAGATCTGCGTGAGCCGTACCCGGGGCACGACCTCGGCGTTGAGCAGGTCCCGCAGCACCTCGCCCGCGCCGACCGAGGGCAGCTGGTCGACGTCGCCGACGAGCAGCAGGTGCGCCCCGGGCGCGACGGCCTTGACCAGCTTGTTGGCCAGGATCAGGTCGAACATGGAGGCCTCGTCGACCACGACCAGGTCCGCGTCGAGCGGGTTGTCGCGGTCGAAGCTCGGGTCGCCGCCGGGCTGGAGTTTCAGCAGCCGGTGCACCGTGGTCGCCTCGTGGCCGGTCAGCTCGGCGAGGCGCTTGGCGGCCCGGCCGGTCGGCGCGGCCAGCACGATCTTCGCGCGCTTGGCGCGGGCCAGCTCGACGATCGAACGTACGGTGAAGCTCTTGCCGCAGCCCGGACCACCGGTCAGCACGGCGACCTTCTCGGTGAGCGCGAGCCGCACCGCCTGCTCCTGCTCGGGGGCCAGTTCGTGGCCGGTGCGGGCCTTCAGCCAGACCAGGGCCTTGGCCCAGTCGACGCCGTCGAACGCGGACAGCCGGTCCCGTGAGGTGTTGAGCAGGGTCAGCAGGCTGCCCGCGAGGCCGCGCTCGGCGCGGTGGAACGGCACCAGGTAGATCGCGGGCACCGGGCCGTCCGCGCCCGGCACGTCCTCGCGGACCACGCCCTCTTCCTCGATCAGCTCACGCAGGCAGGTCACGATGAGGTCGGCGGGCACGCTCAGGTCGGCCCCGTCCTTGTCCGTCACGGCGAGGATCTTCGCGGCGGCGGTGGTCAGATTCGGGGCGGGCAGGAAGCAGTGGCCGTTGTCGGCGGCCTCGCTGAGCGTGTGCTGCAGGCCCGCCTTGACGCGCTGCGGGCTGTCGTAGGCGATGCCGACCGCGCGGGCGATGGTGTCGGCGGTGCGGAACCCGATCCCCCACACGTCGGCGGCCAGCCGGTACGGCTCCTCGCGCACGACCGCGATCGAGCCGTCGCCGTACTGCTTGTAGATGCGCACCGCGAGCGAGGTGGACACGCCCACGCCCTGCAGGAAGATCATGACTTCCTTGATCGCCTGCTGCTCCTGCCAGGCCGCGGCGATCAGCTTGGTGCGCTTCGGGCCGAGTTTCGGCACCTCGATGAGGCGCTGCGGCTCCTCTTCGATCACCCGCAGCGTGTCCACGCCGAAGTGGGCCACGATGCGCTCGGCCAGCCGCGGGCCGATGCCCTTGACCAGGCCGGAGCCGAGGTAACGCTCGATGCCGACGATGGTCGCGGGCAGCACGGTGGTGTAGTTCCACACCTCGAACTGGCGGCCGTAGCGCGGATGCGAGGTCCAGCGGCCGGTCAGCCGCAGGCTCTCCCCCGGCTGCGCGCCGAGCAGCGCGCCGACCACGGTGAGCAGGTCGTCACCGCGCTTCTCGGTCGCCACCCGGGCGATCGTGTAACCGGTCTCCTCGTTCGCGTAGGTGATCCGCTCCAGCACCGCGTTCAGCACGACACCCGGCGGGCGGTTCGGCGCGGCGGCCGGGGGCGAGGACAACGCGGTCACCCCGACATGGTGCCGCACGGGTACGTCGTTCCGAAGACCTCAGCGTTCGGGGCGGATGTTGGGGTTCAGGTGGAAGGTGTTGTCGGGGTCGTAGGCGGCCTTGATACGGGACAGGCGGCGGTAGTTGTCCAGGCCGTAGCCGGCCACGACACGCTCCTGGCCCTCCTGTCCGATGAAGTTGCTGTAGACGGCGCCGGTGGACCAGGGTTTGACGTCGGCGCGCAGGTCGCGGGCCCAGCGGATGGCACGGTCGTCGTCTTGCGTGTCGGTCCACAGGCCCAGCGGGTGGACCACCCAGGGGGCGCGCCGCCACGGAACCGGGTAGCCGGTCGGGCCTGCCGCGACCGCTCCGCCGTACGGGAAGAGCACATGCTGCGACGGGGACGGGACGACCATGTCGTTCGCCCGCGCGCAGAACAGGTCGATCGCCTTGTCGGGCAGCGAGTCCAGGTGCTCGGCGGACCAGTAGTTGCGGTAGCCGGGCGGGTCGTCGAACATCGCCTGCAGCTCGGCGTAGGGCACCTCGGCGATCAGCTCGCCCTCGTGGCCCAGGTTCAGCAGCGGGTCGATCACCCGGCGGGCCTGCGCCAGGTCACCGGCGTATGTGACGAGCATGGCGCAGGTCAGTTTGCCGGCCAGGTGCGCCGGGACGAACGGCTCGGCGGGGCCGGTCAGGTAGATGACGCCGCCGCCGACCTCCTCGGGCGCGTTCTCCATGAAGTCGCGGTAGGCCCGGGTCACCTCGGGCCCCGCCTCCGGCCGCCACAGCAGCAGCGCGACCGAGGCCGTCGGCAGCGGGTACAGGCGCAGCGTCAGCGAGGTGACGACGCCGAAGTTGCCGCCACCGCCGTGCAGCGCCCAAAACAGGTCCGGGTGGCTCTCCTCGCTGGCCACGACGGTGTTGCCGTCGGCGGTGACCAGTTCGGCGGCGACCAGGTTGTCGCAGGCCAGCCCGAACTTGCGCTCCAGCCAGCCGGAGCCGCCGCCGAGGGTGAAGCCGCCGACGCCGGTCGTGGACACCCGGCCGCCGGTGGTGGCCAGGTCGAAGGGCTGGGTGGCGCGGTCCAGGTCGCGCATGGTCGCGCCGCCGCCGATGCGTACGACGCGCCGCTGCGGGTCGACCGTCGCCTGGTTCATCCGGCGGAGGTCGACGACGAGGCCGCCTTCGGTCGACGCGGTGCCCGCCACGCCGTGGCCGCCGCCCCGCACCGCGATCTCCAGGCCCTGCTCGCGCGCGAACTCGATCGCCCGGGACACGTCCGCCCCGGTGGCGCACTGGGCGATCACGCTCGGCCGTTTGGTGATCATCGAGTTGAACAGGCTCCGCGCGTCGGCGTAGGCCGGGTCGGCCGGTCCGATCACCGTTCCGGCGAAGCCGGACCGCAGATCGGCCACCGCCGTCTCACCGAGGACTGTCATGACAACTCCCCACGCAGGTGCACGCAACCGTGATCCCGCAGTCCAGCCTAGTCAGGCCCGGGACAGGCCACCGCGAAAAGAGACTTATGGCCGTTGCCGGCCACCGCCCGCCCGGACAATGGGGAGACGTCGGCGAGCAGGGGTGGCGGCATGGCTGCGGCGGGCACGGGATCGCGACGCCGGGCGGCGTACCTGGCCACGGCGATGGGCGTGGTGCACTCCGTGCTCGCCCTGGTGTCGTTCTGGCTGCTGCACGACGCGCCCAAGCCCGGAGCCCCGGACACCGACGTGGTCGCGTACTACAGCGGCGGGCAGGGCCGCACGGTCCTGATCGTCGGCATCTACCTGCTGCCGCTGTCGGCCATCGCGTTCATCTGGTTCACGGTCGCGCTGCGGATGTGGATCTCCCAGCACGGCCATCCCGAGCATTTCCTCTTCTCGAACCTGCAGCTCGTGGCCGGCATCGTGTACGCGGCACTGCTGCTGATCTCGGGAGCGGCGTTCAGCGTGGACTCGGCGGTGGCCGCGCTCGGCGACGGCCCGGTCGACCCGGAAAGCGCTCGCGCCTTCCCGCAGTTCGGCCGGATGCTGGCGGTCATGCTGGACTCCCGCATGGCGGCCATCTTCGTGATGACCACGGCCGGCATCGGCCGGTCGACCAAGGTGCTGCCGTCATGGTTCGTCTGGCTGAGCTACCCGCTGGGCCTGCTGCTGCTGTTCGGGGCGAGCCTGGAGACCGAGTTCGCGCTGATCTTCCCCGCCTGGATCCTGGTGCTCGCGGTGCTGCTCACCCTGCGGGTGCGGCACGCGGGCGAGCCACGTCCCGGTGATCTGGTCACCGGGACGTGACGCGGGTCAGCAGAACCAGCCGTCCTGCACCCAGCCGTTGCGGTTGACGTGGCCGTAGGCGAAGCCGTAGATGTACCCGCCCTGCCTGGGGCCCTTGACGGTGAACGTCTGGCCCGCGTAGAGCGTGCCCATCCAGGCGCCGAGCGGCTCGGTGCGCACGAACAGCGAGTCGGCGCACACGGTCTCCCGCACGCCGACGGTTCCGTTGGCCGCCTGTGCCGCGGACGGCACGGCCAGCAGGGCGAGGCCGGTCACGACCGCGGCCGCCGCGCGCAGGGTCCTGGCGGCAAGGGTGCTGGTCACCATGAGTCGTACCCTCCGATGCACTCGATCCGCATGAAGCCCCAGTCGTTGGGCCCGAAGTCGAAGGTCGCCGCCCAGCCGTTGTAGACCGGGTGCGCGCCGGGGGTGTGGCCGATCTTGTTGCCGTACTCGAGCACGCGCTTGAGCCCGTACGGCCCGGACGCCGAGTCGTAGTTGTCGTAGAAGCTGGCGCTCTGGCAGACGTTGATCGCGTGCCGGGGCACCACGACCGCCTGGGCGGGGCTCGCGGCGGCGAGCACACCCACGACCACCAGGGACGCGACGATTCTCGTGGAGATTCGCATATCCACCCTCTTCACTTGATGGTGATCGCCAAGCTATCAGGACTGTAGTTTCTGCACAAGGATCATGCCGATGGTGAAACTTTCCTTTGCCGACCTGATCCGGACTTCGCGGTCGTCGGACACCTCCCGCTCACTAGGCTCGGAGCATGGGGCCGGTCACTCCGGTTTTCGTGGGACGGCAGCGCGAGACCGACCGGCTGCGCGCACTCGCGCGGCAGGCCGTGGCCGGGCACGGCGTCGCGGTCCTGGTCGAGGGCGAGCCGGGCATCGGCAAGACCTCACTGCTGGACCGGGTCGCCGCGGACTGCGCGGACCTCGGCATGCGGCTGCTCACCGGCACCGCCGAGGACCTGGAGCAGCAACTGCCGTTCTCGGCGATCGCCAACTGCCTGGGCATCGGCGCGGCCACCACCGATCCCGAGCTGGCCCGCGCCTCCGGGCTGCTGCGCGGCGAGCAGGCCTTCACACAGAGCCTGGCCGCCGTCAACCACGACTTCGTCATCACCGAAGCGATCCTCGACCTGTTCGACGACTGGTTCGCGCAGGGCCCGGTAGCCCTGCTGCTGGACGACGCGCAGTGGGCCGACCCGCAGAGCCTCGTGGTGACGCACCGGCTGGGCCGCGGCATCGAGCAGCAGCCGATGCTGCTCGTCGTCGCCACCCGGGCCGCGCCCCGGGCCGAGGCGGTCGACGCCCTCGAACGCAGTCTCGTCGCCCGGGGCGGGCACGTGATCGAGCTGGCCCCGCTGCCGCCGGACGAGGTCGACACGCTCGCCCGCGACCTGCTCCACGCCGACGCCGGACCCCGGCTGCGCCGGCTGCTGACCACCGCCGGCGGCAACCCGATGTACGTCACCGAGCTGCTGGCCGAGCTGTCCGAGGAGGGCGCGCTGGCGGTCCGGGACGGTGGCATGGAGCTGGTGTGGGACACCGACGAGCGGGCCGAGGGCTGGGTGCCGCCGCCCCTGGCGGAGGTGATCCTGCACCGGCTCGGCTTCCTGCCGCCCGCCGTACGCGACGTGCTGCAGACCGCCGCGGTGTTCGGGCGCGCGGTCGACCTCGCCGAGCTGTCGCAGGTGCTGGGCCGCCCGGTGGCCGAGCTGGCCGGCGTCGCCGCCGGCGCGGTCGAGGCGGGCATCCTCACCGACACCGGCGCCCGGCTGGAGTTCCGGCAGCCGCTCATCCGGGAGGCGCTCGCGGCCCGGGTGCCGCCCTCCGCCCGCGCTGCGCTGCACCGGCGGGCGGCGCGGTCGCTCGACGCCGGCGGGGCGGGCGTGGAGCGCATCGCCGAACACCTGATGGCGGGCGAAGGCGTCGACGACCGTACGACGGAATGGCTGATCGGCGTGGCCGATCCGCTGACCGCACGTGCTCCCGACCTGGCGGTGGACCTGCTGCAGCTGGCGTTGCCGAAAGCGCCCCGGCGGCAGGCGGGCAAGCTGCGCCTGCAGCTGATCCGGGCTCTGCTCTGGCGAGGCGAGCACGGCGAGGCGGAGCGGCTGGCCCGGGTCGCCGTCGCCCTGGGCGAGGATCCCGCATGCGACGGAGCGCTTCGCTGGCTGCTGGCCCAGACCTGCTACCGCCGCGGGCACCTGCGCGAGTCGCTGGAGGTCATCCAGCAGGCCCTGGCCGAACCCGGGCTGAGCCAGACCGAACGCGGCCGCTTCCACGGCTTCGCGGCCGTCTGCCTGTTCTTCCTGACCCGGTTCGGCGAGGCGCGGGCCGCCGCCCGGCAGGCGGTGCTGGACGGCGAGACGACCGGCGATGCGCGCACCATCGGCATCGGCGACTTCGCCCTGGCCATGACGCTGGCCATGGAGGGCGACCTGACGGCGGCGCTGGCGGTCAACGACCGGGCCTTCGCCGCGCTCACCGAGGGGGTGCAGCCGGACCTGCAGGTCGACCCCCACACCCTGCGCGGGATGTGCCTGCTGGAGCTGGACCGGCTGGACGAGGCCGACCAGGCGCTGGCCACCGCGATCGCCGCCAACCGCGACTCCGGCGGGGCGTACCTGCCGATCGCGCACACGCTGCGGGCGCGCCTGCTGTTCCTGGACGGGCGCTGGGACGACGCGCTGGTCGAGATCGAGGCCGCCGCCGACCTGCCGGACCTGCTCGGCAGCGCGGTGCGGCTGCGCGGCCTGGCCGACCTGATCGCGGTGCACCGCGGCGCGACCGTCGACCCGCCCGCGGGCGCCGGCACGTCCTATCCGCACCACTTCAGCCGCTGGGCGCGGGCGCTGTGCGTGGAATCCCAACAGGGCCCGGCGGCCGCCTTCGAGCTGCTGGCCCCCGCCTGGGAGAAGGCGCACGGGCTGGAGCCGCGGCGGCTGGTGTACCGGGTGTGCGCCGACCTCGCCCGGCTGGCGGTCGCCGCGGGCGACCGGGACCGGGCCCGCGCGCTGGCCCGGGAAGTGGACGAGCTGCTGGCCCAGGGCGCCCACCCGAGTCTCACCGCGACCGCGAAGCTGTGCCACGGACTCGCCACCGACGACGCGGACCTGCTGCTGGCCGCCGCTGCCGACTTCCATGAGGCGGGGTGGCCGCTCTACGAGGGCAACGCCTACGAGAACGCCGCCGAGGCGCTGGCCCGCCAGCACCACCCGGCACGGGCCCGCAAGGCCCTGGACCGGGCACTGGAGCGGTACGGCACGCTGGAGGCGACGGCCGACGCCGACCGCGCCGAGGCACGCCTGCGGGCGGCGGGTGTACGCCGGGGCGTACGCGGGCCGCGCAAGCGCCCCAAACACGGCTGGGAGGCGCTCACCGAGACCGAGCAGCGCGTCGCCGCCCTGGTGGCGGCGGGTCTGTCCAACCCCGATGTCGCCGCGCAGATGTTCCTGTCCCGGCGTACCGTGCAGTCGCACGTGTCCAGCATCCTGGCCAAGTTGCAGCTCAGCTCACGGGTCGAGCTGGCCGTCCAGGCAGCCGAGCGCACCGCGGTGCGCTCGGCCGGTTGAACGCGGCCCGCGGATCACCGCCGGTTCGCGGCCCCCGGACCCTCGGCGGGGACACCGACGTCCTCCGCGTCGCCGATGACGGACTCGGGGTGGGCGGCGACGTACTCGTCGAGCGTGCCGTCGGCAGCCGCCTGGAACATCAGCAGGGTCTGCGGGCTGATCGCCTGGGTGCCCTTGACCTTCGCCCGGTTGTACATGCCGTTGTTGGTCTTGAGCATGACCAGGTCGGACGGGGTCAGGCCGCGCAATGTCCAGATGTAGTCGAACAGGTCTGCGTGGCCGGTGTCGAGCTTGAGCGTGCTGCCGGCGGCCTTGAGCAGGGAGTTGATTTTGATCGGGTTGGTGATGATCCCGGCCGAGGTCACCTTGTCGCCGATCGCCTTCAGCAGCTGCTGCTGGTGGCGCTGCCGGTCGTAGTCGCCGTACGGGCCGCTCTTGCGCTGGCGGGCGTAGTCCAGCGCCTCCCAGCCCGCCATGTCGCGGCAGCCGACGTGGTGCACGAAGGTGTTGGGCAGGTACACCCCGGTCTTCTTGCCGTAGGCGTACTGCGGCTTGCCGTCGACCACGACGAAGTGGTCCGAGCGGGTCTCCTGGTCGACGCACATGTGCACGCCGTCCAGCTCGTCGACCACGTTCTTGAACGCGTCGAAGTCCACGACCGCGACGCCGTCGAACTTCAGCCCGGTCAGCTCGTGCACCATGTTCGCGGTCAGCGCGGCCCCGCCCTGCCAGCCCTGCCCGTTGCGCGAGCCGTACGTGTAGGCGGCGTTGGCCCTGGTCCGCGCGCCGTAGAAGTTGGCCTTCGGGTACGCCGGGATGTGCACCAGGGCGTCGCGCGGGATCGACATCAGGTATGCCCGGTCGTGCCCGGCGGGCACGTGCAGCACGATGATCGTGTCAGCCCGCCCGCTGCCCTCGACCCAGCCGTCGCGGGTGTCCAGACCCAGCAGCAGGACGTCGATCGAACCCCGCAGGGTGCGCCCCTCGACCGCCGGCTCCTTGCGCGCGTCGCCCTCCAGCACCGAGCCGGTCTCCACCGCGCTGGTCAGGCTGTGCAGGTAGGACTGGGTGACCATGGCGCCGCCGAACCCCAGCGCCAGCACGAGCACCACCATGCCCAGCATCAGCACCGCCCACACCGGAAGCCGCCGGCGGCGGGGCCGGAGCGGGGGGATGTCGGGCAGGCCGCGGGGGCTGTCGAGCAGGGTCATCTGTGTCTCCGTGCCGGGGGTCTCCTGGCGATGGACCATATCAGCCATTAAATGATCGTTAGCGTGTTTTGTCTCGTTCGCTCGACTCGGGAGGTTTCAGAAGATCCGCACCGGGTACTCAGGTGTCAGAGATATCCGCTATCTCGAAGGAGTGCACCATGGGCATCACCGACAAGATCAGCAACACCGCCGAGAACGCCAAGGGCAAGGCCAAAGAGGCCACCGGCAAGATGACCGACAACGAGAGCCTCGAGGCCGAGGGCAAGATGGACCAGGCCTCGGCGAAGGCCAAGCAGGGTGGCGAGAAGGCCAAGGACGCCATGGGCGACGCCAAGGACGCGGCCAAGGACGCGCTGCGCTGATCGCCGGCAGTTGCAGATCATGAAAGGCGCCGCCCCTGGGGGCGGCGCCTTCACTGTCGCGTATCGAATGTCGCGTATCGAATTCGGCTCGGCAGCCCTCAGTGCTCGGAACCCGAGAACGGCTCGGGCGGGTTGCGCGGGTCGCGGCGCTCCTCGGTCAGTCGTTCGGTGTCCTCGTGCCGACGTTCCTCGTCGCGGTGCGCCTCGTCCCGGGTGTGCTCCAGGTCGGAACCGGCCGCCGGCTCGATCGGCTCGTACTCCTCCGGGCTGTGATCGGTCATGTCTGACTGCATACCCCCGCCACGGCCTGCACAAACGCTTGCCAGAAGGGTGTCGGGTGTATCCTGATCATCTCGGCGACATCCCGTGTTGTGCCCGCCGCGAACCCATCGTGACCCTATGATCTGTTGACATGACAGTCAGTGAACAGCTCATCACGGCGAGCGACGAGGAGCGGGCGGAGCTACGCGCCGAGCTGATCACTCTGCTCGACCGCTGGCAGGCCTGGCGCAACGACCCGGCGTACCCGGGCACCGGCCGGGTGGGACCGGCCTGGCAGGCGGGTCTCGACCGGGCCATCGCCGCCACCCGGCAGTCCGTCGATGCACTGCCGCCCGACCACGACCCCAGCGCGCTGGCCGATCTGACCCAGCCCCTGCTGAGCACCTTCTGGGCGCACCGGCCCGGCCCGATGTCCGAAGTCGTCACGCAGGTGGCGCTGCTGCGGCTGCGGGCGGTGGCGATGCACGGCCGGGTCGCCCGGCAGCTCGCCGAGGAACTCGCCCAGGCTCAGCCGGCGAGGGAACCCGTGGGCACCGCCGCCAAGTGATCGGCCCGGTTTAACCCCGCGGGGTGCCGGGTACCTGATCGCTGATGGGGAGTGTTCCTCGAGTGGGGAGATCGAAGTGCTCGTTCTAGGCCTGATTCTGTTGCTGCTGGGGTATTTCCTCCACATCAGCATTCTCTGGACGATCGGCTTGATTCTGCTGATCGTCGGCGCGATCCTCTGGATCCTGGGCGCGGTGGGCCGTCCGGTGGGCGGAAGACGCCATTACTGGTGACAGGATCCACAACGAAGAAAAGGGGCGCCCTCGGGCGCCCCTTTTCTTCGTCCCCGGGCACTACTCCTGCGTGACCGCCGCGCTCGGGCGGCCGGTCGCGGCCAGCACGACCGCCACCAGCAGACCCGCCAGCGCCTGCACCACCGGGATGCCGGTGTAGAGCTCGGGCAGCGCCTGCGCCGCGACGGAGGTACCCGAGGGGTCGATCATCTGCGGCGTGAACAGGAAGCCGATCGCCAGGTAGAGAGACCAGGTGAACAGGCCGGCCAGCGCGGCCAGTGCCCACAGCCTGCCGCGGCGCGCGGGCGACGGCCGCAGCCACAGCACGACCAGGTCGGTGAGCACCCCGGCGACCAGCAGGCCGCCGATGAGTTCGAGGTTGCCGAACCCGGTGATCGCGGCGCAGAGCGCACCGATCACCGCGTAGACGACCGTGACGCTGCCGGGCGGCAGCGCCCAGCGCCGGGCCAGCGTCAGGATCGGGATGAGCAGCACCAGGTTGGTGACCAGGATCGAGGTCGCCATGTCGGAGCTGAGCCGCTCGTCGAGATTGGTCAGCGCCATCATGATCCGGCCCGGGGTGTACACCAGCGCGTTCGCGTACTGCAGGAAGAGCAGCACCAGGGTCGCGCCCAGCGCGATGGACAGCACCGCCGGGAGCAGGCCCAGCAGCCCGGGGGCCGGGTCGGTGCGGCGCGCCCACGCCGTGCGCAGCGGCGTGGTCACGATGACCATCATCGCGGTGACCAGGCCCAGATGGGTGGGGCTGAACAGGATGTCGATGGTCTGCTCGACACCGAACACGACGTGCCAGAGCATGTCCCCGAGACCCGCCAGCGCGAACCCGCCGATCGCCAGCAACGCCGCCGGGTACCCGGCCGGCATGGCGCGCAGGTCGGGCAGCCGCCCGCCGCGGAACGCCGCCCGGCAGGTCCACAGGATCCAGCCCGCGGTCACGATGAAACCCCAGTAGAAGACCGCGTGCCAGGGCGTGAAGAACGTCTCCAGCTCGGGCACGTTGTTGTGCGCCCAGGCGTCGACCATCAGGCCGATGGTGAACCACGTGCCCAGCAGCACGGTCACCAGGTCGGTGCGGTAAGAGGTCACCGGCCGGTCGGGATCGGACGCCGTGGCGACCTGTTCGGGTGCGGTGCTGACCATGTGGATCCCCATCCTGCCGTGAGCGGTTCCGTGGCGGGACAAAGGATATCGCCGTCGATCACCACGCGCCGACCGCAGGAGTGCCCACGATCGACCCGCACGGGTCAGGGCGCTGTGGTGGGCGAGGCAGGCGCGGCGGGCGCGATGGGCGCGGTGGGCGGAGGCACGGGCAGCGGCGCGCCGCCGCCGTCCGGCAGCGTCCTCGGCGGGAGCGGCCAGGGCATCGGCTGGCCCTCGAAGCCGCGCTGGCGCAGCCGCTCCAGCAGCTGACGCTTCAACTCCTGGTCACGCAGCCGCTGCTCGGGCCGCACCCGCTCCCCCCGGTCGCGCTCGCCGCCCCACGGGCCGCGCTCGACCCGGTCGAAGTCGTGGTGGCCGCGGTGGTGTCCCGCCATCAGGCCGGCCGCGAGGCCGAGCCCACCGCAGAGCAGGCCGCCCAGCAGGAACGCGATCAGCACCGCGGCCAGCGTCCCCGCGGACGGCCGGGACCAGGTGCGGGCAGGCGGCGCGGGCTGCGGGTCCGGCTGCGGCTCCGGCTCCGGGGTGGTGTCGTCGACCGGCTGCGGCTCGGTGGTCATACGGGCTCCCAGGCTGAGGGGTACGGCAGGACGCCGGCGCTGCCGCGCGGGCCGGGTACCACTGTGACACCGTCCGGCGCTGCGCGGAAGCCGGGCGTGGTACACATGGGCCGGTGGACGCTGAGGAGGAGCCGGGCGGACGGCGCGTGGAGGACCTCGTGCTCGACGCCGCCCGTGACTGCGTGCTGGCGTACGGCGTGCGCCGGACGACGGTGACGGACGTGGCGCGCCGGGCCGGGGTGTCCCGGATGTCGGTGTACCGCCGCTGGCCCGACGTGCAGAGCCTGGTCGGCGACCTGATGAGCCGGGAGTGGCATCGCGTGATCGTGGACGCGGCACGGCAGGCGGCGGCGTCGGACGGGCCGCTGCGGTCCCGCCTGGTGGCGCAGTCCGTGGCCGCCGCGGCGACGCTGCGCACCCACCCGCTGCTCCGCAAGATCATGGAAGTGGATCCGGAGATCCTGCTGCCGTACATGCTGGACCGTCGCGGCGCGGGGCAGGAGGAGATGCTCGGCTTCCTGGTCGAGATGATCGCGGCCGGGCAGGCCGAAGGCTCGGTGCGCCCCGGCGACCCGGCCCGCCTGGCCCGCGCCGTCCTGCTGACCGCCCAGTCCTTCGTGCTGTCCGTGGCCACCGTCACCGACGGCCACACCCCGTCCGACCTCGACGAGGAACTGACCCTCCTCCTCGACCGCTACCTCTCCCCCACCGCGCCCGCCAACCGTGCCCCGCGCTGATTCCGGGGGCGGGCACTCCGTGCCGCCGCACCGCCCGTCCTTGATAGACGCTGGCCTATCTGATCGATTTTTTGTAGATCGGACTCGATCAGATAGGCCAGCGCCTATGACAGAACAGGGCTCGCGACAGGGGCGAAGAGCGACAGGGCGGCGGGGAGCACACGGATCGGCAGCTCGCCGAGCACGGTGAGCGGGTCGCCGTCGGCGTAGGCGGGCACCGGGCGGTCGGCGGCGACGGTGACCGAGGTCCCGCGCAGCACGGTGACCTGCGGGCGGCGTACGTGCCTGCCGCCGCGCATCTCCCGTAGCACCAGCGGGAACAGCAGTTTGGACACCTCGCCGAGCACGACCACGTCGAGCAGCCCGTCGTCGGCGGCCGCGCCGGGCGCGACGTGCAGGCCGCCGCCGTAGTAGCCGGAGTTGGCCACCACCACCGAATACGCCCGCACCGACCGCTCCTGCCCGTCGACGGTGAGCCGGTAGACGGTGGGCCGCCAACCGACCAGCGCACGTGCCCCGGCCAGCGGGTAGACCAGGGCGGCCGGGGTGAACCGGGCGCGGTTGGCACGCTCGTTGGCGGCGGCGTCCACCCCGGCGTACACGCTGCCCAGCACGATCTCGCCACCGGCGTCGAGCACGTCGACACGGCGCGGCTCGCCGTCCAGCAGGAGCCGCGCCACGTCTTCCGGCCGGGACGGCAGGCCGAGCTGGCGGGCGAAGTCGTTGCCGCGCCCGGCCGGGACGACGCCGAGCACGCCGCCCGTGCCCGCCAGCGCCGCGCCGAGGCAGCGCAGCGTGCCGTCGCCCCCGGCGGCGAGCACCACGTCGCCGTCGGCGGCACAGCGCCGGGCGACCTCGCGGGCCTGCTCGACACCGCCGGTGTACTCGACGCGCACCCGCGCCCCGCCCGCGCGAAGCAGCTGCGCGACCGGCATCAGCCGGGCCAGCCCACGCCGCGCGGCCGGGCCGACCACCGCCGTGAACGACCGGGTCATCAGGGCACCAGAATCCCCGGGTTCAGCACCCGCGCCGGATCCAGTTCGCGCTTGACGGCGCGCAGCACGTCGACCCCGAGCGGGCCGATCTCCTGGGCG
This sequence comes from Catellatospora vulcania, assembly GCF_009720385.1. Taxonomy (GTDB): domain Bacteria; phylum Actinomycetota; class Actinomycetes; order Mycobacteriales; family Micromonosporaceae; genus Catellatospora; species Catellatospora vulcania. The sequence continues at coordinate 256,511 of NZ_ML769303.1, read as the reverse complement.
AACCAGTCGCGGTGCTCGGTGCCGACGCCGTGGTGGTGGCTGATCGTCCCGCCGGCCGCGATGATCGCGTCGTTGGCCGCGGCCTTGGCCCGCTGCCAGCGCGCCACCGGCTCGTCGCCGTACGCGGTGACGACGGTGAAGTAGAGGGAGGCGCCGGTCTCGTACACGTGCGAGATGTGGCACAGCACCATCGACGGCACGGGCAGCGCCGCGAACAGCGCTTCGCGGACGGCCTCGTACAGGCCGGGCAGGGCGGACCAGAACGCGGCGGTCTCCAGCGTCTCGGCGAACGCGCCCGCGTCGAGCAGCGCGTCGCGCAGGTAGGGCGCGTCGAACCGGTGTGCGGCCCACTGCTCCCCCGGCTCGGTGCCCAGCTCCTGGCCGCCGCACTCGCGCAGCACCGCCGCGGTGTCGGCCGCGGCCCGGTCCACCGACGCGCCCTCGTGGCCGACCACCATCAGGCAGCCGCCGTCGCCGCGGCCCCGTCCGGTCGCCCCGAGCATGGTCTCCACCTCGTCGGACAGCCGCAGCACGGTCGGCCGCGGCCCGTCCTGGGCCAGCCGCCGGGCCGCCGCGGCGCCGTCGGTGAACGACTCGAACCGCCAGCCCTCGTAGCGCCGCTGGGCGGGCAGCGGGCGGACCCGTACGGTCACGTCGGTGATCACGCCGAACGCGCCCTCCGAGCCCAGGAACAGCCGGCGCAGGTCCGGCCCGGCCGCCGAGGCGGGAGCGCGGCCGGTGCTGATCGTGCCGCGCGGGGTGGCCACCGTCATCCCGACGACCATGTCGTCGAAGCGGCCGTAGCCCGCCGAAGCCTGGCCGGAGGAGCGGGTGGCGGCGAAGCCGCCGATGGTGGCGTACTCGTACGACTGCGGGACGTGGCCGAGGGTGAAGCCGTGCTCGGCGAGCAGCTCGTCGGCGCGCGGCGCGGGCAGCCCGGCCTGCAGCACCGCGGTGCGCGACACCGGGTCGACGGCGACCAGCCGGTCGAGGCGGCGCAGGTCCAGCGTGAGATAGCCGCCGGTGTCGGGGGTCAGCCCGCCGACGACCGAGGTGCCGCCGCCGAGCGGCACCACCGCGAGCCGGTGCTCGGCGCAGACCGCCAGCACGGCCAGCACCTGGTCGTGGTCGGCCGGGGCGACGACCGCGGCCGGGAGCGCGGGCAGCTCGCCGGTGCGCTGGTGGAACAGGTCGGGAGTGGACTTGCCCGAGGCGAGCAGCGCCCGCGCCGCGAGCTCGGTGCTGACGTGTTCCGCGCCCACCACCGCGGCGAGCGCGGCACGGGCCTGCTCCGCCAGCGCGGGAACGGAGACGGCGACCGCGTCCGGCGTGACCGCCGGGGCCGGCGGCGTGACCTCGAAGACTTGCTTGAGCAGCCCTGCCACGGCCTCGGGCAGCGGCTTCGCCTGCTCCGGTGTGCCCCAGCGCGCCCAGCCGGCCCGCCGCTCTTCCCGCATCGCATCCATGTGTGACAGAGTTACATCAAGTGTCACTTCGGCGCAAGGAGGAGACCCGTGTCGGACACCTCTCTGACTGCGGCACGCCGGGCGCGCGAGCTGGCCGCACTCACCGCGGGCGAGGTGGTGGACGTGCTGGTGGTCGGGCTCGGCGTGACCGGCGCCGGGGTCGCGCTGGACGCGGCCACCCGCGGGCTGTCCGTTGCCGCCATCGACGCCCACGACCTCGCCTTCGGCACCTCGCGGTGGAGTTCCAAACTGGTCCACGGCGGGCTGCGCTACCTGGCCAAGGGGGAGGTCGGGGTGGCGTACGAGAGCGCCGTCGAGCGCGGCACGCTGCTGGCCCGCACCGCCCCGCACCTGACCCGGGCGCTGCCGATGGTGCTGCCCGCGACGGCGTACACCGCGCCGCTGACCGTCGGGCTGGCCGGGGCCGGGCTGCGCGCCGGCGACCTGCTGCGCCTGGCCGCGGGCACCCGGCGCGCCGTCCTGCCCGGGGTGCGCACGCTGTCGGCCGCCGAGGCGCGAGGCATGGTGCCCGCGCTGCGCTCCGGCGGGCTGCGCGGGGCGCGGCTGTCCTGGGACGGGCAGCTGTGCGACGACGCCCGGCTGGTCACCGGCCTGGCCAGAGCCGCGGCCGGGGCGGGCGCGAAGGTGCTGACCCGCTGCCGCGCGACCGAGCTGGCCGGCGACGGGGCCGCCGTGGTCGACACGCTGACCGGGGCGCGGCACACCGTCCGGGCCCGGGCGGTCGTCAACGCGACCGGCGTCTGGGCCGGGCAGCTCGCCCCCGACATCACCCTGCGGCCGTCCCGCGGCACGCACCTCGTCCTGCCGTCGGCGCTGCTCGGCGGCCTGTGGGCGGGGCTGACCATTCCGGTGCCCGGCGAGCTGTCCCGCTTCGTGATCGTGCTGCCGCAGGCGGACGGCCTGGTCTACGTCGGGCTCACCGACGAGCCGGTCGACGGCCCGGTCCCGGACGTGCCCGAGGTCCCCGAGTCGGATGTGGACTTCCTGCTCGACGTGCTCAATTCCGCCCTGGAGACCCCGGTGCGCCGGGCCGACGTGCTCGGCACGTTCGCCGGGCTGCGCCCGCTGATGGCCGCCGGTGGGCGGACCGCCGACATCTCCCGCCGCCATGCCGTCGTGCAGGGCCGCGACGGGGTGGTCACCGTCGTCGGCGGCAAGCTGACCACGTACCGGCGGATGGCGCAGGACACCGTGGACGTGCTGGCCGCACGGCGGGGCGTGCACGCCGGCCCATGCCGCACGCGCGACCTGCCATTGCCCGGGGCGGCGTCCCGCGACCTGCTGGCCCGCGTGCCCGCCCCCGCCCGCCTCATCGCCCGCTACGGCACCGAGGCCCCGGCCGTCCTGGCGCAGGCCGCCCCGGAACTGCACACCCCCGTCGCGCCCGGCAGCCCGGTGACCGGGGCCGAGCTGCAGTGGGCGGTGCGCCACGAGGGCGCGCTCACCGTCGACGACCTGCTCGACCGGCGCACCCGCCTGGGCCTGGTGCCGCCGCAGCGCGCCGCCGCCCTCCCGGTCGCCGAACACATCCTCGCCACCAACTGAGGCGAAGGAAGGGCACCTTCTTATCGCTATGCGTTGTAGAAGGTGCCCTTCCCATCATCACAACGCTGTGAGCAGCGACGATTCGAGCGGAGGCGGTATGAGCGACGGAACCGGCCGGGAGCGGTCGTGGTGGGGCTGGGGCTGGGCGGACCAGGCGGTCGACGCCGACGGGTGCGCGAAGCTCGCGCGGCGGGTGAGCCCGTTCCTGCCGCTGGACGGCGAGCTGACGCCGGTGCCCGCGGTGCCGGAGCTGCCGCCGTCACGGCTGCGGCCGCCCGCGAGCGTCGCCGCGCTGTGCCGTGACGACGCGCGGACCCGGGCCGCGCACGCGTACGGGCGCGCGTACCGCGACGTCGTCCGCCTGCTGCACGGCGCGCTGGACAACCCGCCGGACCTGGTCGCGTACCCGCGCGACGAGCCGGACGTGATCGCGCTGCTCGACTGGGCGTCGGACGCCGGGGTGCCGGTGGTCCCGTTCGGCGGCGGCACCAGCGTCGTCGGCGGCGTCGAGTACCGCGGCGGCGGCCCGTGGCTGTCGCTGGACCTGACTCACCTGGCCGGTGTCGTCGAGGTGGACGAGGTCAGCCGGGCGGCGCTGATCCGGGGCGGCACGTTCGGGCCCGACCTGGAGGACGCGCTGCGCCCGTACGGCCTCACCCTGCGCCACTTCCCGCAGAGCTTCGAGTTCTCCACGTTCGGCGGCTGGCTGGCCACCCGGGCCGGCGGGCACTACGCCGCCGGGTACACGCACATCGACGACCTGGTCGAGTCGATGCGGGTGGTGACCCCGGCCGGGGTCGCGCAGTCGCTGCGGGTGCCCGCCTCGGGCGCGGGCCCGTCGCCGGACCGGTTCTGGCTGGGCTCCGAGGGCATCCTCGGCGTCATCACCGAGGGCTGGGCCCGGGTGCAGCAGCGCCCGTCGTTCCTGGCCAAGGCAGCGCTGCGCTTCGAGGGGTACGCCGACGCGGTGCGCGCCGTGCGGGCGGTCGCCCAGTCCGGGCTGCGCCCGGCGAACTGCCGGCTGCTGGACCCGCTCGAAGCGATGCTCGGCGCGGCCGTCGCCGACGGTTCGAGCCGCCTGCTGCTCGGCTTCGAATCCGCCGACCACCCGGTCGACGCGCTGCTCGCGCGGGCCGTCGAGCTGTGCCGCGAGCACGGCGGCACGGTCGAGCAGGCGCAGGACACCACCGGGCGCTGGCGGGACACCTTCGTCGGCGCGCCCTACCTGCGCGACGGGCTGGCCCGGCTCGGGGTGGTGGTGGAGACGTTCGAGACCGCGTGCACGTGGGCCGCTTTCGACACGCTGCACGCGGCGGTGGTCGAGGCGGTCGCGTCGGCGGGACTGTCCGAGACCGGTAGCCCGGCGCTGGTCACCTGCCGGTTCACGCACGTCTACCCGGACGGCCCGGCGCCCTACTTCACCGTGTACGCGGCCGGCCGGCGCGGCGGCGAGGTCGCGATCTGGGACGCGCTCAAGCGGGCGGCCGGGGATGCGATCGCCGCGCACGGCGGCACGATCACCCATCACCACGCCGTCGGCCGCGACCATCTGCCCTGGTACACCGGGCAGCGGCCGGAGCCGTTCGCACTCGCCCTGCGCGCCGCGAAGTCCATTGTGGACCCAGCCGGGGTGCTCAACCCGGGCGTGCTGCTGCCCTGACGAGGGCATGAAGAAGCCCGCTTCGGCGATCACGGGGGAAACCGTCGAAGCGGGCTTGCAAGCGAAGGTACCTCGTTTTACGGCGCGGCGCCATCCCTGCCCTCAGGAATTTCTGCGCAAGCAACTTTGTCGGGCGGCGGTGGCACAATCCCGCGTCGTGAACGGGGAAACGGAACCGGGCTGGCTGCCCGCGGGCACGGGATACCAGGTGGCGCTGCACGGCGGGCGGGTCGTGGCGCGCAACGCGTCCGGTGTGCGGCTCAAGAGCCTGCCCGCCGCCCTGAAGGACGATCCGGTCGTGCTCGACCTGCGGCAGCTGCGCGAGTGGCTGGCCCGCCACGAGGCGGAGTGCCTGGCCGAGGTGGAGCGCTGGATGGTACGCGGGCTGCCCGTGGCCGCCCCGGTGCTGGCCCGGATCTGGGCCGACGAGGCCTGGCGGGCGGCCCTGCGCGACCTGGTCGTCGCGCCCTACGGCGAGCACGGGCCGGACCTGGCGCAAGCCGGGTTCCTGCGCGACGTGGACGCCGAACGCGGCGCGGGAGTGGTCGGGCTCGACGGCGAGTCGGCGTGGCTGCGCCCCGGCCCCTTCGCCGTCCCGCATCCCGTGCTGCTCGACGAGGTGGAGGAGCTGCGCGAATTCGCGGCCGAGCTGGACGTCCGGCAGGGCGTGGCGCAGCTGTTCCGCCAGGCGCACCGCCGCCCGGCCGGCTTGGCCGAGCAGGCGGCCCTGCTGCACGGCTACGCCGGGGCGCACTACGCGCAGCTGCGGCACGCGACCTCGCGCGCGCTCGCGCTCGGCTACGCGGTGCGCGGCGGCATCGCCCGCTGCCGGATCGTCGAGCACGGCCGCGCCGTCGACGCCTCCGTCTGGCTCGGCGACGGCGACCCGGGCTACGAGACCTGGACCGGCCCGCTGCAGTTCGCCGACGCGTCCGGCCGCACCGTGCCCGGTGCCGAGGTCGGGCCGATCACCTGGTCGGAGGGTGTGCGCCTGGCCGCCGCCGTGCACTCCGGCCGCACCGGGACCAGCGAGACGGGGAGCTGAGCATGACGACGACCTACGAACCGTCCGCGGCGGACGGCCTGCTCGACGCGGGCGCGGTGCTCGACGGCCCGGGGCCGGACGATCCGGCCGTCGCCGCCGTGACCGGCCGGGCCTACGTCCACCCGGCGCTGCCCGGCCGCACCGTGGTGCGCCTGGTCAGCGAGCCGGTCAGCGCGGCCGAGGACCTGAGCATGGAATTCCTCGGCTTCACCGCGGACGGCGCGGTGCCGGTGGGGCACGGCCGGATACGCGCGCTGGCGTTCCCCGCCTCCGCGCTGGTGCAGGACCCGGCGCACGGCCGCGAGGCGCTGGCCCTGGTCAAGGAGATGGAGAAGCTGGCCCGGCTGGCCCGCTCGAAGCCCGGCAACGCCCGCGACGGATATCTGGCCGTGGCGGCCCGCCTCGCCGGAACCGTGCCGCACTTCCTGCCGGGCTTCTGGGAGCAGGCGGGACGCGCGTTCATCGACGCGGAGAACCTGCGCCAGGCCGCGACCTGCTTCGGCGACGCGCGCCGCGCCGAGCAGACCTATGCGCTGCCCGTCGACGAGGCCCGCCTGCGCGACGCGCATCTGGAGTTCGCCCTGGCAGGCGCGCTGACCGCGAAGGCGTTCCGCGACTACGCGCGCGACGCGCTCACCCGGGCACCGGCCGCGTCGGCGTACCCGCTGGTCCGCTCGGTGGCGGTGCGGCGGGTCGCGGGCGGGCTGCCGCCCGGCCCGGGGCTGGCCGCCGACCTGCGACGGCTGGCCAAAGCCGCCGGGCTCGGCGCGGCCGCCGAGGACGAGTCCGTCGTCGCCGAGCTGCTGATGCTGCCCGCTGTGGTACGCGCCGACGCGGGCTTCTGGACCGCGTACCGCAAGACGCTGCCCCGGCTCGCCCGCCGCGACCCGGCGGTGGCGGCCCGCCTGCTGGAACTGCTGCCGGAACCGCCCGGCTGGAAGGCCGACCTGTCCGAGGAGTGGCTCGACCTCATCCTCGACGCGGGTGTGCTCGACGCGGCGGACGCCGACGTCGCCGGCTGGCTGGAGCGCTTCGCCTGGTATCGGGCGAAGCACCGCTGGGCCGTGGGCGCGGTCAGCCCGCGGCTGCACGACCTGGTCGCCCGGCTCGCCCCGCGGCTGCGCGCGGCGGGACGGCCGCTGCGGCTGCGGCCCGCCGACGGCTCCGGCCCGGTCGACCTCAACCTGGTGGACGTCTGCCTGGCCCACGGCGTGCCGGTGGCCGTCGACCCGACACCCGAGGGCCTGCCGGTGACCCGCTGGCACGACATGATCGGCGAGGGCCGCCGGGATCTGCGGGCGATCGCCGCCGACCCCGGCCTGCTGCCGGAACTAGTGCGCGGCCTGTGGCGACTCCTGGACCGGTACTCGCAGGTCGACCCCGACGGAGCCAACGCCGCCAACCTGATCACGACGCTGACCGAGGTGCCGGGCCTGCTCGTCGCGCTCCGGCACGGCATCGGGCGGCAGCGGCTCGACGGCAGCACCGTCGCCGGGCTGGAGGCCACCCTGCGTGAGCTGTACCCGCTGTGGTCGGCGGCCGGGGTCCGGCTCGCGGCCGGCGAGCTGCGCCGGGTCGCCGCGCTCGACGCCGCCGAGGTGCTGGCCGGCTCGCTGCGCGCGGGCCTGGTCGACGAGCTGGGCTGGCCCGCGTACGAAACGGCGGTCGCCGATCTCAAGCGGCTGGGCCTGTCCCCGAGCTGGCCGACGCTGGCCGCGTGCGACTTCAACCGGGCGGTGACCGTCGCCCCCGACGGCACGGCCACGCAACACGTGGTGCGCACCCCGCCGGACAGCTGGCGCACCGACGTCAGCTGCCACGAACTCGGCGGACGCCTGCTGGTGTCCGGGGACTCGCACTACAGCGAGGGCTGGGCCTACTGGGCCGACCGTCCAGATCAGACTTTCAAGGTGCCGCGTGCCGACCGGGCCGAGCACGCCGGTCCGCCCACGCCGTTCCTGCCGCTGCCCGGCGGCGGGGTCACCGGCGGCGGCCGCCCGTGGCTGCCGGGCGACCCGGTGGCACCGGCGCCGGGCCCGGTGAGCAGCGACGGCGTCACGTACTGGCGTTGCGAGCAGGAGCCCGACGGGCCGCGCTGGCGTGAGTACGACCCGCAGACCGGCGAGCCCGGTCGGCACAGCCTGCCCGCGTTCCTCGCCGACGGCGTGCCGGACGGCGGGCGGCTGCTGCCCGAGTGGTCGTGGCTGCGGCCGGGCCCGGACGCGTTCGCGGACTCGCCGCTGGGCAGCGCGGACGGCCTGCTCGGCTGGCGCGTGCACGTGCTCCCCGACGGCACCCAGGTCGGCCGGTCGGTCGACGGCCGCACCGTGCGGTGGCAGCCGACCGTGCCCGGCGAGGTCCTGGTCGGCGCGCTCCGGCTGCCCGGCGACGACCGTCTCCGCCCGGTCACCACGCGGGTCGGCGACCGGCCGCGGCCAGGTGACCTGGCCGTCACGGTCTGGGCCCCCGACGGTGGCGGCCCGTTGCAGGAGTGCCTGGCCACGCACAGCCGCCCGCCGTTGCCGCACTGGCACGCGCTGCGACCCCGCGACGCGGCGGGCTCGGCGGCGCTGCGCGCGATGACCGCCCCGCGGGCCGCCGCGCTGCTGGCCGACGTAAGCAACGGCAACGCCGCCCTGGACCACCTGACCGACCAGGCCATCGCCCGGCACCTGCCCGAGGTCACCGACCCGACGCTGCTGCGGGCCCTGCGTGCCGTGGTCCGCACGACGGTGCGGTTGCAGGTCAGGCTGGAGCGGTTGCGCGAGCTGCTCGCCGCGAACGACGCCGAGCAGGCCGCGTCGGCCGCGTCCGGCCCGGACGGCACGCCACCCGCCGCACCGCAGGCCGGCGAGGAGGGCAAGTCGTCCGTCGGGTCGCAGCCGGGGCCGGGCCCGGCCCGGCCCGAGGTCTCCGACACCGACCTGTCCCAGGCGCTCGTCGCGCTGGTGGCGTGGCGGGGGCGCTACTTCCATGGCTCGAAGGACTCGCGCACCGCGGTGATGGGCCAGCTCAAGGCGCTGTCCCGGCTGTTCGCCGACCCGCCGGAGCCCGAGCAGGTCCCGCCGCCGGACGCCGAGTCGTCCTGGCCCTGGCTGCTGCACGGGCTGGGCGCGGTGCTGATGGTCGCCGCCTCCCCCGCCACCGCGCCGGAGGCGCGCTCGGCCCTGGCCCGGCTGCTGCGCGCGTTCGCGGCCTCGCCGTTCGCCGCGCCCGACCCGCGGATCCGCTTCGTCACACTCGCGGTCACCACCGCGCACAGCGCCGCAGAGGCGGGCGAGGGCGGGCGGCGCATCGTGTTCCTCTCCGGCGGTCACCGGCTGCACTCCGTCGGCCCGCGCTTCTCGCGGTACGCCGTGGACCGCTGCGCGGACGCCGAGTTCGCGCCGATCGCGGGCATCGACGTGCACACCGCCATCCACCGGGACGGCTGGGGCGACGCCGCCCGGCTCAACGCCGCGGCCGACCGGCTCGACGGCGAAGGCCCCGTGCCCTGGCGGGCGGACGGCCCGCCGCGGCTGGCCGAGCTGACCGGGCTGACCCGGGCCGAGGCCACGATGCTGCTCGCCGGGCTGCCGATCGGCGGCTGGAGCGAGCACACCCTCGACACCGCGCAGCGCAAGGCGCTCGGCCTGTCCGTCGCCGAGGCACGCCTGGCGGCACAGCTGTGGCACGGGATCGGGCGCACGCACCGGATCGCGCTGCTGGACGCGGCCGTGCCGGCCGACCCGGCGGACCTGTGGCGGCACGGGCCCGACGTGGACGCGCTGGCGGCCCGGTGGATCGCCCTGTTCGGACGGCGTACGCCGCTGCCCGAGGAGCTGCTGGTCGAGGCGAAGCGGGTGATCCCCGGCGAGATGGGCCAGGAGGTGCTGCGGATCATCGCCGAGCCCCAGCCCCGCACCTGGCTGTGCACCGACGGGGTGACCGAGGCGGGCTCCTGGCGGCTGGAGACGGTCGCGACCCAGGGTGACGCCTTCGACGAGGGCTGGCTGAAGGCGGCCGCCGCGGCGCTGGCCTGGCTCGCCTACCGGCTGCCCGCCGGCGACCCGCTGCGCGCGGCGCTGCCCCGGGCGCTGGACCTGGTGCGGCAGCGGCTGGACAACCCGAAGCTGGCCGTGGGCACCACGGTCCGCCGCCTCGGACTGGTGCCCGACGGGCTGCCGGGCGTGTGGCACAGCACCGAGAACGGCGGCTACGGGGTGTACCACCTGCTGCCCGCCGCGATCACGACCCCGGACGACCCGGCGCTGGCGCTGGGCGAACCGGGTGTCGCGGACGCCCTGCGGCTGCTGCGCGATCCGGCCCTGGCCGCGGCGGTCGCCGAGGCGGACGCGCTGGCCGCGGGGACCTGGCCGCAGGACCCTCGGCACACGGCGCCCGACCTGGTGGCCGAGGTGGCGGCGGCGCACGCGCTGACGCCGGAGGCCGCGGCGTACTACCTGCAACTGCTGGCGCTGCCCGACCCGACCGACGCCAACGCGGCCCGCTGGCTGGGCGTCACCACGGCGGGGCTGAAGCCGCTGCGGGCGGCGCTGATCGCGGCGGGGCTCGTCGTCGAGGCGCGGCGCGAGCGGGCGGGCCGGGCGGTGTTCCTGCCGGGAGGGTGGCTGAACCTCAAGGCCCCCGCGCTGCCGGTCGAGGCGTGGAAGGCCCCGCTGCTGGGCCTGCGCGACGACACCGCCCCGCCCCTGGGCACGGCGCTGCTCGGCCGCCCGGTCGCCGACCTGTTCCGCGCCGCGTGGGCGCGGGTCACGGCACGTTGACGGGGCCATGATCGCTGTTTCGTGTCGGAAAGTGCGGTCCGGCTGCACTTTCCGACACGAAACAGCGATCTTCGCTGCTGCTGCGCGGCGGAACCGCAGGTGGACGGGGTGCGGCTCCCATACGCTGGCGGCGAGGACGACGGGTGGTGGGCCGTGGCGGCGGTGGGGGTGGTCTCGCGGGCGCTGGCCGAGCTGCACGCGCGGCTGGCCACCGTGGACGACGGCACGGTCGCCGACTACATCCCGCAGTTGGCGCTCGCCGACCCGGCCGCGTTCGGGCTGGCCCTGGTCAGCATGGACGGCCACCGGTACACCGCGGGCGACGCACTGATCCCGCTCACCATCCAGTCGGTGTCCAAACCGTTCGTGTACGCCCTCGCGCTGGCCGAACTCGGCCTGGACGCGGTCACCGCCCGCGTCGGCGCGGAACCCAGCGGGGAGGGCTTCAACGCGATCAGCCTGGAGCCGGGCACCGGCCGACCGGCCAACCCGATGATCAACGCGGGCGCGATCGTGACCACGTCGCTGATCCCGGCCGCCGACCCGGCGGAGCGCTTCGAGCGCATCCTGGCCTGCCTGTCCGCGTTCGCGGGCCGCCGGCTGGACGTCGACGAGGCGGTGTACGCCTCCGAGTCGCGCACCGGTGACCGCAACCGGGCGCTGGCCTACCTGATGCGTGGGGCCGGCTCGCTGACCGGCGGCGTCGAGGAGGCGGTGGACGTCTACTTCCGGCAGTGCTCGGTGCAGGTGACCACGGCCGATCTGGCGGTGATGGCGGCGACCCTGGCCAACGGCGGGGTGAACCCGGTGACCGGCGAGCCGGTGGTCCCGGAGCTGACCGCCGAGCGGGTGCTGGCGGTGATGGCGACGTCCGGCATGTACGACGCGGCGGGCGACTGGCTGCTGCGGGTGGGCCTGCCGGCCAAGGGCGGCGTGTCCGGGGCGCTGATCGCGTGCAGCCCGGCCCGTTTCGGCATCGCCGCGTACAGCCCGCCGCTGGACGCGGTCGGCAACCCGGTGCGCGGCGTGCTGGCGCTGCGGGAACTGTCCGAACGGTACGCCCTGCACCTGATGCACCACCCTGGTGCGGCTCCGGCGACGGTCACCCGCGACCTGCACGGCGAGGCGGTCGCGCTGGTGACCGCGCAGGGGCCGCTGGAGTTCACCACCACCGAGCGGCTGCTGTCCGCGCTGACCGAAGCGGTCGCGCCGCTGCCCGCGGCCGGCGGCGTGGTGCTGGACCTCGACCGGGTGAGCCGCGTCGACCGGGCCTCGGCGGCGATGCTGCGCGAGGAGCTGACCGCGCTGCGCCGCCACGGCCTGACCGTCGCCGCCGTGGGTGAGGCCGGGGCGGCCGTGCTCGACGACCCGGACCACGTCTTCGGCTCCCGCGAGCGCGCCGCGGCCTGGTGCGAGCAGCAGGTCGCCGCGGCGGAACCGCCGGCCGACCGGCACCGGCCGGAACAGCCCGGCGAGCCGCACTGGTGATCGGGCGACCGGCAGCGGCGCCGGCCGGCGTGGCTACCCCAGCTCGACCGGCGCGCCCGGACCGAGCGGGATGCCCAGCAGGTACCAGAGCACGAAGAACAGCGTCCAGGCCACCGCGATGATCAGCATGTACGGGATCATCAGCGAGATCACCGTGCCGACGCCGGCCTCCTTCTTGTACTTCTGCGCCAGCAGCACGATGAACGGCAGGTAGACCATCAGCGGGGTGACCACGTTCATCGGCGAGTCGGCCACCCGGTACGCGGCCAGCACTGTCTGCGGCGCGACGCCCAGGCGCAGGAACAGCGGGACGAAGATGGGCGCGAAGATGGCCCACTTCGGGATGACGCCCGGGATGATGATGTCCAGCACCAGCACCACCAGGATGAAGCCGATGAGCAGCCACAGCGGCCCGATGTTGGCGCGTTCCAGGCCGTCGGCCATCTTCACCGCGGCGACGGTGGCCATGTTGGTGTAGTTGAAGTACGCGATGAACTGGGCGATCACCAGCAGCATGAAGATCAGGCCACCGAGCCCGGCGAACGTCTTGGTGATGGCGTCCATCGCCGCCGCGCTGCCCTTGAGGGTGCCCGCGCCCGCGCCGTAGCAGAGGCCGCAGACCAGGAAGACCAGCATGATGATGAAGATCAGGCTGTCCATCAGCGGCGAGTCCTCGACCAGGCTGCCGGTGACCGGGTTGCGCAGGATGCCCCACGGTTTGGGCGGCACGGACAGCAGCAGCAGCACGGCCAGCACCGCGAGCAGGCCCCAGAAGGCGTACCGCAGCCCTCGGGCCTGCGCGGACGCGGGCGCGTCGCCCTCGACCGGGGCGGCGTCGGGGATGTCAGTGGCCTCGTGCGACACGGCTCCCGTGTACTTGCCCAGGCGCGGCTCGATGACCTTCTCGGTGATGAAGGTGATCAGGAAGGCCAGGAAGATGGTGGAGCCGATGGCGAAGAACATGTTCGCGGTGAGGCTGATCTTCCGGGCCGGGTCGGCCAGCGCGACCGCCTCGTTGGTGATCTCGGTGATGATGCCGTCGGTGGGCGTGATGAGCACGTTCACCATGAACGTGCCGCCCACCGCGCCGAACGCGGCGGCGAGCCCGGCCAGCGGATGCCGCCCGACGCTCATGAACGCGACTGCGCCGAGCGGGATCAGCACCAGGTATCCGGCGTCGGAGGCGATCGACGACAGGATGCCGACGAGCACGATGATGAAGGTCAGCGACCACGGCGGGGCGACCGCGACCAGCTTGCGGATGAGCGCGCCGATGAGCCCGGCGCGCTCGGCCAGGCCCACGCCGATCATGGCGACGAGGATGACGCCGACCACGCCGAAGTTGGTGAAGTTGCTGACCGCCGAGGTGAAGATGAACCGGATGCCGTCCGCGGTGAGCAGGCTCTTGATCGCGGTGGTCTCGGTGTGGGTCTTGACCGGCGGGTGGTACAGCTCCTCGGGCGGGATCTCCAGCGAGGGTTCCTGGGTGCCACCGGGGTAGGTCTCCTCCGCCACCACCGGTGCGGGCGCGGCCGACTCGTAGGTGACCTGCACGCCGATCGCGGCGAAGACCGCCGACAGCACGATGATCAGACCGATCAGGATCAGGAAGATCATCACCGGGTGCGGCACCTTGTTGCCGACCTTCTCCACTCCGTCCAGCATTCGAGCCGTGAACGGACGCTTACCGGCGTCCGCGGTCGCTGCGGTCATGCCCGCTCCTCGCTGCGCTCGTCCTCGGCATGAGCCGATGCTGACCCGGTTCGCTCGCTCACGAGCGCTCCTTGGCAGCCAGTGGGTCCGGTTCCGGGCGCTGGAAGGCCAGTGCCAGGTCCAGCAGCAGGCGCGCGCCGAAACCGGTGCAGCCCTGCGGGTACCAGGTGCGCGGCTTGTCGTTCTGCGCCGTGCCGGCGATGTCGATGTGCGCCCAGGGGGTGCCGGCGACGAACTCCTCCAGGAACAGCGCGGCGTGGATCGCGGCGGCGTTCGCGCCGCCCATGTTCTTGATGTCGGCGACGTCGGAGTCCATCTCGGCGCGGTAGCGGCGGGCCATCGGCAGCTGCCAGACCGGCTCGTCGACCCGTACGGCCGCGGCCCGGACCTGGTCCACCAGGCCCTGGTCGTTGCCGAACACCCCGGCGATCTGCGCGCCGAGCGCACGCAGGCAGGCCCCGGTCAGCGTGGCGATGTCCACGATCGCGTCCACCGGCTCCTCGGTGGCCAGCACCAGCGCGTCGGCCATCACCAGGCGGCCCTCGGCGTCGGCGTTGACCACCTCCACGGTGGTGCCACCGCGCATGGTGAGCACGTCGCCGAGCTTGACCGCGCTGCCCGAGGGCATGTTGTCGGTGCACATCAGATACCCGGTGACCGCGACGGGGCAGTCCAGCTCGCCCAGCAGCGCCATCGCGGCGAGGATCGCGGCCGCGCCGGACATGTCGTTCTTCATGGTCGCGTGCACCGCGTCGGCGGGCTTGAGGCTGATGCCGCCGGAGTCGTACATGATGCCCTTGCCCACCAGCGTCAACCGGGGCACGTCGGGGTCGCCCTCCGGGCGGTAGCGCAGCTTGATCATGCGTGGTTCGTCGGCGCTGCCCGCGTTGACCCCGAGCAGGCCGCCGCAGCCCAGCTCGGTGAGCGCGTCCCGGTCGTACACGTCGACGGACAGCCCGCTGTCCGCGCCGAGCCGCGCGGCGACCCCGCCCAGCCGCTCCGCGGTGAGCAGGCTCGGCGGCGCGTTGGCCAGGTCGCGGGCCAGCGCGGCGGCCCTGGCGTACGCGAGCCCGCGCCGCACCCCGCGCCGCACCGCTTGCACGTCGCCCTCCGCGGCCACCAGGGTCAGCGCGGTGACCGGCGGCGCGGGCTCCTTCTTCAGCACCTCGAAGCGGTACCGGGCGAGCAGCGCGCCCTCGACGGCGGCCTGCCCCGCCGTCTCCGGCGGCACACCGGTCGCCCCGTCCAGCGCCAGCACCAGCCGTCCGGCGGCGCCTGCGGCACGGGCGTACGCGGCGGCCGCGTCCCGCAGCAGGTCGGCGTCGAGTTCCGCCGGGTCGCCGACGCCCACCGCGATCAGGGCGGGTCCGCCCGGCCGCGGCAACGCCAGCGTCTGCCCGATCCCGCCGGTGAACCCGGCCCCGGCCAGGTCGCCCCGGTCCACGCCCAGCGCCTGTGGCACCGCGCCCGAGGCGGCCACCAGCACGCCCATCGGCGCGTCGGCCGCGTCGAGGTCCCCGGCCGCGACGACGGTGACCTCGGGGACACGCGTCCAGGACGGGACTGGGTCGAAGCCTGTCGCCGTCGCTGTCATTCCACCGCTCCTCCATGCCGACGGCACACCACCGGTCTGTGCAGCCCTGAAGCACAGCATCACGGCTCGAAGGTGAATATGTGGACGTTTTGCGAGGATTGACCGGGCGACCCGGCCACCGGCGAGAATGGAGGCGTGACCCGCTACGGCGCGCAGTACGGCCCCGACTTCACGTTCCTCGGGGTGCCCCGCTGCGACTGGGCCGACCCGCGGACGTACGCCGACGCCGACGTGGTGATCCTGGGCGCGCCGTTCGACGGCGGCACCTCGCACCGCCCCGGCACGCGGTTCGGGCCGAGCGCCATCCGCGGCACCGACTACCTGCCGCACGACGGCTCCCGGCCGCACCTGGCGTTGCGGGTCGACCCGCTCGGCCCCGACCTTGTCGTACGCGACGCGGGCGACCTGGAGCTCTACAGCGGCGAGGTGCTCCGCAGCTGCCAGAGCATCGAGGACGCGGTGGCGTTCCTCGCCGGGCACGGGGTGATCCCGCTGATCCTGGGCGGCGACCACACGGTGACCTGGCCGGACGTCACCGGCGTGGCACGCCACCACGGCTACGGCCGCAGCTCGGTGATCCACTTCGACGCGCACGCCGACACCGGCGACATCACGTTCGGCTCGCTCTACGGCCACGGCCAGCCGATGCGTCGGCTCATCGAGTCCGGCGCGGTGCGCGGCGACCGCTTCCTGCAGCTCGGCCTGCGCGGCTACTGGCCGGAGCCGCCGACTCTGGACTGGATGGCCGACCAGGGCATGCGCTCGTTCCACATGAGCGAGATCGGGGCCCGCGGGCTGGACGCGGTGCTCGACGAGGCGTTCGCGATCGCCCTGGACGGCTGCGACGCGGTCTTCCTGTCCGTCGACATCGACGTGTGCGACCCGGCGCACGCCCCCGGCACCGGCACGCCCGAGCCCGGCGGCCTCACCGCCCGCCAGCTGCTCGACGCCGTGTCGCGCATCTGCCGCACGCTGCCCGTGGTCGGCATGGACGTGGTCGAGGTCTCCCCGCCGTACGACCACGCCGAGATCACCGCGATGCTCGGCAACCGGGTCGTCCTGGAGGCCCTGTCCGGCCTGGCCCGCCGCCGCCACGACGCCCGCACCGGCACCACCTGGAACCCCGCCACCCCGCTGCTCGACGGCCGCGGCTCCACCACCTCCGACTGACCCGCCGGGCGGGTCCGGCGATGGTGCGGCGGGCGGAGGGGTCGGGGCGGTAGGGTCGGCGGCGATGGACGCCGAGGACTGGAACCGCCGCTACGCCGCTGCTGACCTGGTGTGGAGCGCCGAGCCCAACCGCTTCGTGGCGGCCGCGCTCGACGGGCTGCCGCCGGGACGGGCGCTCGATCTCGCCTCGGGCGAGGGGCGCAACGCGCTGTGGCTGGCCGGCAAGGGCTGGCGGGTGACCGCGATCGACTACGCGCAGGTCGCGGTCGACAAGGGACGTGAGCGGGCCCGGCAGGACGGGCTCGAGGTCGACTGGGCGGTCGGCGACGTGCTGGCGTACCGGCCTCCGGTGGAGGGGTTCGACCTGGTCCTGATCGCCTACCTGCAGCTGCCGCCGGAGCAGATGGCGCAGGTCTGGGCGCTGGCGGCGCGGGCGGTCGCACCCGGTGGCACGCTGTTCGCGATCGGCCACGACCGGACCAACCTCACCGACGGCACCGGCGGCCCGCAGGACCCCGAACTGCTCTGGGCGCCCGAGGAGCTGACCCACACGCTGGTCGCGGACGGCCTCACCGTGGACCGCGCCGAGCGGGTGCGGCGCGAGGTCGCCACCGAAGAAGGTGTACGCCACGCCGTCGACACCCTGTTGCGAGCCCACGCCCCGGTGCCCGACCTGCCCTGACCCGTAGCGCCAACTGGAACGGCGTCGGACGGATCATGCCAGGTCATCATACCTCTTAGTTGCACGACCCTACTTTGTGCCAGATCTATCGGCACGCATTGCAGTCCTGTTGCGACGGTGTGAAACTTCCATCACGCGCGCAGGGAGCCATACGCGCGACTCGGCACCGAGGGCCCCGGTTCTCCGGGAGGTGCCGCGCACCGCCGTCACAGCCTGTCCGGGTTGTCCATTCCTTCCTGCGCTCGAACGCGCCGCCCGCCCGGTGGTTTGCGATCCCTGCGCAGGCCCCGCACCGGTCCCGAGGCGAAACCGACCGGTCCGGCCTGGCTCAAGGAGTACCCAGTGAGGATTCCGATCAGATCCACCTTGCGACGCCGATTGACGGCGCTGCTCGGCGTGAGCGCGCTGGCCACCATGGGGCTCGTCGCCGTGGCCACACCCGCCCACGCCGCCGTGTCCTGCCAGGTGACCTACACCAAGGCCTGGGACAACGGCAGCGGCTTCGGCGCGAACATCAACATCACCAACACCGGCGACCCGCTGACCAGCTGGTCGCTGACCTGGACCTGGCCCGGCAACCAGGGCGGCATCCAGGGCTGGTCGGCCAACTACGCCCAGTCCGGCCAGAACGTCACCGCCACCAGCCTGTCCTACAACGGCAGCCTGGCCACGGGCGCGTCGACCGGCATCGGCTTCAACGCCTCCTACAGCGGCACGAACACCAACCCGAGCAACTTCGCGATCAACGGGGTCTCCTGCGGCGGCACCACGCCGACGGTGAGCCTGGTCGTGTCGCCGACCTCGGTGAGCGTGCCCGAGGGCGGCACCGCGACGTATGCGGTACGCCTGTCCGCGCAGCCCAGCGGCAACGTCACGGTCGCCACGACCGCCGGTTCCGGTGACTCCAACCTCACCGTGTCGTCGGGCGCGAGCCTGACGTTCACGACGAGCAACTGGAACACCAACCAGAACGTGACCCTCGCCGCGGCGGAGGACACCGACACGACCAACGGCACAAGGCCGTTCACGGTCGCGGCGTCCGGGCTGTCGTCGGTGACGGTGAACGCGACCGAGGCCGACAACGACAGCACCACGACCCAGTCGCTGGTGGTCTCGTCGACCGCCGTCAACGTGCCGGAAGGCGGCACGGCGACCTACACCGTGCGCCTGGCAGCCCAGCCGTCGGGCAACGTGACCGTGACCAACACGGCCGGTTCCGGTGACACGAACATCACGGTGTCTTCCGGTGCGAGCCTGACGTTCACCACGAGCAACTGGAGCACCGCCCAGACGGTGACCCTGGCCGCGGCCGAGGACAGCGACACGACCAACGGCACCCGCCCGATCACGGTCGCGTCCAGCGGCCTGAGCTCGGTCACCGTGAACGCGACCGAAGCCGACAACGACAGCACCACGACCCAGTCGCTGGTGGTCTCGTCGACCAGTGTCAGCGTGCCGGAAGGCGGCACGGCGAGCTACACGGTGCGCCTGGCCGCGCAGCCGTCGGGCAACGTGACGGTCACCAACACGGCCGGTTCCGGTGACACCAACCTCACGGTCTCGTCGGGCGGCAGCCTGACGTTCACCACGAGCAACTGGAGCACCGCCCAGACGGTGACCCTGGCCGCCGCCGAGGACTCCGACAACACCGCCGGCACCCGGCCGATCACGGTCGCCTCCAGCGGCCTGACCTCGGTCACCGTCACCGCGACCGAGGCCGACAACGACGGCGGCACCGGTGGCCCGCGCGCCGACAACCCGTACGCCAACGCCGGTGTCTACGTGAATCCGCAGTGGCGGGCCGCGGCGCTGGCCGAGCCCGGCGGCAGCCGGATCGCCAACCAGCCGACCGGGGTCTGGTTCGACCGGATCAGCGCGCTGACCGGCAACGGCAGCCCCACCACGGGCACCATGGGCCTGGCCGACCACCTCGACCAGGCGGTCATCCAGGACGCCGCGAACGGCTCCGCGCCGATGGTGATCCAGATCGTCGTCTACAACCTGCCCGGCCGTGACTGTGCCGCGCTGGCCTCCAACGGCGAGCTGGGCCCGACCGACCTGCCGCGCTACAAGGCGGAGTACATCGACCCGATGGCGGCGATCCTGGCCCGCCCGGCGTACGCGAACCTGCGCATCGTGGCGATCATCGAGATCGACTCGCTGCCGAACCTGGTGACCAACGTCGGCGGCCGGGCGACCGCGACCCCGATGTGTGACACCATGCTCGCCAACCGCGGTTACGTCGACGGCGTCGGTTACGCGCTGAACAAGCTCGGCGCGGTCCCGAACGTCTACAACTACATCGACGCCGGGCACCACGGCTGGATCGGCTGGGACGACAACTTCGGGCCGAGCGCGAACATGATGTTCACGGCCGCGACCTCGTCCGGCAGCACCGCCGCCAACGTGCACGGCTTCATCGCCAACACCGCCAACACGTCGGCGCTGACCGAGCCGTACGTGGGCTCGATCACCGAGCAGCTGCGCCAGACCAGCTGGATCGACTGGAACCGGTACAACGACGAGCTGACCTTCGCGCAGGCGTTCCGGTCGCGACTCATCCAGTCCGGCTTCTCGTCGAGCATCGGCATGCTGATCGACACCTCCCGCAACGGGTGGGGCAGCTGCGTGCAGACGCCGTGCCAGCCGACGCAGGCCACCCGGCCCACGGCGCCGAGCACGTCGACTGACCTGAACACGTTCGTGAACCAGTCGCGTATCGACCGCCGCATCCACAAGGGCAACTGGTGCAACCAGGCCGGCGCCGGCCTCGGCGAGCGCCCGCGGGCCGCGCCCGCGACGGGCATCGACGCCTACGTCTGGATCAAGCCGCCGGGCGAGTCCGACGGCTCCAGCAGCCTGATCCCGAACGACGAGGGCAAGGGCTTCGACCGGATGTGCGACCCGACCTACGGCGGCAACGCCCGTAACGGCAACAGCATGTCCGGTGCGCTGCCCAACGCCCCCGTGTCGGGGCACTGGTTCTCCGCTCAGTTCCAGCAGCTGATGGCGAACGCGTACCCGCCGTTGAGCTGACCGCTACCGAGTGACGGTCCCGCATCCGCGTGGGTGCTCAGGATCGGGGCCGTCCTCGCGCCGGCCGGGCATCCGTCACGGCTGCCCGGCCGGCGGGAACCCCGCCGCACCGGGCGCACCGGCGCGGCGGGTCTGTAGGAAGTGCCGCTGGGGCGGAAACTTGGGCCCCGCCGGCAGCGGCACGGCCGCCGGCGTCGTTCTCACGACGCCGGCGGTCCGCCGTTGCACGGTGCTCATGCCGTCCCGCGAGGGCTTGGCGAATCTTTTCCGCGAACGGTGTTTAACCGCTGTCGGCGCGGGGTAACGCCCCCGCTATGGCATGGCAACAGGTGGCCTCATGGCTCGTGCCCCGCGAAGGCGCGTCCACCGCACCACCGCTCCCGGCCGCGTGACGCATGTCCGAACCTGCACCACGCGAACACGTCGGCTTCCCCTATCGCGGGGTCGCCGAGTACGTCAGCGGCACCCTTGCCTTCGTCCACACCGCCCTCGGCGCCGGGCAGCCGGTGCTGGTCGCCGTGCCCAGCGCGAAGCTGGAGATCCTGCGCGACTGCCTCGGCTCGTACGCCGAGCGGGTGCGCTTCACCGATCTGACCGTCGCCGGCCGCAACCCCGGCGCCATCCTGCCCGGGGTGCTGCTGGCCTTCGCCGACGAGTTCGGCGGCCGCCGCACCGCGATCGTCGCCGAGCCGCTGTGGCCGGGCCGCAGCGCGCTGGAGTATCCGGCCTGTGTCGCGCACGAGGCGCTGGTCAACCTCGCGTTCGCGGGCCGCGACGTGGCGCTGCTGTGCCCGTGCGACGCGGCGAACCTGGACCCGCACATGGTGTCGGACGCCCACCGCACCCACCCCGAGCTGCTGCTGCGCGGCGAGCGCCGACCGAGCCCCGCGTACGGCGACCCGCGGCAGACCGCCGTCGCGTTCCACCCGCCGCTGCCCGCTCCCCCGCCCTACGCGGCGACGATGCGCTACGACGCGGTGCACGACCTGGCCGGGGTGCGCTCCTTCGTGACCGGCCACGCGACCACCGCCGGGCTGAAGCCGGAGCGGCGCGACCTGCTCGCCGACGTCGTGTCCGAACTGGCCGGCGGCACCCTCGCGCACACCGACGGTCCCGGCGCGGTGAGCGTCTGGCCCGAACGCGACCTGGTGGTGTGCCAGCTGCGCGACTCCGGCCAGCTCACCCACCCGCTGGCCGGCGGCGGCGGCCTGCTGACCGCCAACCTGCACTGCGATCTGGTACGCGTGCACGCCCGCCCCGGCGCGACCACCATCCGCCTGCACATGGCCGTCCACGACTGAGCCCGGCCGGCCCTCGGCCCAGGTCAGGCGGAGTCGCGCACGATGAGTTCGGTGGGCAGCACGGTGGCGCTCTCCCCGGGCAGCTCACCGTTGGCGGCCGCGAGCAGGCCCTGCACGGCGGTCGCGCCCATCAGCTCGACGGGCTGGCGCACCGTGGTCAGCGCCGGGCGCACCTGCACGGCCAGGGCGTGGTCGTCGAACCCGACCACGGCCACGTCGTCGGGGATGCGCCGGCCGGCCTGGCGCAGGTAGCGCACCGCGCCCGCCGCCATCACATCGGACGCGGCGAACACCGCGTCTAGCTGCGGGCGCTGGCCGAGCAGCCGCTGCATGGCGTGGGCCGCGGACGCCTGGCTCCAGTCGCCGTACGCGACGGGCAGGTCGGTCAGCCCGGAGGCATGGATCGCGTCGCGGTAGCCGGCCAGGCGGTCGGCCCCCGGCCCGGTGTCCGGCGGGGCTGCGATGTGCCCGATCGACCGGTACCCCTTGCTCAGCAGGTGTTCCACAGCCGCGCGGGCCCCGCCGCGGTTGTCGGCGTCCACATAGGGCAGCTGGTAGGGGTGCAGCGGCCGGCCGACCACGGTCATCGGCAGCCCGAGCGCGGCCAGCGAGCCGGACAGCGGCAGCGGGCCGTGATCCGACACGATGATCACGCCGGCCAGGTTGCCGGCCCGCAGGTAGCGCCCGACGTTCTCGGCCAGCGAGCCGGACACGTTCGTCACCAGCAGCGGCAGATCGTAGCGCGCCAGCTCGGTCTCCACCGCGCCCAGGAAGCGGGCGAAGAACGGCTCGGTGAAGACCAGCCGGTGCCCGGCGTGCACGACCGCAGCCACGGCACGGGCCCCGGCCGACGAGCGCCCCCAGGCCGCCCGGTGCCGCCGGTAGCCGAGCCGGCTCGCCGCGTCGCAGACCCGCCGGTACGCCTCGGCGCTGACCTGGCTCGAGTTGTTGAGCACGCGCGAGGCGGTCGCGATGGAGACCCCGGCCGCGCGGGCCACCTCGGCCAGCGTGGCCGGCCCGGCAGGTCCCGGGTGCGGCGTGGAAGCGCTCCCGTCCGTCATTGATGCACCATAACCCGCTGTTCCCGGGCGGCGGTAGGGTTCGCGTACGCCATCGTCCACTGTGGGCGAAAGCAGCCCGGCTCACCCGGCGTAGACCAGGTCCATCGTGTCGGTGTGGCCGGGCCAGCTCAGGTACAACCGCCAGCAGCCCGGCCCCGGCAGGTCGATGATCGACGGCCCCGGTCCCCGAGAGACCTCGCGGAGCACCGGCTCGCCCGTACCCTCCCGCCGCGCCTTGATCGTCAGCGTGCCCGGCTCGGACGCCTCCCGGGACACCCACAGGATCTTGTTGCTCGCACCGTCCTTGCGGTCATGGGTCAGCGGGTGCCCGAACAGCACCGCGGCGATCTCACCCTGCACGCCGAGCACGTACACAGCCCGCGCGTCGCCGCTGAACCCGGCGCGCGCCCAGTCCGGCAGCGGCCCGTTCTCCACCTTGGTGGCGGCGCACCCCGGCGCGAGGGAGGGGGCCGCCGGCGACGGGCTCGGCGTGGCGGACGGCTGATCCTGTCCCGTGCAACCGGCGGCGAGCATGGCGCAAGCGGCCAGGACGGCTGCAGATTGCCTCAGCGAAACGGTCATCGGAGTCTCCCGGGTGCGGGGCGGCGGTCACCAGGACGAGTCGCCACAGCCCCGCACGGTTCCGGCACAGTCGCCCGACCCGCCGGACACCCTTGACCTCAAGCCTGGTTGAACTGGCAGGCTGTGCCGATGCGTGTGACGAATCGCCTGGTCCCGGCCGCCTACCGGGACGTGCTGCAGGTGCCGGGGTTCCGCCGCCTGCTGTCCGGCGAGACCGTGTCCTACCTCGGCGACGGGCTGAGCGTGGTCACCATCTCGCTGCTGGCCATCCGCATCGCCGCACCGGAGCGGGCGGCCCTCGTCGTCGGCGCGGCCGTCGCCGCGTACACGCTGCCCGCCGCGCTCGGCGCGCTGGCGCTGGCCCCGTGGCTGCGCCGGGTCGACGCGCGTCTACTGGTCACCGCGAACGCGCTGCTGCGGGCCGGCGGCCTGGGCGCAGCCGCCGTGCTGCACCTGCTCGGGCTGCTCTCCCCCGCCGGCTACGTCGCCCTGCTGGCCGTCTCGTCGCTGCTGGTCGCGTGGGGGTCGGCCGGCACCTACACGCTGGTCAGCCGACTCGTGCCGGCCGAGCACCGGCTGCCCGCGAACACGCTGCTCGGCACCAGCCAGACCACGGCCATCATCACCGGGCCGCCGCTGGCCGGGCTGCTGGTCGCCGCCACCGGCCCCGGCATAGCGCTGGCCGTCGACGCGCTGACCTACCTCGTGCTGGCCGCGCAACTGCGCCGCATCCCGGCCGCCGCCGCCCCGGCCGAGCCCGAGCCGACCGGCACCACCAGCGGCTTCCGCCTGCTGGCCCGGCGACCCGAGCTGCTCGGCCTGCTCGCGCTCACCGCGGTCTTCTTCTTCCTGTACGGCCCGGTCGAGGTGGCGCTGCCGCTGTTCATCGTCGACACGCTCGGCCGCTCGGCCGGCTTCCTCGGTGTCTACTGGGCCGTCTTCGGCGTCGGCGCGCTGCTCGGCGGCCTGCTCGCGGGCTCGCTGCGGCGGGTGACGCCGTGGCCGTTCACCATCGTGGTCATCGCGGGCTGGGGGGCTGCGCTGCTGCCGTTCGGGTTCACCACCTCGACCTGGATCACCATGGTCGGGCTGGCCGCCGGCGGCCTCATCTACGGCCCGTTCCCGGCGTTCAACATCACGCTGTTCCAGTCCGCGGCCGGTCCAACCGACCTGCCCGCGGTGCTGGCCGCCCGGGGTTCCATCACCGTGGCGGCCGCCCCGATCGGGGCCGCGTTCGGCGGGCCGCTGGTCGCCTGGCTCGGACCGGGCAGCACGCTGCTGGCCTCGGGCGCGGCGACGGTGGCGCTGGCCCTCGTCGCGGCCGCCCTCCGGCTGGCGGGCACGGCCCGGCGGCGGGCCGTGCCGGTGGCCGCCGCCACGAGCTGACGCGGCAGCGGCCCTGCCCGGACGGCACGGAAGCCGCTGCGGCGAAGGATTTTCCGGGAACAGGCCGTGTGCGGCACAGCGACGGATCAGAGTCGAAGCATGGAGAACCAAACCTGGCTGCAGATGCAGCAAGCACTGCGCGACATAGACTTTCCGGCGGATAAGCACGCAATCTTCTCACACGTCATCGAATACACCAGTGACGGTGACGTGCTGAAGCTCGCCCGGACGCTGCCGCCCGAGGTCTACCGGAACATGTCCGAGGTGCGCAGCTCGGTCCGGCTCGACCCGTCGGTCGAGGAGGGGACCACGGTCACGCAGAAGGCCGCCCAGGCACGCTCGCACAACAAGAAGGTCGCCTCGTACCTGCGCGAGGTCCCGAACACCGAGCTCAGCTGACCGGTCGCGCGGCGGCGGAGCCGGGGCGGGCGGACCCGCCCCGGCAGACCGTCATCGGGTGACGTTCACCGTCAGGGTGCCCGTCGCGGGGATGTTCACCGAGGTGGCGGTGGCGAAGTCGGCTCCGCCGTACCAGAAGTCCTCCTCGTTGCCCCAGATCTTGAAGCGCACCTTCTGCGGGCCGAGCACCAGCATGTCGCAGCTCATCGCGGGCCAGCCGCTGCAGCTGCCGCTGGTCTCGCCGGTCGCCGCGTGGTACGCCACGAACGCGCCGCTGTCCGGGGCGTTGACCGTGACCTTGGTGCCCTTCAGCAACTGGATGTCGTACACGACCGTTTTGCCCGCCCGCACCTTGACCTTGGTCGCGCCGGACCGGCCGCCCGAGTTCCCGCTCCACTGCGGCGCGTGGTCCTGGGCGTAGAAGTGCAGCGGCCACAGGTACGGACCGAGGAAGTCGACGGAGTAGGCGCCGTCGGCCGCCGCCGGGAAGTTGATGCCCCCGTCGCCGCTGTGGTAGTGGAAGTTGCCGAAGCCGACGTACGCCTTCTTGGCGGGCGTGCCGTCAGCTGCCCGGATCTTGCCGGTGACGGTGCCGCGGCGGTCCAGCTTGACGGTCGGCGCGGCGACGGTCTGCCCCGGCACGGCCGTGATGACCGCGGCCAGCGTCTGGGTGCCGGTGCCACCGTCGGCGGTGACCCACTGCGCGCCGTAGGGCGTGGGGTTCTGACTGTTCGGCAGCTTGTAGGCGAACAGCTGGTAGGTCCCGGCGGCCAGCCAGTCGATGACGACCTTGCCGGCGCTGTCGCTCTCCGCGCAGCCCGTGCCGATGGCGAGACCCGTGGGCACGATCGGCTGCACGCAGAAGCCCTCGACGGGCGCGCCGGTCTTCGCGTCGACCACCGTCGTGGTGACCTTCGCGACCGGGCTGAGCGCCACGGCGATCTCCGTGGTGACGCCTTCGGCAACCACGACCCCGGTCCGGGCCGCGCCGAGATAGCCTTCGGCGCTGACGTAGTACCGCTGCGCGCCGGCGGTGACACCCTCCAGCGTGAGCGAGCCGTCGACGCCGTCCGCGTGGATCATGCCGACCTCTCCCCAGAACGCCGGGATCGGCGCGCCGGTTACCGCGTCGGTCACGGTGAGGTGCACCGTGCCGGTCGGCAGCAGGGTGTCGTCGACCCGGGTGACCGCGTCCGCGGTCACGGTGAACGCCGTCGCGTCGGCGCGGTCGAGCTTGCCGTAGGCGTGCTGCTCGAAGTTGCGCTCCCAGCTGTAGAAGGACACCCGGTAGTCGTCGCTTTCGAACACACCGTCGATGCGGTAGTCGCCGGCCGCGTCCGTCATCGCGGAGTAGTACGGCCCGGCGTCGCTCTGCACCGACACCTGCACGTCGGCGATGCCCGCCCCGGCCCGGTCGACGAAACGCCCCGCGACGGAGCCGGAGGGCAGCAGCGTGTCGTCCACCGTCACGGTCTGGCCCACCGCCACCGGGTAGACGGAGGCGGTCTCGTGCCCGATCTTCCCCGGTGCGTACTGGTAGGCGCCCGAGGAGACCTCGAACAGCACCCGGTAGGAGCCCGGCAGCACCCGCAGCGTGTAGCGGCCGTCCTGATCGGTGTACGCGCTGACGCTGTCGCCGTCGGGCGAGTCGGCCCGCACGTACAGCGACGGCACGGGGTTGCCCGACCGGTCCCGGAACGTGCCGGTGATGGTGCCGGTCGGCAGCAGCGCGTCGTCGACGGTCACCTGACCGCCGGCGGGCACCGTGATGCTCGCCGCCGCGTAGTAGTCGACCGTCCCGTAGGCGTACTGGCCCGGCCGGCCCGACACGTCGAAGTAGACGCGGTAGGCCCCGGCGGGCAGGTCCGCGAGCTGGTAGTGGCCGGTCTCGTCGGTGGTGGTGTAGCCCCAGCCCTCACCGTCCACGGCCGTGGCCTGGACCGACGCGCCGTGGACGGGCTGACCGCCGTCCGTGAGCTGCCCGACGATCGTGCCGGGAGCAGCGGCCTGGGCAGGCGCAGCCAGGCCCAGGGTGCCGATGGCGAGCGCGAGGGCGAGCACGCCCAGTCGCCTCGCAGATGTTCTCAACATGACGTCCTCGAGGGGTACGCGAAGCGTCGCCGCGTTTCGCAAAGATGGAGCCGCCCCGTGAATCAACTGCGGCGCACGTGATTGTCCACGACGGACAGCTATCGTGCAGGCCCCCCGAACGGCGGCGACACCTACCCCAACAGCTGATCCCGCAGCACGGACCGATGGAGGAATCACCGGTGGCGGCGGAGCCGGGGCGGGCGGACCCGCCCCGGCAGACCGTCATCGGGTGACGTTCACCGTCAGGGTGCCCGTCGCGGGGATGCTCACCGAGGTGGCGGTGGCGAAGTCGGCTCCGCCGAACCAGAAGTGCTCGCGCTCGCCCCAGATCTTGAAGCGCACCTTCTGCCCCCCGAGCACCAGCATGTCGCAGGTCATCACCCACCTGCCGTTGCACATGCCGCTGGTCTCACCGGTCGCCGCGTGGTAGGCCGCGAACCAGCCGCTGTCCGGCGCGTTCACCGTGACCTTGGTGCCCTTGAGCAGCTGGATGTCGTAGGCGACGCTCTTGCCCGCCCGCACCTTGACCTTGGTCGCGCCCGAGCGGCCGCCCGAGTTGCCGCTCCACTGCGGGGCGTGTCCGTCGGCGTAGAAGTGCAGCGGCCACAGGTACGGCCCGAGGAAGTCCACGCTGTACGCGCCGTCGGAGGCCACGGCGTACGACATGGCCCCGCCGCCCATCTGGTAGTCGACGTTGCCGAAGCCGACGTAGGCGTTCTTGAGGGGGGTGCCGGCGGCCGACCGGACGGTGCCGGTGACGGTGCCCCTGCGGTCCAGCTTGATGGTCGGCCCGGTCACGGTCTGCCCCGCCACCGCGGTGACGACCGCGGCCAGCGGCTGGGTGCCGGTGCCGCCGTCGGTGGTGACCCACTGCGCGCCGTACGGCGAGGCGACGTCCGCGTGCCGCTGGCCGTAGGCGAACAGCTGGTAGGCGCCGGGACGCAGCGTGTCGATGAGCACCTTGCCCTCGCTGTCACTCGGCGTGCAGCCCATGCCGATCCCCAGCTCGGTCGGCACGATCGCCTCCACGCAGAAGTTCTCGACCGGCGCGCCGGTCACGGCGTCGACGACCGTCGCGGCGATCTTCGCGGTGCGCTCCAGCACCACGGCGACCTCTGCGGTCCCGTTCTCGGTGACCGAGACCCGGCCCGAGTTCAGGGTCTGGTAGCCACTCGCGTAGATCGAGTAGCGCTGACGGCCGACCGGAACACCGGCCGCCGTGGCCGTGCCGCCGGCGCCCTCGGCCGACAGGTTGCCCAGATACGCGGAGAACTCCGGCAGCGGCCCGCCCGTCACCGAGTCGGTCACCGTGAAACGCACCGAGCCGGTCGGCAGCTGCGTCTCGTCGACCCGCGTGGTCGCGCCACCGGTGACGGTCACCGGGGCGGCGTCGAGGCGCTCGACCTTTCCGTGGGCGTACTGGAAGACGCCGCCGCGGTTCCAGTCGACGAACTCGACCCGGTAGTCGGCCGGGAGAAGGTCGTCGAACCGGTACTCGCCGGCCGCGTCGGTGACCGCGAAGTGCCAGCGGTCCCCGGTCATGCTCGACGCCGTCACGTCCACGCCGGCCAGGCCCGCGCCGGCGCGGTCGGTGAAGCGGCCCGCGATGGCGCCGGTAGCCAGCACCGTCTCGTCCACGGTCACGGCCTGCCCGCCCGCCACCGTGTACCGGGTCGCGGACTGCTGGTCGACCGCGCCGGCGGCGTACTGGGTGCGGTCCGCGGCCACCTGGAAGGCGACCGTGTAGACGCCCGCGGACACCTGCAGCGTGTAGCGGCCGTCCTGGCCGGTCTGCGCCGAGACGCCGTCACCGCTGCCCACGGGCCCGGCCGACACCGTCACCCCGGCCACCGCGCCGCCCGCGCCGTCCCGGAGCGTGCCGGTGATCGTGCCCAGGGGCAGCAGCTCGTCGTCGATGGTCAGCTGACCGCCCGCACGCACGAGGAACGTCGACGCGTCGTTGGCGGCCACCGTCCCGGACGCGTACTGCGTCTGCCGGCCGGGCGCCTCGAAGGTGACCCGGTAGATCCCCGTCGGCAGGTCCGGCAGCGAGTAGTGGCCGGTGTCGTCGGTGGTGGCGTTTCCCCAGGCGGGGCTTTCCAGCGCCGTGGCCGAGACCCGCACCCCGGCGGCGGGCTGCCCGCCGTCGGTGAGCCGTCCGACGATGCTTCCGGTGCCGGCGGCCTGCGCCGGTGCGGCCAGGCCCAGGGTGCCGATGGCGAGCGCGAGGGCGAGCACGCCCAGTCGCCTCGCAGATGTTCTCAACATGACGTCCTCGAGGGGTACGCGAAGCGTCGCCGCGTTTCGCAATGGTGGAGCCGCCCCGTGATCAACTGCGGCGCAGTGATTGTCCACGAACGATCAGGTCCTCGCAGGTCCCCCGAACGTCACCGGAACCCGTCCGATCGGGCATCAGCGCACCTGAGAGCTGCCGCTGACGTCTCCCCGGCACGGCGTATCCCTGCGCACCGCGACGGCACCCGGCAGGCGGGCACCGCGCCGGCTCGATAGCGTGGTCTGCCGTGCGACCTCCCACGCAGCGCCTCTTCGTCGCGGTCTACCCGCCCGCACCGGCGATCACCGACCTGGCCGGGCTGGTGTCGCGGCTCGCCTTCACCCGGCCGCACCCCGAGGGCCTGTCGCTGCGGCCGGTGCCGCCGGAGCAGTGGCACGTCACCGTGGCTTTCCTGGGCGAGCTCGACCCGGCGCAGGTCGGCGCGACGACCGCGGCGATGAGCGACGCGGCGGCCGCTACCGGGCGCGCCCCGCGCCTGCGGCTGTCCGGCGGTGGGCGCTTCGACAACGGGCGGGCGGCCGCGGTCTGGGCCGGACTGCACGGCGACCTCGACGGCCTGCACGAACTCGCCGACCGGCTGCGCGCCGCGCTGACCGCCGCGCGCATCCCCTTCGACCCGCGCCCCTACCAGCCGCACCTGACCCTGGCCCGGCCCGGCGACCGGCTCGGCCCCGACGAGCTGCGCGAGATCATGGACCAGCTCGGCGCGTACGCCGGACCGGTCTGGGCCGCGCCCGCCCTCGTGCTCATGCGCAGCGACCATCCGGTGAGCAACCGCTACACCGAGGTGTTCTCCGCACCCCTGCCCGAATGACCACGGGCACACGTCGGCCCGGGACCGTAGCGGTCCCGGGCCGACGCGCGCCGTCCACTACCTGATCAGCTGCCAGGGGTTGCCGGAGCCGGTGGCGGGCGCCTGGTTGCGGGTGTACCACTTCGCCTCGTAGACGTGGCTCTGGTACGACACCCGGTCGCCGGCGTGGTACACCGTCGTGGGCGTCCAGGCGGCCGGGCTGCCGTCGGGTGACGGCGGGGCCAGCTCCTCCCAGGGACCGTTCGGGTCGCCCGGGGCCTGATTGCGGGTGTACCAGCGGGCGCGGAACCTCTTGTCCTGGTGGACCACGACGTCGCCGCCGGTGAAGATCCGCGACGCTGTCCAGACCGTCACGCCGTCCTCGGTCATGGCGAGTTCCTGCCACGGACCGTTCGGGTCGCCCGGCTTCTGGTTCTGCGCGTACCAGGAGGCCTTGAAGACCTTGCCCTGGTAGCCGACCTTGTCGCCTTCCTTGTACGCCTTCGACGCGACCCAGGCGGCCGGCAGGTTCACCGTCACCGTGCCGCTGCCCTGGGCGGGGTCGAGCTGGTCACTGCCGGCGTAGGACGCGGTCAGCGGATGGCTGCCCGCCGCGAGGCCCACCGGCAGCGCGAACGTCGCGGACCCGTCGGTCGTGGTGACCGAGCCGCGGACCTTGTCACCCTCGCGCAGCTCCACGGTGCCCGCCACGGGCAGCCCGCCTGCGGCGACCTTGACGGTGACCTTCGCCGCCGTGCCCCAGTCCACCGCCGCCGAGGTAACCGTGACCGCGGGTTTGCCCTTGCCGGTGCGGAACACCGCCGGCTGCGCCACGGCCGTGCCGTCGTCGGCGCTGCGCGCCGAGACGATCCAGGCGTACGACGTCACCGGCTTGAGCCCCGGCCAGGTCACCGCCGCGGTGCCGTTCGCCGCCACCTCGTCGGAGCCGATGACGCCGGCCGGCACGTAGACCGCCAGCGAGTCGGTGGAGAACGACGTCTTGCGGCTGGTCAGGTCGACGGGCAGGGTCAGGTTGTCCTCCGCGCCGTTGTAGCGCGGCCTGGTCTGGCTGCCGTCGGCGCGGATGTCGAACTCGGTCGCCCCGAAGGTGTCCAGGAACGGCGAGTACGTGTCGATATGCATCTCGGCGTTCTTGACGTCGAACTGCATCAGCCGCAGGAAGCTGGCGCCGAACTGCAGCCGGTCGGCGGCCTTGTGGTCGATCGTGCCGTCGCCGTCGACGTCGATGTTCCCGTTCGCGTCGACCCTGTCGGGCCACAGGTCGCTCGCGGGCACCGTGTAGAACTGGTAGTCCGCCAGCAGCTCGACGACGTCGTGCGACACCGTCACGCCGACCTTCGACTTCAGGTTGATGCCGACGCCGTGCTCGTGGCCGGCGAGGATCAGGAACACGTTCGGGTTGTTCTCGACGACGCCCTTGTAGAGAGCGGAGCCGTCCGGGTCGGAGAACGCCGCCCCGCGGCCGTCGGGGTTCGCCGACGGCTTGAGGTAGTCGTGGGAGAGCAGGATCCCGTTGCGGTCCTTGTACCGCTTGAAGATCGAGTCAGCCCACCGGGCCTCGGCCGGGGTGACGCCGTAGGACAGGCCGACCGCGACGAAGTCCAGACCGCCCGCGCTGAACAGCACGTAGTTGTTCTGGTTGTCCCGGCCCGGGGTCACCGTGCCGTCGGCGTCGGCGACCTCGTCCCACGCGTGGTACGACGCACCGGCGGGCCACGACTTCGCCACGCCGTAGTACCGGTCGGCGCTGAACGTCTTACTGAACCGGGAGTCCGGCCCGGTCTCGGCACCGAGCTGGTCGTCGTGGTTGCCCGCGATGACCTGGTTCACCACACCGCTGTCGTCGAGGATCTTCTGGTACCCCGACGAGACCGCCAGCTCCTTCTCGACCTGCTCATGCAGGCCTGGCCGCAGCAGCGTGCCGTCGGGGTTCCTCGCGAGCGGGTCGTAGTAGTCGTTCTCGATGATGTCGCCGGTGTGCGCGGAGTACGCGATCTTGCGGCTGGCCGCGTTGTCCGCGATCCACTGCGTCTCCGCACGGTAGGCCGCCTGCCAGATGGCCTGCTCCTCCGCGGCCATCACGTCCCACGGCTCGGCCTTGCCGTCCCAGTCGTCGTACGTGCCGCCCGCCGCCCCCTCGGTCAGGTACTGCGTGTCGGTGAAGTGCGAGATCGCGAAGTCGTACGTGCCTGCGTCCTCGAAGTGGTTCTTGTCGGCTGCCGCGGACGCGTCGCGCGGCGACAGGTCGTCGGCGAACGGATCCTCACCGGTGACCAGCACGTGCACGGTCGTGCCGTCCCGGTAGCCGGCGGCCAGCGGCGCGGTCAGCACCGTGCTGCGGGCGGCCTGCCCGCGGGAGCTGGTGAGCACCGTCCACTTCGCCGCGGCCGGGTCCCACACCCGCAACGCCACCAGCCGCTTCGGGTCGATGGCGCCCTCCCAGCGCAGCGTCGGCGGCGCGGCGGTCTCCCCGATCGTCAGGTCGTACCGCTGGAACACCACGTCACGGCCGGACGGCGTGTCTACCGTCAGGCCGTCGAGCGGACGCAGCGAGTCCACCTTGACGGCCGTGTCGTGCGCGACGTCGAGCGTGCTCGGCACGGCGACCGCCTCGCCCTGGTAGCCCGCGGTCGGCAGCACCACGTCGGCCTTGGTGAAGGTGGCCGTCAGCGGCACACCCTGCTCGCCGGGGATCCGGGCAGACAGCCTGGCCGACGGCGCATTGGGGTCGGACACGGTCGCGGTCAGCTCGGCCGGGACGTCCGGGATGCTCGCGCTGGTGAAGCGGATCTGCCGGGTGCCGGTGTTGCCGAGCACGTCGGTCGCCGTGACCGCGATCGTGTGCGGGCCGGCGGGCAGGCCGTGGCCGATCTGGTCGCCCTGCGCGACCGTCTTGCCGTCCAGCGTCATCGTCGGCGTGCCGGCCACGCCCGAGGCGTCCTTGACCTTGACGTTGAGCGCCACCGTCGCGACCAGCTTCTGGCCCTCGGCGGGCACGCTCCCGTCGAGTTCCGGCGCCGTGTTGTCGACGGTGAACCGCCGCGTCGAGGTCCTCCCACCGACGACGGCCGTGATGGTGTGCCGCCCGTCCGCCAGTTTCGCGGTGTCGACGTCGGCCCGCGTGCCGAGCACCGGCAGCGCCGCGCCGTCCGCGGCGGTGACGTCGAACAGCATCGCCTTGACCAGCGCGCTGTTGAAGCTGCTGCCGCAGGTGCCGTCACCCATGTGCACGGTCACCGGCGCGCCCGCCGGGTAGCTCGCCGACCCGATGGTCACCGTGGTCTGCGCGAGCTGCCGGGTCAGCTGCGTCGCCTTCGCACCCGCCGGGAGCAGCTCGAAGTCGCGCAGCGTGAAGTCGTCGAAGTTGTCGCAGCCGCCCGGCTTCGCGCTGCCGTGGTCGCTGCCCGCGACGAACTCCAGCACGTTGACGCCGGGCACCAGCCACTCGTTCGGGAACGCGACGTCCGCGGTCTCCTTCTCCCACACCCCGAGGTCCAGCGGGATGCCGTTGATCAGGACCTTGTTGTCGTACCCGTTGTCGGTGCCGTTGCCGCCGACGAACATGCGCAGGTGCGCGTCGCCGCCGCTGCCCAGGGTGCCGACGGTGCGCACGGTCGGCGCACCCGCGATGTCGAAGTGGAACTCGGCGTCCTTGCCGGGCCCGCACGTGCCGTCGCCCAGCGCCAGCGAAACGGCCGTCGTCTCGGCCTTCGTCTCCGTCGTCCCCGTCGTCGTCACCAGGTACGTCGTACCGGACGTCACCGTGCCCGCCACGCTCAGCGCGAGCTTCGCCGAAGCCCGGGTGACCTTGAAGTCGTCGTGGTTGGCGCAGGTCGCGCCGCTCGCCGTGCCGTTGTAGTCACCTGTGCGGACCTGGACGACGTTGTCGCCATTACGCAGGAACCGGGTCGGGAACCGCAGGCTGACGTCCTCCGCGCCCAGCGCGCCGAAGTCGCCGCCGAGGTCGACGCGGTTGCCGTTGACCAGCAGGAAGTTGTGGTACTTCGCCTCGGCGGAGTTGCCTGCCTCGACGGTCAGGCCGAACGTGGCGGTGCCCGCGGCCAGCGTCTCCGCGTTCGCGGCCGGGACGCCGTCGATCGCCAGCGACTCGACCGCGTCGCCGCTGCCGAACGGCTGCGCCGCGATGACCAGCTGCGTGCCGCGCGACAGCGCGCCATCGGCCGGCGTCACCTTCGCCGCCCCCGCCGGGGCGTTGTTGACCTCGACGGTGACACTGGTCCGCGCGCCCGACTCCGCCGTCGCGACGACCGTGTGCGAGCCGTTGGACAGCTTCGTCGTGTCCAGGTCGGCGCTGAGCCCGGCGGTGCTGCCCGGCTCACCGGAGACGACGAATGTCAGCGGCTGGCTCAGCAGGCGCTTCGAGCTGCCGCAGGTGCCGTCACCGAAGCTGTAGCTGAACGCGTTCTGCTCGCCGTCGGCCACCACCCCGAGCAGGCCCAGGCCGATGCTGCTCAGCGCGAAGTCGTCGAAGTTCGGGCAGCGCATGCCCTCCCCGTACGGCAGCTGCTCCACCCCGACCGCGGTCGCGTTCGTGGTGTCGACCCAGTTCGCCCCTGCCTTGACGGTGATCGTGTTGGTGCCGGTCTGCAGCCACGAGCCCGGGAAGTCCAGCGTGCCGCGCGTTCCGCCGGCGACGTCCGGAAGGAAGATCCGGTCGGCGTCCGCGGTGTGCCCGTTGACCACGATGTAGTTGTGGTAGCGGGCCTCGGTGCCGTTGCCGCCCATGTCGAAGCTCAGGCGCGCGGTGCCGGCGGTCTTGTCCGCGCGGACCGTCACGCCGTCGACCGTCAACGCGGCGACCGAGTCGCCCTCCACGGTCGGCCCCGCGGTGACCTTCACGGTGCCTTCGAGGCTCTGGCCTTCGCGCAGGTCGAGAGTCGGCGCGCTGTCCGACGCCGACGCCGGCGAGCCGTCCGCGGCGACCGCCGCGACGATCCCGGCACCCGTGCCGGTGACGAGCGCGAGCGCGAGCACCGGCCCGAGTAGGCGCGGACGTCTCCGTCCGCGACTCCAAAGGTGGATCATGAGGGGGTGTCTCCTTAGGTGACATTCGTGAGCTGCACCGCTGCGACAGCGGTGACACCGGCGCCGAACAACGTGATGCCGGCGGCGGCGAGAACAGGGGCCACCCGGGTGGCCAGATGCAGGGCGGCGCTCGACCGGGCCCCACGGACTACCAGCGAACCGCCCGCGATCGCGAGCACGCCGACCCCCGACAGCACCACGGCCATGCCGATGCCGAACGTCATCACCAGCAGCAGCGCGAACCCCGGCCGCCCGATGAACAGCCCGGTCACCAGCACCAGGAAGGCGGCCGGCGACGGGGTGAGGCCCCCGGACACCCCGAGCAGCACCAGCCCTGGCCGTTTACCGTGGCCGCGGGTGTGAGCCGCGTCGATGTCGTGCGCAGGTGCGGAATCGGTTTCGTGCGCGTGGTCGAGGCCGTAAGCACGACGGTGCCCGTGCGTATGACGGTGCCCGTGCGCATGTCCGTGGCTGTGCGTATGTCCGTGGCTGTGCGAGGGGTCATGCGAAGGTCCGTGGCTGTGCGAGTGGCCGTGCGATCCGCCGTTCCCACGGACGTGCCGTCGCACCAGGCCGAGACCCGTCGCGAGGACGAGCAGACCGGCGAGCAGTTGCAGCCAGCCGGTCAGCTCCTCCATCCGCAGGAGGTCGGAGAGGGACAGGAACGTCCAGGCCAGGCCGATGACGAGCACCGACACGGTGTGCATGACGGCCACCGACCCGCCGAGCCAGGCGGCGTCGCGGAGCCTGCCGCGTGACCCGATGAGATAAGCCGCGGCCAGGCTCTTGCCGTGACCCGGAGCGACCGCATGCGCCGCACCCGCGACGAAAGCGAGCCCGAACGCCAGCGGTGGCACCCCCGGTGAGTGGATGACGTTCTGCAACTGGTCCGCGATGGACGCGGTGGATGCGGCGGCGCTCATGCGATGACCTGCCGCCCGCGGGCCCACCGGCGGCACAGCAGCGCCGCGAGCGCCGCCACCAGCACACCGCCGATGACGGCGGACAGCTGGACCGCGGCGCTGCGGCCGAGGTCCGCGGTGGTCGGGGGCGGTGCGTCGCCGAGGACCCAGTCGTGGCGGGGCTGTTCGGAGGTGTACACCGCGCGGGCGCCGTCCGGTCCCGTGGCCAGCGTGCGGTACGCGGGATTGAGGTCGGTCAGCGTGCGCACCGTGACCGCGACGGCGCCGACCGGGCCGGGGCACGTGTAGTCGATGGTGACACCGCTGCGGGCCAGGTCGGCCGGTGGGGTGAGGGTCCCCGCGCACGCCTGCCCGGCGCTTTCGACGGTGATCTGCCTCAGCAGGTACGCCGTGAACTCGCCGGACGGGGCGATCGTCGCCGCGTCGGAGTCGTGGAAGAAGACCGCGCCGTCGAGCATGACCCGGTCCTGCGGCAGCAGGCCGAGCGCGACGCCGAGCAGGGTCAGGTCGTCGGCGCCGCCCACCCTCCAGCGGACATGCACGACCTCGGGATGCGCGGCATCGGGTGCGACGGCGACGGTCTGCGGATCTCCGAACGGGTGTGCTCCCGCCGGGGCGGCCGTGGCGAACAGGGTCACGACGAACGCCATTAGCGCGAAGGCGACCGTCGCGCCGCGACGCGGCCGATGTGCGTATGAGGGCAAGGACGTGGCTCCGGATCCCTTGGTGCTTGTGGCACGCCGAGGGCGCAACCAGCCAGGGACTCTGCCGAGCGTTCGCGAACTCGAATGATGGCCCCAGTGATCATCAGAGGTCGTCCGCGTGAACAGTCGGTAGCCCAATCACGAGCGTGTATATGCGGCGGATGTCGGACGCCGCAGCACACCGTCGGGTCGGCGCCCGACCGTCCTCATGCAACCGTCACGGCAAGCCGTTCCGTGTCATACCCGTACCGACGGACGAACCAGAACAGGATCGGGGCGAGATGGATCGTGACGGCGAGTTCACGGCCTACTGCGCGGCTCGGAGCGAGACGCTGCGCAACACCGCGTACCTGCTGTGCGGTGACTGGCACCTGGCGCACGACCTCACCCAGACCGCGCTTATCAAGCTGTACCTGGCCTGGTCGCGGGTGAACCGGCACGGGGCGCTCGACGCCTACGCCCGCCAGGTGCTGGTGCGGGTGTTCCTCGACGAACGCCGCCGTCCCTGGCGGCGCGAACGCGGTGTCGCCGACCCGGCGGTGTTCGACCGCCCGGCGCACGACCCGGCGATCGCGGAACGGCTGGCCGTCCGAGCCGCGTTGGCCGAGGTGCCACCGCGTCAGCGGGCCGCGCTCGTGCTGCGGTTCTGGCTGGACCTGTCGGTCGACCAGGCGGCCGAGGCACTGCGGTGCTCACCCGGCACTGTGAAGAGCCAGACCGCACGCGGCCTGGCGACGCTGCGGGCCGCGCTGGAGCGGATGCCCGAACTCACGGAAGGACAGCGCAGATGAACGACGTCAGGGAGGCGTTCGGAAGGCTGCTGGAGGAACCGGGGCCACCGCCGGCCACGGCCGTGCAGCTGCTCGGGGCCGCGCACCGGGCGCAGGCACGGCGGCGGCGTGCTTTCGGCGTGGCCGGGGCGGCGCTTGCGGTGCTCGCCGTGGTGGGCGCGGGATGGCTGATCCCCACCGAACGGACGCCTCCGCCGACGGCGACGGCGACGGCGACGGCGACGGCGACGGCGACGGCGACGGCGACGGCCAGTCCTTTCAGCGGCCGGCCCCTGTCGGAACCCGCTGCCCGGCTCGTCGCGCAGCGGATGGAGAAGGCGCTGAGCAAGGTCCTCCCGGCGGGTGTGATCCCCATCGGCGAGGCCTCGGAGTGGGGCGGCGACGGCAGCAGCCCGCCGAACGGGATCACCACCGTGGGCGCGTTCACCGACCTGTTCGTCGGCCCGCGGCACGGGCCGCTCAAGGGCGGTCAGTTCCTGGCATACCTGCTGGCCGGTACGGAGACAGGTGACGGCGATCTCTGCGCGCTCGCGCCGGACCGCCGCCTGATGAACGGCACGGAGATCGGCTGCGAAGTGCTGGCGATCCGCGGCAGCAAGGTGCGGGTGGGACGCATGCGCGAGGCCGTCGCGCCGACCCGGGTCGCGAGCGGGTACGTCGAGTTCCACTACGCCGCCCGCTACGTCGACGGGTGGATGATCATTGTCTGGGAGCTTCCGTACACCAACGAGCCGCTGGACAACCCGGTCGGCGAGGGGGCGGTGCCGATGCTCGACCAGCCGGTCTTCAGCCCACGCGGCTGGCGGAACTGACCCTGGAGCCTGGATTCGCCCCACCGGCGTGACGCGCGTGGTCGCCGACCGCACGGCACCGGCATCAGGGCCCGACCGTTTCCGGTGCGCGCCCTGATGCCGGCCGGTGCGATGCCGCTCAGGCGCGGGCCGGCACCCGGCCCAGGGTGCGGATCGGGCGGGCGGCCAGCAGGGCGACGGCGGTGAGCAGGGCGACCACGACGCCCACCAGGAGCACCCGGTCGGTGCCGAACGCCCCGACGGCCGGCCCGGCCAGCGCGCTGCCGATCGGGTACATGCCGACGGAACCGGCGACCTCGTACGCGTGGACGCGGTTGAGCACCTCGCCCGGCACCTGGGTCTGCACGCTGGTGGCCCACATGACGCCCCAGACGCCGATCCCGGCCCCGACCGCGACCTGGGCGGCGGCGAGCAGCCAGACCGGCCAGCCGAGCACGATCCCGAGTGGATAGAGCGGGTAGGCCAGCATGGCCACGGCTCCGGCCGCGAGCGGCCGCGCGGGCTTGTAGCGGATCGCCAACAGGCCACCGGCCACGGTGCCCGCGCCCAGCGCGCAGTTGAGCAGGCCGAAGGCGGTCGCGCCGTGCTCGGGCACGATGACCCCGGCGGCCACCGACAGCTGCGGCCCCCAGGACAGCACCGCGAAGAACATCCAGATCGCGATGACGCCCCAGAGCCACGCCCGGGAGCGGAACTCCTGCCAGCCGACCGCCAGGTTGCGCCACAGGCTCTCGCCGGCAGGCGGGGCGGGCACCACCCCGAGCCGGAGCGCGAGCAGGCAGATCGCGCTGGTCCCGTAGGCGACGGCGGCGAGCACCATCACCCAGCCGGTGGCCCCGAACCCGACCAGGGCGCCGGCCAGCGCCGGGCCGCCGAGCCCGGTGAGCGCCTCCGCCGTACGCAGCACCCCGTTGGCGCCCTGCACGTCACGGGCCACCAGCGGGACGGTCGACGACGCGCCCGGCTGGAACATCGCGTTGGCGGTGCCGGCCATCGCCAGCACCGTGTACAGCTGCCAGAGGTGGTCGATGCCGTAGAAGAACAGCAGGGCGAGCAGCACGTGGGCGGCGAGGTTGGCCAGATCGGCGGCGATCATCATGCGGCGGGCGGTGAACCGGTCGGCGAGGACCCCGCCGAACAGCACCAGCCCGGCGAACGGGCCCACCAGGAAGGCCATCGCGTACCCGGCGGTGTCCAGGCCGTACCCGCCGCTGAGCAGCCCGGCCGCAACCGCGACCGGCAGCATGGCCCAGCTGAGCAGCCCGGCGCTGCGGCCGGTGAAGTAGTACCGGAAGTTGCGGGACCAGATCGCCGGTTCCCTGGTCGTGACCTGCGGGGAGGGTAGCGCTGACGGAGGTCTGCGGGACGGCTGGAGTGCGACGGTGTCGTTGTGGCTCACGCCGCAGCACATTACGTGCACACGCACTTAATGCACAAGAACTAAATGACGGCACACCTTGTGTGCTGCAACCTTATGCGCCATCACCTAGTGCATATACATTTAGTGCAATCGCATGTGCTAGCCTGCGCGTCATGGAGACCACCGCCGTCGGCACCCGGGTCGATCGAGCCCTCGTCGACCAGTGGCGGGAGCTGACAGCCCGCCAGGTCCGCATCGGGAACGCCCTGGAGCAGGCGCTCGAACAGCAGCACGGCCTGAGCTGCCAGGAATTCGAGGTGCTGGACCAGCTCGCGGAGTGCGCACCAGAGGACAAGCCGCGGGTTCAGGACATCGCGGACGTCGTGTCGATCACCCAGAGCGCCCTGTCCCGCCTCATCGGCCGCCTGGAGAAGCAGGGCCTCATCGAGCGCCGGCTCTGCGAGGTCGACCGCCGGGGCATCAACGTGTTCCTGACCGACGCCGGCCGCGCCCGGCACGCCACGGCCCGCCCGACGTACTGCGAGGTGCTGGCGGGGCAGCTCGCCCCCGGCGACGCCGCGGATGCGGCTGCGCCAAAGCGCGGGCTGGGCGAGATCCTCGAGTCGCGGAGAGACACCTCCGACCGGCACCGGTACGGCGCCACGGAATGAGAGGGGCCGGGACCAACCGGTCCCGGCCCCTCTCAGGTCACCTCCGTACGGGCTACCGCCCGCCGGTCACTACGGCCGGTGCGGGGGCAGCGCCGGGGCCGGGACCTTGGTGTCCCCCGTGCTCCCCCGCGGCGGGCGGCTGCCGCAGACCTCGAACGTCGTGGCCGAGACACCGCAGAAGTCCAGGGTGACGTTGCCACGCAGTTCGATCCGGCTGGTGCCGAGCAGGTTCGCGCTCGACTCGGCGTCGTACTTCTCGAAGGCGAACCACGCCGGCACCGGCGTGAGCACACGCATCTGGTAGACGCCGCCGATCGTCTCGCCGACGGCGATGTACTCACCGGTCGCCGCGTGGGACACGATGAACCGGCCGTCCGGGGCCGAGCCGTCAACCAGCTTGATCTTGCCCTTGACGAGGCTGCCGACCTTCATCGTGTAGTTGTAGGTCGTGGTCGCGTCCGAGGTGACCTTGACCGTCTGGGCGGAGAACCGGTTGGTCGCACCGCCGCTCCACTGGGTCGCGTGGCCCTCCGCCGCGAAGATCAGCGCCCAGTTGTACGGACCGAGGAAGTCCGTGCTGTAGCGGCCGTTCGCGTCGATGGACACGTGGCCGTAGCCGTTGCCCAGGCCGGGGTGCGGCGAGTAGACGCCCACCGACCCCCACTTGATCGGCTGCCCGCTGTCGCTCTTCACCGTGCCGGTGATGGTGCCCGCGCGGTCGAGCTTGATCGTCGGCGCTGCGACCCACTGGCCCGCGGCCGCGGTGATCACGGCCGCCTTACGCGGATCGCCCGTGCCGCCGCTCGCGCCGACCCACTGGGCGCCGTACGGGCCGTCACGGTCCGGGATGGCGAACAGGTGGTAGCTGCCGGCGCCGTTCCACAGCGGCATGAGGTAGTTGCCGGCCGCGTCGGTCTCGTACCCGCAGCCCTCCGGCAGGCTGAACCGGCTGATGGCGATCGGCGCCACGCAGACGCCCGCCACCGGCGCCCCGGCCGCGTTCACGACCTTGCCCTGGACACTCGCGACGCGGTTGAGGGTGACCGTCGCCGATGCCTGCTGGCCCGCGGTCACCGTGACGTTCACGACGCCGTCGCTCTCCGCGTACCCCTGGGCGGAGACGCGCAGCGGGTGGGTGCCGACCGGCACGTCAGCCAAGGTCACGGAGCCGCTGGTGGCGTCGCCGTAACGGTAGAGGACACCGACGCTGAAGTCCGGGATCGTCGCACCGGTGGTGGCGTCCTTCGCGGTCACCTTCACCGATCCGGTGGCCAGCAGCTTGTCGTTCACCGTGGTGGTGGCGCCCGCGGTCACCGCGAAGGTGTTCGCCGTCTCATAGCTGAGCTTGCCGGTCGCCCACTGGTCGAACTCGCCGGACTCGTACTCGGTGAAGTTCACCCGGTAGCTCCCGGTGAACACCGGCTCGATCCGGTAGTCGCCGTTCTCATCCGTGACACCGCTGACACCCTGGTAGAGGGCGAAAGAGGCCATGACGCCGGCGTGATCGACCCCGGTGGTGCCATCGGTCCTGGTCAGCCGGCCCGCGATGCCCCCGGTGGGGAACAGGGTCTCGTCGACGTCGACCACCTGGTCGGCCACGACGGTCACCGTCTGCGCGTTGTCCATGCCGAGGACGTGCGGGTGGTACATCGTCGCGCCACTGCCGGGCAGCGTGAACGAGACCTCGTACTGCCCCGGCGCGAGGTTGTCGATCCGGTAGCCGCCCGACGAGTCGGTCAAGGTGTTGGCGAAGCCGTTGCCCGTCTTGAGGCTGAAGGCGACGTCGATGTTCTCCGCGGGCTGGCCGCCGGCGGTCAGCACCGTGCCGCTCGCCGACCCGGTCGGCAGCAGGGTGTCGTTGACGGTCAACGACTTTCCGGCGGCGACGACGAACGTCTGCGCCTCCCAGTCCTCCCGCTTGCCGTAGGCGTACTGCGAGGAGCCGCCCAGCTCGAACTCCACCGTGACCTCGCCCACCGGCACGGGCACGGCGTAGTTGCCGTTCGCGTCCGTGGTGCCCCGGTTGCTGATGCTCCAGTCAGAGGTGGAGGCGACGGCGACGGACACGTCCGCGACACCGCCGCCGGCGCCGTCGGTGAGGCGGCCGACAACGGTCCCAAACGGGATCAGCGTCGCGTTGGCGGTGGTCGTCGCGTTCTCGTTCACCGCGTAGAGCTGCGCCGCGTCCCAGCTGGGAGTGTTCGGCGCGTACTGGACCGGGTGGCCCTCCGCGAAGATCTGCACCAGGTACGGGCCAGGCACCAGGTCGGTGACGGTGTAACGGCCGCTGCCGTCGGCCACGGCCGAGCCCCCGTCGCCGGTGTCGACATTGGAGGCGTAGATGAAGGCGTTCGCGACAGGAGCGCCGTTGTAGGTGATCTGTCCAGCGATGACGCCGGTGTCAGCAGCTCGTGCGGGCGTGGTCATGCCCATAGTGGTGACGACCACGGCCAGCAGCATCAGCCCGAACCGGCGCAGCGGTGTTCTGCGCATGAGTCCTCACAGGGGAAGGGGTGAACGCATGGACCGGGCTTGAAGGAGCCCCGTTGGCAGGCAGGCTAGTGGATCGAGCCAAGTCGAGCCGCCCCGGCTCATGGGGATTCGGGAGTCAC
Source organism: Catellatospora vulcania (assembly GCF_009720385.1). Lineage (GTDB taxonomy): Bacteria > Actinomycetota > Actinomycetes > Mycobacteriales > Micromonosporaceae > Catellatospora > Catellatospora vulcania. The sequence goes on along the minus strand of NZ_ML769303.1, from coordinate 213,476 downwards.
GATCCGCGCGGCCGGGCAGATCAACCCGAACAGAGGAGGCCCCCGTCGGCCCCGTACGACGAAAGGCCGTAGGCCGCTGCCGGCAAGCCCCGTCCGGCGAGTGGGCATCGCGTGACCACCGTGCGCCGCCCGCTGCCTCGACGAGCCGGTCGCCGTCCGACCGGCCCCGCACCGGAGCAGCGAAAAGGGGACCGGGCCGGGCGCCGTGCCCGACTCGGTCCCCTCGTACCTACGCTCAGGCGTCGGTGACGGTCAGCTGGAGCGGACCGCCGGGCATCGCCAGCCCTTCCGGCCCGTACATGGTGCGCAGGCCGCCCGCGTCGTAGAGCACGAACCCGTACGTGTACACGCCCGGCGCGATGCCGTACGGCAGGTAGCCCCAGATGGTCAGCTCGCCGTTGTAGACGGAGCCGCCGCCGCCCTGCTGGGCCACGATCGTCCCGTTCGCGTCGTAGAGGTACATGTCGTAGCCGCTCACCGGCGCGAGCGGGGCCACCACCTGCACGGTGACCTTCGGCGACACGTTGCCGGCCTGGCTGCGCGCGATCGTGGTCGGCGTCAGCGTGACCGCGGTCGCCGTGGGCGGGGTGGTGTTGGGCAGCCGGTCGATGCGCAGCCCGACCGCGGGAGCACCGTAGTCGGGGCCGTACACCGCGACGTTGCCCGCGCCGTCCCGCACCGCGTACCCGAGCACGTTGCATCGCTGCACCTGCCGCGGCACCCGGACCGGCACGGAGTACACGCCGTTGCCGTCGTCGGTAGGCGTGGTGGACGTCTGCCGGCAGCCGAAGATGTCGAACTCCACGACGATCTCCGCGACGCCGTTCTGCGCCCCGGTGATCGTGGCGCCCACCCGGGCGGTCACGTCGGCCGTCCAGTTGTTCACCGGGTTCGGCGTCGCGGTGAAGCCCGCCGCGCTCACCGTCTCGTTCGACGTCACGGTGATCACCAATTCGGGCGCCAGCCCGGTCAGCGTCGCCGCGTTGCCGGCATTGTCGACCAGCGTCAGCTGCGACACCCGCCACTGGCCCGAAGCGGTGCCCGGCGGGAACACCACCTCGATGGTGCAGCTGACCGAGTGGAGATCCCCGCCGGTGACCGAGCCGCAGCTCCGGTCATCGGTGAAGTAGCGCAGCTCGAAGGGGGTGTCCAGGGTCCGGCCGCCAGGGCCGGACAGCCGCAGCGAACCCTTCCAGAAACCCGCCCCGCTGTCGTTCACCGTGAAGCCGAAGTGCTGGTAGCCGGGGGTGCCCCCGACGTACACGTACGGCTTCTCGGCCTGGATCCGCTCCCAGCTGAAGTACTGCTGGCTCGGCGGCGTGCTGTCGGCCACGGTCCGGGCCTTGAGCGTCGCGGCGCCGAGCGCGGTGCCGCGCACGGTGGCCGTCGCGCCCCGGTCGTCGCGGAGCTCGACCTCGGTCACCGCCCACGAAGTCTGGTGGGTCCGGCCGTAGCGCGGCACGACGAAGTCGTAGTGGTACGTCGACTGCGCAGGCGTGCCCGAGACGAACTGCGCCTCGGTGTACCACTGCTCGCCGTACTCGAAGTCGATCTCGTAGAGCTGGCCGACGCGGTTGCCGTCGGAGTCCAGGGCGTGGAGTTTCACGCGGCCGGACACCTCCTCGGCGGTGGTGTCGGTGTCGCGGACCGTCCATTCCAGCGGGACGACGGTCCAGTCGCCGCGGGCGTCGACCGTATTCACCGAGAAGTTGATCGCGCTGATGCTCAGCGGATCGGCCGGCGCCGCAGCGGCCGGCAGGGCTGCTCCCACGAGCCCCGTACACGTGATTACCGCCAGGAGGCGCGCCGCCTGGCGAGTGAGCAGAAAGGACATGGCGATCTTTGTACCACTGCGGGGCAACGAGATTCGCTGCCTTTCCGCCCACACCAACCACCGGGCCACGACACGGATCCGCGGCCCACGTAAGCCGAACGGCCACCCGTACCCGCCTCCGACCTCTGCACTGTGCCCGAAGATCAGTGCTTTGTATCGAGATAGGTCAGACCCGACGGCCTGACAGGAATTCGCGATCTTGCAGACCGTATGGCAGCCGGGGAACCTAGCAATGTCAGAAGCCCTGACCACGTCAGACGGGGCTTTCGCCGTGCAGCGTGGTCACCGGAACGGGTACCGATTCCTGCTGGTTACGGGTAGGCCGCTGCCGGTGACCCCCGTCCGGCGGGTGAGCACCGCGAGGTGACCGTGCCCGGAGGCACTCGGGTGCCGCCACGGCGCACCGGGCCAGCGCAAGGCCCTGATCGAGGAGAACGTCGCCGAGTTTCAGTTCCACGGAGCCCGGCTGATCCAGGTCTTCAAGTCCCGGAAGAAGCAACAGAGCCGGTCGAAGAATCGACCGGCTCTCCCGTTGCATCGGTTCTCAATGGAACCTGTGGTGCGCCGCCAGGGACTCGAACCCCGAACCCGCGGATTAAGAGTCCGCTTTGTAATTTTACAGCTGTAAGAGACTGTTCATAACATATAGTTCCTCAAGTCCCAATAAAGGACCGGGAGATGTCCCGTCGTATCAGCACCTGGCGGAAAGCGCCGGGAACTGCCGCAGCGAGTACCCATCGCAATCGAGAGTCGTCGCCCAGATTCATCGATATCTGCCGGGTGGTGCCGGGAGAGCGTAGGACGTATGAGCACACACCGAGCGCACACGAGCAGCTCCTTCTGAGCGGCGCCGCGAAGACCAGTCCGCGGGTTTGGGAAGGCTGGCTTCGCTTGAGAGGTCGAATAGCGTCAGATCGTGCCGCGTGGGACGGCATGGGCCGTATGAGCACGCACAGTCGTAGCGCTACCGCTCACTAGCTGGCCAGCGAGCTGGCGCGGGTCGTCGGCAGCGCGTTCGTCGCGTCCCGCTTCGGCCCCGCCAAGTACGGGCTCCTCGACGTTTCTGCTGCCTGCCTGGCTGATCGCCGTTTCGAATTCAGCGACGTCACGAAGGACGCTTAACTGGCGTGTTTTGCGCCAGAGATAGATCGCCAGAAGGTAGGCGCGCGCCTCAACCAGCAGCGCGCCGCTGGCTGCCAGTAACGCCGTCGCGGAGGTGATCCAGATGAGCATGGCGATCAGCTTCCGCGATTGCCTCGCGTGGGCCAACCTTCCTATCAGGTTTCCGGCCCTACATCGAGTGTGAGCGCATGACCTGCGATAACGTCATTTTGAGACGTCAGGGAAAACCTGACAGAATCGAGCGATGGCCAAGCCGTTCCGCAACACTCTTCGAGCTCACGCTCACGCAATTTCGGTGCTCGCCCGAGCTCTTAACGAGCTCGCGACCGAGCACCGGGTTGCGGCGAGCGCCCTGGAACGTGGCGACACAACTGTCCTCACCGCCGACAGTCATTTCGCCGAGTGGCTGGCGGGGATATGCGAACTGTCTGCGGCTGCCGAACGGCTGCTGGCGCTGGAAGCGGAGCTGGCTCGAAAATCCGGTGTCACCTGGGAAGAGATCGGAGGCGCGATCGGCATTAGCCGACAGTCCGCCTGTGAGAGGTTCGGCACGCATGAACGCTGGGACAAAACCCATCGGACGAGTCAGCTGCGACGAGCAAGGCGTGCCACGTACGTGAGGTGGCTGAAAGCGGAGAAAGGCGAAGAGATTGCTGAGTACGCACGCAAGGCGTTCGGCCTTGGCGGCAAGGTCAGCAGCTCCACATCCACAGGCAAGTTGGCCGCATCAGACCCGAGGAGCCGGCAGTCACGTGTGCAGCTCCGCGATCGTGAACCTCACGATCGCAACTGATGATTTGTCGCGGTGACCTATCCAAAGGTCACAAAGCAACCTGGGATACCGCCTCCAGCTGGGCACCGTCGCGACCGACATATGGCCGTTTGGTATTCAATCCTTCTTGGACACAACCGGACCCGTCAAGCGCCTCGGTGCCGAGCCGCACGGTCCGCACAAAGCCTTCCAGACCGCTGGCAGGGTGCACGAAAACGTATTCGCGAGCCGCACGAACCTGGAAGGTGTTCAACTCCGCCACGACTTCGGCAGGCACCACGCCGGTGGCTGAAGGGCCGAAGGCGATCAGCGTTCGTGGGGTCAACGGCATGAGTATCTGGATTGCGTTCCCCATTGCTACGCCATTTTCAGGGCCAAGTTGCCCGAGGTGATCGATGGAGATCACCGGCGAATCGCCAATGAGGAACATCCCGTCCCCCGGATGCAGCAACTGCACCGGCTTGTTGACCATCCACTGGCGGCATTCCATGAATGCACTTTCAAAATAGGCATCATGGTCTTCATCATTTCGTAGTGCCCGGCCGAATTGACTGCGGAAACCCTCCTCGTATCCTGGCATGTTTCGTGCGTTCTGCCGCAGCTCCTCTCGGATCTGCTCATACCCGCGCTCATGAATCGCCAACACCGGGCGTTCGGATATAGTGCAACGCCACTGTATCCCGAACAACCGCGAGCGCAGCGGCATCGCCGTGCAGGCGGTCCTGCTCGCATAGCTTAATAACTCTCGGTACGAGGTTCTCGGTTCTACCCCATAGTTCTTCTGCGGACTTCGACGCCTGACGTACGAAGTTGGGCACCTTACCCAAACCACGTGGACCTCTTATGAGGGGCCCTGCCTCGAGATCGGTGACGCTGACCGCATGTAGTAGACGTCTATTGTCGGTAAACTGCTTCAAGATTACTTTAGATAGAACGTGTTGCGCTTCGATATTGTTGCCTGCTTCGGCCCGAAGTTCTTCAACACGACGGGCTAGGGCACTACGATTAGGTCTGCTGTCTCGCAACGGGCTAGTGGCGATTCGCGATGTCTGGAGTGGCGTAACTGTGGAAGACACCACCCACTGGAAGGCCATCGAGGCGCTGAACATTGCCGTAATTCAGAACCTGAGCGTGCCCAACACAGAGAAAAATCGGCGCGATGCACGCGAAGTCCGCGACAATTGGATCTTTCCTCTCTACTCATTGGACCTCGGGATGGAAAGGGTGCCTCTGGCCGAGCTGCAGTTGGCTCGGCAGCGTTGGCTCGAGCGCGAGATGTGATTCGGCGCGTCACATGGGCACCCACACGATAGCTGAAGGGCGCGCAGGCGAACTGCCGGCATGAATGCCAACGGGGTGATGCCCAGCCTGGTCGTGGGAGACGAGCCGGGCGCTAACACCACAACCTAATAGTCGACGATCCGAACCGTGCCCTCGTGATCCCTGAGGATTCGGGTGGTCCCGTTCTCGAGCAGATCGAGCACGAGGTCGATGTTGTGAGCAGCCATGTTCGCCAGGTCCGCAGGATTGATCACGAAGTTCCCCCGGCCCTCCGAATCCCAGGCGTGAAGACCCACGATGTCGGGGTCAGCTGGCGCGGTAGAGAACTCCAGCTCCCAGCCGACCTTCTCACCAACTTCACGGGCACGCTTCTGAAAGTGTTCTAACTGGTCGGGCGCAAGAGACATATCCAACGTCTAACACCTCCAGCACCCGCAGGAAACCACACACGCAGCGCCCTAGGCAAAACCACCCGGAAGTGGCCGGGCGCTAGTGGGATGGCGTCGAACACGCAACTGCGCGAGCAAAAGATCGGCCCTCCAAATCTAAACTCACTACATGCTGCTTATCCCGCGTCATGTTCTGGACGACATAATCGAGCACGCAATGGAGGACCACCCCACCGAGATTAAGCGACTCGAACGGACCGAAGTACTTGAAGCGAGGCGGAAAGCGCGTCGAATACTCCAAAGACATCCGCCACGAGGTCGAGATATTGGACACCATCTGGTTTCGTGTCGCTGAAGATTTTTCCAGTACGGAGGTCGTGCCAGGCGGTCGCGTGGCCGATCGCGTTCCGAGTGTGGTTGTTGAGGAGGGCCGCGTACCTCTCCCATCCCGGAACCTGTCCGATGTAGGCCAGGCGGGCTGCGTTGCCCAGCTTGTCGTAAGCGTTGAGAGACTTTGGGTTCGCCTTTTGATTGTTCAGGCTGAGTGGCACATCAGGTCCGAAGTCGTCCGGGTCCTGCCGCTTGATGGTGTTCTGCGCCGCAACGGCAAATCTCAGCGTCTTGCAAACCGTTTCGAACCCTTGTTGATAGAGATCTCGAAGGATGTCGAACTCATCGCGAAAGAGCGTTAGATCCTCAAGCATTACCAGACGATTGGTAGGCATCACGCGGCGCAGGACACCCATCTGCCATGCGTCAAAGTGACCAATGAATCGATCCAACAACTGAAAGGAGCCCCGCTGCAACTGAGGCACTAGTCCAGAGGCAACATCCGCTCGCGAGGAATGAAGGTACTTTGTCAACCTTAATGCGGCGGTATGTTTGTTGCGGAACTTGTGCAGGTAGCGAGTCGCAGAATCGTTAATGTCATCTGTTATCGCCGCAGTCACTGCCCACACGGCTTGGTGCGCCGCGGTAGCTCGCCCGTGATTCGTCGCGGCCGTTTGCCAATCATTAAATGCATCCTTGCCGGCCTTGTCGAAGTGCTTCCAGTCTTCGACCAGGTAATATTCGTATATTCGACGAACCTTCGGCCAGACCTCGTCGACCGCCGACCTACTTCTGGAAAGCACTTCGAAGAGGGCTTCTTCGCGCCCGGCTCCTACTAGAAGCATCAACGTCATGGTAGGAAATGTGCCGAGCTCCCCTCTCTGCGTGGCCGAATAGTTTGAAGGGACGTTCGGATCCACAGTGACGAACGTATCCTCGAGAGAAGGCTCGCTCGGCAGCACCTCGGCCTCGAACTCGAGCCGATGCGAATCCAAATCCTGGCCGTGGGATCGCCCTCTGATCGGCAGACTGCAATTTGCGCACGGAACATAGAAGCGAGCCATCTTTGACGGACCGACGCCGAACCGGACGTGAAACGGCTGCTCGCAGCCTGGGCACCGCAATGTGTTCAGCATAATCACTCGGCAAATTTAGATGATGCCCCCTAAAATCTGCAGCGGGTTTTTGGCCACGAAATCCTGGATATCGTTCCGATAGTCGAAACGGAAATATGAACGCGAGTTGATGGCGGGCCACCTCAGCTGCCAGCAGCACGAACGTCTCATGGCCGCCTGTCAGTTGCGCCAACCCGTCTCTGCGTCACCGCAAGTCTGGGAGTTCGTCAGCTTCTGGCCACTCGTAGATCATCACGATGGTTAGTGGGATCCCAAGGTCTTTCATTGCTTGTGTTCGATGCTGACCGTTGATCCAGGCCCACCCCTCACCGTCGCGCACAATGTGAATGGGGTCGTGGAGCAAGGTGCCCAGCGCGTCTCGCGAACCTTGATCCGACAACAGGCCGGCGGCCCGGTCCTCGACCTCCGTGATGAGCTCCTCCCCTCGCAGTCCCTCACCCCACGCCTTCTTCAGCACAGGTATGCCCACTTTGTTCACCTGCACCCAGTCGATCTGGTGATAGAAGCAACAGGTCCGTCTGCCGATAGCGCCTCGACGCCGAGATAGGAACTGGAACTGACCTGGCCATGAACGGCGCGAGGGCTCAACCATGCAGGCGGCCCGAAACGGAGTGGTCAATGGGAGTTGCTGCACCGGGAATGCGATAAAGACCTCGATCGGCTCAGGTTCCGGCGGTGGGGGGATGTACCCGTCTCCTCGGGTTAGGTCGACCTCGCAGCCGACCAGCTGCGACAGCCGGGGCGGGTCGATCGTCTCCCAGCTTGGGTCAGTCAACCGAAACGGCTCAGCGTGGCCGAATCTCACCACCTTCAACCGTGGCTCAGCAGTGCTTTGGAGTAACTGGTTCTCGATCCAGATTGGGGGTTGTGCCTCTTCTGGACACAGCCGCTCCCATACCGCCGCAGCATAGATCTCGGCAGCATTCGTCAGCGACCGCCCGTCTTGCCCGGGGATCTGCGTCGCTATCCCGACCGGCCGCAGTCCGGGTGCGGTGAACACCTGGATCCGGAAGGTAGCGTTCGTCCAGGTCCCGCTATCAGGCTGGAACATGTGCTCATCGGCCGTCCGCCGTCTCAGACCGTCTTGTCCATCGATCGTCACAGATTCTGCGTCCCTCAGTCATCGAGCCATCAAGCGCTACCCGCCGTAGCCGATAGTTGCACGATGCAGGCTTCTGTACGTCAGTCCAGGCGGGAGCAAGTTAGCCAGAGGCACGGAATAGGGCTTCATTTCCACGCCTACATCGCGCGCATACATTTCGACGTCGTGCCGACGCCAGCCAGCGTGCGTCGATCTGAGCACGTAGTAGGTCGGACCCGTGGAGCGGCTACGAAGCCGGAGGGCGTGAGGCCCTGGTTGCGTTCATCAACGCCGAGCCGGTGCGGCGACGAGCGGTGTCGCCGCCAGCAGCCCGATCAGCTCATCTGCGGCTCGTTCGAGTCTGTCGTTCACGACGGTTACATCGAACTCCTGCTCTGCGGCCAGTTCCTCGTCGGCGTGGGCCAGCCGGCGGCGCAGAGTTACGGGGTCTTCGGTGCCGCGGCCTACCAGCCGGCGGCGTAGCTCTTCTCGGCTGGGCGGTGCGAGGAAGACCAGTTGCGCGTCGGGCATGGTCTCGCGGACCTGACGGGCACCTTGCAAGTCGATCTTCAGGAGAACCGGCACACCGGCGCGGAGACGATCCTGCACCGCGGCGCGCGGAGTGCCGTAGAGGTTGCCGGCGAACTCTGCCCATTCCAGCAGCAGGCCGGCATCTACGAGGGTCTGGAACTCGGCCCGGGACACGAAGGTGTAGTGCATGCCGTCGATCTCATAGTCCCGCTTGCGGCGCGTTGTTACCGACACAGATAGCCAAACGTGGGCGGACCTGTTGCGGACGGCTTCGATAACCGCGTCCTTACCGACACCGGAGGGCCCGGACAGCACGGTCAAGCGGGTGGGCGAGGGCGCTGACGTGGTGAGCACTCCGGCATCTTCCATTCTCAGGTTCTACCCGACCGAGGATCGCCGCCGCCATTCGGGGCTCCCCCTGCAGGCTCACCGAAGAACTCCAGGCCGAGCGCAGACATCATGATCTACGGCCGGCGAGCGCAACAGCGTAGGTCCGCCATCGCGTATGGCCGACAACTCTGATCTTGACTGCGTGGCACTGGCTTGTGATCGCCATATCGCTGGTGATGGTGGCCGTGAAGCAGCGGCCCGATGCGCTGCCACGCAGGGCGTACCGTTCTTCAGGCGGATCCAGCTGAACGTGGCATGCGCGAAGGCGGGTGGTCCCGGAGGGGGAGCGCGGCCCGTGTCGGGAGGACGTCGACAACGGGCCGCGACGACCCTATGCCTTCTCTGGCGGTGCGGGCTTGGCCTTCTTCGGCCCGGCCAGGAAGGCGGTGCTGGCCAGGTCGGCCTGGAACTGCTTCTCCCATCCGGTCGGCAGGGAGCCGATTTTGGCGAACGTGTCCGCGACGATCCTGAGGAACGTCACCTCGATCGAATCTTCGGTGGTGCGGGGATGGTGCGGCTCGATGGGGGTCTCGTCGGCTACCACCAGGTCGAGGATTAGGTCGAGCGTACAGGCGCGGACGCCGCGTTTGGCGTGGTCTGTCTCGTTCTCGCTGTGGACGATCTCGCAGCCGGAGGCACGGAAACCAGCTGCCTGCAGCGCGTTGAACACTTCAACCCACGCTGATGGACTGCGATTGGCGTAGCTGAAGACCAGGTGTCCTGATGGCTTGAGTGTGCGCCGGACCTCGGTGAAGATCCGCTGCAGTAGTCCGCCGTAGGCGCCGTCTTCGGTGAGCTGGCCGAGCGCCCCGTTGACCACGGCTTCGCCGGACAGATGACCGTCGTCCATCTGCGGGTGCCACAGCGGGCCGTCAACAATGTTGGCCCAGGCCCGGAACGGGCGGGACAGCTCCGAGTATTGGACGTCGTCGTGGTAGGGCGGATCGGTCAGGACGAGGTCGACGACGCCGTCGGGCAGCAGGATCGTCTCTGAGGAACCCTCGACCACCCTCACGTCGTCGGTGAACGGCGCAGGAGTCTTTGCTGTCGCGAACAGGGGCCCTTCCACGCTGACGTCTTTAGCCGTCTTCTTGTGGAACCACTCAGCGGCCTTGATCAGCTGGTTGATGCGACGCAGCACCGTTCCGCGGCCGCTGTTGTGGGTGCCCCACGCGTTCGGCTCGACGGTGAGGGTGGTCAGGTTGAACCGGTGGCCCGCCATCGATTCGTAGCTCTTGAGGTAGTAGCGGTCCCAGCGTGAGACATGTCCCGCCATTTCGGCAGAGCCGATGACCGCCATCGACATGGCCTGTACAACGGCGGCGTCTTGGGAACAGCTCTGCGCGGACAGCAGGATGCGTTCAAGCAGGTACCGCTGGCGGCGCGGGTAGAGGTCGTCCCAGGTGGTAAAGCCGTGCCGAAGCAGGACCTTGGTCTCTTGGCCTTCGGGGATGGCTCCGAGTTGGCGGCTTGGCTGCCAGCGTTCGTGGTCCGCGGCTTCGATCTCGCTGGTGGACGGCAGGGCGAGTTCACGCTTCTTCTTGCCGCTGCGTTCGACCAGCACGATCTCCCATTGCCAGGTGCCAGCACGTTGCTCCAGCCGGTCCTCGTGTTTGCAGGAGCGGCAGACGACCTGGCGACGTGCCGTATAAGTGGCGTCGGGGTCGGTCTTGGTCTTGCACTGCGGACAGATGTTGACCTCGGAGGAGTCGCCTGCGAAGAGGTGGCCTTCGGGGCAGGCCAGGAAGGCTTCGGGCTTGTCGCGTTCGCGGCGGGCGAGCAGTGTGACCATGGCGTGGGGGAAGAGGCGGGCACGGACGTGGCAGTTGGTGCATTCGGCGGTGGCGACGCGGAAGGTGTGGGAGACCAGGCCGCTGGTGCCGTCGGACAGTGTCGTTCCGTAGGCGGCCGATACCTCGGCGTCGATCCACTGGCGCATGGCCGCGTACGCTTCTCGCAGTGAATTGGCCGTAGGCAGGCCGAGCATCGCGGCCAGGCCTGTGGCGGCCCAGGGGTTGAGGTCCTGCGCGTACACCTGGTGATTACGTACCGCTGCCGCCAGTGGGATGACCCCGCCGCCTGCGAAGACGTCAGCGATGAGGAGCTTGCCCGGGTGGTCTTGGGCGAAGGCGTCGATGATCGCGCCGTTGACGGCGGCCGTGCGGCGGGCCCACCAGCGGTAGATGCTGACGGGTGGCAGGTGGACCTCGCGGTTGCGGCTTTCGATCTTGGCTGCCGCGCTCACGGCGGTGGGGTTGAGGTGTCGTAGAGGGCTGACACGCGCGGATGGCGCGTCGAGCGACTCCCGGGTCTGGTGTCCCGTTATCGTCGCCGTAGCCATGGTCGTTGCTCCAAGTCGGTCATTGCGTGAGTGAGGCCAATCTATGCCGCCGTTAGCGGCGCGACCGGCAGCAACTCGACCTGCTGATCCGCGAGCCGCGTGGCGGCCTTGATCATAAGTGGTCTCGCTGATGATCGCGAGTCAACGCGCAGTGGCCGGGTCAGTCAAGTGGTAGCCCTGGGCGTAGCCGCCACTGGGGGACGACGATCTTCGTCGACGCCCATCGGGCAAATGAGTCGGTGTCGGTGATCGTGTCACTGGGAAGCAGGTCGTGAATATCGGTGTACTTCAGCCAGCCGACGACCTCGGTTTCGGCCTGGCCGTCGCCCGACACGACCACTTGCCTGGCCACCACGATGGCCCAGCACTCGTCCCTCTGGCCGACTATCGCCTCGTTGCGGCTCAGGTAGAACCCAATGCGCTCGGTGATCGACCGCGTGGTCTTCACTTCCATGTGGTGTCGGCTGCCGGCGCAGTCCAGCGCGTAGACGTCGAATCCGGCCGTGTCGTCGGTGAGGCTGACCCTAGTCACCATCGCGGCCAGGTCGCCCCGGTTCTTGCCGGACAAGTGCTCGCGGCATCTAGCGACAACAGCAACTTCCCCGTCGGAGCCGATCTCGGCCAGCAGCGCCGCGTCGACTTTGCGGGCGGAGGCGAGGATGAAGGCTTCACGTCGTCCGGTGTCTTCGAAGACTGAGGCCAGCAAGTTGTGCGCCTCGGCCGGGACGCGCTCCCAGTGGACCTCGTCGGCATCGGCGAACGTAGGCAGCCACAGCGTCGCCCACGTCAGCAGCGCACGCTCGGTCAGGACCTCGACACGCATTTGGTGCGCCATATCCTGAAACGCCCGCAGGTCAGGGTGGGAATACAAGGAGCCGTCACGTTCGACGATCAACCCGAGGCGCAGCAGCAGTTGCTGACCTTGCCACAGCGAGGCGTGGTCGTGCACGCCCTGGGTGGGGATCCTGTGGTACTGCGACTCCAGCTTGCGGGCGTTCACACCTTCCTCGGTGAAGATCGGCCAGAGTTCGGCGGCCGCGTTCACCTGCAGGATGCCCGGGATAGTGCGCTGCGCGGGAAGAAGCAGGTTCATCAGCGTTCACCGCTCTCCGCGAAGGTGCGCGAACAGGGCCTGGACGTCTGCTTCGTCGTCAATAGTGGCGCCGTAGCCCTCCTCGTCGCTGTCGGGCAAGGCCATCGCGACCAGATCGGGATCGTTGAGCATGTTCCCCAACGCTGTCGCCTTGATCTTGATCCGGTCGTTGACGACGTCATCGATGGTGTCGGCGGTCGCCAGGAAGGTGAGCCGTGTCTCGACGCCGGGGTCCAGGCCCAGCCGGTGGATGCGGTCGATGCTCTGCAGGTACTGGCCTGCGTTGAAGGTCCGATCAAGGTAGATCGCGTCGTGGCAGGTCATGTGCAGGCTCACGCCCTCGCTCATGGCGGCGGGGTTGGCCAGCAGCACCATGCAGTCGTCGTGGCGGAAACGGCGCAGCTCCTGCTCGCGGGTGCGACCGTTGCCGGGCGGGCCGTTGCCCTCCGACGGCACACCGCCGTAGATCATCGCCGGGTTGAGTCCGCGAAACATCCGCTCGAGCATGTGCAGGTTCCGGACGAAATTCGACCACACCAACGTCTTACGGCCCATTTCGGCGTTGGCCTTGACCATCTGCGCGAGCCGGACGAACTTGGTAGGCGTCTCGTACTGGTTGTAGCGCTGCAGCAGATCCCACAACCTGCTGCCTGGCTCCACAGACAGCGGCGGGTGCCGGAACTCCGGCGCGTCGTCAACGCTGGACCCGGTCGCCAGCAGGAACGGGTTCGTCGCCGCCTCCAGCAGGTACATCACGACCGCGCCCATGCGGCCCAGCTCGACCCGGTCGGTCATGTTGACCTTCATCTCACCGGCGTACTGGTCCCGCAGCGCCAGGTAGATGTCGCGGTGCAGGCCCTCCAGTGGCACGGACTCGACCCGCAGCCGCGGCGGGGTGAGGCCGAGTTCCTGCTTGCGAGTGCGCACGAACAGCGGCCGGATGGCCCGGGCGACGTCGTGCACGGCTTCGGTCGACGGGCGGCTGGCCAGCGCAGCCCGCGGGATAAGCCTGCGAGCCTGCCCCGGCCACAGGAAGTCCAGTAGCGCCAGGAAGTCGTTCGGGGCCTGCGGCGCCGGGGTGCCAGTAAGGATGTCGCGACGAACTGCGCCGAACGCCAGGTCCAGGCACGCGCTGCCGTGCTGGCCGTTGCGGCCGGCCTTCATACGGTGCGCCTCGTCCAGCAATGTGAGCGTCGGCGCCTGCGCGACCCAGCGCACGACCGTCTCGAAGTTGCCGGCCAGCCGGTGGTAGTTGACCAGCAGCACCTCGGCGTCGCCGGGGTCGCCGTCGGTCAGCACCCGGACTTTAGGCGCGTCGGCAGCGTCGAAGCACTCAGTGATCTCCGAGCGCCATGCATCGAAGGCCGACAGCGGCGCCACGACCAGCATCTGCGACACCTTGCCCGCGACGCGTTCGGCCTCGTAGACGGCGTAGGCGACCGTAGTCTTGCCTGCGCCCGGCACGGAGAAGTTAGCGCCGTGCGGCAGGGCGAGCAGCCGGCCGACGTCGCGCAGCTGGAAGTCGCGCAGGTCCCGGTTGAACCGGGTGTCGGCGAGGCGTGCCCGGACCTCGTGAGGTTCCAGCGGCACGGCCTTGTCCAGCAGCGCCTCAACCTGTCGGCGTTCCTCGATAGATTGACGGACGACGTCCTTCAGCTTCAGATCCCAGTCGAGGCTGACCTCGTGCTGCTCACACGCAGACCGCAGCCACCCCAGGTTCGCCCGGAACCGCGCCATAGGCACCCGCACCGACCGCGCCGGATCACCCGCGTAGCCCCACTCCACCCGCAGACGGTCCCAGAACACTTCCGGCACTGCGGCGTTGCGAGTAGCGATAGCGAACGGAGGTGCGCCCTCACCGAGCACCAGCGTCAGCAGCGGGGCCGTCACGCCAGGTCGCCGTCGTCGATCGACACACCGAACTGCTCGAGCACCATGACCATCTCGTCACGTGCCCGCTCAAAGGCGCCCAGCGCGGACTTCACCTTGTCCAGGTCGACGTCGCTGCGGTCGTTCACCCTCGCCACTGCCTCCTTAACCTGGTCACAGGCACGGGCAGCCAGCATCAAGCGACGGTAGGGCGACTCGAGCTCCGTGCCGTGCTTGCTGTCGCTAGCCATGGCCATCAGTGCCGTGTTCAGCCCGGCGAACACAGCCTTGGAGAAGACCTCACGCGCAAGGGTCTTCGCGGGGCTGTCACCAACAGCTGGCAGCTTCACCTCTCCATCCTTCGGCGTCGCGGCGAGCAGCCGGTAGACCGGCTCCAGCGTCACCACGCCGGCGCCCGCCTCGTCGTCACGGCTGTCGAAGTCGTCAAGATCGTCGAGGTCGTCGAGGATATCCAGCCCGGTCACGTCAGCCGCCGCATGGTCCGACGGCTCGGCGGTGGTCAGCAACGCGACATGGTCCTTCAGCAACGGCTGCTCGCGAAGCGCACCGACGACATAGTCCGACAGCAGCGTCGCGTCGATGTCACGCACCTTGCGGTAGTCCATTTCGGCCAACATTCCGGCGATCTTCGCCCGGCGCACCCTGTCTGCCAGCTGCGGCTGGCCCCTCCGCAGCAGCGCCTCGTAAGCGATGTCGATATCCTTGACGTTCTGCTGCTCACCATCGAAGAACTCGTAGGTCAACGCCCCACCGGAGTCGTGGATGACGTTCTCGATCATGTTGAGGAGCCGAGCACTGGTCTCTACCTCGGCCGTGGCCTTCTTGCGGTCAGCCTCGATGTTCCTGCTCAGCGCTGGGTCGAGCTTAAGACCGACGTCTTCAGGCTGGTGGGTGCGCAGCAGGTCGCGGATGAACAACAACCTGTTCGTGAACGAGTAGGGCTGCTTGCTCTCCACCTCCATCTGCAGACTCAGCTCAAGATCTGCGAGTTCGATCTCGTTCGCGTCGGCCGGCAGGACCTGCACCTTGACGTACTCGCGGTTCAACTCACGAAGCGCGACCACGCGCGTGTTGGCGTTGATCAACACGCCCGCCGTGGTGACCATCCCCGGCTCGCGCTGTGGCTCCTGCGACAGCAGCTTCCTGATCCGCTCGTAGCCCGGCGTCTCCTTGATGATCTGCGCGATCACATCCTGCGCGGGCGCGCCGAACGGATCCGCGGCCATCAGGTCCGTCCACGCAGGGTTGGATTTGAGCTGCGCCTGGATCCGGTGGCTGCGCGGGTTGAGGACGACATGATCAACACGCAGCGACACAACGGGCAGCAACTTCTTGCCTGCGCGCCACGGAATCTCCCGCCGCTCCACGTGGGAATCCGTCGCGGCCACAGCCAACGTTTCCTCGATCACACGCCGACGGACCTGCGTCAACACGACCATTGCCACTCCCCGACTACCTGTCCGCTCCTACGACCGCACCAGTCTGCACCGACCGGCCGACATTCGGCCTCCGCGCCCTACCTGCGGCCGCCGGCGAGGTCCCCTACGAGCTGATCGAGAGTGAGATCCGAGTACACCCTCCCATCGAATCCACGGATGAGGTCGGCGGTGTTCCTACGCTGCGACCACCCCTTGCCCATGAGAACGACCGCCACACGCATCTTGAGATGATCAACCAATCCCAGTAGCTTTGCTCCGCTCTTGTTAGCGGTGCCGGTGTCGGTAGCCACCGACACGATGATCGCCATCGGGGCCTTGCCTTCGGTGACCAGCTTCACCTGCTTGACCGTGTCCCGGTCTACTCCGTCTTTGATGAAGTCCGCCATGAACGCCTTGGACACGGCGTCGCTTCGCAGACGGCGAACCTTCACACCGGCCGCTTCCAGCTTCTCCTGCAGCTTGTCGTTCACCTCGTCCTGCACTCGGCCGGTGGTCGAATTCCGGTGGGCCAGCCAGGCCGATCCCACGGCACGCTGCGCGAGCAGCACCGAGTAGGGAACGCCGCCGGTGCGCATCTGCTCCACAGCTCCCCAGCCGTCGCCGAAGCCGTCCGCAGGCATCATCAGCTCTACCGGGCGCATGGGAGACGCCACAGGCGAGCGACACTCCACCGTGCCGCGCACGATCATGTCGACCACCCCGAACGCCGCGGTTACCTGCTCCCCGTTCCACCTACCCTGCGCCTGTCCGGGCAGCTTGACCGAGCATCGCGCCTTCAGCTCCTTGAAGCTCAGGCCCGCGATCAGACACAGCACCCGCATGGTCAGCGAATTGCGCGCCTGCGCCGCCAAGACAATGGCCGGATTCAGGTCGCGTAGCGAGCGCCCGGGCGTCAGCCCCACAAGGTCGCTGAGGGCCTGGTCGTATTCGCTCGAACGAGTGACCTTGTCGACGGCGAGTAGTTCCGCGGCGGGATCGATGTCCGACTTCAGGTGAGTCTTAGTTGCGGCCAGCAGGGCGCTACGGCCGAGCTCGGCGAGGTTCGGCGACTGGTCAACAATGGTGATCAATGCGACGAACAGGTCGCGGACGTCCGGTGGCTGGGCAAGCTGCCGGCCCTCCACCAGCCACTCCAAAGCGTCGCTGACCTTCTTGCGCCTGGTCAGCGCCAGCAGAATGTCCGAAGCCCTCTCGAAATCCACCGACTACCTCCTACACAGGCCCGAACTTGAGATCCTATGGCCCCGGTCACCCGGGCCGAAAGCTTCGATCATTGTCCCCCGGCTGATCGTCACCACCCAAAGTGGCGGACGTTGCCGCTACGGAGGCTTTGGCCGATGACTCGCAGTGACCGCTATATCCGTAGATACGGCCCTACTGGTCAACACTGTTCTGTCGATCGTTTCAGCTCCGGAGGCCGTGTCGGCCCAATGCTGAGGCTGGACTGAGCGCCGCCGACTGTTTCAACCTCGGGTGACCGCAGATGCTCCGCTAGCCCCGACCAACCCTCGGTTGCCCAGCGGTGCGTTCAACCGCACCTGGTACGGCTCGGCTAGCTGCTCGAAGTCGCGGAAGCAGTCGTCGCCCGTGGTCGTGGCGGTAGCCGGCACGATCTCCGCCACGTACAGCCCGACGGTGACCGCGGTCACGGACTCCGTCGCCTTCGCTGCCAGACGCAGAGTCGGCTCGCCGCGGCATGGCGCCTTCAGCTTCATCATCATGATGGTCAGTGCCCGCCCGTCGGCGGACACTGTGGCCGCGGAGGTCGCCGTAGTTGGGCTCGCCTGGGTACCAGAACGCCTCGGCGGCAAGTGCGGGCACGGCCAGTGTTCTGACCGGCTCCGCCACGGTGAACAGCCATGCGGGAAGCGTCAGCCTTCCGCGGTCGGAGATGTACTCCGCCGCGCCCAGGGTGACCTCCGTGATCCGGCAGCGGTCGGCGACCGCCGCCTCACGGGTGTCGAATCCGCTACGGCGTGGCAACCGCCGTTCGCCGCGTGGCGATGCGGGTAGGTCCATCTGGTATTGGTAGGTGCCGTGGTCGGCAGGCCACGACCCGTCTTCGCGTCGTAGCTTCGGGCATAGGGCACCGAGCGGTTTTAGTCCATTTCGTAGTCTTCCAGGTCTTGGGTCGGTAATTCCGGATGGGTCCGTCGAATGGCCTCGATCTGCAAGGTCGGCCGGGACCCCAACATCGACCTCCTCGCCGAAGGCGTGGAGGGCCTGCGCCGACTCGGCGGCATAGCCGACGGCCTGCTCGCCAGGACCGGCGGGTGCAGCGGATGCGGCGTGCAAGGCACGTGCAACACGTGCATGCCGCTGGTCCGGCTGTACCGGCAGGCGAAGTCGCCGATGGAGCGCTACTGCCAGCATCGAGAAAGTGGGGAGGTGATTGTCAATGGCACCGACACCCACAGCGACCCGGCCGGCACCGGTCATGGTCGCGCTGTCCCAGCGTCCGCAGCCGCGGCCTGAGGTGACGGAGATCGAGTTCGTCAACGTCGAGCAGACCGTCCTGGCCGCGAACAAGTGCAACTGCAACTCCAGCGACGACAACCCGTACTAGCCGCTCGGTGGGGTGGTCCCGGCGTGGGCGCTGGGACCATCCCCAACGTTCCCTGTAACCTCGCCGCCGGTAAGCGGCCCAGCGATGGAGGAGACCATGAACCCGCGTGTGTCATGGGATGACCTTCCCGCCAACCTGCGCCGCATGATCGAGGCCGAGACAGGCGCGTTCGTCCGTGCCGACCAGGTCGACACCGGGCACAACTGTCTGCTCGGCATGGTCATGCACACGGCGCGCGACCGATACTTCCTCAAGGGTGTCCCAGCCGACCACAAGCGGGCCGTCTGGACCCATAGCAACGAGGCCGCGATCAACGAGCATGTCCGGCACGTGTCGGCTCCGCTCGCCTTCCGCGTGGCCGCGGACGGCTGGGACGTGCTCGGCTTCCTGTATCTCGACGGCCGCCACGCCGACCTCAGCCCTGGATCGCCGGACCTACCGAAGATCGCCACAAGCCTGCAGGCCCTCGCCTCGATCCCCGCCCCACGAGGGCTGACCCTGCGCACCATCGAAGACCGCTGGCGCGACTACGCCGGAGACCGCGCTCATCTGCTCGCCGGAACGACCATCGCCCACACCGACCTGCACCGCCACAACATCCTGGTCGACGGAACCGCGAAATTCATCGACTGGGCCTGGCCGACGCTCGCCGCATCCTGGCTCGACACCGCCTGCGTAGGTCTGCAGCTCATCCAGGCCGGGCATACCCCGAAGAACGCCGAGCACTGGTGCCAGGACTCCCCCACCTTCACCCTCGTCACCGACGAAGCGGTGTCGACCTTCGTCACCGCGGCGAGAGGCCTGTGGGCTGAGATCAGCGCCGCCGATCCACAGCCGTGGAAGATCGAGGTCGCCGAGGCTGCCCGAGCCTGGGCGGAGTACCGAGGCGTGTAGCGGCCCGCAGACAGCCCGCCCCCTCCGCGCGAATCCAGTGCGCGCAGGGACGGACTCAGTGCTCGTCGATGGCGCGTTGCCGCTCACTGCCCGTATCGAAGAATGCGTCGAGATAGGCGTCCAGGTCGAGGTCACTGTCACGCATCAGGGAGAACACCTCTGCCCCGTGGCCCGGCATGTCGGCGAGTTCGTAGGCCTGAGCCAGGCCGGTGTACTCGCCGCCGATAGCGGCCGCATACTCGCGGACCTCCACCTCCGCAAGCCGCACCGCCTCGTCGAAGTTCGCCACCCGCCACAGCGTGACCCGTTCCTCGAACGTCGAGCGCTGCTCGGCCGGAAACCGCACGACGCACCGCACCGAGAATCATCCGCCGTCGCCCACAGCTGCCGCCTCCTCCCCGTTCTGGCCACTTTCTGCCGAACCCGTCTGAACGAACCGTCTGACGATCCCACTCCAACTCCACTCTGCGCGACCGTCGGGAACGTTGCCGAAACGACACCTGAGCCGATCCCCGTCGACGCCCCGAAACAAGATCAAAGATCAGTCGGTGACAGCACCTGACGCCACGTATCGGATGCTCACGGCGCATACGAGCACACGTCGAGCGCACCGGCCGCCGACAGATACGGCCCCGTAATGCCAGAAGCCCCATCTGACCAGGTCAGATGGGGCTTCTTTTGGTGCGCCGCCAGGGACTCGAACCCCGAACCCGCGGATTAAGAGTCCGCTGCTCTGCCAGTTGAGCTAGCGGCGCTCGTTGGCAACGGAGAGAACATTAGCATGACGATCCGGGGGTTCTCCAATCGGTTAGCGGACTCGCGGTCGGCATCCGCAAACCCCCGCAAACCACCTGCCAGAACGCCGCATACCACCCCACAATGACGCGCCGCCCGGCCTCCGCCCCGCAGCCACGAAGCGTCACGACCGCGCCATGTGAGCACGCTCACGCAAAGATCATCCGTGTCGCCACGCCAGATCCTGAGATTCCGTCAGAACCGCCCACACACCCCACCCGCCTGCGGCAATATGTGAACCGGGACATATCGGCGGTAATGGGTAGGTGGCGTCATGGGTGCACTGCGCAGGTTCGGCATAGCCGCGGTTACGGCCGCGGTCCTCGTACCGCTGGGCTCGTGCGACACCGGCGATCCCGTCAAGAATCAGGCGGCCCCGCAACCGGCCCCGCCCGCGCAGACCCTGGAGCTCACCCCGGCGGCCGAGCAGAAGGACCTGCCGGTCAGCGCCGAGATCGGGATCAGCGTCGCGAACGCCTCGGTCCGCTCGGTGGCCCTGGCCGACGCCAAGGGCCGGCTGCTGTCGGGCCGGATGCGGCCGGGCGGCCTGTCCTGGGTCCCGGACAAGCCGCTGGAGTACAAGGGGCGCTACTCGGTCACCGTGACCGCCACCGACGGGCGACGGGCGATCACGAAGTCGACCTCGTTCAGCACGATGGCGGAGCCCACGCGGCAGGTCGGCACGGGCATGTACCTGTTCGACGGCAACACCTACGGCGTGGCGATGCCGGTGGTGGTGGAGTTCTCGGAGCAGATTCCGGAGGCGTCCCGGGCGCAGGTGGAGTCGCGGCTGTTCGTGACGACGACACCGGCCCAGCCCGGCGTGTGGCACTGGATGAGCGGGCGGCAGGTGACCTACCGGGCGCCGGAGTACTGGAAGCCGAACACCGTGCTCAGCGTGCGGGCCGCGCTGAAGGGCCTGCCGATGGGCGAGGGCCGGTTCGGCGACGACGACCGCAAGGCCACCGTGAAGATCGCGGACGAGAAGCTGGAGCTGATCGTCAAGAACTCGAACAAGCACATCGACGTCTTCCGCGACGGTAAGAAGGTCAAGTCGATGCCGGTGAGCCTGGGCAAGGCGAGCACCCCGTCGTCCTCCGGCACCATGGTGATCATGGATAAGCAGGAGTCCACCATCTTCGACACCACCGGCGAGCCGGGCGACCAGTACCGGGTGGCGATCCAGTACGCGCAGCGGCTGACCTGGGGCGGCGAGTTCATCCACTCGGCCCCGTGGAGCGTCGGCGACCAGGGCAACCGCAACGTGTCGCACGGCTGCCTGAACGTCTCGTACGGCAACGCGGTGTGGCTGTTCCAGAACACGCACGTGGGCGACCCGGTGACGGTCAGGGGTACGGGGGTGAAGCTGGAACGCGGCAACGGCTTCACCGCGTGGGACCTGAGCTGGAAGGAGTTCGTCAAGGGCAGTGCGCTGCCGATCCCGCAGGAGCTGCTGGAGCCGGTGCCGGCGGTGGCGCCCTCGCCGTCCGCGGTCGCCTCTGCCGCTCCGGTGAGCCCGTCCCCCTCGGATCCGGCCAACTAGTCCGGTTTATCCTCGAAGATCCCGGTGTGCAGCCTCACTGGATGCAACGCATACCCTTGGCGGAGCGTCTTTGAGGCAGTATGGATACGCGCATCGCGCACACACCCCTCGATCTTGGTGAGGAGCCTATGCCCACCCCCGATCTCCCGACCCCCATGTCCATGACCCGGCGGCGCGCGCTCACCGCGCTCGGCCTGGCCGGCGCGGGTGTCGCCGGAGTGGCCGGCCTGGCTGCCTGCACGGGCGACAAGTCGCCGATCTGGAACGGCTCGAACGGCGACGGGGACTCCCCGGCCGAGACGCCGCCCAAGGCGACGGTCACCATCAGCGGCCCGGCTGCCGATGCCAAGGACGTCCCGGCCAGCGCAGAGATCGTGTTCGCCGCGACCGAAGCGGTGGACACCACGGTCTCGCTGAAGGACGCCAACGGCGCCGAGGTGAAGGGTGCCATGCACCCCGACGGCAAGGGCTGGCTGCCGGAGAAGTCGCTGGCCTTCGGCACGGCGTACACCGCGACGGTGACCGCGACCGGCGACGACGGCAAGGCCGCCACCGCCACGACCACGTTCACCACCATGGCCAAGCCGTCCAAGCTGGTCGGGTTCAGCAGCTTCCTGGCCGACAACGCCGTCATCGGCGTCGGCATGGTGCTGATCTTCCGGACCAGCCGGGACATCGCGAAGGCCGACCGGGCCGCGGTGCAGCGGCGGCTGCTGGTGGAGACCCAGCCGTTCCAGGAAGGCATCTGGACCTGGTACACCGCTCGCGAGCTGCACTTCCGGCCGAAGGCGTTCTGGAAGGCCGGCACGAAGATCAACGTCAGCGTGCGGGCCGGCGGCCTGCCGATGGGCGGCGGCTACTACGGCCGGCGTGACTCGACGCTGGTCTGCACCGTGGGTCCGGACCTGCAGCTGCGGGTCGACGACAAGACCCACAAGATGACGGTGCACAAGGACGGCAAGCTCATCCGGACGATCCCGGTCAGCCTGGGCCGCCCGAGCATGCCGTCGTCCAGCGGCACGATGATCATCATCGAGAAGAAGCGGAACACCGTCTTCGACACCATGGACGCCCCTAACCCGGCCAACCGCTACCGCACTCCGGTGGAGTACGCCCAGCGGATGACCTGGGGCGGGGAGTTCATCCACGCCGCCCCGTGGTCGACGCAGCACCAGGGACGCCGCAACGTGTCGCACGGCTGCGTGAACGTGTCCATGGCGAATGCCGCCTGGCTGTTCGCGAACACGCTGGTCGGCACGCCGATCACCACCAAGGGCACGCCCCGCGAGCTGGAGTACGGCAACGGCTGGACCGACTGGGACAAGTCCTGGGAGCAGTACGTGAAGGGCAGCGCCATCCCGTACGTGGCCCCGGCCGAGCCGACGCCGGACCCGTCGACGGCGCCGTCCACCGACCCGTCGGCGACCCCCTCTGCAGGCCCCTCGGGCACCCCGAGCGCCTGACGACGAGCAGCGAAAAGCCCCGGCGGGATTTCCCGCCGGGGCTTTCTCGTATGGGGTGATCGACGGGACTTGAACCCGCGACCCCCGGGACCACAACCCGGTGCTCTACCAGCTGAGCTACGACCACCATCGCACGCCGCTGACCGTGTGGCCGCGGCGACTGACCAATGATAGCCATACCCCCCGGCACCACGTCGAGCGGGTATCGCTGTGTCTCCCGCTACTCAGGGAAGGATCATCGTCGCGGCGATGCGCTTGGCCTCGTCGACGTCCGGTCCGGGCTGCGGCACGAAGATCGCCTCGCGGTAGTAGCGCAGCTCGCGGATGCTCTCCCGGATGTCGGCCAGGGCCCGGTGGGCCAGCCCTTTCTCCGGCTGGCCGAAATACACCCGGGGGTACCAGCGGCGGCACAGCTCCTTCACCGACGACACGTCGATCATGCGGTAGTGCAGGTGCGTGTCGAGGCGGGGCATGTCCCGGACGATGAAGCCGCGGTCGGTGGCGATCGAGTTGCCGCACAGCGGCGCGGTGCGCGGGTCGGTGACGTACTTGGTGACGTACTCCAGCACCATGTCCTCGGCCTGCTCGACCGTGACCGTGGACCGGCGCACCGCCTCGGTCAGGCCCGATTTCTCGTGCATCTGCTTCACCACGTCGACCATGCCGTCGAGGGCGGCGTCGTCGGTGTGGATCACGACGTCCACCCCGTCGCCCAGCACGTTCAGGTCGGCATCGGTGACCAGGGCGGCGACCTCGATGAGGGCGTCGCTGCCCAGGTTCAGGCCGGTCATCTCACAGTCGATCCATACCAGATGGTCGGCGCTTCGCAGATCTCCCACCGGCACAGCGTACGCCGTAAGGGCGCACTGTCAGTGTCGCCACTGTCGAGCCCGGGGTGTGCCCCGGTGACCGGCGTGGCGGATAGGGTGTCGACCATGTCTCAGGTCCGCACCCGCGACCCGCTCGTGCGGGTGCTCACCGTCGTCGCCGTGCTCGCGCTGGCCGCCGTGGCGTTCTGGCGGCTGCGGGTGGAGCACGACTTCTTCGACCTGAAGATCTACATGTCCGCGGTGAACTGGTGGGGCGACGGGCACGACCTGTACGACTACGCGCAGCCCGACCGGGTGCAGGGCGCGCTGTACTTCACCTACCCGCCGTTCGCGGCGCTGCTGCTGTTCCCGTTCGGCCTGCTCCCGCTGGGCGTGACCCAGGCGCTGTTCACGCTGGGCACCGTGGCGGCCGTGGTGGTCACCACGTACTGGCTGGTGGCCCCGCTGGCCCGGCGGCAGGGCTGGCCGGCCTGGTATGCCGTCGGCATCGCCGCGCCGCTGGTGCTGGTCATCGAGCCGCTGCGCGAGACCATCACGTTCGGGCAGATCAACCTGCTGCTGATCGTGCTGATCATGTTGGACCTGCTGGTGCTCGGGCCGCGCGGCTCGAAGTGGACCGGCGTCGGCATCGGCGTGGCCACCGCGCTGAAGCTGATCCCCGGCCTGTTCATCGTGTACCTGCTGGTCACACGGCAGTGGCGGGCGGCGTTCACGGCGATGGGCGCGGCCGCGGGCGTGACCCTGCTGGCCGCCGCGATCGCGCCGCGGGCCTCGTGGGACTTCTGGACCTCGGCGCTGTGGGACACCGCCCGGGTGGGCCGGCTCGACTACACCGGCAACCAGTCGTTGCAGGGCCTGCTGGCCCGGCTGGTCGCGCCGGAGCAGCCCGCGAAGTGGCTCTGGCTGCTGCTGGCCCTGGCGGTGCTGGGCTTGGGCATGTGGCGGGCGGCGCGGGCGGGCCTGGCCGGCGACGCGGTCACCGGGCTGGCGCTGACCGGCCTGGTGTCGGGGCTGATCAGCCCGATCACCTGGCCGCACCACCTGTACTGGTTCGTGCCCGCGATCGTGACCCTGGTCGCCGCGGCGCAGCATGCCGGGGACGGCCGCCGGTGGGGCTGGCTCGCCTTCGCGGCCGGGACGTACGCCGTCTGCGTGATCGGGGTCGTCTCGGTGGTGGACTGGGGTGTGGCCGCGGTGCCCACCGACACGGCGGGACTGTTCCTGGCCCGCAACGCCTACGTCCTGCTGAGCCTGGTGCTGCTGGTCTTCCTGCCGATTAATCGCCCAGGGGATTATCCCACGTCAAGAGCTGTTTAGCCAGTCTTGTCCGTTCTGACGGTTTTACCGTAACGTGAGGGGCAGGGACAACGTCTCCCCCGGGACAGGTCCCCAAGTGGTGACACCGTTCCCCCGGTGAGAGCGGCCCGTACGCCGGTACGTGCGGGCCGCTCGACTTGTCCCTCAGACCCGCTGGCGCGGACGATCCAGCCGCAGCTCGCAGCCCGGACGGGGCAGCCACTCCCGCAGGAACTCCTCGGTGAGCACCTCCCGGACCGGCTCGGTCGCGCACAGCGTGCCGCGCGGCGGTGGCCACGGCAGCTCGGGCCCGGCGACGGTCCGCATCGCGGGCACGGCAGGCGTGGTGGAGTCGGCGGTGCGCACCGCCACCGTGTCATCGAGCGCCGCACCCGGCCCTGTGGCGGCCTGCACGCAGGTGACCAGCGGCGTCGTGGCCGGGCCCGTGTAGGGCGCGCCGGCCCACGGAACGGTCAGCGGTGCGTGCCCGGCCGGGTCGCGGTCCGCCCGCACACCTGGGTCGCGTTCCAGCGGCGTGCGTACGCCCGGCGCGGGTTCCTGCGGCGCACGCTGCTCGGGCGCGAGCGGCAGGGTGACCGCCTCGGTCTGCCCGGACAGCACCGGCCGGGTGTCGGTGGACAGCAGCGCGGTCAGCGCGCCGTCGCCGGTCGTGTCGGCCCGGTCGGCCGGTTCCTCGGCCACCCGAGCGGGCCAGGACAGGGTCACGAACGCCAGGATCAGCAGCACCATGCCGAGGATGAGCAGGCCCCAGGAGGCCGAGCCGAGCCAGCTCGCGCCGAGCGCCACATCCAGGACCGCCGCGTCCGACGGCAGCGCCGGCCCGGCCGTCACCGGGATGTCCCGCAGCACCACCACCAGGGCCAGGTGCCGCCCCCGGTCCAGTTGCGGGTTCCAGGACAGCGAACCCAGCCCCTGCCGCAGCCAGAACCCCTGGGCGAGCGGGTCGCGCGGGTCCCGGCCGGGCGCGTCCATCCGGTTGGTGCGCAGCGCCACCGGCCCCGACCCCACGACCGTCTGCGCGACCTCGGTGTACCGGACGCCCGCCAGGTACGCGGCGACCTCGTCGGGGGCTGCGACGCCGATGAACGCGGGCGTGTTCGCCGAGCTCGCGGACAGGCGCAGGGTGGTCGCGCCGACCCGCGCGTACGGCACGTCGCGTTGCAGCAGCGCGTCGAGGTCCGGCACCACCAGCACCCGGTTCGGGTCCTTCGGCGGCACGATCGGGGCGTGGAAGGCCCCGTCGGGGCTGTCGTGGCCGGACAGCCAGGCCGCGCCGCCGCCGGCGGCCAGCGCGGGCACCGCGACGAGCAGGGCCAGCAGGCCGACGAGAAGACGAACAGCGCGCATCGGGTGTCCTCCCAGGGCTCGCCGGCGGGGTGGCGAGGCTCTCCGCGCGCCGCTGAGGCCAGGCGCGCTCTCCTGGGACAACGCGGCCGGGCACCCGGCAGATGCGGGCACCCGGCCGATGACGACCATGCGGATGACTAGCGCACAGGCTCCTTGCGGGTACGCGCCAGCGCCAGTCCGGCGAGGATCAGGGCCAGCACGCCGGCGATCAGGCCGGCCACGCCGTACCAGTCGGTGCTGCTGCTCTTGGCGTCCCCGACGGCGAGGGTGTTGTTCGTCGCCGTGGTGGCCGCCGCGCCGGCCGCAGCGGGCAGCAGCGTCAGCACCGGAGCCGGGTTCTCCGGCTCGGCGCCGTCGCCCGCCGGCGGGTCGATCCAGCGCACCACGACGCCGTCGGAGTAGGTCTGCAGCGTCTTGAAGACCATCTTGTCGACCTTGGGCAGCGGGCCCATCGACACCGGGAACTCCTGGAACTGGCCCGGCTTGACCGCCGCCTCAGGTGAGGTCGCGGTCCAGGTCAGCGTGGAGACGACCTCGCTGACCGGGCTGCCGTGCACCTCGATCGGCGTGGCCAGTTTGCGCTTGGCCACGGCCACCGTCCAGCCGGGCACCGGCATCGTGGTGACCGACGCGACCGGGGCGTCCTCCGGCAGGTACACCTCGATCTTGGTGGTGTTGGTGTCGTCGGACTCGTTCGGCACCCGGAACGCCACGCGGGCGTAGCCGCCCTGCACGGCCTCCTTCGGGTTGACCGTGACGTGGGCCGACGCGGGCACGGCGACGGCCAGCAGGCCGAGCACCGTCGCCGCGACCACACCGAAACGGCGCGTCATCTTCATGCCAGGGACCTTTCGTACGGCTCGACGTGAGCGCTATGAGATCGGCACCGTCGCGGTGACCGAATCCTGATCGATCTCGGAGAGGCGAAGGGTGAAGCGCAGCTGCCAGTCTCCGGGCGTGGGCAGGGTGACCTGCCCGCTGGCGTGGTTGTCGGTGAGCTTGAGCAGCGGGAACGTGACCGGCTCGATGCCCGCCGAGGGCAGCGCCGCGGTGGCCTTCCACTCCACCACCGGCAGCGGCGAGCCGTCGGCCTTGTACGCGTACAGGTGCACCGCGTTGTCACCCAGCTTGGCCGGGTCGACCTCCACCTGCAGCGTGTACAACGAGCTGGTCAGGGTCGTGGAGTAGATGACCGGCTGGGCGGGCAGCTGCGCGGTCTCCTGGGCGGTGCGCGCCGGGGTGGTCTGCGTCAGCGCCCCGGTCACCGCCAGCACGACGGCCGCGATGGCCAGCTCGGTGGTGACGATGCGGCGCAGCGGGCGCGGGTTGTCGGCGGCCCCGTTGTTGGTCCACCGCCGGGCGAAGTAGGCGGCGACCAGGATCAGGCCCACCAGCACGATCTTGGCGATCATGATCTGGCCGTACGTCGTGTCGATCAGCGCCCGCGGCGTGCCGATCTGGATCAGGCCGGACACCACCCCGGCCAGCAGCACGGTCGACACGGCCAGCGCCGCCCAGCGCGACCAGATCGGCAGGATCGCGCCCAGCTCGCGGTGGTCGGCCTGGCGCAGCAGGAACAGCGCCAGCATGAGCAGGCCGCCCAGCCACACCGCCGCCCCGGCCAGGTGCAGCGCGTCGACGACCACCGACACGGCGGGCACCGGTGAGGCGGCCGGGTGCCCGGCCAGCGGCCAGGTCAGCGCGGCCCCGGCGGCCACCGCGAGCAGCAGCACCCGGTCCACGACGCCGTCGCGCCCGGCCAGCAGCGGGCGCACCAGGAACGCGGCCACCGCCAGCAGCGCCAGCCGCACCAGCAGCGCGATGCCGTACTGGCTGCCCAGCACGTCGCCGAGGTCGCTGCCGGTGGCGCCGAACAGGCTGCCGCCGGTCGAGTACGGGGCCTGCAGGTACAGGCCCGCCAGGGTGGCCAGGGCGACCACGCCGAAGCCGGTCCACATGACGCGGCGCGGGCCGCGTTGGCTGAGCCGGGCCGGCCACAGCAGCGTCAGCACCAGCACCGGACCGACCAGCAGCACCAGCCCGGCGTACCCGATCGCCTTGCCGACCGCGATCAGGTTGCGGATCGTGGTGTCGACCTTCTCCTCCGGCAGCGCCGCCGGGGTGGCCGACGGCGCGCCGACCGAGAACGTGAACCCGCCCGGGATCGGGTGGCTGTCCGCGGAGATCACCCGATAGCTGACCAGGTACGTGCCCTTGGGGGCGTCCTCGCGCAGCCCGATCTTCAGTACGTTGCCCTCGACCGACGGCTTGCCGCGGTCGGCCCGCTGCCCGTCCGGCCCGATGATCCTGATCTTGTCGGCGACCGGCGACACCGGCTCGCTGAACGTCAGCGTCACGTCCCGCGGGGCCTCCGGCACCACCGACCCGGCGGGCGGGCTGGTCCGCAGCAGCGCCGCATGCGCGTACGCCGGCGACCCCGGCAGCAGCGTCAACGCCAGGAACGCCACGACGGCGAGCAGCGCCCGCATCCTGCTCCGGCCGCGCCGCGCCCGGTCCTCGATCGTCGGACCTGCCTGGCAGACGTGCGTATCTTGACCACTCATTCGCACACTTGCCGGGCAAGTCGAGTGATCGAGGGGGGAAGGGGCAGTCATGTGACTCACGGGGCGACCGTAACGGGGCGGGCGGGTTCGCGCGAGATGGCAGTGGTGCGGCTGAGCGCCCACAGGAGCCCGGCCTGCACCAGGGCGGCGGCGTGGCCGATCTCGTGCGCCAGCGCGGTCACACCCTCGGCGACGTCGAAGGCGCTGGTCATGATCAGACAGGCGGCGAGCACGAAGGCCACCGGCACGAACGCGCGGGCCCGCTCCGGCCGCCACGCGGCCAGCGCGAACCCGACCGCCAGCGCGATGTCGAACGAGGCCGCCTCCCGGCCGGTGTGCAGGCCGCCGCCGCCCGCGAACAGCGCGGGCAGCGCCAGCAGCACCTGGACCGCGGCGGTCGCCCCGAGCGCGACGCGCAGGATCTGCCGCCGCCCCTCGGCCTGCCGCCGGGCGGCCCGTGCCGCGCCGTCCCGCTCGGCCGCGACCGCGGCGAGGATCGGGGCGGTCAGGTCGGGCACCGCGACCGCCTGCACCCGCACCGCGCGGGTGAGCTGCTCGGCAGCCCGTGACCAGGTACGGCAGTCCGGGCAGCCGACCAGGTGCGCGTCGAGCGCGTCCGGTGCGAGCCCGGCCTGCGCGGCCCACGCCTCGGCCTCGCCGTCCAGCCGCGCGGACAGGCCGACCCGCACCTCGTCGCAGTTCGTCATGGGCGGGTAGTCGCCGCCGACCGCCGTTCAGTTCCCGGCGGTGGCGCGGGACACGCGTGCCGTCACCGCCCGGAGTGTGCCCGACCGGCGGTTAGGCTTTGTCCCCGTGCCCCCCGTGCCACGTGACGACACGCTCCCGGACGACGGTGTCCCCGTCGACCCGGCTACCGAGTGGGCGCTGGCGGCACGGACCGGCGATCCCGTCGCCCAGGCCGCCTTCGTGCGGTCCACCCAGGCCGAGGTGTGGCGGTTCGTCGCCGCGCTGGTCGACCCGGGCAGCGCGGACGACCTCACCCAGGACACGTACCTGCGGGCGTTCCGGGCGCTGCCCGCGTTCGAGGGCCGCTCGACGGTCCGCACCTGGCTGCTCGGCATCGCCCGGCGCACCTGCGCCGACCATCTGCGTACGGTGGTAAGGCAGCGCCGGCTGGGCGTGCGCCTGGCCGCACAGGTGCTGACGAGCGGGCCGCACCCGGACCCGGCGGGCCAGGTCGGGGCGGCACAGCTGCTCGACCGGCTGTCGCCGGAGCGCCGGGAGGCGTTCGTGCTCACCCAGCTGCTGGGCTTGTCGTACGAGCAGGCGGCGGCGGTGCAGGAGGTGCCGGTCGGCACGATCCGGTCCCGGGTCGCGCGCGCCCGCGCCGAACTGGTGGACGACGTCGTTAGCGCCTTAGCCGCCTGAGGCGGCACGCGGGGGCGAAGGAGGAGAGCGATGGACGAGCGCACCGGCTGGCATCGGGCACAGCCGTGGGTGAGCCTGCTGGTCAGGCTCGGTCTGGCCGGGATCTTCCTGGTCGCGGGCGGGCTCAAGGTCACCGACCTGGCCGCCAACGGCCGCGCCGTGAACGCGTACCAGATCATGTCGTACGACGCCGCGATGGTCGTCGGCGCGGTCCAGCCCTTCGTGGAGATCGTCGTCGGCCTGCTGCTCCTGGTGGGCCTCGCCACCCGGCTGGCGGCTTGGCTCTCGGCGGGCATGATGGTCGCCTTCATCGCGGGCATCAGCTCGGCCTGGGCCCGCGGCCTGAACATCGACTGCGGGTGCTTCAGCAAGGGCGGCCAGCTGCCGCCCGGGGTGACGCCCAACTATCTTCCGGAGATCTTCCGGGATGTGGCCTTCCTGGCGATGGCCATCTTTTTGATCATCTACCCGGTCAGCCGTTTCTCCCTCGACGCACGACTGGATCGACCGTTCTCCGCCGGGGTGCCGGCGGAAGACGACGTGCTGGAGGAAGACAGTGACGAATCGACCGACCACACCGCGCCGCGCCGCGAGCGCGCCTGATCAGGGGACGCGGGCATGAGCAGCCGGAAGGATCAGAACGCGGCTGCCCGGATGGTCCGGGACCAGATCGCCAAGGAGCAGCGCCGCAAGCGCACCATGTGGATCTCCATCGCCGCGGTGGCCGCACTGGTCATCGCGGGCCTGATCGGCTGGGGCATCTACGCGGGCAACAAGACGACCGACTACACCGCCCCGAAGGGGGCCAACGCCGCCGGCAACGGCATCAGCACCGGCAGCGGGCCGGTCGTCGTCGACGAGTACGTCGACTTCCTCTGCCCGCACTGCAAGAGCTTCCACGACGAGGCGTCCGCCTCGATCGCGCAGCTCGCCGCCGACGGCAAGATCACGCTGGTGACGCACCCGGTGGCGTACCTCGACGGCGCGTCCACGAACCGGTACTCCACCCGCTCGTCGGCCGCCTCCGGCTGCGCCGCCGAGTACGGGAAGTTCACCGAGTTCTCCAACGTGCTGTTCGCCAACCAGCCCGCCGAGGGCGGGGCCGGACCCAGCGACGATGATCTGATCGTGCTCGGCAAGCAGGCCGGGCTCGGCGACGACTTCGCCCAGTGCGTACGCGACAAGCGCTTCCTCACCTGGACCAGCCACGTCAGCGAGGAGGCCGGCCGGGCCGGGGTCACCGGCACCCCGACCGTCCTGGTCAACGGCAAGCCCGCCCAGGCCAGCGCGGCGCAGATCGCCGCCGCGGTGGCCGCGGCCGCCGGCGCCAACCCGTCCGCGAGCACCAGCTGACATGAGCTGAGCAGGAGCAGATGACACCCCTCACGGCACAGCGGGTGGGCGCGGTCCTCGGGACCGCGCTCACCCTGCT
The DNA here is from genome assembly GCF_009720385.1 of Catellatospora vulcania. Lineage (GTDB taxonomy): Bacteria > Actinomycetota > Actinomycetes > Mycobacteriales > Micromonosporaceae > Catellatospora > Catellatospora vulcania. Next base: position 181,707 of record NZ_ML769303.1, on the reverse strand, counting down.
GCTCACCCTCGCCACCCCCGCCGCCGCGCACGGGGCCGACGCCCCCGACGCCACCAACTACCGCACCGCCATCACCGGCACGCCCGACCTGCCCGGCCTCGAAGTGATCACGATCGAGGCTGGCGCGCGGCTCCAGCTGACCAACCACAGCGGCAAGCCGGTCGAGGTCCTCGGCTACAGCAATGAGCCCTACCTGGAGGTACGCCCCGACGGGGTGTACGAGAACATCCACTCCCCCGCCACGTACCTCAACATCACCATCGCGCACGTCGACCCGCCCGCGCACGCCGACCCGACGGTGGCCCCGGAGTGGCGCAAGGTCAGCGACGAGCCGGTGTACCGCTGGCACGACCAGCGCGCCATCTGGACCGACCCGGCCGAGCCGCCCGCCGTCGCCACCGCACCCGACCAGCCCCACCGCATCCGCGAGTGGACCGTGCCGATGCGCACCGAGGTCACCCCGTTGCAGGTCACCGGCACCCTGGACTGGGTCCCGCCGCCGAACCCCGTGATCTGGTGGATCGCCGCCGTCGCCGGCGCACTCGCCGTCGCCCTGCTCGGCCTGGTGCCCGGCCGCCCCCGCCCGATCACGGTCGCGCTGTCCCTCAGCGCCATCGCCGCCGGGGTGCTCGCCCTCGCCTACGCGGTCGCGCGCGAGATCGACGCGGGCAACCGCACGCCCGGCCCGATCCTGCTCGAACTGCTCACGGTCCAACTGTGGGCCGTGGTCAGCGCGCTGGCCGCGATCGCCGCCGGGGCGTACTCGCTGTCCCGCCGCGCCGCGGGCGACTTCGCGCTGGCGCTCGGCGCGGCCGCGGTCGGCCTGTTCGCCGGGATGGTCAACGCGGCCGTCTTCCACCGCTCGATCGCCCCGGTCCCCTGGGGCGACACCGCTGCCCGCATCGCCGTCGCCATCGTGATCGCCCTCGGCGTGGGCGTCGCCGCGGCCGGCATGCTGCGCCTGCGCGGCACCACCTCCGGCACCCCCGACGCCACCTCCGCCGACACCACCGGCACCGTCCCCGACGTCACCGCGAACCCGACCGCCGACGCCCCAACCCCCACCACCCAGCCCTAACCCCCAACCCACCGCCGCCCAGCGCCCTCGCCGCGCTCCGCCGCGCCGCGCCGCCGCGCCCCGAATAGACGCTGGCCTATCTGGATGAGAATTCGCCGATCGAACTCATCCAGATAGGCCAACGTCTATGAAAAGCAGGGTGCGCGTGCGCGTGCGCGTGCGCGTCGGAGTGGGGCGCGTCAGGGCACGGGGACGGCGAAGCCGTACGGGAGTTCCAGCCGGTGGCGGGCCAGCAGGTCGGCGTCGGACAGCAGGTCACGGGTCGGGCCGTCGGCCACGATGCGGCCGTCGTCCAGGATCACCGAGCGCGGGCACAGCTGCAGCGCGTACGGCAGGTCGTGCGTCACCATCAGCAGCGTCACGTCCAGCCCGAGCACGATCTCGGCCAGCTCGCGCCGCGCCTGCGGGTCCAGGTTGGACGACGGCTCGTCCATGACCAGCAGATCCGGCCGCATCGCGAGCACTGTCGCGACGGCGACGCGGCGGCGCTGCCCCAGCGACAGGTGATGCGGGGCCCGTTCCTTGACGTCGCTCATCCCGACCGCGGCCAGCGCCTCGTCGACCCGCGCCGCCAGCTCGGCCCCGCGCAGCCCCAGATTCGCCGGCCCGAACGCCACGTCCTCGGCGACCGTGGGCAGGAACAGCTGGTCGTCGGGGTCCTGGAAGACGAGCCCGACGCGGCGGCGGATCTCGGCCAGGCCGGGCCGGTCCTTCGGATCGACGGTACGGTCGCCGACGGCCACCGTGCCGGAGGAGCCGGTCAGGCCGGACGCGGGCAGGATGCCGTTGAGGTGCAGGACGAGGGTGGTCTTGCCGGCGCCGTTCGGGCCGAGCAGGGCGACCCGCTCGCCGGGTTCGATGTGCAGGCTGACGCCGTGCAGCGCCTGGTGGCCGTCGGGGTAGGCGTAGCGCACGTCGTCGAGCAGCAACGCGGTCATACCAGGAACCTATCCGTGAGCAGGACCAGGACGGCGAGCGCGGGCACCGCGGCCCCGACCGCCCACTGCCGGGCGGTGGCCGTGCTGCCCTCGTGCAGGGCTGCGGGCAGCCGCCCGGTGTAGCCGCGCGAGCGCATGGCCAGGAAGACCCGCTCGCCGCGTTCGAACGCGCGCAGGAACAGGGTGCCGAGCCCGGCCGCGAAGCCGCGCACCTGCCACAGGAACCGGGGGTCGTCCAGCCGGGACAGCCGGGCGATGCGCATACGCCGCGCCTCGTCGGCGAGCACGTCCAGGTAGCGCAGCATGAACAGGGCGATCTGGGTGATCGCCTGCGGGGTGCGCAGCCGGTCCAGGCCGACGAGCACGTCGCGGGCCGGGGTGGTGCCGGCCATCAGCAGCGCGATGAGCACCCCGAGCGTGCCCTTGACCAGGATGTTCCAGCCGGCCCACAGGCCTTCCACGGCGACGGACATGCCGAGCACGTCGGTGCGGGGGCCCGCCGCGAAGAAGGGCAGCAGCACCGCGGTGGCCACGAAGGGCAGCTCGATGAGGCTGCGCCGGGCCAGCCACCCGGCGGGCACCCGGGCCAGCACCGCGAGTCCGGCGACGATCAGGGCGTACGCCCCGAAGGCGGGCAGCAGCTCGCGTGGCGTCGCCACCACCACGATGGTGAACAGCACCGACGCGGCGATCTTGACCTCGGGTGCGAGGTGGTGCACGGGCGAGTGCCCGTGCACGTACATCGGATGGGTGTGCCCGGCGCCCATGGCTACTTCTCCGCGGGCACGGGGGCAGGGGTCGGCTCGATCGCGGCGGCCTCGGCTGCCGCGTGCCGGCGGCGGCGCACCGACCAGAAGATCGCCAGGCCGACCGCGAACGTCAGCGCCACGCCGATGAGCCCGGCCAGGCCGGTCGCATTGTCCACGCCTTTGATGCCGTAGTCGGCCAGGAATGAGCCGCCGAGTTCGTGGTCGGCGGCGCGCTGCGCGATGCAGCTGCCGCCGGTGATCACCCCGTCGGCGTCGACGGTGCAGCCGGCGAGGGTGGTCGCGTCCAGGCCGTCCGGGGAGCCGGAGGCCAGGTAGCTGACGCCGCCGGCAAGCGCCGCGGCGACGGCCAGGCCGCCGAGCACGAAGACCCTGGTGGGCAGGCCGCCGGTCGCGGGGAGGTCCAGCCGCGCCCCGCGCAGCGCGTACACCAGGTCGGGGCGGACCTTCGCCACGGTGGTGACGGTGACCGCCGCGATGAGGCCCTCACCGATGCCGATCAGCGCGTGCACCCCGGCCATGGTCGCCGAGATCTGTCCGTAGCCGATGGTCAGCGGCACCTCGCCGCCGAGCACGAACTGCAGCACGAAGCCCTGCGAGGCGAGCACCACGGAGACGATCGAGGCGGCGAAGACGGCCAGGCCGACACCCGCGGCGGTACGCGGCAGCAGCTTCATGAGGGCGATCAGCACCAGGTAGCCGACGGCGGTGCCGAGCAGCGCCATGTTGGAGATGTTGAGGCCCAGCGCGCTGATGCCGCCGTCGGCGAAGACCAGCGCCTGCACGATCAGCACCACCGAGACGCACAGCGCGCCGACCCACGGGCCGACCAGCGCCGCGGCCAGCGCGCCGCCGAGCAGGTGCCCGCTGATGCCGGGCAGCACCGGGAAGTTGAGCATCTGCACCGCGAAGATGAACGCGGCCACCAGGCCGGCCATGGGCGCCAGCCGGTCGTTGAGGTCCTGACGCGCCCGGCCCAGGCACAGGACCAGCAGCCCGACGGCCACCACACCGTAGGCCAGGGAGACCGGGCCGCCGATGATGCCGTTGGAGATGTGCATCGCGATATTCACTCCGCCAGCCTAAGGTTGTTGCAAAGTACTTGCAATAAGCTGCGTCGGTCCCGCCCTCACCTGCGGCGTCCGCCGGCACGGATAGGGTGGCCGGTGTGACGGAGAACGTACGACTCGCACCCGGCGACGCCGCCCCCGACTTCAACCTGCCGACCGCCGACGGCAGCACGCTCAGCCTGTCCGACCTGCGCGGCAAGAAGGTCGTCCTGTATGCGTACCCGGCCGCGATGACCCCCGGCTGCACCACCCAGGCCTGCGACTTCCGCGACTCGCTCGCCTCGCTCACCGCCAAGGGGTACGCCGTGGTCGGCATCTCCCCCGACGCGCCCGCGAAGCTGGCCAAGTTCGTCGAGCGCGACGCGATCACCTTCCCGCTCGTCAGCGACCAGGACAAAGCCGTGCTCGTCAGCTACGGCGCGTACGGCGAGAAGAAGAACTACGGCAAGGTCGTGCAGGGCGTCATCCGGTCCACCTTCGTCATCGACGAGAAGGGCCACATCGAGCACGCCTTCTACAACGTCAAGGCCACCGGACACGTCGCCAAGCTCCGCCGGGATCTCAAGATCGACTGAGGTCACCGGAAGGCGGGGCCTGCATCACGGTCGTGGACGGGGATGCGCGAGAATACGGCGGGCAGCTGATGCCCCTGGGGCCGTAGCCCAACGGCAGAGGCACGCGGTTTAGGTCCGCGCCAGTGCGGGTTCGAATCCCGCCGGCCCTACTCTTCTCGCGCACCGCCGACCCTGTCGCGGCCGGTTCGCGGAATTCGCCGCCCGCAGGGAACGCGGATGCCGCCGGCCCGGTCTGTGTAAGGGAGCACCTCCCCGACGCAGGCACGTGGAATGAGGCGTGATGACTCTCGACGACCCGGCGGGCGCACCGCCCCGCCCGCGGCCGCGCGCCGCCGGCGCCTGCCTTGCCGCGGCCGTGCTGGTCGCGCTGGCCGGATGCGCCACGCCGCCCGCGGGCACGGCCTCGGCGCCGCCGGCCGCGTCCTCGACAGCACCCGCACCGCCAGACGGGAACACGACGACGGGCCGACCGCCCACCACGGCACGCGTCTCGCCGGTGGACTGGCAGCACCCGCGAACCCTGCCCGCGCGACCGGAGCCCGGCGTCGACTACCCCTACGATCTCTACGCCCACTGCGGCATCGAGTGGACATGGTTCGCCGGGGCGACCTGGCGGGCACGGATCCCGCTGGCCGAGCCGAGGACCCGGGTCGGGGCGGACGGCATCACCCGCTACTCCGGTTACGTGCCCGGCACGATGCGGCTGCTGGATCCGGACACGGCCGAGTTCACGGCGGACGACCGCCACATCGAGCCGACGCTCCCGCCGATCGTCTTCGAGCGCACCGCCGCACAGGCCCCGGGCTGCGATTAGGCCGCAGCGCGGCAGGGAGCCGCGTCAGCTCGGCCCGAGCGTCCGCAGGTGTTCGGCGGCGACGCGCTTGGGCACGCACATGCGCCAGGCGTCGATGATCAGCTCGCGCATCTCGTCCTCGTCGAGCGCGGCCATGCGCGCCTGCACCCAGTGGTAGCGCAGGTCGGACGTACGCGGCAGGAAGAACTTGTCCGGCTCGGCCGCCACCAGCGCGTCGCGGGCCTCCTTCGGGTAGCCGAAGCCCAGCTCCGCCTCGTCGGCCGAGAACGCGGCGAACACGATCTGCCCGACCCGGAACTTGACCCGGTCCCGCACCAGCGCCTCGTACGCCCGCGGCAGTGCCAGCGCCACCTGCCGCACCTGGTCCACCGTGACCATTCGCGCCCACCCCCGTTTTGCCCTGTGCCCGGCCTCGCGCCCACCAGTCTGCTCCGCACCGGTGACATTCCGCGCACGTCTTCGCAGAAGACGGCGTGTCTATTGACATATTTAACGGTGTTCCGAAAGGCTCGGTGCGCGAGTCCTTCGACACCCTGGAGGGGCAGTGAGGAAACTACGAGTCGTGGCGGTGTGCCTCGGCATGATCGGCGCCATCGCGCTGGTCGTGCCGGCAAGCGCGAAACCCGTCGGTGACAGCGATCGGGGCAGGAACCCGCTCGACGTTTATGTGGGAGAGCTGGATCAGAAGCAGCTGGACGCGCTGCGCAAGGCAGGCGTCGACAGTGAGGAGCTGCGGACCGCGCCGCTGGCGGGCGGCAAGGTGAAGGTCGAGGTCATCCTCTCCCAAGTGGAGGCTTCGCGCCTGGCCGGCCGTGGCGTGCCGCTGTCGGTGAAGATGATCCGCGGCCAGAAGGCGTCCGACGCGCTGCGCAAGCAGGCGCTGGCCGGCAACACCGTGTACCGGTCGTACAGCGAGGCCGGCGGCATCCGCGAGGAGCTGGAGAAGATCGCGGCGGACAACCCGGCCATCACCAAGCTGGTGACGATCGGGCACACCGTGCAGGGCAAGCCGATCCGGGGCATCAAGCTGTCCCTGGGCGCACGCTGGCTGCCCGACGGGACCAAGCCGTCGGTGGTCTACGGCGCCGCCCAGCACGCCCGTGAATGGATCACGCCGGAGATGGTGCGCCGGCTGCTGCACCACTACCTCGACGGGTACGGCAGCAACGCCGAGCTGACCAGCCTGATCAAGACGCGGGAGCTGTACTTCTTCCCGGTGGTCAACCCGGACGGCTACGACTTCACCTTCACCGAGGGCAACCGGCTGTGGCGCAAGAACCTGCGCGACAACAACGGTGACGGGCAGATCACGCCGGGCGACGGCGTCGACCCGAACCGCAACTACGCCTTCAAGTGGGGATACGACAACGAGGGATCCTCACCCGACCCGGCCAACGAGACCTACCGGGGCAGCGGCCCGAACTCGGAGCCGGAGAGCAAGGCGCTCGACTCGTTCTTCAAGCGGGTGCGCCCGGACTACTACATCAACTACCACTCGGCCGCGGAGCTGCTGCTCTACGGCACGGGCTGGCAGGTCAGCACGCCGACGCCGGACGACACCATCTACCAGGCGCTGGCCGGCGACGACGCGAACCCGGCGGTGCCCGGCTACGACCCCGACATCTCGGCGGAGCTGTACACCACCAACGGCGACGTCGACTCGCACATGCAGGCCAAGTACGGCACGCTCGGCTTCACCCCCGAGATGACGACCTGCGAGACGGTGTCGAACTCGATCCCGGACGACGAGTGGCTGGCCGAGGACTGCGCCAGCGGCTTCAACTTCCCGGACGACGAGGAGCTGATCCAGGCGGAGTTCGCCAAGAACATCCCGTTCGCCCTGTCGCTGGCCAAGTCGGCGGCGCGGCCGGACGACCCGGTGTCCGTGCTGGGCCACGTCACCCCGCACTTCGTGACCGACGCGTTCGACGTGTCGTACGGCCGCACCCAGGCCGTCGCCGCGACGATCCGCCGCTCGCTGAAGAACGTGAAGGTGCACTGGAAGATCAACGGTGGGGCGACGAAGTCCGGCTCCGTGAAGGAGTGGAAGGGCGGCGAGCGCTACGGCGACGAGAACGACGACTACTACGCCGAGTTCCGCGGCACGGTTACCGGGCAGAAGTCCGGTGACCAGGTCGAGGTGTGGTTCAGCGGGTTCTCCGTGACACCGGGACGGGCCGGGGCGGTCACCAGTGACCACTTCACCTACCGGGTGCACGACGACATCGGCGGCAAGGTGCTGATCCTGGCCGCGGAGGACGTCACCGGCATCAGCCCGGCGCAGGGGGTGACCACGGCGAAGTACGCCGCGGACTACGCCGCTTCGCTGAGCGCGGCGGGCTACTCCAGCGACGTGTACGACTTCGACGCCCAGGGCCGCAAGGCGCCGCACCACCTGGGCGTGCTGTCGCACTACAAGGCGATCGTCTGGGAGACCGGCGACGACATCATCCTGCGGTCCACCGGGCAGCCCGGCGGCACCGCGGCGAAGGCCGCGCTCGACATCGAGCTGGCCGTGCGCGACTACCTGAACGAGGGCGGCAAGCTGCTGCTCACGGGTCAGAACGCGCTGTTCGCGCAGTCGGCCGACGGGTCGTACTTCTACCAGCCCGACGCGCCGGCGCAGCCGGAGTGCACGGTGCGCGAGTACCCGTGCCTGCCGCTGCTGAACGACTTCATGCAGTACTACCTCGGCGCGTACACCTACGTCAGCGACGGCGGCACCGACCCGGACGGCGCGCCGTACGGGGTCGGCGGCGGCGCGGGCGCGTTCAGCGGCTTCTCGGGCACGCTCAACGGGACCGGATCGGCGGACAACCAGGCGCACACAGCCTCGTTCCTGACCACGTCGAGCTTCCTGCCACCGGCACAGTTCCCGCAGTTCAACAGTTCCGCTCCAGGGGACTGGCTGCGCCCGGGAGCGGCGCCGTTCGACCCGCGCACCGGCGCCTGGTACGCCTACAGCGACCGGGCGGACACCTCCTACAAGCGGCTCACCCGCACCGTGGACCTGTCCGGCAAGAGCTCGGGCGAGCTGCGGTTCTGGTCGTCCTACGACACCGAGCCGAACTGGGACTTCCTCTTCGTGGAGGTGCACCCGGTCGGTTCGGACACCTGGACCACGCTGCCGGACACCACCGGTCACAGCACCCAGGTGACCGGTGACAGCTGCGCGAGCGGCTGGGCCGACCTGCACCCGTTCCTGGCGCACTACCAGACGGCGGACTGCTCGCCGACCGGCACGACGGGCGCGTGGCACGCGCTGACCGGCCCCTCCGGGGGCTGGACGGAGCTCGCCTACGACCTGACCCCGTACGCCGGCCAGCAGGTGGAGATCTCGATCTCCTACGCGTCCGACTGGGGTACGCAGGGGCTCGGCGTGTTCCTCGACGACGTGACGGTCAGCGCCGACGGCGCGCCCGTCGCGACGACCTCGTTCGAGGACGGCTTCGGCGGCTTCACCGTCGCCGCGGCGCCGGACGGCTCACCGGCCGGCAGCAACACCTGGGTGCGCAGCCAGCAGGCGTTCGAGGAGGGTTCGATCGTGGTCACCCGTGACACGGTCTTCACCGGCTTCGGCGCCGAGGGCCTCACCCCGGCGCAGCGCGACGACCTGGTCAAGCGCTCGCTGAAGCACCTGCTCGGGTACTGACCTGGGTTAAGAAGGGCACCTTCTACAACGCATAGCGTTGTGAAGGTGCCCTTCCTTCTGCTCGGGCGCGGGTTCGTAGGATCTGGATCATGCGGTTTGAGGTGGATCCCGAGCTGAGCGACACGCTGCGCGACCAGATCATCGACATGTGGCTCGACGTCACGAACGCGGGCGGGGCAGTGGGCTTCGCCGGCCAGGTGACCCGGCACGACGTCGAGCCCGTGGCCCGTGCGACGTTCGACGGAATCGCGGCCGGGATCGACCGGCTGCTGGTCGGCTACGACGAGGACGGCGCCGTCGCCGCCATGCTGATCCTGGTGGACCAGCGGTTCAAGCTGTCGGCGCACTGGCGCACGCTGGGCCGGGTCATGGTGCACCCGCGCCGGCAGGGCCGGGGCGACGGCGCGGCGCTGATGCGCGAGGGCGAGCGCCTCGGCCGGGAGATGGGCCTGGCGGGCCTGCACATCACCGTGCGCGGCGGCATGGGCCTGGAGCGCTTCTACACGCCGCTCGGCTACCGGGAGGTGGGCCGACTGCCCGGCGCGCTGCGGGTGGCCCCCGGCGACGACCGCGACGAGATCAGGATGTGGCTGGACCTCAGCTGAGCCCGGCCGGGTCGGCGAACCGGCCGAGCACCTCGACCGCGTCGCCGACGCCGATCTCGCCGAGCGTGTCGGGGATCAGGTTGATACCGAACAGCAGCTTCTGGTCGACGCTGCGGTGGCGGGCCAGGGTGCGCAGCGGTTCGCGGCCGCGTACGCCGGTCTCCTGGTCGGTGGTGGTGACCACGCAGCGGCCGCACGCCTTCGCGGCCCGGAACACGACGGCGCCGATGCGCAGGCGGCGGCCGAGCCACTCGTCCTCGGCGAACGCCGCCGGGCCGTCGACGACGACGTTCGGCCGGAACCGGGCCATCGGCAGCGGCCCCTCGTCGGAGCCGGACTCGGCGATCCAGTCGTTGAGCCGGTCCAGCGAGGCGCTGTTGGCCAGCAGCAGCGGGTAGCCGTCGGCGTAGGAGACGCGGTCGGTGGGCAGGGCGTACCCGGGCTCGATCGGGCGTCGTGTCGCCGGGTCGTCCATCCAGACCAGCCGCACGTCACGGCCGAGTTCCTTGCTGAGCAGCGCGTCAGCCGCGGGACCGGCCGCGGTCGCCGGATAAGGCTCGTTCCACAGGGTCGAGTGCGTCACCGGGTCCGGTACCGGCTGCTCCACCAGCAGCGGCGCGGAGTCGGGGAAGGAGAGTTCGAGGCCGCCGACGACGGGCAGCACGCGCAGCAGCGCGAGCCTGGCGACCTCACGCTGGGTCACCTCCGCGCCGTCCGGATCGATGATCATCCAACGGCGGTCGCCGGCCAGGCCCCATGGCTCGACCGTCGCCCGCTGGTGATCCACCCGGCGGCAGCCCTTGATCGGGTACGTGTGCAGCGCGCTCACTCGCATGACGCGACGTTATCAGCGCGTCACGCGCCCGGCTGTCCGCTGCCGGACGCGCCCGGGTCAGCGCCAGGCCGCCCCGATGCCGTCGCCGGGATACCAGTGCTCCTTGGGCTGCTCGCGGAAGGCCAGGAAGCGGCGGCCGGTCTTCTCCGCGAGCCGCAGCAGCACGGTGGTGACGGTGACGTTGTCGGTGAGCAGCAGCGCCCGCTCGGACAGGTGCGGCTCGACCGCGGTGAACTCGCGCTGCTCGTGCCCGGCGCTGTGGTCGCTGTCGTGCAGGAACATGTCCACCGGGCGGTCCATCGCGGTCAGCGTCGCGATCGAGTCGCCGATGACCAGGTCCACCACGCCGGCCCACGGCTGCGCCTTGGCCAGGTAACCCGCCTCGGGGTTGATGTCCAGCGAGGTGACCCGGCCCGGGTGGCCCTCGGCCGCGTTGCGCAGCAGCGCCGCGGCCAGCACGCAGGTGCCCAGGCCCTTGTCCACGCCGGTCTCCACCACGTGCTGCGGCTTGCGTGCCCGCACCAGGGCGTACCAGCCGACCCGGCGCGCGTAGCGGACCTGCTTGTCGGCCAGGCCCCGGCGGGCCGCCCCGGCCGTCGTCTGCTCGATGTGGGTACGCAGTGCCGTGTCCGCGTCGATCTCCGCCATCCAGCCGCGCACGTCGGCGATGGACGCCTCGGCGACGATGCTGACGAACCAGGCGAGGTGCTCGCGGTTCAGCGGGGTCAGGTCGTAGGTGTAGTTGTGGTGCTCGCGGGAGGTCACCAGCCAGCGCGCGGACTGGCGCAGCACCTTGGCGTCGTGGCGGGCCACCCGCGCCAGCCGCCCTGGTAGCGCGGCCAGCGGGGCCAGCGCGGTGCGCGACACGGCACGCCTGATCCGAGTCCTACGGTCGGGCATGAGGGACGCACCTTCCACGGCGAACATGAATCCGTGTGCGAGTTCTATCATGTCCGACCGCCGCCGGGACAGACCCGAGATTGTCGCTGAATGAAATTTTGCATACAGTGTCGATGTGAATGTGGTGCCAACAACCGACGCGCCCACCGGGGCTGCGACCGGGGCGACAGCCGGGGTGCGCTCGCTCGTGCAGGGCGCCCGCCTGACCCCCACCCAGCGGCGCATCGCCCGCGAGCTCGTGCACCACGCCGACACCGTCGCCTACCTGTCCGCGGCCGAGGTCGCCGAGCTGGCACAGGTCAGCCAGCCGTCGGTGACCCGGTTCGCGATGGCACTGGGCTTCGACGGCTATCCCGCGCTGCGCCGCCGCCTGCGGGAGCTCACCGCGGGGCAGCGCGCCGGGACCGCCGCAGACAGCGACAACGACCTGCAGCGTGCCGTACGCGACGAGATGGCCAACCTGACCCGGCTCGCCGACCACCTGGCCGACCCGGCCGCGGTGCACGCCGCCGCCGGGCTGCTGGCCGCCAGCCGCCCGCTGCCCGTGGTCGGCCTGCGTGCCGCCGCCCCGCTCGCGGGCTACTTCGGCTACTTCGCCGCCAAGATCCACCCCGAGGTGCGGGTGCTGGACACCGGCGGCAGCATGCTCGCCGAGCGGCTTGAACAGTGCGCCGACTCCGGCGCGCGGGCCGTGCTGGCGTACGCGCTGCCGCGATACCCCCGGGAACTGCGCGACGCCCTCGGCGAGGCCCGCAGCCTGGGCCTGAAGGTGGTCGTGGTGACCGACTCGCCGGTCAGCCCCGCCGCCGACCTCGCCGACGTGACGCTCACCGCCGCGGTCGGCTCCCAGCTCGTGTTCGACCTGCACACCGCGCCCATGGTGCTGACCATGGTGCTGCTGCAGGCCATCAGCGACGTCGACCCGGCGGCCACCCAGCGCCGGCTCGAACACTTCGAGAGCTCGGCCACCCGCCGCAGCGTCTTCATGGAATAGGTAGGGGAAGCGATGGAGCAGATCATCCGTGCCGCGACCGGCACCACCCGCACCGCGTTGGGCTGGCCGCAGGAGGCGGCGATCCGGATGCTGAGCAACAACCTGGACCCGGACGTCGCCGAGCGCCCCCAGGACCTGGTGGTGTACGGCGGCACCGGCAAGGCGGCCCGTGACTGGCCCAGCTTCCACGCGCTGATCCGCACCCTGACCACGCTCAAGGACGACGAGACCATGCTCGTCCAGTCGGGCCGCCCGGTCGGCGTGTTCCGCACCCACGAGTGGGCCCCGCGCGTGCTGCTGGCCAACTCGAACCTGGTCGGCGACTGGGCCACCTGGCCCGAGTTCCGCCGCCTGGAGCAGCTCGGCCTGACCATGTACGGCCAGATGACCGCCGGCTCCTGGATCTACATCGGCACCCAGGGCATCCTGCAGGGCACCTACGAGACGTTCGCGGCCGTGGGCGAGAAGAAGTTCGGCGGGACGCTGGCCGGCACGCTGACGCTGACCGGCGGCTGCGGCGGCATGGGCGGCGCGCAGCCGCTCGCCGTCACCATGAACGGCGGCGCGTGCATCGTCGTCGACGTCGACAAGACCCGCCTCGACCGGCGCGTGCAGACCCGCTACCTCGACGTGGTCGCCGACTCCCTGGACCACGGCATCGAGCTGGCGCTGGCCGCCAGGCGCGAGCGCCGCCCGCTGTCGGTCGGCGTGGTCGGCAACGCCGCGACGATCTTCCCTGAGCTGCTGCGCCGCGGCGTCGAGATCGACATCGTGACCGACCAGACCAGCGCCCACGACCCGCTGTCGTACCTGCCCGAGGGTGTGGCCATGGAGGAATGGCAGACCTTCGCGGCCGACAAGCCGGAGGAGTTCACCGAGCGGGCCCGCGCGAGCATGGCCAAGCACGTCGAAGCCATGGTCGGGTTCATGGACGCCGGGGCCGAGGTCTTCGACTACGGCAACTCGATCCGCGGCGAGGCCCAGCTCGGCGGTTACGACCGGGCGTTCGCGTTCCCGGGCTTCGTGCCCGCGTACATCCGGCCGCTGTTCGAGGAGGGCAAGGGGCCCTTCCGCTGGGCCGCGCTGTCCGGTGACCCGGCCGACATCGCCGCCACCGACAAGGCCGTGCTGGAGCTGTTCCCGCAGAACGAGTCCCTGTCGCGCTGGATCAGGATGGCGCAGGAGAAGGTCGCCTTCCAGGGCCTGCCCGCCCGGATCTGCTGGCTCGGCTACGGCGAGCGGGACAAGGCCGGCGTCCGGTTCAACGAGATGGTCGCCGACGGCACGCTGAAGGCCCCGATCGTCATCGGCCGCGACCACCTCGACTGCGGCAGCGTCGCCTCGCCGTACCGGGAGACCGAGGCGATGCTCGACGGCTCCGACGCGATCGCCGACTGGCCGCTGCTCAACGCCCTGGTCAACACCGCCTCCGGCGCGTCGTGGGTGTCCATCCACCACGGCGGCGGCGTCGGCATCGGCCGCTCCATCCACGCCGGCCAGGTGACCGTCGCCGACGGCACGGCGCTGGCCGCCCAGAAGATCGAGCGCGTCCTCACCAACGACCCCGGCATGGGCGTCATCCGCCACGTCGACGCCGGCTACGACCTCGCCGCCACCGTCGCCACCGACCGCGGCGTCCGCGTCCCCATGCGCGAGTCATGAGCGCGCGCATGCTCTGCGGTTTCGGGGAAACCGCACGAAAGCCGAGCCTGATTGCTGCAGTTTCCCCGAAACCGCGGGCGCGCGCCGCGGTGGTGGCGCACGCGACCGGGCTGCCGGGGCGCGGCGGCGCGGAGGTGTCGGGGTGAGCGCGTTCACGGAGCTTTGGGCGCAGCTTGCGCCGGTGGGGCGCGACCCCGAGACCGGCGGGTACCTGCGCTACGCGTTCGGGGCGGCGGAGATGACGCTGCGGGGGTGGTTCCTCGATCAGGCCAGGGCGCGTGACCTGGTGGTCGAGGAGGACGGGAACGGCAACATCTTCGCGTGGTGGGGTGATCCCGCCGCGGGGGGCGCCGTGCTGACCGGCTCGCATCTGGACTCGGTGCCGCACGGCGGGGCGTACGACGGCCCGCTCGGTGTGGTCAGTGCCCTGCTCGCGGTCGACGAGCTGCGGGCCCGGGGCGTCACCCCGGCCCGCCCGATCGGCATCGCGGTGTTCGCCGAGGAGGAGGGTTCCCGGTTCGGGCTGGCCTGCCTCGGCTCGCGCCTGCTCGCCGGGCTCGTCGACCCGGCCGCCGCGGCCGCGCTGACCGACCGCGACGGCGTCACCCTGGACACGGCCATGCGCGCGGCGCTCGGCACGGGTCCGGCCGGAGCCCGCCCGGACCTGCTGGGCCGCATCGGCTGCTACGTCGAACTGCACGTCGAGCAGGGCCGCGCCCTGGTCGACCTGAACCGGCCGGTCGCCGTGGCCAGCGCGATCTGGCCGCACGGCCGCTGGCGGCTGGACTTCCACGGCGAGGCCAACCACGCCGGGACCACGCTGATGGCCGACCGCCGCGACCCGATGCTGACCTTCGCGGCAACGGTGCTGGCCGCCAACGACGAGGCCCGGCGGCTCGGCGCGCACGCCACCATCGGCCGGGTCCAGGTCTACCCGAACGCCACCAACGCCGTCCCCGGCAAGGTCAGCGCCTGGCTCGACGCCCGCGCCTACTCCCCCGAGACGATGGAGCAGGTCGTTGCCGGAGTCCACCTGCACGCCCAGCACCGGGCCATGACGGACGGCACCAAGGTCACGCTGACCGCGGAGTCGGTCTCCCCGGAGACGGAGTTCCACAGCGGCCTGCGCGACCGCCTGGCGAAACTCCTCGACGACGCCCCCGTCCTGCCCACCGGAGCAGGCCACGACGCAGGCGTCCTGAGCGCCTTCGTCCCCACCGCCATGCTCTTCGTCCGCAACCCCACCGGCATCTCCCACTCCCCCGCCGAACACGCTCCCGACCCCGACTGCGAGGCCGGCATCCAGTCCCTCGCCGACGTCCTGGCAGACCTCGCATGCTGATCCACTGCCAGTACGCCTGGCTCCCCGACGGCGTCTCCCCCGACGTCCTCCTGGAAATCCACGAAAACCGCCTGACCCGCGTCACCCGCCTCCAAGATCACGACGATCTTGCGCGAACTGTTAGGGATATGCCCGATTCAGGCGTGTCGTCCCCACAGTCCACGCAAGATCGTCGCGGCGAGGTGGGGGTGGGGGGCGGGGCGGTTTATCGGGCCGGGCTGACCATGGCGGGGTTTGCCAATGCGCATTCGCATGCGTTTCACCGGGCGTTGCGGGGCAGGACGCACGGGGACCGGGGGTCGTTCTGGACCTGGCGGGAGCAGATGTACCGGGTGGCCGGGGCGCTGGACCCGGATTCGTACTACCGGCTCGCGCGGGGCGTTTACGGCGAGATGGCGCTCGCGGGGATCACGTCCGTGGGTGAGTTCCACTATCTGCATCACGGGCCGGGTGGGACGGCGTACGCGGATCCGAACGCGATGAGCCATGCGCTCGTCGCGGCGGCGCAGGACGCGGGGGTGCGGATCACGTTGCTGGACACGCTCTACCTGACCGCCTCGGTGGACGGCAAGCCGCTGGAAGGGCCGCAACTGCGGTTCGGAGATGGGGACGCGTTGCGTTGGGCAGACCGGGTCGACGCGCTGCCCGAGGCTCCGCACCTGGTCGTCGGGGCGGCGATCCACTCCGTGCGGGCGGTGCCGTTGCCGCAGATGGCGACCGTGGCCGCGTGGGCCGCGGGGCGTCCGCTGCACGCCCACGTGTCCGAGCAGCGGGCCGAGAACGAGGCCTGCCTGGCCGAGCACGGCCGTACGCCGACCGAGGTCCTCGCGGACTTCGGGGCGGTGCACGAGACGTTCACGGCGGTGCACGCCACGCACCTGACGCACCGGGACATGGCGCTGCTGTCGGACTCGTACGCCTGCTTCTGCCCGACGACCGAGCGCGACCTGGGTGACGGCATCGGCCCGGCGCGTCTGCTGGCCGATGCGGGCACCCGGCTGACCTTGGGCAGCGACAGCCACGCGGTCATAGACTTCTTCGAAGAGTCACGGGCCCTGGAGCTGGACGAACGCCTCGCCACCGAGCAGCGCGGCCACTTCACCGCGGCGGAACTGCGCAACGCGGCGACGGTGGCCGGGCACACCAGCCTGGGCTGGCCCGATGCCGGGCGCATCGAGGTCGGGGCGCGTGCCGACCTGGTGACCGTGGCGCTGGACAGCCCGCGCACCGCGGGGATCAACCCCGAGGGCGTGCTGTTCGCAGCGGGCGCCGCCGACGTCACCCACGTGCTGGCCGACGGCCGGGAGATCGTCCACGACCGGCGGCACGTCTCCGTGGACGTGGCCCGCGAACTGCAGGAGGCGATCACGTGTCTCTACTGATCACGAACATCGGCGAGCTGACCACGAACGACCCGGAGCTGGGCATCCTGCGCGACGCGGCGATGGTCGTCGGCGAGCGCGTCGAGTGGGTGGGCCCGGCCGCCGCAGCCCCCGCCGCCGACGAGCGCCTCGACGTACGCGGGGCGGCGGTGCTGCCCGGTTTCGTGGACAGCCACAGCCATCTGGTGTTCGCCGGGGACCGCGCGCCGGAGTTCGCGGCGCGCATGGCCGGGCAGCCCTACACCGGCGGCGGCATCCGCACCACCGTCGCCGCGACCCGCGAGGCCACCGACGACCAGCTGCGCGCCAACGTGGCCCGCCTGGTCGGCGAGGCGCTGCGGCAGGGCACCACCACCATCGAGATCAAGAGTGGGTACGGCCTCAGCACCCTCGACGAGGCCCGCTCGGTCCGGATCGCGGCCGAGTTCACCGACGAGGTCACCTTCCTCGGCGCGCACGTGAAACCCGCGGACTCCCCCGACGGCTACGTCGACCTGGTCACCGGCCCGATGCTGGACGCCTGCGCGAAGTACGCGGGCTGGGTCGACGTGTTCTGCGAGCGCGGCGCGTTCGACGTCGCGGAGTCACGCCGGGTGCTCAAGGCCGGCATCGCAGCCGGGCTGAAACCGCGTATCCACGCCAACCAGCTCACCATGGGCGGCGGTGTGCAGCTCGCGGTCGAACTCGACTGCGCCAGCGCCGACCACTGCACCCACCTGTCCGACGCCGACGTCGACGCCCTGGCGCACTCGAACACGATCGCGACCCTGCTGCCGGGTGCCGAGTTCTCCACCCACGCGCCCTACCCGGACGCGCGCCGCCTGCTCGCCGCCGGGGTCACCGTCGCGCTGGCGTCGGACTGCAACCCCGGTTCCTCGTACACCTCGTCCATGCCCTTCTGCATCGCCCTCGCGGTGCGGGACATGGGCATGACCCCCACCGAGGCGGTCTGGGCCGCGACGGCAGGCGGGGCCCGCGCCCTGCGCCGCCCCGACCTCGGCCACCTCGGCATCGGCGCGTCCGCGGACCTGATCGTCCTCGACGCCCCCTCTCACCTCCACCTGGCCTACCGCCCCGGCGTCCCGCTGACCAGCTCGGTGGTAAGGAAGGGCACCCTCCAATCGCTATGCGTAGAGGAAGGGCACCTTCTTAACCCGCGGGCATCGCACCAATCGGAATCTCCGCACAAGGGAGTGCTCTCATGACCGTCATCGTCGAACCCACCGGCATCGCCCCGGACGCCGTCGCCGCGGTGGCCCGCGCCGACGCGCAGGTCGCCATCAGCGCGGCCGCCGTCGCCGCGATGCAGGCCAGCCGCGCCATCGTCGATGACATCGAACGCGCCGGCCGCCCCGTCTACGGCGTCTCCACCGGCTTCGGGGCGCTGGCGAACACCTTCATCGCCCCCGAGCGCCGCTCCGAACTGCAGCACGCGCTGATCCGCTCGCACGCCGCCGGCATCGGCGCGCCCATGCCGCGCGAGGTGGTCCGGGCCATGATGCTGCTGCGGGTCCGCTCGCTCGCGCTGGGCCACTCCGGCGTACGCCCACTCGTCGCCCAGGCGCTCGTCGACCTGCTCAACCACGACATCACCCCGTGGGTACCCGAGCACGGCTCGCTCGGCGCGTCCGGCGACCTGGCCCCACTGGCCCACTGCGCGCTGGTCCTCATGGGCGAGGGCTGGGTGCTCGGCAAGGACGGCGCACGCGTGGCCGCCGAGGACGCCCTGCACGCCGCCGGGCTCAGCGGCATCTCGCTCAGCTCCAAGGAGGGCCTGGCGCTGATCAACGGCACCGACGGCATGCTCGCCATGCTGCTGCTGGCCTGCGACGACCTGGGTCACCTGTGCACCATGGCCGACGTGACCGCGGCGTTGTCGATCGAGGCCATGCTCGGCACCGACCGGCCGTTCCACCCGTCGATCCACGAGATCCGCCCGCACCCGGGCCAGGGCGCCAGCGCAGCCAACATGTACAAGCTGCTCCAGCAGTCCTCGATCATGGACAGCCACCGCGACGACCACGAGCATGCCGTCCAGGACGCGTACTCCATGCGCTGCGCCCCGCAGGTCGCCGGCGCGGCCCGCGACACCCTGGAGTTCGCCCGCACCGTCGCCGCCCGGGAGCTGATCAGCCTCGCCGACAACCCGGTGGTGCTGCCCGACGGCCGGGTCGAGTCGACCGGCAACTTCCACGGTGCGCCGCTCGGCTTCGCCGCCGACTTCCTCGCCATCGCCGCCGCCGAGATCGGCTCGATCAGCGAGCGCCGCGTCGACCGGCTGCTCGACATGACCCGCTCCCGCGACCTGCCGCCGTTCCTGAGCCCCGACGCGGGCGTCAACTCCGGCCTGATGATCGCCCAGTACACCGCTGCGGGCATCGTCGCCGAGAACCGCCGGCTGGCCTCGCCCGCCAGCGTCGACACCATCCCGACCTCGGGCATGCAGGAGGACCACGTCAGCATGGGCTGGGCCGCGGCGAAGAAGCTGCGCACCGTCCTGGACAACCTGACCAGCCTGCTCGCGGTGGAACTGCTGGCAGCGGTACGCGGCCTCCAGTTGCGCGCTCCGCTGACCCCGTCTCCCGCGGGCCGGATAGCCATCGAGCAGCTCACCCCGGTCATCGGTACACCCGGCCCCGACGTCTTCATGGCCCCGATCCTGGAACAGGTCCGCGCCGTCGTCTCCGGCCCACACCTCCTCAACACCATCGAATCCGAAGTCGGCCCCCTCGCCTGACCCCGCCTCCCACGCCGCCCCCACCCTGCGCCCACGCCGCCCCGCGCGGCGCGGCCCGGCGCGGCGCGGCGCGGCGCGGCGCGGCGACGATCTTGCACGGACCGTGGGTACGACACGCCCAAAACGGACGAACTGCCCACCGTTCGCGCAAGATCCCCGCGGCCAACGGCGGGAGGGCGTGATGATCGCTGTCTCGTGTCAGAAAGTGCGGTCAGACCACAGGTTCTGGCACGAAACAGCGATCATCACGCCATCGTCGCGCCTGCCGGAGGGCGCGCCACCCGTCGCGCCTGACGGAGCGCGCCGCCCGCCGCGGCTAACGTTGCGACCGGCGGTGTGTCAGGCGACGTGTTCGGGGCGGACGCCGCGGCCGACGAGGCGGGCCGGGACGGCCTGCAGGGCGGGGAAGCGCTGGAAGAGTTTCAGCACGCCGGGGGCCTTGATCGGGGATTCGGCGCGGAGCACCGCGCCGACCAGGCGGCTCTGGGCGACGCGCTGGGCGCGCTGGGTCACCCGGGTCGGGAACATGCGGCGCTTGCGGACCAGGTCGAGGTCCTCGGTGCGCAACCGGCCCGCCCGGAGCTTCGGGCCGAGTAGCCGGGCCGTGGCGACCGCGTCCTGCACCGCGAGGTTGATCCCGACGCCGCCCACCGGGCTCATCGCGTGCGCGGCGTCGCCGATGCACAGCGCACCGGGCACGTGCCACTTCTCCAGCCGGTTGACCTGCACCGTCAGCAGATGCAACTGGTCCCACGAGGTGATCTCACCGACCCGGCCCGACGCCGTCGGTGGCGCGAGCCCCGCGACCCGTCGCCGGAACCCGTCCAGCCCTTCGGACTGCACCCGGGCGTAGCCGCCTTTCGGAATGACGTACCCGCACTGGTAGTAGTCGTGCCGATCGATCATGACCAGCATCGCGCCCGCCCCGACCCGGCCGAGCAGCCCTTCCGGGTCGCCGGGCTCCCGTGAGATCCGGAACCAGAGCACGTCCATCGGCGCACCGAAGTCCACCGGCACCAGCCCGAGCCTGTCCCGGATCACCGAGGACCGCCCGTCACAGGCCACTGTCAGCTCCGCGTACACCCGCACCGCGGCCCCGTCGGGGCCGATCGCCGCGACCCCGGTGACCCGCCCGGTCTCGTCCCGAAGCACGTCGACCGCCTCGGTCGAGCGCAGCAGCGTGAACCCCGGCAGCTTGGCGGCCTCGGCCGCGATCAGGTCCAGGAAGTCCCACTGGGGCAGGATCAGCAGGTAGTTGTGCGGCTTGCGCAGCCGGGTGAAGTCGCCGACCTGGTAGTTCCCGTCGTCGAACGAGACCGTCACCCCGGGCTCACGCCGCCCCGGTAGCTTGGCGATCTCCTCGCCGAGCCCCAGCTCGTCCAGCACGTCCAGGGTGGACGGATGGATCGTGTCCCCTCGGAAGTCCCGGAAGAAGTCGGCGTGCTTCTCCAGCAGCACGACCTCGGTCCCTAACCGCGCCAGCAGAAACGCCAGCATCAACCCCGCCGGCCCACTCCCCACCACGCAGACCTGCGCCCGCGACTCCCGCTCCGCCACGCCCCGCTCCTCATGATCGCGACGATCTTGCACGAACTGTTAGGGATATGCCCGGTTCGAGTGTGTCGTACCCACGACCCACGCAAGATCGCCGCCCCGGGGGGAGGGAGGCAGGGGTCGGTGGGTCAGGAGAGGTTTTTGGCGACGACGGCGGCGAGGGCGCGGAAGGCTTTTCCGCGGTGGCTGATGGCGTCTTTTTCGGCGGGTTCGAGTTCGGCGTTGGTGCGGGTGTTGCCCTCGGCCACGAAGATGGGGTCGTAGCCGAAGCCGTTCTCGCCGCGGGGGGCGCGCAGCAGCCGGCCCGCCATCTTGCCGCTGACCAGGTGTTCGCGGCCGTTCGGCGAGGAACCGCCGCCGGGCAGCACCAGGGCCGCCGCGCAGACGAACGCCGCGCCGCGGTGCTCGTCGGGCACGTCGCCGATCTGCGCCAGCACCAGGTCCAGATTGGCGCGGTCGTCGCCGTGCTTGCCGGACCAGCGGGCGCTGAGCACGCCGGGCATGCCGTTGAGCGCGTCCACGGCCAGCCCGGAGTCGTCGGCGACCGTGGGCAGGCCGGTGTGCTTGGCACCCTCACGCGCCTTGAGCAGCGCGTTCTCCGCGAAGGTCAGGCCGGTCTCGGGGACCTCGACGTACGGCGGGACGTCGTCGAGGCCGACCAGCTCGACCTGGAGCAGCTCCGGCGAGGCGGCCAGGATGCGGCGCAGCTCGTCGAGCTTCTTGACGTTGCGCGTGGCGAGCAGGAGCTTCACTTGCGGAACACCTCCAGCAGCCCGGCCGCGTCGAGTGTGGGCAGTCCCAGCGTCTGGCGCTGGAGCGTGGTCAGCGTCTCGCAGCCCGCAACGGCCAGGTCGAGCAGGGCGTTGAGCTGCTTGCGGTCGAAGACGCCGTCCTCACCGGTGCCCTGGACCTCGACGAAGTCCCCGGTGCCGGTGCAGACTACGTTCATGTCGACCGCGGCCGTCACGTCCTCTTCGTAGCAGAGGTCGAGGCGCGGCTCGCCGCTGACGATGCCGACGCTCACCGCGGCGATCGAGCGGTGCAGCGTGGTCTCCACGGTCTGCTTGCGGGTCAGCATGTTCTTGGCGGCCAGCCAGCTCACCGCGTCGTGCAGGGCCACGTACGAGCCGGTGATCGCGGCGGTGCGGGTGCCGCCGTCGGCCTGCAGCACGTCGCAGTCGATGACGATCGAGTTCTCGCCCAGCGCCTTGAGGTTCACGCAGGCCCGCAGCGCGCGGCCGATCAGGCGGGAGATCTCCTGGGTACGCCCGCCGACCTTGCCCTTGACGCTCTCCCGGTCGGACCGGGTCGTCGTGGCCCGCGGCAGCATCGCGTACTCGGCGGTGACCCAGCCCTGGCCGGTGCCCTTGCGCCAGCGCGGCACGCCCTCGGTGACGCTCGCGGTGCACAGCACCCGGGTGTTGCCGAACTCCACCAGCACGGAGCCCTCGGGATGCATGCTCCAGCTCCGCGTCAGCGTGACCGGGCGGAGCTGGTCGGCCGCACGGCCATCAGGTCTGGTCATGCGACCCACCCTATGGGGTCAAACTTCGTACCGGGCACCGGGGCGGACGATCTCGACGGGTCCGGCGAACGTGGCGGCGGCGTTGTTCAGCGTCTCCGCCTCCGAGCCCCACGCGGTGACCAGATGCGTCAGCAGCAGCCGGCGTACCCCCGCCTTGGTCGCGATCTCGCCCGCCTCGCCGCCGGTCAGGTGCAGGTCCGGCGGATTGTCCACGCCGTCGAGATAGCTCGCCTCGCACAGGAACAGGTCCGCCCCCTGGGCCAGCCGCAGCAGCGCGTCGCAGACCGCGGTGTCACCCGAGTACGCCAGCACCCGCCCCTCGTGCTCCAGGCGCACGCCGTACGTCTCCACCGGATGGTTGACCCGGTCCACGCTGACCTGGAACGGCCCGATCGGGAAGCTGCCCGGCTGGAGCGCATAGAACGTGTAGACGTCGTCCAGCGGACCCTCGTCCAAGCTGTACGCGGTGGCGATGCGCTCCGGCGCGCCCGCGGGCGCGTAGACCGGGATCGGCGGGTACGGCCCGTCCGGTGCGTACCGGCGCACCACCACGTACGAGCAGGCGTCCAGCATGTGGTCGCAGTGCAGGTGGCTGAGCAGGATCGCGTCGACCGACTTCAGGCTCGCGTAGCGCTGCAGCGCCGACAGCGAGCCGGTGCCGAAGTCCAGCAGGAGCCGGAACCCGTCCGCCTCCACCAGATACGCCGAGCAGGCCGACTCCGGCCCGGGGAAGCTGCCCGCGCAGCCGAGGACAGTCAATCTCATGCCGATTCTCCGCTCCGCGGAGAATCGGCATAAGGCACGAGGCCCATGTTTCGCTCGCTTCGCTCGCTCATGCCCGCGCTCCCGCAGGGTCCAGCGCGGATCCGAGGAACCGCTTCGCCAGCCGGTCGAAGATCTCCTGGTCTCCGGTGCACAGCAGCTCGTGCGCGGGAGTCGGGGCGTCGTCCGGGCGCAGCAGGTCGCGCTCCACGAGGACGCGGTAGACGTCGCGTGCGGTCTCGTCCGCGCTCGACACCAGGGTCACCTGATCCCCCATCACGAGGCTGATCACACCGGTGAGCAGCGGATAGTGCGTGCAACCCAGCACCAGCGTGTCCACCTGGGCCCGCTGTAGCGGCTCCAGGTAGGCGCTGGCCAGGCCGAGCAGCGCCCGGCCGGACGTCACTCCCCGCTCCACCAGCCCGACGAACTGCGGGCAGGCCGCCGCGGTCACCGACAGGTGCGGCGCGGCGGCGAACGAGTCCTGGTACGCCCCTGAGTTGATCGTAGCCGTGGTGCCGATGACACCGACCCTGCCGTTGCGCGTGGCGGCCACGGCACGTCGCACGGCCGGGCGGATCACCTCGACGACGGGCACGGCGTAACGCTCGCGCGCGTCGTGCAGGCAGGCGGCGGAGGCGGTGTTGCAGGCGATGACCAGCATCTTCGCGCCGCGCTCGACGAGGGCGTCCAAGCAGTCGAGGGCGTAGGCGCGCACGTCGGCCAGTGGCTTGGGCCCGTACGGCACGTGTGCCGTGTCGGCCATGTAGACGACGCGTTCATGAGGCAACTGGTCGAGAATGGCGCGGGCCACCGTCAGCCCACCGACCCCCGAGTCGAAGATGCCGATCGGCGCGTCCGTCACGCTGCGCAGCCTACTTGGCCAACCCCCCTTCAGGGGAACGGTCCGTTCCGAGATGTCGCGAACGTGACACGGTAATCAGCCTGCCGTTACGGACCGTCGCCGAAGACCGTTGCACTCAGTGCACGGCCCGATCAACGGGCAGGTCAGGCAGAGGATTGGCGAGCACAGTGCGTACTGAGTCGAACTCCGAGCGCGACGCCGACGGCGTCCTCGCCACGGCGGCGCCGGCCGGCACCGCCGGCAACCCGCCGGGCACTGCCAGTGACGAGCCTGCCGCCATGCCGTCGGCGCGCACCGCACCCGACGACCAGGACGGCGCGGGCACCGGGCTGCGCACCGCCGTGACGTCGCGGTTCCGGCTGCCCGGCGAGGACGACCCGTCCCCGCGTACCGGTCGGCTGCTGGGCCTGTGCGCCTGGGCCGCCGCGCTGGGCTTCCTCGGCCTGATCCCCGGCGGCCGCCTGGCCGTCGCGCTGGCCACGAACCTCGACGTGCCCACCTGGTACGCGCCCACCGCCCTGACCATCGGAGTGCTCGGCATCGTCGCGATCGCCGCCGGTTTCGCCGCGATCCACCGCTTCCGCCTCCCCCTCATCCTCTTCACCATCTCCACCTTCCTCCTCCTGACGAACATCACCCTCGCCTACACCACCCTCTGAATCCCTGGCACTCACGAACACGAAAGAGCCCGACCGGTCAACCCGGTCGGGCTCTTTTTCGATCACGGCGCCAGGTGGCGACACGCCGTCGAACACGTCCACAAGTTCATGATGAACGCGGTCGGCGGCGGCGCGGCGGTCAGGCCCAGAGCTGGCCTTCGAGGGCGGTTTCGGCGTCGTTGAGGGTGCCGGTGTAGGCGCCGGTGGACAGGTATTTCCAGCCGGCGTCGGCGACGAGGAAGGCTACGTCGGCGGCGCGGCCGTTCTTGGCGGCCTCGTGGGCCACCGCGAGGGCGGCGTGCGCGACGGCGCCGGTGGAGAAGCCGACGAACAGGCCCTCGACGTCGACGAGCTGCCGGGTGCGCAGCACCGCGTCGCGGGTGCCGACGGAGAACCGCCGGGTCAGCACGGACGCGTCGTACAGCTCGGGCACGTAGCCCTCGTCGATGTTGCGCAGGCCGTACACCACCTCGCCGTAGCGGGGCTCCGCCGCGATGATCTGGATGTCGGGGTTCTTCTCCCGCAGGTAGCGGCCGGTGCCCATGAGCGTGCCCGTGGTGCCCAGGCCGGCCACGAAGTGGGTCAGCGTGGGCAGGTCGCGCAGCAGCTCGGGCCCGGTGGTCTCGTAGTGGGCGCGGGCGTTGGCCTCGTTCCCGTACTGGTACAGCATGATCCAGTCGGGGTGCTCGGCCGCGATCTGCTTCGCCGTGGCCACGGCCTGGTTCGAGCCGCCCGCCGCCGGCGAGAAGATGATCTCCGCGCCGTACATGCGCAGCAGCTGGACGCGCTCGGTGGAGACGTTCTCCGGCATCACGCAGACCAGCCGGTAACCCCGCAGCTTGGCCACCATGGCCAGCGCGATGCCGGTGTTGCCGCTGGTCGGCTCCAGGATCGTGGCCCCGGGGCGCAGCCGCCCGTCGGCCTCGGCCGCGCGCACCATGTACATGGCGGCCCGGTCCTTGACGCTGCCGGTCGGGTTGCGGTCCTCCAGCTTGGCCCACAGGCGCACCGGCGGCGCGCCCTGCGGCACGGCCGGGCTGAGCCGGGGCAGCCCGATCAGCGGCGTGTCCCCGCAGACGTCGAGCAGTGAATCAAAACGCGCCATGATCAGCTCCGTTCGCGCAGGTCGCCTGCGACGATCGCACACGAGCCGCCGACGGGTGCCCGGAACGGGCCACGCCGGCGGGTCGTCCCGCCGGCCCGCCTGAGCGGACCGGCGAGAACGCCCCACCGGCGCGTTCACCCACGGTTGCGCGCGAGATCGTCGCGGCGGGGAAAGGTCAGCGGCCGAGGACGGCGGCCGCGGCGGCGAGGCCGAAGGCGCCACCGGCGACGGCCGGCAGGATGGTGACGGTGTCACCGTCGCTGATCTTGGCGTCGAGCGAGCCGAGGAAGCGCACGTCCTCGTCGTTGACGTAGATGTTCACGAAGCGGTGCAGGCCGCCCTCGGGCGTGATCAGCCGGCCGCGCAGGCCCGGGTACGTGCCGTCGAGGTTGGCGAGCAGCTCGGAGAGGTTGTCACCGGCACCGGTGACGGCCTTCGCGCCACCCGTGTAGGAGCGCAGGATGGTGGGGATGCGAACGTCGATGGCCATGGCAGAGAACTCCTGAAAGAAGAAAAGTCGAACGGACGGTAGTCGGGACCAAGCGCGAGATCAGCTCAGCGCTGACACTCGTAGTCCACCGCCGCCGGGCTCTGCCCGAACATGAACGACTGCACGGCGTGCGGGTCGCCGTTCTCCTCGTAGCTCCGCATGGCGTCCATACTCTCACCAACGAGCTGGACCGGCTCTTCGGACACCTGCCCGTCCAGAATGCGGAACGAGCGGATCTCCGCGGTCTGCGGGTCGCGGGTCGAGACGAGAAGGTAGTGGGCGTTCGGTTCGCCCGCGTAGGAGATGTCGGTGCGCGAGGGGTACGGCTCCGTCGCCGTGTGCGAGTGGTAGATCACCACCGGCTCCTCGTCGAGGTCGTCCATCTCCCGCCACACGCGCAGCTGCTCCGTCGAGTCGAAGCGGTAGAACGTGGTGGAACGCTCGGCGTTCTCCATCGGGATGTGCCGCGCCGGCGCGTCCGAGCCCACGGGACCGGCGACGACACCGCAGGCCTCGTCCGGGTGGTCCCGGCGGGCGTGGGCGACGATCGCCTCGATGATCTCCCTGTGGATGGTCAGCACGGCGACCAGCCTACCGATCCGCACCCGTCCGCGAACAGCCCTGTGACCCGCGCCATGCAGCGCGTCAGCGCCGGAAGTCGGCGCCGATGACGGCCTCCAGCAGGGACTCCTGGAGGTAGCCGAGGTACGAGTAGACGCTGAGCTGGAACACCCGCGCCGAGCCGGCGTCCTGCTCCAGCGCCTCCTCCAGCTCGTACTCCACCACCGTGTCGTCGGTCAGCTCCAGCCGGATGCCGAGCGCGAGCCGGGCGTCGTTGATGGCCCGCAGCCACGCCTCGGCGGACTCGGTGTCGAGGCGCACCTCGCCCTTGCCGGCCTCGGGCAGCCCGGCCAGCACCGCGCCGGCCTGGTCGATCTTCGCGGTCTTCAGGTCGCCCTCGGTGAAGCGCCGGAACTCGGCGGAGTTCTTGACGTCCTCGGGGTACACGTCGGGGAACAGTCTCCCGACGACGGGGTCCTCGCGGTCGAAGCCGTCGGTCAGCAGACCGACGACCTCTTCGGCGACCTTGCGCAGCACCCGTACCTCGTCCTCGCGAAAGTCCGCCACGCACTCCGCGCCGACTCTGCGGAAGATCGTCATGCGCGCTCGCTCACTGTCGGTCGACCGTGGCCCACAGGCCGTACGTATGCAGCCTGCTGGCGTCGTGCTCCATGCGCTCGCGGGCCCCCGCCGAGACGACGGCACGGCCCTTCTGGTGCACGTCGAGCATCAGCAGTTCGGCCTTGTCCCTGCTGTAACCGAAGAGCTGCTGGAAAACCCAGGTCACGTAGCTCATCAGGTTCACCGGATCGTTGTGCACGATGGTGACCCAGGGTCGGGCGAATTCCGACGCTTCGTCTATGTCCGGTTTATCAACCGGAACTGTCTGTGGGGCGGCGGTCACGTCCCCCATCCTACGAGTTGATTCGGGCAACACACAGGCACGAGGAAGTGCCGTCCTGACGAGCTTCAAACGATCTTGTGGGGATCGGCCGCGGCCAGGCCACGACCACGGCGCACGGGGGACACCGCACAAGATCGGGCTAGGCCATAGGGTGTGGGGATGCATGCTGGGGCGCCGAGTCTGCTGACAGACCACTACGAGCTGACCATGATCAGCGCAGCGCTGCGCGACGGCACTGCCCACCGCCGCAGCGTCTTCGAAGTCTTCGCGCGGCGGCTGCCGCAGGGCCGCCGCTACGGCGTGGTCGCCGGGACCGGCCGCCTGCTGGAGCAGCTCGCCGAGTTCAGATTTCACCCGGACGAGGTCGACTTCCTGCGTGACAAGGGCGTCGTCGACGAGCAGACGGCGGCCTGGCTGACCGACTACCGCTTCCGCGGCGACCTCGACGGGTACGCCGAGGGCGAGCTCTTCTTCCCCGGCTCCCCCATCGTCACGGTGACCGGCACGTTCGCCGAGTGTGTGGTGCTGGAGACGCTGATCCTGTCGATCCTCAACCACGACTGCGCGATCGCCGCCGCCGCGGCCCGCATGGTCACCGCGGCCCGGGGCCGCCCGCTGATCGAGATGGGCTCGCGCCGCGCGCACGAGGAGGCCGCGGTGGCCTCCGCCCGCGCCGCCTACCTGGCCGGCTTCGCCTCGACCTCGAACCTGGCCGCGGGACTTCGCTACGGCATCCCGACCGCGGGCACCGCAGCCCACGCCTTCACCCTGCTGCACGACGACGAGAAGGCCGCGTTCGCCTCGCAGGTCGCGGCGCTGGGCGAGCAGACCACGCTGCTGGTCGACACGTACGACATCAGCCAGGGCATCCGCAACGCGATCGCGGTCGCCGGGCCCGGCCTGCGCGCGGTGCGCATCGACTCGGGCGACCTGTCGGTGCTGGCGGCCCAGTCGCGCACGCTGCTCGACGAGCTGGGCGCGCCGGACGTGAAGATCGTCGTCAGCGGCGACCTCGACGAGTACGCCATCGCCGCCCTGGCCGCCGAGCCGGTCGACGTGTACGGAGCGGGCACCGCGGTGGTGACCGGCTCGGGCGCGCCGACCGCGGGCCTGGTCTACAAGCTGGTCGAAGTGGACGGCCGCCCGGTGGTGAAGCGCTCCGAGAACAAGGCCACCGTCGGCGGGCGCAAGACGGCGTACCGCCGGCACAAGCCGACCGGCACCGCGGTCGAGGAGATCGTGCTCGCGCAGCTGGCGACTCCCCCGGCACAGCCCGGCGACCGGTTGCTGCAGCGCCCGTTCGTGCGCGGCGGCGAGTTCGCCGCGGACCTGCCTACCCTGGCCGACAGCCGGGCCCACCTGCGCGACTGTCTGATCACGATCCCGTGGGAGGGCCTGAAGCTGTCCGCCGGGGACCCGGCTGTGCCGGTGACGGTGACCACCGCCACGTGATCGTTGCGGGACGGCCGTGACCGGAGCAGCATGATGGGCGGTGGAAGGCACCACCGTTGTCTGTCCGGGGAGGCGGCTATGGCCCGCGCACTGATCATCGTCGACGTGCAGAACGACTTCTGCGAGGGCGGCTCGCTGCCGGTGGCGGGCGGGGCGGCGGTGGCGGCCGGAGTCTCGGCGCACCTGGCCGCGGACGAGGGCGCTTCGCCGCGCCGCTGGGACCACATCGTCGCGACCAAGGACCACCACCAGGACCCGGGTGGCCACTTCGGCAATCCGCCGGACTTCTCCAGCAGCTGGCCGGTGCACTGCGTGGCGGACACCTTCGGCGAGCAGTTCCACCCCGCGCTGGACACCGACCGGATCGAGGCGATCTTCCTCAAGGGTGAGTACGCCGCGGCGTACTCCGGGTTCGAGGGGCAGAGCAGCGGCATCGGGCTGGCGGCCTGGCTGCGCATGCGCGACGTGACCGAGGTGGACGTGGTGGGCATCGCCACCGACCACTGTGTACGCGCGACCGCGCTCGACGCGGCCCGGGAGGGCTTCGCGACCACGGTGCTGCTCGACCTGACCGCCGGCGTCGCCCCGGAATCGACGGAGCTCGCGCTGACCGCGCTCCGCGAGTCCGGAGTGGAGATCACCAACGCGGCCTGAAACCGCTGCTCAGAGCACCTTAAAGGACCTTTTAGGTAAACGCTCTTCCATTTTAAGGAAAGTTAACTTAATGTTTGGCCGCATCGGGGGGATAGGTGTCAATCATTAAGGGAGAGCCATGCTCAGAACACGGGCCCGCCTGATAGCCGCCACTGCAGCCATGGTCGTCGCCGGTTCCATCGGCGCCGTCACCATGGCGAACGCGGCCGGCACCGTCACCGCCTCCTACACCCAGACCTCCAACTGGGGAAGTGGCGCCGAGGGCAAGTACACGATCACCAACGGCACCAGCGCGGCGGCCACGTGGACGCTCGTGTTCACGCTGCCCGCGGGCACCACCGTCAGCTCGTTCTGGGACGCCAACCTGACCGGCTCGGGCCAGACCCGCACCGCCACTGGCACCTGGAACGCCTCCATCCCGGCCGGCGGCAGCGCCTCGTTCGGGTTCGTGACGGCGGGCTCCGGCCAGCCGACCGCCTGTACCGTCAACGGCGCGAACTGCGCCACCGGCGCCAGCCCGTCGGTCGTGCCGACCACGCCCGGCACCAGCCCGAGCGCCTCGCCGTCGCCCCGGCCCAGCACCTCGCCGAGCGCGTCGCCGAGCACCCCGCCGAGCCCGTCGAGCAGCCCGACCAACCCGACCCCGGGCAAGAAGGTCATCGGCTACTTCACCAACTGGGCGCAGTACCAGCGTGCCTACCACGTGAAGAACATCGTGAGCAGCGGCTCGGCCGCGAAGCTGACGCACATCAACTACGCGTTCGGCAACGTGACCAACGGCCAGTGCGTGATCGGTGACTCGTACACCGACTACGACCGGGCCTACTCCGCGGCGGAGAGCGTCGACGGCGTCGCCGACACCTGGGACGCGGGCGCGCTGCGCGGCAACTTCAACCAGCTGCGCAAGCTGAAGAAGCAGTTCCCGAACATCAAGATCGTGTGGTCGTTCGGCGGCTGGACCTGGTCCGGCGGCTTCACCCAGGCCGCGGCGAACCCGACCGCGTTCGCGAACAGCTGCTACAACCTGGTCGAGGACCCGCGCTGGGCCGACGTGTTCGACGGCATCGACATCGACTGGGAGTACCCGAACGCCTGCGGTCTGTCCTGCGACAGCAGCGGCCCGCTGGCCTTCCGCAACGTGGTGCAGGCCCTGCGCAGCCGCTTCGGCGCGGGCAACCTGGTCACCGCCGCGATCACCGCGGACGGCAGCAACGGCGGCAAGCTCGACGCCACCGACTACGGCGCCGCAGCCCAGTACGTCGACTGGTACATGCCGATGACGTACGACTTCTTCGGCGCCTTCGCGGCGCAGGGCCCGACCGCCCCGCACTCGCCGCTGAACTGCTACGCGGGCATCCCGCAGGCGGGCTTCTGCACCGAGGCGGCCATCGCCAAGCTGAAGAGCAAGGGCGTTCCGTCCAGCAAGCTGCTCATCGGCATCGGCTTCTACGGCCGCGGCTGGACCGGCGTCACCCAGGCCGCCCCCGGCGGCTCGGCCACCGGCGCGGCCCCGGGCACCTACGAGGCCGGCAACGAGGACTACCACGTGCTCAAGACCTCGTGCCCGGCCAACGGGACCGTCGGCGGCACCGCCTACTGCTTCAAGAACGGGCAGTGGTGGGGCTACGACACCCCGGCGACCATCCAGGGCAAGATGACCTGGGCCAAGAACCAGAGCCTGGCCGGCGCGTTCTTCTGGGAGCTGTTCGGCGACACGTCCAACGGTGAGCTCATCACCGCGATCAAGAACGGCCTTGCCTGATCCAGCAGGGCTGGGCGGCCCCCCGGGACCCCGGGGGTGCGGCGGGGCCCCCGCGGTTTGGCCACGACGCCCCACCCCCCAGCTC